>NZ_JBFLUK010000001.1:0-4529953 GCF_050470685.1 Trinickia sp. NRRL B-1857 | reverse complement strand
GCCGCGGATTCAAAATCGCCCCGGCTGCCCCAAAGGAATTTTCCTCGGGGGTCGAGCACGGGGCGCAATGCTAAACGAACGAGCTAGATTAAGCTAACAGCGCATCAACGCAGGTTGTAGAACGTCGACTTGCCCGGGTAGCTGGCGATGTCGCCGAGATCTTCCTCGATACGCAGCAACTGGTTGTACTTCGAGATGCGATCGCTGCGCGAGAGCGAACCGGTCTTGATCTGGCCGGCGTTCAGGCCCACGGCGATATCGGCGATCGTCGAGTCTTCCGTCTCGCCCGAACGGTGCGAAATCACAGCCGTATAGCCGGCGCGCTTGGCCATCTCGATCGCGGCGAACGTTTCCGTCAGCGTACCGATCTGGTTGATCTTGATGAGGATCGAGTTGGCGATCCCCTTCTCGATGCCTTCCTTCAAGATGCGCGTGTTCGTCACGAACAGATCGTCGCCGACGAGCTGGATCTTCTTGCCGAGCTTGTCGGTCAAGAGCTTCCAGCCGTCCCAGTCGCTTTCGTGCATGCCGTCCTCGATCGAGACGATCGGGAATTTGTCGGCGAGGGTCGCGAGGTAGTCGGTGAATTCAGCCGACGACAGTTGCAGACCTTCGCCCGCCAACTGGTACTTGCCGTCGTGGTAGAACTCGCTGGCCGCACAGTCGAGCGCGAGCAGCACGTCTTCGCCCGCACGGTAGCCGGCCTTCTCGATCGCTTGCAGGATCGCCGAGAGGCACTCGGCGTTGCTACCGAAGTTCGGCGCGAAGCCGCCTTCGTCGCCCACCGCCGTGCTCATGCCGCGGTCGGACAGGATCTTCTTCAGCGCATGGAACACTTCCGCGCCGCAACGCAACGCTTCGCGGAACGTCGGCTGGCTGACCGGAACGATCATGAACTCTTGAATGTCGAGGCTGTTGTTCGCGTGCGCGCCGCCATTGACGATGTTCATCATCGGCACCGGCAATTGCATCGCACCCGAACCGCCGAAGTAACGGTACAGCGGCAGGCCCGCTTCCTCGGCCGCGGCCTTGGCGACCGCCATCGACACGGCCAGCATCGCGTTCGCGCCGAGACGCGACTTGTTGTCGGTGCCGTCGAGCTCGAGCAGCGTCTTGTCGAGGAACGCTTGCTCCGACGCGTCGAGGCCCATGATCGCTTCGGAAATCTCGGTGTTGATATGCTCGACCGCCTTGAGCACGCCCTTACCGCTATAGCGGCCGGCTTCGCCGTCACGCAACTCGATCGCTTCGCGCGAGCCCGTGGACGCGCCCGACGGCACGCCGCACGGCCCATCGTGCCCGATTCAAGCAGCACATCGCATTCGACGGTCGGGTTGCCTCGCGAATCCAAAATCTCACGGCCGATGATATCTACGATTGCACTCATGATTTCCTCTTAGATAACGATGACTTCTCTTTCTTGACGGGTGCAGTCAGTTGAAATCGCGCTCGATGAACGGAGTGCGTTTCACGACGGTATCCAAAGCGACGAGCGTCTCCAGCAGGTCGCTCATGCGCCGCAACGGCACGGCATTAGGGCCGTCCGACAGCGCGCAGGCGGGATCGGGGTGCGTCTCCATGAACAAGCCCGCAACGCCCACGGCGACGGCCGCGCGCGACAGAACGGGCACGAATTCGCGCTGCCCGCCCGAGCTTGTACCCTGCCCGCCCGGCAACTGAACCGAGTGGGTGGCGTCGAACACCACGGGTGCATTCGTCTCGCGCATGATCGCGAGCGAACGCATATCGGAAACGAGATTGTTGTAGCCGAACGAAACGCCGCGCTCGCAGGCGAGGAAGCGGTCTTCCGACAGACCCGCTTCGCGCGCCGCTTCGCGCGCCTTGTCGATCACGTTCTTCATGTCGTGCGGCGCGAGGAACTGGCCCTTCTTGATATTGACAGGCTTGCCCGAGCGCGCGCAGGCATGAATGAAGTCGGTCTGGCGGCACAGGAACGCCGGCGTTTGCAAGACGTCCACGACCGAGGCGACTTGCTCGATCTCCTCGACGGCGTGCACGTCGGTCAGCACGGGTACGCCAAGCTGACGCTTCACTTCGGACAGAATGCGCAAGCCTTCGTCCATACCGAGCCCGCGGAACGACTTGCCCGAGCTGCGATTGGCCTTATCGTACGAAGACTTGTAAATGAACGGGATGCCGAGCTTCGCGCAAATCTCCTTGAGCCGGCCGGCCGTATCGATCGTCATCTGCTCCGATTCGATGACGCAGGTGCCCGCAATCAGAAAAAACGGCTTATCGAGACCGACCTCGAAGTCGCACAGCTTCATGCCTTCTCCTTGCGCGCTTCGTGACAGGCCAGCGCCGCTTCGACGAACGACTTGAACAGCGGGTGGCCGTCGCGCGGCGTCGACGTGAATTCGGGGTGGAACTGCACGCCGACGAACCACGGATGCAGGCTGCGCGGCAGCTCCATCATTTCCGGCAAATCTTCGCTCGGCGTGCGCGCGCTGATGATAAGGCCACCGGATTCGAGTTGCGGCACGTAACCGTTATTGACTTCATAACGGTGACGATGGCGCTCGTTCACATCCTTGCCGTAAATCTGTTCCGCAAGCGTGCCGGGCTTGATCGGGCAGCGCTGGGAGCCCAGACGCATCGTGCCGCCGAGATCCGATTCCTCGGTACGCTTTTCGACACGGCCTTCGCGGTCGTGCCACTCGGTGATCAACGCAACGACGCGATGCGCCGTGGCAGCGTCGAACTCCGTGCTATTCGCGCCTTCCAGACCGACGACGTCTCGGGCGAATTCGATGACGGCCAACTGCATGCCGAGGCAGATGCCGAGATACGGCACCTTCGCCTCGCGTGCATAGCGAATCGCCGCGATCTTGCCTTCCGTACCGCGACGGCCGAAGCCGCCCGGGACCAACACGGCGTCGAGGTGCTTCAGGCTGTCCACGCCCTGCGCTTCGATTTCTTCCGAGTCGATGTACTCGATGTTGACCTTCGTCGACGTATGCACCGACGCATGGCGCAGCGCTTCGATCAGCGACTTGTACGATTCGGTCAGATCGACGTACTTGCCGACCATGCCGATCGTCACTTCGTGCTTCGGGTGTTCGAGCTTGTCCACGATCGCCGACCACATCGACAGATCGGCCGGCTTCGGTTGCAGCTTGAGCTCGTCGCAAATGATGCTGTCGAGACCTTGGTCGTGCAGCATCTGCGGAATCTTGTAAATGCTATCGACGTCCCAAACCGAAATGACGGCGTCTTCCGGAACGTTCGAGAACATCGAAATCTTCTTGCTCTCGTCGTCCGGGATACGGCGATCGGCACGGCACAGCAGCACGTGCGGCAAGATCCCGATCTCGCGCAGCTTTTGCACGCTATGCTGGGTCGGCTTGGTCTTCAACTCGCCGGCCGTCGCGATGAACGGCACGAGCGTCAAATGCACGAAGCAGGCGCTGTTGCGGCCCAGACGCAGGCTCATTTGCCGGGCGGCTTCAAGGAACGGCAGCGATTCGATGTCGCCCACCGTCCCGCCGATTTCGACGATCGCCACATCGGGCTCGCCGCAGGTGGCCGATGCCGCCCCGCGCTCGATGAACGCCTGAATTTCGTTCGTGATGTGGGGAATCACCTGTACCGTCTTGCCGAGGTAGTCGCCTCGACGCTCCTTGCGGATCACCGATTCGTAGATCTGCCCGGTCGTGAAGTTGTTCGCGCGGCGCATCTTCGTGCTGATGAACCGCTCGTAATGACCGAGGTCGAGATCCGTCTCAGCGCCGTCTTCGGTCACGAATACTTCCCCGTGTTGAAACGGGCTCATCGTGCCGGGGTCGACGTTGATGTAGGGATCGAGCTTAAGGAGGGTGACTTTCAGACCGCGCGATTCGAGAATCGCGGCGAGAGAAGCGGCGGCAATGCCCTTGCCGAGGGACGACACTACGCCGCCGGTGACGAAAACAAATTTGGTCATCGCTGGATGCTCGCGGGAAAAACGGATTATACCTTAGGGTCCGCCCTCAGTTGGAACACACATGCGTTGCAACGAGAACACAACCGCAGGCCCGCGCTTAACTGCGCACCCGGCGCGCCGTAGCCGCTACCCGGCTTCGCGCAGCGTTCGCAGCATCCGTTGCAGCGCCCGCGCCGTTTCGATCGGCCGCTCCATCGGAAACAAGTGACTGCCCTCCATCCATTCGAGGCGCCCGCGCGCCGCACGCCGCGTCGCATCGAGCCCTACCTGGCGGATTTCCTTCGAATGAGTGCCGGCGATAAAGCCGAGCGGCACCGGGGCGCCGTGCGCGAGCCGAGGACCGAGCGTACGCGGCAGCGTCCGGTAGATCCGGTATTCGATATCGCGATCGAACGCGAGCGTACGTTTGCCGTCCGCCGAGCTTTGCGGGATACCGAAATCGATGTAGTCGGACAAAACGCGCTCGTCCCACCGGGCGAAGGCGCTCTTGGCATGAAAATGGCGCCAAGCCTCTTCCCGGCTAGCCCATTGCGTGCGCCGCGTGCGCGTGGCGGCAGCCGGCGAAAGGCGCTCGTCGAGCCCGGTCCATTGCGTGAAACGCAAGACGTTCGCGCGCCAGCCGGCGATGACCGGCGAGTCGAGCATGACGACGCCGCGTACCCATTGCGGGTGCTTGAGCGCGGCCATCAGCGAGAGGTAGCCGCCCAGCGAATGACCGACGAGCCAAACGGGCCGCTCGTAGCGTCGCCCGATATCGGCCAGCAGTTCGTCGACGAGATGCGGCCAGTCGCTCGTGACCGGATAGTGGGGGTCGTGGCCGATGCGCTCGATATAGCGAAGCTCGTAATCGTCGGAGAGTTCGGCGAACAACGTCCGGTAAATCGATGCCGGAAAGCCGTTCGCATGCGAAAAGTGGATGACGTCTTTCAAGCGCCGCTGCCTCCAGGTTCGTTCGTTTTTTATCGGTCCATCCAATACCGAGCGTGCGACGCCCGATAACGCTCGAGCTTCAGCCGGCCCGCGTTCGCGACGATCCGCACCGCCCCGTCGCGATCGGTCCGCGCGAGCACGATGCCGCGCGCCTCGAAGCGCGACCATACGTGCGGATGGGGATGGCCAAAGCGATTGCGATAGCCTATCGCCCCACAAGAGCTAGGCATATCAGCTAACACAATGATTTTTAAACACAAACCCCGCGCCGGTCAGCAAACGGGATTTGACCGACTTTCAGATTTTTAGGGCCTTTCGGGACCGTATTGTATCGGTGCGGTCACGTTTTGGTCACATGCCACACAGGACCATACCAAATGAAGAAGACCACCCTCACCCTCGTTCTCATTCTCACCACCGCGGCCTTATCGGCCTGCGGGGGTGGCGGCAGCGACGGCAGCGGCCAAGAAGTCGTCCCGAAGGCCGTCTACCCTATCCCGCTGCGGCCATGCGAGACGACCGGGCCGACGGCGCCTACGTGTGCCGCCAGCCAATCGGCCGGCACGCACTAACGGGGCGCGCTAGCCCCGATTATCGGTAGGTAGTAACGGGTTCGCCTGCATCTTCCCGCGGAAGTAGCTGGCGATCCCGAGCACCGGCGCCATGGTAGCCATCACGGCCGCCTCGGCGCCGAGCATCCCCGGCAACTGGCCGAGTACTCCGGGATTGACGCGAAAGAACATCACGCCGAGATATGCGATCGCGACAGTGACACCGGATGCCAACCCGAGTAACCCGAAGCAGAAGCCGACGAACGGACGCCAGCTATACGTCGGCCAGTGATCCGCCTTCGCCTCGGTCTGCATCGTTTGATTGATGGCTGCGGTATTCGCCGTGTCGGCCGCCAATTCGGCTTTCTCGACGTCGGCCGCGATCTCGGCGAGGTGCGCCTGCTGCTCGAGCACGGCCTTTTGGAACTGCATGGCCAGATTCGGATCGGCCTGGATCGCTGCGAGTGCGGCATCCGGCGCTGACTGTCCGGTGACGGTCTGAGCGATGCCCACGACGTGTTGCGCGACCGCCTCGGCCTTGGATCCACCGAAGAGGCCCGCGATCATGGGCGCGAATTGGGCGAGCGCCATAGCGATAGGGATAAGCGGCATGTCAGTTTGCTCCTCGTTTCAGGTTGTCGGCGATGCGATTGGTCCAGCCCTTGCCGAACGTCGACCACGTTTTCAGCGACGTGTAGTAGCGCAGGCGCAGCGAGTTCCAGCGCAAGATGAACTTGAGCGGATCGGTTGCGCGCACGGCGAAAATCGTCGCGGGCCCGAGCAGCCCGTCGACGGGCGTGGCCGCCGCGCCCTGCATCCAGATCACGGGGTGGCCGCCGTTGTAGTTCGCATCGAAGATTTGGAACCCCACGCGCGGGTCGAACTCGTCGAGATGCAACGGATCCCAATAGAGTTTTTTGGCAATCGCCTTGGCGGTGTCGCGGGGCAGATCTCGCATCGGCCCGGCATAGCCCTGCGCACGCGCGACGCGCTCGGTAACACCCCAGCAGGTCGCGCCGCCGGGGTCCTTCGGGTTATCTACAAAGCCGCCCTCGTTGCCGATGAGCGCATCGAAAGCGTCGTCGAAGCTAGTCATTGCGGGCCTCGCTGAAAAACTTGCGCCATCCCCATACGAGCTGCGACAGGATGAGGATGACCGTGAGCAGCGTCACGATATGCGCCGAATTGGGATCGATGAGCCAGAGCCACCACGAGCTTGTTACGCCGACCGCACTCGCTGTGCCGTTCGTGGCCGCCGCGACCATTTCTTTATGCATATTTTCCCCGTTAGGTTGACGGATAAACCGTCAGGTGATTAGCGGTGCCGTTCGGCGGGACCAGGCTCGCACTTCCGGTCCCGACCCAAGTGCTTAGATTTGATTTTGTGAGCACGACGCTAAGGCCCGCGGTCACATTCACCACTTTGATATTTCCTGTCCAGTTCGGATAGACGCCGCCAGGCGGAATGAGAAAACTGAGCGTGATCGAACCGGACTGATCGGTTATCACCGAAAGCGTGCCGCCAAAGAATTTAGATCCGGTCGGAAATGGAGCCGAACTGGTGCCGCCGCCCCCATTTCCGGTGACATTTCCGTCGAAATGGCCGGACTGGCCGAGTAGGTCGCTAAAACTGACAGGCAGTGCGCTTTTGAATGCCAGCGCGATCACCCAAGGGTGATTTATCGACAGCGGCAATGTAAGGCCGAGTTCGGTCGCGACATCGGACATGGAAAACGGGAACGAGGCTGGAAGCGTCACGGCGTTTCTCCGTGCTCTTCAAGCAAGCGCAATACGCACGGGATAAGCTCGAGCACCGTGACGAGTGCGGCGTGGCCATATGCGACCGAGAGCATGCCTTCCGCATCCTCATGCACCGCCTCTGGGAACACCTCGCGCAGCGACGCCGCGCCGACGCCCGCGCTCCTGATCCGGTCTTTCTTCCATGAAAAGGTGCCATGCAGCACGCCGGCCATGCGCTCCAGAAAGTCGCGCGCCATCGGGCGCCAATCTTCCTTAAGACGCTCGTCAGAACTGCCCGTGATATTTGACCCGCTGACAACGCCGTTTGCCACGACGTTGCCCGTGTTGTCGATAGACAGCGTAACCAGCGAACCCGCTGAATTGAGAAACTGGATCGTCGCGTTTCCCGAGTTCGATCGCATGGACGGTGAATAGCCGTTCGCATTCAAAATGAGGCTAGGGCTTGTCGATCCGGTGGAATTCAACGAGGCGTTTCCGTCAAGCGACAGCGATCCCAGGTCAGATATCGTCGCGAACGTATTGCCGGCATTAGCCCCCGTCGCTATCTGAAACGGCAGTTTCCAGCCGGTGCCATCCCCGAACTTGATGGGGGCTGTGTTGCCGCCAGAAATGGTGCTAAGCGTCAAGCCGGATGACGTTGAAATTTCCAGTGACGGAAAGGTCGCACTTCCGGCGCTCCCTCCGAGTAACGTCAGCCCGGCACTTTGCACTTGGGAAACCGTCGCATACTCGGTGGGATATTGAGCATTCGCTACATTCGTATGCCGGAAGCCGCCCATCGGCAGATTCGCCGTTGCCGTTTGCTGGCCGTCCTTCGTAATGCAGTTCGACAGGCCCGACGCAATATCGGCATCCTGGCCTTGCATGCGCGATGAGCTAATATCTAAACCCTGGGCAGCGTCGTTCTGCCAGTTGTAGATCAAGTTGAACTGCCCCGAACCGTTAAACGGCATGGTGACCCCCTATGCAAAATTCCATCACTGCCCTCGCACCGATCATGTGTGTGGCCATTTACGTGATCCTCAAATCAGGGGTTTCCGCTTGGCGTTCGCTGCGCCGAGTTCAAGAGAAGCGAGCCGAGCGCGCTCTGCGCCGGCGCACCGCCGGGCTGTTGGACGGCCGTATCCGATAGACGTGCGGCTAGGGCTCGATTCACGAACATGCGGTTTTGTGCGTTGTCGACTAGGCCCCCCACATACGGAATCTTCTTCACCCCCGCGCCTACGAGCGACGCGATCGCCGAGGCGGTGTTCGACGTATTGACGGGCGCCGCAGACGGGAAGGCATTCATATACGCGCCGACGCGCCCGATCGCGTTCAGTTGAGCGAGTTCGTCGGGCGTATAGAAGGCCGCGAGCTTAGTCGGGCCGAAAGCCTGCATCTGCTGCATATAAGGCGACGGATTAAACCGCGCATCGCCCGCAGGATTGGCGCCGAAGCCCTTCGCGGCGAGTTGCGCGCCGATCTGGCTGCGCATCTCCTGGAAGGCATCCGGCGCGTGTTGCTGGAGCAATTGCGCCATCGCCGAGACGTCGTCCGTCTTGCCGCCAACGACGAAGCGCTTCACGAAGTCATCAGGCGCGACGGTGTCGGCGGATGCGGCTTGCAGCGCCGGGATCTGATCCTGTAGGGCGAAGCGCTGCGCAGCGAGCGCGCGGGCCGGTGCAAATACTCCGCCCTGGTCGTCGGCCGAAAGAATCGCGTTCTTCACGCTATTGCGGAGTTGCCCGAGCGCTGTATTAGTCGCCGGATCATTGCTCTGATTGGCGTTGATGACTTTGAGCAGGTTTTCGGCATTCTCGATCGAGAAAGTCTTCTGCTGCGTGCCCCCCATGAGCCCGAGCTGATTGAAATTGTTGCGCACGCCACTCGGCACCTTGTCGCCGAAATCGTTCAAGACCTGCGCGTAATCCTGGGCGACACCTTGCAGCGGGACGTCGAGATTCTTGCCGCTCGAGGCGCGCGCGGCCGCATAGGCGTCGCTGACCTGCTGCCCCATCTGATTATCGATCGACTGGAGTGCCCCCTTAATCGCGCCGCCCGCCTGATAGGCATCCGCAGGTGTGCCGGTAAGTCCCATCAGCGCCTGTTGCAATTGCGCATTTTGCTGATTGAATCGATTTGCGATCGGCGCGCCCGTCGGAGCGCCGCGAATGTTCATTTCCTGGGCGTACTGAATCGGATCGCGTGTGATCTGTCCGAGCGTCGGCTGCATGCCGAGCGTTTGAAAGTCCTGCGCCCGCATCACGGCCGCCGGATCTACCTGCGGGTTTTCCTGAATCGCTTGCGCAATGCGCTGCTGGAGCGGCTGAAACGTGCCGAACTGGCTCGATGCGGTGGGCATCGGCTGGGCGGCAGCGGGCTGCGTCGGCGCTGGAACATTCGGCGCCCCAGGCGCGGCCGCCTGCACTCCATCGCTCGGCGCAGGCGCTCCAAGCGCGGGGCCTACTGGAACAGGCTCGGGCTGCTGCATCGGTGCGTAGGCCTGACGCGCCTGCGGGCCGAGGTCATTGAGCATTCGCTCGACGGCGCTGTCCGCGCGCGAAGCTGCGGCCGCCGGCGGGATCGAAGGCGCCGGCATCATGCGATTCGCCGCGGCGCGCACGCCGGCCGACGCAAGCGAGCCGGCGCCGACACCAGCCGCGCCCCCAAGAAGTGCCGCGCCGATCTGATAGCCGGGCCCGAGGCCGAGTTCGCGCGCCGTGCCGCTCCCGGCCCCCGCACCCGCCGCGCCCGCGATTTGGGCGCCGGGCACCGCTTGCATACCCGCGCCGACGGCTTGAGCAACGGGCGACGCGGCGCCGAGCAAAAGCTTTCCGATGCCGACCGACGGCGAGACGCCGGCCATGGCGCTAGCGGCATCCTGCACGACGCGCTCGGTTGCGTTCTTCGGCACCGGAAGGCCCGCATCCGTCTCGATGTTTTGCACGGACTGCGAGACGGGCGCGAGCTGCGGAATTTGCGTGCCGGCGAGATCGTTGATTCCACGAATGCCGAAATTGACGCCCGCATTGAGCGCGTCGCCGACCATGGAGGGAAGCGCCATAATCCCGGTCACGCCCGCACGCGCGGTCAACCCGACTTGGCGGCCAACCTGGCTCGCCGCCGAGGGCGCAGCAGAAGGCGCAGGAGCGGCCGGCGCGGGCGTGGCCGATGCATCGGCAATGAACTGGGCTGCGAGCCCCGTGGGCGCCGCTGCGGGCGCGCTTGATGCGGCCGCCGGAGCGGCTCCGGCATCGGCAAGAAACTGAGCCGCGAGATCGGTCATTTGAATACCCCGAGCTGCTGGAGCGCCTGGATCTTTTGCGGGATCGTAGGATCCTGCTGGATCAGCGTCTTCGCGAATGCCTGCCGTGCGGACGGGTCCTTAATGTTCGCGTACTGGAAGATGCGCGGATCGGCGCTTTGATCGAACGCGAGTTCCTTGTTCGTATAGCCTGCCGAATCGTTCGCATTACGCAGCGGCGCGAGCAAGCGGGCCTTGGCCTGCGTCATTTGCTGGGCGCCCACGAGGTTGTCGACCGCCTCGTTGATTGCCCCCAGGTTCATATGGGCGCTCGGATAAGCCGATTGCAGAATGGCGCGCGCCGCGTCGGTGCCCATTCCGTTCGCGCTCAAGCCCGCCGTGATCTGGCCGCTGTACTTGTTGAGCAAGTCGTTGGCCGTCACCATGTCGGTGGCTTTCTCGCTGCCCGCGAGGGAGAGCAGGCCATTGATGTAGTTCAGGCGATCGGATTGCGGCCCGACAGCGGCGTTGCTCGCGAGCGTCTTGATGTTTTGAAGATATGAGATCGTGTTTTGCGCTTTGCTATTTGCGGTTTCAAGCGCCGTCCATTTTTGCGAAAGCTCGTTCGACTGATTCGTCGCATCGGCCGTGGCCTTCGCGCCCGCGCCGAGCGGCGCCGATGCGTAGATGGGACCACCGGGGGCGCCCCCAAATCCCGAACCTCCGGCGCGGCCGAGGATATCGCCGACATACGACGCGACAGTCTTGCCACTCGCATCGGCTGTGTTCTTGATGAACGGCGTGGGACTGCCAGCGGGCGCGACGTTACCCTCGCCAGAGAAATAGGCCGTTGCGATGCGACCGAGATCGCCGCCGTACTTCTGGTCATAGGACGCGAGAACGCGCTGCGCGACGGCGCTCCGATCGGCCGGGTTCCCCCACGATTCGCCAGGCTGCGCAAATCGATTAAAAGTCGCCTGCTGGATCTGATACGGGTTGTCAGGCGCCGTCTTGCCGCCGCTCGATTCCTGCTGGGCGAAGATGCCGGGAAGCGTTGGCGCGGCCGCCGGCGTGCTGCCTTGATTCGCGGCAGCAGTCCGATTCGTAACCGGTACCGGGTTTCCGGCCGCATCGACGCCGGCATAGGGCAATTGGCTACCCTCGCCCGCCGTCTTGGCTGCTGCCATCGTTGAAGCGACGCCAGCGGCGCCTTGCAACGGTTGCACGGCCGCAACGTTGCCGGACGCATCGAAGAGTGGCGTGGCGCCGTCAGGTACCGCAGGATTGAACGCCGTGGGCTGCATCGTCTGCGGATCGCGAAAGATCCCGGTGCCGGTAATCGGTGCAACGAAGTTATTCTTGAAGAGCGCGCCTGCATTGGCAGTGCGCGGATCGACGCCCGCCGCCCATGCCATCCGGGTCGCGTCAGTGGGCGCCGTGCGCGCCTCGAGCAGTTTTCCGTATTCCTGCGGGCCAAGCATCGCATAGAGGAGCATGGAATCCTGCGGCGTATAGCCGGGCAGCGTCATCGGACCAGCGCCCGATCCCGCAGCCTGGGGCGTCTGCGCCACCATCGCTTGCCCAAGTTGAACAGGCGTCGGCTGGCCGATCCCCATCCCCGCGCTGGGCCCTTGCAGCGTCGCTGTGTCGGCGCCCGCGGGCTGCGGCATGGAGAACGTGCCGCCCGAATCGCCGGTTGGGGACGATGCTGCGCCCGGCTGCGGCGAACCGCCGAAGGCGCCCCTATACATACCGCTCATGAGCTGGGCTTGCTGTCCGAGCGAGCCCATCATCAGCTTGTTGCCGAGGTAAGCATTGAGCAGCTTGGAGACGCCTTCGAGCGGACTGATTTGATAGCCCATGCCACCCACCTGGCGGTTGCTCGTATCGAGCGGCTGCAAGCCCTGACCGAGCATCGCCTGCCCGATGGCTTGCTGCTGCTGCAACTGCATGAGGCTTTGCTGCTGATCGGGATCGAGCGTCGCGAGCAGCGGATTGGCGAGGACGTTTAAGCCCATGGCGGGACCGGCCATATCAATACCCTCCCATCGCGCCCGCAGCATTGGCGAGCATCATTCGGCCGATCATTTGCTGATTGATCGTCGGCGCCGGGGTGGACGGAAGAAGCACGGCCTGCGGATTAGCATAGCCCTGCATACCGTTAGGTTGGTTCGACGACTGCTGTGCGCGCTGCTGCGCTTGCTGGCTCTGCTGCTGCAAGAGTTGCGAGCCCATGCGCAGCCACGGCGACATATCACTCGTCGGCATCGTGAACGGATAAGCCATCGAAGAGCCGCCGAACGATGCGGCATACGGGCTGGCGCTAGCCATCTCGGGCGCCGCGGTACCCGTCAAGGTGCTACCGCCCATGCCGGAGCCAAGGCCGAAGAGCGGCCCGCTTCCCTGAATGCTGCTCGGGCCGAGCGCATCGGTGCCCGAATTTCCGAACACGTTCGCAAAGCCCGAGGATCCCCCCGTGCCGCCCAATGCGCCCGATGCGTAGCCGCCCGCGATCATGGGCGCGACGACGTCGGCGACAGAATTTACGCGGTGGAAGGCGTCCAAGGCACCCGTGCTATTCGGGTTATCCTTGTACATATCGCCCCATGCGCTCGACGTGAAATTCCCCGTAGGGCTCAGGAGCGCACCGCCCGGATGATTGTTGAAGAGGCCACCGAAGAACGGGTCATAGCCGGGCACGCCGAGAGCCGCCCCGGCCGCCTGCAACGGGTGGTGGCCGATCTCTTGGGCGGTCGCGCTAACGAAATCGCCGATATCACCCAGCATGGCGAGCCTCCGCGAGTTTGGTGTAATCGACCATGTCGAAGCCGCTCGGGTGGATTGCGACCGCATCCGGGCGCACCATGCGCGCCTCGTCCGCCATTACGCCGATATGGCGCACGTGCGGCGCATCCCAGTGATACCGGAATCGATAGAGCGGCAAGCCGTCGGCCGTCGATGCCCCGACCGCTTCGATATCCGTCTTCGTGCGCCGATCTGACATCGCATAGGCGAGCATGCCGGCGCTCCCGAGACCGAACAGGCCGCCCATCATCGAATTGGATGCACCCGTGCGCGCGTTGTACTGATCGAGCTGCCCCTGGTACTGATTCTGGAACGCTTGGGCAATGTTCGCGGGTTGCGCGGCCGATTGGGCGGTGCCGGTATTGCCGGGCACGAGTGCCGCCAGCGAGCCGAGTTGCGAATATGGCAACTGAGCGAGCGATGCCTGTTGGCCGTATGTCGCGCCTTGCTGTCCCAGGATGTTCGCTTTCTCGCCGGCCGTCGACAACTCGTTGTTGAGCATCTGAGAGCCGATCTGCTGCCCGGTGAGCACCGATTGATTCGCTGCGTCGCTATAGGCCTGATTCTTCGACAAGTTGAAGTTCTTCATCGCGTTGTCGTAGGCTTGCGACCCGGACGTGAGGCCCTGGTTCGCGAGCTGCGATTCGAGGCTCGTCTGTTCCTGCGAGAAGCGCGGGTCGAGGTACTGCGTCTGCGCCGCATACGCTGCGTTCTGGCCGTTCTGGCCAGCGGTTTGCGCGGCATTCGGGTCGATCGAGGCATTCACACCCGCCAACTGATTGTTGACTCCGCCCAGGCCGAATAGCGAATTGTTGACATAGCCCGTGGCCTGACCAGCGCTCCCCATCGACTGATTGATGAGATTTTGCAGGCCGCCGCTTGCATTGATCGACGTTTGATAGATGGGCGCGCCCGTCGACGGGTCGGTGCCGACCACTTGCGAGTTTTGCGAGCCGAACGGATTCGAATAATTATTGAGGTTCAGCGTCTTGTTATAGGCCGCCGTGTTCTCGTTCGTTTGCGTAGTCGCGCCCGCGACTGTATAGGGATCGGGCGGGCTCGGCGCGCCGCCCCCTCCCTTGCCGCCCTCGAGCGTGGCCGGTCGATTTTTGCCGAACGCCTTACGAAAGGCGAGCGCCGGCAGATCAGGCAGGTCGAGCAAGTGCCGCATGGTGTTTTCCTTCAAGGAATCGGCACTCGCTTGCGAGCATGCCGTAGACGATCATGTCGGTTCCATCAGTGCAGCCCTGACGCAGCAGCCCTTCGCGTTTGAACCCGAGGTGTTCGTCGAAGCGTTGCGCCTCGAGGTTATCGGTGCGCACGAGCCCCGTTACGCGGCGGCAACGCATTTGCACGAACGGATAGCGAAAGCATGCGGAGAGATAGGCCCGCGTCATCCAGCGACGAGTGCCGTCGGATGCGACGTGCATCAGCAGGGAGCCGCCCGGGCCTGTATAGAGCTGATAAACCACGCCAGCGACGAGCTCGCCGTCGCACTCGAGGCCGATCGCGACCGAGGCGCGATACTCATCCTCGCCAGTCAGAGCGGCGACGAATCGGGCGACGCGTTCGGGTTCGTTCCACACTATGCGCTTCATCAGGGTGTCCCTGGTGCGCACTGCGGATCGCACGTGAAAAGGCGCGCGTTAAGCTGTGCGCACCTTTTACAGCGGCCCAGCCGGGCCGACGTGCATGGAGATGGTCAGGAGCGATTCTAGGCAGCGGGAAAATCAGAGGGAAGGCGTGCGTTTCGGCTCGAACATGAAGTCGACCGATTGGATGGAGTACTGCATGCCCTTCGTTTGCGTGCGCATCCGATACGTTGCCGCATACCCGATACCGTCAATACTTTCCCAGTCGGTCTGAACGGTTTGACTACCGCCCCACGGAACGGCATCCCAGGGAGTCGTATCCCACGGCGTGACATTTCCGCTCGTGAACGATGGCGACGAACTCGGCACCACATTGCTGAAGTCGACCGACAGATCGATGAGAGGTGAGAACTGCGCGTTCGTCAAGAAGACGGGGCGCATCATCTTGAAATACTTCTCCTGACCGCGCATGCCGAAATAGTTGAAGGCCGGCTTGATATCGGCATTGATTGCGAGGCCGCCATCGTCGTTGCCGACGTCCGCTTGCGCGACGAAGTTCAAGCCGCCCATCCACAGGGCGTTATTGAAGTACGCGAAACAAAAGGCATTCCAGCCGGTAAAGCGGCACCATGCCTTCGTGATCGTATTCATCACGTACTGGTGAGAGGTGCCATCCTCTTGCTCCGGCACGTTCACGATGAGCTTATTGCCGTCCGGGTAGAGCACGACTTGCCACCCGAAATTGCTCCCGTATGCCTGCACGTCGGCATTGACCGAGGGACTGATCTTCTCCGTGAGGGTGATCCCGCGCTCCGATCGATCCGTCAGGAGCGCTTTGCTAAATGGCGTCAGGCCGTCTGCGCCGATGAAATAGAGATCGGAGCCGACCTTCTCGAAGAAGCGGCGCCCTGTTGGCGCGCCGATGCGAAAGCGTCCGGCGATCGAGAAGCTCGAGCTCTGCGACGGGTCCGAGCCCTGATATGCCACCGCCTCACCGGTCGAAGTGACGAAGATGATGTACGGATTCAGGCCCGCGGTGTTGTCGAGGTTCCACGTACACGAGCCCATCAGATAGCCGCCGAGCATCGTTTGCGCGCCGATATCGAAGAGCACGGCCGCCCCGCCGACCTGGCCGACAGGCAGATACCACGACTGCATCGTATTGACTTGCGTGAACCAAAGCCGCTGTGCGAAGACGCTCACATGCGCGAACGTGCTCGGATTGACGCCCGTGATGGCGATCGGCGTCGAGCTTTGCGTGATCTGCTGCCAGGTCGTGCCGTTGTATAACAGCGGGGGATCGATCCCGTTGACCATGACGAGGAATTCGGCGCCGGCATTGCTGAAATTTACCCATTGCCACCGCGAATTCGTTAGCCCTGTCATTACGGGCGCGCCCACCGCGCCATTGCTCGTAACGTCATAGACGTTCCCCCCCGCTATCGCGAAGAGCTTCTTTTGCGTCCCCGAGGTATACGGCGCCAGTGTCTCGACGTTACCCGTAATGCCTGAGCCCCAAACGTGATAGCCCAGGCGCAGCGGAACATCGGCGGTCCCCGGGAAAAAGTTGTCGAGAATGACGGCATCGGTCGCCGGCATATTGGCGACGGCATCGAGCGTATTGAGGCCGCCCACTGAAGGCGGAATCGACTGTATTTCGACGCGCGCGGCGCGGTTGACTGGCGCACGCATCGTTAGGATCCAAAGCCGGTGTCAGGAATATTGTTCGAGCCGAGCAAGATCGGCGGCTCCGCACGCGCATTGAGCGGCAAGACGCGCGAGCCGCCAGCGCGTCCGACCGCGGCGTCCACGGCGTCCTCATATTCGCGCTGCGCCGCGCTGGAATCGAAGCCTTTGCGGGTCAGGAAGCGCGCGATCATCCCGAGGATGAACAGGCGGTCCTGCAACACGGCAGTGTCGGTATCGGCGGCCCATGCGGTTTGCGCGACGCTAGTAGCCGACTGGCACCATCCGTTCGAGTAGTACTCGAGGACGATGCTGTCGAGCGATGCCGGCACCGGGTTGAAATAGATCTGGCCGCCCATGATGCGAAAACGCATGCGCGGGCCTGTCGGGCTGATACCTGATTTGAGCACCTGCCATTCCTGCGGCGACAGCGGCCCGACGAGCTGCCAGCGAAACGATCTGTCCCACCCTGTTTGCTGGATGAAATGGTCGCAGTCGGCCGGGATCGGATAGCTTTCTTGGCCGAAGGAAAAATTGATGCCCGACGAGGTCGATGTGGCGTTCTGGTTCAGCGTGACGCTGTTGGACGTTACGCCCGTTACAGTCGCGCCGTAAGGAATCGCAGTGCCCGTGCCGATCATGCCGACCGCGATATTGGTCGTCGACGGCATCCCGGTAATGACGTTGCTGCCGGACGTCGTATTGCCCGTGAAGCCGCCATATCCGACGAGATTGAACGTGTATTCCTTTCGGAGCACAGGCCATCCGTCATTGATCGAGCCTTTGGCGGTCAACTCCTCGCCGATGCGAGTGGCATGGATGAGAAGCTGCGACACCGTCTTGTCGGTATTGCCGATTACCGTCGTGGGCTTGGGCAAACCGAAATCGCCCATGACCTCTTGAACGATCTGTAGCAGCGTCTTTTGATTCGCCGCGGTCATGGGCTGCGTCATGGCGCTCTCCGCTTATTCGGGCTGGGTGCGTTGCTTCTTCGACGTGGCCGGCGGCATACCCGCCGAGTCGAGACGGGCACTCATAGCCTCGAAGCGCTCGTTCAGGTCGCGAATTTGCTCGGATTTCATCGCGAGGTCTTCCTTGAGTTGCGCGTTCTCGGCCTCGAGGCGCAGCACTTCCTTGCCGCTGCTGGCCTGTTTCAGCCACGCCTCGGCCTTGTCGCGCAGCTCGCGCGCGCCGAGCCAGGTGAGATTTTGGTCGGAGATCCCGGCAAGCTGCTCGACGGTATGGATATGCATCCCTTTGAGTTCCATCGCCTGCGAGCGCGTGAGCGGGCCCCACTGTTCGATGGGGGTGCCCTCTTGAACCTGCGTGCGTTGCTCCATGAACGCAGCCCACTGGCGCGGGAAACGGACCGGGTCCGAGGGGCTTTGATGGTCGGTTTCCATCTTGACCGGACGATAGATTTTCTTTGTGCGATCGCCCGGGAAATTGATCTCGATATAGGGCGTGTCCTTGTAAATCGGGCGCCCTTGCTTCTCGGATTCAGCACCCTGGTGAACGGGCTCCATCCTGAATTCGACATAAAGCTTGCTGTCGTCGCCGTGCACGACGTGAAGACTGTTTCCCTGCTCGATGATGCGTGCCTGCGCGAAATCCATGATGGTGAATCTCCGAAAAGAGGGGCGCCGGAGCGCCCCGTCGAGTGACAAGCCGCGAAAGCGGCTTAGGTGATTTGCGTCTGAGCGTTCGGGCGGTCGATGAGCATGACCGCTTGCGTGCCGCTCAGCGTGATCGCCGACGAGCCCGAACCGAGCGTTGCGCCGGCGGCCGTTGCGAACTTCGCGCCGATCATCTGCTTGCCCGCGACTGCGGTAGGGCTGACGACGCCGGCGGCCTCCCAATACGCGGGGTTGCCGACGGCCGGCGCGCCCGACACATTGACGATCGCGTTACCGCTGACCTGAAACCAGCCCCACTGGCTTGCGCTCATGGCCGAGACGGCCACGCCGAGCACGTCGCCGCTGTTCGCGGTGCCCGCCCACGGGTTGGCCGAATTGACCATTTGATTGGAGGCGTTTTGGGACTGGTTGAACTGAACCACGGCGCCGGCCGCGAGCGTCGCCCCCGCTTGCGCATAGACGAATTCGCCGCCGCCCAGGTTGACGTCATAGCCGCGCATCATCTCGAACGAGAATGATTGGCGCGACGACTTGGGGCTCAGCGGCCCCGGACCATCGGTATCGATATCCGTCAACTTGACGGTACCGATGATCGGATCGTAAGAAGTGAAGCCCATGACCCCTCCTTAATTGAACAGGATCGCCTGAAGGCGTCGATTCGATACGGTCATGTTGCCGGCGAAGCCGACGAGCTTGACCATCGCGTCTTGATTGACCGCGAATCGATCGTCACCGATGGGGGCGAAGTTGCGGTTCGTATGAGGACGGAAATAGATGTAATCCGTATTCAGGAATTGCATCGTGTTCGTCGGCGCACCGCCGCCGAAGCCGCCATCGAGAACGACGTCGCTGCTCATGTACTTCAGCGAATCGAAGCCCGCTTCGCCCATCTCGTTCGACGTGATCCGCTGGATGGCCTGAAGCGATTCGAGATACAGGCGCCAGTAGTTGTTGTCGGCGATGATGAGATCGGGCTTGTCGGTGCCGCGAACCTGTTGGACGTACACGCGGTTCATGTACGACTGGATATTGGCCGAGGTCGCCGCAGCGCCCCCATCCGTCGTCGAGCTGAACTTCGTATTGCGCCAGAACGCGCCAATTGACGTCGACGCATCGATGCCACCGACGACGCCGGTCGAGGGCGTCTGCGACACGAGTAGTGAGAGGCCGCCAATCTGCCGCCCGCCATCGGCGGTGCCGTCCGAGTAGCAGTCGAGCGCGATGTTGTTCGTGAGCGTCTTTTCGGCGTTCTTGATGCGCGATTCGAGCAGGTCGATGATCGCTTCCTCGCCATTGTTTTGGAGTTCTTCGAGGCCCGAAATCGAGACGGCGACGGCCGCCTGGGCATAGTTGAACTCGGCGCCCGTGAAGACGTCGGACGGCGAGATGTTCAGCGCCTCGTAACCGCTGTAGCGCTTGAACGTGCCGTTCTCGGCGTATTCAAGTTCTTGGACGATCGTGCGACCGCCGGAGACGGTCTTGACGTTGCCCTTGCGGCGCAGCCGATAGAGCAAAGCGTTGTTCTTGGTGACGTTGTCGGCCAACTTCCCGGTGCGATTGCGCAGGGTCGTCGTCACGATTTCCGTCAGGGTGCTACTGGGGTTTTGCAGGCCCATGATTGGAGGCTCCCGACGAGATTACGAAGGATTGACCGCGTCGCGGTAAGCGGCACGGATCTGATCGCGCAATGAGAGGTTCGGGTCGACGGTGGTCGCAGTGGCCACGGGGGACCCCGGCGAGCCGCTTACCGAGCCGCCTGCGCGGCGCTTCGCATCAGCTTTGGCTTTCGCCTCGGCTGCTCGCTTCGCATCTGCCGCGGACTGTTCCCGTTGCATAAGCGTGGAGCGAACGCTAGGTATGGCCCAACATGCCTTTTCATACGCGTCCTGCATGTCCGTTGCCTGTCCCGCGACAAGTAACTGGCCCATCATGGGCTTTACCTGCTCGTAGAACTCGTTCTTCGGATCGGCAGCGAACGCGTCGATAACCTGCTGGGCCTGTACCTGTACTTGCTGATGTTGCGCCTGCTCCTGGCCCACCAAATGACCCTTTACCTGCGCAAGCTCCTGCCGGAGTGCTTGCACGTGAGGGTCAACTTGAGGGGCAGCTTGAGCAGCCGCGGATAAATCGACGCCGTATTGCGTGGCGATCTGGCGGAATAGCGCGAGCTTTTGCTCGGGGCCCGCAGTGCGCAGCACATAGGCGGTGTTGAGAAGATCCCGGAAGGCGCCCTCGGGCGTGCCGCCTTCGGATCGGATGATCGCCATATAGGGCGTCACGACCTCATTCATGCGCTTGCCGAACGAGGCTTCCTGGCCGAGTTCCGTGATACGGCGATGCACTTCCTCTTCGCGGCGCGCGACGATCGCTTGCGCCTCGGGGGGCATCTTCTCCCAATGGGCGCGGTCGGCAGCGCTCCATGACTGCGGGGCTTTGGCCTTTTGCTCGGGAGACGTCGGAGTGGTGCTCGACGCGCCGTCGGCGCCCGTCTTCGGCGTCGGCTTATTCGCGCCCTCGGCGCCGGCCGTCGGTGTCTTCTCGGTTCCCGGCTTGGCCGACGGCGCGGCGCTCGCGCTTGCCGTCGCGCCCTTGTCGTCGCCCGAATCGCCCTTGATTTCGGCCAGGTTCTTAGCGATCTCCTCGCGCAGCGAAAGCTCCGACGCGTTGCTGTCACTGCCTTCGCCTGCATCAACCGATTGCCCACCGCCTTCGACGCTCATTTGCGCACCCCGCAGATTTACATGCAGAGGATGCTAGGCAGCGGGAAATTTCGCGGCAACGATCAGCCAACATGCGGCGGCATTGCGCCGGGCATGGGCGGATGCGGCGCGCCGGCTTGCGGGCCGACCTGCGGCGCTGCGGGAACACCCGGAGGAGGCGCGCCGGGCGGCTGCGCGCCCTGCTGCTGTGCCTGCTGCATAGCGCGCACCGCCGCTTGTTGCCGTGTTTGCTCGAGGAGCGCCATAAGGCGAGGTTTGAATGCGCCGATCATGATTGCTTCCTCAATACTTCGCGCGTCGCCCGGGTCAGTTCGCCGCGCACATCGAAATCGCCGCGCACTTCCCCCTTCTTGCGGCCGATCGGCTCATTGCCGACCTCGACATAACCGTTACGCTTGAGAAAGTCCCGATGGGCGCTTCGGCTGTTGATGACGGGCGGCTTGCCGGTGGCCACGTCCACGGCCACGGCCTGATACGGGCCAATATCGGGCGCGACCATCGTCGCGACAATCTTGCGCACCATCGTCGTGCCGCAGCACAGCGGTAAGTCGCGGTCGCGCTCCGCGATTGAACGGAAAATATCGTGCTCGTGGCCGCAGCCTGCGGCGCATTGCATCACGTAAATCGGCATCGTCGTTACTCCGTGCTAGTTGCGGCATTAGCAGCGCTGATCTGCGCCGCGCCGACGGTCGCGCCGGCCGCGATCTCGGCCGCTTCGAGCTTCGTCGCGGCATCCAGGCGCGCCAGGATGATCTTGAGCGTCCCCTCCATGCTCATGCGCTGGCGTTCTAGGGCCGCGTCTTGGGCCGCCTTCATCTGTTCGAGGCGCCCTTCCATTTGCATGCGCACGCTATCGGCCACCATCTGCGCATGGCGTTCCGCGGCTCCCGCTTGCGCTTGCGCTGCTCGATCGGCCTGATCGGCCCGCTCGCGCGCGGCGATCTCCGCGAGGTTTTGCTGAAGGTCGGATTGATTTTTGGCGTTCGCGATCGTGATTTGCGTCTGCGCCTTGACCTGCTCGGGGTTCGGCTGCGGATTGGATTGCGCTAGCTTCGCGCGCTTCTCCAGTGCGTCGACCGTCTCTTGCAGGCAAGCCTCCATTTGCTTGCCCACCGGGAACGCGCGCACGGCGAACATGAGCAACTGGCCGAGTAGCGGCATCATTGCGGGGTCCGCGCCTTCGGCCGACTTCATGAAGTTGCCTACAGCGGTCAGGAACTCAGTGCGATCGTCCTTTTCCTGCATCTGGTCCATCTTGAGCGTCGAGTCGGTCTCGATGTCCAGGCGGAAATGGCGCATATTCGCGTTGCGCAATAAATGGTCAACCTCTTCCCAGGTCGGCTCTAGGAAGGGCTTTTGCATATCATCGGGCAGATCGCCGCCGAGCGCCTTGATCTGTGCTGCGATGCTCTTCTCGTCGGCTGTCATGAGCGCATAGCCGGAGATCTCGGCGAGCGTGTCAATGTCGAAGTGATTCGCAAGTACTTCGGCGATCATGACTACGGCGTCGCGCGCGAAGCGCTGCACCTCAGCCTGCATATCCTCGAGGCGGATCGAGGCGAAGTTGCTCTTGATCGTTTGGGCCGTCGCGGTCTCGCTCGGGTCGCTGGCGCCGCGGATGATATCGGCCATGCCGGTGATCTCGTAGAGGTCCTGCTTGACCTTCTCGCGAGCGTCATAGAGCGTGAGCAACGTTTCGGCGATCTCTTGCATCGGTAGCAGTTCGAGCGCGCCCTTGAGTCCACCCTTTTCGGCGAACGCGGCCCAGGCATCGACCGGCACGAGGCGATTGTCATAGCCGCCGGAGAGAATGCCCTGCAAGCCCGGGACGCTCGAGTCGTAGACGCCTGCCGCTCGGATGGCATCTGACAGCAGCTTGATCCGCGACGTGAGGTCGTCGAGCTGGAGCGCTTGATCCTGGTAAATCTTGAAGTCGGGCACCGGAATAATGCTGTCGTTCGCCATGTTCGGCGTCATCGGCCGCGGACACGGGAAGAAGTCGCATAGTCCAAGCATGTCATCGCGCTCGTCGAGGACGCCTGCGAGATACGACTTGCTTACCCAAATGACGCGCTTCGATTCCTTGTCCCAAATCTCGTAGATGCGCGCCTTCTTCTGGTACTCCGTCACTTCCTGGCCGCGCAGGTCCTCGGGCTTGTAGTCGAGTGGAATCGCGTTGCCGATATCGCGCCCGAAGCGCTCGATGCACTTCTTGCGGGTCAGATAGACGATGCGCCACACGGCCGGCACCTCTTGCCAGGTGCGCGCGATCACGTGCCCGAAGTCGCTCCAGTGCACGTAATCAACGTCGATCTCCTCGTAGTCGAGTTCCTGAATCGGCTCACCCGAAGACGCAGTTTGCGGGACATTTTCGGGCGTCTCGCTCGCATTCGCGTCGTCGTCGACTTCCGCGCCCTGGTCGGCAAGCTCGGCGCGTTGCGGCGAGGGCTCCGTGCCGATCATGGCCATGTCGCTTTCGACGAAGTGCGGCACGTAGCGAATCCAGAGCGTGCCGCGGCCTGGCAAAAGCCGATCGGTCACGCATTGACGCATGACTAGGTAGAAATTTTCCTTATCGAGCGTGAACGTCGTCGCGCGCTCGAGCACTTCGCATACGACGCGCCCGACCGGATCGGCATCTAGAAATCGGCGCTGAAAGTCCGGCTTGGGGTTACGAGAATACAGCGCTGGCAAGAGCGTCTGAACGTTCGACCACAGGATGTTGTAGCGCGCTTGCTTCGTCTCCCGCGAATTGTTGCGCTCGTCTTTGTAGCGGCGAAGGATCTTTTGCGCGGCCTTCTCCCACTCCCCGGCCTTTTGCTCGTAGAGTTCGATTTCCTTCACCCACCGCATGACCGCCGTGTCGCCCGGCTGTGCGGTATCGCCCTGGGCCTGCCCGTCCATGACTTGGCTCATAGCCGCTTACCCCATCACGTAGCCAACGGTGGCCGAAACGGTGCCGCTAACGACGACGTTCAGTCCGTTGGAGAAAGCGAAGGGCATCGGATTCCACCCTACCGAGGGCGTGAATGTGTCGACGATCTTCTTGCTCGTGCCCGTCGCGGCATCGTCGTAGACCGTGATCGTGGGCGTATTGCTCGCCGAACTCACGAAGATTCCGCCGAGGATTCCATCGTTCGCGCAGACGTTGCCGCTCGCGGTGATTTGCTTGTAGGTATAGGCCGGTGCTGCCGGGTTCATATCCGCTCCATTTCGGGTTGGTGAGTGCCCTGCGCGGGCCAGAAAACCTCGTTTGCGGTGAGGTCGTGTAGATACCGGGGCTTCTCGACGGGCTTTTCAGCCTCGGGGTTGCGCCAGATCAGGGAGAGATAGCGAAAGGCGTCGGCCGCGTGAGAGGTCCAGTCGTGCTCGGGCTTGTCGTCGAACATCTTTTTGTCGCTATCCCACACGCGACGGTAGTTCTTCAACGATTCAATGCCGAACTCGCACCGCACCTCGTCGAACCAGCAATGCTTGAGTGTCGCGCGCGCGGCCATGATGCCGTCTTGCAAGCCGAGCTGCGGCACGATCGCCATCTTGATGCCGAAATCGTTGAGCTGCTGCACGATCGAGCGGCCATTGCCGGCCAGCGTCTTCGGCCTCGCATCGTGCGGGCCCCAATGTCGGCCGTAGCGATAGGCCATGCGGTGAGCATGTTCGGGAATCAGGGCATCGAAGTGCCATTTCTTCGGCTCGCCCTTCTCGCCGCGCTCGTCGACGCGGATCGTGCGTCCGAGAAGCGCTTCGGCGTAGTGCTGCACGTCCTTTCCTGACGCGCGGTAGTGATCGATAACCCGGATTTCGCCCCAATGGACCTGAAAGAACCAGATCGACGTGTCATCGCTGTGCCCGAGGTCCCATGCGGTGAAGACGGGGAGCGATGGATCGTGCGGCACGCTGCAAATGCGACCGTCGCGCTCGGCCTGGGCCAGTTCTAGCCCGTAGTAAGCGCCGAGGATGGCTGCTTCGAAGCTGCACATAAGCTCTTGCTCGAACATCGCATTGCCCTGGTCCTCGCCATACATGGCGATGTACTCGGCGCGTTGCTCCTCAAGCTCGGCCTTCGAGAAACGGCCCGTTTTCAGGACATTGGATACCTCTGCGAACCATTTCGGATTGGCCAGAGCCATCTTGTGCATCGCATATGCGTGGTTCTTCCCGCGGGGCGTCGTGATGAACATCGCCCAGCCGCCGTTTTCGTCGAGAATCGGCTTGAGATACGCCCATGCAGCCGGGTTACACAGCGCCCACTCCGACATCACGATGCCCGCCGGCGGGGATCCCACGAGCGAATTGAAGTTGTCGGAGCCTAGGACCTGCCACGTCGAGCCCGCCTTGAACTCAATGAACATGTCCTGCTCGCGCGTGCGCTTGCGCAGCTCGAGCGGAAAGGCTTCATCGATCCGGCGCTTGCCCGTATGCGGGTTGATGGCGTCCCAAATGGCTTTGCGGGCCTGCGAAGCCTGCGGCAGCATGTGCCAGTAGCTCGCGACGCGATCGTGGGCCGCGACGGCCGTCCAATGCAGCGCGACCTCGTCTTTGCCCCAGCGCCGATGCGCGATGTCGATCGCGCGCTTACCGCCGCGAAGTAGGTAGTTCCAGAGACGGCCCTGATAGGTGCGCGGCGTCCAGTTGAACGGCAGTTCGATCTCAGCGGCGCCGTCCACGGCTATCCCCAAGGCGCTCGTCAAAGTGGTCGCGCTCGTCGTTCATTCCGGCAGTTCCTCGACGGGCGTCATGCGCAGCCGCACGATCTGCTGCTTCGTCTCGATCGGGCCGCCGTTCGGACCGCTATGCTCGTTGCGCACGTGATCGCCATATTTGCGGCGATTCATGATTTTGAGTTTCCACTTGCGCGCGTCGATCTGCACCGCGGCGCGCTTCGCGTCGCGCACCGTATCGGCGATGTACTGGATGTCGTCGCAAATCGCATCCTCGCCGGCGGCGCAGGCTTCTTCGTATTGCTGACGTAGCTCAGGCGTGCGATGCGTCCATCCGAGGAACGTCACGCGATCGGGCATACGGGCGCCCTTGCAGACGCCGCGCACGCTCTTGCCATCGGCGAGCAGCGCGCAAATGCGATCGAAAAGCCCCTGCGAGAAGTAGACCTTCTTCGCAGGGGCCTTGCGCTTCGCGGTTTTGCTCGCCGTCGTCATGGCATTCGTTACAGCAGGCGAAGGATCGCTTCGAGCTTCTGCACGAGCACGCCTTCCGAGACGGCGATGCCATTGTGTAGCTTGTGCAGCGTGTCGGCGATGTGCGCCTTGAGCTCGACCGCCTCTTGCGAGAGCGAGCGCACCGGCTTTTCGACGTCCTCTTTCGCGAGCTGATAGATCGCTTCGAGGTGTTGTGCGAGGCGCACGTGCAGCGGTAACTCAGCGGCGGAATTTCCGGCGATGAGCGACGAAGTAGCGGCGCCAGCGGCACTCATGGCAGAGCCCTCGGCGCTCGGCGAGGGGGCGGCCGCACCCAAGACAGCGTTTGGGGCGTCACCACCAACCGCGCCCGCGGCCGAATCCTGCGAGGACGATGACGAGGCAGATTGCGATGCCTGCGAGGCGCCCGCGTTTCCCGCTTCACCCGCGCTTACCCCAGCTTGCGCACCTTCGGCAGAGGCGGCCGCCGTCGACTGTTCGCCCGATGAGGTACCACCAGCAACGTTTCCCATCGCCTCCCATGCCGCCGCGCGTTGCTCGGGCGTGTGATCTGCGTCAGGGACGGGCGCGGCGGAAATACCCGCATTTTCCGTCGAATTTCCGCCGCCGGAGGCATCGCCGGTCGGGATCGGTGACGCGACGGCGGGCATCGTCGGATCGGACATGTACGTCGGCAGCGCCGCACCGAGGATGGCCATCAAAATGCTTTTGCGCATCATTTGCTCCGTGAAAGTGCGGCGCCGAAGGCCGCGTTTTGGTAGCCACGCGTCCAGGTCGAGAAAGCCGCGCTCGAGATCGGATAGGGGCAGTCGTCGCGCTTCATGCCGTCCTCAAATGCCGCGGCACCTTCACGCATCAATCGCTCGATTTCCTCACGCGAGAGCACGGCTCGCCTCCTTCGGGTGGATGCCGAAGATGGTAAGCAGCGGGAAACCTAGCGGCGAGCGGCCATGGCCAAGCGGGCGTTGCTCATGAGGTCGTAGCCGGTCATGACTCCGCGCATGTCGCCCGCCTGCCATCGCCGCGTGGCGACGCGCGGATCGGGTGCGACCGGCGTCCAGTAGGTGCGACGAAAGCCGCGGACCTCGCGCGAGGCACATACGGCCCCGCTTGCGCATGCGGTGTCGAGCGTCGCCTGAATCGCGGCCGGCGAGGCATCGAAGATGAGGCATAGCGCCTCGATCGTGTAGGCGCGGCCCGGCGTGAGGGTTGTCGAAAGGCTCTCAAGCGAGAGCGGCGCTAAGATTTTGCGGCGGCGCATGGCATTCCCCCGGTAAGTCCGCCCGTAGCGCAGGAGCCAGCGGCCGAGTACGCATCGGCGTAGCGCAGTGCTCGGTGTTGCATAAAAAGGCCGGTTCGTTGCATAAACCGGCGCGTTTGTCCCGCTTTCAAGGGGTCTTACGCGCAACGTCCGCTGCCCCTCGCTGCTGCGCTCACGGGTTATTCGTTGACTTCGCGGAAGTCGTGCTCGCGCAATCGCTGCTTGAGCAGGTAGCCTTCGAGCGGCCAAATCTTCGCGACGGCGTTCTGCCGCGCGATCTTGCGGCCGATCTCGGAGTCGAAGTTCTCGGGGCTCGCGCACGCGCTTTCGCCGGTCACGGTGAAGCCGTTACGAAGCACAAGGACGCAGAACGTAAGCAGGGCCAACGGCCCGAGCTCGTCAGGTGCTCCCTGACTTCCAATGGGACCCTGCTCCCATGCCATCGCGGCGCCCTGCGCAGCGGTGAAATAGCGCTCCTCGGCGATCGCCGCCTCGACGGCCTGCGGCGTCACGCGGAGCGCCGTCTTGCCCTTGCGCACGATCTCTTGCTCAATCGTCTCGTCGTCGTTGCGCGGCGCTGCTTGGGTTGCCATGTTCATGCCGTTTCTCCGGTTGGTTGGTGCTGCCTATCGCGCCATGCCAGGAACGGCCGGCGCAGGAACTTGTGAAAGCGCTGCTGCGCTTCGGTGTCGGTGGCCAACTCGCGGCGCGATTCGATCTCGCACACCGTGCGGATGAATTCGGCGGCCTTATCGACGTCGACCGGTTGCGGCGGGACCATCCATTGCGCGACGAAGGCGCGGAACTCGGGATCGCGTGGGAGCATGCCGGCGAGTTGGAGGACGTTCATGCGGGCACCTCGCTCGGTTTGTTCGGCCGCGTGGCCGGTACCGGCGTCGGACTCGGCTTATGATCGTCGCAGTACTCGCGGCCCTCGTGGGTCCAGTGCGCTTTGACGCGCGGGCCGAGCAACTTGCACACACAGCAGTAGCGGTGACCACCGCGCTCGACCATGGCTTTCGTGATTCGCTTCATCACACCTCCACAAAGAGCGCCGCTTGCGGCTGCTCGGTCTTGATCGCCTCGATGCGCACGACGATGCGGGCCTCGCCGTCGGGCTCCGCACGCTCGGCGCTGATCCGACGCACCCAAACGTCGTCTTCGAACGCGATGCCCTTGAGCGCGTCGAGCGTGACCTTGATCGCATTGTCGAGGTCGATCGAGCGCACGCCGTCATCCCAGGCCGCCCCAAGCTTCCGAACGCGCTTCTCCCAATCGAGCGGGCGATGCGGGTAGAGCGTCAGGGTGACAGCGACACGCCCCACGATCGGCCGTATGCATCCGGCGGCCCGAAGACGCCAACCCACCTCCTGCTTAAACGCCTTCGCCTCCGCGGAGACGTAGGTCATCGCTACGCCTTTCACGACTCGCGTGCGCCAGTACAAATTCGCGCTGACTGGGGGCGGCAAGGTGACGATGATTGGCTTCATCGAAGCGCCTCCGACGGCGTGCTGCCTCGCCGGATGCGTCCATACACGCGGTCGACATTCAGCCCGAGCTCGTCGCACCAGTCCTTGACGCATTTCGTCACTCCATTGCGCTCGATGAGGATCGTGCTGCGCCGATTGCGATTCTGCTCGGGCATTGGCGCCCAACGGCAGTTGCCGGGCTCATAGTTGCCGTTGGTGTCGTTGCGTTCGATCGTCATACCATCGGGTCGCTCGCCCATGTCGGCGCGGAAGTTTTCAAACGTCATCCAGCGCTCGCAGACGGTTATGCCGCGGCCACCGTAGTCCGCGTAGCCATCGCTCTTTGGGTAAAAGCAGCGCTGCTTCATCGCGCACCAACTGTTGTGCGTCGGCGTACCCTTCATGCCATGCCGGAATCGATCGCGCCCCCGAATGCAACCGCATGATTTCGTGTGCCCGCTTGTCATGCGAAATAGCGCTACGACCTTCTCCACGCCGCAGTCGCAGTGCACATTCCATTGCGTTCGGCCAAACCGATCGTTGTCGGCTCGCGATAGCACGGTGAGCATCCCGAAACGAGCCGAGATCGGATAAGGCAAGGTCACGACGATCATCGCAGCACCTCGATCGAAAACGGCCCCAGGCGATGCACCCGACGAGAGCCGTAACGCTCCGAAAAATAGACGCGCCGATGAATGTCGAATGACAGGCCTTTGCCCCGGATGCGAAAGAAGAAGCCGTGCCGGTCGGCGTGGAAAAACGTGCTATCGCCAAAGCGGAATGTCATTGCGGCAACCCTCCCGCAGCGCGCGCCATCACCTCGGCGTGCGCACGCGGCACGATCGACAAATGCAAGCCGTCAGGCTTATCGCAAACGACGATCGTCGGCTCATCCCCCGGGAAAAGGCCCGCGAGACGCTGCACGTCCGCGCTCGTGATGACGACCTCATCGTCGCCCGAGCGAAGCAGCAGGATCGCAGCGAGCTTGCGCCACAGGTCTTCGGTCGCCCGCATGACGGGGTGATTCGGGTTCAGAACGGTCATTGCTTTAGCTCCAAAGCGCTCGCGCGCGTGGTAGTGGTCATTCGGCGCGCTCCTGGTAGTGGTCGAGCGCATGCGTAGGACCGATGATTGGCGCCGTCGGAACCATGCCGGAAAGGCCCTGCTGCCTTCCGAATTCGGCCGTTGCATCGAGCAGGTGCCGCTCGAGCCTGAGAAGCCATGCGCGGGCGTTGCCGTCCTTGCTGCGGTTGAACGAGAGTTCGCCGGCCATGGGATGGGCTTTCAGTTCGCGTAGCGCGATCGCGGTTGCCTCGGACTTGGCGCCGGAGATGCTGTCCGCACGGATGGCCTTCGTGAGCGCGACGACGGTCGCCTCGCTGTTGCGCAGGCATTGCGTGATCGCGTCATTCGCACCGTTCGGCCGCCCGTGGTGGCAGAAGCAGTACCACGGTGATCCGCCCAGGGAGCCGAACAGCGGGCATCCGTGAGCCGCGCAATATCCCCATTCGCCGGCGTCGATCATGCTGTCGCTCCCTCGCGCTCACGGCGCTTGATCTCGTCCCAGCAACGCGCCTTGAGCGAGTCCCATGTCTCGTTTTGCCGTCCATCGCCGAAGCCGAGTTCCCGCGCTTTGCGCTTGATGCCATCCTGCGTGCGATCCCAATCGTCGAAACGCTTTGCCGCCGGTTTGGCCGGCTTCGGGTTGAGCAGATCAGGGACGATTGTGGCGAGGTAGTTCGGCCCGAGCGGCTTGCCGTCAAGGCTTACCCTGGCTTTCGAGATAGCTGCGTCGAGGATCTCGTTCGTCACGCGTGCGTCGTCGCCCCAACCGGAGATGTACGGGTTTGCGCTGTTCGCACCTACGACTCCGCGCTGTCGCAGGTAGACGGCGATCTCGATCGCTCTCGAAACGGGAGTAGAGTCGCCCGGCGCCCGAGGCACCGCTGAGTTATCCACAGGAGGCGCGGCTTGCGCGTTAACGCTTACGCCTGACTGCTCTACTGAGTCGGTTTTATGCTCCTGCTCCTGCTCCTGCTCCTGCTCCTGCTCCTGCTCCTGCTCCTGGCTTCGATGGGGCTTAGAAGGGGGTTGTGATGCCCCTTCGTGAGAGCGACGCTTTTTAAGATGAAACGCACCGCAGTACCGATCGAAGAAAGCGCCCAGGAATGCGCACTTGGGCAGAGCGTCGTAATCCTTCTGGATGCCGATGCAACGACGGTCAGCGGCCTTTAGTTCATTGGCTATCTGGAACGATGCCATCTCGAACACCCATACCATTTCGGTCGCTTCGTCGAAGTCGCAGAAACCCGCTTCGATGCAGATTCGAAGCCCCTTAGATGCCCCTTCGATGCCCAAGCCAGTTTCATGAGCCATATACAAAAGCGGCTGGTAGTACAGGCCGAGCATGTTTGAGTGCGGGGAACTCATCAGGTAAAGGGCCACGATGACCCCTTCCGAACCCCCTTTGCGGATTTCCTTGCCGGTGTCACCGGTCCAAAAGGTAGGGGCTACCTTCCCGTATTCACGCACGGCCAGTCTCTGAAATCGGAAATGGAAGATCGGCGGAAAGCGAGCGCACCGCCTCAATAGCAGCCTCGTTTGAGAGGCCGAAAGTGGACATGACCAACTCGACGAGTATGTCGAACGGCACGGGTGCGCCGCTGCAATCGCAATCGGCCGGCGTTAGGGGTTGCGGAAGCGTATCGATCATGCGGCCACCTCTATCGCTTCGCGCGCGGCGCTGATGAACTCGGCCGCTTGCTCGAGGTTGATCGCGTTTCCGTAGGCGCGCAGTCGTCCCACTCGGGCGGGAGTCCCATGAGCCAGCGGGAATGTGCCGGGTTCAACTGGCCGCCACTTTCCATCGCGGCAGAGGAGCCAGTCAGCAGCTCGCCAAAAGCCGTTAGTCGCGCCGGGCCTTGCGCTTCCTTCGCGAGCTGCGCCAAAGAACTGCCGGTCATGGCCGCCGTAATGCCCAGCCCGCAACGAGTCGAATCGCTCGCGCTGGGCGTCGTCCAACCCGCCAACACCGCCGCGTGATTGAGCGAAATATTGGCCGTCGTGAAGTCGAACGACGGCTTGCGCAGCGCGTCCGTGGTCGTGGTCGTGGGCCAGCCAGCCAGGCACGCCGCCGCCGCCAAGTCCGGCCCGTGATTGCGCATCGCCTCGATCAAGCCGTCCTCGAAGGTGCGTACGGCCTTGTCGGCCAGCGCGCTCGTTGGCGTGGGCCATCCAGAAATTGCGATCTCGGATGTGCGGGGCGTCGACGCTCGCAGACGGGAACGGGACACACCCATAGGCGTAGTCCAGCCCTTCCACGTCAGCCTGTACAAGATCGACCCAAACGTCGACAGCCGCGCTCGCAACCTGCTCTCCAAAGATGACTGGAGGGCGGCACTCGCCGATGAGCCAATGCCATGACGGCCATAGGTGCCGCTCGTCAGCAAACCCAAGTCCTTTGCCTGCCGCGGAGAAAGGTTGGCACGGACAGGAACCCGTCCAAACAGGTCGATCGTCGGGCCATCCGGCGCGGCGAAGCGCGGCCGACCAGACGCCGATACCGGCGAAGAAGTGGCATTGCGTATATCCGCGCAGATCGTCGGGGTGGACGTCGCGGATGTCTCGCTCGTCGACGTCACCAGGCGCAATGTGACCGGCCGCGATGAGGTTTCGCAGCCATCGCGCACAGTATTCGTCGAGTTCGTTGTAATAGGCGCCGGCCACATCTCACCACCGCACCAAGAACGGCAAGCCGAAGGCCGCCGCGATCACGAGCGCCATCCACGCGTCGATAAATAGCTCGAGCATGGCCGCCCCCTATCGAAGTCCGCACTCGCCTGCGCCTTGACGTGCGCATTCGCACGCGGCGCCGACCTTGCACAGCGTTGCGATCGCGTCGAGATACGGACGGCTCACGAGCGCATATCCCGCGACGTCGATCGCCTTGTCGATCTCTCCGATCATCACGCCGCGCTGACCGCTCAAGAAGCGGCTGACCTCGGACGCGTCCCAGCCGATTACGTCGGCCGCACGCTTTCTCTCAGGTCCCGTGAGCACGTCACGAAGCGCCTGTTCGATGTTTGGTTTCATAGTCGGCAATCCTCGGCAATGCGCATTGAATGCGATTGCTGCGCGGCACAAATAAAGTTCAGGTCGTCGGCTAGGCGCACCGCTCGATCGATGTGTTCGACGACGCGCACGCAGCACAACGCAGCGTGATCGGCGTCGCACACCGCTCGGCCCGGTTGCCGAGCACGATGAGATCGGCGGTTCATGCGGCGGCCTGCTCGGGGATGACGCCCGGCGGAAGCTGCTTACCGGACTGGACGGCGGCGCCGATCACGGCGGCGGTGCGCTGCGTGTCGAGTTCATTCGGCCATTGCGAGATCGCACCCTTCGTCAGCCCGAGGGCGTCGGCGAGGGCTTTCGCGGTGCCGAAGATCGCGACGGCCTGCTGCTTGGTGAGATTCATACGTCCGCTCCAAATGGGTCTGAGCGTGAGTATAGAACTCTAAACGACAAAAGAGAAGCACTCTAAACCGAACGAAGTTTAGATTCCTGCACATGAACACACTGAGCGAACGCGTCGAGTTGATTTTTCGTGAGCACCCGGATCTGGATCAGCCGGCGCTCGGGCGCATCGCTGGCGTCACCAAGGGCACCGTCAACCAGTGGTTGGACGGCAAGATCAAGTCGATGAAGATGCAGTACGCCGTGCGGATTGAACGCGATCTCGGCTATCGAGCTGCATGGCTCGTGATGGGAGAACCGCCAAAGCTGGTCCGAGACGTGCAGAAAATCGATTCTGGAACTGTTATCAATTCGCCGAAGAACCCAGGAAATGAGGTTCTTTCCATCGAATCGGTACGCGCCGAACGCGCTAAATTGTTGGCGGACGAGCTATTGGGCGTCTCAGAAGAGATGCGTGCACTGATCGAAAAGCTGATACAGGCCGACCATGAAGGCGGTGCAATACGAGAGATGACAATAGCCGGGGCCGGATACGTGCTTCAGGCTGTTCCAGTGGCTCAGACACAGAAGAAGGCGAGCAAATGAGCGATGCGACTCCCGAGCATGGAGATATTTGGAACAGAGGGACTGCCCCACCTTGCGGGCCGCCCTCTAACCTATCCATGACTAAACGGGGGTCTTTGGACCATGATGAACGCGAAGCAGACAAAAACGCTTAAGCTCGTATCGGAACCGACCACGTCAACCGAGATGGATCTATGCCGCACTTGCGATGCAAAGCGGCAGCTTGAGCACGTAAAAATGATGCTTCAGGCGGCACTTTTAGCGGCCTCAGAGCCGGTCAAGCCGCCGCCCCGGGGGAAAAGATGAGAGCAATTCTTCTTGCGGTTGTTGGCGCCGCGGCCGTCTCTGCGTGCGCCAGTTCGTCAAGCACCTACGCACCGGACGGGCGCCGCGCCTACACACTCAACTGCTCGGGCCTCGCCCGCACTTGGGGAGCTTGCTACAACAAAGCTGGGAAGATTTGCGGCCCCGCGGGCTACGACGTCTTAGCCGGCGGCAGCGAGAGCGGCGCGATCGTCGGCGCCGGCGCGCCGGGATTCATGGGCGGCACGACCATCTCGCGATCGATGCTGATCGCCTGCAAGCAGCCTTAAAGCCACGGAGCATGCGGATGGAGACCATTCTCGGATTCCTCGCGATCGGCTGGAGCGCTGTCGCAGGCGCCTGGCATTGGATAGCCGGCCACTGGCAATTGCTGCTGATCCTTTACTTGACGAGCCGCGTCGAGGGCGCCGACCGTAAGGTCCAAGACCTTCTCGGCCGCATGGCTCGAGCACAAAACGACATCGAAGACATCAAACGAAACACCTCTTGGCTCGTCGGCCGCACCGACTGACCGCCGAATCTGACACGCCCTCCCCGCTTCTGCGGGGATTTTTTTCGCCTAATGGTTTAGAACACTTGACTCTTATGGTTTAGGTTTCTACACTGTGCCTCACAGCGTCACCCACCGACGCACGGAGGCAGACCATGCAACCCACCCTCATCCCTTCCCGTACCGATGACGCTGCGGCGTTCATCGCCGAGCGCTCGCAAGCGACGCGCGACGACGCGCAAGAACGCGCCGAGACGCGCGAAGAGCACAAGGCCGCGATCGCTGCGGCGCGCTTGAAAGAGAAGTTGGCGACGCTCACGCATGACGAGCTCGTGGCCGGGCTGCACAGCGTGACGCAGGCCGTGCACGGTGCGGCTCTGCGTGCGGCGTGGCGCGAGTCGGCCGAAGCCTTCGGCGATCTGGTCATGAACATCGTGCGCGACGAGCTCGCGGCCGAAGCGGACCTCGAAGCCGAGGAAGTCATGGTGCGCATCGAGGGTGCGGCGCGCGAGCAAGCGGCCAAGCCGCACCGCACGTTCGTCATCGCGGGCTATTGACCATGAGCCCGCTCGCCATCGACGCCATCGTGTGGCTCGTTTTCCTGGGTCTGCTGTTCGCGTTTATCTACGGAGCGGGCCACGAGCGAGGACGCGATGAGTGACCTCACGCAGCGCGACCTGCGCCTGATCGATTTGCGCTGGGCGATCCGCACGACGGTGCTCGGCGTCATCACAGCCGCTCTCGCGATCGCGCCTTTCATTGAACACGGCCGCCTCGTTGCGGCGCTTATCGGGGGTTGATGTGGCAAAGCTCTGCAAACCGAGTCCCGGTCCCTGGGAAGTCGACACGGTCGACAACGATGGGATGTACGGCGACGGACCGGATGCGCACTCGGGATTCAAATCCTATGCGGTCTACGATGCGAACGGCCAAGCGCTGTTCGATTCGATCAATTCCGACGCCATAGAGGTCGATGTCGAATACGACGAGTTCGGCGCTTACGCATGGGATCGAGTCGGCGAAGCCAACCTCACGCTCGCGTCGGCCTCCCCCGACATGCTTCTCGCCCTCCAAGAAGTGCTCAAGACACCGGGGCTGCAATCGGGCGTGCAGGCGATGTGCGCGGCGGCTGTGGCCAAGGCGACGGGCCGCGATGTGGCGGACGTGGTCAAGGGGATCTGACATGCGCCGCTATCACGAACCGGGCGTCGTCGTGACGCTCTCGCGCGAAGGGCTGCGCCGGGCCCGCAACGATAACCCGCTGCTGAAGAACGCGAAGTTCCGAGACACCGCGCGCGTTTGGGTCTTAGCGCTGGGCGCTGTCATCGGCTGGTGTGCACTTATGGGGCTGTCGAAATGAGCGCCCTTCTGCGGCGTCTCTGCACGCGCCTTGATCTGTTTTACGCGAAGCATCCGCTTCTCGCTTTCCTGATCGCGATCGCTGTGTGCTTCGCCTGCGAGATCGCAATCAGCCACCTCGGCGACAACGTCATGCCGCCGGTCATCACTCACATAGGAGGGTTTTCCTCGTGAAAGTTACTGCACTGAACATGCGCCGCGCCGAGAGCTACGAAGATCGTCGCGGCGAACTCGTCGGCACGTTGTCGATCTCCGGGCCCGGTGGAAGCCAGGAACTGGAGCTTTCGCCCGGCACCATTCATCGAATCCTCGGCGTGATCGCGGCCGAAGTGGTGGAAACCGCTCGTCGCAATGCGCAGGCTGCGCGATCCGCAATCGAAGATGCCAGCAATGAAGCGCTGCTCAAGCAAGCGGATCAGACGCTGCAACTCGCCGGCGTTCCCGTCGACGATCAGTTTTGAGGACTGAGAACATGAGCACTGAACTGATCGCACCCACCGAAATCGATCGATCGACATTCATCGGCGGCAGCGACGTTGCCGCGATCCTGGGTGTGAGCCCGTGGAAAACGCCCTACGAACTCTGGCTCTCAAAGACTGGCCGGGCGCCCGTCGAGGAAGTGTCGGCCGCGCAGCAAAAGCGGTTCGATCGAGGTCATCGCCTCGAACCGGTCGTGCTCGATATGCTGCTCGATCGCCTGCGCGACGAAGGGCACGAGGTCGAGTTGATCTGCCGCAACAAGCGCTACACCGATGCGATGCATCCGTTTCTGGCCTGCGAAATCGACTTCGAATTGATGCTCGATGGCGAGCACATCAACGGCGACTGCAAGACCGTGCACCCGTTCGCAGCGAAGAAATGGGGCGAAGAAGGCACAGATGAAGTGCCAATCGACTATGCCGCTCAGTTCATGCATGGCTTGGGCATCACGGGCCGGCGCCGCTGCATCGTGGCGACGCTGATCGGCATGGACGACCTCCTCATCTATTTCGTCGACCGAGACGACGAGACGATCGACGCCATCCGCGCGCGGGCCGTGCAGTTCTGGAACGAGTGCGTGCTTGCCGATCTTCCGCCTGATCCGATCGATTTCGACGACTGCCGCGCGATCTACGCGAAGTCGAACGGCGGCAGCATCGAAGCCACGCCCGAGATCCGCGAGGCGGTTTCGAAGTTGGCAGAAACGAAACACAAACTCAAGTTGTTCAAGGACCAAGAGGAAGAGCTTTCGTATCGCATCACGGCGTTCATGCAACCCAATGCCGTGCTCACCTACGGCGGCGCCACGATCGCGACCTGGAAGAACCAGGACGACACGCGCGTCGATCAAAAGCTCCTCAAGGAAGACGCGCCCGAGCTTTGGGCCAAGTACAGCCGAACGAAGGAAATCCGCGTGCTGCGCCTGAAGTTGAAATAGCACACGCGCCAACCACACCCAATTCACATCCCGAACGGAGTCAAAAGAGCATGAGTACCGCCGCTTTGAAGCAAGTTGCGACCGGTAAGGTCGAAGAAAAAAAGAATCCCGTCGATCGCGTCGCTGCGCTGCTGGCGAGCCCGAGCATGCAGGCGCAGATCAAAGCGGCACTCCCGCGTCACATGACGCCCGAGCGCTTGGCGCGCATTGTCACGACCGAGATTCGCAAGACCCCGAAGTTGGCCGAGTGCACGCCGGTTTCGTTTTTCGGTGCCGTCATCCAGTGCGCGCAACTCGGGCTCGAGCCGGGCAACGCACTCGGGCACGCCTATATCCTCCCGTACGACAAGCGGGTGAAGGACGGAAATCAATGGAAAACTGCCTATACCGAGGCGCAACTCATCATCGGCTACCGCGGCATGATCGATCTCGCGCGACGCTCGGGGCAAATCATCAGCATCGACGCCCGCGCCGTCTACGAGGGCGACAAGTTCGATTGTCGCCTCGGGCTTGATCCGCACATCGAGCATGAGCCGGACTGGAACAACGCGAACCGGGCCGACCCCGCCAAGCTGCAATTCGTCTACGCAGTAGCGAAGCTCAAAGATGGTGGCATCCAATTCGATGTAATGAGCCGCGCCGAGATCGATGCAATCCGCGCTCGGAGCAAGGCATCCGATAACGGCCCCTGGAAAACGGACTATTCGGCAATGGCGCTCAAGACGGTAGTGCGCCGCCTGTTCAAGTTCTTGCCCGTGAGCATCGAAATCCAAATGGCTGTGGGTCTGGACGAGCGCGCCGAAGCGGGCCTCTCGCAAGATAACGGCGCCATCATCGACGGCCAATTCACGACCGTCGACGACGAATCGAGCGCTGTCGACCAGTCAACCGGAGAGATTACCGACCAACGTGCGCAGCAGGCCGAGAACACACTACCGGCGTATGACGATTTGCTTGCGCAGATTCAGAAGGCCAATGACGTGGAGCTTGCCGCGCTCGCGCTCGATAGCGGCCGCGATCTTCCCAAGGATCAATACGTGAAGCTCGAGCAGGCATTCCAAGACCGGAAAGAAGCTTTGCTCGGAGCCTAAGCGATGAAACCCATTCTCTTCTACGACACCGAGACGAACGGCTTGCCCTTGTGGCGCGAGCCGTCCAACCATCCGGGCCAGCCGCATATCACGCAACTCGCGGCCGAGCTGTGCGACGCGGATAGCGGCCGCACGCTGGCATTCATGGACGTTCTGATCGAGCCGGAAGGCTGGACGATCCCGGCCGAACTCGAGAAGCTAACCGGCATCACGAACGAGCTCGCGCAGCGCTTCGGCCACCCGATCTCGAGCGCGCTCAATACCTTCATTCTCATGTGGAGCGCGGCCGAGTTGCGCGTTGCGCATAACGAGTCGTTCGATCAGCGTCTCGTGCGTATCGAAGCATCTCGATTGTTCGGCGGCGATCACGGATTCCACGAAGACTGGAAAGCGGGAGAAGTGTTTTGCACGCAAGCGAACAGCATCGGCATCCTCAACCTTGCGCCGACGCCCAAGATGATCGCCGCCGGGTTCAACAAGCCCAAGTCGCCAAATCTCGGCGAGGCCTACGAGTTCTTCACTGGCACGAAGCTCGAGGGCGCGCACAACGCAGCGGTCGATTTAGCAGCTTGCAAAGCGGTCTACTTCGGCATTTTGGCTCATCGCGCGAAGGTGGCCGCGTGACCATTGACTGCCCCCTGCGCCAAGCGCTCGCACGCATCGCGCCGCATCTTGAAACGCTCGACCCGATTGACCGCGAATCACTGCGCCCGGCGATACGCGCGATCGAGAACGACGTAGAAGTCATCCACGTGCCCGACCGCCTCGTCGCGCGTATTCGCGATATCGACGGCCGGTTGCCGAAGTAAGTGCCGCCCCTCCCTAGGAGAACCCGCATGTATGTCCAGATCGAAAAAGCGATGGCGAAAATCACTTCGGTGACGCCCATCATGGAGAAGCATGGCAAGAAAAAGAAGCGCCCGGCGCACTCGATCATCTTCGAGTTCGCGATGTCGAATACCGTCCTCGATCGCATGGTCGAGGGCCTGCGCGACTCGTTCTATCGCAAGCCCACATCGGCCAGCGTGAACAAGGCGGGGCAGACCGAGATCGATACGTCGAGCGTGACCGACGGCATCTCGCAATTGCGGTTCTCATGGTGGCAGCAATGGATCGACGTGCCGGGCGAACTCACCGGCTGGGTGCTCACGCTGCATACCGGCAACACGGAGCGGTCGCACATTGTGCTTGACGATGCCAAGGTCAGCGCGTTCCAGGTGCTTCCCAAGGACCTCGCGATCGTGCTCGTCAAATGCAAGGCGATCGTCCACCCGACGGCGCACGAGAAGGGAAAGATCGACGAGCTGCTGCAAACAGACGTGCCGGTTTCGATCCAGCCGCCCGACACGGGCGATCAACAGAACTTGCCGGGTATGTCGCAGCAGTCGGGCGGCGATGCCGAGGGCGATAGCCAATCCACCGATGGTGACGAGGGCGACGAACGCGAGCAAAGCGGCAACGAGCCGCGAGAAGACCCGTTCGCAGGCAGCGATCTAGCGCGCGGGAAGGTCAATAGCGACGCCAAGGTAAGCACGAAGAAATCGCGCGGCTTGCCGCCCGAGGCCGCTTGGCCGTTCCCGAATGCACAGCCCGGCTCACCCGCCGATGAATACAACAAGCGCATCGCCCAAGAGCAAAGCAATCCCGACGGCGATCCCATCGAAGGCGAACCGGAAGAAGCGTAACCACCTCTCAGCCGCGCGTCGTTGGCCCTCGGATTAGGCGCGCGGTCCTTGATGGCCGGTCAGCACGACGGCCAGCTTTTTGGAGATTCTCATGGCGACTGCTGCCAACCTTTTTCCGAGCGCCGATCCAGGGGCGCCCGATCTGGACGACGATCAACCCAGCCAGCAGAAAAGCGCGGGCGGATTTCCGTCAGCGCCCCCGGCGTCAGCGTTCGGCAAGGTCAGCGTCGTCAATGAGTTGCGAGAGGTCGGCGCGGAACTCGGCGCGACCGGAACGAAGGTCGACCGAGCTATTGCATTTCTTCGCCAAAACGGCCCATCGGACGCGGCACGCGTCGCGGAAATGCTTGGTATCAGGCGCGACCACGTCAGCACGTACCTGAAAACGGCGCTGAAAGATGGCCGCATCGTGCGCGATGGCACGATGCTCAAGGCGGGAGAAAGCAGGCAACCCGCGCCGGCCGAGCCGTCTACCGAAAAGCCAATCGAACAGCCGAAGCGCGTGCCGAGGCCGCCGAAGATCGCGGGCAATGACGCGACTGTGTCGGCTTCGCTATGTGTCGGAGCGCTGCAAATCATCCAATGGGCCGCGGGAAATCTGACCATCCGCGCCAACGACAACGTCGTGGATCTGAGCGATGCGCAAGTGCTCGCGCTCCACGCATTTCTTGAACTGGCGCGATAGCGATGCCCTGCACGCCCTTTCGCACGCGCGACGGCATCACGGGAATCGTATGCACGAGCAAGCGCCGCGCGCCGCGGTGCTCGGTACCCGGCTGCAACGCGCCGAGCGGCTTTCAATGCGATCACCGCGTGAAGGGCGGCAAGACCTGCGATCGGCACCTGTGCGCGGCGCACGCGCATCAGATCGGAGGCGACGTGCATTTCTGTCCGACGCACCTCGCAGAAACCGGCGGTGAGCGGCAGCGCGACTTTTTCAAATGAGGATAGAGATGAGCCAGTACCGTAAGAAGCCGGTTGTCATCGAGGCCACGCAATGGCGGCAGCATGGCGATCATCCGGCCGTGCGTCCCGCGACCTTAGAGCAAGCCGCAGGCATTACGCCGGGAGTTCCATGGCAGCTCTGTGGCTGGGTCAAAACGCTCGAAGGCGGCCACGTGGTGAATCCCGGGGATTGGATCATCACTGGCATTAAAGGCGAGCACTACCCCTGCAAGCCCGATATCTTCGCAGCGACATATGAGCCTGCCGACGGCGCGCAGGACGTTGCACGATCGACCGACCCACAGGATTGCGATGCAGTTTGCCCTCGTTGTGAGGGATCGGGCGAAGAGATAACGCAAAGCGACAGCGGCCCGGACTCGCGTGACGTGACGATTAATTGTCAGCACTGCGACGGGAGCAGATCGCTCACAAAAGGGACACTGGTATGGAATTTGGTGCCCGTCTTTGCGCCGACGCACATCCGTGCTATCGCTAAGAAGGAGGGGTCCTCGTCATGATGCCCATCAAATACCCGCACGCGTCGATTGATCACGTGCTCGAGCATATGGAGCCCGACCGGCTCTATACGTCCCCCGACCTCGCAGCTGCGTTCAAAGTGCCGAAGCAATACATGCAGGACCTCCTATGCCGCCTGCGCAAAGCTGGTCAGATCGAGCGCATCCGGCAGGAAGATCGCACGTACTGCTGGGCTCGAATCATCCGCCGCGCGCCGGTCAAACTGACGACGAGCGTCGCCGGCCCGGCATACCCGCCCGACCTGCGCTCGACAATGCTCGGCTATGACGCGCTGATTCGCACGCGCGTCGAGCTCGCGATGATGGGGAGGGGGCGATGAAGGAGCGGCCTATCCCTTTCAATGTCGAAATGGCGCTCGCCGTCGTAGAAGGCCGTAAGACGCAGACGCGGCGCGTCGTGCGAGGAACGGCGCTCGAATGGCTCCAGCCCGGAGTGTTCACGCCTGAGTTTGTGGCAAAGCCTGAGAACGGTCTGAGCCCATATGGCTACGCCGGCGATCGCCTTTGGGGTCGAGAGCCGTGGCGCGTCTCGCAAAAGTGGAACGGCACCGCGCCGCGTGATCTGCCCGTGCGCACGATGACGGTCATGTATGAGGCCGGCGGCCATGCCTGCAACGACGATAACGATTGGGCGGTGTTCGATGACATCTCGGTCGATGCGCCATGGATCGGCAAATATCGGCCCGCGATGTTCATGCCGCGCTGGGCCTCGCGCATCACGCTCGAAGTGACTGGCGTGCGCATCGAGCGGTTGCAGGCAATCGATTGGGAAGATGCGATCGCCGAGGGCATTCGTGATCCGCGCCGCGCCGCGTGGCGAGTCGATCCGGTCGAGGGTTGCGTCGCGAAGTACCGCGAGCTTTGGGACAGCCTGAACGCCGCGCGCGGCCACGGCTGGGACGCTAATCCGTTCGTATGGGTAGTTGAATTCAAAAGGATCAAGCAATGACCGAGCGCGCCCTAAGCCTGAAGGAAGCGGCCGCCCTACTAGGCGTGTCCTATTCCACCATCTACGCACACAAGGAAGAAATGGGCTTCTTCCGGGTCGGGTCGCAATGGCGGATCTGGCTGGAAAAGCTCAAATCGGCGACAGAGTACAATTCCGACCGACCGGCGCGGACGGAACAGGAGGGCAACAAATGTCAATCCGTAAGCGTAAAGGCTCGGACATCTGGCATGTCGACATCCGCGCGCCAGGTGGAGGCCGAGTTAGACAGACTACTGGGACGACCAACCGAAAGGAGGCTCAGGAGTATCACGACAAGCTGAAACACGACTTGTGGCGCGTCTCGAAAATGGGCGAAAAGCCCAAGCGAACGTTCGGCGAGGCGGTAGTACGGTTCATGAATGAGAAGGCGGAACAGCCTGATTTCAGGAACAAGAGGTTACATATGCGGCATTTCAGAGAGAAATTTTCGGGCCGCGATCTAGCCTCGATAACACGCGATGAAATCTACGAAGCACTGCCGCAAGTGAACCAACGCAAGAAACGCGAAGTCTCGCCAGTCAGCCGGGCCACGAAGAATCTCTACCTGAGCACAATCCGGTCGATGTTCAACATGGCCGCCGACGAGTGGGGGTGGATCGCCAGCGCGCCGAAGCTGCCCAATCTGGCCGTCGACAATAAGCGCATCAGGTGGATCACCCGGGAGGAAGCGCAGCGGCTTTTACAGGCAATCCACTCGCCGTGGATGCGCGACGTAACGACGCTGGCCTTTGCGACTGGGCTGCGGCAATCCAACCTGCTCGACCTCGAATGGTCACAGGTTGACCTCATCAAGCGCCGCGCATGGATTCACCCGGACCAGGCGAAGGCGCGCAAATCGATCGGTATTCCACTGAACGACGAGGCGGTCGAGGTTATCCGTAGGCAGATCGGCAAGCATCAAACGCGGGTCTTCTCGCGCCGAGGCAAGCCGATCATTAGATGGGATTTGGCACAGTGGAATCGCGCCGTCGCGCGGGCCGAACTCGAGCACTTCCGATTTCACGACGTGCGGCATACCTGGGCGAGCTGGCATGTGCAAAGCGGCACGCCGCTAAATCGTTTGATGGAGCTAGGCGGTTGGTCAAAGTATGAGCACGTTTTGCGGTACGCGCACCTGGCGCCGGACCATCTGGCAGAGCACGCCGCGACGGTCACAATTTGGGCACAGAACCCGAAGGAGGTGAATGAAGAAAGTCCGCAAAGCCTTGTCGCATAAGGCCTCGCGGGAAGCACAGGAAAGTAGGTGTTCAGCTAGCCTACCTGAAATACGGCCACGCGCGGATCGACCGAATCGAGGAAAGGCTCGGTCGACGAACTCTTGCTGCCATGATGGGCGACGAGCAACACGTCTGCGCGCAACGCCTCGGGCGAGCGACTAACCAATGCGCGTTCGGACGGCGCGCCGATGTCGCCCGTCAGCAAAGCGCTCGTGCCGTGCGCACTCACTTTCAGCACGCACGATTGCTCGTTCGAGCGCCGCGGCAATGGGCCCGGATCGGGCCAAAGCACCTCGAATTCGACGCCGTCCCAGCGCCAGCGCTGGCCCGCCGCGCATCGCAGGCGTTCGGCGCGGGCCTCGAGCGCCGCATCCCATACGCGGTGCTCGGCCGGCAGCCCACCCGCGACTTGCACCACGTCGGACGACTCGAGTACGGCGGCGACGCCGCCCGCATGATCGGCATCGCCGTGACTGACCATGAGCGTGTCGAGCCGCGCGACGCCGCTCGCCCGCAGATGCGGAACGACGATGCGCGCACCGGCGTTCGTCGATTCGGGGCCCGGGCCAGCATCGAAGAGCAACCTGCGGCGCCGCGTTTCGACGAGGATCGCCGCGCCTTGTCCGACGTCGAGCGCCGTGAGCCGAAATGCGCCTTGCGCGATGCTCGGCGGCGGCGGCACCGCGAGCGGCAGCCACGCGAGCGGTGCCGCCCACCGCAGCGGCCAGCCGCGCGGCATCGATGCGAGCGCGACGCCCACGAGCGCCGAGCCGACCGCCCAAAGCGACGGCTGCGGCGGATGTCGATCGGCCCACGGCGATTGGGCAAGCACGTGCAAACCGCGCATGAGCGGCGCCAATAAGGTATGGGCGAACTCGTAGGCCAGCGCGTCGAGCGGCGCCGGCAAAACGAGCGCGACAAGGACGACAGGCACGACGAGCACGCTGACCCACGGCACCGCCACCGCGTTGGCGAGCGGCCCAACGAGCGACACTTGGGAGAACCAATATGCCGTGAGCGGCGCCAAGCCGATGGTCACGGCCCATTGAGCGCAAACAGCCTCGGCGCATCTCGCGCGCACGGTAGCGAATCGGCGCCGCCACCTCGAACGGCCGGCGCGGTGAGCGGACTCGAGCGGCGCTTGCCACGCCGGATCGGTCGCACGCTGGGCCGGGGCGACGTCGTCGAACGCTGGCGCTTCGTCGCGCATCCGCAACCGGCCCCGGATGGCGAATGCGATACAGGCGACGGCGCCGAACGAGAGCCAAAACCCGGCCGCCGTCACGGCCCACGGATCGACGATCAGCACGAGTACCGCGGCCCAGGCCAACACGAGCGACGATGCGAGGCTCCGCCCGAGCAAACACGCGGTCGTTACGACGACGAGCATCCAGAGCGCCCGTTGCGCCGGTACGTTGAAGCCGGCGAGCGCGGCATAGCCCACCGCGCTCGCCACCGCAGCCACGGCCGCGACGATCGGCGCGGGCGCGACGAGCGGCCATTCGCGCGCCCCGCGGCGAGCGAGCGACGCGCCGAACCCACACGAACGACGCCAGATCCAGGCGGCAAGCGTCGCGCACAAGCCTGCCACGAACCCGATATGCAACCCCGAAACCGCGACTAAATGGCTCGTCCCCGTGCGACGCAATGCGAGCCGATCGGCTGGCGAGATCGCATCCTGCGTGCCGATCGCGAGGGCCGTCACGATGCCGCGATGGGCGGCATCCGCGAGCGTATGCGCGATCCGTTCGCGTAGCGCGAAGCGCACGCGATCGACGGCCGTGCCGATGCCGCCCTCCGCGTCCGGCAGCCGCTGTGCGGTGGCGGTGGCAACGACATTGCCCGTTGCCCGCACCCCGCGCGCGAGCCATGCGGCTTCGGTGTCGAAGCCGCCGAAGTTCGCGTAACCATGGGGACGTTTGAGGCGGACTGTAAGCCGCCATCGGTCGCCCGGCTTCAGTTGCGGCAAACCGCGCCCGCGGCCGCGGGCCCAATGCAGTTGGACGATCGAGGGAAACCGCTCGATGCGCGTCGTACGTCGAATGTCGGCACTGTCGAGGGCGAACAAAAATCTAGCGCTCACCGCATCTTGCATAGGCAAACCGTGCACGTGCCCGGTCACCGCAAGGTCACGGAGTTCCCACGAACTCGGCAGCGCTTCGGCCATCCGCATTTGAGCACGCACCGCGGCGTACCCATACCCCACGACGAAGGCGGCGACGGTAAGCGCCACGCTTGTCGCATGCCTGCTCCGTGCGCCCCGCGCGACGAACGCGATGCCGCAAGCCGCCGCTAACAGCGCACCGAGTCCAGTCCATTGCCATCGCCCCGGCAGCGCCGCACACTGTTGCAGCAGCACGACGCCGAGCGCGAAACCGATCAGCATCGCCCGCATTCGCCCTCCTTCGATCGGCGCGCCGGCGTGCGAATTCGGCCGCGAGCGGCGGCCCGCGGTTCAGTGCATGAAACGGCGCAAACGAAGGTCGATTATGCGCAAGCGAGCGCGAGACGGGGCAGCGCGCCGTGAGCGTTAGCCATTGTGCCTACCGCGAGCTCGTCGATCGCCATGCCGCGCAGCTCGGCGATGACGGCGCCGATGCGCGGCACTTGATCGGGGGTATTGCGCTGCTTATAGAGCCAAGACGGCGAAATATCGGGCGCGTCGGTTTCGACGACGAGCGCCTCGAGCGGCAATTGCGCGGCCAGCCGCCGAATTTGGCGCGAACGTTCGAACGTGACGTTGCCGCCGAACCCGAGCCGCATGCCTTGGTCGATGAAAGCGCCGGCCTGCTGAAAGCTGCCGTTGAACGCATGCGCGATGCCGCCTTTCACCGCGTACCGGCGCAAGCCCTTGAGTACGAGGTCCTGCGACTTGCGCACGTGGCAAATGACGGGCAATTCGAATTCACGCGCGAGCTTCAGTTGCTCGTCGTAGAAATAGCGCTGGCGGGTATCGTCCAGCTCGGGCACGAAGTAGTCGAGCCCGATTTCGCCAATGCCGACGAAACGCGGATCGGCAAGACTCGCTTCGATCTCGCGACGCAGTACATCGAGATCGGTTTCGCTCGCTTGCCGGGTGAACAGCGGGTGGATGCCGAGCGCATAGACCCCGCCCGAGGTTCGATGCGCGAGCGCCCGGACGACCGAAAAGTTCGCGCGCGACACCGCCGGGATGACGATGCGCGCGACGCCGCTCGCCTCCGCCGCCAACGCGACTGCTTCGCGATCGCCGTCGAACTCGCCGGCGTCCAGATGACAGTGCGTATCGATCCACATGGCGGCTATCGGGGCGTTGGAGTTTGGCGGGTTAGACGGGTACCGACGGCTCTTCGTGCAGCACGCCGTCGCGCAACCGCAAAATGCGATCGCAGCGTGCGGCCAAATCGACATCGTGCGTCACGATAACGAAGCTCGTCTCGAGCGTGGCGGACAACTCGAGCATCAAATTGAAGACGTTATCGGCCGTCGCGCCGTCGAGATTGCCCGTAGGCTCGTCGGCCAGCACGCACGCCGGCTTCGTCACGAGCGCGCGAGCGATCGCAACGCGTTGCCGTTCGCCGCCCGAGAGCTCGCCTGGACGATGCTTCGCGCGATGCGCAAGGCCCACGCGCTCGAGCATCGCAAGCGCCTCGTGGCGCGCCGCCTCCTGCGTGAGCCGGCGAATGCGCAACGGCATCGCGACGTTGTCGAGCGCGCTGAATTCGGCAAGCAAATGATGGAACTGGTAGACGAAGCCCAGCGCACGATTGCGCAGATCGTTGCGTTCGCGTTCGGCCAGTTCGGTAAACGGCCGCCCGAGCACGGACACGCTACCGGCGCTCGGTTCATCGAGGCCGCCCAGCACATGCAGCAGCGTGCTCTTGCCCGACCCCGAGGCACCGACGATCGCGAGCTTCTCGCCCCGCCGCACGCCAAGCTCCGCGCGATTGAGCACCGGCACGTTCAGGCCGCCCTGTACGAACGCCTTCGAGACGCCTTTCGCCTCCAGCACATACTGCGCAGACGCTTGCGCGCTCGACGCGGCGCGCCGCTGTTCGGTCATGAATTCGTTACCGTTACTCATAGCGCAGCGCCTCCGCCGGACGTACCTTTGCGCCGCGCCAGCTGGGATAGAGCGTGGCCAGTGCCGACAAGACGAAGGCGATGACGCCGATTCTCGCCACGTCGGCCGCCACCAACTCGGAGGGCAATTCGTTGATGAAATAGACCGACGGCGGCAGGAACTGCACGCCGAGCAGATGCTCGATCATCGGCACGAGCCATGGAATGCTCCATGCGATGAGACAGCCGAGCGCCAGGCCCGTCGCCGTCCCGACGAAGCCGATCGTGATCCCTTGCACAAAGAAAATCTTCATGATCGATCCAGGCTGCGCGCCGAGCGTACGTAGAATCGCGATATCGGCCTGCTTATTCGTCACCGTCATGACGAGCGACGAAACGAGGTTGAACGCGGCCACGGCAATGATCAGCGTGAGAATGACGAACATCATCCGCTTTTCGATCTTGACGGCCGAGAACCAGGTTTTGTTCTGCTGCGTCCAGTCGCGAATATAAAGATCGCCCGATAGCGTCCGCGAGAGCTCGCGCGCCACGCGCGGCGCCTCTTGCATGTCCTTGAGCCGTAGTCTCACGCCCGTGGGCGCCGCCGTACGAAATAGCACTTCGGCGTCGTGAATGTTGATCAGCGCGAGCGAGCTGTCGTATTCGTAGTGTCCCGATTGGAACACGCCGGATACCGTGAACTGCTTCAACCGCGGCAGCATGCCGGCCGGCGTGAGCGAGCCTTCGGGCGCGACGAGCGTGATCTTGTCGCCGATCGACACGCCGAGGTTCGCGGCCAAATCCACCCCGAGCGCGATGTTGAACTGCCCCGGGGTGAGATCGGTCAAGCGGCCGGCTTTCATATCCTTGCCGATGTCCGACACTTGGGGCTCGAGAGAAGGCTCGACGCCGCGCAACGCCACGCCGCTCACGGCATCCTGCCGCGTGAGCAATGCTTGTGCGTCGACATAGGGCGCCGCGCCGATCACCGCGGGATTGCGGCGTGCTTCGAGAGCCGTGCGCTGCCAATCGGGCATCGAGCCGGTAGGCGAAAAGATTTCGACGTGCGCGAGCACCGACAGCATGCGGTCGCGCACCTCTTTCTGAAAGCCGTTCATGACGGAAAGCACGACGATCAACGCTGCGACGCCGAGTGCGATGCCCGACATCGACACGAGCGCGATGAACGAAATGAAGCCATTACCTGTCGTGCGCTTGCCGGCGCGCGTATAGCGCCAACCGATTTGCCATTCGTAAGGGAGTTTCAAGCGAATCCTTCAATTTTTTGCCGCCACCACATGCACCGCCGGCGTGAGCGGCGCGCCGATCGGCCCGCAATGCGCGTGCCGCGCAAGCGAGCGCGCTCGCGCGGGGGATGCGGCGCCGATCAAGCGCGCAGTTTGCCATAAACCAACATGGTACACTTAACCCTTTGATTTCCGGGGAAAACCTTGTTGGATAAGGGTTTGCGGGGCGCGGTAGCTGGTGTTACATCCACCGAGGATGACACCATGACGAACCATCTCCTACGGCGCGGCTCTCGATACTACATTCGCCGCAAGGTCCCTATCGACCTGCAAGCCCACTACGGCCGCAGAGAAATAGTTAAAGCCCTTGGTACGTCCGATCCGACAGAGGCCCGTCAGCGGGTTCGTGAGGAAAGCGTGCAGCTAGATCGCGAATTCGCTGCGCTCCGGTCGCCGCCTCCAAGCGCTCCCCAAGTAGTCGAAGTCAAGGAATACATCGCCGATCCCCGCACCTCGGAAAGCGTGCCAACCGGCCGCACTGTCAAGCTGAATCCTGTCCGCCCTGCTCCGTACGACCTCGCCACATGTGACGGCGAGCGAGTTGCCGTGTTGTGGCCTGTAGGAGCCGATGATAGGCACCATAAGCAGAGGCTCAAACATGCTCGCGCGTTCGCGAATGGCGTCTTGGTAGCCCGAGCCGTCGCGCCGCAAACCATACCGCAGGCCCGAACGCCGCAGCACCGCGAGGCGCGATCGGCTCCTGGAACCGTGTCCGCGGGACACCTCGCGGCCCTGGTGCATAAATGGGCCGGAGAGCGCAAACCAACGGGCGGCGCGGTCGAGCAAATGAACCTAGTTGCAAGCAGGTTTTACGAGCACGTAGGACGCATCCCCGTCGCCTCGATAACACGGCTGCACGCCGTAACCCTCAAAGACAAGCTCCTAGAATCCGGGTTAGCTGCATCGAGCGTAAAGCGTTACATGGATCAGTTCTCCACGTTGATGAAGTTCGCTTACGAGAACGCGCTCGTACCCGTACCGCTGCCCCGAGTGTCGGTCGTGGTCAAGCGCGCCGAGAAGGCACGCATTTCGTTCGATGCAGCAACGCTTACCACGATCTTCTCAAGCCCGATCTATACGGAAGGTCTGCGGCCTATCAGGGGAGCCGGTGAGGCGGCCTATTGGGTACCGCTGCTTGCGGCATTCACTGGGGCGCGTGTCGAGGAGCTATGCCAGCTTGCGCCGGACGATGTTTTCAAGGAATCCGGGCATTGGTGCGTCCGGTTCGTTCAAGACGCGGAGCGCGGGCAGCGCGTGAAGAATGCGGGTAGCGTTCGCCGCATTCCCCTACATGCTGAGTTGATCCGCTTGGGTTTCGTTGATTTCGCACGGTCGCAGGAGGACAAGCCGCGACTGTTCGACCTAAAAGCGGATCGACACGGACGCGTGTCCCCTACATGGGCCAAATGGTTTAGCGAGTACCTGCGCCGCGTCTGCAAGGTCACGGACCCGCGTATGACCTTCCACAGTTTCCGCCACACGTTCAAAGACGCCTGTCGTGCGGGCGGGGTTGACCGCGACGTGTCGGACGCACTGACGGGCCATAGCGACGGTTCGGCGTCGAGCGGCTACGGGGCAGAGTTCTATCCGCTCGCCCCTCTCGTCAAAGCGATCGCTAACATACGGATTTCAGGCGCAGTGCTGCCCGGCTGATTCAACTAACCGTTTGAACTATGTTCTGGATACTAGTAGCCGGTCTACAGCTTCAATGGGAATCAAACCCGCAGCATTAAGCCGAACTTTACTATCGAGCAGCATGCGCCTAACTGTTGGACGGCTGCGCCCAAGCATCTCGGCGGCTTGGGTAATGTTGACATGGGGCGGACGGGGGTGCCGCGCCGCGTAGATTGCGAGGGCTTTAACCGCCATCTCGATTGCTTCTTGCTCGGTCATGGACTACTCCCGTTAGTTGACACTTCTGCTACTCGGTCCTTGTCTTGCTGGAGACCGGGCCCGGTCGACTGAGGCCACCTGCCACCCACGCCTCATAGCCAAGCACGTCGATGAGCTTGCGACCATCTGGAGCAGTTAGCCATACGGAGCCCTCGGGCCAGATTCCCCGGCTGATCTTCGTATAAATGGCGTGCTCGGTGTAGCCTGATTCGGACGCAAACTTCTTTATCGTGAGATAGCGTAGCGCCATAATTGATAGTCGGGACGGTTTGGTTATCCGATTGGCGTGATCGCCCTATGCGCCGGTGATCCGAGCCAATTCTTCGCGCTCATGAGCTTTTGCTGGATCACGTTTTTCGTACGAGCCTCCAAGATCACCTCGCCGGTCTTCTCGTCCTTTCGTTCCTCCCACTCGCCGGGAATGTAGATGCTGTCCCACATTTCCTTATCGGCAATGTCCCAAATGAACGCTTTAAGCTCGGTAATCGCGGACTGAACGTCGATCACGATGGGCTTACCGCTGAGCGGGTCCTGTACCGTCGTTCCTTTGACGTTGTAGCCGTTCGGGCCTTTCAAGTTCGCATAGACCTTCTTACCGTCCTTGCTCTTCTTGTGGAATACCTCGACGATGAACGCCTCGCCAAGCAATTCGGCCATGTGGGTAGCCTTGCCCGCGTAATTCATCACGCCGAACAACTGGAAAAATGACGAGTTCGGGCCCATATTCAGCGTCTCTTGGACCGTGAGGCGCTGCGGGATTGCTATAGCTCCGTCAATCCGTGGCCCGTAGCCCAATCCGCTGAGTTCGAAAACTAGAGCGACCTTCTCACGGTCGCGCGTCATCCCTTCGAACTCCTCTTCATGCGTGCCAAGCTCGAAGTATCCGACGAGCCGTGCATGGGCGACGCCTGTCGCCGGGGGCACGTAGCCGGAGGTGAATACCGGCTTGCGCATGTTCGGTAGCTTGCCACTTCGAAGCGCTTTCTGAATACGTCGCCGCATGTGATCGTCCATCTCCGTTCCTTGTCGATGAGCATGACGGACAGCGTAGCAGAGGACTGTACTATATCGGCATATGGCCGATGAGGCCTTATGCGCCTGCGTCCGGGGAAACAGATAGAGAGATGGAGACCATATGAAAAACGGTTGGCAAGCGCCATTAGGGGCATTGGTCTTAGTCGTCCTGTTCGCCGCATTTATGTCTAGACCGATAAATACCGCATCCGACATTGCCGCCTGGGTACAAGGCGTCGGATCCCTACTGGCCATCATTGCAGCGGTATGGATTTACGCCAAGCAGTACGAAGACAAGAAAGCGGCCGACGTGGCGGAGACGCGCGCTTTTGTCGAAGCAATCCGGGATGAGGTGCGAGCCACTTGGGCCGGTTACTGCATAGAAATTCATCCTGCCGTGACCGCTCTTGCTCCGGGGAAATATTTCAATATGATATACCCGGTATCGACTGACGGATTTTCAATCTATAACAATAGCGCACATATGGTCGGGAAGATCGACGACCCACAGCTACGTAGCTTGGTCGTAGGAACATATGTGCAAGCAAGGGGACTGATAAACTCGTTTCTTCTCAATAACGCGATGCTTGCCGAGTATAAGAGCTTGGCTAGAGCCTACGGATTACCTAACCGAGATGCTGTCCTTGAGGCCCAACTAGTTAATCTGCAAGACTATGCCTGCAAATTGAAACAGATAGATGAAGGGGTATCGGAGGCGGTTACTGCGCTCTTAACCTGCATTGACCAGTGGCTAGCCGAGCACCCCCTGCGCTAGCGGATCGAATCGGAGGGACTTAAAGTGGACCTTCTCAAGACTGAGGCAGAGATCGGCAAGTTCTTGGCTGAGCCGATGAAACTAAACGCCGAGGCCGCTAAGATCAACCGCGAAAGCCGGTGGTATCCGATCATATGGGCCACGACGTTCGCAGGCGCGGTAACGCCAAGAATTCCCAACAAAAAGAGACGGGATACCCGTACAAATCCTCGTCGCCTATTTCGGCGATTTGAGGCGCGACAACACGGACCACAGTTCCCGTTGTGCGACCCCGGTCGCTACAATGAATGCCGCCTGAATTAGCACTGTCTCCCAACCAGGGATATGGAAATGCGCTAACACAGCGATGGCTCCTTGTAGCCAACACACAGTGCCGCCAGCAAGCCATAGAAAACGCAGAAAGTTACCGGTTTTGCTCAATGACTTGCCTGCTCTAGTCAAGATTGCATGTACGCCGTCGAGTAGCAGGAATCCTCCGAGTAACGCCGACGCCCATGCAAATAGCTGCACCGCCTTAAATAGTGATGCATCTAAGGGACCTGCGCTCGGGGTAGCGGCGGATATAGTAGTAAGACCCACAACGACCGCCATTGCGGTTGCAAGAGCACCGGCCGCTGCCTTGTTGATGACCTCGTCACTCATAGTCGTTTCCCATCCAAAGACGCAAGTTACAACCCGCGAAAAGCTGGCCTAGAAAGCCAACTTTCGAGAGTCGCTTTTCAAGCCCGACAAGGGTTTCCGGCAATTTGCTTGTAATACTATACACTTTGCGAGTCGAAGACTCAGGACGCCCATACGCTCTTACCGCGAAAGATACCGGGCCACGCATAGTAGATCGCCGATTCCTCTAGCACATCCTGTGCGGTCACAGGGGCATGCTTCTGGAACAAGCTACCTAGTGCCTGCTCCTGGGCGATGATTCCCGCTGCTGCTATCTCGCCGATCAAGTCGTAGTGCTGTTTCCGCGCCCTAGCCATACGTGATACGGGTCCGTTTCGGTTAATGTATCCGTCGATAAGCTCGCTGAGTGGTAACACGAATGAGCCTCGACTATTCTGCATCCTAAGCAGAAAGATACACAAATCTCGTGCTCTCTTGCTCAGTTGGTTATTGATTATCGAAAGCTGCTCGATAAAGCGCAAGCTTGTGTTCTGCGGTACTGGAAGCCGCCGCTTGAACATTTCACGCTTCTTAATGATTTCACCGGTTTCTATATCGAGATATGATTTAACCGATAGCCGCAATGGTCGTTCTCTGATCTTCTTCCATCCTGCGGCCTTGAGCAACGGTAGAGGAACTTGGACGAGCGTCGTATCAGGTCCCCAAGGTACATATCGTGGTGTTGGCCGATACGCATACGTGGTGCGCTCGGAGTCTTCTTTGTCGTAGAGCAATGCTATGTTACTTCCATCCTTCGGGAATACCATCTACGCCGACACGACGCTTTACCTTGAAACCATTGTCCCAGTTGGTCTTATCGACGTGACAGCTATCGCAGAGCAATTGCAGGTTGCTATCGTCGTTGCTCCCGCCTTGGTCAACGGGCTTGACATGGTCGACTTGTCCGGTTCGAACAGCGATACCACAAGTGCGGCATTGGTAGCCGTCTCGTGCTCTGATACGTTGAATCGTATCCATCCATTCCCGGCCCAGGATACGTTTCTCTCGATTACCGCTGTAGCGTGTAGCCGTAGCCTTGGCCTTCGGAGCGGGCTTACTGGCTACGCAGTGCGGACACCGCCATTCCAGGCCCTGCGGTTGCCATTGCGGGTGTTTCCTACATTCACTCAATATGTTGGCTCCTTGTTGGTAAGCGGTTGATCGGTGCATGTTGCATAAGGCCGTCTGCGGCGTTCGTCGGCTTCCGGTATGCCCCGGAATTGGCGGAGGCCGCGCAGAGGCGTGGTGAGCCGATACGGCGGCCCCGCGGGTGGCTACTGAGGGGGGCGGGTGGGTCAAATTGCGAAGGCTCATCGACCGGAATCCGACTGGTCAGCCTTACGAAATCGCTAAGTCCAAAAATTTTCTGAAGACGCGCGAAACCAAGGGCGGTTAGCGCGTTTGCCGGTCGGGATGCCGGAGAACGTACTCAGGCCAGCTCTCGCCGGGATACCGGTACTCATCGGATACGAAGCCCATAACCTTGAGGATAGATGCGGTTCGTTCGCAGCCAAGCCGACCGGTGGGACCGTAGCGCCAATGGGCGAGGTAGCTGCCCTCGTCGTGAAACGGGTTTCCGCAAGAGGTGCATTTAACGAATCGGCCACGGTGGCCAGGAAAGAGGCTGCATCCGGCAAGTTGAATACGGTCTAACTCCTCTGCTGCCTCCAGCATCTTCACTTCGGCGGCGCGTTGCATACCTGGCGTGCCCACTTCTCGAATACGCATCTCTGCTTCGGCGACACGTTGATGTGCGGTGGCTTCACATTCTTTGACATACCCCATTTCGTATTTTCTCCATTCTTTAACCGTTGTGCGCGCGTGCGCGTAACGCGCGAGGCCGCCATAGCCTCGCATTCGCCCGGCTACCTGCCTATTACCTCGTCCTTGCGGGCGGCTCCTGGGTGCAAACGGAGCGGCATCCCAAAGGATTTCGTGATCCAAAGACCTCGTGCGTTTCGTTGCATTCCCTCGGCCAGCATCTCATCAGGTGTTTTGCATCGACGCTGCGCGGGTACGTAGTTTCCATACAGGTCTGTTGATCCGAACGTCCCGGTTCGATGCTTATCGAAAGCACGCGAGGAGCGAAAGCGCTCGCCACAGCCGGGACAGGTGTTGTTATCGTTACTTTGTCGCATGTAGCACGGGATATCTTGGCCTATCCGTCAATACGCACCGATGACCAGGAGGCCAGCGGCATACTCGTCATAACTTGGATTGTTCATCGCGGCGTACGTCCATGTCAGTGTGTTACCGGAGAAACTGAATGTTGGGCTTATGATGCCGCCGTACCCTGCGCGTAGGTGAAAAGTCTTATCGCGCTGAAATGCCCAATAAACATTATCGGAATTCAAGCGGGAATCGGAAAAGCTAAAGTTGACCCCTCCAGTTATCTGGACCATTCCTATCACGCGGGCGGCCCGATGGGTCGCGTCTAATATGAGCGCGCCGTCCGCCCCCCAAATTTGGAGACCGGCCGTCATCGCACTGTCCTTTGCCGCCCGGCTTCTGTTGATTTAATATACCGGAAGCAGCATTCTCCCACCATTGGAGGGGCATCGCCCTCCGGGGCTGACGTGAAATTCTCCTCCAGCCCAGGGCTGTATTGCTTATTAGCACTTAACGATTTAATTATCGATATATGAAATTTATTTTTCAACGGAATCTTAAATAAATTGATAATTGAGACTGGCGTAGGTAACCGGCGCGTCCAGCCCGGCCTGCGATGGACGCGCCTACGATGATGTTTGCGGCTTAACTGGCACCGTAGAAAAGTGTTCCCGTTTGGTACGTGTCGTACTGCGTGCTATTTTTTGGTGCGTAATACCAAAATAACGTGGACCCGCTAAACGAGCACTGCGGGACGATCACGCCCCCAGACATATATCCATCGCCGCACGTTATATCCGGCTGAAATGCGAAAAAGCCTCCTTGAGCGAAACGTGAGTCAGACAGGGACGAGCTAGTGCCATCGAGATAACGGCTCCCAATAATGCGGAGTACTCGATAGGTTTCATCGAGGATGATGTTTCCCGATGCATCGAAAACTTGCATACCTACCGGCATTAAATCATTCCATATTTAATTTGATAACTGTAGCTCCCCTGGCCGCGCATTTTCTGATCGATTCGCCTATCTACGAACGCCTGCACGAGCGTATGAAGGTCCTTTGCATCCTGATCAGACATGCCTCCGCCGCCGTTGTTGTGCACGACGACACTTACCGGCGCTACGCCGCCGTTGGACGAGGCCGCCGAAGGCCCGACGAGACCGCCATTAGCAAAATGCGAGGTAGTGCCGCTATTGATCGATTCGAGCAGGCTTCGATACTTGGAGGCTTGCGACGCACGAACAACGAATTCCCCGTTCGACAACATGGCCGGGATACTGTCGCTAGTGCCGGTCCCGGGGCCCGCAATCGGGCCACCGCTCGCGTAGTGCCCAACCGAGCCGCCCTCGCTGAAAAAGGACGTACCGATCGTCTGGAATAGCTGCATCTCGGCTTGATGTACTGCGATCTTCGCAAGGTCCGCGAGAATGCTTGCGGTAAATTCCTCGAAGCTCCCTTTACCCGTAGTGATGAACTTGTCCAAAGCATTCGCCGAGTCCTGCCATGCAGTTGTGAACGCAGAGGAGAGCATTTGCGCGGTCGTTTGACCGTCGCCCGCGAGCTTAGAGACGGCTAGGTGCATCTGGTCCGAGAAACTTTCCCTGACAGCCTGTTCGCGCGTCAAATACGTCTGCAAGGCGGCTAGCTGCTGGTCGTACGACGCTTGAGCGCTCTGGAGCTTGGCTGCGTACTCCTTTTTATCGGAGGCTGGGTCCATCTCGTAATGCTCTTTGAGCGAGGCTACCTTTTGCATGTACTGCTCGACAAGCTGTCCTCGGGATTCGTACTCCGACTTTGCCAAGGCCGTCATATAGCGCGTTGCATCGAGGTCCCCGTATCCTTGCTGCTGCTTCTGTAGCGCTGCGGCTTCTTGGACACTGAACTTCTGTACGTTTGCCGTCCGCTTCGCCTGGTACTCCGAGAGCGACTGCGTATAGCTCTGCTCGACGGCTAACCTATCAGCAACTAGCTTCTTGTACTCGGTAAGCGCCTGTTGTTCTGCTACGGGGTCCTTCTTCTGACCTGCAAGCTCCGCGCGTCGTTGCGCGTTCGCGATCTCTTGATCGAGTGCTCGGGCTTGTAAATCGCGCAAGCGGGATAGGTACGTTTCCGTATCGACCAAGCCTGATTGATGCTGAGCCTTTAGCGTTGCCTGTGCCCGACGCTCCTCCGCCTCGATAAGCTGGTTAGCGCCTTGAATCGCTGCGAGCGTCGCATTTAGGCCGCCTTCGTTGGTCTTCGGTGCGGTCCTCTTAGCGTACTCGTCGGCGATCTGCTTGACGTTTGCGTAGTGGCGCTTGAGGGCCGCTTGATAGTCGGCTGAGTTCTTATCGAGGGTCGCCGTCGCTTGACTGAACGCTTTGCCTTCCGCGTCTAGCTCGTGCTGGTGCTTCTCACTGGGATTCGCGTACTTGTCCGAGCGGAGGTACGAGCCTAAATCTACCGTAGCGTCGCCTGCCTTCGCGGCGGCTTCACGTGCGCGCTGTAGCTTGTTGACCTCGCCTTGCTGCTGTCTCAAGACGTTGAGCTTTTGCATTTCAATGTCGAGCGCTTGCTGAGCTGACGAAATGTTACCCATCGCGCCCATCGACTGCTGTTGCTTGAGGTTGCGCTGCGCGGCCTCGACGCGAGCAAACTGGTCGCCGACTTGCTTGTCTACACTGTCAGGCACTCCTAGGTTTTGGAGCTTGCTTTTGTAAAAATCGATGGAATACGCGGCAGCATTCCAAAGCCACGCCAGATAGCCGACGCTCTTTTCGGCATCCGCTGCCATCTTCTCGTGCGCGGAGGAAAGGTCCTGCATGACGGCCTTAACAGCCCGCGCGGTGTCACCTTGCTTAACGAAGTTGTCGATCTCTTCGACCTGTGCCGCGCTGAACGCGTGGTGCGCTTGCTGGTACTTCTGCACCCATTCAAGGACGTTCTCCTGAACGCGAGACAGCGACTCGGCGGCTTTGTCCGTCCCAATGCCAATGTCGGACGACATAGCAAGCGCGGCGCGCGTAGCAAGCTGCAAATCGTCAGCAGTGAATGCGCCGGTCGCGGCGACTTGGGCCATTGCCTCTCGCACACTGCTTAGATGCGCGGTAGTCAAGACGAGACCGTTAGACATTTCAGCCATCTGCGCGGCACTTAGGCCGACATAGCCGTTAGTGCTGCTGATCGCGCGATTGAACGCCTCTACCTGCTCGTGACCTTTCGCTATCTCAACGGCCACCAATGCGGCGGCGGCAGCAGTAGCTCCAAGCCCGAGACCCAAGGGACTTAGCAGGAGGGTAAGCGCGTCGGTGCGCTCCGCGAGTACTCCCATGGAGCCCGCGAAGCGCGTCCAATTGCCTTGGGATGCCTCGTGAGCGAGCACGAGCATTTCTCGGCGCGCTGCGGAACTGTTTAGGCTGAATTCGTGCGTATGCTTACTCGCCTCGTCAAGCTGCTGAACATAGCCGGACACCGAATCAGCGATACCTAGCTGCGCGGCCCTCATCTGTAGAAGTTCGGCACGGGTCTTACCGGCTTGGTCCGCCGTCCGCGCCAATTGCGAAACGAAGTTGCTGATTGCCTTCGCGGATGCGTTAGAGCCGTTCTGTGCGGCCTCTGCGATAGCTTGCTGTGCAACGCGTACCCGCTCGGCTGCTTTCTCCTGCGTCTGCATAAACGCTTCGGCGGATCGGCGGCCCTTGTCTAGCTCTGCGGTGTACCCGGAGGCATCCGCTGTGACCTTTACGGTCGTTTGATTTGTCATCAGTGCGCGTTGGCCTGTACGTACTGCTCAATTGCGGCCTTAACCACGGCGCCCACTGTCGCATCTTTATCTGCTGCAATTTGCCGTAGCTGCCTATGAAAGTGCGGAGTTACCTTCGTGCTCAAGACGCGAGACGACTCGTACGGCTTATCGGGAATTTTCCCTTTATGCATTAGTTAGTACTCCTTAAAGGTAGACCAAAGAATCACAGCCTCCCGCTACTCGCTCGAATGGAGTAAGCGACAGGCTGCGTGGGACGGCGCGGGGGTGCGCCGAATAGGGTAGCTGCGGGAGGTCTCGTAGCTTTCTTTGCAACGCAAGAAAAGGGGACCGGGCGTTCGTCGGGCAACGCTACCGCACGGATGGTTTCTGCTCCATCTGGTCTGTGTAGTGTTTTAGATTGCGAAATGCTGTGAGCAGTTCGAGTGATCGTTCTCTCCCCAATGCAGACAACATTCCACCAAACGGCCGCCAAACCCATACCCATAAATGCCTTCCGCGTTATATCGGCATTGGGTAGAATCGATGGATGTCGAAAACCTTTGACCTTACGAACGAGCGGAAGCTGACGGACCAGGACGTACTGGTCATCCGCGCGGTACACATTCCCCGAAGCCCGCGCTTTGGCTCCGTCATGTTGGCGCAGTTGTTCGGCGTGTCCCAACCCACGATAGATCGCGTCGTGAAGCGGCAGACTTACCGACACCTTCATCCGCTGCTATTGCCCGGATCGGAAGTGTATGGTGCGGGTTATATAGGCTTGGCCGACGCGTCCGCAAGGTTCGGCGAGTGGGCACGCACTAAGACCGAGTACAAGCTGGCGTGTGTTGAGGTGCGCGACAACTTCGCCACGGGCGGATATGCCGTTTCCGGTAAGTTCGACGAACCGAAAATCCTCGGCAAGTACGCTTACGCTGCCCGCCCCGTGCGACGTGTTATCGACCCGGAAGTTGAGCGACAGCGCCGAGCAAAGCTCCGGTTCGCACGGCTCAGACAGATATTTGGTGATGACTTTGACGAGCAGATCGGCCTTGCGGCGGCTGGTTTAGGCCCCCGCTTACCTCTTGATGAGTTCCGCACACGGCTCGGCAAGCCCGCCCCAAGGGAGCGGACACAGGCCGAACTCGATCAAGAGCGAACCTCAGTGCTGGCGAAGTTACGCCCCAATCTCAAGAAATAGCGCGAAGGCCGGTCAGCTTCCTACCGGAGCATCCAAGGGATAACGTACTTGGCCAGCAGGGGCACCAAGAGGGAAAGCCCCGCAGCATAGGTGAACGGGTTATACATAACTCGTTGAGTGAGCGCCCCACTCCTCATCTCCACCTGCTGCGCACTCAGGCGGGCGGTCTCCGCCATCTGGTTGTGAATCAGCGCCCGCATCTCGCCGTGTGTCATGGTCAGCCTTCTATCTATTAGCGTAAGTAAAACAGCTCCCAGGCATGCAAATATAATCGCTATATAACCCATTGTGGCATAATCGTCGGCCACACATCTCTCGGAGTGTATATGCCCGCAGCATGCTTTTTCCGATTGAACGGGAAGCGTCTTTCAACGCTCGATTGCCTCGATCTCGGCAGCATACTGGCGTTTTCAGGCAACGGCAGATACATCAATAACCCGGAATCCACGGCCGTACCGAAGGATGGTCCCATACCGAAGGGGAAGTACTACATTGTTGCGCGCCAGTCGGGAGGGCGCCACGGCCAGGAAATAGAAAAGATCGAGGACACGGTGAGCGGGACTCATCGAGCGGACTGGTTTGCGCTCTACACCATGACTCCTCCCGTGGGAGACTCCCTCGTCGTGAACGGTGTTCGCCGTGCAAACTTCCGCTTGCACCCGGTTGGCTACTGGGGCATAAGCGAGGGTTGCATCACCCTACCAAGCGTCGATAATTTTTACGTCTTGCGGAACTGGTTGCTAAAGCAGAAGACGGCGAAGATTCCAGGGACGAATGTCGACTACTACGGGACGGTCACGGTTCAATGAAGAATCGTATAATAGTCGTAGTGTTGGCCGTGTTGCTAACGCTTCCGATTTACCTCGGCCTCGCTAACACTCCAGCGATTAACGACTGGTTTCTGTACGGCCGGGGCTGGGCAGCATTTCAGCCGCTTTTCGACTTATGCAACAAAGTCGGAATATATGGCAATGCGACCATCCTCGTCACGACGATGTTTATCGTAAGCTTCCTCATCGCTCTAGCCGGAGTTTCGCTTTGTAGATTAGCTATTCTTCGGATGCGTGGTTGAAGCAATAACGAACTGTCAGCCAGCGTATAGAGCGGCGTCCAAGCGCGTGTATTGCTCCTCCGCCTCATCGAGCATTCGCGCAAGGGCGAGAATCCGATATCGGAGGCGAGAAAGATTCGCGGCCCCGATCGCGCACGGATCTATCGACGCCTCGGGAGCGCGGCGCAAATACTCGCGGCCATTCCGAGCCCACTGAGCTGCGTTTTGTTCATTCAATGTCGAGTGATCCTCGTCGCGACCAGTGTTTGAAAACGCCACTGTAGCGAGTGCGAGGCGGATGTGTGCTGCGTGTTGTAAGTGCATGGTCTGTCCTCGTTGTAGTCTGCTCGGTTGATCCAAGCGACTCGACGGAATCGCCTTGACGAACCGAAGTTCGCTTTCGGACACCTCCCCGGGCCTGTCGGCATGCGGTTTGATATCCCGACGAACGCTAAGCCTATTTCCCTGCCCCATCCGTCCGCTCATTGATTTCCCATCCTTTCGAATGGGACTCCTCTCCGAGCCCCCGACTCTTTATTCCGTTTTCGCCTATTGCTAGGACTTACGCGCCGGACTGGTAGGCCGTGACCATGTCGCTTGGTACAAAAGTCGTTTCCCGATCCTAGCCGCCGCGCCGGGATGTGATACATACGAACTCTTTCTACAACGAACCGAATATTACCTACGAACTCTTTCTACATGCAAGGGAAAATTAAAGGGCTCGCGCCCTTTAACGTTTTACAGTCCGCGCACCCCAGCAGCCTCCAACGCGGCGGCGAATCCCGGCAAGTGACCGTACATTTCGATTAGCTCGTCGTGGATGCAACCACGTATGATTGCGCTCGCGGTAGTCCCCTGCATCGCGGCCAGGATCTTTAGCGCCTTGACTTGACTAACCTCCAACCGGACGGGCATCGGGACAGTCTCTACGGCCGCCTTCACGCCCTGACGGATTGCCGCTTGCTGTTCTTTGCCGTCGCGCACCCCTTCCGCGATAGCGAAGTGCTCGGTTTCCAGGCGCTCTATTTTGCGCTGTGCTTCGGCAGCTTTGGCTTCTAGGGCTTTCGCTTTCGCTCCGGCCTTTTCTGCTGCTTGCGCATGTTTCTCTGCACTGGTAGTACGCTTGAAAACCGCCACGGTGATCTCGCAGGATGTAGAAAGAGTACTAGTGTATCACGCAACGGTACCACGGCCCACGTCATCGACTGCGTGCTACTATCTTTCCTCTGTACTTGCTGTACCACCAACCTGTACCGCCTGCTACACGCCCGTCTGTAAGTCCTTGATCCGCAATGGTGCGTAGGTTTGCCATACAATGCGCACCATCATGCATTCCAACCGTCTTCATCTCCTGTTGCCGTTCGCGCTGCCCGCGGCGGCCAATGCCTCAAGCGCGCTGCACGAGTTGCGCAGCCCGGCGCTCGATAAACTGCTTGCGCGCGCCTCGCTCGTCGAGCGCGTGACGGGCGAAGACTTCCAGCGCACGCTGCCGCACGAGCGCTGGGTGGCCCGCCAGTTCGGCGCCGTCGAATCGAGCGCGGCCGACGAGGCGCCGCTCGCGCCCTATATGCTACTCGCCGACGGCGGCATGCCGGGCACCGACGAGTGGGCTTGCGTCGAACCCGTGCACGTACGCATTGCGCATGACCACCTCGTGCTCATCGATCCATCGGCGCTCGATTTGACCGATGACGACGCCGCCTCCCTGCTCGCCGTGGCCCGGCCGTTGATCGAGGAACTGGGCGTGCGTATCGAGGCGCCTAGCGCGCGCCGGTGGTACCTCTCGGGCGACGCGCTCGGCAAGCTCGCGGGCGCCTCGCCGCTACGCGCCAGCGGCCGCAGCATCGAGATCTGGCTGCCGCACGATGCCCATTCCGGGCAACGCTCGCGCATGTGGATGAAGCTGCAAAACGAAGTCCAGATGGGTTGGTTCCAGCATCCGGTCAACGAGACGCGCGAGGCGCGCGGCTTGCCCGCCGTCAATTCCATTTGGCTTCACGCACAAGGAACGGCGCAGCCGGTACGCAGCCCGTTCGCGCGCGTCCTCTCCGATGCGCCCGCCACGCGCGGGCTGGCGCTGGCCGCCGCCGTCGAAAACGCCACGGCGCCCGCCTCGTTCAAGGCGATGCCGCCCCTTGGCCCCGGCACGACGCTCGTCGAGCTAAGCCCGTTCACGGCGCCTTTCATCGCGCAGGATTGGGCCGCCTGGCAATCCGCGCTCGGCGTGCTCGAGCACGAGTGGTTCGCCCCCGCGCTAGAAGCGCTCGATGCGGGCCAAATCGGCGCACTCACGTTGACGCTGGCGGGCGATACCGGCTCGGTCACGCTCGCCGCGACGCGCAGCGATTTGCGCAAATTCTGGCGTCGGCGCGTTCTGCCGTCGCTGTTCGAGTGACGCGGCAGGTGCGCCTCGCCGTCGCCCCCTTGCGGGGCGGCCATGCCCCTGCCCGCCGCTATCGCCTGAAGCCATCCGGCCTGCTTCGCCGCTCGTCTTTTTTCGACTCCTTGCTCGCATGACTCGAATCGTCACCCGCACGTGCTCGCCCGCCGATGAAACCGCGCTGATCCGCCACGGCCTACACCCGATCCTGGCCCGGCTTTACGCCGCACGCGGCGTGCGTCAGCCCGACGAGATCGAAACCGCGCTCACGCGCCTCGTGCCGCCCGCGCAATTGAAAGGCACGGAGGACGCCGCACGATTGTTGGCCGACGCTATCGCACAACGCAAACGCCTGCTTGTGGTGGCCGACTACGACTGCGACGGCGCCACGGCCTGCGCCGTCGCCGTGCGCGGCCTGCGCATGTTCGGCGCGCAAGTCGACTACCTCGTGCCGAACCGTTTCGAATATGGCTACGGGCTCACGCCGGAAATCGTGGCCCTGGCTGCCGAACGCAAACCAGACCTGCTTATCACAGTCGATAACGGTATCGCCAGCGTCGATGGCGTTGCGGAGGCCAACGCGCGCGGCATCGACGTACTCGTCACCGACCACCATTTACCCGGCGATACGCTGCCCGCCGCCCGCGCGATCGTCAATCCGAACCAACCGGGCTGCGCGTTTCCGAGCAAATGCATCGCCGGCGTGGGCGTCATGTTCTACGTGCTGCTCGCATTGCGGGCGCGGCTGCGCGACAGCGGCGCGTTCGCCCAAGGGATGGCCGAACCCCGGCTCGACGGTCTGCTCGATCTCGTCGCGCTCGGCACCGTGGCGGATGTGGTCAAGCTTGACGGCAATAACCGCGTGCTCGTCGCGCAAGGGCTTTCGCGGATCCGCCGCGGGCGGATGCAGCCCGGCATTGCCGCCCTATTCCGTGCCGCCGGCCGCGATGCGCGCAACGCTTCCGGGTTCGATCTCGGCTTCGCCCTGGGCCCGCGCCTAAACGCCGCAGGACGGCTGTCGGACATGTCGCTGGGCATCGAATGTTTGACGACCGACGATGTAGGCCGCGCTTGGGAACTCGCTCAGCAACTCGACGCGATGAACCGCGAGCGCCGCGAGATCGAAGCCGGTATGCAACAGCAGGCCCTCGAGGAAATTTCCGCGCTCGATCCCGAAGGCCGGGCAACGATCACGCTCTTCAACGAAAGCTGGCACCAGGGGGTCATCGGTATCGTCGCCGGCCGGCTGAAGGAAAAGTATCACCGCCCCTCGTTTACCTTCGCGCTCGCCGACGAACGTGGCGATTGCGTGAAAGGCTCGGGCCGCTCGATTCCCGGCTTTCACCTGCGCGATGCGCTCGATCTGATTGCCAAGCGCGAGCCCGAACTTATCGTCAAGTTCGGCGGCCACGCCATGGCTGCGGGCCTGACGCTTGCGACCGGTGACGTCCCGCGCTTCGCCGCAGCGTTCGAAACGGTGGCGCGAGAGTGGCTCGACGACGATGCGCTCGCGCGCGTCGTGATGACGGACGGCGAGTTGGAGGACGCTTATTTCACGCCGCAAGTGGTCGAATTGATCGACGCGGCCGTCTGGGGCCAGGGCTTCCCGGCCCCGACGTTCTCGGGCGAATTCGACGTCGTCTCGCAGTCGCTGGTGAAGGACAAGCATCTGAAGCTGCAACTGGCCCGCGGGCGGCAGCGCTTCCAGGCGATCTGGTTCAATCACACGGAATCGCTGCCGGCACGTGCGCACGTCGCCTATCGGCTAGCGGCCGATAGCTGGAACGGCGTGGTACGGGTGCAACTGATCGTCGAACATGCGATGGAAAACTGAAACGCTTTGCGTTTTATTGGCGGCATCCGTTTCGCAAGTTCAGGTGCTGGCGATATCAACCACCGGCGCTTCCACTCGCCGGGAAATGCACCTCGACGTGCGTCGGCGTCGAATAAAGGACGCCGCCTTCTGCGGTATCGAAGAAACCGTAATAGATATCGACGACACCCTCGTGCATGCCCTGATTTCCCGCCCCGTACAACGCATTTTCAAATGCTTTGCCGGCGGTCGTGACTTGCGTGGCCTTATCTTTCTCGACATCAAAAAGCGGGCCGTCCCCTTCCGCGACATCCAGCCCGCTGAACGATCCGTTAGGAACACGCAACATCATGCAGCATTGCATGGTTTTCGCCCCCGCCGGAAAGAAGCCGGCGGGGATAGGCGGAATTTCGAAGCGTACGCCTGTTTTATCGATCGCCTCGTCGATATACAAGAACGGAGCCGCAACCTCGTCGGCCGGCCTAACAGCCCCTTTTGCCAATAATTCTTTCAAGTCACTCATCGTCCCTCCACGCCTGAATGAAAAAGCGAAAGGCATTCAACTGGTCAAACAGATTTGCGTTGAGTGCCGGAAGCGCTCGAAAATCCCGCCCTCAAAAGACGAAATGATTAGAAAGCGCACGGCGATGTTAGAGCAAACTCAATGAATTATAATTTATCGATTCCCAAGAAATGAAACTAGATTAATAATCGGGCCAATTTCAGTTTCGATTCCAGCTCCCGGAGCAGTTCCAATACGAGTCCCGATGCCGGGCCGTTGCGGCTCCTTTCTCGATTCCTCAAGGCTCGACGGCTCGCGCGCCGTGCCGAACGCGCCGAAGATGCCCGCCGATCGGCTATAATTTCTCCTTTTTACGACGCAAAAAAGATCGACATGGAAGCCGAACGCCTCAACGCGATCGAAGGCTCTCTGGCAGACCTGCGCCGACGCGCAGGCGAGCTACGGGGGTATCTTTGACTACGACGCCAAATTCGCGCGTCTAGCTGAAGTCAACAAGGAACTCGAAGACCCGAACGTCTGGAACGACTCGAAGCACGCCCAGGCCCTCGGCCGGGAAAAGAAGATGCTCGAAGGCGTCGTTCTGACCCTCTCCGCTCTCGACACGGATCTGCGCGACGCGCAGGATTTGTTCGACATGGCGCGTGAGGAAGGCGACGACGACACGCTCCTCGCCTGCGAGGACGATGCGCAAAAGATCGAAGCGCGCGTCGCCGATCTCGAATTCCGCCGGATGTTCGCGAACCCGGCCGACCCGAACAACGCATTCATCGACATTCAAGCCGGCGCGGGCGGCACGGAGGCCTGCGACTGGGCGTCGATGCTGCTGCGCCAGTATCTGCGCTATTGCGAGCGCAAGGGCTTCAAGACGGAAGTGCTCGAAGAATCCGAAGGCGACGTCGCGGGCATCAAGAACGCGACGATCAAAGTCGAAGGCGAATACGCCTACGGCTTTTTGCGCACGGAAACGGGCATTCACCGGCTCGTGCGCAAGTCGCCGTTCGATTCGTCGGGCGGCCGGCATACGTCGTTCTCGTCGGTGTTCGTCTACCCCGAAATCGACGATTCGATCGAAGTCGACATCAATCCGGCCGATTTGCGTATCGACACGTACCGCGCATCGGGCGCCGGCGGTCAGCACATCAACAAGACCGATTCGGCCGTGCGGATCACGCACATGCCGTCGGGCATCGTCGTGCAGTGCCAAAACGACCGCTCGCAGCACCGCAACCGCGCCGAAGCGATGGCGATGCTCAAATCGCGCTTGTACGAAGCCGAGATGCGCAAACGCCAGGCCGAGCAAGACAAGCTCGAGTCGAGCAAGACCGACGTGGGCTGGGGCCATCAAATTCGTTCCTACGTGCTCGATCAGAGCCGCGTGAAGGATTTGCGCACCAACGTCGAAATCAGCAACACGAAGGCCGTGCTCGATGGCGACCTCGACGAATTCATCAGCGCGAGCCTGAAGCAAGGCGTTTAAGCGCAGCGGATACACCATGACCGAATCGACTCTCCCCACCGTCGACGCAGCCGTCGACGAGAACAAGATCATCGCCGAGCGGCGCGAGAAGCTGCGCGCGCTGCGCGACGCGGGCATCGCCTACCCGAACGATTTCCGCCCGACGCATCATGCGGGCGAACTCCAAGCGCAGTACGAGCAGGCGGATAAAGACGCGCTCGAAGCGACGGCGCTGAACGTGGCCATCGCGGGCCGCATGATGCTCAAGCGCGTGATGGGCAAGGCAAGTTTCGCGACGGTGCGGGACGGCTCGGGCCAAATTCAATTTTTCGTGACGCCGGCCGACGTCGGCGAACAAACGTACGAAGCGTTCAAGAAGTGGGATCTCGGCGATATCGTCGCGGCCCGCGGCGTGCTCTTTCGCACGAACAAGGGCGAGCTGTCGGTTCGTTGCACGGAATTGCGCTTGTTGTCGAAGTCGCTGCGCCCGCTCCCCGACAAGTTCCACGGCCTCTCCGATCAAGAGACGCGCTATCGCCAGCGTTACGTCGATCTGATCGTCACGCCGGAGGCGCGCAACACGTTCGTCGCGCGCACGAAGGCGATTTCGTCGATCCGCAAGTTCATGTCGGACGCCGAATTCATGGAAGTCGAAACGCCGATGCTGCACCCGATCCCGGGCGGCGCGGCGGCCAAGCCGTTCACGACGCACCACAACGCGCTCGATATGCAGATGTTCCTGCGTATCGCCCCCGAACTCTATCTGAAGCGCTTGGTCGTCGGCGGCTTCGAGCGCGTGTTCGAGATCAACCGCAATTTCCGTAACGAGGGCGTGTCGCCGCGGCACAACCCCGAGTTCACGATGATGGAGTTCTACGCCGCGTACACGAATTACACGTGGCTCATGGACTTCACCGAGCAATTGATCCGCCAAGCCGCGATCGATGCGCTCGGTACGGCCAACATCGTCTATCAAGGCCGTGAGCTCGATCTGTCCAAGCCGTTCCATCGCCTGACGATCACGCAAGCGATCCGCAAGTACGCGCCCGACTACACCGACGCGCAACTGGCCGATGCCGCATTCTTGCGTACCGAACTGAAGCGCTTCGGCGTCGATACGACGCAACCCACGTTCTTGAACGCGGGCGTCGGTGCGTTGCAGTTGGCCCTATTCGAGGAAACGGCCGAATCCCAGCTTTGGGAGCCGACCTACATCATCGATTACCCCGTCGAAGTCTCGCCGCTCGCGCGCGCGTCCGATTCGGTGGAAGGCATCACGGAGCGCTTCGAGTTGTTCATCACGGGCCGCGAAATCGCTAACGGCTTCTCGGAGTTGAACGATCCGGAAGATCAGGCCGCACGCTTCAAGAAGCAAGTCGAGCAAAAAGACGCCGGCGACGAGGAAGCTATGTACTACGACGCCGACTACATCCGTGCGCTCGAATACGGCATGCCGCCGACAGGCGGCTGCGGGATCGGTATCGATCGTCTCGTCATGCTGCTGACCGACAGCCCGAGCATTCGCGACGTCATCCTCTTCCCGCATCTGCGCCGCGAGGACTGAGGCGTCGACGCGACAACGAGTTTGTAACGATCGGTAAAAGCCGCCCGCAACCCCGTTGCGGACGGCTTTTTTTCATTCGATCCGGCCCTTGTAACAGCGCGGCAGCACGGATCGACACCGGGTCGATGCCCGAAGCGTTTGTTTCCGGCACGCGCTGCGCGTTACAAATTGAAACGACGACAGCTATCCGATGACGGACACTATCGTTGTCGTCACGCACAAGGAACAGGCCTCTTTCAGTCTGGACGGAGGTACGTCATGAACAACCCGACCACATCGCCACGCCGCCTGCACCCGCTGATCGCGGTCGCCGCGGGCACCGTCATCGTCGCAAGTCTCGCCGCCACTGCCGCGATCACCGGCGTATTCCCGAAAGCGTCGAGTTCGAGCGTTCAAAACGATCAATCGCAAACGGCGCAGGTCGCATCGCAACCCGTCGTCGATTCGGCCGCACCGGCCGCCGCACCGAATCAGCAGCAGGTGGCGCAGAACGCCCCGCCGAGCCCGACGCAGGCGCAGGCCGCACCGCGCGCACCGGGCCAAGTACCCTATTCCGGCCAGCCCGGACAACCGTCCTATGCACAGCAGCCGCCGGGCCAGAGCGTGCCGGCGGGGCAACAGCTCGCCCAGCAGCCCTACGCCCAATCCCAACAGCCGAGCGGACAGTCGGCGTATTGCGCGAGCTGCGGGACCGTCGAATCGATCGTCACGGTTCGCCGTGAAGGGCACGGCACCGGCATCGGCGCCGTCGGCGGCGCAGTGGCCGGCGGCCTCCTAGGCAATCAGTTCGGACGCGGCACGGGCCGGACGGCGATGACGGTACTGGGCGCCGTTGGCGGCGGCTTCGCCGGCAATTCGGTCGAGAAGCACTTGCGTAGCGAAACCGACTACCAAGTCCGCGTACGGATGGAAAACGGACACTTGCGCTACTTCACGTACCGTCAAGCGCCGCCGTTCCAACAAGGCGAACGCGTGCACATCGAGCGCGGCACGCTTGTGGCCGGTTAGTTGGCCGGAACGTAACGTGCCGCACCGGCTGCCGCATCGCCTCCCTTAGCCGGACGTAAAAAAAGCGACCTGTTCATAAACGGGTCGCCTTTTGCGCTCATGCGGGGCGGGTGTTCACCCGCCCCACGCGGCCGAACGATGCATCATTCGGCGGCGTCTTCGATCCAAGCCAATTGGATCGCCTCCAATATCTTCTCGCTCGAGCGGTTCGGATCGTCGCTGAAGCCGTCGAGCTCCATGACCCAGCGATGAAGATCGGTGAAACGAATCTGCTGCGGATCGATCTCGGGATGTTTGTCGGTGAGGGCCATTGCGATTTCTTGTACGTCGGTCCACTTCATGGCTGCTCCTCCTCTAGAGTCCTATTGACTGACAACTAACGACTGCCAAACTCGTACTGACAATCCTAGCGCTTAATGATTCTCTTTCGCGTGGTTGATCGTATAGCGCGGGATCTCGACGACGAGATCCTTGCCTTCAGGCACGCGCGCTTGGCACGATAGCCGCGAAGTGGGCTCGAGGCCCCATGCTTTATCGAGCAGATCGTCCTCGTCCTCCTCCGACGGTTCGAGCGCTTGAAAGCCTTCACGCACGATCACATGACATGTGGTGCAAGCGCAAGACTTTTCGCATGCGTGCTCGATCTCGATCCCATGTTCGAGCAACGCATCGCAAATGCTTTCACCCGGCGTGGCCTCGAACACCGCCCCCTCCGGGCACAGTTCGACGTGAGGCAGGACAACGATTTGAGGCATAGGAAATTCCGTTCTGACTGTATGGTGCGAGGGGGCGAGCGTCGCTGCTCGCCTTGTCATTGTAGAGCGGCGCGCCGCCGGGCTAGATTTCGTCGAGCTTGCGGCCCGTCAGCGCTTGACGGATGCTCTTGTTCATCCGGCGCGCGGCAAACTCGTCCGTCTCGGCGGCGAGCGCTTTCGTTGCCGCTTCGATCGCATCGGCATCCGAGCCTTGCGCCGTCGCGCGCAATTGCTCGAGCGAGCGTTCGACTTGCGCGCGCTCTTGTTCGTCCAGCAATTCGCCGTCGGCCACGAGTGCCGCCTGCGTCGCCTCGACCAAACGCTCGGCTTCCACCTGCGCCTCGCGCAATGCGCGTGCGCGCATATCGACTTCGGCCGTGCGGAAACTGTCCTCGAGCATGCGGGCGATATCGTCGTCGGCGAGGCCATACGACGGCTTGACGACCACGGATGCCTCGACGCCCGAATGCTGCTCCCGCGCGAAAACCGACAGCAACCCGTCCGCATCCACCTGATAGGTCACACGAATGCGCGCGGCCCCGGCCGTCATCGGCGGAATGCCGCGCAGCTCGAAGCGCGCAAGCGACCGGCAGTCGGAGACGAGCTCGCGCTCGCCTTGGACAACGTGGATCGCCATCGCCGTTTGGCCGTCTTTGAACGTCGTGAACTCTTGCGCGCGGGCGACCGGAATCGTGGAGTTGCGCGGGATGATTTTTTCGACCAGACCGCCCATCGTCTCGACGCCGAGCGAGAGCGGGATCACGTCGAGCAGTAGCCAATCGTCGCCCGTGCGATTGCCGGCCAGCAGATCGGCCTGAATCGCCGCGCCGAGCGCGACGACCTGATCCGGGTTCAGATTGGTCAGCGGCGGCTGCCCGAAAAACGCTTGGACGGCCTCGCGTATGACCGGCATACGCGTCGCGCCGCCGACGAGTACGACGCCCTTCACGTCGCTCGCGGCGATCTTCGCATCGCGTAGCGCTTTCTTGGTCGGCACCAGGGTGCGTTCGACGAGCGAGCGGACGAGCTCCGCGAATCGCGCCTGCGTAACCTCCACCGCAATCGGCGTGCCGTCGGAGAGCGAGGCTTCCACCGTGACTTGCGGCGCGGCGGACAGCGCCTCTTTCGCGCCGCGGACGCGATCGAGCAAGAGCCGCACGTCCTCGGGGGCGAGCCCTTGCGGCGCCAAACCGGCCTCGGCCAAGACGTGCCGATACAAGACGTGGTCGAAGTCGTCGCCGCCGAGCGCGGAATCGCCGCCCGCCGCGAGTACTTCGAACACGCCCTTCGTCAACTTCAGGATCGACAAATCGAACGTGCCGCCGCCGAGATCGTAGACGGCATAGAGCCCCTCGGCGCCGTGATCGAGGCCATAGGCAATCGCGGCCGCCGTCGGCTCGTTCAGTAGCCGCAAGACGTTCAAGCCCGCAAGCCGAGCGGCGTCCTTCGTGGCCTGACGCTGCGCTTCGTCGAAGTAGGCCGGCACGGTGATGACTGCACCGACGAGTTCATCGCCGAGCGAATCCTCGGCGCGTTGCCGCAACGTGGCGAGAATCTCGGCCGATACTTCGACGGGGCTCTTCACGCCATCGATCGTCCGAATCTGCACCATTCCCGGCGCATCGATGAATTCGTACGGCGCGTTCTCGGCCCCCTCCACTTCGCTCTTGCCCCGGCCCATGAACCGCTTGACCGAGACGATCGTGTTGCGCGGGTCGAGTACCGCCTCTTCTTTCGCCACGTGGCCGATACGCCGGCCGCCGCGCTCCAGATAGCGGACCACGGACGGCAGCAGCACACGGCCTTCCTCGTCCGGCAGCGCCTCCGGAATGCTATTGCGAACGGCGGCAACGAGCGAATTCGTCGTACCGAGGTCGATGCCGACGGCCAGCCGCCGTTGGTGCGGCGCGGGCGCCATGCCGGGTTCGGAGATTTGCAGTAGGGCCATTCTGATCTATATGAGTTCGTTCCTCGCCGCCACTGCGACGAGAACGTCTATTATCCTGCCGCCACGAGTTCGGCGTCCTGCGTCAGTGTCGCGAGACCGGCGCCGCGGGGCGCTTCACGCGCCACCGAGCCGGCTTTAGTGTTCGAGCCGCTCGATTTGGTGGGCGATCTCGCCGGCCAGCCGCTCGAGGAACATCAACTGCCGCACGGCTTCGGCGGCCGGTTGATCGGCGCCCGTATCGAGCAGTACGCCAAGCCGCTCGAAGCGCACGCGCTCGTCCTCACGCAACTCCTCGAGCAAGGCCATCAGCTCGCCGACGTTTCGGGCGCCGGCCGCGTCTTCCACGCGTTCGCGCCACTCCATCTGTTGCATTAGGAAGGCCGGCTCCATCGCCGTGTTTTCCGATGCACCGACATCGATCGCGCGCAGCGAAAGCAAATACGTTGCACGCTTGAGCGGATCGCGCAGCGTCTGGTACGCCTCGTTCGCGCGCGTTGCCCACTGCATCGCGATGCGTTTTTGCGCATCCCCGGCCGCGGCAAAGCGGTCCGGATGGACTTGGGCCTGCACCGTCCGATACGCGTGTTCGAGCGCCTGCAAATCGAGCGCGAAACGCGCCGGCAGATGAAACAAATCGAAGTGGCTGTCTTGGATCGAGGACATGGGGTCAATCGCCGAAATAGCGTGCCGCGTTCGGGCTGAAAGCATGCCCGCAAGCGGCACTACGCGCGTCGCCTAGAAACAAAAAGGCGGCCTGCGCCGCCTTCTCGCCCGAACGCTGGGCGCCTATGCGTCATACGCGGAACGACTCGCCGCAACCGCATTCGTCCTTGACGTTCGGGTTGTTGAACTTGAAGCCTTCGTTCAACCCTTCGCGCGCGAAGTCGAGTTCGGTGCCGTCGATATAAGCGAGACTCTTCGGATCGACGACGACCTTCACGCCGTTGCACTCGAAAACCTGATCTTCGGGTTCGAGCTCATCCACGTACTCGAGCTTGTAAGCGAGGCCGGAGCAGCCCGTCGTGCGTACGCCGAGGCGCAGCCCGAGCCCCTTGCCGCGACGGACAAGATACTTCTGCACGTGCTGCGCGGCTTTTTCGGTCAAAGTGATCGCCATGATGCGTGGGTGCGCTTACGCGACTTGCTGCTTGGCCTCGTCGGCCGCTTGCGCGCTGCCGTGACGCTGCTTGTAATCGGCCACCGCCGCCTTGATCGCGTCTTCCGCGAGGATCGAGCAGTGGATCTTGACCGGCGGCAACGCAAGCTCTTCGGCGATCTGCGTATTCTTGATCGACAGCGCCTCGTCGAGCGTCTTGCCCTTCACCCATTCGGTGACGAGCGAGCTCGATGCGATGGCCGAGCCGCAGCCGTAGGTCTTGAACTTCGCATCTTCGATGACGCCGTCGGCGCCCACGCGAATCTGCAACTTCATGACGTCGCCGCAGGCGGGCGCGCCCACCATGCCGGTGCCGACCGTGTCGTCGTCCTTCGCGAACGAGCCGACGTTACGCGGGTTTTCGTAATGATCGAGAACTTTGTTGCTGTAAGACATGATCAAACTCCTGGATTCGTTTGGCGTGTGCGTTCACAAGCGCTCAGTGCGCGGCCCACTTGATCGTCGACAGATCGATGCCGTCCTGATGCATTTCCCACAGCGGTGACAAGTCGCGCAGCTTGGCGATCTTGTTCTTGAGCAGGTTGATGACGTAATCGACGTCTTGTTCCGTCGTGAAGCGGCCGACCGTGAAGCGGATCGAGCTATGCGCGAGTTCGTCGTTGCGACCCAGCGCACGCAGCACATACGAGGGCTCGAGCGAAGCCGACGTGCAGGCGGAGCCCGACGACACGGCCACATCCTTAATCGCCATGATCAACGATTCGCCTTCGACGAAATTGAAGCTGATATTCAGGTTGTGCGGCACGCGGCGCTCCATGTCGCCGTTGACGTACACCTCTTCCATCTGGGTCAGGCCGCGCAGCAAGCGGTCGCGCAACATGCGAATGCGTTCGTTTTCCGTCGCCATTTCCTCGCGGGCGATCCGGAATGCTTCGCCCATGCCGACGATTTGATGCGTTGCCAACGTACCCGAACGCATCCCGCGCTCGTGACCGCCGCCGTGCATCTGCGCTTCGATCCGCACGCGCGGCTTGCGACGCACGTAAAGCGCGCCGATGCCCTTCGGGCCATACGTCTTGTGCGCCGAGAACGACATCAAGTCGACCTTCAAACGACTCAAATCGATCTCGATCTTGCCCGTGGCTTGCGCGGCGTCCACGTGAAAGACGATACCCTTCTCGCGGCAAATCTCGCCGATCGTTTCGATGTCCTGAATGACACCGATCTCGTTGTTCACCGACATCACGGAAACGAGAATCGTGTCGGGCCGCAATGCGGCTTTGAAGACGTCGAGGTCGATCAGGCCGTCGCTTTTGACGTCGAGGTACGTCACCTCGAAGCCTTCGCGTTCGAGCTCGCGGCACGTATCGAGCACGGCTTTGTGCTCCGTCTTCACGGTGATGACGTGCTTACCCTTGCTCTTGTAGAAGTGCGCGGCGCCCTTGATGGCCAGATTGTCCGATTCCGTCGCGCCCGAAGTCCAGATGATCTCGCGCGGATCCGCGTTCACGAGCGCGGCGACGTCCTCGCGCGCTTGCTCGACCGCCCGCTCGGCATCCCAACCGTACGAGTGGCTACGCGAGGCGGGGTTACCGAACTGCTCGCGCAGGTACGGAATCATTTTGTCCACCACGCGCGGATCGACCGGCGTCGTCGCGCTGTAGTCCATGTAAATGGGCAGGTGGGGCATCTCGTTACTCATCAATGGCTCCGGGGGAAATCGTTATGGCTCTATGTTCGTTGCGTCGGTTGCCGGCTCACGAACTCGCGATATTGAATACGGAATTCGGTCCTTTCGGCACGACCCGCGCCGCCTCGACGGCCGCACTCTCGGTGCGTCTATCGCGCAACACCGCGGGCGACCCTTCCCGCGCGCGCTGCTGATCGACCAAATCTTGCAGCGAGACGGAATCGAGGTACTCGACCATTTTTTGGTTCAACGTCGACCACAGTTCATGCGTCATACAATGGCCGTCGTGCTGCTTCGTGCCCTCGCACGAACCCTTGCCGCCGCATTGCGTGGCATCGAGCGGTTCGTCGACGGCGATGATGATGTCGGCCACCGTCACTTCCTGCGCACGGCGAGCGAGGTTGTAACCGCCCCCCGGCCCGCGCACCGATTCGACGATCTCGTGGCGACGCAACTTCCCGAACAGCTGTTCGAGGTAGGACAACGAGATCCGCTGACGCTGGCTGATGCCGGCGAGCGTCACCGGACCTTGCTCCTGGCGCAGGGCCAGGTCGATCATCGCCGTAACGGCGAAACGGCCTTTAGTGGTGAGTCTCATAGGGACGGAAAACCAGAATTCTCGACGATTTTGGTCAAGTATAAATACATGACGTTTTTAGTCAAGTATCTCCCCTTTATGGGCCAGGGTATTGGTGCCGGACCGAACATGGCAGCGGCCTACGTCTACGCGAGCCGCGTGCGCAAATGGGCGAGCAGCCCTGCGCACGCCGCCTCGACCTGATCGAGGACTTGTTCGAATCCTTCCTCGCCGCCGAAATACGGATCGGCCACCTCGCGTGCGGCGCCGGCCGGAGCAAATTCCATCAACAGACGCACGCGCTCGCGGCGCGTCGGCGGACACAGCCGCAGCACATTGCGGACGTTGGCTTCGTCCATCGCCAACAGTAGATCGAAGCGTTCGAAATCGGCGGCCGCGACTTGCCGAGCACGCAACGGCGCCAAGTCGTAGCCACGCGCACGCCCCGCCTGCTGCGCTCGCTCGTCGGGCGCCTTGCCGACGTGCCAATCGCCCGTACCGGCCGAATCGATCAGAATACGATCGGCCAGCCCGACGGCTTCGACCTGCGCTCGCATCACGGCCTCGGCCGTCGGCGACCGACAGATATTTCCGAGGCAAACGAAGCAAATAGAGACGGTGTTCATCGATTCCACAGCATGGGCGCCGCGACGCCAGGCCGCATGGGCCGAATGCGACATTATATCGGGGAGGACTCGCTCACAACGCTTGCGAAGCGGCCGGGGGCGCGACGCGTTGGCGCACTGACGACGCCGTCGGAGCCGGCGCCGCGTCGATCAGGCCGTATGACACGGTGCGCGCGAGTTCGGCCGTGACCTGTTCCGCGGCCAACGGCTCGCGCGCGGCACCGGCGCCGCCATACGCGCGCAAGACGGCGAGCACGGCCAATGCGATCGCCAGTGCGAGCGGCCAATACTGCGAAAGATAGCCCGATCTTGTCGTTCTCATATCCGTGCCCCTTTTCGATGCGGGTCCGCGCCGATCGCGCACCCGCACTCATCCATGGCACGTATTCTATAAAGACAATCTATCGAGACAAAGACGGGAATAGCGAATTCAGCGTTGCGTTCCGATAAACAATGAAGCGCCCCGCAGCCGGACCGTCTCTCTCAGCCTTGGTGACTGCGCTGCGCGGCGTAAAGCTCGCGGAACGTACGTCCCACCGGCGCCGGCATTTCCCGCGTGGCCGTCCACCCTTGTCCGAACGGCAGATGCGCGATCGACCGGCGGCTTCCGCCCGCGCGCTCGAGTACCCGCACCGCCAACTTTGCGACGAGTGCGTAAAGGGTCGGCCGCATGGCAACGAAGCCCCAGACCGCCAGCGCCGCGCGCTCGGAAAAGGGCCGCAAACGCCGCTCCACCTGCTTCTCGCGCAATTTACGCAACAGATCCGAGATCGGAATGCCCACGGGACACACGGCGTTGCATTCGCCGCATAACGTCGCCGCCTGCGGTAGATCGAGCGCCTTGTCTAGCCCGACATAGCTCGGTGTCAGGACCGATCCCATCGGCCCGGGATAGACCCAGCCATAAGCATGGCCGCCCACCTTTTGATAGACCGGGCAATGATTCATGCACGCGCCGCATCGAATGCAACGCAGCATCTCCTGAAAGGCTCCGCCGATGAGCCCCGTGCGCCCGCCGTCGACCAGGACGACGTACATATGCTCGGGTCCGTCGAGATCGCCCTCACCGCGCGGCCCGGTCAGCAAAGAAAAGTAGTTGGCCGTCACCTGCCCTGTCGCGCTGCGCGGCAACAACCGCATCGCCAAAGCCAGATCTTCCAGCGTCGGCAGCACCTTTTCGATACCCGTGACGGCCACATGCACGCGCGGCATCACCGTGCACATCCCTTCGTTGCCCTCGTTCGTGACGAGCGCGACCGAGCCGGTCTCGGCGACGAGGAAATTGCCGCCCGTCACGCCCATGTCGGCGGACAAGAAGTGTGGACGCAGAACTTCGCGCGCTTCACGCGTCATGTCGGGGATTTCCGTGAGCCGCGCACGGCCGTGCGTCGCCGCGAACAGATCCGCGATTTCCTCTTTATCTTTATGAACGACGGGCGCGATGATGTGGCTCGGCGGCTCGTTGTCGTTGATCTGAAGAATGTATTCCCCGAGATCCGTCTCGATCGATTGCACGCCCATTTCGCCGAGCACCGCGTTCAGCCGCATCTCCTCGGACACCATCGACTTGGTCTTGATGACCTTCTTCACGTCGTGCTTGCGCGCGATCTCGGCCACGAGCCGCGCCGCGTCGCTCGTCGTTTCCGCATACAAAACCGTCGTCCCGCGACGGGACGCTTCTCGCTCGAACGTCTCGAGCCAGACGTCGAGATTCTCGAGTGCGCGGTTACGGCGCGCTTTCAGTTCCGAGCGCGTCGTCGGAAAGTCGATCGCGTGCATCGCCGTCGCCCGGGCCGACACGAACTTCGTCGACAGCTTCTTCAGGTTCTGCTGCAAGCGCGGATTGCTGAGACTGTCCTTCGCACGCGCTTTGAAGTGCATCGATTGAACTTGCATAGGGGGCTCGATCGGTTCGATTCGAATGGGCGCAGCTTAGCGTTCGGCGTCGCCGGCCAATACTTGCGCGATGTGCAGTACGCGCGTGGACGTGTCGCCCGAGCGGCGCAATCGTCCTTCGATGTTGAGCATGCAGCCGAGGTCGCCCAGCACGACGCAGCCCGTACCGCTCGCCTGGACGTTGGCGCATTTTTCGTCGACGATCGCCGTGGAAATGTTGCCGTACTTGACGGCGAAGGTGCCGCCGAAGCCGCAGCAGTGCTCGCAGTCCTTCATTTCCGTCACCGCCACGCCGCGCTGCGCGAGCAAGGCGCGCGGCTGCGTTTTCACCCCGAGTTCGCGCAAGCCCGAGCACGAATCGTGGTAAGTGACGGGTCCCTCGAACGAGCCGGGCGCCAACTCCACCTTCGCGACATTGACGAGGAAATCGGTCAATTCATAGACTTTTGCACGGAGCCGCTCGTAGCGGCCCATCAGCTCGGGATCGTCGCGCAGCAAGTCGCCGTAATGCGCGACGATCATGCCGCCGCACGAACCGGAGGGAACCACGACGTAGTCGAATTGCTCGAACTCGCGGAGCATCTTTTCGGCGAGGTCGCGAGCGATACGACGCTCGCCCGAGTTGTAGGCCGGCTGCCCGCAACAGGTCTGAGCCGGCGGCACGATAACCTCGAAGCCGGCCTGCTCCAGCAGCTTGATGACCGAAAACCCGACCTCCGGGCGCATCAGGTCAATGAGACACGTAACGAACAGTCCGACTCGCATGGTGGCCACAAGTGAACGAAATGAGGGGGATTATCCGACGTTTGCGTCGCTTGGCGGCGCGAAAAGTCGAAAAAAGTGCGCACCGGCGATCCGAGGACGCATTCGAACGGCGTTCGCTTTTTTCACAATACGAGATACAATGGGTTCATCATTAATTGCCGCGTCAATCGATTTCCAATGAGCGAGACGAATCAGGACTCCAAGACGTCGATCCAGGTGATCGAACGCATGATGCGCCTGCTCGACGCCCTGGCTGCCCACACCGACCCGGTCAGCCTGAAGGAGCTCGCGCTTCGCACCGAGCTGCACCCGTCGACGGCCCACCGCATTCTCAACGACATGGTCACCTGCCGGTTGGTCGATCGGTCCGACCCGGGCACCTACCGGCTAGGCATGCGGCTGCTCGAGCTAGGCAACCTCGTCAAAGCGCGCCTGTCCGTGCGCGACGCCGCGCTGGCGCCGATGCGCGAGTTGCACCGTGCGACGGGACAGACGGTCAATCTCTCGGTCAGGCAAGGCGATGAGATCGTTTATATCGAGCGCGCCTACTCCGAACGCTCGGGCATGCAGGTCGTGCGGGCGATCGGCGGACGGGCGCCGTTGCACCTGACCTCGGTCGGCAAACTGTTCCTCGCCGCGGACGAAGCGGCGCGCGTGCGCGCCTATGCCATGCGCACCGGCCTATCGGGGCACACCCAAAACAGCATCACCGATATCTCGCGGCTCGAACGCGAATTGAGCCAGGTCCGCCAGCAAGCTTGCGCCCGCGATAACGAGGAACTGGAACTCGGGGTGCGGTGTATTGCCGCGGGGATCTACGACGATACCGGCAAGCTCGTCGCCGGCTTGTCGTTATCGGCGCCGGCGGATCGGCTGCAAGACTCGTGGCTCGGGCAATTGAGCCAAACGGCGCTCGTCATCTCCGAGTCGCTCGGCTATCACCCGGAAGCCGCCGCAGCAGCCGAGGCCCAGCGCAAATCCACGGCGCACTGAGGGCCGGCCGGGGATCCTCGCGCCGGCTTCGGCCGACTCACGCCGGTATGCCGTTTGCGGACGGCAAGGACACCGCTTGGCGAAACAACTCGATCGTTCGATGCTCACGCGCCGAGTCTGCAATCGCCGACGTTACGCGCAAGTCGTTCAACGCGTCATCGGGATGATTTCGGCAACGCGGATTACCTTCGATCGAGTCAAGAAAGGCGTTGGCTTGCGCAACGAATGCGTCTTGGGCATCGACGAAGTGCAGATCCTCGACCTCGCTGCCGCGATAAAGACAGAGGCTGCCGTTATCCATTTCCGTAGGACGCAACTCGAGTAAGCCCTCACTGCCGACGATCGAGATCTGCCAGGACTCGGCGCCGCCCGGTTTCACGTAACCCGCGAGCATCGAGCAGACGATCTCGTGCGGAAACAAGAGATTGGCGACGCACGTTTCTTCGCGGACGTGATGAAGCGCGGTATGCCGGATACGGTTGGCAAATGCCGATACGCGCAGCGGATTTCCAAAGAGCCAGCGCAAGGGATTGACGAACGCATAGCTCATATGAGTCAACGGCATGCCGCCGCTTGCCGCCTCGTCGTAATACCAACTGCCCGGATGCCCGTCCCACAAGGCGATCGATTGAATCGCGATCGGCCGGCCGATGCGGCCGGCGAGAATCCATTCGCGAGCGGTTTCCCATACGGCCTTGTAGCGCGCCTCGAAACCCAGTTCGACCAAAACGTTGTTGGCCTGCGCGAGTTGCAAAATCCGTTCGCCGTTATGTACGGAGCCGGACAGGGGGCCTCCGATCAACGTCGGCCATCCTTGTTCGATCGTCCAACAGGCCAATGCATCCTGCGCGCTGTGCGGGACTTCGATCAACACGGCATCGGGCGCGCATTCGCGAAGGCGAAGCGGGTCCTCATAGCAGGCGCCGCAATCGAATTCGGCCCCTAGCGTTTGAGCACTGGACAAGCGGCGCGCAGCAATGCCGACAAGCTGCACGCGTCCGGTGGCAAGGAACGCCCGGACCCGCCGGCGGGACATGAAACCGGCTCCGATCACCGCCAAACGTATCGTCGTTGGAAAGTTATTTCCGCGCCGTTGCCTATGAAGATCGGCTTCCACCGCCGCGATCGAATCAGACGCCATGCTTTGTGCCGGCATGCTCTGCGCTCGTTTCTATGCCCCTCCAATCCGGTCCGGCGACGGTACGGCGAATGCTAATCCACGCGAAGTAAGTAAGCGGCAGTATGTTTCCGAGCAACAGCCAGCTCTCGTTCAAATCCGGCAGCGCGAGCGCGATACCCGCAAAGGCCAGCCAAAGCAGCGCGACGGCCACGTTCAACGCACGGAATTTTTTGACACGTATGGGATGCACCACTTTGATCGGCGCTAAGGTCAGTGCACACAATAGAAACACCGTGGCAGCCGTAATCGAAGGTGTCTGCGGAAATCGATAGAAATAAAACACCGCGACGTTCCAGAACGCCGGGAAACCTACGAAATACCCGTCCTCCGTCTTGATATCTCGATTGCAGTAATGATGCAAAGCCGACATTAAGATGGTTGCCGCTGCGGCGAACCGTACCGTTGCCGGCAGCAAGGCCGAATGATAAAGCAGCAAGGCAGGCACGATGACGAAGGTAAAGTAATCGACCAGTAGATCGAGCGTGCCGCCGTCGAATCGGGGCAACGCGGATTGCACGTTGATCTTTCGAGCGATCGGGCCGTCAATGCCATCGACGATCAAGGCAATGAATAGCCAAAGCATGGCACCGTGCCAATTGCGGTCTTCAACGGCAAGAATCGCCATAAGCCCGAAAATCACGCCGCTGGCGGTCAGGACATGAATGCCCCAAGCGTAGGCACGCGCCGTCGCAGTGGCCCGTATGTTCATCGACATCTCCGGTCTCAGTGTTTGCTCGCATGCCTGTTTGGCGCTTCAAGAATACCCAAAACCTCGTGCATAAAATGAGAAATCCAACGCCTCCATCCTACTATTTGGCACTTTGCACAACCCACGCATGTAATTGAGCCAGCCATGGTCCGAACGCGCATTGACTAAAAATTTTCCTCGAATCAATACTAATCGCAAGAATTCTTCAAATTAGCCTATTTCCTATATCTCCAATACGGCAATCTTTGAATGAAAAAATCTTCCCCCCCAAAATTTACATGTATTGCCTGGGCATCCGGACCCTACAAGGCGATGTTCCACAATCTACGCGCCGATTGCGAACGATTCGGCTACCCGAGCCACCTTTACGAGATTGACGAAGATTATTCGAGCTTGTTGGAGGCATGGTGCAATCACCCGAGAATCATTCGCAAAGGGGTAGAAGATTTCGGAACCGTTCTTTATGTGGACGTCGAGTGCCGGATCGTGGCTCCGATTCCGCCATCGTGGCGGGCGCCGCTGGTGTCGATCCGCTGGCCCGAGCAGAAATTCTGGATTCGGTACAACTCGGGTACGGTCATGGCCGATGAAAGCTGCATTCCTTGGCTCGACGCGTGGATCCGCATTATCGACGAATGGAAAATGGGCGAACTTGCACGCGAGGACCACGTGCACTGGCCCGGCGATCTATGTGACGAATTGGCACTCGCCGCCGCATTGGGCGCCTTCGGCGTCGCGGTGCACACGCCGCGCCTCGAATATGTGAATCGCGACAGCGACGCCGAAATCGCGCGAGGACTATGGCGTAACGAACACACCGTCATCCAGCATCCGACTCAGCATCACTGGCGGAAAGAATTCGATGCGGTCGAATGCAAAAAGCTCTTCGTTCAAAACTATCCCGGCGATCCGCTGGATGCCGAGACATTCCTTGCCGGCGGCCGAGACCTCCATTCGCAGCATGGGTGGATATTCGATGGGGAGCGCAGCCTATACGGTCCCGAGGAATTTTGGCCGGACCATGCGCGGCGCTGGGTTTCGGAAACCGTTCAGCTCACTTCGGCGCAACGCTAGTCGAACGACCTTTGGCCGGCATCGCGAGGGAAATGCACAACCATTTCTGCCCCGGAAGTGAAAATGCCGTCCAGCGGTGAACTGGACGGCATCTTCGGCAAGGCTCAGGTTGGCGTTCGCGGGCGTCCTCGTATCAGGTGCGCCCCACACGCTTCGATTTTCAGGTGCCGCGCCCACCGGCATCCGCGCTGGTAATGCGCTGACCGCCGAAGTCGTCGAGCCATTTACGCAGACGCGTGGCATCGGCAAACCGCGAGTACTTGCCCGTGGAGTCGAGCAGCACCATCACCATCGGACGGCCGTGGATCGTAGCCTGCATCACGAGGCACTCGCCGGCTTCGTTGATGAAGCCCGTCTTTTGCAGCCCGATGTCCCACGTGGGGTTACGGACGAGCGCATTGGTGCTGTTGTACGCCAGCACGCCCCTACCCGGATAGACGTCGTAGCTGCGATCCGTCGAGAACTTGCGGATCATCGGATATTGGTAGGCGGCGTCGATCATCTTTACCAGATCGCGTGCCGTCGAAACGTTCTCGCTCGTCAGCCCCGTCGGGCTTTCGAAGTGCGTATCGTTCATACCCAGCGCCTTGGCTTTCGCATTCATCGCCGCGATGAATGCGGGCCGCCCGCCCGGGTAGTAGCGCGACAGCGCCGCCGCCGCGCGGTTCTCCGACGCCATCAACGCGATGTGCAACATATCCTCGCGCGAGAGTACCGAGCCGACGCGCAGCCGCGACGTCGTGTGCTTGATGAAATCGCGATCCTCGTCCGTCACCTCGATTTGCTCGGTCAACGCCTCCTTCGAATCGAGGACGACCATCGCCGTCATCAGCTTCGAGATCGATGCGATCGGCACGACGGAGGTCGAGTTCTTGTCGAACAGCACCTCGGACGTATTTTGATCGACGACAAACGCGACATTGGAGCGCAGCGCGACGCCCTCGGGCGTTTCTTGCAGCCCAAAGGCCTGCCCGGACGTGGGGGAGCGCGGCTCGAACGCGACGCGATGGACGACGGCATGACGTCCATGTCCGCGCAGCGTGTAACGCACGCGCTCGTGCCGGCCGCCCTTCGTGCGCACGTCGGCGGCAGCGGTTTTGGCGGTGCCGTCGGCCGCGGTCGCGGCAGCATGCGCCTCTTTCTTGGCGTGCTTTTTATGGACGGGATGGTGAACCGAAGCGGCGTCGCCGGCGGCGAAAGCGTCGATCGGGGTCGCAACCGTCGCCATGGCGAGGCCGGACACGATCGTGCCGAGCGCCACGCCTCTAATCACATTGAGCGACGAAAACAGAGCGATTTTCATGAAGTTCTGAAGCAGGAGTGGCGTACGGTTGTCCGCAAGTGTAGTAAAGCCGCGAAAAATTCGCAATATTAAGCACTTATCGGCCGTCCTTGATCCACTTTGTAAATTGGGGAAGCGCCTGACATGCACAATTCTTGCGCGAGCGCGGCTTCGCCTGTGGGGCCATAACCGCATAACGGCGATGTTTGTCCGAACTTTAGCGAATTGGTTCGCACCAAGTCTCAGGCACAGCACCGCTTCACGGCGTGCGCGTCCCTGGTGCGGCGCGATGATTTCCGCATAACGCGCCAGCCCTGCGTTTGGTTTACAGCGTTTTCCGCCATGTGACCGCGCGGTGGCGAACACACGCGGCCGAAATCCGCGAAAAGCCCTCCGAACGGGCTTCCGATGGCGCAACGAGGGCCTTGGGAACGGTTCCTTAGAGCTGTCCCTTAAGGCCTGCAACGCATTGTTTTATCGACAAATTCTCGAGATGGTGCGATGCACAAAATGTGCTTGACATTTGTGCAGGTCGTCCTAAAATGGGAACCGTTGTTGCGACGCACAAAACACGTTTGATCTTAAGAAGCGCCTCGCAAGTTTAGCCATTCCACCACTTCGGTCTGCCGGAACAGGCCGATATTCAGGAGCGAAAACATGACTCTGCTGACACCTGAGCAATTTGCCGCAGCACAGAAAGCGAACCTCGAAGCGCTGTTCGGTCTCACGAACAAGGCGTTCGAAGGCATCGAAAAGCTCGTCGAACTGAACTTGCAAGTCGTGAAGTCGACGCTCGCGGAAAGCCAGGAAAACGCACAACGTGCGCTGTCGGTCAAGGATGCGCAAGAGTTCGTCGCGCTGCAAGCCAGCCTGACGCAGCCGGTCGCCGAGAAGGTGCTCTCGTACGGTCGTCATCTGTACGAAATCGCCTCGGCTACGCAAGCCGAGTTCGCGCGCGTTGCCGAAGCCCAGTACGAAGAGCAAAACCGTAAGGTGCAAGCGCTCGTCGAGAACGTCGCGAAGAACGCGCCGGCCGGTTCGGAAACGGCTGTCGCCGTCATGAAGTCGGCGATCACGGCCGCGAACACGACGTACGAAACGGTTCACAAGGCAACGAAGCAAGCCGTCGAAATCGCCGAAAGCAACTTCAACGCCGCTGCTACGGCCGCGCAAAAGGCTGCCCAACAAGCCGCCTCGCAAGCTTCGCGCGCCGCATCGACGAAGAAGACGGTAGCGTAATACACACTCGGCCCCGCTCCGCGCCGACGTAAAAAATGGCGCGCTCCTGAAAGGGAGCGCGCCATTTTTGTATTTGCCGTCACCGAACGACGCGCCTGTTACGCGAAGACGCCTCGATCGCGATCGACGTGCGCCGCTAGGCTCGCAAGCTCAGCGGCGCACCCGGCTCACGCAGACCTCATTTCTTGCGTTGCGGCGGCAGATCGGTACAGACACCCTCGTACAACTCCGCCGCCATGCCGATCGACTCGCCGAGCGTCGGGTGCGGATGGATCGTGCGGCCGATGTCGGTCGCGTCCGCGCCCATTTCGATCGCCAGACACACTTCGCTGATCAAATCGCCTGCGTTCAGACCGACGATGCCGCCGCCGATCACGCGATGCGTTTCCTCATCGAAGATCAGTTTCGTGAAGCCCTCGTCGCGGCCGTTGGCGATCGCACGCCCCGAGGCTGCCCACGGGAACACGGCCTTGCCGTACTTGATGCCTTCGGCCTTGCACTGATCTTCGGTCTTGCCGGCCCAAGCCACTTCCGGGTCGGTGTAGGCGACCGAAGGAATCTGCAACGCGTCGAAATAGGCCTTCTCGCCATGCGCCGCTTCGGCGGCCACGTGGCCTTCGTGCACCGCTTTATGCGCGAGCATCGGCTGACCGACGACGTCGCCGATCGCGAAGATATGCGGCACGTTGGTACGCATCTGCTTGTCGACTTCGATGAAACCGCGATCGGTCACCGCCACGCCCGCCTTATCGGCACCGATCCGCTTGCCGTTCGGGCTGCGGCCGACGGCCACGAGCACGAGATCGTAACGTTGCGGTTCGGCCGGCGCCTGCTCGCCTTCGAACTTGACGTAGATGCCGTCCGATTTCGCTTCGGCCGAGGCCGTCTTAGTGCGCAGCATGACGTTTGCGAAGTGCTTGGCGCTGTACTTTTGCCAAACCTTCACGAGATCGCGGTCGGCGCCCATCATGAGGCCGTCGAGCATTTCGACGACGTCGATCTTCGCGCCGAGCGTGGCGTACACCGTCGCCATTTCGAGGCCGATGATGCCGCCGCCCACCACCAGCATGCGCTGGGGCACTTGGCGCAACTCGAGCGCACCGGTGGAATCGACGACGCGCGGATCCTCGGGCATGAACGGCAGCTTCACCGCCTGCGAGCCGGCTGCGATGATCGCTTGCTTGAACCTCACGATCTTCTTGCCGCCCTCGCCCTGCACTTCCATGTGATACGGATCGACGAACGCGCCGACACCGGTCACGACCTCGACCTTACGCGCCTTGGCCATGCCGGCCAGGCCCGTCGTCAACTTCTTGACCACGCCCGACTTGAAGTCGCGCAGCTTATCCAGATCGATCTGCGGCTTGCCGAACGTAATGCCGTGCGCGGCCAGCGCCGCCACTTCGTCGGTGATCAACGCGGTATGCAGCAGCGCCTTCGACGGAATGCAGCCGACGTTCAAGCACACGCCGCCCAGCGTCGAATAGCGTTCGACGAGGACAGTCTTCATGCCGAGGTCGGCCGCGCGGAATGCGGCCGAGTAGCCGCCGGGGCCGGCGCCGAGCACGAGCATGTCGCATTCGATATCGGCCGCACCCGAGAAGCTGCCCGCTTGCGGCGCGGCTGCCGCCGGAGCCTGGGCGGCGGCCGGTTGCGGCGCGGGCGCGCTCTTGGCAGGCGCAGGCACCGGCGCGGCGGCGGACGCCTCGACCAACGCCACGACCGTGCCTTGCGAGACCTTATCGCCGGCCTTGATCTTCACTTCCTTGACCGTGCCGGCGACATCGCTCGGCACTTCCATCGACGCCTTGTCCGATTCGAGCGTCAGCAACGACTGCTCTTTCTCGATGACGTCGCCCGGCTTGATGTTGACTTCGATGACGTCGACATCTTTGAAATCGCCGATATCCGGCACCTTCACTTCAACGAGACTCATTCACGTCCCCTTCTTGTTGTCGACGATCAAAGGATCACGCGCCGGAAATCGGCGAGCAGCGCTCCGAGATAAGCGTTGAAGCGCGCGGCTTCCGCACCGTCGATCACGCGGTGATCGTACGAGAGCGAAAGCGGCAGCGTGAGGCGCGGCACGAACTGCTTGCCGTCCCACACCGGCTTCATCGCGCCGCGCGACAAGCCGAGGATCGCCACTTCAGGCGCATTGATGATCGGCGTGAAGTTCGTGCCGCCGATACCGCCGAGCGAGGAGATCGAGAAGCAACCGCCTTGCATCTGGTCGGGCTTGAGCTTGCCGTCGCGCGCCAGCTTCGACAGCTCGGCCATCTCCTTGGCGATCTCGATGAGGCCCTTCTTGTCCGCATCGCGGATCACCGGAACGACGAGACCGTTCGGCGTATCGGCGGCGAAACCGACGTGGAAGTACTGCTTGAACACGAGGTTGTCGCCGTCCAAGCTCGCATTGAAGGTCGGGAACTTCTTCAGTGCCGAGACGACGGCCTTGATCACGAATGCGAGCATCGTGACCTTCACGCCGGCCTTCTCGTTTTCCTTGTTCAGTTGCACGCGCAGCGCTTCGAGCTCGGTGATGTCGGCTTCGTCGTTGTTCGTGACGTGCGGGATCATCACCCAGTTGCGATGCAGATTCGCGCCCGAGATCTTCTTGATGCGCGACAGCGGCTTCGGATCGACCGGACCGAACTTGGTGAAATCGATCTTCGGCCACGGCAGCAAGTTGAGCTCGCCGCCCGTCCCCGCAGCGCCGGCCGGCGCTGCGCCGGCGATCGCGCGCTGCCCCGTCATCACGCCCTTTACGAACGCGGTGACGTCTTCTTGCGTAATACGACCCTTCGGACCCGTACCCTGCACCTGCGCCACGTCCACGCCGAGTTCGCGCGCGAACTTGCGCACCGAAGGCGAAGCATGGCTCGGACGGCGCGCGCCGCCTTCGCCGGCCGGAATCACGGGCGCTTGCGCCAATGCGGACGGCTGAGCCGGGACGGGATGCGTCGTCGCATCGCGCGGTGCGTCGGCCGGGGCCTCCACCGGCTTGGCCGGCGCTGCCGGCGCCGCGGCGGGAGCGGCCGCCGCGCCTTGCGCCTCGACGAGTACGATCAGCGTGCCTTCGGACACGGCGTCGCCCACCTTGACCTTCACTTCCTTGACGACACCGGCCACGGGGCTCGGCACGTCCATCGTCGCCTTGTCCGATTCGAGCGTGACGAGCGACTGCTCCTTCTCCACGCGATCGCCGACCTTGACGGCGACTTCGATCACCGGGACGTCTTTATAGTCGCCGATATCGGGAACCTTCACTTCCTGCACGGCGCCGCCCGCGGCCGGGGCTGCCGCCGGTGCGGCTTGCTGCGCGGGCGCGCTCGCGGCGGCCGGTGCCGCCGCGCCGTTCGCCTGCGCCGGCTTGGCCGCTTGCGCGCTTGCGCCGACCGGCTCGAGCAACACGATCAGCGTGCCCTCCGACACCGAGTCGCCCTGCTTGACCTTCACTTCCTTGACCTTGCCCGCCTGCGGGCTCGGCACGTCCATCGTCGCCTTGTCCGATTCGAGCGTGACGAGGGATTGTTCTTTTTCGACGCTGTCGCCGGCCTTCACGAGAATTTCGATGACGGGCACGTCTTTGTAGTCGCCGATGTCCGGCACCTTGACTTCGATCGCTTCACTCATTGTTCGTGTCTCCAGGGCACACGCAAGGCGCGCCCGCCGTGGATGAAGCGGCGGGCGCGCATGACCTCACGCGAAGGCCTTGCCTTAAACGGTCATCGGGTTGGGTTTGTTGGGATCGAGACTGTATTTCTCGAGCGCGTCGGCGACGACCTTACGCTCGATCGTGCCCTCGTCGGCCAGCGCGTTCAGTGCGGCAACGGTGACCCAGTAACGATCGACCTCGAAGAAGTGGCGCAGCTTCTCGCGCGTGTCCGAACGGCCGAAGCCGTCCGTGCCGAGCACGACGTAGCGACCCGGCACGTAGCCGCGGATCTGGTCGGCGAGCGCACGCACGTAGTCGGTCGAGGCGATGACGGGACCCTTCGCATCCTTAAGCAGCGTCTCCACGTGCGAGAGCTTGCGGGGCTCGGTCGGATGGAGCAGATTCCAGCGCGCGATGTCCTGGCCTTCGCGAGCGAGTTCGGTGAAGCTCGGTACGCTCCAGAGATCGGCATCGACGTTCCAGTCATTCTTGAGCAGATCGGCGGCCGCGATCACTTCGTTCAGGATCGTGCCCGCGCCCATCAGCTGAACGCGCGGACCCTTCGCCGCGGCATCCGCCTTCTTGAGCGAGTACATCCCCTTGATGATGTGCTCGGCCACGTGCTCGCCCTGCGGGATCGCCGGGTGCTCGTAGTTCTCGTTCATCACGGTGATGTAATAGAACACGTCTTCCTGGTTCTGGACCATGCGGCGCAGACCGTCTTGCATGATCACGGCGAGTTCGTAGCCGAACGTCGGGTCGTAGCTCAAGCAGTTCGGCACCGATTGCGCCCACAGCAGCGAGTGGCCGTCTTCGTGCTGCAACCCTTCGCCGTTCAGCGTCGTGCGTCCCGCCGTACCGCCGAGCAGGAAGCCGCGCGAACGCATATCGCCGGCCGCCCAAACGAGGTCGCCGATACGTTGCAGGCCGAACATCGAATAGAAGATGTAGAACGGCACCATGATCTCGCCGTGCGTCGAGTACGACGTCGCGGCCGCGATCCAGTCGCACATGCCGCCGGCTTCGTTGATGCCTTCTTGCAGAATCTGGCCCGTCTCCGATTCGCGGTAGAACATCAGTTGGTCCGAATCTTCCGGCACGTACTTTTGGCCGTCCTGATTCCAGATACCGATTTGACGGAAGAGTCCTTCCATGCCGAACGTACGCGATTCGTCGGGGACGATCGGCACGACGCGCTTACCGAGCGCCTTGTCCTTGAGCAGGATGTTCAAGATCCGCACGAACGCCATCGTCGTCGAAATCTCGCGGCCTTCGCCCGTGCCCTTCAAGAGCGGCTCGAACGCGGCCAGATCCGGCACCGGCAGCGATTCGGCCTTCTCGCGGCGCGCCGGCAGATAGCCGCCGAGCTCTTGGCGGCGAGCACGCATGTACTCGAGTTCCTTCGAACCTTCCTCGAACTTGAGGTACGGCACATTGACGAGATCTTCGTCGGAAATCGGCAGGCGGAATTGATCGCGGAACACCTTGAGCTGATCCACCTGCATCTTCTTTTGCTGGTGGGTGATGTTCATCGCTTGGCCGGCCTCGCCCATGCCGTAGCCCTTGATCGTCTTCGCGAGGATGACGGTGGGCTGATCCTTGGCGTGCTGGGCTTCATGGAAGGCCGCGTAAATCTTATGCGGATCGTGGCCGCCGCGGTTCAGGTTCCAAATGTCTTCGTCGGACCAGTCGGCAACGAGCGCCTTCAATTCAGGCGTGTTGAAGAAATGCTCGCGGACGAACGCGCCCGATTCGGACTTGTACGTTTGGTACTCGCCGTCGACCACTTCCATCATGCGGCGCATCAGCACGCCCGTCTTGTCGCGTGCGAACAGCGCGTCCCAGCGGCTGCCCCAGACGACCTTGATGACGTTCCAGCCCGCGCCGCGGAACTCCGATTCGAGCTCTTGAATGATCTTGCCGTTACCGCGCACCGGACCATCGAGACGCTGCAAGTTGCAGTTGATGACGAACACGAGGTTGTTCAGCCGCTCGCGGCCCGCCATACCGATCGCGCCGAGCGATTCCGGTTCGTCCGTTTCGCCGTCGCCGAGGAAGGCCCAGACCTTACGGCCGTCCGTCTTGGCGATGCCGCGCGCTTGCATGTACTTCATGAAGCGGGCTTGGTAGATCGCCATGATCGGGCCGAGACCCATCGAGACGGTCGGGAATTGCCAGAAATCGGGCATCAGCCACGGGTGCGGATACGACGAGATGCCCTCGCCGCCGACTTCCTGGCGGAAGTTGTCGAGCTGGTTTTCCGTGAGGCGGCCGAGCAAGAACGCGCGCGAATAGATGCCGGGCGACGAGTGCCCTTGCACGAAGACGAGATCGCCGCCGTGCTCGGGCGACGGTGCGTGCCAAAAGTGGTTGAAGCCGACGTCGTAGAGCGTGGCGGCCGACGCGAACGAGGCGATATGGCCGCCGACGTTCGTGTGCTTGCCGGCGCGCAGCACCATCGCGATCGCGTTCCAGCGCGTGTACGAGCGAATGCGGTGCTCGAGGTCTTGATCGCCCGGGATCTTCGCCTGGCGCGAAACCGGGATCGTATTGATGTACGGCGTCTTAGCGGAGAACGGCAGGTGTTCGCCGTGCACGCGCGCGAACTCGATCTGCTTTTCGATCAAGTAATGCGCACGGTCCGGACCGACGGCAGAAATGACCCCTTCGAGCGCGTCGAGCCATTCGCCGGTTTCCTGGGGGTCGTCGTCTTTATCGGCGGCGACATATTTCATGACTTCGTCGGGCACAGCGGACATTCTTGTCTCCTGGATTTGGGGAATGCATGACGAATGGACGACGCAGACCGGGTCGGACCGCGGCAACTGTCGGCGATTGTAAAGAGGCTTGCGGTGCCTTAGCAAACAATTTTTCGAATGACGAGATCATTTCTCATAATGCGGAATATTGCTGCGACGCACCTAAAACTGACGGCGATCGTGCATAAATCTGAGCTCAGTTGCGTCAAACGAGGCTGGAATACCCCTGTTTTACGCCAATTGGCCGTGGCGCGCTGCGCTACAATTCGAGCCATGTTGACCGATCGGCTTTTCGCACGTTCGGCGCGGCCGTCCGGAAATCGGGCGGACTCGGCGCCGTCACGCTGGCACCACGGACCGTGGTGGTCCAATTCGTATTTGCTCACGCCTTTACTTTCCATCTTGGTGTTCTTGGTGGTGATGAGCCTCATCCTGTGGAGCTTGAACAGGCGAGAGCAGCAGCAGCAAGAAGACACGCTTTATCGCAACGTGGCGTGGGCGCAGCAACAAATCCGCCTGTCGATGACGGGCGCGCAAGAGCAATTGCAAGCGCTCGCTCGCGACATCGCGGCCGGCCATTCCGATCAGCACGGATTCGAGATGTCGACGTCCGACATCATGCAAGCGCACCCCGAAATCCTTTATCTGAACTGGTATACGGTTCAGAAGTCGCCCCGCTGGCCGGATACCCCGTTGCCGCTCGCGGGGCAACGCTTCGCGCGGCTGACCGACGCTCAGATGGACGAGGCGGTCAGGGCCGCGTTCGCCGATGCGCGCAGCACGCGGCGCCAGGTGTATTCGCCGCTCATCTACGACGACGTCGGCAACGGCTACCTCACGCTCCAAACGCCGATCTATCGCGACCGCGAGTTCCTCGGCTCGATCGCGGCCGTCTTCTCCATCGAAGGGATCCTCAAGCACGACATCCCGCCCGAGCTGTCGGCCAAGTACAAGATCTCGATCACCGACGCGAACAATCGCGAACTGGCGACCACCTCGACGCGTCCGCGCCTGCCGCGCGACATCTTCTACGACCTGCCGCTCGATCCGCCCGGTCAGGGCGTTACCGTGCGCGTCTATGCGTTTCCGCAGGTCACGAATTTCACGAACAACACGCTCGTGTGGCTCGTCGCGGGGCTCTCGTGCTTCGTCCTGTGGAGCCTTTGGAGCTTGTGGAAGCACACACGCCAACGCTTCGAGGCGCAGCAAGCACTGTACGCCGAGGCGTTCTTCCGCCGGGCCATGGAAAATTCGGTCCTGATCGGCATGCGGGTGCTCGACATGCATGGGCGCATCACGCACGTGAACCCGGCGTTTTGCCGCATGACGGGCTGGGACGAGAGCGATCTCGTCGGCAAAACGGCGCCGTTCCCGTACTGGCCTCGGGATTCGTATCCCGAGATGCAACGCCAGCTCGATATGACGTTGCGCGGCAAGGCGCCCTCCTCGGGGTTCGAATTGCGTGTGCGGCGTAAAGACGGCTCGCTGTTTCACGCGCGGCTATATGTCTCTCCGCTCATCGACAGTTCGGGGCGCCAAACGGGTTGGATGTCGTCGATGACCGACATCACCGAGCCCAAGCGCGCGCGCGAGGAACTCGCCGCCGCGCACGAGCGCTTCACGACCGTGCTGGAGAGCCTCGACGCCGCCGTCTCCGTGCTCGCGGCCGACGAAGCGGAATTGCTGTTCGCGAACCGCTACTACCGCCACCTATTCGGCATTCGCCCGGACGGCCACTTGGAGCTGGCGGGCGGCGGCTTCGACAGCGCGCAAGCGTCGTCCGACTCGATCGACATGGTCGATGCCTACGCCGGGTTGCCGGCCGCCGCGCTGACCGAAAGCGCCGCCGACGCCCAGGAAATCTACGTACAGAGCATCCAGAAGTGGTTCGAGGTGCGCCGCCAGTACATCCAATGGGTCGACGGCCACCTCGCGCAGATGCAAATCGCGACCGACATCACCACGCGCAAGCAGGCGCAGGAGCTCGCGCGCCAGCAAGAAGAAAAGCTGCACTTCACGAGCCGCTTGATGACGATGGGCGAAATGGCGTCGTCGCTGGCGCACGAATTGAACCAACCGCTCGCCGCGATCAACAACTATTGTTCGGGTACCGTCGCGCTCGTGAAGGCCGGACGCACGACGCCCGACACGCTGCTCCCCGTCCTCGAAAAAACGGCCCAGCAAGCGGTACGCGCCGGCATGATCATCAAGCGCATCCGCGAATTCGTGAAGCGCAGCGAGCCGAAGCGGCAAGCCGCGCGCGTATCGGACATCGTGGCCGATGCCGTGGGCTTGGCCGAGATCGAAGTCAGAAAGCGGCGGATCCGGATCCTGACCGAAGTGCGCTCGCGCCTGCCCGTCATCTACGTCGATCCGGTACTGATCGAGCAAGTGCTCGTCAACTTGCTCAAGAACGCGGCCGAAGCCATGCACGAGGCGCGTCCGAACGCCGTCGATCCGATGATCCGCGTGCTGGTACGGCTCGATTCGGGCTTCGTCTGCATTAGCGTCATCGACCAAGGTCCGGGCGTGGACGAAGCGGCGATCGAACGGCTGTTCGAACCGTTTTACAGCACCAAGTCGGACGGCATGGGCATGGGCCTTAACATTTGCCGCTCGATTATCGAATCGCATCGGGGTCGTCTGTGGGTTGTCAACAACGTCGATAGCGACGGCAAGATCACAGGCGCCACGTTTCACTGTAGTCTGCCGATCGGCGAACCTAGCGATCCGGGCCACGGCGGCACGGTCGAGGCGCCGAGACCACAAACCGTTACGGGAGAGCTATGAGCAGCCCAGTCACCAGTCAAGAAACCGTCTTCGTGGTCGACGATGACGAAGCCGTCCGAGATTCGCTGCGCTGGCTTTTGGAAGCGAACGGCTATCGGGTGCAGTGCTTCTCGAGCGCCGAGCAATTCCTCGAGGCTTATCAGCCCGCGCAGCACGCCGGACAGATCGCGTGCCTCATCCTCGACGTACGGATGTCCGGCATGAGCGGGCTCGAGTTGCAAGAGCGCCTTATCGCAGAAAACGCCTCGTTGCCGATCATCTTCGTCACGGGTCACGGCGATGTGCCGATGGCCGTCTCGACGATGAAGAAAGGCGCGATGGATTTCATCGAGAAGCCGTTCGACGAAGCCGAATTGCGCAAGCTCGTCGAGCGCATGCTCGACAAGGCGCGCAGCGAAAGCAGCACGGTGCAGCAGCAGCGCGCGGCGGCCGAGCGCTTGGGCAAGCTGACGGCGCGCGAGCATCAGGTGCTCGAACGCATCATCGCGGGCCGCTTGAACAAGCAGATCGCCGACGACCTCGGCATCAGCATCAAGACGGTCGAAGCGCACCGCGCCAACATCATGGAAAAGCTCAACGTCAACACGGTGGCCGACCTGCTGCGCCTCGCGTTGTCGAACAAGCCCGCCAATCAGGCATAACATCGGCGGCAAGCGCCCGCGCTTGGCGCCTGCCGTCGCCCCGCCCTCGCCCGGTCTCTCCCGTCCGGGCCGCCTCCCCGCGCCGGCCTTGCATCCGACGCTATAATTACGCTTTTGTCGCGCGCGTGGATCACGCGCCCGCTCGTCGCGGCTTCGCCTACCGCCTCGCCGCCGGAGCGAACGGCGCATGCACGCCGCCGGCTCGATCGCTCATCGCTCGACTCGACGCGCCATGCCCTGCACTTCGCGCGACCGCCGCATTTCATCGTCTCATTCTCGACCGACCACCATGACAGCCAAACTGATCGACGGCCTCGCCCTTTCCAAGACTCTTCGCGCCGACGTCGCCGCGCGTGCCGCCGCGCTTGCCGCGCGTGGACACCAGCCGGGGCTTGCCGTGGTGCTCGTCGGCGACAACCCGGCCAGCGAAGTCTACGTGCGCAACAAAGTGAAGGCATGCGAGGACAACGGCCTTTACTCGTCGTACGACCGCTATCCGGCCACGCTTTCCGAAGCCGATTTGCTCGCGCGAATCGACGCGCTCAATCGCGATCCGCGCATTCACGGCATCCTCGTTCAATTGCCGCTGCCCGCGCATATCGATAGCCACAAGGTGATCGAGGCGATCGCGCCCGAGAAAGACGTCGACGGCTTTCACGTCGCGAACGCTGGGGCGTTGATGACGGGCAAGCCGCTGTTTCGGCCTTGCACGCCGTACGGCGTCATGAAGATGTTCGACGCCTACGGCATCGCCTTGCAAGGCGCGAACGCCGTCGTGATCGGCCGTTCGAACATCGTCGGCAAGCCGATGGCGATGATGCTGATCGATGCGGGCGCCACGGTCACGGTCTGCCACAGCAAAACCCGCGATCTCGCCGCGCATACGCGCGCAGCCGATATCGTCGTCGCTGCCACCGGCCGCCGCAACTTGCTCACGGCCGATATGGTCAAACCGGGTGCGACCGTGATCGACGTCGGCATGAATCGCGACGACGCAGGCAAGCTGTGCGGCGACGTGGATTTCGCCGGCGTCTCGGCCGTGGCCGGCCATATCACGCCGGTACCCGGCGGCGTCGGCCCGATGACGATCACGATGTTGCTCGTCAATACGATCGAAGCGGCCGAACGCGACGCGAACGGCGGCTAAGCGGCACGGCGGCTGCGGGGCGCGAGAAAGAAAAGAACGAAAATGCGGACCGTCGATTGGAATCGGCGTGCCGCGCCCTAATAATGACGGTATAGGGGGCGCCCTCGCCCTCTCGACAGCGACACCAACAGACAGGAACAGCGCTATGGCTTCTCATACGTCCGATTCGTCCCGCTCTACCGACAAACGTGTCCAAGACGACAATCCGCTGCTCGATTTTTCCGGCCTGCCGCGTTTCGGCGAGATCCGCCCCGAACACATCACGCCGGCGCTCGACATCCTGCTGGAGCAGGCCCAAGCCGCGATCGACCATGCAACCGATCCGGCCACGCCGGCCGATTGGCGCGATGTCGTCGAAGCCACCGAGGCCGCGACCGAGCCCCTTTCGCGCGCCTGGGGCATCGTCGGCCATTTGAACGCTGTCGCCGATACGCCCGAATTGCGCACTGCCTACGGCGAGAATTTGCCGCGCGTAACCGAGTTCTGGTCGAGCGTCGGCCAAAACCTGGCGCTGTTCGAGAAGTACAAGGCGATCGTCGCGAGCCCTGCTTATGCCGGACTCAGCGATGAACGCAAAAAGATTCTGCAAAACGCGCTGCGCGACTTCCGCTTGTCCGGCGCCGAGCTGCCCGAGGATCAAAAGCCGCGCTTCTCCGAATTGCAGGAACGCCAGGCAGCGCTTGCCAAGGCGTTCTCCGACCACGTGCTCGATGCAACGAACGCCTACGCCTACGTCGCGAAAACGGAAAGCGAACTGGCCGGGCTGCCCGAGGACGTCGTCCAAGCCGCGCGCGAGGCAGCGCAAGAAGCCGGCATCGAAGGCTGGAAATTCACGCTGCATTTCCCGTCGTATTTCCCTGTGATGCAGTACGCGACGCATCGCCCGATGCGCGAGGCCATGTATCGCGCTTACGTCACGCGCGCCTCGGAACTGGGCGGCACGTACGGCGGCGGCAAGCCCGAATGGGACAACACCGGGAACGTCGCCGAACTCTTGAAGCTGCGCCAAGAAGAAGCGCGCATGCTCGGGTACCGCAATTTCGGCGAAGTCTCGCTCGTGCCGAAAATGGCCGATACGCCCGATCAGGTCTCCACGTTTCTCGAGGATTTGGCTAAACGCGCCCGGCCCTACGCCGAAAAGGATTGGGCGGAGCTGCGCGCATTCGCGGCCGAGGAGCTCGGCCTGAGCCAGCTCGAACCGTGGGATGTCGCGTTCGCGGGCGAGCGCCTGCGCGAAAACCGCTACGCGTTCTCCGAAAACGAGGTCAAGCAATACTTCCCCGAACAAGCCGTGACCGACGGGCTCTTCAAGGTCGCGCAGACGCTGTTCGGCGTGAAAATCCGTCGCGACGAAGCGTCCATCTGGCATCCCGACGTCCGCTTTTTCCGTGTCGAAGACGAAGCGGGCACACTGCGCGCGCAGTTCTATCTCGATCTGTATGCGCGAGAAGGGAAGCGAGGCGGCGCGTGGATGGACGATGCCCGTTCGCGGCACAAGCGTAGCGACGGCAGTCTGCAAACGCCGGTTGCCTACCTGACCTGCAATTTCTCCGCGCCCGTCGGCGGCAAGAGCGCCTGCTTCACGCACGACGAGGTCATCACGCTGTTCCACGAATTCGGACACGGCTTGCATCACATGCTCACCCGCGTGGACGAACTCGGCGTCTCGGGCATCAACGGCGTGGAGTGGGATGCCGTCGAATTGCCGTCGCAATTCCTCGAAAACTTCTGCTGGGAGTGGGACGTGCTTGCCGATATGTCGTCGCACGTGGATACCGGCGAGAAGCTGCCGCGTGCCCTCTTCGACAAAATGATCGCCGCCAAGAACTTCCAAAGCGGCCTGGCGACGCTGCGGCAGATCGTCTTCTCGATGTACGACATGCGGTTGCACACGAGCTTCGACCCGCAAGGCGCGCAAAGCGCGAACGAACTCGCGCGCGAAATCAACGAGCGCTATCACGTGATTCCGCAAGCGAGCTTCTCGCGGTGGCCCAACACGTTCAGCCATATCTTCGCGGGCGGCTATGCCGCCGGCTACTACAGTTATAAATGGGCTGAAGTGCTGTCGGCCGATGCGTACGCAGCGTTCGAAGATGCCGCCCAGGCGGCGCAAGGCAGCGTTCTCGATGCCGAGACGGGTACGCGCTATCGCCGCGAGATTCTAGAAGTGGGCGGCAGCCGTCCGGCGATGGAATCGTTCAAGGCGTTCCGAGGCCGCACGCCGACGATCGATGCGCTGCTGCGCCATAACGGCATGGCCGAAACGCCGGCGAGTTGACGCGGCGCTGCGCCGCAGCGTTAGCGTTAGCGGCGCAGCTTGAAATCCACTTCGGGCGGGCGTCCCGGCAACGATAGCGTCGCGCGCGCCGCCGGCATGCGCGCAACGATCTGGCCGCGACGCACGACCGCTAAGCGCGACGCGCGCAATCGGATCGCCTCGATCGGATCGCGCGCGTCGAGCACGACACAGTCGCCGCGGCAGCCCGGTGCGATGCCGTAATCCTCCAAACCGATAATCCGTGCCGCGTTCACCGTGACGGCATCGAATGCCGCGCGCATTGCCTCGACGCCCGTCATTTGAGCGACGTGCAGCCCCATATGCGCCACTTCGAGCATGTCGCCGCAACCGAGGCTGTACCACGGATCCATCGCGCAATCGTGGCCGAACGCCACATCGATGCCGGCCGCCAGCATTTCCGGCACGCGCGTCATGCCGCGCCGTTTCGGGTAGGTATCGGCCCGCCCTTGCAGCGTGATGTTGATGAGCGGATTGGCGATCGCGGCCACGCCCGACTCGCGCATCAGCGACAACAGCTTGCTCACGTAGTAGTTGTCCATCGAATGCATCGACGTCAGATGCGACCCGGCCACACGCCCACCGAGACCGAGACGATGCGCCTCCTTGCAAAGCGTTTCGATATGGCGGGAAAGCGGATCGTCCGATTCGTCGCAATGCATGTCGACCGGCAGCCCTTTTTCGGCGGCGAATTCGCAGAGCAGTCGAATCGATTCCGCGCCGTCCGCCATCGTGCGTTCGAAATGGGGAATGCCGCCTACGACGTCGACGCCCATCGCCACCGCCCGCCGCAAGTTCTCGAACGCCCCTGCCGAACGCAATAACCCGTCCTGTGGAAACGCGACCAATTGCAGGTCGAGATAAGGCGCGACTCGACGCTTGACCTCGAGCAAGGCCTCGACCGCCAGCAAGCGCGGATCGCAAACGTCGACATGCGTGCGAATCGCGAGCAGCCCGCGCGCAACGGCCCAATCGCAGTATTGCAAGGCGCGTTCGATCAACGCCTCCTGCGTCAGCGTGGGCTTTAACTCGCCCCACAGCGCGATCCCTTCCAACAACGTACCCGACGCGTTCACACGCGGTAGACCGTAGGAAAGCGTGGCATCGAGGTGGAAATGCGCATCGACGAAAGGCGGGACGACGAGCGCGCCGGCGGCATCGAACTCTTGCCCTCCCGCCGCGGCAAGATTCGGCTCGACAGCAACGATACGTCCCGCATCGATCGCGATGTCGACGAGGGCGTCGCGCCCCACTTCATGGGTGGTCAACGCCGCACGGCGGATGATGAGATCCATTTAGGCTCCTCGGAAGAATGCCGGCGCTCGATACCGGCCGTGGCGGCATGCGCCGCGATGCATGTTGTCGATCGCCGATTCTAGCGAGCGCCGCCGTCTTGCGGGTCTTCTTCGTCGAAGAGCCTAAACTGCCCCGACATCAAGGCATCGTCCTCCTCGAGGCGTACGCCGACGCCCAGCAAGCGGACCGGATGGGCACGGCGAGCGAAGCCTTTTTCGAGCAGCGCAAGAAACGTCGGCACATGGGTCGCCCCGGCCACGCACTCCACCGTCGTTCGTTGAAAATCGGCAAACCGGATTTTGACGTAGAGCTTGCGAATGGCCGCACCGGCGCCGGCGCGTTCGATGCGGGCGTCCAGTTGCTCGGCGAGTTGGCGGATTTGCGCCGCGCAGTCATCGAGCGTTTGCAGGTCGGTCACGTAGGTCGTCTCGACGCTGACCGACTTGCGCTCTTGGTCGGGCTGCACCGCGCGGTGATCGATGCCGCGCGATAAATCGTAGAGCCTGCGGCCGAATGCGCCGAAGCGCCGATGCAACTCGACGAGCGACCACTCACGCAGATCCTGGCACGTTTCGATCCCGAGTTGCTTAAGCTTCGCGGCGGTCACCTTCCCCACCCCGAAGATTTTGTGCACGGGCAATGCCGCCACGAACGCGTCGACCTCGTGCGGGCGGACGACAAACAGGCCATCCGGCTTGTTCCAATCGGAGGCGATCTTGGCCACGAACTTATTCGGGGCGACACCGGCCGAAACCGTCACGCCCACCGTCTCACGCACGCGCTCGCGAATCTCGGCGGCCATCAATGTTGCGCTGCCCTTGCAGCGCGTGGCCGCGCTGACGTCGAGATAGGCTTCGTCGAGCGAAAGCGGCTCGACGATCGGCGTGTAGTCGCGGTAAATCGCCATGATTTGCCGCGAGGCGACACGGTATTTCTCCATCGACGGCGGCATGATCAAGAGCTCGGGGCATTTGCGCATCGCCAGCGCCGAGGACATTGCCGAATGCACGCCATAGCGGCGCGCCTCGTAGTTGCACGTTGCGATTACGCCGCGATGTTCAGGCCGGCCGCCGACCGCGAGCGGCCTGCCCCGCAGGCTCGGATCGTCGCGCATCTCGACCGACGCGTAGAAGCAATCGCAATCGCAGTGAACGATTTTGCGGGCGAGCGCGGCCGCCGCACCTGCTGGAGCGGGAATGGATAGGGGAAAAGTGGGCGCGCTCGTGCTCAATATGAACGATACTGTACAAAAACACAGTACTCATTTCAAGTATCGGAAGGTCGGAATTCCGTAACCTATGAAGTCTTCCAGCGCGACGGATCGGTGGGTCATGTACGCTGAGGCCGACCTCCACCGGCACGCAATCATGGGCGAGATGTCATTGGGCTTCGCTGCCTCCTCCGGAGATGGCATCTCCTGCGCGTATCCTCTCGGCAACGGATACCGCTGGTATCTACCAGCGCTGATGCGCTTCAATCAGCCCGATACGATGAGCCCGTTCGGGGCCGGCGGCTTCCATCCGTACCTCTACTGCGAGGGAGATCCTACGAATTACACCGATCCATCGGGACACGTGGGCATCAGCGCCTCGATAGCCGCCGTGGCAAGCCTCACGAAATTGGCAACAAAAGCCGTGGTCAAAAACTTCGATGCCCTTGCGGACGACAACGAAATGGCGACTCACTTAAACGCACATGGCCTGCTTCCGGGCGATGCCGTGTTTGAGCAGGTGAGACACGCCGTCTGGCAATCCCCGAAGCCACGCGTAGCCTTCGACGCCACCCGCTTGCACTGGGAAATTGACGGCAGGCGAGCGCAGATTTATACATTCGAGGGCAGCTTCGGCGAGCTGGGAGACGAGTTCAACATCGTAGCCCACGGCATAGTCGAAGGCGACGAACCCTATCTTGCGTTCACCAATGGCGACTCCATGATCCTCATCGGTCCCGAAGCCTTGGCCGCACGCATCGGCGACGTGTCGGGCCACGCCGTGGTACGTCTAATCGCATGCCATAGCGGAGAAAATGGCGCAGCGTCATTTGCACAACGTTTCGCGCGTGCGATCAACAAGCCGGTGATCGGCTTCGACGGGCCCGTCAACTCCAGTATTCGTTTGCCCGAGGTGTTGACCCGCCTATTCGACGAATGGGACGACATCGCTAAGCGCGACAACCTACCGGCCGGATGGGCGGACCGAGCCCTTCGCATGCGCTATGAAGGAAAGGTATTGGGCAATAACCCAGCTTATTACAACCCCGTCCTCTTTTTCCCTTGACGGACTCGCGCACTGGAAGAACAGACAGGGGTGCGGAACGCAAAGATGCGCAGCGGATGTCGACCACCAACGAGAGACGCGACATTCAAGCGCCGCAAAAGCAAAAACCCGCCACAGAGGACGGGTTTTCGTATTGGTTGCGGGGGTAGGATTTGAACCTACGACCTTCGGGTTATGAGCCCGACGAGCTGCCAGACTGCTCCACCCCGCGTCAGAGAAATAAATTATATGGGAGTTTCGCAGGGGTGTCAAACAATACTGTCATCGACGACGATGCCCACGCTCATTCGGCAATGTGCGGATACAGACGGGCGCTCAGTGCCACTAGGACAGAGAACGTACCAATCAGCACGGCGAGGTCGATCGCGATCCCCAGGTGCGCGGTTGCGCCGAACCCGGGCAACAGCAGCACGCGCAACGCGTCGACTTCATACGTCAACGGATTCAAGTGCGAGATGATTTGAAGCGTTCGAGGCATCATCGAGGTCGGATAGATCGCGTTGCTCGCAAAAAACAACGGCATCGTCAACAATTGGCCGACGCCCATGAAGCGCTCGCGCGTCTTGACGAGGCACGCAATGATGAGTGAGAAGCTCGAAAACACGCCCGCTCCCAGTGCGACGAAAACGACAAGCCCACCGAGCGCTAAGAGACCGATTCGCATGTGCACCCCGATCGTAGCCGACAACGCGAGCACGACGGCCGCCTGGATCAATGCGCGCACACCGCCGCCGAGCGCTTTCCCAAGCACGAGCGATACGCGCGGCGTAGGACTCGCCAGAAACTTGTGGACGATGCCCAAATCTCGTTCCCAGATGATCGAAATGCCGTTGAAGATAGCGATGAAAAGCACGCTCTGCGCAAGGATGCCGGGCATCAGGAAATCGAGGTATGGTTGCCCGGCCGTATCGATCGCACGAGCGCGCCCCATCACCTGCCCGAATATCAATAACCACAATGCCGGTTGGATCGCGCGGGTCGCGAGTTCAGTCGGATCGTGCCGCAGCTTACGCACTTCCATATCGGCGATCGCAAACGTCTTCGGAACAAATGACATGAGCGCAGGCAAGCGCGTCTTCAACGAGGACCAGTGCGCGCGCGGCAGCTCAACCGAGGCGCTGGGCGGCGCGTCGGGTCTGGGAGGTCTCATCGTAGGCTCCTGGCAATACCGCTTCCCCGCTTGTGAACCGCTCGAATACATCTTCGAAGGTTGCGTCCAAGCCGACGGCAGCCTTCAATTCATCGGGGGTCCCGATTGCAGCCACACGGCCCCTGCACAAAATAGCGACGCGCCGACAAAGCGCCTGAGCCTCCTCCAGATAGTGAGTCGTCAGTAAAATCGCGCTGCCGGCCTGGACTTGAAGCCGGCGCACTTGCTCCCATACCGAGAGGCGCGCCACGGGATCGAGGCCGACCGTCGGCTCGTCGAGAAACAACACGCGTGGCCGGTGCAGTGTCGACTGAGCGATTTCGAGCCGCCGGATCATACCGCCGGAATAGGTCTTCACAAGCTTATCGCCGAAGTCCGTCAACCCCATCATTGCAAGCGCCTCGCGAATGCGACCATCCCGCTCGTGGCGCGCAATGTCGTAAAGCTTCGCGAATACGAGCAAGTTCTCATATCCTGTCAGATCGCCGTCCGCCGAGAGGGCCTGCGGCACATACCCGATGCAGCGCCGCACCGATGCAGCCTCGCGCACGATATCGAAACCTCCGACGGTCGCCCTCCCCGACGTAGGCCGCAGCAACGTGGTCAGCATCTTGATGATGGTTGATTTACCCGCACCGTTGCGTCCGAGCAACCCGACGATTTCGCCCGGCGCAACCGCAATCGTCAATTTGTCCACGGCGGTCAACGGACCGAAGCTGCGCGACAGCTCGTGCGTCTCGATTACGGGTGGCTGATTCATACGCGTTCCCAACGATTCCAGCCCTCATCGGCCGATGCTGGCAGACTAAAATGAATGGTCGAGAGGCCCTTGATACATATCAATGGCGCCGCCATCGGCGCCTCGGTTTGCGCGTCAACCGTCGATCGAACGAAACATCTAGTCTTGAATTGGCCTATGAACCTCGCGTAATCGCGAACATGAACCGAGGCTACCGCAATGGGACTGATCACCAATCTCGAGGGCGTACGCGACCGGTATAGACTCTGTTTCGTGCGTGCGCCCTGGGCCTTCTTCACGAACATCCCGCTCGAGAGGCAATGGGGAGATCGATGGGAAGCCGCCCCTTACCAAACGTATGCCGGCAACCCCTATTGCGATTTTCCCGATCAAATCCTCGTGCTCGCCTATGACGGGCCGCTATTCACCCCGAACGAAGGCATCGACCGCATTGTCTGTAGCGCGCTCGATGTCAACACAGGTAAGTTTCCTTGGCTGCGCACCGAGAGTTATGCCGGCGGCCCACCGCTCAAAATCATGGCAGGCTCGACGCTCCTGAGCGTCGTCCAGACCGTGGAGCTTGCGGGCGGACATATGTTTGCACCGCTTGGATGGGCCGATCTCGCCGACGGTCAATCCGCCGTCCCCCAACCTCCGCCGAGGGCGGCATAAAGCGCAATGGTATCTTGCAAGCGCTGCGCAACGTCCTGCAAATAGGCAATCTTCGCCTGATGATATTGCTGGTCCGCAAGCAGGATCTGTACGTAGTCGACCGTGCCGGCCTCGTAATTCACCCGTATAAGCCGTAGGGCTTCCCTCGCGGAGGCAAGTGCGCGCGCTTGCGCATCGAGCGTTGCCGCATCGTGCTCGAGCGCCCGCAACGTATCGGCGACTTGCGCGAATGCCGCGAGGACGATCTGCCGGTAAGCCGAGCGAGATGCGTCGAGCGCGGCGAGTGCGGCTTTCCGCTGATACCAAAGCGAACCGCCATGAAAGATCGGCGCGGTGATACTGGCGCCGAAGCTCCAGGTTTGTCCGCCCGCGCGCAACAGCGCCGCCATCGATGAATTGCCGTAACCGCCTGTTGCGGACAACGTCAGACTAGGAAACAGATTGGCCGTCGCTACGCCTACGTTCGCACTCGCGGTATGCAACGCCGCCTCGGCTCGCAGGATATCGGGCCGGCGGCGTACGAGTTCCGAGGGCACCGCGCGAGGCAAGTCTTCCGGCACCGCGATATCGGATAGGCTCACCGTATCGCCGTGCCAATCGGCGGGGTACTGGCCCGCAAGCGTCGCGAGCAAATCCTCCGTCTGCACGCGCTTTTGTACGAGCGAAGGCAAGGACGCTTCCATCGTCGCCAACTCGCTCTCGAGCGTCAGCACGGCCGAATAGGCCGCTGTCCCCGCCTCTGCTTGCGTGGTAGCGATCCGAACTTGCTCGCGCACGAGATCGATCGTCTCGCGCATCGCAGCGATTTCGTCGGTATAAGCCGCGCGAGCGATCATAGCGTTCACCACGTTGGTCGTCAGCGTCAAATAGGTCGCCAGCAGCGAATATCGGGCCACGTCAGTCTCCGCGCGCAGCCCTTCGACGAGTCGGCGCTCCCCACCCCAGAGGTCGAGCACGTAGCTGACCGACGCGGTCAACGTAAATAGGTTGAAGATCGTCGGCGGCAAATCTTGACCGACCCGCAAGGGCGAGTATTTTTCGCGCGAGCCACCGAATCCGGCATCGATCTGAGGAAAGAACACGCCCGCGCCCGCCCGCATGGCGTCCTCGCTCTGCCGGAGCGAGGCCTGCGCCTCTTCCAGCGTCGCGTTTCCCACCAGTGCCTCAGAAACCGCCGTATCAATGGCACGCGAACCGAATAGCGTCCACCAATCCGTGGGGAGCGCTCCCCCGGCGTCGAATCTTTGCGATCCGCGCTCGGCCCCAATCAAGTCTTGCGTGGGTTTTCCGTGGACAAATTGAGCGACATTCGGTGCCGTCGGTGCGACGAAATCCGGCCCAACCGCGCAACTCGTCAACGCGCAATCGACCGCTAACGCAGCAACCATCGCAACGATCACGCAAGGTACAAACCGCTGCCTGCGGTCACTCGGTCGAAATGTAGACATCGACCAACTGCCCTGGGTAAAGGCGAGTGCCGTGCAACTGTGCGATCCGGAAGATCATCGGCAGTACGCGCACGTCGACACGCTCCGTGCGCTGATCGGAAAGCTGGATCTTGGGCGACACGTAAGGTTGGATACGGCTGAATTCGAGCGGCAATTCGATGTTCGTACCGCGCACGAACATACGCGCTTTAAATGTCTTAACGTCGGGCAAGCGGTGAATGAGTATCTCGTCCACATAGCAGCGCACGGCGAGTCGCGTATTGGCTGAGCCCATGACCAGCATCGGCGCTTGACCTTGCGCATAGCTTTCATATACGCCTTGCGGCGAGACGTATGAGCCGAGAGCGGCGTTGATCGAGAGCACCACGCCGTCGGCCGGAGCGCGGATCGTGTACTTCGACAGCAGTGCATTGGACGCCGCCGCCGCCTTCGCGAGCGCTTGCGCTTGCCGCTCTTGATTACGAATGTCGTAATTCCACGCACCCGCGCGAGTCAGTTGAAATTGACGCGTCACCACTTCGAGATTCGCCCGCGCGACCTTCACATTGTTGCGCAAGTTATCGAGCACATCCTTGCTGACCGCCTTTGAGTCGATCGCATAAGCGCGCTCCTGCTTGTCGTATTGGTCCTGCGCCATCTTGAGGCTGGCGGCCGCCGCCCCAACCTGGGCTTGTACGACCTCAAGCGTCTCGCGCCGCGGTTGGGCCTTCAATTCGTCGAGCATCGTTGCCGCAGCCTCGGCCTGTGCTTCGAGTTGCGACGCCGTGGCTTGCTGAATCGAGTCGTCGATCGTGAGCAGCACCGCCCCTGCCTTCACCGCCTCGCCTTCGCGAACGAGAATCCGTGTGACGGGTCCCGCGACATCGGGATAGAGATTGATGTTTTCTCCGCTTGCCTGGTCGCTCTCCACAATTCCTTCCGCATATACGCCGTGAGCATAGGGATTGGACGCGGGGTCGAAAACGGGCGGGCGCGTCGGCGGCTGAACGCCAGAGACATACGCGGCCCCAATCCCCGCAAGGAAACCTGCAATGGCGAGCAGAAATAGCAGTCGATACTTCATTGCGCACCTCCCTGATCGATGCACTTCAACTGCCCGTCTTCCATATGCACAACGCGGTCTGCGTAGTCGAAGATTCGCGCGTCGTGGGTGACGATTACGATGCAACGTCTGTCGTTCAGCACTTGACGTGCGACGAAGTCGATAATGGCTCGCCCAGTATCGCCATCGAGCGACGCAGTCGGCTCATCGAGAATCAGTATGTCTGGCTGGCTCACCATCGCGCGGGCAATGGCGACCCGCTGCTGCTCGCCGCCAGAAAGTTTGACAGGAGCGAGCTCCGCCCGGCTCTTGAGCCCCACGATCTCGAGGTATTTGAGCGCCTCATTCAGTGCGTCCCCCCAGTCCCAACGCTTGAGAATGAGCGGAATGGCCACGTTTTCCGCGGTCGTCAAGCGCGGAAAAAGGTGATAGTCCTGAAACACGAAGCCGATATGATTCAATCTAAATTCCGCAATCGAGTCGCCGGCCTGACTCCAAAGATCAGTGCCAGCCACCGTCACGTCGCCGCTGTCGGGCCGCAGCACGCCCGAAATGACGCTCAGCAACGTCGTCTTGCCGCTGCCGGACGGCCCGACGATCATCAACAGCTCGCCGAATTTCGCTTGAAGCGACACGTCCTTGAGCGCGACCGTACGCCCATCGCCCTCGCCGAACGCCTTATTGAGCGATTTCGCATCGATAGCGACGTCCGTCATCGCTAGCCCCTGAAAATGTCAAAGGGCTCGATGCGCAAGACACGGCGCACACCCAGGTAGCTCGACACCGCCGAAATGACGACCACCATCGCGAAAGCTGTCGCTAAATTTCGGTAGGTAACGAGTGCGGCATAATCCGGAACGCGCAGCCTTGCAAGACTGATCGAGCCCACGCATAAGCCGATGCCTATTCCATATCCGGCCAATGCAGTGAACGTCGCTTGAAACAGAATCATCGCGACGAGTTCATGACTCTTCGCTCCAATCGCCTTGAGCGCACCGAATTTGTCCAAGTTTTCGATGATGAACGTATAAAACGTCTGCCCCGAAATCGACAGACCGACCACGAAGCTGATCACGGTCATCAAGAGAATGTTGGTACCGAGTCCCGTCTGGTATTTGTAGAAATCCGAGATGCGCTGGATAAATTCCGCACGCGTATAGGCGACGTAGCCCAGCGCATGAACTTGCTGCTTGATTCGAGCGATATCCGCCACGGATTTCGGCTCGACGAGGATGTATGAGGTAGTGAATCGCGTGGACGGGATGTACTGAACTGCCCTGTGATAAGTCGTGTAGAGCGTCGGCGTGCCGAACAAGCCGCTACTGGGCACGCTAGCGATACCGACGACAATCGCGCGGTGATCGTTCAGTTCGAAATCGGTCCCGAGTTTGGGGTTCTCGAGCTTACGAAACTCCGAATCGCGGATCGCGATAAACCCGTTCTCCGCAAAGATGTCCTCTATGCGCCCCTCTAACATGTTCGGCCAGCCATACAGGGTAGCGTCGTCTAAGCCGATCACGGTCGCTGCTTGATAAGTGCCGTCTTTCAACTTGAGCAGCGCCGATCCCGAATAGAGCGGCACCGCATACTTCACGCCATCGATGCTGCGCACCGCGTCGATGACATAGTCGGGCATGGCGATGCTATTCGCCACCGTTTGCACGGCCGGGTCCATGACCCATACCTTCGCACCGATGTTCGTCACCGTCGCCGACGCCTTGTTAAGAATGCCGGCAAACAGGGAAGTCATCTCGATCATCAAAAAGACCGCAAATGTGATGCCGACCAACAACGCGGTAAACTTTGCGTTGTCATTGACGAGCAGCTTGAAGGCGAGCCGCAGAATCCCTTTCATTTACGTCGATCCGTCTTCGAGTCGCCATCGACGCCCGTTCGCGGATTGAGCAGCAGCACAAACGCCGCTACGCCGAGGGTGACGGCCGCGGCACCATAACGAACGATCCGGGCTTGTTCGAAAAAGAGGCCGTGAATGGCTGCAAAAATGCCGAGAATGGCGAAAAATATCGCGAATGTCGCCAATCCAATTCGAAATTTCGCCCGCATCATTGCCCTCCCTCGCCCGGAAAGGCTGCGCCTCGATCCGGAGCGGTCGCGTTCCGCTTTCGCGCCGCCGTCGCGAAACGCTCACACCTGATTCCGAGGTTCCATCTTCCCCGGTTGCGTCGGTATGCCGTTGATATGTGTCAATGGAGAGCGACGATGAACCGCACCTAGCCGCATCCCGGCGCGTCACACCGCCAGCTTCAGCGCTTGCGAGAAGTCTGCAATGAGGTCGTCGATGTCTTCGATCCCTGCCGACAGCCGCAGCATGCCGTCGGAGATGCCCATCGCCTTGCGCGTTTGCGCGCCGGCTTCAAAGAAGATCGTCGGCGCAACGGGAATGATCAACGTACGCGTGTCGCCAAGCCCGGTTGCCTTGATCGGCAGTTCCAACGCGTTGACGACTTCGATCATGCGCTGCGCGTCAAGCAATTCGAACGACAACAACCACGACGCACCCTTGAACAGCGCTTGCGCGATGTCGTATTGCGGATGGCTCTTAAGACCCGGATACCAGACCTTGCCGATCGCTTTGTGCCCCTCCAGAAACTGCGCGAGCGCCAACGCGTTGTCGCTGCTTTGCTTCACGCGCAAAGCAAGCGTTTCCATCCCCATCGCAATCGAATGAGCCTGTTCGGAAGACAGCGCCGCGCCCATATCCCGCAGGCCCTTCTTACGAATCTGCAAGAGCCCCTGTTCCTTCGCCGCGGAACGCCGGTATTCGTCCGCGATGTTCGGATACGCGCTCCAATCGAAGAGCCCCGTGTCGGTCACCGCTCCGCCGAGCGCAGCGCCATGGCCCGCGATCGTCTTGGTCAGCGAATTGATCACGAGGCTCGCACCCACCGCCTTCGGCTTGAACAATGCCGGAGAAGTAATCGTGTTGTCGACGACATACGCGATGCCGTGCTCGCGGCATACGTCTCCGATACGTTGTAAGTCGGGGATCTGTGTGCCCGGATTCGCGATGGTTTCGACGAACACCATCCGCGTATTCGGTTGAATCGCGTTTTTCACGTTCTCGGCGTCGCATGCATCGACGGTCGTGACCTCGATACCGAGCCTACGCAATGTGCCGAACAAACTATTGGTGTTGCCGAACACGTAACGGCTCGAGACAAGATGATCTCCTGCGCGCAAGAGCGTGAGAAACGTCGCCGTGATGGCGGCCATTCCGGTGGCGAAGCAGATCGTGCCGATCCCCTCTTCCAGGTTCGTGATCTTGCGCTCGAGCGCCGCGGTGGTGGGCGTACCCTGGCGCGCGTAGTTGAAACCGCCTTTTTTCGTGCCTTGGAACACGCCGATCAGATCCTCCACACGCTCGAAACCGTACTGCACGGACGTATGAATCGGCTGGCGAACGCCGCCGTGCTCGGTACCCGCGATTCTGTCGCCATGAACGACGCTTGTGGTGAAGCCCTTCTTGTCCATCTCTCGCACTCCTTTATCTTCGAATCGATTTCCCGCGGCCGGTTGCCTACGATATCCCGTGGCCGGCTACCTACCTTCGATTTTATCCGGTAGACAGAGCGATCCGCGCCCATGCGCTAAGATCGCATTCGATCACGAGAGCGCCCCGCATAACCGTCCGACGCAATGCGATGCGGGCCATCGCGGGCGGCGCCGGCCGCGCGCTCATCATCAGGACACAATCGACCAGCACGGATGCACGAAGACCATGAAAATCGCCACCTGATAACGTAATTGTTGTCCGAGGGGGTCCGGTAGCGTCCGTAGAAATGGCTGTATGCCGCTTGTTTACAGGGGTTTTCTTCCAAAGCGATCCGAAGATGATTCAGGCAATCCGGAAGAAAAATGTATATCCTTCCGTATATCCAGAGCCCGATATACGGCCATGCACGCCCTGACCTGAGACGTTTCTTGTAGCCATCTGGCAAGTGAGTTCTCTTTTATCCTAGAGGCAAGGAGAACTCGATGAAGAAGCGATTTACCGACGAGCAAATCATCCAAATCTTGCGCGAGGCCGAGAGGCGGGACGAGCCGGTGAAGGATCTGTGCAAGCGCCACAACACCTCGGAACAGACGTTCTATCGTTAGCGCAACAAGTTCAGGGGCATAGATGTGGCCGACGCCCGCCGGCTCAAGGATCTGGAGTCGGAGAACGAGCGGCTCAAGCGCCTGATTGCTGAGCAATTGCTGTTCATCGACGGCCTGAAGGAATTCAGCCGAAAAAAATGAGCACCCCAACGGGCCGGCGCGAAGCGCTGGAAGTCCTGACTCGGCGGGAGCTATCGCAACGCAAGGCATGTTGCTATCTCGGGTTGAGTCGCCGGGTAGCAACCTATACGCTCAAGCAACCGGAGAAGGATCGCAGCCTGGGCGAGCGACTGATAGCGGCTGCCCAGGAAGTGCCGCGCTTCGGCTACCGGCGAATGTCGGCTTGGCTGGCGATGGGCGAATCGCGCGTGCGGCGAATGTGGCGAGCCTTGCAACTCAACATTCCGCGGCGGCGTCCTCGCCGTCGTCGTTGCGGAAACGACATTCGCCTGCCCGGTGCGACACAACCCAATTCGGTATGGGGCTACGACTTCGTGCATGACCAGTCGGTAGACGGACGGGCGTTAAAGATGCTTAGCGTGATCGATGAATACACCCGCGAGTGCCTGGCGATCGAGGTCGGCGCCAGCCTGAGATCGCAGGATGTCATCCTGACACTGTCGCGACTGATGCGGCCGTACGGCAAGCCAGCGTTCGTTCGGTCGGACAACGGCGCCGAATTTACCGCTGCCAAGGTCATGCGTTGGCTGCGAGATGCTGCCATCGGTCCGGCCTTCATTGCGCCCGGCAGTCCGTGGCAAACGGGTTCGTCGAGAGCTTCAACGGCAAGCTGCGTGACGAATTGCTGAACCAGGAATGGTTCCGCAGCCGAGCCGAGGCCAAGGTGCTCATCGAACGCTGGCGACAGTTCTACAAGGAGTGTCGGCCCCATAGCGCGCATCGCTATCAACCTCCGGCCACGGTCCGTCGAGCCTGGCTGGATTCCGATAATATCGACGCGAGACTCACTGCCTGATTGGTCATAAAATTCCGCCTCAAGTCACTTATGACTGCGCGAATTTCCGGCCGGACGGGCGGCCTCAACGTCACGAGCACCACGACCTCCGGTGCGATGCCCCACCTATCCGGCCCGTGCAGGAAAAATCGGAACCCGCCTCCCGGCAGGACGAGCGTCAATCAGGCAGCGCGGGCGGATTGCCTTCCGGGAGATTTCTGGTATGATTGCTGCCGAGTCGGGAGTGCCGTGAAGTTGCGACACGCTGGACGATTGTTCCACCTGGCTTACCAGATACGACGGGCTGCTTCGGCAGCCCGTTTTCATTTCTGCTACGGGGAAAATGCATGTACCTGACGTATCTGGACGAATCGGGTTCGCCAGGCGACCTGAACACGCCCTTCTTTGTGCTGGCCGGGGTTTCGGTCTTCGAGCGTCAGACGCACTGGCTCGAACAGGCACTGGATGCCATCGCCGCCCCCTTCGAGCAGCGTGCCGGCACCTATCTCGAGCTCCATGCCTCCCCCATGTTCTCCGGCAAGGAAGGCTGGGGACAATTCAGTGCCGAGGAACGCTCCCAGGCCGCGGCCGACGTCATCGGCGTGCTCACAGGCATCCGCCCGAAGCTGAACGTTTTCGCGGCCGTCGTCGAACAGAGCCAGATGCTGCGCACGGCGGACATCCTTCCCTACTGCTACGAAATTCTGGCGTCCAAGTTCGACGACTATCTGGCACTCAAATTTCAGCGCAACCGCCACGACGCCCAACGCGGCCTGTTTGTGCTGGATCAAAAACGGGCGGTCGAAGAAAAGGACATGCAGGCGCTGCACCGAACATTCAAGCAGGTCGGACACGCCGGAGGCCGACTCCGTAACTTCGCCGAAGTCCCTATGTTTGTCGACTCCCGGTCGACGCGGCTTATCCAGCTCGCGGACAGCATCGCCTACTGGATCTTCCGCTACTACGCCCGGCTGGACTTACGAGGATGGCCGCACATCGCCCCCTTCATGGCGCCGCTGGGCAACGGCCGTTCCGGACTCCATCAGGTTCTGGATCCGGCAACACCTGCCCGCCTCGCGACCGCCCAGCCACCAGTCTACCCGTTCCCGCCAGCCCAGCCCCGACCCGCGCCGGCAGCTGCGCCCGCCCAGCCTGCCGGCCAGCCGGTTGCCCGAATCGCGCCCAACGCCCTTATCCTCCCCTGATCGAGGCACCGTCAGACAACATTTCCGCGCCGCTCCATCACTGGGCATCGAGCTCATGTCTCACTCAACCGTTCCCGCCATTCCGGGGTAAAGACGGGAAGCGATGGTCGTATGGGGAAAATATAACGTCGCTCGATGTCCGGCGTTATTTCATCCAGGGTCGCAACAACTTCCCGCAAATACGATCGAACCGCCGGACTGTCCATGCTTGCCGCCCGCATGAAATTCGGAAGGCCACCCCGTTCTTCCAGATAACGAATATGCCAGTACATGTTTGCGAGCATACTTGCCTCAGTCAGTTGAACGATCAATTCTTCCCGACTGTACTCCCAGGCTGGAATTCTGCCCTTCACCCGGTCATCCAGAAAATATCCATAGATGGTCGGTAACAGAAGCTCCCATCTCAGGGCTGGATTAGGATGCGAACCACGCGGCACCGGATCGAAATCGTCCCCTGACGGACCGAAGAACCGATTGAACAGACAGGTCAATCCACAGACCATCATGTAAACGACAGCGTATGGAATTTTTCCGCTGGTCGCCAGATAACGATATTGAATGTAGGTCGTAAAGCCTTCGACATCCGCGGCGATTTCCGTCACATGGGAGATCAGCGCGGCGACGCCCTGTAATGGCTCGCTGCCATCGGCCAGCATTTCTTCAACCATATCCGTATGGCCAGTTGGCGCCCGCTGCTCCCTTATCTCAAGATGCCCCTGGGCAAGATGGGCCAACTCATGAAAAAACACCCACTCCAGGGTCGTCTCAAACATCAGCATCTTGCATTGATGCTCGTTGACGCCGGGCGGCAACACCCCCTCCCGGTCAGCACTTGATTTTCCGAAAATGCCTTCATATTTGGGCTCGCAGAAGTGAAGGTGCGCAAATTTACTGAGCACAAACGCATCACGATACAGTTCAATCGCAAAACCATAGCTGATCACAACATGATGATGCTCCGGCGTCTCACGATGCGCATAGGCCCTGAAATAGGGTTTATCAGCCCAACTAAAACTCATCGTCTTACCGATCGCCTTGTACATCGTCTGATTTATAAAATCAACGACACGCTGGATTACCCGGTCGGCGACGTGTGCAACATACTTTTTGTGTATGAACTGCGTCTCTTTTTTTATTTTTTCAAGTTTTTCTTTATCCATTTTCTCGATACCCCGATTCCTGATACGTCAAACTGTTTCGATCGTGCCGGTTACTGAATCATCCTGCGTAGAGAGCGTCAAGCAGCTCGCCCGTTGCATTGACACGTGATCGCACCGGCCAGCCAGCTATCCAATCCCGATACACGAACGCAATCCCACGCCGGCACCATCAAACGTGATCACCGGCATTATGAAGTCCCCATGCCTCATGACATGGGGCAAGGTCGGGCGCCCGTGTTTCGCGTCGAACCGCTTCGGACTGCCTGCCCCGACGACCGGCTTGTCACCGCGGCCGCAGGTTACGGCGAGACCCGCGGCGCCTGAGCGGCGGGCTGTGCCGAACCCGGCGCATAGGTGACACGAATCTCGACACGGCGATTGGGCGCGTTACACTGCTGCGCTTCATAAGGCGTTGTCGCCAGACCGACCGGGCAGTTAACCTTCGGTTCGCGACTGCCGGCTCCCTCAGCGGCGATACTGACGTCTGGCATTGCGAGCAGTTTGCCCAACGCATCGGCCACGGCCTGTGCGCGTCGCTCCGACAACCGCTGGTTATCGCCCACGTCACGCGCCATCTTGCCATCGATACGGCGTGCATCGCTGTGGCCCCGCACGACAATCTTTGCCACCCGACCATCGTCCTGTATCTGCGACACAAGGGCTTTCAGTCTGGCCTGAGCCTCAGGCGTAAGGTCATACTCGGCCGTTCCAAACAACATGTCATTCGGCAGGTCAAAGCACGGATTCAGTGGGGGCCGTGCATCAAGAATACGGAGCGAACTGGTATCGAGCCGCAGCGTCGCCTGCTGCGATGGTTTCGGGTCCGGCGCGAACCATCCGGCAGATGCCGGATGGCCTACCTCAAACGACAGGTCAGTGACACTGCCGATGCCGGTCCAGAGCACATTGGCATGATGGATCAGGAGCCGGTCCTCCTTGCCCGAACGATGGCAATCCAGGAGCGGGCGATTCAGTGCATCGGAGATCCGTTCCATCGAATCCAGTTCACTGGCCGGCACTTCCACACTGACATTCAGTATCCGGATCCCCAGTTGCTGGAACACCAGATGAACGATCTCCATTCCACTGTGAAGGCTGCCCAGCAAAGCCAGCGGCAACACCAGGGCCAGCAGCAGGCGAGACCAGGGAGAAGTCCAGTAGCGATTCTTTGCCGAACGCCCCGACCTCTTTCTCCTGCCGCTATCAGAAAGCGTAAGCGCAACCAGCCCGCCAACGAAAAGGCCGATCATCAACCGCTTCACGGACCCCGGCCCGACCAGTATCGTCAGCGAAGCGAAAACCGCGCAGAGCGGAAGCGAGATGAGTGTATAAGCCCTGCCCCGCAGTTCGGCGTACCGGGGGTGAAACCCTCGCCGTGCAAAGCGCGTACTCCGGAACCTGACGCGATGCATCCACCGGGCTACACGGTTTCCCGGAATACGTCCGCCCGTCCATCCTGCCGTTCCGCGCCGCCGCGGGAACACCTGACAATCACGTAGCCAGACCATCAGCTGGAACAGCCATATTGCCGCCCCGGCACCAAAACCCAGCAGGATCGGATAGACCAGGCCAAAACCCAACGCCACAAAAATAAAGAAAACCACTTCCGCAGCAGTCAGGCCGGTCGGAAAAAATCCTATTTCAAACAGATAGATAAAAACGATACCTGCCCCGATCGCCGCGGCAACCTTGTAAACCAGTGACGCCATGGTGTTCAAGGTCTCGGATCGCTCTTTCAGCGAGGGTTTCTCAACTTTCGGTTTGGGCCTGACCGCAAATCCCCTGATGACGCTGTTTTTTTTTGTGGTCCGTGGCATGTGATCCCGTTATTTTCCGTTATGGGGGGGCATATCGTCTGCGTAATACCGGCCACCAGTCAAGCTATCCCTCCCCGTCTCACCTCTGCCGGAATCGTGTGTCCCCCTGCTTCATGACATGAGGCGGGGTCGGGCTCTCGTGTTACGCATCGAGCCACCTTCGGCATCTCGCCCTGCCGGCTTCCATCCCTGACACCTCCGGCCCCGTCCCGCGATCCGGGCCTGCGCGCTTCGCTTGCCCGGAGCCGCGCCGTCTGCGGCCATTGCCGCCGACACCGTCTTCCCTCGTTCATCACCTCTCGCGCGACTGTAGCCCGCGGGCCAGGGCCGTCAAGGTGCGTCCGGCCGTGTCCTCGCAGCGCTGCGGGCCGCCCCACCCCGGACGCCTCTTTCCTTGACAGCCCCGGCCCGCGCGCTCCCGAGCGTCGCGGGCGATGAACTCAGGAAAGACGGAGGTAACGGGACAGCCCAGCTCCCTGCGCCAACGTAACCGGACAACCCGAACCCAGAAAAGCGGGCTCGAATCTTGGAATCCGGTTGCGCTTTTGAAAAGCCATTTTTATCAGGAGCAAGACCATGCAACTCGCCAGTCGTTTCGCCTCGGGTTCGCCCGTGCTGCGCTCGCGCGGCCCTCTCACGGATGACCAGATCCGCACCGTGGCCCCTCGATCTTCGCGGACGCGGCCCACGACAGCCTCTCGCAACGGTACCGCTATATCCCAACCTCGGCCGTGCTAGATGAATTGCGCGGCGAAGGGTTCCAGCCGTTCATGGTGTGCCAGATGCGCGTGCGTCACGACGACCGCCGCGAATTCACCAAGCACATGATCCGCATGCGCCACGCGAGCCAGATCGACGGCGGCGAAGCCAACGAAATCATCCTGTTGAACAGCCACGATGGCACCAGCAGCTAGCGGCAAAGCCGGGATCTTCGCTCGATCCACACTTGCACTCAGCCTCATTCGCAATAGCTACCAAGCCTTGTTGGAATCAGCGTGACCCCGAGAGGGGGGCTATATACGATGCAAACGCCGAACAAGAGGCATTGCCTGCAAAACCGACAATCAATGCGTATATCACCATCTAGGTAAAATGCCGTATCGCTTACGCTTCAACACCCTGGACATCTCATGAAGATTGCCACCTGGAACGTCAATTCGCTGAAGGTTCGCCAGCAGCACGTCATCGACTGGCTCGAGTTGAGCCATGTCGACGTGCTCTGCCTTCAGGAATTGAAGATGCCCGACGAGAAGTTTCCGCGCGCCGAATTGGCCGAAAAGGGCTATCGAAGCTGGTTTGCCGGACAAAAGACCTACAACGGCGTCGCCATCCTCGTACGCGACGGCCTTGAGGTCGACGAAGGCGACGTCGTGCGCAACATCCCCGGTTTCGACGACGAACAACAACGCGTGATCGCGTTGACCGTGGGCGGCTCGCGCATCGTATCGGCCTACTTTCCGAACGGACAGGCGCCGGGCACCGACAAATTCGCCTACAAGCTGCGCTGGCTAGACGCGCTCGACCAATGGCTGAAAGACGAAATGCACCGCCATCCGAAGCTTGCGTTGCTGGGCGATTACAACATCGCCCCCGAGGATCGCGACGTGCATGATCCCAAGGCATGGGAAGGCCAAAATCTCGTCTCCCCCGAGGAACGCGCAGCGTTCGTCAGGCTGATCGAATTGGGCTTCGTCGATGCGTTCCGGCAATTCGAACAACCGGAAAAGACCTTTACCTGGTGGGACTATCGCATGTTGGCTTTCCGCCGCAATGCGGGCTTGCGCATCGACCACATCCTGCTCTCGCCCGCGCTCGCGCAATCGTGCACGCTTTGTGAAGTCGATAAGACGCCGCGCAAATGGGACCAGCCGTCCGACCACGCTCCCGTGATCGCCCAATTGTCTTAATTGCGCACGGTGCCGCCGCCCAAACGATCGGCAATAGCCTAAAGCAGCGGCACAATGAAAAAGGGCCGGCGCTCGCATCGAGCCGCCGGCCTGCACGCCGCTACCGCTTAACGCCGATCACGACTCGAGATGCAGTTCCTGAATCTTGCGCGTGATGGTGTTCCGTCCGATGCCGAGCCGCTCGGCGGCTTCGACCTTGCGTCCGCGCGTGAAATCGAGCGCCTCTCGAATCACGGCCGCCTCGAAGCGACGCGCGAGTTCGTCCATGACGTCCACGGTGTTATCGCGCAGCATGCGCGCCACTTCCGCACGCAAACCGCTCTCCCATACGCTCACGGGCAAACCCGTTGCCACGCCTGCCAACGCCGCCGGCACGATTGCCGCCGAGCCGTTGCGCTCGGTTTCCGGCATGGGCGATGCGCTCGCCGAGACTTGCGTTGCCGCGGGGCCCGCGACGATCTCGGTGCTGGCTTCGGGCGTACTGCCCGAGACGAGATCGGGCGGTAGATCCTTGATCTCGATCGTCTGAGCAGGCGCCATGACGGTCAACCAATTCGCCAGATTCTCGAGCTGACGCACGTTGCCGGGAAACGCCAGCGTCGCGAGATAGGCGAGCGCCGCATCCGATACGCGCTTGGGTTCGACGCCGAGGTCGCGCGCGCTCTTCTGGAGAAAGTGCCGCGTGAGCAAGGGGATGTCCTCGCGTCGCTCGCGCAGCGGCGGCAAACGCAAGCGGATGACGTTCAGGCGGTGATACAAGTCCTCCCGGAACAACCCCTGGCGTACACGCGACTCCAGATTCTGGTGAGTGGCCGCGATCACGCGCACGTTCGCCCGCAAGGGACTGTGACCGCCTACGCGATAGAACTGCCCGTCCGACAAGACCCGCAGCAAGCGCGTTTGCAGATCGAACGGCATGTCGCCGATTTCGTCGAGAAACAGCGTGCCGCTTTCGGCTTGTTCGAACCGGCCTTGCCGCATCGCCTGCGCGCCGGTGAATGCACCGCGCTCGTGACCGAACAGTTCGGACTCCAAAAGATCCTTCGGAATCGCGGCGGTATTGAGCGCGATAAACGGACCGTTTGCACGCGGACTGTGCCGATGCAGCGCACGCGCGACCAATTCTTTCCCGGTACCGGATTCGCCCGTGATCAACACGGTCGCCGCCGAATGAGAGAGCCGTCCGATCGCGCGGAACATGTCCTGCATTGCCGGCGCTTGCCCCAGCATTTCGGGGGCATCGGCCAGCACCGTCTCGCCCGCTTGCGAGCCGCGCAGACTTTCGTCGACGGCGCGGTGTATCAATTCGACGGCCTTATCGACGTCGAACGGCTTGGCGAGGTATTCGAATGCGCCGCCCTGAAACGCGGCCACGGCGCTATCGAGATCGGAATAGGCCGTCATGATGATGACGGGCAGCTCGGGCAGCCTCTCGCGCACCGCTTGCAACAACTCGAGGCCCGAGGCACCCGGCATCCGGATGTCGGACACGAGCACTTGCGGGCTTTCATGTTCGAGCGCGGCAAGCGCTTCGCGCACATTGGCGAAGCTGCGCGTCGGAAAATTCTCGCGGGCCAGCGCTTTCTCGAGCACCCAGCGGATCGATTGGTCGTCGTCTACTATCCAGATCGGCTTCATGGAGTGGGTCTTATCAATTGACGAGCGGCAACAAAATCTGAAACTCGGTGTGTCCGGGGCGGCTCTCGACCTCGATCAAGCCATCGTGCTGTTGCACGAACGTCTGAGCAAGCGTCAAACCGAGGCCGCTGCCGTCTTCGCGGCCGGACACGAGTGGATAAAAAATACGATCGCGGATTTCTTCGGGAATCCCGGGCCCGTTGTCGATGACTCGCAAGTCCAATGCCAATTTGAATAGGCGCTTGGAAATCGTCACTTTGCGCGCGACGCGCGTGCGCAAGGCAATGCGCGCATCGCCCTGCCCGATTCGTTCGCGCAGCGCCTGAGCGGCATTGCGCACGATGTTCAGCAACGCTTGAATGAGCTGCTCTTTATCGCCGCGCAAATCGGGGACGCTCACGTCGTAGTCGCGCTCGATCGTGAGGCCGCGCGGAAACTCCGCGAGGATCACGGCACGCACGCGCTCGCACACTTCATGGATATTGACGTCACCCACGACGTGCGGATGCCGATGCGGCTCGAGCAGGCGATCGACGAGCGTCTGCAAGCGATCGGATTCCTTGACGATCACTTGCGTGTACTCGCGCAGCTCTTGCCGTTCGCGCGCACCGAGTTCGAACTCGAGCAATTGCGCGGCGCCGCGAATGCCGCCGAGCGGGTTTTTGATTTCGTGCGCGAGATTGCGGATCAGTTGCTTATTGGCGATCGACAAATCGTGAATGCGCTCTTCCCGATCGGTCCGCAAATGACGTTCGTTCTCGAACAACTCGAGCAGCACATAATCGGGTGCGCTCTCCAAAAAGCCGACCACCACGTGAACATGAAGCGGTTCGCGGCCCGGACGCTCGAGCACGGCATCCAGATGCGTCGCATGAAAGCGGTGTTCGGCGATCGCGGAGATCGTCGCCACGAGCTCGTCGCCGTTCGCGAACAACTCGGGCCACGACATCTGCATGAGCTGCCGGCGCGACAGATCCAGCATCGATTCGGCCGACGGATTCGCGAACGCGACGCGCAGCGTGCGCTTTTCGAGCACGAGCGTAACCGTGGGCAGCGCCTCGAGGCCGGGTAGCAGTCCCGACTGCGTTAGAACCGCATCGCCTGAAAGCGGCTCGGCCCCACCTGTTTTCGCTTTCATCAAGTTCCTGAGCACCATCGTCGACTCATGAGCGCGAGTGCGCAACGAACGAAAAAGGGACGGCGCCGCCGTCCCTTCGAGACCGACCGCGAGGCTTCGCCGACGACAAAGACGAAGCCATCGCGTCGCTTACAGCGAGTAGTACATTTCGAACTCGATCGGGTGCGTGGTCATACGCAGGCGTTGCAGTTCGCCTTCCTTCAGTTCGAGGTAGGCGTCGAGCATACCGTCCGTGAACACGCCGCCGCGCGTCAGGAACTCACGATCCTTGTCGAGCGCTTCGAGTGCTTGGTCGAGGCCCGCGCAAACCGTCGGGATCTTTGCGTCCTCTTCGGGCGGCAGATCGTACAGGTTCTTATCGGCGGCTTCGCCCGGGTGGATCTTGTTCTGCACGCCGTCCAAACCGGCCATCATCAGCGCCGAGAAGCACAGGTACGGGTTGGCCATCGGATCCGGGAAGCGCGTTTCGATACGGCGGCCCTTCGGATTGCTCACGTGCGGAATACGGATCGATGCCGAGCGGTTGCGCGCCGAGTAAGCGAGCTTGACCGGTGCTTCGAAGTGCGGCACGAGACGCTTGTACGAGTTCGTCGTCGGGTTCGTGATGGCGTTCAGCGCGCGAGCGTGCTTGATGATGCCGCCGATGTAGAACAGCGCGAATTCCGACAGACCGGCGTAGCCGTTGCCCGCGAACAGGTTTTGTCCGTCCTTCCAAATCGACTGGTGCACGTGCATGCCCGAGCCGTTGTCGCCGACGACGGGCTTCGGCATGAACGTTGCCGTCTTGCCGTACGTGTGCGCGACGTTATGGACGATGTACTTCAGTTGCTGCGTCCAGTCGGCGCGTTGCACCAGCGTCGAGAACTTCGTGCCGATTTCGTTTTGGCCTTGGCCCGCCACTTCGTGGTGGTGCACTTCGACCGGAATGCCGATTTGTTCAAGCAGCAGACACATTTCCGAGCGCATGTCTTGGAACGTATCGACCGGCGCAACCGGGAAGTAGCCGCCCTTCGTACCCGGACGGTGACCCGTGTTGCCGTTTTCGAATTCCTTCGCCGACGACCACGGCGCTTCTTCCGAGCCGATCTTCACGAAGCAGCCCGACATATCCGTGTTCCACGTCACCGAGTCGAAAATGAAAAACTCGGGTTCCGGACCGAAGAAGGCGGTGTCGCCCAGACCCGTGCTCTTCAGGTACGCTTCGGCGCGCTTGGCCAGCGAGCGCGGATCGCGCTCGTAGCCCTTGCCGTCCGCCGGCTCGACCACGTCGCAGCTCAAAACGAGCGTCGGCTCTTCGTAGAACGGATCGATGAAGGCCGTGTTGGCATCGGGCATGAGCAGCATGTCCGACGCTTCGATGCCCTTCCAGCCGGCAATCGAGGAACCGTCGAACGCATGGCCGCTTTCGAACTTGTCTTCGTCGAACGCCGACAGCGGCACCGAAACGTGCTGCTCCTTGCCGCGCGTATCGGTGAAGCGAAAGTCGACAAACTTGACGTCCTCGTCCTTCACGAGCTGCATGACGTCGGCCACGGATTTACTCATATCCTCTTCTCCATTGATAGGTTCGGCGGTTCTTCGCTTTCTTCACTCCGGTTCGTACGCCGAAGCTGGTCTTGCAAGCGATCGCCGCGGTTAAAAGCAGCTTCCGTGCCAAGTGAAGTACGGATTGTTCCGCATGTCCGGGGCTGCCTTGTCGGGCCGCGCCCCGCGCCGGAACCGGCGACGCACCGCATTGAACTGTGCGAGCGACGGCGCAAGCGCAATACGCACCATTTGAGTGCCAAATCGGCGTAGCGGGCGGACCGACACTCCCATTGTGGTGCATATGACGAGAAAGCGCACTTTTTTGGCGCACGCCAGCGCACATCGAAGTGCGCCTATCGACGGCTTGCGCGTGCATGGCGGGGCTAGAATGGTCGTTTACGAATTTTGGAGACGTCGGGTCATGAGTTCACTGGACCAAATCCTCACGCAAGCCGGCGCGCGCCGCACCGAACACCAATTGCCGTATGCGGGCGCCGTGTCGCCGAACGAAGCCTTCGAATGGTTGCAGCTCGATCCTCGCGCGCGTCTCGTCGATGTGCGCACGCGCGCGGAACTCGATTGGGTCGGTCGTCCGCTCGTTGGGGACGGACAGTACCTCCATATCGAATGGAGCCGCTATCCGGGCGGCGTACCCAATGCCGAATTCATTGAGCAATTGAAGCAGGCGGTGCCTTCGGCCGACACGCCCGTCCTCTTTCTTTGCCGCAGCGCGGCCCGCTCGAAACTCGCGGCCGTGGCAGCCGCGCAAGCGGGTTTCGGTAGCGCCTACGATCTATTGGAAGGGTTCGAGGGCGATAAGGACGGCAACGGACACCGCAAGACCGTCACCGGATGGTGCTTCCGCGGGTTACCGTGGATCGGGGCTTGAAACGCATCGGCGAGCACGGCAATGGCCGTGCATGACAAAGCGGGTTTGCCGCCATCCGGCAAACCCGCTTTGTCAGCGCTTTGCTAGCGAGTAACCAAGCGCGGGGCGTCAAGCTCGGGAGGGCTCGTCAACATCGGATCCGCTTGCAAATAGGCGTATGTATCCGACTGGGCGAAAGCCTCGATCGCAACCTCGGCATGCTCAAAGAGCTCGACCACGGCCCAATCGGCAATAGCGAGCGCAGGGAGCCCCTTGATCCGACGGGACGGATACACGAATCCGTCGGGCCGGCTGCTTTCCTCTATCGACAGCATCGCTTGACGGATGCGGTAGCCGAGCCACTGGCAAGAATCATGAGCGACGGAGGAAATCATGTCGTGAATGCCGAGGCGGCTGCTGTTGTCTTCGCCCAAGCTCCATAGCGACAGGACGCGATTGAATCGTATGCGCGCCAGCACGCCCGATTGCGCCGCTGTACGAGTCACGTGGTAGCCGTTTCCCGCGCCGCGATTGTTCACGACCAGTTTGCTTTCCCATACGGCGACCAAGTCGCTAGTCGCCATATATAGCCAGGTGAACTCGAGCGCCCCATCCGGGCGGCCGAACTCGATGGGCGGCCCGAATCGGTGCGCCTGGAAAGGGGATGCCGTTCTGACGTACTTCGCACTGTGCGACGCACGGACGAATTCGGTATCGAGCTTATATTGATAAGTACGTCGCCCTAGCGCCCGGACTATCTGTTCGACGGAAGGTATCGATTCTTCAAATTCCTTCGGCACATTTCTTTCAACTTGATTGCTGATGGACATACCCGCTTACCTAGTCCGGGTCAGCAACCTCCATCGCAGCAAGCGCCATAACCTTGTCGAACCGCGCGCTTTCGGGCCGCGCCAAGATTCGAGCTTGCTCGGGCGCAAGCGCCCCTCGATCCTCGAATGCGAGCCCGGCCAGCACTTCGGCGGGCGACAACTCATTAAGCGCATCGAGCTCCGTCACGAAGAAGGTGTTGACCTGTATCCTCGATTTCCTGCCGAGGATCGCTAGCACCTCGGGCAGCAGCGACGGGATATTCCCGACAAACTGCCAAGCCGGATAAGCACGCCCATTTTTCATACCCACCGGAATCGCGCTATAAAACTTGACGTGATCGCCTCGGTAGAGCGTGGTTTTCGACATACCCGTTCGTGCCATCACCTCTTCAGGGCTCAGCTTCGTAATCGGCAACGATAGGAATGCGGCGGGCCTCGACACCGCGCCCTCGGGTATCAGTAGGTCGGCTAGCCGGGTTTCAAGCGCATGCTTGAGCGGCTCACTGACCCTTAGGCGGCTATTTGCGGTCGCGGGTTGCTTACGCAATTCGTCGAAAACGTCCTTGAGCAAGTCATCCGCCAACCGGGTGATCAGTTGATGCGGATCGCTCGGATACTGGCCGTTGACGACAGCTCGCAAGTTCGCCTTTGTAACCAAACCACTTTCCTTCGTTGCAGGTTCCATTACGACTCCTTCAGTGAACGAACAGGGGCGGCGCGCCGACCGGCGCAATCAACCGCGACCGAGAAGCAAGGCTGCGCGTACGGGTACGCACGCAGGCACGCCCTCGCCCCGCCTTCAAAAGCGCTGCACGACGATTCGCATCCCAGCGCAAGACGAGCGACTGAAAGTACTTAGCGACTGAGACTCCCCATCCTGCTTCGTAGCCGTCCAGGCCAAGCTCGAAGCTCAGAATTCCACCGCAGCGCCTGATCAGCGAATCGTCGGACGAGCGAGAGTAGAAACGCTGCAACAGACGACCGATTCGGTTGCGCTTGAGCTGCTCGGCCGCTAGCTGCTGACGGCGAAAACGCTCGAGAACGACACTGCGGTCCGCACTGCCGGTGTTGAGCCGATCGGACGTTGGAGCGGTGCGGGACAGGCGACCGACAAGTTGACGCACCCCCGCGATCGACAGCTCGGTCAGACGCTTGAGCTCGGCGCTCGACAGCCTGATCTCATGCATTCGGATCGACATAAGGTCCCTGTACGGTAGAGGCACGACAACGTAGATATTGTACATAGATTTTCCCGTTTTTCCCACTTTTCCCGATTTTCCCAATTCATCAGCCAGTTGCTCGTCGATGGCGCGCCACGCAGTCCGACCGTGCGCGATAGTCCAAGCGTTAAGGAATCAATCGAACGCCGCCGGCAGCGTAAAGCCGCTGGCGGCAAAAGGCGTGAGCGTGCACCGGTCTCGGACCGGTTACGCACGAAGGTGGCCGATCGGCCTAGCCTGGCGGAAGGAGGTGCGGGGAAAACGGCCGGCGCTTCGCCGGCCAGACAGTGCGGGACAGTAGGGGCTTGTGTGCAGCCCGGGCGCGATCAGCTCGCTTCGGGCTCGACGATATCGCCGCCGAGCAGATGTACGCCTTCTCGAAGTTTGACGAACGCCGCAGCCACCGCCTCGGGCTCGCCTTTGACGCCCAAATCGATATGCCGGCGTACGAATACGCCGCCGCGTTCGGCATCGCCGACGCTCGGCAAACTAAATACGCGCACACCCGGGAAATCGGCTTCGATTTTTTCCATCAACGGCGTGAGCGTCGACTCCATGAGCTCGAAGACGTACAGCGAGCGCTCGGCGTGCGCCACGGCATGATGCAGATGCGCGTACTTCGTATCGAGCACCCATTCGATCATCGGCCAAGCCATCACGGGAAACCCCGGCACGAAGTGATGGTCGCCCATCGAAAAGCCGGGAATCTTGTTGTAGCCGTTCGGGATGATCGTCGCGCCGCGCGGAAACACGCCCATGTTCAGGCGGTGAAGATTCTCGGGCGCATCGAAGTCGATCGGCTGCGACGCGGCTGCGGCATTGGACGCCGCGTGCATCTCGCGAATGCGCGTCCGAATGAGCTCGGCCGCTTCGGGATGCAGCTCCAGCGACACGCCGAGCGCGTCGGCCGCGCATTGCCGCGTGTGATCATCGGGCGTGGCGCCGATGCCTCCCGTCGAAAAAACGATGTCGCCGGATGCGAACGTGCGCGCAAGCGTGGCCTTGATGCGCTCGGGATCGTCGCCGACGTACTCGGCCCAAGCCAGTGCCAGACCTCGCGCGCTCAGCAACTCGATGACTTTCGGCAGGTGCTTGTCGACGCGCCGGCCCGAAAGAATTTCATCCCCGATAATGATCACACCGAATGCCATAGACCGCCCTCACATGGATGGAAGCGCCTCGTCGGCACGCAGACGCTGCAACGCGTCGAGACAGTAGTGGCCGAACCACAGCGCCGAAAACACGAGGATAAACGCATAGATCCAAATCGTGGCGGCGGTGATCACCGGGAACAGCACGACGAGCCAAACGGACCACGCCCAGATCAGCGTCGGCACGGTGCCCATCAAGCCGGTCGCGATGCCGATCGCGAACAGCGGCCCGCGGTGGCGTCGAATCAGCGCGCGGCGTTCGTCGCGGCTCGCGTGCAAGGCCAGCGCATCGTAAGTCATCACGCGGTAGGTCAGCCAGCCCCAAAGCAGCGGTGGAATCACCGCGAACAGCGGCGGAAACAGCCACAGCGGCAGCGTCACCAAGAACAGGACGATGCAGACGACGGCCGTCACGAGCGAGTGCGCAAGCGAGCCGTACCATGAACCGCCCCGGCGCTGCTCGAGATCGGCGAAGCGGCGCAAGGACAGATGTCGCACCACGAGCGGCATCGAAATCGTCGCGATCAGAAGCAACACCGTCGTGACGATCAGCGGAATAGATAGCGCAACGACGAGAAACGGCGCGAGCGCGGCGTGCAGCGAACTCAATCCGACCCAGTCGAAGGCATGATCGAGCGCCGAGCCGAACCAAGAGTCGGCCAGCCACGCGCGCGCGGCGCCCACGAGCGGCTGCCACATGAACCAGAAGAATGCGCCCCACCCCACGGCCGCCACCACGAACGGCATGAAGGTGAGCCAAAGCATGCGCGGGTGCAGCACGCTTGCCGTCGCTTTTCCGAGAGACCGCAAAAAACCGCTCATGCGCGCGCCTCGTCAGACCGCGGCCGCTCCCCCGCCGCCGCGACGCGGGCGCACCCGGCGCGCGATACGCACGAGCGCGAGCCAGTGTTGCGCGACGAACCCTTCTCCATACGATTCACCCTCAAGTTGCTGACGGATGCCGGTGGGCTCGAGTGCCCGACTCCACGATGCCGTCCGAAACAGCATATCCCACCAAGGGAAGAGCACGCCGAAGTTGCACCCGTACGCCGTTCCCTCATGGCCGTAACCGACCGCATGGTGCCGGCGGTGGAACGTGGGGCTGACGATCAATCGCTCGAGCAGGGGGCCGAACGGCAGCCGAGCGTTGGCATGCTGCACGCTCTGCGCGAAGTTCGTGACCGCTGTGAGAACGACGAATTGCGTCGGGGCGATGCCGATCGCCAGCGCGATCGCGGCGAAAAAACCCGCCTGGACCACATCGTCGAGCAGGTGATTGCGATCGTCGCACCATAGCGACATCTGACGCTGGCTGTGATGAACGGCGTGCAACTCCCACCAGACGCCGAATCGATGCTGCCAGCGGTGATACCAATAGCCGGCGAAGTCGAGCACGACGAGATAAATCGCGAATGCGACGAGCGGCTGCGACGTCACGCCGGGCCAAAGCGTATCGAGATTGATGTTCGCGATGCCGTGATAGCGCAGCCAGACCTGGCTCCTATCGAAAATCGGCTGGAAAGCGACGAAAAAGAACAGGTTGAACAGCCCGAGCTTTGCGATCCAGGTATAGAACACGTCTACCCGCACCGCTTTCCTGTCGTTCCAGCGTTCCACGGGCCGCAACGCCTCGAGCGGGCGGAGCAGCACGTACATCGAAACGATGGTCAAGAACCCGACGATAACGGGATACAGCGCGTCGTAGGTGTCCTCGTCGTAATCCATCCAGCCGAACTTGAACAGCAGCGGCTGGATGACGTCCATGAAGAGCCACGTTTGCAGCGACGAGACGAGCCCATCGAGCGACAAAACGATCCAATGCAGCATGGCGCGGCGCCCGCTTAAGCGCCGTTCGGTGCCGTCACCGGCGCGCGGTCGTAGAAGAAAATGCCGTGCGGCGAGCGGCCGACCGCGATCGTCTTGATCAACTTGCGCGAAGCCATGTCGATGATGCCGACATGCTTGGCGAAGCGGAACGTCACCCACATATAACGCTTGTCGGCCGTCAGTTCCATATCGTCCGGTCCCGGCATCAGACCCGTAATGTCGCCGACGTTAGTCAGCGTGTTTTCGTCGATGATGCTGATCGTGCTGGCCACGCGATTGGACACGGCGACGTGCACGCCGTCGTCGAGCGAGCGGAAGTTATGCGCGCCCTTGCCGGTCTGGATCCGTTTGACGACGCTTTGCTTGCGCCAATCGACGACCGCGACGTCGTCCTCGCCGGTCATGCCGACGAGCAAGTAGTTGTCGCCCGGCGTCAGCCACAGGCCCGCCGGCGTATCGCCGACGTTCATCTTCCACTTGACGGTTTGCGTCGCCAGATCGACGGCCGCCACCTGCCCCGAGACCTGGAGCGTGACGAACACCGTCTTGCTGTCCTTCGTGAACGCCATGTGGCTCGGCATCGTCGCGAGCGGCAGCCGCTTGACGAGCGTCGGCGTTTCCGTCTTCGAATCGTACGAGTAAATATCGAGACGATCGAGACGCAACCCCGTCGTCACGAACCACTTTCCGTCCGGCGAAAAGCCGAGCTGATACGGATCTTCGATGTTTTCCAGGCGTTTTTGCACCTTACCCGTCTTCGGGTCGACGAACATGAGATCGTTCGACACCGAATCGGCCACGATCAGCGAGTGCCCGCCGGGCGCCAGCATCAAATGATGCGGCTCCTTGCCCGTCGGAATCTTGCCGGGGACCATTTGCTGGGTCGCTTGGTCGATCAGAGAAAGGGTCGCCTCGCCCGAATTGAGGACGACGACGTCGCTTGCGTGAGCCGCGGGGGACATCGCCGCCGCCGCAAAGCAGGCCGCCGCGAACGCGCCGGCCACGCGAGTGGCGCGCCCTGCGCGAGAAAAGAATGAGGTAAGCATGAGAACTCGTTCGAAAAAACCGCTGCCATCATAAAACGTTTGCGAGACGGCACGGTTGACCAAGGTCCAAAAAACATCGGCCGATGAACCGGGGCGCATCGCAAGATGTGGGGCGGCATCGCGCCGCCCCGCTCATCGCTGCATCGACTCCCACACTTTGTGTAGGCGCTTGACGGAGACAGGCATTGGCGTACGCAGTTCCTGAGCGAACAGCGAAACGCGCAATTCTTCCAGCAGCCACCGGAATTCCGTGAGCCGCGCATCGGGCACGCCGCCGCGCGCCGACTGCGCGCGCTGATATTGAACCAAGAGCGGCTGCATCTCGGCGAACGAGCGCGTATCTCGCGCGGGATCGGCTTTGAGCTTGTCGATACGCTGCCCGATCGCTTTCAAATAGCGCGGGAAATGCGCGAGCTGCGGGTAAGGCGTATCGACGATGAAACGCTTGCCGATCAACGCCTGGAGTTGCTGCTGCATGTCCGCGTAAGCCTGTGCGAACGGCTTCGCCTGTGCGAGCTTTTTCGTGACGGCGGCGTACTCGGCGAGGACCTGTCCCACCAACCGGGCGATTTCCTGCGCGAGCAGCGAAAGCCGCCCCTTGCCCTCATCTCGACGCGCGTGGAAGCTCGCATCGTCGGTGGGTAGCGGCTCTTGGAGGCACGCGCGCTCCAGCGCCATCTCGATCAACTGGTCCCGCAGCGCCTCCTGCGTGCCGAGCGGCATAAACTGCATCGCCATCTCGCGCAAGCCGGGCAGGTTCTTCTCCAAATACTTGATCGGCTCGCGCAGTTGCAACGCAAACAAGCGCCGCAGCCCGGCCCGGTGGATAAGCGCGGCTTGCTCGGGCGAATCGAACACTTCCACGTCGCAGTGCGTCGTGCGATCGACGAGCGCGGGATAGCCGAACAACGTCTGCCCGCCCCGCCGGATCTCGAGCAACTCGGGCAATTTGCCGAAGTTCCAAGTCGTCAGATTGTCATACAGCGCCGTCGCGGCGGGCGTGCCCGGTGCGGCATTCGCCTCGCCGCCCGTATCGGGGCGGCTCGCGGTCGAGGCGCGCGCGGGACCGGGCGCGCCGCCACTGCCCTTTTGCGGCCGCGCCTCGCCCGCGCCGGTGAGCGTGACCCCGGCCGCCAGCTTCTGAAAATGCCGCTGAGCATCTGCACCGAGTTCGGAGCGCAACTGCGCGAGGTTGCGGCCCATCGCGAGCTGACGGCCATGCTCGTCGACGATCTTGAAGTTCATGAACAAGTGCGCCGGCAGCGTTTCGAGCTTGAAGTCGGTCGACTTGAGCGCGACTTGCGTTTGCTCGCGCACGTCGGCGATCAGGGTCTCGACGAGCCCGCCCACGCCGACGCGCGACTCGTGGCGCGCAGCGAACCCGGCCGCATAGTCCGGCAGCGGCACGCAGTGGCGGCGCAGCTTCTGCGGCAACGACTTGAGCAGAAGCTGCACTTTTTCCTTGAGCATGCCCGGCACGAGCCATTCCGCGCGGCGCGGATCGACCTGGTTGAGCGCATAAAGCGGCACCGTCAGCGTGACGCCGTCGCGCGGCGAGCCGGGCTCGAAGTGGTACCCGAGCCCCATCTCGCTGCCGGCCATCGCCATGCGCTTCGGGAACAGATCGGTCGTAACGCCGGCCGCCTCGTGGCGCATGAGGTCGTCGCGCGACAAATAGAGCAAGCGCAGCTTGTCTTCGGGCTGTCCGCTCTTTTTGACTTCGTCGCGATACCAGCGCTCGAACGCCGTGCCGGTATGAATCCCCTCGGGGATCGCCTGGTCGTAAAAAGCGTGAATCAACTCGTCGTCGACGAGCACGTCTTGCCTGCGCGACTTATGCTCGAGCTGTTCGATGTCGACCAGCAGTTTTCGGTTGTGCGCAAAAAAGGCGAGCTTGGTCTCGAACTCCCCTTCCACAAGCGCACCGCGGATGAACAGTTCCCTCGCGCGCGCCGGGTCCTGCTTGCCGAACGCCACGCGGCGGCGATGATAGACGGGCAATCCGTACAGTGTGGCTCGCTCGAACGCCGTCACCTGCGCGGCCCGTTTCTCCCAGTGCGGCTCCGACAGTTGCTTCTTCAGCAAATGGCCCGCGACCTTTTCGATCCATTCCGGTTCGATTTTCGCGAGACTGCGTGCGTACAGGCGGCTCGTTTCGACGAGCTCCCCGGCCATGACCCAGCGTCCCGCCTTTTTCACGAGCGTAGAGCCGGGCCAAAGGAAAAATTTGATGCCGCGCGCACCGAGATAATGCGGCTCGTCGTCGGCCTTTAGACCCACGTTGCCGAGCAATCCCGTCAACAGCGCCAAATGCAACTGCTCGAACGTCGCCTCGCTCTCGTTCAAGCGCCAGCCGTGCTCGCGCACAACGGTCAGCAGTTGCGAATGGACGTCGCGCCACTCGCGCAGCCGCAAATGCGACAGAAATTGTGCGCGGCAAGCGTCGACGAGCTGCCGGTTCGACTTCTTGTGAGCCACGGCTTCGCCGAACCACTTCCAGATGCGCAGCCATTGTAGGAACTCGGAGCGCTCGTCGGCAAAACGCCGGTGCGCCTCGTCGGCTTGTTCCTGCGCGTCGGCCGGCCGCTCGCGCGGATCTTGCACCGATAACGCACTCGCAATGACCAGCACTTCGGTCAGCGCTTGCTGATCGCGTGCGGCCAAAATCATGCGGCCCACGCGCGGATCGAGCGGCAAGCGGGCCAACTCTCGACCGAGCGGCGTCAGCGTATTGTCCTCATCGACGGCGCCGAGCTCGGCCAGGAGCTGATAGCCGTCGGCGATCGCGCGGCCCGGCGGCGGCTCGATGAACGGAAACGATTCGATTTCCGTCAGATGGAGCGACTTCATCCGCAGAATGACCGCCGCGAGCGACGAACGCAGGATCTCGGGATCGGTAAAACGCGACCGAACCTGAAAATCGGTTTCGTCGAACAAGCGAATGCAGACGCCGTCGGCCACCCGGCCGCAACGCCCCGCCCGCTGATTCGCCGCGGCCTGCGAGATCGGCTCGACTTGCAACTGCTCGACCTTATTGCGGTACGAGTATCGCTTCACGCGCGCGAGCCCCGTATCGACGACGTAGCGAATCCCGGGCACCGTCAGCGAAGTCTCGGCGACGTTGGTCGCCAGCACGAGCCGCCGGGCGTTCGAGGCCTTGAACACGCGTGCCTGCTCTTCGGCCGAAAGGCGCGCGAACAGCGGCAAGATCTCCGTGTGCGGCGGGTGGTGCTTGCGCAGCGCTTCGGCCGCCTCCCGGATCTCGCGCTCGCCCGGCAGGAACACGAGCACATCGCCCGGCCCCTCCCGGCACAGCTCGTCGACGGCGTCGACGATCGCGTCCATGAGATCGCGATCCGCGTCGCGGGCGCTTTTCGGCCGATCGGGACGATCGGCGCGCTCGCGTCCCGTCGTCCCCTGCGCGGATTTGATGGCCGCGCTGAGCTCCTCGACGGGCCGATACCGAATCTCGACGGGATAGAGCCGTCCACTGACCTCGATCACCGGGGCCGGCCGCGTTTCGGTGCCGAAATGGCGTGCGAAACGCTCAGCGTCGATCGTCGCCGAGGTGACGATGAGTTTCAGATCGGGCCGCTTGGGCAAGATCTGCTTCAAATAGCCGAGCAGAAAATCGATGTTCAGGCTGCGCTCGTGCGCCTCGTCGATGATGAGCGTGTCATAGGCGCGCAGCAGCGGGTCGGTTTGCGTCTCCGCCAGCAAAATCCCGTCCGTCATGAGCTTCACCGACGCGCCGGGAGCGAGATTGTCCGTGAACCGCACCTTATAGCCGACGACCTCGCCGAACGGCGTACCCAGTTCCTCGGCGATCCGCCGCCCCGTCGCGGACGCGGCGATCCGGCGCGGCTGCGTATGGCCGATGAGGCCCGTGCCGCCGGCGCCTAGGCCGCGGCCGAGCGACAGGCAGATTTTCGGGAGCTGAGTGGTCTTGCCCGAGCCCGTCTCGCCCGACACGATCACGACCTGGTTGTCGCGAATCGCGCGTGCGATCTCCTCGCGCCGGCCCGAAACGGGCAGCGCGGGCGGAAATTCGATCGGTGGGACGGGATTGGGCTGGACAGCGGGACGGCGGTCACCGTCGGCCTTGCGCGGAGCGGCGGCGGGACGCGCATTTTCGCTGCGCGCCGCGCGCGGCCCTCGGACCTCACTGGCGGCCGGACTTTTGGATACGTTCGACATGGGGGCGCATTATAATCCCGGGATGAATTCTCGAACCGACCTCGCCCCCACGACAGAAAGCGCCCCGGCCCGTTCCGCGGCGCCCGAATCCGACGCCGTCTCGCACGCCCAGTTCGTCGACTGGATGCGATCGGTCGCGCCTTATATCCACGCGTTCCGAAACAAGACGTTCGTCGTCGGGTTCGGGGGCGAAGTGGTCCACGAGGGGCTGCTGAGCGCGCTTGTCTCCGACATCGCGCTGTTGCAAGCCATGGGGATCCAGATCGTGCTCGTGCACGGATCGCGCCCGCAGGTCGAAGAACAGATGAATTTGCATGGCGTGCAATCGGAGTTCTCGCACGGCATGCGCATTACCGATGCACGCGCGCTCGAATCGGCCAAGGAAGCGGCCGGCGAAGTGCGGCTCGATATCGAAGCGGCGATCAGCCAAGGTCTGCCGAACACGCCGATGGCGCACGCGCACATCAGCGTCGTTTCAGGCAACTTCGTCACCGCGCGGCCGGTCGGCATCCTCGACGGCGTGGATTTCCAGCACACGGGCATCGTCCGTAAGGTCGACGCCGAATCGATCAAGCACTCGCTCGCGAGCCGCAAGCTCGTGCTGCTCTCGCCGCTCGGCTTTTCGCCCACGGGCGAGGCGTTCAATCTATCGATGGAAGACGTGGCCTCGGCGGCGGCGATCGCGCTGCGCGCCGACAAGATCATCTTCCTGACCGAAACGCCGGGCCTCATGAGCGATGCCGGCGAGCTCACGCAAGAACTGTCGTTGGATGATGCCTACCGGCTGCTCGACAGCGGCGAGCTCAAGGGCGATCCGGCGTTCTATTTGAAGCATGCCGTGCGCGCCTGCCGCGGCGGCGTGCCGCGTGCGCACATCATCCCCTACTCGCTCGACGGCAGCTTGCTGCTCGAATTGTTCCTGCACGACGGCGTCGGCACGATGATCTCGTACGAGAACCTCGAGAGCTTGCGCGAGGCCACGCCCGACGACGTCGGCGGCATTCTCACGCTGATCGAGCCGCTCGAATCCGACGGCACGCTCGTCAAGCGCGGCCGTCACCAGATCGAGCGCGATATCGATCACTTCTCCGTCATCGAGCACGATGGCGTTCTGTTCGGCTGCGCGGCGCTCTACGCTTACCCGCAAGAGCGCATCGGCGAAATGGCGTGCCTCACGGTTGCCCCCGACGCACAAGGCGCAGGCGACGGCGAGCGGCTGCTCAAACGGATCGAGCAGCGCGCGCGTGCGCGCGGACTCACGCGGATTTTCGTGCTGACGACCCGCACCGAACACTGGTTCCTCAAGCGCGGCTTCGTCAAGGCTACCGTCGACGATCTACCCGAAGACCGCCGCCGCCTCTATAACTGGCAGCGCAAATCGCTCGTGCTGATGAAGCATCTCTGAGCGTATCCGCCGCGCCGCTTACCCTATCGACTACAGGAGAAATTCACGATGGCCCGCATGGTTCAGTGCGTCAAACTCGGCAAGGAAGCCGAAGGACTCGATTTTCCGCCGCTGCCCGGCGAACTTGGCAAGCGCATTTATGAAGGCGTTTCGAAGGAAGCCTGGCAAACCTGGCTCAAGCAGCAAACGATGCTGATCAACGAAAACCGCTTGAACATGGCCGATCCGCGCGCTCGCCAGTACCTGATGAAGCAAACCGAGAAGTTCTTCTTCGGCGAAGGCGCCGACCAAGCGGCTGGCTACGTGCCGCCCACGCAAGGCTGATCGACAGGCCTTTTCGCGTCTACCCGCTTCCTCCCGCTTCCTCCCGCCTTCTCGGCAACCGGCTCGCACGATCGCGCGAGCCGGCTTCCCTCCGGTTAGTGCTTTCCCCCTTGCTTCCCGCCACGCCGTCGAGCGGCTGCCGGATGGCCGTCCGCTTGCAAATCGAGCGTATGGAGCTCGACGCGAACGCCGTCTGGCTCGATGAAAAGCCGGCCGACCGATACCGGCAGGGTAAAGCGGCGCGGCCCGGCGCTGCCGGGGTTGACGAAAAGCACGCCGTCGCGCGTTAGCACCGACGGCTTATGCGAATGGCCCGTCACGACCACGTCCACCCCGTGCGTGCGCGGGTCGATGCGTAAATCGGCAATGTCGTGCACCACGTAGATCGAAATGCCGGCGAACGTCAATGTCGTTGCGCTCTGCAACGTCTCGGCCCATGCACCCCGGTCGTTGTTGCCGCGCACGGCCGTGACCGGCGCGATTTGGGCCAACGCATCGAGCACGCTGGGCGAGCAGATATCGCCCGCGTGGACGATCGCATCGACGCCGGCGAGCCACGTCAGCGCCTGCGGGCGCACGAGATCGTGCGTATCGGAAATCAAGCCGATGCAAACGGCGACGGACGACTCAGGCATAGCCGATGAGCGATGAAGCGCGGCTCGCGCGCCCCCTTGGGATCAGATGCTGGCCGATGCGCAGCCTTGACGATGGCCGAGCAGCCCGCGCGAACGATGCAGCGCCGCACGCGCACCGCGCGTCGCCATGACCGCGCCGACCTGCCCGAGATTGAAATCGAGCGACACCATCAATTCCATGAGCTCCACCATCGGCAAGACGATGGTCGGGTTGTACAGCCGTTGTTCGATAAGCTTTTTCATGGCGACTCTCCTGCGAGCGGAGCAGCCTATGCCCCGTCATGCAATATGAGTGCCATTGTAAGGACGCACGCAACGCCGATAAATGCAATAAATCGAAAGTCAGAAGTCGCGAGAAACGAACAATCGGCGTAGTCATCACTCGAGGGGCGCACCGACAAATGCAGGCAACGCCTCCGCGCGCTCGGAGAGTGCCGCGAGCGCCGGATAACGGCTCGATCCGAACTCGCCCGGCGAGATGTGCTGCGTGAATCGCCACGCGACAGCCGCCGTGATGTCGGGTTGCATGAGACGATCGCCGCACAGCCAAGTACCCGCGCGGACGGCATCGGCCACGCCGCGTTCGAGCCACGGCGCGTGCCGCTTGTCCTGCGGCCGCACGCTCTGCTCGTAGGCGATTTGCACGGTTTTCTCGCAAGCCGCGAGCGCGAAACCGATTAGATGCAGCGCATTGCGGCGCGCCGCCGGCTCTTGCGGCATCAAGCGCGCTGGCGGCGCCGCGCGCTGCTCGAGGTAGTCGAGGATCAGCGTCGAATCGATCAGTTGCGTGCCGTCGTCGTCGATGAAAGTAGGCGCTTTCACGACGGGATTGATCTCGCGGAATTCGTCGAAGTGCCTGAAGACCGAGACAGGCCGATGCTCGAACGGGATGCCGAGCACAGCCATCGATACCGCGACGCGACGTACGAACGGGGAATCCATCATGCCGATCAATTGCATCGATGCCTCTCTTGCTATTGCGTGATTGGGATACCGCACTTGAGCAGACGCCAGTTTGCCGCGCAGCGCGCCCACTTCGCAAGGGAGTGATCGTTCGTTTGCAGAAAATGAAGCCAAAAAAATCGACGTAAGCCGCGCTTAGTCGCCGGACCGAACCGGTAATTCGTTATCGCTCGCGAATCGCATGACGAACTCGAACGCCTCGGGACAGATTTCGGCCAATTCCCCCGATACGCTTAGGCATCTCACCCCCGCTTCGACGAGCGGGACGGCAAGCCAAGTCGATGCGACGGCGCTGCCCGGCCGCCGCTCCTTGACGAACAGGACGATGACGCCGGCGAGGCGCTCGGCCCAGTCGCCCGGTCGAAATACCTTTCCGCCGTGCGTAACGCCGACGATGCGGTGCGTATCGATTCGATTTTTGTTCGGCAGATGATCGAGTGTCGTCATGCGTGGTTGAGCGAAGGTACGCGCGGCCGTGCATCCGGCACTGGCGAACGAGCGACAGCGAGTTCCTCGTTCGCCCGCAATCGGAAAGCGGCTACCGTCTCGTCGAGCAAGCGGGCCTGCGCCTCGAGCGAGGCGGCCGCGCCGGCTGCCTGCTCGACGAGCGCCGCGTTTTGCTGTGTCGCGCTGTCCATATGCGAAACGGTGCGGCTGATTTCGACGATGCCTGTCGATTGGCGCGCCGAAGCCGCGCTGATCTCGCCGACGATCCGCGTCACTTCGCGCGCGGCATCGACGACATTGGCCATCGTATGCCGGGCGCGCTCGGCCAACTGCGTCGCGCCTTGCACCTTGGATACGGACGCCGTCATGAGCGCGCGAATCTCCTTAGCCGCGGTGGCGGCACGCTGCGCCAGCGCGCGCACCTCGCCGGCAACGACGGCAAATCCCCGCCCCTGCTCGCCTGCACGCGCGGCCTCCACGGCGGCATTGAGGGCAAGAATGTTGGTTTGAAACGCAATGCCCTCGATGGCGCCGATGATGTCGACAATGTGCGTCGAATCGGCCGACATATCCGCGATCGCCGTCACGATTTCGGCGACGACGTCGCCACCGCCGCGCGCCGTGCCCGAAGCCGTTTCGGCCAACGCGCGCGCGTCGTCCGCTTGGCGAGCGTTTTGCTCAACGGTGCCGGCGAGTGTCTGGAGGCTCGCGGCCGCCTGCTCCAGCGCAGCCGCTTGACGCTCGGTGCGCTCCGACAAATCGGCGTTACCGCTCGCCATATCGTGCACGCCGTGCCGTATTTCGGCCGTCCCCTCGCGCACGCGCGTCACGGCGGCGCTCAAGCTCGATTGCATGCGCGCGAGCCCCGTCATCAACCTGCCCATCTCGCCGCCCTGGGCTGTATCGATCGTCGAGGTCAGATCGCCCGAGGCAATGCGCTCGAAGTGATCGACGGCCGCGCCGATCGGTTTGACGATAGCGCCGTGCAACACGCCGCGCGCGAGCATCGCGCAGGCCAACGAGCCGCAGCCGACCACGGCAAAAAGCCACAGCAAGGCGTGAAAGCGCTCGCGGGCCGCCTCGAAATGCTGCTTCTGAGCCTGCACTTGAAAATTCATGAGACCCAGCGCGGCGCGCTGATAGTCGGTGAAGCGTGTCTCCGGTGCCTGCCGCTCGATCGTTCGAAACGACGAAAAGTCGTCCTGATCGAGGGCCGCCACTTCCGGGAAGATCACTTCCTTGATCAGCACGGTGCGCGCCGCCCGTAGCGCGCCGGCGAGCGAGGCCTCCGTGTCGTCCGCCACCGGCAAGGCATCGTAGATCGCCAGTGCGCGATCGCTCGCGCGCAGCGCCGCATGCACGCGCTCGAGCGTCGGGCCCGTCGGCTTGCCTTGCGCGACGAGCGTTTCGTAACCGCCGAGATCGACGCGCGCCTGCATGAGGTTTTCGCGACTATCGGCCAATGCCGTCAGCGCGGCGGTTTCACCGCTATACATTCTTTCGAGGGCGACGTTGGCGGATTTCAGCCCGGCCACCGACGCCGCAATCACGAATACCAGCGCCCCCGTATAGCCGACGAGCGTGGCGGTCAACGCACCTCGAACGTTCGTAATCCTTACCATTGCCGTCTTCCCGAAAAAAAGGCGGCAGCGAATGGACTCGCCGCCGCCTTCGAATTGCCGCGCGCAGGCGGCAACGTCTTGGAGGAGGTCAGGAAAATCAGAAGCGCGTACGGATACCCGTCGCCACTTCGAGCTGGTTGCTGTGGCCGAACGTCGTGCCGACCGTATAGCCGCCGTGCAGCTTCATATAGTCGGCGGCCAGGTACAGCTCGGTGCGTTTGGACAAGTGGTAGAACGTCGAGGCGTAGAGCGTTTCCTTGTATCCGTTGTGCACGATCGTCGCCGCCGGATCGAACAATCCCGAGTTCGCATTCGGAATGTTGCCGTCGGTGTTGTAGGCAGCGTTCTTCACGTGCATTTGCTGATAGCCGACTTCATAGTCGAGCGGGCCATGCGGCGCGATCTTCATCGACACCGTCCACGCGTTGTCTTCGCGATCCGGCAGCGAGCCTTGCTTGCCCGTGTAATGGAAATAGCCCGCGTTGATACGGCCGATGCCGAAGCGGAAGTCGCCCCCGAGCGACATCGTCTGATCGACGAATCCGCCGTTGTTCACGTGGTTGTAGAAGCCGCCGACGGAGAAGTTCGGCCCGTTGTAGCCGAGCGCGGCTTGATAGCCTGAGCCCGTGGCGAACTGCGTCGAGTTGCTGAATTGATAGTCGGCCGCCGCGTAGATGCCGTTGCTAAATAGCTTCTTCCACGCGATGCTGTTTTCCGAACGCGTGCCCGTCGGCCCTGCCGCGTAGAAGACGAGCTGCTTGAAGTTGTTCGAATTCGTGTAAGCGCCTTCCTTGGTGGAGAACGTCGAGCTCACGTACGGATCGCCGTACAGGCCCGAGAAGTCCTTGGCGACCGTATCCTGGAAGCCGACCGTCACTTGGCCGAGCGTGGGATTCACGAGCCCCACCCACGAATCGCGATCGAAGAGTTGGCTGCCGTCTTCGGCATTGCCGCTCGTCGGCACGAACTCGCTCTCCAACGTGAAGATGATCTTGTTGCCGCCGCCGATGTCTTCGGCACCGCGCAAGCCCCAACGGCTGCCGCTGAACCAGGGTTCGCCACCGACGTCGCCCGGGTGGCCCATCGAGATCAAGTGATTGCCGGCTGCGTTCGCGTTCGTCGTATAGGCAACCGCCGACAAATCGATCAGGCCATAAAGCTGCACGCTCGATTGCGCATGCGCGCCCGTTGCCACCAAAGCGCCGGCCGTCAGCGCCAATGTCCGATAGGTTTTCTTCAAGATCATCTCCTCACTCACTGCGTTGAAATTGTGTTTTGTATGCGCGAAGCACGCGGCACTGGCGCGCTTCACTTGAACAACGTCGCAATGGAGACAATCGTATCGGTCTGTATCCTTCACGCTCCTTTCGCAATTACTTAGGATTACTAAGTAGTTTCACGTAAACACCGCAATGTATGAGGTATTTATGACTAACGCCGAGCTACGAGCCGTCCTTCGCGCGCAACACGTAGCCGAGCCCGCGCAGCGTCATGATTTGCGCCGTCGAGTTCGTTAGGTGTTTGCGCAGACGATGAATGTAGATGTCGATGGCATCGGCGCTCGGTTCGTCCTCGAGGCTATAGACGCTGTCCATCAACGCCGTCTTCGATACCGTCTTGCCTTGCTTGAGCATCAGCGCTTCGAGGATGGCATGCTCGCGGCGGCGCAGCGCGAGCGGCGTTTCGTTGTGGCTGAACTCGCGCGTGTTCGTGTTGTAGTGCAGATCGCCGCATACCAAGGAGACCGACTTGCCTCCCGCTTGGCGCCGGATCAGCGCCTTGATCCGCGCAATCAGCTCGCGTGCATCGAACGGCTTGACGACATAGTCGTCCGCGCCCGCGCTGAAGCAATCGACCTTGTCCTCGATCGAGCCGTGCGCGGTGAGCATCAACACCGGTGCGTTGTCGCCGCGCCGGCGGAGCCGGGCGAGCACGTCCTTGCCGCTCATGCGCGGCAATCGCATATCGAGCAAGATGACGTCGTAGCGGCCCGTACGCAAAACGGCATCCGCCGTCTCGCCGTCAGGCACGCAGTCGACGGCGAAATTCTCGCCTTGCAGCAAATTGACGATCCAGTGCGACAGATCGGCGTTGTCTTCCACGAGCAGCAGCTTCATTGCTTCATTCCTTCCAAGCCGGCAGGTGCACGGTGGCCACGAGCCCCACGCGTCCCTCGCCCGGCGCGACCCCAACCGTTCCGCCGTGCGATTGCGCAATGCGCTGCACGATCGATAAGCCGAGGCCCGTTCCTTCGACATCCGTCTTGCCGCGATAAAAGCGCTCGAAAACATGAGCCCGAATTTCGGCGGGAATACCGGGCCCGTCGTCGATCACGTCGAGCACGACCTCGTCGCCGATGCGCCGGCAACGGGCGGTCACGCACCCGCCCTCGCGGGTATAGCGGATCGCATTGTCCACGAGGTTGGCGACGAGCGCCGTCAACAGTTGCTCGCTACCCGCCACGCGCAAGTCTTCGCCCAGTTCAGCGCCTAGATCGATCTCGCGCCGCTGCGCGGCCAAAATCAACTCCTCCAGCACCGAGGACACAACTTGTCCCAAATCGACGGGCACGCTCGGCTGCGGCAAAGGCGCCGATTCGGCCCGTGCGAGCAGCAGCAGTTGATTCGTCATTTCGGTCATCTTGCGGCTCGTGCGATGAATGGCGCCGAGCGCGTCGGCCAATGCAGGCGGATCGTCCCCGCACTGGCGCGCGCACTGCACCTGCGTGTCGAGCAGCGTGAGCGGCGTGCGCAGTTGATGGGCCGCATCGGCAATGAACTGGCGCTGCGTATTCGTATGCAGCTTGAGCCGCGCGATGCACTGATTGATCGCATCGACTATCGGCCGCAACTCCGTCGGCAAGTGATCGACCCGCACGGGTTCGAGCTGCATCGGATCGCGATCGGCCACGTCGTCCTTCAACTTCATGAGCGGCCGCAACTCGCTCGTCAGACCGATCAGCACGAGCAATACCGCCAGTACGAGCATCAACCCCTGCCGGACCAATTGCGGATGCCACAACTGCGCGAGCATGCCTTCACGCGAAGCCTGCGTCTTGCCCACGATGACGACGACGGGCAGCGCGACACCCGCGTTATATAGCTGCCGGCGGTAGGCTACCGCGCGGATCGTTTGCCCATCGAGCGCGGTGTCGTAGAAGATGGGATATGGCGCCCGACGCTGCGGCAGCGCGAGCTCGGGCGTGCCGCCCAAGAGCCGATCGTCGCCCGCCACCACCTTGTAGAACACATGGTCGTGGTAAGGCGACTCGAATATTTCCAACGCGGCCGGCGGAATGTCCGCGCGCAACTCGCCGTTGCTCCATTCGACGTCTTCGCCGATCGTCCGCGCCGACGCGAGCAGCGCGTTGTCCTGTAGCAGATCCGCCGTTTGGCGCGCGGCGTCGAAGGCCATGACGCCGGCCACCAACATGAATGCCGCCAGCGGCAATAACACCCACCAAAGCAAGCGGGCGCGCAAACTATGCATCATCGATCGTCGCCCTGTAGATGTAATGAAGCTCGCGCCGTACCGATGCCCCGGGCATCGGTACGGCGCGAGCCGGCCGCATCGTGCGCATCGACGCTCAGAATGCGGCGGGCCTCCATTTCAACAAGCGTTTTTCCAAGGTCGTGAGCAGATAGTCGGTGGTCAACGCCACCACCGCGAGCACGATCATGGCGGCGAACACGCCGCTCGAGTTGAAGGCGCCTTGCGCCGTCGAGATCAAGAGCCCGATGCCCTGCTTCGAGCCGAGGAATTCGCCGACGACCGCGCCGACCAGCGCGAAGCCGAAGCTCACGTGCAAGCTGGCCAAGATCCACGACAGCGCCGACGGGATCACGACGGCTGTCGTCAATTGCCGCTTAGACGCGCCCAGAATCTGCGCATTGGCGATCATATACCGATCGGCTTCGCGCACGCCCTGGAACGCGTTGCCGAACACGACGAAAAAGACCATGACGACGGCGAGCGCCACCTTCGATGCCATGCCGAGACCGAGTGCGATCACGAACACGGAGCCGAGCACCACGCGCGGAATCGAATTGGCGATCTGGATATAAATGCTGAACACGTCGGACAGCAGCTTGTTGCGCCCCAAAATGACGCCGCAAATCACGCCGGCCACCGAGCCGATCGCGAACCCGATCATCGTTTCCTCGAGGGTGACCCAGACCTGCACGAGCAGCGGCCCTTGCGAGGTGCCGTTCACGAACCAGTCGGCAATCTGAGCGAAGATCAACGAGGGCATCGAGAAGAAAAACGGATCGATCCATTTCATCCGTCCCGACAATTCCCAGCCCCCGAGCCATACGACGAGCACGAGCAAGCGCAAACCGATGATCAACGCGCGGCGCTGGCGCAGGCGGCGCTGTGCCGCTTTTTCGACTTCGGCGAGCGACGCCGCCTCGGCAATGCTCGCTTTGGGGGGTTCGAAGGTGGTAGCCATGGTAGCCATTCTTTAGTCTTTCCGGTGTTCAGAGTCAAGCAATCCGTACTTCTTCGCGCAAGTCGTGCCAAATGTCGCGCGACAGTTCGATGAAACGCGGTTCGTAGCGAATCTCGGAGGTGATACGGGGACGCGGCAGGTCGATCTCATAGACCTTCTTCAGCGTGGCGGGACGCGCGCTCAGCACGAACACGCGGTCGGCCAGGGCGATGGCCTCTTCGAGATCGTGGGTAACGAACACGACCGATCCCTTGTTCGCCGACCAAAGTTGCAGCAACTCGTCTTGCATCAGCGTACGCGTTTGCATGTCGAGCGCCGAAAACGGTTCGTCCATCAGCAAGATTTCGGGCTTGTTGATGAACGTCTGCGCGAGCGCCACGCGCTTGCGCATGCCGCCCGAGAGTTGATGCGGGTAATGGCTGCCGAATTTTTCGAGGCCGACGCGGCGCAGCCAATCTTTCGCTTCTTCATAGGCGACGGCTTTCGAGCGGCCTCGAAACAGCGGGCCGGCTGCGACGTTGTCGAGCACCGAACGCCATGGGAAAACCGCATCGGCCTGGAACACGAAGCCGATACGCGGATCGATGCCCGAGACGGGATTGCCCATCACTCGCACGGTGCCCGTCGTCGGCTTCAGCAGACCGGTGATCATGCTTAGCGTCGTCGATTTTCCGCAACCCGTCGGGCCGACGACGGCGATGAATTCGCCCTTGGCCACAGACATGCTGAAATCGCGCAAGGCGATCGTCGCTTTGCCGTCTGGGGAAATGAAGCGGCATGACACCGAGTCGAACTCGATGACGGGTACGTCATGGGAGGCAGCGTGGTTCATCAGAGCAATCCAAGCGATTGGGGGTGGGCGCCTAAACCACGGCGCCCGGGGCACGGCAGGAGAAACTGAAACCGGTCGAGGTTGCCCGCGCCGCGCAAGCGCGGCCCGGGTCCGGCGCCGCTTTACTTCGCGGCAACGAATTCGTTGGTGTACGTCCTGGCGAGATCGACATGCTTGCCCTTGATCGCCGGGTTAAAGCCCGAGAGCACCTTGAGCACCGTCGCCGGGCCGTCCGCCGGCATCTTGCCGTCCGCCGTATACATCGGCAGCGACGCCTTCAACGCGGCGACGTAAAGCGCCTTGTCCTTCTGGTAGTCGGCCGGCATCTTCGCCGCGATGTCCTCGGCGCTATGCGTATGGATGAACTGCATCGTCCGCACGAACGCATGCGCGAGCTTGGCGGCTTGATCCTTGTGCGCATCGGCCCACGCGGACTGCACGTACAAGCTCGAGGCGGGATACGTGCCGCCCAGCGCGGCTTTGGTGCCTTCCACCGAGCGCATGTCGACGAGCACCTTCGCATCGCCCGTGGCGAGCAGCTTCGAGACGGTCGGCTCGGTCGTCATCCCCGCATCGATGCGGGCCTGCTTGATCGCCGCGATGAAGCTCGCATCGGCGCCCACCGGCAGCATCGTGTACTGCGACGACGTGATGCCGTGCTGACCGGCTAGATATTGCGTGAGGAAGCTCGTCGACGAACCAAGGCCCGTCACGCCAAGCGTCTTGCCTTTGACGTCGGCCATCGACTTGACCGTATCGGCCGCCTTCGTCGACACCATCTCGACTTCGCCGGGCACCTGTCCGAACACGGCGATGGCCTTCACGTCCTTGCCCTTCGTCTGCAAATCGATCGTGTGATCGTAAAAGCCGACGACGCCCTGCACGGCACCCGCGAGCAACTCGTTTTCCGCGTCGACGCCCGCAGGCTGCGAGAGCAACTCGACGTCGAGGCCTTCGTCCTTGAAGTAGCCCAACTGCTCGGTCAGTTTCGCCGGCAAATAGATGAGCTTGGTGATGCCGCCGACCATGATCGTGATCTTGCCGTTATCGGCGGCCATCGCGCCGTGCGACGCCAGACCGACGAGCAAAGCTTGAGCGAGGGCAAAGTTACGGATTTTCCGCGAACTCGGGTGCATGCGAGTGTCTCCTCTTTATATCGGCGCTTTAGGCGCACCGGGTTGAATCGATGGAGCGATTCTAGGAGCAACAATCCTTCCCGAGCCTTTCACCGGAACGGTCGACACATCCGGGATTACCATGACGAATCTCAATGGCGGCACGCAGTTGCCGAGCCCATCGGCGTAAATCATGCCATCCTTTGTCACCTTTTCAGGGCTATAACGATCGGAGCGCCGCTTCGCAAGCGTCGCTTGCGCGGTATTCGGACGAGACAAGGCTGCGGCGCCGAGAGGCGAGCGGTCCAATTCGAGAATTAATCGACGAGATAAGCATGTCAAATCGCAGCAGCAATCGCAGCGTCGCGAACGCTTCGCATTCTCCGCACGGGACCCTGACCGTGCTTCAGGGCGCGGCACTTTACGTCGGCGCCGTGCTCGGGACCGGTGTCATCGCCCTGCCCGCACTCGCCGCCAACGTCGCCGGACCGGCTTCGCTGCTGGCTTGGCTCGGGCTGGTCGTACTCTCGGCGCCGCTCGCGGCGACGTTTGCCGCACTCGGAGCACGCTATCCCGACGCCGGCGGCGTCGCCACCTACGTCCGCCGCGCCTTCGGCGCGCGCGCATCCGCCATCGTCGGCTGGTGCTTTTATTTCGCCGTGCCTGCCGGTGCGCCGGCCGCCGCGATCTTCGCGGGCGCATACGTCGCCGAGGCGATCGGGGGCGGCGAGCAAACGGTGCTGCTCACAGGCGTCGCGCTGCTCGCCATCGTCACGGCCGCCAACGCATTCGGCGTGACGATCTCCGGCCGCATGCAGCTCGGCCTTTCGACCGTACTCGTGGCGCTGCTCGTGACGGCGGTGGCCGCATCGGCGCCTCATGCGCATGCGAGCAACTTGCATCCGTTTGCGCCGCACGGTTGGCTGGCCGTGGTACCCGCGGCCGCCCTGCTCGTTTGGAGCTTCGCGGGATGGGAAGCCATCACGCATCTGGCCGGCGAATTCAAGCACCCGTCGCGCGACTTGCCGCGCGCGTCGGCTATCGCCGTGATTGTCGTCGGCGCGCTTTATCTGGCCGTCGCGCTCGTCAGCGTGCTCGTACTCGGCCCCGGGGCCGGCCGCTCCAGCGCCCCGCTCGCCGAACTGCTCGTACTCGGGATCGGCGGCAACGTCCGCGTCTTGGCCGCCGGCGCGGCCCTGCTGCTGACGCTCGGCACGATGAACGCCTACTTCGCCGGCGCGGCCAAGCTCGGCGCGGCGCTGGGCCGCGACGGCGCGCTGCCGTCATGGTTCGCGGCGGGCTCGTTGGCCGGAGACGTTCCGCGCCGCAGCCTCGCGGTCATTTCCGTCTTGGCCGCGCTCGGCATGATCGCCGTGACCGCGGCCGGCGTGGGGCCGAAGCCGCTCGTGCTGCTCACGACGGGATCGTTCGTCACCGTTTATGCCTTGGGCTGCGCAGCCGCGCTGCGCTTGCTACCGCGCGGCACGGCAGCCCATCGTTGCGCACAGGTTGCGCTGGTGTGCGTCGTCGCCCTTTGCGCGGCAACGGGATGGTTCTTGCTCTGGCCGCTCGTCATGAGCGGCTGTGCCCTGCTCTATCTGCGCTTGAACCGTGACCGCGCGCGTCAGGCAGCCGTTCACTGCGACGTTTCTTAACGATCGATCATGTAGGCTCGGCCGGCCGCGTCTACACTGCGCGCCTAAGCGGTGCCGGTCATCGACCAGCCGAGCGTGCGAAACGCCGCCGCGGCGCGCCCCTTGTTGGCCGGCGCCTGTACGTTCGAGACCGGCAGCGCGTGCGGACAAGGATGGATATCGGCAGCCTTGCGCGGCGTCGATAGCGTCAGCACCGAGGTGAAGTCAGCGGCTTGCGCAAAGCGCGGCGTGTCGAGCAGCGGCGCGCCGTCTTGCGCGACGATCCGGGCGAGCGTCTTCGGAATCGACGCATGTTCGTAGAAGGTGTGATCGATCGTCGCCTGCTTGACGTAGGGGGAGATCACGAGCGCGGGCACTCGGCAGCCGAACCGATCGAACCGGAACCCGCGTTTGGTCAGCGACGTAGGCGGGCACGGCGCGAGGGTCGGCATGCCGCCGACGTGCGCGGCGTCGGGAATGACATGGTCGAAGAATCCGCCATGCTCGTCGAATACGATGAGCAGCAGGCTCTGCTCCCAATACGGCGATGCCACGAGCGCGTTATAGACGCGCTCCACCAGGGCTTCGGCCGCGCGAACGTCGCCGCACGGATGCATCGATTCGCCGTTCTCGAAGTTGCCCACCGGATCGTAGTGCGGCTCGATGAAAACGAAACTGGCGTCGAGGTTGCCGCTCGCCAGCGCGGAGAAAAAGTCCTCGTGCGTGACCAAGCGCGCCGCATGCGCATCGACACCCTTGATCGCCCAAGCTTGCGGCATATCACCGTGAGCGATCATCCATTGGTTCGGCGCGAGCCGCGTGAAAACCGAGTCGTTGCCGCTGCCGTACTTCGCCACGTCGAGTAGGCTCGCCTCGATCGACGCCAAATCGCTCGGCGAATGATCGAGCCCCCAAGAGGTGGCGGCCAATGCAAAAAAGCGGTTCGGCCAGGTCGGCCCCGGAACCGACGAGAACCAGCGGTCGCAAATCGCGAACTGCTGGGCGAGGAAGTTCAGCACCGGTAGTTGATCGGGCGTGAAGCAGCGCAGCGCGGAGGCGACGTCGAAGCCATGCGCCTCCAGATCGCGCGCGAAACCGAGATCGTTCGCGCTCGTCGCGCAAAGCGGATAGGCGCCGCCCGTCAGTCCCGCCGAATCGTCGGGCGCGCAAGTGGCAAATCCCCGGCTTTCGCTAGGCGCCGCCAGCTGCACCAGCGTATCGGTGAACTCGTGACCGGGATCGAAGGCTAGCCTGAACGGTGCCCCTTGCCCCACCGGATAGAGCGTGCCGTTCGCGCCCGAATTCGTATAAGCCGGTTTGCCGACTAAGCCGTCGGCTTGCGTGGGCTCGCCGTTCGGTGTCCAGCCACGCAGGTCGGACCAACCGAACACATTGTCGTACGAGCGGTTCTCCAACATCAAAACAAACATCTTTTTGACATTTAGGACTGCCGACATTTCGTCTCTCCGTCAGCATCCGCGCAGTCGTTCGGCTCGATCGCTCCTCATTGCCTCGGACCCGGGACGCGCTTGCACCCCATTTATTCAACATATCTAGTAGGCGCTGCATCCTCGGCGCACGGTGACCGCCGACGCGCTAGCCGCCCCGCCGTCCTACCGTCGCAACCTAGTGCACGGGTCGTCGTTCGTCAAGCTGGGGCGTGCGCCCCTCAAGCTTTGCATTCGCCGGCCGTTAAAGAAGCAGGCACACATTAGATAATCGAACGCTGTCGTTCTTTGCTCCATGTTTTCGGAACACTTCCCTCGCGGGCACAACCCGCACCCGCTGTGCCGCCTTGCGCTCGTGCTGTCGATCTTATTCGCCGCCGGCCGCGTCGGCGCAGCACAGCCCGACGCCCCCGGGGGAGGCTCCACGCCCGATCTCGCCTCGATGCCGCTCGAGGCGCTCATGCAGGTCAAAGTTAGGACTGCTACTTTGTTGAGTCAGTCCGTCGCCGACGCACCGGCGGCGGTCGTCGTGCTGACCGCCAAGGACATCCAAGCCTTCGGATGGCGCACGCTGGCCGATGCGCTCGCGTCGCTACCGGGGCTCTACACCTCGTACGACCGCACCTATACGTATTTGGGCGGACGCGGTTTTCAGCGGCCCGGCGACTACAACAGCCGCTTTTTGCTGCTGATCGACGGTATGCGCGTCAACGATGCCGTCTACGACCAGGCGCCGATCGGCGACGATTTCCCGGTGGACATGGATCTCGTCGAACGCATCGAGTACGTGCCGGGTCCCGGCTCCGCGGTGTACGGACCGAACGCTCTATTCGGCGTGATCAACGTCGTGACGAAAAAAGGCAGCGACATCAACGGCGCCCAGGTGGCCGGCGCGATCGGCAGCTTCGGCGAAAAACGCGCGCGCGCGAGCTACGGCTGGCATGGCGAGAGCGGCGCCGACCTCGTTTTATCGGCGACCGGGTACGATCGTAGCGGACAAGACCTTTACTACCCCGAGTTCGATACGCCGGACCAAAACCATGGCGTCGCGCAGGGTCTCGACTACGATCGCGCGCAACAGTTGTTTGCAAAATTCGCCTATCGAGGCTTTAAGATCAGCGCGGGCTACGGCACCCGCACGAAGGGTGTGCCCACCGCACCGTATCAAGCTATTTTCGATACGGCGCAAAGCACGGCCGATACGCATAGCTTCATCGATGCTACTTATAGCCACGTCTTGACGAACGGGCTAGAGATCGCATCAGAAGTGTATTGGGAGCGGTACGACTATAAGAGCGTCGGCCTATATGGCGATCCTCCCGCAACGAACGTCGACGGCGACAAGGCCATTTGGTACGGCGCCGACGTGCATGCCACGATTTCGTCCGTGCCGCGCAACAAGCTCGTCATCGGCGCGAGCTTGATGCGCGATGCGGCCCGCGATCAGTACAACTACAACACCGATCCGTATCAGCTCGTGCTGGACGACCGGCGCAGCAGCAATTCCGTCGGCCTGTATGCCGAAGACGAAATTCGGTTGCCGTGGCACTTCACGTTGAACGCCGGCGTGCGCTTCGATCACGATTCGAATGCGGGCACGAACGTAAGCCCGCGCTTGGCGCTCAATTACAAGCCGACTGACACCGATACCTTCAAGCTGTTATACGGGCGCGCATATCGCGCGCCGAACGCGTACGAGCTGTACTATTCGGATCCGGGCCCCGGCGGTCAGCTCGGCAATACGTCCCTGAAACCGGAACGAATCGCAACGACCGAGTTCGTCTACGAGCACGCCCTCGGTGACAACGCTCGTGCGACCGTCTCCCTGTTTCGCTACGACGTGCGCGACCTGATCACGGAAACGCCCGACCCATCCGGCGTGTTCATCTTCGAGAACGTCGATCACGCCACCGCGCACGGCATCGAGCTCGCCTACGAGCAGAACATCGCGTCGATCGCGCGAATCCGGGCGAGCTATTCGTGGCAGCTCGCGCGCGACAGCGCAACCGGCGGCGTCTTGCAAAACTCGCCCCGCCACTTAGGCAAGCTCAATGTCACCGTGCCCTTGTTTCACGAGGCGGCGCGTGCCGGTGCCGAATTGCGGTGCGAATCTGCCCGATTGGCCGAATCGGGCTCCGCCGCGGGGTATTGCCTCGGCAACTTGACGATCGGCAGTCAGCGTCTCGTCCCGCACGCCGACGTGTCGTTTTCGATCTACAACGTAACGGACAAGCGTTACGCCGATCCCGCGGGCCCGAACTTCACGCAGAGCGTGATCCCCCAGCAGAGCAGAACGTTCCTGCTCAAGCTCGTGTACGGTTTCTGATATGCGAGCCGCGAGATCAGTGCTGAGTCGATGCGTGGTCCTCGTGCTGGCGGCATCCGCCTGCGCGCGAATAACGGCGCACGCGCAGGTCGATATCTATTCGTTGGAAGCCGCCTACATCTACAACTTCACCGAGTTCACGGAGTGGCCGAGCGCGCATACGGACGGCGCGTCACTCAACGTATGCGTCAACCCCCGCACCGCGCTCGGCGCGACACTGGCGAAGCTGAGCGGACGCGCCGTATCGGGCAAGACATGGGCCGTCAAGCCGATACCGGACGATGCGACGATCGCGACATGCAACGTGCTCATCGTCGAGGATGCGCCGGCGGGCAATGTCGCGAAAAGCGCATCCGCCCGCGATCTGCCGATTCTCGTCGTACGCCCCGCCGATGTCGACGCGGGTGATGCGCGCAACGTCGTCACGCTGTTTCGCGACGGCGACCGCCTTCGATTCGACATCGACAACACGGAGGCAGCGCGCCGCCACCTCGTATTGAGCTCGAAGCTGCTCCGTTTGGCAAGGAATGTGACATGAAGGAAAGCCCGGACCACACGCCCAGCCCGATCAAGGAAATGGCGCGCGTGAAGCTCGCCGGGTTCGGCGTCGCCCTATTGATCTCGGGCTTCGTCCTGCTCGCCTATCAAGCGTTTTCGTTGCGCTCCGCGTTGACGGCCGACGCGAACGTGCAAGCGGACATGATCGCCGACAACGTATCGGCGTCCGTCTTGTTCGACGACGTGCGTTCGGCGCAGGAAACGCTGCACTCGCTGCGCAAAGTACCCTACGTCGAAAGCGCGAGCATTTATACCGCCGCCGGCAAGCATTTCGCTTCCTATATCCGCCCGGGAGTGCCTGCACGCGAGCTCATCGAGGCGCAGCCGAAAAACGTCGAAAACGCCAACCGGCGCTTTTTGTTCGACGATGTCTTCGTCGCCTCGAGCATTACGCAAAACGGTAAGACGCTCGGTTCCGTCGTCGTCGTCGCGAGCACCGAGCAGATCACGGCCGAACTGGCGCACTTCGCCGTATTCATCCTTGCCGCCTCGCTGTGCGCGCTGTGGATCGCGTTCGTGATTACGTCGCGCATGAGCGCGCGTATCGCGCAGGCCGAAAAAAAGCTCGAGTACCTGGCCTCCACCGATCCGCTGACCGGTCTGCCGAATCGGCGCGCATTTTACGAAGCGCTGAACGAACGATTGGAGCGTGGCACGCAAGGATGCACGCGCGCCGCATTGATTCTCGTGGATCTAGACGACTTCAAGAACGTCAACGACACGCTTGGGCATGGCGCGGGCGATGAATTGCTCAAGCACGTCGCGGCGGCGCTGCGTCAAAGCGTGCGCGTGGCCGATCTCGTCAGCCGCATCGGCGGCGACGAATTCGCGGTGCTCGTCGCGATCGCGAAAGAAAAGGCGGAAGGCATTCGCACGGCCGAGCGCATCGCTCGCGCCTTGGCACGCCCATTCGATCTTCCGCGCGCAAGCATCGTGGCGAGCGCGAGCGTGGGCGTGAGCGTGTTTCCCGACGATGCGGCCGATGTCGCTGCGCTCGTGAGCAGCGCCGACATCGCGCTCTATGCCGCCAAAAGCACGGGCAAGAATGCGGCCGTCGAGTTTCATCCGAGCATGACGGTCGAGGCCCGGCGCCGCGCGCGGCTCGAAACGGAACTGCGCAAAGCGATCGAGACGGATGCGCTGACGCTCGCCTACCAGCCTCAATTCGATTGCCGCACGGGGCGCATGATCGGCGTGGAAGCACTGGCTCGCTGGATCCATCCCGTGGACGGCGAAATCTCGCCCATCGAATTCGTACCGGTGGCCGAGGACAGCGAACTGATCGTCGCACTGGGACAATGGGTCCTGCGCCGCGCGTGCCGGGATGCGGCGCGCTGGAATGCGGATTCGGAGGTCCAGATTTACGTGGCCGTCAACGTATCGGCACGTCAATTGCGTCAGGCGCAATACAGTGAAGATGTGAAGGCGGTGCTCGCCGAAAGTGGCCTTTCTCCGCACTTGCTCGAACTCGAGCTGACGGAGAGCCAACTGATGGCGAACATGACCGCCGGGGTCGAGGCGATGCGCCAATTGCGCGCGGCCGGTATCCGCTTGTCGCTCGACGATTTCGGCACGGGCTACTCCTCGCTGTCGTATTTGCAGTCGTTCCCGGTGAACAATCTCAAGATCGATCGCGCCTTCGTGAAGCCGTTGCCGCAGGCGGGGCAGCCGATCGTCACGGCCATCATCTCGATGGCGCACAGCTTCGGTATCGCCGTCGTCGCCGAGGGCGTGGAAGAGGCGGCACAACTCGCTTGGCTGACCGACGCGGGCTGCGACATCGTTCAGGGCTATCTAACGGGCCGACCGATGCCGTTCGAGCATATTGCCGAACTGCTGCGCACCGAATGCGAGGACTCCGAGCCTTTGGCCTAACGGCGGCTACAAATCGGCGTTCGACGCGGTAAACGCGCTAAACGCCGTATGGGTCGGCTCGATCGGCGCGAGATCGTTCATGGCGATCCCGAACGTTTGGTCGCCGCTGATCAAGTCGTAGTACATCACCGCCTGGATACCTTCCGTTTTGCGCGCCGCGTAAAAGCGCTGCATTTTTTGTTGTACATACGTTGCCCGGAATTGCTCGGTCGCCTCGGGCGCCGCGTTCCACTCGGTAATCATGAACGGTACGCCGTAGCGGGCCTTGCAGTACGCGGGCAGATTGAATCCGGGACCTGCGCCGTCGATGCCGATCTCGAAGATGTCGCCGTAGGGCTGGTAATTGTGCCAAGTCGTGATGTCCCAGCGCATCTTTCGATAGCCGCCCGAGCCGTCCGGTTGCTCGCCGTCCCAAAGCAAATCGGAAGCGCCGATGTCTGCAACCGTGAAATTGACACCGCATTTCGCGTTGGGCTGCACGGACTTCACGCCGTCGATCATGCCTTGAATCGCACCGCGCAAGATTGGCCAATTCGCGTTGTTGAAATCGTGGGGCCCCGTGCCCGCGCTAGTCGAATTGAGGATGATCGCCCTGTCGCGCGTGAGTTCGTTCCCGCATTCGTACATCGTGATGCCGAGCGGCCCGAGGGCGCGCGCGACATTGGCGGCACCCGACCGATTCGCGAAATAAGCGGCCGCCTCGCTGGGATACAAATTGCCGTTGCCGTCGCGCAAACCGAAATTCAACAGCGGCAGCAACGTAAAGCCTACGGAGCGGAATGCGTTGGCCAATCCGATCAATGCATTCACTTGCTTTGCCGAACCGTCGCAGCCGACGCGATAGCTCGTGCAGCCGAGCGCTTGCAACGCCGCGATAATTTGCTGCGGCGTAAAGGGATAGTCAAAGTGTCCGTTGATACCGTAGAACGCACCCGACGGTACGGTCATCGGCGTGCGCGGATCGGAGCACGGCAGCCAACGGTTGGCCCACGTCATCACGTAGAACTGACCGCCGGTGCCGCGCTGATAGATCATGCCGCCGTACCAAAGCAACAAGTCGACGTTGTACGAGTCTTTATCTTTTACGCCGTTCTTGTAAATGAAGCCGTTGTTGACGGTCCACACGTTTAAGAGCCGATCGACGATCGCTTGTGCGGAAGGAATGACCGTACCGTCGACGGAAGTCGTCGGCACGGCAGCCTTTACCGGGGTTGCGCCGATAACATTGCTCGCGGCGATAATTGCGCCTGCTTCCAAGGCACCTAATGCAACTAATGCGTGACCGCCGGCTAAGGCGGACACCTGGCCCAGGAATCGACGTCTCTTCGTCTTCACGTAATGCCTCCATGATCGAGTAGCGAATGAGTAGGTATGACCCTTGCGGGGTCGGCCACTCTGACCATGAAGTGCCCCAAAGAGTTCGGCACGGTACGTCTATTTCCTCGGCAAATCGCTATTTTCATCGCGCTCGCCGCGCGCGCGTGCTCACGCTCTGCGCATCGTGAAACGCTGATACGTCCCTACGTTTTGTATCGTGGTGCGCCGAACGCGTATGATGCATCGCTCGTCGTGCTTCTCTGCCCATTCGCCCATCGACATATCGGCATATCGGCATGAGGTCCGTCGACGGCCTACTTCGCTTTTCACGTTTATATGAATGCGCGCGATCTCGAACGCCTCGTGACCCTTGCCATGCCGTTCGGCAAATACAAGGGCAGGCTCGTTGCCGATTTGCCCGGCCACTACCTCAATTGGTTCGCTAGAGAGGGTTTTCCGCCCGGCGAGATCGGTCGTCTGCTCGCGCTCATGCAAGAACTCGATCACAACGGGTTGCGGCCGCTACTCGATCCGCTCAGAGGACGCGCGGATGCCCGCGATGCAATGAAGTCGAAGCCGTAGGCGCCGACGCTCGGCGATCAACGCACGCCGAGCCTCCATATCGTCACTTCGTGCAGCGTTTGCCCGGGCTTGAGCTCGGTGGTGGGAAACGACGGCTCGTTCGGCGAGTCGGGAAAATGCTCGGCCTCAAGCGCAAATGCATCGCCCTGGCGATAAGCGTGTCCCGAGATGCCGGTCACGCTGCCGTCTAGGCCGTTCGCGGTATAAAACTGCAAGCCGGGCTGGGTCGTATAGACATCGAGCACGCGGCCCGACGCGGGATCGTACGCGCGGGCCGCGAACGCCGGCGCAACCTGTCCGCCGTTGTCCAACACCCAGTTCTGATCGTAGCCGTGCGCCCACAGTAACTGCTCGAATCCGTCGCGCAAATGAGCTCCCATCGGCGTGAGTGCGCGCAAATCCATCGGGGTACCTGAAACGTCGCTCACCGCGCCGGTTGGAATCGATGCCTTATTCGTCGGCGTATAACGCGACGCCGCGATTTCGATCAATTGCCGCTCGACGCTGCCGCTCGATTCGCCCGCCAGATTGAAGTAGCTGTGATTCGTTAGATTTGCGACGGTGTCTTTATCGGTCGTCGCGCGATAGTCGATGCGGATGGCATCGTCGTCCGTGAGCGTATAAGTCACATCCACCGTCAGCTTTCCCGGAAAGCCGTTTTCGCCGTCGGGGCTGACATAGCGCAATTGCACGCCGGCATTCGTCGCCTCGCTGAATGTGCGCACCGGCGTCCATACCTTCGAATCGAAACTGTCAGGCCCCGAGTGCAACGTGTTCGGACCGTCGTTGGTAGGGAGCCGATAGACGTTGCCGTCGAGCTTGAACCGCCCATTCGCGATGCGGTTCGCGTAGCGGCCGATTAGCGCACCGAAATGGATATTGCCGTTATAGCGTTCGTAGTCGGCCAGCGAGGCGAAGCCCAGAACGATATCGGCCTCACGGCCCTCCCGATCGGGCGCATCGAGTTCGGCGACGATCCCACCATAGGTGATGATCTTCAGCGTCACCCCGTGTGTGGTGGCGAGCGTGTACTGGCGTACCGCCTGCCCCGCCTTGGTGGTGCCGTAGCTCGACTCCGCGATGGACACCCGCGCTGCCCACGCATGCGCGCAGACGAGCGAGGTCATTGAAGCGGCCAGCGCGACGGCAGTACGGCGAAGCAAGCGAGATCCGTGAGACGTCTTTTTCATTATTCGATGCCAGTTGCTCGTCTTGCCGCCCTTCTTCGCTGCAAGGCAGCCGAAACGATCGTTGAAGTTGAGCAAGCGGGCAGCACGGACCATGCCGTCGAGAGATCAGCTCGAACGATCGGGACTGAGAATTTTCTGACGAAGACGCCACGGTCTTGCGTTTGCCAGTTAATACCATAATAATTATGGGTATGTCGGTACGAACTCTTGCGCTCAAGCTGAACGACGAAAATCTGAAACGCATGATCCGCGAGGCCGTGGCCGATTCCGCACGCGTCTTCTTTACGCCGCATGCCAGAAAACGCATGAAGCAGCGCAAGATCACGCCGACACAAGTCTACGATTGTCTGCGTAGCGGCACCATTTGCGAGTCGGCCCATGTCAACATTCACGGCCACTGGCAATGTACGTTGACTCGCCGGCAGGCAGGCGATGAAGTCACCGTGGCCGCTGCCGTCGAACGCGACGAAAACGGCCATTGGATAGCGGTCATCACGGTTTATTGAACTGAGGCACGCCATGTACCACTACACAGAAGTCGGGCTACAAAACGTGTGGCTGGCGAACGGCTATCACGTGCGCAAGACGTCCTACGGAAAATCGGTGTCGTTCGAAGATGCCGATGGACTGCATCGCGCCATTGGAAGAGCACTCGCGCGCAAAAGTTATCTCACGGGCGCCGAATTTCGCTTCCTTCGAAAGGAACTCGATCTTTCACAACACCGCGTCGCCGACATGTTGGGCACGTCCGAACAAACGGTCGCACTGTGGGAAAAGCGCGGCAAGATCCCTAAGACCGCCGATCGAATGTTCCGTGCGATCTACCTTGAGACGATCGACGGCAACGTGAAACTCAAGGAGTTGATCGAGCGCATCGCCGATCTTGACCGCAAGACCGACACGAAAATGATCTTCGAAGATACGGCACAAGGCTGGCTGCCTGCCGCCGCCTAAGTTTCGCATCGTCGCAGCCGACCGCTTTACCCCATCGCTTGCTGCGCGTGCGAACGAGCTTGCTTCATCGGATGGTTGTTAAATAGTGGTCAGCCTCCCCGCCCCGCCCAGTCGCTCATGCGCGCTGCGTGAGTTATCCCCACTTTCTGTTGGCAATGCTGTGGACAAGTTGCAGATTAACGGCGTAAGTTCTTGATTGCATTAAGAGGCAGACCCCGTGCACGCAATTGAGTGCACCGGTCTTTCCAGTTGCCGTCTTCTCTTTCGATCGGGAGTTACAGCCATGCTGAAAAAGCTTGTTTTGCTACTCGCCGCATTCGTCTTAACGATGTCGGTCGCGTTCGCCGCGTCCGTCGAAGTCAACACCGCAGATCAGGCGACCCTCGAAACGTTAAAGGGTATCGGCCCGGTGAAATCGAAGGCCATTGTCGACGAACGCACCAAGAACGGCCCGTTCAAGGACGCCGGCGACTTGGCTCGACGCGTAAAAGGCCTGGGGACGAAATCGGTTGCGACGCTCCAAGGCGAAGGCCTAACGATCGGCGGTAGCTCCGCGCCGCCGGCTAACGCAGGCGCTAAGCACGAAAAAGCGTCGGCCTCGGCGACTCCGGCGACGAGTCAACCACCGGCCAAGCACACGCAACCGGCACCGCAGGCCGCCGCGATGCAATCGTCGGCACCGGCAGCCGCAGCCGCAGCCTCAAGCGCGTCACCGCAAACGTCCAAAGCGAATAAGAAAAAGAAAGGTAAATCCCGGGCAGCTTCCGCCGCATCCGCCGCATCAGGTATGTGACGTCCGCCCGCCCACTTCGCGCCGCACGGCGCATCTCCCTGGCGTCCCGCTCTCGGGCTACGCCGGATTCAGCAGGAGCGTCATCATGGGTCTATTCGATGTAGTCGGTTCTCTGCTTGGCAATCAAAACGCCGGTGGACAGCAACAAAACGTGCTCGCCGCCGTCACCGAGTTCATCAACAATCAGCCGGACGGATTACAAGGGCTCATTCGACAATTCGAAACGCAAGGCGCCGGCGACGTCATCCAGTCATGGATCAGCCAAGGCGCGAACCAGCCGGTCTCGGCGGACACGGTCCAAAACGCCGTCGGCTCCGGTGCACTCGGGGAATTGGCGGGCAAGCTAGGAATGTCGCAGGAACAAGCGTCGAGTCTGCTTGCGAAGGTGCTGCCGCACGTCGTCGATCATGCGACGCCGAACGGCGAAGTGCCGCAAACGGGGCAGATCAATACGGCGAGCGTACTCGAATCGATCGGGAACGCCGGCGGCCTCGGTTCGCTCGTCGAGGGGTGGCTAGGCAAACAGGAAGGATAAGCGGCGGCGCGTACCGCTCAGCCGCGGGCGGGATCAGCCGGGCAGCGCGTCTGCCCGGCTCCGCTTTGCATCGGTCTGCGCTTTACTACGCGAATGCGGAAAGTACGCGATGCTCAATCCGGGGAGCCGTCGGCGCCCGGTTGCCCAACGCCGGATTCGACGGGCTTCGCCTCTTGGTGCTCCGCAGCTTCGCTACTATCCGTCGTCAGCTGAGCTTCGCTTGCTTCAACTTGGCTTGCTTGCGCTTCGCTCGCGTCGGCTTGGCTTGCGTCGGCTTGAGCGGCATTCGGCTTTGCCTGCGGCTTACGGCGCCCGCCCGGGCCGCCCTTGGCCTGGTTGCGTGCGAATGCAGCATCGCGCGCGGTCACCGTGCCTGCCGGTTCACCCGCCAAATCGACACGCGCCGCGCCATCGGTCAAGCAAGCCCAGTATCGGCTTCCTCGACACCACGTGCTCACCGCCTCGCGAATCTCGGCCTCGCTCAATTGCAAATCGCCCCCCTGCGCGATCAGATCCGCGAGGATGCCGACCTTCAACGGCACTTTCGGGGCCGGATTCTTCGGGAAAGCCGCGGGGAAACGCTTTTGCAGCTTTCCGATGACACGAACGACGGGATCGACCGGGGTCGTCTTCTCGTTCGCGCGCGGCTGAGCGCCGGAACGAGCCGGCCGTGCCGGGCGTTCCATTTTCCCAGCGGGCTTTCCGGCGGGCCTACCGCCCGGCTTCTGCGCCTGCTTCGCAGCGGGCGCCGGCTTGTCGGCCGTGCGTTCCTGCTGCTTTTTCAACTTCGCTTCCTTCGTCAGCTGCGCCTTGAGCGCCGCCAGTTGCTCGAAACCCATGCTCTGTCCTGTCACCGCAAACCTGAATCGGACGACAATAGTATCAGCGTCGACGCCTAGTTGCCGCACGTCCGGACATTTGCATACGAAGATTTCGAGCAAACGGGCGCAACGGCGAACCCATCTCGCATCGCTCGCGGCGCCGAACGTTGCGCGCAACGCATCCCGTATCGCGTCCCGTACGCACTCGAGCCGCGCAGCGCAAGCGTCCCGTAGACCCTGTCAAACGCCGTGCAGCGGGCCTTGCGCCGGATCGCCGCGCAAAACCGACATGCCGATTCGCGGTCCCCAATTGCGCGCATACGCAAGCGTAACGAGCAACATCGCGGCCGGTTCCGCGTATCGAGCGAGCGAAAGCGGTCCGGCATCGATCGGTTGCGCGTCGATCTCACGCACCAAGCGCGAGACGACCGTCCGCGCATTTTCGTCGTCGCCGCAGACGAATACGTCGGTACGCTTATCGCCGATCAGCATATTCGGCGAATGCAGCATTTGCGCGAACGGCGGAATCGCTTTCACCACGCTCGCCCACGGCGCGAGCTTCGCGACCTCTTCGCCGCCGGACGTCTCGGTCCCGATCGCCAAGCCGCTCAAATCGGGTTTGAGCGCATTCGTGCAATCCCAGAGAATGCGCTGAGGCGGCTCCGTGCCGACCTGTGAAAGCGCTTCCGGCACAACGCCCCAGGGGACCGCCAATACAACCACATCGGCAAACTCCACGGCCTCCGACACCGTGCCGACGCGAGCGCGCAAACCCGCCGCCGTAGAGGCCAACCTGTCCATGTCCAAACAAAAGCTCAGCATCACGGCATGCCCTTTGGCGATGAGCCGCCTCGCCACGCCGATTCCCACGTTTCCCGCCCCAATGATTCCGATTCTCATGCCCCCTCCTATTGATTGTGATCGAGTGCCGCGCAAACCCGTACGGCCGCCTCGATGCTCGACGATCGAATACGCATCGCGCAGGCCTACTCACCTAGCATGCGAGATGACCCATTCTGGGTATCGGAAGAGCCCAGGTCTATAATCGACGGTAGAAAAACAGTTATGAGCATAGGTATCAAATGAAACCGGAAGGCAACGCTTCCATCGATTTGCTCAAAGCCCTGCGCACGTTCGCGGCCACGGTCGAATCGACGAACTTCTCCACGGCCGGCCGCGAATTGGGCGTGACGCCAGGTGCCGTCAGCAAGCAAATCGGCATGCTCGAATCGTTCCTCGGCCGCCGGCTTTTTCAGCGAACGACGCGTAGGCTGTCAGTGACCGACGAAGGCCGTCGGCTCTATGCGATGGTGCGTGAACCTGCGCGGCAAATCGACGACGCGATCGCCTCACTGAGTTCCGACGAAACACAGCTGGCGGGTACGGTCAAAGTGTCGCTGCCGATGGCATTCAGCCGGAACGGCATCCTGCCTTTGTTGCGGGGATTCCAAGAACGCTACCCCGACATCGCGCTCGATTTACGTTTCGAAAACCGCGCGGTCGACTTGATCGCGGAAGGATACGATTGCGCCATCGGGCAGATGCACGATGCCGACTCGGGCCTCGTCGCACGAACGCTGTTGCCGCTTACGCTAGTGCTGTGCGCGGCGCCGGCGTACCTCGAGCGCGCGGGAGAACCCGAGTCCATCGAAGCACTCGCGAACCATCGACACATTGTCTTTCGATCGCCGCGTACGGGGCGTGTAGCCAGTTGGAAATTGCGTGCGCGAAGCAAGGAAATCGTCTTCGAGGCAAGCACGCGGCTGGCGGTCACCGACTCCGAGGCGGTCACCGAACTCGCGGTTGGCGGCTGCGGCATTGCGCTGCTCGGCGTGCATCACGCCGCGCCCCTCGTCGCCGCCGGAAAGTTGCGTGTGGTGCTGCCGCAATACACCGCGCAACGCAGTCCCATTTGCATCTACTACGCGGCTAGAAAACACTTGCCGCCGCGCGTGGCCGCGTTCGTCGAATACGTAGTGGACGAAGTCCGTCACGGCCCGCTCGTCAAAGCAAGCAAAGCGCTCTCGCCGCGGCGCGCGACACGCTAAGATCAAGCGCTCTCGCGCACGACGAGTTGGAAGCCCATATCCATGCGGCGTTGTTCGGGCGTATCGCCGTCTATGATTCGCAGCAGCATCCGCGCCGCTTCAAACCCAACTGCGTAACGCGGCGTCGCGACGGTCGTGATCGTCGGTGAAGCGACCGCGGCGAAAGGCAAATCGTTGAATCCGACGATCGCCAAATCGTGCGGCACCTCGATCCCCAAACGCTGGCATTCGAACAACGCCCCGAGCGCGAGGTCGTCGTTGCAGCAAAAGACGGCGTCGCAATCAGGCGCCTCGGTCAGCAGCGAGCGCAGCAACGTACAGCCCAAATCGACGCTCGATGGCGCCTTCGTCAGGACCTCGAGGCCGGCGTCGAGCCCGGCCTCGCGCAATGCGCGCCGGTAGCCTGCTCGCCGCTGCATCGTGCGTGGATCGAGCTGCGCGGCGATGAATCCGGGCCGCTTCGCGCCGCGGCTCGCCACGTGCGCTCCGATCACATGTCCGGCCTTGCGCTGAGAAAAACCGACCGACCACTCCCCCTGCGGCGCCAAGTCGTACATGTGCACGAGCGGCACCCCCGATGCCTTCAAGTGCTCGCGAACGGTCTTCGAATCGTCGATGCCCGCCACGAGAAAACCGTCGGGTGCGTGCGCGAGATAGGCCGACAGCAATTGCGCTTGCCGGGCCGGCGAGTAGCCTGTATTGCCGATCAGCAACTGATAGCCGGCGGCACCCACGCAGTCTTGCACGCCCGCGAGCGTTTCGACGAAGACGGCGTTCGATAACGAAGGCACCAAGACGCCGATCAGCTTCGAGCGCGCCGAAGCAAGCGTGCGCGCGGCCAAATTCGGGATGTAGCCGAGCTGGCGCACAGCCGCCTCGATCCGTTCGCGAGCAGCCGGCGAAACCAGCGACGGGTCGCGCAACGCCCGCGACACGGTCATGGTGCTGACCTGCGCGTCACGCGCGACGTCATCGAGCGTCGCGCGGCCGCTGGGCCTGCGGCGGCTGCCGCCGGCAGTCGGCCTTTTATCGCCGGGCACATCGGCCGGCTGAGTGCGTTTGATCGTCGTCATGACGAGAGTATCGCCGGTTTGCACGCGGGCCAAAACCTCGCGCCGCCCATGCAGGGTTCCTCCTAGTGTGGGCCCCGGAATGTTAGCGCTACCATCATTGGCCGGAAAAACCATCGATCAGATCAACCATATCCGCCGCCAGCCGGCGATGGGAGCACCCTCCATGCGTTCGACTCGTCATTTGCGCACCCGCACGCCGCGCCTCGTCGCCGTCTTGACCGCCTGCGCGGCCGCCGCGGCGACACTTGCGACCACCCAAACACACGCCGCATCGGTCGAGGTGCTCCATTACTGGACCTCGGGCGGCGAGGCCAAATCGGCCCAGCTGCTCAAACAGATGCTCGAGCAAAAAGGCGATACGTGGGTGGATTTCGCGGTGGCGGGCGGTGGAGGCGGCAATGCAATGACGGCGCTCAAGACGCGCGTGGTCGCGGGCAACCCTCCCGCCGCGGCTCAAATCAAAGGCCCCGCCATCAAGGAGTGGGCGGACCAGGACGTGTTGCTCTCGATCGACGACGTCGCAAAGGCGGGCAACTGGGACCATCTGCTACCGCCGGAAATCGCCAGCATCATGAAATACAAAGGCCAGTATGTGGGCGCGCCCGTCAACGTGCACCGCGTCAACTGGCTTTGGATCAATGCCGCCGCATTGAACAAAGTGGGCGCGCAGCCGCCCGCGACGTGGGACGATTTCTTCAAGGTAGGCGATGCGCTGAAGAAGGCCGGCATCACGCCGGTCGCGATCGGCGGACAGCCTTGGCAGGAAGCGGAGACGTTCGAGACGGTCGCACTCGGCGTGGGCGGCGCCGATTTCTATAAGAAAGCGTTCGTCGATCTCGATCAAGCGACGTTGAAAGGACCGACGATGGTCAAGGCACTCGAGACGTTCAAACGCATCAAGGCCTACACGGACGAAGGACAAGTCGGCCGCGACTGGAATATGGCAACCGCCATGGTCATCAACGGCCGGGCGGCCATGCAATTCATGGGCGACTGGGCCAAGGGCGAATTCACGGTCGCGGGCAAGGTGCCCGGCAAAGACTATTTGTGCGTAGCGGCGCCGGGCACGCAAAAAGACTTCACGTTCAATGTCGATAGCTTCGTCTTCTTCAAGGTGAAAACGCCCGGCGTGGAGAAAGGCCAAAAAGATATGGCGGGCCTACTCATGAGCCCCGCCTTCCAAGAAGCGTTCAACCTCAACAAGGGATCGATTCCGGTTCGCCAGGACTTGAGCTTGGCCAAGTTCGACGATTGCGCGAAGCGCTCGTCGGCCGACTTCAAATCGGCGGCGGCATCGGGCGGGCTCGTACCGTCGTGGGCGCACGATATGTTGGTTAGCCCGGCCGTGGAAGGCGCGTTTTACGACGTCATCGGCAACTACTGGGTCAGCAAGGACGAGACGGCCCAACAAGCGGCGGACAAGCTCGCCACAGCCGCAAAAACGAAGTGATCGCGGACGCCGCGCACGCGATGCGCGGCGCGATTACGATCAACAGCACGATCAAACGCGAGGACCGTTCGTGGCCTCGCGCATCGCGCGGTATTCGCGGCGCACGATGTCCATGAGCTCGGGCACCGAGGTGTTCGCGCTGCGCTGCTCGTACGTCACGCGCCCACGCTGCATCAGCATGATGCGATCGGCGATATCGAGCGTCTGCGCATAGTTGTGCATGATCATCACGATAGACAGCCCGCCCTTCTCTTTCAATCGCAAGATCAAATCGATGATGAGGCTCGCTTCACGCGCGCCCATCGCCGCGAGCGGTTCGTCGAGCAAGAGGATGCGCGCATTCGAGTTGACCGCACGGGCCACCGCGATCGCTTGGCGCTGGCCGCCCGAGAGCCGTTCGACCGGCATCGTCACCGACGGCACGTGCACGCCGATATCCTCGAGACATTGCGCCGCGCGCTCGCGCATCGCGCGATGATTGAGAAAGCGGATCGGCCCGGGGTAGACGATCTCCCGGTTCAAAAACATGTTGTGATAGATGCTCAGCGAATTGGCCAGCGCCAAGTCTTGATAGACGCATTCGATGCCGAGCGAGCGTGCATGATCGACCGAGCGCAGCAGCGTATGCTCGCCGCGAATCGACAATTCGCCGCTCGTTTGTTGATGAAAGCCCGTGAGGATTTTCATCAACGTGGATTTGCCCGCGCCGTTGTCGCCGAGAATGCCGAGGATTTCGCCGTCTGCGAGGTGCAGCGAGACGCCGTCGAGCGCCGTGACGGCGCCGAAGCGTTTGACGATGTTTTGCGCTCGCAGCGCGAGCGGCGCCTCGTTCGCGGCCATCAGGATCTCCCGCGCCGGCCGAGCCGCGCCACGTGAATATTGAAGATCATCGCGGCGAGAATCGCCGCGCCCAGGATAATGTTGAACGTAAAGGCGTTGATGCCGATCAGCGTGAAGCCGTCGTTCAGCATGCCGAGCACCGCCGCGCCGATCAGCCCGCCGACGATCGTGCCCGATCCGCCCGTGAGCGGCGTGCCGCCGATAACGGCGGCGGCCACCGCCAAGAACATGATTTGATTGCCGCCGGCCTGCGGATCGATCGACGTAATGCGCACGCCTTCGAGGATGCCGGTGAGGCCCGCCAACACCGCAGCCAAAATGAAATTGCCTAGCTTGAGCCGGTTCACATGAATGCCGGCCTCCGACGCACCGAGCGGATTCGCCCCGCTCGCCACCGTGTGCAAGCCCCAGCGCGTGTGCCTGAGCATCACATGCATCAGGAGCGCGATCGCGACGGCCCAACAAATCTCGCTATAGCCCCAGCCGCCCATGACGGCCGTAAAGAGCGGGCCGCCCGGCGTCGATACCGGCGTGCCGCGCGAGATCGTCAACGTGATCCCGTTGATGAGGAACAACGTGCCGAGCGTCGTAACGAAAGACGGTAATCGCAGAAATACGGTTACCGCGCCGTTTACGAAGCCGACGACGCCCGCTGCGACGAGACCGGCTACCACCGCGAGCCACATCGGCGCACCCGCGTCGTGTGCGAAGGCCATCATGAACGGCGCGAACGCGAACACCATGCCTGCCGACAAGTCGATTTCGCCCCCGATCATCAACATGATCTCGCCGAAGGCGATGATCGCGGCGGGTGCGACGAACTGCGACAAGTTTTGCAGGCTCGCGCTGGTCAGCAGAAAGTCGTGGTTGGCGGTTTCGAAGTACGCGCCCACCGCCACGGCGACGAGCAAGATGCGTAGCTCGGCCGACCATGCGAAACCGCCGAACCTCGCGCGCGGGCGCGAGGCAATGCCCGCGTGCTTCACGCTATCGCTCATGACTTGATCGGGCCCGAGCGCGGAACGATTTGCGCCTTCGTGCTCTTGCCTTCGTAACGCGTGGACGTTTTGAGGTACGGATCGACACTCGACTTCGTCACGAACTTCAGCCCGGTATTGATGTTCGCGGGCCCGACCAAGCCGCCCGACGACAAATAGATAAACGCTTGCATCGCGGTATAGAACCCTTGCACATAGGGCTGCTGATCGATCGTGAAGTCGAGGAAGCCCTCTTGAATCAACTGGATCGTGGTCGGCAACAAGTCGAACCCGCCGCCGTGCACGCCCTTCGCCGGCAGCTTCGACTCTTTCATCACTTGCGCGACGCCTTGCGTGCTTCCCGCATCGACGGCGAACATCCCCTTCAAGTCCTGGTGGCCCAGATAGAACGATTTGATCTTCGACAGCTCTTCGTTCACGGTCGCGCCCGTGGCGATCATCTGGGCATCGATTTTCTTGCCGGACTTTTTGATCGCATCCATCGCGCCGTCCAAGCGCGGCTGGATGTTGAGCTGGCCCGGCGTCGCGATGAACAGCGCGACGAGGCCGCTGTCGATCATGCTCGCAATACGCTCGCCCATTTGATAGCCGGACAGGTACAGGTCCTGGCCGATATACGCGAGCCGTGCGTTGGTGCTGCCGCGCGGCGCGTCGGCGTTATAGGAGAACACGGGAATGCCCGCGTCGAGCGCCTTTTCGATCGGCTTGTCGAATGCTTTCGGATCGACGATAGGCACCGCGATCGCGTCGGCTTTGGCTGCGATCGCCGCGTTCATCGCATTGACCATCTCGCCGACGTCGGCATTGGCCGAGCCGGTCCACTGATAGTCCATGTCGAACATGGCGCAGGCGTCTTGAATGCCGTATTGAGTCGGAACGAAAAACGGATTGGTCGTCACATGATTGACGAAGACGATCTTCCAGCGCTTATGCGACGGAAACGGCGCCTCGGCCGCTTGCGCCGGGGAGATCATGCCGCCCATCATCGCCAACGCCGCGCCTAGTCCGGCGCCTTGCAGCAACCCTCGCCGCGTTCGGCTCTCGACACCGTCGCCGGCCGGCTCTTGCAACGTTTCCCGCGCATCGTCTCGCTCGCTCGTCATCCCATCCTCCATCGTTTTCGTTGGCTGAATGTTGTTCGCGATACGGCGCAAACCGTTGCCGGCTAGCGCCGGCCTTCGCCCCGGCGCGCCCCACGCGCACAAAAACGACGAACCGCGCGGTGGCCAATGCATGAACGCAGCCATGCTAGCTCACCGAGCAAGCGACCTTAATACATAGATACCCTTAACTAGTCGGACTATTTATAGCAATGAATCGGTGGCTCATCTGTTTCGCCGAAACCATGCGGGGAAGATCGAAGTCCCTCCTACGTACCGAATCGCAAGACGAACGTAAGCATGGGCGCCGCGACGATGCGCAGCGATTTCATCGGTTGAATGGAAGCGCAAAATAGTAAAACTATATAGACCTCTCGTTGGACATCCCCATCGCGGCTCGGCGGATTTGGCGCCATTGCGCAAAAGTCAGCGCGCCCGGCTCGAGTTCCGAACCGTCGAGGCGAGTCACGCTATAGAACGCGCCGGGCCATTCGGGAACACGATGAAACTCGGTGGTCCGGATGTCGGATAGACCGGGACGATATGCCTCGTCCGGCCAAAAAAGCGGCATGACGCGGCGCTCCGTCATCGCTCGATGCAACCAGCGCGGGCCCTCCGCATCGGCGACGGTGTCGCACTGAAACGCCCATTCGTCTTCATCCCATGCGAAGAAGACGCTGGCCTCACCCTCCGTATCGAACATCAGCACGGCATTTTGATCGGGCCGCCAGTAGTACTCGACGATCCCGTCGCGGGCAACGCGTTCATCGAGCAAGCGTGCGACTCTTGGGTCCGCATAGGCCGAGCCCACCTCGTGCATGCTCACCTGCCCTCTGCGTTTGCAATGGCGCTTTTGCGCATCCACGAGGAGCTGCGCGAGCTTGTCCGGCATATCGGAATCGGTCTTGCGAAGGTAAGAATCGATGAGGTCGGCATTGAACGCCTCCACCGCTTCCTCGTTGCCTGCGACGCCCGTCAGTAAAATCTTCGTACAGGGAATATCGCGGATCGACGAAAGAAAGCGGATGCCGTCCATTTGCGGCATTTCGTAATCCACGACGACAGCTGCAATCTCGTCGAATCGCCCGCTATCGCCGAACGGATCCTTCCCCAACGCGTTGGCGGCCCCCCTTTCGATCGCCAAGCAATCGGCACTCGATAGCTCAACGCCTTCAGCATCGCGACGAAACGACGCGATATGAGCGAGCGCGGCATTCGGGTTCGTGAAAAAACGATTGACGGCCCGGTCGCGAAAGAGGCCTCGCAAGCCGTTCAGAAAATCCGCGCTGTCGTCGACGAACAGCACGGACAGAGGATGGAACAGCGGCTGCTTAATCAAAAGGCTCATACCTATCTCCTCGAGGAACGCATACCGGCGCACCTTTACCCGGCGCGGACGGATCGCGTCGACGGCGGCGGGCGACGGCGATCGGCGCTATCCGGCGTTTCGCGCTCGGGCAGACATAGCGTAAAGGTCGTATATACGCCCGATTGCGATTCGCACGAGATGCTGCCGCCGAATGCCTCGCACACGTTCCGGCAAAACGTCAGCCCAACGCCCGCGCCACGCCCGTGCGTCTTGGTGGAATAGAACGGTTCGAAAATTCTCGGCAATACATCGGCGGCGATCCCAGGGCCGCCGTCCGTGACACTCAACACACAAAAGCCATCGCGACGCTCGGCACGGATCTCTATCTCGCCGTTCCCGACCGAGCGAATGGCCTCTATACCGTTCTTCAATAGATTGAACAATACGAATACGAGCAGCGAGTCCGATCCGAAAAAATGAATCGTCGGATCGATTCTCTCAACCCGCACTAAGTTCCGCTCCCCCGTTCTAAACGGAAACCGGCGAAGCGCGGATTCGACGCACGCCTCCAGCCGATGCGAAGCAAAGTGCCGTTTGTCCAAGCGACTGAGGGTCAGCGAGGCGAGCGACATCTCGATGACTGTCGACGTACTGTCGACTTGATGCCTGATCGCGGACGCTAGCGTCGCAACCCTATCCGGGTCGTCCAATATGAAAGACTTGTCGGTATACAATCGATGTTCGACGGCCAATCGGTAGCCGCCTAGTAGCTCCGGAATCAAGAGACGCAATTCATCCGCGTGCAAACCTATCGTCGCGAGCGGCGACGCCACCTCGTGTGCGATCGTTGCGAGCGTCAGCCGAGGACGCATCAGCCCGTAGCGAGCGATCGCTACTGCGAGAATACCGGGACTGATTGCAATGAAAATCACGCCTATCGGATAGAAGTCATAACCGTAGTTGACCGCGTAGTCGGTTGCCGAAATGCAGTACATAGCCAAACTGGCCAAACACGGATTGAACAGGTTTCGAAAACTCGACGCACCTGTCGCACGTTTTGCCCGCAACAGGAGCCAAACGCTACGAGCGGCAAGTAGGACGGTCTGTATCACATGAATCGGATGCAACCTACCGGCCTTGGGATAGTATCCGAACGAATGCACGCTCATTCCGCTTACCACCTCGTTTCCCGTCGCCAACATGACGGCCAGCAATGCGCAAACGCCGTAGGAGACCCGCAATATCGTGCGATCGCGGCGTGCCGATACGACCTCTGTAACGAAGTGATAAAAGGTGGTGGGCAGGAATAAGATAAAAAAATAGCCGGTTTTAACGAGCACGCCGGCGATATCGGCGCTCGTCGTCTGGAACAACAAGGCCCATGTGCCCTGCCATACGAACGTCGTAGCGCAGATCGCCACGAATGGGATCGATACGCGAGTGACTCCCTCCGTGGCCAATACATAGACGCCAAAGCACAGAAATAGCGCCGAGACAAATGCGGGCAATATCGAGTACATGTTGCGCGTTCCGCGACCTCAATCCCCTCAAAGGGATCGACCGAATCAAAATCGTTTAAGGATAGAACATTTAATCCTTAAGCGCGGGCCCTATGCGCAATCAGCGAACATTCGGCGATCCCTGCGGGAAACGGTCCCGCGGGGATCACTTGCATTTACGCGGCCGCTTACGATTCGTTCGCACGCTTACGCGCGGTCAGCATGATGTAACCGAGGTTTTCGCTCATGTACTGGAACAGCTTGATCCAGCGCGCAATAAATACGTCGCCGGCATCCGCTACGATCTCCCTCACTTCATGCTTATGCGTCTCGAACGCTTCTTTCAGTTTCGGCACGATCCAAGGCATCACGTTTTCCGTAATATCGGTCATCTCGACCAACTCCATACCCGCATCGTGCAAGAGCGCGGGCCATACATCCTTCGCCACATAGTTGCATTTGAATCGCTCGCGACTGTATTCCTCGAATTGCTCGGAGGTATGGTCGAGCAGCGGCAAATCCGTCAGCAGCAACAGCGCACCCGGCTTCAATACTCGGCTTGCCTCGCGCAGCGCCCGCTCGTGTCCCATGTGAAAGATCGACTCGAAGAACCAGCCGCCGTCGTAGCTTGCATCCTCGAACGGCAACTCCAACGCGCTGCCGTGCACGAACCGAACCTTGTCTTGAAGCCCATCCGCCTGTGCGAGGCGGCTCGCTTCGGTTTGCTGAACCTTGCTGATCGTAATGCCGTCGACGTTGCAGCCCTTCTCCTTCGCAAGCAAGATTCCCGAGCGCCCGAATCCGCAGCCGAGATCGACGAACGTTTTGCCCGGCCCCATCTCGGCTTTCGCGATCATCATCTGCGCAAGCCGCTCCGCCGCTTCGGCAAAGCTCGCGTCGGCGTGGGCCGGATCCCAATAGCCCCAATGCATGTGGCCACCGAACAGAATCGGCCCGACCTGACCGTCCAGCGAATCGTAAACCTCGGCTGCCCTCGCTTCAGCTTCCATTTTCTTGCTCCTCTCCTATCGACTTGTAGGTCATCGCTGCGCTCGAATCGCTTCGATTCGCCGTTCACGACGTGATATTTGCGTGCCGCCCTCGCTCATGCGGCACGCGCTTCGAGTCTCGAGTGAATCAGGTCCGCTAAACCGCCCACGTTGGACGGCCCAAACAGTTCGACGCGCGCAATCGACAGCGACAGCGATTCCAACACCAGCATGGCGATCTCGGCGCGATCGAGCGAATTCGCTCCGAGATCGCGCAGTCGATCGTCGTCTTTGAATTCATGGTTCTTTAGATCGGGCAGAACCTCGCGCGCACGTTCGACGATTAATGCGAAAACCTCATCTCGTGTCATCACAACACCTCTCTTCGTTTAATTGAACCTACGGATACGTTCGATTGCGCACCGCGCGCCGACAGCCAACGGTCAATGATCGAACAAGTTTTTGATGCGTTCTTGCACCTCCGGATGACGAAACGTCTGTTCATGCATCGCCACTTCGCGTTCGGTGACGGCGGGCAGCGCCTCGCGCAGACGCGCCGTCATGTGCGCCTTCAGCGTCACGAGCGAATGACGCGGCTTGGCCGATAGCTGCCTTGCCAATTCGATCGCGTGCTCGAGAACCCTAACGCGTGGCACGACGGGAAAACCGATGCCGCGACTCGCCAGCTCCTCCCCGCGATAGCTCGCCGCCGTCATCAGCAATTCCTGCGCGAGCGGAAGCCCGAGCTTCTCCTGCATCACGAGCGTCGAGCCGAATCCGGGCGTGAACCCGTACTTCATGAAATTCGCGGTGTAGACGCATTCACGCCCCAATACGGCGAAATCGGAGAACAAACCGAACGCAAGCCCTCCGCCTATCGCGTGACCTTGCATGGCCGACACAACCGGGATGTCGCATGTGAGCGGTAGGTTGTAGATCGGAAAATCGGTGAATTGACCCTGCCCCGTCGACAACTTGAGCAGCATCTCTTGCGTGCCACCGGTACAGAAATACGAGTCGTAGCCCGTGAGAATCACCGCCTTATAGGCCGGGTTTCCTGCGACCGCCCGAAAGGCGCCCATGATTCCCGACAGTAGCGCTTCGGAGAAGGCGTTTTTATTGACGCGATCCTCCATCGTGATTTGTACGATGGCAGGCTCGATCTCTCTAGCATGCACGACAGCGCCGCTCATATCAGGCACGCTCCCATGGAAAGGCTCCGGTTTCGACGTAACGGACGATGCCCGCCAGATTCTCCGGATCGGAAAACACTTGCCGATTCGCCGCGAGCGCTTTATCGCGGTCGGCTTCGATCGACCCGTCCAGCGCCGCAAAAAAGCGCTTATAGCGCGCGACGCCCGTACGAGAGACACGCCGCAACCGCAGCAAATGCTTGCGCAGCAGCGAAGCGCTGTCCGCCTCATAGGCATCGACGAGCCCCCATCCGGCGGCCTGCGCAACGCCGACGGGTTGCGTCGTCAGCGTCATGTAGTGCGCGCGCTGAAAACCCACGCGTCGGATCAAGAACGGCATCACACAGGCCGGCATCAACCCGAACAGCAACTCCGATAAGCTGAACACCGCGGATTCGTCGGCGATGACGATGTCGCTAGCCGCGACGAAGCCAACGCCGCCGGCATTCGCCTTCCCGCGCACATGCGAGACGACGATGAACGGACCCGTCGCGAGCCGTGTCCAGAGGTCGTACAACATCTCGGGATCGAGCGCGACGTTAGGCCCACGCGCTGGTGCACGCGCGCCGGCAATACTCGCATCGCGCAGCGCCGCGAAGTCCGCCCCAAAGCAGAACACATCGGGCAGACCCTCGAGCACCAGCACCGTCACCGATTCGTCGAGGGCGTTTAGCACCTCGTTCAGTTCGACGACCATCGTGTCGTCGATCGCATTGTTCGCCTCGGGGCGATACAGCTGCACGAAGCAGACCGTATCGTGCCGACGCACCCTCAACGTTTGATAAGCGACATCGTTCAACCCACCCTCCGCTCAATCCGGTCAGTCATCCATTCCACGGGCATCGCCTGCTCGAATGCGGGGCCGCCCTCCGTCGACTCGCCAAACAGACGCTCGTATCCGGCGCGCAAGTAACGAGCGGTCGCATTCATCAGCGCGAGCGCGATCGTATCGACGTGACGTTGCCTCCAATCCTCGAGCGGCGTGCCCTTCACCCATTGATTGAATGCGCCGAGCGCCGGCCCCGTATGCACCTGGAAATTGGCTTGGTCTTGCGTCGAACCGCTTAAGGCAAGCCGGCTCGAATAGGCGAAATACCAGCGAAACACACGCGCCATCCGCAGCTTCGGGCTGGCCCGCGCCGATGCAATCGCCTTCGTTCTCCCGCCCGCTTCTAGATAGCGCACCGCCTCGTCCCAGATCGAATCGAGGCTACGTTTGAAATACGTCTGCTCGAGTTGCGAGCGCACCGCGGCGGGCAGGTCCTCCAAACTCTCGTAGTGCGTGTAGAGCGCATGCAACTTGTTCGCGCGCATCGGAAACAACACGCCCTTCTTCAACACTTGCACGCGAGCGCCGAGCTCGAACATATCGCCGGCCGGCGCGTAAGCCATGTCGTGAATGCCGGCCTGTTGCAGCATCGTCTTGACGGCGTCGGCCGCGCCCGATTCGACCGTGCATTGATTGATGGAGCCCGTCAGCACGAAGTCCGCGCCCATCGCGAACGCCGCGCCGGCCGAAGCCGGCGTACCGATGCCGCCCGCCAGCCCCATGCAGATCGGCTCGCGATAGTCGTAGCGCTTGACGATGGTTTGCCGCAGTTGCTGCATGGCGGGCAGCAAGACCGTCGGAATGCCGCCGTCGGTATGACCGCCCGAATCCGCCTCCACGCAAATGTCGTGGCTCATCGGAACGTACGAAGCCATTCTTGCTTGTTCGGCGGTAATCGCGCCCTCCCGCAATAGCGCATCCACGATCGCGGGCGGCGCCGGGCTCATGAAAGCCTCCGCCACTTCCACCCGCGATACCTTGGCCAGCACCCGATGCGCGCAGCGGATCTCGCCCTGCACGTCGCGATATAAGCCGCTCACCCGAAAACGTACGAGTGCCGGCGTCATCCGCATGAACGCGGCCGCTTCGATGCAGCGAACGCCGTACTTCAAATACAGCTCGAGCATCGCGCGCTCCGAATCGGGCACGTCGTAGTCCGCCAACAGGTTCAAACCGTAAGGCTCGTCGGGCGAAAGACTCGCCTGAATCGTTCGAATCGCTTCCTCGACGGCGGCTATCGGCAACCCGCCCGTCCCGAGGTAGCCGATCATGCCGGCGCGCCCCATGCGAATCACCAGTTCCGCCGACGCGATGCCCCGGTACATCGCACCCGCTACGTACGCGTATCGGAGCCCGTAGCGCCGGCGAAATGCCGGGCTACCGAGCAGCCGCGCCTGCGGGTCGTCCCCGCTTCCTTCGAATACGTCATTGTTCATTTCGACCGTTACGCCTCCTCGAACGCGTCGATCCGCTCGGAGGAGTCGACCGCCGCAACCGCGCCTTCGGCGGCGAGGGCCGGTTCGTATTCCTCGAGAATCGTCCCGGCGTAGAAGCCGCCGAAGCCCATCGAGTTGACCATCGCCCGCAACGGATGGCTTACAGCGGCGCCGTCGCGCGACACACTTGGCCGCTGCCAGACGGATTGCATCTGTTGCAAATAGAACGGCGAGTCGTTCAATTGCAGCTCGGGGCTCGGCGATTGCACTTTGAGCGGCGACACGAGCCGCCGGTGCTTCATCTGCAAGATCACCTTGATCAGTTGGGAAATACCGGAAGCCGCCGCCGCATGGCCGATGTTCGACTTCACGGAACCCAGCGCACAGAACTGTCGCGCCGTCGTGAATTCGCGAAACGCCTGCGAGATCGCCGACAATTCGAGCGCGTCGCCGAGCGGCAAGCCTGCTGCCGCCGCCTCCACGTAGCTGATCGTGCGCGGATCGATTCCCGAACGTACGATGCTTTCGCGAATCGCGGCGGCGATCGCGTTCGGCGTCGGTTTGTTGGCGACGTAGATATCGCCGACATAGGTCGCCGCCGTCGAACGAATCACAGCGAGAACCTCGTCGTTGTCCGCAATCGCCTTCGAAAGCGGCTTGAGCAGCACCGCGCCGACGCAATCGGCAAACAACATCCCGTCTCGGTTCGCGGAAAAGCTCCTGCTGTCGCTATGGCTCGCCAGAATCTTGAGGCGGCAACTGCGCGTGTAGGACTCCGGATAGAGCAGATACACGCCGCCGGCAATCGCGGCTTCGCATTCGCCCCGCGCGAGCGCCGTACATGCCATATGCAAGGCCGTCATCGACGAAGCGCTGTGCGCATCGACGGCAATGCTCGGTCCGTTCAAATCGAACAAGCCGGACACCATACCGACGAGCGAGCCTTGCGTCTGATTCGGCGCGGACGTCATCCCGAGATAAACGCCCGTGCGCGAACCGCGCAAGCGCGATAACCCTTCGCCGCGGTACCCCGCCGAAGCCAGCAGGTTGTGGACCGTCTCCATGAAGAGCTTCTGCTCGTTCGTCAATTTGATGCCGGCCGCCAACGCGCGCGAGACGTCGATTCCAAGCTCCGCGTTCGAGATGTCCCGGATGAAGCCGCCCCACTTGTTATAGCTGCGCCCTTCGTTGATCGCGGTTGCGCGATCCTCACGATAAAAGCCGTCGAGCGACCAGCGCTGTGGGGGAATCTCCGTGATGCAATCGCGCCCCGCTACGAGGTTGTCCCAGTATTCGTCGACATTGTCGGCGCACGGGAAGCGCCCGCTCATTCCGATGACGGCGATCGGTTCGGCTTCTAAGCCGGCGTCCCTCGTTGTGATGCGAGCGGTCGCAGGGCGCTGCGTTGTCTTTACCGGGTTCGGCACACTCGCGGCTGGGGGTGCCGCGCTCTCCGATGCCGGCTTGACGGCAGCGGCCGCACTCGGCGACGCGACGCGTTGCGCCGGCTCCTCGCTTGCGGCGCGTGCACCGCTTACAAGGCCGGCAACGAGTTCGGCCAGTTTGCGCAACGTCGGATGCTCATAGACCTGAGTCGCCTCCAACGCGAGGCCATAGCGCAGGTTGATCTTACGAATCCATTCGACACCGGCGATCGAATCGAGCCCGAAGTCGATAAACGGCGTCTCGGGGTCGATCGCGTCGGCCTCGATCAAAAGAACGGCGCCCAAGTCCTCCGCCAATTCGCGCTCCACCGTTTGCGGAAGAACCGTCGAAGTGCCGCGCTGGCCAGCGGAAGCAGAAGCAGAAGCAGAAGCAGAAGCAGAAGCCGGAGCCGGAGCCGGAGCCGGAGCCGGAGCCGGAGCGAGCGTAGAACCGTCATCGCGCCGCTCGGTCAACCGTTGCGCTACCCACCCTGCCAGCTTGCGCACCGTCGGATGCTCGTACACTTGCGCGGCTTCCAGCGATAGGCCATAGCGCGTGTTGATCTTGCGAATCCATTCGACACCGGCAATGGAATCGAGCCCGAGATCGATAAACGGCGTATCGACATCGATGTCGTTTGTATCGATGAGCAGCACCGCCCCAAGATCGGAGGCCAATTCGCCCTCGAGCGCGCGCGAGCCGACCGCGGCCTTCGCCCGCGCGGGAGCCGGCGAATCTTGTGTGCGAGCCGTGGGCTTCATCAATATCCGCAGCGCGGCGATGGTTTCGCCACGGCTGTGGCGCGGCCCATCACCTACCGACATCGCCGGTTGAGACGGCACTCTGTCGATATCGCGCAACTTGAGCTTCGGCTTATCGCTCGTCGTGCTTGCAGGCACGGTCGCCTGCTGCGCCGACGATTCCGGCTTCGGTTCCGGCGACGCCGCCACCTGCTGCTGCTCCACGCTTGCCACCGGTGCGGGCGAATCGGCCGTCCCGCTCGCAGCTGTCCGCGGCAACCAATAACGATCGCGCGCAAAGGGATACGTCGGCAGCGAGACCCGCCGTGGCTGGCCCTCGGTATAGAGCCGCTTCCATTCGATGGGAACGCCTTGTACCCACAATTCCGCGAGCTTGGCGACCTTGCCCTGCGATAGCCATTTCTCGATAAGCGGTTGCCATTCGTCATCGTCCATCAACGTCGCCAACGCGGCCTGATGGCCTTTGGTCGTACCTAGATAGACATTATCGATGACCGATTCCGATTGCTGGAACCGCGAGAGTCGATCTTGCAATGTCTCCAGCGTATCCACGACGAATGCGACGCGGTGTGCCAGCGCATCGCGGCCGGTCTGTAGCGTGTAAGCCAGATCGATGAGGGCCACTTCGTTGTGCGCCAAGTGCGCATGCAGCCGCCGCGCTTGTTCGCGTAGACGATCTTCGTTGCGCGCCGACAGCACCACAACGACCGGCCCTTGCGATGCCGCCGGTTCCAGCGTCGATATCGCCTGCGCTTCGCGGTACTCCTGCACGATCAAGTGAGCATTGGAGCCGCCCGCGCCGAACGACGAAAGCCCGGCCGTCAGCGGGTACTCACGCTCGATGCCGTCGTCGAGCGCAAGCACGGGACGCTGCCACTGCTGCGTCGAGCGTTGCACGACGAACGGCGTCGCGCTGAAGTCGATATGCGGGTTCAACGTGTCGCTGTGCAAACTCTTCACGAGCTGGCCGTGCCTCATCTGCAACAGCACCTTCGTCAACCCCGCCATGCCGGCCGCACTCTCGCAATGCCCCACGTTCGACTTGGCCGAACCGATCGCGCAGTACTGCCGATCTTGCGTGAGCGCACCGAACGCCTGCGTCAGCCCCGCGATCTCGATCGGATCGCCCAGCGACGTACCCGTGCCATGCGCTTCGACATAACTGATTGCACGCGGATGCACGCCCGATTGCCGCAACGCATCGGCAATTGCCTTCGATTGCAACTGCGGATTGGGGACCGTATATCCGTTCGTCTTGCCCCCGTGATTGATCGCGCTCGCCTTGATCACGCCGTAGATATGGTCGCCGTCGGCCTGCGCCTGCGCCAGCGACTTCAGCACCACGGCACCCACGCCCTCGCCCGGCACATACCCGTCGCCGCCTTCGCCGAAACTCGTGCAACGCCCGTCGCTCGACGCAAACTGCCCTTGCGAGAGCAGCCGATACTTGTTCGGATGAATCGAGACGTTCACCCCGCCCGCGATCGCCACCTTGCATTGGCCTTGCTTCAAACTCTGGCACGCCAGATGAATCGCCGTGAGCGACGACGAACACATCGTATCGATCGCGATGCTCGGTCCATAGAAGTTGCCGAAGTACGAAACGCGGTTGGCGATCGATGCCGCGCTGCCGCCCAAGGACAACCCGCCTTCCTGCTCCTGCGCCTGCGCGCCGTAAAGCTGATATTCGAGGTACATCACGCCGACGAACACCCCGACGTCGCCGCCCTCGCCCAACTGTGCTCGCGTATAGCCCGCATCCTCCAACGCACCATGCGCGCACTGCAAGAACAACCGCTCTTGCGGGTCCATCAACTGCGCTTCGCGCGGCGAGATGTTGAAATACAGCGGATCGAACTCATCGACGCCGTTCAAGAAGCCGCCCCAGCGGCTGTAGCTCTTGCCCGGCACGCCCTTGTTCGCGTCGAACTCGCGGCGCCAATCCCAGCGTTGCTCGGGGATCTCCGTGATGCAGTCCACGCCGTTCAGCAAGTTGGACCAGTATTCGTCCACGCTCTCGGCTTGCGGATAACGCCCGCTTAGGCCGACGATCGCGATATCCAGCGACTGCGATTCCGGTTGGCCCCGCCCTTCGGAGCGATTGCCGCTCGCCTCGCCCGCGCCTCGGCGGCGGCCCTGACGACCGGCTCTGCCTGCTCGCTCTTTTGCTTGCACGCTGCGTTCGCTACGCGCCGGCCCGCCTGTCGTGGACACATCCTTCGCACCCGCACGCTCAGCCGGCCTCGTTTCGCTCTTAGGCGAGTGAGATACCGAGAGACCGAGAACCGATGTGAGTTTCGACGAATGATGACGGACGAAATACTGCGCCAACGCCCCGATCGTCTGATACTCGAAAAACAACGTCTTCGAGAGGGGGCCAAACACCGCTTCCAAATCCTGTGTCAACGTAATCGCCAACACCGAATCGATGCCGTATTGCTCCAACGGTGCTTGTGCGTCGATTCGTTGCGCCGGGAGCTTCAGCCCGCGCGCCAGCAACTCGACCAGATAGCGACGTGCCCGCTGTTCGAGATCGCGCGGGGAGAGCTCGGGGTGCGCCTGCTCATCCGTACGCGCGATGGGCGCACCGTTTCCGATATCGCTCCGCGTCTCGCTTGCCGGCGACGCACTCGCCGCTTGCGCCGCAGCTTGTCCCGACGCCTTGCACGCGCGGCGAACGCTTCGCTGCAATCGCTCGTCGTCGCCATGCAGCACCAGCACATGCGGCGCGCTCTGCGCTAACGCGCGGTGCAAGGCGTCGATGCCGGCTTGCAGTGGCAATGCTTGCATGCCCAGAACGCGTCGCATCTGCGCCTCGACCTCGGCCGGCACCTGCATGCCGCCGTCGGCCCATAGCGGCCAGCCCACCGAAACGGTTCGACCATACCGGCTGCCTCGTGCGACCAAGCCTTCTCGGTAAGCCGCGTAGGCGTCCATGAAACCGTTGGCCGCCGCATAATCGGTCTGACCCAAGTTGCCCAGTACGCTCGCCGCCGACGAGCAGAGCACCATCCAATCGAGCTTCACACCGCGCGTAGCTTCGTCCAACGCCACCGTGCCCGTCACCTTCGGCCTCAACACCTGCGCGATCTTCTCTTGCGTTTTATGCATGAGCAAGCCGTCACGCACGACGCCCGCGGCGTGAATCACGCCATGCAAACCGCCATGCCGAGACACGATCTCGATGGCGAGCGCGGCCATCGCTTGCGCATCGCCGACATCCGCCCGACGGTATTCGACCTGTGCACCGCGAACACGCAGCGCGGCCAAGAACGCTTCGTCGCCTTCAGACGGTTCACCGCGGCCACTGAGCACAACGACCGGCTCGCGTACCGCCTCCACCACCGCCTGCGCGAACACGCGACCCAATCCGCCCAACCCGCCCGTAATCCAGTAGACGCCCCCATCGCGCCAGGCCAGGGGCATCGCCCGCGTTTCATCGAACTCGCACGGCTCGAACGACAACACTTCAACGCCTTGCGTCCCTTCACGCACGACCGCCGCCGGCTCCATGCGATCGGCTTGCGACCGCAATAGCGGTGCAAGCCCGCTCCAATCGCTGGTACGCACCACTTGCGCGCTCAACTGCGGATACTCTTGGCGCGCGCTCTGAAGCAGCGCACCCAAGCCTTGCAGCACCGCTCCCTCGCCGGTGTCCGGCACGACGAGCTGCACCAGCAATGCGCCGCCCTGGGCCTGCGCGATCCACCGCTTCACACTCTCCGTCAACCGCTCTGCATAGGCCTCGAACCTTTGCGCCAAAGAACCGTTCGTTTGCAACGACAAGCACTCGGCGCCATCGAATCGCGGCTCGCTCCCGCGCGGCAGGTCCGCTTCGCACAGCACGACGCCGCGCACCGCATATCGGGCCGTCGCAATAGGCTCCTCCCGCCCTTGGACTTCCCAATGAGGCTTGAGCAAGAGCGTCGCAGCCGCAGCCGGCTTCTCGACAGCCCTGATGCTGACGCCATCGAGCTTCATCGCCACGCGGCCTTGCTCGTCGGCGATCGCGATATCCAACTTAGGCGGGCCCTCTGCCTCGCTACGCCGGACGAGTACATAGGCGGAGCGCGGCACCTCGCCCCATGCGCTGACCGCCGACACCGAGAACGGCAAGGCTAAGCCGTCGAACAATGCAGGCAACCCGACGCAAGCTTGCAACGCCGCATCGAGGATGCTCGGCAGCCATTGAAACGCCGCGATATCGGCGGAATCGGGACACTGCACGCGCGCCAGCACGACTGTCTCTCCGGCGCGGAGCGCTTGCAAACCCCGGAACGTCGGACCGTAGACGAGACCTGCTTCGTCGAAGCGCGCATAGCACGCTTCGACGTTCAGCTCGCGATCGCACGCATCGGCGATCGCGGCAAGGTCCAACTGCTCACCGACATCGGCCTCGCCGAACTCGACGACCATTGCGTGGCCCTGGCTATACACCAAGGTCCGCCCCGCCTGCTCTCGGTAGATCTCGTAAGCAATACGGCCGTCATCGTCTTCGGCAAGTGCAACATGCACCTCCAATTCACCATCCACGACCAACGGCCGAATCCAGCGCACGTCCTCCAAGCGAATCGACATATCGGGGCGCTCGCCGCCCAACGCCAACGCCACAGCCGCTCGCGCCCATTCCAATTGCACGACGCCCGGCATCACGCGTTGACCACGTACGACGTGGTCCCGCAGATAAAACGCCTCGCCCGTTAGCACCGTGGTGTAGCGCTGTTCGCTCAGGTCGGAACTATTGCGATCGATGAGCGGATGAAGCCACGACGCATGCGGCTTCGTTCCCGCCGACGGCGCGCGTGCGGCCAGCGCATCGTCCGGCACCCAATAGCGCTCCCGGGCGAACGGATACGTGGGTAGGCTCACTCGCGGATACTTCCCGCCCGCAAACAGCCGCCTCCACTCGAGCTCGACGCCCTGCGCGAACAATTCCGCGAGCGTCGACAGCGCCTCGACGACGACCTCGCGAGCCGATGCTTGAACATACTCGGCGATACACCGCTCGCCGAGCTTCGACAACGAAGCGGAGGCTTTCTTCTCGGGCTCGCGTATGCCGGTGGCCACGCGCGGTGCACGCCCTTGTTCGAGCCACATCTCAAGACGTTCGACGACGTCCGCCGAATCGGACGCAACGCACGCCAAACGATGATCCATATGACGCCGCCCCGTCATCAGCGTAAAACTCATCGCCCCGACATCGACGGCTTCGCCACGACAATGCCTCACCAATTGCTCGACCTGCGTCCGCAATTGGCCCGCCGTCGCCGCGGACAACACGAGCAAGTAAGCGGGCCGTTGCGGCGCTTGCAACGAAGCGGCTTCAGGGGCTTCGCCGATCACGGCATGCGCATTGGTACCGCTGAAGCCGAAAGAGCTGACCGCAGCCAACAGCTCGCGGCCCGCGGGCGCATCCCACGCCTTCAGTTGCGTGTTCACGTAGAACGGGCTGTTTTCGAAGTCGATCCTCGGGTTGCCTTGTTCGAAGTGCAGCGACGGCGGAATCTGCCGATGCCGCAACGCGAGCAGCAACTTGATGACACCGGCCACGCCGGCGGCCGTAGCCGTGTGCCCGAGATTGCTCTTGATCGAGCCGAGCGCGCAGCGTTCACCGCGTGCCCCGTTCGAGGCGAATACCTCCGTGAGCGCGCTGAATTCGATCGGATCGCCCAGCGCCGTGCCGGTGCCGTGCGCTTCGACAAGTTGGATCTCGGTGGGATCGATGCCGAAGCGGCGGTACACGTCGCGTTCGAGCCTTGCCTGCGACCGAGCGCTCGGCGCGGTGATGCCGTTTGTCGCGCCGTCTTGATTCATGCCCGACGCGCGAATCACGCCATACACATGATCGCCGTCGGCGATGGCCTGCGATAGCCGCTTGAGCACGATCGCGCCGACGCCTTCGCCGGGCACGAAGCCGTCCGCACGTGCATCGAAGCTATAGCAGCGGGCATTTGGCGACAGCATGCCGGCGCGGTTCGATTGCTGATAGAACGCGTCCGTGCTTTGCACGAAGACGCCTCCGGCCAATGCGAGTTCCGCTTCGCCTGCGCGCAGGCTCTCGCAAGCCAGATGCAGTGCGACGAGCGAGCTCGAACACGCCGTGTCGATCGCTACCGCGGGGCCTTGAAGGTCGAGGTGGTAGGCAATGCGCGCCGGAATCACCGATCCCGCGTTGCCCCAGAATGCTTGAGCCGGGGCGCGCTCGTCGAACAACCGCGCATAGTCGCCGTTGGCGCATCCGACGAATACCGCGCAGCGCCGTCCCTTGATACCTGCCCCGGCGTGACCGGCGTCTTCGAGCGCCCGCCATGCTTCCTCGAGGAACAAGCGCTGCTGCGGGTCCATCGCCTGCGCTTCCGAGCCCGAAATATTGAAGAACATCGGATCGAACGCATCGATGTCGTGCAACAGTCCGCCCTGGTCGCAAAATGGCCTACCGCTTCGTTCGTCGCGTTGCGGCAGCGGCCAACGCGTGACAGGCTCTATCAAGTCTTGGGCGCCGGCCAATGCCTCCCAGAGTTCGCGTACGTTCTGCGCCCGCGCGAACCGGCCGCTCATACCGATCACCGCGATCGGTTCGAGAGACGCGTTCGATTCGCGCGCTTTGAATCGATACGCCTCCGGAATACTGACGACGATCTTGCCGACGTTCCGGCGATCCGCGAGCGCGCGATACGCCTCTTGTATCCGGTCGAACTCAAACGTATGGCTGACGGTCGGCTCGATCACGCCCGCATCGACCAAGCGGTGCATCTCCTCGATCGCGCGCAGTAAGACCTCCGGCTGCGCGCGACCCAGTTTGCGCAGGTCCACGCTATGCAAGGTTTGGTTGTCGTTGAGCCTGGACAGATCGATCGCCTGCGCCGATTTGAGCGCCGTCATCGCGATCTCGATATAGCGGCCACCGGGGGCTAGGCAATTGATGCCCTTTTGGACGGCGTCTCCCGCGAGCGTGTTGATGACGACGTCGACACCGCGCCCGTCCGTCATCCGCTCGATGGCAGACTCGAAATCCTCCTCGCGGTAATTAATCAAATGGCGAACGCCGAGCGACGCGAGGTATTCCAGCTTCTCGGCCGAGCCCGCCGTCGCATAGATTTCGGCCCCCGCATGTTGCGCCATCTGGACCGCTACGAGCCCCGTGCCGCCCGTGGCCGTCTGAATCAAGATGCGCTCCCCGGGCTGCAACCGCGCTTTGGCGAAACACTCGATCATCGTCAGCGCGACCACGGGTAGCGCGCACGCCGCCTCGAACGATAGGTTCCGCGGGCGCTTGAACACCCACTGCTCTTCGCACGACAAAACCGTTGCGTGAGCGCCGAGCGCGGGCCCGGCCAGTGCGACGACTTCGTCGCCCACAGCCACCGAGCTCACGTGCGTACCCACCTCGATGACGACGCCGCTCGCCTCGAAGCCCGGGGTAAACGGGTACGCCGGCTGCGTGGGATAGAGGCCCTTTACGCACAACAGGTCGCCGAAATTCAGCGAAAAAGCCCACACGGCGACCCGCACTTCATGCTCGCCCAGCGGCGCAAGCGGCGCCCGCTCGATACGCATATCGTCGATCGTTCCCGGTCGCTCAAGCCATACGCGGTGATACGTCGGCTCTTGCGTTTCCGTCCCGGCCGATGGCATGGTCGAAGGCCCGACGCCCGGCGCGGCTACAGGCACCGGAACCGAGACCACGCCCGAGCGCGCCCGCCGCCCTGTCCGCGCGACCGGCGCGACCGGGGGGTTCGAAGGCGCGTCCGGCGCCACGTCCGCCTGCGCGCGCGCCGAGTCGTCCCGAGCCGCATTCGGGTAGGCCGCCTCGATGTGTTCGGCCAATTGGTCGATCGTCGCGTAGTCGAACAGCACGGTCGTCGGCATGGACAAGCCGAGTCGCGTGTTGATCTCGCCCACAAGGGTCACGCCCGTGATCGAGTCGATCCCGTAGCTGGAAAACGCTTGGTCGTCGAGCAATTGAGCATCGCCGACCTTTAGCGTCTGCGCGACGCTTGCGCGAATGGCCTCACGAGCCGATGTACGCCGTCGCAGTATGGGCCGAGGTTGCGCGGCCGCCATAGGCGATTGCACCGAAGGGCTCGCCTCTGTCGCGGGGCGCCGAGCGATCGCGCGATCGTCGCGGCCGGTGCTCGGGCGCACGCTCGTTTGCGCGATATGTGCCGTTAGCTGATCGATCGTCGCGTAGTCGAATAGCACCGTCGTCGGCAAGCTCAAGCCAAGCCTTGCGTTGATCTCGCTCACGAGCGTCACGCCCGTAATCGAATCCACGCCGAAACTCGAAAACGCCTGGTCGTCGAGCACCTGCGTGTCGCTAAGCTGAAGCGTTTGGGCAATGCTCGCGCGAATCGCTTGCCTGACCGATGATTGCGATAAGGCCGGCGTAGCGGACTCGGATGTATCGCGCGCCGCTTGCGGCGGCGACGGCTCGTGTGCCGGTTTCGCTACGGCGTCAGCAATCCGCTCCGACGGCACGGGTTCCGCGTGACGATCGACGCGAATGACGCCGTCGCTGACGGCCCAGACGATTTGCTGACCGAGCGCGTGCGCGTCTTGCGCGGGGAACTCGATCTGCGTGAAGCCCTCCGCCTGCAATACGCGATGCCAGCCGTCAGGACTCAAAGCCGGCGTTCCTGCGATCCGCAACGCCTCGTCTTGCGCAAGCCACCAACCGTCGAGCAAACCGAACGTCATGTGCGAGAACAAACTTGCCGAAGACACTTCGTTCAACAGCACGATCCCGTTCGCCTTCAGCAGCATCTTGACGTGCCGCAACGTGCGTCGAATATCGCGCGTGGCATGCAACACGTTCGATGCGACGACGACGTCGTATCCGCCCGTCTCGAAGCCTTGCGTGGCGGGCGACGCTTCGATGTCGAGACGCTGCGTGCGCAAATACGGCGCGAGCTTGCGATAGTGCTCCTGCGCGTGCAAAAGAAAGGCAGGCGATACGTCGGTGTAGCAGTACGCCTCGATCCTATGCGCATGCGCGGTCAGGCGCGGCCAAAGACCGACGCTGGTGCCGCCGGTACCCGCACCGATCTCGACGATCCTCAAACGGCTATCGCGATCGTTCGCGAGACGCGCTTGCACGTATGCCTGAAGGCGTTCGCCCAGCGCGGCATTGAAGTAATCGGCCACCGGATGATCGCGATAGATCCCCTCGACGAGCGTCAATTGTCCTTGGGGAAACAACACGCCCGTGGCTGCGCGCTCGCCGAGAAGAATCGCCGGTAAGGCTTGCAAAGCCGCGTCGGCCAAGCGCACTTGCGCGCCCAGCATCGCGTCCTCGCGCGCCTGCTCGCGGAACGTCCGCCATCGGCCGAGGCACGATTCCCACTCGGGCGCCGCTTGTTCGAGCGCGAAGCGCCGCTCGCGCAGCAAAGCGACGCTCGCCTCGCGCCAGCGGCGATAGTTCGAGGCCAAGCCGGCGTCGCCTTCGATCCAGCCTTGCCGTGCCAAGTGCGCGAAGAGCAGTTGCCCGAGCAGTTGCTCGAGCGTGGCCTGTGCATCCATCGCCGCTTCCAACGGATCCTTGATGACTGTAGACATATCCGTTCCATCCTTCGTGCACTCGTCGCGCAAGGGCGACGAGATTGACTATCGGGACTACTCGCGTACGTTCAGACCGTCGGCTGGCCGACGCGCCGGTGCTGCGCCAAGAATTGCTTGGGGGACTTCATCGCGGGAGGCGGCAGCGAGACGATAGGCGCCACCGGGGCAAGCTCCACTCGCTCTTGCCGATTCACGCCCAACGCGAGCGCGACCGCCGGCCGCGTCGTTTTCACGAACGCTGCGCGCTCGACCGGTGCGGCCAACAGCCGTTCCAACACCTCCATTGCCTCCGGGGGCTCGATGGAGCCGAAGCCCATCTGTGTCATACGCTCGCGATAAGCTGCCGAGGCCACCACGCCCACACTGCCCCAGTAGCCCCAGTGCAAGACTTTCACCGGATAGGGCAAGGCGCGCAGTTGGCCGGCGTACGCGTCCGCGAAGCAGCATCCGGCTGCGTAGTTGCTTTGGCCGGGCGCTTTCATGAAGCTTTGCAGCGACGAAAAGAACACGAGGAAATCCAGGGCCTCGCGGCCGAACGTCTCGACGAGATTGACCGCGGTCGCGGCTTTGGCCGATAACGCCGCTTCGAACGTCGCCTCTTCCATATTCGCGAGGCCGCGGTCGGCCAGCACGATCGCCGAATGCACGACGCCATGAATCGCGCCGAAGCGCTGCATCGTCGATGCGTGCGCCCGGTCCATCGCATCGCGATCGGTCGCATCGACTTGCAGATAGACGGGACGCGGACCGAACGCGGCCAGTCGGTCGCATTGGAGCGAGATCGCCTCCGTCTGCGCGCGGCGGCCGAGCCATACCAGTTGCGCGCGATAGGTCCGAACGAGGTAGTCGCTCAACGCCATACCGATGCCGCCCGCGCCGCCCAGCACGACATAGATGCCGCCCTCGCGATAGGCCGGCTGCGACGCAACCTGCAATGCACAGGGCAAGAGTCTTTGTTCGTACCAGCGCCCGGCGCGCCACGCGCGCGCGTCGCCGGCCGCGTTTGCCGGCTGGGACAGCAGTTCCGCAAGCGCGAGGTGCTTGCCGTCGGGCAAGTCGAGCAAACGCAAGCGCCAGTTCGGATATTCCTTGGCGAGCGATCCGATCAATCCATGCACGCTAGCCTGCTCCGGGTCCGCGCCGTCCTGCGGCCAAACGGCCTGCGCGCGGCGCGTGACGACGGTGAGTTCGAGCGTGCGCGCGCCATACCCCAGCGCAAGCAGCGCCTGAATCAGCTTCAGCCCCATGACGGCGGGCTTCGCTTGCGTCGACGACACTTGCCACACCAGATGCTCGAAGGAATGCGCGCCGTGCAGCCGTTCGATCAGTTGCTCGCGCGTGTCGGATGCCTTCCAAACCAGCCAGGGCACACCGGCAATCGCCGACGACAGATCGTCGCTCAACTGCACCACTCGCGACGGCACTGCCTCGTGGAGCGGGACTGCCGGCGCGGGCACCGGCTCCCATACCGGCGCCAACGTCAAATCGCCGAACGGGGGCGATGCCGGCGATGTCTCGGCCATGGTCGATTCCGATGCAATGGGGTTCGTCGCGGCGTTTCGCTGTTGCGTCGCTCGGATCCTGACGCCGTCCAGCGTCAAAGCGATGCGGCCTTCATCGTCGGCGATCGTCACATCCAGCGTCGACACGCCCGATTGCTCGTTGCGCCGCACGAGCGCATAGCCCGTGCGCGGCAACTCGCCCCATGCCTGCACGGCGCTTACCGCGAACGGTAGCGCAAGGTCGTCGGCGTTCGCCGCTAGCCCGGCGCTCGCCTGAAGGGCGGCATCCAATATGCTCGGCAGCCATTGCATGTCCGGTGTATCCGCCGACGACGGACAGGCGAAGCGTGCCAACACCGTGGCATCGCCGACTCTTAGCGTTCGCAATGCTCGGAACGTCGGACCGTATGCGATGCCCGCCGCATCGAAGCCTGCGTAAAACGCCTCGATATCCCATTCGCGGTTGCATGCGTGGGCGATCGAGGCGACGTCCAGCGGCTCGGGCCCGACACTCTCGCTTGCATCGACGATCGAGGCCCATCCTTGGCTGTATGCGGTTGCCTCATCGGACTGCTCTCGATAGATCTCGAACGCGATGCGGCCATCGCGCTCTTCGCTGAGCCTTATATGCACCTCCAACTCGCCATCGACGATCAACGGCCGAATCCAGCTCACCTGCTCCAAGCGAATCGACGCGTCCACGGCCTCTCGGCCTAAAGCAAGTCTGATCGCGGCGCGAGCCCACTCCAATTGCGCCACGCCGGGCATCACATGCCGACCGCGAACCTTGTGATCGCGTAGGTAAGACGCCTCAGCGGTCAGCACCGTGCTGTAGCGCTGTTCGCTGAACTCGGAACTATTGCGGTGAATCATTGGATGAAGCGCAGCAATCGCCTGCCGCTTCGCCGACGACACGATGGGCGTCGTCGCGTCGGGCGCCCAATAGCGCTCGCGTGCGAACGGATACGTCGGCAAACTCAGCCGACGCGGGCGCGTTTGTTCGTATAGCTTGTGCCACGCGATCGGCGAACCCCGCACCCAAGATTCGGCGAGCATGTCCGCGTTCCCTGCCACGAGCCACGCGTCGATCGCTTCACGCGATTCGGCATCGACGAACATGGATTCGGTCAGACCCGGCTCGCCTTTGACGACACCCTGGTAGCTACCTTCGGATGCCTTTTCGCCACGCATGCACCGCTCCAGTGCTTCCTGCAATTGCGCGACCGATTCGACTACGAGCGCCAAGCGCACACGCAATCCGTCGCGGCCGGTCTGTAGCGTGTAAGCCAGATCGATAAGCGCCACTTCGTTGTTCGCCAAGTGCGCATGCAGCCGCCGCGCTTGTTCCCGGAGACGATCTTCGTTGCGCGCCGACAGCACCACAACGACCGGCCCTTGCGATGCCGCCGGTTCCAGCGTCGATATCGCCTGCGCTTCGCGGTACTCCTGCACGATCAAGTGAGCATTGGAGCCGCCCGCGCCGAACGACGAAAGCCCGGCCGTCAGCGGGTACTCACGCTCGATGCCGTCGTCGAGCGCAAGCACGGGACGCTGCCACTGCTGCGTCGAGCGTTGCACGACGAACGGCGTCGCGCTGAAGTCGATATGCGGGTTCAACGTGTCGCTGTGCAAGCTCTTCACGAGCTGGCCGTGCTTCATCTGCAACAGCACCTTCGTCAGCCCCGCCATACCGGCTGCGCTTTCGCAATGCCCCACGTTCGACTTGGCCGAACCGATCGCGCAGTACTGCCGATCTTGCGTGAGCGCACCGAACGCCTGCGTCAGCCCCGCGATCTCGATCGGATCGCCCAGCGACGTACCCGTGCCATGCGCTTCGACATAACTGATTGCACGCGGATGCACGCCCGATTGCCGCAACGCATCGGCAATTGCCTTCGATTGCAACTGCGGATTGGGGACCGTATATCCGTTCGTCTTGCCCCCGTGATTGATCGCGCTCGCCTTGATCACGCCGTAGATATGGTCGCCGTCGGCCTGCGCCTGCGCCAGCGACTTCAGCACCACGGCACCCACGCCCTCGCCCGGCACATACCCGTCGCCGCCTTCGCCGAAACTCGTGCAACGCCCGTCGCTCGACGCAAACTGCCCTTGCGAGAGCAGCCGATACTTGTTCGGATGAATCGAGACGTTCACCCCGCCCGCGATCGCCACCTTGCATTGGCCTTGCTTCAAACTCTGGCACGCCAGATGAATCGCCGTGAGCGACGACGAACACATCGTATCGATCGCGATGCTCGGTCCATGGAAGTTGCCGAAGTACGAAACGCGGTTGGCGATCGATGCCGCGCTGCCGCCCAAGGACAACCCGCCTTCCTGCTCCTGCGCCTGCGCGCCGTAAAGCTGATATTCGAGGTACATCACGCCGACGAACACCCCGACGTCGCCGCCCTCGCCCAACTGTGCTCGCGTATAGCCCGCATCCTCCAACGCACCATGCGCGCACTGCAAGAACAACCGCTCTTGCGGGTCCATCAACTGCGCTTCGCGCGGCGAGATGTTGAAATACAGCGGATCGAACTCATCGACGCCGTTCAAGAAGCCGCCCCAGCGGCTGTAGCTCTTGCCCGGCACGCCCTTGTTCGCGTCGAACTCGCGGCGCCAATCCCAGCGTTGCTCGGGGATCTCCGTGATGCAGTCCACGCCGTTCAGCAAGTTGGACCAGTATTCGTCCACGCTCTCGGCTTGCGGATAACGCCCGCTTAGGCCGACGATCGCGATATCCAGCGACTGCGATTCCGGTTGCCCCCGCCCTTCCGAGCGATTGCCGCTCGGCTCGGCCGCGCCTCGGCGACGCACCGATCGCCTCATATCCTGCATCGACGCAATGCCGGAAGCAGTGGCATCGATCGACGCTACCGCCATCCCGCTCGCGAGCGCAGGAGACCTATCGAGCAGCGATACAAGTTGCTCCGTATGCTGACGCAGGAAATACTGCGTCAACGCCGCGATCGTCTGGTACTCAAAGAACAGCGTCTTCGAAAGCGGACCGAAGGCTTGCTCGAGATCCTGCGTCAGCGTAATCGCCAGCACCGAATCGATACCGTATTGCTCGAGCGGCGCTTGCGCGTCGATTCGCTGCGGCGGAAGTTTCAAGCTGCGCGCCAACAGCTGCACGACGTACCGCTGTGCCGCCTCCTCCAGGGAAGCGGCCTGCACGCTAACGGTCAGCGTTGCTCTCTCTTGAGGCTCCTTAGAGGCCTGCTCGGAATCCGCTCCGGCCGTCGCGCGCCAGGCATCGCGTGCGTTATGCAGCAGCCGTTCACCCTCTCCGTGCAGCACGAGCACATGCGAGCCGCTTTGCGCCAAGGCCCGGTGGAACGCGTCGACGCCGGCGCGCCGCGGTAGCACGCCCATGCCTTGCGTGCGGCGCATATGCGCCTGCGCCTGGGCCGATACCCGCATTCCCCCTTCGGCCCATAACGGCCAGCTCACCGAAACGGTTCGACCGTGCCGATCGCCGTGTACCACCAAGGTTTCCCGGTAAGCCGCGAACGCATCCATGAAACCATTGGCCGCCGCATAGTCGCTCTGGCCCACATTGCCCAGGACGCTCGCGGCCGACGAGCACAGCACCATCCAATCCAGTTTCACGGCGCGAGTGGCGTCGTCCAACGCCACCGTGCCCGCCACCTTCGGCCGCAGTACCTGCGCGATTTGCTCTTGTGTCTTATGCGCCAGTAAGCCGTCGTGCAATACGCCGGCAGCGTGGATCACGCCGTGCAAACTGCCGTACCGCGTGACGATTTCATTCGCGAGCGCTTTCATCGCCTGCGCGTCGGTGACGTCGGCCTGCCGGTATTGAACCCGCGTGCCGCGCTCGCGCAGACCGGAGAGAAAGACCTCTTGTTCGTGCGTCGGCACACCGCGACCGCTCAATACGAGTACCGGTTCGTGCACCGCTTCCACCACCGCCTGCGCGAAAACGCGACCCAACCCGCCGAGGCCGCCCGTAATCCAGTAGACACCTTCATCGCGCCATGACACCGGTGCCGGTGCTTCAGCGTCGAACGCGCATTGCTCGTACAACAACACTGAACGCTGCCGCGGATCGTCGCGCACCACCGGGGCAGGCTCGATGGCATACGCTTCGGCGCGCAGGCGCGGCGCGAGTTCGCGCCAATCGCACACCTGCACCACCTGGGCGATCAATCGCGGATACTCTTGCCGCGCGCTACGCAGCAAGCCACCCAGACCTTGAGCCACGCTGTCCTCGCCGCTAGCCGGTACCACGAGTTGTACCAACAGCGCATCGTCCTTCGCATCGGCGATCCATTCCTTCACGTGCTGCATCAATTGCAGCGCATACGCTTCGTACCGTTGCGGCAATGAACCATCGGCGTACAGGAAGACATGACGAGCAGACGGCAGGTGTTCGGCCAATTCGAGCGAGAACGCGTCGCGATCGGAAAGCCCCGACGGCGTTTCGTCTCGGCAAATCACGATTAGATGCCGTTCGCGGCGAACGACGCGCCCACTCGCCGGCAGCGCCTCGGCCCGCCATTGCGGTGCCATCAGGAGCGTTTCGACCGGTGTCGGGCGTTGCGCCTCGCGGATGCTGACGCCATCGAGTTTCAACGCGATGCGGCCTTGCTCGTCGGCGATCGCGATGTCGAGCGTCGACGCCCCCGCGCCCTCGACGCGCCGTACCACCGCGTAACCGGAGCGGGGCACCGGCCCGAGCGCACGCACCGCATCGACGGCGAACGGCAAGGCCAATTCGTCCGCGCTCGCGGCGAGACCGATACTCGCTTGCAGTGCGGCATCGAGCATGCTCGGCGTCCACTCCAATCCCGCCGAATGCGCGCCATCTGGACACGCGATGCGCGCGAGCGCAAGCGCATCGCTTGCTTTGAGCGCCTGCAAACCTCGGAACGTCGAACCGTATGCCAGCCCCGCTGCCTCGAAACGCGCATAGCACGATTCGATACTCAGTTCGCGATCGCACGCGTGACCGATCTCGGCGAGATCCAGCCATTCGGCCTGAGCGTCTTCGTCGCCATCGGCGATCGCGGCCCATCCTTGGCTGAACACGACGACATCCCCCGCTTGCTCGCTATAGATCTCATAGGCAACGCGATTGTCTTGGGTATCGCTGAGACCGATGTGAATCTCGCACTCGCCGTCGACGATCAACGGGCGCATCCAGCTCACCTGCTCCAATCGAATCGACGAACCTGCCGCCGCCACGCCCAATGCCAATCGCACCGCCGCGCGCGCCCATTCCAGTTGGACGACGCCCGGCACGACATGCCGTCCCAGCACCACGTGATCGCGCAGATAGAACGCCGCGTCCGTGAGCGTCGTGCTATAGCGCTGCTGGTGCAGGTCCGATGTATTGCGGTGAACCAACGGATGAAGGCGTGCGGCCGAGCGCGTCGAAGCATGCCGATCGCCGGCCGCGCTATCGGGCACCCAATAGCGCTCGCGTGCGAACGGATAGGTCGGCAGGCTCAAGCGGCGCGGACGCGTTTGTCCATACAGCTTGTCCCACGTCACCGAAAGACCTTGTACCCAGAGTTCGGCCAGCTTCGCCAACTTGCCCCGCGCGATCCATTTTTCGATCGCTTCCTGCAATTCCTCATCCGCCGCGAATGCGGCCATCGCGCTTTGGCCGCTCTTGACGTCCCCGGCGTATAGCCCCTCGATCGCCGTTTCGCCGCGTAGATACCGTGCAAGCTTTTCGCGCAATTGTTCGGTCGAGGCGACAACCACAGCGAGACGCGTTCCCATCGCCTCACGCCCCACTTGAAGCGTATAGGCCATGTCGGCAAGGTGCGCGTCGGTGCGTTCGAGGTGCGCAAGCAACTGGCGCGCATGGTCGCGCAAACGCTCCTCGTCGCGCGCCGACAGCACCGCCACGACGGGACCGTCGAACGAGGCCGTTACCCGTGCGTCATCGGGAGGCAGATACTCCTCGAGCACGACGTGCGCGTTGACGCCGCCGAACCCGAACGAGCTGACGCCCGCGCGGCGCGGCAGCGCCATACCGACCGCGTCGCTTAGGCGCTCCCACGGACGATCCATATCCACTACATAGAACGGACTGCCCTCCAAATCGATGCGTGGATTGAGGGGCTGCGCGTTCAACGTCTTGACCAATCGACCGTGCCGCATTTGGAGCAACACTTTGATCACGCCCGCGACGCCCGCGGCGAGTTCGAGATGCCCAATGTTGCTCTTCACCGAACCGATACCGACACTTGCGCGCGTCAAGGGCGCATCGCCGGCCAAAGCGTTGAATGCGCGGCGCAGGCCCTCGATTTCGATCGGATCGCCGAGCGCCGTGCCTGTCCCGTGCGCTTCGATGTAGCCCACCGTGCGCGGATCCACGGCGGCGTCTTTGAACGCGCGCTCGATCAAACGCGCTTGGGCAACCGGGTTCGGCGCCGTGAGCGAGTTCGCGCGTCCGCCGTGATTCTGTGCGCTGCCCACGATCAACCCGTAGATATGATCGCCGTCGCGACGCGCGGCGGAAAGCGGCTTCAGGAACAGCATGCCGACGCCTTCGCCGCGAACATAGCCATCGGCACGCGCGGAAAACGTCTTGCAGCGCCCTTCGGGACTCAACATGCCCGCTAGACCGAAGCTTTCTTGCGCGTCTTTCGAGAGCAGCGTATTCACTCCGCCCACCACCGCCTGATCGCACTCGCCGCTGCGCAGCAGCGCCAGTGCGCGGTGAATCGCGACCAGCGAGCTCGAGCATGCCGTCTCGACGGGCTCGCTCGCTCCGTGCCAGTTCAGCCAATAACTCATCCGGTTGGGGCCCATCGAGCCGACGAGCCCCGCCGCGCTCGATCCGGTCACGGCTTCGCCCGCGCCCGCGAGCAGTTGTCCATAGCCGCTTTGGCCGGTACCGACCAAGAGCGCGGTGGCGCTACCGGAAAGACTTTGCACCGAATAGCCGGCGTCTTCGATCGCTTTATGAACGTAGGTCATGAGCAGGCGCTGCTGGGGATCCATGGCCTGCGCCTCGCGTGGCGAGATACCGAAGAAGAGCGGATCGAATTCGTCGATGCCGTCCAGCACGCCGGCCGGATAGGCTCGCTCGGCAAGGTCTTCCCCCCATCGCCAGGACGGCACTTCGCCGATGCAATCGCGCCCTTGGCTAAGGTTCGACCAGAACGTATCGATATCCGGCGCCTGCGGAAAACTTCCGCTGATGCCGATAACGGCGACCGGTTCGGCATCCATGCCGGCGCGATCGGCCAACGCGGGCACCACTCGAGCGCGCCGATCGAGGCGTCCACGCCTCGCGCCGGTTTGCCCGACGGGAGGCATGGCCGGGGTTCGAGCCGGCTTGGGCGCTTCGTTGGAGACGAACGCCTTGGCAAGGGTCCCGCCGTGCTCGACGACCAAAAACTGAGCAAGTGCGGCGATCGTCGGTGCCTCGAATAGCGCAGTCGGGCTCAACGGCAAACCGTAGCGGCCGTTCAACACATCGACGAAGGTCGTCGCCTTGATCGAATCGAAGCCGAACTCGCTAAACGGCGTTTGACGTTCGAGCTCGTGCGCCGCGATCTGCAAATGCTCCGATACGAGTTGCGTTATCGCGCGCTCGACCTGGGCCGCCAATGCTGCATCGCTCGACCGTGCCGAGGGGTCTTCCGTGGGAGCGTCGAGCTCGGTGCGCATCGCCGCCGTTTCCGTTACGCCTGCCTCCGCTGCCGCCGGCACGGTGCTCGCCGCGATATGCCACGCGTCACGCACGCCTTGCAGCAACCGTTCGCCTTCTCCGTGCAGCACGAGCACTTGCGCAGCGCCTTGCCGCAGCGACGCGTGTAGCGCCTCGATTCCAGCCGGCGACGGCAGTGCATGCATCCCCATCGCCCGACGCATGTGCGCTTGCACGTCGGGCGACACCTGCATGCCGCCCTCCGCCCACAACGGCCAATTGATCGAGACGGTTCGGCCATACCGGCGCCCCACTCTCGCCAGTTCTTCTCGATAGGCTGCATAGGCATCCATGAAGCCATTGGCGGCCGCATAGTCCGTCTGCCCCGCGTTGCCCAGCACGCTTGCCGCCGACGAACACAACACCATCCAATCGAGCTTTACATCGCGAGTGGCCTCATCGAGCGCCCACGTTCCCGCCACCTTCGGCGCTAACACCTGCGCCATCTTTTCCGGCGTCTTGTGCATCAGCAAGCCGTCACGCAACACGCCGGCGCTATGGATCACCCCGTGCAAAGCGCCGTAGCGCGAAACGGTTTCATCGGCGATCGTTTTGACGGCCGTCGCATCGGCGACGTCCGCCTTCCGATACACCACTCGCGCACCGTGGCCGCGCAGCTCGGCAAGAAACGAGTCATGCTCTGGAGCCGGTACACCTCGTCCGGTTATCACGAGCACCGGTTCGCGCACCGCTTGCGCGATCGTTCGCGCGAAAACCCGCCCAAGTCCACCCAGGCCGCCGGTGATCCAATAGATGCCGCCATCGCGCCAGGTCAACGGCGCACCACGCTGCGTATCGAGGCCGCATCGCGCATACGACAGCACCTCGCGTCCATCGGCGCCGTCCCGCACGATCGCTGCCGGTTCGGCAGCCTCCGCCTCGGCCTGCAATCGCCGCGCGAAATCTCCCGGTCCCGTCACGTGAACGACTTGGGCGACTAATTGCGAACATTCTCGCCGTGCGCTGCGCAATAGGCCGCCCAGTCCTTGCACAAGCGCGCCCTCTCCGCTGGCTGGAACGACCAATTGCACGAACAAAGCACCGCCGGCCGCACGCGCGATCCAGTCTTTCAAACGCGCCATCAATTGCTGGGCGTACGCTTCGTAGCGTTGCACGACCGAACCGCTCGCTTGCAGCCGGATGCAATCGGCGCCGTCCATCCTCAGTTCGCCTTCGTGCGGCAAAGCCTCGTCGCAAACGACGACGGCATGCACCGCATAGCGAGCCGATGCAATACCCGGGCCGAGCGGCTGAGCCTCCCAGCGCGGCGCCAGCAGCAGCGTTTGCGCGGGCGCCGGTTTGTCCACGGTGCGAATGCTCACGCCATCGAGCTTCAAGGCGACGCATCCTTGCTCATCCGTTATCGTGATATCGAGCTTCGGCGTGCCCGAGGTCTCGATGCGCCGCACGATCGCATAGCCCACGCGAGGCGTCTCGCCCCATGCTCGCACCGCCTGCACGGCGAACGGCAACGCGAGTTCGTCGGCTTGTGCCGGCAGCCCCGCACTTGCCTGGAGTGCGGCGTCCAAGATGCTCGGCGTCCATGCCAACTCGGGCATCTCGGCCGATTCGGGACATACGATATGGGCCAGCACGACGGCATCGCCGGCCTTGACCGCCCGCAAGCTCCGCAGCGTTGGACCATAGGCGAGGCCCGCGGCATCGAAGCGCGCATAGCACGCCTGCGCGTCCAACTCGCGCGAGCAGGCGTCGCCGATCGCAGCGAGGTCCAACCGCTCGGGCAGTGCTTCGCCCGGAGCCTCGACTACGACTGCCCATCCCCGGCTATAGATGCATTGCCCGTCGGCTTCGTCGCTAAAGATCTCGTAGGCGATACGCGCGTCTTGCTCTTCGTTCAACGCGATGTGCACGTCCAATTCGCCATCGACGATCAAAGGACGAAGCCAACTGACCTGTTCCAGGGCAATCGCCGCACCTTCGCCTTCCTCGCCTAGCGCCAGCTTCGCGGCCGCGCGCGCCCATTCCAATTGCACCACGCCCGGCACCACGCACTGCCCGCGCACCACGTGGTCGCGCAGATAAGGCGCCTCATCGGTCAGCAAGGTGCTGTAGCGCTGGCCGCTCAACGCCGAACTATTGCGATGGACCAGCGGATGCAGCCGCGACCCCCAGCCCTCGGAAACCGATCGTCCCGCATCTTCGCTTCGCGCCGATTCGAGCACCCAATAGCGTTCGCGCGCGAACGGATAGGTCGGCAGACTCGATCGTCGCGGGCGCGTCGATCCGTAAAGCTTTTCCCACGGCACGGCGAGCCCCTGAACCCACACCTCGGCCAGCTTGCCGAGCTTGCCCCGCGCGATCCATTTTTCGACGGCCTCTTGCCACTCCTCGTCCGCCGAGAATGCCGTCATCGCACCTTGGCCGCCTTTCACATCGCCTCGATACAGATCTGCGATCGGTTGGTCGCGCCGTGCGTACCGTGCCAGTTTCTCGCGCAACTCGTCGACCGAAGACACCACCAACGCGAGCCGAGCCGACATCGCCTCGCGACCGGCTTGCAACGTATAGGCGAGGCTCGACAGGTCTAAGGTATTGCGCTCGAGATAGGCGGCAAACCGCTGCGCCTGCTCGATCAAACGCTCCTCGTTGCGTGCCGACAGCACGACGAGCACTGGCCCCTGGGCGGAACGCGATTCGCGCGCCGAGGCAATCCTCGTCTCGCGATACTCCTGGACGATCAGATGCGCATTGGCGCCGCCCGCGCCGAACGAGGACAAGCCCGCCGTGAGCGGATACTCGCGCTCCGTCCCGTCGTCGCCCTTCAGAACGGGGCGGTGCCACGTTTGCGTCGCATGTTGGACCACGAACGGCGTCGCACCGAAGTCGATGTGCGGGTTCAATGTGTCGCTGTGCAAGCTCTTCACGAGCTGGCCGTGCTGCATCTGCATCAGCACTTTCGTGAGTCCCGCCATCCCAGCCGCGCTTTCGCAATGGCCCACGTTCGACTTCACCGAACCGATCGCGCAAAACTGCCGCTCTTGCGTGAACGCGCCGAACGCTTGCGCAAGGCCCGCGATCTCGATCGGGTCGCCCAGCGACGTACCGGTGCCATGTGCCTCCACATAGGTCACCGCGCGAGCGGGCACGCCCGATTCGCGCAACGCTTGCCCGATCACTTGCGCCTGCAACTGCGGGTTGGGCACCGTGTAGCCGCTCGTCTTGCCGCCGTGATTGATCGCACTCGCCTTGATCACGCCGTAGATGTGATCGCCATCGGCGCGGGCTTGGGCAAGCGGCTTGAGCACCACGGCGCCGACGCCCTCGCCGGGCACGTAGCCGTCGCCGCCCTCGCCGAAACTCGTGCAGCGCCCGTCGCTAGACGCGAACTGCCCCTGCGCGAGCATCAGATATTTGTTCGGATGGATCGTGACGTTCACCCCGCCCGCGATCGCCACCTTGCATTGCCCCTGCTTGAGGCTCTGGCACGCCAGATGGATCGCGGTCAGCGAGGACGAGCACATCGTATCGACGGCAATGCTCGGTCCGTGGAAATTGCCGAAGTAAGAGACCCGGTTGGCAATCGACGCCAGGCTGCCGGATGAAGCCATCGGCGTCCCTTTCGCGTGGGCCTGCGCACCATAGAGCTGATACTCCTGGGACATCACGCCGACGAAGACGCCCACGGCGCGCAGCGCTTTCTCGCCTTTCGCGGCGGCAACCAACGTCTCGCGCGTGTAGCCGGCATCTTCGATTGCGCTGTAGGCGCATTGTAGAAAGAGCCGTTCCTGAGGGTCCATGGCCCGCGCCTCGGCTGGCGCGATGTGGAAGAACAGCGGATCGAACTCGTCCACCCCGCGCATGAACCCGCCCCACTTGCTGTAGGTCTTGCCGGGCTGCCCCCTTCTTGCATCGAAGTACGGCGCATGGTCCCAGCGTTCGGCGGGAATTTCCGTGATGCTGTCGACCCCATCGACCAAGTTCGACCAAAAGGCGTCTACGTCGTCGGCCTGCGGGTAGCGGCCGCTGATTCCGATCACCGCGATGTCGCTGTCGGAAGAGGCGTCGAATGGCGTCGGACCTCCGGCCGGATCGGCACCGGGCACACTCGCGAACGATGCGTTCGCGAGCGTCGACGGCTGTTTGACCTCGTGCAAGGTCGCGTTCGTCACCGCCGCGAGCACGGCCCCGTCTTCGTCGATGAGGCTTGCGTCGAAGGCGGCGAAGTCCGACCGTTTAACGCGCATCCGTACGAGCACATAGAAACGCTTCGGCACCGGTCGATGGAGCACGATGCGCTCGATCGCGAGCGGCACGGTCATCTCCGGCGAGGACGACGACCCACCGAGTTCTTCGTCCAAGTAGTAGCAGGCGCACAGCGCCATCGGGTCGAGCACGTAGTCGCGCACATCGTCCTTCGCCGCATCGGCATAGGCGCGTATGCGCAGCAATTGGGTCGATTCGTCCACCCGCCAGGCCGCTTCCACCGTGCGCAGCGAAGGGCCGATCTCGAATGCGCGGGTGCGCGCATAAAGGCGAGCGATGCGTTCGTCGTCAAAGCGCGTTGCGCCGCTTATCAAGCTCGGCAGGTCGATCGATTCCGACGTACCGGATGCCGCACCGACCATATCGCCGTCGCAACACCGCATCGGCTCAGCACGCCCTCGGCCGCGATAGTGCACACGAAACGCCTTACCGTGCTCGGTATCGTCGAAGTCGACTTGGATCTGCACGCTGTCGCCGGCAGGTATCGTGACCGGGCCACCGCGAAAGCGAATGTGCTCCAGTTGCAACGGTAAGCGCGCACCGAACCGCTCCACGTACGCTTGCAGCACCAGGCAGGGATGCGTCACGCCCATCAGCGCCGGCTGGCCTAGCACACGATGGTCTTGCAAGAACGGATCGCTTTCGGCGAATCGAAAAACACGCGCTTCCGATGGTTCGGCCTCGGCCGAATCCGCATCGTCCAAACTGCGTTTCCCCTCGACGGATGAAAGCCCGTTCACCTCGGTCGCGTTGCGTTGCACGAGCGACGAGAGATGCTCGGCCAAATCGGCCAGCGTCACATATTCGAACAACAGCGTCGGCGAGAGCGGCACGGCGAACTTGGCTTCGATGGCCTGCACGAGTTCGAGCATACCCGCCGAATCGATGCCCATCTCGTAGTAGCTCATGCGAACGTCGATCTCTTCGGGCGCTTGTCCGAGCCTTTGCGCAAATAAGGTTCGCAGGAACGATTCGATCTGTGCGCTACCTGTACGCCCCGAGTCGATCGTCGCTTCGATCGCTTCCGGTTCGATCGCTTCCGGTTCGAGCGCGGACGGCTCGCGCTTCGCAACGGACGCATGCCGTCCCGCATCGGCAATCCCTACGCCATCGCGCACGCGCTTCCCGGCCAAGTTCGTCAACTGCGCGACCTTGCGACCGCTTCGGTCGAAAAACACCAACGTCAAATAGCTCAGCTCGTTGACGTGGCGCACCGACGAGCGCGCGATCCGTGCGATGCATGCCTCCTGCAACAGCGCGTTCGCCTCGAACGCTTCATAGAACAACGGCAATCCAAGGACCAGATCTTGGTCTGGGTCGAACCACGCCGAAGCCGCGACGCTCGCCGCAACCGCGCTAGCATCGAGCAAAGCCGGATGAAACATCATGTGCTCGGCGCTGCTCAACGCCGGCGCGCTCAACTCGCATTCCACATAGAGCGCGTCATCCGTCAGGTGAACCTGTCCGGACGGCCGCATGAACGCATCGTGGACGAGCTCGAGCGAGCGGCAACGCGCGTAGACGTCTTCGAGATCGAGCGTTTGCGTGACCGCGGCCATAATCTGGCTCCGATCGATAACCTCATCGAATACGCTCGCCTGCGAACAGTGCATTTGAGCCGTCACGTATCGCATCGGCTCGCCGTGTGCCGCGCCGCCCCGATACGGCCGCCCCGTAATCTCGATTTGCCACCGTCCCGGCTGCGCCTCGGTGCATGCCACCGCGAGCAGGACGCCCTCGGTCTCCCCGACTCGCAAAGGGCGATGGATCGAGACATTGCGCAACGCGAGCGAACGGGGATCGTGGCCGGCATCGCGAAAAATCTGAAAGATCAGATCGATATAGGCCAACCCCGGCAGCAAGGGCTGCCCAAGCACCCGGTGGGCGCTGACCAAAGGGTTGTCGATATCCACCAGCCTGTAATCGATCATCGTGCGTTTCCTCAAGAAGACATCGTTCGCCGGCCGCCTCTGCGCGGCCGGTGCAACACCGTTGCTAGACCGTCTCGACAACCCGCTTCCATACGCTGCCGCGCGCCCCGCTCGTGCCCGTCGCCGGAGCCTCGACGAGCGATACCGCCTCGTGTCTTTCAGACCGCCGACCGTCCGCGTATCCATCGCCCGACGCTTGCGCGCGGCAATCGACACGATTCAACGTGGGCGGCGTAAGCGGCGTTCTACGTGCGGCCCATTGCTGCGGGTCTTGCCATGCCTGCAAAATTACATGTGCGTTCGTGCCGCCGTCGGCAAAGCAATTGACCGCGACGATCGAGGGCGCATCGCCTCGTTCGCTGAGCGTGCGCGCGAACCGGAACGGCGACGCCGCGAGGTCGTAGTGCGCCATCGGCTCGGTCGCAGACAGGAACGGGACCCGTTGCCGCCGTTGCAGCGTCAACACGCCTTTGATCAAGCTCGCGATCCCCTCGGCGCATAAGGGATGACCGATATTCGGCTTCACCGAGCCAAGCTCGCATGGCACGTCCGCGCCGCTTCGATACACGGCCTCGATCGCCTTCAACTCCAACAGATCGGTCACCAAGGTGCCCGAGCCGTTGACCTCGATATGCTCGACCTGCGTCGGCGCGATACCGCTGCGAGCCAGCGCGCGCTGCATAACCTCTTTCTGCGACGACAAGTTCGGCGCCGCCGGCCCCGCCGTGCGGCCGTCGTTGTTGACGGCGATACCGCGTATGACGGCATGGATCGCGTCGCCGTCGCGCAGCGCTTGGTCGAGCGTCTTGAGCCAGACCATCCCCGCCCCTTCGCCGAGGACGGTGCCGCTCGCCCGCCCATCGAACAGATGAAGCGACGACTCGCGGCTCAAGATCCCGCGTTGCTCGAACATCTGGAATGCGCTGTCGCCGTTGAATAAGCTGACGCCTCCGACCAGCGCCGACTCGATATCGCCGTCGCGCAACGCTTGGATCGCCATATTCATCGCGACGAGCGCCGACGAGCAGGCCGTATCGACCACCACGCTCGGCCCATGCAAATCGAAGAAGCGCGAAATATTCGCCGCCATGTAGTTAGCGCCGACGGCCATGATCGGGTTGTGCGCGCCGCGCAGCGTTTGCGCGTCGGCCACCACCTGGGCACGCGCCCCGAGGTAGACGCCAACCGCGCGGCCCTTGATTTCCTCCATGCGGTAACCGCCTGCATACCAGAGCGCCAGTGCTTGCTCGAGCGCGAGCAGCGCTTGCGGATCCATCGCGCGCGCATCTTCGGCCGAGATCGAAAAGAACGCGCGGTCGTAGTACGTCGCGCGGTCGAGGACGCCGGCAACGTAGTCGCTCGGCGCCCCCCACCGCGCGGGCGGCACACGCCGCAGCGCGGAGCGACCTTGCGCCAACAGGTCCCAGAACGCGGCAATGTCGTCCGCCCCCGGAAACCTGCACGACATGCCGATGACGGCGATGTCGGTCCCTTGCGCCTCGGGCGACTTGTTCGTAGCCACAGGCGCGACATCGACGACGCGCTCCGTCGTCGCAGCGTGCACTGGTTGCGACTTGGGTTGCTTTGCGGTTTGCTCGCCCGGCTGCTCCGCAGGCGCGAACGCGCCCGCGTGCCGCTCGACGAGCCATCGCGCAAACTGCCAGAGCGTCGGATATTCGAACAGGATCGACGGATCCAGCGTCTCGCCTACGCGCTCCGAGACGGGCTTCAGCAGTTGCACGAGCATCACCGAGTCCACGCCGTAATCGGCAAGCGGCGTGCGCGCATCGACCCTCGACGCATCGAGCTTCAGTTCTCGTGCAAGCAACTCGGTGAGCCAACGCAGAACTGTTGCGTCAATGTCTTCATCGTGCTGCGCTGCCCCGTTCGTTTGCGTTTGCGTTTGTGTTTGCGTTTTCGGGGCCTTCTGCCTGTTCCCGCCGAGCGGCACCTGGCGCGTGCGGGGCCGCATGAGGACTGCGCTTTGCCAGCGCTGCGGGTCCACGAGCGCGGGCAGCACTACGGGACTCGGTTTGCGCGCGACGATCGCGTCGAGCATGCGCAATCCGTCCGCGTCCGAATGGCTCAAGAAACCCAGACCTTGATAGACGGCACTGCGGCTTTCGCCCATACCGCTTTCCTTCCAGCTCGGCCACTGGATGCTGACGATCGGCAGCCGTCGTGCGTAGGCCTCGGCCACGTAGTCCATGTAGGCATTGGCCATCGCGTAGTCGCTTTGCCCGACCGCGAGCGCCGGCACCGTCGCGCTAACCGACGAAAACAGCAATACGAAGCGCAGCGGCTCGCGGTCGAGACAGTCGAGCAAGGTATCGAGCCCCGCTACCTTCGGCTCGAGCACGCTCGCCATGGTTTCAACCGTCTTGCGCACGAGGGCCGGCTCTTGCGCATCGACGAGTCCCGCGCAATGAATGACCCCGGCGATCGGACCGAGCTTCGCCGTTGCTTGTTGCAGGTTGCGCGTCAGCTCGATCTCGTGGGAAAGCGTTGCCGCAAGTACCTCTACCTGCGCCCCTTGCGCTTCGAGCGCCAACACCGCGCGAATCTTGCCGCCGATTGCCGACGCCTCGTCCCGCAACGCATCCCATTGCTCCCGCGGCGGCAATGCCTCGCGTCCGCACAGCACCAAACGACGCACGCCATACCGGCTGACGAAGTGCTGCGCGCAGCGATAGCCGATGCCGCGTGTTCCGCCCGTGATCAGTAGCGCGTGATCGGCCGGGAAGTCGGACAGATCGAATCCGGCGCCAAATGCCGGCGAGTCCTCCGACGATAGTTCTTCCAAGACGGCGCGATAACGCCGCTCGTCGCGATAGCACGCTTGGACTTCGTCATGGCTCGCCACGCATTCGGCCAGGATATGGGCCACCACCCCAGCATCCTCGGCGTCGGCCGGCATGTCGACGTGACGCGAGCTCACGTGTCCGTACTCGCTCGACAGCATCCGGTAGAGACCGGCCCGATCCGCGCCGCGCAGATTGACGACATCGTTGCGGTACGACTCGAGCCCGCGCGTGATGCAAAGCGCCAAGCGATTTTCGCGCGGCGCCGAATCGATCCATTCGCGCAGATTCGTCGTCCAGTCGAGGTCGTGCAATACGCCCTGGCCGCAGCCGATCAAATCGATCCAGCCGTCGCAGCCCGCCGCGCCGTCCGGCGCTGCGCCGCCGTCGAGCAAGCGGACCTCGCCGACGGCAAGCTCCGTCGTCAATCGCTGCGCCAATAACCGGGCGAGTGCATGCGTCGACGAATCGAAGAGCACGGCCACGCGAGCCGGCGGCGTTGCTTTGGCAGCCGACATAGCGACTTCCCAGCGCTTGACGAGCATACGTGGCTCGTGCGGTGCGGCGGAGACAGACGCGACACGTTCGGGTAGCGGTTCGAACCAATGACGCTCGCGCGCGAACGGATAAGGGGGCAGGCTAATGCGACGCGGCTGGTTGCCCTCGTACAGCAGCGACCAATCCACGGGCAGTCCCTTCACCCAGAGCGCAAGCACTTTGTCGTGCTTGCCTTTTTCGAGCCAGCTATGCAGCAGCTGCGCCGCATCATCGTCGGAGACGAGGCCCGAGAACGTGTCCCGGCTCGCGACGGCCTCGCCGCGATGGCAATACACCGCACCGTCCTTGCTCTGCGAATAGGCGCGGAGAGCTTGCCGCACCTGCTCCATCGTGTCGGCAGCGAACGCGAGGCGTTGCTCCATGCCTTCGCGTCCGCTTTGCAGCGTGAACGCGACGCGATCGAGCTCGGCATCGCCATATCCATGGCGTTCGATGAAATCGAGCAATTGCTCGGCCCGCTCCTTCAATCGCTGCTCATTCTTTGCGGACAGCACGATCAATGCTGGGCGAGCGCCCGTACGCGATACCGCCTCGGTCCCGCGATACTCCTGCACGATCAAGTGCGCATTGGAGCCGCCCGCGCCGAATGACGAGAGCCCAGCCGTCAGCGGGTACTCACGCTCGATACCGTCGTCGAGCGTCAGTACGGGCCGCTGCCACTGCTGCGTCGAATGTTGCACGACAAACGGCGTCGTGCTGAAGTCGATATGCGGGTTCAACGTATCGCTGTGCAAACTCTTCACGAGCTGGCCATGCTTCATCTGCAACAGCACCTTCGTCAGCCCCGCCATGCCGGCCGCGCTTTCGCAATGCCCCACGTTCGACTTGGCCGAGCCGATCGCACAGTACTGCCGATCTTGCGTAAGTGCGCCGAACGCTTGCGTCAGCCCCGCAACTTCGATGGGATCCCCTAGCGGCGTGCCGGTGCCATGCGCTTCGATATAACTGATCGCACGCGGATGCACGCCCGACTGCCGCAGCGCATCGGCGATGACCTTCGATTGCAGTTGCGGATTGGGGACCGTATAACCGTTTGTCTTGCCCCCGTGGTTGATCGCGCTGGCCTTGATCACGCCGTAGATGTGGTCGCCGTCGGCTTGCGCCTGCGCCAACGACTTCAGCACGACCGCACCCACGCCCTCACCCGGCACATACCCGTCACCGCCTTCGCCGAAACTCGTGCAACGCCCATCGCTCGACGCGAACTGCCCTTGCGAGAGCATCAGATATTTGTTCGGGTGAATCGAGACGTTTACCCCGCCCGCGATCGCCACCTTGCATTGGCCTTGCTTCAAACTCTGGCACGCCAGATGAATCGCCGTGAGCGACGACGAGCAGGCCGTATCGACGGCGAGACTCGGCCCGTGGAAGTTGCCGAAGTACGAGACGCGATTGGCGATCGTCGCGGCGCTACCCGAAAGCGTCGTGCCGACGCCGAGGGCCTGCGCTTGTGCACCGTAAAGCTGGTATTCGAGGTACATCACGCCGACGAACACCCCGACGTCGCCGCCCTCGCCCAACTGCGCTCGCGTATAGCCCGCGTCCTCCAGCGCACCATGCGCGCACTGCAAGAACAACCGCTCCTGCGGATCCATCAGTTGTGCTTCTTTCGGGGAGATGTTGAAGAACAGCGAGTCGAATTCGTCGACCCCGTTCATGAAGCCGCCCCAACGGCTATAGCTTTTCCCCGCCGCGCCCTTGTTCGCATCGAAATCGCGGCGCCAATCCCAGCGTTGCTCGGGAATCTCCGTGATGCAGTCCACGCCGTTCAGCAGGTTGGCCCAGTATTCGTCGACGTTATCGGCTTGCGGATAGCGGCCGCTCAACCCCACGATGGCGATATCGAGCGAAGTGGACTGCGCTTGCACGGGTGGCGCGGGTTGCGCGCTCTGCTGCGCATCGGCCGTCAGGCGACGACGCGCTCGGCGGCCGATGCCGGCGAGCGCCGGCGCGATTGCGCGATGCGCGGCGGCAGCGGATACCGCACGTTCAATGCGCTCCGGCGCAGGCGGCGTCGCCAACAGCGAGGCCAGCTTAGCGCCATGATGCCGCAGGAAGTATTGCGTCAAAGCGGCGATGGTTTGATATTCGAAGAACAACGTCTTCGACAACGGACCGAATACATCTTCCAGATCCTGCGTCAACGTGATCGCGAGGACCGAATCGATTCCGTATTGCTCGAGGGGCGCTTGTGCATCGATTCGCTGCGGCGGCAGCTTCAGGCTATGCGCGAGCAACGTCGCCAAGTAGCGTTGCGCCGGCTCCAGCAGCGAAGGCGCTTGTGCGTCCGCACTCGATGCCGCGGGCGCGGATCGCGTTGAATACGTCGAGTCGCTGACCGACGGCTCAAGGCTCGCTGCCTGCTGCGCTTCGCTCTTCATGCCGTCCGTCACCGCGCTGTCCGCTTCTTGCACATGATCCAGCAGGCGCTCACCCTCGCCGTGCAACACGAGCACATGCGACGCCGTTTGCGCCAGCGCCCGGTGCAACGCGTCGATGCCGGCTTGCGACGGCAATGCATGCATCCCGAGCGTGCGACGCAAGCGACGCTCTACCTCTTCCTCGACACGCATTCCGCCTTCGGCCCACAGCGGCCAGCCGATCGAAACGGTTCGCCCATGCCGGCGCCCCTGCGCCACCAACGTTTCTCGGTAGGCGGCATAAGCATCGAGAAAGCCGTTGGCTGCCGCGTAGTCCGCTTGGCCCACGTTGCCGAGGACGCTCGAAGCCGACGAACACAGCACCATCCAATCGAGCGCGATGTCGCGCGTGGCTTGGTCCAGCGCCACGGTGCCGGACACCTTCGGTTGCAGCACCTGCGCCGCCTGTTCTTGCGTCTTGTGCATCAGCAAGCCGTCGCGCACCAGGCCCGCACTATGGATCACGCCGTGTATCGCGCCGTACCGCGACACGATTTCATTCGCCACGCGCGTCATCGCCGCGAGATCGCCGACATCGGCCTGGCGGTATTGCACCTGTGCGCCGCGTTCGCGCAGCGCAGCCAGGAATCGCTCCTGTTCTTCGCTCGGCACGCCCCGGCCGCTCAAGACGAGCACCGGTTCACGTACCGCTTCCGCTACGGCCTGAGCAAAGACTCGCCCCAGCCCTCCGAGGCCGCCCGTCACCCAGTAGACGCCGCCGTCGCGCCAAGCCAACGGAGCTACGACTGCCGCATCGGCCCCGTACGCTTCGAATGCGCACACCTCACGCCCCGATGCGCCGTCTCGCACGAGCGCCGCCAACGTGTGGGCGCCGGCCTCCTCGCTCAATCGACGTGCCACTTCACGGCCGCCGCTCAATTGCAACACCTGCGCATTCAACCGCGGATACTCTTGCCGCGCGCTACGCAGCAAAGCGCCCAATCCTTGGAACACGACGCCCTCGCCGAGCGCAGGCACGACCAGTTGCACGAGCAACGACCCGCCGGCCGCGCGCGCGATCCACTCTTTCAAGCCCGCCAGCAACTGTTGAGCGTACGCCTCGTAGCGTTGCCCGAGCGAGCCGCTCGCTTGCAGTCGAACCCACTCCACGCCTTCCAATTGCACGCCGGCATCATGCGGTATGTCTAGTTCGCAGAGCACGACGATATGAGCCGCATATCGGCTCGGCGCGACGCTCGCCGTCAATGCCTGCGCGTGCCAACGCGGCTCCAGCAAGAGCGTTCGTACGGCATTCGCCTGCTCTACCGGCCGTGCGCTGACGCCGCCGAAGCGCAGTGCAACGCGCCCTTGCTCGTCGACGATTTCTACGTCCCACCGACGCAACGCTGCGCGATCGCCGGCAGCGCGCCGCACCACCGCGAAACCGTTTTGCGGGATCGGCCGCCATTGCCGCACCGATTCGAGCGCAAACGGCAACGCGAGCCCATCGTCGGCCCATCCCAACGCAATGCTCGATTGCAGCGCGCCATCCAATACGTTCGGCCGCCACTGGTAGCCGTCGGACGATTCCCCTCGCATACCGAGCAGCGTGCCGACGGCGATATCCTCGCCCGAGCGCACGTCGTCCAACACGCGGAAGGTCGGCCCGTAGGCCAGGCCCATCGCATCGAACCGCGCGTAGCATTCTTCCGCGCCAAGCATGCGATCGCATTGCGCCAAGGTTGCAGGGAGATCGATCGACGGCGCCTCGCCCTCGCCGGCGACGACCACGGCCCACCCCTGGCTGAACACCACGGCCTGATCCGCCTGCTCGCTATAGATCTCGTAGCCGATCCGTCCGTCTTGCTCTTCGCCGAGGCCGATAAAGACATCGAGCGGCCCATCGACGACCAACGGCCGAACCCAACTGACCTGCTCCAAGCGCACCGCGAAATCCGCTACGCCGCCTCCCAACGCCAAACTCACGGCGGCGCGTGCCCATTCCAATTGCGCCACGCCGGGCACGACGCGCGCACCTCGCACCACGTGATCGCGCAAATAGAACTCGTCGCCGGTCAATCGCGTACCGTAACGCTGCTCGTTCAGATCCGAACAATTGCGGTGGACCATGGGGTGGAGCTGCATCGGCACCGATGCCGGCACGAACCGCTCTTGCCGCATACCCTCGGGCACCCAGTAGCGCTCACGCGCGAACGGATACGCCGGTAACGAGATCCGCCGCGGCGGATGCTCGCCGAACAGCCGCTCCCAACTCAACGCATAACCTTGGCAATACAGATCGGCGAGCCCGCACAACGCCTCTTGCACCGCGGCACCGTCATGCGCGTGCCTCGCTTCGAGCACGCGCCCGATCAACTCGTCACCGAACGCTTGAAGCGCCTTTTGCGCGACGGATTCTCGGCTTACGACGCCGCGAAACACGTTCGGCCGCGCCTGCTTTTGCTCCCATGCCTGCAACACGCGCAGTGCGTCTTCCCTGTCGTGGGCGACGACGGCGCAACGGTAAGCAAAATGTTGGCGGCCGTTCAGTAGCGTGTGGCTTGCCGCAAAAAGCGTTTGCGCGTCCCAATCGCGAGACTCGAGCGCCGCACGCAAATCCGCGACGCGCTCGCTCAACGCCTCCTCGGTCTTTGCCGACAACACGAGCAGCACCGGCCCGTGCTGTGCCCCGGTCACCGGCGGTTGCGCTTGCTCCACATGGCCGCGCACCACCACGTGTGCATTGGTCCCACTTACGCCGAATGCGCTAACCGCGCCGACGTAGCCCACGCCCTCTCGGGCCGGCCACGGCTTGGCCGCCTTGTTCACGTAGAACGGGGACCGCGACCAGTCGATATGCTCGCTGTCTTGCTCGCAATGCAAGCTCGCTGGAATCGTACGATGGCGCATGGCCTGCAACAGACCGACCACGCTAACCAACCCCGAAGCGGCCAACGTGTGGCCGAGATTGCTTTTGCTCGACGTGAGCGCGCAAAACGCGCGCCGCTGCGTATACGGCGCGAAGGCGTCGGTAAGCGCATTGATCTCGATCGGATCGCCGAGCACGGTCCCGGTGCCGTGCGTCACGACGTAGTCGATCTGGTCGGGATCGATCCCGTGCCGATCGTAGACCGTACGCAGCAGGCGCGTTTGCGCCGCACCGCTCGGCGCCGTGATCCCTTGCGTCTTGCCGTCGTAGTTGATGCCGCTACCGACGATGACGCCGTGAATCGGATCGCCGTCGGCCTGTGCTTGCGAGAGCCGCTTCAATACGATCGCCACGACCGCTTCGCCTGCGACCATGCCGTCGGCGTGCCGGTCGAATGCGCGGCATTGCCCTGTGGGCGAAAGCATGCCCGCTTGGCGCATCGCGTCCAATTGCGACGACGCCAAGAGCAAATTCACGCCGGCCGCGATCGCCGTATCGCACTCGCCCGCTCGGATACTTAGACACGCTTCATGCAGCGCGACGAGCCCCGACGAGCAGGCGGTGTTGATCGCCATCGCCGGGCCGTGCAAGTCGAGCGCATAGGCTAGCCGTGCCGCGAGCACGCCGTCATGGTTGGAGGTCACCCCGCCGCTGCCGCCGACAAGGCTCTCGTATCCGCCGTGTTCGACGCCGACGAACATACCGATCGTGTGCCGCCGCAGATGCGCCTGGCCATAGCCGGCATCTTCGAGCGCGCGCCACGCTTCTTGCAGCAGCAAACGCTGCCGGGGGTCCATCACTTCGGCATCGCGCGGCGCAATTTCAAAGAACAGCGGATCGAACTCGGTCGCGCCCGGTACCTCGCCGAGCCAGTAGCCCGAAAAGTCGCCGGCGCCCGGGCGTCCCTGCGGCCCTTGCGGCGGCAGTGCATGCACGACCGCTTTGCCGTCGCGCAAAATCGACCATAACTCGTCGATCGTCCGCGCCCCGGGAAAACGGCCGCTCATGCCGATCACGGCAATCGGCTCGGCGTTGTCGATGGCGGGCAGCGGCATAGGTATCGACGCAACCGCTTCGGATGCGACCGACGATGCTTGGATCGGCGCGGGCGCAACCGGTAACGCGGCGACCCCGGCGTCCGCACCTGGCGCATAGAAGCGCGTCATCGCTTCGCGATGGTTTTGCAACAAATACGCCGTGAATTGGCCAAGACTCGGATGGCTATAAAAGAGCGTCGGCGGCAGGTCGAGCGCGTAGTGCCGGCTCAATCGGCGCGCGAAGTCGGTCAACGCAATCGAGTCGAAACCGTATTCGACCAGATTCGTCGTGGGCTCGATCGCATCGCGTGGTATCTGCATCAATTGCTGCGTCTGATCCGCCAAATCCCATGCAACGCATTGTTCGACGTCGAGCCCCTTCATCTGCTCGCGCCAGCCCTTACCCGCAACGGCATCTTGCGCCGGGGTCGACGCCCGCACCCCAGCCGCCGCAATACGCGCCAGAAAAGCCGCGATGCGCTCGCGTTGCCCGGCAATCACGAGCGGCTGCGCGCAATCGTGCGCGAGTAGCAATTCGAGCAACGTCAAGCCTTCCTCGGTTTCCAGCATGCGCTGACCGCTCGTTTCCAAATACAGGCGCGTTTGCTGTGCATCGCCCACTTGCATTCCGCCCTCGCGCCACAACGGCCAACCGATGGCGACCCGGCGGCCATGCGCCGCGCCTTGCCCGCTCGTTCGTTGGCGCAAGCGCGCATAGGCCATCTGGAAGCGATTTCCGATCGCATAATCGGCCGAGCCGAAGTCGCCGATCACGGCCGACACCGACGAGAAATAGCAAACGAAATCGAGCGGCCGGTCACGCAAGACGGCATCGAGCACGCGCGTCCCGGCTATCTTCGGCGATAACGTGTCGAAGAAATCCTCGGCGCGCTTTTCCATCAAGCGCGATGAATGAACGATGCCCGCCGCGTGGATCACGCCGTCGATGCGACCGAAACGCACCACCGCTTGGCGATAGACATCGCTCATCGCGGCTTCGTCGGCGACGTCGGCTCGGCAATACATCGCTTCGCCGCCCATTGCGCCGAGCGTATCGATCAGCCGTTCTTTCGCGTCGTCGAATGCCCCGCGTCCCGACAAAACGAGCCGCGCTCGATACTTACGCGCGAGATGTTCGGCCACGAGCCTGCCGAGGCCGCCGGCACCGCCCGTGATCCAATAAACGCCGCCCGGCTTGAATCCGGTGCCGCGCGAAAGCGCTTGCGTCTGAGCAGCAAGCTCGACGTCGATCTGCTCGATGCGGCAAACATGGCGCAAGCCATCGCGGTAAAGCACGCTTTGCTCCGCGGGGCCGGTTAGTTCGGCGCACAGCGTTTCGATCCATTGCGCGAGGTCGCGCACCCCGGCCGTGCGCTCGAGCACCGAGATCACACGCGTGTTCGGGATCGCCAAGCCCAACGAGCGCTCGATGCCGAGCAACGACTCCAGGAAAGCTTGACCGTCGTCGTCGCTGGCACGACCTGCGAGCACGATGCGCTTGCACACGACACCGCTGAGCGGCACGGCCTGCAACCAGCTCAATAGCGGGGCGATATCGTGGCTGCTCGCCGGGACGACCGGCTCCACCAGATACATGAAGGCATCGATGTCGCCCTGCGCCTTGCCGATCGCACGCAATACATCGGCGCACGCCTCGGCGCTTGCATCGGCATCCAGTCGATAGCACATCGCCGGTCCGGTCGAACCGTGACGCTCGCGCTCGCTGCCCTGAATCACGAAGGTCAGCGCGATTTGCGGCGCCCATTGAGCGAACGCGGTCGCGATCGCTTGGCGCTGCGCGTCGCTGGCCACGCGGCACACGAGCGTTCGCAACTTAAGCCCACCACCGGATTGCAGGACCTGCGCTTGCCACGTCTCTTCGAAGCACAGCGGAGCAGCCTGGCGTGGCATTCCAACGTCGGCTTTTGCGGCGACGCCGTTACTTTCGTTCGCTCGGATCGCCACGCGAGGCGTTTTTGCCGCCGCCCAATAGCGTTCGCGTGCAAACGGATACGTCGGCAGGCTCACCCGGCGATACGACTGTCCCGCGAACAGCGCCGGCCAGTCTAGATCCGCGCCGCGCGCATAGAGGTCGGCGAGCGTCGATAGCGATTCGATCCATGCGTCGCGCGCCGTCGCCTCGCGGCACTCGTCGATGCACCGGCTACCGATACGCGCGAGCCCGACCGCCTCCTCCTTCTCGAGCTTGCGCGCACCAGTCTTCACACCGGGCGCATGACCTTGGGCGAGCCAGTCGGACAAGCCCGCGATGACGCTTGATAGATCGGACGCCACGCATACCCATCGATGCTCCATATGACGCCGGCCGGTGAGTAGCGTGAAACTCATTGCACCGATATCGACCGGCTCTTCGTTGCACCACGCATGCAGTTGTTCGAGTTGCTCGCGCAGTTGCGCCGCCGTCCGTGCCGAAACCGCAACCAAATACGCGGGCCGCTGCGGCGATGCAGGCCCCACCTGTGCGGGCGCTTCGCCGATCACCGCATGCGCGTTGGTGCCGCTGAACCCGAACGAGCTGACTGCCGCCAAACGCGAATGTCCCGGCGGAACGTCCCACGAACGCAGCGTCGTATTCACGAAGAACGGGCTGCGCGCGAAGTCGATCTGCGGATTGCCCTCGTGAAAATGCAGCGACGGCGGGATCTGCCGATGACGCAGCGAGAGCAGCACCTTCATCACGCCCGCGATACCGGCAGCCGCCGCGGGATGGCCGAGGTTGCTCTTGATCGTGCCGAGCGCACATCGCTCGCGCCGCTCGGTGCCCGAGGCGAAGGCGTCCGCCAGTGCGCGCAATTCGATCGGATCGCCGAGGACCGTCCCCGTTCCATGGGCCTCCATCATCTGGATATCGGCCGGATCGATGCCGAAGCGTCGATAGACGTCGCGCTCCAAGCGCGCCTGCGAGAGCGCGCTAGGCGCCGTGATGCCATTGGTCGCGCCGTCTTGATTCGTACCGGACGCGTGAATCACCGCATGGATGTGGTCGCCGTCGGCTTGCGCGCGCGAGAGCCGCTTTAGTATTAGCGCCCCCACGCCCTCGCTCGGCACGAAGCCGTCGGCCTTGGCGTCGAACGTATGGCAACGTCCCGTCGGCGACAGCATGCCGGCGCGCTCCGACTGCACGTAAAACGCCTCGGTGCTGTGCACGAACACGCCACCCGTCACCGCGAGGTCGGCCTCGCCCGCGCGTAGGCTCTCGCAGGCAAGATGCAGCGCGACGAGCGAACTCGAGCAGGCCGTGTCGACGGCTACTGCCGCACCTTGCAAATTCAAGAAGTAGGCGATCCGGGCCGGAATCACCGAAGCGGCGTTGCCCCAGAACGCTTGTGCCGGGACGTCGTCGTCGAGCAACCGAATGTAGTCGCCGCTCGTACAACCGACATACACCCCGCAACGATGCCCGTCCAACGCCTTGCCCGCATAGCCGGCATCCTCGAGCGCATGCCAAGCCTCTTCGAGGAACAACCGCTGCTGCGGGTCCATCGCGCGCGCTTCCGCGCCGGAAATGCTGAAGAACAGCGGGTCGAACGCGTCAGGGTCGCGAAGGAAGCCGCCATGACGGCAGTACGGCCGGTCGAGCCGCTCATAGTGCGCGGACAGATCCCAGCGCGTCACCTCCTCGATCAAGTCTTCGCCGGCGGCCAAAGCGGCCCACAGCTCGCGCAGGCTGCCGGCCCGGGCGAACCGACCGCTCATGCCGATCACCGCGATCGGCTCATATGTTCGTCCGGCGTTTGGGGTGGCGTTTGGGGCGGCGTTTGGGGTGGGGTTCGATGACACGCCGCTCGAATTGGGTGCAATGCGATCGTCTTGGCGCTCGCCGGTTATCGTGACGGGCTCCGAAGGAGTCGACGGAAACGATAAGGCAGGCGTATCCGTCGCCGCATTGGAGGCCGCCGGCGGCGTCGCAACTTCGACGATGCGTTGCGACGGCGCTTCCGGCACGCGTAGCTGCTCGCCATGCACCGTCGCTACGTGGGCGCTCAATTGTTCGATCGTCACGTAGTCGAACAGCACGGTCGTCGGCAGCGTGAGGCCGAGCTGCGCGTTGATCGTATTGACCAACGCAACGCCCGTGATCGAATCGACGCCGTAGTTCGAAAACGCTTCGTCATCGCTCAACTTCGCTTCGCTGAGCTTGAGCGCCTGGGCGATACTCGCCCGCACCGCCGATCGCACCATGAGCTGTCGCGATTCGACGGACATCACGGCCGGGGCCGCAGGCGCGGCGCTCGTTTGACGCGACGCCGATACGGGTGCCGCGAGGCTTTCCGAACGTGACGGTGCCGCGTTCGTCGCGACCGTTTTCGGCGCGGCGGATTGGGTGTGCTCGTCCTGCACGCGAATCACGCCGTCGCTGCGCGCAATTACGATCTGTTGACCGAGGTCATGTCCGTGGCGCGCCGGCGAATAGACGGGGGCAAAGCCTTCCTGCGTGAGTACGGTCTCCCAACCGCGTGGGCTCAGCGCCGGTGTACCCGGGATCCGCAACGCTTCGTCCTCGGCCAGCCACCATCCGTCGAGCAGCCCGAACGTCACATGCGTAAACAAGCTCGCCTTCGATACCTCGTTCAGCGCGAGCAGTCCGTTTTGCTTGAGCAGCGCCTTGACATGGCGCAGCGTGCGGCGAATGTCGCGCGTCGCATGCAAAACGTTGGCCGCCACCACGACGTCGTACTCGCCCATCGCGAAGCCTTGCGACTGCGGCGCACTTTCGATATCGAGCCGCATGGTGCGCAGGTAAGGCGCCTTCGACGCAAAGGCCTTCTCGCCGTGCAGCAAGAATGCGGGCGAGACATCGGTATAGCCGTATTGCGCGATGTTTCGCGCGTACGGTGCCAACACATCGAACAAGCGCGCGCTCGTGCCGCCCGTGCCCGCTCCGATCTCCAGGATCCGCAGCTTCGCGCCCGGCTCCTGCGCAATGCGCGCGCCGACATACGCCTCAAGGCTTTCCGCGAGGACTGCGTTGAAATAGTCCGACACCGGATTGTTGCGGTAGATCGGCTCCACGAGGCTCAATTGCCCCTGCGGGAATAGCACTTCCGTTGCCTTGAGCTGGCCGCCCAACACCGCAGGCAGCACCTGCAAAGCCGCCTCCGTGATCCGCACCTGCGCACCCAGCGTGGCATCGCCTCGCATACGATCGCAGTAGCTGCGCCACTCGCTTAGCAGCGCATCGCGGCCCGGCATACGGTCGCTCAAGCGAATACCTTGCTCGGCTAATAGACGCTGCGACGCTTGACGCCAGCGGCGATACCCGTCGCTCAAGCCGTCGTCGGACTGGAGCCAGCCTTCGGCCGCCAAATGCGCCCAGAGCGCGTGCGCGAGATGGCGATCGAGTTCCGCCAATGCCTGCAACGCGCCGGCCGGCAACGCCACCGCCGAGGTCGCGGGAATCTGGCCGACCGGCGCGCGTGATGCCGCATCGATCGTCTCGTGCGCGGACACCCCGAGCGCGGCCTGTGCACCTTGGCGATGCGTCGTGCTCAAGAACGCCGCTTGCATGACCGGGCCCGTAAGCAGCCGCTCAAGCGCACCGATGCCACGCGCGGGGTCGATCACGTCGAAACCCGATTGCGCCATCAATTGATCGAATAGTGCCGCGCCGTCGCCGCTGAGGCCCCAGTAGCCCCAGTGCATGACCTTGATCGGATAGGGGCGGCGCCGGCGCAACTCGTGCGCGAACGCGTCGGTATAACAGCAGCCGGCCGCGTAGTGTCCAAGACGCGGCGTCTTCGTAAAGCTCTGCGCCGATGAAAAAAACACTTGGAAGTCGAGCGCATCGCCGCCGAAGACGGCATCCAAATTCGTACTGGCCGCCGCCTTGGCCGACACGACGAGTTCGAACGTCGCCTCGTCCATGGCGGCGAGGCTCGTTTCGGTCAGCACGACGGCCGAATGCACGATCCCATGCACGGCGCCCAATTGCCGATGAATCTGCGCACGGGCGCGCGCCAACGCCTCGAGATCGGTCGCGTCGGCTTGCACATAGAGCGGCGCCGGACCCAGCGCGCCAAGACGCTCGCACTGCCGCGAGATCGTCGCGTCCTGCGCCCGGCGTCCGAGCCAGACCACTTGCGCGCGATAACGCCGAATCAGATGTTCGCTGAGCGCGATGCCGATCGCCCCGGCTCCGCCGAGCACAACGTAGACCCCGCCCTCGCGGAACGCCGGCTTCGCCGAGTCGTCGTGGCCGAACTCGCAGCGCGCAAGGCGCTGCCGATACCATATGCCGTCGCGCCACACGCGCGCATCGCCGCGCGGATCGGCCTCGAGGTCGTGCCACGCGAGCGGCGCGAGGTCCTGGCCGTGCGGCAAGTCGAGCAGACGCACTTGCCACTTCGGGTAGGACTTGGCCAACGAGCCGATCAGGCCATGCACGCCCGCATGTTCGGGGTCGGCCGCTTCCTGCGGCCAAACGGCCTGCGCCTGGCGCGTTACGACCGTGAACGCGAACGGACGCGCACCGTATTCGAGCGCGACGAGCGCTTGAATGAGCCTGAGCCCAGCTCTCGCCGCTTGGCCGATGCCCACCGGTACCTGCCAGACCAAATGATCGAACTCGCCTTCGCGCTTCAAGCGCTCGATCAGTGCATCACGGTCGAGCCGCGCCGCCTCTTCGCCGATCCATGCCATACGCGCGGACAGCGCGTCCCGCGCCGCGACCGGCGCTGTAACGGCCTCCCATACGGGCGCCAGCATCAAATCCCCCGCATGCGAGGCCGCGCTCGTCTCCACCGCGGGCTTAGTCGCGTCGCCCAATGTGAGCGGCCCGCTCAACGGCCGCGTACTGAAGCCCGTGACACGCAATGCGACACGTCCGCTGACGTCGACGATATCGACGTCGATCTTTCGGACGGCAGCGCTATCGTCAGCCGCCCAACGCACGATCGAAAAGCCGGTATCCGGCATCGGCGCCCATTGCTCGATCGCCTGCATCGCGAACGGCAACTCGAGTCCGCCGTCGCGCGCGATAAGCCCGAGCCCCGCCTGCAATGCGCCATCGAGCATGCTCGGCGGCCATTGATAGCCTTGCACCGGCGCCGAGTCGGGCCGTTGCAACGTCGCGACGACCAGATCGGGCGCCGCGGCGAGTTCGGTCATCACGCGAAACGTCGGCCCATAGATTAGACCCACGCGCTCGAAATGCGCGTAGCGCTGCGCGGCGTCGATCGTCTCGGTGCAACGCGTCCGCAACGCCTGCACATCGATCCGTTCAGGCTCGGCGCGTCCCGTCTCGGCAATCGCCACCGCCCAGCCTTGGCTATAGACCTGCCGCGCATCGCCCGCGCCGCGATAGATCTCATAGCGGATGCGGTTATGTCCGTCGGGCGTCAGTTCGATATGCACGTCGAGCCTATCGTCGACGACCATCGGCCGAATCCAGCTCACCTGCTCCAAGCGGATCGCGCCGGCATGCCCCAAGGCGTCACTCGTCGCCGCGCGCGCCCATTCCAATTGCGCGACGCCCGGCACGACGCGGCGAGCGCTGACCACGTGATCGCGCAAGTAGAACGCATCGCTATCCAAGCGCGAGCTGTAGTGCTGACGGCCCAGCGTCGAGGTGTTCGTATGGACGAGCGGATGCAGCCTCTCGCTCGCAACCGGTTGAGCAGGCACGGCTGCCTTGGCGCCGATCGCATCGGCCAAGGTCGGCTGCACCCAATACCTTTCGCGCGCAAACGGGTACGTCGGCAGCGAAAAACGCTTCGGGCGCATCGCGCCATAGAGCGGTGCCCAGTCGAGCGGGACACCCTTCACCCACAACTGACCCAACTTGCGAAGTTTGCGGTTGCGCACGAGACTCGACAGCAATGCGTCGAACTCCTCCTCCCCTTCGAACAAGGACGCGGCCTCCGTCGTCCGCTTGACCTCGCCGCGCATCACGCGCGCCGTCGTTGCGTCCCGCACGAAGGCGTCGAGCGTATCGAGCACCTGCTCGCGAGAGTGGCCGACGAACGCGAGCCGCTGCTCGAAGGCCGCGCGCCCCGTTTGCAACGTATAGGCCAATGCGGGGAGATCGATATCGGCGATACGGGCGACGGCATCGCGAAGGTTCGACGCCGCCGACTGCAACTGATCGAGGCTCTTAGCGGACAGCACGATCAGCGCGGGTTCGAGCGACGGCACGCGTTGGGCGGCAGCGCGAGGCCGATATTCTTCGATCACGAGGTGTGCGTTGGTCCCGCTGATGCCGAACGAGCTCACCGCGGCACGGCGCGGTTTCCCATGACTCGCAGGCCATGGTTGCAGTGAAGCACTGACGAAAAACGGCGAGCGCTCGAAATCGAAATGTTCGTTGGGCGTGCGGTAATGCAGCGTCGGCGCAAGCTGCTCGTGCTTCATTTGCAGCAACACCTTTTGCACGCTCGCGACACCGGCGGCCGCCGACGTATGCCCGATGTTGCTCTTGACGGACCCCAGCGCGCAGTAATTGCGCTTGCCGGTCTTTTCTTGGAACACGGTGGCCAGCGCATTCAATTCGATCGGATCGCCGAGCTTGGTGCCCGTGCCGTGCAGCTCCACATAGCCGATGCTCTCGGGATCGATCGAATGGCGCGCATAGACCTCGCGCTCGAGCGCGATCTGACTGCCTAGATTCGGCGCAGTGATGCCGTTGGTCTTGCCGTCTTGATTGATACCCGAGCCGACGATGACGCCGTAGATCTGATCGCCGTCGCGCTCGGCGTCGGCTAAGCGCTTGAGCACGAGCGCGCCCACGCCCTCGCCCGGGACGAACCCATCGGCGTCGTTATCGAGCGTATGGCATCTGCCGCGCGGCGACAGCATGCCGGCGTTGCACATGCTGACGTACATTTGCGCCGACAGATAGAGCGTCGTGCCGCCCACGAGTGCCAGGTCGATTTCCCCGCTACGCAAGGCTTGGCAAGCCAAGTGCGCTGCGACGAGCGACGACGAGCAGGCCGTATCGACGGGCACGGCCGGCCCCTTCAAGTTCAGGAAGTACGCGATGCGAGCGGCGGCGATCGCCGTGCTCGTGCCGGTGATATCGCCCGCGCCTTGACGCTCTTGCACGAGCCAGCCGTACTCGGTCGCGCCCATGATGCCGAGGTAGACGCCGCAGCGCGATTCGCTGAGCCGCTGCGGGTCGTAACCGGCGTCTTCGAACGCTTTATAGCTTTCCTCGAGGAACAGGCGCTGCTGCGGATCCATGAGTTCCGCTTCGGCCGGCGAGATGTTGAAGAACAGCGGATCGAAGCAGTCGATATCGTCGATACTGCCGAGCCATTTGCAATAGACCCTGCCGGGCTTGCGCACGGGATCGAAATACGCGTCCACGTCCCAGCGCGACGAAGGGATCTGCGTCACGCAGTCGCGTCCGGCCGCGAGGTTGTCCCAATACTCGTCCATCGTGCGCGAACCGGCATACCGGCCCGACATGCCGACGATCGCAATCGCAACGGGGCTTTCCGTCTGTGCGGGCGATTGTGCTTCGGGTGTGCGGCGCAGCTCGACCGTCGGGTCCACTGCACGCGTCTCGCGGAGCGCAGGCTCCGCTGCGCGTTCGATCGCGATGTCGACCGGTTCGAAGCCCTTAACCGGCGACAACGGCGCCGGAGCCGGCGCGGATGCGGCCCGGTCGGGCTCCGCTAAGGGAAGGATCTCCACTAGCGCGGGCTCGACGACGCGCGTCGGCGCGGGCTCCATCGTAGAAACATCCTCCCCTGCCTTCGATACGACATCGCCGTCGAAGTCCTGCGCAATGTGCGCAGTCATCTTGCGCAGTGTCGGATGCTGGTAGACGAGCGTTGCGTTCAAAGCCAAACCGAAGCGGCGATTGATGTCGCGCATCCACTCGACACCGATGATCGAGTCGAGGCCGAGTTCGGCGAAGGGCCGGTCCGGATCGATATCGCCGACGTCGAGATAAAGCGCATCGGCAAGACTTGCCATCAAGGTCTGTTCGAGCTCGGCCAGGTCCGGTCCGGCGCGATTGGGCGAGACCGAACCGACGACCGGTGCGTGCACAACCTCGGGCACCGGCACGCGCGGCTGCACCGGTTCTTGTTGCTCAGCGTGTGCGGGCGACGCGTCGATCCTATCGACCGGCGATTTCGGGTCTTCCTGTGTCGCCGCGTGTACGCGCGCGTCGAGCGAGCGCAGTTGCACGCCCTTCGGTTTTGCCACACCTGAAACCGGTGCGCTCGCACGGCTGGCGATCTCGATCGGTTCGGCCAGCGATGAAGGCTGTTTCTTTTGCGATTGCGACTGATGCTGATCCATGGCACCGCTCCGGTTGGCCGGGTCTTGCGTCACCCAATAACGATGACGCGCAAACGGATAAGTCGGCAGACAAAGTCGCCGCGGCAAAGGCAATTCATAAAGACGAGACCATTGCACCGAATGTCCTCGTGTCCACAAGTCGGCGAGTGCGTCGCATCGGCCTTGCGCGCGCCATGCGTCGATTGCGGCACGCAAGGCGTCACACGGCTCGCCCTCGGCCGTGTAGAGGGCGGGCAGATCGTCGTTGCGTTGACGTTCGCCGTACCAGCCATCGAGCGCATCGCGCCCGTGCTCGGCAAAGCGCGCGAGCTTGTCGGCCAATGAGGGCAACGACGGGGCCGTGAAGACGGCACGCACATCCATTGCGTCGCGCCCCACCTGAAGCGTGTAGGCGATGCCCTCCAAATCGGCCTCGGCGAAGTCCTCGCTCTCGATCGCCTGTGCAAGCCGCCGCGCGTATGCCCGCAAGCGCTCCTCATTGCGGGCCGACAGTGGCACCAGCACAGGCCAGCGCGAACTCGACGATGTCGCCAAGGCGGACGCCGGATGCGGTGCCGGATATCCTTCGAGCACGACATGTGCATTCGTCCCGCTAAACCCGAAGCTGCTGACGCCCGCGATCTTGTTTCCGCTCGGCCAGGACTGCGCCTCGCTCGCGACGCGCACGGGCAGACTCGCCCAATTGCAGCGCGGGTTGAGTTCGCTCAAATGCAAATGCCGGGGAATGCGCTCGTGCTGCATCGAGAGCACGACCTTGATGACGCCGGCCACGCCCGCCGCGGCTTCGAGATGGCCGACGTTCGTCTTGACCGACCCGAGCAGCAATGGGCGCTCGGCCGTACGACCGCCGCCGAGCGCCGCCGCCGCGGCTTGAACCTCGATGGGATCGCCCAAGCTCGTGCCTGTGCCGTGCGCTTCTAGGTAGGCCACCTCGAATGGCGCGATTCGCGCATCGTGCAGCGCCGCTTCGATCACGGACTGCTGGGCGCCTTGATTGGGTACCGTGAGCCCAGCGCTCGCGCCGTCGTGATTGATCGCACTGCCTCGGATTACGGCGCAGATCGGGTCGCCCGCGCGCTGCGCATCGGCAAGCCGCTTGAGCACGAGCACACCGCAACCCTCGGCGCGCACATAGCCGTTGGCGGACGCATCGAACGTCTTGCAGCGGGCATCGGGCGAGAGCATGCCCGCCGCCTCGAACGCCTCGAACCCCGACGCATCGAGCAATAGATTGACACCCGCCGCCACGGCGACGTCGCATTTGCCGTTTCGAAGGCTCTCGGTGGCCAAATGAATCGCGACGAGCGACGAGCTGCACGCGGTATCGACAGCCAACGCCGGGCCGTGCCAATCGAAGAAATAGGCGATCCGCCCCGCCGCGACGGACGCCGCGTTGCCCGTCGAAAAGCGCGGCGTGCGTTCGTGACCGGCATGCCGCTCGCGCAACAGCACTTCGTAGTCGTGATGCATCATGCCGACGAACACACCGGTGTTCGATCCGGCCAACGTGCCGGCCGCGATGCCGCCGCGCTCAAGCGCCTCCCACACCGCTTCGAGCAGCAGGCGTTGCTGCGGATCGATCAGTTGGGCCTCTTTCGGCGAGATCCGGAAGAACATCGCATCGAACTCGTCGATGCGCGATAGGAAGCCGCCGCGTCGGACAACTTCGTCGTTAGCACCGGACGCCTGCCGCGCGAGCGCGCGTTCGCCGATTGCGTCGACACCTCGTTCCAATAACGACCAGAATTGTTCGGGCGTATCGGCGCCGCCGGGGAAGCGGCAACTCATACCCACGATTGCGATGCCCTCCGCGTCGCGTTGCGCCGCGGCACTCGCGTCGATCCGCGGCGCGTGCACGGTCGCGACTGCGCTTGGCCGGCTCTCGTGCGTCTGCGCGCCGGCGCGCCGAGTCCGCATCGCATCGACGTCCTGCCGCATTAACGCGTCGATCGCCGACGCCGGCGTCCCATGCCGAAAGAAGAACGTCGCATCCAGCGTCTTGCCGACGCGTGCGCCGAGCCGGCGACGCAAATCCGTCAGCTCGAACGACGTCAATCCCATCGACATCAACGGAACGAGCGGGCCGTATGCGTCGATGCGCCGATCACCAAGAATGCCCTCGATCGTTTCGCGAACGGCTTTCGCGAGGTCAAGGTCGACGTTCGCCGTCACCGGCTGCGCGTCCGGCCGGCCGGCCGGCTTCGCGCTTTGCGTTCGGAAAGGCGGGTATTCGACCAACACGCCGGCACCGCCGCTTTCCGCGTCGTCGGGCCTAAAGCCCGGCACGACCTGGCGCACGCGCGCCCCATGCGCTTCGTGGAAGCGCAGCATCGGATCGAGCACCGCACCCGTCTCGTCGCGTCGGCGAATGTACGTGTCGATCGATTCGCCGCCCGCCGCGGCCTGCGCGTAGCCGTAACATCGCGTGATGCCGACGACGCTTTCGATACCGTCACGGCAAGCGAAGTACGTCAACGCGAACTCGATGAGTTCATCGGCCAGTCCCTGCCCTTGGCATTGCGGATCGACGCAAATGCCGAGCAGATGCGCGACCGGGCCGTGCGGATCGTGAAGTTCCGCGAAACGGGCTGCGGGCGTATCGAGCGGACGATGCTCGCCGACCCGTTGCGAATAGAGCGCGGCGACCACGCGCTCATCCCGCTCCAGGACGAACTGCGTGCTTCTCGATTCGCGCACGCGGCGAAGCAGCTCGTGCACCGGCGCCGCCAATTTATCGGTCCATGACGCGATATCCAATTCGCGCAGCACGGGCAGATCCGACTCGAACGGATGACGAATTCGAAAGTCGCGGGCCACGAATCGGTTCACCGTGACGAGAGCCGCTGGCCCACCGGTCGGGAAACGCCGTGACGAACTGCGCACGGGCATGAGTCCCGCTTCGGCGGCGGCCATCAAAAACGCGGGCGCATCGAACCGGCGCCGGCCAAGCAAGCCATGGAGCGCATCCAATGCACAGGCCGCAAGGGCGCCGCTCGGCGATGTCGCTACGGCGTGCGTCTCGATTGCGATAAGTCCATGCGCGTCCACGGCGTCGCGCCAGCGGCCGAAGTGCGCGACCAATGCGTGCGTCTCGATGCCCGCATCGGCGAGTTGCGCGACGTTTTCGCCCGCGCCGGCGGGCGCCGACATGTCACGATCGTGGTAAGCAAACGGTGCCACATAGAGCGCATTTTCGACAGCGCTCACGCCCCGCTCCGCAAGCGCCGCTTGCAGGTCTCGCGGATCGTCGAACCGACCCGCCAACAGAATATGCGGCACGTCCGCAAGCACGAGGCGCGCGGCCTCGAGCATCGGCTCGTCGTCGCCTACGCCGATCATGCAAACCGGCTGAGTCGACAAAGCCGATCCACGCCGCGTCTCTTCGCGAATCGCTTCGTATGCACGTTTGAGGAACATGCCGTCGCCACAGCGCAGATCGACGACCCAATTCGGTTGCGCGGACAAAGGTGCCGCATCGAACCGTTCGACGACAAGCTCGACGGCCGCGGCAAGTTGCTCGCGATAAGCGTTCTCGCCGCCTGCAACGTTCAACACCCGCTCGAGCAGCACCTCGTGCCCGGGTGGATTCGGCGCAAGGGCAGGCGCCTCCGGATCGAACAGCACCGCATCGATGCTACGCAGTGCGGGCTCGTAGGCAAGCAGCGCATCGAGCCCGGACATGGCATCGAATAGCTGGCGGCCGGCATCGAGCCCTTCGAATCCGGTTTGCTCGTCACCGGCCCACCGTCGCGCTTCGAAATAGCGGCGCAACTGCGCAAGCGCGGCGTCCGACACGCCGACGTCTCCGTCTTTCAGCACTCGCTCGCCGCCCAAACGCCGAACCTCCGCGAACAGCGGCGCGAGAACGGCTGCGCTCACCAGCGCGCTTCCCCTAGACTCGGCGTCCTCTGCGAGCGTCAACAGACGGGCCAACGTCGAGCCGTCCGGCTGCGCCAGGACATCCGCTATCGAGCCCGACAACAGCGCGCCGGCCGGCTCCAACAACGGTATGCATTGACCGCCGATCGAAGAGAGCCGATAACGGCCCTCGGCGTCCGACTCGAGGCACCCGAGATCGGTCATGAGCTTGAGTGCGACGCGCAAAGCTTGGTCCCGCGCACCGGTTGCGGCGATCAATTGCTCGGCGCTAGGCGCGGCCGTTCCGGAAAACGCTTGAAACACGCCGTGCCGCCGGCACGCATTCATCACCGGAATCGCAACGAAGCCGGCCACCATGCCATTGACGAACGCGAGCACGTCCCCTCCCCGCTCCGGTTGGATATTCATCGACGAACGATCGCCCACCTCGTCAGATCCACTCGTATTCACGGTGGAATTCCTTGATTTCACGTAGGACGAGCTGAGCGCGGCCGGGCTCCGAACGTAGGGCGCCCGGGACGATGTCGTCGCGCACCGAAACGTTGCGCGTGCCGAATTTCAATTGCGAGTTGTTGCGAAGAAGATGCTCGTATTCGGGCATCGACAACAGGTAACGGCGGTCGAGATGCGCGCCGATGTCGAGCTTGCGCAGATCCGCTCGCCCCTGCGCACGCACGATGCCGCTGTAGAACTCCGAACAGCACCCCGAGCCATAGGAGAAGCAGCCAATGCGCGCGGGCGAGGCGAACTCCCCGTTCGCGATCGTGCTCGCGATCGACATCAGCAACGTGGCGCCCATGATGTTGCCCACGCGCTGGCAGTAGACGAGTCCCGGCATCACGCGCCGCTCGAAGTCCTGCTCGATGTCTGCCGGCGCGGCGCGCGCATGCTTGCGCATCATCGTGCGGTGCGCGCCTTTGACCATCCCCCCGAACGGCGTGTGAAACGCAAGGTATTTGAACGAGCCGACATAATCGACGTCGCCGACGCGCTTCTGATATTCGAGGAATGCGTTCTCGCAGCAATCCAAATACGAGAGCAGCGATAAGTCGGCATCGCCCGCCTCGACATCGGGCGCGGGCCGGCACGTATCCATCACTTCGTAGCCGTAGTAGCCGTTTGCACCCACGTCGATATCGAGGATCCGCGGCTCTTCGCCGACGAGCAGCGCCACCGCGCCCGCTCCGCCGCTCGGTTCGGCGAACGACCAATCCTGCGTCAACGCATCGCCGCCCTCCACCACCATATAGCGCGAAATGTCGGTGGCGATCACGAGCACTTTCGCGCCCGGCGACACCTGCGCGAGCACGAAGTTGATCGCCATCTGCAACCCCACCGTTCCCGAGTAGCAGGCCTGTTTGATTTCAAACAAGCGGCAATTGCGGTTCAACCCGAGGTAGTGATGGATGTAGGTGCTCATGGATTTGCCGAAGTCGATGCCCGATTCCGAGCACGTGATGACCATCTCGATCCGATCGCGGGCCTCCTGCGAAAGCGCATCGACCAACGGCTTGGCCGCGTTGGCCGCGAACGTGACCGGGTCTTCGTGCGGCAAGGCGACCGTCTTCTCCTTCATGAGGAGGTTGTTGAAGCGCGCCGTATCGAGGCGCCTGTGCGCCGCGAGTTGCGCCACGTCGAGGCTGGCCGTGCCGCCAAATACGTTCATCGCTTCGATTCCAACGGCTGTCATCGGTCCTCTCCCTCGATTCGTTAGTGGTAACGCGTGAGGCACAACGCGGTGTTGATGCCCCCGAAGCCCATGCTCAACGTCAATGCGTTCTCGATCGAATGCGCGACGCTCTCGCGCCGGACCCAATTGAAGGCCGCATCGATCGGATCGTCCAAATTGCGAGTCGGATGCAGGCGCTTCGCTTGCATCTGGACCAACGTGGCGACCACCTCGACCGCGCCGGCCGCGCTCAATCCGTGTCCGACGATCGACTTCGTCGCATTCAGATACGCGTGGCGTAGACCGCTTTCACGCAGCGCGCCAAGCTCCGTCTCGTCGCCAAGCCTCGATGCCGTGCCGTGCGGGTTGACATAGTCGATATCGGCCGCGGCCATCCCGGCGCTATGCAAAGCCGCATCGATAGCGCGCATCTCGCCTTGCAGCGACGGATCGGGCTGGCGATTCGCGTCCATGGCCACGCCAAAGCCCGCTATGCGCGCGTAGGGCGTGACGCCGTCGCGCATTCGTGCCCCGATCCGCTCGATCACGACGGCACCGCAGCACTCGCCGTAGATGAAGCCGTCGTGGCAGCGGTCGAACGGCCGGCATGCGAGTTCGGGCGCATCGGCGTAGCGGTCCGAGCCCATCGCGCCCAGCGTGCGCAACGCTTGGCATTCCCAATGCGAGAGGTCCGTCATCGCCCCCAGCGCAATGGCCACGTCGAGCTGCCCGGCAAGCACCGCTTGGGCCGCCTGCACGATCGCGAGCTGCCCGCTCGCCGATGCACCGCCGACCGTGTACGCGAGCCCCTTGATGCCGAATTGCTGCGTGCACAGCCCGCACAGATCGGTGTCCATGAACGCGAGCGCGTGATGGGGCGGCACGAATGCCTCGCGGCCCATGTACGTTTCGTGGATCGATGCAAGCTCTCGCTGTTGGACGTTGGAGCCGCCGACGATCAAACCGACGCGCAGCGGATCGACGTCGGCCACGCGAGCGTCGTTCCACGCCTCGTCGAGCGTCGCCAGCGCCGCCTGCGCGCTGAACGAGGCGGTGCGGATCGACCGGCTCGATACGACGCCCGGCATCGCGAGCGAGGCGATCTCGGCACCGAGAAAGCGCGAGTCGCGTTGCCGGCCCGGGCGCCGCATCACATCGAATGCGGCGCAGCCGTCGAGCAACGCACGGCCGAACGCCGCTTGCCCCTGCCCGATCGCGGAGACCACGCCAATGCCGGTAATCGCGATGCCGGAGGATTCGGAATCTTTCATGAAGCGCGCATGCCGGTTCGCCGGGACGGCCGAATGCCTCGGCCTCCCGGTGAGGTTGAACGAATGAAATCGGCGATTCGCCGCGACCGGCTCAAACGATCTGGAGTTCGTCCAAATCGAAGTAGCCGTTGTAGCCCTTCAAATAGACCGCCGCGCGATGGCCGAACAGAACCAGAGCGCTCGTTCGCGTTTCGAGTTCGCCCTCGACGGTCCGAGCCGACCGCACCCTCGTGCCGATCGGATACGTCTGGTTCCACGCCGCCACTTTGTCGGCCGGCGATCGCGGTGGAATGTGCGCGTCTTCGCGAGCCGATGCCGCGCGCGGTTGCACGGTCGTGTCCGACGCTACCGGTAGCCCCTGTGGAGGGGCAAGCGGCGTCGCTTTGATCCTGGCAATCAGCTTCGTAAGCACATCGCTATCGCCGATCTCCTCGAAATCGGTTGCGCCCTGTGCCAGCAGATACTGGACGCTCTCGCACCATAGGACCGGGCGCGTGAGCTGATTGACGAGGTTCGCGACCACCTCGTCGTCGCCATAGGGCCGGGCCGATACGTTCGCGATCACGCTCTTTTTCAGCGGCGAAAAGATCGCGTTCATCAGATGACCCCGAAAGTCTTCGGCGATCGGGCGCATATAGCGCGAGTGAAACGCGCCGCTCGTGTTCAACGGGTAGAACATCCCGCCTGCGCGCTCGATAGGCGACGCCAAGCGTTCGAGGTCTTCGCGCAATCCCGCGATGATGCTTTGCGTGGGCGAGTTGTGAATCGCGATATCCACGCCCTGCGCGCCTTCTTCTCCAATGATCGCGGCGATCCGGTCTTGGCCGATATTCATGACCGCCGCCATGCCGCTGCCGGAGACCCTGCCCATCAACTCGCCGCGCACCTTCACGAGCCGCAGGCCGAGTTCGAAGTCGAAACAGCCGGCCGCCATCAGCGCATTGAATTCGCCCAGGCTGTGTCCCGCGAAAATCGCCGGCGCCTGCCCGCCGGTTTGCATTCGACGGAAATACGAGAGCGCGTTGACGACATAAATCGCCGGCTGCGTGAATTGCGTCTGGTTCAGTTCCTTTCTAGGATCTTCGAGACAGAGTTCCTTGATCGAATACCCAAGGATCTCGCTCGCCTGCCGCGTCAAATCGGGGAAATCATCGAATAGCGTGCCACCCATACCCCGAAGCTGGGAACCTTGTCCCGGGAACACGAAGACCTTCATCCCGCACCCTCCACCATTCATGAATGCCGAACTCAAGACGCGCCGGCTTACCTCCGCCCGAAGGCTCGGTCGCAAGCCGCGTCAGACGTCATCACTCAAACCGCATATCGCAGGAAAGCAGTGCTTCCTCGACGCATGTAGATTTTTTCAATTCACTTTGAAGGCACAATTTCGATGTGATTCACATCCCGAACCCGACGGCATGCGAATGACGCATCTAACTCAATCGATCGCCAATCGAAATTGCATTCGCCGCATTACCAAGCGATAGGTTCAGGAAGGCCGCGCGCCGCCGCCACCGGTTTCAAATCGGCAACGATCCGCTCATATCGCGCGGCTCCTGCGCCGAAAGGCGACAGGAGCGCATCGATTTCGCAGGCAGCGCCGAGCTTCGCCTTACCGTATTTCAGGCTGGTCGCCAGCGTGCCCGAGAGGCCCACGTCGATGAGCCGTAGCGTCCCGCTTTGCGTCGTACACAGCATCGTTGCGGCGGCATCGAAACGGATCGGCTTGCGGATGACGTCCCACAAATAGGTCGCGTCGATCTCGCGCAAAAGGCATAGCGTCTCCAGTAGCCGAGCTTGCTCGACAACAGCGCGCACCGCCTCTCGCACCGTGAGGCACTGCGCAAATTCCAGCGCGGCGAACGTACCCATGCTCGTCGCCATCAGGAAATCCGGCACGACGCCGGCGCGGCCCTGGGGCGGCATGGCGAATCCCGCGGGCTCAAAGGTCGACGCGAAGCGTGCGCAGCCCGCGCATCGCCGCGTGCCCGCGCCAATCCGGGCGCTCGTCGACTAGCTTCATATTCGGAAACTGACGAACGAGCGCGCCCACGGCAATCTGCCCTTCCAGCCGCGCGAGCGTGCTGCCGATACAAACATGATGATCGGCGCCGAACGCCAAATGCCGGTTCATTCGACGGTCGATATCGAAGCGATCGGGATCGTCGAACTGCCGCGGATCGCGATTCGCCGCCGCGGTGATGAAAATGACCGACCCGCCGGCGGGAATCACGGTGCCGTCGAATTCCACTTCGGCCGACGTCACGCGCCGCACAGCCTGCAACGGCGATTCGAACCGCAGCACCTCCTCGATCGCCGACTTGGTCCGCTCGGGATCGGTTCGCACGACGGCCAGGGCATCGGGGTGATTGAGCAGCGTATAGACGCCGTTGCCGATCAAATTGCGCGTGGTCTCATGTCCGGCGAAGAGCAGCATCACGCACTGCGCGAGCAAGTCTTCCTCCGACATCTTTTGGTCTTCGTCGTCCGCGATATCGAGCAAGAGGCTCAAGAGATTCTCCTCGCCCGTGTCCTTGCGCTCGCGGATGATCGTCTTGAAGTATTCCGACAACTCGAGCACCGCGTTCTTTGCCCGGTCCGCCGCCTCGACCGTGACATGCGGGTTCGCCAGCAACACGGCGATATCGTCGGTCAAAACGATGCACCGATCTTGCAACGATGCCGGCACGCCGAGCAGCTCGCAAATCACCCGCACCGGCAGCGGATAGGCGAAGTCGCGCATGACGTCGGGTTCCGCCACGGCGCTCAAATTGTCGAGCAGCGACGCGACGATCGAATCGATACGCGGCTTGAGCCGCTGAACCGTCAACGGAGAAAAGCCCTTGTTCATCAACTTGCGCAACGGCTTATGGCTCGGCAAATCGCGCATCAATAGCCAGCGCCCGATATGCGCGGCCAATTCCTCGAAGCGCGGCAACTCCTCCGACGGAACCGGTATGAGCTTATGCGCGGGCCTAGCGGAAGACAGCCTTGGATCGCGCAAATAGGTCGAGCAAGCTTCATAGCGAAACATGAGCCACGTATTGGGCATCATGTTCGAGATTTGAACCGTGGGACCGGCCAAATGCTTTTGGTAGGTCGGATACGGATCGCGATTGCGAAAGAATTCCTCGCTATAGAGGGTGGGTACAGCTTGTACGGCAACAGTATCCATATCTGAACGCTCCGACTCTATAGCGTGGTTATCTCGATTTACGGCGAGATTATCGGCCGTCGCACTAAACTTTAGAAACTACTAGAAATGGTTGATCACCCGAAAAAATAAAGTTCCAACAAAATACTTCATGATGATGACGAGAACACGATCAGATGACGACAGAATTTTGGTTTACTAAACTCGATCGACTTTGCGATCCCATACAAAACCGACTCCGCGTTCAATTTGTGGCATGCCATTCGAATACCTAATGGTGATGTCGTTAATTCATTACGCATACGCCTAAGTCATATTAGACGCCATGTACGATGGGCGGGCATGTGCGCACCCTCCTGGCACACGCGGCACACCTTGGGGTAGGACTTCCCGATACACGCGGCGATTCGCATCTTTCGAGTTCCATTCTTACCTGTTTTAAACCGCCCCCATCCCAATCAGACCTACCAAAAACGGTTGATTTTGGAACCGGTATCCAAAAAACCTATTTCGAACACCTATCATTCGTCGCGACATCGATTTTTGGATGTCAACTCAGTGCATTCATACCGTAAGTCAACCTGGTACTTTAAGGAGGGCAAGGAGATGAAGAAAGAAGGTTCTACATGCGCAATGCGACCGGCCTTGAAATTCATATCAACGGCTTTATTCGCATCGGCGCCGTTATTGGCTGGCACTAGCGCCGCCATGCTTTATTCGGCTTCCGCGCAGGCGTCGACCAGCTGCGCGGCAGCATGGAGCGCGAGCCAGGTCTATACGCAAGGGAACGTCGCATCGGTCGGCAGCGAGAACTATCAGGCCAATTGGTGGACGCAAAACCAGAATCCGGCGACGAACAGCGGCCCGGCCGGCAGCGGCCAACCGTGGACGGACGCGGGCGCCTGCACAGGCGGCTCCGGTGGGTCGGGTGGATCCGGTGGCTCAGGTGGATCCGGCGGCACGGGTACTGCGGCGGGCTTTATCTATAGCCCGTACAAAGACGCAACGATTTCGCTCAACTGGAACACGAACGTCATCTCGTCCAACGTCACCGGCCAAATCAGCCCAGTTCTATCGGTGCTTCCGTCGAGCGTTCATACGATGACCCTCGCGTTCGCTACGGGCGAATGCGGGAACGAAAATTGGGGCGGCGTGAGCGGCTCCGCGATGGCCGCCGCGAATGTGCCGCTCTTTACGGCGGCCAACGTCAACTACGTCATTTCCACGGGTGGCGCCGCGGGTTCGTTCACGTGCGGGTCCGATGCAGGCATGACCGCGTTCATCAATCGTTACGCGTCGAAAAACCTCGTCGGTATCGACTTCGATATCGAAGCGGGACAAACGCAGCAGGTGATCAACGATCTGGTGCAACGCGTGGCCATGGCGCAGCGCAGCTACCCCAACTTGCGCTTCAGCTTCACGCTCGCAACGCTCGCCCCCTCGCAACCGGGTTCGAGCACGGCGGTCTCGCTGGGCGCAAGCGCGCAGGACAGCTTCAACATCTACGGCGATTGGGTCATGCAAGCGATCCAAACGAACGGATTGAAGAACTACACGATCGATCTGATGACGATGGATTACGGATCGGCGGGTCCGGGCAATTGCGTCGTCGCGAACGGCGCGTGCGAGATGGGGCAGTCGGCGATTCAAGCCGCGATGAACCTACATGATCATTGGGGCGTGCCGTACGGCCAGATCGAAGTGACGCCCATGATCGGCGGGAACGACGTGGCGGGCGAGACGTTCACGACCGGGGACGCCGATGCGCTCTCCACGTTCGTCAAGCAAAACGGGCTGGCCGGACTGCACTTCTGGTCGTTCGATCGTGACGTCGATTGCGCGCCCGGCTCGGCATCGCCGACCTGCAATTCGATCGGCGGCGTGGGCACGTTGGGCTATACGAACCGCTTCGCAAGCGACCTCGGTTCGGCTGGCACGGTGTTGCTGAAAGCGAATGCCAAGGCGAAATCGAGCCAATGATTCGCCGGGCGTAGCACAGGCATCCGCTTCGAAGAAGTAACGTAGCGGCGCGCGGTGCCGTTCCGCACTGCGCGCCGTCGGCACGTCGCTTTACGCGATCGCGCCGCCCCCGTCGATCAATACGGTCGAGCCCGTCGCATAGAGCGTCGATGCCAGATAGACGATCGCATTGGCGACGTCCTCGGGCCGACCGACCGTGCGAGCCGGCAATCGCGCAGCCGCGCCCTCGTACATCTTCTCGCGCGCGGCCTCGTCGAGCTTCGACCATAGCGGCGTGGCGATCAGCCCGGGCGATACGGTGTTCACGCGCACTGGGGAGAACTCCAGCGCCATGCCGCGCGCCAACGCCTCGAGTGCCGCATTGATGGCGCCTTGCAGCACGGACGCCTTGCTGGGCCGGACACTCAAAAAGCCCGAGACCAGCGTCAACGAGCCGCCCTCTTTGATGCGCGCGGCACGGGCCACGCGGTAGGCGCCCCAAAACTTGCTGTTCATCGCCGCATAGGCGTCTTGCAGCGCAAGCCCGCGGACAGGCCCCGTCGGCGTTTGCGCGGCCGATACGACGACATGATCGAATTCGCCCGCACCGTCGAAGAACGCGGCGACGCTCGCGTCGTCGGTGATATCCACGATGCCGCTCAGTACGTCATGGCCGATCCGCGCCGCGCTTTGCGCGAGCTTGCCCGCGTTGCGCGAGACGATCGTCACGCTTGCGCCCTGCTCGGCGAACGCTCGCGCCGCAGCCTCGCCGATGCCCGAACTACCGCCCACCACCAATACACGCTGTCCATCGAATTTCATCGTCGTTTGCTCCCTTCAACATTCAAGACGGCATCCGCCGTGCCCCGCCGGCGTACCGTGCGTTGCCGTTAGATCTTGACGATGCCCATTTGCTTGAGCAACGTCAGGTTGTCCTCGATATGCCAGTTATCGGCAATCTTGCCGTCGCGAACCCGGTAGATATCGGTTGCGATGAAATCGATCGCCTGGCCGGCGCCCTGCACACCGTTGAACGTCCCCGTGAAATGTCCGGTAAAGCGCAGATGGGCGATCACGCGATCGCCGGCCACGATCATCTGCTCAACCTCGCAATGCACGTCCGGCACCGCGGCATGGAACGTTTTGGAGGCCGCCAGCGGCCCCTCGATGCCTTGCACTCGCCCAGGCGGCAACGTCCTGTCCGTGAAATCCGGCGCAAGCGCCGCACGGGCCATCGCCGCCTCCCCGGTCGTCCAAAAGGTGTCGTACTTGCGGGCGGCCAAGATCTGCCGTTGCGCTTGAGCGGCCGGCAAGCTCTTATCGACGATCAATTGCTTCGGTTGCACGAGATCGTCGGCATGCGCCGCCATGGGCGCCAGCAGCGCGAACGCCCCAGCGCCTATACCGAAGCGTAGTGCGCGCGCCGCGCCGTTGGAAGCCAGTGAATGCAATGCGTTTGCCATAGGTAGAACTCGCCGCGAAAGAAATGATGGCTCGTATTGTGGGTGCGCCGCGTCGCTTCGATAATGGGTCCTGTCCTTGAATGATTTTCAACGTGGACGAAAAGATCCCTCCCCCACGTCTCGCCTCGCCGGCACGCCTCAGTCATCGGGCACGCCCCCTCCTTCGGTAAGAAAGTCTTCTCTTACGGCAAGCCGGTAACTCATTTCGTATTACAGATCACTTGCGATTCGCATCCTCACTGTCGATTACCTTTATTGCCGGCTGTCAAACCATTGACATTCGGATGTGGGAGGCCGGCGAATACCCGAAGCAGCGACCGTACGTCGCATGACATCGCGATTGCCGCCGCGCCGCTACGCTCGGGCAGCCGCGTCAATAAAGCCCGCGCGGGCCGCAACGTTCGCGCAAACGTACGCGCGCGCGCATTTAAACGTTTGCGCCCGAATATGTTCATACACGAGGCCGATGAAACTTTTTCTGGTTAAACGAGAAACGACATTAATCCTTTTCTTGCCGATCCAATCCATGTTATTTTTGCGCGGCGCGCGCATCGGATGAAAAGGCCAATATCTCTTCCTTTTCGGTCCGGCGGCGGCGGCAGTGCGCGATGAGCCGCTTCGAAGGCGGCGCATACGACAACGACGGTCGGCGAACGGCCAGTTCCGGGAAGCAAGTTGAAAGCAGGTTTTGCCAAAGCGGGCCGTTCGGGCCGAAGTACCGTGCGGCAGTGGGTAGGCGTCGTTGCATGGACAGTCGTGATGTGCATCGGTCTCGCGCTCGCCATGGCTCGGCCGGTCGCCGCGCAAACGCCCATAGCGGCGCAGCGGCATGTCAATCTCGCGCTCTACGACGGCGGTGAACCGCCGCTCGATTTATTGCAGGCCTTCGACGCGCTGATCCTCGACCCGGCGCAAGCGTTCGATCCGAACGCGCATCCCCTCGCCCACACCGCTTACATCGCCCGCACGAGCGCCGCGCCCCACGAAAGCGTCGCCGACTTCGTCGCTCGGCAAGTCGAACCACTCTGGCAGCGCGGCTATCGCGGCTTCCTGCTCGACACGCCCACAGCCTACGCGGCGATCGATGCGATCCATACTTCCCATCCCGAAGCCGAGATCGTCGTCGGGGGCGGCCAGGCGCTCGAGATCGCGCGCGCGCATGCCGCGACGGTCTATGCGGTGCTCGCGCAAGGACTCTCGAGCGAGCAAGCCGATTCGCCCTACTCGCTTCAAGCGGCGCAAAGCTTCCAACGCGAGACCGGGATCCCGGTCGTCACGCTCGAATACTGCGACGGCGTCGATCGCGCGTGCGCGCGTCGCACGGCAGAACGCGCGCTGGCCGCGGGCCTCGATGCTTACGTCACCGATCGGGCGCACGATGTCGTCGGTATCGGGCGCATCGAAGTCATGCCTCGCAAGATCCTCGTCGTCCAAGACTTGGCAAGCGGCCAGCAGCTCGATACCAGTCCCGGCGTGACCGCGGTCGCGACGCCTTTGAACTACCTCGGCTACGACGTGCGGTACGCGCAGCTCGATGCGCCGCTGCCGGCCGACATCACGCCGGACCGCTACGCGGGTGTCGTCGCCTGGCTCTCCGGCGATCATGCCCCGCATCGGTGGCGCGCATGGGTGCAACAGGTGATCGATGCACACGTGCCGATCGCGTTTTTCGGGCAGTTGGGCTTCGCGGTAGGCGGCCATGGCGGCGCGCTCGGTCTCGAGCCGGTGCCCGGCAATTTACATGCGCCCTTGAAGATCGTCGCGCGCGACGCGATGATCGGCTTCGAGACAATGCCCGTGCCCGACCCACGCGATCTTCCCGCGCTTCGTATCGCAGGTGGTGGCACCTCGCTGCTCGGGATCGACGCCGGCGGAGAGCGCGTCGACGCGGTCGGCATCATGCCGTGGGGCGGCTTCGCGCTCAATCAGTACAACATCGTGTCGCTCGACAGCATCGAGCAGCAACGCTGGGCGATTCAGCCGATGTCGTTTTTGCGGGCGGCCCTGCGTCTGCCGCCACTCCCGGCGCCGAACGTCACGACGGAAAACGGCCGGCGCCTTCTCATGGCGCACGTCGACGGCGACGGCTTTGCGTCGCGCGCCGAATTTCCCGGTCCCGACTACGCGGGCCAAGCGCTGTACGACCGAATCTGGACACGCTATCCGATTCCGACGACGCTGTCCGTCATCGAGGGCGAAGTCGGGGCCGACGGTCTCTACCCGCAAATTTCGCCGCGCCTCGAGCAGATTGCGCGGCAAATGTTCGCCTTGCCGTACGTCGAGATCGGCACCCACACCTACTCGCATCCGTTCACGTGGGAAAACGTCGACGCGAAGACGGGTGCGCATACCGACCGCGGCGGCTCCGACGCGGCCTTCTCGCTCAATATCCCCGGCTATACGTTCGACCTCGATCGCGAAATCGCGGGCTCGATCGACTATATCGATCGGCACCTCGCTCCGCCCGGCAAGCACGTGCTCGTGCTGCAATGGTCAGGCGACTGCATGCCGCCCGCCGTCGCCGTGCGGCGCGTGTACGAGACCGGTGTCTACAACTTCAACGGCGGCGATACGACGATCACCAAGGCCGACAACAGTTGGCTCGACATCGCACCGATCGGCGTCGAAAAAGGCCCGAACGCCTATCAGGTCTATGCCCCGAATCAGGACGAAAACGTCTACACGAACGACTGGCAAGGACCGTTTTACGGCTTCACGCAAGTGCTGCAAACGTTCGACATGACCGATCGTCCGCTGCGCTTCAAGCCGATCGACATCTACTACCACATGTACAGCGGCACGAAGATGGCGTCGCTGCGCGCACTCGACGAGATCTACCGAACCGTGCTCGCGGAGCCGGTCTTGCCGGTGCATGTGACCGACTACATTCGCCGGGTTCTCGACTGGCGCACGTTCGCCGTCGCGCGCGACAACAACGGCTGGCTCGTGCGCGGCAACGGCGCCGTGCACGAGTTGCACTGGAGCGGCGCCGAAGTACCGCGGCTCGACGACGCGAGCGGACTCACGGGCTACTCGCGCGGTCCGGACGGAACTTACATTCACTTCGACGGCGGCAGCGCGCGCTTCGAACTCGCTCCGGCCGAGACGCGCAATGCGCTGCCCTATATCGACGAGGCCAACGGCTTTGTGCGGCAATTCGAACGCACGGATCATGGCCTGCGTTTCGAATTCGGCGGCTATTACAAGCCGTTTTTCTCGGTGGCCAACGGCGCCCGCTGCCGGGCCTCGAGCGCGGGCGTCCCGCTTGCTTCGGAACGCAGCGGCAACGCGCTACGCGTGTCGATGCCCGGCATCGCGGGACAGACGGTGCAATACCGGCACGTCGAGGTGGACTGTGGCGATTGATCGCCCGCGCATCGCGACGCCGCTCATGCTTGCGGGCGCCGCTTGCGCCATCGTCGGCGCGCTCGCGGCCAGCTACGTCGCCGGCGGCTTGCGTGGGAAGATCGTCGACAACGCCGCGCCGAGCGAGCTCACCGTGGCCTATCTCGAGGCCTGGCTGCGCAGCGCGCCGAACGATCCGGTCTATTTGTCCGCGTTGGCGAACCAATACCTCGCGCTCGGCCGCTGCAACGAAGCGCACGCCAGCGCCGCCCGGCTATCCGCACTCGGGGTACAGCGCTCGCGCCGAGAGGCCATTCAAATCGAACTACGCTGCGACGAGCAGCGGGCATTCGCCGCGCCGGCCGATTCGCCACGGCGCGCGGCGCTATTGGTTCGCATCGCCGGCGAGCTGGACGTTGCCGCGCGCGAAGACTGGAGCGCAGCCGAGCTCGACGCACTGGCATCGCAAGCACTCTCGGTCGGTGCGCCGGCTATCGCCGCGCGTTATCAAGCCCGACTTTCGCAAGTCGATCCGCGGCGGCGCACGTATTGGCAGAAGCAATCCGCGCGGCAATGGCTGGCGGCGGGCGAATACGGCCGCGCCGCGGCAGCGTATTTCGCCGCTCAAGCGGGCGCGAGCAACCTCGACGAGGCCCGCGCGGCTTTCATCGCCGGCGTTCGCGCGCTGCAAGCGGGCAATCTGTTAAACGAAGCATTGGCGCAAGCGCAAGCCCATTTGAGCGGACTCGAGAACGATCGGCAAAGCTTGGAAGTGCTGCTGCAACTGGCGCGCGCCGCGCATCGGCCGGATCTCGTCGATCGTTACGCACGCGCGCTGATGCAGTTTGTCGATGCGGGTCATGCGCCCGCGGCGTCGAACGGCACCGCGCCGCGCGCAATCTGGATCAGGCTCGCTTCGGCCCGAGTCGGCGGACGCATGGCTTCGGCGGCCGCCACGGCGCGCATCATCCCCGCGGTGCTGACCGGCGCGTTGCGCGGCAACGTGCGAAGGATCGGCGAGAAGGCGGCGGCCGCCGCGCCGGCGGTGAGCGATCTCGCATCGACGCTATATCAAGCGTTCCTCGAATCGAACGATCTCGAATACGCGGCCAAGATCGCATCGGACCAAGTCGCCCGCCACCCCGATGCGCCCGAGTGGCGCAAGCGCCTCGCGCAAGTCGACGAATGGCGCAACAAGCCGGCGGCGGCTTTGCAGGCGTGGCTCGCATACGCGCATCAAACCGGCGACGCGGCGGGCTGGTCGAACGTGCAACGTATCGCGCCGATGCTCGATGACGATGCCTCGTACGTGCAAGCGTTGATCCATGCGAGCGACGCGGCGCCCGAGGACTTGAAGCTCGTGGACGGCGTCGTCGCCGCAGACGAACGGCTAGGCCGGCCGGACGACGCCCTCGCATTTCTGAAGGCGCGCATGACCGGCGCGCGGCAAGCGCAGATCGGCAGCCGCTATGCGTTGCTGTCCGAGCGCGCCGGTTACGTCGATCAAGCGCTGAAGACCTGGCAAGCGCTGCACGAATCGAACCGAGGCAACGTCGAATACGCGCTGCACAGCGCGAACCTCTTGTACCGCATGAGCGACCTGCCCCGCGCGCTGCGGGCGCTCGAAGCCGTGCAGCCTTACGCAACCGATCGCGACGTGCTGTACTGGCGCACGTACGGGCAGCTTGCCCGGCTGCTGCAAAACGATGCGGACAGCACGCGCGCCTATCGCCATTTGCTCGCGGGCGGCGAAGAGACATCGGAGGACCTCGCGGCGATGACGTTCTTCTACGAACGTCAGCCTCTGGATGCGGCTCGCCTCGCGCAGCGCCAATATGAACGCGACCATACGGCGCGCGCCCTACGCGATGCGATCGCCTCCTATCTTTCCGCTCATGCGCCCGCGCGCGCCGGCGCCTTACTGAGCAGCTTGACGCCCGCCGAACGCGCAGCCGCGGAGCGCGATCCCGGCTTTCTCGCCGCGCGCGCCGAATACGAGCGGCAAAGCGGCCAATTCGCGGCCGCGCTCGCCGACCTTCGCCTTGCGGTCGCCCTGCCGGGAGTGGGCGACGACACGCGCGCCGCCTATCTTTGGATGCTCGTCGACAGCGCGAGCGCCGCCGACGTGCGAGCCGCGCTCAGGCAGTGGCGCGGCCGTGCACTCGAGGACGAATCGCTCTGGGGGCCGTTCGCGGCCGCCGAGTTACGTTTGAACCGGCCCGTGGCCGCCTTGCGCTACTTGCGCTTGCAGGCCGCGTCGATGCAACGCGATCCGTTATGGCTGCTCACCTACGCGGATGCACAAGAGATGGCGGGGCATCCCGGCATCGCCGCCGCCGTGCGACGACACGTCTGGCTCGACTTGCTGAGCGGCGAGCGCAACCGGAACCGTGCGTCGTCCGGCGGGGGCGAGCCGCTACGGCTGCCTGATCGCAGCGACTGGGAAGCGGTGGCCCAATTGGCGGGCCGGCGCGCGACGCTTGCGCAGACGCTCGCAGACGGCGACGCGGCGCGCCATCTGCTCGATGCCCTCACCGCGCCTGCCGCGACGGCGCCGAGTCCGCTCGACGAATCGGAACATAGCCTGCTCGGCGAAACGCCCGGGCTCTCGCCGCTGCCGAGCGCCACGGCCGGCAGCGCCGAACATGCGCGGCTGCTCGAGGCGGTTGCGCGCGACGTAGCGGTGGCATGGGCCATTTCCGGCGAGCGCTACGGCGTCGCGAAACGCTGGCTCGCGCGCCGCTATGCGCGGCGGCTGCTCGGTGCGCAAGACGAGCGCCTGGCGATCGCACTGGCGGACGACGACGTGCAAACGATCGAGCAGTTGCTCGATCAGCGCACCGCCCCGCTGCCGCGCTACAGCCGAATCGACGCCTCCATGCGCGTCGATCGGCAAGGTGCCGCTCAAGCGCTCGCATTCGACGCATTGGACGGCGCGCCCGACGACACGGAGCTGCATACCCGCCTCGTCGATGCGACGATGTTTTGGAGCCAATCGATCGACGCCTCGATCGACGATTACGTCGAACATCCGCTCGACTACGTCCAGCAAACGCTTGCAGCCAGCCTCAAGCTGTCCGATCACTACATGATCGGCTTGCACGCACAGCAGCGTATGCAACGTTCGACCGATACCTCGCAGCTTGTGAATCTGCCGTCGGTCGATCGCTCGGTCGACTTGAACGTGCGCCGCCTCACGCACGACGCGCTGTTCTCGCTCGATCTCGGCCGCCGCGATGCCGTGAGCGCCTTTTATACGGCGAAAGCAGCCGCGACGCTCGGGCGCAATGCGCCTTTATCGTTGACGGCGACCATCGAACGCAGCGCCGAGGCGACCGAGCAGCAGACGCTGACCGTCGGCGGCGTCAAAGATAGCATCGGCGCGGGCATGACTTGGCAGCGCGGCCCGCGTTGGTCGTGTACGGCGAGCGTCGAGGCGGATCGCTTTTATAGCCAGGCCCGGTCCTTCGTCGGCAGCGGCGTGCTCGAGCAGGCCGAGATCGACTACAAGATTCGCACCGAGTATCCCGACTACACGATTCGCATCGCCGGCGCGCACGGTGCCTACCATGCGAGCGGTCAGGCCGATGCCCTCTTGCAGCGGCTCGCGCCGGCGGCGCTGGGTCCCGTCAGCGCCGCCACCTTCATGCCGAACAGTTACACGCAATTCGGCGCGTTCGTCGGCTTCGGCAACGATTTGCTCGATCGCTATACGCACGCCTGGCGTCCGTATTTGGACGTCGGCATGGTGCACGACACCAATCAGGGCTGGGGCCTGCAAACCGATATCGGCTTTGCCGGCTCCGTGCTCGGCGGCGATCATGCCGCGCTGTACTTCCAGCACGAGCGCGTCGCCGCGCAGGGGAGTTCGGTCACGGTCATCGGCGCGCGTTATCGCTGGTTCTATTGAAGACGAGGCACCCGTACCTGGGGAATTTCGAATGACCAACACAAGGAAAACGACATGAATTGTTTCGAGCGAATCCGCAGAACCGTCGGATGGACGCTCGCCGCGGCCGGCGTGCTCGCTGCGAGCGCGTGCGCGTCGATCGACGTCACGTCGTCGCCCCGGCTTCATGCGACCGACACCGTCGCGGTGCTGCCGATCGCCAACTACACGGAGACGCCCGACGCCGGCAGCGCAGCACAATCGATGGCTGCGAACGCGTTGCGCAAATTGGGAATCGCCACCGTCGACAGCATGCCCGCGAATCCGGGCGGCGATCCGTTCGACGCGACGAGCCAACCCGATCGCGAGAAGGCGCTTGGCTGGGCGCGTGCCCATCATGCGCGATATGCCTTGTCGGGCGCGGTCGAAGAATGGCGGTACAAAGTGGGCGTGGACGGCGAACCGGTGGTCGGCATGACGTTCGAGTTGCGCGACGTCGAATCGGGCAAAGTGGTCTGGAGCGGGACGGGCAACCGGGGCGGCTGGAGCCGCTCCTCGCTCGGCGGCGTGGCGCAGAGCCTGATCGGCAAGATGCTCGCGCCGCTCGCGGCGCGCGGCTAAAGCACCGATGGCCGGGAACGTCATGGACGCGAAAACTTCCGCCGCCGGCGCGCACAACACGCGCCGCGCGGCGCCGCTCGGCAACTTGGGCAGGCTGCGGCGCATGCTGGCGCCCGCGGCCCAGCGCCCGTTCGCGATCTTGGAAAGCGCGGCGTTCACCTTCGCGGTACTGGCCTTCGCCTGGGCGCTCGATCACCGCGATCCTCTGCTCTTGCACGGTAATTTCCCTTGGCTATGGCTCGTGCCGACCGTCATCGCATTACGCTACGGCGTGTTGGTGGGCGTAGGCTCGGGGCTGCTTCTAGCCGCCGAATGGCAAGTGTTGTATCCCGCGGGCGCCGCATGGCCGAGCGCCTACTTCGCGGGTGGGCTGATTCAGGTGATCGTCACGGGTCATTTCGGCGACACATGGGCCGCGCGCACGACACGCGCCGCCTCGATCAACGATTACCTGAACGACCGGCTCGCCGCCCTGACGAACAATCACTACCTATTACGGCTCTCGCACGAGCGGCTCGAGAAAGACCTGTTGACGCGCCCCACCACCTTGCGCGACTCGATCACCGAGCTGCGCCGGCTGTCGCTCGCGCCCGACTCCGCCGAGCGTACGCCGCTGCCCGGTGCTGCACGCTTGCTCGAGTACGTCGCGCGCGCCTGCCAGGTCGAAGTGGCCGCGCTCTATCCCGTACGCGGCGGCAAGCTCGGCCGCCAAGCGCTCGCGACCGTCGGTGCCGCTCCCGACCTCGTTGCGAGCGACCCGCTCGTTAGACTCGCGCTCGATACGGCCAAGCTCGCGCACCTGAAGTCGGAGCATGCGAGCGCGCACGAGAGCCGCTACCTCGTATGCGCCCCGTTGCTCTCGGCCGACGACACGCTGCTCGCGCTATTGGTCATCGAAAAAATGCCGTTTCTGTCGTTGAATTACGACAACCTGCAAATGATGCTCGTGCTGCTCGGCTATTACGGCGACGGCGTCGAGCATTCGCGCGTCGTGCGCGCGGTGCTCGATGCGGTGCCGGGCTGCCCGCTCGAGTTTGCGCTCGAATACGCGCGCCTGGCGCGGCTGCAACGCACGAGCGGCATCGACTCCTCGGTGGTCGCGCTCTCGTTCCGGCGCGACGAAGAACATGACTCGCTGTTCGAGCACGTGCTACGCCGGGGCCGTTCGCTCGACCTCGCGTGGCCGCTGCAAACCGAGCGTCGGTCCGTGTTGATCAACTTGATGCCGCTGACGGATTCGGCCGGTATCGAAGGCTACTTGGCACGCATCGAATCGAACTTGCAGAGCCAGTTCGATACCGACTTCGACCGCGCCGGTATCGGCGTGCATACGCTACATGTGAACGCGGTGTCGACAGGTGCGAACCTGGCCGGTCTCGTGCAACGGGCGGATGCCCATGCTTGAAACCCGCGAACGCCTCGTCACGGGAATCGCCGTTGCGGGAGCCGCGCTCTTGCAGGCCGCGGCGATCGTCGGCGCGCTGCATGCGGGACGCTTCGCCGATCCGCTCGTGGCGTTGCTTGCGTTGCAAGCCATCGTGGCCGTTGCCGAAGCCGTCGCATTCCGGCGCTTGCTGCCCGAGCCGTTGCGCGAGCCACGGCGCACCGTACTGCTGCACCTGTGGCTCGCGTGCATGCTCGTACCGTGTGTCGGCGGCTTGATCGAAGTTTTGGCTGCGGCCTGGGGCAAGTGGATGCCGATGCGGCGCAGCCTGCGCGATGCGGGCATCGTCGGCCGCCCGGAATTCGTGAGCTACCTCGTCTCGCGCGTGGCGCACGGTAGCGGCGCGCGCGTGCAGTCGCGGCTCGCGAACACGCGCGCGGCCACGAGCGACCGGCTTGCCGCACTGGTTGCGATTCAAGGTTTGCCGACCCATACCACCGGTGCCCTGCTGCGCGAACTCCTAGCGGACCCCGTCGACGATCTGCGCTTGCTGGCTTACGGCACGCTGGACCAAGCCGAAAACGAAATCGTCCGCAAGATTTCCGACAGCAAGGATGCCCTGCGTGTGACGACGAGCGACGACGAGCGGCGCGCGTTGCATCGCCGGCTCGCCGAATTGCACTTCGAATTGGTCTATCAGCAACTCGCGCAAGGCGATGTCTACCAGCACACTCTGAAACAGGCCGACGAACATGCGCAGCAAGCGCAGGCGTTGCCCGGCGGCGAGCGCGACGCGGCGCTGTGGCTTTTGCGGGCCCGCCTCGCGCTCGCTCGGCATCAACCCGATGCGGCCGCGCCGCTGCTCGAACGCGCGGGCGCGCTCGGCTTTCCGCGCGAGCGGCTGCTGCCGTGGCTCGCCGAAGTCGCCTTCCTGCAACGGCGCCATACCCGCACGGCCGAACTTGCGGCGGCGCTCGCGCACGGGGCGGCCGCACCCGCGCTCAAGCCCGTCGTCGATTATTGGATCTCATGAACTCGCCGCTAAACCGACGCGCCGCGGACGCCGACGTCTGCCTCCTGCTCGAAGGCACGTTCCCCTATGTTCGCGGCGGCGTATCGAGCTGGGTCAACGAAATGATCCGCGCCTATCCGGACACGCGTTTCGGCATCGTCTTCATCGGCAGCCGGCAGGAAGACTATGCGGGCGCCGCGTACGCGCTGCCGGACAACGTCGTTCATTTCGAGGCCCATTATCTCTACGAGAGTGCGAATGCCGATGCGCGCCCGCCCCGGGAAGTGGCCGGCGACGCCGCCGCGTTCGCACGCTCCGCGCAATTTCACCAAGCGCTGCGCGAGGCCCGCTCGCATACGGAGATCGGCACGATGATGGCCGACTTGCTCCCGATGCTCGGCAGCGACGGCGCGTTGAGCGAAGCGCAGTTCCTGCATAGCCGCGAAGCATGGCGATTCATCGAGGAGCAATACACGCAGCACTGCACGGACCCCTCGTTTACCGATTACTTCTGGACCGTGCGGATCATGCACAAGCCGCTGTGGCAGCTTGCGCGCGTCGCGGCGGGCACGCTGCGGGCCCGCGTCTATCACACGGTTTCCACCGGCTACGCGGGCTATCTCGGCGCGCTCATGCATTACCGCACCGGGCGCCCGTTGATCGTCAGCGAACACGGAATATATACGAAGGAACGCAAGATCGACCTGCTGCAAAGCCGGTGGATCCGCGACAACCGCGGCTTGTTCGAACGCGACGTCTCGAACGTCAGCTACTTCCGCGAATTGTGGGTCCGTTTTTTCGAGGCGCTCGGCGCCTTGGCGTACGGCGCCGCGCAGGAAATCGTCGCACTCTACGAAGGCAACCGCTTGCGGCAAGTCGCGGACGGCGCGCGCCCCGAGCTTACGCGCACGATCCCGAACGGCATCGACGTGGCGGGTCTGCGTCCCCTGCTTGGGCAACGCGACATCGGAAGGCCCCGGCGCGTCGTGGCCCTGATCGGCCGCGTCGTGCCGATCAAGGACATCAAGACGTTTATCCGGGCCATCTTCATCGCTACGCGCACGATGCCCGAGATCGAAGGGTGGATCGTAGGTCCCGAGGAAGAAGACCGCGCCTATGCGCACGAGTGCCGCGCGCTCGTGCAAAGCCTCGGGCTCGATGCGAACGTGCGCTTTCTCGGCTTCCAGCGCATCCCCGACGTATTGCCGAAGATCGACCTGGTCGCGCTGAGTTCGATCAGCGAAGCATTGCCCCTCGTCGTACTGGAGGGATTCGCCGCGGGCGTGCCGGCGATCACGACCGACGTCGGTGCGTGCCGCGAACTGATCGAGGGCTTCAGCCCCGAGGATCGCGCGCTCGGCGTCGCCGGCGCGGTCGTGCCGATCGCGAATCCCGGTGCCTTCTCGCAAGCGGCGCTGACGCTGCTGACGAACGACACGCTCTGGCAAGACGCGCAACGGGCCGGGCTCGAACGCGTTCAGCGCTACTACGCCAAGCACCAGATGATCGACCGCTATCGCCGGATCTACGAATGCGCGGCGGCATCGCCCGATAGGGGGCCCAGCACGGACGCCGGCACCGTCGCCACGCGCTGCCCGTTCGAGCACACGTCCGCGAGCGTGGCGCCGCGCCGCTTTTCGTTTAGGAGCCGTTAATGGCCGGGATCGGATTCGAACTGCGCAAAATCATGCGGCGCGATACGCTGACCGGGGTAACGCGCGCCTACGTCTACGCCGCGCTGATCAGCTCCGGACCGCTGATCCTGTCGATCTTCGGCATTTTAGTCATCGGCTTGCTGACGCTGACGGTCGTCGTACCGACGATCCTGATTACGCAGTTTCAGGTGTCGGTCACTTATATGATCGCGTTCAGCTTGATCCTAACGGGGCCGATTCAGCTATCGTTCACGCGCTTCGTGTCCGATCGATTGTTCGAGAAACGCGACGACCTCGTTCTGCCGAACTATCACGCCATGCTGCTGGTGACGACGCTCGTGGCCGGGGCGTTTTCGACGGCCGTGATGCTGCTCGGCTTCCGCGATCAATCGCTGCACTACCGAATATTGATGGTGGCGGGCTTCGTCATCGTCAGCAATATCTGGATCGCCGTGATTTTCCTGTCGAGCGTCAAGCAATACTGGCAGATCCTGTCGTCGTTCGCCGTCGGCTATACGTTCGTGGTCGTGCTCGCCTTGGCATTTGCGCACTACGGTTTAACCGGGTTGCTCGGCGGTTTCGTCGTCGGCCACTGGGTGCTGCTGCTGAGCCTATCCGCGCTCGTGCATCGACACTATCGCAGTCCGCGCTTCATGTCGTTCGAGGTATTCCATCGGCGCATGGCCTATCCGAGCCTCGCATTCGTCGGCTTGCAGTTCAACCTCGGCATTTGGATCGACAAGATCGTCTTTTGGTATGCCCCCGGTACCGGTAGCCGTGTGATCGGCTGGTTCAATGCGTCGATCATCTACGACATTCCCGTATTCATCGCCTATGTTTGCGTGATGCCGGCCATGGCGACCTTCCTCGTACGGATCGAAGCCGACTTCGCCGAATACTACGACGCGTTCTACGATGCCGTACGCACGGGGGCGACGCTACGTCGTATCAACGACATGCGAGACATGATGGTACGGAGCGTGCGCACCGGGCTCTACGAAATCATCAAAGTGCAATCCGTCGTACTGCTGCTGATCGTCTCGTTCGGCGCCCCGCTGCTCTCGGCGCTCGGCATTTCGACGCTGTATCTGCCGCTGCTGCTCGTCGACGTGATCTCGGCGAGCCTCCAAGTGCTGTTCCTCGGGCTGCTCAACGTCTTCTTCTATCTCGACGCGCGCATCGCCGTGCTGCGGCTGACGAGCGCGTTCGTCGTGCTGAACGGCGCGCTGACCGGCGTCTCGCTCTGGCTCGGTCCCAGTACGTACGGCTACGGATTCGCCGCCGCGCTCGTGATCGTCGTGATCGTCGCCGTGCGAATGCTCGATGCGAAATTCGCTTCGCTCGAATACGAAACCTACATGCTGCGCTCGTGACAGAAACGCCTTCGCCGACCGATGAAACGCACGCCCATCCGTTCTCAGCTCATGTCCTTCGCCACGCCCCTCGTTCGATTCTTCGCTCGCCCGGCTCGCGCCGCCTGGATTGCGCTCGCACTGCGCGCCGTGTTCGGTGCCGTGCCGGCGTGGGCCGATGCGCCGGCCGGCGACGTCCAGCGCGGAGTCGCCTTTTACTACGGCACCACGCCGCCCGTGGAGGCGTTGTCGGGCTACGGCATCGCGGTACTCGAAGCCGACAGCGGATTCGTACCGCGCGAGCATCCCCTGCCCGACACGCGCTGGTATGCCTATGCGAGCGTGGGAGAGGTCACGCCGCACCGCCGCTACTACCGGGACATTCCGGCCGAGTGGTTCGTCGGACACAACACCGCCTGGCGTTCGCATATCGTCGACCAAAGCGTGCCCGGCTGGCCGGCGTTCTTTGTGCGGCACGTCATCGATCCGTTGTGGGATCGCGGCTACCGCGGCTTTTTTCTCGACACGCTCGATTCGTATCAACTGGCCGCGAAAACCGATGCGTCGCGCGAGCGGCAGCGCGAAGGTATCGTGCGCGTGATCCGCGCCATCAAGAAGCGTTACCCGCAGGCACGGCTGATTCTGAATCGGGGCTTCGAGTTGCTGCCCGACGTGCATGACGATGTCGAGGCGATCGCGTTCGAATCGCTGTTCAACGGCTGGGACCAGTCTCATCAGCGCTATGTGGCCGTGCCCGATAACGACCGTGCTTGGCTCCTCGGCCAGGCGCGCATCGTACGCGATCAATACAAGCTGCCTGTGGTCGCCATCGACTATTGCGCCCCCGGAGACGACGCCTGTGCACGCTCGAGCATCGAACAAACCCGGGCGTTGGGGCTGATCCCCTATGTGACCGATGGCGCCTTGCAAACGGTGCGCCCCGCCCCGCGCGACGACGATCGAGCACCGCGTTGAGCGCGCGCGTTGCCGCCGGCGCGACGCTCAGCTCAGATCAACTCAGAAACGGCGTCAGCCCTTGCGCCGCTTCGGCGAAACGCTGCTCGAGAAAATCGAGTAGCGCGCGCACTCTCGGCGCCATGTACTGACTGCGCTGGAACAACGCATGGACGGGCGCATCGGGGCACCGCCACTGCGGCGCGACGATCTTGAGCTTGCCTGCGTGCAGATCGGCCCCGACGTCCCAAATCGACTTCATCACCGCGCCCCGTCCCTCGACGGCCCATTCGCGCGCGATCGCGCCGTCGTTAGTCAGCCGCGCGCGCTCGATAGGCGCCGTGAAACCCACCGATTCGCCGCCTTGCTCGAACTGCCATTGATTGGCAATGCCGGCCGCCGACGTCAACAACACGAAGTCCCACGCGCGCAGCTCGTCGGGATGGCTCGGCATGCCGCGCGCGTCGATGTACTCGGGCGATGCGCATAGCACGCGGCGATTGTCGGCCAATCGTTTGGCGATCATCGCGCTATCGGTGGGCACGCCGAAGCGAATGGCCAGATCGATGTCGTCTTGCAGCAAATGGGAAAGCGAATCGGACAACACCAACGTGAAATTCACTTGGGGATGCAGCGCATTGAATTCATCGAGCCAGTGCCGCAACACCGAGCGCCCGAAGTCCGACGTCGCCGATACGCGCAACGCACCGCTGACGGAGGCACGCCCGAGTTGAAGCGCGGCGCGCGCGTCGTCCAGCGTTTGCAGCGCATGCTGGCAATGCGCCAGATACATGCGTCCTTCGTCGGTCAGTCTGAGCATGCGGGTCGAGCGTTCGAACAACTGCGTATGCAATTGACTTTCGAGCTTCACGAGCCGCGCGCTCGCCGCCGCGGGCGACAGACCGAGCTTGCGGCCCGCCGCCGAGAGGCTGCCTTGGAGGGCCGCCTCAACGAAGAGCCGAATATCGCCGAGATTGTCCATGTTCAAAGCTTGCCTATAAAACGTTGCCGGCCGGCGTGCCTGCGATCGAGACGGCCCGCATGCTAGAAAGCCGGAACGGGATTGCTACCCTCGCTCAGCGCATACCGGCCGTTTTTTAGGCGATAGACGGCGACGTCGTCGACGTCGCGCACCGCCTTGCCCTTCCCAACCGTCTCCGCCCCCGTGAATGCGATACGCAGATCGCCCGGTGCCTCCTTGCCTTGCGCGATCTCCAACTTTCCAACGACGTTGAAGCACTGCGGCGTATCCGGCGCCTCGTCGCGGACATCGCTAACGGGTTGTGCCGGTTGTGCCGGTGGCGTCGCGGCGCCGGATGCAGGCGCCGCCGCGTTCTTCAAAAGAGGCTCGCAATCTTCCGTCGCACCGAGATTGTCGGCCGCCACGCGTAGCGTATCGACGAGCGAACGGACCTCTCCGCGCGAGATGCCATACACCGACGCCCACGAGCCGCAATAGCCCTGCCAACAGCCGCCCGAAGTCAGCACGAGACCGAACTCGCTCGGCGATAGACGCACGACGCGGCTCTCGCCGTAGCTTCCGGCGACGCCGCCGTAATCGACACCGTCGATACGCTTATCGAGCACCCAGCCCGAGCCCTGCCGCACAAAAAAGTACGCCCCGAGCCAAGCGCCCGATGCATACGAGTCGTCACGCTCTCCGGCATCAGTCACCTCGACGCCCTCGGTGAGCATGACCGCGTGCGTATCGTCGAGTCGCACGACCTCGCGCGGCGAGACGTCGAATCGGCTCTCGCCAAGCGTTTTCGTCAGACGTCCGTGATCGTCCCGGTTAGGGACCTCGACGTCGACGATACGCCTATCGCCCTTTTGGGTGTCCTCCCAGGCGGGGAACACCGTACGCATGAGATTCGCGCGTTTCAAATCGGGCGAGTGCGCGACGGCTTGCGTGTCCGATGCCGCCGTACCGGAGGCGACGGACTCGCCGTCAGCCGCCGGATGCTTGCCGCACGCACCGCATAGCAACGTTGCGGCCAGCATGGCAACAGCCAGGGACATACGTGCACCGTAGCAGCCCGAGCCGCGCGCTTCGCGCTCTCGGGTGCGGGCGAAAGGGAGACGACTCGTCGCGGGCATCTTTTCGTCGATCGTTTTTATTTAGGCGCAATGCGGGAGCGGGGGCGGCCCCCGACGCGTGAAGGACGAGAATTTAGCATGAGCAGGCGCTTGGCGGCCGTCCCGAGTCGTGCTACCGTGTACTACCCCCCAGTACCCGAAACCGATCATGCCGCATACCGTCGAAGAGAAAAAGCGCGTCCTTGCCCGCGTCCGCCGCGTGCGAGGGCAGATCGACGCGCTCGAGCGCGCGCTCGAGGAAGGCGCGGACTGCGGCCCGATTCTTCAGCAGATCGCGGCCGTGCGCGGCGCGATCAACGGGTTGATGGCGGGTGTTCTCGAGAGCCACCTCCGAGAAGAGTTTTCGCATGTCGCGCAAGCGAACGGCGCGCAACAAGGATCGATCGACGATGTCGTCGCTCTTGTGCGCTCATATCTTCGTTGACCTCGTGCAGCGGCCGTCGAACCGGTTCGCTGACCTTCCCTTCTTTCGCCCAAAGGACTGAGATGAAATCACGTGCCGCCGTTGCATTCGGGCCCGGCAAACCCCTCGAAATCGTCGAGATCGACGTCGAACCGCCTCGCAAGGGCGAAGTGCTAGTGAAGATCACGCATACGGGCGTGTGCCATACCGATGCCTTCACGCTTTCCGGCGACGATCCCGAAGGGCTCTTCCCCGCCGTGCTCGGCCATGAGGGCGCGGGTATCGTCGTGCAAGTCGGCGAAGGCGTGACCAGCGTCAAGCCGGGCGATCACGTCATTCCGCTCTACACCGCGGAATGCGGCGAGTGCTTGTTCTGCAAGAGCGGCAAGACGAATCTGTGCGTGGCCGTGCGCGCCACGCAGGGCAAAGGCGTGATGCCCGACGGCACGACGCGCTTCAGCTACAACGGCCAGCCGATCTATCACTACATGGGCTGCTCCACGTTCAGCGAATACACGGTCGTCGCCGAAGTGTCGCTGGCCAAGATCAACCCGAACGCCAACCCCGAGCAGGTATGCCTGCTCGGCTGCGGCGTCACCACGGGGCTCGGCGCCGTCAAGAACACGGCTAAGGTGCAGGAAGGCGATACCGTGGCCGTATTCGGCTTGGGCGGCATCGGCTTGGCCGTCATTCAGGGCGCGAAACTCGCCAAGGCTGGGCGCATCATCGCGATCGACACGAACCCCGGTAAGTTCGACCTCGCCCGAGTGTTCGGAGCGACCGATTGCGTGAACCCGAAGGATCACGAGAAGCCGATCCAACAAGTGATCGTGGAGATGACGGGCTGGGGCGTGGACCACAGCTTCGAATGCATCGGCAATGTCAACGTCATGCGCGCCGCGCTCGAATGCGCGCATCGTGGCTGGGGACAGTCGGTCATTATCGGCGTGGCAGGTGCCGGGCAAGAGATTTCGACTCGCCCGTTCCAGCTCGTTACCGGCCGGCGCTGGCTGGGCACCGCCTTCGGCGGCGTGAAGGGACGCTCGCAGTTGCCGGGCATGGTCGAAGATGCGATGGAAGGCAAGATTCAGCTCGCGCCGTTCGTCACGCACACCAAGACGCTTGCCGAGATCAACGAGGCGTTCGATCTCATGCACGAAGGCAAGTCGATCCGCACCGTCGTTCACTATTGATCGGTCGCGGTTCGCAGCCTCAATGCGCGGCTCAAACGCCCGGGGATACGTCCGTCGCCGGGCGCAACGCTTTCATTCGATCGTTCAACAAATCCGAGCGCAGGGTGCGTCGCCGCCCCGCTCTTCGAGCAAACCGAGCACGGTATCGGTGTAATTGCGCAGGGTCGTGTAGTGCAGCGCCGATCGCTCGCCTTCATCGGCCTCGGCAATCGCCTCTTGCATGGCGCGCCGTAATAAAGCGGCAATAGCTTGACGCTGCACCGCCGTCAAATGCGGCAATGCCGCATCCATGAACCGGCTGAGCACCATCGTTTTCGCCCCGAGGTGAGAAACGGCATCGGCATGCGCACGCAAAGAACGCAACAGCGCGGGCCGCGCGTCGCTCGGCATATCGATGTCGTTCGCCATGTCGCTCGCCGGCACGACGAACCCTCGGGCGCCGGAGATCGGCGCAACGCATTGGGTCTTGGTCATCTGCAACGTCCTAGATCGTTCAACGGCTCATTACTCCCTTCACCGCGCGCGCGGGCACGAAGTTGATCGCACGTCGCGTCCAACGACGACGCCCGATGCGCCGCAGCGGCTGTTGACGCACGCGTCCCAAGGTGCAAAGCCACCCGCAATTAAACGCTCGCCACGTCATTGGCGCCGGCTTCGGCCAAGATAGTGCGTTCGTAGCCGCGCCGAGCGGCATCGGGCCAATCCTTTGCCTCGCGCAACGCGTGCCGGCGCAACGCCACCAGCGTCGCGGCCGCATCCGGATGGAGCTTCGCGAATTGCCGCTCCACTTCCCTATCGGTTTGCGCGCGCCGGATAGCCTGTCTTGCGATTTCGAATACGACGTCGAACGCGCTGCCATAGCCGGCTTCGTCGGACGTCGACGCATCGAATCGCGTCGTCACGCCCAACTCTCCATCGCAGGCGCTCTCCCGCGCAAGCTTGATGGCCCGGCTGAGCGGCTTGACGTGTTGTGCCGTCAAGCGTGCAAGGGCGACATCGAGCCCCCGCGCATAATCGATAAGATCCGCTCGCGACATTTCCTCCACGGGCGCGGTGCCGTCTTCGATATGCCGATCTTGTGCGGATAGCATCGGCCGCTCGCGCCTATGGACTCGGTAGCTGATTCGGTATGACGTGCCCATTTTCAAAGTGAATTCACTTATTTTGGATTCGTTAAGCGAAATAATCGGCATCGTTGCGGATTAAGCAACGCGGTGGATGGACTGCTCGCGTGCCGAGTCGAAATGCGCGACTTCGTCAAAAATAAAAGCGCGCGCGTGGCCTACTCGTGAACGTGCCGGCTTGCGTCACGCACATCTCGCAGCCGAAGGCCGCTCGAAAGAAGCCGCCGTGATCGACTGTACGGGCGGGAATGCGGCGAAGCTTTGCGCACTCCCGCCGTTCAATGAGCCGATCAGCTCAATTCATGTGCCGGCGCGGGCCGCCACGCGATAGCGGCTACCAAGCTCAACGATGCGGTGACGATCACATAAACCGCCGGTGCCAGGTTGTTATGCGTCGACGCGATCGCCCAGGTGATGATCGTGGCGGAAAAACCGCCGAACGTAATCACCGCGAGGTTGTACGCGATACAAATACCGGTCGACTGAATACGCGCCGGAAACAGCTCGCTGATCGCGGCCAGCACCGGACCTTCGTAGCATGCGATCACGAGACCGAATACCAACTGGAACAACATCAGCGAAGCGAGGCTCGGCTGCCGGTTGATATAGGCGAACAGCGGGTACGCGAGCACGATCGCGGCAATGGTCGCGCCCACCAGAAACGGCTTGCGTCCGAACCGATCCGACAGGTGACCGATGAAAGGCGTCACGACCAGCACGATGCTCGCCCCGACGAGCACTGCGATGAACCCGGCCGACGATTGCAGCTTCAGCGCCTTGACCGCATACGTGGGGATATAGAACAGCAGCACGTACGAACAGACGGTCCAGAAAATCACCAAGCCGAAGCCGAGCAAGATCGGCAACCCACCGTTGCGCAGGATATCGAACAGCGGCGCCGACTCGGCCGCGCTTCGCTCGACCCGATCGGACTCGACGAGATTGCTACGGATATACATACCGACCGGACCCAGCATCAAGCCGACGAGGAACGGCACGCGCCAGCCCCACGACTCGATCTGCGCAGCCGACAGATAATTCAAGATCCATGTACCGAGCGCCGCGCTCAAAATGATCGCGAAGCCGATACTCGCTTGAATCCAACTCGTGTAGTAGCCGCGTTGCGCCCCCGGTACGCGGTCCATCAGATACGCCGTCGCGCCGCCCATTTCGCCGCCTGCGGAGAAGCCTTGCAGCAGCCGCGCCAAGACGATGATCGCGGGCGCAAGCAAACCGGCTTGCTGATAGGTCGGCGCGAAGCTGATCAACGCGGTCCCCATCGTCATGAGCAAGATGGTGATCGTCAGCGCCACTTTCCGGCCCGCCTTGTCGGCCAAGTTACCCAAAATGAGCCCACCCACCGGACGCATCAAGAACCCGACGCCGACGGTCGATACGGACAACAAGAGCGAAATGTTGCGGTCCCCGACGGGGAAGAACAGCTTAGCGATAATGATCGCAAAGAAGCTATACGAAATGAAATCGAACCATTCGAAGCCGTTGCCGATAATCACTGCCAGTACGGCTCGCCGCCTCGCGGCCTCGGCGTTAGGCGTGGCGTTATCCAGATACAGTGATGCGTTTTGCATAGAAACCCTTCTTTAATATTGTCACCTACTCTCTCAGGAATCTGCTGTCGCAGATGCTATGGCATTCGGGTTAGATCTGACTCGGAAATATTTTCGGTCTGCTCCGACAAAAAGGAATGGATGTGAAAAAGCGATCGAATCGCATGACTATTTATTTTCGAGGATCCAGTTTTTGAACGCGCGCACGGCGGGGGTATCTCGGCGCTCGGCCGGCCAGAGCAAGTGATAGGCGCCGCCGTAAGTGGCGGTTGCCTCCGAAGCCCGCACTAATTGCCCCGCCGTCACATGAGGCGTAATCATCTTATCCCAGCCCAAAATGATCCCTTGACCCCGCAAGGCAAGATTCAGCAACAGCGGATAACTGTTGCATGTAATCGTTTTTTTCGGACGCGTGGATTTCGCGCCCGTCAGTTTGAGCCAGTTGTGCCAGCCCATCCATTGACGTTGCTGCTCGTCGGCGACGAGCAGCGTTTGTTCGAGTAATTCATCCGGCTGCAACAGTGCGCCGCCCAAGAAAGACGGCGTGCAGTACGCTCCCACCTCTTCCTCGATGATCCGCGTGCCGGCGAGGCCGGGCGGGATGACGTCGCGCACGTAATAGACGCCGACGTCGAATTCGGAGGTATTCAGGTGCAGCAGGCCGTCGCGCACCAAAATCCGCACGGTGATGTCGGGATGCGCTTGGCTAAACGACGTCACGCGTTGAATGAGAAACATATTCGCCGTGCCGGACGCCGACGCGATGGTCAGCTCTTGCGGCCCGGGGTCTTTCATCAGTTTGGCCGTGTACTCCGAACAATCGACGAGCATTTCGTGGACGAATTGCGCGTATTGCTGCCCGGCCATGGTGAGCCGCAAAGAGTGACCGTCCCGGATGAACAGCGCGACTCCGAGGAAATTCTCTAATTTCATGACCGCCTTACTGACGGCCCCTTGCGTGACATTGAGCTCGTCACCCGCGCGTGTGAAATTACCCAGCCTCGCGGCGGCATCGAATGACACGAGACATTGAAGCGGTGGAAGTGGATTAATTTTCATCTGACCGTAGCGTCAAGTCGCGTAGCTGCACCGCATTGCGTGCGAGCCGGGCATGCACCGCCACGATCAGACGGATGGCAGCGCATGCACCCTGCTACTCGATTTTCATTTTTGGCAAAAATATGCGGATCATTACCTACCATCCCCCGATCCGTGACCTGTCAACTTTAGCAGGTCATATTGCGGCAAGACTTTCCTCCCGCTCAATCGAAACCTTAATGCGTCGGGCTAACCCGCCGCTTTATCAGCGTTTCGGATCGCCATTCACCGTATACCGCATAGGTATGGCAATAGCATTGCGTCCCCGCAGGCGACCGCTCGCCGCCCTATCCGCCGTACTGCTGCATAATGGCCGCGCGTGCCGTCCGCCTCTACGCGGTCATCGTTTTCCCTAACTTGAAGTCTTGATGAACTTTACGCACCTGCTCGCCTTTTACGAAGTCGCACGCGCCGGCAGCGTCAGCGCCGGTGCGGAAAAGCTTTGCGTCAGCCAACCGGCCGTGACGCGCGAAATCCGCGAATTGGAAGAGCGCATCGGCATGACCTTATTCGACCGCCTACCGCGCGGCGTAGCGTTGACCGAGGCGGGCAAGGTGCTCTTCGAATACGCCGAGCGGATTTTTACGCTGGCCGATGCTGCGCAAAACCAACTAAAGGAGTTAGGCGGGCTTGGCGCGGGCCACACGAAGATCGGGGCGAGCGGCACGCTCGGCGTCTATTACGTTCCCGAAATCGTCGCGCGCTTCAATGCACGGCATCCGCGCGTGGCGATCGATTTGACCGTGACCAACACGGAGCGCGTCGAAGCGGGCCTGCGCGATTTGACGTTTACGATCGGGTTTATCGAAGGGCCCTTCGACGACTCGATCTTAAGCGCGCGCCGGATCGGTTCCGATGAAATCGCAGTCGTCGCGGCCGCCGGGCATCCGCGCGCCGGACGCAAGCTGGCCGCGCGAGAACTCGTCGATCAAGCCGTCATCATGCGCGAGCCGGGCTCGGGCACGCGGGCGATCGTCGAAGAAGCCTACCGCCGGGCGGGACTCGACATCGTCCCGTTGATGTCCGTCAGCGATACGGAGGCCATCAAACGCATGCTACTTTCAAAGCGTGCGCTCGCGTATGTGTCGGCACTGAGCGTCAAGGAAGAGTTGCGCCGCGGCGAGTTGACCATTATCGAAGTGAAAGACTTGCGGATCGAGCGTCCTCTTCATATGGTCTGGCTCAAGTCGCGTTCGCTCTCGCCGAGCAGCCAAGCGATGTTCGACCTGGTCGTCATGGAAAGCAACGCGCGAGACGGCGGCGCAGAGCGACGGGCATAAACGCGCCACGCAGCGTCGTCTCCGGGCCCCGGCCCTTGCGCTTAGCCGTGCTTGGCTAAGCGAGCAGCGACTGAACGGCGAGCGCTTCTTCTTCGAGCTCCTGCACCGATGCGTGAATTTTGTCGCGCGCGAACGCATCGATATCGAGCCCGCCGACGCGTTCGTAGGTACCGTTGCGGCAAATCACCGGCACCCCGAACATCAAGCCCTCGGGAATACCGTAGGAACCGTCCGACGGGACGCTCATCGACACCCACCGATCGCCGCTGCCGCGAATCCAATCGCGCATTTGATCGATGGCGGCATTGGCGGCCGAAGCAGCGGACGATGCCCCGCGTGCTTCGATGATCGCGGTACCGCGCCGCGCCACTTCGGGGATGAATACATCGCGATTCCACGGCTCGTCGGCCACGACTTCAGGCGCGCGCCGGCCGTCGATCAACGACGAACGATAGTCCGGATACATCGTCGGCGAGTGATTGCCCCATACCGCCATGCGGCTGACCGCATCGACGCGGACCCCGCAACGTGCCGCGAGCTTCGATACTGCGCGGTTGTGATCAAGGCGGATCATCGCCGAAATCGCGTCCGCGGGCAAATCGGGGGCATAGCGTCTCAGCACCCACGCATTCGTATTGGCCGGATTGCCGACGACGAGCGCCTTGACCTCGCGGCTCGCCACGTCGTTCAGCGCGAGGCCCTGTGTGCGGAAAATCGCCGCATTGGCGGCGAGCAGGTCTCGCCGCTCCATTCCTTTCCCGCGCGGGCGCGACCCGACAAGCATCGCGTAGTCAGCATCGCGAAAGGCGACAGATGGATCGTCACTGATTTCGATCGACTGCAATAGCGGAAACGCGCAGTCTTCCAACTCCATCACTACGCCGCGCAGCGCCTCTAGCGCTTGCGGGACTTCGAGCAGTTGAAGAGCGATGGGCTGCGCATCGCCGAGCAAGTCGCCGCGCGCGATTCTGAACAACAGGGAATAAGCGATTTGGCCGGCTGCTCCGGTAACGGCCACACGGCGTACGGACTGAGTCATAACGGATCTCCTTGGAAACGTGACGGGTAGCGCCGCATCGCGGCGCCTTCGAAACTGCTGCGGGGGCTTGCGCCTAACCGGCGCACACGGTGACTGGCGATCGGATCGGCTCAGGCCGTCATCTTCTGTGGCACCGCGACGAGGCACGGCGCGTAGAAGAGCTTTCCTTGGGCGAGCTCTCTCAGCGTTCGCGACAGGACAAGTACCCACAACGCGCCCAGCAAAGCGGCCAAAACAGCGCCGATTGCGGCGAACGCGCCAAAGTCCGTTGCGCGGTACAGGCCGAAGGTGGCCACGGTGTATACGCCGAGGGGAAAGGTGAACCCCCACCATCCGAGATTGAACGGCAAGCCTTCGCGGCGATAACGCGCAGTGAAGAGCATCGCCGTGGCGAGCCACCAGACGCCGACGCCCCAAAGCAGGATCGCGCCGATCAGGCCTAGCTCGCGCGCTGCCTCCGCCGCCGCGGCGAGCGGCGTGCCGGCGAAGGCACCCGGAGCGGCTTGACCGAGCGTCAGCAAACCGAGCGCGCCGGTGCCGATCGGGCCGAGCGTGAGCCAGCTCGACGGTCCCAGGTCGCGATGCGGCAACTTATGGATGACAAGGCGGAAAAACACGACCGTGAGAACGGAGAACGCGAGCGGTACCGAGATCGCCCACAAAACGTAACCCGCACCGACCATGAAGCGCGCGGTCGATAGGTCCATATGAGGCGCGAGCACGGCGGCGCTCGCGGCCGCCACTTCAGGCGCAACGATCGGCAGCAGCAGCACCGCCGTGATGCGCTCGAATGCGTGACTCTGTTCGGTGAACATCATGTAGGGCACGCCGATCGCTGCCGCACAACCGACGATTGCATCGATGCACCAGAGTCGATAGGCGAGTTGCGCAACGCCATCGCCCCCATGCGGCGCACAAAAGATCACGAGCCCGTTGACGATCGGTGCGAGTCCCATCGGCACGGCGCCGAGAAACATGGACTGTAGCGGATGATGAAGCATGGGCCGTATGGTCTCGGGGTAGAAGACCCAGCGCGCCGCCAGCATGGCGGCAAATACGGCGTACAGCACAATATCGAAGCACCACAGCGTTCGCGCGATCGTCATCTGACCGGCGAAATGCCAAGGCAATGCGGCAAGCACGAGAAACACGATCCCGTTGCCCATCGTCACGGCGAACCAATTCGGCGTGAACTGTCGGACCTTCTGTGCAAAGCCTTGCCCTGGGGCGATTGCAGAGGCGGCATACAGCGTTCTTTTCATCGCAGTTTCCTCGATGGAAGGTATCGAATGACTGCAATGTAGGTCCGGCGACGCCATATAAAAAATACATATTTCATATCCATCACATACCATTTTGGCATGGATTGTACCGACGGCGGCGTCTGAGATTATTTCGCTGCGACCCAATGCTGTTTGGGATCGAGCCGCGCGAACGGCTCGAACTTGCCGCCGCGAACCGTCACGGCGATGAAGGCTGGCTTCGTGCGATCGCCTTTCTCGTCGAAAGCGATCTCCCCGGTTGCGCCGTCATAGCCCGCGACTTCGTGCAACGCAGCCGCTATGGCTTCGGGCTTGGCCGAGTGCGCTTGCTCGATCGCCCGCGCCGTCACGCCGATCGCGTCGTACTCATAGATCGAATACGGCCCCGGGGTATGCCCGAACGCCGCTTCGTACGACTTGATATAGCGCTTCGCATTCGGGCTCGTCATGAATTGCGGCAACGGCGAGGTGGTCACGATCATCCCCTCCACCGCTTCGCCGCCGTTCGCGATTAGCGACGGATCCGCCGTACCGTTACCCATGAGGTGCTTGATGCCGGATTTCGACGCGCGCAGCGCCTTCGCGAGCACGGCGGCTTCGGTGTAGTAGCCGGTGAAATACAGGACGTCGGCCCCGGACGCGGCCGCGGCCTGGGCGACGTCCCGGTAATCCCGTTGTCCCGGCGTGAGCGCATTGTCGTAGGAGACCTTGACGCCATCGCGCGCGAGCGCGTCGACCGTGCTCTTGGCGAGCCCCTGCGAATAGGCAGTCCCATCATTGACGACAGCCACGCGCGTGGCGTGCAACAGCTCCTTCATCAAGCTTGCGGCATAGGCCCCTTGTTTGTCGGTTCGGCCTATCGTGCGAAAGACGTCGCCCCAGCCGTGCTCCGTGAGTGCCGGGTGCGTCGATGCATCGAGGATGTAAGGCGTTTTCGTCGCGTGCAAGATGCGCAACTCGGGCAACGCCGCGCTCGAACAGTAGCCGCCCGCTACAGCCACGACCCGCGCGGCGACGAGTTCGGTCGCGGCGTTGGCGCCCTGGTCCGGATTGCAGGCGTCGTCCCGCTCCACGAGTTCGAGCTGTTTGCCGAGCACGCCCCCCGCTGCGTTGAGGTGATTCACGGCGAGCTTGGCCCCGTTCAGGATGTCGGTTCCCGAGCTTTGATAGCTGCCCGAAAGCGGAACCAGCACGCCAATTTTGATGTGTTCTTGCGCCTGTGTTCGCCCCGGTGCGAACCCGACTGCTAGCGCCACGATCGTGACGGCCGCGAGCGGCGCATAGGGGCGCCGGCATCTTTCGCACAGGGTTTGGGCATGATCGAGTTTCATTTTGGCCCCCTCGTTTTTTCCGAACGACACCATCGCCGAGATCGAGCGCGATCGTCGTCACGGGCACGCCGGCCGCGAGGAATGAGCCGGGACCGGCCATGGCCGAATCTCCGTATCGAATGGCATTTATACCGGAGCTAAGCCACTCAAGCACGTCTAAACTGGCTTCATTCCCAACCGACCAGGAGCGAACATGCGCCCCGAAGACGTTCTTCCCGACGCCCTCAACCACGTTACGATCGACGGACAACTGCTACGCAAAGGTACCGTCGCCGCGTTCCTCGCCAATGCGCGTATCTGGCTCGACGCCGACGCCGATACGGCCAAGCACGACCAAGCCGAGGCGGACATCGTCGCGATACTGCCTGCGCTGCGGGCGCTCGGCCTCTTCGACGTACTCGACGTTCGCGACGCGACGCTACGCACCTGGCTGGCGAGCCAGTGAAGCCGCACCAGCCGCCACGCCAGCCGCCCGCATTGCCGGCGCGTGCGGCGCGTCGCATCGCTTTGCGCGTTCGATACCGTCGATTTCGAATAATAGGTCGATCGATCTAAATTGCACGAACGGCGGCGATCGTGCGGAGCATCGCATAACGCGCAGACACGTCAGCCTCGTTGAATCGATACGCCGCCATCGACGAGCAAGGCGGCGCCGGTCGTAAACGTCGATGCGTCGGACGCGAGGTAGAGCGCGGACCGGGCGATCTCCTCGGGCCGGGCCAAGCGCTTCAGGGCGTGAAGGCTCTCGATGAAGGCACGCGCCTCGGGCGTATCCGCCACCGCCCGGCCCATCGGCGTATCGGTTCCGCCCGGCAAAAGCGCGTTGGCGCGGATTCCGTGCGCGCCGAACTCGGTGGCGATCACCTGCGTCAGCCCAATCAGCCCCGCTTTGCTCGCCGCATAGGCGCTCATGCCGGGAAAGCCCGCCGTGTAGCCGACGAACGTCGACGTGAAGATGATCGATCCGCCGCCACGCGCGAGCATGGCCGGAATTTGATGCCTCGCACCGAGAAACGCACTCGTCAAGTTAACGTCGAGCGCGTCGCGCCAGGCGCTCACGGAAAGCTCCGGCAACGTGGCCGCCTCGCCCACCGCACCGGCGTTGTTGAAAGCGATGTCCAGCCCGCCGAACCTGCTCACCGCCGTCTCGACTAGCGTTCTCGCCAGCCCTTCGTCGCGCACGTCACCCGCGACGGCCACGGCCTCGCCGCCCTCGGAGGCCACCGCCTCGATTAGCGCATCGAGCGCATCGCGCCGCCGCGCGGCCGCCACGACCTTGGCGCCTTCGCGCGCGAATAGACGTGCGGACTCATAACCGATACCCGAACTCGCCCCCGTAACGATGGCGACCTTCCCAGAGAGTTGTCCCATATGAGCCCCTTGTATAAGCCGGAATTCGGCGAAAGCGGCAGTGTTCCGAAACATAGGGACGGTGGATATCTGTTTCTTGCGGTGAAATACGCACCGAGTCTTTCATCGCGCTTACCCGAGCCACAATCGATGTCGGCATTGCAGGCGTATTACTCCGTTTACACGGCTCGCTTATCTAATTTACGCTAGCGAATTCCAATCCCATCTCGCGCTTTTTCGATGGGTTGAACGACAAATCGGGCATTGACCATATCGGTGCCCTCTACTTGGCTACGACGACATGAGCCCTTTCGTGCGCCTTTTTCGGCTATGCCTTCTGTTGCTCTTGATCGCCGACGCCCACGCCGAACCGGTCAGGACGGATCTTCACGAATCGGTTTCGACGATCGATGTGACGGTCCAGGACTTCTTTGGACGCGCGCAAACGGGAAAAGTCGCGATCACGCAGTTCGCCCCGGACGGCGACGGCCCCTTCCCGATTCTGATTCTGAATCATGGACGCAGCGTATCGGATCGGGGCACACCGCCGAGATTCCGCTACACGCGACAAGTTTCGTATTTCGTCAAACGAGGTTTTGCCGTATTCGAACCGACGCGCATCGGCTATGGTCAATTCGGCACGGCGTTCGATCCGGAATATAGCGGCACCTGTCACCGGAAAGACTATGCGCCGATGATCGATGCGGCTCGCCTCGAGGAATCCGCCGTACTCGACTATGCAAGACGGCAACCGCATGTCGATCCCCACCGAATCGTCGTGGTCGGGCAATCGGTCGGCGGCTTCGTCACGACGGCCGTGGCGGCCGACAATCCGGACGGCGTGGTGGCGGCGATCAACTTTGCCGGAGGTTCGGGCGGCGATCCCGTCGAACATCCGGGTGTGCCGTGCCAACCCGAACGGCTCGAGGCGATGTATGAGCGCTTCGGTAAAACGGAGCGCGTGCCGATGCTGTGGATCTACACGCAGAACGACCGTTTCTTCGACCCGCAGTACAGCCGCGCCTGGCACGCCGCATTCGTGGGTGCGGGCGGTAACGCCGATTACCGGCTCCTTCCCGCGTTTGCCGATAACGGACACATGCTGTTCGCGCGAGGCGTGGACATCTGGGAGCCTATCGTTTCCGAATTTCTCGACCGTCAAGGATTTCCCGCGCCGCAATCGCCGTGACCGATTGGCGCCCCCCCGTCGCGCCCTAAGTAAAGCTTGAGCCATATCAACTTCCTCTCAGCCCTGCGTCGCGCGATGCACCAATCGAGCACCGTCTTTCCGCGACGGTCGGTATCATTGCGCCATTGACCTTAACGAGAGCCCCACGCAGGAGAGTCGTGTCATGCATGTCGGTGAGCGCTTCAACAGCATTACGCATCTTGTCGGCACAGTGCTGTCGGTGGCGGGACTTTGCGCGTTGGTCACGATAGGCGCGCTGCACGGCGATGCATACAAAATCGTAAGCTTGAGCGTGTACGGCGCGATGCTCTGCACGCTCTACACCATCTCCACGCTTTATCACAGCGTGCGCAGCCCGAAACTGAAGGCCATCCTTCAGAAGTGCGATCACTCGGCGATCTATCTGCTGATCGCGGGCAGCTACACCCCGTTTACGCTCGTGACGCTGCGCGGGCCTTGGGGGTGGTCGTTGTTCGGCGTCAGCTGGGGCCTCGCCGCGTTCGGCATCGCACAGGAACTCACGCTAGGGCGGCGCACCCGCATCGTTTCGATGACGTTGTACGTGCTGATGGGCTGGCTCGCGCTCGTCGCCATTCGTCCGCTCGTTCATTCGCTTCCTGCGGCCGGAACGGCTTGGCTTCTCGCGGGCGGCATCATTTACAGCGCCGGCATCTATTTCTTCATCAACGACGAGCGCATCCGCCACGGCCACGGTATTTGGCATCTGTTCGTACTGGGCGGCAGTCTGTGCCAGTTCGTCAGCGTCGCGCGCTACGTTGCGTGACCGACCGGACACTTCCTAGACGGTCGAACGCCTCGCCACACTCATAGCGGATTGGCCGCCCCCGCCTGCGACAGCAGCGATACGGCGGCCGGATCCGGCATCCCGTTCGCGTCGATCGCCCCCGCGTTGGCCAGCGCGACGAGATCGGCATCCACACCGGGTAGTCCAACCGTAAACGGCGTCGTTAAAAACGACGGGGTCGTCAACGTCACCGCGTAACGCTGCTGCAAGTTCGCGACGACCGCGGCTTGCGCGGCCGATACGGCACCCGAGCTTTCCAGCACCTGCTCATAGTGTTCATTGGTGGGCAAGTTCACGATTAAACTGGCCGTATTGGTGCCCAACTGCGCGGCGAGATAAACGATCATCAACTCGGTTTCGGGCGTGACATTGAACGTCCCGCCCGCGAATGCGAGCGAATGCAGCGTCGTGCCGCCCGCTGTCGCGGTGAGGACGCACGGCAATTCGGCCGCGAACGACATGCCGTAGTTGCCGTTGCCGTCGGCAATGGTGGCGGCCGAGCCGTCCGCGCAGTCGGCGCGAACGCTTGCGCTCGCCAACGCCGGCCCACCCATGGCGGCGGTGCCGGCTAGCGCGATCGTTTGCAGCCCGTTGTCGTCGAAACAACCGTCCGAACCGACGCAGACGCTCCCATTGCATGAAGCGAGCGATAGCAGCGAAGCGGTGCATAGCGCGCCTGCCACTGGGCGAAGCAGGCGTATCCGAGGAGCGTTCATGGCGGCTGCCGTCGATAGGAAGAAACCGATGACCGTTTAGCGATGGCGCGCCGGTATGTCGGCGTCGCGCTCCCTCATTCTAGGAGCTACCGCCGATAATCGCCCAAGACATCACAGCGGCGGCGGTCGACGCGGCTCGCTTACCACCGAAGCACGCGAGGCCCGATCACTGCGCCGAGAGCAGTCGGCGCGAGCATGCCGAGCACGTACCAGACGGCCCAGAAGGCGACACCCATTTCAGGGCAATGCAAACTGTAGACGATCGTGGCGACTGCGCCCGAAAGCAATCCGCCCACGGCGCCGGCAAGACGCGGTGCCGTGGGCGCAAGCCCGCGCATCGCAACCTGAACCGCGATGAACGTCGGTACCGACAGGAATGCGATGTTGAAGGGACACACGCGCCAAGTCTCGCCCATGACGAGGGCAACGCGCGCATCGGGTGCGGCAGTGGCGACGACGTAAATCGCGCAGAGCCAGACCAGCACGACCGGCGCGGCGACGACGCCCCACAGGCGTCCCGGCCGGCGCCCCGGCTTCGATAAGCGTACCGCCGCGCCCAGCGCGCCGATGGTCAATACGGAAGGAAACGCAAGCTTTTCCCAAAACAGCGGCACGTGAACCATCGTACCGATGTCGGGACGCACGCCGAATGCCATCTGCATGAGGATCAATGCGCCTATCGCCCCCACGAGCAGTGCAAAACCGAATCGCCGGGCCGACACCCGGCGATCGACAGGCGCAACGCCGGTCGCAAGCATCGCAACGAGATCGTCCGTTTTCATAGCAAGTCTTTGACCTTCAAGGCCAGCGCCTTGAGTCCACGATGTATCCCGACTTTCACGGCGGACTCCGACAGTCCCGTCAGCTCCGCCGTTTCCGCCACCGAAAGCCCTTGCAGTTTGACATGCACGATGGGCAACCGCTGCTTATCGGGCAATGCGTCGAGCAGCTTACCGACGTCGCGTCGCGCATCGGTCGCGATCGAATCGGATGTCTCGAAGAAGTCGACATAGTCGTCGAGCGGCTCGTTGAGCGCTTCGTGCCGAGACCTTGCGCGGAAGTAATCCATCAGCTTATAGCGCGCGACGGCGTGCACCCACGCCGTTAGCGGCTGGTCCGGCTCATAGGTATGCCTAGCATTGTGCACGGCAAGCAGCGCCTCTTGAACGATATCCTCGACGTCGTCGGGCGACTGATAGAGACGTTTGCGCAAAAACGCGCGCAAATGCCCGCTCAAGCTATCGAGAAACGACCGGTATGACTCGGCATCGCCCGCCAACCCCGCTAGGAACAGCGTCCTGAGCCGCGCTTCAGCCGGGCGGGTGGGCCCACCTTCTTTAATTCGTTCCATCTGGCAGGTCGGTTACACCGGACAAAAAATTTTTTGCCGGCCTCGCATCGCCTCGCATCCATACGTAGATGTGAAACAGGCCGAGCGTCTTTTAGAGCGCGATATCTAGGATACACGCAGGCCGATGCCGAAGCAATTTCGCCCCAAACGATGCCGCTCCGTCACCCCGTTCGACGAGTGCGATAAAAAATTTCTGCATGCGTGTAACCGAGCGATGCGCGGCGGCGAATTACCTCTCAGATGCCGCCGAACGATGCAGTCGAACGCAAGCGGGGGCGTCCAACTTCCGACATTTCTTTAAGGAGCACCATCATGAACGTACGTCAAATCGCCACCGCCAGTTTCACGCTCGCAGCGCTCGTCTCCGGTGCAGCGCTCGCACAAACGCAAGCTCCGGCCAAGGCCGGCGCCGTCGAAAAATGCTACGGCGTCTCGCTGGCCGGCCACAACGACTGCAAGGCGGGTGCGGGCACGACGTGCGCGGGCACGCAAAAGATGGACTACCAAGGCAACTCGTGGAAGAACGTGCCGGCCGGTACGTGCACGGGGATCAAAACGCCGAACGGCATGGGTTCGCTGACCCCGACCGCTTCGTAATGCTTTAACCGACTCCTCGATACCCCGCCCCTCGATCATGAAACCATTTACCGGCGCAGGACTTAGCCTCAAGCCCCAGTATTACGACACAGCGCTCGAATGCGATGCACGTGGCTTGTGGTTCGAAATTCACCCGGAAAACTACATGATCGAGGGCGGCCCACGCTTGGCGTGGCTCGAGGCGATCCGCAGCCGGCATCCCATTTCGCTGCACGGCGTCTCGCTGTCTCTAGCCGCCGATGCGAATCCCGAGAGGCGGCAACTCGACAGGCTACGCGCGCTCGCCGATCGGATCGAACCGCACTTGGTGTCCGAGCATCTCGCCTGGTCGACATGGCGAGGCACCTATTTACCCGACCTGTTGCCGTTTGCGCGCACACAGGCGGCGTTGGAACGCATCGCATCGAACATTGCCCAAACGCAAGACGCGCTTAAGCGCCGTATCGCGATCGAGAACCCGACGCACTATCTGCGCATCGATCGGCACGAGTGGGACGAAATCGACTTTCTAAGCGAGCTCGTGAAGCGAACCGGCTGCGGCCTCTTGCTCGATGTGAACAACGTATTTCTGAGCGCGCACAATCTGCGGTTCGATGCCGCCTGCTACATCGATCGCGTCCCCGCCGATGCGATCGTCGAAATTCATCTCGCGGGCCACAGCACGGACGGCGATCCCGATTCGGGGCTACTGATCGATACGCACGATGCGCCCGTCGCCCCCGACGTCTGGTCTTTATATCGGCGTCTAATCGACCGCACGGGACCGATTCCGACGCTGATCGAACGCGACGACAACATTCCCGCATTCGACGCCTTGCTGACCGAGCGCGCCCAAGCGCAGCGCGTGCTCGACCATGAAGAGGTGGCGGCATGAAGACCGCGCTCGCACGGTTTCAAGACGATTTCGTCTCGGCGATTTTTGGACAATCCGATGTCGGAGACAGCGTCGCATCGCTTGCCGATCAGCCAGGCTTTGCTGTCTACCGCAACACCATTCTCAAAGGCTGCATCGACGCACTCGTCGCGAACTATCCGACGGTCGAAGTTCTCGTCGGTACGCAATGGCTCCGCAGCGCGGCGACTGAATACGCACACGCGCAGCCACCCGACGATCCCCGGCTGTTGATGTACGGCCGATCGTTTCCCGAGTATGTCGGGCGACTGGGGTGCATGCACGGTCTGCACTATCTGGCCGAAGTCGCCGCACTCGATCGCCTATGGCTTGCCGCGCACACCGCAGGCGACGATCTCCCGCTCGATCCCGGCGCGCTAGCCGCGCTCGATCCGCAAGCGCTTGGAAACGTGCGGCTGACGCCGCGCGCGTCGACACACTGGGCATGGTCCGCGGCACACCCCGCCTTCACGCTCTGGAAAACGAATCGTGAGCATCTGGCATGGTCCGACGATACCCCCTGGATCGGAGAGGGCACGCTCATGACGCGCGCGAGGCACGCCGTCGAATCCGCGCGCGTCAGCGAGGGGGCATGCGCCTTTCTCTCCGCCTGCGCGGCTGGGCTTGCACTGGAGGCATCCGCGCACGCCGCCTTGCAAGCGCAGCCCGATATCGACATCGGCGCGACGCTGGCCATGCTCGTCTCGTCAGGTGCGTTCGCATCGTTCGACGCGCCTAGTTCGACCTCTACTCACTGACTGCTTTTCCCTACGGAGCCCAACATGGCACTCTCTCCCGCCGTCGATCGCCCCCTCACGCGCGTGCTCGGCCACTGGAACGCCGTCGCCGATTTCGCCACGCGGCACATCGGCCATTCGTTCTTGGCGCTGGTTTGTCGATTCGGCATCGCCTCGATCTTCTTTCTTTCCGGGCGGACCAAGGTCACCGGCTTTCTGACGTTGACCGACAGCACCTATTCGCTGTTCATGACCGACTACAAGTTGCCGTTCGTCTCGCCGTTCATCGCGGCGCATCTCGCCACCTACTCTGAGCATCTGTTCTCGCTGTTGCTCGCGCTCGGCTTGTGCACCCGGCTTTCGGCACTCGCCCTGCTCGGCATGACATCGGTCATCGAAATCTTCGTTTATCCCGATGCTTGGCCGACCCATCTTTCCTGGGCGGGCTTGCTGCTTTACATGATCGCGCGCGGCGGCGGCGTGCTTTCGCTCGACCACAAGCTCGGCATCAAATAAGACACGAATCGATACGGGGAATGGGAGATGGTCGGGAACATCAATATCCGCACGGGATTGATGGCGGTGCTGGGACTCTTCGCCGCCGCGCTGTGGGCGTCTGCCTGGAGCGCATGGCATGACGCGCGCGATGCGGCGCGAGCCATGGAAGACGTCGTGCAGTTCTCGCGAGCGCGCCTCACCCCTTTGCATAACGCCGAACGCTTGCTGTTGCTGACGCGCGTCGATATGGACAGCGCCTACGTCAATCTTCAACGCGGCGATCAAGTCACGGCGACCGACTATACGCGCAAAGCGTCGAGCGCATTGCAGGAGGCGCACCGGGTTTTCGATGCGTATCGGACGCCCGCGATGTCGGACACGCGAAACGATAGCGATGCCAAGCAGGTCGTCGCCGCGTTCGACGATTACGCAAAGGTGCTCGCCTCGCGGGAAGAAGCGCTCTACGACGTCTCGCTCGATCGATACCTGGCGGGCACGGGCTCCACGGAGCGTGCGGACGCGACGTTCGATTCGATGCTGCGCGAGGTCATCGGGCGAGCGGAAACGACTCGCGATACGATTCGAGCCGAGTCCGTCAGGCGCTCCGTCCGGGCAAGCCGGATCGCCGTGGGCTTGCTTGCGGCGTCGCTCGCGCTGATCGTACTCGTCTGGGCGCTCAGCGAGCGCGTAGTGCTGCGCCCGTTGCGCTATGCGTCGCAACAGCTCGAACGTATCGCGCGAGGCGATTTGACTGCGCGAATCGACACGTCCTCGAAAAACCAGATCGGCGCGCTATTGAATGCCCTTGCGCAAATGCGCGCGGATCTCGTCGCGACAGTCAACGGCATTCGTTCGAGCACCGATGAAGTCACTCGCGGTGCGGCCGAAATCGCGGCCGGCAACACCGAACTGTCCGCCCGTACCGAAGAGCAAGCCGCCGCGCTCGAGCAAACCGCCGCAACGCTTGAACAACTGGCCGCGGCGGTCAAGAACAACGCACAGCACACCCAAGAAACGAGCGCACTCGCGCGCACGGCAGCGATGGACGCCGCACGCGGAGGCGAGATCGTCGAGCGAATCGTCGATACGATGGGCAAGGTCTCGGCCAGCGCACGCAAGATCACCGATATCGTCGGCGTCATCGACGGCATCGCGTTTCAGACCAACATCCTCGCGCTAAACGCCGCGGTCGAGGCCGCGCGGGCCGGCACGGAAGGCAAAGGCTTCGCCGTCGTTGCGGCCGAGGTGCGCTCGCTCGCGCTGCGCAGCGCGCAGGCGGCGAAAGAGGTCACGGCACTGATCGAAGCGTCCGAGGCATCGGTCGACCTCGGATCCGAACAAGTGCTCGAAGCAGGCGCGGCGATGAAACAGATCGTCTCCGGCGTCGACCATTTGATGCGCACGATGAATGAAATCTCGCGTACGACCGTCGAGCAGGCGGACGGCATCGAGCAGGCAAGCCATGCCCTCGCTCAAATGGACCGGACCACGCAACAGAATGCCGCGCTCGTCGAACAAACGGCAGCCGCGGCGGGCGCGCTCGAATCGCAGGCCGAGAGGCTCGTCGAATCGGTCTCCGTCTTCAAAGCCGCATAACCGCGAGTTTTCGCGCCGACGGCTATTCACGGCCGCAGCCTCCTATTTCGTCCACCAGCAAGGAAACTCGCCATGCGCCTTTTCGATCGGATTGCTTCGCACGTTCATCCCGCGTTCGGTGCTCGCCGATCGCCGAGCGAAGCGTCGCTCGTTAGCCTCTTCAGCCTCGCTTGGGTCGTCGAAGCACGCGACCCGTATACCGGCGGACATCTTTGGCGCGTTTCGCAGTATTCGCGTCTCGTCGCGAATCATCTCGGCCTTCGCCCGGAACAGGCCAACCGCGTCGCGCTCGGCGGCTTCTTGCACGATCTCGGGAAGATCGGCGTACCTGACTCGGTGTTGCTGAAACCGAGTCACCTGACGGACGACGAATACGCCATCGTCCGTACGCATCCCGAGGTGGGGCGCCGCCTCGTCGAACGCCACCCGCTCGGCTCGCTCGTCATGGACGCCGTCCACCTCCATCACGAACGTCCCGACGGCAAGGGCTATCCGCTCGGACTCGACGCACAGGCCATCCCCCTGACGGCGGCGATCGTCGGCGTCTGCGACGCGTTCGATGCGATGACGAGCGCTCGTCCCTATCGACGCCCCATGCCCATCGAGCGCGCGCTCGACATCGTGCGCGAGCAACGAGGCATCCAGTTCGACGGCCGATGCACGGACGCCCTCATCGCGTTGGGCCGAAGCATGGCCTTGCTCCATATCGCGGGGCACAGCGACGAGGGCATCCCGCTTCGCGCATGCCATGCGTGCGGCCCGACCGTCACGCTCACGAAATCGCACCGAATAGGCGAGCCGGTGTTTTGTCCCGCTTGCGGCACCGGATATCAAACGCGCTCGGACTCGGATGCACTCGTCGCGACGGGAAGAACGGCGAGTGCCGGCGATCGCATACCCGCACCCGATACGGACCTGATCGATCGCTTGATCGCGAATCTCGCTTTTTGATGTCGACCGCGCCTCCAGACGCAAGGATTCAGTCGTGAACGATATGGCAACGACCACTCACTTTGCCTGCACCCTGTGCGGAAAATGCTGTCACGATTTGAAGCTGCCGCTCAGCGTGGACGAAAGCTTGGTATGGCTCGAACGCGGCGGCACCGTACAGGTGTTGACCGAGGCGATACCGTGGCCTGCCGAGCCCGCGGCCGACAATGGTCCCGCATGGCACAAACGTCGACGATCCTTCGCCGCGAAAAGCGGCGTTCAGCCGATACGCGTCATCGTGACGCTCGTTGCCGCGTTCGATGGGCCATGCCCTCATTTGGGTGCCGACATGCGCTGCGCCGCGTACGAGCGACGCCCGCGCGTCTGTCGCATGTACCCGGCGGAGGTGAATCCTTACGTGCGGCTCGCGCCCGTCAACAAGGCGTGCCCTCCGGAGGCATGGGCGCTAAAACACCCGGTGCTCGAGCACGCGGGGCGTCTCCTCGATGCCGAGACGGTCGAACTCATCCGTCAGTCGCGCGATGCCGACGCGCAAGACCAAGGCATCAAGGAGCGCCTTGTCGCATCGCTCGGCTATTCGACGGCGGCGCTGTCGAACGAAGGCTACGTCGTCTACGCTCCCCGGCCGGCAACCGCCCTCGAAGCGCTGCGAGGGGCGGCTTCCGACGCCTCATCGTCGTCGCCGAACCGCGCTCCGTCCGACTGGACTTTTATCTCCGGGCAGCCCGGTACGATCGAGGCGCTCCTTTCCATCGAGGCCAAGGCGATTCACCGTCTGCACCTCGAGGGCAGCGCGTTTCGGTACCTCGGGTGACACGCGCCGAACACGCATCGATCGACCATTTAGTCGACGATATTGCGGACCCAATCGGCAAAGCTTTCGTTTTCGAATTCGTAGACGTCGCGCGGACTTTTCGCCACGACGGTCTTTTCCGCGAGCCGGCCCAGCGCCTTTTGCACATGGGTCGCTTGAAGATCTTCGATCCCGACGCGCTTGCGAATCTTGACGAGCGTCGCCTTCGCGAACGGCTTCATCGACGGGTCGTCGGCGAACATGCGTACGAGCACACGCTCGGTCGCATCGAGTCCATTCCACGTCCCCTCGTGATTCTCCGTGCGCGCAAGCTTGATCTGTTGCATCGAAACGGCTTCGGCAAACGTGAGCATCGGGCTCATCATCACGGCGAGGACCGTTTCCATCAACGGCTCCGGCCGCCGGCCGAACAGCTCGAATGCCTCGCGCGCCGCACGGGTGTCGAGCTTGCGCTTAGTCGATTCCTTGAATCGGCGCGCAATATAGTCGACGAAGTCGTCGCCGAGCAGCGGGAAGTCTTGGACCGCGCTCGCCGCCGAATAGAGCGGTGCATTCGCGTTCGTAAAGACATGGCCGAGCTTGGTACGCGACGAGCCGGTAAACAACATGCGAAGCTTGGTTTGATGCTTGGTCAACGTCGTGCGCAGCGCGCGCGCCATTTCCTCGCCTTCCTTGCTGCGGCCGAGCGCTTGCGCTTCGTCGATCAGAAAGAGCACCGGCCGCCGCTTCGTGAGTTCGGCAACGAGCGCGTCGAGCAACAGCGCCGCGTCTGCGATCTCCCACTTCCGATCGTTCGCCAACTCGATTTGCCCTTCGAGCTTCGTGCCCGCGAACTCCGCTTTCGCTTTTAGCGCTTTGACCGGGGCGTGCAAACGAGCGACGATCTTCTCGAGCAGCGAGTGCGGCTCGAGCGCCTCCTCGAGTGCACGAACAAGCGCGGCCCCCGGCGTCTGCCGCGTTTGCCAAAGGTCGGCATAGACAACCGTGTAGCCCTCGGCCTCGGCTAGCGGTTTTAGATCCCGCAAGAGAAACGCCGTCTTGCCCGTGCGCCGCGGTGCAAAGATCGTCGTGGACGTGACCAACCCGGCGTTCAAGGTCGAGAGATAGGCCCTCGCCAGTTCGGGCCGCGGAAAGTGCCACAATTCAGTCAGTTCCATCGAACTATCCAAAATTATCTATCGATCGGGTAATTATACCTAGCCGGTATAATTTTGGATAACCGATGATGGGACTCGACTTTTGGTTACATCTCTTACCGGTGCCGAACCCGCGAGCTGCATCCGCGTTCGCGCGCCTGGGTATACTCCGCGCCATCACTCCACAACAGGCAAGACGGTTCAAATGCTGAAGAAGAACGTTCGTACTACCCTATTGATCACATGTTTGGCGTTGGCTGCGGCCGCTTCGGCACCGGCTTTCGCGAGCGACCTGAATAACGCGCTCGGCGGCGCGCTGGGCGGCGCGGCCGGTGCCGCCGTGGGCGGAGCGGTCGGGGGCAGCACCGGCTCCATCATCGGCGGCGCGGTGGGCGGCGGCGCCGGCGGCGCCATCACCTCGAATCGCCGCGAGCGTACCGGTGCGATCGTCGGCGGCGCGCTCGGCGGCGGCGCGGGCGCAGCGGCCGGCAATGCAATGGGCGGACGCACGGGCGGCATTATCGGCGCGGCCGCGGGCGGCGGTGCCGGTTCGGCGCTCGGCGGCCATATCTCGCGCGCAAACTCGTACGCGAACGACTATCACGGTCACCGAGGCCGGCGCCACCACCGCCACTATCGCGACTAATATCTTGACGCGCGGCTGCTCGAAAACGAGCAGCCGCCGCCGAGACTCCCCGCCATTCCCACATCCCCCCGTCCCCGCACGCGAGCATGCACGCTAGCGTCAACGCTTAGCGCCTCTCGCCACGCACCGGTCGCTCAAGCACCCGACCTGCCCGAATTGCCTTCGATAAGCGAAACCGATCGACCCTGTCGAAAATCCGTCTTGGACGCGAGACGCTCGCCCAGGCAAAATTTCGGTCTCGCAATCGAATAAAACCCTGATCCTTGATACGACTTGCCGCGCCCTCGGTTTCGAACCGGCGTACGCGGTTAAGTCCGCGAACAACAAAGGAAAAGGTGCGCACTCGTGCTTGAAATACCCGCTGGAATCGCCTCTCGCGTGTGGGACTTTTTTGCCACACGGCCCACTCCCCTCCGCCGCGACGTGCGTCGCGAGCCGGCGAAGCTCGACACGAAGCGTGGCTGTCTTTCTCCGACCTACCCGCATGGCAGCCGCAGCGCCATCGGTTTGCCGTGTCTTCAAAGGAATTCGACGTGTCGCATGCTTCAATCGCGCCGCTCCGCTCGCGCGATCCCTTCTCGCTCGACTATAGAAAGCTGTGCTTCTCGATCAGCACGTTCATCGCCGCGGCACTCGTGCTGTTGATCTCGTTCGCGTTCAGCCTGCCTCGCCCGTGGTGGGCGCTGCTTACGGTGTACGTCACGGCACAACCGATGGCGGGCGTCTATCGTCCGAAGGTCCTCTATCGCCTTGCCGGCATTGCCGCGGGGGCGATGGTGACGATCGTCGTCGCACCCAACTTGCAAAACTCCCCCTTGCTGCTCGTGGTGTGCCTCGCGCTATGGATCGGGTTTTGCATCTATCTCGCCGTTCTCGATCGCACGCCGCGGGCGTTCCTTTTCCAAATGGCCGCGTTCAGCTCCGCCGTCATTTGCTTTCCGTACCTCGACGATCCGTCCAATATCTTCATCACGGCGACTTCGCGCGTCGAGGAAATGACGGTGGCCATCCTATGCGTGACGGTCACCCACATGCTCTTGCAGCCCGCCAGCGTACGCCCCGTCATTCACGAGCGCGCGTTGTCGTTTCTCGACGATGCGTGCCGTTGGACCGCGCAAGCGTTCGGCACGCATCACACGCGGCTCGAACACGAGCATCGCCGCAAGCTGGCCGCCGACGTCGTCGAACTCGGCATGATCGCCGTGAACCTGCCGTTCGATCAGCGCTTCGCACGAGCCACGCGAGAGACCGTCACGGCGCTTCAGCATCAGCTCGCGGCGTTGCTTCCGATCGCATCGGCCGCCGCGAATCGGCTCGACATGTTGCGCTCCCTCGATGCCGTGGATGCCGAAACCAGCGCGTTGATCGACGCGCTGATCGCCGATCTGCGCGCCTCGCAAGAAGTCGGCGACGCGCTCGACGTCGATCTCGCCCGCTGCTGCCGAGCGCTGGCCGCCGAGCGCCTGCGTTCTCCCACGTGGGCATCGCTGCTCACCGCCAACCTGCTCGATAGAACGGCGCACTTCATCGATACGCTGCATGCCGCGCGCGCACTCGTGCGAACGTTCGGCGATAGCGATGCCGAGCTCGAACGGCACCGCGAACTCGTCGGCGACGTTCGCCGATTCCCGCTCGCGCGCGATCACGGCGTGGCACTGCTCGCGGGCGCCGCGACCGCATCGGCCATCGTCATCTACTGCGCGGTCTGGATTCTGCTCGCTTGGCCGAGCGGCTCGGCAACGGCCGCGTTCGCCGCGCTCGTCACCTGCTCGTTCGCGGCGCAGGACGACCCCGCGCCCGCGATCGGCCGGTACCTGCTCGCCACGCTCATGACGTTTCCGCTCGCCGCGCTCTATCTGTTCGCGATTCTGCCGCGCGTCGACGGGGCGGCCATGCTGATCCTCACGCTCGCCCCCGCTTTTCTGTGGATGGGCTACATCCAAGCCGATCCCGCCCGTACCGCGCGGGCGTTGCCGATGTTTTCGTGCTTCATCGTCGCGATGGGTTTTCTCGATCGTTTCGACGCGGACTTTGCCGGCTTCATCAACACGGGGCTCGCGCAAGTCGGCGGCATCGTTACCACGCTCGTCGTCACCAAGCTATTTCGCTCGGCCAGCGCGCGCTGGAGCGCCTACCGCATCGTGCGTCGCAATTGGGCCGAGCTCGCGCGTCTGGCCGATCCGCGCGTACCGCTCGATGCTCACGCATGGACCGCGCGTGCCGTCGACCGGCTCGGGCAAGTCGCGTCCCGCGTCGCGCTCGCCGATCCCGGAGACGCACTGCATGCGGTCGACGGCCTCAGCGATCTTCGTATCGGTCGCAACATCATCGCACTACGACAACGCGTCGATCGCGGCAGCGTGCGCACACGCGAGGCGATCGAGCATGCGCTCGAAAACGTATCGACACTCTATCGCGCTCGAGCCGACGCCTCGCTTCCCGTACCCGCCCAAGCCCCGCTGCTGGGCGCGCTCGACCGCGCGATTCATGCCGCGACGCACGATGCGGCCGGGCGCGACGACCACACGCTGCTCGCGCTCGTGGGCATGCGATGCAATCTCTTCCCCCACGTTCAACGAGTCGAAGGCACCACGCGATGATCGAGGAAATCCACGTTTTCGGCATCTATATGCCGTCTGCGCTCGCCTGGGCCGTCGCGGCCCTGGTCATGACCTTCCTGCTGCGCGGCGTGTTGCTTCGCCTGCCGCTGCGTCTATTGCTATGGCAACCCGCGCTGCTCGAATTGGCGACGTTCTTCCTCCTTTGGCTCGGCATCGCACGCCTGGCCGACGCTTTTCTCCCTCGCGGGATCCTCTCCTGACATGACGCGAACTATCCCCCTGCTGCGCACTTGTCTCACAGGCGCAATCCTCCTTGCGATCGTCGGTGCGATCTACGCCCTATGGGTGCGCTATCAGATCGAGCCGCTCACGCGCGACGGCAAGGTCCGCGCGGATGTCGTGCCGATCGCACCGGACGTCGGCGGCTTCGTCACCGACGTGCGCGTGCACGACAATCAGAAAGTCACGAAGGGACAGGTCTTGCTCATGATCGATCCGTCGCGCTATCGAATCGCGCTCGAACACACCGAAGCCGAACTCGCTAGCCAACAGGCCGATCTCGACGAAGCCGTACGCGAAGATCGGCGCAATCGCGCGCTACCCGATGTCGTCGCAACGGAATCGATCGAGCAAGGTACGACCCGCGTCGAGAAGCTGCGCGCCGCCGTTGCAACCGCCCGCGCCGCACGCGATCTCGCGGCGCTGAACCTCGAGCGCACGAAGGTGCGCGCGCCCGTCGACGGCACGGTGACGAACGTCGGCTTGCTGCCCGGGGTGTACTTGAACGCAGGCTCGGGCGCCATGGCGCTCGTGAACGATCGGTCGTTGCGCGTCGAAGGGTATTTCGAGGAGACCAAGCTGCCCGCGATTCATATCGGCGATCCGGCCAGCATCTATCTGATGGGTATCGCAAGCGAGATCCGCGGGCATGTGCAGAGCATCGCGGGCGGCGTCGAGGACCGCGAGCGCGCGGGCGGCGATGCGCAACTCGCGAACGTGAATCCCGCGTTCACCTGGGTGCGGCTCGCGCAGCGCATCCCGGTGCGCGTCGTCATCGATTCGATCCCAGCCGGCGTGCGGCTCGTGCCGGGCCAAACCGCATCGGTCGAGATTCATGCTCGCGCGGGCGACGTCACGCTGCGCCGGAGCCTGCCATGGTAAGCGCCGCGACGAAGCGCGCCGCTAGCGCGCTGAGCGTTGCCCTCGCCGCGTGCGCGCCCGTCGGCCCCAACTACCGGATCGCGCCGAACGCACTCATCAATGCACCGGCCGCCAACGGACCGTTCGTTGCCGCCTCGTCGGCCACCTCGTCGGCCACGTCGAGCGAGACACCGCCCGATCGCTGGTGGCGGCTTTACAACGATCCCACGCTCGATACGCTCGTCGCGCGCGCGCTCGCGGACAATATCGAGCTCAAGGTCGCTCAAGCGAATCTCGAACGTAGCGACGAGCTGCTGGAAGGCGCGCGCACGGCCCGAGAACCGAGCATTGCGGCCGATGCATCGACGAACTACACGCAACAATCCGCGCAATCCGTCCTGTCGCACGTCGAGCCGCCGCGGCACGAGATCTATAACATCGGCTTCGCGGCGAGCTACGATCTCGATCTATTCGGCGCAATACGACGCGGCATCGAAGCCGCATCCGCCGACCGTGAGACCGTACTCGCGGCACGCGATCTCGTCCGCGTCAACGTCGCGGCACAAGTAACGCTCGCCTATGCCGATCTGTGCAACGCAGGCAACGAGCTCGATGTCGTCCGGCGCGCGATCGCCGTGCAACAGCGCAGGCTTGCGCTCACGCGCGAACTCGTCGCGCACGGACGCGCACCGTCGTTCGAGCAGCAGCGCGACGAAGGCGCCGTCGCGAGCAGCCACGCACAGCTCGCGCCGTTGCAAGCGAGCAGGCTGAATGCCGCGTTTCGCCTGGCCACGCTCATGGGACAGCCTCCGGAAAATTACGATCGCGCACTGCTTGCTTGCCACACGCCGCCCATGCTGTCCGCCCCGCTTCCCACGGGCGACGGCCGCGCATTGCTGAAGCGCCGCCCCGATGTGCGCGCGGCCGAACGCAGGTTGGCCGCGGCGACCGCACGCATCGGCGTGGAAACGGCAGCGCTTTATCCCGACATCAAAATCGGTGCGAGCATCGGATCGACGGGCGGTGCGGCGAGCTTCGCGACTCCGCTCACGAACCGGTTCGCGATCGGCCCCATGGTGACTTGGGATTTGCATCGCAGTGCGATACGCGCGCGCATCGCCGCCGCCGAAGCGACGAGCCGCGCCGACCTCGCGCAGTTCGATGCGACCGTGCTCACGGCGCTGCGCGAAACGGAATCGGCGCTCGAAACCTATGCGGGCACGCTCGACCGGCTCCAGCAGCTCGAAGCGTCGCGCGACGCCGCGCGCGCAGTGATGGCGCATACCGACGCGCTCGTACACGGCGGAAAAGCCGGCGGGCTCGTTGCGCTCGACGCCGAGCGTAGCTGGCTTTCCGCCGAAGCCGCCGTCGCCGGCGCGCAACGCGACCTCAACCACGAACAAATCGCAACATTCCTAGCACTTGGAGGCGGCTGGCAGTGACAGAATCGGACATGATGACAGTACAACTCGCGAAGTTTTATGATCACCGGTGCGACGCCGCGAACGGTCCATCGGACCGGGGCGCCGTCGATGCACCGGTAAGCACGCCGGACCCGTATGCCCCGCGACCTCTCCGGCGAACCATGAAGCCCACGCAACGCAACCCACTTCTTCGCAACATCAACTATCTGCTCGCGGTGGACGAGCACCGCAACTTCACGCGCGCGGCCGAAGCGCTGAGCATCTCGCAGTCGGCCTTGTCGCAGAAGGTCCGTCAGCTCGAGGACGAGCTGGGCGCTCAGCTCTTCGACCGTAGCGGGCGCGTGGTTCAACTGACCGACTTCGGCAGCGTCTATCTGGACTTCGCGCGCCGCGCGCATAGCGATCTGCTCACCGCGCAGCGCGCGCTGAACGATGTGCACGACCTATCGCGCGGGCAATTGCGGATCGGATTCACACCGACCTTTACCGAATATCTGATCGCGCCCGTGATCGAACATTTCCACGAGCAATATCCGGGCGTCGTCATCGAGATGACGGAGATGTCGCTCGATGCGGTGGAAACGGCGCTATGCGACGATCAGGTGGATCTCGCATTCGGGTTCGTCGACGTCCGCTCCGATGACATCGAAGCGCAAACGCTGTTCACGGAGCGCTTGATGCTCGTGGTCGGCGATCGGCATCCGCTGACCGCCTTGCACGATCCGATCACGCCGAGCCAACTCGCACAAACGCCGCTTGCCCTACTCACGACAAGCTTCGTTTCGCGTTTCTATATCGACAGCTACTTCCAGTCGTACGCGATGGAACCCAATGTCGCGCTGCAAGCGAACTCGATCAGCGCAGTCCTCAAAGTCGTACGGCGCGGCAAGATCGCGACGATCCTGCCCGGCACTATCGCGTTCGAGCATCGCGACTTGAAATACATCCCGCTCGATCCGCCCTTCCCCGTTCGAACCGTCGCGCTATTGCGGCGCAAGGGCGCCTACCGCACCGTCGCCTCGACAGCCTTTTCCGAAAGCGTGCTTGCGCTGCTCAAGAACGGCAGCTTATCGCCGCTGCGTACGATGACGAATCGCGACGCTTCATAAGCAAGCAGCGGCGAAACAACAATTATTCTCAATAAAATATAAAAAGATGATCGCTTTGACTTATCGCTTTTATCGGAAATTCGCCTTGGAAACGATCGCCAATTGCCTTCATTATTTCATTGTCGATTGACGTTGAATCGATTGCACCAAACGCCAGCCTTACGGCCATCGACCCTGCGCTAGACGCCTCCTCCCGCAGCTTCGCCGACCGCACCCGACCCACGAGCGGGTGCCCTCGCTCGGCCTTCGAACAGGCGCTTGGATTATTCGACGATGAATCGATTTAAATAGCGATTCGATTAATTAACCGGAAATTCAAAATGTTCAAACAAACTCTCGTAAGCGTCGCCATTGTACTCGCCGCACTCTCCGGCATTTCCACGCATGCATCCGCCGCGCAAGCTCAGCCGGCCGCGACGGCCGAATCGAACGTTACCGATACGGCTTATACGGCACAACTGGCCGCCCGTTCGAACGCAACCGACGGCGGCCTCGCTCACACCGCGCCTGCGGCCAAGGCCCTCGCGCCTATCGGCAATGGATCGGCCGGCCGCAACGTACCGGCCGATCCGCAATGCGTTGGGCCGGTTAGCTTCTGCACCCCGTACTTCGGCAGCTAATCCCGCTTCCGCCGCACGCCGCTTCGCATCCCTGAGCGGCACTTTCGATGCGGGCGCGACGACGTGCCTCACCTCGCTCGTTTGCGCGGCAGGTCGAGCGCCCAGCAACCGCCGCGCCCGCCTTGTACCACGTACATTACTTGTCGAGCGTCACCGTGAATCATCTATTCAGTGCGATGCGGGTCTTTCTCAAGGTTGCCGAGACGCACCACTTCTCGCATGCCGCAGAGCAGTTGAACCTCTCGCCGTCGATGGTGACGCGCTATGTCGGCGATCTTGAAACGCGCCTCGGCGTCAAACTCTTGCAACGCTCGACGCGCAAGACCGTCCTTACCGAGGTCGGCATGCGCTACGCCGAAAGCTGCCGAACGCTACTCGCCAATCTCGACGAAATCGAATCGCGCGCGACGCAAGAATCGGCCAGGATCGCGGGCCATCTGCATATCGTCGCGCTCGCCAGCATCACCTCGCCGGAGCTCGCCGGGTTGTTCGCGGAATATCAGTCGCGCCACCCGGACGTCTCGCTACATATCACGCAGACCGAATCGGAAGTCGATCTGCTCGGGGGCGGCTTCGATGTCGGCATCCTCGCCGATACGATGATCACGTCGCTCTCGCTCGTTTCGCGCACGCTCGCCCATGCGCCGCTCGTTGCCGTCGCGTCGCCCGGGTACCTCATGCAGGCGCGCACGCCTACCCGGCCGACCGATCTTGCACGTCATCGTATCGTCGGACTGGCGACCGGGGCGCGATCCTATCGATGGATGGATAAGCACAATAAGGTCGATACGATTCAACTCGATACCCCGATCACCGTGAACAACGCCGTGATGCAGCGTCAACTCGCGCTCGCGGGCAGCGGTATCGCACTGCTGCCCGAGTACCTCGTGGCCAACGATCTGCGCATCGGCACATTGATGCGTGTACTGGGCGAGTATCGAATCGCGAACGACGGCGTCACGATATCGCTCGTCTATCCGGGCCGAGAATTCCTGCCCGGCAAGGTGCGCGCGTTCGTCGATTTGGCCTGCGCTCGCTTCAAGCTTCCGCTGATCTCGGCGCCGCGCGCCGTCGGCATGAAGGATGTGAGCCTCGCCTAAGCAGTAGCAGTATCCGTCGCCGCGCGTTGCGATCGCGCGACAGCGATCGCCGTCGCGTTTCACAACGTCGATGCGCGGCGCTTTCGATGCCCTCTCCCCACGGCATCCACGCTCGCTTGTGTCAGTTTTTTGAAATCACTGCGCTCAATCTTGCAATGACGTTGCCTACCCGCACGCTCGTCATTGCTATGCCTGCGTTCCTATACTTGCGCCGCATTTTCATCACAGCCCACACGCAGGAGCTCTTTCGTGAAAAAACGTCTTTTCGCCGGCGCGGCCGCGGCGCTCTTCATCCCGCTCGCTCACGCACAAAGTTCGGTCACACTCTATGGCCTCATCGACACCGGCATCATGTACACCCACAACGCGGGCGGCGCCGCACAATGGCGCATGACGAGCGGCACGATCAACGGCAGCCGCTTCGGCTTGCGCGGCATCGAAGATCTAGGCGGCGGCATGAACGCACTGTTCGTGCTCGAGAACGGCTTTAACGCGAACAACGGCACGCTCGGTCAGGACGGCAAAATGTTCGGCCGGCATGCCTATATGGGATTGAGCGGCCATCGTTACGGCACGCTAACGTTCGGCCGCCAGTACGACACGATGGTCGACTTCGTCGCGCCGCTATCGGCAACCGCAGGCGAGTTCGGCGACACCGACTTCGCCCACCCCTTCGACAACGACAACTTGAACCATTCGCTGCGCATCGACAACTCGGTCAAGTACACGAGCGCAAACTACGCGGGCTTGAAGTTCGGCGCGCTGTACGGATTCTCGAACGCGGCAAACTTCGCCGCGAATCGTGCGTACAGCCTCGCCGCGAGCTACGGCAGCGGCCCGCTCAAGCTCGCCGGCGCCTATCTGCAAATCGACGGCTCGAAGGGCACCACGAGCGCGAGCCCGGGCGCCGTGGATGCGATGGAAGCGAAAGGTCTCAATCAAGGCGGCTGGTCGGCCGGGTCGGCCGTTATGCGCTCGTTCGGCGGCGGGATCAGCTATTCGCTCGGCTCCGCTACCGTCGCTTTCGTCTACACCCACTCGCAATACGACGGTGCCGATTCGTTCGGCGCGACGGGACCGATGCACTTCGACAACTACGACGCGAACGTACGCTGGACTGCCACGCCGGCCGTCAGTATCGGCGCGGCCTATGTCTATACCGACGGCCACGTGTCGAATCCGGACGGCAACCACGGCGCCGATCCGAAGTGGCAGCAGATCGATTTGCAAGCGATTTATAAGCTCTCGCGCGCCACCGATCTCTATGCGGAGGCGATGTATCAGCACGCGTCCGGGCGCGGCTACGTTGCGTTCGTCAACGGCTCGGGCGGCGCATCGAGTACGCCGAACCAGATCGTCGCAACGGTTGGGATGCGTACGCGCTTTTGAGCCGTACGCGCGGGCGCTTCCTCCGTGAAAAACAACTCGCCAAGAATTGGGATGTTTCGAGAGCGAGCCCGTCCGTAGACTTCAAACAACGGTTCGCACCATGCCCGAGCCGCTACGAACAACCCTTGAGGACACCGTGAAATCCATCGTCGCCACCGCTACCGTCGCCGTTTTGCTCGCCGCTCCCACACTGTCGTTCGCGCAATCGTCGCATTCGCCGCTCACGCGCGCCCAGGTGATCCAGGAATTGGAGGACCTTGAGTCCGTCGGCTACAACCCGGCGCTCGGCGACGGCGACAACTATCCCGAAGATATCGCCGCCGCGCAGGAACGGCTTGCCGCAAAGCGACTGGCCGAACAACGCAACGCGCAGGCTGCCTACGGTTCGGACGGAGCAACCCATGCCGATGCCGGCGCGCCCGCGGCCGTCGCGACTCAAGCCGCGCATTGACGGCAACGCGGACGCTTCCCGATTACGTCGTTCCCGGCAGCGGGCTCGAGGCGAGCACCGCCGCCACCGTCAACACGCCGAGCAAGATCGCCGATTCGACGTGAAGCACAGCGCCGAATCGACGCAGCGGCCCGAGCGATGTTACCGGCGAACGCTTGCGCAAGGCCGCCAACAGCTTCGGCATTTCGAAGAAGCGGTTATGCCCGCCGAGCGCAGCGGCAGCGAGTACGAGACCGAGCTTGAGCAGCAGAACCTGCCCGTACGTCGAACTCCATAAGTTCGCGGGCGTGCCGACGCCTCTCGATCCGTTGTACGCCCCCGTCAGAAACAAGACGATCAAAGCGTAGGTGGAAGCATCGGAGAGCGCGTTCCCGCCGCGTGACGTCGCGTCACTGCTTTTGCAGCTTCACGACCGTCAGGGCGCCGCCCACTTCCTCGGCGACGAAATCGATCTTATCGCCCGCCTTGACCTGCGCAAGCATCGCCGGGTCTTTCACCTTAAAAACCATCGTCATCCCTTCCATGCCGAGGTTTTCGAGCGGGCCGTGTTTGATCGTCAGCTTGCCGGCCGCGGCATCCACCTTCTTGATTTCGCCGTGCGACATGCTGTCCTTCGACTCGGTCCCCTGCTTCGCGCCGGCGCTCATATCCATGTTGTCCATATCGCCGGCTGCATACGAGACGCTCGACATCGCCAGCGCACAACCCATCGCGATCGCTACGAGTGCTTTGTTCATCGTGTTTTCTCCAGAGTTGACGTAGTTGAAATTGAATCGATGGCCGAGCCGAGCCCGGCCTAAGTACATAGATCAGCTATCCGGGAGCTCGCCCGTGTATTCGTACGCGACCGTCCCCTTCGGGTGCTTGTACCAACCGGGATCGCGGTAGTCGTTCCGCCCGAGGCCCTGCCGGACTTTGACGACCGTAAACATGCCGCCCATTTCGAGCGGGCCGAACGGGCCGGTGCCGGTCATCATCGGCAGCGTGTTGTCGGGCAACGGCATCTCCATTTCACCCATCGCCCCGCCCGTGCTGCCCATCGCCATATAGTCCGGAATCAACTTTTCGATGCGCTTGGCGAGATCCTTTTGCGGCACGCCGATCAGATTCGGCACTTGATGGCCCATCGCATTCATCGTGTGGTGCGACTTATGGCAATGGAACGCCCAGTCGCCGGGACGGTCCGCCGTGAACTCGATCGCGCGCATCTGCCCGACCGCGACATCGGTCGTGACCTCCGGCCAACGCGCGGAGGGTGCGATCCATCCGCCGTCCGTCCCCGCCACTTCGAAGCTATAGCCGTGCAAATGGATCGGATGATTCGTCATCGTCAGATTGCCGAAACGAATCCGCACGCGGTCGCCCGCGCGAACCGGCAAGGGATCGATACCGGGGAATACACGCGAATTGAACGTCCACATATTGAAGTCCGTCATTTCGTTGACGCGCGGCGTGTACGTTCCGGGATCGATGTCGTAGGCGGCGAGCAGAAAAACGAAGTCACGGTCGACCGGCATGACGCCGCGATCCTTCGGATGGACGATGAACGAGCCCATCATGCCCATCGCCATCTGCACCATCTCGTCGGCGTGCGGGTGATACATGAACGTGCCGTGCCGCTCGAGCGCGAACCCGTAGACGAACGTCTTGCCCGGAGGAATCTGCGGCTGCGTGAGGCCGCCAACCCCATCCATGCCGCTCGGCAACGGCATGCCGTGCCAATGAACGGTCGTATGCTCGGGCAGCTTGTTCGTGACGAAGATGCGGACTTTATCGCCCTCGACGGCCTCGATGGTCGGCCCCGGCGATTGTCCGTTGTAGCCCCACAGATTGGCCTTCATGCCGGGCGCCATCTCGCGCACGACCGGTTCGGCTATCAAGTGAAACTCTTTCCAGCCGTTCTTCATGCGCCACGGCAACGTCCAGCCGTTGAGCGTCGCGACCGGTGTGTATGGCCGGCCGTTGGGCGGCACGAGCGGGGGTTGCGTACCGGCGCCGTCCATGGTCGGCGCCTCGGGCAGCGATGCGGCGCCGGCCTTGCTGACCATTGCCGCGCCCAGGAGCGCGGCACCGGAGCCGCTAAGAAATTGTCGACGGGACACCATGTTCATTGACCTTCGGAATGCGTTGATGCCGCTTGCGGCGAGGGGGCCGCCGGCGCTTGCGTCGCACCGGGAGGAGGGAGATGACCGCCGAGGGCTTGCTCGAGATCCGTCTGCGCCAGCCAATAGCGCTTTTGTGCCTCGATATAACGGTTGACCGCACCCGCCTGCTCGCGCGAATCGGCGAGCAAGTCGAAGACGCTGGCGAGCATGCCGTTGTAGCGCAGCAGCATTTCGTCGGAGATCGTTTTGCGAAGCGGCACGACGTCGTCGCGATAGTGCTTTGCCACGTCGTAGCCGATCACGTAAGCGGAATACGATTCGCGCACGTCCGAGCGCGCGTCGATGGCCGTTTGCGCGAGCCGATCGACCGACTGCATGTAGATCGCTTGCGCCCGCGCGACCTTCGCGCTGCCCCAATCGAAGATCGGGATCTCGACGCTGATTTCGAAGCCCGGTTCATGGCCCTTGTCGGTCTCGTAGTTGTTCAAATAGCCGAGCTCAAGTGCATTGACGAAGCGCGTGGCGCGAGTCAGCCCCAACGACGCCGCGACCCCTTGCGTTTGCAGCTTTGCCGCTTGAATGTCGAGACGGTTCTCCATCGCATACCGTTCCAAGTCTTTCAGATCGGGGCGATCCTTCGGCAAATCGGGCAAGCGATTCGGCAGCGTGTAGCGCGTATCGTCGCCCCATAGGCCCATCGTTCGCGTCAGTTTTTCGCGTGCGACCACCGCTTCTTGCTGCGCCTGCGCGAGTTCGGCGACCGATTCCGTGTAGAAGGCCTGCTCTCGTGCGTAATCGAGCTTGCTGAAATTGCCCGCTTGACGCATGCGCGACGCCAACTCGGCGCCAGCCTCGGCCGAATCGCGTACTTGCCGCGCGTAGTCGGCCGCTTGCTGCGCCGCGACCGCCTCGATATATGCGCGGCGCGCGTCGGCCGCGACCTTGAGCATGGCGTCGGCCGTCTCGAGCTTCGTCCGCTCGAAGCGGCGCTTCTCGATATGCGTGGCTAGCGGCAAGGTCAAGATGCCAAGGACATCGGCCGAGATCGTTCTGCCGATGTTCAAGTCGCCGTTGCTCGCATGAGTACGGCTGAAGGTGAATCCGGGATTGGGGAGCCGGCCGGCTTGGACGAGATCGGCTTCGGATAACCCCAGCTCGGCGTAGGAAGCTTGCAGGCCGCGGTTGTTGAGTAGCGCGACTTGCACGGCATCGTCCATCGTCAGGGGCTCGGCGAGTATGGCCTGCGTTCGCTTAGCCACCGCATCGCGGTCGGCATCGGTTTTAACGAAGACCGCATCTTGGCCCAGCCGCTCTTTGGCGGTAGCGGAGACCGCATTGAAGCCGCCGTCCTTCGAAAAGGTCGTGCAGCCGGCGAGCAAAGCGATAACGGCGATGCCCGCCGTTATTCTCGCGGAATCGAATCGTCGCTTCATGGCGTGGTGGCTCCGCGCTTCGAGTGGTTGGAGTGGTTTAAGTGAGGGACGGCGGGCGGCTGAGCACCGCCTTCGTGCGTCATGCCGTGCATGGACGGCTTGCTCCGGACCGCCTGGTTCAATTGCTGCCAACTCGGGTTATCCGAGTCGCTATAAGGGCGATAGCCGTCGAAGGCCGAAGGAACGGCGGTTGTGGGCACCACGGCCGCCGCGTCCGCGGGATCGGCCATTAAAGCCACCGCATGCGCGAGCGCCGGCAGGACAACCGCCGCGCCGAGCAGCGCTGCTGATATCAGTCGCATAGATGTTCTCGTCGTGCGTCATCTGGCGAGTCCATACAGGACCGCCAAAGCGAATACCGGATCGCAGCGGGTCATCCGCCGCGATGGGGAATTAGACGAGGGTGTGGCGAGGAGGACGGTCGATGCCGCCGGTCAAAAACGACACGACACCGGCGGAAGGCGGAATACGAATGGCAACGAGGATGTTGGCCATGGAAATCGCAACGGCGGGAGCGGCCGGCAGGCCGGCGCCGATACAGCAAGACACGCAGGTCGAACAGGCATGCAGATGACGGCTGCCGTCGTGGTGATGCGCATCGCCCGCGGATGTCGCGGTCCGCATGTCGTGATGATGTTCGGATGCGCTAGAGTCGAGGTGCAGGACTGCACTTTCACCCGCATCCGCCAATACGGCCGCGCATGTCATCGAGACGGCCGCGTACGACTGAACCGGAAGGCTCAGTATCAGCAGCACGACGATGAAGATTCTGCGGCAATATGACATGGCTGGGGAGTCTAGCACGATCGCATGAAGCATCGAAGCGCATACTGATTCTTCGACAGGCAAACCGAGACGGGCGGAGCTTACGATGAGCCACAAAACGAAAGCGGTGCGCGCGCCCGCTCATTCCCATCGCGCCGTGAGCGACGGATCGACGTCCACGCATGAAGCACTGTCGCACGACGTATACGAGAGTCAATTGCACGAGCTTCAGATCGAACTCGTCAAGCTGCAACGCCACTTGATTCGCTGCAAGGACAAGATTCTCGTGCTGCTCGAGGGACGCGACGCGGCAGGCAAGGACGGCACGATCAAACGCATCGTCGAACACCTGAGCCCGCGCGACACGCGGGTCGTCGCGCTTGGGCGCCCGTCGGATCGAGACCTCGGCGCCTGGTATTTCCAGCGATTCGTTCCCCATCTGCCCGTGGCCGAAGAGCTCGTTCTCTTCAATCGAAGCTGGTATAACCGGGCCGGCGTCGAGCGCGTCATGGGATTTTGCACGCCCAAGCAAGTCGAAGAATTTTTACAATCGGCGCCGCGGTTCGAAGCGATGCTCGTCGACTCGGGCATCCGGCTGCTCAAGTATTACCTCGACATTTCTCGAGCGGAACAATCGGAGCGGCTGGAGGCGCGCAAGCGCGATCCGCTCAAACAGTGGAAAATCAGCCCGATCGACGAAGTAGCCGTCAAACACTGGCGCGCTTATTCGAAGGCGCGCGATACGATGCTGCTACGCACGCACACGCCGTTGGCCCCGTGGCACATCGTGCGGGCCGACGACAAAAAGCTCGCGCGCCTGAATTTGATACGCGACATCCTTGCCAGGCTCGACTACGACGACAAGGATGAAACGCTTGTGCGCCCCGATCCGTCTATCGTGTTCGAGTTCGCGCCGGCCGCGCTCGATGCGGGGCTCCTCGCGAAGTAGACCGATCGGTCAGCGTCGCCGCCCGCCTTCGCGCTTCACCCCTCGGGCCGCTTGAGCGGCCCCGCCTACCCGCGGCTATGACGCCGTTAGGCTCACGCTATCGCTTAGATAGCGACTATCGAATTGCAATTTCCAAAAGATTTCGTCAATATAGAGTCCATCACACGAATTGTTCCACCCAACCCACTGTTCGAGGAAACTTCATGTCGCTCATCAACACCCAAGTCCAACCGTTCAAGGCACAAGCGTTCCACAACGGCAAGTTCGTTGAGGTCACGGAACAGTCGCTCCTGGGCAAGTGGTCGGTTTTGATTTTCATGCCGGCTGCATTCACGTTCAACTGCCCGACCGAAGTCGAAGATGCGGCGGAAAACTACGCCGAATTCCAAAAGGCCGGCGCTGAAGTCTATATCGTCACGACCGACACGCACTTCTCGCACAAGGTGTGGCACGAAACGTCGGAAGCCGTGGGCAAGGCGAAGTTCCCGCTCGTCGGCGACCCGACGCATCAACTGACCAACGCCTTCGGCGTGCACATCCCGGAAGAAGGCCTGGCGCTGCGCGGCACCTTCATCATCAACCCGGAAGGCACGATCAAGACGCTGGAAGTGCATGACAACGCGATCGCTCGCGACGTCTCCGAAACGCTGCGCAAGCTGAAGGCAGCGCAATTCGTCGCCGCCAACCCCGGCCAAGTCTGCCCGGCCAAGTGGAAGGAAGGCGCGAAGACGCTGACCCCGTCGCTCGACCTCGTCGGCAAGATCTAAGCCTCACGCCTCACCGTCAGTTGTCATGACGCGCCGGCCGGGTACTTCCCGGCCGGCACTGAAGCAACACGTTCGTCACTTTTCAAGCATCGAGGATCATTATGTTGGACGACAGCCTCAAGGGCCAATTGCAGGCCTATTTGCAGCGTGTGAACCAGCCGTTCGAACTCGTGGCATCGCTGGACGAGCAAGCGAGCTCGCGCGAACTCGAAGAACTGCTCCGGACCATCGCCGAGCTGTCCGACAAGATCACGGTGCGCACCGACGGCACCGATGCGCGCAAGCCGTCGTTCAGCCTGAACCGTGCAGGCGGCGAGCAAAGCCTTCGCTTTGCGGCCATTCCGCTCGGTCACGAATTCACTTCGCTCGTACTCGCCCTGCTCTGGACCGGCGGCCATCCGCCGAAGGTCGAGCCGGAGCTCATCGAGCAAATCAAAGCCCTCGACGGTGACTACAACTTCGAGGTCTACATGTCGCTGTCGTGCCACAACTGCCCGGACGTCGTCCAGGCGTTGAGCCTGATGGCCGTGCTGAACCCGCGCGTCAAGACCGTCGTGATCGACGGCGCGATGTTCCAAAAGGAAGTGGACGAGCGCCAGATCATGGCCGTCCCCAGCGTGTATCTGAATGGCGAGATGTTCGGCGCCGGACGCATGGAGCTCGCGGAAATCGTCGCCAAGCTCGACACCGGATCCGCACAGCGCGAGGCCGCTAAGCTCGATGCCAAGGACGCTTTCGACGTGCTGATCGTCGGCGGCGGTCCGGCCGGATCGGCAGCGGCGGTCTATGCGGCGCGCAAGGGCATCGATACGGGCATCGCCGTGGAACGCATGGGCGGCCAAGTCAACGACACGCTCTCGATCGAGAATTACATCTCGGTACTCGAAACCGACGGCCCGAAGTTCTCGGCGGCCCTCGAAGCGCAAGTGCGTCATTACGGCGTCGACATCATGTCGCAGCAACGCGCCGTCGAACTTATTCCGGCCTCGCAGCCCGGCGGTCTCGTGAGTGTGCGGATGGAAAACGGCGGCACGCTCAAGAGCCGCAGCGTCATCATCTCGACCGGTGCCCGCTGGCGCAACGTCAACGTGCCGGGCGAGCAGGAGTACAAGAACAAGGGCGTGGCCTACTGCCCGCACTGCGACGGTCCGCTTTTCAAAGGCAAGCGCGTGGCGGTGATCGGCGGCGGCAACTCGGGCGTCGAAGCGGCAATCGATTTGGCGGGCGTCGTCGCGCACGTCACGTTGATCGAGTTCAACGACCAGCTCAAAGCCGATGCGGTCTTGGTCGCGAAGCTCGGTAGCCTGCCGAACGTAACGGTTCGAGTGAATGCGCAAACGACCGAAATCACGGGCGACGGCAACAAGGTCAACGGTCTGAGCTTCAAGGATCGAACGACCGGCGCGGAGCATACGATTGCGCTCGAAGGCGTGTTCGTGCAGATCGGCTTGGTGCCGAACACCGAATGGCTCAAGGGCACGGTGGAGTTGAGCCGGTTCGGCGAAATCGTCGTCGACGCCAAGGGGCAGACCAACGTCCCCGGCGTGTTCGGCGCGGGCGACTGCACGACGGTACCGTACAAGCAGATCGTGATCGCCGCGGGCGACGGCGCGAAGGCGGCATTGAGCGCGTTCGACTACCTGATCCGTACGCCCGAAGTGCAAGAGCCGGCTAAAGCTGCGAGCGCGGCCGAGGCTTAACCGTTAGAACCTTCCGCAGCGAATATGCCCCGGCTGAATGAGCGCCGGGGCTGTTCTTACGGTCGCTTGAGCGTCGAATAGCGACAATTTCGTAGTAAATGGGTCGTTGCTCGGCCTCGCGATGAATCGATCATTCCAGCCCTAAATCGTTCGAGCCTTTCTTAAGCTTCGCTTAAGTTTCGCTGTCTACGGTAGCCCTTCCCTCGGCTTCCCATGGCGATGCGCAGCTCGATGTCAGTTCAACGTTCCCCCGCCTGCGCATCGCGCCCCGCTTTCCGCATTCTCATGCACGTACAGCGCGAATAGCGGTTGCCGCTCTGCGCACAACCATCCGCGCAAACTTCGTTTGCCAAGCATCCGGGCCTGCGTGCCCGATGCAATCGCCGGCGACTCCGGCCCCGCCCCCGTACCCGTCGCCGCTCCGCTCACTGATTCTCCCGTTCTCGCTCATGGCTCTCTTTGCATCCGTCGTACCGACGACGCGCATCGGCAAAGCCGTACTCGCTTTTGCGCTGAGTTCAGCTTGCGCCGCTTTGGTCCTCTCACCGGGCAAGCCGGGTTCTCATCCGGACGACGACACGCCCGCTACCGACCGGCCCTCGCCCGCCGCACAAGATGCCGATGCACTTCGCGCGGCTCGACCGGACACGGCGTCGATTCCAGCCGCCATCTACAACGACGTCCCTACCGGCCGTTCACTGGGAAGCGGGGGTCCCGCTACGCCATCTGGTCCGTTCACCCGATCCGTCACGATCGATTCGAGTTTCGCCGATGCGATGCGGCGCCTAGGCGTCGATGAGAACATCACGGCCCTGCTCGTCCGCTCGTTCGCGGGACAAATCGATTTTCGCCACGACCTGCACAAGGGCGATACGATCAGTCTCGTGATGCCTCCCGCGCAAGCCGCGAGCGGCGCACAAGCCGCCGACGGCGTGCCGCTCGCCGTGCGCGTCGTACGCGGCGACACCGACCACGATTTGTTCCTGCATCGCGATCTGCAAGGCAAGCCGTTCTATTACACAGCCGAGGGCCGATCGGGCGCACCGGCGTTCGCGCGCTATCCGCTTGCATACACGCGGGTATCGTCTGATTTTTCCGCGCGCCGTCTCGACCCCGTCACGCATCAATGGCAAAGCCATGACGGCGTCGATCTGGCCGCACCGATCGGCACGCCCGTCCACGCCACCGCGCGCGGCACGATTTCGTACATTGGATGGGAGACCGGTTACGGCAAATTCGTCGTCATCGACAACGCGCCGCCCTATCAAACCGCATTCGCCCATTTGTCGCGGTTCGCGAAGGGGCTGCATCGAGGCTCTCGCGTGCGGCGCGGACAGGTGATCGGCTATGTCGGCCAGACCGGTTGGGCGACAGGTCCGCATTTGCACTATGAAGTGCGCGTTGCCGACGTGGCGCACAATCCGCTGACCGTTACGCTGCCCAACGACACCCGGTTGCACGGCGAAGAGCGCAAGCAATTCGCGCAGCACGCGGATCGTCTTGCCGCGCTGTTTTGAACGTCGAAGCGAAAGAATTTTTGTGTCGAATGTCGCATCGCCCGTCTGAATCGTCCGCGCTCGCAGACGTAGGCAGAGGGCCGCCACGCTTGCCAAAACGCGACTCTGCCTCGATTTCGCTCGGCGCTTTCAGATACAAACGGTAACGACGTCGTCGTCCCCTGTCCCTGCTTTCTCCGACAATGCCATCGCAGGCATTCGATTGGGAGCAATAGATGACACCGAAACGTTGGGCACTTTTCGCAGCCACTAGCATAGCCTTGGCCCTATCGCCGGTATCGTTCGCTGCTGGCGGCGGTGGTAATGGCGGAGGCGGAGGCGGTGGAGGATCCGGCGGTGGACATGGCGCGGGCATGGGCGCCGGGATGGGCAGCGGGATCGGAGGCACGAAAGGAAACTTCGGTGGCCTATCGGCGGGCCATATGAGCGCCGAAGGCCTGAAAAACTCCAACGGCCCGATCTCCGGCGATCGCGACAAGGGTCTCGCTCGCGCCGCGGATCGCTCCGATACGCAAGCCGACCGCACCGCCGATACCGATACCTCTAGTGCGAAATCGCACCGCCTGGGTAAGTCTTCGAAGACGAAAACGCGCCACCATAGCGTCATGCCCAAGACCGAAACGCCATCCGACGGCGGTTGATTCAGGCGACGCTTCTAAAGCGCGCAGCGAGCTGATACGGCTGCGTCCACACCGGATGTTGCGGACGCAGCCGACCGCATGCTTACTTAGTGCGGCGGTTAAGCTGCGGCACGTGCGCTCACGCGCTCGACGAGTGCCGCGGCAACAGCGTGAGCGGACAATACGCTGCCCTCTTGCCACCCGGGCAGATAGCTGATCTGGTCGCCGGCCAGATACAACGCTCCATCGGGTCGCGTGAGGACCGGATAGTGCTCCGCGCGGGCCGCGTCGCTCCAGACGGCCCAGCCGCCATCCGCATACGGAACCTGGGGCCAACACACCGATACGCCCTGTTTGACCTCGTTGCGATAGCGCGGATGAATCTGCTCGCCGCATTGCAAGGCGCCCTCGATTCGCTCGGGGAAGCTCATCGCCGCGTATCGCGTACCGACGCTATCGTCGCGGATATACGCCCCCATGACGATGCCCTTTCTGCCCATCAAAGCCCCCGAGGGGTACCACATCTGGCCGATGTCCTGATCGGTCCACGAAATGCCGCCATAGATGTGCAGATCTTCTTCCCAGAAGCGCCGGTCCGCTTGAAAGGCGACCTTGGCTGCCTGCGTGTAATGACAGCTTTGCATGGCGGCTTGGTGCGCCGGCGAAAAATCGTTCGGTACTTTGGCGAACGCTGGAAACGGCACCGTGGCGATGGCGAAATCGACTTCGAGCGCGCGTTCCTCTCCTTGGCTTCGATAGGTCACCCGCGCGCGATCGCCGAGCTTGCGCAGGCTGGTCACGGGACTGTCATAGCGAATGTGCTGGCCAACCCGCTTAACGAAAGCTTGAACGATGCGATCCATGCCGCCCACGGGCTGCAACATCGTTGCGGCTTGATTCCACTCTTCCGTGAAGCTCAGATTGGACTTAGCGAATTCGCTGCTCAACAAGTCATGCAACGACGCGCGAGGATTGAGCTCCCCGGCGACGAGGCCCGCGCCGGGCGTGACTCGATAGCCGGCCCGGCTCGCGCCCGGATACTGGTATTGGGCATCCAATTCCCCGTATCCCTTCAGCATGACGAGCAGCTTCTCCTTGTCTTCGTTGCTCAGCACGTCGTCGAGCGCCTGACGATTGACGGCCTTGGCCAGCAATTCGGACACCCAGCCGCGCGTACTGTGCACGAAGTAGCGATTTTCGACAGGGTTGCCGCCGAACGCGCGGCTTTCATAGATCAATGCGCCGCGGTTCTCGTTGACGAACACTTCAAGCGGCACGCCGAAGGCCTTGCAATACCCGATGATCGTTTGGTGGTGGTACGGAATGCGGGCCGGCCCCATGTTGGCGTAAAGGTGCGGCTCCTTATCCCAGCGCACTTCTTGCACACCACCGTATTCTTGCAGCCGGTCTCCTCCCCGGACGGTGTGGGACCGTCCGCCGGGACGAGCGCTTGCCTCGAGCACCGTGACCGAGAAGCCGAGGCGGCTCAATTCATACGCCAGCGTCAAACCGGTGATGCCGGCACCGACGATGGCCACCGAATGACCTTTCCCGACTTGATCGGATAGATCGTCAACGTGAGGAAGAAGCGTCGAGCGGCCGCTCGCATGGGCCGGCACATTCAATAACCCGAGGCCGGTCATTGCGGCATAAGTCGCTCCCGCACCGGCAACGCGACCTAGGTTTTCCAGGAATTCTCTGCGCCGATTGGCACGGGGCTGTTGCGCGTCCTCGGACGAGGATGCAGGGTTCTGACGGTCGTCTTTATGCATGCGAGTCTTCTTATTGAAAGTCGGCCGAATGCTCGATGACTCGGCGCGATACGACAGCGTAAGGGGCCGATGGAATGCGCTGTCGTGTGATTTTGAAGAGAACGGACCTGTCCGATTGAGTGCATCGGAAATGCAGCGTTTAGGCGTTACGTATTTCCACCATTGCTTCGATTTCGACTGCAAAACCCTTTGGCAACGATTTAACGCCTACCGCCGAGCGGGTATGCTGCCCGCGCCGGCCGAACACTTGGACCAATAAATCCGAGCAGCCATTGATGACTTCCGTATGTTCCGTAAAGTCATCTACCGCGTTGACCATCGCGAACACCTTGACGATTTGCTCCACTCGATCCAAGCTGCCTAGGGCCTCCTTGATCAAGGCAAGAAAATAAATACCGATATCTCGAGCGCAATCATTCGCCTCTTGCAGACTGACCTCTCTTCCTACTTTGGGAACGATATCGCCGGGCGATAGATTTCGCCGGGGCGCGCCCTTTCCCGAGAGGTAGAGATAGTTGCCGCTGATCAGGTAAGGCACAAAGCTGCCCGGCGGGGGAACGACGGGAGGCAGCTCGATGCCCAATTCTCGTAGCCTAGTGTCCATGACGATCAAAAAGAAATGGGTTAGCGCATTTCCTGCGCAGAGGAAATTACGTGGGAATGAGCGCGCGAATTGAGTGTTACCGAGGATTCCTACTAAACCCAAAGCGCATTCGCGATGGAATCGCAAACGGCTCGGCTGGTCAACTAGGAAAATACTTATTGCGACTTTTCTTCGACTTGACGCGCGTTAATAGAGACGTGGCGGTTACGGTAGTTGCTTGTGACGTCATCTCGATGTTTTTAATGAACGTATCGATCTGTATATGAAATAAGCGTTCGTCATATACCGGCTGCTCACAGGGATGCGCCTATCGCTTGGCATCCCCGAAGCCAAGTGCGCGCCACTGTCGAAGTCACTGAAAGCCGGTGGTATGCACCCTCGCCGTTCGGCACGGAAAGACTTCGTGTCCCGGCGTTTGCGATCAATCCCGAGGTCACGATCGCCGGAAAGCCCGCCATCGACTACCAGGTGACGCATACGATCCAATGCGCCGATTCGCTTCCTGCCCTTCAGGAACAGACCGAGGCTAAGCTCGCGTTCGCCCCATTACCCCCATTTGCTTGCATCACTTCGGCGGACATTACTCGAGTACTTCCTCGCTCGCGTTTTCAACATGCAACCGACGGCGTCGATTATTTCGAATATCGAGGCCATCTCGACGACGATATCGGGACGAATCTTTCGTTCCACTTCCGCGCCGGTGCGCCATGTGCGCTGAGTGCAACGATAGAACAAACGCAAAGCGCCGGCCTTCGCTTTCAACGTGCGTTGGAAAAACTTCGGCGCTGTGTCGACAAGGCCGATCGTCAGTTCTGCGCGGGACATGCTCCCTTTGGATGGGGAGACGGGGCTACGATCGATGCCATGGATCAGCACGCTCGCCAGTCTTGCGGCACCCTGAACCAGCTCTATCTTAGGGAGCCCCGCTCAGGCGAGCCGCCTCCCCCGAAGTCATCCTCCGCGTTCAAAAGGTCCCCTTGCGATTAGGGGTGGTACGCGCCAACAGGAGATGTCTTTATAACGACGGCTACGGCTTTTTTCACGGCGCCAGCGCCCCTAGCGCCACGCCCTAGCGGAAAATTGCACAGGGCCGGCGCGGCAATATCCAAGGCCTGTGCCGCGATTGGGATTTCGGCGCAGACCACCGCCTGCGCGTTCTCAACGACCGTGCGCGTACGTCGGGCCGCGAAGCAAGCGTTGCTGATGTGATCTTCCTGGTTTCCCTTGGCGGGCAGACTCGTCGCGCTCGCGGGACTGCAAAGTCCCATGTTTTCAAGCACGAGCCCAGTGCCCATGCTTTGAACAACGGCGAAACCCGTATTGATCCCGGGTTCCGTCGCAATCATGTTCCGAGGCAACCCATAGTTGCAGGCCGGGTCTATCAGTTGATTGTTTCGACGATCGCAGATTGCGCTCAGATCGGTCATGACAAGCGCCAACAGGTCCATCACCTGAGCCACGTACTGACCGTGGAAATGGCCGCACGAAACAATATCGTAGCAGCGAAGCGTCGGGGCTGCACCGCACGACGGTGCGCCGGCTGCTCGAAACGCTCGTAGATGAGGGCTGCGTGCGCCGCAGCACGTCCGGCGATAGTTTCCGGCTCGCGCTCGGCCTTCGTTGCCTGGCATGCGACGACGCCTATATTCGGAATCTTGTGCGCCAAACGCGAGAGGACGGCTTCGGCTCCAATCATGGCGATTGGTCCGAACAAAAGAAGATCGGTGCGCTCGCGGTGGCAGTCGGATCGAATGACCGCGTACTCGCAAGCCTCAATGTGATTTATCTGTCGAAAGCCATCGCCGCGAAAGAGGCAGTGAAGCGCTTTCTTCCTGAACTCAAACAGGCCGCCGAAGAGTTCACGCAAGCGCTTGCGGGACCTGATGCTCGTACGGCGCTTCGCGCTCGCGCCCACTCACGCGTGAGCAACCCTCGTGGTTAGTTCAAGGCCCAACGCTTTCAGCACCGCCAGCATCGTCTTTAACGTCGGGTTGCCTTGGTCGCTGAAGGAACGATACAGTTGCTCGCGTGAGAGCCCCGTTTGCCCTGCAATCTGCGCCATGCCCTTAGCGCGGGCTAACACCCCGAGCGCATGGGCGATGTAAGCCACATCGCTCGTCTCGAATGCCTCCGCCATGAATACCGCCATCGCTTCCTCATTACCTAAGTCCTCGGCAGGATCGTAGGTCGTTAGCTTTTCGGCCATCTCACTCTCCCAACTCATTTGCCAGGCGCTTTGCCGCCTCGATGTCTCTCGCTTGTTCGCTCTTCGTTCCACCGCACAACAACACGACGATCGTATTGCCCCGCCTCTGAAAGTACACGCGGTACCCCGGTCCATAGTGGATGCGTAACTCGCTGATCCCTTGCCCCACCGGCTGAGCATCACCAACATGGCCGAAGGCCAGGCGATCAAGCCTCGATGCGATCAGCGCTCGAACCCGCTCGTCCTTCAACCCCGCTCGCCATTTTCGAAACGTCTCCGTTTGCTTTAGCTCAATCGTTATCGAATGAATTGTATTTTAAAAACTACCCATTGAACAAACCCCGGCATCGCCCGCACCTAGTAGTCACGCTTCCTTATACCCATACACCGACCTGCGCAGCCGCGCTTGTTACCCCCGAGCGCTTGACGTAATCCGACACCAATAACCCCAAGCGCCCCTACCCTTACACACCATCTGTGCCTGGCTCTTATGGTCGACGTGATCCACCGGCAGGTTCGCGAGTTCGGCTGCGCGGTTCAAAAGGATGACGTGATTACCCACTAGCCACCGGAACCGTACCCTCACTGGCACGAGCCGCATATGTTGGCTGCGTTCCGGCAGCGGCTCGCCGTTTTGCTTGCGATATAGGAATAAGTAACGCTGATAGCGCTGACTCGTCACTTCTTGCGGGCGCGTCACGCCTCGCTCGTCGCACAATGTGTTGAACGGTGCAAATGGGTCTTCCGATACACGACGGCCCTTCGCTGTCGTGGCACGCCCGCATCCGCTTCAGAAACGGCCGCAGGCGTTGAGAACTTGCCGACAAGTATTGGATCCCGTCGCATCTCAGCATCGATGGATCGACCGAAAGCCAATACACCAAACGAGACCGCGAAGCGCGTTCCTCCGGAAAGTCAACGCGCACAGTCCGTGCACCGATTATCGAAATGCGGCTTGATACACCTTCGGCGTCACGCCCGTTTGTTGTTTGAACACCCGCGTGAAATGCGACTGATCAGCGAATCCTGCTCGCGCGCCGACTTCCGCGATGCTCGAACCGTCACGCAACAGCTGCATCGCGACGCGCACGCGTTTTTGCTGCATGAAGGCATGCGGGCTCATTCCCGTTTCCCGTATGAAAGCGCGCAACAGTACGAACGGCGTCACTTGATAGTCATTCGCAAGCGTCGACAATGTGGGGCGCGCATGCAGATCCTCCAGCAACCGACGCTTCACCGCATTGACTAGCGCAGGCTCCCTTCGCACGATCGGCAAACCGCCGGCGGAGCTGCCATGTCGAGCATATAAGCCCAATACCGCCCCCGCTAGCGCCTCGCTACGCTTGAGCCGATCGTCGCCCACCTCCGAGCACCAATTGATGCCGTAAAGGTTCCGTGCGAGATCCGCATCGACAATGAAGGGGCTTTTCGTATCGAATCGCTCGCGCCGCGCAATGCCGAGGGCGTCGCAATACGATGCCAGTGCGAGCGGCTGGACGTGCTCCACCCGCATCTTCCAGCGTCCATCGCCCGCAGCCGCACCGGCATGGACGACCCCGGCATCGATGACGATCACATCGCCCCGACGGCATACACGTCGTTGCCCTTTCGCTTCGACGGCCAGCGCACCGCCGGTTATGACTGCGAGGCAATGGGTATCGTGCGCATGCGGCGGATAGCGATGCCCAACGAATTCTCCTTTGAGCATGACCGCATCCATGACGTCAGGGGCGCGCCACAGCTTGATCGAATGAGTCGACGCAGACGTTTTCATGATCGGGCGGACCGCGGATGTGACCGAAAAATATCCATCATAACCGTCGAATTGCGGCATCGAGTGGACTGCATTCGACCATCGAAATTCGCAATGATTTCTGCTTCCATCACGAGAACAGCGAGAAACCCCCGACGAGTTTGCCGACCTTCTTTCTGCCGCCCACGATACCCACGGCCAAGTATCGAAGCGAATCACCCGGCAGCGCACGTACCGCTTCCAAGAAGGCAAGGTAATCGGTGGTCGCTTGCCCTTCCACCGGAAAGTCGACGACATCGCAATGGCCTAGCGACTTCTGGCGCAGGTCGATTAGTTGGCGATCGGTCGCTTTGAGTATGGGGATGCCGATTGGGATCAGGCCGGGGTGGCCTGCGCCCTCGCTATCGAACAGTTGTGCTCCGACGAGATGACTGTGGCGCTGTCCCAATGTGAAGGCAACGACTGCCGCAGCGTTCGACGCCTTACCCGGGGACAACGCCTCATCCACGACGATCACGCAACGCTGGGGCCCCGTTACCGGCGAGGCCTCGCTCGAGGGGGATACTTCGGGCTGCAACAACACGGCGTCTCTCCTGAAATCATGCTCGCGGGAGAGAATGCTAAAGACCCTTGCGACGAAAGTATTGGACGATTTTGCAGGCGCGATCCGTGTTTCGAGACTGAAACATTTTTGAACCCTAGAGGCATCGCGACGACCGGCGCGGCGCGCGACCTTTCCCTGCAAGCCGGCTTCCCGAAGCCACGCCGTTCCATGACCTCGGCACGTTGCCCGGCGGCGTGTTCAGCGAAGCGCTCAGCATCAACGAGAACGGCGACGTGGTTGGAGATGCCACGACAGCGAATGGGAATTTCCACGCGGTCCTGTGGAGCAAGTGACGACCGCGGGAAACCACTTCATTTTTTCGCTTGCTGCCTATGAGCTATCGGCCGCGCTCGGGCCAGAAGTTCGTGGCCGACTCATAACCCTAGACTGGCAAGCAGATCGTCGACGTCGGCTTGCCCCTGCATAACGCCAGGCTTGCCCTCAGGATCGATTTGCGGGCCGTTCTTTAGTGTTTCCGGCGCGTTCGAGCTCGCGAGCGCAGCGGCGTTCGCGGCAAATTGCTCGCGTCGCTCAGGCGTGATGTGCTCGAGCAGCACGGAGAGCAGTTGCTGCTCGATCAGGATCACGATGTCCATAAGCTTCTTGATGACCTGACCGGTCAGATCTTGAAAACTTTGAGCCATCAAAATATCGAGCAGATGCTGGTTCGTTGCCGCACTCGCTTCCGGAATGCGCCCGCCCACAAATGCGTGCGTGTCGCGCATCAATTCGCGTACGTCCGCCCGGTCGCCCGACCCATCAAAATACCGGGACCATCGCAGCTCGAGCGCAACGGCCTCTTGCTCGAGCGCTTGCTGAAGTGGCTTTGCCAATTCAACAGCGGCCAGGACACGCTCCGCGGCTTCTTCCGTCATCGTCGCAACGTACCTTAGCCGATCCCGCGCGTCAGGCACGGCTTGTGCAGCGTGCTCGATTTGCCGGTCGAGGCCGAGGCCGCTCATCGAATCGAGCAAGGTGCGGGTCACGTGCCCGACGTGAGCCAAAATGCGGTCCGAGGAAGTCACACCAGCTATCGACTCGAGCCCCGCCGCATGAAGAAAGGCGTTATGGTGTTCCAATCTACCCTCCGACGTTCGTCAGCTTTTCGAGAATCTTGTTTAGCTTCTCGTCGAGCGTCGCCGCAGTGAATGGCTTGACCACGTAACCGTTTGCTCCGGCCTGCGCAGCTGCAATGATGTTTTCCTTTTTCGCCTCGGCAGTCACCATCAACACCGGGAGCGACGACAGCGTCGCATCGGCGCGGATCGACTTCAGCATCTCGAGCCCATCCATGTTTGGCATGTTCCAGTCCGACACGACGAGATCGAAGCCGCCAGCGCGTAGTTTCCCCAGCGCGACCGCCCCGTCCTCCGCCTCTTCGATGCTGTTGTACCCGAGTTCCTTCAGGAGGGTTCGTACGATCCGCCGCATAGTCGGAAAATCGTCGACCACCAGAATCCTCATCTCCTTGCTCATCAAGATCCCTATTCATATGAGCCCGTCAGTCAGGGGGCGCTATTTCTCAAGCCACGCCACACCCGGGGACAAGCACAACGATGTATCAGTTTCGCCGTAGCCGCCTAGCCGTTGTACTCGACGGTCCATCCCTTCTTCGCGTGTCCGTCGACCGACTTATCAAAGCCCGCATCGAGCTTCCATGTCCAGTTCGGCGCAGGCATCTGCGCGCCATCGCGTATCAATGCTTCAATCTGTTGCTGCGCTTGATCTCGGTCGGCAAAGAATTTGAGGGGACCGTACACCACGTTGTAAAGCGGTAAAGATGCATCCACGAGAAAAATGCGTACCGTGACGCCTGGAACCACCGTATAAATAGTGCTCGAGCCCAGCGACCCAGGAAACCGGATCGGGTTCATTTGCGAAACCATAAAGGTCCATCCCCAATTTGTGCAGTCATCAATGGTGGCGGGCCACTCTGAACGCTTTCATCAGGAGAAAGCGGGCGATGGCTCGGGTAGCCTCGGACATCCAGCGATCGCACGATGCAACGGCCGCAGCGGCAGGTGCAGTTTTCGAGCAAGCAAGGGACGGCCGGGGCTTACGCCACCCGTTCAGGTAATAACGGCGTGGGAAAGTTAAACTGAACCCCAGCCTACCTCCGCGGCCCGCCGGGGGATTCAACCGCCTCCCTCAGCATCAACGCTGTTCCTCAGTGCGGTTGAGCTGTGTTGCGTGCCAAATTTCGTCACATCGTTGGTCTCTATGGACGACAGCGGCAAGATCGCGGTCAAGATAAGTCCCGCGCCGGGCTCAGTGCTAATGCGGATTTCTCCGCCAAGCAGCGTGGCACGTTCGCGCATACCCAACAATCCGAACGATTGCTTCGGCCCCTCGTGCTGCACACCGCGTCCGTTATCGGCGATGCGCACGATGCAGTGCGGGTCGTCGCGCGCGATCGCCACTACGACCTCGGTCGCCCCCGAATGCCGTGCTACGTTCGTCAACGCTTCTTGCACTATCCGGAATATATCGTTGCGGCACCGGCGATTGAAATCGATCGCGTCTTGATCGATATGACGAATGGCCCGAATGCGGTAGCGCGCGGAAAAATCGTCGAGCAAATGGTCGATGGCGGGAATCAAGCCAAGATCTTCCAGCATGACCGGATGCAAGTCCGCAGCGATGTGCCTGATCGATTTGACGAGATCGTCGATCATTGCGTAGATCCCGTTCAGTGCTTCGTGCGGGGGCCACGGTCGATCCGAACAAGCGACATTTTCCAATTGCGATGCCGCCATCTTCAAGGCAGTCAATTGCTGGCCCAGGTCATCGTGGAGCTCCCGGGCGATACGCGCTTTTTCTTCTTCCCTGACGTGTTGGACGTGTGCCGAGAGCCGACGCAGCTCTTCACGTGAGGTGCGAAGCGCTTGCTCGTCACGTCTGCGGTCGGTGATGTCCGAAAACAAAATTGCGACCCCGTCGAAGAGTTTGACGCAGCTTATCCGAAACCATCCGGAAAGCCCCTCTCCGATGTATTCCTGCTCGACGATAGCCGCCTCCCCGCTCGTCATCACGCTCGCATAGACGTCGAACAGGCCCGTGGCCATCGTTGTGGGGAACTGTTTCAGGAAGCTGTGCCCAATCAAATCCGCTTCACGAAGTCGCCAAAGCCGGAGCGCGGCCGGATTGACGTAGCTGAAGCGAAAGTCGGCGATCGCTGCCCCGTTCGTCTCGGCCGTGAGGATGAAGAAAGGATCGACGGCAACCTCCTGCACCGCCTTGAATCGTTGCTCGCTTTCCGCGAGGCGGCTTGTCGTAGCCGAGAGCCGCTGCTCTTGCTCGATTGCACGAAACCGGGCTTCTTTACGCGTTTGAAACAGCGCCGCGCCCAGCGCTGCGCCGAGCACGGCAAGGACCGTGATAACCAGTTCAAAGATAAATTGCTGTCGCTCGAAGCCGTTCGCGGCTCGACTGACGCAATACGGCGCGAATACGGAGGCCGCCATCGCGACGTAATGCAGACCCGACACGGCAATGCCCATCAGAATTGCAGCCGTTACGTCCTTGGCGAACGTTTGCGTGCGAGTGCGCAGGCCGATGAGGACGCGCAACGCGGCGTATGACGCCCCGATCCCGATGATGACCGATAGCGCAGCGAGCACAGGCCGATACTGGATAGGCGGGCTCATCTCCATAGCTGCCATGCCCGAGTAGTGCATGACGGCGATTCCCGAACCCATGAAGATCGCACCTAGAACGACCCCGCTTGCCGTCGGAGCCGGCACCAGCACGAACGTCAGCCCGAGCCAACAAACGAGCACGGCGGCCGCCCAGGATGCCAGCGTTGTCGTGAAGTCATATCCAATCGGGACCGGTAACTGAAAGGCGAGCATCCCCACAAAATGCATCGCCCAGATGCCCGTGCCGAGCACGAGCGCCGTGGCGGCGGCCCACACCGCATTCGTTTGCGTCGGCCTCGCGAGCTGGGCTCGTGCAAGTCGGACTGCGGCAAACGACATCGTCGCCGCGAGCATGATCGAGAGCGCCACGAGCGGAAGACTGTATGAGCTAGTCATTTAGGCGTCCTTAGAAAATGGCCTGTGTCGGACGTGGTTACCCGTTGCCCGCGAGGCTCGACACCGAGCGTATCGATGGCGTAGCGAGGCGTCGCGCACCTATCGCATCCGTAGATGCATGTCCGGTAACCCGAGCGGGCAGCGCAGTTCGCAGGACGCAGCGATGGCGCGCCGCGGCGGTAGCACAAAAGCACAGGCAGGGAATCGAGCCAAGGCCCGCATACAACGTTCCTGCGTCTCGGACAAGGAAAGGCACTGCATGCCCGCGTGCCTGCAAACCGGTTCACGCTAGCTCACGGGCCGCGGCGGGGTACTGATTAATTAATTGCCTACCCCAACTCTCGCGATTGTGGTTTTGAAAGCAAACCGGAGATATCCGCAGTCCGAGCGATCCATTCCATGAACTACCGAGTAGCGACTACGGAACACGGGACTCAAGATCTGCGATGAATCGTCCATACTGCGCACAAACAAATCTCCCATATGCGACGCGATCCCTATTCTTGCCTTATGTGGCAGAAGTCGGGAGACGCGCCCTCGTTCTGCCTATCAGCAATTTAGGAGCTTAACGTGGCATACATGCTAGATCCGCTTGGCGTCGGGCGAGCCTTTCCCTCTACCCTCAATCCCCTTTCGGACAGGCCCGTACCGAATCCCGATCCGAATCCGTATGCATTGCCTGCGCCGGATACCCTGCCCGCCACGGGAACGACGGTAGGCGACGCTAACCTCGTTTGGAGCGCGAACGGCGACGGCCAGATCGAGACCGCGACGATCAAGAACGGCCAGAGTCAGATAGTTGGCCAAATCGCCGTCGACAGCAAAAACAATTCTGTTTCGGTGACGAGATACGATCCGAGCACCGGCAAACCCGCTCTTGATAACTTGACGGGAAAGCTGATCTCATCGACGTTCCACTACGACTCCGAGGGCCATATCGTCAATGACGGGAATCTCGCATCCGAAGATATCGTCGGCGAGGGGAATGGCACATCCGATGAAATGACGGGGACGCTTCTTAACATTTCGAACGGCACTCATAGTCAACTGGTGACGCTACAAGGCCGAAACGGCGATGTGCCTCCGATTTCGGTCGATATCGCGCCCGACCTTCAGAACCCGTCGAACCACTCGCTTTCGGCGTTCGTCGTTATGCACGATCAGAAGCCAAACGGCGATATCGGCGGTGCCGTGCTATATATGAAGCCAGGTAGCTTGCAGGATGATGGTTCTGCCAGCACGAAGCAGGTCTCTACCTGGTATGAAAGCAGCACCGACGACGCCACGCAGACGGCAGTCGAAAAAACGTATGTGACGCCCGCCCCGAACATCACGCCAACGCCGACTACGGCCCCGGCTCAGCATACCGACCACGGGTGGGTTAGTAATTTGTTTTCTTGGCTGTAGTAGTCGGGGTTCTTAGGGCCAAGCGCGCGGCCGCTGTAGTGTGCGTCCGGCGCGCTCGGCGTGGCGCTACTGACCAAGCGCCAGGATAAGCATCTCTACCGCGAGACGGAAATGCGCCACGAAGCCCCGGTTCTTTATCGCTTGATCGAAGACCACGCGGCAGCCGTGAAGAAAACGCAGCGGGTATTGACGGCGTAGCGTTGGGTGGTGGGAACCTCGTAGCGGTTCGACATCCACAGATGCGATCGATCGGCTCGACTACGGAATATTCCGTCGCAGCCGCTCAAGCGGCTCCGTATAGTGACATGCGGTGCATCCACGATGCATCGCGTCCCCCTTAACGGTAAGCTCAACGGCTTCATCCGGCGACACACTCGCTGCCGCCCGAAGCGGGAGATTGCGCATGTCGCTGCGCACGGTCACCGACGGCGGTTCGTCGTCCGCCCCATTGCCGCAAGACACGTTGGCGTCCGAGATCGTCGCCAAGGTCAACCCGCAAGTCACTGCATCGACTCAGCCACAGGCGTTGAGCGCACTCATCCGGCAGACCGCGAAAACGCTCTCGACGAGCGACCCCGGCCATCCGATCGATCAAGATACGCTAACCGCCGCCGATCAAATCGCCATGGCCACCCTGCTGTCCTCGCGCGTGCCGAGCCCACAAGCGGCGAGTGCGCTCGATCAGCAACTGCTCGGCCAGAGCCTCATCGGCGTGGGCCAGAATACGGCCCTGGACGACGGCGACAAATCGAAGATCGCTGCGATGATCGTCGACAGCGCGGCGGGGCAATCCGATGCGCCGCACCTATCGACACTGGGTCATATGCTGGCGACGGTCAGTGCGAGCGGAAATCTTTCGGACTCCGAAAAATCGCTCCTCCAAAATGCCATCACCGGCAGCGATGTCTCGAAGCAGTTGGGCCCGGAGACCGTCAAATTCCTGACGAATTTCGTCGGGACCATGGCGAAAGCGCAGCAATCGCCGAAGGACACGAAAGCCGTCGCCGCCGCGCAGTTCGACATGTTCATGATCGCGCACGGCGACGATCCGCAGTATCTCTCGGGCGCTGCGCTCGACAACATGATCGGCGGCGACCTCGGGCTGAAGCCCGACGTGCAAACACCGACGAGCGGCACGCAAGCCGCCGCCTTGCTCGACGGCACGACCGACCTCTACAGCGGGAAGCAGCTCGATGCCATTCGCGGTATCGCGCAGCAGATCACGAAGGCCGGCGGCGCGGACGGGGGCGTCACCGCCGTGCCCGTCGTCTTCGATGCCAGCGGGTCGAACAATGGCCCGCAGACGCACATCGTCTGGCGCGTCACCGGTGCTAACGGCAACGACCAGTATGTCGACGACACCGGGCGAACCTACAACAGCATGAAGGACTATCTCGGCGGCAACAAGCTCGGCTACGGGACACTTGTGACGCCGAGCGACGGCCATCTGACGATCGGCGCGGACGGCAGCATCGAAAGCGCGAGCCAAACGAAGACGGAAGGCTTTTGGGACAAGGTCGAGCGCTACGGCGGCGATGTCCTCGATGGACTGGCGGTCGCCGGCGCGGGCGTGCTGACCGTGGCGGCCTTCGTCGGCACCGACGGCATGGCCACGCCGCTCCTCGCCGCGGCATGGGGCAGCGTGCTGACCGGTGGCGCTGTGGCTGCCACGAACGGCGTATCCGATCTAACCGATCGCGCGGACCACGGCCAGTCGTGGGCCCCCGGCAAAGCCACGCTCGGCGATTACGCCGGAATCGCCGCCGGGCTCGCGACGCCTTTCACGGGAGGCGCAGCAAAACTCGGCGTCGATGCGCTTGCGACGAATGGTGTGGCGATTGCCGCGAGCGGCGGCGTGCAAACCGGCGCGCGCGTCGTAGGGTGGACCGCCAACGGCATCTCGATGGCAAGCGGCGCTTATGCAGGCGATCAGTTGGTCAGCAATTGGGATTCGCTCTCGTGGAATCAGCGGCTCCAAGGCGGGACGACGTTGGCCTTGGGCGTGGTCGGCGCTTCGCGGCAAGGCGCCGAGTTTTTGAACACGCTTGGGCCCTCGGGTGCTGCCGCGCCCAGCGTATCGACGTCGAATGCGAACCCGTCGACGTCCGGCGTCGCGCTGGCGGGATCACCCGCCGCAGGGTCAAGCGGCACACCGGTAGTGCCGCCGCAATCCGGCATCCCGGCTGCGGGCGGCAATCCCGCTGGTGCGACGACGGGCGGCAATGCGGCCGGCAGCGCACCGCTTCCAATCGGTCCAGCGGACGATTCTCCGTTCGACGATCCCAACGACTATCTGACGTCGCGCACGACGGTCATCTGGCCTTCAAACCGTATCGCGCCTCCCAATTTCGATACCGCCGATACGCTGACCATCGGGGGTGGCCGCGTCTTCCGTCCGCCTGCCCCGGGAGAGATCTATCTAAACATCGACCGCACGGCCGGTGCCGACGTCGTGGCCGATGCGCGCGACATGTCGGCTGTCCCTTCCGGATCGATGAACAAGGTCGTCGCGGAGAACGTTCCGTGGCAAGTTTTCACGAGACCCGAGGGCCCGGTGGCGCCGGGTTCTCTTCCGCCCGGGATTGCCGAACTCGCTCGCATAGTGAAGCCGGGCGGCAGCATCGATCTGCGGCTCGGCAGCGAAGGCGCGCTGCGAGCCGATCAGGTCGAGGCCGATCTACGGGCGGCCGGGTTCACCGATGTTCAAGCACGATTCGTCTCGCCGTTCGGCACCGAACTGCCCGCGAACCCGAGCACATTGGATCTCGACAGCGGCGGCTTTGAAATCACGGCGACGAAACCGGTTGCGGGGCCGGTCGGTCCCAATGGTTGAAACGCCAATTGAGAGACGGGCGGCAGAGCCGCCGCGTCAAGGATTAGGCTACATCTGAATGGGCATCTTGTCGGCCCTGCTCGGAAGCATCGTGGTAGGCCTTGTTAGGATGGTATTCCTGCCCCACTCCTGCGCGAGAAGGAATGCGTCGGCCAAACCCGCATCCGCCGAGCCAGGCGACGATAGCTTCGCCCACTCAGTATCCATGCGCGCGGTATGCACGCTAAAGTTTGTGCTCCGAATCCGAACGCAAATCTAATTAATACGGGCGGTCGCGATCCGCTTGCGGCTGCGATGAACTGATGCGGCCGTATCCAGTTGTGCCGGTGCATCCGGTAATGGCTGATATCCCGGTGTGCTTCCTGCGCCGACATGTAGGCCACTGACGGCAGCCATTCCGTCCTGAAGCTGCGGAACAATCTCTCCATCGGGGAGTTGTCCCAGCAATTTCCACGGCGACTCATACTCTGCTGTATCCGACAGCGCCACGGGCGCTGTCGGAACTTCCGACTTGCATACTGAGCGCCCTTATCCGAATGGAACAGCAGTCCCTGCGGCCGGCCACGCTGCTCATAGGCCATCTCCAGCGCCTGCACGACCAGGTCGGCACCGGGTCGGGGCGAGAATGTCCAGCCGACGACCCGTCGCATGTCTGGGCGCAAGGCCGTTGGCATTACCTCGCAGCGGTGCGCGACTTGTTCAGCTTGCGCAGGTCTGGTCGATTACTTCGTACGTTCGATGCCTTCCGACATCAAGAGCGCGGGAGCCTTTTTTAAAATGGCCTTCGCGCCCTCCTAACCTCGCCAGTTCAACGGCGCAATCGGCCGGGAGGCCCTCTGTTGGGGAATGACAGATCCGGCGCGTTCAGCAACGCTATGGCGGTTGACGCCATAGCGCCTGCTATGGCATGCTACGCCATATGAAAAAGAAAGCGACGCTGCTGTTCGAAGATCGGACCGTCTATCCAGATGGAGCCATCCTCGAAATGCGTATCTGGCGACTACCCGAGCACGACGCCGAACGGCCGCACGGCCTCAAGTACAGCTTGTTTTATGGCCGTGATGGCCGGCGGGTGATCGGTTATGACAATGAGCGGGGCAAAGGCGATCATCGACACTATGGCAGCCGTGAAGAGCCATACGTGTTCTCGACCGCGGAGCGCATGGTTGAGGATTTTTTGGACGACGTCGAACTAGAAAGGAGCGTGAAATGAGCAAGTTGACTGCGCATGTAGGTAGTGCTCGAGACATGGGGCGTCGCTTTTCAGCCGCTTTTGATCGGGCTGCGGCGGGCGAGAATTTCGAGGAACGGCATGTTACGTTTCTTTCGTTGGAAGAGATGATGGCAGCGCTGACGCCGAAGCGATTGGAGTTGTTGCGCCACCTGCATCGGACGGGCGCGGATAGCGTCAAAGCGTTGGCGCGCGAACTCGATCGTGATTACAAGCGTGTGCATGAAGACGTCGCGATCCTCGAGGGAGCCGGACTCATTGTCAGGGAAGACGGGCGCTTGAGCGCGCCGTGGGAAGCGCTGACGGCAGAGGTTTCCCTGTAGTTGATGGCGCGAAGTGCAGGGGGATACAAAGGCTATGGACGCCAGTGCCGCAGCTTGCCGTACGTTTGATAGTCGTTTCGTGAGCCGAAAAACAAAAACCCCATAAATCATTGATTTTACTGGGTTTTCCGCCAAGTTCTGGCGGAGAGAGGGGCCGCCAAATTTTCCCCCAAGGCGATCCAAGCCAATCCAAACATCCCCCAATGATTCAATGACTTGCACTGTCCAAGCATCCAATTTACGCTACTGCCTTCCAACCCCATCCAGCACTCGCTGATGGGCTAAGTGATGGGCTAGAAAATCAATGCTAACAGACAAACAAGCAAAGGCACTGAAGCCGGGTGATAAGCCGGTCTTTGACGGTAAGGTCACGGGACTGATCTTGGTACCGTCCAAATCCGGCTGCAAATGGACCCTGCGCTTCACGAGCCCGGCAACGGGGAAGCGACGCGATGCCGGCCTAGGCACTTACCCTGAAACGTCGATCGCCGAGGCCCGCGACAAAGCGCTATCCATGCGCAAGCTCGTCGACAACGGTGAAGACCCTATCGATCAACGCAACCGAGAACGAGAGGCCGCCGCCGTAGCGCTGGCCGCCCTCAACTTCGAGAAGGCTGCGCGACAGGTCCACGAAGAACTCAAGCCGGGCTGGAAGAACGAGAAGCATGCAGCGCAATGGATCAGCACCCTTGAAACATACGTGTTCCCGACACTTGGAGCCCGCAAGCTCGACGCGATCACCCCTGGTGACTGCGCAGACGTCCTGCGGCCGATTTGGCTGACGAAGGCCGAGACGGCCAGCCGCACCCGGCAGCGAATGCACGCTGTCATGCAGTGGGCGTGGGCGCATGGTCACATCACCGCGAACCCGGTCAGCGTTATCGATCACATCTTGCCCAAACAATCGAACAAGGCTGAACATCAACCCGCGATGCCTTGGCGGCAAGTGCCCAAATTCGTCACCGAGCACCTTGCGGCGCACGCGCCGCGCGATAGCACCCGTGCAGCCCTCCTCTTCCTGATTCTCACCGCAACGCGGAGCGGAGAGGTTCGCGGTGCGACATGGGACGAGTTCGATCTACATGCTGGCGTCTGGAGCATCCCCGCCCAGCGCATGAAGGCGAAGGAATTGCATCGAGTCCCGCTGTCCGAGCATGCGTTAACACTTGTTAAGACGCTCAAGAAAAGCAAGCTGCACGACGTTCTCGTATTCCCCTCACCCCGCGAAAAAGTCTTGAGCGATATGACGCTGACCACGTTGCTCCGCCGGGTCAAAGCTGAAAGTGACACAACTGGGCGATTCGCGACCGCCCACGGTTTCCGCTCAAGCTTTCGCGACTGGGCCAGCGAACACGGTTACGCTCGGGATCTCGCAGAGCGTGCCCTAGCGCATACTGTCGCGAACAAGGTCGAGGCAGCGTACCACCGAACTGATTTGCTGGAACAACGCCGACCACTGATGGAAGCATGGGCACGGCATGTCTATGCAGCCTGACTTCGGAGTGGCATCGCGGTCTCGAGCATGCTAATGACGCAGTTTCGCCAGCGTTTGAGGATCGGGCACGCACCCCAGGCGATCAATACCAGGCGGACATGGCGGCATCAGCGCAGCCGGTGTCGGCTGAACCGAGTGTGCCGCCAGCGCCTGCTCATTGGCCTGCTGTGCCGCGAGCAGCGCTGAGGACGACTCGTCGCGATCTTCCTGCGCTTGCTCACTTCGTCTTCTTCGAGTGGCTTCTTTCACGCCATGCCGACGGATCGGCTCATGCGTATGACGTGGGGTCGATGCCACCTTGCTCACCCCGTCGCCCGGGCGATGCAGTAACGCGGAGACACCGCCGACCAAGACCGGAAGTCCGATGAACAATAGGATTGCGGCTCGCAGCCAAGATCGCTTTTGGGGGCGCCGGATCGGCGTTGCCTCCAGCACAAGCGGCACAGACAGATCGTTCGCCGGCGGCATAGAGCCCGGCATCACGCCGGGCCGACGTAATTCGCGGGTCACTTCCGCATATCTGGTGACCCCTACCGTCGCGGAGCGAGCAGTCGCGGCCGTCGACATTAGCGCCAGTCGCTTCATTTTTGCGAACTCACGTACGGCATCCAGGCTCCAAAGCCGCCGCAAGGTTCCTGGTCGAACTGGCGTCGACAGCAAACTTTCGAGCGCCTCTATACCCGTGATCGTTACCCGATGGTCCGACGCGGGCACGTTCGATCCCATCGGCCTGCCGTAGGCGAGCAATACCACTGCGTGCGCGTATCCGGGATCGGCACCGGTCATCTCCCGCAGCGCATCTTTCAGGTTCATATGTGCCGAGTCGATTTTTGCATACGCGTTGGAGCGGCGCTCACCCGTGGCAACCGTCGTCCAGGAGAGACTATTGATGTCGCCCTCGACCGGTTGAAGGTAGCCCTTGATCTCGATCACGAGCGTCGCAGTTTGCGTTGCGACGATCAGATCGATTTCATGTCGGCGATGAAACAGGTTGACAAGAATAACTGCATCCTCGTCCCGTCTGTCGATAACCGAAAGGACGCGCTGAAGCACGAGTTGTTCGGCGGCGTCGGTGGGCCCATGCGCAAGCCGGCTAAATATTTCAACGGGCATAGTTAGGCATGGTTTCCATCAATGGTTCGTAAGAGCACATGCTACAGTCCCAACCGATCCGGCCGCATGATCGTCGGCCCGATAAACGCCAGCTTTCGCAAAGACGATTGCGGCCCGTGCGGCTGCATCCGAAAGTGCGCCCGGCGCCAATGACCGAGCACCTCACCATTCTCGCCATCGGTCGACATCGAACGTGCAGCCTCGACATCAAGGACTGCCGGTCCGACGATGTAGCGGTCATATAGCAATTCGATCTCAGCCAGCCGCTCCGCGCGTCGACGCTTGCCCAACCCGCTCGGATCGCGCGAGGCGCCCGAATAGGCGCGATCGTGAACAACCTGCGCATCGCACACCGTCAGGTATAGCAACATCTTGATCGCATAATCGAGCACGCTTTCCCAGTATGGTCGGCCGCCTGACGTGACTCCATCGATTGGATCTTCGGATTCCCATGACGTTGCGGGCGTATTGTCGAACAGGCTCTTGATGATACGTCGCTCGTCGCCTACCCCCACACGCCCCCAGGTTTGGATACTGAGCGAGTCGGCCATCTGTCCCTCCACCTCCTTGCGGCGACGAAACAGCAAAATCGTATCGATGCCGCGCTTGCGGCCCGACCACGAAGGATCGGGAACGATGCACAACACGTCGACGGGCACCCGGATCATGTGCACCAGCACGTCGTCAGCATGCATTGTCGAGCGTGGCCGGCAACGCCTGCTGGATCTGGACCGGATCGCTGCGCATGCATCGGTCGCCCAGATCGAGGACTGGACGCGAGCCCGTTTGCATATCGCATCGCAACTTCAGAAATAGCCCTGCTTCTTGCGCTGTTCCATCGCGGCTTCGGAAGTTTGGTCGTCCATTCGCGTTGCGCCGCGCTCGGTGATCTCGGTCACCGCCGTCTCGGCGATGATCTTCTCGACGTCGTCCGCATCGCTCTCGACCGGGCACGTGCAGCTGATGTCGCCCACTGTGCGGAAGCGCACCTGCGCGAGCTCGCTCGTCTCGCCCTCACGCATCGGCGTAAGCGGCGTAACCGGCACTAGCAGCCCGTTACGGCGCACGATCTCGCGCGGGTGCGCATAGTAGATCGACGGCAGTTCGAGATTCTCACGGGCGATGTACTGCCACACGTCGAGCTCGGTCCAGTTCGAGATCGGGAACACGCGCAGGTGCTCGCCGTTGTGCAGGCGCGCGTTGAACAGGCTCCACAGTTCCGGGCGCTGCGCCTTCGGGTCCCACTGGCCGAATTCGTCGCGGAACGAGAAGATGCGTTCCTTCGCGCGCGCCTTCTCCTCGTCGCGGCGCGCGCCACCGATCATCGCGGTGAAGCCATGGTGCTCGATCGTCTCGAGCAGCGTGACGGCCTGCGCGGCATTGCGCGAATCGGTTTCGCGACGCAGCACTACCGTGCCGCGCCCGATCGAATCCTCGACGTAGCCGATGATCAGCTCGGCGCCGATCTCCTGCGCACGGCGATCGCGGAAGTCGACCACTTCGCCATAGTTATGGCCCGTGTCAATATGCACGAGCGGGAACGGCAGCGTTGTCTTGCGGTTCGCACCGAGGCCGAACGCTTTCAGTGCGAGGTGCAGCACGACAACCGAATCCTTGCCGCCCGAGAACAGCAGCGCCGGCTTGCTGCATTCCGCCACAAGTTCTCGCAGGACGTGGATTGACTCGACCTCAAGCCAGTCGAGGTGGGCCATTCGCATCCGATGTGAGGTATCGACGGACGTCGTGAAAGTTAACGGCTGGGCACGCATCAATTGACCCGTTCGGTTCGCAAAAACTGGACGACAAGGTCGGCCACGTGATCCGGCCGCTCCATGTGGATGTGGTGGCCGCCCTCGACTTCGACGATAGACAGCATACGCATGGCCGCCGAACGGCGAGCGACGAGCTCGTCCGACAACCATCCCGCCGACGCACGGATCAAGAGCGTCGGACACTCGACGCTTGCCAGCAACGCCAGGCATTCTTCCTCGGTCATCGTCAGATGCGGCTTCAAGGCAAGTCGCCGGTCGGTTCTGGACGCGAACCCATCTGAGGTCGAAATAAGATCCCGCGCCACGAGCACGGCGGCCGCTTCATGCGAAAGCTGCGCGGTCTGTCGGCGAATCTCGATGGCGGTCTGGATCGATGGATAAACGACGTGACTGGGGAGCACGGCGGACCGGCCACCCCGAACCGAGTCGAGCAACCTGGATATCGACGCGTGTGACGAAATAGCCGGCGGGCCGAGTGCGTCGATCAGAACCAAGTGTTTCACGCGCGCCGGCATCGCTGCGGCCAATACCGTAGCGATCCCGGCCCCGAGAGAATGGCCAGCGAGTGTGAGAGATGACCAACCCTGTCGCTCGATCAGCCTCGCGAGCGCATGCGCATGCTGCTCTATCGTGTAGGACTCGTGCGGCGGGAGGTGTCCACTCCAACCATGGCCCAACAGATCGGGGGCAAACCACCGCAAGTTGCGCGACTGCGCTGATAGCGGCTCGAACGACGAAGAATTGTCAAGCCAGCCGTGCAGGGCCAGTATCGCCGTATCGTCGGGCCCTCCCCAGCTCTGAGCATGGATCGTCAGTGGGCCGTATTCAATTTGTTCGTTTGACAACATGAATTCACCACCTCTCGTTATCCAAAGCCTCAAGGCCTACTGTCCCCGTCCGCTCCGAAACAGTGGCAACAAGCGTACGCTTAAGCACGGCCACGAGCCGCACCACATGCCCCATCAGCTCCGGGACCGCCGTTGCTTCCCAGTAGAGCCGCTTCAAGTGGGGACCGACATAGAAGAGTTCAGGATTCACACGGTAAGCGCTGGAGACGATACTTGTTGTCCACACAAAGGCCGTTGTCGTCGAATGCGACGAGGCCATCGCGCTGCAAGTGTCGGTATAGTGGATCGGTGGGACAAACGCCACGCAACGGAGGACTGGTGCACTCGACGAGGTAGGACGCATGTACGCCTCTGGACCTGTCCAAGGTTCTCAACCGGACCATCAAGAACAGACCGTCCGTTTCGATCCGTGCCCGCTTCCAGTCGCCCCACCAGTATCGTGAGGCGATTTTCCCTCTTTAGCCGCGTCAAAACAGACACCGTTTCGGGCGCACAACGATGCCGATGCGTATCCCAATAGGCAGCGAGATGACGAACAAGCGCACGCCGCTCGGCATCGGTCCAACGCAACGATATCCGCGGGATCGTAGGACGAAGGCTGTCGATCACATCGCGCCAGTTTCCGCCCAAACTAGCATGCACTAGCACCGACTCGCAAAGCACCGCTAGCGCCTGCCGTGGCGGCACCAGCAAACTCGACAACAGCAACGACTTGGCTTCGGAAGTCAACGGTTGCACGCAAGGTGCATGCGATTGAGGGACCAACCCGCAACGCGACATTGACGTAAATCTGCGGCGTGGGCTGCGTCGCGCCAACGCAAAGTTCACGTCGAACGATGTCAATCCTGTACCAAGGATAAAGAAGTGGCCTTCCGCCTGTAGGCTGGGAGTCACCACCAACTGCCAGGGATCCGGGAAATAGCGCGGGTCACGTGCCAACGCGTCTATCCTGGTGGCGTCGTCTCCACCGCGACGGCCGGGACCGGTCACCAATACAACTGTAGTGGCTTGCAACCCTTCCCCATCAGGTAGACAAACTTGCATATCGCCATCACGATCCGACTCGACCGCGACGACTCGGCCTTTGATCCTGCGCAACCGATGCGAATCGGACTTGTGGTCGACCTGCCGCAACTGGTCCGCCAGATAGTCGCCATACAGCGAACGCGGCAAAAAGCTATCAGCGCTCGCCGGATGGCCATGCCTGTTGCAATAGTCGACGAACTCATACGGCTTGTCGGGCGATACCGAGAGCACCCGCGCTGGTGCGTTGAGCCGCCATCCCTCGGCATCGGCGCGGTAGCCGACGCCACGTCCAAATCGACCGTATTCATCCACCAGTGTGAGCGACATCCTGGCCGGCAAGGTCGTAGACACGAGGCGAATGGCCGTCAACGCTCCGCTAAATCCGCCTCCGACAATCACTACGGAAACTGCCATCGTTTGCATCCTGTTTGCACTCTTGCCTCATTCTGGCCGATTGCCAAAGAATGGAACCGCCGGCCCCGGTTCTGCCAGCGCTAGTAGGCAAGCCGCCCCTTCATGTCGGAGAAAGACAGCATCACGTTACGCTGGTACGGTGCCCGCTGCTGGAGCGCGTCATACCAACGCTCGACATGCGGTGCGTTGGGGCGATCGATATCGAGTTCGTAATATCGGTAGCAGGTCACGCCGATGGCGATGTCGGCAACACTCAATCGATCACCGCAAAGAAATTCTCGATTGGCCAGTTGTCGATCGAGTAACTGGACGTGATCCGCGCAAATAGCGACTTTACGGGATATCTCTTCCCACTTCCGCTCGTGCTCCGGTGTACGGTAATAGGCCCAGAAAACGCCGGTTAGAAAATCCGGCTGCAAAGTCGCCAGCATCCAGTCCATCCATCTCTCTTCCCGTGAACGCGCAAGCGGATCGGATGCCCGGAAGCGTCCTCCTCCATAGGCGTCAGCGAGATAGCGCACGATTGTGTGCGACTCCCATATCGCCTCGTCTCCGTCCTGCAATAACGGGACCCGGCCATGCGGATTCATCGCCAGAAAGGCCGCATCGTCAAGACCGCCAAACCGGCCGCCAGCCGGCCGCCAGTCATAAGGCAAGGCCAGTTCGTCGAGTAGCCACACCACTTTCTGAACGTTGAAAGAGTCCTTTCTCCCCCAAACCGTCAGTTGATTCATCATCATCACCCGTGCAGATCGTTCAATGAATTTCGCCTGAGACGGCCGACCGCCAAGCACCCGAAAAATCCGGAATCGAATCGGGAGTCCATCGCAACGCCGCAAGCTTTTCTGGATAATGTGCCGCGAAGCGGCGCCAGGCGAGTGCGCCAAGTTGCTGTGCTTCGGCAAGCACTCCGTACTCATCGATGTACATGACGCGTCCGTTCAGCAGCACAGTGACGCCGTCGATCAATACGGTACTAACATCGCCGGCATGAGCATGATAGACGAGCGCCCCTATGGGATCGACGATCGGCACGATTCCCGGGCGCGCCACGTCGACAAGCTGAATATCAGCCTTTTTTCCGATCTCGATCGAACCAATCTGGTGGTCCAGGCGTAGCGCCCGTGCAGCATCCAGCGTCGCCGCCCGAAATGCATCGCGGGATCGGAATAATGAAGCGTCGTGTTCGCGCATGCGCCCGACCGAAACGTACATGCGCATCGCGTCAAAGCAGTCCGCAAAATAGTTGTCCAGACCAAGCGCAACGGGGATCCCCTCCCGAATCATCCACTTGATCGGCGCAGCCGTGCCGCGCAGTGCATTGAGCACTGGGCAATGCGCTACCGTCACCCCCGCTTTTTGCAGAATCGCGAGATCGCCGTCGGTCACATGATGACAATGCGCCGCCACACAACCTGACTCGAGAAAACCAACGTCCCGCAGCAACGCGAACGGCCCTATTCCATACAACGCATGGCTCAACTCGACCTCGTACGCACCTAGCCCAACATGACACGTGACACCGATATCATGCCTGACGGCAAGCTCGCCCAACCCTTGCAGCAAGGCCTTAGAGCAACTCAGTATCATGTTCGCACCAACCATGGCGCCGATCCGTTCTGATGAGCCTCTCGACCATCGATCGATCAATTCCTCAGTTTGTCGCAGCGCAAGTTTAGTGAGATTTGGATCAAACGAAGTTTTTCCTTGCAGTACGCTCAGCACATCGACATCGTTCGTCATTAGTGCGATTTGGGCGCGCATCCCGGATTCGATGAGCACTGGGGCAATGGCCGCTGCGTCCTCCTCCATCGCGAGGATTGTCGTCACGCCGCCACGCAGCAACTCGAGTGCGCCGAGCCGGGCGAATACGATCCGCTCGTGGGTCGAGATCAAGGCACGCATCGGTAAAAACATCGTTGGTGTCGGCGTTGCTCCAACATCCTCTGCCATACCGCGAAACAGCACGAAGCTAAGATGATTGTGGCTACTCACAAAACCCGGCGCGACGATTTTTCCAACCGCATCCAATATATGGTCGGGCGCCGGGTGTCGTGCCGCCACAGTTGCAGTGATCCCCACATCAGCAATACTGCTGCCATCGACGAGCACGGCGCCATCGGTTATGACCGTGCCCGCATCGTCTCCACATACGACAATACCGCCCTTGATCAACGTGGTTGTTCCCAATTCTCCCCCTCCGAATGGAATTGTGCGATCTCCGCACATTCAAGATTGGTAACCTAGTCTGTCGGCGAGGTACCGAGATGCTGGTCCGAGCCGAATGATACGGTTCGCCTGCCTCCATTTGTCGACAAAGCCCGGTTCGATCCGATCATGCTCGAAGAAATTCGGATCTCCCAGCCCGTCCCGCATTCGCGCGCCTGAGTATGGCTTTAGCAGTGCGTCTTCGAACTGGATCCGCAGGAAATGGCAGATGCTCTCCATTTTCCCACGCGTGTCCGCCATCAGATCCTCGTAGCGGACATGCATAAACCGCTCGGGTGGTACCTCCGCGCTGAAATCCAGAATATTGCCGTTCGAACGCACCCAGGCGAATTCACCGAAGTCAAACGGATCGGTGTTACCACCTTCCATCAACCTGACAAAACGGTTGCGTACCATCGATTCGACGACGGCGCACGGATGCCTCGTTAAATATAGATACTTGGCCTTGGGAAAATCGCGCAGAGTCTTACGCAGGACCTCAATATCATTCGAATAACCCGGCGATTTGTCCACCAACAGCCGGCCTTCGAGTCGTTGTGCGAGCCTCGCGAGCACCTCCGAGGTGGGCATTTTCGATGCGACCATCCCGGCGATCATTGCATCGGCATGCGCCGGTTCGATGTCTAGAACTTCCACGAGCGCACGTACGAGACCTTGGTTTTTATCCGGCGAGCGATCCTCTCGATCGCGTTCGTCCATATTCTCATGACGTAGCAGGTGCAGTTCGGGCGGAGAAAAAAGAGCTGAATGCCCAGCCAGCATCACGCGGAGCAGCGTCGAACCCGAGCGCACCGACGACAGCACGAACGCAATCTCGAGTGACGACTGTTGCACTACGCCCGTGTCGCCCCACGTCACAACACGCCGCGTCTCGCTCACCGCACGGTGCCGGGTAATTTCGCCTAACAGATAATCACAAACGGCTCCGGGCGTAGAAAAGCCGGCCACTTCGTTGGGATACAACCGGATATCGAAATCACGCCGCATTGCAACCAGCAATTCTGGGAGAAAGCGGCTCATGTCACCGTCTGCAAAGGTATCGTCGAGCAACATTTCCTTGCCGAGGCATCTCCTCAGCGAGTCCTGCACGTACCGAGTAACCACGTCGAACTCGACCTTACCGTCGGACGGTGCCAAGTCGCATGTTTGCGTGCCAGTAACGGCACCGCGAGCCGCATCGAACCGATCGGCCAGAAAATCGGCGAGCTGCGCGACTGTCGAATGATTAAGCAGTGCGACAAGCGGCATTTCGACCCGACGCGCTCGCCATAGCTTGTTTGCAAACTGCAATGCCAGCAACGAATGTCCGCCGAGTTCGACAAAATCGTCATGGATGCCGATCTGGTCGAATCCAAAAAGGTTGCACCACAGATCAGCGATGATCTGCTCAATCTCGTTTGTTGGGGCCGCATAAGGCGTCCGGAGATCCGGGCGTTCGTGAATGGATGATTGCGTGACCAATATCGAATCGGCCCCGGAATCGAAATCGCGCGAAGCTTGGATTTCTGGAATTTGCTGCCCGGCGGAATTCCACCGAGCAGAGAGCCTGTTCTCGCCCACCGCGAGTCGCGAGCCAGTCCTCGGCCGCGATAGCCAGTGGCGCGCCGGTTCGAACGGATAACCAGCGAGCGATATGCGGCGAACATCGCCAGTACCGAGGACCTGCTTCCAGTCTACACTCGCTCCTGCCACCCAGAGTCGGCCGAGCATGGCCGCCGGTTGCGGCCCTGACGGCGTGTCGCCACCGGCCGGCTGTCGATCGGTGCTCTCGATACGCACGTTCAGGTCGGTAGGCCGCAGTAGGGTTTGTGTATAGCCGGACAACGTCTGTCCGTGGCCAACCTCGACCAAGAGACCGACACGGGTAGTTTCAAGCAATGTACGCATTCCGGCAGCGAACCGCACCGTGCTACAAAGATGTTGCCCCCAGTAACCCGGATCGTTCAATTGTTGGTCGGTGATCCATTTCCCGGTCACGTTGGAGATGTAGGGAATCGACGGGGCTCGGACGCGCACGGAGCGGGCAGCGATATCAAGTTCCGCGGCCGCGTCTCGCAACAGATGGGAATGGTAGGCGTGCTCGACCGGCAACCATTGCGCCAGCACGTTGTGCGAGGCAAGCCGCTGTCTCGTCCATTCGATTTGTTGTTCCGTCCCGGCAAGAATGCTGAGCGCATCGCTGTTCGATGCGCTCAGTGCGACCCCTTCACCGAGATACGGGTTGATATCGTTCGTCCCGAGCGGCACCGCAATCATCGCGCCGCGAGGCAATTTCTCAATGGCAAGCGCCCGAATGGCGACGAGACGGATCGCATCATCGACCGATATCGCACCAGACAGGGCCGCAGCGACGAATTCACCTATACTGTGTCCGATCAACGAGGATGGCCGCACGCCCCACTCGATCAATTGGACCGCAAGCGCATATTCGAAGGCAAAGCAGGCCGGCTGGGCCCAACGCGTGCGCTGCAGTTGAGTCAATTCCACCGCGGGCTGATGCAGGGCCGCCATCGGATCGCTCGCGGCGTGCGACGCTTGCGCAGGCCGCCACGAGTCCACCGGCTGCCGCGTGAACAGCAACTCGTCAAGGTCCGCGTCTAGATATGAACGAAAACCGTTGCTGATATACGAAATCGTAGACCGGAACGTCCCATCTTCGTCGTAGAGCGATCGAAGCGCATTCTCACGTTGATTGCCCACGCCGGGTAACATGAAGGCGACGTTGGTCATCGCCCCCGAGGTCCTCGCCTTAATCAACACGCGTGAACGCCCATCATCGCTTGCCGCGACCACCGCGCGATGCTCGAAATGCGCCCGCCCTGTCGCCAGGGTCCAAGCCATTTCCGCGAGCTTCGCCGGGTGCTCTCCGACTTCTCTACCGAGGATACTAAGCCTCGCCTCCAGTGCCTCCGGTGTCTTGCCGCTAATCGGCAGAATCGCTTCCGTCCACTGTGCCGAGACCGCAGCCTCGGCCGATCGATACTCCTCAACGATCACGTGTGCGTTCGTGCCACCTAACCCGAAGGAACTGACGCCAGCGCGTCGCAATCGACCGTCCATCGGAGACCAGTCGGCCGATTGTCGCTGTATGTGGAATGGGCTGTTCGCCAGATCAACGTCATCGTTCGGCTCGATGAAGTGCAGCGAACACGGCAGCTTGCCGTAATGCACCGCCAGTACGGTCTTGATGAGCCCGGCAATGCCTGCGGCCGCATCGAGGTGCCCAACGTTGCCCTTCACCGATCCTAGCGCACAGGAGTTCTGTACTGTTGGGCCACACTGCGCGAACGCTACCCTGAGCGCTTCGAACTCGATAGGATCGCCGACCGGCGTCGCGCTGCCGTGTGCCTCAACGTAACCGATGTCGCACGGTGCTATCTCGGCCATCCGCAGTGCAGCTGAGATCGTATTTGCCTGTCCGTCAACGCTCGGCGCACTGTAACCCGCTCGGTTCGCGCCATCGTTGCGCACCGCCCATCCTTTAAGGACAGCGTAAATCATGTCACCATTGGCCACCGCGTCGTCGAGTCGTCGCAGGACGACCGCACCCACGCCGCTGCCGAACACTGATCCGTCCGCGTCGCGGTCGAACGGCCGGCATTGTCCGCCCTTCGACAACATTCCACCCGCCTCGTCGCTAAAATAGCCGGTCTGATGCGGTAACTGAATCGCCGCGCCGCCCGCGACCGCCATGTCGCAATGTCGAGCGACGAGCGCGTCGCACGCCAGCGCGATCGCGACGAGCGATGAAGAGCAGGCAGTCAATACTGTCAGCGCCGGACCATCGAGCCCCAGCTTGTAGGCAACCCGCGTCGACAGCGCATCGGGATTGGTACCTGGCGGTAAATCGTCGGCATCCCAATTGTGGCGGTCGAGCGAGGGAATATCCTGGCGGAATACGTGATAGAGAAAGTACTTGTTGGGCGCGCACCCTGCATACACACCGGTTTTCAGACCAGTACAGTGCGGATCGTAGCCGGCATCCTCAAATGCATGCCAGCACACCTCCAGGAAGAGCCGTTGCTGTGGATCGACGAGTTGAGCCTCGGCCGGCGAATATCCGAAGAATTTCGCATCGAATCGGTCCGCGTCGTCCAGATAGCCGCTCGCTCCGATGTACCGCTCATTACCAGCAATCTCCGCAGGCACGCCATGCGCCATGAGCTCTTCGCGTGAAAATCTCCGTACGGCATCCACGCCGTCCCAAAGATTTTTCCAGAACTCCCGTGGCGTCCGCGCTCGAGGAAACCGACACGCCATTCCCACGACCGCTATCCGTTTATCGTCCATGGCTGAACTAATCCTCGAAGAAAACTGCTGGGCGTCCCCGTAATCATCCTTGCCTGGTCGACAGAAAGGCAGCGAATCGAGATACCGTCGGATATTCGAACAATCGGAACAATGGTACGCGGATGCCCGTCGTTTCCTGCAATTGGACATGGACGCGTGCAAGCAGTATCGAACTTCCACCGATATCGAAGAAATTTCTGTCGACGTCAATATCCGGCACACCGAGGACCTCGCGCCAGATCGCACTGATCCGATCGACGAGATTCCCATTGGCATCCACATCATGTCGCGTCTTCACGGCGACAGGCATGGAAAGCGCACGCAGATCCGTCTTGCCCGTTGTGAGCAACGGCAACGTGTCGACGATCTCGATATGCACGGGCTGCAGGTAAGGCGGCAGATGCCGCCGTAGGCGTTGCCGCATGGCATCGGGTTGGATCGATCGACCATCGACCGGAACCACATAGAGAGCGATTTCGCGTGTCAGGCTTCTCGGATCGTCGAAAGCCCTGGCGACAGCCTGGCGCACGTCATCGTGCATGCTGGCCACCATCTCGATCTCCGCGAGGTTCACACGATACCCACGCACCTTTTCCTGCCGATCCCGACGCCCCTGCAAGGTGATCTCCCCCCCGGCATCGGCCTGCCCCCAGTCACCCGTTGCATATACCCGCGTGTCGCCTGGGGGCATGTCGCCATCGCCGCTCAGCGGTGCCCCGAACTGCCTGCCGCGCCAGTAACCAAGCGCAATATACGGACTGCGAACCTGCAGCTCGCCTTGCTCCAGGTTCGTCCGCCCCTGATCGTCCAAGAAAAATAGCTCGAAACCCTCGACGGCACGGCCAATCGGGAGAATTCGATTCATTTCCTCCGTGGGCTCAGGGGCGCCAACGGTCAGTGCATGCATCGCGACAAAGCCACTCGTCTCCGTAGCCCCGTATCCGTTTACAAACCACGCTCCGGGTGGGCAGAGCGACTGCGCGGACAAGCGGTCCGAATGAAATACAGGTTCGCCTCCGAGGATAATCACTCGGAGGTGTGGCAGAACCCGAGCTACATGCCGACCGACCAATGCCCGAAAGAGTGTCGGCGTCGAGTGAAGCAGTGTGGCTTCGGTCTCTTCCAGGAACGACAGCAACGCCTCAGCGCCTTCGCGACGAAAACTAAACGGCAGCAGAGTGGCACCATTCAGGATTGCACAGTAGAGATCAGTTGTGGAGCCGTCGAACGCAAGCGAAGACAGTAGCGTCTGTCGATCCTCGTGATCGATCGAAAAACGTCGTGTCAACACGTCGACGTGATGGAGCACGTTGCGATGGATCTGCGCCACCCCCTTGGGCTGTCCGGTGGATCCCGATGTATATAGGATGGAAGCAATGCTTGCGCCGTCCGCATGAACCTTCCGCGTATCCAGCGGCCGCGCTTCAATCAGTTTCGCGTACTGACCGATCGGGATGCGAACCTCGTTCAGGACGGCGGTGTACGCAGCGCCGCAATCACCGTCGATGATCGCCGCTTTCGCGCCAACATCGGCCACGATCGAGGCGACTCGCTCCGGGGGTTGGCTGTCATCGACAGGGACATAAATTGCACCCACAAACAAGGTTGCCAATATCGCGATGACCCCGTCAGTCGGCGTCGACGTGCACACGAGTACCGGAGTCCCGCGCTTGACACCCATCGCATCTAGCCCGCCGGCCAACCGCAGTACGCGATCGAGCAGCACGCGATACGAGATATCAGCATCGCGCTCGCGGATGGCAATGCGATCCGCGAAACGTTTGGCGGTCAAGAGGAATCGTGTGCCGATCGAAGCCGGTCCGGCATGACTTGGGATATTTGTCATTTGGCGTGTTCCGATTTCTGAATTAGCGACACGCTATGGTCAACGGTACACAAAAAATCCCTCGCCGGTCTTGCGGCCAAGTTTTCCGCTTTCGACTTTCTCCACGAGAGTCCGGCAAGGCCGGTAACGGTCATCGCTGAGTTCCTCTTGCAACCGCTGCAGCGAGTACAGCACGGTGTCGAGTCCGATGAGATCCGCCATTTCGAGGGGGCCCATCTTGTGGGCAAAGCACTCGCGAAAGACCGCGTCTACGTCGCGAGCCGAGGCAATTTCGTCTTCGACGAGCCTCGCTGCGTCGTTGACCACCGGCATCATGATTCGATTCGAGACAAAACCCGGAGCATCTCGCACGACAATAGCCTTCTTCCCAATTCGATCGAGAAAGTAGAACAGGCGCTGGGACGATTGCGCGGAGACGGTGGAATTGACAATCGCCTCGACTGTCTTCTTCATCGGCACCGGGTTCATAAAATGCACGCCAACAACGCGGTCGGCCCGACCGGTGAGCGCAGCGATTTTCGCGATCGGGAATACCGACGGATTTGCGATATAGAGACAGGAAGCCTTGCACACGCGCTCGAGCAAGGCATATGCGTGCCGCTTCGCTTCCCATTGTTCTGTCACGCTCTCGATCACGATATCCGCGTCGACAAGATTGGTGTAGTCGTGCGTCACGATCAGCTTCGAAAGGATCTCGTCCGTGCCATGAAGCGACGGATTCCTTGTATCGAATAGGCGAGCCGCCTTCAGGCTGGTCTCGATCAACTCCCGGCTCGTCACCAAGGTCTCCTTATTCACGTCCACCAGGGTCACCGCCAGGCCTGCGCCGAGAACCGCCTCCGCGATGCTGCGGCCGATCACTCCCGCACCGACTACGCCGATCTTCAAGCTGTCCATCGTTTTCCCTCGACTGAAAAAAATGCTTAACTCCGATATTCAAAACGCATCCCGCAGCCTTCCTGCCAACGCAACCACGATTCGAGCGTTAATGCGCACCAGACAGCGATCGCGTCGTCAGACGAGATCGCTTCGTTCCCGCTCAGTATGTTTTTCAGATGCTGCGTATCGAATATCGCGCGCTCCTCGAACGAACGAGACGCAAAGATGTCGTTGGCATAGGCCCACAACGCATTTCCAGGCCGGAAATACAGGTGTACGGGAAACGTGAACGGCTGCTTCTTTCGATACCGGATAGAATCGGGTAACCACCCTTGCGCTGCTTCGTACACGGGCAGCTTGGATCGCTTACCGTCGACCAGCGCGGCGGGCGGCAGCGAATTGGCATAGGCGACGACTTTCGGCTGACAGAACGGCACGCGCACCTCGACCGAATGCGCCATACTCAGATGATCGACGCGCCGGTGAATATAAAAAGGCATGCGATCCACTTGATCCATTCGCAGGAGCGCGTCGAATCGCTGCCCGCCGGCAGGGAGCCCCCGAAGCTTGTCTCGCACCGATTCAACAGCCGTCGGCCGGCGCGCCAGGTAATCGCGGAACGAATCAGCGTAGATAGATCGACGCACAGCGGCAGGAAATGGTCCGAGCTTGTCCAGGTAACGGTCGAGCCAGTCCTCGCGCGTATCGAAGGCCGAGTCCGAGAACCGCTGGTAGCCGGCGAAATATTCGTCGGCGCCTTCTCCCGTCAACGCGACCTTGTAGCCATGCGAGTGGATCGCCTCGAATAGCGCGTAGGTACTCAGCGCATGTGGTGCGGAATTCGGCTGGCCGATCGAGCGCGACATCGCTTCGATCAGATCAGGAAATCTCCGCGGAGACAACTCAATCTCGTTGTATCTCACGCCGCATCGCTCCGCCACTTGCCTCGCGTAGCCGCGCTCGTCATCGCACCAATCGCCCTCGTAGCAAATGTGAAAGGCATCGAGTCCGTCTCGCTGTGAGGCTGCCATCGCTGTGACGAGGCTGGAATCAAGTCCGCCGCTCGTCACGACACAAGGAGTGACGTCGGAGGTGAGCAGTTGTCTCACTTCCGCTTCAAACAGTTCGCCGAAGCCACCTGCCCCGTCACCGTGCCTTTTTTCTCCCACGCCACTGTCAATCTCCGGTAGCTCCGGCCTGTACGAATGCGACACCAGCTTCCCGTGCAGACCCATCTCAAGTATCGATCCTGGCAGCAGGTCATGGACGTCGAAGAACGACGTGTTCGGCCCCCACACCGCCCGCAATGCGAAGACCTCGTCAATGCACGCAGCATCGAAGCGCCGCGGAACGGCGTCGAATGCGAACAGGCCATTGAGTTCCGACGCGAAATAGAGCGCCCCGGACACGCGATCGTGAAAGTAGTAGAGCGACTTGACTCCCATCGAATCGTTGGCAAGGACTATTTTTTTCTCACCTCTAGAATCGATGATTGCGAGTGCAAACATGCCGTCTAGATACCGGACGAATTCTTGACCATAGATCACATACAGTGCGGGCAGTATCGCGCCGTCGCAGGCATTCTCCACGTCGTAGCCGTGTTTCCGGACGATGTCGCGAAGAGCGTGGTGGTTATATATCTCTCCATTGAAGACGACATGCACGTTGCCCAGTGAGAACGGCTGCATACCGTCCTGAAGACCGACGACGGCGAGCCGGTTCGCACCAATCGACCAAGCTTCAGACGAGAGGAAATAGCATCCGTCGGGGCCGCCGCTGCGTTGCATATCGGAGACCTTTTTCAGACAATCTTCGCTGGTACGGACACCATACGAGCCAAATATTCTGCACATACGATCCTCGCTCGACGGCTACGCCGCGTGAGTTGCCACCAGTTTCTTCTTGCCGGCCGGGCTCTGCCTTGACTCGGGGAAATCGCTGCGGATCATCTCAACGACGATGGAAATCTGCGCTGCCATCGCCCTCGCCTCATCAACTGACGGTAACGAACCATGCCGCTGCAAGATTGAGTTACCCGTTTTGAGGTAAACCGGTGCGGCAGCCCGCACAATATCCGCAGCTTCGAAATATCGGATGAAGCCGCCAGATTCCGGTGGGTTATCGGTATGTATGTCGAGCGGCACCGAAACAGCTTTTCGGATCGCCCGGATCATCGAGATGTGTAGGTCCCGAATCGGATTGATCGTGTTCGCACCGAGCTGTTCGAGCACTTTCGCCGATATCGGATTGCAGCAACCCATATGCGCAGACGCCTTTAGCAACGTCTCCCTCGGCAGAATTCCCGCGCTCCTCAATTCGTTGAGCAACCACAGCAGGCCTTCGTCGTAGACGACGAAGGCCCGGACGCCGCACTCGACCCCGCGCATGACATCCTTGACAGCGCGATTAATCTGATCTTGCCCTCGCAACCGGTAGCCGACTAGTTTTCCCTGGATGCTACCTGCGGAGGCACCGGTGTCATACACAGCCCTCGGGCCGACAGACATGGTTAGCAAGGCGCCCGCCGAGGCACACAGCGAAACGTATTCCGCGATGTCCTGCCGAGCATGCCTGAACAGACCCAGCGTCTCAGTAATTCGGTTGATAACGACGTTTCGCTTGGACGCCTCTTCCAACAAGGCGGCAAGTGCTGCAACGGAATTGACAGTCGGAACTTCGATGCGATAGTGCGCGTCATCGCCAAAGGTTCGTATCTGTTCGACGTCAACGTACAAGTCCTGTACCGCCAGTCCTCTGGAAGCCAGAAACGATTTCACTAGATAATGATCGCTCATACTCTCCTCTCCTCGTGCTACCGGGACTGGGCGGCTCGTACGACGGCAGCAAACACCACGAGTGGCTGACGAAACTTGCCCCCGACCGGATTCGTCCGGGAAACGCACGTGACACTTCAGTTGGTCGAACGGGACGGATCCTCATACGAAATGGACAGATACGGAGGAAACGGCTGCGCATTAGGTGGCGCGAGAAAGATCCTTTCGTCGCCGGAACCCTCACACTCGACGAAGCCTGCCATCTTGTACGCCATGAACATCGCCTGATTGCGGCCCGTGTCTCGGAAGACAGCCGTCAATTCCGCCTTGTGCTGCACGGCGATATCGATCAAGAAATTCAACATGACCGAACTGACACCGCGCGACATGATTCGGCACGACATCAACAGTAGAAGAAGATTCCATCGAGCCTGGGCCTTTTCGCACAGTGCGACGCCGATCGTGCCATAGTCACCGAATCGGTCGACAAGGCTAGCCAGCAGTAACGAGTGCGTGGCCGACGACGCGATTTCCTTCAATTCACGGTATGAATAGAGGCGCCCTGTAGAATTGAGCTGATTAGACCTCTGCACCAACTCTTCGACGCGCCTCAAGTCATCCGCCGCGGCGTGCCATATCCGCATTTCCATGTCCAGCGACTTGAGAAACTCCTGATGAGGCCCAGAAAAATCCGCCTCGGCCTGTTGCCGGTGCATCTCGCCAAGGTATAGCTTCCGGCGTTCACGCGCCTCGGGTGTGGGGCGCATATCAGATACGCCCAGATCACGCAGCAAACCCTCTACACTCTCGAACGCAAAAGCCCGTATGCCTGGGCACGAAGCAGTGACCTCCGCTCGCTCAAATGCATCGTCATCCACGAGAACCAACGTATCCAATGCGACGTTGAGGCTGGCTCCAATTCTCGTCAGCGCTTCACTCTTCGCCCCCCAGTTAATCTGCGGATAAAGAAAGTACTCGCGGAGACCAAGCGAATCGATTTTTTTCATGGCGAGCATCTCGTCATTACGGCTCGCAATCGAGTTAAGCACGCCACGCTCGTCCAGTGCCTTGATTGCTGCAACAGCCGATTCGACGGTGCGCAAATCGTCTCCTTCAGACAGCACGCCCTGCCACAACGTATTGTCAAGATCCCATACGACACATTTGACGACCATCATGTCCTCGGCTTGATTTTCCGAAACCGGAATCTTCAATTAATTAGGATCGCTAAATTATTTCAACGTTTCTGGTGGCGGTGACCTTCCGTTACCAGGAATCACGTCACAGATTCGAGCGACTTGCAAACATGATCCGCAATCTGGATTTCGTGAAGTTCACTGCTGCCCTCGATGATTTCCAGGATCGGCGCATCACGATATGCCCGCGCAATCAGACCATCATCCATGCAACCAGAGGCGCCCGACAGTCGGAGAGCCGTCCCACTCACCAAGGACAACGCCTTGGTCGCCGTATATTTTGCGACATAGGTCGCGTCAATCGCGGCCGGGTCGCCTTCGTCGTGAAGCATTCCCGCCCGGATGCACGCCGCCTCCGCAGCACTGACGGCCAGATACATTTCAGTGATCATTTTGGCGAACAACGGATGACGGACGAGGTTCGAGCCGAACCGCATAGTCGTCCCCGCGCGCTTGAGACATTGGGTCATGCACGTTCTCGCAAGCGACAATGCCCCCCAAGCAATAACAAATCGTCCGATATCGAGTGCGAAAGCTCCAACTGTAGCTTTCCCGAAACCGAGTCCGCCTATCAGATTAGATTCCTCGACCCTTACGCCGTCAAAGCGAATTGTCGCAAGCATCGACGCGCGCGCGCCCACTAGCGGTCGTGTGATGGGCTCGATCGTCAAGTTATCCGCATCGCGCGGGACAATGAGGGCTACGTGCTGCCCATTGAGCTTCCCAAACACGAGAAAAACATTCGCGATCGGACCACAGGATATCCATGTCTTCGTACCGCGCACCTCGAGACAACCGCCACGCCTCGATACCGTCGTGGCGATCATGTCAAAATCGCTTCCGCTCGCGGGCTCTGTCAATGCTAGCGCGCCAATTGCCTTCCCTGTCGCGATGGACTTCAACCATCTATCCTTCACCGCATGCCCCCCCATCGATAAATGGAGGCGGCAACCATGTTGTGTACCGTAAGCAAATTTCGGATCGAAGACGATTCCGCACTCAAGCTAGCCACTGCGAAGCCGAAGTCGAGACGCCCCAGGCCTTTTCCGCCCGAGGCGACTGGAACAAGGCCACCGAGATAGCCATGGGCGCCAAGCGCATCGATGAGTTCGAACGGCAGCACTCTCGTTTCCTCGATTACGTCAACCGAGGGAGCGATAAATTTGTCCACAAACGCGCGGTGCAAGTCGATCTTTTTCTTGAATTCCAGATCTGGCGACATCAACTTCTCCTCGAAACCACCCGAATTCCTTTTCATTTCACAAGGTTGCGACCCGCCCCCCCCTCTTACGGTGAACAAGTTTGACAATTGCGTCGAAATTCTTGAAATTGTCAACACTCAGATCGCAATCCAAAATAATCACCTCAAATTCCTTCTGGATGAACATCACAATCTGCATAGCAAATAGTGAGTTGACAAGCCCCGATTGAAACACATCACCCACGGAAACGATTTCATCACATCCCGAATTTCTCTTTAAGAAATCAGCAATCGCGCTCTCGATCTGCATCTTCCGATCCTTTGAAATAACCTTCATCTTTAGTAAAGAAGTTAAACGTATTTACTTATAACACAATTCACGAATACATCAAGGACAACTTTGATTTGCCCCTTTTTAAAATTTTGCAGCAACGAATCCTGTAAACCTTGACAGTTATCATTCTTCACACGGTGGATTACGGTCATGCCGAAATCCGAGCAGACCAGTAATATCCGGATTTTTCAGATTGATCATCTTGTTACGCAGTAACGATTAAAGATAGCGTTACTGCGTAACAAGAGGGTTTAGTCATGGCAAAATCGTCAGCAGAACGGCAAGCGAAATACCGCCAATCTCGGGCATGCGCCGGAGACAGTGGCGAGCGTAGAATCAACACCTGGATCTCAAATGGCACGGCGGTCGCATTGGGACGCTTGATTAAACGTTACGGCATAACGCAACGGGAAATGCTAGAGCAACTCGTCCTGAGCGCCGATCAGCAGATTCTCGCGACGCTTGATCGTGACGGCAATGAGTGGAAGGAATATTTATCCGTTACTGCGTAACAAAATAGTCGTCGACAATGCAAACCGGATGCTCGTTCATTTTATGAATTTTTAATGAAGGCATGACCAATGCTCGAACTACGAAACAGTTTTCGGCGTACCGGAAGATCGCGCCAGGTTAGGTTGTTTGGGTGCTCACGAATAATGCAGCACAGGTGCGCGCCATTTTCGCACAGTGCTTTCAATTACTCTGACAACAAACCAATCTAGGAGTCGGTCATGCATTCGAATACAACAAATTCAATTTGCATCGATAAATTTGCACGCTCATCCATCAAGCAACAGAAAGCATGTGCAATATGGCTTACCGGATTATCCGGCGCCGGAAAATCAACCATCGCAACCTTAACAGAGAAAGCATTATTTTCCCTAGGAAAGCACACTTATATATTGGATGGAGATGAGATTCGCTCGACACTAAACACGGATCTCGGCTATGACGCCATCGCTCGAAGCGAGAATATTAGACGGGTCAGCGAGTTAGCTCGACTGATGGTTGACAGTGGGCTCATTGTCCTTTGCGCCCTTATTTCGCCATTTCGACGTGATCGCGAGCTGGCAAAATTGCGATTTGCACCGGGAGAATTCTTTGAAATTTTCGTCGATGTTCCGTTATCCGTGGCCGAATCGAGGGATCCGAAAGGCTTATATCGAAGGGCCAGGACTGGCGAGATTCGTGGGTTTACAGGCATCGATTCAGAATATGAGCAACCCAAGTCCCCCGATCTGCATCTGCACACCGACAATTGCACGCCAGAAGAAGCGGTTGCCATTATTATTGATTTACTTATAAATAACAAAATAATCTCCCAAAAACAAAAACCACTGCTGTGTGGCACCGCACTCTGATTCCCGCAGAACTATCGCCCCATGCAAAATATCGATATTTCACCATCGAAATCGGGCATGTCTCTCTATATCGCGACGATATTGACCCATACGGCTCTGACGGGTGGGCGAGTTGCCGTTTCGCTGAGCGCAATCGGTGCCCACACGTCACCATTGACACTCGGCATTTTAATCGCACTTTTCGCAGTATTCCCTATGCTCCTGGCATTGCATACCGGCCGGTGGATAGACCGCATCGGTATTCAAGCCCCTCTTTTTATCGGTGTGGGGCTCGCCACTCTCGGATGTCTGGGGCCAGTATGTCTCGTCTCCACCGGCGCATTAATTTGGGCATCGTCGCTAATCGGCGCGGGATTCATGGTATTCCAGGTCGCCATGCAGAACCTGCTCGGTCAATCAGAGCCGTCGCGACGTCTACACAATTTTTCGCGGTTAGCCGTAACGCAATCGGTTTCCGCGTTCAGCGGCCCGCTTTTAGTCGGCGGCGTACTCGGTCTCTTCGGATATCGAATGACCTTCGCCGTACTTGCATTGCTTCCAGCTACGGCAACGGCCATTCTTCTAACACAGCGCGCACACCTTCTTCACGCCACAGGCGGTACGACATACGGACACACGGGCTATACCCGCTCCTTACTCACCACGTCTTCCGTGCGACGCATATTGATCGCGAACACTGTGCTTTCCGGCGCCTGGGATACCCACGCGTTCATGCTCCCACTCTATGGGGCTGCAATCGGCCTTTCAGCGACAAGAATTGGGACAATCATGTCGGCGTTTGCGCTGGCTGCGTTTTTTGCACGGCTGAGCACACCCTTCACCAGAGCGCGACTGTCGTCTGCAACGCTGCTAGCACTCGCGATGGCATGCGCCGCCGGCGTATTCATGCTTTACCCGCTCGTCAACGGGTTGGAACAATTGCTCGCCCTGTCGTTTCTTCTCGGCATTGCTCTCGGCACCAGTCAACCCAATGTCATGGCACTACTCCACGAGGTGACCCCGCCACAACAAATCGCCGAGGCTATCGGCTTGCGTATAGCGCTCGTCAATCTGACTCAATTCGCAGTCCCCCTCGGCTTCGGCGCTTTGGGTAGCACGTTGGGCACCTTGCCGCTGTTCTGGGGTTATGCGTTTGTCTTGGCGGCATCGATCAGGTGGAGAACGCAATCTATTGGCAGCAGGAAGCATCCACGGATCGAAAAGAAAACGTAGCGCGCAACCCTAGCTGCGTCCCACCCACACGGGTTGGCCAGATCGGAGCATAGCTAGCTCATCGTTCAATATCGTTAGGGCAATCATGACACCAGCTATTGTGGCGAAACGGATGGGGCGGGTTTCGACTTCAGCGAGTATCGCCTCTAGGGCGCGAGCCAGCGAACTGGCTGCAGCGGGTCATGACATTGTCGACCTTACCGTTGGCGAGCCGGACACCGATTCTCCCTCGCACGTCGTGAGCGCAGCTCATTCTGCAGCCCTAGGCGGAGACACCCGCTACCCGCCTATCGCAGGAACGACCGCCCTTCTTGAAGCAATTCGCGCAAAGTTCGCCCGCGAGAACAGCATTGACTACGCACGCTCCGAAATCGTCGTCGGCAATGGCTCCAAGCACGTAATATTTCATGCGTTGGCGGCAAGCATTGACGACGGCGACGAAGTCATCATACCGACTCCTTGCTGGGTGTCCTATTTCGATGTCGTCCGCTTCAGCGGAGGCATTCCAATCGGAATTGAGTGCTACGCTAAGCACGGCTTCAAACTCACCTCGAAGGCATTGGAAGATGCAATCGGCCCGCGCACCAGATGGCTAATACTCAATAATCCTAATAATCCAACCGGGGCTGTTTATAAAATCAACGAATTGAAACTGCTGGGCAGCGTGCTCGAGCGATATCCTCATGTTTGGGTGCTGTCTGACGAGATATATGAACACTATGTTTATAGTCGAGCGCTCCATACTTCGTTCGCGGCCTGCATGCCAACGCTAAGGCAACGCACCTTGACTGTCAACGGTGTCTCAAAAACCTATGGAATGACTGGCTGGCGTATTGGTTACGCTGGCGGGCCCTCGCCGCTAATCGATGCCATCAGCACTCTGATGTCACAGAGCACGGGAGGTGCATGTTCGATTAGTCAGGCCGCTGCAGTGGCAGCCCTCGGCGGCCCTCAAGAATGGGTTGCCGCCACCGGTCGTGATTTCAAGCGACGGCGCGATCTAATGATGAGACGACTGACAGAAATCGCGCACTTGGCATGCTTACCGCCGGAAGGCGCGTTCTATGTATTTCCCGACTGTAGGGCATACCTCAATACAGTTTCACCCGACGGATACAATATCGTCACTGATCAAGATCTTTGCAGCTACCTCCTTGAAGTGGCGCATGTGGCAGTCGTCCATGGCGGGGCATACGGTAGTCCCGGCCACCTGCGGCTGTCATTTTCCACTACCGACGAACGTATCATTCTCGGTTGCAATCGCATCGCTGCAGCTCTCAGCAATCTGAAACCCAGGATGGTCGTGACGTGATCCAGACGGTAAGTCAGCCGCCTATGTCCAGGCGCTTGACGGTTACTTGTAGATTGTCAATTATGAATCCCGCATTAGATGCAATGCGGAGTTCAGGTCGATCTCCAAATACTACGTGGAGTACCCGCGGTTAGGCGTTGCTCTCTATGGTCGGAACTTACATCGGGAGAGCGAGCAGTACTCTTGGAGCACGTTCGATAAAAACTGGAAGCATCATTCACCCATAGCGCGTTTGTGTACTTGCATCGCTATCCGCAGGGTCAATAGGGAAAATCTCACATGTCCAGCTTTCGCCTCCCGCCTTGCTCGAGAGACCAAGTGTCGAGCATCGTCGTCCGATGTCAGCACCTTTTCGCAGGTGTTGATGAAATCGACAACTTGATCGCAGTACTCTCCGGATGTCCATAGCAGCATGCGGTCTTCGTCGGATAGACGGTCCGCCCCACCCCATAGCTCGTCAAACCGGTCGAAAATTTCCGTCATTTGATGCGCGCTGCGCCACTCACGAAGTTGATGCATATCGGCCTCCTTGTCGCGGGTCGAGGCCAATATATCTCGCCTTCTTCTCAACCGCTGCGCCGAATTCTCGAATAGTGGGACCATCGCGCCCATGCGGTCGACTTCGGTGAAAACGGTGTTTTCGTCAGACGGCACGTTGGGCCATCACCGCTCGCGTTCATCACGGAAATACGGCTTATCAACGGGGACATTCGTCGATGCTCTCGCCCGCCCTTGCGCTCCAGTCGGCGCGATATACCACAAGCAATATCGCGCGGCACGAGTGATTGCCACGTACGCCAAGCGGAGGATTTCATGCCGCTGGGCTGTATCGAACGGCGCTATATCGTTCTTGTCGCCCAACCTTGCGATCAAATAGGCTTGGTTCTTGTACGGGGAGTCCGTCATGTGAATGCAGTCCCCGACCAGCAACACGGCATCCGCCTCCAATCCTTTCGAGCGGTGGTAAGAAAGGAGCTTGAAGCGCCGCTGCTCCTCGGGAAGTTTGCAGTCCAACCGCATCAAATCGGCTAGCACCTTTTTCAATTCGTCGCCGTCCGTACCGCGACGAAAGAGGACCATTACCGAGAGTCCTCGCGCGTAAAATTCATGGGCGGACGCAGCGAGCGCGCCATCATCACGATCACGTACGACAATGGGGATGGGGTCTTTAGCCGCAGGGCCGGCCGCCCGCGCTCTTTTGCCCGGAATGGCCGGCGCCGAACGCACAATGTGCTCAGCCGCATCGATGACGTGCTGATGGCTGCGAAAATTTTCGCGCAACATGATTTGCGTGGTGGCAGGTGACTTGAACCGGTCTTCAAACTCCATGAAGTATTTTGGCGAACTGCCCCGCCAGCTATAGATCGATTGCCAGTCGTCCCCCACGCAAAGCAGGGAGCTGTGGGGCGCTGTGCGTCCCTCGTGCAACGCCGGGCCGCGTCGCCGAATCTCTGTCAATACCGCCCGCACCCATGACACGATCTGCGGCGATATATCCTGGAATTCGTCGACCATCAGATGCGACATCGTGCGCAACATCGAATCCGTCACGCAGCGCAAATTCCTCGGAGACTGCTCCCCAAAGAGCGCGAACATGCGATTGAACGTCATGATCTTAGGTTTCTGCTGCGAGAGATGGGCCTCGAACGCGGGCCAAAAGATCGCCAACGCCTGAAAGAAGAATCGGTCCGGGTCAGAGGACGTAAATGCCATCTCTCTGATCGTCTGAGGCACGTCTAGCCCCAGGTTCTCGATGAATGCAGCCGCCGAGAAAAAACACTGGAGCAGCGGTTCCCGCTTGATCTCGCCAGCGACCTGGTATTCGAATCCCGGCGGCGCGCTCGCTCCATCCGCAAGCCACTTCAGAAGGCCATCCGTTGCATCGGGTTCATTCAACCAAACGATCTGCTCGTCGCAGCATACCCGGAAGATGGTTTGCTTCACGCCCAATTCCTGCCCCAAGCGGTAACTCCCGCCTGGACGAACGAAGTCCGAGCCCGGAACCTTGTCGGGCATCAATATCACCGGCATGTCTAGCGCGGCGACCCTGCCGTGAACATGGAATTTTTGCCCTTGGACAACGATCACCTCGCGGCTTTCGGTAATGCCGGCGATCGGCCACTTGCCGGCAGCTCGCCATGCCGTTTCAACCGCATCCATAACCGCAGTGTCGTTTTTCGACGCTTTCTTGATCACGGCAAGCTTCTTTTGAACCTCGTCGTCGTTCTCAAGCGGCGGGGCAACTAGCGAGCACTTGTACAGAATTTGGATCAACGTTTGGAATGTTTCATCCTCGGCATAGAGTCGCGTGAACGTCTCATTCAAGAGTTCTTGCTGAAGACTGTTCAAACGTGTCTCGAACGGCATTCGGTCGCCCTCATCGTCGCTTTGCTCACGAATGCCACCACTATCACGCTTTTTTGCAAACTCGAACGCTTGGACCTTTTCGTAACCAGGTAGTCCACGAACAAACGTCAGAATCTTCGAATGGAAGGTGCAGACGATCGCTTTGGCGACGCCAAACTCCAAATCGAGCTCCCAAAGGGCGAATACATCTTGCAGCTTCCTGACGAAGTCCCACCGAGACATGTTGGTGAACGTCACCACGGTCAGCGAGGATAGTTCGTAGCCAAGGTAGTAGTACAGCAGCAAGATACGCAGCACGAGCGTCGTCGATTTTCCCGAGCCGGCGCCGGCCACCACGCAAGTCGACGGCGTCGTACTGAAGATCATTTTCCACTGATCATCCGTCGGATGCTTGCGCTTCGGTAGCCTCGCACATACATCGGCTCGTACACGTGCCTTGAGTGGCTCGTCGATCGGAAGCAACCATGCATCGAATAGCTTGTCGTCCACACCGGGCACAGCGCGCAAACGCGAGCATCGATCGACGATTTCTAGCACCTGCTTGCCTGCTTCAAGGCCCTGCTCATATCCAGCGCCGTGACCCGCCCCCCACCCTTCGTGTTGCCCGTCTTCGAGCCCTTGCTCTCGCCCCTCTTTAAAGCCGTTCGCATGTCCCACAGTTAGGCCAGCGATATAGCCCGCCGAGCGACCTTCTCCGTACCCCACGCTACGCCCTTGTACGAAAGACTCGGCATGCCGTGCACCTAGCCGAACAAGGAGTTTACCTAATGCCGCCGCGATGAGACGCTTGCTCGTAGGCAATGTCGTATGGGATGCAAGAGAGAGACGTTGAAGGTTTTTTTCGTTTTCCTTGTTCGACACTGAAAATCTCCGGCTGCACACGAGAAATGACTCGCTTGTATTCTGCCATCAATAGCTGCCGGTTAACGACCATCGGAACGCGGAGATCATCGCTTTCTTTGGTTCAATTGTCGTTTTCCAACCGATCAAGACATTCCTCGACTTCGACTCGTAATGCGAGGCACTCGCATTCGTCCAGCGTGTCGCGGTTGGGGCCCGTCACAATCCGCAAATGGTCTCGTACCTTGCTTAACAACGCGGCAATTTCAAGCCGATCGATCAACGTTTTTTCTCCCGTTATTGGTCAGTGCGGGTCGTGCGTTCACGACGTCTGTAATCACTGTACAGGCCATCCCCAGGTTCACGCCACAAGTCCGGCTGATCTTTTTAAAACCGACAAGAGTCGTGCTCATCACGGCCCCCGTTTGCCTGACGAGTAAACCGCCGCCGGGCTCCAATCTTGCTCCGAACTCGATCGTAGATTTTTGAAGTTACATATCACCTTCCTGAGCACGGCCGTCTAGGGTCGCTCCGCCCTTGCAATCCGGCATCGGCGCACTTCGCTCAGGAGGTCTCATGCCCCCCTCTCTCGTCATTGCAGCTACGGCCGCCGCGACAGTCGTCGTAGTTGCCGTTCTTGTCTTCTTCATTTGGTACCGCCGGCGTCGTGTCAACCCGGCACCGTCTCCGGTATCACCGACACTGGCCACAACTTCTCCGCATCAAGCCGATCCGCACGCCTCCGCATTTGACGACGAATGGCAGGCCAACGCGCCCTATCCGGACTACACGCCCCGAACAGCCCGCATCTCCGCCTCGCTCATGCGTGAAGCGTCCAGAGCACAGATCCGTCACCGCAATTTCTCATTCGATGACTCGGAGTTGGACGACCGCTATGAACCAAGCGAGCGCGGGGAGCACGACGACATACCGGAGCCTCGATTTACGATTTCCCCGTCAGGATCACCCACGACTGGAAGGACGGCCGTGAGCGACGTCGGGCTGTCCTGCCCGCGCTGCCATTCGTCGCGCATCGACACGCTGAACATCGCACGCAAGGCCGGCACGACGATCGGTAGCGTGGCAGGCGCGACGAGCGGCATGGCGATGGCTCTCTCCGGTGCGGAGGCTGGAGCGGTCGTCGGCGCGGTCGGAGGGCCAATTGGGTCGATCTTCGGCGGCCTTGCCGGAGCCGTGATTGCCGGTCTCGTTGGCAGCGCCGCAGGGTGCGCGGCCGGATCTATGGTCGGCGGGGCCATCGACGAGAACGTCCTCGACAACTATCGGTGTCGCACATGTGGTCACGTCTTCAGCGTGCAGCAAGACTAATCGCCGCCCTCGTCGTATTCATCGAGCCGTCTCGGCTACCCCGTCTCCCATTTATCGATTTCTCGCTGTCCGGCTGGCGCCGGACCTTATGCCTTCTTCTCGGAGTTACCCATGCATCTCGTTCAAACGATGGCCTACGTCGGCCAAGAACCGTGGCACGGCCTCGGCAACAAGCTCACGCCCAAACAACCGATCGAAGTCTGGGCCGATCGCGCCGGCATGAACTGGACCATCGAGTCCTCGGAAGTGCGGTACGTGACCGGCTCCTCGGGAATCGGCGCTATTCACGCGTTCCCCGATCAGAAGGTGCTGTATCGCTCCGATACCAAGTCCGCGCTCTCCGTCGTCTCCGCCCGTTATCAGGTCGTGCAGCCCCGGGAGATTCTGGAGTTTTATCGGGATCTGACCGAAGTGGGCGGCTTCGAACTCGAGACGGCGGGCGTGCTCAAGGAGGGCCGCAAGTTCTGGGCGCTCGCCAAGACCGGGCAGTCTGGCCTGCTCAAGGGCAAGGACAAAATCAGCGGTTATCTGCTGCTCGCCACCGCCTGCGACGGCACGCTCGCCACCACCGCGCAGTTTACGTCCGTACGCGTCGTCTGCAATAACACCTTGCAGATCGCATTGGGGGACAGCAGCAGTGCCGTCAAGGTGCCCCACCGCAGCCAATTCGACGCACAGGCTGTGAAACGCCAACTCGGCATCGCTATCTCGTCGTGGGATGCATTCATGGCGCGTACCAAGGCGTTATCTGAGCGCAAGGTCTCCGACGCAGCGGCGGACGCGTTCCTGCGGCGCGTGCTCACTTACTCGACGGCGAACGTGGCGGACCGCGATGCCATCGCCGTCAACGAGCGCGCAATCAAGGCAGTAGGCCAGCTCTATGCCGGACGTGGTAAAGGCGCGGACCTCGCGTCGGCTTCCGGAACAGCATGGGGCCTGCTCAACGCAGTCACGGAGTACGTCGACCACCATCGCCGTGCGCGCAGCGACGATCACCGGCGCGACGCCGCTTGGTTCGGTCAAGGCGCAACCATCAAGCAAAAAGCCTGGGATGAAGCGCTCAAGCTCGTCGTGTGAGCCGGGTTTCTCCCGTTTCCCTCACCCTCGGCCCGGTCAGGTTCGCCTGCCGGGCCGCTTTGTTTTGAGAGGCACTATGAGAGCAGTTCAACCCGACGGGCCTCGTACGCGCCGACCGGCGCTCAAGCTCGTCAAGACGCAGGAACTGAGCCGCGACGATTGGCTCGCCGTGCGCCGCACCGGTATCGGTGGATCGGATGCCGCAGCCGCCGTGGGCCTGAATCCTTACATGAGCGCACTTGAACTGTGGCTCGACAAGACCGGACGCGGCGAGGGCCTGCCCGGCCCCGACCCAAACGACACGACTGCTCCCACTTACTGGGGCACGCTGCTCGAACCCATCGTCGCCGCGTCCTACACCAAGCAAACCGGCAACCGAGTTCGGCGGGTCAATGCGGTACTGCGTCACCCGACCATCCCGTTCATGCTCGCCAACATCGATCGGGAAGTCGTGGGTTGCCGCGATGTCCAGCTACTCGAATGCAAGACCGCCGGCGAGTTTGGCGCTCGGCTGTGGCGAGCAGGCGTGCCCGAATATGTCGAGCTACAGGTGCAGCATCAGCTCGCGGTCACCGGCAAGCAGGCAGCCCATGTTGCCGTCTTGCTGTGCGGGCAGGCGTTGGAGGTTTATCGCATCGAACGCGACGATGCCTTGATCGGCCGACTCGTCGAACTCGAAGCGCGCTTCTGGCGTTACGTCGAATCGGACATGCCACCGCCAGCAGACGGGTCGGAATCTGCCGATCGAGCACTGCGGCACCTTTATCCCGGCAACGGCGGCACGGTCGATTTCACAGACGACCGCCAGCTCTCGTCGGTGTTTGCCGACCTTGTTGCCGTGCGCGCGCAGATCGAAGCGCAGCAAGCGATCGAAGCCCAGTTAAAGCAAGCGATCCAGCAAGCGATGGGCGAAGCAACGCGCGCGGTGTTCGAGACCGGGCAAGTCTCGTTCAAGCGCAGCCGAGATTCATCCACCGTCGACCTGGCGCGGCTGCTCGCCGATCACCCCGAGTTGGAGCAGCAATACGCCGGATCGAAGCCCGGTTCGCGCCGCTTTCTCGTTTCCACCTGATCGGAGTAGGCCATGACAAATCTCGAATGCCTCACGCGGATCATGACTTTCTCTCGGTACGGCGCGCTCGCGCAAGCGTTCGTCATGGACGCACTGAGCAAGCACGCCGAGCACATCGCCCAGATGCCGCTTGACGAGTTGGAGGAGAAATTCGGCGATCACCCGATGATCGGCGCCAACGCTTGGCAACTCGTCGCCAAGGAGATTCACGAAAAGCTCGAGGCTCACTTCGCACAGTAGCGGCCCGCCAAGCGATTTGCACCGACAACCGGACGCAGTGACTCAATCGTCGCGCCCCCGTTCACCTTTCCATTTTGAGGACCATCATGCTCAAAGGTTTAGCCATTACGCCGCCCGTCGTTGGGCGCATTGCCATCGGACGTATCGTCGAGAAGGCCGGCAAGCGTCTGCCCGAGAAGGACGACCAGTTCACGTTGACAACCCAGGTGCAGCAGCGCGGCGAATGGTTGCTTCACCCGCTCAACGAACAACTGCGCAAAGCCACGTCGGGTAAGCTGCGCGCGATTCCCGTTCGGATGCTCTTTAACGATCCAGATCTGAACCTCCGGGCCGACTACAGCCTGTTCGATCGCGACACCGGCCGCCCCGTGTGTGTCGGCGACGGTCAGACGTGCAAGCGTGCTACGGACAACGGCATCGAGACACTGCTGTGCGCCTCGCCCGACGGCTGCATGTACGGTCAGCAAGGCGGCTGTAAGCCCTATGCGCGGCTGAACGTGCTGATCGGTGACGAGGACGAGATGGGCTCGTTCATCTTTCGCTCGGCGTCCTGGAACTCAATCCGTACGCTTACCGCGCGCTTGCATTACTTCGCTGCGGTGTCGGGCAACCTACTCGCGTGCTTACCTCTGGAATTGAAGCTCAGGGGAAAGTCGACCGCGCAGAGCTACCGCTCGGCGATCTACTACGTCGACCTGTCCGTGCGCGCGGGCAGCACACTCGAGGAAGCGCTCACGCAGGCACGCGAACTCGACGCCCGACGCAAGTCGGCCGGTTTCGATCAGGCTGCGCTCGATGCAGCCGCCCGTCTTGGTTTCGCCAACGGGGCGTTCGAGGACAGTGCTGAGGAGCAGGCCGCCGTAGCGGAGGAATTCTACCCGCCATCGGAACCGCCGAAATCGGATGGCACGCCTCCGCCTCCCACTGGAGACGGATCATCGCCCCGTCAGGCGCTACGCGAGAAGTTGGAGCGTCAGGCGGTGCTGCTCGGCGGAGCAGCGGCATGACGACGCAGCGCTGGGCGTTTGCCTTAGCAGTCGCGGCCACCGGTACGGCCGTCACGCTGTCCATCCTCTCAGGGTGGCAGCGCGGCAGCACATTGCCGGAACGACTTGTGTGGGTCGCAATCGGCGTGGTGCTAGTCGTCACCGCACATCTGTTACCAGCGCTCGCGCGCGCGGCCGTCCTACGCGTTCGGGTCGTCGCCGCCGGATTGTGGCTAGGCTGTATGGGGGCTGCCGTTTTCGGTCATGCGACGTTCTTTCTCTTGGCGCAAATGCACGCGGGCGAAAAGCGTGCGGCGTCGGTCGCGTCGCCAGCGATGCCGTCCGGACGCAGTCTCACCGCCGTCATGGACGAGCGCGCCGTCGTGACGGCACAGCTTACCTCCGCCGATGTTCGACGTTGCGTGCGTGACTGCCCAAGCCTGCGGGTGCGTCGCGCGTCACTCACGGCACGGCTCGATGCGCTCAACGCGGAAGCCGGCGAGATTCGGCGCCACGAGTCGGTAGCCGATCGAGTCACGGCCCAGCGTGACGCGTTACTCGCCGATCCAGTCACGTCGCGACTCGCTGCGTTACTCGGTACGACAGGGCCGCGCGTCGATCTGCTGTCTGGACTCGTGTTCGCCTCAGTCCTGGAGGGCGTGGCCTGTCTGCTCTGGATGCTCACACTAGGGACGGCTGCCCTACCGATACCGGCCCCAGCCCCGAGCGAGTCGCCGCCACGCACAGTCGCGCCGGTAGTCGCCGCGACTGCCGTGGCCGAGCCCGTCGTAACGGGCGGTGTGGCAAGTGGCGTCGACGAACCTGCGAGTCACGAAAGCGGATTGCCCAGTCACGACGGCACGACTCCCAGTCGCGCCCCGCGTGACGACCCGCTCATGCCGTTACCGGACGCCGACTCCCAGGATGACGACGTGACCCGGCTGCTCCGGGACGTCGATGCGGGTCGTGTGCGTCCCACCGTCGCCGAGATTCGCCGTCACCTCGGATGCTCTCAGGCGAGGGCAACCACGCTGCGCCGCCAACTCGTCACACGCCACACGGCGGCATAGACGCCGGGCCTTGCGCCCGGCGTTTTCTTTCCAACCCTTTGTCACGCCCAACGTCATGGATACGACCACCGACCTCGTCAAGAGTGTCAGCATCACCAATCTCGCCAACCAGCGTGCCGCCGTCGTCGAACGAGTGCATGCCGCGCTCGACCTACTCAACGAAGCCGAGCACCTTGCAAGGGCGGCGCATCTTGGCTTCCCGCGACTCGTGCTCGACGACGCCTATGCCTGTCGCGGCAGGCCGAGTGTTACCGGAGACTACGCCAAACGCGATGAGGCTGAGGGCGCCATCATGCGCGTAATCGATGTACGTGGCTGGAGCTACTTGATGACCGAATCGGGGCTGCGCACCTTCATGGACGCTCGTGCCCGCGAGCAATGGGACCGGCAGCTCGCCGAAGGCGATGTACCGAAACTCACGGCAGCCAACATCGAAGCCACGTTCTCGCAGCTCTACGGCACGCGCGGCGACATGTTCGAGCGCGGCGTGATTCAGTGCTTCCAACGGCTGTCGTGGGACTACAAAACCAATCAGCCGTTCAAGTTCGGCAAACGGATCATCGTCAAGCGCCTGCTGTCGGACGGCTGCACGAATCACCGTGTCACCGATGAACTAGATGACCTCGTCCGGGCGTTTTGCGTGCTCGACAGCAAGCCCGAGCCCGATCATCGGCATGGGGCCTACTCCCTCGTCTCGGACGCTCGGCAAGCGCGACTCACTGAGACCGAGCATGCCTACTTTCACCTACGTTGGTTCAAGAACGGCAACGCACACGTCACGTTCAAGCGACCAGAGTTGGTGGAGAAGATGAATCAGATCCTCTCGAAGCATCACCCGAACGCGCTCGCGGCCGAAACGCGGTAGATCACGGCCCTCTCACGCTGCCCACGGACGCACGTCGCGTCTCGGTCCTTTCCCCCAAAGCGTCAACGCTCTCGCATCCGGCAAAACCGGAGGCTGGCGCTCGACCATTCTCAGGAGAAATTTATCTTGAATCTTCCGTCATCTGATCACGCGGGTCCACGCTTCAAGCTCGGCCGCATTCTCGCTACTCCCGGCGCACTGGAAGTCATCGCCGAGACGCGTGTTTCGATCGTTGACCTGCTGCTCCGCCACCTGCGCGGCGATTGGGGTGACCTGTCCGATTCCGACCGCCAACAAAACGAGCTTGCAATCGCGACCGGCCAGCGCATTCTGTCGAGCTACCTGCTGCCCGGCGAGCGTACTGTCTGGATCATTACCGAGGCCGACCGGTTTGCGACAACTTTCCTGTTGCCGGGCGAGTACTGACGGCAAGCGTCAGCGGGGCAACGAGGACATGGGCTGCTCGAGCAACCGGTCAATGAAGTCGTGCGGGTCCGCCTCGAGCGCGCGCAGGAAATCGAGCAATTCGATTACGTCCACGCGCCGGCTACCGTTTTCCACCTTCGACACGAACCCTTGCGGGCGTTCAAGCCGATCAGCCACGTCCTGCTGAAGCAGTCCGCGCGCTTTTCGCAGCTCCGTTAGAAGCGTCGCAATGCGCTGGTAGCGAGGATCGTGAAGGGGATGAGCCATTAAAAAATTCTAAATTCGGATTCAGAATATTCGGTATCCGTATACGATATATTTCGGGAGAAATTCATGTTTGCAGGTCTTTGGTTCGCGGCGGCGGCCGCAACGGCGTTGGGCATCACGCTGGACATGGGGCGCTTGAAGGTGAACCGCGTAGGGATATCGCGTACCGGCTGGATCTTGGCGTGCGCCTTCGCTGGGCCGCTTGCAGTCGGCGCATACCTGTATCGGCGACGGATCGCATGGCGGGCACTGATCGACGCCGTCTGGCAGGCCGCCGGCGATAGCTCGCAACCGGTGCACTTGCGGCGGCAGCGCCTTCTGGCGTTGCGCAATACCGGCGTCATCGGCAGGCGAGTCTTCCTCGCCTGCTGGGAGGAACTCGAGGCCGACGAGCGATCGTCGGGTGCGCGAGCGTAACGATGGCTCGCCTCGCTCGGCTCGGGGTAAGGGCCGACGCCTTGCGGGTGGGCTGGCTGGGGCATGTGGCAACCCGACTTCCCGGCACGGCGGAGGGCGAGCGTACCGATGTAAAGCATTGCTCCCACTACAGCGGAGCACCACTAGAAGGAAACGAAAAGTGAAAGACAGCCATACCAAGGGGTTTGTAAAAGTGGGGGTAGCTACGGCTATCAGCGCCGCATTGGCAGCGTGCGGAGGTGGTGGCGGCAGCGGCGCCACGACTTCGGGCGGTGGATCGTCGTCTACGTCCACTGCCTCTACCCAACTGACCGGCAAAGCCATTGACGGCTATCTTGCCGGCGCAACCGTCTGCTTGGACAACGGCGCGGGAGCCTGCGATGCAAGCCAGCCGTCAACCACGACCGATGCGAACGGCAACTACACTTTGAACGTGAGCGGCAGCGTCACCGGCAAACAGATCGACGTGATCGTCACGCCGAGCACGACGGACGGCGGCAATACGTTCTCCAGCACCTTCACGCTGTCGGCGATCGTGAACGGCACGACCCAGAATGTGACGCCGCTCACGACGATGGTCGTCGCGCAGATGAATACGGGCGCAACGCAGGCGCAGGCGACGCAGACTGTGCAGGCGCTCGCCGGCAGCAACGTCGATCCCAACGCCGACTACGTCGCCAACGGTGACAGCGCAACCACGGCGCTTGCTGCGAGCATGGTCAGTCAGATGGAGTCGCTCGCCGGCCAAGGCGCGATCTCTTGGTCGCAGGTGCAGGCGACGATGAACGCCTATGCCGCAAACGGCACGACGAACATCGAGCCGTCTGATGTCGCCGCGCAGCTCGCGAACCCTGCATTCAGCCAGCCGACGAACGCAACGACCGCGCTCGCCACGTCCCTTTATACGGTCGACGGGGATCTTTTCCAGCAAATCCCGAATGCCGCGCCCAGCGCAGGCGTGTCGCCGCTACGGGAGAATTGGACCCTCTCGGGCTCGACGCTGTCGATGACGCAGGAGGTTCAGAGCAACGGTAGCTGGTCGGCCATCTCTCCTGTTGGTAGCTACGACGCGGGGCTCGCTGGCAACTTCATTTCGTTCGATAGCGGGATCGGCGCCTACGAGATGAAAGCGGACGGCACGTGGACTTCGTTCCTCACGAACGATCAGTTGCATCCGTCGTATAGCCTGTCGACGGTGGGATCCAACCTCGTTGGGACCGATCCGAACACGGGCGACACGATCACCGTGTCGTATCGCACGGCCGACGTGAGCGGCCTGCCGCTTTCCTCCGCGCTGCAAATCGATTACCGCAATCCAATTCGGCAAGCGATGACAGGCGCATTCCCGTCGGGGACGACCGCGTATCTTGCGACAACGAAGCACACGAACGATCAATTGATCGTGACAGCCGCCGGTTTCGGCATGCCGTGGATCAATGGCGCCGTCTCCCAGACGGCGTCAACCATGCTCACCGGCGTGACCAACTTTCCGAACGGCCTCGACGTCTATAGCCTGGGCGATCCGACAGTCACCTACACGTCCGTGCAGCAAGCCGTCGGTACGCAAACGACGCTGGACGAAGGCTGCTCGCTGCTGGACATCGAAGCCAACGGGGTTGCTCAAATCGTGGAAAGTGGCCAGTCGGGCTGCAATTACAGCGCCTATCCGTGGACGTTCCCGGTCACGGGAAGCTGGTCGGCGTATGGGCGCAACGCCAACGTCATCACGATCAGCTTGCCGAAGACGATCGGCGCACCCAACGTGCCGATTAACGACACGGTCAAGAACACGATCAATGCGGGCGGCTCGCTCGTCGTCGCACTCATAAACGGCAAACTGATGGGTGGCTACATGTTGCCCGCGAGCGCGCCCGTCACGGTACCGCAGTTCCCGACAGCGATGACCGATACGATCGCGGCCTCGATGCGCGCCGCCGCGATCAAGCTCGGCTTCCAGCAGAACCCGTAACGGCTCCGGCATCGCCTCTAGAGGCGCAGACGGTCCGACAGGCTTCCTTGAAGCTTGCCGGGCCGTTTCGCTTTGGCGATGGACACAAGAGCCAACCTTGCCGCTACCGGCCTCATACACCCTTCGTTCAACACATCCTCAACTCGTGCGGACCTTTGACATGACCTTCAATCTTCGTAGCACGTCCATCGGGCGGGCCCTGCTTCTAGCGGGCGTCGCCGGAGCTCTCGCTCTCGGTCTGGCCGCGTGCGGGAGTAAAACTCTCGACTATCGGAACGTAGCCGTTTCAGGCGGCAAGATCTACGCGGGCGATAGCGACAGCCCCTACTCGGGCAAAGTGACCAACGTACCCGCCGCAGTTGTATTCCATGACACCGACGCCCTTCGCTTCATCCTTGGAAAGCTCTCGAACAGAGCTGTCTCCGTACTGGCATACCGCAGCAGCAACGTGTGCGATGTCACCGTCAAGGACGGCTATCGCGATGGCTCGGTCACATGCCACAACCCCGATACTGGCGTGAAGTACTTCGACCTCGCTTTTGCGGACGGCGAGCTCAATGGCGATGCGACCATTTATTCCGATACCGGAAGCGGCAAGCCGGTCGCGACCGCCACAATCGCAAATGGGAAATTCGATGGAACGCTGAAGGTCTTCACCGCCCAGGACGGCACGCTGCTATCGAAGATGGACTTCAAGGATGGCGACAACCAGTCTGCCGAGGACTTCGATGCCACGACGGGCAAGACGATCCGAACCTATCGCGAAGATGGACTTGGACAACTCGAAGGGAAGGTGCTCACGTATTCGCCCGATGGCAAACTCACCGGTTACGCCATCTACACGGGCGGACGCGCGGGAGGCGATGTCTACGAGTTCTACCCCGACAGCGGCGCTATCAAGAAGTGCGTCGACACATCAACCTTCGCAAGCGTGATCTGGGACGAGAGCGGCAAGATCGTCGGCGGCAAAGGATCGGACGAGAAGTTCGACCCGCAGACCAATACGTTCGAGTATCCCATTCCTCAAGCTACGATCGACACCTGCATCAGCGATGCGCCCGCCGGCACACCTGGCATCGATAGCTTGCAGAAAGCGGTAGCAAGTAACTCCGAGTTGGGTGGACAAGGATCGGGCGACGCGAACAAAACGGCAGCCGCCAACGACGAGTGCGTCAACGACTGGTCCACTGCCTATCAAAAAGAGCGGCAAGCACAAGGCCAAGACGTGACGGTGTCCAGCGACCAGATCGGCGAATGGCAGCAGTGGTGCGAGCAGGGGAAGAAGCCTAATTGAAGCTGGAAGCTGAAGCAATCGTGTCGACACTGAACTCGTGGCCTCGAAATCACCGCTGTTACATGCTCCGGCACTAGCCCTCGGATCAAGCCGGAGCATCTTCGCCGACCGGGACCTCCGGTCGGCTTTTTTTTGGTTCCTTGCCGCGCAGCGGGATGGAAAGCGTTTGTGGCTAGGCCAACACGGTTGTTGTACGCGGTCCTGCGCATTGGCGCCAGACTACCGTAATTGCCCCACAACGGACGCCCAGACATATCGCCGGCGGACGTTCGATCTGAAGGCAGCAGGCACGCAAAGACACCTATATCTATCGGCTGTACGCATGCATATACGTAAAAGGGGACTCGTTCGCACGGCCGTCTATTCGCTCCCGGTGGCATCAGCCCGATAGGTACTCCAGCACAGCGGCGACGGCCGCGTTGCGCATTCGACGCGCCCTTACATCTCCTACATAATTCGCTTCTTTGAGCTTCTTTTCCGTCGCATTTAAGACATCGCGAACAGTTGCCAGTCCAAGTTCAGCCAACTTTTCCAACTGCCACGCTGTCAAGTCCAGCACGGTGGCCGGTCTATCCAATTGCAAGTTGAGCGCCGATGCCATTCCGTCGCTCGTGATTAGTGCAGCTTGGTCTATAAGTCTTTTATAAGATGGATGATTGGAGCCATATTCGGTCATCCGCTTGGGAGTCAATTCCTTCGCGATCTCGAATGCCGAATTCGTTGGCGACACATCAAGTGCAAAGAGACAGCCAAGGTTGATCACGTAACGCTTTCCTATTTCGGCGCGGCTTGCTTTGATGCCACCCGCGTGCTCAACTACAATGCCGGTGTATGCTAGGACGCGCAAAGCTTCCTTGATTAGCTCCGGTGCGTCTCTGTGAATCCAAAAAAACGCGGATGTAGCTCTATCGGAAGATAGATATTGATCATTCTTTGCCTTGATATCTGGGAGAACCTGATTTTCGATGAATTCTCTACCCCAATCAATCAAAGCTTTATGTCCAAGATATTTTTCCGACAGTGTCGAATGCTCCGCCCAGATCTCGGTTCTGTAAAACTCCCTAATTGTCTCGTTTACCTGCTGAGAGTTCATTTTCGGACACTGAGCAATCGTCTTCAGCAAAAGTCGTGGATTACCAGTAGCCGCATAGGCCAACGTCGCGAAATTCTTACCATATTGAGCGATTTGAGTAAGAAGACTGCTATCCGCTTGCTTTTGAACAATCTCCCGCATGTTTTCAATGTAATCGCCGGAGAGAATATCTCGATCGATGGTGAGCATCGTTGCATCGTGAACCGGCTGGAATGTTTCGCCGAACGTCGTCACGCCCGGATAGACCGCAGCATTGCAAGTAATGCAGTGCGAGCGTAGATCTCTAAACATTGTAAAGAACTGGCGCTGCTGCTCCGGTAAGAAAATATGCGCCGCCTCGTCGAAAAGAAGGGCAAAGCGGGAAATGTCGAGCTCATCGCCCAGATCTTCCAGAGCTTCTTTAAAATCGTCGATGCTGGGAAGACCATCAGCGCTCACCGCAATCTGTGGGGTCTTCCATGATGCTTCGTAAGCGTCAGCGATCTCCTCGACCTTCGTGCGCTCAACCGTCGTGGCGACAGCTCCCCCAGCAAGCAGCCCAATACTCTTCGGAACACCACCAAGCAGGCCGGCTTTCGTCAGTCCTCTCATAACTGATGAGCAGATTCTGGCTAGCATCCAATGCTTGAACTGGTCCGGATCTGATGACTGAAGCAAGGAACTTCTCACGAAGCTTATATAGATTGGGAACACACGATCCGTCTCGAACGCGTCCATGAGCTCCTTTTGTGCCACTCGCAGCAGGAATGATTTGCCGACACCTCGGCTTCCTACCAGTACCACAGGATTTCTATTTTTCAGTGCGTCAACGATCTGTCTATCTTTCGAGGTTTCGACGAAATATTCAAGCACTTCATCGGGCCGGATATCCTCGGTTCGAAAGAAAAAGTCTGCCATGACTATACGGCCCCCGATGGTTGTGAGAACATTGCCTGAACCGGCGGCAAGTTTCCGAGAAGGTCTGTGATGATTGGCTCCATTCGATCTGTTGCCTCTTTGGTAACGTAATTCAGGTACCGAGCCGAAAAGACGAACATGATGGCCAAGCGCATTGTGGCAGCCTTCTCGTGCCAATTAAAAAAAGCTTCTTTCTGAAATGCGATGTCGGACGGAAGAATTGCATGAGTTCCGGCATTTCCGTGAACAAATTCTGAGCATTCCCGATATACGACTTCGGCGATGGCCAAATATTGCTTGGCGTTATCGGAGAACTCCGGATTAAACGCCCGAATGAAGTTTGTGGAAAATACGCCAGATTGAGCATCTTTCAAAGAATTCCAATTTATATCTTTGGAGTCTTTCGCCCACATCCGATAATCTATTTCGTGCGCAGAAAATTGCACCGTCGCGAGCATGAGCTCAAAAAAAAGTCTCAGCCCACCAAATGCATGTCTATACTGACCCAAAATTAGCGCATAAAGGGCAAATTGATATTCCTTTACTGCGGAATCGAGAACGACCGCTTCTGGTCGCGCTGCGATAGCGATCTTCAAGATATCGTAATCGAGAAGATAATTATGCGACGTGATCAACGCTTCGCTTGCCTCCTCTGTGCCGACCATCATTTCCAAGACGGCATCCGAGTTCTTCAAAAGAGCGCGGTAATACTCGACTACATCCATCAGTCTCCCCTTTTCGTAAGTCGCGTATGACACCGCAGCCAGAAACGATTTTGGGTCCCCTCATAGGCTGCTAAAGTTGCGCCGCGTCTGCCTGCCGAATTGTCGACGATTTAGCTTCAGATGTCGAATGACCGCTTCTGGCCGGTCAGCGACCCGCCCGGGCGATGAGTGGTGGAACAGTAAGATATTTTACCTGCTACCGGCGACCTGCGCGGATGGGAAGATGATGCCGTCCTGCGCCGGGCTTGCCTGAGTCGCCAGAAAGTCGGCGATCGCTTGCGTTGGCAAGTGGTCCGGGGCTTCGTCGCCCGGCATCATCGGGCGCGTCATGCGCTCGGTCGGCGAGCGGAGAAAAACGACACGCTCGAGTGCAGCGGCATGAGAAGCATCGAAGATGCTCCCACGCGTGGTCACGTCATCCGTTTGCCTCGCGATAAGCGCGCCGCCAAGTATAGGCCGAGCCAACAGACAAGGATGTCGCAGCGCCCGCTACGACAACCGGCCAGTTCAGTCGACTGAGGCTGGACGCCTTCACAGACCACGGCGCTTACGAATTTCATCTATCGACAGCGGATATGCTCTCGTGTGTGCAACTCGATGGCACGTAGGACAAAGACAGACCAGATCACGTAATCTGGTGACCCGAACGCCGGACGCATGGCTCAAGGGAATGGTGTGATGGCAATCAATTATCGGTTTGCCGTCAACTTCAAGAAAGAACCCACACGCTCGACACTTGAAGTTGTCTCGCTTTTTTGCATCGGCAATGATCTTCTTGTTCCTACTCAGGAAGCGAACTTCACGGTCCTCTCGATATCCCTCTTCCACCTGAGTCTCAGTCAGTCGGATCTCACCGCCGAATACCTCGCTATCAGAGTGGTTAGCCCAATATCTCCAGCATGCCTCTTGTGCTTCCGTATGATCTTTGTAAGGCAAAGAAATTCCAGAAATATCCTTTAAATATGCCTTGATTCCGATTTTTGCATTCCCCCACGATTCCGTCGGAGTTAACTTGTTTGTAGGTGTAACAACTTCATTCAACGGAGGGCGGCCATTCTGCATTTCGAAGGCGGAGATCCTTGTTATCAATTCTACAACCTCCCGGGTATGAGCCTGCCCCCACGTGCTGTTTGGGTAAAGGTACGTCCAGACCTCCTTGTACGAAATTCTTCCTTTTCTCTTCGCAGTGGGCTCACCTTTCTCCCCTTTCGCCACACGAATGAGCAATTTTCGAACTTTCTGCTCCCTGAAGGATAACTGCATAGCAATCTCCATTAGTATTTTTAGAATTCGCAAATTCCGGGCGAATCGTAGCCTCGCAAAACCGAATGAACTACTCATGCCGATCGTCGACTGCTGTCTGCGATGCAAATCGGATACTAACACTCGACGCGAGTCTAGAACATCTTATCGGCTGCAATACGTTGCGAGTCTTGGATCGACTCATCACTACCTTCGGCGTCATTCGAGTCGGACGTTGTAGAAGCAACACGAGGACGCCCTGACTTCACCTTTCCCGGCAGCTCCCCCATCCCGAAGGTGTGCATGTTCCCTGCCGTTTTGATCAAAAGGTATTGCTCCGCCTTCGCCAGATATTTCAGCAGCTTGCGCAGCGCGGCGCGTTTCCTCGTATCGTTCCAATTGACCTGACCTACAGCGACACCAAATCCGCGAAAATCATAAACTCCGTTTCGAGCGTCCGCGTTAGAGTTGTGGTAGTCGCCCTTTCCCTTCGTAACAACATTTTCCCAGTAGTCTCCGAGTTGTCTTGCGATGGACACATCGTGATTATATTCCGCCGAATAGAACAAAACCATGTGAAGGTGAAATCCTGATTTTTCGCCTTGCTCGATTTTCCACACAAAATTCTTTATACCCGACACTAGCTTATTAAATTTTTTAGCCGCGAAGAAGCGCTCCCGATGTCGTTGCACGTCGTCGAGGGTGATCCAGCGACGAAATTTCGATTTGTAAGAAAACGATAGAAATATAACCAACCACCGAGATCTTCCCCTCTCGGGTGAGAACATCGCCTCTTCCAAGGCCAGTGCGTTAGATGCATTTTTCTTGGCACTTTCTAGGCGTAGACGCTCACGCTCCTTGAACTCGCGAGACTGGCATCGCACACGGACTTCGTCGATGAGCCTATTAAATACGTCCATATATCGCAAGCCATTGGCACCAACGATGGCACCCGGCTCGCCGAACTCAAACGGGTAGCCGATTAAACCAAGATGTTTGCACACGTCATAGAACGCATCGACTCTCGTCGAGTAACGATGCACTTCCGAGTAATGTTCGAGCCAGTGATTCACCGAGCGGTAGAACTTCTTACCGAGGTATAAAGTCTTGATTTTCTTGATTTTGGAGTATCGCGTCGATTCTTCAATGAACCCTCCCTTCCATCCGACTTCGATCGATTTCACGAACCGCTCTATTTCGGACAGATGCTTGGACGCATATCCCTTATGGGCGATCAGCCTCTTCTCTCCATCGACATTTTCGAATTCCAGATTGAGCCGCTCATCAAGGCGAGCGAGCACCTCCTCAGCTTCGAGGTTATTTTCAATTTCATTCATGGTTGTGTAAGGATGCATCCGTCGCACGCGTGGCGACGAAAGTTGAGGTTAGATCTCTCGTTTGTCGCTTCGCCGAGTTATCTGCAACGTTACCCAGCGATCGATGAATTAGAGATCTTCCGTTTTATTGGTAATTGATCGAAGCAGCAGGAGCGACGTAAACGTTCCCGTCATCTACGCGACGTGCGGCGTCGATGGATCGAATGCGTTTAATTATCCATTATCGTTGCTTCGCACTTCTCGTTATGCTTTGTATTCCATAGAGAAGCAAAAGTGGAACCAGCGAGTCACCCGAGATCTACCTCGACTTAATTATCAACACCAGAGAGTGGCTTAGTTCTCAGTCACCCCCCTCATATGCATACATACGCACGCAATAAAAATTAAAATCAGTCCGTGCCGCTCATCAACTCCGGGGCGTCTTGATCTGCGATTTCGCCTGAAACCTCACGCCCCCGTTATCAGCATGCATGACGTCGGCGACAACCTAGTTCGGGACGGATCAGATGGGCGGCGAGGCACGGAACCGCTCGCGCGATAGATGGCTGCAATCAAGCGCATAGCAGGTGGGTGGTCTGCTACGCGCTGCCACGTGTCGGCGGTTGAGGTGCCCATCGCCTACCGTCGACGGTTCGCGACTGAGCATCGGCGGCGCTTACGAATTGTGCGATTTTTCGACTATCGCACAATTCGTAAGAACCTCTGGCAAGCACAAGCTCCCCGTCCGGCCTATGACGCCACCGCGAAGCGCGGATCGAGAGCCCCCAACTACGGGGGCCCCGATCTCAGGGCCTGCGAGCCAATTACGGCTCATTGCCGAGCTGCTCTGCACCGGTACCTTCTCCGTCCTAAACCGGCTTCTTGCGACAGAGACCGTCACGCGTATAAGCCGGCACCCACGTGCCCCACGAGCGGGCGCCTTCGGCTTCTTTCAGTTGGATGAGATAGTCCTTCGTCGCGACGTATTCGATATCGTCGTCGAGCACCTTCATCCTGATGTCGTCGTCGACGCGAATGATGCCAGCGATCGGCGACGGAGCATCATTGACACCGGGCACCCGTACATAAGCAGCTCCATCGCCAACGACACCTTTCCACACATTTGCGACCAGTTCCATCCATTCCAAAGAATCTGAAACAAGGGACGCGTCGAGCAAAAACATCCAGCGGAAATGATGGCCTCTTTGCTCGCCCCAAGCCAGTGACCAGATACCCCCGACCGCAACGGCAGCAAACTTCGAATCGGCGCGCAGTCGATTGACGAATATGTCATGGTCGCGCTTAGCTTGGTCGAGCGACACCGTGGCGTAATGCTCCGGGTAGTAGCCGCATTCGAGCGGCATCACGTACAGCGCGTCGCGCCCTGCGAAGCATTTGCGCTTGAATTCCTGCATACGGCGAATTGCACGTTTTCCGCCATACTTGCGCTTGGAGACCATCTCGTTGACCTCGCGAGCCTTCACCTCTTGGCGAATCAGTGCAAAAAGGTCGTTGGCCAGCTCGCCGCAGAACCGGCGCACGTCCCTGTCAAAATACGTCGGCAGCTTCTCCAAACGCTCGTTGAGGAAGGGCACCTTGTCCATGCAGTACTTAACCACGTCGCGGAAAACGTCGGCATGCGGCGTCAGCCTGAAGCGATCGAGGTCCAACTCATAAACGAGGCGAACGAGAGGGCAAAGCAGAGGGTAATACTGGCCCAGTTCGTGCTCTTCGAGCCGAATCAGCTTACCGTCCTCTCGTCGCTCAAAGTCGAACGCATTGCCGTCGCTTTCTGCGATGAGCCGGGCGAGATAGTCCATTTGATGGACGGTGTCTGCCAATGCCCCGAACCCGCTGCCCAAGACTGTCATTGGCTTACCCTTGTGCTCCACGAGCGCATACATCATTTCGTTTTCGATGCGATCAAGCATTCGACGACGTACCAGACGGTACGTCAATTCGCTTTGACGTAGCTTATTTTCTTTGTCCTTGTGGACGTAGCGAGCGCCTTCCGCAATCCAAGGGTTCTCGCCATCGAACGGTTTTCTGATAGGCATAGCCATCTCCTTAGCACTGCGCAGTCGTGGATTGAATGGCCTCGCAAAGTGCGAGGTATTTCCGGCGAAGATGGTTCGCCGTTTTCTGTGCGCAGTTGAAGTGCTCGCGGATACCATCGACGGTCGGGCGAACGTTGCCCGCTGCGACTTCATGCACGAGTTGCACGAGCCGACCGTCGGCTGCATCGATGATCGGCGACGCGCTGGAGTCGGCAGTCGCCCCCTCGTCGACTTCCGTCTGATCGCGACGACTCGGAGCGTCGAGCACGACTTCCGGGTTTGCCTTCACGACTGCGCGGTTACGACTCCGTGCCAGTACCAAGTACCAGCAAAAGCTCCCTGTAAAGTCCAAAACGCCAGCGCAGACAAGAGCGAGCACCATGTTCAGCGTTTGCTCGTCGGCTCCAGTCAGGCTTGCAAGTCGTGCAGTCGCGGGATCTTCGCGCAGCGAGTCGCGCAGTCGTTGAGACGAGTCGGCTTGGCGGTCGTCTTCGACTTCACGGCGCTTCGCCTCATGTTCCTCCGTCATGAGCATGTCAAGCTCAGCCTCAAGCAGGTCGTGACGCTTGCGCCGCGTCAGGCAGTCGCCGCTGCAAGCTCCGCCGTCATTGCTCGCCAGTCGAATACGGACCTTCTCTTCTTCGGAGGCAATCTCCATCAGACTGCGTGTCGGCCCGGAAGCTACCGGTTGGCTAACACGTTGAGCAACACTAGCGTTCTCTCGCTCGTCGCCCGCGCTTCGCTGCACCGTAACGAAAAACGTCACTTGGCCGTAGAGCACGACCAAGAGGCTCGCTGCAAAGAGCACCGCCGCGCAGCAACGTGTAACGATCGAACTTCTTCGACTTAGCGCTGGAAGCACGTGAACGCCGATTACTGCCGCCACGGCCAATGAAACGCATGCAATTTGCTCTGGCACCGTGACTGCGCGCTCGAAACCCGACATCACTGCGATACCGACCGAAGTCGTCGTCGTCAGAAGCGCTAACACCAGCGTTATCAGCCAAATCGGGTCGCGCCACTCGGCGCTTAAAATGCTAATTGAGCTGTTCGCCGCGTCTTGGCCGCCGTGAAATACCGGAAATACTTGGTTTGTCATTTTCGAATTCGTTCATTAATTTGGTAAAGTCAAGACCAGGGTCGTACCCATCTTCGGAGCGCCCTTAGTCTCTGACGGCATAAGCGTCCAGCGCAGCAAACAGCGCTGGACGAACCATCGTCATTTGAGAAATTACGAGAGCCGGAAAAAGTGCGGCGACAACCGGATGATCGTGGCGTTACCGCGTGATTCCAGCCAGACCCATTTGGCCTTGCATAGATGGTGCAGGGCGCGCTTACAGCGAGCCTCGTCCATTCCGAAGCTGGGTGCCATCGCCCATAGTTCGCTTTTCGATAGAAATAGGCGGCGGCGGTGGGCGAGATGAGCATTCAGCATTTGCCCGACCGTATCGATATCAGCCTTCTCGCTTGCAGATGGCTCGAGCAGGCGAGTCAGGACCTTGTTCGTCTCCTGCGCGAGCCAGAACGCGATCTCGATCGCAACGCTCATCGTGTCTTCAGCGATAGGGCCTTCGCAACCCTCAAAGCGGTGAAGTACGCCCGCAACCCGCGCGACCAAATCAGGCACTCGGAGCAGGTATGGGCCCATGTCGGACGAGTATCCCTCGCTCGCCGCTCTCGCCTGAATCCGTTGGGGGACTGTCGCCAGCAACTCGACGGCCGATGCGGAGATGTCGATGACCAGTGGCTCGAAGGCGCCGTTCTTGCGCATGCGCTTGCATGCGTCGCGCTTGAGCGCAACAACACGTTCGTCGTACTCACTAAGCGCTGGCTGCCGCATCGTGTCTCCGTTCGGAACGCGCGGCGTGATCGGTGACTGCACGTCGAGAAGTTGCAAACGAGCAAGGAACCCAGTCTCGAATGCCTTCTGGCCGTGCTTGTCCAGATACGCGAATAGCGGACCCGGCTGCGTCGCGATCACCATCGACAGAAACGCGCTTTCAACCGACTCCTCGCCTGTACTGACGCGATCGTTGCGGGCAAGACGCGCATCGTGCAACGTACAAAAGTCGGCGAAGGCTCGCGACAGGCCGCTTTTGAGAAAGCGAATTCCTTCGTCGAGTACAATGCCGGCCGACGGCCAACCCTTGTGTAGACGACGCCGCAGCGCCTGGATCGTCGCGTCCTCGGTGAGCCACGAAGCAGTACGCGGTGGGAGCGGTTCATCCGCTAGCAGAACGCTGAGTCGATCGCTCACGTCGCTAGCGTCTTCACCGCCCGCGATAGCCTCGTTAATCTCACGCGTGACATGACGGATTCGGCCCTTCCAGACGAGGAAATCGGCTTGGTAGCGCAGGTGGTGATGTGCGCTTTCCCGCACGGCTTGGGTCTCCGCTTCACGGAATGGCCTCAGCAAGCGGGCCAGCAAGGTTGACTTGCCGCTTCCGGACGGCGCGCTTGTGACGAAGTAGCCCGAGAGGGGAATGAGTCTCCCATCAACCATGCGGACGTACGCCCCGTCCTGGCACGCGAGGGTTATCATGCCGATCAGCAGAAAGAATGCGAGATCCTCGATTGCTTGATAGTTTCTCTGTAACTCGTCACAGACGCGGTCAATCAGCCTGCCGCGCAGTTTCTCGAAGAGCGGGCCAATCCATCGCTCGGTCATTCGGTTGGAAAGTGTCTGCATGTCAGACGCCCTCCGCCGCTGCGCGAACTTCAGCGGCCTTAAAGTACCAGCGGCGGCCAAAACGGCAGGGCCTCAGCCCGTCGTACGCGCCATCTCTCGAAATCGCATTGCGAATTGTCTGCGCCTCGACGCGGAAATAATAAGCCGTCTCGCCAGTCGTCCAGAGTGGAAGGGAAAGGACGGCCCCCGGCGCGACGAGCGGCAGGTGAACGCTGACAACGACGACGCTGGCGAACGCGGAATAAGCCGATTGCTCCCCAAGCGTTCCGCCACGCTCCCTGGCCGCAAGCACGGCATTGCTGCATGAGATCATCGTCGACGCAGCCGCTATGGCGAGCGACGCTATCGTCGCGAACATTGCCGCGCCACTTGATTGTTCAAGCGGTAGGATGGACTTACCGCCCGAGTCTTGACCAGCCACTGCAGCGGGATCGAAGGAGGCGTGCAACTGCACCTGAGCAAGAGAGTTCATTACGCGCCTCCATTACACCACCGCGTTGCGCGATTCCGCGCGAGCAGCGATCCAGGCATCAACCTCGGATTCCAGCCATCCGACGGAGGCCGCACCTAAACGAATCTGTTTTGGGAAGCTCGGGTCGTAGTACTTGCTACACGGATTTAGCTTGTTGTAGATGCTGGCTTCCGAAATACCCGTCTTCTCTCTCACCCTCTTGAGACGAAGAATTCGGCTCAACGACTTCGCTGCGCTACTCATTGAAACCCCCTTGGCTTCAGTTGAAATGGTTAAGCCAGTCTAGGGAGGTCGAGACTTCGAAGATACGCAGTTTGCGGGCAAAGGTGGTACGTTTGCCCGCAAACTGCCGACAATCTTTCTAGATGCGGGTATCAACGTAGCGATGAAACGCGAATGAATGGCATTGGAGATCCACGGCGCGAGCATGGCTCGGGAGTGCCAGGTGGGAGCGCGCCACTGGAAAAAGAGGACGTATATCAGGAGGAAATGTCGGCCGTCGTCCCGGAAGCTGCGACAGAGCCTGTCGTACCGGGCGGCGGAGTTCCGGACGACGATGGCCAACCGATACGGGGACACGCCCCGCTCAGGCGCCGTTTTTTGGGGTCCCTTTGGCCTTCTTGGATGGAAAGAGGATGGACGCGTCAGGCATGTCCCTGAGCCAGTTATCGAGGGTCTTGCCAACACCATCACGGCTTAGTTTTGGCAAATCTTCCCTGCCCTCCGAAAACGCAAGGACGTCAGTTTTGACGGCCTGGACCGCGTGCGATCGCGAACGCCATCCCGATGCCGGCAGCTTCTCTCTAGCCAATTGGTATGCGTACTCGCGAATAGGTCCGTACGCGCGATCGCGCGCCTCTGCCCCAGATTTGCCCTTTGCGCGCAAGGCATCGGTCGACGCCTTCTCGCGCGTGGAGTCAATCGTTCGCTCTTGCAGTTCATTCAGCCCCGTGCCGCATATGGCAACACCACACCAGTACCGAGCATCCGCCATATAGGACCATGCTAATTCAGTATCGCCATTTGATGATGCGCGCACGCAACGTACCCAGTAAGCACAAGAAACGATGATGGCGGCATACGGCGATTTAGCAAGCCAATGCCTCCCCTTCTTCTTGTCGGCATCCGATACATAAAGCATGATGATGTCATACGGCTCTTCAATTCGGCTGTCGTCGCGATCGAAGATCACGCCGACAATTTCCTTCAGTAAGTCTTCGCGCTCCGCCCCCAGCTTCTGCTGCATGTAGCAAGCTTCAAGGGAATTCAGGACACGATTGATGTAAAACTGAAGGCCGAGTTGCTCGCGGGATGGCTGGTCCATGGCTGTTATCTCTCTTTGTTGAGGTCGTCGAAACGTCATGCGATCTCGCATCGTATTCCGATCGGGGGAAGATGCGTACGCACTTGCTGCTTACCTACTCTATAAGAGACCCGCGCAATTGGTCGCACGCCGGGATGCAGTCGGCGTTCGTTGAACGCCACGACTCCGAAGCGGCCGCAAAGCGCCAAACTTCGGATGGGCTGGATGATGGGCTGAAAGACAAAAATCCCCGCAAGTCATTGACTTTACGGGGATTTTTTATTCCTTCTGGCGGAGAGAGGGGGATTCGAACCCCCGATAGGCGATTAACCTATACACGCTTTCCAGGCGTGCGACTTAAACCACTCATCCATCTCTCCGAGAGCCGCAGAGTATAGCAGAACTCTGGCGAGCGGGGCACTGCCCTCACCTTCTGGCCAATCGCCTCCGCTCAAGGATGCCGAATATAGTCGACGAGCGCCTTGGTATAGGCATCGGGCGCCCGATCGAACAAGCTGACGACGATCGTCGCGGCGAACCCGGCCGGCACCCCGAACACACCGGAGCTGATCGGCTCGATCCCGAACCACCGTGGCCCGGCAAACCCGGTCAACTGGCGGAAGTACGGGTAGGTCGAAACGATGTAGTAGATGCACACGCCCAATCCGGCAAGCATTCCGGCAACCGCCCCACGCTGAGTCGTCCGCTTCCAAAACACGCCCAACACGAGCACCGGGAAAAAACTCGAAGCCGCCAAAGAAAACGCCGCCCCCACCAAGAACAAGATGTTCCCCGTATTGAGCGAGGCCACATACGAGGCGAACAACGCCACCCCGAGCAGCAAGATCTTCGAAATCGTCACGCGCCGCTGGCTCGAAGCCGCGGGATCGACCATGTGGAAATAAATATCGTGCGACAACGCATTCGCGATCGTCAGCAACAACCCATCGGCCGTCGATAGCGCCGCGGCCAACGCCCCAGCCGCAACAAGCCCCGATATCACATACGGCAACCCCGCGATCTCGGGCGCGGCCAGCACAACCAAATCGGGCTGAAGCCGAATCGCGGACCACCGGACGATGCCATCGCCGTTGCCCACGTCGATACCGACCAAACCCGGTTCCGCGCGATGCCATTGCGTCACCCAAGTCGGCCAGTCGGCCATCGACCGCCCAACGAGATGTGTCATGACTTCGTATTTGATCAGCACCGCCAGCACCGGCACCGTCACGTAGAACAGCGCAACGAAGAACAACGTCCAAGCAACCGAACGCCGCGCCGAACTCACGGAGGTCGTCGTGTTGTACCGCGACAAGATGTGGGGCAAGCTCGCCGTGCCCAACGACAAACACAGCAGCAGCGAAAGAAAATTGCGCTCGTGCGTGCGCCGCACTTCGTCGTTCGCGGCCGGGAACGGCTCGTACATCGGCACCGGATCGGTTGCCCGCGCAAGCAAATCGTCACGCTCTTGCGTCCACACTACGCGCGCCGCCGCCGCATCGCGCGGGAAGGCCTCCAGCGCCGCCTCGCGCGCATGAATATCGCGTAGCGGCCCGTTATGCCGACGCAGGTCGTCGAGTTCGCGCATCAAGCGCGCCTTCTCGTTCAGATAGGAACCGGGCAGCGCTGCGAGCCGCGTATCGATTTGCGCGGCCCACTCCTTATACGATGCGCGAACGCTGCGTTCCTGGGGCGAATCGCGGACCATCCGATCGAGCTTCTCCATGCGCGCCATCATTCGACCATAGGTCAATTGCGGCACCCAGCCCAGCCCATCCTTGTGCGCAATCATCGATACCGGAATCAAAAACGCGCCGATCAGAATCACGTATTGCGCCACCTGCGTCCACGTCACCGCGCGCATGCCGCCAAGGAACGAACAAACAAGAATGCCCGCCAGTCCGCAAGCAATGCCGATCGCGAAGTCGACGCCGATGAAGCGCGTCGCAATCAACCCCACGCCCTGTATCTGCGCAACCAGATAGACGAACGAACACAGGATCGCCGCCATCGCGGCGATCCCGCGGACGACATTGCTCGAATAGCGCGTCCCCAAAAAATCGGGAATCGTGTAGCGCGCAAGCTTACGTACGTACGGCGCGAGCAAGAACGCGACAAGGCAATAGCCCCCGGTCCAGCCCATCATGTAGGCAAGGCCGTCGTAACCGGTGGCATAGAGCGAGCCCGCAAGCCCGATGAACGACGCTGCCGAGAGCCAATCGGCCGCCGTCGCCATTCCGTTGAAAGCCGCTGGAACGCGCCGCCCGGCGACGTAGTACTCGACGAGATCGGAGGTCCGCGAAAGCAAACCGATCACGGCATACACCGCGATCGGCACGAACAGGAAGACGTAGCCGACCCAAACACCAGGCCCCGTCACCAGTTCGATCCGCCACATCGTATAGATGAACAGAAAGAACCCGAGCGTATAGAACGCATAGGCGCGAACGAGCCGGCTGACGAGCCTCATCGCGTGGCCTCATCGGCGAGACCGTTCGCGGCATCGTCCTCGGCAGCCTGTCGCAAGCGACGGTCGGCTCGCGTCATCGCAACGATATACACGGCGATCAGCAACAAGTAGACGATGATCGCGCCTTGCGCCCCAAGGTAAAACGGCAGCCTGAACCCGCCTACCCTCACGTCCGATAGCGCACGAGCAAAAAGCGGCACGACAAACGAAACGACAAACCCGATCAGCATCAGCACGCTGATCAAGATCACGTTGAAGCGCCAATAGCGACGATGCGCGAGCACCATCGCGCTCGAAATCGGAGGCGGTTCGAGCGAGCGTTGAGCGATGGGATCGAGGGGACGTGGCGCGGCCATGCGCCTATGTATCAAAAAGGCGCGACACGGGCAATCGGGATTGACCGTGTCGCGCCTTTAAAGCGCAGCAACCTTTCGCTTGCCGCTAGCGTTGCATCATGCGATCAACGCACCTGCGCAAGCTGATCGAGGATGGCGGGATTCTCGAGCGTCGAGACGTCCTGCGTAATCTCCTCGCCCTTCGCCAGCGAACGCAGCAAGCGCCGCATGATCTTGCCCGAGCGGGTCTTCGGCAGGTTCTCGCCGAAGCGGATGTCTTTGGGCTTGGCGATCGGCCCGATCTCCTTGCCCACCCACGCGCGCAACTCGTTCGCGAGCTTCACGGCTTCCTCGCCCTCGGGGCGCGGCCGCTTGAGCACGACGAATGCGACGACGGCTTCGCCCGTCGTATCGTCGGGCCGGCCGACGACAGCCGCCTCGGCGACGATCGGATTCGCCACGAGCGCCGATTCGATCTCCATCGTCCCGAGCCGGTGGCCCGAGACGTTGAGCACGTCGTCGATGCGGCCCATGATCGTGAAGTAACCGGTGTCCTTGTCGCGCACGGAGCCGTCGCCGGCAAGATAGAGGTTACCGCCCAGCTCGGCCGGGAAGTAGCTCTTCTTGAACCGCTCGGGATCGCCCCAAACAGTACGCAGCATCGACGGCCACGGCCGCTTCACGACCAGAATCCCGCCCTGGCCGTTCGGCACGTCTTGCCCCGTCTCATCGACGATCGCGGCCATGATGCCCGGCAGCGGCAACGTGCACGAGCCCGGCACGAGCGGCGTCGCACCCGGCATCGGCGCGATCATGTGTCCTCCGGTTTCGGTCTGCCACCACGTATCGATCACGGGGCAGCGCGCACCGCCGACATGCTGGTGGTACCACACCCATGCCTCGGGATTGATCGGCTCGCCGACCGTGCCGAGAATGCGCAGGCTCGACAGATCGAAACTCTTCGGGTGAATCTTCTCATCGGCTTCGGCGATCTTGATCAGCGAACGGATGGCCGTGGGCGCCGTGTAGAAGATGCTGACGTTATGCTTCTCGATCATGTTCCAGAAGCGGCCGCCGTCCGGGTACGTGGGCACGCCCTCGAACACGACCTGCGTCGCGCCGAGCGCCAGCGGCCCGTACGTGATGTAGGTGTGGCCCGTGATCCAGCCGATGTCGGCCGTACACCAGAAGACGTCCGACGGCTTCCAGTCGAACGTCCATTTCATCGTCTGCGCGGCCCACAGCAGATAGCCGCCCGTGCTGTGCTGCACGCCCTTCGGCTTACCCGTCGAGCCCGACGTATAAAGCACGAAGAGCGGATGCTCGGCGCTCAGCCATTCCGGCTCGCAGCTCGCCGCCTCATCGGCAACGACCTCGTGCATCCACAGATCGCGCGTGGCATCCCAGTCGACGTTGCCGCCGGTGCGGCGATAGACGATCACGCTCTTGACGGCTTCGCACCCGCCCATGGCCAACGCTTCGTCGGCGATGCGCTTAAGCGGCAATGCCTTGCCGCCGCGCATTTGCTCGTCGGCCGTGATCAGCGCGACGGCGCCGACGTCGACGAGCCGCTCGTTCAGCGACTTCGACGAAAAGCCGCCGAACACGACGGAGTGCGGTGCACCGATCCGCGCGCAAGCCTGCATCGCGACGACGCCCTCGATCGACATCGGCATATAGATGACGACACGATCGCCCTTCTTCACGCCGCGCCGCTTGAGCGCGTTGGCGAAGCGGCAGACGCGCTCGAGCAAGTCTTGATACGTGACGTTCGTGACGGCGCCGTCGTCGGTTTCGAAAATCAGCGCGGTGCGCTCGCCATGACCGGCTTCGACATGGCGATCGAGGCAGTTATACGACGCGTTCAGCTCGCCGTCTTCGAACCACTTGAAAAACGGCGCGTCGGACTCGTCGAGCACTTTCGTAAACGGCTTGCGCCAAGCGAGCGTCTCGCGCGCAAGCTTCGCCCAAAAGCCGTCGTAATCCCGCTCGGCCTCGGCCATCAGCGCCCGGTATGCGTCCATTCCCGAAATGGCCGCGCCGGCCGTCGCCTCGGCGGACGGCGAGAATACGCGGTTTTCGCGAAGAACCGATTCAATCGCAGACATCGACTACTCCCTTATCGACAAGATGAAACTCGAATCCGGCGCCGGCGGGCACGTAAGCCTTTCGGCGCGCAAGACTGAATGGAATGCCGCATCGCAACAATGAAGCGCCATGCGCAGCGCGCTCGCATGATAGTGGCTGCACAGTAGCGACGACAACTTACCGGCTTCTTACATCGCGGCCGTCGGCCGTTCGCGCGACCACATCCCCTTTAGCCAGCGGGGCTGCGCGGCACCGCACCCCGGGTTTACGTGGTCATGCACGCCCCCCTACAATGCTAGCCGAACTCCCCTCGGATCACAGCTTGAATCGATACGCTTGGTTTCTCATCGCCGCGATGCTGCTCGTCGGCAGCAACGTCGGTATCGGTAAGTCGATCGTCGCTTTCGTTCCCGTGCTCGTCTTCGCGCTGCTGCGCTTCGTCATTGCGCTCGCGGTGCTGTGGCCGTTGCTGCGGCCCTCGAAGATGCGCGACGTCAAAGGCGGCGAATGGCTCAATCTGTTCTTGCAGGCGCTCTTCGGCACATTCGGGTTTACGCTGCTCATGCTGAACGGCGTGGCCCGCACGAGCGCCGTGGCCGCCGGCGTCATCACGAGCACGATACCGGCCGTCGTCGCCCTGTTCGCCTGGATCTTCCTGCGCGAACGGCCGAATGCACGTGCCTGCGTATCGATCGCGCTCGCCATGCTCGGCATCGTCGCCGTCAATCTGTCCCACGGCAATGCCTCGGCGGCCCATGGCGCGACAGGATCGCTCGCCGGCAATCTCATGGTGCTCGGCGCGGTCTGCTGCGAATCGCTCTACGTGATCTTGTCGCGCCGGCTCACCCAGACGCTCGCCGCAATCGATATCTGCGCCTATACGCATTTGTTCGGTTTTTTGCTGATGCTGCCGCTCGGCGCGAAAGCATTGGCGAGTTTCGACTATGCGGCTGTGCCCTCCGGGATTTGGGCGTTGACGCTTTGGTATGGTCTATCGGCCAGCATCTTCTCCTTCTGGCTTTGGATGAAGGGCATCCGGCACGTGCATGGCTCGCTCGCCGGCGTCTTCAGCGCCGTTCTGCCGATCGCCGCGGCGGCCTACGGAATCGTCTTTCTCGGCGAGCGCCCGACGCTCGCCCACGGCATCGCGCTCGCCTGCGTCGTCTCGGGCATCGCGATCGCGAGCATCGACCTCAAGCGCTCGCCACCCGTCGCCCCGTGAGCGCGCGGACCCCACGGCGCGGTCAACCTTACCGTGCCGCCGACGCCGGCGCGGTACAATAGCGCGATTTTTCGCGCGCTTTTTTTTGCGCCCCCGTTTCCGTTTTGCCGCTCCCCACAGCACTCAGCCATGACACTCATTAAGCAGGAAGACCTCATCCAGAGCGTCGCCGACGCGCTACAGTACATCAGCTACTACCATCCGCTCGATTACATCCAGGCCCTCGGCCGAGCGTACGAGCTGGAGCAAAGCCCGGCCGCGAAAGACGCCATCGCCCAAATCCTGACGAACAGCCGCATGTGCGCCGAAGGCCGCCGTCCGATCTGCCAAGACACGGGCATCGTCACGGTCTTCCTGAAAATCGGTATGGACGTGCGCTGGGGCAGCGAAAGCGGCCCGGCCACGATGAGCGTGACCGATATGGTCAACGAAGGCGTCCGTCGCGGTTATCTGAACCCCGACAACGTATTGCGCGCATCGATCGTGAATCCGCCCGAAGGCGCCCGCAAAAACACGAAGGACAATACGCCCGCCGTCATCCACTACGAAATCGTCCCGGGCGATAAGGTCGACGTTCAGGTCGCGGCCAAGGGCGGCGGCTCCGAAAACAAGTCGAAGTTCGCGATGCTGAACCCGTCCGATTCGATCGTCGATTGGATCTTGAAGACGGTGCCGACGATGGGCGCCGGCTGGTGCCCGCCAGGGATGCTCGGCATCGGTATCGGCGGCACGGCCGAAAAGGCGATGCTGATGGCGAAGGAATCGCTGATGGATCCGATCGACATCCAGGACATCATCGCGCGCGGCCCGCGCGACTGGATCGAGGAACTGCGCATCGAGTTGCACGAGAAAGTGAATGCCCTCGGCATCGGCGCGCAAGGTCTCGGCGGCCTCGCCACCGTGCTCGACGTCAAGATCATGGCCGCGCCGACGCACGCCGCCTCCAAGCCGATCGCGATCATCCCGAACTGCGCCGCCACGCGCCATGCGCACTTCACGCTGGACGGCACGGGCGCCGCGCACCTCGAAGCGCCCTCGCTCGACGCCTGGCCGAAGGTGCAATGGGAACCCAATACGGAAACGAGCAAGCGCGTCGACCTGAACACGCTCACGCCCGAGGAAGTCGCGAGCTGGAAACCGGGCCAAACGTTGCTGCTCTCCGGCAAGATGTTGACGGGCCGCGACGCGGCGCACAAGCGCATCGCCGATATGCTCGCCAAGGGCGAAAAGCTGCCGGTCGATTTCACCAACCGCGTCATCTACTACGTGGGCCCCGTCGATCCGGTGCGCGACGAGGTGGTTGGCCCGGCCGGTCCGACGACGGCCACGCGCATGGATAAATTCACCGAAACGATGCTCGCGCAAACGGGTCTCATTTCGATGATCGGCAAGGCCGAGCGCGGCCCCGTGGCGATCGACGCGATCAAGAAGCACAAGGCGGCCTACTTGATGGCCGTCGGCGGTGCCGCTTACCTCGTGTCGAAGGCGATTCGCGGCGCGAAGGTACTCGCGTTCGAAGATCTGGGCATGGAAGCGATTTACGAGTTCGACGTTTTCGACATGCCCGTGACGGTCGCCGTCGATTCGACCGGCACGTCGGTCCACCAAACGGGACCGAAGGAGTGGCAAGCGAAGATCGGCAAACTCCCGGTCGTTACCGCGTAAGTTCGCGCTTCACGCCATCTCGACGAAAGCCGGGCCGCGTGCCCGGCTTTTTCGATGGCGGATCGGCCAAGCGGCCAACGCAACGCGCGAAGTCTTGGCTTTTGCCGGTTCAACGTTTATCGTTTGCCAACACGAGCCCGATAGCACTCAGAACAAGGAACCCCTATGCAAGGCGATAAGAAAGTCATCGAATATCTGAACGCGCAGCTCAAGAACGAGCTCACGGCGATCAATCAGTATTTCCTGCATGCGCGCATGTACAAGCATTGGGGGCTCGAGAAGCTCGGCAAGCACGAGTACGACGAGTCGATCGGCGAAATGAAGCACGCCGATATGCTGATCGAACGCGTTTTCATGCTGGACGGTCTGCCCAACTTGCAAGACTTGCATAAGCTCTTGATCGGCGAGGAAACGAAAGAGATCCTCGAGTGCGATCTGAAGCTCGAGCAAGGCTCGCAAGCCACCTGCAAAGAGGCGATTGCCTACTGCGAATCGGTGCGCGATTACGTATCGCGCGGCATCTTCGAAACGATCCTCGACGACACCGAGGAGCATATCGATTGGCTCGAAACGCAGCTCGATCTCATCGACAAGGTCGGCCTCCAGAACTATCAGCAATCGGCGATGGGTTCGTCCGCCGAATCCTGATCGCTCCGCGTTCGCCCACCGCGCGCGTGTTTCTTTGCCGGCTATGACCGCACTGCCCGATATGCTCCCAGCCGAAGCCCTCTCATCGATGACGCCGAGTCCCGATGCGCCGCGCAGCCGGACCGCGCCGATCGGCATTTTCGACTCGGGGCTCGGGGGGCTGTCGGTGCTGCGGGCCATACGGGCACAGTTGCCGCACGAATCGCTGCTCTATGTGGCCGATTCGCTGCACGCGCCGTACGGGCTGCGCGACAACGAGTTCATTTCGGAACGCACGCTCGCTATCGGCGAATGGCTCGTCTCGCAAGGCGCGAAAGCGCTCGTCGTTGCCTGCAACACGGCGACGGCCGAATCGATCGCTTTGGCGCGCGAGCGTTTGGCGATCCCGATCATCGGCGTTGAGCCCGGCATCAAACCGGCGGCCAGTCAGTCGAAATCGAGAGTCGCCGGGGTGCTCGCCACGCAGGTCACCCTGCGCAGCGAACGGTTTCGATCGCTGATCGAACGCTATGCGGCCGATTGTCGCTTCATCTGCCAACCGGGGCATGGGCTCGTGGAAGCCGTCGAGCGATGCGAGATCGACAGCCGCGAGGTGCGCGCGCTGCTCTCGGACTACATCGAGCCGATGCTCGCCGCGGGCGCCGACACGCTCGTATTGGGCTGCACGCACTATCCCTTTCTCGATGCGGCGATTCGCGATATCGCGCAAGGGCGCCTAGCCCTTATCGATACAAGCGTGGCAATCGCTCGGCAACTCCAACGCGTGCTCGAGACGAACGGCTTGCTCGCCCCTGCCGATACGCAACCGTCGCCGCCGCGGCTTTGCTCGACCGACGAAGGCGTTCATATGCGCCGGCTCGCGTCGACGCTGCTGGGGCTCGACGTCCCCGTCGAGCAGGTCTCCATCCCCACTCCCAGCGATACGGCCGAGCGGTCCGCCTCCGCTTGAGCTTGATTTGATGGTCGCGCTTGCCGCGCGATCGGCACTCCATCCCCGCTCTATCCTGCTTTTCCCGCTGGCGCCCTTTGCCTCGCCGCCTCCCCTCTCCCTGAATCGGGGCGCAATCGCCTAGGGTTGCTTGTTACAAAAAACCGGACGATGCGCTTGCCAACGACGCAAAACGTAATGATAATAGTTCGCATTAACGTTCTAGTTTGGCTTCAGTCATGATCGTTTGCGTATGCAAGTCCGTCTCCGACCGAAAAATTCGAGCCTCCATTGCGGAGGGAGCGGATAGTTTCGAGGAGCTGCAATTCGAGTTGGGCGTGGCCACGTGCTGCGGCAAATGCGAAGAGTCCGTGCGCGAGGTCATGGCCCAGTGCGGCATTTGCGAAAGCCATTGCGGTGTCGAGCGACCGGTACCGGTATCGCTGCCGCCTGCGCAGCCGATGCCCATTACGTTCTACGAGCGCAAAGCCGCCTAAGCTTCGGCCTCGTCCGGCCGTTTTCCGCGGCACGCCAGTTCGCTACAGCCAGCAGCCGCTCGTTTTGCTCTAGGAGCTCGAGATGGTCTTGTTCATCGGCTTTATCGCGACCTTGTGCATTTCCTTGTTCATCTGCCGCTCGTGATGCGACATCGTACCGCCCACCCCGCCGGCAACGCCGCCTTCAGTTCCCGCTAACATGCAAGCCTCATCTCCCGTTGCGGCCGGCGTAGGGCCGGCAACACTATCCGGCATGTCGCGTTCGCGTATCGTCCCCGCATTCTTGTGCGTTGCACTCGCCCACGCGGTGCTCATCGCTACGTTCGCCCTCGCGAACCGCGCAGCAAAGCCACGGCCGATCGAATCGACGGCCATCGTGGCGCAACTGTTTAGCCAGCCATCCGATGCGCCGCCCGCCGTCGCCATGCAATCGCCGCCCGCGGCGCCGGCCAAGCCGGTTCAAAAGGAACCCGAGCGGCCGCGCGAGAACAAGCCGATAACGCGCGTGCCCCGGACGCGCGAGCCCGTCGTGGCGCCGGCTCCGTCGCCGCAGCCCGTGGCGCCCGCGGCTTCGCCGGCCCAAGCCAGCCCGGCTTCGACGAGTGCCGAGAACGCTGCGTCGCAAACAACGAAGGCGGCGGCAAGCGCATCTTCCGCCCCTTCGGCAGCGGTACGCGAAACGATCGCCGTCGCCGCACCGAAACACGTCGATCACGCCGAGTGCCGCATCGTCAAACCAGCCTATCCGGAACTGTCGAAGCGTCGCGGCGAAACGGGCACGGCGACGGTCCGATTCGTCATCGGCACCACTGGCGTGATCGATACCGTCTCGCTCGTCAAAAGCAGCGGCTTTACGCGGCTCGACGATGCAGCCGTCGAAGCGCTGCGCGCCAGCACCTGCCAGCCGTATCTGGAAAACGGCTCGCCGATCCGCGTGTCGTACTCGCAGGCGTTCACGTTCGGGCTCGACGACGACTGACCTTCCATTTGTAAGAACAAGAGGACGCACACATGCAAAGCTACGGTCTGGCCCACGCTTGGGCCCAAGGGGATTTGGTCACACACGCGATTGCGTTGACGCTGTTGACGATGTCGTTGCTGTCGTGGACGGTCATCGTCGTGAAGGGATGGAATATCGTGCGCCTTGGCCGCCTGACGAAAAACGCCGAGCGCGAGTTCTGGCATTCCGACGATTTCGCGGCCGGCGTCGATACGCTGACGCGCGCGTTGCCCGCGCGCGATCGCAACCCGTTTCTCGCGCTCGCGTTATCGGGTCAAGAAGCCGCGGAACACCATCAACGCACTCGCCCGCATCTGCACGATCGGCTCGACGTCTCCGATTGGATCACGCGGTGCCTGAAGGACTCGATGGACGACGGTATCGCCCACATGCAGCGCGGACTCGCGGTATTGGCGTCGATCGGCGGGACTGCTCCGTTCGTCGGACTGTTCGGCACGGTGTGGGGTATCTATCACGCGCTCATCGCGATCGGCGAGAGCGGGCAAGCGTCGATCGACCGCATTGCGGGCCCGATCGGCGAAGCGCTCATCATGACGGCCTTCGGCCTTGTCGTCGCCGTGCCCGCCGTACTCGGCTACAACGCGCTGTCCCGTTCGAACCGTGCGATCGTAGGCAGCCTGCGCCGGTTCGCCCATAGCCTTCATGCCTACTTCGTCACCGGCGCACGCGTGGCACCGGCAACGAGCCCCGCACTGCGCGTGGCGACGCGCACAAGCTGACGGGAGCCGATCATGGCGATGCCGCTATTCGAAGACGACGCCGATGAAGGGCTCATGGGCGAAATCAACATGACGCCGTTGATCGACGTGATGTTGGTACTCCTAATCGTTTTTATGATTGCGATTCCGGCGATCGAACACGCAATCAAGCTCGATTTGCCGCACGTGGGCAGTCAAGCGCAAGACGTTAAGCCCGCACACATCGAAGTTGCATTGCGTGCAGATGGCACGCTCGTTTGGGATGGGGCGAACGTCGACGACGCCGGTTTGCGCGCTGCGCTCAAGCGGGCGGCCCAAACGACGCCTCAACCGCAATTGCGTTTGCGCGCCGATCGTAAGGTGCCCTACGAACGTGTGGCCGACGTCATGTCGGCGGCGCAGGAAAGCGGGCTTACGCAAATTGGATTCGTGACGCAGCCGCGTGCGCGCTGAGCGCCCATCGGCACTATCGGTATCTTCGCGAAGTAAGGAACGACATAACGTTTCCTACGCCCACAAACTAAAAGGCCCTCATCGGCGATGAGGGCCTTTTTTGCTGCGCACGCGGCGCCTTCGGGCGGCGGGCTCCCAGCCATCGGACTGGCTGTCGAGCACCGCATGCGATCGCCGTGTCTCGCACGGACCACGCTGTCGGCCCTATCCGGCTTGCTATAAGAGCATCCGTCTGGTTTCACGTTGGACGCCCCAACGCGAAAGGCACTTCACTATAGATCTCGGCGCTCGGTGCTTCAAGACACCGGCCATTGAAACTACTGATCGGCCTGGCAACTTAAATGGCAAAAGCGATTCAACGACGGATCGTGCATCGCCTAGATGCATGAACGAGGCCAGGCTTCAACGCACGGGATCGACCATCGCGGCGGCGGCTTCCCGATTCGCCAGTTGCGCCGCCCTTACCTGCTCGCGCGTCGGGCATTCCACCATCGTATGATTTTCGTCGTCGAGCTTTTCCACGAGGAAATCGACGAATGCTCGCACCGCCGGCACCATACCTTGACGCGAGACGAAGACCGCGAAGAGTTGAGGCGTCGGCAACGTCCAGCCCGGCATGACGGGCGACAGTTGCCCCGTGCGTAACGCAGCGCCGTACATCATCTCCGGCAACGCGGCGATACCGACGCCGTCGAGCACGGCTTCGCGTATCGTCGACAAGTCGGCGGTCACGAGACGCGGCTCGTGCTCATGGACAAAGCGCTGGCCATCCGGTGCCGTCAAATGAAACGCATGCCTGCCGTCGCCACTCGGCGTATCGAGCGTATCGAATCGGGTCAGGTCGGCCGGCAACACGGGCGGGGCATGCTGACTCAATAGGCTCGGCGCGCCCACGAGCATCTGCTGCGTACGCCAGAGCGGGCGCACGACGATGTTTGCGCTGTCGGGCGGCTCCGAGCGTACGCGAAGCGCTACATCGACCGAATCCTCGTACAGATCGATCACGCGATTGGTCACACGGACCGAGACACGCACCTCCGGGTAGCGCAACAAGAACTCGGGGAGGATGTACGTAAGCATCGTCTGCGAGACAGTCACCGGTACGCTCACGCGGACCGTGCCGCGCGGCGCCGAGCGCAATTCCTGCACGGCGTTCATCGCAGCTTGCGCTTCGGAGAGCATCACTTGGCAATGCCGGAAAAAGCGCTCGCCGGCCTCCGTCAGCGCGAGCTTGCGTGTCGAGCGTTGCAGCAACCGCACCCCGAGCGAGGTTTCGAGTTCAGCGACGCGGCGCGACAGCCGCGACTTGGAGATGCCGAGCACGCGCTCCGCCGCCGAAAAACCGCCATGTTCGACGACCTGCGCGAAGTACATCAAGTCATTGAGATTCTGCGAATCGAGCTGCATTTCATCGTTCCAACGATAGGACAATCCATTGCTCTGAGCAGGGCTAAAAGCGGCGCGGACCCGTCCATATAATAGGCCTCACATTCCCATGCGACGCAAACGCGTCCCTCAAGAGGTACTGTCAATGACCACGTCTCGCACGATCCGCCATACCATCGCGGCCGTTCGCACTGTAGAAGGCGGCGGCTTCGTCGTTCATCGGCCATTCCCGACTCGCATGTTAATGGACTTCGATCCTTTTTTGCTGCTCGATGAGATGGGTCCTGTCGATTACGCGCCGGGCGCGGCAAAGGGCGCGCCGGATCACCCGCATCGCGGCTTCGAAACCGTGACCTATATGCTCGAAGGAAGCTTCGCGCACAAGGATTCCGCGGGCCACAGCGGCGTGCTTCGCCCAGGCGACGTGCAATGGATGACCGCCGGCGCGGGCGTCGTGCACAGCGAAATGCCGGACCCCGCCTTCGCCAAAACGGGCGGCCGCGTTCACGGGTTGCAACTGTGGGTGAACTTGCCGCGTCGAGACAAAATGATCGAGCCGCACTATCAAGAGATCCCGTCCGAACGCATTCCGATGGCCACCAGCAGCGACGGCAAGGTCCGAGTCAAAGTCATCGCCGGCGAAGCCCTCGGCGTGAAGGCCGCCATCGAGACGCGCACGCCCATTCTCTATCAACACTTCACGCTCGAGCCGGGCGCGTCGATCGTGCAACCGGTACCGAGCGCGTATCGCGTCTTTGCCTACGCGTTGAGCGGAACCGGTCGCTATGGCGAAGAGCGGCGCCAGATCGGTGCGCAGCGCATGGTGATCTTCGGCGACGACGGCGACGCGGTGACGCTGGCCGCCGGCGACGAACCGCTCGACGTGCTGCTCATCGGCGGCGTGCCTTTGGACGAGCCGGTCGTTCGCCATGGGCCGTTCGTCATGAATACGGAAGACGAGATCCGGCAAGCCATCGTCGACTATCAAGCAGGACGGATGGGCGAAATCGCGCATTGAGGCGCCGAGCCCGTCTGCTAGTCGGGGGCTTGCGCCGCGCGACGCGTACACACGCTCCCGAATTGCGTCACAATAGCCGCTCGGCTGCGCAAGCCGGCGGCGCGCCCGATCCGGCACCCGCCGCTAGCCAGCTTCCCAACTAGGAGGACAGGCATGAGCGAACGCGTTGTCACGGCAAGCATCGGCGCAACCAATTATCAAGTCACGTTCGACGACGGCGCCCATCACTTGTGGCACGCCGACGAACCCGTGTCGCTCGGCGGCGGCGACCGCGCCCCTACCCCGGTATCGCTTTTGCTGTCGGGTTTAGGTGCATGCACGTCGATCACGTTGAAAATGTATGCGCAGCGCAAGGGCTGGCCGCTTGAAGACGTGCAAGTCTCGCTCTCGATCGAAACGGGCAACCAAGGCTCGACCATCGACCGCAAGATTGTCTTGCACGGCGAGTTGACCGATGAGCAACGCGAGCGGCTACTGCAAATAGCCAACGCATGTCCCGTCCACAAGATACTGACGCGACCCATCGCGATCAATACAGGGCTCGCGGCCGTCTTGCCGGCTACGCCCGACGAAGTGTAATCGCGCTTGACCGCCGCATTTGACGCAGAAGGAACGTCCTTGAATTTCGAACATCTCGTCCAGATCAACGATCCGTTGAACCCGCTCGCGGAAACGCTCACGCGCGACCAACTGTGGGAAGGGCTCGTGCTGCGCGCGGAGCAACCCCAGCTTTTCGTACTGGGTCTCGATAGCTGCACGATCCTGTCACGCACGACCGATACGCTCGAGCGCGAATTGCACTACGGCCACGCAACCGTCCGCGATCGCGTGACGCTGACCCCGCACGAAAGCGTGCGCTACGACATCCTCGCCACCGAGGCGCATGTGGGCGGCTCGCTCACGATGACGATCGAGCAACCCGACGAACTGCAATTGTTCCTACGGTTCGAATACGCCACGACGCTGCCGACGCCCGACACCGAAGATGCGCGCCAAACGAGCGAAATCGTGAAATCGGCCTACCGCGAGGCCGACATCGACACCGTGCGGCTCATCCGCGAGTACGCACGAAATCCCTCGCGACCAACGCCCCTCCATTGAATAGAGCGGCCCGGTGGGCCGCTTCATGCCCCCGACCGTCGATCAAGCGATGGTCGCGCCCTATCAACGCCCTATCTCAATGAATTTGTTTTTTACAATCGATAATGATTCTCATTTATAATTAATTTCATCGTATCGAAGAATCAATGCCTCAAGCATGAGTGAACCCACGCGTCAGTCCACGCTAACGTTGAGAACGTCTATGAGTACGCTCACTCGCTCCCGTTCGAAGGACGGAGCAACTGCCACGGTAGTTAGGCGCCCTGTCGGTACGCGGCAAGAAGAAAGCAGCGGTACGAAGGAACGCACGTTATCGAGCGATCACTTATTGCAGGGGCAGAGTCATGTTTTCATCGCTCACAACGGTGAGCGATACCAGTTGCGCGCCACCCGTCTAGGAAAGTTGATCCTGACGAAGTAAGCACCGGTGTATTGTGGGGACCACCTCCTCGAGAGGTGTTGGGCAGTAGCCAGCGCAACGTTGAGCACGTGAGTCTAGACCCCTTCGTGCCCCCTCTTTTACGACGTTGCAGCCAGCCATGCCGCTTTTTTGGCCCGCTCTTTGGCCCGCTCTTTGGTCCGCTTTTGGTCCGCTTTTTGACCCTATCGCGCAAAGCCCCAGAACATGAGCCACCAGGCGCTATCGGCAACCACGAGGGCGGCGGCCATGAATACCATAGCGCCTACGCGCAATGTCGCGCGCGACGTGTACTGACCTGTGACACGCCAAGCGAGCCAAGCACTCCACGCATTAGCGATCGCCAACACGGCAATACGAACAGTCGATGCCCAGTCCAGCGGCACGTGCTCGGCGCGAAGCAACGACAACGTCGTCGCCGATAATCCGAGAAACACGCCGGCGCCCGCAACGGGAATCAACGACTGAGTCAGGTGGTGCAAGCGCGCCCGGTCGAACCGGCCCAGCACCCGAGTGCCCGCCGTCACGAGCGCCAGAAGCGCTGTGCCGTATACCAATGCTGTCGCCAAGATGTAGCCGACGAGCAAAGTGCCGTCGAGCCAAGAGAAGACGTCGTTCTGATCGGGGTAATGCGTAAAGAGAAACCACGGCGCATTGGTATCGAGCATCCACGTGAAGTCGTGGTCGATGAGCCAACCGGCCAGGTATTGCTTGATCTCGACGAACCATGGGCTCGCCGTCCAATGGAACGCGCCGATCGCGACACCGAGCAGGCCGTAAAGAATCAGAGCGGTGTCCCAGCCGTTCGCCGCGTCGCGCCCCAACTCGACAACCTCTTTCGACGGCGAGCGCCAGCTCAAAGCGATCGCATCCCGATGGCCGCTGCACCGACCGCACATATGGCACGATGCGGCGCCCTTCATATTTCGCAACGGCACCAACGGCGCACAGTTGATCGGAATCACACGGTGGCCGCGTTCGCCCGCCGTATACGAACGCCGCCAAGCGGCTTCGTCTACCTTGTAGTGAAATGGCGCGAGACGCGACAACAGCGAAAACACGCCGTTGACGGGGCACAAGTAACGGCACCACACGCGCTTATCGCGGCCGTACAGAAAGCCGATGACCATCGCCGCCAACGTCGACCCGCCCAGCACGAGCAGCACTGCGCGCGGGTACTGATAGACGCTGACCATTTGGCCGTAGATCGTCGTGAGGCCGAAGGCGACGAACGGCCACCCGCCCCAACGCATCCAGCGAGGAATCGCACGCCCTCTTCCGTGACGGCTGGCGAATTCGGCCAAGGCGCCCTCGGGACAAAGCACCCCGCACCAGACACGGCCGAGCAGAACCATCGAAAGCAACACGAATGGCCACCAAATTCCCCAAAACACGAACTGGGCGGCCAGCGTCAGATTGTTCCACAGATGCGCACTCTCACCCGGCAACGGGATACAGGCGGGCACGATGATCAGGAAGGCATAGACGGCCACGACCGCCCATTGGATCGCGCGAATCGCCGCGCCGTTGCGTTGCATCCATGCACCGACACGCGCGAGCCGCCCCTGGCCGGCGGCGGGAATCGCGGGCGAACTCATGCCGTCCGTCCGGCCGCCTGCGCCGGCGCGCGACCGGCACGCCGCGCAAGCCAGCCGACCACAAGCCAATACAGTGCGTAAGCAACGAGATTAGTCAGCGCCGGATGAGCGCGATACCCCGTCAATGCGGCGACCAGCGACCCGACGGTACTCGAATCGTCGAGCAGCTTGGACGTATCCCATACCTGCGAGATGCCGAGCGGCAGGATTTCCTTATCGATCAGCTTATCGACACCCGTTTGCAACAGGCCGGCACCCAGCAGCAACAGCATGACTTCGGTGAAACGGAAGAAATGGCGCCACGAAAACACGCGGCCGCCGAGCTGAAGAATGTAGAACGTCAGCAATGCGAGACCGAGCCCAAGGACGATGGCGAAAACGTCGCCATGGCTCACGTGGCCCGATTGGCCGAACCCGAGGCCGTAAAGAAAGATGACGGTTTCGCTGCCCTCGCGTGCGATCGCCAATGCGACGAGCACCGCGACGCCCCAACCGTTACCGTCGCGCGTGCGCTCTTGCAGCGTGCGCTCCATGTCGCGTTTGAGCGTACGCCCATGACGCTTCATCCATAGGACCATCTGGACGATCAAGAAGCAAGCAACGAGCACCATGCCCGTCTGGAAGTAGTCCGCCGCGTCGCCCGAGAGCACTTCGCTGAAGCCGACGAGGGCCGCGCCGAGCACCACCGCCGCCAAAATGCCGACGCCGACGCCCGCCCACAGGTACGGCAAGCCGCGCCTAGCCTCGGGGTCGCCGTTCTTCAGCCACGCGTAGAGAATGCCCACCACGAGCAGCGCCTCGACGCTTTCTCGCCACACGACGAACAATACCTGGCCCATCTCTTACTCTCCGATCGCCCGGCATTCCGCTACCAGGCGCAAAAGCCACTACTTGACGACGATGACGCCTCGCGCCGATTGATGGAAATCGTCAAAAAACTTGTATTCGCCCGGCGTTTGAGGCGCGATCACGACGACCGAGGACGCCCCGGGCGCAAGCACCTTCTCCTTACGCAGCTCGACGCTTTCGAACTCGGCCGCACCCTTACCGCTATTGCGCACCTCGATTCGAATACGCTTGCCGGCCGGCACTTCGATGCGCGCGGGCGTCAGCGTGCCGTCGGCCATGTCGAGCTTGACCGTCACCGCGTCGTCGGCGCGCGCCGCGACGGCGGAGACAGCAAGCAATGCAGCCAGCGCGACCTTCGAAACCCCTTTCATACCGCTCTCTCCTTATGCCGAGCCGTGCGGCTTAGTAGCCGCCCTTCTTGCCGATCCCCGCGAACGGGAAGTCGTATTGCAGCGTAATGGGCTTGAACCACGGGCCGACCCCCGTCTCTTTGTCGGTATGGCGGCCGAAAGCCATGTGGCCCATCTGCATCGGCGGCTCGATCACGATGGTGAGGTGGTACTTGCCGGGCCCGAACAGCTTGACGTTGTCGCCGTAATGCGGGCCGTCGCTCGCCACCATCGGCATCAGATCGCCCTTGATCGTCTGTTTGCCGCCGACCTTCGTCAACTCATAGTGGACTTGCAGATACGGCATCCAATCGCCTTCGGCGAAGCCCGTCGGGTTGTTCTTGACGGCGTGGATGTCAGCTTCGAGGTGAACGTCGGAATCCGACGCCTTACGCATCATTCCTTCCGGATCCATCGTGATCGGCTGCAAATAAACGGCGCCGATTTCCATGCCGCCTTGCACCTGAGGCTTGCCGATCGGATACTCCGCCGCCGATACCGTCAATGCGGTCATGGCCGCCACGGCTGCGACGCCGCTCAGAACCCAGGTGGAACGCTGCATCGAAAAACTCCTCTTATTTTGCCTTTGGATCAGTCGAAAACACGAACGCAAATGCGAACGATTATCAATCAGGCATAAGTGTACACGAACGCGGCATTCGGACCAAGCGCCCCTTTGGCGCATAGGGTCGCCCGTCCTTCGCGTCTTACATTTGTTTCAGCCCGGTTTGGAGACGGAATCGCCGACATTCGCGCCGAACACGCGCTCGCGCAATACCGCGAGCTGGTCGCGCGCCGCCGCCGCCTTCTCGAATTCGAGGTTTTTGGCGTGCTCCATCATCTGCTTCTCGAGCCGCTTGAGTTCCTTGGCGAGATCCTTCTCCGACATATCCTCGAACTTCGCGCGTTGCTGCATCTCCTTGAGCTCCGCACGCGCCTCGTCGGCGTTGTAGACGCCGTCGATGATGTCCTTGACCTTCTTGACGACGCCACGCGGCGTAATACCCATGCGCTCGTTGTAGGCGATCTGCTTGGCGCGACGGCGTTCCGTTTCGTCGATCGCGCGCCGCATCGAATCGGTCATGTTGTCGGCGTACAGAATCGCCGTACCGTTCACGTTGCGCGCCGCCCGGCCGATCGTCTGGATCAGCGAGCGCTCGGCGCGCAAGAACCCCTCCTTGTCCGCATCGAGAATCGCCACGAGCGACACTTCGGGGATATCCAGCCCCTCGCGCAGCAAGTTGATCCCAACCAGCACGTCGAAGGCGCCGAGCCGGAGGTCGCGGATGATTTCCACGCGTTCGACGGTGTCGATGTCGCTATGCAGATAGCGCACCTTGACCCCGTGGTCGGCAAGGAATTCGGTCAGTTGCTCCGCCATCCGTTTGGTCAGCACGGTCACGAGCACGCGCTCGTTCACGGCGACGCGCGCGTGTATTTCGCTAAGCACGTCGTCCACCTGCGAACGCGCGGGCCGAACTTGGATCGCCGGATCGACGAGCCCCGTCGGCCGGACCACCTGTTCCACGACCTGGCCCGTCTTCTTCTTTTCGTAGTCGGCCGGCGTGGCCGTCACGAAGACCGCCTGGCGCATCTTGCGCTCGAACTCGGGGAACTTCAGCGGCCGGTTATCGAGCGCCGAGGGCAGCCGAAAGCCGTACTGGACGAGGTTTTCCTTGCGCGAACGATCGCCGTTGTACATGGCGTTCAATTGGCCGATCAGCACGTGCGATTCGTCGAGCAACATCAAGGCATCGGGCGGCAAGTAATCGACGAGCGTCGGCGGCGGCTCGCCGGGCGCCGCGCCAGAAAAGTGCCGCGTGTAATTCTCGATGCCCTTGCAAAAGCCGAGCTCCTGCAACATCTCGAGATCGAAGCGCGTACGCTGCTCCAAGCGCTGCGCCTCTACGAGCTTGCCTTCGGCGTAATAGAACTCGAGACGTTCGCGCAATTCGTCCTTGATCGTCTCCACGGCGCGCATCACCGTTTCGCGCGGGGTCACATAGTGCGAGGACGGATACACGGTGAAGCGCACGATCTTTTGCCGCACGCGCCCCGTCAACGGATCGAATAGCTGCAACGACTCCACTTCGTCGTCGAACAATTCGATGCGCAGCGCCATCTCGGCATGCTCGGCCGGGAAAACGTCGATCGTGTCGCCGCGCACGCGAAACGCGCCGCGTTGGAAATCGGCCTCGTTGCGGTTGTATTGCATCGCGATCAACCGAGCGATGACATCGCGCTGACCGATCTTGTCGCCGGTGCGCAGCGTCAAGATCATCTGGTGATATTCGCTCGGATTGCCGATACCGTAGATTGCGGAAACCGTGGCCACGATCACGACGTCGCGCCGCTCCATCAAGCTTTTCGTCGCCGACAGCCGCATCTGTTCGATATGTTCGTTGATCGAGGAATCCTTCTCGATGAACAAATCGCGCTGCGGCACGTACGCTTCCGGCTGATAGTAGTCGTAGTACGAAACGAAGTATTCGACGGCATTGCGCGGAAAGAACTCGCGAAACTCGGAATAGAGCTGCGCCGCGAGCGTCTTGTTCGGCGCGAACACGATGGCCGGGCGGCCGAGCCGCGCGATGACGTTCGCCATCGTGAAGGTCTTGCCCGAGCCCGTCACGCCGAGCAGCGTCTGATAGGACAAGCCGTCCCCGACGCCTTCGACCAGTTGCGTAATCGCGGTCGGCTGATCGCCGGCCGGCGGATAAGGCTGATAAAGATGGAACGGCGAACCCTCGAACTCGACGAATTTCGATTCGTCGAGGGCTTCGGCGGCATGGCTCTGAGCTTCGGACATGGAAATGGCGCTTCCTTCGCCGACAAAACAACCATTCTAGCGTTTCGCGAGCACGCGGGCAGCGCGCCGCATCGTAGCCTCATGCCCGCCTCGACGAGCGGCCAGAAGCCGGCTCGGCAACGCTCTCCCACTTAAAAAGTGCACGATCGTTCTGACCGATTCGTGTGCCGAGCGGCAAAAGCGCGGCAACAGGCGAGCCGGATTCGCTACAATTACACCTTTCGCGCCAGCCGGCCGGTCGAACGCCGGCTCGCTCCGCCCGCGTTATCGGCGGATACGGCCGGCGCATGCAGCACTGCTCGCTTTCAAGTTTTCCACTACCGCCGAAAGACACCATGTCCCTGTTCTCCGCAGTCGAACTCGCGCCCCGCGACCCGATCCTCGGCCTCAACGAGGCCTTCAATGCCGATACGCGCCCGACCAAGGTCAATCTTGGCGTCGGCGTCTATACGAACGAGGAAGGCAAGATTCCGCTGCTGCGCGCCGTTCGCGAAGCGGAACAAGCTCGCGTGGAACAGGCGTTGCCGCGCGGCTATCTGCCGATCGAGGGGCTCGCCGCCTATGACGCATCCGTGCAAAAGCTGCTGCTCGGCGACGCGTCGCCGCTGATCGCCGCGGGCCGCGTCGTGACGGCGCAAGCGCTCGGCGGTACGGGCGCGCTGAAGATCGGCGCCGATTTCCTGAAGCGCCTGAACCCGAACGCCAAGGTCGCGATCAGCGACCCGAGCTGGGAAAACCACCGCGCGCTGTTCGAAAGCGCCGGCTTCGAAGTGGTCGCCTACCCCTACTACGACGCGCAAACGCACGGCGTGAATTTCGAGGCGATGCTCGCGGCGCTGGGCAGCTACGCGGCCGGCACGGTCATCGTGCTGCACGCGTGCTGCCATAACCCGACGGGTGTCGACCTCAGCGAAGCGCAGTGGCAGCAGATCGTCGAAGTGGTGAAGGCACGCAATCTCGTACCGTTCCTCGATATCGCCTACCAAGGCTTCGGCGACGGTATCGATGCCGACGCCGCGGCCGTGCGTCTGTTCGCTGCCGCGGAACTGAACGTGTTCGTCTCGTCGTCGTTCTCGAAGTCGTTCTCGCTTTACGGCGAGCGCGTGGGCGCCCTCTCGATCATTGCCGACAGCAAGGACGAAGCTTCACGCGTGCTGTCGCAATTGAAGCGCGTCATCCGCACGAACTATTCGAACCCGCCGACGCACGGCGGCGCGATCGTCGCCACGGTGCTCGGCACGCCGGCATTGCGCGCGATGTGGGAACAAGAACTCGGCGAAATGCGCGACCGTATCCGCGCGATGCGCGGCGGCCTCGTGGAACGCCTCAAGAATGCCGGCGTCGCACGCGACTTCAGCTTCGTGAACGCGCAACGCGGCATGTTCTCGTATTCGGGCCTGAGCTCGGCCCAGGTAGACCGCCTGCGCGAAGAATTCGGCATCTATGCCGTGGGCACGGGCCGCATTTGCGTGGCTGCGCTCAATACGCGCAACATCGATACGGTGGCTAACGCCATTGCACACGTACTGAAGTAACGTACGCGCGGGCCGTGCCTTGCGCGCGGCCGCACGATACGAGCAGTAGATAAACGAGCGCCTCGCGGCTTCGCGAGGCGCTTTTTTGTTGCCGGACGCTTCGCTCGCTCGAGTCGAGATTAGCGCTTGTCGCGATGGATATCGTGCGTGACGAAACCGGCGTCGTTGTCGGGCATATCGAGCCAACCCGGCTGCGCCAGACTGTCGCGAATATCGCGCAGCCCGCATTGCCAATGGACGGACATCGTCGATAGCCCGAACTGATAGTCCTTGTAATTGCCGTCGAATTCCTTGTCGCGGTAGACGAGCTGCCAGACGTTATATCGATGAGACGACGAAAGCTCCTCGGCAAGCTTGCACCACGGGTCGTCCCGATGCTCGGGCGCGACGCGCGCGAGCACTTCGCGCAGCACGTGGCGGAAGCGCTGCGAGTGCTGCATCACGTCGGTCACCATCCGCGTGCGGCTCGAATATTGGACGTCTTTCATGCGTCCTTGGACATCCGTGAGGTTCGTCGGCACGGGGCCGCGAGCGCTCCATAGATCGACCTGGAACGCGAGCGTATCGCGACGCGGCGTAGCCTGAATCACCTCGGACAGCGGCGTGTTCGACATAAGCCCTCCGTCCCAGTAGTACTCGCCGTCGATCTCGGTGGCCGCGAACCCGGGCGGTAAGGAACCCGAAGCGATGAAATGCTCGGCTCGCAGCGTACGGTGCCGATTGTCGAAGTACTCGAAGTTGCCGGTGCCGACGTTGACCGCCGCAATCGACACGCGCGTCTCGCCCGAATTGATTCGATCGAAGTCGCACAACCGTTCGAGCGTCGCTTTCAGCGGCGTCGTGTCGTACCAACTGGCGGTGCCCGGCGTGCTTGGCGTAAACGGCAACGGCGGCGGCACGCGCGGCACGAAGAAGCCGCGTTGACCGTCGACCAACGCACTGACTGCCTGCAATGTCGTAAACGCGGTCCGCACCGGCGCGGGCGAGTCGAAGAACACATGCTCCACCGCCGGCGGCAGCGGAAAACCGTATGCGGGCTGACAAACGGTGTCCCAGAACGCTTTCAGCTTTGCCACGCGGTGCTCGGGCGCATTCCCGGCGATGATGGCCGTGTTCAGCGCGCCGATCGAAATGCCGGCAATCCAGTTCGGTACGATGCCGGCCTCGTGCAACCCTTCGTAGACGCCGGCCTGATAGGCGCCGAGCGCCCCGCCGCCTTGCAGCACGAGCGCCACGGTTTGATAAGGAGGCAAGGCGATCGATGGCGCCGCTCGCGCCGTTCGGCCTGCCGCGTGTTGCTCGCCGCCCTCCGCCGACGTCGCGCTCGCGCGAACGCGTGTCCCCTTGCGCTCCCCCATCTTGCCTCCTTAAATCATGCACCAGCCGTGCGATACAAGAAACGACTGCCCCGTCAATGCCGCGCTCGGGAACGTGCACAGGAACAGCACGGTCTGGGCCACGTCCTCTACCGTGGTAAACACCCCGTCGACCGTTTGGCCGAGCATCACGCGCTTGACCACTTCTTCCTCGGTAATACCGAGTTCCTTCGCCTGCTCGGGAATCTGCTTATCGACGAGCGGCGTGCGCACGAAGCCCGGACAGACGACATGCGAACGCACGTTGTGGGCGGCGCCTTCCTTCGCGAGTACGCGCGACAAACCGAGCAACGCGTGTTTGGCCGTGACGTAGGCCGACTTCAAGGGCGAGGCCTCGTGGGAGTGCACCGAGCCCATGTAGATCACCACGCCGCCGCGATCGTCCTTGTACATATGCTTGAGCGCCGCCTTCGTGGTAAGGAAGGCACCGTCGACGTGGATCGCCTGCATCTTCTTCCAATCGGAGAAGCTGTAGTTTTCGATCGGGTTGACGATTTGGATGCCGGCGTTCGAGATGAGGATATCGATCGAGCCAAACTGCGCCGCGACTTCATCGATGCCTCGATTGACGGCCTCTTCATCGGTCACGTCCATGGCGATGCCGAGCGCCTTGCCGCCCTGGGCGCGGATTTCCTCCGCGACGGCCTGAGCCCCCGCCAAATTTAGATCCGCGATCGCGACGGCCGCGCCTTGCGCGGCCAGCGTACGTGCGATTTCCTTGCCGATCCCGCTTGCCGCACCCGTTACGACCGCGGCCTTCCCGTTCAGACTCGTATTCAACGACGACATTCGTCACCTCTCAAGCGTGCGTGGACAATGACATCATGGCGCGCGGCGCCTGACAACCTGGCAGAACTTCATATACCTTTCAGCCGAATTGGCGCGCCACGACCGGTTTCGCTATTGTGCCCCAACGTTCGGAGCGAGCGCGACTTGCCCCGAATCGGATTAAGCTTCGTTGTCCCTGACCGCGTTATCAAGTTCCAAGGAGGCGTGCATGAATTACCGGCGATTGGGCCGTTCGGGCCTGCAAATCAGCGAACTCTCGCTAGGCTCTTGGGTGACCTATGGCAATCAGGTGGATCGGCGGGCGGCCCGCGAATCGCTGGCCGCCGCGCGCGATGCGGGCGTGAATTTCTTCGACAACGCGGAAGTCTACGCGGGCGGCAAGGCCGAAGAGATCATGGGCCAAGCGCTGAAGGAGCTCGCCTGGCCCCGCGTGAGCTATGTCGTCTCCACGAAGTTCTATTGGGGCTTGAGCGAGGCGCCGAACCAATACCACACGCTCAATCGTAAGTATTTGCACAACGCCATCGATGGTTCGCTCGCACGCCTACAACTCGATTACGTCGACCTCGTGTTTTGCCATCGCGCCGATCCGAACACGCCGATCGAGGAAACCGTATGGGCAATGAGCGACATGATCACGCGCGGCAAGGCGCTGTATTGGGGCACCTCGGAATGGAGCGCCGATGAAATTCGCGCGGCCTATGAAATTGCGGAACGCCATCATCTGCACAAGCCCGTCATGGAACAGCCGCAGTACAACCTCCTTTGCCGCAAACGCGTCGAGGAGGAATATGCCCGGCTATACGAAGACATCGGGCTCGGCTTGACGACTTGGAGCCCGCTTGCATCGGGGCTGCTCACCGGCAAGTATCGGAGCGGCGTGCCCGACGGCAGCCGTGCGCAACTGCAAGGCTACGATTGGTTGCGCACGCAACTCACCGACACCGATAAGAACGAACGCGTCGCGCAATTGGAAACGGTCGCACGGGAACTGGGCTGTAGCATCGGCCAATTGGCGATCGCGTGGGTGCTCACGAATCCGCACGTCAGTACGGTCATCACCGGCGCCTCCCGCGTCGAGCAGATCGCCGAAAATATGAAGGCTGCGGAGATCGCAGAGCGCATGACGCCGGAAATCCAAGAAACGATCGAGGAGATCATCGGCGACGCGGCGGATTGATTGCCGGCCCGCGTGCGGCGCAATTCGCGGTACCGTATCGCGGTGCCGTACAATACGCGCCCCGTCCGCGCGTTCGTGCGCCGGCACGCTCGACGGCTACGCCCGCGCATGAACGCCGGTGCGCGACGCTACCCGATTCCCAAGCTCCAGACCGCCCCGCTCGTATGCTCAGCTACCGTCACGCCTTCCATGCAGGCAATCATGCCGATGTCCTCAAGCACACTGTCGTCGTACAGTTGCTTCGCTATCTCGGGCAAAAGGACAAGGCTTATTGGTACATCGATACGCATGCCGGTGCGGGCGTGTACTCGCTCACCGAAGGCTATGCAACGAAGACCGCCGAGTTCGAGACCGGTATCGCCAAGCTCTGGGAGCGCACCGATCTGCCCGCCGCGCTGCGCGAGTATGTGGAGCAAGTCGGCGCGCTGAACCCGGACGGCCAGCTACGTTACTACCCTGGCTCGCCCTACCTCGCATGGCGGCTTATGCGAGAACAAGACCGGATGCGGTTGTTCGAGTTGCACAGTACCGAGATCGACGTGCTGCGCCACAACTTCAGGGATGCGGGGCGCCGGGCAATGCTTTACGCGGGAGACGGCTTCGACGGTATCAAGGCGCTGCTCCCCCCGCCGCCGCGCCGCGCGCTCGTACTTGTAGATCCGTCGTTCGAGGACAAGCGCGATTACGCGCGGACGATCACCTGTCTCGAAGAAAGCCTGAAACGCTTTGCGACGGGGATGTACGCGGTCTGGTATCCGCAGGTCACTCGCGTCGAATCGCAACGGTTTCCGGAACAGTTGAAGCAGTTGCAGCAGACGAATTGGCTGCACGCGACGCTGACCGTGAGCGAGCCGCCTTCCGATGGTTTCGGGCTATATGGCAGCGGAATGTTCATCCTGAACCCGCCCTACACGCTCGCGGCAGCGCTGAAGGAAACGCTCCCGTACCTCGTTAGCGCGCTGGGTCAGGACGCGAATGCGCAATTCAAGCTCGAATCGCGCATCGCTTAGCCAGGGGCTTTACTGGCGCGCGCCGGGAATCATCCGATACCCCGCCGCGCCGGCAGGTGCAACGCCGCTGGCGCCGGGCAAGGCGATATAAGGTGCGACGATGACGGGGGTCTGCTCCGCGCCCGCATCCACCGGATCGATCGTTGGAAGGCGCTTGGCCGGCACCATGGGCGCTTGCGAAAACGGCGCGTTCTGAAGGACCAAGCCGCTTTGCCCATCGTGGATACCGGAGCGCGTATCGAGCACGATGCCGCTTTGGCCATCGTTGATGCCCGTCTGCGTCCCGAGTTCCACCGGTGGCCTGCCGCCGGCCATGGCGTAAGAAGCGACGGTCACGAGCGCGCAGCAAGCGGCCGCGCGAATCGCGCTCAGCGAGCGAGACGAGATGAGAAAGCCCATGACAACGGTCCGGAAAGATGGCGATACGGCGCGTAGCGCGCAGCGAATGCTCACACCTTAGCGCGCCGGCGCGCTAAGCGCTAGTCGCGGCGTTGGGCCGTAAAGCGTAAGCCTCGGCCCGCGGGCGCCACTTTCACCCACCGGCACATGAGCGCAACCGGCCATAAAGCAGCCCGGCGAATCGGCGCGGTGAATCCTGAGCCGCAAAAACAAAAGCCTCGCCAATGCAGCGAGGCTTGCAACAGTTACTTCGGCGCGGATACGCGCAGGCGCTCGGTCTCGAGCTGCCGGGTCTTGCTCGGCTTAGATCGAGTAGCCGTGTGCCTCGAGCGAACGCAGGCGGCGCTCCAGATCGACGATGTCCGACGACGAGGCGAGATACGCTTCGCGGCGGCTACGTTCGGCGGATTCGAACCAATTGCTGAGCTTTTCGAGGATGTAGGCAAACATGATGTTCTCCAAGGGTCGGGTCTCGTCCCCGGCGGATCGCGCATCAGGGATTTCCCGTAAAAGGGTTAACCCGGATTATAGAGACCTTGGGCAAAATTGCGAGTGAAATGCTCGAATGAGGGGCATTCCGTTTTGGAATGGTGCACGGAAGCGCCGCAGCGCACCCAGAATGCACAAAATGAGTGCAAAACTCCTGTCCGCCCGCTCACCCATGCCCGCATTGGCTGTGCGGCACATCGGCGGCCCCTGCCGTGCTCGCCAACCCTTCTAAAATCGGACAGTCGGGGCGCGCATCGCCGTGGCAATGGTCGGCCAGATGAGTCAGTGTGTCGCGCATTTCCGACAGTTCGGCAATACGCCGCTCGAGATCGGCCACATGCTGAAGCGCAATCGTCTTTACTTCCGCACTTGCCCGCGAGCGGTCTTGCCAGAGCGCCAGCAGCTTGCGGATGTCATCGACGGAAAAGCCCAAGTGCCGCGCCTGTCGAATGAAACGCAACGTATGTACTTCCTGCTTCCCGTATACGCGATAGCCCGCATCCGTACGCCCCTTGGGCGCCAGCAGTTCCACGCTCTCGTAGTAGCGAATCATCTTGGCCGTCACGCCCGATTCGCGGGCCGCTTCCCCGATATTCATACAAATCTCCCGTTGACGATCAAAAGCGTATACCTTCCCACGACAGGAAGGTATACGCTTCAAATGAAACGGCCCCAAGGCGGATATCGCGTGGTCCATTCGGATGCCTCCCCCACCTTTTTGAAAAGGAACCCAGCAATGATCGAATTCCAAGTCGAAGGTATGAGCTGCCAGCACTGTGTTGGCGCAGTGACCAAAGCGCTGAAAGCGGTCGATGCGGCTGCGCTCGTCGAAGTCAATCTCGACGAAGCGCGTGTCCGCGTGCAATCGCGGGAAAGCGCCGACCGGCTCGGCAGCGCGATCGTCGAGGCAGGCTACGAAGTCAAGGGCAGCCGTACGATCGTCGACGCCTAAGGCGGCGCAGCACGATGTTTACCGTCGCTGTCATCGGCGCGTCCGGCTTGCTCGGGCGCGCACTCGTTCGAGAACTCGGCACGTGCGCCGGTTGGCGTATCGTGCCGACGGCGCATCGTCGCGTGCGGAGCGATGCCGTCGCGCTCGACATTCGCGACGGCGCGGCCGTCGCGGCGTTCGTCGAGCGCGTGCGTCCCGATGCGATCGTCATCGCCGCGGCCGAGCGTCGTCCGGACGTCTGCGAACGCGATCCGGCGGCCGCACGCGCCTTGAACGTCGATGCGGTGCGCAGCATCGCATCAGCCGCGCGGCAATGCGGCGCATGGGTACTGTCGATTTCGACCGATTACATATTCGACGGCAGCGCGCCGCCCTATCGCATCGACGATTCCCCGGCCCCGCTCAACGCTTACGGCTTGAGCAAGCTCGACGGCGAGCGCGCGCTCGCCGAGTCGACCTCGCTCGGCTGCGTGCTGCGTTTGCCGCTGCTGTATGGTCCGGTGCTCGAATGGTCGGAATCGGCCGTGACGAGCCTCATACCCGCCATCGTCGCCTCGCAAGTGCCCGGTGCGAGCCCGGCCCCGATGGATGCCTGGGCAACGCGCTATCCGACCTACACCCCCGACGTCGCCTACGTGATTCGCGGCATGCTCGAACATCACGCCAGGGGACAAGCGGTCTGCGGTATCGCGCAGTGGTCCGGCGACGAGCCCATGACGAAATTCGAGATCGCCTCGCGCATCGCACGCGCGCTGGCAATCGACGCCCGGCTGGAGCCGCAAACCGCTAGCGCCGAAGCCACGCCGCGTCCCCGCGACTGCCATCTCGACTCGAGCCGGCTCGAAGCGCTTGGGATCGGCCGGCGCACGCCGTTCGACGTCGCGATCGCCGAGGTACTCGGCAACTGGCCGTCGCCCACGCCGGCCCGTTGAAGACGGCCCGGCTCGAGCATCGACTCAACAGAAATCGCGGCTTTGCGATTGCAAGCCGCCTAAAAGATGAGATAGATCCACGAGCCGCTTGGCCACGAGATGGCGCACTTCGCCTTGGCACTGCCATACGCCGTATACGGCAAGCAACGAGGCGCCGAGCACTTCCTTGCGCTGTTTTTCGAGCAGGCTCGGCCAAACGATGACATTGACGTTGCCCGTTTCGTCTTCGATCGTCACGAAGATGACGCCTTTGGCCGTGCCCGGCCGTTGACGAACCGTCACGATGCCGCAGCCCCGCGCCGGTTGGCCGTCGCGATAGCCGTACAGCTTCGATGCCGGCATCAACCGTTTTTCGAGTAGTTGCGCGCGCAACAGCGCAAGCGGATGGCGGCGCAGCGTCAAACCCGACGAGCGGTAATCGGCCACGATGTTTTGTCCCTCCGTCGGCGCTCCCAGCAACGGCGTATCGTCCGCGTCAATTGCCGCGGCCAGCATGTCGCGCTCGGGCACGGCCGCCACCGAATGCCAAAGGGCTTCGCGTCGATTGCCGACAAGCGCGGATAACGCGTTCGCATCGGCCAACACGTGCAAGTCGTGTCGATCGAGCTGCGCACGGTTCGCGAGATCGTGCACATTCGAAAACGCGCGGACGGCACGCGCGTTTTCGATGCGCTCCGCCACGTCCTCTTTCATCCCGCGCAAAAGCGATAAGCCAAGTCGCACCGCCGGGCGGGCCGCCCCTTCGAGCGGTTCGAGCACGGCATCCCATCCGCTGACGGTCACGTCGGCGGGCAGCACCTTCACGCCATGCCGGCGCGCGTCCTGCACGAGTTGAGACGGCGAATAAAAACCCATCGGCTGACTATTGAGCATTGCCGCAAGAAACGCCTCGGGTTCATGACATTTGAGCCAACTGCTCGCGTAGACGAGCAACGCAAAGCTCGCTGCATGACTCTCGGGGAAACCGTATTCGCCGAAGCCTTTGATCTGCTCGAAAATGGCATCGGCAAAGCTGCGCTCGTACCCGCGCTCGAGCATCCCGTTCACGATGCGGTCGTAGTACCGCTGCAAGCCGCCCTTGCGCTTCCATGCCGCCATCGCCCGGCGCAGTTGATCGGCTTCGCCCGCACTGAAGCCCGCCGCGAGAATCGCGACCTGCATCACCTGCTCCTGAAAAATCGGCACACCGAGCGTACGCCCTAATGCGGCCTCCAACGCCTTGCTCGGGAAAGTCACGGGTTCGAAACCCTGGCGCCGGCGCAAATACGGATGAACGGCGCCGCCTTGAATCGGACCGGGCCGAACGATCGCCACTTCGATGACGAGATCGTAGAAAGTTTTCGGCCGCAACCGCGGCAGCATGCTCATTTGCGCACGCGACTCGATCTGGAAGACGCCCACCGTGTCCGCACGCGAAATCATCGCGTAGGTCTCCTCTTCCTCGGGCGGGATGTCCTGCATCTCGAAGCGCTCGCCGCGCCGCTCGGACACGAGCTCGAGCGCACGCCGTATCGCCGACAACATTCCGAGCGCCAACACGTCTATCTTTAGCAATCCTAACGACTCTAGATCGTCTTTATCCCATTGAATCACGGAGCGGTCGGGCATCGCCGCGTTCTCCACCGGCACGAGCCGCGTCAGCTTGCCGCGGCTGATGACGAAGCCGCCCGAATGCTGCGATAGGTGACGCGGAAAATTGAGCAATTGCGCCGCCAGTCGCGCCCAAGCTTGAATCAACGGCTGGTTGGGATCGAGCCCGGACTCTTCGAAGCGCGCGAGCAAATCGTGGCTCGTGTCGAACCAATGATGCGACTTGGCGACGGCATCGACGATCTGCGGATCGACGCCGAGCGCCTTGCCCGTTTCGCGCAGCGCCCCGCGTGGACGGTAAGTGGAGACGGCCGCCGCGATCGCCGCGCGATGGCGGCCGTATTTGCGGTAGATGTATTGCACGACGAGCTCGCGCCGCTGGTGCTCGAAATCGACGTCGATATCGGGCGGCTCGCCCCGCTCGCGGCTGATGAAGCGCTCGAACAGCATGTTGCCGCGCGCAGGATCCACCTCGGTAATCCCCAGGCAATAGCAAACGGCCGAATTGGCAGCCGACCCACGCCCTTGGCACAGGATGTTTTGGCTGCGCGCGAAGCGGACGATATCGTAGACCGTCAGGAAATACGGCTCGTAGCGCAGCTCGGCAATCAGCGTGAGTTCGTATTCGATCTGCTGCTGCACCGGATGGGGAATGCCGGCGGGGAAACGCCGCCGCGCGCCCGCGTAAGTTTCTTGCCGCAGATAAGCGGTCGGGGTGAAGCCCTCGGGTACGAGTTCGTCGGGATACTCGTAACGCAGCTCGTCGAGCGAGAAGGTGCAGCGCGACAAGATGTTGATCGTCTCGCGCAGCGTTTCGTCGGGATAAAGATTGACGAGACGCAAACGCGAGCGCAAGTGCTGTTCGGCATTGGGCGCCAGCTCGTAGCCGCATTCGTGCACGCTCTTGCCGACACGGATGGCCGTCATCGTATCTTGCAACGGCTTGCGCGAACGGAGGTGCATGACGACATGGCCCAGTGCGACGACCGGCAAGCCCTGCCCGCGCGCGACATACTCGATCGCGCCGCGATGGATATCGTCCATCGCCCGCTGGTGCAGCACGAGCCCCGCCCAAGCTCGGCCGGGGAACGTCGCGTCGAGCCATTCGAGCTGAGCGGCAAGCGCCTCTTCTTTCGCCGGGAAATCGGGCACGAGAATCGCCAGGCAATCGGGCATCCCGCGCAAATGCGCATACTCGGGCTCGGGCCGCGAAAGATCGTACGGCGTCAGCCGATATTCCCCCTTCGGCGAGCGCGTACGCGCAAGCGTGATGAGCTCCGACAAATTGCCGTACCCCTCCCTGTTTTGCGCAAGCAAGATGAGCCCGAACGAGGGCGAGCCATCGGCATGGCATAAGCGGAAATACGAGCCGACGACAAACGGCAACCCGGCTTCCTTAGCCGCGTCATGCGCGCGTACGACGCCTGCGAGCGAGCATTCGTCGGTGATCGCGATACCCGCATAGCCGAGTTGCGCCGCACGCGCGACGAGTTCTTGCGCGTGCGATGCGCCGCGCAGGAACGTGAAATTGGAGAGGCAGAAAAGCTCGGCGTACGCCGGCAGCCCATTGAGACCGGGAACCATCGCATCATCCGAATAAGCCATGAAGGAACCAGCGAGGTCCTTCGTCCGCATCGCGGCTACTCACGCGTTCGCGGTAAATCCAGTAATAGCTTTTGTCGTCGGCCTCGGCGACGAAGTAATCGCGCGTGACGAGCTCGCCGTCGAACCACCCCGCCTCGATACGCTCGGCCGGCGATACGACGCGCAGCGGCGATCCATAAAACGGGCGGTGCGCTCGCGTGAGTAAGCGCACCGGCGTGGCAAGCATCCAGGTCGGCCGCGGCAGTCCTTCGGGAAGCGTGCCCTTCGTCTTCGCATGAAGCTCGCTGAGCGGCACCCATCGATTGGCAACCTCGGGCCGGTAATCGGCGGTGGGGGCGGCACGCAAAACATTGTCCTCGCCGAGCCGGGCCACCAGCAATTCGAGTAGGCGCGCATGGCTTTGTGCCGAGCCACCCGGCTCCGGGAAAAGCTGCTCGGCCGGCGGGGCCGCCTCCTCCACCTTCGAGGCGTCGAGCCGCACCGCGATCATCGGCGCCGCCAATTCGATCCGATGCAGCCGCTCCTTGAGCAACCGCAGCAGATGCGCCTCCTGCCACGCGGGCTCGCCGAGCGCGATTTCCAGGGAAGTGGGCGCCATGGCTTGCCTGCCCCGCTCGTGCTCGAGCGAGAGCGCAATGGCCGTCACCGCCAATTGCTTGGCGCAAAGCCAGCCGCACAATTGCACGATCAAGCGGTGCGCGGCGTGCAGCGCGCCGTCCGCATGTTCGATACGGTCCGGCAACTCGAGGCGCGCGGAAAACGTAGGCGCCAGCACGAGCCAATCGAACAATTCAGGCGCCGTGCCGAACGCGCGATCGAGCGAATCGAGCATGTGCTCGCCGCAGCGGCGCTGCAATCCCGCGCGCGGCAAACGGCGAACGTCGGCGATCGTCGCGCAGCCGAGCCCGGCGAACCAATCGGCATACGCGCGCACCTCGGGTACCGCCTCCATCGGCAGCGGCGACAAGACGCGCTCGAGTGAAGCGAGCCGCAGCACACGCCGATTGCCATGGCGCGCGAGCAGCCAGGCGCCTTGCCCCGTCGGGGCGATGCCGATGCGGGCCGTAAAACCGAACGCGTCGAGAATGGCACGCGCCTGCCGACACAGCGCCCGCACGCCACCGAACAATCTCAAGCTCGCACCGATTTCGACGATGACCGTCGCTTCCTCGGCAAGCGTCACATCGGGGGAAAACCGCATCAGCGCCACGCCCACTTCACGCGCCGCCTGAGCCTCGCGCGCCGCATCGCGTTCGAACATCAGCACATCGGCCGACAACGTGAGCACGCCGCCGCGCTTCATGCCGAGCCGAATCCCGGCCGCGCGTGCCGCCGCATCGGCAATGACCACCTTATCCTTTTCGAGCGCGACTCTACCGGCCTGCGGCTCAGGCAACCACTTGGGCCGGAAGACTTCGAGCGGCAGTTTCGGCAAATGGACGGCGAGATAGACGCGCATGGCGAGACAGCAAAACAGGTGTGGGTTGCAAGGAAATCGACAACGGCTCCACGCGCAGGGGCCCTCGTCGCTTCACGATATCGACCATCAACCCTTTAGCCGATGGCCGCAGCGCCATCCGCAGTAAAGCCGGCGATGCCTCTTGTGCCACCGTTAAAGGCCGCACCATCACGAACAGCGTTTCAGCGGACTGCGCCGCCAAATGCAGCCGCCGCAGCGACGCCGACTGGGCCGACGACGCCCAAAAAATCAATGCGCCGCAGCTTCCCGAGCGCAGAATCTGCTCGGCCGACCACAGCGCATCGGCCGTCTTGGGCGCCTTGATATGAAGCAGGCGTTCAAGCGGCACCCCGATGTAGCCGAGCCCTAAGCCGTTGGGCACCTGGGGCGGCTGTAGCAGCGCCACGGGCCGATCGCCTAAAGCGCTGAGCGCCGGTTGCAGCAGCCGCATCTCGCCGATCCCCGGCTGCTGGACGAGCAAATCGACCAGCGCACCGAGCGGCCAGCCGCCGCCGGGCAACTCGGCCGACAACGCCGGATACCCTGTTTCCACCACGCGCGTGCGGCCATGCGCAAGCTGCGAGGCCCGCCACAGCGACGGGTGGAGATCTTCGGCACGAACGGAGGCGGCAAGCATCGATAACCACAAAACCTGTATATCCATACAGCATCTTACACGCAATCGTGCCCCTCGGAACTGGAACTTTTTATCCCTTACGCGCGCTCGCTCGGTACCTTGCACGCCACGACATTTCGTAAAAGCATGCATTTCGCCTACTTGGCCCCCACCCCTCACTACGAAATGCCAAGCGGCGCTCCTTGAGTGCCGTCAATACAATCGTCGGAAGATACGGTGATACCTCCCGGCGGGAGCAACCTGCGGCGTGCCGTATCCGTTCGCGCCTCTCGCAAGCAGCATGGCGCCGTGAACACATTCCAAAAAACAACGATAGATAGGAATCCCCATGTCAACTCTCGACATAGTCGAGGAACGCGAAGATCTGCAACGCGAAGCGGCATCGACCGCGACACCGGCCTCCCAACCGGCGCCGCGCCCGAAGCCGCGGACGCAATGCGAGATTCGCTATATCGACGAAATGGACGTGGCCCCGCTCGTGCGCGCCGAAGAGACCGGCGACGCGACTTTCCTCGCCGCCGAACTCGGCGCGGCGCGTACGCCCGACGAGCGCATCCGCATGATTCGCGGCATTCTCAACATCATCGGCTTTTCGGGCCTGGGCTATGCCGCGCTGAAGCTCGATGCGCACAAGCAGCCCGAGTACGCCTACTTGCTGCGCGATTACTTGGCGAGCGATCTGCTGCCGCAATCGCTCGGAGGCGGCTATCTATTGCGCGATCCGCACATGCGGCGCGCGTTCGAATCGAGCCGGCCGCACGTGTGGGACATGCGCTCGCTCGTCAACGCCTCGCGCAAGGACGGCATCGATCCGCCGCTGCGGAGCTTTTTCGACGGCATGCGCGAAAACGGGCTCGCGAGCGGGCTGGCATTCAGTTTGCCGATCGCTCGCACGCCCCTGCGCGCGCTCATTCTCTTTGCCGGCCCGCCCGAGCACTGTGAATGGATCACCGATAGCGTCATCGCCCAAGCGCTCGGGCTCGGCCTCTCGCTCCATCAACGGTGCGCCGCCTACGTTCAGGCTATTTGCCGGCAAGACGCCGCAAGCAGCCTGTCGCAACTGCAACAGCGCATCTTGGGCGCCGTCGTCGTCGGCATGTCGGACAAGGCGATCGCCGCGCGGTTGAACACCACCGTGCACAACGTCGACTATCACTTGCGTCAGTTGCGTGAGAAGTTCGGCGCCCGCAACCGCAGTCAGCTCGCCTATCTCGCCGGCAAGTTGCAAGCGGTCTGAGGCATGCGCACGGATACGGCCGCGGGCACCGCCCGGCGCCGGCTCCGGCCGCATCATGCGGGCGTCTCCTCGTCGCCGTCGGCCCAGCGCAACAGCTCGGCCACGCGACGGTAGAGCGCGCTGTCGATGTACTGATATTCGCGCGCGCTTTCATAGAGCGCATCGGCAAGCGCTCCGTTCGCCGCGGTCGGCACGAGAAACTCGCCGGCCCACTCGAGAATGCGCCGCGCCGTCTCTCCCTCGCCGCGCGCGGCAACCCACGGCAGCTTGCCTTTGCCCGCATAGCACAGCGCGACCGCCGCATTGGCCGAGTGCACCACCGCCGACGCCATCTTCACGCGATCTTGCAACGAGTTGAAGACCATCTCGTGCGCCATATGACGGCGACGCGAATTCAAGTGCGGATCGCCCTCCATCTCCCGGAATTCGCGGCGCACTTCCTCCATCGACATCCGGTGCCGTTTGATGAACTCATACTGCTGATAGGCGTAATCGAGCGCCGCAAACGCGACGAAAATCAGCGCGGCCCATCCCGCCAGCGTCAGCGACAACTTGCCCGTCACCGCCAAAATCGAATCGGGCCGCAGGTAGCCGGCCTGCAACGGCGCGTCGAGCGAGCCGCGCAGCAACACCCACAGCGTCACGCACAAGATGAAGGTTTTTAGGCCGGTCTTGAGCAGCACGACGACGCTTCTCAACGAGAACATGCGCTGCAAACCCGTGGCCGGATTGAGCCGCGTGAAACTCGGTGCGATCCGCGTGAACGCAACGACGCCGCCGGCTTGCGCGAGCGAGACCGCCGCGGCCGCTACCCCGGCCAGCGCTACGATGCCCAAGCCGAGCACGAGCCATCCATGAATCGCAAGTATCAGCACGGTCGAGATCGAGCTTCCCGGATCGCGCGAAGACAAAGCGGCGAAGGCCGAGTCGAATAGCGCGCGCAGCGTGTCGATCACGCGCGGGCCTTGCGAGCCGAGCGCCGCCAGTACGACGAGAAAGACGAGCGCGGCGCTCACTTCGGTGCTGAAGACGACTTCGCCCTTCTTGCGCGCATCGCGCAGGCGCTTCTCGGTTGGGGCTTGATCCTTTTCGCTCATCTCGGCAAGCGGCCTCTATAGCATCGATTTCAGCAACTCGAGCAACGAGTTGTCGGGACCCAAGTACGCATGCAACGCCGAATACACGAACGGCAAGAACAGCGCCATCATCAACACGGCTACCGCGCTCTTCACTGCCTGCGACATCAAGAAAACGTTCAGTTGCGGCATCGCACGGCTCACGAGCCCAAACCCGAGTTCGACCAGCACGAGCACCATGACGACGGGCGCGGCCAGCTTGACCGTCCAGAGCATGACGCTTGCCGCGCCGCGCGCGATGAACGGCAGCAGCGCGCTCCCGAATTTCGGCGCGAACGATGCGATCGGCCACAGCCGATACGAAGCGAACAGCGCCGATAGCAATAGATTGAGGCCGCCGCTCGTCACGAACAGCGTGATGGCGAGCATGTTCAGAAAGCCCGCGCACGGGCCGGTCTCATATTGCGCGATCGGATCGAAAAACGACTGGTTGCTCGCCCCCGTCTGGAAGTCGATCATCGAACCGGCCGCCGCGATCGCCCACATCACGGCGCCGAACGTGTAGCCTAGCAAAATGCCGATCAACGCCTCCTTGGCCACGAGTCCCGCCCACATGAGCGGCGCCAGACCTTGGAGCGAACTCATGTCCATCGCGGGGCCCAGGAACAAGATGATGACGGCCATGAAACCGTTGCGAACGAGCCCGGTCAGCACGGTGGAACTGAACGCGGGAACGATCATCATGATCGGCAGCACACGCGGCAGCACGATCACCGCCGGGCGCACCGCCTGAACGGCGGCATCGAAAGCTTCGCTCGAGACCACCGTCATGCCTCGTAGCGGCCGAGCGGCGCGATCGCCGTACGTAGCGCCGCTTCCTCGGCGCGAGCCTCGTCGGCCGCTTCGGCACGCTGCGCCGCCATGCGCTCGAGCCGCTCGCCCGTGCGTTCGGCCTGATCGCGCTTGGCATCGGCCCGCCGCAGCGTATCGCGCAACGCTTCCAGTTTCTCGGTCTCCTCACGCAGGCGCGCCTGCTCCGGCAGCGTCTTTTCGCGCGCGGCTTCGATACGATCGTCGAACAGTTGCCAATCGATCCCGGCACCCACCAGTTCGCGCGCCGAATGCGGCCCGGCCAGCATCTGCGACGCCAGCGAGCGCCCCGCCGCCACCTTCGCCGCGACGAGCCGCACGACCTCAGCCTCGGCTCGCCGCAGCGCGTCGCGCGCGGTCTCCACCACCGCCTCTTGACGACGCACCTGCGCGAGCACGACATCGCGCCGCATTTCCCGAACACGCGTGAGCTTCGCGATGAGCTTATCCATACTGTTCCTCGAGGGCGACGAGCTTGGCGAGCGTCTGCTCGTAATCTTCCAACCACGCGGGCGATTGGCAGGCGAATTCGCGCAGCGCGCCGCGCGCGGCCAACGCCGCATCGGCCAACGCATCGCTGCCCGCGCGGTATTCGCCGATCTGCACCAGCAGCTCGATCTCTTGGTATTTCGCCAGTAGCTCGCGCGCCCACGCTGCGCGCCGCACATGGGCTTCGTCGGCAACGCGCGTCATCACGCGCGAGGCGCTGGCGAGCACGTCGATAGCCGGATGATGGCCGGCCTGCGCGAGCTTGCGCGACAAGATGATGTGGCCGTCGAGAATCGAGCGCACTTCCTCGGCAATGGGATCGCTTTCGTCGTCGCCTTCGACCAGCACCGTGTAAAACGCCGTGATCGAACCGCGCGCCCCCTGCCCGGCACGCTCGAGCAACTGCGGCAACACCGAGAACGTCGAGGGCGGAAAGCTGCGGCGCGTCGGCGGCTCGCCCGAGGCGAGGCCCACCTCGCGCTGCGCACGCGCGAAACGCGTCAGCGAATCGACGAGCAGCAAAACGCGTTGCCCTTTGTCACGGAAATATTCGGCCACCGCCGTCGCCACATAAGCCGACTTGACGCGCTCCATCGCGGGCCGGTCGGAGGTCGAGACGACGAGGACCGTGCGCGCAAGCGCCTCGGGCGACAAGTTGTGCTCGATGAACTCGCGCACTTCGCGTCCGCGCTCGCCGATGAGGCCGACGACCGCGACGTCGCAACCGGCACCGCGCGCGATCATGCCGAGCAACGTGCTCTTGCCGACGCCGGCCGGCGCGAAGATACCGACGCGCTGGCCGATCCCCGTCGTCAGAAAAGCGTCGATCGCGCGCACGCCCGTCGGCAGCGACTCGTCGATCAGCGTGCGTTCGAGCGCGCCGACCGGCTCGGCGAATGCGCTCACGCGCGTGCCCTTTGCAATCGGCCCGCGCCCGTCGAGCGGTTCGCCCAAGCCGTTCAAAACGCGCCCAAGCAGCCCGTCGCCGACTTCGAACGTATGCGCGTGCCCCGTAGGCAATACCTCGGTCGCACTCGACAAACCGGCGAGGCTGCCGAGCGGCGTAAGCACCGCCGTTTGCCGCGAGAACCCGACGACTTCGGCGAACATCGGCTCGAGCCCCGGCGTATGCAGCTCGCACACTTCCCCCAGGCGAGCGTGGATGCCCGAGGCATGAATGAGCAGTCCCGCCGTCTGCGTGACACGGCCGCGCATCCGCAACGGGTTCACGTTTTCGAGCGCCTTGGCGAATCCGTCGTCATCCGCATCGCCGTGCAACTCGGCGAATAGCGCATCGCGCCAGCTCCAATCCGATTCGCTCATAGGCCCCTCCTCGCTTCGATGGCCGAGCGGATCGCATCGATTTGCGTCGACAATCGCGCATCGATGCTCCCCGCGGGCGTTTCCACCACGCAGTCGTCGTTACCCAGCGAGGCGTCCGCCACCACGCGCACGGCTTGGGCGCGCACCGCCGCATCGGCCGCGTGGGCTTCGTCCTCGAGCGCCGCGCGACGATGCGCGACGGCCTGCTTCATCACCTCCACCGACGCGGGTGCCACGCGCACGACGAGGAATGCTTCGTCGCGCACGAACGCATCGATACGCTTTAACGCAAGCGCGAAAATGCGCTCGCGTTCGAATTCGCCGACGAGCTCGCGCAGTCCGCGCACCACCATGTCGGCCATCTTCCCGCGCGAGAGCGCCAGCGCGTGCGCCGTATCGAGCGCGGCGCCGTAGGCGCGCTCGGCACCCTCTCGCTCGCCGCGCGCAAAGCCTTCGTCGTAACCCTGGCGCAGCATTTCCTCCTTGCGCCGCTCGGCATCGGCAATGATGCGTTCGGCCTCCTTCTTCGCGGTCAGCACGACCGAATTGGCATCGAGCAACGCCGAATACTCGTGCTCCTTGAGCACGCGGCGCTCCGACAGCATCTGCAAGTTTTCGCTCGTGATCAGAAAAGCCAGTCCCATGCTCGCAATCTCTCGGGAATGAGGCAAAGAAACAGCAGCTCGGCGAACTCCGCGCGTTGCGCGTCGCCCAGTTGGTAAGCCGGCTGCACGTCGGCGATACGCGGCAGTTTCAGACGCGTACGCGCGAATATGGGCGCCCCGGCCGGCGCGATGAAATCGAGCAGCAAGCGCGCGCCGCGCGCGCCGATCTTTTGCACGACGAGCTTCGGATAACGCCGCATCGGCTCGAGCGTTTCGCTGACGGCATCGAACGACGGCGTCTGACCTCGCACGAACGCAATCGTCTCCGGACCGAACCCGAGCACGAGCGCTTTTTCCACGCCGCGCGTGAGCTCGCCGCTCGCAAGCCAGGACTTGTGCAGGCACAGACCGCACAAGCGAGCCAGTTGTTCGAAAGCCTCGCGTGGCAAGAGCGCGAGCCGCTTCTCGCGCGAATCGAACGCGTAATCGGCGGGGACGTTGCCCGACGCATCCTCGTGCAAGCCGACGTTCTCCAACAGCGCCTTCGCAAGGACACGCCGGCCGCGCTCGCCGAAGCGTGCAATCTCGTTGTACGGCGCCGGCCAAATGCCGAGCGGCCAACTGGGATCGACGTAGCGCTCGGGATGCAGGTTGAACTCGGCGACGAGTTGCGCGAAGCGGCCTCGATTGACCGGCGCGCGCCAGAGCTCGTGCGCGTGATCGTCCAGCCCGCTTGCGTCATCGTCAACCCGCATGCGTTCGCTCGTGCGGCATATTGGCCGAATCCGCCCCCGCCCCGGAGCCTCGCGCCATCAGCTTGAACTGACCGCGCCGCAGAAGCAGCACCACGAGCACGACGAACGTCGACAGCACCAACGCAAGCGCGCCGAACGACAGCGCACGCGCGAGCATGCCGCCTTGCATGCCCTCGGGCTGCTCGCTTTCTTTTGGCGGCGCAGCCTGCAAGAACAACGAGACGTTGTCGTATGACAATCCTTCGATGCTATGCGCGACGAGATCTTTGACCATCGGCGCCATCATCTTCAAGTCGATACCGGGCCGGTACTTGATGTAGACCGAGGCCGACGACGGCTTGAGCTTGTCCGAGAGCGGATCGTTCTCGGGGATCACGACGTGCACGTGCGCGACGATCACGCCGTTCACGTCGAGCAGCGTTCGATCGAGCTCTTGCTCGGCGCCGTAGACGTAGCGGATGCGCTCCTCGGCCGGCGTCGAAACGAGCCCTTGCTTGCGAAAGAGTTCGCCGAGATTTTCGGTCGGCTGGCGTGGCAATCCGACCGCCTTCAGCGCATTCAATGCGGCCGGCACGGACGAACCGTCGACCGTCAACTCCCAACCGTGGTCGGGCACTTGCGATTTCGACGCGCTGATGCCGGCGTTCGCGAGCGCCTGGATCATTTCATTGGCCGATGTCTCGGTCAAATCCATATACAGTTCTTGCTGACATGCCGCCAGCAACAGGGCGCACGCGAGCGCAACGCATGCGCGCAGCAGCGTTTTCATAGGCTTTCCCAAATGCGCACCGCGCGCGCTTGAACACGCGCGTCGTGCGGTAACCGGCTATGGCGCGTCGTTCATTCGGCGTTGTTCTTCAGCAGCGAATGGGTGACGCCGTTGGATGCATCGGCCATGGCCATGCTGAACTGATACTGCTGCATCGTCACCGACGTGCTCAGCGTGAAATCGGTCAGACGCACCATCGTCATCATCGGATCGCCGGCATCGATCAGCGTGGCCGGATGCTCCATTTGCGACATCGCGGCTTGATAACGCGCATCGAGCGCAGCGGTTTCGTTGCGCATATGCGTCACGACGGCGTCGAGGCTGTGCGTCTCGTGCGCGCTATGCATTCGAATCGTGCCCGCGGGTGCGGTCTGCTCGGCCTGCGCGCCCATGTGCGCATCGAACGCGCTTGCTTGCGCAGGATCCGCTTGGCCGGCGGGTGCGGCCGGCATAGCCTGAGCCGCGCTCACGCCCACGCCGCTCGGACCTTTCGCATCCGTTAACTGAACCGCCGCGGCAGCTGGAACGGTCATGTGAACCTCACCTTACGATTGATCGGCGACAAGCGCCGGATGAGACCTCTAGCGGGCGCCGCTCGCGCGGCGCCCGGACCTCTAATGCCTAAGACTTACATCAAGAAACGTGCGCGCCGCGCTGCATGTTCTGGCACGCCGTATCCACCGTGCTGCTCTCGCCTTGACGCGCCGACATCACGGTCTTGCACATGTCCTGCGTGTTGCTCAACTGCATCGACCACAATTGGAAATTCATTTCCTGCTTCTGCATATCGTTCATCTGGGCTTGGATGTCGCCCGAGTTCATGTTCGTCGATGACACGGTCATTGCTACTCTCCTTTGCAGTGAAAGTGATTGCCCCGGCAGCCGGGGGTCCAACCTAGTCGCGCGTTGCCGCGCTTGCCTGCTCATGCGAGGCGCTTCGCCTCGCGTGAACCCGTCCACGCTTTGCGGCGGTCATGCGCATCGACACCGCATCCGCGAAAACTAGCCCGGCGGCGGCACGAAGTCGTGCACGGCCGCCGAGCCCACATCCATGAAAAACCGATCCTCCCCACGCGCGAAGATCACGCGATCCGTTTCGATCTGCCTCACCTCGAGCCCGCCGGGTAGCCGAGACCCTTCGAAATAGCGGGCCCCATCCGACGTCTCGATGAACCGCGTCCCGAGACCGTCGTCGTAGACGCCGACGATATCCGGCACGCTGCCCGCCATCGGGGGCGCTTTCTTCTGGGCAACCTCGGGTGCGCCCGCATACGCCACACGGTCGATGACCTGCAATGCCGGGCGCGCATCCTTCGTGAAATTGGCAACGCGTTGTTGCATCGCCCGATTCGCCGTGCCGCCCACGATCAACGTGCCGTGCCCGCCGTAGGTCACCGTAAGCGGCGTATCGCTGAAATAGAGCCGCGCCGATCCCAGCAACTCGTCGATCACGTAGACGTCGCCCACCGTCGTTTGCGGAAACGTTTGGGCGATGCGCTGAACTCGATCGCGATCCGATAGCGCATTGACGTAGCCGGAGACGAGAAAGCCCGTATTCGTCGGCTTCACGCTCACCTCGGGGTAGTCGTGCAGCGCCTGCTGAACCTGCTGCATCCGCTCCGTCGCGCTGGCTTGAAACCAGAACGGATCGGTCGCGCCGATCGCCAGATAGGCGCCACCCGCCAACGCCAAAACGCCCCACAACACACACAACCCGAGCACGAAGCGCCGGCTCGCCATCCATGCCGCCCACGGCGCCGCGGCCCAACGGCCCAGCCGCGAACCCGCCGGCTGACTCGCCTCGGCGGCCGCAATCGGGCGCGGCTCCGCCGCTGGGACGATGCCAAGTTTCAGCGCGCCGATCTCGACGACGTCGCCATGCCGTAACGCGCGGCGCGTCGTATCGAGCGCGACGCCGTTCAACGTCACCTCGCCCTCGCCGACGTTTTGCACCGATACCGCGATGTGCCCGACCGACAAACGCAACTGCCGCGGCGCTAATTCGCGATCGGGCACGATCACGTCGCATTGCGCTCCCGAGCCCACCCAGTTCTCGCCTACCTTCAGCGCGAGCGTGCGCCCCGAGAGCGGCCCGCTCAAAAACGACAGGCTCCAGGGCGCTTTCGTCGAAGGCATCGCGCTCGATCTGGCCACGGACGTCGCGTCGTCGGTCATTCAATGCTCCAGCACGGGCGCCGGTGCGATCGACGACACGATCTGCGTCGATGCCCCCACGCTCGATTTCGGTCCCGGCTTACCCGCGTCGCCGCGCAAAGCGGGCTGCGCTTGAGCGCCCGGAGCCGGGGTCGGCGCCGGTGCCGGCGCAGACGGTCCCGTACCCGGCGCCGGCGCCGGCATACCCGGCACCGCGCTCGGCGGAACGACGAGCGGCGCGGGCGTCTTGCCTGGCGTGGGTTCGCCTGAATTGAACGGCTGCCCCGGCAGCGGCGGCTCGACGCCCATCGGCGACGCGCTCGGCTCGAACGCGCTCGCCGTCTGCACCACGCGCGGCGTCAACAGATAAAACCGATCGCTGCGCTCGCCGTTCTTCTTCGTGTACTTGAACAGGTTGCCAATCCAAGGGATATCCGAGATCCACGGAATGCCCGTCTTGCTCGTCGTGAACGTGTCGTTGTTGAACCCCGCGATGAGCAAGCTCCTACCCTCGTCGATCATCGCCTTCGTCACGATATTGCGTTGAATCACGGCCGGCACTTGCGTCACCGTCAGCGCGCTGTTCAATTGACCGTCGTCGATGTCGATCGACATCATCACGCCCGGCTTGCCGCCGTCCTCGACGATGCGCGGCGTCACCTTCACGCTCGTGCCCGTCGTGATGCCATACAGCGAAGAGTCTTGATAACCCGCAACCTGCACGTAGAATTCGGTCAGGTTTTCAAGAATCGCTTCGTTATTGTCCAGCGTCAGAATCATCGGCTTGGACAACGTCTGCGCCTTACCCGTCTGTTGCAGCAAGTTGATGCGCGAGAGCAGGTAGTCGCGCATCGCGCCGCCGATCGACGCCGTCAGCGCCATGCCGATCGGCGTCGAGGCACCCGTTTGGCCCGCCTCCGAGTTGCCGGCGTTGAACGTGAGCGGCGGGTTGCTGCCGTCGCCGAATTGGAAGTCGCCATGAGGCGTATGCAACCGCCAATCGACGCCGAACGAATCGAGCGCGCTTTCGTCGATGTCGATGATCGTCAGCCCCACTTCGATCAAGCGCGGCCGCGCATCGAGCGCCGAGATCAACTGCGCGTATTGCGGCATATGCTCGGGCACGTCGCGCACGATCACCGAGTTCGTCCCCGCATCGGCCACGATCTGCGGCAGCGCGATGGGCTGCCCCGTCGACAGCGCCGGCTCGGCCGCGCCCCCGTTCGGTGCTTCCGTCGTGGTCGCGTTCGCCGCGCCGAGCGTCAGTCTGGGCACGTTGACCATGTCGCCCGAGGACAGCTTCACCTGTCGCGAGGCGCCGCCTAGCCGCGCGCCGTAGCCGGGCGAGCCGATATTGCTGTCGTTCTTGCCGAACAGGCGGCCGAGCGTCGTCGCCACGCCGGGAATCTCGACTTCCTTGCCCGCGCGATTGATTTGGAAATCGGTCGCGTATGCATAGCGCAGCGGAAACGCGCGAATCTCCGCGCGATCGAGCCCGCGGCTCGGATCGGTGATCGTCGAAATCGCTTGGCGCACGAGCTCGACGTAGCGCTGCGGCCCCGAGACGTAGATCGTGTTCTCGCGATCGCTGATGATGAGCGGGAACCGCTTGTCGGGAATCCGCATCGCCTCGAGCGTGCGCGACAGCTCCCCCGCGCTGCCCTTCGGAATCGGGAAGACTTGCGTCTGCCCATCCTCGGCGCGGTCGATATACAGCAGCGACCCGTCGAAGTAGTACGTCAGGCCGTAGGTCGCGCAGACACTGCGTAGCGTCGCCAGCGGAGAACCCGAGAAATGGCCGCTGATCGTGCCGTCCACCTTCGAATCGATGACGGCAGTGATGCCCTGCGCGGAGGCGAGCTCGCGGATGAAGTCGCTGACTTTCTTGCCGTCGGCGACGATCGTATAGGGACGATCGCGCCATTGCAGCTCGGCCGCGTGCGCCACGCTCGGTGCACCGAGCATACCGGCGAGCGAGAGCGCGAGCGCGCCGAGCGCGAACCGAGACAACACGAAGATGCCGCTTGAATGGTTGGCAAAGGCGCGGCGCGCCCGAGGAGAAAGCATCTGGGTGCTCAAAACAACCTCGCAAAAGACTGCTGACCGAACAACAGAACCGAGCGCCCAATCCAGCCGCCCGTCACGATGATCGCCACCATCACCGCGATCATGCGCGCGGCAAGGCCGATCGTTTGATCCTGCAATTGCGTCACGGCTTGCGCGAGCGCGACTAACAGCGCGACGCCCGCCGCGACGAGTACCACCGGCAAAGACAACATCAACACCAGCAAAAGCGCCTGTCGCGTAATGTCGAGAATCGTTTCCGTCGTCATCGAGTCGTCCTTGCTCTCGTAGATTCGCAATCGTTTGACCGTTGATGCGCCGAAGCGCCTCGCTAAGCGATCGCGGGATTGGACACCCAACCGATGGTGCGCAATTCCACGTCTTCCTCGAGTTCCTGATACGACAGCACCGGCAAATCCGGGAGCACCGCGGCCAATGTCGTGCGCACGTAGCGGCGCACGTTCAGCGAGACGACGACGGCCGTGCGCACGGAGGTCGCGCGTTTGCGCGGCATCCCCGCGCTGCCCGCGCTTTGGTGGTGCGTATCGAAGAGCTTGCGCACTTGCAGACAGACGTCGTCCTTCACTTCGCGGGCCAGGCCCAGCACGTTGCCTTGCTTCGTGCGCAATACCGCCTGCTCGAAGCGCTCCTGCAATACGGGTTCGAACAAAATGACGTCGAGCTTGCGGGCGTTGCCCACGTGCCGGTCGGTGATCATGCGGCGCAAATCCACGCGCACGAGTTCGACGAGCGCGATCGTGTCGTCGGGCTCGCGCGGCGCCCACGTGATCATGCTTTCGAAAATGATGCGCAAGTTACGGATGGGGATGTCTTCGAGCAGCAAGCGCCGCAATACTTCCGTAATGCGCTGTAGCGGCACGAGACGCATCAACTCGGCCACGAGCTCGGCATAGTCGCGCCGCACGAGCCGGATCAGATGCTGCGCCTCCTGAATCCCGATCAGCGCGGCCGCGTGCTTGCGCACCTCGCTTTCCACGTGCCGTGCGAGCACTTGCTCCGTGCGCAGACCTACCAACGGGTCCGGCGCGCGTGTCTCGCCGGACAGCATCGATATCACGCCCGTAGGCGCCGCGGGCTTCTCGGGCAATTGTGCCGGCGTGGCGTCGAGCGGCAGCCAGATCGGCTGCGCAAACGGTCCGAACGGCTCGCCCGGCGTGCGCTCGACGCTGTCGGCCAACGGCGTGACGCCGTCCCACAGCAGCCGATCGAGCCGCAACTGACCTTCCGATGCGAGCACGTCCTGCACGAACACTTGGTAAGTGCCATCGGGCAACGCCGTCTCGAACGCCACGTGGACGCGCGGAAAGATCGGGCCGATATCGGCTTCGACGTTCGACTTGGCCGCCGCCAACGCTTCTTGCAAGCGCACGAGGTTGAGGTGCGGCGCGATCGTTCTTGCAAGCGTCACCGCAACGGGCGACGTCACGCCCGACGTATGCGGCCCCACCTGCGACTCGCTCTCTCCGGGCACGAGCGGCTCGGCCAGCGTGATAAGTTTCAGCGGCGGCATCGTTTTGCGCCGGCGAAGCAGCAGCGCGCCCCCGCCACCGGTTACAAGCGCGAGCGCGGCGAACGACCACACCGGAAATCCGGGCACGAAGGCAAACGCGAGCAGCACCGCGGATGCGATCAAAAGCGCACGCGGATGAGCCGTGATTTGCTTGCCGATTTGCTCGCCGAGCTGGCTGTCGTTGGCATCGCGCGTCGCAACCCGCGTCGTCACGACACCGGCCGCGATCGACACGAGCAGGGACGGAATCTGCGCCGACATCCCGTCGCCGACGGTCAGAATGGCGTAGCGGTGCAGCGCGTCCGATACGCTCATGTCCTTCATGATCGTGCCGACGGCGATACCCGCGAGAATATTGACGAACGCGATGACCGTGCCCGCGATCGCATCGCCTTTGACGAACTTCATCGCGCCGTCCATGGCGCCGTGCAACTGCGACTCCTGCTCGAGCCGCTCGCGGCGATGCTTCGCTTCTTCCGAGCTGATGATGCCCGCGCGCAGATCGGCATCGATACTCATTTGCTTGCCGGGCATCGCATCGAGCGAGAAGCGCGCCCCGACTTCGGCGACACGCTCGGAGCCTTTCGCGATCACGATGAATTGCACGATCGCGATGACGAGGAACACGACGCCGCCCACTACGAAGTTGTTGCCGACGACGAGCCGCCCGAACGCATCGATGATGTGTCCCGCATTGGCGTGAAGCAAGATCAGCTTGCACGATGCGATGTTCAACGACAAACGCAAAAGCGTCGTAAACAGCAGCATCGCCGGAAACGACGAAAAGCTCAGCGCCGACGGGAGGTAGGTCGATACCGTCAGCAACACGACGCTAATGGCTAGATTGAGCGAGATGAGCGCGTCCATCACCGCTGTCGGCAGCGGCAAGACGAATAGGGAAACGACGATCGCCATGAAGCCGGCCAACGCAAGATCGTAGGGGCGCACCGGGCGACGTGTGTCGTCGGCGCCGCTTTGACCCGGCAACCAGCCTTTCATCTGCTTCCTGAGCGCCGCCACGGACATGAAATCCCTCTTCGATAGATCGCCACGCGGAAATGGGAATCCGCGACGAAAAGTGTAAGAGCGAGGCAAAGGCGTCTCAATCGTCAGATTCGTAGTAAATCGCGCGTCGACCACTACGCAAGTTCGAAACACTACTGAACAGTGCAGTTCCAAGCGGCCCACACGCGCGGATATAGTCGAAAGCCATGAAGCGGCGTTCGAATACGCAATGCGCCGCTTACGACATGGAGGACTGCATGGCAAACCCCGAGGCGCGCAAGCGCCTGTCGAAAGGAAGTAGCGAACGCGATCCGCGGCACGCGATCGACTTCATCGAACTGGCCGATTGCCAGCTCGTAGTCAGCAAACACGCGACACGTCACGGCGAGACGAACGGCAGCGACCGCGTGTCCGAAATCGCCGCCGACCTCGCCGCGGCGCATTCGCCGCACGAACGCAAGCAGCTTCTGCGCATCGCGCTGCGGACCATCGGCTTCGATTGGTTCTGTTATTGCCGCCTGACGCGGCTTGGAGAAATGGTCAATCGGGCGCGCTATTTCGATCTGTGCTCTCCGCCCGGCTGGGCGCAGCGCTATGTCGACGCGCGCTATTTCGACGTCGACCCGCGTATGGCATTTGCCTGCCGCCACGACTGGCCGCTCGTCTGGGATCAAGAATCGCTCGCCGCGGAACCCACGATCGCGGGGCAATCGAACGAGCGTATGCAGCGCTTCCTCGAAGATGCACAAGCGTGCGGCACGCGCAGCGGCATCGCGTTCGGGCTCGTCGATCCGGGTAGCCTCGAGCATAGCGTGATGATCTTCAGCTCGGCCAATCCCACGAGCGGATGGATCAACGATCGCGTCGTGGGACAGGCGTATGCGCTCGGTCTCGGCGTGCATGCGTTCCTCGCCGAGCAAATGGCCTCGATGGTGCAAACGCCCACGCTATCCGATCTACAGCGCCGCATCCTGAACTTCACGGCCAGCGGCCTGAGCGATCGCGAGATTGCCCAGCAGCTGAACATGTCGCGCAGCAACGTCGACTATCACATGCGCCAAATCCGCAAGAAGTACGGGGTCTTGAACCGTGTGCAGCTTGCGTACTTGGCGGGACGGCTTTACGTCGTCTGACCAACATGTCCGCTACTTTGGCAAGTGCGCCGCCCAAGGCGAGCGCGCCGCTTTCGGCTGCGGCTGCGCCTACGGCCGCGTCACCGCCGCCGCCAAGCGCTGCGCAACCGCTCGGCAACGCGTCCGGCCTACCGCGCATCAGCGCGCTGGCCGCGCAGGCGTTGAACCGCGCCTATGCCTGGCCGACGCCGCTCGCGTTCGCGACCGCACACGGCCACTACGAGTTGCGCTGGCAAGCGGACGCGCAACCGAAAGCGCCCGGACACGTCTATACGTTTCGCTTCGGCCCCGCCGAAGGCCGGTTCGTGCTCGACTCGATCGGCGAACACGCATTGATCGGGGATGCGGCGAGCGATGCCGTGCCGGCCGAGATCCGCTGCGCGCTGCTCGCCGATGCCCTTGCACCGCTCATCGAGGCATTGGAGACGCGCACCCGGCAACGCATCGAACTCGGCGTTGCGACAGCCGGCGCGGCGCTCAAAGACGACCTTGCACGCGAGCAAGATGCCCTGCGTTTCAGGGTCACGCGGCCAGGCAGCGAATGGTATTGCCACGGTGCGTTGCGCTTTGCCGAGGAACGCTTTCTGGGCCTGGCGTGCCCGGCGGAGCCGCCCCCGGCCACGCTACGCGATACCGACTTCGACGCGTTGCCGATCGCGCTGCGTTTCGTCTTGGGCTCGACGATGCTCAGCGTGGCCGAACTGCACTCGATCGCACGCGGCGACATCATCGGCATCGAGCGCTGGCAATCGTTCGGAAGCGCGCTGCGCTGCGTCGCAACCACGAGCGACGGGCACGTGACCGTGCTCGCGAAAGCCGTCGGCTCGCGCATCGTCATCGACCATATCGAGGAGAATCCCGTGACGCCATCCACCCGGCCCGATGCGCCGGCCGCCGGTCCGTCGGGCACGCTCGAGACACGCACGCCCGCATCGTCCGCCGGGACCGCGGGCGAACCCACGCTGACTCAACTCGACGCGCTGGAAGTGCGCGTCACGTTCGAACTCGATGAGCGATCGATGCCGCTCGCGCAGTTGAAAGCGCTCAAAAGCGGCTACGTGATCGAACTCGATCAGCCCCTCAATCAAAGCACCGTTCATATCCGCGCAAACGGGGCGCTGCTCGGACAAGGGCATCTGGTTGCCGTCGGCAACAAGCTCGGCGTGCGCGTTTCGCGTTTTTCGGAGAGCGGCGATGAGTAACATGCCGAGTCCCGTCACGATGCTGTTCTTGATCGTCGCGCTCGGCACGATTCCCTTTGCCGCGCTGATGGTCACGAGCTACACCAAGCTCGTCGTCGTGCTGGGACTGTTGCGTACCGCGCTGGGCGTTCAGCAGGTGCCGCCGAACATCGTCTTGAACGGCATCGCGCTGATTTTGACGATCTACATCATGGCGCCGGTCGGCAGCTCGATCGTCGACACCATGCAATCCAATCATGTAACGATCGACGGGTCGATGAGCATCGACGATGTCATGGCCATCGGGCAGTCGATTGCCCCGCCGGTCAAAAAATTTCTCTCTCAGCATACGGCGCCGGGCGAACGCAACTTCTTCATGCGCTCGGCCACGGCCATCTGGCCGGCCGAACGCGTGCAAGCGCTCCAGTCCGACGACTTGATGGTACTGGTGCCGAGCTTCATGCTCTCCGAACTCACCCGGGCCTTTCAAATCGGCTTCGTGATCTATGTCGTGTTCGTCGTGACCGACCTCATCGTCGCGAACGTCTTGCTCGCGCTGGGCATGCAGATGATTTCGCCGACGACGATCTCGATCCCGTTCAAGCTACTGCTGTTCGTGATGCTCGACGGCTGGTCGGTGCTCGTGCACGGCCTCGTGCTGTCGTACCGCTAGCGGATCGGCATCGCCATGCGCCGCGCGCTCGTCACCGCCCTTCTCGCATTCTTGACGTGCATAGCGTCGGGCGGCGCGCGCGCCGACGATTTCATGGCGCTCGCGATGCGCTGCGCCCCGACCGTCGAAGCCCATACGCTCGCGGCGCTCGTCAGCGTGGAATCGGGTTACAACCCCTACGCGATCGGCGTGGTAGGCGCGCATCTCGTACGTCAGCCCACCTCGCTCGACGAAGCCATCGCCACCGTCCAGAACCTGACGCGACTCGGCTACAACTTCAGCATGGGGCTCGGACAGGTCAACCGCTACAACCTCGCGCGCTTCGGCGAGACCATGACCTCGATCTTCGACCCTTGCGCGAACTTGCGCGTCGCGGGCTCGATCCTCTCCGAGTGTTTCGCACGGGCGCAGCACGTCGAAGCCGATACGCAATATGCACTGCGCAAGGCGCTGTCGTGCTACTACAGCGGCAATTTCTCGACGGGATTCTCGGCCGGCTACGTCGAACGCGTCGTCTCCCACGCACTCGACGACGGCCATCACGCCGTCATGCCGATTCCGCTTGCCTCGGTGGGCGCCTCGCCCCCCGGCCCGATGCCGGCGCGAGGCAGCACGAGCTCGGCTTCGGTGCCCGCCTCGGTCAGCCGCCGCTCGCGCTGCGCGCTGGGCATCGTCGTGCTGTCCGACTGCGCCGGCGGTGTCCAGCCACACCCGCGTAGCGTCACGATCCTCCCGTGATGAACGCGTCCCTCGTCGCCCCAAAAAACGCCTTGCTATCCGGCGCCGACGGCCACGGTCTCGTTCGTTCTCGCCACTGCGAAACCGCGTAGTCGCACGCAAAATATCCCCTTCCGACAGCGACGATTTTCGGTGCATCTTACCGGTCGAAACCCGCGCCAGTCGTACGTCTTACCGATTTCATCCCTCGTTCGACAGCGCCGTTTTCAGGCATACCTCACTTTCGTAGTTCCACGTAATGCGTCTATGCAAAACCCCAGTAGAACTACTGGTTCAACGATCGCTCATGACGCGCTGACGCTGGATACTGTTGCCTCTCGCGGCCTTGGGTCCGCGCGCATTTCATGGAGCACGAGAGATGAGTCAGTACGGCACCATCGATGCAGACAACGATGTTTCGAACTTCTTGGTTTATGGCGACGCGGACCTCGATAGCGTGGCCGATGCGCCGATCGAGGAAGACGCCCCCGACGGGCAGCGTCTTGCCGGAATCGCGCACGACTTGGCGAAAGTCGGCACGGCCGAGGCACGGCATGCGCTTCTGCGTCCGGCGCTGCGCGCGGCCGGCTTCGATTCGCTTTGCTACCTGCGCGTCTCGCGCATCGGCGACACCGTCAATCGAATCGCTTACTTCAATGCGTTCTCGCCGACCGGCTGGGCGCAACGCTATTTGCGCGAGCGCTTCTACGAAATCGACGCGCGCCTAGCCTACTCGTGCCGGCACGAGTGGCCGATGTTGTGGGATTTGTCGTCGATCGCATCGACGACCTCGCTCGCGGGCACGAACGCCGCAGGGGCCGCAAGTACGACGGGAGCGCCCAGCGCAACGACAGCAGCGCGCGCGGAGCGCTTCGCGGCCGCGGCGCGCGACGCCGGCATGCTCTCGGGCGTGTCCTTCGGCCTGAACACGCCCAATGCACTCGACGCGAGCGTCGTCATCTTCGCTAATTCGCACGCGTCCAAGGCGCGGCTTCCGGACATGGCGATCGGCCATGCCTATGCGCTCGCCGTGGGCCTGCACGAATTCCTCTCGATGCGCGCGCCGCAGATGCATCGTCCGGCTCACACCGCGGAGCTGAGCGATATCCAACGCTCGATCCTCGAACTCGTCACGCTCGGGATGAACGACAAAGACATCGCGGAGCGACTCGGCACGTCGCATCACAACGTCGATTACTACCTGCGCCAGCTCAAGAAGCTCTATCACGCGACCAACCGCGTGCAGCTCGCCTATATCGCAGGACGCGTATTGGCCGCGCCGGCCACGTGCAGGGAGACGAATTAGCCGCTCGACCGGCTCCATCCCCAGCGCGCGGCCAGATACGCGAGCTGGGCCCGGTTTTCGACGTTGAACATTCTTTGCAACGTCTTCACGTGTTGCGTGACGCGATGCAGCGAAGCCATCACATCGACGGCGATCTCATGATCGGAAAGCCCGCGCACGAGCCGATCCAGCACCGCCGCCTGCTCGTCGGTCAGCGTGACGACGCGCGCGGCGCGGGCGCACTCCTCGACGTACGGCTGCATCAAGCGGCCGATCGTCATGCACGACGCGAGCACGCTGCCCATCACGCGATCGTCGATCCAATCCGTATCGCACGCTTGCGAACTCAAGGTCAGCGCGATACGCAAGTCGGCGCGCGGCGCCGGCAAGCCCAAGATGAGCCCGGTGTGCATTCCATGTGCGCGCAATGCCGAAATCAGGCTCCTCACGCGCGGGTCGCCGACATTCGACCGCGCCTCCAATTGATCCACATTCCAAGTTACGGGAAGACCGCTTTCGCGCAATACCGCGAGTCGCGGGTCCGTTTCATACAGCCGGCTCTTCAAATAGATTGTCGTAAACCCGACGTTTCCCATTTCACGCATCGCGTAGGCACGCAAGATGCGCCTCCCAATGGATTCCAAGGCCATGTAAGAGAATGTCGAAAAGCCGGCTTGCTGCAAGCGCTCGCGGCATTCGCGCAGTTCGCATTCTTGCCTTCCCGCATCCAGCGTCGCATCGAGCTGGGCAAAGTAAGCAAGTGCATCGGCTTGCGAAAACCATACGAGCGCCGGAAATCCGTCATCGGTTGTCATCAGCGAATGACCTCTCCCACCGGTATCGTTTTTTTGCGTTTATTATTACGCGATGTTACGCGCTCGAACATAGGCGAATCAAACTAAGGGGCATGTGACGTAACGTAAATCCTCGATCGGAGGCTTATCGATGCACTACCCCGCCTTGCGCAAGGACGATTCGGCACTTGCGCCGCTTTCGCATTCGTGTGGCGCCGAACCGGCTGCATCCGCTCGCGGCCGGACGATCGAGGTCGTCTGGTGCAACGATCCGCGGCAATTGAGCCTGACGCAACGTCATAGCCCGCGCCTCGGCATCGCGCAGGCGCTAGCCGCGGCGCAAAGCGCTTGCGAGCGCAGCCGTATGGTCAACGGCTTCTTGCATCTGATCGGCTTTTCCACGTTCGCTTATTTCGCGCTCGAATTCGCTCGCGACCGCGTCGAACGCCTGTTTTTGCACGAGGCGTTCATTCCCGGGACTTATCGCGGAGATTACGTACGCGAACGCTATCACGACGTCGATCCGCGCACGCTCGCGGCACGTCAGGGCCGGCTGCCGCTCGTATGGGATTTGCAGCATCTGCACGCGCAATCGCCGAGCTTGCTGCACGACGATACGGCGCAAGAAGGGCTCGACGGCTTCATCAAAATGATGCGCGACGACGGCATGCGAAGCGGACTCATGTTCGCGATGTCGATACCGGGCACGCGTATGCATGCGTTCATGAGCTTCACGGGCCAGCGTCGCACGCGCGATTGGATCACCTCCACGACGCTCGAGCAGGCGCTTTCGATCGGCATGTCGGTCCATACGATCGCCTCGCAGCAACTGACCGCCGCCGCCCGCGACCGCACGTCCGACGGACTGACGGCGTTCGAGCGCGAATTGTTGCTCGGGATCGCCGAAGGCGCATCGGACAAAGAAATCGGGCGCCGTTTGGATACGAGTGCCCACAATGTGGACTATCACTTGCGTAAGTTGCGCAAGCGCTTCAACGTAGCGAATCGTACCGAACTCACCTACCTCACATCGAAGCTCGAGCTGATTTAAACGCCTAGCCGCTCAAGCCGGCGAGCGCTTTTAGGCTCGCCAGCCGCTCCATAACGATGTTGCCTCCGCAAGCGAGAACGGCGACGCGCCCACCTCGCGGCACGGCGAGCCGGCTTTCGAATGCCGCCGCAAGCGCCACCGCCCCGCCCGGCTCCACGACGAGCTTCGCCTCGTCGAAATAGCGCAAGCTCGCTGCCGCGATCTGCGCTTCGTCGACGGTCACGATGTCGTCGACGTAGCGTCGAATCAGCGGGAACGTCAGATTGCCGAGACATTGCACTTTGATTGCATCGGCAATACTCGCGCTCGGCGCTTCCGTCGAAATGAGCCGCCCCGCTCGGAACGATCGGCGTGCGTCGTCTTCGAGCGAAGGCTCTACACCGACGATGGCCACTTGCGGTGCAAGCTGCTTGATGGCTGCCGCCACGCCCGCGATGAGCCCGCCACCGCCGATCGGCACGAACACGGCCGCGGGCAAATTCGTGCTGCATTGCTGCAACAATTCGACGCCGATCGATGCCTGCCCGGCCATCACTTGGCGATCGTCGTAGGGCGCGATAAGCGTATAGCCGTGCGTATGCGCCAAGCTTTCAGCGAGCGCGCGCCGCGCATGCGACGACGGTTCGGCTATAACGACGCGAGCCCCCCAGCGCTCGGTCGCCTCGATTTTGGCGAGCGGCACGTCCGGCGACATCACGATCGTCGCGCCCAGTCCGGCATCGGCCGCCGCTTTGGCGACCGCTTGCGCATGGTTACCTGTCGAGTAAGCGATCACGCCTCGGGCGCGTTCGTCGGGCGTCAGCGTCGCGATGCGCCAAGTCGCGCCGCGGATCTTGAACGAACCCGTCGGCAGCAAGCATTCGGCTTTGACGACGATCGACGCGTCCGAGGCGGTGCGCCAGCGGCTCACTTCGATAAGCGGCGACGAGCCGAGCGTGCCGCGCAAGAAATCGGCGGCGGCGTGAATGTCGGACAAGGGAAGGTTCATCGGCCGGCTGCCTGCGCCTCGGGATCGGCCGGCGCTTGTGCGCGTTCTTGCGGTTGTTTTTGCTCTTGCGCATTGCGTTCGCTCGGCTCGCCTTGGAACGAAACGGCACGACGCCCCCGCGTATCCACGCTCAATGCGAACACGTCCGGCCGCGAATAGTGCCCGGTCGCATCGAGATCGAACCGGCCGCGAACGATGTCGTCCAGATCGAGTTCGGCCGTCAATATCGCTTCGCGATCGTAGACGGGACCGGCCAAAACCTGGCCCAGCGGATCCACGATGACGCTCCCGCCTCGAATCAGTGTCGTCTCCGGGGCGTTGCCTTGGATGCAGTCGTAATGCTCCGGGCAGTCGGCGCGCGTCAAATACTGGCACGCGCTCAACACGAAACACCGCCCTTCGTACGCGATGTGCCGCATCGTGCATTGCCAGATATCGCGATCGTCCACGGTCGGCGCGCACCAAATGCCGATGCCTTGCGCGTACATCGCCATGCGCAGCGCCGGCATATAGTTTTCCCAGCAGATCGCCGCACCGATGTTGCCGAGTTCGTGCGTGGCGAGGACAGGCAATGTCGAGCCGTCGCCCATTCCCCAAATCAAGCGTTCGCTTGCGGTCGGCATCAATTTACGATGGCGGCCCTGCAATGCCCCATCGGGCCCGAACATAAGGGCCGTGCAATAAAGCGTGGCGCCTTCGCGTTCGATCACCCCGACGACGAGCCATGCGTGCGCGCGGCGCGCCATCTCGCCGATCGCCGCAACTTCGGGCCCGGGTACATCGATCGCGCCTTGCCAATAGCGCAGGAAATCGTCGCGACCGGCGGGCGAACGCGAGCCGACGCGCGCGCCGAAATCGAGCCCCTTCGGATAACCGCCGATATACGCCTCGGGAAATACGATGAGCCGCGCGCCTTCTGCGCTGGCCTCCTCGGTCAGTTGCTCCATACGTGCCAACGTCGCCGCCGTATCGAATAGCCGGCTGCCCGTCTGCACCACCGCCACGCGCTGTTTTGCCATTGCCGCTCCCATCGTCGATCGAGTGAGGGACACAGTTTGCTATCCTGCCGTTTATCGATCAAACAAATTGTCTCGAAGATGAAAATCAACGTGCTCGATATTAAGCGGTTGGATTTAAATCTGGCCGTGGTTTTCGTCGCGATCTGGCAGGAGCGCAGCGTGACCAAAGCGGCCGCGCGCCTCGCGCTGAGTCAAGCTGCGACGAGCACTGCGCTCGCACGCTTGCGCGAGGCCTGCGGCGATCCGCTGTTCGTTCGCGTGCGCGGCGGCATGGCGCCCACGCCGCGTGCGCAGGCGATGGCCGAGCGGCTCGAAGCCGGCATCGCCAATTTATGGGAAGTGTTGACGCATCGGCAGGCCTTCGATCCGTCGAGCGCGTCGCGCCGCTTCTCGATCGGCATGTCGGACGACTTCGAGATCGCCCTCGGCCCGCATATCGCCCGGCTCGTCCGGCAAGCCGGCCCGCAGCTTTCGGTCATGTTTCGGCAAACGAATCGCCATACGGTGGAGCAGATGCTGAACGATCGCGAAATCGAATTGGCCATCGTATCGGACACCGTCAAGCGCGCTTGGATCGCACAGGAGCAAATCGGACAAAGCGGCTACGCTTGCGTGCTCGATGCGCGCGCGGTACGCGAGCCGTTGCCGCTATCGCTCGATGCGTACCTCGCGCTTCCGCATTTGCTGGTGTCGTTTTCGGGCAGGACGGGGATCGTCGATACGGCGTTGCAGGCGCTTAAGCGCGAGCGTCATGTTTATGCCGCGCTGACGCATTTCTCGGCTGTGCCGGCTTTCCTCGCAAAAACGCGTGCCGTCGTCACGCTGCCTTCGCATGCGGCTGCCGCGCTTGCGAGGGTATCAAGCCTGACCGCGTGCGCGGTGCCGCTCGATTTAGGAAGCTACCCGGTGCAGCTACTGTGGCGGCGCGACAGCGACGGCGAAAGCGCGCTCGCTTGGATGAGGGAACAGGTCAAAGAGGCGTTCGCGCTCGCCTTCGAAGAAACGAAGGCGATCGAGCCGGGGCGATCTGCGGGGCGCAAGATTCGCGGTGGTGAAACAGCGGTTCGCTAAAGAGCCGTTAGCAGTCGCCGCGTGAGCATCGACTGCAAATCTCGGCGTGCATCGCAGATGAGATGAACGTACGCGGTATCGCCGCGCAACTCGTAGATGATCCGATTCATCCCACTGAGAACCTGTCTGTATCGACCGAGGCCGAGCTTGGTCAACTCGCCAGGGATGCTCCCGCTCTCGGGGTGCGACTGAATCACTGCGATGGAGTCTTTGAGCTTGCTATAGCTGACTTGCCACGCTTGCGTGCCGAAATTTTTCACCACGTAGCGGCGAAGATCCTTGACATCCGATTCGGCGGACTGAAGAAATACAACATGGGCCATCACTGATCGTCTTCACGGTCCAAGTCGGCGAACACGTCATCCGCGGTACGAAAGCGCCCTTGCTCGATCTCACGATTGCCTAGTGTCAATATCTTCAACAAGGCGAGCGTTTGTTCATAGTCCTCATACGAGCGAACGTCCATGACAACGAGCTTGGCTTCGCCGTTTTGCGTGATGAGCATCGGCTCGCGACTTTCCGAGATCTCTTTGACGATGTCGGCCGCGTGACTCTTAAGATAGCTAATCGGTTTCACCTGGGTGGAGAGTTTCATCATGACCTCATTTCGCCGCAATAAGACCGATTATAGTCCGAATTCAGTCTGAAGCCGCGCAACGAGCCGCTAAGAGCCTGGTTATGATCGCCAAGCTATAGGTGGCGCACAACTCGGCCTAACGGCCAAGTCGAAGTCAGGATGCGTAACGGGAGCACATTGCGGCAATATGCCGGCAGGCGCACCCCGGGCCGCCCGGGCAGCGAGAGCAGATCGGCTGCGGCAAGCCGGTTCAACGCCCATTCACCCGCGGCGGCGCCGGAAAATGCACGCCGGCGCGCTGCGCCGCCGCCGTGATGTGCGCCTCGATGCTGCGCCCCGCCGCCTCGCAATCGCGCGCCTTCAAAGCATCGAGAATCGCGCGATGTTCGCTGTACGTCGATTGGAGCAATTCGCGCCGGTAGAACGGCAAGCGCTGGCTCTCCTGCATGATTTCGCTGCTGCTGCGCAAGATCGCTTCGATCGCGCCGTTGCCGGCCACCGCGACGATACGCATGTGAAACGCGAAATCCAGGCTTGCGGCCGTATCGAGATCGCCTTCCGTCAACGCCTCGTGCAGCCGCTCCATGTTCTCTTCAAGCGAAGTGATGACCTCGTCGGTCATCGCCACGGCCGCCATACGAGCGGCGAACCCTTCCAGCGCATAACGCACCTGGTAGGTATCGGGCAGCGACGAGTGCTCGGCGTAACGCCAAGCGGGCCCGCTTGGCGCGCGCTCGCTTTGCACGTACACGCCCTTGCCCGCGCGGATCGTCAACATACCGAGTGCCTCGAGCGTCGATAGCGCTTCGCGCAACGCAGCCCGGCTGATGTCGAGTTCCTCCGAAAGCTGCCGCTGCGCAGGCAACGCGCTGCCCACGGGATATTCGCCGCGCTCGATGCGCTCGCGGATCGTCTCGGTCGCGGCTTCCGTCACCGTCTGTGTATTGCTTCTCATCGTGCAGAAGAATCGCCTGGTCGGACCAGCATTGTAGCGCGGCCTCAAGCCCCCGCACGCCGCCCTGCCGCGGCCAACGGGTCGCGACGGGTATACCCCTACGTTCACCGAGCTTGACGCGACTATATCGGCTTCCTAATCTTCGCCATAAGTCTTGCGGTCTTACCAGTTAGACCAGACGAATTTTTGCCCGCCACCTCTTGGAGAAAGCCGTGCTCAGATTCATCAACTCGCTGTTCGGCCGCGTCGTGATCGCGCTTGTGGCCGGCATCGCGATCGGCGCGCTGTTCCCGCATTTCGCGCAATCGCTACGGCCGTTCGGAGACGGCTTTCTGAAATTGATCACGATGGTGATCGCCCCGATCGTTTTTTGCGTGGTGGTCAGCGGAATGGCCAGCGCCGGCAATCTAAAAAAGGTGGGCCGCGTGGGCGGCAAGGCCATCGTCTACTTCGAAGTCATGACGTCGATCGCGCTGATGATCGGCGCCGTGCTCGCCCTGGTACTGAAACCCGGCGCCGGCATGAATGTCGATGTACGCACGCTCGATGCGCAAGCGCTGAGCACCTACACCGAGCACGCCAAGAGCTTGAAAGACGTCGCGGCGTTTCTGCTGAAGATCATTCCGAGCACGGCTTTCGATGCCTTCGCCAAAGGCGACATCTTGCAAGTGCTCGTATTCGCCGTGCTCTTCGGTTCGGCGCTCTCGCTGCTCGGCGACAAAGCCAAACGCGTCAGTTCGCTGATCGACGAACTCGCGCAGGTGTTCTTCCGCATCATGGGCTTCATCATCAAGCTCGCGCCGCTCGGCGTACTCGGCGCCATCGCGTTCACGACAGGCACCTACGGCGTCGCCTCGCTCGAACAACTCGGCCTGCTCGTACTCGTCTTCTACGTAAGCTGCGCGCTGTTCGTCGTGCTCGTGCTCGGTGTCGTCATGCGCCTCGCCGGATTCAACGTTTTCAAGCTGATCCGCTATCTGCGCGAAGAACTGGCGATCGTGCTCGGCACGGCGTCGTCCGACGCCGTCCTGCCGCAAGTCATGCGCAAGCTCGAATGGATGGGCGTGAAGGATTCGACGGTCGGTCTCGTCATTCCCACCGGCTACTCGTTCAACCTCGACGGCTTCTCGATCTACCTGACCCTCGCCGTCCTGTTCATCGCCCAGGCCACCAATACGCCGCTTTCGATGCACGACTTGATCGTCGTGGTGCTGGTTTCGCTCGTCACGTCCAAGGGCGCGCACGGCATTCCCGGATCCGCCATCGTCATCTTGGCGGCCACGCTGTCCGCGATCCCGGCGATTCCCGTGCTGGGTCTTGTCCTGATCCTTCCCGTGGACTGGTTCGTGGGCATCGCCCGTGCGGTGACGAACCTGATCGGCAACTGCGTGGCGACCGTGGTCGTCGCGGCCTGGGAGCGCGACATCGATCGAGCGCGCGCTCATCGCGTACTCGATCAGGATCCCGATATGCGCTTCGTGCAAGAAGCGGACGTGCCGCAGCTCGATACGCCGGCTCGCGGTGCCGTCGCAATCTGAGCGAAATCGCCCGCACCGCCCCGCCCTAGCCCTTTGCCCGATGGACCGGCGATAGAGGCCGTCACGGCCTCTTCCCGGCACGATACTGTAGATCACTCACCTCATCTGCCATGGCCATCCCGACTCTCGATCCCAACGCCCCCGATTTCACGCGCCGCTGCTTGAATCTGGCCGATCCGCGCCTCGGCGCGAAAGCGCTCGCTGCCAGCGACGAATTCTTCGCCCCGAAAGAACGCATGCTCGACCCCGAGCCGGCCGTCTTCATTCCCGGCAAGTACGACGACCACGGCAAGTGGATGGACGGATGGGAGACGCGCCGCAAGCGCACGACCGGCCAAGACTGGTGCGTCGTGAAGCTGTCTCGCCTCGGTACCATCGACGGCGTCGATATCGACACGAGCCACTTCACGGGCAATTTCCCGCCGGCCGCATCGATCGAAGCCTGCGCGAGTGCCAGCGAGTTGCCGCCCGACGACGCTCGCTGGCATATGCTCGTTGCGCCCACGCCGCTGCAAGGCAACCAGCACCATTACATCCCGGTGCACCACGCAGAAGCGTTCACGCACATCCGCATCACCCTCTTCCCCGACGGCGGCGTCGCGCGGCTGCGCGTCTATGGACGGCCCGTGCTCGAAGAAGCGCTCGCCTCCTCCACCCGCGACGGCCTGCTCGACCTCGCGGCCGCCCTCAACGGCGCACGCGTCGTAGGCGCGAACAATCAGCATTTCGGGCTCGCGGCCAATATGCTCATGCCGGGCCGCGGCGCGAACATGGGCGACGGATGGGAAACGCGGCGGCGCCGCGAACCCGGCAACGACTGGGCCATCGTCGCGCTCGCGCGGCCGGGCATCATCCGCAAGGTCGAAGTCGATACCGCCTTCTTCAAAGGCAACTATCCCGATCGGTGCTCGCTGCAAGCGGCCTATGTCGCAGGCGGAACCGACGAATCGCTCGTCACGCAATCGATGTTCTGGCCGGTCCTGCTCCCCGAACAAGCGCTGCGGATGGACAACCAGCATCATTATGAGCACGAGATCGCCGCGATCGGCGCCGTCACGCACGTGCGGTTCAATATCTTCCCGGATGGAGGCGTATCGCGCTTGCGACTCTGGGGCGAGTTGGCATAAGGACGCGACGATGACCGAGCTCCTACGGATAGAACCGATCACACGCGAGGCGTTCGCACCGTTCGGCGACGTCATCGCGCTCGACGGTGCGCGCCATTTCCCGATCAACGGCGGAACGACCGAACGCTTTCACGACCTCGCGACGATCGATGTCGGCGAAGCGGGCGGGCGAACGCTCGTCAACGTCTTTCGCGGACAGCCGCGCGCGCTACCGTTCGACGTGACGATGATGGAGCGTCACCCCCTCGGCAGTCAGGCATTCATTCCGCTGTCTGCTACGCGTTACCTCGTCGTCGTGGCGCCGGCGGGGGATCTCGACGAGCGGCGCCTACGGGCCTTTGCCGTCGAAGGGCAAGTCGGCGTGAACTACGCGCGCGGCGTCTGGCACCACCCGCTGATCGCGCTCGATGCCGTCGCCGATTTCCTCGTCATCGATCGCGGCGGCAGCGAGCCCAACTGCGATGAGGTCGAACTCGCGCGCAGGTACCGGCTTTCCGTCGACGAACTCGCCGTGACCTGAACCGCTCGGGAGCCGGCGCGGCCCTATCGTGGCGCGCCGGCTGCGCGTCCTGAGCCGCGCGGAGAATGCCGGTAAAATGGCCGGCATGGACAAGTGCCAGTATTGCGGAAAAATCCGCGACGAATGGGAATGCCATGGGCAAGAGTGCCGCACCGCGATCGCGAAAGCGCTGCGCCGGCACCGCTCCGGCTTGCCGATGGTGGCGAACGTCATCCGCAACGAAGTGCCCGCCGGCGCCAGCACGAGCGAGGTGATCGCCGTCCTGTCGCGGCAGCGCTTGCGGGCGCGCCGCGCGAACGAGGAACGGCGCGAGCAACGCGAGGCGGAAGGGTATGAACAGGCGCCTCAGAGCGCGCCGACCAGCCGGTAGCCGACACCCGTTTCCGTCACGATATGTTCGGGCTGTGCCGGATCGCGCTCGAGCTTTTGACGCAAATGCCCCATATAGATGCGCAAATAGTGCGCACTATCGACACGCGACGGCCCCCAGACTTCCTGTAGCAATTGCCGATGAGTCAACACGCGCCCCGCATGGCGCGCCAACGAAACGAGCAGGCGGTACTCGATCGGCGTCAGGTGTATCGGTTGCCCGTCCCGCTCGACCGTCCGCATCTCGAAGTCCACCTCCACCGCTCCAAAGCGCAGCTTCGATGCATCGGCCGACGCACCGCGATTGGAGCGGCGCAATTGCGCGCGAATGCGTGCGAGCAACTCGGCGACGCCGAACGGCTTCGTCAGGTAATCGTCCGCGCCGGCATCGAGCGCCGCCACTTTCTCCTCCTCGCGGGTACGCGCCGATAGGACAATGACGGGTACCGAGGACCAGTCGCGCAACTGGCGAATGACATCCGCACCGTCGATATCGGGCAAGCCCAGGTCGACAATGACCAGATCGGGCCGCGCGCTGGCCGCAAGCGACAGCCCTCGCTTGCCCAATTCGGCCTCGACCACGCGGATCTGCTCGGATTCGAGCGACGCTTGCACGAAGCGGCGAATGGCTTTGTCGTCCTCGATCAGAACGACGGTAATAGTGGATTCGGACATCGTTAGTTTTTCCGGCCGGTCACCGGCATCGATGGCAATGCCGCCGAATCGAGGTGGTTAGCTTCGTCGTCGATCGGTTCGGCCTCGATCGTCGGCGTTTCGTTCGCCGGCAGCGTGAACCAAAACGTCGCGCCGATCGTTACGCCATCGGCATCGCGACGATTGTCCGCGCCGATTTGCCCGCCGTGGGCCTCGACGATCGCGCGACAAATCGCCAAGCCCAACCCGATGCCGGGCTTGGCCGACTCCTTCTCGCCACGCGTAAACTTTTCGAACAAGCGCGACTCCATGCCCGGCGGCAGCCCGGGTCCGCGATCGAGCACCTGGACTTTGACGTAGCGTTGCGAATCGATCTCGAGCGTCGATGCGGCGATCGTGATCGGCGAGGCGGCGGGCGTATATTTCGATGCGTTCTCGAGCAGGTTCGCGAAAAGCCGCTCCACAAGCACGGCATCGAGCTGCACTAGCGGCAAATCGGGCGGCACACGCGCCTCGATCGTCCGGCCGGCCAGCATGCGGCGGCAAGCCGACAATGCGGCGCCCACCACCTCTTCGATCGACGACCATTGCCGATTCAACCGCATGCTCCCTTCTTGCAGCCGCGCCATATCGAGCAGATTCGTCACAAGCCCCGTCATGCGCAACGCCTCATCGTGAATCGCTTCGGCCAGTTCCTGCTGGCTCGGGCTCATGGATTGCCCGCCCGGCGCCTCCGCGAGCATCGACGCGAAACCGACGATCGACGTCAGCGGCGTACGCAGATCGTGTGAAATCGCCGACAGCAACGAATTGCGCAATCGCTCCGATTCCATATTGACGAGCGCATCCTGCGCGATCTCCACGTAGTGCACGCGCTCGAGCGCCAGCGCAATCTGCGACGCGAACGTGTCGATCATCCGGCGCTGCTCCGGGATCTCGAGTTCTTCCATGCGCGGCGATAAGATGGCGATGACGCCGCGCGTACGCATCGGCGCCTTCAGCGGCAAATACAACGCGGGGGCGGCGGGCAACGTATCGGTACCGTGCCCTGCGTTCTTTTGCTGATCGTAGACCCACTGCGCGATATCCAAATCGACCGTCGATGCGTCGAGCGTCAGCACCTCATCCGGATTCTCGAGCTTTTGCTTAACCTTCTCCCCGCTGTCGGGCAGCAAGATCGCGACACGCGCTTGAAACACCTCGGCCACATGGCGCGTGCCGATTTCGATGATCTGCCCCGTCGTCAATGCGGCGCCGAGCTCGCGCGCCATCGCGAACATCGCACCGGTACGGCGCTCGCGCATCGTCGCAATGCGGGCTTGACGGCGCATGTTCGCCGTCAAGTTACTGATCGTCAGCGACGTCATCAGCATGACGCCGAAGGTCAGCAGATACTGCGTATCGGCCACGGTAAACGACATCCGCGGCGGCACGAAGAAGAAATCGAACGCACCCACACCCAGAAACGAGAACATCACCCCGGGCCCACGCCCTAACTTCGCGGCCGTGAAAATCGTGCCGAGCAAGTAGAGCATGACGAGATTCGCGAGCGAAATACGATCGACGAAAAGACTCTCGACCAACGTAATCGCGGCGCAAATTCCAAATGCGTAGGAGTACGAAACGAGCTTGGAGCGCCCCCCTTCCGCGCCGATTCCCGCGAAGCGCGACACCACCTCTCCACGCTCCGCCGTCTCGCGTACCGTACCGGAATTCACGAGCGTGACGTCGATATCGCGCGCCGCTCGGATCAGCCGCTCGCCCGTCGAGCGCCGCAGCCATCCGAGCCCGCCCAACCTGGCGGTCGCGCCCATGACGAGCTTGGACACGTTGCGCATACGGGCGTAAGCGATCAGCGTTTGGGTCGCATCCTGCCCTTGCAACGTGACCGTTTCCGCGCCCAATTCCGAGGCGAGCTTCAAGGCGTCGAGGGTGCGCTTGCGAATTGCATCGGGTAGCCGTTGCAGCTTCGGCGTTTCGACATAGACGGCAAGCCAATCGGCTTTCAGGCTCGAGGCCAGACGCGCGGCCGCGCGCACGAGCGTCGCGCTCTCCGGCCCGGCCCCGACGCAAACGATAATGCGTTCGCGCGCTTGCCAAATGCGCTCGATCGATTGATCCGCTCGGTACTCGCGCATTTGCGCATCGACGCGATCGGCGGTGCGCCGCAACGCGAGCTCGCGTAGCGCGATGAGATTGCCCTTGCGAAAGAAATTGCGAACCGCATGTTCCGCTTGACGCGGCAGATAGACCTTGCCCTCGCGCAAGCGATCGAGCAATTCCTCGGCCGGCAAATCGACGAGCGTGACCTCGTCCGCCAGATCGAAGACCCGATCGGGCACGGTCTCCCACACCCGGATCCCCGTAATCTGGCCGACGATGTCGTTCAAGCTCTCCAGATGCTGAACGTTGACAGTCGTGTAGACGTCGATCCCCGCGTCGAGCAACTCGTGCACGTCCTGCCAGCGCTTCAGATGACGCGAGCCTTGCACGTTCGAGTGCGCGAGTTCGTCGACGAGAATCAAGCCGGGCTTGCGCACGAGCGCGGCATCGAGATCGAATTCCGCGAGCTCGCGCCCGCGATATTCGATACGGGCGGCCGGCAGGATCTCCAATCCATCGAGCAGTGCAAGCGTCTCTTTGCGGCCGTGCGTTTCCACGAGACCGACGACGACATCGACGCCCTCCTCGAGCCGGCGACGCGCTGCCTGCAACATCGCAAAGGTCTTGCCGACGCCTGCCGATGCGCCGAAGAACACCTTTAACCGGCCGCGTTGACGCTTTTCCTCATCGCGCTGGATCTTATCGAGCAGCGCATCGGGATCGGGTCTTTCCATAGAGCGTCTTCAATTGATCATGACCGCACAACTGGCATCGGCATCGGCGACACTAAGTTCGCCGACACTAGCCACCTTCTCGTCAGTGTAGCGGTTTCAGCCGATCGAGCGCGAGATTGAGCTTGAGCACATTCACGCGCGGCTCGCCGAGCACGCCCAGTTGCCGTCCCGACGTGTTCTCAACGATAAGGGCATCGACTTGCCCCGCCGTCAATCCGCGCGCCTTGGCGACGCGTGCCGTTTGATACGCGGCAGCCGCCGGCGAAATGTCGGGATCGAGGCCGCTACCCGAGGAGGTGACGAGATCCACAGGAACGGGAAGCGTATTGGTCGGGTCCGCGTCGTGCAGCGCACTCAAGCGCCCTTTCACTTCATCGGCGAGCGCAGGATTCGTCGGCCCGAGATTCGAGCCGCCCGAGCTTTGGGCGTTGTATGGATTCGGCGACGTCGCCGACAGACGACCCCAAAAATAACCGGGCGCGTCGAATTGCTGCCCGATCAGCTCGGAGCCGACCGCCTTGCCGTCCTTTTCGATCAAGCTGCCGTTCGCTTGGTGCGGAAAGACAGCCTGCCCGATCGCCGTGACGACGACCGGATAGACGATGCCCGTGACCACCGTCAATGCGGCAAACAACACCAGCACGGGTCTCAGCATATTTTTCATGATTAATCGATACCAACAAATGATGTTCTGGGTGGGTCCGCTCGCGCTAAGCGCGTCGAGCGGAGCCCGTACTCGCTATGGATGGCCGGACCTTACGCCCAACCCATCGCCGTGATCAGCATGTCGATCAATTTCATGAACGGGAACGGAAGCAAGATGCCGCCGAGCCCGTAGATCAGCAAATTGCGACGCAATAGCGACGCGGCGCCGAGCGCACGGTACTTCACGCCCTTCAATGCGAGCGGGATCAAAAAGACGATGATCAACGCATTGAAGATGACGGCCGACAAGATGGCCGAGGCCGGCGAAGTCAAGTGCATGATGTCGAGCACACGCAGTTGCGGGTACGTCGTCGCGAACGCGGCCGGAATGATGGCGAAGTACTTGGCCACGTCGTTGGCGATCGAAAACGTCGTGAGCGAGCCGCGCGTCATCAGCATCTGCTTGCCGATTTCCACGATCTCGATCAGCTTGGTCGGATTCGAATCGAGGTCGACCATGTTGCCCGCCTCTTTCGCCGCCTGCGTGCCGGTGTTCATGGCCACGGCCACATCCGCTTGCGCGAGCGCCGGGGCGTCGTTCGTGCCGTCGCCCGTCATCGCCACGAGGCGACCTTCCGCTTGATGCGAACGGATCATCTTGAGCTTCGCCTCGGGCGTCGCTTCCGCGAGGAAGTCGTCCACGCCGGCTTCGGCGGCGATCGCGGCGGCCGTCAAGCGGTTGTCGCCCGTGATCATCACCGTCTTGATGCCCATCTTGCGCAACTCGGCGAAGCGCTCCTTGATCCCGCCCTTGACGATATCCTTTAACTCGATCACGCCGAGGATACGGGCCGCGCCGTTCGTCTTTTCCGCCACGACCAAGGGCGTACTGCCACGACGCGCGACGTCGTCCACGGCCTTGATCACTTCTTGCGGATAGCGGCCGCCGTTCTCTTCGACGTAGCGCTTCACGGCATCGGACGCGCCTTTGCGAATTTCGCGGTTAGGCAGATCGACGCCGCTCATGCGCGTTTGCGCGGTAAAGCCCAGGAATTCGGCTTGCAGGGCGTGCATGTCGCGCTCGCGGATGTTGAAGCGTTGCTTCGCGAGTACGACGATGCTGCGTCCCTCGGGCGTTTCGTCGGCCAGCGAGGACAACTGAGCCGCATCGGCGAGCGCCTCCTCCGATACGCCCGGCGCCGGAACGAACGACGAGGCTTGCCGGTTGCCGAGCGTGATCGTGCCGGTCTTGTCGAGCAGCAGCACGTCGACGTCGCCCGCCGCTTCCACCGCGCGTCCCGATGTCGCGATGACGTTCGCCTGCATCATCCGGCTCATGCCGGCCACGCCGATCGCCGAGAGCAGGCCGCCGATCGTCGTCGGAATCAGACATACGAGCAGCGCGACCAGCGCCGTGATCGTCACCACGTGGCCCGCGTGGGCGGCGGCGACCGAGAAGATCGAGAACGGCAGCAGCGTTGCGGTGGCGAAGAGCAGCACGAGCGTGAGCGCGACGAGCAAGATCGTCAGGGCGATTTCATTCGGCGTCTTTTGGCGCTTGGCACCTTCCACCATCGCGATCATGCGGTCGAGAAAGGCCTCGCCGGGATTGACGCTCACGCGCACCACGATCCAATCCGAGAGCACGCGCGTGCCGCCCGTCACCGACGAGAAGTCGCCGCCCGATTCGCGAATCACGGGCGCGGATTCACCCGTGATCGCCGACTCGTCGACGGAGGCAACGCCTTCGATCACCTCGCCGTCGGCGGGAATCGTATCGCCCGCCTCGATCAGCACGACATCGCCTTTGCGCAGATCGGTAGATGTGACGAGCAGAACGGGCGCTTTCGGATGCGGCTCGTTCAGCTTCTTGGCCATCACATTGTGCTTGGCGCTGCGCAGCGATGCGGCCTGCGCTTTCGAGCGCCCTTCCGCCAGCGCTTCGGCGAAATTGGCGAACAGCACCGTAAACCAGAGCCACAACGCAATGGCGAGGATGAAGCCGGCCGGTGCCTCGGCTTGGCCGGCGAGCGCGGCAATCCAGAGGATCGTCGTCAAAATGCTGCCGACATACACGCAGAACATCACCGGGTTGCGCAGCTGCGTGCGCGGCCCGAGCTTCTTGAATGCATCGACGATCGCCGGTTTCAAGAGCGCCGGGTCGAACATCGAATGCACAGCGGTACGTGCCTGCCCGAGATTGTCGGGACGATGGACAGGCGGTTGAGTCACAGTAGTCATGCTTTCCTCGAAATCAATGACCCGAGATCATCGTGAGATGTTCGGCAACAGGGCCGAGCGCCAATGCGGGCACATACGTGAGCGCGCCTACGAGCACGAGCGTGCCGAGCAGCAGCACGACGAACAGCGGCCCGTGCGTCGGCAGCGTGCCGGACGTGGCGGCGATGCGCTTCTTGTTCGCGAGCGAGCCGGCGATGGCGAGCACCGCCACGATCGTGCCGAAGCGGCCGAACCACATCGCGATCGCGGTCAGCACGTTGTAGAACGGGGTGCTGACGGTCAGACCCGCGAATGCGCTACCGTTGTTATTGGCGGCCGAGCTGAACGCGTAGAGGATTTCAGAGAAACCATGCGCGCCGGGGTTCGAAATGCCTGCTGTGCCGAGCGGCGAAAGCACCGCGATCGACGTGCCGACGAGCACGAGCAGCGGCGTGAGCAAGATCGCGATCGACACCATCTTCATTTCGTACGCTTCGATCTTCTTGCCGACGTACTCGGGCGTGCGGCCGATCATGAGGCCCGCCACGAACACGGCCAGAAGCGCGAAAACGAGCATGCCGTACAGGCCTGAGCCGACCCCGCCGAAAATCACTTCGCCCAATTGCATCAGCAGCAACGGCGTGAAACCGCCCATCGGCGTCAGCGAATCGTGCATCGCATCCACGGCGCCGCACGACGCAGCCGTCGTCGCCACCGTGAAGATGCCCGTCTGAGCGATACCGAAACGCACTTCCTTGCCCTCAGCGTTGCCGCCCGGCTGCATCCCCGTCGTGCTTTGATCGACGTGGAGCGAAGCGAACAGCGGATTGCCGCTTTGTTCGGCTGAAATCTCGCCCCAGCAGGCAACGGCGAACGCGATCGTCATTGCCGCGAGCACGGCATAGCCTTGGCGGCGATCGCCGATCATCCGGCCGAATACGACACACAGGCCCGCCGGGATGATGAGGATCGAGAGGATCTGTAGGAAGTTCGACAGCGGCGTCGGATTCTCGTACGGGTGCGAGGAGTTCGCGTTGAAGAAGCCGCCGCCGTTCGTGCCGAGCATCTTGATCGCTTCTTGCGAGGCCACGGGGCCCATGGCGATCGTCTGCTTGTCGGCCTTCACGTCCACCATGACCGGGTTGCCCTTCGCATCCTTCACGGGGTTGCCTTGCGCGTCGGTTTTCGGCGCTTGGTACGTGGTGACTTGCACCGTGGGAACGTCTTGATACGACTTGAAGTTCTGGATCGCGCCTTGGCTGATGAAGACCAACGCAATGATCGTCGCCAGCGGTGCAAGGATATACAGCGTGGTGCGCGTGAGGTCGACCCAGAAGTTGCCGATCGTTTGCATCGAGTGCCGCGCGAAACCGCGGATCAACGCGATGACCACGGCAATACCGGTTGCCGCCGACAGGAAGTTTTGCACCGTGAGGCCCGCCATCTGCGACAGATAGCTGACGGTTGCCTCGGGCGTGTAATCCTGCCAGTTCGTGTTCGTCACGAAGCTGACTGCCGTGTTGAACGCCGCGTCGGGTGTCATCGGCCCGAATGCCTGCGGATTGGCGGGTAGCCATTGTTGCAGACGCAAGAAGCCGTAAACGGCCAACGCGCCGAGTGCGTTGAACAGCAGCACGGCTAGCGCATAATGCTTCCACGACATCTCGGCGTGTTCATCCACGCCGGCAATTTTGTAGAGCAGCTTTTCGAGCGGGCGGCCGATTTTCCGGACGACCACGGAAGAGCCGTCAAGCACGGCGCTCATGTAACGGCCGACCGGAAACGCCAGCGCGATCAATACGACAATAAATAGAGCGGTCTGAAGAAAGTTATTGGCGTTCATTCCAAATCCTCCGCGCGCAGCAGCGCGTAGACGAGATACGCCAGCAATAGCAGCGTCGATGCCCCTGCGAGCCACATCATCCAAGCAATCACGGCCGGCCTCCCGGTCCGCGGCCGCGAAGCTTATCGCAGCCGGCGGTAAGCGCCACGCATAGCCCTAAGAAAATGGCTATGCCGACGAGGTAGATAAAGTCCATTTTTGTGTTCTCCCGTAGCGGATCAGGACAGCGTGAAGCGTAGAGGAGATCGCGTAAACGCCACGATAAGAGTGAAGGAGGACCTGTAAAAAAGGCGTAAACGCGCGGCCGATTTGTCTGTTCGGGCACAGTTTGCGCGCGGGCGGAGCCGCCAAACCGCTCAATGGACTGACAATACGCTCAGTTGCTCCGCCACGGGACCGAGCACCATCGCCGGGATGAACGTGAGCGATGCCACGAGTACGATCGTGCCGATCAAAACGGCGACGAATAGGGGTTGGTGAGTCGGCAGCGTGCCAGGGCCCTCGGCTCGCCGCTGCTTCGAAGCCAACGACCCAGCGATCGCCAGTACAGCGATCATCACTGCGAAGCGGCCGAACCACATGGCGATCGCCAGCATCACGTTATAAAACGGCGTATTGGCGGACAACCCGGCGAATGCACTGCCGTTATTATTCGCGGCCGATGTAAATGCATATAGGATTTCGCTTAAGCCGTGCGGACCCGGGTTTGCAATGCCGGCAGTACCCGCTGGCAGTAAAACCGATATCGCGGTTCCGGTTAGAACGAGAACAGGCGTGGCCAAGATCGCGATCGCCACCATCTTGATGTCGAACGCATCGATTTTCTTGCCGAGGTACTCGGGCGCGCGGCCGATCATCAAACCTGCGACAAAGACAGCGAGCATTGCATCGATGATCATGCCGAACAACCCGGATCCCGCCCCCCCGAACACGACCTCGCTTGTTTGCATCAATGCCATCGGCATCATGCCGCCGATCGGCGTAAACGAATCGTGCATCGCATCAACGGCCCCATCCCCGCCGCTCGTCGTCACGGCTGCGTAAAGCGCCGAGGACACAATGCCGAACCGGGCCTCCTTCCCCTCCCAGTTGCCCAGCCGCATCCGCTCTCGCGCCGTGGTTGTGGCGCTGGCCGCGGTCGTGGACGAGGGTTCCGTCAGCGCGGTTGCGACCTGCGCTGTCTCGGCTTGCTCCGCATGAATGGTTATCGCCGCCGAGAACACGAATAAAATCGTCATCGCCGCAAGCAGCGCGAGACCTTGTCGCCGATCGCCGAGCATCGCGCCGAACGTATGACATAACGCGGCCGGGATAAGCAAGATGGCGATCATCTGTAGAAAGTTCGTAAGCGGCGTCGGGTTTTCATACGGGTGTGCTGAATTGGCGTTGAAAAAGCCTCCACCGTCGCCGCTGAGCAGTTTGATCGACTCTTGTGAGGCGACCGGGCCCATCGGCAGCAGTTGCGATGTCACGGCAACATCATCTACCACGGGGCGGCCTGCGACATCCTTTATCGTTACGCCGGCGGCATCTATTCGAGGGGCGCTATAGGATGTCCCTTGCACCGTCTGTATCGTCCGGTACGGCTTGAAATTTTGGAGCGTGCCTTGCCAAATGAACGCAAGCGCGAAAAGGATTGAGAGCGGCAGGAGCACGTACAGCGTGACGCGCGTCAGATCGACCCACACATTTCCGATGGTCCGTGCGTCTCGACGGGCGAATGCCCGCGTCAATGCGAAGAGTACGGCCATTCCACAAGCGGCCGAAAGGAAAGACTGGACACTGATACCGAGCATCTGGCTGACATAGCTGAGTGTCGTCTCTCCGGCATATCCCTGCCAACTAGTATTGGTGACGAAACTGACCGCAGTGTTGAACGCCAAATCGGGTGAAACGCCCGGCAGCCTTTGCGGGTTGAGCGGCAGCCAGTACTGCGCGCGCTGAAGCGCGTATAAGAACAACGCGCCTAGCCCGTTGAATGCGATTAACCCGATTGCATAACGCTTCCAATCCATTTCGACTGACGGATCGAGCCTCGCGGCCCGATAAATTAAGCGCTCGAGCGGACGTCCGACCCGTCCGAGCAGCGGCGCATTGCCTTGTGCCACTCTCGCCATATATTCGCCAAGCGGCCACGCAAGCAAGAGCAGCACGAAGACAAACAAGCCGATTTGAGTACCTGCGTAAGCCACCATGGATTCCCCTTAAGCGGGACGTCGAATCACATCCGCTGACCGTTATTGCATGTCATGTAACGTCAAGATAGTGAAAAGTTTTGGCTATGTGACGTAAAGATTGTGTCAAGTGATCCTATCTCCCGTAGCCGCCTCGATGCCTGGGCTACGGATGCCGGATACAGCGCATTGCCGCGAGATCGATAAGGTCACGAAGCCAATGAATATGGTCGACTCTGCCCCTACCCGATGAAAGAAGCGTCTATTTCGCATAAGACCAGTCCTAGATTTTCGTCCGACGACGATCTCTTTGTGTCCAGCGACTAGCCTGCGCGCCTTGGCGTATGAAGCGAAGGCTCTTCGCGCAATTCACCGCTCACTTTTTCATCTCAACGAGGGAAAGATGTTTAGCTGCTCCCCTGCCCGCATCGGCGCGCTTGCGCGTTCGTTGCTGATTTGCGCGTCGCTAGCTTGTTCGATCGACGCGCTGGCCGAATCCGGCCACTACCGCGTCAGAGAAGAATTGCTTTCGACGGGCGTTCGAGTTGCCCAGCAAGTCGACGCGGTCGCTTTCCCCCAATTCGAAGGCTCGCCTCCAAAGTCGCCGGATACCGATACCCCGGCGGTCGGGACCGACCGAATGCGCTCCGTTCGCGCGCTGATTCCCGCCAAGGGCGATACCACGTTCGTACTCGCTTTACCGAACGGATCGGCCTATCTCACGTTCGACTTGTTCAACCATGCCGTGCTCGTCGGCTACGGCGGCCCTTCGATTACGCAGTCGCCCACGCCGTTTTGGGGAACCCAGAAAGAATCCGTCCGGCAAAGCAACGACGATCCCAGGTGGTCGCGGGTGTTCAACATCGGTCGCCGGATGTCTCCCAAGGCAACCCATGTACTCGTCACGCTCTACGTCGTGCCTCGACTAGACAACGCAACGCAAACTGCGAGCGCACCCAACGTGACGCTGAGGCTCAACGAAGCGACGGTGCAAGGCATGCACGTGGTTAGCGGTCGACCGCTGGCCGATAACGTAACGCTCGCCGTCAGCGATGCCGACTGGCTAGCCTGGCGCGAGCAGCCTATTCGGGCAGGGATGATGCCCGATGGCAACGGGACCTTCGTGCTTCCCGCGGCCTTTGAGAAGCGCTTGCCATTCGTGGAACAGCGAACGATCGATCTGAGCCACGACGCTGGCGGACGCCGACGTGACAAGCGCTGCATGACCAGCGTCGCGTACGAGATGAGCAATTTGCTGTTTCCCGCGCTCTTGGAAGTCTATTTCGGCCGATCGGATCTATGCACGTTGGATCCGCATCCGAACCAAGATATCGCCGCGCCGCTGGCTCTGGTCGAAGTGGCGAATCGAGACGATATCCCGCGCTTGCCCGACTCGACGGTTTTCGAGGCGATCGCGCAAGCGCCTGAAGAATTGGGCGCATCGGACGCGTTCGAAGCCGCAATGAATATCCAGTTCTGCAATTCGAACCACGCTCAGGGCACCGGCGAGGATGCTTGCACCGACGCCGACAGGCGCGCCGCCGCGGCGCTCGGAGAGCTGACGCCATTGCAAATCGACGACTTGCTCGCGCAGATCGAACGCATGTACGACGCGCAGCAAGCAGGGCCGGCCACCTTACGCACGGACGACGACGAACTGAGCCGATGGCTGAACGCCGATCTGGTGCGCGCCGAAAATGCGCTGAACGCCGCGCAGGCCATCGTGCACGTATCGGATGCGCGAGAGGAGCCAAACGAACCGGTCAAGAAGAAGAAAAAGAGGAACAGGAACCGGCAGCAGGTGGTGAAGGCGAGCTGCGTCGAAAACCATAAGGCGCAGACCGCCCCAGGAGACAGGGCGCAGAAATGCGTCGGTGCGGCGAAAGCGCTCCTGCACGGAACCGGCGAGGCGGCCGCGGTGACGGTCGCGCTCACCCCGCAGGTGGCGAGCCGCGACCGCTATAGCCGGCGCGGGACGGAGCAATTCAATCGCTATGTCAGGGAGTTTAGAAACACCGGGAGGGGGATGCCGCGCGGGATATCCGAAGAACAATTCGCAACCTTTACCGCGGCCATGGGTAGGGACGTCGCACCTGCCGGTGACAACCTCGGCTTTGTATTCATCAACGATCCAGCGCTTCGCGGCGGGGCCGCACGCTTTCCGTACGGCGTCGAGCATATCTGGGCTTCCGGTGGCGGCGGCAATGAGAATGCAGGGCACCGGCAAGATTGGGAAAAGCTCAAAGGTCTACCCGTGGAGAGCCGGGAGCTGTTGATACAGATCGTTATGGCTGCGTTGACGGATCCAAACGCGCGCTTCACGCAATTGCGCTCGCGAAACGGCAACGTCGCGCGCACGTTTCAATACTTCGTTTTCATGCACGGCAATATCCCGTTCGCAATCAGGAACGTGCGAATCGTCTTGGGCCAAAACGGCATGGTCGTGACTGCCTACCCGCTTCGCGGGGCCAGCGCAGAGCCGCTGGAGATGTGAAGCCGCTAACGATATGAGGTGATATCGACAAGGGACATCGGCACTACCGGTGCCGATGTCTGCACACCGGTCGCCTTCACGGCCGGTTTCATGGTCGCGAGTTTCGGCACCGCCGCGTCACTTACCGAACAAGATCGCAGGCGTCAACGCCTGGGCCATGGCAGCATTTCCCGCATCGTTCGGATGCAGATGGTCGCCGACGTCGAACGCGGGCAACATACGCGTCGGATGCGCCGGATCGCGTAGCACCGAATCGAAATCGGCTACTGCATCGAACGCTCCGCTCGTACGAATCCACGCATTGATTTCTTGGCGGACCTTGTCTTTTCCTGCCGTGTAGTACCCCTTGACATCGCTGCCTTCCAAGGCGCCTTCGAACGGCGCGATCGTACCGCCCACGACACGTATACCGCGCGTATGAGCACGCTCGATCAATTGGCGATAACCCTCGATCAGCGCTTGTGCGGTCATCGGTTCTTCATTCGATGCGAAGCTCGATCCGGGCCAGCCGATATCGTTCGTTCCAAGCAGGACGATCACGGTTTTTACGTTCGGGCGGTCGAGCACATCGCGCTCAAGCCGAGCCATTGCCTTCACACCCATGCCATCGCGCAGCAAGCGCGCACCGGAGATTCCGGCATTGATCACAGCGATATGGTCGTCGGCGACACGGTGCGCCAGATCGTCCGTCCAACGACGGCCTGCATCGATCGTCGTGCCACGCCCGTCCGTTATCGAATCGCCGAGGGCAACGATCGTGCTGGTGCCTTGTTGCGCATCGACGAGTACCTCACTGAGCAATAGCCTCGCATCGAGCAAGGAGGGATTGGCGAGTTGTGCGTCCCCTAAACGATCGCCGGCGATTACCTCCGCTTGCTGCCGGCCATCCCAGTGAAACGTGGTCAACGGTGTGCGTCGCGGCAAGTACAGACTTACTGCAAGACGCGCGAGCGACGCGACGGGCATATCGATCGGATCGGACACGACACGCTTTCCCGGGGGAATCGTTGTACTCGATTGGCCATGAAAGGTCACGCTTCGATCGGTTGAGGTATCGATTTTCTGCGATGTATCCGTCAGCTTTGCGATATGTGCACCGCCGACGGTGACGGGCATCGCGCCGTATTCATTCGATATGGCGATGCGAATTCGCTGGCCGCCGACGCTCAGACGGACGATCTGTCGGATCGTACTCTTAGTCAACGTATCGGGAATGCCCTTGGGGAGTGGCAAGGCATCGGCGGTCCAAACCGGTTGGATGCTCGCGGCCCAGGTATCGATCCATGCGGCATGAGCAGAGTGAGCGGCCATGCCGCCGGCGATCACGGCGCCGGTTACAACGACATTTGCGGTGTTACGCAAAAGGTGGGAAGTAGCCGCCCCGAAAGACCGTTGAGTTTTCATCTTGTCGCTCCAGACAGTAAGCGCGCGGTTTGCGCGCCAGGAGACGCCAAGTTAGGCCATTCCTTTTCGGCTTAGAAGAAGGCAAACTCGCATATCACCCATTCCATTCCAGAATGTGCATGGATTCGATCAGAGCGATGCGTGCATTTATTCGTGCGGGCGCGCTAGCCCTTGCGCCTCGTCCAGAGGAAATAGCCGATCGTAAGCGCGACCGTTATGGTATCGGTTGTGTAGAGCGCCGGCAAAGGATCCGACCATTTGTCCATGTTCGTTGTTCTTGAATAGTATGGCTCTCCGCTCCCATAAGCTTCAACGAGGTTGATCCCGTTGAATACAGCAACGCCCGCGATAAAGGTAAGTAAGATCGCGCCTATGGAGGCCTGAACGAGTCGTCGAGGATTCATTACGGGTATTGGACTGAGAGAGGTATGTAGCAGTCTCTCACGTCTTTCGTCGCGTCGCGCAGGTCCGCGACAAACGCGTCCATCCCTCTATAGAGATCGATACATCCAGCACTACCGGGCTCGGCCCCTCCGTGTATGAAAAAGCCCCCGCGTCCATGAGTCTCGGTGCCGGGCCAAACATGTATTAGGCAGAAACGCTACCCCCTTATCAATAAATAGCGCACATGGATTCGATCAGAGCGATGCGGGCATTTATTCGTGCGGTTGATCTCGGCAGCTTGTCTGCCGTAGCGCGCGAACTCAATACCACCCAACCCACCGTCAGCAAGATCATTGCGGGACTGGAGGCCGAGATGGGCGCCCGCCTGCTCGCGCGCACCACCACCTCGCTTTCGTGTACGGAACAAGGCCAGCGGCTCTATCTGCGCGCACGTCAAATGGTCGAAGCGTATGACGAGGCGAAGTCCGACGTGCGCGGTTTGATCGAACGTCCCGAGGGACGACTGCGCATTGCCGCGCCCGTCAGTTTCGGCGTATTGCACTTGAACAAGCTCGTGCTCGAATTCATGGAGCACTATCCGCAGATCGAAGTAGACGTCACGCTGAACGATCGCTTCATCGATTTGGCTGTCGAAGGGGTCGATATCGCCCTGCGCATCGGCGGCGACTTGCCGCTCGACGTCGTCGCGCGTCCGATCGCGGCGTACGAGCGCACGGTCGTCGCAACGCCCGCCTATATCCGTTCGCATCCGGCCATTCGCCGGCCGGAGGATCTCGCCAAACACGCCTACCTACGTTTTGCATGGCTCGCTCAGGGCGATTCGCTCACCCTTGCTCACCGCGATGGACGGCAGACGACCGTGCTGACACAGGCACGCTATCGCATCAATAACTCGCTGGCGATTCGGGAGGCCCTGCTGGCCGGCGCGGGCGTCGGCCTCGCTCCCGATTGGCTCGTCGCAGATTTGCTCGAGAATGGGCGCTTGCAGCGCGTCTTACCGGCGTGGCGCGCGTCACCACATGAACTCTTCTTGCTCTACCCGCCACGCCGATATCAGCCATTGCGAGAGCGCGTATTCATCGAATATCTGACGGCGAGATTCGCGAATCGCTGAGTACTTCGGGACGAAAGTGGCGCGTTGGCTTGTTGGGATCGTACTCATCCATGAATCGACGCCACGTCAGCCAAGGTACTCTGGGCCGGCCATCCGTGGTAGACGGGAACCGCAACGTACAACCCGTTACTTATCGCTTGCAGTTGGTCAACCGCCGCGCATCGTATTACACATATCCAACGCTGCGGCGGGGCTTCTCCAATGTTGGATTTCGAGCAGGCGGAAAAGATGAGTGCGGTATTGAGAGAAGAATTCGAGGCACGTATCGAGGCCGTAGAGGCCCGCATGGACGCGCGTGTCTCGGCGATGGGAGCGCGACTCGACGCATTTACGATACGGGCCGAGGAACGCGAGCGGCGCTTCAACGAGCGGTGCGATGAGCGCGACAAGCGAATCGAGTTGCTTGCCCAGCAAGTGGCCGCCGCGGCGAAAAGCGCATCGAATCTCAAAGGACATATGTGGCTCGCCACGACGACAGTCATCATCGCGGTATCAGGCACCGTCATAGCGGCCTATTACGCGACGCAGTCGTCTCACCTAGGCATGGCGCAAACGGTGATCTCCGCGTTCCAGCAGGGACAACAAACAATCGGTCCGACGAGGGAGTGATTGACACGCGGCGGCGAACACGTTGTTTAACCGCCTCACCCATAAAAGTACGGACAGGTCCTACGCCGCAGGCGCATACAAACACCTTGCTGCCGATCGATCCGCGAATCTCGAACGAAACCGATCGGCCGCAACAAGCGCTTATTTCGCCGCGGTGCTCATCGGCGTGCCCGTATACTTCAGCGTCTCGACTTCCGGCTCAGCCGTTTCTGCGTCCTCGAGCGTCGGCGTGACGTGACCGACCAGCAGTCCCATACTCACGGACGTCTGCACATATTTCGTATCCCCGGCGTGCAGCGCGAACTTGACCTCGCGCGTTACTTCGGTCGATGTCGACACCGTATAGTCGCCCGGCTCTTCGTCAAGAAAGAAGAAGCCGCCCGGAACCGAACGTCCTACGACCTTATCGTTGAGCTTGATCTCAGGCTGGATCATCCCGCCGCCAAGACTATCGGAGCGGTAGAAATAGATGCGACCGTGATCGGCGGCGAGCGTCGGGATGGCAGACGCCACGTCCTTGTACTGCGGACCGGACGCACAACCTGTCGCAACTAAAGCCACGCCGGCTGAAATCAACAGTGCTCGAAAAAGCTTCTTCATTAAATGGTCTCCTTAGATTGACTCTTCAAAGAAATCGCGAGCGGCGGGCGAGCCCTCGATTTTCGCTTGCATCCGCCGCTTCTATATAACGGCTCGCGGAGTATAGTCTTTAGATGTATCCAGTCGAGGCAGATAGATTGGTCGAGGAAATCTACGAGGGTTGCGCTTTACTTTTTTATAATGAATATGCTGAATGACTACCATAAGCATCGTCTCAAGATGGCATTGACATTCTGCCTTTGACTTCGAAGAGCGGTTGCTTTGCGAGGTCAGATCGAACGCATCGGGATTGAAGCTCCCGCCGCACCATTCGAGGAAGCGTCCACGACGGCCTGTGCAGCCCAGTCGTGGGCCTATTCACCAGGACCAGCTGCATACTGCATTGCGCTAGGAGCCAGTGAACATCGCCGTCCACACGATACAACCTGCTCGGACTATTCCGTCGAAACCGCAATCGTATGGCCAGCAATCGATGACAATCAAGTGCGGATTTGTAGATTTTTGTCTAAAAACGATCTTCTATTCTTGGCGGACCATCATTCGAATAACGGCGTCGCGCAGCTTTTTATATAAAAATGTTGACGCAATGGTATGCGATAGCATTCATCAGCCACGCTGATTTGAAAAATCATGCAAAATTGACGAAATGACCGATCGGGCGCTCGTTCCTTTTTATTAGCCAGACCGGTACACCTTTATCGATCGATCCCTTTAAGTAGAGACCATATCGGGATGCTCCGCCGCCATGCTTACGCAGATCAGATGTTGTCAATTTGTTGAGATTGGCTCACGTAGCGCATGCGCTAGTCGATGTCCCCCCAACAAGCGCGGCGGTCGCCGACGACGTGCGACGCCTTCGAACGCTTTAGACCGATCCAAATAAAAAACCCGCGACAGCCTAAGCTGACGCGGGTTTTTTAAATCTGGTCGGGGCGAGAGGATTTGAACCTCCGACCACCTGCACCCCATGCAGGTACGCTACCAGGCTGCGCTACGCCCCGAAAGCGTGAAAGTATAACAGACACTTTCACTAAATAGAACCACCTTCAATCAACTATCTGCGCAGCAGTTCGATGATGCCGATCAGATCCTTTCTCAGCTGTCCGACATCGACATCGCCGCCGGCTTGCAAAGCCGAAGGCAACGTCGATACGGGCGCCGCTTCATGCTGCCCTTGCGGCTCAAGCTTCGTATCCGCTTCTTCCTCGATCACCGCGCCGCGCGCATCGAGCTTGTTGCGCGCACCGTTGATCGTGAAACCTTGCTCGTAGAGCAGGTCACGAATACGGCGTATCAACAGCACCTCGTGGTGCTGATAGTAACGACGGTTGCCACGACGCTTCACGGGACGCAGTTGCGTGAACTCCTGCTCCCAGTACCGCAATACGTGCGGCTTCACGCCGCACAGCTCGCTCACTTCACCGATCGTGAAATAGCGCTTCGCCGGGATCGGAGGCAAGACGACTTTCTCGACCGTCGTAGTCATCGTCGGTTAACCGTCGTGGTGAAAGGCGCGCTGCAACGCGTCGAAACCTCGCGATCAGCGCGGCAGAGCCGCTCAAGCGCCGTTTTCCACCAGCGCCTTCAGCTTTTGACTTGCATGGAACGTTACGACACGGCGCGCGGCGATCGGAATCGCCTCGCCCGTCTTGGGATTGCGCCCAGGCCGTTGCGGCTTGTCACGCAACTGAAAATTGCCGAAGCCGGACAGCTTGACGCTATCCCCCCCCTCAAGCGCATCGCGGATCACCTCGAAAAACGCCTCGACCATGTCCTTGGCCTCGCGCTTGTTCAATCCCACATTGTCGAACAGCAACTCGGCCAACTCGGCTTTGGTCAGGGTCGGCGTTTCCGGGGAGGTGGATACGCCGACAAACGGTGTCGGTATCTCGCGAATCATGGCGCCACGCTGCGCCGCAAGTAGGGCTTCGAAATCACTCGAGTTCATTTCATTCATGTCTAAAAACGGCGACTAACCGATGGCGACCCATCGTATAAACGCTCTTTCGAGCGTTCATACGCTTATCCGCGCAACCGCGCACCGTAGACTCGAGCCAAGCAATCCACCAAGGCCTTGACGGCCAAATCGACCGTCTCATCCTGAAGCGTGCCGCCAGTATCTTGCAGGGTCACGCGGAAGGCAAGGCTTTTCTCGTGCGCCGCCATCCCACCGGAAGTGCTTGATTTTGCACGAAATTCATCGAATAGTGCAACCCTTTGAACGAACTTGCATGCCGGTTCGCCAAGCGCCTTTTGCATCTCGTCGAGTAGCGCCTGAACCTCCACGCTTTGATCGACGACCACGGCGATATCGCGCCGAACGGGCGGATATTTCGACACTTCCGTCAGCGACGGCAACGCACGGCCCATGAGCGCCTGCGCATCCACTTCGAATAGGATCGGCGCGTGCGGCAGATCGTATTGCTGCATCCAGCGCGGGTGCAGTTCACCGATCCACCCCACGGCCTGTCCGTCGAGTTCGATACGGGCGCTGCGCCCCGGATGCAACGCCGGGTGCGCCGCTTTGACGAAGCGTGCAACGCGCGGTGCGAACAGCGCTTCGACGTCGCCTTTGACGTCGAAGAAATCGACCATCCGCGTCGACGTGCCCCACTGCTCGTCCACTGCCGGACCATAAGCGAGCGCGCCGATGTGCTTGGGCTGCGCATAACCCTCGACAGTCAGCTCGCTAGCCCCGACCGATGGATCGCGCAAGAACACGCGCCCCGCCTCGAACACGCGCACACGGTCCGCGCGGCGATTCAAGTTGTGACGCAATACGTCGATCAGGCTACCGAACAGCGTCGTACGCATCACCGACAACTGACTGGCGATCGGATTGAGCACGCGCACCGGCGCATCGTTGCCCGCGAAATCGCGCTCCCAGCTTTCGTCGACGAAGCTGAAATTGATCGTCTCCGCATAGTCGCGCGCGGCGAGCGCATGACGCAGCGAGTGAATCGATCGGCATGTCTCGTTCGTCGCGCGCATCGCATTGGCCGCAACGGGAGGACGCGCCGGAATCTTCTCGAAGCCGTAGATGCGCGCGACTTCCTCGATCAGATCTTCCTCGATCTCGATGTCGAAGCGATACGAAGGCGGCGTGACGGCGAAAATCTCGCCGTCGAATTCATACTCGAGGCCGAGACGCGTGAAGATCCGCGCCATTTCCTCGGCTTCGATCGCGATGCCGATCACGCGCTGCGCACGCGCTACACGCATCGCCACCGGTGCACGCTGCGGCAAATTGACGACTTGGTCGTCGACGGGACCTGCCTCGCCGCCGCAGATGTCGAGAATCAAACCGGTGATGCGCTCGATATGCGCAACCGTCGTTTCGTAATCGACACCGCGTTCGAAACGATGCGCCGCATCGGTCGAGAAGTTGTACTTGCGCGCCCGGCCGCGAATGCTATCGGGCCACCAGAACGCGGCTTCGAGGTAGACGTTCGTCGTATCGAGCGTTACCGCCGTGCTATCGCCGCCCATGATGCCGGCCAGACTCTCGACTTGCCGATCGTCTGCGATCACGCCGACCGATTCGTCGAGTTCGACCGTGTTGCCGTTCAGCAGCTTCAGGCTCTCGCCGTGACGCGCCCAACGCACCTCGATACCGCCGTGGATCTTATCGAGATCGAACACGTGCGACGGACGACCCAACTCGAGCATCACGTAGTTCGAGATGTCGACGAGCGCCGAAATGCTTCGTTGTCCTGAACGCTCGAGCCGCTCCACCATCCATTGCGGCGTCTTCGCGCGCGCGTTCACGCCGCGAATCACACGGCCCGAAAAACGGCCGCACAAATCCGGCGCCGCGATTTTGACGGGCAGACGTTCGGTCAGCTTCACTTGCACCGGCTCGATCGCCAGCGGCTTGAGCGGCGTACCCGTGATCGCAGCCGTCTCGCGCGCAACGCCGAATACCGACAAGCAATCGGCCTTGTTCGGCGTCAGCTTGATTTCGAAAACGGTGTCGTCGAGGTTCAACGTTTCGCGAATGTCCTGCCCGATCGGAGTGTCCTCGGGCAAGATCATGAGACCGCTGTGATCTTCCGAGAGCTTCAACTCGCGTGCCGAACAGAGCATGCCTTCGCTTTGCACGCCGCGCAGCTTCGACAGCTTGATCATGAACGGCGCCCCGCCCTCCTCGGCCGGCGGCAGTTGAGCACCGACGAGCGCGACGGGAACCTTGATCCCAGGGGCGACGTTCGGCGCGCCGCACACGATATTGAGCACCGAGCCCGTTCCGGCATCGACCTGACAGACGTTAAGCTTGTCGGCGTCGGGGTGCTTCACCACCTCGAGCACGCGGCCGACCACGATCTTCGTCGTAGGCGGTGCGGCTGGGCGCAACGATTCGACTTCGAGGCCGGCCATCGTCAACGCATGCGACAGTTCCTCCGTCGTCAGTTGCGGATCGGCAAACGTTCGGAGCCAGGATTCAGGGAATTGCATGTGTGTCTACGTTCGAAGGAGTGGGTCCATGCCGGGCCGGCGTACGCTCTGCCCCGGCACCGCTTGCGGTTATCGCTACGCGCTTGGCGCGTTACGCGAACTGCCGCAAGAAGCGCAGATCGTTCTCGAAGAACAGCCGCAGATCCTGCACGCCATAGCGCAGCATCGTCAAACGCTCGAGGCCGCTGCCGAACGCGAATCCGATGTAGCGCTCGGGATCGAGGCCCATGTTGCGAATGACGTTCGGGTGCACTTGGCCCGAGCCCGAGATCTCGAGCCACTTGCCGGCGTTCTTGCCTTCTTCGAACTTCATGTCGATTTCAGCCGAAGGTTCCGTGAACGGGAAATACGACGGCCGGAAGCGCACGAGGATGTCGTCGCGCTCGAAGAACTTCTTCAGGAAATCGGTGTACACGCCCTTCAAATCGGCGAAGCTGATGTTCTCGTCGATCCACAAACCTTCGACTTGATTGAACATCGGCGAGTGCGTCGCGTCGCTGTCGACGCGATACGTGCGCCCCGGCACGATGACCTTGATCGGCGGCGTATTGCTGCGCGCGTAGCGAACCTGCATCGGGCTCGTATGCGTACGCAGCAGCAGCGGACGACCGCCCGCATCTTTTCCGTCGACGTAAAACGTATCTTGCATCGACCGCGCCGGATGGTTTTCCGGGCTGTTGAGGGCCGTGAAGTTGTACCAGTCGGTTTCGATTTCGGGGCCGTCGGCCACGTCGAAACCGATCGACCCGAAAATTTGTTCGACGCGCTCCCACGTCTGCATCACAGGATGCAGACTGCCGGCGCCGGCACCGCGGCCGGGCAGCGTCACGTCGATCGCCTCGGCCGTTAAGCGTTGTTCGAGCAACGCCTGCGCGAGCGCGTCGCGCCGTGCGGTCAGCGCCGCTTCGACTTGCTGCTTCGCGACGTTGATGCGCGCGCCCTCGGTCTTGCGCGCCTCGGGGTCGAGCTTGCCCAGCCCCTTCAGGAGCTCGGTCAACATGCCCGCCTTGCCGAGAAAGCGAGCCTTCTCGTTCTCGAGCGTGGCGCTATCGAGCGCTTGCGAGAAAGCTTCTTGCGCGTCGGCGACAATCCGGTCCAGATCCATTGATCCCATCATTTCAACGTCGGTGTTTTACGTAAGTGCGGCCAGCAAAAAAAAGGGGCTCGGTGAGGAGCCCCGTTTTCTTGTCTGAAGCACCGGCTTGCACCGACGCTCCAGACGAACCACGCAGTGACTAATCTATCAATTAGGCTGCAACGGCGGCTTTCACCTGCTTCACGATCGCGGCAAAAGCAGCCTTGTCGAACACGGCCATATCGGCCAGCACCTTGCGGTCGAGTTCGATCGACGCCTTCTTCAGGCCGTTGATGAACACGCTGTACGTCATATCGTGCTGACGGACGGCCGCGTTGATACGCGTGATCCACAGTGCACGGAATACGCGCTTCTTGTTGCGGCGGTCGCGGTAGGCGTATTGGCCTGCGCGCATGACCGCTTGCTTCGCGATGCGGTAGACGTTATTGCGACGGCCGCGGTAACCCTTGGCCAGGTTGATGATCTTCTTGTGGCGGGCACGTGCCGTAACCCCACGTTTGACTCGAGGCATGTTTCGCTCCTATGAGTAAAGGTTGAGGGTTAGGCGAAGGGCATCATGGCGCGCACGGAATCCAAATTGGACTCGTGCACCGCTGCCGAACCGCGCAGGTGACGCTTATTCTTCGTGGTTTTCTTCGTGAGAATGTGGCGCTTGAAGGCTTGACCGCGCTTGACGGTACCGCCCGGACGCACCACGAAGCGCTTTGCAGCGCTCTTCTTGGTCTTCATCTTAGGCATGACGAACAACTCCGTTATTTGATGGCGATGGGTGTGCGGCCGGCAAAAAGCCCTGGCTCCGCCCTTTGAAACCCAGTCCACTTGTCTGCGGCTTGACCGTTGCCGGCCGCCGCGTTTTCAGGCACGCCGCCCGATACCGCCGGGCGCCGCGCCGAAACCTGCTTGGCACTTCTTTAACTGCTTCGTCGCACGCGCCGCCATTCGCCACTTACGGGCGATCGGCGGCGAGCCGCACGTTACTTCTTTTTCTTCGGCGCGAGCACCATGATCATCTGGCGCCCTTCCATCTTCGGCATTTGCTCGACCTGACCCACTTCCTCTAGGTCGGTGCGCAAGCGCTCGAGCATCCGCATGCCGATTTCCTGGTGCGCCATTTCACGACCGCGAAAACGCAACGTGATCTTCGTCTTGTCGCCCTCATCCAGAAAGCGCACGAGATTGCGTAGCTTGACGTTGTAATCGCCGTCGTCGGTACCCGGGCGGAACTTCACTTCCTTGACCTGGATGACCTTCTGCTTGAGCTTCGCTTCGTGCTGCTTCTTCGCTTCCTGGTACTTGAACTTGCCGTAATCCATCAAACGGCAGACCGGCGGGACCGCCTGAGGGGCGATTTCCACCAAATCGACGTCCTGCTGTTCCGACATGCGGAAAGCATCAGCCAGTTTCACGATGCCGAGCGGTTCGTTGTCGACTCCGACTAGACGCACCTCGGGTGCGGTAATCTCACCGTTGATGCGGTGCCCCTTATCAGTAGCGATGTTCCGTGTCCTCTAAAAATTAAAAAAACGAGCCGCGCTGCCGCAGTGGCTTACTTGAACGCCTGGACGTCTTCACGCAGGCGCTCAACGAAGGCGTCGATCGGCATCACGCCCAGATCGACACCGCCACGGGCACGCACGGCTACCGTTTGTGCTTCACGCTCTTTGTCGCCTACCACGAGCAGGTACGGCACTTTTTCGAGCGTATGCTCGCGTATTTTATAGCTAATTTTCTCGTTGCGCAAATCGAGCTCGATTCTAAGCCCTTGTTTTTGCAACGTTTGGGCCAAACTCTGCGCATACTCGGCCTGGCTTTCGGCGATATTCATGACGACAGCCTGCGTCGGCGCCAGCCACGGCGGCATTGCGCCGGCATGGTGCTCGATCAAAATCCCGAGGAAACGCTCCATCGAACCGACGATCGCCCGGTGCAACATCACGGGCCGGCGGCGGCTGTTGTCCTCGGACACGTACTCGGCGCCGAGCCGCTCCGGCAGCACCATATCGAGCTGGAGCGTGCCGCACTGCCAGGACCGGCCGAGCGCGTCCTTGATGTGGTACTCGATCTTCGGGCCGTAGAACGCGCCCTCGCCGTCAAGCTCCTCCCAGGTCAGACCGCAAGCCCGCAACGCTTGGCGCAGACCTTCCTCGGCACGGTCCCAAGTCTCATCCGTCCCCGCGCGCTGCTCCGGACGCAACGAAAGCTTGATGTCGATCTTTTCGAAGCCGAAATCGCGGTACACGCTCATCGCAAGCGTGTTGAACTTGATCGACTCCTCGATGAACTGCTCTTCCGTACAGAAGATGTGCGCATCGTCCTGAACGAAGCCGCGCACGCGCATCAAGCCGTGCAGCGCGCCCGATGCCTCGTTGCGATGGCATGAGCCGAACTCGGCGTAACGCAGCGGCAAATCGCGATACGAGCGCAGACCGTGCTTGAACACCTGCACGTGACCGGGACAGTTCATCGGCTTGATCGCGTAGTCGCGCTTCTCCGACTCCGTCGTGAACATGTTCTCGCGATAGTTCTGCCAGTGGCCCGACGCTTCCCAGAGCGAGCGGTCCATGATCATCGGCGTCTTGATCTCGAGATATCCGTCGGCGTTCACGCGGCGGCGCATGTACTGCTCGACCTGCTGCCAAAGCGACCAGCCCTTCGGATGCCAAAACACCATGCCCGGCGATTCGTCTTGCAAATGGAACAAATCGAGTTGACGGCCGAGCTTGCGGTGATCGCGCTTCTCGGCTTCCTCGAGCATGTGCAGATACGCGTCTTGCTCTTCCTTCTTCGCCCAAGCCGTGCCGTAGATACGCTGCAATTGCTCGTTCTTCGAATCGCCGCGCCAATAGGCGCCGGCGACCTTCATCAGCTTGAAGACCTTGAGCTTGCCCGTGGACGGCACGTGCGGGCCGCGGCACAAATCGGTGAAACCGCCGTGCGAATAGAGCTTGATTTCGTCGCTGGCCGGGATCGATTCGATGATCTCGGCCTTGTACTTCTCGCCGATGCTCTTGAAGTAGTCCACCGCCTCGTCGCGCGAGACGACGCGACGCGACACGGGCTCGTCCTTCTTCGCGAGTTCTTGCATGCGCTTTTCGATCTTCTCCAGATCCTCGGGCGTAAACGGCCGTTGATAAGCGAAGTCGTAGTAAAAGCCGTTGTCGATCACAGGCCCGATCGTCACTTGCGCTTCGGGATAGAGATCTTTCACGGCATACGCGAGCAAGTGCGCCGCCGAGTGACGAATGATATCGAGGCCGTCCGGGTCCTTCTCCGTCACGATCGCGAGCGAGGCGTCGCGGTCGATCAACGTGGAGGTATCGACGAGCTCGCCATCGAGTTTGCCGCCCAGCGCGGCCTTAGCGAGACCCGGACCGATCGAGGCAGCAACCTCGACTACCGTCACCGGGTGATCGTATTGTCGAGACGAACCGTCGGGCAGGCGTATCGAAACCATTGCGTTCTCTCCGAGATGCCACGCGGGGCATCGAAAACAATCGATTGGCGGCAACAATCAAAACTGCAAGAACTTGCCAAGCAAAAGACGGATAAAAAAAATGCGGCCCCGCTTTCGAGGGGCCGCATTCACTTTCACTAACTAGCAGACTAACAGGGCGAAAGAGGTCCTCGACTAGCGTCGCTCCGAAAAAGTTTCGGTCAACGTTCGCGGTGTCATAACCGTATTCGCCTTGTGCGCTTTCGCGCCTTTGACTGCTTTTGAACACCCGGCGGACCGGACATTCGATTTTCGTTGGTAGGCTCGATTGGACTCGAACCAACGACCCCCACCATGTCAAGGTGGTGCTCTAACCAGCTGAGCTACGAGCCTGAAGAAGAAGCGATTATATGGACCCTATTGAAAGTTGGCAAGTACTTTTATGCTTTCACATGCAAAAAGTTACGACTTGCGCGTTGCGCTCACGACGCCGGCCACTTCGCCGAGCAACGTGCACGCGCGTTGTATCTGCGACGAGCTCGAGACTTCCACCGTGAATTGCATGAACGCGCTCGTGCGTCGGCTCATCGTCTTCACGCCGACGACATTCATCTTCTCGCGCGCGAACACTTCGGAGATGTCGCGCAACAAGCCTTGCCGGTCTTGCGCTTCGATGGTGATGTCGACGGGATAGACCGACGAGCCGCGCCCGCCCATCACATCCGCCGACCATGCGGCGGCCAACACGCGTTCGGGCGCGCGCGCCGCCATGCGCATGAACATCGTGCAGTCGCTGCGGTGTATCGACATGCCCTTGCCGCGCGTGACGAAGCCGCTGATCTCGTCGGGCGGCGCGGGACGGCAGCAGCGCGCGAGCTGCGTGAGCAACGCATCGACGCCGACGACGAGCACCCCCGTCGACGCGCCGCGCGCGACGCTCGCACCGCTGCCGCGTTTCTCGAATTGCTCGGGCGTATCGACCTGCGGCTCGGGCGGCGCGGTATCCGAGAGCGCCTGCTCGATGTTGCGAAGACTGAACTCTTCCTTGCCGACGACGTTGAAGAGATCGTCGGGGGACTTGAAGCCGAGCTTGGACGCAAGCTGATCGAGATTGACCGAAGTCTTGCCTTCCCGCTGCAACGTCTTTTCGACCATCGCGCGACCGCTCGCGATGTGCTCCTGCAATTCGATCGCGTTGAACCACGCGCGGACCTTTTGCCTTGCGCGATTGCTTTGCAAATAGCCGAGCTGCGGATTGAGCCAATCGCGCGAAGGACCGCCCTCCTTCACCGCGACGACCTCCACCGTCTGGCCGTTATGTAGCGGCTTGTTCAGCGGCACCATCGCGCCGTCGACACGCGCGCCGCGGCAGCGGTGACCGAGCTCGCTATGCAAGTGATAGGCGAAGTCGAGCGCCGTCGCGCCCTGCGGCAACGCAATCACGCGTGCTTGCGGCGTGAGTACGTAGATGTGATCGTCGTCGAGCGTGGCATGGCGCAACTGCTCCCACGGCTTCGCCGCGGACGGCTCGCTCTCGGCGACGTCTTCCTTCCATGCGAGGAGTTGACGCAACCAGGCGATCTTCTCGTCGTATTTCTCGCTAGCGCTGAATTGGCCGCCATAGCCGCGCACGCCCGCTTCCTTATAGCGCCAGTGCGCGGCCACGCCATACTCGGCGAAGCGATGCATCTCGTGCGTACGGATCTGAACCTCGAAGGCGCGACCGTCGTCGCCGATCACGACCGTATGCAACGACTTATAGCCGTTCGGCTTCGGCCGCGAAATGTAGTCGTCGAACTCCTTCGGCACGGGCTGCCAAAGGTTGTGCACGATGCCGAGCACCGCGTAGCAATCTTTGATGTCCGGGACGATGACGCGAAACGCGCGCACGTCGTAGAGCTCGGCGAAGTCGAGCGCCTTGCCGCGCATCTTGCGCCAAATGCTGTAGATATGCTTCGGACGCCCGCTGACCTCGGCCGGGATATGCGCGGCCGCGAGTTCCTGCTGCAACCGTTCGATCGCCTGCGCGACGTAGGTCTCGCGCTCGACCCGCTTTTCGTCGAGCAGCTTGGCGATGCGCTTGTAGGTATCGGGGTCCTGAAAACGGAACGCGAGATCCTCGAGTTCCCACTTCAGTTGCCAAATCCCGAGCCGGTTCGCGAGCGGCGCGTAGATTTCGAGCGTCTCGCGCGCGACGTCCGGTCCCGGGGAGATTTTCGCGGCGGCGTAGTAGCGCAGCGTCTGCAAGCGCGACGCGAGCCGGATCAGCACCACGCGGATGTCCTGCGCGAACGCGAGCAACATCTTGCGTAGCGCCTCGATCTGCGCGCGCCGGGCCGCCTGCGCGTCGCGGCCCGCCTCGGGCATCGCGTTGCTCGCCGCTTTCAGGCTGACGGTGCCGAGACGCAGCAGCTTGCGTACGTCGCCCACGAGCTGTCCCACCTCCTCGCCGAAACGCTCGGCGATGATGCGCTCGGGATCGGCCAGATGAGGCGTGAGCGCGAAGAGCGCCGCTGCCAGCACGGCAGATGGATCGACGTTGAGTTTGCCGACGATCGACGCGGTACCGGCCGCATGCTCGGCGAGCAACTCTCCCGACGCTAGGCGAGCGTCGCCCGCGTGCTCGCGCACGAATGCGAGCGCTTCTTCAAAGGACGGCAACGACGGCGCGCCGGCGACGACCGTATCGGCGTTCATCGTTCGACTCTCTTGCGTGGGGCGGAACTACGAAATTCGATAATGTCAGCCGCGCTGGGCCGCAACGACGACGATTTCGACGAGGCACTCGGGATTGGCAAGCTTCGCCTCGACGGTGGCACGCGGCGGCGTGGCGCCTTGCGGAACCCATTCGTCCCACGCGGCGTTCATGCCTTGGAAATGAACCATGTCGGACAAGTAGATCTGCACCGACAACAGCTGCGTCTTGTCGCTGTCCGCTTCTGCAAGCAGGCGATCGATATGGCCGAGCACCTCGCGCGTTTGGCCGCCGATGTCCTGATTCGTATCTTCGGCGATCTGGCCGGCCAAGTAGATCGTGCCGTTGTGAATCGCAATTTCCGAGAGGCGCTTGCCGACGTGATGACGAATGACTGCCATATGAAGTCCTGATCCGGTACGAAAGGTTGCACGGGCCGGCTCGTGCGGCCTCGCCTTCGGCGGGCCGCGCGAGGCGACAAACCGCTATTATGACGCGAGCGCGTCGTCGCCGACGAAGAAACGGCGCGCGATGGCAATTTGCTCGGCGTCGAGGAAGGCCGGCGCATGCCCCGTGCCCTCGATTTCGACGCTGGAAACCGCTTTGCCGCGTTCGACCATACTTGCCGCCGTCTGCGCCGAGAGCAAGTCCGATTCGGCGCCGCGCGCAACGAGCACAGGGCCCGGAATCGCTTCGAACAAACGCCACAGCAGCGCCTCCGCACCGAGGCCGGCATCGGGATTGACGGCCGCGAACGGCTGCGCGATGGCCGGGTCGTAGCGAAATCCCCACGTGCCGTCCTCGCGCTCGCACATGAGCGGCGCGTTGATCTCATGCCACTCGTCGGCGCTCAGCCGGCCGAAACCCGGCGCGAGCGACGCCGCGTAATCGACGGCTTCGCCGAGCGTGCCGAAACTCAAGCTCTTGCCGACATAGTCGCGGATCCGATCGAGCGCGCCCGGCTCGATATGTGGCCCGATATCGTTCACGAGCAGCTTACGGATCGGCGATTCGGGCAAACCGGCCAACGTCATTCCGATCAAACCGCCCATCGACGTTCCGAACCAGTCGACCGACTCGACGTCGAGCCGCGCGATCAGTGTGACCATATCGGTGACGTACTGCGGCACGATGTAGCGGTTGGCATCGCCGAGCCAATCGGAGAGGCCGCGGCCCACGACGTCGGGACAAACGACGCGATACACATCCGCGAGAGCGGCCGCGACGCGGTCGAAATCCCGACCCGAGCGCGTCAGCCCGTGCACGCACACGAGGACCCGCTTATTGGCGGGATCGCCCCATTCGGTGTAGGCCATCCGGTGCAGCCCCGTGGGGCTCGCGCACTGTACGTAACGTTGCACCGGAGCGAATTTCTTGGCGGAAGTGAGCGTGGTTTGGGTCATCGTATCGTCGTCCTCGGGTGGATACGGCGCGCGACGCGATATGAAGCGTGCAGGTCGCGGCTGCCATCGATTGTAGTCATTTCACGAAGGGGGATGTCTCGCGCCCCGCCGTGAAGCAGATTCGTGCAGCGCACAGTCTAGGACGATCGACGAGCCGTCATTGTCTTGCGGATGACAGTCGAGGCGACGCACCTTTAACTCTTTCCATGCCTCAATGCTTCTACGCCTCAACGAAAACGGGCGGCACCTGGCCGCCCGTTCGTTCTGGCGTCGCCCGCGAGCTACGCGGGACGCGATGTTCAGCTCACCGCGCTCGTATCGAGCGGGGCGCCCGTCTTCGCTTTGATTTCGTCGACGGTCACGCCCGACGCGAGTTCGACGAGTTTCAGGCCTGCCTCGGTCACGTCGATCACGCCCAGGTCCGTGATGATGCGATTGACGACGCCTACGCCCGTCAGCGGCAGCGTGCAGGCGTCGAGGATCTTGTGCTGATCGCCCTTGGCCACGTGCTCCATGAGCACGACGACGCGCTTGACGCCGGCCACGAGATCCATCGCGCCGCCCATGCCCTTGATCATCTTGCCGGGGATCATCCAGTTCGCGAGATCGCCGTTCTTGCTGATCTGCATTGCACCGAGGATCGCCAGATTGATGTGGCCGCCGCGAATCATCGCGAACGAATCGGCCGATGAAAAAATCGACGAACCGGGCAGCGTCGTAATCGTCTGCTTGCCTGCGTTGATGAGGTCGGCGTCGAGTTCCTCTTCCGTCGGCGACGGGCCGATACCGAGCAGCCCGTTCTCCGATTGCAGCCACACGTCCATGCCCGCCGGCACGTAATTCGCCACGAGCGTCGGCAGCCCGATGCCGAGGTTCACGTAGAAGCCGTCTTGCAGCTCCTGCGCCGCACGCGCGGCCATCTCGTCACGTGTCCAAGCCATGTCAGTCTCCTTTCGCGCGCACGACGCGTTGTTCGATGCGTTTTTCCGGGTGCGCATTGAGCACGATGCGCTGCACGAAGATGCCAGGCGTGTGGATCGCATCCGGATCGAGTTCGCCCACTTCGACGATCTCCTCGACCTCGGCCACCGTGATGCGCCCCGCCATCGCGCACATCGGGTTGAAGTTACGCGCGGTGCGACGATAGATGAGGTTGCCGGCCTTATCGGCCTTCCACGCCTTCACGAGCGCGACGTCGGCCGTCAGCGAATGCTCGAGCACGTATTGGCTGTCGCCGAACTGACGCGTTTCCTTGCCCTCGGCGATGATCGTGCCGTAACCGGTGCGCGTGAAGAAGGCCGGAATGCCCGCCCCGCCGGCGCGCAACTTTTCGGCGAGCGTACCTTGCGGCGTAAATTCGAGTTCGAGTTCGCCCGACAGATACTGGCGCTCGAATTCCTTGTTCTCGCCGACATACGACGAGATCATTTTCTTGATCTGGCGCGTTTCCAGCAACACACCGAGGCCGAAGCCGTCGACGCCCGCATTGTTGCTGATGCAGGTGATGCCCTTTACGCCCGAATCGCGCAGCGCCGCGATCAACGCTTCGGGGATGCCGCACAGGCCGAAGCCGCCGACGGCGAACGTCTGACCGTCCGCGACGACGCCTTCGAGCGCGGCGGCCGCGCTTGGATAGACTTTATTCATCTGTGTGTCCCTTCCATGATGGAAATCCGACAATCGGATCGGCACGAGTGCAATGGTCGACATCGAACGCAATCGATGCCCATTTTAGTCGTCGCGCGCGCATCCGTTCATCGGCGATACGCGCGCCACACTCGATTTAATGGCCCAAAGGGTACGATGCTCCGCGCATGCGGCACAATACGCAAAAATACATAAGCGAAAGCCCGTGAAATCCGCGCCCGCTTGCCGCGAATCATGCCCAAAATCGATTATCAAACCGCTTTCCATCTAGCGCCGATCGGCCTCGTGCTGTCGCGCGATCGGGTCATCGAAGACTGCAACGACGCGGTGGCCGCCATCTTCCGCTGCGATCGTTCGGCCTTGCTCGGCCGTTCCTTCGAAGTGCTCTACCCGTCGTCGGACGAGTTCATGCGTATCGGCGAGCGGATCGGGCCGATCATGACGGCGCAAGGCAGCTACGCCGACGATCGGATCATGAAGCGCGCCGACGGCGAACTCTTCTGGTGTCACGTGACGGGGCGCGCGCTGGAGCGCCAAGCCCCCCTCGCCGCGGGCGTCTGGACGTTCGAGGATTTGAGCGCCACGCGCCGCGTGGCCATCGAGTTGACGCCGCGCGAACGCGAGGTGGCCGCCCAGTTGGCGACCGGAAAAACGAGCAAGCAGATCGGCCGCGCGCTCGACATCAGCTCGCGCACGGTCGACATCTATCGCGCGCGTCTCATGCGTAAATACGGCACCGGTAACGCGACCGAACTCATGCAACGGCTGCTCGGCCATTGACCGAGCGTACCGTCAAGCAACTGCGCGAGCGGCGTTAGCCCGCGGTGACGAGACGCGGATGGTCGAGCAGCGTGCGCAGACGCTCGGGCAAAGGCACCGAACGGCCCGCGGCGTAATCGATCCAGACGCAGCGTGCCGTCCCGCGCGCATAGAGCGTGCCCGGATCGTCCGAACGACGCAGCTCGAACCCCGTATCGAAGCTGCTGCGCCCGGGCTTGCCCACCGACATCGCCGCGACGATGTCGCCCGGGTAATGCAGTTGCCGCAGGAAATCCATCGAGGCATTGACGATCACGGGCCCCTGCCCCTCGTCGGCGCCGCCGATGATGCCGATCGATTCGAACCAGCTAATCCGCACCTGCTCCATGTAGCGAAAGTACACGGTATTGTTGACGTGTCCGAACGCATCCATGTCGCCCCAACGGATGGGCATCGACATTTCGAACACGCGCTGGTAGTCGTTGATCGTCGCTTCTGCTTGTTCCACTTCTTTCTACCTAAAACAAAAAAATCCGGGGCGCCGATCCGCCTGGCCCGGCGGGGTTAAGCAAGGCCGAACCCGTCGTCGGCCGCGATCACGGCGCCGTTGATGAATTGCGATTCGTCGGCGGCGAGCAGCAACAGCAGACCGTCCAAATCCTCCGGCCGGCCCACGCGGCGCCGGGGCAGCATCGACAGCAGCTTCTGACCCTGATCGGTCGACCAATGGTGATGATTGATTTCGGTATCGATATAGCCCGGCGCGATGGCGTTCACGTTGATGCCGTGCCGGCCCCATTCGAGGGCCATCGCCTTCGTCATGTGAACGACCGCCGCCTTGCTCATCGAATATAGGCCGATCTGCGGCAACACGCGCAATCCCGCCACCGAGGCGATGTTGATGATCCGGTAAGCGGGCTTCTGAGCGGCGCCGGCCGAACGCATGATCATCCGCTTGGCCACTTCCTGAGCGACGAAGAATGCGCCGCGCGTGTTCGTATCGAACACGTATTCGTAGTCGGCCGGCGTGACCTCGGACAGCTTTTGCGTGGTCGACACACCGGAGTTGTTGACGAGGATGTCGATCGTCCCCGCCTCGGTTTCGGCATGCGCGACGGCCGATTTGATGCTCTGGTAATCGGTGACATCGAGGGAGACGACGTGCGCCGCCCCGCCCGACGCCTCGATTTCGGCGCGCAATTCCTTCAGACGGTCCACACGACGGCTCGCGAGCACGACCTTCGCGCCCGCCTGCGACAGCACCAGCGCGAAACGCTTGCCAAGCCCGCTTGACGCGCCGGTAATCAGCGCGACCTTACCTTCCAGGTTGATCGAACGGCCCATTCTCATTCCTTTGATCGATGAAGTTGTGCGATGTGCGATCGAATGCGTGACCTGCCGCTGGCATGCCGCCACTCTACCATGGAAATAGAACGATCGTGCTAATCTTGATCCATGCGGTTGCAGCGTGCCTATCGTTCGCTGACAATACGAACCCGAAAAAAAGCATTCTAATGGTTAAGGAGCCCAAATGACCCCCGAAAGTCTGATCGAGCAGTACGGCCCGCGCGAGTCGATGGAATACGACGTCGTCATCGTGGGCGGCGGCCCCGCCGGTCTGTCCGCGGCCATCCGGCTCAAGCAGCTCGCACAGGAGAAGGGCGTCGACGTCGGCGTATGCGTGCTGGAGAAGGGTTCGGAGATCGGCGCGCATATCTTGTCGGGCGCCGTGATGGATCCTCGGGCCATTAGCGAACTCTTCCCCGATTGGAAGGAAAAAGGCGCGCCTTTGAACGTCGAAGTGACGGAAGACCGCTTCCTCTTTCTCACCGAAAAAGGCGCCGTCAAGACGCCGAACTGGGCCCTGCCGGACAACTTCAAGAATCACGGCAACTACGTCATCAGTCTTGCCAACGTGACGCGCTGGCTCGGCCAGCAAGCCGAAGCGCTCGGCGTGGAGATCTTCCCCGGCTTTGCGGCCGCCGAAGTGCTGTATAACGACGACGGCTCGGTCAAGGGCGTGGCGACGGGCAACATGGGTATCGGCAAGGACGGCGAGCCGACCGAGAATTTCCAACTGGGCATGGAGCTGCACGCCAAGTACACGCTGTTTTGCGAAGGCGCACGCGGGCATCTCGGCCGCCGGTTGAACGACAAGTTCAAGCTCGATCAGGGCGCAGACCCGCAGGTCTACGGCATCGGCATCAAGGAGTTGTGGGAAATCGATCCGGCCAAGCATCAACCGGGGCTCGTCATCCACACGGCCGGCTGGCCGTTGGATACGAACACCTATGGCGGCTCGTTCCTCTATCACATCGACAACAATCAAGTGATGGTGGGCTTCGTCGTCGGCCTCGGTTATACGAATCCGTATCTCTCGCCGTTCGAGGAATTCCAGCGCTATAAGACGCACCCGGAGATCCGCAAATTCCTCGAGGGTGGGAAGCGTCTGTCATACGGCGCCCGTGCCATCACGGCCGGCGGCATCCTGTCGCTGCCCAAACTCGTGTTCCCGGGCGGCGCGCTCGTCGGCGACGATGCCGGCTTCTTGAACGCCTCGCGTATCAAGGGCAGCCATGCGGCGATCAAGAGCGGGATGCTCGCGGCCGAGGCTGCATTCGACGCGGTGCAAGCGGGTCGTCAAGGCGACGAACTCGCGGCCTATCCCGATTCGTTCAAGCAATCGTGGCTGCACGAAGAACTTCATCGCGCGCGCAACTTCAAGCAGTGGATGAGCAAGGGCTTGTACCTGGGTACGCTGATGGTCGGCATCGAACAAAAGCTGCTCGGCGGTAACGTGCCGTGGACGCTGCACCATCAGCACCGCGATCATGAGATGCTCAAACCGGCCTCGCAGTGCACGCCGATCGCCTATCCGAAGCCCGACGGCAAGCTCACGTTCGACCGGCTGTCCTCCGTTTTCCTCTCGAATACGAACCACGAGGAAAATCAGCCGGCGCATTTGACGCTCAAGGATGCCGCAGTACCCGTGAACGTCAATCTGCACACTTATGCCGGTCCCGAAGGACGCTACTGCCCTGCGGCCGTGTATGAGTTCGTCAAGAGCGACGACGGAAGCGATCGCCTCGTCATCAACGCGCAGAACTGCGTGCATTGCAAGACGTGCGACATCAAGGACCCGACGCAAAACATCGTATGGGTGACGCCCGAAGGCGGCGGCGGACCGAACTACGCGAATATGTAACGGGAAGCACGCAAAAAAGAAGGGCCGCGTAGTCCGCGGCCCCGTATGGCTTGCCCGTGAACGCGTTCACGGGCCCGAGCCTCACGCGATTCAGGCAGCGCTGGCCGCGATTTTCGGTGTGGCCACGCTCACATCGCCGCACTGTGCGCGATGACGCAAGGCGTGATCGATCAACACCAGCGCGAGCATCGCCTCGGTAATCGGCGTCGCACGGATACCCACACACGGGTCGTGTCGTCCGAATGTCTCGACGATCGCCGGTTGGCCTTGCTTGTCGATCGAACGACGCGGCGTGCGAATGCTCGACGTCGGTTTGATCGCGATCGAGACGGTAATGTCCTGCCCCGTCGAAATCCCCCCGAGCACCCCACCGGCGTGATTGCCGACGAACCCCTCGGGCGTCAACTCATCGCCGTGGACCGAGCCGCGCTGCGCAACGCTCGCGAACCCGGCGCCGATCTCCACGCCCTTGACCGCATTGATGCCCATCATCGCGTGCGCGATGTCCGCGTCGAGGCGATCGAACAGCGGCTCGCCCCAACCGACCGGCACCCCGGTTGCGACCGTATTGATCCGTGCACCGATCGAATCGCCATCCTTGCGCAGCGCGTCCATATACGCTTCGAGTTGAGGGACGATTTCGGCGTTCGGCGCGAAGAACGGATTGTCCCGAACATGCGCCCAGTCGGCGAACGGGATCTCGATTTCGCCCAGCGCGCTCATATAGCCGCGCACTTCGACGCCGAATTTCTCACGCAGCCATTTTTTCGCGACCGCGCCGGCCGCGACAGTGGGCGCCGTCAGCCGGGCCGACGAGCGGCCGCCGCCGCGATAGTCGCGGATGCCGTATTTCTGCCAGTAGGTGTAATCGGCATGCCCAGGGCGGAACGTTTCGCTGATGTTGCCGTAATCCTTGCTGCGCTGATCGGTATTGCGAATTAGGAGCGCGATCGGCGCGCCCGTGGTCACGCCTTCGAAGACGCCGGAGAGGATTTCCACTTTGTCCTCTTCCTGGCGCTGCGTGACGTGCCGCGACGTGCCGGGCTTGCGGCGATCGAGTTCGTCTTGAATGTCGGCTTCGGCAAGCGCCATCCCCGGCGGGCAGCCGTCGATCACGCAGCCGATGGCCGGACCGTGCGACTCACCGAACGTCGTAACGGTGAAAAGCGTGCCGATAGTATTGCCGGACATGGACATGGCCTCAAGAAGGAGTGATGAGCAAGAAGGGGCAAGGCGATATTATGCCTTGCCCAGCGCCCACGGCGGGCGCGACCCGGCCGAGCGCCGGCCCGAGCGGGCCGTGCGACGGGCGCTAGCGCCGTGCGCCGCGCAACTCCGCTACGATTTCTTGCAGGGCCTCGGGCGTGGCGGCAGCGGGTTCGAGCGGTTCGGCAACGGCCAGCGTGAGCCGGCTCATCACGCCCTTTTGCAGCGGACGCGGCCAGTGTGCGTCGGCATGACGCGAAAACACGCTGCCCCAGAGCCCGCGCAATGCCACGGGGATAACGGGAACGGGCGTGCGCTCCAAGATTTGCGTGATGCCGTGACGGAACGTGTTTAATTCGCCATCGCGCGTGATCTTGCCTTCGGGAAAAATACAGACGAGTTCGCCCTCGGCCAACGCAGCGGCGCAGGCTTCGTAGGCATTGGCAAGCATCACGGGGTCTTCGTGCGCAGGCGCGATCGGGATGGCTTTCGCATGACGGAACAGCCAACCGGCAAAGCGCGTGCGGAAGATTCGGTGATCCATGACGAACCGGATCGGCCTCGGGCTCTCGGCCATGATGACGACCGCGTCGACATAACTCACATGATTGCAGACGAGCACCGCCGCCCCTTGCTCCGGAATGCGCTCGGCATGCACCAGGCGAATCCGATAAAACGTATGCACGAGTATCCATGCGATGAAACGCAGCAAGAACTCAGGCACGAGCGAATAGATATAAGCGGCGACAAGCACGTTGAGCAACGCCGTGACCGCGAAGATCCCGGGGATGCTTACGCCGAGCGAGGTCAAGCCGATCGCCATCAATGCCGAGACGATCATGAAAAAGGCATTGAGGATATTGTTGGCGGCGATGATGCGTGCCCGGTGCGTGCTTTGGCATCGGCTCTGGATCAACGCGTACAGCGGCACACTGTAGAAGCCGCCGAACATCGCGAGCAGGAATAGATCGGCGAGGATGCGCCAATCGCGCGCATGCGCCAGGAATTCGGCGACACCGATCAGCCGCCCCGTGGGCGCGAACCCGCGGCTTGCCCAGTAGAGGTCGAACGCGAATACGCTGATGCCGATCGAGCCGAGCGGCACGAGCCCGATTTCGACGCGCCGCTTCGAAAGCCGCTCGCAAAGTAGCGAACCCGTTCCGATGCCCAGCGAGAACGTCGCCAGCAACACCGTGACGACGTCGGGATTCGCCGATAGGACGTCCTTCGCGTAGTTGAAGAACGACGTGAGAAACGTCGCACCGACGAACCAGAGCCAAGAAATGCCCAGCAGGCTCAAAAAGACGGTGCGATTCGTGCGCGCCAGCGCTAAGTTGCGCCAAGTCTCGGTGAACGGATTCCAATTGATGCGCAGCCCCGGCTGCGATGCCGGCGAGACGGGTACGTTGCTCGACATCCCACGCCCGACGAGCGCCACGAAAAGGCACGCGCCGGCCAGCACCCAAGCGCCGTGCTCCGGCGAACCCGCCGCGGCGCCGCCGATGATGGTTCCGATCAGGATCGCCACGAAGGTGCCCATTTCGACGAGGCCGTTGCCCCCGACGAGTTCGCGATCGTCCAAATGCTGCGGCAAATAAGCGTATTTAACTGGCCCGAACAGCGTCGAATGCACGCCCATGAGGAACGTGCAGAGAAAAAGCAGCGCCGCATGATGCGTGACGAACCCCGCCCCGCCGATCAGCATGACCACGATCTCGAAAGTCTTGACGAAGCGCGTGAGCGTAGCTTTGTCGAATTTGTCGGCAATCTGCCCGGACGTTGCCGATAAAAGCACGAACGGTAGGATGAAAATCGCCGAAATCAGAAAAGCCGCCGTCTTCGGATCGACACCGGAAAATCGGGCGGCCTGATAGGTCACGAGCGAGCTGAACCCAACCTTGAAAACGTTATCGTTCAGCGCGCCGAGAAATTGTGTCCAAAAGAACGGGGCAAATCGCCGCTCGCGAAAGAGCGAGAATTGAGAATGGTTTTCGCGCGGAGCGCGACGCGGCAACGAAGCAGCGGGCAACGGTTGGTCACTCATGCGCTCAACGCGTCTCCCTCGCCTGCCCTTCTTCCGGCCAATCGCGGATATACGCCTTGAGCATACGATTTTCGAAGCTCTGCTCCTCGACCACGGCCTTGGCCACGTCATAGAACGAAATGACGCCCATCAACGTGCGATTTTCCATGACAGGCAAATAGCGGACGTGATGCTCGAGCATGATGCGGCGCACTTCGTTGACGTCCGTTTCGGGCGTGCAGGTGATCGGATGGTCGTCCATGACCTTGCGGATCGTGGCCGTGCCCACGCTGCCGTCGTTCTTCTTCAGCGTCAAAATGATTTCGCGGAACGTCAGCATGCCGACGAGATCGCCGAACTCCATGACGACGAGCGAGCCGATATCGTGCTCGGCCATCGTGTTGACGGCGTCGTGCAACGCCGTGTCGGGCGTAACCGTAAACAGAGTATTGCCCTTGACCTTCAGGATGTCGCTGACTCGCATGTCTATCTCCCGGTGATGCTTGAGTGGATCGGTCGATCCTAGCGGAAAGGCCCCTAAAAGGAAAGCGAGCCGCCCCTTGGCCGGATGGACGGCAGCCACGCGCGCTTCGTCCCGATCGGGCACCGGCCAGTGTTACGATGGCCGCCACCGCCACCTTTGCCGGGCTCGCCCGGCCGATGTCATGTCAGCCAACCGCTTCGACACGCTCGCGCTGCACGCCGGCGCGGCCCCCGATCCCACCACGGGCGCGCGCGCCACCCCTATCTATCAAAGCACGGCGTTCGTTTTTCGAGATGCGGACCACGCCGCCGCCCTATTCAACATGGAGCGGGCGGGTCACGTCTATTCGCGGATCTCGAATCCGACCGTGGCCGTCTTCGAAGAGCGCGTCGCCGCGCTCGAGAACGGCGTCGGCGCCATCGGCACGGCAAGCGGCCAGGCCGCCCTGCATTTGGCCATCGTTACGCTCATGGGCGCCGGCTCGCATATCGTCGCCTCGAGCGCGCTCTACGGCGGCTCGCACAACTTGCTGCACTACACGCTGCGCCGCTTCGGCATCGAAACGACGTTCGTCGCGCCGCGAGACCTCGATGCTTGGCGCGCGGCCGTACGGCCGAACACGCGTCTCATGCTCGGCGAAACGCTCGGCAACCCCAATCTGGATGTGCTCGATATCGAAGCCATCGCCGAGATCGCCCACGCGCACGCCATCCCGCTGCTCGTCGATTCGACCTTTACGACGCCCTATCTCGTCAAACCGTTCGAGCACGGCGCCGATTTCGTCTATCACTCGGCGACGAAATTCCTCGGCGGACACGGCACGACCATCGGCGGAGTGCTCGTCGACGGCGGTATCTTCGATTTTTCCGCCTCGGGGCGGTTTCCCGAATTTACGGAGCCTTACGACGGGTTTCACGGCATGGTGTTCGCCGAGGAAAGCACGGTCGCGCCGTTCTTGCTGCGGGCGCGTCGCGAAGGGCTGCGCGATTTCGGCGCCTGTCTGCACCCGCAAGCCGCCTGGCAACTGCTGCAAGGCATCGAGACGTTGCCGCTGCGGATGGAGCGCCACGTCGCCAATACGCGTCGGGTCGTCGAATTTCTCGCCGGCCATGCCGGTGTCGAATCGGTCGCCTACCCCGAGCTCGAGTCGCATCCCGACCACGCACTGGCCAAGCGGCTCCTGCCGCGCGGCGCCGGCGCCGTGATCAGCTTCAATTTGCGCGGCGACCGCGCGGCGGGCCGCAGTTTCATCGAAGCGCTGACGCTCTTTTCGCATCTGGCCAACGTGGGCGACGCGCGTTCGCTCGTCATCCACCCGGCCTCGACCACGCATTTCCGCATGGATGCCGCCGCCCTCGCCGCCGCGGGCATCGCCGAAGGCACGATCCGGTTGTCGATCGGCCTAGAGGATCCGGACGACTTGATCGACGATTTGAAGCGCGCCCTCAAAGCCGCGAGCAAAGCGGCTGCGAAACCGAGCGCCGGCGCACCGTCGCAGAAGGAGTCCGCATGAACCTGACCGTTCAAGGCAAAACCGCCTATGCGTACACGGGCAGCAAGCGCTTCGACGCGGCGCTGCCCACGGCCGTATTCATTCACGGCGCGCAGCACGACCATAGCGTCTGGGCGCTGCAAAGCCGATACTTCGCCCACCACGGCTTCAACGTGCTTGCGCTCGATTTGCCCGGCCATTGCCGCAGCGAAGGGCCGGCAAAAACCACGATCGAAGCGCTGGCCGATTGGCTCGCACAGGTGCTCGACGCAGCGGGAGCCGAACGGGCCATCGTGATCGGGCATAGCATGGGCTCGCTCGTTGCGCTCGATTTCGCCGGCCGCTACCCGCAACGCACGCTCGGGGCCGCGCTCGTGGCGAGCGCCGTGCCAATGCCCGTTTCGGATGCGCTGCTCGACGCCGCGCTCAATCGCGAGCCGGAGGCGATCGATCTCGTCAATCGCTGGTCGCACTCGGGCATCGCGGCCAAACCCTCGTGTCCGGGTCCGGGCTTTTGGCTGCATGGGGTCAACCAGCGCTTGATGGAGCGCGTTTCCGCGCGGGGCGAACCGCAACTGTTCCACACCGACTTCGCCGCCTGCAACGGCTACGCCGCGGGCTTGGAGAGGGCCGCAGAGGTACGCTGTCCAGTACGGCTCGTACTGGGCGCGAAAGATATGATGACGCCGCCGCGCGCCACGCGAGCTCTGGTCGATACCTTGAAAGCCGCAGGCGCGCCGGTGGACGTCGTCACCCTCGACGCCGGGCACGCGCTCATGAGCGAACAACCGGACGCCACGCTCGATGCGCTGTATGCGTTTGCTCGCAGAGCCGCCGCAACGCTCGCGGCTTGAGGATCGTTAAGCGGCAAGTCGTGCCGGTAGGTCGGAAGGCCGGGTTGCGCCTGCGCCGCAATCGCCCGACAATGGTTTTCGTCGGCGGGCACGCTTCGCGGCAGGCGGGCGTACCCCCTCAAGCGCAAACGGAGGAAGCGATGACTCATGGCGCTCATACGGCCCACTTTGCAAGCTTCAGCGAGTTCTACCCCTTCTACCTCGGCGAGCATCGAAACATGGCCTGCCGCCGGCTGCATTTCATCGGCTCGCTCGGCGTCATCGGCTGCCTGGCGATGGCCATCGCCACGGGCGGCTGGTTATGGCTACCCGCCGCGCTCGTCTGCGGCTACGGCTTCGCCTGGGTGGGCCATTTCGTCTTCGAAAAGAACCGCCCCGCCACGTTCAGACATCCGCTTTACAGTTTGATGGGCGATTGGGTGATGTTCAAGGATATCTGCATCGGCAAGATACCCTTGTAGGACGCGGCGATTACGCCGGCTGATGGGGCCACGGCGCCCGAATCGGCTGGCCGTCGCGGCCCAGCGACTCGCGCGCGCTGCGCGCCGCCACCAGCGTCGCGATCGTCAGGTCCAGCTTCGGATTGTGCAACGCATCAAGCAGCAATGCGGTATCGACGCGCGTCGAATCGAGCCGCAACTGGTATTCGAGTTCGGCCCGGTCGATAACGAACATATCGAACAAGCGCCCGACCGTGATCTGCGTCGGGTTCGCGATCAAGACAAAACGCAGTTCCGTGTCGTCCGCGAGCCGCGTGATCCACTCCCGGCGGGCAAGCTTGCCCAAGAGCCGCGTAACCGTATCGATGTCGCAGCGAAGCATGCGCGCGAGCTCCAACGGCGTGCGGCCGGGCTGTCCCGCCTCGCGCGCTTCGTCCAGCCGCACGAGCAATTCCAATGCATCGAGCAGGTCGCTTCCCGCATAACGGCGCCGGTGGAACTCCCCCGCGCGAATCGCGGGCATGGCGGACACGAATGTTGCCCCGGCGAGCGTGATGAACCAGCACAGATAGACCCAGAGCAGGAACATCGGCACGAGCGCGAAGGCGCCGTACACCGCCGTATAGGTCGGCATCCGCCTCACGTAAAAACCGAAGCCGCGCTTCGCGAATTCAAAAGCGATCGCGGCCAACAGACCGCCCACGACGGCATCGCGCCACTGCACGGCACAATTGGGTAGATAAATATAAAGCAATGCGAATGCGAGCGCAGTCAACGGCAACGCCGCCCCGGTCAGCGCCCATTCCAACAATGAGGGCACGTACCCGCCGGCGAGCACGCTCGAGCGCGCGAACAGATAGGACGAGATCGACAGGCTCACGCCGATGAGCAGCGGGCCGAGCGTCACGATCGCCCAATACACGAGAATGCGCTGTGCGAGCGGACGCGGCTTCGCCACCCGCCAGATCACGTTGAACGCCGATTCCACCGTCATCATCGTCATGACGGAGGTGACGAACAGCACGATCATGCCTGCCGTCGTCAGGCCCTTCGCCTTGGACGCGAACTGGTTCAAATACTTGAAGATCTGGCTGTTGATCTGATCGGGCATCAAGTGCTGCGCGAGGAACATTTGCAGCGATGCCTGGAATTTCGCGAAGATCGGAAAGGCCGTGAACAGGGCGAACGCAACCGTCGCGAGCGGAACGATCGCGAGCATCGTCGTGAACGTCAGGCTGCCCGCGACCTGCGCGATGCGGTCTTCGCGGCTGCGCTTCACGGCGAAGCGCGCCAGACGTTTAAGCGTGTCCAGTTCGGAACTGAGCGTCCGCAAGAATCGTTCTCCTTATTGTTCGGCTGACGGCGGCGCATAGCGGCGAGCGTATGGCCTGCCCCTATAATAAGCCGCTCACGACCGCACCCTTATGAAAGACATTCTCATACTCTATTACAGTCGGCACGGCGCGACGCGCGATTTGGCACTGGCCGTAGCCCAAGGTGTGGACAGCGTGCCCGGTATGCAGGCGCGCGTGCGTACCGTACCGGCCGTGTCGGCCCTGAGCGAGGCCACCGAGCCTGCCATTCCGCTTGACGGCCCGCCCTACGCCGAAGTACGCGACCTCGAGGAATGCGTGGGCCTGGCGCTCGGCTCGCCCACCCGCTTCGGCAACATGGCTGCATCGCTGAAATACTTTCTCGACGGTACCGCGCCGCAATGGATGAGCGGCGCTTTGGCCGGCAAGCCCGCCTGCGTGTTCACGTCCACGGGCAGTTTGCACGGCGGCCAGGAATCGACGCTGCTGTCGATGATGCTCCCCCTGTTGCACCACGGCATGTTGGTGCTGGGCATTCCCTATACCGAAACCGCGCTCTCCACGACGCAAACGGGCGGCACGCCCTACGGGGCCTCGCATGTTTCGGGCGCGGGAGCGAGCGAATCCGCGCTTTCCGCCGATGAAAAGATGCTTGCCGTCGCGCTCGGCGCTCGGCTTGCGCGCACGGCATCGCTCTTGGCAGCCCGCTCATGACCGGCCGCCCGGCAAGCGACGCGTCGCGGCCCGCGCCCGACGTCACGGCGCGCACGCACTGGGCCCACGGCGCGGCGCTCGCGCTCGTGGCCCTGATCACGCTGTCCGTCGCATGGGAATGCTGGCTTGCGCCGCTACGCCCGGGCGGATCGGCATTCGTACTCAAGGCGGTGCCGCTCGTTTGCGCGTTGCCCGGCGTCTGGCGGCGCAAACTCTATACGTTGCAATGGGCGTCGATGCTCGTGCTGCTCTACATGGCCGAGGGCATCGTGCGCGGTATGACCGACGGCGGCGTCTCGTCGAGACTAGCCTGGATCGAAGTGGCGCTCGCCACGGCCTTCCTCGCCTGCGCGCTCGCGTATGTCGCCCCATTCAAACGCGCGTCGCGCGCAGCGCGCCGCAAAGCCGACACTGCCGGCGAGTCGCTATAAAACGTTCATCATGACCGATCCTCTATCGCTTACGCCCGCCGCGTTCGTCTCCGCTTGCCGCGATGCCATCGGCGCCGCGCATGTGCTCACCGAGCCGCACGATACCGCGCCGTTCCTGACCGACTGGCGCCGCCGCTACACGGGCATTGCCTGTGCCGTGCTGCGGCCGGGGACCACGCGGGACGTCGCCGCCATCGTTAAGCTCGCCAACGCGCATCGCGTAGCGCTCGTGCCGCAAGGCGGCAACACGGGGCTCGCGGGCGGTGCCACGCCCGATACGAGCGGCTGCCAAGCCGTGGTGAGTCTGGCCCGGCTCAATCGCGTGCGCGCGATCGATACGCACAACAATACGATCACGGTCGAGGCCGGCGTCGTGCTGGCCGAAGTGCAAAATTATGCGCGCGATGCAGGCCGGCTTTTCCCGCTGAGCCTCGCCGCCGAAGGCAGTTGCACGATCGGGGGCAACCTCGCGACGAACGCCGGCGGTACGGCCGTACTCCGTTACGGCAATACGCGCGAGCTCTGCCTCGGCTTGGAAGTCGTTACGCCGCAAGGCGACATCTGGGATGGTTTGCGCGGGTTGCGCAAGGACAACACCGGGTACGACTTGCGCGATCTGTTCATCGGCGCGGAAGGCACGCTCGGCATCATCACCGCTGCCGTCATGAAGCTCTACCCGCAACCTGCCGCGAGCGTGACGGCGCTGGCCGCGCTCGCCTCGCCACACGCCGCCTTAGACTTTCTCGCGTTGGCGCATCGCTGCGCCGGCCCGCTGCTGACGGGCTTCGAGCTCATGTCCGATTTTTGTCTGGGGCTAGTGGGCAAGCATTTCCCGCAGATGCGCTATCCGTTCGGCGAACGGCACGCACAGGTCGTGCTGCTCGAACTGTCCGACAACGAAAGCGAGACGCACGCGCGCGCACTGTTCGAGCAACTGATGCAAGAGGCGCTCGAATCGGGGCTCGTCGAGGATGCCGTCGTAGCGGAAAACCTCGCACAGTCGCGCGCGTTTTGGGATTTGCGCGAACACATCCCGCTCGCGCAAGCCGAGGAAGGCTTGAACGTGAAACACGATATCGCCGTGCCCATTTCGAGCATCGGCACGTTCATCGAGGAAACCGACGCGGCGATCGCGCAAGCGGTCCCCGGCGCCCGAATGGTCACGTTCGGCCACCTCGGTGACGGCAATCTCCACTACAACGTGCAAGCGCCCGAAGGCGTCGATGCGCCGGCGTTTCTCGCGCGCCACCAAGCGCAATTGAACCGTATCGTCTACGACAGCGTTCATCGCCACCGCGGCACGCTTAGCGCCGAACACGGTCTTGGGCAATTGAAAGTCGACGATGCCGAGCACTACAAGTCGGCTGTCGAACTCGGGCTCATGCGCACGCTCAAAGCGGCGCTCGACCCGTTCGGCCTGATGAACCCCGGCAAAGTGCTACGCTAAGCATCGTCGAAGGGCCGCAAGCCGCGCACGGCGCCGCGGCGCGCGCCCTCACCCAGCAGCTCGCGCCAATGGATGCCTCGTGAAAATCCGCGTGTTGTCCGACCTGCACCTAGAGTGCGACGAGCCGGACGTCATTCCCCATGCCGATGCCGATCTCATCGTGTTGGCCGGCGATATTCATAACCACGCCGAGGGTATTCGGTGGGCTGCCGAAACGTTCGGCTCGAATACGCCCATCGTCTATGTGCCCGGCAATCACGAGTATTACGACGGCGAATTCGGCGCGCTCGAAGTGGCGATGCGCGACGCGGCGGCAAGTGTGGATCATGTCCACTATCTGAACAACCAAACGCTGGTCGAGCCAAACGGCCGCTGGCGGGTGCTCGGCACGACGCTGTGGACCGACTTCGAATTGTTCGGCTCGAGCGAGGACGCGGTTGCCGCCTCGATCGCCGCCGCGCAAAAGGTCATGCTCGATTTCCGCGGCCCGATCCAAGTGACTTGGCCGTCGAGCGCGGCGGGCTCCACCTCCGGCCCACGCCTGTTCGAGCCGGCCGATACGCTCGCCATGCATCGCCATGCACGCGCTTGGCTCGCGCGCGAATTGGCCCAACCGTTCGCCGGCAAGACGATCGTCGTCACGCATCATGCGCCGCACCGAGAGAGCCTTGCCGAGCGGTATGCAACCGACCTCGCCTCGGCCGGTTTCATCAGTCATATCACCGAACTCGTCGGGCCGCCTATCGACCTATGGATACATGGCCACACGCATACGCCATTCGATTACATGGCCAACGGCACGCGCATCGTGTGCAATCCGCGTGGGTACGTGGATCGGCGCCGCAATCGGCTCGAAAACCCCCTCTTCGCGTGGGACAAGATCGTCGATCTCTGAGCCGGCACCTACGATCGCACGCCGGGCAACCTAGGACAGCGCCCGCTCCTGCGCGGCTTGCAGCGGAATGCGCACTTCGATCGTCGTGCCCTGTCCCGGCGAAGAACGGATGATCAACTCGCCGTCGACGAGATAAGCGCGCTCTCGCAACCCCGCCAACCCAAACGAGCCGCTCTTGCGCGGCCGCGCCGGATCGAAGCCGACGCCGTCGTCGCACACCCTCAGCACGACGCGATCGTGCGCCCGCGCAAGACTTACGTCCACGTGCGACGCACGGGCATGACGCGATACGTTGGTCAGCGACTCCTGCAACATTCGGAAGGTTGCCGTTGCATAAGGCTCGTCCAGCTCGATATCGGGCGGATCGAGCGTCAGTTCGCAGGACACGCCCGTGCGCTGCGTGAACGTTTGAACGAGCCACTGCACGGCGGCCACGAGGCCAAGATCGTCCAGCACGAGCGGGCGCAAATCGGACGCGATGCGCCGCGTCGACGCAACCGCGTCGTCGAGCAGTGTTCGCATCGCGGCAAGCCTCGCCTCGCTCACCGCGCTATCGGGGGCACTCGCGGTCGCCTCTCGCAGTCGATCGGTCTCGATCCTCAAGGTGGCAAGCGTCTGCGCGAGTTCGTCGTGCAATTCGCGCGAGATCCGGCGCATCTCCTGCTCGCGCGCCGAACTACTGATCGCCGCCACCTCGCGCAATTCCTTCTGCGACAGTAAGAGCGCCGCCTGCGCGCGCTGCCGCTCGGTCACCTCGCGCAACAGGTCGCGATTGGACGCCGCAAGCGCAGCCGTGCGCGCCTGTACGCGCTGCTCGAGCAACGCCTTCGCTTCGTTCAACTCCATCGTTCGATGCTGTACGAGTTGGCGTTCCGCGCGCTCGCGCCCGAGCGCTTGCACCACGCGCGCATAGAGTTGAATGTTGTCGAACGTCATCGCGACGAGCACGAAGCTCGACGCAATCAAGCCGTAGATACGTCCGGCGTAAAAGCCCAAATCGAAGCGCGCGTGATTGAGTACGGCCGAGAGCGCAATATCCAAAACCCACGCGCACAGTACGACGATCAGCCATAGATCGAGAATCGTTCGCGCACGCCGTGCGATCAAGATTACGAGCGCGGCGAAGTTGATGAGCCAAACGATCGACACCACGAGGCCGATCGCGCCGGCCTCGTGCGAACCACGCATCAGCGGCGGCAGCCATGGATGCCCCACCGTCGCAACCGCCGTCATCACGCATGCCGCCGATACCGCCGCGAAAATGCAAATCACGCCATGACGCCAAGGGGCGGCGGGCCGGGCGCATTCGGCGATGGGCCGCGCGCGCGCATAGGCGATCACGGTTAGCGGAAATGCCGCGTGCCACATCATATAAAGCCAAGCGGTCGTCTGGGGGCCGGCACCGAGCAGCCCCGTCGGCGAGAACAATCCGGGAAACGAGAGCGTGTGCGCGATCGCCATGCAGGCGCTCAAGAGGTAGCCGCCGGCGAGGATCAAAAGCGGCCGAGAAAACAGAATGTGGTATTGACCGATGAAAAGGGCCGCCGTCAGCAAATCGCACACCGCGAGCGCGGATTGATAGATTGGAACGAATGCCCAAACGATCGGAAGATGGATTTTGGCGAACGGTGCCAGCGTGGCGAACACGACGACCGACACGGCAACCGCACCGAGCGCAAGTTGCCGCTCTCGGCGACCCGGCCGCAACGTCGAAAGGAAAATCCGGGTCTCGCCCGCCGACTCGCCCAACTTACCTCCCGACTCGCACGCTCGCCGTACGCAAATTCGCATGACTTTCCATTATGGGACGCGACCCGCCGCGTGGAAAGCGGGAAACTACGGGATTGCCGCAGAGATGCAAATGCGACACGAACGCCGTTCCCACCCGCCGGACGATATGGGCGCCGCACTTGTACTTGTACAAACGCAGGTTGCCCGGCAGGCCCGTTCGGGATAGTCTGCCTGGCACCGAGCACCGAACGAGCCCCAGGCACGCCATGCGACCAACGATCCCCCCGTTGACGAGTCTCAGAGGTATCGCCGCTCTTTTGATCGTGATCAACCACGCGAGCCTATTGATGCTCCCGCTGGACCAGACACGAGCCAAACCCGCGTTGATTAAAACCGGCGTCCTCGGCATGACGATCTTTTTCGTGCTCAGCGGCTTCGTGATGTACTACAACTATGCGAATCGCATTAGCGCGAGCCGCCGGGACGGCACGTTGCACTTTCTCGCGGCGCGATTCGCGCGACTCTATCCGCTGCTGGCCGCCTACGTATTAGTGAATTTCGTCCTAAACGTTTCGCGCTCGCTCGCGCACGGCGACGCCGCCGATGCATCGATCTACGTCGCTACGCTGCCGCTCTACCTGCTCGGCATTCAGTCTTGGCTGTACGCTGTCATCGGCAATACGAATGTGACCGTCTCCCAGGTCCTCGGCAATCCGGCATGGTCCGTCAGCGCCGAGTTGTTTTTCTACGTCCTGTTCGTTGCGCTGATTCTCATGCGCAAAGTCAGCACGCCATCGATTGCGCGCGGCGTCTTCATCGTCATCGCATCGATCGCCGCGCGCGCCCTGTTTCTCATGGCGGCCGATACCGCCGCCGTCCAGCATTGGATCGCCGCGAAGCTGGGCGAGTCTCCGTTGCTGAGCGTCTATGCGTGGCTCGTCTTTTACTGCCCTTATGGACGCTGCTTCGAATTTTTGGCCGGCGTCGGCGTCGGGGAGATCTGGCTTGCGCGCCGGCAAGGCGCCTGCTCACCGAAACTCGATCGGCTAGGCCTACTGGCGGGCGGATGGGGGCTAGCTTGCGTCGGTCTATCGTTCGCCAGCGAGATCGCTTTTTCGATGCCGTCGGTGTTCGAGGGCACGGCCATGCACTTTTTCTATATCGTGGCCGTGCCGCCGGCGATCTATTTCGTGAGCCGCGAGCGCGGCATCTCTGCGAAGATCCTCTCGATCGCACCGTTCCTATTGCTCGGCGAGATCAGCTATTCGCTGTATTTCGTCCACACGCTCGTCTTCCCATTGTTCCGCGTCTCTCCGGAAACAGCCATCGCCCAACACCTGCCCATGGTCGTCGGACGCAGCGCCGCGTTCATCGCGCTGACCCTCGCGCTGTCCGCGCTCATCTATCGAGGCCTCGAAAAGCCGTCGCGGGCCGTCATCTTGCGTGCGTTCGGTATCGGCCGGCGCGCACCGGCGGAGCACGCGCCCAGCGCGGAACCGATCAACAGTTTCGCCGGCCCACCCTAATCGCCCGGCGCAACTCGCCACTCGAAACTTGAATTACATCGCTATTTTGTCCATATTGTGGGCGAGGTTGAGCGTAGCAGCGACGCTCAGTCGATGCGCCCCCTTTCTTTTTCGGACAGGTAGCGATGACTTCACACAAGAACCTCGAAATCGAGCGGCTGCGTGCAATCGCCGTTCTCCTTACGATTCTTGTCCACGCCCCCTTCAAACAGCTGTTTAGTCCTTTGTTGTATTCGACGTTCACAGGCGTCGACTTGTTTTTCGTCATCTCCGGGTTCGTCGTTACTCAGTCGTTTTTGCGTACATTGCCCGAATCGCTAGGCACCACGGCACGCGAGCGGCTCCAAAACAGCCAGCGCGCCATCTTCGACTTCTATGTGCGCCGCGTTTTCCGCATCGCACCGTCCGCCTTTTTCTATATCGGTATGTACTGGCTCGCCGCGCTCGTCATGTCGGCAACCGGTAGCATCGACCCTTACGCCCAGCCGCAAGCGATCTTTCGCGAAGGCATCGCGTTCGCGGGCGGTATCTACAACTACGCGATGGTCTACGGCGGCATCACCAACGAACTTGCCCATTACTACAGCCTGACGATCGAGGAGCACTTTTACCTCATCGCTCCGGTGCTCCTCGTGTTGTGCGGCAACACGTCCAAGCGGCTCGTGGCGTTGTGTGCGGGCGTTGCCCTCGTTTTATTCGTCGCGCGGCCCTTAACGACGGTCGGTATCGCAAACCTGTCCCATACGCGTTTCGATGAACTCTTCGACGGTGCGATCCTTGCGCTCGTTGCCCCGGCCTTCAAGCGTGCCTTGGCGCTGCGTTCCGACGCGCTCAAGCGCGGATCTGGCGATCTACCCGCATTCGTCCATGCGCTGGCGAATTGCAAGCTGCGCCCGGTCGCGAAAACGCTAGCCGGATTATCGCTATGCGCCCTGCTCGCGCTGCTGCCCGGCGTCACGAACACGGAAGTGCTGGACGGCACCAAGGGACCGTTTTACTTCTCGGTTTCGAGCGCGGCGTTTTGTAGCTATGCCGGGGTATCCGTCGCGCTCGTGGCACTGGCTTCACTCGAACGAGGATGGATCGTGCCGGTCCCCGGCTTGTCCGCCGTGCTCGAATACATCGGCACGCGCTCGTACTCGCTGTATCTCGGCCATATGCTGATCGTGTACCTGTACAACGACCTGTACTTCCGCTGGTACGAACAAGTTCCCGACATGCTGCGGCTTACCCGCACCGGATACGCGCTGCAATTCGTGGCGTTTCTTGCGCTTGCGATCGGTTTGGCGGAATTGTCGTATCGGCTCGTCGAAACGCCGTTTAGAAATGCCGGCCGACAGCTCACGCGTTCGCTGATGGGAACCTTCGCATGAGGATCGCCGCGGCGGTTATCGCTATGGCCCTCGCCGGCACGCCGTTAATGGCTGCGTCCCAGTACGACTACAACGACGATCTGATTCGCGCGGTATCCGCGCACTACCCGCCCCTCGTTCGGCTGTTGATCACCAAGGGCGCCAAGCAAAACACGCAGGACGCGCACGGCGATACACCGTTGATGCTGGCGATACGATCCAACGATCGCGAACTGACGAAGCTGCTACTGCAATATCGACCCAACCCCTACCTGCTCAGCGCGGCGAATCACTGCGCGGCGACCGAAGCCGTGCTCGCCGACGACCCCGCAAGCCTCAAGCCGGTCGTGGCCGAAGCGGATCGGCTGCAAGTAGCGCAAGCGCTCGGACTTGCTACGAAACTGGACAAACGCCGTGCACTAAACCTGTTCGCGCAGCTTTATGGCGCCGCGGCCGCCGACGAGATCGGCCATGGCTTCCTCCGTCATCCGCTCGACTATTTCGCGTCAGGCACACAAGTGGCGCTGGCGTTTTCTCCGTCAAACGAGCGCGCCGACGTCTGCGCGACGCCTCGTTCCACGCTGCTGTTGCAAGGAAAGATCTGCAACCGGGACGGCGAACGGATCTCCGTCGAATGGGAAACGCTATCGAACCTCGATAACGTGGATAAGCAGTGCTCGCCGCAACGGCATTTCCGCCTCGAACGGAAAAGCGATACCGCATGGGACGAGAAGTTTCTCGGCGGATGTGGAAGCGCGCCGAGCTACTTCCCCACGCTGCCCGCCTCGTTCGACTACCGAACCTTCGTCATCCCCGAACTTCGATGACGCGGGCGGCGCATCGTGCATCGACGCCGGCCGGCGCAATCCCCGAACGTTGCGTCTCATTCAGCCAGTAGGCATTGATCGCACGACGGTTTAAAGCGTCCGTTCATTGAACAATTTCACCATGCAGCACTGAAATCTATGAATTAAGCATTACCGGCAAACGCAATTTCCGACGTGATTCATCCCCATATCCCAGCATCTAATCAGAACGAATATTTGCATGAAATATTATCTACCCCCTTACCGCATTCTGAGCTATGTTGTTAAGTCAGCAACCTCTGCGGAACCCAAAAGACATGAAAGCAGTCTTGCTTGCTGGTGGGTTGGGCACACGCATCTCCGAGGAAACGCATCTAAAGCCTAAGCCGATGATCGAAATCGGCGGCAAGCCTATTCTTTGGCACATCATGAAAATTTATTCCAAACATGGGATAAACGATTTCATCATTTGCTGCGGCTACAAGGGATATGTAATAAAGGAATACTTTGCAAATTATTTCCTGCACATGTCGGATATCACGTTCGACATACGCAGCAACAAGATGGACGTGCTCCAGAACGGCGTCGAATCGTGGCGCGTCACGCTCGTAGACACGGGCGAGCAGACCATGACCGGCGGCCGCCTAAAGCGCGTGCGCGCCTATCTCGACGATGAGGATTTCTGCTTTACCTATGGCGACGGCGTGGGCAACGTCGACGTCACAGCGGCAATCGAATTTCATCGCTCGAGCGGCAAGCTCGCTACGTTGACGGCCACTCAGCAGCCGGGGCGATTCGGCGCGTTGGATCTCGAAGGACACGTCGTGCGCAGCTTTCGCGAGAAGCCACGCGGCGACGGCTCCTGGATCAATGGCGGCTTTTTCGTCCTCAACCCGAAGGTGATCGACTATATCGACGGCGACGACACCCTTTGGGAAGGCGAACCGCTAGAAAGGCTCGCCGCCAAAGGCGAATTGCAGACTTGGTTCCATCGCGACTTTTGGCAGCCGATGGACACGTTGCGGGACAAGACCTACCTCGAACAGCTCTGGGCCACCGGCAACGCACCATGGAAAGTGTGGGACTAGACGATTCGTTTTGGCGCGGCAAGCGCGTGCTGGTGACGGGACATACCGGCTTCAAGGGAAGCTGGCTATGCCTGTGGCTACAGCAACTCGGCGCGGAGCTCGCGGGCTACGCGCTCGCCCCGCCCACGACCCCGAATTTGTTCGAGACCGCGCAAGCCGGCAGGTCGATGCGTTCGGTGCTCGGCGACATTCGCGATCTTGCGTGCCTACTCGACCTCATCCGGACGCATCGGCCGGAGATCGTCATTCACATGGCCGCACAGTCGCTTGTGCGCCGCTCGTATGAGCAGCCCGTCGAAACCTATGCGACGAACGTGCTGGGCACGGTCAACTTGCTCGAAGCAATACGGCTCACGGAAGGCGTGCGCGCCGTCGTCAACGTGACGAGCGATAAATGCTATGAGAACCGCGAATGGGTATGGGGCTATCGCGAAAACGATCGCTTGGGCGGCTTCGATCCCTACAGTAACAGCAAGGCGTGCGCGGAGCTCGTAACCGAGTCGTATCGCAACAGCTTTTTCAACGCCGCCAGCTTCGATCGGCATGGCGTGGCGCTAGCCAGCGCCCGCGCAGGCAATGTCATAGGCGGCGGCGATTGGGCGGCCGAGCGGCTCGTGCCGGATATCGTGCGCGCCCTATCCGCCGGCCAGCCCGTCGCCGTGCGCAACCCCGGCGCCGTGCGCCCCTGGCAACACGTGCTTGAACCGCTATGCGGATATCTAAGGCTGGCGCAAGCCCTATACATCGAGGGGCCCAAGTATGCGGGCGCCTGGAACTTCGCTGCCGAGGAAGTCGATGCGCGCCCCGTGCGGTGGATCGTCGAGCGATTCCTGGCGCACTGGGGCGACGGCGCGACCTGGCGGGAACAGCCCGGGGACCATCCGCATGAAACGAACATGCTCCGGCTCGATGCCTCGAAAGCGCGTGCGGCACTCGGTTGGAAGCCGCGCTGGTCTCTTCCCAACACGATCGAAAAGATCGTCGAGTGGCACCAAGGCTTCCTTCGCGGCGCCGACATGCATGCTTTGAGCCGATCCCAAATCCGCGCATACGCTGACTCATGACCACGAACCTCGAACGGCTTCGCACACAGATTTTGCAGTTGGTCGACGAATACGGCTCGATCGCGAGCCGGCCCGCGCCGTTCCTGCCCGGAATCTCCAGCGTGCCGCCCTCGGGCAAAGTCATCGGGGCTGCCGAAATGGTCGCCATGGTCGAAGCCTCGCTCGACGGCTGGCTCACGACCGGCCGCTTCAACGATGCGTTCGAGACGCGGTTAGCCGCCTTTCTCGGGGTCGAGCACCTGCTCACCGTGAACTCGGGCTCGTCGGCGAACCTCGTCGCCTTTTCGACGCTCACCTCCCCCAAGCTCGGCGAGCGTGCGATTCGGCCCGGCGACGAAGTCATCAGCGTCGCTGCCGGCTTTCCGACCACGGTCAATCCGATCATTCAATTCGGTGCGGTGCCGGTATTCGTCGACGTGAAGCTCGGCACCTACAACATCGATGCCTCGAAAGTCGAGCAAGCGATCGGTCCCAAGACGAAAGCGATCATGCTCGCGCACACGCTCGGCAATCCGTTCGACCTCGACGCGATCGTCGGACTCGCCAAGCGACACGGCCTTTGGCTGATCGAAGATTGCTGCGATGCCCTCGGTTCGACCTATCGCGGGCAGCTTGTCGGTACATTCGGCGACATCGCTACGCTGAGCTTCTATCCGGCGCATCACATCACGATGGGCGAAGGCGGTGCCGTCTTCACGAACAACTTCGACCTGAAAGAGATCGCGCGCTCATTTCGCGATTGGGGACGAGACTGTTACTGCGCCCCCGGCGCCGACAACACGTGCGGCAAGCGCTTTTGTTGGAAGCTCGGCGAATTGCCCGAAGGCTACGACCACAAATACACGTATTCGCACCTCGGCTACAACCTGAAAATTACCGACATGCAAGCGGCATGCGGGCTCGCGCAACTCGAACGCGCGTCCCGTTTCATCGAGGCGCGGCGTCGCAATTTCGCCTACCTTACCGAACGCCTGCAATCGTGCGCAGGCGAGCTCTTGCTCCCCGAGGCGACGGTCAATGCCGATCCGTCATGGTTCGGTTTCCCGATCACGATTCGCCCCGAAGCGAATCTGAACCGAACCGATCTGCTCACTTACCTCGATCAAGAGAAAGTGGGCACGCGCTTGATTTTCGCGGGCAATCTGACTCGACAGCCCTATATGGCAGGTAGGCATTTTCGCGTGGCGGACGAGTTGGCCAATACCGACACCGTCATGGAAAGCAGCTTTTGGATCGGCGTATTTCCCGGTCTCGGCGAGGCGCAGCTCGACTACGCCGCGAGCAAGATCGAAACGTTTCTCGGCGTCAACTTTTGAACTTGGAGCCCGGCTTGCGCACGGCGAGCGAGAAACCACGGATACGCGCGGCGGCGAATCGAATCCGAACCGCCGCGGGCGCCGTGCGCGCGAAAGGCATTCGTTTTCTAGCCATCGGCGTGCTGAACACAGCATTCGCTTATGCCGTATCGACCACGCTCTACTACGTCTTGACGCCGCGCTTGCACATCGTCGCGATCGGGGCCATCGCGAACGTCGTATGCATCACCGAGTCGTTCGTCGCCTACAAGCTGTTCGTGTTTCGCTCGCGGGGGCATTGGCTTGGGGAGTATCTGCGTTGCTATGTCGTCTATGGCGGCAACGCGCTGATCGGCATCTTGGGTTTATGGCTGCTCGTGGACGTCGTGGGCATCGCGTTTTGGATCGCCCAGGGTTTGCTGATGATCGTCGGCATCGCCGTTTCGTATGCCGGTCACGACCGGTTCACCTTCGATAAGGCACAACGCGAATGAGCAAACGAAAACTGATCAGCATCGTCGCAGGCTGCTTCAACGAACGCGAAAACATCGCGGAGCTGCACGAGCGGATCGCCGCGGCTATGCGCCAGGTGCCGCAATACGACTACGAGATCATCTTGATCGACAACGCCTCGACCGACGGCACCGTCGAGGTGATACGAGCGCGCGCGCGAATGGACAAGCGCCTAAAGGCGATCGTCAACGTGCGCAACTTCGGCCACATCCGTTCGCCCTATCACGCGATGCTGCTGGCCGAAGGTGATGCCGTCATCGGCATGGCATCGGATCTCGAAGATCCGCCCGAATTGCTGCCCGAGTTCATCCGGCATTGGGAACAGGGCTTCAAGATCGCCATCGGCGTTCGCCGCACACACGAGGAGCGCGGCCTGAAAGCGCTGCTGCGAAAGGCCTACTACGCGCTCATCACGCGCATCTCGGACGTCGACCAAGTGCCGAATTTCACCGGCTTCGGTCTGTACGACCGCGCGGTCATGGACATCTTGCGCGACATCGACGATCCGTATCCGTACTTTCGCGGCCTGATCTGCGAGATCGGCTTTCCTCGCGCCCAAGTCCCGTTCGATAAGCCCGTGCGAAAGCGCGGCATATCGAAGGGCACGTTTTTCGTCTATCTCGACAGCGCCCTACTCGGCATCGTCAACCATACGAAAGCGCCGCTGCGGCTCGCCACTTTACTGGGGCTTTCGATGAGCGGCCTGAGTTTTCTCATGGGGAGCTACTACCTGGTTCGCAAGCTGCTCGCGTGGAGCGAATTCCAAATGGGCATCGCACCGCTCGCCGTCAGTCTGTTCTTCTTTCTGGGCGTGCTGTTCTTGCTCGTCGGTTTGCTTGGCGAATATATCGGTCTACTCGTCACGCACACGATCAGGCGTCCGATGGTAGTCGAAGCGGAACGCATCAATTTTCCGTCGAACGTGAAAGCGGCGGCGCTCGAGAACAGCGATGCATGAGATCGCGCCCGGCTTTTCGCTCTTTCAGGACGATCTCGAACACGTCCGCCGCAAACTCGCACCGGTGTGGCCCGCGTTGCGCGGCGCGCACCTCTTCCTGACGGGCGCGACCGGCTTCTTCGGCATATGGCTGCTCGAATCGCTCATCTGGGCGAACCGGGCCGAGCGGCTCGATTTGACGATCACGGCCCTGAGCCGCGCGCCGGAGCGCTTTCTGGACACGCGCGCGCAGCATCTGCGGGCGTATCCGGAATTGCGCTTCGTTGCAGGCGAGTGCGCCGACTTCGAACTGCCGAAGCGGCCTTGCACGCATATCCTGCACGCCGCCTCCGAGAGCAACGTCGACGCGCTGGCCGATTGGCCGCAACGACACCTAGACGCGGCGATCGACGGCACGCGCAGAATCGTCGACATGGCTGCGCGACACCGTTGCAAATCGGTATTGGTGACGACCTCGGGTGCGGTCTATTTGCCGTCGGAATCGCGCGACGGCACACGCTTCGTCGAAGGCCCCGCAGGCATCGCCGACTACATCGCCGAACGTCACGTCTACGGACAATCGAAACGACTCATCGAAGTCATGACCGCGGTCGCCGCGAATCGGCATGGATTCGATGCATTGATTGCGCGCTGTTTCGCGTTCGTCGGCCCGTACCTCCCGCTCGAGCAGAACTACGTGATCGGCAACTTGCTTCGCGACGCGCTCGCGGGGCGCGAACTTGTGGTGACGGGCGACGGCACGCCGCTGCGCTCGTATCTGCACGCGGCGGATCTCGTTGTCTGGCTGCTGACGATTCTCGTGCGGGGGCGCAGCGGCGTGCCGTACAACGTGGGCGGCGACGAAGCCGTTTCGATCGCGCAATTGGCCCATCGCGTCGCGGCGGTGGTCGGGTTGCCCGCGGACATGGTCACGATCAAACAAGCGAGCGTGCCAGGCGCGGCGCCTTCCGCGTATTTGCCCGCGTTGGGCCGTATCCGGCAGGAGCTCGGCGTACGCGTCGATATCCCGCTCGACGACGCCATCCGTCGCACGTTGGCTTGGCATCGCGAGCGAATGAACACGAAGTGAGATGCGCCGTCGCGACGCGGCACGCTTAGGCGATGCCGTGACGCCGCGAAGCGCGAACGACGAGATTTTCTTTTTGAATCGGGTTAGCGAATATGGCCATCACCGTCGCCGATTATGTCTTTCAACGTGTGGCGCAAGCGGGCGTCAAGGACGTGTTCATGGTGTCCGGCGGAGGCATCATGTACCTGTGCGACGCATTGGGCCGCTCGAACGATTTGCGTTACTGGTGCAATTATCACGAGCAGGCATGCGCCATCGCCGCGGAGGGCTATGCGCGCGTGACCGAAAACCTCGGCGTTTGCCTCGTCACGACCGGCCCGGGCAGCACCAATGCATTGTCGGGGATCGCGGGGGCATGGGTCGATTCGATCCCGGTGCTCGTCATTTCCGGTCAGGTCCGCACGGGCGTCATGGCCGATTACACGCGCCAACGCCAAGTAGGTCCGCAAGAAATCAACATCATTCCGATGGCGTCGCCCGTCACGAAGCACGCCGTCACGGTCATGAACGCAGCGGACATTCGCTACGAGCTCGAAAAGTGCCTGTACCTCGCGCGCGCCGGCCGTCCCGGTCCGGTTTGGCTCAATCTGCCGCTCGACATCCAGTCGGCGACCATCGACCCGGACACGCTGCGCGGCTACGAGCCTGAAGTCGAACCCAAGCCGAAGCTCGATCGCTCGATCGTCGAGGAGATCGCGGATTGCCTCGCGTCGTCCAAGCGTCCCGTCGTGCTCTACGGCAACGGCATCGTACTGGGCGGCGCGCGCCGCGCGTTTCGGCGGCTGATCGAAGAGCAGCGCATCCCTGCCATGTCGACGGTCAGCGCGATGGATGTCCTCGCCGAAGACCATCCGTTTTTCCAAGGCCGGATCGGACCGGGAGGCCAGCGTCGCGCCAATTTCGCGTTGCAAAACGCCGACTTGGTGCTGGCCATCGGCACGAGCCTATCGATCTCGGCGATCGGCTTCAGCGAGAAGTTCGCGCCGAAGGCGAAGAAGATCCTCGTGAATATCGACGCAGGCGATCTGGAAAAACGCAATATCACGATCGATCTCGGCGTGCTCGCCGATGCGGGCGATTTCATCGCGTGTTTGCGTACGGCGCTCGAAGCGCGCGCGCGAACGACGCCCGAACGCTGGCTCGACGCCTGTGCGATGTGGAAGCGCGAGTATCCGCCGATGCCCGGGGCCGAACATCTTCAAAAGGACCACGTCGACATCTATGCCGCCTACGATGAACTGTCCAGGCAGCTAGGAAACCAGGACATCGTCGTCAGCGGAAACTCTCTGGACGGCTGCATCATCGCGTATCAAAACCACCGCGTGAAGGACGGGCAAATCGCCTTCACGAGCGCGTGCATGGGCGCCATGGGTTGGGACTTGCCCGCGCTCGTGGGCGCCGCCGTCGCGGGCGGCCCGGCACGGCGCGCGGTGCTCGTCACCGGCGACGGCAGCATCTTGTTCAACATTCAGGAATTGATGTTCCTCGGCCATCACCGGCTCAATGCGAAGCTGTTCATCAGCAATAACGACGGCTACCAAAGCATCCGCAATACCCAAACGCGCTTCTTCGATGGCCGCCAGGTCGGCACCGATGCGCAGTCGGGCGTCGGCAATCCCGACTTCGAACGGCTCGCCGCCGCGTTCGGCATCCGTCACGTGTTGATCTCAACGAATGCCGAACTGCGCGAGGCCATCGAACAGGCATTCGCCGACGACGGCCCGTGGATCGTCGAGATGCGCGTCTCGCAAGCGCAACAGCGTTTTCGCGCAAGCTCGTACCGCAAACCGGACGGTACGTTGGCCTCGCGCCCCATGGAGGACATGGACCCGCTGCTCCCGCGCGAGGAACTCGAACGCAACATGACGATGTTCGACAACGACTAAGCGGGCAAAGGAGCTCTCATGGCTTCATTGAAAAAGATATTGGTCACCGGCGCCGACGGATTCATCGGCTCGCATTTGACCGAACATCTGATACGCACCGGCTACGACGTGCGCGCCTTCGTGCTCTACAACTCGTTCAACACGTGGGGCTGGCTCGATCGCGCGAGCCCCGACGTCCGCGACAACCTCGATGTGTTCGCCGGCGATATCCGCGATCCGAACGGCGTGCGCCGCGCGGTTCAAGGATGCGAGGTCGTACTGCATCTCGCCGCCTTGATCGCCATTCCCTACTCGTACCATTCGCCCGATACCTACGTCGACACCAACGTCAAAGGCACGCTCAACGTAGTACAAGCGGCGCGCGATCTCGGCGCGCGCGTCGTACATACGTCGACGAGCGAAGTCTACGGCACCGCGCGAACGGTACCGATTCGCGAAGATCATCCCTTGCAAGCGCAATCGCCCTACTCGGCCTCGAAAATCGGCGCCGATCAGATCGCGTTGTCGTTTCATTTGTCGTTCGGCACGCCGGTCTCGGTCCTGCGTCCTTTCAACACCTATGGCCCGCGTCAGTCGGCGCGCGCGGTGATACCGAGCATCGTCACGCAGATCGCCGCGGGCAAGCGCGCGATCAAACTCGGCGCGCTGCATCCGACGCGCGACTTCAATTTCGTCGCCGATACGGTGCGCGCATTCGAAGCCGTGATGAAGAGCGAGGCCGCCGTCGGGCAGGTGCTCAATGCCGGCAGCGGATTCGAGATCAGTATCGGCGAAACGGCCAAACTGATCGCGCAAACCATGAACGCCGACGTTCGAATCGAAACCGACGAGGCGCGGCTGCGTCCCGAGACTAGTGAAGTGGAGCGGCTCGTCGCCGATGCGAGCCGGTTGCATGCGTTGACGGGATGGACGCCGGAGTATGGCGGGCCCGAAGGGCTGCGCCGCGGCATCGCACAAACCGTCGAGTGGTTCTCGGCGCCGGCCAACCTCTCGGCCTACAAGGCCGACATTTACAACATCTAAACCATGACGCGCGCCCACGACGTCCTACGAATCGTCCGTGAGGTATATGGCGAGCACGGACCTTTGGCCTTGCACGCCCCCGTCTTCGCCGGCAACGAAAAAACGTATGTCTGCGAGACGATCGAATCGACCTTCGTCTCGTCGGTGGGGGCCTACGTCGACCGCTTCGAGCGGATGCTCGTCGAGATCACCGGCGCCAAGCACGTCATCGCGACGACGAACGGTACGACGGCGCTTCACATGGCACTGCTCCTGGCACAGGTCGCTCAAGGCGAGCTTGTCGTGACGCAATCGCTGAGCTTCGTCGCCACCTCGAACGCCATTGCCCATGCGGGTGCCATCCCGGCATTCGTCGATGTGGAAGCGACGACACTCGGGATGTCGCCCGACGCGCTCGACGCGTTTCTTCGCCACAGTTGCGAGCGCGTGAGCGGCACGACGCGTCATCGGGAATCGGGACGCCGGGTAGCGGCGTGCGTGCCGATGCACGCATTCGGCTTTCCCTGCCGCATCGAGGAAATCGCGGCCATTTGCTCCGACTGGGGCATCGCCCTTGTCGAGGATGCCGCCGAAGCGCTCGGTAGCCGGCGCGCAGCGCGCCATTGTGGTACGACCGGCCAACTCGGCACGCTCAGCTTCAACGGCAACAAACTGTGCACCACGGGCGGCGGCGGCGCGATCATGACGAACGACGCCGAGATCGCGCGCCGCGCGAAGCATTTGACGACGACGGCCAAGCTCGCTCATCGCTGGCGCTTCGCGCACGACGAGGTGGGCTACAACTTCAGGCTCCCGAACTTGAACGCCGCCCTCGGCTGCGCGCAGCTCGAACGTTTGGATGCGTTCCTCGCGTTCAAACGCGATCTCGCCGCGCGCTATCGCGAGGCGTTCGACGCCGCAGGTATTGCGTTCCTGACCGAGCCATTGCAGACCCGCGCGAACTACTGGCTATGTTCGATCCTGCTCGCCGACGAGGCCGAACGTGATTTCTGCCTCGAAGTGACGAACGACGCGGGCGTCATGACACGCCCCGTCTGGCAGCCGCTGCACACGCTGCCGATGTTCGAGGTCCATCCGCGCGGACCGCTTCCCGTTACGGAGGACATTGCCGCGCGGCTCGTCAACATTCCAAGCGGCGTGCGCGGCGAGGGGTCGGCATGAACGAGATCTTGCTGATCGGCGGCGGCGGTCACTGCAAGGCCGTCATCGACGTGCTGGAAGCGACGTCGGCGTGGCGCATCGCGGGCATCGTCGAGCGTCGCGATACGCATATCGACGAAGTGATGGGCTATGAGGTGGTCGGCTTCGACGAAGACCTGCCCGCGCTACGCGAGCGCTGTCCGTTCGCGCTCGTCGCGTGCGGGCAGATTCACTCGCCACAGACGAGGATGCGCCTTTTTCACGCATTGCAAGCCGCGGGCTTCGCCTTGCCGGCCATCGTCTCGCCAAGCGCGCATGTCGCGCGCTCCGCAACGATCGGCGAGGGAACGATCGTCATGCATGCGGCGTGCGTCGGCCCGAGCGCGCGTGTGGGTGCGAACACGATCGTCAATACGCGCGCGCTGATCGAGCACGACGCCGAAATCGGCAGCCACGCGCATGTGGCCACCGCCGCCGTGATCAACGGCGGTACGAAGGTCGGCGACCGCACGCTGATCGGCAGCGGCGCGCTGTGCCGAGAGGGGCTGACGATCGGTGCGGACTGTCTCGTCGCGATGGGCGAACGTGTCTTCAAGCCGCTGCCGGACGGCACCCGGCTCATCGGAGGGCAAGCGAGATGAAGCCAAGCTGCGCGATCATCGCCGAGGCCGGCGTCAATCACAACGGATCGACCGAATTGGCGCTGCGGCTCGTCGACGAAGCCGCTCAAGCCGGCGCCGACTACGTCAAGTTCCAAACGTTTCGCGCCGACAAGCTCGTCACGCGCCATGCGCCGAAAGCCGACTACCAAAAGCAGACGTGCGGCGCAAGCGAGTCGCAGTATGAGATGCTCAAACGCCTCGAATTGCCCGAGTCGGCATTTCGCGACATCGTCGCCCACTGCGCGCAAACGGGCATCGCCTTTTTGTCGACGCCGTTCGACATCGAATCGGCAAACTTTCTCGCCGGGCTCGGCATGAGTGCGCTGAAAGTCGCATCGGGCGATCTCACGGACATCCCCTTCCTGCGCCAGCTCGGCGCCATGGGCTTGCCGATCGTCCTGTCCACCGGCATGGCGACGCTCGGCGAAGTGGAAGATGCGCTCGAGGCCCTCGAATCGGCCGGCACGCCGTTCGAGCAAATCACGGTGCTTCACTGCACGACCGAATACCCGGCACCGTTCGACGAAGTGAACCTACGCGCCATGGCGACGCTCGGCGCCGCGTTCGCGCGGGTCGCGATCGGCTACTCCGACCATACCGAGGGCATCGACATTCCCATCGCCGCCGCGGCCCTCGGCGCCCGGGTGATCGAAAAGCACCTGACGCTGGATCGTTCGATGGCAGGCCCCGATCATCGCGCGAGTCTTGCGCCGCCCGAGTTCGCCCGCATGGTGCAAGCCGTGCGCCGCGTGAGCGCCGCGCTCGGCGATGGCCGCAAACGCCCGTCGCGCTCCGAGTTGCCGAACCGTATCGCCGCGCGCAAATCGATCGTTGCGAGCCGACCGATCGAGCGAGGCGAGACATTTTCGTCCGAGAACCTAGCGGTGCGCCGCCCCGGTTCGGGCATTTCGCCGGCGCGCTGGGACAGCGTTATCGGCACGCCGGCCACGCGCGCCTATGCCACCGACGAGCCGATCTGACATGAGCGAGCCACTTCCCTTCACGCAACCGTCGTCCGTGCAAGCGGCGGCCCCGCCATCCGAGCTTGCCCGGCTCGGTGCGTCAAGCCCGTCGCTGCTCGTGGTCGGTCACGGCTCCATCGGCGCGCGCCACGGCAGGCTGGCGGCCGCGCTCGGCGCGAAGGTCGCGTATGTGACGAGTCAAGCGTGCGAGCCGTTCCCGCGCTATGCAAGCATCGCTCAAGCCCTTGCCGAAACGCGGCCTCGGCACGTCGTCATTGCCAATGCCACGAGCTATCACGCGCAGGCCTTGCAAGCGCTCGCCGATGCGGGATTCGACGGTCAAGTGCTGGTCGAGAAACCGTTTTGCGGCACACTCGACGAAATGCCGGCCATGCTGCCGTTTCAAGTTTGCGTCGCCTATAACCTGCGCTTTCACCCGCTCGTGCATGCATTGCGCGACGCGCTCGCGGCCCGGCCGCTGCATAGCGCGAACTTCTATGCGGGCCAGTATCTGCCGCAGTGGCGGGTCGGCACCGACTATCGCGCTTCTTACTCGGCCAATAAGCATCAAGGCGGCGGCGTGTTGCGGGACCTCTCGCATGAAATCGACCTCGCGCTATGGATTTGCGGCCGCGCGCGTTCGATTACCGCGGTCGGCGGCCATCTCAGCAACCTCGAGATCGACAGCGACGACGTCTACTCGATCCTATCGAGCCACGAGCGCTGCGCGGCCGTAGCGATCTCGATCAACTACCTCGATCGCACACCTAAGCGCGTGCTGACGATCAATGCGCGGGATCTCACCGCGACCGTCGATTTCGTCGGCGGAACGTTGACGTTGAACGACGAGGTCACGGTCCGTCATGTGGAGCGCGACGTGACCTACCAAGAACAGTTGAAGGCGTTCTTCGCCAACGATCCGTCGACGATGTGCGATCTGGATGGAGGGCGAGAAGTCATGCGGCTCATCGCCGCCGCCGAAACGGCCGCGGCGAACCGATGTTGGGTATGCCTTTAACCGAGCGAGCCGCGCCCTATCGGCGCCAAATCCCACCCTGAACCGAAACGCGATAGACGACACGATGCGAACGATCTCCGAGCTCATGTCCTTGTCGGGCAGAACAGCCTTGATCACCGGCGCGGCCGGTCATATCGGCTCAGCCATCGCCGAAGCGCTCGCCGAAGCCGGCGCGACGGTGGCGCTGGCGGATCGCCGGCTTGCCGCATTGGAGGATCGCGCTCAGCGCATCCCTCATGCCCGGCTCGCGACATTCGAAGTCGAGCTCGCCGACGAGGCAAGCGTGCGCGCGCTACCCGCCCAGGTCGTTGCGCGTTGCAAGGGATTGGACATTCTCGTGAATTGCGCGGCGTTCGTCGGCACGACCGAGCTCGAGGGATGGGCGACGCCGTTCGAAGAACAGCGTAGCGCCGCATGGCGCGCCGCCTTCGAGGTCAACGTCACGGCCGCGTTCGAATTGGTTCAACAAGCGTTGCCGTACCTGAAGCAGTCGGGCAAAGGCTCGGTCATCAACGTATCGTCTCTTTATGGCGTTGTCGGGCCTGACTGGCGGCTATACGAAGGCACGGCAATGGCCAATCCCGCGGGTTACGCGGCAAGCAAGGGCGCGCTTGCGCAACTGACGCAATGGCTCGCGACCACGCTCGCGCCGCGCGTGCGAGTGAATACGTTGAGCCCAGGCGGCGTATGGCGCAATCAGCCGGCCGCGTTCGTCGAGCGCTATGAGCAGCGCACACCGCTCGCCCGCATGGCGACCGAGGAGGATTTCAAGGGGGCCGCGCTCTTTTTGGCCAGCGATATGTCGAGCTACGTCACGGGACAAAACATCGTCGTCGATGGCGGTTGGACAGCGTGGTGAGCGACGTCGATGAACGATAGCGACGAACTCTCGATGGCATCGAAAATCGGGCAAATGCCTGCCGCGGGGCAACGCTCCGTTGCTCGGCGAGGGCATTTCCATCCGCTTCTCGCAAGGATCGTCGTGCTTTGCAGGCGCGCGCCGATCGCCCTCGTCGCGATCTTCTTCGGCACGGCGCTCATCGTCTGCAACCCCGGCTATTTCTGGGACGACTGGGCATGGCGCTTCCAGCCGCCCGCTCAAAGCATACGTATTGCGAAAGAACTCGGCATTTTCTGGGGCGGCTATTTGACCAACGCGATCAACGCGCTTGCCGACCCCGCGCTGGCCATGCGGATCACGGCGCTTGCGGCATGGGTGGTCGCGGGCGCCGCAACCGCCTATGTCTTGCGCCGATCGCGCATCGTGTCGGGCGCCGATGCATTCGCGCTGTTTTTGATTCTCGCGGCAACGCATGCGGCACCGATCCGATTCCTAACGAGCGTCTCGATGTACAACGTCTACATCGCATCGTTTTGGATCGGCTGCACGTGCTTGGCGACGGCAACGAACGAGCGCCGTACACCGTGGCTCGGCCTGCCGTTCTTTTTCTTTTCGTTCTATCTGAACTCGCTGATCGCCTTGTATCTGGCGATCTTGATCATTTTGGCGGCCTGCTACGTCGCCCGGGAAGTCCGCCGAGCCACTCCGCTGCCGAGTTGGCGTGCGCTGGCGTCGAACGCGCGGACCTCACCCGCTCTGTTGCGGACGCTCTTGCACGCGAGCCGGGCGCCGCTTCGTCGCTACGTGCTGCAAAACGCCGCGCTGCTCGCACTTCCGCTTGCCTTTGCGTTGCTCAAGCGCCTGACGCGTGTCAACTCGAAGCTTTACGGCGACTATAACGACATTCGATCGCACGCGCTGCTGTCGTCGATCGTCGACGCGTTCACGACGATTAGGCCCGTGCTGCGCGATTACTTCGCCATTGCCGCGCGCGCCGTTCCCTGGCCCGTGCTCATCTCCTGTTGTGTCGTCAGCTTCTTGCTGCTTCGCGTCGCACCGCGAAAGACATCCCGGCCCTCGGCACGCATCGCCTTGATCCAAGCGGCGCTCGGTTGGGCACTGTTCGCGGCCGCCGTCTATCCCTATCTGATTGCCGATAAGCCGCCGGTTCTAACGAGCTTCTACGAGAGCCGCAACATCCTGCCCGCCCTCGGTCCTTTGGCGCTCGTTCTCATCGCCTTCGTCAACTTCGCCGAAGTTGCATTCGCGAAGGTGCCGGTCTTGCGCAGCGCCGGACGCGACCTGCTCCTCGCCTATGTTATCGGCGCCTCGTTGGGCTGCGGCATCATCAATGGGCTCAGCCTTTGGCGCGACTGGATCCGCCAGTGCGCGATCATGGACTTCGTGCGCACACATCAAGATGCGCTCGATGAGGTACGCACGTTCGTATTCGACGACGCGGCGCATCGCATCGACGATCGCAAACTGTGGAACTACGAGTACACCGGCAACCTGTTCGCCGTCTATCACACGCGCGAGCGGCTCGGCATCTCCGTTGACGAGTATGCGACTTGGCCTCCCAAGGTGCCGCTCATCCGCGACCCATCGCTAAGAAAACGCTTTAACCTAAACGACTACGATTTCGCCAAACCGCACGCGATCATCACCGTACGCAACGGTGTCGTTCCGCTCACGAATCTGCGCGTGGCCGCCATCGTGCGCGCCTATTTGCGCGGCGAACCATGGCAACGGACGCTCGGCCAATACATCGACGTCAGCATGGCGTTCGAACGTGTGCAAGCCGAAGAACGCGTTGCCGAGCTGTTTCGTATCGTCGAGGCGCTCGACGCCTACAAGCTCGATCACGGCCAGTACCCCTCGACCGCCCAAGCGCCCGAGAACGGCATCCCCTTCCATACGCTTTCGCCTTCGGAGCGCATCGGGCCGCCGATCGCGCGCGGCGATATTCCCGGTTTGTTTCCACGGTACATGGCGCGCTGCGCGTCGATGGTCCCGCATCCGAGCGGCGAGCCAACCTATCTGTACGTCTCCGACGGTCTCGATTTCAAGCTCGTGTACGCCGATCCGCCCGACCTCGCCTACGCGAAGCAAGCCCATCCGGCGTTGATCGATCCGGTGCGGGCCGCTTACGGCACCTGGACATCGGGCGCGAAAAACTGGTGAGGTCATCGACTCATCCATCCGAGAGGAGCTTCGTTATGCGCACGATATGCATTTTCACCGGCACGCGGGCCGAATACGGCCTGCTGCGACCGTTGATCCGCGCGCTCGAACGCGAGTCCGAGATAGCCGTCAGGCTGCTGGTCACGGGTTCCCATTGCGCGGATACCCACGGGGCAACCTGGCGAGAAATCGCGGAAGACGGCATCGCGGTTCACGAGCGCATCGAGGTGCTGATGGACAGCGCGACGCACGCCGGCGTGTACACCGCGATGGGGCTGGGCATGATCCGTTACGGCGATGCGCTCATGCGCATCGCCCCCGATCTGCTCGTGCTGCTCGGCGATCGCTACGAAGCGTTCTCGGCCGCGGCCGCCGCAACAGTCTGCACTATCCCGATCGCACACCTGCATGGCGGCGAACTCACGTACGGTGCAATCGACGACTCGTTCCGACACGCAATCACGAAAATGAGTCACCTGCACTTCGCAAGCACCGACGCCTATCGGGACCGCATCATTCAACTCGGCGAGGACCCCGATTGCGTCTTCGCCGTCGGTGCGCTTGGCGTAGAAAACGTGCGATCCGTCGAGCTGCACGACGAATATGAGACCGCGCGCCGCCTGCGGCTCGAGCCTCGGCAACCCTATTTGCTTGCGACGTTTCACCCTGCAACGCGGTCCGCGCTGTCGGCCGAGGATCAGCTCGACGCTTTGCTCGACGCGCTCGATCGATTCGAGGACCACGTCGTGGTCGTCACCGGCGCCAATGCCGATGCCGGTGGCCTGTCGATCAATCGACGTCTGGCCGAGCGCGCGGCGCGCAATCCCGAACGCTATCGTTTTTTCATGTCGCTCGGGACGCAGCTTTATCTTTCCGCAGCGCGCCACGCGTCGGCTGTCGTCGGCAATTCTTCGAGCGCGATCATCGAGGTACCGTCGCTCGGGGTGCCGAGCGTCGACATCGGCCCGCGTCAAGCCGGGCGCGTGCGCGCGGAAAGCGTCATTTCCTGCGGCGAGGACAGCGCTCGAATCGTCGAGGCGATCAGGCAAGCGCTGACGCCCGGATTTCGCGACCTTGCCGCGCGCGCCGCCAATCCCTACGACCGTCCGGGCACCAGCGCCAAGATCGTGCGCGAACTCGTGTCGCGTGATCTGACCGCGATGTCGCTCAAAACGTTTCACGACCGATGTTAGCCGCGCGAGCCTAGGCGCCGACGTTTGGCGTGCCCCTAACGGCCACGCCCCAATTGCTTCGAGAACGACTTGTTTGCGGGAAAGACAACCATGAAAAACGCGCAGATCGACAAACTCAGAGTCTCGCTCGACGACAGCCTGGCCGATGTCGTGAGCCGCATCCAATCCAGCGGGTCGCTGGGATGCGCGCTGATCTATGACGACGAAGGACACTTCGTCAACATCGTGACCGACGGCGACGTTCGCCGCGCGTTTCTCGAAGGAAAACAGCTCGACGCGACCGCGCGCGACGTCCACCGCATCAAGCTGCAAACCGCGCGGCCGACACCCATCGTCGTCCGGGCCGACTCGTCCCGCGCCGAACGCTGCGCGCTGTTTCGCGAGCATTCGCTGCGCCAACTGATCCTCGTGGACCGCCTAGGCGAACCGGTGGAGGTGATCGATCATCGAAGCATCGATTCCTCGCCGTCGTACTGCAACCGCCATTTCACGGCCGTCGTAATGGCGGGCGGCTTCGGCATGCGGCTGCGGCCGCTAACGGAACACACACCGAAGCCGATGCTGCATATCAACGGTCGGCCCATGCTGGAAATCAGTATCGAGAAGCTCGTCAACCACGGCGCGAATCGCATCTTCATTTCGACCCACTATCTGCACGAGAAGATCGTCGATCACTTCGGTAAAGGCGAACGGTTCGGTGTGCCGATCGACTACATTCATGAAGAAGAACCCCTCGGCACCGGCGGCGCACTCTCGCGCCTTTCGTATCGCGACGAAGCCACGCTCGTCTTCAACGGCGACATCCTCACCAATCTGGACATCGGCATGTTTCTCGCCTATCACCTACGCACCGAATCGGCGATGACGATCGCGGCAACGCGGTACAGCTTTCAAGTGCCGTTCGGCGTTATCGATGCGTCGCAATCGCGCGTCACGCATATCGAGGAAAAGCCGACGCTGAGCTTTCTCGTCAATAGCGGCATTTATTTTCTCTCGCCGAAGGTCTTCGCCACGCTGCCCAAGGACGGCGCCTATCACATGACAGACGTCGCGCATGAGCAGATTCGCCGCGGCGTACGCGTCTCGTGTTTCCCGGTGTTCGAACATTGGCTCGATGTCGGTCGCCCGAGCGACTACGATCTCGCAGCCAAGCTCTTCTGAACGTATTGCTATGAGCGTGCCGCAATCGATCGCATCGTTGGCTCGGCGCTGGCGGCCCGAGCTCGTGTCGATTCTCGCCTTGCGCATTTGGCAGGCGCTTGCCGGTCTCGTCTCGACCTTGCTCGCGGTGCACTACCTCACACCGGAGTTGCAGGGCTGGTACTACAGCTTCCTGAGCGTCGCATCGCTTTACACCCTGTTCGATCTAGGGTTGTCTACGGTACTGCTGCAAATCGCGGCCCACTCGTTCGTCGGGCTGCGCTGGGCAAGCGGCAATCGGCTCGAGGGCGAACGCTCCGCACGGTTTAGATCGTTGCTCGGCAAATCCGTACGTTGGTACGCGATTGCGGCGATCGCGTTTTTCGCGCTGCTCTTGCCGGGCGGCTGGGCCTTTTTCTCCGCCAAGGCATCCGCCGATATCGTATGGGGTCCTTGTTGGCTGGCGCTGTGCACGTTCACCGCGGGCGGTCTCGTCGTGCTCCCGTTTCTCGCCGTGCTCGAGGGGAGCGGCCAGATCGCGCAGGTGTATTCGGTGCGGCTCGCCACGGCCGTCCTCGGCTCTCTCGCCTGTTGGACCGCACTCGCAGCCGGTGGCCGCCTCTGGGCCACCGCGATGACGCCGGCGATGGCGCTTGGCGTACCGCTCGTGTGGCTCGCGTGCCGCCATCGCCCGCTGGTTGCGCTCGCGCGCGACGATCCGGGACAAGGCTACCGGTGGCGCGACGAGGTGTGGCCGCTGCAATGGCGGCTCGGTCTGAACTGGCTATGCGCGTACCTGCTTACGCAGATCTACACACCGTATCTGTTCTATACGCAAGGCGCCGTCGTGGCAGGACAGTTCGGCTTATCGCTGACGGTCGTCAATACGATTGCGCTCGTCTCCCAGTCCTGGTTGATGCGGCGCGTGCCCGCCATGGCGCAAGCCGCCGCGACGCGGGATTGGCGTAGGCTCGACCGCCTTTTCTGGCGCGATTTCGGCATGACGCTCGGCGTATTCGCCTCGGGCTCCGCCGCCTTGCTCGGCGTCGCGCGCCTGATCGCCGGCTTGCCTATCGCGCATCGGCTGCTACCTTGGCCGCAACTGGCCGGGCTCGTCGTTTTCGCATTCGCCGCGCAACTGATCGGCGGCCTCGCGCTCCAACTGCGCAGTTTTCGGCGCGAGCCGCTCGTCTGGCTCAACCTGTGCGCGACCGCGATCACATTGCCCGCGGCCCTATACGCCGCGCGGCTTTACTCGTCCGCAGGTCTCGTCGCGGTCCTGGCGAGCATCAACGTCGCGCTGACCTTGCCGGCCGGCATCGCGATCTGGTACCGCTGCAATCGGCATTGGAGGGCAACGCCATGACGCGCGCCAGATCGCCCGAGCTGACGATCGCCATTCCCACGTTCAATCGCGCCGGCTACTTGCGAATGAACCTGCTGCGGCTCTTGCAAGAGTGGGACACGCTACCGCCCGGGGACGTCGAAGTCATCGTGTCGGACAATCATTCGCTCGACGAAACGCCCGACGTCGTCGCACAAGCGGTGAAGGCCGGGCTGCCGGTCCGTTATATCCGCAACCGGCTCGACCTCGGCTCGGATGCCAATATCGCCCAATGTTTCAACGAGGCGCGCGGCCGATATGTGCAGATCATGGGCGACGACGACTTATATGTACGCGGCGCGCTGGCGACGGTACTCGCCTGGCTGCGGCAAAACGATTACGGCGTCTTGTGCCTGCGCCCCTTCGGCTACGAACGCGACCCCGATCGCGAATGTCCGGGCGGAGGCGGCCCCGTTCGCGAGTTCGTCGGCGCGGGAAGCTTCCTGCGCGCCGCCGGCGCGCTGATCACCTTCATCTCGTCCATGATCGTGAACCGGACGCTGTTAGCCGACGTCGATGCGCGCCAATTTTGCGGCACGCATCTCGTCCAAGTGAATCTGGTCGTGCAGGCCGCGCTCGCGGCGCGCCGCAATGCGGTCTCGACGCAATACGCGCTCGCCTGCAAACGCAACAACTCCGGCGGATACGGCGCCCCCGAAATCTTCGTCGACCGCTTAGGCGGCATTCTCGACAGCTACCGCGCGAATGGACTAACGGACCAAGACATCCGCGGATTCGAGGCGAGGATGCTGCTCTCGTACCACCCGTTTTATCTGCTTCGCGAGCGCGTCGCCAATACGCTCGGCGCGCGCGAAACATATCGACGCTTCAGTGCCCGCTTCGGCCGGCGACTCGCATTCCTTCTATGGGTGGCGCCCATCATCGTGTTGCCCCGGCCGGCAGCGCTGGTTTGGGGCGGCTTCGCAACCGTGGCTGGGCGTGTATCGAACGGGGATCTACGTCGCGGTATCGCGTTCGCCTGGCATCGCTTGACGCAGCGGAATCGAACGGAACACTGACGCTTCTCGCCTCGATCTGCGTTGGACGCCGCCATACGCGAGCGTCCGGGCGGAAGTCGATCGAATCGGCGATTTACGATGGGACCGACCAAAGTGACGATCACGACTTCAAGTCAATCGGATTGCACGCTCGGGCTGACGATCTCGATCGTCGTTTATCAGTCCAATTTGCCGCGGCTGGCCCGAACATTGACGAGCCTATGCCACTCGGTGGTCGCGATGCGATCGTATCGAAGGGAAGACATTCCGGTTCATGTGTTGATCGTGGACAACGGCGGGCTAACGGCCCGCGAGCCGAGCGGCGACCTGCTCGAAGGTTTCCGCATTCGATGCACGACGATCCAAGGCAACGGCAACGTCGGCTACGGCCGAGGTCACAACATTGCGATCGAGCGCGTATCGAGCCGTTACCATCTTGTGCTCAACCCCGATGTCGACGTCCATTTCGATGCGATCTCGAATGCGCTCGACTTTCTAGAGATGCATCCGGAGGTGGGCCTCTTGGCGCCGCAGGTGGTAGGCGGTGACGGCACGATGCAGTATCTGTGCCGTCGCTACCCCACGGTACTTGTGCTTTTCACGCGGGGCTTCATTTCGCGCGACCGCCGAGCGCTGTTCGGCTCGCGTTTGTCGCGTTATGAAATGCGCGACGTGATCAACGATCGCGAGGTGGTCTGGGATCCGCCGATCGTGAGCGGCTGCTTCATGCTGTTTCGCACCGACGTGCTCAAACGGTTGGGCGGCTTCGATCCGCGCTACTTCCTCTATTTCGAGGACTACGACCTGAGCTTACGCGCGCATGCGGTGACGCGCATCGCTTATGTGCCGACCGTGCGCATCTTGCACGTGGGCGGAGGCGCCGCGAAAAAGGGCCTCGCGCACATTCGTATGTTCAGCGTGTCCGCATTCCGATTCTTCAACCGGTTCGGTTGGAAGCTGGCCTAGACGCGCCCGAGCACGCCACGTGCTGCACGTGGTTTCGTCTTGTATGTTTACAGGTGATCCAAAAGCAAAAAGCCCAGTCGAAATGACTGGGCTAAGTGCTTGAATCCATTGGTCGGAGCGAAAGGATTCGAACCTTCGACCCTCTGATCCCAAATCAGATGCGCTACCAGGCTGCGCTACGCTCCGACGAATCATGGATTGTAGCCTCGCCACTATCGCGCAGTCAATCACGGCGAGATTGCACGCCCCAACTCTAGGAGACGACGACATGGATTTGATTCTCTGGCGCCATGCGGAAGCCGAGGATACCGCCCAAAGCGATAGCGCCCGCCAGCTGACCACGCGGGGCCGCAAGCAGGCGCAAGCGGTGGCGAAGTGGCTGCGCTCGCGCCTGGACCCGGACGCGGTGATCCTCGCCAGCCCGGCCGCCCGTACGGTCCAGACGGTGGAATCGTTGACCGATCAATACCGAACCGTGGAGAGCATTGCGCCGGGCGCGAGCGTCGATGACTTGCTGGCCGCCGCGGGGTGGCCGCAGGGAATCGCGCCCACCGTCGTCATCGTCGGGCACCAGCCTACGCTCGGCCTCGTTGCGTCCCGCCTCGTCGCCGGCGAGGCGGCCGAATGGACCATCAAAAAGGGCGGCCTGTGGTGGCTATCGAGCCGCGAGCGCCCCGAAGCCCGGCGCGACGGCTCCGTGCAAGTGGTCGTGCGGGCAGTGTTATCGCCCGATCTGACTTGAGTCATCGTGAAAGCCGCGTGTCCAGCGCGCGACATGTCATCGTAGCGACACGCGTTTGCCACGCGACCGTCATGCCCCGTTACTACATTGGCAGGGACCGAAGCATTCCTTTCATAGTCATTCGGAACCAGGAACCCCCATGCGAGATCTGCCGACGCCTACCCTGCCCCTCGCTTCGATTCCGCTCGATTCGCGCCGCCGTCTGCCGCGCGAGAGAGAAACCGTCACACAAGAGCATCGTCTTCAAGTGGCCTGGGCGCGTACCGACGAGGAGCTTCGCGAAGCGCAGCGCCTGCGCTACCGCGTGTTCGCGGACGAAATGGGCGCGAGCGTCTCGGGACCGTCCGGCCTCGACGTCGACGCCTTCGATGCCTACTGCGACCATCTGCTCGTACGCGACCTCGAAACGCTGAAGGTCGTCGGTACGTACCGCGTGCTGCCGCCGCATCAAGCCGCCCGCATCGGGCGCCTTTACGCCGAAGGCGAATTCGACCTGTCGCGCCTTGCGCATCTGCGCTCCAAGATGGTCGAAGTGGGCCGCTCGTGCGTGCATGCCGACTATCGCAGCGGCTCGGTCATCATGTCGCTGTGGGGCGGGCTCGGCACCTACATGCTGCAAAACGGCTACGAGACCATGCTCGGCTGCGCGAGCGTCCCGATGGCGGACGGCGGCCATTTCGCAGCGAACTTGTACGAATCGCTGCGCGAAAACGCGCTGACGAGCCCCGAGTATCGCGCCTTCCCGCACACGCCGCTACCGGTCGAGGAATTGCGCACGGGCGCGCGCGTCGCGCCGCCGCCCCTCGTCAAAGGCTATATGCGCCTCGGCGCGAAGATTTGCGGCGCGCCCGCGTGGGATCCCGACTTCAACTGCGCGGACTTCCTGACGCTGTTCCGCTTGTCGGACATCAACGCCCGCTACGCCCGCCATTTCCTCGGTTAAAACCGGCGCGGCGCCTGCGGCGCCGAATCCATAACGAAAACGGCCCGTTCGCTCGATGAGCGCACGGGCCGTTCGTTTTGCGGCCTTGATGGCCTTGACGGCCTTCGCAGCCTTTGCCACTAAACGGCGGCGACCGCCGCCATGGCTCATTCGTCCGTATAGATGACGCGGTAGCGGATGCCGACCTTTTCCCACTCGGCCGCTTCTTGAATCAAGCTGTAATCGGTCAGCGGATTGCCGGACACCCACTCGTTCGGCAAGCGCACTTCGTATCCGCCGTTCGATTTCGCCACACGGATCCCGGGCAGCCCTGCATCGGTGCGCCGGCGGCAGAGCAGCGCCGCGAGCCGCAAGCAGAACAGCAAAGGCCATTCGACCTCGCGCGTTTGCGCAAGCTTGCCGAGCTTGCCCGCATGGCCGAGCACGAGGACGGCGAGCCGCGCTTGATCCGTGCGCGAAAAACCGGGCATATCGGCGTTGCTCGTAATGTAGGCCGAATGCTTGTGATAGGCGCTGTGCGAAATCGATAGGCCGATTTCATGGAGCGCGGCCGCCCAGCCCAGAAACATGCGCCCTTCGATCAAGCGCTCCGCATCGGGCTCGCCGAGTTGATCGTAAAAGCCCACGGACAGATCGGCGATGCGTTCGGCCTGCGCCCGGTCGACACCGTAGCGGCGCATGAAGCCTTCCACGGTGACGGCGCGCATGTCCTCGTGTTGCGTGCGCCCGAGCAGGTCGTAGAGCACGCCCAGGCGCAAGGCGCCGTCGGTCGTGTCGACATAATCGATACCGAGCTCCTCGAAGACGGCGAGCATGATCGACAAGCCCCCGGCGAGGACCGGCACACGATCGGGCTTGAGCGCGATCAGCTTGAGCCGGTTGACGTTCTCGGCCTTGATCAATGCGCGCTTGAGCCGCTCGAGGCCGCCGCGCGAGATGCCGTGCGAAATACCCGGGTCGTTGAAGCCGTTGGCTTCGACGAGTTCGGCCAGCGCCCGCGCGGTACCCGAGGAGCCGATCGCCTGATCCCAGCCGGCCTGCTTGTACTCGCGCGAGATGATTTGAATTTCCCGCTTGGCCGCAAGTTCGGCCTGACGCATCGTGTAATCGTCGACGTTGCCCGCGGGAAAGAACGCACGGCTATGGCTGACGCAGCCGATGTACAGACTCTCCATGACGAGCGGCGTGTAGTGCTGGCCGATGATGAATTCGGTCGAGCCGCCGCCGATGTCGACGACAAGCCGTTTGCCCGAGATCGCAGGCACCGAATGGGCCGCGCCGGCATAGATCAGCCGAGCCTCCTCGCGCCCGGCGATCACCTCGATCGGGAACCCGAGGGCGCTTTGCGCCTCCACGAGAAACTCGGGCGCATTTTTCGCGACCCGCAGCGTGTTCGTCGCGACGGCCCGCACATGATCCGGATGGAAATCGCGCAGCCGCTCGCCGAAACGCTTGAGCGCATCCCATGCGCGCACCTGCGACGCGCGATCGAGCATCTTGTCGGCGGAGAGCCCCGCGGCAAGGCGCACGGGCTCACGCAGCGCATCGACCTGGTAGATCTGTGCGCCCGCGGGCGTTTCCTCGACGCGGCCGACGATAAGCCGGAAGCTGTTCGAGCCGAGGTCGACCGATGCAAGAAGGTGCGGGGTATTGGGCATTAGGAAAGAAGGCTCCCGTTCGCGCGTCCAACTAGCCGGGGGCGACTCGCCCGGCACGCGCGTCACTGTTCAAAGACGCCATTTTAAGCGCATAGTATTTGCGACCGGTGGATGAATATGGCTTCGTCCATCGCCAATGGTGCGGCAAATTCGGCAGGCACCCGATGCCGAGCGGCCCGAGACTTGCGCACCGTTGCGCTCTCGCACGACCGCGGACGGTCCAAGTCATACCAAATATCCGTAGAATGAGTGACAGTATGACTTTTCATCGAAATGACATCGAACCATGAGAATGTCCGAGCGCCTGTTCATTCCCTCATCCGACCCCTCTCATCTTTCGTTGCCGATGTCGCTGCGCTATCCCCTTCTGAATCGTGAGTTAGGCATCCTGGGCTTCAACGAGCGCGTGCTTGCGCAGGCGGCCGATCCGTCGGTGCCGCTGCTCGAGCGGCTGCGCTTCATCTGCATCACCAGCAGCAACCTCGACGAATTCTTCGAGATCCGCATGGCGGGTCTGCAAGAGCAGATGCGCGACAACCCGGGCACGCTCGCGCCCGACGGCATGTCGCTACAGCACGTCTACGACCTCGTCGTCGAACGCGCGCACAAGCTCGTGGACCGGCAATACGCCATGTTGCACGAAACCGTCTTGCCGGCGCTCGAGCAAGAAGGCATCTATTTTCATAGTTGGGACACTTGGACGGAAGCCCAGACCGAATGGGCGCGCCGGTACTTCCTCGACGAGCTGCTGCCCGTGCTGACGCCGATCGGCCTCGATCCGGCTCACCCCTTTCCGCGCGTGCTCAACAAGAGCTTGAATTTCGTCGTGGAACTCGAAGGCAAGGATGCCTTCGGCCGGCAAGCCGTGATGGGGATCGTGCAGGCGCCGCGTGCGTTGCCGCGGCTCGTGCACATGCCGCAGGAACTGTCGGGCTTCGCGTACGGGTTCGTGTTGCTGAGCTCGTTCATGCAGCGCTTCGTCCAAGAGCTGTTCCCGAACCTCGTCATCCGTAGCTGCAATCAATTTCGTATCACGCGGAATAGCGAACTCTTCGTCGACGAGGATGAAATCACGAATCTGCGCGTCGCGCTGCAAGGCGAGCTGCCCGCCCGCCACCTCGGCAACGCGGTGCGGCTTGAGGTGTCGGCCGATACGCCCCCGCATCTCGTTCGCCGTCTTCTCGACGAAAGCGGGTTGAACGAGAAAGACTGCTACCGCGTGGACGGATCCGTGAATCTCGTGCGGCTCATGCAGTTGCCCGAACTCGTCGATCGCCCCGATTTGAAATTCGTGCCGCATGTGCCCGCGACTTCGCCGATTCTCGCGAACGCCGCGAACCTCTTCGACACCCTCGATCAAGGCGACGTGCTGCTGCATCATCCGTACGAGAGCTTTCAGCCCGTGCTCGAATTGCTGCTGCAAGCCGCCCAAGATCCCAACGTCGTCGCCATCAAGCAGACGATCTATCGCACAGGCACGGACTCGCCGCTGATGGATGCGCTCATGCAAGCCGCGCGCAACGGCAAGGAAGTGACCGTAGTCGTCGAGCTGCTCGCGCGCTTCGACGAGGAAACGAATATCAACTGGGCATCGCAGCTCGAGGCGGTGGGCGCGCACGTCGTGTACGGCGTCGTGGGCCACAAGTGCCATGCGAAGATGATGCTGATCGTGCGCCGAACGACGCATAACGGCAAGTCCTCGCTCAAGCGCTACGCGCACTTGGGCACGGGCAACTACCATCCGCGCACGGCCCGCCTCTATTCGGACTTCGGCCTGATGACCGCGGATCAGCGTATCTGCGAAGACGTGCATCACGTGTTTCAGCAACTCACCGGCATCGGCGGCGAACTCAAGCTGCACGACCTGTGGCAATCGCCGTTCACGCTGCACCCGAAGCTCGTCGAAGCGATCCGCAAGGAAGCCGACAATGCGCGGGCCGGCAAGAAAGCGCGCATCGTCGCGAAGATGAACGCCCTGCTCGAGCCCACCGTCATCGCCGAACTGTACGAGGCCTCGCAAGCGGGCGTGAAGATCGATTTGATCGTGCGCGGCGTCTGCTCGTTGCAGCCGGGCGTGGAAGGACTATCGGAGAACATCTCCGTGCGCTCCATCGTCGGCCGCTTCCTCGAACATCACCGCATCTTCTATTTCTTCTCGAACGGCGAAGAGCACGTGTACCTGTCGAGCGCGGATTGGATGGATCGCAACTTCTTCCGCCGGGTCGAAGTCGCTTTCCCCATCAAGGATCGACGCCTGAAGCGGCGCGTCGTCGCCGAAGGCTTGTCGGCCTTTCTCGGCGACAATCAGTCCGCGTGGGTCATGCAAAGCGACGGTCACTATCGGCGTAGCCGCCCCGGCAAAGCCTCGCGCAACGCGCAGGCAAGCTTGCTCACGAAATTCGGCTGCTGATCGAATGCGCCGGTGCGTCGTCTAGCGATGCACCGGCCCAGCGCGGACCGGCTTTAAGCGTTGACCGGCTGGCGGCGCGTCGTTCGCTGGGCGGAAAAGCGCACGCTGAACGTGCTGCCTTTGCCCTCTTCGCTTTTGACGTCGAGCGTCGCATCGTGCCGTTGCAGCACGTGCTTGACGATAGCCAGACCGAGCCCGGTGCCGCCCGTATCGCGCGAGCGGCTGCGATCGACGCGATAAAAGCGCTCGGTGAGCCGCGGTATGTCGGCAGCGGGAATGCCGTAGCCGGTGTCGGTCACTGAAAACACCGCATCCTTGCCCACCTGCTTCCAAACGACCTTGATCGATCCGGCATCGGGCGTATAGCGGATTGCATTGGTCACGAGATTGCCGAGCGCGCTGAGCACTTCGGTCTCGGCGCCGGTGACCGTCAAGCCGTCGTCGATCGTAAATTCGATGGCGTGCCGCCCGCCGGATAGCGTCGCCGCATCGTCGCGGATATGCGAGATGACGGCGCGCATGTCGATCGCTTGATCGCTCGGCGGCTTCACGTTGCCCTCGAGCTTGGCCAGCACCAGCAAATCGTCGACGATGTTACGCATGCGCGACGCTTGCTGATCCATCAACTCCAAGTAACGCTCGCGATCCTCGCGTTCGAGCGGCAACTCGCGCATCGTCTCGAGAAAGCCCGACAGCACCGTAAGCGGCGTCTTGAGCTCGTGCGAGACGTTCGCGACGAAGTCGCGCCGCATTGCATCGGTGCGCTCCAACTCCGTAATGTCCGCCGACAGCACGAGCTTGCGATTCTCCCCGTAGGGAAACGCTTGGACGGAAAGCACGTTTTGCCGCTTCTCGCCCATCCCGCGCATGACGAGCATCTGCTCGTAATGATGTGAGTTGAGATAGCGCACGAAATCCGGATGCCGGACGAGATGGGTGATGTGCTGACGCAGATCGCGCTTTGCATCGAGCCCGAAGTGCACTTCCGCAATGGCGTTGCACCATTCGATCTGGTCGTGATCGTCGAGCATGGCGACACCGTTCGGCGACGCTTGGATCGCCTGAATGAAGCGAGAATGCTGCTGTTCGACTTGGCGAACCTGCGCATGCCAACGCTTGGCGAGCTTATGCAAGCGGTAGTAGATTTCGCCCCAAATGCCCGGTGCGCTCGGCACCTCGCCGTAGACGGGGGCATCGAGCAAGCGCCACAACCGCTGCGTGTGGTACGTCGTGAAAAGGCTCTGCGCAATGAGCGCCACCACCGCGAAGATCAACGCGGTGCGGACGCTCGTGACGGCGGCAATCGCCGCGCAGATGAGCGCGAGCAGCAGAAGCGATACGATCGAGCGCGCCCAAATGATGTTCATGAAGTCAAAATCAGCCGAAGAACGAAGAGGCGGCCGCAAGCGGCAGTGTCGCCGCACCCGCCCGTGGCGCCGGACGGCGCCTTTACGCTTATGCGCTCTTGGCGAGACGGTACCCGCTGCCGCGTACCGTTTCGATCATAGCATCGCATCCGGCCGGCTTGAGCGCGGCGCGCAGCCGCTTGATATGCACATCCACCGTGCGCTCCTCGACGAACACGTGGTCGCCCCAGACCTGATCGAGCAGTTGCGTGCGGCTGTGCACGCGCTCCGGGTGCGTCATGAAAAAGTGCAACAGCCTGAACTCGGTCGGACCGAGGTCGAGCTTGATCTCATTGCCGGACCCATGTGCGGCGACCCGATGCGTGGCCGGATCGAGCTTGAGCCCGTTGATCGCGACGACGTCTTCGGTCAACTGCGGCGCACGCCGCCGCAGGACGGCCTTGATGCGGGCCATCAGCTCTTTCGGCGAAAACGGCTTCGTGACGTAATCGTCCGCGCCGATCTCGAGTCCGAGCACTTTGTCCTGCTCGTCGCCGCGCGCCGTCAGCATGATGATGGGGATGTGCTTCGTCCGCTCGTTGTTGCGCAGATCGCGCGCGAACGCGATCCCCGACTTGCCCGGCAACATCCAGTCCAGCAAAACGAGATCGGGCAGCACGTCGCTGATCAGCGCCTGTGCCTGCTCCGCGTTGTAGGCGCGGATCGGGCAGTGCCCCGCATGTTGCAGGTTGACGGAAATCAGTTCGGAAATCGCGGGCTCATCTTCGATGATGAGAATGCTGCTCGGCATCGTCACCTACCTCTTAATACGTTCTGACGTTTAACTAAGGGCTTCACGCTCGAGGGCGTCGCGCGATTTGTGGCGCACGTCGGTCCCCTTCACGATGTAGATGATGAACTCGGCGATGTTCTTCGCATGATCGCCGATACGCTCGATCGCTTTGGCGATGAACAAGAACTCGAGCCCCGCGGAAATCGTGCGCGGGTCTTCCATCATGTACGTGACGAGCTTGCGCACGAACGCGCGGAATTCCTCGTCGATCGCCTTGTCGTCGCGCACGATCTGCGCGGCGGCCACGGTGTCGAGGCGCGCGAACGCATCGAGCGCACGGCGCAGGATCGACACGGCCATCTCGCCCGAGAGTTTGATCTCGGCGATATTGACCGTGCGCGACGTCCCGTCTTCCATCAAACGTTTGACGCGCTTGGCGATTTTTTCGGCCTCGTCGCCCGCGCGCTCGAGATTCGTGATCGTCTTCGAGATCGCGAGCAGCAAACGCAAGTCGCGCGCGGCCGGCTGCCGGCGCGCGATGACGTTGCTGCACTCCTCGTCGATCTCGACTTCCATCGTGTTGACGACCTCTTCCGCGGCGATGACCTGATCGGCCACCTCCATGTCGAAGTCGTTCAGCGCCTGCATCGCACGCGTGATCTGGGCCTCGACGAGACCGCCCATTTCCAATACCTTCGACGAGACGAGGTTGAGATCTGCGTCGAATTGGCTCGACAAATGCTTGTCCGACATCGCTGTCTCCTTAATCCATCAGCCGAAGCGGCCGGTGATGTAATCCTCGGTTTCCTTGCGGACCGGCTTGATGAAGATTTTCTCGGTATCGCCGAATTCGATCAACTCGCCGAGGTACATGTAGCCCGTAAAGTCGGAACAACGCGCCGCCTGCTGCATATTGTGGGTGACGATCACCACCGTGTAGTCGCTCTTGAGCTCGGCGATGAGCTCTTCCACGCGGCCCGTCGAAATCGGGTCGAGCGCCGAACACGGCTCGTCGAGCAAGAGCACCTCGGGGCGAATCGCGATGCCGCGCGCGATGCAAAGGCGCTGCTGCTGGCCACCCGAGAGGCTATAGCCGCTCTGATTGAGCTTGTCCTTCACTTCGGTCCACAGTGCCGCCTTCGTGAGCGCCCACTCGACGCGGTCGTCCATCTCCGAGCGCGACAGCGATTCGAACATCTTCACGCCGAATGCGATGTTGTCGTAGATCGACATCGGGAACGGGGTCGGCTTTTGGAACACCATGCCGACGCGCGCGCGCAGCAGCGAAATATCGCGCTTCGTCGTGAGCAGGTTTTCGCCGTCCATCATGATGGCGCCTTCGGCGCGCTGCTCGGGATACAGAGCGAACATCTTGTTGAACGTGCGCAAGAGCGTCGACTTGCCGCAGCCGGACGGGCCGATGAACGCGGTCACCTTGCCTTCCGGAATGTTCAAGTTGATGTTCTTGAGCGCATGGTACTTGCCGTAGAAGAAGTTCAGATCCTTGACTTCGATCTTCGGCGTGACGGGAGACAGCGGACGATCGCTCGTGGCCGGCTCGAAACCGGCGGGCGCGGCGGGACGCTCGACTTGGGACAGGTGACTTTCAGCCATATTCATAAAACGCTCCGTGGCTTATTTCTTGCCGAACATCGCACGCGCGAGGATGTTCAGTCCGAGCACGCCGAGGGTAATCAGGAACACACCGGCCCACGCGAGCGATTGCCACTGCGGGAACGGGCTCATTGCAAACTTGTAAATCGTGACGGGCAGGTTCGCGAGCGGCTGGTTCATGTCGACCGAGAAGAACTGATTCGACAAGGCCGTGAACAGCAGCGGCGCCGTTTCGCCGGCAATCCGCGCGATGGCGAGCAAAACGCCCGTCACCACACCTGCGATCGACGCCTTCAGCGTGATCGACAGCACCATCTTCCACTTCGGCACGCCGAGCGCGAAAGCCGCTTCGCGCAGCGCATTCGGCACGAGCTTGAGCATATTCTCGGTCGTGCGGATCACGATCGGAATCTGCAACAGCGCGAGCGAGACGACGCCTGCCCACCCCGAAAAATGGCCCATCTTTTCGACGATGATCGCATAGACAAAAAGGCCCACGACGATCGACGGCGCCGACAGCAAAATGTCGTTGATGAAGCGCGTGACGCTGGCGAGCCAGCCCTTGCGGCCGTACTCGGCCAAATAGACGCCGGCGAGCACGCCGATCGGCGTGCCGACGACGGTTGCCGCGCCCACCAGCATCAGCGTGCCGACGATGGCGTTGGCCAAGCCGCCGCCGTCGGTGTTCGGGGGCGGCGTCGATTGCGTGAACAGCGACGCCGACAAACCGCCCACACCGAGGCTAAGCGTCGTGTAAAGAATCCATACGAGCCACAGCAGGCCGAATGCCATCGCGGCGAGCGACATCGTCAGCGCGATCGCGTTGACCACGCGCCGGCGGCGCTGCAAGCGGTCGCGCGTGGCGGCGAACGCTTCGGGGCTCGCCGAACCGGGGATTTGCATCGAAGGACCGCTCATTTCGCCCCCTCTGCCTTTTCGAGGCGCAGCAGCATGATCTTCGAGATGGCAAGCACGATGAACGTGATGACGAAGAGAATCAAACCGAGTTCCATCAACGCGGCGGTATGCAGACCGGGGCCCGCTTCGGCGAACTCGTTGGCGAGTGCCGAGGTAATGCTGTTGCCCGGCGAGAACAGCGAGATGTTGCTGAGCAAGTTGGTGTTGCCGATCACGAACGTGACCGCCATCGTTTCGCCGAGCGCGCGGCCGAGGCCGAGCATCACGCCGCCGATGACGCCGCTCTTCGTGAAGGGCAGCACGATCTTCCACATGACTTCCCAAGTCGTGCAGCCGATGCCGTACGCGGATTCCTTAAGCAGCACGGGCGTGACTTCGAACACGTCGCGCATGACCGAGGCGATGTACGGGATGATCATGATCGCGAGGATCACGCCGGCGCACAGGATGCCGATACCGATCGGCGGTCCCTGGAACAGCGCGCCGATGATCGGCATGGACCCGAGAACGTTGCCGATCGGCTGTTCGAAGTAGGTCGCGAAGATCGGCGAGAACACGAGCAAGCCCCACATGCCGTAGACGATCGAGGGGATCGCGGCCAGCAGTTCGATGGCGATGCCGAGCGGGCGGCGCAACCAGGCAGGCGAAAGCTCGGTCAGAAAAAGCGCGATGCCGAAGCTCACAGGCACCGCGATGATGAGTGCGATGATGGACGTCGCCAGCGTGCCGTACACAGGCACGAGCGCGCCGTAGTTATCGTTGGGCGGATCCCAATCGGCAGACCAGAGGAAGTGGAGCCCGAATTTTTGGATCGACGGCAGCGATTCGACGATCAGCGACACGATGATGCCGCCGAGCAGCAACAGCGTGACGATGGCTGCGAGGCGCGCCAGATTGCCGAAAATGACATCGCCGAGTTGGCTCGGCGCGCGTTGCGCGTGTTCGGCGGGGGCCGTCGACATGAGTCGAGTGTCGGACATGTGAACCCGTTTACGATTGCGGCGCCCGGGATGGGCGCAAGCGATGGCGATGCCCGGCAAAGCGTTCGCCTTGCCGGGCCGTTCCTACCTACGGCGCTTATTCAGCGACCGGCTTGCCCGATGCATCCTTCACATTCGCCTTCCACTGCTTCTCGATTTCAGCCGTGACCGATGCCGGCAACGGGATGTAATCGAGCGACGTCACGGCGTCGGAGCCGTTCTTGAAGCCCCAGCCGAAGAACTTCAGCGTTTCCGCGCCTTCCGCCGGCTTCTCTTGCGACTTGTGCACGAGCACGAACGTCGCGCCGACGATCGGCCATGCTTGTGCGCCCGGCTCGTCCGTCAGGATCTGGTAGAACGACTTGTTCCACTCGGCGCCCTTCGCGGCGGCGGCGAACGTTGCCGTATCCGGCGTCACGACCTTGCCGTCGTGGTTCATCATCTTCGTGTAGACCATGTGGTTTTGCTTCACGTAGGCCCACTCGACATAACCGATCGCGCCCGGCAGACGTTGGATGAACGCGGCAACGCCGTCGTTACCCTTGCCGCCCGTGCCCGTCGGCCAATTGACCGTCGTGCCTTCGCCGACCTTCGACTTCCACTCCGAGCTAACCTTCGAGAGGTAGTTCGACCAAATGAACGTCGTGCCCGAACCGTCGGCGCGGCGCACCACGGCGATGGCCGTATCCGGCAGCTTCACGCCGGGGTTCAGCTTGGCGATCGCCGGGTCGTTCCACTTCGTGATCTTGTTCAGGTAGATGTCGGCCAGCACTTCGCCCGAAAGCGTCAGCTCACCGGACTTCACGCCCGGCAGGTTGACCGCCGGCACCACGCCGCCGACCACCGTCGGGAATTGAAACAGGCCTTGCTTGGCGAGTTCGTCGTCCTTCAGCGGCATATCCGAGCCAGCGAAATCAACGGTCTTCGCTTCGATTTGCTTGATGCCGCCAGCCGAACCGATGCCCTGGTAGTTGACCTTGCCGCCGCCCGACTTGACGTACGAATCGGCCCACTTCGTGTAGAGCGGAGCGGCGAACGTGCTGCCTGCGCCGGTGATGTCGGCGGCTTGCGCGGAAACGGCGAAAAGCACGCCGGCCAGGCCAGCGAACACGGTTTGCATCAATTTCATGAATTTAACCCCTAGTGGTGTGGTCGTGGAAAACGCGACACCGCGAAGATTAGGTCGAAACTGTGACAGTAATATGACTGTCGATGAAGGTAACGTGACAGCTACCTTACTTCATGAAAGATTTGTCATGAAGATAGCATTAGATGTGAGGAATTAGGGGAAGATAAGAGCACGGCGCCCCTTGCGCCGCTGACACTAGCGTAGGAGAAAAGCGCCGCCGATGCAGCGCTTTTCTGTGGGATCGGTTACGACGTGGCCTGTTCGACGACCCGAGCAATCTCTTGCGCATGACGCACTGCTGCATCATGTTGACTCGCCTCGACCATCACGCGCAGCACGGGCTCGGTGCCCGAGGCCCGGATCAGCACGCGGCCGCTGCCCTCCAATGCCTGCTCCGCGTCGGCCACGGCCTGTTTGATCGCGGCGCTGCTCTTCCAATCGGCGCCTCCCCGCATGCGAACGTTGATGAGCTTTTGCGGAAACAGGGTCACGCCGTCCAGCAGCTCGGCCAGCGTGCGGCCGCTTCGTTTGATCGCAGCGAGCACGAGCAGCGCCGAGACGATGCCGTCGCCAGTCGTATGCCGATCGAGCGACAAGATGTGGCCCGAGCCTTCGGCGCCCAGTTGCCAGCCGCGCTCGCGCAGTTGCTCGAGAACGTAACGGTCGCCGACGGCTGCTCGCACGAACGGCACGCCCTCGCGGCCGAGCGCGACTTCGACCGCCATATTCGTCATCAACGTACCGACGGCTCCCGGCACCTTGCCGTCGGTCGCCATGCGGTCTTTGACCAGCACGTAAAGCAACTCGTCGCCGTTGAAAAGCCGGCCCGACGAGTCGACGATCTGCAAGCGGTCCGCATCGCCGTCGAGCGCGATCCCGAGGTCGGCCCGATTCGCGCGAACCGCGCGAATCAGCGCGTCCGGCGCTGTCGCGCCTACGCCGTCGTTGATGTTGAAACCGTTCGGCGCCACGCCGATCGGTACGATATCGGCGCCAAGTTCATGGAACACGTGCGGCGCAATGTCGTAGGCGGCGCCATGTGCGCAATCGACGACCAACTTCAGTCCGTGCAAATCGAACGCGGCCGGAAACGTGCTCTTGCAAAACTCGATGTAACGGCCGGCTGCGTCGTCGAGCCGACGTGCCTTGCCAAGCTGCTCCGACGCCGCGCAAGCGAGCGGCTGCTCGAGCTGCGCTTCGATCGCCAATTCGACTTCGTCGGGCAGCTTGTTGCCGTCGGCGCTGAAAAACTTGATGCCGTTGTCGTAGTAGGGATTGTGCGAAGCGCTAATCACCACGCCCGCCGCCAACCGCAACGCGCGCGTCAAATAAGCGACGCCCGGCGTAGGCATCGGCCCGGCCAGCATGACGTCCACGCCGGCCGCCGAAAAACCCGATTCGAGCGCGGCTTCGAGCATGTAGCCCGAGACGCGCGTGTCTTTGCCGATCAGCACCGTCGGCCGCGAGCCGGCCTTCGCCCATCGATCGGCTTGCGCCAGCACCTTGCCGGCGGCATAGCCCAGCCGGAGCACGAAATCGGGCGTGATGGGGCTCTCGCCCACTTTGCCCCGAATACCATCCGTGCCGAAATAACGACGTGCCATTGTCCACTTCCCCCGCTTCCAAACGTATTGAATGATTGACCGCGTGCGCCTCGCCGTCAGCGCACGGCGTTGTGCGCGTCGCGTACGGCCGCCCACACCTTGAGCGCGTCGACGGTCTCGGCGACATCGTGCACGCGCACGATCGCCGCGCCGCGTTCGACCGCGCAGACAGCCGCCGCCACGCTCGCCGCGACGCGCTCGGCCGGTGCCGATCGCCCCGTCACCGCGCCCAACATCGATTTGCGCGACATGCCGGCAAGAATCGGATACGGCGCCTCGCCGGCTGCGGGCCGGGGCGCCGTCTCGCGCAGGCGGGCGAGCAACGCGTAATTGTGCTCGCGCGTTGCCTTGCCGAAACCGAAGCCCGGATCGACGCTGATACGCGCACGAGCGATCCCCGCCTCCTTCAACGCCTCGACTCTCCCTTGCAGGAACGCGCGCACGTCCGCCACCACATCCTCATAGTCGATCTCAGTGCGCTGCATCGTCTGCGGCTCTCCGAGCATATGCATCACACACAGCCCGCAACCGCTGTCGCGAACGGCATCGAGCGCGCCGGGACGCCGAAATCCCCAAATATCGTTGATGAGATCGGCCCCCGCGGCGAGCGTCGCGCGCATGACTTCGGGCTTGTAGGTATCGATCGACAGCGGCACGCCGGCCGTAACGAGCGCTTCGACGACGGGTACGACCCGTTCGAGTTCCTCCTCGAGCGGCACGGGCGGCGCGCCGGGCCGCGTCGATTCGCCGCCGATATCGATGATGTCGACGCCGTCGGCCAGCATCTTCTCGGCTTGCCGCACCGCCGCGTCGCGGACGACGTAGCGCCCACCGTCGGAGAAGGAATCGGGCGTGACGTTGAGAATGCCCATGACGAGCGGGCGCTCGAACCGCAAAGTGAAGCGCCCGCAGACTAACGGTTCGGGCAGCGCATCACGAGAGAGATCTGAAGTAGACACGAGACGAAGAAAAAACGAAGCGGCGATGCGCGACTAACGAAAACCGGTAAACCAAAAAACGGGCCGGTGCGGGGCACGCACCAGCCCGTTGTCTCTATTCGCGTAACGTTACGCCGGAGCCGTCGCGCTACCGGGCCGCACTTCCGCGCCGGAGCTGCCGCTACCGCCCGACGAAGCGTCCGTGGACGGCACGCTCTTGGGCGAGCGCGGCGGGCGCCCTTCCATGATGTCGTTGATTTGGTCGGCGTCGATCGTCTCCCACTCCATCAACGCGGCCGTCATCGCCTCCACCTTATCGCGGTTCTCGTCGAGCAGACGGCGAGCCAGGTTGTATTGGTCGTCGAGCAGATGCCGAATTTCGGCATCGACCTTTTGCTGAGTAGCTTCGGAGATCGTGCGCGTGAACCCGCGGCCGAACGGCGACGAATCGTTTTCGTCGTCGACATAGACCATCGGCCCCAACGCGTCGGTCATACCGAAGCGAGCGACCATTGCGCGCGCCGTTTGCGTCGCCTTGTTGAAGTCATCCGATGCACCGGTGCTCACGAGGTTCAGGAACAGCTCCTCGGCCACGCGGCCGCCGAACAAAATCGCCAGTCGGTCGAGCAGATATTCCTTCGAGTACGTCTCGTTATCGTGCTCGGGCAATTGCCACGTCACGCCGAGCGCGCGGCCACGCGGAATGATCGTGACCTTGTGCACCGGATCGGCCTTGGGCAGCAGCTTCGCGACGACGGCGTGACCGGACTCGTGATAAGCGGTCGCACGCTTCGCGTCTTCGCGAATGACCGCGGACTTGCGCTCCGGGCCCATAAAGATCTTGTCTTTCGCGTCTTCGAAATCGAGCATCTCGACGATACGCTTGCCGCGGCGAGCCGCGAACAGCGCGGCCTCGTTCACGAGGTTCGCCAGATCGGCACCCGAAAAGCCCGGCGTGCCGCGTGCAATGACGGATGCATCGACGTCGTTCGCGATCGGCACCTTACGCAGGTGCACCTTGAGGATCTGTTCGCGACCGCGGATGTCGGGCAGACCGACATAGACCTGACGGTCGAAACGACCGGGGCGCAAGAGCGCCTTGTCGAGCACGTCGGACCGGTTCGTGGCCGCGATGACGATGACACCTGAGTTCGCTTCGAAACCGTCCATCTCCACGAGCATCTGGTTCAACGTCTGCTCGCGCTCGTCGTTGCCGCCGCCCATGCCGGCGCCGCGGTGACGACCGACCGCGTCGATTTCGTCGATGAACACGATGCACGGCGCATGCTTTTTGGCCTGCTCGAACATGTCGCGCACGCGCGCCGCGCCCACGCCGACGAACATCTCGACGAAGTCGGAACCCGAGATGCTGAAGAACGGCACCTTCGCCTCGCCCGCGATTGCACGCGCGAGCAGCGTCTTACCGGTACCCGGAGGGCCGACCAGCAGCACGCCGCGCGGAATGCGCCCACCTAGCTTCTGGAATTTTTGCGGATCGCGCAGGAAATCGACGAGCTCGGAGACTTCCTCCTTCGCTTCGTCACACCCGGCCACGTCAGTGAAATTGATCGCGTTGTTGTTCTCGTCGATGAGACGCGCTCGCGATTTGCCGAACGAGAAGGCGCCGCCTTTGCCGCCCCCTTGCATCTGCCTCATCATGTAAAACCAAAATCCGATGATCAGGATCGTCGGCCCAAGGTAGTAGAGCGCCGAAACGAGTGCGCTCGGCTCCTCGTCGGCCTTGCCGCTCACTTGGACGCCGTACTTCATCAAATCGCCGACCATCCAGATGTCGCCCGGCGATACGATCTGATATTTTTGACCGTCTGCGGGAGTGACCGTCAGATTACGCCCCTGCACCACGACGTTCTTGATCTTGCCCAGCTTCGCGTCGTCCATGAATTGCGAGTACGAGACGCCTTCCTGGACACGGGGCTTGTCGAACTGCTTGAACACCGTAAACAGTACCAGTGCGATCACCAGCCACACTGCTACCTTCGAAAACATGTTGTTGTTCAAAGCCCACTCCTTCCTCATAGACGGGTGCCTACATTTACCTTGCGGCACCACGAAAGCATTCTAATCCAGTCGGCAAGCCCCTGCCATAACGTTTCGCTACCGGGAAAATAGCGTTCCCGGGCGGGCCCCTCGGCACTTTTGGCGCCGCGGCCGGGGTCGAGACGATCCGATCGGGCCCCTCACTCGGGCCGCTTCAAAAATTTGCCCAAAATGAACGTTTCGGCCGATTTGTCCCGCGACGCCTTGGGCTTGCGCGCGGCCACCGTTTTGAACTGGCGCTTGAACTTCTCCACGATCTGGCTGTAGCCGCTGCCGTGAAAACATTTCACCAGCAAGGCGCCTTCCGGCTTCAGATGCGCCTGCGAAAATTCAAGTGCAAGATCGCAAATATGTTCGATTCGCGCCGCATCGGCCACGGCCACGCCCGACAGATTGGGCGCCATGTCGGAAATTACAAGGTCCACGCGGCGATCGCCGACCACTTCCTCCAATTGCCTTAGCACACTCTCTTCCCGGAAGTCGCCCTGGATGAAGTGCACGTCGGCGACCGGTTCCATCGGAAGAATGTCGAGCGCGATGATCGTGCCGTCGATCCCGCCCTCGCGCTCGGCGTCGCGGCGCGACCCCTGCGCCAGCTTGTTGCGCGCGTACTGGCTCCAGCTGCCGGGCGCGGAGCCCAGGTCGACGATCACCTGCCCCGGGCGGATGAGCTTGTCCTGCTCATCGATTTCCTTGAGCTTGTAGGCCGCGCGCGCACGATAACCCTCGCGCTGCGCAAGCTTGACGTAAGGATCGTTGATGTGATCGTGCAACCACGATTGATTGAAGCGGTTTTTTGCCATCGAAAAGGAATCTATTACTACGTCGGGCCGCACTTTTAGCGGATAATACGCGTTTTGCCGGCGCGCCGTCCGGTATGAGCGGCGTCCAAGCTCGGCCGCTCGGATCAGTTGCGGTTCGGCCGGATCCGGCCACGTATCCATGGCGCGGCCGTCCCTATTTTAGTCGAGTCGTTCTTCGTCCTATGCCTGCCCTCAAAGTCTCCCCTGCCCAGCGCGCCGACTTGCGCTCCCAAGCCCATGCGCTCAAACCGGTCGTCTTGATCGGGGCCGAAGGGCTGACTGATGCCGTGCTGGCCGAAATCAAGGTCCACTTGGCCGCGCACGAACTGATCAAGATCCGCGTGTTCGGCGACGAACGCGAGGCCCGCGTCGCCATTTACGACGCGATCTGCGACACGCTTAATGCCGCACCGATCCAGCATATCGGCAAACTGCTCGTCGTCTGGAAGCCCGAGGCCGCCCCGGCCCCCGTCGGCAAGAGCGCCGGCGCGAAGAGCAGAACCGCGATGCCGACGGCGCGCGAAGCCGCGGCCGATGCGGGCAAACGTGGCACTGCGCCGCGAGTCGTGAAGGTCGTCAAGCAGTCGCCGTCGGATACGGTACGGCGGCCGAAGCCGCAAAAGGTGCGCGTACTCGGCAACGAGCGCGTCACGGCCGGCGGCAGCGTCAAGCGCGCGAAGAAGCGTCAAACGAGCGCCAAGCGTCAGCACCAAACAGCGAAGTAACCCTACGCAGCGCCGCGTTCGCGCGGCGCTTCACACCGCCTACCCGCCTCGCACCAGGCCTGCTTCCGGCTCGCAGCGCCCATCCTCCCCCGGCAGCAGCCATACCAGCGCCAAGCCGAGCACGGTTTCCACGACGTAAAACAGCGTCGAGATGCCATGCAGCAGCCCGAATCGCGCCGCATACGGCGAATTCGCCAGATCGAGCCCTTCGGCATGCGCCTGAGCGCGCAGCGCATCCATGAACGGCTGCAACCCGAAGTAGCCGACGAGCACGCATACGAGCATACCCACGACGAGCCAGCGAAGCTTGCGATAGCCGGCTGCGCCTCGCCGCACCAAAACGTTGCCCAGCGTCAGCGACAAAATACCGCATGCCACGCCGATGAACGCCTCGATCCGAAACAACCGGGCCGCGACGTCGCCGGCCATCGAGCGCGCGAGCGTCGCAAATAGCGTGGGCGCGACGAGATAGCCGATCGTCAGCGCGCTGCCGACCCAAATCAAGATCAGCAGCCGAAATACGCGATGGGGAACGGGAGACACGAGATCCGATCTCGGCTGTTAGACGTAACGCACCGAAATGATTTCGTACTCGCGCACGCCACTGGGCGCTTGCACGGCGGCCACATCGCCTTCGAACTTGCCGATCAATGCACGCGCGATCGGCGAGCTGACCGAAATGAGGCCGTGATCGAGGTCCGCTTCGTCGTCGCCGACGATTTGATACGTCACTTTGTTGCCCGAGTCGAGGTCTTCGAGATCGACCGTGGCGGCGAATACCACGCGGCCTTCCGCATCGAGTGCGGACGGATCGATCACTTGCGCGGCAGCCAGCTTCGATTCGATTTCGGCAATGCGCCCCTCGATAAAGCCCTGTTTTTCCTTCGCGGCATCGTATTCGGCGTTTTCCGACAAATCACCCTGCGCCCGTGCCTCGGCGATCGAATTGATGACGGACGGACGCTCGACCGACTTCAAGCGCTGAAGTTCGTCGCGCAGTTGATCGGCGCCCCGCTTCGTCAAGGGAATCGTGCTCATAGACAGATCAGTAAACAAAAAACGGCAATAAAAAAGCACCGCGGTTAAGTGCATCCCGCCTTATACGACTTCGACAGGACGCCGCTTAACCGCGGCATGGTGGGGTTGTGATGCGACCCCAGCTTGGATGGTGTAATCGAACGATTAGTTTAGGCGAGCATGAAGCCCTTGTAAATCATAGACTTCCAAGTTCTTCAGGTAACGCAAGCCCTCGACGGCCGCGCGCGCGCCCGACATCGTCGTGTAGTAGGTCACCTTGTTTGCCTGTGCGCTCATGCGAATCGAACGCGAATCGGCGATCGCCGCGCGCGTCTCGTCGACCGTCGTGAACACGAGCGCGATCTCGCCGTTCTTGATCATATCGACGATATGCGGACGGCCGTCCTTCACCTTGTTCACGACCTTCACCGGGACGCCGGCCGCCGCGATGGCCGCCGCCGTGCCCTTCGTCGCCACGATCGGATAGCCGAGCTCGTGCAGCATCGCCGCCACTTCGACGGCCTTCGGCTTGTCGGCATCCATCACGGTCAGCAGCACGGTGCCCGATTCGGGCAGGCGGGAACCCGCCGCGAGCTGCGACTTGAACAACGCCTCGCCGAACGTCTGGCCCACGCCCATGACTTCACCCGTGGAGCGCATCTCGGGCCCGAGCACCGGATCGACGCTCGGGAATTTGACGAACGGGAACACGGCTTCCTTGACGCTGAAGTACGGCGGCTCGACCTCCTTCGTCACTTGTTGCTCGACGAGCGATTGGCCGACCATGGCACGCGCCGCGATCTTCGCGAGCGGCAGCCCCGTGGCCTTCGACACGTACGGCACCGTACGCGATGCGCGCGGATTCACTTCGAGCACATAGATGATGTCGTCGACGCTGCCGCTTTCGTTGCTCACTTGCTGAATCGCGAACTGCACGTTCATCAAGCCCACGACGTTCAAGGCCTTCGCCATCGCCGCCGTTTGCCGCTTGAGTTCCGCAACGGTCGACGTCGACAGCGAGTAAGGCGGCAGCGAGCAGGCCGAATCGCCCGAGTGAACGCCCGCTTGCTCGATATGCTGCATGACGCCGCCGATGAACACGCTCTTGCCGTCCGAGATGCAATCGACGTCGCATTCGATCGCATCGTTCAGGAAGCGGTCGAGCAGCACGGGCGAGTCGTTCGACACCTTCACGGCCTCGCGCATATAGCGCTCGAGATCGCGCGGCTCATGCACGATTTCCATCGCGCGGCCGCCGAGCACGTACGAAGGACGCACGACGAGCGGGTAGCCGATTTCGTCGGCGAGCGCGAGGGCTTCGCTTTCCGCACGTGCCGTACGGTTCGGCGGCTGACGCAGACCGAGATCTTGCAGCAGCTTTTGGAATCGCTCGCGATCTTCGGCCGCATCGATCATGTCGGGCGACGTACCGATGATCGGCACGCCGTTGGCTTCCAGATCGAGCGCGAGCTTAAGCGGCGTTTGGCCGCCGTACTGGACGATCACGCCGAGCGGCTTTTCCTTGTCGACGATTTCGAGAACGTCTTCGAGCGTCAGCGGCTCGAAGTAGAGACGATCGGACGTGTCGTAATCGGTCGACACGGTTTCCGGGTTGCAGTTGACCATGATCGTTTCATAGCCGTCCTCGCGCATCGCGAGCGCCGCGTGCACGCAGCAGTAATCGAACTCGATGCCCTGCCCGATCCGGTTCGGTCCGCCGCCGAGTACCATGATCTTCTTGTTCGACGTAGGCTGCGCCTCGCACTCTTCCTCGTAGGTCGAGTACATGTACGCCGTTTTCGTGGCGAATTCGGCCGCGCACGTATCGACGCGCTTGTAGACCGGACGCACGTTCAACTCGATACGACGGCTACGCACATCGGCCGCGTTCGCCGCGAGCAGCTTGGCAAGACGGCGATCGGAAAAACCGCTGCGCTTCAGGAACAGGAGCTCGTCCTTCGACAGGCTCGCGAGCGTGCGGCCGGCCAGTTCCTTTTCGGTATTCACGATCTCTTCGATCTGGGCCAGGAACCACGGATCGATAGCCGTTTCCTCGAACACTTCCTCGAGCGACATGCCGAGGCGGAACGCATCGCCGACATACCAAATGCGCTCGGGTCCGGCTTCGCCGATCTCGCGCACGATTTCGTCGCGGTCGAGCGTCTTTTCGTCGAGACCGTCCACGCCGACTTCGAGACCACGCAGCGCCTTTTGGAACGATTCCTTGAACGTGCGGCCGATCGCCATGACCTCGCCCACCGACTTCATCTGCGTCGTCAGGCGCGAATCGGCTTCACGGAATTTTTCGAAGGCGAAGCGCGGGATCTTCGTGACGACGTAATCGATCGTAGGCTCGAACGACGCCGGCGTTTGGCCGCCGGTGATTTCGTTCTTCAACTCGTCGAGCGTGTAGCCGCACGCGAGCTTCGCCGCGACCTTGGCGATCGGGAAGCCCGTAGCCTTCGAGGCCAGCGCCGACGAACGCGACACGCGCGGGTTCATTTCGATGACGATGATGCGGCCGTCGCGCGGATTGATCGCGAACTGCACGTTCGAGCCGCCCGTATCGACGCCGATCTCGCGCAGCACGGCCAGCGAGGCGTTACGGAGCAGCTGGTATTCCTTGTCCGTCAGCGTTTGCGCCGGCGCGACCGTGATCGAATCGCCCGTATGAATGCCCATCGGGTCCAGGTTTTCGATCGAGCAGACGATGATGCAGTTATCGGCGCGGTCGCGCACGACTTCCATCTCGTACTCTTTCCAGCCGAGCAGCGACTCTTCGATCAGCAGTTCGCGCGTGGGCGACAAGTCGAGCCCGCGGCGGCAGATTTCCTCGAACTCTTGACAGTTGTAGGCAATGCCGCCGCCCGAGCCGCCGAGCGTGAACGACGGACGGATGACCACGGGGTAACCGGGGCCGCCCGTTTGCGCCGTGATCTCGGCGTGCACCTTAAGCGCTTCTTCCATCGAGTGCGCGGTACCCGACTTCGCCGAGCCGAGCCCGATCTTGGTCATCGCATCTTTGAACTTTTGGCGGTCTTCCGCCTTGTCGATCGCCTCGGGCGACGCACCGATCAACTCGACGTTGTACTTCGTCAGCACACCATGGTGATGCAGATCGAGCGCGCAATTGAGCGCCGTTTGGCCGCCCATCGTCGGCAAGATCGCGTCGGGGCGCTCTTTGTCGATGATGCGCTCGACGACTTCCCACGTGATCGGTTCGATGTAGGTGACGTCGGCCGTATTCGGGTCGGTCATGATCGTCGCCGGATTGCTGTTGACGAGGATGACCTTGTAGCCCTCCTCACGCAGCGCCTTGCATGCTTGCGCGCCCGAGTAGTCGAACTCGCAGGCCTGGCCGATGATGATCGGCCCAGCGCCGATGATGAGGATGCTTTTGATGTCTGTCCGCTTGGGCATAACGCTCTCGCTAATGTCTTTCGTCTTTCTGATGTCTTCGATGGGCGCTAGCGCGTGTCAGACGCGCCGGCGCTTGGAAATCACGCGGCGGCGCTGCCGCGCTTGGCGTCCATCAGCGCCGTGAACCGATCGAACAAGTAGCCGATATCGTGCGGCCCCGGCGATGCTTCCGGGTGACCCTGGAAGCAGAACGCGGGCTTGTCCGTCAGCTCGAAGCCTTGCAGCGTGCCGTCGAATAGCGAGATATGCGTGACGCGCGCGTTCGCCGGCAGCGTGTTCGCGTCGACGGCGAACCCGTGATTCTGCGACGTGATGACGACGCGGCCGTCGGCCAGATCCTTGACCGGATGATTCGCGCCGTGATGGCCCGTCTTCATCTTGATCGTCTTCGCGCCGACGGCGAGGCCCATGATCTGGTGACCGAGACAGATGCCGAACGTGGGGATGCCGCGCTCGATGAATTCCTTCGTCGCCGCGATCGCGTAATCGCACGGTTCCGGGTCGCCGGGGCCGTTCGAGAGGAATACGCCATCGGGATTGAGGGCCAACGCCTCGGCCGCGCTCGCTTGCGCGGGCAGCACCGTCACATGGCAGCCGCGCTCGGCCAGCATGCGCAAGATGTTGTATTTGACGCCGTAGTCGAATGCGACGACACGGTATTTCGGCGTGCGCTGCGCACCGAAGCCCGAGCCCAAGCGCCATTCGGTTTGGGTCCACTCGTACGGCTTGGCCGTGCTGACCACTTTGGCCAGATCCATGCCGGCCAGACCCGGGAACGAGCGCGCAAGCTCGACGGCCTTCGCTTCGTCGTCGCTGCCGGCCAGAATGCAGCCGTTTTGCGCGCCCTTGTCGCGCAAGATGCGCGTTAAGCGGCGCGTATCGATCCCGGCGATCGCCACGACGTTCTCGGCTTGCAGGTATTCGCCGAGCGTGCGCTGCATGCGGAAGTTCGACGCACGCGCAGGCAGATCGCGCACGATCAAGCCGGCGGCGTGAACCTTCGTCGATTCGACGTCCTCGGCGTTCACGCCGACGTTACCGATGTGGGGATAGGTCAACGTGACGATCTGGCGCGCATAGCTCGGATCGGTCAGGATCTCTTGGTAACCGGTGATCGCGGTATTGAACACGACTTCGCCGATGGTGTGACCAGCCGCGCCGATGGCATAGCCGCGAAAAATCGTGCCGTCGGCGAGTGCAAGCAGAGCGGGAGGAAAAGACGGCAACACGGGGAAGCTCCTTCAGGAACACCCTGGTGCCGACCTGTTTATCCGACCACGCGAACTCTCGTGGCTATCGCCGCGCTCGCTTTTCGACGATTAGACGAAAGCAGGCGGCGTGGCGCGAGTTCGCACGCTGCTACGACGACGCGAACGATGCTCGAGGCTTCGATCCGGTGACCGGACGGGCTCGGCGGCACGTGCTCGCGATGACGGCGCGCGGCGGATGAACGGGATGGAGGAGGTAGGCGCTAGGGTGCGGGTTGGATAGTGCAAACTTTCGGATTATAGCCGGAAATACCCCTTCCCCACAATTGGAAGTCGTCTCGACGCGGCATGAGAGGCGCCGTGCGCGACCGGTCGTTGGGCACAGCGACGATCCTACACCCGCCGACGCGCACCGCAACCCGGTCCGACCCGCGCACGAACCGGAGGCGTTCTCGGCGATTCAGTATTTGCGGGCCACCAACGAAAACGCCGTCGCTTTTCGGGCGACGGCGTCACGGAAAGCGGTGCGGCTATCGCCGCGCCGTTCAGGATTTTTGCTTGGACTTGCGTTCGCTCTTGTCTTGCGAATCGACGACTTTCGATGTTTTTTGCGTAGACTTCGCCGTCTCGACTTTGGATCGCGCCGGCTTTGCGTCGTGCGCGGCCGCGGTCTTGCCGATCGTCGCCCGAACGCGGCCTTTGGCAGCCTTCCCGTGCCGCGATTTGGGCTTTGCGTCGGCCGCGCGCGCCGAGACGCGCTCGACTTGCGCGCTTTCCGCCGCCGCCGTCGCGAGCTTTTGCGGGCCCGGCTCCGCCGGCACGGCCGTACCCACCGGCACGTGCAGAACGATCACCTGCCCCGGCATCGCTTCCGAGCGATGCGTCTTATTCCACGCTTTGAGCTGCCCGATCGACACGTGATAGCGTGCGGCGATCGCGGCCATCGTCTGCTTGCGGCGCACGCGAATCAGCATCTTGCGCGTATCCGGGACGTCGGGCTCCACGGCCAGCACGGCGCTCTCGGCCACGTCTGCACTAATGTCCTCGTCATCGTCGTCGCCGCGCGGCACGACGAGCGTCGAACCCGGCTTGAGCCGCATCCCTGCCGGAATCTTGTTGACCGACATGAGCATCTGCGCATCGATACCGATCTTCTCGGCCAGCGCTTGCGGGCGCGTGCGCTCGGTCACCGTATAGGTGGTCCAGGACGATAGCTGCCCGTCGAAGCTCTTCAAGTTGTGTTCGAACGCGCTCGCGTTATCGAACGGCAACAAAATCTGCGGCTGCGTCGCGCCGACGATGACGGGCTTCTTGAACGAAGGGTTGAGCGCGCGGAATTCGTCCGTCGTCATGTTCGCGAGCTTGGCGGCGACATCGACATCCATATCGCGCGAGGTGGTCACCGTCACGAAATACGGGTGGTTCGGGATCGACGGCAGCGTCAGACCATAGGTTTGCGGATTCGCGACGATATTCTTGACGGCTTGCAGCTTCGGCACGTAGTTGCGCGTCTCGTTGGGCATGCGCAGGCTTTCGTAGTCGGTCGGCAAGCCGGCCGCCTGATTGCGCGCAATCGCCCGCTGGACGTTACCCTCGCCCCAGTTATAGGCCGCAAGCGCGAGATACCAATCGCCGAACATATCGTGCAGACGCGAGAGATAGTCGAGCGCGGCTCCCGTGGAAGCCAACACGTCGCGCCGCTCGTCGAGCCACATGTTCTGCTTGAGGTTGTACGTGCGCCCGGTGCCCGGTACGAATTGCCACATGCCGGCAGCCTTCGCAACCGACAGCGCCTGCGGGTTATAGGCCGATTCGATGAACGGCAGCAGCGCGAGCTCCGTCGGCATATGCCGCGACTCGAGTTCTTCGACGATGTAGTACAGGTACTTTTCCGAGCGCTCGGTCATGCGCTGGACGTAATCGGGACGCTGCGCATACCAATTGGCCTGCATATCCACCAAGTCGTTATGCAGGTCGGGCATCTGGAAGCCGCGGCGAATGCGGGCCCACAGATCCGAGTCCGCCGTCGTCAACTGCTCGACGGAGCTCTTATCGACGTCGATGGTTTGCTTGGCGGCGGTAACGCGGAGGGTGTCGGTAGCGGCGGTCGGGTTGGAAGCGTCGGAGGCTTGAGGCGCTGTCGGTCCTTGGCTTGCGCACGCGGCAAGCGTCAAAACCAACAGGGCACTGAATATAAATCGCATGAACGTCTGCTCTTCCAAAGCTGGAAATTGCAGGCGATAGTACGAAAGCACACCGTCCGCGTCAACAAAAACTGATAAAAAAACCAGTCAAATCCATAACTTGCCGCATTTTTTCGAAGCATCGAACGAAATTTGCGCCGCATGCAAAGCATCTAACGAAAACGATTTTTCCACTCTCGCATCAAGGTAAAGGACGCGAGCCGATCCGGAACCGTTTCATGCAGCTGTTCGGCCAGGGTTCGCACGACGGCAGGATCGCCCGACCGCAGGAACGGATTGACGGCGCGCTCGTGCGCAATCGTCGTCGGAAGCGTCGGCACCTCGCGCGCACGCAGGGCCTTGGCTTCGTCATGCCAGGCGTGGAGGCGCGCATTGTCCGGGTCGCACGCGAGCGCGAAACGAATGTTCGACAGCGTATATTCGTGTGCGCAATGCACCTCGGTTTCGCCGGGTAGTGCCGCCAACGCGTCGAGCGACGTCAGCATTTGGGCCGGCGTACCTTCGAAAAGACGTCCGCAACCGCAGGCGAAGAGCGTATCGCCACAAAACACATGCGGCACCGCACTCGCCTCGCCTGCCTGGAAATACGCGATATGCCCGCGCGTGTGGCCGGGCACCTCGAGTACCTCCAATTCGAGATGCGGCGCCGAAATGTGCACGCGATCGCCGCCCGCGAGGGGGCGCGAAACGACCGGAATGGCTTCCGCGGCAGGGCCGTAGACGGGAATACGGGTATCGCCTATGAGATCCGCGACGCCGCCGACATGGTCGGCGTGATGGTGCGTGAGTAAAATAGCGGCGAGTCGCCAGCCCCGCTTAGCGAGATATGCCCTGACCGGGGCCGCCTCGCCCGGGTCGACGGCGACGGCATCGCGCCCGTCCGATACGAGCCAGATGTAGTTGTCCGCAAACGCCGGCACCGGCACGTATTCGAGCGTATTCATAGGCGACGCACCCATCACGATGTCAGATCGACCGATTATAGACTGGCCCGCTTGGGCGGCTTCGCCACTGGGGCGCTACGTACTCGACTGGGAACAGGCCCACCTCGATAGCGTCGTGTCGAACGTGTTCGGCTACCACGCGCTGCAACTCGGCCTGCCGCAGCTCGATGCGCTTCGCGAGAACCGCATGCCCTCGCGCGCGCTCGTTCTCGACGCGGCCAGCGGAGCGAGCGCCCCGTTCACCTACCCGCCGCGCTGGCGGGAAAACGTCGCGATCGGGCCGTCGGGCCTTGGCGGTCCGGGAGAGCGCTACGGACCTGCCGCTCGCACGACGCTTTGGTGCGATTTGCTCGATTTGCCGTTCGAGGCGCAAAGCGTCGATCTGCTGGTCATGCCGCATACGCTCGAGTTCACGCGCGATCCGCACCGGCTGCTGCGCGAAGCCGAGCGCGTGCTGATGCCTGAGGGTCAGCTCGTCATTCTCGGTTTCAATTCGCTGAGCTTGTGGGGTGCGCGCCAGGCCTTCGGGAAGATGACCGGCCGGCCGTTCGTGCCGGCGGCGCAGGACCTGATCGCCTTCACGCGGATCAAGGATTGGCTCAAGCTGTTGGGTTTCGAGCTTGAACGCGGGCGCTTCGGCTGCTATCGTCCGCCCCTCGCTCGCGAAAACTGGCTGACGCGGTTCGCCTTCATGGAGGCGGCCGGCGATCGATGGTGGCCTATTTTCGGCGCGGCTTATATGGTGACGGCGGTCAAGCGCGTGCGCGGGATGCGGCTCATCGGCGCGACCAAGGCGAAAAAGCCTGTACTGGCGCCGGGCCTCGCGCCGGCCGCGACGCACAAAACCCCTAACCCGAGAATATGACGTGACTGAAGCAACGCCCGAGTTCATCGAAATCTTTACCGACGGCGCCTGCAAGGGCAACCCGGGCCCCGGCGGCTGGGGCGCTCTGCTGCGTTACGGCACGCAGGAAAAAGAGCTCTTCGGCGGCGAGGCCAACACCACGAACAACCGCATGGAAATCATGGCGGTGATCGCGGCGCTGGAAGCGTTGAAGCGGCCATGCAAGGCCGTCGTCCATACCGACTCGCAATATGTGCAAAAAGGCATCAGCGAGTGGATTCACGGCTGGAAGAAGAAGAATTGGATGACGGCGGCCAAGACGCCGGTGAAGAACGCCGATCTTTGGAAGCGGCTGGACGAACTCGCAGCCCTGCATCAAATCGAATGGCGCTGGGTCAAGGGTCATGCCGGCCATCCGGAAAACGAACGCGCCGATGCGCTCGCGAACCGCGGCGTGAGCGCGTTGGCGGAAGGCTGAGCTTGCCCCGCACACCTTGTTTTCGATAGGCGCGATGCGTGACTCGCCGCGCCGCTTGTACTGCTGTTTGTATTGCTTATAGACGAGACCCCCGAATATGCGTCAAATCGTTCTCGATACGGAAACCACTGGTCTTAACGCACGGACGGGCGACCGCATCATCGAAATCGGCGGCGTGGAACTCGTGAACCGCCGGCTCACGGGCAACAATCTGCACTTTTACGTCAACCCGGAGCGGGACAGCGATCCCGGCGCGCTTGCCGTGCACGGATTGACGACCGAGTTCTTGAGCGACAAGCCGAAGTTCGCGGAGATCGCCGATACGTTGCGCGATTACTTGCGCGATGCCGAACTCATCATCCATAACGCGCCCTTCGACTTGGGCTTTCTCGAGGCGGAATTCGCGCTGCTCGGATTACCGCCCTTTCGCGAGCACTATTCGAGCGTGATCGATACGCTCGTGCAAGCGAAGACGATGTTCCCGGGCAAGCGCAATTCGCTCGATGCGCTGTGCGACCGGTTCGGCATCAGCAATGCGCACCGTACGCTGCACGGCGCGTTGCTCGACTCGGAACTGCTTGCCGAGGTCTATCTGGCGATGACGCGTGGGCAGGAAAGCCTCGTCATCGACATGCTGGGCGAAGGGGCGGCCCAAGAGGCTTCGTCGGCGGCTACGGGTAAGGGGATCTCGCTCGCGGGGCTCGCATTGCCCGTGCTCGCCGCGGATGAAGCGGAGCTGCAAGCGCACGAAGCCGTGCTCAACGATCTCGATAAATCGATGAAAGGCACGAGCATATGGCGGCGCGAACCGGCACCCGAGACGGCCGCCGATGCTGCCGATGCGCAAGTCGCGTAAAAAGTGCTTTACGAGCGCAAAAGCATCTGACATAATTCGACTCTCTTCGGGTGGTTAGCTCAGCGGTAGAGCACTGCCTTCACACGGCAGGGGTCACTGGTTCGATCCCAGTACTACCCACCAGATTTATGGGTATGTAGGAAGCCCGAAGAACAAAGGGTTACGGCTAAAGGCCGTAGCCCTTTTTCATTTCTGCGCGCCGCCTCGTGCGGCGTTTCGCGGGCCGCCGAGTCCAGCACGTGTCCTACGGTTTTTGCTTGGTTCGCCCTGAGCGGGATTGCTCAGGCACTTAGTTCTACGCTGCGGGACGCGCACGGCAGGGACGGCACTATCTAGCGGCGTCAACTGGTGTAGTTGAGAAACTCGAGATGGATCCGCCTGGACTCGTCGGTCCAAACCTCGAACAAAGGGATGCGGACAAAAACTTGGACTACCTAGAGGTAGCTCCTACGCTCGTACGAAGACCGCATTCGAGTGGTTCGGCGGGAGGAACGCTTGCGAAAACCCGCCTCACCCATGCCGGCCTACGGCGCACGCAGCCGCTCAAGGCGCGCCTGCAATTCGGACAACGGCTCGACGACCGTACGCATCGCGCCCGCGTAGATCGCTCCGTCGTTACCGTCGATCGTAATCTCGTCGCCCTCGTGCATCACCGTATCGCCGATCTGTAGCGTGCGCGTCGCCTCGTCCAAACGCAGCACTGAGCAGCCGACAAGGCACACCTTGCCAAGTTGACGCACAACGACCGCTGCATGCGAGGTGCGCGAGCCTCGCTGCGTGAGCAGACCTGCGGCCAACTCCAGCGCTGCGATGTCGTCGGTCTCGGCATCGCGACGCACGAGGATCACCGACGCGCCGACTGCACGGCGTGTACGCGCGCGTGCCTCGTCGAAGGCGATTTCCCCCGATGCCACACCGCTGCCGGCGGTTGCGGCGTGCGCAAGAGGCGTCACAGCGTCCCCACCGCCCCCCGCGATAGCGGTGCGCGTCAACGCCGATGGCTTCAGTGCCGCTGTGCGCTCAAGCGCCATCTCGGTACTGATCAAGCCCTCGTCGAGCAGATCCAGCGCGATCCGAGCGGCCGCCTGCGGCGTGCGCTTTCCATTGCGCGTCTGTAGCAAGTACAAGCACGCATCCTGCACAGTGAACTCGATATCTTGCATATCGCCGAACGCGCGTTCGAGCCGCGTCGCGGCATCACGTAACGCATCCCATACCGCGGGCATCGCATGGGCCAGTTCTTCGTGCCCACGCCCGCTGCGCCTGCCCGAGACGATATCTTCCCCTTGCGCGTTAAACATGAAGTCAACGAATAGCGCCGGCTCGCCGCTGATCGGGTCTCGTGTAAACCCAACGCCCGCGCCCGAACGACCTCCCGCATTGCCGAACACCATTGCCTGCACGGTCACGGCGGTCCCAATCGCATCGCTGATGCCGCACTGTTTGCGGTACGCACAGGCCCTGGTTGACTGCCAGCTTGTCAGCACTGCGCCGATGGCGTCCGCCAGTTGAACCCGCGGATCCTGCGGAAACGGCTGGCCGGCAGCACGTTCGTAGGCGGCGAGGTAACGACGGGTGAGTTCGCGCAGTTCAGCGAAATCGAGGCCATGCTCGTCGCACGTCCCGGCGAGCGCCGTGTATTGCGCTTCGAAGATCGACGGGGAGACACCCGCGACCAGTTCTCCGTAGCTTGCAACAAGGCGGCGGTATGTGTCCCACACCAGGCGAGGATTACCGGTCTGACGCAGAAAGCCGGCAAGCGTCGAGTCGCACAGGCCGACATTGAGCAGCGTATCCATCATGCCTGGCATCGATACCGGAGCGCCCGAGCGCACCGAGAGCAGGAGCGGCTGGCGCGCGTCACCGAAGCGCTGACCGGTGGCGCGCTCCAGCGCCTGGAGACCGGGCGCCCAAACAGCGCCGCCAGTGGCGGTCTCGCGCAACTGAGCGTCGCTGCAATAGCGCGTGCCGAGCACAAAGGCCGGTGGCACGGTTAGCCCGAGATCGGCCATGCGCAGCAGGTTGTAGGCCTTGAAGCCGACCGAATCCGCCGAGGCGCATGCTCGATCGGAATTGCCGAGCGCTGCGGCGGCGCAGCCGATCAGGTAAACCTCGTCGGGCCAGCGGTGAATGGCGTCGGATTCAAGTGCGGTCACGTGTTCGCTCCGGATTCGCCCAATGCGACGTCGCGCAACGCATAACCGGCCACCAGCAGACGATCCGAGGCCAGCTCGAGTGTCGTCGCCAGATCGTTGGCCAGCATCAGAGAGGGGGCATCGCGCAAGACGGCAAGGATAGCGCGGCGTGCCGCGCGCAGCAGTTCGTCACACTGCCGCTCCGAGCGCAGCACATTCCAAGACGCAGCCAGAAAAGCGTCGCTATCGATCGTATCGCTGGCGTTGCCGAGGCAGCGCGCGATGGCGAGCGACTTGACGTGTTCCTGTGTCGCCATCAGCACGGTTTGCGCGAGGCGCGCCAGCGAATCATGGACATTGCTGTCCCAGCCCTGTTGATGGCCGTCTGCGATCAGGCTCATCAAGAACGCCGCTTCTTCGAGGGCGTCGGCGATGTCGTCGGAGAGTTCAAGAAGGCGCTTGAACGGCTGCCACCGAGGCTGGCGCTGCGCCTGCTCACGCGCGCGCATCACCAGATGGTCCGCCTGCCGTTCCCAGGCTTTGGCCCTCACCGCCAACGCCTGCCGGGGGCTACCACCCGCCAGCGATACGGACATCACGTCATGCGTCAGGCCATCACTTACCGCTTGCGCAAGCGCGTGGCAATAAGCGGCATGCTCCTCGAGCAGTTCGTACGCGCTACTGTGCTGGCGCACGCGTCGCGCGAGCAACAAGCGCGTCTGATCCGCGACCAGCGCGACCGGCTGCCCACCGAGCAGGGCATGGCTCGCCATCCGTAGCACTTCGACCATGAATGCTCGCGCATCGGCCGCACCGAGTACGGTGTCAAGCCTGTCGCCGATGCGAAATGCCCCTTGACCGACGGCCTGCATGGCGGTGTAGATGAGTGCTTCCCCACCGGCCTTCAACCAGGCCATGTGGCCGGCGTCGCATCGGGCCGCATCGCGCAAGACCTCGATCGCGTTGTCTTTGTCGACAAACGACAGCAACCGCTTGCGGGCCCGGTTCCAGTCGATCAGGAAAACAATGCGAGACCCGATCCCTTCGAGCGTCGTCTCAAGGGTACGCTCGTCGGCGCAATCGAAGCGCGCGACGCCGAATATATAGGCCTCGCCTTCGTTCAGCGCAGCATTCACCTTCGATTGCAGGTCGCTCCATTGCGCACCGTAAGGCACTAACAGCGACTGGAAAAACTCGAAGCGCGACCGGTGCAGATCCGAGTAGCTCAGCGTAATCGTCAAGTCCTCGACCGCCACGACCAATACGTGTACATCGTTGGTGCCGATGTCGTTCTGGAGCAGCAACCGCTCGCCGTCGCGCGTCGCCGCGGTGTCGAGTCCAGGATGATCGAACTTCAGCGGTGCCGTACGGTTCAATCCGCGCATGAATGCGACGACGCGCGCGCGATCGGCCGGATGCAGGTGCCACACATGTGCGCCGTCGATCTCCTCGCCGGAAATCGTTTTCGCCAACTGGTTGAGCGCATGGTGAAGATCCATCACCAGCAGATGCAGGCTGTCCTCTCCATTCGTTAGCCGGCCGCGCGTTAACGATTGCAATTGTGGGCGGCTAAGGCCTTCGCCGCGCAGTGCGTCGATTTCCTCCAACCAATGCTGCACGCGCGCGCGCAACGTGTCTCGTCGATCATCCGGTTCGACGAGCGGCCGGGCCATCGTCTCCAGATCTTCGGCGAAACGCGGCATGAGACGCGGAAGGTCCGGCACTAGCAACGTGCCGTCGACGAGCGAAGCGCTTGTCGGTATGTTCCGAAGCCAGGGGGCGTCGACGTGCGCAGCGACAAGTTCCGTGCTCAGGTCGGGCAACTCGCCGTCCGGATGTTCGGCATGCGCAAACGCAACCTGTAGCACTGTCAGGTAGAGCTTCAAACGGTCGTTGGCGGAGAGTGCCGCCTTGATCCAGCCTGGTAGGAGCAGGCTGCGCTGTCCCATTGCTGCGATTGCTTGGGTCTTTTGCGTCATAGCCGCCCGTTATCCCGGTGAATGACCCAGTCTCGACTGCCTATGTGACATATTCCTGACAGCGGCGACTCGCACTGTGCGCATTCGTTGATACGCATCAACCGACCACCGAATACCTTAGCCATCCGACGAAACGAGCAGCGGTTCAATGCCGATTTCGCCTCTGCGAAATATCGGGCGAGGAAACGGCGCGCTATGGTCGCCTGGCATGAGAAACGATGCGATAGGGTTTGCGGGGCGATCGGCTAGTGCCGGTCTTGCGAAACTCCGCGCAGATTTTCCCGGACGCGTTTGGCGACCAGTACCGTCAGGTAGTCCAGGACTCGCGCCCCGTCGCTATATTGAGCCCACGTCTCGGCATACATCTTCGAGACGATCTCGGGCGGCGTATTCGTGTCGGAGGCGATTGCCTGAACGATCTCGTCAAAGTTGCGGTCAGCCACTATGTGCTCCTACCGTTTTAAGGAAGGGGTGCGAACCAGAGGAGTTTCGATTAAACGACGTTGCCTGCCCGCGTGCAAATTACATCGAACTATGGTTGATGCATGTCAGTTGTCGTCATCTTGTCTGGACATTATTAGCCGTCCTCCACCACGCGGCGCCTTGCCGCACAGGCGCAAGATCATCGCGAGCCGCTCGATGCCCTCGTCAACGGCCCGTCGCAGGAATGCCGAAGTATCAATGGCTTGTCGAGCTTGCCCGACTGTTACCCACAGCCTTGCGAACAGAATCTGTGGACAATTTTCCGGCCGTGCGGGACGGTAGTCCGCGCAACGAGGACAATTTCCACAAACGGTATATACTGTTTATATCATTACGAATCTGGAGTCGACCATGATTGAGCCCCGCATCAAGAAGCCTACGAAGAAGGCATTCCACTTCCCGAAGAATGCCAACGGACACGCGGTAACCGAGGATAAGCAAGCGGACGCGGGTGAGCTTGCGTCCGCCGACGTGCAAGCCGCCGCGACAAAGGCAAAGAGGCAAAAGCGCGCGGCACCGGCGCAAGCCACGCCGACCGAGGCGGCAGGAGCGGGAAAAGCGAAGAGTGTGAAGAAGGAAAAAGTGATACGCGACAGCTTCACAATGCCGAAGTCCGACTACGAGAAGATTGCCGCACTGAAACAGAAGTGCCTCGATGCGGGCGTGTCAGTGAAGAAAAGCGAGCTTCTGCGGGCAGGGTTGATCATACTCGAGACGGCATCGACGAAACGCCTGCTTGCGGCAATCTCAGCGGTCGAAACGGTCAAGACCGGCCGACCTGCACAGTCGTAACGAAGCGCTCTCACTTTGCTGCACGCGACCAGCGCCCGGGCGGCACAGGCATTCCGACTCAAAGACAGAACATGCCGGATAAGCATCTTTCACGCAGGTTCGATGCCGAACTCGCGCTGGTCTCGACGAGGCTGCTCGAAATGGGGGGCCTGGCCGAGTCACAGATCGCGTGCGTTCTGGACGCGCTGAAGTCGTTCGATCTAGGGCTTCTCGAGCATGTCGGCGACGACGAGCACCGGCTCAATCTCATGGAAATCGCAATCGACGACGAAGTGGTCAACGCCATCGCCCGCTGGCAACCCACAGCCTCCGACTTGCGCCTTCTGATGGCGGCTTCGAAGTGCGCGGCCAACCTCGAGCGTGTTGGCGACGAGGCGCGGAAAATTGCGAAGCGCACTCGTCGCGTTGCCATGGACGCAGGCGCATGGAACCTCAACATCGCTGAAATTAAGGCGTCCGGCGACATGGCGTCGCACATGCTCGGCGGAGCACTGGATGCATTCGCGCGCATGGATGCCACTGCGGCTACGCAGATCGTCCGCGACGACGAAACCATCGACGCCGAATTTCGGGCATTCGTAGTCAAGGTTGTCAAGTCCATGAAGGAAGACCCTCGGACAGTCCAGCTCGGATTGGACTACCTATCCATCGCGAAATCCATCGAGCGTATCGGTGACCATGCCACCAACATTGCGGAATCCGTCGTCTATGCCGTTCGCGGCACCGATATTCGCCATGAGCATAGAAAGCAGCGCGGGCAAGAAAACGCTGCGAATTGAAGTTTTCGCCCAGCAAGACATCGCTCCAAATGCGCTTTCCTCGGTTTTTCGCCTTTCACGGGCCCAGGGCTGTGCAGCCGTATCCCTTGCGCGGTGAGCCGCAACAACGTGAACCGAACGTGCATCGCATGGCTACCTAAGAACGAACATTGCCACGGCCGCCGCACCCATAATCGCCGTCGCGATCCAGCCAAGGATAATCAGCGGCCGACTCGCCGTGAAAGCGCCCATGACCGACTTCTTCGAGACGAGGATGATGATGACGACCATGAGCGGTACGGCGACCACTCCGTTGATGACGGCGCTCCAGAAAAGAGCCTTCATCGGACTGATTGGCGAATACTGGATAGCCAGTCCGGCGAGCACGCTAACGGCGATGATGCCGTAGAACCCCCGCGCGTCGCCCACCTTGCGCTCGAGCCCCTCCTTCCACCCCATCGCCTCTGAAAGGGCGTATGCCCCGGAGCCTGCTAGCACCGGCACGCCAATCAGGCCCACGCCGAGAATGCCGAGGGCAAAAAGCAAGTAAGTGAAGTTACCCGCGAGTGGCCGCAGCGCACTCGCTGCCTGCGCCGCCGTGTTGATGTCGGTGATTCCGGCCACATGAAGCGTGACGGCAGTCGCGAGAATAATGAAGTACGCAGCGACGTCGGAGTAGAGCATGCCACTCCATGTGTCCCACCGGATACGCCGAAGCTCAGTGCCCGAGGCGCGCGCGTCCCGTACCAACGGCGCACCGCCTTGGCTCGTCTGCATGTCCTCGACCTCTTCTGAAGCCTGCCAGAAGAATAGGTAGGGGCTAATGGTCGTGCCGAAGACCCCGACCACTACGGCGGCGGCACTGGCATCAGGTGTGAAGCGCGGCCAGACCGTGCGCAGTGCGACCTGCCCCCAAGGAACATGGACCGTAAGCAGCACCGCCGCGTAAGCAAGCAGTGCGACGGTCAGCCATTTCAAGAAGAACACGTACCGATGGTAGGGAACGAACACTTGTAGCACAAGCGTCCCGAACACGAAGAACGCCGTCATGAGGTGACGATTGACACCGGAGACGAGTTCCGCAACTTCGCCCATAGCGGCAACGTCGGCGGCGATATTGAGCGTATTGGCAACGAGCAGAAGCAGCACGACGCTCCTTAGCACGACCGGCGGGAATGCGGTCTTGATGTTGGCCGCGAGTCCTTTCCCCGTGACTCTGCCAAGGTTCGCGCACATCGACTGGACGGCGGCCATCAGCGGATACGCCAGCGGCATCGTCCAGAGCATGTTCAGCCCGAATTGAGCACCTGCCTGGGAATAGGTGGCGATCCCGCTAGGGTCGTCGTCAGCGACGCCGGTGATCAGCCCGGGCCCGACCCGCGACAGCGGGTGCTCCTTCAGACGCCCCCAAAGGCCCTGAAAAGCGCTCGTGCACGGCGATCGTTTGGCGTCCATTCACTCACCTTGCTAATAAGAGACGGGCACGGGTATTTCCAAAGAAGCGTCCAGCCGAACGGCCAAAACTGGCCGACCAGCGCCCCAAAGCCGAGCTCGACGATCGCCTCGGGTACGCGACTCATGCAAATGGCATAACTCGACCACACGGCTGCCCCTCTGTCCACAGCGGACGCAATGATGGATTCCGCAGTCAACGGCCGGATACCCCGCCGGGTCATAGGACCAAAATGCGTGGCCTCGGATCCAGTTATGTAGCGTAGTCCGGGCGGAGAAACTCAACCACGAGGCGCCGCGGGCGTTAAGTAGAATATTGCAAGGAAAACAATCAACTTTCTATCGCGCAGGCTCACTGTATCGGCGGCATCCCACCTAAGGAGGCGCTGAAAAAATGATTTCACAATAAATCACTGTCTCTCAAAATCTGTAAAAAATCATCGTCAACGTCATTAACCGCATTTCTATGTTCTGGAGATCCGTCTATGATGGTCTCGCAAGATTCCGCTGGGCTTCAACCAAGCCCGCTGTAGAATTTCCGCTCGACGGAGCACGACTCGCATTTGAGGAGGAGAGAATGGGATTTTTGGGTCAGCTCGGCTTTACTCCAGCTCACCGTCTCGTGCCGCGTGATCAATAAACACCGCACCGGGCTTACTGCCTTAGATGGAGCAAAAATGGCCAATTTCAAATACTTCACGTTTGATGCAAGCGAGGTAGTTCCTGGCGCGCAATCCGAGGATGGCGCTCCATCGGGTTTCGGCTATGTTAACCGCGAGTTAACCCCCGGAGCTACAATCCGCTACGACTATGGCCTCAAAAGATATACATTTGAATATACCTATTTGACGTACAACACCTCATTGTTTGGCGGTGGCTCCGTTCCACCCGGAGGGTATGGAATATGTGCACAATACGCGGAGGACGATGGCCGCTTGCTCGTAGAGGACAAGTGGGTAGATGTTAATATTAATGACGGGAATTGGATATCATTTGCAAATTCGCCTGCGTGGTCGCAGTATCTGAACTTGGAAGGGAGGATGTGCGACGATTTTATGATTGGCAACCAAATATCGCAAAATCTTTTTTGCAATCTCTTTGAATCCAACGGTATCAACCCAAAATTCTACACCATCACAAGCCTTAAAAATTTCAGCAAAATTTCCAACATTTGAGTGAATACGCGTAACTTGGCGATTTTTACGGCGCAAACCAATATTTCGAACAGCAGTCTCACTCGCTGGCACATTCGTCGGCATCGGACAGTCTTTAAATGCGCTGTAATGCACCGAGGATAACCGCCCTCATGTCGTGCGGGCTTTGCACAAGTTGCCGGTGCCACCTGTCGTTTGAGGTATGCCAATGGTGTGCCCACAAAGCTGGCGCCAGGACTTCGCACCGAGAGAGTGGTTTCGGTTTGAGTCCCAATCGCCAGCCGTCACGGCCCTCGGAACCGATGCGGGAACCGATCGCTCCGAGGGCTACGAGCGCGAACGAAAGCGAAACGCATCGGGGCTGCCGTGCTCTGACCTGCGCCAATCATTGCGCGAGCATGGCCGGGGTGTAAGCGCCGTAGTACGGTCCGTTGCCTGCGCCGGCGCTACCGGTCGGTACCTTGTAGTTGGTGATGAAGTGCCCCGTAATGCACTTGCAGCTTCCGCCCGTCGAACTGTCGATGTGGAAAGGGGCAAAGGCAACGATTGGCACAGCGGCATGGGTCGTGAGGTCGACGACAACAGGCAGCAGCACGTCGGCCGGATACGGTACGGACGAAAACAGCGTGGTTTTCGTGCCGGGCTCGATCCATGTGTTGTCCCCAATGTTCATTGACGTCGGATTGCCGTTGGCGAGTAGGTTCCGTGCCGTCGGAACATCGTTGGCGTCGGTTTGAAACGAAGTCCATTGCATCGAGGCACACGGACCTGCGTGATACGCCGACGCCATCGTGAATTCGATCGGATTGCCGCTCGCGTCGGTGTTCGGCTGTCCCGTCGACGAGTTCCAATAGTTCTGGTACATGCACAACGGGATCGCTATGGGGAGCAAGGCTCCCGGCGGGCTCGCCCCCGGAGCCAGAACAAGCGCGGTGGCCGTCGCGCTGACTGGTATCGTCGATACGCCGACTAAGCCGGCGAAATAGGTATTGAGCGGGCCGCCGTTCTGTCCTGCCGTTCGGCTGATCGTCACTTGCACCGCGGGCTTGTCATAGGTGCCGGGCGTGATCGACGTCGACTGCAAGCCGGCCGGGGTTCCTTGGACGTTCCAGTAGCCCGTTTGAACCTGAACGTCGGTTAGCGTTACACCGTCTGCCGCGTTTTTAACGCCGGCTGCGCGCGCTGAGGCCGAGGCGTTCGCCCACGTTCCCGCAACGCCCGACAACCGCAATTCACCCGCGCCGGCCAGCGCCGCGGCGTCGACTGCATTCTGCAATTCGTTGCGTACGACATACGCGCGCCCGATATCCGCGGCTAGCGCAAGAAAGCCGATCATCATCGGCAGCAGGATGGCAACATAAACGGCTACGGCGCCGCGTTGCCGAGCCGGGCGCGAGGTCAGCTTCGAGTGGATTGGCATGCCATGCCGGCCCGTGCCGGCAGACCCCGTTGGTCGTTCCAATTTCATCTGCATCCCCGATGCGGTTACGGTGGCGCGCGGTCTATCGCTTGTGCCTAGGCGTTGTATTCGACCGATAGCGCCGATGCACGGGCGAAAAGCGCGCCGATGTCTCGTGTCGTACTCTTTCGCGATTCGTCGTTGTACTCGGTCTATTCCTTCGCGATGCAACGGTAAAAGCACGAAGCACGCCAAGCTCGTCAAACCGCCATCCGGTGAACCGCGGCGAGCTCGGCGGTGACCGACGGCAAGTCCGCCGTGTCAAACCTGTCTCAGAGTCAAGACAGTCGCGTTGAAAAGCGGCGCGATCCAAACTCGTCGCGACGCGCACGGCCTAAGCTAGAGCGGGGGTTTGTTCATTTCGGCCCGTCTCGACGCCGACTGAAAAACGTATCCAAAATGAAACAGGGGCACTGGCAAGCCGTGGCCCCTGAAAGGTGACAGACCGGCATTCGGTCAAGGCGCATTGCAAAAGCGGACCGCCTCGTCTACATCGTCCGGCGCAGCACCACTTGCGTGATGCAGTGTCGCCACGACTACGCATCATGCTGCTGCGATTAAACGGATCGCTTGCGCGACTCGGTCGCAGGCGACCCACTGCTACAGCGCCCTAATTACGCCATCACTTCACGAGCCCATCCGCTCCCGGCTCGCTTTCCCCCAATTCAGCCCCCGTCTCGGGGTCGTGCGTCCGGTCGGACTTCAACCGCGCCTTCATTTCATCCAAGGTGGTGCGCTCCTTCTCGCTCAACTGCACCGCGGCCGATCCGTCTCCGCCGTCCACCGGAATCGGCGGATCTTCGACCAGCTTCAGTCCACGACCCTCGTTCCACGGTCCACGCTCGGGCGGCGCGCCAACCGACATCTTGAAGTAGGCATCCGCAAACTCGGGCTCGGGCGCCAACTTGCCCGGCGGGAAGTTCGCGGTAATCGAATACAGCGCCTTCTCGAACGACTTTTGATGCGACACCTCGCGCGTCATCAAAAAGCCCAACGCGTCGCGCACACCCGGATCGTCAGACACATTGATCAGGCGCTCGTAGATGATCTTCGCGCGTGCCTCGGCGGCGATGTTCGACCGCAAATCGGCAGTCGGCTCGCCGATCGTGTCGATATACGCCGCACTCCATGGCACGCCCGCCGAATTCGTGAGCGGCGCGCCCGCGCCGTAAAGCACCTGCGTCACATGACTGTCGTTGCCGGCGCCGTTTAGCTTGCGATACAACTCAGCCTGCGTATCGACGGCCTCCGCGAGCTCACCCTTCGCGCCGCGATTGAGCATCGCCACGATCGATCCGATGATCTCCAAATGGCTCAACTCCTCGGTCGCGATGTCCAGCAGCATGTCCTTACGTCCCGGATCCTCTTCGGTGATCGCCTGCGTGAAATAGCGCATCGCCGCAGCCAGCTCCCCTTGCGGTCCACCGAATTGCTCCAGCAGCAGGTTTGCCAGCCCCGGATCCGTGCTGCCGACTCGAACCGTGTACTGCAACCGTTTGTTGTGCACGAACATGCGACCTCCTTTGTGATCGTGGTTGAACGATATGCCGCGCCCTATCGTCCGCAACGACCATTCCCGCCATCGCGCAGGAACCGATCCCCAACGCCACCAGACAGCCTTGACTTTCTATCTTTAGATATATATCTTTAGATACACATTCACCGACACGGGGGACACTCCCATGCGACATCGCTTTCACGACTCTCAGCGCGCATTCGGACCGCTCGATCCGATTCGCGCACACGAACACGGTCACGCGCACGCGGCCGAATTCGGTCCCGATTTCAGTCATTGGTACGGCCGCCGCCGCGAAATGCCCGAGCGCGACATGCGCGCAGGCCACGGTCACGCCCGCGGCCATGGTCATAGCCATCATGGCCGGCACGGCGAGTCTTCGTTCCTGCACGAGCTTTGGCACGCGATCGGGCGGCATCGCCATGGCCATGGCGGCGGCGCTTCGTTCTGGGGCGGACGCGGCGAGCGCGGCTTCGGCGACGACGACAGCTTTACCCGCGGCCGTAAATTCAGCGGCGAGGACTTGCAGTTGATGTTGCTCGTGCTGATCGCCGAGTCACCTCGTCACGGCTACGAGCTCATCAAGGCGCTGGAAACGCGTTCGAACGGTTTCTATGCGCCAAGTCCCGGAATGGTCTACCCTGCGCTGACCTATCTGGAAGAACTCGGTTTCGTGACGGTTCAGCAGGAAGGAAACCGCAAGCGCTACGAGATTGCCGACGCAGGCCGCGCACATCTGGCCGCGAATCAGGATCAGGTCGACATGATCCTCGCCAAGCTCAGCTTCGTCGCGCACAAGATGGAGTCGATGCGTCGGGCCTACGCGGCGGAAGACGACGACGACGGCGGACGCGATGCCCGCTGGCATCCGAAGCTGCGTCAAGCGAAGTACGCGCTCAAGCTGGCCCTACTCAAGCGTCTCGACGCAGACGAAGGTGAACAACAGCGCGTCGCCGATATCTTGCTGCGCGCAGCGGAAGAAATTGAAGGTAAGCCGGCCGCCGGTCCGGCACCCGAAGACACGACTGTGTAACGCGAAGGCTCGCTCGCGCGTCTATATGGATGACGGCGGCTGATCCCGGCCACCGTCCAGCCACCGGCACATCAAAAGGATTCCAATAACAATGTATGCCCTGCCTCAAAAACGCGAGCGAAGTCTAGTCTGGCTACTTGCGCTCGTTCAATTCACGCTCATCATGGATTTCATGGTGATGATGCCGCTGGGTCCGCAAATCATGACGGCCTTCGACATCTCGCCTTCGAAATTCGCGGCCGCGGTTTCCGCCTACTCGTGGTGCTCGGGTCTCTCGGCCTTGCTCGCGGCGACCTACATCGACCGCTTCGACCGACGTAAGCTGCTGATCGCCGCGTATTTGCTCTTCGCGTTGTCGAATGTCGCTTGCGCCTGCGCGACGAGCTATCCGTTGCTGCTCGCGAGCCGTGCGTTCGCGGGCCTCACGGGCGGCGTGCTCGGCGCCGGTGTCATGGCCATCATCGCGGATATCGTGCCGCTCGAGCGGCGCGGCACCGCGACCGGCATCATCATGACTGGATTCTCGATGGCTGCGATCGCGGGCGTACCGGCCGGCGTCATGCTGGGCGCGTACTTCCATTGGTCGGCGCCGTTCTGGCTGCTGGGCGCTCTGACGGTCACGATCGCCATCGTTACGTCGCGCATATTGCCCTCGCTGAGCGAGCATTTGACCAACGTCCAGCCAACGCTTGCCGAGACGCTTCCCGCGCTCGCCCGTCTGCTGACCTATCCGCGCCATGTGCGAGCGTTCGCGCTGACGTTTCTCATCATGTTCGCGCACATGCTCGTGATCCCGTTCATCTCGCCGATGCTCGTCGAAAATCACGGCGTGTCTCCAAGCCGCATTTCTTGGCTCTACATGGCGGGCGGCGCGGCCACGTTCTTCACCTCGCGCGCCATCGGCAGGCTTTCCGACCGGCTCGGGCATCGGATCGTGTTCCGCATCTTCGGGGTGCTGGCACTCGCGCCGATACTCGCGATCACCCATTTGCCCGATCTGCCGTTTTCGATCATGGTGCCGGGCTTCGCGCTGTTTCTCATCATCTCGTCCGCCCGCATCGTGCCGATGCAGGCCATCCTGACGACGGTACCCGACTCTCAGCACCGCGGTGCGTTCCTCAGCGCGAACGGCGCGGTGCAATCGCTCGGAACCGGCTGCGGCGCATGGCTCGGCGGGCTGATGTTGTCCACCAATACGGCGGGACACATCGTCGGCTACGGAATGAACGGATGGGTGTCGGTGGCGGTGGCGTCGCTTGCGCTCGTCTGGGTGGGATATGTAGGCGGTGGATCGGCTTCCGGCAGGCCCGGCGCCGGGCCGAGCGCTCCCGCTCCTATTCCGGAACTGGCCGGGGAAGCCTAAGGCTCGCGCTCGCCGCGGTTCGAGCGCTGAAAGCGAAAAGGGCTGGGTCCTGCGCCATGCAGTACCCAGCCCTTCGCTTATGCGCTGCGCAGTCCTTCGTCGGACTTGCGCTTACCGCGCCCTTGCGCCCCGCGCGCGAGCACCGGCACGAGCGCCTGACCCGTATGGCTTTCGCGCACGCGCGACAGCGTTTCGGGATCGGTAGCCGCGACGATCGTGCCGCCGCCCGCACCGCCTTCCGGCCCGAGATCGATGATCCAGTCGGCTTCGGCGATCACGTCGAGATCGTGCTCGATCACGATCACGCTATGCCCCGCATTCACCAGCCGATGCATCACTCGGATGAGGCGCGCGACGTCGGCCATATGCAAGCCCACCGTCGGTTCGTCGAGCACGTAGAACGTATGCGGCGCCTTTTGTCCGCGCCGCGTGACGTCGTCCCTCACCTTCGCGAGCTCCGTCACGAGCTTGATCCGCTGCGCTTCGCCGCCCGATAAGGTCGGCGACGGCTGGCCGAGCGTCAGATAGCCTAGGCCCACGTCCTTCATCAATTGCAGCGGATGCGCGATGCTCGGCATCGCCGCGAAGAATTCGACCGCTTCGTCGATCTCCATCGTCAGCACGTCGCCGATGTTCTTGCCGCGCCAGGTCACCGCAAGCGTCTCGGGGTTGAAACGCTGTCCGTGACAGACGTCGCAGGGCACCTTCACGTCGGGCAAGAAGCTCATGCCGATCGTACGCACGCCCTGCCCTTCGCATGCCGGGCAGCGCCCATCGCCCGTGTTGAACGAGAAACGCGAAGCGGCATAGCCCCGCGCCCTCGCCTCGAGCGTATCGGCGAAAAGCTTGCGGATCGTGTCCCAGACACCGATATAAGTCGCGGGACACGAACGCGGCGTCTTGCCGATCGGCGTTTGATCGACTTCCAACACGCGATCGATCGCCTCGAAGCCCGTGATCGAGGTGCACCCCTGCCAGTTGTGCGTTACGTTCAAAGGCGCGCGCGTTGCGCTCGAGCTCGTATAGCGGCTCGTTTGCGCGCGCGGCTTCGCGGTTGCGCGTTCGCTTTCTTGCGCGCTCTTGCGCGCGCGGCGCGTAGCCGGGGACGACAGCACGGAACGACCGACCGCATCGAGCAGGTTCGTCATCAAGACGTCGCGCGCAAGCGTCGACTTGCCCGAGCCCGACACGCCGGTCACGGCGACCAGCCGCGCCAGCGGAATGCCAGCGGTCACGTCGGCCAAGTTGTGCAGCGACGCGCCGTGTACGGTCAACCACTGTTCGGGCACCGCCCCATCGCGCACTTCGCGACGCGGCTGCAACGGATGCACGATCGGCTGCGCGAGGAATTGTCCCGTTAACGAATCGGCGTGTTCGGCCAAGTCCTTCACGCTGCCCTCGGCGACGAGCCGGCCGCCACGCTTGCCGGCGCCCGGCCCGATGTCGATGATGTGATCGGCTCGCCGGATCGTGTCTTCGTCATGCTCGACCACGACGAGCGTGTTGCCCTTCTCGCCGAGTTGATGCAGCGCATCGAGCAAGATCCGGTTGTCGCGCGGATGCAGGCCGATGGTCGGCTCGTCGAGTACGTAGCACACGCCCTGCAAGTTGCTGCCGAGTTGCGCGGCGAGCCGAATCCGTTGCGCTTCGCCGCCCGAAAGGCTCGGCGCCGCGCGGTCGAGGCTCAAGTAGCCGAGCCCCACCTCTTCGAGGAAGCGCAATCGGCTCGCAATCTCGCTGACGACATCGCGCGCAATCTGCGCGTCACGGCCCGACAGCGCAATCGCATCGATCCATGCGCGCGTATCCGAGACGGTCCAGCGGCCGACGTCGACGATCGAGCGATCGTCGAAGCGCACGGCGCGCGCCGTCTCATTCAAGCGCGTACCCCCGCAATCGGGACACGGCGTATCGACGAGACCTTCGACCTCCTGCTCCTCGGACGGCAACGTCTGCTCGCGGCCGCGGCCGTCGTCGGCGCCCAAGATCGTGTCGTCATAGGCCGCGCGCTGTTCGCGCGTAAGCGCGAGCCCGGTCCCCACGCAGCTCGTGCACCAACCGTGCTTGCTGTTGTAGGAGAACATGCGCGGATCGAGTTCGGGATAGCTCGTTGCGCACACGGGACATGCGCGCTTGACGGACAACACCTCCATCTCGCCGATGCCCAGCGTCGAGCGCTTTGAAGCCAATGCATCGGCCAAGCCGTCGAGCGGCGCGAGCAAGTGAACGACGCCCTTACCGAGTTCGAGCGCCGCATCGAGTGCTCGGCGCAACTCGGCTTCGTTATCGGCCGAGATCACGAGATCGGCGACCGGCAATTCGATCGTGTGCTCGCGGAAACGCTCGAGCTTCGGCCACGGATCGACGGGCAGAAATTCGCCGTCGACGCGCAGATGCGTATAGCCGCGCGCCTTCGCCCACTTCGCGAGATCGGTATAGATGCCCTTGCGGTTGACGACGAGCGGCGCGAAAAAGCCCACGTGCTCGCCGGCATAATCGCGCAGCAGTTGCGCCGCGATCGATTCGGCGCTTTGCGGCTTCACGGGCGTGCCGTCGTGTATGCAGTGCTGAATGCCGAGCTTCACATACAGCAGCCGCAGAAAATGCCAGACCTCGGACGTGGTCGCGACCGTACTCTTGCGCCCGCCGCGCGACAAACGCTGCTCGATCGCGACAGTGGGAGGAATGCCGTACACGGCATCGACTTCGGGCCGTCCCGCCGGTTGCACGATGGAACGCGCGTAAGCGTTCAGCGATTCGAGGTAGCGGCGTTGGCCCTCGTGGAACAGGATGTCGAACGCGAGCGTCGACTTACCCGAGCCGGACACGCCTGTCACCACGTTGAACTTGCCGTGCGGAATATCGACGTTCAGGCTCTTGAGGTTGTGCTCGCGCGCATTGACGATGCGCACGACGTCGTCACCTTCGACCGCCCGGCGCGCGCGTGCCTTGGCCAGCGCCGATTGCAGCGGTACGCCCGCGGCGGCGCTGCGCGCATCGCTCGCGCCCAGCGTCTCGTCGTACTGCTTGAGCGCATGGCCCGTATGCGAGGCTTCGCACGCCTTGATGTCGTCCGGCGTGCCGACCGCGACGATCAGTCCGCCTTCGTCCCCGCCTTCCGGGCCGAGATCGATGATCCAATCCGCCGCCCGAATGACGTCGAGGTTGTGTTCGATGACGATCAGCGAATGACCGCGCGCGAGCAACTTGCCGAAGGCGCGCATGAGCTTGGCGATATCGTCGAAATGCAGGCCGGTGGTCGGCTCGTCGAACATGAACAAGCGCCCGCCCGGCGTCGCTTCCGCGCCGATCTTGCCGCTCGTCTCCGCGAGAAAACCCGCCAGTTTCAGCCGCTGTGCCTCACCGCCCGAGAGCGTCGGCACAGGCTGGCCGAGCTTCACGTATTCGAGGCCGACGTCGACGATCGGCTGAAGTACGCGTACGACATCGGGATCGCCCTCGAACAGGCCGACGGCCTCGCTCACCGTCAATTCGAGCACGTCGGCGACCGACAACGCGCGCTCGCCGCGCTCGATCGTCACTTCCAATACTTCGGCGCGGTAACGCCGGCCATCGCAATCGGGGCATCGCAAATACACGTCGGACAGGAACTGCATCTCCACGTGTTCGAAGCCGGACCCGCCGCAAGTCGGGCAACGGCCGTCGCCCGAGTTGAAACTGAACGTGCCGGCCGCGTAGCCGCGTTGCAACGCGAGCGGCGCCTTGGCGAAGAGCTTGCGGATTTCGTCGAACGCGCCGACGTAGCTGGCCGGATTCGAACGCGCCGTCTTGCCGATCGGCGATTGGTCGACGAACACGGCATCGGCGATCAAATCCGCGCCGACCAACCCGCGATGCGCACCGGGCGCCTCGGTGGCGCGTCCAAGATGACGCGCCAGCGCCGGATAGAGCACGTCCTGCACGAGCGTGGACTTGCCCGAGCCCGATACGCCCGTCACGCATACGAGCCGCGCGAGCGGAATTTCCGCTGTCACGTCGCACAAGTTATGTTCGGTCGCGCCCTCCAGCACGAGCCGCGGCGTGCCGGCATCGACCGCCCTGCGCGCCCACTGTGCCGCATCGGCTACGCGTTTGCGCGCGCCTAAGTATTCGCCGGTCAACGTCGGGGCGGAGCGGATATCGGCCGGCGTACCGTCGAAGACGATCGAGCCGCCGCGCTCCCCAGGGCCCGGGCCCATGTCGATCAGACGATCGGCGGCAAGCATCACCGACGGATCGTGCTCGACGACGACGAGCGTATTGCCCGCATCGCGCAGGCGCCGCATCGCCTCGACGATGCGATCGAGATCGCGCGGATGCAAGCCGATACTGGGCTCGTCGAGCACGAACAGCGTCTTCGTCAGCGAAGTGCCGAGCGCGGTCGTCAGATTGATCCGTTGGACTTCGCCGCCCGAAAGCGTGCGGCTTTGTCGATCGAGCGTCAGATACCCGAGGCCGACGTCGCATAGATAGCGCAGCCGCGTGCGCACTTCGGCCACCAACAGTTTGAGCGCATCGTCGAGCAATGCGCTCGGCAACGTCACTTCGTCGAAAAAGCGGCGAATCCGTCCGATCGGCAGCAACATCAAGTCGTGCACGGTCAAACCGGGCAACGCTTCGAGCTGCGCGCGCGTAAAGCCCACGCCATGCGGCAGAAAACGGGCGGACGGCGCGAGGACCGCATCGGCGTTCGCTTTCGAGCCGAGACGCCAGAGCAGCGACTCGGTCTTCAGCCGCGCACCGCCGCACGTCTCGCACGGCGTATAGCTGCGGTACTTCGACAAGAGCACCCGGATGTGCATCTTGTACGCTTTCGATTCGAGGTAACTGAAAAAGCGCCGCACGCCGTACCACTCGCGCTGCCATTCGCCGTTCCAAGCCGGCGAGCCGTTGATGACCCAGTCGCGCTCCTCGTCGGTCAACTCGGACCAAGGCGTCGTCGTGCGAATGCGCGCACGCGCCGCATAGCGCATGAGGTCGTCCTGGCACTCTTTCCAAGCCGGCGTTTGCATCGGCTTGATCGCCCCGCCCGCGAGCGTCTTGCGCACGTCCGGAATCACGAGCCCGAGATCGACGCCGATCACGCGGCCGAATCCGCGGCACACGTCGCATGCGCCATAGGCCGAATTGAACGAGAACAGGCCCGGTTGCGGGTCGGCATAACGCAAATCGCTCTCGGGGCAGTGCAAGCCCGTGGAGAAGCGCCAGATGCGCGGCGCCTGTTCGCCGTCATCGGCATTCGCATCGCTTTCGGGCAGAACGTAGACGTTCACACGCCCCGCGCCACGCTTGAGCGAAGCCTCGATCGCCTCCACCGCGCGCGCCTTGTCGGTCTTGCTCAAACGGAAACGATCGGCAACGACGTCCAGCATCTTGCGCGCGCCGGCCGGCGTCGTCACTTCGCGCTCGGCCTGCACGCGCGTATAGCCGCTCGCCGACAACCACTGCCCCACTTCGTCGGCGCTCGTTTGCTCGGGCAACTCGACGGGAAACGTCACGACGAGCCGTTCGTCGCGCTCGGCCGTCCGTGCGACGAGCTCGGCATAGATCGTCTCGGGCGTGTCATGGCGGACCGGCTCGGCCGTCGCCTTGTCGAAAAGCTGAGCGGCGCGCGCGTACAGCAATTTCAGGTGATCGTTGAGTTCCGTCATCGTCCCGACGGTCGAGCGCGAACTGCGCACGGGGTTCGTCTGGTCGATGGCGATCGCGGGGGGCACGCCGTCGACGCGATCCACTTGCGGGCGATCCATCCGATCCAGAAACTGCCGCGCATACGCGCTAAACGTCTCGACATAGCGGCGCTGGCCTTCGGCATACAAGGTGTCGAAGACGAGGCTCGATTTGCCCGAACCCGATGGGCCCGTGACGACCGCCATCTCCCCTGTCCGCAGGTCGAGATCGATGTTTTTGAGATTGTGTTGACGAGCTCCGCGAATGCGGATGACGCCGGAAGTCATGGGACGTGTCCTTTCTACGCGCTATACGAAACGATGCACGCGGTCTTTCGAGATAAGAGAGCGCGCCAGGGGTGCAATGATAGTCCTGCGCGGCCAAGTTGGCCGGCTCCCGCTTCACGCATATCGCTTTGTTCGAGGAAGCGCCCGCCGATGCGCTGGGAGGGACGGATTGGTCGATTCGAAACCGATAAATTAGTGACAGCCACTGACGCGAAATACGGGCTCGATGGGTGCAATGCGGACCTATCGCACGCGCATGAGTCGACACTCAATCGGCTGGGGCAAGACGTTCGCCGCGCAGCGCCTTCGCCACACGCTCTCTGAGGACGGGCAGCAATTCGCGCTCGAACCAGGGATGATGTTTGAACCAGCCCTGGTTGCGCGGCGACGGATGGGGCAACGGCATCCGCGAGACACCATAGTCGCGCCATGCCGCGACCGTCTCGGTCAGACTCGCGCGACGTTCATCGCCAAGGAAGCGCCGCTGCGCGTAGGCGCCGACGAGCAACGTCAGCTCGATGTGCGGCATTTGGGCCAGCACTCGCTCGAGCCATAGGTCGGCACATTCGCGACGCGGCGGCAGGTCGCCCGACGTCCCGCGTCCGGGATAGCAATAGCCCATCGGCACGAGCGCAATCGCGCTCGGATCGTAAAAGCGTTCTGGGCCAATGCCTAGCCACTCGCGCAAGCGCTCACCGCTTTTGTCGTCCCACGGCACCCCCGACGCGTGCACGCGCGCACCCGGGGCCTGCCCGATGACGAGCACGCGCGCATCGCGCCCCACTTGCAAGACCGGTCTCGGTCCATGGGGCAAATGCGCCTCGCAAGCGCGGCATGCGCGGATTTCGGCAAGCAGCGACTGCAACGTGGCTCGGGAGGAGGACGACATCGGCAAAGCGGGGTAAAAACTGACAACGAACGAAGGATCAATGATGCTTGAGCTTATGCGCCAAGTAGGCCTGAAGCACGATCGCTTGATTGTGCTCGCGGTCGCGCGCGCCGAATAGCAGCGTAACGGGCCCGCGTTCTGCCGCCTCGAGCAGCGGCTGCCAAGACGCCGGATTGGCGTCGAGTTCGGCACGGTAGCGCGCTTGAAATTCTTCCCAGCGAGCAGGATCGTGCCCGAACCAGCGTCGCAGCTCAGTACTGGGCGCGACGTCGCGCAACCACGCCTCGATGCCGAGCGACGCTTTGCTGACGCCGCGCGGCCACATGCGGTCCACGAGAAAGCGGATCCTTCCATCCGGGCCCGGCTCGTCGTAAGCCCGGGCGATATCGATTCGACGTTGCTTCACGGCCGTTCTCCTCGCCCTATCGCGACGCGGGTTCAGTGCCGCGGCGCGCGCTCAAACTTGGCGCAGCGTCGCGTCGAGCGCATGCGCCGCGCTTCGATCGCCTTCGGTTGCAAGCCTCGTCCGAAAAACCGTCTGCCGATTGTGGCCGACAGCGGCCGGCGAGTCCCACAAGAGTTCGACTTGCGAACGCCGTGCCCACCCGTGAGTGCGCACGCCGGCTTCGCCGCCCTGCACCCCGGCTGCGAGCGCGTTGTCAGGCGCCGGCGTATGGGCAATGGGTCGCTCGCGCTCGATCGCCGACGTGGCCGGCCATTTGACGGAAAGCTCGCGCGCATCGTACTGCCCGAGCTTGCGGCTCTCCACCCAAACGACGACGGTACGGGTGGCGGTGTCGAGCGATACCGCATATCGACCGATGGCAAAGCGCCGCGCGGCGGCGTTCGTGCGCCATAGCGCACGTGGACGGCAGATCCAAAGAACGGCCGCATACAACGCCGGTGCGGCGACGAGCCAGCCGTTCGTCTCGGCGATCGCGGTGATCGTGCGCCTACCGCCGACCGTCCATACGAAAACGCCGATCAACCACAGCGCAAACAGCAAGCATAAGAACGAGAACAGACGTAAAGCCTGCCGTAACCATTGCGGCAGCGGATGAAACGGGCGCTCGGCACGCGCACGCGCGCCGGGCAGCACGATCAGCAGGAATAAGAAGACGCCGTTGATCGAGGCCCAAGGAGAAGACGCCATGGCCGACAGCGACTCGCCGTAGCCCATTTGCGCCATGGAATAGAGCCAACGCGCGAGCAAAACGAGACCGATGGCGCGCAGCGTGAACAATGTGCCGGCACCGGGTGCCGGATCTGTTCGCGTGGGGGTCGCTCTCGCCAAGACGCTCTCCTAAGGTCAGTCGTTTTCGCCGCCGTTTTCGCGGCAGCAGCATTATAGGGACTTGGGTGCCGCCTTCCCACTTTCAAGGCGACGATGCAATACAGAACGGCCCCTATTTCCCCTTGCCAAGGGCTCTAGCGCCGATAAAAACGACACGCCCCGCGTGCCGCAAGGCAGGCGGGGCGTATCTGCGGCAATCGGCAGCCACCACGCGGGGCAAGCGCCCGCGCGGTAGCGCGTCTTAACCGGCGGCGACTTCGCGCAGTACCGTGCGGCGCTTTTGACGCAGCAGGTTTTCGTACGAAGCGAGGTAGTTCTGCGCCATCACCTTCGAGGTGAAGCGTTCCTCGAACGCCTTGCGCACCGTTGCGCGCGGCAGCGACGACAGACGCTTGACGGCGGCCACAGCCGACAGTTCGTCTTCGACGACGAAGCCCGACACGCCGTTTTCGATGACTTCAGGCACCGAGCCGCGCTTGAACGCGATCACGGGCGTACCGCAAGCCATTGCCTCGATCATCACGAGACCGAAGGGCTCCGGCCAATCGATCGGGAACAGCAGCGCATGCGCGCCGCCCAGGAACTCGGCCTTCTCCGATTCGCTGATTTCGCCGATGTATTCGACGTGCGGAAGCGAGAACAGCGGCTTGATTTGCTCTTCGTAGTAGGCGCGGTCGGCCTTGTCGAGCTTCGCGGCGATCTTGATCTTCATGCCGGCTTTTTCGGCGATGCGGATGGCCGTGTCCACGCGCTTTTCCGGCGAAATGCGGCCAAGGAACGCCAAGTAGCTCGGCTCGATATCCTTACGCGGCGTCAACAGGTTCTCCGGCAGGCCGTGGTAGACCGTCGAGAGCCAGCTTGCCTGCGGCAGCGGCATGCGCTGGTTGTCCGAGATCGAAACGACCGGAACTTCGTTGAACGTATTGAAGATCGGTTGCAGTTCGGGCAGATCCAGACGGCCGTGCAGCGTCGTCAGGTGCGGCACCGGCTGACGCGAGAACAGCGAGAACGGGTAGTAGTCGATGTGGAAATGCAGGACGTCGAATTCCTCGGCGCGGCGGCGCACTTCCTCGAGCAACAGCATATGGGGAGCCATCGTATCGCGGATCGACGGGTCGAGGCGCAGCGCCTGCGGCCAGAACGCTTCGAGCTTCGCCGACGTCTTCGAATCGCCGCTCGCGAACAGCGTCACGTCATGGCCGAGTTCGACGAGGGCTTCCGTCAAATACGAGACCACGCGCTCCGTTCCACCGTAGAGCTTCGGGGGAACCGCCTCGTGCAAAGGAGCGATTTGAGCGATCCGCATAGTGATGAACTCCTAATAAATATTCAGGCAAATGTATTGACGTTGTTTGGAAGCGAATCGCCCGCTCCAGCATCAGGCCGCAGCAACCCACCCCACGCGGGACAGGTGCGATTCGCCCTTGGCCGTCGACGACACTGCTCGATCGATCTTGGGGCTACGCGCCACAGTCGTTAAACGCACGGCTCGCCCAACCGTTGACGACGTGCGTCAAATTCCCTTAGGGCAAACCCGGATCGATTATCCAACCGGTTTCATGCTGCGCCGCAGGAGATTTCAAACTCTTTACGTTGTTACAAGCCGGATACATTTCGCCCGACACGGTAAGCCGCACCTTGCCTACAGTACGCCGAAGCACCGAGCACATCGGCCCATCGGCCCTGCGAGCGCATACGACCCGCGCAGCTTGCGTGCCCAAACGCGCCACCCGATGAACGTCAGGAACGTCAAGCAGGAACGCTAAGCGACCTGATCCAGCCCCCAAATGCCAGTATCCCCGAGGCATTTGGACATAACCGGCTATTGTATCGGAAAATTACGGTTAGCTTCGATCGAGCTTTCGTTCGAGACGCGCACCGAACTTGCTCCATGGAACCGGGACGATGCGCCGCGACAAACCGGCGTTGTGCGTATCCAACGCTTATCGTGAAGCCCCGGGGAAGTTCCGCGGATGTTTACAATGGCGGCGTGCCGCGCCATCTCGTTATTGCTCGAGATTGGCTGCCGGTCCGCCACACGCAGACTATGCTTTTGATGACACTCGCTTCGCGTGCCTCGCACGAACCACAATTGGAACATTTGACCGTCGCCGAACGTAACGCTCGCAACGCCCGGCTTTCGAGCTATGCCGACCGCCCGCTAGCGTTCTTGCTTAGTTACATCCGGCGCCACCCCGTCTCCCATGCGATCGTGCTGGCCAGCGTGTTCGCCGCCGTCGCGTGCGCGCTCGCCTCGCAGTACGCGATCAAGCATCTGATCGACGTGCTCGGCATGGGCCGGCATCACCCCGGCCCGCTCTGGGGGGCGTTCGCGATCCTCGTCGGCCTCATTGCCGCCGACAATTTGCTGTGGCGCATCGGCGGCTGGGTCGCCGCTCACGCGTTCGTCGACGTGACGGGCGACTTGCGGCGCGACCTGTTTCAGTACTTGACGGGCCACTCGCCGACCTACTTCTCCGAACGTCAGCCGGGCACCATCGCCAGTCGCATCACGGCCACCTCGAACGCGGTCTACACGTCCGAGAACACGATGGCGTGGAACGTGCTGCCGCCTTGCATCGCCGTGATCGGCGCGATCGTGATGATCGTCACGGTCAACCCGGTCATGGCCGGCAGCCTCTTGCTGTGCTCGGGCGTCTTGGCCATCGTGCTGTTCAAGCTCGCCGGGCGCGGCTCGTCGCGGCATCACAACTTCGCCACGAAGGCGGCAGCCGTCGACGGCGAACTCGTCGACGTGATCGGCAACATGGGACTCGTGCGCGCCTTCGGCATGACGCTGCGCGAACAGCGCCGCTTCGGCGAAACCGTCAAGGCGGAGATGGATGCGCGCCAGCAAAGCCTGCTCTACCTCGAGCGGCTGCGGCTGTTGCACGCCGTCATCACGGCGCTGCTCTCGGCCGGCTTGCTCGGCTGGGCGCTCTGGCTATGGACACAGGGCCGCGCCACGTCCGGCGACATCGTGCTGACGAGCTCGCTCGGCTTTACGATCTTGCATGGGACCCGCGACCTCGCCGTGGCGCTCGTCGACGTGACGCAACACATCGCGCGGCTCGCCGAGGCGGTCAAGACGCTGCTGCAACCGCACGGGATGCCCGACCGCGAGGACGCGGTGCCGCTCGTCACGCACGGCGGACGCGTCGACTTCGAGGGCGTGACGTTCGCCTACCCCCGCCGCAAACCGATCCTCGATCAATTCGACCTGCATATCGAAGCCGGCCAGCGCGTGGGGCTCGTCGGTAAGTCGGGGGCGGGCAAATCGACCGTCCTCGCGCTGCTGCAACGCTTTTACGACACGCAGGGCGGCTCGATCCAGATCGACGGGCAGGACATCGGCGCCATCACGCAAGAGAGCTTGCGCCATGCGATCGCGCTCGTGCCGCAGGACATCGCGCTCTTTCATCGGACGGTATACGAAAACATCGCCTACGGCCGGCCCGAGGCGACCCGAGAGGAAGTCCATGCCGCCGCTCGCGAAGCACGCTGCACGGATTTCATCGAGGCCATGCCGGAAGGATTCGACACCGTCGTCGGCGACCGCGGCGTGAAGCTGTCGGGCGGCCAGCGTCAGCGGATCGCCATCGCGCGGGCGATTTTGAAGAACGCCCCGATCCTCTTGCTCGACGAAGCCACCTCGGCGCTCGACAGCGCGTCCGAAGAAGCGATTCAGCAGGCACTCGACCGGCTCATGGTCGGACGCACCGTCATCGCGATCGCCCACCGCCTGTCGACGCTGCAAAACTTCGACCGCATTATCGTCATGAGCGCGGGTAAGGTCATCGACGACGGCACGCCCGAAGCGCTGCGCAACCGCCCCGGCATCTACCGCGATCTGCTGGCCAAGCAGCACGGCAAAGCGTTGCTGCCGCACCCCGGCGGGCGCAAGATCGACGAACACGTCGCCTAAGCGCTAAACCAAAGCGGCAGGCGGCTCCAAGGAAAAAGGCCCGGCGTGCGATGCGCCGGGCCTTTTCTTTCGTGCTTAAGTTTTTCGTGCCTACGTTTTGCGCTTAGGCCGCCACGCGCTTGCGAGACGCCTTCGCGCGCGCCGCCGGCGCCTTCTCGCTCGGAGGACTCGCAGCGGGCCGCTTCTCCTGCGCGTGCGCGAGATCGCGTAAAAACGTATCGCGCCACACCGAGACGTTGTTGCTGCGCAATTGGGCAATCATGTCCCGATAGCGCGCGCGCCGGTCGGCAAGCGGCATCGAAAGCGCCTGGGCAAGCGCCTGCGCCATGCCGTCGATGTCGATCGGATTGACGATGAGCGCGCCGGTCAATTCGTCCGCGGCGCCGGCGAAGCGCGATAGCACCAGCACGCCGGGATCGTCGGGGTCTTGAGCGGATACGTATTCCTTCGCGACGAGATTCATCCCGTCGCGCAGCGGCGTGACGTAGCCGACGTGCGACTGCCTAAACAGTGCGGCCAGCACCGACCGCTCGTATTGCCGATGGATATAACGAATCGGCGTCCAATCGAGTTCCGCGAAACGGCCGTTGATGCGCCCGAGCTCCGATTCGAGCCGCAACCGGATGTCTTGGTACGCATGCATGTCGGCCCTCGTCGGCGGCGCGATTTGCACGTACGACACGTTGTTGCGGCAGGCCGGTACCTGATCGAGCAATCGCTCGAACGCTCGGAAGCGCTCGACGAGCCCTTTCGAATAGTCGAGCCGGTCGACGCTCATGATCAGTTTGCGCTCGTGCAGCGTCTGACGCATCATCCGCGCCGACTTGCCGCGCGTACCGGCTTTCGCGAGCTGCGCGATTTCGTCGGGATAGACGCCGATCGGGTAGGCGGCCGCGTGCAGCGAACGCCCGAAGGCCCGCACGCGCGCGGGCGAGCCCGCGACGAACGGCCCAGCCTGCGCGCCGCCCTCGATCTCGCCCCCGGCTTCGTGGACCACGTAGTCGCAGAACGCGCGCACGTCCGCTTGCGTCTGGAAGCCGAGCAGATCGAACGAGCACAACGCCTCGACGAGCGCGCGGTGCGGCGGCACGGCAAGCAACACCTGTGCGGCCGGAAACGGGATATGCAGGAAGAAGCCGATCCGGTTCTTGACCCCGGCCGCGCGCAACGCCTGCGCGAACGGAATCAGATGATAGTCGTGTACCCAGATGACGTCGTCGGCGCGCAGCAGCGGCACGAGTTGCTGCGCCAGCCACGTATTGACGCGCCAGTAACCCTCGAAGTCGTGACCGTCGTATTGAATCAGGTCCGCGCGGTAATGGAACGCAGGCCATAGCGTCGCATTCGAGAAGCCGCGGTAATACTGATCGTAGTCGCGCCGCGCAAGCCCGATCGTCGCGAACGTGACGGGACCTTGCTCGACGAGCTGCAACTGCGGCTGACCCGAGGACACGACCTCCCCGCTCCAGCCGAACCACATGCCGCCGGTTTCCTTCAGCGCGTCGTAGACGCCCACTGCCAAGCCGCCCGCGGCCGGACCGCCCTCCGAGATCGGCGCGACCCGGTTCGAAACGATAATCAGACGGCTCATGATGGACGCTGTGCGGCGGCGACGATATCGGCGAGCCAATCGACGAATGCGCCGACGGATTGCACGCGCGAACGAGCCGACGTCTCGCCCGCACCGACTTTGATCGAGAGACCGCCACGCTCGTTGACGACCGCAAACGCCTTTTCGTCGGTCAAATCGTCGCCCGCGAAGACGGGCGTGCGTCCGACGAACGGCGGCTCATCGAGAAAGGCCGCGAGTGCGCGCCCTTTGTCGACGTTTTTCGGCTTGATTTCAAACACCATCTTGCCGGGCTGCAATACATAGGCATCGGAATGTTCGTCGACGAGGCGTTGCGTCGCCTCGCGCGCCACCGTCTCCGCCAGCGGCGCGTTGCGGAAATGCAGCGCGAGCGCGGCGCCCTTGATCTCGAGCAGCGTACCCGGGTGCGCGTTGACGAGTTCGGCCAGCACGCGCTCCATGCGCAGTAACCGCTCATCGTTAAAGCCGAGCCTGACCGTATCGCCGCTCGCATCGCGCCGCTCGGCGCCATGCAAGCCGGCAATCGGCAAGTCGGGCATGCCGAGGAACGCGTCGATGCTTTCGATGCCGCGGCCCGATACGACCGCCACCGCGCCGCGCGTCAGCCGTCGCAGTTGCGCGAGCGAATCGACGACGGCCGGCGGCACGATCACGCCGTCCGGAGTGGAAGCGAGTTCGACGAGCGTGCCGTCGAAGTCGAAGAAGAACGCCGTCTCGCTCGGAGACAGAAAAGCCGGTAAAGATTGCATCAGCTTAATTCGCGTGACGGTCTTGCGCGGCTCGTAGCCGCGAAAAACCGGAAAAGTTTGCGCATCTTACCGCGCCTGCGTCGCCTTTTCGAGCAAGAGGGCGTCGAAAACGCCGAGTGCCCCCTTTAGGAACGCATCGCGGCTCCCTTCCCCGTATGTTGCCTGGTCCTGCGACATAATGCCTCGCCTGCGGCGGCCATATGCCGCGTGAACGGTAACTGTTAGTTATTTGCGCTATAGTCGCTCGCTCGCAACCGCCTAGCCCGCGCCGCCCGTCAGGGCCGAGCCGCGGCGCGACGGCCCTCTCTCGAGTCACGCATGCTGCAAAGAGTTCCTCGCGGCGAATCGGCCTTTCTCGCTTTTGCTGCTTTTGCTCACCGCGCCGCGCGCGGCGCCCGGTCCGCACTGCCCGCCCGTGCGCGAATGGTTCGCGCTGCGATCGGCTTGGCCGGTGCCGCGCTGATCGCCGGCTGCTCGCACGATGACGGGCATTGGCAATTGACCGATGTGACGGGGCACCTTCCCGACCTCGCCTTCAAAATGACCGAGAACACGGGTGCGAGCGTGACGGCCGACGCCTATCGGGGCAAAACGACGCTTGTCTATTTCGGTTACACGCACTGCCCGGACGTCTGCCCCGAAACGATGGCCCGGCTCATGCAAGTACTCGAAAAGCTGCCGGCTGCCGACGCGAGCCAAGTACGCATTCTCTTCATCTCGGTCGATCCCGCGCGCGATACGCCGCCAGCGCTCAACGCCTATGTGGCGGCGTTCGACGCTCAGCACATTCGGGGCCTGACGGGCACCGACTCGCAGGTCGAGTCGCTCGCGAAGCGCTATCGTGTCGCCTACCAAATGGAAAAGCGCGATCCGAACGGCAGCTACGAGGTCACGCACAGCTCGGCGGTCTATATCTTCGATCGCGAGGGGCGCGCGCGGCTGCTCGCCACGAGCAGCGATACGCCCGATGCGATTGCGCACGATCTACAGCGCATCGTCGAGCGCGATCGATAACCCGGGAGTCGTGATGAACTTGCTTTATTGGCTCGACCCTTGGGAACCGTCGCCGACGGTCGTCATCGCCGTGCTCGCGGCCGCCATCCTCTATATACGCGGCGTCAAGCACGCCCGCGTCTCGCTGCTGCGCCAGATCTCGTTCTGGTTCGGGCTCGTCGCGCTCTATATCGCCTTGCATACGCGGCTCGATTATTTCTTCGAGCATGAGTTCTTCATGCATCGGTTGCAGCATCTCGTGCTTCACCACCTCGGACCGTTCTTCATCGCCTGGTCGTATCCGGGCGCGGCACTGCGCGCCGGCATCCCGTTCAACTGGCGCCGCCGTTTCGGACCTGCCGTGCGCACGCAGCCGATGCGCGCGGTGCTGAACGTCGTGTTCCATCCCGTCGTCGCCGTCGTGCTCTTCGTGGGGCTCATCTACTTTTGGCTGCTCTCGCCGATCCACTTCAAGGCGATGCTCGATTGGCGGCTCTATCGGATCATGAACTGGAGCATGGTGATCGACGGCCTGCTCTTCTGGTGGCTCGTACTCGACCCGCGCCCGGCGCCGCCCGCGCGCTTGGCACCGGGACGACGGATCATGATCGTCGTCGCGGCGATCCCGCCGCAAATCGTCCTCGGCGCACTGATCTTCTTTACGCCGCGCGAGCTTTATCCGATCTATTCGATTTGCGGGCGTGCGTTCACTTGGATCAGTCCGATTCGCGATCAGCAGATCGGCGGCCTGCTGCTATGGATTCCCGGATCGATGATGAGCGTGTTCGGTGCGCTCATTGCCCTGCGGCACTGGATGCGGCTGTCGGCACGCGAACGGCTGATCGAGGAGCGCCGTAGCGAAACGCCGCCCGCGGCCCGTCCGTCGGCGCCTGTCCAAGCGCATTGAGACTCAAACGGAACGCATCCAGATGTGAGGGATGCCATCGTCGTCGTGGATCTCGGAGACCGGCTCGAACCCGAATGCGCCATAAAACATTTGCAGATGCGCCTGGGCGTGCAGCTTGATCGCCGCCTCGGGCCATTGCGCGACGATGTGTTTGAGCGCATGCGCCAGCAGCGCGCTACCCATCCCGATGCGACGGAATGCAGACGTCGTCAGCACGCGGCCGATGCGAACATCGGTATCCGTCGCATCCGGCAACAACACGCGGAGATAGCCGGCCAGCTGCGGGCCCTTCGCCCCATCTTGGGCGGTGTCCCCCGCGTCGCCGCGCGAGTAGGCAAACAAGTGCCAGGCATCTTTATCGAGTCCATCGACATCGTTATAGACACATTGCTGCTCGACGACAAATACGGCGTTGCGTGCCTCGAGCATGTCGTACGCTTCGTCGGCCGTTAGATCGGCAAACGGTTTCCAGCGCCATTCCAGCGATGCGTGTGGATCTTGATCGACGTCGGCCATGGGCAACCCCCGGGGAAGTGGAACGGACGATTATCCCGCGACGGCGCGGACAATGCCAAGCCAGTGATCGCCCGTCGAAGCGCGTACGATGCTGACGACCGAGCACCCGATGCCGCGACGGCCGGTGCGCCTACCCGCTAGAGGCAAGCCCATGCAAGACGCGACGAGCGACACGCCGATCGAGACGATCCTCTTCGGCGCCTTCGATCGGCACAACTTCGGCGATCTGCTGTTCCCGCACGTTGTGGCAGCCATGCTGCCGGAGCGGCGTCTTCGGTTCGCGGGCCTGCTCGAACGCGATCTGCGCCCCTTCGGCGGCCACCTCGTCGAAGCGATCGCAAAGCAAGCCGCTTCGCGCGATGTTCGTCCATTCGACATCGTTCCCGTCGGCGGCGAGTTGCTGACTTGCGATGCGTGGGAAGCGGCCGTGATGCTGGCCCCCGAAACCCGCGTACGCGCGACGATCGACGCTCAGCCGGCTTGGGCGCGCGATCCGGCCGGATGGGCTCGCGCGAATTTCGGCCTGCCGGCTCGGGCGCCGTATGTGCTGTCGAAAGCGGATTTTCCCTGCGCACGCCGGGTGCTCTTCAATGCGATCGGCGGCGTCGACCTCGCGCAGCGCGATTCGCGGATGCGGGCCGATCTCGTTAGCGCGCTTCACGATGCCGATGACGTCACGGTGCGCGACGCGACGACTCAATGCCTGCTCGAAGCCGAAGGCATTGCGACGCGACGCCTGCCCGATCCCGCCGTAATGATTGCCGAGCTGTTCGGCGACATCGTCGCCGAACATGCAGCATCGGAAGCGGTGTCATCCGTCCGCGACACGTGCCCGAACGGCTATCTCGCCATTCAGTTCAGCGCCGACTTCGGCGACGACCGCACGCTCGACGAAATCGCGAGAGGCTTGGACCTTGCAGCCGCGTCGCACGGTTTGGGCGTCGTATTCTTCCGCGCAGGTATCGCACCGTGGCATGACACACTGGAGACGTACGACCGCGCTCGAAAACGGATGCGAACGCCGTCCGTATCGCTTATGACTTCGCCGAACGTCTGGGATATCTGCGCCGTCATTGCCGGCAGCCGCGCCTACTGCGGAAGCAGCCTTCACGGCAGCATCGTGGCCGCGGCGTTTTCCGTGCCGCACGTCAATCTTCGGCATCCCGCGCGAGGCTCGACGCAAAGCAAGCAAACGGCGTTCGCGAGCACATGGGAGGACAGCGATTGGCCCGGTGAAGTTGGCGTGGAGCAGATTGCGCAAGGCATCGAGAAGGCACTGCGGATCGATAGCACGCGCCTGGCGTTCACCGCACGGAGGCTTGTCGCCGAGTACCGTGCCGGATTCGCGCACGTCGTCGCCCTGACCGCCTGACGTGCCGCCGGGCACTACCGCAAATATCGCTTCGCCGCATCGACGATGACGGCGCTCAGACGCCGCGCCGCCTCCACCATCTGTTCATGCCCGAACCCTCCGAAGCCGAGCACCAGGCCGGGCCGCGCGGTACCCGGCGAGAACATCGGCGAAACGGCGCGCACCGACACCCCGGCGCTCACCGCCGCCGCGGCCACGAACCGATCGTCGATCTTCGGCGCGAGCCACAACACGAGATGCATGCCTTGGTCGCCCGGCTCGACCCATGCTAGGTCGTCCGGCAGCAGCGCGCCGAGCGTTTCGATCAGTTTGGCGCGATAGGCCGCGTAGACGTTGCGGACCCGGCGAACGTGACGCTCCAGATGCCCTTCGGCCAAAAAGGCGGCGAGCACGTATTGATCGGCGTTGGGCGGATGACGATCCATCAGCACGCGCGCCCCGCAAAACGCATCGACCAGCGCATCGGGGACGATCGCGTAGCCCAAGCGCAACGACGGAAACAGAATCTTGCTGAACGTGCCGAGATACACGACCCGTTCCGGCTCGAGTCCTTGCAACGACGGAAATGGGTAACCCTGGTATCGCAACTCGCTGTCGTAGTCGTCCTCTACGATCCAGGCATGGCGGGTCCGCGCCCACTCGAGCAAGGCACTACGGCGCGCCATGCTCATCGGCATCCCCAACGGATATTGATGCGACGGCGTCACGAACGCGGCGCGAGCGTGCGGTCCCATTGCCATCCCAGCTTCGACATCGATGCCTTCCGCATCCACCGGAACGCGAACCATCGTCTCGCGATGGCCCGTACTCTCGAGCACGGCCGTCACCCCGCGATAGGCCGGGTTTTCCGCCCAAACTTGATCGTGCGGCGCCAATAAGACCTGACTTGCCAGATACAGGCCTTGCTGCGTGCCGCTCGTCACGATGACCTGTCCCGGTTCGCAGCGCACGGAGCGTGACATGCGAACGTAATGAGCGATCGCCTCGCGCAGCGGCCGCGCACCGAGCGGATCGCCGTACCCCGCCGGCGCGCCGGGGCCCTTCGCGCGCACCTTATTGCCGAGCTTGCGCCAGACGTCGGCGGGCGCCGTTAAATCCATGGGAACCGAGACAGCGAACGGTACGGGAGCAAGCGGCCTGAATTCGGCGGCGATCCGCGCGAACGACGCGGCCGGCTCGGGAAGGCCGGGATGCCCTTCGCGTTCGCTCGCACCGCGCGGCTTGCTCGAGCGCGGCGATTCGGCTCGATGCGGTCCCGGCAATGTCGGCGCGACACAGGTACCGGAACCCGGCTTGGCGATCAAAAAACCTTCGGCAATGAGCTGTTCATACGCGCCGAGCACCGTACCGCGCGAGACGTCGAGCGCGGCCGCCAACAACCGTGTGGAGGGTAATGCGTCGCCGGCTCGAAGCTCCCCCTTGCGCACCGCCTCGCGCAATGCCCGCATCACCTGGCGACTGAGGTTTCCCGCTGCGGGGTTCAATGTGCCGAGAGAAGGAATGTCGGCGACCCGTGCTGTCCTCGCCATGATTCTGGTCCACAAAAATCAATCCAAATTGGACCTACAGGATAAGCCAGTTCTCTTCCACAATTCGGATAGCTCATCCGACGCGCCGACGTCTGCCACCCGTTGCCCTAGAGAACCACCATGTATATCCCAGCCGATTTCAACGAGCCTCGCATCGACGTTTTGCATTCGCGCATCGCGCAACATCCGTTCGGAACGCTCGTCACCCATGGCAAGAGCGGCTTGGACGCGAATCACATCCCGTTCGAACTGGACCCGCAAGCAGGCGAGTTCGGCGTATTGCACGCGCATGTCGCGCGGGCCAACCCGGTATGGCAGGACGTCGCCGATGGCGAAACGGTCTTGGTCGTCTTCCAGGCCGGCGATGCCTATATCTCGCCGAACTGGTACCCGACCAAACAGGTGGCGCACCGGCAAGTGCCGACATGGAATTACATGGTGGTTCACGCCCACGGGCGCATCACGATTCGCGACGACGAAAAATTCGTCCGCGGTCTAGTCGCGCGGCTCACGCGCACGCACGAAGCCTCGCAAGCTCAGCCGTGGAAGATGGGGGATGCGCCGAGCGACTACATCGAAACGATGTTGCGCCAGATCGTCGGCCTCGAAATCGAGATCACTCGCTTGGTCGGTAAAAGCAAGCTCGGTCAGAACAAAGACGTACGCGACATTCAAGGCGCCGGCGAAGCGCTGCGTGCGAGCAACCAGTTTCAAATCGGCGACGCGATGCTCGCCGAGGCCGCGCGCAAGCAAAAGTAGCCCGGTCCGATTCGCGCGACTGGCCCGGTCAAACTTGGGAAAATTGGTCATGGCGGACGGCGCCCAGTCGGCAACAATCGTGTTTCGCCCTCAACTTCAAGAGCCATTATGTCCGGCACCACTTTCTTTTCGGCCAATCTACTGCTCGCCTACGCCGCGTATTTCGTCGGTACGGCAAGCCCTGGGCCGAGCAACCTCGCCATCATGTCGATCGCTGCTCATCATGGACGCAAGGCAGCGCTCGCCTTCGCCGCGGGCGTTATTTCAGGCTCGATGTTTTGGGCTAGCGTCGCGACCTTGGGAATCTCGGCGGCCTTGATCGCCTATTCGCATTTTATCGTCGCCATCAAAATCTTCGGCGGCGTCTATCTCTTATGGCTCGCCTTTAAATCGGGACGTACGGCGCTTTCGGCATCGGTCGCCGCTTCGTCGAATAACGATCGGCCCGCTACGCTGAAGGGACTTTATACGAAAGGCGTCTTGCTGCATTTGACGAATCCCAAAGCAATCTTGGTGTGGGTGTCGATCGTGGCGCTCTCGTCGAATAGCGCGGGGGCCACGCACGGTGCCGTTATCCCGGGCTGCGCAATGATCGGCACACTCGTCTTCAGCGGATACGCGATGCTGTTTTCGATCGAATCGGCTCGGCGTATTTACAAGCGCACGCGCCGCGTGTTAGAAGGCTGCCTCGCTGTCGTTTTTGGAATCGCGGGCGTGCGGCTTCTCGCGTGGTCCTCGACTTAACTCGCGCCATAAAATGGGCGACCCTTAAACGATATTTTTTGACTAGGGGCGGCATACCCGCCCTTCAATCCTATCGCCCATGTACTCTTCAACCTTTATTTTCCGAGCCGGCCGGTACGACGAGGAATTCCATCGCCTTGACCAACGCATTGCCGAAGTCGCGCGAACCATTCCCGGTTATTTAGGCGAAGAGACTTGGGAAAATACACAGAGCGGGCTCATTCAGAATATTTACTACTGGGAGACGGAGCAGGCGCTGCTGGAATTGATTCACCACCCTTCGCATCAGGAAGCCAAATCGCAGCAATCGCGTTGGCTCGACGGCTATCGCGTCGTGATCGCAAAGGTCATGCGCGAGTATGGGGATGGTGCGCTGGCGATGTATAGCGCCGCCGCAAACGAAAAACACTGACGGAAAAAGAAAAACCCTGACGAGCATACGCTGGTCAGGGTTTCAATTTGGAGGCGCGAGCCGGAGTCGAACCGGCCTACACGGCTTTGCAGGCCGCTGCATAACCGCTTTGCTATCGCGCCAAAAGCGGATTCACCGGAGTATCGACGCCGCGCGAACGCGCAACGTTCCGGCTGATCGATTTAGCAACCCTGACAACAGGCAGCCAAATAAAAAGGGAAGCTTAGCTTCCCCCTTAACTGGAGCGGGAGACGAGTCTCGAACTCGCGACCTCAACCTTGGCAAGGTTGCGCTCTACCAACTGAGCTACTCCCGCGTATCCTACCTACTACTTCGCGCCATCTCAATCAATTACTTCGCATGAGATAACGCATCGAAACTGGAGCGGGAGACGAGTCTCGAACTCGCGACCTCAACCTTGGCAAGGTTGCGCTCTACCAACTGAGCTACTCCCGCAGTTTGCTGCTTTTTGCTTCATCCGACTCGCTCGCTAACCGCGTGCATCGGAGAAGCGAGATTATGTATAAAGCGCTGAAACGTGTCAACACTTTTTGCATCGACCGCGATGGAGGGCCACTGAGGGGCCCTCCATCGGTTAGAACCGGGTCTCGCGCGACGCACGCAAGAACGTGTCCAACAGCGGCGTGCAGTCGAGCAGTTCGGGCCCGCCCGCTCGATGAAATTCGGGGTGCCATTGCACGCCCACGACGAACGGCGCCCGCCGGTAGCGAACCGCCTCGATGAGTCCATCGTTCGCGGAAACGGCTTCGATATTCAGATCGCGGCCGAGCGTCCTCACCGCTTGGTGATGGATCGAGTTGACCACGGCTTCGCGCCGTCCCGGGAACATGCTCGCGAGCGTCGAGCCGTCCGGGAAGCGCACCGAGTGCCGATGCTGATCGTAGAACTCGCTCACATGCACGCCGGCCGTCGGAACTTCGGTGGCAATGTCTTGGTAGAGCGTGCCGCCGAACGCGACATTGATCAGTTGGCAACCTCGGCAGATGCCGAGCACGGGCTTGCCCGATTCGATGAACTCGTAGAGCAGCTCCAGTTCGTACATATCGCGCACTCGATCGCCGGGCCACTCTGGCCGCATGTCGCTCGCCGCGTAAGTTTGCGGCGAAACGTCCGCGCCGCCTTGTAGCAGCAGGCCGTCGAGGTGCTTGGCGTAATCGCGCAAGCGAATGTTGCTCGGATGGAGCATGCCTTGATGACCGACGGTCGGAATCATGAACACCATGACATCGCGCGACATGACCCAGTGCGCGACGGATTCCTCGAGGTATTGCAGCGTTTTGCCGCGCAGCCCGCGCGCGCCGGGTTCCGGATGGAAAATCCGCGCCGACACGCCGATACGCAGCGTGCGCTGCGTGATGCGCTGCCCCGCCCGGTCGAACAGCTGCCGGGCCCGGGCCGCAATGGTTCGCCCGAATACCGACCACGCGGAATCGTTGTGGCGCAGATAGGCCGGCTGCGTTTGCGAGACGGTGCTGCTCGCGGGCGGCGGACGCGGCGAATCGAAGTCGGGCGGCGCGCCGAAGCCCGGCGGCGGCGAACCGGGCGCGGCTTGCACGCTTGCCGTCTGTGCTGTCTGTGCCGCGCGTTCCTGCGCGGCCGTCTGCGCGGCGGCCGTCGCTTTCGCCTGCGCGGCGTCGGTCTCCAAGGTCGTCCCGGGAGCCGCGGCCGGCGTGGAAGTCACGGCGGACGCCGATTCCAGCGCGTCCGTCGCCGCGCGCGCCGCAGCACTGGGCGTATCCGTGGCGTTGGATGTCGTCACGACGCCGGTAGTACCGGGCATACCGGGAGATGTCGAGGCGGTGGCGGGCTCCGGCGGAACTGCCGGGGACGGAGAAGTCGATTGAGAGCCGGGGCGATCGGCGTTCGGCGGCGTGGTTTCGCTCATAACGATGGGCTGGCGCGTCGGCGATTGAATTGAATTCATTATCCGCCACTGAACGGGAAGGCCGCAAATCGCCGCATTTTCGTCGCCGGGCCGAAAAAAGGGGCAGCAGTTACAATCGTCGGCAAGCGTTGCCCGGCACCGCTCGATTCGTTCATCCACCCGCGCCCCGCTCGCGGTTACCGCAGTGCCTCGCGCGAGAACCATCGCTTCGATCCGACACTCTATGACTACCGATTTCGTCCCCTTTCCGCCCCTCGCCCGCCTCGCCTCGGATCTGGCGCAAGGGCGCACGACGAGCCGCGCGCTAGTCGATACCGCGCTCGAGCGCATTGCCGATCCGGCCGGACAAGGCGCCACGGTCTTTCTAGAGGTGGATGAGCGCCAAGCACGCGAGAGCGCCGACGCATTCGACCGCTTGCGGGCCGCAGGCACGGTACTTTCGCCGCTCGCCGGCATCCCCGTTTCAGTGAAAGACTTGTTCGACGTGCAAGGCCAAGTCACACGCGCCGGCTCGCGCGCACTGGCCGATGCCGCGCCCGCGAGCGCCGACGCACCCGCCGTCGCCCGGTTGCGGCAGGCAGGGGCCGTGATCGTCGGGCGCACGAACATGACGGAGTTCGCGTATTCGGGGCTCGGACTCAATCCGCACTACGGCACGCCGCTCTCGCCGTACCGTCGCGGCGAGGCGGGCGACGCCCGCATTGCGGGCGGTTCGTCCTCGGGGGCGGCGGCATCGGTCGCCGACGGCATGGCCGCCGTCGCGCTCGGCAGCGATACGGGCGGATCGATCCGGATCCCCGCCGCGCTGTGCGGGCTGGCCGGCTTTAAACCGACCGCGAGCCGGGTGCCGAGACAAGGCGCCGTGCCGCTTTCGACGACGCTCGACTCGTTCGGCCCGATCGGCGTATCGGTCGCATGCTGCGCGCTCGTCGATCGGATTCTCGCGGGCCTGCCGCCGCGCGTGCCGGAAGCACGGCCGATCGAAGGGCTGCGCCTCGGCGTGCTGACCCATTTCGTCACCGACGACATGGAGCCCGAGGTCGCAGCGGCGGTCGACGCCGCCATCAAGCATTTGGAAGCGGCGGGCGCGATCGTCTCCGATGTCCACTTCGCGCCGCTGAACGATCCGGCGTGGCCCAAGCGATTCGGGATTTCGTCGATGGAAGCGTACGCATGGCACCGCACGCTCATGCAAGCGCACGGCGAGCGCTACGATCCGCGCGTGCTCGTGCGAATCAAAAAAGGCGAAACCGCCCTCGCGGCCGATTACATCGATCTGCTCGCCGAGCGCGCCGCGCTGATCGAGACGGCGCAGCGCACGCTCTGGCGGCGTTTCGACGCGATCGTCGCGCCGACCGTGCCGATCGTGCCGCCGCGCGTGGCCCAGTGCGATGCCGACGATACGACTTACGCGAACATCAATGCGCTGATTCTGCGCAACCCGAGCGTTTTCAACATGCTGGACGCCTGCGCGGTCTCGCTACCGTGCCACGCACGCGGCCAGGCACCCGTCGGTCTCATGCTGGCAGCGGCGCCGCACGCGGACGATGCCCTGCTTGCCACAGCGCTCGCCGTCGAGCGGGTGCTCGAATCGATCCGCTGACACAGAGAGCCGACGTGGCCGGATTTAACGAACGTTTAAGCGAAAGTACCTAAAATTTACCGATTTCCATTTTGGGGCGTGAGCCACTCATGAACGATACGTCTTCGCTGCGCCGCGAGCGCAGCCTTCTCGTGCTGCTGGGCTTCGTCTGTCTAGCCCTCGTCGGCGGCGCGCTTTATCTGCAATTCGTCAAGCACGAGGATCCTTGTCCGCTTTGCATCATCCAGCGCTATCTGTTTCTGCTGATCGCGCTGTTCGCGTTCGTCGGCGCGGCACGCAAAGGGTGGCGGGGCATCGCCGTCTTCGAGACCTTGATTGCCGTTTGTGCCATAGCAGGCATCGCGGGCGCCGCCAAGCATCTGTACATCCAGCTCAATCCCGGTTTCAGCTGCGGTTTCGATGCGCTACAGCCCGTCGTCGACAGTCTGCCGCCGGCTCACTGGCTACCGAGCGTTTTCAAAGTGGGCGGTCTGTGCGAAACGGTCTATCCGCCGATCCTCGGCGTTTTGCTGCCCGGTTGGGCGCTGATTGCGTTCGGTCTCATTTTCGTCTCGGTCGCCACGAGCTTGTGGCGGCGGCGCGACCGGCGTCGGTTACGCGCCATCTGACTCGCGCCCGCATCCGAGCGGACGCAAACGCCCCGCGGCAATGCGGGGCGTTTGCGTTTGAACGCTCATGAATCGCGCGCTCCCGGCCGGGGTTAACCCGATATCTGCAACCGGCCTCGTTTCTTCCCTCATTGGCCGCGCCCCCGCGGCAACTTTGCTTTTCCGAGCGAATCGTACGAATGTCATGAGCGGCCGCGAATAGCGCCCATCAGCGCCAAGCGATGTCTTTGCGGCGCGTCGGTGCTATCTTCGGTCATGCATGGATGGCGATCCACGTGCGCGGGACCTCTGGCGGGCCCTCGCGTAACGCGCGCCTGGTCCCACCTTCGAGGATTCGGCTATGAAGACGCATCCCATCCGCTTTTATCACCGCGGCGCCATCCGCGAAGTCTCGGGCATTCCCGTCACGCGCACGGTGCTACAGCACCTGCGCGACGATATGCGCTGCACGGGCACTAAGGAGGGATGCGCCGAAGGCGACTGCGGCGCATGCACGGTCGTCGTCGGTGAACTCGACGCGGGCGGCGAACTCGTTCTGAAAGCCGTCAACGCTTGCATCCGCTTTCTTCCCACGCTGGACGGATGCACACTTTTCACCGTCGAAGACTTGCGCGCCCCCGACGGCGCCCTGCATCCCGTTCAGCAGGCGCTCGTCGACTGTCACGGCTCGCAATGCGGCTTTTGCACGCCCGGGTTCGCGATGTCGATGTGGGCGCTCTACGAAAACTATCCGCCCCGCGCCGGACTGCCGACGCGCGACGAAGTCGCCACCGCGCTCTCGGGCAATCTGTGCCGCTGCACGGGCTATCGTCCCATCGTCGATGCCGCCCAGCAAATGCTGGATATCGACCATTACGCCCGCGTCGCGCTCGATCGGGCGCCGATCGAGCAAGCCTTGCGCGAGATGCGCCGGGCACGGACCGACACGTTCAGCTACGCGAGCGCCGACCTTCGCGGCAGCGCCTTCGGCGAAAACCGGTTCTGGGCGCCCACTTCGCTCGATGCATTCGCGCAATTGCGCACCGAGCATCCGCATGCGCTCGTACTGGCGGGCAGCACGGACGTCGGGCTATGGGCCACGAAGCAATTGCGCGATCTGGGCGATGTGCTTTACGTCGGGCGCGTGGCCGAGCTCGCCGCCATCGAGCGCGACGCCACCCAGCTCACCATCGGCGCGGCCGCGACGCTCGAGGATGCCTACGCCGCGCTGATCGTCGACTACCCGGAACTCGCCGAACTCGGCAAACGGTTTGCGTCCCTCCCCGTCCGCAATGCGGGCACGCTCGGCGGCAACGTCGCCAACGGTTCGCCGATCGGCGATTCGATGCCGGCCCTCATCGCGCTCGATACGCAAATCGTCTTGCGGCGCGGCAGCGACACCCGCGTCATGCCGCTCGACGCGTTTTACCTCGGCTATCAGAAGACGGCGCTGGAGGCGGGCGAATTCGTCGCTGCGCTGCGTATCCCGCGTCCCGCCACGACGCTGCGCTTTCGCACATACAAAGTGTCCAAGCGCTACGACCAGGACATTTCCGCCGTTTGCGCGGCGTTCGCGATCGAGGTCGTCGACGGCACCGTCGCCAGCGCCCGCATTGCGTTCGGCGGCATGGCCGCCACGCCCAAGCGCGCCTCGCTGGCCGAGGCGGCGCTCATCGGCGGCGCCTGGAACGAACACGCGGTCGAGCGCGCCATGCATGCCCTCGCGGGCGACTACCAACCGCTGACGGACTTGCGCGCATCGAGCCGCTATCGTTCGACGATCGCGCGCAATCTGCTCCGGCGGTTCTGGCTCGAGACGCGAGACGAAGCGCCGCTGGCGCTCGCGCAAGTCGACGCCTTCGCGTTCGATGCCGCCTTCGCCAAGGAGGCGCCATGAATCGGCCTAACGATGCACCTATCGCCGATACCGCTTCCCGGGCGCAACGGCCGAACCCCGACGATGCGATCGGCGTGCCGCTGCCGCACGAATCGGCCGAGCTGCATGTAAGCGGCGAAGCGCGCTACACCGACGATTTGCCCGAACTTGCCGGCACACTGTATGCCGCGCTGGGGCTGTCGCGGCATGCGCACGCGCATATCGTCGGGCTCGATCTCACCGCGGTACGCGAGGCACCGGGTGTGGTTGCCGTGTTCACCGCGGCCGATATTCCCGGCGAAAACAATTGCGGCCCCGTCGTTCACGACGATCCGATACTCGCCGACGACCTCGTCCAATACCTCGGGCAACCGATCTTCGCCGTGGTCGCGACGTCGTACGAACTCGCACGACGGGCCGCCGCGCTCGCCAAGCGCGACGACGTCGTGCGCTACGAACCGCTGGAGCCGGTGCTGACGATCGGCGAGGCTCGTGCGCGGCACCACTACGTGCTGCCGCCGCAACGTTTGACGCGCGGCTCGCCCGCCGAACGCATCGCCCAAGCGCCGCACCGGCTCGACGGCGAATTCGAAGTCGGCGGCCAAGAACAGTTTTATCTCGAAGGGCAAGTCGCCTACGCGCTGCCGACCGAACGTAACGGCGTCCACGTCTATAGCTCGACGCAGCATCCGAGCGAGATGCAGGCCGTCGTCGCGCACATGCTCGGCTGGTCCGCGCACAACGTGGTCTGCGAATGCAGACGGATGGGCGGCGGTTTCGGCGGCAAGGAATCGCAATCGGCGCTCTTCGCCTGTGTGGCGGCGCTCGCCTGCACGCGCCTCGCGCGTCCCGTGAAATTGCGCGTAGACCGGGACGACGACTTTCTGATCACGGGCAAGCGCCACGACGCGCTGTATCGCTATGAAGCGGGGTTCGACGACGACGGCCGCATCCTCGGTCTGCGCGTCGAAATCGCGCTGCGGGCCGGCTATTCGGCCGACTTGTCGGGCGCCGTGGCAACGCGCGCCGTATGCCACGTCGACAACGCCTACTTCCTGCCGGACGTCGAAATCGTCGCGCTCTCATGCAAGACGAACACGCAGTCGAATACGGCCTTTCGGGGCTTCGGCGGCCCGCAAGGCGCGCTCGTCACCGAAGTGATTCTCGATGGCATCGCCCGCACGCTCGGCCGCGATCCGCTCGATGTGAGGATGGCCAACTACTACGGCATCGGCGAGCGCAACACGACACCGTACGGCCAAAGCGTCGAAGACAACGTCCTCGCCCCGCTCACGGCGCAGCTCCTCGAGTCGAGCCAGTACCGCGCGCGCCGCGACGCGCTGGCCGCCTATAACGCCGCAAGCCCCATACTGAAACGCGGCATAGCATTCACGCCCGTCAAGTTCGGCATTTCGTTCAACGTCGAGTTCTTGAATCAGGCCGGTGCGCTCGTGCACGTTTATCGCGACGGCTCCGTACTCGTCAATCACGGCGGCACCGAGATGGGTCAGGGGGTCAACACGAAGGTGGCGCAAGTCGTCGCCCACGTATTCGGGCTGCCGCTCGCGCAAGTGCGCGTGACCGCGACCGATACGTCGAAAGTCGCGAACACGTCGGCGACGGCCGCCTCGACGGGCAGCGATCTGAACGGCAAGGCGGCCGAGGCGGCCGCGCTTGCGATTCGCGATCGGCTCGCCGAGATGGCGGCGCGCACGCTCGGCGGCGAAGCGGCTCGCGTCCGCTTCGAGCAGGGCCAGGTGCATGGAGAGAACGCCTCGATCTCGTTCAGGCAACTCGTCGGCGCCGCTTATCTGGCGCGCATTCAACTCTGGTCCGACGGCTTTTACTCGACCCCGAAGATCCATTGGGACGCCAGCTCGATGACGGGGCGCCCCTTCTACTACTTCGCCTATGGCGCGGCGGTCAGCGAAGTCGTCGTCAATACGCTCACCGGCGAATCCAAGCTCGTGCACGCCGACTTGCTGCACGACGTCGGGCGCTCGATCAACCCGGCGATCGACATCGGCCAAATCGAAGGCGGCTTCATCCAAGGGATGGGCTGGCTCACGACCGAGGCGCTCTGGTGGAACCGCGAAGGACGCTTGATGACGCACGCCCCGTCGACCTACAAAATCCCGGCGGTCAGCGACACCCCGGCTACGTTCGACGTGCGGCTCTACGCCAATGAAAACGCCGAGCCGACCGTCTTCCGCTCGAAAGCCGTCGGCGAACCGCCGCTGCTGCTCGCGTTCTCGGTGTTCTTGGCACTGCGCGACGCCGTCGCCGCCGCGTCGACCGATAGGCGACGGGCGCCGCCGCTCGTTGCACCGGCCACGCCCGAGGCGATCCTCGCGGCGCTCGATGCGGTCGCCACCGCACCCGGCGATGGCACGAACCGTGCAGCGCTCGAGAACGCCGGCCGCGCGGCCGACGGATCGCCCCCGCCCGCCTGCACGAGCAGCGCGACTTGAACGGAGCACGACGAACGCATGCAACCCTGGCTCACTGAATTGCAGCAATTGCTCACCCACGGCGATGCCGTCGTGCTCGTGACGGTCGCCCGCGTCGAGGGTTCGACGCCGCGCGAGGCCGGCGCGAAGATGATCGTCACGCGCGAGAGCGCTCGTCACACGATCGGCGGCGGCCATCTCGAATGGCGCGCGATCGAAATCGCGCGTGAGGTGCTGCGCGACGGCATGCGCGTGCCGCGTCTGCGGCGGCTCGAGCGGCTGTCGCTCGGGCCGAGCTTGGGCCAATGCTGCGGCGGGGCCGTCGTGCTTGCCTTCGAACGGCTCGATATCGGCGATCTCGATTGGGTGGCCGCGCTCGGCAAATCGATTCAAGCACGCAAAGCGACGCAGCGCAGCGTATCATTCGGCCCCTTGCACGAACCTGTGCGGCTCTCGCCCGCGGATAGCGCCATGCAAGCGCCGGAGTGCCTGCTCTGGGACGGCGCCGGTTTCGACGAAGGCAACGCACTGCTGACCGAGACGATCGTCTCGCGCGACGTTCCGGTCATGCTCTTCGGATCCGCGCATGTCGCCACGGCCTTCGCGCGCGTGCTGTCCACGCTGCCGTGCCGCGTGCGCTGGGTGGACGAGCGCGATGCACGGTTCCCGCCGCCGCAAACGCTCGCCGAGTGGCCCAACGTGACGATCGAGGCGCGCGAGACGCCCGAGCATGCCGTCGATGAAGCCGTGCCCGGCACGGCATTCGTCGTCATGACGCACAACCATGCGCGCGACATCGTCCTTGCCGAGCGCATTTTGCGACGCGACGATTTTCTTTTCTTCGGCATGATCGGCTCGCGCATCAAGCGCCGGCAATTCGACGAGCGGCTTGCCGCGTTCGGCATCGACGAGGCAGCCATCGCCCGCATGGTCTGCCCGATCGGTATTGAAGGCATCGATGACAAAGCCCCCGAGGTCATCGCACTGTCCGCCGCCGCGCAGTTGCTGCAAGCCATCGAAGCCGCGCGCGCCGCTCCCACGGCCGTGCCCGACCAACCGTTTTCCATGCTGCAACCGCTGACCGACCATGACACCAAACCTAGCTAAAAAAATTGCCGGCGCGCCGAAAGCCGAGCTGCATATTCATATCGAAGGCTCGCTCGAACCCGAGGTCATCTTCAGTCTCGCCAAGCGCAACGGCGTGAAGCTTTCGTACGAATCGATCGAAGCGCTCAAGCGCGCCTACGAGTTCACCGATTTACAGTCGTTTCTCGACATCTATTACGCCGGTGCGAGCGTGCTGCTCACGGAGGAAGATTTCTACACGATGACGGCCGCCTACGTCGAACGGGCGCTGGCCGATAACGTCGTCCATGCCGAAATCTTTTTCGATCCGCAAACGCATACGGAACGCGGCGTCGCGATCAGCACGGCCGTGGCCGGCATCGAACGCGCGTTGGCCGAAGGCGAACAGCGCGGACTCTCGAGCAAGCTGATTCTCTGCTTCTTGCGGCACTTGTCGGAGGACGACGCGCTCGCCACCTACGAAGCGGCCCTGCCGCTCTTCGATACCTACGCGCATCGGCTGATCGGGGTCGGTCTCGATTCGTCGGAACGCGGCCATCCGCCGTCCAAGTTCGAGCGCGTCTTCGCCAAGGCCCGCGCGCGCGGCCTGAAACTCGTCGCGCATGCAGGCGAGGAAGGACCGCCCGCTTACGTTCACGAAGCGCTCGACGTCCTCAAGGTGGACCGTGTCGATCACGGCGTGCGCAGTATCGAGGACCCGGCGCTCGTGGCCCGGCTCGCCGATTCGCGTGTCGCGCTGACCGTCTGCCCGCTATCGAACATCAAGCTGCGTGTGTTCGACGATATGAAACAACACACGCTCAAGCAGTTGTTGGCGCAAGGCGTGGCCGTCACGGTGAATTCCGACGACCCCGCCTACTTCGGCGGCTACGTCAACGCCAACTACTTCGCCACGGTCGAGGCGCTCGATTTGAGCGAGCAAGAGGTCTACACGATTCTGCGCAACGGCTTCGAGGCGTCGTTCGTCTCGCCGCTCGAACGGCAGGCGTTGATCGACAAGCTCGACGCTTATTGGAAGGAGCCGGACCCGGCCCCGCACTGATTTCCCGACGCGGATCGCGCAAAACCGCCCGCGCTGCCGATTCGTTGCGTACGCAACGAGGGCATCGCTTCGCCGTGCGCTGCGCAGTCCGCACTTTTTTATCGCACTGAGAGACGTTCCATCATGAGTCAAAACGAACCGCGCACCGCCTACCGCGCCAAATTACTGACCTTCGTCGGCGACCCCGCGACGACGGCGGGCGGCGCCTGTTTCGAGGAAGACGGCCTGCTCATCGTCGAAGGCGCGCGCGTGGTGGCCGCCGGATCGTACGCGTCGCTGCGCGAGCAGCTAACGCCCGACACGAAGATCGTCGAGCGGCCCGGCAAGCTGATCGCGCCGGGTTTCATCGATACGCACGTGCACTATCCGCAAACGGAAATGATCGCATCCCCGGCGGCCGGCCTGCTGCCCTGGCTCGATACCTATACGTTCCCGACGGAGCGCGGTTTCGCGGATCCCGCGCATGCGAGCGAGGTCGCCGAGTTCTTCCTCGACCAGTTGGTATCGTGCGGAACGACGACGGCGCTCGTCTATTGCACGGTGCATAAGGGTTCGGCCGATGCGCTGTTTCAAGCCAGCGAGGCGCGCAATCTGCGGATGGTCGCGGGCAAAGTGCTGATGGACCGCAACTGCCCCGAGTTCCTGCGCGATACGGCGCAATCGGGCTATGACGACAGCGCGGCATTGATCGAACGGTGGCACAAGCGCGGGCGCCAGCTCTATGCGCTCACGCCGCGATTCGCGCCCACCTCGACGCCGGAACAGCTCGAAGCGTGCGGCGCCCTCGCCCGCCTGCACCCCGACGTGTTCATCCAAAGCCACGTATCGGAAAACACCGACGAGGTGAAATGGGTCGCCGAACTATTCCCGGGCCATCGCAGCTATCTCGACGTGTATGAGCATTACGGCTTGTTGCGCCGGCGCGCGGTGTACGGCCATTGCATCTATCTCGACGACAACGATCGCGCGCGAATGGCCGAAACGGGTGCGGTCGCGTCGCACTGCCCCACGTCGAACTTGTTTCTGGGCAGCGGGCTCTTCGATTTCGACAAGGCGGGCATCTCGGGTATGCCGGTCGCGCTCGGCACGGACGTCGGCGGCGGTACGTCGTTCTCGATGCTGCAAACGATGAACGAAGCGCACAAGGTTGCACGCATGACGGGGCATCACCTCACGGCGGCCCGTATGTTCTGGCTCGCGACGGCCGGCGCCGCGCAGGCGCTCGGACTCGCGGACACGATCGGCACGCTGCGTCCCGGCGCGGAAGCCGACTTCATCGTGCTCGATCCGGAAGCGACGCCGCTGCTCGCTCGCCGCACTGCACTCGCGCAGTCGCCCGAGGAGTGGCTCTTCGCGTTCGCGATGCTCGGCGACGATCGCGCCGTGCAAGAGACGTATGCGGCCGGCAAGCGCCTGCACCAACGCGCCTAAGGTCGAAATGATCGCGGCGCCGCTTGCTTGGCGCCGCGACCGCATGCGGGCCTTTACGCCTGCATCGTGCACACTTCGTGCAGGGCGTTGAACCGCCGCACCGGATCCGCGACGTACGGATTCGTCTCATCCCACGCGTAGCCGGCGAGAATCGAGCTGATCATCCGGCGGATCTTGGGCGTCTGATTCTCATAGAAGATGATGTCCTGCAACTCGCCCGTGTACCAGCGCTCCACGAACACGCGGAACGTATCGATCCCCTTGCGCAGCGGCGCATCGTATTCGACCGCCCAATCCACAGACTCGCCGTCGAGTTGCTTCAGTAGCGTTTGCACGGCGAGATGTGCGGAGCGCAGCGCAATCGTGACACCCGACGAGAACACGGGATCGAGGAACTCGCCCGCATTGCCGAGCAAAGCGAAACCCGGGCCGTGCAGACGCTCGACGTTGGCCGAGTAACCGGCGATCCGATTGACGGGCATCAAAAACGGCGCATCGCCGAGCAGGCGGGCGACGGTCGGCTCGGCATTCATGAGTTCGCGCAACTTCGCCTCGCGCTGCGCTTCGGGCACATCGAGGAATTCGGCATCGGCCACGCAGCCGATCGAGGTGCGCCCGCCGGCAAGCGGAATCATCCAGTACCACACGTCGCGACGCTCGGGATGCACGGCCACGCAAATCTTGTCGCGATCGGTGCTGCCGGCCGGCAACGCATCGCGTACGTGCGAGAACAGGGCGGCGCGCGTCGGCATACGGCTCGGCGTCTCGAGCCCGAGCAGCCGCGGCAAGACACGGCCGAAACCGCTCGCGTCGAATACGAAACGCGAAGCGACGCGATAGACGCGCCCTTCTTCGTCCGCGACTTCCAGCACCGGCGCATCGCCGGTTTGCAACGCGCGCACCGTATGGCCGAACCGCACCTGCACGCCTTGATCGGCCGCGCGTCGAATCAACAACTGATCGAATACGGCGCGCTCGACTTGATAGGTCGTGCCCCACCCTTCCGAATGCTTGTCCCGGAAGTCGAACGAGGAGGTCTTCTCGCCATGCACGAACGATGCGCCGTTCTTGTATTGAAAACCGGCCTCCACGACGGCCTTGAGCATGCCGGCTTCTTCGAGATAAGCCATGCTCTGCGGCAACAGGCTTTCTCCGATCGAAAATCGCGGAAAATGCTGACGCTCGAGCACCAGCACCGATCGTCCGGCGCGCGCCAACAACGCGGCAGCGACGGCCCCCGCGGGTCCCGCGCCGATGACGGCGACATCGATATGCTCAACTTCCCCGTATTCTGTACTCATCGTTATTTCATCCTTATGATTCGCTTACTTCCATGCTGGGCGAGCCGCGATCTCGTTTCGATGCGCAACCCAGCCGGTTCCGATTACAATCCGCGGCACTACGAAGAGAACCATCCGCGGGGAAGCCGACATGTCATCGAACTCATCACCTGCTGGGCGCCGTCACCCGACGTTCGTGCCCGAAACGGCCTTCGGCGTTTGGTTCCTACGCACGCACACGTGGGAACACCACGTGTTGCGCGTCGCCATCTACGATCTAAAGCAGCTCGTCGATACGCCGCTGCCTCAAGCGCCCGTCATCGTCGACGCCGGCTGCGGTCAGGGCATCTCGTTCAAACTGCTGGCCCGCGCGTTCAAGCCTAGCCGCATCGTGGGCGTCGATTGTCATCGGCCCTCGCTACGACTCGCCGAAGCAGCGGCGCGCCACGTCGGGGGCGACATCGAAGTCGTCCACGGCGATTGCGCCGAGTTGCCGCTACCCGATGCCAGCGCGGACATCGTCTTTTGCCACCAGACGTTCCATCACCTCGTCGAACAAGAGCGTGCGCTCGACTCGTTTTGGCGCGTCTTGAAACCGGGCGGTCTGCTGCTGTTCGCCGAATCGACGGACGCCTACATCAAGTCCTGGGTCATTCGGCTTTTGTTCCGCCATCCCATGCACGTGCAAAAGAGCGCCGACGGCTATCTCGACATGCTGCGCGCGAGGGGTTTCGTCTTCGCCGAGCGCAATATCTCGCTGCCCTACCTCTGGTGGAGCCGCGCCAAAGACTTCGGCTTGCTCGAGCGGCTCGGCTTGCATCATCCCAAGCCGGGCAAGCGCCGCGAAACGCTCGTCAACGTCGCCGCCCGCAAGCCGCTCTAACGCCGGCCGCCGGCAAGCGGACCGGCACGCATGGCGTAAGGCGCCGTGGTGCCGGTTGCCCGCACGCTTACTTCTTCAACGTGACGATGTCGCCCTTGAGCGCGACACCGGCGATCACCGCGCCCGCGCCGCACACGAATTGCGTCGAGCTTTCGGTCAGTTGGTCCTTGTAGTTGCTCTTGATGTTCACCACTGCGTTGCCGCCCATTTCACGCGCCCGCTTTTGCAGTGCGATCACAGCCGACAAGAACACGTGCTGACATGCGGCTTCGTCGCTGCGGCCGACTGCGTTCGTCTTCTTATTCGTCGCCGCTTCGCTCAGCGTCTTGAGCACGGCAGGGTGCGGCTGGCCGGCGAAATACAGCCCGATGTCGGCATCGACTTTCCCGTCGCCCGACTTCAGCGCGCTGTCGATCGAATACGATTCCACCGAGTTGCGTGCGATTGCGTGAGTCGCCGCGAACGACAATGCCATGATGGCGGCCAGCTTGAGGTGACGTTTCATTTCGTTGGTTTCCTATTTCTTCTTGGTTGTGGAACTGCGGTTTGCCGGGCGCAGCCCATGGCCCGGCGATTTCACTTCGCGTCGAGCGTGACCAACTGGCCGTGCACCTTCAGCGCGGCCGCACTCATGCTCGTCGCACACGTGAATTCGGTGCTGGAGACGGTATGCGTCTGGTGGAAGCTTGTTTCGATATCGATGACGGCGTTCGCACCGCGATCGAGCGCATCCTTGCGAAGCGCGTCGAGCGCTTGCGTCAGCGCCGCGTTGCACGACATCGTTTCGCCGTCGGTCTTGCGTGCGACGCGTACTCCTTCGGTCTTGTCGCCGAACGACGCGGTCACGGCCGGATGCGCCGCGTCGCCGAAATAGAACGCGACCTTGCTGTCCGCGCTTTGCGCGTCGAGCACCGGCTTCAAGGGATACGTGGTCGTGTGCGAACCGGCTATGGCGGCTTGCGCGCCGAGCGCGAACGTTGCCAGTGCCAACAAGTGCTTCCGTTTCATTGCGATACTCCTCGTTGTTGTCGTGTCAAAAATCGCAAAACCCCGTGAACCTTCATGCCGCCTCGAGGGTGCCGAACATCAAACTCGCGCAACTGCCGCCGAAGCCGAACGACACCGACATCGCGGCCCGCAGCGATGCCGCGCGCGTCGCCCGAACGATCGGCTTGCCCTCGGCGCACGCATCGAGCGATTCGATCCCGGTACTCCCCGCAATGAATCCATCCCTCATCATCAGGAGCGTATAGATCGCCTCGTGTACCCCGGCCGCGGCGAGCGGATGCCCCGTCAGGGCTTTCGTCGACGAAAACGCGGGCAGGTGCTCACCGAATACGGCCGTCAACGCCTCGAGCTCGTGCGCATCGCCGAGCGGCGTGGACGGCGCATGCGTATTGATATAGCCGGGTGCCACGCCGGCCTCGTCGAGCGCCCCGCGGATCGCGCGCGCGATTCCCACGGCACCCGGCGCAACCATCGCATGCGCTTCGGTCGCTTGGCCGAAGCCCGTCAGTTCGGCGTAAATCGAGGCGCCTCGCGCTCGCGCATGCGCGAGCGATTCGAGTACGAGCACGCCGGCTCCGGAACCCAGGACGAAGCCGTCGCGCGCCATGTCGTACGGACGCGATGCGCGATGCGGCGTCTCGTTGAACCGACGCGAAAGCACGCCCATCGCATCGAACATCAACGCCGTGTTCTCGTGCGATTCTTCGCTGCCGCCCGTCAAGACGATCTGCTGCCGCTCGCTCTGGATCAGTTGCATCGCCTGGCCGATCGCCAGCGCCGACGTCGTGCAGGCCGACGACGGCGAGTAACAAACGCCTTCAAGTCCAAACAGGTGCGCGACGTTTGCCGACACCGTGCTGCTCATCGATTGCGGCACGACGAACGGCGGTGCGCGTTCGATCCCGCGTTCGGTGACGAGCGCCATCGCCGCGTCGTAAGTCGTGAGCGCGCCCGCGCCGGAGCCGATCACCGCCCCAGCCTGCGGCGAGCGCAGCGCCGAGGACGCTAGCCGTGCATCGTCGATGGCCATGCGTGCGGCATGGCAGGCAAACCGCGCGGTGTCGCCCATGAAGCGCTCGAACTTCCGAGCGAAGGGCGTTTCGCCGGCGACCGATGCGTTGCCGGCCACTTGGCTCGCGAAGCCACGCTCGGCCCATGCCGGCATCCGCGCGACGCCGCAACGGCTCTCGCGCAACGCCTCTGCCACGAGCGCCAGCGAGTTGCCGAGGCACGAGACGATCCCCATGCCGGTCACGACCACACGTTGAGTGTCGGGACGCATCGCGCTCTTCATCGGCAACGCTTGAAGATTAGCGACGTGTTGATGCCGCCGAACGCGAAGTTGTTGCTCATCACGTACTCGGCGTCGATCGTCCGCCCCTCGTGCATGATGTAATCGAGCGGCGCACAGGCCGAATCGACCGCCGTCAGATTGAGCGTCGGCGCGTACCAGTTGCGCTTCATCATTTCGATCGTCCACCAAGCCTCGAGCGAGCCGCAGGCACCGAGCGTATGCCCGACGTAGCTCTTGAGCGAGCTGATCGGCATCGCGTCGCCGAAGACCGCGGCCGTCGCGGCGCTTTCGGCCACGTCGCCGCGATCGGTCGACGTCCCATGCGCATTCACATAGGCAATCGCCTCGGGCGGCAGCTTCGCATCGTCGAGAGCCATTCGCATCGCCTGCGCCATCGTCGCCGCGGTCGGCTGAGTCATATGCGCGCCGTCGGAATTGCAGCCGAAACCGACGACCTCGGCATGAATCGTCGCGCCGCGCGCGCACGCATGGTCGTACTCCTCGAGCACGAGCGTGGCCGCGCCCTCGCCCACGACGAGGCCGTCGCGCGCGGCGTCGAACGGACGCGGCGTCAATTCCGGCGCATCGTTACGCGTACTCGTCGCATACAGCGTGTCGAAGACGGCGACGGCGGGGCCTGACAGCTCCTCGGCCCCGCCGGCGAGCATCAGCGTTTGCTTGCCCGTCGCGATGGCCTCGTAGGCGTAGCCGATTGCCTGACTGCCCGAGGCGCAGGCGCACGAGGTCGGGATGATGCGGCCTTTCAGGTCCCAGAACAGACTGACGTTGACGGCCGCGGTGTGCGGCATCATCTGCACGTAGCTATTCGAGGTGACATCCTGCATCGAGCCGGTTTCGAGCATCGTGCCGAACGCGCGGATCGGTTGCACGGAGCCCGACGACGAACCGTAGGCGACGCCCATGCGCCCATCGGCGATCGAGGGGTCGGCGGCGAGCCCGGCATCGCGCAATGCGAATTCGCTGGCCCGCACCGCGTACATCGACACGAGGCCCATCGAGCGCGTCTTCTTGCGCGGATATTCGGGCGGCACTTGAAACTGCGGCAGCGGGCATGCGAGACGCGTGTGCAGTGACGAAAAATAGTCCCACTCGGGCATGACGCGCACGGCGTTGCGACCCGCGCGCAATGCGGCCTCGATCTCATCCCAGTGGGAACCGAAGGCCGTCACGCCGCCCATCCCGGTTACGACGACGCGCTTCATCAGATCATCCCGCCGTTCACGCCGATCACCTGGCGCGTGAGGTAAGAGGCGCCGTCGGACATCAAAAAGCCGACCGTCGCGGCCACTTCGTCGGGCCGTCCCACCCGGCCCATCGGTACCGTGGCGAGCGCGTGCTCGATGTGCTCCATGCCGGCGAGCATTTCCGTATCGACGAGCCCCGGCGCCACGCAATTGACCGTGATCCGGCGCGACGCAAGCTCGACGGCCAACGCCTTCGTGGCGCCGATCAATCCGGCCTTGGCCGCGCTGTAGTTGACCTGGCCGCGATTGCCCATCACGCCCGAGACCGACGCGATGGTCACGATACGGCCGCCTTGCTTGGCACGCACCATCGGCATCGTCAACGGGTGAACGACGTTATAGAAGCCGTCCAAGCCCGTTTCGATGACGGCATCCCAATCCTCGTCCGTCAGCGCCGGAAACGCAGCGTCGCGCGTGAGGCCCGCGCACAGCACGATGCCGTAATAGGCACCGTCGCGCGCAAGTTCGGCTTCGAGCACCTCGCGGCAAGCGGCCCTATCGCGCACGTCGAAACGCACGAGGTTGGCACGCCCGCCCTGTGCGACGATCGAATCGACGACGGCCTGGGCTTCGTTCACCCCGCTCCTGCAATGCACCGTGACGGCGAAGCCGTCCGAGGCGAGGCGATACGCAATGGCGCGGCCGATGCCGCGACTTGCGCCGGTAACGAGAACGCGCCGGCTGGTCATGACCTGAAACTCCCTTCGATAAATGCTTGAAAATCGGTCGGCTGAAACACCTTGACGACAGCCTGTGCGAGACACCGCTCGTCGACGGCGATCGTGCAGTCGTAGGCGCCATGGCCCTCTTCGCTCTTGAGCAGCTCTTTCGCCTCGATGCGCAAACGCGCACCCGCGGCGAAGCTCGGGCTTGCCGCTTCGTACCGGCTCGCACCGAGCAGCACCCCCGGCCGCGCACGGCCGCCCGCGCGCATCGCGTTCAGGCCCACATGCGCCGCGATCGCTTGCGCCATCAGCTCGATCCCGAGCCACGCCGGCATCGCGCCGTGCTCGTCGGCGTACCATGCCTCGCGCGCGACGCTCGCGAGAACGGTCACGGCGTCGTCGCTGCAAGCGACGATTTCATCGACCAAGCGCATCGTGCCTCGGTGCGGCAGCACCTCTTCGATCGCGGGATAGGCGGTATCGCCCGCAGCCTGGCGGGCGCCGATCGTGGATTCGGATAGGGTCGGCGTCGTCATCGAAAATGTCGTCAATCGTTCATCGCGCGAGCACGAGGCTCACGTTGCTGCCGCCAAAAGCAAACGAGTTGCTCATCACGGCGTGTCCGGTCGGCAGGCACCGGTCTTCCTGGACCAAATCGAGCACCGGCAACGCCGGGTCGGCCACGCCGTCCCAGAGATGACGCGGCAACTTAGCGCCTGCACGCACAAGCGTGAGCCAAGCGAACCCGAGTTCCGTCGCACCGGCGGCACCGAGCGTGTGGCCCGTCAGCGGCTTCGTGCCGCTCGCGCAAACACCGTCCGGGAAGACGCGCGACATGAGTCGCGCCTCCATTTCGTCGTTCTTGCGCGTGGCCGTCGCATGCAGATTCACGTAGCCGATCGAGCGCGCCGTCATGCCCGCATCGGCCAACGCCGCGCGCAGCGCCCGCTCGCCGCCGGCGCCCGACGGATCGGGCGCCGAGATATGGTGCGCATCGCTCGACTCGCCGATCCCGGCCAACCTGGCGGGCCCCGGCTCGCGGCTCATCAGAAACACGGCCGCGCCTTCGCCGACATTGATGCCGGCGCGGTTCGCGCTCATCGGATTCGTCAGCGCGAGGCTCGTCGATTCGAGGGCCGCGAAGCCGCGCACCGTCAACTCGCAAAGCGAATCGACCCCGCCCGCGACGACCGCATCGCAAAGACCGAGTTGCAACAAGCGCCGTGCGGACGCAAATGCCTTCGCGCTAGAGGTACAAGCCGTCGAAATCGTGAAAGCGGGACCTTGCAGACCTAGCGCGGCGGCCGCGAACGGCGCGCTGCTGCCGATCTCCATCTGTACATAATCGAACGGTGCGTCGCTCGCGCCGGGCTCGCGCGGCGCGCCGAATGCGGCCTCGCCCGCACCGATGCCCGACGTGCTCGTCCCGAGGACGACGCCGATTCGCGCCGCGCCGTAGCGTGCGCTGGCCGCTTGAATCTCGGGCTCGATCTGCGCGAGCGCCGCGAGCAGCAGCCGGTTGTTACGGCAGTCGTAACGAGCGAGCTGCGCCGGCGGCGCGATTTCGAGCGATGCTTGAACACGGCCGACATAGGCGCCGCACTCCCCGCCGAGCGCCGTCGGCCCCATCCCCGGCGACGTCCCCCGCGCAAGGGCCACGGCGATCGTATCGGTATCGGCGCCGAGCGCGTTCACCATCCCGAGGCTATGCAAATAAACGTGCGGCATCGTCATCGGCGCTCCCCTCCTTGCGGCATGCCGATCGGCGCAAGCAACACCGACACGGCGATGCCGAGCGCGAGCGTGGCGCCGAAACTTTTCAATACGGGCATCGAACTCATGGCGAGCAACCCGAACGAGAGCAGCGTCGTTGCGGCCGAAAGCGCGACACCCGTCCACACCGCGCCGAGGTCCGCCCCCTCGCGCAAGCAACCTTCGCGCAAAAACACGGCATAGTTGACGCCGACGCCGAGCACGAGCATCAGCGCGAGCCAGTTGAAGAGCGTCAGCGGCACGCCCGCATACCCGAACGCGGCCAGCGCGACCGCGACCGCGAGCACGACCGGCAACACGACGCGAACGCCGCCGCGTAGCCGATACCGCGCGGCGAGCAGCGCGCTCACGAGCGCCAATGCCGCCGCCAGCCAAAGCGCGCTATCGAACCGGTAGGCGCCGAACAAGCGCGATACGCTCGCGGCTTTATCGACGAATACGACGCCCGGCAGCACGTGCGCCAGCGCGGCAAGCGCGGGCAACTGCGCGGGGGTTGCGCCGAGCGGCATCACGATCGCCGCATATTCGGATGGGCGAGATGCATCGCCCTGGCCCACGGCACCGAGCCAGAGATGACGATACGGCTGCGACCACGGCGCCGAGAGCCACGCGTTAAGCGTGAGTGGCGCCGCGTCGCGATGCGTCCATGCATCGACGTATCGATCGGCCGCCTCCTCACGCAGACCGCCGCCGATCAGCACGGCACGCATGGCCTCGGGAGAACGCAGTGCCCCCGACTCGAGCAACGCAAGATTCGCCTCCTGGCGCCGAGCAGAAGGAACGAATTGCGACACCGACTGCCAGCCGGCCAACCGCCGCCCGCCGAGCGGCGCGTCCAGTCGCTCGCCGAGCGCTTCGCAGCGTTCGAGCACCGCTTCGGGAGTCGCCCCTTTGACGACGAACATACGGGCGCCGTCATCGACGCCGATCGCTTCTCGCACGGCGCGCTCTTGCGTCGCAAGCGCGCGATCGCGTTGCACGAGCAGGTGAATATCGTCGTCGCTCGTCAAACGCATCCATCCCGGCAGCGCCGCCGCCAGCACGAGTGCGGCGACGAACCACGCGCGGCGGCCATCGAGCACCGCACGCCAGATCGAGAGCAGACGCGCGGCACCGTGGAATAGATCGATCGGCGTTCGGCGTGCCGCGCGGCGAAGCAAGACGGGCAACAACGAGGTGACGGCGAGAAATGCCGCGCCGATGCCCACCATCGCGAAGCAGGCGATTTGCTTGAGCGCCGGGAACGGGGCCCACATGAGGATCGCGTAGCCGAGCAAACTGGTCGCCAAGGCGACGAGCAGCGCGGGGCGCACCTCGCGCAAGCCGCGCTGCGCATCCCACTGCCCCGCGGTGCTCAAATAGACGACGAAATACTGAATCGAATAATCGACTGCTTCGCCGATCAAACTCGCACCGAACACGAGCGTGAGCAAATGCAGTTGGCCGAAGACGGCCATTGTGACGGCCAACGCGCAACCGATACCGATCGCCGTCGAAACGAACCCCAACGCGATGAGCCGCGGCGAACGGAAGATCCAGAGCATCAGCAGCGCAATGCCGCAGGTGGACCACAGACCGATCCGATGCACGTCCTCTTCCGACGCGCGCCGCGCCGCATCGGCGTAAAACACCGCGCCCGTCCGGGCGACTCGCACGTCCGGAAATGCCTGCGTCGAGATGCTTAGCGCGGCGGCGGTCGCTTGACGAACCGCGTGCTGAACCGATGTCTCGTAGGCCGATCCGGGCAGCGTGGCCGTGATCAGCACGCTCGTCGCCGTCCCTCGATGCGCAACAAGCAGGCCGTCTTCGACGGTAAGGTTCGTGTCCCCGAGCGGCAGCGCGCCGAGCCACCGGCTCAGCCAGCCGAACGGATCGTCGGCGAGCGGCGCGGCGAGCCCCGCACGCAGCGGATCGAACAGCCGCTCGGCCAATAAACCGGGCAACGCAGCCGAGCCCGAGGCCAGGGCCGCACGATCGGCCGATGTCAGCAACGCGAAACGATAAGGAAGATAAAAACGTGCGACCTGCGTGACGTCGAACGGCGGGATTTCGGTCAGTACATGACGAAAGGCACCGCTCGCCGCAAGCGATTGCCCGAGCCGCCGCGCGGCCGCTTTCGCATGAGCCGCGTCGTCGCTGGTCACGAGATAGACCGCGCGTTCGCCCATCGTGGAGGCGAGCGCGTCCAGCGCCTGCTCGGCGACGGGATCGGCTTCGGTCTTCGGCAACAACGCGAGTAGATTCGTCTGTAACGGCGGCTTGGCCGCGAGGTTGCCCCATGCGGGCCCGGCGAAACGCCAGCTGCAATAGCCGATCGCGATACACGCGATCGCGATCCAAACGAGCAAGACGCCGAGGCGCGCTTTTACTTGCGCTGGTTGCGCGACTCGCATCGTCAGTGCGCTCCGAACAGCGCCGCTTCGGCGCTTGACAGGCTGTCGACGCCCTCGCTACCCGAGAACTCGATGCGGGTCGTATCGCCGTTAGCCGACGTGATCTCGAGCGTGTTCAAGAACGCACCGCCTTCCATGCGCAGCGATTTCACCGCCTGCGCGAGTTGCGGCTGATTCGGCGTGAGCAACAAGCGCCACTTTGCGGGCGTGCCGTCGGCCGCCACGTCGAACTGCGAATAGAGCGCCGACAAATCCCCGCCGAGCATCGCGCGCATCATCTGCGACACTTGCGCGATACCGCCGCGCGAGCGGCCCTGCGTCGTGCGTACGCCGTTCGCATCGATCTTCTCGACGCCGGCATCGCCGATAACGTAGGTCACCCGATACGGTGTCTCCGTGCGCCAGATCACACCGCGATCGCGCATGAAGACAAGCGTGCCCGTGCTCACGAGCGGCGCCGACAACGCCGCGAGCGTTTGCGTTTGGCGAAACTGCGCACGCACGCCCGTCTTATGGGCCAACTGCGCGGCGATCCGAGCGACGAGTCCGGCTTGCGCGCTCGCTGCAACGGCGGGCGCATCGGCGGCGACCGCCGTCGTCGAACCCACCGTCGAAGCGACCAGTGCGCAAGCCGCGAAGACGGCCGTGAAGTTCGGCCGTCGCATCGAACGAATGCTCATCGTTGCCCCAGCTTTTCGAAAACGACCGGCGGCGAGACGAACTGCAACTCGTGCGTTGCGGCGCAAACGGCGACTTGAATCGTGTATCCCTTCGTCAGGCGCTCGCCCGATGCCACGTCGACGATCGTGTAGCCGATCTTCAGCCGGTTCTCGAACTCGAGCAGCTCGGTACGCACTTCGAGCGTCTGGCCGTACACGGCGGGCCGCACGTACTTCAAATGCGCTTCCACGATCGGCCAGAGATAGCCCGACGCCTGCATCGCCGGATAGTCGTAATCGAACACGCGCAGCAGCGCGGCGCGACCGATCTCGAAGTATTTCAGATAGTTGCCGTGCCAGCAGACGTTCATTGCATCGACGTCGTGAAACGGCACTTCGACACGCGCGCAGGCCGTCACCGGAAAGCGAGTTCTGTCCATTCAGCGCACCGCCTCGTCATACGCGCGCGGCGCGCAAGCCTTGACCAGATCGCCGTCGGCAATGGTTTGCGTGAGCGCCCGCAACTCTCGCTCGAGCGGACGATCTTCGCCGACGAACGGCGAAAGCGCGCCCACGCGTTCGACGAAATCCGCCAACGGCTGCGTGAGCGACGTGCCCGGCGTGACCGACAAGCGCAGCCGCGCCGCCTGCACGGCCGCAAGCGTATGGGCGGCGGCAACCTGTTCCGTCAACTCGAGCACGCGCAGGCAGTCGCGCGCCGCGATCGTGCCCATGCTGACCTTGTCTTGGTTATGCGCTTCGGTCGAGCGCGAGAAAACGCTGGCCGGCATCGTCAGTTTCAGGGCCTCCGCCGTCCATGCGGACGACGAGATCTGTACCGCCTTGAACCCATGACAAATCGGCGCGCGCGCGAGACTGGCGCCCGATAGATTGCGCGGCAAACCGTTGTTGAACTTGTCGTCGACGATCAGCGCAAACTGCCGGTCCATCAAATCGGCCAGATTCGCGACCGCCGTCTTCAGCGCATCCATCGCGAACGCGATATGGCCGCCGTAGAAGTTGCCGCCGTGCAAAACGCGCTCGCCGTCCACATCGACGAGCGGATTGTCGTTCGCGCTGTTCAGTTCGTTCTCGACGTCGCGGCGCACCCAGGACAGCGCATCTTGCGCCACGCCGATGACATGCGGCGCGCAGCGGATCGAGTAGCGATCCTGCAAGCGTTGCCCCACCGTATCTTCGCGCCCCGCGAGGTCGTCGCGGATCCATGCGGCGGCTTGCGCCTGCCCCGCATGAGGCTTGACCTCGAAGATCGTCGCGTCGAAGTGCGCGGCGCGTCCGTCGAGCGCGACCGTGCACAGGGCCGTCAGACGCGCCGCCAGCCGCGTCAATTGGGCCGCGCGCACGAAAGCGAGACAAGCGAGCCCCGTCATCACGGCCGTACCGTTCATCAACGCGAGCCCTTCTTTCGGCGCGAGTTGCAACGGCACGCGGCCGAGCTCGGCCCACACCTCGCCGGCTTCGCGCACTTGCCCGCCGAACGCCACCTCGCGCTCTCCGACAAGCGCCGCGGCGACATACGACAGCGGCGTTAGATCGCCGCTCGCGCCGACCGACCCTTCGGCCGGAATGCGCGGCAAGACATCGAAGTTGATCAGATCGGCGAGCCGTTCGAGCAATACCATGCGCACGCCCGAATAACCGTAGGCGAGCGAGTTGAGCCGCGCGGCCACGACGGCGCGCGTCTCCGCGGGATCGAGCAGACGTCCCATGCCGCAGCCGTGGTAGCGCGTCAACTGCAACGGTAGCGCTTCGACGAGTTCGGGCGGCACGCTCACGACGCACGCATCGCCATACCCGGTATTGACGCCGTAGACCGTTGCGCCCGCATCGAGCCGCGCACGCAAGAACGCGGCGCCGCGCTCGATGTGCGCGCGCCACGCGCTGTCGCCGTTGAGTGCGACGCCGGCTTGACCCGCGGCGATCGCCGCCACGTCCTCGATCGTGAGCTTGCGCCCGCCGATCTGCACGGCTTTGCAAGCCCCTCGTACTTCTGGCGCGGTCCGACGCGCAGTCAAATCATCTTCGGCCATTGCCTTCTCCACTCTGGCGCGCCCAGAAATCGAAAAAATTGAACCATTGGAACGGGGCCTTGCGGCAGTAGTATTCGAGGCGCTCCGCATAGCGGCGAGCGTGCGCCGCTAGATGGGCCGCCCGCTCGCGCCGCGGCAACGCGATACGCTCGGCGAACGGTTCGAAATAAAGCCGATGGCTGCCCGCTTCCTTCAAGCAAAAGAACAAATAGACGGGACAGCCGAGCGCATGCGCGAGCACGTACGGCCCTTGGGCGAACGGCGCGCTGGCACCGAGGAACGGCGCTTGCACGACGCGACCCGATTCATGGGCCGGCACGCGATCGCCGACGATGACGAGCAACTCGCCCGCATCGATGCGCTCTTGCATCATCATCGCCGTTTCGGGACCGAAGTCGGCGACTTCGACCATCCGGCTCGCGAAATCGCGATGAGCGCCCGCGAGCACGCTATTGAAGCGGCGCGCGTGCTCCGTGTAGACGACGGCTGTCACCTTGGCGCGCGAGCCGCGGACCGCCAGCGCGCGCGTCATCTCAAGGTTGCCGAGATGCGCGCCGATGACGAGCGCGCCCTTCCCGCTCGCAACCAGCGCTTCGAACGCCGAAGGATCGTCGAACTCGATACCCGCATGCTGCAAGCGTCCGGTCCAGGCCGCGAGCTTATCGAGGCCCGCTTCGGCGAAGGCGAACATCTGCCGATAAGCCGAGCGCCAACCGGGCCGCGGGGTCGTGCGCTCGGGCGCGCTTTCTTGCAGATGCTCGAAATAACGCCGCGATTCGGCGCGTGCCGCGCGCCCCGTCAGCACGAAATAGGCGACGATGGGATGGAGCCAAAGCCGCGTGACGCGCATACCGAGCACCCGGCAACTAAGCGCGAGCAAGCGCATGCCGGTGCGGCTGCCGCGCTCGGCGATACGCCACCAGCCGGGCTGCACGCCCGAGTCGGCTGTGCGCCGGCTTGAGCGCGGCAACATTTTGCGCGCGAGCAGCAGCGGCAAACGCGCGAGCATTCCCGCGACGAGGCGGACGTGACTGCCGCTGATGCGCACGTTATCGCGCACGACATCGAAGTGCGATAGGCCGCCGGCCGCATAGGTCACGCGCGTGGGGATCGTGACGAAGCGCAACGCGCGCCACGACAAGCGCACGAGGATTTCGATATCGAAATCCATGCGGGTGGGCAGCTTCACCGTTTCGATGAGCGCGCACGCCGCATCGAGCGGATACAGACGAAAGCCGCACATCGAATCGGGAATCGCGAACGATAGCGTTTCGATCCACACCCAGACATGCGTCAAATAGCGGCCGTACAACCGCGCTTTCGGCACGCTCTCGTCATAGACGGGCCGCCCGAGCACGACCGCATCGGGTGCGGCGCGCGCCGCATCGAGGAATCGAGGCACGTCGGCTGCATCGTGCTGACCGTCCGCATCGATCTGCAACGCATGCGTGAAGCCCGCCTTGCGCGCCGCAAGCAACCCCGCCATCACCGCGGCGCCCTTGCCGCCATTGACGGGCAAGCGCAATAGCGACACTTGCGGCGCGAAGCGTCGAGCCAGCTCGGCGAGGACCGCTTGCGTCGCTTCGTTGCTGCCGTCGTCGACGACGAAAATCGGCAACGCGTACGGCAAGAGCCGCTCGAGCGTGCCGCCGATCTCGTCCTTGTGGTTATAGATCGGGATGACGATCGCAGCCCGCAGGGTCATGCCGCCCCCTGGTAGGCGATGACGCCCGACGCGCTGTCGCGCTGACCTAGACGAAACGCGAAGCGCATTTTGCGGCGCACCTCGTCATGCGAGAGCGTCAGATGCAAAATCGCGCCGGGCGGTACCGGGGCCATGAACTTCAGTCGCTCCACGGCCTGCATCGAACGCACCTGGGGCCAATGTTCGGCGCCCAATTGCACGGCCCAATCGATCTGCACGACGCCTGGCAAGATCGGCAAACCCGGGAAGTGTCCGGTGAAGTGAACGAGCGTCGCCGGCACGCGCAACTCGTAATGCAGCACCCCTTCGTGCGCGCACTGCGCGAGCACTTCCATACCTTGTGCGCGCGCATCGAACGCAGCCGCGACGGCTGCGGCCGGCAATTTGCCTCGCCCGTCGAACGGCAGCGCCGCGCAAAAGCGCCAGCGCCGCGGCAACACCACGGCATCGACATAATCGGCCAAGTGCGCCCGCAGCGTCTTCGCCAAAGCGACACGCCCGCCTTCGAGCAACGCCGCGCCGCCCTCGGAGGTCAGCGCAACTAATACACCAAGCCGCTCGCGCGCCGCGCCCGGCAGGACCACCGCGGCGGCTTGCGTCACATAGGGATGACGAGCGAGATGCGTCTCGATCTCAGGCAGCGACACGCGCTTGCCGTCGAGTTTGACGACGCGATCGAGGCGCCCCTTCAACCGAAAACGGCCGTCTTCGTCGAACGAAACGGCGTCGTCCGTTCGATGCCAACCGTCATGCCCGAGATGCGGCGAGCGCACAACCAAAGCCCCGTCGGCATCGCATTTGAGTTCGGCGCCGGGCACTGCCTGCCAAGCATCCGACACGTCACGCCGGCGCCAAGCGATTCCGCCCGTTTCGGTACTGCCGAAAATCTCGACGGGCGCCGCGCCGAACTGACTCGCATAGGCGTTCGCCGTTTCTTCGCCGAGGGGCCCGCCCGACGAAAAGTACACACACGGCGCGGGGGAAAGCGCATCGAAACCCGGCAACGCCAACCAGCGATCGAGGTGCGAAGGACTCGACACCACGGCCGCGCGGCCGACACGCTCGAGACGCGCCTGCAATTGCAGCGGCTCGGCGCAACTTGCGCGGTCGAACGCGCGTCCCGCCGCGAGCGGCCAAAACACGCGAAACAGCAGACCGTAAATGTGCCGATGGGGCACGCTGGCGAGCATGGGCGCCTGCCCAAGCATGGCGCCCCACTGCGTCTCGAGCGTGCGCACTTCGGCATCGAACTGCGCGAGCGTCTTGCTCACGGCCTTGGGCACCCCACTGCTGCCCGAGGTGTAAAGCGTGAGCGGCGCATTCGGGTCGATGCGGCGGCCGTGCATCGCCGCTCCGACACACGCATCGACCACCGGCAACTCGGCCGCGGTCAGCAATACGTCGTAGCACGGCCCCAGCATCGCCAAGTACGCGGGCGTCGACGTCGATGGAATGATCGGCTCCTTGCCGCACGCGAGCGAGGCGAACAAGGCGCAGACGAACTCGAACGGATCGTCGAGACAAATCGCGACGCGCTGGCCCATTTGTAGCTCGAGCCAACTCACATAGGCCGCCACGCGCGTCTTGAATGCGCCGAAATCGAGCGTCGAAGTGTGGTCGAGACACACTGCCGTGCCGTCCTCGCGCGGAGCCCATGGCAACTCGTGCAATGCAACGAACGATGCGTTCAACGCGTTTTCTCCCGCAAAACGAACGCATGACGCCAAGCAATTTCCCCTGCGATCAACACGCCGATCAATAGATAAGTGATAACACCGTTGTAAAGCGCCCACTGCGCACGCGAACCCCAGAGCGCGCAGGCCGCCGACACCGCGCCGTTGATCGCGAAAAAGGCGCACCAAACCTGCGTGACGCAGCGCGTATAGCGCACGGCATCCGCATCGAGCTCGGGCCGGCGCACGCGCGCGAACTTCTCGATCATCGACGGACCGCCGCCAAACAGCGTGGCGCCGAATGCGACGAGCATCGAGACGTTGACGACGATCGGATACGCGCGCAGCAGCGACTCGCTGTCGGTGATGGCAATCGTCGCCGACAAGCCGGTCATCGCAAGCGCTGCCGCCCACTCCAAGCGCGTGAACCGGGCGAGCAGCGCGCCGATGCTGCCGGCGCCGAGCCAACGTTGCAGCCAGAGCAGCGAGAGCAACGCCACGCCGATGAAGCGCGGCGAGCCGATACGCAAGAACGCGAGAATGACGACGGGATAGGCGATCTTCAAAGCCACGCTCGCCACCGTGCGCAGGCGCCGACAGGGCTTCTCGTGGGCCTCCCGCGCCGCGGCCGACTGCATCGGGCTAAGCCGCCAACAACGCTTCGACGGCAGCGATCACGTCGCCGACCGTGCGCACCGTTTTGAACTCTTCGGGTTTGATGCGGCGTCCCGTCATTTCCTGAAGCTTGATCGCGAGATCGACGGCGTCGATGCTGTCGAGGTCGAGGTCTTCGAACAGATGCGCGTCGGGCGTTACGCGCTCCGGCTCGATCGCGAAATTTTCGCTGAAGATGGCGCGAATGCGCTCGAGAATTTCGATATCGGTCACGGTCTACTCCCCTTGCGTTGCGGTGTCGCTATCGGCCTGCGCCGTTACTCGCTGGCTTTGCACAAGCGCCGCGAGCGTATTGATGGAACGGAAATGTTCACGCGTGCGCTCGTCGTTTGCGGCAATCGTCAACGCATAGTGTTTGCGCAGTACGATGCCGATTTCGAGCGCGTCGATCGAATCGAGGCCGACCCCGTCCGCATCGAACAGCGGCGCGTCGTCGTCGATATCCTCGGGGCGCAAATCTTCGAGATCGAGCGCCTCGATCAACAACTGCTTAATTTCTAGTTTTAAAGAATCCATACTCAAACAAATGCTCGGTGATGTGTACTTGAACTGCTTGGGCGACGACGCGCGCGGCGGCGGCATGCGGCGTATCCGGCGCGGCGAAGCGCTCGAGCGCGAGCGGCTCCAGTGCGGCGACGCGCATATGAAAAGGCCGTGACGGCACGTGATACCAGCGCATTCGCTTCGTGAAAGCGGGCGGATCGCAGTCGATGAGCACCGGTCGAATGGCCACGCCCGAGCGCAGGGCCATATGCGCGAAGCCGCGCGAGAACGGATGCAGGCGATCGCCGCCGGGACTGCGCGTCCCCTCCGGAAAAATGATCATCGTGTAGCCGGCCGATAGCTGGCGTGCCCCCGCCTCCACCAACTCGGACGGATCGGCGTTGCTCACGTATTGAGCGGCGCGCACGATACCCCAAAAACACGGGTTGCCCCAATGCACGTTCTTGACGACGCAGCAGGCGCGCGGAATGAGCGCGAGCAGAACCATTACGTCGAGGTACGTCGGATGGTTCGCCACGATGATCGACGGCCCGCGAACGCGAATCGCCTGCACCCCGCTCGCGTCGAGCCTCATGACGCCGATGACTTGCAGCAGGAAGACGAGCGCGCGAAAGAAGTGGTGAATGACCGAGGCGACGACGCGTTGACGCGACGCGCGATGCGGCCACAGCCAGGCGAACGGAAACACGACTACGGAAAATAAGACGCCGCAAATGCCGAAGGCGGTGAACGCGGCACCGGTGGCTACGAGACGCCACGTCCGGCCGATACGTACCATCGCCGCCGGACTCATTGGGCACCACACGAACGCAGCGACCAGTGCCAGCGACGGCCGAGTCCTTGCCAAACCGTGGCGGCGCGCGCCCCCAACCCATGCATTAGCGCCTCGCCTTGCGTTGCAAACGCCGGGGCGCCCTGGGCGTCCAGCGCGGGACCGGCCGCGCATTCGAGCTCGGCGGGCGCATCCCGATCGAGCAAGATGGCAAGCGCGCCGGACGGCATCTCATGATCGATCTCGCCATAGCGCGCATCGGCGGGTTCGTCGGCATAGACCACGAGCACCGGCGTGCTAGGGTCCGCGCTGAATTGCGCGTGCGCCTCGAGCAGCGCATAGCCGAGCGTTTCGGCACCGGCCGAGATCGCAGTGGCGGGCGAGCGATCGCCTCGGGCGATGCCGTACACGCCCGTCATCGCATTGAGGACGGACAAGCTGAAAGCGGTGGGAGAAACAGGCTGATTTCCAACGATGTCGTCAAGCATGCTCGTCGTACGGCGCAATTCGCCGTGACGCGAAGCAAAGACGAGACGTACCGATTCCAAGTCGGACACGCAATCGTGCGCGACCTGCAATGCCATCTTGGAAAGCGAACTGAGCCGACGCCGCACGAGCGGGTCGATGAATTTAACATCGGGGGCGACTGTTGCACCGGCCGCCAAGCAAGACCACCGTGCAACTGGAATGGTCCAGCGCAAATCGAGCATTTCGTTCTTCGTCTTCGAATCAAGATCACCGGTTGCCCGGTGCGAAGATGCGAACGTCGAAAGCCCCTACGGCGCCCCCGCGTACCACACCCCGAGTTGGTCAATGTTCTTGTTGTCGTTACCCGGGCATAACGATTCAGTCTCTGCACTTAGCAAAGACCTTTCAGTTATTTTTCGTTTGTATTTCAGACGTCCCGGAAACCGCCGTGCGTGATATTACTGAAAATTCCATACCAAAAACAGCATTGCGCCTAGGCGTAGCATTCTTGCGACGTTTGCTTTTCCTCGCCATCCGGTCAAACGCCGGCAAACGCACGACGCGCCAACCTTTCAGCAGGAACGAACGCGTCGTGGGGCCGATCCGCGCTTTCATCGCATCCGCCTTGTGCTAGAATCCGCCCCTCATTGGGGAGTAGCCGCCCCGCCGCATCGTCTGCCGTCGCGGTCGCCGAATATCGACGACCGCATGCAATCCGCCCGCCGGGTTCGCTTTCGCAGCACGCATGTCTGGCGGGGGCGTCCGTCAACATACTTGGCTCGCTTAGGGGCCATGGCGGGCGCAGCCTTTGGGCCTGGCGAGACCGATGATCCTCGCGCTGCCGCTTTCAGGGCCCGGCCGTGCGTTGGATCGTCGCTCGCTCATATCTCGGCCCGAGGAAGACCATCACGTGGAACAAGCCTTTCTGATCTCGACGGGAGCCGTTGCGCTTGCCGAAATCGGCGATAAGACTCAACTTCTGTCACTCGTCCTAGCCGCGCGCTATCGCAAACCCGTGCCGATCATGCTCGGGGTGCTTGCCGCGACGCTCGTCAATCACGCGTGCGCAGGTGCGATCGGCGCTTGGCTCGGAGCGCTCATCACGCCGGGCATCATGCGCTGGGCACTCGGCGTATCGTTCGTGGTCATGGGGTTGTGGGTGCTCATCCCGGACAAACTCGATCCCAGCGAAACCCAGGTAGGACGCAGCCATCTCGGCGTGTTCGGCACGACCATCGTCACGTTCTTTCTGGCCGAGATGGGCGATAAGACTCAGATCGCCACGGTCGCCCTCGCCGCACGGTTTCATGACTTTTTCGGCGTCGTCGCCGGCACCACGCTCGGCATGATGCTCGCGAACGTACCGGCCATCTTGCTCGGGGAACGCTTCGCCCACAAGCTGCCGACCAAAGCCGTCCACGCCGTCGCTGCCGTTTTGTTCATCGTTCTGGGCGCGTTGGCGTTCGTGCGCGCGGGCGGCTAAGCTGCGCTAAGCGAATCGGCGAGGCTGGCTCAGCTCGCCCAGTTGCGAGCACGGTGCCGCTCTACGGAGCACCGTGCTTGCGCAGCGCCCTCTATATAGAGAAAGCGATCGGAGAAAGAAACTACCGGGCCGGTGCATTCGCACCCGATGCGCCTACGGGCGCGCCCGCCGCCGGCTGCGCCACGGGCACCTCGTTCGTGAGCCCGGCGGCATGTTTGTCGTAGCGTACGCGCACGGTGCGCACCGTGCCGTTGCCGAGCGGGAAGTCGGCAAGTGCGCTACGCACGAGATACGGCATCGCGCGCACGAGCGACGACTCTTCGTCGGTATTGCGCGCCGTCACGTTGTAGACCTCCTTGCCCGACGAGCGCTCGGTAATACGAATACCGAGCGTATGCGTGAACACGGGGTAGGTTTGCGTCACGTAATCGGGCGGGAAAGGCCCGAACGGCCTCCACGGCCCCATCGACCGCCAATACGGACCGGCCCACGGATTTCCGTAGAGGACGGGCTGAGTCACGGTGAGCGTATCGCCGTGGATCGAATAGGTTAGACCGACGAGATAGTGAGCCTGCGCACTCGGTACCTGCCGAAATGCGTACGGCTCCAATTCGTTCGCGACGAGTTGTTCGTAAGTTGCTTGCTCGATACTGTTTTGCTGCTCGCTCGTACGCGCGAACGCATACGTGCGAGTCGCATCGCTACCGCTCCAATTGGAGAACGCCGTCACTTGGCTCGACACGTAAGTCGTGCAGCCCGACAGCAATAAAGTCGCCGCCGCGATCCCCGGCACGACCGCTCGCCACACTCGCTCCCACTTCATATTCTTGTCCTCGCCTATCTCGTCAACCCCCGCGCTCGTTGGCGCGCATGGCCGATGATACCGCCGACCGAGCTTCGCTTCCAAAGCACGCCATCGTTTCGGCATAGTTGCCCGCGCCTTTGTACAATGTACGACTACCCTCGCGTCGAGCCCTTACCGGGGCACGCGAGCCGAAACCGGTTTCTTTCATCCATCCGCCATGTCCGATACCGTTAATCCCGCTGTGATCCGCCGGGCCGAGTACGCAGCGCCCGCTTTCCTCATCGAATCCGTCTCGCTCGAATTCGACCTCGTGCCCGAGCGCACGATCGTCAAGAACACGATGCGACTGCGCCGCAACGCCGATGCCGGGCCGGCGCCGCTCGAACTGATGGGCGAAGCGCTCGAATTCGTCAGCGCGGCGATCGACGGCAAGGCGCTCCCGGCCGATGCCGTGCGCGCGCACGAACATGGCTTGACGATCGCGGACGCGCCGGATGCCTTCACCCTCACCATCGAGAGCGCGTGCAACCCGGGCGCGAATACGACGCTCTCGGGCCTTTACGTATCGAGCGGCAACTTCTTCACGCAGTGCGAAGCCGAAGGCTTTCGCCGCATCACATACTTCCTCGATCGTCCGGATGTGATGGCCACCTTCACGGTGACGCTGCGCGCCGATAAGACGGCGTACCCGGTATTGCTCTCGAACGGCAATCTGATCGAGGAAGGCGACTTGCCCGATGGCCGCCACTTCGCGAAATGGGAAGACCCGTTCAAGAAGCCGAGCTATCTGTTCGCGCTCGTCGCGGGCAAGCTCGTCGCCATCGAGGAGCGCATCCGTACGGGATCCGGCAAGGAAAAACTGCTGCAAGTGTGGGTCGAGCCGCACGACCTCGACAAGACGCGGCATGCGATGGATTCGCTCGTCAACTCGATCCGCTGGGACGAGGAGCGTTTCGGCCTCGAACTCGATTTGGACCGCTTCATGATCGTCGCCGTCAGCGACTTCAACATGGGCGCGATGGAAAACAAAGGCCTCAACATCTTCAACACGAAGTATGTGCTGGCCAATCAAGAGACGGCGACCGATACCGATTTCGGCAACATCGAGGCCGTCGTCGGCCACGAATACTTCCACAACTGGACGGGTAACCGCGTCACATGCCGCGATTGGTTCCAGTTGAGCCTGAAGGAAGGGCTGACGGTATTTCGCGATCAAGAGTTCTCGGCCGACATGCAAGGTGGCGCAACCGACGAGGCGGCTCGCGCGGTCAAACGCATCGAAGACGTGCGCGTGCTGCGCCAAATGCAATTCGCCGAAGATGCCGGTCCGATGGCGCACCCCGTGCGGCCCGAGAGCTACGTCGAAATCAACAACTTCTATACGCTCACCGTCTACGAAAAAGGCGCGGAAGTCGTGCGGATGTACCAGACGCTGTTCGGCCGCGACGGATTCCGCAAGGGCATGGACTTGTATTTCAAGCGCCATGACGGACAAGCGGTCACGTGCGACGATTTCCGCAACGCGATGGCGGACGCGAACGGGCGCGACTTGGCGCAGTTCGAGCGTTGGTATAGCCAGGCCGGCACGCCGCGCGTATCGGTGCGCACGTCTTACGATGCGGCGTCAGCGCGCTATAGCGTGACCCTCACGCAAGGCTACGGCGAGGCGGCGCCTGCCGCGCGCGAAACGCAAAAGGGTCCGCTCTTGATCCCGTTCGCCATCGGGCTGATCGACCGAGCAGGCCGGGATATCGCACTGCGCCTCGAAGGCGAGCCGCAGGCGAAGGGCACGACGCGCGTGATCGAGCTGACGGAGCAAGAGCAAACCTTCACGTTCGTCGACGTGAAAGAGCAACCGCTGCCCTCGCTGCTGCGTAACTTCTCGGCGCCCGTCATCGTCGAATACGACTATACGAACGACGAGCTCGCGTTCCTGCTCGCGCACGACAGCGACCCGTTCAACCGCTGGGAAGCGGGACAACGGCTCGCTACGCGCGAGTTGCTGGCATTGGCCGGTCGCGTGCAAGCGGGCGAGCCGCTCGCGCTCGACGATGCGACCGTTGCCGCGTTCAGCCGCGTGCTGACCGACGAAAGTCTCTCGCCGGCATTCCGCGAACTGGCGTTGATGTTGCCGTCGGAAGCGTATTTGGCCGAACAGATGACGCAAGCCGATCCGGCCGCCGTGCACGCCGCCCGCCAATTCGCCCGCAAACGGCTCGCGACCGCGCTCAAGAACGAATGGCTCGCGATCTACGAGCGCCATACGACGCCCGGCGCATACGAGCCGACTCCGCAGGCAGCCGGCCATCGCGCGCTGAAGAACCTGGCGCTCGCTTATCTGGCCGAACTCGACGATCCGGCCGACGCGATTCGTCTGGCGAACGCGCAATACGGCGAAGCCAACAACATGACCGATCGCGCGGCCGCCCTCGCCGTGCTACTCGCGGCATCGGTTACGGCAGGCGCCGGCGTAGCGCAGAGCGCGCTCGACGACTTCTACCGCCGTTTCGAGCAAGAGCCGCTCGTCATCGACAAGTGGTTCGCGCTGCAAGCGACGCAACGCGGCACCGCCGGGCGCCCCGTCATCGACATCGTGCGCAAGCTGATGTCGCACTCGGCGTTCACGCTGCGCAATCCGAACCGCGCTCGCTCGCTAATCTTCAGCTTCTGCGCGGCGAATCCGGCGCAGTTCCATGCCGCCGACGGTTCCGGCTACGCCTTCTGGGCAGAGCAGGTCGTGGCGCTCGATGCGCTGAATCCGCAGGTAGCGGCTCGGCTCGCCCGCTCGCTCGAAATGTGGCGCCGCTATACGCCGGCGCTACGCGACCGTATGCGTGAGGCGCTCGAGCGCGTCGCGACGCAGGTCAAGTCGCGTGACGTGCGCGAGATCGTCGAAAAGGCCTTGGCATAAGCGAGGGCCCCGCGAAGCACCGTATGCGGGGCCGCGATAGACGATGAGAACGGCGCTTAGGCGCCGTTCTTCGTTTTTGCGCATGGAGTTTGCTGCAAGGGCCGCCGAAAAGGCGCCGATCGTACGGACGCTTACAAAAACGCGAAGCCTCGTCACGGCCCGCGGGTAAAATTGTCGGATTCCCATGCCTTTCGGAGCATCGCAATGTCCTTGCAACGTCGCACTACCCTGACCAAATACTTGATCGAGCAGCAGCGAGAGACGAACAATCTGCCGGCCGATTTGCGCCTGCTGATCGAAGTCGTCGCGCGCGCTTGCAAGCTCATCAGCTACCACGTGAGCAAGGGCGCGCTCGGCGAAGCGCTCGGCACGGCGGGTACCGAAAACGTCCAGGGCGAAGTACAGAAGAAGCTCGACGTCCTATCGAACGAAATTCTGCTCGACGCCAACGAATGGGGCGGCAATCTGGCGGCGATGGCGTCGGAAGAAATGGAAACGCTGTTCCCGATTCCGTCGAACTATCCGCGCGGCGAATACTTGCTCGTGTTCGATCCGCTCGACGGTTCCTCGAACATCGACGTCAACGTGTCGATCGGCACGATCTTTTCGGTACTGCGCTGCCCGGACGGACAGGAAGCGACCGAGGAGTCGTTCCTGCAACCGGGCCGGCAGCAGGTGGCGGCCGGCTACGCGGTCTATGGTCCGCAAACGGTGCTCGTGCTGACGACGGGCAACGGCGTGAACTGCTTCACGCTCGACCGCGAACTGGGTTCGTGGGTCCTCACGCACAACAACATCCAGATTCCCGCGGATACGCGCGAATACGCGATCAACGGGTCGAACGCGCGTCACTGGTACGAGCCCGTGCAGCGCTATGTGGGCGAATTGATCGCGGGCAAGACGGGCGAGCGTCAAACCGACTTCAATACGCGTTGGATCGCGTCGATGGTCGCGGACGTCCATCGCATCTTGAATCGCGGCGGCATCTTCATGTATCCGGCCGACAAGCGCACGCCCGATAAGCCGGGCAAGCTGCGGCTCATGTACGAAGCGAACCCGATGGCGTTCATCGTCGAACAGGCGGGCGGCGCGGCCACGAACGGCGTCGAGCGCATTCTCGACATCCAGCCGAAGAGCTTGCACGAGCGCGTGGCGGTGTTCCTCGGTTCGAAGAACGAGGTCGATCGCGTGACGCGCTATCACCACGAAGAAAAAAAATGATCGAAGGGGCTTGCGCACCTCCAAAAACTGTCGCTATAATCGCGTTTCTCTGATGTTGATGCCGGAATAGCTCAGACGGTAGAGCAGCGCATTCGTAATGCGAAGGTCGGGGGTTCGATTCCTCTTTCCGGCACCAGGAATTCCTGTGAAAGGCCCAGCCCGCAAAGCTGGGCCTTTTTCATTTGGCGCAAATCTGGCGTAACGAGTTTCGACGAGTGAAGAACGTCCTCAATAAGTTGGGCGACCAGTTCGTCGCCAACGACGAACGCCGAGGACACGGCCACGCGACGACTGTTGCCGTGTTCCGAGACAGGCCCCGCAATCGCGGCCAGCACGCACTCTCAAAACCCATTTAGGGAATCTAGGTAAAACAGTCCGAAGACGCAGACCGTCGCTTGATTCATCACTACCGCGTCACTATGATTGCGGCGTATTCAAGACAGCGGACACCTGGATTGGCGTCCGGATATGCAATAGGCAGGCACTCACCGCATCGGCGTGTTGTCGCCTGCGCGTCTTGCGCCCCTCTGGGTCGGGTCGTACTGCGCTGTTCGACGCAGTAGGCAGTGAGCGAGGACCACGTACGGGGCTCAACAATATGTGAGCACACAAGGCGGCGCACTTGCTTTGGGCGACGGACGCCTGCGCAACGCTTCGTATAAGCCGTCCTTTTTGGCGATTGCACTAATGCCGAGCAGTTTTTGTGTCTATATCGACGAGTCTGGGGACGAGGGATTTAAATTTCTGCCCAATGAGCAAGGAAGCTCAAGATGGTTCGTGCTTTCCGCCGTAGTGATCAGAAAGGAACGAGACCTGCACCTCGTTCACCTTGCGAAAGAAGTCCGCGCGCTGCTCAACAAAGACCGCAAGCACGCGCTGCACTTCCGCAATCTCAAACACGAGCAGCGAGTGCCATTCGTTCGGCGGATTGGTGAGTCGCCGCTCCGGCATATCCACGTACTCGTACACAAGCCGTCAATCACCGATCCCGAAAAGTTCCAGCTGGAGAAATTTTCGCTCTACCGGTACGCGACACGACTACTGCTTGAGCGCGTAAGTTGGCTGTGTCGGGATTATTATCGCCCAGTCGACGGTGGCGACGGCCGCGCGGAGTTGATCTTCTCCAATCGGTCGGCAATGTCCTATGCTGATCTTCGCGAGTATTTGCGACGCCTGCGAAACTCGGCTGAAGTGCGTATTCATTGGGACAGTGTCGAACCCGATGCTGTTAGCGCGGTGGCTCACGAACAGCTCGCCGGACTGCAAATCGCCGACGCAGTCGCAACCGGCGCATTCTATTCAGTACACCGCTCTGTCTACGGCGAAACCGAAGACGGCTATCTACGCCTGTTGGCACGCAACATCTATCGAAATCGAGGGAATGCGGACGGGTACGGGATGAAATTCTGGTGTGCCGACGCGGAAGAGAAGCGCCGAGTGCTAGCGGTAGTTGCTAACTGAGGAAAGTACTGTTGCAGGCCCCGGATTCGAGGATCCCACCCTTTCGGGCTGCCGTCTTGCGACGACCTCTACTGGCTCCGCGCTTGCCTGCAACTTGGCCAGTATATTGGGCTTTCCGAATATCGACAAGTCGCGCTGGACCAGTCTTAGAACAGCGTCGGGCTTGCCTGGCAGTCGCGGGGAGATTCATTGCCTGCGAACCAGCAAAACATCATCCGAGGTGACATAACGAGTCGGCCTCACGCATTCATCGTTGCCCGCCGCCCGGCGAGCAACAACAGCCCCACCCCGACCAAGCCAGCTCCAGCGATCTCATGTCCGGAGACTGTTTCGCCGTTGACGAGAAACGCGATCGCGGCGGAAAAAACCGGACACAGAAATAGAAAGCCACTCGTGCGAACGGCACCGCCCAGCGCGAGCGCACCGAACCATGTGCCCATCGCGCCCATCGAGGCCGGAATCGATAGCCACAACAGCGCATCCCATACAACTTGGCTCTGCGGCAGCCGGAATGTTTGCCCACTCACATAGGCAATGGCGATGAGAAGGAACGAGCCCGTCAGCATCTGCCAAAACGTCAACTCGAATGCCCCGAGCGTGGCGCCAATGCGTTTGGCCACGGTCGTGCTGGACGCCCAGCATAGCGATGCGCACGCGACCAATAGTTCACCTCGCCCTACGCCCCCACTTTTCGTCAAAGCATCGCCGCCGATACTTGCGAGCACCCCGGCGAATGCGATCAGCAAACCGAAGGCAGCTCTTCGCGACAGCGCCTCGCCGAGCACAACCGTGGATAGGACCGCGACAACGAGCGGATTGCTTGCCATCAGCAGCGCGGCGCGGGCCGCGGTCGTCTCGCGGAGTCCGAAATTGAGCAGCGCCATGACGCCCGCTGTTTGCAGCGCACCGATGACAACGACATGCAGCCATTGCACGCCCTTCGGCATACTCGGGAATCGCTGCCGCTTCACGAGCCAAAACAGCGGAATCATCGCGACCGATGCGACAAGAAATCGAACCGAAGCGAGCCAAAGCGGCGCCATATCGCGCAATACGATCTGGCTCGCGACAAACGACGAACCCTGTAAAAAAGTCGAAACGATGATTAGGCCGACATAGCGCGTGCCGGTCGCTTTGCTCGAGTAAGACGCTTCGCTGCTCATATCCCCAGGATTCCGATCAAGAGCTGAAGCGAACGATCGTATCGAGCCCGCGAAGTAGGCATCCCTTCGTTTTAGAAACGGCCTATGCCGTTTCGGACATTCGCGTATCGCCTAGGTACTGACTGGGCGTGCAGCCCATCAAGCGCTTGAACATAGCGGTGAAGGCGCTCGCGGTCTCGTAGCCGACGACCTGCCCGGCCGAGAGGACGGACTCTCCCTCGTGCAACAGGCGCAACGCCGCGAGCAGTCGCGCTTGATGGCGCCAGTTGAGAAAGCTGGCACCCGTTTCCGCCTGAAAATCCCGGGCGATCGTTCGGGTCGTACAGCCGAGCTCGCGGGCCCATTCGTTCAGCGTCCGGGGATCTGCCGCATCTCCGCGCAACGCCTCGCAGATCGCCACGAGCCGAGCGCTGATCGGCATCGTCAGCAACAAAGGCGGCTGGCTATGCCACCGCAATTCGTCGAGGATGAGCCGCATAATCCGCCCCTCATGACCCTGCTCGTCATAGTCCATTCGCATGTTGGCCGCCCGGACGAGCAACTCGCGCAGCAGCGGCGAGACTTGCACCGCTCGGCAATTTTGAGGCGCGCCTTGAGGCACTGCGTCTTGGCGTACATAGAGCGTGCGAAGCGACACCGCGCCGTGCGCACGCATCGCGTGCGCCACGCCTGCCGGGACCCAGAGCGCACGCTGCGGGGGAATGACCCACGACTGTCTCCCCGCAGTGATCTCCATCACGCCCGCGACGGCAAAGACTATCTGCGCGCGGCCATGGAAATGGACGGGAATCAGACAGCTCGGCGGATACTCCTTCGGCATCGCGGCCAAAGCGCGGTCGGAAGCCTCATAGTCGAGGTAGCGCTGGCTCTTGGCGACCATCTCACCGAGCCTCGAGCCCATCACCGCCCCGTCCGCACCTTTCCCTCAGAAAGTCGATGAACACGCGCAGCTTCAACGGCATCTGCGTCCGGCTCGGCATATAGAGCGAGAACCCGTCGAACGTCAGCGCCCAATCGTCGAGTACTCGAACGAGCCGGCCATCGGCCAGTTGCGGGCGGACGAAATCGTCGATGACATGGAGGAGCCCGACACCCTGCTCCGCCGCATTGACCATCGTACGTAAATCATTCGTCACGAACGACCCGCTCGTTTGCACCTCGAACGTTCGCCGCGAGCGTCCTTTGCCGGGCTCGGCGAATTCCCATCGATAAATCCCGCCGCTCGTCGAGAACCGATAACGCAAGCAATTGTGCTGCGCCAAATCGTCGGGCGTGACGGGCTTCGGATAGCGCGTGAAGTAGGCCGGCGAACCAGCCACCGCGATGCGCAAGGGCCCCGATAGCGGCACGGCCACCATATCGCGCGCGAGCCGCTCGCCCAGGCGAATGCCGGCATCGAAGCCCGCTCCGATGAGATCGGTCAGCCCTTCGTCCAACGCCAACTCCACCGCCACGCGCGGATACCGGCGCGCGAACTCCGCGAGGTGCGGCATGACGAGCAAATCGCTGGCGACGCGTGGAAGGTTGATACGCAACACGCCGGTCGGCTCTCCCCGTGTCTCGTCGAGCGCCTCGTACGCGGCCTCCAGCATCGACAGCGCGGGACGAACCCGATCGAGAAATTGTCCGCCCGCCTCGGTCAACGCAACGCGACGGGTCGTCCGGTTGAATAACCGAACGTTCAGTTGCGCTTCGAGCGCCCGAATCGATTGGGACAGCGCCGAGGCCGACACCCCCGCTTCCGCCGCCGCGCGTGAAAAGCTTCCATGGCGAGCCACGCTCGCGAAGGCGACAAGCGCGGGCAGTTGCGCCGGATCCATTGACCGTCTCCCGTACCGGTTTATTAAGCTGTACTTCACAATGCATGCAGTAGACGGCTATTTTTCCACAAGATCAAAAAGCGCACGATACGTTCATCGACACTTCTTACCGACGCAAGGAGCAATGAACATGACGATGAACCGCTACACGCTGCTGGGCCGCTCGGGCCTGCGCGTTTCGCCGATCTCCCTTGGCACGATGACCTTCGGCGACGAATGGGGCTGGGGTGCCAACGAAGCCACCGCGCAACGCTTATTCGACTTGTACGTGGATGAAGGCGGCAATTTCATCGACACCGCCGATCTCTATACAGAAGGCACGAGCGAACGCTATATCGGCAAATTCGTCGCCGCGCGCGGTCTGCGCGACCAACTCGTTATCGCGACTAAATATAGCTACAACGCGCAGACGGGCAATCCCAATGCGGGCGGCAATCACCGCAAGAACTTCTTGCGTGCGCTCGAAGGCTCGCTCAAGCGCTTGAACACCGACTATATCGATCTGTATTACCTGCACACTTGGGATCGCATGACGCCGGTCGACGAAGTCATGCGCGCCATGGACGATGCCGTGCGCGCAGGCAAGATCCGGTACGTCGGCTTATCGGATACGCCCGCCTGGTTTGCGGCGCGGGCCCAGACGCTCGCGCAGTGGCGCGGCTTCGAACCCGTCGCGGCCATGCAGCTCGAGTACTCGATGATCGAACGCAACGCCGAATTGGAGTTCGCCGATTTGGCGGCGGAACTCGGCATGAGTCTTGTGCCTTGGAGCCCGCTCGGGATGGGCGTGCTCTCCGGCAAATACAAACCGTCGCAAGGCGGGTTTGCCGGTAGCGGCCGGCTGGATACGGTGGCCGCGCAAAACCCCGGTGCTAAGCCGCCGCCGGGGTTCGACAAGCTGACCGAGCGCAATTTCCGGATCGTCGCCGAGCTCGAAGCCGTCGCACGCGAGGCGGGCCGCCCGATGGCGCAGGTCGCACTGAACTGGCTGCATCGCAAGCGCGGGGTCTCGAGCATTATCGTCGGCGCGACCAAGCCCGAGCAGTTGCGCGACTCGCTGGCCTCGCTCGAGTTCGAACTCGACCCGGCGCTCGCCGCTCGACTCGATCGCGTCTCCGAACCGGCTCGGCCGTTCCCGTACTACATGTTCGAAGACGGCCATCAAGCCCGTATCCATGGACATGTCGACGTCCGCAGCAAAAACGCCGATTACGATCGCCCCGTCCATGTGCCGGCTCCGCGAGCGTAATCGAATGGGCGAGGCGAAGCGCACGATGCAATAAAAACCCTGAATCCACGTGCGTCCGAACACGGACATTCGGTGAAAAGCGCCACAAGCTTTCACTCGACGCGAGCCGATACGGCATTGGCGGGTTGATTGATATTGATCAAAGAATCACCCGCCTCTCTTCAAAGAGCACGACGCTGTGCCGTTAATGCAACAAAGCGTTAAAAAAAGATTCGGCGCTGGCGCTTCGCAGGAAGCGCGTCGGATAATCGTTACGTGCCAGGAGATCAGATCATGCAAGCCAAGCCCACCAAAATCCCGCCCCCAGAAAAAGTGGCCACCCCGGACCAAGATCCGGCAGGCGTCGAGTTTTTGGCGGCTGAACTGCCTGAGCACGTGCGAGCGTTTTTCGACGAGCAGCGCAAGTCGTGCGAGCAGAAATGACGATCGCGGGCCACGGAGCCCGCGTCGAATGACGGCTAACGCGCGTCGAAAGGCGCTCTCGACAGTCGCACTTTCGCTAGTCCTTTCGCTAGCGTGCGTCGGCGCACGCGCCGATGGCGACGAAACCGCAATGACCAATCTCGTCGCGCTCGTTTCCGAGCGCCTCGCGCTCGCGCTTCCCGTTGCGCAATGGAAATGGGCAAACCATCGCTCCATTACCGATGCACCGCGCGAATCGGCTTTGCTCGCCGATGTGGAAAAGCGCGCGCAAGCGGCCAACGTCGACCCGGCCTTCGCTCGCGCATTCTTCCAAGATCAAATCGACGCCAGCAAAGAAGTGCAAACGGCGCTATTCGCGAAGTGGCGCATCTCAGCGCCGCCGGCCGGTGCCGCACCCGATTTGGCCGCAAGCACACGGCCGCAACTCGATCGGCTCACGCAAGCACTCATCCCTGCATTGGCACGGGTGCAGCCATGGCGCGCGGCCGAGGATTGTCCCGCCCGTCTCGCGCGCAGCGTAAAGAATTGGAAGACGTTGACGCGCTATGGCGCGATCGATGCGGCCGCGCTAAACACGGCGCTTGCCCACGTCTGCGCCGCGGGCGGCGTAGGCGGCGAAGGCTAGTCCCCTCGCCCGCCCTAGACGCTCGGGCTGACCTCTCGCGCCTCGGCGTCCACTGCCTCCTGCTGCCCCAACGGCGTCACGCGCAGCCCGCGCGCAAGGTGCGTCTGCAAAATACGAAACGTCATCGGCTCGAATATCGGCTCGCTTGGCGCGGCCGCGAGCGCACGCGCGGCTTCCAAGGTCTGCACGGCGCCGAGATAGCACCACCGGTCGACGACGTGAAACACGCTCTCGCAGGCGCTGTCTTGCCCGCGCTCCTCAAATACGATCGCTGTTTGGAAAGGCCACGGCGCGGCTAGCGCCTCGGTCCGGCCGATGCGTGGCTGGCGATTGTGCACCGGACGCAACGTGCCGATCCACTTCGCCTCGGTCAGCAATGCACCCACCTCGCCGCCGGTATCGCGCCATTGCACTCGACGCACCTGCTCCGCGATTCGAAGCTCACGCGCCGAACGCCGCTCCCCGGTCAAATGTGCCCGCACACGCTGGCGCACACGCACACTGCGGCCGACGTAGAGCGGTGCGTCCGACGCATCGAAAAACGCGTAGACCCCATGCCCGGCCGGCGCCGCATCGATGATGTCCTCGGTGATGTCACCCGCGATCCGGTAGCGGCGCATCGTACGATCGATGTGGGTCCGTAGCACCTCGGGCGCCCAGGCGCCATGCAAGCGTTGCCAGAATTGCCACAGGAGATCGGCATCGGCCAAGGCGCGATGGCGCGCCAGGGGCTCGAGGGCATGACGCTCGATCAGCGCGTCCAAGCCGTGGCGCTTCTCATGGGGCCACAGGGCGCGCGATAGCTTGACCGTGCAAAGCACGTCGGGATTAAACGTCAAACCGACCCGCTGAAACTCCCCGCGCAAGAATCCACGGTCGAAGCTCGCGTTGTGCGCGATGAACAAATTGCCGTCGAGCCGCTCGAAGAGCTCAGCAGCGAACGACGCAAACGTCGGTGCATCGCGCACCATATCGTCGGTGATGCCGGTCAGTGACTGGATGAATGCGGGAATGGGCTGCTCGGGGTTGACCAGTGTGCTCCAGCGGGAAACGCCGCCTTGGTCCACCTGCACGACGCCGATTTCGGTAATGCGGTGCTCCGCAACCGAACCGCCCGTGGTTTCGAGATCGACGAACGCAATTGGGGTGTCGATCAACGGGGTCGGCGAGAATGAATCTGACATGAATAAGGGCGCTCGGGTGCTTCGATTAACGAAGTATGCACCACCCGAGCGCCCTTGTAAGGATGCATGCCGCGCCTTGTGCCGTCTCGAAGACAGCGGGGCGCGGTTTGCCGGGACAAACGAATTACAGCGGGCGAATATTCGCCGCTTGCTTGCCCTTGGGGCCGGTCTTCACATCAAACTGAACGCGTTGATTTTCTTTCAGAGACTTGAAGCCTTCAGCTTGAATCTCGGAGAAATGCGCAAACACGTCCTCGTTGCCCTTGTCCGTGGTGATGAAGCCAAAGCCTTTAGCATCGTTGAACCATTTTACGACACCGGTTTCCATAGTACTGATTCCCTCGAAATTTTAATAGACGGGCAGCGCCCCTCCGCCTGAAACCCCAGCCTCGGAAGAACGACACCTCGGTCTCTCTCCCGGGGCGCCGTTCACTGGGTCATTCCGGCGCTGCTTTTATAAATGTTCCGTCGATCTGTCGTCAAGAAATTTTTCATTAAATGCTGAGGTCGACTTCGGGTTATGCGCGTTGTACTAGAAAATTACGCCGACCGAGTCACTATTACTTGGGACGGGCAGATAAAAATACGCCGTACAGGAAAAATCTTCGCTAGTTGCAACAAGATATTTCTACGGTAAGTATTTTTCCGGGTTGCCGAGTTGACGCCGTCGTCGGATCATCAACCTGACGTATTTTGAGTTGGAGACGGCCATGCATGCATCGAACTTCCGGCGCTTCGTCTCCTGGCTGTTCCGTCTGCCCCGCGCAAGCGAGGCGACGACTGGTCGGACGAATAGCGCGGCAACCTCGATCCTCGAGTTCGACCCGTTCTGGCACGGCGACCACTGGCAGAATCTGTTGGCATCGCCGATGGACGCCCGGCACTATGTGATGGAAGATTGGGCCCTACCGGTCGATGACGACGCAAGCCCTTACCCGAGCGCGGAAGACAAGCAGCGCGGAGGGCGGCGCCTGCGCGGCTGAAAGACAAAAAAAGACGCGGCTGGGAAGCCGCGCTGACAAAGGTTTGGAGACGTCTTTTCCTTGATGAAAAAGTCTGCTTGGGCAAGCAGAACCGGCAGTATAGCCGCGCAATCGTCGGCGTTTATCCTCGAGCCGTGCAAACGACTTTTTCCAAAGCGTCAATAATCGACGGCGGCGCGGACAACTCGCCCGATTCCGGTGCGAAATAGCGTCTCACAAACACAACGTCTCGCATTGTCAATATTGCAATCCAACCCTTTTTAAATCCATGCGAGCCTTATTCCACAAGGCTCAGACGGACATCGAACGTAACTTCCAAAATCGTCAAAACTTTATTTCCGTTTTTGAAAGTCAATCGGAAACGAGGTGGTATTTACACTCAACCCAGTTCGGAAAACGGACGTGCTGCCGTGGATCCCCGCATCGCCTCGCGCGAGCACCCAGCAACCTTCCTGATACTGGAGTGAAAGATGAAAAAGACGCTTCTAGTGGGCGCCCTTTCGGGCGCATTCGCGACGATGGCACACGCTCAGAGCAGCGTGACACTGTACGGACTCATCGACGCCGGCATCACTTACACGAACAATCAAGGCGGCGGGCACGCCTGGCAGCAATCGACGGGAGCGGTCAACGGCAGCCGTTGGGGATTGCGCGGCGCCGAAGACCTCGGCGGCGGCCTGAAGGCTATTTTCACGTTGGAAAACGGCTTCGGCATCAATAACGGCACGCTCAAGCAGAACGGTCGCGAGTTCGGCCGTCAAGCATTCGTCGGTCTGAGCAGCGAACAGTTCGGCAGCGTGACGCTCGGCCGCCAGTATGACGACGTCGTTCAATACCTCGGGCCGTTGGCGCTCACGGGCACGCAGTACGGCGGCACCTACTTCGCCCACCCGTTCGATAACGACAACCTCGACAACTCGTTCCGGATCAACAACTCGGTCCACTTCCAGAGCGCCAATTACGGCGGCTTCAAGTTCGGCGCGTTGTACGGCTTCTCCAACACGGCGGGCCAGTTCTCGAACAACCGGACGATTAGCGTCGGGGCGTCGTACTCGTGGATGGGCTTGAACGTCGCAGCGGCGTACCTGCAAATCGACAACGATTTGAACGCTTTGAATCAAGCCGCGACCGCACCGGGCTCCGTGGCCGGCGACGCCACGTTCGTCGCTAGCCGTCAGCGCACCTGGGGCGCCGGCCTGAACTACACGTTCGGCCCGGCCACGGCCGGCTTCGTCTTCACGCAAACGCATCTGAACGACGCGACCGGCATCAACGGAGCTAGTGCCGGCACGGCCGCGACGCTCGCCCTGCCGGGCGGAACGGCTCGCTTCAATAACTTCGAAGTCAACGCACGTTATGCGCTCACCCCGGCGGTCAGCCTGGCCGGCGCCTACACGTATACCGACGGCTCGATCGCCGGTGTCAGTCCGAAGTGGAATCAGTTCAACCTCCAAGCGGACTATGCGTTGTCCAAGCGCACGGACGTCTATGTCGAAGGGATCTACCAGCTCGCGGTCAACAAGGACCTGCCGATCAACGCGGATATCAACGGCCTGAATGCGTCGTCGAACAACAAGCAGGTCGCGGCGTCGGTCGGTCTGCGTCACCGCTTCTGACCTTAGCGATCGATGCGGCGGCCGGTTCGCCGCGCCACGCACGACAAAGGCGTCGCAATCTGAGTTGCGGCGCCTTTTTTATTGCCTTATGCGACCGGCACGACGACACCGTCCCGCCGCCATCGCAAACCGCGGCGCCGACGGTACCGCACACTAATCCCCCGCCGGATACCGCACATCGAGGACGTCGATTTGTTCCGGCCCCGCCGGGGTATGGAGCGTGACCGTGTCGCCGATCCGCGCCTTCAGCAGTGCGCGCGCAATCGGCGAGATCCAACTGACGTGACCGCGATCGAGATCGACCTCGTCAACGCCGACGATCGTTACCGTATGCGTTTCGCCGTCCTCGGCCGCATACTCGACCGACGCGCCGAAGAACACCTGATCGACGTTCTCTTGCTTGCTGGCATCGACGACCTCGGCCAAGTCGAGCCGCTTCGTCAGGAAGCGAATCCGGCGGTCGATCTCGCGCAGCCGGCGCTTTCCGTAGATGTAATCGCCGTTTTCCGAACGATCGCCATTCGACGCCGCCCAGGACACGAGCTTGACGACATCGGGCCGCTCCACGTCGATCAGACGCAGCAGCTCGTCGCGCATGCGCTTGTGCCCCGCAGGGGTCATGTAGTTCTTGGTGCCGGCCGGGATCTCCGGCTGGGCGATGTCGAGATCGTCGTCGTCGGCGTCGCTCGACTCTTTGACAAATGCTTTGTTCATGGTGCGAATGACTGCGTGCAAACAATCTTCAAGCGTACACGATGGGAGCCTTCGCAAGAAAGATTGAAGAAACTCGCACCGACGTCTTCCCTTTTCTCCGAACTTTGCTATAATTTCGCTTCTGCGTGCGGCTGTAGCTCAGTTGGATAGAGTACTTGGCTACGAACCAAGGGGTCGTGGGTTCGAATCCTGCCAGCCGCGCCACTCTTTTCAAGAGCCTTCTTCACCGAAGGCTCTTTTGTTTCACCGAAGTTCGGCATTACCGTTTTAGCGTGCGGCTGTAGCTCAGTTGGATAGAGTACTTGGCTACGAACCAAGGGGTCGTGGGTTCGAATCCTGCCAGCCGCGCCACCTATGAAGGGCCTTCCATACGGAAGGCCCTTTGTTTTTTCGGCCTTCTTTCGGCCTTCCCCCGCCCTTCAGTGCCGGATTTCGCTCGATCCACCACCCCGGAAAGAGAGAATGCGCCCGCCACGATCCGTGGCGGGCCTTGTACCGATCAGTAATCGCCCCGCTCCCGCTCGATCCGCATCCCACCGTCGTGACGATGATGACCGTCTTCGCTCGGACGCTCGCGCACGATACGCATGACGTCGGGGTTCGTTCTGACGCGTCGCATGACGTTCGCTAAGTGCACCCGATCGCTGACCTGGATCACGAACCGCAGCACCGTCGATTCCTGCGACAAATCCTCGTCCATTGCGATGTGAACGATATTCGCATCCGCCGAGGTGATGTCGGCTGCCACGCGGGCGAAGACACCCTTCACGTTGCACACCAGCACCTTTACCGCCACGTCGAACAAGCGGCCGGGTTGAGGCGCCCATGCGACGTCGATCCAACGCCCTGGGTCGCGCCTGTGAATGCGCTGTGCAACCCGGCAATCGGTCGTATGAATCGCCATGCCGAGCCCGATGCCGATATAGCCCATGATGTCGTCGCCCGGAATCGGACGGCAGCACGCGGACAGCTGCACCGACATCCCTTCGGTCCCGGTGATGACGACGGGCGGCGCATGCGGCGCCGCGCCGGCATGCTCGGCCCGGCCGTGTTCGTCGTCGGTATCGCGCCCGTTGACGAGCACTTCGATGCGCTTGGCCATAACGGCCGCGACACGGCGGCCGAGCCCGATATCGGCAAAGATTTCTTGGCGATTCTTGTTGCCCGTCCATTGCACGAGCTTGTCCCATACTTCGGGCTCGATCTCGGCAAGCGAAAGTCCGTAACCCTTTAGGCTCTGGTCGACGAGACGCTCGCCCAATTGGACCGACTCGTTCAACCGCATCGTCTTCAGATAGTGCCGAATCGCCGAGCGCGCCTTGCCCGTGCGAACGAACCCCAGCCACGCCGGATTGGGCTTCGAATACGGTGCCGTGATGACTTCGACGATATCGCCGCTCTTGAGCTCGGTGCGCAGCGGCAGCAACTCGTTGTTGATCTTGACGGCGACGCACTGATTGCCGAGATCGCTGTGGATCGAATAAGCGAAGTCGAGCGCCGTCGAGCCGCGCGGAAGCGCCATGATCTTCGACTTCGGCGTGAAAACGTAGACCGCGTCCGGGAACAGATCGATCTTCACGTGCTCGAGGAACTCGCTCGAGTCGCCCGCCTCGCTCTGGATGTCGAGCAGCGACTTCAGCCACTGATGCGCGCGCTTTTGGACGTCGTTCAGATCGGCGCCGCCGTTCTTATAAAGCCAGTGCGCCGCAACGCCGGCCTCGGCGATCTCGTGCATCTTGCGCGTACGCACCTGAAACTCGATCGGCGCGCCGAACGGGCCAACGAGCGTCGTATGCAGCGATTGATAGCCGTTGACCTTCGGGATCGCGATGTAGTCCTTGAATTTGCCCGGCACGGGCTTGTACAAGGCATGCAGGACACCGATGCAGGTGTAGCATTCGAGCGCGCTGCCCACGACGACGCGGAAACCGTAAACGTCGAGCACCTGCGAGAACGACAGCTGCTTGTCGCGCATCTTCTTATAGATGCTGAAGATCGTTTTCTCGCGGCCCGTTACCTCGGCTTCGATTTGCGCATCGGCGATCGCGCGCTGCACCGACTCCAAAATCTTGCCGACGACTTCGCGCCGGTTGCCGCGCGCCGCCTTCACGGCTTTCTCGAGCGTGGCGTATCGGTGCGGATTGAAGTTGGCGAAACTAAGGTCTTGCAGCTCGCGATAGGTATTGTTCAACCCTAGGCGGTGTGCGATCGGCGCGTAAATGTCGAGCGTCTCGCGCGCTACGCGCCGGCGCTTCTCCGGCGGCACCGCCCCGAGCGTGCGCATGTTGTGCAGCCGATCGGCCAGCTTGACGAGGATGACGCGAACGTCGCGCGCCATCGCGAGCAGCATTTTGCGGAAATTTTCCGCCTGCGCTTCCTCGCGATTGCGAAACTCCATCTTATCGAGCTTGGACAACCCGTCGACGAGTTCCGCCACCTTTGGGCCGAAGCGCTCGGCCAGCTCGGTCTTGGTGACGCCCTGATCTTCCATGACGTCATGCAACAGCGCGGCCATGATCGACTGCGCGTCGAGCTTCCAACCGGCGCAGGTTTCGGCGACGGCTACGGGGTGTGTGATGTACGGTTCGCCGCTTTGGCGATACTGGCCAAGGTGCGCTTCATCGCTGAAGTGGAACGCGGTCTTGACCTCTTTGATCTCTTCGGTGCTGAGGTAACCGGCGAGCATCGAGGTGAGTTTCGCGATCGAAACGACATCGTGCTTACGGGGTTGCTCAGGCGTGGCGGTCGGCCCGAACAGGTGGCGAAACGATTGTTCGAGAACCGCGTCGATGTACTTGCGCGCCGGGCCCGGCGCTTCGACGTCATGCTCGTGCTCGAGGTGCACGGCATCGTTGGAAGCGGAGGCGGACGATGGGGTAGCGCTCATTTTCGCCTCCGGTATCGATCGCTATGCGGGCTATGCGCTGACTTGCATGGCTCGAGACGGCGCTAGGCGCGAGAAACGCCTAGCGCGTCCGACGCTTTAGACGGGAACCTTCTTCAGCATCTCGAGACCGACTTGGCCCGCCGCGATCTCTCGCAGCGCAACCACGGTGGGCTTGTCGCGGCTTTCGATCTTCGGCGTGTGGCCTTGTGCAAGCTGACGAGCGCGATACGTCGCGGCGAGCGCCAGCTCGAAACGATTCGGGATTTGCTTCAGGCAGTCTTCGACGGTAATGCGGGCCATGTTTCGAAATTCCTTCTCAATATGTTGCTCATTCTACCTTATGTGCGCAAGCGTCCGTCTTTACTCGGCGTGAGGCAGATGGATGCCGAGCTCGACGAAAAGCTGGGTATGGCGCGCGTATTGCGACGCAAAGCGTAGACGCGTCGCATCGACCACGCACTGCAACTCGGCCAGCGCGCGTTCGAAGTGCTCGTTGATGATCACGTACTCGGATTCGGCCGCGTGCGCGATCTCGCTGCCGGCGGCAAGCAATCGGCGCGTGATCACGTTCGGCTCGTCTTGCCCGCGCTTTTTCAAGCGTTCTTCGAGCGCCGCGAGCGAGGGCGGCAAGATGAAAATCTCCACCGCGTTGCGGAAGCGCTTCTTCACTTGCTGCGCGCCTTGCCAATCGATTTCGAGCAGCACGTCGTGGCCGCTCTTCATCTGCTGCTCGATCCACAGACGCGAGGTCGCGTAGTAGTTGCCGTGCACTTCCGCGCTTTCGAGAAACTCGCCGCGACCATGCCGCTCGAGGAAATCCTCGACCGTCGTGAAGTGATAGTGCTGGCCGTCTTGCTCGCCCGGACGCGGCTTGCGGGTCGTGTACGAGATCGACAGACGAATCGCGGGATCGCGAGCCAGCAATGCGTTCACGAGCGTCGACTTGCCCGCGCCCGAGGGCGCCACCACCATGAACAGATTGCCGGGATAGGCGCCGGCGTAGGGGTTGTGCGGCGTCGGATGCGCCGCGTTCGCTTCTTGTGTGGACGCTGTCATGGTGATCCTTACTCCAGATTCTGCACTTGCTCGCGCATTTGCTCGATGAGCAGCTTGAGCGTCATCGACGCGTCGGCCAACTCCTTCGCCGCCGCCTTCGATCCGAGCGTGTTCGCTTCGCGATTCAGTTCCTGCATCATGAAGTCCAGGCGCTTGCCGACCTTGCCGCCCTTCTCGATCACGTGGCGCGTTTCGTTCAAGTGCGCGGTGAGCCGCGACAGCTCTTCGGCGATATCGATACGGATGCCGTACATCGTCACTTCTTGGCGGATGCGCTCCGCAATCTCTTCGCGCGAGACGATCGTGGCCGCCGCGTCGGGCGCCGCGATCCCGAGCGCTTCTTGCAGACGCTCGACGATCTTTTGCTGATGCTTCGCGATGAGTTCGGGCACGAGCGGCGTGATACGCGCGACGATCGTTTCCATCTCCGTCACGTTGCCGAGCAACATCGTCGCCAATTGCGCGCCTTCGCGCGCACGCACGTCGACGAGTTCGCCGATCGCTTGCTTGCCGCACGCGAGCACCGCATCGCGCAGCGTATCGGGCGACACGTTCGATTCGGCGAGCACGCCGGGCCAGCGCAGAATTTCGCCCGTGCGCATACGCTCGCTACCGGGGAACGCGTCGAGAACCGCGCGCTCGAGCACGGCCAACTGTGCCAGCGCATCGCGGTTGAGCGAACCTGCCGTAGACGTTTGCTCGCTGCGTTGGAAGTTCACGCGGATGTCGACCTTGCCGCGCGAGAGCTTCGTCATCAGCATTTCGCGCAGTGTCGGCTCGCACGTGCGCGCCTCCTCGGGCATACGGAAGTTCAGGTCGAGAAAACGCGAATTCACGGTACGCAGTTCGACCGACACGCTCATGGCTCCGGTACCGCCTGCGGCCGCGAGTTCGCGCGTTGCGCTCGCGTAGCCTGTCATGCTGTAAATCATCGTCCGTCTCGCGATTGAGGCCGTCGCCGGCCGGTTGTTCGAGCCGCTTCGCGCGTCGACCCGGCGCGAAAGCGTTGAATGCGCATTATCCCATTTTTGAGGAGCACGCCCGGCGCAGCGGGACAGCGGACATGCATCGCGTCCGCAGCGGTAAAATTGCGGTTTCCCTTCCTCTCACGCGGCCACGGCCGCTTCCGATGCTCACCATGCCCGATAACGTTCAACGCCCTAGCGGCCGCGCCGCCGATGCTCTGCGCGATGTGCGCATTACGCGCCACTACACGAAGCATGCCGAAGGCTCCGTGCTCGTCGAGTTCGGCGACACGAAGGTCATTTGCACCGCGAGCGTGGCCGAACGCGTTCCCGAATTTTTGCGCGAACGCAACCAAGGCTGGCTCACGGCCGAATACGGCATGCTGCCGCGCGCAACGCACACGCGTAGCGACCGCGAAGCGGCGCGCGGCAAACAAACCGGCCGTACGCAGGAAATTCAGCGCCTCATCGGGCGTGCGCTGCGCGCCGTATTCGACCTCGAGCGGCTCGGCCCGCGCACGCTGCATATCGATTGCGACGTCATCCAAGCGGACGGCGGCACTCGCACCGCCAGCATCACGGGCGCGTTCGTGGCCGCGCACGATGCGGTCGCCAAGTTGATCGCCGCGGGCCGTATCGCGCAGTCGCCCATCACCGATTACGTCGCGGCGATTTCGGTCGGCATCTACGAAGGCATGCCCGTTCTCGATTTGGACTACGATGAGGATTCGCGCTGCGACACCGACATGAACGTCGTCATGACGGGCGCGGGCGGTTTTGTCGAAGTGCAAGGTACGGCCGAAGGCGCGCCGTTCTCACGCGAGGAAATGAACGCTTTGCTCGAGCTCGCCCAGCAAGGCATCGGCACGCTCGTTGCCAAGCAAAAGGCGGCGCTGGACGGCACCGACGGCGCGCAGCAACCGATCGCCTTGGGAGTACACGATGAGTGATCTCGCCGGCTCGCCGCTCGCGCGCGTCGTGCTCGCGTCCAACAACGCGGGCAAGCTGCGCGAGTTCGACGCCATGCTCGGCGCGGCCGGTATTGCACTTGTCGCTCAGGGCGAACTCGGCGTGCCTGAAGCCGAAGAGCCCCATGTGACGTTCGTCGAAAATGCGCTCGCGAAGGCTCGCCACGCGTCGCGATTGACGGGTTTGCCTGCATTGGCCGACGATTCGGGCCTATGCGTGCGCGCCCTCGGCGGCGAGCCGGGTGTCTACTCGGCCCGTTTTGCGCAGCGCGCCGGCGGCGAAAAAAGCGATGCGGCCAACAATGCGTATCTCGTCGAACGGCTACGCGGCGAGAGCGATCGGCGCGGCTATTATTTTTGCGTGCTCGCTCTCGTTCGGCACGCCGACGATCCCGAGCCGCTGATCGCCGAGGGACGCTGGCACGGCGAAATCTTGGACGCGCCGCGAGGCGAGCATGGTTTCGGCTATGACCCCTACTTCTTTCTGCCTAATTTGAACGCGACGGCCGCGCAACTCGAGCCGTCCGTCAAGAACGCTCGGAGCCACCGTGCCATTGCGCTAGCCGCGCTCTTGGCCCGGCTCAAGGAGGAGCGATGATCGGCACGCGATCCGGCGTCGTGCAGGCGTTCACCGCCCCAGGTTCGATCCGGCTGACCTCACTTCCGCCGCTTGCGCTTTACGTGCACTTTCCGTGGTGCGTGCGCAAGTGCCCCTACTGCGATTTCAATTCGCACGAATGGAAAGGCGAGCGCTTCCCCGAAGACGACTATCTCGATGCGCTGCGCGCCGATCTCGAGCAGGCGCTGCCGCTCGTCTGGGGCCGGCAGGTGCATACGGTGTTTATCGGGGGCGGCACGCCGAGCTTATTGTCCGCGCGGGGGCTCGACCGTCTGCTGTCGGATGTGCGCGCACTGCTGCCGCTCGACGCCGATGCGGAAATCACGATGGAAGCCAATCCCGGCACGTTCGAAGCCGAGAAGTTCGCGCAATTTCGCGCGAGCGGCGTGAACCGGCTGTCGGTCGGCATCCAAAGCTTCAATGAAGCGCATTTGAAGGCGCTGGGGCGCATCCACGACACGAACGACGCGCGCCGCGCCGTGGAGATCGCCGCTCGCCACTTCGAGAACTTCAACCTCGATCTGATGTTCGCGCTGCCGAAGCAAACGCTGGACGAATGCCGGGCCGACATCGAAACCGCGCTTTCTTTTGCACCGCCGCATTTGTCGCTGTATCACCTGACGCTCGAGCCCAATACGCTCTTTGCGAAGTTCCCTCCTGCGTTGCCCGACGACGATGCGTCCGCCGACATGCAAGAGTGGATTCATGAGCGCACGAGTGCGGCTGGCTATGCGCGCTATGAGGTGTCGGCGTATGCGAAGCCAAATCATCAGTGCAAACACAACCTGAACTACTGGCGTTTCGGCGATTACCTCGGCATCGGCGCCGGTGCGCATTCGAAGCTCTCGTTCGCGCATCGCATCGTGCGGCAGGCGCGTTACAAGCATCCGGCCACGTTCATGGAACAAGCTCGGGCGGGATCGCCGGTTCAGGAAGAGCACGAAGTGTCCGCGCACGACCTGCCGTTCGAATTCATGCTCAACGCGCTGCGACTCGTGGAAGGGTTTCCCGTGCATCGATTCGTCGAACGCACGGGGTTACAGATGACCTCGATGGAGCCTGCCTTGCAGGAGGCCGAACGGCGGGGTCTGATCGAGCGCTCGTATGAAAAGATCGCGCCCACACCGCTCGGGCAGCGATTCTTGAACGATTTGCAGGCGCTGTTCTTGGACGAACGGGAAGCCTGATCCGCGAAGCGATGCGCGCTCGATTGCGAGCGCCGCATCGTTTTCGGGTTACAATCGCGCCTCTCGGAGGGCTGGCAGAGCGGTTGAATGCACCGGTCTTGAAAACCGGCAAGGCTTTACGGCCTTCGTGGGTTCGAATCCCACGCCCTCCGCCAGTACCCCCCTGCCCCCGGCACAAACGTTGCGCCGCTTCTCCGAAACCGACCACGCACCTCAGCCTCGTTAGCGGCTCACGCGCGATCGCATCATTTCCGGAGAAACGAACATGGCGTCCGAATCGAGCACCGCCCTCCCCCAATTCGACCGTCCCTTTCGCTTGTTCGCAGCCGAGTCTCGCGTGCTCGCCCAAAACGCTGCGGGCAAGATCATCGATGTCGGGGCAATCGCTTGTCATCGCGACGGTGGGTGTCAGATCACTCTCGATGTCGATGCGCTCGATTCCGGCCCTCAGGGGGACGCGCGGGCGGCGCTCAACGCGCTTATCCCGCTGATGACCTACGACTACCTGGACGGACTCTTCACGAGCGAAGCCGATGCCAACTTCGAAGGCCTGCTCGATGCACTGCCGCACATCGAGTTCACGTTGCCCGAGACCGTGCCGAGGGAGTTCGTCGACCGGCGGCCACCCGAGCTGTTCTGAAGTCTGCGCAAGACGCGATCGAACCGAGCGTTGCGAGGGAGGCGCCAGCAGCGTCTTTCAATCTCCTTCACTCGCCAGCAGCGACTGCGCTAAACGCAAATGCTCGGCGCCGGCCGGCGCATCTTTCGCCGCGAACGCCTTCACGTCGGCGTCTTCACCCGCCTGCGCTTCGCTGTCGTACAGCGCATTTCCCATTCGATGAATGTTGATCTGCGCGCGCAGATACTCGCGGTCGAATAGACGACCGCTCAAGTGCGTCAGTTCCTCATAAAGTGTCCGGTCGGCCGGATCCATCGCCTTGATGAGCTTGACGTGCTTGCGCTCGGCCAATTGCGTCAGCGCCTCGTTGATCGCCGCGTGCTCCTGCGCAAGTCGACGGCCATAAGCCCTCACGGCCGGATCGCCCGCTTGATGTTGCGCGAGTTCGGCCATATCCACCTCGGCTGTTCCGGCACTGGCGGCAGTCAACATGAACTGCTGATCGACCGGCGTGACCTCGGCGCTCGATTGCAGCAGCGAGCAACCCGATACGATCAACGCGGCAAATCCGATCGCAGCAGCCGCATTCCGGCATTTCGCAATGAGCATCGCCCGTCTCCTTTCTGAGATGGCCGCCGACGCGCCGATCGCCGGCAACACAAGATAACGCCTGCATACGCGATGCCCGAACGAATCGATCCCCGCGCGATGCCGGCGCCGCACCGCACGAATCGTCGAAGATCGTCGAAACGAAGAGATCGTCCGAATCTGCACGGCAAAGCGAATCAAGACGGCGAACCGGCGCGACCATGCCCCACCGCGTCATTTCAATGACCGGCGTTGCGTCGCCGGCATCGGGCGACGTCGCGCGGACGCGGCGGTCGTTCGACACGGAGAAACTGTCATGACTGATCCTGTTGTACGCGTAACGAATCACGCCAGCCTGCCCGTCTGCATCGCCCGCGATCCGAACTGGGACGATCAGGTGCTCTTCATCAATGGTCGCGTAGCGAAGCACACGCGCTGTCTCGACACCGGCACGAAAGCCGATATCGGGATCCGGCTCGACGGTGACCATACGCCCGACGAAAATCTGATGGGCGTCCTGTTCGCCGATGCCAAGGATGTGGAACGCGGCCAAGCGGGCTTCTATCAAGCCACGATCGGCCACCACCGCGATACGGGCATGCTATCCGTTACCGACGAATCGAAGTTTGGCGCCCCCTCACTGAAGTATTCGGTGACCGGGCAAACGAGTTCGTCGCTAGAGCTCACGTTCGTCGACGCCTAGCCGACGAACACCGCCGCCGAGATGTCGAGTGCCGGATGTCCTCGGCGGCGCTCGCTCTGGAAGGTGTTCGATCGCGCAATGAGGGAACCTTCATTCGAGCAGCCCCAATTCAATCGCTTTCACACCTGCGGCGCGGCTCGTATTCACCCCTAATTTCGTTCGAATATTCGCCAAATGAAAATTGATTGCAGACTGCGAGCAATCGAGAATAAGTGCGATTTCCGAGGCGGTTTTTCCAAATACCCACCATTTCATAATTTCCGATTCTCGCGGGGTGAATTTAGGCAGGATCGAGGCGAAATATCGGTCGACGTGCGGCAGTGCGGTTTCCATCGCCACATCGCGTACCCAGCCGAGTAGCGCCAGGTGCGCCATCGCTTCCTGTTTCGCCGCCGCGGTATCCGCCCGGCTCGCGAAGCTGAGCATGCCGGTCTTGCAGCGTGGTCCATGCACGGGCAACAGCACGCCCCAACGCAACCCGCCTTCGTGCACTTGTTCGTAGAGCGCCCGTGCGCACGACTCGACGTACCACTCCTCGCCCCATACGACGGGGCTCGTGTGCGTGCAAGCATAGTCGAGCAACGGGCACGCTCGCGCCGTCCTGCCGCTTCGATAGAGCCGCACGACGCCGGGCGCGCAGTTGCTGCGAACGAACGCGTCGTCACAGTGCAAGCCGCTGCCCGGCAGCAGAACGAACGTCGTGTAATCGAAACCCGCGCTGCGTCCCGCGCTCGCAAGCGCCTCGAACCAATCGGTCAGCGTGACGGCTCCGCGCAGCCGCGCAATCGCTTCGTCGATCGAATCGAGAGGCGCGTATGCCACGTGATAGCGTCGTATCGAATCATGCGTCGCAAGCATCATTTATCGACCGCCTTCGATTAATTAATGAATGACGAATTCAAGAAAAGGTTACCGAATAACTACCGGCTTTACAAAAGAGTTGATTAGTGTTTTTCTCCGTATATGAGACGACCTCAGCGAAGCGGTTCAGTTCGATCGCTATCGCCGCAAACGTCTCCCGAGGAGTGTTTTTGTGAAAAATCGTCAACGGTCAGCGGCTTTGTTTGGATTGTTCGCAATCATCGCCTGTGTCTTCTCGTCGGCCCCCGCCTACGCAGGCCCGACGCCCGCATCGCCCACCGATATCGGCGTTTTATCGCGCCAAACCGGTTCCCCCCAACGACAGGCGGCCATCGCCGGATTGGCCACGCTGGTCGCACGATTACCCGAATCGGCATCCGGCGCCGGCGGCATACGTCACATCTTCGGCATCGCCGACGATCGGACGCTATCCCAAGCCACGATCGGCGAGGGATTCGAAACCTATCTCGTCGATCCGAAAGCGCTTCTATCCGGCAAGCGCCTTGGCGAAAGCCTCTATGGCGGCGATGAATGGCGCTTCATCGTCATGTCCAACGGTCAGGGTATCGGGCTCATCACCGTGGCCCGCATCAACGGCACTTGGGCGATGGTCCAAGCCGGCGCGAGCGAGCTTGCGCGCGCCATCGCCTCCACCGCCGCAAGCTACCGGCAGCAAGCTCCCACGGCGCGCCTGCGCTTCGTTAGGAGCCAGCAAGCGGTCGCGGATTTCATCGAAGTGCGCCCCGCCCGGACACCAGACACGAAGACGAACGCCGGTCAGCCCGTCTACGTTCCGCTCATGAACGCACGGACCGGCATCGCCGGTTCCATAGAGTCGACAGCGGCGCTATCCGATGCTCAACTCAGCGATGCACTGCGGCAAAGCGTAAGGCGCGGTATGCGCGATCCGCGCGTCGGACATTGACGCGCAAGCCGCGTTACGGAGATTGGTCGTGAACTCAAGCATTGCCGTCCGCCTTTCGGGCGGACTCGTCGTCAGCGCCGTCGCGCTCGCCCCCGCAACCGCCCAACAACTCGACGTCCCTCAAGTCACTCAGCAGCACAGCGAATGGTGCTGGGCCGCCGATGCGAACGCAGTACTCTCGTATCGCGGCGTCTCGAGCACGCAGTGCGGCATCGCGAACTGGGTGGGTTCGATCGGGTATGCCTGTACACAGGCGCCGTTCGATTGGAATGACAACGCGAACTCGCCGAACACCCTCTCCGGGACAACCGGGATCAGCGGGATCCTCTGGTCGCTCGGCCGGCGCGATGCGCACTACTACGATGGCTCGATCTCGTTCGGCCTGACCGCGACGAGCATCGATCAGGGCGACCCCGTCGTTGTCCTTTGGACCTGGCCGAACGGGGGCGGCCATTTCATCGTCGTCGACGGCTACGACAAGCGCTACCAAGCGCTGTACTTCATGAATCCGTGGCCCGGCGAGGGCGCGGGTTACGGCGACTACACGTGGATGCTCGACGGCAGCGGGAACATGGGCACCCATTACTGGGCGGAGTCGCTTGTCGTGTACTGACAACGCATCGTGTGCATCTACCCGTAGGTCCGGTAAGAGCACCGCATTTCTGCAACCGATGCAGACCTGCGCGTGCGCCCGCACACGCAACGCTGCGCGGCGTGGGCGCGCGCACGATCGTCTCATAAATCGGGATGCGCGAACGCACCTCATTGTCTACGCTGGACATACATCGCCTCGCGCTCGATCCAGTCCCACTTCAAGTTCCAGTTCAAGTTCCAGCGCGCAAGTTACTTCGCGAGCCGCCATGACCATCGATCTCGTGCGCTGTCGCGCCTCACGCGCCCGCCCATTGTCGCGCCTAGCCGTATGCGCCGCGCTGCTCGTCGCGTCCGCGTGCACCTTCACGCCGCCGACCCGCCCGCCCGCGGCTGCGTTGCCGCCGCCCGCAGCAGTCAATAGCCTGACGCTCGATCAGTATCGCGACGCGGTCGCCCGGCGGATCGCGGAACGCAATCCTTCGTATCTGGAACGACGCGCACCGCAAGCCATGTTGCGCTCGCTCGTCGTGGTGGCATTCACCGTCGATCGAAACGGCAAAGTCGTCCGTTCCTCGGTATATCGCACCAACGGCGACGACGAAGCCGAAGCCACCGCGCTCGCTACGCTACGCCGAGCGGCACCGCTACCCTTGCCACCGGCCAAATTGCTCAACCGCGTCGGTCAGGTCGAATTGATGGAAGACTGGCTCTTCAACGACGACGGCAAATTCCAGCTCCGCGAACTCGCCGAACCGCAAGCGCTGACGTTCGACTGAGGCTAAGCCCCGCGCCCGCGAGCGTTGGCGCCCATCACCCGCGCTCGCTATAATTTCCCGCACCGCGCTGCCGGACCTCCCGGCCACGTTCGCCGCGCGCCGCCTACCCGGTGGCATGCTTGAGAACCCGACGCCGCCTCGCCCGCGCCATTCGCGCGCCCTTGCTTGTCGAATCGCATTTCCGTTTTTTCTCGCCGTTTGCCGCCACCGCTCGTGCTTTGATACGCGGTCGCACAATCGTGCCGTTCCACATGGACTCAACGTCGGACGCCGCCCATGCCCGCATGCGGCGCGGCGTCCGCTACAACTATCGGAGACCCGCTATGTCCGCTTCGACGTCCTCGCCCGCCGTGACTTCCGAGTCCGACGCGACGAACGCATCGAGCCGCACGCGCATTCTGTTCGCCAGCTTCATCGGGACGGCGATCGAGTTTTACGATTTTTATGTCTACGCCACGGCGGCCGCGCTCGTCATCGGTCCCGTGTTCTTTCCGCATGGCTCGCCGACCGCGCAGGCGTTATCCGCATTCGTCACGTTCGGCATCGCCTTCATCGCCCGCCCGATCGGCTCCTTTTTGTTCGGCCACTTCGGCGATCGCATCGGCCGCAAATCGACGCTCGTCGCTTCGCTGCTCGTCATGGGTCTATCCACCACGCTGATCGGATTTTTGCCCGGCTATGACAGCCTCGGCTCGTTGGCGCCGGTACTGCTGTGCATCCTTCGCTTCGGACAAGGCATCGGCCTTGGCGGCGAATGGGGCGGCGCCGCGCTGCTCGCCACGGAAAATGCCCCCGCGGGCCGTCGTGGGTGGTTCGGCATGTTCCCCCAACTTGGCCCGTCGGTAGGCTTTCTCGCGTCGAACGGCTTGTTCTTCGCACTCGCACTCGGACTCTCCGACACGCAGTTCCGGACATGGGGTTGGCGCGTGCCGTTCATCTCGAGCGCGGTGCTCGTGGCGCTCGGTTTGTACGTTCGTCTCAAGATCGCCGAAACGCCCGCGTTTCGCGCCGCCATCGAGCGCGCCGAACGGGTTCGCGTGCCGCTTGCCTCGCTGCTCGCCAACCATGTGCGCGCGACGCTCGCGGGCTCGTTCGCGATGGTCGTCTGCTATACGCTTTTCTATATCTCGACCGTCTTTACGCTCTCGTACGGCGTATCGACGCTGCACATCTCGCGACAAAGCTTTCTCGGCATGCTCTGTTTCGCGGTTTTGTTTATGGCGCTAGCCACCCCGCTGGCCGCCTGGGCAAGCGATCGCTTCGGCCGGCGTCCTGTGCTGATCGCGGGCACGATCGCAGCGATCGCATCGGGATTTACGATGGCGCCGCTCGTCGGCAGCGGCTCGCCCGTGCTGATCACGGCGTTTTTGACGCTGGAGCTATTCTTGATGGGCGCCACGTTCGCACCGATGGGCGCGTTGCTGCCGGAGTTGTTCCCGACGGCCGTGCGCTACACCGGTGCCGGCGTCTCCTACAACTTGGGCGGCATTCTCGGCGCTTCGGTCGCGCCCTACATCGCCCAAATGCTGGCTGCGCGCGGCGGCTTGGCATGGGTAGGCGGCTACGTATCGGTGGCGGCCGCCGTCAGTCTCATCGCAGTCCTTGCGATGCGCGAAACGCGCGACGTCCCGCTCACCTGATTAATCAGCGCTCGCGCCGGCCTCTCATCGAGCGTGCATCCGCTTGCACGCGAACAAGCTGGGCCGCCGGCGCGATCATCGGCGCGCGATCGCGCCGCGTCGTCGCGAAACGCGCCAACATCCATAGCGACCCGATAGCGACGACATCGCCGAGCGCTCGAGCGAACACGTTGGTATCGGCGTGGGCGAGACGAACGGCGCTATCGACGACGATCGACACGACGGTGCCGCCGACGAAACAAACGAGCCCCTGCTTGCCGATCGTCACGAGGGCCGGCACCCGCTCCGCCAATGTCCGCAGCCAGCCTAGCCGCACCGCCTGCGCGCAGAGCCAAGCAAGCGCGAGAAAACTGACGATACGCACGCTGGCCAGATTCTGCTTCATATAGCCAGGCGACGGATGCGTATCGATGCATACCTTCACGAACGTAAATGCGAGCGCCAAGGCGAACGCCGCCCCGGTCAGCGCACGACCCACGCCCGACGTTTGCATTTGAGTAGGTACGGGATGGAGCCGGCACAGCAATCCAAGCATGAACAACAACTGCCAAGCGAACGGATTGAACGGCCAATCGGCCACGCCCGGTAGGCTTGCCGCGAGCCACGGGGCGCCGAGCCAAACGGCCAGGCTGGTGGCGAAGAACACGACAGGCAAGCGCCGCGCGAATGGCACGACGAGCGAAATACTCAGCGCGTAGAGCAAATACATCGGCAACACGGCGGAAAGAAACGGCTGTCGACGCAAAACCGCAATTTCAGCGAGGCTTTGCAAGGGCCGATGCGCAAATTGGGGCCAGCCCGTTTCGGTGACGAGTTGTTGAGCGATCGGCAATCGCGCGACGACGGCGCCGCAGGCGAGCATCAGCGCGGCCGTCAGCAAATACGCGCGATAGATTTCCCACGCGCGCTTGAGGAATCGACGGCGCGCGGCCCATTCGCCTTGGCGTGCCGCGATATTCGTATAACCCGAGGCCGAGGCATACCCGCCTAAAAATACGAAGACCTCTGCCGCGTCGCAATAGGCATAGTTATGCAGCATGGCGTGCGACAGCACGCTCGTTGAAATGTGATCGACGGCGATCGCGATCAGCACGATCCCGCGTAGCAGATCGACTTCGATCGACCGTCCAGCGGACGAACTCATTTAATAGCACCCCTCTTTCGGCGGCCGCTCTCTCGGCCCTCCGCTCTTGGTGCAACCCTGTCTCGAAAAATTCCTCAGTCGAACGGGTTTATTACATATCGGGATGCGCCCTCGCGCGCACCCGATGCAAGCATCGGGATTTTTCCCGGCTTGTCCGTGCGAATCGCGCGTCTATACTGGGCTCGACGCACTGTTTCATGTCATTTTTTCGCCTCACTTGCATAGGGGACGACGATGAACATCCGCATCGATAACGCCGACATCGTGGCCATCCTCGCGCTCGCGCTACTGCTCGCATTACTGCTCGCGATGCGCTTCCGGCCGAAGACATGGCTTGCGATCGTGGTCGAAGCAGTGCTCGCGAACGCCGCGGCATTCGCGGCCGTCATCGCACTCGAAACGTTGCTGGCCTGATCCGAACCGCCCTTCGCTGAATCCGCCCGCTCAACGGTCGTAGTAATAGCCGTGGTGGTACCCGCCGTAATAGCCGTAGTACCCGAGGGCGGGTGCGATCACACATCCGCCCAGCAACAAGGCAACCAGCGCGCCTGCGATCCAGAGTGCTTTCGAGCGTTTCATCATTGTTCTCCTAACTTCGCTATTCGTCGATTCGACGGCAATGTCGAATGAATGCGATTGAACAGCAGGAGAGACCGCGGGGGCGTTGCAATTTGTAAGCAGCCCTCGGTCATTATTACAACGAACTCGGGGTGGGGGCGCCCCTTTATTGCCGGGCGGTCGAGCGACCGTTTCGGCGGCAACACGCCGCGACAGATTTAACAGAGTCGTAATCGAGCGGGCGCGACGTGGGCGGCGCGACAAAACGAAAGCGCGGCGCCAACCGGCACGCCGCGCTTATCGATGGGACGCCGGCCGAACGGCCGGCGGTGCCGCTTAGGCTTGCGGGATTTCGATCTTGACCTCGAGAACCTCGAGATCGTCTTGCCGCTCGAGGCTGACGCGGATATCGTCGTCGGAAATCTTCACATACTTCGAAATGACGGCAACGAGCTCACGCTGAAGCGCGGGCAAGTAATCGGCGGGCGGATGGCCGCCGGCGCGCTCGTGCGCGATGATGAGCTGCAAGCGTTCCTTTGCAACCGCCGCAGACTTCTTCTTCTCGCCGAGCAAGAACGACAGAATCGACATAACGGGCGCCCTCCTTAGCGAGTACCGAAGAGGCGCTGCAACAGGCCCGGCTTCTGGTAGTCGGTAAAGCGCAGCTCCTTGTCCTCGCCGAGAAAGCGAGCCACCACGTCCTTGTAGGCCTCGGCCACGTCGGTCCCGTCCATATGGACGGCCGGCAAGCCTTGGTTCGACGCGTGCAGCACCGCTTCCGATTCCGGCACGACGCCGATCAAGTCGATACGCAGGATTTCTTGGATGTCCGACAACGAAAGCATTTCGCCTTCGCTGACGCGCTTCGGGTTGTAACGGGTGATGAGCAGGTGCTCCTTCACGGGATCCTTGCCCTCGATCGCACGCTTCGTCTTCGACGAAAGAATGCCGAGGATACGATCCGAATCGCGCACGGAGGACACTTCCGGGTTCGTCACGACGAGCGCTTCGTCGGCGAAGTGCATCGCCAGCAGCGCGCCCGATTCGATACCGGCCGGCGAATCGCAGACGATATAGTCGAAGCCCATGCCGGCCAGATCGTTCACCACCTTCTCGACGCCCTCGAGCGTCAGCGCGTCTTTATCGCGCGTTTGCGAGGCCGGCAAGATGAACAGATTCTCGCACTTCTTGTCCTTGATCAGCGCCTGATTCAGGTTCGCTTCGCCTTGGATCACATTGATGAAATCGTAGACGACGCGGCGCTCGCAACCCATGATGAGGTCGAGGTTGCGCAGGCCGACGTCGAAGTCGATCACGGCCGTTTTATGGCCGCGCAGCGCGAGGCCCGACGCGAAGCTCGCGCTCGTGGTGGTTTTGCCCACGCCGCCCTTGCCCGAAGTCACTACAACGATTTTCGCCATTTCCCCTTACCCTGTATTCGTCAAATTCGTCCATTGGAACGACGCGCTGGGCGCGTCTTCGCGCGGCTCGGTTTATGTGAGCCGCAGCGGTTCGATCATCAATTTTTCGTCGGACAGCCGGATTTGCACCGACTTGCCGATGACGTCGGCCGGCAGCGGATTCTCCGTGGTGCGATAGATGCCGGCGATCGAAATCAGTTCCGGCTCGAGGCACGTGCAGAAGATCCGGGCATCGTGATTGCCGTGCACACCCGCCAGCGCGCGGCCGCGCAGCGGGGCATAAATATGGATGTTGCCCTCGGCGATGACTTCCGCGCCGTAGCTCACGAGCCCAAGCACGACGAGGTCGCCTTTCGCATAGACTTGCTGGCCCGAACGCAGCGGTTTGTCGACGATCAGCGTCTGCGGGGCAGGCGCGATTCGAACGCTCGGCTCGGCTGCGGTTGCCGCCGCCGGCTCCGGCTTGACCGGTTGCGCGCTCGATCCGTCCTGCGACGCCGGCTCTTTCCCGGCCGCGCCCCGCCGGTCGCGTGCTTCGACGAGCGGCAATCCGCTCGTGCCGGCCCACTCGCGCTGTGCCTCGCCGGCGACGACGCCGATCGGCCGCATACGCACGCTTTCAAGCAGCCGCGCGATATCGGCGATCGATGCGCGTTCGCTCTCGCCGAGGCGGCGTACGTCGATCGTGACCACCTCGCCCGAGAAGAACTCCGGCGTGGCCTCGAAGCGGCGCGTCAGCTCGTTCTTGAGCGCGTCGAGGTCGGTGGTCTTCACGACGAACTGAAGCGCATCGACGGTGCCGCTGCGAAGTTCGAAGAAAGGCGTTTTGTTCAGCGACATGGGGCGTTACGGCAAAAAATTTTGCGTATTTTACAGGGGTCCACGCCAGGGGCCAGAAATTTCGCGTCCACAAGCCAATGCGCGATGCATGCGTCGCATGGACGCATGCATCGTTCATCGAGCACGGCGGGCGTTTGGCGGGCGTTTAGTGGGCGGCGATTTGTTCGGGCTTGACGCTGCGCACGAGCAACGTCTGCCATTCCTTGGGCGCTCGCGCAACGGGTTGATGCTCGCCGGTGGGGCCGTAGCCGAGCGCTTCGTAAAAGCGCATGGCAGTGCGATTGGCATCGGCCACCCATGCGTAGATTTCGGTCGCTCCGCGCTCGGCCAGCCAGGCGGTCGCGGTGTTCACGAGCAATTCGCCACCGCGCAAGTGACGCACCGCGGGCGCAACCCATAGGGCGCAAACGAACGGCTTGCGTTCTGACGTATCGTCGAAGTAAGCGCCAATGAGGCCGGCGGGATGCCCTTCGGTATAGAGGATGAACGTGGCCGAACTTTCGGAGCTGGCATAGCGCGCCGCGGCTGCGTCGAAGGTTTCGGCGCGTTCGGAGAGCGCTTCTTCAAGCGTCTCGGCGAAGGCGTCGGGTGCATCGCGCAACGAAGCGACACGCAACTCGCGAAACGTTGCGCCCTGATCGGCGGCTATACGGCGAACAGTCAGCGATGAACTCATGAGGCTCCGATTATCGCGGATGGGTGGCTAACGCGTAGCTTCGTCCGAACCGGCGGGCGAGTCAAACCTTGTATTTAAGCGGGAGATGAATGGCGCGTCCACCCTCGGATATTGTGCAGAGCACAAAACCGAGCGGCGAACGCGAATGCTTCGGTGTCCTCAGCATCAAGACGCGGCCTCGCGAAGCGCGGCGTAGATGTCGGGCCGCGCGATTTCCATGAATTTTTCCGGGCTGCCTAGGGACTGAAAACCGACCGGGCGATAGAGCTCATGCGCATCGCTCGTGACGAGGAGGATGCGCCGCAGGCCCTTGAGCAGATCGGAGTCGAAGATGTGGTCCATCAAGGCTCGCCCGTATCCGCGGCCGCGATACTCGGGCACGACGAACACGTCGCACAGATAAGCGAAGGTGGCCATATCGGTGACCAGCCGGGCGAAGGCCACTTGCTTGTCTTCGATATAAGCGCCGAAGCACACCGATCCTTCGATCGCTCGCTCGACGGTCTCTTTCGGAATCCCTTTCGACCAATACGCGTGATCGTGCAGGAATGCGTGGATCACGTCGATGTCGAGCGCGTCTTTGTCGCTTGAAATGAGCAAGCTGTCGTTTGCCATGTCGTCTCTGGTCTCTGTATTGAAAGCCGCTCGGGAAAATGGGCTCATCTGGGCGGCTTGGAGACGATTATCGCAAATCGTCGCTGGACGAAAGGAAATTTGCGTTCGGCGGCGATTGTCGCGGTGATCGGGCAGACTGGCCGAGAGTTGCACGGTTCCCAGCGGGCGATTCATAAACAACGCGAACGCAACGCACGCACTCTTCATGACGAGAGCGAGATTATGCTCGGGACACCATTTGAGCAACGATCAGCAAACACCGCTTACTGACCGCCCGAGCTGTTCACCCCGTACAGATTCTTTAACAACTCTGGCAACGCCGTTTGCACGGTATCCCATACAACGTCTAGGTTGATATCGAAGTAGCCGTGAGCGATTCGATTACGCATGCCGCGCATACTGCGCCAAGGCACTTCGGAATGCGCGTCGGCAAAATCGGCATAACCATCCATCACTTTCGTGGCGGCTTCTCCGATGATGACGAGACTCATGATGACGGCCCGCTGCGTGCGCTTATCGTCAAGGAAATCGCGTTTTCCCATGCCTGCCACAAAGCCGCAGGAATCCTCCGCAGCCTGCCGCATATGGTCGAGGTAATCGGCCAACCGACTCTCATTCATACGGGCCGAGCCTCCGCAAGCACTTTGGCCCTGAACTTCAGCGGCAAATCCGCCGGAGTCAGTAGATCGACGTGAATACCCAGCAGCGATTCCAGTTCATCTTGCAAGCCACCCAAGTCGAACAGCGTCGCACCGGGCAAAGCATCAACCAGCAAATCGAGGTCACTGCCGTCTCGGTCGGTACCATGAACAACCGAACCGAAGACGCGCGGATTGGCGGCCCGATACCGGCCCGCAGCTTCGCGCACCGCGCCTCGCTTCAAATCCAGCACAACAGACGGTCGCATCAGCATCCTCTGCGCTTTGAGGGGGGTGAAAGTACCAAGGCGCACGGGCTTCGTGTCACGAGCAGTTTCAGAAACCGCGCTGCACGGGGACCCACAGACAACCGTGGCTACTAATGAAAGCGTAACCGCGCGGCCACGAATCGGCAACGCCCGCCCCCGCCCCTACCCCTACCCACCTCAATTGGCAGATCGAAAAACGAAAAACCCCGCAAGCCATCGACTTTGCGGGGTTTTTGCTGAAATTCTGGCGGAAAGGGTGGGATTCGAACCCACGGTACGGTATAACCGTACACCGGATTTCGAGTCCGGCGCATTCGACCACTCTGCCACCTTTCCGACTTCTCGAACGGGGTCTCCCCGCATTCGTTTCACCAAGCTGGTCGTTGTTTGGCGAAGCGAAGATTATAGAACAGCTACCACGACATTCCAAGCCCTTTTTCCAAAAAACTTGGAACGCCGCGCGAACGATCAGTTTGCCGACGCCGGCTCCAGCCGTTCCACGCCGCCTAGGTACGGACGCAGCGCCGTCGGCACCGTCACCGAACCATCGGCGTTTTGGAAATTCTCAAGCACGGCGACAAGCGTACGGCCAACAGCCAACCCCGAGCCGTTCAGCGTATGCACAAGCTCGGGCTTGCCCTGCGCGTTGCGGTAACGCGCTTGCATGCGGCGCGCCTGGAACGACTCGGTGTTCGAGCAGCTCGAAATTTCACGATAGGTGTTCTGCGCCGGCAGCCAGACTTCGAGGTCGTAGGTCTTGGCTGCCGTGAACCCCATGTCGCCCGTGCAGAGCGTCACCACGCGGTACGGCAACTCGAGCTTTTGCAGGATAGCCTCGGCATGTCCGACCATCTTCTCGAGCGCTTCGTACGATGCATCCGGCGCGACGACTTGGACCATCTCGACTTTGTCGAATTGATGCTGGCGGATCATCCCGCGCGTGTCGCGACCGTACGCGCCCGCCTCGGAACGGAAGCAAGGCGAATGCGCCGTCAGCTTGATCGGCAAAGCCGCGGCATCCACGATGCTGTCGCGCACCGTATTCGTCAGCGTGATCTCCGACGTCGAAATCAGATACTGCGTCACGACGTTTTCGCCACCGCCCTTCTCGACACGGAACATATCGTCGGCGAACTTCGGCAACTGGCCCGTACCGTACAAGATCTCGGGATTGACGATGTACGGCGAGTACACCTCGGTATAACCGTGCTGCTGCGTATGCGTGTCGAGCATGAACTGCGCAAGCGCGCGATGCAGCCGAGCCATCTGGCCGCGCAGCATCGTGAAGCGCGCACCCGCAAGCTTCGCCCCTGTCTCGAAGTCGAGCCCGAGCGCCGTACCGACATCGACGTGATCCTTCACCTCGAAATCGAACTGGCGCGGCGTGCCCCAGCGACGCGCCTCGACGTTGTCATTCTCATCCTTGCCCACCGGCGCACTCTCGTGCGGCACGTTCGGCATGTCGAGCATCAGCTTCGAAATACGCGCCTGCACGTCGTCGAGCTGGGCGGCCGATGCCTTCATCTCGTCGCCGATCCCGCCCACTTCCGCCATCAACGCCGTGGTGTCTTCACCCTTGCCCTTCATCGCGCCGATCTGCTTCGACAAGGTGTTGCGCCGCGATTGCAGCTCCTCGGTGCGGGTTTGAATGGCGCGGCGTTCGGCTTCGAGCGCCGAAAACGCGGCCACATCGAGCGTGTAGCCGCGAGCGGCGAGGCGCTTGGCAACGCCGTCGAGATCTTTGCGCAGCAACTGGATGTCGAGCATGGAAGCGAACTTTCGTTGAATGAAAACGCGATTTTAGCGCACGAAGCCGCGTCGCCGCGCTCCGTGTGCAAGAGACAGGCAGCCCATGCGATCCGCATCGGGCATCCCCGGCTAAGCCGTCTATTCGTCCGCTTGCTCGTCGAGCTTCTTCAGAAAGGCGAGCTTTTCGGCGATCTTGATTTCGAGCCCGCGCGGCACCGGCTGATACCAGCTCGGCTCGGGCATGCCGTCCGGCAGATACGTTTCTCCCGCGGCGTAAGCGTGCGGCTCGTCATGCGCATAGCGATACTCATGACCGTAGCCCAATTCCTTCATAAGCTTGGTCGGCGCATTACGCAAATGAACCGGCACTTCGCGCGACTTGTCCTGCCGCACAAAAGCCGTCGCCTGGTTGAACGCGTTGTATCCGGCATTGCTCTTCGGCGCGATCGCCAAATAGATGGCGGCCTGCCCGAGCGCCAATTCACCCTCGGGCGAGCCCAAGCGCTCATAGGTTGCCGCCGCGTCGTTCGCGATCTGCATGGCCCTCGGATCGGCCAGCCCGATGTCTTCCCATGCCATCCGCACGATGCGCCGCGCGAGGTAACGGGCATCGGCGCCGCCGTCGAGCATCCGCGTCAGCCAGTAAAGCGCCGCATCGGGGTGCGAGCCGCGCACCGACTTATGCAACGCCGAGATTTGGTCGTAAAAATTGTCGCCGCCCTTATCGAAGCGGCGCGCGTTCAAGGTCAGCGCTTCGCGGATAAACTCGGCCGTGATCTCGTCGGTGCCGGACGCACGTGCGGCCGCGCTCGTCTGCTCGAGCAAGTTCAGCATTCTGCGCGCGTCGCCGTCGGCGTAACCGACGAGCGTATCGATTGCGGCCTCTTCGATGTGCAGATGCGAAAGCACTTTCTCGCAGGCCCGCGCGACGAGCTGCTTCAACTCGTCCTCGGTCAACGATTTGAGCACGTAGACCTGCGCACGAGACAGCAATGCGGAGTTGACTTCGAACGACGGATTCTCGGTCGTCGCGCCGATAAACGTGACGAGGCCCGACTCGGCATACGGCAACAACGCATCTTGCTGCGCCTTGTTGAACCGATGAATCTCATCGACGAACAAGATCGTATGCTTGCCCATCGCAAGGCTCTGCTCGGCCTGCTCCATCGCCGCGCGAATGTCCTTGACGCCCGAGAACACCGCCGACAAAGCAATGAATTCGCACTTGAACGCGGTCGCCGTCAGACGCGCCAGCGTCGTCTTGCCGACGCCGGGCGGTCCCCAAAGAATCATCGAATGCGGCTTGCCCGATTCGAAGGCCAACCGTAGCGGTTTGCCCGGTCCCAGCAAGTGCGACTGACCGATGACGTCGGCCAGCGTCTTAGGCCGAAGCGCTTCGGCCAGCGGCGCGCTAGGCTCTACCGAAAACAGATCTGACATGTTTCATACCGCATTGAGCAAGACGGTCGACGTTTATCCGCTTATCCGTTGATGACGTCGGCACCCTTGGGCACCGTGAACTTGAACGAGCCCGGCTTCAAGGCCGGATTCTTTTGAATATTCGAGAACGTGAGCAACGTCACGTTGCCGAACACGTCGTGCAGCTCCATCGCTTCGAGGTTACCGTCGCGAAAGCCGATGCCGACGCTCTGAAACTGCGTGTCGCGTGCCTTCGGGATCAACTCGAGCCAATCGATACCGCCCTTCACCCCGGCGTCACGCAGCGTGAAATTCTTGTCGAGGTCGTTACTGCCGAACAGGATCGCCGCCGGGCTCGCGCCGAGCGCGCCGCCGAGCTTGCGGATCGTGACTTGGTTCAAGTCCTTGTCATAGACGTAGAGACTATCGCCGTCGGCTTGCAGCACCTGCGTGTACGGCTTTTCATACGTCCAGATGAATTTGCCGGGGCGAGCGAACACGAACGTCCCGCTCGAAGTACCGCCAAGGGTCGGCACGACCGAACCGCTTGCCGGCATGTTTTTCGGCGGCGCCTTCACTTCGCGTTGCACGAACTCGCCCCGCGCCGATTGCACTTGCGCAACGAACGCCTTCAATTGCTCGGTGCCGCTCGCAAACGCGGCGGGCGCCGAGACGAGCAATGCCGCGCCAAGCGCCGTCGCACCCAAGGCACGCGCAAGCATGCGCAAGAATGCGCCGGCACGCGTTGCGCCGCGCGAGGACAAACGAAGGAACGGCGAACGCACGCCGGCTTGGAACGTGTACTGCGTTGAATTCAAGATGACTCTCCGTAACGGATCGGAAATTGTGCGCGGTGGGCGCGACGACGCGGCGGCAAACGCCGCCCGCGGTCAATCGCCCTCGCGCGACGGGACGAGAATCTCGCGATTGCCGTTCGACGACATCGCCGAAACGAGTCCCGATTGCTCCATTTGCTCAAGCAGTCGTGCCGCCCGGTTGTAGCCGATGCGCAGATGGCGCTGCACGAGCGAAATCGAAGCGCGCCGGTTTTTCACGACGACTTCGACGGCCTGATCGTACAGCGGGTCGGCTTCGCCGCCCGCCGCGGCCCCACCTGCGGCCGAGCCCTCGTCGCCCTCGCCCGCCAGCCCGCCCTCGAGCAAACCTTCGACGTAATTGGGCTCGCCCTGTTCCTTGAGCTTTTCCACGACGCGATGCACTTCCTCGTCGGAAACGAACGCGCCGTGCACGCGCACGGGCAACCCGGTGCCCGGGGGCAGATAGAGCATGTCGCCCATGCCGAGCAGCGATTCGGCGCCTTGCTGATCGAGAATCGTGCGCGAATCGATACGCGACGACACCTGGAACGCCATCCGCGTCGGCACGTTTGCCTTGATGAGCCCCGTGATGACGTCGACCGACGGCCGCTGCGTCGCCAAGATCAAATGAATGCCCGCCGCACGCGCCTTTTGCGCGATACGAGCGATCAGCTCTTCCACCTTCTTGCCGACGACCATCATCAAGTCGGCCAACTCGTCGATGACGACGACGACGTGCGGCAGGCGCGTAAGCGGCTCGGGCGCGTCGGGCGTCAGGCTGAACGGATTGGGCAGCTTCTCCTCGCGCTTGGCCGCATCGTCGATCTTGTTGTTGTACCCGGCCAGATTACGCACGCCGAGCTTGCTCATGAGCTTGTAGCGGCGTTCCATTTCGGCAACGGCCCAATTGAGCGCATGGCCGGCCTGCCTCATGTCGGTCACGACCGGACACAGCAAATGCGGGATTCCTTCGTACACGCTCATTTCGAGCATCTTCGGATCGATCAGGATCATCCGCACGTCTTCGGCACTCGCCTTGTACAGCAGCGAGAGGATCATCGCGTTGATCCCCACCGACTTGCCCGAGCCCGTCGTACCGGCCACGAGCAAATGCGGCATCTTCGCCAAGTCGGCGCAAACAGGATTGCCGCCGATGTCCTTGCCAAGACCCATCGTCAATTTCGAGGACGCGGCGGCGTAGACCTCGGAGCCGAGGATTTCCGACAGACGCACCGTTTGGCGCCGCTGGTTCGGCAGCTCGAGCGCCATGTAGTTCTTGCCCGGGATCGTCTCCACGACCCGAATCGAAACGAGCGAAAGCGACCGCGCGAGATCCTTGGCGAGATTGACGATCTGACTACCCTTCACCCCCGTCGCGGGTTCGATCTCGTAGCGCGTGACGACCGGCCCGGGATACGCCGCGACGACGCTGACGTCCACGCCGAAATCCTTCAACTTCTTCTCGATCAGCCGCGACGTGAACTCGAGCGTGTCGGCCGAGATCGTCTCTTGCGCAGGCGGCGCCGGATCGAGCAATGCAATCGGCGGCAAGGTGGAGTCGCCAGGCAAATCGGCGAACAGCGGCACCTGCTTTTCCTTCTCGACGCGCTCGGACTTCGGCGGCGTGGCCAGCGGCGGCACGATCGTCACGGGCTCGTGATCTTCGAGCCGCACGCGGCTTTGCTCGACCTTGCCCTCGCGCTTGACCGCGGCGGCTTCGCCCAGCTTGCGATCGCGGCCCGCCTCGCGCCGCAGTTTCGCGAACGTCACGGCCGAAATGATCGAGTCGCCCACGCGCTCGGCAACCGACAGCCAAGAAAACCGGAAATAAAGCGACAGACCGATCCCGAGCGCAATCAACAGCGCGAGCGTGCCGCCCGTGAAGCCGAGCGCATGCGAGACGCCGCGCGCCACGGCGTCGCCGACGATACCGCCCGGCGCGCGCGGCAGCGGCAAGCGCAGCGACCACATCCGCAATGCCTCGATGCCGTCGCTCGCGAGGAGCACCAGCACGAACGCAAAGGCATCGGCAATCCAAGCGCCGTCGCGCGGCGCGTCGTCCTCCGCCTCGCCGTGACGGCTCAAGCGCCGATAGTTCGCGCTAATACGCCGGACGAGCAAGACCACCCACCAATAAGTGGATAGCCCGAACAGCAACAATAAAATGTCCGATGTCCAGGCGCCGACGCGACCGGCCCAGTTCGAGATGCGATCGACTTGGGCCGCATGCGTCCAGCTCGGATCGTGGCGGCTGTAACTGACGAGCGCCATCACGAGGAACACGCCCAGCGCGACCTGCAAGATCCAGCGGATTTCGGTGAAAAGGCGCGACATGCGGTGCGGTAACGCTTGCGCAGGCGCCGAATAAGGAGCTTTGGCCATGAATCCGTAGCAGCATGGCGGGCGCACCCGCCAGGAGTTCGATGCGGGCTATTGTAAACGCTGCGTCGGCCCGCAGGCTGTAAATGACCGTAACGGCATGCGAACGGCCTAGACGGCGCGAAGCGCACCCGGCGGGCAAACGCTATCGCGGCGATTAAGCGCGCCTCCAGCGGGGCTTCGAACGCCCCTTTATAATCACGCACGTATGCCCAACTTAGAAGCAGGGTAACGCGGGCGGCTCGGCCGAGCGCGCCACGCCTGCCGGGCAGCTTCCCGCGGCATCTTTCTTACGGAACGAACAATCATGTCCACGCGCAAACACGCCAAAGTGCTCATTCTCGGTTCCGGCCCCGCCGGCTATACGGCCGCCGTCTACGCCGCGCGCGCGAACCTCGCTCCCGTGCTGGTGACCGGCCTAGCCCAAGGCGGCCAGCTGATGACGACCACCGACGTGGAAAACTGGCCCGCCGACGCGAACGGCGTACAAGGCCCCGAACTGATGCAGCGGTTCCTCGAGCACGCCGAGCGCTTCAACACCGAGATCTTGTTCGACCATATCCACACGGCCAAGCTGAACGAAAAGCCGATCCGGCTGATCGGCGACTCGGGCGAGTACACGTGCGATTCGCTGATCATCGCGACGGGCGCCTCGGCTCAGTACCTGGGCCTGCCGTCGGAAGAAGCGTTTTCGGGCCGCGGCGTATCGGCCTGCGCGACCTGCGACGGCTTCTTCTATAAGAAGCAGCACGTGGCCGTCGTCGGCGGCGGCAACACCGCGGTGGAAGAAGCGCTGTATCTGGCCGGCATCGCGAGCAAAGTCACCGTCATCCATCGTCGCGACAAGTTCCGCGCCGAGCCGATCCTCATCGACCGTTTGCTCGAGAAAGAGAAGGAAGGCGTCGTCGAGATCAAATGGAATCACGTGCTGGACGAAGTCACGGGCGACGATTCGGGCGTGACGGGTGTGCGCATCAAACACACGCAAACGGGCGAAACGGCCGACGTCGCGCTACAAGGCGTGTTCATCGCCATCGGCCACAAACCGAACACCGACATCTTCGAGGGTCAGCTCGAGATGAAGAACGGCTACATCATCACGAACGGCGGCCTGAACGGCAACGCCACTGGCACGAGCGTGCCGGGCGTGTTCGCAGCCGGCGACGTGCAAGATCACGTCTACCGCCAAGCGATCACGAGCGCCGGCACGGGCTGCATGGCCGCCCTCGATGCGCAGCGTTATCTGGAAAGCGTGCACGAGCTGCATCAGGACCATGTGATGAGCGCGGAAGCCGACCGGTAAAATAGCGGTCGTCGGCACCGCTCGGCGCGTCGATGCCAAGCGGTGCCGCAGTCGGATGAGGGCCGCGGCGGCAAGCCAGCGGCCCTTTTTACGCCAGGCGGTTCTCAGGTTGTCCGCCCCGCGTTGTCGAACTCGATCTCGGTTGTCGTCGGTGTCAAGTCATGTCAAAGAATCGTCCCCGTCCCAGCGAAACCAAGCCCCCGAAGGCCGGTACCGGTCTTGCCGATCTTGCCTCGCTGCGCGACACTCTCAAGCAGAACGCGGCCGAACGCGAACGCGAGCGTCTCGCCGCCGCCAAGGCCGCCCGTGAAGCCGCGGCCGATGCCGAGATATTCCGGCGCGAGATCGGCGACGTCGCACCGATCGCCGCCGCGGCGCGCGCGGTCCATGGCCGTACACCGCCCACGGCCTTGCCGTTGCAGACGCAGCGCGACGAGCAAGCAGTGCTCAGCGAAGCCATCTCCGACGAATTCGACCCCGAGGTGCTGCTCGATACGGACGAGTCGCTGTTCTATTGCCGACCGGGCGTGAGCCAGGAAGTCGTGCGCAAATTGCGGCGCGGCGATTGGATCGTGCAGGCGCAGATCGACTTGCACGGCATGCGCCGCGACGAGGCGCGCGAAGCGTTGGCCGAATTCATCCGCGAGACGGTCAAACGCGGGCTGCGCTGCGTTCGCGTGATCCACGGCAAGGGGCTGGGCTCGATCGGCAAAGAGCCGGTTTTGAAAGGAAAGGTGCGCGCCTGGCTCGTCCAAAAGGCCGAAGTCATCGCATTCTGCCAAGCACGGCCGCATGACGGCGGCGCGGGGGCGGTGCTCGTGCTGCTCCAGCCGAGCCTGACCCGGCAAGGTGCGATGCGCCCCGACCGAGGCGCCGACAGTGCATCCTAGGCTCACGTTCGCGCTCGCGATCATCGAGGGCCTCGCGATCCTCGCTTATGCATTCTCCGGCTTCATCGAGGCCCGCAAACGCCGGCTCGATGCCGTGGGGACCTTCCTCGTCGCACTCGCGACGGCCTTCGGGGGCGGCACCGTGCGCGACGTGCTGCTCGAGCGGCGCCCGTTTTATTGGGTGCAGCACGAGGCCTACGTCGTCGTCATTTTCGTGCTGTCGTTGTTCGCCCCGTACGTGCTGCGCATGGCCTCGCGCGTCTTCAACGAACGCGCGTTGCTCGTGGCCGACGCCATCGGCCTGGGGCTATTCAGCATCTCCGGCACCTCGATCGCGCTCGATGCGAATATGCCGTCGTTCATCGCGGTGATGATGGGTGTCGTGACCGGTGTTTTCGGCGGCATCATGCGCGACGTCGTTTGCAACGAGGTGCCGCTGCTACTGCGCGATTCGCGTCCCTATGCCACATGCGCGTTCGCCGGCTGCTGGCTTTATCTGCTGCTCGATCGTCTGCAATTCGATTCGGTCTACAGCGTGATCGTCGCAACCGGCTTCATCCTCATCGCACGGCTCGTCACATTTAAGCTCGACGTACGGCTGCCGCATTGATCGTTCGCTTCGTGCGCTACCTGGCGGTCACATCGACCGCTACGTCGACCACGTGTTCCCCACCGCCGAGAATGATCCCGCGCAGCAGCGATACGTCGCTGTAGTCGCGTCCGAACGCAAGCGTGACGTGGTCCAGATCGGCTAGCACGTCGTTCGTCGGATCGAGGTCGACCCACCCGATGCCGGGGCAAAACACCGACAGCCAAGCATGCGAGGCATCGGCGCCGACGAGACGCGGCGCCCCCGCCGGGGGAACCGTCCGCAGATAACCGCTCACGTAACGCGCCGCCAACCCAAGGGAGCGCAGGCAACCGATCATCACCTGCGCGAAGTCTTGGCACACGCCCTGGCGCAAGCGGAACGCGCGCAACGCCGGGGTATCGAATGCCGTCGCTTGCGTCTCGTAGGCGAAATCGGCATGGATCCGATGCATGAGATCGATCGCGCCGGCAACGATCGGCGTACCGGATTCGAAACTCGGCAGCGCGTACTCGCGCAACTCGGGGGCGAGCGCGATATTCGGCGAAGCGAAGACGAACTCGCTCTCGGGCCGATACGCCCGGCCCGCTCGATAGCGAAGGGCGTCGACAACCTCCTCCCAAGCCGGTGTCGCGAACGTGGCGAGCGCATCCCACCGGCGCTTGATCACGACCAGGGTTTCGCTTGTCACCTGCAAGTGCTCGTGCGGCGCATCGAAGGAAAAGTAGCGCACTTCGTTGCCGAATGCGTCGAGATGCGAGGCCTCGTAAGACGGTGCGGGATCGATGCGCACACGATGCGAGACCACGCGCTGCCAGGGGCAATCGAGCGGACGGATCGTCGCGAGATGCTGGGCTCGCTCGACCGGCGTGGAGTAGCGATAGGTCGTATCGTGCACGACCGAAAGCGTGATCTCGCCACTCATGAGGACACCCTCGATCCGCGCGCGCGATCGGCATGGATGAAATAACGCGCGCTGATCTCGTCCGATGCCGCGGCGACCCGCGCGGCGAGTTCGTCGCACAGCGCGACGAGCGTGGCATAGCGCCCCGCAGCGTCGGTGTCGCAAAGGCGCTCGAGCGTCGGTAAAGACGATACGGCAGGCATCGGCGGACCGCCCGCCGCACGAGCGATTTCGTCGAGCTTGATCATCAGCCGGTCGTGGACGCCATACAGTCCTCGGGGGTTAGTGGGATCGACGACGAGCAGATCGATGAGCGCCGGCACTTCGAGCCGCCCGGGATAGAGCGATCGATAAGTCAACGTGCTGTCGAATAGCTGCAACAACACGTCGAAGCCGGCCGGCGTCGCCAGCATGCCGGCATCGGCCACGACCCGTAGGAATGTCGTCATACCGATCACGCGTTCGATGTGGCGTCCGGCAAACAGTAGCCGCCACGCTTCGTCGCGCACCATTCGGTCGCCCTGCGCGCCGCTGATCGCCGACAACTGCATGGCCAGCGTCTCGAGCGCACTCATCAACGCGACGCGGTCGTACGATTCATGGCGGCCGCCGTGTTGCGCGTCCTCGCCGTGATACGCCGGCCCGCCCATGGACGGCGCGAGCCATTGCGCTTGCAACGCGTCGCGAAAATCGTTACGTGCCGCCAAGATCGTGCGCCAATGATCGTTCGAGAGTCGCGCACGGATCTCGCCGCAGGCGCGCACTTGGCTGGCGATGATTCGCCCCACGCTCGCCGTACCGGAATGCTCGTGCAAGGAAGCCGCCAGCGTCCGCTCGAACGCGTGGCGCGAGCCGCGGGCAGCTTCATCGGCGGCCGGAATCAACTCGAACCGCACGGCGAGCTCGGCGAGCGTTCCGAGCATGGCGTCGGAATCGTGATCGTCGAGCGAGCCGAGTATCAAGCGCGCAAGGCGCACGCTGTTTTCCGCGCGCTCGCAATAGCGTCCCGCCCAGAATAGGTTCTCCGCGGCTCGGCTCGACACGGTACGGCGCCGATGCGCGAAATCGCCGGGCTTCATCGGCGAAGGCAAAAGGGAAAACGGGTTGGCGGGCCGGCTAGACAGTACCCACGTATCGACGCTGCTGCCGCCCGATTGCATCGATACGCTCGTTTGCTGTTCGCCGGCCGTGCGTGTGAACGCCCCCGGCAACACATGCCAGCCGCCGGAAGCGGTAGCGATCGCGTAGATGCGCAAGACGCACGGACGCCGAGTCAGCGCGCCGTCCTCGTAGCGCGGCGTGCACGAGTGCGGCAGCGGGGCTTGGATCGTGAAAGCGTCGGGCGCCGCTTGCACGCGCGCGTGCCAGTCGGCGAGCCGTTGGGCGCCGGCCGCGAGCCCGGGTGGCGTTTCGTAGGAGGACGGATAAGGCAACCCGGCCCAGGTCGAGACGAGGCATCCTTGCTCGAGGCGCGCAAACGCGTCCTCGCGCACGGCCGCCTCCCCGCACCACCAACTGGAAACGCTCGGCAATGCGAGCGTTTCGCCGAAGAGCGCGGCGCAAATGCCGGGCAAGAATCCATGCAACGCCGGCGACTCGACGACGCTCGCGCCCGGTGCGTTCGAGACGACGACGTTGCCCGCGCGCAGCACCTGCAATAGCCCGGGCACGCCGATCGTCGAATCCGCGCGCAGCTCGACGGGATCGCAAAAAGTATCGTCGAGGCGCCGTAGCAGCCCGTGGACGCGCTCCAAGCCCACCAGCGTCTTCAGATAGAGCTTGTCGCCGCGCACGGTGAGATCGGTCCCTTCGACGAGCGTGAGGCCCAGATACCGCGCGAGGAACGCATGCTCGAAATAGGTCTCGCTAAACGGCCCAGGACTCAGTAAAGCGATGTGCGGCGAATCCGCGCGGACGCGCCGCTCGTCCTCGGTCATCGTTTCGCGCGCCGCCTGCGCGAGCGTTGCGATCAATTGCGAGTACGAAGGCGCCAAACGCTGCACCCCAAGCGAGCGAAAGGGCTCGGCAAACAAATTCGCGACGATGAGCCGGTTCTCGAGCGCATAGCCGAGCCCCGACGGCGCCTGCGTCCTATGCCCGACGACCGTCCAGTCTCCCTTCGGTCCACGCGCTAGATCGACGGCAACGATTTGCAAGTAGCGTCCGCCAGGCGGCACGCAGCCTTTCATCGCGCGCAGATAACCCGGGTGTCCGAACACGAGCGCCGGCGGCAACAGCCCTTGCGCGAGCAACGTCTGATGCCCGTAGATATCGGCGACGAGCGCTTCTAGGAGTCGCGCGCGCTGCGCAACACCGCGCTCGATTGCGCGCCATTCGCCCTCCTCGACGATAAACGGCAACGGATCGAGCGCCCACGGCCGCGCCTCGCCGTTGTCGGCATAGACGTTGTAGGTGATGTCGTTGTCGCGGATTTGCCGAGCAACCTTTGCGGCGGCATGCTCGAGGTCCGCCGCGCCGTCATCGCCGAGCAGGCCGAAAAAGCGCCGCCACGGCGCGCGTAGCGCACCGGAAGCCTCGCGCAGTTCGTCCCAATGGCCCGCTCGGGGGGGAACCTCGGATAGGCGCGCGCCGATATCGGCGAGATCGGCCGCCCCATCGAACGGCAGGGTCGATTGAAAAGGCAAATTGCTCTCTAGCTTCGGTCAGTCGCTCTACCCCACCCGCCGCAGATCGAGCGTAAACGGCATCTCGAGGCTGCGCTCGCACGTCTTCACGGACATCGGCCCGGGCGTATGGCCGATCGTGAAAAAGCGCGCGCGCCGCCGGCTCTGCGCTTCATTGGCGTTGACGGGAAACGTCCGATAATTGCGTCCACCCGGATGGGCCACATGATACTGGCATCCTCCCAATGAGCGTCCCGCCCAGTTGTCGACGAGATCGAACGTGAGCGGCACATGCACGCCGATGGTCGGATGCAGCGACGCCGAGGGCTGCCACGCGCGAAAGCGTACGCCCGCCACGTATTCGCCCGCGCGACCCGTGGGTTGCAGCGGCAACGGCACGCCGCCCACGGTCACCTGATGACGGCTCTCGTTGAGCCCGAGCGCAAGCACTTCGATACGCTCTAGCGACGAATCGACGAACCGCACGGTACCGCCCGGCGCGCCCTCCTCCCCCATGACATGCCAAGGCTCCAGTGCGTGACGCAACGTGAGCCGGACGCCGCTCGCGTCGAACTCGCCGACGAGCGGGAACCGGAACTCAAAATGCGGCGCGAACCAGGCCCGGTCGAACGCGTATCCGGCGGCGCACAGATCAGTGAGGACGTCGTCGAAATCCATCCGCACGAACGTGCCGAGCATAAAGCGATCATGCAATTCGGTGCCCCAGCGGGTGAGCCTCGTCGTATAGGGCGTGCGCCAAAAGCGTGCCACGAGCGCACGCAGTAAGAGTTGTTGCGCAAGACTCATGCGCGCATGCGGCGGCATCTCGAAGCCGCGCATTTCCAGCAGGCCGAGCCGGCCCGTTGGGCCATCGGGCGAATAGAGTTTGTCGATGCAAAACTCGGCGCGATGAGTATTGCCCGTCACGTCGATCAAGATGTTGCGCAGCGTACGGTCGATGAGCCAAGGCGGCACCGCCTGCCCGCCTGTGTCGAGCGCCGCCAGTCGATCGACCTGACGTTGCAGTTCGCGAAACGCAATCTCGAGTTCGTACACCTGATCGTTGCGGGCTTCATCGAGCCGCGGCGCTTGGCTCGTGGGCCCGATAAAGAGCCCCGAAAACAAATACGACAGCGACGGATGGTTGTGCCAATAAGCGATGAGGCTCGCGAGCAAGTCCGGGCGGCGAAGAAAGGGGCTGTCGGCGGGCGTGGCGCCGCCGAGCACCATATGGTTGCCGCCGCCGGTGCCCGTATGGCGCCCGTCGAGCATGAACTTTTCCGGGCCGAGATACGACTCGCGCGCAGCTCGGTAGAGAAACTCGGTGTTGTCGACGAGCTCACCCCAGTTCGAGACCGGGTGAATATTGACTTCGACAACGCCCGGGTCGGGCGTCACCTGGAGCAGTTTCAAGCGCGCATCGCGCGGCGGCGGATAGCCTTCGATCACGATCTTGACTTGCAGATCCGTCGCCGTTGCTTCCACGGCCGCCAGCAAGTCCAGATAGTCGTCCAATTCCGAAAGCGGCGGCATGAAAACATAGAGTGCGCCGCCCTTGCGCCCGCGGGCGGCAGCGTCGGCCTCGGCCCGAGGTCCCGCCGCGCGCGCGGGATCGCGCGCCTCTACGCAAAGGGCCGTGCGGCGAACCGATGCGGCCGACTCGCCGCGCTCGGGCACACGCGGACTCCATCCTTCGGCTTGCGTACCGGCGCGCCCATCCGCGGACACGGCCGCGCTCGCCTTTTCTGCCGATCCGTATTGAGCGCGCAACTGCGCCGCACCACGCAGCATCGTTGGCGCCGCGAACGGATCGTGCTCATGCAACGACGGATAGTCGGCTGCGCTGACCCATGGCAAGGAATCGAGCGGTAGACGATAGCCCATCGGCGAATCGCCGGGGATCAAATACATGCGCTCGTCGCGAAAGAACCAAGGGCCCGTGATCCACCTGGCTCCGGCGAGCGTCGTCGCCGTGTCGCGTTCGCGCGCGAGCGGCAACGCATAACCCGTCACGGCCGACAGCCCGGCATCGAACACGCGCCGCAACCGCAAACGCTCGAGCTCGTCGTCCAATCGCGAGTCGAACGGATCGACGTTGACCGGCAAGCGCCGCTCTCGCCAGAGGTAATACCAGACGTCCTCGTAACCGGCTTGGACGTGGCGTTCGTCGACCGCGAGCATATCGGCAAGCCGACGAATGAAGCGCTCGGCGTCCGCGGACGTATAGTCCATCGGCTCTCTTTCATCGGCGAAACGTGACGGGTCCTGCCAGCATGGTTCGCCGTCCTCGCGCCAATAGAGCGAAAGCGCCCAGCGCGGCAATTGCTCCCCCGGATACCACTTGCCCTGGCCGACGTGCAAAAAGCCCCGGGCACCGTAGCGGGCGCGTAGCGTGTCCATTAGCGAAACGGCGTACCCGCGTTTGGTCGGCCCCAGTGCGTCGGTGTTCCACTCGGGGGCGTCGCGATCGCGTACCGATACGAACGTGGGTTCTCCGCCCATCGTCAGCCGCACGTCCATCGATTGGAGATCGGCGTCGACCCGCGCCCCCGTCCGGTCGATTTCGCGCCAGACGTCTTCATCGTACGGGCTCGTCACCCGAGGCGTCTCGTACACTCGCGCGATTGACATGCGATGCGCAAACTCGACCTCGCACTCGTCGAGCGCGCCCGACACGGGTGCGGCGCTGCCCGGCTGGGGCGTGCAAGCCACCGGAATGTGCCCCTCGCCGGCCATCAAGCCCGACGTCGGATCGAGCCCGATCCAGCCGCCGCCCGGCAGATAGACTTCGCACCACGCATGCAAATCGGTGAAATCGACCTCGGTGCCGCTCGGTCCATCGAGCGCCTTCTCATCGGGCGTCAACTGCAAAAGATAACCGGAGACGAAACGCGCGGCGAAGCCGAGCTGACGCAGCGTTTGAACGAGTAGCCAACCGGTATCGCGACATGAACCCGAGCGCTGTTCAAGCGTTTGCTCCGGCGTCTGCACGCCGGGCTCCATCCGAATCAGATAGGCGATCTCGTGCGCGAGCCGCCGGTTGAGCGCGACGAGAAAATCGACCGTCCCGCAAGGCGTACGATCGATACTCTCGATGAAGGCGGCAAAACTCGGCGTCGGCTCGGCGCTGCGTGCAAGATACGGCGCGAGTTCGGCCGCAAGCGCCGGGGCGTATTCGAACGGAAATGTCTCGGCCTGCGGCTCGAGAAAGAAGTCGAACGGGTTGTAGACGGACATCTCCGCCACGAAATCCACCGTCACCCGAAATTCGGTCGTAGGCTCGGGGAAGACGAGTCGCGCCTGATAATTCGCAAAAGCGTCCTGCTGCCAATTGACGAAGTGGCTCGCCGGTTCTATCCGCATCGAATAACTCAGAATCGGCGTGCGGCAGTGCGGCGCCGGTCGCAGACGAACGGTTTGCGGCCCGAGCGTGACGAGGCGGTCATAGCGGTACTCGGTGACATGATTTAACGCGACGCGGATCGACACGGGGGAACCTCGATACGATGAACGAAACGATTCGGGCCGCGACGCTCAAGCCGCGTGCGGTTGCGTGGATGATTGCGATTGGGATTGCGATAGCCGCGGCACTTGCGCGAGTGCGGGTTCGGGCGCGAGCGGCACCAAGAAGTCTTCGCTGATACAGCTCCCGAGTTCATTGACGCGCGCAAGAAAATCGGTGAGCCACGCATGCAGCGAATCGCGCAACACTTCGCCGATCGGCAGCGCGCATACGTCGGTATGCAATTGCACGGCCATCGCTTCGGCACGGGCCGAGCGTGCGTTGCGCACACGCGCGATGAGTTGCCGCACTTCGCTTAGGCTGGCCGCCAATGAACGCGGCCAATCCACGAATAGGATCAGTAGCTCCGCGACGCGCTCGGGAACGATGACGTCGCGATAGACCTTGCGATAGACCTCGAAGCCCGACACCGAGCGCAGCACGGCGCTCCAGTGATAGTAATCGAGCGATTGCGCGAGCGGCTGGGCCAACGTCGCGCCGCGTTGCTCGAGCATCTCGTACTTCACATCGAGAATGCGTGCGGTATTGTCCGCCCGCTCGAGAAACGTGCCGAGCCGCATGAAGTTGAACGCTTCGTCCCGCACCATCGTGCCGAGCTGTACGCCGCGCGAGAGATGCGAGCGAAACTTGACCCATTCGAAAAACTCGCAGGGATCGCGCTCGAGTACGCCGTCGGCCAACATGCGCTGGGCATCGAGCCAAGTCGTATTTAGCGTTTCCCAAAGCTCGGTCGTGATCGATCCGCGCACGGCGCGGGCGTTTTCGCGCGCGGCCCGCAGGCAGCTAACGATCGACGAAAGATTGTCGCGATCGCTCGACATGAACGCGATGACATCGCGGCTCGTCGTGTTCGGGTGCGCGGCCGCGTAGATGCCGGCCAATTCCGAAATCGAGAGCATGGCGCGCCAGCCGAGCGCAACGTACTCGTCCGATTGCGGTACGAGCGCGAGTTGATAATTCGCATCGAGCATGCGCGCCGTGTTTTCGGCGCGCTCGGTATAACGTGCCATCCAGAACAGATGGTCGGCGGTACGGCTCAGCATGATGTCTCCGAAGTGGCGTTACCGAAGCGATATCGTTCGGCGAGGCGGCGCTGCACCCGAGGTCCTACTGCTCGAGCACCCAGGTGTCCTTGGTGCCGCCTCCCTGCGAAGAGTTGACGACGAGCGAGCCTTCGCGCAGGGCCACGCGCGTCAATCCGCCGGGCACCATCCGCACCTCGCTGCCCGACAACACGAACGGACGCAAATCGATATGACGCGGCGCGATGCCGCTTTCGACATAAGTCGGACAGGTGGAGAGCGCAAGCGTGGGTTGGGCAATGTACTTGTCGGGATTTCCTAGCAGCACTGCGCGAAATGCCTCGATTTCAGCGGCTGTCGAAGCGGGCCCCACGAGCATTCCGTAGCCGCCCGCGCCGTGCGTTTCCTTCACCACCAACTCCGGCAAGTGATCGAGCACGTAACGCAGATCGTCCGGCTTGCGGCACATCCATGTCGGCACGTTATTGAGGATGGGCTCTTCGCCCAGATAGAACCGGATCATATCGGGCACATACGGATAGATCGACTTATCGTCGGCAATGCCGGTGCCGACCGCATTGGCGAGCGTCACGTTGCCCGCGCGGTAGGCCGATAGCAACCCGGCTGCACCGAGCGTCGAGTCGGCGCGAAACACCTCGGGATCGAGAAAATCGTCGTCGACGCGCCGGTAGATGACATCGACGCGCTGCGGCCCGCGTGTGGTGCGCATATAGACGAAGCCGCCGTCGACGAACAAATCCTTCCCCTCGACGAGCTCCACGCCCATTTGCTGCGCCAAGAAGGCGTGCTCGAAATACGCCGAGTTGTACATGCCCGGCGTGAGCACGACGATCGTCGGATCTTGTGCGCCGTGCGGCGCCGCCGCGCGCAACGCGTCCAGCAGCAAGTCCGGATAGTGCGCGACAGGTGCGACACGGTTACGTGCGAACAGGTCCGGAAAGAGCCGCATCATCATCTTGCGGTTCTCGAGCATATAAGACACGCCGGAGGGCACCCGCAGGTTGTCCTCTAGCACGTAAAACTCCCCGGCTCCGGCGCGCACGATGTCGATGCCCGCGATATGCGCGTAGATATCGCGCGTCACGTCGACACCCTGCATCTGCGGGCGATATTGACCGTTGCCGAAGATCTGCTCCGCCGGGACGATGCCCGCGCGCACGATGGCTTGGTCGTGATAAACGTCGTGAATGAAGCGGTTCAGTGCGCCGACACGCTGCCGCAATCCTCGTTCGAGCGCCGCCCATTCCTGCACGGGAAAAATGCGCGGGATGACGTCGAACGGAATCGTGCGCTCGGTGCCGACACCGGTTGCATCGTTCGCACCGTATACCGCGAACGTAATGCCCACGCGCCGAAAATTCAGATCGGCTTCCGCGCGCTTATTGCTGATTTGCTGCTCGCTTTGCGCGCACATCCACTCGAAGAACGCGTGGTAGTGCATGCGTGCTTCGCCGCATCCGTGAAATTCGGCGGCGGGCACCCCCGAGATAGCGGGCCCGTTGCGCTCGAACATCTCGCTGAAGAAGGCTTGCTTCATGGCCGATTTTCCCGTTCGTTATGCGGGACCACCATCGGGGCCCCGGTCGAGCCCGGCTACTGCCCTGCGCGGGTGCAGCCGTTCGGTATCAAGCATTCTTCGATGGAGACGGGCGACCGCCCCCATAGTCCGATCGAAACCGCTCGACCGGTCGTCCCCAAGCCAAAACGCAATCGAACGGTACGATGCGGCCCACGAAAGCCCCGCAACGCCCACCGTTGTGCCTGGTCAGGGTACGAACCGATTAAGGCAAATTGCATGCCGATGGCCTCGGGATGGACCTCGAGGGCCATGGAAGGAGGAAGGATCGACGTTGCGCGCGTTCGGACGCACCGCGACGGAACGCGCGCACAGGGTCGGCGCACCAAGGCAGGGCAGCGATGAACGATCCCTGCCCCACTGTGTTACCAAGACACCGTATCGCTCAATGCGACGCTACCCGACGCCGGCGTGCTCACCGACCGATTGCCGCCCCCGGCGTAGTTCTCCCACGTTACCGAGCCGTCCGCATTCTTGCGGTAGTACTTGTATCGCACCGTCGTGCTCGCCGGCAAATTCACAGAGTTCTTCCACACCGGATAGCTCGAGGGATCGACAGGCAAGCCGAGGTTCGTATTCCAGTTGCCGAGCGCGGCCGTATTGCCCGTCACATACATGTACTGGCCCGGTTGCGTATTGGCCGTGACGTTCACCGATGCGCCGACTTGCCCGCTCGCCGGCGGCACGACGCAGTTGCTATAACGAGCGCAGACGATCGACGGGATGTCGACGATCTTGCCCGCTTGAATCGATGCCAACAAGCTGATGTACTCGCCCATCGCCCAGTTGAGCGGGGCCATCGACTTCGTCGGCGAACCGACCTGATAGCCGGACGGCGTCGTCACCTGCCAGCCGCCGGGCAACGTCGTCGTATTCGGCCAGATCTGCTCGGGAATAAATCCCTCGGGCGTCGTGTACGTCTTCAACGCATTCAGATACGACGTACCGTTGCTACCCACGCCCGTGCTCGCGATCGAATACATGCCCCGTTCGGCCGTGAAGATCGGCCACAACCGACCGACACCCGTACCGTCGAAGGGACTGCCGTCGTTGTGCTCGCCATAGCCGTCGAAGTTATAGCGGAACCAGGCGGGATTTTGACCGCTCACGTTTTGTTTGACGACCGCGTCATAGGCCGACAACGTGTTCGTAATCGTCGGATCGTTCGCGCGCTTGACGCCCATGCGCACGAGTTCGAGAAAGCCGCCATCCACCACGGCGCGCGCGTCTTGCGTGCCGCCGCCGTTCTTGACGGTGAACGTCTGTCCCGAATCGGGCCCGGAAGCCGGGTTGTACACCTGCGGCCCCGTCCCCGTGCCGCCCATGTTCGACGGGTTGATGCGGATGTAGTAATGACCGTTGCCGTACGGGCCCGTACTCGTATAGGTCCATGCCGCAACGTTCTGCTGCCAATCGTCCGCGGCGGCCAAATAGTTGCCAGCGCGCGTCGCATCGCCGTTGGCCTCGGCGATTTGCGAGGCCGCGACGAGCCCGGCGATTTCGGCGGCGATCGTCGAAGGCGAATAGCCCGAGTTTTCCTCCCAGCGTTCTTGGTAGGTCCAAGGCCCCGTGGCCACGATGTAGTCGGCCGTCGAGCGGATGTTCGCCCACTGCGCGTTATAGACGCTCGGCCCGAGCCGCCATGCGAGCAATATCGGCATCGCCTGTTCGTCCATTTGCGTGCCTTGCCAATACTGCACGCCGCTTACCCAAGCGTTTTGCGGGAAGCGTCCAACCCGGCTGTAGCCTTGAGGACATCCGGAGGCGTTGTACTCCGCCGTCCCGCAATTGCTCTTTTGCTGAAGCGTATTGAACAAGTAGTTGACCACCGTCGTGGCCGTCGACGTATCGCCGGCCGTGATCAGCGCGTTCGCGAACTTGAACAAATCGCGCGGCCATACGAGGTGATAGCCGCCGCTGTTGCTATCGGTCTGCGATTCGCCCCACGGTGTGCCGATGCCCGCGATCATCGCGCCGTTGCTCTTGTCTTGCATCGTTTTGAGCGTCATCGCGGCAAGGTAGTACTCGTTGTCGGCCGCACCGCCTTGCGTCGAAAGACCGCCCGCGTAGGTATGCCACGCGTTGTCGTACTGCGTGCGCAGGCTGTCGAGGTTGTCGCCCAACGTGGCATTGGCCGTGTTCATCGCGCCCGCGGCCGACGTACTATCGAACGACAGCACGACATTGAACGAGATGCTCGTCGCGCTGCTGCCCCCGAAGTCGAGCCAGCCCATCTGCGCGATATTGCCGTTCGTCGCCGACGAATACGTCCAGTCCATCGTTTTGTCGGCGGACGCGCCGCCGAGCAAATCGGTCCAACCGTCGCTCTGTCCGACAAAGCCGTTCGACACCATCGACACGCCGTTCTGCACTTTCCACGGCAACGACGTTGCAAGCGCCGAATAGCGCGTATTGTGATTGCCGACGAGCATGACGCGACCGTTCGTGGCGGTTTGCGTCAGCGCCGTGTTGTTCGAGCCCGCGTTGTCGAGGTGGGGTTTGAACAGCAGGTACAGGTTGTAGTTACCCACCGTCGTGCCGTTCAATGCTTGGAACGTGACGCGCTCGATCAGCGAGTTGCGCGTCGGATCGGCGTAGACCACCTTCGTGACCTGCCAGTTGTGCGCCGTGTTGCCGGTGGTCACCTGCCAGCTCATCGTGCGCGAGTCGGTTTGCGCGGCCGTATAAGGCTGCACTTTTTCTTCATCGACGAAGGTTTTCGCGCTATCGCCGACGAGAAATTGGAGGTCGACCGATTCGGTCGTGTCGAGCACCGGGTAATACACCTCGGAGACGACGCCGCGATAACCGGTGAAATAAACGGACGATGCGGTGCTGCCGACAGCAGTGCCTAGAAACGACTTCTGCGCCGGCCCGTGGACAGCGGTCGCGCCCGGGCTACCGAACGCTTCCCCCGATGTAGTGGCATTGGCGATGCCGAACAGCAAGGCGGCGCACGACGCCGCAGCCATATGCAAAACGGTTCTTGATTTCACGGCCCTCTTCTCTCTCATAGTGAGTTGTCATAAGACGCGCCTGAAAAGCGCTCCGAATGCAGAGGGAGAATGGCGTGGCGCGTCGTCGTCCCCGAGCGTGCTGATGCGCCCGGGTCTTGCCGAACTACTCGAAAGCAGAAAAAGCAACAGACGAACAACTACAAATAATTAGTAGTACTAATTAATGCAAACCCAAGCCGGCCGATCTGAAGAGATCGGCTAAAAGATAGGACGGTTAAATGACAAAACGATAAACCCAAGACCCCGCGACAGCGATGCGACCGTTGCGCGCGGCTCGAGCCGCGGGGCGCGCGAGGCGCCCCGCTAGACGGAGCCGGTATGCCTAACGCATCAGGCGATGCGCGCTTCCGTCGAAGGATCGAACAGCACGGCTTTAGACACATCGGCAAGCAGCGTCATGTTTTGCAGCGCTTGCGGGTTCGACGCGGGGTGCACGCGGCTCACGGTACGCTTGCCGTTGATCTGTGCGAACACAAGCGTATCCGGACCCGTCGGCTCGATGACGTCGACCTTAACCGTCAGCGGCTGCAAATCGGCGCTATTCGCATCGTGCGCACCGCGCGCATCGGTCAGACGTTCCGGCCGCAGACCGAGGATGACCTTCTGCCCGACGTTCGCCTTCACGCGATTCGCGTCGAACGGCAGCTTGAGCACGCTACGCTCGACACCCGTATCGATTTCCAAGCCGACGCCGGCACCTTGCTCGACGAGCTTGCCTTCGATGAAGTTCATCGGCGGCGCGCCGATGAAGCCCGCAACGAAGAGGTTCGACGGCGAATCGTAAATCTCTTGCGGCGCGCCGAACTGTTGGACGACGCCGTCCTTCATCACGGCGATGCGATCGCCGAGCGTCATCGCTTCGATCTGATCGTGCGTCACGTAGACGATCGTCGTGCCGAGGCGTTGATGCAGCAGCTTGATTTCCGAGCGCATTTCGATCCGCAGCTTCGCATCGAGGTTCGAAAGCGGCTCGTCGAACAGGAACATCACCGGATCGCGCGCCAGCGCGCGGCCCATTGCCACGCGTTGCCGCTGACCGCCGGAGAGCTGTCCCGGCTTGCGATCGAGCAAGTGATCGATCTGGAGCATCTGCGAGACGCGATCGACGATCTGCGCCTGCTCTTTCTTCGGCACTTTACGGATGTTCAGGCCGAACGAGATGTTGTCGCGCACCGTCATCGAGGGATAAAGCGCGTACGACTGGAACACCATCGCGATATCGCGATCTTTCGGCGACAGGTTGTTGACGACCTTGCCGTCGATGCAGATCTCGCCCTTGGTGACTGTCTCGAGGCCGGCGATCATGTTGAGCAGCGTCGACTTCCCGCACCCGGAGCCGCCGACGAGAATCAAGAACTGGCCGTCCTCGATTTCGATGTCGACACCCTTCAGGACGGGCACGCCGTTCGGATAGGTCTTGTATACGTCGCGGATGGAAAGGCTTGCCATGCTGAAAATCCTTTAATCTGCTCTGCTTTCGATATGTGCGATGCGCCTTTTACGCTGCGCGGCGCGATGCGCGGCGCAGCCAAGCGCAACGAAATGTCCAATCAGCCCTTCACCGCGCCCGCCGTCAGGCCGCGCACGAAGTAGCGGCCGGCGATGACGTACACGAGGAGCGTCGGCAAGGCCGCGATAATCGCCGCCGCCATGTCGACGTTGTATTCCTTCACGCCCGTCGACGTATTCACGAGGTTGTTCAGCGCCACCGTGATCGGCATGGAATCGACACCCGAGAACACGATCCCGAACAAGAAGTCGTTCCAAATCTGCGTGAATTGCCAAATGACGCAGACCATGAAGATCGGCAGCGACACGGGCAGCAAGATCCGCGTGAAGATCATGAAGAAGCCTGCGCCGTCGATACGCGCCGCTTTCACGAGTTCCGCCGGAATGCTCACGTAGAAGTTACGGAAGAACATCGTCGTGAACGCGATCCCATACACGACGTGCACGAGTACGAGCCCCGAGATCGTGTTCGAGATGCCGATCGCGCCGAGCGTCCGTGCCATCGGCAACAGAATCGTTTGGAACGGGATGAAGCAACCCACCAGCAGCATCGTGAACACGGCATCCGCGCCGCGGAAACGCCAATGCGTCAGCACATAGCCGTTAAACGCGCCGACGATCGACGAGAGCAACACGGCCGGAATCACCATTCGCACGGAGTTCATGAAGAACGGCCGCATACCGTCGCAACGCACGCCCGTACAGGCTTCGCTCCAAGCCTTCACCCAAGGGGCGACCGTCCAATGCGACGGCGGCGTCAGCAAGTTGCCCGTACGCAGTTGATCGAGGTCCTTGAACGACGTGGACAGCATCACGTAGAGCGGGAACAGGAAATACAACGCGAACAGCGCAAGCGCAGCGTAAATGAACGCTCGACTCATCGTCATCTTAGGCTGCATTGCGGGTGCTCCTCGATTCCAAGTACATGAGCGGGACGAGTACGGCGACGACGGTGGCCAGCATCATCATCGACGATGCGGCGCCCACGCCGAGCTGGCCGCGGTTGAACGAGAACGTATACATGAACATCGCGGGCAACGAGGACGACGTACCGGGACCGCCCGCCGTCATGGCGACGACGAGGTCGAACGTCTTGATCGTGATGTGGCACAAGATCAAGAGCACAGAGAAGAACACCGGACGCATGCTGGGGATCACGATCTTGCGATAGATCGTAGGCAGCGTCGCACCGTCCACTTGGGCAGCTTTGAAGATTTCCGCGTCGACGCCGCGCAGCCCGGCGAGAAACAACGCCATGACGAAACCCGTCGATTGCCACACGGCCGCGATGACGATACAAAAAATGGCCTTGTCCGGGTCGTCGAGCCAGTGGAACGAGAAGCTCGTCCAGCCCCAGTCGTGCAGCACTTTTTCCAAGCCGAGCGCGGGGTTCAAAATCCACTGCCAGGCCGTACCGGTCACGATGAACGACAGCGCCATCGGATACAGAAACACGGCGCGCAACGCGCCTTCGCTGCGGATTTTTTGATCGAGCAAGATGGCCAGGAACAGCCCCAGGCCGATACACACGGCGATGAACGGAATACCGAACCAACCGAGATTCTTCGCCGACGTCCACCAGACGTCGTTTTGAAACAGCTCGCTATAGCGTGTCAGGCCAGCGAACGTGTAGTTAGGCATCAGTCGCGACTTGGACAGCGACAGATAGCCGGTGATCAGAATGAAGCCATAGACGAATACAAGGCTGATCGCCACGCTAGGCGAGAGCACGAGCTTCGGGATCCAGCGGTCGGCGAGTGCCGAAATCGACGATGTGCGGTGGGGTACGTGCGCCACGTTGTTCCCTTTGCCGCTGAGAGAGGCAGCCACTACTCGACTCCTGAGTGCTTGCACGCCGACCGCGCGCGATCCAAACGCCTAGGGAGGCGCACGGCCGGCTTGAGTGACGCGGGCGGCGCGCAGCGCGAACCGCCCCCGGAACTACGCTTACTTCGTCATTGCCGCCTTGGCGAGCGCGGCGACTGCGTCTTGCGACGATTCCTTCGAGTTCATGAACTTCGTGACGACGTCGCTCATCGCGCCGGCCGTGGCATCGCCTTGAGCCATGCCGTGCGCCAGCGACGGCACGTAACCGCCGGCCTTGATCGCCGCTTGTTCATCCGAGTACGACTTCTTCGCGCAATCGTCGAAGCTGCTCATATCGACGCCCAGACGAACCGGGATCGAGCCCTTGTACAAGCTGAATTGCTTTTGGAACTCGGGGCTCATGATCGTCTTCGCGAGCGCGACCTGGCCCGGCGTAGCGCCGTTTTGGCCCTTCTGCTGGAAGAACACGAACGAATCGACGTTGAACGTGTAGGCCTTGTCCGTACCCGGCACCGGCGCGCAGACATAATCCACGCCCGACTTCTTGTTCGCGTTCGCGAACTCGCCCTTCGCCCAGTCGCCCATGAACTGCATGCCGGCCTTGCCGTTGATGACCATGGCCGTGGCCAGGTTCCAATCGCGGCCCGTGCGCGAACCGTCGAAGTAGGTCGTCAGCTTGCGGACCGTATCGAACACTTGAACCATCTGCGGCGAGGTCAGCGTCTTTTGATCGAGATCGACGATCGCCTTCTTGTAGAACGCGGGCCCTTGCGAGAGCACCACGTCTTCCCAGACCGTGAAGTCTTGCCACGGTTGGCCGCCCATCGCGATCGGCATGATGCCGTTCGCCTTCATCTTGTCGGCGAGCTTGAAGAACTCGTCCCAGTTCGCCGGCACCTTGCCGCCTGCCTTGTCGAGCGCGGCCTTGTTGATGTACAGCCAGTTCACGCGGTGTACCGAGAACGGCGCCGCGACGTAGTGGCCGCCCGCTTGCATGATCTTATCGATCTGCGGCGGCAAGTTCTTTTTCCAGTCTTCGTCCTTCGCGACGGAATCGATGTTCACGAGAACGTCTTGGTCCGCCCATTCCTTGATCAGGGGACCCTTGATCTGCGCGGCGCTCGGTGCATTGCCCGAGATCACCTGCGTCTTCAGTGCAGTCATGGCCGCCGCACCCGCGCCGCCCGCAACCGCGAAGTCCTTCCACGTATAGCCTTGCTTCGTCATGTCGTCCTTCAGGACGCCGATGGCCTTCGATTCACCGCCCGAGGTCCACCAGTGCAGCACTTCGACGGATTCCGCCGCCTGAGCCGCCGACACGCCCATCATCAGCCCCGTGGCGCACAGCGCAGCCATGATCGCGCGAACTTTCATTCTTTATCTCCTCCAGACTACTGACCAAGTAACGAGTGCTCCCCTCTTCTTATGGCTGGGGAACGGTGGTTGGGTGCAACACAACAACACTGGATGTGGCCGCGCCGCGACGCGTGCACTTATGTGCCGGCAGCGCCGAGCGGCCGCGAAGGATCGTCAGGAAATGCGTGCTTCCAAGCTTGGACTGTCTCCTCTTTTGAATTCGGCCAGCCCGCATCGCGCGGGTCGAGCTCGGGGAGGCAGCGCCATGCAAATCGCGCTGCTAACATGCACGCGCGATATAAACAAATAGGGACACGCGGCGCGCTGCCGCCGATCGCCGCCTGCACCCCTGCCGCCGGACCCGCTTGGCGCAAGGTTTTTGCAATCGATCGACGTTACCTCTTGATTTGGATTGTAGTTAAACTACAATTCAGTGTCAAAATTATTTTTATCGCGCTACAAGACGTCGCAACTTCGAGCAGCCAACCAGCCAAGCACGTTCCTCGAATCGCGCCCCGCAACCCTTAGACTTCGGCTCAAGACTCATGCAAATCGACTCAGGCTTCACTTTCGTTCTCTTTGGCGGGACTGGCGATCTGTCGATGCGAAAGATCCTCCCGGCGCTGTACGAGGCCCACCGTGCGGGCATGCTGTCCGAGCACGGCAAGATCGTTGCCGTCGCGCGCCACGCGGCGGATCGCGACGGCTATATCGACTGGGTCAATAGCAACGTCAAGACCTATGTTTCGAAAGGCGGGCTCGACGAAAGCGTCTGGGAGCGCTTCTTGGAGCGCATCGCCTACGTCAAGCTCGATCTGGGCAAGCCCGAAGATTTCGCGCTGCTGCGCGACGCGCTGGACAATCACGCCGGCACGCGCGTGTTCTATCTGGCCACGGGGCCGTCGCTGTTCGTGCCGATCTGCCGCGCGCTCGCCTCGGTGGGGCTCAACGAAAACGCCCGGATCGTGCTCGAAAAACCGCTCGGCTACGATCTGCGCTCCTCGAATGCGATCAACGATGCCGTGGGCGAAATCTTCGCCGAAGAGCAGATCTATCGGATCGACCACTACCTCGGCAAGGAGCCCGTGCAGAATCTGCTCGCGCTTCGTTTCGGCAATGCTTTGTTCGAACCGCTGTGGCGCCGCGAGTGGGTCGAAAGCATTCAGATCACGATCGCCGAGGAGCTTGGCGTCGAGGCGCGAGGCGACTTCTACGACAACACGGGCGCGCTGCGCGACATGGTGCAAAATCACCTGTTGCAGTTGCTGTCGATCGTCGCGATGGAGCCGCCCCATTCGATGGATTCCGATTCGGTCCGCGACGAAAAGCTGCGCGTGCTGCGCGCACTCAAGCCGATCGATACGCGCGACATCTCCAAGATCGCCGTGCGCGGTCAATACCATTCGGGCGTCATCAAGGGCACCTCGGTGCCGGCCTACGCGACCGAGCACGGCGTGAAGCCGCAAAGCGCGACCGAGACGTTCGTCGCGCTCAAGGTCGAGATCGAGAATTGGCGCTGGGCCGGCGTGCCCTTCTTCCTGCGCACGGGTAAACGTCTAGCCGAGCGCGTGGCCGAGATCGTCGTCAATTTCCGGCCCGTGCCGCACTCGGCGCTCGGCGCCCCGGCATTGCGGCCCGGCGCGAACCGGCTCGTGATCCGGTTGCAGCCGAACGAATCGATCCGCTTGTACTGCTTGGCCAAGCAACCGGGCGAAGGGATGAATCTTTCGAGCGTGCATTTGGATCTCGCATTCGACCAGTTCTTCAAGGAAGGTCAAATGGAGGCCTATCAGCGCTTGTTGCTCGACGTGATCAACGGACGCCTCGCGCTGTTCGTGCGGCGCGACGAGCAAGAGGCCGCGTGGCGCTGGGTGGAACCGATTTTGAATGAATGGGCCGCCTCGAACAAACCGCCGAAGCCGTATGCGGCCGGCACCTGGGGCCCCGCGGCCGCCAGTGCCATGCTCGCTCAGCACGGCACCTGCTGGCTCGAAGAAGAGAACTGAGTTTCTGGTGCAACGAATCGACGATTCGGCGGCGCCGGCGGTTTTCCAAGGCGCGGCGCTGCCGGCGATGGTGAACATACAAAAAGCAGTCTGGAGGAGAAGTGATCGAGCTTCACGCTTTTGACGACCCGCGTGCCCAAGCCGGCGCGCTGGCTAAGGCGGTGGGCGGCGCGCTCGGCGCATCGCTTGCCACGGCCCTCGGGGCGCGCGCTACGCTCGCGGTTTCCGGCGGCACGAGTCCGCGTCCGTTTTTCGAGGCGCTTGCACTCGAGTCGCTCGACTGGGCGCGCGTCGACGTGACGCTCGTCGACGACCGCTGGGTGCCGGAAACGGACAATGCGAGCAATGCGCGCCTCGTCCGCGAAACGTTGCTCCAGCATGGCGCGGCTGCTGCACGCTTCGCGCCGCTCGTCGACGTATCCGTGCCGCTCGACGAGCGCATCGCCGCGCTCAACGCCGATCCCTCCTATGCACTACCGCATGTCGCCGTGCTGGGCATGGGCGAGGACGGCCATACGGCGTCGCTTTTCGCCGATGCGCCGGCAAGCGAATGGAAGCACGCGCTGGCAACGGCCGAGCGTTACGTCTGTGTCCATCCGGGTGCGGCACCGCACGCACGTGTCAGCCTATCGATGTCCGCGTTGAAGGGCATCGAGCGGCTGTTCCTTTTGATTTCGGGTGAACGCAAGCTCGACATCCTCAAAGCGGCCGCCTCGGCGCCGCAAGAAAACGCCATCTCGAAGCTGGCAAACGACAAGGGAGTCAGACTCGATGTCTACTGGTCTGCAAAATAAAGCTCATCCGGTACCCGGCGCACGCCAGCACGCCGACGGTCCGCGCCTGCTAGCCGATATCGGCGGCACCAACGCGCGCTTCGCGCTCGAAACGGAACCCGGGGAAATCAGCCAGATCCGCGTCTACCCGTGCGCCGACTATCCGACGATCGAAGACGTACTGAAGAAGTACCTGAAGGATACGAAGGTCGGCCACGTCAATCACGCGGCGATCGCGATCGCGAACCCGGTGGACGGCGACCAGGTCAGCATGACCAACTTCAAGTGGGCGTTTTCGATCGAGGCGACGCGGCGCGCGCTCGGGTTCGACACGCTGCTCGTGGTGAACGATTTCACCGCGCTCGCGATGGCGCTGCCCGGCCTGACCGACGCCCAGCGCATGCAGGTGGGCGGCGGCTCGCGTCGGCAAAACAGCGTGATCGGCCTGCTTGGCCCGGGCACTGGGCTCGGCGTCTCGGGCTTGATTCCGGCCGACGATCGCTGGATCGCGCTCGGTAGCGAAGGCGGTCACGCCACCTTCTCGCCGATGGACGAGCGCGAGGATCTCGTCATGCAATACGCGCGCAAGAAGTGGCCGCACGTATCGTTCGAGCGCGTCGCCGCCGGTCCCGGTATCGAGCTCATCTACCGCGCCCTGGCTGCCCGCGACAAAAAGCGTTTGCCGGCGACGGTCGATCCGGCCTATGTCGTCGACCGGGCACATGCGGGAGAAGCCCTCGCGCTCGAAGCCGTCGACTGTTTCTGCGGGATTTTGGGCACGTTCGCGGGCAACCTCGCGGTCACGCTCGGTGCGCTCGGCGGCATCTATATCGGCGGCGGCGTCGTGCTCAAGCTCGGCGAGTTGTTTTTACGCTCCCCGTTCCGCGAGCGTTTCGAGGCGAAGGGCCGCTTCGAGCCCTATCTGGCCAACGTACCGACTTACGTGATCACGGCCGAGTACCCGGCATTCCTCGGCGTCTCGGCGATCTTGGCCGAGCAATTGTCGAATCGCGCCGGCGGCGGCTCGTCGGCGGTATTCGAACGCATTCGCCAAATGCGCGATGCGCTGACGCCGGCTGAGCGCCGCGTGGCCGATCTCGCGCTGAATCACCCGCGTTCCATCATCAGCGACCCCATTGTCGACATCGCGCGCAAGGCTGACGTGAGCCAACCGACAGTCATTCGCTTTTGCCGCTCGCTGGGGTGCCAGGGCCTCTCGGATTTCAAGCTGAAGCTCGCGACAGGTTTGACGGGCACGATCCCGGTCAGCCATAGCCAGGTGCATTTGGGCGACACGGCCACGGATTTCGGGGCGAAGGTGCTCGACAACACCGTTTCGGCGATCTTGCAGCTACGCGAGCACCTGAACTTCGAGCACGTCGAGCGCGCGATCGAGCTGCTCAACGGCGCGCGCCGAATCGAGTTCTACGGACTCGGCAACTCGAACATCGTCGCGCAGGACGCACACTATAAGTTCTTCCGCTTCGGGATCCCCACGATCGCCTACGGCGACCTGTATATGCAGGCCGCTTCGGCCGCGCTGCTCGGCAAGGGCGACGTGATCGTGGCGGTATCGAAGTCGGGGCGCGCCCCCGAGCTTCTGCGCGTGCTCGACGTGGCCATGCAGGCCGGCGCGCAGGTGATCGCCATCACCTCGAGCAACACGCCGCTCGCGAAACGGGCCACGGTAGCGCTCGAGACCGACCATATCGAGATTCGCGAGTCGCAACTGTCGATGATCTCGCGCATCTTGCATTTGGTCATGATCGACATCCTCGCCGTCGGTGTGGCGATCCGCCGCGCCGAACCCACGGGGGAAATGACGCAGGCTGTGGCAAAGGCGCGCACCATCGGCACCGACGATGCGACGGCCGTACTCGATTGGCTTAGCCACGGCGCTGCGTCGTCGGCAGCCGATTGACGCCGGCCACCTCGCAGCGGCAGCGCTGATCGGCGCAAAGCGTTAGAAGTCCGAAGAAACCCGTACGCTCCCCGGAGCGGCGGGTTTTTTATTTCGGCGCCGCACCGCCGAGGTGAATTCTTATTGTTCATACAAATGATGCGAGCACCTTAGGGGTGCATCCGGCGCCAAAAACGAGACAGCAGGCCGCAGGCCTTCAGAAAACGTCGATTTTTCTTCAACGTATTCGCAACAATCACGCTTCCTCAAGTGTCGCTCGCACGCAACACCCGGGATCAGTTATTAAGCGTTTGCTTTCACTGCTTTCCTTGCCTGTCAAGGAAGAGAAGGATCGTGCTCTTGAATTACTGCGTTTCAATATTCGCAATAATCGGCGACAACTAGTGTTTCTACTAATAAGGGTACGGGGGTTAGATGCCTAGTATCGCCTCGACTGCCTGGACCCCGCTGCGGCGCGAACTGCCCAAGAGGCGGCAGAGTCCGCGGCAACGAATTACCTAATCCGGGTTGCTCACACTGCAACTCAACGTCTCGGAGACCTATTTGATGAAAAAGTCGCTTCTCGCACTGGCTGTGACGGGTGCCTTCGCGGTACCGGCGTTCGCACAAAGCAGCGTCACGCTGTACGGTGTTATCGACGCAGGCCTGAACTATGTGAACAACGTCGGCGGCCACGCTGACTGGGCAATGTCGAGCGGCATCGTTCAAGGCAGCCGCTGGGGCCTGAAGGGTTCGGAAGACCTGGGCGGCGGCACGAAGGCCATTTTCCAATTGGAAAACGGCTTCAACGTGTTCAACGGCAAGCTGGGTCAAGGCAGCCGTGAATTCGGCCGTCAAGCCTACGTCGGTCTGACGAACGACCAGTTCGGTACGCTGACTCTCGGCCGTCAATACGATCCGGTTGTCGACAATGCGCAACCGACGACGTTCAACGGCCAATGGGGCGCCCTCTTCTCGCACCCCGGCGACATCGACAACACGGATAACGGCTTCCGCGTGAACAATGCGGTCAAGTACGTTTCGCCGCGTTTCGCAGGCATCCAAGGCGAATTGTTCTACGCGTTCGGCGGCGTGGCAGGTTCGTTCGGTGCGCAAAGCACGGTCGGCGCAGGCTTGAACTACTCGGGCGGCCCGCTGTACATCGGCGCTGGCTACTTCCTCGCGAAGAACCCGGGCGGTGTTAACGCAGCGAACGCGGGCTCGGCCACGGTCAGCAATGACGCCAACTTCGGCTCCGGCGGTATCTGGAACTACGTCGGTGCCCCGAGCAACATGCAGTCGATCAGCGGTGGTGCGACGTACCAATTCGGTCCGGTCCAAATCGGCGGCAACATTTCGGACGTCCGCTTCAACGACGCCCTCGCTGCCGGCCAAACGACGCGTTTCGACAGCTATGAACTGTGGGCCAACTACAGCCTGACGCCGGCCGCAACGCTGGGCGGCGGCTACACGTACACGACCGGCAAGGTCGATGCGACGAACACGAAGCCGGAGTACGGTCAAGTCAACCTGATCGCCGACTACCGTCTGTCGAAGCGTACCGACGTCTATGCAATGGGCGTGTGGAACCACTCGATGAAGGCTGGCGTCAATGCCGACATCTACGCGGGCGTCCTCGGCGGCGCAAGCACGACGAACAACCAAGTGCTCGGTCGCGTCGGCATCCGTCACAAGTTCTAAGCACAGCGACGTGTCGTCCGGCGGGCGCAAGCCCACCGGCGCACCGTTGCCGCAGCATCCTCAAAGCGCCCCTCGTGGGCGCTTTTTTTATTGCGCGGGCGTAGCCCCTCTTCCCCACCGTTCGTACTAGGACACCCTGGCGTACGCGCCTCGCGCTCGCCAGTTCGGTACAATTGGCGCGATCCCACCGGCCGCCGCCTCCGCGCGCTTGGCCAGCTTGGCCGGTCCCTCTTCGAAGCGAACGTCATACATGTCCAGCAACCAAGCCCTATTCGAACGCGCTCAGCGCACCATTCCCGGCGGCGTCAATTCGCCCGTGCGCGCCTTCCGCTCGGTCGGCGGTACGCCACGCTTCGTCAAACGCGCGAACGGGCCCTACTTTTGGGACGCGGAAGACAAGCGCTACATCGATTACATCGGGTCGTGGGGTCCGATGATCGTCGGCCACGTGCATCCGGAAGTGCTCGAGGCTGTCCAACGCGTGCTCGCCGACGGCTTTTCGTTCGGCGCGCCTACGCAAGCCGAGATCGAGATCGCGGAAGAGATCTGCAAGCTCGTGCCGTCGATCGAGAAGGTGCGGCTCGTGTCGAGCGGCACGGAAGCGACAATGAGCGCCCTGCGACTCGCGCGCGGCTTCACGCAGCGCAACCGCATCGTCAAATTCGAGGGGTGCTACCACGGCCACGCCGACAGCCTACTCGTCAAAGCGGGCTCCGGTCTGCTGACGTTCGGCAATCCGACCTCGGCGGGCGTGCCGGCGGACACCACCAAGCACACGACCGTGCTCGAATACAACAACACGCAGGCGCTCGAAGAGGCATTCGCGGCTTTCGGCGACGAAATCGCAGCTGTGATCGTCGAACCCGTTGCCGGCAACATGAATCTCGTGCGCGGCAACCCCGAGTTCTTGCAAGCGTTGCGGCGCCTGTGCACGCATCACGGCGCCGTGCTGATTTTCGACGAGGTGATGTGCGGCTTCCGCGTCGCCCTCGGCGGTGCACAGGCTGTCTACGGCATCACGCCCGACCTGACTTGCCTCGGCAAAGTCATCGGCGGCGGCATGCCCGCAGCGGCGTTCGGCGGCCGGCGCGACATCATGTCGCTACTCGCCCCTGAAGGCGCGGTTTATCAGGCCGGCACGCTTTCAGGCAATCCCGTGGCCGTGGCGGCCGGAATGAAGACGCTTGAACTGATTCAAGCACCCGGCTTTTATGAACGTTTGTCGGCACAAACGGCGCGGCTCGCGAACGGCCTGGCCGCCGCCGCGCGCGAGGCCGGCGTGGCGTTCAGCGCGGACGCGATCGGCGGGATGTTCGGCCTTTACTTCACCGAGCAGGTACCCGCGAGCTTCGCCGACGTTTCGCGCAGCGATATCGCACGCTTCAACACGTTCTTCCATCAGATGCTCGATGCCGGCGTGTACTTCGCGCCGTCGGCCTACGAGGCGGGATTCGTATCGAGCGCGCACGACGATGCCGTCATCGATGCGACGATCGAAGCGGCGCGTGGCGCGTTCGCCGCAAACGTGGCGTAACCAGGCCCTCGCCCATGTTCTCCGAAGCCGATTTCATCCACATGCAGCGGGCGCTGACGCTCGCGAGCCGCGGCATGTACACGACCATGCCGAACCCGCGTGTGGGCTGCGTACTCGTCAAGGACGGCGTACCGATCGGCGAAGGTTTCACTCAGCCGGCCGGACAGGATCATGCCGAGGTGCAGGCGCTTAAGGATGCGCGGCGCCGAGGTCATGACCCACAAGGCGCCACGGCCTACGTTTCGCTCGAGCCCTGTAGTCATTTCGGGCGCACGCCGCCGTGCGCGCACGCGCTCATCGACGCGCGAATCAAGCGCGTCATCGCGGCGATGGAAGATCCGAACCCGCAGGTGTCGGGCCGCGGGTTGGCCATGCTGCGCGACGCCGGGATCGACGTGCGCTGCGGCCTGCTCGCGAACGAAGCCCGCGAGTTGAACATCGGCTTCGTGTCGCGCATGACGCGCGCTCGGCCGTGGGTGCGAATGAAAGTCGCAGCTTCACTGGACGGCCGCACGGCGCTGCCCACCGGGGAAAGCCAGTGGATCACCGGGGAAGCCGCGCGCGCGGACGGCCACGCTTGGCGCGCGCGGGCTTGCGCGATTTTGACGGGTATCGGCACCGTCCGCGAGGACGATCCTCAGCTCACCGTTCGAGGCATCGATACGCCGCGCCAGCCACTGCGTATTCTGATCGACAGCCGCCTCGAGGTCCCGCTCTCCGCGCGGCTTTTGGAGGGCACGCCGCCGCTCGTGTTTTGCGGGCATATCGACGCAGCGAATGCCGCTCGCGCGGATGCATTGGCGGCGCGGGGCGTGGAGATCGTGCCGCTGGCGAACGAACAGGGCAAAGTGGACTTGCCGGCGATGTTGAAACGGCTTGGAGAACGCGGCATCAACGAATTGCATGTCGAGGCCGGGCATAAGCTGAATGGCTCGTTGCTGCGTGAAGGCTGTGTGGACGAGTTGCTCGTCTATTTGGCGCCGACGCTGCTTGGCGCGGGTTCGGCAGGTATGTTCGACTTGGCGGCGCCGGCCGTGCTCGATGCGCGCACGCGGCTCGCCTTTCATTCGATCGACCGCGTCGGGGACGATTTGAGGATTCTGGCGCGATGGCAAGCTCCCTCGACGCCTCACTGAAGAAACAAGGAACGCAAACACGATGTTTACGGGAATCGTCGCGGCAGTAGGCCGCATCGAGGCGGTCAAGCCTTTGGGAACCGGCGAAGCGGCGGGCGTGCGCCTAACGGTCGACGCGGGAACGCTCGATCTGGGCGACGTCGCGCTCGGCGACAGCATCGCGATACAGGGTGCATGTATGACAGTGGTCGAGAAGACCGCTCAAACGTTCGACGTCGATGTTTCGCGCGAAAGCCTGAACTGTACGGTCGGCTTAGCCGCACCGGGCGAGGTCAATCTGGAAAAGGCGTTGACCGCGCATGAGCGCTTGGGCGGTCATATCGTATCGGGGCATGTCGACGGGCTTGGTGTCGTTACGCGCTTCGAGCCGGTGGGCGAGTCGCACGAACTACGCGTCCTGGCGCCGCGCGATATCGGGCGTTACCTCGCGTACAAAGGGTCGATCACCGTGAACGGCGTGAGTTTGACGGTCAATAGCGTCGACGATCGCGACGACGGCACCGAATTCTCGATCAACCTCATCCCTCATACCGTGGACGTGACCACGCTGAAAAACATCAAAGCCGGAGACAAGGTCAATCTCGAGGTGGATTTGATTGCGCGGTACACCGAAAGGATGTTATCGACGGCGGCGCCCACGGGACGGTCATGATTCGTTGAACCAAGCCCACGGCATGCCTTTGGCCGAACCAGACACTCAGGACACGAACAGCCCAGCCTCGGCTGGAATCACCCGCACTTTCCAAGCGTCACCGAACGGTATGGCCTCCCTCCCAACAATTCGGACGGCTTCGCGCGCAGACGCTGCTGCGATTGAGTCGTTGTATCGTCAGTTGGTCGATGATGAGAACATCAACGTCACGGAATCTCAGCTCCAGGTTCTGGACGAAGACGCTCGCACTGGAGTTCTGGTTTGCGAGATCGACGGACGTGTACTCGGTACCGTACTCGTTTCCCTTTGTGCGGACGCTATGTACGCGGAACAACCCTTCGCGGTTGTGGAGAATCTGGTCGTTGACCGGCAATGTTGGGGAAAAGGTATTGGGCAAGCGCTTCTACGTGAGGTCGAGCGATTTTGCCTTTCACGGAACTGCTCCAAGATCATGCTGCTCAGTTCGGTCTCCCGGGTCGACGCGCACCGATTTTTCGAGCACGTCGGGTTCCGGGGCGACCGAAAGCGTGGGTTTGTCAAATACCGCAGCCAGTTCGGCGAGGCGGCTTGAGGTCCGCCATTAGTCGTCAGACACGGCTGGAAGCTCAACGTCGTCATCCATCTCGCGTTTTGCCCTCCATGAACACAACCTGACTGTGCTACCATGCACTTATCATGTAACACATGGGGAGCACCGCCATGACAGAAGCTACCTTTACTTTTCGGGTCGACGAAGCGCTCAAAAACGAGTTCTCCACAGTCGCCAAGGCCCACGACCGCACTGGCGCTCAACTCTTGCGCGACTTCATGCGGGACTACGTGAAACAGCAAGAAAAATCCGCTGAATACGACGCCTGGCTGCGCGCCAAGGTTGAGCGGTCACGAGCCTCGGCCGATGCCGGCAATCTCGTACCGGCCGCCGACGTTGAGGCTAAATTCGCAGCCCGTCGTGCCAACACTCGTCGTCGGCTTGAAGCTTCGAAGTGATGGAGTTGTTTTGGACGCTGGAATCGATTGAGGATCGCGACAACATATACGACCACATCGAAGCCGATAACCCCACTGCGGCGTTGGATCTCGATGAGATGTTCGAGGAAAAGGCGTCGCGGCTGGTCGACCGTCCGAACCTTGGTCGCCTTGGACGCATAACCGGTACGCGCGAACTGGTTGTCCATCGAAATTACATCTTGATCTATGACATAGTTGGCGATCTGGTTCGCGTGCTGAACGTCGTCCATGCGGCCCGCCAATGGCCGCCGATACGGGAATGAGAATCGCTACGAGAGAGGCGCGGGAGATCAAGGCCGATGCGCTCGAAATCTCGCCCGCCGCAATCAAGGCCGTGCGCGAAGCCTCTCACGCGTCGCAAGCCGTCATGGCCCGAAGCCTGCGCATCAACGTGCGCACGTATCAGAATTGGGAACAAGGCAAGGCCAAGCCCAACGCGCAGGCCGCCACGCTGATCCGACTGGTCGCCAAGCACCCGGAAACGCTTCAGATGCTGGAAACGCTCTGAACGATTGCGGGCACCGTCCAGCATTGCCTATCGTCGTCTCGCTACAAGCACCGTGATCCGACGGTATTTCTGACGGTATACGAGCAGCATTTCTCGCCCCCGCCTATATGGGGCTTCGTGTTCCCGCCAAACTCAACATAATCGCGCGGTATGTGGAAAGGATGTTGTCGACGGCGGCGCCGACGAATCGCTTGTAATTTGTTGGATCGAACGGCGCCGGGAAGTTAGACATTTCCTTCTCGGCTCAAATAAGCAATGCCAAATGAATGAACGCTTCACTTCCTCGACAGGCGCTCAAAGTCGATAGCCCGCGTTTGCTTTCATACACTCAAGAATCCGCGCACCGTCGAACGGCTTCGGGCGCGGATCGCGACAGCGCGGAGAATTCCGCCTCCCAAATCCAGTCCGCTCTCGTCATGTACCGCGTCTTAGCCCCAGGAGTGCCGTCTAACCCGGTTTGACGCACGCGCTGGACGGTCATCGGCCGTCATTCCCGAAGCGATGCCATTTTCGGGATGGATATGATCGGGTTCGCACGCCAATCACTGCAACCGACGTCATACCGAGGAGCCCGCCACCGTGAGCGATAACATCTGCTGGGTCGTTGATCTCGAAGCAACGAATGAAGATGCATCGGCCTGGGCACAGAAAGGCCTCCAATGGCTGGTCCAACAGGGCCTTGCGGAATCGATCCCCGATAGCGGAGGCGCACTCAGCGGCGCAGATCTCTATCGCCCCGGGCCCAAAGCGGCCGCCTGGTCAAAGTACATAGCAGACGACTTGCAGCTTTGCGGCGTGGAAGTCACGGTGGAGCGCACCGTATTTCATACAGGCTCGAACAGCGATCAGATACGCTGCCCGCATTGCGGAGCCAATCATGAGCTGGATGCGGTGCCCTGGAGCGAGGCGGTCGAGCGATGGCACTCAGATGAGGCCGACGACACGCTGGCATGTCCCACATGCGCTCATTCGGCATCGATCGTCGACTGGACGTTCCTCGAATTCGACTGGGCATTTGGGAATCTTGGCTTCGGCTTCAACAATTGGATGATCGACGCACGTCTCGCGACCGAACTCGGCAACGTTCTAGGACATCGCACGAAGGTTGTGTATGAACACATCTAAAAACCTTCGGATTGTCGGTGCATCGCCGTCACGTCTCCGACTGACCTCACAACCACTGCTGTGTCCTTCCCCATCCTCTGCCCACGACCATGGACGCCGCGGGCCAACACCTTTATGTGGGCTATAATGCGCATAAATCCCCACATTGCAGAGGCAAGCATGCGGCATACGACGACTGACACCGTTCCGCGCCGGGCTACCAACATCAGTCTGCCTGAGGATGTCTACAAGGACGCGAAGGAGCTCGGGATCAATTTTTCGCAGACGTGCGAGCGAGCCATCCGACAGGCAGTGCAGGCAGAGAAAGATCGCCAATGGGCGATCAAACACGCGGACTTTATCCAGGCTTACAACGACATGCTCGAGCGCGACGGCCTGCCGCTTGCTCAGTATCGGACGTTCTGATGACCCGTTTCGAAGTATTCTCCAACCCCAGCGGGCACGCCGGTACGCCTTATGTGGTCGATGTCCAAGGAAATCATTTGTCCGGACTGGCAACTCGTGTGGTGATCCCGCTGCGCCGGTTGGACCGGATCGCCCCGGTACCGCTTCCGCCGGATTTAATTCCCGTATTCATCATTGAGGGTATCGATTGCATGCTCGATACCCCGACGCTCGCAGCAGTTCCGAAAAACGCGCTGACGAAGCCGGTTAGCTCGCTCGTACATCGGCAAGACGAGATCATAGCGGCGCTCGATAGACTATTTGGCAGGTGGTGAGCTTTTCCGCGTCCGCTTCTATCTACGTCTGAAGTTGACCCGCTTCTACGGACGGATTTGCAGTAGCGATCGATATGTGATTTAACCTCCGTTAAGCGGTAAGTCGCGGGTTGTCCACGGACGGGCGGCGGGTCGCCTGTCACGACCACGACGACGCCCGGCGGTGGGCAACCCGCACGGGGACATGATTTCGTTTTTTGTGTGCTCGTCTTCGAACTCGAGCGGCGAGTGGTAGCCGATGCTGCTGTGCAGGCGGCGCAGGTTGTACCAGCCCTCGAGGAACCAGAACAAACGTCCTCGCGCCTGTTCGTGCGTATCGAAGTGCTCGCGCATAAGCAGTTCCGATTCGAGCGTGCCGAAGAAGGATTCGCACATCGCGTTGTCGTAACAGTCGCCAGCCGTACCCATCGAAGGCTGCACACAGGCTTCACGACAGCGCCGTCCGAAGGCAATCGACGTATATTGGCAGCCCTGATCGGAATGCAGAATGACCCCGCGAGCTCGACGTTGCGCGAGCGCCATATCGAGCGCACGCAGCATCAGTTCCGTGTACAGATGATTGGACATTGCCCAGCCTACGATGCGGCGGCTGAACACATCGAGCACGACGGCCAGATACAGGAATCCCTCGCCGGTTGGAATGTAGGTGGCGTCTGCAACCCACAGCACGTTCGGCGCTGCGGCGCTGAAGTGGCGACGCACCAGATCAGGGGCACGCCGTGCTCCCGCGCGTTGTCGCGTAGTGCATTTCCATTGCCTGCGACTAGCCCCGCACAGGCCGGCCAGACGCATGAGTCGCGCGACGCGCTTGCGCCCGACATGCACGCCTTCGCGTTTGAGCTGGGCATGGATACGCGGCGCGCCATAGGTGCCGCGCGAACTGGCGTGCAGCATGCGAATGCGCGAGAGCAACTGCGCATCGCTGCATGCCTGCCTCGAGGGTTCCCGCACGAGCCACGCGTAGTAGCCGCTGGTGGAGACTCGCAGCAGCCGCGCCATCGTGGCAATGGGCCAGCGGGCCCGGTTCGCTTTCATGAATCCGTACCCTTCGGCGGTACGGCCCCCGTCTCCCGAGCGAACCAGGCAGCCGCGTGAGAGAGTATGTCGCGCTCCATCTCGAGTTGGCGCACCTTACGACGCAGCCGCGCCAATTCCTGCCGCTCGGCCGTCGTCAGTCCGTCCTGGCGCACGCCCGAATCGCGATCGGCCTGCACGACCCAGTTGATGATGCTTTGCGCCGTCGGCTCGAACTCGCGCGCCAATTCCTCAGGCGTACGTCCCGCCTTCACCAACTCCACCATCTGCGCCCGGAACTCCGCCGGGTACGCCTTCCGATGCTTGCCCATAACGGCACCTCCTCTTCAAAAAGAATAGGTGTCCGTTTTCGCGGGTCAACTTCAGTCTCGCTAAAGGCAGCGGGCGACGACGGTATTTCTGACGGTATACGCAAGCACCGCTCAACCCACCGCCTCGTGGGATAAGCGTTTCCAGCCAAACTCAACATAATCGCGCGGTACACAGAAAGGATTCTGTCGTCGGCACCGCCGATACAGCGCCGGTGAACGCTGCGGTCAGCTACGCTGCGCGGCTGTCTTTCGCTCGGCGGACAAGTCGTCGGTTGTGCGACTTTGTCCCCCAGAGGCTTTGCGTCCGGCGCGTCGAGCATTAGCCCTGTGGGCCCGCATTACCCGAACTACGCTGCGACAAACTGCGATCAAGCGACCGCTCCCCCATCGTTCGTCGACGCTTTCAACGCCCGCTCCGAAGACACCGGTCCCTTGTAAAGCGGGCTAAATGGCCAACGCGCCAGTTTTAGCGACAGCTCGATGAGGTCGTTCGGTTTATCGTGGTTGCGATAGGCTTCGGCGAGATATGCGAACTCCGTCATGATGCCGACAACGCTGCGATTTGGTGTCTTCGCGCATTTGACGACCTGCATTTCGCTCGCTTCCGAGTCATAAGCGAATGCGGCACTCCGTAGGCGTGCCAGTGTATTTAGCAGAGCCCCCGCGAAGCTGATCGCCAGGCTGACGGCCGGGGCCAACGGAATCAGCATCGGCAATAGCGTCTGCTCATTCGCAAGCATCGCAATCTGCGGCCACCGTGGCAAAACAGTTGCGTGCCGGTTGCCAAGCTTCGTGGTGCTCCGTCCGACCTCGATCGCTTCGGTTTCAGACGCTTGAGCAGCTTTTTGATACAGTGGAAATACAGCATGAAAAAGGGGAACAATCACGTATCACGAGAAAATGTACGCCTATTGTGCTAACATGACGTACATCTAAAGGAGATTCCTTTTATGAGCACCTCTACCCGCTCCGCCCGCCTGGGTTTGCGCGCCACGCCGCAGCAGGAAGCAGTGCTGCGCCGTGCCGCCGAGATCGCGCACAAATCCATGACGGATTTTATTCTCGACAGCGCCTGTCAGGTCGCCGAACGAACGCTGCTCGACCAACGCTTGTTCCTGGTGACTGAAAGCCAATCGCAAGCGCTGCTTGACATGCTCGATCGGCCGACCCAAGACAATGCGGGCTTGAAGGAATTGTTCTCCCGAACAGCGCCTTGGGAGAGCTGATGCCGCTGTCCGCACTGCAAGCACTAGACGCCAACCATGTCTTGGAAGGCTTCGATTGCGGCAAGCCCGGCCTGAATGACTGGCTCCTGCGCCATGCACGGCAGGCACAAGCCAGTGGTTCGGCCAAGACTTACGTCGTGATCGTAGATCAGCGCCTAGTCGGATATTACAGCCTGGCCGTGGGGCAAATCGATACTCTGGAAGCACCTGATCGAGTACGCAAAGGGATGGGTGCCTATCCGATCCCTGTTGTCATCCTTGCTCGGCTGGCGGTAGCAACGCAGGATCATGGGCGTGGCGTCGGAATCGGCATGCTGCAAGATGCAATCCGGCGCACAGTGGCCATCGCCGAACAAGTCGGCGTTCGCGCGATGTTGACACATCCGATCGATGAGGATGCGGCACGCTTCTATCTGCGTTTCGGGTTTGAAGCTTCACCGGTGCGAGAACAGCAATTGCTGTTGTTGCTGAAGGACGCTCGTCGATTGCTAATGCCTGCTGGATCAAGCAAACCGAAGTAGAAATCGCCTAGTTCATCGTCTATTGCCGCCCTGCTACAGCTCCGTTGATACGACGGTGTATTAAAAATCACTGCATCTACGATTTCGTGACGGTATCTCTGACGGTATACGTCCGCTGTCTGCGGTTTGGATACCGCCACACCTTCAGAATTCACCCTATCAACGCACGCCAGTTGGCTGCGTGCCGCACCAGCCTTTGGAATCGATGGCGATGGACAAAGACCGGTCCGGAGCGCCTTCGCGCGGTGTCACACCTGTTTTTTGAGCTGGGCACGAATTCCCCCGCAGCCTTTGCTCAAGTCCATTGATTATCGAGCCGGTCCCGAAACACAGCAGTGCAAGCGAGCCACACGCATTGGTCGCTCAGTTGCTGTCGCATCTCGTGTGCGACGTGCCCTCCAAATTCCCCGCGCGTTACTGCCCGAGTACATCACGGATCTCATCGCCCAACGCTCGCCGGTGATGGCGGCGCAACCGCGGTTTTTCTCATCCATGATTGAAACAAACCACCTTAGTTTCCGACATCGCCCGCATTGAAAAACGCACGCCTTCCCGGCCGGATCCCGACGCCTTGACGCCGCCGAACGGCATGCTGTCGAGCCGATAATCTGTACTGTCATTGATCATGACGGCACCGACTTCGAGTTCTTCTATCGCAGCGCGTGCGCTGTCCAGCGCGCGCGTAAAAATGCCCGTCTGCAATCCGAATGGCGAGTTGTTCGCGAGGCTGATTGCATCGGTCATTCCATCGCACGGCACAAGTGCCGTCACCGGACCATAGATTTCGTCGACGAGTAGCGGATGCTCGTCGGGCAAGCCCTCGAAAACCGTCGGCGACATTCGCGTACCTGCGCGGCCCCTCCGAGCAGAATCGCTCCGCCTGCGTCCGTTCCCGAACGCATCAGCATGTCGATCCGCCGAGCTGCGGGTTCGCTGACAAGGCACCCCATATCGGACGACTCGCTCAGCTTCGGGCCGCATACCACGCCGGCCGCACGTTCGAGAAACCGTCTACGAAACGGATCATAGACACGCCGGTCTACGATAATGCGCTGCACATGCAGGCAATTCTGACCCGCGGCCCAATATGCGCCGGACACGCAGCGCTCCGCAGCGACGTCGAGATCCTGGCGGCCCACTCGCCCCCTACTTTGCCAACCGGCAAGCCGGCGCGATTTTCAACAAATCCGGCCAGCGTCCAATCCAACCGCTCTCATGTGACGCCTCACCGACGATCCTTGCCCGTGCGCATCTTGTGCCGGTAGCGTCGAGAAAGCGCTGCGCCACCGACGGCGGAACGACATGGTCTTCGGCTCCGCTGAAGTGCACTTGCGGAATATCGGCCACACGGCTCGCGAAATCGATCGCATCCTCCGATTCGGGCATCGGCGAGACATGGTGCAGCCGATTGACGAACTCGTCGTCGAGATTGCCGGCCACGGTGCGTATCGAAGCGACATCCGTGCGGCGTGCCGCGATCAATACCGCAACGGCGCCTCCTCCCGAATAGCCGATCAACTCGATAGGTTGCCCGGGTGTAAGCGCGGCAAAGTGGCTGACAGCGTCGTTCATCGACTCGATCGCATCCGCCGCGAATCGCTTGCCGGTCCAATATGGAATACCGCACCGTGAATTCATCGCCATCGGTGTGAACTGGCAAGGCCGCGCCAAATAGACGACATTCGGCGCGCTGTCTTGCACGGCGAGCGCGAGCCCTATCGCCTCTCGCGGCGTCGGATCGAGCGAAGGTTCAGTGCGAGACAGCCAGGCGACGCCATCGCCTTCGATGTAGATGCGCAACGGCTCGCGGGGCGTAGAGAGGCGCGAAAAGGCCGTCAGCACAAAGGGACCGGAATCGACGAGTTGCCGCCGCAGCCCCGCCTGCGCGGCCAGGGCGTCGGCATGGGCGTCGCGATCGAAGACCGAGCACCCCGACAGCGCACCGAAAAGCGAAACCGTGACCGCGATCGCCGCAACGCAAAACGGGACGCGCACCCACGAACGGGCACGCCTGCCCATGCTGCCCAGGATCATCATTGGGCCACGAACCGTACCAGTTCGGCCGCCATTCGGGAAACGACGTCGTTCCAGTCCGTCCGCACCTCCTGACGAAACAAACGCATCTGCGGATACCACGGTGTATCGGTCCGTTCGAGCAACCAACGCCAATCCGGGACTTTCGGCAGCATGACCCAAACGGGTCGGCCCAGTGCACCTGCGAGGTGAACGGGAGAAGAGTCCACTGAAATCAACAGATCGACAACGCAAAGGATCGCCGCCGTGTCCTCGAAATCGTTGATCTCGTCGGACAGCGATAGGATCGACATACCGTCGGGCGGCGAAGCGGCCTGCATCGCGGCAGGACCTTTCTGAATCGCAACGAAGCCCACGCCCGTCTGCGCGAGCGGCGCGAGCTGTGCAAGGCTCAGGGAGCGGTTGGCATCGTTGGGGTGCGTGGGACGTCCCGCCCAAACAAGTGCGACCAGCGGGCGGGGCAAGCCAGCCAAACGCTGCCGCCAACGCTCGACACGACGCGGGTCCGGATGCAGGTAAGGCGTCGGCCCGGGCAAATCGTCGAGACTCAGCATCAAAGCCATCGGCAGGCTCATTAGCTCGCAATGCATGTCGAACGCAGGCGGTAGGCTCCCCCGTTCGACGAGGTCGTCGAACCCCGCGGCGCGACGTACGAGCGATAACGATTCCGCGTTGATTTCGAGGACGACTCGCGCACCGCTTCTCTCCTTGGCCCACGGCACCAAACGGAGGAATTGGAAGGTGTCGCCGTAGCCCTGCTCGTCGTAAATCAGCAGCGTTTTGCCGGGCATGGCGCGACCATCCCAGCGTGGACGTTGCACTTTGCGTTCGATGTGCGCCGTGTGCGCGAGGCTATAGCGGTAGTGATACTCACGCCAGCCTCGCTCGAACTCGCCCGAGAGCAGCAAGGTTTCGGCAAGATCGAAGCGCGTAGGAAAATCGCCGGGCGCGTGCGCCACCAGCATTTCTTGGATCTCGCGCGTCTCGGCGATACGCCCCTGCGGACGGAGCGTAGCGGCGAGCAGCTTCCAGAGCGGAAGCGGTCCGCGCCCCGAGGACAGATACGGCCGCAGGACCGCCTCGGCTTCCTCATAGCGCCCAGACGCCAGCAACGGACGAATCCGAAGATCGATCGCGCGCATATCGAGAGCGACGCCGGACATCATGAAGCCTCGATACCCAGTGCTTCGAGCAAGGGGCCGAGATAGCGCGCATACGCGCGCGCGCGGCCTTTCGAGGTCGAATAGATTGGCTGGCGCACCTGGTTTACGCTCGCCGTGCGGACCACTCGGCGGTTGCGATGGAAGTCCAGGCAGGCATCGTCCCACGGCAGTCCCAGCAAACCGATCAACCGCCGCGCTTCCCCTTCGAGATCGTCGACTACGGCCTCGTAGTGAGTTTCGATGAAAACGTCGCTAGGCAGCAGCGCACGCCAATGCGCCATCAAGCGTTCGTATTGACGGTAGAAATCGCCGAGCTCGGTCTGGTCGTACGCAAACGGTTGTTGTCCGGCGAACAGCTTCGTGTAGCAGGACAAGCACGTGTCGACCGGATCACGCCGAACGTGGATGATCCGGGCGCCGGGCACGATTAGCGGGATCGCCCCCGCATACAGGAAGTTGCCGGGCATTTTGTCGACGACGTGCGCGCGTCCGCCGGCAAGCGGCGCCACACGGGCCAGATACGCTTGCGCGCACTGGCGCAAGCGCGCTTGGGCATCCGGTTGGTCATCGAGGGCAACGATGCAGTCAGGAAAGCTGCCGAGTTCGTCAATTGCCAGCCGGAGCGCGGACAGCTCCCCTGCCCCCGTCACTTGCGGGTGAGACGAGAGGATCTGTTCGATCAGTGTGGTGCCGGAGCGCGGCATGCCGACGACGAAGATGGGCAGCGTCGACGGCTCGCCCAGGCCCGCAAGCCGGCCATATCGTTCGCGCGTGAAAGCCGTGCCGATACGCTCCATCCAGCGTCCGGTCTCCCCGCTGTCATAGTCGAACGAAGCGCGTTTCTGGCGGTTGCCGGCATCGAGGTGGCCAAACGCTCGTTCAGGATCGTCGATGTCGAGGTAGGCCTTGCCGAGCGCGAAGTGCGCTGCGATGCGGTCGACGAGCGAGCGCTGCTCGCCTTGCGCGATACAGGACTCGAGCGCCGCGATGTCCGGATCGCCCGCGCCGAACGTTCGCAGTTCCGCGCGTGCCGCAAGCGCCTGTGCAGACGCCGGGAAGCGCGCCAGCGCCTGCTCGAAAGCTAACAGCGCTTCATCCCTGCGTCCCGCCTCCGTCAACAGCGTGGCGCGCCCGACGAGTGCCGCTTCCGCCACCGTGCCGGGCAGTTCCGCGGCCTGCTCGTATGCACGCTGCGCTTCCTCGGTCATACCGAGATCCTGCAATACGAGCGCCAGCGCGTAATGCGCCTCGGCGCTGCGCGGCGCGAGCGCCACAGCATGCCGCGCGATGGCGAGCGCCTCCTCGATATGCGCAATCTGTCTGAGCGCCTTGGCGCGCGCCGTAAGTGCAGCCGGATGCTCGGGAGCAAAAGCGCTCAGCATATCGAGCGCCCGCAGCCCAGCATGGTGCCGCTGGCGGGAAACCTCGAGATCGGCAAGGTTCAGGTATGCGTCGACGAGGCGAGGATTGAGATCGATCGCCTGCTGCGCATGCTGCGCGGCTTCGTCATAGCTACCTTGCGTCGAGAGCAGGAAGGCGAGGTTGCTGTGCGCTTCCGCATAGGACGGGTTGAGCGCGAGCGCCTGACGATAGCAGGCCTCGGCACGGTCCATTTGTCCGAGTCGCCGCCAGGTATTGCCGAGGTTGTTTTGCGCTTCGGGCCACGCCGGATTGAGCGCAACGACCTTCTCCAGACATGCGCGGCTCTGCTCCAGCTTGCCGGCTTCTTGAAGCACGATGCCAAGGTTGTTCCATCCGGAGACGAGCGTCGGATCCATCTCAACGGCGCGCCGCGCCGCTTCCTCGCCTTCCGGCAGCATTCCCTTCAGGCGATACATTTCCGCGAGATTGCTCGAATACACGGCCGGTGCGCGCGGGGCAAGACAAGCCTGCCTCAGATGAACGATCGCCAAGTCCAAGTTGCCATAGGCGTGGGCCATGAGCCCGAGCAGATGGAGCGCATCCGGCTGTCCCGGCCAAGCGGCGAGCACACGCTGAGCCAGCATTTCGGCCTGCTCGGCCTGACCGGCATTCCAGTGCGCATAGGCTCGCGTAAGCGCTTCCTGGATACTCATGTTCTCTGGAGGGGCGGCGCTGGGCATGCTCGACAAGTCGGGATCGTGGGAAGAAGGAACATCGATGCTTGGCGATCGTAGCATGCGCACGCGGGACCTCGGCCCTCGTGAGCGCTCGGAGGCCGGCGCGCCGCTTTGGGCCGCCCCCCGCGAACGCAGGCCGTGGAGGACCGGCGGCGCTGGCGCCGGCCTCACTATCCGCGGTCAAAACAGCTGCCGTAGTCGCAAGCTACCGGCTTGAGAGAGATATCCTCGCCCGATCTGGACATCATAATGCACGGTCAGACTCAGGTTGCGCCCATTCAACAGCGTCGCGCCCGCGGTCACCAGAGCCGAGTCCGTGACGGGGCTTGTGCCAAGGGTCGTGAAGCTGGTTTGGCCGCTGGGGTCGGCGGCGAATGTGGCATTGGTGAGCGCGCGGGTGTTGTCGTACTCGTGGCGCCATGCCAGGGTCAATTCGGGCACGAGCACACCATACGAGGTGGGTACCTCTCGCTCGATCTTCGCGCCGAGGTCGGTGGTGACCGAGCTCAGGTGCGAGGAGCCGACCGAGAGCGCCGCACCGTCGCCTCCCGATTCGGTGTACGCGTTCTGATGCAGATAGCTATACGTGAGACTCGCGAGCGGCGTCACGGTCGCGAAGCCAAGGGGAAACGGATAACCCACCTCGCCGCGCGCGACATACTGCTGCCCGCTGAAGCTGCCGTTGGCTTGGCTCGAGAAGCCGGGGAAGTTGACCACGCGATTGGTGTCGTAGTGCTGAAGGATTGCGCCAGCAGACAGATTGGCGTACCACCTACCCGTCACGTAGCTGCCGTAGCCGATCAGACCGTACGAGTTGATGCGAGTGTTGTCCCCAGCGGTGTCGCCCGTGTTGTTGACAGCGGTATTGCTATAGCTGAATGCACCGCCGACACGCCACGTATCGGATACCGCGCGATCGACGCCGAACAGCAGGCCACCATAGTTGGCGCTATATCCGTCCACCTGATCGCGCTCATCCTGGCTCGCATGTCCGCCGAACGCCTGCCCCCAAGCACCCCAAGTCGGCGCCGCGTCTCCGGTCGAGATGCCGCTGTCTTCCCGTTGCGCCAAGCGCAAACCGTTGGCGTGGCTCGAGATGATATCGAGCGCATCCAAGGTTGGGGCGGCCGCCGCGCGGCTCGAGGTTGTCTGCGAGGTCGGGCTAAGCTGCTTGCCGGCGGCATTGAGCGCTTGGGTCGAGCCGGTGGCATTGAGTGCGAGCGAGGCATCGAACAAATTGAGCAAAGCGGGACTAATGCCTGTGTAGTTCGCCAACCCGGTGAGCGATGACACAGCATTGGGCGCAGTGGCGCCTGTCGGCGCTGGTGTCGATGTTCCTGTGCCTGTTCCCGTCCCTGTGCCTGTTCCCGTACCGGTGCCTGTTCCCGTCCCTGTGCCTGTTCCCGTACCGGTGCCGGTGCCGGTGCCCGTTCCCGTTCCCGTTCCCGTCCCCGTTCCCGTCCCTGTGGAGTTGGCGACCGTCAGGACCAGATCGCTGTTTGCACCATTGGCCACCGCGGCCCCGGTCACCACGAGCCCCGAGACCCCGGCGATCGAATAGCGCAGCGTACCTGCGTTGTAGTTCGTACCCGTCCCGGCGGCATCGATAACGACGAAGCGCTGGCCGGCCGCGAATCCATAGGCGTTGATTTTTTGCAAAGTCACAGCCGCACCGCTTGCGATGTTGGCTGTGCCTGAGACGACCAACCGGCCATAGCCGCTGTCGGTATCGATCGAGCCGCCCGCGACGGCGCTATCGGCGACGCCCACCAAGAGCGTGGCCGATGCCCCTTGCGTGTAGTTACCGGTAATCGCGATGGGATTGTTGACCTGGAGCGTGGCGCCGGTGTTGTTGACGGCATGGCTCCCGACGTTGGCTATGTCGTTGAGCAGCACGTTGCCGGAGCCGAATACGAGATTAGACGAGGTGTTAGTGATGGTGCCTATATTCGCGTTGGCGATGCCGCCGCTGAGCCCCGTCAACGTGCCGAATACCGTGCCGGTACCACCGTTGATGGTCAGATCCACCGAGCTCGAGTTGTGGATCGTACCGGCGATCAGGCCGCTGTTGCTGATCTGCCCAATAGTGCTGGTCGTATCGACATTGATCGCGTTGAGCAGACCCGTAATGGTGCCGCTGTTGATCAGCGAACCAATAGTGGCGCCGGCTAGAGCAAAAATACCGGTGTATGGCCCGCTCGGAAAGCCGGTGACGGTTTGCGTGGTCGCGCCGCTGATCAAGCCGGAATTGTTGATGGTCCCGATCGTGCCGGACTGCGCCACGACGCCGGAAAACGTGCCGATGATCGTCCCGGTATTGGTCAGCGTACCGAGGTTTGCGCCGCTGCGGATAAGCACACCGAGTTCGTTGGTGATGGTGCCGCTATTGTTCAGCGCGCCGATCACACCCGAATTTTCGCCGAGCACGCCGTAGCCGACGATGGTTCCTGTGTACGTCGAGCCTTTGATGGTGCCGCTGTTGAGAATCGTCCCGATGCTGCCTGCGTTGTTGTCGATGCCGAATATGCTGCCGCTCACCGTCCCGCTACCGGCAAGCAGGCCCATATTGTTCACAGTGCCGATGGTCCCGCTATTGAGGATGCCCCTTCCCGCGCCCGTGATCGTGCCGGTTGCCGTGTTGGTCAGCGTTCCGATCGTGCCGGTGTTGTTGATGCCGGACGCGATGGTGCCCGCAATGCCGGACGTGCCGACGAAACCGCTATTGCCGAATGCGTTGATCGAGCCGGTGGTCCTAATGCCCGAACTGCCGCCGACGAAGGTGCCCGAACTGTTGTTGATCGCCGAGCTGATAGTGCCTGCATTGACCATCCCGTACGTGATGCCCGCAATGGTCCCGCTGTTGGTAAGCGTTCCCAAGGAGGAGCCGGTCGCCAGCAAAGCGGTTGCAGTGTTGAAATTGGAGAGGACGACGTTGGGGGCGATCGTACAGTTTCCCGAAGACCAGCCAATTTCCGTCGTGTTGGAGCTGATCGTCCCATTGATCCCGCAATCGGCTTTTGCGACTACCGGCACTACCCCGGTGAGCAAGCCCGCAAGGGCTGCGGCGATCGCATGTTGTCTCGGCGGTACGTTTTTACGGTTCATGTGCGCCCCGATCGAAATGTCCCGAAGCTCATTATGTAAGAACCGTGGCGACTTGCAAAATTTTATTCAGGCGAATCGCAATATTTCCGTGCGCGATGTTTTTACGTCACGCTCATCCTTGTATATTCTCCGGCGCAGCTTTTTATTTCGAATGAGCGCGGCGATTTCTTTCATTTTCACTACGGGGAAAATCCCACCCACTTACCCGCCAACGCCTCATGTGGTGGGCCGCCAGCGGGCCTAATCGCTTCCGCTCAAGCGCAAACGCGTGGAGACGAGCTATGTGCATTGAGTCAAAAAATATATTATATTCCGACCCCTAAAATAGTCGTGATTTTATAAATCTGGAAAACACCGATTGACGGCACCAGTTGCGCTATCAGCGAATAAAATTCAAATAAGCGTATGAAAAAGCGGCGCCATGCGAATGGCGTAGGTTATGTCGGGATCGCTTTCTTTCCGATCGCTTAGGGCCGCGAATGCCCCGCCAACGGATGAGCGGTGGCATCGACGATTTCCTCGAACCCTTGAAGCACGAGGCTCGACTCCCGAGGCACACCGAGCATGTTGAATGAATAGAGTTGCGGATAGCGGTTTTGCGCCTCGCCCCGAAAATTCCCCGGGTTGAATAGCGGGCTGATGTGCCAGCACAGACGGTAACGTTGCGCCCACAAGTACTCGATCAGCGCACGGGAGTTGGCGACCCGGTCGTTCTCGACGAACAACAGAGGGCGCTGCGTTGCGATCAAATCTCGGGCGCCTTGCAGCACTTGCAACTCGAACCCTTCGACATCGACCTTCAACAAGTGAACGGTCCGCCCCTGCGTCATATCGTCGAGTCGCACGCACGGCACCCGGATACCATCGCTCAACGGCTCAGTGAGAGCCGACACCGCACCGAAGTTGCCTGTCCGCCGGTAATCGAGCGACGCGAACCAAACCGTTCCGGCGTCCGCTGCGCACGCGAACGGCCACGCCGTGACATTGTCCATGGCGTTCAGTGCGAGATTCGCGCACAGGTTCTGAAAGACGAACGGCTGCGGCTCAAATGCGATCACGTCCGCACCAACCGCTTTGGCCGCTCTCGCCAGCGGCACCGTCTGGCTACCGATATTGGCGCCGACCTCGACGATCGTGCCCGGCCCACCGATACATTGCAGCAGCAACTGCGTTTCGAGTTCGGCGTATTCGCCATATTGGATCAACGCTTGTCCGACATACTCGTCGAAGCGATTGGCCAGCATCGTCCCGTGTCGCGTGGCGACTAGGACATAGGGTTCTGCGGCGTCTGGCATCGGGCTAGCGACTCACCTTGGTGGGCTGAGGCGTCGAGAACGGGCGCGGTCACGCATAGTTTATCCGTACGCGGTCTAATGCGCAGCCACTAAACCCGACCGGATCGGCCACCCGCGTAGCGATCCTGCTACGCAGGCGACCCGGATCGCACCGATACCGCTTCCGCCGAAATCAATCCCCGCGTTCATCGCCGAGGGCAGCGCATACATGCTAGACAACCCGCCGCTCGCCGCGATTGGGTGCGACGCATCGACCAAGCCGAGGACTTCGCTCGTGCATCGCCAGGACGAAATCGATTGTTTGGCGGATGGCGCGCCTAAACGTTGCTAATGAAAACCCGGGCTATGCGTAGGTACTTGGGCGCCGGAGAAGCTCCGCTGGCTGATGTCGTCGCCGGCAATGGACCACGTTTGGACCGCCTTCATTAGTCCGAAGCCTCGCGACGACAATGTGAAGACGAACTGCTGCCCCTCCCGCACGCGCAAAGGCTTTCCGATCGGAAATGCCGTCCTTCCCCAATGAGTCTTGGGGGCCCAGGGAGCGTTGGTGAGCACACTCCCCTCGCCCATATCGCACTCGAACCAGGCAGCGATGCAAGAAACGGTTCCATCTCTCACCGCCTTGCAGACACCTTGGAACTCGAAGTCCGCATCAGACGCCTCGACGATCTGCATATCGAGGTCGAACAGGGGCGCAGGCGGGGTGAGCAGCCTCTCCGCCGTAATCTCGTGCCGCGCATTGAGAACCTCATTTGAGTGCAGATGCGCCAACGAGGAGAGGTCCACGCCGTGGTACCCATTGAACCAGCAGTCCATGCCGGCTTCCAAGAGCGGATCCTCGGCAAGCGCCGCGAACCCCTTGGCTCGGGCAGGAATCATTAGCCCTCCGTCCTTCAAATGCGCTTTGCGGCATTGAACCAGGGCAGGCACGAAGTTCTCGTCGACTGCAAGCCCGCCCATCCACTCCGACACCAAAATATCCACTTTTTCCGGAAGGCTTACCTGACTTGCGTCACCGACAATGATCTGCACCTTACCCTCCAACTCGTGTTGTCTCACGAGTTCCTTGGCAAGGTCCGCAATGGGAGTGAGTTCCAATCCATAGACGCGCGACGCCCCCTTCAATGCGGCAATGATCGACAAGATACCGGTACCGCACCCGAAGTCCGCCACCACCTTGCCTGCCGCTAGCCGCTCCAGAGCATGCGCGTATGCATTCACTCTGACTTTGTCCCGCAGCATTTCCCGGTGAATCGGAGTGGCACCATAAGCTTGCACTCGCTCGTTGAAGCCGGTTTCGGCAATCGATAGCCTAGGCAAAGAGTCTCGTGCCGTAGATCCCACGGGATCCTTTAGTAGGTCTTTTGACAGCATTAAGTTCATCCTCAGTTAATTTATGAGAGATAACATCAATAACGTCAAACCCATTGACTTATGGACATCCCCATCCACTTCTTATGCAGCAAAAATTTAATGAAAAGCCGCCAACGGGATTCACCGATACTTTTCGCGAAGTCGCAAGCCATTATTTGCAGCTTAACTTCTTTCTCTAATCCATGCCCACACGAAATGGACAAATCACCCAAGCAATCCCAAAGATTGCTTAACCTTAGTTAAGCAACAATACATAAGTCAAAACGCTTACTCGCGCAGCCCAAGCGATACTAAATGGCGCCCTAGTTCACGTTTACGGAACCCCGTTCTCCCAAAAACTGGAATTCGGACAGACAAAAGCGATTTTATCGGCGCTCCGTACTCCAACGCACCGCCGAAATGATCAGCGGCTCGTAGAAATCGGAGTTGACTCATCGGCGCAGCCCATGGCGAAATATGCCGGCGCTTAAACCGACTACGTTCGAATCGGTCAGTCCGTTAAACGACAGGAGGCTTTCAATCCGATCGGCAGCATCCCATCGGCCGGCGCCGAGCAAGCATACTAACGGCGACTTTGGAATACCGCGAAGGAGTCCGACTTAAGCAAACCAGGCTCCTAGAAAACCGAGCCAACTCATAATCGGAGAACCCATCATGTCATTCAGCCTTGCAATCATTAATGCAAAACGATTATGGACAGGCTTGACCTCGCACGAACCCGAAATCAACGCCATAGGCATCGAAGGCGAGCGGATAACGGCTATTGCCGGCACAAAAGAGATCCTAGCTCGATGTACGGAATGCACCGAAATCATCGATGCCCACGGGCAATTCGTCATGCCTGGCTTTACCGACAGCCACTGTCACTTCTTAGATGGAGGCTTGCGACTCTTATCGGTTCAATTACGCGATGTCAGTAGCCGCGAACAGTTCAGTCAGCGTGTAGCGGAATTTGTGCGCAATGTTCCGGAAGGCACTTGGGTCATAGGTGGGGATTGGGACCATCACAACTGGGGAGGGCTAGCTCCGGACAAATCTTGGCTTGATGCCGTTGCGCCCAAACACCCTGTCTGGCTAAACCGCATGGATGGACATATGGCGCTAGCGAATTCGGCGGCGCTCGCCATCGCGGGCCTATCTAGAGACACGGAAGATGTCGTCGGGGGTGAAATTGGACGCTACCCTAACGGCGAGCTCACAGGGTTGCTTAAAGACAATGCCATGAACCTAGTGATCGACCATATCCCACCACGTAGCCAAGCGGTGCTCGACAGCGCGGTCGATGCCGCGATGGACTATGTCGCCGCACGCGGGATAACGTGCGTGCATACGATGGTTACGGTCGATTGCGCAGACGGCTTGTGGCCACGCAAGGAGATCTTGGGCCAAGAAAATTTCGAACCGGCCTACACGGAGCTCGCAACCTATGAAAAAGCGCGAGCGGAAAACAGACTCCGCACTCGTATCCATGCAGCGTTACCGCTGAACTCCGTTGCCTTGTTAAAAGAGCACGTCGACAAGTATGGTCGAGGGGATGCGTGGCTGAAAATCGACAGCGTCAAGGCGATGATCGATGGTTCTCTCGGCACGCATACGGCAGCGATGCAGGAAGATTACGACGACACGCCCGGCTATCGAGGTTATTTGCTCTGGGATACGTCAACGCTTGCTAGCCTGATTCGTCAAGCGGATGCTGCCGGTTTTCAAATCAAGATGCACGCCATCGGCGATCGAGGCATTCATGAAATGCTCGATCTCTTCGAACAGTTGATCCGCACCACGACAGCGTGGGATCGCAGATTGCGTTGCGAGCACGCGCAACACTTCTTACCTGACGACATCGCTCGTTTCGCAAAACTTGGCATCATCGCCTCCGTACAGCCCTCGCATCTTGCGGACGACGGTCGTTGGGCATGTTCCTGTATAGGTTTCAAGCGTCTCAAGACTTCCTGGCCGATGCGTAGCTTGCTCGACGAGGGTGCGGTGCTTGCTTTGGGAAGCGATTGGTTCGTGACTCCCCCGCATCCTCTCGAAGGTATTCATGCCGCTGTCACGCGTCAAACGATCGACGGAAAGCACCCCGAGGGCCTCGTTCCCCAAGAGTGCATTTCGATGGAGGAAGCACTCATTGGTTATACACAAGGCGCGGCATTCGCCGGCGGCGTGGAGAACGACTTTGGAACGTTAGAGCCGGGAAAGTTCGCAGACATCGCCATTCTCGATACCGATATCTTGAGTCAACCGCCAAGTGCTTTATTGAATACGCAAGTAAGTCTCACTATGGTCGGCGCAAAGACCGTCTATGACGCGGGGACGCTCAAAAGAGCGAATCGCCCCGAGGATCGGGAAGACTGAAACGCTTCCGAGGCGCGACGCAACGCGCAAACGTTACGGTCGCTCGAATGTCCGGCGCTTACGCGAGCGACCGTGCGAACTTGATGAAGCGCTCGACGCAGGGCGACGAGAACGGCTCGCTCCAAAACACGGTCTGTTCGAGTACGTAGGGTTCGGCCAGCGGCACGTACGTGACGCCGGAGCGTTGCAAGGTCGACGTGAAGCCGGGCACAATCGCGACCCCACGTTCCGCAGCCACCAACGACACGAGTGTTGTGATCTGCGATGCGGTCGCGCCCATCGGGGGCGCGACACCGGCCCGCGCCGAGAGATCTTCCAGCGCGGCGTTCAACGCGGAACCATACCCCGGTGGAAACGTGACGAAACTTTCTTCGGCAAGTTCTTCGAACGCGATCGTCTCACGACCCGCATACCGGCTCTGCACGGGCACCGCCGCGACGAGCGGCTCGCGCGACACCACGAGCGATCTGATGCGCTCGTCGGCGTTTTTCGCCGTAGACCAGCCGAAGCCGACGTCCATCGCGCCGTCGACGATCTGCTGGCGTTGACTGGCGGTCGACACCTCCCGGAATGCCAATTCCACCTCGGGCATATTGCGACTCACCTCGCGGACGATCCCCGAGAACGTATCGGACATCGGAATCGAGCTCGCATAGCCGACTACGATGCGGCCGACGAGACCGTGCGTTATTTTGCGCGCAGTCGCTTCAGCCTCGTCGACCGCATGGATCACGCTGCGCGCGTGCTCGAGAAACAGCGCGCCTTCCTGCGTGAGATGCACCGCACGCGTCGAGCGGTCGAACAACCGGATGCCGAGTTCGCCCTCCAGCGCAGCGATATGGCGAGTCAGCGGTGGTTGTGCGATACGCAATCGTAATGCGGCGCGTCCGAAGTGCAATTCATCCGCGATGGTCACGAAATAGCGAAGGCGCCGCAGGTCGAGCATTGTTGTTCTTCCGGTATCAATAGCAATGAAAACGGTATTGGCCCAGGAGTCGATCCATCGTCAGACTATCGCGTGAACCCGATCGAGCTTTATCCGTGAACGATACGACGAGCAAGACAATCCGAATCGCCTTTTTCCTTTGTGGATTCGCAGCGTTTCTCAACCTCTATTCGACGCAGGGCATTCTGCGCGAGCTCGGCGAGACATTCGACGTGAGTGCGGAACGTGCCGGACAAGGCGTCAGTATGACCACGCTGGCCGTTGCCATTATCGCTCCGTTCGTCGGTACGCTGGTTGCACGCTTCGATCGCCGCAAGGTGATCTCGTACGCCGCGGCGGCGGTCGCGCTCCCGGTCTTGTGGTCCGCCCATGCGGCAACGTTCGCATCGTTCCTCGCCGCCCGCTTCGCGGCGGGCATGCTAATGCCGTTCATTTTCGCGATTTCCATTGCCTATATCGGCGAGACTTTCAGTCGCAGTACGGCAACCGAAGTCAGCGCGCTTTTTGTTGCAGGCACGACGCTCGGGGGATTTGCAGGACGCTTCGTCACGAACACGCTCACGTCGATCTCCGGTTGGCGTTATGCGCTCGATATCGTCGCCTGGCTGTGCCTAGCAACGGGCGTTGCGATCTATCTCTGCCTGCCGGCATCGCGCACGGCGCACGCGCAAGGCACTACCGCTTCCCATATCGAGGCCGCCGGCGAGTCGCGTCTCAAGCTGCTGACAAGCGGCCCGCTGCTCGCCTCGTTCTTGCTCGGTATGTGCGTCCTTGCATCGCAAGTTGCCACCTTCACGTTCGTCGGGTTGCGGCTCGCACGCGCGCCGTTCAACTTCGATACGGTCGAAATCGGTGCGATCTACACGGTGTTTCTCGTCGCGATCATCGTCACGCCGATCGCGGGTCGCATCGCAGGCCGGCGCGGGCCGCGCGATCTTGCACTTGCCGCCGCGGGGCTCGCGATCGTCGGTGCGTTGCTGACGCTGTCGAACAATGTGATCGTGATCCTAAGCGGCCTAGCCCTGGGTTCGACCGCGGTTTTCGTCGAGCAGGCGTCGGCCAACGCCTTCATTTCGTTGAAGGCCCCGAGCGTGCGATCGACGGCAGTCGGAGTCTACCTTTCCTTCTACTACTTCGGTGGAAGTCTCGGCTCGATCCTGCCGGTGCCTGCATGGCATCACTGGGGTTGGGCCGGTTGTGTCGCATTTGTCGCCGGTGCTCAGGCGATCGTTGGAACACTCGCGTTAATCGGCTGGCGGGCGGGGACCCCAGTCGGCGCGCGACAAGCTGGGCTCGTGTGAAATCAGTTCGATTCGTTAATTTCAAATCATAACTAGAACCTGAGAGAAAAAAGATGGAAACAATTCAATCGCAATCCGGGGTGCTCAATATCGTCATGCCCGTACTTTCCGAGATGGAGTGCGGCGTGCTGAAGCGAGCGCTAATCACCGCCTTCGCGACCGAGCAATCATCGTTGCGAGAAATTGAGGATGCATTTCATCGTTTGACGGAGCGCCGGCATCCTGCGTCGGCACTTCGTCCTTTCTTTGCAAGCTGGTCGAAAACGAATAATTCCGCGGCGAGCGTCTCCGGACTGGCCAATCGGATCACGCTGCTCGCACGCTCGGACGCGGCCTCGGTCGCCTCCAGCCGACTCTATGAGGTGTGCGCAAGCCTGCAACGCATTACCGACGAGGACCTGGGTGCGCTCGGTGGCGTACTACACGCCGATCTGTTCTACACGATGGCGACGGCCGCGTGCGGCGACGACGCATGGCTTCTTAAATCGGCCTGCCTGCCTTCCGCACAAGCGTTCAAGGATTGGACCGACCGCCAGCGCCTGAAGGAGCGCGATCTGCTCCAGGGGCTGCTCACGACGCTCGTTCATGAGGTCTACACCCATGGCGAAGTCGAGTACATCCACGATCTCTACAAGACGTGGTTCCATACGCACGTCGGTGTTCCGGCCGAGCGTGTGCGCCACACGGTCGCGTGGGTGACCGTGCATACGGGTGGGACCGAGAGCAACCATTTTGCCCATGCGGTGCGAGCCGTCACGGCATTCGCCGACGCCATGCAGGTGACGCTCAACGAAGCGGCCGCACAAGCGCTATTTCAGGACTACCTGCGCCGCAAGGCTGCCGTGATGCACGAATGCGCGCAAGCGCTCGCCTGATACCAGACTTGCCGGGGCTTGCAAGGCAGATTCGCCCCGGTCGCACAGACTAGCCGGCCATGTCAGAAAACGTCGTACGGGCGAGGCGAGCGTCCGCACGACGCCCCAAACCGTGCCGACGACCAGCGGAACGGCGCGGGCGCCAAGACGGTTGGAGCCGAAGCGCGTCCGTTTCGCATCGAAAAGACCGCTAATCCGTAACGGTAGTCAACCCGCCTACCGTATCTGTCGATTTCCGCTCAGCCGCGCCACAATAACGCGCTTCCGGAGACCGATATGCCCCTCATTGATTTCAACGCGCTTGCCGCTAAAAAAACCGAAGCTTGGAAGTCGTCGATCGTGGGCGAGGTCGGGCCCGCCAAGATCAAGATCTTGCGCATGGATGCCCAGCCCTACGAAGAGGAAATCCACGACTACAACGAAGCGCTCATAGTGATCGATGGAAAGCTTTTACTGAAGGTTGCCGACGAAACGGTCGTCGTCGAATCCGGCCAAATGTACCTGGCGGTCGCGGGCACGCCCCACGCGGTCCTGCCCGGCAGCCACGGTAGCCTCGTCATCGTCGACGTATAACCGGCGAGCGCCCGACGCGCCTGACAAGAGAAGGGGCATCGCCCCATGTGCCTCCGCCTAACACATGACCACCATCTTGCCGCCGGCCATCCCCGCGTCCAACATTCGATGCGCCGCCTGAATGTCGTCGAATGCGAACACGCGGGCGGGCTTGGCTTGAATCCGGCCCGCTTCGACCAGATCGACGATGCGCTGAAATGGAACGTCTGTCAGCGGGTACTCCGGCGTACCGTAGACGAACGCGCTGCCGAAGAAGCTCAGTTGCCGCCCGCTAGGCAAATGCTCGATCGGGTCGAACGCACCGATATGCCCATGGCCGCCCAAAAAGCCCGCGATACACACGCGTCCGCCACGGCATGTCACGCGTAACGACTCGAGTAACGTATTCGTCCCGATCAGGTCGAGCACGGCATCGACGCCGCCTGGCGCCCAGCGCAGGACATCGGCCATCACGTCGCCTTCGATCGAGACCTCGTCGGCCCCATGGGCTCGCGCCATCGCTACGCGCTCCGCGCGTCGCACCGTCGCCATCACTTCGGCTTGCGCATAGCGCGCCAGATTGAGCGCCGCCAAACCTAACGCGGACGTCGCCCCGCGAATCAAAATTCTATCGCCGCGCTTCAACGACAGGTTATCGAAGAGACAACTCCACGCCGTCGCATACGACTCCGGCAGAGCCGCCAACTCATCCCAATCGAGCGCACTGCACATGGGCACGACATTGGCAGCCGGCACGGACACGCACTCAGCGTAGCTGCCGCTGCGCGTGCGCCCCATGCCGCCCATGAGCGCAAACACGCGCTGGCCCGTGAGAAGACGCCCAGCCGGATCATGCATGACCTCGCCAGCACATTCGATGCCGGAAATCGCCGCGACTTCGCCCCAGAGGCCCTGCCGAAAGTACTGCTCCGCGCGGTTGATACCGAAAGCCTTCACACGCACGAGCACTTCGCCCGGGCCGGCCACGGGCTCTTGCACGTCGCAAACGTGAAGTTGCTCCGGGCCGCCATACTGCTGCCGCACAATCGCTTTCATTTGCTCCAGTCTCCCTCTGAGTGATGTCAGACGCTAGGCTAAGCGTTATCATCAATAGGAGAAATTAAGAATCCAAGTCAATCATCGTAAGGAAATCGAACATTGAATTTCTCTTTGCACGAGCTTGCTTGTTTCGATGCGGTGATTGCCGAAGGGAGCTTTCAGGCCGCGGCCGACAAGCTGCACCGCACCCATCCGGCCGTGTACGCGGCGGTGAAAAACCTGGAGAACCGCTTAGGGGTGACGCTACTCGATCGAAGCCAATATCGGGTAGGGCTCACGCCAGCCGGCGAGACGTTTCGCCGTCAGGCCGCGACGGTGTTGGGCCACGCCGCGTCGCTGGAGACGCTATGCGCGCAACTGACTCGGGGGGAGGAAACCGATTTGCGCGTCGTAGTGGGCGACCTCACGCCCACGCGTGATGCCCTGATATTGCTGAAGCGGTTCTTTAAATTGTGGCCGCAAACGCGATTGCATTTGCACTTCGAAGTCATTGGAGGTCCGTGGGAGCGTCTGCTATCCGAAGAGGCCGATCTCATCCTCCACCACATCGATAAGAGCGACACGCGCTTCGAATGGACCGACGTTTCGAAGGTGACGCTCGTGCCCGTCGCCGCACCGGGTTTTCTCGCGTTTCCGGTCACCCGATCGCTCACGCCCGAACAGATGCGCCCCTATGTGCAGGTGATCATTCGGGATACCGCGAAGCAACCGGCGCGCGATTACTTCGTCATCGAAGACGCGCCGAACTGGACCGTCGCCGATCAACACACGAAAAAGGAATTGATCGTTCAAGGTATGGGTTGGGGGCATATGCCGTTGCATCTGATCGACAAGGAGTTGCGCAGCGGCAAGCTCGTCTCGCTCGAAGGCCGGCATTTCAAACGCTCGAAGCTCGATATCGTCGCGGCACGCCTGCGCCATCGCCCAGCGGGCCCCGTTGCCGCCGCGCTTTGGCGCTACTTGTCCGATATCGAGGTCAGCCGTTGAACAGCGCCGGATAGCGCACAGCCGGGCCGAGGCAACCGGCTGCACTACCTGCGATTGCCTCTAGCCAAAGCGTGCTTCGCCTCTTATTGCGCCCAAGGCGTGGTCACGAGCCAACTCACATCGTAAGCCCACAGATTCGCGGAATCGAAATCGTTCGTCCCGCCGTCGCTGCTGATATAGACCGTATTGTTGTAATGGCGCAGATAGCGGGTGGGATAGTTGTACGAACGGAACGACGTTCCTTGCCCATCCTTCCCCGCCTCGGCGCAAAACGTCGCGTCTTGCCGAAATTGCTGCGTGCCGTCCATGGGCTGTCGATAGACGTGGTAGTTGTAGTGGCGCATGAACTCGCCGGGATAGTCGCGCGATTCGAACGAGTAGCAGCTCGCATCGGCTAGACCGGCACGAACGATCCACGTCGAGTCTTGCGCAACCGAAGCCGAACTCGCGCTCGAAACCACGGCCGTCACGACAGTGCCGCTTTGCGCGGTGCCGCCGCTTTGCTGACTGATATAGCGCGTCGTGCAACACGGCGTAGTCGCATTGAACGAGACCGTCGAATCTTGCGCGAGCGTCCCGGCAGCCGCGGTCGGTCCGCCGTAGCCCACGCTCACGATATTCGCTTGAACGGCGTTGTCGACCGCATCGCTCGGCACGCCGGCCGTCATCACGCCTTCGAAGAACGAGCCGATTGAACCATTGCTGTTGTCGCCGCCCGTGCCCAGCACGATCGATCCTTCGAGATGCATGGGTTGGTAGCCGTTCGAGGGCAGCGGCCCGGAATAGCTCGTCGTCAGCGCCCCGCTTTGCGCATTGCCGTACTTTAGAGCGAAGGTTTTCTGTCCGTCGTTTTTCAGCATCGCGGTGACGTACGGCTCGGTATTGCCGGTGTTCGCCGAATCTTGACTCGGGCCCGCGCCCGATTCGAACAGTCCGTTTTCGAGGTCCGCTTGAACCCACGGACCGCTGCCGCTACAGGGCGAGAACCAGCACTCGTTCCCGAAATTGACGGCATCCATGTGGCCGTTGCCGGTGTCGGTGATCGACGTCTCCGCGTTGCCGTAGTCGAAGCAGCACGCGCTGTTGAAGTGCGTGCCGGACGTGACCATGTACATCGCTTCGGGACTGCCGTTGCGTGCGACACCCGTGGTGGCGACATTGCGATACCCCATCACGCCGGAAAACGATGCGCCGTAGACCTTCCTGCCGCCTGCCGTCACCGGCAACGCATCGGCGGGGACCCCATTGTCCGCGCCTCCGTTACCGCCTTTCGGCTCGATCGTGAGGTTGTTGTGGTTCGAGGTTTGGTCATAGATGACGTTAATGATGCAGCTCGTGCCCGCGCAAAATGCATCCTGATCGCTCGCCTTGGCGTAGCCGCCCGTCGCTTGCAGGCCGATGTCCTTCGTCTGGCCGTCCGAGGCGCGCTTCACTTGATAAAGCGGACCGTCGTAATTGGCGAACAATGCGCGCGTCGTGCTATGCGCGGCGACGCAAGCGGTCCCGCCGTTCGCATAGATGTCGCACGGTAGAAGGCCGGCCGCCAAGGAAACCGTCGGGCCTACGAACAACAAAGCGAATCCGAGAACCACCGTCAGCCACAGGCGACGAAGTAATACGCCATGCTTCATGTTGAACCTCCTGGTAGGGACGTCGTTATTAGTAAGACTGTATTGAGAAATCGCTAATCAACATCTCCATCGTTAAATCACGTTCGGCTACGTTTTTTCCGGCCGACGACGTTCGGCGATCGATGCTTGTCGCCTAGTGAAAGGCGACACTTATCCCGCCGCGATCGCCGCCGCGCGGCCGAGGCACAATCCGTCGAAAGCGCGCAAATCGACACGCCCTTCGATAGGACGGCAGATTCGCTCAGTGGGAACAGCAACGCCAGATCGATCGCTCGTTTCGGAAACGGTCGAAGATTCGACGGGACAGCGGGATTAAAAGTGGGAGATGAAGCCGGTTTATGCAGAGGGCGCTGGGAATACGGCCGACTCGTTAAGGCGATAGCCTCGAAGGATTTCCGTGGATACGAGAATGTCGGCTACAAGCATTTCGCTCATCGATATCTCCCAGTATTGTTGTCGTCGAACGAACCGCTGCCTAGATGAGCGATCCGTCGCATCCACCGCCATCGCCGCTCTCGGAAACGACGAATGGTCATACTATAGAACGAAAAATCGAGAAGTCGAGCTTTTTTATTGGAAGGTATTCAACCGATACGGCGCGCGACCGTGGCGGTCGAAATCGACTCATGAGGCGAGTAGGAAGCCCGCCCGCCGCGCAAGTGGCGGCGCGGCGGGCGCAAGGCCGATTAGCGCCGATGTTTCGTCAGCGTGACCGTCTCGAAGAGTTCGTAGTTGCCCGTCGGCGCTTGGTCCGCGCCGGGCGCATGGTAGTAGTTCATCGTGATCGTCGTCCTACCGCCATGCTCGCCGGGATCGACGTCGAACACCGCGATGCCGTAGCCCGTGCCCGTATCGCGCTGGGCGGACCATACCGCGTCTTCCACAGCATCGGCCGGAGCCCGCACAAACGTCCCCTCCTTCGAGCCCGGTACCGGGCGGTTCGGTTTCGTGAACACCTTCGCTTGCGGATTGCCCGTACCGCTATCGAGGCCGTACACATCGAGCGGCGCGCTCGTACCGCCGCCGCCGAGGATCAGGTGGATCGTGCCGCGCGTCATATCGAACGTGTTCGCGCCCACTTGCGCGTGACGCACCGGCCGTGGCGTCAGCGTATCCACGCGCTCGCCCGTGTTCACGTCCGTTCCCATGTGACGGAAACAGCCGCATACCGGGTAGCTGCGCTCGTAGTCGTGATCGTGCCCGCACAGCACGAGGTCGACGCCGTAGCGCTCGAACAGCGGCAACCATGCCTCGCGTAGCGCTTTGTCCGACCCGTTGCCGGTCTTCGACGAACTCAATGCGTCCTGGTGCATTTGCACGACGATCCAGTCGATGTCGCGGCAGTCGGCCGCCCGGCGCAACGTCTTCTCGAGCCAGCGCGTTTGCTCGCCGTTGCTATAGCCGCGCACGTATAGCGACGTGCCCGGCTGGATCGGCGCATTGCCCGTACTTGCCGCCGGTACGAGCGGTGCTGGGCCCGCGACGAAAGCGGCTCCGTCCTGATAGACGATATCGTCGGCATCGAGCGAAATGAACAGGACCGAGCTCACTTGGAATGCGTACCAACGCCCGGGGAAATGCGTGCCGTTCTCGGGAAGCGTGTAGCGCGTCCGGTACGAATCGAGACCTTGTTCGCCGTTGTAGAACTCGAGTTCATGGTTGCCGGGACACGGCATCCAGGGACGGTTGGCAGCGGACGTTTGCACGTTGTTCGCGAAATCGCGCCACACCTCCGTTTGATGCGTCGGGTTCAGATTGGCGTAACACAGGTCGCCGTTCAGCAAGTGAAAGAGCGGCTGGAAACGCTCGACGGCTTCCACCGCGAACCGGCTTTGCGGCGAGGACAAGACCCAATTGGTGTTGGGCGTGGCGAGGTCGCCGTAGCTCGTGAAGCGAAACGGCTTGCGCCCGCGCGGCGCGGTTTTGAAGGTCGCGCTGAACGGGCTGCCCAGGGCACTGCTGTTCTCGGCGGTGACTTCGTAGCGGTAGGTCGTATCCGGCTTTAAATCATGCAAACGCGCATGGTAGGCGAAGACGACGGCGCCACTCAGGCCGTCCGTGTAGGTACGCTGCACTGCGTGCACGGTCTTGCTGTGACCGTGATCCGACGTGACCGTCACGCGCGGATGCGTCGCCGCGGCTTGCGATGCCCACGAAATCACCACTTCCGTCGTGGGGTCCTCACCCCACGTCATATGGATTTGCTCGGGCGTGCCGTCGGCCACGGCGTTCGAATCCGCCGCTCTCGCGGCGCCGGCCAGCGCCCCAGCCGCGCCGGCAAATCCCGACGCGCCCGCGAGCTTGAGGAAACCGCGGCGCGAGACCCCTGCGCTTGTTGCGTCCAAAGATGAATCGGCGGTGATGTTCTTCGTCATTGTGTTCGGGCCTTTGAAGTGATGGCAACCATACCTCGACCTATGCCGGCCTCGATAGGACAGCGCGACGCGGACGTAGGCGTTGGCATGGCGGGCGGGTGTCTCGAATGCTGGCAAGCGCGATGCGATCGTCGCCAGAATCGACGTTGGAAGAACTCACGCGCCGTGGTCCGGCGCGCGTTTCGCGGCGGGTAAGGCAATGAGCCGCCGCAGCTCGTGGATGCTATCGGCGGCTTGTGAACGTTAGATGTCAGCCAACTCGGGCCGACTCAGGTCCTGCTGCATTTGAGCCGCGAGAAAATCGCAGGTAGGGCGATTGGACTTCGCACTGCGGGCGACTACGATATCGAGCGGTTCGATATCCGGGAGCCCAAACCGACCGCCGAGCACACTCAATCGATCGGGAATACTGCACCGCGCCAACGCCGCGACAGCCAACCCCGCATCCACTACGGCCAGTAGTCCCAGCATGCTCGCGCTGCTGTAGGTCGCCCGATACGGCAAACCCGCGCGATCGAGCGCAGCGACGGTGTGGGCTCGGGCCGCGCAGCCCGACTCATAAAGCGCGACCGGCAGCGGGCGCGCCTGCCACAGCCGCGACTCATCGGCCTTTCCTACCCAATGCACCGGCTCTCGACGAATGAAATCGCCGTTCAGCCGCAAGCTCGGATCGCGAGTGACGAAGGCCAGATCGATCTTGTTCTCGGCCAGCATGGGAGCAAGCGCGGTGCTCTGAGCGCAAATGACTGTGATATCGACCGCCGGATACATCGCCGAGAATCGATGCAAGACGGGCGGCAGCAACGATGAAATGTAATCGTCGGGGCTCCCGAGCACGACGTGCCCGGCTATATCGGGCCGCGCCACGGCGGCCCACGCCTCTTGCTGCAACGAGCAGATGCGGCGGGCGTATTCGAGCAGCGTTTTGCCGGCACGCGTCAGCGACAGATTTCGCGTATCGCGGACGAACAAAGCCGTGCCCATCGCGCTTTCCAATCGCTTGATCTGCATGCTGACCGCGGCCTGCGAGCGGTAGACGGCTTGTGCCGCCTTCGTGAAGCTGCCCAGTTCGGCGGCGGCGATGAAAGTCCTGAGTAGATCCGAGTCGAAATCGGGCGCCATGATTCATAAAGGACGTTGATGAGTTCGCTCAGTTTTATTCGCTTGAGTCGACAAATCAAGCCCCGGATACTTGAACGCTCATTCAGGAGCCTTCATGCAAATCGTCCCTTCTTCGGGCCTATCCCCGTCCCGCCAAGGTGTGATCGGGTTTTCCGGCGCCGCTGTGCTGATGGGCACGATGGGCGTATTCGTCGAACGAGCCGGGCTCGATCCGATAACGACGGTGTTTTATCGATGCGTCTTCGGACTGGCCACCCTAGCCGCCTACTGCTTGTGGAAGGGCTACTTTCGTAGCCAACGCTACAGCGGCCGCTTAATCGGGCTGGCGTTGCTCTCGGGTGTGCTGATGGTAGCGCAATGGGTGTTTTTCTTTGGGGCGCTTCAGCGCATCGGCATCGGTGTGGCGACAGTCGTCTTCCATGTTCAACCGTTCTGGGTCCTGTTACTGGGCGCCGCCATCTTCCGGGAATCAATCGGGGCGACGCGGTTTTCATGGATCGTCGTCGCTTTCGTCGGGCTGGCAATGGCAGCGGGAATTCGATGGAGCGCCCTATCGGCAAACCAAGCTTATCTAACCGGCATCGGCTTCACGCTATTGGCATCGGTTCTGTATGCGGGTGTCACGCTAATCGCGAAGGCGCTCGGCGGTCTGAAGCCGCACCTGCTGACGATGATCCAATGCGCCGTAGGCGTAATCGTCCTGCCGTGGCTCGTGCCGATCGCGTCACTAACGCACGTGAGCCTTCAGCAGTACGGTTGGTTGGCGGGACTTGGGATCTTGCATACGGGCCTGTCCTACGCATTGATCTATGGTGCCGTCCCCAAACTACGGTTACCTGTGATCGCCGTGTTGCAGTTCATTTACCCGTTGACCGCGGTGCTCGTCGATTGGCTCGTGTATGGCCGCACGCTCACACCGCTACAAACAATCGGCGTCGCTTTGATCGTCGCGGCCAGTCTGGGCGTGACGCTCGGTTGGCGGATCGGCGACGGCGCATGGCGGCGAATCGCCCGCAAGCTTGCCTAGCTCGCCTCATGCGCGATTCAGGTGCGCGCGCTCGGTTAACGTGCATTGAACGCACCTGTTATGTGCGCCACTCTTCGCATCCCGCCTCGCAGCATCGAACCGCGTTGGTGCGCGGATCACCTGCATGGTGGCGTTTTGCACAAGCAAAGCACATCGATTCACCGACTTGGTACGCGACTTGCTTCTTGCGCCTATTTTTGCGCGCCAAGTGATCTTATGAATGAGTTGAAATCGGGCAGCGACACACTGTTCCTGTTGCTAGGCGCCGGAATGGTGCTTGCGATGCACGCGGGCTTCGCGTTTCTCGAACTGGGCACTGTCCGCAAGAAGAACCAAGTCAATGCCCTCGTGAAAATCCTCGTCGATTTCGCGGTATCGACCATCGCGTACTTCTTCATCGGGTACACGATCGCGTACGGGGTCCAGTTCTTCGGCAATGCCACGACGCTCGCCGAACACAACGGTTATGCCCTCGTCCGATTCTTCTTCTTGCTGACCTTCGCTGCCGCGATCCCGGCCATCGTGTCGGGCGGCATCGCGGAGCGGGCCAAGTTCAACCCGCAACTGTGCGCAACATTCATCCTCGTCGGCTTTGTCTATCCGTTTTTCGAGGGTATCGCCTGGAACGACCGTTTCGGTTTGCAAACGTGGCTGACCTCCGCGCTTGGCGCGCCGTTCCACGATTTTGCAGGCTCCGTCGTCGTCCATGCGTTCGGCGGCTGGGTGGCGCTGCCCGCCGTGTTGCTGCTCGGCGCGCGCCGGGGTCGCTATCAGCGCGACGGGCGTATCGCCGCGCATCCGCCGTCGAATATCCCGTTTCTCGCGCTCGGCGCATGGGTCCTCGCAGTGGGATGGTTCGGCTTCAATGTGATGAGCGCGCAAACGATCGATAAGATCAGCGGTCTCGTCGCCGTGAATTCTTTGATGGCCATGGTGGGCGGCACGATCGCGGCGTGGCTCGCCGGGCGCAACGATCCCGGTTTCGCTTATAACGGCCCGCTCGCCGGACTCGTTGCCGTCTGTGCCGGCTCCGACATCATGCACCCGATCGGCGCCCTCGTGACGGGCGTGATCGCCGGCGTACTGTTCGTCTACATGTTCACCATCGTGCAAAACCGTTGGCGCATCGACGACGTATTGGGCGTCTGGCCTTTGCACGGCCTATGCGGCGCGTGGGGCGGTATCGCGGCCGGCATCTTCGGCCTAAAAGCACTCGGCGGCGCGGGCGGCGTCTCGCTCGCGGCGCAAGTGATCGGCACGCTGGCGGCCATCGTGGTCGCCACGGCCGGCGGCGCAATCGTCTACGGCGTGCTGCGCGCAACGGTAGGCATTCGCCTCGACGACGAGAGCGAGTTCGACGGCGCCGACCTTTCCCTGCACAAGATCAGCGCGACGCCGGAACGCGAGACCGTTGTCTGATTCAACGCGCCGGCACCGCTCACGGTGCCGGCCATCGCACGGCTATTCGCTGCCTTCGCCGATACCGGCGGCGAAGTGCTTCCGCACTCGTTGCAATAAGCCGATCACCAAGACATCACGCAGCAAGCCGCCATGATCGCGTACGTGAACGACTTCAAGCTGATGTTCATCGCGACCTTGCTCGCCATCCCGCTGCTCGCTCCGATTCGCTCGCCCCGCGAGCGTTCCGGGAACGATACCGCGTCCCACGCCGCGGTCGATTGACCGGTGCGACGCGCGGCCGCGGCGCCGCCGAGCCGGCTCATCCCGAGCGGTATACTGACTGCCCTCGGCGCAGGCCCGGCTTGGCACATGGTGCGCGAAGCGGATCGACGCGCGCCCTTCATACCGTTCAACAGTCTGCCAACGACGCGATGAGTTCATCGATTGCCGCCCTGCTCGAAGCGGCGCAACAGCACTTCCACGCCGGCCGGCACGAGGCCGCGGCTCAACTGTTGCGCGACGTCGTCGCCGCCGATCCGTCGAACGGCGATGCGCTCGAAGGACTCGGGTACATTGCCGCGCATGGAGGCGACGCGCCGACGGCGGCCAATTACTTCGACCGGGCGCTGGCGCATCTGCCCCTGAGCGCAGAGCGTCTGAGCAACGCGGCAACCGCCAATCAAGCGGCGGGACGTCATGCGCGCGCGGTAGAACTCCTCGAACGGCTCTTGGACGCTTCGCCGCGTCACCTCGACGCCCTGCTTTCGGCAGGTAGGTCGTATTCGGAACTGGGCAAGTACGACGAGGCCTTGCGGCTGCTGACCCGGGCGCGCGCCCTGAATCCCCGCGCGTGGCAAATTCCCTACAACATAGGCCGGACGTTAGGCTTGCTTGCGCGCTTCGACGAAGAGATCGCGCAGTACCGGCAGGCCATCGAATTGAAGCCGGACAACGCGACCGCGTACGTCAATCTCGGCGTGGCGCTACGCGATCAACGCCGATTCGACGAGGCGTTGGGCGCGTTCAAGAAGGCGCTCCAGATCGCACCGAACGATGCGGGCGCGCGCACCAATCGCGCTCAAACGAATTTGCTGCTGGGCGAGTACGAGCATGGCTGGCGCGAATACGAATGGCGTTGGCTCGACGGCGGTCAACGACACGAGTTCGGCGAGCTCGCTTGGCTCGGTGAGCGCCCACTTAACGGCAAAACGCTGCTCGTGCACAGCGAGCAGGGCTTCGGCGACACGTTGCAGTTCGTGCGCTTCGTTCCGTGGCTTGCGGCAACAGGCGGCCGTATCGTCTTGCGCGTGCAAGATCCGCTGCTGCCGCTCCTCAAGGGATTTCCGGGTGCGGATCTCGTCATCGGCACGAGCGACGAAGTGCCGCCGTTCGACTATCACTGCCCCTTGATGAGCCTGCCGCATGCGTTGAAAGCGCATCGCCGCCCGATCCCGGCCGACCCTTATCTGCATGCCGCCCCGATCCTGCGCGACGCCTGGCGGCAACGCCTTCCCGCCGAACACGCCCGAGTCCGTGTGGGCATCGCCTGGAGCGGCAGCCGCACGCACGTCAACGACCGCGCCCGTTCGATGACGCTTGCCGATTGGGCGCCGCTCTTCGACGTCGACGCGAGCTTCGTTTCGCTCGTCAAGGATGTGCGCGAGGGCGATCGGGCGACTTTGCAGAGCGCGCAGCACATCGCTCAGGTCGCCGATGCACTCGATACGTTTGCCGAGACCGCCGCGCTCATCGCAGAACTCGATCTCGTCATTTGCGTCGACACGTCCGTCGCGCACTTGGCCGGTGCGCTAGGCAAACCCGTCTGGGTGCTACTGCCCTTCATGCCGGATTGGCGATGGCTACTGGATCGATCCGACAGCCCTTGGTATGGGACCGCGCGTTTGTTCCGCCAACCGGTGCGCGGCGACTGGCCGACCGTCATCTGCAACGTTCGATCCGCACTCGGCGAATTCATCGCCGGCGCGAGCCGATAACTCGACGCACATCACGGCAACTGCACGACGGTATCTTCGGGGGCGAGCGAGCGGCCGTCTTGCGAGCGAATCTCTACCGTTTTGAGCGGTTGCCGCGTCTCCACATCGAGCAAGCGGGCCCGAGACTCGTTCGGCTCGAAACAAAACGCGTCGCCCCATTGACGTAGCGCTACGAGGACGGGAAACAAGCCTCGCCCTTTCTCCGTCAGCACGTACTCCTGATGGGCGCCGCCGTCGGACGCCGGCACGGCCTCGAGGATGCCGTGCTCGATCAGCGACCGCAAACGCGCCGCCAAAATGTTCTTGGCGAGCCCAAGCCCGGACTGAAACTCGCCGAATCGTCGCGCCCCCGCGAGCGCATCGCGCACGATCAGCAACGACCAACCATCGCCGATGACATCCAAGGGCCGCGCCACGCCGCAGGCCGTGTCTTGGTGAGACGTTCGCTTGACCATGAAAAAAGTCCTTATGCCGAAACCGGCCCTAGCCGCATCGTCGATTAACTGGTTGCAATTTAAAACCAATCCTGTTACAAAATCAATGGTTTCATCTTGAAACCATAAGCTATTTGAATGCCGTGTTGGCCGGTCGCCGTCTTTCCACCGACTCCCCGCGGCAAGGCACTCACCTCTTTCGTGGTCACTGATTGGGAGCTTCGATGATTCGAGCTGAAGAGACTTTCGACGGCACTTTCCCCTACATGCCGCACTTTTCCGACGCGCCGGGATTTCTCATGCATTACGTCGACGAAGGCCCGCGCGACGGCAAGACCGTGCTGTGTTTGCACGGCGAACCGACCTGGGGTTATCTGTTCCGTCATTCGATCGGCGCCTTGCGCGGGACGTACCGGGTCGTCGTGCCCGATCACATGGGATTCGGCAAGAGCGCGACGCCGCCCGGGCGCAGCTACTGGCTGCAAGATCACGTCGATAACCTCGAGCGTTTGGTGCTCGGTCTCGATTTGCGCGACATCACGCTCGTGATGCACGACTTCGGCGGCCCCCTCGGAATGGGGCTGGCCGCACGCCAGCCGGATCGGATTCGCGCCATCGTGTCCGTCAACGGACCGACGCCGTTCGGCCAACCGGACCTCGGCGACCGGTTAGCCGCGAACGCCCGAATGTCCCCCTGGTTCCAATGGATCGTGAAGGCGCAAGCGCAAGGCCGACTCGAAGCAGTGCTGGGCGAACTCGAGTTCAACATTCTCAGCACGCTTAAGCTGAACGGCTTCGAGGACCATCGACTGATCGACGACGTCTGGCTGCGAGCGTACGGCTCGCGCTTTTCCAACGTCGCGCAATGCCTGGGGGCGATCGGCTGGGCCAAGGGCTTCGCGATCGGCGCGCACACGTTCGAAGCGCCCGGCGACGAAGTTCGCCGCGCGATCGCCGTCAAACCGGCGCTCGCGATCTGGGGCATGCGGGACCGTACGCTGAACGCCGAGCATTTTCTCCCGCTATTTAGCGCCGCGTTCCCGCACGGCGACGTACATCGAATCGAGGGCGCGGGTCATTACAGTCTGGAAGACGCACCCGGGCAGATCGCCGCGCGCATCGCCTCGTTCCTCGAGCGCAGCTAAGCGCGATAAGGGGCCTCGCCCCGCTCGCTTCCCAAATCGCGCGCGTGCCGGCATGCTTGCGCACGCGCGCGCACGAATGCACGGACCGTGCCGCTCGCCGTGGCGTAAAATACGCGCTTTCCCGAACATTCCCAACGACATGTCTCTCGCCTCCACTCCCGAGATCATCGCCGAGCTCAAAGCCGGCCGGATGGTGATCCTCGTCGACGAAGAAGATCGCGAAAACGAAGGCGACCTGGTGCTCGCGGCCGATTTCGTCACGCCGGAAGCGATCAATTTCATGGCTCGCTACGGCCGCGGCCTGATTTGTCTGACGCTGACCCAAGAGCGCTGCAAGCAATTGAACCTGCCGCTCATGACGTACCGCAACGGCACGCAGTACGGCACGGCATTCACGGTCAGCATCGAAGCGGCCGAAGGGGTCACCACGGGCATTTCGGCGGCCGACCGCGCGCGCACGATCGCGACCGCCGTCGCGCGCGACACGCGCGCCGAGCACATCGTACAACCCGGCCACGTGTTTCCGATCATGGCGCAGCCCGGCGGCGTACTCGTGCGCGCGGGCCATACGGAAGCGGGCTGCGATTTGACGGCGCTTGCCGGCCTCACACCGGCCGCCGTGATCTGCGAAGTCATCAAGGACGACGGCACGATGGCGCGGCTGCCCGATTTGATGGAATTCGCGGCGCAACACGATCTGAAGCTCGGCACGATTGCCGATTTGATCCACTACCGCAGCCGCACGGAATGCATCGTCACGCGCGTGGCCGAACGCACGATGCAAACGGCGCATGGCGCGTTCCGCGCGATCCTGTACCAAGACCAGCCGAGCGGCTCGCCCCATCTCGCCCTCGTGCGCGGCACGCCCGCGCCCGAACTCGAGACGCCGGTGCGCGTACACGAGCCGCTATCGGTGCTCGACCTGCTCGAGGTGGGCACGTCGACGCACTCGTGGACGCTCGACGCTGCCATGAAGGAAATCGCCGAGCGCGATCTCGGCGTCGTCGTCATGCTCAATTGCAGCGACAGCAAAGATCACTTGATCGACGTCTTCAAGGCGTTCGACGAGCAAGACAAGGCCGCGGAGCTCAAGCGCCGGCCCGTCGACTTCAAAACCTACGGCGTCGGCGCGCAGATTTTGCGCGACTTGAACGTCGGCAAAATGCAGGTGTTGTCGAATCCGCGCCGCCTAGGCAGCATGTCGGGCTACGGCCTCGAAGTGACGGGTTTCGTGCCGATGCCGGGCGCGCCCGTGCGGCCTGGCGCATAATCGCCGGCAACACCTCGACGTACGCCTCTTACCCACTTTCTACGGACCTCTTATGGAAATCGGACAATACCAACCGAACCTCGACGGTGACGGCCTGCGTGTCGGCATCGTGCAATCGCGCTTCAACGAACCCGTCTGCAACGGCCTCGCCGATGCCTGTATCGAAGAGCTCGAGCGCCTCGGCGTCGCGGGCGAAGACGTACTGCTCGTCACGGTGCCCGGTGCGCTCGAAATTCCGCTCGCGCTGCAAAAGCTCGCCGAAAGCGGCCAGTTCGATGCGCTGATCGCGCTCGGCGCGGTCATCCGCGGCGAAACGTACCACTTCGAACTCGTCTCGAACGAAAGCGGCGCCGGTGTCTCGCGCATCGCGCTCGACTTCGGCATCCCTGTCGCCAATGGCGTGCTGACGACGGAAACCGACGAACAGGCCGTTGCGCGCATGACCGAAAAGGGTCGCGACGCCGCGCGCGTGGCCGTCGAAATGGCGAACCTGTCCGTCGCGCTCGAACAACTCGGCGGCGATGAAGACGAGGACGAAGACGAAGAACAAGAGGACGAGGCATGAAGAGCGCCCGCCGACGTTCCCGCGAACTAGCCACGCAGGGGCTGTATCAGTGGCTGCTGTCGGGTGCGCCCGCCGGTGAAATCGATGCCCAGCTGCGTGGGGTGCAAGGGTTCGACAAAGCCGATCAGGAGCACCTCGATGCGTTGCTGCACGGGGTGATCCGCGAAAACGCCGAACTGTCGGCCGAGCTCACGCCGTGTCTCGATCGGCCGATCGAGCAGCTTTCGCCCGTCGAACGGGCTGTGCTGCTCGTTGCCGCGTTCGAATTCAAGCATCACGTGGAAATTCCGTATCGCGTCGTCATCAACGAAGCCGTCGAACTCGCGAAGACGTTCGGCGGCTCGGACGGCTACAAGTACGTCAACGGCGTGCTCGATAAGCTCGCGTTGAAGCTGCGTGCCACGGAATCGCAGGCGGGACGTACCAACCGGTAAGTCCCCCTGCCGTTTCGCTCGCGCGCGTGCGCTACCCGCGGCCGCGCCGATCGAAGCCGGAAGAACAGGCTCTTAGAATGAACATCGCTGCACAACCGCTCACGAAGCTTGCGTCGCGCGTGGACGCAATCGCTCCGTTCTACGTGATGGAGCTGGCCAAGGAAGCACGCCAGCTCGAATTGGCCGGGCGCCACATTATCCATATGGGGATCGGCGAGCCCGATTTCACGGCACCCGAGCCCGTTGTCGAAGCCGCCGCGCAGGCGCTGCGTCGCGGCGTCACGCAGTACACGGGCGCGCTCGGCATCGCGCCGCTGCGCGAAGCGATCGCCGCGCACTACCAGCGCACGTACGGGCTCGTCGTGGATCCGGCGCGCATCGTCATCACGGCCGGCGCTTCGGCCGCGTTGCTGCTTGCCTGCGCCGCCCTCGTCGATCGTGACGACGAAGTGCTGATGCCCGACCCATCCTATCCGTGCAACCGCCACTTCGTCGCGGCGACGGAAGGCAAGCCCGTGCTCGTACCGAGTGGGCCGCAGGCGCGCTTTCAGCTCACGGCCGCCGATATCGAGCGCCTCTGGGGCGAGAAAACGCGCGGCGTGCTGCTGGCGTCACCGTCGAACCCCACCGGCACGTCGATCGAACCCGCGGAGCTCGAACGTATCGTCAAAGCGGTGCGCGCCCGTGCAGGCTTTACGATCGTCGACGAGATCTATCAAGGCCTCTCATACGACGCGCGGCCGGTATCGGCACTGTCGTTCGGCGACGACGTCGTGACCGTCAACAGCTTCTCGAAATACTTCAACATGACGGGCTGGCGGCTTGGCTGGCTAGTCGTCCCGCTGTCGATGGTCGACGCATTCGAAAAGCTCGCGCAGAACTTGTTCATTTGTGCATCGGCGCTTGCACAGCACGCCGCCCTTGCCTGCTTCGAGCCCGAGACGATTGCCATTTACGAGGGGCGGCGCCTCGAGTTCAAGCGCCGGCGCGATTTCATCGTGCCCGCGCTCGAGCGGCTCGGGTTCAAGGTGCCGGTTCATCCCGACGGCGCGTTTTACGTCTACGCCGATTGCCGTGGCGTCTCGCATCCGGCGGCCGGTGACAGCGCGGCGCTCACGAAGGCGATGCTGCACGATGCCGGCGTGGTCCTGGTTCCGGGGCTCGACTTCGGTCGGCATGCACCGCGCGATTACATTCGTCTATCGTATGCGACGGCTTACGAGTCGCTCGAAGAAGCGGTAGAACGGCTGGCGCGACTCTTCGGCTGATCGACTGATTGTCGACTGCTTCATTGCCACGCACCTCGTCCGTTCGACGGCCGAGAAAGCAACAAAAAAGGCACCCCAGGGTGCCTTTTTTTATTCAGCGCGAGATCTTGTCAGGCGCCAAGTTCCGTCGCGGCGCCGTGGTGCGCGGCGCTGGTATTGGTCGCATCATCCTCGGGCATCGTCGTCGAAGCATTCGCGGCGCCCGTCTTCGTCTGAACCGCCGCGGGATGGTTGCTCTCGAGCGCAACTTGAACGCGCTTGGCCGCCACGACCACCTGCTTTTGCGGGGACTGAGGCGCTTGCGGCGCATTGATCGGCACTTGACGGCCGCGAGCGACGTCTCGCAGGCGCCCGCGCTCGGCCATCACCTTCGCGCCATAGCCGCCGTCGTCCGGCGAGGTGGAACCCACGTACAAGCGCAGACCGTCCGGCAGCGAGCCGCCGCGCGCAATGCAATCCTTCAGAACAACCGCACCCACCGTAATGTTGGCAAGCGGCTGGAGCGCCGCGCCGGTGCCGCCGAAGTATTGGAATTTGTCCGAGTGGACCTTCGACATCACCTGCATGAGCCCTTGCGCACCTACACCGCTTTCGGCGTAGGGATTAAAGCCCGATTCGATCGCCATCACCGCGAGCAACAGCAGCGGGTCGAGCCCGACTTGGCGGCCCGTGTCGAACGCGGCTTTGACGAGTTCGCCGACGGGCTCTTGAGCCACGTGATAGCGACGCGCCAAATACGACGTGACGAGCGACTGTTCGCGCGCCGAGACAAGAATGCGATCGTCGCGCGCATCGGCCGAAACCGGCTGCGACGAGATCATTTTCGCGAGTAGGAACAGATTCGACGGCGTGATGCTCGTCGGCAAATGCAGATCGGTTCCGGGCGCCGCCGCGACCGTCAAGCCGCTGGCACCGCTGCCGTCGAACGCGCCGTCATAGCGGGCCGTGTCGAGGGTGGGCGCATCTTCGGCGCCGTCGGCGCCCACCGGCCCGAATCCGGGCAGCGGATGGCCGCTCAGGAGCCGTGCCGGGCCCGCCTGGACCGCGGCTTCGATGAACGGCATCAGGCGCGCGGCAATTGTGCCGCGTGCGGTCGGCAACAGCCACAAGACGAGCGCGCACAATACGGCGCACACGCCGACGATGCTGAACAGATGGTGACTGACACGCGTCCCACGGCGCAATGCGGCTCGCACCGCTACGCCTAAACTGCCTTCGGAACGCCACGATAACCAAGTATTCATTCAGTTCTCCCATTGAGCATGGCTCGACCTCGATGGAGACAACCGACGCACTCAAGCGCCCATCGAGCAAGCCAAGGCATCGCGGGCCTTGGTCGGACCGCGGCGACGCCGGGATACGGCACCCTACCGCGCGCGGCGGCAGTAGACCGTGTGGAGAGCCACATCGGAGCAAAAGGACCGGCGGCATGCCGTCAGACATGCGCGCGGTGGCTCTCACGCAAAACCGGCGTTTGAACGCCGGCGGCAATGACAACTAATAGAGCAATAGACCGTTGGAGCACCGTGCAGGGCGGCGAACGGTGACGCGACACTTCGCGTCGTGGGCTGGATCGAGGACAGTACACTCACTCAAAACTACTTGGCCCCGCAGCCAATGTGGGACGGATTCTAGCAGGCTTTTATAGATCGTCAATGCTACAAAAAGTCGAAATCATAACGAAATGTAATTAAGGAACCTGGGTGAACGGCCGATAACCATGCCCCGTGCGCGTTTCCACCGTTTTGCGATGTGGACCTCCGATCAACGTCCTTGCCCCGCGCAGGTAAAATCGTCGGCTGTTTGGCGCCCACGATCGTCGCGGCGCCGGTCGCTCATCTATCGAACTTATGAAATACAAGGACTTGCGGGACTTCATGAACCGCCTCGAGGCGCTGGGCGAGTTGCGGCGCGTGCCGGAAAGCGTATCGCCCGTGCTCGAGATGACCGAGCTGTGCGACCGCGTACTGCGCGCCGGCGGCCCCGCGCTGCTCTTCGATGCCCCGGCGGGTCATTCGTTTCCGGTGCTCGGCAACCTGTTCGGTACCACGCGCCGGATCGCGCTCGGCATGGGCATCGACGAAACGGCGGCCGCCGAGGAAGGTGCCGCGCTGCGCTCGCTGCGCGATGTCGGGCGTTTGCTGTCCGCACTTAAGGAGCCGGAGCCGCCGAAGGGACTCAAAGACGCCGGCAAGCTGCTCTCGCTCGCCAAAGCGGTCTGGGACATGGCGCCCAAGACGGTCAACTCGCCCCCGTGCCAGGAGATCGCTTGGGAAGGCAACGACGTCGATCTGGCCCGCCTGCCGATTCAGACCTGCTGGCCCGGCGACGCCGCCCCGCTCGTCACCTGGGGGCTGACGGTCACGCGCGGGCCGAACAAGCCGCGGCAGAATCTCGGCATCTACCGTCAACAGCTGATCGGCCGCAACAAGCTCATCATGCGCTGGCTCGCGCATCGCGGCGGCGCGCTCGATTTTCGGGAATTCGCGCTGGCCAATCCCGGCAAGCCCTACCCGGTTGCCGTCGTGCTCGGCGCCGATCCCGCGACTATGCTGGGTGCCGTCACGCCGGTGCCCGACACGTTGTCGGAATATCAGTTCGCGGGGTTGCTGCGCGGCGCACGCACGGAACTCGCGCGATGCCTGACACCGGGCCTCGAGACGTTGCAAGTGCCGGCCCGCGCGGAAATCGTGTTGGAAGGGTTCATCCATCCGCAAGAAGGCGATCCCGGTCCGCTGCCCGACGGCGCCCCGCCGCGTCCTTCGCAAAGCGCGAGCGCCCGCTACGAGCACGCCCTCGAAGGGCCCTACGGCGATCACACGGGCTATTACAACGAGCAGGAGTGGTTCCCCGTGTTCACGGTCGAGCGCATCACGATGCGCCGCGATGCCGTCTATCACTCGACCTATACGGGCAAACCGCCCGACGAACCCGCCATGCTCGGCGTGGCGCTGAACGAAGTGTTCGTGCCGCTGCTACAAAGGCAGTTCCCCGAGATCACCGATTTTTATTTGCCGCCAGAAGGCTGTAGCTATCGGATGGCGATCGTGCAGATGAAGAAGAGCTACGCCGGGCACGCGAAACGCGTGATGTTCGGCGTTTGGAGCTTCTTGCGCCAGTTCATGTATACGAAGTTCATCGTGGTCGTCGATGAAGACGTGGACGTGCGCGATTGGAAGGAAGTCATCTGGGCGATTACGACACGCGTCGATCCCGCGCGCGACACGGTCCTCGTCGACCGGACGCCGATCGACTATCTCGACTTCGCCTCCCCGGTGGCGGGTCTCGGATCGAAGATGGGGCTCGATGCCACGAACAAGTGGCCCGGCGAGACCGATCGCGAATGGGGCCGCCCCATTGCGATGGATGCCGCCGTGAAGACGCGCATCGACGCGCTGTACGAACGACTGGGGCTCGGCCGCTAAATCCATCTAGGCCCGCCCCCTATATCCCGTCGAGGAGCTTGCTCATCATGACCGCATCGCCTGCCTTCCAAGCCGCCGTCACGACGTATCGCGGTCCCGCGATCGAAAACCGGCACGTGGCGCACGTCGCCGTCGTCGATGCACGCGGCCGTCTGCTCTACGCCTACGGCGACCCGCGACGTCTCACGCTGCCGCGCTCGGCCGTCAAGCCTGCGCAAGCGCTGGCTATCTTGGAGACCGGCGCACTCGAACGTTACGGCTTCGACGAGGCCGATCTCGCCTTGATGTGCGCCTCGCATAGCAGCGAGGAGCGCCACGTGACGCGCGCCCGGGCGATGCTCGCGAAAGCGCACGTCACAGAAGCCGAGATGCGTTGCGGTGGGCACCCGCCCATCTCGGATGCGGTCCAACGCGACTGGATCAAGCGGGACTTCACACCGACACCGGTCTGTAGCAACTGCTCGGGCAAGCATGCCGGGATGCTTGCAGCCGCCCTCGCCATGGGGCAGCAAACGAAAGACTACGAACGCGCCGACCACCCGTTGCAGCAGCACGTGAAGCGCACGCTGGCGGACCTCGTCGATCTCGCCGACGGCGACATCGCGTGGGGCATCGACGGCTGCAACTTGCCCACCCCGAGCTTCGCGCTCGACCGCCTCGCCCGCCTATTCGCGAAACTGGCGGATGCCGCCGATCGGGCCGCGTCGGGTGAGCCCGCCACGCCGCGCGACGCCGCGCTCGCGCGTATTTATCGCGCGATGACGACCTACCCCGAACTCGTTGCCGGCGAGGGACGGTTTTGCACGGCGTTGATGAGTGCATTCGGGGGCGACGTCGTCGGCAAGGTGGGCGCGGAAGGCAGCTACGGGCTCGGCGTCCGAGCGGGCGCTCATACGGTCGCGGGCGTCGATGGGCCCATCGGCATTGCCGCCAAGGTCGAGGACGGCAACGGCGCGATTCTCACCGCCGTCGTCACCGAACTCGTCCACCAACTCGGCATTGGCACGCCGGCGCAACGGGCTCGGCTCGACCTATTCCGGGCGCCGGTCATCAAAAATACCGTCGGGCTCGAGGTGGGGAGAATGGAAGTCAGCATTCCGCTCACGCGCCAGGCAACCTGAACGCGATCGACTCGTCTTCGCGATTTCGTTATCTCACTTTCTTATCGACACGTTCCGCTCGACATGCAACCGGTCTCGCTTTTGTCCAACGGGTTCTTTCTTTCGCTGTCGCTCTGTCTCGACATCGGCATCGTGAACGTCGCGATTCTCTCGCGCACCCTTTCGCACGGCTTCCGGCCCGGCTTTTGGCTCGGGCTCGGCTCGTGCATCGGCGATCTCGTCTACGCGACGCTGGCCCTCGCGGGCATGGCGGCACTGCTGCGATTCGATACGGTGCGCTGGGTCGTTTGGATCGGCGGCGCGGCGATGCTGCTGTTTTTGACGTGGAAGATGGCGCGCGAAGCGCTCTCCCCCGCGCCGGCCGCGCAAAGCATGAGCGATGAACCGGAGGCGAGTGCGATGCGCGCATTCGCGCGCGGCGTGGCGTTGGCGATGTCGTCGCCCTCGGCGATCCTGTGGTTCGCGGCCGTCGGCGGCGCACTGATCGCGAAAGCCGGCGCGACGAGCACAGGCAGCGCCTCGCTGTTTCTCGGCGGCTTTTTTCTAGGCGGACTGGCGTGGACGGTATTCATCTGCACCCTCGCCAGTCAAGGCCGCAAACGCGCGGGCGCCTCGTTGCTGCGCGGATGCCACATCGTCTCGGCGCTTTTGTTCGCGTACTTGTCGTACAGCGTGATCGTGGGCGGCTATCGCGACTTGATCGTGCACACGGCTAGCGCGTCGATCTAATTCATTCTCATTCGGTCGGTTTTCGAGATACGCCTAAAACGTCGACGGCGCAACGCGGCGAGGTGCCGGCGTTACGCCGTCGAAGGTTCTGCGTCTATCCGAGTACCGGACGCTCGGCCGCTAGCTGCCGGTTACCATCCGCGATAGTACGGATGATGATGCCAATAGCGGTGCGGGTAATAGCCGCCGCCATAATATCCACCGACGACGACCGGCGGCGGAGCATAGTAGACCGGGGGCGGCGAATAGTAGACGGGCGGCGGCGGTGCGTAATAAACGGGGGGCGGCGGAGCATAAACGGGGTAAGCCGGTGCGACCGGAATGCCGATACCCACGCCGATCGATACGTGCGCCTGTGCCGTCGCGGCGAACCCCGCGCTCAATGCTGCGACGGCGATCAACGAAGCGAGCTTTTTCATACTGTTCCTCTGGCGAATGCGCAGCCTGCGCACCGAATCACAGAGTGGCACGACTGCAATCTACCCTTCGAATGTATCGAAAAAGCCGCGGCCAGGGGCCTGGCAATTGTTGCAAATTGCAATGGGGGTACGGCTGCACGGCCGTGCAGGGGCGGGCCGGCCACCGGCAGGTAGGCGGGATGGGTGAATTTTTACCGCTTGGCGAGCCGCTGTCGCAACGTCGTCGGTAATGTTTAATTACAAATTATCGCGGGGCGAGTTCGCCGTTCGGCTCCCGCCCCGGTTCGGCCAACTTGTGCGAGGACCGTCATCCCACTTTGACGTAGGTAAATTCGCGCGAGATGCTCGGAGGCACATAGGCCTCACCTATCTTGACGCGTGGCGTGAGGCGTTTTTTTTGATCCCACCAGAGCCGGCGTTGAGCACGGCTCAGAAACCGCAAATGTTTGCGGTAAGAAAAAGCGTTCATCGTGACCTCCCATGCATGGCTGCGACGCAAGAGCGAAGAACGAAGCGCGTACCTCCGGTGCCGGCGGCGACATGCCGGCCGCGCCTCTCAATACCACGCCCGAAACGCATCGGCGAGAATCGGCACGAACCCCCGTTGCGGAACGGCACGCGACAATGTACGCGCATCAAATAACGCCATAAATGCGCCGATGCGCGATACTGGCGGCTTCGTCACTACGGTCGGACGAAACGCAACCGAATCGTGTCCGCCTTGACCATGCCGCTTCCAACTACTCCTCGACTTGGATTCATCGGCGCCGGCCGCTTGGCCAGATGCCTTGCCGCGGGTTTTGCCCGCGCGGGCTACGCTGTCGAGGCGGTGACCTCGCGCTCGTCGAACGCCAGCGCGCAACTGGCCGCCGCCCTTCCCTCGTGCCGCGCCGTCGCCGACGCCCAAGCCGTCGTCGAACAATCCGACGTTATCTTTTTAGCGGTTCCGGATGACAGCATCGGTACGATCGCCAACAGTCTCGAATTCGCCACGGACCGCAAAGGCTCGGTTGCACTCGTCCATTGCAGCGGAGCGACCGGCGTCGACGTACTGGCCGGCGCGCACGCCCAAGGCGCCGCAATCGGCGGCTTCCATCCGCTATACCTATTCAGCGGCGACGAAGCGGACCTAGAACGCATCGCCGGCTGCTCCATCACCGTGGAAGCGGATCCCGAACTCGGCGCGCTTCTCGGCGCGCTCGCGCATGCGCTCGGCTGCGAGGTACTGACGCTCGCGGGGGCGCAACGCATGCTGTATCACGGCGCGGCCCACTACGCGGCTAGCTTCGCGCTGGCCGGATTGGCCGAGGCCGTCGATATTTGGCGGACGCTCGGCTTCGACGAAGCGCAATCGCTGCGTGCGTTATTGCCGATGCTGGCGGGGACCGTCCAGGCCGCGCATGCGAAAGGCTTGGTCGACGCCTTGGCCGGCCCCGTGTCGCGTGGCGATGCCGGACTGCTCGAACGGCAGCTCGGCTCGTTCGAAGCGCTCGGCGCCGACCATGCGATGCTCTACGCGCTGCTGACGCGCCGTGCGCTTTCGCTCGCGAGCCGCCGCGAGCATCCGCCTCCATCCATGGAGGTAATGAGCGAGGCGACGCGAGCGACGCTGGCACGCGCATTGGCGCGCTCTGCAAGCGCGACGTAAGCCGTGCTATGGTGACGACCGGCGCCGACAGCCGCCTGCCCGTCTTAGCGCCGCCCAACAACCTGACGAGAACGCAAAAATGATCAAGGTCAGCATCCTCTATCCGTATCGAGAAAACGTTCGTTTCGACGTCGAGTACTATTGCAACAAGCACATGACGCTGGCGGCCAAGCATTTTGAGCCGGCGCTCAAGGGATGGTCCGTCGATAAAGCGATCAGTGCCGGCGAACCGAACTCCGCACCGAGCTTCGTGGCCGCGGGGCATTTCTTGTTCGATTCGGTGGAAGCATTTCAGCAGGTGTTCGCACCGGCGGCGGCGGAGCTCGTTGCCGACATCCCGAATTACACCGACAGCACGCCGCAGATTTTGATCAGCGACGTCGTGGTGAACGTTTGACGCTCGCCGCGCTCGCTGCCGTGTAGAGACGACGGACGCGCTATATAGCGCGTCCAAGCAGGATACTCAAAGAAGGAAAGGATCGAAGATGTTCGGGGATATTGCCCGCTTTCTGCTAAATACCGTTTTCACGTTGTTCGGCGCCGCGTTGGTTTTGCGCGCATGGATGCAGGTCGTTCGCCTGCCGCCGTACAACCCCGTATCGAACGCCATTTTTCAGGCGACGAACTGGCTCGTGCTGCCGCTTCGCCGCGCGTTGCCCAGCGCGCGCCGCGTGGACGTGGCAAGCATCGTCGCGGCGCTGCTGGCCGCGATCGTCTACGTCGTCGCCATGGTGGCGATCGCGGGCGTCGACCCGCTCGCGGTCGCGCCGATCATCGCCGTCGTATCGTTGCTGACGCTCGTCAAATGGGCGCTCAATCTCGTCATCTGGCTGACGATTTTGATGGCGTTGCTCTCATGGCTGAACCCGCACTCGCCCGCGATGCCGATTCTCTATCAACTGACCGCCCCGTTCCTGAATCCGCTGCGGCGTGTGATCCCGAATCTGGGCGGCATCGACCTCTCGCCGATTCTGCTGTTCGTGATCGTGCAGGTCCTGCTCATGATCGTCACGCGGATGGCGGTATCGCTGACGCTGTTCGGCATCTAATCGCAGCCGTTTCTCCGCTTCTGCTCGCTCCGGTCACGCGTCGACGCCAATCACGCCGAACGTGGCCGGAATGACCGTATAGACGGCGCGCACCTTTTCCTGCGAGACGAGGTGGATAAGCTGACGCGCCTCCGCCTCGGTGGCGACGAACTCGACCTCTACCGTCAACGACCCTTGCAGTTCGAAAAACCGGTCTTCGTGCAAGACGCGATGCGCGCCGAAGCCGGCCATCGCTCGAAACGCCGAGCCGCCCATGACGCCGAGCTCCTTCGCACAACCGAGCAGCCACTCCCAGAGCAGCTTGCCGTGCAGCCGATGATTTTCGTGCAGATAGAACCGCAACAACACGTATTGCTCGGGTTGCATAAAGCCTCCTAGCGCTCACGTGGCATCGTTCCGATTGTGCCTCGCGTCACGCGCGGGGACAACGGCGGCGCACTTTCTCCGAGCAGCCCGCGCGCGAATGCCTCACGCGGCGATGAGCCATATGCGTGCCATCCACATGCCGAGCGCCGTCAACGTGAACGATCCGATCAGATGGACCCCGGCCTCCGCGAGCGCCCAGCCGAGCTGACCTTGTGCGAGCGAGGTGACGATTTCCGCCGAGAAGGTCGAAAACGTCGTTAGGCCGCCCATGAAACCCGTGATGACGAACAAACGCCACTCGGGAGGCAAGCCCGCTTTCACCGTGAAAAATACCACCGCGATGCCGATCAAGAATCCACCGATCAGATTCGCTGCCAACGTCCCGAGCGGAATCGCGGGAAAGACGGCATTCAGACCGAGGCTCAGCGCCCAACGCAGCAACGCGCCGCAGCCGGCACCGACAAAGATGGAGACAATCGAGTAGATCACAGCGCAGGTCCTGGTTCGAATCGTGTTTTTCAACCGAACCGGCAGACGGCGCCGTGCGAGCAAACGCCTACCGATTCCGGCTCGGGAATGGTAGGCATCATCAGCCACGAAGGGCGGTTAAAGGAGGAATGCCATCTCCCGCACGCACCGCAACGTACGGGCGGGGCCCGTTGCGCAGCGCGACAACACGCTACTTTAGGGGTTCGAGGCGTACTTCGCAACCTCGACCATCGCAGTCAAAGCGCCTTTCGAATCGCCTCCGTGGCGACGCGAAGATCGTCGAACTGCGTGATCATTTCGAAGCACAGGATGAAGGCAAACGTATAGCCCGGGGCGGGGAACCGCTCGATCAGACGCAGAATCGGCGCCGCTATCCGCTCTCGCACCGCCGCACGCGTCATGAGACAAGTCAGCGTGACACCGAGCACCAAGCCGGTGATGACATCCGTCGGGTAATGCAAACCCAGATAGACGCGCGGCAGCAGAATAAAGAGGACCGTATAAAGCAGAGCCAACACGCCAACGAAACGGTAGACGAGAAAGACGCCCGTTGCGATCGCGCCCCACATCATTGCGTGATCGCTGGGAAACGAACTCCAGAACCGCAGCGTGGATTCCGTGTAGGTAGCTTCGGGGAAATGTAAATGTACGCTCGGGTCGTCGATCGGCCTGATCCGGAAGGGTAGGTAGTGCGCCATCAATCTGCCGATCAAAAGTGCGAGCAATCCGCTCGCGATCGTCGCGATCACCATCTCGCGATTCGATTTGCCGGGCTGGCTCGGCGCAAGCCATATCCACCAGATCGCCGTGATCAGCACGAGCCCTTTGATCGTGTAGAACTCGGTCATCGCCCTGATCGCGCGGTTGATGAAGGCAGCGTGAAACGCGTGTTGCGTCAAAAAAGTCAGAATTGCATCGTCGAAGCCGTTCACTACGTCTATTTCCTCCGTGTTCACTTGCTTGCCTGCCTCCGTCGCATCCCGACGCAGGCAAGGCGCCAAACACCCTCCCACAAAAAATATTCACGAAAATTTAAAAAAACGGCCCCGCTTTTGTCATAGGGAACCGTCCATTCAATCTTTACGACGACCGTCAATGATTTCCGGTGCGATCGCGGCGTGATTGACGATCGCCACCATCGAGACGCCTCCGATGACGTTCCCGATCAGCGTCGGCAGCAGAAAGACGCGGAAGTAATCGGCCACCGGCACCGAGCCGATCATCACGGCGTAGGCCGCTTCGGCGGAACTTGCGATGACGTGCGTGAGCCGGCTCACGCCCACCGTATAGGTGACGAGCAAGATCGTGAGAAGGCGCGCACGACCTCATGGACGACGAGCGGATGGGGCGTCGAGTGACTGGCGGCTTGTTCACGCTGACTAGCATCGAGATGCGGCGACTCGGCGCCCGCTTGCGGCTCGGACATACCGTTTTCCTTTTGAAGCATGTTCGCGTGAGCCGATGCATGCACCGGCGCGTTCCCGGTCGTCGCAAAACGCGAGTGGTCGCGACAGGGATTCGACGTCGCGGTGCAAGCGCGATGCCTAGGAGGGGCGATGGCGGGCGCCTAGCGGATGGAGTGAAAGAAAGGGTCTGTCTATCACAAGGCTTGAAATTATCTCATTATTATGTAATGCTAATCATTCTCATTTGCGTTACTAATCGCACGGATACCGCTGAAGACGCTATCCGCATACCAAGCGCCCGCCGCATGGACGGCAGGCGCACGATGAACAAAGGGGTTCCACATGTTGTTGACCAGGACGCCGCTCGCGCGCTCACTCAAACTGGCGTTCGCGCTGCATGTCACTGCGCTCCCGCTCGCCGCGCACGCGCAGGTTTCGCCGGCGCCGGCTCGTCCGAACGAGGCGGCACCCAAGGACAGCGCGACGGTCGAAACCGCGCAAGCCGGGAAGGCGCGATCGCAGATGGCAGCCTCGGTCGCTACGCTGCCGGAGGTAAGGATCGACGCGAGCAAACCGCGCGACGACTTCCTCACGGATAAATCCTCCGTCGGCGGCAAAGTGCCCACGGCCCAACGCGACATCGCGCAATCGGTCACTGTGATCAATCAGGCGCTCATGCAGTCGCAAGGCGTCACATCGTTCCAAGACAGCTTGCGTAACGCACCGGGCATCACGATCGGCGGCGCCGAGGGCGGCCAGATCGGCAACAACATCAACCTGCGTGGCTTCACGGCGCAAAACGACATCTATCTCGACGGCTTTCGCGATCGCAATCAGTACTACCGCGACACCTTCGATCTCGAATCGATCGACGTGTTGTATGGTCCCTCGTCGATGCTGTTCGGCCGCGGCTCGACCGGCGGCGTCATCAACCAAGTGAGCAAGCGTCCCAACCGCAAACCCTCGGCCGAGATTTCGACGACGATCGGCACCGGCGATCGCTACCGGACGTCGGTCGACTTGAATCACCCTCTGAGCGATACGGCTGCGTTTCGCGTCGACGCCTTCGGCCAGTCGATCGGTTCCACGCGCGATGAGATGAAGAATAAGGATTACGGTATTGCGCCGTCGATCCGCTTCGGAATCGGCACGCCCACCGAGATCACGATCTCAGCGCTGATCCAACACAACTACGACATGCCCGACTATGGTGTGCAGTCGATCAACGGCCACGCATTCGCGCCGTCGAAGCACACCTACTACGGTCTAACCGACGATCGCACGATTCAAGACGTGCAGTCGCTCCGAGCGCGCATCGATCACAAGATCTCGGATTCGCTCTCGGTGTCGAGCCAGATGCAAATCTCGCATTCGATGACCGATGCGCGCGAAACCGCCGCGCGCGCCGTGCTCACGGGTCCGCTCGCGTCCAGCACGGCGCTCACGGCGGGCAACTTCACGAATCTGCCGGTGCAAGACCTTTACGTGCAGTTGCAGAGTCACGACCGCGTCATTCAGAACCGCTCGATCAGCAACGATTCGATGGTGCGCTACAAATTCAACACCGGTCCGATCGGCCACGATGTGATCGCCGGCGCGGAGATCGGCTACGAGGCTTACAGCAATCAAGGCTACACGCGCAATAACCTGCCGATCCTCTCGCTGATCGACCCCGTGTACGAGAGCACACCGTCGAACGTCACGCAGACGACCGGCAACTATGCCCAATCCGGCGCGACCTCGCTCGCCGCGTACCTGAACGATACGATTTCGATCGGCTCGCATTGGAAGGTGGTGGGCGGCTTGCGCTGGGATCGCTTCCAAGCGCATATCAGCAACACGATCAACTCGCCGGGTTATACGGCCCAGACGAATTACTTCACGAGCGTGCGGGCCGGCGCCATCTATCAGCCGACCGATTGGCAGTCGTACTACTTCTCGTACGGCACCTCGTTCAACCCTTCGCTCGAAGCGCTTACCGTCACCAACTTCACGCAGAATCTCGCTCCCGAGCATACGAAGTCGTATGAGGTGGGCGGCAAATGGGATTTGCTTGGCGGCAACTTGTCGGTTACGTCCGCGCTGTTCCAAGAGGAGATGGACAACGCACGCACTCAAGTGTCCTCGACCGAATACACACTCGACGGCGACATTCGTGTGCGCGGGTTTCAGGCGGGCGTGACGGGCCACATACTGCCGAACTGGCAATTGTTCGGCGGCTATACCTACATGGATGCGACGATCTTGCGCGCGCGAGACGGTACGCAGGGCCATACGCCGGCTAATACGCCGCGCAATACGCTGACGCTCTGGACCACATACAACTTCACGCCCCAATGGGAAGTCGGCGGCGGCCCGACGTATATGTCGGCACGCTATGCCGCGAATACCAACCTGGTACAGGTTGGCGGTTATACGCGTTGGGATGCGATGGCCGCTTATCACGCGAAGAAATGGGACTTGCGGCTTAACTTGCTGAACCTCACGGACAAGTTCTATTACGACTCGCTTATCCAATCCGACGGTGGACGCTCGGTACCGGGCATCGGCCGCACGCTCCTTGCCACATTCGAATACCGGCTTTGATGAAATGGCCGCTGCTCGCACCGGCACTGCTTCGGAACGAAGCGCGCGGCCGGGCTCGGGCGGCCTGAAGGAACATTGAGATGTTGCTACAGATTCCCGGCGTGCTGAACGCCGAGCAGATACGAAACGTGCGTGATCGGCTCGACGCCGCCGGCGACGCATGGGTCGACGGTCGGGCGACGGCCGGCTACTCCGGTGCCCCGGTCAAACGCAATCAACAGATCGCCGAACACACGCCGATTGCGCGTGAGCTTGGCGACCTGGTCCTCGCCGCGCTTGAACGGAATCCACGGTTCATTAGCGCGGCTCTGCCGAACCAGGTGTACCCGCCGCTGTTCAACCGCTACGAAGGCGGCATGACGTTCGGCAACCATGTCGACGGCGCAGTGCGGGTCCTGCCGAACGGCATCAAGCTGCGAACCGACGTTTCGGCCACGCTCTTCCTGTCCTCTCCCGACGAGTACGACGGGGGCGAGCTCATGATCGAAGATACGTACGGCACTCATGCCGTGAAGTTGCCGGCTGGAGACATGGTGCTTTATCCGGCGACCAGCGTTCACCGGGTGACGCCCGTCACGCGTGGCGTGCGCATCGCGAGCTTCCTCTGGGTGCAAAGTCTCGTGCGCAGCGATGCGCAGCGCACGCTGCTGTTCGATATGGACAACGCCATCCAACGCTTGAATGCGACCGATGCCGACGAACTGGCGCGCCGCAATCTCGTCGGCTGCTATCACAACCTTTTGCGTCTCTGGAGTGAAACGTGACTGTGTCCGAGGCGCGTGTACCGCTGGCCGCGGCGACCGTCGCACGCAACGCGCGCGGGCGGCGAGCGACTTTTATCAAATGGCTGCGCAACGTTCACGGCTGGGTTGGGCTTTGGGGCGCGGCACTCGGGTTGCTGTTCGGCACCACGGGCTTCCTCTTGAACCATCGCGCGCCGCCCTTGAGGATTTCGACCGGTGCGCCGCACGTTTCGAGCGTGCAGGTGCCGTTGCCCTCCCCCGCACCTGACACACCGCGCGCCCTCGCTACTTGGCTGCAACGGGAATACAAGCTGCCTGGCCGCCTCGGCAGAGTGCAGCGCGAGCCCGCACATCAGGTGGCGTGGGGTGATCGCGATGCCGTACAGCCCGAGCATTGGCAAATGACGTTCGCGACGCCGCGCGAAAGCGTCATGGCCGAATACTGGATCGGCAACGGGTTCGTCACGCTCAAGCACAGCGAGAACTCGTTCGTCGCGATGCTGACGAACCTGCATCGGGGCGCAGGGCTCGGCATCGGCTGGGTATTGCTGATCGATACGCTTGCGGGCTCGCTCGTGCTGCTATCGCTCACGGGCGTACTGCTGTGGACACAATTGCACCGGACGAAAACGCTCGCGGTCGTATTGGTTTTCGGCTCTATTGCGTTGGCGGTGTGGGCGGGGCTCGCGTAGGGGCGGCATTCGATTATCGATTGCTGTTCCGCTGCGAGCTGAATGCCCCCCTAGTCGCCGACGACACCGCCGCGGCCTTCGAACAATGCGTGTTCACGCGAAAGCCCATCGCCGACCACGTCGAAGAACGCCCTAACCCGCGCCGTATTTTTTAGATCGGCGAGCGCCACGATCCAGAGCTCGCCCTCCAGGTCCGGCACCGGCTCCGGCATCGCGCGCACGACGCCGGCCTCGGTATCGCCCAGATAGCACGGCAGCAACGCGAGCCCGATTCCGGCACGCGCCGCGACGAGTTGGTTGACGAGACTGTTCGTTCGATAAACGACAGCGTCCTCAGGTGCCGCTTGCGCCAGCCACTGAGCGGCTTGAATGCCCGACACCCCTTCATCCCATCCGATCAACGCGTGCTCAGCTAGTGACTTGGCGTTCATCGATGGACGTTCGCGCGCGCCTAGATAGGCGGGTGTCGCATAAAGCCCCCACGCGATGCTGGCCAGCCGGCGCCCCCACAGATCGCCCTGCTTCGGCCGAACCGGGCGCAATGCAACATCGGCCTCGCGGCGCGACAGATTGAGCACGCGGTTGTCGATGGACAAATCCACGACGAGCCCTGGGTGAACCTGCCGAAATGCGGCCAAGTGCCGCGTGAGCCGGCTGTACGCGAGCGTCTCCGACGACGTCACCCGCAACCGCCCGGACAGCCGATGATCGCGGCCCGTTAGATCGCGATCGAGCGCCAACGCCTCGTCCTCCATCCGCTCGGCCGCCGCGGCCATCCGCTGCCCCGCCTCCGTAGCCTGATAGACGCCGCCCGAAAGCCGCTCGAAGAGCCGCACGCCAAGGCGCGTCTCGAGCGCCTTCAGGCGTCGAAACGCCGTCGAGTGATCGATGTTCAGCCGTGCCGCGGCCACCGTCAAATTCGCCGCGCGCTGCACCGCCAGCACGAGACGCAGTTCGTTCCAATCGTTCATGGCGCAACGCTATCCGATTGCTTGCACCGATGCAAATATGAATGGCAAACGCGCAATGGACATTGCACGAACGCACACCTTATCCTGAGCCCGCTGTCTTTTTGGTCACCCCCTTTCAGAGGCCACCTCATGAAGCTCTACTACTCCGCCGGTGCATGCTCGTTGTCGCCGCATATCGTTGCCGTCGAAGCCGGCATCGCGCTCGAACTGGTGCGCGTCAATCTCGGCAAGACGCCGCATACCTTGGCATCGGGCGCGGCCTTTTCGGCTGTTAATCCGAACGGCTATGTGCCCGTGCTCGAACTCGACGACGGCCAAGTGCTGACCGAGGGTCCGGCCATCGTGCAATACCTGGCCGATCAGAAACCGGAATGCGGTCTGGCTCCGGCGGCCGGCACGCTGGCGCGTGCACAATTGCAATCGTGGCTCAATTTCATCGGGACGGAGCTGCACAAGATGTACAGCCCTTGGCTGTTCCATGCCGAATACGGCGAACAAGCGCAAACGGTCGCCCGCGGCAAGATTGCCGATCGGCTCACCTTCGTCGATCGGCATTTGGCGGCCGGCGGACCGTTTCTGATGGGCGAGTCCTTTACGGCGGCCGACGCCTATCTATTCACGGTCGTGAGCTGGTCTAAGTTGGTCAATGTCGATCTATCGGACTACCCTGCTCTGCGCGCTCACTTCGAACGCGTAGGTCGACGCCCGGCCGTGCGTGAAGCGATGAAAGCCGAAGGCCTGAAGGTGGCCGAATAATGCACGCGACGAACCCGCCGGCTTATAGCTTGGTGAGCCATCCCTTGTGCCCCTACGTGCAGCGCGCCGCTATCGCCCTGACCGAGAAAGGCGTGGCCTTCGAACGGCGCTATGTCGATTTGGCCGACAAGCCGGCTTGGTTCGTCGCGATCTCGCCGCTCGGCAAAGTCCCGCTGCTGATTGTTCAGGGTGAACAGCAGCCCGTCTCCGTCGTATTCGAGAGCGCGGTGATTTGCGAGTATCTCGAGGATGCGGACGTGGGTCCCGCGCTTCATCCGCGAGACCCGCTCGATCGCGCACGGCATCGCAGTTGGATCGAATTTGCTTCGTCGATTTTGTCGGAGCTCTGGCACTTCGAGACGGCTGCCGATGCCGACCGTTATGAACTCAAGCGGCGAGCGCTGACGGACAAATTCGCTCGCGTCGAAGCCGAGTTGGGTCACGGGCCGTATTTCGCAGGGGAGCGCTTCTCGCTCGTCGATGCCGCTTTCGCACCGATCTTTCGATACTTCGACGTGTTCGATGCGCTGGCCGATACGCGTGTTTTTGCCGATACTCCGCGCGTTCGGGCGTGGCGCACGGCACTCTCGGAACGGCGCAGTGTTCAGGCGTCGGTTACGCCTGACTACGGCGAGCGGCTCCGAGCGTTTCTCGCTAGGCACGACGCTTATTTGCTTAGAGTTTAGGGCTTCGGCCTTCAGATATGACATGTATGCTGCCATATCTCAGTACGAGGCAGCGGATCAAGTGATGTGCTGTGGCTACTGTCCCATCCTGGCGTCGCCCAATCGTACTGATTGCGATGCCCGTTGAGCGGTCGGCCGACATGACGTGGCAACGCGATGTCCGCGGACACTAGCGCGGCATGTTCGGATGTTGAAACATTCTTTCGGGAAGCGTCGCACCGAATGTCGTTCCGACATTAGTCTGCCTGAATCTCATAAGTCGAATTGGGGCAGACGATGCCGCCGGAATCCATTCTCGCCTTGCCACACAGCCAGACCGTCGACTGGGACACCTCTGTTGCCCCCGACGGAGAGAAGCTGCAAAGCACATCAGTGGCTCAACGTCCGGTGCGGGAGGCCCTAAACGGTAAACCTCAAGCGTCCGGCCCGCTCGGTGCGCTACAGGCCATGGTCCGCACGGTAGCGCCGGCTAGCCCTCCCAGCACGAGGATCAGCGACGAGGCTTATAAGAAGATCCAGCAACTACAGCCGATTCAACAGCGGGTATCGAAACTCGTAGAGCACAGACCCAACAATGTATTCGGCATTGTCGCGTCAGGCGGAGAATCCTTTGTACGTTATGAAATGCGCAGGAGCTCCTTCCCACCGGCCCCACAGTATTCCATGCAGGCCGTTCGCGACACCGTGAGTTCGGGGGCCGGTGTCTGCACCGACACCAACCATGCGTTGTTCAGAGCCGTCGTTGCGGAAGAAAGCCGGGAATTGACAGCCTCGATGCGCGATCGCGCGGCGGGGATGAGTTCCCGCACGCGCGACCTGCGTCCCGTCTCATTTGCGCTAAACGGCAACCCTCATGGTTTCGTATTGTGGGGCGACCTGCGGGATGCAAGGCAGGCACCGGATGTTCTCGTGGGTGATAGCTGGGAGGCCGTTCCCATCGTCAAGACGTGGTCGAACACGCAGTATAAAAATCAACCTTATACGGTGAAAATGCAGACGGTCGCGGGATCGAGTTCCATCAATGGATTCTCCCTCCAAGAGATGGCAAAGATAGCCGCCGGACCGGAAAAAGGCGCGGAGGTGGACGCGTATCTCGCAGCGCAAGACAGACCCCGAGTGGGAGACGCTCTGCTCGAAAATGTCTACGGCATCTGCAAGCGCTATGACGCACAGCTCTCGGAAACGACAAGTTACGCAGAAAGACGCGACATGGTCTACCAGAATAAATCGGATGGACATGTCTTCATTCCGACCATCGCCTCCCACGATTACCACCGCTACCGCCTGGCAACAAGCAACCCCGCCAAAGTCCAGATGTTTCGCGACCTGGTCAAGACGCCGGACGAGTCTTAAACAGGAAAACCAGCAGGTACGGCGTCATCACGAGTGGCCCGGTTTTAAAGGTATCTTGAATCGTCGCGGCTGCCGATTGTACCGTCGAGTCGGTACCGATAAGCCAGCCGGCGCTCCCGTGCCGCAGCGGCGGCCTTGGCGTAGGCCGCCACAAGCACGCGCATTAACCACCGCCCCAAGCTTTTTGATACGATCCCGCCTGCGAATAAGCGAAATTTCGTTCGCTGACCCGCGGAAAGCCTCGAGTCGCTCGTCGGAAAGGAAGAATGTGTATCACCGAAGAAGGCCATAACGCCTGAATCGACGGTCGAACACAACTCGGCCTAACACCCGGCGGCAATACAAAAAATTACCATTCCATATAAGATGAAAAAGATACTTAAATCTATTGGGGCGATCATCGGATCGTGCATCGTCGCCGCCTGCGGAAATCTACAAGCCGTCAAACCCGCACAATTTCCAGCACAATTGACGGGTTCAACCATCGAACTAAGCGCGAATCGCCCCTCAAAAGCAGAAGTCGCACCACGAACGTATGAAATTCCTGGCCGATCAATGTTTTTCCGACAGACCAGTGGAGGTAGTTTGGCTGTTGGATTGCTATTGGGTCCGATCGGCGTTTTGGCAAACTCAGTCAATATCGATCGCATTACCGATTCAATGGGAAAATCAGGAACGGATTCCAGCCTGTACACGGTCGATGCGCTGACGGAGGCCCGCATGGCGTGGGCGATGGCCAAGCCGACGCCTGACGGCGCATCCGTAAGCGATACGGTAACGGTTAAACCGTTTATCTTGCTCTATGTGGCGGATGAGGAGTCTGGGATCAACACTATGGTATCGGCTCGTGTTGAATCAAGCCGGTCTTTGTCGGATGAGCATTCGAAGCCATGGGTTGGGATCTACAGTTATGTTCTGAGCGACACTCTCCCGCTTGACGCACTAAAGGGTCCGATGTCAGCTGAGAAACTCGAGCAGTATCGAGCCTCGGTCAGAATTGGTTATTCTGAAATTCGTTCCGAATTGGAGCGGGATCTGAAGGGCGGTACACCTCCAAAAAGAAAGATTGCGTGGGTGAAATCTCCCGTTCTAGGCCTTGGCCTGCCCGGCGATATTGAAGTAGATCAGTCAGGTCGGTTATCGCTTCGCGTTAGCGGGAAAAATATGGGCGTCTTGGCAGATCCGCTAGCTTCCTATAGTGTCTTTGTATTTCCGTCGTCAAATCAGTACACATTCGAGAACGGCCCGGTCGATCGACAAACGCAATAAAGGCTGCGTTGCGGTCAACCGCTTAGCCCTGTGTTGACCACTGTGCGGGTGGTCGGCTCGGGGCGAAGGATTGAAAGCACTTTGGCATTCAACTATTTGCTATCGATTCATTGACAAATTTAACTGAGAAAAATAATGTTAAGTCCGTATATTGATAGCGTGCTAGCAAAGCATTCATCGAAAAGACGAAGAGGCGCTTCAACCACCTTCCCAACGCGAATCATTGAGACACCGGTTGGCTCGGTACGCGTGTATGACTCCGCATCCGATAAGCCCTGTGTAGTCTTGGTTCCCGACGGCCCTAATGTCATAGAACATTACGATCGACTAATAGAGCTGCTTACGCCGCACTTGCGCGTAGTATGTTTCGATATGCCGGGTTTCGGCCATTCCTTGCCAAGCCCCAGTTATGAACACTCGCTGAATCAAGGCGCTGCCGCTGTTTTGGGTGTTCTTGATGGGCTCAACATCAAATCAACCACACTAGCGTTCAGCTGCGCGAATGGATTCTATGCCTTACGTGCCGCACAAATAGCGCCGGATCGAATCTTGCATCTCGTTCTATCACAGACGCCATCGCTCACTGCCATGCACAGGTGGGTGGATCGGATCATACCGTGGCCGCTCAAGACTCCCGTGGTCGGGCAAATCGTCGGCTGGTTATTTCAGAAAAAAGCCGCGAATAAGTGGTACAACGTCGCGCTTCCAAAGGCCACACGGGCCCAGCCTTTCCAAGATAAGGCATTGAATGCTCTGAACAACGGAGCCTGCTTTTGTTTAGCAGGCGTTGTTCAAGGGTTATGTCGAGAACACGAAGAGTCACTATCGAATGTAACGACACCTATTACCGTGATTTGGGGCACCAAGGATCGCTCTCATAAGCCGACCGATCCAAACTCCCTTTGCAAAAGCGTACCTCATGCTGAGGTTGTGCAATTTCAGGATTGCGGGCACTTCCCTGATGTCGAACAACCCGAGCGATACGCTGAGATTCTCCTGGAGAGAATCGCGAAGGCGGTAAAGAATCATCATGTACAAACCGACGACCCCGCCATTTAACTAATTCCGAACGGAACGAACCTGACCGCCTTGGCACAACGACGCCGATGCTTTGCACTGGCATTTGTTGGCATAGGCCGTTGCGCTCGACATTCTTTTGACTCATAGGCTCAGCACGTTCGTCGGTCGAACGCTGCCAGGCGTCGGTTGGGTTCTGCTGGCAAACGACGTTGCTCAGATCGGGTATCACACGGTCATTCGATACAACGGCATTGTCTCGCCTGAGGATAGGGTGTTTTAATGGGAAACCATACCTGGGAAAACCTTGAGTCGTTTGTCCGAAAGGAAGCGTGCGTGTCACCGAAGAGGTCCATAACGCCCGAATCCGCAATCGATGACGATCTCGGCCAGCAAGGCGATGACGCCGATGAATTCATGCAGCACTTCTTCGAGGTATTCAGCGTCGACAGGGGTGACTACGATTTTCATCGCTACTTCCTAATGGAAGGCGAAGGGATTCTGTATCACTTGATGATGAAATTACTGAGAAAGCCGCACTCGTTCAAGCACGAAACGCTCACGGTCGGCATGCTTCACAGGGCACTGATTGATGGCGGGTGGGATTCACAAGCGCTATCGCGGCAACCGTCGGACGGGCGAAGCTAGTTGGATATCGGCCACGCTTATTACGCGGCTTCGATGGCCGAAATCTTAGCTAACGGAAAGCTTGCATCAGCGGCAGGAAGCATCGCCCATGACCTCCTCCAGCAGGACGGTTTTCGACCCCACTACGGCCGCTCGCGCTACGCAAGTCGGGTGGCTGCGTCCAACAGCGCACAATGATTCCGTAGCTCAGACGGATACAATAGTTGAGTTGCAAAAAGACCAATGATCGACGGGGAATTCTGATGGACGACGCATTTCACGAGTTTGTAGCAGATCCCAGGCTGCGGAAGGCCATGGAGGGATTAAAGCGGTCGAACGATATTTTCAACATCATCGAACCAAACGAAAACCAACATTCTGAAATACTGAAATGGTTGTTTGATCCTCGAGAAGGACACGGTCAGGGTGACGGAATTTTGAAAGATTTCCTGACCGCTGCTTACGGGAATTCGTACGAAAACGTTCTATGCAACAAAGAATTCTTTGCTGTCTGGACGCCGGGCAGGATTGCCCGAACCGGCTTCCACTCGATGATCGCGATTCGCGAGTATGTGCTCCCGAGCAAGGCGCGGTTGGACCTGCTGATGATCGACCCTGTGAATCAACTCCTCGTTGTGGTTGAGAACAAGCACGGTGCCCGGCTCGGAGCGGAGCAGCTTGAGACCTACTACAACGAGGTGGCAGTACTACGCGCCCGGCCCGCATTCAAAGGTTACAAGACAGCGCATATTGTCCTGGATCGGAATTACGGCGGAGCTCGGGACGAGGACGATAATCGATCCGCACCGCGTAACCGGTGGGCATTTCTCGATTACCAATGGCTTGAGGCTGGCGCTGATCGCGCGGAGCTTCAGATCAAGCGAGGAAATCAATCTGCTGCGCTCGTGATTGCCTACTGCCAGAAGCAAACTGACTACGTTCCGCCGGAGCAGAAGGAACTCGACGATGTTCTCGCAGACGTTGCGATGGAACATAGGACGGTCATTGAAGATCTCGAGAAAGCATTAACTCTCGACGTCAGTGCGCTCACCCCGGCGACGTTGGACGGCGACCTGGGTGAAAAGTGGATTTTCGCCCATCACTATCCGGAATTGATTGAGCGTCTTGGCTCAAAGGCAAAGCTTTCGTTTATCGAAAGGCGCATCAAAGCCAATCTTCCAAGTCGCAAGCTTCTAACAGACTACGGGAAGAGGATTTTTTGGTTGTTCGACGAGGCGTGGAACCCACTTATCGGTGCGGATGCTACGTCATGGCCCGTCTGCGTTGTCGCGTGGGAAATGCGTGAATCTGTTCACGGGCCAGACAATTATGCGGTAGGCATTCAGTATCGACCGCTCAACCTCGAAGATGGTTACAGGGCAAAGGTCCAGGCCGCGCTTGAGGAGGAATTCCCCGAACTCAAGAAGGGGCGAAGATCAGCCTCGTTCAGAATGCTTGGCAAAGTAGCCAACCTGAGTGAGTCCGGGTTGCCGATCAAGGCTCAGGCAGTTTATGCGCGTCTAAGAAGCGCGCTTGGGCCCGTGGTTGACGACCCACTCTGAAGCAAGTTCGGTGTCCGGTTGCCCACAAGGTTGACCGGACGCAGAATTAGTTAAAAGCGCTTGGCTAAGGCATCTCTCTGCGGAGTTGCGCGTATCACCGGCAGTCGAATGCGAACGGTCGGTTCTCAAAAGCAGTCGCACAAGCGTCCGATATCCGAGTGCGCCGTATGACGCTTCCTGGCCGATCTCGGGCTCTCGTGGCGATGCCACCTCTCCACGACAGACCCATGCCAGTTTCGATGCCAGCAGCCCAAAACGACGCCGCTCCCCAAACCAGCAAAAACCCAGTACAATCGCTGTCTCTGCGGGCGTCGTATAATGGCCATTACCCTAGCTTCCCAAGCTAGAGACGTGGGTTCGATTCCCATCGCCCGCTCCAAACATTCGCGAGCCTGGTCCCATAAGGCTCTGTCGCATTGCCCTCCCCCTGCTTTGCCGTCACGGCCGGACGTACCTTCCGGTCCAATGGACGATTTCCCCGTGTTAGACAACCAACGGACTAAGGCTTGATGCGCGTCATCGGGTTGAGCCAGCCGACCGATCGTATTTCGCGCACGGCAATGGGTGCGTCAAAGCAGGCGTACGGGCCATCCCAACTCCTCGAACTCGGCAATTCCAGCAGAGGTACCCGCGAGCCGCCCTGCTCCTCTCGCACCGCCAATCTTCAAACACCGTCACGGAGATAAACCGTGAGATCCGTCACGGGCACAGGCGCCGATATCCGACGAAGCGTATCGACTATGAATCCGCGATGAAACGTATAGTGATTGACGACGTGGAAAAACATTTCACCCCGGGTCATCACACCCTTTCCGCCATCCACGAACTGAAAGTCGATCGACTGATCGAGTTCGCACTCTGTCATCCGATCGATCCATCCCACGTACCAGGCATCGAGATCGCGTTGCATCGCCCGCAACTCGTCGAAGGTCGTCGTATCGGGCATTCGGCGGACAGTGAATCCATGCGCGCGTCGCTCCAAGTGCGCTTGAAAAATCGCACCGACAGCATAGTTATGCCCCAACGTGCCCAAGATGCTGCCGAACATGGTGTCCTGCGGCGCCGACATCGTCGCCTCGGGCAGATCAGCCACCACGGCATAAGTCACTTCATTCGCCCATAAAACGTATCGAGCCAACATTTTCTCGTTGCGCAGCGCCATCGACGTCTCCCGAATAAAAGTGCCCCGCAAAAAGGTGCGGAAAAAGCAATTGCCCATCAACGGCATGGTAGATTTCCGCGCGTTGTTCCGCTCTCGTGATCAGGTCAATCTGACAATAGTTCGGGCCATGCCAATTCCCATACCGATGAGCTATGAAGAAGTCCCCAGGGACGTCATAGCAGTAGAACGTCACTACCCTTCGGGTTTCGTGCACCCCGACCATACACACGCGCGCGGCCAGTTCGCCTATGCAGCCGAAGGCGTGATGACGGTCGCAACACAGGCGGGCAACTGGGTGGTACCGCCGCAATGTGCGGTCTGGCTCCCCGCCCACGTTCCGCATCAAATGCAGATGAGCGGCCAAGTGCGAATGCTCAATGCCTTTGTCCACGTCGCCGCAAAGCAGGCAAGGACGTTACCGCGTCAGAGCTGCGTCGTGAGCACGTCCGCCTTGCTCAGAAATCTCATCTCCGAGGCCGTGCAGCAATCGGCGTTATACGAATCCTCGACACGTGCAGGACGAATAATGGCGCTGCTCATAGACGAGATTGCCGCTATGCAGCCGTTGCCGCTCAACGCACCTTTACCCAACGATCCTCGACTAGCGGCGTTCTGCCGAGCGTTGCTTGCCGCTCCGACCGTCTCGCTCGGGCTCGATGACGCGGCGCGCCGCTTAGGGCTCAGCCGCCGCAGCTTCACTCGAATGTTCCGCGAACAGTTGGGGGTTAGCTTCGTCGCGTGGCGAGAACAAGCGTGCCTGCTAAGCGCGATCGCCCGGTTCGCGCAAGGCGATTCGATCACACGCGTGGCCTATGACCTGGGCTATAGCAGCCCGACCGCATTCTCCACCATGTTCAAGCGCGTCGTCGGCGTAGCCCCGCAACACTACAGGGCGTAAGGCTCATTTGAATCGTCGATGGCGATACGAAGCCCTGCGCTCACCGCAATGAGGCCGCCCTCTCCACGCGATCAGCCGCCCCCGCCAGAGTTGCTATACTGCACTCCGGCTTGTTCTGGACAATCCGCTGCACGCCCTCAGCGTCCCCCTTCCCGGGGCTCGAATCAATCGCGATCGGGTGGCGATCCCGCCCCCTTCCGGCAGCACGTCCCGCAAGCGCCTCATTCGGAGTCGGCAAGTTGCCTCTGATGACGTGAGCCTGCCATGTCGGCGGAAAGATCAGCGAAACGTACCCTACTACTGCTGGGCTTCTTATCGGTCGCCACCGCCGCGTCGGCGCAAACGCTTACCGACGAGCTAGCCAAACGCAGCGGCGTAAGCGCCCCGCAAGTCACGGCGCTACTCGCCAACTGCGACGCGAACCGAAACAGTATGAAGCTCTGTGCCTGGCGCGATGAACTCGCCGCCGAACGCACGTTGGCCCGGCTCATCGACGAAAAGCGGGCTGCCTCGCCCAAATGCGGCGCCGTGCTCGCGCAAAAGGTTGCGGCTTGGCAACGGCGGCGCGACGAAACGTGCCGGCAATCGGCCCAGCGACAATGGACCGACGGGTCTATGCAATCGGCCGCACTGGCGATGTGCACTACCGATCGCACGAAGCAAATGATGCAGTCCCTCTCCTCCGATAGCTGCCCGTAAGGCTGGCGCGTTCACCCTTGAAATATCGCGGGCCGCCCCCCACGATATTTCCGTGGGGGAGAGCCGCGACGATGTGCCTCCGCAAGTCAAGTTCCGCGTCGCCCTGAGATTCGAGCAAACTGTTGTGACCGTCGCGGAATTTCCGGCGCCCATTGCTGTCGATATCAAGCTCGGCTAACCGCGGTCGGTTCGGCCACCTGCCCACTTTTGCGCCACGATAAAGATGGAACGGTATTTTATGTCACGCACCAGCGCAGTCGGGCTGCTCGTCGATACGCGTCAAGCGCTCGTCGCGGACATGCATGACAAGCCGCCTCATGAGGCCGAGCGCAACCAACAAATGATCCAGCAGGTGGAGCGGCTGCTGCTGGATGTTCGGATCGGACGCACGCGCGAGTTCAGGCTCGAATTTCCGAACCGGATCGATGTCGTCGTCTCCGACTGAGGCGTGGGACATACAGGCACGACAGCAAGATTTCGCGCACGCCGCGCTCTCGTCTACAATCTCGCCCACCAATTGAAAGCCGGCCCCACGCCGGTGCGCGTCCGAGACGCAAGCCGCCCACGTTGGCGGCTTTTTCATTCGCCCGCCTCAGACTGTTGACAACGATGATTCACGATCCGAACGATACGGGCTTGCCGCCCGATGCCCCCGGCGACGCCGACGCCCCCTCGTTTCCGCGCCGCATTCGCAGCTTCGTCACACGCGCCGGCCGCGTATCGACAGGGCAACGCCGCGCACTCGACGAACTGGGGCCGCGTTTCGTCGTCCCGTACTCGCCCGCCCCCGCAAATTGGGAAGCCGTGTTCGGGCGGCAAGCGCCGCGCGTGCTCGAAATCGGCTTCGGCATGGGCGCCACGACGGCCGAGATCGCCGCCGCCCGGCCCGGTGACGATTTCATCGGAGTCGAAGTGCACGAGCCCGGTGTCGGTGCGCTCTTGAAGCTGATCGGCGAAGAAGAACTGACGAATATCCGAATCGTTCAGCACGACGCGGTCGAGGTGATCGAGCACATGATCGAGCCCGGCACGCTCGACGGCGTGCACATCTTTTTCCCCGATCCGTGGCATAAAGCGCGCCATCACAAACGCCGGCTGATTCAACCTCGGTTCGTCGCGCTGTTGGCGTCGCGCCTGAAGCCGGGCGCTTACCTGCACTGCGCCACCGATTGGCAAAACTACGCCGAACAAATGCTTGAGGTCCTCGGCGCGGAGCCGTCGCTCGAAAACACCGCGCAAGACTACGCGCCGCGGCCCGAGTACCGTCCCGTCACGAAGTTCGAGCGGCGCGGCTTGCGGCTCGGCCACGGCGTCTGGGACCTCGTCTTCAAACGCCGCTGACCCGGCGCTTCACGCTCGCCTGCGCGGCCGGGGTGCAAAAGCGCTACGCGCCCCAGTTCAGCGCATCGCCATAGCCGATGACGAGCACGATCATCCCGAACGCGATGCGATACCAGGCGAATGCCGTGAAATCGTGCGTGGCGAGATAGCGCAGCAGCCATCGCACGCAGACGAAGGCACTCACGAAAGCGGCGGCCGTCCCGACCGTCAAAATATCGGCGATATCGACGAATGCCGTGCCGCGGTGTTTGATCAGTTCATAAAGGGTCGCGCCGCCGATCACGGGAATCGCCAGAAAAAACGAAAATTCGGTGGCGACGCGCCGCTCGACGCCGAGCAGCATCGCCCCGATGATCGTGGAGCCCGAGCGCGATACGCCCGGAATCAGCGCGCAGCATTGCGCACACCCCACTTTGAATGCATCGAGCGGACGCAATTCGTCGATCGTACGAATCCGCCCCGACGCACCGCCACGCCGCCGTTCGCGCGCTTGCGCCCACAAGATGACGATCCCGCCCGCGACGAGCGCGAGCGCAACCGGCACCGGCGCGAAAAGCGCATCCTTGATCACGGCTTCGAACGATAAACCCAGCAAGACAGCCGGGATGGTGGCGATGACGACATTGAGCGCGAACCGGCGCTGCGTGGTGTCGCCCCATACGCCGGACGCCACGCGGCCGATGCGCCGCCGGTACTCCCAGCACACGGCCAGAATGGCGCCGAATTGAATGACGACGTGGAATGTCTTCGCGCCGTCGACGCCGAAATTGAGCAGGCTACCGACGACGATCAGATGTCCCGTACTCGAGACGGGAAGAAATTCGGTCAGTCCTTCGACGACGCCGAGAATCAACGCCTTGCCGATCAAAACCCAATCCATCGATGCCCTCGCTCTCGAACAGTGGCAGTGCAAGCGGACCGGGCGATCGTGCTCGCGGCCCCTCGCGGCCGCGCCTTCGTCATTTTTCGACGATCTGAACGCGTATGCCGTTTGTAAGGATCGTAATTGTACCGGGTTCGAAGTTCACGCCGGCGAATTGGAGTTGCTCGGGCTTGAACGTATAGATCGGGTACCCGTCGAGCCATTGCGCAGCCGCCAGCGCGCCGGCCGCCTCGATTTGCTGCTGGTAGGCCCGGGCCTGGCCCTCGAGGTCGACCCGCTCGACGCTCGGCGAGCGCAGCACCACCGCGTGGCTCGGCTCGTCGTACTGGAGCTCACTCGTCAGCAGAAAGCCGCCATCGACGCTCTGCTGCAAAAAGGGGCTCTGCACGTGTGCGTCCACATGGACCGTGACTCGGTTGGAACCGGGCTCGAAGCCGACGACCGGGTTCGTCAACGAGACGTCGAACAGCTGCGATACGGTATGCCGATAGGGGAATTTGCGCGCGACCGCGGCTTGCACCTGGTCACGGGAAAACGTGTAGTGATCGGGGATGAAAGGAAACGTCGAACTCGCGCAGGCCGAGAGCGACAAGCCGATGCTCGCGCAGGCGAACGCCGCGCAAGCCAAACCCAACAATCCACGCCGGCGGGACGCAACGGCATACGTCATGCAAAACCTCCTAGTGTTTCGGTGTCCTCGGCGCCGCGATCGCCGCCGGGGCATGTGTCCGCTTCGAGCTGTGTTAGCCATGCGAGTGCCTGCGCCTGCGTCGTACCGCACATTTGCGGCTGCGGCTGCAAGCCCGAGCAGCAAGCCGGACGCTCGGGACGGCCGAAGATACGGCAACGCGCGTCTTCATCGAGTTGTATGCACGGCACGCCGGCCGGCTTGCCGTTCGGCATGCCGGGAATCGGGCTCGTGATCGAGGGCGCGATGCAGCACGCACCGCAGCCGGGACGGCAGGCGTGCTCGGGCATGCTAGGCGAGCAAGTGGTGAAACCGGGGGCGTTCAATGCAATGGCTCGAATCAAAACGGCAATAAGGGGGAACGTTCGACGCGCCGGGCGCGAGGACGCTCAACCTTGGTAAAGTAGATGCTTCGCCCAAGATTTTACGAGGATCGCAGCATGCGCGGTACGCGCGCCATTTTCGCGGTGCAAAAGCTCAAGGAGCGCACCGGCAATACCCACTACGCCGCCATCGGCATGCCGGGCGGTTTATTTCGTCTGGTGGATCGCGCAAGCGGCATCGAGTTGCCGCTCTCCGAGCCGCTGCCGCTCGATGCATTCGTTGCCTTCGTCGACGCCATTTCGCCGGCCAAACCCCGCAAACTCACTAAGCTCGACGCGGCGTTCGAGGCGCAGATCAAACGCAGCAAACGCTAAGGAGTGCGGCGGCCCGCACCCGGTTTGGTACAATCCGAAAGTTTCTTTCCGTCGTACCGAACCGCTACGTCCAAGTCCGTCAAGTCGCCATGAACATCGAGCAAGCCCGTTTCAACATGATCGAACAACAAATTCGCCCCTGGGACGTGCTGGACCAGGACGTGCTGAATCTGCTGTCGGTCGTCAAGCGCGAAAACTACGTCCCCGCCGCCTACCGCGAAATCGCATTCGCCGATCTCGAAGTGCCGCTGCCCGCCGGCGAGCACATGCTCTTCCCCCGCGTCGAAGCGCGCGTGCTGCAAGAGCTGGCCGTCAAGAAGCATGAAACCGTCCTCGAAATCGGAGCGGGCTCGGGCTATATGGCCGCGCTGCTCGCCCACCGCGCCCGCCATGTGCTGACCGTCGATATCAAACCGGAACTTGCTGAGCTCGCGAAGCGCAATCTCTCCGAAGACGGCGTGACGAACGTGGAAGTCGCTTCCGGCGACGGCGCGCGCGGCTGGCCTGCAAGCGCACCGTACGACGTCATCTGCGTCTCGGGCGGTCTGCCGGTGCTGCCGCAAGAAATCCTCGAGCAACTGAAGATCGGCGGCCGCCTCGCCGCATTCGTCGGCACGGCGCCCGTCATGAAGGCGCAAATCATCACGCGCGTCGACGAAAAGCAATTCCGCGTGGCCGATATCTTCGAAACGTATATCGAGCCGCTCGTGAACGCCGTTCAGGCGCCGCGCTTCAAGTTCTAAGTCCATTCGTTCTCGTCGGCGCGGCCTCGATCTCATCGACCGCGCCAACGCCCCGCTCCTCCGATCGATCGCCATCATGCAAAACCTGACCGCGCCCGCACTCGCCGAATGGCTTGCCGACACCTCGCGCGCCGCGCCCGTCCTGCTCGACGTGCGCGAACCGTGGGAAGTCGCGACTGCCCATATCGCCGGCTGCGTGGATATTCCGATGCGCGACATCCCGGCGCGCAGCGAAGAACTCGACGACGAAGCGCAGATCGTCTGCATCTGCCATCACGGCGCGCGCAGCGCCAATGTGGCCATGTTCCTCGAAGGACGCGGCTTTAAGAACGTCTTCAATCTGCAAGGCGGGATCGATGCTTGGTCGCGTCAGGTCGATCCCAAAGTGCCGCTTTATTGATCGGTCCCATCGATCGCAAAAAAGCCGGCCCGATTCGAGGCCGGCTTTTTTTCGACCCATCGAACGCGCGCCCCAAGACGGTTCACCAATATCGCGCGTCACGCTCGCAGTCAGCGCGCCGCGCACCAACTTGATCCCGCCTTTCCCCGGTCTCGGGAATGACACATCGCGCTATTCACCTCGATGTGCCGCCACCCCCTTATCAGGCCTTAATTGGCATACCCCTTGCGTTGCTCGGCGGTCCGCTCGCGACTATCGAGTCGTCTCGATGCACGCACTGCGCGACTTACTCCAATAAACGTCATTTCAGCACCGGCAAGGGGAAGCACATGAAACGTCGCAGCTTGTTGAAGCTCGGTACGCTCTCCGGCGCGCTTGCGCTCGCAGGGCAAGCCCCGATCGCTCGCGCGCAATCGTCGAAGGGACCCATCAAGGTCGGCATCTTGCACTCGTTGTCTGGCACGATGGCGATCTCGGAAACCTCGCTCAAAGATACGGCGCTCATGACGATCGCCGACATCAACAAGAACGGCGGCGTGATGGGTCGGCAAATCGAGCCCGTCGTCGTCGACCCGGCATCGAATTGGCCGCTGTTCGCCGAAAAAGCGCGGCAGCTGCTAACCCAGGAAAAGGTCGCCTGCGTGTTCGGGTGCTGGACCTCGGTCTCGCGCAAATCGGTCTTGCCCGTATTCGAGGAATTGAACGGCCTGCTCTACTACCCCGTTCAATATGAAGGCGAAGAGATGTCGCGCAACGTCTTTTATACGGGAGCCGCGCCCAATCAGCAGGCGCTGCCGGCCGTCGAATATCTGATGAGCGCCGAAGGCGGCGGCGCCAAGCGATTCTTCCTGCTCGGCACCGACTACGTCTATCCGCGCACGACCAACAAGATCCTGCGCGCCTTCCTGCATTCGAAGGGTGTGGCGGACGCCGACATTCAAGAGGTGTACACGCCCTTCGGACACAGCGACTATCAAACGATCGTCGCGAACATCAAGGCATTCGCGCAAGGCGGCAAAACCACGGTCGTCTCGACGATCAACGGCGACTCGAACGTCCCCTTCTATAAAGAGCTCGGCAATCAGGGCATCAAAGCGACGGATACGCCCGTCGTCGCGTTCTCCGTGGGCGAAGAAGAATTGCGCGGGATCGATACGAAGCCGCTCGTGGGTCACCTCGCCGCATGGAACTACTTCATGTCCGTGCGCGGCCCGGCCAACTCGAAGTTCAAGACGCAATGGGCCGACTGGGTGAAATCGCAAAACCTGCCCGGCGGCACCAAACGCGTGACGAACGATCCGATGGAAGCCACGTTCGTCGGCATCCATATGTGGAAGCAAGCCGTCGAGAAAGCCAAGAGCACGGACGTCGATAAAGTGCGCGCCGCGATGATCGGGCAAAGCATGGCAGCCCCTTCGGGATTCGCGTTGACGATGGACGGCAATCACCATCTGCACAAGCCCGTGATGATCGGCGAGATCCGCGCCGATGGGCAATTCAATATCGTCTGGAAGACCAAAGCGCCGATTCGCGCTCAACCGTGGAGCCCGTTCATCGCGGGCAACGCGGGCAAGCCCGACGTCGTCAGCTCGATCGGCGAATTCTTGCGCAGGCGCCGCGTCGCCTAAGCGACGGCTCGTTTAGCCATGCACGTTTGAGGCACGGTATCGCGAAGCGCGCTCGATTGCGCTTCGCGGCACCGTCGCTCGCCCCTGGATCGCCGTCTTTCTCGTGGCTCGACACATGAATCGATTCTTAAGCCGCGCGCTGCTAACGGCCGCGCTTGCGTATTCGCTGGTGAACTGCGCGGCATTCGCCGTGACGGCATCGGATCTCGCCCCGCTCGCCGGTGACGACTTCCACGCAAAGGCCGCCGCCATCGACGCGCTCGCAGCCAAGCATGACGACCCCGCCGCATTAGCCGTGCTCGGCGCGCTCGCCGACGACCGCGCGCTGGCGACCGATGCGGGCAACGTACTGATCGCGCAAAGCGCCGACGACACCCAGGCGCGCGACGCCGTTTCCGGCAAGCTCGTCGCGATCGGCGACGCGCAACCGGTAATGCTCGACAATCGCCTCCGCAACAAAGTGGCCCATGCATTGGCCGGCGTGCAACTCGCCTCGCCCGATCTCGACGTGCGCCGCCGCGCCGCGGACGCGCTGCTTGCGAATCCCGATCCGTCGATGAAAGCACTCGTCGAAGCCGCTCGCGCGAAGGAAACCGATCCGACGCTCAAGCGCCGTCTCGACGTTCTTTGGGCCACCACGGCCCTAACCGACCCCGACGCCACCAAACGGCTCGAAGCCGTGCAATTGCTGGCGGCACGGCACGATTTGGAGCTCTACCCGTTGTTGCGCCCGCTCGTCGCGCAGCGCGCCGACGGGACCTTCGTCGAACCCGACGCCCACGTACGTGCGGCTGCGCAACGCGGCATCGATGCACTCGACGCAATCACGCGCAACGGCCGTATCGCCGGCACGCTGTTCGCGGGCATCTCGCTGGGCAGCGTCTTGTTGCTCGCGGCGCTCGGCCTTGCGATCACCTATGGCGTCATCGGCGTCATCAACATGGCGCACGGCGAATTTCTCATGATCGGCGCCTATGCGACCTACGTCGTGCAAAACGCGTTTCGCCACTACGCACCAGGCGCGTTCGATTGGTACCCACTCGCGGCGGTACCCGCTTCGTTCATCGCCGCGGCGCTCGTCGGCATCGCGCTCGAACGGCTCGTGCTGAGACGGCTTTACGGCCGGCCGCTCGAAACCTTGCTGACGACTTTCGGCGCGAGCCTCGTCCTCATGCAAGCCACCCGCACGCTTTTTGGTGCGCAGAACGTCCAAGTGACGAACCCCGATTGGATGACCGGCGGCGTCACGGTCATGCAGAACCTCGTGCTGCCGTACAACCGTATCGTCATCCTCGCGTTCTCGCTGGCCGTGGTCGCGATCGCATGGGCCGTGCTCACGCGCACGCGGCTCGGCCTCTTCGTGCGCGCCGTCACCCAAAACCGCACGATGGCGGCCTGCGTAGGCGTGAAAACCGCATTCGTCGACTCCTACGCATTCGCATTCGGGGCGGGCATCGCCGGCCTCGGCGGTTGCGCGCTCTCGCAGATCGGCAACGTCGGGCCCGATCTGGGCCAAAGCTATATCGTCGATTCGTTCATGGCGGTCGTCCTTGGCGGCGTCGGGCAACTGGCCGGCACCGTGCTCGGCAGCTTCGGCCTCGGCATCCTCACGAAGGCGATCGAACCGATCTCCGGTGCCGTATTGGCCAAAATCGCCGTGCTCGTGTTGATCGTTCTCGTCATCCAAAAACGTCCGCAGGGGCTGTTCGCTCTGAAAGGACGCAGCGCATGAGGCCCGCAATGCGTTCTCTTCCCTCCTCCGCGGCCGCGCAAGAAGCCAGTTCGCGCGACACGCGTCATGTCCGGCCGGCGCCTACGCCGAGCGCCGGCCTCGCCCTGCCCGAGCGGCGACCGCTGCTCTCGCGCCCCGCATGGACCGCGCTTCTCGCCCTTGTGTTGATCGTCGGCTTAGGGGCACCGATCGCCGCGCTGGTGTTGCCCGCGTCGAGCGCGCTGCATCTGTCGGCTTATACGCTGACGATCGGCGGCAAGTTCATGTGCTACGCGATTGCCGCGCTCGCCCTCGATCTCGTGTGGGGCTATTGCGGGATCTTGAGCCTGGGTCATGGCCTCTTCTTCGCACTCGGCGGATACGGAATCGGCATGTACCTCATGCGCGCGATCGGACACGACGGCGTATACGGCAGCGATTTGCCGGACTTCATGGTGTTTTTGAATTGGCATGCGCTGCCGTGGTTCTGGCACGGCACCGAACATCTTGGGTACGCGCTTGCGCTCGTGCTCGTCGTGCCCGCGCTGCTCGCGTGGATCTTCGGCTTCTTCGCGTTTCGTTCGCGCGTTCAGGGCGTGTATCTGTCGATCATCACGCAAGCGCTCACGTACGCGGCGATGCTGCTCTTTTATCGAAACGAGACCGGCTTCGGCGGCAACAACGGCTTCACCGATTTCAAACGCATCGCCGGCTTTCCGATCGCCCATCCCGCCACCCGCGTCACGCTGTTCTTGCTGACGTTCGCCGTATTGGTGCTTGCATTCGTCGGCGCACGCGCCATCGTCACATCGAAACTCGGGCGCGTCGTCACGGCCATGCGCGACAGCGAGACGCGCTTGATGTTTCTCGGCTATAGCCCGCTCGCGTACAAGCTGTTCATCTGGACGCTGTCGGCCATGCTCTGCGCGATCGCGGGGGCGCTCTACGTCCCGCAAGTCGGCATCATCAATCCGAGCGAGATGTCGCCCGCGAACTCGATCGAAATGGCGATTTGGGTGGCCGTCGGCGGACGCGGTACGTTGCTCGGGCCGATTGCCGGCGCGTTCGCGGTCAACGCGGCACGCAGCGCATTCACGGCCTACTTGCCCGAGTATTGGCTGTTCTTCCTCGGCGCACTGTTCGTCGTCGTGCCGCTCGCATTGCCGCGCGGTCTCGCGGGGCTCGCCGCCTCGCTCGTCAAACGGGGGACACGCGCATGACGACGATACGCACGCCGGACGATATGGCGGCGCTTCTCACCCCGCCCTCGGGCGACGCACCGATGGCGCACCTCGTCACGCCCGGCGCCATCGATATCACGCACGGCACAATCCTCTACGTCGAAGACGTGACGGTCAGCTTCGACGGCTTTCGGGCGCTGAACGGCCTGTCGCTGACGCTCGATGCGGGCGAATTGCGTTGCGTCATCGGTCCGAACGGAGCCGGCAAGACGACGATGATGGATGTGATCACGGGCCGCACGCGCCCCGATCACGGACGCGTCTTCCTCGGCCAGACGCTCGATCTCACGCGCATGGACGAGCCGGCGATCGCGCGCGCGGGCATCGGCCGCAAGTTTCAAAAGCCGACGGTCTTCGAGCAACATCCCGTCTGGGAAAACCTCGAACTCGCGATGAAGACCGACAAACGCTGGCATGCGACGCTGCGCGCGCGGCTTGGGCGCGATGCGCTGTCCCGGATCGAGGAGACGCTTGCCACCATCGGCCTCGAACAACAAGCGTGGCGGCCTGCGGGCGAACTTTCGCATGGACAGAAGCAGCGTCTCGAGATCGGTATGCTGCTCACGCAGCAGCCCGCGCTGCTGTTGCTCGACGAACCCGCCGCGGGCATGACCGACGACGAAACGATGGCGCTCGCCGCCCTGCTCGATCGGTTGCGCGGCACGTGCTCAATGATCGTCGTCGAGCATGACATGGAGTTCGTGGCCGCGCTCGCGGGGTCGCACGGACGCGTGACGGTCATGGCCGAAGGGCGCGTGCTCGCGCAGGGAACGCTCGACGAAGTGAAGCGCGACGAGGCCGTCGTCGAATCCTATCTTGGCCGCTGAGGCACGTACCGACGACACGACGAGGACAGCTTCGATGCTCGATGTAACCGGACTCAATCAATACTACGGCGGCAGCCATATCTTGCGCGACGTGACGATGCACGTGCCCAAGGGGTCGCTCACCGTCTTACTCGGCCGCAACGGCGTGGGCAAAACGACGCTGATGCGCTGCCTCATGGGGGTGGTCCGCGCCAAGAGCGGCACGATCGCATGGCGCGGGCAGACGCTCGATGCGCTAGCGCCGCCGGCCCGCGTCGCGCGTGGCATCGCCTATGTTCCGCAAGGGCGCGATATCTTTGCACGCCTGACCGTCGAAGAGAATCTGCTCGTAGGCGCGGCGAGCAAGCGCGGCGTCTCGCAGGTCCCCGAGCGCATTTACACGCTCTTTCCCGTGCTGAAAGACATGCGCAAGCGGCGCGGCGGCGATTTGTCGGGCGGGCAGCAACAGCAACTCGCGATCGGCCGTGCCCTGATGAGCGAGCCTGAACTGCTCATCCTCGACGAGCCCACCGAAGGTATTCAACCCTCGATCATCCAAGAGATCGGCCGGACGCTGCGCAAGCTCGTCGACGAAACCGGCATGACGGTGCTGCTCGTCGAGCAGTACTACGACTTCGCTAAAGCGCTGGCCGATCACTACTGGGTCATGCGGCGAGGCGAGATCGTCGCAAACGGCACAGGCACCGAAATGGACGCGCGCGGCGTACGCGAGATGATCGCCGTCTGACATGCGCGGTGCTATGCTCGATCTCATCTTTATGCGCGCGCGTCCCGCGCCCGACGCCTTTCATGTCTTCACACGTATTAGACGCCCCAGCGCTCGCGGCGAATATACCCGCCTCCGAGCCCGGTCTTCGCCAATCCCACGGTTGGCAAGCGAGCCTTGCGCTCGGATTCGAGCGCCGCGATGCGCGCACCACGCTTACGCATCGTCTGCATCAAGGCCCGCTGCGCGTACAGAAACCGCTTTATCCCGAAGGGGAATCGATCTGTCATGCGGTGATCGTCCACCCTCCCGGCGGCATCGCGGGCGGCGACGCACTGACGCTCGACGTCTCGCTCGGCGCACGTGCGCATGCGGTGCTGACCACGCCGGGCGCGGCGAAATGGTACAAGTCGAACGGACGCCTCGCACGCCAGAAGATCGCTATCGCCGTGGGCCCCGGCGCGAAGCTCGATTGGCTACCGCAAAACAACATCGTCTTCGACGACGCGCACATCGCGCTCGACTTCACGCTGACGTTGGCGGAAGGCGCAAGCGCGATCGGCTGGGATGCGACGCAGCTTGGCCGCGTGGCGGCGGGCGAGCGTTGGTCGACCGGAACACTGTCGAGCACGGCCCGCATCGTCGGCGCGTCAGGCGAACTGCTTTGGTTCGAGCACGCCGAACTGACGGCAGACGACGCGTTGCGCATCGCTCGGCAAGGACTGAGCCGTCATCCCGCATACGGGACGCTGTGGGCAATCGGCCCTGCTTGCGACGACGCATTGGCCGAATCGCTTGCGCCGAGCTTACCGTTCGACGAATACCAGCGCGCGGGGGTCTCGTGCGTCGCCCCGGGCGTGCTCGTCGTGCGGGCGCTCGCCCACTCGATGGAGGCGCTGCAACAGACACTGGCTCAGTGCTGGCAGGTACTGCGCCCGCTTGTGCACGGCGTCGATGCGCGCGCGCTGCGCATTTGGAGCACTTAAGCCGTCGGAATCGACAACGCATATCGAATGTCACCGTATTGCATGGCTATATTAAGGAGTCCGTAAGGAATTCCTTGCAAAGCCCCCGTCCCGCAAGATGCGGTGCTAGGATGGATCTCGCACCCTTGCGCGAAATCCGCCGTCATCGCGCGGACCGTCGTCCGATTTTTCATCATCCCGTTTGAGCGCCGCGCGCCATGAAACTGACGCCTAGAGAAAAAGACAAGCTCCTCATCTTCACCGCCGCGCTGCTTGCCGAACGACGCCGTGCACGCGGGCTGAAGCTGAATCATCCCGAAGCCGTGGCGTACATCTCCGCCGCATTGATGGAAGCCGCGCGAGACGGCAAGACGGTGGCCGAAGTCATGCACTACGGCACGACGCTGCTCACGCGCGACGACGTCATGGAAGGCGTGCCCGAAATGATCCCCGAGATCCAAATCGAGGCAACGTTTCCCGACGGGACCAAGCTCGTCACCGTCCACCACCCGATTCCTTGATGCAGGGACACGTCCATCATGATCCCCGGTGAAATCCTGACCGAAGACGGCGAGATCGAACTGAACGCCGGCCGCGAGACTCGCACGCTCAGCGTCGCCAATACCGGCGACCGGCCCGTCCAGGTCGGCTCGCACTACCACTTCTATGAAGCGAACGCCGCGCTGGCGTTCGATCGCGAGCAAGCACGCGGCTTCAGGCTCAACATCGCCGCCGGCACGGCCGTGCGTTTCGAGCCCGGCCAATCGCGCACGGTGGAGCTCGTGGCACTGGCCGGTGCGCGCACCGTCTACGGCTTCAACGGCAAGGTAATGGGGCCGCTCTGAAGTTTCGTTGCATTCGTCGATAGTCGATCCTTAGGACTCCCCATCGTCATGACTTTACGCATCAGCCGCCGCGCCTACGCGGAAATGTTCGGGCCGACCACAGGCGACCGCATTCGCCTCGCCGATACCGAGCTCACGATAGAAATCGAGCGCGACTTCACCGTTTACGGCGAGGAAGTGAAATTCGGCGGCGGGAAGGTCATCCGCGACGGCATGGGGCAATCGCAACGTGTCGCGCGCGAGGTGGCCGACACGGTCGTCACGAATGCCGTGATACTCGACCACTGGGGCATCGTCAAAGCCGATATCGGCATCAAGAACGGACGCATCGCCGCCATCGGCAAAGCCGGCAATCCGGACATCCAACCCGGCGTGACGATCGCGATCGGCGCGGCCACGGAGGTCATCGCGGGCGAAGGTCTCATCGTGACGGCGGGCGGGATCGACACGCACATTCACTTCATCTGCCCGCAGCAAATCGAAGAAGCGCTCGCCTCGGGTGTGACGACGATGCTCGGCGGCGGAACGGGACCCGCGACCGGAACCAACGCGACCACGTGTACGCCCGGTCCATGGCACCTCGAACGCATGCTGCAAGCCGCGGACGGCTGGCCGATGAACCTGGGCTTTCTCGGCAAGGGCAATACGAGCTTGCCTGAGCCGCTGGAAGAGCAAATCGCCGCGGGCGCCATCGGCTTGAAACTGCACGAGGATTGGGGCTCCACCCCGGCCGCGATCGACAACTGCCTGAGCGTTGCCGACGCCACCGATACGCAAGTGGCCATCCATACCGATACGCTGAACGAAGCCGGTTTCGTGGAAGCCACGGTCGATGCATTCAAAGGCCGCACGATCCACACGTATCACACCGAAGGCGCGGGCGGCGGCCATGCGCCCGACATCATCAAGGTGTGCGGCGAAGCGAACGTGCTGCCCTCATCGACGAACCCGACGCGCCCCTACACGATCAACACGCTCGACGAGCATCTGGACATGTTGATGGTCTGTCATCACTTGGATGCATCGATCGCCGAAGACCTCGCGTTCGCCGAATCGCGCATCCGGCGCGAGACGATCGCGGCCGAGGATATCTTGCACGATCTCGGCGCCCTCTCGATGCTTTCTTCCGATTCCCAAGCCATGGGGCGCGTGGGCGAAGTGATCATTCGCACCTGGCAAACGGCGCACAAGATGAAAGTGCAGCGCGGCTCGCTCGCGCAAGACAGCGCACGCAACGACAACTTCCGGGCGAAGCGCTATGTCGCGAAGTACACGATCAATCCGGCGCTCACGCATGGCATCGCGCATGAAGTCGGTTCGATCGAAGCAGGCAAATGGGCCGATCTCGTATTTTGGGAGCCGGCGTTTTTCGGCGTGAAACCCACGTTGATTCTCAAGGGCGGCATGATCGCACTCGCGCAAATGGGCGATCCCAATGCGTCGATTCCGACGCCGCAGCCCGTTCACTATCGCGAAATGTTCGCCACGCGCGGCGCGGCGCTCGCACAAACGTCGCTGACGTTCGTATCGCAAATGGCAGCGGACGCGGGTGTCGCGCAGCGCTATGGGCTGCAAAAGCGCGTGGTGCCCGTGCGTGGATGCCGTACGGTGTCGAAGGCAGACATGATCCACAACGCTTGGCAGCCTGCGATCAGCGTCGATCCCGAGACGTACGAAGTCGTGGCCGATGGCGAGCTCCTCACCTGCGAGCCGGCAGCGGTCTTGCCGATGGCACAGCGGTATTTCCTCTTTTGATCGGCCGGGCGTTCGTTCGACGAACGCTTAGTCATCCTCACCTTCTTCTCATGCGTACCATCGACAAACGTGTTTCCCCTCCCGCCAAACTCGCGGCCTCGCTCGTCGCGCGTGCGCCCACGCTGACGCTCGCGTACGACGCGCGCTGCAAGAGCCGGCTCGCGGCCGTGCTCGATAGCGGCGAGGACATTGCGCTCGTCATGCCGCGCGGGACCGTTCTAGCCGACGGCGACGTACTCGTGGCCGACGACGGCGCGCTCGTACGCGTCATTGCGGCGCCCGAGGCCGTGCTTTTCGTGCGCGCCTCGGACGCGCTGACGCTCACGCGAGCCGTCTACCATCTCGGCAATCGCCATACGCCCATCGAGATCGGCGCCGACTATCTGAAGCTCGAGGCCGACCCCGTACTCGAAGCGATGTTGACGCGCCTCGGCGCGCAAGTCGAACGCGCCACGTTGCCGTTTCACCCCGAAGCCGGCGCTTATGGCGGCGGCCATCGGCACGGTCATGACGCCACGTTCGCCGAAGACTACGCCCTCGCGCAACAGGTCTTCGTCCAGCATCATGGGCATGCCGACGAGCACGGACATGAACATGGACATGGGCACGATCACGACCATCATCACGATCATGCGCACCATCACCATGATGGTTGCGGACACAACCACAATAAGAAGCGTTGAATCATGCTTATCGCCGAGTTGACCGCCCTCTTGCACCTTGCCTCACCCGCATTGCCGATCGGCACATTCAGCTATTCGCAAGGGCTCGAAGCGGCGGTCGAGGCGCAATGGATACGCGACGGCGATACGGCACGCGAGTGGATAGAAAGCGGCTTGCTGCACGTGCTGGCGCGCGGGGAGTTGGCCTTCATCGGGCACCAGTTCGCTCGCTGGCAGCACGACGATGCATCGGCGCTCGCGCAGGCCGATAGACAATTCCTCGCGAGCCGCGAGGCCGCCGAACTCAGGCGCGAAACCGAGCAAATGGGTTGGTCGCTCAAGCAGCTCGCCTTCTCGCTCGAGTGGGGCGACGCGGCACGGCGCGCCACGCTCGAGACGTTGACGCCGCTCTCGCAGCCGACCGCTTTCGCCTTCGCGGCGGCGGTACACGAGTTACCGGTCGATGCGGCGCTTGCCGCTTATGCGTTCGCTTGGGCCGAGAACCAGGTTGCCGCCGCCATTAAAGCGGTACCGCTCGGCCAGCTCGCGGGTCAGCGAATCTTGATGGCCGTGCGTCCGGTCATCGAGCGCGCTTGTGCGCGCGCGCTCGATACGCCGCCCGAGCGTATCAACACGTTCTCGCCGATGCTGGGCGTGCTGTCCGCGCGGCACGAAACACAATATTCGCGGCTTTTCCGTTCTTGAATCGAAAGGGCATCAAACCATGCGAACCAAAAAATTGCCGCCGCTGCGCGTCGGCGTGGGCGGCCCGGTGGGCTCGGGTAAAACGACGCTGCTCGAGATGCTGTGCAAGGCGATGCGCGATCGATACGACCTCGTCGCCATTACGAACGACATCTATACCAAGGAAGATCAGCGCCTGCTGACCGTGGCGGGCGCACTGGCGCCCGAGCGCATCATGGGCGTGGAGACGGGCGGTTGCCCGCATACGGCAATCCGCGAAGACGCGTCGATCAATCTCGAAGCCGTCGACCGGATGCTCAAGCGATTCCCCGACGCCGACATCGTCTTCATCGAATCGGGCGGCGACAACCTCGCGGCGACGTTCAGCCCAGAACTCTCCGATTTGACGATCTACGTCATCGACGTAGCCGGAGGGGAAAAGATTCCGCGTAAGGGCGGCCCCGGCATCACCAAGTCGGACCTTCTCGTCATCAACAAGACCGATCTCGCGCCGCACGTCGGAGCCAATCTGGACATCATGGCTGCCGACGCGAAAACGATGCGCGGCGAGCGGCCATTCGTCATGTGCAATTTGAAGACGCAAAGCGGACTGGCCGACGTTATTGCCTTCATCGAACGCAAGGGCTTGTTGGTCGGCTAACGTGCCTTGACGGCTATGCCGCCGCGTCTTCCAGCGGGAGCAGCGCGGTAAGGACTTCCACGGTCCGTGCGGTAGCGCCCCGGTGCCGCGCGGCAAACGCCGATGCCGCGGCGCCCATCGCCACGCGCCGCGACTTGTCGGCGAACAGCTCGCCCAGCACGCGCGCTAGATCGGCAGGATCGGCGACTTGTACGGCAGCGCCTGCGGCAACCGCATCGGCCGTCGCTTGCGAGAAGTTGAACACGTGCGGGCCGATCAGCACCGGTACGCCCACGGCACATGCTTCAATGAGATTCTGTCCACCGAGCGGCAACAGGCTGCCGCCGATGAAGGCAACGTCCGATGCCGCGTAGTACGCGCCAAGCTCGCCCATCGAATCGCCAAGCAGCACCTTGACCTCGTGCGGCAACGGCTCGCCGGCTGCGGATGCCGTCGCGGCCGCCGCCTGCTGCGCCCCACCCCAGGTCGAGCGCCGCATGGCGCGCAGCCCGCGCCGGTCGACGAGCGCGGCGACTTCGTCGAAACGCTGCGGGTGACGCGGCACGAGGATCAGCAATGCATCGTCGAGCGCCAATGCCGCGAAAGCATCGAGCACGAGCGCTTCCTCCCCCTCGCGCGTGCTTGCGGCCACCCATACGGGCCGGGTACCGATCGCAGTGCGCCATGCGCGGCCGCGCGCAACGATATCGGGCGGCGTGGCCATGTCGAATTTCAAGTTGCCGAGCACGGCGAGGTTGCGCGCGCCGAGCGCCGTGAGCCGCTCGGCATCGGAGGGACTTTGCGCGAGCACCCGCGTGAAGCCGCCGAATACCTCGCGCGTAGCGGTGCCGAAACGCGCGGCGCGCTTATACGAACGCGCCGACATCCGTGCGTTGGTCAACACGAGCGGAACGTCGGCCGCGCGGCATTCGTCGATCAGTGTCGGCCAGACTTCCGTCTCCATGACGATGCCGAGCGAAGGCCGCCAGGCGCGTAGGAAGCGACGCACCGCATGCGGCAAGTCGTACGGCAGGTAACAGCGCAGCACACGGTCGCCGAACAACTCCACGCTCGTGGCGCGCCCGCTCGGCGTCATATGCGTGACGAGCACGCGGGCGTCGGGCCGCGCTTGCATCAAGGCGGCAATGAGCGGTTGGGCCGCGCGCGTCTCGCCGACCGACACCGCATGCACCCAAATCAGCGGCGTATCGTCCTCGGGTAGCCGGCCGCGTGCGAAACCGAAACGTTCGCCGATATGCGCGCGATAACCGCGCTCGCGACGCGAACGGATCAGCAAGCGCAAAACGGCCAGCGGCGCGACGACCCACCACAGCGCACGGTAGACGAGCCTCAGCATACGCGCCCTCCTCTCGCCGTCCCGTAGCGCGCGCTCAGGCGCATCGGCATCAAACCAACGCGCGGCCTTCGAGCCGCTCGAGAATGCCGAGCGGCGCGCATTCGGGTTGGACCATCGCACGAACCGGCAGGAAAAACGTCTGCTCGAGCATGAACTGCCCCGACATCGCCGCATGCGAGGTGTGATCGGAGAAGCAGATCCACGTGCTGCCGGGAGGGAAAGGAATCGTTTCTTGCTGACACGACTTTTGATAGTCGAGGTCCGCCTTCATGCCGTCATGCAGATTGAGCATCAGATGGTCGTAGGCGCTGCGCGGCGACTTCGTGATGTGCAGCGCGTTCAGCAGCCATGCCGAGCCGGGCACTTGCCGCTTGATGTTCGGCAAGAAGCGCCGGGCCATTTGCTCGAACGGCTCGCCCACGCGCCATACGCGCGGCTCGCCGTGCGGATTGACGTTCGCGAACACACGCATGATGCGCTCGCCGCGGTTGGGCCGCGAAGGGAACGCGTCGACATGCAGCCGGCTATCGTCCTTGCGCCACGACGTATGGCGCGTTTCCACGCGCCTGAGACGCAAGCTCGTGGGCGCCGGGCGCAAAGCGTCGCGATACTCGGGCACGAGGTGATCGACGAGCATGCGGGCCTGCGTTTGATAACGCGCGACGAGCGCGCGCACGGCCGACTGGGTGACGGCATCGCCGGCCACGCCGTGCAGCGTGCCGCCGTTCGGATCGAGACTAATGTTCTTACGCTTCGGATCGGCGAGCGCAGGATCGAGCAGCGCCGTCTCTCCCCCTTCGATGGCGAAACGCAGGTTGGGAAAGAAGAGGACCTTGCCCGTTTCGAGCGCCATGCGCAGCGTATCGCGCGTGGCGGACAGGTCGGAGCCCGCCCAATCGGTGCAGTTAACTTCTAGGATTTGCGATTCGTTCATGGTCCCGTCTAAGCGCCAGCGGTTACAGCAGGCCGAATGCGGCCAGTGCGGTCTTCACGTGTTGCAGCGTCGGCGGATCGCCGGCGGTGCCCAGATTGACGACGCGGGGCGACCAATAGCCGCCCGTGCGCCATGCGGTCGCGAAATTGTACAACTCGACCGTGGGACGTTTGAGCGCCGCGGCAATATGAACCAATCCCGTGTCCACGCCGACCGTTGCGGCCGCCCCGTCGAGCAGCCCCACGACGGCCGGCAGCGACAGGCGCGGCGGGACGATCGCCGCCGCCCCGAATTCCTTGGCGAGCCGTTCGCTCGTCGTGCGCTCGGCCTCGCTGCCCCACGGGAGCACGAGCGACGCGCCGCGCGTCACCAACGCCCGGCCCAGCTCGATCCACGACGCGTCGGGCCATTGCTTATCGGCGCGGGACGTCGCATGGACGAGGACCACATAGGGTACGGGCAGATTAAGGCCGACCTGGGCCAATGCGAGCGCGGCTTGCGACGTATCGAGCCCGAAGTCGATGTCGTCGGTCGGCGCAGGCCGCGGCGCGCCGATCGCTTCGGCGACGAGCAAACGTGTGCGTTCCACCACGTGCGTACGGGGCTCGATCGGCACGCGCCGGTCGTAGAAGAAACGCACGGGCCACTCGTAGCCCGCGCCGTCCGTGCGATTGCCGAGACCGACGAGCGGCCCGCGCGCCCAGCTCGCGACCCAGGCAGTCTTGATCAGGCCCTGACAATCGATGACGAGGTCGTAGCGCTCGGCCGCCAACGCGCGCCGGAACGCGCCGATCTCGCGCCATGTCGACGGCGAGAAGGGCCGCTTGCGCCAGCGCCGCAACGAGAACGGAATCGCGCGATGCACGCCGCGCACGAGCGTGACGAGATCGCCGAAACTTTCTTCGACGAGCCAGTCGATCTGCGCGTCGGGATAGACGCGCCGGATGTCCGCGACGGCCGGCATGTTGTGAACGACGTCGCCAAGCGACGACACGCGAACGAGCAGTATCTTTTGCACGCTGAAAGAAAAAAGAAAGGTGTGGCCACACAGGCCACGGCGCTCGGCGGACAAAGGCCTCGTTGCCGAGCACTGCCTGAAGGGCTGGGATTCTACCGCGCCCGCGGCCCGTTTTCGCCTCGCGCCTTGCCGCAGGCTCCAAACGCACGGCGCCGAGATGCCCCGGGCCCGGTCGCCGGCCTCACAGCCTCGCGCGCCGGAAGGCACTACAATGCTCGTCGTTCGAATCTCGCGCGTATCGAGCGCAGCACCTAACCCGCATCATGTCCAGTTCGTTTCGTCCCCTTCGCGTTCGCGCGACGCTACCGCTCGCCGCATACTTGGCCATAACGGCCTTGACCGCGTGCTCGAGCGCCCCGCAGCCGAAATTCCAGCAGGAGATGTTCGATACGGGCGCGAGCCCGTTCTCGCGCACGTTCAAGGTCGGCAACGCCGACGCCTGCGAGGCCGCCCGCCGTGCGCTGCTCAATCAGGGCTATCTGACGACGCTCACGCAAACCGATAGGATCGACGCGACGAAGGATTTCCAACCGAGCGGCGACTCGCACGTCACCGTGGAATTTCACGTCGTTTGCACGCCGGGCGTCGATGCGGACGGCTCGAGCATTATTTACGCGAACGCGATCCAAAGCGGCTATGCGCTCAAAAAGAGCGATACGTCGGCCAGCGTCGGCCTGAGCATTCTCGGGTCGGTCTCGTTGCCGATCCGCTCCAATAGCGACGCGATGGTGAAGGTGTCGAGCGAAACGATCCAATCGAATGCGTTCTACGACCGCTTCTTCGATTCGGTCCACCACTATGTGAGCACGCTCATCAAGACCGCACCCGTGCCGACCGCCGCCGTCACGGCGACGACGCTGCCGGGCACTGCCCACTTGATCGAAACGCCGCCGCCCTCGCCTGTCCCGGCAGGCGCTGCGTCGACGAGCGCAACGGGTGCCTCGGTGTCGCCGGCCATCCCGAGTGCCGGGACCGCAACGTCGGTGGTCGCGCCCGCGGCATCGGTGCTCGCGCCCGCCGTTCCGGCGGCCACGCCGGCCGTGTCCGCATCCGCACCGCTGCCGGTTGCGCTCGGGCCGGCAACGGCTGTGAAGAATGCGCCTGCGGCACCGTCCGACCTACCGATGCCGACGGCGCAGCCCGTGTCGGCTCCGGCCGCGACCCAGGTTTTGCCGCAATAAAAGCTTGGGCCGCCGGCTAGGCGGCCCAAGTCGCTCGGATCGCCGTTAGAACGGGAGCTTCGCGTCCGGCTTCGCTGCGACGATCACGCGACGGAAGTCGTCTTTGATCCGCTTGAGCGCTTCTTCGGTGTCGGCCTCGAAGCGCAGCACGACGACCGGGGTCGTATTCGACGAACGCGCGAGCCCGAATCCATCCGGATACTCCACGCGCAAACCGTCGATCGTGATCACTTCGTCGGCGCCCGTGAACTGCGCTTCCTTCTGAAGACGGCCGATCAACGTGAAGTTCTCGCCCTCTTCGAGCTTGAGTTGAAGTTCGGGCGTGGACAGCGAATTGGGCAGATCGTTGAGCAATTTGCTCGGGTCTTGTTCGCGCGAGAGCAATTCGAGCAGGCGCGCGCCGGTGTAGAGACCATCGTCGAACCCGTACCAGCGGTCCTTGAAGAACACGTGGCCGCTCATTTCGCCCGCGAGCGGCGCGCCCGTCTCGCGCAGCTTGGCCTTGACGAGCGAGTGGCCCGTCTTCCACATGACGGGGTCGCCGCCCTTCGCGCGCACCCACTTCGCCAGATTGCGCGTGCATTTGACGTCATAGATGATCTGCGCGCCGGCGTTGCGCGACAGCACTTCCTGCGCGAACAACATCAGTTGGCGGTCCGGATAGATGATCTGTCCGTCTTTCGTCACGACGCCAAGACGATCGCCGTCGCCGTCGAACGCAAAGCCCACCTCGGCATCGGTCTCCTTCAACGCGCGAATGACGTCTTGCAGGTTCTCCGGGTGCGCCGGATCCGGGTGGTGGTTCGGGAAATTGCCGTCGATTTCGGTGAACAGCTCGACGAGCTCGCACCCGAGCGCCTTGAACAGCCGCGGCCCGAGCGCGCCGGCCACGCCGTTGCCGGCGTCGACGACGATCTTCATCGGCCGCGCGAGTTTGACGTCGCTCACGATGCGCTCGATGTAGGCATCGGCAATATCGTACTGCTCGTAGCCGCCGCTGCCGCTGGCGAAATCGTCCTTTTCGATGCGACGGTATAGCGCTTGAATTTGCTCGCCGTAGATGGCGGCACCGCGCAAGACCATCTTGAAGCCGTTGTAGTCGGGCGGATTGTGGCTGCCCGTCACGACGATGCACGAATCGATGCGACGCTCGCCGCCTGCGAGCGCGAGCGGAACGCTCGCGGCGAAATAGCCGACGGGCGTGGGCACCATGCCAACGTCGACCACGTCGACCCCGGCGGCGCGCAACCCTTCGGCGAGCGCCTCGATCAGCGAAGGACCGGACAAACGGCCGTCGCGCGCGACGACGACACCCGTGCCGCCTTGCGCGCGCACTTCGCTGCCGAACGCCCGGCCTACGAGCCGTGCAACGTCTTCATCGAGAGTTTTGCCGATGACGCCTCGGATGTCGTACGCCTTGAAGATGGATTGCGAGATCATTGATGGCTCTCTTTTGGCTGCGATTGGAAAGATGCTGGCGCCGGCAACCCACTTATAATTGCGGTTTTTCGATCGGCGCGTCGCGCCCATTTTAATGCGCATATGCCCCTTCGCTGCACGGTCGTACGAGATCACGGCCGAAAAGCGCGCCATTTCCACGCCGGCAGCGGTCTGGCGAGCAAGATTCCTGCCTTTTATCTCATGCTGAGGCGCATCGCCCACCCCGACATCGCGAAAGCCGCGGCCAATATCGTCTGGCTAGGCCTCGAGCGACTGACGCAAATCGTCGTCGCGATCGCCATCGCGGGTCTGCTCGCGCGCTACTTCGGGCCGGACGTCTTCGGCAAATGGCAATATGCGAACACGCTGCTGCTCGTGCTCGCCCCGATCACGTGGGTCTGCGGCGCCGAAATTCTCGTGCCCACGATCGTCCATCGCGGAGAAAGCGAACTCGGCACGGTGCTCGGCAGCGCGTTTGTCTTACGAATCTCGGTTTCCGCGCTCGCCCTTGCCGGCACTTGGGCCGCGATCGCCGCGGGCGTATTCGATCCCGTCGTCGGTGCAATGCTCGCGGGGCTTGCCGTCACGATGCTGTTTCGCGAACCGTTCATCGGCGTCGTCAATTCGTGGCTGCAAAGCCTTACCTACAGCAAGCCGCAGTTGGTGACGAGCATGGCCACGGCCCTCGTCAAGCTCGGGCTCGTTTATCTCTTCGTGCGAATGACGCTCGCCGCGCCGCATTTCGCGTGGCTCTGGGCGCTGGAGGCGGCCGCGATCGGCCTCGTTCTGCTCGGCTACTATGCGCGCCGTCACGGCGGCAAGCTCGGGTGGCGCGTAGACGCAAGCCTGTTGCGCCACTTCGCGAGTGCCGGCACCGTGTTCTGGGTCGGCCTCGTCTGCATGTATCTGTTCTTGAAGCTCGATCGCCTGATGCTCGAACGCGCGATATCGTTCGCCGATCTGGGCCGCTACTCGGCCGCTCAGCAAATCAACGAGAACTGGATCGCGCTCGCTTTGATGCTCGCTCAAACGATCGCGCCGGCATTCGTCTATCGCGTGCAGGAACGCGCGCATTTGCTGCGCAACGTGATTCGTTTGATGGTGCTCGCAGCGGGCGTGATGGTCTGCGGCGCGCTCGTGCTCGACGCGCTCGCGCCGCTCGTCATTACGCGCGTGTTCGGTCCGAACTACGTCGATGCGATTCCGATCTTTCGTTGGTGCGTCTGGCTTTCGGTGCCGGCCGGCATCGAGGCGATCGGCAATCTCGTGCTGTTGAAATATCAGGCGAAGTTCGTACTCCTGACGAAATGGCTGCTTGCGCTTGCCGTTGCTTTCGCGGTGAATCTGTTCGCCATTCCGCGCATCGGCGCGTTCGGCGCGCTGGCCGGCCTTGCCGGCGGCTATGCCGCGGCCGTTGCCGTCAACGTCTATTACATTCGATTGAAGTTGCTTTCATGACGACGCCCATTGCTCGACCCACTCCGTCGGATATGCTCGGCGACGTCGCCGTGTTGATGCCGGCCTACAACGCGCAGGCCGACGTCGAACGCACGCTCGCCTCGTTCGACGAGCGCGCGCCCGTGCATGTATTGATCGTCGACGACGGCAGCGCGCAGCCGATCGTGGCACCCACGTTGCCGAACATGGACATCGAGATCGTACGCATGCCGCAAAACGGCGGCATCGAGCGCGCATTGCAGGCCGGCATCGAAGCGTTGGCCGCGCGCGGGTATCGCTACGCCGCGAGAATCGACGCGGGCGATCTCGCGGCGCCTGGGCGGCTCGAGAAACAGCGGGCTTACCTCGAAGCGCACCCCAACGTGGCCGGGCTCGGCATGTGGACGCAAGTCGTGTCGCGCACGGGCGCGCCGCTGTTTTCGCTGCGGCCCGCAGCCGATCCGGCCAGCGTGCGGCGACTGCGCTTCTTCCGTACTTCGCTCGTCCATCCCGCGATGATGCTGCGCGTGGAGGCCGTGCGAGCCGTGGGCAATTATCGCGTCGCCTACCGCGCTGCCGAGGACTTGGATTTGTTCTTGCGCTTGATGGAGCGCTACGACTGCGCCAACTTGCCCGAACTCGGCCTGTATTACGAATTGAACGAAGGCGGGATCAGCGCGACCAAACGGCGCCGTCAGATCGTCTCGACGCTGAAGCTCCAATGGCGCTATTTCAATGCCGCCAATCTCTACGACTGGCTTGGCCTCGCAAAGAACCTGCTGCATTTCGTGACGCCTTATACGGCATTGAAAAAGATCAAACGCGCGCTCTTCGCCACGTATGCAGCCTGACCGTATGAATGCTTCCAAGTCCATGGGTGCCGTAGCCGACGCGCCGCTCACGATTTGTCTGGTGTGCAACACCGGCTTTGCGATCTATACCTATCGGCAAGGGTTGATTCGGATGCTCGTGAAGAAAGGGGTGCGCGTGATCGTGCTCGCCCCGCGCGATCGCACGTTCCCGCTGCTCGAGCAGATGGGCTGCGAATGCATCGACTTGCCTGTTGCTTCGAAGGGCACGAACCCGCTCCACGATCTGCGCACGCTGGCAGCCCTGTACGGCCACTATCGACGTATTCGGCCGAGCGTCGTATTCCACTACACGATCAAGGCGAATATCTACGGCTCCGTGGCTGCTTGGCTTGCGCGCGTGCCGTCGATCGCGGTCACGACCGGCCTCGGCTACGTGTTTATCCAAAAGAGCCATGCGGCGCGTGTGGCCAAGGCGCTGTACCGCTTTGCATTCCGGTTTCCGCGCGAGGTATGGTTTCTCAATCGCGACGACGAACGAGCGTTCCTCGACGAACGGTTGTTGACACACCCCGAGCGTGCGAAGCTACTGCACGGCGAAGGCGTGGACATCGATCATTTCGCGCTCGCGCCGCTGCCTGACGCCGAGCATGTAACGTTCGTATTGATCGGACGTTTGCTGTGGGACAAAGGCGTGGGCGAGTACGTCGAAGCCGCGCGCATGCTGCGTTCGCGTTACCCGGGCGCCCGGTTCCAGTTGCTCGGACCCGTGGGCGTGGACAATCCCAGTGCGATCACGCAAGCCGATATCGACGGCTGGAGCAAGGAAGGGATCGTCGAGTATCTTGGCGAAGCGCACGACGTGCGTCCCGTCATCGCAAACGCCGATTGTGTCGTGCTGCCCTCTTATCGCGAAGGCGTGCCGCGCACGTTGATGGAAGCGTCGGCCATGGGACGGCCCGTTGTGGCCACCGATGTGCCGGGGTGCCGGGAGGTAGTGGATGATGGGGTCACCGGGCTGCTATGCGAAGTAAAGAACGCCCGGAGCTTGGCGGATGCACTCGCGCGAATCTTGGATATGAGCCCGGATGCGCGACGCACGATGGGCTTGCGCGGATGCGACAAAGTCACGAGCGAATTCGACGAAGCGCTCGTCGTCGAACGTTATCGGCTGACGCTGCTCGCATTGACGGGCGCCGGCATGTTTGAGCGACGTGGACGCGAGTCATGAACGCCGCCCGCCGCTTGCGGACAATACACGGAGAATAAAATGCCAACCCATGCGCTACGAGAGGGAGCGATCCTCGTGACGGGGGGAGCCGGTTTTATCGGCTCGCACACGGTCGTCGAATTGGTGTCTAGCGGCTATGACGTGGTGATCGTCGACAACCTCGTCAACAGCAAGCGCGAAGCCGTGCGACGCATCGAACGGATCGTCGGGCGCCCGGTACCCTTTTACGAAATCGATGCGTGCGACGAAGCGGCGCTGTCGGAAGTGTTCGACGTGCACAAGATCAGCGCGGCCATTCATTTCGCGGCATTGAAGGCCGTCGGCGAATCGGTCGCCAAACCGATCGAGTACTACCGCAACAACATCGACAGCTTGCTCGTGCTGCTCGATACGATGCGCAAGCGCGATGTCAAAACGCTCGTCTTTAGCTCGTCGGCAACGGTGTACGGCATGCCCGAGCACTGCCCGGTGGACGAATCGTTTCCGTTATCGGCAACCAACCCTTACGGCCAATCGAAAGTCATTGGCGAACAAATATTGCGCGACGTTGAAACGGCGGATCCGAGCTGGCGTATTGCGACGCTACGTTATTTCAATCCGGTGGGTGCGCATGAAAGCGGGCTGATTGGAGAGGATCCGGCGGGTATTCCGAACAATCTAATGCCTTATGTGGCGCAGGTGGCCGTGGGCAAGCGCGATAAGCTGCGCGTGTTCGGCGGCGACTACGCGACGCCTGACGGCACGGGGGTGCGCGATTACATTCATGTTGTCGATTTGGCACGCGGACATATCGCGGCGTTGAACGCGCTTGCCGTACGCGATGCGAGCCTGGTCGCGAACCTCGGTACGGGGCGCGGGTACTCGGTACTAGAAGTCGTCCGGGCCTTCGAAGCGGCTTCGGGCCGGCCCGTGCCTTACGAGATCGTCGCACGGCGGCCGGGGGATGTCGCGGCGTGCTATGCGAGCACGGAGGTCGCAGAGCGACTGCTGGGCTGGCGCGCGCAGTATGGACTCGAGCGGATGTGCGAGGACCACTGGCGGTGGCAGGAGAGCAATCCGCGAGGATTTGAAGTTTAGCCTGCCATCGAGATACGTTAGGTCTTGCGTCGGAAGACAAATTCATTGCAACCGAGTTTGGCACCAACGGTCACCGTCTTGGTGCTCACAAACCCGCGCTGCTCATAGAACCGCGTGACGTCAATCGGCTTCGCCACTTCGAACGGGAAACCACCCACCCAATCGACCAAATCGCGGTTCAACGACATGCCGCGTAGGCTTTTATAGGTCCGAAACGGCTTGAATGGGTTTCCGCGCAACAGGCCCTTGATGAACATCGGCGCACGAAGCGGAATGTAGCAGGGAATCACTACCACCCAACGCAGGCCCGGCGGAAGCGTGACATAGGCCTTTTTGATCCACCACCAGACGCGGGACTGGACACCCTGATCGTTGTAGAGCGCAATAAAGAGCTTACCGCCGTCTGCAACCAGTGCCGCGGCGTTCTCCAACGCATCCCACATTTTTCCGGTGTGGTGTAAAACGCCCCAGGAGTACACGACGTCGAATTTACCCAGTCGCTCGAGGTACTGCTCGTCCAGCACAGAACCCTCTTGGATGGTCCAGTCGGCGTCGCCGTCGAAGTATCGACGACGTAGCTCGAGGCCGCACGCCACGGATTTCGGATCGTAATCGAAGGAAAAGACCTTTGCGCCGAGCCTTCGCGCAGCGAGCGAGAACAGACCGCTACCGCTACCAATATCGAGGAAGGTTTTGCCAACGAGCGAGTCGACTCCGAGCATCTGACACAGACTGCGCTCAGCTTGCTTGACCCGTTCTTCGTCGAGCAGCATTAGAAAACGCGACCAATTCTCGCCGAACGAGAACCGCTCGCCACTCTCGATTTCCTGCTGGTGCGTTTGAGCGAGAGTCATGTACCCCCAGGGTCTTAGGCGAAGATGGTATGAAGTCGGGCCGCGCACTGGCCATGTTTCCGGACGAGATCAAGCGGCGCGAGGCAACCGTGCGAAAGGTTGGTCGGCTCTCAGCACGAACACCGACATCAAGCCGACCGTCCTTCCCGCGAGCACGATTCGAGCCCGCTATCGGCGAATGACGTTCCGGACGGTAACGACCCATAGCCGAGTCGTATAATTCGCCGTCCGCCCATCCGTCACGACCATGCTCAGTTTTTCCCTCGGCTTTTTTGTCTCGCTGCTCGTCACGCTATTGATCGTGCGCTACGCCCATCTGCATGAGAAATTCTCGATCGATAGCGATTTGGAGGGCGTCCAGAAATTCCATGCGCGCCCGGTGCCTCGCATTGGGGGGGTGGGCATTCTGATCGGCCTCGTGAGCGCGACATTGCAGCTCATCGGCCCCTATCCTGCGGTCGCCTACGGGATTCTCATTCTTGCGGCATGCGGGCTACCCGCGTTCGCCTCCGGACTGATCGAAGACCTGACCAAGCGAGTCTCGCCGTCCGCAAGGCTGGCCGCGACCATGGCAGCGGCGGCGATAACCTATTTCACCCTGCATGCGGCCGTGGTGCGCATCAGTGTGCCCCCGCTCGATTTCTTGCTTTCCTACGCCGCGGTGTCCTTCATTATCACGGTGCTGGCCGTAGCGGCACTCGCCAACGCCGTGAACATCATCGACGGCTTCAACGGGCTCGCGTCGATGGTCGCGTTGATGATGTTCGCCTCTCTGGCATACGTCGCGTTTAGATTAGGGGATCCGATCGTCCTATCGGCGTCACTGATCATGATGGGCGCCGTGCTTGGATTCTTCATCTGGAACTTCCCGGCCGGCTTGATTTTTCTTGGCGACGGCGGCGCTTATTTCATCGGCTTCATGCTTGCCGAACTAGCCATTCTGCTCGTCATGCGCCACCGCGAAGTCTCCGCGTGGTACCCCGTGCTGCTGTTCATTTATCCGATCTTCGAAACCTGCTTTTCGATCTATCGAAAGAAGTTCGTGCGCGGGATGTCCCCCGGTATTCCGGATGGCGTGCACTTGCACATGCTCGTGTATAAACGGCTCATGCGATGGGCGGTAGGGGCCAAGACCGCGCACGAACTGACCCGGCGCAACTCCTTCACATCGCCTTACCTATGGCTGCTTTGCCTAGTCGGCGTCATACCCGCGACGCTCTTTTGGCAGCACACGGTTCACTTGTTCGTGTTCGTCGTCGTATTTGCCGCGACGTATGTGTGGCTCTACGTCAGCATCGTGCGGTTCAAGTCACCGCGTTGGCTCGTCGTACGCAGCAGACGCCGCGATTGAGGTGGGATTGCGCGTTGGCGCATCGGCTGTTCGCCGGCGCCAGTCCGGCGAACGCCCACGGCACTCAAGAAGAGGCGGCCGTCGATTTGCTGGTAACCGACTGCAACGTCGGCCCCACTGCCGGTTGATACTCCGGCACCCAGCGGCGCAGATCGCGCCGCACTTCATCGTCGGAAAGCACCGTGCGTTGCATTAGCCACGACAAGAGCTCTTCCAAGAAATGCGCGTGCACATCGCGTGCTCGTGCGATGCGCAGTTTCGGGTGCGGCGTACGGGTCGTCGTTTCGTCGTCGGCGAGCAATTCCTCATAGAGTTTCTCGCCGGGCCGAAGCCCCGAAAACTCGATGCAAATCTCATCCTCGCGGTATCCGTAAAGACGAATCAAATCACGGGCGAGATCGACGATCCGCACCGGTTGCCCCATATCGAGGATAAAGATTTCGCCGCCCTGCCCCATGCTCGATGCTTGGAGCACGAGCTGCGAGGCTTCGGGAATCGTCATGAAAAACCGCGTAATTTCGGGGTGCGTAACCGTAACCGGCCCCCCTCGAGCGATCTGCTGCTGGAACTTCGGGATCACGCTGCCCGCACTGCCCAAGACGTTACCGAAACGCACGGTTTCGAACTTCGTGTCCTGCGTGCTCTGCTGCAATGCTTGGCAGACCATCTCCGCAAGCCGCTTGCTAGCGCCCATCACGTTGGTAGGATTGACGGCCTTGTCCGTGGAAATCAGCACAAAGCGCTTCACGCCGCTATGGATCGCCGCCCGAGCTACGCGATAAGTGCCCAATACGTTGTTGCGCACGGCCTGCCAGCTATTGAGTTGCTCCATCAGCGGCACGTGCTTGTAGGCTGCCGCGTGATAAAGCACATGAGGCGAATAACGCGCCATGACTTGCTCGAGTAGCAACGAGTCCTTCACGTCGCCCACGATCGGCACGACCAGCGAATCAGGAAAGTGCTCGCGCACCTCTTCGGTCAAACGATAGATCGCGAATTCGGAAGCATCGAGCGCGACGATTTGAGCCGGCTTGAAGCGCAGGATCTGGCGGCACAATTCCGAACCGATGGAACCGCCCGCCCCCGTCACCATGACCACATGGTCGCGCAGCAACGCTTCGACATGAGGCGTATCGATATTGACGGGCTCGCGACCAAGCAAATCTTCGAGGTCGATTTGCCGCACCTGCGACATAAAGCCCTGCCCCGGCGCTAGCGTCGTCAACGCGGGCAATACCATCGCATGGACACCCGCTCTCACGCACACCGTGGCGGCGTGCCGTTGCGCTTCGACCGAAGCGGACGGAATCGCGATAATGGCGTGGCGTACTCTAAGCGACGTCGCCAATTCGGCCAACTCGTCGATGGTGCCTAAGACTTTATGGCCATACATCTCACGGCCGCGCTTTGCGAGATCGTCATCGAGTAAGCCAACAAGGCGCCATTCGCTCGAACGGGACAATTCGCGAGCGATGCTCGCGCCCGCCGTACCCGCGCCGAGCACGAGCACGGGCTTGCCTTGAGCCACCAATGCACCGTAAAGATAGAACTCCTTGGTCGCTCGATAAACGGCACGCGCGCCGCCCATGATCACGAACAAAAGGACCGGGGAGACGACGAGAACCGAGCGAGGAACGATCGGTACCGGCTGCGCCATCACCGCCGCAACCATCACAATCAACGCACCGGCGATAGCCGCCTTGGAGATGCGGACCAGATCGGGAAGGCTCGCGAAAACCCACATACCGCGATACAACCCGAACGCCCGGAACATGATGGCGTAGGACGGCAGCACCCAAACCAATGCCCGCATGCCGCCATAGAAGAATGCGCTAGGGATCGCACCGTTGAATCGAATCAGGTAAGCGGCGAACCACGCGCCGACGACCGCGCATAAATCGAAGAAAAACGCGCACAGCGAAAGCCATGAGGCTTTGTGTTGTTTGAACATGGCGTCTCCTCTCAACTTATTTGGATGCGTCTGACGCGGACCGCCGCCATCTTGCATCGATAGCGAGTCCCATCAGCGCGAGCACACATGCCCATACGACAACGATGCTCAATTGAACGACACCGGGACGATCGAGCGCCCCGACCGCCAGTATTATGCCTACGAGCATCACCGCGTACCAGCGCAGCGCAGTGCGCCGATGGCCAACTCCCGAACGCACCATTCGCTGATAGAAGTGCTCTCGGTGGGCCTGCCAAAACTTCTCGCCTCTGGCCAAACGCCGCGCCAAAGTTACCGAGGCATCCCCTATGAACGGCGCGAACGCCATAACGGGAAACCAGAAAGGCCATACGCCCGAACGCCAACCGAGGTAGCCCAACGTGCCAGCCAAAAAACCCATCGGAATCGAACCCGCATCGCCAAGAAAAATCCGTGCCGGGTGGAAATTCAACGTCAAAAAGCCAGCGGCCGCGCCGGCGATCCCGGCGCATGTCAGCGCCAGAGTCATGTCCGGATGAGACGACGTCAACGCTGCAATCGTGTACCCGCCGAACCCGAACAGGGCCATGCCGCCCGCGAGGCCGTCAGAACCGTCCATGAAATTGTAAAGATTGATCAGCCAAACAAGCGCAATGGCCAAGACGATCGATACCCACCATAGGACAGGCGCGCGATAAACGGCAAGTACGACCACGACCGCCGCCACATGCGCCGCAAAGCGAACGCGAGCCGGCAGACCACGACGATCGTCGATTTGCGACACCGCGGCGAGAAACGCAACGCAACCGGCGATAACCCAATATCCCGAGGTCAGAATCATTGCAACGAGCACGACCGGAACGATTCCCCATCCGCCGACGCGCGGCGTAGGACGTTCATGCAGCGATCGCTCGTTTGGAATATCGGTAGCCAAACGCCAAGCAAGGCCGGTCCGCAACAAGGTTTGAAGAATTGCGACGCACGCGACGCAAGCGAGCACCGCACAGACAACGACGCGGATCAACGGGCTTACATAAGTCAAATCGATTGCCATGCGTTTAATGGGAAGAACGGTACCAGGCTGCGGTCTCGCGCAGCCCCTGCTCGACGGTGAAAGGGGGATGCCAGTCGAGCGTGTTCCGAATATGGGAGCAGTCGAGCCGAAGCTCGCCGATTAAACGGCCCACTTGCGCGGAGCGCCCCGTCATCCGGCCAGCTAGACGAAGCCACGCGGGCGGAATGGGCCAAACGCGGCGCGGCGCGCGCAGCTGTTCGGCCAACATGGTTGCCAGTTCGGCGACTGACGGATCAGGCTCGTCCGCAACATGGAACGTCTGCCCGGCAGCGCGGGGGTCGGATGAGCAGTGGACGATCGCGTCGGCCAGATTTTCGACGAAAACAATGCTGCGCCGGGCCTTGATCGCGCCAAGCGGCAGAGGAATACCTCGCGCAACGGCGCGCATCAGTTGCAAAAAATTTGCGCGAACGCCCGGCCCGTACACGAGAGGGGGGCGAACGACCACGATCTCCATGTCGCATTGGCGACCGAATTCGAACAAGCTGCGCTCAGCCTCGAGCTTGGAGATACCGTAGGCATCGATCGGGGTAGGTCGATCGCGCTCGCTGATAGGATGTCCGCCGCTGCATTCGGCACTCGCCTTGATGCTACTGACAAAAACGAACCTACGCGCACCTGCGCGCTGCGCGGCGCGGGCGATGCGCATCGTCCCCTCGACGTTCATCGCCCGATAAGCAGGCAAGGCATCGACCGACGTCTCGTTCATCACATGAACCCGCGCCGCGAGGTGAATCACTGAATCGCAGGCAAGCGTCCGAGGCCATTGCTCGTCGACATTCTCGAAGTCGTTGCCTTCGCAGACCCACTCGGACACGCCGTCGATCGTCGTACCGGCCCGCCGAACGAGGCCGATGACCGTGTGCCCCTCGCGAACGAGCTGCCGGCAAACTGCCTTGCCGACAAAGCCGCTCGCGCCCGTTACCAGGATCGTTTCCGCCATCGGCTAACCCCGAGCCCGACAAAGAGCTGCCCGTGCTCGGCACGAAGGGGCGCGATGGAGAAGAGGGTTGCCTGGTCGAAAAATCATGAAGAATGGACGTGCTGGCGGGAACCGCTCATTATAGCGGAGTGGGCGACCCTGCCCGTCGCCTGACGGACTGTTGCACCCGCGCTACGGCACGTAGGCGACACGGCGAAAAGCGATAGGCCGTCCACCGGTTCGGGAACGGAAGTCGCAGCCGAGTAGCAAGGAAAGCAGTGGAGCCGGCGCCGGCCGCGATCGGACGGCGCCGAAGTGGGCACACAGAGGTTAGGTGCGGCTCGTCAATGCTGCCGCGGCTTGCGCCCCCACACGCCTAGCGATCGCCCCTACTACGCAATTTACGATCATCGCGGCAATGGCAAGGTACGCAGCCATTTTGAGGATCCCGACTTCAGTCAGCACGTCATTACGGTGGCCGTAAAAGCCCCACCACGCCGCCAGCACAGCGCACAGGGTACCCGTCACCGGAGACGCGCGCGACGACAGGGCGGATAACGTGGCGAGACCGAAGGCATAAACCAATGCAAAGACGAATACCAACGTAAAGCCACCGACCGAAAACGCCTGCGCCCAAGGATTGTTCGCCATGCCGAACGTCGCCTTGGGGAACAGCGCGGGCTGGAACTGGCCGTTGAAGGAGGCTACCTCGGATACATCGATATTGAAGATCGATTTACCGCCGGGCACTCCGCTCAACGCCTGCCCAACGAGGTTCGAGGGCGACGTCCGGAAACCGCGCCTGACGACTTCGTTCAGGATCGATTGGATCACCATCGGCTCGCTATAACGGAACGCATCGACATACATACCAAGCGACGACAACAAGCCCGCCGTGTATTCGAGGTTGCCTAAATGAAGCTCGACTTTCGCGCTAACCGGCGTGGGAGCGGGCTCGGTAGGTGCACTCGCTGTTGTCGCGGCCGGGATCGATGCAGCCGGAACGGCAGCGGCGGGCGTATTTCCAACCGAGCTCGCCGCGACAGCGCTGCTCGGGACCGGACTTGCTGCAACCGCCGCGGATGGTCCTTGCGCCGTCGAAACCGGACTCGGTGCCGAAGCCACGCGTGGGTGTGGATGCGTTCGAACGGCATTCGTCCGTGGCAAAACTGGCGTTGCCGGGCGCTGAACCGCAACGCTAGCGGATTGCGCCACCTGCGTCGGCGGCGCGGCGGGGTTGGCCACGGGCGGGGGCGGGGGCATCGTCGCGACGGCCAGCGCCGGAGCGACCGGTGCAGCCGCAGCCGGGTGCGGGACAGAGCAGTCCACCGAAACTGTGTACTTAATGTTCCAAGCCAGCTGTTTAACGACGAATAGACCGGCACCGGCCGCCACCGCGACGGCAATGAACACCGTCCGCTTCTTGCGATCCTCGAACAACGCTTGCCCAAACGCCAAGCAAAGCGCGACGATCGCAACGGAGGAGGATGCCCGGAATCCGATGAACATATCCGCCATGAGAACAAGCATGGCTATGCCCGCCACCCACCATTTGCGGGCAGCAACGGCCGCGACTAGCGCGAACGGAGCACCGTACGATGCGACGTAATACCAGGGATTAATGTGCGCGAGCATGTCCTGCTTCTCAATGCACAAATACCCCTTGCCGATCGTTGCGACGGATGCCGCCACGCCGATCAGCGTAACAGCCAGTAACGATTCGGGCAGCGCCCCATCATAGATGACGAGCGAGCGTCGTCCTGCCGGAACGAATCGGTCATAGCAGACAGTTACCGCAATCAACGTCCCAACCGCCAACAGCATGACGGCGTATGCACCCGGCACGATCGCCGCCGAGTAATAGCCCGAATCACCCCCGTAAGGAAATCGAATTAGACCGAAAACTCCTGGTAAGAAATATAGGACGCTTGCAAAAAATCCGACGAGAAGCGCATCGCTTCTTTTTCGTCTGAAGAAATAAATTACCCCAATACCCAGCATCGCCAGGTACGCCATCTCGAGATTGAAACTTTCATTCATTTTATTTAAACCTTGGTCTCTTTAACCTTCCCCGACGCCGCTTGCAAGCGCGATGTATTCATCGTCGATGAAAACGGCGGCCGAAATGAGCGAGGAAAACGTTTGGCGCTGCCCCCTCTCGTAAACTGCGATCGCGCACGCGTACGAGCCCCTGGGCCTGCATTGTTGATGTGTCGGAAGAGAGCAATCGGTTGGCTCACGCAGCATGCATCCGCTGTCGCGACGATTCGATCGGGTCGTAGCCCAATCCTTTCGTTTATATAACGCGGAAAGCTATTTGAAGGTTGATTCAAACGCTAATCCGGCTCTCGGCATCGCCTCAGATGCGAAGTGCCCGCGCTGCGCAAATAAAAACCGGCGCCAAAGCGCCGGAAATATTTACACCAATGGCGGTCTTTTGCGGCCTGATTTTACTATATTGGCGATTAACTCTGGTAGCAGGTGTTGCTAGTACCCATCACCGCGCCGGCACCAACTCCCGATAGACCGCCAAGCTTGCGGCAATTGCGGCCTGCTCGCTGAATTGAGTCTGCGCCAAGCGCCGCCCATTGAGCCCGTAACGATGGCGCAGCGCCGAATCGCCAATAAGCGTGCGCAGTGCGTCGACGAGCGCGTCGACGTTACGCACGGGGACAAGCAGGCCGTTATAACCGTCCTCGACCACTTCGCGGCATCCCGGCGTGTCCGTCGTGACGATCGCCTTGCCTGCGGCGCATGCTTCGAGCAAGGCCTTGGGCAACCCCTCGCGATAGGACGGCAGGCATACGAGATCGGCCTGCGCAACCACGCGAGGCATATCGTCGCGCCATCCCCAGGCTTCGATGAAACCCTCTTCCACCCAGCCGCTGATCTCCTGCGGCGACAGCGAAGCCGGGTTCTCCTCATCGGGCTCGCCCACCAGCGCAAAGCGCGCGGCTACACCTTCGGCTTTCAGCCGTCGCGCCGCCTCGGCGAATTCGACCACGCCTTTGTCGCGCAGCAACCGCGCCGGAAGGATGACGAGACACTCGCCGGCCCGCGCCTCGGGCTGCGGATAGCTTTCGACGTTGACACCCACGCCGCGAATCATCCTCACCTGCGTATCGTCGATCACACCACCCTCGACGATCATCCGGCGGTCGTCGCGGTTCTGCAAAATCAACAGCGTGCGAGCGCCGCCCATCGCGACGTGGAGCAGCCGATTGACGAGCGGGCGCAACACGCGCGCCTTCGGCGCATCGGACGTAAAGACGAAGCCCAGCCCGCCCAGGGCGTTGACGACATGATGCACGCCGGCAAGACGCGCCGCGATGCTGCCGTAAATCACGGGCTTCATCGCCACGTGATGGACGATGTCCGGCCGCAGCCGGCGATAAAGCCGATATACCTTTAGGCAGTAGGCGAGCTGCTGGACAGGATTGAGCCCGCCGCGTTGTGCGGGCAGATGAACGACATCGATACCCGCTGCTCGAATCGCCTGCTCGCAGCGATCGACACGCGTGACGACCGTCACGCGATAACCGGCCGCAAGCGCCGCCTTGGCGATCGACAGCCGATGGGACACGAAATACCAGTCTTCCGTTACTAAAAAGACGATGTGTGGTCGAGGCGTATTGCCATTCATAATTTGTCTGTCGCTGCCGGCGAAGGGGGACTCACGCACAAGTGCCCCTATCGACGCCTCGCTACCTTCGCTTCTCTTCAAACGCCCGCCATTGCACGGGCGCCTTGGTGCTCGCGATATTGGGAGTGCCACGCTTGGAACATCAGCACGTCCCAGAGCTGGTATTGCCAGTTGCGCGCGCCGCTCTGATGCTCCTGCCAAGCAAGACGTACCTCGTCCGCATTGAACAGGCCATCGCCGGAACGTGCGCAGTCGTTGATCAGCGACTCGCCCCACTCGCGCAGCGGCCCGCGCAACCACGCGTCCAGCGGCACGCCGAAGCCCATCTTCGGGCGATCGATCAATTCCTTTGGTACGTAGCGATAGAGCACTTGGCGCAGCGGCCACTTCGCAACACCTTCATGGCGCAGAATCGACATCGGCAGCGTCGACGCGAACTCGACGATTCGATGATCGAGCATCGGCACCCGCGATTCGAGGCTCACGGCCATCGATGCGCGATCGACCTTGACGAGGATATCGTCCGGCAGATAGCTGACCGAATCGAGGAACATCATGCGGCGAACGACGTCGGTCATCGAGCTAGGCACCCCATCGCGTCGCGTGAGCCACGTCGGCGGCTCCTTCGCGCCGGGAATAAGCGTTTCGGGCGCTTGCCAATGGGACACGAGCCGGCGATAGACGTCGTCGTGCGTCTTCAACCCGAGCAGGTCGGCAAACTTGTGCAGCTTGTCGCCGGGGTTCTTGAATTGATAGCGCGCCGGCATGGCACGCAGCGGCAACGCGAGGGCGCCGTTCCATACGGATGGGCGAACCGCTCGAATGCCCGCCGCGAAGGCGGCGCGCATCGACGCCGGCAGCAGCGAAATGCGGCCCCACAGCGCTTCGGATACCGCATAACGCGAATACCCCGAAAACAGTTCGTCGCCGCCGTCACCGGACAGCGATACGGTAACGTGCTCGCGCGCCAGCTTCGAGACGAGGTAGGTCGGGATCTGCGACGAATCGGAGAACGGCTCGCTATAGATCGACGGCAACTTCGGCACGACGTCGAGTGCCTCCCGCGACGTCACATAGAGTTCCGTATGCGACGTGCCCAGGTGCTTGGCAACGGCCTTCGCATGCTCGGCCTCGTTATAACCGGGCACATCGAAGCCGATCGAGAACGTGCGCACCGGTTGCTTGCTCAACGATTGCATGACGGCGACAACCGTCGACGAATCGATACCGCCGGACAGGAATGCACCGAGCGGCACATCGGCCATCATTTGACCTTGGAGCGCTTGACGCAGCAGGCGCTCGACCTCGTCGACCGCTTGCTCAGGCGTCCCGGCAAACGGCGCGCGCGCCGCGTTTTCCGCCACTTCGCGCAAACTCCAGTACTCGCGGATCTCCGGCTCCTTGCCGCGCTTCGAAAAGCGCGCCACCGTAGCGGGCGGCAACTTGGACACGCCTTTGAAAACGGAATAAGGCGCCGGAATGTAGTTGTGCCGCATCAATAGCGCCAGTGCGCCACGATCGATCTCGCCATGCCAGTCCGGATGGCAGTAGAACGAGGCAAGCTCGGAGCCGAACACGAGCGTATTGCGTAGCCATCCGTAGTAAAGCGGCTTTTCGCCAAGGCGATCGCGGCCGAGCGTCAACGTTTTCGTCTCGCGGTCCCATAAGGCGAACGCGAACATGCCGACGCATTTTTGCAGCGCACCTTCGACGCCCCATACCTCGAACGCGGCCAGCATCACCTCGGTATCGGAGTGGCCGCGCCACCCGAGCGCCCAGCCGCCGCGCTCGAGCTCTGCGCGCAGCGATTCATGGTTATAGATTTCGCCGTTGAAGGCGATCGTCCAGCGGCCCGAGCGCGAATCCATCGGCTGATGACCGGCGGCCGATAGATCGACGATAGCCAGCCGGCGGTGGCCGAATATGACGCAGCCGTTCGGATCGCGCCAAAACCCTTCGTCGTCGGGGCCACGGTGCGCGATCGCGTCCGCCATCGCCCTGGCATGGCCGTCAGCCTCGCCCGACAACCCGTCCCAATTCAGAAGTCCTACGAATCCGCACATTTAATGATGTCCCAGCACGATTTGCTTGAATTTTGCTGCGCCGCCTATCGCGGCACCGACCAACATCGCCAGCACGGCAATGTAAATCGTCATTTTCATGATGCCCACTTGGATGAGCACGTCGTTTCTATGTACATAAAACCCCCACCACCCCACCGCGACGGCCACCAGCGCACGCGTCACGACAGGCGTGGCTCGGCCCATGGCGGCAAAGCCGGCAAGGCAAGAAGCATAAACTAACGCGAACACGAAAACCAACGGAAAACCGCCGGCCGCAAACGCCTGCGCCCACGGGTTGCTAGCCATCCCGAACGTCACGTGCGGAAATAGCACGGGCCGGAAACGCGTGCTGAACAACGGCACGTCGGACACGTCGATCCCGAAAACGGACTTGCCACCGGGTATGCCGCTGAGCGCCTGCTTCGCCACATCGCTCAACGGAATCGTAAAACCGCGCCGCACGGTTTCGTTGAGAATGGCTCCGATCACCATCGGTTCGGAGTAGCGAAGCGCATCGAGGTACACGTTCTCGTTCCGAAGCAGATTCGCCGTATGAGCCATGTTCTCCAAATGGAGCTCGGTCGGCGCGGCCGCCAACGCCTGCTCCGCTTCTCGCGCCTGCTCGGCCGAGAAGCGGCCGCTAAACGCCGTGCTCGATGCAACCGGCAAGGGCGGGCAATCGACCGACACCGTGTATTTAATATTCCATGCGAGCTGCTTGACCACGAACAGACCGGCCGCCACGACGACCACCGCCGCGACATACGCGATGCGCGACTTCCACGGGCCGAACAGGGCATGTCCATACGTCAAGCAAGCGCCGATCAGCGCGACCGCGGTGGCGCCGCGAAAGCCGATGAACAAGTCGCACAGCAGCACGGCGACGGCCGCGGCCACGAGCCACCATTTGCGCGCGGCCAACGCACTGACGAACGCCAACGGCGCCGAATACGAAGCGACGTAGTACCAGGAATTGATCCGGGCCAGCATATCGGCCTTCTCTACGCACAAATACCCTTTACCGATCGTGGCGATCGACATCGCCGCGCCGAGCACCATGATCGCGCCGAGCACTTCGGGCACCCACCGATCGGGCACGGCGATTTCGCCGCGCAAGTTGCCGCTCAGTCGATCATAGCCATACGTGACCGCGAGTAGCGTCGCTAGGACCATGAACATCACCGCATAGGTGCCCGGCACGACCGGCGACACGTAAAAGCCCGCCTCCCCGCCATAGGGAAATTGGATCGAACCGAACAGACCCGGCATGAAATAGATAACCGTGGCCACGCCTCCGACGAAAAGCGCATCGAATCGCTTACGTCGGAGAAAAAACATTACGGTTAGCGCGACCAGAACAACATATGAACCTTGTAGATAGGTTGTCAGCATCACCGCAGCGTGCTCCTTTCAACCCCCGAGTTTTAGTCGATATATTTTTTCGTGCTGACTCACCGTCGCATCGACGGAATAACGATCGATAACGATACGCGAGCGAACGTCGCGGCGCTGCGCGCTTTCGGGCAATTGCTCCACTGCGCGACGCAATCCGTCCAGCAGCGATCCCGAATTCTTCGACTCGACGAGCAAGCAGTCGGGCATGCCTTCGAGCGCTTCGGGATTGCCGCCGACCGAAGTGGCGACAACCGGCAAACCGGACGCGAGCTTCTCGAGGAGCGCATTGGAAAAACCCTCCTCATGGGACGCCATGACGCCGATATCCATCGCGTACAACAGTGTCTTTACATCCGAACGCCGGCCCAAGAATTTGACCCATTGCGTCACGCCGAGCGCCTGCGCTTGCGCCGCCAATGACGCGCCGATGCCGCGATCGTCGCCGACGAGACACAACGTCACATTGGCGCCGTCGCCTCGCAACTTGGCAAATGCCTCGATGAGTTCAGCGTGCCCCTTATAGGGAATCAGATTGGCGACACAAACAAGCGCGATATCGTCTGCCGCAAGCGACAGTTGCTCGCGCAATCGATGGCGCAGCCCGACGATATCGTCCGGTACCGAAAACTGCAAGCCGTTGTAAATCAGTGCGAGCTTCTCGCGGGCAATGCCGTCGCGTGCGACGGTATCGTCGCCCACCGCGGCCGAATTCACGGTCACGATCGTCGAGCAGGCATTCGCCATTCGATCGAACCAGGGCCACCACGGATGGCGATCCTGGTGCAAGCCTAACGCGCGCCGCGACGTGACGACGACACGAATTCGCGCGAGCTTGCCCGCGACGGCGCCCATCAAATTCGTGAGCGGCAAGAATGCGTGAACCACATGCGGCCGCTGGCGGAGCAATAGCGTGAAAAGGCGCCATTGGGCGCGCGCGATCAGCGCGATCTTGCGTGCCCGCCCGCGCGCCGACGAATCGTAGCCGCCCAGCAGCACGCGCACGCCGCCCGATTCGAAGCGCGAACGCAGGTCCCCGTCTTCGAGGGCGTAGAGGGAGACGTCCCATCCTCGTCGCACGAGTTCGGTCGCCAGCAAGGCCATCTGCGTCTCCGCGCCGCCTACGGCCATCGAACCGATAACGAAAGTGATCCGTTGCGCTTTGCTGTCTTTGTTCATAAGAAAAGAATGCGAACCGGCTCCTAGCCGGGCAAACGGGACGGCTCGCGCCGAGCCGCGACATCTTCGCAAAGCGTCTGCCATTGGCGATACACCGCTTCACGCGAAAAACGTTCGACCACGCCGCATGCCGCAGCGCCCAAGCGCACGCGCAACGGTGCATCGGCAGCCAAACGCCGCAATGCCAGCGCAAGCGCGGCAACATCCTTGTCGGGCACGAGCAGCCCGTCGACCCCGTCACGAACGATCGCGGACGGTCCGCTGTCGCAGGCGAACGCGACGCTCGCCGCACCGCACTGCATCGCCTCGATCAGCACGTTCGGAAAGCCCTCGTAGCGCGAGGACAACGCGAAGATGTCGGCATGACGCAACCATGCGTCCGGCTCGCGCGTGCGGCCCGGCAAAAGCACCTGCGATGCAAGGCCGAGCGCACGAGCCTGCTCGGTCAACGCCGCGCGTTTGGGGCCCTCGCCAAGAATCACGAGCGTCCAGCCGTCGCGGGCCAACTCGGCTTGCGCGAAAGCCTCGAGCAGCAGGTCGAATCCTTTTTCGTCGCTCAATCGCCCCATCGCAACGACGACGGGCCCCTGCGGCATCTGCGCCGGGCGCGTCGCGTCAGCCGATGCAAACGCTCTCACGGCATTGGGAATGACGTCGATCTTCGCGCGCGGCATCGCACGCTTCGCCCATTCGCAAACCCCGTCCGTTTGCACGACGACGCGCGCCGCGAGCGGATAGCTCCATCGGCGCAACCGTTCCCATGCGCGTCCGATGCGATGGTGGCGCGGATCGGTGCGCTCGGATACGACGACCGGAATGGACGTCCCGATCAGCGCGGCGAGCACGCGAATGTTGGTCATGTCGATGAAGCTGACGACGACGCCCGGATTCGCCGCTCGCACCGCGCGGCGAATGATCGACAAACGCCGGAACGTATTGACGATCCTTTGGACGGCCGAGGCCGAATTCCACATGATGTTCGCGCGCACGCGTTGCACACGAGGATCGAGGCCGTAGAAGTCTTCGCCGTCGCCTTCGAGCGTCGTGAGCGTGACCCGGTGGCCGCCGTCGCAAAGGAACGACGCGAGCTCGGAGATGACGCGCTCGGCGCCCCCGCCGCCGAGGCTCGACACCAGCAGCATTACGTGCGGCTTTGACATGCCGGATCGGTATTGAGCACCCATCTCGCGCCGCCGCCGAGCTTTGCGCTGGCCACGAACAAGACGGTGAAAACTACGCCGCGCAGCAACACCGCGAGCGTCGAATTGGCGGACGGCAGAACGTGCTGAAGCGCGAGGTCGGCCGCCACCGACGGCAGCGTCCACAGCGCGCAACGCACGATCGACTCGACTCGGCGGGGAAAGAGTCCCCCCTGGCCGAATTCGCGCCTAAAGCAAAACAGGAAGAACACGAGGACGCACACTTGCGTGCCGAGCGGCGCCAGCAATACGGCCGAGAGTCCCGACGTGCGATAGCCGATCAAGCAGAAGACGCTCGTCGCGATCAGCGCGACCAGGGATGACATCGACAACAGTTGCGGGCGCAGCTTCGCTTGATACAGCTTCGCGAAAAACGTCGCGAGGCCAAACGGAAACAGCGACAGCGTCAGCAGCAACCACGCTTGCCCGACGCGCTCGCCTAGCGCGTGATCGAAGTGCCCGCGGCCGAGCAGCGTCAACACGACGGGCGTACCGAGCAGCCAGACTCCCGCGGCGACGAAGACGCAAACCATCAACGAGGCGCGGCCGATTCTCCACAGCAGACGGACGATCTCATCGCTCTCGTTGCGGGCCAGCAGCGCGGCGAAGCGCGGCAGCAGTACCGTGCTAAGTCCGATGATCAGCACTTGAGTCGCGGCACCGTGCAGACGCGAAGCATAGCCGTAAAGCGCGACGGCCCCTTCTCCGAGCCGTGCGCACGTCATCTGAATGATCATCGTGGTGCCGTTCGAGAACACCACGGCAGGCATGATGGGTAACGCGAGCTTGAGCGTCGCTTTCACGTCGTCGGTGAAATGCAGCGCCTCCCAGGCGAACCCGAGCCGGGCCCGGCGCATCGCGACGAGCAGCGCGCCGAATTGCACCGCGCCGCCGAGGAGCAGCGAAATGACGAGCGCATCGAGATCGCGCGTGGGCCACACCCAGAGCGCGGCGGCCGAAACGATCGCGTTGAGCACCGGTGCAGCCGCCGCGGCGCCGAAGCGACCATGACAGTTGAGAACGAGCCCCATGTAATCGGAAACGATCGTGAGCGGCAGGGACCACGCTGCGATGACCATGGCCGCTTGCGTCAGGTGCAGCGTCGTGGCCGTGCTCGCCGGAACCAGCGTCCCGGCCACGAGCCCGCGCGAGACGACCAGCACTGCGGCAAGGGATGCGCCGATCAGCAGGACCAACTGCCACACGGCGGTACGAAATCGCGTGGCGGCTTCGGCCGACTGCGTAAGCCGTTCCATATAACGGCCGACGAAACCCGACTGCAACCAGCCGCCGACGATCCCGGCGATCATCACCGGGACGACGAGCGCGAGGTTGTAGGCGTCGACGACACTCGAGGCCCCAAAGATATCCGCCATGATGGCGGTTCTAACGAAGGCGGCGATTTGGGCAAGTATGGTGATCAACGTCACCATACGTACATTACTGAGCATTCGCTTCCCCGGTTGCTCCGCGAGGGCGACGCCGGTTAGGCGTCGCTGCGCTTTGCACCCAGACTGGCGACATACCAGCCGATTGCCTCTTTCAGCCCTTCGCCGATGCGGTGCGAGGGGTCGTAGCCGAGCAGCGTGGCCGCTTTGCCGATGTCCGCCATCGAGTGACGCACGTCGCCCGCGCGGAAATCGCGGTACTGGACCTTGGTCGTCGTGGGGCAGCCGTAGTCGGCAAGATTGGCGACGATCATCTCGAACAGCTCATTGAGCGTCGTGCGATCGCCGACGGCGACGTTATAAACCTGGTTGACCGCCTCCGGGTTTTCCGTCGTCGCCGCGAGCAAGTTCGCTTGCACGGCGTTGTCGATGTAGCAGAAATCGCGGCTCGTTTCGCCGTCGCCGTTGATGAAGACCGGCTCGTTCTTGAGCAACGCCGAGATCCATCGAGGAATGACGGCCGCGTACGGGCCGTTCGGATCCTGCCGGCGCCCCACGATGTTGAAGTAACGCAAACCGACCGACTGGAGGCCGTAGACCCGGCCGAACACGTCCGCATACAGCTCGTTCACGAGCTTGGTCACGGCGTACGGCGACAGCGGCTTGCCGATGCGGTCTTCCACCTTCGGCAACCCCGGGTGATCGCCGTAGGTCGAGCTGCTTGCCGCGTAGACGAAGCGCTTGACCTTAGCATCGCGCGAGGCGACGAGCATGTTCAAGAAGCCGTCGATGTTGTTCGCATTCGTGCGAATCGGATCCTCGATGCTGCGCGGCACCGAACCGAGCGCCGCCTGATGCAGCACATAGTCGACGCCGTGCTCTTCGCCCGCGGACGCCCACGTCATCGCGCGACGGCAGTCATCCAGGTTTTGGATGTCGCCGCGAATGAAGGTGAAGTTGGCCCATTGCTCGGGCGCAACAAGTGCCTGAACTTCGTCGAGGTTGCGCTGATGCCCGGTCGCGAAATTGTCGAGGCCCACCACGCGTTGCCCGAGGCGCAACAGCGTTTCGAGCAAATTGCTGCCGACAAAACCCGCGCAGCCGGTCACCAACCAGGTTCCGCGCCGCTCGGTGAGCGACGCCTTCAAAGCTTCGTATGCGTTCATCGTGTACAGGCGCAGGGTTACAGGCGCAGATCCGAGTCTGCTGCGTCAAGGACGTACTTGAGGTCGTACAGGACATGCTCGGCCTTGCCGAACTTGCGAATATCCTTGCCCATTTCGCGGAATTGATCGTGCGAAACGGCGAGAATGATCCCGTCGTAAGCGCCTTGCTGCGGGTCCGTCGTCAGCTTGAGCCCGTACTCGTGCTCGGCTTCGGCGGTATCGGCCCACGGATCGTAGACGTCGACCGTGCAGTTGAACTCGCCGAGTTCCTTGACGATATCGACGACGCGCGTGTTGCGCAGATCCGGGCAGTTTTCCTTGAACGTCAGCCCCATTACGAGAATGCGTGCGCCGTTCGCGTGAATGCGGCGGTGCGAGAGCGCCTTCATCAGTTGGCTCACGACGTACCGGCCCATGCTGTCGTTCAAGCGACGGCCGGCGAGGATGATCTCGGGGTGATAGCCGATCGACTGCGCCTTGTGCGTCAGGTAGTACGGATCGACGCCGATGCAGTGCCCGCCCACCAGACCCGGACGGAACGGCAGGAAGTTCCACTTGCTGCCGGCGGCCTTGAGCACTTCTTCCGTGTCGATGCCCATCCGGTTGAAGATCAGCGCGAGTTCGTTGATCAGCGCGATATTCACGTCGCGCTGCGTGTTTTCGATGACCTTCGCCGCTTCGGCCACTTTGATGCTGCCTGCGCGGTGCGTACCCACCGTCACGATCAGGTTGTAGACCTGATCGACGATATCGGCGACTTCGGGCGTCGAGCCCGAGGTCACCTTCTTGATCGTCGTCACGCGGTGCACCTTGTCGCCCGGGTTGATACGCTCCGAGCTGTAGCCGCAATAGAAATCCACATTGAATTTCAGGCCGGATACGCGCTCCAGCACAGGCACGCAGTCTTCTTCGGTACAGCCGGGGTAGACCGTCGATTCGTACACGACGATATCGCCCTTCTTCAGCACGCTGCCGACGGTCTCGCTCGCCTTGATCAGCGGCGTGAGATCGGGTTGCTTATGCTCGTCGATCGGCGTCGGCACCGTAACGATGTAGAAGTTGCACGCCTTCAGATCTTGCTTGTCGGTCGTGTACACGAGGTGACGCGCATCGGCCAGTTCCTCGGATGTCGTCTCGAGCGTGAAATCGTGACCTTCACGCAGATCGGCAATCCGCTTCGCGTTGATATCGAAGCCCACGACGGGGCGCTGCTTGCCGAATTCGACGGCCAACGGCAGACCCACGTACCCAAGGCCGATAATGGCAAGCTTGACATCCTCTAGATTCATCGACAACTCCACCAAACCAGTCTTCAGATAATTAGGTAAATGACGCAAAATCACATGCGCGCGGCCAATCGATCCGCGGCAAATCAACGATAAGGATGAGTCGGCTGAAGAAGCTGCAAGACGACTTGCGAGCGAATGATCTAAGTTGCGCCGACAACTGATGGGTCCCGTAATGCCTACGGTGCGGGCAAACGATGTTTATTTGCACCCGACGCTCCCGAGACAGAACCAGGCCCCATTTCTCCTGAATTTTCCTGTATTCTTCGAACCTGCTTTCACGCCCTTACAGCGGGCGTACACATAGCTTTTTTCGCTTGTGCGGCGGCCAACGAGAATCGAATTCGGCAAATGCGGCCCCCACCGAAACCCGTTCGCGACCGGCCAACATGGTAGCACATCGCCCGCACCCCGCCACCACGATGTGAAATCCGCCCCATCGCTAGCCGGGGTCGCGCATTCGCTCGAAAACGTCGTCCAAGATATCTTCCATCGCCGCGTCCCAGGGCTGACGCCACAAGCCGAAACGCCGCTCGAAGGCGGTGTTGTCGAGCACCGAATTGGCGGGGCGGCGCGCCGGCGTCGGATACTGCGCCGTGGCAATCGGCTCGACCGAGCGCGCGCGGATCGCCTCGTCGCCCAGCGCTCGCCGCGCCGCTTCGACGATCCGGGACGCGAATCCATGCCAGCTCGTGCTACCTTCGGCGGTCAAATGAAATAAGCCCTGCTCGAATGTCGAGCTTGCGCGTTCGGCCATCGCTTGACGTATGGCATGGGCGCTCCATTGCGCGATCGCCCGAGCGCTTGTCGGCGCACCCGTTTGGTCCGATACCACGTTCAGCGTTTCGCGCTGCGCCGCCAGTCTGAGCATCGTGCGTAGAAAGTTGCGCCCTCTCGGCCCATAGACCCAAGACGTCCGGAAAACAAGCCAGTCGCCGCCCGCCGCGGCAACCGCTCGCTCGCCTTCGAGCTTGGTGGCGCCGTAGACGCCGAGCGGGTTCGGCGCGTCGGTCTCGAGGTAGGGGCGCGGCTTCGTGCCGTCGAAAACGTAATCAGTGGAGTAGTGCACGAACAGTGCGCCCGCCTCGCGGGCAGCTTCGGCCAAGACACCGACGGCCTCGGCATTGACCGCCCGCGCGCCGGCCTCGTCCTCTTCGGCCTTATCGACCGCCGTATAAGCGGCAGCGTTGACGAGCACATCCGGTTTAGCCGCCGCCACGACGGCTTTTAGCGTGTGCGGCTGCGACAAGTCCGCGCGCGCTCGGTCATGCGGCAACACTTCGCCGAGCGCCGCGAGGGACCGCGTGAGCTCCCAGCCCACCTGCCCCTTCGCACCCGTCACCATGATCCTCATGCGTACACCTCGGCATCGGCCAGGCGGCACCCTGCCTCGTCTTTCGCTGCCACTTGAGGGGCACCCTCGAGCGGCCAATCGATACCGAGCACCGGATCGTTCCACAGCAACGTGCGCTCGTGCTGAGGAAACCAATAGTCGGTCGTCTTGTAAAGAAATTCGGCGCCGTCGGAGATCACGTAAAAACCGTGCGCGAAACCGGGTGGCACCCACATTTGCAGCTTGTTTTCAGCCGACAAGCGCGCGCCCGCCCACTTCCCGAACGTCGGCGAGCCTCGGCGCATATCGACTGCGACGTCGAACACTTCGCCGCTGACCACGCGCACAAGCTTGCCCTGGGCGTGCTCGATCTGATAGTGCATGCCGCGCAGCACGCCCTTGCGCGAAAACGAATGATTGTCTTGAACGAAGCGCACGTTCGGATCGATGGCCTGCTCGAACGAGCGCGCGTTGAAGCTTTCGAAGAAAAAGCCGCGGGCGTCCTCGAACACCCTCGGCTCGATGAGCTTTACGTCGGGCAACGACGTGTCGATAACTGATATGTTCACGCGATAGGATCCGTCAGGAGATTGCGAAGATATTGTCCATACGCATTCTTCGATAGCGGCGCCGCCAGTTTCTCGAGCTGCTCCGCGCTCACCCATCCGCGCCGGAAAGCGATCTCTTCCGGACATGCCACGACGAGCCCCTGGCGCTTTTGCAGCGTCGCGATGAACGACGCGGCCTCGATCAGCGAATCGTGCGTGCCGGTATCGAGCCACGCGTAGCCGCGCCCCATGATTTCGACGTTCAGCGCCCCGTCGGTCAGGTATCGGGAATTGACGTCGGTGATTTCGAGTTCGCCGCGCGCAGAGGGCTTGATGTCGCAAGCAATGTCGCACACTCGCTCATCGTAGAAATACAACCCCGTTACGGCATAGTTCGAGCGCGGCTTGAGCGGCTTCTCTTCGATCGACAAGGCTGCGAAGCGCTTGTCGAATTCGACCACGCCGTATCGCTCGGGATCGTTGACGTGATAGGCGAACACGGTCGCACCCGACTCGCGCGCATTCGCTCGGTCGAGCTGCCCGGCAAGATCGTGTCCGTAGAAGATGTTGTCGCCCAAGATAAGCGCCGACGGATCGCCGCCGATGAAGTCGCGGCCGATGATGAATGCTTGCGCGAGCCCATCGGGCGATGGCTGCACGGCGTACTCGAGATTCATGCCCCAATGACTGCCGTCGCCCAGCATCGCCGCAAAACGCGGCGTATCTTGCGGCGTGGAGATGATGAGCACATCGCGGATGCCCGCGAGCATCAACGTCGACAGCGGATAGTAGATCATCGGCTTGTCGTAGACGGGCAGCAACTGCTTCGACACGACATTGGTGATCGGATAAAGCCGAGTGCCGGAGCCTCCGGCCAGAATGATGCCTTTACGCGACATGGGGCGCTCTCCTCACACGCGCTTCGTGTAGTTGGTTTCCACCCACTTGCGATACTCGCCCGAGGCGACCTCGTCTACCCACGCTTGGTTGTCGAGATACCAGCGCACGGTTTTCGCAAGCCCGGTCTCGAACGTTTCCGCGGGTTTCCATTGGAGCTCGCGCTCGAGCTTGCGTGCGTCGATAGCATAGCGCCGGTCGTGGCCGGGACGATCCTTGACGAACGCGATTTGGTCGCGATACGAGCCTTGCGCCTTCGGGCTGGCAGCGTCGAGCAAATCGCAGAGCGTTTCCACCACCTCGATGTTCGCCTTCTCGTTCCAGCCGCCGATGTTGTACGTCTGCCCGGGCTCGCCGCGCGCCAACACTTCGCGAATCGCGCTGCAATGGTCGCTCACATAGAGCCAATCGCGCACGTTGCGGCCATCGCCGTACACGGGCAGTGCTTTGCCCGCCAGCGCGTTGGCGATCATGAGCGGAATCAGCTTCTCCGGAAACTGATACGGGCCGTAGTTGTTGGAGCAGTTCGTCGTAAGCGTCGGTAGCCCGTACGTATGGAAATAGGCGCGCACGAGATGGTCCGAGCCCGCTTTCGTCGCGGAATAGGGACTGTTCGGCGCATACGGCGTGGTTTCGGAAAACTGCGGATCCGTCGGCGAGAGCGATCCGAAGACTTCGTCGGTCGAGACGTGCAGGAAGCGGAACGCCTCGCTTGCCTCGCCGTCGAGCGACGCCCAGTAGCGGCGTGCGGCCTCGAGCAGCACGAAGGTGCCCACGACGTTCGTCTGGACGAAATCCGCCGGCCCGTGAATCGAACGGTCGACGTGACTCTCGGCCGCGAAGTGCACGACCGCGCGGGGACGATGCTTCGAGAACAACGTGTCGAGCGCCGCCGCATCGCAGATATCCACGCGCGCGAAGACGTGCCTTGGATCCGCTTGGAGCGACTCGAGCGTGCGCAGATTGCCCGCATAGGTGAGCTTATCGACGTTCAACACGGCTTCGTCTGCGCCGCGCAGCCAATCGAGCACGAAATTTGCGCCGATGAACCCGGCACCGCCCGTTACGAGAATCATGAAGTTCCTATAGGATAAGCGTGGCCTAAAAACGAGCCGGACCGCGACCGACAAGCCCGCCGTTTGCGGCAGCTACCGCAAGCCGCGCTACCCGTCGCCGTCCAAGAAGCAATCGCCATGCGGCCGCTTCGATGCCGCCAATTATACGGCGCCGCCAGCGCTATTCGGCCAGCTTTACCGCTTGCCTTCGTCCCCGACTTCGATGAACGATCACGTCTCTCGCACTCCCTTCGCCTTCGGCGACCTCCAAGGCTGCCATGCCCCGCTGCGGCGGCTGCTCGACACGCTGCCTCCAACGCCCGAAACGCCGCTATGGTTTGCCGGCGACCTCATCAATCGCGGCCCCGATTCGCTCGCCACGTTGCGCGAGGTGATCGGTTTCGGAACCCGTGCACATGCCGTGCTCGGTAACCACGACCTGCATTTGCTCGCGGTTCACGCCGGTATCCGCAAGATGAAGGACAGCGACACGATCGCCGACATCCTCGCGGCGCCCGACGCGCGCGCGCTGCTCGAATGGCTCCGCCACCGTCCGTTCGCCCATTATGAAAACGGCATGCTGATGGTCCATGCGGGCGTACTGCCCCAATGGGACCTGACGTTGACGCTGGAATTGGCCGATGAACTGCAACGCGCGTTGCGCGCCGCCGATTGGAAGGAAACCCTGGGGGAGCTCTACGGCAACGAACCGCGCCGCTGGACGCCCGATCTCAAACGCAAGGATCGAATGCGCGTCGCCTTCAACGCGCTCACGCGGATTCGCTTTTGCACGCCCGACGGGTCGATGGAATTCGCGTCGAACGGCGGGCCCGCTTCCGCGCCGGAAAATTATCTTCCCTGGTTCGACGTGCCTGAGCGCCGCACTCGGGATCTCACGGTCGTATTCGGGCATTGGGCGGCGCTTGGGCTCATGCTGCGCGACAATCTGATCGCCCTGGATTCTGGTTGCGTATGGGGCAATCGGCTCTCCGCCGTCCGGCTCGCCGCCGACCCTCGGCAGCGCACCGTCATCCAGGTCGAGTGCGGCGAATGCTCGGGCGCGGGACGCGGCGACTGAACCCGCGCTCGGATCGCGGCCAGCGTGGCCTGTGAACGGCCACGCAACGTTTCATTGACGCGGCGTAAGCGCACCTTCGATCGCAGGATCGTCGCCGCTCTCGCAACCGTCGGCGGTTGCCGTGGGTACGGGGCCCGCGACATCGAGCGGCCGCGCCACTTGCGCTTGCAATTGCGCCAACCCAGCCCCCACCGCATCGCGCGCCGCAGCCGATAGCGCCCGCCGATCCGTCATTGGATCGATCGGCGCGCCCACGTGCAAATGCGCCGTAAACCGCCCGCCGCGCAACACGGCATTCAGCGACTGCACGAGCGACAAGTCGTCGATATAAGCCGGCACCGTCGACTGGCGCCCATCGCGATCTTCATACAGGATGCAAATCGGCTGCACGATACACTGCGCCGACACCGCTGCTTGAAACAGGTTCGCGTGAAACGGCAGCAGCCCGAGCCCATCCGAGGTCGTCCCCTCCGGGAACACGCAAACCACCCCGCCCGACGAAATGCGTTCGACGATTTCATGCATCGTGCGGTGCGCGTCGCGACGCTTCTCGCGATGGATGAAGATCGTTCCCAACCGATGCGCGAGCCAGCCGACGACCGGCCATCCGCGCACCTCGGCCTTGGACACGAACGGTGTCGGCCGCCACGCGTTGACGACGTAGATATCGAGCCAAGAAATGTGATTGCCCACGACGAGCGCGCCGTGGTCGATGCGCCGTTCGTCATGGTGCACGACAAGACGCATACCGGCGAGCCGGAGCATCTTGAGCGACCAAGCGCGATTGATCTCGAGCTTGCTCGCATCGGACATACTCGGGAAACGGACTGCGACGATCCACATCCCTCGCAGCAGATGCAAAACGAGCCGACATTTGGCTAGAGCAAGTTTCATCGCGATGGGCGGTTCATAGTTCGTTCGACGGACGTATCGCGCACCCTGGCGCTATGCCTGCTCGTAGGCCACGTGCCCTGCGACGATCGTCGCGCGCACACGCGCCGGCAGTTCATAGCCGAGGAACGGCGTGTTGTGCCCTTGGCTCTTGAGCGCGCGCGGCTCCACGCGCCAATAGGCATTGCGGTCGAACACGCAGACATCGGCCGCAGTCCCCGGTTGCAACGTACCCACGGGCAATTTCAGCACCTTCGCGGGCTCGCAGGTGATCCGCCCAAGTGCCCGAGCGAGCGGCAGCTTCGCTTCGTCGGCCCACTTGATCGTCAGCGAGAGCAGCAGTTCGAGCCCCGTCGCACCGGGCGTGGCCTCGGCGAACGGCAACAATTTTTCGTCGTCGTCCACGGGGGTGTGCGCCGAACATATCGCGTCGATCGTGCCGTCGGCGAGCCCCGCCCGAATCGCTTCGCGATCGCGCTGCGTCCGCAGCGGCGGATCGAGACGGAATTGCGAATCGAAGTAGCCGATATCGACGTCGATCAGATGAATGTGGTTCGCGGTGACATCGCACGACACCGGCAAGCCCTCGGCCTTCGCCTCGCGCACGAGCGCCACGCCTGCCGCCGAAGACAAATGCGACAAGTGCACGCGCGCACCCGTCGAGCGGATCAATTCGAAAATCGTGTGCAACGCGATCGTCTCCGCCGCGACGGAGACACCGGATAAGCCCAGGCGCGACGCGACGGCACCGCTGGCGGCCACCCCACCCTTGGCGAGATACGCGTCTTGCGGACGCAACCATACGGTATAGCCGTGCGTGCTCGCGTATTGAAGCGCGCGCAGTTGCACTTGCGTATCGACGATCGGCGAATCGGCCTGCGTGAAGCCGACGCAACCGGCCTCCGTCAGCCCGACCATTTCGGTGATGACCGATCCCTTCAGGCCGACCGTCAACGCGCCCAACGGGTGCACGTTCGCGCGATTGAGCTTGCTTGCGCGAAACTTAAGCATCTCGACGAGGCCGGGCTCGTCGAGCACCGGATCCGTATCGGGCGGGCATGCAAGCGTCGTCACGCCGCCCGCCATCGCCGCAGCCATTTCGGAATCGAGCGTTGCTTTGTGCTCGTAACCCGGTTCGCGCAGCCGCGCCGACAAGTCGACGAACCCCGGCGCCACGCAAAGCCCGTTCGCGTCGATCGTTTTGTCCGCCTTGAAATCGGCGGGCGCCGCGCCGATCGCGGCGATCTTGCCCTCGGCAACGAAAACGTCCGCCCGTTGCTCGGTGCCCGCTTGCGGGTCGATCACCGTGCCGCCTTGGATATGAATCTTCATGCGCTGCCTTTGTTCTCTTTGACGTCGCCGCCGCTTGGCGTCGCGACACTGCCCGTTCAGTCGTTGTTGCCGGCGACGATGCTCATCACGGCCATGCGCACCGCGATCCCGAACGTCACTTGATTGAGAATCACCGATTGCGGGCCGTCGGCCACTTGCGAATCGATTTCCACGCCGCGGTTCATCGGGCCCGGATGCATGACGATCGCATCGGGCTTGGCACGCGCCAGCCGCTCGGGCGTCAGCCCCCAACTCTTGAAGTACTCTTGCGCCGATGGGAGCAACGCACCGCTCATACGCTCGTTTTGAAGACGCAGCATGATCACGACGTCGACGTCTTTCAGCCCTTCGTCGAGGTTGTGATAAACGCGCACGCCAAGCTCTTCCAACCCGCCCGGCAACAGCGTGCGCGGGCCGATGGCACGCACTTCCGGCACGCCGAGCGTCGTCAACGCGTGGATGTCGGAACGCGCCACGCGCGAGTGCAAGATATCGCCGACGATCGCCACGCGCAGATTCGTGAAATCGCGCTTGTAATGGCGAATCGTGTACATGTCGAGCAGACCCTGCGTCGGGTGCGCATGACGCCCGTCGCCCGCGTTGATCACGTGCACGTGCGGCGCGCAATGCTCGGCGATGAGGTACGGCGCGCCGCTCGATGCGTGACGCACGACGAACATGTCGGCGTGCATGGCCGACAAGTTATTGATCGTATCGAGCAGCGATTCGCCCTTGCTCGTCGAGGACGCATTGATGTTCAGATTGAGCACGTCGGCCGACAAGCGCGTCGCCGCGATCTCGAACGTCGTGCGCGTACGCGTCGAATTTTCGAAAAAGAGGTTGAAGACCGACTTGCCGCGCAACAGCGGCACCTTCTTCACCTCGCGATCGGTCACGCTCACGAACTGCTCGGCGGTATCGAGGATATGCGTGACGATCGAGCGCGGGAGCCCTTCGATCGTCAGCAAATGCTTGAGCTCGCCGTTCTTCGTGAGCTGCGGGTTGCCCTTGAGGAAGCCGTAGCGGAAGCGCTCGGCGGATGCGGACTCGCCGCCGTGATCGGCACGGCCCGGGGTGACGGTGTTCATGGTCGGTCTAATTCAAACATGGAGGACGTAGCGCGTGCGGGCACGAAGGCCGCTGCGCTTCGCCGAAAAACAAATGCGGCAGATCAATCGCCACGCGCTTCGGTGCGGAACGTGAATCGCATATCGCCGCCCCGCTCGAGTACAAGCGTCATATCGGCAGGCACCTCGGCACGTGCACCGACGAATCGCGCCTCGATCGGCAACTCGCGGCCGCTACGCTCGGCGAGCACGGCAAGCTCGATCGCAGCCGGGCGGCCATAGTCGTAAAGCTCGTTGACGGCCGCACGCACGGTCCGCCCCGTATGCAAAACGTCGTCGACCAGGACGATACGGCGACCGTCGACGTCGAATGGCAGCGAAGTCGGGCTCGCTTGGCTATGCAGCCCTTTTTTAGCGTAATCGTCGCGATGCAGCGCAACGTTCACGACCCCGAAAAACTTGGCGCCCAGATCGGCGGCGAGACGCTCGACCAGCCATGCGCCGCCGCTGTGAATACCCGCGAGAACGGGGCCGTCGGCAGCGCCGAACGATGCGCCGTATGCGTCGCGAATCTGGGCGAGGAGCGTCGCGTAAGACGCTTCGGCATCAATGGGACTCATCAAGAAAGCCCGTCCAGGTACTGTTGAAGGATGATGCGTGCCGCCTCGGCATCGCGCATGTCGGCTGCAACGCCGCTGTCGCGCATATCGAGATCGGCCGCAACCGAACTGTAGCGCTCGTCGACCCAGGCAACGGGCAAATTGAAACGCCCATTCAACTGATTGCCGAAGCGCTTGGCTAGCTGCGTCATTTCGTGCGGCGTACCGTCGGGATGACACGGCAGGCCGACCACGAGCGCGTCCGGCTTCCATTCGCCGATGAGTTTGCCCATGGCTTCGAAGCGAAACTCGCGATTGCGGTTAGGTACGACGGCGAGTGCGCGCGCGTGTCGCGTCAGAGCGTTACCGATCGCCACGCCGATACGTTTTTCACCATAGTCGAACGCAAGCAGCGTCGCCTCACGCCCAACGGCTTGTGTCATGCGTGACCCGCGTCGCCCGAGAGCATCGACGGCGTGACGCCAAGTAGCGCCAGCGCGGCTTCGAAACGTTGGTCCGCCGGAACGTCGAACACGATCTTCGGATCGGCTTCGACCGTCAGCCATCCATTGCGGGAGATTTCTTCTTCCAATTGCCCCGCGCCCCAGCCCGCATGGCCTAGCGTGAGCAAGAAACGATGAGGACCCTTCCCGCTCGCGACGGCTTCCAACACGTCTTTCGACGTCGTCATTTCAAGCCCGCCCGTGACGGCCATCGACGACGTGTAGGCGCTTCCCTCGACGGGTTCGTGCAACACGAAGCCGCGCTCCGTTTGCACCGGACCGCCAAAGTAGACGGGGACGTGAAGAAGCGGCTCGATTTCGAGCTTCAGGTCGATGCGACTGAACAGCGATTCGAGATCGATATCGGTCGGCCGGTTGATGACGAGGCCGAGCGCACCGCGTTCGCTGTGATCGCAAAGGTAGACCACCGTCCCTGAAAACGTGGGATCCGCCATATTGGGCATGGCGATCAGGAACTGGTTGGTCAGGTTGATGCGATCGTTACTCTTAGGCATGGTTCGAATTTTAGCAAAGACGGTGCACGTTGGACGCCGCGTATGAGCGCCGGCACGCAAGACAGGCTACAGATCGTGAACGGCGCATGCTTCGCGCCCGCCCGCGGTTGCCTCATATTTCCCGCACTCTATCACGCATGCCCGCCGCGTCCCGTGCCTTCGAGCCGTTCGGACAAGGAGTCCGGCCGCGACGGCACGCCGCACGCGGCTACCCGGCAGCGCCTTAGCACGCGAATGCAAAGCGAGTGGCGATGCGAAGTATGTGAATGCTTAAGAGACGGAGGACGACGAGGTCGTATCGGTCGCCGGAGCGGCACGCTCGACGGCTTGCACGAGCAACGCGAGCGGCACCGCCGAATCGGGCGGAGCAAAGCCCGCTGCCACGCGCAAAAGCATCGCGCGCAACGCTTCGCCGGCTTGCTCCATCGGACGTCGCGCCGGTGCCCATTGCGCCGATCCGATGCGTGCCGCATATGCATGGCGGCGCCAAGCAAGGCCGAGCGCATCGGCCAGCAATGCAACATGGCCGAGGCCGAGCGCCTGCGCCGCGGCGCCTAGCCGATAAGCGGCCTGTCCGGCGTGCTCCGCAGCGGCCGCATCGGGTGTCGCCGCGGCGAATGCCGCGTCGGTGCCGACCGAAAGCGCAGCCATCGCGGCATCGGCCGTTTGCAGGAAATCCTCATACGCGAAGACATTCACCGATAGCGCGCCTAGGTCGCGCGCAACGCCCGAGCCACCCGTTGTGTCGCCACCCGCCGCCGTCTCGGCATCGGCCGCGCTTTGTTCCCAAGCTTGCTCGGACGCCTGCGTCGCCGCGACGTGCCAATCGACCGTCAACCCGTAGTCATGCAGCATCTCGACCGCATCGGCATCTTCCGCCGCCGCGCCGTATAGCGCGTAATCGCGCCACAACAATGCGAGCGCCGAACGGACGAAGGAACGCGGCGCCAGTGGCAGCCCGTGGCCTTGCTCGGCAAGCAAAAGATTGCATCGCGCATAAAAGCGCTTTGCCTCGGGATCGCCGGCTTGCGCGCGACCGTTCACGCGCAAAGCGTGCGCGCATGCGACCGCCAGACGCCATACGTCGTAGGTATCGTCGCCGCAGAGCTCGGCCATGCAGGCGTCGAGCTCGTCGAGCGCCGCGCCTACATCCTCGTGTCCCTTGAGCACGGGCAGCAGCGCTTGCTCGTACCGAGCACGCAGCAACCCCAAAGACGCAGCGGACGACGCGCGAAGCGTTGCCGGAGCGATCGGTCGTCCCGCCAAAGCGAGATCCTCGAATGCGACGACGTAGCCTTGCGTATGCCGCGCGACTTGCGCGTTCAGTTCGCGATAGTGCGCAAAAAGCGTGGGCGAACAGGCCAGCTCTCTTAGATTGCGACGCGTCAGCGCCGCGTGGAAATCGGTCAGCGCCGAGCGAAACCGCGGCGCGAATTCGTCATTCGCATAGGGCGAAACGAGTACGAGGGCATCGACGAAACGCTGCGAGGCCAGCCAACCGGCTTGGCGCAATGCCTGCGCAGCCCGCAGCAACGGACCGACGACCGCCAGTTGCGCCTCGCTGGCATGCCGAGCCTCCACCAACGCGGCTTCAGCCTCCGGAACGGCGGCGCCGCGCGGATTGGGCAAGGCCTCGAGGCTCGGTAAATCGACGGTTGTCATGGCGTGGGAGCATGCAAAGCGGCCCGAACCGAAAAGCTCGGGCCGCCTCGGCCGCAGGTCAGAGCTGGACCATCTCGAAATCTTCCTTGCGCGCACCGCATTCGGGGCACGTCCAATTGATCGGAACGTCTTCCCAGCGGGTACCCGGGGCAATGCCTTCTTCAGGCAGGCCAGCCTCTTCGTCGTAGATCCAGCCGCAAATCAGGCACATCCACTGTTTATATTCCATTCTTGTATCGCGTTGAAAGATCCGTTGATCAAAGAGCCATGATGGTACCGTTTTTGAGGGATGCCTGGCTAGGAATCGACGTGAAGCGCGTATCGCCGGACGATATTGCCGGGTTATCGGCAAAGCGTGTACTCAACCGTGCCATCGAAGCGCATTAGGCCGCATAATGAACCGACCGCGCAGGCGGGCCGGCCGGCCCGCCGCTCGCGACTTAAAAACGATGCCCTATTCCATGCAAAGCGCCGCCCCTCCGATCGTTCTAACCTTCGGCCTGTCCGACCCCACAGGCGGCTTCGGCCTACAGGCCGACCTGCTCACGCTCGCCAGCATGGGCTGCCATGGGGTATCGGTCCTCACGGGCTACACGGTCCGCGATTCGGCCACCTGCGATGAGGTGACGGGGCTCGACCCCGACGTCGTCGCCACGCAAGCGCGCATGCTGCTCGAAGATATGCCGATTGCCGCGTTCAAAGTGGGCGCGGCCACGCGAGCGGAAGTCGTCAGCGCAATCGCCGAGGTTGTGTCCGATTACGACGATATCCCGCTGATCCTCGCGCCCGACTTCACCGTCGACGACGAACACGTTTTGGCCGCCGACGAGCTGCGCGAATCGATCGCCGATCTGCTCGCCCCGCAAACAACGGTCCTCATCGCCGATCAAGCGACGCTCATCGCGCTCGCGCAACCCGACGGCGACGCGGAAGCGCCAAGTCTCGACGGCGCGATCGCGCACTTGCTATCGCAGGGTGCGGAATACGTGCTGTCGACGCAAACGGGCACCCATCGGCTCGTGAACACGCTGTTTAGCGATGAAGGTCAATTGCGGCAAGACATGTGGGATCGTCCGCAGCAGCGGATAATGGGCATCACGGACACGCTGGGCGCGGCTGTCGCCGCGTTGCTCGCAAATGGGCAAGAACCCGCTGAAGCGGCGCGCGAGGCGCAGGAATATTTGTATCAGGCGGTGCGCCAAGCGTTTCGGCCGGGCATGGGCGCCTATTTGCCCGATCGCTTCTTCTGGGCGCGCGAGGACGAAGAGGCCTCGGCCCCGCCGCCGATTGGCCTCGATCCAATGCGACATAAGCCGTCGCGGGCATAACCGCGCATTTGAGCAAGCCATAAAAAAACCCCGCATCGCTGCGGGGTTTTTTTATCGGCTAGAGACGCGCTTTGCGGCGCGCCCATCATGCGATTCCAGCTGACGGCCGAGGCCGTCACGCCGAAATTACATGTCCATGCCCATGCCGCCCATGCCGCCGGGCATACCGCCAGCCATCGGAGCATCCTTCTTCGGCAGTTCGGCAACCGCTGCGTCCGTCGTCAGCAGCAGGCCTGCGACCGAAGCGGCGTTTTGCAGCGCCGTGCGCGTCACCTTCGTCGGATCGACGACGCCGGCTTCCACGAGGTCGCCGTATTCGCCGGTCGCGGCGTTGTAGCCGTGGTTGCCCTTACCTGCGGCAACGGCTGCCACGACGACGCTGGCTTCTTCGCCGCCGTTCGTCACGATTTGACGCAGCGGCTCTTCCATCGCGCGCAACACGATCTTGATACCGGCGTCTTGATCGGCGTTCACGCCCTTCAGGCTCGAGATCGCCGCACGAGCGCGGATCAGTGCAACACCGCCGCCAGGAACGATGCCTTCTTCAACGGCGGCACGCGTTGCGTGCAGCGCGTCTTCGACACGTGCCTTCTTTTCCTTCATTTCGACTTCGGTCGCCGCGCCAACCTTGATGACGGCCACGCCGCCAGCCAGCTTCGCGACACGCTCTTGCAGCTTTTCGCGGTCGTAGTCCGAAGTCGCTTCTTCGATTTGCGTGCGAATTTGCTTCACGCGCGCTTCGATGTTCTTCGCGTCGCCTGCGCCGTCGATGATCGTCGTGTTTTCCTTGCCCACTTCGATGCGCTTGGCTTGACCGAGCTCTTGCAGCGTCGCCTTTTCGAGCGTCAGGCCCGTTTCTTCGGCAACCACTTGGCCACCCGTCAGGATCGCGATGTCTTCGAGCATCGCCTTGCGACGATCGCCGAAGCCAGGCGCCTTGACCGCAACGGTCTTCAGGATGCCGCGGATGTTGTTCACCACGAGCGTTGCGAGGGCTTCGCCTTCGACGTCTTCAGCGATGATCAGCAGCGGACGGCCGGCCTTGGCCACTTGCTCGAGCACCGGCAGCAGATCGCGGATGTTCGAAACCTTCTTGTCGTGCAGCAGCACGAACGGGTTTTCGAGGACGGCGACTTGCTTGTCCGGGTTGTTGATGAAGTACGGCGACAGGTAGCCGCGGTCGAATTGCATACCTTCGACGACTTCGAGCTCGTCGGCGAGCGACTTGCCGTCTTCGACGGTGATCACGCCTTCCTTGCCGACCTTGTCCATCGCTTCAGCGATGCGATCGCCGATCGACGTGTCGCTGTTCGCCGAGATCGAGCCGACCTGAGCGATTTCCTTGTTCGTCGTGCAGGGCTTGCTGATCTTCTTCAGCTCTTCCACGGCGGCGTGCACGGCCTTGTCGATGCCGCGCTTGAGGTCCATCGGGTTCATGCCCGATGCGACGTACTTCATGCCTTCGCGCACGATCGACTGTGCCAGCACCGTGGCCGTCGTCGTACCGTCACCGGCGTTGTCGCTGGTCTTGGAAGCGACTTCCTTGACCATTTGCGCGCCCATGTTCTGGAGCTTGTCTTCGAGCTCGATTTCCTTGGCGACCGACACGCCATCCTTCGTGACCGTCGGGCCGCCGAAGCTGCGTTCGAGGACGACGTTGCGACCCTTCGGGCCCAGCGTGACCTTCACTGCGTTCGCAAGGATGTTCACGCCTTCAACCATCTTGGCGCGAGCGCTGTCGCCGAATACGACGTCTTTAGCTGCCATCTTTTAACTCCTTGAAATCTTTATGAAATATCGACCTGGACGGGATTTACTTCTGAACGACCGCCATGATGTCTTCTTCGCGCATCACCAGCAGTTCGTTGCCGTCGACCTTAACGGTCTGGCCAGCGTACTTGCCGAACAGGACGCGATCGCCGACCTTAACGTCGAGCGCGATTTGGTCGCCCTTGTCATTGCGCTTGCCCGGCCCGATCGCGAGCACTTCGCCTTGATCCGGCTTCTCGGCGGCGGCGTCAGGGATCACGATGCCCGAGGCGGTCTTGGTTTCCTGATCCAAACGCTTCACGATGACGCGATCGTGCAAAGGACGAAGGTTCATGCTTACTCCTCTCTTGGTTTGAGACTGAAAAACGCTTAAGTTGAGGCCGCGTAGCGCGACCCGGACGAAACCTTTGTTAGCACTCAAGTGCAGCGAGTGCTAATTATATGGACCGACCTTGGCAAATTCAAGAAGGGGGTGGGGGGAGAATTTTTGGGGGTGCCTCCCCTGTCGAGATTCACTCAACGTTGAACTTTGCTCGCTTAAGTTGGAACCTCTGGGGCTAGAGGCGCAGGCCGCCTATCACCCATCTTCGTCATTAAAACAACGAGATAGCACAACCTGAAGGTCACGCGCCCAGTGAACTGAGTGGATACGAGTGCTACCCGCAGCAAGTAACGAAGTGGCCAGTGCATCACGCCATTCGAACTCGCCCAGGGAAATCCCCGACCTCTATCGAGGCGAGGATTGCGGCAACCCGACCGGATGACGTGACAAGCCAATGACGCACGGGAAGCTCTTGTTCGCCCCCCATTATTGGAAATTTGTGTCGGTTAAGCCCGGCCGGATGGCACTACGGCCTGCCGAGCCCCGATTCGGGATCAAGGGCCACCGTCTCAAAGCCTCCGCCTTTACCCGTGAGCTAGGTTCGCTCGGCCTTTGGCCACAAACGAGTACCCTCAACTGCGAAGCCACGTATCCGACTCATCTCTGCGATGCGCTTAACGGCATCTTCGTCAATCGTCACATATCCGATCGGGACATGAACCGATTGGCTCAGTGGAACCATTACCGAGACGACCGCCAAGGCTTCGGCCACGAGCAAAATCTCAAGGGCAAGCGGGGCCGTTCCCGCAGGCGCGTGAAGACCTCGATCAAATATCCGCTGGAAGGCTTGGGCTTCCCTAGCACTAACCGCCGCCGGAGACACCAGAGTTGTGAACAGCGCACCTCCTTTGGTGCATGCCCGTACTGTCGAGCGAAGCGCCTCCAGCGTGGACGGAAGATCCTCGGTGGCTCCCCATCGAGATCCCCCAGGACGTAACCACCATAGTTCTGAGCGCCCCCCTTCGCCGACGTCAAGTGTCGCCTCGTCGAGAAGCTTTGCGATAACCTTTCGATTTCTTTCGACATATGGGTAGCCTACGAGCGGCGCGGCAACTTCAGCACCTGATCTGAGTTCATGGGCATACCAACCTGCCAAATCGAACGTCGCGTCCGCACGCGTCCAGCGAGCTAAATCGTCCTTGCCGATCAGCCGTGCGAACTCGTTCGAGGACACCTGACTCGGAGCCGCCTGGTCCCGCGTGCTCAGCTCCGCAGTCATAGCCTCCGTCAGTCGCCTTGTGCGCCCCCCACGGTCGTAGTCGTCCAGTTGCAGACGAGCCTCCAGTTTTGGCGCCGGGTCGAGGGTGAGAACCTCACTGCCTCCAATTTGGACGAAGCTGTATCGGCCAGGATGAACATCGAGTATGGAATAGAGATTCCACTCATCCGCGCTCTTGTCGCCGCGCGCGACGCGCAAGTATTCTCGGAAGTGGTCATGGAACGCTGCGCCAGCCTCGCTCTCGTCCAGCGTCTGTCGAGCTTGAAGAGAGATGAGGTGCGGGACATTACGCAAACCACGGCCACCCACCATATGCTTGGTGACGAGGTCGAACCATACGTCGGCATGCATCGGTTCTGCGACGGTGATCGTGGGAGCCGACTCATCCGACGTTCGGAACAACTCCTTTGCAGAAGCGTGCAGCGTCAGAGTCTCACCTTCCAGCACCACGAGGCCCCGGGATTGTAGGTCAGAGATGACAATACCAAGGTCTCTTCCTTCAAACCCGAAAAAGCGCGCGAGCCGTGGGGCGGTGATGGACCGAACGGAGTGCAGAGTGCGAAGAACAAACTCATCGACCATCGGAAGTCGCCGCTCTCGCGTTCGCTCTGCCGCAATGACAAACTGTCTACACGGCAGATTGAAGCCGAAGGTGTTCGTTTGGAAAGACTCAATGGCCGCCATGTTCATGTCAGCTCCTGAACAGACAGAACCGTGGATGACGAAGCGTATTCTCGCATGTACTCGAGTACCATTCGCATCGGCGATTGTGCAGGCACTTGCTCGCCCCACATCTTGCAGTCTCCTACGATGACGAGCCGTTCCTTAGCGCGTGAGGCAGCAACGTTGCATCGGTTGGCGCTGCCTACATGGCCCGTCGCACCACTACGGTTGCTGCGAACCAACGAGAGAATGACAATCGCGTTTTCCTTGCCTTGGTAAGAGTCCACGGTGTCGATGCGTACTAGCCGTCTGAATCTGGGATCGAAAGGTCTACGCGACCATGCAGACTCGAGTTCACGCTTCTGACCGCTGTACATGCAGATGACACCGATCGGAGTTTCATCATCCAGCCGCCCTAAGGCGTCGACTAGTTTCTTGTCTGCCGAGAGACGCTCCAACACGGCCATCACAGCATCCACCTCGGCAGGATTGTGGTATGTCGTATCGCCATCGCGCTTCACTTCTTCATTGCCCTGTTGCCACTGAGTATTGACCCACACCATTGGAGTCGAGAGCCATGGCACTTCAATGTCCGATTGTTTCAAAGTAGGCTCGCGATCCTTGGACGTGTCGAGCCGGATGTCGTGCGCTTCATAGAAGCATCGCGACACCATCGCACAGATGGCCGGATCCATTCGGTATTGTTCGGTAAGCCGAACTCCGATTTCGAATCCGTAGTCAGAGGTGAACGCACGCTCAAAGTCGCTTCTGATCAGTTCCTCGGGGCTTACATCTGGACTGTATGAGCGTAGATCATCCAACATCTCTCTGTCTAACATAGGTCGCAACTGTAGGTGGTCCCCGACGAGGAGCACGCGTCGCGCCATTTGAATGGGTACTGCCAACTCCCCGGGGGTACACCGCGCGGCCTCGTCGACAATTACCCAGTCGAAGACCTGCGAATCGATCCTGATCCGTGTCTGGCCAACCCCAACGCAAGTCGCTGCCACGACGCTACGCGTTTTGGCAAGAAACTCTTCGAAGTTTCTCCCGGGCGACCCCAGAGAATGCAGCCAGTCGTTGGTGAGCTTCAATGCGTTGCTCGCTGCTGTGACATCGGCGGGCGAGACCTCAGGGTGCTTCCTGACAAGGTCAGCGACAAGCTGCTCGTATTCTTGCAGCGCTTGATTGACATCCGGCTCCCGCCCCGCAAATGCCTTGAAGGCAGAGCGGAAGGCGTCCGCCACGCGCGATCGCTGCACCCGGTTGCGTTCTCGGTCGATGGCCAGTTGAGCCTCATCGTCCTTCAGCGTTTCTTGCACGTTCGCGCATCGGCGTGCCAACGTGCCAACCTGCTTGTCTAGGTCGAACAGTTCGGATGAGTAGGCTCGATCAACTCCGAGGGCCGCCGAAAGTTGACCAAATCGGAACTTAGCGGCAGTTTCGAACTTCACTCTATAACGTTCACGCAATTCCACTGAGTGGTACGGCCGTATCCGCTCCGTAATGCCTTTCGAACCAATGCGCAGAAGGCTGGGGCGTGTACCGCGATCTTTATGCAATCGCAGTAATGAATCAACCGCGTTGTTGACAGCCTCGTGGGACTGGCTAGCGATTAGGATGCGCTGACATCCTCCGCAGGTGAGAAGCCAGTGGACGAAGGAAGCGATGAATCGTGTCTTCCCCGTCCCCGGCGGACCCTGCAGTAGCCCCACCGGTCCCGCCGCGAGAAGTTGACGGAAGGCCCGTTGCTGGCCGCCATTGAGGCTATAGGAGTTGAGTTCATCGTCCTCGATTCGTACATCAAATGCCGTCGGATCGAGCTGCTTCTTGGGGTCGAAGTAGTCGATCAGGTTCGAGATGACCGAGCGGTAGTCCAGAATGCGGCGAACGGCTCGCGCACGTCGGTCCATCGACGTCTGCTCACGTCGCCCGGCGAGCCTGAGCCGATCGCCTTCCGAGACACGACCACGAGTACAAACGATGCCGATCGCTGCGGGCAATGCGCTAGCCGTGAGATCGACGTGGCCAATCCGACGATTGCCTGCGTAGACTTCGATGATGTCTTCCTCATCGAAATCGAAGTCCTTGCCTAAGTTTTCGTACGTACACACCAACGCCTGGTCGCGCTGAGACAGAATTTCCGTGATGGCGATCTCGACGCGAGCATCCTCCTCGAGCTCTACGAGCTTCTTCCAATGCCATGCCACATCGAAGTGCGACGGGCGTGATGACGAGAGGGATTCCCGTGCCGGAAGAGCGAAGCGCTCATATCCACAAAGGTAAACGTAAAGCTCGTCGAACCCAGCCTCGGTGCCATGCTCGACCGTTATATGGAATGGCAAATCGTCGTATCCCGACGTCGACTCGTAGGCGAGAGTCGTGAAGTAAGTTGGCCTGAACCACTGGTTTGTCAGGCGCATTCCCTCCCCGGACAGAATCAGCTGGGCATTTACTGTCGTAAGGACGAAAGTAGTTACACCGCTATCCTCGATTTTACGGCGCACATAGATTCTGTCCGCGTTTCCAAAATTGTGGTTTGGTGAGGACGAGCGCAGCACAAACTCTCGCACGGGCGGTGCGCACGCTGCGGCCGCCGCTTTGGCAAGCAGCGAAGTGGCAAGTTGCAACGACTCGATCACCGGCTTATCAAGCTCAGTCGTGAGCTCTATAAGTAGATCTTTTGCCCGCTCGCCGGGATCGAGCTCCAGCAGCATGCACGTCACTTTTAAGGCTGCGTACCGGTCGATGGCCGCCTGATTCAACTGTTCCCAATTCTTGGGGCACATCGAAGGCGTGCGGACAGTGCCATCCCCCGTTGGTGACACATCGAATGGGTCGATCAGAGAAATTGAATCTGCGCCCACATCAATCAGCACATTGGCCGGCGATATATCACCGTGCTCGCAACCAAGCTCATGCAATGCTGAGACCGAACGCAGGAACTCTGAGGCGAGAGACAGCGATGCGTTTTCTGGGAGTACCGTCACGGCCGCTAGCGGAGTACCTTCGCAGCGCTCGTAGGCCACAAACAAGCCGACTGGGGAGAGGCCGTATGCGATGAACTTCGGGAGCCCCTTGACAGGAGCGCTTCGCAACAAGTCTACACTTTGCAGCAGTCGAAGAAGCGCACAGTCGCTTGCCAACGAGCGATTCCTAACCAGGGACATCCAGACCTTGACCATGAGAGTCCGGCCGTCCTTCTCGTGAGGATAGGTCTGTTTCAGCCCGACGGTTGTCCCGGCAGACGTAGGTGGCCAAGCCGTAAATGGGACAATATTTGATTCAAACCGGTCCAGAAGAGCTGCATCGAAGCCATCCGGTGTGCGGTCCTCGACAAGCGCCGAAAAGGTATCCCCAAGCTCAATCGCGTCGGGAAACCGCTGCGCTGGCTCCGCCGCCATGCCGCGACGAAACCAATCGGCGAGATTTGAAAGTTCAGACGGCAAAGACGCGATGACCCACTCGGGGTCGCCCTCTGATGGCGCAGTTCCGAGGAGGATCTGTGCCGCTAGGTAAGTGCACGAATAAACGTCCCGCTGACGGCCAGTGCTCACGGCATCCGTCGCGTCCTCAGGAAGGAAAGGCGCATATCCACGGAGGTCCTTAAGCCAATCCATAACTGAATTCTTGTCCGGCAACTGGCATGACATGAATCCCGTCAGCGCAAGGTCGCTGTGGCTTCCAATCCAGACCGACCTTGGGCCAATGTCGCGGTGTGTCACGTTATCGCGGTGCAGGTGAGCGACGATATTGAGCAAGCTCGAGACAATGACCAAACGGTCCTGTGTGCTTAGGTCCTCGCGTTGCTGCACAAGGTATCGGTCCAGCGGATTCCACCCGGATCCCAGATGGCGCACCTCGAAGTGATCCGTCGAGATCTCGTCGTCAGGTGCAACTGCCTCCTTGAGAACATGATTTCGACTGATGAGATCGCTCCGAACGTCTTCGAGGTACCCGAAGACGTTGGTCTCTCGTAAGGCCACCAGCTTGCGCATTTCACCGCTATTGAGCCCGACGGGAAGACGATCAAACGACCATGTCCTCACCATCCCCTTGATACGCGGCTCACTTTTCCGCTGCGAAAAGTGGTCATGCCATACTCCGCGCGGATGCACAAAGACGTCCTTCTCTGTAACGGCGTAGCCCGACCAGTCCATTTCCGAGCGCTGGAATAGTCTGGGGTTGTTGAACACCTTTTCGAATTCCGCCTCGAAGTGATAGGCCTTTTTCAGCTGGATCTTGCCCTTGGGGATGTAGTTGTACCGCTTGGAAGGATCGCCTATCAGGCATGCTTCTGCCAGCGTCAAGGTCCGTGCGGCCTCTTGAGGCGGCAGGTTCGAAGCGCCCGCAGTACCGGTGAACACGACCCGGGCCTCAACGGTGAAGGCGCCCGCCAAAGAGCTTGCGCCCTTGATCACAGACCTGAGCTTCTTTGCCTTCTCCTCGCTGGCAATGACAGCCGATCGCTTGCGGGGTGCCTTGTTGAGAAACCAGCGGTCTCCTTTGGAGGTCAACGTGCCGTTCCAGTCCTTGATCTCGAGCAGAAGGATCTGGTCGTCAGTCACCACGACCGCATCGATTTCCATCGGATCCTGGTTGCGGGGAAAGCAATTGAGCGAAACGTAAAGAAGCCACTCTGCTGGGAACGCTCTCGATAGTGCGTCCACCCCCTTGATCTCGCGCGGCATGATGCCGGCGCTATTGAGATATCTCACCCGACAAACCATTTGTATCCCCCGTCTCGCACAAAGCCGTTTTTTTAAGGCAGATTGCACATGGCAGATAATTCTATCGCATTTGCACTAGCGCAATCGCTGGCGACATGCCCTCTATTAGATACTTAATATGCAATCAGCATGACCCAATATGCGCTCGAAAGGACTGGTTATGCCGGGACACTCACGCGTTCAAAGATTTTCGAGAGTACGACACGGAGTGAAGTTGACCCGCAAAAACGGACACCTATTCTTTTGAAGAGGAGGTGCCGTCATGGGCAAGCATCGGAAGGCGTATCCGGCGGAATTCCGGGCACAGATGGTCGAACTGGTGAAGGCGGGACGCACGCCTGAGGAGTTGGCTCGCGAGTTCGAGCCGACGGCGCAAAGCATCGTCAACTGGGTCGTACAGGCCGATCGCGACGCCGGTGTTCGCCAGGACGGATTGACCACGGCCGAGAGGCAGGAACTCACGCGTCTGCGCCGCGAAAACCGGCAACTGAAAACGGAGCGCGACATACTCTCTCACGCGGCTGCCTGGTTCGCCCGGGAGACCGGAGTCGTACCGCCGAAGGGTACGGATTCATGAAGGCGAACCGGGCCCGCTGGCCCATTGCCACGATGGCGCGGCTGCTGCGTGTCTCCATCAGCGGCTACTACGCGTGGCTCGTACGAGAGCCGTCGAAGCAGGCAGGCAGTGATGCGCAGTTGCTTTGCCGCATCCGAACGTTGCACGCGAGTTCGCGTGGTACCTACGGCGCGCCGCGCATCCATATCCAGCTTGGGCGCGAGGGCGTGCATGTTGGACGAAAGCGCGTCGCGCGTCTGATGCGCTTGGCCGGACTATGTGGAGCGAGCCGCGGGCACTGGAAGCAGACCACGCGTCAACGCGCGGGAGCACGGCGCGCTCCGGATCTGGTACGTCGTCACTTCAGCGCCGACGGGCCTAACATCCTGTGGGTGGCCGACGCCACCTACATTCCAACGGACGAAGGATTCCTGTATCTAGCGGTGGTGCTCGATGTCTTCAGTCGCCGTGTCGTGGGCTGGGCAATGTCCAACCATCTGTACACGGAGTTGATGCTGCGAGCGCTCGACATGGCGCTCACGCAGCGCCGGCCCGAGCGGGTGATCCATCATTCGGACCAAGGGTGTCAAGGCGCATTCAACCGGTCGTCGCAACACCGAATTGTTGAACAGTTTTTAGGTGCTCGTCCAGAGCTTCAGCAGGTGTCCTCCAGCCGAGCGTTTTCCGCGGCCTGCTGTTCAGTGTATTGGCGACGGCTTGAAGCTCGCGAGCACCCCACCGCGATAGATCTGTGCCTTTCGGGAAGTATTGTCGTAGAAGGCCGTTCGTGTTTTCGTTCGTGCCGCGCTGCCACGGGCTGTGAGGGTCGGCAAAGAAGACCTTTACACCAGACTCGATTGTGAAGCGGGCGTGATCGGACAGTTCCTTGCCACGATCCCACGTCAATGATCGCCACAACTGGGCAGGCAGGTCCGTCACGGTTTTCTTGAGTGCGTTGGCCATAGTGACAGCTCCGTAGCCGGCCAGCGCGGGCCCGTTTTTCGTGCGTGGAATCAGCCCATAGTCTTTTTCACGAGGCAGATGTACGAGCACAGTGAAACGGCTTGATCTCTCTACCAACGTTCCAATAGCGGATCGGTTCAGGCCGATGAGCAGGTCCCCCTCCCAATGGCCCGGCACAGCCCGATCTTCCGCCTCGGCAGGGCGGCTGGAAATCATCACGTTCTCGCTCACGTGCGCCCATGCCTTGGCTTGCGCCCTGGCTCTGGGAACGCGCAACGCACGGCCGGTGCGCAGGCAGCCTACCAGCTCGCGCTTGAGCGCGCCGCGTCCTTGAATGTAGAGGGCCTGGTAAATGGCTTCGTGAGAGATACGCATGGACTTATCATCGGGGAAGTCGATTTGCAATCGATTGGCAATCTGTTCGGGTGACCAGCCATTAACCCATTTGCGATCACCGCGATGGGGTTTGTTTCGCCCCTTGAACGGTGCTTGTCGCGGCCCGGCAATCTCACGGCCATCAGCGTCGTGCACCTTGCCCTCCAGGCGTTCCTGCACGTAGCGGTGAAGCCGCACATTGGTCGCCAGTTTCGTCGACTTTGGTCGTTTGGCGAATCGTTCCGCTTTCCACTGCGCGACTGAAGCACGATACTCAAGGCAGCCACTACGTGTTGCGGCATTGCGCGTGAGCTCTCTCGACACGGTCGATGGGCTGCGTTCTATGCGGCGGGCGATTTCGCGCACCCCGAGGCCCTGGACGGAGAGCAATGCGATCTCTTCTCGTTCGGCAAATGACAAGTACCTACCCGATATAGGTTTCGACATAAATAGTGGCATGCCGCCACGATAGCGGAACCAGCGCGAGCCTACCGCCTGAGATACGCCAACTGCCTCTGCTGCTCTTTCGCTTGTGATGCCGGTGGCGATTTGCTTCCAAAATAGACGCTCGGTTTCATGCCGAAGCGACGGCGCGCCCGGCGAGTGCATCGCTCCTCGCCCCGTCAACTGATATCCGCGTCCTGCACTTCTACCCATGCAACACCTCCTCGACTAAAGGTGTTGCGACGACCGGTTGAATGCGCCCAATACACGTCCATTGCCTTTGGGCGGCGCTGCCGCGAAGCACGCGTGCAGCCGTCGATGGGCTCGGTCGGCGACGCCTACGACAACGCGATGTGTGAATCCTTCTTCGGCACGCTCGAAGCAGAGTTGCTGTCGCGAGAACACTTCGCGACCCATGAACAGGCTCGGCGTCGCCTGTTCTGGTTTCTCGAGGGGTGGTACAACGTACGTCGCTTACACAGCAGCATCGGCTACCGTTCGCCGCTCGAATTCGAACAGTTGCACGCCGAAAAACAACTCACTCCGAGATGCGGGTTGCCCACCGCCGGGCGGCGTCGTGGTCGTGATAGGCGACCCGCCGCCCGCCCGTGGACAACCCGCGACTTACCGCTCAATGGAGGTTAAATCACACATCGATCACTACTGCAAATCCGTCCGTTGAAGCGGGGCAATCTCAGAAGTCCCTCATTATCGAGTCCTCGATGATCGCGATCGACAAAAGCGAGCGGGAGGTGACCAAGAACCACTTGAGCCTGGCGTTCCGTCGTGTGTTCGGCGCCGACACCAGTTCGGCGAACCCGTTCGAGTAATGTGATGTTCGTCGGGGCCACCGTTCCATACCCACGTCAAGACGAGATTGACGCCGATGAAGACGGCGTCGGCTTCGCATTACGGATGGCGACGCTCAACGGCATCACGTTCAACGAACTCGCCCGGCGACTCGCGTCGCCGGGCCATCTATACCTTCCCGCCAATTCCTCCGGGGCAATTGCGTTCATGTTCGGCTGCACACCAGTGCGACTTCGCAGTGCCTTCGTCACTCGATACTTTCGCGGCGAGGCGCACGGAGCTCGCTTTCTCGGGCACGACTTTCTTCGCCCATACCATCTCCGGCAAACCAGGCCTCAGTTATGCCCCGCTTGTATCCGGCAGCATGTGCGAGCCCTTGCGGCGTGGTCGGTCTGCCTCGTTACGGCATGCCCGACACACAGGTTGCGTTTGCTAGATCAGTGCATTTGCGGGCGCCCCGTTAGCTGGAGGCGTCCATCGATCGACATTTGCGAGTGTGGCCGTCTTTTGACCGATATCGATCAACCTGCTCAAGGTGGTGATCCGCGAGAACTTGCGGTCAGCAGCCAAATCATCTACCTCCTCGGCCTGGCTCATTTTCGTTTGCATTCGTTGGACGGAGCGCTCGGCGCGTTCGATGGCCTGTCGGTTGACACGTTTGTCCGACTACTTTGGATATTCGGTACTGTCGACACCAATGCATGTCCCCACGTGTCACGCGTGGCGAATCGATTGTTGTCCACGAATGAAGCCGCGGCACTTTGCTGTCGCGCATATGATCGATTAATTCGAGTTATCGAGTCAAAGAAACAGGCTACAGACGTTGCCATACATCGCGTCGCGCTGGACGCGTTGCGACTTGATTGTGGATCTCTAGCCGACGTTCAACTGCTCGAGTCTCTGGACTCTCGGCTGCGCGGCAAGCGCACCAACCGTCGCAACAGTTCGCCGCGAGATACTGAACCGCAGTTGCCTTTGTTCGAAGAACAGGATGAATAACCGGCCAGCCAGCATCCTCGTTGCACCACAGCCAATTGAAGATGAGTCACCCGCTTCCTGGATACTCCGAACCTGCCAGACCCACTCCGTCAAATACCAAGAGTTGCTCGAGCACCTTGGGATACCGCAGTGCCGCGATCCCGATGTTTGCTTGCCAGTCGATTACCTTTGCCGTATCGGACACGGCACTCGTGTTGCTGAGAAACGTCTGCGTTCGCTTGGGAGCGTATTCAAGGCTGTCCGCGAACTTCCCGAACTGAAGGCCCTCCTGATCTTTGACGCCGGCGGCAGGCCGGCCTATCGAGTATGTGCGCTATGTCTATCACACGATGAGGTGCCATACCTGAGAATCCAATGGCGATTCAAGGACTGGAATTATTGCCCCGTCCATCACATTGCGCTCACGTGGCAATGCCCAGAATGCCGCTCCTCGATCATTGGCACCAAGGTAAGTCTCGGCCATTCGCCTAACGGTGACCCGTCGGACATTTCACACTGCTACCATTGCGGACAACCGCGAGCTCGCGGCAGCCTCGCCCACTCTTCGGCAACCTTTGATGATCGAGAGCTGGCAGCTCAGAATTTCCTGGTGTCGGCAGTCCTGCACGGGTATTTCCTGATCGAAGGCTTTGACAGGCAGGTCGACCTTGGCTTCCTTCTATGGCTGCGAGAAAATTATCCGTGGGATCTCCCACACGTTGCGCCGACAATCTGTGGAGCTACAGATACCCATGCGACGCGCTTCATTGTAAGACAAATACTCCGCGACGAGCAGCGGGCTAGTCGCCGAGGGGATTTTCGCCCAAGCAAAGGTTGCCCTACCTGAGGTCGAGTATGACGATCAACGATGAGGAACGCATGCGTCGGCACGAAGCTGTCACGTTCGCCCGTGCCAATGTCGAGCTGGAAGGCTTCAAGATCCCGCCCGACGAAATCGCGCGCATGAAACGATTCGTGAACGGCGAGCTGACGCTAAGTGAGCTCCTCAATGGGCACGAGCCAACGCAAACGGAAGGATCTGCAAATGACGGCAGCAGGGGGTAAATCGAGCGCGCTCGCATGTCACCTTGGGCGGGTACTGGCCCGCTTCGCTCGTGCCCCCAATCCAGTGGCAGATACGTACGGCGCAATCTAGCGCTTCGGATCTGTCAAATTTTACGAATGGTATTATTTCGAAAATAGACGATAAGACTGTCTATAAGGCAACATCATGACCGACGAACAAGAAAAAATACCGACCTTCATCTCTTATGCATGGGGCGGTCCCTACGACAAAAAAGATTGGCTGCGCAGCAACATCATCACATATCTCGAAGGCGCAGGGTGTTCAGTTTTCTGGGACCGTGACAGCATACCAATTGGCACTCCGATATTCTCAGAAATCGAGAGCGCGCTAGACAAAACACCGCTCAATGTAATTTGCGTTTGCGATCACGACTACGTTGCGTCGGCCATGACAAAGGGCTCCGGATTACATGCCGAGCTGAAAATGCTACGCCGTCGAAGCAAAGAGCCTGATTTAAAGATCATTCCCGTCATTATCGAGGAATCAGTCAATCGGCTGTTACCCCAACCGCTTGCTGACCGACTTTATATTGATTTGACTTCCCTCCATGAAAATGGAATAACGCTGGGTCCAACAGTAGCGTCGGCCGTGCTCGGCGCAAGTCAATCTCAAATCAAAGTCGAGATTGCCGCACGCCTTAAGGCAGCAGAGATATGGGAGAGAGCTCGCCTTTATTTTCAGCACCAGCCGTGGGAAATCCACGGCGAAGCCGGTTCGCATCGCGTGCTCTGTAACCCGGGCGGGCCACTTCTCCCTCCAAAATGGATGTATGACGATCCAAGCTGGTCATACCGCGCCTTGGATTGTCAGGAAGGGTATCACCCGGCGCATGGCATATGGCATTGGGACTGGTGGACGCCCGGAGCATCAATGTGCACTTTGGGCGCGGCAATCTGCTCGGCGTTCTTCCCGCATAAGTGCGATGAGAGCACAGGAGATCTCATCAAGGGCGGTGAAATCATAGCGCAACGAATTGTGAGATTCGTCAAATCCACGGAGCCATTGGATATGAACTGGAGGAATTTCGTTCAAGTGATGCTATTGGACGCCGAAGGTCTACAAGCACTCGATCGCCTTCTTTCATAGCGACATTTGGATCGGCGCCATACGAATTTCTGCCTTCTCTTCGCACAGCATAGAATTGACTTACCGCTTCACTATGTAATTTATGTGGAAAATATGAAAATCAGTGATTTTATATTTCAATTCGACAGTGGGCGTGGGATGAAAGACCGGGGACTCTGTAGAGTTCGTCTTTTCATCACACACGAGGCCCAGGTCGCAGCCGTCTTAACGGATCTCACAAGCGTGGGATTTGGCAGCACAGGCCCCAGCGTTACGAACAGTGTGGAAGTTATCCGGATGGCATTGGTCGAGAAAGGGTTTGTGGCCGCCGATGCGATAGTAATTGAGCATTACGAAAATCTCTCGCTGCACGGAACAACTTTTGACGTCGTCACCTTTTCCCCAAGCAATAGTCCTTCGTGGAAATCGATCAAACTGGTAGATGTTTGTTCGCTACTAAAATGCGAAAAGTCAGAATTCGAATTGTTTACGGAAAGAGACTCGCGACTGATGACGGAGATCGAAAAAATTAGAAATCTCATCGATCCCTTTTCAGGATCACCTTTTCTTGAAGATCCAGATGTGGTGAATCGACGCGCAGACATTGAAGCGTGCATGCTCAGCAAGCAAGAACTTTCCCGCATGGTCGACTCCGGCGCAGGAGAGGCCGAGCTACACCGCATTCTGAAAAACGATTTATCGATTTTCTCTGAGGTGTACGCTGACTCAGGTGATGAATATATTTGCTTTTCGGAATTTCCAGTCGAGGATGGCTTTGTTGACTTCGCTATTTTCTCTGGTCGCTCAAGGATGGACGTCACCCTGATTGAAATAAAGGGGGCGGATTTTCATCTGACAACCACTGGCTCATACAAGAATTTCTCGAGCAAAACCAACGAAGCTATCCAACAAATCAGGACGCGCGTAGGCATCGCGTATCGGAACATGGAAAAATTCAGACGGAACCTCCACGTGATCCGCCAACGCGTTGAGGCAGGCGAAACGCTTCACGGATCGTTCGTCGGCCCGTACGCGCGGCTGGAGGTCGATCCTAACAAGGACATAAACATTCGCTGCGTGGTAATTGCCGGGCGAACCAGGGACGACCTGGAAGAAAGCCGTCAACGACACGACTTCGAGTGGAGTGTTAAACCTCCCGTAAAAGTAGAAACATGGGACACGTTTCTACGAAAGCTCCGCCGCCTTTGATTTGCAGTCACATGAGTGCTGACGCGAATACCTCGGTGATTCCGTCAGCGCGTGCCGACGAATACGCCGAGCGGTGGACCCTCTTCGGAGGACATGCTGAAAGTCTTGAAACACTTGAGGGTAGCAGACGCACTGCGAGGCCGCCGCGGACTTGTTCGAATACATTGAAGTCATTTATAACCGCTGTCGTTGTCATTCGTCGCTCGGCTTCATATGGCCAACCTAGGTCTTGCAAGATTGGCTCAAGGCTCGGCAGATGAAGGATAACCATGCTCAAGTTGTCCGAACTTGGTAGGATAATCCGCCTTGCGATCGAGGAGCCGGAACTATTTCAGCAATCGATCCAGGCTCAGACGTTCACGAAGGCCCTTTGGTCGCTTGCTGAGGACGCCGGCAAGCGCATCCAGGTGACCTATGCGACTCATAGTTACCTGAAACGAGGCGGAGCCCAATCGGAACCCAATCGATCGTCATCCTCATCAACGGTTTCTGCCGTAATAACCGTCAGCGTCCTGCCGTAGTCCCCGAGACCAATGACCTCTTCTGCCGCCGTGACTTCATCGTCGACGTGAAACCATAGATTCAGTTCGGTATCGTCGCTGTCTTCCTTCGCGAAGCCGACGTTTTGGGCATTCTGATTGAAGTCACGAGTAAGCGAGTTTCGAGGCAAGACTGCACCCTTTTTCAGGTGCCGGTATCCGCGAATGCTTCGCATCGAGTCTGAAGCGAAACAGTAATCAACCGTTGAGCCGTGGCTAATAACCACCGCGATCGCCGCATCAGCCAACTCGCTGTAGCGGATCGCCGAGGCTGTGAGCGATGTCTTGCAGTCGGCTGCCAGCCCCTTAACGGCATCCATCCCGTCCGAATAGCGGCCAGCAGCTACGTCGAAGAGATGACGCGGCATCAACAAACCAGCGGCAAAATGATCCGCCTCCAGTTCGTACTGATCTGCCGAGCAAAAACCCGCCCGCGACTGATGAACCTCTCCTTCCCGAAACACCGCGTCCGGATGCCCTTCGAGAAAGTAATGACCGAGTTCGTGCGCAATGCTGAATCGCTGGAAGCCCTCGCTCTTGATGTGAGTGGCGTACGCGATTGCGAACCGTTCGCCGGAACGGATGAGCATGCCCGACACACCCTCAGCGGTAGCGGGCTTGGCGACCACTTGAATGCCCCGACCCGCGGCAATCGATAACACGTCGATCGGCAACGCAAGCCCTTCGTCCCGAACCAGTTTTTCGGCAATCTGTTCAGCATCCCGTAGCTTCCGTTCGATCACGGTTACTCCTTCGGACGATTACGCTCCGCCAATTGTCTAATTAAATTTTCTGCAATCAACCTGTCTGCTTCGCTCAACGATTTCACGTCACGGTACAGCTTCTCATCAAGAGCTGTGTGTCCGTGTAGATCCTCGGTCCTGCCCAACAAATAGTCCGTTGTCACTTCGAGAGCCCTGGCTAAGGCTCGGAGGTTGTCGAATGAAGGCTTTCGTACCCCATCCTCCTTCTCAAAATGAGAGATCGAGGTTGCCGGAAGCCCAGACAGCTGGCCGAGCTGCGTCTGGGTGAGCTTGCGGACGTCCTCGCGCACGTGCCGCAGACGTTGCGCAAAAAGCTGACGACTAGTATCTTGCATTTGTCGAAAATGAAATGTTCGTATTGACGATATCGACAAGTCGGCGTAGAGTACATCGAAACTTGTCGAATTCGACAACTTCAGTTTAGCACGGCAGCTTGATCCGGACCACTCCGCTGTGGACGTTCCGAGCCACCATGCAGGCGCCTTTGCGCTGGCCACGCAACGCTCGATTCGATCGGAGGATGTCCCATGCAAGAAGAGGTACTGGCTGCATTGTGTCGAATCGGCGAGCAGTTGGACGCGCTGAAGTTTCCTGTTGTGCGGAATGGCGGGATCGTAGTGCCCAGCGAGCCCGACGTTTCCTCTCGAACCCTGGGCACGGAGCTGAAAAATGACAAACCAGGAAAAACGCGATCCGAAACCGGATCAGGAGCATGGGCATCAGCCCGACCACGGCCAGTCGCATGGACATGGGCATGGCCACACGCCGGATCCGGGGCGCCCGGTCCGGCCCCATCGTTCGTCGGCCCAGAGCTTTGGGCGAAATTCACGAACGAGCTGACGGCCGTCGAGAAGGCCTACCCCGGAACGCAGCATTGGCAAGACGACGAAGGCATGTGGTTGCTCGTCAGAAGCTCGCTGCTACCGGGGGTTTCCGTGCGCGCATACTTTGCGATTGCAGTTTCGTTTCGTCGAGCCATGTTGCGTAGTTGGGGTTTTTGGGGCAGCGACTCGATAGGATACGAATGGATCGGACCGCGGCATACCAACTTTCCCGACGGGTCAATATGCGCATTCGAGCCAACGGACGGCAGCTGGCGCGTGGGTGAACCGCTCGTTGAATTGCTCGACATTTACACGGTTTGGGCAATCCGACACCTTCATCTCCGGGTCTTCGGTCGCTGGCCGGGCCCTCAAGCGGTCCGATTCCCATACGAACGTCTTCTCGAAATACGCTCGGACGAATGCTGCGGCTGCGAGGATTCCCGAGGTCCGTACGGCCGTTGTTGCGAACCTCACGATCGACGGCGGAATCAGATCGCGGAGGCACTTCACTTCATGCATGCAATGGCTGGTGGCCTGCGCTCCCCATCGAAGGACATCGTTAATTTCTTGAAGGCCCGCAATCGACCGCCGAAGATAAGCGAAATCTCGATGTAACACGACACTGCGGCGGGACGGAACCCGACGATGGCGGCCAAGTTCGCCGAGCTCAGAGATCATGGTCCCTCAGATAATGGATGAGCCAACTTTTCGGCTCGACCGCTCTACCAGCGCTTTCGCACAGCCTCGAGCAAGAAGAGCCGCTCCAAGCCCGCCTCCAAAGCGATCATGGATTCTGTCTGTGCTTTCGAAATTTGGCAAAAGGACTCCCGCCGAGTATCTCTTCGATGTACATTGGTGTGGATCCAGCAGGCGCTGCTCCGCATGCACCAACGGGCGTTATTCCATCTGAATTACCGTGAAGCAACCATAAATCGCATCCAAAAATATGAGCACCAAAATCTCCACGAAACGAAAAAAAGACCGAACCGAAATTCCACGAGACGTAGCCGCGAGAATTCAATTTTGGTCGGATCGAACCTGTTGTGTATGTCGCGTACCTAACAAGCAAATCCAAATTCATCACCTAGACGAAAATCCGAGTAACCACGCGGAGAAAAATTTGGCGGTCCTTTGTTTCGATTGTCATGACCTGACAATGATACGAGGTGGATTTGGCCGCAAGTTAGATTCCGAGCAAATCATTTTATACAGAGACGATTGGTATCGCAGCGTCCACAGCTCGCGAGCCAGTAACGTATACGCACTACCTGAAGATGAGTCACTTCACGATCTGACGTATGCAACGACCATTGCGGAGATCTACCGAGAAGAAGGCGACTACGAGGCGTTGGCGCGTCACTACCATCTTATCGGAAATGCGGAACTAAGAGACAAATACATTGAGCTCGCCATAACCCGAGGCTGCGATGCAGAAACGGTCATTTACCTCAGAAGTATTCAGAATAAGACAGATCTCATTCCAGAAGCCGTTCTTAGTAAGCGCCTCGAACAGATCGAAGACAGGAAATGGATACTTTCAAAAGCTCGCTTTTATAATCAAATTGGCAAACACTTAGAATCCGCTTCCGCTTATGTTGAAGGAATTTCAGATCGTCTTCGCGAGAATCGCTATTTCACGGCAGCTTTTTATTTGAAGGAACTATCCAATTCTGAAATCGTAGAACGACTCTTTGAAAAGGCACTCCAGGATGCTGAGGAGCGGCATGATCTATGGTGGCAAGTGCGCGCACTCGATGAATTAGGGCGTTACGATGACTCTCGAGAACTTATTCTGAAGCACGAGCAAGAAATATTGCAGAGCGAGGACAATCTATTGTTTATGGAAATGCTTGCGCTGGCCAAAGGGGATCGTGCCGAGTGGTTGGAGGCTCGCAAGACGCTGGCCCGAACCGGCAATTGAGGATTGCTGAACACCTTTTCCGCTAACCCGTACAAGAGCCGCGATGGGTAGATTAAACTTGCGTATTGAAAGTCCGCTTTACTGCGGCACCAAAGACTGCTTCAGGCAGACTCCGGCCTGCAACGTCGGGCGGCAGTCTGCTACGGTATCCGGTTGGCTACGAATACGTTTTCCTCAGAAAACCGGACGCATCTCTGGCTTACAGTTTTCGATTCGCACGAGTTCGGACGGCGGCAGATGTCGATAGCGGAAGAGCGAGGAACTCCAATTCCATCATCTCCATCCGTTCGTTGCGGAAAGGCAGTAACAACCGGATGAACCACGCGCCACGATCCAGGTCGCCCTCACGGCGGGCGGCATATGGATGCGGGATTTCTCCGTCAGCGCGCACTCGATCGAACTCCAGCAAGCGCCGACCTCCCGGGTAACGGTCGCCGTCCAGTTTCTCGCGCATCATTCTGCCCATGACTTCTTGCTCGTAACCGGGATGGCCCGAGGTTCGAGATTCCTCCAGGCTCGCTCGGATTTTCCCCTCGTCTGACAGGTACGCGCCTTCAAGCTCCGCTTCGTCGAGCACGACTTCCTCTACCATGTATGGCGGCCCTTACCCCATATCGGATCATCCTCAACTAGCTTGATCGCTATGACTGTGCGAATACCAATGTCCGTGCAGCGGTACCGATAGCGGCCGCCGTGTTCGGAATACGCCCAGAAAATTCAAACTTAAGCGAACCAAGCTCCAGATAGTTCAGAGTTAAGTGAACCACAGGTTCAAGGTTAGCTGAGCAGCTCGCTCCCGGTGCCTTATCCCACCGCTATGACTAGTTCAAACTTAAATGAATCTCGACAGGAAAGGCCTGCGCGGCACCGGATGATGCCGCGCTTTAGCTATCCACTGACGAGAACCGCTGCGAAATGGTTCCTCGAACCTCCGCACTTTTTAAATGGTGGGCGGAGACAGGCTCCGCTCTTTCTTGGCCGCCCGGCCGCTTGCGCCGCCCCTCGCCCAGCGCCAACTAACCGCCGTCAACCACCCGAGCGCGGCAGCCTCCAAAGAAAACTGCCCCGCGCTTGCCAGCGCGGTCAACGCGGGTCCGGGGGCGTAGATCGCATAAAGGAACGAAGCGAGCACATGCCGCTTCAACGCGAGAATCAATAAGACGAATCCCGCTGTGCGCCACAGCGCACCGGCCGGCAGGCGATCCCAGACCAAAGCCGCGCAAACGAAGCACAACAAAACCGGTTCGATAAACGTGAGGTAGGCGGGAATCAGGACATCCGGGCCGTACGGCAAAACACACCAGCCGCCCGCAGGCATCCACTGCTCGGCATAGGTGCGGATCACTGCATCGGCGGCACCCAACACCGGTGCGATCAAGTACGCCGACAGCACCGCCGCGACCGCGCTACCGCACAGACGTGCTTGCTTCGACCGAAACCGGGCAAGACCCGCCGCGAAAGCAGCGGCCACTGCGTAGGCACCGAGAGGCCGCAAGCTCGCGAGCAGACCAATCAGCCAGCGTACGGGCGCCTGGGTCGAGCAGTATCCGCTCATGAACGCCGCGCGTAGCGTTTCGTTCAGACCGGCCAGCAAGACGAATAATGTCGCGAAGCAAAACAATGCGGAGCGGCCGGTCCACCGCGTCCGCAACACGTCGTACACCCATGTCGCCGCCCAAATCATCACGGCGCCGTTGAGTATCTCGGGCAGCTTCGTCCGCAATGCGGCGCCCGGATAGGGCACATGCAGCACTTGCAGCATCACCACGTGCACGCTCAGCGCCAACACGCCGGTGACTGCCATACTCAACATCAACCGCCCCCATCGAACGGCTCCCATACGACTCGGCGTGGCATCCACAGTCATTCGCCCTTCCCTCCGATCCAGTTATCTAGGGCAGCGAATATCCCCGGAAGCCAGTTCGGGGGCTATCAGAATCGACTGATTTCCTTTCCGGAGCCAACATGAGCAGACGCAGCGAGCGCGCTCATTCCGGCCTAAAGAGATCGAACCCGGCGAATACCAACACCGCGCTGACGGCGATCAGCCCCACGCTATGCCGGCCAAGATAGAGCGCCCCGGCCGCGAGCCAACTGGAAGCGAAAAACGCGCCGATACGCGCCAGTTCGGACTTGTAACCGTTGCCTCCGCCCGCGCCGCGGTTTTGTCCGACGCAGTCGCGCGAGCACTTTGCAGAGCGTCTCGTTTCACCATCGAATCGCAAGTCGGCGTTGGACATGCCGTTACTCCTTCTCCATTGATTAGGGATGCAACTATTCGTCTGAAAAAATGCGATCACGTCAAAGCCGACCGAACCGCTCGAATGCTCGAAACCGTATCCGCAAATGCCGGGCCGCCCAATTGCGCTTTAAGCCTCGCGGTGACTTCTCCGCTGGCCTCGTTCAATGCCTGCTTCAGCGCCAGCGCGGCATCCGTCGGCACAATCGACACCTCGCGTCCGTCCCCTTGGGCCCGGTGGCGCTCGATATAGCCACGCGCCTCGAGGCCGTCCAACACGCGCGTCGCAGTGGGACGGGCGATCGATAGAACATCCGCAAGCTCATGCTGCAACAGGCCCGGACGGTCCAGCACCGCGCGCAGCATGAAACCCTGCGGCGGCGTCACCCCGAACGGCTCGAAAGCCTCGGCCCACTCGCGCTCGAGCCGGCGTGCAAGCGCGGATGTATTGAAGTAAAGGCATTGGTCGAACATGGCCACACTGTACGCAAATTTAGTTAGCTATGCAACGATCAGATCAGAAGCCCTGTCGGCCGCATGGCTTATTTCGCGTCGCCAGCGCCAATATCCGCCGTTTGGCACAATCGGCTCTCCTATTTCTCTTCTACCGACGAAGGCGTGCCAAGTCACGCGCACCCCGCGCCTTCGCCATTCATTTCGACGATGATTCCGTTCTCGGTTCTCGACCTATCCCCCGTGCCGCTCGGGCAGACGCCCGCCGATGCCTTTTGCCACTCGCTCGATCTCGCGCAGCACGCCGAGCGTTGGGGCTATCGGCGTTTTTGGCTGGCCGAACACCACAACATGCCCGGCATCGCGAGTGCCGCAACGGCCGTCGTCATCGGCCATATCGCCGGCGGGACGAAGACGATACGCGTGGGCTCGGGCGGCGTCATGCTGCCGAACCATGCGCCGCTCGTGATCGCCGAGCAGTTCGGTACGCTTGCTTCGCTCTATCCGGATCGGATCGACCTGGGTCTTGGCCGCGCGCCCGGCACGGACCAAACGACGGCTCGCGCGCTGCGCCGCGACCTGCACGAAAGCGCCGATCGCTTCCCGGACGACGTCGTCGAATTGCAGCGCTATTTCGCCGAGCCGGTCAGCGGCCAACGCGTACGCGCCGTGCCCGGCGCCGGCCTGAACGTGCCGATCTGGCTGCTCGGCTCGTCTTTGTTTTCGGCTCAATTGGCCGCCGCACTGGGTCTACCGTTCGCGTTCGCATCGCATTTCGCGCCCGACCAGTTGCTCACGGCGTTGCACGTCTATCGTTCGCAGTTCCGCGCCTCGCCCGCTCTGGCGCAACCGTATGCGATGGTCGGCGTCAATCTGTTTGCCGCCGATACCGATGCCGAGGGCGAGCGTCTTTTCACCTCGCTGCAACAACAATTCATCGCGTTGCGACGCGGTACGCCGGGGCAGTTGCCGCCGCCCGTCGATCAGCTCGATGCATCGGAAATGGAACTGGCGGGCGTACGCCATTCGCTCGCTTGCTCGGTTGTCGGCAGTCCCGACACGGTGCGCGCGGGGCTCGAATCGATCATTGCGCAAACACAAGCCGATGAGCTGATTCTCACCGCTCAGATCTACGACCACACGGCACGAGTGCGATCGTTCGAGATCGGCGCGCAAGTTAGAGACGCGATCGCATCGGCGTGACGCCCAGCCAACATCCAAGGCCGGCCAGGTCTTGCAATTGCTGCTCGATCAGTTCGACATCGCACATAGGGCGAGCGGGATCTGCCGCGAGCCTTTACGTAGGAGTCAGCTATGCATTCGATCGAGCAGACGGCAAAGCGCGCGGCGGTAGCGGCCGCGCTGATCGGTGTCGTCGGATGGGGCAGCCGACCGGTTTGGGCCCAAGGGACTCAGATGGATGTCGGCGCGTCGATGGTTCAACGGCCGCAAGCCCCCGCGAGCGGGGCGAGCGCCGGTAATCCCGACAATATGCCGATCAAACGCCCGAACAAGCCGACACGCGACCCGATCGCGCGCCGCCCACCCGCCAGCGACACGCAACCGAAATAGATCCCGTGCAGGTCCGCATGCGGATGGATTGCCCCCCATCTCGGCTACGGCTGCGAATCGGCCGCCGGCGTCGGTTGCGTCGCATCCCCAAACGCCAACCATTGCGCATGGCGCCGTATGTCGCTCGGCCAAGTAGCCACACGCGCATCGAAGGTCGCCGCATCGCCGGCGAACAGTGCGCGCGTCGCCTCTTCGAAGCCCACCAAATCGCCCGCCATCGCCGACATGAAGTGATAGGCCCGCTCCTGAGCCTTCCGGCGTTCGTCACGGTCAGCGTTTTTGCGACGCGCCTCGTCCACGAGTTTGCGCAACACGACGGACGCGCCACCAGGCTGCGAACCGAGCCATTCCCAGTGCCTCGGCAGCAGCGTCACTTCGCGCGCAACCACCCCGAGCTTGGGCCGCCCTCGACCGCGAGGCGCAACACCCTCGCCCGTCTCGCTCGTCGCATCGCCGGACACGTCTTGCGGTGCGATCGGCTCGCATGCACCCGGTTCGCGGGCTAGCCGCTCTCGCACTTGCTCGTCCGAGCCGCGCGTATCGACGTCGATCGACCGCCCTGTCGCGTTATTGAATAGAAGAACCGGACTCGGCGAGCCGTTGGCAACGGCGTGCTTGCAGGCAAGCGCGACGGTGGGCAGCGTCCCCGACACCAAATGACGATGTCCGTCGAAAGCCGTGAATAGAGACGGTTCAGAGCGAGGCTGCATCAAGCACTCCTTCGAAAGCAGATTTGTCGATGCACAAATAATACCCGGATAAAATAAAAGACACAATATTACCCGGATAAATTTATCGCCTCCCCGGGGCCTGCCGATGATGCGCAAAAAAAGCCATCGCCGGGAATATCCGCTCATCGCTTCCAGTACTGCTCTCCGAGGGCCGAGTTGCCGACGTACTCGACCCACCCCCGCAACGTTAGCTTCGAGGAGACCACAATGGATCACGATGACGACCGCGACGAACATGCGGCGATTAAGCGCCGCCGGTTTCTCAAATGCATGGCTTGGGCCGGTGCCGGCACGCTTTGGACGATGCATGCCGGCGTCTTGCAAGCACGTGCGCTAGGCAGCGAGACGGACGCGCAGTCCGCGGCCGACGCACTCAAAAGCGCCACCTTCAGCTTCGTGCAAGTCAGCGATTCGCATATCGGCTTCACCAAAGCACCGAACCCCGACGTCATCGGCACCTTCAAAGCCGCGCTCGCGCGAATCGACGCGCAGCGCGTACAGCCGGATTTCCTCGTTCACACGGGCGATCTCACCCATCTGTCGCGCCCCGACGAATTCGATACGGTGGACCAGCTCGTGCGCGGCTCCAATTCGCGCCGCGCGTTCTTCGTCCCGGGCGAGCACGACGTCATAGGCGATAACGGCCGCGCATTCTTCCAGCGCTTCGGCGAAAAACAAACCGAGGGCGGCTGGTACAGCTTCGATCATCGCGGCGTGCACTTCGTCGCGCTCGTGAACGTGCTCAACCTCAAAGCCGGCGGACTCGGCTCGCTCGGATCCGATCAACTCGCTTGGCTCAAGCAGGACTTGGCATCGCAATCGTCGGAGACGCCGATAGTCGTCTTCGCGCATATGCCGCTGTGGTCGCTCTACCCTGCGTGGGGCTGGGGCACCGACGACGCGGGCGACGCGCTCACCATGCTGCGCCGCTTCGGCTCGGTCACTGTCCTGAACGGACACATCCATCAAATCCAACAAAAGGTGGAAGGCAATGTCACCTTCTATACCGCGCGCTCGACCGCCTATCCGCAGCCCGCACCGGGTGTGGGCCCTGGGCCCGGTCCGCTCAAGGACGTACCGCCCGGCCAGCTCGCATCGTATCTGGGCGTGCGCGAAGTGCGTCATGTCCAGGCGGGACGTACCTTGGCGTTGACCGACGAGGTGCTGTCATGAAGACGTTCGCACCGCGTCGCCGCTCGCTCTTGCGCGCACTCGCCTGCGCGCCGATCGCCGCGCTTGCGGCAACCGCGCTTGTTCATCCCGTGGCAGCACTCGCCGCGTCGAACGGTACAGGCGACGCATCGGGCAAAAACGGCGCGACCTATCGGATCGAGATTCACGACTTCGCATTCACGCCCAAGGAGTTGACGGTGCCGGCCGGCGCACGCATCGTTTGGGTCAATCGCGACGACGAACCGCATACCGTCGTCAGCGCGGCTGGCGCGTTCAAGCCGTCGCAGGCGCTCGATACGGACGACTCCTTCACGACCGTCCTCGACAAACCGGGCACTTACGCCTATTTTTGCGGCATCCATCCGATGATGGTCGGCAAGATCGTCGTGCGGTGATGCCATGATGCCCAGAGCTCCGAACGCAGCCCGCGTCCGGCGTGCCTCGGCGCGGTGGGCGGCGGCCGACGCCGCCCCGGCTCCCGCTCCCGCCGGGACCGCTTGCGATCGCGGACTCGATACGCCCGGGAATAAACTCGACGCATCGTCGGTATCGCAGCGGTCAACCATGGAGGCGACCCCGGTGGCCGAAACCGAAAAACGCGCCAACGCCGCACCGGCGCCGCATGCCGCGCCAAGCGAGGCCGAGTTGAGCCGCCGCTTTCAGCAACTGGCGCTGCCGCATCTCGATGCGGCGTATAACCTCGCGCGTTGGCTCAGCGGCAACGCGGGCGATGCGGACGACATCGTTCAGGAAGCGTTCATACGCGCGTTTCGGTTCTTCGGCTCGTTCCGCGGCGACAACGCCCGGCCGTGGCTACTCGCCATCGTCCGCCGCACTTGGTACACCGAATGGCGTCGACGCGCGAACAGCCTCGAGCTCGCCCCGTTCGACGACGATCTCGACGAAACCAGCATCTTCGACGAAACGTCGTCGGCCTTTGCCGACCCGCAAACACTAATGTTGCAAGGCGAGCACGCGCGGCTCGTGCATGAGGCATTGGAAAAGTTGCCCGTCGAATTTCGCGAGGTGCTGATCTTGCGCGAGTTGGAGGACATGAGCTACCGCGACATTGCGGCCATCGCCGATTTGCCGATCGGCACGGTGATGTCGCGCCTCGCACGCGGACGGCACAAGCTGGCCGCATTGCTCGCACCGTTGCGCGACGAGGGCCGCGCCGGTGCGCACACGACCACCAAGGAGAGCCCTGATGGACTGCAATGAAGCTCGCCCGCTCCTCGGTGCCGCGATCGATCGCGAACTGTCGGCCGCCGAGGCGCTACGTATCGAGACTCATCTGGCGCAGTGCGCGCGGTGCCGGCGCGAAACGCAAATGCTGCGAGCGGTCAGCGACGCGACTCGAGCCGCCGAATACTATCGCGCGCCCAATGCACTGCGCGAGCGCATCCTCGCCGCGTTGCCGAACGTCGAGTCTGCCCCGGCGTTTGCGGCAGACGAAGCAAGCCTGGACCATGCCGCGCCGGAAGCGGCGACAACACCGAGCCGCCCCGCGCCCATCGCGCCGACGCGCGATAAGCCTCGCGGGCGTGGCGTACTGGGATGGGCGTGGCCCGCATGGCGCCCCCCTCGGGGCGCGCCGATGAGGCCCGGGACGAGCGGCGGAGCCACCGCAATCGCCTGGCCCACGGGCCTTGCCGCTGCCGCGGTCGCGCTGGTGCTCGCCACTGGGGTCGCGCTGGTCATGCACCGGCCCAATAGCGCGGGCACGATAATGGTCGACGAACTCGTCGCAAGCCATGTTCGCGCGCAGCTATCGGGACACGACATCGACGTGGTTTCGTCGGATCAGCACACCGTCAAGCCGTGGTTCAACGGCCGGATCGACTACGCGCCGCCGGTCGAAGACCTTGCCGACGAAGGATTCGCACTGACGGGCGGCCGCCTCGACTACATCGGCCACCATCGAGTCGCAGTGCTCGTCTACCGCTATCGCAAGCACATCATCGACGTGTACGTCATGCCGGAAACGGCAGCGGCAGCGCGAGCGGCATCGGCCGGTTTGACGAGCGACGGCTACGCCCTCGCGAATTGGCGCGATCAAGGGATGTCGTGGTGGGCCGTCAGCGACGCCGAACCCGCCGTGCTCCAGCGGTTGCGCGAAACGCTGACGGCACGCTTGAATCGGCCGCCGTCTGCGCAGCCGAATCCCGGATAAGCATGGCGCCGGCCCTCAATATGCCGCGCTCGTATCGGTGCGCGGCGTGAGGGTATCGATGAGCTTCAGCAAGCGCGCCGGATCGAGCGGCTTGACGAAGTGGTGATGGAAGCCGGCCGCGCGGCTACGCTGGCGGTCGGCATCTTGGCCGTATCCGGTCAAGGCGATAAACAGGCAATCGCGGCTCGCGTGCTCCGCGCGCAACCGGCGCACGAGTTCGTAGCCGTCCATGCCCGGCAATCCGATATCGACGACGGCCAGCTCGGGCGCAAAGCGCGGCACGAGCCGCAACGCCGATACCGGATCGTAGACGGCCTCGACTCGGTGTCCGCACTCACGCAAGAGCTCCGCGAGCGCCTGCACGCCGTCGACGTTATCGTCCACGAGCAACACGCGCCGCCCGGCAATCTCGGGCTGTGCGACCCATTCGCACCCCGTATGGAGGGCACGGACCTCGGCGCGGTTTGAGGGGCCGCCGGGATCGTTTGCCGAAGTCTCGTCCGTCAGGCATAGCGAGCCGGGGGCACCCGCGGCGTTTGCCACGGCCCGACGCCCGCCCGGCACGCGAATCACAAAGGTGCTACCGAGCCCCGCTCCATCGCTCGTCGCATGGACGCTACCGCCATGCATTTCGACAAGGTTCTTCACCAGGGCCAAGCCGATCCCGAGGCCTCCTTCGGCACGATCGAGATTGCGTTTGCCCTGGAAGAACAAATCGAACACCCGGGGCAAGACGTCAGGGGCCAGACCCACGCCGTTGTCGCGAACGCTCACCCCGATCATCCCGCTGCGCTCGCGCTTGGCCGCCACTTCGATATGACCGCCCGGCGCGGTGTAGCGCGCCGCATTCGTGAGCAGATTGGACACGACTTGAGCGAGCCGCGTCGCATCGGCATTCCAGACGAGATCTGGATCGACTTCGAGCGTCAGTCGATGCCCGCGCCGCTCGATCAGAAAGCTCGCCATTTCGACGGCGTTCGTCAGGACATCGGCCACGCGCACCGTCTGCTTTTTCAGTTCGATCTTGCCGCGCGTGATACGCGAGATGTCGAGCAGGTCGTCGACGAGCCGCACGAGGTGATCGACTTGCCGCGCGATGATGTTCTGTTCGCGGACCGTACCGCCTTCGGTACGCATGCGCATCAACCGCAACGCGGTCACGATCGGCGACAGCGGATTGCGAAGCTCGTGGCCGAGCATCGCCAAAAATTCGTCTTTGGCTCGGCTCGCCTCGCGCAACTCGGCCACGAGGCGTTCACGCTCGGCATGCGATTTCTCGAAACGCGCCCGGGTCCGCACCTGCTCGGTAACCTCGACGGCCACCGCGATGACGCCTTCCACCGTGTCTCCGTCCAAGCGCAACGGTTCGAAATGGAACGTAAAGTAGCGCGGCTCGAACGCGCCGTCGGGACGCGTCATGTCGATACGAAAGTCCTCGCGCACACGATGCTCGCCGCGTTCGAGCACCGCGCCCAACAGTGCGCCGATTTCCCCGCCGTGTTGGCTTTTGGGGAACACATCGGCATAACGGCGGCCCGCCAATTCGACATAACCCGCCAACTCGCGAAAACGTCTATTCGCCAGTTCGAAGACATGCGTCGGCCCGCTCAGCAACGCGGCCGCAACGGGCGCATTCATGAACAAGGCGTCGCGCTGACGCTCGGCCGCTTGACGTTTGATCCGGTCGGTCGCGTCGCGCGTGAAGCCGCGCGTATAGAGCAGCTTGCCGTTATCGAACATCGCATTGGCATGCAGCAGAACGTGCTTGATGCTGCCGTCGCGGCAGCGTAGCCGGACGAGTTCGTCTCGTATCGTCTCGCCGGCCGCCAGTTTCTCCAGAATGGTCTCGATCGCCGTTCGCTCCGCGTAGAACTCGGAGATGTGGTGCCCGACGTACTCGTCGCGGTCGTAGCCGAGCAGATCGAGTTCGGCCGAGTTGGCCCAGACGATCGTGCCGTCGCCCGCAATGCGATGCAGACCTTCCGCTGCGTTTTCGACGAAATCGGCCAACTCGCGCTCGCGCTGCACGAGCGCCGCCTCCGCTTGTGCACGCCGCTCGACTTCGCGCTCGAGCGCCATCGCCTTCTGCCGCCACAACGCGACGAGCCGGTGCGCCTGCGTCTCGTCCGTGCCTGTCAGCAATTCGCTCGGCAAAACGTGGGTATGCGCGGCGCATACGTGTTCGAATAAGGCGCTTTGTTCGGCGCCCGCAAAAAGCGCCTGCGAATAGGCGCAAAAGAGCGTGAACGTATAGCGGCCGGCGAGCGCGTTCCACAGCCCCTCTAGACGCAGCGCCGCTTCGTATTCGCCGCGCTCGCAAAGCAGCCCCACCATCTCGCCGAATGCGTGGACCGGGCCTCCGCCCGATTGCGCGGCGTGAGCCACCACGGCGCCGACCGACGACAAGAAACGATCCTCGTCGGGCCAGCCGTCGACCATGAAGCGCGAGAGCGTGAGCTCGGCATCGAGCATGACGAGCCGCCCGGAATGCTGCGCCGCCGCGCTATCGGCGCGCCCAAACCCACGCAGCCGCGCTGCCAGCGCGGCCAAATTCTCCGACTTGGCTATCGCGATCGCATGCCCGTCAAGGCGTAGCGCACGATCGGCAAACTCGGCCACTTCGTCGACTAGCGACGACTGAGCCTCGTAGAAGCGAACGAAGTGGCCGTCAACATGACCGTGCGAATAAGAAGAATGTCCGGCTACCGCCATAAACGCGATTCCTCGCGGCGCCATGGCCGCGCGTTCGGGGGAATGAAATCCCGCCCGGGTAAGAGCGGAGACATTTCGTCCGATGATAGGCCGCAGGCGCGGCCCCTACGATCCGGGGCAGCAAGCTTCGGACCCAAGGAAGCGCGTATGAGGATGAGCGGCCGTGCTCGTCCTATCGTTCAACGGGCACAGGCGAGTGTCGCCGCGATGCGATCGGCCAATCGTCCTAGCACTCGGCTCAGCGCATCGGCGATCTCGGGCGACGCCGCGGACGGCATCGGCTCGCTCAGCGACACTTCCTGCGTCATCACCGCTGCGGCCGGTTCGCCGGCGGTCAATGTCCAACTGCCCTCGAACGTCATCCGGCCGTTCGCGTTCGCGCGCAAGTCGAGCACGGTCACGACAATGCCGCGCGCCCCGGGGGGCGCGGGGGCACCCGGTAAAACAAACGAGCCGGGCGGCAATCGCGTCAGCAAATCTTGCGCGAGCGTATGCCGGATCATCGGCGCGAGCGGCGCACCCCAATGGTCGTTCTCGCGAATGGCGAGCTGATATCGCGCATCCTGCGCGACGATTTCGGGCCGGTCGAGCGCGGCCGGCACGCGCACGGCACCCAATTGAACGGGGGGCATGCTCGATGCGGCAACCGGCGCGGCGGGCGCCACTGCATCGAGCGAGAAATATCGTGTAGGCGGACTGCTGCCGCAAGCGGCCAGCGCCGCCGCGCAAATAGCCGCGATCGTCGTTCTCGGCGTCATTGTCCTTTCCCTCCCTTACCGCGCACGAGCGCCTCGGGATGCCGATCGAGATATTCCGCGAGCGCGCGCACGGAGCGCGCCATGTCCGTCAACTCGCGCAAAGCCTCGGGAAAATCGTTTTGCCGCATCGGATCGCCTCCGATCGTCCGATTCGCCGCCGCTACCGCGCTATCCGCTTCGCGCGCGGTCTGCCGCAATTGCGTCACGAGCGGTCCGATCTGCGGCGACACCTCGTTCAACGTGCGATCCACCTGCGCCACCGACCGGTCGAGGTGATTCAAGCTATCGGCGAGCTGCGGCGAAGACGATAGGGCCCGGATCTGCGCGGTGATATGGCGAATGTCGTCGCCCGTTTGCTCGATCGGCAAAGCGTCGATCTTCGTCATGACCCGATCGGCCTTCGACATGATGTCGTCGGTCTTCGCCAGGATTGCGTCGATATCGCCCGAGGACGCACTCGGGATCTGCATTTCGCCGTCGCGGGCGGCCAGCGTCGCGCTCGGCGCGCCCTGCACGAAATCCAGCGCGACCACGTGCGACCCCACGAGCGGCGGATCTTGCGTTAGGCGCGCGCGCAGTCCGGTGGCGATCAAACGCCGCAGCATGTCGTCGACGATGGGACGCCAGTTGCCGTCGGCCGGCTTGATGCCGTCGGGCAACCCGAGTTGGGTCGGATCGAGCGCGATCTCCACAGGCGTGTCGAGCGTGCCCGTGCGCGCGTCGTAATGCAGCGCGACATGATCGACCTCGCCGACGCGGAAGCCGCGCAGCCGGACGGCCGCCCCCTGATCGAGCTGGCCCACGGCACCGGGAAACCGGACGACGTACTTCACGGCCGCCGCGCCGAGCGCGTAGCGACGATCGGCCCCCTGAAATCGCCGCGTCGATGCGCCCTGCCCCGGCTCCATGACGATCTCGGGCCCACCGACCAAGGCCTTGGCCGACGACGGATCGCTGAAATCGAACTGCGCGCCCTCGACCCAAAAGCGCGTCCCCGAACGCAAGTAAGGCTTGGCGCTGCGGCGAATTTCCGCCGTGACGTCGACATGGCGGCCGTCGGGGTCGAGCGCGACATCTCTCACCTCCCCAACTTTGACGCCGTGCAGCGACACCTCCGTGTCGTCCGCCTTCATGCCGTAGGCATTGTCGAACACGATCGTCACGTCTTCTCCGCCGCGCACGAGCGCGCGGATGCCGAGCCAGCCCGCCACGCCGATCGCCGCAATCGGCACGGCCCAAATCCATCCCGGCCAGCGGGTGCGCCGCAGATCGGCCGCCTCGGTGCGCTTCACGACGGGCTCGTTCACGTGCGCCTCGCTTGAGCGGCATCCCAGATGAGGCGCGGGTCGAACGCACGCGAAGCCGCCATCGTCAGAACGACCACGAGGGCAAATGCCGTGGCGCCGTCCGCCGGGCGGGCGTCGGCCAAGCCGTCGAAACGGATCAGCGGGACGAAAGCGGCGATCGTGAAGACGTCGACGTTCGACCAGCGCCCCAACTCGTCGATGAGCCGGTACAGGAATGTCTTCGTCCGCAAGTGCCGGTCGGATCGGCGCAGCACCGAGGCGACAAGCCATGCCATTCCCGCCAGCTTCATGAACGGAATGGCGATGCTCGTGCCGAAGATCAGGATGCCTAGCGGCCAAAGCCCCGCCTCGAACAGCTCGGAGACACCGTCGATGATCCGATGCGAGACGTCATGACCGAGTTGATGCGAGATCGTCATCGGATAAAAGTTCGCGGGAAACGCGAGGACGAACGCAGCCACGCTGAGCGCCGTCGCCCGCGCAAGCGCATCGGGCTTGCGCTTGCGCAACTTGAGCGCGCATCGCGGACACGGCCGCCCTGCGTGCTCCACCGGCGCGACGCGATCGCACGCCGTGCACGAGAGCACGCGCTCGCCGGGCACGACTTGCCGCTCCGGCGCGATCGCGCGCCAGACCGTGCGGCGATCGAGCGTCGCACGCGTGAGCATCGACATGAAGGCGGCCGCGACGAAGCAGTAGCCGCCCGCATCGATCGAGCCCGTGAGCTCCTGCGTGACGCGCGTATAACCGACGAAGCAACCGATCAAATAGACGTCGGGCATGGCCCAGGCATCGAGCCACAACGCCCAGCGATAACAGCGACCGAGCCAGCGCGGGCGCCAACCCCAAAGTACGGTCGCCAACACGGCCGACAGCGCAGCAAAACGGACCAGCGGCAGCACGATTCCCGTCAAACCCAAGACGATGGCCAACAACTCGAAGTGCTGGTGCCACATGACGACGATGCCCGAACCGAGTTCGGCCGAACGCTCGGCGCCGAGCATATGCACGGTCATCAACGGCGACAGATTGCCCGGCAGCAATAAGACGAACGTCGTTAGCGAGCAGGCCAAGGCCGCCGCGACCGAGCGGCCGCTGGCGCGCTCGAGCGGATAGTGACAAACGCGGCAACGCGCGAGCGCACGCCTGGCCAGCGCCGACGTATCGGCAAGCGCACCGCATTCGGGGCAGCCGATCGTCATGCCGTCTCGGGCGCCGAGCGGCGCCGCGCCGAAAGAAACCGCCGGAAACTACCCATCATCATGCAGGCCCGCCTCGTCAGTACGCGTTACCCCTAAAACGGGGACATAGGACAAATCCAGGTAAGCACGCCGCGTACCCGACGGCCGCCGGCAACTGTCATCCAGAAGACAACCTCCGCACTTGCACGCGCCTACACTGCGCCGCAGCGGTTGGCGAAGGCCGCGTCGCCATAGGTGCCGAGAGGCGCGCCAAGCGGCGATGCCGGTATTTTCGTTCCGCACCTACGTACGAGAAGAGACGGAGACGGAGACAGCGATGCGATACCCGAATAAAGTCAAATCGATCGACGACGCGCTCGAGCCGCTGCGCTCGGGCATGCGCCTCATGCTCGGCGAGTTCGTCGGCGCCGGCGAGGCGGCCTGCTGTATCGAAGCGCTGCTGGCAAGCGGCATCGCCGATCTCACGCTGATCGCCAATACGCCGGGATTGCGCGGCGGCTTTTTGAAGGCGCAACTGTTCACGTCGGGGCAGCTCAGCGAGTTCATCGGCACGCATGTCGGCACCACGGACGAATCGACCGCGGCCTACTTGGCCGATGCCATACGCGTCGCCGAGTTCTTTCCGATGGGAACATGGGCGGAAAAAGTCCGCGCCGGCGCGATGGGCCTAGGCGGCGTGCTCATTCCCGTGGGGATCGGCATCCTCGACCAACCAGGCGTTTTCCCGGCACGTTCCGCGCCAAAAGAAAAAATCGAGCTCGACGGCCAAGCATTCTTCATCGAGCGTCCGTTGACGGCCGACGTATCGATCATCAAAGGCTGGCGGGCCGATACGTTCGGCAACGTGGAGTTTCGCGGCACGTCGCTGCAAAACCAGCGCGATATCGCGATGGCGGGCCGCTATACCGTCGTCGAAGTCAATGAAATCGTCGATGTCGGCACGATTGCACCCGAACGCGTGGGCTGCCCGGGCGTATTCGTCGACGCCGTCGTGCAAGGCCTCACGCTTAACGCACAGCACGCGCTCTATCAGGCGCAATGGGCCAAACTCGGGCGCCTGCCGCGAGATGCCGACGCAACCGAGCCGGCCTAGCCGCCCTCGACCTCCTACCTCTCTTCGAACGGCGCGATTCGCCAACGAGCCCGAACGCGTCCAACGCCTTGGAGCAGACATCATGCTGAGCCCCGCCCCCCTCGCATCGGCGAAACATCGCATCGCCGCCCGCTGCGCGCAGGAATTGCATGCGGGCGAAGTCGTCAATCTCGGCCTCGGCATTCCGACGCTGACGGCGCACTATCTCGACCCCGACGCCGGCGTCATCCTGCACACCGAAAACGGTGCATTCGGCTTCGCCGGGGCCGCCAAGCTTGCCGACGTCGATAGCGACATGACGAATGCCGGCACGGAGCCGATCGTGCTGCCGCCCGGCGCCGCGCTGATGGATTTGGCGACCTCGCTCGGCGCGATGCGCAACGGCTATCTCGACGTGACGATCCTCGGCGCGTTGCAAGTCGATGCGCTCGGCAATCTCGCCAATTGGGCCTGCGAGCGCAACGGCAAATGGTGGCCCGGCATCGGCGGCGCGATGGACTTGTGCCACGGCACGCCCAAAGTCATCGCAGCGCTTGCGCACACGGACAAACACGGCCGCTCCAAGATCCTGCCCCGCTGTACGCTGCCGCTGACCGGCCGCGGCTGCGTCAAGATCATCGTGACCGAACACGCCGTGTTCGACGTCGCCGAAAGCGGACTCATGCTGCGCGAAATCATTTCGCATGCGACACTCGACGACGTGCGCGCAATGACGGCCGCACCGTTCGCCGTTTCGCCCGAGCTGCGCACCGTGGCGGCCTGACCGCTGTCGGTCCATCCGCCCATCACCGATTCGTGAGGATTTCATCGATGTCTACGCCAGCGCTCGGGCGCACCGCCGAATGGTTCTTCGATTTCGTCTCGCCGTTCGCGTATTTGCAAATCGAGCAGTTCGAGACGCTCCCCGCCACGTTGACCGTCGAGCCAAAGCCGATCGTGCTCGGCGCGCTGTTGAATCACTGGGGCCAAAAAGGTCCGGCGGAAATCGCGGCCAAGCGCGTATTCACCTATCGGCAAGCGCTTTATCGCGCGCAGCGGCTCGGGATCGAATATCGAATGCCGCCCGCGCATCCGTTCAATCCGATCAAAGCGCTGCGGCTGGCGATTGCGATGGGCGGCTCCCTCGAGGTGATCCGCGGCATCTTCCGCCACATTTGGCGCGACGGCCGAGACGTCGCTTCGCCGGAAGGGTTCGCGGCGCTGTGCGAGGCGATGGGTTTTCCCGAAGGCGTGCAGGCCGTCGAGGCGCCGAGCGTCAAGGAAACGCTCAGGCGCAATACCGAGCGAGCGATCTCGCTCGACGTCTTCGGGGTGCCGACCTTTGCCTTGGATGGTGACTTGTTTTGGGGAGAAGACGCTACGGCGCTGTTCGTCGAGTGCGTCGGATCGAACGCCTGGCTCGAATCGCCCGAGGCACGGCGCGTGAGCCAGTTGCCCATCGGTGTGCAGCGCGGCTCATCGGCCGCCGTGCCAAGCGTGGACCGATGACGTCGCGCCGCACCGATTGCGACGCTAACGACGGCCGCCCGGGTATCGGCCGCGCAAGGCTCGCGCATATCGCGGCGTGGTCGATCGATTTGCCCGAGGACGAAGCCGAGCGGGCCTGCGCGGGCATCGTCGAGAGAACGTTCGCGCGCGGCGCTTGCATCTGCCCGAAAAACACCGTGCTCGAGAGCTGGACCGGGGTGGTCGCCGGTCTTGTGAAAGTCGGCACCGTCTCGCGCGAAGGACGCAGCGTCACCTTCACGGGCGTACCGGCCGGCGGCTGGTTCGGCGAAGGCACCGTACTGAAGAACGAGCCGCGACGCTATGACATCGTCGCGCTGCGCAACACGCGCATGGCCTTCATGGACCGCGCGACGTTCATGTGGCTCGTCGAGCACAGCGTCGTATTCAATCGCTTCCTCGTACGCCAATTGAACGAGCGCCTCGGCCACTTCATGGCGCTACTCGAGTACGACCGGATGCTCGACGCGACGCCGCGTCTGGCACGCTGCGTCGCATCCCTTTTCAATCCTGTCCTCTATCCGGGCGGCGGCGACCACTTGGAGATCACCCAGGAAGAATTGGGCTTGCTGTCGGGCATCACGCGCCAAGTCGCGAATCAATCGCTAAAGGCGCTACAGCGCGACGGTGTCGTCCGGCTCGAATATGGCGGCATCACCGTCGTCGACCTTGAACGGTTGCGCAACTACGGCGCCTAAGCGCCGTCGTTGCCGCTCCTCGTCAATCCAGCGCCCAATGGCCGCGGATCCACTCCCAGCGCGCATGGCGCCAAACGTAGTGGCCCTTCACCCAGTAATAGCCCGGCGCAGGCGCCGCCGGCGCGACCTCGACGAGCGGCTCGGGCCGAGGCGGCCGTGCGGGCTCGACGACACAGGCCGACAGCGAGACGGCCGCGACCGATGCAACGAGTACCAACGACGCACGTGGGCGAAGGAACGCAAAACGAATCGTCATGTAACACATCTCCAAACGCGCGAAACCACGCGATACAACGGGTTGAAAAAAACGAATGCCCTCACCGGCCGTTAGGCGGTGACGAGTCCGGTCACCGGCCGCGCGCCCTTCGCCTCCGGGAAAAGCGTCGCTGCCGTGCGATGCGGATCGAGACCGAACGTCTCGCTCGCGGCGCCGGCGATGAGGTCGTCGAGCGAGAGCGTCGGGCGCAGGTCGCGCCCTTGGTAGAGATCGGCGGGACGCAATCCGGGCCAATCGGCCAGCACGCGTCCGCCGCGCACCGCGCCGCCCATGAGCATCGCCGCGGTGCCGGTGCCGTGATCGGTGCCGCCCGTGCCGTTGACCGCCGCGGTCCGGCCGAACTCCGTCGCCACGACGATCGTCGTCTTGTCCCACGCCGGGCCGAGGCCGTCGCACAAGGCGCCTAGCATTACGTCGAGCGCTTTGAGTTGCGCTTTCAAGCGCGGGTCTTGCCCGCTATGCGTATCCCAGCCGAGCGTCTCGATCATCGCGATGCGAGGGCCGTCGGGCCGTGCGAGAAAGCTGGCCGCGACTTTGCCGATGCCGGCGGCATCGCCGCGCGCGCGTTCGCCGCCCGCCATGTCGCGGGCCGCCATCGCGGATTGCCATAACGGACCCAATTGCGCATCGTGCTCGTAGAGGGCCCCCACGCGCATGAGCAAGTCGTCCGATGCGTTCGGCAATGCCGACGGCGCATACGACGCCACGTCGAGCTTGCCGCGCAACGCGAGCGGGACAGTAGGCGCAAATGCGATCGCTTGCGCGCGGCTCGGGCCGACGAGCGCGACGAGCCGGTTCAACCAACCGTCGCGCAGGCTATAAGGCGCGTTGCCGCCGGTCTCCAACACGTTTTGTCCATCGAAATGCGAGCGGTCGCGGTAGGGCGTGGCGACCGCGTGAACGAACATAGCCTGCTTTTGGGCATAGAACTGGGCGGTGCGCTGGAGCGAAGGATGCAGTGCGAAGGTCCCATCGAGCCGCGTCGCGCTCGACGCGTCGACGGCGATCGGACCGCGCAACGTCGCATAAGCCGGCTCGGCGTACGGCACGACGATATGCAAACCGTCGGCGGCCCCGCGCTGGATGATGAACACGAAACGGCGATCCGATTGAACGCTCGCGAACACCATCCGCGGCGCGACGAGCAGCGCGCCGGCACCCGCGGCCGTGGCGCTAAGAAATTGACGGCGAGACATCATCGCTCATCTCCGTTGGAAATCGGGTGACACGAGTAGCAGCGCGAGTGCGGTCTGAGCGCTTTCGGCGCGCGCGATCGCGAGCGCCGTGGCCGGATCGAGCGAGTCCGCGAACAGTTTCGGAGCAAGCACTCGTGCATCGACACGGTCGCCGAGGCGCGCCGCAATGCGCTGCGCGAGTTCCACGCGCCGCATCAGCGCATCGGGTGCGGCCCAACTGGCGGCAATGTCGTCGTAGCCGGCCGGGGAACCGGGGCGCCAAACCGGTTGCCCGAGCTGGGTCAAGATCGGTGCTGCCTTCGCACCGCCGATCTCGTTCGCGCCGAGACCGCGCAGCGTGGACAGCGTCCAGTCCCACGGCGTTTTGAATTTGACGGGCCGGCTCGCCCACGGCTCGGGCGAGGCGACGAGCGCCCGGTAGACGGTGGGTAAATCGCCTCCGCTGGATGAGAATGCCTGCGCCAATCGCCCGACGAGCGCGGCGCTCGGGTTATCGCCGGCGAAATGCCGCGCGAGTTTGGTGGCGATGTGCTTGGACGTGGCCGGCGCCGCCGCGAGGTCGTGCAGTACCGCTCGCGCTTGGGCCTCGCCGTCTTGCGCGTAGGTGCGGCCGATGATCGTGCGTTCGCCGGGCTCGTGCATCGGCTCGCGAAAAACGAAGCTGCCGGGCGCGCCGCCGACACCCTTGGGGCCCACGATGCTCCAGCCCGTCAAGGCGCGCGCGAACTCGGTTACGTCGCTTTGCGTATAGCCCGTGCGTACGCCGAGCGTATGCAGCTCCATGATTTCGCGTGCGAGATTTTCATTCAGCCCACGCTTCGCCCCTTTCGCCTCCGCGCGCATCGCCGCGCGGCTGTCGGGTCCGACCGAGTTCGCCTGGTCGAGAAACACCTGCATGGCCGGGTGCCGTTCGACGGCGAGCAGCATATCCTCGAAGCGGCCCAAGACGTGCGGGCGAATCGCCTCCGTCTCGAAGTCGCCCGCGAGCGCGGCCACTTGCGGCTTCTCCGTCGAAATCGCGAAGTGATTACTCCAGAAATGGACGAGCCGTTCGACGAAGGGGGTATCGGTCGCCAGCGCGCTTTGCACGCGTGCGTCGACGGCATCGCGATAGGTGTCGCGCACCTCTTCGCGCAACATTTTCCTGGCCGCGAGCTTGGCGTCTTGATCGGCACCGCTCGCCACCTGCTGACGCGCCGCGCCGAGTTCCTGCGCGACGGACTCGGAGTCCGGCTGTCGCGCCCACGCGGCAGGCTTCGGATCGTATCGATCGAATTGGGCAAGCAGCCACGCCTTGGCGTCGGGCGGCGGCGGCTCTTCGGCGCGCGCGCCGAGGCCGAAGCGGTTCAGCGCAATGGCCGCCTCGCTCAGATGCGGTGAATCGGTCATGTTCCCCTCGTTGGGTATCGATTTGGCATCGGTACGCTGATTAAACGCAGCGCCGCTCCATCACCCGTCGCAGCGAGGGAAAAATTTTCGCGAAACGGCGACTTACCCGCGCGCCGCCGCTCGCGCGTCATCCCGCGCTCGTGGGTCTCACCCGCACCGCCGTGCCGTAACAGAGGACTTCGGTCACGCCCGCGGCAATCTCAGTGGCATCGTAATGCATGGCGATGACGGCGTTCGCGCCGAGTTCCGCCGCGTGTTCGACCATGTGCTCGTAGGCATCGGACCGCGCCCGTTCGCAGAGCGACGTATAGAGCGAAATGTTGCCCCCGAAGAGCGTCTGCAACGATGCGCCGACGGCACCGATCACGGAGCGCGAGCGCACGACGATGCCGCGTACGACACCGAGCGAGCGTTCGATCCGGCAACCGGGCACCTCGAGCGCCGTCGTGACGTACTCGCGCGCGATGCGCTGCGAGCGGTGCGAAGACGAAAGCGAATCGTTCATGTTGCTTGTTCTCCTTTTTTCCGGCCGCCGTTTCGCCCGGCGCGCCATGGTGCGATTGCGTCATCGGGTCACGACAGGTTGGGCAGCCGCGCGCAAACGGCCTATTCTATGAGAACGCCGCCCTCGCCTCGTGCCTTGCACCCGCCGAGCGCGGTTCGATCGCTCTTTCCTCCTACGGAGGTCCGCCATGTCGATGTCTGCCACCCTCGAGGCATGCCTACAGAACAAGGGCTGCCGCTACGACGTCCTACATCACCCGTACAGCCATTCCAGTATCGAAACGGCCTCGGCCGCGCACGTGCCGGGCGAGCGTCTGGCCAAGACGGTTTTGCTCGAAGACGAGCAAGGCTATGTCGCGGCGGTCCTGCCGTCGACGCATGCCGTCCGGCTCTCGGAGATTTGGGAGATGACGGGGCGCCATCTGACGCTCGCGAGCGAAACCGATATGCGCGAGCTGTTCAAGGACTGCGAGCCCGGGGCCGTGCCGCCTGTATGTACGGAGTACGGCATGATCACCTACCTCGACGAAACCCTTGCGCAGCAGCCCGAGGTTTATTTCGAGGCGGGCGATCACGAAGAATTGATTCATATGCAGACCGATCAATTCCTCGCCTTGATGGATCGCGCCGAGCGCGCCCGCTTCGCCCATCGGATGCAGGGCATCTCGCTCTAGCTGCGGCGAATTCGCCATCGCCTCCTAGCGGGCATCCGAAGCTTCGCCGGGCACGCGCGGTTTCTTCTCGGGCGGTTGCCGCCATTGCCCGCGCAGCGTCAAACCCTGCGCGAACGTGACGCGCTCGGCCGGCGTCAGCGTCGCGACGAAATCGGCGACGGCCGCCTCGATGCGCTCGCGCAGCGCACCGTCGGCACGGCGCGTACTCGCCAGCGCACCGTCGAGCGCCTGCCGATCGAGTTGCGGCGCCGCCACGAGCCGCAATACGTCGCGCCTGTCCTCGCGCGCCTGCTGCGCGAGCGGCTTTGCGTCGCGCCGCGCCTGCTTCAATGCGTCGAAAAACTGCTGCTGGCGCTCGGGCGAAAGCCCTTGCGCCGCGAAGCGCAGCGCCTGCGGGGCGGCGGGCCGCGCGCTCGTCGCCGCGCTTTCCGTGCGTTGGCCGATGAACCATCGGTAGGTGCCGCCGGCGATGGCTCCGACGAGAAACACGTTCAGTACGAGAGAGCCGACGCAAAGCGCCTTGACCGCGCGTGTCGTCATTCGATGCTCCCTTCGGCACCCGCGGCGTCGAATCCGAACGCCGTCGACAAATACGAGGGTTCGTGGGCGGCGCTCGGCCGCTCGCCGCCCAGCATCAGGAACGACATCGCCACGGCGCCGGCCACGAGCCCCGCCAGGCCGACGCCCGCCAACGCGGCCCCCGGCAGCCAACGCCATGCGGGTCGCCATCCGAGTGCGAACCGGCCGCCCGGCGCATTTGCCGACGCCACGATGCGGCGTTGCAGCGAACGGCTCGCCGGTTCGAGCGAATCGGCGGCCAAAGCCGCGTCGAGGGCGGCAGCAGCCGCAAGGCGCGGCTGCGCCTCGGCCGGATGCGCCTGTACGAATGCACATGCCGCACCGCGTTCGTCGTCGGGCCAGCGGCGCGGGTCGGCGCCGTATGCCTCGACGATCTGCGCGAATCGTTGGGAAGTCATCGTCGTCATCGATCGATCCTTGCTAGTGTTCATCGTTTGCGCCGGGCGGAAGCCGTTTCGGGCTCGCGCGGCGCCAACTGGGCGCGCACGCCGCGCCGGGCGCGGACCAGCAAGCTTTCGAGCGCATCCACGCTCAAGCCCATGAGGCTGGCCGCTTGCGCATTCGAAAGCTCCTGGTAATAGGTCAGCACGAGCGCCTCGCGCTGACGCGGCGGCAACGCCGCCAGCGCGGCGCGCACCCGCTCGCCGTGCTGGCGTGCTTCGAGCGCCGCCTCGGGTTCGCCGGCAGACGGCACGGCCTCCTCGGTCAACCGATCGGCCGCCTCTTCGTCGACGGTGTCACGCCGCGTCCGCAACCGGTCGTAGCACAAGTTCATCGCCACACGGTGCAACCAGGTATCGAAGCGCGCTTCGCCCTCGCGCCAATGCGGCGCTTGCTTCCAAACGCGCACGAACGTCTCCTGAGCCACATCCTGTGCTTCCATGCGGTCGCCGAGCATGCGCGCGGCAAGCGCAAGCACGCGCGGCAACTTGCGCGCCACCAATTGACGAACCGCCGAAGCATCGTCGCGCCCCACACGTGCAATCAGTTCGGCATCGGGATCGAAGTCGGGCTCGCTCAACGCAGGCTTTCTCCGTTCGCGCGGCACGCGACCGCCGAATCGATGCGGCGCCGCCGCAAAATCGTCGCGCCCTCGTCATCCACCGTCTGCACGCCCGTCCTCATCGTTCTCGTCCACGCTTCGTTTTCCGGCGCCTTGGCACCGGTTCAATCCTTAAACGGGCGCTGCGGCAAAAATCCGTCGCGCGCTCGTCGCATTGCTCGGCAGGCTACCGCAACATGCGCGGCATTCATCGCACATTTTTTTGAAATTGTTTACGGCGCGCTCGGAAACGGCATAGAGTCGGATCGCTAGACCGCAGTCCCACCACCGCCTCGCATGGCGAACGCCCCAGATCTGTCGCCTCGAGAAAGGCGACAGGGCGAGGCAAACGCGGGGCGGCCCGGCGTTTCCTCGGAAGGAGTGTCTTTCATGGTTCTTCGGTTACTCGCCGTGCTGCCGTTCGTCGGCATCTTGCTCGGCGTCCCGTTCGTCAATCGCGTCGAGCCGCTCGTGATGGGCATGCCGCTCGTGCTGGCTTGGATCGTATTTTGGGTCGTCATGAGCGCCGTCATCATGGCCGTGATCTATAAGCTCGACCCGACCAATCGCGCCGGTACGCAAGGCACCGAGGAGGCTCGGTCATGAGTAGCGCGCTTCTCATCATCGCCGCCGTCACGCTCGTCGCCCTCGGGCTCGGCGTGCGTGCCCGCCGCGGCCACGACATGAACCTCGAGCAGTGGTCGGTCGGCGGACGCAGCTTCGGCACCGCGTTCGTCTTTCTGTTGATGGCCGGCGAGATCTACACGACCTTCACGTTCCTCGGCGGCAGCGGCTTCGCCTACGGCAAAGGCGCCGCAGCCTACTACATCCTCTCGTACGCGACGCTCGCCTACATCCTCTCGTATTGGCTGCTGCCGCCGATTTGGCGCTACGCGAAAGCGCATCGCCTCGTTTCGCAGCCGCACTTTCTCTCGAGCAAATACGCGAGCCCCGCGCTCGGCGTGCTCGTGGCCATCGTCGACGTCGTCGCCCTCGTGCCTTACCTCGTCCTGCAATTCAAGGGACTCGGCATCATCGTCACCACGGCGTCCTACGGTGCAATCTCGCCGAGCGCCGCGATTTGGATCGGCGCGATCGTCGTGACGCTTTACGTCACGGTCTCGGGCGTGCGCGGCTCGGCCTGGAATTCGGTCATGAAAGATTTGATGATTCTCGCGATCGTCGTCTTCCTCGGCGTTTACCTGCCGCTGCACTTCTACGGCGGCTTCTCGCCGATGTTCCATGCCATCGATACGGCCAAGCCCGGCTTCTTGACGTTCCCCGCGAAGGGCTCGAGCGTCGTATGGTTCCAGTCGACCGTACTGCTCACCGCGCTCGGCTTTTTCATGTGGCCGCATACGTTCGGCTCGATCTATACGGCGCGCGACGATCGCATTTTCCGCCGCAACGCTGCGGTCTTGCCGCTCTATCAGTTGATCTTGCTCTTCGTCTTCTTCGTCGGCTTCGCGGCCACGCTGAAGGTGCCGGGCCTGAAGGGCAGCGATATCGACTTGTCCCTGTTCCATCTGTCGCTGCAAGCGTTCGACCCCTGGTTCATCGGCGTGATCGGCGCGGCGGGCGTACTGACGGCTCTCGTGCCGGGCTCGATGATCCTGAACGCCGCCGCCACGCTGCTCGCGAACGACGTCTATCGCGGCGCGGTCGACCGGCAGGCGACCGATGCGACGGTGGCAAAACTGGCTCGTCTGCTCGTGCCCGTGATCGCGCTTATCGCCGTCTTCTTCACGCTGCGCGGAGGCGAGACGATCGTGGCCCTGCTGCTGATGGGCTACAGCTTCGTCACGCAGTTGTTCCCGGCCGTGCTGACGAGCCTGGCCGCGCGCAATTGGGTCACCAAGCAAGGCGCATTCGCCGGCATCGTCGCGGGGGTGGCCGTCGTCGCTTATACGACGCTCACGCACGCCAGCATCGGCCAATGGTTCCCGTTCCTGCCCGACAAGCTCAAGGACGTGAACATCGGGCTCGTCGCGCTGGTCCTGAACATCGTCGTGCTCGTCGCGGTCAGCGCCCTGACGCAGCCTCGCCCCGCCGGGCACTCCCAAGCCCGCACGCTGTAACGTTCAAGCAAGCACGCGCTGCGCGATCTCCAGATATCGCGCAGCCGTGTCATCCAGCGTCAACCCATCGAGCGGACGGACCGAGCGCGGCTCGCCGAGCGCATCGACAAGCGCGCATCCGTATTGCGCGGCGTCGGTCGTATCGACTAGACGCACCCCCCGATAGCCGCGCGCGAACGCAAAGGCCTCGATCGCGTTTGCAACGATCGGCACGCCCGACGCGAGACCTTCGAGAAAGCCGATACTGTGCGCTTCGAAATGCGAGGGCATCGCGAAGACATCGGCGTGCGCAAGGAGATCGGGTACGTCCGAACGCGGGCCTTCCAGTTCCACGCGCGCGCCGATCCCGAGCTCATGCACGAGCAAGACGAGGCGCGCGTAGTAATCCCGGTCCTCGACGACGCCGCATAAATGCAAGCCCACGTCCGGCGCCCGCGCAAGCATCTCGCCGAATGCGCGCACGGTCTGAAGCTGCCCCTTCTCGGGCATATAGCGACCCACCTGCACGATGCGCCGCTCGCGTCGTTGCAAAGCCTTGCCGCTTGCGCCCGCCGCGCGCCGAAACCGGCCGACGTCGACGCCGTTCGGCACGACGAACGATGCGCCGTGCAGGCCGATGGTCGCCGCGTACTGCTCCACGTTGCGCTGCGAGACACCGACCAGGGCCTTCGCTCGATGCGATAGCAGCTGCTCGGCGCAGCGTAGCCAGCGGTTCTCGGTGAAGTCGTTCATACCGGAGTGCATGACGAATACGATCGGCACGCGAAGCGGCAACGCGCGCGCGTAGAGCGCGGGGATCGTCGTATGCGCGAACACGATATCGGGCGCGAATTCCCGGACGGTTCTGTATAGGAACGCGAGCCGCGCCAAGTGTTCGTGCCGGCGCGCCGGAAACCGGCATACCACGCAATGGGCCGCGAGTTCGCGCGCCGCGTCGGCGAAATCGTCCTCGGCGGGCAATAACGAGGCGATGCCGACGGCATGGCCATCGCGCCGATGCGCGATCGCGAGCCCCTTGACGAGCACTTCCGCGCCGGAGAGCCGCGGCGCGAGCAACAATTGGAGGATGCGCATGACGATGAGCCACGCAACGCGAGTGGCAGGACTCGAGCGGCGCGGCAATGGACGAAGCAACGGACGAAAGCAACAAGCGAAAGGTATCGCGCTCCCGCTTGTCCTCGTACGCCATCTTGTAGTCGCTATCGGCCGGCGCGCCCCGCTCGGCCGCACAGGACGTGGTTATCGCCAAATGTTCTAACGATATGGCCTTTGATTCTAACGAAGCTTACCCCTCACGCATACAATCGGGCACTTGTCTTCCGCGGCCTTAAGCGCCGCCTTCGATCGCGCGACGCTCATGCCCCACATCAACCTCATGTACTCCGCTTCCGGCCTCGGCGTCGGCTTTCTCGTCGGATTGACCGGTGTAGGCGGCGGCTCGTTGATGACCCCGTTGCTCGTGTTGATTTTCGGCGTCCATCCGGCAACCGCGGTCGGCACCGACTTGCTCTACGCCGCCGTGACCAAGGCGACGGGCACGCTCGTGCATGGATTGAAAGGCTCGATCGATTGGCGCGTGACGGGTCGTCTCGCGTGCGGCAGCGTCCCGGCCGCCGCGGCCACGCTGTGGCTATTGCAGCACTACGGCCTGCATTCGCAGGCGACGATGTCGTTGATTCAACATGTCTTGGGCATCGCGCTTTTGATCACCTCGATCGCCCTCGTATTTCGGCCCAAACTCGCCGCGTTCGCTACGCGCACGCCGCGCGGCGTCGGCCCCGGGCAAACGATACTGCTCACCGTGGCGACAGGTGCCGTGCTCGGCGCGCTCGTATCGCTGACCTCGGTCGGCGCAGGCGCGATCGGCGTTACCGTCTTGCTGCTGCTTTATCCTGCCTTGGCAATTACACGCATCGTGGGCTCCGATATCGCCCACGCCGTCCCGCTCACGCTCGTGGCCGGCATGGGTCACTGGCTGCTCGGCTCGGTCGACGTGGCCATGCTGCTTTCGCTATTGATCGGCTCGCTGCCGGGCATCGCGCTCGGCAGCCACCTCTCCGCCCGCGCGCCCGAGTCACTGCTGCGCAATCTGCTGGCCGCCGTGCTCGTGCTGGTGGGCGCTCGACTCGCTTGGGCATGACGCGCGGCGCCGCAGCCGAAAGATCGGCCACGCCGCCGCGCGCCCAGCGGCGTTACTTCGCGCCGGCCGGCGGGTGTTGACGGTTCAGCACACGCATCATCGCCGGACGATTGGCCATGACCGTGTCGTAGAACTTCGCCAAGTCGCCCTTCATCGCCGTACGCGATCCGTTGTCGAGATAGATCATGTGGCCCGACGGATAGCGCCGGGTCATGATGTTCGATTGCAACGACGGATCGACCGGCATGCTCGCAAGCGTCAGCGCCGTTTGGAAGAACGGCGTGACCGCATCGAAATACCCATTCGCCGAGAACACCTTCAAGTCGGGATTCAGCGTCATCGTCGCGGCCAGATCGCCGGCCGTGTAGAGCGTATTGCCGCCGCCCTTGGCCGCACCCGTCGGATCGATGTGGCTGAAGTCCCAGCCGTTGAACACCTGATCGTTCAAATCGACGAACGACGAAGTCGACGTGTATTTCAAGCCGTTACGCAGGTAGTCGTTCCACTCCACCGTATACACGCCCGCGACGTTGGTGATCGACGGATCGTTGCTGCCCGCGTTCGGCAAAATGAACGGCCCGATCCCCGTATTGATCGACGTTGCGCGACCGTCGTACTGGCCGATCGCGATGCCCGGAACGAGCGTACCGAAGAAGTTGCCGAAGCCTGCCGGGTTGCCGTACTCCTGGATCAGCGTAATCGGATCGACGCCTAGGTACTGCTGCATCTGCTGCGCGACGGGCAACGTCATGTTCAGCCGCGTATTGACGAAGCCGCTGTCGGCCGGATTCGGCGCTTGCTCGAGGGGGATCAATGTATTCGTCGCATACTGCATGACCTGATCCATATAGGCGTTCAGGTCCGTCGGCGGCGGCGTGATGCTGTCCTTCTTGTAGTAGAAGGCGTCGGCGGCCAACGTCGGGAACAGGCCCACCGCGCTCTCCGCATTCGAGTAGTCGAGAATCGACGACTGCAACGTGATCCCGTTCAGCTCGACGCCGTCCTCGTGCAAAACCCACGACAACACGGCGCTGCGGGCCGTGCCGTACGACTCGCCGAACAGGAACTTCGGCGAGTTCCAGCGGTTATAGAGCGTCAAGTAGCGCTGAATGAAGCGATCGATCGAGTGAGCGTCCTGGTCGACGCCCCAGAAATCCTTGTTCTTGAACGGCGCGATCGCCGCCGAATACCCGGTGCCGACCGGATTGATGAACACGAGATCGGAGTGGTCGAGCAAGCTGTCGGGGTTGTCGAGCAGCTTATACGGGGCCGGCGGCGTGAAATTCGGAAACGACGATTGGATCCGCTTCGGCCCGAACGAACCCAGCAAGAGATAGACCGACGAAGAGCCGGGGCCGCCGTTGTAGAAGAACGTAACGGGGCGGGGTTTCGTGGGATCCGGGTTGTCGGCCGTATAGGCGACGTAGAACATCTTCGCATTGGGCTGCGACGTGGATGCATCGATCGTCGTCAAATGCCCCGCGCGCGCCGTATAGGCGATCGTCTTGCCGCCGATCGTCACCGAGTGGTGAGAAACGGCAACACCCTCAGTCGAATCTGCCACGGAATCGTTAGGACCGGTGCCGTAGACGTCCGTGTCCGTCAAGGCTTGATCGGCCTGCGGCGTCGCCGCGCTCGGACTCGAAGCCGCGCCGGCGCCCGCGGCCGGCGAATTCGCGGAATTGGCCGCGGCGCCACCGCCCGCGGGCGAGGAATCGCCGCCGCCGCAGCCGGCCAGCAAGACCGCCGCGAGGGCCGCGGCTGCGATAGGAGCCCACGTACCGGGCATTGCGCCGTTCGACGCCGCGTCGCTTCTCGACAACCCAAGTTTCTTCATGGTTTTTACCGCCTCTATGAGAACCACCTCGGATACCACCGCCTGAAACGCGTGTTCCGATCTCTAACCGCATCGATTTCGTGCGCGGCCTGTGCAGCTCGACTTCGACATAGCCGACACGACTCGATGCGCTCTCGAATCCGCGTTAATCGACGGGCCATTAAATCTTTTCTTTGATAATCGATGATTCAGGCAATACGAATCCCCGAAGCCTAGGCGCTCCGTATAAAACCTAATATCTATCTTTAATATGATGTATTCCGCCGTTACGCGGCACGAAGCTCTATACGCGCCCCTCCAAACTCACATAGAGATCTTCGACCGGGGTATTTCGCCGACACAAAATCAACAAAAAAAGGAAAAATAATTCTACGCTGACAATTCGAAAGGTTTATATTTTATCTTATCGAATATACCGATCCGTCATTCTTGATTTATATGAATCGGAGCGCGTCTGAGAAAACACGAATCGTCGTAGTCCGGAATCGATGCGGAACCGGTAGGAACGCACTTGGTAAGGTAAGGACTGCCAACTAGCGCGGGCCGAACGTTCGATAGATCATCCAAAGGCCCGCCGTCGCGAGGCCCGCCGTCATCGCCCAGGCAATGCCCGTCGCCCCCCATCCACGCACGGCCCACGGCACCACGGCCACGAGAACGACGACCTGCATCGCCGATGCTTGCGTCGCCGCGCGGGCGTCGCCCCGCGCGCGCAAGTAAGCGACGAGCACCGCAATGAGCGCACCGAGCCCCATGTTGACGGCGAAAATGCGAAACAGCGGCACGGCCGGTTGCCATTGCGGCCCGAGTACCCAAGCGAACAACGGCGCGGCGAGCATGCGTAATGCGAGCACTACCAGCGCGAGCACGCACGCGCCAACGACCAGCCAACGCTTAACGAGCCGAGCCGCCTCGTTCGCATCGGCTCGATGGCGCGCGGCGAACGTCGGAAACAGGTATTGCGCAAGCGCAATGGCCGCATCGGCCAGCAGCAACTGCGCGAGACGGGAAGACATCTGGTATGCCCCGAGTTGCGCGGGTCCAAGCATTTTTCCTACGACGATTTTGTCGAATTGATTGAGGATCAGATTGACCACGCTACCGGCCCAGATCCAACGAGAAAAACCGACGTAGTGGCCGATGCCGGACCAATGCAACGCGAGCGGCGGACGCGGCGCAAACGCGATCCAGGTCAATGCGGTCTTCAGGCTTTCGCCGAGCAGCATGCCGATCAAGACCGCATAGACGCCGACCCCGGAGAGCGCGAAGGCAAGTCCCACGCAACAGTCGACGAGCGCCGCGCCGATCTCGATCGCGGCGACGCGCGAGAAGCGGCGCTCGCGCTGCGCGACGTAGTAGCTCGGCGATGCGATCCCCCGCACGAGCGGCAAAGCCGCGGCCATTTGAATCAACAGCGAGCGCCCCAGATGAAACTGGCTCGCCATGAAAGGCGCCGCGACGATGAGCACGAGCGCAACGCATAATCCGCGCACGACCAAGGTATTGAGCACGGCGGCAAGCTGGTCGCGGGTAGGCGCCTTCTCGCCTTGCACCACGGCTTGCGCAAGCCCCGTATCGGACAGCGATTCGGCGATCGCCACCGCGAGCAGCGCCACGCTGACGCTGCCGATCGCGGCCGGCCCGAGAATGCGGCCGATGGCGAGAAACTTGACGGCCACGAGACCGCGCACCGCGAATTGTTGCGCGAGCACCCAAGTGGGCGCGCCGGGAGCGAAAAGCGCGCGCATCGATGGCGAGACGAGCCCTATCGATTTGGCCGATCCCGCTCGATTGCCGCGTACTGTATTCACGATAGATAGGCCCCGCGTCGCTCGAATCACAAAGTAACGCGTCGACGCAGCCGAAAAACGCCATCTCGTAGCCGCCATCCGCCAACGAAACCGTCATGGCCTATACATGCGCAAACGGACGAGAAGTTGGCGGCTCTTCGCGATAAAGCGGTGGTACGGTTTTGAGGCGCCATGCCGCGAACGTATCGAAGGCTAGGCGGCGGATCCTTCTCTCAATGAAAACATCAGCCGAATCAAAGCGACTCGCCGGCCTGCCTTTGCACGAAGCCATCGATATGCGCACGCGTGACGGGCTCGATCGATCGGCGCCTGCCCCTGCGATCGATCGAGCCCATCCGGTCGTTCTCATCGTCGAGCCCGATTTCACCGGTCATCGATGGCGCTATGCACAATGGGCCGCGCAAGCGTTCACCGAAGCCGGGCGGCGATGCGTGATCGCGACGACCTCGGCCAATGCGCATCATCCGCTCGCACAATCGATCGCGAGCGAACAGCTACCGGGGATCGGCCTCGCATTGATCGACGAGCGCCCGCCGTCGAACCCATGCGCCGCCTATGTCGAGCACATTCCCTACGTAGGCCATCACCGCTATTTCGCGCAGGCTTATGCGAGCGTTTCAGCGCGCACGTCGATATCGTTCGTGCTCGTTCCTTATATCGACTATTTCCTTTACGCGTTGCCCTTTCTCGGATCGCCGTTTAACGACACGTCCTGGATCGGCATCACCATGCGCACGACGTTTCATCACCGGCACGTCGGCGTGAAAACGCCCGATCGCCCGCTCATCAATGCAATCAAGGCAACCCTATTTCAACGCGCGCTGCGCACGCCCGGTCTGCGTACGCTGCTCTCGATCGATCCCACGTTGATGCAGTGGAGCGAACAAGCATCGCCACAGGCGCAGCGAGGTGCCAGGATCGCCTATCTAGCCGATCCCTTCCCCGATTTGCACGCCCCAGACGCGGCGCAGGCACGCGCGCGCTTGAGGCTCGCGCTTGGTCCACACCTCCTTGTCTACGGATCGATCACCGAACGCAAAGGAATCCGCGAACTCATCGTCGCGCTCGAAGCGATGGCCTCGCCGCCGACACTTGTCGTCGCGGGGCAGCAAGACGAAGCGACTCGCGCGTTCTTGCGTACGCACGGATCGCGCCTGGCACCGGCCCCTGTCGTCATCGATCGCTTCATCGACAACGAGACGGAGCTCGATCTATTCTCCGCGTGCGAGGTGCTGTGGCTCGGGTACAAGGGGCACTATGCAATGAGCGGCGTACTCGTGCAGGCCTACCGGTTCGGCAAACGCGTGATCGCGACATCCGAGGGATTGATCGGCTGGTTTTGCGCCGAAGACGCATTCGGGCCCGTGCTCGACGACCTGTCGCCGCCATCTATCGCCACAGCAATAGATCGAGCGTTTGCGACGCAAAGACCTGTCGATGCCCCGACGATGGGGCCGCGCGGCTCGCTCTTGGAGCACCACACGCTAGATGCGTTCAAGCGCACGCTGCGCGACGCCGCCATGGTTCGCGCCGGGTAAGCCACGCTATCGGCTAAGCGGCGGCGGAATATCGTCGAGCGAAGGCGCAGCACTCGCGCTCACCACGACGGCACACGGCGCACGCGATACCGGCGCACCCTCGTCGCCAACCGTACGTCGACCTGTCCGCATAGCCGGGAACAGGGCATTGCGCAACTTAAGGAACGGAAATTCGATTGCCCTCGTCGTAACGTATCCGACACCGATCGCGATCGTCGCTTGCATGGCCAGTGCGCCGGCCCAAACGATCGGACGAGGCATGCCCGCCGCCGTGGCCTTCGCGATAAAGATCGCGCCCGGGGCGAGCGCGATCGAATGCCACAGGTAGATGCCGTACGAATACACGCCGATCCACGCCACCGCCCGAAACCACCTCATTCGGCGTATCGCGCCCGCGTGTTCGAGCATCAGCACGATCAGTGCAACGAAACCGACCGATTGAATCGTATAGCCGATGCTTTCGTCGAGCGCGGTATAGGGCGTACCGAATCCGAGCCACGCCGCCAACATCAAAACCATTGCGACGAGCATGGGGGTGCACCGCGCGAGGCGTCGATAGAGTTCGGGCCTCATCCAGTAGACCACGGCCAGCATCACACCTGCCAGCAAGCTATCGATACGGTACTGGGTATAAGCGAACGCCGCTTCCAGGCGGCCCTCGCCGACAGCAATAGAACGTATGACCAATACGAATAGGCAAACCGCGCCGAGCATGGCCAGCATCGCACGCGCACCGATCCGCCAGCGCGAGAAAACGAGCAGTACTGCCGGCAGGAGCAGATAAAAATGTTCCTCGACGGCGAGGCTCCATGTCTGCGAAATCGACGTGCCGAGGTAGTTTTGCAAGTGCGTGAGGTTCTGCACGAGAAAGCTGTCCAGCGGATGCCGCCGGGTCATCGCGTGAAATGCGATCAGTACGTAATAGGCCGGCCAGATCTTGAAGATCCGCCGTACGATGAATCGGCGAGCGTCAATCGCACCATCCTCGGCGTACTGCCTGAGTAACAGTCCGCCGACAAGAAACCCGCTCAAGGTGAAGAATAGGTTCACGCCTTCGCGGCCGAAGTGCGTGAACGGATACTGCGCGATCGAAACGAGCGCCAAACCGGGATCGACCGATCTGAAGTGATACCCCATGACAGCGATGATTGCGATGCCGCGCAAGAAGTCGAGCTCGATGGCCCGATCGCGAACGATCGCTTTAGCATCCCCGAACAGATTCGTGATCATCGTGGCATCCCTCGCCGGCGCGACGGCCGGGGTCGATTCGGCCCTTCGATCTTCGGCCGCGCAAGGCGTGGACATCCGCCAATGTCGCGCCATTAGCCGACAACTTCGCCATGGTCGAAAGGACCCGTGGCACAGGCGCACGAGTCGTTCGTCGATGCATTCGCCCGCTTCCGCCTAACGCTAGGCGAGCGCCGCCAAGCGCGGTCTCGGCGCGCATGCGGGCGGTATAGTCGGCTCGTGATCCGGGCGTGGAGCCGTCAACGAATAGGAACAGCCTCGACATGCGACAGACGCGACACCGATTCGCACCGGGCGTGCGCCGCATGGCGACGAACCCGTTCGCACGTCCATGGATTGCGCTCTTCGTCTTTCCGCTCGCGATGGATTACAAGGCGGCAACGACGAGCGACAGCCATTGGGCGCAAATCGCCCTCGTCGTTCCCGTCTTGATCGCGGGCGCGGCGCTCATGCTGATCGGTCCGCGCGTTCGGGACCGGTCCGCGTTGCGCGCGTGGGTCACCGGTTCGCTGATATTGGCCGTGCCGGCGAGCCTGCTGACCGAGTGGCTGCAAGAGAACAGCATCGGCCAATACGTGCGCGTCCTGCTTCCCTTCCTGCTGTTTCAACTCGGGTTCGCCGTCGCATGCAGGCCCTGGCAAGCGGCACGCCTGGAGCAATTCGAGAAGACGCTTTTTTGGGCGAACGTCGTCAGCCTCGCTTTCACGTGCCTCTATGGGCTCATCGTCGCCGGCTCCCTCGAGCAGGTGCGCTATCGAATCGTGTCGGTCACGTTCCTCGCATTGCAAGGCGTCCTGTTGCACGAATTCGTCGTCGCCAAGCGCTATACGGCACTGACGCTCGTTCTCTTCATGGCAACCGTCGTCATCGAACTGTTGAGCGTGACGCGCTCGCTGCTGGTCGGGACCGCCCTGCTATTCGCACTCGCGGTCTGGATGAGTGCGGCCGGAACACGCACGCTTGCGCACGCGGGCGTACGCGCGCTTCTCGTCGCCGGCGTGCTCGCGGGCATGGCGCTCACGGCGGCCGCCTGGTTCCCCGGCGTAGCCGAGCACTGGATCCAGCGCATCGACTTCGCTCAATCGAGCACGAAGACCGGGGAAGACCCGACGACGATCACGCGTCTCGCCGAGATGCGCGATCAATACGATCAGGTTCTATCGTCGCCGGTTTCCCTACTCGTCGGGAAAGGCTACGGCCACGACTACGGCTATTCGCCCGCCTATCTACCCGATCTCGCGGGGCAGATGAGCAAGAAGGATTTCTACGCGGAGCGCGACTGGGCGGCCGGCCACAACTTCTGGGTTTACCAATTCTTCGCGGGCGGCTTGTTGTTCGGTCTCGCGCTTCCGCTTGTCCTGCTTTATGCGCTCGCGCGCTGCACGATCACCTATCGACGCTGGCGGGCCTATGCCCCTCATACGCCGCAACTGCCCGTGCTCGGCCGTGCGATCTTGCTTACGGCAGCGCTTCCCGCGGCGTCGATCGGCGGCAATCCGCTCGGCCCTCGGTTCTCGGGGCTCATCTTCGGCGTCGGGCTCGGACTCATGGTCGCGATGCATGCGCAGCTCAGGCACTTGGCGCAACGCAAGGCCCGTTCGCCAATGTACGCCGGACCGCGTCGAGCGCCAGCCTCGGCCGAGAACGCCGACGCGCTCGCTCCATGAGACTGCTTCACGTCCTGCCCACGCTCGATCCGGCCAGCGGCGGACCCGCCCAGGCCGTCCGGCAAAGTACTCTTGCGTTGACGAGACTTGGGCACGCGATCGAGATCGCAACGTTGGACGAACCCGGTGCGCCGTTCCTACTCGATGCGCCTGCGCACGTCACCCCGCTCGGCGCGGGTCGAGGAAACTATCGGTTTGCACCGCAAGCATCGATTCGGCTACGCAAGCAGGCGCCGAGATTCGATGCGGTAATCGTCCACGGTCTTTGGCAATACCACAGCTTTGCCACACGACATGCTTTGCAAGGCCTTTCGGTCCCTTACTATGTCTTTGCGCACGGCATGCTCGACCCCTGGTTCAAGCGCACGTATCCGCTGAAGCATCTGAAGAAATGGCTCTATTGGCCGTGGGCCGAATATCGCGTCCTGCGCGATGCGCGCGCCGTTCTTTTCACGACGGAGGAAGAACGCCTTCTCGCGCGGCAATCGTTCTGGCTCTATCGCGCACGCGAATGCATCGTGCCTTGCGGCACGCCGGCGCCGCCCGGCGACGCGGCGAGCCTGCGGGCCGGCTTCTTACGCGCCTACCCCACGCTCGCCGCGCAGCGTTTGATACTGTTTCTCGGGCGGCTTCATCCGAAAAAGGGCTGCGACCTCCTGCTCACGGCATTCGCTCGTGTGGCGCAAACCGACCCTCGGCTTCACCTCGTCATGGCCGGCACGGGCGAAGCGGAAATCGTGTCGCACTTGCAAACGCTTGCGCGCGAGTTGAACGTCGCCACGCGCGTCACGTGGACGGGCTTGCTTCAACACGATCTCAAGTGGGGCGCCTTCGCCGCGAGCGATGCCTTCGTCCTCCCCTCGCATCAGGAGAACTTCGGCATCGCCGTGACCGAGGCACTGGCTAGCGGCACACCTGTGCTGATCTCCGACAAAATCAACATCTGGCGCGAAGTCGACGCCGATGAGGCGGGGTTCGTCGCAGCGGATACGGTCGACGGCACCACCGCAAACTTGCGCCGCTGGCTCTCGCTCGATCGCGCTCGCACAGAGCGGATGCGCGAACAAGCGCGGCTCGCCTTCGCCACGCGGTTCACAATCGATGCGCATGTGCGCAGACTGCTCGACGTCCTCGCATCGGATCGCGACGTCAATGCCTAACGAATCGCATCAGCGCCGATGCAAACGGCACGGCGACGGGCACCGCGGCGTCGGCCGAACCACCCTCCCCCGCGTTGCACGGCAGGGCCGGCGCGGCCACCGCGTCGGGCGTATGCAGCGTTTTGACGAGATGGCCGGCAAGACGTAGTGCAAGCGCGGCGATCGTGATCGTCGGGAAATTGGCACCTACCGTCGGAAACACCGAACTGCCGGCAACGAACAGATTGTCGATACCGAAGACTTTGCAATGCCGATCGACGACGCCCTCCCGCGCCGAATCGTGCATGCGCGTCGTGCCCATGTGATGCCACGTGCCTTCGAGCGACGGCGGCCACGCACGGCCCTCAAGCGGCCCGTCGAGCCGAACGTCGGCAACCGCGCTGGCGCGCAACTCCGCGGCCAACAACTCGAACGTACGATCGAACGTACGCTGTGCAAGCTCGGTGAGCCGCCATGCGACTTTCACGCGCGGCATGCCGAGTCGATCGCGCTGCTCGCTCAGTGTCACGCGGCTCTCTCGGTTCGGCTGCGGTTCGACGATCGCTTGCAATTTGACGTCGCGGATCAATACGCGCGGCTGCAAGAGGCGCGTCAATCCGAACCCCGCGGTATCGATCGGATGGCTAAGCATCGTCGCCAAGTCGTCGCCGAAACGCCAACCGGGCTGCTCTTTATGCAGCAGCGCTTGCTTGCAGCGGATCAGCGCCTGCGCGCCCTCGCTGGCCTCGCCGTAAAACACCGAAAAAAACCAGACGCGGGAGTTGAGCAGCTTTTCTCGCCGCAGCACCTCGGGTGCGAGCGCGAACTGCGACGAAATGGGCGTACTGTAGGCGGCGACGGCCGCGTTTTGATAGTGATATTTGATGTCGTAAAGCTTGTTGCGCGACCATCCCGGGGCAAAGCGCACGCTCGCCGACATGATGCGAGGGTGGTCCATGAAATACCGTCCCACGTTGTCGAACGCATTGCCGAGACCGGCCGCCTGCACGCGATTGGATGCAAGGAGCAGCCTCGCGTTCTCGATACCGCCCGCCGCCAGCACGAAACGCTTGGCCACGATGGTCATGTGCCGGCCCGTGAGCGTGGCGACTTGTACGCGTTCGACGCGACGCGCGTCGGCATCGGTATCGATATGCACCGCATTCGCATGCAGGAAGACGCGGATATGCGGCGAGCGCTCGAGATCGAGACGATAGAGTTTGCCGAAGCGCGCGGGCGGGCTGAATTGCGCGATCGTGTCGCGCACGGTACCGGTCACGAGCGGGATGCGTCTGACGTCGGCGCGCCCGATCGCTTTCTCCCAAAACGGTGGGTCGAAGTTGTTCGGCCCGAGCTTGAGCAGCGCGTGGGTACGCGCATAGTAAGGCGTGAGCTCGTCGAGGCCGAACGGCCAACCGCTGCCCGGCACCCAGCTGCGTTTGTCGAAATCCCACGGGTCGAGCGGTCTGCACCAGCCGCCCCAGCAATTGCTGCTGCCGCCGAAGTAGCGGCTGCGGCTGCCGTCGGCAAACGCATAGGGCAACCCGGCGTTCTCGCCTCGATACAGATCGCGCGTATCGTCGTCGGGCCGATAGCCGCCGCTTTCGAGCAGGCAGGTGTCGATGCCGCACCGGTCGAGTTCGAGCGCGAGCGTAATCCCGGCGACGCCCGCGCCGACGATGCAAACCGTCGTTTCGATCTCTCGGCCGTCGTCGATGCCACGCGTATCGATGAACATGGCTGCTCCCTTTTCTCTAATCTTCAGGCCTACGGGCCGCCTCTTCCCGACAAGATGTCTGCGCCTACCGCCACGCGCGGACGACAGCGCGCAAAGCCGCGGCGATCGGTGGATCAACGTTGCATAGCGAAACGAGGGCGCAAGAAGCGGCACGGGTTGCCGCCGTAGATGCCACCGGGCGGGAGCGATCGATGAACGACCGAAAGCGGCGTGACGAGCGCCGAGCGGCCGATGTGCACGCCCATTTGAATCACGCATTTGGAGGTGATCCAGACGCCGTCGTCGATGACGATCGGCGCGACGCGCAAGGCCATCGTCCCCGCGGCGTCGTGCGAGCCTGTCGTCAGGAACGTGCCTTGCGATAGGCAGACATGGGAGCCGATGCGAATCGGCGCCTGGTTGTAGAACCATACGTCGACACCGACCCAGCAGTGATCGCCGATTTCAAGGTTCCAAGGGGCCTTGACGCGCACCGGATGGACGAAGCGGCAACCACGGCCGATTTTCGCGCCGAACGCGCGCAATAGCGCGACGCGCAATGCGGAGCTCGGGTTCAGCTTGTTGTTCACGACGCACGCTTCGAGGACGAACCACAGCGCTTGCACGAATACGCCGCGCTTGGCGACGTAGTTGCCTTTGCCGGCCAGACCGAGGTCGATGACCGGGATGTCGTGCGTAGGACGGTCCATGTCGATTCGTACTGCGAAGCATTAGGCCTGTTGCATCCATGATTATCGTGCGCGGCCGATTGCGAGTCGTATCCGGACGGCAGCGGATGGCGGTGGCCGCCAGTGTTTTGGCGGAGCGCGTGCCATTGCCGGGGCGACGATGACAAGCATGTCAATGCGACTGCGGAGGCGGCCGTGCGTATCGGTTGTCGATGGCGAGATGTCGCGTGCTTCGGCGCAGGGCTCTGCGTCGTCGCAGCGGCGCATGGTCAAGCGCAAGAAAGCGAGCATGGATGGGCGCAGACGGCGACGGCGACGAATCGCGTCGAGACGTTGGGCGGCGATGCGGAAGGACTCCTGGGCGGGCCGGCGCCGCCAGGCGACCTTTACGGCACGGCAGGCAACTCGGCCCGAGCCGCAGAGCGCGTGTTGAGCAACACGCAACGCGTGCCGCGCGGTGGACTGGCCGGCGGCGGCGATGACGGCAACGACCGCGAGCCGCAGCGACCATTGCAACCTGTTCAACGACCGCGCGAAGCGCAGCCCGGCATCGCCGGCGCACAGCCCGCGCGCGATGCGAACAAGAACCGAGCCGACCCCGGCACGCAATCGCCGACGCAATCGGCGCTATCGATTTATCACGGTCCCGGCGACGTCGGCAAAGCCGTGGGGCAGGTTTATCGGATGCCTTGGTAGCCCGGGGCTATTGGGTCAGATGCACGCCCCGGCTCGACGCGGCGACGTCGCCCACCGGGCCAGCGGTCTGCGTCGCTTCAACCTCGGGCGCCGACCTAGCGGGTTCCGCGCCCACAACCAGCCGCCGCTCGAGCCGCTCGATCACCGCGTCGGGAGACAGCTCCCTTACCGCATAGCGTCTGGCGGCCGCGCCAAGTCGTGCGCGCAGCCGCTCATCGCCGATCAATCTCTCGATCGCCCTCGCCAGTGCGACCTCGTCTTCAGGCGGAACCACCAGGCCTCGCCCGCGCAGCATACGATGAAGCTGCGTTCCCTCGCACGCCGTCGCCACGATCGCTCGCCCGCTCGCCATCATGCCCGTCAACTTCGAGGGCATCACGAGATCCGCCGCATCGGCGCGCTGAGGCAAGACGTGAACATCGGCCAGATTCAGCAATTCGTTCAGCCGCTGCGCCGGCTGCAACGCCATCATCGAGCAGTTCGGCAGCCGTGCGCATTGCGCGGCCAACGCCTCGCGCAGCACCCCATCGCCGCAAAACACGAATCGGATATCGGCACGCCCGACGAGCCGCGCCGCAGCCGACACCAGGAACTCGAGCCCCTGCTTCGCGCCCATATTGCCCGCGTATAAGACGACCTTCTCGCCCGCGCCGATCGCCAATTCTTCCCGATACCGGCTCGCCCGCCCCATCGGATGCAACGTCTGCACATCGACCCAATTCGGCAGGCACAGCGCGCGCGCCCGGTCGACACCGAGCGCGATCAACCGCTCCACCATCCGCGGCGAAATCGACGACGCGACGTCGAACCGAGTCAGCATCGCTCGCTCGAACGCATGCGCAAGACGCGCGGCATATCCATTCTTGAGCAACCCAAGCTCGAACGCCGCATCCACTTCAAAATCCTGCACATGCAGCCAAGCGGTCGCGCCCGTCGCGCGTGCAAGCGCCAGTGCGGTGGGCGCACATAAAAGCGTCGGCGCAATCGCCATGACGACCGTGGGGCGCCAGCGCCACTGCGCCAGCATCGGCGCAATCGACGTCAATGCGAACGAAGCCAAATGCACCACGCGCGTCGCGCCGCGCGGATGCGCCGGCACCCAGAGCGGCGCGCGGCGCACGCCCACGCCTTCGCGTGTCTCCCGCGAGTATCGCCACGCCGACCAACCCGGTGCAATGCGCCAAGCCGGGTAGTAAGGCGGCGCGCAAACCACGCGCACCTCGTGGCCCCGGGCGGCCAGCGCCTCCGCCATCTGCGCGGTGTATTTACCGGTGCCGGTCAACTCGGGCGCGTAGTTGAGACCGTAGATGAGCAGCTTCATTGCCGGGCACCGCCCGCCGTCGATGCGGTGCGGCCGCTATCGCCTCCTTCGCGCAGCATCGTCACGCAGCCGCGCTCGATGTTGAGCGCCGCCGAACGCGGGTCGAACCGCGCGATCCGAGCCATGCAGGCGCGAGCCGTACGTTCGACGTCGACGAAAGCGCGCGTGGCTGTCGTCAGCGCGTCGGCGAGCGCATCGACGTCGCCCGCTGGAAACGACAGCCCCGTCTCCCCCTCGACGATCAGCTCCGGAACACAGCCGCAGCGGTCGCTGACCACCGCAGGACACCCATGGCTCAACGCCTCGTTGACCACGAGCCCCCAGGGCTCGCTATGACTCGGCAGCACGAGACAGCTCGCGCCGAAATACTCTTGCGAGAGCGGTTCGTCCTGCAAGCTGCCGATAAAGCGAACGGCATCGGCTATCGTCAGCGCGGCTACCCGTGCCACGAGCGCATCGTGAAGCACGCCCGTGCCGACGATGCGCAACTGCGCGTCAGGCAGCGCGCCACGCGCTTGCTCAAACGCATCGAGCAACGTATCGATCGCTTTCTCCTCCGATAACCGGCCTACATAAAGAAACACCGGCTTGCTCCGTCTGCGCGCATTCAACCGCTCGCCGAGCGCCCGTCCGGCTGCGAACGAACGCGGCAACGCAGCCGCTTGGCAAGGCACGAAAATGCGTTCGCGCTTGGCGCCGAGCGACATCAAATACTCGCGGCTACGCTCGCCGAAGCCGAAGTAGCCGTCGCACAGCGAGAAAAAAATCCGCTTCGGAATCGACGTCATCAACCGGCGCGGACGATCGAGCGCCGTCGAATCGCAAAAAACCGCGCGCCGCTTGCGCGTCACGATGCACGCCGCCAGCATGGCCCAATACTCGGGCCGATGGTAGCCGGGCAATACGACAAGCTCGGACTTGCTGTTGAGCACCTCCGAGGTGAGCCGCACGATCATCTTCCAAGCGGGCACGTCCTCGTAACAGCCGTCGAATAGCTTGCGCATCGGGTAGCGATGGAACGAGTAATCGACGTCGGAAAAGCCGATGCGGTCGGTCTCCGTGTCGGCGATCTGGACCATCGCATAACGGATCGTGCCCGAGGCCGATAGGTTGTAGAGCGCCGAGAACACTGCTCCCTTATGGCGCGACCAGACGACGTTGTGAAAGATCGTCACTGTGCAGGTCATGCTCGCTCATCCATGAGAGGCCGCATCCGGCACGCGCGGCCGAGCGGCGTATTGCGCGTAGGTCGAGCGAATGCCCTCGCTCAGGCCGATCTTCGCGTGCCAGCCCAACCCTGCCAGCCGCGATACATCGAGCAACTTGCGCGGCGTGCCGTCAGGCTTCGAACGGTCGAATACGAGTTCGCCGCGAAACCCCGCCACCGTCGCGACACATTGAGCCAACTCGCGGATCGTCAAATCGGCGCCGATGCCGACGTTGTAAACACCATCGAGGAGATCGTGTTCGACGACGAAACGCGTCGCACTCGCCAGGTCGTCCACGTGCAAAAACTCGCGGCGCGGCTCGCCGGTGCCCCAAACCGTCAGCGTGGCCGCATCGGACACGACGGCCTCGTATGCCTTGCGGATCAGCGCGGGCAACACGTGGGAGCCCGATAGGTCGTAGTTGTCGTTCGGGCCGTATAAGTTGGTCGGCATCAACGCGATATAGCGCGTGCCGTACTGCCGGTTATAGGCTTCGCACAGTTTGAGCCCGGCGATCTTCGCGATGGCATAAGGCTCGTTCGTCGGCTCCAACGGACCGCTCAGAAGCTCCGATTCGCGAATCGGCTGCGCACAGTGCTTGGGGTAAATGCACGACGAGCCGAAGAACACAAGCCGCGTGACGCCGGCCCGATAAGCCGCATCGATCACGTTCGTCTCGATCGCCAAGTTCTCGTAGATAAACGTGGCGGGGCACATCGAATTCGCCAGAATCCCGCCGACGCGCGCGGCGGCCAGCAGCACGATATCGATATGCTCAGCGGCAAAGAACGCGCGTACGGCGCGCTGGTCGGTCAAGTCGAGCGCATCGTGCCCTCGCGTGACGAGATCGGGGTAGCCGTGGGCCTCGAACTCGCGCACGAGCGCCGAGCCCACCATGCCCCGATGACCCGCGACGAAAATGCGTGGCTGCCGGTTCATCGTCGCACGCTCACTCGTGATGCTCGAGCGCCTTGAACCCGGCCATCGTCACGAGAGCGTCGCGCCGTGCGATTTGGTAGTCGGCCAGCGCCATTTCGCGCACGAGCGTCTCAAAGGACGTACGCGGCTGCCATCCGAGCTTCTCGCGTGCCTTCGAGCAATCGCCGAGCAGCGTCTCGACTTCGGTCGGCCTGAAATAGCGCGGATCCACGCGCACGATGACGTCTCCGTTCGAGATGCGCGCCTCCCGGCCGTGCACATGCTCGACGATGCCGACCTCGTCGAGCCCGCTGCCTTCGAATCGAATCTCGATGCCGAGCTCGGCTGCCGCACGCTGCACGAACTCGCGCACGCTGTATTGCTCGCCCGTGGCAATGACGAAATCGTCGGGCGCCTCTTGTTGCAGCATGAGCCACTGCATCTCGACGTAGTCGCGCGCATGCCCCCAGTCGCGCCGCGCCGACAAGTTGCCCAGATACAACTCGCGCTGCAAGCCCACTGCGATCCTCGCCAGGGCTCGCGTGATCTTGCGCGTGACGAACGTCTCGCCCCGCACCGGCGACTCGTGGTTGAACAAAATGCCGTTGCAGGCGTAAATGCCGTGCGCCTCCCGGTAGTTGACGGTGGTCCAATAGGCGAACAGTTTGGCCACCGCGTATGGGCTGCGCGGGTAAAACGGCGTGCTCTCGCGCTGCGGGCTCTCCTGCACGAGGCCGTACAACTCCGACGTCGAGGCTTGGTAAAACCGCGTGCGCCGCTGCCAGCCGAGCATACGAATCGACTCGAGGATGCGCAATGCGCCGAGCCCGTCGGCATTGGCCGTGTACTCGGGCTCGTCGAACGAAACGGCGACATGGCTTTGCGCGGCCAAGTTGTAGATCTCATCGGGCTCGACGAGTTGAATCACGCGCACGAGGCTCGTCGAATCGGTGAGATCGCCATGATGCAGATGCAACTGCCGATCGCCGTCGGCCATCTCGTGCGGATCGTGGTAAAGATGGTCGATGCGATCGGTGTTGAAGAGCGACGTGCGGCGCTTGAGCCCATGCACTTCGTAGCCCTTATCCAGCAGCAACTCGGCTAGGTAGGCACCGTCTTGCCCCGTCACGCCCGTGATCAATGCAACCTTGCGGTTCATGCTCGGATCCTCGCTATGGTTGTTGTCGTCGCTTTCGCGGCTTTCGTCGCTTTCGTCGCTTTCGTCGAACACGGCCAATCACTCCGCAATACTTTCGTAGCCGTAGTAACCGCCTTTATAAGAACCGCCGAGCAGCGGCATGGCCGGAGGCACGTCGGTCAGCAATACGCCTTGCAGATTCACGCCGCCCGTCTCGAGCCGCTTGGCCGTCTCGGCGATCTCGCCAATCGGATGGCGGCCGTAGCGCACGACGAGCAACGTCGTCCCCGCGTGCTTGCCGATCAGCGTCGAATCCGTGACGGCAAGCACGGGCGGCGTATCGATGATGACCAGGTCGTATCCGCGCGCCAGCGTTTGCAAGAGATCGCGGAATCGATCGCTCATCAAGAGCTCCGACGGATGGGCCGGCAGCGAGCCCTTGGTCAAAACGTCGAGACCGGGCAGCAACTCGCGCTGGATCGCACTCTCGAGATCGCCGCCGCGCAGCACATCGGATAAGCCCGGCTGGTGCCGCACGCCGAAATGCGAATGCACTTCGCCGCGGCGCATATCGCCGTCGATCACCAATACGCGCTTGCCCGCCGACGCGACCAGCGCCGCGAGATTGACCGACAGAAACGACTTGCCCGCATCGGGACGCGAGCCCGTCAGCATGACGATGTTGTTCGGCGCCTGATCGAGCGAGCCTTGCAGCGAGGTGCGCAGACTGCGCACGCCTTCCACGGCGATATCCTCGGGCGAATGCGCGGCCAGCACGTGTAGCCCTTGCCGACGCATCACGACGTTCTGTTGAAGGCGTAGTTGCAACCCGCTGCGCGGCACCACCGCGAAGACCGGCACCCCGAGCGCACTTTCGATTTCGTCGGCGCGCTCCACGCCGCCGTATAGCGACTTGCGCACGAAGGCCGCGACGATGCCGAGAACGATCCCGCCGCCGAATGCGATCAGGATCACGATCCCACGCTTGGGCCAGACGGGCTTGTCCGGCACCTCCGCGAAATCCACGACGCGCACATTGCCGATTTGCCCCGCCTTGGCCACGCGCAATTGCTGCGCGCTGTTCAGCATGTTCGTATAGAGCTCGGTATCGACGCGCACATCGCGCAGCAACCGCAACGCCGTCTGTTCGGTATCGGGCAATACGGCCACGCTCTTGGTCATCTGCGCTTGCTCGCTTTTGAGTTGAGCGATTTGCGCATCGAGCGCGGCGACGGCCGGATGGTTCGACGTGAAGCGTTGCGAGAGATCCGCGCGTTGGCGTTGCAGGTCAGCAAGCTTGGTCTTGTTGTCCACCACCTGTTGCAATAGCAGGCGGCTCTCCTCGCTCAAATCGACGGTGCCGTGATTGTTGCGGAACGTGTTGTAGCGCTGTTCGGCCGCGTCCAGTTCGCGTCGCAGCTGCGGCAATTGCTGATCGAGAAAGGCGAGCGTATGTTCCGCTTCCGCCGAACGCCGGTCGACGTCTTGCTGAATGAAGTGCCGCGCAATGCCGTTGACGACGTCGGCCGTCAAGACGGGATTCGCGCCCTGCAACGTGAGCGCGATGACGCCCGATTGCAGCGCGGTCTCTTTCACGCTTAGCGCCTTTTGCAATCGTTCGACGGTGTCGAGCGTGGAAGCGCGCGCCAAGTCGAAGCGCGTGCCGGGGCGCCCCGTCAGTCGATCGACGCGCACCCGCACAGGGCCTGCCGCCGTCGCACCTGTCACGTCCTCGCCGACGCGACCGCTTGCGATCGCGATGCCATCGGGATCGCTCAACGTGAAGGTCCCACCCTCGCCCGCCGTCAACGTGAACGTCTTGCCGAAGAGCGCACTCGGCGTATCCAAGCGCGAAACGTCGATGCGCTCGTTGCCCCAGGCAAAGCCGCCGAGGTTCATGAAGGGATGGACGGTAAAGCCGAACTTGCCGGTGGTCAGCGCCGTAGAAAAGTAGCCGACGATAGGCAGCGTGCGCGGTTGCGCGGCGATATCCAAGCGCAGATCGCGCACGGTGCCTTCGGTGACGAGGCGCGACTTGAGCAACTCGATCTGGGCGGCCGTCGTCGCCTTGGTTTCGAACATTCGCGAGAGCGGCTCGATCTGCTGGCGCAACTCGTTCGCCGCGCCGTTGCCGGCATTCGGGTTCTCCTCGACCTGGATGATCGCGTCGGTCCGATAGACGGGCCTTGCCAGGAACGCGTAGGCCGAGCCGAGCAGCGTCACCGCCAGCGTAATCGTCGCGACGAGCCGCCAGTTCGTCGCAATCGCATGCAAATAATCGGAAAGGCGCAATTCGTCGCCGGGTACGAAATCGTTGTAGCGATGCTCGAAATCGATAGCCATGGTGGTTGCTCGCCTCATAGGCGCGCCGCCCGCTTGCGCAGCGGCGCACGGGTGGATCACTTCGTCACGACGACGCCCGTGATCGCGGCGTTGATCGCCGGCAGGAACAGGTTCAGCACGCGGTTGAACTTCACGAGCGCCCCGTTATCGACATAGACGACGTCCTTCGGCTCGAGCTCGAATTGATTCGCGAGCACCATCGAGACGGGCGAGGTGGCGTCGAGGTGATAGATCTGCGGGTTCGCGCCCGTCGAATCGCGGATCACGAACAACTGCTTCGCCTCGGCCGTCCCGGGATTGAGGCTGCCGGCTTGCGAAAGCGCTTCGGCCAGCGTCAGGCGGCCGTCGCGCATCGGCATGACGGTGGCGGGCTTGTTGACCTCGCCCATGACGTAGACGCCGTTCTCGTCGCGCGAGCCGATATGCACCATGTCGCCCGGCCGCAGCACGATTTCCGCGGGGCTATGTCCCCCTCGCACGAGCTCGGCGAAGCTGATCGGATAGCGCTTGCCGTCCCGAACGAGCGTCACGCGGCTCTGGTCGGCCGCGCCCGTGAAGCCGCCCGCGCGGCCGATCGCCTCCGTCAGCGTCATCGGAATGTCGTTGATCTGCATCGAACCGGGCTTGCCCACGTCGCCGTCGATATAGATTTCCTTCGCCCGGAACGAGGCGACACGCACGGTCACCTCCGGCTTTCTAAAAACCTTGCTGATGCGCGAGACGATCTTGCGCTGGACTTGATCGACGCTGTCGCCCGCGACGTGCACCGAACCCGCATAGGGAAATTGCAGATTGCCCGCCTCGTCGACGACGAAACCGGGCGCCGCGTCGTCGGTGCGTGTCGTCGGCGTCGGCTGCCCGAGCGCGGCGGCCAGCTCAGGATGGTCCCACACCGTGATTTGCAGCACGTCGCCGGGACCGACGCGATAGGGCGTGGGCTTGCCGAACAGCGCTTGCGTTTGATCCGAGATCGGATGCTGCTGCGCCTGTTCGTTCATCGAGCGAATGAGCTTCAGGTTGATATCGGTGATCGGAACCTGCACGCCTTGGCTGGGCTCGGTGCTGTATTCGCCGCCCGATTCGGCCACGACGGGCGGCGTTATCATGCGCTGCCCCGGCACCAAGGAACAGGCAGGAAGCATTGCGATCGTGATAAGGAGTCCTAACGACACCGCTATCGGGGTGCGCGGGTTCGAACCTGACATGACGTCCTCCGTGCAGGCTATGCTTGACGTAGCGCTTTTTAGTACGCGTTGGCGTGAACGAATCCCTTGACGATCGTCGCCGCGATAATCCGCATATCGAGACCGAAGGACCAATGTCCGAGGTAATACAAATCGTGCGCGACGCGCCGCTCCATCTTCTCGATGCGATCGGTTTCGCCGCGGCAGCCGTTGATTTGCGCCCAGCCCGTGATCCCAGGCTTGATGCGATATCGATGGATATAGCCGGCCACGACTTTTCGATAGAGATCGTCGTGTTCGAGCGCATGCGGGCGCGGACCGACAACGGACATGTCGCCGCAGAGCACGTTGAAGAACTGCGGCAGCTCGTCGAGACTCGTGTGCCTCAAGAACGCACCGAGCTTCGTCACGCGCGGGTCATGGCGGACCGCCTGATGCAAAACGCCGGGCGCCTCGGTATGGACGCGCATGGTGCGGAACTTGTACATCGTGAAGACGCGCCCGTCCGCGCCTTTGCGTCTTTGCTTGAACAGCACGGGTCCCGGCGAGGACAGTTTGACGGCTGCGGCGATGACGGCCAGCAGCGGTACGAGTCCGATAAGGGCGCAGGCCGCGAAGGCGCGGTCGAAGACGTCTTTCGCGAGCAATGCACTAGGCGATAGCGGCGAGGCGACGAGATTGATCGCCGGCACGCCGAGCAGATCGATCACGCCGCCGCTGTCGAACAAGGCCAGCGAGCGCACGTCGGGCATGAAGCGGATGTTGACCAAGTCGTCGCGAAACTCCTCGACGATACGAAAAATCGTGCGCTCCTCGGAGAGCGGCAGCACGAGCCAGACCTCGTGTAAATCGCTGCTCCGCACGTAACGCGCAAATGCGTCGAGGTCGTCGAAGCGACGCACGCCGTCGCCCGGCGGTCGACGCAAGCGCACGGTCGCGCGAGGATGGGCATCGAACACGGCCGTCGCGCGAAAGCCCGTGGCAGGCGCGGCCTCGATGCGTTGTACGATCGCCTCGCAATGCTCGCCCGCGCCGACAATGGCGACCCGGTGCAAATTGATTCCGGCGTGACGCAAGCGCGCGAGCACGGCGTGCGCGGCCAATCGATAGCCGATCAGTAGCGCGCCCGCCAGCGCGCTCCAATAGACGAACCACAACCGCGACACGTAGTCGATCTCGCGCAGCGAAAACATTGCCGTCAACGCGCACGCTTGCGCGACCACCCACGCGAGCGCAACCTGGCCCGCGAGCATGCGCTTGGCGCGCCCCCGCCACGAATCGTAGACGCCGAACGCGGGAAATAGAACGAGCACGCAGGCGGCGCTCAATGCGACGAACGGCACGACGAAATCGTGCGGCTCCCCATCGGCGAATCGCACGCGCGACGCCAGTGCCGCACCCAACAAGACGATGCCGGCATCGGACAACCGTGTCATGAAACCCTGTATCTCTCGCATGTGCGTTCTCCGCAACGAAGCGTTGTGCCCGTCGCCCTCGCGCTCAGGGGCCTGCTCTATCGTCGTTACAGCGGCCGTAGTTGTCCTCGAAGCGTACGATGTCGTCCTCGCCCAAATAGGCGCCCGACTGCACTTCGATGATTTCGAGCGGCAACTTGCCCGGATTGCCGAGCCGATGCCGCACGCCGAGCGGGATGAACGTCGATTCGTTCTCGCTCAGCAAAAACTCTTCGTCACCACGTGTGACAAGCGCCGTGCCGCGCACGACGATCCAATGCTCGGCGCGGTGATGGTGCATTTGCAGCGACAGCCGCGCGCCCGGCGCGACGACTATGCGCTTGACTTGAAAGCGATCGCCATGATCGATCGAGTCGTAAAACCCCCACGGACGGCGCACTTTGCGATGGGTCTCGGCCTCGGGCGCATGCTCGGCTTTAATGCGCGCGACAAGTCCTTTGATACGCTGCACGTGAGAGCGGTGAGCGACGAGCACCGCATCGGGCGTTTCGACGACCACGACGTCAGTCGTACCGACACAAGCGACCAGCCGGCTCTCGGCATGCGCGAACGTGCAAACCGCACCCTCGAGTACGACGCGCCCGCGCGCGACGTTGCCGTCGGTGTCTTTGTGCAGGGCATCCCACACCGCATCCCAGGAACCGAGGTCGGACCAGCCCGCTTGCAGCGGCACGACGGCGCCCGCACACGGCGAGTCGGGCGCGCCGATCCGCTCCATCACCGCATAGTCGATGGAATCGGCCGGGGCCCGCGCGAATGCGTCGGGCTCCGGTTCGAAGCGCGCATCGCGCCTCGCGCCTCGCGCGACGGCGGCCAGACAAGCTGCGTGCATCTCGGGCCGAACGCGTCGCAGCGCGTCGAGCCAGACCGATGCGCGCAGCACGAAGATGCCGCTATTCCACCAGTAACCGCCGTTCGCGACATACTGCGCGGCAAGCTCGGCAGGCGGCTTTTCGACGAAGCGATCGATCCGGTGTGTGCCGTCGCCGAGCGCGTCGCCGATACGGATATAGCCGAAGCCGGTATCGGCGCGCGTCGGCGGCACGCCGAGCGCCGCGATCTCGCCTTGCTCGGCATGCTGCGCCGCCAATGCGATCGCGCGCTGCAACGCGGGCACGTCGGCAATCGCGTGATCGGCGGGCATGACGACGAGGATCGCATCGCGGTCGCACTCGCACGTGAGCGCCGCGGCCAGCGTCAGAGCGGGCGCCGTGTCGCGACGGGCGGGCTCGACGATCAAACGCGGCGTCACGCCGGCGGCGCGTAGCTGTTCCGCGATAATGAAGCCATGCTCGTCGCCGCACACGACGAGCGGCGCATCGGCCACGTCCCATCCCGGCGCGAAACCGTCCATGCGATGCGCGGTCGCTTGCAGCAAGGTGTCGGCACCGACGATATCGATGAGCTGCTTCGGATAGTGCTCGCGCGACATCGGCCACAACCGCGTCCCGGCCCCGCCCGCCAGGACGACGGGAACCAGCCGCCGGCACGGCGTGTGCGCCCGACTCGATACCTCGCCCATGGCGACGGCGGCGGGCGGCGGCATAGTGGGTGCCGCGCCGGCGCGCTCGTATCGTCGCAGCTCGAATCGCATCGCGGTGCTCCCCGTTTAACCGCCGTTCCCGCGGCGGCTTTGCGAGCGAAACTCCGTCGGCGAAATCATCATCCGTTTGCGGAAGATCTTCGCGAGCCGATCGCCGTTACCCATTCCGCTGCGGCGTGCGATTTTGTCGACGGGCAGCTCCGAATCGATCAGCAGGCTGCAAGTGATGGCCAGACGCGCTTGCAATAAATAGTCCGACGGCGTCATGCCGAGTTCGAGCTTGAAACGCCGCAAGAAATTGCGCTCGCTCATGGCGGCCACTTGCGCGGCATCGGCAATCGAAATCGGCCGCTCGCAGTTGTCTTGGATCCAGCGCGCGGCCGAGCGGATCTTGTCGCCCGCGCTGGCTGCGCAGCCGTCGCCGAGGAGCGGCACGAGTCGCGCGCTCGATCCAGGCATCAAGCGCTCGGCCACCGCCCGCGCGAGCTCGAGACCGAGATCGCGCTTGACCATCGTCAAGGCGCCCTTCATCGGCTCGAGCCGCTCATCCATGTCGAGCGATTCTTCCTCGCGCGCCGCTTGCCGCAGATACGAGCCGAAGTGATAGACCTTGTCGATTGCGCCGATTCCGGCTGCGTCGAGCAACAAGCTGCCCTCGCCGATCGAGCGGATATTGGCCGTCTTCGTCTGCACGTGCCGGAGCCAGCCGATCAACCGCTCGTCTGCCGCCGCCGCACGCGCCCCCTTGCCGCCGGCGATAAACAACGCATCGAAGCCGGTGTAGTGGCGAGCGTCTAGGCCGTCGGTCCATACGCGTACGGACGAGGAGCAGCGCACGTTGCCGCCTTCGGCCGACAGAAAAGCGATGTCGTAGACCTGCAAATGATGCGGACTCGTACAGGCCAACTCATTCGCCACATGAAAGACTTCGGCGACGAGGCCGGTGCCGAGCAGCGAAAAGCCGTCGAACAAGACGATCGCGATACGCCGGCTGGCGCTCGGGGCGTTTTGCGCGCTGGCGCGCCACCAACCTGTTAGTGCGGGTTCGGTACTCGCGTAAGGCATGACATTTCCCTCACGAATCATCGCCGGCATGGCCCGGATCCCCTCGTAGTGCAGTGCATCGTAGACAGTGCCAGGACGCAGCGTGGATCGCGTGACGTAATTCGGCGACATCTTGTCGGATAGGCTCCGGCGGATACCGCCTAGCGATTTATCCGATCTCGACAGACCATCTCGCATGTCTAGGCGAATCGGACAAATCGCCCGGATAGCCGTTTCAATTGCCCAGCATTTAGCCGAAAAACGCCACGCCGTCCCGGCAAAAGCCATGCCGAACGACGCGCGCTTTCGACGCTTAAGGTCCCCGATGTTGTTTTGTGCGGCCGGGATGTTACGTGAAGACGCCGGCTTCGATTGAGCCGATCGAGCGAGGTGCACGGCAACTGCGCACCGATACTATCTGGATGCGACGCGCACGCACCAAGCGGACCCGAAGCGTGCGCAAACGCATAAGGAGACGATAAAGGTTGCGTTTGGATCGCTGTGTTGTTGAGACCACATTGGCAACCATACCGGTGCCGATCGGCACGCCGTCGCATTGCTCGTTTCGCTTTTCCGATCGTCGAAAAAATCATTGAAATCTTTGCATCGCATGTTTCATTCGTGATTCATTCGGCTCGATTGAAAATCGCAATCAATGCGTCATTGCATTTCCAATCGTTCGTATTTCGATTTTTCGTCCGATGGTCATTCGAGAACGGACGGTGCCGCCCTTACGCAGCGCAGCATGACCTCGCCGCAACGGTACGCTCGCGCTTGCAGACGCCGCCGTGGGGTCCCTTCCGGCCTTCGCGGATACGGTTCGATACGCGCGACGAAGCGGTAATGGTTACCCCTAGCGCCTATCCGAATACGTCGGTCGATATGACGTATGGCGCATGCTGGCGCGTTGCGGCGCACTACACGTGCGTACTAATCCGCCACCGCACGTTGCGCAAATCGACTAGATCGAATGCTCCTAAAACGGCGGCAAAGCTTGTAGTCTCTCGGCAGCGATTCGTGTGAAATCAGGCTTTCGTCCGACCTAACGTGCCGGCGCAGAACCCTATTCTTCGCACGAGACTCCGACCGTTCGCTCTCGCGATCCGGCGCCGACCGATCGCGCCGACAGGCGCGGGCGCAACGCGCAATGTCCCCATTGACCTCGCCCTCGGCGAAACCACGCGCATCGCGCTCGTCGATGCGCGGCGCCGCGCTTTGCCTGCGCGAAGCATCGGCGCACCGAACACGATACGACGATCGATGACGCATTATTTGCCCACCCGCGCGCGCCGCGCCTACCTGCATCGCTGCGCGGCTGCCGCCGCGCTCTCGCTGTTGACCGCCTGCGGCGGCTCGGGCGGAAGCGCCGGACCCTCATCCAACGCCGCAAGCAGCACCAATTCCGCGTCGAGCGGCGGCAATGTGCAAGGCGCGACGCCCGCCGGCCAATCGCGTACCGTCACGCCGATCGTAGCGGCGGGCGGCCAGGCGCTCAGTTGCGGCCAACCGTCGGCGCCGGTGAACGCGGCCGGCACGGGGCCCACGATCGAGGCCGATACGCCCGGCAGCGACGGCACCCGCACATTCGCGCTCGGCAGCGCGTTCAATCTCGCCATCACGACTCGCGCCGCAAGCGGCGACACAGTATCTTGGCAAGTGCTCGACGATTGGAACGTCGTACGCGCAAGCGGGCATTTCGCCGTGAACGCCGGCGCGCAAACCGTGACGCTGAGCTGTACGTCGACGCTTGCCGGTTACTTCTCGGTGGCGGCGTCGCTCGTGACGTCCGCGAACGCCCTGCCCTCGCTCGGCACGCGCCCGAGCGGCATCGCGACGTTCGGCGTACGCCCCGACGTGTCGGCCTCGCTACCGGCGCCCGTCTACGCCCGCGAAGATCAGCATCGCTTCGGCGGCCAGGGCACCGACTATTTGCAGCCGGGCCAAACCTGTTGCAGCGGCGACGGCTATCGGCCGCTCGACACCGATCTCGGCTTGTCGTGGGCCAACGACACGCGCAGTTGGTACGTCGAAGAACCGAACGGACCGAATACGTTCGTTCCCGGCACGAACACGCTTGCGCCGTACTTGAAGGCGGGCGACATCATGCGGCTGATTCAGCTCGACGGCATTCCGGGCTGGGCCAGCCCCACGGGTGCGCAAACCGAGGGCTACGCCCCCGCCTCGGAATCGGCCTTCCAAAACTATGCGAGCCGTGTCGGGACCGATTCGGCGCAGATCCGCGCCGCCTACTTCCCGAATCAGGCGAACGACTACTACCAGATCACTTGGGAGCCGGACGGCGGCGGTCCGACGCAATGGCTCGACACGGACGCGAATCTCGTCGCCATGTATCAAGCCGCCTACAACGGCCTGCATTCGACCGATCCGAATGCCGTGGTGATGGGCGTGACGGCGGCGATGGTGCGCTCGAACACCGCGTGGCTCAAGCGGCTCGCACCGCTCGGCATCGCGCAGTATCTCGACGGTTTGACGATACACGGGTACTACGATGCCGGCACCTCGCCTTCGCATCCGCCCGAGCGCCTAGCGACCGATCCCGATCCGGCGACGGCCGCGAACGCGTTGCCGGCATCGATGCGCGAATTGCGCGGCACGATGACGAGCCTGCTTCATCCCGGCGCGAAGCTGTTCGTGACGGAAACGGGGATCAGCTACGACCAAGGGACCGCGTACGGCCCGAGTTATCCGACGCCGAATGTCCTGTTCGCGCACGGTGCGGTCGTCGCACGCACGCACCTGATCTTGCTCGGCGAAGGCGCCGATATGAGCTACATCTTCTATTCGTCGGACACACCCGATTCGCCGCCCGGGTACGGCATGTTCTTCGATCTGAACGATGCGAACGGCACCTATGGCGCAAGCAATATCAGCCCGAAGCCGGCGGCCATGGAAGTCGCGGCCATGACGCGTATCCTCGACGGTACGCGCACGCTCGGCTATCTGAACGGGGTGCCGGCCGGCGTCTACGGCTACGCGTTTCAAAGACTCGGCGGCGGCCAGATCGTGACCGCGCTCTGGACTCACGACAACGCGCATTGGAACACGACGTCGGGCTTCAGCACGACCTATAGCGTGCCGTATACGCTGCAAGTCGACAGCGCCGGGACCTCCGGGCAAGTCACGGTGCTCGATGCGATGGGCAATGCCGCCGCCATGCCGTACTCCAACGGCCAGGTCGCGCTGACACTGACCGAATCGCCAATCTACGTCGTGTCCGTCAATGCAACGGCGATGAAAGCGAACGTGACCGTACCGGCAGGCTACGTCGGCCCGTGACGAGACGCCCCTGAGCGGAACGCAAAGGTAGCCGGCTACGTTCCGCTCGATTTCGTTCGATCGAGCACAGAGATGCGCCCCGTTGCGTGATGCACTCTAGGGTCACCGGCCCGAGGCGACTCATGCATCTCGCTGCCCCTATCGCTCACGTACGGAACGCTCCCGGTGCCGATTCGGCGGGGCTTGCAGCGAAATGCTCGAGCGCCGCCGGCGTGAGGGGAGACTGCCGCATCCGCGGCGCCTATACCCGCCCCGCGATCGCCGCGCTCATGCTGTTGTGTATCTCGCTCGCGGCATGCGGACGGTCCGATCCCGAAGCCAATCGAGCCGATCCCGCGCCGGCCGGCGCCGAGGAAGCCCCCGCCGTTTCGGGTGCGCTGGTCACACCGGGCCAGATGACCTGCACGCAGAACGCGTCCGAATCGTCCGTATCGTCCGATTCGGACACGCAAGCGCGCATACTTGGCGACGGCATCGACGCCGATTTAGCGGGGGGCGACGGGACGCGACTCGTCACGCTCGGCGCGCCGTTCGCGATCACGCTCGCCTCGCGAAGCGCGAAAGCCGATACGATCGAATGGCAAATTCGCGACGCATGGAACGTCGTACGCGCCGCCGGACATCTGCGCGTAGACGCCGGGAACCAGCACGTCTCGCTAAGCTGCACGTCGACGCGGGCCGGTTACTTCGCGCTGATGGCTTCGCTCGTGCACGGCGGCCAGCGGCTGCCTCGGCGCGGCACGCGCCCGGCCGGTATCGCCACGTTCGGCGTGTTGCCGGACGTGTCGTCCGTGCTGCCGCCCGTTTCGTTTGCGCACGAAGATCAGCACCGGTTCGGCGGCCAAGGCGCGAACTATCTGCACCCGGGGCAGCGATGTTGCGAGGGCGACGGCTATCGTCCGCTCTATCCGGCGCTCGGACTGTCGTGGGCCAACGACACGCGCAATTGGTACATCGAAGAGCCCGAGCACCCCAATACGTTCAAGCCGGGAGTCGCGACCCTCGCGTCGTATTTCAGGGCGGGCGACATCATGCGCTTGATCCAACTCGACGGCATCCCCGGCTGGGCGAGCCCAACCGGCGCCGCAACGCACAGTTACGCGCCGTCGTCGGAGGCCGCCTACACCGGCTATTTGAGTCGCGTCGGCGAGGATTCGGCCCGAATCCGCGCCGTCTATTTTCCCAATCAAGCGTACGACTACTACCAGGTCACCTGGGAACCCGATTACGACGGCGGCCTGCCGTGGCGCGACACCGATGCCCATTTCGTCGACTTGTACCGCATGACCTACGAGGCGATCCATGCGGCCGATCCGCACGCCGTCGTGATGGGTCCGACCAATGCTTCCGTGCGCGAAAACGTACGCTGGCTCGCACGCCTCGCGCCGCTTCACATCGGCCGCTACTTGGACGGCGTGACGATTCACGGCTACTACGATGCGGGCACGTCGCCCTCACATCCGCCCGAGCGTCTTGCGACCGACGCCGATCCGGCCGTCGCCGCCAACGCACTGCCCGCCTCGCTACGCCAATTGCGGGCATGGATGGCGCATACGCTTGCGCGCGGGGCGAAGCTGTTCGCCACCGAAACCGGGATCAGCTACGACATCGGCACGCAGTACGGCAACGACTTTCCGACGCAAAACGTCCTGTTCGCTCAAAGCGCCGTCGTGGCGCGGACGCATCTGATCTTGCTTGGCGAAGGAGTCGATATGACCTACGTTTTCTATTCGTCCGACATACCCGAGTCGCCGCCCGGCTACGGCCTGTTCTTCGATCTGGAACATGCGAGAGGCGCCTATGGCGCACGCGAGATCAGCCCCAAGCCGGCGGCCCTGGCCATTTGCGCGATGACGCGCTTGATCGACGGCACGACCACGCTCGGCCATCTCAACGATCTGCCCGCCGGGATCTACGGCTACGCCTTTCAGCGATTGAACGGCGGCAAAATCGTCACGGCGCTCTGGGCGCACGACAACGCGCATTGGAATGCGACGTCCGGGTTCAGCGAGAGCTACGGCGTCGCGTATACGCTTCGAATCGACGATCCCGGCACGTCGGGACAAGTCAGCGTATTCGATACGATGGGCAACGCTGCTCGCTTACCGTACCGCAACGGCCGCGTCGCCCTTACGCTGACCGAATCGCCGATCTACGTCGTCTCGACGAACGCGCCGGCGATCAAGGCGAGCGTCACGCCGCCGGCGGGCTACGTCGGTCAATGAGCGGTGGTGGACGATGCGGCCCTCATCGCGGTATCGAAGGCATCTGACAACATCTCGCGTTTTTCCGACTAGCGCATGGTGCCGGCGCCGCTCGCGCATACCATGCGACGCATTGGACTCGCGCCGCATGCCTCGCGTGCACGCGGCATGTCACGCCTGCCCCCACATGGCCAAGCGCATCGCTATCCTCGTGTTCGACGGGTTTTCACTCGTCGAGGCGAGTTCCATCGCGGAAGTGTTCCGGCTCGCAGACGATCTCGAAGGCGAACGCATGCGCGTCGACGAGGCGCCCGCGCCGGCGAGCGCGTCATCGAGCGCGTCATCGAGCGCGTCGTCGAGAGGCACGGCCTCGATACTAGCGCCGCCATCGCCGCCATCGGCCATGGCGGCGGATCCCTATGTCCTCATCGTCATGTCGAATACGGGCGGCAGCATCGCGAGCAGCGCCACGATGCGCGTCTGGTCCGACAATCTCGACGCGCACGCGGCGAACGGCTTGCACGCGCTGTTCATCCCGGGCGGTCGCGGCGCGGCCCGGCTCGCGTCCGACGAATCGTTCATCCGCCGCTTGCGTGCGCTCATGCAGCATACGCAAACGGTGAAGGCGATCGGCGAAGGCGCCGCGATCCTCGCCGCAGCCGCAAGCATCGCGCCTCTCGAGCCATCGAATGGATCGTTCGCGCTGGGCGCCAAGCAGGCGACCCACCCGGCCACGCATGCGGAGCAGCCCAGCGCGCTCGACGATCCGTTAGGTCCGGTTGCCTGCGCGCTATCGATCGTCAAACGCGATCGCGGGGCGCAGGCCGCCCGCGCGATCGCGGACCGGGCCGTACCGGGCGCCTGGCGCCGGCTCGGCGCCGTGCTGGGCGAACTCGAGGACGGGGGCACACGCGAGAAGATCGATACGGCGGCGCGTTGGATGCGTGAAAACTACGGCCAACCGATTTCGGTGGCCAAAGCCGCCGAGGTGGCCGCGATGAGCGAACGCAGTTTTTTGCGGCGGTTCAAGTCGCAGATCGGCATCACGCCGTCGGAGTATTTGGTGCGCGCGCGGCTCGACGCGAGTTGCGTGCTGCTCGTCAGCACGGATCTACCCGTCGATAAGATTGCGCGGCGCTGCGGGGTAGGCAGCGGCGACGGCTTGGCCAAGATGTTCCGCAAACGGCTGTCGATTTCGCCGACCGAGTATCGGATCGTCGAACGGCGGCGCGCGAGGCAGCGCTGAATGCGCGATGCGGTGCGCTCGGCCCGCGCAGCCGGCCTCGCTTACGCTTCGCTCTTGCGCGAGCGCACGGTCAATTGAGCCGACACCTCGTCCACGAGCGCACGTAGCCATGTGAGGTCATGCGGCCGGTCGGGCTGCGGGTGCCACATCTGGTAGCACTTGATGCGCGGAAACGGAATCGGCGCCTCGCAAACGGCAAGCGGCAGCATCCGCGCGTAATGCAACGCAAAGCGACGCGTGGTCGTAAAAATCAGATCGGAATGCAGCAGCACCTGCGGCACGAGACCGAAGTACGGCAGCGTCGTCACGACTCGCCGCGAAGCCCCGGCTCGCGCGAGCCCGATCTCGATCGCATTGCGCCGCGCGCCGCTATAAGGCGTGGGCGCGAGATGCGCCGCGGTGAGATAACGCTCGAGCGTGAGCGGCTCATGAGCAAGCGGATGATCGGCCCGCATCATGCACACGACGGTATCGCTGAACAAATCGCTACGGGCGAAACGCGCATCCGGTTTCGGCCAATTGCCGACCACAAGATCGAGCTCGCCCGCCTCGAGTGCCGCGCCGTGATCGAGCCCGGGATTGAGCGAATCGATCTCGAGCCGCGCTTGCGGCGCCGCCTCGCGAAACCGCGCGATCAGCGTGGGCATGAAGAAGTCGTTCAAGTAATCGGGCGCGGCAATCCGAAACGTGCGCCGCGTCGCGACCGGGTCGAAGTTGCCGTGCGGCGTGGCGACGAAATCGACGTCGCGCAACGCGCGCTGCGTCGGCCCGAGCAACGATGCACCGAACTCGGTCGGCACCATGCCCGTTTTGCCGCGCACCAAAATCGGATCGTTCAGCGTCTCGCGCAGTTTGCGCAGCGCCGTACTGATCGCGGGTTGCGTCTGATTCAATCGCAGCGCGGTCTGCGTGACGCTGCGCTCGGTCAGCAAGGTCCGCAACACGCGCAGCAGCCAGATATCGAGCGCGTCGGTGCCGCGCCCCTCGCTCGGCGACAATTCGATGCCGGTTTCGCGACGCGTCGATTGGATCACGTCGCCATCCCGCTCGGCAACGCGCTGATGCGTTTGACTTCGGGCGATTCGAGCCAGCCCGGCGAGCGTGCGCAATAGAGCACCATCGGCAGCGCATCCTCACCCCAGAACAATTGCCGATGAAGCCGGAACGTGGGCACGCCGAAGACGCCGAGCGCGAGCGCGTCGTCGAAGTTGCGCTGAAGGCGGGCTTTCGTATCGGGGTGCTCGATGAGCCGTTCGCCGTGCGGAACGTTCAGCAATTGGCACAGATCGGCGAAGCCGTCCGGCGTGGACGGGTCGCGGCCGTCGCGCCAAATGAATCGAAAGATCGAACAGACGGTGGGCACATCCGCCTCGATCGCGGCTGCGAGCAGCAACGCCTTCGTCGAATCGAACGGATGAACGGGCGGCATCTTGAACGGAATGCCGAGCTGTTCGGCGCGAAACAGGGCATGCCGATAAACGAACGTTCTCTTTTGCGGCACCTCGTTCGTGGGACGCTGGCCCCAATGCCGATAAAGCGAGTAGACGGAGACGGGCACGAGCGAAAACGGCATGCTCGGCCATTTGTCGTGCTGCTCCAGCAGCAAGTACGAGAACGGCGACACGAAATCGTAGAACCACAGCGGCGACGCCGCGTCGATCGGTTGAGTCATGACAATCTCCGGTTGATCCGGTTGCTGCTTGTGGGGCAACGTCGCCTAGGACGCAAGCCGGCCTTGTGTCGCATCTGATGCATATTACGCGCCGCCCGCGTCCGTGTCCGTATGCGCGCGCTCGCCCCACGCTTGCGCGAGCCGTGCACGCACGAATCCGATGTGTTCGCGCAGCACGTAGAACTGATCGGCATACGCAAGCGGCATCTTCAGCCGATTGACGGCCGCTTCGATCTCCACGAGCTTGGCCAGCGAGGCGGTGCGCTCCTCCTCGCTGGCCGTCTCATCGAGGGCCGAGCGTTCGATGGCGATCAATGCGCCGTACCACCGGTAAATGCGCGATTTCACGCGCCAGGCGTACAAGGATGGAATCAATCTCACGCCCGGAATCAAGACGACGATGATCGGCACGATCAGCACGATCAAGCGATCGACGAGACTGGCCAGCCAAAACGGCAGCAGGCGATAGAGGAAGCTCTTCCCCGATTTGTAGTAGCGGGCGGCATCGTCGCTGATCGGAAAATCGTGCATGACCGGCGACGGAAACTCGCCGGCATTTTGCAGGAGATTGGCGCGCGAATGCACTTGCTTGGCCGCCTCGATCAAGAGATCCGACAGCGCCGGATGCAGCGAATCGCGCGCGACGAGCTCGGCCGTCGGCGCGACCGTGTGCACCGGCGCAGGCGGCAAGTTCTTGCCGAGATCGAACGCCCCCATCGGCAATTCGATGTCGGTCAGATACGGGAAGCGGCGCGCATAGGCGCGGGCCTGCGCGAACGAAAAGAGCCGCACGCCCGGCGTACGCAGCAATTTGGCCATGACGGGCGGCTGCGCCGAATCGCCCGCCAGGAAGGCGGCATCGATTTGATGCTCCGTCAACGCGCGGGCCGCCGCTTCGCCCGTCAGCGGCAGCAGCGTCGTGCCATGGTCCGGCACGATGCCGTTGGCGCGTAGCAGCGCGAGCGCCAACGCGCGCGTCCCGCTGCCCTCGGGGCCGATGGCGATCCTGTCGCCGGCGAACCCCGACAGACGCGAACGCTCGCGTCCCTCGTAGAAAATGACGAGCGGCACATAGGACACGCTGCCGAGCGAGACCAGATGCTCGGACGGGGCCTCGCCGGCCGCCGAACCCGAACCGGCCGCCACGCTTGCGGCGCTCGTAGCGTTCGCCGGACTTGCCTCGCGCGACGGCGCCGCCGAAGCCGCCTCGGCCTGCGCCGCGCTCGCCGCCGCCGGCGCGCCCGCGGACGCCAGCGAGACGCCGCTTTGCACGAACCCGACGTCGACGGCTTGCTTCGGATCGGATAACCGTTCGAGGTTCTGTAGCGACCCGGCCGACGGCAACACCTCGAGCGTGATCCCGTTGCGCGCGAGAATCGCTTTGTATTGCTGCGCGGCGTTCCAGAAGGAACTTCCGACCGGCCCGGCCGAGATCGCGAGCGTATTGGGCGGAGCGGGCTGGATCAGCCGAATGGCGAGCCAGATCGCGGCAGCCGAGATCAAGAGGATGGGCCCCATCGAGACGGCCAGATCGCGCCAAGAGATGGCGATCACGCGCGCGACGAAGCGCGGCGGGCGCGGCGCGCGCAGCACCTTCGGCATCCGTGGCAGTCGCGGCTTGCGCGACGGGTCTTGATCTTCCCGCATCGTTATCGCTTACCGAAGGCCGCCCCGGCGAACAGATCCTTGTGCTCGCGCGGCTGCGAACGCCAATACTGCTTCGGCGCATGCACTTGGGCACCGAGCTTGGCCGCCGCGTGCCACGGCCAACGCGGATCGTAGAGCATCGCGCGGGCGAGCGAGACGGCGTCGGCTTCGCCGTTCGCGATGATCGCCTCGGCCTGCTCGGCTTCCGTGATGAGGCCGACGGCGATCGTCGGCAAGCCCACCTCGGCCTTCACGCGCTGGGCGTACGGCACTTGATAGCCCGGACCGAGCTTGATCGCCTGCTCGGGCGAGACGCCGCCCGTCGTCACGTGGATCGCGGCGCAGCCACGCGCCTTCAACGCGTTCGACAGCGCGACGGTCCCTTCGACGTCCCATCCGCCCGGCACCCAATCCGTCGCCGAGATCCGGGCCCAGACGGGGCGATCGGCCGGAAACGCAGCCCGTACGGCCTCGAACACCTCGATCGGAAAGCGCATCCGGTTTTCCAGGCTGCCGCCATACTCGTCGTCCCGGTGATTCGCGATCGGCGACAGGAACTGGTGCAGCAAGTAGCCATGGGCGGCGTGGATTTCGATACCGTCGATACCGAGTCGCGCCGCCCGCTTCGCGGCGGCCACGAAATCGTCGCGCACCTTATCCATGCCGGCCCGGTCGAGCATGACGGGCGCTTCTTCGTCGCTGGCGTGCGGGACGGGCGACGGCGCGACGGTCTTCCAGCCGAGCGGTTCGTCCGAGCGGATCTGGGCACCGCCCTCCCACGGCGAACGGCTCGATCCCTTGCGGCCCGCGTGGCCGAGTTGCACGGCCACCGCGATCGGCGAATACGTGCGCACGGCTTTGAGCACATGGGCGAGCGCCGTTTCGTTCTCATCCGAATAAAGACCGAGATCGCCCGAGGAGATCCGGCCCTCGGGCGACACGGCGGTCGCCTCGAGGATCAGCATACCGGCGCCCGAGAGCGCAAGCTGGCCGAGGTGGATCATGTGCCAATCGGTGGCGCTCCCCCCTTCGGCGGAGTATTGGCACATCGGGGCGATGACGATGCGGTTGGACAAAGCAAGCTTGCCGATGGTCATCGGCTCAAACAAACGGCTCATGGCGAGTTCCTCGATCGATTCGGCGCGCGACATACGCGCTTAAGCGGCGCACGGAACGACGCGGCGCTCCCGGCTGCCGGGGGCGCAAACGGAACTCCGCTGCACAGCGCATCGCCGAGCAGCATAAGGGATGCCGAAGGAAAATGCTGCGGGGATGCCCTTTCGCCTCGGCTAACGGTATCGAAAACCGATAGCAAAAAGGGCCCGAGCACGGGCGCAGCGCGTGGCATACGGCCTAGTCGCTCGGAATAAAGGCCCGTCGAGGCGGTACCGGCCGCGCGGGCAGCAGGCAGCCTGCGGTTCTGCGGTTAAGTGCCCGTGGGGCTTACCGCTAAGCGTTTGCCGACAGCCGGGTTCGTGCCGGCATGGCGTCCGGGCTCGAGGCGTTCGCCCGTTGCCGGCTCGAATACACCTGCATCAGTTGCGCGCAGACGGCTACCGCGATCGAGGACGGCGCCTTGTCGACGATGCCCGGCACGCCGATCGGGCACACCATTTGATGCAGGCGCTCCGGCTCGACGCCGCGCTGGATCAAGCGTCGCTCGAATTTCACGCGTTTGGTTTTCGAGCCGATCATGCCGAAGTAAGTGAAGTCTCGACGGCGCATGATCTGTTCGGCCAACGCGAAGTCGAGCGCGTGGTTGTGGGTCAGGACGAGAAAACAGGCGCCCGCCGGCGCGGCATCGATCACGGCCTCGGGCGTGTCGGTCGCCTCGATCTGCACGTTCGCCGGCACCTCGTCGGGAAAGCATTCGTCGCGCGCGTCGACCCATTGCACGACGCACGGCAGCGTGCCGAATAGGGTCACGAGCGCATGGCCGACGTGGCCGGCGCCGAACAGCACGACGTGCAGCGGCGGCGCGCTCGGCCCGGACCCCGGCGCGAACGAACACGGTTTCATGCGGCGCTCCCCACGCGAGCCGCTCTCACGGCCGCCACCGCCTTTAGGATTTCTTCGGCCGTGGCCGGCGCGTTCAACGGCGGGTTGACCTTGTAATCGGCCACGCTCGCGACGGCATCGCGAATCGCGAAGAACACGGAGAACGGCAACAGCAACGGCGGCTCGCCGACCGCTTTCGAACGGTGAATGCTGTCCTCGGCGTTGCGGTTGGCAAACAGACGCACGCGCAAATCGGGCGGACAGTCGTTGACCGTCGGGATCTTGTAGGTCGAGGGCGCGTGCGTCATGAGCTTGCCGCCCGCGTTCCACCAGAGCTCCTCGGTCGTAAGCCATCCCATGCCTTGGATGAACCCCCCTTCGACTTGACCGATGTCGAGGGCCGGATTGAGCGAGGCGCCGACGTCGTGCAAGGCGTCGGCGCGCACGACGCGCATCTCGCCCGTGAGGGTGTCGATCACCACTTCGGACACGGCTGCGCCGTACGAGTAGTAGTAAAACGGGCGGCCTTGGAGCTTTTGCTGGTCCCAGTAGATCTTCGGGGTGGCGTAAAAGCCGTCGGACCACAACTGCACGCGCGCGAGATAGGCCTTCGCGATGACCTCCTCGAACCGCAGCGCGACCTCGCCGACGTAGATCGTGTCGTTCGCGAACACGACGTCGCCCGGTTTGACGTTGCCCTCGCCGAAGCGATCGGCGGCGAACGTGGCCAAACGCTCGCGCAGTTGGCGTGCGGCGTCTTGGGCAGCCTTGCCGTTCAAATCCGAGCCGGTCGAGGCCGCGGTGGCCGAGGTGTTGGCCACCTTGCTCGTATCGGTCGCCGTCACGCGAACGCGCGCAAAGCCGACGCCGAGTTCGTGTGCGACCACTTGCGCGACCTTCGTGTTCAAGCCTTGGCCCATCTCGGTGCCGCCGTGATTCACGAGCACCGAGCCGTCCGTGTAGATATGCACGAGCGCGCCGGCCTGATTGAAGTGCGCGACGTTGAAGGCGATGCCGAACTTCACGGGCGTAATCGCAATGCCCTTCTTGAGCACGGGGCTCGTCGCGTTGAAGGCCCGTGCCTGCTCGCGGCGGCGATGGTAGTCGCTCGTGGCGACGAGTTCGTCGACGAGCTCCTGAATGACGTTGTCTTCGATCGTCTGCCCGTAGGGCGTCACGTTGCGCTCGGTCTTGCCGTAGAAATTGCGTCGGCGCACGTCCAGCGGATCGAGTCCGAGCGAGCGCGCGACGCTATCCATGATGTATTCGATGGCGAACGCCCCTTGCGGGCCGCCGAAGCCGCGAAACGCGGTGTTCGACTGCGTATTCGTCTTGCCGCAAAAGCCCGCGATGTCGACATCGGGAAGCCAGTAGGCGTTATCGAAATGACAGATCGCGCGCGTCATCACCGGGCCCGACAGATCGGCCGAGAAGCCGCAGCGCGACGTCATGTCGACGGCGACGCCGTCGATGACGCCGTCGTCGCTATACCCGACGTCGTAGCGGTAGTGGAAGTCGTGGCGCTTGCCCGTGATCATCATGTCGTCGTCGCGGTCCGGACGCAGCTTCACGGGGCATAGCAGCTTCCAAGCTGCAAGCGCCGCACAGCAGGCGAACAACGCCGACTGCGATTCCTTGCCGCCGAAACCGCCGCCCATCCGGCGGCATTCGATGAGCACGTTGTGCGAGGCGACGCCGAGCACGTGCGCGACGTGGTGTTGCATCTCGGTGGGGTGCTGCGTCGAGCACCAGACGTGCATGCCGTCGTCGTCCTTCGGCACCGCGTAGGCGATCTGCCCTTCGAGGTAAAACTGTTCCTGGCCGCCGAGCGTGAGCTCGCCGCTCACGCGATGCGCCGCGCGCGACATCTTGGCTGCCGGCTCGCCGCGCGCAAGCTTCATCGGCGGAAGCACGGACTGATTGGCCGCGCGCGCCGCCTGCGCGGTCAGTACCGCGGGCAATTCCTCGAACTCGACTTGCGCGCGCCGCGCGGCAAGGCGCGCCGTATCGTGCGAGGTGGCGACGACGATGAACATCGGTTGCCCGACGTACTGGACGATGCCCTCGGCCAGCACCGGGTCGTCGTGAATGATCGGCCCGCACTCGTTTTCGCCGGGGATGTCGTCGGCCGTGAAGATCGCGACGACGCCAGGTGTCGCGCGCACGGCGTCGAAGTTCATCGATACGATCTTGGCATGCGCCTTCGGCGACATCCCGAGCGCGGCATGCAACGTTCCGGCTACCAGCGGAATGTCGTCGGTGTAGGTGGCGCGGCCGCTCACGTGCAAGTGCGCGGACTCATGCGGACGCGACACGTGCACTTGGCGAAATGCCGCGCGATCGCGCTCTTGCTCGGCGAGCTCGGTCAAAAACGGTTCGGCTTGCTGGTTCATTGCTGTCTCTGTCTTTTGTCGTTCTTGCTGGCGTGATAGGGCGCTTGGCGCTTAGGCGGGCGTCTCGAGATCGACCAGTCGCACGTTCAGCGCTTGCGGCGGCAGCGGGTCGTTGGGACGCGTCTCGAGCCAGAAGCGATAAAGCACGTTTTGCGCGGTTTGCAGACGGTAATCGCTCGTGGCCCGCATGTCGCTCAAGGGCGCATAGTCGCGTGCGAGCGCCTGCATTGCCGCTTGGGCCGTCGCTTCGTGCCAGGTCGCATCGGAGAGCACGCTTTCCGCGTGCGTCGCGCGCTTCGGGGTGGCAGCCATGCCGCCGAATGCGATGCGCGGCGAACGGACGGTGTCGCCGTCCGCGATGAACGAGAAGGCGGCGCACACGGCCGAAATATCGGAATCGAATCGCTTGGACAGCTTGTACGTCCTAAAGCGCAGCGCCTCGCGCGCACCGGTGCGCGTCGGCACCTTCAGCGCGGCCACGAACTCGTGCTCGGCCATATCCTTCTTTTGATAAGCGAGGTAGAGGTCTTCCAGCGCCAACTCGCGCTCGATCTCGCCGCCGCGCAGCACGACACGCGCGCCCAGCGCGATGAGGCCCGGCATCGAATCGCCGATCGGCGAACCGTTCGCGACATTGCCGCCGAGGGTGCCCGCGTTGCGGATCGGCAGCGATGCGAAACGCTTCCACATCTCGGTGAGTTCGGGGTAATGGCCGGCGAGTTCGGCATAAGCGCGCTCCACCGTGACGCCGGCGCCGATCTCGATCCAATCGGCCGAGGTCTGGATGCGCTGCAACTCGGCCACGCGGCCGATATAGACGATATCGCCCAATGCACGCATCTGCTTGGTGACCCACAGACCGACGTCGGTACTGCCGGCGAGCAGGCGCGCGGCCGGCCGCTCAACCTTGAGCGCCGCCAGGGCATCGAGCGTACGGGGCGCATCGAACGCGTCGCCGCCGTGCTCGTAATGGAAGGTTTCGTCGCGCTGCAAGCTCGCCAAGGTCCGGGCGAGCGCGGGAATGTCGATCGGTGCTTTTGGCGCCGGCAGCTCGAACATCCGTTCGCCTGCGTCGATGATCGGCCGATAGCCCGTGCAGCGGCACAGATTACCGGTTAGCGCGTCGGCGATCTCCGTGCGTGAAGGCGCGCAACCGCCCGCGCAGCCCGCATTGCCGTTGGCGGCGCATGCCGGCGCCTCGCCTTCGCCGCCGTGTTTGCGGTACAGCGCCCACATCGACATGATGAAACCGGGCGTACAGAACCCGCATTGCGAACCATGGCAATCGACCATCGCCTGCTGCACGGGGTGCAACGACCCATCGGGCTGGCGCAGGTCTTCGACCGTAAACAAGGCCTTGCCGTCGAGCGTCGGCAAGAACTGGATGCAGGCGTTGACGGCCGAGAACCGCAGGCTGCCCGCCCCGTCGGGCTCGGCGACGACGACGGTGCATGCGCCGCAGTCACCCTCGGCGCAGCCCTCTTTCGTGCCGGTGCATTGCACGTCTTCGCGCAGGTATTGCAAAACCGTACGCGTGACGGGCACGTCGCTGACTTCGCGGATGGCGTTGCGGTGATAGAAACGGATCGATTGGCTCATGGTCGTGGGATGCGAAAAACCGAAAGAGACGCTTGTTTGTCGTTTGATCGAAAACTAACACTGCCAATATGCGCAACCCATAGGTGGGATCGCATGCCGCTCATACTCTTGCACCGATATGTCCGGTGACAGCTTGCGCCGCTTTGATTTCGGCGTTCAGCGAAGAAACCGGTTCCATGTCACAATCTCGCTTCGTTTCATACTGTCGGCTTGGCTTCAACCCTGGTTTTCCCTTACCATCGCCGCCGCCCCGTCGTCATTTCGCTCGCCCATGTCCGCCGCCTCGCCCGCTTTGTCCGATCGCGCCGCCACCGCCCAGATCGTACCCATCGTCTCTTTCACGTTCATCTGCTACCTAATCATCGGGTTGCCGCTGCCCGTGCTCCCCGGCTTCGTCCAAAGCCAGCTCGGCCTGGGCTCGGTCCTCGCCGGCGCGGCGGTCAGCGTGCAGTATGCGGCGACCCTATTTTCTCGGGCGCATGCGGGGCGCTTCTCGGACACGCTCGGGCCCAAGCGCACGGTGGGCATCGGACTCATGGCCTGCTGCGGCAGCGGCGCCCTACTGGCGCTGGCGGTGGCGTGCAAGGCCTGGCCGGCCGTGAGCCTCATCGTGCTCGTCGCTAGCCGGTTCGCGCTTGGTTTCGGCGAAAGCTGCGTCGGCACGGGGGCGATTCTCTGGGGCATCGGGCGCGTCGGCGCCGGGCATAACGCGCGCGTCATCTCGTGGAACGGCATCGCCACCTACGGGGCGCTCGCGATCGGCGCGCCGGTGGGCGCCGCGCTCGACCATGCGATCGGGCCCTGGGCCCTCGGCGCGGCGACGATCGCGCTCGCCGCGATCGGCTACCTACTGGCGCGTAGGCTCGAGGGCGTCCCGCTCGTGCACGGCGAGCGGATGGGGTACGCGAGCGTGTTCGTGCGCGTGCTGCCGCACGGCGTCGGGCTCGCGCTCGGTACCGCGGGCTTCGGGTCCATCGCGACCTTCATCGCGCTTTACTACGCGGCGCGCGGCTGGTCCCACGCAGCGCTCGCACTGACCCTGTTCGGCTCGTGCTTCGTCGGCGCCCGGCTACTGTTCGCCAACGCGATCCGCACTTACGGCGGCTTCCGCGTCGCCCTCGTCTCCTTCGCGTTCGAATGCGCGGGCCTGCTCACCCTCTGGCTCGCGGCGGCCCCGCATGCCGCGCTCGTAGGCGCGGCCGTCACGGGATTCGGCTTCGCGCTCGTCTTTCCGTCGCTCGGCGTCGAAGCCGTCGAACTCGTCCCGCCGGCTAGCCGCGGCGCCGCGCTGGCCGCTTACTCGGTGTTCTTCGATCTCTCGCTCGGCATCATGGGCCCGCTCGCCGGCTATGTGGCAGGGGCGTTCGGCTACCCCTCGGTGTTCCTCATGGCGGCGATTGCCGCAGCCGCGGCGGCGCTGCTCTCACTGAGTCTCTATCTGCGCCACGCGCGCGGGCGGCGGCTCGCCGCTACGGCCTGAGCCCGGCGCCGGCCCGCACCAGCAATCTCCGATCGGTGTAGCCGGCGCACGGCCCCGGCACACCCGATCCGGCTCCAACGAAGCAGCACCCACTCGCTCGCGCATCGCGCCGCCAACCCCCGACTTTGCCTTTTCCCTTTTTCCTTTTTCTGAATACAAAAGAGTCCGCCCAGTTATTCTCTACCGATTCACGGCGCTCATTAAATAACAACCACCATAATTGATAGGTAAAACCACGTGAAATAATTACACCCCCACTCTTTTATTCTTATTGCTATTCCTTTCTTGCTTTTTCCTTCGATCGACTCCTACGATATGCGCCTCAACCCAAAAAGTGAGGAAAAGGGCTATGTCGTCCTGGAAACCCGATCCGACGTTCTACCCTTCCGCGCGCCTTGCCGCGCAGGCCCCGAGGGAAACGCTTGCCTACGTGGCGAGTTTCGATCCCACCCGGCGCGCGCCGGACGAGTTGGCGGTCGTCGATCTCGATCCCGGTTCGCCCGACTACGGCAAAATCGTAGAACGCGTCGCAATGCCCAATACGGGCGACGAATTGCATCATTTCGGCTGGAACGCCTGTAGCTCCCATCTTTGTCCCAATGCGCCGCATCCGCATTCCGAACGCCGTTATCTGATCGTGCCCGGATTGCGCAGCTCGCGCATTCACGTGCTCGATACGAAACCCGACCCGCGCCGCCCGAAGATCGTGCGCGTGCTCGAACCCGATGAGGTCGCCCGCAAGTCCGGCTACACGCGACCGCACACGATCCACTGCGGTCCGCAAGGCATCTTCGTCGTGTCCCTCGCGAACGCCGAAGGCGATGCGCCGGGCGGCATTTTCCTGATGGACCACGACACCTTCGACATCCGCGGGCAATGGGAAATCGACCGCGGCCCGCAGCAGCTTGCCTACGACGCCTGGTGGCATCTAGGCTTCGACACGCTCGTTTCGAGCGAATGGGGCCTGCCGGCTACGTTCGAGAACGGTCTCGTACCCGAGTTGCTGCTCGGCGGCAAATACGGCCACCGCCTGCATTTCTGGGACTTGAACACGCGCAAGCACAAACAGACGATCGACTTCGGCGAAGAGAATCAACTCGTCTTCGAATTGCGGCCGGCGCACGATCCGACCAAAGCGCACGGCTTCGTCAACTCCGTGATCAGCTTGAAAGACCTGTCGGCATCGATCTGGACGTGGTATCGCGAAGGCGATCGCTGGGCGGCGCGCAAAGTGATCGAAATCCCGGCGGAACCCGCCGATCCCGCGGTGCTGCCGCCGATGCTCAAACGCTTCAGCGCCGTCCCGCCGCTCGTGACCGATATCGCGCTCTCGCTCGACGATCGCTTCCTGTACGTCGCCTGTTGGGGAACGGGCGAGATGCGCCGCTACGACGTGTCCGATCCGCATCACCCCGAACTCGTCGGCTCAGTGAGGGTCGGCGGCATCGCCGAGCGCACGCCGCATCCGCGCAGCGGCAATCAGCCCCTGAACGGCGGCCCGCAGATGGTCGAAGTGAGCCGCGACGGCCGCCGCGTCTACTTCACCAATTCGCTTTACGGCGCCATCGACGAGCAGTTCTACCCGGATGGCATCGACGGCTGGATGGTCAAGCTCGACGCCCCCGACGGCAGCGGCCTATCGTTCGATCGCGAGTTTTATCTGGAATGGCCGAAATCCCATCGACCGCATCAGATTCGCCTCGAAGGCGGCGACGCGTCGTCCGACTCGTATTGCTACCCATGAGGACGATGACTCAGCAGATACGCCGCGCGACGGCCGGCCGGTCGCGACGATGAGTTGGAGCGCGCAAGTGAGCGCTGCCGCGCCGTGGCTCGCGGTCGTCGGCAGCGGCATCTTTCATGGCGTGAATCCCGCCATGGGCTGGCTGTTCGCCACGGCGCTCGGCTTGCAGCGAAAAAGCCGCTCCGCACTCGTGGCGGCATTGCCGCCGCTCGCGCTCGGGCATGCCGCCTCGATCTTCGTCGTCACGTCGTCCGCCTTGGCGCTCGGGCTCGCGGTGCATGCCGGGCCGCTGAAGATCGCCGCGGGACTCGTGCTGCTCGGATGGGCCGCCTATCACTTGCTCTACGGCCATCGGCATCGTGTGCGGGTCGGCATGACGGCAGGCGCGGCCGGCCTCGCGTTGTGGTCGGCGGCCACCGCCACCGTGCATGGCGCGGGGCTCATGCTCGTGCCCGCATTGATGCCGATCTGCGGCGCCGCGGCCCAAGCGAGCCTCACGGGCACGCTAGGCCCCGCGGCGCTCGTCACGCTAGTTCATACGCTCGTGGCGTCCGTCACGAGCGCCGCGATCGCATTCGCCGCCTACGAGTATTTGGGCCTCGGTATGCTGCGGCGAGGCTGGATCAACTTCGATTGGATCTGGTCGGGCGCGCTCGCACTGACGGGTACGGCGCTGCTCGCACTCGCGTAGCGCGCGCCGCTACCTCGACCGGCCCCGGTTCAACGGCCGCGCGCGTTTTCCGACAGCGAGTGTTCGAGCGCCGCGACGCCGGCCGGCAGGTCCACGCGCGCGCCCAATTCGAGCATCGTGCGGCCCAGCGCGTGCAGCGTTCGGAACAGGTTGTGCTCGCGGCACTGCTCGCCCATTTGCCCGATTCGCACGATCGGCAACCCGAACGAACCCGAGATCTCCACCTGGTGATGGCGCGAAATGTGGCCGCAGACGTCGGCCGGGCTCAGTTGAGCCGGCGTCGAGATACCCACGACCGAATTCAATCGGCACGGCTCGGGGGCGAACAGCGACAGTCCCATCGCCGACACGCCCGCTTGCAGCGCCAGCGAACACTTCAGATGGCGCGCGAAGCGCTTTTCGAGCGTCTCGGCGCAAACGAGCCGCAACGCCTCGTGCAATGCCAGTACGCCCGAGACCGGCGCCGTGTAGTGATAGCCGGCGTTATGCCAGAAATTCTCGGCGAGCGACGCATCGAGGCACCAGTGCGCGTTCGGCTGCGTGCGCGTCTTCATGCGGTGCCAAGCCGCGTCCGAAAACGCGATGAGGGAAACGCCGGGGATCGACGACAGCCCCTTTTGCCCGCCCGTGATCACCGCATCGATACCCCAAGCGTCCATTTCCAGCGGCATCGTGCTCAGCGTACAGACAGCGTCCACGACGACGAGCGCGCCTGCCGCCTTCGCCAGCGCCGCGATCTCCTTCAATTCGTGATTCCAGACTGTATTCGACGTCTCGCCTTGAACGATCGTCACGATCTCGGGCCGCTCGCGCGCGAGCGCATCGGCCACGTCCGCGAGACTGGCCACGGCACCGTCGGCCACTTCGAGCGTGGCAACCTGCGCGCCGCAGCGCTTGGCCATTTCGGCCATCCGTGCACTGAAGAAACCGTTCTTGATCGAGAGCACGCGCGTGCCCGGCCAAGCGAGATTGGAAATCGCCATTTCCATCGCCGCCGAGCCGGGGCCGGCTACGCCCAAGACCCATTTGGAGCGGGTTTGGAAAACGTAGCGCGCCATGTCCTTCACTTGCCCGATCACCTTCGACATCGTCGCCCCGAGGTGATTGATGACGATGGCGTTGGCTTTGGCGACGGCCGCCGGAATCGGCACCGGGCCGGCGCCCATCATCAATAGCGGTTCTTCGGGGAGGATCGCGTCGAGCGAGACGACGTCGGGGCAAGGAATCGAGGGTTCGTGGCTGGACATGGCTCTGGGTTCGATTGGTGCAATGCGGCGAAGAGAAAACCGATCATTGCCTCATTTCGCACCAGCCGCAAGTATTTTCTACCGAGCCGGCCGTCCAGCCTCCTCGTGCTCAGGCCATGCTCGGCGGCGATTCGGGCGGACGCGCGGAGAAGCCGTCCACGGCCGGTGCCGGCGGAGCGACGTAGCCGCACAAGCTCTCGAGCAAGGCCGCCTCGCGCTCGTGGACCTCGACCGGAAACGCGACGGCGCCCGCGTGGGCCAGGTATCGCGCTCGATGCTGCCCGTTGCGGAATCCCACGACGCCCTCGCGCTTAAGCCGCAGCCAGCCGAGGATACCGCGTGCACGGCGCGCCTCGATGGTGACGTACGGCATCGCCGGGATACGTTCGTTCTCGGGGTCGAGGAAATCGCGGATGCCCTTAACCTTGCCGCTATGCCAATTGCCGACGGGCGGCAGCACATAATCGGTATCGTCGCGCGCGGCGCATTCGAGCAGTTTTTGCGCGTCGACGATGACAACGCGGTGGCGGCTCTGATCGTCCTCGAAGACGCGTTTCAACCGCGCGTGATCGTAGTGGGGGTGGTTGACAAGCGAGACGAGCCAGACGGGACCGGCGCCGGCCGAAGGTGCGAGAGCAACCGCATGGATCGATGCGGACGTGGACATGACGAACGTATGATTGTTTGCATTCCTGGCGCTGGCGCCAGCCCCATCGGCGTTCGTTTCGCCGAGGAAACCCGCGAGCCTATCCTCGGATGATGACAGTGCCGTGACAAATGTGACACTTCGGTCTGAACTTAGGCCGCCCCGGGTCCCAAAAAGGGAGAAGTACGATGCGAGAAAGCTTTGGCTCACATGTCCGAATCGAAGCATCTGACGGGGGTGTCGCAACAATCGTGCTCGACCGGCCCGATCGGAAGAACGCCGTAGACGGTCCGACCGCCGCGGCGCTCGCCGACGCGTTCGCGCGTTTCGAGTCCGAGTCCGCATGGCGCGCCGGGGTATTGTTCGGCGCGGGCGGCACGTTCTGCGCAGGGGCGGATTTGACGGCCATGAACGACGAAGGCCGCCGCAACGCGGTGCGTGAGGACGGCGGCGGCCCAGGCCCGATGGGGCCGACCCGGATGATGTTGTCCAAGCCCGTCGTGGCCGCGATTGCCGGTCACGCGGTGGCGGGCGGCTTAGAGCTCGCGGCCATGTGCGACCTGCGCGTGGTGGAGGAAGATGCCGTGCTCGGCGTGTTTTGCCGGCGCTTCGGCGTGCCGCTGATCGACGGCGGGACGATTCGCTTGCCGCGCTTGATCGGACTTTCGCGCGCGCTCGATTTGATTTTGACGGGGCGGCCCGTGCAGGCCGAGGAAGCGCTTGTGATCGGGCTTGCCAATCGCGTGGTCGGCAAAGGCGAAGCGCGCGCGGCAGCCGAGGCATTGGCCGCCCAATTGGCCGCGTTGCCGCAAGCGGCGCTGCTCGCCGACCGGCGCTCGGCCATCGAATACAGCCCGCTGGACGATTTGGCCGAAGCGCTGCGCCGCGAGGGCGCCGGCGGCTATCGCGCGGTCGTCGACGAAGGGATCGCCGGCGCGGCCCGCTTCACCGCGGGCGCGGGACGCCACGGCGAGCCGGCCGGCGGCAACGGCGCCGGCCAACCGTAGCTGCCTAGACGCCGCGCTGCCCTCGGCGCTCGCTTAACCCCGGGCCGGCAGGATCTTGCCGACGCAGGTACCGAAGCCCACACGATAGCCGTCGCCCTGGCACCAGCCCGCGAGCGTGAGTTCGTCGCCGTCGACGATGAAGGTGCGAGTGTCACCGTCCTCGAGCGTCAGCGGCCGCGTACCGTTCCACGTGAGTTCGAGCAGCGAACCGAACGAATCGGGTGTGGGCCCGCTGATCGTACCCGAGCCCATCAGATCGCCCACGCGCGTGTTGCATCCCGACACCGTGTGATGCGCAAGCTGCTGAGCCATCGTCCAGTACATATGCTTGAAGTTCGTGCGAGCGATCGTCGTCGCTTCGTCCGCGCCGTCCGGGCGCAGCTTCACTTCGAGCGAAACGTCGAATGCGTGTGCCCCGGCGTGCCGGAGATAAGGCAACGGCTCCGGCGTCTGCTCGGGCTGCGCGACGCGGAACGGCTCGAGCGCGTCGAGCGTCACGATCCACGGCGAGATCGTCGTGGCGAACGTCTTGGCGTTAAATGGCCCGAGCGGCACGTACTCCCACTGCTGGATGTCGCGCGCGCTCCAATCGTTGAGCAGCACCATGCCGAAGATGTGGTCTTCGGCCTCTTCGCAGGCGATCGCCTCGCCCAGCGCGTTGCCGCATCCCACGATGAAACCGGTCTCGAGTTCGATGTCGAGCTTGCGGCAGGCGCCGAAGACGGGACGCTCCGCATCGGGCAGCTTCAATTGCCCCATCGGCCGGCGCACGCTCGTGCCGCTGACGACGACCGACGAAGCGCGGCCGTTGTAGCCGATCGGCATCTCGGACCAATTCGGCAGCAACGCATTCTTCGGATCGCGAAACATCGTGCCGACGTTCGTCGCATGCTCCTTCGACGAATAGAAGTCGGTGTAGCCGGGAATGTCGACCGGCAAATGCATCGTCGCACTTTGCATCGGCACGAACACGCGCTCGCGCAACGCCGCGTCGTCACGCAGCGTCGGACATGCCGCATCGAGCAACTGGCTCAATTGGATCCGTACGCTACGCCAGGCGTCGCGCCCGAGCGCGATGAACGCATTGAGCGATGCGCGGGAGAAGACGTCTTCGTCGGCATCGATCTCGAGCCGGCCGGCTGCGCGCAGCGCCGTCAGATCGACGATCCAATCGCCGATCGCGACGCCCGCGCGCGGCCTCGGATTACGCACGTCGCTGAAGATGCCGAACGGCAGATTCTGGATCGAGAAATCGCAGGCCGGGGCGTTTGCCGACTCGAGCCAACTGCGCTTGGCGGGGTCGCGCGTTTGCGCGAGCGCTTTAGAAAAATCTTGGGTCATGCTTATGGCCGCTCCGGATTGAAATGCTTAGCCAAGCCTTGCCAGCACTCGAAATAGTTCGCTTGCAACTCGGCGCTGCCGAGCGCGAAGCGTGTAGGTTTGAGCAATGCACGCGTTTCGAACATGAATGCGAGCGTATCGCCGACCTTTTGCGGCTTGCTCGTATCGATCGCCGACGCCTTCTCGAACGTACCGGCATCGGGGCCGTGTCCCGACATGCAGTTGTGCAGGCTCGCGCCGCCGGGCACGAACCCTTCGGCCTTGGCGTCGTACAAGCCGTGCACGAGTCCCATGAATTCGCTCGCGACGTTGCGGTGGAACCAAGGCGGACGGAACGTATCCTCGCCGGCGAGCCAGCGCGGCGGAAAGATCACGAAGTCGATGGCATCGACGCCCGGCGTATCGCTTTGCGATTGCAGCACGAGAAAGATCGACGGATCCGGATGGTCGAAGCTGATCGAGCCGATCGTATTGAAGCGGCGCAGATCGTACTTGTACGGCGCATAGTTGCCGTGCCATGCGACGACGTCGAGCGGCGAGTGGCCGATGTCGGCGCGCCACAGATTGCCGTTCAGCTTCGTGACGAGTTCGAACGCCCCCTCCCGATCCTCGTAGGCCGCATGCGGCGTGAGGAAGTCGCGTGGATTGGCGAGCCCGTTCGAGCCGATCGGACCGAGATCGGGCAGCCGCAACAACGCACCGAAGTTCTCGCAGACATACCCGCGCGCCTGACCGTCGAGGAGCGTCACCGAGAAGCGCACGCCGCGCGGCACCACGGCGATCTCGCACGGCTCGACCTCGAGCACGCCCATTTCGGTGGCGATCCGCAACCGCCCTTCCTGCGGCACGATCAACAGTTCGCCGTCGGAGTTGTAGAAGAAGCGATCGACCATCGACCGATTCGCCGCATACAAGTGAATCGCGCAGCCGGACATCGCCTCGGCCGCTCCGTTACCGGCCATCGTGACGAGGCCTTCGACGAAGTCGGTCGGCTCGGCCGGCATCAAGAGCGGATCCCAGCGCAATTGGTTGGGCGGCGTGGCCGGCGTCTCGGCGAAGTTCGCGACGAGCCGCGACTGCGCCGCACCGCTGCGCGCGACGAACGGCTCGAACGGCCGATGCACGGCGGCGGGCCGGATGCGATAGAGCCACGTGCGGCGGTTATGCGCGCGCGGCGCCGTAAAAGCTGTGCCCGAGAGCTGCTCGGCGTAAAGCCCATAAGGCGCGCGCTGCGGCGAATTGCGGCCGACCGGCAGCGCACCGGGCAGCGCCTCGGTGGCGAATTCGTTCGCGAAACCCGACTGATAGCCGGGCTGCGCGTCGCGGCGAGAGACGTCTTGCATGACAGGGTTCTCCGTTAAACGATGAATCGATGCGAGTACCGCGCGGCGGTTAGACGGCGGCCGGCGAACCGGCGCGCCGAGCGCGCGTCGCACCCGCAAGCGCGATGACGAACAAAGCGGAGCACAGCACGGGCACGGCGGCGGCGCGGAACAGCGCGGCATCCGTCCATTGCAGCGCAATCAGTTGCCCGCCCACGAGCGGCCCGAGTACCGAGCCCACGCGGCCGATGCCGAGGCTCCACCCGATGCCTGTCGAGCGCAGTGCCGTGGGGTAATACTGACCCGCGAGCGCATTGACCGCGGGCTGGCCGCCGACGACGCAAAAGCCGCCGGCGAAGACCGCGACGAGCAGCCATGGCAGCACGTGCGCCGCGCTGCCGATGAGGCCGACCGATACGGCGGCGCAAGCGAACGAGACGAACAGCACGCGCACGAAACCGTAGCGCTCGATGAACCAGCCCAAAAGCAGCGTGCCGATGACGCCGCCCGTTTGCAGCGTCGTACCGACGAGCACGGCCGTGCCGGGGCTATAACCCGCGGCGCGCATGACGGTCGGCAGCCAGTTCGAGAGGAAATACAGATCGATCAGGTTCATGAAACTGATCGCCCACAGCAGCAGCGTGACCGGCGCGCGGCCGGCGCGAAAGAGTTCCGCCACGGGCGCGCCGCCATCGTTACGTTCGAGTACGACGAGCCGTGTGGCCGGCCCGATGGACAATGCGGGATCGAAGGCCGCGAGCCACGCCTTGGCTTGCTGCATGCGTCCCTTGAGCACGAGGAACTGCAACGACTCGGGCAGCGCGAACAGCATCGCAATGCCGAGCGCGAGCGGCACGGCGCCGCCGACATAGAACACCGATCGCCAGCCGTAGCCCGGAATCAACGCGGCGCTGACGAATCCGCCGAGTGCGGCCCCGACTGTAAATCCGCACGAAATCAACATCATCCGCTTCACGCGGTGCGCCTGCGGCGAAAACTCGCCGACGAGCGCCATCGCGTTCGGCATGATGCAACCGAGCCCCAGACCCGTGACGAAGCGCAGCCCGATCAACTGCGGGATCGTCGTGACGAACGGCGTGGCCAGCATCAGCGCGGCAAATGCGAGCGTCGCCCCAATTAGTACGGGCCGGCGGCCGATACGATCGGCGAGCACCGACAAGCCGAGCGCCCCCAGCAGCATGCCGAACAGGCTAGCGCTGAAGACCGGCCCGAGCGCCGCCTTCGAAACATGCCATTCGGCGATCACGCTCGGCGCCACATAGCCCATTGCTTGCGCGTCGAAGCCGTCGATGACGAGCGCGAGCGCCGTCAAGGCCAGCAGCATGAAATGAAAACCCGGGTGGTGCTTCCCGTCGAGCACCCGTTCGACCTCGATGATGTCGGCTTGCGCCGGCTCGCTGCTCATCGTTTCCGTCTCCTTTTTCGTATTTGCGTCGATATCGCCGCGCGTCGATCCGTCGCGCGACGGAATTTACGAATAGTAAAACGGATTACGCATCGTTAAATCAACGTAAACCCCGATAGAACAATGGCCGGTACTGTCGATATAAGTAACGAGCTGATGCCGATGACGCGCAGCCTGGTACTATCGTCTGCGTGCCTTCTTCCCCCTCGATGATCCCGCCAACCATTCCCGCGCTCGTTGCGCGAGCCGCCGATCACCCCGCCTTGCGCGAGCACCTGTCGCTCGACGAGCGCGAGCAGGTGGCGTTCGCATGCTTCCGTGACGTGCGGCTTCAAAGCGCCTATCAGCCGATCTTCGATGTCAGCATGAGCGGCATGCAGACGCTTTGGAGTTCCCCCGACGAGGCCGATCGGTTCGGCGACGAACTCGGTTTTCAGGCCTTGACCGAGCGCGCGGACGGTGAGGCTTTCGATCCGTTCGACACCGTTTGCGACGACCACGAACTCGTCACGCTCGATCGCCTCGCGCGTACGCTGCACGCCGTCAATTTCTTCGGTGCCCAGCGTCACGGCATGCTGTTTCTGCGCGTGCACGAGCGGCTGCTCAAGAGCGTCAAGTACGATCATGGGCAGCATTTCTCGTCGGTGCTGATGTCGTTCGGGCTCAATCCGACGCGCGTGATCATCGAGTTGCCGAGCGCCGCGGTCGCGCATCGCACGTTCCTCGGCTACCTGACCAACAGCTACCAGCGCTATGGCTTCAAGGTGGCGGGCAATCTGCCCAATGCGGGGCACATCTTGTCGGTATCGGACATGGCCCGGCTCGACTTCATCAAGATCGACGGCGGCGCGGTGCTGCGCGATGCGATGGCCAAGCCGTTGATTGCCTATGCCAACCGGCTCGGGATTCCATTGATCTTCGATCGCGTGGCGACCGGGGCGCAATTCGACGCGCTGTCCCAATTCGGCGCCCGCTTCGTGCAAGGCCCGCTGTTCGAGCCGAAGAAGGCTTGCGTCGCGCGTTGACGGCGTCGGTTATCGATTCCGATTGATACGGGATCGTCGCGGTGCGGCTCGTGTCAGCGCGCCTGACCCAAGCGCCGCGCCAATGCGCGCAAACGCGGGCCGACCCGCTCGCGAAACACGTCCTCCCCCATCGATGAAGCCGGCCCGCTGCAACTCAGCACGAGCCAGCGCCCATCGCGCGGATCGCGAAACGGCACAGCCACGGCGTTGACGTCGTCGTGCCAGTCACGGAACGAATAGCAGCACCCATCTCGGTCGAACGCCGCGATCTCGCGCCTTGCCGCCGCTAGCGCTTGCGCCCCGGATTCGCCCGCATCGGACCTCGCATCTGCCCCACCCCCGGCGCCGCTCGTTTGCAATTCAGCGAGCAGCGCCTCGCGCTCCTCTTCGCCGATCACGGCCAGATAGGCGCGCCCCATCGAACTCGTGAGCATCGAGAGCCGAGAACCCGACGCGAGCCCCAGCGTCAGCGCGGTTTCGCTGCGAATCGTCTCCAGATAAATCATATCGAGGCCGTCGCGGCAGCCCAGCGAGACCGCCGCCCCCACCTCGCGCGCCAGCGCGCGCATGTGCGGCCGCGCCAACTCGAGCGTATCGGTGCCGGCCAGCAAACCGAAGCCGAGCGACAGCACGCCCGCATCGAGCGCGTACTTGCCGAGCGTTTCGTCGAGACGCAAGTAACCGAGCACCGTCAACGTATAGGCGAGCCGATTGACGGTTGCCTTGGGCAGGCCCGTCCGCGCGACGAAGTCGCGATTGCCGAGCAAGGTGTCGCCCGGCCGGAACGCGCGCAGCAGTTCGAGCCCGCGAGCCAGCGCGACGACGAATTTGCGGTCGTCGATGTCCGCCGAGAGCGGTTGCACCTCGACGGCGGAAACGGGAGAGGAGACAGCGGTGGATGCGCGCATCGGTGGGTGTTAAACTCGGTCGTCGATTGCAAAACAGTGTTCCGCATAGCGGAACTTTAGTCAAGCGTGGAAAGGAGATGACGATGGCCGACGCCGCCCGGTTTCAATGGGACGACCCGCTGCTGCTCGATCAGCAGTTGAGCGAAGACGAACGGATGGTGCGCGACGCCGCGCGCGCGTATGCGCAAGACAAATTGCTGCCGCGCGTCACTGAAGCATTCCGTCACGAGCGGACCGACATCGAGATCTTTCGCGAAATGGGCGAACTCGGTCTGCTCGGCCCGACGATCCCCGAGGCCTACGGCGGTCCGGGATTGAACTACGTCAGCTACGGCTTGATCGCGCGCGAAGTCGAACGTGTCGACTCCGGCTATCGCTCGATGATGTCGGTGCAGTCTTCGCTCGTCATGGTGCCGATCTTCGAATTCGGCTCCGAGGCGCAAAAGGCGAAATATCTGCCAAAGCTGGCGACGGGCGAATGGATCGGCTGCTTCGGGCTGACCGAGCCGAATCACGGTTCCGATCCGGGCAGCATGGTGACGCGCGCGCGTAAGGTCGACGGGGGTTACTCGCTCTCGGGCGCGAAGATGTGGATCACGAATTCGCCGATTGCCGACGTGTTCGTGGTCTGGGCCAAGCTCGAAGAAAACGGCACCGATTCGATTCGAGGCTTCATCCTCGAAAAAGGCTGGAAGGGGCTCACCGCACCGGCCATCCACGGCAAGGTCGGCTTGCGCGCATCGATCACGGGCGAGATCGTCCTTGATGAAGTCTTCGTGCCGCAAGAGAACATGCTGCCCAACGTAAGCGGTCTGCGCGGCCCGTTCACTTGCTTGAACTCGGCTCGCTACGGGATCGCTTGGGGCGCACTCGGAGCAGCCGAGTCGTGCTGGCACACGTCGCGCCAGTACGTGCTCGATCGCAAGCAATTCGGCCGGCCGTTGGCGGCCAACCAGTTGATTCAAAAGAAGCTGGCCGATATGCAAACCGAAATCACGCTCGGCTTGCAAGGCGTGCTGCGCCTTGGACGTATGAAGGACGAAGGCACCGCGGCGAGCGAAATCACCTCGATCATGAAGCGCAACTCGTGCGGCAAGGCGCTCGACATTGCGCGACTCGCGCGCGATATGCTCGGCGGTAACGGCATTTCGGACGAGTTCGGCGTTGCGCGCCATCTCGTCAATCTCGAAGTCGTGAACACCTACGAAGGCACGCACGACATCCATGCGCTGATCCTCGGCCGAGCGCAAACGGGGATTCAGGCCTTCTTCTAATCACGTCAGACGAAACGCCGCGTATCGAGCGTCGACCGGCCGCGTACCCCATCGGTGCGCGGCCGGTTTCGCATTGGGCCGCAGTGGGCCACCTCGGCAAGCCGAGCGTGGCGCTTTTGTAATTTCGCGTTGCGCCCAAGACACTTTCGATCTCTTGACCTACGTCGAATTGCCGGAGCTTCGCGCCTGCATACTATGAGCGCGACACCAGGAACGATTCGTGCGGAGCGCGAACTATACCGCGGCGCACCGCCGATCGACCTATCTTTGGTACGATGCACGCGTGCACGATACAAGGGGGCTCTAATGTCAGAAGTCAACAAGGAGAGATTGATGTCCGATATCAGAACCGTCCTCGCAGACGCCGAGGACCTTTTGAAGCAAGCGGCGAGCGCGACAGGCGAACGCGCTTCCGAGTTGCGCGAAACCGCGCTGGGCCGCTTGAAACAAGCGAAGGAAAAAGCGGCCGACGTCCAAGTCGTCGTCGTCGAAAAAGGCAAGAAGGCCGTTCGCGCCACCGACGACTACGTCCACGAGCATCCGTGGACGGCCATCGGCATCGCCGCGGGCGTGGGCGTGGTGGTCGGACTGCTCATCAACCGCAAGTAACCGCGCCCGCGCGCGAAGGGCGGCCCGCGTCCTTCTTTCCAGCGGGCTTTTGCCGAGCATGGTCGGGGCCGAGCAAGCAGCGCTCGGCTCGGCACCGCCAATGCCGGCCGTCGCATTGCATGCTTTTTCGCCAATCCATGCCAAACGATACGCATTCGCAGCATGCCGGCCATGGGCCGCTGCGCCGCATGATCGCATCGGTGGTCGCCCTGTTTCATGCGCGCCTCGAGCTGATCGGCATCGAACTGGCCGAGGAGCGCGAGCGCATCATCGCCGTGATCTTCCTCGGGCTCGTCGCCGCGATGTTCGCGATGATGGCGCTCATCAGCTTGACCGCCCTCATCGCCGTTGCCTTTTGGGACACCTACCGCTGGCAAGTGCTTGCCGGCATTACCGGCGTGTACGCGATCGGCGCGTTGATCTGCGCCCTACGCGCACGTAGCGGATTGCACGCGGCGCCGATCGTGTTCGAAGCCACGTTGCACGAATTCGAGAAGGACCGCGATATGTTCCGCGAACCGTGACGAATGCCGTGCCGCGAAGCGGACTTCACCTGCCCGATCGCGCCGCGCGCCTCGTGACGATTCCCGGCCCTTTGCGATGAAAGAGACTGCGCCCCTATGAACCAAACCACCTCGTCAAGCTCGGCACACCGCAAGCGCTCGCCCGTGCGGAACCCGAGCACCCCGCAGATGCGCGCGGTCCGTAAGGAGTTGCTGTTGCTGCGCGCCGAGGTCGAGCGTGCAGAATTCATCCAAGCGCGCGCGGAGTTGCACCAGAAATTCGCGAACCTCAGTTGGATCAAGCTGTTCATCCCGGGACTGGGCGCTATGCGCGCCAAACGACCGGGGCGTGGCGCGAACGCCTCGATCAGCGATTGGCTCTTCCAGCATCCGCTTGCCACCTCGCTCGCGTCGCTGCTATTGCGCAAACCGTTGCGCGCGACGGTCGCGGCCGGCGCCAAGCCGTTGTTCAAATGGGGGGCCCTCGGCGCCGCCGCATACGCGGGATTGCGCGCATGGAGCCACTTCTCGCGGAAGCACGAAGGCGCTGACGAAGCAAACGATTGAACGTAGGCGTCGGAACTTTAGGTTTGGTTTGGGCCGCGTGCTAGAGCGCGCGGCCCGCCCAACAGCGCTCGACGGCCGCGCCTCCGAGCGCTGGGCTCAAGTTCGAGCGGATGCCGAGCCCATCGAGCACGAACGTCCCGCAAGCGTCGCCTCGCATTGGGCCATCGGCTTGCGGAATCGCTTTGAGTTCATATCCCCCACTCGCTTCGCCCTCTAACGAGAGTTCCAATCGATAAACGGCCTTCCCGTGCGCTGGAACGCGCTCGAGGACGGGTGGCAAACGAGGGGGCGTCGATAACGAGAGCGGACGAGCGACGATATATTGCGCGGCGCGATGCAAAGCGACGACCGCGTCGGTCCGGTGGCCTCGGGCCGCATAGGCGCGATAGGAAGGTACCGCATAGGAAGCCAGCACGGCCACCATTGCGAGCGCGACAACCAGTTCCAGCATCGAGAAGCCGCTCGCCCGAGTGCGGTTTATCGGCATCGACGGCGATCGCAGAGCTCGCCGGACAGCGCTCGATACAGGCACATACGCAGCGCAAGGCGATCGCGCGCCTGAGATTGTCGTTCTATGCATTTCCGTCCTGATCCATTTACTCTAGTCGCCGGTCATCGGTCATCGGTCATCGGTTCATAGCCGATACCGTCGGCGGCTATTCGTACTAGTTCACGGCCGGCGGCGACACGATGCGCCGCCAAGCCTGCCCCTCGCGGCCCGCGTCCTGCACGATCGTCAATTGAAGCCACGCTTGCGTCGATTCGAGCGCGCCGAATCCGCGCGCGGTAATCCAATACGCTTGCCTGTCGGCAGGATTTTCTAGCGCTGCGGCTTCGATTAGGCATTGCGGCGTTCGAGCCGAGCCGGGCCAAGACGGCACAGGTTCATATGCGGCGCCGTGCTCGAAGGCCCGGCTCTCCGTCCAGTGCGCCCGCGCTCCGTATCGGGCCGGCAGCACCGGCGCGATGCCCGCCCGCCAGTCGCGTACGCATAGCACGAGTGCGCCGTCCGCCGCCTGTGTCGCCCGCAGATGCTCATGGATGTTGGCATCGAAACGGCTTAGCGCCATCGACGCCTCGAGCCATACCGCCGCCGTCGTCAGCATCATCGAGACAAGCATGAGTGCGCTCGGCAATGCCATGCCACGATCGCGGGCACACGAGCGATGACTAGCCGCGACGCCGGGATCGATACATAAACGTGAGCTGGCGATTGTTGCGAAGGTGGTGCGCTTCACCTCGCGCTCGACGCGCGCGTTGCATCGCCGTTGCGCCGGCCTTCGTTCGATCGTCATAGCGCCGCTTCGGGATGATTGCGCACGACGACGCGGCGCGTCAGGGCCAACCTCTGCCGCCCGTCGTAGCTCGGCACGTACTGGCCGTCGCAGCCGACGAACCCCCTGGCGCCCGCTACACGCCGGCCGCGCGCGACGACACATAGCTCGACCGCGACCACAGTGGACCATTGCATCGGCGCGAGGGCGAGGGCGACGGTGCCGGCCCGCACAGGCCCATCGGCCCCCGGCAGCCAATAGCCGATCTCGATTCGATCGATTCCTTCGACGACCGGTTGCGGCGGACGCGCGCCTCCGTTGCCGGCGCAATACAGTTCCGGCTCGCCGCGACGCGGCGGCTGCGCCACATAGAACTGATTGACGATCGTCGCGTGGTCCCCCTGTCGTGCCACCGCTTGTCCAAGACAATCGGTCGGCTCGCCCGACGCCCCGCGCCAGGTGGCCACCGCATCGTCGACGTAACGCACGACGATGCCGTCCGAGTTGGCGCGAACGCCGCTATCCGGCACGCAGCCCAATTCGTCGGGTGCGCTCCCGACGACAAGCCGCGCGGACCGACAACCGAATACGCCCGGCGTCACGCGCCCGCGCAGCGCGCTCTGGTCGGCAGGCGCATACCCGGCCATTTGGATTTGCTGTCCGAGAAGTAGCAGCGCGGTCGCTCCGGCCTCAACCATCCGCGCAGCGTCTACCGCGCGCTCGAACGATTCGCGCTGGCCTCGATAGAGCGTCAAAGCGCCGGCCAGTACGCTCAACCCGAGCGCAGCCGCGATCAGCCATTCCAGCAGCGCATGGCCCGCTTGCGCGCAGGACCCGCATCGCCTCGCTCCCGGCGAGTGTATCGAACGGCCGAGCGAGGCGCCGATCATTCGTCGCCCACGAACGGAAACGCGACGCAGCGCGTCGACGCTTGCTCCCCGCCCTTTGCGCAGGGACCGGCCGTGGGCAGCCGCTCCTGCGACGCGCCCTCCCGCCAATGCACGACGATCGCGCGGACATCGCGAGCCTCATCGATAATGTCCACCTGCCCTCCCTTCAGGGCCTGTGCTGCTTGCGCTCGGGAATACTCGAACAAAGTCGAAGACCCCTCGGGCAAGCGCATACCTTCGGCGATCGATGCGGTCAGCCACGTAGCATGGGCATACCGCATCTGCGCATCGACGTCACGCAAGGCGGCAAGTTGCGCCGCGGCGACGCCGAGCAGGGATACGGCGAGTAGCGACAACGCGACGAGCACCTCCAGCAACGATGCCCCGGTGCTGCCATGTGTATATCGACGAATCGCGTTCATGCGCCGCGCCGCCCGTCACAGCTTCCTCGCTCGAGTCGCGCTCGCCCACCGGCCGCGATGCGGATGCACCGGCGCAAGCCTTCGCCATCGTTTGGCGCGATGTTGCCGGCCGCCGCAAGTTCAAACTTGCGGAAGCCACCGATTACCTGACCCGCAGGCGGCGTGAATTCGACGTGGCCCGATCCGGCGGCAATGGACACGCCCGACACACGCGGGTAGACGCGTAGCGCTCGGCCCGAGCGCCCACGCTCCGAGACGACGGCCCAACCGCACGACCAACCTTGCGGTCCCCGCGCGCACGGATGTGCATTCGGCACGCAGCGAGCGGTAGCGTCGACGGGACACACCACGACGCGGCCGCCGTGGGCGATCGCCTCGCCCCGCGCTAACGTGAGGCTCGCGAGCAGCGCTCTAGCCGCACCGTCCACGCGATCGCGCGCCTGCCAAGCAGAGAACATCGGCGCGGCAACCATCGCGGACGCTGCCGCGAGTACCGTCACGACGAGAAGTTCGACAAACGAAAACCCGCCGCAGCGGATTGTTGAGCATGGCCACGTTAAGCGAAGTCCGCCCCCGCGTCCACGCCCGAATACGTCTTGCATCTTGCGTCGCTCCCGTCATCGGCACCATGCCAATCTAACGGGTCTCAAATCGACGCACCATCGTCCGTTCGGCCTAATGGCGCGCGAAAGCGCCTGCGGCCGACAATGGCGCATTCATCGTTCGCAACGGGAATATGAGCGTGTGGAGCGTGTGTGAAACGGACAACGGAAAACGGATCAGCGCTTGCGCGTGGGCTTGTCTTGCTTCGGCCGGCGAAACTCCTCGATCACATCCTCGAAATCGGATACGTCTTCGAAGCGCCGGTACACGGAAGCAAACCGCACGTAGGCGATCTTATCGAGCGCAAGCAACTCGTTCATCACAAGTTCGCCAAGCCGCTCGCTGCGAACCTCTCGCTCTCCGCTGCCGAGCAATTGGTATTCGATGCGGGCCACCGCCGCATCGATCGCCTCGGCGGAAACGGGACGCTTGCGCAATGCGAGCCGCATGCTCGCGGCAATTTTGCGGCGGTCGAACTCGCTGCGGCTGCCATCCTTCTTCACCACCGCCGGCAACGTCAGCTCAACCCGTTCGTACGTCGTAAAACGCTTGTCGCAGGCTGGGCAACGCCGGCGCCGCCGAATGGCGGCGCCGTCCTCGGATACGCGGGAGTCGACGACTTGCGTATCTTCGTGCCGGCAGAAGGGGCAGCGCATAGCCGATTAGCCGTAAACGGGGAACCGCTTCGTGAGCTCGCTCACCTGAGCACGCACACGCTCGATCGTAGCCGCGTCTTCCGGGTTCTCGAGCACGTCGGCAATCAGGTTGCCCACTTGCTCGGCTTCCTTCGGGCCGAAGCCGCGCGTCGTCATTGCAGGCGAGCCCAGACGAATACCGCTCGTCACGAACGGCTTTTCCGGATCGTTCGGGATCGCGTTCTTGTTGACGGTGATGTGCGCGGCGCCGAGCGCTGCCTCGGCGGCCTTGCCCGTGATCTTCTTCGCGCGCAGATCGACGAGCATCACGTGGCTTTCCGTGCGGCCCGACACGATACGCAAACCGCGCTTGACGAGCGTTTCGGCCAGCACGCGCGCGTTTTCCACGACCTGCTGCTGATACGTCTTGAATTCCGGCGAGGCCGCTTCCTTGAACGCCACCGCCTTGCCGGCGATCACGTGCATCAACGGGCCGCCTTGGATGCCCGGGAAGATGGCCGAATTGATCTGCTTTTCGTACTCGGCCTTCATCAGGATCACGCCGCCGCGCGGGCCGCGCAGGCTCTTGTGCGTGGTCGTCGTGACGAAATCCGCGTGCGGCACCGGGTTCGGGTACACGCCCGCTGCGATCAAGCCGGCATAGTGCGCCATGTCGACCATCAGATACGCACCGACCGACTTCGCGATCTTGGCCAGACGCTCGAAGTCGATCTTCAGCGCGAATGCGGAAGCGCCCGCGACGATCAGCTTCGGCTTGTGTTCTTGCGCCAGCTTCTCGGCGGCGTCGTAATCGATGTCTTCGGCCTCGTTCAGCCCGTAGCTGACCACGTTGAACCACTTGCCCGACATGTTCACGGGCGAGCCGTGCGTCAAGTGGCCGCCTTCGGCCAGGCTCATCCCCATGATCGTGTCGCCGGGCTTGAGCATCGCGAAGAACACGCCTTGGTTAGCCTGCGAGCCCGAATTCGGCTGTACGTTCGCGGCGTCGGCGCCGAACAGCGCCTTCACGCGATCGATCGCGAGCTGTTCGACGACGTCGACATATTCGCAGCCGCCGTAATAGCGCTTGCCGGGATAGCCCTCGGCGTACTTGTTCGTCAATTGCGAGCCTTGGGCGGCCATCACGGCCGGGCTCGTGTAGTTTTCCGACGCGATGAGCTCGATGTGCTCTTCCTGGCGGTGGTTTTCCTGCTGGATGGCGTTCCAGATTTCAGGATCGACGTTAGCGATGGTGCTTTGGGCTCTGTCAAACATACGCGTTCCGTTAAGGGTGTACAGGTTGGCCGAATCGTGCGCGGGACACGTACAGGTCGTACGCTTGCGCTGCTGGCGGTGGGCCAGCCCAGACGTGGCGGAAGATTCCGTTGCGTGGGCGAGACAACCGCTGGCGACGCAAACAACGGCGCACCATCTTTCGGCTGCCCAGGCGAACGGCAAAACGGCACCCTGCGCTTCACGGTGGGTCGCTCCACCTTGACCCCGAAGGGCTTTATCGCCAGTCACGCAGGGATGAGCGCGTTAGTTTATGTGAAGCGCACCCAATAGGCAATTGGCTCCCTTTGAGATGCACCGCGCTCAGCCCGTCTATCGCTCGGGTCGGCCGGGGCGGCACCACGCAAACGCCCGATTGGCGGGGCTGTCCAAGCAATTTCGAGTCCGGTTGGCACATCCGGTAAAATGCCGGGCCATGAACCAGCCAACCAGCCATCGCGGCGTGCAATTCAGCTTCGATTGGCCGATCCGCGTCTATTACGAAGACACCGATGCGGGCGGCATCGTCTTTTTCGCGAACTATCTGAAGTTTTTCGAGCGGGCGCGCACCGAATGGCTGCGTGCGTGCGGCATCGATCAACGCAGGCTCGCCGAGGAGCACGGCATCGTCTTCATCGTGAGTCAGACGGCCGTGCAGTACCGCGCGCCGGCGCGGCTCGACGACGTTCTGACGATCGCGAACCGCATCGAGCGTCTGGGCAAGGCGAGCGTCGAATTCGTGCAGGAGGCGCGGCGCGACGGCGTAACGCTCGCCGTCGGCACGATTCGGGTCGGCTGCGTCGAGCTCGCCACGCTCAAGCCTGTCGCGTTGCCTGTTTCGGTTGCCGATGCGCTGCGCCGCGATCCGCGAGCATTTGCAGAGGGCGTGTCAACGGCAAACGCCTAATTTCCGTTGAGGACTACGTCGATGAACTAGTATCGTGCCGCTCGATACCAAACGGGGTTCCGCCTTGATGCATCAACGCTTTCAAGTGGCCGACTATTAGCCTTTGCGTACCTTGCAGGGACCTCGCCGTTCTGACGCATAAGCACACTTTTTATGAATAACGCACAAGATTTGTCGATCATTTCCCTCGTCCTGAACGCGAGCGTGCTCGCGCAAGCGGTGATGGGGCTGCTGCTGCTGCTCTCGCTGATGTCGTGGACGTTCATCTTCCGCAAGTGGTTTGCCATCCGGCGGGCGCGAGCGCAAACTGAACAATTCGAGCGGGATTTCTGGTCGGGCGGCGATTTGCAGGCGCTCTATCAAAGCGCAGCCAACAACCGGCATACGATCGGCGGGCTCGAGCGGATTTTCGAGTCGGGCATGCGTGAGTTCTTGAAAGGCAAGGAGCGGCGGATCAACGATCCGGGCGCCATCCTCGACGGTGCGCGCCGCGCGATGCGCGCCGCCTTCCAGCGCGAGATGGACGTGCTCGAGGCCAACCTCGCCTTTCTCGCATCGGTGGGTTCGGTCAGCCCATATATCGGGTTGTTCGGTACGGTGTGGGGGATCATGAACGCGTTCCGCGGTCTGGCCAACGTGCAGCAAGCGACGCTTGCGAACGTGGCGCCCGGCATCGCCGAGGCGCTGACGGCGACCGCGATCGGCCTGTTCGCGGCGATTCCCGCCGTGGTCGCCTACAACCGCTACGCGCACGACATCGATCGCCTAGCGATCCGCTTCGAAACGTTCATCGAAGAGTTCTCGAACATCTTGCAGCGCCAGGCGCATTAAGGAGCACGCGATGGCCGGCTCCACCAACCGATCCAGCATGCGCGGCGGCCGTTCCCGGCGCGCGATGGCCGACATCAACGTCGTGCCGTACATCGACGTTATGCTGGTACTGCTCGTCATCTTTATGGTGACGGCGCCGCTCGTCGCCCCTTCGATCGTGAATTTGCCTACGGTCGGCGGCGCGGCGCCCCAGCAGCAAACGCCCCCCGTCGTCGTCAACATTCGCGCGGACGGCAAGATGACCGTGCGCTACAAGGATGAAGCGGGCGGCGCCGAGCAAGAGCAGCAGATGACGCGCGCGGATCTGGGCACCTTCGTGACGGAGCGCGAGGCATCGCATCCCGATCAACCGGTCGTGATCGCCGCCGACAAGACCGTGCAGTACGACGCGGTCATGAAAGTGATGTCCGACTTGAAGGCGCGCGGCGTCAAGCGTGTGGGCTTGCTCGTCAAATCGCAATAATGAACCCCAAGAAGTCCGTCTATCCGCTTCAACCGCCTCGCGAGCGCGGGACGTGGCGCGCGTTCGCCCTCGCGCTCGTGATGCACGTGCTGCTCGGGCTGTTCCTCTATCACGGCATCCACTGGCAAAACAGCACGCCGGCCGGCGCCGAGGCTGAAATCTGGACCGATATTTCGCCCACGCCGACACCGACGCCGCCCCCTCCTCCCGCGCCGCCCGTGCGCGTCGAACCGACGCCGCCCGTCGACCAGCAACAAGCCGACATCGCGCTGCAAGAAAAGAAGCGTAAGCAGCAAGAGGCCGCGGCACGGGCCGCAGAACTGGAACAAGCGCAGCGCCAGAAGGCGCTACAGGAGCAGCAGGAGCAGGAGCGGCGCCAGGCCGAGCAACTCGCGGCGCAAAAGGCCGCCGCGCAAAAGCTCAAGCAAGAGCAGGCCGAAAAGCAGCGCGAGCAACAGGAACAGCAAAAGCAAGCGCAGCTGAAAAAGCAGCAGGAACAGGAGAAGCAAGCCCAGCTCAAGCAACAGCAGCTCGAGGCCCAGCAAAAGGCCGATGCGGACAAGGCCGCGAAGGCTAAGGCGGCCGCTCAGCAGCAGGCCAAGCAAAAGCAGCAGCTCGAACAGGAGCGGCGCGCGCGGCTCGCGCAATTGCAGGGTATGGCCGGTCAAAGCGAAGGCGGCAACGGCCTCGCGAAGAGCGGCACGGGCAGCGGTTCGGGCGGTACGGCGGCGTCCCCCGGCTATTCGGACAAGGTACGCCGGCGTGTGCGGCCAAACGTTGTTTGGGGCGGCGAAACGGCGGGCCTCGAGACAGTCGTCTCGGTTCACTGCGCGCCGGACGGTCAAGTGTTGTCGGCTTCGATTCAAAAGGGTAGCGGCAATGCCCAATGGGATCAGGCCGCGTTGAACGCCGTGAATGCGTCCAATCCGATGCCGCTCGACACGAACGGACGCGCGCCCGCGTCGTTCCTGATCACGCTGCGGCCGGCGGGCTGACCGGCAGCGCGGATGCACGTTTCGATGAACCCGACCCCGTCAGGAACGATTCGTGCGTCCGAGAGTCTCTTGGCTGTCGTGCCATTTTTTCGTTTTTTGGGATTTTCAGCATGAGTTTGATGACGAAACTAGGCTTGCGGACTTTGTTGGCGTCATGCCTTATCGCGTCGGCCGCTTCGGCGCATGCGCAGCTCAACGTCCTTGTGACGGGCGTCGGCTCGACGCAATTTCCGATCGCCACGGCCAACTTCGCCGGCGAAACCGGCGCGCCGCAATCCGTCAGTGAAATCGTGCGCCAGGACTTGCAGCACAGCGGCAAGTTTTCGTTGATCGACGCCGGTTCGTCGCCGATCTCCGAAACCGATTCCGTCGATTTGGGCGCATGGAAGGTCAAAGGCGCGAACGCGTTCGTCGCGGGTAGCGTGCAGCGCAATGCGAACGGCCAGTACGACGTGCGTTTCCGGCTCTACGACACGGTCAAGGGGCAAAGCCTCGGCGGTTTGTCGTTCACGACGCCCGCCGACAGCTTACGGCTGACGGCGCACAAGATCGCCGATTACATCTACTGGAAGTTGCTCGGTACGCGCGGCGCATTCGCGACGCGGCTGTCCTATGTCGTCAAGGTCGGCAACCGGTATCAGTTGCAGATTTCCGATTCGGACGGCCAGGACGCGCACGTTGCGCTCTCCAGCCCCGAGCCGATCATCTCGCCTGCGTGGTCGCCCGACGGCACGAAGGTGGCGTACGTCTCGTTCGAAAAGCGCAAGCCGATCGTCTATATCCACGACTTGCCCACGGGGCGCCGCGTCGTGATCTCCGATCAGAAGGGCAGCAACAGCGCGCCGACGTGGTCGCCGGACGGCCGCACGGTCGCCGTTGCGCTGACGTTGACGGGCAATACGCAGATCTATTCCGTCAACGCGAACGGTGGCGGTCTGCGTCGTCTATCGCATAGCACGTCGATCGATACCGAGCCCTTCTATTCGCCTGACGGCCAGTGGATTTACTTCACGAGCGACCGGGGCGGTCAACCGCAAATCTATAAAATGCCCGCACAGGGCGAGAGCGCAGGCGCTGCACAGCGCGTGACGTTCACGGGGAACTACAACACGAGCCCGCGCGTGAGCCCGGACGGCAAGGAACTCGCCTACATTTCGCGTGTGGGCGGGGCCTTCAAGCTCTATATCCAGGATCTCGAGACCGGCGTCGCGACGGCGCTGACCGATACCGCACATGACGAATCGCCGAGCTTCGCGGCGAATGGTCAGTACGTTCTTTACGCCACACAGGTGAACGGCCGTGGCGTGCTGGCTGCTGTTTCGACCGATGGTCGGACGCGGCAAATCCTGTCCGTTCGGGGCGGCGTCGTGACCGAGCCGTCTTGGGGTCCTTTTATGCAATGACACACAAGGAGAGTAAAAAATGATGTCCAAACTTCGTATCGCATGTGCCGTGGCGCTGGTCGGTGCGTTGGCAGCGTGCCATTCGGGCACGAAGCTGAACGAAAACCCGACGCAAGGTGCGGTTAGCACGCAGCCGAGCGCCAACACGGTTACGCCGGTCACGGTTGACGAGTTGAACAACCCGAACAGCCCGCTGGCCAAGCGTAGCGTGTACTTCGACTTCGACAAGTACGACGTCTCGAGCCAATACACGTCGCTGCTGCAAGCGCATGCGCAGTATCTGCAAAGCCATCCGCAACGCCACATCCTGATCCAAGGGAACACGGATGAGCGCGGCACGGCCGAGTACAACCTCGCGCTGGGCCAAAAGCGTGCGCAAGCTGTGATGCAAGCGCTGGAAGCCGACGGCGTGCCGGCATCGCAAATGGAAGCCGTGAGCCTCGGTAAGGAAAAGCCGATGGCACAGGGTCATGATGAAGCTTCGTGGGCGCAAAACCGCCGCGCGGACATCATCTATCAGTAATTCGTCTTAGGTGACAACGCGTATGACGCACCGTTTCTCCTGGCTGCGCGGTACCGCAGCCGTATGCGTGGCCGCCTCGGCGCTCGTCGCGGGGCAGGCGCACGCCGGTCTGTTCGATGACGACCAGGCACGACAGGCCATCCTCGACTTGCGAGCGAAGACGGACAACCTCACGAGTCAATTGTCGGCGGCGCAGCGCTCCTTGATCGATCAACAGGGGCGCCTCGATCAGCTCAATCAGCAGATTGCGACGCTGCGCGGACAAAACGAGGATCTGGCGAACCAGGTCTCCACCTTGCAGAAGCAGCAAAAGGACTACTACACCGATCTGGATGGGCGGCTGAAGAAGCTCGAGCCGCAGTCGGAGACGGTGGACGGGGTCCAAGGCACGGTGCAGCCCGGTGAAACGGATGCGTTCAACGCGGCATCGCAGCAGTTTCGAAGCGGCGATTTCAAAGGCGCGGCGGCGGCATTCCGCAGCTTCGTCGCCAAGTATCCGCAGAGTCCCTACCAGCCGACGGCGCAGTACTGGCTGGGCAACGCGCTGTATGCGTTGCACGACTACAAGGGCTCGACGGCGATTTGGCAAGGCATCGTAAAGAACTATCCGCAGCATCCGCGCGCACCCGAGGCGCTGCTGGCGATCGCGAACAACCAGCTCGAGCAAGGCCAGAAGGCGGCCGCTCGCAAGACGTTGCAGCAGATCGTTTCGCAGTACAGCGGGTCGGACGTTGCGCAGACCGCGCAACAAAAGCTTGCGCAGACGAAGTAGAGATCGGTCGAGGACATCTTGAAGCTCGGCGTTGACGAGCTTTTCAAGGGTCGCTATAATCTCGCCTCTTCGGGTCGTTAGCTCAGTTGGTAGAGCAGCGGACTTTTAATCCGTTGGTCACGTGTTCGAGTCACGTACGGCCTACCAAGAAAGTGAGGGGTTGCGTGTGAGCGCAACCCCTTTTTCTTTTTCGGCTGTCGATGGCGTGTCGACAGCGTTGACACACCGGCGAGCCGTGTCCCACTTCAATTGGCACTGTTCGCGGTCGCCTCGATGTCGGCGGTATCCCATCTTCCGCGACGCATGGCCTCGGCCTGGCCTGCATCCTCAAGTTCGGTAGCAAGAGCACGGGCCCGGCGAAATCGATCGGGAAACAGCCCCAGGAACGATGAAAGTAGCCGCTAACATCCCAGCCGGCGCGGCACTTCTACGGAAAGCTTTGCGGCTGCACGTAAGACAACTCGGCCCACCTGTCGATGAATTCAGATCACTTCTCAGTATCCCGCACAACAAAATACAGGCTTTTTGTTTGTTCGTTCAAAATATACCCCCCGACCACACTTTGAAATGATCCACTTCTCCCAACTCCGTCAAAATTAAAGCTAACACACAAATATTGCTGACTTCCATCCTTGGCCAGACTCCATTGCGCCAACGCCGGACTGAAATCAGCTGGCTTATACCCTCTGTTATCGCCAATAGGCACGGACTCATACAGCCCATACAGCTTTTCACGATAAATCAATGCCCGATCTAATTTTCTCTCGGCATAACCAATATCAACGCCGTTATGTTTAAAAAAATAGCTTGCATTGAATCCATCCGCGTAGCCATCTTCTTGATAAACTTCGCTCACATCAATATTTTGGATGGTGACTGCCTGCACAATTGACTGCGCCCGAAGGCAACTTCTGATCAGGTTCTCGCTCGGCGGCATCGCCCATCCAACACAGGATGCGAGCATAGTTGCCACACCGAAGCTACTTTTTATCATCTAAATTCGATCCCACGCTAGGACGAGCAATCATTCCATTGGTTTATACCCGTCCGGCGGCAAAAACAACTCTCGCAGTATGCCGGCAACTCGTCAATCTACCTCTCAGAATCTGGCGCAACAAATTAATATTTTTCACGGCAAACCATACATTTTTTCCCTCCTATCATTTCGATATAACACAATGTCCCGCGCAGTTAAAATCAATGCAGGGAAACATCCCACAGATATATCCGGCACCGCATAATACAGAACAAGCGCCCCATCTGACCTAGGCGAGAAGGTCAACGGAAAATCAATTAATCCCGCCAACAACTCCACACCCTCACGACACGATGCATTATTTATGCTTTTTAAGCATAAGTTTTCTTAGCAAATTCAAGAAGCTCCCTCGAAAAAATAATTGATCACCCGGACGCGTAACAATGTCGCAAACTCGATTCAGATCGATTCGCACCCCGGCCTTCTTTTCAAATACGACGGCGTAATGATAACTAGAGGAATGTACGCTATCGCAAATCATCGCACCGGAAACCCGCAAAGAAAAAATTTCTTTTGTTTCGATAGTTTTCTCTATCGACGCCATATAGCTCCCCGAGCTATCCATACCTTCCACATTTTCTATGCATCGTTTCGCATCAGACTTAACGCGCTCGTGCAAAGAGCGAAGTGCCCTTATCAGTCGCGGCGAGGCGTCTTTAATTTCTGGGATACGATCTATTTCAATCGCATCATCCGCAGCATGAACCGAAGATGACATCACGATCAATGCCATCAACGCGATGAAACAAATTGCGCACACATGCATGGCCTTGCCATTCGCAATCGCACGTACGGGAGCTGATTGGTTGCCGTCGGTCAGCGCGATCAAATGTGCGCCCCTATGCCAGCCAAAGTTGAAGCTGACCGGATAGGCCCTGTTGCTGGGGCGCACTCAAGCATATTTGATGTGCATACATCGCCATATGCATAACTGAATTGCCGGTGTCCGCAGTCGCCATCACATCGTTCTGCTGTGGCTGTACCGCAGAAAAGGAAGGGGGTATCGATAATCATAGAACGTCAGCTGGCCGAGCATCCAGCATCCGAGCCGGCTCTGACGTAATTTTCGCCGCATGCACACTGTACGGGATCATTGTCTAGCACACTGGCTCTCCCGTCCACTTCCATGTCCGTGCCGGTCCCTTGGATTGGGTGCTCACCGGGGCAATTACGACACGTAGCCATTTCTTGATCGAGCGCTATACGCCGGTCACCATCAAACATAGTTGATGCAGTTGCAATGACCTCCCCACCCGTGGTGGTCGGATCACCGTGGCAGACAGATGCTTTACTCACCGATGAAAATCTGAAGATCCTTTTCAAATTAATGATTACCTTAAAATACCTACAAGTACACAAAATTTACTTCACCACAACTGATTTTAAAATTACCGTCGCACGTTTGACGGCATTTTCTTTCGATCGATGAAGTGATTTTGGCCCAATCCAATAAGTGATAGATAACGTCTCATTGCGCCCCGCCTCAACCAATTCATAGCAATCGCCACCATAGGCTGACGGTCCCTCACTGTCAGTTGCCGGGCATGCAGGAAAAGCCTCGTATGCAACCTTACCAGAACCGACCTCCTTTTTCTTCACAGTCGTTGTCGCGCTAAACAGCATCAAGGATCCATCATCGCTATACCAATAAGGTTTGACTGAACCAGTATCCAAACCGCAGTGATCAAGGCTCGCCTTGCAAACAGTTAGGATATCCTCTGCATCTGAACCCTTCACTTTCAAGTAGTAGGCATAAAACCCTTCTTCAGTTACCCCTCCAAATTGCACCTTCGAATACCTATTTTCCGGATAATAAAATAACACGTATTCATCGGAGAACGCTTTGCAAGCCCCCTGAGCACTGCTCTCCCCGCAGTTCACGCAAATGGCGACGAACATAAAATCCAAAAAAACTCGATTAATTTTGTACATCAATCATCTCCCAACAACTTATAAAGTCGCAAGGTATGATAGATCCGATTCTCTTCCCCATGAAGTCCACCATTGATTGCCCTGGTAACTCCTTTAACAACCTCCTCATTCACGCCGTAGTCTGCGTCAATATTTATCGTACTCCTAAGATGCGGCAAACCTCGATTCGGACTAGCCTCCCAATACCACGCCCCGGCATCTATCGTGTTGTAAGGAACGGTTAAGAGGATATCCGGCTTCGGTATATTTGGCCTGATCGGATGCGAACGACTCCACCAGAATGGGGTGAAAGAGCTTCTCGCCAGCCATCCCCTATAGACCCAATACTCGACGTAGTTATATTTTCCCGTTAACTGTTTCATACCTCTTCCTCGGAATTTGTACCCATCCCCAGGAAGATCATTTCCATTTGATCGAGCATAAAGAGAATTGCAGGAAGCCTCGCTTCTATTCTCATTCATCCACGCGAGCGTTCTCGACTCTTGCGCCCCCTGCCCTAAGAAATGAGACATTCGATTTGGATTTCTAGTAATTGAATGCTTTTCCATAAGTCGATTCAGAATTACGCCATATCGATTGCGCACATCATCTGACAGCGCATTATCAGCCTGATGCAACTTCCCATCGGATTTCTCGAAATATGTATTCGGATAAATCAGCTCCAGCTCGTCGAAGGAGAGCCAACGACAATTTCTCATTTGTTTTATGAATCCAGTGACAGGAAAATGCCAGCACTGGTTAGCTGGTGGCAAGTCGACATCGACAATATCCTCCCAAAAGCCCAGGACGCGCGCGTGCTCCATCAACGTTAGGAAATCCTCATTGGACAGTGGACTGCTCAAAGCTTCGTGCGGGCTCTTCAACCACATGTACCGGTCGAATCGTCCAATTCTGCTCCATTCGCTCGGGAATTTGCAGACGGCATACGCGAGACGCCGCTTGACAACATCATTTCTCAATGACTCTATGGCGTCGGCATGCGTGACATGCCCCGAGTGATTGACATCAAGCCATTGCTTTACCGTGGGCGAGTCGCACAGACTGTCAGGAGTCGGGTCATCCTTAATGAAGCTCCAGCCAGCCCACTCAGGAAAATCAGCATCGCTATAAATCCGTACAGCGGCCAAAGACAGGTTGACCCACCCCTCACCATCGGGCGTATTGACCTTTCTCCAATGGTAGAAGCTCGCGCCATTCGGAATCTGGTCAACAACGCAGCGGCCGAAGCGGATCATTTCGAAGATCGCGCTTGGCGATGGTGCGATTATCCCGGTAACGCCCGCGAGACTGCCGTCGTTATAGCGGCTTTGCAGGTCGCTAGCGCGTTTGTATAAGTTGTATTCCGCGTCCCTTTCCGTCGCCATTGCTCCAGAAGCCGACCAATTTCCGGCTGCGTCCTGAACATAGGCCGCAAACGTGCAGTCTTTGTCGTAATGCATACGAAACACCAGATCGCAACTGGTTCCGGTCCCTACGATGGAAGACTGTGCGTGGAGCCCCCCAACAGCCGGAGCGCTATCGTCATCACGATAAGGATGGGGCTCGTTGGCGAAAAGCTTGGCTCCCTTGGGCACGAAGAACCAGATGTCCCCATAGACCGCATCGGTCCTCCCGGTTTGCCCAACCGGCCCGGGCTCGCGGCCGATGATCTTCTTCAGATTCGCTTCGTCGCACACGATCTCGAAGTGGATCTGGGGAAACTGTCCATAGATCTGGCCGGGAGTGCCCAAGATGTCCTTGCGATAGATCTTTTTCCCCACGGCCAGCGTTGGCATGACGGTTTGCAGATGCATGTACACCGAATAGAAGGTGATCTTCGCGTTGTCGCCTTCGCCAATTTCCGTATCGTGCCGAATCACCACACAGCCATCATCGGTGCGTACGCCGCGGTATTGAAGCGCCGGATTCTTGGTCGTATCCGTGGCGCGCACATGTACGACCTTGCCGTCCGCAATCGCTCGCACGGGAGCCGGCTGGTTGCCGTCGGTCGGCGCGATCAAATGCGCTCCCCCATGCCAGCCAAGGTTGAAGCTGATCGGATAAGCGCCGTTGCCGGGCGAACATTCGAGCATGTTCGTCGCACATACGTCGCCATCGGGCACAACCGAATTGCCTACATCCGCAGTCGACATCACATCGTTCTGCTGAGGCTGCGCCGCTACAAGAAAGGGAGGGCTGATGATCATAGAACGCTTGCAAGGATTAAAGTGAATGCGAGTAATCGTCGGTCGGCGTGCCCGATCCGAACGGCGGGAAACTGGGCACCTGCGCGTCGGCTCCCTGCTTGCTCCATTTCGGGGTTTTCTCGACGATCGGCCCCGATGAGCCGTTAGTGATCCCACTGCCGTTTATCTGCACATATGAGCCGCCCGCGCCGATCCAGACTTCCTTCGCAGCGGTGATGACGACTCGTCCGTCGGTGCTCGAAATTGAAATGTCCTTGAGCGCCATGAGCGCCATCTCGCCGCTTTGCGCCTGGAGTTCGACGGCGCCCTTGGCTGCGAACAGTTTGATTCCCAGGTTTTGGGCGAATAGACTGATTTTGTCGAGCACACTGGCCAGCAGCGATTTCCTCGCGGTAATCGACAGGCTTCGGCCCGCCGTGAGCGCAATGTGCTGCTCGCCACTGATGTGTACTGTCGCAGGCGTGGTTGCTTGCAGGCCGCTCGCTGCGGCGAGTAATAGATGCGGTTCGTTCAGTTCGGGAAACGAACTATCGCCGCGAACACCCGGGCGTCCACTAATACTGTCGACCTGAATCCGCAACGCGTCGGCTACGCCTATTTGATCGCCTCCGCTATCCTGCGCCCGATGCTGCTGAGCCAGTTTGCCGAGCTCCTCGTGCTGCCGCTGCGCTTGCACGAGACGCGATGCCGGTTCACTCACGTCCGCGATGTGCGATTTGCCTGTCGGCCGAATCTCGGTACTAACCAACATGCCTTTTCCCGAGCGAATCGCCCCCACCGCATCGGTGCGTAACTCGAATCCCTCCCCTCGCGCATCTAGCCGACCTTGCCAATCGTCGATGCGGGTAATACTCCCGAGCGATAACTGACTGACAGCATGGTCGCTACGCAGTTGGGTCTGAATCGAGTTCGCCGTATCGTCCAGGATGAGATGATTGCTGCGCCCGACGTCCTGATTGCCCTGATCTCCAACTAATTCGCGGCTGCGGATGCCAGTCAGCGCTCGCTGGTGCGGCAACCGCCACGCCGACATATTGTCACGCCCAAAGAGCCTGCCCGTAACGATGGGGTGGTCGGGATTCCCATCCAACCACATGACGATCACCTCGGAGCCGATCCGAGGGAGCGCGGTCATGCCTTGATTGCCTCCCGCCCATCCGCTCGACACGCGGACCCAGGTCGTATGGTTACCTTCCCGGTCCCAATGAAACTGCACCAAGACACGGCCGTACTCGTCCGTGTAAAGACTCTCGCCCTCCGGCCCGACGACCCTCGCCGTCTGAGGCGCCAATATGCGCGTGTCGATGCTGTTGTACCCACGCGCAGGCCGCCAGGGCGTCCGTAGATGCACGCACCTGAATCGGTTGCTGTAGGTTGCCGGCACGCCGACACCCTGGAGATAGTTGTTCGTCGCAAGGTGATACGCGCAGGTAATAAGGTATTCGTCGTCGTACTTGTCGTCGCTGATCGAATGGCCGAAGTAATCGGTCAACTGAAACCATCGACCCGGCATCACGAATCGGTTATTGCCCTCTGCCTCCCATCGTCGCGCGGTCGCCTCGATCGCTTCCACTTGGACATCGGTGAGCTTCTGGCCGTCCTCCGTGTTTTGATGGCCGAACGAGCCCGCGTACCGGTACATCTCGAGTTTTTGCTTGCCACTGCCCTTCCACGCATCCGTCCGCGAATCAACGAAGCCGCCGCTACGCGCGTTCAGGCCGAAGTGTTTGAAGTCGGTGCGAGACTCCGCAATATGCGTAGAGGTGCTCTCGTGAATGAGCGACCACGACCGAATGCCGTCCGCTTCCTCGGAGCCTGTCTCGTCCTGGTACGGAATCTTGGGCGTGGGACCATCGATCGCCGGCTCGTCGCGTGTCGGATCGGACACGATCAGCTTGTGCTCCCTGGCCGTGTGTTCGTACCAATAGCAAAAGCCGCGATGCTCCCAGCGGCGATGAACGTAGTTGTGGTCGTGCTCGTCGAACTGGCAGGCCATCGGCATCGCAGGGTCGCGTTCGCGAACCTTCCAATCCCACACCGCCAACGCGCCATAGTCGCCGAAAATATCGGCGCTCTGGCTATGGATAGCCTGATCCGCGAAGAGCCGGTTGTTCTTGCGTAGCGTCAGATAGCGAACCCACGGGCCCATTTCGGCTTCATAAGAAGCGACTCCGCCATCGGTCTTAACCAGCCGAAAGGAAAATATATAACCATTGAAATATCGAAAGCTTCCGTCGTTCCGTAGCAACTGCACCGAAATTTGCTTGTCGACGAAATCCCTTGGGTCGAGCTTGGCATTATCGGACAAGATCTCGACAACAAATCGAAAATCGCGCGAAAGGTATTCCTCGCCTTCGAAGCGGTTCGCGAGCAGGACCTTGTACGGCGTATCGCCCCGTGGGAACGACAAAGCCAGTAGTCGATTATTCTGCATCCCCGCAGCGAGCTTACGTAAATCCTGAACAGACAACTTGATATTCATTGGCAAGCCTGGCAGATACGCCAATATTCGAAATCGGGTGATTTTATTGGGTGAATTTACACACCCTCATGGGATTGAGCGAAACTCGGACTGATTGACGTTTTCTAAAAAATTGTCGACTCTTTGTGGATATCGGCAATCGTCATCGATTCAAGATCTAGATCCTCATAAGCGCGGACCAGCCCCTCGTCTCGGTTCACACCGACAGAGGATTGCGCCGCTCGTCGAGGCCACAACCAATTGCACAAAGCTGTTAGCCGTCGCATAAGGTGCGAAGTAACGTGCCATCACACCGGCAAACACTGCCACACTGTGCGCCACGAAGGACTGATCGTCGATTTCTAAGGTGACTTCGATCCCACGTTCCATCGCCGGCTGCGGGCCTCTCGCCATCAACGCCATGACCGGCCGATGGCGAAGGCCCCTGATCCCGTCGATGTGTCGCGCCTTTTGCGGCGAGAGCTCGGCAAATTGCTGGAGGACCTGTTTGAGGGCCGGCAGTCCGAACTGATTCAGGTTCATGGCGTGCGTTGCCTGCTGGCCGATGAGCCGCCATAGCGCTCCGTTTTTGCGAGCAAGCCGAGCGACGGACGTCGGAGCATGCAGCAGCGAGATCTTTTTGGCCGTTTGTGCGTTGCCTTGCATCCGCATGTCCCCGTTGCGAGCACCAATAGGAATTGAACGAGGCAGATCCCCATTGGAGCACGTCAGATCGACCAGCAAGGCCTCAGAAACGCCCTTTGATTCGACCGGGCCGTCTGCACTGGCTAGGCGCAGCACCGATGCCTGGGTGGGAGCAGATGGCGTGGGACGCGGAAGGTGGACGAAGGTCCACCTAGGGTGTGCTTTGCTCGCGTGACCCGCCATCAGCGCGTCCGATGACAAAAGCCCCTCGCCCTTGTCCGTGCAGACTCGCTCAACCGCCCAGACCTCGGCGGGTGCGTCGTTCTTACTTTCGATCGAGATCGGCCACGCACTACTCTTCCGGTCGCACTTGAGCGACACGCCTTCCTTGCGGAATAAATTCACGACCGGCGTGCAAAACAGCCTCAGATGATCCGCACAGAAGTGCGTGAGCTGCTCGGCCATTCGCGAACTCGATGTCGTGCCCGTTACAAGAAGATGCAGTGTGAGGCGGTCGCCAGGAGCCGCCGCGCATAACGATTCGAGATCGATGTCGACGAAATGAAAACGTTGCGGGAACGCGAAGTACTCCCCTAGCTGCCCGAATGCCTGACCGGGTTCCTCGTGATCCGTAACAAGCCAATCACGCAGCCCCCAGCCCACCGGTTTGAGCGGAATGTCCGAAAGGCGTATCCAATGCCCGTCGCCGTTTTCCACGTAAGCACTCGTCGCACGCAGCAACATCGTATCGGTGAGTGCGGCCACCATCGCCGGCTCGCCCATGAGATAGACGCGAAGCGTAGCAACGGTTGCAGCATCGAGGTGCCCGCCGATCTTGGCCGAACGAAAGCTCACGGACAGCATGCCGCTGACATCGTGCGGCACCGTCACACTGGTCGGGATTGTTGGCGTGCGGAAGTACTGCGCTTGCGCGATTCGCAGTGGCGCAAGCACGACGTCATATGCAGTTCGAAAAGGGAACTGGCCCACGGACGTCTCCAACGGCGTACCGCGCGCGAACCGAACAGGCTCGGTCGAACTGTTGAACATGCTTCCCGGATCGAACTGGGCAATCGAAGACGACGGAAAGGGCCGCAGATACTGCGGATACGACCGCTGGATGATCGCCACGGACAATTCCGGATAATCGTCGTCGATCTTCGCGCGGTGGCGGGCGTTCAACAACGCCGTCGATTGCACGAGACGCTCGACGCCCGGATCATCCGAGCGCCCATCGCCGTTAATCGATAGGCGCGCAGTCGCTTGCGGGTTCCGCTCAGCAAAGGCGCGCATGTCGCGGCGCAGCGTCTCAAGCTCCTGTTCATAGCAGTGGCGCAGCACGTCGTCGTCGAGATCATCGTAGTCTATGGTCATCGGTCAAGGCTTCCTCTCGTTATCCGAGCACCGAGTCGCTGCTGTGCGGCTTGCATCGCATGATCTCTTCTCCCGTATGCTTGGACACGACGACCAACCGCACGAAGCTGTTGAGAAGCACGTAATACCCAAGAAACGTATCGATCGCACCCGCGAATGTCGCGATACCGGACCCAACGAAGTGGCGTTCATCGATGATCAGACGTATCTCGATGCCTCGTACGGCTGTCGGAAACGGATTGCCGGACAACTCCAACACGGACTCGTGCGACTCGACATCGACGATCCCTTCGATATGACGCGATGACACCACCGAGCGGCGTATGTCATACAGCACCAACATCGTCTTGAGTCCCGCGAGATGCATCTCCGCGAGCGAAAGGTAGCCGAGCGCCATGTGCGAGGCCAGCCGCAATTGCAGATCGTCGTCGAACGCGAACCGTAGTGTTTGCGTCGGCCGACGCAGCATGGCGATGACCGGCACCGCTCCCCCCTCGACATCGTCCTCCATAAACAGATCGCCGCCTTGCAGCCCCATCGCCAGTCGCGATGGGAGATCACGGTTCGTGCAGGTCAGCTTCAGACTCAACGTATCCGTCTGCGCGACCGTCGGGTCGAAATCGGCGTCGATTACCGAAATTTCCGTTTCGTAACCGGGGCTCATCGACGCCGCCGCATCATTGCGGTGTGCGAACCAATAGCACCGCGCCCGCTGGTCGTCGCCATAACGCTGCGAGTGAAGCGGCCGTAACTCGATGACCTGGCTTTGCTCCCGCGTTTGCCGTACGAGCTCGACCGAATCGATCGAGTAGATGTCGTACGCAGATGCGTGACTCGCGTCCGCCACGACGGGATACATGACCTCCTCGTGCGTGATGCGAATCGGTTCGCCTCTCCGGCTGAACAGGTTGACGATCGGCGTGGAAAAAAGCCTGAAATGTGCACTCGACAACGACTCCAACAGCCGTCCCGCATACGGCTTGCCGCAGCCCTCCTTCAAAACCAGATGGAGCGTGGCGCGTCGGCACGGACCCACCGTATCGAGCGTCGCACCGAGATCGATGTCGGCAAAATCGAATTTTTCCGGGAATCCGAAATATTCGCTCAGCGGCTGGTAAGCCGGGTGCGATCGTAAAGGATAGTCGAGCAGCGCATCGCTCTCACCGAAGCCGGCTTGCCTAATGGGCACCGCCCGCAGCGGCTTCCAGTGGCCATCCCCTTCGGCCTCCACATAGCTTGTCAGCGCATGTATGAAAAAACCGTCGGCCAGCGCCGCAGTGAATGACGACTCGCCGTTCAAATGCACGCGGACCATACGCAGGTCGAGCGAGCGCAAATCGACCTGCGGCGCCGTCGACTCGAATGTGATCGATACGATCCCTGCTGCGCTCACGGGTAGAACGACGGGTGCGGGTGCGGCCGCCGCCGGTAGGTAGCGCGCTTCCCTGATCGCGATCGGTGCGAGCGTGACATCGTACGCAGTTCTGAATCGGCAATGGACGCCGTCGATCGATCGGCTGATCAATTCCGTGCCCCGCACGAAGGTATGGACCCGCTGTTCGCCGCCTGCCGGATCGATCGAAAACTGAGCAACCGAGCACGCGGGAAAGGGCCGCAGATAGTGCGGATATAAGGTGTCGAACAACGTCTCGACGCTGTGCGGATAGCCGTCCTTGAGCTTCTTGGCGATGCGCGCATCCAGCAGCGCGATCGACTGGATCACCTGCTCGAGATGAGGATCGTCGATATGCTCGCCCTCCGGCAGCAGTCCTCCCGCGATTTTTGGGTAACGCTGCGCGAAGTCTTCGGAATGGCGGCGCAAAAACCTTAGTTCGCGCTCGTAGTACGGCAGCAACTCGTCCATCTATCTCTCGGAGTCTGGCACGACGGCAGACGCCGGCTGAATCCGACGATCGTCGATCGGTTCATTTTCCGTCGCAGCGCCTGTCCTGAACGCCGGAATATTCCGAGATATTGGGAGAGATGAGCTACCACATCAGCTTCGAAGACGACTCGAAGGGTGTCCTCGGCGAATTCGCGGTCGCCTCGGTATCCCAACGCCATGCGCAACTTAATGCCACCCATAAGACCCAAGCGGCCGTCAAATCGGTGATGCCCAGCCTGCCTTGGTCGATGGGCTCGCCCCGCTTTCGCGGCACGGCCGCGCAGTACTTCGTCTGAAAAATCGCCCAGCACACCGGTTCCGTTCCTCCGCATATCACACTGCCGAAGCGAACGGGCCAGCTCACGAACGCCTTGATTCTCGTAGCGATCGCGCTAGACCTGAAGTCTAGGTCGTATCGCCGCGCACGCCCTCATTCCAAAAGGACGAATATGGAAAGCACGATCGAAAGTCAAAAAATCGACGCTGAAATCGAGAGGCTCCGCGCCGACAGCCGCAAACTCGAAGCAGAAACCTTCAAGCTCTCCGCCGAAATGCTGAAGCTTGCCGCCGAGTCATGTAAGTTGAACCGGCAAACGCGGTGGCTGCCCATGATCGAGGGCGCCGGGCTGGTCGCCATTACGCTCACCTTCGCGAAGCTCTTTCTTCGCTGAATCGCGTCGACGAACCCGCCAGGTGGCAAGGTTTTCTGTTTCCACCCGCGCAAACCGAGAATCCAACTCAAAGGGCAACCGTGCATTGCGCACGGTTGCCCTTGTCCTTTTCCGGCAGCTTCGTACGGGCTATTACCGCCGAATGATCGGGCTATCGCTCGAATCGGATGCCTTCGGATGAACGAGACCGACGATGGCCGCGCCCACATCGTAGCGGTCGGCATCGAAATGTGACACACCCACGCTATTGCTACTCGAAGTCGGTATCATCTGGCCGCTCCGTTAATGAATTATTTTTCAGCCTGACGACACCTACGAATACGCCGCCAGGCCCGGCTTTAATGGCCGTCACCGCAGGGCATTCGCAAATAAAAAAAGCGGTTTTCGGACAATAAGCATTCCTTTTTGGCGCTGAATTTTTTTTAAGCTAAGCAATTGCTAGCCTTTTTCGTGTGCTATCGGTCGAGTTCCAAGCAACTCGCCGCCGCGCTTACGTCACATTTGCAATAAATCCCACTATATCGATCGCTACGCGGAGTTATTTATGCGGTGGTTCACTCGGTTGCTTGCCGCGGTGGCGGCTTGCGCGTCGCTATCCGTTTGCGCACTCGCAACAGCCGCGCCAAGCTCGGCTCGCTCGTTCGTCGATCTGGATTCCGCTCCCCGCGCAACCGTCGCGCAGCCGCTCGCCAAAGGTGCCCGGCCGTTCGACGCGCCGGCGAATTGCAGCGGCCCCGGCTACGTCGCCTACGGATCGAATCCCATCACCCTGACCGCCGGCTACTCGGCTTACACCATCTATAACCCCGCAACGGACGCCTACGATCAAGTCAACGTCCGCGCCTACAACGGCTGCCCCACGGGACCGACGATCAACGTCTATCCCGGACAAACGCTGAAAGTACAACTCAACAATACGTTGCCGGCCGAATCGGCCACGACGTGCCCGCCCAACGCACCCCACGATAGTCCGCACTGCTTTAACACGGTGAACTTGCATCTGCATGGGATGCACGTCTCGCCATCGGGCAATGCCGACAACGTATTCATGAGCATCGGGCCGGGCAACTCCGCCAATTACGCCTATCCCATTCCGGCCAATCACCCGGCCGGGACGTTCTGGTATCACTCTCACCATCACGGCTCGACAGCGATCGACGTCGCGAGCGGCATGGAAGGCGTACTCATCGTTCGCGGTCGGCGGACGGCGGCCAATCGCGCGGCGAACGGCGGCGTCGCCGACATCGACACGATCCTGCACGATCGTTCGGGCACGCCATTCCCCGAGCACGTCTTCCTGTTCCAGCAAATCGAATACGGCTGCTTCGCCGATGCGCAAGCCACTGCGCCACTCGCCGATCCGGTGACGTTCGCTTGGGTCTGTCCGTCGGGCAGCGTCGGCGAGCTACGCAACTACACGAACCAGTTGAACTTCGTGGCCGATCCGCGCCCGGGGCATACGGGTCAAAAGAATTCGACCTGGGCGATCTCAGGGCGCTACACGCAGATCAACGGTGTCGTGCAGCCCATGTTTCCGACTGCCACCACGTTCTTGCCGGCGGGACAAATTCAGCGCTGGCGCCTCGTGCACGGCGGCGATCGGGATACGATCAACTTGAAAATCGTACAAGCGAACCTGGCGGTGGTGGGCGGCCCAAGCAATGCCGCGGCAAGCACGACCGCCATCGATAGCGCCGCACGGGCCGCGCGTGCGCTCTTGGCCGGCCCGCATACCCGCGCGCAAACCGCGACGACGCTCGATCAACTCTGCGGCGGCGAAGTGGTGAAGCAAGTCGAGATCGCCGACGACGGCTTGACCCGCAGCAGCATGATCGAAGAAGACGTCGATACGCTGAATCCCGGCTATCGCCGCGACGTGCTCGTCGCCTTTCCGCAGCCGGGCTTGTATTGCGTGCTCGACGAAGCCGCGGACGCCGCGTCGACGATCGCCTATCAATCGGGCGCAGACAAGGTCAAGGATCGCCGGTTGCTGGCCTTCGTGCGCGTGGGCGCCGGCAGCAACGTGCCCGACTACACGCCCGACGGCGTCGGCCATTCGAAGTACTGGCAATACGTGCGCAATTCGCTCGTCGACGCGAACGGCGATCTGCCGGCCGACGTTCTCGCCAATCTCCGTACGCTCGACACGCATGTGTACGCACCGGAGCAGCCGCTCGCCGGTCCGATCAACAAACAAGTGCCGATGCTGATGAACGTCGCCGTCGCGAACGGCAAACCTCAATTCGTCATGAACGCGCAGTTGTACGATCCGGCGCGGATCGACTACACGGCGGTGCTGGGCACGACGGACGAATGGCGCATCACGGCGGGCGGCAACGGCGCGCACGTGTTCCACATCCACGTGAATCCGTTCGAGATCGTCGACGTGCTCAATACGCACGGCGTCTCGATCTACGATTCGAGCGGCAATTGCACGGCGGCGGAGCGCGGCACCGGCGACCCGGAGTACTGCACGCTGCGCGGCGTCTTTCTCGATACGATATTCATCAAACCGGGCTATACGATCGTCATGCGTACGCAGTACCAGGATTTCACAGGCGAATTCGTCATGCACTGCCATGTGCTCGATCACGAAGACGCCGGCATGATGGCGAACGTCGCGATCGTTTCGCCCACGACGGCGCTTATCTCGCACCTGACGGCGCCGCTTGTGCGCGCCAAAGCGGACGTCGACGCTTTCGTCGACACGCTGCGCTACGGCAAGCAACGCTCCGCCCAGCTTGCCTTCACCGCGCCGATATGCGGTGTCGGCAACGCGCAGGCGATCGCGGCGAAGTGAAGGCGCCGCTCAAGCCGCCCATGTCGTCGAGCGGCATCGTGAATCGCACATATCCTGCATGTGATTTGGCCGATGGTATTCGCAGGTCCCGTCGCTATATGCTGTCGCTCATATGCCTAGCCGAGCCCAGCCGCATAGGCCGAGAGCGTCCCGCGGCGCGAGGAAGTGGAGAATCCGATGAACAATTCCGACGAGCAATTCGGCGAACGCCTGCATCCCGCGCGCGACATCGCACTCGAAGCGGGGTCTTGCTGCGAACCGTCGGTGACGTTCGCGCCCTTGACCGACCGCGAATTCGCAGTCTTGGATTGGCTGAAGGAAGGCAAGACGAACTGGGAGATCGGCGCGATCCTCGACATTAGCGAGCGGACGGTCAAATTCCACGTCGCCAACATTCGCGAGAAGCTGAAAGCGTCCAGCCGCAGCCACGTGGTCGCCCTCGCCTACTCGCACAACTTGGTCAAGCGCTGATCGCGTCCAGCGTGCCGGCGTCCTTCGTTTCTTCGATCGCGCGCATGAAATGACGTAGCCCTGCGGTTTGCGCGTGCGCACGCCAAAGCAGGTGAATATCCACGGTGAGCGGCAGCCAATCGATGCGCTTGAACACTACGCCGGGCGGGCTCATCCGCTGCATGCTCGATTGCATGACCGCCGCGCCGAGCCGCGCGCTGACGAGGCCGAGCGTCGTCGAAACGTGCGCCACTTCGAATTGAATATCGGGCGTGAAGCCCGATGCCGCGCACGCCGCCAGAAAGCGCTCGCGCGCAGCGGGATTGATGGCTTTGGGCAGCGCGATCCACGGCATGCCGTCCAGATCGCTCGGGGCGATCGCATCCATTGCCGCCAGCGGGTGATCGTCTGCGAGCGCAAGCACGAACGGCTCGCTGGTCAGCAAACGGCTCGTCAGCGATTCGGTCGGCTTGGGCAAGTTGTAGACGAAAGCGACATCGATCAGCGAGCGTTCGAGCGCCTCGATCTGCTCGCCGGAGCGCATCGCCGCCAGCTTCAGATTGACCCGCGGATGCGCCGCCCGGAAATGACGTAGCGCTGCCGGGAGCCGCCCGTTGTGGATGATCCCCTCGCAATAGCCCACCGACAACGAACACGCTTCGCCCTTCCCGATCTGTCGCGCGCGTTCTTCGACACGCTCCGCGCGGCTCAACAAATCCCGCGCTTGTTCGAGGAAATCACGTCCTGCCGGCGTCAGCCGCACACGCTGCTTGATGCGTTCGAAAAGTTGCAGACCGAGATGATCTTCGAGCTGCCGGATCTGACGTGACAACGGCGACTGCGAAATATGCAGCCGCTCGGCGGCCCGCGCCACGTGCTCCGTTTCGGCCACCGCCACGAAGTACCTCAATTGTTGAAGTTCCATGTGGTTATGTCCTTTTTCGCATCAACTATGATCTATTAAGTCTTGGACGGCATTATATCCAGTCGCTAAGCTTCGGTCTTGTGATTCCCGCGATGTCCACACAAGACCCATGGAAACGACCGTCATGAACCCGCCTCGCCGCGCCATCCCCCAAGGGGTGCTGCTCGTCACGCTCGTGTTGCTAAGCGCGAGCGGACTCGTCGCGTCCGATATCAATTTGCCCGGCATGCCGCTCGCCGCACGAGCGTTCGGCACGCCGATCTCGGCGCTGCAACACACGTTCAGCGTCTACATCATTGGACTCGCGCTCGCCCAGGCGCTCTACGGTCCGCTCTCCGACGCCTACGGCCGGCGCCGTCTGGTCATCGGCGGAATGCTGCTCTATGCAGCCGCGTCGGTGGGCTGCGCGCTGGCACCGAACGTCACGACATTCGGACTTGCGCGAATCGTTCAGGCGCTCGGCGCGGGCGCGGGGATGGTCATCGGCCGCGCGATCGTCAGCGACATCTTCGATGCGAAGAAAGCCGCCCACACGTTCACGACGATCATGCCGATCGTCGGCGCCTCACCGGCGCTCTCGCCGCTCATCGGTGGCTACATTACGACCTACGTTTCTTGGCGCGCGCCGTTTATGTTCACGGCCGCGCTCGGCATTGCCGCCGCCGTGCTGCTGGCGCTCTATATCCCGGAGACGGTGCCCAAGGCGAATCGTCATAGCAATATCGCACGCACCTTCCGCAGCTATCCGATGCTGTTGGTCCAGCCGCGGTTCTGGTCGTACGCACTCAATCTATGCGTGGGCTACGCGGTGTATCTCGGCTATCTCGCGGCCTCGCCCGTGCTGCTGGTCGGCATGGGCCTGTCGACGAAGACGATCAGCTATTGCTACATGAGCTTGTCGGTGACCTATATCGTCGGCAATTTGACGTCGCGCCATTTCGCGAAAACCTACGGCATCGATCGGCTCATCGGCGTGGGGCTCGCCATTCTCGCCGTCGGCGCGGCATGCTTGATCGGCGCCAGTTTCGCGCCGGCCACGCCGTTGCCGATGATTCTCGCGATCTCGGTCGTCACGCTCGCGAACGGCTTCATCCTCCCGCTATCGTTCGCCGGCGGCGTCACGAGCTTTCCCGACAGCGCCGGCGCCGCATCCGGGCTCATGGGCGCGCTGCACATGATCGCGGGCTCGCTCGCCATCTACCTCGTCGCAGCCCTGCCCGGTACCGTCGCGGCGCTCGCGGCATTCGTCACGGTCGTCGCGGCGATCGGATGCGTGGCGTTTCCGGTCTTGCTGCGCTCACGTGGTTGGACCAATCTGCGCGCGACGGTCAGCTAACCCGCCCGCGTTCGTTTACCTTGCCGCGCACGAAGTCGATGTGAGTCTGCATCGCCGTGCGCGCCTCCTCCGGGCGACGCGCGCAGATCGCGTCGCACAGCGTGCGATGCTGCAAGAGCAGTAGCTCGGACGCGTCCTCGCCCTGTTCGCGCAGGCCCGTTCCGTTGATCGCGATATGCTCGCGCAGTACGCTGAGCACACCGGCGTGCAGATGCAGAAACATGGCGTTGTGCGAAGCTTTCGCGATCGCCTCGTGCAGCTTCGCATCGGCCTGCGCTTCGCCCGCCTTATCGTCGTCGCGCCGAGCCTTCTCGAGGGCGCGCATCAGCGCCTCGATCGTTTTGATCTCGTCTTTGGTCGCCCGCATCGCCGCGAAGTAGGCTGTCGCCCCTTCCAATACTCGGCGAAACTCCAAGATGTCGTCGCGCAGCGCCGGATGGTCGGCCACGAGCTCGCCCCAGGGCGACGCCACGCCGGTGCGCAACCGGTCGGTCACGTAGACGCCCGCCCCCGGCCGGCTATGCACGAGCCCACGCGCGGCCAACCGCTGAATGGCCTCGCGAACCGTGTTGCGCGAGACGCCGTAGCGCTCGGCCAGGACACGCTCGGCCGGCAGGCGCGCGCCCGCCGCGAACGTTCCGTCGAGCAACGACGTCTCCAATTCGCGCATCGTGGCCTGCACGCGCGATCGGTCCCCCATGGTCTGCTTCATCCGTCTCTCCTTGGATCGACCGCCGTCAGGCGGCCGATCCATCGCGCTGGTCCAACCAATTTGTGGCCACTCGCGATTGCGGCAATTATGCGCCCAATGCCGTCGTCGAAAAACGGCTTTGGAGAGAGACATGCCGAATCGGCACTACCCGCCCCGTCGGCCCACGGATGTATATCTGTTCGCCACCTGCCTCGTCGACCTGTTCGTTCCGCAAGCGGGACTCGACGCCGTTCGCCTGCTCGAACGAGAAGGGCTGACCGTGCACTTTCCGAAAGCCCAAAGCTGCTGCGGTCAACCCGCGTACAGCAGCGGCAATCCCGAGCACGCCCGCGCCGTGGCGCGCGCCCAACTGGATCTGTTTCGCGAACCCTGGCCCATCGTCGTTCCTTCGGGGTCCTGCGCAGGGATGATGCGGCATCACTGGCCGCAACTGTTCAAAGGCGATAGCGCGGACGAAGCGAAGGCACGGCAACTGGCCGAGCGCGTCTTCGAACTCGCCGAATTTCTCGTCCACGTGCTCGAGGTCGATTTCACCGATGCGGTCGACGCGGCCTTGCACAGCGGGCAGAAAGAAACGGAACGCGTGGTCTTGCACACGTCGTGCGCCGCGCGCCGCGAGATGGGCACGCGCGAACACGGCGTCGCGCTAATCGACGCGCTCCCGGGCGTCACGCGAGTCGAACACGAGCGCGAAGCGGAATGCTGCGGCTTCGGCGGCACCTTCTCGCTCAAGCATCCCGACATCTCCGGCGCTATGGTGCGCGACAAAGTCGCTTCGGCATGCGCCACGGGGTGCGAACGACTCGTGACGGCGGACTGCGGCTGCATGCTCAACATCGGTCATGCCGCCGAGCACGAGGGTGCGCCGCTCGCGGTCGAGCATCTGGCCAGCTTCCTCTGGCGGCGCACAGGCGCAGACGCACGGCCTGCGTACGACGCCAAGGCTCAAGCGGCAAAGCGCGCGTCGCACGGCGCCGAACCGGTGACCGCGCTCGCGGCCTTGAAGACGGAGGGCTGCTAAGCATGCTCACCTCTCGCGAACGCATCCTAGGAAAACTGCGAGCCGCCGGCGCCCGCGCACCGACGCTCGACACGGCCTCAATGGATCACCGCATCGACCTCCATTACGCGACTTGGCGCCCGCTGGCCGAGGCGACGCACGAGCAACGCATCGATGCCTTCGAGCGAGCGCTCATCGCCGCGCACGCCGAAGTCTGGCGAGCGAGTGCGGCGACATGGGTCGCCGAGATGGCCCGCCGCATCGCCGATGCCGGCGTAAGCCGATTGTTGCTCGATACGCAGCGGGCCGAAGGCGCCGCGCTGGCCGCTGCCCTGCCCGACACCGTGGAGCCGCTCCCATTCGCACAGCCGATCGAAACCTGGAAGCGCGAACTCTTCGATACGGTCGAAGCAGGATTCACCGTGGCGCGCTCCGGTATCGCGGCCACGGGCACGCTCGTCATCGAACCCGACCGCGGCTCGCCGCGTACGATGTCGCTCGCGCCGCCGCTACACATCGCGCTCGTGCATGCCGACACGCTGCACCGCGACTTGCACGAAGCCGCCCGCGCGGAGCGCTGGCGCGAAGGTATGCCAACGAACCTTGCACTCGTCTCCGGGCCGTCGAAGACATCCGACATCCAGCAAACGCTCGCCTACGGTGCGCATGGCCCGCGCAGGTTGTGGGTCGTGATCGTGACGGACGAAGGCAAGACCAGCACGGCCACGCCGACGGAGCAGCGTCGATGAGCACCCAGCCGCTTCATTTCGTTCCGACGAACGACTTCAAAACGCGCGCGCGCGCCGCGCTCGACGATCAAGCGCTGCGCGCGAGCTTTCGCGGCGCGATGACGTTCTTGCAAGACAAGCGCACCGCGCAGTTTCCCGATACCGATGAACGCGAGGCGTTACGCGACCTCGGGCAAGCGATTCGCCAAGACGCGCTCGCGCGTCTGCCCGAGTTGCTGACGCAGCTCGAAGAGAACCTCGTCGCGGCGGGTGCGCATGTCCATTGGGCTGCGACGGCCGATGAAGCGAATGCCATCATCTTGAAGATCGCGCAAACGCACGAGGCGAAGCGCATCATCAAAGGCAAGTCGATGGCGAGCGAGGAGATCGAGCTCAATCATTTTCTGGCCGAGCACGGCGTGACCTGCACCGAGTCCGACCTCGGCGAATTCATCGTCCAATTGGCGGATGAAAAGCCCTCGCATATCGTCATGCCCGCTATTCACAAAACGAAGCGGGACATCGCGCGCTTGTTCGAAGCGCACATCGACGATGCCGAGTACACGGAAGACGTCGACGCGCTGATTCAAACGGGGCGGCGCGCGCTGCGCCATGCGTTCGTCGACGCCGACATCGGCCTATCCGGTGCGAACTTCGCGGCAGCGGACACCGGCACGCTATGGCTCGTCGAAAACGAAGGCAACGGCCGGCTTTCGACTTCGGTGCCCGACGTCCACATCGCGATCGTCGGCATCGAGAAAGTGGTGGCCAAGCTGGAACACATCGTGCCGCTCGCGAGCCTGCTCACGCGCTCGGCGACCGGCCAAGCGATCACCACTTACTTCAATCTCATCTCCGGGCCGCGCCGCGCGGGCGAGCTCGACGGACCGCGCGAGATGCACGTGGTGCTGCTCGACAATGGGCGCACGCAGGCCTACGCGGACGAAGAGTTGCGCGCGACGCTGCAATGCATCCGCTGCGGCGCATGTATGAATCACTGCCCCGTCTATACGCGCATCGGCGGCCACGCCTACGGCACGACCTATCCCGGTCCGATCGGCAAGATCATCTCGCCGCACCTGCTCGGTCTCGACGCGACGGCCGATCTACCGACCGCTTCGTCGCTATGCGGCGCTTGCGGAGAAGTCTGTCCCGTGCGCATCCCGATCCCGCAATTGCTGATCCGCCTGCGCACCGAAGCGAATCGCGCACCCGACGATGCGGTGGAACATCCGCTGCGTGGCCAAGGCGCGAACTACACGCGCCGCGAGCATATCGTCTGGCGGTTCTGGCGCGGCGCATTCGCTCATCCGCGCGCTTATCGCGTCTTTCGTTGGGCAGCGACCCGGCTCGCCGCATTCGCCCCCTCGCGGCAGATGGGATGGACCGACCACCGAACGCCGCTCAAACCCGCCCCGCGCAGCTTGGCCGACATGCTGCGCGAACGCGGCCAACCCGAATAAACGACCCGCGCGGGCAACGTCCGCAAGCAGGCTGAATCACGTTCAGGCCGCGCGCCATGCGACGCGGCCGAGCACCGTATTGTTTTTGCATCAACGGAGGAGACCGACATGCAGATTTGGAGCCAAACCTACACACCGCTTGGCAGCCTAGGGCTATCGTCCCTAGCCGCCGCCATCCCGATCGTTTTTTACTTCGCGGCGCTCACCGTACTGAAGATCAAAGGTCATCTCGCAGCCGCAATCACGCTTGCGCTCGCGCTCGCCGTTGCCATCGCGGCCTACGGCATGCCGGCGACGATGGCATTCACGGCAGCGGGCTACGGCTTCGCCTATGGCTTGTGGCCTATCGCATGGATCATCGTCACGGCCGTGTTCCTCTACAAGATCGTCGTGAAGACGGGCCAATTCGAGATCATTCGCGCATCGGTGCTTTCGATCACCGACGATCGACGGCTGCAAATGCTGTTGATCGGTTTCTCGTTCGGTGCGTTTCTCGAAGGGGCCGCGGGCTTCGGCGCCCCGGTCGCCATCACGGCGGCGCTGCTGGTAGGCCTCGGCTTCAGCCCGCTATACGCAGCAGGTCTGTGCCTCATCGCGAACACCGCGCCCGTCGCGTTCGGCGCCATGGGCATTCCGATCATCGTGGCGGGACAGGTGACCGGACTCGACGCGTTCCATGTGGGCGCGATGGCCGGGCGGCAATTGCCGCTGCTCTCGCTGTTCGTCCCGTTCTGGCTTGTGTTCATCATGGACGGCGTGCGCGGCGTCAAACAGACATGGCCTGCCGCGCTCGTCGCCGGCGGCAGCTTCGCACTCACGCAATACTTCACCTCGAACCACATCGGACCCGAGTTGCCCGACATCGCGTCGGCGCTCGTCAGCCTCGTCGCACTGACCGCATTCCTCAAGGTCTGGCAGCCTCGAAGCGCGGCCCAAGCGGCCATGACGGCGAGCGGCGGCGGCGCCGCAGCGCTCTCGGGTTTCGGCGGTGCGCCGGGCGCGGCGCGCCTCGCCAATACGAGCCGGCAAGCGTCGCCGTACACGGGCGCTCAGACGCTGCGTGCGTGGGCGCCCTTCGGCCTGCTCACGATCGTCGTCACGATCTGGAGTCTCCCTTCGTTCAAGGCCTTGTTCGGCGCCCACGGCGCGCTCGCGGGGACCGTTTTCTCGCTGCATGTGCCCGGTCTCGATCGACTCGTACTCAAGGCGGCGCCCATCGTGAGCACGCCCAAAGCGTTGGACGCCGTGTTCAAGCTCGATCTGATCTCGGCCGTCGGCACGGCGATCTTGCTGACCGCCCTGATCTCGGCCGTGCTGCTTCGCGTTCGTCCGAGCGTCGCCGCGCGCACGTTCGTCGAAACGCTCGCCGAACTGCGCCGCCCCATCCTCTCGATCGGCCTCGTGCTGGCGTTCGCCTTCGTCGAGAACTACTCGGGGATGTCCTCCACGTTGGCGCTGCTGCTCGCCGGCACCGGCGCCGCGTTCCCGCTCTTCTCGCCGCTGCTCGGCTGGCTCGGCGTCTTTCTCACGGGCTCCGATACGTCGTCCAATGCGCTGTTTTGCTCGCTGCAACATACGACGGCCCATCAAATCGGCGTGTCCGACACACTGCTCGTCGCGGCCAATACGACAGGCGGCGTGACCGGCAAAATGATCTCGCCGCAGTCGATTGCCGTCGCCTGCGCGGCGACGGGGCTCGTCGGCCAAGAAGCCTCGCTGTTCCGCTTCACGTTGCGCCATAGTCTGTTCTTCGCGGCCGTGGTCGGCATCATGACGCTCGTGCAGGCCTATTGGCTGACGGGTATGCTCGTCAACTGACGCCACGTCCCATCGCGTGCGCCGTCAAGCGCGCCGGCCTCGGCCGGCGTGCAACGCACATCAGTCCCAACCGCGTTCAACCTCGCTCGACACGACCGTGCATTGCAGACCCTGCGCGCTGCCTGCCCGGTCGATCGCGCTTTCCAACTGAGCGAACGCATAAGCTGCGATATCGACGCTGTCGAGCGACAATTGCCCCGATGCCACGAGCGCGACGAGCGCCAAGTAATCGGCACGGGTGTACATGAAGTTGCCGATCAGCTCCCAGTTGTTGATCAGCATCTCGCCGTACGGGATCGGCAGCGGCACCTCCATGCTGCCCATCAACACGAGCCGGCCGTTGCGGCGCAAGCTACGCAGCGCCGCCAGCGTCGCGTCCGCATCGCTGGCATGGCCCACCATATCGAATGCGAGATCCGCGCCGCCGCCCGCTGCCTCGCGGATCGCCGCGACATCGCCCGCCGCATCGCCCGTCAACACGACGGATTTGACGCGGCCGCGCCCCAGCTCGACGAGCGGTGCCAGCGCTTGCGCTCGGCGGCCCGCCGCGACGACTCGGCTCGCACCGAGCGCCAATGCAGCCACAACCGCGGCCGAACCGAAGTAGCCGCCGGCGCCGTTGACGACCACCGTCTCGCCGGCCGTCAACCGCCCGCGGCGCAAGCCGCCGAACGGCACGGAGAACTTGCCCAGCGAGGCGAGCCGCGTCGAACTCATCGTCTCGAGACCATCGAGTGCGACGAGCGTCGATACGGGAAACTCGGCGAGTTCGCGTAGCGTGCCGTGCGGAAAATCGGCGAGCATCGGCGCACTGCCGGCGCTGATACCCGTCAACCCGATCAACACTTGCTCGGGCTCGCCGACGGTTTCGTCCGCGCGCCAATAGGGGTTGACCGCCACACGCTGCCCTTTTCGGAATCCGAACACGCCTTCGCCTACGGCCTCGATCCGGCCGACGCCGTTCGTGCCCGGCGAGAACGGCCCGGGTGGGAACGCATACGGCAGCTTGCCTTCGAGATAAGCGCGCGTATAGCTGAGCAGCGGCACCGCCTCCATCCGCAGCAACACCGCGCCGCGACGCGGCTCAGGCACGGGTTCGTCGCACAGGGCCAGCGGCTTGCCGGGTTCGTCGAGCATCCAGGCTTTCATCGTCGTTACCTCCGTTGAGTTCTTCATGTCGATCGAGATCGGATGGTTGAACTGTAGCGACGCCCGACGTATTCTTGAAATCAATTAATAGAATTCGACCCATCAATATGATTGATCTCCGGGGTATCGATCTCAATCTGCTCGTATCGCTCGACGCGTTGCTCGAAGAATCGAATGTCACACGTGCCGCCGAGCGGCTGCATTTGACGCAGCCGGCCGTCTCGACGCAATTAGCTCGTCTGCGGCAGATCTTCGGCGACCCACTCTTGATCCCGGCGCCGAGCGGTCGAGGGATGACGCGCAGCGTCCGTGCGACGGAGCTGATGGCGCCGCTCAAAGCCGCACTGACGCAACTCGAAGCCGTGGTGCGCCGGCAACCGTCGTTCGATCCCATGACCGATACGCGCCGCTTCACGATCGCCGGCAGCGACCAAGCAGTGGCCGTGCTCGGCTTCCGGTTGATGCAGTCGTGGGCGGACCGCGCAGGCCCGAATGTGCAGCTCGCCTTCGTGGCGTCGGAGCATTCGAGCAGCCTCGAGCGATTCGAGCGTGGCGAGATCGATCTATTGATCGGTTCCGAGCGTGGGGTGCCCGCATGGGCCAAAGCGCGCAAACTCTACGACGAACGATTCGTCTTCGTGCAGCGCAAGCGCCACCCGCGCGGGGCGACGGCGCCGGATTTAGACGCCTATTGCGCGCTCGATCACGTGCTCGTCTCGACGAGCGGCGGCAGTTTCTTCGGATTTATGGATGAGCACCTGGAGGCGATGGGACGCGCGCGCCGCGTCGCGCTTTCGGTTCAGCATTTCACCGCCGTGCCGGATTTGGTAGCGCTTAGCGATTACGTCGCCACGTTGCCGTCTCGGCTCGTCACGCGCTACCGCGACAAGCTCGACGTATTCGATCTGCCGTTCGACGCGCGCGGTTTTTCGATGTTCGCGGCGTGGCACCCGCGCAGCCACCTCGATCCCGCGAGCCTATGGCTGCGCGAAACGCTCGTCGATGTGGCCGAGCATTGGCCGCGGTGACAGATGCTGGTATCAGCGTTCGGACGAACGCAGCAACGCGACGGCGGCCAGCCCCAACGCGATACCCGCATATACGCGCGTCATCGAACGCGGCCCGAGGTGGGCCTCAAAGCCAGGCGTAAGCCGCTTGGGCACGAGGTGATAGTCGACGACGTAGGCGGTGGCTGCCGTCCCCGCGGCTGCCGCGAGCAAGGCAGCCGGATGCTTGCGCGGTGCGCGCGGGGCGATACGCTCGAAAAGAAGCGCCCAGAAAATTGCCGCCGCTTGATGGATACCCAGCCCGAATAACGTATGACGGACACTGAAGCCTTGCTCGCGCGGCGCCCGCTCGGGCCACACGCAATGCGTGACCGCGTTGAGCGGCGCACATGCCGTAGCGCCTTCTTGGCGCGCGCAATAGGCTGCCGCTCCGGCCGCGCACAGCCCAGCCACCGTCCCTGACGCCGCCGCCCGCCGCAAATCGAGCGCGCCCCGAGCGGCCGCCGCACCACGCTTGCCGATCTTCAGTAAGCTCAATGGTCTGCTCATAGGAACCTCACTTGTCGCCGCGTTCGATTTCCTGCGCATTCGTCATCGCAGACTCCGTAGTCGAAACATCGCTTTATCGACCAAGCATCGAGTGTGCCTATGCGGGCGAATCGGCAGCCCGGTCCTCGCTCGATGCTTTTCGGCCTACTGCTATGTCGAGGAGGAACAAACCCGCCGGGCTCGAGCGCACAGTCTATCGAGCGCAAAGTCGACAAACCGATCTCCACATTCACAGGCAAACCGAGTTCGGCTTAGCGCCGAGGGCGGACAGCGTTTCTCGCCACCTTGGACGGCGATCAAATCGATATCGATGCCGTCCATTGCGGCATCGTCGCGGCAAAGCCTGCCGCAAGTCCCGCTTGCCGAACGACCGTCAATGTAGCTAGCGACTCTTGCGTACCCGTCTCTATCCACCGCGCACCGTGCTCGATCAACTGTGCATGGTGCTCGATCCATGCGTAGGGCTCGCGCTCGGCCAACGCTCGCAGACTCTGCGCATGTCGCAGCGCCTGCGCCGGCTGCTTCGCCGACAACGCCAGCTCCGCCGCCGCGACATGAAAACGCAATGCGTTATGTGCCAAGCATCGTTGCGCCAAAAGTTCGGCCCCTTTGGCGAGCGCCAGCTCGCGCAGCACGGGATCGGGGGCAATCGAAGCGATCGTGCCTTGCACCCAAGCGCCCACATAGCGATGCAAACGCAATCGATCGACGAGCGCCGCGGCTTGCATGATCAAGCGCCACGCCTGCGCGCCGTCGCCTCGACGGCGCGCCAATCGAGCCGATACTTCCAGCAGCATCGGCTCGAAGCGGCTCGTGCCGATTTGCCGCGCGAGTATCAGCGCGCGGTCGGCCGCCGCTTGCGCCTGCTCGTCTCGTCCCACATCGCTTAGTGCCCAAACGGCGGCGAGCCGGGCGAACACCTCGGCTCGGCGGTTGCCGATACGCTCGCTCCGTACCGCGGCCTCTTCGCAGTCGGTCAATGCCGACTCGTACAGACCCAGGTACGAGGCCGTCGACCCGCGTGCCGCAAGATTGCCTGCCGCCATATCGCTCGCGCCGCCGCTTTCGCAACGAAGAATGCATTGGTCGTAAAGGGCGTGGGCTCGCGACATCCGGCCCTGTGCATAGTAGGAGTCGGCGATGCCGCTTAGCGCCTGCACTTCGCTCGATGCGTGGCGCGCCCGCCTCGCGTGGCGCAACGCCTGGCGGTGCAATTGCCGGCACAGCACATAATCGCCCTGCGGAAAACGAATGCTCCCGCGCAAATGCAGCAAGCGCGCCAATTCGACGTCGGCGCCGATCGCTTGCGCAAGCGGCAGCGTCTTTTCGAGCAGCGTCTCCTCGTCGTCGAGCCGGTCGAGCGCGTTGAGCACCGGGGCCAGGCCAAGCACAGCCTCGATCTGCGCCGCAGGCGAGACGGCCAGATCGAGCGCTTCGACAAACCATTCGCATGCCTCGCTCATCCGCCCAAGGCCGGTGCAAGCCTGCCCTCGCAAGAACGCAAGCGCTTGACGTTCCACCGTGTGCGTCGCGCGCCCCTCGCATAGCAAGCCAAGATCGAAGGCTTGCGCATAGTGATAGCCCGCGAGCTTCTCGCGCATGGCCGCCAAGAGCGCAGGACATGCGCGTAGATCGCCGGCTCGCGCCAAATGCTGAGCATAGAGCGCGCGATCGGTCTGAGCATAAAGCTCGGCAATCGTGCGATGCAACCGCTTGCGCGCGTCGGCCGGGATGCTTTCGTACACGCCCTGCATGACGAGATCGTGTACGAAGCCGTACGTCCCCGCATCGATCTCTTTAACCATCATCTGCCGGATCTCTTGCTCGGGGACGTAGTCCCTATCGCCCAATGCGACACGCAACGAGGCGAGATCGAAGCGGTGCCCCAGCACCGACGCATGCCGCAGGGCATTGCGCGCCGCCGGAGCAAGCCGATCGACACGCGTCTGGACCAGATGGCGCAAGCTATCGGGAAATTCGCTCTCGTGGTTGGCCAGCAATTGCGTGAGGTAAAGCGGATTGCCCTGCGCCCGCTCGATGCACGCGGCGCGGTATCCGGGATCGACGCCGCTGAAGTGCGCCGCCAAGGCGACCGCTTCGCGCGGCCTCAGCGGTGCGACATCGAGCACGCTCAACGCCGCGGCAAAGTTGGGCCGGATCGCGGCGTCGAGCGGATCGCCCTCGGGACGCGATGTCAGCACCCAGACGATGGGCGCGTCGCTTGTCGCGGCCATCGATCGAGCCAGGAGCGCCACGGTCGGGGCGTCCGCCCAATGCAAATCTTCGATGGCAATCAGCAGCGGCTTATCGATTGCTCGCCTCAACATGAGATGGCAGATCGCCGCCTGCAATTGGTCGACACGTTCGCGATCGGTCATCGCCGCATAGCGGGCTTGTTGCGCCGAATCGCCCGGCGCCGCCCCGAGCAAAGCCAGCAGGAAAACGTGCAACGGCTCAGGCAGCGCCCATTCGCGGAATGCACGGGCCGCCGCCGAGGCGATGCTCGCACTCCCGGCGGCCAGCTCGACACCTGCCGGCACGCCCGCGAGACTGCACACCACCTGAGCTAACAACGTCGCGCCGTTATCGATGCCGAAGTCATGAAACTCCCCGCCGTGGCACGCGAACCCTTGGCTCAGCGCCATCGCCCGGAATGTCTCCACCAGCCGCGTCTTGCCGATCCCGGCCATGCCGCGGACATACACGACGTGACTGTCCTGGCATTCCAGTACCGCATCGAGCACGGCGTCGAACTGAAGCACTTCGATCGATCTTCCCGCAAGCCCGCGGGCACTCGTCTGGCCTTGCTCGCGTATGCGCAAACAGGCCCGGTATCGCGGCGCATCTCGCTGCGCTTCGGCAAATTCAAACCAACGCGACAACTGGTCGACAAGCGCTTGCCCCACATACACGGCCGCCTCGTCCGATGGCGCGCCGAACCGCTCGTGCGGCACCGGGCCATCCACGTCATCGGCCCACCGCTGCAACTCGAGCACGGCCGGCCGCTCGCCGCCGATCCATTGCGAACGCAGCAGCGTCATTGCGCACATCAGCGCCCGCCGGCTATCGCTGCCGTAAGCTTGAGACATGCCGAAGTATGCGGCCACATAGCGGTCGTGCCGAGCCTGCCCGCCGAATTGACGAATCAGCGAGAAGACTTGCTCGACCGGTATCTCGGCACGAGGGGCGAACCGCAACACCACGACATAACGAATGACTTCTTCGGGCGCAATGCCAAGAGCGTTCGGGACAGGCGAAACCGATTCGATTTCCGGCGTATGCCGAACAGCCTTCGCACCGGCTTGGCCGATCAGCGTATCGATTTCCACCCCGAACATGTTTGCCAAATGCCGGGCGGTGCGATACAGAACGGGCTTCCCCGTTTCAGCCCGCTTGATCGACGCGACCGAGACGCACAGATGCCGATCCAGGCACGCATAGGCGAGCGTTTCCTGGCTGTGTCCCTGAGTTTTACGCAGGCTTTTCAGCACCCCGGGATCGAGCAGTACACGACCGTCGTGCACGGCGAAATCGGTTTCGCGCATCGCTAAATGGAATTGAAAGAATGCGCGGCAATTCACGGACGACCGACGTGACGCGCAAATCGGTATTGTACTGCGCGCCTTTTATGCATCGGCGGCGGCCATTACACAGTGTGAATATGCACGCGCCGAGAACACCGCCTGAGCTGATACCGAACTGATACTGCCGCCGATTCGAGAGCCTCTTAGACTGATCTCGCTGTTCCCAATCCCGCAACCGGAGACCGCGCATTGCGGGTTTTTTTAAAACCACGACGGGGAATACCATGAACGATCGCGCTCTCGCCGCACTAGCAAATGAGCAACAGCTCGATGCGGTAGGCGGAATCAATTTGCTGGGTACCGGGCTGGGCCAACGAAGCTGGGCCACCGCACCGACCGACGAAAACCATGTCTTGGATCCTTTGATCGACGAGGTAGAAAAGGTTATCGACGGCACGACGTACCGCATGGGACGCCGTGTGTTGCTGACACAGGTCCCAGACAGCATGCAGAGCACCTTTAGCTTCGAGTCGACGGCCGAATTCAATCACAAGAGCACGGTGCAGGCCAACGCAAAGGGCAGCTACGGCGCCTTCAGCGGTGGATTTTCCACGACGTTTTCTCGCGATACGTCCATCCTCAACACGCACTACGCCGCGATATGCAATGAGTTCAAACAACTCTGGAGCGTGAAGCTCGAGGTTGAGGAACGCAATTTCTCCGCGGGATTCAAGACGGCGCTGGGCGAATTGCCCAAACTGTCGGACGATCTTGCCAACGTCGAACAATACGTTCCATTTTTCAAGACCTTCGGAACCGATGTCGTCACCAAGGTGGTAGTGGGCGGAAATGCGACGTTTTCGATGATGGTCGACAAGTCGTCCTTCAGCTCGAAAACCGATTTGGAAGCGACTGTTTCGGCCTCGTATATGACGTTTGTCACGAGCGCCTCGACATCGATCACCGACGAAGAGAAAAGAACGGCCAAAACGTTGAATGCCAAGATCCGTTCGTCGGGCGGAACGGAGGCGATCCATTTCGATCCGATCAACCCTGCGAGTTGCTACGCGGATTACGAGAAGTGGAGAAAGAGCCTATCGAAGGCGCCGCGCGTCGTGGATGTCGAGCTCAAGCCGATTCAAGACTGCGTTCCGCAAGCGCACTACGTCACCCAGCACGACGCGATCGAAAAGGCGCGCAAATGGTACATGGGCTTCGAAGCGAAAATCACAGCCAATTGGCAAAGTTCGACGATCTCCGTGCAGGAAATGTCGGCGAGCGCCGCACAAGCTGAAAACGACACGAGCGACGCACCGGCGTTGCATATCGTGATCGTCGGGAAAAACCGGGCACGCCGCGTCGACAAGCGGCTTTATGCGCCCGAGCGCGGCGCCGACAAGGCCGCTTTCGCCGCCTTTTGGAAGGAAGCAACGCAGATGCTGGCCGGCGTCACCGATCGGCATGAAATGGTGCTGCTCGCCACCGAGCGTTGGCCCCGCGATGCACGCTTTTACCCCTCGGCCGATATGCAAGCGCAATTGCTCGTCCACGGCGCAAACCAGCAAACGTTGAATCGCTGGCACAAACTCGTTCGCAACATGCAACCGTGCAGCATCGCCGGGCTGACCTACGTGCTGGCGGGACGCGGGATGTCGTCGGCAGACTCCACGGATTTCGTGGTGGCCGGCTTCGGCACGCCGAATCAACCCAACATTTCGCCTACCGTCCAGGTGACGGCGCGCATCGTGGCCGATAGCAAATCGAAGAGCCTAGTGCTCGTCACCCAAGTAGTGCAGGAGACCAATACCAAGCTGCAAACGATCTGCAACGTCGATGGCGACCGGCTCGCGCTGGCGGCATCCGATTCGGGCGACAAGACGCAGATCGAAATGATCAAGGCCGGGCATCGAACGAACGACGGCGACACCTATCTCGGGCAATACTGGTATTTCCTTCGATTTTCTCGCTATGACGACCTCCAGAATACGCACATTCTGATCAACTTCGAAACGGGCGCCTGCTTGCAGGGGTTCAACAACGAAAGCCGGTGCATGCTATTCCCCTATGGCGACGATGGCCGTTTCCAGCAAGACGATGTGCTTTGGGATGTTCGCGGCAACGCAGAGCACACGCATTTTGAACTCGTGCATTACCACGGTCATCATAAAGACCTCGTCCAAATCGGAAACACGGCGTCGGTCCGGCGATGGATGGAACCCTTCATGCTCTGGTCGCTAAAGCGCCACGACAGATTCCACTGGCAAGAGAAATAACCTATCAGGTAGTGTGTTGCACGATCGAAGCGCGGCGCCGCCGCGCTTCATCCTTTCGACTGTTTGCCCGGAATCTCCCATGTCCGCTTCTCACCTCGACCCCGTCCTGTTTATCGAAGACGGCGATGCCTACGCGCTCGATTGCGCGCGGTTTCCTTACCTTTACAACCATCGCGGCCGATGCGAGCAGTATGCACAGCCGCGCGGTAACGAGATCGTGCTCGCACCTCGCGATCCGCTGCTGGATAGGGGCACCAAGTACACGGGCATCGGTTGGCGCGAAAAGCGTATTCCGACGCGCGACGGCGGTTATACGATCAAGGAATTCGATTTCCATGCGGAGCTCGTCGATTACGAGCCGCTCTGGGCCACCCAAGCGACGGCCCAGGCCTTCGGCATGACGCTGCTGCGCTCGGACGAGTGCATCCGCTTCGAGTTCGACGGGCTCCTATGCGGGCAGTACACCTACGGTCAGTGGGCGGGTCACCAGTCACCCTATCTCGAGATCGGCCGCCGCCGCGAGTTGCTGACCTACAACCCGACGGACCTCGAATACCACGCATTTCCGCACGTGTTCTTTTCGCGTCACACAAGCTTGCCGCTGGTGGTGAGCGTTGCCCGCTGGCGCCCCTTTTCGCACGAGATTGCGCTGGCGGATTTGTGGCTATCGCCCGGCGACGCCTTGATCTTGCCGCCGCAACATTTCCCCGAACCGCCGCCACCGGGCGCTTCGAAGCACGATGCCTGGATGGCGGTCGTCAATTTGCACGGCAATCGCAATTCGGCGTTGGCGTGCCGCTTCGCGTGCGACGAGCGTGCCTTGCCGACCGAAACCGTGCTCGGCAACGCCGCCGTCATGGGCGATCCGGCGACCCGCCCCTACTACCACGAAGAGCAAACGCCCACCCGGCACAGACGGCCCGAGCCCGAGGCGAGCTAGGCGCCGCTTTCGCGCTGGAACACCGAGGCGAGCCACTTCAAGCCGCGCCACGCGAAGCTTTGCCGGGCACCGCCGACCGTCGCTTCGCCGACGACCTCGCGCGGCCACGCCTCGCTTGCCGGGCATTCGTCGATGCGCACGCGGTAGGTCGCCGCGAGCGGCACGAGTTGGTGGGTAGTGGGCTGCATTTGCGCGGGCAGCGGGCCGCCGTAGACGCTTGCTAGCGCCGGCGTATCGAGCGTGGCGACATTGACGCGATCGACGGCCGCCACCTTGCAACGCAACGCGCCGAGTTCGGGCACCGACGCCACGAACGTCACACGATCGCCGGGCCGCACGCGCGCGGCGTCGTCTTCCCCGATGAATGCCTCGCCCTTCACGCCCACCGGGCCCACGACATCGAACGCGTGCTCGCCTCGCGGCAGCCACGTACCGGGCGCCAACTCGTCGTCGGTTTGCACGACACCGTCGAACGGCGCGCGCAGCGTCAACTGCGCAACTTGCGCCGTGAGCCCCGTGACCGTTTCGCGTGCCGCGTCCCAGCGCCGTTGCAACGCTACGCCCTGCTCCAGCAAGCGATCGTCGAACGACTGCTGCTCGACCTGCCAACGCAGCAGCGTCTCTTCGGCTTGCGCCGCTTGCAGTTTATGCGCGAGGTCGGGCGATGACAGCACGGCCAATACTTGGCCCGCCCGAACGTGCTGGCCGTCATGCGCGATCGGCGCATCGCCGAGGACATACGCGGCTTCGGGGGCATAAAGCCCTTGCGCGCGTAAAGGCCCGAGCACGGCCGGCGCACTGACGCCGCCGTGCCAGGGCAGCACGAGCAACCCGGCGAGCAAGGCGCCGATAAGCGCCGTACGCCTGGTCTCACGCCGCCAACGCAACGAGGCGCGAATGCGCCAGCAAGCGATCGCCTCGCGTACGATCGGCCGCGCGATGAACCAACCGAACTCGACGCAAAACAGCGCGACGCCGAGCGCCTTGAAGAACGCGTGATACACGACGAGCGCGATCGAGAAGAAAACCGCGAGCCGATAAAACCAAGTGGCAAAGGAGAACGCGATCAAGAATCGCCGGCGCGGCCGTGCGCACGGCTCGGGCTGCGGATCGCCGAGCCCGAACAATCGCTCGCGCATCCACCAGCGCCCGAACGCGAACGCGCGATCGTGCAGGTTCGGCATATCGAGCCAATCGGACAGCAGGAAGTACCCGTCGAACCGCATGAACGGGCTGGCGTTGATCGTGAGCGTGCCGATCCATGTGGTCGTAGCGAGTAGGAACGCCCCCGCGCGCATCGGCCCGTCGGGCAGGATGCTCCAAGCCAACGTCGCGAACGCCGCCAACGCCAATTCCGTGAGCATGCCGGCAGCGCCGATACGCAATCGCTCGGTTCGGCCCGGCACCTTCCACGCCTCGGTGGTGTCGGTATAAAGCACCGGCACCATTACGAGCAAGGCAACGCCCATCGTCGGGACGCGACACCCGTAGCGATGCGCGGTAAACGCATGGCCGAATTCGTGCAGCACCTTGGCGCATCCTAGCGCGACGCCGATCGCGAGCAGCCCGCGCAGATCGGCGTAGCCATGAAACGTATGGACGAACTCATCCCAGCGGCGCGATACGAGCACGAGCCCCGTCAAGGCCACGAGCGCGATGACCATCCAAAACGCGGGCCGGTAGGCGATTTCGGCATAGCGCGCGAAGCGCCGCAGAAACGGCATCGGACGCCAGAGCGGCACGCGGATCATCAAATAGTGCTTGAGCAGCCACATCGCATGCGAGAGCTTGCTCGCCGCGGCCGCGCCCGCGAGCCGCCCCGTGTCTGCCGGGCTCGCCGCCACGAGCAGATGCTGTTGATGCAGCATCCGCACGAGCAGCTCGAAATCGTCGACCGTCAAACGCAGCGTCGTTTCCGCATTGACCGATGCGACGATCGCTTCGGCGTCATCAAGCGGCCAGCGAGAGAGCATTTCGAACGCGGGCCAGCCGATCTGAAAGAAGCGGTTGCCGGCGGGATCGTGGAGCATCCATGTCGGCGCGCCGTCCGGCGTTGCGGCGCCGGGCGTCAAGCTCAGTTCTTGGCGAAGGGACGGAAGGCGAGGCATCGTCTTGCTAGCTCAGAGAGTGGCGCACGTCTCGCCTACCAGCCGAGCCACTGCCTGGCCGTTGCGAGCGGCCGGCGCAGCAGATAGTAGGCGAGCGGCACCCAGCGGCCGTGAATGCGCGCGGTGCCCATGACGCCGAGCGGCGGCTTGACGGCCCCCTCGAACGTCGCCTTGACGCGGTAGGCGATGACACCCTCGGGCGTCGGCTCCGCCCGATAGGCAACCGTATCGATACGCGCATCGTAGGCCGCGAGCGGCGAACTCTTCGGATAGAGCGTGAGCGTCGCGCCGGGGACGACGTCCACGTTATCGGCGACGGGTACGTAGGCCGTCAATTCGACGCTGGCCGGATCGGCGAGCAGCATGACCTTCTCGCCGATCGACACCGCTTTGCCGTTCCAATCGTTCGGATCGGAGAATACGGCCACCCCCGCGCGCGGCGCATTCACTCGCACGCGCGCAAGCTCGCGCGCCGTGTAGTCGAGTTCGATCGCACTTTCGTCGAGCTTGCCCTTACGGAGCGCCATGTCGAGCCGGTCTTTGTCGTCGGTGACCGCAAGCTGGGCCGTCTGCCGGTATTCCTCCTGGGCCGTCGCGTAATTCTTGTTAGCCAGCGCATAGCGCGAGGCAAGCGCGGTCGAATCGAGCGCGAACAGCGGCGCGCCGGCGGCCACGCGCTGATTCGGCTGCGCGAACAAGCGATCGATCACGCCGTCGAGCGGCGCCCGCACAACGAACGGATCTTTCGCGGTCACCTCGGCGGGCGCGAGCACGGTCAGCGGCACGGGCAGCACCAGTGCGCACGCGATCGCAGCAAGCGCGCGGCGCCGATGCTTACCGGTACTGAACGTGAGCTTCGCGCGTTCCAGCCACGATGCACGCGGCGCGAATGCCGCGAGCGCATGGGACCAGACGCGCGCCAGTTCGGCGAAGAGCGCCTCGTCCACGGGCGTCCAAACCTGCTCGCGCGCGAAAACGACGCCGCCGAGCGAGCGCCCCGACCGGTCGACCAACGGCACCCAGAGCGCATGAGCCGGCCACCAGTCGTCCCAATCGGCGGCCAGTGCTTCGGGCAGAAGCGCAGCGGTGAACGCCTGCGGCCACGCGCGCGGCGCGGGATCGGGAGCGGGAGCGGCCGGCTGCGCCGCAGCCGCGGCAGTGGTCCCGGCATCCGCGCCGGCGCCGTCCGGCCTCGCTTCTTGTGCGGGCCCGCCCTCGTCGATCGATCGACGCTCGAGCACCCGGCATACCTGTCCGAGCCATTGCACGTAGGGTGCGCCCGGGTCGCTCTGCGGCAACCCCGAGACTGCGGCGACCGCCCCCGGCACCGGCGATCGCGCACGCCACCACGCCGCCTGGCGATAGGGCACGAGCGACAGCGATTCGTTGACGATGACGAAGCCGAGCGTCTCCTCGCTGCTTGCTTCACGCGCGCGCGCCGACAACTGCCACAGGACGGCAAGCGTGCCCGCCTCGATTTGCAGCGGAGCGTTCATGGCGATCAGCGGCCCACGTCGGCGAAGCTCGCCCAGCCGCTCATGCCCGGCAACAACTCGGGCGCTCGGCCCGAGAGGGCCGCCGTCACATCGACCGTCTGCGTCACGGGATCGACGCGTGCGCCGATCCGCGCAACGGTCGCGGGATAGGTCTTGCCGACTTCGTCGACATTGACGCTCAGCGGATGGCCCGGCTTGAGCCACGCGAGCCATTTGGACGGCACGATCATCTTCAGTTCGAGATGGCTCGTATCGACGATCGTCAACAAGGGCTTGCCCGGTTCGGCGAACTGTTGCGCCGCCGCGCTGCGCTTGACCACGCGGCCGTCGAACGGCGCGGCGATGCCGCATTTGCGAACCGTCGCCTGCATATAAGCCACCTCGGCCGCGCTCGCCTTGGCCTTGGCTTCCGCCTGCTGGACGTCGATCTCGCCGATCGAATGCAATTGCGAGAGCCGATCGTCGACGCGCTTGAGCTGCACGGCCGCGTCGGCCTCGGCTTGCGCCTTGTGCAGTTGCGCCGCGTACAGCGAGCAATCGAGCGAGACGAGCGTTTGCCCTGCGCGGAACGCGTCGCCGTCGCGAAACGGCATCGAGGCGATCTTCGCGCTGATCTCGCTCGACAAATCGACTTGATCGCGCGCGACGAGCTGAATGCGAATGCGGCCGTCGTCCTGCGTACGACCGGAAGCCGATACGGACGCCGGGGCCGCGGGAACGGCAGGCGCCGGCGCATGCGGTGCCGCGGCTTGCGGCGCCGCGGCCAGCGCGTGTTGAACCACCCACATCAGGGCCGCGGCGCGCAGCCCTGCCCTACACCATCGATTCATTGCTTTTTGACTCCGTCCGCGCTGCCGAACGACGCCCAGCGCGCTTGCTCCGTCTCGATCGATTGCTCGATCGTCTTCAAATCGCCATTACCTGCGCCGAGGCTTGCCGGCAGCGGATCGAGGCCGAGCGTCGCGAGCAGTTGCCCGTACGCGCTCTCGAGTTCGCCGTAGCTTTGATACAGGCGTAATTCCGACATCATCGCGGACGTCGCCGCGCGAATCTCCTCGAGCTTGCCTTGCGCATTGGCGATCGTCGCGTTGTGCGTATGTTGCAGGATCTGCGCATCGACGTCGTTCAATTGCTTGAACAGATCGAACTGGCGCTGCTTCGCGGCCAACTCGGCGCGGGCCACGTGCACTTGCGTGAGCACGGCCATCGACAACGCGAGCTGCTGCGCGCGCGCCACTTGGTGCTGCGCATCGGCGGCGCCGCGGATGCTCTTCTCGTTGAGCAGATTCAGCAGGTTCCAGCTTACATTCACGCCCGCCGCGCGCCATGAATGAAACATCAGAAAGCTGTTGCTGTCGTAGTGCGAGCCCAATTGCAACTCGATGCCGGGCAACAGCTTAGCGATCGCTTTATGCGTCTCGTTGACGCTGATGCGTTCGTTGTAGCTCGCTTCGACGAGTTCCGGCCGGCGTTCGAGCGCGGTCTCCTCCATCTGGGGCATCGGCATGCCGAACGTCGGCACCGCGAAACCCTCGGGAGGAGCCAACTTGAAATCCGTGCCCGGCGCGATATTCATCAGCGAAGCGAGCCGCGGCTTGGCTTCGTCGAGCTGATCGCGCACGGCTTCAAGCTGACGCATGATGTCGAGCAGCGCATGCTGATAGGCGAGCGTCTCGAGCGGCGAGCGCAGCCGTTCCGATTGCGATTGGCGCGATTCCTCGAGCGCCTGCTTCGCTTGCACGAGTAAAGGCGCGATGCGGCTCGACAGACGCTCGGCGCCGGCCGCCTGCCAATACGCCTCGCGCACCTGCTGCATCATCAGTTGCACGACCTTGCGGCGGCGTTGCTCCACGACGAGCACACGGTCGGCCTGCTCTTTTGCCTCGAAGTAGCTCACGCCGAAGTCGAGGATGTTCCAAGAAAACGCGAGATCGGCCGTGCGCTCGTTCTGGTCGCTCGAATACGAAGGCGGCAGCGACTGCCCGCGCGTGAAGTAATCCTCCGAGGACGATACGAGTAGATGATCGCGGTGCGTGTACCCGGCGTCCGCGGTCAGCTTCGGCAGCATGTCGAAATTGGCGAGATCGAGTTGCTTTTGCGCCAGCGCCTCTTCCATCATCTTCAAGCGATGGTCGAGGTTGTAACGAATCGCCCGCGCCATGGCTTCCTCGAGCGTCAAGGGTCCCGAGAGCGCCGGCTGCCCCGAGAACATCGCCGTGCGATCGGCTTGCGCCGTCTGCGCGCGCTCGGCATCCGTAAACGGCTTCGGACGAATCGCGCAACCCGAAAGCGCGAGCGCCGCAACGGCGACGCCGATCAGCGAGAGGCGCAGGCCGCGCGAGCCCTGCTTCGATGTTGACCCGCGTGGGGACGAGAAGTGAAGTTCGGCGGGGGTCGTTTGTGCGCTCATTGGTATTGGAAGATGACGGGAATTTATATTCATACGCGGCGGACCGGGCCGCTGGGACGCGCCACGTGCAAGGCAGCACGCGCCTGCGCGAATTGCTGATCGAGCGACGGCTTGCCGAGCGGACGGGCGGCGCGCGCGGCGAGCGGTTGGGTCACGCCGCGATCGGCATGGCCGTTCGGATGGGCAGACGGGTGCACGGTGTGGCGGTCCGGATGCGCGACCTCGTGGGCCGTACCGCGCGGCGCGAGCACGACCTCGCGCCGTGCAGTATGGCCGGACGCATCGTGCACCTCGACGACGATGTGCACGTTCTCGATGCCCTGCGGTACCTTGCCGCGCAACGCACCGCTTGCCGCGTCGTAGTGCAGCCAGCCCGGCAACGAGCGGCCGTCGGCCATACGCACAGTGACATCGGACATCGCGCTGCCCATCGCCTGCGACGGCGGCAGCAGCGTCGCCACTTCGATCGAGAACGGATCGTGTTCGGGCACCGGCACGGCCAAGTCGGAGAACGACATCGGTATCGGGGACGGCGTCACGGCCAGCGCCGCGTTCAACGCTGCCGGGTCGAATCTCGTCACCGTCGTGCGATTGAGCGAGAAGCCGGTGGCAGGCGCGCTCGGATCGGAGAAGGTGATCGTCGGCACCGACGGCACGGAGCCGATCGGGCGGCTGTCGCCCAATTCGCCGAGCACGTCAGGCGGCGCGGTGTCGTCGGATCCAGTCGGATGCGACGAAGTAACAGTCGAAGGCGGTTCGGCGGGGGGCGTAACCGGCAATGCCGCGGTCGGCGTACCGCCGGCCGGCCCGGCAACGATGGTGACCGTATTCTTGGCGGCGGCACTCGTCTTCACGCCGTCGCTGATCGTGAAACTGATCGTGCGGCTACCCGTCGCGCGGAATTCCGAGTTCGAATACGTGACCGACTGCAATGCGCTTTGCCATTGCGCCGGCGTCGCCGTATTGCTCGTCAACGTCAGCACGCCCGTGTTGACATCGTAGCTCGCCGTGAAGCCGCTCGTTCCCGCCGCCAATGCGAGCGTATCGTGCGCCGCATCGAAACCTGTGGTGATCTTCACTTGCGCCGAGGTCAGCGTAGCGCTCGCATCGCGATCGCCGACGCTCACCTGCGGCGCCACCGCGACCGGCGTCGAGTGGGCAGGGTTCCATGTGAACGTCACGCTGCCGCCGACGGCGAGCGTCGGCGTTTGGTCCGTGTCGGTCACGGTCACGCTGCGAGCGTGCACGTCGCTCGCCGTACCGTTGCCGTCGGTCACCGTGAAGCTGATCGTCCGTGCGGCATTGGCGGGCTTGACCGCGGTATCCGTATAGGTGACCGAAGCCAGCGCGGTCCGCCATTGCGTAAGCGTGGCCGTGTTGCCTGCCGAGGATAGGCTTAGCACGCCTGTTGCCGCATTGTACGAACCCGAGATGTTGCCGAATGCCGCGGCGTTCGTATTCGTGAACGCAAGCACGTCCTCGCCGCTATGGAAGTTACCCGTGATGGCGATGCTGGCCGTCGACAAAGTGGTGCTCGCATCGCTCAACGTGAGTCCGGGCGCGACGGCGATCGGCGTCGAGGTCGCATTGTCGGCGGCGACGAACGAAGCCGACCCCGTGTCGAGCGTGACGTTCGGTTTGTCGATGAACGACACGCTCGCGCTGGCCGCCGCGCTCGTCTTGGTACCGTCGCTCGTGGCGAACGAAACGGTGCGATTGCCGAAGTGCGTCCCCACGCTCGAAAAACCGACCGCGCTGAGCGCGCTCGCCCACTGCGCGTCGGTGGCGGTGCCGCCGGCCGAGGTCAACGTGAGCACGCCCGTCGCCGCATCGAACGTCGCGGCGATATTGCCGAACGTGGCTGCGCTCGTGTTCGCGAACGAGAGCACGTCCTCGCCGCTATGGAAATTGCTCGTGATCGCCACCGTCGCTGACGATTGTGTCGCGTTGTCGAGGTCGGTAACGGTTACGTGCGGATTGACGATCGTGCTTGCGGTGCCCACAACGTAGTTCGTCGTGCCGCTCGCCGTCGTCACGATCGGCGTTTGGTCGGTATCGGCAACCGTCACCGTTCGCATCGCGGTGTTGCTCGTGACGCTGGCGGTATCCACCACCGAGAAGCTGATCGTGCGCGTCGCGGCGTTCGGCGTCACGGCCGTATCGGTGTAGGTCACGGCATCGAGTGCGGCCTGCCATTGCGCGAGCGTCGCCGTGTTGCCCGTCGAGGACAGGCTCAGCACGCCCGTTGCCGCATTGTACGAACCCGAGATGTTGCCGAACGTCGTCGCACTCGTGTTCGTGAACGCGAGCACGTCCTCGCCGCTATGGAAGTTGCCCGTGATCGACACGCTCGCCGAGCCGAGCGTCGGTGCCGCACCGTCCGTCAACGTCAACCCGGAGTCGATCGTCACCGGTGTCGAGCTCGTGTTGTCGCCCGCGACGAAAGCGGCCAAGCCCGAGTCGGTCGTGATCGTGGGCGGCCCGAGTACGTCGACGGCGCGCGTTGCCGCCGCACTCGTCTTGACGCCGTCGCTCGTCGAGAAGGCGATCGAGCGGTTGCCCGGGGTCGCGCCGGCGCTCGCCGAGAACGTGACTGCGCGCATCGCGGCCGACCACTGCGCATCGCTCGCCGTCGCGCCGGACGAGGTCAGCGTCAATACGCCCGTCCCGGCATTGTACGAACCGACGATGTTGCCGAACGTCGCCGAACTCGTATTGACGAATGCGAGCGTATCGCCGCTTTGGAAGCCGGTCGCGATCGATACGGTGCCCGATGCCTGTGTGGTGTTGTCGAGGTCGGCGACCGACACGCCGGTATCGATCGGTGCAGCCGACGTCCCGGCCACGTAATTCGTCGTACCGCTCGTCGCCGTGACGATCGGCGTTTGGTCGGTATCGGCAACCGTCACCGTTCGCGTCGCGGTGTTGCTCGTGACGCTGGCGGTATCCACCACCGAGAAACTGATCGTGCGCGTCGCGGCGTTCGGCGTCACGGCCGTATCGGTGTAGGTCACGGCATCGAGTGCGGCCTGCCATTGCGCGAGCGTCGCCGTGTTGCCCGTCGAGGACAGGCTCAGCACGCCCGTTGCCGCATTGTACGAACCCGAGATGTTGCCGAACGTCGTCGCACTCGTGTTCGTGAACGCGAGCACGTCCTCGCCGCTATGGAAGTTGCCCGTGATCGACACGCTCGCCGAGCCGAGCGTCGGCGCCGCACCGTCCGTCAACGTCAACCCGGAGTCGATCGTCACCGGTGTCGAGCTCGTGTTGTCGCCCGCGACGAAAGCGGCCGAGCCCGAGTCGGTCGTGATCGTGGGCGGCCCGAGTACGTCGACCGTGTCGCTGGACGTCGGGCCCGTCTTCGTACCGTCGTTGACGGCAAACGAGATCGTGCGGTTGCCCGGCGTTGCACTCGACCCGGCCGAGAACGTCACCGCGGCCAATGCATGCGACCACTGCGCGTTGGACGCTGTGGAACCCGACGACGTCAGCGTCAATACGCCCGTCCCGGCATTGTACGAACCGACGATGTTGCCGAACGTCGCCGAACTCGTATTGAGGAACGAAAGCGTATCGCCCGAATGGAAGCCCGTCCCGATCGAGACCGTGGCGGAGGACTGCGTCGTGTTGTCGAGATCGCTGACCGAGACCCCGCCGTCGATGGTTGCGGCCGTCGTACCGCCGACGTAGTTCCTCGCGCCGCCCGTCACCGCGACCGTGGGCGATTGATCGGTCGCCGTGACCGTGACCGTGCGTGTGGCGGTATTGCTCGTCACGGCGCTCGTATCGACCGCCGAGAAGCTGAGCGTACGCGTCGCCGTGTTCGGCGTGACGGCCGTATCGGTGTAGGTGACAGCCTCGAGCGCGGCTTGCCATTGCGCAAGCGTGGCCGTGTTGCCCGTCGAGGACAAGGTCAACACGCCCGTCGCTGTATTGTAGGAAGCGGCAACGTTGCCGAACGTCGTCGCATTCGTATTGACGAACGCGAGCACGTCTTCGCCGCTGTGGAAGTTGCCCGTGATGGCGACGGTGGCCGAAGCCAGCGTCGGCGAGACGCCATCGGTCAGCGTAAGCCCGCTATCGATCGCCACCGGCGTGGAGGCGGTATTGTCGGCTTCGACGAACGATGCGGAGCCCGAATCGGTCGCGATCGTGGGCGGACCGAGCAGATCGACCGTATCGGTGGCCGCGGTGCTCGTCTTGGTGCCGTCGCTCGTCGCAAAGGAAATCGTGCGATTGCCGGGCGTCGCGTTCGATGCCGCCGCGAACGTGACTGCACTCAGCGCATTCGACCACTGCGCGTCCGACGCGGTCGCCCCCGACGAGGTCAGCGTCAACACGCCCGTCCCGGCATTGTATGAACCGACGATGTTGCCGAACGTCGCCGAACTCGTATTGACGAACGTGAGCGTATCGCCCGAATGGAAACCCGTTCCGATCGAGACCGTGGCGGAGGACTGCGTCGTGTTATCGAGATCGCTGACCGAGACCCCACCGTCGATGGTCGCGGCCGCCGCGCCGCCGACATAGTTCGTCGTGCCGCCCGTCGTATGAACGATCGGCGTTTGATCGGTCGCCGTCACCGAGATCGTGCGCGTGGCCGTGGCGCTCGTATTGCCCGCCCCATCCAACGCCGTGAAGGCGATCGTGCGTGTCGCCGTGTTCGGCGTGACGGCAGTGTCGGTATAGGTCACGGATTGCAACGCGCTTTGCCATTGCGCGAGCGTGGCCGTGGCACCCGCCGACGTCAGCGTCATCACGCCTGTCGTCGCGTTGTACGAGGCCGTGATGTTGCCCATCGTCGTGCCGTTGTTCGTGAACGCGAGCTCGTCTTCGCCGCTATGGAAGTTGCCCGTGATCGCGACGGTCGTCGAGCCGAGCGTCGCGGCACTGCCGTCGGTGACGGTCAGGCCGGAATCGATCGTCACCGGCGTCGAAGTCGTGTTGTCGCCCGAGACGAACGCGGCCGAACCCGAATCGGTCGTGATCGCCGGCGGCGCCGTCATGTGGATCGTGTCCGCCGCCTGCGTGCTGTTCTTCGTACCGTCGTTCACCTGGTACCAGATGGTCCGGTCGCCGTAGGTCGTGCTAGTGCTGGAGAACGTGACAGCGCTCAACGCGCTCTCCCATTGCGGGTTCGTCGCAGTGCTGCCGATCGACGTGAGCAGCAACACGCCCGTACCCGCGCTGTACGACGCCTGGATATTGCCCATCGTCAAACCGTCGTTCGTAAAGCTCAGCACGTCGCCCGTGTGAAAGCCGGTCGTAACCGCCACCGTGGCCGACGTCTGCGTCGTGTTGTCCTGATCGCTTACCGTGACGTGACCGTCGATCGTGACGCCCGCCGATGCACCCACGTAGCTCGTCGTGCCGCCCGTCGTATGAACGATCGGCGTTTGATCGGTGTCGGTGACAGTGACGGTTCGGGTAGACGTGCCGCTCGTGTTGCCCGCGCCGTCCACCGCCGTGAAGCTGATCGTGCGCGTCGCCGGGTTCGGCGTCACGACCGTATCGGTGTAGGTCACCGATCGTAGCGCGCTCTGCCATTGCGCGAGCGTGGCCGTGGCGCCCGACGACGTCAGCGTCATCACGCCCGTCCCCGAGTTATACGAAGCCGCGATGTTGCCCATCGTCGAGCCGTCGTTCGTGAACGCGAGCGCGTCTTCGCTGCCATGGAAGTTGCCCGTGATCGCGACCGTCGCCGAGCCGAGCGTCGTCGCGCTGCCGTCCGTGACGGTCAAGCCGGAATCGATCGCCACCGGCGTCGAGGTGACGTTGTCGCCTGCCACGAACGCCGCCGACCCCGCATCGGTCGTAATCACCGGCGGTGCCGTCATGTTGACCGTGTCCGTAGCGGCGACGCTCGTCTTGGTACCGTCGTTCGTCGCGAACGAGATCGTCCGATTGCCGTAGGTGGTACTCGTGCTCGAGAACGTCACGGACTTCAAAGCATTGGCCCACTGCGCGTCATTGGCCGACGAGCCCGACGACGTCAGCGTCAGCACGCCCGTCGCGGCGTTGTAAGAGCCCACGATATTGCCCATCGTCGAACCGTCGTTCGTGAACGATAGGGTATCGCCGCTATGGAAGCCGCCCGACACCGACACCGTGCCTGACGATTGCGTCGCATTATCCTGATCGCTCACTATGATGCCGCTGTCGATCGTCACCGCGGAGCTTGCGCCCACGTAGCTCGTGGTTCCGCCCGTCGTATGGACGATCGGCGATTGATCCGTATCGGTCACCGTCACGGTGCGCGTCGCGGTGGCGCTCGTGTTGCCCAGGCTATCGGTGGCCGAAAAACTGATCGTGCGCGTCGCCGGGTTCGGCGTCACGACCGTATCGGTGTAGGTCACCGATCGCAGCGCGCTCTGCCATTGCGCGAGCGTGGCCGTGGCGCCCGACGACGTCAGCGTCATCACGCCCGTCCCCGAGTTATACGAGGCCGCGATGTTGCCCATCGTCGAGCCGTCGTTCATGAACGCCAGAGCGTCTTCGCTGTTGACGTAGTTGCCCGTGATCGCCACGGTCGCCATCGACAACGTACCGGTGGCCGCATCGGTCAAGGTGATGCCGGAATCGACGGCAACCGGGGTCGAGGTGACGTTATCGCCGGCCACGAACGCGGCAGAGCCCGAATCGGTCGTCACCTGCATCGGGTTCACGACGTTGACGGTATCGGTTGCAGCCGTGCTCGTCTTCGTGCCGTCGCTGGTCGCAAACGAGATCGTCCGCGAGCCTAGCGTCGTGCTCGTGCTTGAGAAGGAAACCGCCGACAGGGCGTGCCCCCACTGGGCATCTGTTGCGGTCGCACTGGAGGACGTGAGCGTCAGTACGCCTGTCGCCGCGTTGTACGAGCCCACGATGTTGCCCATCGTCGAGCCGTCGTTCGTGAACGAGAGCGTATCGCCGCTATGGAAGCCGCCCGAGATCGATACCGTCCCCGACGATTGCGTTGTATTGTCCGTATCGCTGACGGTAATGTCGCTGTCTATCGTGACGGCCGAACCGCCATCGCCATAGCTCGTCGTCCCGCCCGTCGTATGAATGGTCGGCGTTTGATCGGTGTCAGCGACGCTGACCTGTTTGGTCGTGGTGTTACCGGCCGTATACCCGTCGCTCGTGATCGTAAAGCTGACGGTGCGCGTAGCCGTGTTCGGGGTGATGGCGGTATCGGTGTACGTGACCGCTCGCAGCGCGTTTTGCCACTGCGCAATCGTCGCCGTACCGGAGGATGACGTCAGCGTCAGTACACCCGCACCCGCGTTATAGGTAGCCGATATATCGCCGTAGGTCGCCCCGCTCGTATTCGTGAAGGCGAGCGTGTCCTCGCTGCTATGGAAATTGCCCGTGATCGAGACGGCAGCGCTGACGGCCGTAGTCGAATCGCCGTCGGTCAACGTGATGCCCGAGTCGACAGCAACTGGCGTGGACGTAACGTTGTCGCCAGCCACAAATGCCGTGCTGCCGCCCGTGGCGGTGGCGACCGGCGGCGAGGACAAGTCGATGTAGGTAAGGTTGTTCAGCGTCGGCGTGAAGGTGCCCGAGTCGCCGGAATCGACGATAACGAGCGACGTGATGCCCTTGAACTGGCTATAACCGGAAAGATCGACGTGCCCGGATAACTGAGCACCCGATAGCTGAATCTGGCCAGTGGTGTTGCCGTTCGGCCGCAACCAGATTGTGCCGTCGCTCAGGCCCTCGTCGAAGTCGAAGCTAGTCACCGCCAGCGGATCGCCGTTGGCGAGCGTGATCGTCACGCGCGTCATTTGGACGTCGCCCGGCTGATTGATCATCAGTACGCCGTCGCTCGCGGAAACCGAGAGCGGAGCGCTTTCATTGGCCGTGTACACACCGCTCGTCACCGCGCCGTCGGTCGTGTAGGTCACACCGTCCAGCGTGAAAGAAGTCGCGGAGGTCGCGACGGTTTCCCCGGCGCCGCCGTTCGCGTAGGCATTGTAACTGTCGTTGGTCTGGGTCAGAAGATCGCCGTACCTCGCCTCGGCGGCCTGCGAAAAGATCACGGGCGTCGTCACTGCGCCCACATCGTATTCGAGGTTCCAGTTGCCGCCGAGTGAGGCGGCGCCGGTCAGATCCGTGGATGCCGCGACATTCAAATGCGTGATCGATGCGATTTGCTGCACGAGCAGTTGGCCGTCGGCCCGTTGCGCGACATCGCAGCCGTAAATCAAAAAATCGCCGCCCGGCTTCATCGCCGCGCCGATCTTTGCAAGCTCGGCGCTGTAGGCCGACAGGTCACCTTCGTTAAGCCAAGTATTTCCGACTTGAATTTCACCGTCCGCGCCGTGCGAAACGAGATGAATCGAACTCACGCCAGGGTGCTGCTCGAGATATTGCGCGATTTGTGCGAGCCCATCCTTCGACGAATCGAGGACCACGTATTGCGTCCCGGCAGGCAAGCCGGCGACGAGCGTTTGATAACCGCTGACGTTCGAATCGATGAAAACGACTTGCTTGCCCGCCGCCGCACCCGCCATATCGGTATAGCCGTGTACCGCGCGCACCGTCGACATTTCCGAGGGCGAATCGGCCGAGGGCGCGACGGTATAACCGCCGCGAGCGGTTGCTGCGACATCTTGGCTGCCGGCGGCCTTCGTCGCCATCGCCTGCGTTAGCGCCGTAGAACCATACCCCGCACGTGCCGATGCGCCGATACCCGAGCTTGGCTCGGCACCCGCTGCCGGCGTGGTCGCCGCCGCGGCGATGCGCGACATCGCGGCAATCGGGCTCGCCGCCTCGCGCGCGGCAGCGCCTCCGGTATGTGCCTGCTCGCCCACCGGGTGATGTTGCGCAGCCGTAGCCGCCGCCCCAATTGCCGCAGCCGATGCATCGTAGACGATGCGAGGTTCGAGCGCGACGATCAGCGGCGCGGGCAACGCAGCGCCCATGTTATGGGTGCGTTTCTCCGATGCGCGCAATGCGGCGAGGAGCTTCGACAGGTTGGCGGCAAGTTTCATCGCTTGATATCCCAAAAAGCGTGCCGCGCGCGGCACGCATGCATCATCCGTTACCCGCGTGACGGGAAGACGCCCTGAAGCGCGATGATGAAATTGATGCCCAGATACGGATTGCGCGACGAGAACGGCAAACTACTTCCCGCCAACCCGTTTTGAATCGCCGGTGCCGAACTTTGTAGGCTCACGTTAAATGGCGCGAGGGTCGTATTCGGTGCAGCCGTGCTGTAGAGCGAGCCTGGGTGACCGGTGACGGCGATCGGTCCGAGTACCGTCGTCGGCCCAGGCGTCGCACCTTCGGTTTGCGCCGCCGTACTCGTCGTCGCCGGAATCGCGATCGCCCCCGTTACGGTGCCGCCTCCCGTCACCGCTGCTACGTGCGTATGCTGCGGCATGTTGCCCGACGTCAGCGTGATGTTCTCCACCCCGTCCGATTCACCGATGTCGATGTTCGACAACCCCAAGCCCTGGCCCATACCGACGGGCGTGCGGCCTCGCAGATCCGGCAGTTGGTAATTCGATACGCCATTGCCGCCGTAAACCGTGCCGAGCAAGGCGAACAACGCCTGGTTTTGTGAAATCGCAATCGTTTGGCCCTGGCACTGCGCCCAGCCGGTCGGCGCAAAGTTAAAGCCCGCCATGCGGATTTCACCGATAAACGGATCACTCATCACACGCCTCCTGTCGATAATTCCTAGATTCGAAAAATGAAAACAACGCCCTACTGAACGTCCCGCGAGCCGGCGCCCTGGGCCAGCTCGTCGATACGGCAATGCACGACGAAGCTCAGCGTCGAGAGTCCGTCTCCTGTCGGTTGCGTCGGAGTGGCCAGCAGGTCCCAAGCGGAGCCGGTCGGCGAACCGATGCGATAAACGTCTTGCGGAAGAAAAACGCCGGCGGGCAGCTCGAACGTGCCTGAATAGCAAACGAAGCTCTCGTTCATGGGAATGCCGAGGGGCGCGTGCGACAGCACGGCCTCAACGGTATGTCCGTGGGCGCTGATGGTGAAGCGCTGCCCGATGGCTGCGAGCAACTCTTCGTGGGTAGGAATGGACAGCAAACAAGCCCCCGCTCGTCGTTCGTTATTTACGGTCGATGCTTCAACCGTGGTCTGTGGTTCTTACCGCCTTATCTCCGTGGCCCGCGGCGCCGGCGCGCCTGCGCCTATTTCAACCGCACGGTTCAGTACTGCCTCGCTTAGTCCAACGCGAGCCCTGCAACGGACGTCACGTCGGCGCCGGCGTACGGCGCAACTTCACGCCGCATCTGGATATAAACACCGTTCTCGCCGACGGCCTCGAACCCGAGCCTGCGATAAAGCGCTTGCACGGGGTTCTCCATCTCGACATACAACACGATCGGAATCGCCTTGGCCGCCGCTTGAGCGACGAAAGCGTTCATCAACTTCGTCCCGAGCCCCGCTCCGCGATAGGCCGGCAACAATGCGATATCGATCAAACGCGCCTCGTGGGCGCGCCAATCATGGTAGAGACGACCGACACGTTCATTACCAAGCATCACCACATCGAATGAGCCGTGCGGATAGTGGGTGCGGTAATACGCGTCCTGCATCGAAAACTGCTGGGCCAACAACGCCGCAATACGATCCGCACTTAAACCGGCCCGTGCGAATTCGTCCGCGCGCGTACTTTCGAACACGCTGTACAAAAAAGCGCGATCGGGTTCGCTCGCAGCGCGTAAATGCAACCGCTCGCCCATCCCGCTCAACATGCTCGCACCTTCATTCATACGCGGCTCGACGCCTCTGAGATCTCACCATCATTCATGACGGCCGATAAACGCCTCACTGTGAAGGGTGTCGATCGGGCCATGAAACTTAACAAGTGTCGATAGGCGACATGACGGTGTGGATATTAGTCTAGAGATACGCTACTAGCAATCGCAGTCGATGCGCGCTTACTACGGGGATACCCGGATCGACACGCGTACATCCGCGCTCGGGTGGAGAAAACGGCGCCTCGAGCCGGGCGCCGTTCAAAATCTCGGAAAACCGTTTTCCAAAATAAAACAGGGTGGATACCGTATTTTGAAAACATGCAAACGTTAGCGCGCCATTACGTTTTCTTCATAATCGGCCGCACTGGCGTCTAGCGCTCGAGGCGCAATCCACTATTGCTTGACCGAGGAAACGACATTTCCCGAACCGTCGACAATCTCTACCGAGCGTTTTTTGGCTGCGCCCTTCGCCGTCATCGCCGCTTGCTCCTCGGCCGGTACGGGCAAACTTTCATCGGGCGAGGCAAGGACAAGCGTGCCGCCCGTGCGTGAGCGCGCCACCTCCGAATACGTCGACGCGAACCAATTCGTGCAGGCGCTCAGACCTTCCCAACTCGCCCCCGCGTTGTTCGCAGCGGTCTCGCTAGCGATCGCACTGAGATGCTGCCAATAGGCGAGCGCTTTCTTGAAGCCGGCTTGTGCCTGCGCCGTCGGCAGCGTCACGATCCACGCGATCGAACGCGAATCGACGGCCTCGAGCGCAATGCCGTGCTGCTCGGCCAGCGTGGTCTTCACCGTTTGCAGATTCAAGCGCGCGAGACGCTCGAACCCGTCGAACGTTTGGTTGGCGATATCGGCCATCGATGCGAAGGCCACTTGCCCCGCGGAGCGCGCACGCGCGGCTTCGCCGGCATAGTCGATTGCAGATGAACTCATCGTTTGACTCCATCGAAGAGAGAAATCGATACAGGAACGAATCGGTCGGAAACGTCAGTGCTTGCTCGCCTCCGGATTGCCCACTTTCTCGGCGAATTCGGTGAGCTTCTTGTCGGTCGCCTTCTCCTCCTCCAGCGTTTCCTTGAGCAACGTCACGGCCTCTTGCCGGCCGAGCTGCTTAGCCAGTGCGCATAGCGTGCCGTACGAGGCGATCTCATAGTGTTCGACTTTCTGCGCCGCGCCGATCAAGCCGGCATCGAGCACGGGGCCCTTCTCGATCTCGTCGATCAGTTCCTCGCCTTCTTCGATCAGACCCTCCATCGCCGCGCACTTCATCCTCTTCAGCCGGATACCGCATTTCTCCACAACTTGATCGATGCGTTCGACTTGCCCGTGCGTTTCCTGCAAGTGCGTCTCGAAGGCCTTAGACAGTTGCTCGTTCGTCGCCGCGCGCGAGAGCTTACCGAGTGCCTTCGTCAGTTGCTTCTCCGCGCTGTACATATCCGACAGGGCGTGAATGAACAGATCTTCCAATGTTTTGCGTGCCATGGTGAATGTCCTTTATGTCAACGATAAGTGCTGCCCGAAACGGATACGCCTCATGAGAAGCGGCTCGGGTCTGCCGCACTGCCGCAACGCTCGTGCCTTCGCAATGAGTGGACATAGGAACGCGCGTTGCTCGGAACGAGCTCGTCGTTCCCTCGAAACCACACGCTGCGGACTTCCTGTTTCTGCGGATGCGCCCGGCCACGCTAAGGACAACCAACATGCGAGCGCTCTGTTGGCACGGCAAGCACGACATCCGCTACGACACGGTGCCCGATCCGGTCATCGAAGACGGACGCGATGCGATCGTGAAGGTCTCCACTTGCGCGATCTGCGGCTCCGATCTGCACTTGTTCGACGGACTCATGCCGAGCATGGAACACGGCGACGTGATGGGCCACGAATTCATGGGCGAAGTCGTCGAAGTCGGAAAAGACAATCGCGCGCTCAAACCCGGCGATCGCGTGGTCGTTCCCTTCACGATCATCTGTGGCGAATGCGACCAGTGCCGGCGCGGGAATTTTTCCGTTTGCGAACGAAGCAACCGCAACAAGTCCATGGCCGACAAAGTCTTCGGGCATGCGACCGCGGGGCTATTCGGCTACTCGCATCTAACGGGCGGCTATGCGGGCGGACAAGCGGAATATGTCCGCGTGCCGTTCGCCGACAGGACACACATCAAGGTGCCAGAGGGACTGACGGACGAGCAAGTGCTCTTTCTCGGCGATATCCTGCCGACCGGCTGGCAAGCCGTCGTCCAATGCGACGTTCAGCCTACCGATACGGTCGCGATCTGGGGCGCGGGACCCGTCGGACAGATGGCCGTGCGTAGCGCGTTGTTGCTCGGCGCGAAGCAAGTCGTCGTCATCGATCGAGTACCCGAGCGCTTGGCGATGGCGGCCTCGGCCGGCGCGGTGCCGATCGACTTCGACGAAGAAAGCGTGGTCGAACGGTTGAACGCGTTGACGCAGGGCAAAGGTCCGGAAGTGTGCATCGATGCGGTGGGCATGGAGTCGCATGCGGGACGCGCGATCGACTCGATGGTCGACCGCGTCAAGCAGGCGGTCATGCTGGAGACGGATCGACCGCACGTGCCGCGCGAAATGATCTATGTGTGCAGGCCGGCCGGAACGCTCTCGATTCCGGGCGTCTACGGTGGGGTGCTCGACAAGATTCCGTTCGGCGCGGCGATGAACAAGGGCCTCACGTTCCGTATGGGGCAAACGCACGTCAATCGCTGGATGGGCGAGTTGCTCGAACTCATCGACAACAAACGCATCGATCCGTCGTTCGTCATCACGCATACCGCGCCGCTGGAGCAGGGGCCAGGGCTATACAAGACGTTCCGCGACAAAGTGGACGGCTGCATCAAGGTCGTACTCAAACCCTAGGATGCCCGCTTGCGGTTGACGCGCGTCAACCGCACTCACCTCGAATCGACACACAATTGACGCCGTTTGCAGCGATGCTGCACACCCACGTCCCGGCCGCCCGAGCCGGCATAAAACGAGTTGCCGAGAAGGAGTGAGTCGATGTCCGCGAAACACCCGCATCACCTGGCCACGCTCGGCGTGCCACTGTTTTGGCCGATGGCGGCCGCCGCCGCGATGGTGGAGGAAGGTGCAGAACTCTATGCGAAAAACCTCGCCTTTCTCGCGGAAGAAGAAAAGCTGCACGTCGAATTGCGGCCGCAGCTTGCCACGCCCAATACCGTTCGGCTAGACCTGCGCACGATGGTCTTGCGCGATTACTCGTCGAGCGATGCGACGGATTCCCACGGCGCCACTATCCCAACGATCGTCGACGCCCCGTTCGCAGGGCACACGGCGATGATCGCCGATTACCAGCCCGGTCAGAGCCTGATGGCGACGCTTCAGGCCAGTGGCGTGTCGCGCTTGTTCCTCACCGATTGGAAATCGGCCACCGAGGACATGCGCGACCTCGAAATCGATCAGTACTTGGCCGAGCTGAACGTATGCGTCGACGATCTCGGCGGCCGCGTCAATCTCGTCGGGTTATGCCAAGGCGGATGGATGTCGGCCATGTACGCGGCGCGTTTTCCGGACAAGGTGGCTTCGCTGGTGCTGGCCGGCTCGCCGATCGATACGGACGCCGGCGACGGCCCCGTCAAACGCATGGCCCACACCTACCCCACGTCCTTTTACGAAGAGCTCGTGGAGCTCGGCGGCGGGTTGATGCGCGGCGAGTACATGCTGCGCGGCTGGAAAAACATGCATCCCGAGCAGCACTACATGGCCAAGCACATCGATCTATACGAACACATCGATGACCCTGCCTATCTAAAAAAGGAAGAGGCGTTCGAGAGCTGGTACGAGAATCCGATCGACTTGCCCGGCCGCTGGTATCTACAAGCGATCGTTCAGCTGTTCAAGGAGAACCGGCTCGCCAAGGGGACCTATGTCGCGCTCGGCAAGACGTTGAATTTGCGCACGATCGTCTGCCCCGTCTATTTGCTCGCGGGCGAAGCCGACGACATCACCACCAAGGAGCAGGTGTTCGACGCCGAGAAATACCTCGGCACACCGCCCGCTCAGATCACGAAGCGCCTGGTGCCGGGCGGACACATCGGGCTGTTCATGGGTTCGCGCACGCTGGAGCACGCATGGCCTGCGATCGGCGCTTGGGTTGCCCAAGCGCGTTAGCCGTCGCAGACCTTCCGCTCGTCTTCGGCGCTATCGGGTTTGCGCCGTCGAATTCGCGCTGGGGCACGCGGGATCCTTACCCCAGTGATCGGAGCAGGCACGCCAACGGCAAAGCTGCGCCTCGAAGAAATTGGACTTGTCGCATTGCTTGATTTGCGCGGCCAAGCTCGCGGGATGCGCGGCGCTCACCCCTTTCGCGCCGCTCGCCGCGACCGGCGCATGCGAATCATAGGGCTTCGTACGCGCGACGAGTACAGCCAACAAATCGGCATCGGGATCGTCCGGCCGCCCGGAGGCGTGGCCCTTCGCACGCTTCGCCGGATGTGCGGCGGCTAGCTTCTCGCGGCGGCTCTTCGCATTGTCGCGCTCGTTGCGGGCAGTAGCGGGCGCGGGTGCGCCTGCACCCACCTTCGCCACCGACTTCGAACCCGACGCCGCATCCGCGCTCGGCACCGAAGCGGGCTTGTCCGTAGACGCCACGACGCCGCTCGCCAATGCACGAGACAACGGATCGGCGGCCGGCGCTGACGCCGAGGCGGATGCAGAGCTAGACGACGGATCGTCGGCTACGATCACGGCCGCTTGCGGCGTCGATGCCGCCGCCGGCCCGCTTTGCGCGGCCTTAGCCGTCGCGCCGGCGCCGCTCGCACCTAGGGCGGCGGGCGCCGTATGCGAACGGTCGACGCCGGCAAGCGTCGGATGCGGGGTGTTTTGCGCGCGCTGCCACTGCCAAGCGCCGAACGCACCGGCGCCTATCGCCGCCGCCAACGCGACGGCGGCCAGCGGCTTTTTGCTCGAACGCCGACGCGGTAACTGCTGCGCGGACACGCGCCCTTCAAGGCTCGCGAGGATGCGGGAACTGCTGTCCGGGACACCGGGCGCCGTCTCGGAAAGTAGGCTCGGCCGCCCTTTCGAAGTGGTTTCCGGTGCACTCATTCAGTATCTCGTTGAATCGTAGTTTAATTCGCCGTGATAATAGGAATCCGGCCTCCCTTGGCAAGCAGGCCAGATTCTAAGAGCAAGCATTACAAAATACAATTTATTTCCCCCCGGGGCCTATCTTGATTGCCGTTGCACTCGCCGCTTATTTCGCCGTCGCCGTAACCGTCGCCGCCTTGTTCCTATTGCCTGCCGCGCGCGGCGCATTCGTCTCGGCGGCGCTCGCATTACAAAGGCGTATGTCGCGTAGAACCACGCGGGGAATGTCGCATCTCCGAAGCGGTATCGATAAATCAGTAAGAATTTCTCATGGCGCACTCGTCGACACGAAAAAAATACTGATTCGGCGGCGCTTGATGATTTTGATTACGGCAGGTATCCTTGCGGCGCCTCCATTGATCGCAATTGCATTGCGCGGGCGCCAATTGTTTCAGTTCGATGGCGATACCCGCGTGCCGGACGAGAAAATCGCCGCATTGCTCAATGGCGAGCAGCTCGTTCCACCGCCGCCGTTGCCGCCCGAGGTCTTCGAGACCAAAGAAGTCGAACAGGTCCGTCCCGCACTGCGCGACGCCAGCCGCGATTGGAATTTGCTGGATGCCGATTTCAGAACTCGCCTATTGCTCGTGTACAAGATCATGCGCGAGCAGTACGGGTACGAAATGGTGCTATTGGAAGGTTATCGGAGCCCGGATCGACAAAACCGGCTCGCGCAGTTGGGGGGCGTAACGAATGCGGCCGCATATCAGAGCTATCACCAATACGGGCTTGCCGCCGACAACGCCTTCTTGCGGGACGGCAAAGTCGTCATTTCCGAAAAAGACCCCTGGGCCATGCACGGCTACGAGTTGTACGGGCAAACGGCCGAGCAAGTCGGCTTGGTATGGGGCGGACGATGGAAATTGATGGATTTCGGCCACGTTGAATACCACAAGCCCGGATTCGTCTTAGGACGCAAACCTACCGGTGCGCTAGCCGGGCAATAGACGAAAATCGATCGCCACGCACCGATACGCAAAAGCCTCGCGCCATGCAGCGCCGGGCCATTCGACCTAGAACGCCAAGTTAAAGCCTTATGCAACGCTTCCTCAATGCGCTGACCAGCAAACGCACGATGACCGTCGTCGGGGTGGTCGTCATCGCGGCTATCCTGTTCGGTTCCGCCCTTTGGTTCGACCTGCCGCTCGCCTGGCCCATCGCGGCAATGGTCGCCATCCTCGCGCTGATCTTCGTCGTCTGGCTCTGGCGGCGCATCGCGGCGCGCAGGGCCAGTCGCAAGCTCGGCGACATGCTCGAGCAGCAAGCCGAAACGGGCAAAGCCCCGCAAGCGACGGGCGCCAAACCGGCGGATCTGGACGTGCTGCGCACGCGGCTCGCCGAAGCGGTGCGCACGATCAAGACGTCGAAGATCGGTCAGGTATCGGGCGGCGCGGCGCTTTACGATCTGCCGTGGTACATCGTCATCGGCAACCCGGCGGCCGGCAAAAGCAGCGCGGTTCTGAATTCGGGATTGCAATTTCCGTTCGCCGAAAAAAGCGACGCGATCGTGCACGGCATCGGCGGCACGCGCAATTGCGATTGGTTCTTCACGACCGAAGGTATCTTGCTCGACACGGCGGGTCGCTATTCGGTCCACGAGGAAGACCGCACGGAATGGCTCGGCTTTCTGAATCTGCTCAAGCGGTACCGGCCGAAGGCGCCGATCAACGGCATCATCGTGACGGCCAGCATCGCCGAACTCACGAGCAGCCGGCCCGATGCGACGATCAATCTCGCGCGCAGCCTGCGTCAGCGCGTCCAAGAGTTGACCGAAAAGCTCGAGGTGTTCGCGCCCGTCTACGTGATGTTCACGAAGGCCGATCTCATCACCGGGTTCGCCGAATTCTTCAGCGGCGGCGAGCGCCATGAATACGACCGCGTCTGGGGCGCCACCCTGCCCTACCAACGCGACGAGAAACGCGACGTCGTCGCCCTGTTCGACGAACGCTTCGAGGAGCTCTACGACGGCCTGAAGGAAATCAGCGTCGCTCAGATGTCGATCAATCGCGGCACGATGCTGTCCCCGGGGCAATTGAGCTTCCCCCTCGAATTCCTCGCGATCAAGCCGGCGCTGCGCGTGTTTCTGGCGACGCTGTTCGAGAGCAACCCGTTCCAGTACAAACCGATCCTGCGCGGCTTTTACTTCACCAGCGCGCTGCAAGAAGGCGAAACGAGCAGCGCGGCCGCGCAACGCATCGGCCAGCGCTTCGGCCTGGCCGTCGACGGCTTGCCAAAGCCGCAAGCCGCCGCCTCCAAGAACGGCTTTTTCCTGCGCGATCTGTTCTCCAAGGTCATCTTCGCCGACCGCCAGACGGTACGGCAATTCGCGAGCCCCGCGAAAACGCGGATGCGCTACGGCACGTTCTTCGCCTTCGTGGCCGTGCTTGCGCTCGCGCTCGGCGGTTGGACCTGGTCGACGATCGGCAACGAGCAGCTCGCATCGAACGTGCAGGCCGATCTCGACAACATCGTGCGCCTGCAAAACAACCGCAACGATCTGCAATCGCGCTTGCAGGCGATGGACATTCTCGAGGATCGTATCGAACAACTCGAGCAATTCAAGCGTAAGCGGCCGCTGTCCGTCTCGCTCGGGCTGTATCAGGGCGATCGGATGGAGCAGCGACTGCTGACCGAGTACTACCGCGGCGTGAAGCAGTTGATGCTCGACCCGGTCGCGCAGAACCTCGCCGCGTTCCTGAAGGAAGTCGACGCGCACCCCGATCAGCTCGCCCCGCTCACGCATCCCCCGGAATCGGGCGCGATGCCCGTGTCGGCGCGCACGGGCGGCGGTACGAGCAGCAGCGGCGCGATCGGCAACGGCAACGCCATGCAAGGCGGCCTCTATAGCGATGCGTCGCCGACCAACGTCGAAGACGCGTACAACGCGCTGAAAACCTACTTAATGCTCTCCGACAAGCGCCATGTCGAAGCCGCGCACCTCACGGATCAGCTCGCCCGCTTCTGGCGCGGCTGGCTGGAGACGAATCGCGGGAATATGTCGCGCGACGAAATGATCCGTAGCGCCGAGCGCTTGATCACGTTCTACCTTGCGCGCGTGTCCGACGACGACTGGCCGATGATCGATGCGAACCTTTCGTTGATCGATCAGACGCGCGAGAACCTGCGTCGCGTCGTTCGCGGCATGCCGGCTCGCCAGCGCGTGTACGAAGAGATCAAGGCACGCGCCTCGACGCGCTACGCGCCGATGACGATTGCCCGCATCGTCGGCGAGAACAACGCGAACCTCGTCGGCGGCAGCTATGCGATCCCGGGCACGTTCACGCGCGAAGCCTGGTTCGGTTACGTCAAACCGGCGATCCGCGATGCCGCGACGAAGGAACTGCAAGCGAAGGACTGGGTGCTCGGTACCTCGTCGCAGGACGATCTGACGCTCGAGGGCAGCCCCGAACAGATCCAGAAAGCGCTCGTCGGCATGTATAAGACCGAATACGCGCAGCACTGGCAACGCTTCATGCAAGGCATTGCCGTACGCGACTTCGGCACGTTCGGACAGGCTGTGGACGCGATGAATCGATTGGGCGACCCGCAAGACTCGCCGATCCGCAAGGTGCTCGAGACGGCCTACGACCAAACGTCGTGGGACAACCCCGCGCTCGCCGCCGGCCCGCTGCAAAAGGCGCAAAACGGCGTGACGGGCTGGTTCAAGCGGCTCTTTTCCTCGAAGCAGCAGGCGGCGCAAAACGCCGGCGTAGACATCGATATGAATCTCGATGGCTCGATGGCGCCCGGCCCGGTTGGAACCGCCTTCAGCGGCCTCGCGCGCATCGTCGCCAAACAAGAAAACGCCTCGCTGCTGGGCGGCTACATGGATACACTGTCCAAGGTCCGTACGCGCTTTAACATCTTGAAGAACCAAGGCGATCCGGGCCCGGGCGCGCGCGAGCTCATGCAGCAAACGCTCGACGGCAACGGCTCCGAGTTGGCCGATTCGCTCAAATTCGTGGACGAGCAGATGCTGACGGGCCTGACCGACGATCAGCGCAAGACGCTGCGTCCGCTGCTCGTTCGGCCGCTGATGCAGGCTTTCGCGGTCGTGATCGAACCGGCCAGCAACGAGGTCAACAAGGTGTGGAACGCGCAGGTCTACCAAACGTTCCAGACCTCGCTCGTGAACAAGTACCCGTTCTCGAGCGGAGCGAAGGTCGAAGCGGGCGCGAGCGAAATCGCCCAGGTCTTCGGGCCGGACGGTGCGATCTCGAAGTTCGTCGGCACGACGCTCGGCCCGCTCGCCGTGCGCCGCGGCGACACGCTCTCGCCGCGCACGTGGGGCGGCATGGGCATCGCGTTGTCGCCCGAGTTCTCGAACGGCTTCGCCCGCTGGGTCGCACCGCTGTCGGGCGCGGCGGCAGGCGGCGGCGGTGCCGCGGCCGAACCGCAGACGGTGTTCCAGATCCTGCCGCAGCCGGGCCAAGGCACGACCGAGTACACGATCAATATCGACGGCCAGCAGCTGCGCTATCGCAACACGCCGCCGCAATGGACGAACTTCGTCTGGCCGAATCCGCAGGGCTCGCCCGGCGCGACGCTCACGGCCACCTCGTTCGACGGCCGCACGATCGAACTCGTCAACGAACCCGGCCGCTACGGTCTCGAGAAGCTGATCAACTCGGCCAAGCGCACGCGCAACGCCGACGGCACGTTTGCGCTGTCATGGACGCAAGGCAGCGTCACGGTTGCGCTCAGCATGAAGATCATCAGCACCTCGCAGCCTTCGAGCGGCGGTGGCGGCGCACCGCAGCAGGCGAGCCTCACCGGTGTGCGTCTGCCCGAATCGGTCGCCGACGCAGCCGCGGCGCGTACCGCGGCAGCCGCCGCGGTGGGCGGCTCGGCGCCGGCCGCGCCCGGCACGCTGGCGGCCCCCGCCCTATCGACGCCGGCCGCGCAATCGACCACTCCCACGGCCGCCGATGCGGCGGTCTCGAACCCAGCAACAGGAGCCGCGCAATGACGCAATCCGTGCAGGCGCAACTCGCCTACTTCGGCAAGATTCCTTCGCGCGGGGACTTCGTCAAAAGCACGCATAATCCGCAGTTGCTCCAGACGCTCGACCGCTGGGTCGCGCAAGCGATGGAGCTGCTCGCCGAAGACCCGCGCTGGAAGATCGTCTACGAAAGTGCGAAGCCGATGCACTTCGCCTTTCTCGGCTCGCAAAGCCGCCTGGCCATCGCCGGCCACTTGATGTCGAGCCACGACGTATCGTCGCGCCGTTTCCCGCTGCTCGCGGCCACGGCGCTCGAAGTCGAACGTCCCCTCGCCTTCCTCGCCCGCAGCCCGCTCGCGTTCGCGCGGCTTTGGTCGCGCGCAGCCACGCAGATGCGCACGCTCTACGATTGCGAAGAGCCCGGCGCCGCGCTGCAAGCCCTAGGGGACACCCAAGTGCCGATCGACGTGGGCGTCGCGAACTCGCACGACGGCACGTTCTCGGATTTCGTCGAGCATCAAACGCTCGCCGGCCTCGAGCAAATGCTGTTGGCAAGCGGCCATCCGGTGCGGCTGCGCGGCGCGATGCTCGCGCTCGGCTCGCTCCTCAAGCCCGTCATGCTCAGCCATGCGCCGAATCTCGAACGCGGGCTCACGTTGCCGCTGCCGAACGACACGTTCTACCGCAGCCTCGTGGCGACGTTCTGGCTCGAGCTGATCGCGCCGTTCCTCGCGCAGGCCGATTTCGAGATTGCAATTTTCATCGGCACGATCGCCGAGCGCGAACGGCTCGTCATCGGCTTTAACGGCGCATCGGCCAAAACGCTGCATAGCGTGATCGATCCGCAGGCTTACGCGACGCATAACATCGACATCGACGATCCCGAATGGGTCGACGACCACGCTCAGAACGAACATGGAATCAGCAAGCTCGTCAGCTATCTCGAACAACCGGAATTGTCGCTGCGCATCGCCGTCGACACCTTCCGTGAAGTATTCGTCGGGGCATGACGCGATGACGGGCTTCTCGCATTCCTATCCCCATTCCAAGCCGCGCCGCGTCGTACGGCGTGCCGCCGCGCTGGCGCTCGCCGCTTGCGCCTCGTTCGCCGCGTTCGGCGCTCATGCCGACGATGCCTCGCCGGCAACGGTCATGCCCGTGGATGCGGGCGGTGCGCGCGTCCGCACGACGGCGCTGCCGCCGGCGACGCAATTGGCCGCGAACAATTTCGCCGGCGCGCCGAGTGCGCCCACGCGTGTGCCCGCACCGGCCGACGCCGCGCCCGGCCAAGTCGTCGCCAGCGGCAAGGTACCCGACGAAGCGACACATAGCGCCGTACTCGCCCGGCTGCGCGAGACGTACGGCGCCGCAAACGTCGTCGATCAAATCGAAGTGGGCGGCGTGTCCACGCCGCCGAACTGGAGCGCGAACGTCCAAAAGCTGCTCGGTCCGCAACTAAAACAGATCAGCAAGGGCCAGCTCAAGATCGACGGCACGCAGATCGACGTGAAAGGTGAGGTGTCGAACGAAGCGCTACGGCAGCAGGTCGCAAGCGACATGGCCACGGCGTTGAACCCGACTTACACGATCCACAACGGGCTGCGCGTCAGCGCATCCGAGCAAGGCTTGCTCGATTCGACGCTCGCGAATCGCACGATCGAATTCGAAACGGGCAGCGCGACCTTGACACCGGAAGGCCGAGCCATTCTCGATCAAATGGCGGCCGTGCTCGTCAAGCTGCCGGGCAAGACCGTGGAGATCATCGGCCATACCGACAACTCGGGCAACCGTGCCTCGAACGTCGCACTGAGCCAGGCGCGCGCCGATGCCGTGAAGGGTTATCTCGTGACGAAGGGGGTCGCGCCGAGGGCGATGGCCACGATGGGCGTCGGCCCCGATCAGCCGATTGCGTCGAACGACACCAATGAAGGCCGCGCGCGCAATCGACGGATCGAGTTCCGTGTTGGGCAGTAAGCGCCCGCTTTAAGCCTCGTCGGACTTGACCCCCAAAATCTCGCGGACATGCGCGAGCGAGCCGTCGTCCTTCACGACGGACGCGATCCATTCGTGCAGCGGCATGTCGGCCCACTGGGCCGCCTTGTCGGCCAGATAGGCGGCCGGGCTGTGCGGCTCGGTCGCACGAAAAAAGCGCGCAATCGCGCGCAGTTGCGCGACGGCTTCGGCACGGCTCTGTATTGCGCCGATGGCATGAACGACACCGGTAGCGGCGGTTTGCGTGGGCATCGAAGTCTCTACGAGAGAAGGGGCCGTCTTGAAACTGGGCTCGGCACGTTCGGTGGAGCCCCCACCGGCTTGCGATTGGGCTTGGGGTTGGGCCGGCGTGGAATCGGTCTTCGCCCCGACGTCGCGTGCGAAACGCTCTGCCAGACCGAACACGTATTCGTAGGCATCTTTCGTTTGCCGAAAGCTCGGCGCCGACGTGCCCGCGCGTGCATCCAACGTCTGTTCGAGCGCCAGCATCGCAGCCTCGAACGCCTTCAAATCCGTGATCAGCGCCTTGTAGAACGCCGGGGGCGTCGCCCGCTTGGCCGCTTCGATCTGCTCCAGGGAAGGCTTGCCGCGCGCAAGCTCGTCCGCGTGATCGGGGTCGCGGCGCACGGCTTGTGCCACGTTGCTCGCGACCTCCCAATCGAGCCCGCCGAACTCGCCCGACGACGATTGCGTGAGCGGCACTTCGCGCAGCAGCTGCGACGTACGGCCCACGAGCCAGCTCACGTTGCCGAGCCGATACTCCGTGTCGTCCCCTTCGGGCAGCGGATGCACGGTGTCCCAAAAGCGCTCGGCAAGCGCCGCGAGCAGCGTATAGCCTTGCGACAGCCCTTCCACGCCCTGCTTCATCGCGAGCGCTTCGGTGAGCCAGGCGGCCAGGCGCAGGTCCTTGGTTTGCGTCTTGAGCAACTGCGAGCAACGCTCGATGACGAAACCCCAATCGGCTTCCTTGATTTCCGTGACCCACTCGCCTTGATCGAGCGACGGGTCGTCGAAGCGCCGTGCTTGCTGGATCGCGTCGAAGTCGTTTGAAAACAGCAAATCCTCGCCGCAAGGCGACGCGCCTTCGAGCGGCGCGATGAGCGGAGCTAAATCGATCGGCATGTCAGGCCACCTTGTATTCGAACTCGCCCGATTCGAGCGCGCGCACGTCGATGCGCTCGATGCGCTCGCCGCCGGCTAGGCGTCCGAGCACGTGCTGCGCAAGCTCGGGCAACAGCGTTCCGTTGAGAATGTGGTCGACGTTGCGCGCGCCGGAGTCCACTTCCGTGCACCGTGCGAGCACGGCATCGACGAGCGATTCGTCCCAGGCGAACTCGGCGCGATGGTTCTCGGCGATACGCGTGCGGATGCGCTCGAGCTTCAGTTCGATGATCTCGGCAAGCACGTCATCCGAGATCGGGTAGTAAGGCACGACCTTCACGCGCCCGAGGAACGCGGGCTTGAACGTCTTGTACAACTGCGGCCGCAGCAGCTCGGCGAGCGCGTCGGCATCGGGCAGCGCATCGGGCGCTTGATTCAAGCAAGCCTGCATGACGGCGGTGGAGCCGACGTTCGACGTGAGAATGATCAGCGCATGGCGGAAATCGATCTCGCGCCCTTCGGCGTCGTCGAGCGTACCTTTGTCGAATACTTGGAAGAACATCTCGAGCACGTCAGGGTGTGCCTTCTCTACCTCGTCGAGCAGCACCACGCTGTACGGATTGCGCCGAACGGCTTCGGTCAGCACGCCGCCCTCACCATAGCCGACGTAGCCCGGGGGCGAGCCTTTCAAGCCCGATACGCTATGCGCTTCCTGGTACTCGCTCATATTGATCGTGACGAGCTTGCGTTCGCCGCCGTAGAGCAAATCGGCCAGCGCGAGCGCGGTCTCGGTCTTGCCCACGCCCGACGGCCCCACGAATAGGAAAACGCCGCGCGGCTTGTTCGGATCCTCGAGACTCGCGCTGGCCGTGCGCACGCGCTGCGCGATCGCATCGAGCGCGTGGTCTTGGCCGATCACACGTGCCGCAAGCAGATCCTTGAGGGTCAGCACCGTGCCGATTTCGTCTTTGACCATGCGGCCGAGCGGAATGCCTGTCCACGCTGCGACGATTTCCGCCACAACGAGCCCATCGACCTGCAACGGCACCATGGGGCTCGACTGCTGGAGCGCCTGAAGCTTCGACGTAAGGCCGGCGAGCTCCTCGCGCAACGCCGCTAGAGCGTCGCTATTCGCCGCTTGCTCGCCCGTAGGCGCCGCCGCCGCGGCGAGTTCGCCGCGCAACGTTTCGATCCGTTTCGCCAGCTCGCGCTCTTGCTCGTAGCGGGCCTCGTCGGCGGTCAGCGATGCGACGTCGGCTTCGCGCGCCGCGCGCAGGTTCGCAAGCCGTTCGTCGTGCGCCGGCCCAGCGGTACCGCTCGCGCTCTCGCGCTCGAGCGAGGCGATTTCGGCATCGATCCGCTCGATGCGCTTGCGCGTATCGTCGATGACGGCCGGTGTCGAACCCTGCGCGAGCGCGACCTTGGCGCATGCCGTATCGAGCACGCCGATCGCCTTATCGGGCAGTTGCCGCCCCGTGATGTAGCGGTGCGACAGTCGCACGGCCTCGGTGATGGCCTCGTCGAAAATGCGCACGCCGAAATGCGCTTCCATGCGCAGCGCAAGACCGCGCACCATCGCGCAAGCAAGCGCTTCGCTCGGTTCGTCGACCTTCACGACTTGGAAACGCCGCGCGAGCGCCACGTCTTTTTCGAAGTACTTACGGTATTCGGCCCACGTCGTCGCCGCGATTGTCCGCAGCTCGCCGCGCGCGAGCGCGGGCTTCAGCAAATTGGCCGCATCGTTCTGGCCGGCCTGGCCGCCCGCCCCGATGATCGTATGCGCTTCGTCGATGAACAAAATGATCGGCGTCGCGCTCTTCTTCACTTCGTCGATGACGTTTTTCAGGCGATTTTCGAACTCGCCCTTCACGCTGGCGCCGGCTTGCAGCAAACCCATATCGAGGACATGCAGCGCCACGCCGATAAGCGGCGTCGGCACGTCGCCCGCCGCGATACGAAGCGCCAACCCTTCGACGACGGCCGTCTTACCGACCCCCGCCTCGCCGGTCAGGATCGGGTTGTTTTGACGGCGGCGCATCAGGATGTCGATCGTCTGCCGGATCTCGGCTTCGCGGCCGATCACGGGGTCGATCTGCCCTTCGCGGGCGCGCTGCGTGAGGTTCGTCGTGTAGGTATCGAGCGCCGGCGTCTTCGACGGCCCGGCGCCGATGCCTTCCTCGCCCGCGGGCGCACTCGTGCGCGACGGGGCGTTTGCCGCGACCTCGGCCTCCTCCGAGCCCGCCGTCGCTTCGGCGAACCGATGCTTCAGTTCCTCGGTCGGCACGCGCGTCAGCACCGGCGACATCCGTTCGGCGAATTGCGAGAGCTCGGGCGAAGTCAACAGCGCGAGCAGCAGGTGCCCCGAACGAATCCGCGCCGCCTGCGAATCGAGCGAGGCGATGAGCCACGCTTGCTCGAACAGCGAGATCAAATGCTGAGAAAACACCGGCGTACGCGTGTTGCCGGTCTTCAACCGTTCGAGTCCGCGTTCGAGGTCCGAGCGCAGCACTTCGGTGCTCAGGCCGCTCGCGCGCAGCACGACCGAGAGATCGCTCGCCTGCTGCTCGATTAGCGCGAGCAACAAATGCTCGAGATCGACTTCGTAGTGGCCGCGCGCCAGACAGAGGCTCGCGGCGCGCGTCGCCGCATTCAGGCAGAGCGGGTCGAGCTTGGAGATGAGGGTCTTCAGGGGGGTACTCATGTCGGGACGATTCTCGCTTGTCGGATCAATGGATGACGTTCAGTTCGTAACGCGCGTCGTCGCGGTCGCGCTCGGCCGGGCGCGTGCACAGGAAAGCGTCGTAGCCGAGCCGAGCGCCTTTTCCGAGGCGGCTCATGCCCACTTCCTCGCGCGCCAGCACGAGCGACACTTCGTATTCGATGGTGATACCGGCGAGCAGCATCAACATGCGCTCGAGGGCGACCGCGCGCGCCTCGCCGGGTAAAAAGGCTTCATAGTCGCGCTTGCCCAGCGGGCCCACGACGATCCGCACGCGCATGTCGCGCTGCCAAACGCGTTCGCCCGCGAGCGCCGTCGCGCCGAGCGTCGCGTTCTCGCGGCCGAGCACCGTCAGGCGCGGCGAAGGCACCGCGTACCACTTGCCCGCGAACTGCTCCACCTTCACGGGCACGCGAAAGTATTCGGTCAACGTGCGCGCCAAATAGGCAGCCGACATCGGCCGGTGGCGCGCCGGCAACGCATAGCCGGCGATCGCTTCGTCGATCAGGGCGCCGCGCCCTTCCTGCAATTGCGCGCGCGTCGCGGCATCGGGCGTCCCCGCCAGCGAGAGCAGCAACGGCAGATAGCGCTCGTCGCGATCGAGCTCGTAGTGAAACGGAAGCCGGTATTTCTTCCATGCCGCGTAGAACAGCGCCGTGGCACGGTTCGAGAAGACGTCGAAGAACTCTCGGGCCGCATGGTCTCGCTGCACCTGTGCGCGCGCGATCAACTGCTCCGTGTAGTGCAGCGGCAGCGCGCCTTGCCCGCCGAGCAAACCGAAAAACGACGGCGTGAGCTCGATGCGCTCGAGCTTGCTGTGCGCAAGCGCGTCACGCACGGCTTCGGGTCCGGCAAGCGGCTCGCCCGCCTCGTCATAGGGCACCGCGTGCTCGAGCTCGCTCGGCGGAAACGTCAGCGCGAGGCTGTTTCGAAAAGCGACGCCGGTCCGTGTGCGATCGCTTGACGCCGGCTCGTCTCGCTTCGAGAACCATGTCTCGAGCACACGAACCGCCTGAAAGAACTGGAACCGGTAAGGCTCGTCGAGCAGCCGCTCGACTACGCCAGCGTCGATTCCGCGCTGCGCGGTTTGCATCGCATGATCTCCTCGCCTGTGCGGCCTGCGACGGCCACGAGTTGGACGAAACTGTTCAACCGGACGAACAGACCGAAGAAGGTATCGAGCACGCGCACGAACGTGGCGAGGCTCGTTCCCACGTAGTGCGCTTCGTCGAACGTCACGCGGATTTCCACGCCGCGCACGAACGTCGCATAAGGCCGGCCCGGCAGCCAGTGCACGGCCGGCTTTTGCTCGATGCCGACGATGCCCGCGATATGCCGCGCCGAAACGGCCGTGCGACGCGCGTCGTAGAGCGCCAGCAACTCCTTGAGCGGTGCGAGCCCGTCCGCGAGCGAGACGTGGTTCAGCGCCAGATGCGAGACGAGCCGCCAGCCCATCGAGGCGCCGCGCGGCACGCGCACGCTCGGGCTCGGCCGCGACAACAAGCCGATGGGACCCGCCGCCAACTCGGGCTGCGCGAACAGATCGCCGCCTTCGAGTCCGATCGCCAGCCGCGCGGGCAAATCGCGATTCGTGCAGGTAAGCGCCAGACTCAGCGTATCGGTGCGGGCTTCGAGCGGCTCGAAGTCGGCATCGACGATCGAAATCTCTGTCTCGTAGCCCGGGCTGCACTGCGCAACCCAATCGTTGCGGCGCGCGAACCAGTAGCGCCCGACGCGCGCCGCCTCGTCGTGATGAAGCGCGTAGAACGGCCGAAACTCGGTGATGGTTTGCCCGTCCGGTCGCGTTTCGACGCGCCTCACGCGGTCGATCGAGTAGACCTCGTAATCGCCGGCATGGCGCGCGTCGGCGACGACCGGATAGGCCACGGCTTCATGGCTTACGTGAATCGGCTCGCCGCGCCGCGCGAACAAGTTGACGACGGGCGTGCAAAACAAGCGCACGTGGTTCGCGCTCAGCGATTCGACGAGCCGCTCGATATGCGGCTCCTCACGCAACTCGCCGAGCGCGACGTGCAGCGTGAGCCGCCGGCAACGCCCCGCCATGCCGACCATCGCCGCCAAGTCGAAGTCGATGAAGTCGAATTTTTCGGGGAACGCGAAATATTCGGTGAGCAGGCGATAGGCCGGATGCGACTTCGCCGGATAGTCGATCAGCGCGTCGTCCTCATGGAAGCCCGCGGGCGCGATCGGGATCTCGGCCAGCGGTCGCCATGCGCGGCTTTCCGGCGTTTCCACATAAGCGCCGATCGTCTTCATGAACAGGCAATCGGTCAGCGCCGCTATAAACGATTGCTCGCCGTGCAGGTAGGCCCGCAATGTCGACAGATTGAGCGCGCCGAGCGAGCCCTCGGGCAACGTGGTCTCGAACGTGAACGACAGCAGCGCGGATGCATCGCCCGGCAGCGTGATCGCGGACAGCGGCACCTCGGCTAGCGGGGTATGCCGTGCACGCACGAGGCGCAATGGCGCGAGCGTCACGTCATAAGCGGTGCGAAACTGACAGGCCACGCCGCGAATTTCGCGCGAAGCGAGCGGCGTGCCGCGTGGGATCGACTCGGGCATGCCCTCGCGCCGCGCGCTGAACTGCGCGATCGAGCACGAGGGAAAGGGGCGCAGGTAGTGCGGATACAGCACTTCCAGCAGCGCCTCGGTGAATTCGGGGCGATCGTCGTCGAGCTTTTTATTGACGCGTGCCGAGAGCAACGCGAAGGATTCGATCATGCGCTCGACGTGCGGGTCGTCGCCCTGCTCGCCGGCCGTCGCGAGCCGCGCCGCGATCTTGGGGTAGCGGTCGGCGAAGTCGCGCGAATAACGGCGCAAAAACGCGAGCTCGCGCTCGTAGTAAGGCAGCAACGCTTCCATCAATGATCCCCGGCACCCTGAGGGAGAAATTTCTTGTTTCAGGGCACTTCTGTGCGCTCTTATCGACTAGCCGAGTCCCAGTTCGCGCACTCGGGAACGCCCCGCGTCCGTGGCGCGGCGCGACCGCGAGACCGAATATTGCAATGTGGAGGCTTGCAGCATCGCATCGAAGCTGACCGGCTCTTCGGCCGGATGCACGACGAGCCTCGCGCGGATAACGAAATACAGCGCATTCGTCGACTGCTCGTTGACCTCGAGCGATACACGGACGTCCTGCAAGCGCGGTTCATGCCGCGCGATCGCCTGTTCGATGGATTCGCAGATGAATGTCCGATCGTAGTGGCTTGCGAGGCTCAGGCCTGCGAAATCGTTCAAACCGTAGGTCAGCACCGACCGCTGACACTCGGGCAGCTTGGCGAGCGCCTCCTCGGTCAGCACAATGCGGGTATTGAGCAACGCCTCGACGTCGCGCGCCACGCGGCCCTTCAACTCGTCGAGCGACCACTGGCGCATCGCCGCGGGCGCGGGCGAGCGAGGATCGTCGTCGAAAAGTTTATCGAGCAAGCTCGGTTCGAAGCGCTTCATCGGGCAGCATGCTCAGGTCAATCTGGTCATTCGGACCGCCGCTCGCCGGGTACGGCAGCGAGCGGCGTATCGGTCCCGACTTAGACCGCGTAGGTCTTGTCGTTCTTCGTCAGGCTCCACGCGCCTTGCGCATTGCCGCCTTGGCCGCCGCCAACCTTCTGCTGCGTGTACTTCCATTGCACAGCCGCGTACTTCAGCGAGAATTGCTCCGTCGGCAGGCCTTCACCGACGACGCTCGGCGTCACGCTCGAAATGATGACGTACTTCATCTTGATTTCGAGGTACTTGACGCGGTTGCCTTCGCCGTCCGAGCGCATGAAATCGACCGTCACTTCGTCGAACGTCGTACCGCCCGACGCGTGTTGGTAGAGCAGCGGGCTCACGACGTCGATGTCCTTCGTGAACACCATGTCGCCGTGCTCGCAACGCTCTGCCGTACCACCGCCGGCCGTCGACGCAGTCGCCGAGCGCGGCTGGACGATCGAGTGATTCCACGAGCTGATCTCGATCCAGTCCTTGTGGTCCTTGTCGGCCGATTCGCCCTTGATGGCGGGATTGCCAAACTTCAGATAAACGTCTTTCATGACTTGCTAACTCCCAGGTAGCGGTTTATAAGCGGCCTCGAGCCGGGTACGCCCGGGCCGCGCTCGGAATGGTTCTTAGGTTTAAGCGCCAGCGGCTTTCGGCAGATCCGCGACGAGCCGCAGCGAAATCGACAACTCGTCGAGTTGGAAATGCGGCCGCAAGAAAGCGACGGAGCGGTACGACCCCGGCTTGCCCGGGATCTCGGACACTTGGATCGACGCTTCACGCAGCGGGAACTGCGCCTTTTGCTCCTGCGTGGCGTTATCGTCGAGCAGCACGTACTGCGCAACCCAACGATTGAGGAACTGCTCGACGTTCTGCGCGGAAGCGAAGCTGCCGATCTTGTCGCGCATCATCGCCTTCAGATAGTGGGCAACGCGCGACACCGAGAAGATGTATTGCAGTTGCGCCGACAGCACGGCATTCGCGTTCGCACTATCCGTGTTGTACTTCTTCGGCCGTTGCACCGATTGCGCTGCGAAAAACGCCGCGTAATCCGAGTTCTTGCAGTGCACGAGCGGAATGAAGCCGAGATCGCTGAGCTCCTTCTCGCGCCGGTCCGTGATCGCGATTTCCGTCGGGCACTTCAGCGCGATTTCGCCGTCGTCGGTCTTGAACGTATGCGTCGGCAAGTCTTCGACGAGCCCGCCGCCTTCCACGCCGCGAATCGCCGCGCACCAGCCGAAATCGTCGAACGCCGCCGTCAACCGTGCGGCGAACGCCCACGCGGCATTGCACCAGAGGTACTTGCTGTGATCCGAGCCGTCGACGCTTTCGACGAAGTTGAACGTCTCGGCAATGAGACCGTCCTTCGGATGGAACGGCAACCGTCCCAAATAGCGCGGCAGAGTGAGGCCGACATAGCGGGAATCTTCCGACTCGCGGAACGACTTCCACTTCGCGTACTCGACCGTATCGAAGATCTTGCCCAGATCGCGCGGCTTGCCCAAATCGGAGAACGATTCGAGGCCGAGCAATTCCGGCGAGGCCGACGTGATGAACGGCGCGTGTGCGGCCGCGGCGACATGCGACATCTGTTCGATGAAGTACATGTCTTCGGGCTGACGCGTCAATTCGAAGTCGCCGATCAGCGTGCCGAACGGCGCACCGCCGAACGTGCCGAACTCTTCTTCGTAGACCTTCTTGAACAGCGCGCTCTGATCGAACTCGGACGCCGCCTTGAAATCGCGCACGATTTCGCGCTTGTTCGCATTGAGCACGCGGATCTTGATCGTCGAGCCCGTGTTGCTCTCTTTACACAGATAGTTGAGCCCGCGCCAAGTGCTTTCCATGCGCTGAAACTCGGGCGCGTGCATGACTTCGCTGAGCTGCGCCGACAACAGGCGGTCGAGTTCGGCGATACGCGCGTCGATCGTTGCGGATAGGTTGTCGGAGACGACAACTGTGCCGTCCATCACCTGATGGACGAGTTCGCCGATCAGATCCTTCGCACGCGCGTGCTCGGAATCGGATTTCGCAACCTTGCTTTTCTCGACGATGTCGTCGAGCAGCGACGTGCTAGCGCCCGCTTGGGCGGCGCCGGCGGGAGCCGTGGCCGTTTGTTGATTCATGCTGACACCCCGCTCCGGTTATTCGCCTTGCTTGTCTTCACCATCGCCGCGCGCGCCGGTCTCGCCGGCCAGCGCCTGCAACTGCTGCGTATTCGCGAGCACGTCGCTCAGCAGGCTCTCGAGCTTGTCGTTACTCGCGAGCTTGTTGCGCAGATCGGCCAGCTTCGAACGTGCTTCGAGCAAACGGCGCAGCGGCTCGATTTGCTCGACCACGGCGTCGGGCCCGAAATCTTCCATCGAACGGAAACGCAGATCGACGCCGAACGAGCCGCCCGCATCCGTCAGTTCGTTCTTGACTTGGAATGCTGCCCGCGGCTCGACGCCCTTCATGACGTCGTCGAAATTGTCGCGATCGATGCTGACGAACTTGCGATCGCGCAGCTTGGGCTGCTCGATCTCCGATTGGCCGCCGAGATCCGCCACGACGCCCACGACGAACGGCAGCTCTTTGACCTCGATCGCGTCGCCGCGCTCGACTTCATAGGTCAACTGCACGCGCGGCGGCCGCACCTTTTGCAGGCGTTTTTGGATGCTTTCTTTCTTCGCCATCGATGACTCCCAAAAGCGACTAGGTCAAAAGGACCGATCAGCGAAGCGCACTGAAGGGATCGGATGCACCGCCGCTCTTCGCGGGCTGAGCCGGCGCGGCGCTCTTAGCCGGCGCGGCAGGCGGCGTCGCGGCCGCATCGCTCTCGGCCGGCTTGTCCGCGGGCTTTTGCGCGGCCGCGACGGGACGGCGTACGTAGCGTCGCTTTTTCGCGACCGGCTTTTTCTCGACTTCTTCGGGGAACAGCGTGCTCTCGCCGAGCGTGTCGCGCAGTTGATGTGCGAGCACGGCCGCGTCCGACTTGGCGTCGCCGGCGAGCGCAGCATCCTGCCGCAATTGGCCGAGCGATTCCGTCGCCACGCGCAGGCCGCTCACGGCCAGCACGCTCTTCGCATCGCGATCGCTCTGATCGCGCGACAGCGCTTCTTGCGCCGCGACGATGGCTTGCCCGTAATGCGACTGCTGGAATTGGATCTGCGCGATGCGCGACCACGGCTCCTCGCGAGTCGGGTCCATCTTCGTCAGTTGATCGTAGAGTGCGAGCGCGCGCGTTTGATCGCCGCCCTTGGCCACCGCGTCCGCATCGGAAAGCGCTTTGTTGAACGCTTCGGGAGACGCTGGCGCACCCGAATTTTGCGTCGCGCAGCCGACCATTGCGGCGCACACGAGCACCACCGCTGAAAATTGGGAAAGTCGTTGTTTCATCATTCTTACTTACTGCCAAGCGGCTTATTAATTCTCGGAAGGGAAACCGCAACTTTGCTTTGCGGCGAGTGCGCGCGTATAGTACCGGCCAATTTTCGATAATTCAACTGGCCTGCGCCGAACCAGATTCTTCCGGTTTTGAATGCGGTGCAATATCCCAGATAGACAATTTGAGAATGCTGAAATAATTTCCGAATCAACGCAGGGTAAATTTGATAGCGGAAAAAATTTCCTCGTCTCGGCTTGAGATAGACAAACTTGTACGCCGCAAGCTATCGTCTTCGCGGCGCGGCATTCCCACCTCGATTCGAGGGCGGCGGAATGGATAAATGCATCAACTTGCACGGGGTACTGGCGTGAGTCGTAAAGCTTGGGGTTATCGATTTTGGTCGCGCCTTGTATGGCCGCTCGCCGTCTGCGCGTCGTTGGGCGGCTGCGCCGCCGGCATCTCCGTCATCGGCGCCGCGGCATCCACGGCGCTGCAAGCCGCCGGGATCGGCAAGCCGCCCGTGCCCGATTCGCAAAAGCCGCCGCGCGACGTCCCGCTGACGCTCGCGGCCGCGTCCAATCTGAACGCGGCCACCGACAACCATCCGCTCGCGCTCGTAGTAAGACTCTATGCGTTGAAGGACCCCACCTCGTTCCAGCAGGCGCCGTTCGATACGTTCACCGATCCGGCCAAGGAAAAGAGCGCGCTCGGCGCCGATTTGCTGAGTGTCCGAGAGATCACCTTGATTCCCGGTCAGCATTACCAAATGACCGAAAAAGTGACGCGCGAAGCCCAAGCGTTCGGCGTAGTCGCGTTGTTTCGCGACCCGGCCTTGCAGCGTTGGAAATTCGCCTTCGATCCGGCTAAATCGGAGAAATCCGGCATAATGATCGGCCTACATAACTGCGCGATGACCGTCACGAGCGGCGCAGTCATCTCGCCCGATCCGCAATTGCCGATGCAAGCGCTCAATCTGCTCTCGTCCGTGAGTTGCGGCTAGTGCGCCGGCCAAAAGATCCGTTGCAAGGCGAGCCGCCCCCGAGCGCGGCGGCCGCTTCGGCGTTATACGAAAACCTGATAGTGAAATCGAGATGAGTTATTCGGCGAAATTGCTTTGGGGCGAGGGGCTCTTTCTGCGGCCCCAGCATTTCCAACAACAAGACGCCTATCACGAGGCGCGGCTGTTCGAATCGATACGCGCCATTCAACCTTTCAACTGGGGCCTGCGCAGCGTACGGTTCGACGCCGACGCCCTGGCGAACAATCTGCTGCGCCTGTCCGAGCTCTCCCTCGTCTTTCCGGACGGCACGCTTTACGCTGCCCCGCTGGCCGACGAGCTGCCGCAACCGGTCGCGCTCGATACGCTGCCCGAGGGCGTGGGCGAGTTCATGTTCTATCTCGCGCTGCATCCGCTGCGCGAGACGGGCGGCAACTGCGCCGACGAATCGACCGATGCGTTCGTCTCGCGCTATGCCTCCAAGCAGGCGAGCGTGCCCGATCAATTCACCGATGCGGCCGTCGCCAATCTGACGTTCCTCAAAACGCGCGTCAAGCTGATCAGCCATACGGAGCCGCGCGCGCAATTGCACGCCGTGCCGCTCGCCCGGCTGCGACGCACGGCCACGTCGGGGTTCGAACTCGACGACGCGTTCGTGCCGCCGTGCTTAGCCGTCGAAGCCTCGCCGATCCTGCATCAGCGGCTGCGCCAGCTGATCGATGCGCTTCAAGCGAAGGTCAGCGCGCTTTACGGCTTTCACCGCGAGCCGACGAAGAACATCATCGAATTCCGTTCGGGCGACATCGCCTCGTTCTGGTTGTTGCACACGGCCAACGGCGCGGTCGCCTCGCTCGTGCATTTGCTCCAGCAGCCCACGTTGCATCCGGAGCGCCTGTTCCAGGAGCTGCTGCGCCTCGCCGGTCAATTGATGACGTTCTCCAAGCGCTACGCGCTAGCCGATTTGCCGGCCTATCGACACGACGACCCCGGCGCGGGCTTCGCGCTGCTCGACACGATCGTGCGCGATCTGCTCGAGACCGTCATTTCCACGCGCTATTTCGCGATCGGGCTCGACGAGGTGCGGCCGTCGTTCCACGTGGGCCGGCTCGATTCGGGCAAGATCGACGAGAAGACCACGTTCTATCTGGCCGTGTCCGCCGACATGCCCGCCGTGGAACTCGTCGAAGCAGTCCCTGCGCGCTTCAAGGTGGGTGCGCCCGACGACGTCGACAAGCTCGTGCTGTCGGCCATGCCGGGCGTGCGGCTCGTCTATACGCCGCAAGTGCCGCCGGCCGTTCCCGTGCGTCCCGGCGCCTGTTATTTCGCGTTCGAATCGCGCAGTAGCCTTTACGACCGAATGCTGCAAGCGCAGTCGGCCATGATCTACGCGCCGTCCGGCATCAACGACCTCAAACTCGAACTTATCGCGGTCACGTCATGAGTCAAATGCCTTCGCTGTTCGGCGCCAACGCGCCGTCGTCCGCGCCGCCCTCGGCTTCGACCGAGGCAAACGTCCAAGCGCGGTCGCTACGCGACTTGCTATACGACGGGTTTTTCATGGTGTTCTTGCTGAAGCAAGGACGCGAACCCGGCGATGCGGGCGAGTTCGGCGCGCGCGTGCAGGCATTCCTCGCCGACTTCGAACGCGGCGCGAAAAAGCTCAATGCCTCGGCCGACGACATCTATGCCTCGAAGTTCGCGTTTTGCGCGGCGATCGACGAAGCGGTGCTCGCCTCCTCGTTCAAGATCCGCGCCGAGTGGGAGCGCCGGCCGCTGCAACTCGTGCTCTTCGGCGAACAGTTGGCCGGGGAAAAATTCTTCGAGTTGCTCGAATCGTGCCGCGCGCAAGGCGCGTCGCGACTGCAATCGCTCGAGGTCTTCCACCTGTGCCTGCTGCTGGGCTTCCAAGGCAAGTACCTGCTCGAAGGGCCCGAGAAACTCGCTTATTTGACGGGCCGGCTCGGCGACGAAATCGCGCAAATGAAAGGCAAGCGCGCGCCGTTCGCACCGCATTGGCCGCTGCCCGATCAAATCGCGCACCGGCTCAAGCACGAACTGCCGCTATGGACGATCGGCGCCGTGTTCGCATTCGTCGCGCTCGGTGCTTATTTCGGGTTGAACACGTACCTGCGCGGATCCACGATGCGTACGCTCGCCCCGTACTCCCAGCTCATTCAGCCGGAAGCGCAATCGGCCAATCTGACGATTTCGCTGCCTTAAAGCGACAGCGGGGCCGGCTCACCGCCCGCCCCGCTCCCCGCTTCGCATTCCGGTCGATCGACGGCTATCGATCGCACCGCCTAGCATCGGCCCAATCAGAACCCCTCGAGCACGATCTTGCCGCGCGCCCGATTGCTCTCGATGAGCGCATGGGCCCGCTTTAGATTCGCCGCGTCGATTTTTCCGAAGTGATCCCCGAACGTCGTACGCAGCGTGCCTGCGTCGATCAGCGCCGCCACGCGCTCGAGCAATTCGTGCTGCGCGATTTGATCGGGCGTGTCGAACATCGAGCGCGTGAACATGAACTCCCAGTGCAGCGACACGCTCTTGCGCTTGAGTTGGCGGAAGTCGATGAGATCGGGATCGTCGATGAGCGCGACCTGGCCCTGCGGTTTGATCGCCTCGACGATTTGCGGAAAATGGCTATCGGTGTGCGTCAAGCTCGCGATGTAGTCGACCATCCCCACCCCGATCCGAGCGAGTTCTTCCGAAAGCGGCTTCGTGTGGTCGATGACGTGATGCGCACCGAGATCGCTCACCCATTGAGCCGTTTCGGGCCGCGAGGCCGTACCGATGACGGTCAATCCCGTGAGCCGACGCGCAAGCTGCACGAGAATCGAGCCCACGCCGCCCGCCGCGCCGATCACTAGCAGCGATCGGCCCGTCTGCGCATTGCCCTCCGGCACACGCAAGCGGTCGAACAGGAGCTCCCAAGCGGTGATCGTCGTCAGCGGCAAGGCAGCCGCGTGCGCGAAATCGAGCGATTTCGGCATATGCCCGACGATACGCTCGTCGACCACATGCAGTTCGCTATTCGTGCCGGCACGCGTAAGCGAGCCCGCGTACCACACTTTGTCGCCCGGTTGAAAGAGCGTCACGTCCGCACCGACCGCGCGCACGACACCCGCGGCATCCCAACCGATCACTTTCGGCTGCCCCGCCTCGGGGGCCACGCCCGCGCGTATCTTCACGTCGACGGGATTGACGGAGACGGCCCGCACCTCGACGAGTAGATCGCGCGGCCCCGGTTGCGGATCGGGTAGCGCCACATCCACCAACGATTCGGGATCGTCGATCGGCAGATTGCGATAGTAGGCGACGGCTTTCATGGGGCAGGCTCCTTATGGCATGGATGACGTAACAGCGGCGGCACGCGGGCATTCCATACGCGTGCCGCCGCGGTGTTCAATCCGAATCATCTCGGCCCAAGCGCCGCATGAACAGTGCCCATACGGCTCTACAGTTTCGTCGCCGCGATGAAAATCGCCTCCACGAAGCCCTGGGGCCGTACCCGGCCCCACTACATCGCCCCCGCCTTTGCCCGCATTAGTAGCGCGCGTCGGCGGGCTTGCCGCCCTTGGGCCAATCATCCGCCTTCGCCGCGAAATCGGGACGCGGTTGATGCGAGACGTAGGCCGCGACGTCGAGCGCCTCTTGGTCGCTGAGCGTCGCGTTGCCGAGCGGCATGTTGTGCTTGATGAACGCGGCTGCGGGGCCGATGCGCGCCATGCTCGCGCCGATATTGAACGATGCCTCGCCCCAGAGCGGCGGAAAGACATAGCGGCCGCCGCCTTGCGTGCCCTGCCCCTCGGCGCCATGGCACGATGCGCAGCGCTCGGCATAGATCGCTTTGCCATGCGCCGGGTCGGGCGTCATCTTCGCGATGTTCGCGATCGAGCCCATCCCGCGCCCCGGCCCGAACTCGCCGCTCTTCACGCCCTTTGAAACGAACGTCATATACGCAAGCAAGCCCGTCATTTCGGGAGAATCGAATGCCAGCGGCACGCCGTTCTCCGATCGCAAGAAGCAGTTGTTGATACGCTGCGCGAGCGACTCGACTTTGGCGGAGCGCGGCGTATAAGCCGGCGTCACGCCGATCATGCCGTACCACGGCGACGCATGCGGCGTCGTGCCCGCGCCGATATGACAGCTCGCGCACGACATCGCCCCACCCGGCACGTGGCCGGGCGCGTAACCCGGGGTATCGACGGACAAGTGATAGCCGAGCATGACGGCATCCTTGTCGGGCCCAGCAGGCAGCGCGGCGAGCCGTGCCTCGATCGTGTCCGCGCTCACGATGCCGCTTCCCGCCGCACCCGGCGCTGGAGCAGCCTGATTATTTTCGGCCGCGCCGGCGCCGAAAGCCGTGAACGCCACCGCCAACGAGCATGCGACCGAGAGGGCCCGCACACGCGCGGGTTGATCAAGCGAGCGACGCGCCGACGCGAGCGCGGCCATTGCGCGGTATGGCTTCATGGTATTCGTCTCCTCACACCCAATGTATGTGCCGAGCGCCTGGGCTCGACATCTTCTTGCGATCGACACCGCGTATCAGCTTTGCCGCGTCTTCGCTTGGCTTTCCGCCGCCTCGGCGAGCACCGATTGTACGCATTCGTCGACGCTCAGTTCGTGAAGCGCATCGCGCGGCAGCGTGTCGTCGGCAGCGCGGCCCAGCACCTCGAGCACCCTCGGCTTCAAGCGCACGAGCACGAGCCGCTGCCCATGCGCGCGCAATTCGGCGGCGAAAATGCGCAGCGCCTCGATCGCCGTGCCGTCGACGTCGGGGGTCTCCTCGAGGCTCAGCATAATCGTATTGAGCATACCGCCTTGCGCAGCAATGAGCTTGCGCGCTTCGCTGAGCACCCGATCGGCATTCGCGAAAAACAGCGGTGCCTCAGGCCGCATGATCATGATGCCGTCGACGGGCCGGGCGTCCGCATGCGTCGACAAATCGACGAAATCATGACTGTCGCGCAAGCGGCCGAGCACACTCACCAACGGTTCCGAGAAATCTCGCAGCGTCAGCAGTAAGCTCACGCCGATCGCGACCACCAGGCCGTGCAGCACACCGAACACGAGCACGCCGGCCAAAGCCGCGATCGAAATAAGCCGGTCGCGCCGCCAAACCCAGTATGGCCGGAAGGCGTCCGGGTGCAACGAATGGCTAACGGCATAAATGACGATGGCCGCAAGGACGGGCTCAGGAATACGCGCAAGCTGCGGCCTCAAGAAGATGACGATAAGCCCGACGACGGCGGCGGCGACCATCCCCGCCCAACGCGTCTGCGCGCCGGCCGCCTCGTTGGCCGAGGTCGCCGAATAACCGGCGCCGACAGGCATCCCCTGCAAGAGGGCGGAGACGATATTGGCGCCGCCGAGCGCGACGAGATCGCGATTGGCCGACATCGCGTCGCCGTGCTTAAGCGCGAAACTGCGAATCGAGCCGTACGATTCGGCGTACAAGATGAGCATCAGCGCAAACGCGAGTTCGGCCGTTTGCGCCCACTGCGTTCGTGCGAATGCGGGCAGACCGAACCCGAGGTCTCGCACGTCGATCGTACCGACGACGGAGATCCCCCACCGATGCCAATCGATGAAATACCCCGCGCCGATCCCGAGCACGATGACCACGAGCGTTGCCGGAATGCGCGCACGCCGGCCGAGCGCGAACAAAATCGCGAGCGCGATACCGCCCAACGCGACGCTATACCCATTCGAGGCGGGAAGGTGGCGCATGAGATCGAACGCCACGCGCGGCACGTCGGCGTAATGCGACGACACCCCTAAGATGCTCGGGAGCTGCTTGACGACGATCGTCAACGCGAGCCCGAACGCAAAGCCGCGCAGCACCGGCTTTGCAACGAAGTCGGACATGCCGCCTAGGCGAGCAAGGCCCGCGAGCACGAACAGCACGCCGGTGGCGGCGACGAGCGCGGCGGCATAGGCGAGTTGCGCTGTGCCGCCGCCCGCTTGCGCATTGACCGTGGCCGCGAGCACGGCCGCCGACGACGATGTCGACGACACGATGGCAAAGCGGCTACGCCCCAGTAGCGCGTAAACAGTCAGACCGGCGAGCAGCGCGACGAGCCCCGCTTGCGGCGGCATATTGGCGATGCCGGCATAGGCGACGGCTTCAGGCAACAGCAGGCCGGCGATCGACATCCCGGCAAGCGCATCCTTGAGCAGACGCTGCGCCGGCGGCCTGCGAGCCCCGGGCTGCGCATACTCGGACGGATCTTGCAGATGCGCCGCGGCGGCATGCCCCGTATCGATCGTCATGGCATCAACCGTAAGGTCACCGGGGAGCGATCGTGCCCGACCAACCCGGCAAGTAGCGCGCCTGCGTGTCGTGCGCACAGGCGAGCGCCGCGGCAAGGGCCTTGTCGAAGTTCTTGCGGATCCGCTTCTCGGGAATTCTCGGCCGCAGATAATCGGCCCATAGAAACTCGCTGAACGGCGTCGTGTCCTTAGCAAAGCCGCCGACGCGCCGCAACTCGCCTGCCAAGCTGCGATAGGGATCGTCGACGAGTTGCGTCAAATTGTTCGGCAGACGATCGTAATCGTGCCGCGTACCGTCGGGGCCGAACGGATGCACCCACTGGAAGTGCTCCATCATGCGCCAAAAGATGACCGAATCCAGCCATGAGAGATCGCGCAGCACCATTATCTGCACCCGGCTCTCGCCCTCTTCGATGAGGGCCAAACCGAGATGATGGTGGTCGACGACGAAGTACTGCCCGTTCGGACCCAAAACCGCGGGGAACCAGTGCGTCGAAATCGTCTGCGCCCGGGCTTTTTTGTCGAGCGACTTCCAATGCGCGCGCTTGACCTCGACTTCGTGATAGCCCACGGTGATTTGCGTGGGCCGCAACGCGTCGAGTTGGGCCGGGATCAGACGAACATCGCTGGTCGGACCTTGCATGACTGTCCCCTCCTCGTTTCCTCGTTATCTAGCGCCTTTCGCCTTTCACTGCCGCGAGGCTTGTTCGAACCCGGATTGGGCCCGCTTAACGGCTGCCGCCGTTCGATGCGACATGCCCCGACGACTTCTTGCGCAACAGCTTATATACCGCGGCCAGCGCCACGGGCACGATCGCCGCGCCTACGCCGACCAGCACGATCAAGTTCAGGTACTGACGAATGAACGGAATATTGCCGAAGAAGTAACCCGCCAGCACGAGCAGCAACACCCACAATGCGGCGCCGGTCACGTTGAAAAATTGGAAGCGTCCCATGCGCATGTCGGAGACGCCGGCCACGAACGGGGCGAACGTGCGAACGACCGGAATGAAGCGCGCGAGCACGATCGTCTTGCCGCCGTGGCGCTCGTAGAAATTGTGTGTCTTTTGCAGCGCGGCGCGATCGAGAAAGCGCTCCAGCACGGGAATATGCGTATTGAACACCTTCGGTCCGATCGCCCGTCCGATCCAGTAATTGACGCTGTTGCCGCCGATCGAGGCAACCAGCAGCAGCGCGATCAGCGAGGGCAGGCTCATCTCGCCCGAGGCGCAAAACGCTCCGCCGATGAACAAGAGCGAATCGCCGGGCAAGAACGGCAGGACGACCAACCCCGTCTCGCAAAAAACGATCAGGAACAGCACGGCGTAGACCCATGCGCCGTAGTGATGGACGAAATCGCCGAGGAACTTGTCGATATGCAAAATCAAGGCGACGAAATGAAGCAACGTGTCCAAAGGTATTCCTTCCTAAGAGTCGAAACGAGCGAAGCGTCGCATGGCCGAACTCACCGGCGGTGAGCAACGGCCGACAGCCTCGCACCATGATACCGAAACCGAATGACCGATCTCGAAACAGCCTGGCAGCCCCTGTCTGCCGGGGGAATCGGACCACGGCAAATCGCTATAATGACGCCATGTCCGAATTCCCCGAATCGCCGGCCGAGACCGAGCGTGCCGCTGTGCCCCGCGCGCCGGCGCGCCGTGCGATTGCCGCCCTCCCCGACCAGCTCATCAGCCAAATCGCCGCGGGCGAGGTGGTCGAACGTCCCGCGTCGGTCGTCAAGGAACTGCTCGAAAACGCGTTGGACGCCGGTGCCAAGACATTGCGCATCGTGCTCGACGGGGGCGGCGTCAAGCGCATTTCGATCACCGACGACGGCTGCGGGATTCCCCCAGGCGAACTGCCGCTGGCGCTAATGCGCCATGCGACGAGCAAGATCCGCTCGCTCGCCGAACTCGAAGCCGTCGCCACGCTCGGGTTTCGCGGCGAAGCGCTCGCCTCGATCGCCTCGGTAGCCGAGATGTTCATCACGAGCCGCACCCCCGATGCGGCACACGCGACGCGTATCGACGCGCAGACGGGCGTATTGGCCCCGGCCGCGGGCGGCGTAGGCACGACGATCGAAGTGCGCGAGCTTTACTTCAACACGCCGGCGCGCCGAAAGTTCCTCAAGAGTGAGCAGACCGAACTCGGCCATTGCGTCGAAATGATCCGCCGCGCGGCGCTCGCACGTCCGGATGTCGCGATTTCGGTCATGCATAACGGCCGCGCGCTCGAACATTGGAACGCGAGCGAGCCGCCGGTGCGGGTATCGAAGATACTGGGCGAGGCTTTCGCAACGGCGCACCTGCCGCTCGAGCACGACGCCGGCCAGATCGCGCTCTATGGATGCGCCGGGCTGCCGACGGCGAGCCGCGGACGTGCCGATCAGCAGTACTTCTTCGTCAATGGCCGCTTTGTGCGCGACAAGCTGCTGACGCACGCCGTGCGCTCGGCTTACGAAGACGTCCTGCACGGCGATCGCTATCCGTCGTACGTGCTGTTTCTCGACCTGCCGCCGGAAGCCGTCGACGTCAACGTGCATCCTTCGAAAATCGAAGTTCGTTTTCGCGATTCGCGCTCGATCCACCAGTTCGTGTTCCATGCGCTTCAGCGCGCGCTCGCGCGGCATGCGGGCGCCTCCCCCGAAACGACTGCGCTCGGTCACGCCGCTCAGATCGAACCTCTGCCCGGCCCCGGCGCGCAACTCGGCGCCGCGACCGCTGCCGGTGCGTTGCCTGGCGGCGCGTCGATTTCGGCGGCCAACCGCGGCGGCACGACCTGGATGCGCGATTCGCGCATGGTTCAAGGCACGCTGCCCGTCGCCCAACCGCTCGCACTCTACGATGCGCTGTTCGGGCGCAAGGACGGCGCACGCCCTGAAAGCGGCGCGAGCGAGAACGATGCGGCGCCGCGCGAGCGTATCGACGGCGCGCCGTGGCTCGCCTCCCCCGCCGGCGCGTTGGAGATGCGCGACGAGGCGGGACAGGCGGCGAGCGGTGGATTTGGCGCCGTGCAGGCACCGATGGCCGCCGATCTCGATCATCCGCTCGGATTCGCGATCGGTCAGATTCACGGCGTCTATGTGCTCGCGCAAAATGCGCGCGGTCTCATCATCGTCGATATGCATGCCGCGCACGAACGCATCTTGTACGAGCAATTCAAGCGCGCGCTGGCCGAGCGCACGATCGCCGTGCAACCGCTCTTGATTCCCGTTTCCATGACGGCCGATGCCGTTGAAATCGGCACGGTGGAAGAAGAACGGGACGCGCTCGACGCGCTCGGTTTCGATCTGGCCGCCCTGTCGCCGACCACGCTTGCGATCCGCGCCGTGCCGGCATTGCTCAAGGACGCCGATTTGCCGGCGCTCGCACGCGCCGTGCTGGCCGATTTGCACGCCTACGGCGGCTCGCGCGTGCTGACCGAGCACCAGCACGAATTGCTCGGCACGCTGGCCTGTCATCATGCCGTGCGCGCGAATCGGCGGCTGACGCTCGACGAGATGAACGCGCTGCTTCGTCAGATGGAAGCGACCGAACGCGCCGATCAGTGCAATCACGGCCGGCCGACCTGGTACCAATTGACGCTCGCCGACCTCGATCGCCTTTTCTTGCGCGGACAGTGAAGCGCGTGAACGAGTCTCAACGCATTGCCGTCGCCTGCCTGCTGGGCCCGACGGCGTCGGGCAAAACGGCGGCAGCGCTCGCCTTCGCGGCGAGGCATCCGACGGAAATCGTCAGCGTGGATTCGGCGCTCGTCTATCGCGGCATGGACATCGGCACCGCCAAGCCGACGCTCGCCGAGCGAGCGGGCGTGCCGCACCATCTCATCGACATCCGCGAACCCACGCAGGCGTACTCGGCCGCGGATTTTCGGGCGGACGCTTTGCAGGCGATCGGAGCGATTATCGGGCGTGGACGCGTGCCGTTGCTTGTCGGCGGGACGATGCTTTACCACAAAGCGCTGACGCAGGGTCTGAACGACTTGCCGAGCGCCGATCCCGATGTGCGCGCGGCGCTCGAAGCGGACGCGGCGCGCGAAGGCTGGCCCGCGCTACACGCACGGCTGGCAAGCATCGACCCGGCCACGGCTGCGCGCCTGGCGCCGAACGATGCGCAGCGGATTCAACGTGCGCTCGAAGTGTTCATGCTGACGGGGCAGGCAATGTCGGATCTGCTGACGGCGCCTGAGCGACCCGACGAGACGGAGTATCGGTTCGTGCCGATCGCGCTGGAGCCGAGCGACCGCGCCGTATTGCATGCACGCATCGCGCAGCGCTTCGACGCGATGCTGGAAGCCGGTTTCGTCGACGAGGTTCGGCAGTTGCGCGCACGCGGCGATTTGGATCCGAGCTTGCCGTCGATGCGCTGCGTCGGCTACCGGCAAGCCTGGGAGTATCTGGATGGGGCGATCGACTACGCGACGATGCGTGACAAAGGGATTTTCGCTACGCGCCAGCTTTGCAAGCGCCAACTGACTTGGTTGCGTTCGATGGCGGAGCGAATCGTGATCGACTGCTGCGCGCCGAGCGCGACGGACGATGCGGTGCGCGCGGTCGAGGCGGTCGCGCGGGAAAACAAAAGGCGCGTCGGCCTCTAAGCTATCGGCGCCTTTCTCGCACCGAGTTTGTCATACTCGGATTGAGACGGCTCACCATACTTCGTGGCCATTTGGCATAACTGCGCCCCACGAGGCGAGGTCCGCGGGCAACGGGGCTTGGGAGTCGCGCTGCGCAACTAGCTGGCCCAGAGAATACTTGCGCCGAACAGGCGTAAGCAATATGCCTTCTGGATGGATATCTGCGTGCAACGGGTCCCCGACCGACACGTCGATGTGCTCCAGCAATGCAGCCGGTAGCCGCACAGCAACGCCGCTACCCCATTTTCGGATCTTGAGTTCCATAGCCGTACTCCAAATGTCGATCCATTACACAAGCGCCTCGTAAAGGCTGCGGATCCAACCCATGTATATTGGATCTACACTTCTCTTGCTTCGCGCAAGGAAGAAAAAAACCGCTCAAGGCCAACCCGAGCGGTTTTTTAGAAGCGCAGCCGTGAAGCCAGCGCACAATGTACCGGTCGCCTAAACCACGACCGTTTGCGCCTCGCCTTCCTGACTGGCGCGCACGGTGCCGATCTTCCACACTTGCTCGCCGGCCGCCGTCAGTTCGCGCACGGCTTCGTCGGCCACGTCGGCCGCCACGATGACGGCCATCCCGATCCCGCAGTTGAAGACGCGATGCATTTCGGCGTCGGCGACGCCGCCGTGCTGTTGCAGCCACGTGAACAGCGGCGGCATCGGCCATGCCGATGCTTGCAACTCGGCCGTGAGCCCTTCGCGCAGCACGCGCGGAACGTTCTCGACGAGGCCGCCGCCCGTAATGTGCGCCATGCCCTTCACGGCGATCTTTTGCATCAGCGCGAGCAGCGACTTCACGTAGATGCGCGTCGGCGCCATCAACGTGTCGGCGAGCGAGCGGCCATGGAAATCGGCCGACAGGTCGGGGTTGGCGCGTTCGATGATCTTACGCACGAGCGAGAAACCGTTCGAATGAATGCCGCTCGAGGCCAGACCCAGCACCACGTCGCCCGGGGCGATCGTGCTGCCGTCGATGATCTTGCTCTTTTCGACGGCGCCCACGGCAAAACCCGCGAGGTCGTACTCGCCGTCGGGATACATACCCGGCATTTCGGCCGTCTCGCCGCCGATCAGCGCGCAGCCGGCCAGCTCGCAGCCTTGCGCGATGCCCTTGACGACCGTGGCGGCCGTGTCGACGTCGAGCTTGCCGCACGCGAAATAATCGAGGAAGAACAGCGGCTCGGCGCCTTGCACGAGGATGTCGTTCACGCTCATCGCGACGAGATCTTGGCCGACCGTGTCGTGTTTGTTCAGATGAAACGCAAGCTTGAGCTTCGTGCCGACGCCGTCGGTACCGGAGACGAGCACGGGCTCGCGGTACTTCTTCGGCACCTCGAACAGCGCGCCGAACCCGCCGATACCGGCTAGCACGCCTTCGCGCATCGTCTTTTTCGCGAAGGGCTTGATGGCGTCGACTAGCGCATCGCCTGCGTCGATGTCGACGCCCGCGTCGCGATACGACAGACCCTGGGCGCCGGCATTGGCGTCCGAAGCGGATTTCGGTTGATTCATGGGGTAGGGCGAGAAGGTCGGTAAAATGCGATTTTAACCGATGCAGACCGGGATACGCCTTTGTCGCAGAATTCACCGATTCTCACGCCCTACCAACGTCAGGCCCTCTTTTGGGGCGCGGTCGCGCTCGGCCTCGGCATCCTGCTCTGGTTGCTGAGCCCCGTCCTTACGCCGTTCTTGCTCGGCGCGATCTTGGCCTACATCCTGCAACCCGGTGTCGCCTGGCTCGTACGCCATCGAATCCCGCGCGGCATCGCAGCACTCTTGATGATGCTCGTCTTCGCGATCCTCGTCTCGTTGCTCGCCCTACTCGTATTCGCGGTCGTGCAAAAGGAGGGACCCGAGCTCAAAGCGCAAATTCCGGGGCTGATCTCGCATCTGCACGACTGGGTTCAACCGAGGCTCGCATCGCTCGGCTACGGCGACATCTTCGATTTCTCGAGCCTGCGCGACATGCTCACGAACCAGCTCGAAGGCAGCGCGCAAACGGTCGCGCTCGCCGCGTGGAAATCGCTGCGCACAAGCAGTAACGTCATGATCACCGTGATCGGCGATGTGGTCATGGTGCCGCTCGTGCTGTACTACCTGCTGTACGACTGGAATACGATGCTCGCGCGTCTCGCCTCGATCGTGCCGCGGCGCTGGCTGCCCAAGACGCTCGAGCTCGCTGTCGAGATGGACCGTACGCTCTCGCAGTATCTGCGCGGCCAGTTGCTCGTGATGGGCGTGCTCGCCGCCTACTACGGCATTGCGCTTACGGTCGCAGGCTTCGAGATCGCGCTGCCGGTCGGTATCTTCACGGGGCTCGCCGTATTCATCCCGTATGTCGGGTTCGCGACGGGCCTCGGGCTCGCGCTGCTCGCCGCGCTCTTGCAATTCGGCAGCGTCTACGGATTCGTCGCCGTGGCGATCGTCTACGGGATCGGGCAAATCCTCGAAAGCTTTTTTCTCACGCCGCGCCTCGTCGGCGAGCGCATCGGCTTGCATCCGCTCGCGGTTATTTTCGCCTTGCTCGCGTTCGGCCAGTTGTTCGGCTTTTTCGGGGTGCTGCTCGCGCTGCCCGTGAGCGCGATCTTGTCGACGGCGTTGCGCGAAGTGCGACGCGGCTACCTCGCGAGCACGCTTTATAAGAATTGATCGTTCCTGTTTCCGACATCGTGACTGTGCATCGCCAATTGACGCTCGACCTCGGCACGCCGCCGCCGTCGACGTTCGAAAACTTCTTCGCCGGCGCCAACGCGGAACTCGTCGCGCGGCTCGCCGAGCTCGAGGGCGCGCTGGCGGCGGGACCGCTCGCCGACCGGACGTTCTATGTCTGGGGCGAGAGCGGCAGCGGCCGCAGCCATCTGCTCTCGGCACTCGTGCATAGCGCAGCGCCGGGCCGCGCCTCGTTCATCGGTCCGCAAAGCGGGCTCGCGGCCTTCACGTTCGATCCGCGCATCGCGATCTATGCCGTCGACGACTGCGATAAGCTTTCGGGCGCCCAGCAAATCGCTCTGTTCAATTTGTTCAACGAGGTGCGCGCGCACCCCACGAGCGCGCTCGTCGCGACGGGCAATGCCGCACCGCTCGGACTCGCCGTGCGCGAGGATCTGCGCACCCGCCTGGGCTGGGGCCTCGTGTTCCACCTCGCCCCGCTGCCCGACGAACGTAAGGGCGCCGTGCTCAAGCTCGCGGCCAAGGAGCGCGGCATCGCGCTGGCCGACGACGTGCCTGCGTACTTGCTCACCCACTTTCGGCGCGACATGCCGAGCCTGATGGCGTTGCTCGACGCACTCGACCGTTTCTCGCTCGAGCAAAAGCGCGCCATCACGCTGCCGTTGCTCCGTACCATGCTCTCGTTGCCGGCCGTCGACGCCCCACCCGAAGGCTCGCCGGCCGCGGCGAGCCGCTTCAAGTAAAATGCGCACTCATGACGAATCTCGCACTCTTCGACCTCGATCACACGCTCATCCCGACTGACAGCGACCACGAATGGGGCCGCTTCATCGTAAAGCTCGGCATTGTCGATGCCGAGTCGTATCTGCGTGACATCGATCGCTTCTACGCCGACTACAAGCGCGGCGAACTCGACATCCACGCGTATCTCGAGACGATTCTCGCGCCGCTCGCTCATCGCTCGCGCGAGGAACTCGCTACGTGGCACGAGCAGTTCATGCATGAGGTGATCAAGCCGGCCCTCACCCCGGTCGCGCTGGAACTCGTTCGCGAGCACCAGGACAAGGGCGATCTGTGCTGCATCGTCACGGCGACGAACGAATTCATCACGCGCCCGATCGCGGATGCGTTCGGCGTGCCGATGCTGATTGCGTGCGAAGTCGAAACCGTCGACGGTCAGCCGCATTCGCCGTTCACGGGACGCGGCACGGGCACCCCAAGCTATCGCGAAGGCAAGATCGTGCGGGTTCAGTCGTGGCTCGCCTCGCTCGGCAAGCATTGGGCCGACTTCGAACACAGCTACTTTTACAGCGATTCGCATAACGACATCCCGCTGCTCGAGAAGGTCACCGATCCGATCGCGACCAATCCCGACGCCACGCTGCGCGCCCATGCGCAAGCGAAGGGCTGGCGCATCCTCGATCTTTTCCAACCGTCGTGATCAAGAAACTCATCCGCAAGCTGCTCGGCCAAGACACGGACACGGCCGCGCCCGCGAGGGACGATTCCCTCGCCGAAGAGGCCGTCTGGACCGACGCCGCCGCCGACGAAGCGCCCAAGCCGCGCCGCAAGAAGGCTCGGCCCGAAAAGCGCGCGAGCGCACCGGGACCCGATGCGCCCGTGATTTTGTCGTCCGACATCCACGGCATCGATCCGTCGCTGATCTCGCGCAATGCCGTTCGGGTCACCGACACATTGCAGCAGGCTGGCTACCGCGCATTCATCGTCGGCGGTGCCGTACGCGATCTATTGCTCGGCATTGCGCCGAAGGATTTCGACGTCGCCACGGATGCGACACCCGAACAAGTACAGCGTCTGTTCCGCCGTGCTCGGTTGATCGGCCGCCGCTTCCAAATCGTTCATGTGCAGTTCGGGCAGGAGATCATCGAAGTCTCCACGTTCCGCGCCCTGGTAGACGCCCCGAAGGAAACCCCCTCGGGGGGCGCCCCGAAGGAAGCCCCCGCCGAAGACGCGCCGCCGAAGCGCCTGCGCCGCGACGAGCTCGACCGGCGCACGCATGCCGTCGACGCGAGCGGCCGTGTGCTGCGCGACAACGTCTGGGGCGAGCAGCACGAAGACGCGACCCGTCGCGACTTCACGATCAACGCGATGTACTACGACCCGGCGACGCAGACGGTGCTCGACTATCACAACGGCATGGCCGACGTGCGCGCGCGCCTGCTGCGGATGATCGGCGACCCGGCCACGCGCTACCGCGAGGATCCCGTGCGAATGCTGCGCATCGTGCGATTCGCGGCCAAGCTCGGGTTCGAGATCGACGACGCTACGCGCGAACCGATCGAGCCGCTCGCCGATTTGATCCACAACGTGCCGGCCGCACGACTGTTCGACGAGATGCTCAAGCTGCTGCTGTCGGGCCACGCGCTGGCTTGCCTCAAGCAACTGCGCAAGCACGGCCTGCACCATGGCTTGCTGCCGCTGCTCGACGTCGTTTTGGAGCAGCCGCATGGCGAGTCGTTCATCACGCTCGCCTTGAACAGTACCGATGCGCGGGTCAAGGCCGGCAAAGGCGTCTCGCCCGGCTTCTTGTTCGCGACGCTGCTGTGGCACGACGTTCAGCAGCGCACGCAGCAATATGAAGCGAACGGCGAATTTCCGGTGCCGGCGCTCCATCGTGCGATGGACGACGTGCTCGATATGCAAACCGAGAAGCTGGCGATTCACAAGCGCTTCTCGGCCGATATGCGCGAGATTTGGGGTTTGCAGTCGCGCCTGGAAAAACGCTCCGGCCGCAGCCCGCTGAAGCTCATCGAACACCAAAGATTTAGAGCGGGTTATGATTTCCTCCTGTTACGGTGCGAATCGGGTGAGCTCGATCCCGCAATCGGCGCGTGGTGGACATCCTTCTTAGAAGGCAGCCCCGCCGAACGCGAGGCATTGCTGTCTCAAGGCGGCCGCGAACGCGGTCCGCGCAAGCGGCGTCGCCGCGGTGGGCGCAGTCGCAAGAGCGGCGAAGGCGAAGGTGAAAGCGCCGACGCCGTGGATGCACCGAGTTCGCAAGAGGACTGAACGGGCGGCGCCTCGCCGCCGAACGCCAAGTCAGGAAGTCGTAGGAAGCTATGCCATGACGGTTGCTTATCTCGGTCTAGGCGCGAACCTCGGGGATGCTCGCCAATCCCTGAAGGATGCGGTCGTCTGCCTCGCCCAGCAGCATGCCATCACCGTGCTCGCGAAATCGAGCTTATACCGCACCGCGCCGATCGATGCCGGCGGCGACGATTACTACAATCTGGTCGTCAAGCTCGAAACGTCGCTGGGTGCACCCGCCCTGCTCGCGCTCTGTCATCGGATCGAACATCATTTCGGCCGGGAGCGCCCGTTTCGCAACGCGCCTCGCACGCTCGACCTCGATATCGTCCTGTATGGCGATACGCGAATGGACGAGCCCGACCTCGTCATCCCGCATCCGCGCGCCTTCGAGCGCGCTTTCGTGCTGGTCCCGTTGGTGGAGATCGATCCCGAGATCGAGATTCCCGGTCATGGTCGCGCGGACGCCTTGCTGCCGAGCGTGGCCCATCAACGCATCGAAAAAGTGAAGACCTGCTGCTGCCCCGTGGCCGACGCACTCGCGAAAGCGGCAAAAAAAGCCGTCGGCGGATGCACGCAGGCCCGCGCGGAATCGAGCGAGGTAGCCGCAACTCATGGCGGTAAGTCCTGATGTCGATGAACGCACCGCCGGTCACGGTGACGGCGCCCGATCTGCGCGCGCCGCACCGCTACATCGTCGTCGAGGGGCCCATCGGCGCGGGAAAGACATCGCTCGCGCAGCGGCTCGCCGAGCGTTGGCCGATGCGCCTACTGCTTGAACGGCCCGAGGCCAATCCGTTTCTCGCCCGCTTTTACGGCGACATGCCGCGCTACGCCTTGGCCACCGAGCTGCAATTTGCCGTCCAGCGCGCCCAGGAGGCCGAGCAAACGGCCGACGTGCTTGCCCGCGGCGACGCCGTCGTCACCGATTTCATGCCGCAAAAGAGCGGCATCTTCGCGCGCCTCACGCTCGATGAAGACGAGTGGCGCCTCTACGAAGGGCTAGCCGAGCGCATCGGTGCCGGCGATGCCCCCGTTCCCGACCTCGTCATCCAATTGCAGGCGAGCCCGGCCATGTTGCTTGCGCGCGTGCAAAAGCGTGCAAGAGCCGACGAAGGGCGCATCACGGAAGCGTATTTACGCGAGCTCAGCAACGCTTACGACCAATTCTTCTATCAGCTGGAATCCGACGCGGATTTCGCCCTGCTCCTCGAACATATCGAGACGATGCGCGGGCGCAAGGCAAGCTTCGTCAAAGCGCTTTAATATCCGCTCCGGCAGCGCGCTCGCGCTAATTTCCCTTTCCGAATGCGAGACTTTCGATGACCTATTTGCAGGAATCCAACCGGCCGAGAATCACCGTGCCAAAACTGCAAGCGATGCGCGAAGCGGGTGAAAAGATCGCGATGCTGACCTCTTACGATGCGAGCTTCGCGTCGTTACTCGACCGCGCAGGCGTCGACGTGCAGTTGGTCGGCGATTCGCTCGGCAACGTCATGCAGGGCCAAACGACGACGCTGCCCGTCACGCTCGCCGATATCGTCTATCACACGGCTTGCGTCGCGCGCGCGCAACCGCGCGGGCTCGTCGTCGCCGATCTACCGTTCGGCACCTACGGCACGCCCGCCGATGCTTTCGCGAGCGCCGTCGAGGTCATGCGCGCCGGCGCGCAGATGGTCAAGCTGGAAGGCGGCGAATGGCTGGCCGAGACGATCCGCTTTCTGGTCGAACGTTCAGTGCCCGTCTGTGCGCACCTGGGTCTCACGCCGCAATCGGTACACGCCTTCGGCGGCTTCAAGGTGCAAGGAAAGACCGAGGAAGGCGCGCAGCAATTGCTGCGCGACGCGCTCGCCGTTCAGAACGCGGGGGCCCAGCTGATCGTGCTTGAGGCCATCCCGTCCGCCGTTGCCGCGAACGTGACCAATGCGGTCGCCATTCCGACGATCGGGATCGGCGCAGGCGTCGACTGCTCGGGTCAGGTGCTCGTTTTGCAGGACATGCTCGGGATTTTCCCCGGCAAGCCGGCCCGCTTCGTCAAAGACTTCATGGCGGGCGCACCGAGCATTGGCGCCGCCGTCGAGGCTTACGTGAAAGCCGTGAAGGAAGGCTCGTTCCCCGGGCCCGAGCACGTCTTTTAACGCAACGAGAAAGGCTCGCGGCCATGAAGGCCGCGATGCCTCAAGCTTTATGCGTTTCGAATAATTCGTGCAGGCAATGCGCCGCGTAGCGCATTGCAGATGATCAAGGCTTCGGCGCGCAATAGATCGGCTTGCGTCAGCATTCGCTCGCGAGCGCTCATCGCCGCGTCGTCGAGCAATACTTGCCGCATCACGCCCGGCAGCAGTCCCGCCGACAGTGGCGGCGTGTACCAAGCCCCATCGAGCTTGACGAATACGTTCGTACGCCCGCCTTCGGTCAACTCGCCGCGTTCGTTGAAGAACAACGCATCGAACGCCCCGTGCGTTTCCGCGAGGCGCCAAGCCCGGTCGTACTCGCTGCGCGAGGTCGTTTTGTGGCGCAGCAAGAATTCGCTCGAACGTGTCGGCGCAAAACCATGTTCCGCGGCCAGCAGGACGCCGACGGGAGCGCCGGCTTCGTCGCCATATTGGGTATCCGTCATGCGGCGCACGGCACCGAGCGCGCCGCCCGTGATCTCGGCCTGGCCGCTCTTGCTCAAAGCGAGCCGCACACGGTGACCGACGCCTGCCGGCAGTTGCGCGCAATGTTCGGCGAGACTCTCGCACAGCGCCATCGCGTCGAACGCAAAACCGAGTTCGGCCGCACTCATACCGAGGCGAGCAAAATGCCGCTCGAGATGGCGTACGCCCTCCTCTCGGGTCGCATACATCGTCTCAAATAGTTGCATACCGGGGTCTGCGCCAGTTAGGAATTTCGCCTTGAGCCGGCACTCGGCATACTCGTCGAGCGCCACGCTGTCGAGCACGATGCCGCCGCCGACGCCCATCGTTCCGCGCCGTGTGGCGCCCGTCTCTGCGAGCGCGTCGAGCGTCAAGGTGCGAATCGCCACCGACAAGCCAAAGTCCCCGCAACCCGGGGCCTGTGCGACACCCTCGCCGCCGGCGGCCTGAGCGGGCAAGGCGTCGATCCAGCCGATCATACCCGTATAGAGCCCGCGCGGCGTCGTTTCGATTTCGTCGATGAGTTGCATCGTCCGGTGCTTCGGCGCACCGGTGATCGAGCCGCATGGGAACAGCGCGCGCAATACGTCGGCGAACGACGTGCCTTCGAGCAGGTCGGCTTCGATCGTGGACGTCATTGCCCAAATCGACGGATAAGGCTCGACCGAAAACAATGCGGGGACGCGAACGGAGCCCGTTTTCGCCACGCGCGACAAGTCGTTGCGCAGCAGGTCGACGATCATCAGGTTCTCGGCCCGATTTTTCGGATCGCTGCGCAAGAACGCCTCTGCGCGCGCGTCGTCCTCGGGCGATACGCCACGTGCCGTCGTCCCCTTCATCGGCCGAGTGCGCAGCCGCGCTCCGTGCTTTTCGACGAAAAGCTCGGGCGAGCACGACAGCACCCACTCGTCGCCGGGCAAGGCGATCAGCGCGCCATAGCGCACGGGCTGCCGCTCCCGTAGGCGCCGGTATAGTCCGACGGGCGAGCCGAATGCATCGAACGAGAGGCGATAGGTGTAATTGATTTGGTAGGACTCGCCGGCGCGCAACGCTTCGTGCACGGCCGCGATCGCTTCGACGAATGCGTCTTGGGTCACACTCTCCGTGACGTTCGCCGCACCGGCGACGGACGGCGGCGGTAGCGCCGCGCTCGCGCCCACGCTCGGCGGCACGTCGGACGACAAGCTGCGATCGAGCGCAGCCAGCCACGCATCCACCTGCTCGCGCGAGCGGCGTTCGCATCGCGCGAACAATAAAAAACGCAGCGGGGCATCGCTGCCACGCTGCGTGAAATGCGTTTGAGATCGAGCCGCCGCGAACGCTCTTCGCTGACCGAACTCGAGGTCTCGTCCGAACTCGTAGTCGCCGAGCACGACGGCATGCAATCCGCCGCGCAGGTCGCGCTCGAGTTCCGCGCAGACCGAATCGAGCGTGGCGGCGTCGGCACACACGTGTTCGCGCACGAAGTCCGTATAAAGGCGGCTCGTCGGCATCGTCGCGCTCGCCTCGCAGTCGTCAAGCAGCACGAAAGGGGCGCCGCGGTGTTCTACCTTCATCTACTCTATCCGTCGGCGCGCCCGCTCAATACTTCATGCGGGCGCGCAGCCGATCGGCCCGTCGGGCCGATCAATCGAAAAAGCTCTTCACGCGGTCGAACCAACTCTTGCTTTGCGGGCTGTGACGCGGACCGCCTTCCACGAGCGACTTCTCGAACTGCTTGAGCAGATCGCGCTGCGTGTCCGTCAGCTTGACGGGCGTCTCGACCTGCACGTGCACGTACAAATCGCCCGGGACGCTCGAACGCAAGCCCTTGATGCCCTTGCCGCGCAACCGGAACGTCTTGCCCGATTGCGTACCCTCGGGCACCGTGAAGGTGGCACGGCCCGCGAGCGTCGGCACCTCGATCTCGCCGCCGAGCGCCGCCGTCGTAAACGGAATCGGCATTTGGCAGTGCAGATCGTCGCCGTCGCGCTCGAACACCGTGTGCGCCTTGATATGGATCTCGACGTACAGGTCGCCCGGCGGCCCGCCGTTCACGCCCGGCTCGCCGTTGCCCGACGAACGAATGCGCATGCCGTCGTCGATTCCGGCCGGAATCTTGACCTCGAGCGTCTTCGTCTCCTTCACCTTGCCCGCGCCATGGCAGCTTACGCAAGGATCGGGGATATAGGTGCCGCTGCCGTGACACTTGGGACACGTTTGCTGAATACTGAAAAAGCCCTGCGACATGCGCACCGCGCCCGAGCCGTTACAGGTCGGGCAGGTTTCGGGCTTCGTGCCCGGCTTGGCGCCCGAGCCATGACAGATTTCGCACGAGACCCAGCTCGGTACGCGAATCTGCGTCTCGCAACCGTGCGCCGCTTGCTCGAGCGTAATCTCCATGCTGTAGCGCAAGTCGGCGCCGCGGTACACCTGCGGGCCCGCGCGCCCGCGGGCCGCGCCGCCGGCCGCTTGCCCGAAAATGTCGCCGAAGATGTCGCCGAACGCATCGGCGAATCCGCCGAAGCCTTGCGCGCCGGCGGCCCCGGCCATGTTCGGATCGACGCCGGCATGGCCATATTGATCGTAGGCCGCGCGCTTTTGCGCGTCCGAGAGCATTTCGTAGGCTTCCTTCACCTCTTTGAAACGCTCTTCGGCATTCTTGTTGTCGGGGTTGCGGTCGGGGTGGTACTTCATCGCGAGCTTGCGATACGCCTTCTTGATCTCGTCGTCGCTCGCATTCTTGGCAACGCCCAGAACCTCGTAGTAATCCCGTTTCGCCATCGGTTCACCGCCGGTTCGCGCGTTGTCGCGCGACCGCTCCTTTCGCATACTGTGGAGTCTTTCGACCCGTTAGACAGGCACCGCCGAACCGGCTCGACCGGTCAGGCACCCCGCCCTCCATAAAACAAATGTGCCCGGAGAACCCGAAGGCCCGCCAGGCGTCGATCCGGCCGGTCGTCTCGTACGAAACGCCGGCCGCTTTACGGCGCGAGAACGCAACCGTCGGTCAGTCCTTCTTCACTTCCTTGAACTCTGCGTCGACCACGTCGTCCTCGGGCTTGCTCGAGCCTTGACCGGCGCTCGCGCCGGAGGCCGACGCTTCACCGGCCGCCGCACCCGCGGCGCCTTGCGCCTGCATGTCGGCGTACATCTTTTCGCCGAGCTTTTGCGACGCGGTGGCAAGCGCTTCGATCTTCGCCTCGAGCGCAGCCTTATCGGCCGAACTGCTCTTGAGCGCTTCCTCGAGTTCCTTCAACGCAGATTCGATCTTTTCCTTTTCGGAGCCGTCGATCTTGTCGCCGTACTCGGTCAACGCCTTCTTCGTGCTGTGCACGAGCGCGTCGCCCTGGTTGCGCGCATCGGCCAACTCGCGCAGACGGTGATCTTCCTCGGCGTTCGCCTCGGCATCCTTCACCATCTTCTCGATCTCCGCTTCGGACAAGCCCGAGTTCGCCTTGATCGTGATCTTGTTCTCCTTGCCCGTCGCCTTGTCCTTCGCGCCCACGTGCAAGATGCCGTTCGCGTCGATGTCGAACGTCACCTCGATTTGGGGCACGCCGCGCGGTGCGGGCGGAATCCCTTCGAGGTTGAATTCGCCGAGCAGCTTATTGCCCGCGGCCATCTCGCGCTCGCCTTGGAACACCTTGATCGTCACGGCCGACTGGCTGTCGTCCGCCGTCGAATACACTTGCGCGTGCTTCGTCGGGATCGTGGTGTTCTTGTTGATCATCTTCGTCATCACGCCGCCGAGCGTTTCGATACCGAGCGAAAGCGGCGTCACGTCGAGCAGCAGCACATCCTTGCGCTCGCCCGAGAGCACTTGCCCTTGAATCGCGGCACCCACGGCAACGGCTTCGTCCGGGTTCACGTCACGGCGCGGCTCCTTGCCGAAGAACTCCTTCACCGTGTCTTGCACCTTCGGCATGCGCGTCATACCGCCGACCAGGATCACGTCGTCGATGTCGCCTACCTTCACGCCGGCATCCTTGATCGCGATACGGCACGGTTCGACCGTCCGCGCGATCAGATCCTCGACGAGCGCTTCGAGCTTGGCGCGCGTGATCTTCAGGTTCAAGTGCTTCGGACCCGTGGCATCGGCCGTGATGTACGGCAGATTGATTTCGGTCTGCTGGCTCGACGAGAGTTCGATCTTCGCCTTTTCCGCCGCTTCCTTCAGACGCTGCAACGCGAGCACGTCCTTCGACAAATCGACGCCTTGTTCCTTCTTGAACTCGCCGATGATGTAATCGATGATGCGCTGGTCGAAGTCTTCGCCGCCGAGGAACGTATCGCCGTTCGTCGAGAGTACTTCGAACTGCATTTCGCCGTCGACGTCGGCAATCTCGATAATCGAGACGTCGAACGTGCCGCCGCCGAGGTCATACACGGCGATCTTGCGATCGCCCTTTTCGGCCTTGTCCAAACCGAATGCGAGCGCAGCCGCCGTCGGTTCGTTGATGATCCGTTTGACTTCCAGACCTGCGATCCGGCCCGCGTCCTTCGTGGCTTGACGCTGGCTGTCGTTGAAGTACGCCGGCACCGTGATCACAGCTTCCGTAACCGGCTCGCCCAGGTAATCCTCGGCCGTCTTCTTCATCTTGCGCAGCACTTCCGCCGAGATTTGCGGCGGAGCGAGCTTCTGACCATGCGCCTCGACCCAAGCGTCGCCGTTGTCGGCCTTCATGATCTTGTAGGGCATGAGGCCGATGTCCTTTTGGACTTCCTTTTCCTCGAAGCGGCGGCCGATCAGGCGCTTGACCGCGAACAGCGTGTTCCGCGGGTTCGTCACCGACTGACGCTTAGCCGGCGCGCCGACGAGAATCTCGTTGTCGTCCATGTAGGCGATGATCGAGGGGGTCGTACGCGCGCCCTCCGAGTTCTCGATCACTTTCACCTGATTGCCTTCCATCAACGCCACGCAAGAGTTCGTGGTGCCGAGGTCGATGCCGATAATCTTGCCCATTTTTCCTGATCTCCGAAATATTCGATCGCTTCGACGGGGGGCGCTTCGTTTGCGCCACCGCCCGCTCAATTCAAACCTGCACTCAACATGTGTGCTGAGCCGCCGTTTTCAAGGCCTTCACACCGCTTGCCACCGCCGGCGTCTCGTCGATTGTTTCGGCGGGCGCCTTCCGCATCTCGAAAATCAAAATACGGTGACATCGACATCGCGCGCTCATTGCTCGCGCTTTCTTTTATGCGGCGAACGGCCGGCCTCGGATTACTTCGGCTGCGCGACCGTCACGAGCGCGGGACGCAGCACGCGATCGGCGATCACATAACCCTTTTGCAACACGGAAACGACTGTGTTCGGCTCCTGCTCGGCCGGCACCATCGAAATAGCCTGGTGGCGGTGCGGATCGAATTTTTCGCCCACCGGATTCACCGCCACGACGCGCCCCTTTTCCATCGCGCTCGCGAGCTGGCGCAGCGTCAACTCGACGCCTTCACGCAGCTTCGTCGCGTCGCCGGACGTATCCGCCAGCGCAGCTTCGAGACTGTCCAACACGGGGAGCAAATGCTCGGCGAAACCTTCGATCGCGAACTTGCGCGCCTTGCTGACGTCCTCGGCGGCGCGGCGGCGTACGTTTTCCGTCTCCGCCTTCGCGCGCAGGTAACTCTCGTTCAGCTCGGTGATCTTCGCCTGTGCATCGCCGAGCGCGGCGTCTGCGCCGGCAGCGCCGGGCTCTTGCCCAGCGCCGGTTTGAACTGCAACGTTCTCGGCCGCACTTTGCGCGGCGGCGTCGGAGGGTTGCTGTTGCTGGCTGGCCGAATTGTCTTGCGTATTTTCCATGTCGCTGAAAATCGTCCAAAAAGTGAAATCGATGCGACGGCTGGCCGATGCGTCACGTCACGGGCCGCCGGGCCACAGATCCGAATTTCTCACGGTCCGTTGCCGAAAAACGACGTTACCGTCGCGCGTCGCGAGGCAAATGGGGGCGCCAGGAGCCGTTTCAAGCCCTTGGCCGCCCATTTTTTGCACCAACGGCACAAATGTGGAAACGAACGGTAACACCGGTTACGGCAGAACCGCGAAAACGGCGTTGAGCGCCATCGTGGTTTGCCCTACACTGACCTCATGCGTTTCGCGTCCGGCGAGGCCGGGCGACCGAGCGCTGCCGCATCGCCCATCCGACGCTTACGTCCGTATCGCCTTTCTCCGCGCGAGGGAGTACCGTGAAACTGACCTTTGCCATCGCCGTGGTCGCACTGGTACTCGTCGCGGGAACCACGACCATCTGCTTGTCCGGCGCAGTGACCGATTGCACGACGGAATACGGCGGCGCCCACGCGGCCATGGATTCGCTGTTTACTCCCCACCCGAAAGCTTGTCGATGACGCGCCGGTCGCGCTTGGTCGGCCGTCCTTGCAGCCCGGCCGCGGGTTCGCGGTAAGTCCGGCGGCGCTCCGCTTCCACCTCGCGCTTGGCGCGGCTATCGGCCGTTTCGGCATAAAGCGTCTGCGCGACGCTCGCCGGCCCGCGCACCTCGCACACGCCCAGCACCTGAATCTCCCACACGATCCGCTCGATCTCGATCGTGACTAAGTCGCCCACGCGCACCTCCTTCGCCGGTTTCACGCTCGCGCCGCCGATGCGCACGCGCCCTTTTTCGACGGCGTCAGCCGCGAGCGACCGCGTTTTGAAAAACCGCGAGGCCCAGAGCCATTTGTCGATGCGCATGCGCGCCCCGGGTTCAGTCGAAATCTTGTAGTTCATCTGAGCGATGCCAAGGAAAACAAAGAAGCACGGGCTCGAGCATCGAAGCACGCAACGACCCTGCCCGGAATAAGGCCGGAGCCGGAGCCCGAACGAGCCGCGAGCCGTCGTCCTCCGATCCGTCCGCTCATGCCGCTGCTCATACCGCCGCGCCTACCGGCACGCCTTCGAGGACGGGCCAGCCTTGCAACTGCTGAGCGACGATTTCGCCGAGTGCCCCGATCCAGGCTTGCGCTGCGTTCAAGCAAGCGATCCGATGAAATTCCTTCCCGCCTGCGTGCAGGAACTCATCGCGCACCTCGAGACCGATCTCCTCGATCGTTTCGAGGCAATCCGCCGTGAACCCGGGGCAAAAAACGTCCGCGCGGCGCACGCCCGCGGCGCCGAGTTCGCGCAGCGTGGGAGCCGTATAGGGCTGGAGCCACTCGGCGCGGCCGAAACGCGACTGAAACGTCACCAGACATTCGGTCGGCGTGAGCCCAAGCGTCGCCATCAATAGCCCGGCCGTCGTGCGGCACTGATCGTGGTAAGGATCGCCGAGATCGAGCGTTCGCTTCGGTACGCCATGGAAACTGAGCACGAGCCTGTCGCCGGCCGCAAAATCGGGCTGGCCATGCGACGCCCAGTACCGCCGTACTTGCTCGGCAAGCGCGGCAATATAGGCAGGGTGGTCTGCATAGTGGCGCACCGTGCGCACTTCGAGCTGGTTGCGCATCCGGGCAAGCGCGGCAAAGGCATCGTCGAACGCCGTTGCCGTCGTCGAAGACGAGTACTGCGGATACATCGGCATCAACAGCACGCGCTCGGCGCCCGCGAGTTTCAATTGCCCCAGCATGGCGCCGATACTGGGCGTGCCGTAGCGCATCGCGTAATCGACGAGCACCCGGTAGCCGTTCGCATGCAGCAACTGACGCAGCGCCTCCACCTGCTTTTCGGTATGCACGCGCAGCGGCGAGCCTTCCGGCATCCAGACCGAGGCGTATTTTTTCGCCGACGTGCGGCCGCGCAGCGGCAAGATCAGGCCGCGCAAGAGCGGCTGCCAGACCAGCGCCGGAATTTCGACGACGCGCGGATCGGACAAGAACTGGGCCAGGTAACGGCGCACGGCGCGCGGCGTCGGCGCGTCGGGCGTGCCGAGGTTGATCAGCAGCACCGCGACGCGATGCGAGGCGGCAGGCTGCGACGGCAACTCGAGATCGAAACGCATGAGCAATAGGATGTGCCCGAAGGCGAGGCATCAGCGAGGCACAGGGCCTGCGCCGCTTAGGTTGACGTGAGCGTCATTATAGCGGGGGCCCTCGGCGCGGTCGGCTCGGCCGTCCGGTCAATGGCGCGCGGCCGGCAACCGGTGCACGATGCGCCATGACCCGGGGCTAAGGACGGGGCGGGCCCGGCCGCACTACGGTCGAGCTACGGCTGACTCAGGGCGGTGGAAAGCAGGCGTGCGGTGATATCGACGATCGGAATCACGCGGTTGTAGGCCATTCGAGTCGGTCCGATCACCCCGAGCGTGCCGACGATCTTGCCGTTGACCTCGTAGGGTGCCGTCACCACGCTCATTTGCTCGATCGGCACGAGCGTCGATTCGCCGCCGATGAAAATCTGCACGCCTTGGGCGTGGCTCGATACGTCGAGCAATTGAAGGAGGCTCGTTTTTTGATCGAAAACGTCGAACAGCTTGCGCAGACGCGCCATGTCGGACGAGAGGTCGGCCACTTCGAGCAAGTTGCGCTCGCCCGAAATCAGGACGGTCTCGCTTTCGTCGCTCTCCTCCGTGCTGGCGGTGACCGCCGCATGCATGAGCGCCGTCATGTCGCCGCGCAACTGGTCGATTTCCTCGCGCAGCCGCCGGCGCACTTCGTCGAACGAGAGCCCACCGAAATGCGCATTGATGTAGTTCGACGCCTCGATGAGCTGCGACGGCGAATAGTCGCGCTGAGTCGCCATCATCCGGTTTTGAACGTCCCCTTCAGGCGTGACGACGATGAGCAAAATGCGCTTGTCCGACAGGCGCATGAACTCGATCTGTTTGAAGACGTGGCTGCGGCGCGGCGTCATCACGACGCCCGCGAACTGCGACAGGTTGGACAGGACGCTCGCCGCGGCGGCCACGACCTTCTGCGGCTCGCCCGGCTTCAACGTCTTGCGCACCGCGCGTTCGACGGCCTCGTCGTCTTGGATCGGCTCGACGGTCAGCATCGTGTCGACGAACAGCCGGTAGCCGCGCGGCGTCGGAATCCGGCCGGCCGACGTGTGAGGGCTCGCGACCAACCCCAGCTCCTCGAGGTCCGACATGACATTGCGGATCGTCGCGGGGCTCAGCTCGAGCCCCGAATAACGCGACAGCGTGCGCGAGCCGACGGGCTGGCCTTCGGCGATATAGCGCTCGATCAGCGTTTTGAGGAGAGTTTGTGCGCGGGGTTCTAGCATGACGCAAAATTTTAGCCAAACAACGTGCCCCCCGGGAGCGCGTGACGGCGCTCGATCGTTCGCGGGCGCACGGCATTGACGGGCAGGCCGGGCGCAAGCGACGCGATACCGGCGGCGGGCGCGCCTGGCCGCCGGCGTCTTATCGGGACACCGTCATTCTAGCGACAAATCGCCGGAGCGGGACGGTGTGGACGTGGGTCTCCATCGAGGGCAAACCACGACGACGGTTCTTTTCGACACCCACCTATGGTGTAATGCCGGCATGGAAATTGGCAGCCAGTTCAAGACTGTGGCGCTCGTGGGGCGCAGCAACACGCCAGGCATCGGCGAGCCGCTGACGGCGCTCGCCGCCTGCATCGAGAAACGCGGCTTTCAAGTCGTGTTCGAAGCCGAGACCGCCCGCGACATCGGCGTGACCGGCTATCCCGCGCTGACGCCCGCCGAGATCGGCGCGCGCGCCGACGTCGCCGTCGTGCTGGGCGGCGACGGGACGATGCTCGGCATCGGCCGGCAACTCGCGCCGTACCGCACGCCGCTCATCGGGGTGAACCAAGGCCGGCTCGGCTTCATCACCGACATTCCGATCTCCGAGATGAGCCAGCGCGTCTCCCAAATGCTGGCAGGCAGTTTCGAGCGCGAGGAGCGCACGCTGCTCGAGGCGCGCATCGTCCGCGAGGGCGAGCCGATCTACCATGCGCTCGCGTTCAACGACGTCGTCGTGAACCGGAGCGGCTTTTCGGGGATGGCGGAGTTGCGCGTGTCGGTCGACGGGCGCTTCATGTACATCCAGCGCTCGGATGGGCTCATCGTGGCGACGCCGACAGGCTCGACCGCCTATGCGCTTTCGTCGCAGGGACCGATTTTGCATCCGCAACTGCAAGGCGTCGTGCTCGTGCCGATCGCCCCGCACGCACTGTCGAACCGCCCGATCGTGCTGCCCGACAACTCCAACGTCAGCATTCAAATCATTGGCGGGCGCGACGTGAACGTCAACTTCGACATGCAGTCGTTCACCGCGGTCAAGCTGAACGACACGATCGAGGTGCGTCGCTCGCGGCACACAGTGCCCTTCCTGCATCCGGTCGGCTACAGCTACTATGCGACGTTGCGGCAAAAGCTCCACTGGAACGAGCACCCTTCGGACGAGCAGGGCGATGCCCAGGTCCCGTAACCCGGACCGCCGCCCTTCTTGCCGGCTCCGCAAGACACGCCGTTAATACGACACCCATGCTCCGCCACCTCTCGATACGCGACTTCGTCATCGTCGCCGCGCTCGACCTCGAATTCGACCGCGGTTTCACCGTCTTTTCCGGCGAAACCGGCGCAGGCAAATCGATACTTATCGATGCGCTCGCCCTTACGCTCGGTGCCCGCGCCGATGCCGACGTCGTTCGCACCGGCGCGACGCGCGCCGACCTCACCGCCGAATTCGACGCCGGCGCGCACGTGGCCCAATGGCTCGACGAACATGCGCTCGGCGGCGAAGAATCCTCGGGCGAGAGCCGCGTGTTGCTGCGCCGCGTCGTCGACGCGGGCGGGCGCTCGCGCGCCTTCATCAACGGCACGCCGGCCACGCTCACTCAGTTGCGCGAGGTGGGCGAGATGCTCGTCGACATTCACGGGCAGCATGCGCATCAATTGCTCATGCGGCCCGACGCGCAGCGCACCCTATTCGATACGCATTCCGGGCTGACCACGATCGCAGCCGCCGTGGGACGCGCCCATCGCGCCTGGCGCGACGCGCAGCAAGCGCTCGAACTCGCCACATCGCGCGATCGCGAACTACAGCTCGAACGAGAACGGCTGGCCTGGCAGCTCACCGAACTCGACAAGCTCGCGCCGCAGCCGGGCGAGTGGGAAGAAATCAGCAACGAGCATCGGCGGCTCGCCCATTCGGCCAATCTCATCGAAGGTGTACGCGGCGCGCTCGACGCCCTATCCGAAGCCGACGACGCGATGATCGGCCAACTCGGCTCGATCATTTCGAAGCTCCGCGATCTGGCCGACATCGATCCGGAACTCGGCGATGCGCTCGCCGCGCTCGAGCCGGCCGAAATCCAGTTGCGCGAGGGCGCCTACTCGCTGACGCACTATGCGCAGCGTCTGGAACTCGATCCCGATCGGCTGGCGCAAGTCGAGCATCGGCTCGACGCGCTGCATTCGCTCGCCCGGAAATTCCGCCTGCAACCCGAAACGCTGCCGCAGGAACATGAAGCGCGTCGTGCTCAGCTCGCGGCGCTCGACGCGGCCGCCGATCTCGATGCGCTGACGGCTGCCGTCGAAAAAGCGCGCCAGGCCTATATGACCGAGGCCAAGCAGTTGTCGAAAGCGCGGGCCAAGGCAGCGAAAGCGCTCGGCGCCGCTGTCACGACGGGCATGCAGGAACTGTCCATGGCCGGCGGGAGCTTCGAAGTGGCGCTCGTGCCGCTCGCCGAGGGCGGCGCGCACGGTCTGGAACAGGTCGAGTTTCGCGTGGCCGGCCATGCCGGGGTGCCGCTGCGGCCGCTGGCCAAAGTCGCCTCCGGGGGCGAACTGGCGCGGATTAGCCTCGCGCTGGCCGTCATCGCCAGTGCCGCCAGCCTCACGCCCACGCTGATTTTCGATGAAGTCGATACGGGTATCGGCGGCGGCGTGGCGGAAGTCGTCGGCCGCTTGCTGCATCAACTCGGGCGCGACCGGCAAGTCTTGTGCGTGACGCACTTGCCCCAAGTCGCCGCGCGCGGCGACCACCACTTCCAAGTGGCGAAGGCCGCGGCATCGGGCGGCACGACGCTCTCGACCGTCGTCTCGCTCGATCACGCGAGCCGCATCGAGGAAGTGGCGCGTATGCTCGGCGGGTTAGAGATCACCGCGACGACGCGCCGGCATGCCAAGGAAATGCTCGCCGCCTAGCGAGCGGACCGCATCGTCGCGGCCGCCCCAGGCAACCTCGCCACCTCGCATCTAACCGAACACGCGCCGCCAGAGCGTGAGCACCGTCTCTCGCTCCTGCGCGACGCGCTCGTGCGGCACGCACGCCTTTTCCATACCGTCGAGCCGCAACTGGTGCTGGAGCTTGCGATACGTGCGGTAGGCGGCGCCGACCGCCTCCGCTTCGTCGGCGCTCATGAGTCCGAAGCGCGCCACCTCGCGCAATAGCGCGATGTTGCCCGTGTTGCGGATGAGCTCGGGATCGTGCGCGGCATGCAGCAGCACCCAGTACTGAACGACGAACTCGATATCGACCATGCCGCCGCGATCGTGCTTGACGTCGAACAGCTCGCCTCGGTTCGGATGACCCGCCGCGACGCGCTCGCGCATCGCCACGATTTCCGCCGCGAGCGGCCCGCTCTCGCGCGGCGTCGTGAGCACGCACTGACGAATCTCCTCGAACGCTTGGCCGATCTGTGCATCGCCCGCGCAAAACCGCGCACGGGTCAGCGCCTGATGCTCCCAGACCCAAGCCGTGTTGGCGGCGTCGCCTTCTCGCAACTGATAGCGCCGAAACGCCCCGAGGTCCGTGATGAGCAGCCCCGATTCGCCGTTCGGGCGAAGCCGCAAGTCGATATCGAAGAGCGTGCCGGCGCCCGTCGCCGTGGTCAGCCACGTAATGAGCCGGCGCGTGAACGTCGAGTAAATATCGGCCGCCGCATCGTCCGGATCGTCGTAAAGAAAGATCAGGTCGAGATCGGACGCGTAACCCAGTTCCTTGCCGCCCAATTTGCCGTAAGCGATGATCGCCACGCGCGGCACCTCGCGGTGTCGCTTCGGCAACTGCTGCCAAACGGCTTCGAGCGTCACGTCGAGGACCGAATCGGCCAGCTCCGACAAACGATCGCTAACCTGCTCCACCGTCAGGCGGCCCGCGAGGTCGATCAGCAAGATGCGAAAGACCTCGGCCTGATGCGCATGGCGCAGCAAGTCCATCTGCTGCTCCACCCCGTCCGCCGCCGCGAGCCGCGAACGCAGCGATGCCTTGAATTCGGGCCAGTCGAAGGGACTGCCGATCGCTTCGTCGTCGAGCAATTCGTCGAGCAACTGGGGGTGCCGAATCAAATAGCCGGCAGCCCAGCGCGACTCGGCCAGCACGTCGAGCACACGCTCGAGCGCCGCCGGATACTCGTTGAGCAGCGCGAGGTAAGCGCCGCGGCGGCCCACGGCTTCGAGCAGATCGATCATGCGTGCGAGCGTCGGCGCACGCTTGGGCCGCGGCTCCATCGCCGCGACGGCATCGAGCGCGCGTGCCGCAATCGTGTCGAACCGTTCGCGGTTGCGCTCCGGAAGCCCCTGGTAGCGCGCCGAACGGCGCACGGCACTTAGACGCGCATGGACTTGCTGCGGATCGTCGAAACCGGCCGCGCTCAGGCGCGCGATCGTTTGTTCATCGGCCGCTTCGTCTTCGAGCACGCAGTCCCAGAGCTCGCCGGCACGCACGGCTTGCGCGCCGCCGCTTTCCGAACCCTGCGCGTGCGCGCCGGCCTTGTCCGCGAAGATCTGATCGAATTGCGCCTCGACGCGCTCGCGATGGCCGTCCAGCACGGCCGCCATCGCGGCGAAATCGGCAAACCCCATCGTCTCGGCAAGTCGCGCGCGCTCCTCGGCATCGACGGGCAGCGCATGGGTCTGGGCATCGTGACGATATTGCAGCCGGTGCTCGAGTTCGCGCAGGAACCGATAGGCGTTCGACAATTCGGCGCAGACCGACGGCGCGATCAGGCCGCGCGCGGCGGCGTGCCGGAGCACGGCCAGCGTCGGCCGGATCCGAAAGCCGGAATCTTGGCCGCCGCGAATCAATTGAAATACTTGCGCGCTGAATTCGATCTCGCGGATGCCGCCTCGGCCGAGCTTGATGTCGTCCGCCTTGTCGGGGCGCATCGTGGCGCGGCGCTGCGCCTCTTCGCGGATCTGCCGATGCAGAGAACGGATCGCACCGATGACGCCGAAGTCGAGATAACGCCGGTAGACGAATGGTTTGACGAGGGCCTCGAGCTGCTGCGACAGACGCCGGGCCGCGTCGCTGTCCTGCTCCGATACGAGCCGCCCCTTGATCCAGGCGTAGCGCTCCCATTCGCGCCCTTGCACGTAGAAGTATTCTTCCAACATGCCCAGGCTGCAAACGAGCGGCCCCGAATCGCCGTTCGGGCGCAACCGCATATCGACACGGAACACGTACCCGTCCGCCGTCGTTTCGGCCAATGCGCCGATCAACCGGCGACCGAGGCGTGTAAAGAATTCCTGCGTCGAGATCGCTGCGCGGCTACCGCCGGCGGTTTCGCCGTCATCCTCGTAGACGAAGATGAGATCGATGTCCGACGAGACGTTGAGCTCCCGGCCGCCCAGCTTGCCCATCCCGACCACGCCCAGCGTCAGGCGATTGCCGTCCGCCGCGCGCGGCTCGCCGTAAAGCGCTTCCAATTCGTGCGAGAGGACGTCGATGGCACGCTGGATCGCGGCCTCGGCCAAATCGGTCATGGTGGCCGTCACTTCGGCGACATCGGCTTGCCCGGCCAGATCGCGCTCCATCACCGCGCAAAAGACTTCCGTCCGTAAGCGGCGCAAGGCGCTCCCCAGCGCCTCTTCCCCGATCGGCGCGCCGTGCGCCGCACCGGCCGCCTGGCGGCGTTCGGCGATGAGTTCGCGCAGCCGCGAATCGATTCGCTCTCGCGTGATCGGCGCCTCGGCCCAGGCGGCGATGCGGTCCGCCAACTCGGGACGCGCGGCGATCGCGCGGGCGGCATACGTAGAATAGGCGGAACTCAGCAGTGCGGCGGCAGTCATGGATAGGCGTGGCTCGCTTGTTGCAACGGTAGCGGCAGCCGCGCGTTAAAGTGGCTTGCTGCAACGCAATGCCGTCAGCCGCGAATCGGCTGCGAGTATTGCGGGCGGCGTACGTTCTCGCGCGCGGGGACGGGCGGCCGCTGTGATACATTTCGTCGTCCGAGACGCCAAACTACCACATCCCCGATTCGCCGCCGCAGTATGTCCGACAGCAAGGAATCCGCCGAAGCCGCCGTTGCCGGACCAGCGCATCATGAACATCGACGGCTTCGCCGCATTCTGAAGTTCGCCCTGGCCGTCGCTTTTCTCGTCTACTTCATAGTTGCCGCCCTATTTCTCGGGCTGCGCTATATCGTGCTGCCCCGCATCGACGATTTTCGTCCGCGCATCGAAGCGCTCGTCGCCCAGCGCCTGCATGCGGACCTCCGAATCGCCAAGCTGGCGCCCTATTGGGCCGGGTTCGAACCGGGAATCGACGTGACCGGCCTCGTCATTCGCGATCGTCGGGGAGCGAGCGCGCTGTCGGTGCCGCATGCCACCGCCACGCTCTCGTGGCGTTCGCTGCTGACCGGAAAACCGGTGCTGGCGAGCCTCGTGATCGACCGGCCGGACGTGCTGGCCGCGCGAGAAGCCGACGGCACGCTTTGGGTCGGCGCCGTGCAAGTGCCCACGACGCACACGGGCAACGATACATTCTCGACCTGGCTGCTGTCGCAACAAGCGATCGTCTTGCGCGGCGGCACGCTGCGCTGGCGCGACGCACAGCGCAACGCACCGGAGCTGGCGCTGCACGACGTACGCCTTGCAATCCTGAACGCGGGCTATGTGCACCGGGTCGCCCTGCAAGCGCCGGCCGAGGGCACACTGCTCAAGGGCCCGCTCGACTTCCGGGCGCGCTTTCGTCATACGCCGCTCGAGTCCGTCGGCAAACCCCAGAATTGGACCGGCCAGGCGTATCTGTCCACCGGTCCCGTCGAATTGGCGATGCTCGGCCGCTATGTGAAATTGCCGATCGCAGCCTACGGCGGCAGCGTCGACAACGCAATCTGGGCGCGCTTCTCGGGCGGGCACATCCGCTCGGCGCATGGCCGCTTGGAGGGAGCCGATATCGCGCTACGCGTACGCCCGACGCAACCGAAACTCGATATGCCCGTCGCCCGATTCGGCTGGGCCGTGCAAATCGAGGCGCAGCGCGACTACCGCATCCGGTTGACCGATCTCGTGGCCGAACTCGCACAGCCGCCGCTGCCGGACGGCACGCCCGTGTCGCGCACGCTGGATTTGACCACGCTCACGGGGCACTATCGCGTACCGACGGTCGAGCATGGTCAATTGATGAGCGTATCGGGCGATCGGGTCGACCTAGGCGTACTCGCTCAATTTACGCGCGCCTTGCCGGTACCGCGCCGATTCCTCGACGAACTCGTCCGCTTCGATCCGCGCGGCATGGTCGCGAATTACACGATCGCGGTCGAACGCGCTCGCCCCGCCGATGCGCTCGCCGCCAGCGAAGAGCGCGTCGCCGGTACCGCGCCCGTCGTCCACTATCGCTTTAAGGCCGACTTGCAAGGCTTAAGCTTCGCCGCGCAGGAGCCGCCGCCGGGCTTATCGGCGGCCGGTCACCCGCGAGCCGGCCTGCCCGGGTTCGAAAATCTGTGGGGCAATATCGATGCGGACGAGCGACAAGGCACGATCGCGCTCGATACCGTTAACGCCGCCGTCACGGTTCCCGGGGAATTCGACGATCCGCGGCTGAAGTTCGACCGGCTTCGCATGCGCGGAAATTGGACCGTCAGTCCCACGCGCGCGCCCGGCGAGGCGCACAAGTCGTTTTCGGTATCGGTGCCCGAGCTCAGCGTCGATAATCCGGACACGGCCGGCTCGGTCGCGGCAACTTATACGAATCCGGGGCACGGGCGAGGCCAACTCGATCTGAAAGCGACGATCGCCCGGGCGAAAGTGCCGACGATCCCGCGCTATCTGCCCACGAGCATCGGCGAACATCTGCGCCATTACCTCGGGCACGGTCTGCAAGCGGGCACGGCGCGCGAGGCCACGATCGAAGTGCATGGCAGCCTCGACAAGTTTCCGTATTCGCGCGAACCGCAGGCCGGCGTCTTCCGCATCGTCGCGCCGTTCACGGGCGGCAAGTTCGATCCCTCGCCCTACCCGCCCAAGACGCTGAAAAACGGCACGCCCGATATCTGGCCCGCGATCGACGGCATCGACGGCGTATTCACGCTGAAGGAAAACAAACTGCGCTTCGACATCGCGCGTGCGCATTACAAGCGCGCGGCGATCACGAGCGTTGCCGGCCGTATCGACGATCTCGGCAGCCATGCGTCGGACCTCGTCATCGCCGGACAAGCGCACGGCCCGCTCGCCGACCTGCTCGACTACGTGAACAACAGCGCGCTTGCCGGTATGTCGGGGCATGCGGGCGAGAAAGTACGCGCAAGCGGCGCAGCCGGGCTCGCGCTCACGCTGACGGTTCCCCGCACCCACGAGCCGCACGTCGGGGTGACGGGCGCGGTGACGTTGGATGGCGATACCTTGTCCGCCCCGCAGTTTCCGCCGCTCGAAAATATCAAAGGCCAGGTGCGCTTCACGAAAAACTCGCTTTCGCTTGAGCACGTCGCGGGACGCTGGCTCGGCGGCGACGTGCGTGCCAGCGGAGCCCTGCAAGAGAACGGCCAATATGCGTTCGACGTCGCGGGCCGAATCGCAGCCGACAGTGCTCGTCAATTGGATCTCGAAGGCCCCGCCGCGAAACTGCTCGCCCATACGTACGGCGCGGCGCCCTACTCGATCGCCGTACGCGGCCACACGGGCGGGTTGCCGACGGTCTCGGCGACATCGGATCTGAGCGGCCTCGCCTTGGACTTGCCCGCCCCGCTCGGCAAGCCGCTCGGCACGCCGATGCCGTTCTCGCTCGAAGTCAAACCGCTCGGCCCCGCGCAGGGATCGGACGAAGAGATTCGCGCACGCGCAGACCTGCAACTCGGGCCGGTTCGCGCCGCCTACATGGTCGAACGGGGCACCCCCACCGCGGGGAAATCGGCGATCTCGGTGACGAGCGGCGCGATCGCGTTGAACGAACCCATCGCCCTACCGCCGCAAGGCGTCAGCGCGGTGCTGACCGGCGACACGTTCGACGCCGACGCCTGGCGCGCATTCGCCCGCGAACTGCACCAAGCGCCCGCCGCGGCGACGGGCGAGCGCGGGCAGCCGCGCCCGGCGTCGAACGCACCGTCGCACGCCGCGCAGTTCTTGCCGACACGTATCGCGGCACGCTTCAAGACGCTCAAGCTCATGAACCGCCAATGGTCGAACGTCGCTATCGACGCGACGCATGCCGCCTCGGATTGGCAAGCCGATCTCGCCTCGGACGAGGTGGCCGGCAACGTCTTTTGGCATCCCGGCGAGGCCGATACGGCGGGCGGCCAGTTGCGCGCCCGGCTCAGCAAAGCCTCGATCCCGGTCGCGGTCGGCCACGACCTGCTCGGCCAGCTCGCGCCGAGCGCGAACGAGCCGATGCCGGCGATCGATCTCGTCATCGACGATTTGACGATGCGCGGTCACTCCATCGGCCGGCTCGCCGTCAACGCGCGCAACTTCGAGGAAGACGGCGTACCGGTGTGGCAGGTCGATAGGCTGGACATCTCGAACCCGGCCGCTCATCTCGTCGCGACGGCCAATTGGCGCAGCTCGCGCCGGCTCGGCAACAGCGTCGACGCGGATACGCCGCGCCGCACGATCGTCGATTTCAAGCTCGACGTCGCGGATGCCGGCGCGCTCCTCGATCGCTTCGGCCTGCCGCGCACGGTGAAAGCCGGATCGGGCTCGCTGACGGGCAAAGCGGTATGGCGCGGCGGCCCGACCGCTATCGACTATCCGACGCTCGACGGCAACGTGGCGATAGACCTCCATCACGGCCAGATCCTGAAGGTCGATCCGGCCGTGGCCAAGCTGCTCGGCGTGTTGAGTTTGCAAAGCATCACGCGCGTGCTTGCGTTGAACTTCCGCGACGTCATCGGCGAAGGGCTGCCCTTCAAGAGCGTCACGGCCACGGCCCACGTGCGCAACGGCATCGCGCGCACCGACGATTTCCATGTCGTGACGGCGCCGATGCGCGCCGATTTGTCGGGCACGGTCGATCTTGCGCAAGAGACGCAGGATCTACGCGTGGCGATTACGCCGACGTTGTCGGCGGGCTCGGCCGTGATCGCCGCGACCGTCGTCAATCCCCTGCTCGGCCTCGGCGCGCTCGTGGCGAACGTCGCGCTCTCGCAATCGATCTCGCATGCGTTCGCGCACGACTATTCGGTCACGGGATCGTGGTCGCACCCGCTCGTCGAGCGGGTCACGTCCGATCGGGGTAAGATGACTGCTCCGACCGAGGCAACGGACAAGTAGCGTGCCCACGCTGGGCCAAGCGCTCGGCAGCACGCTGCGCCCACGACCCTCGGCAGTACCCGATATCGAATTCATGAGCGATCGCCCCGTCCATACGACACCGTTTCGCGTCGCCGCGCTCCAAATGGTCAGCACGCCCGAGCGCGAACGCAATCTCGAAGACGCCGAGCGCCTGATCGCGCAAGCGGCGGCCGGCGGCGCCGGGCTCGTTTTGCTCCCCGAGTACTTCTGTTTCATGGGGTATAAGGACGCCGACAAGCTCACGGTGCGCGAATCGTACGGCGACGGTCCCATTCAGCGTTTTTTGGCCGATAGCGCGCGCCGCCACGGCATCTGGGTGATCGGCGGCACGCTGCCGCTGACCGTAACCGATCCGCTCGATACCGCGCGCGTGCTCAACACCACGCTCGTGTTCGATCCGAGCGGCGCATGCAAAGCGCGCTACGACAAGATCCACCTATTCAATTTCGAGAAGGGCGCCGAATCGTTCGACGAGGCACGCACGATTCGCCCCGGCAGCGAGGTTTGCACGTTCGACGCGCCGTTCGGGCGTGTCGGCCTGTCCGTCTGCTACGATCTGCGCTTTCCGGAGTTGTACCGGCGCATGGGCGATTGCGCGCTGATCGTCGTGCCTTCGGCCTTCACCTATACGACGGGTCGCGCGCATTGGGAGATGCTGCTACGCGCACGCGCCGTCGAGAATCAGTGCTACGTGCTTGCCGCGGCTCAGGGCGGCACGCATGAAAACGGCCGCCGTACCTGGGGCCACAGTATGTTGATCGACCCTTGGGGCGAAGTCGTGGCCGTGCTCGACGAGGGCGCGGGCGTCGTCGCCGGCGACATCGACCGCGCGCGCATCGACGAAGTGAGGCGCAGCCTCCCCGCTTGGCGCCACCGCGTGCTTGCTTAACCTTTTTCGTATCGAAACGACCGCATGAACCTGATCGAACCCGGTATTCGCAATCTCGCGACCGCGAAGGACGTCCTCTTGACGCCCTACGGCCTCGACGAAGCGCGCCTCACGCGCACGCTCGCCGATATTTTCACGCACCGAGTCGATTACGCCGACTTGTACTTCCAAGCGACCCGCAGCGAAGCCTGGAGCCTCGAGGAAGGCATCGTCAAGTCGGGCAGCTTCAGCATCGACAAGGGTGTCGGCGTGCGCGCCGTCGCCGGCGACCGCACGGCCTTCGCCTACTCCGACGACCTCTCGGTCGAAGCGCTGACGCAAGCCGCACACGCGACGCGCTCGATCGCAAAGGCGGGCGGCGGCAAACAGAAGATCAAGGTGGCCAGCGCGCTCAAGGGCGTGGCGGGACGCGACCTCTATTTGGCGGCCGATCCGCTCGCCTCGCTCGACGCCACCGAAAAGGTCAAGTTGCTCGAGCGCATCGAACAAATGGCGCGCAGCCGCGACACACGCATCACGCAGGTGATGGCCGGCCTTGCGGGCGAATACGACGTCGTCCTCGTCGCCCGGAGCGACGGCGCGCTCGCGGCCGATGTGCGCCCGCTCGTCCGCGTATCGGTGACGGTGATCGCCGAGCAAGACGGCCGGCGCGAAATCGGTAGCGGCGGCGGCGGCGGGCGGTTCGATTACGGCTACTTCACCGACGACATCCTCGCTCGTTACGTCGACGACGCCGTCAAGGCTGCGCTCGTGAACCTCGAGGCTCGCCCGGCGCCGGCCGGTGCGATGACGGTCGTGCTCGGCCCGGGCTGGCCCGGCGTCTTGCTGCACGAAGCGATCGGCCATGGGCTCGAGGGCGATTTCAACCGCAAGGGATCGTCAGCCTTCGCCGGCCGCATCGGCGAACGCGTCGCGGCCAAGGGCGTCACGGTCGTGGACGACGGCACGTTGCCGAACCGCCGCGGCTCGCTGAACATCGACGACGAAGGCAACCCGACCCAATGCACGACGCTGATCGAGGACGGCGTGCTCAAAGGCTATATCCAAGATACGCTGAACGCACGGCTCATGAAGATGCCGGTGACGGGCAACGCCCGGCGCGAATCGTACGCCGCGCTGCCGATGCCGCGCATGACGAACACGTACATGCTTGCCGGCGACAAGGCCCCTCAAGAGATCATCGAGTCGGTCAAGCACGGCCTTTACGCCGTCAACTTCGGCGGCGGCCAAGTCGACATCACGAACGGCAAGTTCGTGTTCTCGGCGTCTGAGGCGTACATGATCGAAAACGGCAAGGTCACCTACCCGGTCAAGGGCGCGACGCTGATCGGCAGCGGCCCCGAGTCGCTCAAGTACGTCAGCATGATCGGCAACGACATGGCGCTCGATACGGGCGTGGGCGTCTGCGGCAAGGAAGGCCAAAGCGTGCCCGTCGGCGTGGGCCAACCGACGCTGCGTATCGACAATTTGACGGTAGGCGGCACGGTCTGAATGACATGGCCATGCACGCATTTTGCATCGCCACGCCGTTTGACGCGGAATATCCGCATTGTTTGCCGTCACGGGTTGCCGACCGCGCCTAACGGGCGTATAAAGTGAAACGCACCTTTTTTACGAGCCTCACCCCTGCCATGTCGCCGAAGTTTCATTTTCACTTTTACTTCTTTTGGCATCTCAGTCCGCTGGCGGATCGAGAGGGGTGTTAGCGCGTTACGCAAACCCGAATTCCCGAAAAACCGCCAGCGAACCTGGCGGTTTTTTTTCGCCTCGGCAGGTCGATCGTAGGCGAGCCCCGAACCCGATGAGGAGAAGTACAACATGCCCCCGCACAATACCGATGACGTCCGTATCCGCGAGCTGAAAGAGCTGACGCCGCCTGCGCACTTGATTCGCGAGTTCGCCTGCACGGAAGCGGTCTCCGACCTCATCTACGGCACGCGCCGCGCACTGCATCGGATCCTGCACGGCATGGACGATCGACTCATCGTCATCATCGGGCCGTGTTCGATTCATGATCCGAAGGCTGCGCTCGAGTATGCGAGCCGGCTCGTGCAAGAGCGCAAGCGCTTCGCCGGCGAGCTCGAGATCGTCATGCGCGTCTACTTCGAAAAGCCGCGTACGACCGTGGGCTGGAAGGGCCTCATCAACGACCCGTATCTCGACAACAGCTTCAAGATCAACGACGGTCTACGCGCCGCGCGCGAATTGCTCGTCGGTATCAACGAACTGGGCCTGCCCGCGGGCACCGAATACCTCGACATGATCAGCCCGCAATACATCGCCGATCTGGTGTCGTGGGGCGCGATCGGCGCACGTACCACCGAATCGCAAGTGCATCGGGAATTGGCCTCGGGGCTCTCGTGCCCGGTGGGCTTCAAGAACGGTACCGACGGCAACGTCAAGATCGCCGTCGATGCGATCAAGGCCGCGTCGCAGCCGCACCACTTCCTCTCGGTGACGAAGGGCGGCCACTCCGCCATCGTCTCGACGGCAGGCAACGAAGACTGTCACGTGATCCTGCGCGGCGGCAAGACGCCGAACTACGATGCGGCCAGCGTCGATGCGGCATGCGCCGACATCGGCCGCGCCGGACTGGCGGCGCGCCTGATGATCGACGCGAGCCACGCCAACAGCTCGAAGAAGCACGAGAACCAGATTCCCGTGTGCGCCGACATCGGCCGGCAAGTGGCCGCCGGCGACGAACGCATCGTCGGCGTCATGGTGGAATCGCATCTCGTGGCCGGCCGGCAAGATTTGCAGCCGGACTGCACGCTGACGTACGGCCAAAGCATCACCGACGCCTGCATCGGCTGGGACGAAAGCGTCGCGGTATTGGAAGGGCTCGCCGAAAGCGTCAAGCAGCGGCGCATTGCGCGCGGTAGCGGCAACTGAACGATCGAGGTATGCGCGGTCTGCGCCCGATGGGCGCAGACCGCACCAATGAAGCGGGCCGCCCGGCTTCGAGAGCGTTCGCTCCCGAAACTGGGCGGCCCGTTTGCCGCTTAGGCTAGATCAATCAGGCCAGCGCGCCCGATCCGAACACTTCGCTGTGGATCCGCGCCGGATCGACGCCGAGCGCCACGAGCGCATCGCGCTGCACTTCCATAAAGGCCATCGGCCCGCACAGATAGTAGTCGGCATCGGGCAAGACGGCTTGCTCGGCGATGCGCGAGAAATCGATCCGGCCTTCGAAGTCGTAATCGACGCCTTGCTTATCGGCCGGCCCCACTTCTTCGTAAAACACCGCGCGGGACACGTTCGGTTGCGCCTGAACGGTTTGCGCGAGCCATTGCTTGAACGCGTGAACCTTGCCGTTGCGGCATGCATGCACGAAGGCTACGCGACGCGCGCTGCCTTCGGCCGCCAACGTCGAGAGCATCGACATCATCGGCGTAATGCCCACGCCGCCCGACACGAGTACGACCGGCGTCGATTTCGTGCGATCGAGATGAAAATCGCCCATCGGCGCCGTCACCTCGACGATGCTGCCCTCTTCCACACCCTCGTGCAGCAGCGTCGAGAGGCGGCCGGCCGGAATGGCCTCGTTCCCGCTTTCGCGCTTGACGGAGATGCGCAGCCACTTACCATGCGGCGCGTCCGACAAGCTGTACTGCCGAGGCTGGTCGACGCCCAGCTCGCCGACATACCGCTTCACGGTCACATATTGGCCCGGCTCGAAACCCGCGGCCGGTCCGCCGTCTGCCGGCGTGAGGTAAAACGACGTGATCTCATCGCTTTCGACCACTTTGCGCGAAACGGTGAACGGACGATAGCCGCTCCATGCCGCGTTGTCGTAGAGCTTCGCTTCGGCGCCGATCATGATCTGTGCGAGCTGCGCGTAGGCGGCTCGCCAAGCCTCGAGCGTCGCTTCGTCCACAGCATCGCCGAGCACTTCCACGACCGAAGCGAGTAGGTTTTCGCCGACGATGGGGTAGTGTTCGGGACGGATGTTCAGACTTGCATGCTTATGCGTGATCCGACCGACCGCCGAGCCGAGTGCGCCGAGATTATCGATATTGGCCGCGTACGCATAGACGGCGTGCGCGAGGACGTCGGCTTGACTGCCGCTCTCTTGATGCGTCTGGTTGAACAGGTTGCGCAGTTCGGGGCGATTCGCAAACATGCGGCGATAAAAGTGCTTCGTGATCGTCGCACCGTGTTCGGCGAAGACAGGAGCGGTTGCTTTGACGCGGGAAATTTGGTCGGGCGTAAGGGCGGAGGTCATCGTTTTGGCGTTCCTCGTTAAGATGCATCAAGAATACATTTTAACAAACCGCCCACTCCATACGACACATTGTCGCAGGGCAGCATGCCGCGCACGCCGCGGGAACCCTGCGTTTGCCCTTTTGTCGCGCTCTCGTCTGCTGCACCCGCGCGATCAGGCGCGGCGCCCGGGCTGCCACAGCACGTCTTGCCCGCCGCCGGCCCGATTCAGCACGCGCGATAAGACGAACAGCAAATCGGATAAACGATTGACGTAGCGGCGCGGCGCACCGGCGCCCGACGCAACGGCGCCCGACGCATCGGCAAGCGGCTGCGCGGCGCCGAGCGTGACGATCGCGCGCTCGGCGCGGCGGCAAACGGTGCGGCACACATGCGCAAGCGCGGCGGCGCGTGTGCCGCCCGGCAAGATGAACTCCTTCAGCGGCGGCAAATCGGCGTTGTAATGCTCGAGCCATCCATCGAGCCGAGCCAAATGCGCATCGCCGATCACGGTATGGCCCGGGATGCAGAGCTCCCCGCCCAAGTCGAACAAGTCGTGCTGAATCGCGGTCAACGCGTCATGCACATCGGCCGGTAACGGCTCCGTCAGCAACACGCCGATCTGCGAGTTCAGTTCGTCGACCTCGCCCATCGCCACGACGCGCGCATCGTCCTTGCGCACGCGGCTGCCGTCGCCGAGACCCGTCGTACCGTCGTCGCCCGTGCGCGTTGCGATTTTGCTCAAGCGGTGGCCCATGTCATGACTCCCTTTATGCGTTGACGACGTACCGGCGGTTATCGGCGCTCATCGGCGCCTATGGGTGCTGCCCTACGCCGATAGGCGAAGCGACTCATTATAGGCGGGCGGCGAAGGGCTTTTGGCCGGCGTTCGGCTATGCGGCTAAGCCTTTCGGCCAATTCTGACGGCCCGGCGATCGGCGTAGAATGAAGCAAGCTTTGAACGGGGGCACGCTTGCCGAAGGCTGCTCGCGCGCCAAGTGCGCCTGCGTTCGACTACACCGACATACCAATGCGCGACACGTCGATCACCGCGTCGCGCCGGGAGACGCTATTCGTGAACCACCCCGTGCCTCCAGCCGCGGTACGCCCCCGCCGGCCGTTCCCGTCCGAGTTGCTGTCCGCGCTGCAAGCGCAATTCGGCGAACGCGTCTCCATATCGGAGGCTGTGCGCGCGCACCATGGCCGCGACGAATCCCCATTCGATCCGCAATTGCCCGATGCCGTCGTCTTCGCGCAGAGCACGGAGGAAGTGCGCGCGATCGTCGAGCTGTGCGCACACTACCAGGTGCCCATCATCCCCTACGGCAACGGCTCCTCGCTCGAAGGACAGTTGCTTGCCGTGGAAGGCGGCGTCAGCATCGACTTATCGGGCATGAACCGGATCGTCTCGATCGCGGCGGAAGACATGACGGCCACCGTCGAGGCCGGCGTCTCGCGCAAGACGCTTAACGAAGCGCTACGGGATACCGGACTGTTCTTTCCGATCGACCCCGGTGCCGATGCGAGCTTGGGCGGCATGTCGGCCACGCGGGCCTCGGGTACGAATGCCGTGCGCTACGGCACGATGCGCGAGAACGTACTCGGCCTCACCGTGGTGCTGGCCGACGGGCGCGTCGTCAAAACCGGCACGCGGGCCCGTAAATCGTCGGCCGGCTACGACCTGACGCGGCTTTTCGTCGGCTCGGAAGGAACGCTCGGCGTCATCACCGAAGTCACCGTCCGGCTCTATCCGCAGCCCGAAGCCGTGTCGGCGGCCGTCTGCGCATTCCCGTCGATGGGCGAAGCCGTTCGAACCGTCATCGAAACGATTCAGCTCGGCGTGCCGATTGCGCGCGTCGAATTCGTCGATACGCTCGCCGTTCGCGCGATCAACCGGCATTCGAATCTCACCTTGCCGGAATCGCCGACGCTCTTTTTCGAATTCCACGGCAGCGACGCGGGCGTGAAAGAGCAGGCCGAGCGCGTCGAAAGCGTCGCCGGCGAGCACGGCGGTAGCGGCTTTGCCTGGGCCACGCGGCCCGAGGAGCGCAACCGCCTATGGAACGCGCGCCACACGGCCTTTTTCGCGATGCTGCAATTGAAGCCGGGTTGCCGCGCCGTGACGACCGACGTCTGCGTGCCGATCTCGCGCTTGGCCGATTGCGTCGTCGAAACCGAACAAGACTTGCTTGGGTCGCCGCTGCCTTGCCCGATCGTCGGCCACGTCGGTGACGGCAATTTCCACGTCGCGATGCTCATCGACCCAGAGAAGCCAGAAGAACTCGAGGAAGCGGAACGCTTGAACCGGCGTGTCGTGCAACGGGCGCTCGCGATGGGCGGCACGTGTACGGGCGAACATGGCATCGGGCTGCACAAGATGGACTTCTTGCTCGACGAACACGGCCCCGCGGCCGTCGACGCCATGCGCGCAATCAAGCATGCGTTCGATCCGCGCAATCTGATGAACCCGGGCAAGATCTTTTCTTATACGGCCTGAAGCGGCCAACGGGGGAGCCTATGGAAGCCGTTGTCTCGTCGCCGAGCGACGTCCGCGCCGAGCGCCAACGCGAAGTCGTGCAGGCGCTCATGGCCACGCTGCCCGCGCACTGCCTACTCTATCGCGACGAAGACACCGCGCCGTACGAGTGCGACGGCCTGAGCGTCTATCGACAATTGCCGCTTGCGGTCGCGTTGCCCGAAACCGAGGGCCAGGTGCAGCGCGTGCTGCAAATTTGCCGGCGGCTCGGCGTGCCCGTCGTACCTCGCGGCGCAGGCACGGGCCTGTCGGGCGGCGCTACGCCGATCGCGCACGGCGTCGTGCTCTCGCTCTCGCGGTTCACGAAGATCGTCGACGTCGATCCGTATGCGCGCACGGCTACCGTCCAACCTGGTGTGCGCAATCTTGCCGTCTCCGAGGCGGCCGCACCGTACGGGCTTTACTACGCGCCCGATCCCTCGTCGCAAATCGCCTGCACGATCGGCGGTAACGTCAGCGAAAACTCGGGCGGCGTGCATTGTCTCAAGTACGGCTTGACCGTCCATAACGTGCTGCGCGTGCGCGCCGTGACGATGGACGGCGACATCGTCGAGTTCGGTTCGCTCGCGCCCGACGCGCCCGGACTCGATCTGCTCGCCGTCATGATCGGCAGCGAGGGGATGTTCGCCATCGTGACGGAAGTCACGGTCAAGCTCATTCCGAAGCCGCAAACGGCGCAAGTCGTCATGGCGAGTTTCGACGATGTCGTCAAAGGCGGCGAGGCCGTCGCGGCCATCATCGCGGCCGGCATCATTCCGGCGGGCCTCGAGATGATGGACCGGCCCGCCACGCGCGCCGTCGAGGCGTTTGTCGGCGCCGGTTACGACCTCGACTGTGCGGCCATTTTGCTATGCGAATCCGATGGCACGCCCGAGGAAGTCGCGGACGAAATCGTCCGAATGACCGCCGTACTGCGCGAACACGGCGCGACACGCCTGCAAATCTCGCGCACCGAGGCCGAACGACTGCGCTTTTGGTCGGGCCGCAAGAATGCGTTTCCGGCAGCGGGACGAATCTCGCCCGATTACTACTGCATGGACGGCACCGTCCCTCGCCGCAGCATCGGTCCGCTGCTCGCGCGGATCGAAACGATGGAAGGCAAGTACGGGCTGCGTTGCATCAACGTCTTCCATGCGGGCGACGGCAACATGCACCCGCTCATCCTATTCAACGGCAACGACCCGGACGAGCTACGCCGCGCCGAGGAGTTCGGCGCCGAGATCCTTGAAGCGTGCGTCGAATTCGGCGGCACGATTACCGGTGAGCACGGGGTCGGCGTCGAAAAGATCAATTCGATGTGCGTGCAGTTTTCGGATGCGGAGCGTGAGGCCTTCTTCGCGGTCAAGCGCGCGTTCGACCCAGCCGAATTGCTGAACCCCACAAAGGGGATTCCCACTCGCGCGCGCTGCGCCGAGTACGGCAAGATGCACGTGCGCGGCGGCTTGCTGCCGCATCCGGACATACCGCGTTTTTAAAGGGCCGCCGGGTGAAGCGTACCCACGGACTTACCCCTAGGCGCCCGCGCCGCGGCTTGTCTCGCCGCGCTCGGTCGGTACAATCTGTAACGAACGCCATGACGGCATGACTTGCTAAAAGCCGGCACCACCGGATGAACGACACGACGAAGCGCGAAGCCATGCAGGACGAGGACATCGTGGCCTACTGGTCCGAACGGATCCGGCAGGCCACGGCCGAGGCGCGCCCGCTGCGCTTGCGCGGTGCGGGCACGAAAGATTGGTACGGCCAACAACTTCAGGGCGAAATACTCGATACGCGCGCCTATCGAGGCATCCTTGCCTACGACCCCGCGGAACTCGTGATCACGGCCCGCTGCGGCACGCCGCTCGCGGAGATCGAGGCGACGCTCGCCGAACACGACCAGATGCTCGCCTTCGAGCCGCCGCACTTCGGCCGCGCCTCGACGTTCGGCGGCTGCATTGCGGCCGGCATCTCCGGGCCACGCCGGGCGCAAGCGGGCGCGGCCCGGGATTTCGTGCTAGGCGTCACGCTGATGAACGGCGCCGGTGACGTGCTGCGCTTCGGCGGCCAGGTGGTCAAGAACGTCGCCGGCTACGATGTCGCGCGGCTCATGGCCGGCTCGCTCGGCACGCTGGGTTTGATGCTCGATCTGTCGGTCAAGGTCATGCCGCGCCCCGCGATGGAAGCCACGCTCAAATTCGATATGAATGGGACCGATGCCGTTCGCAAGCTCAACGAATGGGGCGGGCGGCCGCTGCCGATCACGGCGAGCGCCTGGCGCAACGGCACACTGGCCGTGCGTTTGTCGGGCGCGGAGACCGCGGTGAAGTCGGCCCGCAACACGATCGGCGGAGAGGTTGTCGACGCCGTCGAAGCCGAGCGGTTTTGGGAAGGGCTGCGCGAGCAAACCGATCCCTTCTTCGCCTCGATTCCCCCCGATTCGGCGCTATGGCGTCTTGCCCTGCCCTCGATCACGGAACCGCTGCAACTGCCGGGGGCGCAGTTGATGGAATGGGGCGGCGCGCAGCGCTGGTGGATCACCGATACCGATGCGCAGACGGTGCGCATCAGCGCCAAGCAGGCGGGCGGCCACGCGACGATCTTTCGGGCAGGCCGAAGTTTCGACCGCAGCGTCGGCGTCTTTACCTTGCTGCCGATGCCGCTCCAGAAGATCCATCGCGGCCTGAAGGCCGCCTTCGACCCGGCGCGCATTTTCAATCGCGCACGGATGTACCCCGATTTCTGATGCCTATGCCGACGATGACGTTTGAACGGCGCCTAGCGCACTCGCCGATCGCCTGGCGGCGCAAAAGCTAAGAGGCGACAGCGACGCAATGCAGACCCAACTCGCAGACTTCATCCGCAACACAGCCGACGGCGACGAGGCCGATGCGATCTTGCGCAAATGCGTGCATTGCGGCTTTTGCACGGCGACCTGCCCGACCTATCAATTGCTCGGCGACGAATTGGACGGGCCGCGCGGACGCATCTACTTGATCAAGCAAATGCTTGAAGGCGGCAGCGTGACGCGCAGCACGCAGTTGCATCTGGACCGTTGCCTCACTTGCCGCAGCTGCGAGACGACATGCCCCTCGGGCGTGCAGTACGGGCGGCTCGTCGAGATCGGCCGCGAGCACGTGGAGAAGAGCGTGCCGCGGCCGCTGCGTCAGCAACTGTTGCGCAGGGTGCTCGCGAGCGTGCTGCCCAATAGCGCGCTGTTCGCGCCGGCTATGCGGCTCGGACAGTTGGTTCGTCCGTTCCTCCCGCGCCGCTTGCGCGACAAAGTCCCGCCGCGCCAACGGCTGCTCGAATGGCCGAATCGCGCCGAGCTTGCCCCGTCCGAGGGTACGGCGCGCCGCATGTTGCTGCTCTCCGGCTGCGTGCAACCGTCGATGCTGCCGAATATCAATATCGCAACGGCGCGCGTGCTGCATGCGCTCGGCATCGAGACGTTGATCGAACCCGAAGCCGGGTGCTGCGGCGCGATTCGGCTTCATTTGGGCTATCGAGACGAGGCGCTCGACGATGTCCGGCGCAACATCGACGCCTGGTGGCCTCACGTGGAAGCCGGCGTCGAGGCAATCGTGATCAACGCCTCCGGTTGCGGCGCGACCGTGAAGGAATACGGCCATCTGTTGCGCAACGACCCTGCCTATGCGGGCAAAGCGCAGCGAATCACCGAGCTCTCGCGCGACGTCGTCGAGGTGTTGGGCGGCTTCGAGACGGAATTGGCCGGACTTGCGCGACGGCGCGGCGTGCACACGGTGGCCTACCATCCGCCGTGCACGCTTCAACATGGACAGCAGATCCGCGGGGCGGTCGAGCATCTGCTCGCCACGCTCGGCGTGGAAGTGCGGCTCCCGGCCGACAGCCATCTGTGCTGCGGCTCGGCGGGTACCTATTCGGTCACGCAACCTGCGATGTCCTATACGCTGCGCGATCGGAAAGTACGCAACCTAGAGGCGCTCGAGCCGCAGATGGTCGTATCGGGCAACGTCGGGTGTATCGCTCATTTGCAAAGCGGGACATCCATGCCCGTCGCGCACTGGGTCGAGTTGGTCGAGCATTTGGTGTACGGGTGACCCACTTCAGTGGGTTTCGCGATTGATGAAAACCGACTCCGCCCGATAGACGAGAGATAGCTGTGCTGCATGCGGACCTCATGGGTCGATGAAGGAGTCCTTCCGAAGATCGCCTGCCAGAACCTGCCTCAGCATGAAAAGGTGAGCGTCCAAGAAACGCCTCGGCTCAATCGGATCCACGCGATCGAAAACCATATGCCAGATAATCGCCATGACCATTGGGCCGATAAGCGCTTCCGGCGTCTCGCTCAGAGGGGATGGGGTCAGCTCGCCGCGCGCGATGCCGCGCGCCATCGCCCGGTGAAGGATTTCTCTCCCCCTGCTTATCAGAAGCCGGTGATACAGCTCCGCGATGGCCGGAAAACGCCGCCCCTCGCATATGATGATCCGTACCAATAGCTCCACGTCTTGGGTGAACAAGGTCGCATAAAGGCGCTCGATCAACACGGTCAAGAGGTCGGAGGTCGTGCCCTCATGGGACTCGACAATGCTTGGCAAAGCCTCGAAGGCGGGGGCGATGCCCGATGACAAAGCCGCTTCGAAGAGCGCTTCCTTGCTGCCGAAATATCGGTAGATCGTGCCCTTGACGATGCCGGCCCGGGCGGCAACGTCATCCAGCCGCGTCGCCTCGAAACCATGCTCGGCAAACTCGGCCAGGCCCGCCGCGATGATTTCCTGAGGTCGCGCTTCTTTGCGTCGGCGCCGCTCTTTGCCCGCCGCCCCGGATGCCTGCTCTTCCATCGATTCCGTTTCTCCACCGAATTGCACGACGCCGATGGCCGCTGCACCCATCGGGACGTCCAACATTACCATTTAATGACTCCATAGTCATTAAATCATTGACTGCATCGACGACCACTCTATAATGACCGAGGAGTCATTAACTCAATCATCGGCGGAGCACTCAATATGTCTATCGAAGGAACATACAAGATCACGGTCAAAACCCCACTCGGTCCGAAGGACGCGCAAATGACGCTCCGCGCCGAGGGAACGACGCTGTCCGGCTATATCGAGACCGCCAAGGGTCGCTCCGATTTTTCCGGCGGCACCGTCAATGGCCACGAATTCCGTTTCCCGGCCCGCATCGGAACGCCGATCGGGCGCGTTCATGCCGACGTCGAAGGAAGGGTCGACGGCGATCGTTTGACCGCCACGGCGAAGTTGCCACTCGGCACCGCGGAAATCGAAGGCGCCCGGATCTAACCATCTGACCTCGAGATAGGAAGAGCCATGTCTACTAGCATCCCGAGTTATTCGTTCGCCGAACGCGACCGGCGCTGGTCTATCGCCAACACGCTCATGGAGGAGCGCGGGCTCGATGCTTTGCTCGTCTATGGGGATCGCGAGGGGGCGTTTCCCGCCTTTTATGCCCCGGACACATGGTTGACGAACGAACGCCCGGGTTCGATCGTCATCGTTCCGAAGGGCGAAGAGCCGATCGTCATCGTCTTCCTCGTGACCGTCATAGCGGATCACATCCAGGCGGCAGCGTCCGGATACACGAGCTGGATCAGGCCCGAGAATATCTATACGGGGAAGATGGGTTCGAATGTCGTCGAAATCATCGAAGACCGCGGTCTCAACCGGTGCAAATTCGGCGTCGTCGGGCTGGAACCTTATCCCCCCTACTATTTCGATGGCGTCATCCCCTACAACACGTGGAAGGGGATCGTGGACGACCTGCCGGAAGCGCGCTTCGAGGCAGTCGGTAACGACTTCTTCGCCCGAACGTCGGTCAAAAGCGCCGAAGAGATTGCCGTTCTGAAATGGTCGGCAAGCGTCGGAGAAAAAATGTGCGCCGCGATGCGCGATGCGACTCGTCCGGGCGCCGGCGAGCATGAAATCTATGCGGCTGCCCTCGACACCGCGGCCCGCAATGTGGGTTACTGCGGTCAGATTTTGCTTGGCTCCGGTCCGGAATTCGTCGGATGGGGACCGCCTACATGGCTCTATCGGCCCGAAACACCGCGCACCATCAGGGAAGGTGACGTTGTTCTGTCGGAGGTCTTTTCGTCGTTCGGCATGCTTGAAACCCAGCATCAGCCAGCGATTGCCGTCGGCAACGTTCACCCCGACTTCCATGATGCCGCGGCTCTCGCGCGCGCGTCTTATGAGGCGGGGGTCAAGGCGCTCAAAGCCGGAAGCGTTTTCGCCGATGTCGTCGAAGCGATGCGAGTGCCGATGCGCGAGCGGGCATGCTGGCACGCTCACCCTCTCGTTCATTCGCTGACGCCCTATACGATGATCGGCGCGGGCGAGCGCCTTGCCGACCTGCCCGAATTGGCCCGTTACGGCAAGGTGTTGCCCATCCCTTCGATGGGTAACGACCGGGTGCTAGAAGCCGGAATGGTCTTTGCCCTCGAACCGAACTGCGGAATCGGTCGGCGCTTGATCAATCTCGGTGGGACCGTCCTTGTCGGCGAGGACGGCGGCATCGAACTCAATAGCAACTCGACCCGGCTGATGCTGGCATGAGCGTTGTCAAGGCACGGTGCCGACATTCGTCCACAATTGTTCGATGCAGGAAGCCCCCAACCACGACCGCGAGGGCGCAATGGGGGAGTCGACACCGCCGAAGCCTGCTCCACCCGCGCCGTATAATCCGCGACAGACCTCGTGCCCTCGCTCACGCACAACCTATGTCCCATATCGCAGAGAACCTGCGGGCCGTTCACGCCCGCATCGAACGCGCGGCCCAGGCGGCCCACCGCTCCCCTGAGTCGATCGAGCTGCTGGCCGTCTCCAAGACGTTCCCAGCCGAAGATGTCCGGGCGGCCTTCGCGGCCGGTCAACGCGCCTTCGGCGAAAACTACGTGCAGGAGTCGCTAGCTAAGATCGAGGCGCTCGCCGATCTGCGCGCTCAGATCGAATGGCATTTCATCGGCCCGCTGCAATCGAACAAAACGCGGCCCGTCGCCGAACAGTTCGATTGGGTTCATTCGGTCGATCGTCTCAAGATTGCGCAGCGCTTGTCCGAGCAGCGCCCCGACGCCCTTCCCGCTTTGAACGTCTGTCTGCAAGTGAACGTCAGCGGCGAAGCCTCCAAGAGCGGCGTGCCCGCACGTGACGCGCTCGCCCTGGCGCGCGCGATCGCCGCGCTGCCCAAGCTGCGTCTGCGCGGCTTGATGTCGATTCCCGAACCCGCCGACGACATCCAAGCGCAGCGCGAGCCCCATCGAATCTTGCGCACGCTGTTCGAGACGCTATGCGCCGAAGGCCTGGCGCTCGATACGATGTCGATGGGCATGTCGAGCGACTTGGAAGCGGCCGTCCTCGAAGGGGCGACGATGGTGCGCATCGGCACGGCGATTTTCGGCAAACGCGATTACTCGCACTGAGCCGCCGTGCACACCTGCGCCGCGCGAATGAAAGCACGTCCCCATCAATCGGTTGTACCCAACTGAATTGCGCACGGCGGCGATCTATAATCAGCCGCTGCGCCCACTCCCATCCTCGACATGAAAATCGCATTCATCGGCGGCGGCAACATGGCCGCGGCATTGATCGGCGGCCTGATCAAGCGCGGCGTCGCACCGGCCGACCTCTACGCCATCGACGTCAACGAAGACGCGCGCACCCGTACGCACGAGCAGTTCGGCATCGCGACGGCAGCCTCAGCCGACGAGGCCCTGGTTGACTACGACGCGATCGTGCTGGCCGTCAAACCGCAGGTGTTGAAAGCCGTATCGGCATCGCTCGCACCTCACCTGTCGACGCAACTCGTCGTGAGCATTGCCGCCGGCATTCGCGGTGTCGACTTGTCGCGTTGGCTCGGCGGCTACACGCGCATCGTGCGCGCCATGCCGAATACGCCTGCCCTGATCGGCCAAGGCGTCACCGGATTGGCCGCGCTGTCGGGTGTCGACGAAACCGGCCGGTCGCTCGCCTCGCAGGTGCTGGGCGCGGTCGGCACCACGGTTTGGTTCGATGATGAAGCGAAGATCGATGCCGTCACCGCGATCTCCGGCAGCGGCCCCGCCTATGTGTTCTATTTCATCGAGGCGTTGCAAGAAGCAGCGCGCCGTCTCGGTTTGGGCGAAGACGAAGGTCGCGCGCTCGCGCTCGGCACCTTTGCGGGCGCGGCTCAGTTGGCCGTGCAATCGGAGGAAAGCGCGTCCGTCTTGCGCGAACGCGTGACGTCCAAGGGCGGCACGACAGCCGCGGCGCTCGCGGCGTTCGATGCGCAAGGCGTCAAGGAAGCGATCGTAAACGGCGTGCTCGCAGCCGATGCGCGCGCCAAGGAAATGGGCGACGAGCTCGGCAATCAATAAGTCACGGTCGCGGGATCAATCGAACTGGCGCGGCCAATACGGCCTCGCCAGTCTCGAACGAACATCGAGGGATGAATGCGCCGCGCAAAGGCGCATTGCCATACCGGCGGCAAATGCGTGCAAGCACTTGCCGCTATCGGATCGCTTATTGCCAGCCGGGGTGTCGCACCCGGTAGTACTCCAAAGCCGCGGCGCGTTCTTGCTCGGCTTGGCGAGCCAGTTCTTCGGCCCGCGCCAAGTGACCGCCAAACTCCCCACCGTGTTCTTCTTGAATGACGTGCATTTCGTGGATCGCTTGCTGAAGGTCGCGGGTCGCACCCATTGCCTTGTTATGCAGCTCATCGGCGGAAGCGACGTTGGCGACCAAAAGGGCGCTGGCAAGCAAGATGACGGTTTTGATCTTCATTGAAATCTCCCAGGTAAGGGTGGTTGCTTCACGACAAATAACGCTCGATGCGCCCGTCGCGCTTACCACGCTTAAATAGGAAGCTGTAAATTTCTATTACAGTCGAGACCGTCGCCGATTCCCTCAGAGCCCCGCAAATGCGTAGTGCACGGCAATGCCCACGAAGAGTACGCCGCCAAGCCAGTTATTGTGGCGGAAGGCCGCGAAGCACGGCATCCGCTCGCGGTCTTTGATCAACGTGTAGTGGTAGAGCGCGCAGCCGAGCGCCCCCATCCAGCCGACCCAATAGAGCCAGCCGAAATGCAGCGTCACGCCGAGCGCGAGATAAATACCGAGCGTGACTGCGTAGCACAACATCACCGCGGCCACGTCATAACGGCCAAAGGTCAGCGCCGATGTGCGAATACCGATTTTGATGTCGTCGTCGCGATCGACCATCGCGTACTCGGTGTCGTACGCTACCGACCAAAAGACGTTAGCCAAGAGCATCACCCAGGCGATCGCCGGCACTTGGTCCTGTACGGCCGCGAACGCCATCGGAATGCCGAAGCCGAACGCAATCCCGAGATAGGCTTGCGGGATCGCAAAGAAGCGCTTGGTGAACGGATACGTGCCCGCCACGAACAAAGCCGCGACCGACAATTCCTTGGTCAGCGCGTTGAGCGGCAAGATCAAGAGAAACGACACGAGCGACAAACTGGCCGCGATGACGAGCGCCTCCCACGCGCGAATCTTGCCGGAGGTAATCGGACGCGATTCGGTGCGTTTGACGTAGCGATCGAAGTCGCGATCGGCGTAGTCGTTGATCGCACAGCCCGCCGAGCGCATAAGCACGGTGCCGACGGTGAAGATGACCAGCAGCGAAATCGACGGCCGCCCGTTCGAGGCAATCCATAGCGCGTTGAGGGTGGGCCAGAGCAGCAGCAGGCTGCCGATCGGCTTGTCCATGCGGATCAAGCGCAGATAGAGCGGAAGGCGGGCAAAGATGGGCGCGTACATAGGCAGTGCGGCGAAAAGCGAGAGACGGACGCCGTATTGTAGAGCCGAAAGGACAAAGGGCCGCCCGATTGCGCGGGCGGCCCTCGCTACCGACGATGGCGGCAAGCTTGCCGCGCGATCGTCGAACGTATCAGCCGAGCATCGAGCGCAGCATCCACGCCGTCTTTTCGTGCGTCTGGAGGCGTTGCGTCAACAGATCGGCCGTAGGCTGATCGTTCGCCGCATCGGCCGCCGAGAACACTTCGCGCGCCGTACGGGCGACAGCCTCTTGGCCTTGCACGAGTTGGCGAATCATCTCTTCGGCGGCGGGTACGCCGTCGGCCTCGGGGATCGAGGAGAGCTTCGCGAAGTCCTTATAGCTACCGGGCGCGTGCACGCCGAGTGCGCGGATGCGCTCGGCGATTGCGTCGACGGCCAGCGCGAGTTCGTTGTACTGACCTTCGAACATCAAGTGCAGCGTATTGAACATCGGACCCGTGACGTTCCAATGAAAGTTATGGGTCTTCAGATAGAGCGTGTAGGTATCGGCAAGCAGTCGCGACAGCCCTTCCGCGATCTTCTTGCGATCTTTGTCGCTGATGCCGATGTCGATTTGCACTGCTGCGGTATTTTTCTTTGCCATGGCGATTCCTTCCAAGGATGAAACGGCCGAACCTGTCGGCGGCAATCGCGAACGACGAATCGAGCGAACGCAGCCAACGCAATTCAGTAGGGAACGAACTGACCGCCAGTGTAGCCCAGCCAAGTGAAATGGCGCCACTTACGTGGCGCCGCACCCGCTTTTGTGCACCGGGCCGGCACGCGAATGACCGCCGGCTATGCCCCGACGATCCGACAATTACCCGGCCCGCGCGGCCCGGCGCTGCTCGATTGCCGCCGCGACACCGTCGCCGTAGGCCTTATCGGCCCGGCTGAAATGTTCGATCTGACGCGCGACGATGTCCTCGGGCACGCCTTCGATGTGACGCGCGATGTTTTCGAACAAGCGCTGCCGTTCGCCCTCGCCGAACAGGCGAAAGAGCGCGCCGGGCTGGCTGTAGTAATCGTCGTCCTCGCGGTGGTCGTAGCGATCGATTGCGCCCGCCGCGAGCGCGGGCTCGGCGGCGCTGCGATCCTGTGCGAAGGCGCCGAACCGGTTCGGCTCGTAGTTCGGCGTGCCGCCGAGGTTGCCGTCGGTGCGCATTGCGCCGTCGCGATGGAACGCGTTGTGGAACGGGCATTTCGGCGCATTCACCGGGATCTGGTGGTGATTGACGCCCAGCCGGTAACGCTGCGCATCGCCGTACGAGAAGAGCCGTCCCTGCAACAAGCGATCGGGCGAGAAGCCGATGCCGGGCACGACGTTCGCCGGCGTGAACGCGGCCTGCTCCACGTCGGAGAAATAGTTGCCCGCGTTTCGGTTCAACTCGATCACGCCGACATCGATGAGCGGATAGTCTTTATGCGGCCATACTTTCGTGATGTCGAACGGGTTGTACGGCACTTTGGCCGCATCGGCCTCCGGCATCACTTGAATACGGAAATGCCACTTCGGGAATTCGCCGCGGTCGATGCTATCGATCAGATCGCGTTGGGCGCTTTCGCGGTCGCCCGCGATCACTTGAGCGGCTTGCTCGTCCGTATAGTTCTCCACGCCCTGCGCCGACTTGAAGTGGAATTTGACCCAGAAGCGTTCGCCGTCCGCGTTGACGAACGAAAACGTATGCGAGCCGAAACCGTGCTGTTGGCGATAGTTGCGCGGAATCCCGCGATCGCTCATCAAAATCGTGACTTGATGCAGCGACTCCGGATGACGCGACCAGAAGTCCCACGCCGCGATGTTGCTGCGCAAGTTCGTGTACGGATCGCGCTTTTGCGAATGAATGAAATCGGGGAACTTCAGCGGGTCGCGCACGAAGAATACGGGGGTGTTGTTACCCACCACGTCCCAGTTGCCCTCTTCCGTGTAGAACTTGATCGAAAAGCCGCGCACGTCGCGCTCGGCGTCGGCCGCGCCGCGCTCGCCGGCGACCGTCGAGAAGCGGATGAACAGCGGCGTTTCCTTGCCCAGTTCGCCGAAGAGCTTGGCTTTCGTGTACTTCGTGATGTCGTGCGTGACGACGAAGCGTCCGAACGCGCCCGATCCCTTGGCGTGCACGCGCCGCTCGGGAATGACCTCGCGATCGAAGTGCGCGAGCTTTTCGAGCAGCCAGACGTCTTGAAGGGCGATCGGGCCGCGCGCGCCGGCCGTCAGCGAGTTTTGGTTATCGGCGACAGGGGCGCCGGCGGCGGTCGTCAGTTTGCGGTCGGTCATCGTGAACTCCTCGAAGAAGAATCGTTTATCGGTTGTTGTGGGTAACTGGGCCGGAACCGCTCAAGCGGCAAGCGCGCGATCGGCAAGCAAGGAGAAAACGGCGGCGCGCGAGTTGCGCAGCGAGACGGTCAGCCGCGCGCCGGCGCGCGGCCGCGAAGACGAGGAAACGACTCGGGCGATGAGTTGCGACATGACTTTCTCCATGGTGGGCTTGATCGTCCGATCGGCGCGATCCATGGAGAAGAGGATATTAAAAACTATCGAATAACTATATTTAATTGTTTTTATCTATTCGATAGGCCCGGCCGGAGAGGTCGCGGCCGGGCGGCGGATTCAGTTCAGAACCGCCGGCATATCGAGTTTGCTGACGCCGGGCAGCTCGCACGAGCCGATCGCTTCGCTGATCGCGTCGATGGCGGGCATCCGCGTGAAGCTCTTGCGCCAGGCCAGCACGACGCGGCGGTCCGGCACGGGCTCCTCGAACGGCACATAGCTGAGCAGCCCCGCATCGGGCCCGCCCGCATGCGCTCGAACCTCGGGCACCGACATGCGCGGCAGCACCGTGATGCCGACGCCGCTTGCGACCATATGACGAATCGTTTCGAGCGAGGATCCTTCGAACGTCTTCTGGATACCGTCGGCCGTTTGCGAAAAACGCATGAGCTCCGGGCAGACGCCGAGCACGTGATCGCGGAAGCAATGTCCGTTGCCGAGCAACAGCATCGTTTCTTGCTTCAAGTCGTTCGCATCGATTTTCTTGCGCGACTCCCAGGCATGCCCGGCCGGCAACGCCACGACGAACGGTTCGTCGTAGAGCGGACGCACCATGAGTCCCGTTTCGGGAAACGGCAATGCCATGATCGCCACGTCGATCTCGCCCTGCTTGAGCAACTCGATGAGCTTGAGCGTGTAGTTCTCTTGCAGCATCAACGGCATCTGCGGGACGGCCCTGATCATCTGCTTGACGAGCGTCGGCAGCAAATACGGCCCGATCGTATAGATCACGCCCAAACGCAGCGGCCCAACGAGCGGATCCTTGCCCTGCTTCGCGATTTCCTTGATGGCGAGCGTCTGCTCGAGCACGCGCTGCGCTTGCGTGACGATCTGTTCGCCGATCGGCGTCACGCTGACTTCGCTCGTGCCGCGCTCGAAGATCTGCACGTTCAGTTCGTCCTCGAGCTTCTTGATCGCAACCGATAAAGTGGGCTGGCTGACGAAGCACGCCTCGGCGGCGCGGCCAAAATGCCGCTCGCGCGCAACCGCCACGATGTATTTCAGTTCAGTGAGCGTCATTGGGGACCAATCAAGACATTGAAATCGATAGGTTTATCTTATACACCCGCCACGGCGATTCGCCAACTGGGCTGCGTGTCCTTGGCCGCATGACGGCAAAGATCGCCGCCTAACGCCCGATCTCCGCCTTCTTACCGTTGTCCTTTTACGCCTTCAAGAATTGCTCGCGCCCGCCGAGCCAGCGCGCCAAATGCTGGAGGACCACGTCGGGATAGTCGGCGATCAACTGCGCCGCAGCTTCGCGCGCCGGTTCGATGAGCCACGCGTCGTTCTCGAGGTTGGCGAAGCGCAGCATCGCCGCGCCCGATTGACGCGCACCGAGGAACTCGCCGGGCCCGCGAATCTCGAGGTCGCGCCGGGCGATCTCGAAGCCGTCCGTCGTCTCGCGCATCGTCTTGAGGCGTTCACGCGCCGTCAACGAAAGCGGGTTGCTGTAGAGCAGGACGCAAATCGACGCGGCGCTGCCCCGCCCCACGCGCCCTCGAAGCTGATGGAGTTGCGCCAGGCCGAAGCGCTCCGCATGTTCGATGACCATCAACGACGCGTTCGGCACGTCCACGCCGACTTCGATGACGGTGGTAGCCACAAGCAGTTGGACGTCGTTGCGCGAGAAGGCATCCATGACGGCCGCCTTTTCGGCGGGCGGCAGCCGCCCATGCACGAGCCCCACCCGCAGTTCGGGCAGCGCTTGCGCCAGCGTCTCGTACGTCTCGATCGCCGTTTGCAACTGCAAGGTCTCGCTCTCTTCGATGAGCGGACAAACCCAATACACCTGCCGGCCCGTCAGCGCCGCCTCCCGCACGCGGGCAATCACCTCGTCGCGCCGTGCATCGGAGATCAGTTTCGTGACGATGGGCGTGCGCCCTGGGGGCAGTTCGTCGATCGTCGATACGTCCAGATCGGCGTAGTACGTCATGGCGAGCGTGCGCGGAATCGGCGTGGCCGACATCATCAATTGATGCGGCTGGAAAGCCGCTCCGCCCTCGCCCGCGCGATCGGCCTTGGCGCGCAGCGCGAGCCGCTGCGCTACGCCGAACCGATGCTGCTCGTCGACGATGACGAGACCTAGCCGAGCGAATTGCACCGTATCTTGGATGATTGCGTGCGTGCCGATCACGAGTTGCGCCGCCCCGCTCGCCGCTGCCTCCACGGCCGCGCGCTTTTCCTTCGCTTTCAAGCTGCCCGCAAGCCAGGCCACCGTGACCCCGAGCGGCTCCAGCCAACCGCGCAGTTTGCGCGCATGCTGCTCGGCGAGAATTTCCGTGGGCGCCATCATGGCCGCCTGGTAGCCGCAATCGATCGCTTGCGCGGCCGCCAGCGCCGCCACCACGGTCTTGCCGCTACCCACGTCGCCCTGCAACAGCCGCTGCATCGGATGGGGCGCCGTCAAGTCCGAGGCGATCTCGGCAACGACGCGCGCCTGCGCGCCCGTAAGCTGAAACGGCAGCGCCGCCGACAGCCGGGCGACGAGCGTTTGCGCGCCCGCGCCGCGCGGCATCGAGGGCGCCGACCGCGCGCGCCGCTCTTCGTGCGCGCGCTTGAGCGAGAGCTGCTGGGCCAGCAACTCGTCGAATTTGATACGCGTCCAAGCCGGATGGGTACCGTCGATCAATGCCGTTTCGTCGGCGCCCACGCTCGGATGATGGAGCACCCGCACGGCCTGCGCGAGCGCCGGCAGATCGAGCGGCCGGCAATACGCGTCGGCCACGCGCTCGGGCAGGATCTCCGGTAGCGGCGTGCGCGACAGCGCGTTGTCGATCGCCTTGCGCAGATAGGCTTGCGACACACCGGCCGTGCTCGGATAAACCGGGGTCAACGCTTGGGGTAACGGTGTGTCGTCATCGACGGGGCGCACGGTCGGATGCACCATTTCCAGCCCGAAGAAGCCGCCCCGGACGTCGCCGCGCACACGCAGGCGCACGCCGAGCGCCATCTGCTTCACCTGGGAGCCGTAAAAATTGAGGAACCGCAGCGACAGCTCGGCCCCATCCGCATCGCGCAGCTTGACCACGAGTTGCCGGCGCGGCCGGTAGGCAATTTCGTTGTCGACGACGACGCCTTCGGCCTGCGCCGTCTCGCCGGGCAGCAGCTCACCGATCGGGGTGAGCGTCGTTTCGTCTTCGTAGCGCATCGGCAGATGCAAAACGAGATCGATATCGCGCGTGAGACCGAGCTTGGCGAGCTTATCGGCGGCTTTCAGCGGCTTGGCGCTCGGCTTCTCGGCCGCCGCTTTCTTGCGCTTCGTTGCGCCGCCTTCGGGCGCCGGGTCAAGCCGTTCCTCGTCCTTCGCGCGTACGCCGTCATCGTCTTTGCCACTCTCGAGCGAGCGCGCGGCGGACGCGGCCGGGCGCCGCTTTGCCTCGGGCGCGAGCGGCGCGGTATCGTCGGCGGGATCGGTCGGACGCAATGGGGGCAACGGCATTCCTCTGCTGGCAAGTACAATAACGGTTTATTTTCCACGAACGGCATGCGGGGCCGGTCATATGGATGTATCGCGCTTCGCGATCATAGCGGCTCACGGGCCGCCGCGCCGCCCCCTCGCGCCGATCAACGCAGCATGTTCACGCTTTCCGATTTCGATTTCAATCTACCGCCCGAGTTGATTGCGCAAACCGCGCTGCCCGAACGCAGCGCGAGCCGCCTGCTCGAAGTCGATACGACGGTCGCGCCCGCGCGGCTCATCGACCGCCGTTTCGCCGAATTGCCCGAGTGCCTGGCACCGGGCGATTTGCTCGTCTTCAACGATACCAAAGTACTGAAAGCCCGCTTCTTCGGCCAAAAGGCGAGCGGTGGGAAGATCGAGGTCCTGATCGAGCGGCTCACGGGCGCACGCACGGCACTGGCGCAGATCCGCGCCAGCAAGAGTCCCGGCCCCGGCACGGCGCTTACGCTGGCCGATGCGTTCGAGGTGACCGTGGGCGAGCGCGTGGAGCCGTTCTACACGCTCCACTTTCCCGACGATTGCCTTACGCTGATCGAACGCTACGGCCGGCTGCCGCTGCCGCCGTATATCGAGCACGATGCCGACGCGGCCGACGAAACGCGCTATCAAACGGTCTTCGCCCAGAATCCGGGCGCCGTCGCCGCGCCCACGGCCGGCCTGCACTTCGACGAAGCCGTGCTCGCGCGGCTCGAGGCACGCGGCATCGAGCGCGCCACGCTGACGCTGCACGTCGGCGCGGGCACGTTCCAGCCCGTCCGCGTCGAGAATATCGCCGAGCACAAGATGCACAGCGAGTGGTATCAATTGCCGCAAACGCTCGTGGATAAAATCGAGGCCACGCGGGCGCGCGGTGGGCGGGTGGTGGCCGTGGGCACGACGTCGATGCGGGCGCTCGAAGCCGCCGCACGCGACGCCGAGGCCGCGGGCCGGCCGCTTACGGCCACATCGGCCGAAACGGACATCTTCATCACACCCGGCTACCGCTTCCGTGTCGTCGACCGGCTCGTTACGAACTTTCACCTGCCGAAATCGACGCTGCTCATGCTCGTGAGCGCGTTTGCCGGCATGGAGCCGATCCGCGAGGCGTACCGGCATGCGATCGAAGCGCGCTATCGCTTCTTCAGCTACGGCGACGCTATGCTGCTTACCAAAGCCGAGCGCTAGGCTCACGCTCGAAGCGAACCCTTTTTGCGCTTTCCGGCCGAAACCGGAAGTGCCCCCCCCTTGCGCCGGACTTGCGATCCAGAGTTGGCGCTTTAGCGCCTACTCTGGTCTCATGCAGAGCAGCCGGTAGCACTTGGAGTTTATCGATGGCCGAAGGTCAACCTCACGATCACGCGTCGCACCCCGCACCGGACTTTCCCGGTCTCAAATTCGAACTTCTGAAAACCGACGGCCTCGCACGCCGCGGCCGGCTAACGCTCAATCACGGCGTCGTCGAAACACCGATTTTCATGCCGGTCGGCACCTACGGCACGGTCAAGGCGATCGCCCCGCGCGAGCTCGAGGAAATTCAAGCCCAGATCATTCTCGGCAACACGTTCCACCTCTGGTTGCGTCCGGGCCTCGAGACGGTCGCGGCCCATGGCGGGCTGCACGGCTTCATGAGCTGGCGCCGGCCGATCCTGACCGATTCGGGCGGCTTCCAAGTCTTTTCGCTCGGCGATCTGCGCAAGATTACGGAAGACGGCGTGACGTTCGCCTCGCCCGTCAACGGCGACAAGCTCTTCCTTTCGCCCGAAGTATCGATGCAGATCCAGAAAGTGCTGAACTCGGACATCGTCATGCAATTCGACGAGTGCACGCCCTACGCGACCGACGGCGTACCGACGACGCGCGACGAAGCCGCCGACTCGATGCGCATGTCAATGCGCTGGGCCAAGCGATCGATCGCCGAATTCAACCGCCTGGGCAATCCCAACGCCCTCTTCGGCATCGTTCAAGGCGGCATGTTCGAGGATTTGCGCGACGAATCGCTCGCGGGTCTCTCCGAACTCGGCTTTCACGGCCTGGCCGTGGGCGGGCTGTCGGTCGGCGAGCCCAAAGAGGACATGATGCGCGTGCTCGAACACGTCGGTCCTAAGCTGCCGGCCGATAAGCCGCACTACTTGATGGGCGTCGGCACGCCCGAGGATCTCGTGGCCGGCGTCGCCTCGGGCATCGACATGTTCGACTGCGTCATGCCCACGCGCAACGCGCGCAACGGCTGGCTCTTCACGCGCTTCGGCGACATCAAGATCCGCAACGCAACGCATAAGAATTCGCTGCGCCCGCTCGACGAAACCTGCGGATGCTATACCTGCCGGAATTTCACACGCGGTTATTTGCACCATTTGCACCGAGTAGGCGAAATTCTGGGCGCGCAACTCAATACGATCCATAACCTGCATTACTACTTGGAACTGATGAGCGAGATTCGGGAAGCCATCGAAACGGGCACGTTCGACGCATTTCGTCGGCGTTTTCGAGACGAACGCGCGCGCGGCATCGATTAGCGAGCGCCGCGGCACGGCGGGCCTTGCCGCGCCCGCGCTGGCGGCGATCGATGACGGCCGGCGGGTGAGGAAACCACCCAGCCGGCGCGCCATGCGCCGGTGGTAAAATACGCGGCTATTTTTCGATCGCCTTCGATCGTTCAGATCGTCATTTACGGAGAAACCAACGTGTCGCTGATTTCCAACGCATTCGCGCAAGGCGCAGCCGGCGGCGGCGCCGAGTCGAATCTGATGAGCTTTTTGCCGCTCATCCTCATGTTCGCGGTGCTGTATTTCATCATGATTCGTCCGCAGATGAAGCGTCAAAAGGAGCATCGCAACATGCTCTCAGCGATGGCCAAGGGCGATGAAGTCGTAACCAACGGCGGCATGGTCGGCAAGGTCACCAAGGTCGGCGAAGCGTATGTCGGCATCGAAATCGCCGAAGGCACGGAAATCACCGTGCAAAAGGGCGCCGTCACGACGATCCTCCCGAAAGGCACGATCAAATCGCTCTGACGCGGCCAGCGCTGCCCGACCCGGCCATAGGCGGCGCCCCGCGCCGCCCGCCGGCAATCCGGCGGACAAAAGCCCCGCCCCACGCCAACCCACCCGTTCGGCTCCCCCATGAATCGCTACCCCCTTTGGAAATATGTCGTGATGGCTGTGGCGCTCGCCATCGGCCTTCTGTACACATTGCCCAACTTTTTCGGCGAAGCGCCCGCTGTGCAGGTGCTCAGCGGCAAGGCGACGGTCAAGCTCGACACCGCCACGCTCGCGCAAGTCGAATCCGCGCTTGCGGCGAATCAGATCAAGCCTGACGAAGTCACGTTCGATAGCGCTTCGACCAACGCCAACATCCGCGTCCGCTTGAAAGACACGGATACGCAGTTGCACGTCAAGGATCTGCTGCAAAAGACGCTCAACCCCGATCCGAACGACACGCAATACGTCGTGGCGCTGAATTTGCAAAGCGCGTCGCCGCGCTGGCTCACGAGCCTGCACGCGCTGCCGATGTACCTCGGCCTCGACTTGCGCGGCGGCGTTCACTTCCTGATGCAGATCGACATGGCGGGCGCGCTGAACAAGCGGCTCGACTCCGACGCATCCGATGCCCGCACGTTCTTGCGCGACAACGGGATCCGCGAAGGCGGCGTCAATCGCGTCGGCCAATCGGTCGTCATCGATTTCGCCGACCAAGCCACGGCCGACAACGCGCGCACGCAACTCACGCGCAACGTGACCGAGCTGCAATGGACTACGAGCACGTCGGCTACGGGCGGCATTCAGGTCGTCGGCGCGTTCGCGCCCGCGCAACTGACGGCGGTCGAGGAAGCGGCGGTCAAGCAGAACATCCAAACGCTGCACAATCGCGTGAACGAACTCGGCGTGACCGAGCCCGTGATTCAGCAGCAAGGCGCCGATCGCATCGTCGTCGAGTTGCCCGGCGTGCAAGACACCGCCAAGGCGAAGGAAATCATCGGCCGTACCGCGACGCTCGAAGCGCGTCTGGCCGACCCGGTCAACACGCACCCCGCACCGGGCGAAGCCGTGCCGCCCGGGGACGAACTGTTCACCGAAGGCGCTCAGGCGCCGGTGCTGCTGCGCAAGCAGGTGATCTTCACGGGCGACAGCATTATCGATGCCTCGGCCGGTTTCGACGAACACCAGCGCCCTTCCGTGAACATTCGCCTGAACTCGGCAGCCGGCCGCGCCGTGGCCAGCGTGTCGCGCGACAACATCGGCAAGCCGATGGCGATGGTGCTGTTCGAAAAGGGTAAAGGTCAGGTGCTGACGGTTGCGACGATCCAGTCGGAACTCGGCGATCGCTTCCAGATCACGGGCCAGCCCACGCCGCAAGCGGCGTCCGATCTCGCACTGCTGCTGCGCGCCGGCTCGCTGGCCGCGCCGATGGACATCATCGAAGAGCGCACGATCGGCCCGAGCCTCGGCGCCGACAACATCAAGAAGGGCTTCGATTCGGTCATCTACGGCTTCGCCGCGATCGCCGTATTCATGGTTGCCTACTACTTGCTGTTCGGCATGGTGTCGGTCATCGGTCTGTCCGTGAACCTGCTGCTGTTGATCGCCGTGCTGTCGATGATGCAGGCCACGCTGACGCTGCCCGGTATCGCGGCTATCGCACTGGCGCTCGGTATGGCGATCGACTCGAACGTGCTGATCAACGAGCGCGTGCGTGAAGAACTGCGCCACGGCGCGCCGCCGCAGCTTGCGATTCAAAACGGCTATGCACACGCCTGGGCGACGATTCTCGACTCGAACGTGACCACGCTCATCGCCGGTCTCGCGCTGCTCGCGTTCGGCTCGGGTCCCGTGCGCGGTTTTGCGATCGTGCACTGTATCGGGATCTTGACCTCGATGTTCTCGGCGGTGTTCTTCTCGCGCGGCCTCGTCAATGCATGGTACGGCGGCAAGAAGAAGCTCAAGTCGCTCGCGATCGGCCAAGTCTGGCGTCCGGCCGGCGCCGAAGCGATGGCTTATCCGCAAGTGGGCAACGACGCGGACGACGCCACCGATACGATGCGCGAGGCCAAGGCCGTCGCCGCGCGACCGAAGGGCAAGGGCGGACAAGGCGGTGCGAAGCCGGTCCTGCGCAATCGCGCGAGCGAAGGCGCTGCCTCGCGCAAACCGGGCGCCCCCCGCTAATCGGTTCGCGAGAACCCGGAGACCAGACCATGGAATTTTTCCGCATCCGCAAAGACATCCCGTTCATGCAACGCGCGTTGCTGTTCAACGCGATTTCGTTCTTGACGTTCTTCGCCGCGGTGTTTTTCTTGATCCATCGCGGGCTGCATCTGTCGGTGGAATTCACGGGCGGCACCGTCATCGAAGTGCAATACCCGCAAGCCGTCCAACTCGACCCGCTGCGTAAAACGCTCGATACGCTCGGCTACGGCGATGCCCAGGTGCAGACGTTCGGCACCTCGCGCGACGTGATGATCCGGTTGCCGCTGAAGCACGGCCTCACGTCGTCGCAGCAAAGCGAGCAAGTGATGGCGGGGCTCAAGACGCAAGACGCCGCGGCGCAGCTGCAACGCGTCGAATTCGTCGGCCCGCAGGTGGGTAAGGAGTTGGCGACCAACGGCTTGCTCGCGCTGGCGTGCGTCGTCATCGGCATCGTTATTTATCTGTCGTTCCGCTTCGAATGGAAGTACGCGGTCGCGGGCATCATCGCGAACTTGCACGACGTCGTGATCATTCTCGGCTTCTTCGCATTCTTCCAATGGGAGTTTTCGCTGTCGGTGCTCGCCGCGGTGCTGGCCGTGCTCGGCTACTCGGTCAACGAATCGGTCGTGATCTTCGACCGGATTCGCGAGACCTTCCGCCGCGAACGCAGGATGTCGGTGATGGAAGTCATCAACCACGCGATCACGAGCACGATGTCGCGCACGATCATCACGCACGGCTGCACGCAGATGATGGTGTTGTCGATGTTCATCTTCGGCGGCCCGACGCTCCATTACTTCGCGCTCGCGCTGACGATCGGTATCTTGTTCGGTATCTATTCGTCGGTGTTCGTCGCGGCGGCGCTTGCCATGTGGCTCGGCGTCAAGCGTGAAGACCTGCTCAAAGACAAGAAGGCGCGCCACGATCCGAGCGATCCGAACGCGGGCGCTCAAGTCTAAGCAACTCGCTTCCCGATTCCGCGCCAAGTCTCGGTGCGGACACACGGCGCGCATGCGGTTCAATCCGCTGCGCGCCGTTTTTATTTGCCGGCGCGACATCGTGGCGCAACAGCAAACGGCAATCTTCTGTAATATTCGTCGCCGACTTACATTGCGCTTACTCGGCTCAACGGATGCCCTATCGACATCGCACTCTAACCGCCTGGCTCGGCCTGCTAGCGATCTGGCTAGCGATCGTCGGGCCGTTGGCGTCGCAATGTCGAGTCGCAGCCGATAGCGCGAGCCCCGTCGCCGGCGTTTGCGGCGCCGAACATCACGCACACCATGCGTCGATGCCGGCGGGCTCGCACCACGCGCTACATCTCGATGCGTGCGGCTATTGCGGTTTCTTCGCGCACAGCCTCGCCATCGGCGGTTCCGCCGTCACGCTCGGCGTACTGCCTAAGCCCACCTCGGCTTCGCGCCCGGCCCCCGTCGAGTCCATCGCAAGCGCCGAACGCTACCGGCACGCCTACGCGCGCGCTCCGCCCGAAAACGCTTAACGCGTCCGTTCTTCCTTTTCGAATTCCGCCGCTATCCGTGCGATCCGTCGATCGCGTGGAGGGCGTTTCTCGGGCCTTAAATATGAATTCCACTTCGTTGCGCACGCAACAAAAAACATCGAAGCAACGCCATCGCCGCGGGCAACGCGTGCCTAACCTGCTTCAGCGCGCCGCACCCGCACTCGCTGCTACGGCGATGACAGCCGTTATCGCTCAAGCGCATGCGCAAACGGCGCCGGCCGCTAGCGCGACCGCGACCGCCACCACCGTCTTGCCGAGCCCCTCGCCCGACGTCGCCGTGACGCTGCCGCCGATCGAAATCGTCGCATCGCCTGGGTCGACACCGCTCGTCGTCGTGACCGATCCGAAGACGCCACGCCAGCCGCTACCCGCCAGCGACGGCGCCGATTACCTGAAAACCATCCCGGGGTTCACGTCGATCCGTAGCGGCGGGACAAACGGGGATCCGGTGTTGCGCGGCATGTTCGGCTCGCGGCTGAACATTCTGGCGGGCGGTATGCCGACGCTCGGCGCATGCCCGAACCGCATGGATGCCCCCACCTCCTATATCGCGCCCGAAAGCTACGACGAGGTCACTGTCGTGAAGGGTCCGCAAACGGTGCTGTACGGGCCGGGCGCGTCCGCGGGAACGGTGCTGTTCAAGCGCGTCACGCCGCGTTTCGATACGCCCGGCATGCGTTTCGACGGCAGCGTCGTCGGCGGCTCGTTCGGCCGTAACGACCAGAACGTCGATATCGCCGCCGGCACACCGGAACTCTATGGTCGTGTCACAGCCAATCACGCCCACGAGCAGGACTACAAGGACGGCAATGGCCGCACGGTGCCGTCGCAGTGGGATAAGTGGAATGCCGATGCGGCGCTCGGCGTCACCCCCGACGCCAACACGCGCATCGAGCTGACCGCGGGCACCGGCGACGGCTATGCACGCTATGCCGGACGCGGCATGGACGGCGTGCATTTCCGGCGTCAAACGTTCGGCCTGTCCTTCGACAAAAAGCATATCGGCGAGGTCCTCGATCGGATCGAAGCGCGCGTCTATTACAACGAAGCCGATCACGTGATGGACAACTACACGTTGCGCCAGCCGGATCCCATGAGCGATATGCCAATGCCGATGGCCGCCGAAGTGCGCCGCCGCACGTTCGGCGCCCGTACTGCGGCAACGTTCCGGTTCGGCGACCGATTCAAATTGATCGGCGGCGTCGACGCGCAATCGAATCTGCTCGACTCGCGCTCGGGCATGGGTGCGATGAATTATGGCGAAGCACCTTGGGATCCACAGGCAACGATGTGGAACGCCGGTGCGTTCGGAGAACTGACGTGGTACGCGAGCAATGCCTCTCGCGTGATCGGCGGAGCCCGCGTGGACTATGCGAGCGCGCTCGATAAGCGATCGATGACGAGCGGCATGATGAGCGGCCCGAACCCGACCTTCGACGAAGATCGCTCGCGCGTGCTGCCTAGCGGGTTCGTCCGCTACGAGCGCGATTTGACCTCGCTGCCGCTGAGTTGGTATGCGGGGATCGGCCATACGCAGCGGTATCCCGACTACTGGGAGATGTTCTCGGCGAACCGCGGCCCCGCCGGCTCGGTCAACGCGTTTTCCGCGATCCAACCCGAGAAAACGACGCAACTCGATATCGGCGCGCAATACAAAAGCGAAAAGCTCGACTTGTGGACGTCGGCGTACGCCGGCTACGTCAGCGATTTCATTCTGTTCAACTATGCGACCGGCGCAATGGGCGAATCGACGCAAGCAACCAACGTCAACGCGCAGATCATGGGCGGCGAAGCCGGCTTGACCTGGCGTCCGCTCGCGCCGGTGCGCATCGAAACCTCGCTCGCCTATGCGTGGGGGCGTAACGCATCGAGCGGCGATCCCTTGCCGCAGATCCCACCGCTTGAGGCGCGCTTGGGGCTCGAGTACAAACGTGGCGCATGGTCGGCCGGTGGCCTTTGGCGCGTGGTCGCACCGCAGCACCGCTACGCATTGAACGAGGGTAACGTCGTCGGCAAGGATTTCGGCCCTAGCGCCGGCTTCGGCGTGCTGTCGCTGCACACGCAATACGACGTGAATGCGTCGCTGCAATTGGCGGCCGGCGTCGACAACCTGCTCGACAAGGCGTACACGGAGCACTTGAACCTCGCCGGCAATGCGGGCTTCGGTTATTCGGCGAGTTCCCCCATCGTCGAGCCGGGCCGCACTGTCTGGGTGCGGATGAGACTGAAACTTTAAACACCGCCGGTGTGTCGCGTTCGCTATGGTGCATCATGCGGCACACCGTTAGCCCCCAAAGGCCGCCAAAACGTTTCAAAAACGAAACGTTTCGGTCCGTTTTCCCTCGTTTCACCGCGCCTACGCCGCGCTCGCCCCGAATCCACCGGCAAGGCATGCCGATTGCTTCGTGCAGCCCCATCGATGCCGAATGATTGGATGCTGCCATGAGCACAGAAGCAGGGACGGTGACGCCGCTCCCGCCCCGTACGATTTCCACGCCTACGCGGCAGCAGCGGACGAATGCGATTCGCGCCGCCGTCGATCAATTCTCCGCGCGAGTGCAACTGACTCAGGCGGAGCAGCACCTGCTCGGCCTCATCATCGACGAAGCCCTGCAAGCCGTCGCGCCGACCCCGTCGACGGTGGCGTCGGCCGATGCATCCAACGAAACGGCGCTGCCGAACGCCTGAGCCAGCCCCCGGGGCAAATGCGGCCCCGGGCCACGACATCTAACGTCGGCGTTATTGCGGTTGGTAGTTGATGAACGCGAGCGAGCCGTCGGCCGCGAGCATGAACAACCCATCGTTACCGTTGTTGACGATCCCGGACATCTGCCCCGTGAACGTGGCATCCGAGACGCCCACCGGCTGAATGTTGTTCGACCAGAAATTGCTCGCCGTTAGGGCCTCGGCGACCAGATACACCTGCCCGCTCGGCGTCGCCCAAATCAAGTTGGCCGTACCGTTATTGGACAGCATGACCGGAGCGGCATTCGAGATGGGGTACTGGTCGACCGTGATGTTGTTGATCGGCCCCCACTGCGGAAAGCTCGGCGGCGCGCAATAGACCAGCGGATTTTGCCCTTGTCCCGCATTCGCGTTGTAGCCGGCATAGGCCGCGTTTTGCAGCCGGCTATCGAAATTCGCCGCGGGGCCGTTGGCGAACTGCGGCGCCGGCGAAGGCGCCACCGTCGTGCCGACCACCGTGAAGGGGCTCCACGAATCGTATCCGCCGCCCGCGTATTGCGTCGACTGGTACATGTTCGGCTGATTGCCGATCAGTACCGCCTGCAAGCGTCCGCTGTTCTGCAACAGGAACACCGGAAATTCGATTTGCGAGGCGTTGAAGCCGCTGCCGAGATGGCTCCACGACGACCATTGCGGGTTGCTCCCCACGGACGTTTCCCATGCATGCCAGAGATTGCCGTTCGTATCGAGCGCGAACGCTTCGAGTCGCGCGTTGGTGTTCTGCACGAGTTGAACGGGGCCCGTGAAATTCGTGCTGGTCGGCGCCCCCGAAATGGCTACCCACGGGGTGTAAATGCCTTGAAACGGATTGATGTAACTGATTTGGATTTGCCCCGTCTGCATGCGAGCAATCACCGCAATCGATCCGTTTTGGGATAAGGCCGCCGCGGGGCTGTAGGTCAGCGTGCCGCCCCAGGTCGACCACTTGCCTTTCGTCCCGGTCGTGTCGATCTGACACATGCCGAGCCGATTGTCGAAGTTGCGCGTGAAGGCAAACAGCGAACCGGAATAATAGACGGGCGTCGGCAACCCGCGAAACTGCCCGCCGAGATTCGCCCATTGCGCCGTCGGGCTGACGGACAGCCGAGAGAAATCGGTTTCTTGAAACTCGTTCGTTGACAGAGGGGTAGACATGTTCGCTCCTGATCTCCTTGGTAACGTGCGGCGTGCTTCAGCCTTCGTCTCGCCGCACAACGCGCGGTGGCGGGCGGCATGCGCTCGCCCATGAAACGGCTGACACCAACGTGAACCAATCTCGTTTTGCTTTTTGAGTTCTGATCGAAGCACCGGTCGCGTCCTCCGGGGAAAGCGGCGATCGGCTTGAAACACGCAACAAACGGCCTAGAGCGGCGCCCAGTCGCATGGGATGCGTGCCATGCAACTGGGCGCCGAATTGAGCTTAGTCCATGCATGTGCACGCGGAAGTCACACCTATCTAGGTTGATAGGTGTCCGTAACTTGACGACCGAGAGGAAGGGCGGATTAGAGAAAGCCGAAACGCATAAAACAAGGCGTGCGGCGACCGGCGCGGCACTGCGCGCCGATCGCGGCAGGTCCCGCCATATCACCGGAAGCCGAACACCCTACGCGCCGCCAGCAATGCGACGAAGCTGACGAGCGAGGCGAAGATCAGGTAAAAGCTCGGCGCGACCTTCTGGCCCGTCTCACGAATGAGCCACGCGATGATGAACGGTCCGAAACCGCCGAAGATCGTGACGGCGATGTTGTATGCGAGCGACATACCCGTCGTGCGCGTAACGACCGGAAAAATCTCGGAAAGCAGCCCCGGCAATGCCGCGAAATAGCCGGTCATCAAGATGCCCATCGCGATTTGCACGACGATCAAGGTACTCGCCGTGGGCACGGCGACGAGCCAGGCGAAGGCCGGATAGATCAGCAAGAGCATCAATGTCGCCGAGGCGAGCATGATGCCCGTGCGACCGATTTTGTCGGAGAGATGGCCGACGATCGGCGAGCCGATCATTTGGATGATCCCGGTCAGGACGACGGCCGAGAACGAGACGGAAGCGGGCAGCCCCAACTGCTTGACGCCGTATGTCGGCATGAACAGCACGAGATAGGTCGACACGGTACCGAGCACGACGATGCCGATCGCAATCAAGAGCCGCGCCTTGTGATCGGCGAGCGTATCGCGCAGCGGCGACGCCGTCGGCTCGGCGGCGAGAAATTCGGGCGTCTCGTCCACGTTCGACCGGATGTAATAGGCGATCGGGCCGAGCAGCAAACCGAAGACGAACGGCACGCGCCACCCCCAAGACATCAATTGTTCGGGCGAGAGCTTAGACGTAAGCACGCTGCCGAACACGGCCGCCAAGACGGTCGTGAGCCCTTGGCTCGCCACCTGCCAGCTCGCGAAAAAGCCGCGCCGGTGCGGCACGTGCTCGGCGAGAAACGCCGTCGCGCTGCCGAACTCCCCGCCGGCCGAGAACCCCTGCATCAACCGCGCTAAAACGAGAACGAGCGGCGCCGCGATACCGATCGTCTCGTAGGTCGGCAACACGACGATGATGGCGGTGCCGATCATCATCAACAGAATCGAAAGCGTGAGCGCCGCCTTGCGCCCGGCGCGGTCGGCGTATGCGCCGATCACGATCGCCCCCAGCGGACGCATGAAAAACGAGACACCGAACGTGCCGAGCGTAAGCAATAGCGAGACGGTGTCGTTGCCGGCCGGGAAGAACAATTTGGCAATGACGACTGCGAAAAAGCCGTAGACGACCAGATCGAACCACTCCAGCGCATTGCCGATCGAGGTCGCCAGGACCGCGCGCCAGGCCTGCCCGCGGGAACTCACCGATGCGCTCGCCAACGTTTCACTCATGCCAGTCTCCTGTCGTGATTTGCGAAGAAAATCCTCGACCAGGGCGCCGGTTCATCGCGGGCGCCCTTTATGGGTTTAGATGCGCATGCAACCGAATACGGCCGGACAGTGGCCGGCGCCCAGTATCGCCCGCCACTTTGGCACATGCAATGTGCGCATGCTACGCGCATAAAAAAAACCGCCCGAAGCGAAATGCTTGCGGGCGGTTTTGCGCTCGATTCCGGCGCTGAGAGGTGGCGAACCTACGAGACCTCGCTGGCCGGAAGCGGAGACGGCACGATGCTTACTGCTTGATACCTTCGGCCTGGATCTCGAGCTTCGTATCCATGTTGAAGCCATATTGCTTGCCGAAATCGAGACCGAACTCGTCGCGTTGGAAATCGGCACGCGCCTCGACGCCGCACACTTCCCGCTTGAGCATCGGATGCATCATGCACTTGAACGATTCGATCTTCAGGTCGACCGGCTTGGTCACACCGTGCAGCGTCAAGGTGCCGATCACTTCGACGGGCTTATCGCCGTCGAACTTGATTTGCGTGCCCTTATAGACCGCTTCCGGATACTTGGCGACGTCGAAGAACGCCGGCGTTTGCAGGTGTTCGTTGAGTTTGTCGTTGCCCGTATCGATCGATGCCGGGCTGATCGTCACTTCCAGGCTGCCGGTCTTGTTTTCACGGTCAAGCGTCACGGTACCCGTCGTCTTCGTGAACTTGCCGCGCCAAACCGACAATCCGCCGAAGTGGTCGGCGGCGAAGCTCGGGTACGTGTGGGTGGGATCGAGTTGATACGTGGCGGCCATGGCCGGCGTCAACGAACCGATCGATGCGGCCGCAACGGCGGCGGCGATGAGAGTGCGAATGTTCAATGGATTCTCCTTGCTGAAAAGCCGCTTCGCGAAGCGGTCGTCAAACGATGCGGATACAAGCCTAAACGCGGGACTTCCCGTGCCCGGCTTATGACTTCTTCGGTACGACGATGTGAAATTTGATCGTGACTTCGTCGGCGACGGTCGACGTGTCCTTCCATTCGCCGGTGCCGACGTCGAATTTGAGGCGGCTAATGGGCAACGTGCCGTCGAACGTTTGCGCGGCACCTTGCTGGCCGACCGTCATGGGAAACGAAACGTTCTGCGCTTTGCCCTTGATCGTCAGCGTGCCGGTCACCGTATATTTACCGGCGCCGGCCGGCGCGATCGCCGACGAAACGAACGTGGCCTTCGGGAATGTCTTCGTATCGAACCATTCCTTGCCGCGCACTTGTTCGTTGTAGCTGTCGTCGCCGAGGTCGTAGCTGCCGACGTCGATCGTCAACTGCGCACTGCCTGCTGCGGGCTTGGCCGGATCGAAGCTCACCTTCGCGTCGAACTTCTTGAACTTGCCCTCGACGGGCACGTTCATCTGCTTGGAGGTGGCGGTAACGGTGCTTTTCGCCGTATCGACCTGCGCGAAGGCGATCCCCGAGGCGGCCATCGAAGCAGCGGTGAACGCGGCGAGCATATAACGGTAAAACGAAGCTTTCATTTTGATCCTTCGCAGTTGACGTCTTTCACTTCTCTTACAGCTGTCTAAAATCGATCCGCCTTTGTCGCGCTTTCAACCAAGGGATCATGCGGGCCAGCAAACCGTCGCGATCGATCCATTGATGTTTGAGCGCCGCGCCGACATGCGCCAGCACCAGCGCTGCCAAGCTCCAATTCAGGACGAGGTGCGCGGTTTTGAACAGGGCTTTGAGCGCCGGGTCGGGCGCGATAATGCGCGGCAACGGCACGATGCCGAGATACACAACGGGCACGTTCGAGGCCGAACTAAAGAGGTAACCGGTGATCGGAATAGCAATCATCAGCACGTACAGAAGCACGTGAACGAGATGCGCCGCACCGCGCTGCCAAGACGACATGCCGGCCGGCAGCGAAGGTGCGCGATGGGTGGCGCGCCAGACAATGCGCAATGCCGCGAGCGCGAATACGGTCACGCCGATCCATTTGTGCCACGACACGTAGCGCAACTTGGCCGGCGTGAACCCGTGAATGCTCGTCATCACCCAGCCAAGCGAAAACCCGCAAACCATCAATGCGGCAATGAGCCAATGCAGGCCGATTGCCGTGGACGTATAGGCCTCGTCGGAAAATGAAATGGAATCGCGGTGTCTCATCGCCATGCTACGAAATTGAATCGTCGCCATGCTACCGCAAGCCGCCGGTTCTTGCGGCGCGGCAGTCCGACGGCAGAACGGCACGCGGTGGCGCGAAAGTTGCCCGTACCGTCGCGGGAGCCGCCCCTGATTGCGCCTTCGAGCCGATGCGCCGCATGAGCGGATGGCACCCCATTTGGTAAGATGGGCGCGGGTTTGCGGGGTGCCGGCCATCGTTTCGGACACCGGATCGGTACCGCGGTCAGTGAAGTCGAAATGCAACGCTTATGAATCGAAACGAACTTATTGCATGTCACGACTGCGACGCACTGTTGCAAAAACCGCGTCATTCGGGAAAGGGAAGTGCGCGTTGTCCGCGTTGCGGCGCGGTCTTGCATCGTCCGAGCGCCGTGCAGCTCGAACGCATCACCGCCCTGACGCTCGCCTCGCTGTTCACCTTTTTGATCGCGCAGGCCTTTCCCATCGTCGAGCTCGATCTGAACGGCGTCACGTCGCAAACGACGCTGATCGGCGCGCTCATCGCGCTATGGAACGAAGGGATGGAACTCGTCGCGATCGCCGTGTTTTGTTCGACCTTTCTCTTTCCGTTGATCGAGTTGACCGCCCTACTTTACGTGCTCGTGCCGATTCGCGTCGGCGTCGTGCCGGCCGGCTTCAATCTCGTGCTGAGAGCGATTCAATTCGTGCGGCCCTGGGGCATGATCGAAGTCCTCATGCTCGGCATTTTGGTCACCATCGTCAAAATGACGAGCCTCGCGCGCGTCATTCCCGAGGCCGCGCTATTCGCGTTCGGCGCGCTGACGCTGATGCTGGCCGTCGTCGTCATGTTCGATCCGCGAGCCCTTTGGGACATCGCCGACACCCTCCTCGCACGGCAAGCGCGCGCGGCAGGGCCGCGGCAACCGGGCGCACGCGCCTCGAACGGGAGCACGCAAGCCCGATGAAGTATCTAAGCGCCGCCCGTGCGGGCATGATCGGCTGTCACGCCTGCGGCCACGTTCAAGTGCGAGCCGCCGCGACGAGCGCCGGCCGACTTGGGTCGCCGGCACAGTGCGAACGCTGCGGCTCGACGCTCCATTTGCGCAATCCCGATAGCATCTCGCGCACGTGGGCGCTGTTAATCGCCGCCGCAATTCTCTATATCCCGGCGAATCTGCTGCCCGTGCTCCATACGAGATCGCTGTTCGGGAACGAGGACGACACGATCATGAGCGGCGTCGTCTACTTTTGGGTGTCGGGCGATTGGCCGCTCGCCGTGATCGTGTTCGTCGCCAGCATCTTGGTGCCGATGCTCAAGCTGTCCGTGCTGGCCCTGCTCGCCTGGACAACGCAGCGGCGCTCCACGTGGCGTCCGCTCGAACGCACCAAGCTTTACCGCATCGTCGAGCGTATCGGCCGATGGTCGATGCTCGACGTCTTCGTCGTGACATTGACCGTCGCGCTCGTTCGCTTCAAATCGCTGGCCGTCATCACGGCGGGCTGGGGCGCGCTCGCGTTTGCCAGCGTCGTCGTACTGACGATGCTGGCGGCCCTTCAATTCGATCCGCGCCTGATCTGGGATTGCGCGGACACCCGTACTCCTCACGCTTCTGGACGAGACCATGACTAGCCCGCAAGGACAGCCTCCTTCCCCGAACGGCGGCTCGGCCGGCGGCCCCCCGCAGGGGCCCGAGTTGCCGCCCGATCTGCCCGAGCCCGTCGCCGCGCCGCGTGCAGGCTGGCTGCCGTCGCTCGTTTGGCTCGTGCCGCTGATCGCGGCGCTCGTCGGAATCGCGCTCGTCGCCAAATCGATCGTCGATCGCGGCCCCACGATCACGATCAGCTTTTCGACGGCCGAGGGCCTCGAGCCCGGCAAAACGAAGGTCAAATACAAAGACGTCGACATCGGCTCCGTCAAGACAATCCGGCTCTCGCGCGATCACTCGCGCGTCCTCGTATCGGTTCAACTCACGAAAGAAGCCGAGGATTTCGCCGTCGAAGACACGCGCTTTTGGATCGTACGGCCGCGCATCGGCACGAGCGGCGTGACGGGCCTCGGCACGCTGCTGTCGGGCTCGTACATCGGCGTCGACGCGGGCCGCTCGCACGAATCGCAATCCGATTTCGTGGGGCTCGAAAAGCCGCCGGCCGTAACAGGCGATCAAAAAGGACGGCGCTTCTCGCTGCACGGCTCCTCGCTCGGCTCGATCGACATCGGCTCGCCCATCTATTACCGCCGCGTGCAGGTCGGACAAGTGGTCGGGTTCTCGCTCGATCGCGACGGCACCGGCGTATCGATCGACGTGTTCATCGACGCCCCCTACGATCAATACGTCGGTATCAATTCGCGCTGGTGGCACGCGAGCGGCGTCGATCTACGCCTCGATTCGAGCGGCCTGAAGCTGAACACGCAGTCGCTCGCGACCGTCATCGTCGGTGGCATTGCCTTCCAATCGCCGCCCGGCGAGCCCGTCGGCGCCGAGGCGCCCGACAACACCGTGTTCAATCTGGCCGGCACGGAAAGCGATGCGATGCGTGCGCCCGACGGCCCGCCGCTCACCGTCGTCATGAACTTCAACCAGTCGCTACGCGGGTTGTCGGTCGGCGCGACCGTCGATTTCCGCGGCATCGAACTGGGCGAAGTCACAGGCATCGGCATCAAGTACGACCCGAAGGCGCGCGATTTCACGATGCCCGTCACGATGAACCTCTATCCCGACCGCCTCGGCAGCCGCTTCCGCGAATCGATCGAGCACGGCGGCGAATCGGCCGGCAAGCAGCTCCTGAGCACGCTCGTCAAGCATGGGCTGCGCGGGCAGTTACGCACGGGCAATTTGCTGACGAGCCAGCTCTACGTCGCGCTCGATATCTTCCCGAAAGCCGCGCCGGTCACCTTCAACGTCGAGCGCACCCCGGTCGAGTTGCCGACGGTGCCGAACACGCTCGAGGAACTGCAAGTACAAGTGGCGGATATCGCGAAAAAGCTCGATCAAATCCCGTTCGATCAGATCAGCAAGAATTTGAACGGTACGCTGCAAAGCGCGAACGGCCTGTTCAAGCAGCTCGATACGCAGCTCGCGCCGCAAGCACGCGAGACGCTGGCCGCCGCCCAGCGCACCTTCGGCGCGGCGCAGTCCACGTTGCAGCAAGACTCGCCATTGCAATCGGACATGCATCAAGCGCTCACGCAGTTGACGCAAACGCTGCAAACGCTCAATGCGCTCGCCGACTACCTCGAGCGTCACCCCGAATCGCTGTTGCGCGGCAAAGCCAAGGACCAGACCCAACCATGAAGCGTCAACGATTCGCACCTTTCGGCTGCCCGCTCGCCTCGATCGCCCTGTGCGCCGCGTTGATCGGCACGGCGCTCACGAGCGGCTGTGCCTCGTCTCCGTCGAACCGCTTTTATACGCTTAGCGGCGCAAGCCCGGTCGAGCGCACGGCCGCGCAAGCGGCAACGACATCCCCTGCGTTTCTGATCGAGGTTCCGACGGTCGACGTCCCAGCCGGGGTCGCGCGCAATCAATTCGTCGTGAACGAAAGCGCGACGCGCGTGGACGTACTCGAACAAGAACGCTGGGCATCGCTGCCGGCCGACGAAATACGCCGCGCGCTATCGGCCGACCTGGCGACGACGCTCGGCACCTTCGACGTCTTCGGTTCGCCGCACCCCGACAACGTGCCGGTGTACCGCATTGCGGTGAACGTCAGCCGATTCGAGTCGTGGCCGGGCTCGCATACGGTGCTCGATTCCGTCTGGAGCGTGCGCTCGCTGCGCACCCAAGCGCTGGTGACGTGCCGGACCGTTCAGCGCGAAACGGTGGGTGCGGGTTATGACGCGCTCGTTGCCGGGCACCGCCGCGCGCTCGGCGAACTCTCGGATGCGATTGCGTCGGTCGTGCGCGCGCTCGCGTCCGGCGCACGAGTGACGGCGTCGGGTGCATTCGATTGTTCGACCGGCGCGGCGAACACCGCCGCGAGCCACGGCACGCCGTGACGGGTTCGCCTTCGTCAGCCGCGTACAATGACGCCTTTGCACGCTCGGTTTTCGTCCATGTCCTCCCCCACGCCGTTTGATTTCTTCGCCCCTTGCCCACGCGGGCTCGAAGCCGCGCTCGCCGCGGAGCTCGCCGAGATTGCCGGGCGCCAGCCGGATACGGCCGGCGCCTCGCGCTTCGAGGTGGGCGCTCAGGTCCCCGGGGGCGTACATTTCCGCGGCGGCTGGCCGGCCGCCATGGCGGCGAATTTGCACTCGCGCATCGCGAGCCGCGTTCTGCTGAAGATCGCGGAGCGCGCCTATCGCGGCGAGCAAGATATTTACGCCCTGGCTGCCGAACAACCGTGGGAACGCTGGTTTTCCGCCAACGAGACGTTGCGCGTGGATTTGACCGCAATTAAGTCGCCGCTGCGCAGCCTCGAGTTCGCTACGCTGCGCGTGAAGGACGCCGTTTGCGATCGGCTGCGCAGCGTGAGCGGCGCCCGGCCGAGCATCGATACGGCGCAGCCCGACGTGCGCGTGTTCGCATTCCTCACCGCGACCCAGTGCACGCTGTACCTCGATACGTCGGGCGAACCGCTGTTCAAGCGGGGCTGGCGGCTGGACAAAGGCGCAGCGCCGCTGCGCGAGAATCTGGCCGCGGGCATTTTGCGTTTGTCGGGATGGACGCCCGGCACGCCGCTTTACGATCCGATGTGCGGCAGCGGCACCTTCGTCGCGGAAGCCGCGCAGATCTCGCTCGGCGTGGCGCCGGGCGTCGAACGGCGCTTCGGTTTCGAAAAGCTCAAGCAATACGACGTATCGGCCTGGCAGACGATGAAGGTCGAGGCGCTCGATGCGAAGCGCAAGGCTCACGCGAACAAGATCGAATTGCCGATTTTCGGCAGCGACATTTCGGGCGACATGCTCGACAAGGCGCGTACGAATCTGGCGCGCGCGGGCGTGCCCTCGCTCTGGCTCAAGCAGCTCGATGCCCGGGCCATCGTGCCGCCGACCGGCGAACCCGGCATCCTCGTGGCCAACCCGCCGTACGGCGAGCGTATCGCCGTGCGCGGCCGCGGCCCGCGCGGCGAGGTGCGCGAGCCGCGCCAGGGGAATCGCGATCCGGGCGCCGAGTCGTTCAGCCGCGCGCAACCCGATGCCGCCGACGGCGAATTCTTCCGCGCCTTCGGCGACGCGCTCAAGCAGCGCTTCACGGGCTGGCGCGCCTTCGTCCTCACAGCCGACCGCTCGCTGCCGGGGCAAATGCGATTGCGCGAATCGGCAAAAACACCCCTTTTCAACGGCGCGCTCGAATGCCGGCTGTTCCGCTTCGATCTGGTCTCGGGCAGCGTGAAGTCGCGGCCGGGCGCACAAGAGCCGCAAGGTTAGGTCCCGTTCTTCGTCGAGAGCCGGGCCGGTTTCATCGATACGTGCAACATAGGCGGTCCATCGAGTTTCGCGCGGTAGGCAGTGCCCGCGAAAAAGGCGACAGACTGCTGACAGAACGGTGTCAGCAGCACTGACGCACACTCTGTCCTACGCGCTGTCCGGCGCCTTAACCAGCCTGTAATCGCACCTCGACGGAGACTCGCATGACTGCTACTGCCACTGCCACCCGCGCCATTTCCTGGTTCGAAATTCCCGCGCTCAATTTCGAGCGTGCCGTGCGTTTTTACGAGGCCGCGCTCGACCAGCCGATGCGTCGCGAACTGTTCGGGGGCGTGCCGATGGCCGTCTTCTCGAGCGAGGAGGACGCAACGGGCGGGGCGATCATTTGCAACCCCGGCGAGATGCGGCCCTCGGCAACGGGCGACGGCGTGACGATTTATCTCGTCGCCGAGCCGACGCTACAAGCCACCATCGACCGCGTCAAACAAGCCGGCGGCAAGATCGACGGATCGATCATCGAGTTGCCGAAGGAAATCGGGTTCATTGCGTATTTCATCGACCCGGAAGGCAACCGCATCGGTCTGCACTCGCGCGCGCTGAGCTGATCGCTGCGTTGATACACTGCCGCCATGACCCGACGCGCCGATCGCCTCTTTCAGATTGCGGAGTTGCTGCGCGGCCGGCGCCTGACGACGGCGCAGCAATTGGCCGAGTGGCTCCATGTCTCGCAGCGCACCGTCTATCGCGACGTGCGCGATCTTCAACTGTCGGGCGTGCCGATCGAGGGCGAAGCGGGTATCGGTTATCGGCTGAGCCGCTCGGCGAGTCTTCCGCCGCTGACATTTACGGCTGAGGAATTGGCGGCGCTCGCGGCCGGCGCGAGGATGATCGAGACTTGGGGCGGCGCCGCGCTTGCGGGCGGTGCCCGCAGCGCGCTGGCGAAAGTGGCCTCGGCCATGCCGGCCGATAAGCGCGCGACGCTCGATCGGCTCGCCGTTTTTGCGCCGTCGTTCCACATCGATCGGGCGTTTTCGGAGAAAGTGGACACGCTGCATCGGGCGGTCGACACGCGCCATGTCGTCAGTTTCGCCTACCGAGACCGGCTTGGTGCGAATACCGAGCGGCGCATCTGGCCGCTGAGCCTCGTCTATTGGGGTGGGCGGTGGACGGTGGGTGCCTGGTGCGAGCTGCGCGGCGACTTTCGCAACTTCGATATCGCGAACATGACCCAAGTCGCCGAGCACGAGCCGTTTCCCGACATGGAAGGACGGCGGCTCGCCGATTACCTGCGCCAAGTCGAAGCCCCCTCCGATCGCAGGTCTTTCGCACGGGCCGATCGGTAGCGCACGGTGGCATCGCTCGCGTGAGCCAAACTCGTTTTTTCGGAACCTGCTATCGGCCGCTGCGCCCGCAACGGCCGACAGCCCAGCGTCAATCCACCGCCTTCACCATATCCTCGATGACCTTCTTCGCATCGCCGAAGACCATCATCGTCTTGTCCATATAGAACAGCTCGTTGTCGAGCCCGGCATAACCGGCCGCCATCGACCGCTTGTTGACGATGATCGTGCGCGCTTTGTAGGCCTCGATGATCGGCATGCCCGCGATCGGCGATTTCGGATCGTTCTTCGCCGCCGGATTGACCACGTCGTTCGCACCGAGCACGAGCACCACGTCCGTCCGCCCGAACTCGTTGTTGATGTCGTCCATCTCGTAGACGAGGTCATAGGGCACTTCGGCCTCCGCCAGCAGCACGTTCATATGCCCCGGCATACGCCCCGCTACCGGGTGGATCGCATAGCGCACGTCCACGCCCTTTTCGATGAGCTTGTCCGTGAGCTCCTTGAGCGCATGCTGCGCGCGCGCCACCGCCAGACCGTAGCCGGGCACGATCACGACCGACTCGGCATTGCCGAGCATGAACGATGCGTCGTCGGCCGAGCCGGACTTCACGGGCCGCTGTTCCGCCGCGCCGCCGGCCGCCTGCGCGCCCGGCTCGGCGCCGAAACCGCCGAGCAGCACGTTGAAGAACGAGCGGTTCATCGCGTGACACATGATGTACGACAGAATCGCCCCGGACGAACCGACGAGCGAACCCGCGATGATCAGCATCGCGTTGTTCAGCGAAAAGCCGATGCCGGCCGCCGCCCAACCCGAATACGAGTTCAGCATCGAGACGACGACAGGCATATCGGCCCCGCCGATCGGGATGATGATCAACACCCCTAGCGCAAAAGCGATGAGCGTCATGATGATGAACGGCAGCCACGATTGCGTGAGAAAGAAGATCACGCCGAAGCCGAGCATGCCGAGCGCAAGCATCAGGTTGATCAGGTGCTGGCCCGGATACACCACCGGCGCGCCTTGAAACAACCGGAACTTGTACTTGCCCGAGAGCTTCCCGAACGCAATGACCGAGCCCGAAAAGGTGATCGCGCCGACGAACGTACCGATGAAGAGCTCGATACGATTGCCGTACGGCAGGAAACCGACGTCGGGCGCATCGGGCGGCACGAGGCCGAATGCGGCCGGCTCGCTCACCACGGCGTATGCGATCGCCACGGCCGCTAGACCGATCAGCGAGTGCATGGCCGCGACGAGTTCGGGCATCTTCGTCATCTCGACGCGCGCCGCGACGAAAGCGCCGATCGCACCGCCCACTACCAGCGCGGCGAACAGCAACCCTAAGCCGAGCGCGAGATTCGAACCGAGCAGCGACGCTTGTTTGACGATGAGCGCGATCGTGGTGAGGATCGCGATCGCCATCCCGGCCATGCCGAAGACGTTGCCCGCACGTGCGCTCTTCGGATTGGACAGCCCCTTGAGCGCTTGAATGAAGCAAACGGACGCAAGCAGATAGAGCAGCGTGACGACGTTCATGCTCATTTACGCACCCTCCTTCTTCGCCGCTTTTTTCGGTTCTTTCTTCTTGAACATCTCGAGCATGCGCCGCGTCACGAGAAAGCCGCCGAACACGTTCACAGCCGCAAGCAGCACCGCAAACGTGCCGAAGAATTTCGCCTGGTCGCCGACGGTCAGCCCGGTGGCGAGCATTGCCCCGACGATGACGATGGCCGAGATCGCGTTGGTCACGGCCATCAGCGGCGTATGCAGCGCGGGCGTCACGTTCCAGACCACGTGATAGCCGACATAGACGGCGAGCACGAAGATGATCAGGTTGATGACGGTGTGATTGATGATTTCCATCGCATCGTTCCTTGTCCGTTATGCCGCTTTGCGCGCGACGGCGCCGTCGCGGGCGAGCAACGTCGCCGCGACGATGTCGTCGTTCAGGTCGATATTGAGCAGCCCTTCCTTGGTGACGATGAGCTTTAGGAAGTCGAACACGTTGCGCGAGTAGAGCGAGGACGCATCGGCCGCGACCATCGCCGGCAGATTCGTATGACCGACGATCATGACGCCATGCTTGGTCACGACCTTATCCGGTTCGGTCAACGGACAGTTGCCCCCGCGCACGCCGGGCAGACCCGCCAATTCGGGCCCACGCCCCGCGGCCAAATCGACGATGACCGAACCTGGGCGCATCGCCTGCACCGTTTCGCTGGAGAGCAGCGTCGGCGCGTCGCGACCCGGGATCAACGCCGTCGTGATGACGATGTCGGCCACCTTGGCGCGCTCGTGCACCTGCGCCGCCTGCCGGGCCAGCCAAGACGGCGGCATCGGCCGCGCGTACCCGCCCACGCCCTCGGCCGCGTCGCGTTCTTCCTGCGTTTCGTAAGGCACGTCGATGAACTTGGCGCCGAGCGACTCGATTTGCTCCTTCACCGCCGGGCGCACGTCGGACGCCTCGATCACCGCCCCGAGGCGCTTGGCTGTTGCGATCGCCTGCAAGCCCGCGACGCCGGCGCCGAGAATCAGCACCCGCGCGGCTTTCACGGTGCCCGCAGCCGTCATCAGCATCGGCATGAAGCGCGGATAGAGGTCGGCCGCGAGCAACACGGCCTTGTAGCCGGCGATATTCGCTTGCGAGGAAAGCACATCGAGGCTCTGTGCCCGCGTCGTGCGCGGTGCGGCCTCGAGCGCAAACGCGGTGATCCCGGCGCCGGCCAGGCGTGCCGCGTTCTCGGCATTGAACGGTTCGAGCATGCCCACGAGCACCGTGCCGCGCTTCATGAACGCAAGCTCGGACTCGCTCGGCGATTGCACCTTAAGGACGAGATCGGCGCTAAATGCGGCGTCGGCTTCGACTAGCTCGGCGCCGACGGACGCAAAGGCGTCGTCGGTGAAACTGGCGGCCGCTCCCGCGCCGCGCTCGATGGTGACGCGATGACCCGCTTGGACGTACTTCTTCACCGTCTCGGGCGTCGCGGCTACGCGCGCTTCGTGCGCGCGAGTCTCGGCTGGCACTCCAATGTGCACGTTGTATCCTCCTCACCTGCTCGTGATTGACGCGAGGATGGGGCCGACGTTTCCGGGCCGACTCCATCGTTTGAATACGATTACACGGCTGCAAGAAAACGCTGGGCCGCGGGGGCACGCTGCGCTCGCTCGTCAAAGCGGCAGGCGGCGGCCGGCTGCAAGGGCCCATTCAAACAGTGCTACGGTTTGGAACGCAGGCCGAACGTCTAAGTGAGACGAACGCCGCGCCGAGTGCCACTTTAACCGAAGTCGCCCGAATCGATAAAAATGAGTGCCATAAGCGAAGTGAATGCTCTACTCGGGAAGGAAACGTGGAACGCGGCCATGCGGCGGGCAGCCGGTCTCGCCAACCGGTAAAATGGCGGCCATGAAACAACAACGCTGGACGCCGCGCGTCACCGTCGCCGCCGTCGTGGAGCACGAGGGCCGCTTTCTGCTAGTCGAGGAGCATACGTCCGAAGGTTTGCGCATCAACCAACCGGCCGGGCATCTGGAATCGGGCGAGTCGCTTACCGAAGCCGTCGTGCGAGAAACGCTCGAGGAAACGGCGCTCGTATTCGAGCCGCAGGCGCTCGTCGGCGTCTACATGACGCATATCGATCGGCCGGACGGCAGCGGCGCCACTTATCTGCGTTTCACGTTCTGCGGGCGGCACGCGGCGCCGGCTTCCCCCCAAGCGCTCGATGCCGGCATCGTGCGCACGCTGTGGCTGACGCCCGAGGAGTTGCACGCTTCGCAAGCACGCCATCGCACGCCGCTCGTCATGCGCTCCGTCGAGGATTACCTCGCGGGCCGGCGTTTTCCGCTCGACTTCGTGCATACGCACTCGGTCGCGCCTCCCAATAGCAAGTAAGCGCAGTCGGTCATTCGTTCAATGAGTAAGCAAAGAGTCGTGGTGGGGATGTCGGGCGGCGTCGATTCGTCGGTGACGGCGTGGCTCCTCAAACAATCGGGATATGACGTCGTCGGCCTGTTCATGAAGAACTGGGAGGACGACGACGATAGCGAATACTGCTCGACCCGGCAGGATTGGATCGACGTCGTATCGGTTGCGGATCTGATCGGCATCGACGTCGAAGCGGTGAATTTCGCGGCCGAATACAAGGAGCGCGTGTTCGCCGAATTCTTGCGCGAGTACTCCGCCGGTCGCACGCCGAATCCCGACGTCCTTTGCAACGCCGAGATCAAGTTCAAGGCGTTCCTCGATCACGCGATGGCGCTCGGCGCCGAAACGATCGCAACGGGCCACTACGCACGCGTGCGCGAGATCGACGGCCGCTTCGAATTGCTCAAAGCAAAAGATTCGACGAAAGATCAGTCGTACTTCTTGCACCGGCTCAATCAAGCGCAATTGTCGAAAACGCTGTTTCCGCTCGGCGAGATTCCGAAAACCCAAGTACGCGAGATCGCCGCGTCGATCGGCCTGCCGAATGCCAAGAAGAAGGATTCGACCGGCATTTGCTTCATCGGCGAGCGGCCGTTCCGCGAATTTCTCAATCGCTATTTGCCGACCAAGCCCGGACCGATGAAAACGCCTGACGGCAAGATCGTCGGCGAGCATGTAGGCCTTGCGTTCTATACGCTCGGCCAGCGCAAGGGCATCGGCATCGGCGGCAGCAAATCGGGCAGCGGCGAGCCGTGGTTCGTCGCGAGCAAGGACATGGCGAGCAATACCCTCTACGTGGTGCAAGGCCACGATCACGATTGGCTGCTCTCGCGCACGCTGGTCGCGGGGAACACGAGTTGGGTAGCGGGCGGCGCACCCGAGCCGGGTACCCGCTTCGGGGCGAAGACGCGATACCGGCAAGCCGACGCCGCTTGTATATTCGGCACGCTCGAGCCCGGCGACGAAGGCGAACGCTTCACGCTCTCGTTCGATGAGCCGCAGTGGGCGGTCACGCCGGGGCAATCGGCCGTGCTCTATGACGGCGACATTTGTCTCGGCGGCGGCATCATCGAATCGGCGCCATAGCCGATCGTTCCCGATTAAACTGGCGCATCTTTTCGATTCCGGCAACCTCCGCGCCAGCGGCGTTCGCCGTTCAGGAGTTTGCCCATGTTTTCCCGTCGCTATTTCGCGATCTGGTGCGCCTTGCTGCTCGCGCTCGTCTGCGCGGCGCTCGCCGCGCACAACACGATTTCCTGGCTTTGGCTGCTCGTGCCGGCTGCATTGATCGCGCTAGGCCTATTCGATTTGCGTCAAGAGCGTCACAGCATCTTGCGCAACTATCCGATCGCGGGCCATCTGCGCTTTTTCTTCGAATTCGTTCGCCCCGAAATTCGCCAATATTTCGTCGAGGACGATACCGAGGAGAAGCCGTTCTCGCGCGCGCAACGTAGCATCGTCTATCAGCGCGCGAAGAACGAACCCGATAGCCGCCCGTACGGCACCGAACTCGACGTCAAAGCGGTCGCGCACGAATGGATTAGCCATTCGCTCGCCCCCACCAAGCTTCCCTCGCACGACTTTCGCATCGTCGTAGGCCCCGACCGCGCGCAGCCGTACTCGATGTCGATTTTCAACGTCTCGGCGATGAGCTTCGGCTCGCTCTCGGCGAACGCGATCCGGGCGCTGAACCTCGGCGCGAAAAAAGGCGGCTTCGCACACGACACGGGCGAAGGCTCCCTCTCGAAATACCACCGCGAGCACGGCGGCGACATTATTTGGGAAATCGCCTCCGGTTACTTCGGCTGCCGCAACGACGACGGCACCTTCAGCGCCGAAAAATTCGCGCACCAAGCGCGCGATCCTCAGGTGAAGATGATCGAGGTGAAGCTCTCGCAAGGCGCGAAGCCGGGCCACGGCGGCGTGCTGCCGGCCGCGAAGGTCACGCCCGAAATCTCCGAGGCGCGCGGCGTGCCGATGGGCCAAGACTGCATCTCACCGGCCTCGCACAGCGCATTTTCGACGCCGCGCGGCCTGCTCGAATTCGTCGACCGGCTGCGCACGCTCTCGGGCGGCAAGCCGACCGGCTTTAAGCTATGCATCGGTCATCCGTGGGAGTTTTTCGCGATCGCGAAGGCCATGCTCGAGACGGGCATCGTGCCCGACTTCATCGTCGTCGATGGCGCGGAAGGCGGCACGGGCGCGGCGCCGCTGGAATTTACGGACCACATCGGCGTGCCGCTGCAAGAGGGCCTCTTGCTCGTGCACAACACGCTCGTAGGCGTCGGCCTGCGCGATAAGATCCGTATCGGCGCAAGCGGCAAGATGATCACCGCATTCGACATCGCGCGTACGCTCGCGATCGGCGCCGACTGGATCAACTCCGCCCGCGGCTTCATGTTCGCCGTCGGCTGCATCCAAGCGCAAACGTGCCATACGGGACGCTGCCCGACGGGCGTCGCGACGCAAGATGCCGTTCGCCAACGCGCGCTCGTCGTGCCCGACAAGTCGGAACGCGTATTCAACTTCCATCGCAATACGCTGCACGCACTACAAGAAATCGTGCAAGCCGCCGGCCTCGCGCATCCGTCGCAGTTGCGCGCTCACCACATCGTGCGACGCGTCTCGTCCCACGAAGTGCAATTGATGTCGGAATTGCTCAAGTATCTCGAGCCGAACGACCTCGTGAACGGCAACTACCGGTACTCGCTCTACGAAAAATGGTGGCCGCTCGCGGATAGCGATTCGTTTTCGCCCAAAGCGCTCGCGCCGCTTACGACGGCGTGAGCACGGACGAAAGGCTAGAACCCAAGCGGCAACGCCGTTAGGTCGGTTGGACGTTGGGAAGGGTGTCGATAAACGACTGGCGTTGCGAAAGCTTGCCGAAATGCTTGTCGAGATTCGGATATTTCTCGCGCCAGTTCAGCTCGGGCATTCGGAAGTCCAGATACCCGAGCGCGCAGCCGACGGCCACGTCGGCTAGCGAATAGTGATTGTTGGCGCACCACGGCTTGCCGGCTAGCCCCTGCGACATCGCCACGAGACCCTCTTCGATCTTGCGCCGCTGACGCGCGAGCCAATCGTCGTTGCGTTGCGACGCCTCGCGCTGCGTGCCTTCCAAACGAATGAGCACGGCGGCGTCGAGCATGCCGTCGGCGAGCGCTTCCCAGCAGCGCACTTCCACGCGCTCCCGGCCCGACTGCGGGATCAGCTTGCCGACGGGCGAAAGCGTATCGACGTACTCGCAAATGACACGCGAATCGAATACGGCCTCCCCGTCCTCCATGACAAGGCACGGTACCTTGCCGATCGGATTGAACGTATGAATGGTCGTCTCTGGCGACCAGACATCTTCGAGCACGAATTGATAGTCGATCTTCTTTTCGGCGAGCACGATCCGCGCCTTGCGGACGTAGGGGCTCGCGAGCGAACCGATTAATTTCATCATCTGCCTTTCTCTCAAGAAAACGCCAGGCCACCCGGAAACGGATTTCGCGTCCACCGCGTCGTGCGCGCGGCACGCCCACGCGACGCCGGCAACGGCTTCGCGTGCGGGTCGATTCGGGGGGCCTTTGTGAAGTGCGAGAAAGAGTATAACGTCGCCGGAGCCGGAAACGGCGTATCGGCCCCGCCATGATATCGGTCGGACAAGCCGAGCCGGTGCGAAATGCGCCCCATTGAGCAGTACAATCGCACGATGAATACGCCGACCGAATCCCCCATCGCCGTCTCCGTCTATCAAGACCGCCGCGAGCGCCTGCTCGCCGCCATGCGCGCCGCCGGGGGCGGCGTCGCGCTCGTGCCGACGGCACCCGAAGCGCTGCGTAACCGCGATACCGAGTATCCGTATCGGCACGACAGCTATTTTTACCATTTGAGCGGATTCGCCGAGCCGCAGTCGTTCATCGTCCTCGATGCGACCGCGCAGGCAGGCGAGCCCGCGTCGATTCTCTTTTGCCGGACGAAAAACGCCGAGCGCGAGACGTGGGAAGGTTTCCACTACGGCCCCGAAGCTGCCCGCGAGGCGTTCGGATTCGACGCGGCGTTCCCGATCGAGGAGATCGACGCGCAAATGCCGCGCCTCATCGCCGACGCGCCGGCGTTGTTCTACGCGTTCGGCCGCTCGAGCGAGTTCGACGGCCAGGTGCGGCGCTGGCTCGACGCGGTGCGTGCGCAAAGCCGCAGCGGCGTCGCCGCGCCGGCGCGGCTTGTGGACATCCAGCCGATCTTGGACGACATGCGGCTCGTCAAAGACGAGCACGAGCTCGCCGTCATGCGCCAAGCCGCGCGCATCTCCGCGCAGGCGCACCGGCGCGCGATGCAGATATGCCGTCCGGGCATGCGCGAGTACGAGCTCGAGGCGGAGCTGCTCTATACGTTCCGCCGCAACGGCGCGCAAGCGCCCGCGTACGGCTCCATCGTCGCCGCCGGCGCGAATGCCTGCGTATTGCACTACCCGGCCGGCAACGCCATTGCCCGCGACGGCGATCTGATCCTTATCGATGCGGCTTGCGAGCTCGACGGCTATGCATCCGACATTACGCGCACGTTCCCGGCGAACGGCCGGTTCTCGCCGGCGCAGCGCGAGCTGTACGACATCGTGCTGGCCGCGCAACAGGCGGCCATCGACGCGACGCGCGCGGGCGTGAGTTTCGAGGCGCCGCACGACGCGGCCGTCCGTGTGCTGGCGCAGGGGTTGCTCGATACGGGCATCGTCGATCGCACCAAGTTCGGGTCGGTCGAGGATGTCGTCGCCGAGCGCGCCTATTCGCGCTTTTACATGCACCGCACGGGCCACTGGATCGGCATGGACGTACACGATTGCGGCGATTACCGCGAGCGCACCGCCCTGCCCGATGCGTCGGGTGCGTTGCCGTGGCGGACGCTGCGCCCGTCGATGGCGCTGACGATCGAACCGGGCCTATACGTGCGGGCCGCGCCGGACGTGCCCGAGCAATATTGGAACATCGGCATCCGCATCGAGGACGACGCGATCGTCACCGAGGACGGATGCGTCCTCATCACGCGCGACGTGCCGGTCGAAGCCGATGCGATCGAAGCGCTGATGCGAGAAGGCCGGCAACCGTCGGCGGCAGCTTGAGGCTATGAGCGAGATTCGTCCTTTGCACGGCCCGCATGAATTCGACGTGACGATCGTCGGCGCGGGCCCCGTCGGTCTGGCGCTCGCGGCGTGGCTCGCCCGGCGCAGCGCCAGCGCCGCGCTGTCGGTCGCGCTCGTCGATGCGCGCGATCCCGAAGCGGCGGCCGGCGACCCGCGCGCGATCGCGATTTCCGAGGGCAGCCGAATGCTGCTCGAACCGTTCGGCGCCTGGCCGGCCGACGCCACGGCGATCGAGCGAATACACGTGTCCCAGCGCGGCCGCTTCGGGCGCACGCTGATCGAACGCGACGAACACGGTCTGCCGGCACTCGGGTATGTCGCACGCTATGGTTCGATCGTCCATGCGCTGGCAGGCGTCGTACGCCGAACCGGCACGCACTGGTTCACCTCGTGCCGCGCACTGCCGCCGCAAGTGGAACCGAGCGCCGAGTTCGTCACGCTGCCGATCGAAAGCGCGCATCTTCAGCGCAAACTGAGCACGCGCGTGCTGATCAATGCCGAAGGCGGACTTTACGGCGAAACGCAAACGAAGCGCGCGGACGGCGGCTTAATCGAGGCGGCGCCCGCTCGGCTTGCCGTGCAGCGCGACACGCGCGACTACGGTCAAACGGCGATCGTCGGCACCGTGACGGTCTCGGCACCCCAACCTCACGTCGCGTGGGAGCGCTTCACCGGCGAGGGCCCGATCGCTTTATTGCCGATGGGCGGCGTGCGCCACGCCGATTACGCGCTCGTCTGGTGCATGACGCCGGACGAGGCTGCGCGCCGCGCGTGCCTGCCCGACTCCGCGCTCCTCGCCGAATTGGGTAAGGCGTTCGGCGAACGAATGGGCCGCTTCGAATCGATCAAAGGCCGCGCGGCGTTTCCGCTCGGGCTCGTTGCGGCGCAAACGCTCGTCGACGGCCGCATCGCCTCGATCGGCAATGCGGCGCAGACGCTGCATCCCGTCGCCGGACAGGGATTGAACCTGGGTCTGCGCGACGCGCATGCGCTCGCCGACGCACTGGCGCGTGCCGGGGCCACGCCCGACGCGCTTGCCCAATTCGCGCGCCGTCGCGGCTTCGATCGTCGCATGACGATCGGTGCGACCGATACGCTCGCGCGGCTGTTCACGATCGATTTCGGCCCGCTGGCGGTGCTGCGCGGACTCGCGCTGACGGCGCTCGAATGCGTGCCGCCGGCCAAAACGGCGCTCACGCGCCAAATGATGTTCGGCCAGCGGCGCTGACGCTCGCGCAGCGCCGTTCGCCGAGCGCTCGGGCACCTAATATAGCGTTCGTACCGATCCCAAATGCTGTGGGGCGGCGGTTAACGGTAAAATACGCGTTTCCCTGGTCGCCTTCCTGCGCCCGCGCCCTATCGGCGCGGGCAGTCGCCCCATTCCATGATGCCAACGCTCGGCTCGCACACACTGCGCAATAACCTATTCGTCGCCCCGATGGCGGGCGTCACGGATCGGCCGTTTCGCCAGCTCTGCAAGCGGCTCGGGGCCGGCTATGCCGTCTCGGAGATGGTCGCGTCGAACGCGCAGCTTTGGAAGAGCGAGAAGACGATGCGCCGCGCGAATCACGCCGGCGAGGTCGAACCGATCGCGGTCCAGATCGCGGGTGCGGATCCGGCGATGATGGCCGAAGCGGCGCGCTACAACGTCGAGAACGGCGCGCAGATCATCGATATCAACATGGGCTGCCCGGCCAAAAAGGTCTGCAACGTCGCGGCCGGCTCCGCCCTGCTGCAAAACGAACCGCTCGTCGTGCGGATCGTCGAGGCAGTCGTGGACGCGGTCGGGACCGGACCGGACGCGGTGCCCGTTACGTTGAAAATCAGAACCGGCTGGAACCGCGAGAATCGCAATGCGATACGCGTCGCGCGGCTGGCCGAGGATGCCGGTATTTCGATGCTGACCGTCCATGGCCGCACGCGCGCCGATCTGTACCACGGCCAAGCCGAGTACGACACGATCGCAGCGGTCAAAGCGGCGGTGCGCATCCCGGTGGTCGCCAACGGCGACATCGATTCGCCCGCGAAAGCGCGCGCGGTGCTGGCCGCCACGGGCGCCGACGCAATCATGATCGGGCGGGCGGCCCAAGGACGTCCTTGGCTCTTTCGCGAAATCGAGCATTTCCTCGCGACGGGGGAGCTTCTGCCGCCGCCGCGCATCGCCGAAATCAGGCAAGTGATGAACGAGCACCTCGAGGATCACTACGCCTTTTACGGCGAATTCACGGGCGTGCGTACGGCACGCAAGCACATCGGCTGGTACACTCGCGGCCTTTCCGGCGCCAATGCGTTCCGGCATCGGATGAACACGCTCGATACCACACGCGAGCAACTTCTCGCCGTCAACGCGTTTTTCGACGAGCAGCAGGCGCTGTCGGACCGCCTCGTCTATGTCGACGAGAACACGGCTGAGCCTGACCCGGCTCGACCGAATCGCAACGAACCTTTAGCAGCATGAGCAAGCACAATATCGAACAATGCGTCCGCGACAGCCTGGGGATGTACTTCCAGGACCTCGACGGCGCCAATCCACACGACGTCTATGACATGGTGATGTCGTGCGTCGAGAAACCGATGCTCGAGGTGGTGCTCGAGCGGGCCGGCGGCAACCAGTCGCTGGCCGCCGATTATCTCGGCATCAACCGCAACACGTTGCGCAAGAAGCTACAGCAGCACGGCTTGCTGTAACGCGCCACCTTAAGTTCCTTTCCGGCCATCGTTCTCATCATGATCAAGCAAGCGCTCATTTCCGTTTCCGACAAGTCCGGCATCGTCGAATTCGCTCGTTCGCTGTCGACGCTCGGCGTCAAGATTCTGTCGACGGGGGGCACCGCGAAGCTGCTCGCCGACGCGGGTCTTCCGGTTACCGAAGTGGCCGACTACACCGGCTTTCCCGAGATGCTCGACGGGCGCGTGAAAACGCTGCATCCGAAAGTGCACGGCGGCATCCTCGCGCGCCGCGATCTGCCGGAACACATGGCCGCGCTGCAAGCGCACGACATTCCGACGATCGACCTGCTCGTCGTGAATCTGTACCCGTTCGTCTCGACGGTCGCGAAGGAAGAGTGCACGCTCGAGGACGCGATCGAGAACATCGATATCGGCGGTCCGACGATGTTGCGTTCCGCCGCGAAGAACCATCGTGACGTGACCGTCGTCGTCGATCCGGCCGACTACGCCGCCGTGCTCGATGAAATGCGTGCGAACGGCAACACGGTCGGCTACAAGACGAATTTCCGGCTCGCAACGAAAGTGTTCGCGCATACCGCGCAATACGACGGCGCGATCACGAACTATCTGACGAGCCTCACCGAATCGCTCTCGCACTCGTCGCGCAACACGTACCCGGAGACGCTGAACCTCGCGTTCGAGAAAGTGCAGGATTTGCGCTACGGCGAAAACCCGCACCAAAGCGCGGCGTTCTACCGCGACATCGCCGTGCCGGCAGGCGCGCTCGCCGGCTATCGCCAATTGCAGGGCAAAGAACTCTCGTACAACAACATCGCCGATGCCGACGCGGCATGGGAATGCGTCAAAACGTTCGACGTGCCCGCGTGCGTCATCGTCAAGCATGCGAACCCATGCGGCGTCGCGGTGGCGGACACGCCGGCCGACGCGTATGCGAAGGCATTCCAGACCGATCCGACCTCGGCCTTCGGCGGCATCATCGCGTTTAACCGCGAAGTGGACGAAGCCGCGGCCCAGGCCGTGACGAAGCAGTTCGTCGAAGTCTTGATCGCGCCGTCGCTGACCGAGTCCGCCAAGCAGGTGCTCGCCGCGAAGCAAAACGTGCGCGTGCTCGAAATCGCGCTGGGCGCAGGCCAAAACGCATTCGATTTCAAGCGTGTCGGCGGCGGTCTGCTCGTGCAATCGCCCGATGCGAAGAACGTACTGCCGCGCGATCTGCGCGTGGTCACGAAGCGTCACCCCACGCCGCAAGAGATGGACGACCTGATGTTCGCATGGCGCGTGGCGAAGTTCGTGAAGTCGAACGCGATCGTGTTCTGCGGTAAGGGCATGACGCTCGGCGTCGGCGCGGGCCAAATGAGCCGCGTCGATTCGGCGCGCATCGCGAGCATCAAGGCGCAAAACGCCGGGCTGTCGTTGCAAGGCTCGACGGTGGCATCCGATGCGTTCTTCCCGTTCCGCGACGGTCTCGATGTCGTCGTCGCCGCGGGCGCTACCTGCGTGATTCAGCCGGGCGGTTCGGTACGCGACGACGAAGTCATCGCGGCGGCCGACGAGCATAACATCGCCATGGTCGTCACGGGTGTGCGACATTTCCGCCATTAAGCACGCGTCGAATCCGCCATTCGGCGACTCGCATCGCCAATATGAAACCCGGCTACGGCCGGGTTTTTTTATGCTTTTATACATATGCATAATGCATTACTCGGACTTCAATCGGTCCGATTTTTGCGCCTAGCGCGGGCTGCAACTCGTGCGCTGTTCATTTTCAGCGTTTCCTCCGCGAACGGAGCAGACCGATGCATTACTCACTCGTCGAGCCGGAACGGCTCAGCGAAGCACATCGTATCTTCATCACGCAATTCGTTCGCACGATCGAACTCGTCTCGACGTGTAGCGGCGCACTCGTGGGCGCGAAAGACATTCGCTCACGGAATCTAGCGGCCAGCGATAGGTACGCGCGTATCGTCGGCCTATCTTCCGGCGCGGATTTGGCAGGCCGCTTGGACAACGATCTTCCGTGCGAAGACGTTGCACAATTTGCAGAGTGCTATATCCGAGCGGATCGCCGGTTGCTCGATCGAACCCATATCGGTGCGACGCAAACCGTGCTGAATATCCATCGATACGCAACCGGACTCAAAGCGCTCGTATTCGATAAGTCCTTACTGAAACATCATCCGAGCACCTCGATTCTCGGCATCGTCTATAGCGCCTATGAGACAAACCTGAAGCGATTCACCGGGCTTTTTCCAACCTATTGGACGCATTTCGGCTTCGGGTGCAGCATCGAACGCGTCGACCATCCCGCCATCGACGGGTTGGGGCGGCTTTCGCTGCTCGAGCACGAGGTCGCGTTTCTGCTCGCACTCGGGCTCGACGTCGAAGCGATCGCTCACTTCCTTCCTCGCCTTCGTCCCGGGCCCGGTATCGATATCGATGCCGCGCTGTTCGGTCTCGCAGATAAAGCCGTCGCAGCAGGTGTGGCCGTCGCGGATCTGCGTGAATGCCTCATCGAAGCGCGCGTTCACGAGCGCATGCCCAAATCGTTTTTCGCTAAGGTCGTCGGCGTGCCGATATAGGAGTTGTTCGTGTCACGTTTCCATTTTTGAAATGCTATAGCAATCGCTCACGATCGCCCGATTGGGACCGGCGTCACTCGCGCACGCCCATTTCATATTTCGATAACGTGTTCTATTCGCCCACTTAGGAGCCGCCCTTGCGCCCCTCCCCCACTCTTGGCCCTAACGCCTATCTAGTCGGCGTGGCAGGTAGTCGACATACGTTGGATACGCCGGCGCTCTTGCTCGATCGTGCCGCGCTCGAGCGCAACATCGCCAAAATGGCAGCGACCGCCGAACGCCACGGCATCGGGCTGCGCCCGCATGTGAAGACACATAAATCGGCACGGATCGCACAGATGCAAATCGACGCCGGCGCCGTGGGCGTGAGTTGCGCCACGCTCGGCGAAGCCGAGGCGATGGTCCACGCCGGCATTCCCGGCGTACTCGTGACCTCCCCGGTCGTCTCGACGAACAAGCTGCGCCGGCTTGTTGCGCTCGCCGAGAAAGCAGGCCCGCGTCAATTGATGCTCGTCGTGGACGACGCGTGCAACGTCGCCGAGCTGGCCGTGCTCGCCGCTCGGCTAGCCTATCCGCTCGACGTCCTCATCGATTACCAATGCGGCTATCACCGCACGGGCGTCAAGGACGCGGACGCCGCGCTCGCACTGGCTCGGACGATCGTGCAGACGGGCTCGTTGAGACTGCGCGGCGTACAAGCGTACGGCGGGCACCTCCAACATATCGCCGTGCGCGAAGCGCGCGAGGACGCGGCGGCTCGGTTGCGCGACGAGGTAGGCGCGCTCGTGCGCACGTTGGAAGCCGCAGGCATGCCGATCGAAATCGTCACGGGCGTCGGCACCGGCACCCATGAGTCGGATGCGAGCGCAGGCGTGTTCACCGAAATGCAGCCGGGATCGTACGTCTTCATGGACGCCGAATATACCCAAGTGCTCGGCGGCGATTCGTGCGCCCCGCCTTATGAAACCGCCCTGTTCGTGCAGAGCGCCGTCGTCAGCACGCAAGCGCCGTCGTGGGTCACCGTCGACGCCGGTACGAAAAGCTTCGCCACCGACAGCGTCGCCCCCATCGTCGCGCGTGGTGTATCCGGGCCGTCGCAGTACGCGTTTTTCGGCGACGAGCACGGCAAGCTCATCGTCGATACCGAACATCGTCCCGCGCTCGCCGCTCGGATCGAATTCACGACGCCGCATTGCGATCCCACCGTCAATCTATACGATCGATATCACGTCGTGGACGAGGATACGCTCGTCGACATCTGGCCGGTCGACGCGCGCGGCAAACTCTGAGGCGGCGACCGCGCATCGGGCCGCCGTAGGCGCGCGCTAGGGTTCGTTGTAGTATCTCGGGCACTTAGTCCGTTTTTTGTTCATGAGAATCCTCGGCATCGACCCCGGCTTGCGCGTCACGGGTTTTGGCGTCATCGAGCAAGTAGGCCAGCGGCTCACCTACGTGACGAGCGGCGTCATCCGCACCGGCGACGGCGATCTGCCTTCCCGTTTGGGCACGATTTTCGAAGGCGTGTCGGCGCTGATCCGCCAGCACACGCCCGATCAGTCGGCGATCGAAAAAGTCTTCGTCAACGTGAACCCGCAATCGACGCTGCTGCTCGGTCAAGCGCGCGGCGCCGCGATTTGCGGGCTCGTCGCCGGCGGCGTTCCGGTCGCCGAGTACACGGCGCTGCAACTCAAGCAAGCGGTCGTCGGCTACGGGCGGGCAACGAAAGAACAGATGCAGCAAATGGTCGTGCGGCTGCTGAATCTGTCGGGCGTCCCCGGCACCGACGCCGCCGATGCGCTCGGCATGGCAATTTGCCATGCACACGGCGGCAATACGCTCGATACGCTCGGCGGCATCGCACCGGCATTGGCGAAAAAGGGGCTTAGGGTGCGGCGCGGGCGCCTCGTCGGATAAGGCTTCACTAGGTCCGAGAATTCATCCACCCGAGCCGGGGGATGAGCGCGGGCGGCATCACGTTGCTTTCCACCGCGCAATTCGACCGCCTTCGTACGTTTCTTCTGTCGCAGGAAACGAAGCTGATTGCCGGCACCAAGACCCGATATTTTGGGACCGTCGACGTCAGATGAAACGCGGGGTGCTAAAGTTCGTGCTCGCCATAGGCCCAAACACTATCGTCACGCTAAGCCCCCGCCATGATCGGTCGCATTGCCGGCATCCTGCTAGAAAAGAATCCGCCCCATCTGCTCGTCGATTGCAACGGCGTCGGCTACGAAGTCGACGTGCCGATGAGCACCTTCTACAACCTCCCGTCCGCAGGCGAAAAGGTCGTGCTGCTCACGCAGCTCATCGTGCGCGAGGATGCGCACTTGCTCTACGGCTTCGGTACCGTGCAGGAACGCGCGACGTTCCGCGAACTGCTCAAGATTAGCGGCATTGGCGCGCGCATGGCCCTGGCCGTCCTCTCCGGCATGAGCGTGCAGGAACTGGCGCAAGCGGTCACGCTGCAAGACGCTGCGCGCCTCACGCGCGTGCCCGGCATCGGCAAGAAAACCGCCGAGCGGCTGCTGCTCGAGCTGAAGGGCAAGCTCGGCGCCGACCTGGGCGCGGCCGCGGCGGGCGTCTCGCCGTCCGATCACGCCTCCGACATCCTGAACGCGCTGCTCGCGCTCGGCTACTCGGAGAAGGAAGCGCTGGCGGCGATCAAAAACGTGCCGGCCGGTACGGGCGTGTCGGAAGGCATCAAGCTCGCACTCAAGGCGCTTTCGAAGGCCTAAGCGGGTCGGCGGCCGGTGTCGGTCGCCCAGCATGAGCGGCCGATGCGCGCGGTACAATGGCACGCATGATCGAAACCGACAAGCTCGCCAGCGAGCGCATCATTGCCGCCACCCCCGCCTCGTCGCACGAGGAAGCGTTCGAGCGCGCGCTGCGTCCACGCCAGCTCGATGAATACATCGGGCAGGAAAAGGTGCGCGGCCAGCTCGAAATCTTCATCGAAGCGGCCAAACGCCGCTCCGAAGCGCTCGACCACGTCTTGCTGTTCGGGCCGCCCGGGCTTGGGAAAACGACGCTCGCCCACATCATCGCGCGCGAGATGGGCGTCAATCTGCGCCAAACGTCGGGGCCGGTGCTCGAGCGCGCGGGCGACCTGGCCGCCTTGCTCACGAATCTCGAAGCGAACGATGTCCTTTTCATCGACGAAATCCACCGGCTCTCGCCTGTCGTCGAGGAAATCCTGTATCCGGCGCTCGAGGACTATCAGATCGACATCATGATCGGCGAAGGGCCGGCCGCGCGTAGCGTGAAGCTCGATCTGCAACCGTTCACGCTTGTCGGCGCGACGACGCGAGCCGGCATGCTGACGAACCCGCTGCGCGATCGGTTCGGTATCGTCGCGCGACTCGAGTTCTACGACGCGGAGCAGCTTTCGCGCATCGTTCGTCGTTCGGCTGCGCTGCTCGGCGCGCAAATCCATCCGGAAGGCGCGCTGGAAATCGCCAAGCGCTCGCGCGGGACGCCGCGGATCGCGAACCGTCTGCTGCGGCGCGTCCGCGACTATGCGGAGGTCAAAGCCGACGGCGCCATCACCGCACGCGTCGCCGATGCCGCGCTGGCCATGCTCGATGTCGACCCGGTCGGCTTCGATCTGATGGACCGCAAACTGCTCGAAGCCATCTTGCACAAGTTCGACGGCGGCCCGGTCGGCGTCGACAACCTCGCCGCCGCGATCGGTGAGGAGCGCGACACGATCGAAGACGTCCTCGAGCCGTACCTCATCCAGCAAGGCTTCTTGCAGCGTACGCCGCGCGGACGCGTAGCAACGCTTGCCGCCTACCGGCACTTCGGCCTGGCCGCGCCCGACGCGCAAAGCCCGGTGCGCAATCTGTGGGACGACGCGGGCGGCGCATAAGCGCCCCGGTCCCTATTCTCGCGAGGAAGCGATGTCCGAACCGGTGAATCAGCGCGGTAACGGGCCGGACACCGCCGATCCCGCGTTCGTCATGCGCCTGCGCCAACGGATCTCGCAAGGCGTGCTGAGCATGACGAGCGGCAGCGGCCCCACCCTCGATTACTCCCACCCGCCGGGCGACCCGGGGCTGTTCGGCCCCGAAGCGCTCTGCTGGCGAGTGCATGCCGATTTCACGTCGATGATGATCGGCGGCGTCAGCGCATTGATGCTGCAAGCGCTGCACCCGCTGGCGCTGGCGGGCGTCTGGGATCATTCGACATTTCGCACCGACATACGCGGCCGCCTGCGGCGCACCGCGACGTTCATCGCTGGGACGACCTACGGCGCGCGCGCCGATGCGCTTGCGCTCATCGAGCGCGTCAAACGTATCCATCAATCGGTCACGGGCACCGCACCGGATGGCCGGCCCTATCGAGCCAGCGACCCCGCGTTGCTGACCTGGGTCCATGTCGCCGAGGTATCGAGCTTTCTGGCGGCGCATCTACGCTATGTGAATCCGTCGCTGGCGATCGTCGAACAAGATCGTTACTACGCCGAAGTGGCGTTGATCGCGAAAATGCTCGGCGCGAGCGACGTGCCCGAAACGCGTGCGCAAGTGGCCGACTATTTGTCGTCGATGCGGCCTCAGCTCGAAGCGGGGCCACGCACATTCGAGGTGATACGGATCTTGCGCGATACCGCGCTGCCCGAGCGTCCGCTCTTGCAACCCGCGGTGCGTTTGATGTTCAACGCCGGTGTCGATTTGCTGCCCGCTTGGGCGCAGCCGATGCTGGGCTTCAATGCCCTCACCCGAATGCAGGCTCGGCTTGCTCGACCCGGCGTACGCGTGGTGGGTCCACTCGTTCGATGGGCGCACGTGAACGCTGTTTCGAAACGCGCACGACGGCGCGTCAGCGCGGGTCGCGACGCTTAACGGCCGGTCGCCTTCGCCAAACCATCGTCATCGCTCGCGCCGTTCAAATGCGCGACGTCGGCCCATTCGAGCACGGTCGCGACGCCCGCTTCGTCGAATTCGACGCGATTGATACTCGTATTGAGCAACGGATAAGTACGCGGCGCATCGAGTGCGAGACCTTGCGCATATCGGTAGATGCAATCTAGAACGCCACCGTGCGTCACGCAGGCGATACGGCCGCCCGGGTGCTTAGCGACGATCCCGGCCACCGCATGCACGATCCGGTGATAGAACGTTCGCACGGACTCTCCGCCGGCAGGCGCGAAGCCTGGATCGCGTGTTTGCCAGTGTGCGTAGTCGTCCGGGTAGCGGCTGGCGATTTCTTGGCTGTCATGTCCTTGGAAAATGCCGTAAGCGCGCTCGCGCAGGGTTTGCATGAGATGCGGCACGATGCCGAGTGCGTCAGCCGTAGGCTGCGCCGTTTGCTGTGCGCGCTGCAAATCGCTCGAGTAGATCGCGTCGAGCCGCATCCCTTCGCGCGCTTCGCGCACGAACCGCTCGGCCAAACGCCGCGCCTGCTCGATGCCGGTATCGGCCAGGGCAATGTCGATATGTCCTTGGATCCGCTTCACGCGGTTCCAAGGCGTCTCGCCATGTCGGATGAAAAGAACTTGCGTCGGCATCGGCAGCGAATCGAAAAAAGGTTCAGGGGCGCGTCTGCAACCAGAAGGTCACGGGGCCGTCGTTGACGAGCGACACTTGCATCATCGCCCCGAACTCGCCCGTTTCGACGATCGGATGGCGCGCGCGAGCCGACGCCACGAAGTAATCGAACAAACGCTCGCCCTCTTCGGGTGCCGCCGCGGGCGTAAAGCTCGGCCGCAGGCCGCTCATCGTATCGGCCGCGAGCGTGAATTGAGAAACGAGCAGCAACCCGCCCGCACGCCCTGCCCCGTCGATGTTCGATATCGGCAGGTTCATCTTGCCCGCCGCGTCGCTGAACACGCGATAACCGAGCACCTTCGCCAGCAGCTTATCGGCGCTCGCCTGCGTATCGCCGCGCTCGGCGCATACAAGCGCGAGCAACCCGGGCCCGATTTCGCCCGTGACGCGCTCACCCACGCGCACGCTCGCCTGCGCGACTCGCTGAATGAGCGCGATCACCGACGCGCCCCGCAGCGTTTAGCGCGAGCAGGCGTGTTCGAAAAACGCGAGGGCACGAGCCGCCCCCTTACGCCGTTAGCGTCACGCGCGCGAATCGGCGTTTGCCGACCTGCACGACGTATTCGCCGGCCTCGACCTTCAAGCCCTTGTCCGAGATCGCCGTGCCGTCGATGCGCACGCCGCCTTGCTCGACGTTGCGCAGCGCTTCGCTCGTCGATGCGGCGAGCCCCGCCTGCTTGAGCAACTGGCCGATCGCGAGCGGCGCGCCGGCGAGCGTGACCGAAGGGATGTCGTCGGGCACGCCGCCTTTCGCACGGTGATTGAAATCGTCGAGCGCGCGCTCGGCATCCGCCTGCGAGTGGAATCGTGCGACGATTTCCTGTGCAAGCAGCACCTTGAAGTCGCGCGGATTGCGTCCTTCTTGCGCCTCGCGCCGGAAGTGCGCGATTTCATCGAGGCTGCGGAACGACAGCAGTTCGAAGTAGCGCCACATGAGCACATCGGAGATGCTCATGAGCTTGCCGAACATATCGGTCGGCTTTTCGCTGATGCCGATGTAGTTGTTCTTCGACTTCGACATCTTCTCGACGCCGTCGAGCCCTTCGAGCAGCGGCATGGTCAAGATGCACTGCTGCTCTTGGCCGTATTGCTTTTGCAGCTCGCGGCCGACCAGCAAGTTGAACTTCTGGTCCGTGCCGCCCAATTCCAAATCGGCGTTCAGCGCGACCGAGTCGTACCCTTGCATCAGTGGGTAGAGAAACTCGTGGATCGAGATCGGTACGCCGCCTTGGAAGCGTTTCGTGAAGTCTTCCCGCTCGAGAATACGCGCCACCGTGTAGCGCGACGCGAGCTTGATCATGCCGTCGGCGCCGAGCGGCATCGACCATTCGCTGTTGTAGCGGATTTCGGTTTTCTCGCGATCGAGCACGAGCGCGGCCTGCTCGAAGTACGTCTTGGCGTTCGATTCGATCTGCTCGCGCGTGAGCGGGGGACGCGTGGCGTTGCGCCCGGACGGATCGCCGATCAGCGACGTGAAGTCGCCGATCAGGAAGATAACCGTATGGCCGAGATCCTGAAGCTGGCGCATCTTATTGAGCACGACCGTATGCCCGACGTGGATATCGGGTGCGGTCGGGTCGAGGCCTAGCTTGATTCGCAGCGGCGTGCCCGTCGCCGCGCTGCGGGCGAGCTTCTGTGCGAATTCCTCTTCGATCAGCAGTTCATCGGCGCCGCGCTTGGCGACGGCGAGCGCGTGGCGCACCTCGTCCGTGATCGGAAACGGCGAGGCGGGCTTGGACGTGGACTCGGTGCTCATTGTTGAGATCGGTTGATCCGGCTGGCGGATGGTGCAAAAGATGCAATTGTCCCATATCTGGCGCGGCGACTGACGCGTTCGTGCCGCCCTTAGCGCGTCGGCCCGTTCTCGCGGATAATCGGTCCGGCGAGCAGGCGCGCACGCGCTTGCCGCACTTGTTTGGCTTAGGGCCCAAGCTTTGCCCGCAATCCCTACGAGGAGCAAGAATTGGCTGCAAGCGCGACTCAAAACGGTGCCGACGGCGTGTATTTCGGGCTGATGTCGGGTACGAGCATGGACGGCGTCGACGGCATCGCCGTCGAGTTTCAGGCGGACGCGCCCCCGCGCGTACTGGCCGACGCTTTCGTCGGCTTCGCAGACGGGCTGCGCGACGCGCTCTTCGCCCTGCAACACCCGGGCGAGAACGAAATCGAGCGCGAGGCGCTGGCCGCATCCGCGCTCGCGGCCCGCTACGCGGTCTGCTGCCACGAACTGCTTCGCAGCGCGAACATGGCCCCCACGCGCGTACGCGCGATCGGCGTGCACGGGCAAACGGTGCGCCACCGCCCGGAAAAGGGCTACACGCGGCAGATCAATAATCCCGCGCTGCTCGCGGAAATGACGCATATCGATGTAGTCGCCGATTTTCGCAGCCGCGACGTCGCGGCCGGCGGGCAAGGCGCCCCGCTCGTCCCGGCGTTTCATGCGCAGGTGTTCGGGGCGCAGGACGAAACGCGCGTCGTCTGCAATCTCGGCGGGATCAGCAATATCACCGTGCTGCCGCCTGCGCACCTGCGGGTGTCGAGCCGCGACGAACGAGACACGGGCGGCAGCAGCGACGGTCAAGCGGTCCGTGGGTTCGATTGCGGCCCCGCGAACGTGCTCCTCGACGAATGGGCGCGACGTCATCTCGGCACGCCCTACGACGAGGGTGGCCGCTTTGCCGCGAGCGGCACCGTTCATCAGGCGCTGCTGAACGTTTTGCTCGACGAACCGTTTTTCGGCCAGGCCCCGCCAAAGAGCACCGGCCGCGATTTGTTCAACGACAAGTGGCTCGATGCCAAATTGGCCGGCTTCGAGGCGCTCGCCCCCGCGGATGTGCAAGCGACGCTCGCCGCATTGACTGCCGTCAGCATCGCGCGCGAAATCGAACGGCATGCGCCCGGGTGCCGGGCCGTCTACGTCTGCGGCGGCGGTGCGCGCAACCCGGAACTGCTGAAGGCGCTCGAATATGCGCTCGAGCGCAGCGGCGTGAGCGGCGTGCCGGTCATGACGACCGAAGCGCTCGGCGTACCGCCGCACCATGTCGAAGCATTGGCGTTCGCATGGCTCGCCATGCGCTGCACCGAACGCGTCGCCGGCAACTTGCCGTCGGTGACGGGGGCAGCCGGAGAACGCGTATTGGGCGCCATTTACCCGCGCTGAACGCGGCTGTGCGCTGGCGGCGCTGGGCTGCGCAGCCGCTTAGTCGTCTAGTCGTTTAGTCGCCACCGGCCGCGAGGCCTGGCAGCAGCAATAGAAAACGGGGCCATGGCCCCGTTTGCTCGATGCGATAAGGCGAACGATCGATACGGCGCGGCTTAACCCGCGCGCATCGCACCGCTTAACGACGCATCAAACCGAGAACGACGAGCCGCAACCGCAAGTCGTCGAAGCATTCGGGTTTTTGATGACGAACTGGGCGCCGTTGATGTCGTCCTTGTAGTCGATTTCGGCGCCGACCAAATACTGGTAGCTCATCGAATCGATCAACAGTTGCACGCCGCCCTTGTTCATGACGGTGTCGTCTTCGTTGACCGCTTCGTCGAACGTAAAACCGTACTGGAAGCCCGAGCAGCCGCCGCCTTGCACGAACACGCGCAGCTTCAGTTCGGGGTTGCCTTCTTCGTCGATCAGTTGTTTCACTTTGTCAGCCGCGGCGTCGGTAAAGACGAACGGGCTCGGCATTTCGGTCACGGGGGTATCGGTGACGGCGTTCATTCGAACTCTCCAAAAAAGCTTCTAGCGCTATTGTATGGCCCTTCGCCAACTCGTGCTCTGTCCGTCTTCGGTAACCCTATGAATGCAATGGGTTCTCGAGCACGCGGCGCCGGTCGCCAGCGGTAGACCGGTCGTTTCGCATCGAGGCGAGCCGCCCGGAAAAAACGAAAAGCCGCCGTGCGCATGCAACGGCGGCTTTTCGGCGGCGCACCGCTCGGTAAGCGGTGCGCGTCGAAACGATTAACGCTTCGAGAATTGCTTCCGGCGACGTGCCTTGTGGAAGCCGACCTTCTTACGTTCGACTTCACGAGCGTCACGCGTAACGAAGCCAGCGTTCGACAGAGCCGGCTTCAGCGTTGCGTCGTAGTCCATCAGCGCGCGCGTGATGCCGTGGCGAACGGCACCCGCTTGACCCGTTTCACCGCCGCCCGACACGTTGACTTTGATGTCGAACGTCGTGGCGTGGTTCGTGAGTTCCAGCGGCTGACGCACGATCATCAGCGACGTTTCGCGCGAGAAGTAATCAGCGATGGGCTTGCCGTTGACGACGATGTCGCCCTTGCCTGCCTTGATGAAGACACGAGCGACGGCGCTTTTGCGGCGGCCCGTACCGTAGTTCCAGTTACCGATCATGTGGGCTCCCCTTAGATCTCGAGCGCCTTCGGCTGTTGAGCCGAATGCGGATGCGTGGCTTCAGCGTAGACCTTCAGCTTCTTGATCATCGCGTAGCCGAGCGGGCCCTTCGGCAGCATGCCCTTGACCGCCTTCTCGAGCGCACGGCCCGGGAAGCGCTCTTGCATCTTGCCGAACGTCGTTTCGTAGATGCCGCCCGGGTAGCCCGAGTGACGGTAGTACTTCTTGTCGGTGGTCTTGTTGCCCGTGACCTTCAACTTGCCGGCGTTGATAACGATGATGAAATCACCGGTGTCGACGTGCGGGGTGAACTCAGGCTTATGCTTGCCGCGAAGACGGCGTGCCACTTCGCTGGCGACACGGCCGAGAACCTTATCCGTCGCGTCAATCACGTACCATTCGCGCGTCACCTCTTCGGCTTTGGCGGAAAACGTCTTCATGATCGATCCAAAAAATTGATCTGCCCTTCTACGTATTTTTCCTGCTTAGGTTGGCGCATCGAGGCACCGTGCAGGCTCTCCCTGTTCTTCTTCCGCGGGCATGGATGCGGAAAACCCTGAATTATAAAGGAATTTGACAGCGCACGTCAAAGGCGTTCTCACCTCGGCCGAGACGGAGCACCAAAGGGCGCTGCTCCGATCTTCGCGAATTCGTCCTATGAATTGGGCCGCGGGGCCGCGCCGCTCTATGCGGCGTGGGGCGGGCCGCGCAGCGCCGAGGCAAAAAAAAGCCCGAACTCTAGGCTCGGGCTTAATCCACCTAAGGAGGAGGGTGGAGGAGACATGCGGAGATTGTCGAGAGCGACAATCAATGAAACGCATTGTACAGAGCGAAGCGCCGCTAGGCAAGAAAATTTGCATAGCGAAAACAGATCTCATAATGTGATATGCAACGTGACGCTCAGCGCGAACGCGCCGCCTCCGACCCCGGGGCTACAATGCCAATCCAACGAACATCAACACGAGAAAGCGGGAGTTGCGCGATGGAATGCAAAGTGAGCTGGATGGGCGCGGATGGCATGGCCTTCGCCGCCGAGACGGGCAGTGGTCATTTGGCGATGATGGACGGCGCGCCGGAAGGCGGCGGACGCAATCTGGCGCCGCGGCCGATGGAGATGGTGCTGCTCGGCACCGGCGGATGCACGGCCTACGACGTCGTCATGATTTTGAAAAAGAGCCGGCAGGAGATCGCGGGCTGTTCCGTGACGCTGAAGGCCGAGCGCGCGAGCGAAGACCCCAAGGTATTCACGAAGATCCATTTCCACTTTACGGTGACCGGCAAGAATTTGAACCCGGCCACGGTCGAGCGCGCGATCAACCTATCGCACGACAAGTACTGCTCGGCCTCGATCATGATCGCCAAGACGGCCGAACTCACGCATTCGTTCGATATCGTCGAGGCCTAAACCGTTGGGCGGCGGCCCATCGTCGATGGGTATAACGGTGAGATGGGCGAGATGAAGTGAAAAGCAAAGCAGGCCGGTAAGCCGGATTCTGTGCGGTTGCGATGCCTTGCGGCACCGCAACCGTGGCAGCCATTCCTCTAGACGCGCCATTGCTGACGCGCTCAAGCTTCCTACCCGCAGGCAAGACGGGGGCCCCGCCCTGCATCCGAAGACGCGTGCCTGCCTATTTGGAATTGCTCCGGGTGGAGGTTACCGTGCCGTCTACGTCGCCGCAGACGCGGTGCGCTCTTACCGCACCGTTTCACCCTTACCTGATCCCGGCTTGCGCCGGGCCATCGGCGGTTTGCTCTCTGTTGCCCTGTTCCGCGTGTCACCACGGATGGCCGTTAGCCATCACCCTGCCCTATGGAGTCCGGACTTTCCTCGCCCTTCCCGGCGCGAACCGGGAAAGCCGCGACTGCCTGGCCTACTTTGCTGACGCGCAGTTTACCATCGCTCGCCTCAACGCGGCCGGCGCCGCCCCGCGCGAAACACCTGCGGGTCGTCGTAAAAGAGCGGATCGACATTGGCGGGCCAAAATCCGGGGACGCCCAGCACAGGCAGCGGTGCGTAACGGCCGGCGTCGAGGACACTGTGTTCGAGCGAGGCTGCGACCGTGCGATCGAGCCAAGCCTGCCGGCGCTCGTCGGCCCAGGCGAAATATTCGGGCGGCGCCGCGACGATCCAAGCGTGGCCCGTGCAGGCCTTATAAGGTGAGATCAGCTTTTCGAGCAGCGCATGGCCGAACACCCGCACCTCGCAGCGCTCGCCCCATGCCGTACGCTCGTCGAGAAACAGACGCCGCCACTCGAACGCTTTCAGCGCGGCGCCCAAGGACGGATCCGAGCAAACGAAGAGCAGCGCGTTTTCGTCGAACAGCGTGAGGAAGTCGCGTTCGGCCCCGCGCGCAGCGCCCACCCCGCTTCGATCGATCGCTCTCGCTTGGCGAGCATTGAGCGTTGCCTTCACGCCCGGATACGTGAACCATACGAGCGCATTGAAGAAATCGTGCAGGTTGCGGCGCGTCGGCACGCCCCCTGTTTGAGCGATATGCGCTTCATAGGCGACGCTATGCGGCAGTTCCGACTGTTCGATGAACGAAAGCGGGCGGCCCTCGCCCGTCACGTATCCCGCGTCGCCGGCCTGCCGCGCGAGCATCCGGACATAATCGGCCGGATCCGCTTGCACTCGGTCGCACCAGCGGCTGCCACGCGACGAGTAAGGGACCAGCCAAGGTGCCGACCAATCGATTCGGTCAAGGCGGGGGATCGACAAACCGCCGTCGAGGACACCCGAGGATTCTTGCAGCATCGTGCCGTGCCCGCCGCCTACGTCCGTCTTAGGCGAGCCGCCAACCGATCGCCTCTCCCCCGCGCAGCGGTACCACGGTGGCTTCGCCGGCAAGGATCTCGGCCGGCAGCGTCCAGGACTCGCGCAAGAGCGTGACGCGTTCGCTGCTGCGCGGCAGGCCGTAAAAATCGGGCCCGAAGAAACTCGCGAAGCCTTCCAGCTTATCCAGCGCGCCCGCATTGTCGAACGCTTCCGCATACAGCTCGAGCGCATGCAGCGCCGTGTAGCAGCCTGCGCAACCGCACGCGTGCTCCTTCAGGCCCTTCGGGTGCGGCGCGCTGTCGGTGCCGAGGAAGAAGCGCGGATTGCCGGAGGTCGCCGCCTCGACGAGCGCGACGCGGTGCGTTTCCCGCTTGAGCACCGGCAGGCAGTAATAGTGCGGGCGAATCCCGCCCTGAAAGATCGCGTTGCGGTTGTAGAGCAAGTGGTGCGCGGTGATCGTCGCCCCCAAAAGCCCGGCCGGCGCGCCTTCGTCGCGCACATATTGCGCCGCGTCCTTCGTCGTGATGTGTTCGAACACGACCTTCAGCGCCGGGAAATCACGGCGCAGCGGCGTCATCACGCGATCGATGAAGACCTTTTCGCGGTCGAACAAATCGATCGTCGAATCCGTCACCTCGCCGTGCACGAGCAACGGCATGCCGACTGCTTGCATCGTCTCGAGCGTCTTCGCGCATTTCGACAGATCGGTCACGCCGAAATCGGAATTGGTCGTCGCGCCCGCCGGATAAAGCTTCACGCCGTGCACGAAGCCACTCTCGCGCGCACGCCGGATTTCGTCGGGCGGCGTGTTGTCGGTCAAATACAACGTCATCAACGGCTCGAACTTCGCGCCGATCGGCAGCGCCGCGAGAATGCGGTCGCGATAGGCGCGCGCCGCATCCACCGTGGTGACGGGCGGCTTCAGGTTCGGCATGACGATCGCGCGCCCGAACTGGCGAACGGTATGCGGCAACACGGCGCTCAGCATCTCGCCGTCGCGCAAATGCAAGTGCCAATCGTCGGGACGGGCCAAGGTCAGCGAGGCGCAAGCACCCGCGGCGGAATCGGAAGCGTTCATGGCGAAAATCTGGCTAGAGGCCTAACGGGTAACCCGCGCGGCAACGAGAAGTGGAAACAAATATGTAGCAAGCCGAGCGCCATCGTGGAAAAACCGCAACGGCCGCACCGTTACGCTCGCGGATTTCGCTTTTTTCGGCCGGCGGCTCGGTATATGCTTCAAAAAAACATATTGTAGCGGGTTCGCCATGCGTACCCGCCCATTCACACGCACCACCAGCCGTAAAATGTGCCAACTCCTCGGAATGAACTGCGCCGCGCCGACGGACGTCACGTTCTCCTTCACGGGCTTCGCCGCCCGCGGCGGCATCACCGATCATCATGCGGACGGCTGGGGCATCGCCTTCTTCGAAGACAAAGCCTGTCGGTTGTTCATCGATCATCAATCGTCGGCCACGTCGCCGATCGCGGAGATGGTCAAACGCTATCCCATCAAATCGAAGAACACGATCGCGCATATCCGTAAGGCGACCCAAGGCCATATCCTGCTCGAGAATTGCCATCCGTTCATGCGGGAGCTCTGGGGCCGGCATTGGATCTTTGCGCATAACGGCGATTTACAAGCGTACCGGCCCGAGATAACCGGCGTATACCAGCCGGTCGGCACGACCGACAGCGAACTCGCATATTGCGCATTGATGCAAGGTTTGCGTCGCGCGTTTCCCGGTGCGCAGCCGCCGCTGCAAGAGCTCTTCGATGCGCTCGCCGCACTCACGCGCGAGGTCACGAACTACGGTGTGTTCAATTTCTTGATGTCGAACGGCCAGGCCCTCTTCGCGCATTGCTCGACGCACCTGCACTACATCGTGCGGCGCTGGCCGTTTTCGACGGCGCATTTGATCGACGCCGATATGTCGATCGATTTCGCGCAGTACACGACGCCCGAGGATCGCGTCGCCGTCATCGCCACGCAGCCGCTCACCGACGACGAAATCTGGACGGCGTTCGCACCGGGCGATCTATTGATGTTCCAAGACGGCGAGGTCACGGCGCGAACGCATATTCCGGTGCCGGCGAGCGTGCTCGAAAAAGCGCGCAATCCGGCCTGCGATCCAAGTGCCTCGGCCTCGATGCGCGCGCCGCTCGCGGCGTCCAGCGCGGACGCCGACGACATCGCGGCCTTCGAATCGTAAATTCGCCGAGCAGCGCGGCCGCTCGGCCGCGCGTTCAGTGCAGAATCTTCGCGAGAAATTCTTTCGCGCGATCGGACTTCGGATTCTCGAAAAAGGCCTCTTTGCGGTCGTCCTCGACGATCGCTCCGCGATCCATGAAGATGACGCGGTGCGCGACTTTCTTCGCGAAACCCATTTCATGGGTCACGCACATCATCGTCATGCCTTCTTGCGCCAACTCGACCATCACGTCGAGCACTTCGTTGATCATCTCGGGATCGAGCGCGGACGTAGGCTCGTCGAATAGCATCGCCACCGGATCCATCGACAGCGCCCGCGCGATCGCCACACGCTGCTGCTGACCGCCCGACAACTGCGCGGGAAACTTGTCGGCCTGCGCTTTCAGTCCCACGCGATCGAGCAGCGCCAAGCCTTTGTCGAGCGCCTCGTCCTTCGAGCGGCCGAGGACCTTCAATTGCGCGAGCGTGAGGTTCTCCATGATCGACAGATGCGGAAACAATTCGAAGTGCTGGAACACCATGCCCACCTTCGAGCGCAACTTCGACAGATTCGTCTGGGCATCGCGCAGCGATTGGCCATCGACGACGATCTCGCCTTCCTGAAACGACTCGAGGCCGTTCACGGTCTTGATCAAGGTCGACTTACCCGAGCCCGACGGCCCGCAGACGACGACCACTTCGCCTTTCGCGACTTCCGTCGTGCAATCGGACAGCACTTGAAACGTGCCGTACCACTTCGAAACGTGCTTGATCGAAATCATTCCCGTGATCCCTTTGCTGAAAACGCTCGCCGCCCGTTGCTCGAACCGGCGAAGCCTTCGCATGATACGCGGCCTCGCCGCATACGAAAAACGGGCGACATCTTTTCGATGCCGCCCGTCCAGGGGAAGCCGGATACGCCGTGAGGGGCGCGCCGGCAAGTCAAACCCGTTTCGCTTGTGGCGAATAGGGAATCAGGGATACAGGCCGCGCATTTCGCGCGCCATCAAAATCCGCTTACATGCGACGATGAACGCCGCCGTGCGCATCGACACCTTGTTCTCGCTCGCGACTTGCCACACGGCATTGAACGCTTCGCGCATCACGCGCTCGAGACGCTGGTTGATTTCGTCCTCGGTCCAGAAGAAGCTCGAGAAGTCTTGCACCCACTCGAAGTACGAAACCGTCACGCCGCCCGCATTGGCCACGACGTCGGGGATGATCAATACGCCCTTGTCGTGCAAGATGTCGTCGGCCGCCGTCGTCGTCGGGCCGTTCGCGCCTTCGACGATGATCTTCGTCTTGATCTTGCCCGCGTTCTTTTCCGTGATCTGGTTTTCGAGCGCAGCGGGGATGAGGATGTCGCTTTCGATCGTCCAGAACTCGTCGTTCGCGAGCGGATCGGCGCCCGTGAAGCCGCCCACGCCGCCCGTGTTCGCCACGTGCTGGAGCAACGCGTTCGTATCGATGCCGCTCGACTTGTAGAGCGAACCGCTGTGATCTTGCACGGCGACAACCTTGGCGCCCGCTTCTTCGAACAGACGCGCAGCGATACCGCCGACATTGCCGAAGCCTTGCACCGCGATACGCGCGCCTTGAATCTCGAGGCCCACGCGGCGCGCCGCTTCCGTGCCGACGACGAACACGCCGCGGCCCGTCGCTTCGCGGCGGCCCAGCGAGCCGCCCAGCGCGATCGGCTTACCCGTCACGACGCCCGTGGCCGTTTGGCCCTGGTTCATCGAGTACGTGTCCATCATCCACGCCATGATCTGCTCGTTCGTGTTGACGTCAGGCGCGGGAATGTCCGTATTCGGTCCGATGATGATGCCGATCTCGCTCGTGTAGCGGCGCGTGACGCGCTCGAGCTCGCCGCGCGAAAGCTTGCGCGGGTCGACGCGGATACCGCCCTTCGCCCCGCCGTACGGCACGTTCACAGCGGCATTCTTCACCGACATCCATGCGGACAGCGCCATCACTTCCGAGAGCGTCACGTCTTGGTGGTAACGCACGCCGCCCTTGCCGGGACCGCGCGAGACGTTGTGCTGAACGCGATAGCCTTCGAAGTGCGCAACGGTGCCGTTATCGAGTTCGATAGGCACGTCGACAATGAGAATGCGCTTCGGACGCTTGAGTGTTTCGAGCCAACGCGACGACGAACCGAGGTACGGCGCGACGCGATCGACTTGACGCAGATAGTTTCCCCAGGGGCCGAGATCGTCGGCATGCAAGTACGAGGGGATCGATTGTGCAGACGTGGTGGACTGCAATTGCGAGGACATGGACACTCCAACGGTCACTGAATGTGCGCCATTGTCGAAAAAGGGCTTTTTGAAATCCAATGCCGTTTGGTCATCCCGTTATGCATTTCTTGCATAACCTTCGGATAACGGCCTGCACCCGGCGCGGCGCCCCGCCTTACGCCGCAAGGGTGCGCCGCGCGCCGTTCGCTACGCTTGGGTCACGCCGAGCTCGCCGGCGACGACCTGCCATAACCGGCGTACGAGCTCTTGGCGCGGATCGTCGGCGTTGCTCGCGAGCTTGTCGCGATACAAGCGGATTTCCATCGTCAACGTGAAGCGTTCGGCGGCCAATCCGCGCGAAGCGGTACGGTCGAGCCGAATCAGCTCGCCGGCGGCCACGGCGTCTTCGACCGCGCTGTGGGGCAAGAAGGCGATGCCGTGTCCGGCGAGCGCCATCGCCTTGAGCGCCTCGGCCATATCGGTCTCGTAGACGCGATCCAGACAGAGCCGCTCCGGTGCATTCGCCACGATCACTTCGGTCATACGCCCGAGGTACGCATTCGGCGTGTACGACAGATACGGAACGGGTGCATCGGGCGTGCCCGGCAAGAGGTAGCGCGCGCGGCCCGCGCGGGTCGGCGCCGAAAACGGGCTGATCGGCTCGAAGCCGAGCGTGAGCATGTCGTAGCGCCCCGGATCGAGCGCCACGGGATGGCTGGGATGATGGTAGGCCATCACGAGATCGCAGCCGCCCTCGACCAGAGACAGGACGGCATCGTGCACGTTCAACGCGCGCAGCCGTGTATGGATCGAGCCCATATGGGCCTCGATACGCTGTAGCCATTGTGGAAAGTAGGTCAGCGACAGCGTATGCGGCACGGCGAATTCGATCGTGGCGCCGGGCACGCCGGCATGCCCGCGCAGCAAGATGCGCGACTCGTGCATATGCGACAACATCGCCAGCGCCTGTTCGCGGAACACTTCCCCCGCTTGCGTGAGCCGGGTCGGATAGACCGACCGGTCGATGAGCTCGGTGCCGAGCCATGCCTCCAGCGCTTGGATGCGACGGGAAAACGCGGGCTGCGTCACATGCCGCAATTCGGCCGAACGGCTGAAGCTGCGCGTCTCAGCGAGCGATACGAAGTCTTCAAGCCATTTCAGTTCCATGCGGGGCGTGGGCCGTGCGGCCGATCGATGAACGACGCCCGCATTGTACCGGGCGGCCCCCGGTACCCCCAGTCGCTGCCCGCACGGCGTTCGTGCCGCGCGGCACGGTGACGCAAGGGGCACCCACGGCGGGCCTTGTCGTGGCAACGTTGGTGCATCGCACCATCGGCGCGCGCGGGGCACATCCCCGGTGCCGACCGCGCGATGCAGGTGCGTTCGTCGGCACCGCGAACGAACGGGCGGGCGCCGGCATGACTTCAGACAAAAATGCATCGCAAATGCCGCAATCGCAAGCGGGGCTTAGCGTTGCGGACATCGGGCCGAACCCGGGAGGCACCGATGGCATAGGGCTTGCGTTGGCGAGCCGTCGCGCGGCCCGGCAAGGGCCGCCGGCACCAACGCCCATCACGATTCATCCGACGCGAGGACGACCATGAAGAACTTGCAACAAGCGCTACGGAGCGGCAACTGGCGCTCGCTCCTCGCGTGCTTTCTATACTTCGACACCGGCTTCACCGTCTGGGTCCTATACGGACCGCTCGCTCCGTTCATCGGTAAGAGCATTGCGATGACGGCCGCGCAGCAAGGTTTTCTCGTCGCGGTGCCCGTGCTGTCCGCGGCGATTCTGCGCGTGGCGCTCGGCAACCTCTATCAGTCGACGAACGGACGCCGCGTCGCGCTGATGGGCGTACTGCTTTCGGCCGTGCCGACGATCGTCCTGCCGCTCATTCCCGCAACGCCCTCCTATACGCTTTTGCTCGTGCTCGGCGTGTTTCTAGGCGTGGGCGGGGCGAGCTTCGCGGTCGCGCTGCCGATGGCCGGCAGCAGCTATCCGCCGAAGGTTCAGGGCCTCGTGCTGGGTTTGGCCGCCGCCGGCAATATCGGTGCGGTGCTCGACGGCTTCCTGTTCCCGCATGTCGCCGATGCGCTCGGCTGGCAATATGCGGCGGCGGCCGCGCTGCCGCTGCTCGCGATCGCCGGCCTCGCCCTATTCGCTTGGGGCGACGACCGCGGCGAAAAGGCGGGAAGCGTCGGGCGTGCCCTCGCCGGCTTCGCGACGATCTTCGCGGGCCTGATCGTGCTCGTCCTGGCGGTTCATGCGGGCGTATTCGGTTCCGGCCGCACCGGCGTGCTGCTGTTGCCGGTGCTCGGCGCCGCCGGCGCCATCGCGCTGTTGCCCGCCCGCTATCGCGCAGTGCTCGCCGAACGCGATACGTGGGTCATGATGCTCGTCTACAGCATTACGTTCGGCGGTTTCGTCGGCATGTCGTCATACGTCACGCTGCTGCTCACGACGCTCTATCAAATGCCGAAGCTGGAAGCGGGCTTGTTCATGTCGCTGCTCGCGTTCCTCGGCGCGATCGTGCGGCCGGTGGGCGGCTACGTGGCCGACCGTGTCACGGGCGTACGCGCACTGACCGGGCTGTTGGCCGCGATCTCGGCCGCCGATCTCCTCTTCGCCGCCTGGATGCCGCCGCTCGGCGGCGGCATCGCCATTCTCGTGTGCCTGTACCTCGCGTTCGGCTTGGGCAACGGCGCCACGTTTCAGCTCGTGCCGCATCGCTGGAAAGGCAAAACGGGTCTGCTCTCGGGCGTGATCGGCGCGGCCGGCGGCATCGGCGGCTTCTATTTGCCCGTGGTCATGGGCATCGCCAAAGAAAGTACGGGCAGCTACCAAATGGGCTTCGCGACGTTCGGTGCACTCGCAGCTTGCGCGTGCCTCGCGATCCTCGCGCTGCGGGCGCAATGGCTGGTCTGGGCTAGCCCGGCCGGCGCAGCGATCGAAGCCGCACCGGCGGCGCATGTTCCCCACGCGGCCGCGGCCGGCGAATGACGCTCGGCGTGGCCGGCATCACATAGGCCGAGAGGCCGAGGCAGTGCGCCGCTAAGCACGGCCTCGGCGGTGGTAAAATCGCGGGTTCTCCCTCTGCACCCGAACCCGCGCCCCGAGCGCGATGACGATCATGTCCGATACCCGCGCCGATACGCTGTTTGCCCTCACCGCCCTCTCGCCGCTCGACGGCCGCTATGCGGCCAAGACCGAAGCGCTGCGCGACTGGCTCTCCGAAGCCGCATTCATGCGTCATCGCGTGACCGTCGAAGTCCATTGGCTCATTGCGCTCTCGCAAGCCGGCTTCGCGGAAATCCCGCGCTTTTCGGAAGCGGCCGAAAAATTCCTGCTCGATCTCGTCGCGCGCTTCTCGGCGCATGACGCCGCGCGCATCAAGGAAATCGAGCGCGTCACGAACCACGACGTCAAGGCCGTGGAGTACTGGCTCAAGGAATCCGTCAAGGGCCAAGCCGAACTCGAGCGCGCGAGCGAGTTCATTCACTTCGCCTGCACCTCGGAAGACATCAACAACACGTCGCACGGCCTCATGCTCGCGGGTGCTCGCGAGCACGTGATTCTGCCGGCCCTGCGTTCGGTGCAAAGCCGCCTGGTCGCACTGGCCCATACGCACGCCGAGCAGCCGATGCTCTCGCGCACGCACGGTCAGCCGGCCAGCCCGACGACGCTCGGCAAGGAAATCGCGAACGTCGCCGCCCGCCTCGCCCGCGCGATCGAACGGATCGCCAAAGTCGAAATCCTCGGCAAGATGAACGGCGCGGTGGGCAACTACAACGCGCATTTGTCGGCTTACCCGAACTTCGATTGGGAAGCCTTCTCGCGCAACGTCATCGAACAGCGACTGAAGCTCACGTTCAATCCGTACACGATTCAGATCGAGCCGCACGACTATATGGCCGAGCTGTTCGACGCTTGCGCGCGCGCCAATACGATCCTGCTCGATCTCGACCGCGACGTCTGGGGCTACATCTCGCTCGGCTACTTCAAGCAAAAGACGAAGGCCGGCGAAATCGGCTCGTCGACGATGCCGCACAAGGTCAATCCGATCGACTTCGAAAACTCGGAAGGCAATCTGGGCCTCGCGAATGCCACGCTGCGCCATCTGGCCGACAAGCTGCCGGTCTCGCGCTGGCAGCGCGATCTGACCGATTCGACGGTCCTGCGCAACATGGGCGTCGCACTCGGCTATTCGCTGCTCGCCTATGACGCGCTGATCCGCGGCCTGGACAAGCTCGAGGTGAATCCGGCTCGCCTGAACGAAGATCTCGACGGATGCTGGGAAGTGCTGGCCGAGCCTGTGCAGACGGTCATGCGCCGCTTCGGCATCGAAAATCCGTACGAGCAGCTCAAGGAGCTCACACGCGGCAAGGGCATCACGCGCGCGGCGCTGCAAGAATTCATCGCCAAGCTGGCCATTCCCGACGACGCAAAGGCGCTGTTGATGGCGATGACGCCCGCGTCGTACACGGGCAAGGCCGTCGAATTGGCCAAGCGGATCGCTTAACCGCCCCGTTCACGTCAGATTGCATGAGACGCGCCGTCGAACGACGGCGCGTTTTTTTATGTCCGCGCGCGACGGCTAATGCAGCTTCGGCGCGACCTCGTCGACGATGGCTTGCGGCGATAGCTCGATGCTAACCGTGATGGCCTCGTCCTCGCCCGGCTCCTCGAGCGTCTCGAGTTGACTGCGCAGCAGCGACGGATTGAAGAAATGCCGGCCGCGCGTGGCAAGGCGCTCCTTGAGCACGTCGAACGAACCCTTCAAATAGACAAAGCGCACATTGCGGTCGCCTTGCGCGCCGCCTCGCAGTACGTCCCGATAAGCGCGCTTCAGCGACGAGCAACCGACGACGAGCGATTGCCGTGCATGCACGGTCTCTTCGATCGCTGCGCGAATGGCGGCGAGCCACGGCTCTCGATCGACATCGGTCAGCGCGATCCCTTTCGCCATCTTTTCCTTGTTCGCCGCGCTATGAAACACGTCGCCGTCGACGAAGCTGCAACTCAGACGCTCGGCGAGCATCTCGCCGATCAATGTCTTACCGGCGCCTGAAACACCCATCACGATCACAATCATTGCCGTTCCAATTAGGGCACTAAAAAACCGCAGCGAGCGCGAAAGTCAAGCCGAGGCCCAGCAGCGAGATGATCGTCTCGCATAGCGACCAGGTCTTGAAGGTCTGCCCGACCGTCATGCCGAAATACTCCTTGATCAGCCAAAAGCCGCCGTCGTTCACGTGCGAGAAGATCAGCGAGCCGGCACCCGTCGCCAGCACGAGCAATTCGGGCTGAACATGAATCGCGCCGGCCTTGGCGATCGGCGCGACGATGCCGCAGGCGGTCGTCATCGCAACGGTGGCCGAGCCTGTGGCCAATCGAATCAACGCGGCCACGAACCAGCCGAACAGCAACGGCGACAAATGCGCTTGCGTGGCGACGGCAACGATCTGCTGAGAGATGCCGCTATCGCGCAGCACGCCGCCGAATCCGCCGCCCGCGCCGACGATCAGCGTAATGCCGGCGATCGGCGCAAGGCAGTCGCCGCAGAACTTTTGGATTTGTTCACGCGTAAAGCCGCGCTGCGCGCCGAACGTCCAGAAGCTGACGATGACCGCAATCAAGAGCGCAACGTCCGAATTGCCGACGAAGTGCAGCAATTCGCTCGGCACCGACTTGGGCGCGAACACGAGATCGGCCCAACTGCCCACCAGCATCAAGATCACGGGCAGCAAGATGGTGAACAAGGTGGCACCGAAGCTCGGCAAATCGCGCCGGCCTTGGGCGTCTTTATCGCCCGATTCGACGAACTGCGCCGCGAGCGGATTATGCTCGGGCAGCTTCACATAGCGATGCACGAGCAGCGCGAACAAGGGACCCGCGACGATCGCGGTGGGAATGCCGACGATCAGCCCATAGGCAATCGTCTTGCCGATGTCGGCGCCGTAGGCTTGCACGGCCAGCAGCGCGGCCGGATGCGGCGGAATCAAGCCGTGCACGACGGACAGGCCCGCCACCATCGGCAAGCCGATCAACAGCAGCGACTTGCCGGTACGTTTGGCCACGTTGAAGGCGATCGGCACGAGCAGGACGAAGCCCACTTCGAAGAAAACGGGCAGGCCGACGATGATCGCCACGAACAACATAGCCCAATGGATCTGCTTTTCGCCGAACCAGCGTATGAGCGTGGTCGCAACCTGCTCCGCGCCGCCGGACTCGGCCATCATCTTGCCGAGCATCGTACCGAGACCCACCACGATCGCGATATGCCCGAGCGTACCGCCGTTGCCGGTTTCGAACGACTTCACGATCTGGCCCGCAGGCATGCCGGCGGCCAACCCGAGCAGTAAGGAAACGACGATGAGGACCAGAAACGGATAGACCTTATACCGCGCGATCAGCAAGATGAGCGCCGCGATCGCGATTACCGCGTAAAGCAGCAGAAGGCCGCCGTGGACCGATCCCATAGAAAGTCTCCTTTACTTGTTCTGAAGCTTCAAAACGAGGGAGAAAGACTCGCGTGCCGACGTTGTGGTCGCCGGCACGCCGTCGCTGCATTCTAAACGGCGACGAAGTTGCGGACAAAACCGGTTTCATCAACGCGCGCGCCGTCACGATTCGCATCGGTGACGGCGCGGCATACGCCGCCGGGCTCCGGCCGTGGCCGGCGCGCGGCGCGGTGCATCAATGCTGATGGGCGGCGAGTTCCGATGCGGCTCGGGCGAGACGCGTCACCTCATCCCAGTTCTCGGCGGCCAGTGCGGCCTTCGGCGTGAGCCACGAACCGCCGACGCAGACGACGTTGGGCAGCGCGAGAAAGCTCGGCGCCGTCTCGGTGGTGATGCCGCCCGTCGGGCAGAACTTGAGCGCCGGGAACGGACCGTACAGCGCTTGCAGCATCGGGATGCCGCCTGCCTGTTGGGCCGGGAAGAACTTCACCGTCTCGTAGCCGAGTTCGAGCGCCAGCAAGATGTCGCTCGGCGTCATGACACCGGGCAGCAACGGCAAGCCGGCGTCCTGAGCGGCTTGGTGGATGTCCTTGGTCAGGCCCGGCGATACGCCGAATTGGGCACCGGCCTTTTTGGCCTGCGCACAGTGCTCGGGCTTCGTGATCGTACCGACCCCGACGACGATATCGGGCGACAGCTGCGCCGCGCGCTCGATGGCGCCGATCCCTGCCGGCGTGCGCAGCGTAATCTCGAGCACGTTGACGCCGCCCGCGTGAAGCGCGCGCGAAACGTGCTCGCCCTGCGCTACCGTTTCGAAGGCCAGCACCGGGATCACAGGACCGAGGCGGACGATATCTTCAACCTTTTTCATGCCGGACTCCTTTAGTGTTTCGTTGCATGGTTCGGGTGCTCGGCCGGCTCGCCCGCGATCGTAGGCAGCGGGCCGAACACCGAGGCGCCCATCTCGGCCGGTGCGGCGGCCGCTCGAAAGACACCGAACAATTCGCGGCCGAAGCCGACTTCGTTTTCAGCTTGATGCTTGGGCGCTTCGACGGCCCGCGCGTTCCATTGATCGGTCTCGATTTCGACATCGAGGATGCCGCGCTCGGCGTCGATCACGATGGTGTCGCCATCGCGCACCTTGCCGAGCGGGCCCGAGAGCAGCGCCTCGGGCGACACGTGAATGACGGCGGGCACCTTGCCCGATGCGCCGGACATCCGTCCGTCGGTGACGAGCGCCACGTGAAAGCCTTGGTCTTGCAGCACGCCCAAAAGCGGCGTCAACCGGTGCAATTCGGGCATACCGTTCGCCCGCGCGCCTTGGAAGCGCACTACAGCAACGAAATCGCGCTTGAGCTCACCCTTGTCGAAGGCCGCTTGCACGGCTTCCTGCGAATCGAAGACGAGTGCGGGCGCGCGCACGCTGCGGTGTTCGGAGGCGACGGCCGAAATCTTGATGACGCCGCGGCCAAGCTTGCCCTGCATGAGCCGCAGGCCGCCGTCGGGTTGAAACGGCTCGCCGATCGGCCGCAACACCTTCGAATCGCCGCTTTGATCAGGCCCCGGTACCCAGGCGAGTTGGCCATCGATGAGCTTGGGTTCTTCCGTGTAGCGCGTAAGTCCCTTGCCCATGACCGTGAGGACATCCTCGTGCAGCAAGCCGCCTTCGAGCAGATTGCGGATCAAGAACGCCATGCCGCCCGCCGCGTGATAGTGGTTCACGTCGGCTTTGCCGTTCGGGTAGATCTTCGCGAGCAGCGGGACCGCCTGCGACAGCGCGTCGAAGTCGTCCCAATCGATGATGATGCCGGCCGCGCGCGCGATCGCCACGAGGTGCAGCGTATGGTTCGTCGATCCGCCCGTCGCCAAGAGGGCCGCGATACCGTTGACGACCGCTTTTTCGTCGACGACATGGCCGATCGGCGTGTACGCGCCGCGCTCGACGGTCAACTCGAGGACGCGGCGCGCTGCCGCCGCCGTCAATGCATCGCGCAGCGGCGTGTGCGGGTGAACGAACGCAGAGCCCGGCAGGTGCAGCCCCATGACTTCCATGAGCATTTGGTTGCTGTTGGCGGTGCCGTAGAACGTGCACGTGCCGTGCCCGTGATAGGCGGCCGATTCAGCTTCGAGCAGCGCATCGCGGCCCACTTGGCCTGTGGCGAACTGCTGCCGGATCTTCGCCTTTTCGTCGTTCGAGAGCCCACTCGTCATCGGACCCGCCGGCACGAAGATCGTCGGCAGATGCCCGAATTGAAGCGCGCCGATCAGCAAGCCGGGAACGATCTTGTCGCACACGCCGAGACACAAGGCTGCATCGAACATGTTGTGCGTCAGCGCGACCGCCGTGCTCATCGCGATCACTTCGCGGGAAAAGAGCGACAACTCCATGCCGGCGTTGCCCTGCGTAATCCCGTCGCACATCGCCGGCACGCCGCCCGCGAATTGCGCGATGCCGCCGTTTTCACGGGCGGCGCGCTTGATGATTTCAGGAAAGTCCTTGTAAGGCGCATGCGCCGAGAGCATCTCGTTGTAAGACGAAACGATGCCGATGTTCGGCTCTCGCATCGCCTTGATGGCGATCTTCTCGTTGCCTTCCAGACCGGCGAAGCCGTGAGCGAGGTTGGCACAGGACAGCGCGCCTCGAGCCGGGAATCGCCCTTGCGCGGCATCGATTCGTGCGAGATAGGCAAGGCGCGTGGGGCGGCTGCGCTCCACGATACGGCGAGTGACTTCGGTCAGCGTGCGGTGCGGCGAAACCATGGGAAACGCTCCTCCTGAAAGACGGCGCTAACGCCGAACGGGTGGCGCGCATGCAGTGCGAGCTGCTCAACGCGATTTTTGCGGAGCAAGTTTAGTAGAAAAACTACATCCCAGCAATGCTGGTCGATAGCGATTGCGGCATTTACGCTTTCCCACACTACCGCACCCCGCCGACCTGGCACGGCACATCGGTAGCAAATACATGTAGATTTTCTACAAGCACAGCGTCATACTGCTGCCATCGATAGAACACGATACACCCGCTTGGCGGGCCTTTCAGACATGCTTGCCCGAATCGAATCGATGCGCGCGCAGTTGCGCCCGTCCGAACGCAAACTCGCCGACTACGTGCTCGACACCCCTCGCGAAGTACTCGACTTGGCGATGACCGAGCTTGCGCAACGCGCCGGCGTGAGCCAGCCGACGATCGCCCGGTTTTGCCAAGCGCTCGGCTGCGGCGGTTTTCGCGAATTCAAAATCCGGCTCGCGCAGAGCATCGCGCCGGGGCTGCCGTCCGTCTATCGCGACGTGCGCCCGGACGAGCCGGCACCGGGCGTCGTCGCCAAGGTGTTCGATCGGACGATCGGAGCGCTCATCGAGGTCAGAAATAGCCTGTCGGCGCATAGCGTGGCCAAGGCGATCGAGCTGCTCTCGCGCGCATCGCGCATCGAGTTCTACGGCGCGGGCGGCTCCGGCATCGCGGCGCAAGACATCCAGCACAAATTTTTCCGGCTGGGGATCCCGAGCGTCGCCTATGCGGATCCGCACACCTACACGATGTCGGCGGCGCTGCTCGGCGAATCGGATGTCGTCGTGACGATTTCGAACACGGGCCGCACGCGCGACATCGTCGAGGCTGCGCGCTCAGCGCTTGCGTGCGGCGCGAAGGTCATCGCGATCACGCACAGCAACTCGCCGCTCGCGCAGCTTGCGACCGTGAGCCTCGTCGCGAACGTCGCGGAAGAAACGGATATTTTTTCGCCGATGACCTCGCGCGTCTCGCATCTGGCCATCGGCGACATCCTCGCCGTCGGCGTCGCGCTTGCGCGCGGGCCGGACCTCGTCGATAAACTCGGCCGAGCCAAGAAGGCGATCACGCAGCGGCGAATCGAAGCGCCGCCGCGTGAAGAAGAGTTCGATTAGAACGGTTTGACGACGACGAGCGCGACCGCCGCGATGAGGCCGAGCACCGGCAGCTCGTTGAAGAAGCGGTACCACCGGTCGGAGCGGCGATTCTCGCCGCGCTCGAACGCCGCCAGTAGGCGGCCGCAGTAGGCGTGATAGCCGATCAGCAAGAGGACGACGCCGAGCTTGGCGTGCATCCAACCTTGTCCTTGCCCGATACCGTAACCGAGCCACAAGCCGAGCCCGCAAGCGAGCGCCACGACGGCGATGACCGACATGAAGCGGTAAAGCTTGCGCGCCATCGTCAGAAGCCGCGCCACGGCGGCAGCCTCCGACTCCATGGCGAGATTGACGAAGATGCGGGGCAGGTAGAACAGGCCTGCAAACCAAGAGGCCACGAAAACGATGTGAAAGGTTTTGAGCCAGAGCATCGGTAAGGTTACGTCGTCCGTTATCGTTAGTTCGTATCGGTTCGTATCGGTGCGATCGGCATAGTACCGGCGCGTATGCCGCGCCCCGGCAACCAGCGTCTTACCCGGCGCTTATTGCCGCACTTCGCCGTGCCCCAGCACGACGTATTTGAGCGAGGTGAGCCCTTCGAGTCCCACGGGACCGCGCGCATGCAGCTTGTCGTTCGAGATGCCGATCTCGGCGCCGAGCCCGTATTCGAAGCCGTCGGCGAAGCGTGTCGAAGCATTGACCATGACGCTGGCCGAATCGACTTCGCGCAGGAAGCGCATTGCGCGATCGTGGTCTTCGGTCACAATCGCATCGGTATGGGCGGAGCCGTAGGTATTGATATGCTCGATCGCCGCATCGATGCCGTCGACGACCTTGATCGCGAGCACCGGTGCGAGATATTCGGTGCGCCAATCTTCCTCGGTCGCGTCGACGAGCGCGAGCGCCGGCGCGTCGCTGTCCCAAGGTGCCGCTTCGAGCGCTGCGCGCGCCTGCGCATCGACGCGCAGCTCGACGCCCTTGTCGCGATACACGCGCGCGAGCGGCGGCAGCGCGGCGTGGGCGATGCCCCGTGCGACGAGCAGCGTCTCCATCGTATTGCAGGTACCGTAGCGATGCGTCTTCGCGTTATCGCAAACGGCCAGCGCTTTGCATAGGTCGGCGCGGTCGTCGACGTACACATGGCAAATGCCGTCGAGGTGCTTGATCATCGGGACGCGCGCTTCCTCGATGAGCCGTGCGATGAGGCTCTTGCCGCCGCGCGGCACGATCACATCGACGTATTCGGTCATCGTCGCGAGCTTGCCGACGGCAGCGCGGTCGGCCGTTTCGACCACCTGCACGGCGTCGCGCGGCAGACCGGCCGCCGCCAGTCCCTCGCCGATCAGCGCAGCAAGCGCGGTGTTCGACGCGAGCGCTTCCGAGCCACCGCGCAAAATCGCCGCGTTGCCCGACTTCAAACACAGCGCCGCCGCGTCGATCGTGACGTTCGGGCGCGACTCGTAGATGATGCCGATGACGCCGAGCGGTACGCGCATGCGCCCCACTTGGATGCCGCTCGGGCGATATTTGAGATTATCGATTTCGCCGATCGGATCGGGTAGCGAAGCGACTTGGCGCAACCCTTCGATCATCGTTTTGAGCGCCTTATCCGACAGCGTCAAACGATCGACGAACGCCGCATCCATGCCTTTCTCGCGGGCCTTGGCCACGTCGAGTGCGTTCGCGTCCTTCAACGCCGCTTGCTCGCGCTCGATCGCATGGGCGATGGCGTGAAGCGCGTCGTTCTTGGCGGCCGTCGCGGCCCGTGCCATCGCACGCGAGGCGCCGCGCGCGCGGCGGCCGATGGCGGTCATGTACTGGTCGATATCCATCATGATTCTCGTTCGTCGCGCACGCGGCGCGGATGCTAAGTGCAAAGTGTTCGCGATGACGGCAATGCCGACGCTTCGATTCTAAGCCGTCAGGCGCCGCTCGCGCGTGCGGCGCCGCGCTTGGCCGGTGCGGCGACGAGGGCGGCGAGCTCGAACATGCCTTCCCAGGGATCGGGCGGCAAGGCCGCGCGCCGCCGGCTGCCCGGTGCGCTACCCGTCAAGCCTTTCACCTGACGATCGAGTGCCGCGGCAAGCGCAAGACCTTCCTCGAGCAGCGGCTCAGTCACGCGCGCGAGCGCGGGCGCAACGAGCCGCTCGCGCGGACCCCACACGCGATTCTCGCGCAGCAGCATCGCCAGCGGCTTGCCGGCCGCCGCGCCGCGCTTGATCTTGAGCAGCGTCCGCAACTCTTCGGTGAGCGCCCACAGCACGAGCACCGCGGCTTCGCCTTCGCCCTTCAGTCCGTCGAGCATCCGCGATAGCCGGCCTACGTCGCCGGCCAGCATCGCCTCGTTCAGCTTAAAGACGTCGTAGCGCGCAACGTTGAGCACCGCGTCATGGACCTGCTCGAACGTCAATACGCCTTCGGGATAAAGCAAGCCCAACTTTTGAATTTCTTGGTGCGCGGCCAGTAGATTGCCCTCGACGCGCTCCGCGATGAATTGCAGCGCGCGCCGGCCCTCTTCGCCCGGCGCGACACGCTGGCGTTGCAACGCCAACCGCTGCCCCACCCAAGCCGGCAACTGCGCGCGTTCGATCGGATCGATCCGCAACGACACGCCCCGCTCGGCCAGCGCCGTAAACCATGCCGATTTTTGCGTCGCAGCGTCGAGCCGCGGCAGCGTGACGAGCGTCAATACATCGGGATTGTCGGCCGCGGCGAGCGACTTGAGCGCATCGGCGCCTTCCTTGCCGGGCTTGCCCGACGGGATGCGCAACTCGATCAATTGACGATCGCCGAACAGCGACATGGATTGCGTCGCCCCCAAGAGCGAACTCCAATCGAAGCTGCGCTCGACCGTAAAGACGTTGCGCTCGGTGAAGCCGGCTGCGCGCGCGGCCGCGCGGATGCGGTCGCACGCTTCCTGCGCCAGCAAATGCTCGTCGCCGTAGACGACATACAAGCCGGAGAGGCCTTTCGTCAAATGGGCGTCGAGTGCATCCAGTCGCAATTGCATAAGCAAAAAACCGTGCGTGAGCGGGGTATGTGGATCAGAGCGGCGGCGGCGGCAACGGCGCACGCGGCGCGACGCCCGGCGTCTGCTCGCTCGGCGTCGGATGCAGCGAATGAACGGTTGCAAGACGGCGCGTCAGTTGATCCACCGCATCGTTTTGCATGTCGGCGTACAGGATATCGGTCTCCTGCGCCTTCGCCTGTGCGTACGCTGTCGAGTACGTCATCGCCCGGTTCAGCTGGATCGCGCTCTGCGGAATCAGCAACGCGCCATCCGCGCCGGTCAGCGTATAGGCCAGCGAATAGGTCAGCGCGTATTCCTCGGCGGCGCCGGCCGAATTGAGCGTCAGCACCGACTGACCGCGCCCTTCGCTCAGCGACAAAACGGCATCGGCGGTCGCCGTCGATTTCACGACGACCGTATCGCTGCCGCCCTCGATCATGCGCGTGAGGCGCGCGGCGACGACGGGCGGTGCGCCCACGATCGCAAGCCGCTTGAAGGCATAGTTTTGCTGGCCGCGCAGCTGAAACCCGCAAGCGGCCAGCAACGTCGTGCCGCATACGAGCGCTAAGAACGATCGGCGAATCACATTGACTCCTTGATTGAATCGCGCGAAGGCCTTATCGCCTTCGCGCGCTGCGCCGTCAGACGACGACGTTCACGAGGCGGCCCGGCACGACGATGATCTTCTTGGGGCTCTTGCCTTCGCTGAACCGCTGGAACATCTCGTGCGCAACGGCCGCTGCTTCGATCGCTTCGCGCGGCGCATCCTTGGCGAGCGTCAGCGCGCCGCGAACCTTGCCGTTGACCTGCAATACCAGTTCGATCTCGGCTTGCTCGAGCGCTTTTTCGTCGACCTTCGGCCACGGCGCGTCGAGCAGCGAGCCAAACTCGCCCGTGAAATCGAGGGCATCCCACAGCGCAAACGTCACGTGCGGCACGACCGGGTACAGCACGCGCAGCAACACGCCATAGCACTCGCGCAGCACGCCCGGGCACGCCTGCTTGGCGTCCTCTAGCGCGTTGAGCATCTTCATCGCGGCCGAAACGACGGTGTTGTACTGCAAGCGCTGATAGTCGAAATCGGCCTGCTTGAGTACGCTGTAGATCTCGCGGCGCAGCGTCTTATCGGCTTGCGCGAGCTCGGCCGCATCGAACGTTTCGCGTGCGGCGAGCGCGGCTTGATTCGCATGCCCGAACGCCCAGACGCGGCGCAAGAAGCGGCTCGCCCCCTCGACGCCCGAGCCCGACCATTCGAGCTGCTGCTCAGGCGGCGCGGCGAACATCGTAAACAAGCGCGCCGTATCCGCGCCGTACTGATCGATGAGCACTTGCGGGTCGACGCCGTTGTTCTTGGACTTCGACATCTTCTCGACGCCGCCGAGCACCACCGGTTGTCCGTCGCCGTTCAGCGTCGCACCCACCGGGCGGCCCTTGTCGTCGTGCTCGACCGTCACGTCGGCCGGGTTGTACCACGTCTTCTTGCCCGACGGGTCTTCGCGATAGAACGTTTCGTTCAGCACCATGCCCTGCGTGAGCAGATTCTTGGCCGGCTCGCCGAACTTAACGAGCCCCATGTCGCGCATCACCTTCGTCCAGAAGCGCGAATAGAGCAAGTGCAAGATCGCATGTTCGATACCGCCGATGTATTGATCCATCGGCATCCAATACTCGGTACGCGCGTCGACCATCGTCTCGGCGTCCGGGCACGTATAGCGCGAGAAGTACCAGGACGAATCGACGAACGTGTCCATCGTGTCCGTTTCGCGCTTAGCGGGCGCGCCGCACTTCGGACACGCGCAGTTCAGGAACGCCGCCGACTTCGCGAGCGGGTTGCCCGTGCCGTCCGGCACGAGATCCTCGGGCAGCACGACGGGCAGATCCTTTTCGGGCACCGGTACGTCGCCGCAAGCGGCGCAGTGGATGATCGGAATCGGCGTGCCCCAGTAGCGCTGGCGCGAGATACCCCAATCGCGCAGACGCCACGTGACTTGCTTGTCGCCGACGCCCAACGCCTTCAGGTCGGCCGAGACGGCATCGACGGCCTGCTCGTAGCCCATACCGTCATAGCGGCCGCTTTCGATGCAGACGACGCCTTCCTTCTCGCCATACCACGCTTGCCATGCATCGAGCGAATAGTCGCAGCCTTCCTTCGCGATCACTTGCTTGATCGGCAAACCGTATTTCTTCGCGAATGCGAAATCGCGCTCGTCGTGCGCGGGCACGCCCATGACGGCGCCTTCGCCGTAGTTCATCAGCACGTAATTGCCGACCCACACTTCGACGCGCGCCTGCGTAAGCGGATGCGTGACGTAAAAGCCGGTGGGCATGCCCTTCTTTTCCATCGTGGCGATGTCGGCCTCGGCCACGCCGCCTTGCCGGCATTCGTCGATGAACGCCTGCAACTCGGGCTTGCCCTCGGCCAGGCGCGCAGCCAACGGATGCTCGGCTGCGATCGCGCAGAACGTGACGCCCATGATCGTGTCGGCGCGCGTCGTGAACACGCGCAGCAGCGTTTGCTCGCCGTCGAGTTCGTAGGGGAAACCGAAGTTGACGCCGAAGCTCTTGCCGATCCAGTTCTGCTGCATCACCTTGACGCGCTCGGGCCAGCCGAGACCGTCCAAGTCGTTCAGCAGCTCGTCGGCGTACTGCGTGATACGCATGTAGTACATCGGGATCTCGCGCTTCTCGACGAGCGCGCCCGAGCGCCAGCCGCGCCCGTCGATGACTTGCTCGTTCGCGAGCACCGTTTGATCGATCGGGTCCCAGTTCACCGTGCCCGTCTTCTTATAGACGATGCCCTTCTCGAGCATCTTCAAGAACAGCCACTGATTCCACTTGTAGTACTTCGGATCGCAGGTGGCGACCTCACGCGACCAGTCGATTGCGAGGCCGATCGACTGCATCTGCCCCTTCATGTAGGCGATGTTCTCGTAGGTCCACTTGGCCGGGGGCGCGCCGTTGGCCATCGCCGCGTTTTCGGCCGGCATGCCGAAGGCGTCCCATCCCATCGGCATCAACACGTTGTAGCCGTTCATCCGCAGATAACGGTACATGACGTCGTTGATCGTGTAGTTGCGCACGTGCCCCATGTGCAGCTTGCCCGACGGATACGGCAGCATCGAGACGCAATAGAACTTGGGCTTGCCGGCGACTTCGGCCGTACGATAGGCGTCAGACGCGCGCCATTGTGCCTGGGTGGCGGCTTCGATGTCGGCGGGTAAATATTTCTCTTGCATGGCGGTGGTTCAGGCTAGGCTGTCGTGGCGCGTAGCAACGCGGGCGCGGCGATACGGGAAATGCATGGTTCCCCGCAAATGGGGAAAGCGTCGATTATACCGCCCAGGCGAGCGCGAACCGCTGCGTTTAGGCGCTTGCCGTTACGGCTGCTTGGCGGCCGGCGAAGCCGGGACGGCGTGCGCACCCGGGCGCGCGCCGGGCGGCGGCGGCTCGGTCACGAAGCCGATGCGATCGAGCCCCGCCTGTTGCGCGGCGCCCATCACTTGCGCGATCACGTCGTAGCGCGTGGCGCGCGAGGCGCGTAGATGAAGCTCGGGCGGCTGCGCGGCCTTGCCCGCTTGTTGTAGACGAGCATTGACCGCATCGAACGCGAGCGGTTGCCCATCCCAATAAAACCGGCCCGCATCGTCGATCGACAGCGTGATGGTTTGCGGTGTTTGCGGCGCGGCCCCGGATGCCACCTTGGGCAAGTCGAGCCGAATCGCGTGGGTGAGCAGCGGCGCCGTGATGATGAAGATCACGAGCAAAACGAGCATGACGTCGATCAACGGCGTCATGTTGATATCGGCCATCGGCGCGGCCGAGCGCTCTTTGTCGAAACCGCCGAATGCCATGCTCTTCGTCTCCTCGCTTGGATCGCCCGGTGCGGCCGAATCAACGCGCCGTGCGCACGACCTCGTCAGTTCGCGTGCTCGAGGGCGAAGTGCCGAGGACAACGCCGTTTGCATGGGAGCGGTCCGCATCGGGAGCGCAGACATAGGCGTGAAGATCGTGCGCGAAGCCGTCGAGTTCCTCCGCGAGCTGCCGCTGCATCCGGCCGAGCACGTTATAGGCGAGTACCGCGGGAATGGCGACGACCAGGCCGAAGGCCGTCATGATGAGCGCCTCGCCCACCGGCCCCGCGACATTTTCGATCATCGCCTGCCCGCTCGCGGCAATACTGCCGAGCGCGTGATAGATACCCCAGACGGTACCGAGCAAGCCGACGAACGGCGCCGTACTGCCCACCGACGCGAGCAGCACCTGGCCGAACTCGATCCGGCGCTGCGAGGCAAGCAGCGCCTCGCGCAACGCACGCAGCACGCGTTCGCCTCGCTCGACGCGCGCGAGCATCGCGGACGGCGCGTGGACCTCGGCCGCGGCCAACGCGGCCTGCGCGAGCGGAACGAAGATGCCCTCGCGGTCGGCGGCGCGCAACGCGAGCACGCCCTCGGATAGGCTGGCCGATTGCCAAAACAGCGCGATGGCGCGCGGCCCCTGGCGTTTCGCCCGCGTGAGCATCCAGCCCTTCAGGATCACAAAACACCAGCTCGCGATCGACATGGCCAGCAGCACATAAGCGACGCCGTGCGTCAGCGCGTCGCCTGCTTGCAAATAGTGAACGATGCCTGTGTTTTGCATGCGAATCCGAATCCCAGAACGAAAGCGCAGCGCGACCCGGATCAGCGCAGACCGAGCACGTCCTGCATGTCGTACAAACCGGCGCCGCGCTCGCCTAGGAAGCGCGCGGCCCGCACCGCACCTTGCGCGTACGACACGCGGCTCGCCGACTTGTGCGTGATCTCGATGCGCTCGCCCGTACCGGCAAAGAGTACCGTGTGATCGCCGACGATGTCGCCGCCGCGAATCGCCGAAAAACCGATCGTCGACGGATCGCGTTCGCCGGTTACGCCATGGCGCCCATAGACCGCGCACTGCTTCAAATCGCGGCCGAGCGCGCCCGCGATCGCCTCGCCCATCGCGAGCGCCGTGCCGGAAGGCGCATCGACCTTATGGCGATGGTGCGCCTCGATGATTTCAATGTCGTAGCCGGTCGCGAAATGGCGAGCGGCGAATTCGAGCAGCTTGAGCGTGACGTTCACGCCGACGCTCATATTCGCCGCGAAGACGATGCCGATTCGCTGCGCCGCCGCGCGGATCGCCTCGCGCTGATCATCGGCGAAGCCGGTCGTGCCGATCACGAGCTTCTTGCCATGGCGCAAGGCCGCCTCGATGTGCGCCATCGTGCCTTCGGGGCGCGTGAAATCGATCAGGCAATCGGCGCCCGCGAGGACCCCCGTCCAAATCGTCGGTCAACGCGACGCCCGTGTGCTGCCCGAGGAATGCGCCCGCATCCTCGCCGAGCTGCGGCGAACCCGCGCGATCGAGCGCGCCGGCGAGCGTCGTGTCGGGATCGTTCAGAACGGCTTCGATCAGCATCCGGCCCATCCGGCCCGATGCGCCCGCGATGGCGATTTTCGTCGGCGACATACATATCCCTTTTCAATGACGGGCCGGCGGCCCGCGGCGCTCATGCTTATTAGCGCCTCGCAAAAGACAAAGGCGGGCGGCGCGACTTGCGCACGGCCCGCCCGCAAAGCTCGTTCACAGCCCGAGGCGGCGTCAGCGGCCCATCGGAGAGCGAAATCGGCAGCGCGCAATCGACATACGCGCCCGCCATTCGCTCGGACCGCCGGGGCTCATTGCGTACCAGCCGGGCCCACCGGGTTGGCGTTGTCCGTCGACGACGGCTGCGGTTCGCGGTGGAACTGAAATTGCGGCGTCGCGCTCTGTACACCGCCCGACGGCGAGGGCGCACCGGAACGCACCGCGGGCTTTGCCGATACGGCCGGCACCTGATTCGTCGCGCGGTTCGCCGCCTGTGCGGCCTGAGTATTGGCCGCCTCGGCCGCCTCGCTGCTCGGTTCGGCCGCCGCGGCCTGCGCCGCGGAACTCGAAGCCGCGCTTGCCGCCGCCGCCGCAGCAGCAGCCTTCGCTTTCGCCTTCTTGCCGAGCTTGTCGCCGTCGATGTCGGCCAGCAATTCGAGTTCGGACGGCAGATCCTCGCCGCCCGCCCAGCTCACGACATGGTCGCCTTGGAAGTTGACGACGAAATCGCGCTGCTGCACGACAGCCGTGGAGCCGCGCTTGAAGTAAAAGACGTAGTCCCACCGCTCGTCATGGAACATATCGGTCAGCAACGGCGTACCGAGTACGGCCTTGACCTCGTCGCGACTCATACCGACGTGCATCTTCGCGGCCGCTTCCTTCGAGACGAAGTTGCCCTGCACAATGGTGATGCGATACGGCGTAATGCTCTGAGCGACGCGCTGCGTGAGGCTGTCGTAGGTCGAACATCCCGCAACGAGCGCAACCGTCGAGGCAGCGATCAACAGCTTGCGCACGTGACTCCCCCCGCGCTTCATAAGAAAATTTGGACTCATTTCACTCACCGTGCGGGCCCTTTTTTGCCTTGCACCGGACCGCGCGAGTTTCACCGAAGATGACCAGAACGGCAAAAAGCCATTACTATTCGAATCGTGCATTGTACTCTAGGGATGCCTAGCCATGACCAATCCTACCGATCTCAAAAACATCGGGCTAAAGGCGACCCTACCGCGCCTCAAAATCCTCGAAATTTTTCAACGTAGCGCCGTTCGGCATTTGACCGCTGAAGACGTCTACCGGAACCTGCTGAACGAAGAACTCGATATCGGCCTCGCCACGGTCTATCGCGTCTTGACGCAATTCGAGCAGGCCGGCCTGCTCTCGCGCAGCAATTTCGAATCGGGTAAGGCCGTGTTCGAACTGAATGAAGGTTCGCATCACGATCACCTCGTATGCATCGACTGCGGACGCGTCGAGGAGTTCTTCGATCCCGAGATCGAAAAGCGCCAGCAAAAAATCGCGGAAGAACGCGGCTTTAAGTTACAGGAGCACGCGCTAGCGCTCTACGGTGTTTGCACCAAGGAAGCGTGTCCGCATCGCAAGCACTGACACTCATGTAGGCGCGCTGACGCGTGCGCAAACGACAAGAGCCGCCCTCGGGCGGCTCTTGTCGTTTCGACGCTCGAGAACCCGCCCCCGCGTGCGCGGACGGGCTCGAGGCTGCCGATTTACTTGGCCGTCGCGAGCGCGATAGCCGTGTCCAACATGCGGTTCGAGAAGCCCCACTCGTTGTCGTACCAGCTCGACACCTTCACGAGACGGCCGGCCACCTTCGTGAGCGTTGCGTCGAACGTCGACGATGCCGGGTTGTGGTTGAAGTCGATCGAAACGAGCGGCGCCGTGTTGTAGCCGAGGATGCCCTTCAGTTCGCCTTCGGCGGCTTCCTTCATGATCGCGTTGATTTCCTCGACCGTCGTGTCGCGCTTGGCGATGAACGACAAATCGACGATCGACACGTTGATCGTCGGGACGCGAATCGCGTAGCCGTCGAGCTTGCCGGCCAGTTCCGGCAGCACGAGGCCGATCGCTGCGGCCGCGCCCGTCTTCGTCGGGATCTGGCTATGCGTGGCCGAACGCGCACGGCGCAGGTCTTCGTGATAGACGTCCGTCAGCACTTGGTCGTTCGTGTACGCGTGCACCGTCGTCATCAGGCCCGATTCGAGGCCGATCTTGTCGTTCAGCGGCTTGACGAGCGGCGCGAGGCAGTTCGTCGTGCACGATGCGTTCGAGATCACCGTGTGCTCGGCCTTGAGCTGGTTGTGGTTCACGCCGTAGACGATCGTCGCGTCGACATCTTTGCCGCCCGGCGCCGAGATCAGGACCTTCTTCGCACCGCCGGCCAAGTGCGCGCTCGCCTTTTCCTTCGACGTGAAAAAGCCCGTGCACTCCATCACGACGTCCACGCCGAGTTCGCCCCAGGGCAGCTCGGCCGGGTTACGGTTCGCCAGCACGCGGATCTTGTCGCCGTTGACGACGAGGTTTTCGCCCTCGACTGCCACGTCACCCGGGAACGGGCCGTGCGCCGTGTCGTACTTCGTCAGATGGGCGTTCGTCTTCGCGTCGCCGAGGTCGTTGATCGCGACGATCTGTAGATCGTGTTTCTTGCCGCTCTCGTAGAACGCACGCAGGGTGTTGCGGCCGATCCGGCCATACCCGTTGATTGCAACGCGTACCGTCATGATGGTTCTCCTGATATTGGGGCTGAAAAAAACCGTCGTACCTCATGCCTCCCGGCGCATGGCGAAGCGAGGGCCGCGTTCGCGATGCATCGGGAAGCCGTATTGCGTCTTCCCGCGAGTCTATCGTTACTCGAGCGCCGCTTTGGCCGCTGCGACAACGTGCTCCACGGTAAAGCCGAAATGCTTGAATAGGACACCGGCCGGGGCCGATTCGCCGAACGTATCGATCCCGATCACGCCGCCCTCGAGACCGACGTACTTGCGCCAGAAGTCGGTCACGCCGGCTTCGATGGCCACGCGGCGCACGCCCTTGGGCAGCACGCGCTCGCGGTACTCGGCGTCCTGGCGGTCGAACACGCTCGTCGCCGGCATCGAGACGACCCGTGCCGCGATGCCCTGCTGCGCGAGCGGCTCGACGGCGTTCAGCGCGAGTTCGATCTCCGAGCCCGTCGCAATCAGAATGATCTTGCGCGCGACGATTTCGTCGTTCCAATCGCGCAGCACATAGCCGCCTTTGGCGACGTTGGCGATCTGCGCATCGCTACGCGGCGCGAACGGCAGGTTCTGGCGGCTGAAAATCAGGCACGAGGGACCTTGATATTCGATCGCCTGCGTCCAGGCCACCGCCGTTTCGACCGTGTCGCACGGGCGCCAGACGTGCAGGTTTGGAATCAGGCGCAGGCTGGCGACGTGTTCGACGGACTGGTGCGTCGGACCGTCTTCGCCGAGACCGATCGAATCGTGCGTGAACACGAAGATCGAAGGCGACTTCATCAACGCGGCAACGCGCAGCGCGTTGCGGCTGTAATCGGAGAACGTCAGGAACGTGCCGCCGAACGCCTTATAGCCGCCGTGCAGCGCGATGCCGTTGATCGCGGCGCTCATACCGAATTCGCGCACGCCGTAATTGATGTGGTTGCCCCACTCGATGCCGTGCTCGCCCGTGCGCACGGGCTTGCTCGCCTTCCAGTTCGTGAGATTGGAGCCCGTCAGGTCGGCCGAGCCGCCGAGCAACTCGGGCAGCGCCGCGGCGAGGCCTTCGATCGTTTGCTGGGATGCTTTGCGCGTGGCGACCGTCTCGGCCCGCTCGTTCGCACCGGCGATGATCGCTTGCGCCTTCGCCGCCCAATCGGCGGGCAGCTTGCCGCTTGCGCGGCGCTCGAATTCGGCCGCCTCTTGCGGATACTTGGCACGGTATTGCGCGAACGCGTCGTTCCACTGCGCTTCGCGCGCCGCGCCCGCTTCCTTCGCGTCCCATGCCGCATAGACTTCTTCCGGAATGACGAACGGCTCCCACTTCCAGCCGATCGCTTCGCGCGTCGCCGCGATTTCCTGCGCGCCGAGCGGTGCGCCGTGCGCATCATGGCCGCCCGCCTTCGTGGGCGCGCCCTTGCCGATCACCGTCTTGCAGCAGATCAGCGTGGGCTTGTTCGCGCGCTTGGCTTCGGCGATCGCCGCATCGATGGCTTGCACGTCGTGCCCGTCCACATGGCGGATGACGTTCCAGCCGTAAGCCTCGAAGCGCTTGGGCGTATCGTCGGCAAACCAATATTCGACGTGGCCGTCGATCGAGATCCCGTTATCGTCGTAGAGCGCAATCAGCTTGTTCAGCTTGAGCGTGCCCGCGAGCGAGCAGGCTTCGTGCGAAATGCCTTCCATCAAGCAGCCGTCGCCGAGGAACACGTAGGTGTGGTGATCGACGATCTTGGCGTCCGCCTTGTTGAACTCGGCGGCGAGCAGCGATTCCGCCAACGCCATGCCGACGGCGTTCGCGAGACCTTGACCCAGCGGGCCCGTGGTCGTCTCGACGCCCGGCGTGATGCCGTATTCGGGGTGGCCCGGCGTCTTCGAATGCAATTGACGGAAGTTCTTGAGCTCCGCGAGCGGCAGATCGTAGCCGGTCAAGTGCAGCAACGAATAAAGCAGCATCGAGCCGTGGCCGTTCGACAGCACGAAACGGTCGCGGTCGGCCCAATGCGGGTCGAGCGGGTTGTGCTTCAGATGTCGCGCCCAAAGGGCGACGGCGATTTCAGCCATGCCCATCGGCATGCCGGGATGGCCTGAGTTCGCTTGTTGGACGGCATCCATAGCGAGCGCGCGGATCGCGTTCGCCATGAGAGCGGTGGAAGCGGGAGACGAGGTCGTCATGTCGAGTCCGGAGAACGAGTCGAGAAAGCGTGGCGCGCAATGGACCGCTGCTCGTATTCGACCGCCGCCCGCGCGGGCGGGGCACCTGCCGCGGCGCGACACGAAGGGAGCAAACGGACAGGCTGCAAAGCGTGCCATTCTAACAGATGGCGCCCGTCCGCTTGCCGAACCGCACCGGCCAATGCAATCCGGGTGGCCCCTAGCGCGGTTCTATAATTCGAGCATTGCGACCCGATTGCAAGCACCCATCTCGCCGTGTCTTCCCCGACCGATCCGCCCCTTCTTTTTCATCCCGCGCCCGGCGCCGTCTACGGTTTCCCCGATGCACGCCCCGTGGCGCAGGTCGATTCGCCGTACCAGCGCATCGAGGTGTGGGATACCGCGCAGCTCGGGCTACTGTTTACGCTCGATGCGCGCCCGATGACCTCGGTGGGCGACGAATTCGTCTATCACGAGTGCATGGTGCATCCCGCGGCGCTCGCTCATCCGGCGCCGCGCAAGGCGCTCGTGCTCGGCGGCGGCGATGGGGGCGCGGCGAGGCAACTGCTCGCGCACCCGAGCATCGAGCGGATCGTCGTGGCCGAACTCGACGCGGCCGTCGTCAGCATGGCACGCGAACATTTGCAGGACGTGCATCACGGCGCGCTCGACGATCCGCGCGTCCAACTGGTTATCGGCGACGCCGCCCGTTTCGTCGAGACGACGACTGAACGGTTCGATCTCGTCGTATTCGACTTGACGCCGCCAGACTCGCCCGCCTCGGCACTCTACACGGCCCCGTTTTACGAACGGTTGAAATCGGTGTTGGCGCCGCGGGCGATGTTGTCGATGCATCTCGGTTCCGCCCAATTTCATCTCGAGCGGGCCGGCGCGCTCGTACGCGGGTTGCGCGAACGCTTTTCGATGGTGCACGTGATGTCCGCATTCGTACCGCTATACGGATCGCTCTGGCTCATGGCACTGGCGAGCGACACGCTCGACGCCGCCTCGCTGTTCAAACACGACATCGACGAGCGGCTCACGGCCCGCGGTATCGACGGCTTGCGCTACTATGACGCCGCGCTGCACCCGGCGCTGTTCGCCCTACCGCGCGCCATCCGCGCCGTTTTGGGCTGACGGCCCACCGCTTTTTCACCGACGCTTTTTCACCGATTTACGAACGCCGCTTTATGCCCCGCTTTTTCGTCGATTCTCCCTTTGCGCCCGGGGACGTGCTCGCGTTGCCCGACGAGGTCGCTCGTCATGTCCAAGTGCTGCGCCTCGCGGCAGGCGATTCGCTGACGCTGTTCAACGGTCGCGGCGGTCAGCACGAGGCCGAACTCGTCGAGATCGGCCGGCGCAGCGCAGTGGCGCGGATCGGGGCGTTCGAGTCCGTCGAGGCGGAGCCGCCGTATCGCATCACGCTTGCTCAAGGGGTCGCCGGCGGCGACAAAATGGACTGGCTTATCGAAAAAGCCGTGGAGCTCGGGGTCACCCAAGTCACGCCGCTCGTAACGGCCCGATCGGTGGTGCGACTGTCGGGCGAACGTGCGAGCCGTCGGCATGCGCACTGGCAAGGCATCGTGCGAGCGGCCTGCGAGCAGTGCGGGCGCAATCGCGTTCCCGAGGTCGATCCCGCTTGCGATTTGTCGAAATGGCTGGAGGCATTGCCCGCGCCGGCCGAAGGCGGTGCGATGCGCCTCATGCTCTCGCCGCGCGCTGAGACGGCGTTCGCATCCTTGCCTGTCTCGCCCCCGCCAACCGGCGTTGTCTTGCTGATCGGACCGGAGGGTGGGCTGGCACCGGAGGAAGAAGAGGCGGCGCTCGCGCACGGATTTGCCGCGCTCTCGCTAGGGCCGCGCGTATTGCGTACGGAGACGGCCGGGATGGCGGTGCTGGCCGCCCTCGCCGCGCGCTGGGGCGGATGGTGAAACGCGGCCCGCATGCGGCGGTGAAGCAAGTAAGAAACACACAGGCCCGCGCAAAGGCGGGCCCGATGATGAACGCGAAAGCGGCGGCGCGGACGCACGGTCGCGCGCCATGGGCCTACCGGCGATCAGGCAAACGAATAGAACACGCGGAACGCGACCTTGCGCTCGGCCCAGAACTCGGCCGCTTCGCGGAACACGTCGAGCAGCGTTTCGCGCCCTTCCTTGTCGAATTTTTGCGCGATCGGCAGCCCTTCGAGAACGATGACGAAGCCAGGCTGCGCGCCGGCCTTATGCACTAGATCCGTCAGGCAATCGTAGAGCGCGTCGTAGTTCTTGCCGAAATGCTTCGGAAACAGGAACGACGTGGCGATCGTTTCCAGCACTTCCTGCTTCGAGGCAGCTTGCCCGCAATAGGCAAAAAGGAAGTGCTGCTCGAGCCGCGCTGCTTCGTCGGCGAGATCTTGGACGCGAAACGCCCGGATCGATTGGACGATGTTCGGTCGCACGGTCGCGAAAAGGCTCATGGGCTCCTCGCTCGGTGAATGCCGGGATGCCGCGTCGCCCTCGGCGCCCTGACCGTGCTCGGTCATGCGCAGTTGCATGACGCGCTGAAAAAGATTGCCGTCGCCGGCCGCGAACAGATCCGTCGCGACTGCGGTTTCGTGCGCGTAGACGTTGTCGCTCATGCCGTTCATCCCAATGTCATTCAACAATGCGTTTGAAACTGTTGTAGTGGTCGTCTGAATAAAAGCAGTTATCGGTCCGCCCCGGGGGCCCGCCGCAAACGATGCGGCGCGCGCCGCGATTTCTCGCTCGCGGCGTGGGGACCGTGTACTCATGGTAGTAACCGCGCCGGTGCGGTGGCAGCATCCGCTCGAAATTGCCGAACACGACGCCGTCCTTTGCGTACGGATAGGGGCCGCCGGCTGCGATCAGCTTCAAGGTGGCTTGCGCCTCGGGCGGCAATTGCGTCGGCTCGATCGTGCCTGCCGCGCCCGCCGACGAACTCGGCACCTCGCGCGCCAACGCCACGGGCGGAGCGACCGGCCCGCCGGGCAGGCCAATGCCGGACCAACCGGCTACGGCCACGAAGGCCGCGATAGCACCGTGACGAAGCCACTGAGCTGCTCGTTCGCGTGTTCCCGCGCGTGTCATCGGCCAGAGTTCCTGCTGCTCGATCGAAAGTGAACGACCACGAAAAGTGTAAGGGTATCCCTAACGGCCCTCGGACGCAATCTTTGTGTGGAAAATGAAAGGTTTAGCTGCGTTTTGCGGGATTTCCGATGGTCCTATTTATCTTGCTCAAGATAAATTTTCACCCACCGCAAGATAAGATCCGGTCCGACGGTAACCGGTGCGGCGAGTCTTTGCCTCCTCGCCGCGGCGATCGGAAATCGTCGTTTCACGCATTTGGGGCGGCAGCCTCTCTTTTCGCCCCCGGCGTGCCCGCAACGGGCACGCCGTTTTTTCTTTGCCGCCCCGATCGAGCGCGTTAGCGCCCTGCCGCGCTCACGTCGGCCACGAGCAAGGCCGTCATGTTGACGATGCGTCGCACCGTCGCCGATTCGGTGAGCACGTGCACGGGCTTGGCCGCGCCAAGCAAGATCGGCCCGATCGCGATATTGTTGCCCGCGGCGGTCTTGAGCAGGTTGTAGGCGATGTTCGCCGCATCGATGTTCGGCAGCACGAGCAAGTTCGCCTCGCCTTCGAGCGTCGATTCCGGCAACACCTCCCGGCGCAGCGCCGGGTCGAGTGCGACGTCGCCGTGCATCTCGCCGTCCACCTGCAAATCGGGCGCACGTTCGCGGATCAACTCGAGCGTATCGCGCATCTTTTGCGCCGAGGGCGCGTTGCTCGTACCGAAATTCGAATGCGAGACGAGTGCAACCTTCGGCTCGATACCGAAGCGGCGCACTTCTTCGGCCGCCATGATCGTGATTTCGGCCAATTCGGCAGGCGTCGGATCGACGTTGACGTGCGTATCGACGAGGAAGATCTGACGGCCGGGCAGCACGAGACCGTTCATTGCCCCGAACACCGTGCAACCCTCGCGTTTGCCGATCACTTGATTGATGAAGTGCAAATGGCGATGCGGCGTGGAGATCGTGCCGCAAATCATGCCGTCGGCCTCGCCCTTCTTGACGAGCATCGAGCCGATCAGCGTGGTGCGCCGGCGCATCTCGACCTTCGCCAACTGCTGGCTGATGCCCTTGCGGCACATCATCTTGTAGTAGGTCTGCCAAAAATCGCGATAACGCTCGTCATGCTCGGTGTTCACAACCGTGAAATCGACACCCGGCGTAAGCCGCAGCCCATAGCGCTCGATGCGATGCTCGATCACCGCCGGGCGGCCGATCAAGATCGGCTTGGCGAGTTTTTCGTCGACGACGATCTGCACGGCGCGCAGCACGCGCTCTTCCTCGCCTTCGGCGAACACGATGCGCTTCTTGCCCGGCTCGACGCTACGCGCCTGCTGGAAGATCGGCTTCATCGTCGTACCGCTGTGGTAGACGAACTGCTGCAAATGCTGCTTGTACGCGTCCATGTCCTCGATCGGCCGCGTCGCGACACCGCAATCCATCGCGGCTTGGGCGACGGCCGGTGCGATCTTCACGATCAGACGCGGATCGAACGGCTTCGGAATCAAATATTCCGGTCCGAACGACAGATCCTGGATACCGTAGGCTGTCGCGACGATGTCGCTTTGCTCTTGCCGCGCGAGCTCGGCGATTGCATTGACCGCCGCGATTTCCATTTCACGCGTGACCGTCGTCGCGCCGGCGTCGAGCGCGCCACGGAAGATGAACGGGAAGCACAGGACGTTGTTGACCTGATTCGGGTAATCGGTACGCCCCGTCGCGAGCACGGCGTCCGGCCGCACTTCCAGCGCAAGCTCCGGCAAGATTTCCGGCGTCGGGTTGGCAAGCGCCAGGATCAGCGGCTTGGCCGCCATCCCCTTGACCATCTCGGGCTTGAGCACACCGCCCGCCGACAAGCCGAGGAAAATATCCGCGCCTTCGATCACCTCGGCGAGGGTACGCCCCGACGTTTCGCGTGCAAAACGCTCCTTGTCGGGGTCCATCAACTCGGTGCGGCCTTTGTAGACCACGCCGGCCAAGTCCGTCACCAAGATGTTTTCGATCGGCAAGCCCAAGTCGACCAGCAAATCCAGACATGCAAGCGCGGCCGCGCCGGCGCCCGAGGCGACGAGCTTGACCTTCGCGATGTCCTTGCCGACGACCTTCAGGCCGTTCGTGACGGCGGCCGCCACCACGATGGCCGTACCGTGCTGGTCGTCGTGGAAGACGGGGATCTTCATCCGCTTGCGGCACTCGCGCTCCACGATGAAGCAGTCGGGCGCCTTGATATCTTCCAAATTGATCCCGCCGAACGTGGGTTCGAGCGCGGCGATGACGTCGACGAGCTTGTGCGGATCGGATTCGTTCAACTCGATGTCGAAGACGTCGATGCCGGCAAACTTCTTGAACAGCACGGCCTTGCCTTCCATCACCGGCTTCGACGCCAGCGGACCGATGTTGCCGAGGCCGAGCACCGCGGTGCCGTTGGTCACGACGCCGACCAAATTGCTGCGTGCCGTGAAGCGTGCCGCGTTCAGCGGATTCTCGACGATTTCCTCGCAAGCGAAGGCGACCCCGGGCGAATACGCTAGCGCTAGATCGCGCTGGTTGATCATCTGTTTCGTCGGCGCGATGGCGATCTTGCCGGGCGACGGAAATTCGTGATAATCGAGCGCGGCTTCGCGCAGCTTCGCCTTGGCGGCAGCGGGATTCGTAGACATGAGGTTCGTGAGTCCAGTCTGTTTGGGTGTTACGCGGATTAGAATGAGTGTTCGACGCATTGTAGCGCCATTCGCCACCGCCCCCGACTGCCTGGTCCGTCCGGACGGGTGTGCCGGGCACTCCCGCGTCGTCGCAATCGCTCACCTTGACCGCACCTATTTATGCCCCTTTCCGAGTTCGCCCTGATCGAGCGCTTCTTCGCGCGGCGCGCACGCCTGAGTCCGGCTAGCGCCGCGCTCGGGATCGGCGACGACTGTGCCTTGATCGCACCGGATGCGGGTGAGATGCTGGCCGTTTCGACGGATATGCTAGTCGAAGGCCGCCATTTCCTGCCCGACGTCGATCCGCGGGCGCTCGGCCACAAGACGCTGGCCGTGAACCTGTCCGACCTCGCCGCGATGGGCGCCAAGCCGCGCGCGTTCACGCTGTCGCTCGCGCTGGAGACGCCGCACGAAGCCTGGCTCGAAGCGTTCGCCGACGGCTTGTTCGCACTCGCGGACCGATTCGGCTGCGAGCTGATCGGCGGCGATACGACGCGCGGACCGTTGAACTTGTGCGTGACGATTTTCGGCGATGTGCCCGCGCACGCCGCGCTGCGCCGCGACGGCGCGCGAGGCGGCGACGACATCTGGGTGTCGGGCACGCTCGGCGACGCGCGGGCGGGGCTCGGCGTCTTGCGCGGCGAATGGCCCGCGGGCCTGTTCGACGCGAGCGACGAGGCGTCGCTGCGCCATGCGCTCGAGCAGCCCGAGCCGCGGATCGCACTCGGTCTCGCGCTACGTGGCCTCGCTCATTCGGCGCTCGACGTATCGGACGGCCTGGCTGGAGACTTGCGCCATATCCTCGAACGCTCGAACGTGAGCGCGTCGATCGACGTCGACGCGATTCCGCGCTCGAGCACGCTGCGCAAGCTGCCGCTCGATGCGCAGCGGCGCTGCACGCTGGCCGGCGGAGACGACTACGAGCTCCTGTTCACCGCGCCGCCGCACGCGCGCGAGGCCATCGCCGATGCCGGCGGACGCGCGAACGTCGCGGTGACGCGGATCGGTACAATTAGCGCCCTGCGTCATGCGACCGACGAGCCGACCATTGCATGGCACGACGGCGCTCACGCCCCGCTTTCCTTGACGCTGCACGGCTTCGACCATTTCGATGCAACCTGATCCTCTGCTTCCCGGCGGCCCGTCCCCCGCCGTCGCCAACGCGCCGCGCACGAAGCGCCGCGCAACCGCGCGCTTCATGCTTTCGCACCCGCTGCATTGGTTCTCGCTCGGTTTCGGCAGCGGGCTCTCGCCCATCATGCCGGGCACCGTGGGAACATTGTTCGCCTGGGCTTCGTTCGCCGCGCTCAACGGGCGCCTGACCGTCATCGAATGGGCCGCGCTTATCGTCGTCGGCTTCATCGCCGGCATTTACATGACCGGATTCACCGCGCGTAAGCTCGGCATGGACGATCCCTCCCCCGTGGTTTGGGACGAAATCGTCGCGTTTTGGCTCGTGCTCGTTTTCGTCACGCCCGAAACGTTCGCCGGCCAACTCGGGGCGTTCGTCGTCTTCCGATTCTTCGACATGGTCAAGCCGCCGCCGATCCGCTTCTTCGATCGCCGCGTCAAAGGCGGCTTCGGCATCATGCTCGACGATCTGGTCGCCGCTTTCTTCTCGCTGCTCGTCATCGCCTTGTGGCGCATGACGTTCTGATCGCCGGGTCAACCGGCGCCACGCAACCTTCGCCCAGCCGAGAGCCTCGCAATGCCCACCGATTCCGTCGTTCATCAACTCGCCGTACGCGTCGGCAACAAGTTGCGCGAGATGCGCCTGCTACTTGCGACCGCCGAGTCGTGCACGGGCGGCATGATCGCTACCGCCGTCACCGATATCTCGGGCAGCAGCGGATGGTTCGAGCGCGGCTTCGTGACCTACTCGAATCAAGCGAAAACGGAAATGATCGGCGTGCCGGCCGAGCTCATCGACAAGCACGGGGCCGTCAGCGAGAACGTCGCGCGTGCGATGGCGGAAGGTGCGCTGCGCAATAGCCGCGCGCAGGTGTCGCTCGCCACCACGGGCGTCGCGGGCCCGGGCGGCGGCACGGAAACCAAGCCGGTGGGCATGGTGTGCTTCGCTTGGAGCAATCGCCTCGAAACGTCGGCCGAAACGGTCGTCTTCAAGGGCGATCGCGAACAGATCCGCGCTCAAGCCGCCGCGCACGCGCTGCGCGGCCTGCTCAAGCATATCGACGAAAACGAGCGCTGAGACGAGGCCCCGCGCCCGTCGTCGGCGGCGTTCACCGATAGGCGTTGATCTTGTCGCGCGTTTCTTGCGCGACGCGCGCGGCCTCGCGCGCGAAGTTCTCGTCCTTGCCCGCATAGAGAATCGCACGCGACGAGTTGATCATCATGCCCTCTCCCGCCGCGGTGCGCCCGGCGCGCACCGTCGCTTCGACATCTCCGCCCTGCGCGCCGATGCCCGGAATCAGAAGCGGCATATCGCCGACGATGCCGCGCACGACCTCGATTTCCTTCGGGAACGTCGCACCGACGACCAAGCTCAGCTGTCCGCTTGCGTTCCATTTCTCGGCGGCGAGCGAAGCGACTACCTGATAAAGCGGCCGGCCGCCCGTTTCGAGGAATTGCAAATCGGAGCCGCCGGGGTTCGAGGTACGGCAGAGCACGATCACGCCTTTGCCTTCATGCGCCAGGTACGGTTCGATCGAATCGAAACCCATGTAGGGGTTGACCGTCACGGCATCGGCCCGATAGCGCTCGAATGCCTCGCGCGCGTACTGCTCGGCCGTAGTGCCGATGTCGCCGCGCTTGGCGTCCAGAATCACGGGCAACCCCGGATGTTTCTCGTGAACGTGCGCGATCAACGCCTCGAGTTGGTCCTCGGCGCGATGTGCGGCGAAATAAGCGATCTGCGGCTTGAATGCGCTGGCGAACGGCGCCGTCGCATCGACGATGTCGCGGCAAAATTCGAAGATCTTGTCGGCGCGCCCCGCGAACGCGCCGGGAAAACGCGACGGCTCGGGGTCGAGGCCGACGCACAGAAGCGAGTTCGTGCGCTGCCAGGCATCGTGGAGCGAGCGAACGAACGAGTAAGAGCTGGACATGACGAAGATGGCGCGCGCGCCGATGGCGAGAAGGATGCGTATTTTAACCGGTCGGTGTCACGGCTAGCGCCTCTCTCGCCTTCCCGGCTACCGCCCCACCGGCTCGACCGTGAAGCGGAACTCGCGCGTCAGGCGCTCGCCCGGTGCAAGCACGGTCATCCCATGCTCGCATGCACCGCCCGGCAGATTGACCGCGTTAATCGGATGATCGACCGGTTCGAAGCAAAAAAAATCTTCGCCGGGCGGCGTGTAGAGCACGTAGTAATCGGCGTCCGCTTGGATCGTCAGCGACAGACGCCTGCTCGGCCAGACCACCGAGGCTTTACCGCTCCATTGCGTGAACGCGTGGTTCACGAGCGCATCGGGTAGCGGATACGCTACGCCGAAGACCCATGCCGGCGGCACCGGCACGTGGCGCTTGGGCAACCAGTCGTCCCCGGACAGCCAAAGGCCGCTCGCGGCGGCGGACAGCCGCGTATCGGCGTCGCGCGCGAGAAACGGATGCAAGCCGAGCCCGAACGGCAATGGGTCGCGCCCGGCGTTTTCGACGGAGAGGGTCACATTTAGCGTCGCCGCATCGAGCGCATAACGCAGCGTTGCGCGATAGGCATGCGGCTTGGCCCGTTCGCGCTCGAGCACGAGCGTCGCGTGCGTATCGCCGCGCTCCGCGACGCGCCAAGCCCGCAGCCAGCCGTCGCCGTGAATCGGTAACCGCTCGTCGGCACGATTGCGGGGCACCGCCACCTCACGCCCCTCGAACTGAAAACGCGCGCCGCCGATCCGATTCGAAAACGGCACGAGCGGATAGCAAGCGAGCGCATTCGGATCGACCTCGTCGCGTGCCGCATCGCGCCCGCGGAAAATCGGCGTCGGCGCATTGCCGTCGCCGTGCCAATCGAAGCGCGTCATGCCGCCGCCTTGCGATGGCGCCAAATCGACACGCAAATGTTCGTTGGCGAGAGTCAACTCGGCGCGCCGAGCCGCGTCGGCGCCGCCGCGTGCGATCGCCGACGTGCCCGGCCCCGGGCGGACCGGCTGGACGATCGCGGCCAGCTTCGCATTGCGCGTTTGCGCGCGCGTGTTGCGCGTATCGGCACGTGATCGGCCCGTGTCGGACGCACGCGCGGCGAGGGCATCGGTATTGGCTGCGCTCATGATCGACTCCGTCGAGAGGCGCCGGGCCGGCAACGCCGGCATGGCGATATGCGAAGGCGTGTCTTTGCCGCCTTTGACCCTTGGCGATACGTTCGGTTTAATCCAGATCCTCCGGGTTTACCGCCACCGCCCCTGAAACACCGGCTCGGGCAATCCGCGCCGCGCACTCGGCGCCGCGAAGATGCCGCCCGCTTCCGGTTGCGCCTCGAGCGCAGCCGCATCGAGTTCGACGCGCGCAGTCGTCACATAAAGCGTGCCCAACTCCGGGCCGCCCAGCGCGACGCAGCTCGGCTGGCTCACCGGCACGCTCACCCGCTCGGTCTCGACGCCGTCGGCCCCGTAACGCACGAGGCGGCTGCCGCCCCACTGCGCATTCCAGAGCCCACCCTCGGCATCGACCGTCGATCCGTCCGGCACGCCGTCGGCATCGGTCAACCGCGCGAAGACGCGAACGCCGCCGACAGTCCCGTCAGCGCCGTAGTCGCACGCGAGAATCTCGCGCGAAGGCGAGTCGCAAAAGTACATCGTCGTGCCGTCGGGGCTGAAACCGATGCTGTTAGAGATGGCCGGCGTCGGCAACGGCAACCGCGTGAGCGACAAATCGTGATCGAGCCGGTAAAAGCCGCCCACCACGTCGCCGCCCGTCCCCTCGTATTTCGTACCGAAGACGAAGCGTCCTTGCCGGTCGCAGCGTCCGTCGTTCAGGCGCGTGGGGAGCCCGGGCTCGACTTCGACGATCGACCGGATCTCATGCGTCGTAGAATCGAAGAACGCGAGACACGTCGCGAGGCCGAGCAGCAGGTATTGGGGATCGGCGCACAAGGCAAACGTTGCCAACCGCTCAGGCATCGACCAACTCGTCCGCTCGCCGGTGCTCGGGTCGAAGCGATAAAGGCAGGCGCCTTCGATGTCGGTCCAATAAAAGCGCCCCGAGCGCGAGCACCACGTCGCCCCCTCGCCCAACGCGCATTGCGCCGGTACGGCCAGCGTCGCATCGAAGCGCGGGGCGTTCATGCCCAACCTCCGTCGACGATGAATTCCTGCGCCGTCACCATGCGGCTATCGTCAGCCGCCAAAAACAGCGCCATGCGTGCGAGATCCTCGGGCATCAGTTCGCCGTCGAGGCACTGCCCTTCCTTCAATGCGCGCTTGCCCGCTTCGTCGAGCCACAGCTTGCGCTGCTTCTCGGTCAGGACCCAGCCGGGCACGAGCGCATTCACGCGGATGCCGAATGGGCCGAGGTCGCGCGCCAGCGCGTGCGTGAGACCTTGAATCGCGGCCTTCGACGTCAAATAGACCGGCATGCCGCCTTGCTTGAGCATCCAACTGATCGAGCCCAGATTGATGATCGAGCCGCCGCCCGCACGCTTCATGTCCTCGACGACCGCTTGCGCGGCGAAGAACTGGTGCCGCAAATTGACGGCGATGCCGGCATCGAAAGAGGCGGGCGTAACGTCGGCCAGCGCATGGCGTACGTCGTTGGCCGCGTTATTGACGAGTACGTTGATCGGGCCCAGCGCGCTTTGCGCATCGGCGATCGCGCCGCGCAGCGCCTCGATATCGGTCACGTCGCAGGTGAGAAAGAGCGGCTTTTCGCGCGCGTCGCCGAGCGCGTCGGCCAGCGCTTGCCCCGCGCTCGTGTCGATATCGCAAAACGCCACGCGTGCGCCTTGCAACGCGAAGTGCTGAACGAACGACGCACCGATGCCGGTCGCGCCGCCCGTGATGAACACGGTTCGGCCGACGAGGCTCGGGTAGCGCGCATAGGGGCCTAGTTGCGGATGATCCGGAAGCGACATCGTGAATTTTCTCCGTTAGAGCGAAAGCCCGCCTTCGATGCGCGGGCTCGGAACGCCACCATCGTTCAATCGATCAATCGCGCGAGCCGCGATTCTTGAGCTGATCGAGCAGCACGGCCGCGAGCAGGATCGCACCGCGTACGAGGTATTGATAGAACGCGTCGATATTGAGCAGGTTCATGACGTTCTCGACCGTGCCCATGATGAGCACGCCGATCACGACGCCCGAGATCGTCGCCCGGCCGCCGAGCAGCGATACGCCGCCGAGCACGCAGGCCGAGATCACGTTCAGCTCGAAGCCTTCCGCTGCGTTAGGCTGGCCCGACGTGATGCGCGACGCGAGAATCACGCCGGCCAACGCCGTCACCGCGCCTTGAACCAAGAAGATCACGACGCGCGTGCGCTCGACGTTGATCCCGGCGAGGCGCGAAGCCTCCGGGTTGCCGCCGATCGCGAGCGTATTGCGGCCGTATACCGTTTGATTGAGCAGGACGCCGAACACGATGAAGCAGATCAGCGTGACCCAGATCGGCAGCGAGACGCCGAACATCGTCAGTCCGCCGAGCGCGATGAACGTGTCCGAGGACACGCCCACGGCTTGCCCATGCGAGACGATGAAGCCCAGACCGCGCACGATTTCCATCGTCGCGAGCGTCGTGATCAGCGCGTTGATACGCAGGTAGGCGATGACGGCGCCGTTGACCCAGCCGATCACGGAGCCGGCCGCAACCGCTGCCACGATCGCGAGGAACGTATTGTTCGTCGCGTTGAGCACCATCGCGCACAGCACGCCCGCGAATGCGACCGTGGAGCCCACGGACAAGTCGAAGTCGCGCGACGCGAGACAGAACATCATCGTGCAAGCCACCATGCCGATCTGCGAGACCGACAGCGCCAAGCCGAGCATGTTGTCGATCGAGAAGAAGTGATCGACGGTCAGCGACGTCGTCACGAACATGACGGCGAAAATCAAAATGAGGCTGTACTCGGTGACCTGCTGCCACCACTTTTGCCGATCGTTCGGCTGCGGGATCAACGCTTCGGCCGCGCGCTTGGCGCCTGCCTCGACGAGGTTTTCTCTTGCTTGCATGTCCTGACTCCTTCACCGTCGTTCGCGACGGGTTTTCGTTGCATCCGTTCCGTGTCCGGCTCTTATTGCGCTCGCGCCGAGTTCGACGCCGAGCGCTTTATGCCGCCTCGCGTGCCGCGCGTCCGCCCTGCGGCAGCGCCAGTTCCAAGAGCGCGGGTTCGCTCGCCTCGCTGCGCGCGAGTTCGCCCGAGATTCGCCCTTCGCGCATAACGACGATGCGATCCGCGACGCCCAGTACCTCCGGCAGTTCGGACGACACCATCACCACCGCGCAGCCGCGTTCGGCCAGCTCGTAGATGACGTTATAGATCTCGTGCTTCGCGCCGACATCGATTCCGCGCGTGGGCTCGTCGAGAATGACGACCTTCAAATCGGGTTCCGCGAGCCAACGCGACAAAATCGCCTTCTGCTGATTGCCGCCGGAGAGCAGGCGAATCTTTTGCCGGCGATTCGGCGTCTTGATCTTGAGCAGCTTGATGAAGCGGTCCGCCGTTTCCGACTCTTTCTTGCGATTGAGAAAGAGACCCGCGCGCAGATCGTGGCGACGGCAACTGATGTTGATGTTTTCGGCCACCGACGCCATCGCGACGATGCCCTCTTCCTTACGGTCTTCGGGACACAGCACGATGCCCTTGCGAATCGCATGACCGGGACTTTTCACGTCGGCTCGCGCGCCGTCGAGCGTGAGCTGTCCGCCGCGCGGTTTCTCGGCGCCGTACACGAGCCGCATCAATTCGCTGCGCCCCGCGCCGACGAGCCCAAAGAAGCCGACGATTTCGCCCGCCCGCACCGAAAAGCTCGCAGGCGCGGATAACCCGTGACCTTCGAGCGCATCGACCGCAAGCCGCACCTCGCCTTGCCGGCGCGCGCGGTAACCGTAAATGTCCGAAATTTCGCGCCCGACCATCTCCTTGACGATCGTGTCGCGCGCCACTTCGGCGAGCGACGGATGCGATGCCACTTTGCGCCCGTCGCGGAAGATCGTGCATGCGGTGCAGAGCTCGTAGATCTCATCCATCCGGTGCGAGATGTAGATGAGCGCGCGGCCGTCGGCCTGCAATTCGCGTACGAGCTTGAAGAGCACTTCGGTCTCGCGGTGAGACAGCGAACTCGTAGGCTCGTCGAGCGCGATCACGCGCGCGTTGCGCAGCAGCGCCTTGCAGATTTCGACCATCTGCCGCTGCGCGATCGACAGCCGCCCGAGTCTCGCGTTGGGGTCCAGATCGACGCCCATCTGCGCAAGCCGCTCCTGCACGAAGCGTTTGGCGCCGCGCTTGTTCACCCACCCGAATGCGCTCGGCAGCCGGCCGAGCAGCAGATTTTCCGTCACCGTCAAATCGGGAACGTACTGCAACTCCTGGTGAATCACGGCGACACCCGCCGCGATCGAGGCCGCCGCGCTCGGGAAGCGCACCTCTTTGCCGTCCATCATGATGCGGCCGGAGTCGGGCTGATACTCGCCGCCAAGGATCTTGAGCAGCGTCGACTTGCCCGCGCCGTTTTCGCCCATCAGGCCATGCACTTGGCCGGCCTGGACGTCGAACGATACGCCGTCGAGCGCGCGCACGCCCGGAAAAACCTTGCCGATATTGTCAAATCGCAACGTTGCAGACATCTCACCTATCCTCGCACTGAAGGGTCATCCGGGCCGGCGCCCGTGAGCACCGGCCCGGCATGCCACGCCGCATTACTTCGCGGCGAGCCCCATCTCTTCACGCACCTTCGCTACGTTGTCCCGCGTGGCGAGCATCCCCGTCGTGAGCGTCAGGAGCGGCGGCTGTTTGCCCGTCGTGATCCACTTGTACATATCTTCCGACGTCTCGTCGCCGTGGCGCTTCGGGCTGATGATGACCGAGCCGAAGAAGCCCGTGGGTTGCGGCTTCTTGAATTCGTTCAGCGCCGAGTCCGAACCGCCGATGCCGATGCCGATCATGTTGTCGGCCTTGAAGCCGCGGCTTTCGGCTGCGCGCACGGCGCCGAGCACGGCTTCGTCGTTCAGGCCGTACGCCACCCAGTGCTTGAACTGCGGGTTCTTCGTGATGGCGATGTTCGCGGCGTTGAACGCGTTTTCCGTATCGGTCTTCGCTTGCGGCGCGGCGATGACGTTCGCTTTCGGGAAGCCGGACGCGAGGAGAATGTCGGTTGCGCCTTGCGTGCGATCATGCGCCGTCGGCAATTCCTCGTAGGTCACGTCGATCGCGCCGACGTCCTTCATGTCCCAGCCGCGCTTCTTGATTTCGTCGATGATGCCCTTGCCGACTTGTTGACCGATGTTATAGGCCGAGATGCCCATGTGCGGCACGCTCGCGATCGGCTTGCCGCTGCCGTCCACGAGACGGTCGTCGACCGTCATCATCTTCAACCCGTCGGCCTTCGCCTTCGCGACGATGCCGGGTCCGAGCTTCACGTCGGGCGTGCAGATGATGAAACCTTGCGCCTGTTGGGCGTGCAAGTTGTCGATCGCGCTCATCACCTTCTCACCCGAGGTCGCGCCGATCTTCACGAGCGTAAAACCGTCCCGCTTCGCGGCCATCTCGGCAAACTTCCATTCGTCTTGGAACCAGGGCTCCTCAGGTTGCTTCACGAGGAAGCCGATCTTGACCGGATCGGCGGCTTGGGCGGCCGGCACGCCTGCAACCATCGACGTCACCGCGGCGGCGACGAGCGTGAGGAAAATTTTGCGCTTCATGAGGTTTGTCTCCTGTCTGATTGAGCGTTCGGCCGCTTCGTCTATGTCGGATGGCTCACGCGGCCAGTGCGCCATCCGGTTTGCGAATCGCCCCGCGAAGCTGCCGCGGAACGAGCAAATCGATCTTTCCAGTCAATCGTGTCAATCGTGGTACAGCGCGGTACGCCCACCATCGATCGTGATGCATGTCGCATTGATGAACGGTGCCTCGTCCGAGGCGAGGAACACCGCCGTCATCGCCACCTCCTCAGGTTGCGCGATGCGCTTCATCGGCTGCAACGCCATCGTCTCGGCGCGCGCGGCTATGGGATCGGGCTGCGCATTCCACCAGTCGTGCGTGAGCTGTGTCTCCACATAGCCCGGCGCGATCGCATTGACGCGCACTTGCCGGGCCGCGTATTCGATCCCCAGCGCGCGCGTGAGACCGAGCACGCCGTGCTTGGCGACGGGATACGGAAAGCACCCCGGAATGATCTGATACGCATGCGTCGATGCGATATTGACGATGCTGCCGCGCCCGCGCTCCACCATGCCTGACAGTACCGCCTTGCAACCGTTCCAAACACCGTCGAGGTCGACGGCGAAACAACGCCGCCAATCGTCGTCGCTCATCGTGAGCGGATCGCAAAACACATTGATGCCGGCGTTGTTCACCAGCACGTCGATGGGGCCGAACGCATGCTCTGCCGCATCGCGCGCGTCGCACACCGAGGCCGGCCGCGTTACGTCGGTCTGCACCGGCAGCACGCGCGCCCCGGGCGTCTCGGCCTCGATGCGTTCGGCGACACGGCGCGCCGCGTCGAGATCGAGTTCGGCCAGCACCGTCGCGGCGCCTTCGCGGGCAAACGCACGTGCGATCGCCTCGCCGATCCCGCGACCGGCTCCCGTGACGATCGCGACCTTGCCCGCCAGCCGGTTCACCGCGACGCTCCTGCGCGCACGTCGCGCCAAGCCGCGACAAACGCGCGGGCATGCGCGGCGGTCGTATCGACATCTTGGCCGGCCCGATACAGCGCCGATCCGAGACCGAAGCCGCTCGCGCCCGCGGCGACGAGCGTGTGCATGTTCTCCGGGGTGACGCCGCCCACCGGCACCAGCGGAATGCGTTTTGCGATCACCGCGCGCCACGCTTTGACGACATGCGCGCCCAACTGCTCCGCCGGGAACATCTTCAAGACGTCGGCACCGCTCGCCAACGCGGCGAACGCTTCGGTCGGCGTCGCCACGCCGGGTGCGCAAGCCATGCCTTTTTCCTTCGCAGTCCTAATGATTTCGATGTCGCCGTGGGGCATGACGACGAGTTCGCCGCCCGCCTGGGCCACGTCTTCGACGAATGCGGTCCGCAACACCGTGCCCGCGCCGACGATCGCATCGGCCGGCAGCACCTTGCGCAAGGCGGCGATGCTCGCGAGCGGATCGGGCGAATTGAGCGGCACCTCGACGATGCGGAACCCTGCGTCGTATAGCGCTTGGCCGTGCGCCACGACCTCGCTCGGCGTGATGCCGCGCAAAATCGCGATCAATGCGCACGCCTCGAATGCGGCCATGAAACGTGTATGAGGATGATAGGGCTTCGGTAGATCGAATTCGGTTTGCATATCGGATGCCTAATTCATTCAGCTTGCTAACGATTCATCGGAGGCGAGATCGGCCGCACTCAGCTTGCCCGGACCGCCGCGTGGCGCTGCACGAGCCCCGCTTGGGTCGCGATACGCCACAATCCGCTTTCGGCCGCGGCCTCAACCACGCTCGCCCGCCCACAGCCGAACTCGGCCAGCGCCAGCCGATAGCGCTCGCATAGCGCGGCGCTGCCGATCAGGCGCGGCGCCTCGTCGGCGAGCGCCGCATCGCGCGATTCGAGCAGCGCGGCAAGTCCGCTCAATTCATGTCCAATCAAAAGTCCCGACAGATAATCGGGCTGCTGCTCGCTGCTCAGCGCGCCGGTAAGACCGAGCGTGCGTGTGCTGAAGATCGTCGCGAGCAGGCCGGCGCGCTGCGCATGCTTGGCCACCGTGACGCCACGCAAAAAGGCTTGCGTGTCGGGTTCGACGGGCTCGGCCATCGTGCGCCCGAGAATCGTATGGTCGCGTAGCGCCGCATACAGCTCGCCCGTCATGAACGTATGAAACGATTCGATTCGCTCGCCGCGCACGATGGCCCACTTCGCGTGCGTGCCCGGCAGACCCACGAGCGTCCGCGCGGCTGCGGCGATCGCGTCGCTTGCGAGTGCGCCGACGATTTGCGTTTCCTCGCCGCGCATGACGTTCGGGAGGTCGCCGCGTTCGATGACGCCAGGCACGATCCGCACCCTGACGCCTCGCGAGGTGACGACTTCCACGATGCCCGCAACCAGCGCGGAGGCGTCGGCCGGGACATCGACATACGGCGCTTCGCACCAGCCTTGCGCGCTACCCACCATACCCGCCGCGATCACGGGCAAGTTCGGCGACGACGCGAGCCACGCGCCGCAAGCCGATTCGAACGCCGCCTCGAATCCGCCCGGCTCGGGCAAGCGCATGATCCCTTCGTCCGATGCGCGCGAGTCGACGACGTTGCCGAGCGCATCGAATAGATAGGCACGCATGGCCGTCGTACCCCAGTCGAGGCCGATCAAAGCCGGTCGGGCGGTCAAAGCTTGCACAGCGCTCATCGTTTAATGCGACGCGCACCGGGCGCGACATAGCCAAGTTCTTCAGAGATCGCGCGCGCTTCGCGTTGCACGATCGGCACCAATTCATCCATGCGTTCGAGCGGCATATAGGGGACCGTGCTCGCCACGGAAACGGCGGCGATGATCATCCCGGAGGCATCCCGAATCGGCGCGGCGACACAGCGAATCGAAACCTCGTTTTCCTCGAGATCGAACGCGTAGCCGCCCGCCGCATAGCGAACCATCCGTTGCATGAATACGGGCTTGTCGGGACGCGTATCTTGATTGAAGCGCTCGGTGGTGACCGAGCGCTTCGCCGCGTCGTAAAGCACACCCCAAGTCTGCGGCGACGAATCGAGCATGAGGGCCTTGCCGATCCCGGTCGAGGCGAGCGCCATGTGATGGCCGATACACGAGCGCATTTCGAGCCCGCGCTTGCCCCCGATCTTGTCGATGTATAGGACGTCGTCCCCATCGCGCACGCCGAGGTGGATCGTGTCGAGCGTCTCGTCCGACAAGCGCTCGAGATGCGGACGCGCCACGGCGGTCAGCGGCATTTGCTCGAGCGCGATCGTGCCCAGTTCGATGAGTTTCGGCCCGATGAAATAGCCGTTCGAACCGCTGCGCAGATAACGCGCTTGGACGAGGCTGCTTACCAGGCGGTGGGTCGTACTGCGCGTAGTGCCCAGCGCCGCGGCGAACGCGCGCATATCGCGGGCGCCGTTGGCGCAAGCTTCGATGATGGCGAGGCCGCGCAGCAGCGTTTGCGTGCCGGCCTGCGACTCGTTGATCTCGAGAGGCGAACCCGACATCGGAAAAGGCTCGGGGACAGAGCGACCGGCTTCGGGCTCGGGGGCGTCGCCCATCGTTAGCGGATGGGCCAGGTCGTTTTCAGGGGCAATCATCGGGCGCGTCTCCTTGCGGGTGAGATGCTTCGCTCTCGAATCGCTTCAATCGGGGTATTTCGCCACGCGGCCTTCTCGACCGCTCGCGACGAATTGTAGGCACGCCTTGAGGAATGCTCCAACATTTGAATGGCCTGCTCATATATTGAGACTTGGTCACATCTGGAAGGGCCGAAACACGATGCGCGACGCTCCCCGCGCATGGCCTGAACCCCTTATTCAGCAAGGCTCCGCACGCCTTCGACGAAAGCTGCGCGCTTGCCGCTAAACTTATGCCGACCCTCATCCGACGCCGTCCCTACAAGGATCGACTCATGAAACCCATCATTAATTTGGCCGACATTGAATTGTCCCCGCTACCGCCCGGCGTTGCGCCACCCGAATCGATGAGCGATCGCTACGCGCCGCGCATGGGCGCGATCGGGCCCCGGATCGGCGCGCAAAAACTCGGCTACAACGTGACGGCGCTGGCACCCGGCAAGCGCGCATTCCCGTTTCACAACCATCGGGTCAACGAGGAAATGTTTTTCGTGCTCGAAGGCGCGGGTGAAGTTCGCATCGGCGACACTGTCCATCCGATTCGCGCGGGCGACGTGATCGCCTGTCCGCCCGGCGGCGCCGAGACGGCGCACCAGATCGCGAACACAGGCGACGTCGAATTGAAATATCTCGCGGTGAGCACGAAGATGATGCCCGAGATCGCGGAGTATCCCGACTCGGGCAAATTCGGAATTCTTGCCGAATTTCCGGGGGCGCCCGGCGAGAAGCCGAAGGGGTTCAGATTCGTCTCGCGCGAAGGCGAAAGCGTGCCCTATTGGGACGACAATTGAGCGGCAGTTTCGATGGCCGCGCTTAGCGCGGCAATTCGGCGGCGCCCATGCGCCGCGCAATCACACCGGAGCGCTGCGAGAGATACGGGGATGCGCGGTGTTGATCGAAATAGCGCGGGTTCGGCAACATGACGGCAAGCCGCGCCGACTGCCAAGCGGTCAGTTGCGCCGCGGACGAGCGATAGTAGTAACGCGCGGCCGCTTGCGCGCCATAGACTCCGTTGCCCCACTCCACCGAATTCAAATAGATCTCGAAGATGCGCTCTTTGTCGAGCAGCGTTTCGAGCATCCAGGTGATGATGAGCTCCTGCCCTTTACGCAGATAGCTCTTTTGCCGCGAGAGAAACAAGTTGCGCGCGAGCTGTTGCGAGATCGTCGAGCCCCCCGCCACGATCTTGCCGCGCTTTTTGTTCTTCTCCCACGCCTGTAGGATCGCGTCGGTCTCGTAGCCGTTGTTGTTGACGAAGTTCGCGTCTTCGGACGCAATGATCGCGCGTTTCAGATTTCGGGAGATGCGATCGTACGATACCCACTGGTGCTCGATGGCGAGATCCGGACGATCCTGCGCGAGCCGCCACCCATCGGCGCGCATGAACGCCGTGGAACTCGGGTCGACGACACTCCACACGGCGATCTGCCCGAAATAATAGGCCTGCGTCGCGACCCAAGCGAAGGCGCTCACCGCGACGGCATACAGCACCCAACCGCCGACGCCTTTCCCCGCCCGCTTTTTCGTTTTCGTCATCGATGCGTCTCGACTATTCGCACGCTCGCCGCCGTCGCCCGTGCGAGACGTATCAGTTCTGCGCGGCCAGCATTGCGCGCAATTCGGTCAGCACCGGCGCGCTCGCGGGCCGCACGCCGCGCCACACCAGGAACGACTCGGCCGCTTGTTCGACGAGCATGCCAAGCCCGTCGGAAGTCCTCGCCCCGAGCGCCTGCGCATGCTGCATGAATACGGTGGGCTGAGCGCCGTACATCATGTCGTAGGCGAGCGTATCGGGTCCGAACGCCTGCGTGTCGCATTCGGGCACTTCGGCGGTCAGCGACCCCGCCGTCGCATTGACGATGACGTCGTACGGCATCGGCTCCACGGCCGAGGGCGCGCCGCCCGACAACGCACAGCCGGCCTCGCGCGCGGCTTGCGCGAACGCCTCGACGAGCGCTTCGGCCTTGGCCGCCGTTCGATTGACGATGGTCAACTTGCGCGGACCGCGCTCGAGCATCGGCAGCACGGCGCCACGAGCCGCGCCGCCCGCGCCGAGCAGCAAGATGCTCGCACCGGCGAGACGGACCTTCAGATTGATTTCGATATCGGTCACGAGGCCGATGCCGTCGGTATTCTCACCGTAGATGCCGTCGCTGTCGAAGCGAAGCGTATTGACGGCGCCCGCCGCGGCGGCGCGCGGCGAAAGCCGGTTGGCCAACGCATACGCTTCGAGCTTGAACGGCACCGTCACGTTGAGCCCACGTCCGCCCGCGGCAACGAACGCGCGCACGGTTTCGCCAAAACCGTCGACCGGGGCGAGCAGACGCCGATATTCGACGCGTTCTCCGGTTTGCTCGGCAAAGCGCGAATGGATAATCGGCGACTTGCTGTGCGCGATCGGATTGCCGATCACCGCATACAGATCCCAACCCGCTTGAGCAGGCGCGACCGGTTGAGCGCCGTCGGACGATCGATCGTTCGTCGCACTCATTGCGTCACCTGTGTCGGGTGCGTAATGCCCTCTTGCACGTTCTCGTCGATCCCGCCGCCGCCTGCATCGGCGCCATCGGCCGCGTCGTTCGGTACGCCGTCCTCCGCACGCGCCTCCTCCTCGCTTTCGGCGGAAGCGTCCGCGGACTCCACGAATTCGCCTTCTTCCTCCTCGGCCGCACCCGCATTCGCTCCCGGTGCATCGAGGACGCGAATGGGCCGCACCGATGCCTCGACCGTCAATTCATCGACCGACATCACCTCGAGCACGATGCGCGTGCCGCGTGCGTGTACGCCGAGTCCCGGCACGTGAAGCAGCAGCGGCACGTCCTCGAGGCGCACGAGATCGCCCTTCACCACCGCCGCCACGACTTCCTTCTTGTTCTCCTGCGTGAGCCAGCGCAGACACCAGAAGTACTCCATGCGCCGCTGATGGTCGGCATATGCCGTATAGGTATCGTCGAAGCCCTGCACGACGGCGAACAGATCGGCATCCTTCGGTTTGAACGGTGCGACGAGCTTGGCCGCGACGCCATGCTGAACACAGGCGATCAATTGCCATTGGTTGACGAGGTCGACATAACGGCGCAGCGGCGACGTACTCCACGCGTACTGCGCGACACCGAGCCCTTCGTGCGGCGCGGCGCTCGTCTGCATGCGCGTGCGCTTGGGGCCGGCCGCGGCGAACGTGCGCTGCGTCCGGTAAATGCCCGGTACGCCGTGATCGTGCAGCAATGCGCCCCACGTCGAATTGGCCAGAATCGCGAGTTCGGCGACGATCAAATCGAGCGGAGAGCCGCGCCGGCGCGGCGTGATGGTCACGTGCTCGCCGTCGACGTAGAAGTTGTAATCGGTGTTGCCCGGCACCTCTCGCCGCAAGCCGTATCCGGCGCGCGCCGCCTGCCGCTTTTCGAACAACGCTTGCGCGAGCGGCCACAAAAGGGCGATCTCTTCCTTATGCGGATACTCGCCGCTGCCCGCGGCGAGCGCTTCCTCGGTCACCTCGGCGTCGAGCGTGTTGTGGCGCAAATTGCTTTTCACATACACGAGTTCCGCACGCGTTTCGTTGGCGACGATCTCTTGCGTGGTGCGATTGACGATGATGTAGAGCGACAGCGCGGGACGCAGGCCGCCTTCCTTCAGCGTAAAGACCTCGACGACCTCGTCGGGGAGCATGGTGATCTTGTCGCCCGGCATATAGACGGTCGACAAACGCGCGCGCGCGATCGCATCGACGGCATCGCCGCGCACGACTCCAAGCGCCGGGGCCGCGATATGGACACCGACGCGCACGCGATCCTCGGCCAAGAGCTCGACGGAGAATGCGTCGTCGATTTCGGTCGTCGTGATGTCGTCGACGGAAAATGCTTCGACATGGGCCGTCGGCAGATCGTCCGGCACGGGGCCCGGCGTCACGGCCGGGAAGCCCGTGCCGTGAGGGAAATACTCGGAGAGAAACTTCGCTTCGTGCAACGCCCGGGCGGACGCAACGCCGCCGCACTCGAGCATGAGCCGCGCCTGCGAAATGCCGCGCGCCGCCGCGGCGCCTTCGAGCGCTTTGTACTCGATCGTGTTCTTGTCGGGCTTCGTGAGCAGCGTGAGCGCCTTGCCGCGCAGCGCTTCGGGCAAGCGGCCGGCCTTGAGTTCCTCTTCGTATTCGGCCTGCACGAGCGCCTGCTGACGCTTGCGCTCGAGCCCCGCCAGCGCCATTTTCAACTGCTCTTGCGGCGCTCGCTGATATTGCCCGCGCCCCTTGCGACGGAAGTACACGGGCGCGCCCTGCATCCGCAGCACGAGCGCGGCGCGCTCGACCGGTCCCGATTGCTCGCCGAAATATTCGCCGGCCAGCGCCGCGAACGGGAATTCGTCGGTGGGCGCGCACTCCCACAAAAAGTCGAGATCGATCTGCTGCGCGCACGCATCGGCTTGCTGCAACAGCTCGGCCGCGCTCGGCTGAGCGAATTCGATCAGCACGTCCTTGGCGCGCACTTTCGTACGCCGGCCGCCCGGCAACTCAACCTGCAAGGCATCGCCTTGGCGCGACAGCACGCTGCCCGCCTTCAAACCGCCTGATTCCTCAAAGAAAACGTTCACTCGACACTCTCGTTACGAATTTTGGCCCTCGCGGCAAGTGTGCGCCGCAAACTGCGCACCCGCCGCGGATCGATATTGTTCGGTGGCGCGGTCACGGCCGCTTGCGCGTCCGGGCACCGCCGCCGTGCTATGTACGGCCGGCTGCGGCGACGCCGCAAAACGCGAGGACATCGTCGACGTAGTCGGCGAATTCGCTGATCGCGTGATCGCTGCCGGTAATCAGTTTCGTCTCGACGCCGGGATAATGAGCCAGCATCTCGCGGTAATCGAGCACTTCGTCGCCCGTGGCGGCGATCAAATAATAGCGTCCGGGCCGCGAGATCGACTCGACGCCGAGCGTTTGCAACTCGGTTAAATGATGCGGCTCGACGACGATGCTACCGCCGCCGTGCCAAAGCGGCTGCTCGCCCAAGTAGGCCGACAAATCCCGCTGCGGCAACACCGCAGGATTGAGCAAGACGGCACGCCAACCGTGTTTTTCGGCGAGATACGTGGCGAAGTAACCGCCTAGCGAACTGCCGATCACCGTCACGTCGCCGGCCGCTACGCCCGCCACCTGCGCCTGTGCCACGGCCAGAGCTTCGAGCGGCGAGACCGGCAACATCGGACAGCGCCACTCGTCCGAAAGCCCGAGTTCGGCCATGCGTGCGGCCAGCAGCCGCGCCTTGAACGATTGCGGCGACGAACGAAAACCGTGCAAGTAAAGAATCACGCGGCGCCTTTCGCGCGCGAGCTCAGCGCGTCGAGCAACTTCTGATGGACGCCGCCGAATCCGCCGTTGCTCATGACGAGGACGTGGTCGCCAGGCCGCGCCGCTTCCGCGACGGCCGCAACGAGCGCATCGAGATCGCTGAACGCGTGCGCCTTCTCGCCGAGGGGCGCGAGCGCCTCGGCAAGGTCCCAGCCGAGCGCGTCACGCCCCGTCAGGGCGCCGTAACCGAATGCGAGATCGGCCCCCTCGAGACTTTTGGGCAATTGCGCCTTCATGACGCCGAGCTTCATCGTGTTCGAACGCGGCTCGAGCACAGCCAGGATGCGGTTGCGCTCGCCGCCCACGCGCGTGCGCAAACCGGCAATCGTCGTTTCGATCGCCGTGGGGTGGTGGGCAAAATCGTCATAGACGGTCACGCCGTCGACGCTGCCGCGCACTTCCATCCGCCGCTTGACGTTGCGAAAATCGCCGAGCGAACGCGCCGCCTGGGCCGGCGGCACGCCGACGTGCCGCGCCGCCGCGATGGCGGCCAACGCATTGAGCCGGTTGTGCTCCCCCTGCACATGCCAGTTCACGACACCCACGCGCTCGCCGCGCCAGTACGCGGCAAAGCGTTCGTCGACGACTTCGCCGTCGGCCGCCGGCAACGCATGCCAGCCGCCCTCGACGCCGAAGCGCTCGACCTCGCTCCACACGCCGCGAGCAAGTACGCGCTCGAGCGCGGCTTCGCGGCCGTTGACGACGAGGCGGCCGATCGAGGGGACGGTACGCACGAGATGATGAAATTGCGTCTCGATCGCACTGAGATCGGGGAAGATGTCGGCGTGATCGAATTCCAGGTTATTCAGAATGGCGGTGCGCGGACGGTAATGAACGAACTTCGAACGCTTATCGAAGAAAGCCGTGTCGTATTCGTCGGCTTCGATCACGAAGAAATTCGAATCGGTCAGCCGGGCCGATACGCCGAAGTTCAGCGGCACGCCTCCGATCAGGAAGCCGGGATTGAGTCCGGCGTCCTCCAGCAGCCACGCGAGCATCGAGCTCGTCGTCGTTTTGCCGTGCGTCCCCGCGACAGCCAGGACCCATTTGCCCGCAAGCACGTGTTCGCCAAGCCATTGCGGCCCCGATACGTAGGGCAAGCCGCGATCGAGAATGGCCTCCATGAGCGGATTGCCGCGCGAAACGACGTTGCCGATAACGAACAAATCCGGCTTCAAATCGAGTTGCTCGGCGCCATAGCCTTCGATGAGCGTGATGCCTTGCGCCTCGAGCTGGGTGCTCATCGGCGGATAGACACCGGCGTCGCAGCCCGTCACGGTATGTCCTGCGCCGCGCGCGAGTACCGCGAGGCCGCCCATGAATGTGCCGCAGATGCCGAGGATGTGGATGTGCATAGAAACTGTCTGCTCGTGCCGCGCTAGCCGCGAGTGCATGGTGGGGACGCGAACGCCGGGCGGGCGAGCCGCGTGAGGCCCGCTATTGTACCCGACGCGCTCGCGTCACCCGGGCGCAGCGGGCGAGACCGGACGATCTAGTATGATTGCCGAATGGTGCGCAAATCTTTTGTCGATCCGCAGCGCGTGCGGGAGGAAATCGCGATGGCGGCGGCTCGCCTGATCGCGGAGGAAGGGCTCGACTATGCCAGCGCGAAGCGCAAGGCCGCCCGGCAAGTGGTCGGTCAAGCGCGCGTCGCCGGCGAATGGCTACCCGATAACGATGAGATCGAAGAAGAGATCCGCGAATATCAGGCGCTCTTCCAAGGCGATACCCAGCCGGCCGTATTGCGCCGGTTGCGGGAGATCGCGCTCGAGTGGATGAAACGGCTGGCGCCGTTCAATCCCTATTTGACGGGCGCCGTACTGAACGGGACGGCCGGCGAGCATTCCGACATCCACTTGCAGGTATTTTGCGATAACCCGAAGGAAGTCGCGATCTATCTGCTCAACGCGAACGTTCAGTACGACGTCTCGGAGACGCACCACTTCGGGGGACGCGGCGACGTCGAAACGCTGAGCTTCCTCTGGCGGGGCGCACGCGACGAAGCGCCCGTCGGCATCCATATTGCCCTATATGATACGGACGACTTGCGCGGCGCCGTGCGTGCCGATGCCCGCGGCCGTGCGCCGCGCGCGAACGCCGAAACCGTACAAGCGCTGCTTGCCGGCGACGATCCGGCGCCGCTGACCAATTGAGCGCCGCGTCGCCCCACCCCGACTCCACTCTCTATTAGATAGATGAATACGAAAGCCACATTCGCCATCGCGGCGGTCGCCATCGTCGCAGCAGCGCTGGGCCTCGGCGCACGGCAATGGCTGCACGGCGATACCGGCCCCGCCGAAGGCGCGGCGTCTCAAACGCAAACGCCGCAGGCCACCGCCCCAGCCTCCGACGCCGTTGCGCAACTGATGGACGCCGCCTTGGAAAACGTCGACGGGAAGCCGCAGACGCTCGCGCCCTACAAAGGGCACGTACTCGTCGTCAACTTTTGGGCGTCGTGGTGCGGACCGTGCGTCGCCGAGATGCCCGAGCTCGTTCGGCTGCACGATGCCTATAAGGGTAAGGGCGTTCAGTTCGTCGGGATCGGGGTCGACTCCCAACAAAACATACAGACCTTTCTAAAGAAAATCCCCGTCGACTACCCGATTCTCGTCAGCGGCTTCGGCGGTGCCGACCTCGCCCGGAGCCTCGGCAATACCGCCGGCGCATTGCCGTTTACGGTCGTAATTGACGCTAACGGCGTCGTACGGTCGACAAAATTGGGACAAATCGCACCGACCGAATTGAGCAAGACACTCGACGCCCTTTGACGCCAGAAATTGGCTTAAGAGAAGATCACATCGAAATACGGGAAAATGTCGACGAATTGGGCGATGTTAGGCACATCTCCAGCCCATTTCCGGCAAAAAATACCGCATCGCGCCCTCCCATTCTCATTCGACGCTAGACAAGTTTCGACAAACGGCGATAAAGTGCGCGCAATTCCGCGGAAACAGAAGCGAACCATGAGACGATTGCTGGTACTGCACGGCCCGAACCTCAACCTGCTCGGTACGCGGGAACCCGAGGTGTACGGTCGCGTCACGCTGGAGCAGATCGATCGAGCGCTCGTGGCTCGCGCGCAGGAAGCAGGCGTCGAGTTGCTTACGTTTCAGAGCAATCACGAGGGGCAACTCGTCGACCGCGTGCACGGTGCACGCGCGGAAGCGGTCGAGTTCGTCTTGATCAATCCCGCCGCCTACACGCATACAAGCGTCGCTTTGCGCGATGCGCTGGCGGGCGTCGGCATCCCGTTCGTCGAGATTCATCTGTCGAATGTGCATCGCCGAGAGCCGTTCAGGCATCACTCGTACTTTTCGGACCTGGCCGAAGGCGTCATCTGCGGGCTCGGTTGGAAAGGCTATCTGTACGCACTCGAGTTCGCGCTCGAGCGGCTGGCGTCGCAAAGCGCGCGCAGCTGATTTCAGAACATCAAATCGGCGTCGGCTGGAGCCGGCGCCTAACGCATTGAACAAGGGGATTCCCTATGGATCTACGTAAGCTGAAAACTTTGATCGACCTCGTCTCCGAATCGGGCATTTCCGAACTCGAAGTGACCGAAGGCGAAGGCAAAGTCCGCATCGTCAAGAATGCGCCGCCGGTTTACGTACAGCAGTCCGCCTCGTATGCGCCGCCGCTGGCGTCGGCCGCTCCCGCGATGGGCGCAGGCGCCCTCGAGCAGGCCCCCGCTGCGGCCGCCGCGCCCGCCGCCGTTGCACAAGGCCACGTGATCACCTCGCCGATGGTCGGCACCTTCTATCGCTCGCCGTCGCCGGGCGCCGAGCCGTTCGTCCAAGTGGGCGACACGGTCAAGGAAGGCCAGACGCTGTGCATCATCGAAGCGATGAAGCTGCTCAACGAAATTGAAGCCGACAAGGCCGGCGTCGTGAAGGAAATCCTTATCGAAAACGGCCAAGCCGTCGAATACGGCCAGCCGCTTTTCGTCATCGGCTGATCGCAAAGCGGGCCCGAGCGCGACCTGCCGTCTCGGGCATACCCCGTTTAGCTCGAATGCCGTGCGCCGCCAGAGTTCGCGGCCCCACGACGCACGAGCCCTTTAATGCGTCGAACCATCGCCATGTTTGAAAAAATTCTCATTGCCAATCGCGGCGAAATTGCGTTGCGCATCCAGCGCGCATGCCGCGAACTCGGCGTCAAGACGGTCGTCGCCTATTCGACCGCGGACAAAGACGCCAAGTACGTGAAGCTGGCCGACGAAGCCGTCTGTATCGGACCGGCACCGTCGCCGCAGAGCTACCTGAACATGCCCGCGCTCATCAGCGCGGCCGAAGTGACCGATGCCGAAGCGATCCACCCCGGCTACGGCTTCCTGTCGGAAAACGCCGACTTCGCGGAACGCGTCGAACAGTCGGGCTTCGCCTTTATCGGCCCGCGCCCCGAGACGATTCGCCTGATGGGCGACAAGGTCTCCGCCAAGCAAACGATGATCAAGACGGGCGTGCCTTGCGTGCCCGGCTCGGAAGGCGCCCTGCCCGACGATCCGAAAGAGATCGTCAAGATCGCGCGCTCGGTCGGGTATCCGGTCATCATCAAGGCCGCGGGCGGCGGCGGCGGGCGCGGTATGCGCGTCGTCCATACGGAAGCCGCGCTCGTGAACGCCGTGAACATGACCCGAGAGGAAGCCGAGCGCGCGTTCGGCAACCCGCAGGTCTACATGGAGAAGTTCCTCGAGAACCCGCGCCACATCGAAATCCAGGTGCTCGCGGATTCGTTCAAGAACGCGCTGTGGCTCGGCGAGCGCGACTGCTCGATGCAACGCCGCCACCAAAAGGTGATCGAGGAAGCGCCTGCGCCCGGTATCGCGCGCCGCTTGATCGAACGTATCGGCGACCGCTGCGCCGACGCGTGCAAGAAAATGGGCTACCTCGGTGCCGGCACGTTCGAATTCCTGTACGAGAACGGCGAGTTCTACTTCATCGAAATGAACACGCGCGTGCAGGTTGAGCATCCGGTGACGGAGCTCATCACAGGCATCGACATCGTGCAAGAACAGATCCGGATTGCCGCCGGCGAGAAGCTCACGATGCGCCAGCGCGACATCGTCTTCCGCGGCCACGCAATCGAGTGCCGGATCAATGCGGAAGATCCGTTCAAGTTCACGCCGTCGCCGGGGCGCATCACGTCGTGGCATACGCCGGGCGGTCCCGGCATTCGTGTCGATTCGCACGCGTACAATGGGTATTTCGTGCCGCCGAACTACGACTCGATGATCGGCAAGCTGATCGCTTACGGCGCGACGCGCGAGCAAGCGATCCGCCGCATGCGCATCGCCTTGTCGGAGATGGTCGTCGAGGGCATTCAAACGAACATTCCGCTGCATCGCGAACTGATGCTCGACGGCGGCTTCGTCGAAGGCGGCACGAGCATCCATTACTTGGAACATCGGCTTGCGGAAAAGCAGCAAGCCGCGCCGGAAGAGGCCTGATCGCCAACCATGAGCTACCGGGAATTGATCGTCGAGCTCGACCGGACACGAGCCGAAGCGCTGTCCGACGCGCTCATCGAACTGGGGGCGCTATCGGTATCGGTGGAAGACGCCGATGCCGACACGCCCGACGAGCAGCCTTTGTTCGGCGAGCCCGGTCTCACACCCGAGCGCACCGCCTGGCAGCATTCGCGTGTCGTCGCCCTGCTCGCCCCCGAGCAGGAGCCCGCAGTGCTGGCGGCGGCCGCAGCTAACGCGATCGGTTTGGCGGACACGCCGGCTTTCTCGTTGCGCGACGTGCCCGAGCAAGATTGGGTGCGTCTCACGCAATCGCAATTCGAGCCGATCGCGATCGGCAAACGGATTTGGGTCGTGCCGTCTTGGCACGACGCGCCGGACCCGCAAGCGCTGATTCTTGAACTCGATCCGGGCCTCGCCTTCGGCACAGGTAGCCATCCTACGACACGGCTGTGTATGGAATGGCTCGAGGAATCGGTCGCGCCGGGTCAGTCGGTGCTCGATTACGGCTGCGGCTCCGGCATTTTGGCGATCCTCGCGCGCAAGTGCGGGGCGACGCCGGTTGTCGGCATCGATATCGATCCGCAGGCGGTCGAGTCGGCTCGGCTCAATAGCGAGCGCAATCGTGCCGAGGTGACCTACGCGCTACCCGACGATTGTCCGGCCGGACAATTCGACATCGTCGTGGCGAACATTTTGTCGAACCCGCTCAAGCTGATGGCCTCGATGCTGAGCGCCAAGGTGAAAGCGGGTGGGCGCATCGCGCTGTCGGGCGTCCTTGCGCGGCAGGCGCAGGAAGTGGCGGCCGTTTATCGGCAGTGGATCGACATCGATGTCTGGCGCGAGCACGAGGGGTGGGTGTGCTTGGCGGGCGTGAAGCGCGCCGTCGAGTGATGGCAACCGCGACGCTGCCGAGGGCACGGCGGGAAACCATTAGAATAGCGCCTATCGATCGACGTACCCGGTTTCCCCGCTCACCATGGTTCTAGCCACCCGCTGTCCCCACTGCGAAACGGTTTTCCGCGTGCCGGAATCCATGCTCGCGGCCTCCGGTGGGTTCGCACGCTGCGGACACTGCCAACAAGTTTTCGACGCTCGGCAAAATCTGCTCGATCCGCACGCGGGCGAGCGGCTGCCGACGCCCGAACATGCGCCGCAGGGCGAGGCGCCACGCGACACCGAAACTGACGCTCATGCTCAGGCGGCCGTCGAAGCTCGGGCTGCCGAAGAGGCTCGCGCTGCCGAAGAGGCTCGCGCTGCCGAAGAAGCCCGCGCCGCCGAAGAGGCTCGCGTTGCCGAAGAAGCTCGCGTCGCCGAAGAAGCTCGCGTTGCCGAAGAAGCTCGCGTTGCCGAAGAGGCTCGCGCTGCCGAAGAAGCCCGCGCCGCCGAAGAGGCTCGCGTTGCCGAAGAAGCTCGCGTTGCCGAAGAAGCTCGCGTTGCCGAAGAAGCTCGCGTTGCCGAAGAAGCTCGCGTTGCCGAAGAAGCTCGCGTTGCCGAAGAAGCTCGCACTGCCGAAGAAGCCCGCGTCGCCGAAGAAGCTCGCGCTGCCGAAGAAGCTCGCGTTGCCGAAGAAGCTCGCGTTGCCGAAGAGGCTCGCGTTGCCGAAGAAGCTCGCGTTGCCGAAGAAGCTCGCGTTGCCGAAGAAGCTCGCGTTGCCGAAGAAGCTCGCGTCGCCGAAGAAGCTCGCGTTGCCGAAGAGGCTCGCGCTGCCGAAGAAGCCCGCGCCGCCGAAGAGGCTCGCGTTGCCGAAGAAGCTCGCGTTGCCGAAGAGGCTCGCGTTGCCGAAGAAGCGCGTGTCGCTGAAGAAGCTCACGCTGCTGAGCGAGCCCGGGCCGCCGAAGAGGCCAAGGCCGCGGCACAAGCCAAAGCAACTGCTGAAGAAGCAGCAGCAGCTCGAGCAACCGCCGCTAAAACCGACGAACCGGCTCCAAGCGCAGGTGTCGAGCAGGCTGCCGCGCCTTGGGCGCCCTCTCGCGAACCGATTTGGCTCGACGACGACGAGCCGCACTTTAACGGGCGCCTACCCGCCGAGCCCGAGGTCGAGCCGAACTTCGGCGCTGCGCCATCGGGCCGCGGCTCCGTCGAAACGCAATCCGATTTCGAGCGGCATCCGCACGAGGCGCAGCCGGCCGGGGAAGAGCCTCACCTCGAGCCTCACCTGCGCGCGAGTTTGCAAGCGCAAGCCGATGTGCCCGTCGAACCCCATTTCGGCGACGCCGAAGCGAATATTCACGCCGCCGGCGTACCGCCGGTCTTCGCGGAACCGGCCGACGCCGACGAGCAAGAGCGCCATTTCGCCATGACGCGCGAAGCACGGTCGAGGGCACCGAGCCGAGCCATCTGGTATGTCCTCGGCGGCATCGTATCGATCGTGCTCCTACTCGCACTCGTCGCGCAGCTCGCGTGGTGGCGCCGCGAAGCGGTCATGGTGTACTGGCCCGAATCGCAGCCGATATTCGCACGCGTATGCGCGCAACTCGGCTGCCGCCTTTCGCCGCCGCGCGACATCGACGGGTTGCAGGTGGAGGCGTCCGATCTGCGTCAAGTCGACGGTCCGCACCGCTTGGAACTGCGGGTACCGCTGCGCAACCGATATGGCATCGCACTCGCCTTCCCGGCGATCGAGCTAACCCTGTTCGACGATAAAAATAACGTCGCGATCCGCCGCATCCTATGGCCGCAGGATTATGTGGCCCCGGGCACGACGATCGCCGCCGGCCTGCCGGCCCATGCGACGCAGACGATGATCGTACGGCTCGATTCGGGCAATGCGATCGCGACCAACTTCCGCGTCCAGATCTTTTACCCGTAGCGCAGTCCGGGCGCAGCCGCCACGCGCGCGCGAGCCCACTATTTCGCACTTGCGACAACCAGAAACGAATATCCGGAGCTAATATGAGTCAAGTTACGCTGGGCGGCAACCCGATCGAAGTGGGCGGCGCATTCCCGTCCGTCGGCCAAAAAGCGCCCGAGTTTTCGCTCGTCGGCAAGGATCTGAAGCCCATCGCGCTCGGCGACTTCGCCGGCAAGCGCAAAGTGCTGAACATCGTCCCGAGCCTCGACACGCCGACGTGCGCAACGTCGACGCGCAAGTTCAACGAAGCGGCCGCCAAGTTGCAAAACACGGCCGTGATCGTGGTCTCCGGCGATCTGCCGTTCGCGGCAACGCGCTTTTGCACGACCGAAGGCATTGAAAACGTCGTGACCGCATCGACCTTCCGCGGCCACGAATTCGCGCAAGCGTACGGCGTCGACATCAAGACGGGCCCGCTCGCCGGACTCACGGCGCGTGCCGTCGTCGTCGTCGACGAGAATGACAAGGTCGTGCACGCCGAACTCGTCGGCGAGATCAAGAACGAGCCGAACTACGACGCGGCGCTGAGCGCGCTGAAGTAATTCATCGCGCCGTCCACCCGACGAAGCACGCCGCGCTTGGGCTATAGCGCGGCGTTTTCGTATGGCGCGCCCACGACAAACTACGCATAGGAATTCTGCCTTGGCTACGCTGATCTGCGGTTCGCTCGCATACGACAACATCATGACCTTCCAGGGCCGCTTTAAGGAGCACATCCTCCCTGAGCAGGTCCATATCCTGAACGTAAGCTTCCTCGTTCCGACGATGCGCCGCGAATTCGGCGGCTGCGCAGGCAACATCGGCTACTCGCTGAACTTGCTCGGCGGCGATGCTCGCATCATGGGCACGCTCGGAGACATCGACGGCCAGCTCTATTTCGATCGCATCAAGAGCCTCGGACTGCGTACGGATCATGTGCGCATGGTGCCGGATGCCTACACGGCACAGGCCATGATCACCACCGATCTCGATAACAACCAAATCGCCGCCTTCCACCCGGGCGCGATGATGCAATCGCACCTGAATCATGCCGACGAGGCGCAAGACATCAAGCTCGCGATCGTCGCACCCGACGGCTACGACGGCATGGTGCAGCATACGGAAAAGCTCGCCGCCGCCGGTGTGCCGTTCGTATTCGACCCGGGCCAAGGTTTGCCGCTGTTCTCGGGCGAGGCGCTTAGGCGCGCCATTGAACTCGCCACCTATGTGGCAGTCAACGACTACGAGGCAAATCTCGTCAGCAATAAGACGGGCTGGTCGCAAGAGGAGATCGCAAAGCGGGTGCAAGCGTTGATCGTGACGCGAGGCGAGCACGGCGCGCGGATCTTCCATGACGGCAAGTTCGAGGACATTCCTGTCGTGCAAGCTTCGAAGATCGTCGATCCTACCGGTTGCGGCGACGCGTTTCGCGGCGGGCTGCTATACGGCATCGAACGCGGCCTCGATTGGGCCACGACGGGCCGGCTGGCAAGCTTGATGGGCTCGCTCAAGATCGAGCAAGCCGGGCCGCAGACGTACGCGCCGAGCCGCGAGGAGATCGGCCAACGGTTCGAGCAGGCTTTCGGCTATAGCCTGCGGTAATACTCTTGTGGAGTAACAGACAATGAAAATATCAGCTCGGGTCGTACTCGCGACGCTGCTGGCGGGATCGGTCGTGATGACGGGGTGCGCGTACAACAGCAGCTCTCCCGACGTCTACACGGCGGGTCAGGCCCAGCGTGAAGAATCGGTTCGCTTCGGCACGGTCGAAAGCGTACGCGCGGTCACCATCTCGTCGAACGACGGACAGCCGAGCGGGCTCGGCGCCCTCGGCGGCGGTGCGCTCGGCGCTGTCGCCGGCAGTGCGATCGGCGGCGGCAAGGGATCGATCGCAACGGCGATCATCGGCGGCATCGCCGGCGCGGTGGCCGGCAACGCCGTCGAAAACGGCGTGGCGAAACGCTCGGGCGTGGAAATCACCGTGCGACTCGACAACGGCGATCTGCGCGCGATCACGCAATCCGCAACGGGTGAAGTGTTCCAAGCCGGAGATCGCGTCCGTCTGCTCTCGAGCGCCGGCGTCACGCGCGTGACGCACTGAGCGTTCGCCGGTCGAGCGCCCGCAGACGCGGGCATTCGCTCTCCAGCGATCGTAAAAAAACCCCGCACTCCGGCAAAACCGGTGGCGGGGTTTTTATTTAGGCGTCCACGAGGGCGACTTGCGCCGCCTTCGTCACCGCGTCCTATTACGGACGGCTGCCCGTCGGGAACGGCCAAGCAGCAGCCGGGTTCAACGCGGTCTTCACCGTCGAAGCAGGTGCCGTGGATGCAGCAGCAGCAGGCGCGGCAGGGGCAGCAGGTGCGGCAGCGGCCTTCTTAGCGGCAGCCTTCTTAGCAGGCGCGGCCTTCTTCGCAGCAGGGGCAGCCTTCTTAGCAGGCGCAGCTTTCTTGGCGGCAGCCTTCTTAGCAGGCGCAGCCTTCTTCGCGGCAGGGGCAGCCTTCTTAGCAGGCGCGGCCTTCTTGGCGGCAGCCTTCTTAGCAGGCGCGGCCTTCTTTGCCGGCGCTGCCTTCTTGGCTGCAACCTTCTTCACCGCGACCTTCTTCGCCGGTGCTGCCTTCTTCGCTGCAACCTTCTTCACCGCGACCTTCTTCGCCGGTGCTGCCTTCTTCGCTGCAACCTTCTTCACCGCAGCCTTCTTGGCCGGCGCTGCCTTCTTCGCAGCAACCTTCTTCACTGCGACTTTCTTGGCTGCAACCTTCTTAGCCGGCGCTGCCTTCTTCGCAGCAACCTTCTTCACTGCGGCCTTCTTCGCCGGAGCTGCTGCCTTCTTGGCCGGGGCTGCTTTCTTCGCTACGGGTTTCTTCTTCGCTGTTGCCATTATTTTCTCCTTCAGGTTTTCGGAAATGAGTAGTTCGAACTACACCCTTCTTCAAACCCGCTTCCCGCTGCGCGCCGGCGACAAGCTTGACGGCGCGCGCTGCGAAGCGGGCTATTCATCGGCGTACGCAAAAACCTAGCGCTTACGCTAATGAATGCGGTAAGGCGTGCCGTACCCAAAGGCACAGCACGCCGGATCGAGTCGGCAGGCAAGCACTCGATGCTCGCCAAGCCCGATATTCGCTTGTGACAAGCCGGCGGCCAGGCCGCCGGCTTTTTCAGGGGGTAGTTCGCCCATCCCACCGAAGGGTTCGCAAAGTGCCTGTCATGTTTGTGGGCGGTTTCGCCGCCGGGCACGCTTTGCATTAGGCGTTCTTGCTCCTTATCTTTTCCGCCGCGTCGTTGATCGCGGCGGCACCCCATCAATCATTCATTCATCGCATCGGCCAGCACGTGTCATTCCCAGGACAGCGCACCGCCGGTTTGGTATTCAATGACTCGCGTCTCGAAGAAGTTACGTTCCTTCTTCAGGTCGATCATCTCGCTCATCCACGGGAACGGGTTCTCCTCGTTCGGGTACAGCGGATCGAGCCCAATCTGCTGGCAACGGCGGTTGCAGATGAAGCGCAAGTAGCTCTTGAACATCGACGCGTTCAGTCCCAGCACGCCGCGCGGCATCGTGTCCTCGGCGTAGCGGTACTCGAGTTCGACCGCGTGTTTGAACAGCTCGCGAATCTCTTCACGGAATTCGCGCGTCCACAGGTGCGGGTTCTCGAGCTTGATCTGGTTGATCAGGTCGATGCCGAAATTGCAGTGCATCGACTCGTCGCGCAGGATGTATTGATACTGCTCCGCCGCACCCGTCATCTTGTTCTGACGGCCGAGCGCCAGAATTTGCGTAAAGCCGACGTAGAAGAACAAGCCTTCCATGACGCAGGCGAAGACGATCAGCGACTTGAGCAGCTTCTGGTCGGCCTCCAGCGTCCCCGTCTTGAACGCCGGATCGGTCAGCGTATGGATGAACGGGATCAGGAACTCGTCCTTGTTGCGGATCGAGGCGACCTCGTGGTACGCATTGAAGATCTCGCCTTCGTCGAGACCCAGCGATTCCACGATGTACTGATAGGCGTGCGTATGGATCGCCTCTTCGAATGCTTGACGCAGCAGGAACTGGCGGCACTCGGGTGCCGTGATGTGCCGGTAGGTGCCGAGCACGATGTTGTTCGCGGCCAGCGAATCTGCCGTCACGAAGAAGCCGAGGTTGCGTTTGACGATGCGGCGCTCGTCTTCGGTCAGACCGTTCGGGTCCTTCCAAAGCGCGATGTCGCGCGACATGTTGATTTCCTGCGGCATCCAGTGGTTCGCGCAGCCGGCGAGATACTTCTCCCACGCCCACTTGTACTTGAACGGTACGAGTTGGTTGACGTCGGTCTGGCCGTTGATGATTCGCTTGTCGGCCACGTTCACGCGCGCTTCGGATGCCACCGGCTGCGCAGCGGATTGCGTTGCCGGTTGATATGCGACGAAGTCGTCCGCGAAGATGTTTTGCGCCAACGGAGCTTGCGTCGCGACGTGTGCCGCTGCTTGCGTTCCGACGGCCTGCCCCGCGGGGTTACGCAACGTGTTCAGTTGCGAACCGCTCGAGGGAGTTACGGCAGTCGTCTCGTCATCCCAGTTGAGCATAAATTCTCACCATCAATTTAGATCGGTTTGTACCATCTTTTCACGAGCGATAAAAGGGCTCGCTCATGAAAATCCCTGTTTTTCGATTCACGCTGCGACCTCGATACAACACTTTGTTCGTTGAGTCGCACATGCAAGATCGAAAGCGTCGTCTCGATGTACTCGCTCTCGCGTCGAAAGCGATCGCAGCAAACGTCGTTCGTCGACACTTCACGCTGAGCGCGTCATGCTCGCACTCGGCTTCGAAGGAGACCGCGACAGTCGCCGAAACAGACAGGCTCCGTTGCATCGCGCTCTCCTTCATTCGCAAGCGTCGCATCGACAATGCCAACGCTTCGCGCCTCACTCATCCGCCGATGTTCAAGTGCCCGGCACTCGACGTTGCATGCACCGATAAGCGTGTGTCGATCTCTCGTGCATCGTTGCCGGCGATCGCCGCTTCGTTCGCGCGCGTCGAGAAAAAGCGGACGTGCGAACATCGGTCGATAGTTGGCTTCGAAGCCTTGTTTCGTGCACCGAAAGTGTAGCATCGCGAGGCGCTCGGGCAAAGCCGAACATACAAAATATAGTGCGAGCACAAGGCTACAGACCAATATCTTGTATATCGAGCGACCGCACGAAGAAAGCGGCAAAAGCGCGCAAACAACACTTCACGAAGGTCCTCATCGCGCCTCGATCGCCATGCGACACGCCGATATGTGCACGCTCGCGATCACCTGCATCGGCTGCATGACCCGCGTTTCGCGCGCACCTGCGAAGCGGCATGCAAGTACCGGACCGTATGCAAAAAGAAACGGGCCGGTGCCATCCGCTCGAGAGCGGGAGGGCACCGGCCCGAACGACGCGGCCCGCTCAAAGGGCCGCAACGTGCGTTACTGGCAAGCCTCGCATTCGTCGAAGCCCGGATCTCCCGGACGCATCATGCAGACGGGACCGTCCGGCTGCGGCTCTTGCTCGACCGCGCTGGCCGCGTTCAGTCCGCCCGTCGCCCCGCCCGCACCGCCGCCGATCGAGGCGCCCGTCGCACCGAAGCCACCGGCCGCACCGCCGCCGCTCGCGCCACCGTCGGCCGACGGCACCGCGTTCAGCGCGCCGTGCGCGACCGTCGACTTCTCGACGTGCGTGGCGGCCATCGTACGCAGGTAGTACGTCGTCTTCAGACCGCGCAGCCATGCGAGCTTGTAGACCTCGTCGAGCTTCTTGCCCGACGCGCCCGCCATATAGATGTTCAGCGATTGCGCTTGGTCGATCCACTTTTGACGGCGCGACGCCGCTTCGACGAGCCACTTCGGATCCACTTCGAACGCCGTCGCATAAATCGCGCGCAGGTCGGCCGGCACACGGTCGATGCGCGAGAGCGTGCCGTCGAAATACTTCAGATCGGCCACCATCACCTCGTCCCACAGGCCGCGCGCCTTCAGGTCGCGCACGAGGTAGTCGTTCACCACCGTGAATTCGCCCGACAGGTTCGACTTCACGTACAGGTTCTGGAACGTCGGCTCGATACAGGCCGAGACGCCGATGATGTTCGAGATCGTCGCCGTCGGCGCGATCGCGACGCAGTTCGAATTGCGCATGCCGTAGGTCGCGATGCGCGAGCGCAGCGTCGGCCAGTCCATCGTCTCGGACGCATCCACCTCGACGTAGCCGCCGCGCGCCTCGGTCAGCAGCTTCAGCGTGTCTTGGGGCAAGATGCCGCGATCCCACAGCGAGCCGCGGTAGCTCGAGTAGCGGCCGCGCTCCTCCGCCAGCTCCGTCGACGCGTAGTAGGCGTAGTAGCAAACGGCTTCCATCGAACGATCGGCGAACTCGACCGCTTCGTCGGAGGCGTACGGCACGCGCAGCAGGTGCAGGCAGTCCTGGAAGCCCATGATGCCCATACCGACCGGACGGTGCTTCAGGTTCGAGTTACGCGCCTTCGCCACGGCGTAGTAATTGATGTCGATGACGTTGTCGAGCATGCGCATCGCCACGCTGATCGTGCGCTTGAGCTTGTCCTGATCGAGCGCGTAGCTGCCGTCGGCCTGCTTCACGAGGTGCGCGACGAGGTTCACCGAGCCCAGATTGCAGACGGCGATCTCGTTGTCGCTCGTGTTGAGCGTGATTTCGGTGCACAGATTCGACGAGTGCACGACGCCCACGTGCTGCTGCGGCGAGCGCACGTTGCACGGATCCTTGAACGTGATCCACGGGTGGCCGGTCTCGAACAGCATGCCGAGCATCTTGCGCCAGAGTTGAGCCGCCGGGATCTTCTTGAACAGCTTGATCTCGCCGCGCTCGACCTTCTCTTCATACGCCGTGTACGCCTTTTCGAAGTCCGCGCCGAACTTGTCGTGCAGATCCGAGCAGGTCGACGGCGAGAACAGCGTCCAGTCGCCGCCTTCCATGACCCGCTTCATGAACAGGTCAGGGATCCAGTTGGCCGTATTCATGTCGTGCGTACGGCGGCGATCGTCGCCGGTGTTCTTACGCAGTTCCAGGAATTCCTCGATGTCGAGGTGCCACGTTTCCAGATAGGCGCAGACAGCGCCCTTGCGCTTGCCGCCTTGGTTCACGGCCACGGCCGTATCGTTGACGACCTTCAGGAACGGCACGACGCCCTGCGACTTGCCGTTCGTGCCCTTGATGTGCGAGCCGAGCGCGCGCACGCGCGTCCAGTCGTTGCCGAGGCCGCCCGCGAACTTCGAGAGCAGCGCGTTTTCCTTCAGCGCTTCGTAGATGCCGTCCAGATCGTCGGCGACCGTCGTCAAGTAGCACGACGAGAGCTGCGAGCGGCGGGTGCCCGAATTGAACAGCGTCGGCGTCGAGCTCATGAAGTCGAACGTCGACAACACGTTGTAGAACTCGATCGCGCGCGCTTCGCGGTCGATCTCGTTCAGGGCGAGGCCCATCGCGACACGCATAAAGAATGCCTGCGGCATCTCGATGCGCGTGCCTTCGACGTGCAGGAAGTAGCGGTCGTACAACGTTTGCAGGCCGAGGTAACCAAATTGCAGGTCGCGGCCGGCTTCCAGCGCCGCACCGAGGCGCTTCAGGTCGTACTGCAACAGCTTCTCGTCGAGCAGCTCAGCCTCGACGCCGCGCTTGATGAACTGCGGGAAGTACTCGGCGTAACGCTCGCCCATTTCGCTTTGCGTCACTTCCTCGCCGAGGATTTCGCGGCGGATCGTGTGCAGCAGGATGCGCGCCGTCACTTGGCTATACGCCGGATCCTTTTCGATCATCGTGCGCGCCGCGAGGATGGCCGAGTCGTAGACCTGGCTCATCGGCACGCCGTCGTACAGATTCTTGATCGTTTCGGCGACGATCGGCTGAGCGCTGACCGCATCGCCCAGTTGGTGGCATGCCGATTCGATCAGCGCGGTGAGCGCGTGCAAATCGAGCGGGCGCGTGACGCCGTTGTCGACGACGTTCAGGCCGGACGAAGGCGCCGCCGTCTCCTGATCGTGACCGCGCTCTTGATTGCGCTTTTCGCGGTACAGAACGTAGGCGCGCGCGACGTTGTGCTCGCCGCCGCGCATCAACGCGAGTTCGACCTGGTCTTGGATGTCTTCGATGTGGAACGTGCCGCCGTTCGGACGGCTGCGCACGAGTGCGCGCACGACGCTTTGCGTCAGTTGCTCGACGAGCTCGCGCACGCGTGCGGAAGCGGCACCTTGTCCGCCGTTCACGGCCAGGAAGGCCTTCGTGACGGCGATCGCGATCTTGGACGGCTCGAACGACACGACGCTGCCATTACGGCGGATCACTTTGTAGTCCGCGAAGGTCGCCTGCGGCGCGAGCGGCTGCGCGTAAGCAGCCTGCCCACCGACGGCGCGCCCGGTCTGCGCGCCCTCGTGCTGGCTCGTCATGTTGTCGGTCGTTTGCATGTGCAAAGCTCCTGATCTTTGATGTGCGGTCAAACCGCGGATTGGAACAACCGTCGCGCCACCCCGAGCGCGATGGATGAGGGGCGGGAAAGAAAACGGGTCGACACGCGCCGCACGGCGGCGCGTGTCGAAAAAGACGATGGCCTTCGTCGTTGTTCTAGCGGCACTTGCACGCCCCGTTTTTCCCCCGAAGGTCGAACGCCGGGCAGTACCCGGCGTTCGACCCGCATCTTTTAACGCTAGCGGGACATTGCCCGCATGATTCGCACGTCGCTTTCGACGGTCTCGGATACCCTTCCGGGCACTCGGACATTTCGTCGCGCCGACACAACATCTAGTGCGATAACGTTGTATTGCTACCAAGTATAGTAGAGCCGACCGCCAATTCAAAAAGGTTTATTTGGTGGCGAACGCTTGACTTTTCATTAAGCGAGTCGGGACAAGGACTTATCGCAAACGCAAGCGGCACGCGCGTTCTCGCGGGGTCCGCCATGCGCCGAACGGTTGTCGATCAGGCTCGCAGGTAGGGGAAATACCGATCCGGCAATGCAGTGTCGCGCTGCAACCGGACCCACTCGAAGTGGGGTCCCGGATCGGTCTTGCGACCCGGTGCGATGTCGGAATGACCGGCCAACGCGTCGATCGGATAGCGCGCGACGAGCGCCGTGACGAGCGCGGCGAGCGTCGCGTATTGGCTCGCTTCGAACGGGCTGGCGTCAGCCCCTTCGAGTTCGATGCCGATCGAGAAGTCGTTGCAACGTTCGCGCCCGAAGAAGTTCGAGACGCCCGCGTGCCACGCCCGCTCCTCGCACGAGACGAACTGCTCGAGCGCGCCGTCGCGTCGAATCACGAAATGTGAAGAGACGCGCAACCCGCGCAGGTGCTGGTCGAAGTAAGGATGAGCGTCGCAATCGAGGCGATTGAGGAAAAGATCGGCGATCGCGGCGCCGCCGAACTCGCCCGGCGGCAAGCTGATGTTGTGGATGACGAGCAGCGTCGGCACCGCACCAAGAGGACGCGCCTCGAAGTTAGGCGATGCAAGCACGCGGGCACCGCGCACCCAGCCGCCGGCGTCGACGGCGAACGACCCCGCGCTCATCGTCCGCTGCGCCCGCCCGCGGCCGCCGTATGGCGCCGCGCATGATCGACGGAGCAAAAGTACTGGGCGCCGACGACGTACGAATCGCTCTTCGGTGCGTGCACGCCGCAAACCGCGCATCGCACCATCGGCTCCGCGAGTTGCCGCGGCTCGCGGCGCTCGGGCGCGCCCGTGCCGGTCGCGGCGGCGCCGGTCGTGGCGCGGGGGCCGCTCGGGCGTGCCCCACCGCCGCGCCCAACGGCGCCGGTTTGAGCGGAGCGCATCGTTTTAACCAGCCAGCGGGCGGCCAAAACGAACACGACGAGAAGAAAAATTTGGCGCATGACGATTAGACGACGGGACGGTGCAGCAGCACCTCGAAGACGAAGCGACTACCCACATAAGCGAGCAGCAAGGCCGCGAACGAAGCGAGCACCCAACGCAGCGCCGCCCGCCCGCGCCAACCCGATAGCCGGCGCCCGGTCAGCAAGGCCCCGAACATAAGCCAGGACAGTACCGCGAACACGGTTTTGTGATCGAACGTCAGAGGCCGGCCCAGCAGCTGTTCGCTGAATAGCACACCGGATACGAGCGTCAACGTCAGCAGAACGAAACCGGCGCTGATCAGGCGAAACAGCAGTTTTTCGAGCGTCAGCAGCGGCGGCAGCGTATCGAGCCACCCCGCGAACCAGCCGCCGCCGTCACCTTCGAGCGCACCGCGCAGCGTATGCAGACGGCGCTCGGCGAGCAGCATCAATACGGCATGCAAGGCGGCGATCGCAAACAGCCCATAGGCCACGTTCGCGATGATGAAATGCAGTTTGAACATCGGCGCGGCCGCATAGGCGAGCACGTGCACGCCGCCGAACAGAAGCGGCATCAGCGAGGCGACGCACGCGAGCGGCAGAACGAGGAGCCCCAGCCCCTCGAGCGGGAAGAAGAAACTCTCGATCCAATAGATACAGGCACCGAGCCAAAACATGGCCGACAGGGCGAACGCAAAGCCGAACACCATCGCATCGCGCGGAAAGATCGTCGTATGCAGCAAGAGCCCGTGCAGCGCGAGCGCGACGAACAGGAGCGCTCTTGTCGTGCGCGACGCGCTCGCGGCCGGCGGCTCGCGTCGCGGCGCGGGCACGGGAGGCACGCTCGAGAGCATCGACGCGGCGCCCTCGACGCGATGGGCACGCCAGCCGGCGACGGCAAGGCCCCCATAAAGGAGCGCGGTCAGGGCATACAGTACAATATCCATGTTCCAAGTTTACACTAGGCCGCCGCACCCGCCCCGCTAGACAATACAGAAGCGATGGGCGAGTAGCCGCCCAGCTTCCTACGGCTCCCCATGCTCGACACACTCACCCAACGGATGGCGCGCGTCGTCAAGACGCTGCGCGGCGAAGCCCGCCTCACCGAATCGAACACGCAGGAAATGCTGCGCGAAGTACGGCTCGCGCTGCTGGAAGCCGACGTGGCGCTGCCCGTCGTGCGCGATTTTGTCGCCAAGGTCAAAGAAAAGGCCCTCGGCGAAGAAGTGCTATCGAGCCTGTCCCCCGGACAGGCGCTCGTCTCCGTCGTACAGCGGGAACTCACGGCCGTCATCGGCGGAGATTACGAGGGCCGAGCGGCCGAACTCAATCTCGCCGTCACGCCGCCCGCCGTGATCCTCATGGCCGGTCTGCAAGGCGCGGGTAAGACTACGACGTCGGGCAAGCTCGCGAAACTCTTGCGCGAGAAGTACAAGAAGAAAGTACTGACCGTCTCGTGCGACGTTTATCGCCCCGCCGCAATCGCACAGCTCAAAACCGTGACGGAGCAAGTAGGCGCCGACTTCTTCCCGTCGGAGCCGAACCAAAAGCCCGTGGACATCGCGCTTGCCGCGCTCGACTGGGCCAAGCGCCATTATCACGACGTCCTGATCGTCGACACGGCCGGCCGGCTCGGTATCGACGAGGCGATGATGCAAGAGATCGCCGCGCTGCACGCGGCGGTCAAACCCGTTGAGACACTGTTCGTCGTCGACGCGATGCTCGGGCAAGACGCCGTGAACACCGCGAAGGCGTTCAACGACGCCCTGCCGTTGACGGGCGTCGTGCTGACCAAGCTCGACGGCGACTCGCGAGGCGGCGCGGCGCTATCGGTGCGCCATGTGACGGGCAAGCCGATCAAGTTCGTCGGCGTGGCCGAGAAGCTCGACGGGCTCGAGGTGTTCTACCCCGAGCGGATGGCGAACCGTATTCTCGGCATGGGCGACATCCTCGCACTCGTGGAGGAAGCGCAGCGCAACGTCGACGTCAAAGCGGCGCAAAAGCTTGCCGACAAGGTCAAGAAAGGCGGCGATTTCGATTTGAACGATTTCCGCGCGCAGCTTTCGCAGATGAAGAACATGGGCGGCTTGTCCACGCTCATGGACAAGTTGCCGGCCCAGTTTCAGCAAGCGGCGGCCGGTGCCGACATGAGCCAGGCCGAAAAGCAAATGCGCCGGATGGAAGGCATCATCAACTCGATGACGCCGGCCGAACGCGCGAAACCCGAACTCATCAAAGCGACGCGCAAGCGCCGCATCGCCGCGGGCGCGGGTGTGCAAGTGCAGGAAGTGAACCGGATGCTCAATCAGTACGAGCAGATGCGCACGATGATGAAGAAGCTCAAGGGCGGCAATTTGCAGAAAATGATGCGCGGCATGAAGGGCATGCTCCCGGGCATGCGTTAAGCGCGGGGGTTTATGCCGTGGCGCGCCGGCGCGCGCCGCTTCACACTCTTTTGTATACAGTCAGTCATCGCAGGCACAACGCCATGAATCGCGAAGAAGCTCTTCACATCTTTCGCCACTCCGAGGAAATCGTCTCGGCCTCCGAAGTCAACGCATCGATCGAAGGGATGGCCAAAGCCATCCGAGCGCAGATCGGCGAAGACTTTCCGTTGCTGTTGTCGGTGATGGGCGGCGCAGCCGTCTTCACGGGCATGCTGTTGCCGCATCTCGATTTTCCGCTCGAGTTCGACTACATCCACCTGACGCGCTACCGCAATACGACTCAGGGCAGCGCCGACATGCAATGGCGCGTGGCGCCGGCGGAATCGGTCAAGGACCGTGTCGTGCTCGTACTCGACGACATCCTCGACGAAGGCGAGACGATGGCCGCGATCCGCGACCGCATTCTGGCCATGGGGGCCAAGCGGTTCTTGAGCGCGGTGCTTTGCGAGAAAAAGATCCCGAAGGCCAAGCCGCTACATCCCGATTTCTGCGGTTTCGAAGTGCCGGACCGTTACGTCTTCGGGTGCGGCATGGATGCGAAGGGCTACTGGCGCAATCTGCCGACGATCCGCGCGCTGACCGAAGGGGCTTGAGCCGAGCCGCCCCTTGGGTCGGCGCAAGCCCTTCCGGTTCGCCCCTTACTGACTTAGCGCGCGAGCGCGGCGCGGATTTTCTCGGAGACGAAATCCGCCGCCTGCTCGACGACGACGAGCGTGGGCTCCGCATCGCGACGGCCCTGATACTCGACCTTCCCTTCTTTGAGCCCGCGATCGCCGATCACGAGGCGATGCGGCACGCCGATCAACTCCCAATCGGCGAACATCACACCGGGGCGCTCGCCGCGATCGTCGAGAATCACGTCGACGCCGGCTTCGCTCAATTGCGCGTAAAGCCTATCGGTTTGCTCGCGCACGCTTTCGCTGCGATCGTAACCCATCGGGCACAGTACGAGCTCGAACGGCGCGATCGCCTCAGGCCAAATGATGCCGCGCTCGTCGAAGTTCTGCTCGATCGCGGCGCCGAGAATCCGCGTGATCCCGATGCCGTAGCAGCCCATCACCATCGGCTGCGGCTTGCCGGTTTCGTCGAGGAACGTCGCGCCCATCGCCTCGGAATACTTCGTCCCGAGCTGGAATACGTGCCCCACTTCGATGCCGCGGCAAATTTCGATCTGCCCCTTGCCGTCCGGCGACGGATCGCCGGGCCGCACGTTACGAATATCCGCTACTTCGGGCTCCGGTAGGTCGCGACCCCAGTTGACGCCCGTCGTGTGGTAATCCACTTCGTTCGAGCCGACGACGAAGTCGCTCATGTTCGCGACGGTCCGATCGGCGACGACCTTCACGGGCTTCTTCGTGCCGATCGGCCCGAGGTAACCCGGCGGCGTGCCGAACCATTCCACGATCTCGGCCTCGGTGGCGAAGCGAAAGCCCGCCAGCCCCGGCAGCTTGCCGACCTTCACTTCGTTCAGGTCGTGATCGCCGCGCAGCATCAACAACCAAATCGTCGGCTCGGCGCCTTCGTTATCGGTCGCAAGGATAATCGACTTGATCGTCCGCTCGAGCGGAATATTGAGAAGCTCGGCGACGGCTTCGCACTTGGCCTTGCCGGGCGTCGCCGTCTTTTGCATCGTCTCGCGCGGTGCGGCGCGCTCGGCGTAAAGCGGCAGCGCCTCGGCTGCCTCGACGTTGGCCGCGAACTCGGACGCCGGACAGTAGGCGATATCGTCCTCGCCCGTCGCCGCGATCACATGAAACTCCTGCGAACGATTGCCACCGATCGAGCCACTATCCGCGTTGACGGCGCGGAACTCGAGCCCGATGCGCGTGAAGATGCGTACGTAGGCGTCGAACATCTTCTGATACGACTCCTGTAGCCCGGCTTGATCCTTGTCGAACGAGTACGCGTCCTTCATCGTGAATTCGCGGCCGCGCATCACGCCGAATCGCGGACGAATCTCATCGCGGAACTTCGTCTGGATCTGATAGAAGTTCACCGGCATCTGGCGATAGCTCTTGATCTGATTACGCGCGATGTCCGTCACCACTTCTTCGTGCGTCGGCCCGATCACGAACTCGCTTTGCTTGCGGTCCTTAAAGCGCAGCAGCTCCGGCCCGTATTGCTCCCAGCGCCCCGACTCCTGCCACAACTCGGCCGGCTGCACTGCGGGCATCAAGAGTTCCAGCGCCCCGGCGCGGTTCATTTCTTCGCGCACGATCGCCTCGACCTTGCGGATCGAGCGCAGCCCGACGGGCAGGTAGCTGTAGATGCCGCCAGCCACGCGACGGATCATGCCTGCGCGCAACATCAACTTGTGGCTGACGACTTCCGCGTCCGCCGGAGCTTCCTTCAGGGTGCCGATAAAGAAACGTGAGGCTTTCATTCAAGGATTTTCCAAAAGCGACAGCCCGCAGCGAGCCGCCAAAAGAAGGGAACGAGTGATTTTAGGACATCAGCGAGAACCGCGGCGCGCGCGAGCGTCGTAGCCTACGCGAAGCGGTGCGATTCGTCAGACAAGTCATCGAGGCGTGGGAGCACGATTGTTGCGATGTCCGGAACCCTTATGGTGCATGCCGATGCCAAAGGCTCGTTATCTGTTTATAATCAAAGCAATTTTAAAGGATTCGAAGGTGGTTGTATGCTTGATCGCGAAGGCTTTCGCCCGAACGTCGGCATCATCCTCTTGAACGCGCACAACGAGGTGTTTTGGGGCAAGCGGCTGCGTGAACATTCCTGGCAGTTTCCGCAAGGGGGCATCAAATATGGCGAGACCCCCTTGCAAGCGATGTATCGGGAGTTACACGAAGAGACCGGCTTGCGGCCCGAGCACGTCAAGATCATCGGTCGCACGCGCGACTGGTTGCGTTATGAGGTGCCCGATAAGTTCATCAAGCGCGAAGTACGCGGCCACTACCGCGGCCAGAAACAGATCTGGTTCTTGCTTCGGATGGTTGGCCGCGACTGCGACATTTGCTTGCGCGCCACCGACCACCCGGAATTCGATGCTTGGCGTTGGAACGAGTATTGGGTGCCGCTCGACGCCGTGATCGAGTTCAAGCGGGATGTCTATCAATTGGCGCTGACGGAACTGTCGCGCTTCCTGCGCCGCGCCGTACCGCGCACGGAAAAGCAACCGCGCGGGCCGCAGCACGGGGGTCGTTATCCGCGCATGTCGCCATCGGCGCAGATGCCGGCGGCCGGCGGTCCGCCGTCAAGCGGTGGCGCGGACGCCTCGTCCTACTCCACACCGAGTTTCATCCTGCCTGACTGACCGGATCCGCCGCGCAAGCGGCGCGCCCGGATATCGCTCGCGCGAGCGTACGCGCGGGCGCTATCATTCGGTCTCCCAATCTTTGTGCCCGATCACCGAGGTACCCACATTGAAAGCGATCGTTCTCGCACTGGCCTGCGTGGCCGGCAGCGGCATCCTGGCCGGCTGCTCGCACATGCCGACCAATCCCAAAGACGACTCCACGTTCCAGTACTTGCTCGACCGCAAGTCGGAATGGACGGAAAACAAGGTCGAGTCGCTACCGCCGCTGCCGAGCGAGCGCGATTTGATCCCGTTCGACGTATCCAACAATACGCCGCTGCACTATGCGCTCGACGCCAAATCGCTCAGCGTCGGCACTGACGGCGTCGTCCGTTATACCGTCGTCATCACGAGCCCGAGCGGCGCGCGCAACGTCAACTACGAGGGTATTCGCTGCGAGACGTACGATTGGCGGCTCTATGCGGGACTGAACGCCGATCATGACGGTTGGGATCGGACCGTGGCTAACGACTGGACGCGAATCGAAAACGGCAACCTGAACGCCTATCAGGCGTCGCTGTATCAAGACTACTTCTGCACGAGCAAGATGGTGGTGGGCAACGCGAAGACGATCGTAAACAACATGCGATTGAATCGGACCGCCAACTCGCTCAAGCAGTAGCGATTACGCGCATTGCGCGCAAGTCACACTCAAAGCAAAGGCCCGCATCCTCGTACGAGGATGCGGGCCTTATTCGTATCGCCGCGAAAATGACGCGTCAGACGACGACCAAATTGTCGCGGTGAATCAGCTCCGGCTCAAGCATGTAGCCGAGGATCGAGTCGATATCGGCGCTGGCGCGGCGCCGGATCAGCTTGGTCTCGGCGCTGCTGTAATTCGTGATCCCCCGTGCCACTTCGCGCCCGGTCAAGCTCACGCAAGCGATGACCTCGCCGCGCGCGAACGCGCCTTGCACGTCGACTACGCCGATCGGCAGCAAGCTCTTGCCGCCGACAGTCACCTTTTCCACTGCGCCGTCGTCGATCACGACGTGTCCACGCACTTGCAGGTGATCGGCCATCCATTGCTTGCGCGCCGCGAGCCGCGCCGTGCGCGCGACGAGCTGCGTTCCGATTGCCTCCCCCGCGGCCAGACGCGTCAACACGTCGGGCTCCCGTCCGCTGGCGATGACGGTGTTCGCGCCGCTGCCGGCCGCGCGCTTGGCGGCGAGGATTTTCGTCAGCATGCCGCCACGTCCGATCGCCGAGCCGGCGCCGCCGGCCATGGCCTCGAGCTCGGGCAGACCGGCATCGGCCTCGCGCACGAGTTCGGCCGACGGATCCTTGCGCGGATCGGCCGTGAACAAGCCCGATTGGTCGGTAAGAATGATGAGCGCATCGCCTTCGATCAAGTTCGCGACCAACGCGCCTAGCGTGTCGTTGTCGCCGAACTTGATTTCGTCGGTCACCACCGTGTCGTTCTCGTTGATGATCGGCACGACGCCCAAGCGCAGCAACGTCAGTAGCGTCGAGCGCGCATTCAGATACCGCTCCCTGTCGGCCAAGTCGGCATGCGTGAGGAGAATCTGAGCCGTGCGGATCCCATATTCCGCGAAGCGGCTCTCGTACACCTGAGCGAGCCCCATTTGCCCCACCGCGGCCGCCGCCTGCAATTCGTCGATTTCACGCGGGCGCTTGGTCCAGCCCAGACGCTGCATGCCCTCGGCGATCGCGCCCGAACTCACGAGCACGACCTCCTTGCCGCGCTCGCGCAACTGCGCGATCTGCGCAGCCCAGCGGCCGATCGCCGCTTGATCGAGGCCGCGCCCCTCGTTGGTGACGAGGCTGGATCCCACCTTGACAACCAAGCGCTTCGAATCCGCGATGACAGAGCGCATCGTCCGAAAGTCTCCATGAATGATCGGTGAGTCCGCCGTCAACAATTGGCCGGCGGTGGGCGTCGGCCGCGACCGGCGCCCATGGCAAAACGCTCAGGCCTCGTGCCCGGGCGTATCGCCGGACGGCAGCCCCTCGCGAAAGCGAACGTCGGCTGCCAGATCCTCGGCCTGCTCGGCGCGATGCGCATCCGAATGCTCGGACAGGTAATCGTAGACCGCGTAGCACAGGTTCTCGCAACCGAGCCCCGTCAGGGCGGAGATCTGGAAAACCGGGCCCGTCCATTCGAACCGCGCGAGGAAATCGGCGACGCGCGCCTCGCGCTCGTCCTCGGCGATCATGTCGAGCTTGTTGAGCACGAGCCAGCGCGGCTTTTGGAACAGCGCCTCGTCATATTTGCGCAATTCGGCCACGATCGCTTTCGCCTCGGCGACGGGATCGACGCTTTCGTCGAACGGTGCGAGGTCGACAAGATGCAGGAGCAAGCCGGTGCGCTGCAAATGCCGCAAAAATTGGTGCCCGAGACCCGCGCCTTCCGCCGCGCCTTCGATGAGACCGGGGATGTCGGCGATCACAAAGCTTTTGCTGGGTCCCACGCGTACGACCCCGAGATTCGGAGCGAGCGTCGTGAACGGGTAATCGGCGATCTTCGGTTTCGCGTTCGAGACCGACGAAATGAACGTCGATTTGCCCGCGTTCGGCATGCCGAGCAAGCCGACGTCGGCCAACACCTTCAATTCCAAGCGCAGCATCCGGCGCTCGCCGGGCTTGCCCTCGGTCTTCTGACGCGGCGCGCGGTTCGTGCTCGACTTGAAATGCAAGTTACCCAGGCCGCCGGCGCCGCCTTGAGCGATCAGCACCCGCTGCTCGTGTTCGGTCAAATCGGCGATCAGCTCGCCGGTGTCGAGATCGTTAATCACCGTGCCCACCGGCATGCGCAGGACGATGTCGTCGCCGCCCTTGCCGTAGCAATCCGACCCGCGGCCGTTTTCGCCGTTGCGCGCTTGGTGCTTCTTCGCGTACCGGTAGTCGATGAGGGTATTGATGTTGCGGTCGGCTACCGCATAGACGCTCCCCCCTCGGCCGCCATCGCCGCCGTCGGGGCCACCGAACGGAACGAACTTTTCGCGGCGCATCGACGCGCTGCCGTCGCCGCCGTCGCCGGCGATCACCTCGATCCGCGCTTCGTCAATGAACTTCATCTATCGCTCCGTCCCGTGTTTTCCGATATTTTGCCGCTTGGCTCATGCGTTCGCACCATGGCGACGCCTAAAACCGGCGCACAGAAGAAAAAAGGCCCCGCCAACTACGCGGGGCCTTTTTGCTGTGTCGCTCCCGTGTCTGATCGATCTCAGACCGCGGCCGGGACGACGGTGACCATGTGCTTCTTGTCGGCGCCCTTCGTCGTGAACCTGACGTGGCCGTCGACCAACGCGAACAGCGTGTGGTCCTTGCCCATGCCGACGTTATCGCCCGGGTGCATACGCGTGCCGCGCTGGCGCACGATAATGCCGCCGGCGTTGATCGCTTGGCCGCCGTACACCTTGACGCCGAGGCGCTTCGACTCGGAGTCGCGGCCGTTGCGGGAAGACCCGCCTGCTTTTTTGTGTGCCATCTGATAGCTCCTTAACCGGTGCGCTTACGCGTTGATCGCGTCGATGCGCAGTTCGGTATAGTTCTGGCGGTGACCTTGGTGCTTCTGGTAGTGCTTCCGGCGACGCATCTTGAAGATCGTCACTTTGGCGTGCCGCCCATGCGATACGACGGTAGCCTTGACGGAAGCCCCACTCACCAGCGGCGTACCGAACTGAATCGATTCGCCTTCGCCTACCGCGAGAACCTGGTCGAGCGTGATTTCAGCGTCAATGTCTGCCGGTATCTGTTCTACTTTCAATTTTTCGCCGACAGCAACCTTATACTGCTTGCCGCCGGTTTTTATGACCGCGTACATTGAGAACCTCACTCTGTGTGCGCCGGACGCACCCTTGCGCCGACGCTTTTTTCAAACCTACCTACTGCTTCTTCGCTCTGCTTTCGCTTCGCTTCTTTTCTCCACGCACCGTGCGTGAAAACGCGTGATTATACATGGAGTTAGCGGCGCGGTCAAAGCGCGGATCGGTCCGCCGCGCGCGCCGCCCGCCCGTGCGTGAGCGCCGGCGCGCCGGCCGCCCCCCTCGGAGAGCCGCATAACCTTTATAATCCGCGGCATCACACCAATTTTTCATCATGTCGTCGACCGCCACCTCTTCCCCCAGCGCCGCCAACTTGCTCGCCCCGATTTCGGAGGACATGGAGCAAGTCAATCGCGTCATTCGGCAACGTTTGGCCTCCGAGGTGATGCTCATCAATCAGATCTCGGAATACATCATCGGCGCCGGCGGCAAGCGGCTGCGCCCCGCGCTGCTCTTGCTCGTCGCGCGCGCGCTCGGCGACACGACCGGCCATCGGCATGAGCTCGCGGCGATCGTCGAGTTCATCCATACGGCGACGCTGCTGCACGACGACGTCGTCGACGAATCGGACCTGCGGCGCGGACGCCAAACCGCCAATGCGCTATTCGGCAATGCCGCGAGCGTGCTTGTCGGCGACTTCCTCTATTCGCGCTCGTTCCAGATGATGGTCGGCATCGGCAAGATGCGCATCATGGAAATTCTCGCCGAAGCGACGAACGTCATCTCCGAAGGCGAGGTGCTGCAACTGCTCAACATGCACGACGCCGATGTGGACGAAGCGCGCTACATGCAGGTCATTCGCTACAAGACGGCCAAGCTGTTCGAGGCGGCCGCTCAATTGGGCGCCGTGATCTCGGGCTCCGATGCGAAGACGGAAGCCGCCGCCGCCGAGTTCGGCCGGCGCATCGGCACGGCGTTCCAAATCATGGACGATTGGCTCGACTACACGGGCACGGCCGAATCGATGGGCAAGAATGCGGGCGACGATCTGCGCGAAGGCAAACCGACGCTGCCGCTGATCTATTTGATCGAGCGCGGCACGCCGGAGCAATCTGCGCTCGCGCGCGAGGCGATCGAGCAGGGCGGCACGGACCGTTTCGAGACGATCTTCCAGGCGATCTCGAGCTCGGGCGCGCTCGATCACACGCTCGAATGCGCGAAGCGCGAGGCGCAAGCGGCTGCCGAAGCAATTTCTTCGTTTCCCGATTCCATTTACAAAGAAAGCCTGCTAGAATTATGTTTTTACTCGACGGCCCGCCAGTCTTAAACGAGACTGATTAGCCGGAAGAGTCCAAGCAGTGTCAAATTCGGGGTGTAGCTTAGCCTGGTAGAGCGCTACGTTCGGGACGTAGAGGCCGGAGGTTCGAATCCTCTCACCCCGACCAGAATTTTCTTGAGCAATCAAGGCACAACCGCCCGCTTCGCCGGGCGGTTTTTGTTTTGGCGGTCCGTTTGGGCAATTTCCCCTAGCTCAGAATGGCTGCCGCGCGTCGTGAAGTACCTCAATCGGCGATTTAGCCTCGCCGTCGGCGTTTATCGGTATCCCGCTTCCTTTTGGTGTCGGATGGCTAAGATCGTAACGGTACTGCCATCGAGTCGGTAGCGAGCCAAGTAACCACTATCCCCGAAATCGATAGGCCACTCCCGATATTCCTCGGGCAAATCTTCCACGAGACGCCCCATTCGAGGGTGGGCGCCGAGAGCCTGGACGCCCTGCCTGATCGCTTCGCCAGCTCGCCTCGCGGCGTCGGGGTTCTTCGACTTCAGGAACTCGCGCAACCGTTGCATATCCCCGATTGCCGCCGGCGCAAAGATCACTTGTGGCATTCTGGCCGCGGTAGTTCGTTTTCAGTTCCCCAGCTCGCTAGCCACTTATCCACTTCCTCAGCAGTCGCGTGCAGGCCAGTTGCCTGAAATTCATCCCACGCCTTGAGCGTATCCCGGTTCAACGCCTCGCGCTTTTCCTCACGATCGACGTACTGCTCAATGGCTTCGCGCATGATCCAATGCGGGGTACGTCGACGAGTTTCGGCCAAGTGCTGAACCCGCCCTTTCAGTTCATCATCAAGTTTGATGGACGTTGCCGTAACCATGAGACGGCCTCCGTAGCAAAAGGTAATACCGAAGACTACTATAGACAGAAGCGCGGGCGGCGTCCATGCTGCCCCAATATTTGGATCGGCCTATCGCGAACCCAAACGCCCTCCTCCGGCGCAGCACGCTCCATCACCGCGCATTTGTGTCTTCGTTTCGCCGGCAGCGCCGAAGGCCGCCCGGCATCCGAGGCTCGCCTACCCGCTCTGCTATATTCTTGCCATCCCTTTCATTACCACTTCAGCACGACGCGTGGACCAAATTCCCTTGTGGGCGCAAATCGGCGCCGTTTTCGTTCTCCTCCTCTGCTCCGGCTTTTTCTCGATTTCCGAGACGGCGATGATGGCTCTCAACCGGCACCGGTTGAAGTACCTGGCCGACAAGGGGGCATTCGGCGCGAAGACGACTCAAGGCTTGCTTGCGCGCACCGATCAGTTGCTCGGCGTCGTGCTCATCGGCAATAACCTGCTGAACACGATCATCCCCGTGCTGACGACGTCGATCGCGCTGCGCACGTTCGGACGCGACAACCTCGTCCTATCGATCGCCACGGGTATCGTCGCTTTCCTCATCATCGTTTTCGCCGAAATCACGCCGAAGATCGTGGGCGCGACCTACCCCGAAAAAATCGCGTTGCCCGCGAGCGTCGTCATCGCCCCGCTCATGCGCGTGCTCAAACCGGCCGTATGGCTCGTGAACTTGTTCTCCAACGCGATCTTGTACGTACTGCACATCAACACGAAGGGCGGGCGCGAGCAACGCCTCACCACCGAAGAGGTGCGGGCGATCGTGCTCGAGTCGGGCAGCTTCATGCCGACCAAGCACCGAAGCATCTTGCTCAATCTATTCGACCTCGAAAACATTTCGGTCGACGACGTCATGATTCCGCGCCGCCGAATCGAATCGCTCGATCTCGACGCGCCGTTCGAAGACATTCTCCACCAGCTCGAAACCTGCTATCACAACAAGCTCATCGTCTATCAAGGCGACATCGATCGCGTGGTCGGCGTCTTGCACGTGCGTAAAACGCTCGCCGCGCTGCATAAGCAGGAGCTCACGCGCGAGACGTTGAACGAGCTGTTGACCGATCCCTACTTCGTGCCCTCGGGCACGCCCGTATTCCAGCAGTTGCAGTACTTCCAGGAAACGCGGCATCGCACCGCGCTCGTCGTCAACGAATACGGCGAACTCGAAGGGCTCGTCACGCCCGAGGACATCATCGAAGAGTTGATCGGCGAGTTCACCACGTCGATCCCACGGAGCGCCGGCAGCCGCAAGGGCTGGACGGAGAACGGCGACTGCATCGTCGCGGGCAGCATGCCGCTGCGCGAGTTGAACCGCTGGCTGCAACTGGCCTTGCCGACGGACGGCCCCAAAACGTTGAACGGGCTCATTCTCGAGACGCTCGAAGAAATTCCCGAAGGCGATGTCTGCCTTCAAATCGGGGACGTGCAACTCGAAGTGCTTCAGAGCGACGACCAGGCCGTGCGCACGGTCAAGCTCTTCAAGCCGCGGACGCGGGCCACGGCGAAATCGCAAGCGTAATCGTAAGAAGCCGGCCGCATCGGTCTCGTTGGCCGATCGGACGAATGGAGCGCCGAGTCCCTCTGGGCAATGATTGCGGCATCGTGTACCACATCGGCGTCTCGCCGCTTTTCGATGCCAGCGTCCTCATCGTCTCCCTCCTTCACCGAACCCGCCGTTGCCGACGACGGCCCCGCCGCGCGGCTATTTGCCGCAACCCTCGAGCAAGCGGTCGCACGCGGGGCCTCCGACATTCACATCGAGCCGAGTGAACACGGTTGGCGCATTCGCTTGCGCGTGGACGGGATACTGCACGAGATGCCCAGCGTTCCGCCGTCCCTGCGCGACGCATTCGTCACGCGCGTCAAAGTGCTCGCGCGGCTCGACATCGCCGAACGACGGGTCCCGCAAGACGGTCGATTGCGGCTTGCGGTCGCACCGGGCAGGATCGAAGACTATCGTGTGAGCGCCTTGCCCACGGTGCATGGGGAGAAGCTCGCGCTGCGCCGCCTCGAAGCGCTCCCGGCCGACTTATCGCTGACCTCGCTCGGTTTCGACGGTCGGCAACGTCTGCTCGTCGAAGCCGCCATTCGTGCGCCGCACGGACTCGTACTCGTCACGGGCCCCACCGGCAGCGGCAAAACGCTTTCGCTTTACGCGTTCCTGCATATGCTCAACGCGCCGTCGCGCAATATCTGCACGGTCGAGGACCCGGCGGAGATCCAGCTTGCTGGCATCAACCAGGTCAGTGTCCGGGAAAAAACGGGACTGACGTTCGCAGCGGCGTTGCGCGCGCTGCTTCGGCAAGATCCGGACGTCATCATGGTCGGGGAAATTCGCGATGGAGAGACAGCCGACGTCGCACTAAAGGCGGCGCAAACGGGGCATCTCGTGCTCGCGACACTGCACACCAACGACGCCCCCAGCGCAATCGGGCGCCTCATCGATATCGGCGCCGCGCCGTACAACTTATCGTCGGCGCTGCGGCTCGTCACTGCCCAGCGGCTCGTGCGGCGCTTGTGCCCGGCATGCCGAACGCCGGAGCGCATGTCGCGCGCCGCGCTTGAGGCAGCCGGGTTCGCACGCGAGTCGGCATCGGGCTGGGCAGCCTACGCCGCCGCCGGCTGCTCGGCTTGCCATGGCGCCGGCTATCGCGGGCGCGTGGGCGTACATCAAGTGATGCCGGTATCGTCCGCCTTGCGCGAGCTCGTGAATGCGAAGGCGAGCGGACAAGCCATTGCCGAACAAGCACGGGCCGACGGCGCGACGTCGTTGCGCGAGTCGGCGCTTGCGCGCGTGCGCGACGGAACGACGAGTATGGCCGAAGCCATTGCTTGCACGGACGCGCCATGAGCGGCGGCGCGCTTGCTCAACTGACCAAGCGTAGATCGCGCCGAACGACGCCGCGCGCCGTGACGGCATTCACGCGTCAATTGGCGAGCTTGCTCCATGCCGGGCTGGCACTGGTCCAAGCGCTCGATCTGATCGCGCATTCGGAGCGGCGCGATGCCATACCTTCCATCGCCCGCGCGCTCGCCCGGCGCATTTCGAACGGCGAAGGATTCGCCGTCGCGCTCGCCGCTTATCCGGTGCAATTCGATCGGCTCTACCGGGAGCTGTCCGCCATCGGCGAGGCTACCGGGTCGCTTGCGCCCGCGCTCACCCGCATCGTCGAGCAGCGCGAACGCGCCAGCGCCCAGCGCGGCAAACTGCGCTCCGCCCTGGCCTATCCATGTGCCGTGATGCTGCTTGCCTTGGCCGTGACGGCAGCTTTACTCGCATTCGTGGTGCCGACGTTTGCACATGTCTTCGACGGTTTCGGTGCCACGCTTCCGGGCCCCACGCGCGCGGTCATGACGATGTCTACGTTCGTCGTAAAGTGGGGCCCGCTCGTTCTAGCCGCAAACGCAGCGGCGTCGCTCGCCGCGTTTCGGCTTATACGGCGCTCGCCGGCAGCGCGCGCGGCGCTCGACCGATCGCTCCTGTCTATTCCGTTCGTGGGCCAGCTCGCACGAGCTGCCGCCGCCGCGCGTTGGTCGCGCGCGCTCGGCACGCTGCTCGCCGCAGGCATCCCACTCGCCGACACCTTGCATGCCCTCTCGCGCGCGACGGGAAACGCGGTATTCGATGGTGCCAGTGCACACATCGAAGCCCGCCTGCGTCGCGGCGAACGGCTTGCATGTGCAATGCGAGGGGTCGGCTGCTTTCCGTCGGCTTTGGTCGAGACAATCGCAGTCGCGGAGGAGTCGAGCGCACTCGAGACGATGCTGCTCGATTGCGCGACGCTGGCCGAACGCGAAGTCGACGAAAAGCTCGCACTCGCAAGCGCGTGTGCCGAACCCATCATCGTCATCGTGTTGGGGCTCGCCGTCGGAGCGCTCGTGATCGCCCTCTATCTACCCGTCATCGAACTGGGCAACGTGGTGTAGCATGCCCCCCATTCGCCACTCGGCCATGCTCAATCCATCTTCCGTGTACGCCTCTGTCTTCAGCGACCCGATTTCGCGTCTATCTCTCGGCATCGGCGCAACGTTCGGCGCCCTGCCGCCCGCCTTGCAGTTCGTGTTCGCGGTCGCGTTCGGCCTAGCCGTGGGCAGCTTCGTCAATGTGGTCGCACACCGCTTGCCGATCATGCTGGAGCGGGCCTGGCGCTTGGAAATCAGCGAGGCGACCGGGCAAACCGCACCGAGCGATGCGCTCCCGGCGCGCTATAACCTTTGCCTGCCGCGTAGCGCCTGTCCGCATTGCGGACACGTGCTCCGCGCCCACGAAAACATTCCCGTCCTCAGCTATCTGTTGCTGCGCGGCCGCTGCTCGGCGTGCCGGGCGCCGATCAGCCCGCGCTATCCGCTCGTCGAAGTGGCCGGCGCGGCCCTCGCCGCAGCCTCGCTCGTCGTCTACGGCCCCACCGGGCAAGCGCTCGCGGCATTCGGATTCACCGCCGCGCTACTCGCGATGAGCGCGATCGACGCCGAGACCCGCTTGCTGCCGGACGCGCTGACACTGCCGCTCTTGTGGGCGGGTCTCATCGTCAACTTCGACGGCGGCTTCACGACGTTGCGGGCAGCCGTTGCGGGCGCTATCGCAGGCTACGTCTTCCTATGGTCGATTTACTGGCTATTCCGGTTCGCCCGGGGCGTCGAAGGCATGGGCTACGGCGACTTCAAGCTGCTGGCGGCACTCGGCGCGTGGCTCGGCTGGGCGGCTCTTCCGCAAGTCGTCTTGATTGCCGCGGTAACGGGGGCGCTCGCCGGTCTTCTGGCCATGTGGTCCGGACGTTTGCGGTTCGAGGAGCCGCTACCGTTCGGCCCGTTCCTGGCGCTGGGCGGCGTCGTCACATTGTTCGCCGGTACGCCGATTTTTCATCTGCTCGGGGGATGACAGACATGTTCGCCGTGGGGCTCACAGGTGGGATCGGTAGCGGCAAATCGACAATCGCCGATCTGTTCGCCACGTACGGTGTCGCGATCGTCGACACCGATGCGATCGCACATCGCATCACGGCGCCGGGCGGTCCGGCGATCGCGCCGATCGAACAAACGTTCGGGCCGCAATTCGTCGCACCCGACGGCTCGCTCGATCGCGCGAAGATGCGTGCGCTCGTGTTTTCCGACGACACGGCCAGAGCCCGGCTCGAGGCGATCACCCACCCACTGATCCGCTCGGAAACCGAGCGCGAACGCGCAGAGGCGATCGGCCCATACGTTATCGTCGTCGTGCCGCTGTTGATCGAATCGGGTACTTGGCGCTCGCGAGTCGATCGTGTGCTCGTGATCGACTGCGACGTGGAGACGCAAATCGCGCGCGTGATGCGCCGCAATGCTTTTTCGCGCGAACAGGTCCTCGCCATCATCGCGCGCCAGGCAACGCGCGAAGCGCGCCTCGCGGCCGCCGACGACGTCATCGTAAACGACGCCAAGCCGCTCGACGAGCTGGCACGGGAAGTGCGCACGTTGCATCGACGGTATTTGGCACTGGCAGGCGCCGCGCCGCGCTAAACATCGGCGAAATGATGTGAGAAGGTCGTCCTAACCCAAGATGTCGAACGCGCAGCACGATTGACCGTACACGTTCGCCGGACGTTCGATCTAACGAAAATCCAGTAAAAAGTGCCCGATTCCGTGATTGCCGGGGCCAATCTGGGGCATTAGAATGTGCTGCAATCCCACCACCCACGACGTCAGGGGCGAGCCCGCTTGATTCTTTACGAGTATCCGTTCAACGAGCGAATTCGCACACTGCTGCGTCTCGAAGATTTGTTCGAGCGCTTTACGTTCTTTTTGAATCAAGACGACCCGCGAGAGCACCACGTCGCGCTGACGACGCTGTTCGAAATCGCCGAAGTTACCGGCCGCGCGGATTTGAAGTCGGACTTGATGAAGGAACTCGAGCGGCAGCGGCAAACCCTCGCGCCGTTCCGCGGCAATCCCGGGATTGAGCAAAACGCCTTGGAGGCGGTCCTAGGCGAAATCGAGCAGACGCTCGCGGGCCTGGCGCAAATGCAAGGCAAGACAGGTCAGCATCTTTCCGATAACGAGTGGCTCGCCAGCATTCGTAGCCGTGCGATCATCCCAGGCGGTACCTGCGAGTTCGATCTGCCCTCGTACTACGCATGGCAGCAACTGCATCCCGACCAGCGACGGCAAGACATCGCCAAGTGGATCACGCCGCTGCTACCGCTGCGCGACGCCGCCTCGATCGTACTGAGGCTCGCTCGCGAGTCGGGCCAGGCGTCGAAAGTCATGGCGATGCAGGGTAGCTACCAGCAAATGTTGTCGGGCCGTACCTATCAGCTGATGCAGGTACGCGTATCGCCCGAATTGCGTGTGATCCCCGAAGCCAGCGCCAATAAGTACATGCTGTGGGTGCGCTTTACGGTGCAAGATGGCGATTTGCGTCCGCGAGCCGTCGATGTGGACGTACCGTTCCAATTGACGCTGTGCAGCCTTTGATCGAATGCGCGGTCCGCTCCGACGCGCAACATTCGTCGCTGCCGCGCCGGCGCGCGGCGGCCTACTCTTGATCGCTTGACAGTATGGTTACCGTCGTCAAATGCCCCGCTTGCGGGAAAGACGTCCGCTGGACGCCCGAAAACCGCTTCCGTCCGTTCTGCTCGGAACGATGCAAACAGATCGATCTCGGCGCATGGGCCAATGAAAAATATCGCATCGGCGGCACGGACGAAGATCCGCCCTCGGACGACGACAAACACGGCGATTTGAACTGACCGCCGGGCCCATCGGCCCCGCCAGTATCGGTCCAACGGCGTCGGTCCAACGGCGCTCGTCAGTCGGCGGCGAGCAATTCCAAGACGGGAATAGCCGCGGGCAATAGCGGCGCGACGTCCACGGGTAGACGTTGCCAGCTAAACGCTTGGCCCTCGCGGCCGTGCGGCTCGCCCGTCCACGCCGTCACCTTGCAGAAATGCAGCCGCACGTAGGCGTGCGGGTAATCGTGCTCGAGCGTATGCCACCGATGGCAGGCCGTCAGCGTGATGCCGAGTTCCTCGTGCAGTTCGCGCGACAGCGCGGCTTCGACCGTTTCGCCCGCCTCGAGCTTGCCGCCCGGAAACTCCCAATACCCTTCATACGGCTTGCCGGCGGGCCGCTGCGCGAGCAGGTATCGCCCATCGGGCTGAACGAGCACGCCGACGGCAACCTCCGTCACGGGCCGTCCAGTGGGAGAAAGATTTGCGGCGTCCGCGCCGCTTGGCTTCGTCGTCATGCCGGTGTCCTGCGGCCCGACCAATCGCGGGCAAATTGCCAAGCCACGCGCCCCGAACGCGAGCCGCGTTCGAGCGCCCAAACGAGCGCATCGCCGCGCGCATTCGCGACGTCCTCGTCGCTACAGCCGAAATGCCGCAGCCAGTGGCCCACGATCGTCAGGTAATCGTCTTGCTTGAACGGATAAAAGCTGACCCAAAGGCCAAAGCGCTCGGACAACGAGATCTTCTCCTCGACGACCTCGCCGGGATGGATCTCGCCGTCGGACGTATGCTTGTACGTCTCGTTGTCGCTCATGTACTCGGGCAACAAATGGCGGCGGTTCGACGTCGCGTAAATCAGCACGTTATCGGATTGAGCCGATACCGAGCCGTCGAGCGCGACCTTCAATGCCTTGTAGCCCGATTCGCCTTCTTCGAACGAAAGATCGTCGCAAAACACGATGAACCGTTCGGGCCGCGAGGCGATGAGTTCGGTGATGTCGCCCAAGTCGTGCAGATCGTCCTTATCGACTTCGATCAAACGCAACCCGTCTTTTGCGAAGGCGTTTAGACAGGCTTTGATCAACGACGACTTGCCCGTACCGCGCGCGCCCGTCAGCAGCACGTTGTTCGCCGGCAGCTTGCCGACGAACTGACGCGTGTTCTGCTCGATCAAGGCCTTTTGGCGATCGATATTCTGCAAGTCGGCAAGGGAGATCGACGAGATCGCAGGCACCGGTTGCAGATAGCCGCGGCCCTGCCGCTTACGCCAACGAAAGGCGACGGCGGCCGACCAATCGACGTCGGGCGCCGCCGGCGGAAGCATGCCTTCAAGACGGCCGAGCAACGCTTCGGCGCGCGTCAAAAACTGTTCGAGTTTGTCCATGAGCGATGAGCGATGAAGCACCAGGCGCCGAGGCGCACCGCGCGGCGCGGCGAGCGATCGAGGAGTGCAAGCGGCCGCCGGCAAGGCAGCCGCTCGTCAATCAAGAGCGGTAATCGGCGTTGATCGACACGTAGTCGTGCGATAGATCGCAAGTCCAGATCGTAGCTTGAGCGGCGCCGCGGCCGAGTAAGACGCGGATCGTAATTTCGCTTTCCTTCATCACGCGCTGCCCGTCCTCCTCGCGATAAGCGGGATGACGGCCGCCGGCCTTCGCGACGTGAACGTCGCCGAGATACAGATCGATCTTCGCGACATCGAGATCGTCGACGCCTGCATAGCCGATCGCGGCCAGAATTCGCCCGAGGTTCGGGTCGGATGCATAGAACGCCGTCTTGACGAGCGGCGAGTGCCCGATGGCATAGGCGATCTTCCGGCACTCCGCTTCGTCCGTGCCGCCCTCGACTCGCACGGTCATGAACTTCGTCGCGCCTTCGCCGTCGCGCACGATCAGTTGCGCGAGCGTCTGCGCGAGGCGCACGACGGCATCGCGCAGCGCCGCGTAGGCGGGCGTGTCGACCGACGTAATCGCGGGCAGGCTCGACTTGCCCGTTGCGATCAGAATGAACGAGTCGTTCGTCGACGTATCGCCGTCGATCGTGATGCAATTGAACGAGCGATCGGCGACGTCCTTGACGAGCTTGTCGAGCACGTCTTGCGCGAGTGCGGCGTCGAACGCGAGGAAGCCGAGCATCGTCGCCATATTCGGCTTGATCATGCCCGCGCCCTTGCTGATGCCGGTCAGCGTGACCGTGTGGCCCTCGATCGACACCTGCGCCGAGGCGGCTTTCGGCAGCGTATCGGTGGTCATGATCGCTTGCGCCGCTTCATACCAGTGCGCCTGCGCGCGACGCTCGAGCGCCGCCGGCAAGCCGGCCTTGAGCCGGTCGATCGGTAGCGGTTCGAGAATCACGCCCGTCGAGAACGGCAGCACCTGCTCGGGCGCGATGCCGGCTAAGCGCGCCAACTCGTCGCAGGTCTCGCGCGCGTGCGCAAGGCCGGGCTCGCCCGTGCCGGCGTTCGCGTTTCCCGTGTTGACGACGAGCGCGCGAATGCCCTTGGCGCCTCGCGCTTCGCGCGCCAAGGCCAAATGCTCGCGGCAGACCGTGACCGGGGCCGCGCAAAAGCGATTCGACGTAAACACACCCGCTACCGTCGCGCCTTCGTCGACGGAAATGACGAGCACATCCTTACGATTCGGTTTGCGGATATTCGCTTCGGCAAAGCCGAGCGTCACGCCGGGGACCGGATGAAGTTGAGCGGGATCGATCGTGGGAAAGTTGACGGCCATGGTCTGGAGTTCCGGTTAAGCGAGCTTGCCGTGACACTGCTTGTACTTCTTGCCGCTGCCGCACGGGCACGGATCGTTGCGGCCGACCTTCGGCACGCCGCTCGTGCCGGCCACGGCCGCCGAAGCGGCGGCAGTAGCCGCGCGCGTGCCATGGCTCATGGCCTGGCCGACCATATCGGCCGCCGCGGCGTCCGTCGACTCGGCGGCACCCGCCGCGCCGGCTTCCGCAAACTCCGCGTGGCGGAACTCCACGTTCTCGAGATGGCTTCCCTGCTCCTCGTACTGCTCGGTGGCCTCTTCGAGTTGCTCGGGCGATTGAATCTGGACGTTCATGACGATACGCGTCACTTCCGTCTTCACGACATTGAGCAGCGCCTCGAACAGCTCGAACGCTTCGCGCTTGTACTCTTGCTTCGGGTTTTGCTGCGCATAGCCGCGCAGATGGATGCCCTGGCGCAGGTGATCGAGCGCGGCCAGGTGCTCGCGCCAGCAGCGGTCGAGCGTTTGCAGCATGATCGAGCGTTCGAATGCGCTGAACGCCTCGCGACCGACGAGCGCGACCTTCGCCTCATACGTTTCGTCCGACGCCGTAATCACGGCTTCGACGATATCGTCGGCATCGAGCGATTGCGATTCGTTGATCATCTCCTGAACGGCGAGGTCGAGCTGCCAGTCCTTACGCAGCGCTTCCTCGAGCTCGGGCGCGTTCCATTGCTCCTCGATGCTGCCCGCCGGGATATGCTCGTGCACGATATCCGTGACGACGGCATGGCGCATCGCCGTGATCGTTTCGGTGATGTCGTGTGCCTCGAGCAATTCGTTGCGCTGCTGATAGATGACCTTGCGCTGATCGTTCGAGACGTCGTCGTATTCGAGCAGTTGCTTACGAATGTCGAAGTTGCGCGCTTCGACCTTGCGCTGCGCCGATTCGATCGAGCGCGTGACGATCCCCGCTTCGATCGCCTCGCCCTCGGGCATGCGCAGGCGGTCCATGATCGAGCGCACGCGATCGCCCGCGAAAATGCGCAGCAGCGGATCTTCGAGCGACAGATAAAAACGCGAGGAGCCCGGGTCGCCCTGACGGCCCGCACGGCCGCGCAATTGGTTATCGATCCGGCGCGACTCGTGACGCTCGGTACCGATGATGTGCAAACCGCCTGCCGCCTTCACTTGATCGTGCAGCGTCTGCCATTCGTCGTGCAACGCCTGGACTCGCCGTGCCTTTTCCTCGTCGGGGATCGCCGGATCGGCTTCGATCAGCGAAGCTTGCTTTTCCGCATTGCCGCCGAGCACGATGTCGGTCCCGCGACCGGCCATGTTCGTCGCGATCGTGATGCGCTTCGGCCGCCCCGCTTCGGCGACGATCGCCGCTTCCCGCGCGTGCTGCTTCGCGTTGAGCACTTCGTGCGGCAGGCCCGCTTTGGTCAGCAAGTCCGACAGCAGTTCGGAGTTTTCGATCGAGGTCGTACCGACCAGCACCGGCTGATTGCGCTCGTAGCATTCGCGAATGTCGCGGATGACGGCGTCGTAGCGCTCCTTGGCCGTCTTGTAGATCTGATCCTGACGGTCGATCCGCTTCGGCGGACGGTTCGTCGGGATAACGACGGTCTCGAGCCCGTAGATTTCGTTGAATTCGTAGGCTTCCGTATCGGCCGTGCCGGTCATGCCGGACAGCTTGCCGTACATGCGGAAGTAGTTCTGGAACGTGATCGACGCGAGCGTTTGATTCTCGCTCTGGATCTTCGCGTGTTCCTTCGCCTCGACGGCCTGGTGCAGCCCGTCCGACCAGCGGCGGCCCTGCATCAGACGGCCCGTGAATTCGTCGACGATGATGACTTCGCCGTTTTGCACGACATAGTGCTGATCGCGGAAGAACAGCGTATGCGCGCGCAGCGCGGCGTACACGTGGTGCATCAGCGTGATGTTTTGCGCGGCATAAAGGCTTTCGCCTTCGCCGATCAAGCCCCATTCGGCGAGCAGGCGTTCGGCCTTCTCGTGACCCGATTCGGTCAGGAACACCTGGCGACCCTTTTCGTCGAGCGTGTAGTCGCCCGGCTTTTCGATACCCGTGCCGTCGGCCTTTTCCTCGCCGATTTGACGCTCGAGCAGCGGCGGCAGCGCGTTCATTCGAACGTACAGCTCCGTATGATCTTCGGCTTGGCCCGAAATGATCAGCGGCGTACGCGCTTCGTCGATAAGGATCGAGTCGACTTCGTCGACGACCGCGAAGTTCAGCGAACGCTGCACGCGCGCGGTGGTCTCATAGACCATGTTGTCGCGCAAGTAATCGAAGCCGAATTCGTTGTTCGTGCCGTACGTGATATCGGCTGCGTACGCCTGCTGCTTCGACTCGTGATCCATCTGCGACAGGTTGATGCCGGTGGACAAACCGAGGAAGTTGTAGAGCTTGCCCATCCATTCGGCGTCGCGCTGCGCCAGGTAGTCGTTGACCGTCACGACGTGCACGCCGCGCCCCGACAGCGCGTTCAGGTAGGCGGCCAGCGTCGCGACGAGCGTCTTGCCCTCGCCCGTGCGCATTTCGGCGATCTTGCCGTAGTGCAGCACCATGCCCCCGATCAGCTGCACGTCGAAGTGGCGCATCTTCAGCACGCGGCGGCTTGCCTCGCGGCAGACGGCGAACGCTTCGGGCAACAGCTTGTCGAGCGACTCGCCGCTCGCGACGCGCTGGCGGAATTCATCCGTCTTCGCGCGCAGTTGGTCGTCCGTCAATTGCTCGATTTGCGGCTCGAGCGCATTGATCACCGCGACGGTCTTTTGATACTGCTTGACGAGACGCTGATTGCGGCTGCCAAAGATCTTTTGGAGAAAACCGGTGGTCATCGGGTCGAGTATGCGTCGCGGCTTCGGTCGGACAGCGTCGCGCGGCTCTTCGGGAGACGCGACGGATGCCCGGATTCGGATAGCCTCGGCGGCTTATTCCATGAGTGAATTCGAATCGCGCATTTTAGCACGCGAGCCTTAACGTACCGTGTCCGCGGCGTGTCGGCGCGCATTCGCCGGCCTGCCCCGGCCGGGTACAATCCCGCCATGAGCCGCTTTTCGTCATTTTCTAAATTTACCGCGCCGCGCAGACCGCAGGCCGTCTCGGAAGTACTCGGCCGCACGGACGCGTTCGCGGCCCTACGCGCCGGCGTCGAGCAGATTTCCGCGCTGGAACGCGATCTCGCGCGACTGCTGCCCGATTACCTGTCGACGAACGTCGAGCCCGGGTTCATCAAGGACGGCACGCTCACGCTGTTCGCGGCGCACAGTGCGCTGGCGGCGCGTTTGCGTCAGGTCGAGCCGCGGCTGCTCTCGGAGCTGCAACAGCGCGGCTGGCCGGTTCGAGCGCTCGCCCTCAAAGTGCGGCCCCGGCCCATGGCGGAGCCGCCCGCGCCTAAGCAAGCGCGCATGACGCCGGCCGGCGCCGCCGCGCTGCAAGCGCTGAGCCGCTCGCTCGCTCCCTCGCCGCTGCAAGCGGCGCTCGCCAAGATGGCCGCTCGTCACGGAAAACCGGCCGACGAGTCCTGAGCGGACCGGGAGCGGGTAGGGAATGCTCTGTTGGGGCTGCGGTAAAAAGCGCCGACGTCCCAATGCCGGTTCCCAAAAAACAATGAGCGGCCCGCAGGCCGCTCATTTTGCATATCCGATTAGCTTGGCGCCCTGCGCGCCGGCGCGTGTCAGGCGAACGCCGTCTGCGCTTCGTAGCCGAAACCGCGCGGCGCATGCCGCACGTCGTCGAAGCTAAGCACTTCGTACGCGTCTTCGTGGGCGAGCAATTCGCGCAGCAGCGCGTTATTCAAGCCGTGCCCCGATTTGTATGCGGTGTACGACGCGAGCAACGGATGGCCGACGACGTACAGATCGCCGATCGCATCGAGCATCTTGTGTTTGACGAACTCGTCGTCGTAACGAAGCCCGTCGTTGTTCAAAATGCGGTAGTCGTCGAGGACGATCGCGTTGTCCAACGTACCGCCGCGCGCCAACCCGAGCTCACGCAGCATTTCGACTTCATGAGCGAAGCCGAATGTGCGCGCGCGGGCGATCTCGCGGACATACGAGGTGGTCGCGAAATCGACTTCGAGCGCTTGCCCGGTCTTATCGACGGCGGGGTGACTGAAATCGATCGTGAACTTGAGCTTGAAACCGAAATACGGATCGAGGCGCGCGAATTTGTCGCCCTCGCGCACTTCCACCGGCTTGATGACCTTGATGAACTTCTTGGGCGCGTTTTGCTCTTCGATGCCGGCCGATTGAATCAAGAAGACGAACGATGCCGCGCTGCCGTCCATGATCGGAATTTCCTCGGCCGTGACGTCGACATAGAGATTGTCGATGCCGAGGCCCGCGCAGGCCGACATCAAATGCTCGACCGTCGAGACCCGAACGCCGTCTTTTTGCAGCACCGAGGCCAGGCGCGTGTCGCCGATCGAGAGCGCTCGAGCCGGAATGTCCACAGGCGTGGCCAAATCGATACGCGAGAAGACGATGCCGGTGTTCGCGGCAGCCGGGCGCAGCGTCAGCTCGACCTTGCGTCCCGAATGCAGGCCGATGCCAACCGTTTTGACGATCGATTTGATGGTGCGTTGCTTCAACATGATTCCGTTCGTTCGATTGCTATTCTCAATCGGTATTTTTTAATCCATAGGGCGAAGTATACTCCATCCGGCGAAAGCGTTCATTTCTCCGGACGTATCAATCTGTTTCGCGCGGTTACCGCAATCGACGAAACAAGGCCGGCGGCCGGAACGGAGGCATTCCCGGCCACCGGCCCGTAACGGACCGTCACAAAAAGAAACGGCGCGCGTTGCCCGCGCGCAACGCCCGGCAGGCGACGCGAAAGCTCCTCGCCAAGCGACATCGATCGCTTGGGTCAGTGAAAGCCGTTGCCCGGGACATCTTGCCCGCGATGACCCGAGCGCCCGGCCGCTCCCGCCGCGCATCCGCCGGCGCCACTTCCCGCGCGGCTCGGCTTAGCGTGACGCGGTGCGCCCTAGCGGCTTGCCCGCTGCCAACTCCGTCTGTCGCACACCGTTAGGCCGCATGCGCGCACGGGACTCGTCGTCCTCGCGCGCGCCGCGCCGCCCGGTCTCGGGCGCGCCGACAGCCGTTCCACCCGCGCAGCTTGCGCGCTACGGGTGGTGGCCGCGCCCGATCGTCCGACAGGACGAAGCCGCCTGACGCCGTTGCCGTTCATGTTGCCTTCCAACGTCTACGCGCAAAGCACGCGCGGACGAAAGCGCCGCTCGCTTAGTCGGCCTGCTTACGCAGGAACGCGGGGATGTCGTACGTGTCGACGCCCTTTTCCTGCAACGCCTGCACATGCGAAGCCGCCGTTTCGCGCGAGTTGCGCCACACGGCCGGCGTATCGAACGCGCCATAATCGGCTGTGTTCGCATGCGTCGGTTGCGCGTAGCCATGCTGCATGACCGGCTGGTTGTCGGTGCCCGTGCGCAGCAACGTCATCGGCGCCGCTTGCGGCTTCTTCGCCGCGTTCGCCGCCGCGCGGCCGAGACCCGTCGCCACCACCGTCACGCGCAACGCATCGCCCATCGCGTCGTCGTAGACGGCGCCGAAGATGACCGTTGCGTCTTCGGCGGCATAGCTCTTGATCGTGTTCATCACTTCGCGCGTTTCCGACAGACGCAGCGAACGGCTCGACGTGATGTTCACGAGCACCCCGCGTGCGCCCGACAGATCGACGCCTTCGAGCAGCGGGCTCGCCACGGCTTGCTCGGCCGCCAGACGGGCACGATCGACGCCGGCCACCGTGGCCGTGCCCATCATCGCCTTGCCTTGCTCGCCCATCACCGTCTTCACGTCTTCGAAGTCGACGTTCACCAGACCGTCGACGTTGATGATTTCGGCGATGCCGGCAACCGCGTTGTTCAGAACGTCGTCCGCGCACTGGAAGCACTTGTCCATCTCGGCGTCATCGCCCATCACCTCGAACAGCTTGTCGTTCAGAACGACGATCAGCGAGTCGACGTGATCCTCCAGTTGCTGCGAACCTGCTTCTGCCACGCGCATACGCTTGCCGCCTTCGAATTCGAAAGGCTTGCTCACGACGCCGACGGTCAAGATGCCCATTTCCTTGGCGATTTGCGCGACCACGGGCGCCGCGCCCGTACCCGTGCCGCCGCCCATGCCCGCGGTGATGAACACCATGTGCGCGCCACGCAACGCATCGGCGATCCGCTCGCGCGCCTCTTCGGCCGCCGCACGTCCCATCTCAGGCTTTGCGCCCGCGCCGAGACCGGTGTTGCCGAGTTGAATCACGTTCGGCGCGCGCGAGCGCGACAACGCTTGCGCATCGGTGTTCATGACGACGAAATCGACGCCTTGCACCCCTTTGCTGATCATGTGCGCGACGGCATTGCCGCCCGCACCGCCAACACCCACCACCTTGATGATGGTGCCGTTGGTTTCCGTTTCCAACATCTGGAATTCCATATTGCCTCCGTCAAGAAATAATCCTGCTGATCGGCCGTTATTCGACGGGGAGTCGGGCAACCCCACGCCGCACGCGGGCCGCCGGCACCCGCGCTTTCACTGCCCGCCCGAAGCGCATCAATCATGACGCGCGTTGGGCCGTTTCGATCGTTAAAAATTGCCCAAGAACCAGTCCTTCATTCGCGAGAAGACCTGCCCCATCGAGCCGGCCTGCACCGCGACCTTGCGGCCGCGCATACGCTGCGACGACCCTTCCACGAGCAAGCCCATCGCCGTCGAGTAGCGCGGATTGCGCACGACGTCGGCAAGACCGCCCGCGTATTCCGGCACGCCGATGCGCACCGGCTTCAGAAAAATGTCTTCGCCGAGTTCGACCATGCCCGGCATCATCGAAGCACCGCCGGTCAGAACGATCCCCGAGCTCAAGAGTTCCTCATAACCCGACTCGCGCACGACTTGATGCACGAGCGAAAACAGCTCTTCGACGCGCGGCTCGATCACCGCCGCGAGCGCCTGACGCGAAAGCGTGCGCGGACCGCGTTCGCCAAGGCCCGGCACTTCGATCATTTCGTCGGGATCGGCCAGCGCCTGCTTGGCGATCCCATAGCTCACCTTGATGTCCTCGGCATCGGGCGTCGGCGTGCGCAACGCCATCGCGATGTCGCTCGTAATCTGGTCGCCCGCGATCGGAATCACGGCGGTGTGGCGAATCGCGCCTTCGCTGAAGATCGCGATATCGGTCGTGCCGCCGCCGATGTCGACGAGTACGACGCCCAGCTCTTTTTCGTCTTCCGTCAACACGGCCAACGACGAGGCGAGCGGCTGCAAGATCAGGTCGTTGACCTCGAGCCCGCAACGGCGCACGCACTTGACGATGTTCTGAGCGGCCGACACGGCGCCCGTCACGATGTGCACTTTCACCTCGAGGCGGATGCCGCTCATCCCGATCGGTTCGCGCACATCTTCTTGCCCGTCGATGATGAATTCCTGGGTCAGAATGTGCAGTACCTGCTGATCGGTCGGGATGTTGATCGCCTTCGCGGTCTCGATCACGCGAGCGACGTCGGCCTGCGTCACCTCTTTGTCCTTGATCGCCACCATGCCGCTCGAATTGAAGCTGCGAATGTGGCTGCCCGCGATCCCGGTGAAAACGTTCGTGATCTTGCAGTCGGCCATCAACTCGGCTTCCTCGAGCGCGCGCTGAATAGACTGCACCGTGGCCTCGATGTTCACCACGACGCCCTTTTTCAGACCCTTCGATTCGCTTTGCCCGAGCCCGATCACCTCGTAGTGGCCCTCGCCGCGCAACTCGGCGACGACCGCGACGACCTTGGCCGTGCCGATGTCCAGGGCAACCAGCAGATCCTTGTAGTCTTTACTCATAGCGTGCTCATTGCGTGTGATTACTTCGCCGCGGGTTTGCCCGCGGTCGCATTGCTGATGAAGCGCATCCCCGCGGCGCGAATCGCAAAGCCGTTCGGATAACGCAAATCAGCGTATTCGATATCGTTCCCCCAACGCGCCGTGACCGCGCCCCAAGCCGCGCTCAGCCGATGGCTGCGATCGGCGAGCGTTTGCGGGTTGCGCTCCCGGCCGTACTCGATCTGCGTGCCGTTCGAAAGCTTCACCGTCCACGCATAGCGCGGCGACAGCGTCACTTCGTCGGGCGTCGCCCCGAGCGGCGCCAGCCACTTCTTGAAATCGAAGTAGCGCGCGACGACTTCCTTTTCCGTCCCGTTCGGTCCGTCGAACGCGGGCAGATCCTGATCGAGCTCGCCTTGGTTCGCCGTGAACAGTTCGCCGTCGACACTGACGAGCTGATCGCTACCCCACGTGCCGAGCGGCTTGTATTCTTCGAGCGTGACCGCGAGCGCGTTGGGCCAAACGCGCCGCACGCTCGCGCGGCGCACCCACGGCATCTGCTCGAACGCCGCCCGAGCGCTATCCAAATCGACCGTGAAGAAGTTGCCCTTCAAATGCCCCACTACACCTGCGCGCACCGTCGGCGCGTTGATGTGCTCGGTGTCGCCGCCGATCGCGATCGTATGCAGCGCGAACGCCGGACGTTGCATCAGCCAGTACGCGCCGGCCGCCAATAGCACCAGCGCCCACAGCGCATAGAGCGCGTTGGCGGCGAGGTTCAGTTGGCGTACGTTATTCCACATGGGCGGCGTTCAATCCGAAAGCGTCAGGGCGAGTACGCCGACGACGAGGTCCTGATAGCTGATGCCCACCGCGCGCGCGGCCTTCGGGGGCAACGAGTGATCGGTCATGCCCGGCGCCGTATTCACCTCGAGAAAGTAGGCGTTGCCGTTCGCATCGAGCATGAAATCGGCCCGGCCCCAGTCGGTGCAGCCGAGCACCTCGAACGCACGGCGCGACACCGCCTTCAAGCGCTTCTCTTCGTCGGCGGGAAGGCCGCAGGGAATCAGGTACTGCGTGTCGTCCGCGATGTACTTCGCGTGGTAGTCGTAGAACTCGCCGGCCGGCACGATCTTGATGATCGGCAAATCGAGATCGCCCGCGATGCATGCGGTGTACTCGCCGCCGCCCTCGATGCTCTTTTCGACGACGACGATCTTGTCGAATTTCGCCGCTTCCTCAAGCGCGGCCGGCAGTGCTTCGGCCGTTTTCACTTTCGTGACGGCGACGCTCGAACCCTCGCTCGCGGGCTTCACGAACAGCGGCAAGCCGAGCTTGGCGACGATGTCGGCTGCGCGCGCGGCGTAGTCGTCGCCGCGCATCACTGCCTCGAACGGCGGCGTGGGCACGCCGAGTTGCTGCCAGACGAGCTTCGTACGGAATTTGTCGAGGCCGAGTGCAGACCCGAGCACGCCGGGGCCCGTATAACGGATACCGTAAAAGTCGAGTGCGCCCTGGATTTGGCCGTTCTCGCCGTAGCCGCCGTGCAGCGCGATGAACGCGCGCGCGAAGCCCTCGTCCTTGAGCGCCGACAGCGGCCGCTCGGCAGGATCGAACGGGTGGGCGTCGACACCGGCGTCGCGCAATGCCTTGAGCACGAGCGAGCCCGACTTGAGCGACACCTCGCGCTCGGCGGATTGCCCACCGAGCAAGACGGCCACTTTGCCGAAACGTTTCGGATCGATGCTACTCATCTCTGACCTTTAATCCCTAACCTTGAGTTCGTTTGCGAGGCGTCCCGGCACCGTGCCGATCGAGCCCGCGCCCATCGTGATCACCACGTCGCCGTCACGCACGAGCGTCGACAGCGCCGCCGGCACCTCTTCGACCGTCGCGACGAATACCGGATCCACCTTGCCCGTCGCACGAACGGCGCGTGCGAGCGCATTGCCGTCGGCGGCAACGATCGGCGATTCGCCGGCAGCATACACTTCCGTCAGCACGAGCGCGTCGACGCTCGATAGCACGCCGACGAAATCTTCGAAGCAATCGCGCGTGCGCGTATATCGATGCGGCTGGAACGCAAGCACGAGCCTTTGACCTGGGAACGCCCCGCGCGCGGCGGCGATCGTCGCCGCCATCTCTACCGGGTGATGACCGTAGTCATCGATCAGCGTGTACGTTCCGCCTTCCGCCGCGCGCATCTGGCCGTAGCGCTGGAACCGCCGTCCGACACCGGTGAACTCGGCCAACGCCCGTTGAATGTCGGCATCGGCGATCTCGAGTTCGGTGGCGATCGCAATCGCAGCCAGCGCGTTTTGCACGTTGTGCGTGCCCGGCATGTTCAACACGATGTCGATCGGCGTCGCGCCTTCGCGCACCGCCGTGAAATGCATCTTGCCCTCGCGCGCGAACACGTTGATCGCACGCACTTGCGCATCGGGCGCGAAGCCGTAACGAATCACCGGCTTCGAGACAAACGGCAGAATCTCGCGCACGTTCGTGCAATCGACGCACAGCACGGCGATACCGTAGAACGGCAACCGATGCGTGAATTCGATGAACGCCTGCTTGAGCCGGGCGAAGTCGTGCCCGTAGGTGTCCATGTGATCTTCGTCGATGTTCGTGACGACTTCGATCACGGGCAACAGATTCAGGAACGAGGCGTCCGATTCGTCGGCCTCGGCGACGATGAAGTCGCCCGTGCCCAGGCGCGCATTGACGCCCGCGCTCGTCAGCCGCCCGCCGATCACGAACGTCGGATCGAGCCCGCCCGCCGCGAGCACGCTCGCCACGAGACTCGTCGTCGTGGTCTTGCCGTGCGTCCCGGCGATCGCGATGCCCTGCTTCAAACGCATCAGTTCCGCCAGCATCACGGCGCGCGGCACGATCGGCACGCGCTTGCGGCGCGCTGCCAAGACCTCGGGGTTGTCGCTACGTACGGCCGTGGAGACTACGACGGCGTCGGCGTCGCCGATGTGCTCGGCGTCGTGCCCGATCTCGATGCGTGCGCCGAGCGATGCGAGGCGGTCGGTCGAGGCGCTACGAGCCAGGTCCGACCCGCTGACGCGATAGCCGAGCGTGACGAGCACCTCGGCGATCCCGCTCATGCCGGCGCCGCCGATCCCGACGAAGTGAATATGTTTGACGATGTGTTTCATGACTTTCCTTCTTGGCGCGCGAGCGCCACCGCCGCGCATACCTGCGCGACGCGATCGGTAGCTTCGGGCTTGGCGAGCAAGCGCGCGCGCTCGGCCATCTCGGCGAGCGTCTCGCGCGTCTGGCTGCGCAGCCACTCCGCCAGGTTTTCCGGCGACAAGTCGCGTTGCTGCACCAGGACGGCCGCATTTTGCGAAGCTAAGAATTGGGCGTTCGTGCTTTGATGGTCGTCCACCGCATACGGGAACGGCACGAACAATGCCGCCACGCCCACGGCGGCCACCTCGGCCACCGTCATCGCGCCGGAGCGGCAGATCACGAGGTCGGCTTCGCCGTATGCCGCGGCCATGTCGTCGATGAACGGCACGAGACGCAGCGCCTCGCCGGGTTCGAAGCCGGCTTGCGCGTAGTTCGCCTGCAACGCGTCGATATGCTTCGCACCGGCTTGATGGATGACGTGCGGGCGCTCGTTCGGCGCAAGCAGCGCCAGCGCGCGCGGCACGCACTCGTTCAGTGCCGCGGCGCCCAAGCTGCCGCCGACGATAAGCACACGCAGCGGACCGGTGCGGCTCGCATAGCGCGCCTTGGGCTCTTGTGCATGGCAAAGCTCGTCGCGCAACGGGTTGCCGGTCCATTCGGCCCCGGGCAGCGTGTCGGGGAACGCAACGAGCACGCGACGCGCGAGCTTCGCGAGCACCTTGTTGGCAAGCCCCGCGACGGAATTCTGTTCGTGCAGTACGAGCGGACGGCCGGTCAGCGCCGTCATGACGCCGGCCGGGAACGTGATGTAGCCGCCCATCCCGAGTACGACATCGGGCTTGACGCGCTTCAGCACGCGAGCGCTTTCTAGACATGCGCGCAGCAAGTTCAAAGGCAGCATCAACTTGGTCTTGAGCCCTTTGCCGCGCAGCCCGCCGAAGCGAACGTACTCGATCGGCACGCCGTGTTTCGGCACGAGCGACGCTTCCATGCCGGTCGGATTGCCGAGCCAAACCACGCGCCAGCCCCATGCGCGCATACGGTGAGCCACCGCGAGCCCCGGGAACACGTGTCCCCCGGTGCCGCCGGCCATGACCAATAGCGTGTGTTGCGGCGTGGTGCTCATACCTTCCCCCCACGCATCAGGACGCGGTTCTCGTAGTCCACCCGCATCAACACCGCCAGCGCGACACAGTTGAGCACGATACCCGAGCCGCCGTAGCTGACGAGCGGCAGCGTGAGCCCCTTCGTCGGCAGCAGGCCGAGATTCACGCCCATATTGATGAACGTTTGGGCGCCGAACCATATGCCGATGCCCTTGGCCATCAGCCCTGCGAAGGTGCGGTCGAGCGCGAGCGCCTGCCTGCCGATCTCGAACGCGCGGCGCACGATCCAATAGAACAGCAAGATGACAACCAGCACGCCGATGAATCCGAATTCCTCGCCGATCACGGCGAGAATGAAGTCGGTGTGCGCCTCGGGCAGATAGTTGAGTTTTTCGACGCTGCCGCCCAGACCGACGCCGAACCACTCGCCGCGGCCGAATGCGATCAGCGAGTGCGTCAATTGATAGGCCTTGCCTTGCGCGTAGCGATCGTCCCACGGGTCGAGGTAGGCGAAGATCCGCTCGCGGCGCCACGGAGACGCCCACACCAGAATCGAGAACGTCCCCACGGCCGTCGCGACGAGACCGCCGAACAGCTTGCCGTTCACGCCGCCGAGAAAGAGCACGCCCATCGCGATCGCGGCGACGACCATGAAGGCGCCCATGTCGGGCTCGAGCAGCAGCAGCGCGCCGACGACGCCGACGGCGAAGCCCATCGGCAAGAAGCCCTTGGCAAAACTGTGCATGTGCTCTTGCTTGCGCACCGTGTAGTTCGCCGCGTAGATCGTGACGGCGAGCTTCATGATTTCCGACGGCTGCATGTTCATCAGGCCAAGCGGAATCCAACGCCGTGCGCCGTTCACGCCCTTGCCGATGTGCGGAATGAGCACGATCACGAGCGCCGCGAGCGCGAGCAAGAAAAGCTTGGGCGCGTACTTGTCCCAGACCGAGATCGGAATCTTGAACGTAATGATCGCGATCACCGAGGCGAGCGCCAGCGAAATCACATGGCGCATCAAGAATGCATAGGTGTGATAGGCCGCGTACTTCGGCGAATCGGGCATCGCGATCGAGGCCGAGTAGACCATCACGACGCCGAGCCCAAGGAGCGCGATGACGACCCACAGCAGCGCGTGATCGTAATCGAGCATGCGCGAGCGCACCGGCCGCATGCCGCTGACCACGCTAGCGAGCCCGCCCATGGGCGATACGGCGGCGGCGAACTTCGCCGGTTTGGCGCCGTCCGCCGTATCGCGTTGTCCTCCGAGACCGGAGCCGAAGCGATCGAGCCAGCTCATAGCATGGTCCCCCGCTGCGCTGCAATTTCCTCGACCGTGTCACGGAACACGGCCGCGCGATGCGCATAGTTGGTGAACATATCGAGGCTTGCGCAGGCCGGCGAAAGCAGTACGGCATCGCCCGGTTCGGCGAGCCCACAGGCCGCGTGCGTCGCCGCCTCGAGCGTGGGATGCTCGGCGAGCGCGACGCCCGTCTCGGCTAGCGCTTCGCGAATATGCGGCGCGTCGCGTCCGATCAGCATGACGGCACGGCACCAACGCGCCACCGGTCGCGCGAGCGGCCCGAAATCCTGTCCCTTGCCGTCGCCCCCGGCGATCAGCACGACGCGCTGCGCCAGTCCGTCCAGTGCGGCGACGGTCGCGCCGACATTCGTGCCCTTGCTGTCGTCGACGAAATCGATTCCGTCGATCGACGCGATCAACTCGACGCGATGCGGCTCGCCGCGATATTCGCGCAATGCGTGCAGCAGCGGCGCGGCCGGCAGGCCGATCGCGCGCGCCAGCGCAAACGCGGCCAGCGCGTTGGCGGCATTGTGCAAGCCGCGCACGCGCAACGCGTCGGCAGGCATGAGGCGCGTCATCGCGAGATCCGCGGGCGCGGCCGCCTCTTGCTTGCGTCGGCGCGGACTCGTCGTTTCGTCCAACGGCTCGCGCTCGCGCGCTTGCGCGAGCCAATTGATGCCGTTTTCGAGCACGAGTCCGTAGTCGCCCAAACGAGCGGGCTCGTTCAAGCCGAACGTGATGCACGGCGGCTGCGGTTGCGCTTGTCCGGTCGAATCGGGGCGCGGCGCGAACGCCATCGTCCGTGCGTCGTCTCGATTCAGCACGCGCACCGTATCGGGTCCGAAAATACGTCCTTTCGCGGCGGCATAGGCGTCGAGTCCGCCGTGCCAGTCGAGATGATCTTGCGTGATGTTGAGCACCGTCGCCGCATCGGGCGCGAACGAATGCGCGGTTTCCAGTTGGAAGCTCGAGAGCTCGAGCACCCAAACGTCGGGCAAGGCCGCCGCGTCGATCGCATCCATCAAACGGTCGAGCAGCGACGGGCTGATGTTGCCGGCAACGGCCACCTTCTTCCCGGCCCGTTCGCACAGCAGCCCCGTCATGCTCGTCGTGGTCGTCTTGCCGTTCGTGCCGGTGATCGCGACGACCTTCGGCGCGTAGCCGGACTCGCCCAGATGCGCGAGCGCCTGCGCGAAAAATTCGAGCTCGCCCCATACCGGAATACCGCGTTCGCGCGCGCTCGCGATGAGCGGGGCGAGGTCCTGAGCCAGCGGCGACAGTCCCGGGCTCACGGCGACGAGTTCGATCCCGTCATCGAGCAGCGCAGGCGAAAAAGCGCCGCCGACGAATTGAGCGTCGATGTCGTGCTGTGCCAGCGCCGGCAGATTCGGCGGCGCCTCGCGCGTATCGGCGACGCGCAAACGGCACCCCTGGCGCGAACACCAGCGCGCCATCGCAAGGCCCGACTCACCGAGCCCCAGCACGAGTACCGTCGGCCTTTGCCGATCGCGAAACATCTCACCGAACATCGCTTGCTTTCCCTTTTCCTTTACATTCGCCGCGCGGGCGTTAGCGCAGCTTCAACGTCGATAGCCCGAACAGGCAGAGCATCAACGTGATGATCCAGAACCGAACGACGACCTGCGTCTCTTTCCAGCCCGACAACTCGAAGTGGTGATGCAGCGGCGCCATCTTGAAGATGCGCCGCCCTTCGCCGTAGCGTTTCTTCGTGTACTTGAACCACACCACTTGCAGCATGACCGACAGCGTCTCGGCCACGAAAATGCCACCCATAATGAACAGCACGATCTCTTGCCGGACGATCACGGCGATCGTGCCCAGCGCGCCGCCGAGCGCGAGCGCGCCTACGTCGCCCATGAACACCTGCGCGGGGTGCGTGTTATACCAAAGGAATGCGAGCCCGGCCCCGCCCATTGCCGAGCAGAAGATCAAGAGCTCGCCCGCGCCGGGAATATGCGGAAAGAGCAGGTACTTCGAATAGACCGAACTGCCCATCACATAGGCGAACACGCCGAGCGACGCACCGACAAGCACGACGGGCATGATCACGAGGCCGTCCAGGCCGTCGGTCAGGTTGACCGCATTGCTCGCGCCGACGATGACGAGGTAAGTCAGCGCGATGAAGCCCCAAACGCCGAGCGGATAGCTGATCGATTTCAAGAACGGCAGCATCAAGTCTGCACGCGCGGGCAGCCCCATCGACAAACCGCTGCGCACCCACGCCATGAACAGATCGAACACGCGCACGTTGCTCGCCTCGGACACGCTGAAAGCGAGATAGACCGCGGCGAACAGGCCGATCACCGACTGCCAGAAATACTTTTCCCGCGACGACATGCCGCGCGGGTCCTTGTAGACGACCTTGCGATAATCGTCGACCCAACCGATCACGCCGAAGCCGAACGTCACAAGGATCACGATCCAAATGAAGCGATTGGTCAGATCGGCCCACAGCAGCGTCGAAACGGCGATGCCGATCAGAATCAGCACGCCGCCCATCGTCGGCGTGCCCGATTTGACGAGGTGCGTCTTCGGTCCGTCGGTGCGGACGGCCTGCCCCACCTTCATTTCCGTCAACTTGCGGATCACCCACGGCCCGCAAACGAGCCCAATCACGAGCGCGGTGATGGTCGCCATCACCGCGCGAAACGTCAGATAGCTGAAAACGCGCAAGAAACTTGCGTCGTTTTGCAACCATTGCGCCAGCACCAGCAGCATGCTTGTCCTTCTCTTTCAATGCGCACCGGGCGCAGCGCCCGGCACGAGGGGTGACGGTTGAACGGTGAGCGCCTCGACGACGCGCTCCATTCGCATAAAACGCGAGCCCTTCACGAGCAGCGTCGCGCTCGATCCAAAACCCGCTTGCAGCAAGTACTCGACGAGTGCCGTCACGTCGTCGAAATGACGGGCGGCGCCGTGGCCCGCGCCTTGCGCCGCCGCATCGAACGCCCCGCACGATTCGCGCGTGGCGTCGCCGAGGGTGGCGAGCGCATCGATACCGCGTTCGCGCGCATACGCGCCGACTTCGCGATGGAATTGAGCACCGTTGTCGCCCACTTCACCCATGTCGCCCATCACGAGCACACGCGGCGCGGCGCATGCGGCCAGCACGTCGATCGCCGCGCGCATCGAATCGGGATTCGCGTTGTAGGTGTCGTCGATGACGGTCGCGCCCGCAAGCGGCCCCGCGACCGCGCGCTTCGTTTGCAGCCTGCCCTTGACCGCCGAGAACGCTTCGAGGCCGTGCACGATCGCATCGAGCGGCACGTTCGCGGCCACGGCCGCGGCCGTAGCCGCCAATGCGTTGCGCGCGTTGTGCTCGCCGAGTACGTTGAGCGTCGCCTCGAAGCTGCCCGCCGGCGTACGGGCACGCAAACGGTTGCCTTCGAGCACGCCGGTCACCACCGTAGCCGAGACAGCCTCGCTCCGCGAAGCGTCTTCGAGCGCGAAGTCGACGATTCGGTTCCCCGTCGCGGCGATGCGCCAGATCGCGGAGTAGGCGTCGTCGGCCGGGAACACGGCGACACCGTCGGCCGGCAGCGCGTGGATCACGCTTGCGTGCTCGAGCGCGACGGCTTCGACCGTCGCCATGAATTCCTGGTGCTCGCGCTGCGCGTTGTTCACGAGGGCGACCGTCGGCAGCACGATCTTCGCGAGCAGATCGGTTTCGCCAGGGTGATTCATACCCACTTCGATGACCGCCAGCCGATGCGCCGCGTTCAAGCGCAGCAACGTCAGCGGCAGTCCCACATCGTTATTGAAGTTGCCGGCCGTGGCCAGCCGCGCCGATTCGCCGACCGCCTGCGCGAAGATCGACGCGATCATCTCTTTGACGGTCGTCTTGCCGTTGCTGCCCGTCACGGCGACGAGCGGCAGCGGGAAGCGGCGGCGCCAGCCGCGTGCCAGCGCGCCGAGCGCCGCGCGCGTATCGGGCACGAGCAGCGCCGGCCCCTGCCAATCGTCGGGCAACCGGGAGGCAAGCACCGCGCTCGCGCCTCGTGCGCGAACGTCCGACAAAAAGTCGTGGGCATCGAAACGGTCGCCCTTGAGCGCGACGAACAGCTCGCCCGGTCCCGTCGTGCGGCTATCGGTACCGATCCGCTCGAAGACGGTTGCACCGTCGCCGTGGACGGTCGCTCCCGGGATAAGCTGCGCGGCTTCGTTCAGCGAAAGCATCGTCATTGCTCGCCTCCGCGCGGATGCGTCGCGCGCGCCGCCAATGCCAGACGGGCGTGATCCTGATCCGAAAAAACCCGCTTTTTGCCCATGATTTCCTGAGTGGCTTCGTGGCCCTTGCCGGCCAGCAGCACGACATCCTCGCGGGCCGCGCCGCGCACCGCTTGCAAAATGGCGTTCGCGCGATCCTCGATGCGGCGCGCTTGGTCCGGCTGCGTCATGCCCGCGACGATCTGGTCGATGATCGATGCCGGATCTTCGCTGCGCGGGTTGTCGCTCGTGACGACGACGGCATCCGCGAGCCGCTGCGCGATCGCGCCCATCAGTGGCCGCTTGGTCGCATCGCGATCGCCGCCGCAACCGAACATGCAGACGAGCTGCCCGCCACGCGCTTGCGCCATCGGGCGCAACGCGGCGAGCGTCTTTTCGAGCGCGTCGGGCGTATGCGCATAGTCGACGACGACAAGCGGCTCGTCGTTGGCGATCCGCCCGCCTAGGCGCTGCATGCGGCCGTTGACCGGCTCGAGCTTGGCAAGCTGCGCCAACGCGTCGCTGAGCGGAACGTCGGCGGCGAGCAATGCGCCGAGCACGCCAAGCAGATTGCTGACGTTGAATTCGCCGAGCGTGCCCACTTCGACTTCGGCCGAGCCCCAATCCGACGACAGATGGAACGCCGTGCCCGTTGCGGTGGCGCGCACGTTCGTCGCCACCAGGGCGGCATGCGCGCTCGGCGCGTCGCTCGTCGCGCCGATACCGTAGACGATCGTCGGCATACGCGGCTGCGTCCGCTCGATCAGCCGGCGCCCCGCAGCATCGTCGCGATTGATGACCGCCGCCTTCAGCGTGGGCCAATCGAACAGTTTCGCCTTAGCCGCCTCGTAGGCTTCAAAGGTATGGTGATAGTCGAGGTGATCTTGCGTGAGATTGGTGAACACCGCGATATCGAAGGCCGTGCCGTTGACGCGGCCTTGATGCAGCGCGTGCGACGACACCTCCATCGAAACGGCACGCGCACCCGCCGCCGCCAATTGCGCGAGCGATCGCTGCATCTGGGGCGCATCGGGCGTCGTGAAGCCGGTGTGAACGAGATGCCCCCACATGCCGGTTCCGAGCGTGCCGATCACGGCGCACGGTTCGCCGAGCGCGGTCAACGCCGCGGCGATCCATTGCGAGCACGAGGTCTTGCCGTTGGTGCCCGTCACGCCGATCGTACGCATCGACTCGCTCGGCGCGCCATACCAGTGGCTGGCGATCTCGCCGGCCAGACGATCGAGGTGCGGCACCGCGCGTGCACGCGCGGCATCGACATGCCCCGAAAAGCCTTCGGGCTGAAACAGCACCGCCGCCGCGCCGCGCTCCAAAGCGCTCGCGATGTGCGCGCGGCTGTCGGCGCCGTCCACGGCGTACGCGAAGAATACGTCGCCGGCCGCGAGCGTACGCGTGTCGGCATGCAGTTGAGCGCCGGCTGCCGCGTGCGCGCGCAGCCAGTCGAGCGCATCGGCGATGTCCCGGTGCATGGCGTCCTGGTTCTCGGGCGCACTCATCGAACGACTCCCGGGTGAGCATGTGTTGCAGCCGACACCGTCATCGGACGGGCCGGCGCGAACCCCGCAATACGCCCTTTAGGCGCGGCAGGGGTCTCGTCCTTGGCTTTGACGTTGACCGGATCGCCCAAGACGACCAATTGCTTGACCGGCATGTCGGGCGGCACGTTCAGCGCGCGCAGCGTATCGCCGACGATGCCGGAAAATACGGGGCCGGACACGTAGCCGCCGAAGTGGCTGCCAGCAGTGGGCTGATCGATCGAGACGGCGACGACGATGCGCGGGTTCGGCATCGGCGCCATCCCGACGAACGAAGCGCGGTACTTCGAGCGGTCATAGCCGCGTCCGGAATGCACGTAGGCGGTGCCGCTCTTGCCGCCGACGCGATATCCGGGCACGGCCGCCTCGGGCGACGTACCCGCCGCCGTCACGACCGACTCGAGCATCGTGCGCACTTCGCGCGCCGTCGTCGGCGAGAAAATCTGCGGGCCCGTCACGACTTGGCTCGGGTCCGTCTTAAAAATCGATACGGGCATGATCTGACCGTCGTGCGCGATCGCCGTATAGGCGCGCGCGAGCTGGAACAGCGAGACCGACAGCCCGTAGCCGTACGACATCGTCGCCTGCTCGATACGGCGCCAACTCTTCCAAGGCCGCAACCGGCCGGCAGCCGCGCCGGGAAAACCCACCTTCGGCGCTTGCCCGAGCCCGATGCTTGTATACATATTCCACATCTCTTCGGGCTTGAGCGTCATCGCAATCTTCGTCGCCCCGATGTTGCTCGACTTTTGGAGCACGCCGCCGATCGTCAGCACACCGTTAGCGCTATCGTCGGTGATCGGCGCGCCATCGAGGACGAAGCGGCCGTTACCTGTATCGACGAGCGTGTTCGGCGTCACCCGATGCAAATCGAGCGCGAGCGACACCGTAAACGGCTTCATGATCGAGCCCGGCTCGAACACGTCGGTGAGCGCGCGGTTGCGCAGTTGCTCGCCGGTCAAGTGCGAGCGGTCGTTGGGGTTGTAGGTCGGGTAGTTGACGAGCGCGAGCACGTTCCCCGTACGCACATCGATGACCATTGCCGCGCCGGCCTTCGCCTTCGTCTTCTCGACGGCCGCCTTCAGATCCGAATATGCGATGTACTGAATCTTGCTGTCGATCGACAGTTCGACGTCTTTGCCGTCATGCGGCACGACTTGCTCGTCGACGTCCTCAATGATGTGGCCCATCCGGTCCTTGATGACGCGGCGCATCCCGGGCGTACCGGAGAGCAGCTTCTGATCGGAGAGCTCTACCCCTTCCTGGCCCTCGTCCTCGATGTTCGTGAACCCGACCAAGTGAGCCGTGATTTCGCCTTCGGGATAAAAGCGCTTGTACTCGGTACGCTGATAGATACCGGGAATCTTCAGGGCCTCGACCTTGGCGGCGACATCGACGGGCACTTGACGCTTCACGTAGACGAACGTCTTGTCTTCGGAGAACTTCGCGCGCAACTCCTTTTGCGTCATGCCGAGCAAACCGCCGAGTGCGGCAAGTTTGGACTGATCGAGATCGTCCGGCACCGACTCGGGAATCGCCCAAATGGCGCGCACGGGCAAACTCGTGGCGAGGACGAGGCCATTGCGATCGACGATCTTGCCGCGCGTAGCGGCCAGCTCGATCGTTCGCTCGTAACGGCTTTCGCCTTGCTTCTGATAGAAAGCGTTGCCGGGACCTTGAATCCAAAACGCGCGCGCCGCGAGCGCCACGAAAGCCGTGAACAGCAAGAAGACGACGAGCTTCGAGCGCCACATCGGCAAACGCACCGAAAGCACCGGGCTCGAGGAAAACGTGACGCCCTTCGTCTTGGCCGCGTGTTTCATCGCGCGCCTCCTCGATGGGCGGCCCGGCCCGCGGCGTTACCCGCGCGCGTGTTCGACAGCGGCGCGCTGGCAGGGAGCGTCGGGATCGGCGCATTCTCCGCTTGGTTCGCACCGGGTGCGAGCGTCAAGAATTGCGTTTCGCCTGTCGAGGCGGGCTGCATCTTCAACGTGTCGGTGGCGAGTTGCTCGATACGCGAGGTCTTGGAGAGCGCGCTTTGCTGATATTGGAGCTGCGCGTAGTCCTGCTGCAATTGATGCTCTTCCGATTGGGCGCGCTCGAGCTGCACGAACAGCTGCCGCTGCTGGTTCGTGGCATTGACGACGGAAAGTGCGCAACCAAGAACGACGATGAGCAGAAAAATATTGAGGCGGCTCATGGCGCGACGCGCTCCGCGACGCGCATGACCGCCGAGCGGGCACGCGGATTAGCCTCGAGTTCGGCGGCGCCGGCGAACACGCGGCCGATGATTTTCAACGGAGCGGCGGGTAGATCGACAGCGCGAATCGGCAAGCGACGGTCGATCGCAGGCCCACTCGCATGAGCCTGCATGAATCGCTTCACGATTCGATCTTCGAGCGAATGAAAGCTGATCACCACCAGCCGCCCCCCTTGCTCCAACGACGCGAACGCCGCCTCTAAAACGACTTGCAGCTCCGCAAGCTCTTGATTGACGTGAATCCGTATAGCCTGAAAGGTGCGGGTGGCCGGATCCTTGCCCTTCTCACGGGTCTTGACTGCGCGAGCCACGATTTCGGCAAGCTCGCCCGTGGTTGAGAGAGGCCCAAGACGGTCGGACTCTGCCCGGCGAGCAACAAGCGCCTTTGCAATCTGAACAGCAAACCGTTCTTCCCCATAATCTCGAATGACCTCCGTCAGTTCCTGCTGGCTCGCCCGCGCGAGCCACTCGGCTGCGGACTCGCCGCGCGTCGGGTCCATCCGCATATCGAGCGGACCGTCCGCGCGGAAGCTGAAGCCGCGCGCGGGATCGTCCAATTGCGGCGACGATACCCCCAGGTCCAGCAATACGCCGGCGACACGCTCGATACCTCGCGTCGCCAGCGCCGGCGCCAACGACGCAAAACTTTCGTGCACGATTTCGAAACGCGGATCGCCGATCGCGCGTGCCGTCGCGATCGCTTGCGGATCCTTGTCGAATGCGATGAGCCGCCCGGCCTCGCCCAATTTCGCGAGCACCGCCCGGCTATGGCCACCGCGACCGAACGTACCGTCCACATAGACGCCGTCCACGCGCGTAACCAACGCATCCACCGCTTCTTCCAGCAGCACCGTGCGATGCTGCAATTCGTTTCCCATCGCAGCGCCCTATTTCAACCCGCGATCAAAACGTGAAATTCTTCAGCGCGTCGGGCATCCCTTGCGCCATGGCCGCCTGTTCCTTGGCGGCGTAGGTCTGCGCATCCCACAGTTCGAAGTGGCTTCCCATGCCGAGCAACATGATTTCCTTTTCCAGCCCTGCGGCCATGCGCAATTCCGGCGAGACGAGAATGCGTCCCGCGCTATCGAGATCGACGTCGGAGGCGTTACCGAGAAAAATGCGCCGCCACCAATGTGCATCCATCGGCAACGCAGCGATCTTGGTGCGGAAGATTTCCCATTCGGGACGGGGGAACAGCAATAGGCAGCCGTCCGGGTGCTTCGTGAGCGTCACCCGTCCTTGTGCCTCGCCTTGCAGCGCCTCGCGATACCGAGAGGGCACGGACATCCGCCCCTTCGCATCGAGCGTCAGCGCCGACGCCCCTTGAAACACCCTTCTCTCCCCTTCGGAGCCCTACGCCCCATCCCTCGAAAACGGTCCGGAATGATCCGAACAATCCACAAAAATACACTTTCTCACACTGTCTCCCACTTTAGAGTAAGGCCCCAAGGCGGTCAAGGGAGAAAGCCGTTTTTTCGGTGAATTTTGTTTGTAAGAACAAGGACTTACGTGAGGCCCTTCATGCAAGGTGAGAAACCGAAAAACGTTATAAAAGAATGAACTACTGCATTTTGTGAATGTGATACGTGAAAAGCTCGCGGCGCACACCGGCGCGGCAAGCACTCGGTGCGATCAAGGGCGGGATGAGAAAGCGGATTGGATCGGGTTGAATCGACGAGCGGCGCGAGCGCGCCGCTCCCACTGCGCGGTTAAATATAGTAAGCCGTTTGCGTCATGACTTTGGACGCGGCGCGCATCAATGACCGCACCGGCATCGGCAGTTCCACACCGCCGGCGTCCGTGGCCGATTGACCGTGCGAACGTTCGTCGTCGCGCATTTGCGAGACGATCGCGCGCGAATGGCGATCGCCTTCGGGCAACGTGCTCAAATGCCCCTCCAAGTGCCGTTCGACCTGGCGTTCGGTTTCGGCCATGAAACCCAAGCTCGCCTTGTCGCCGAAGCATCCGGCCGCGAAACCGATCGCAAGCGCCCCCGTATACCAAAGAGGATTGAGCAGACTGGGACGCGAATCGAGTTCGCGCAGTCGCGACGCCGTCCATGCGAGGTGGTCTTCTTCCTCTTGGGCCGCGTGCTCGAACGCCGTTTTCAGCGTGGGGGTACGCGTGGCGAGTTTCTGCGCCTGATACAGCGCCTGCGCGCAAATTTCCCCGACGTGGTTCACGCGCATGAGTCCTGCCGAATGCGCGCGTTCGGCGAGGGTCATTTCGGGCGCCGGAGCGGCGGCCGTATCGAGCGGCTCGGATGGGGGCTGCGGAACAGGCCGGCTCATACGGCTCACGCCCGCGATAGAACGCAGCCCACGGTCAAACTCGGTGATCAACTCGTCCAACGTCATTGCACTCTCCATGCGGTGCAGCAATCGGGCGGCCGGGAGAGGCACGCCCTGCGGCACCTTCCTGCGGTTGCTCGTGCCAACGAGATGGCAAATGATTAGTTCAGAGCAAAACCGCAGTCAATCGTGCATTTTAGACGATGTTGCGCAATGCATATAGCATGGGCGCTTTTGCCGCGCCGCGGCACCTACGCGCTACGTTCTTGAGCCACCGCCGCGGCCGGGCGAGCCACGGGGGCATCGCGCAATTCGCGGCGCAAGATCTTGCCGACGTTCGTCTTAGGCAGTTCGGTGCGGAACTCGACGATCTTCGGCCGCTTATAGCCCGTCAGCTGCTCCTTGCAAAACGCGACGACATCGGCCTGCGTGAGCGCGGGGTCCCGTTTCACGATGACGAGCTTGACCGCCTCCCCCGAGTGCTCGTCGGGCACGCCCACGGCGGCGACTTCCAGCACGCCCGGATGCTTGGCCACGACGTCTTCGATTTCGTTCGGATAGACGTTGAATCCCGAGACGAGAATCATGTCCTTCTTGCGATCGATGATCTTGAAATACCCGCGCTCGTCCATGATGCCGACGTCGCCCGTTTTGAAGAAGCCGTCGGCCGTCATCACCTTGGCCGTTTCGTCCGGGCGATTCCAATAGCCGGCCATCACCTGCGGACCGCGGATGCAGATTTCGCCGGGCTGACCGATGGGCATTTCGTTGCCGTCGTCGTCGCGAATCGAAAGTTCGGTCGAGGGGATCGGCAAGCCGATCGTGCCGCTGAACTCCGTTGCCGTGACGGGATTGCAGCACGCGCTCGGCGAGGTTTCCGACAAACCGTACCCTTCGATCACGGGCACATGCGTGCGCTCGTACCAACGCTTGGCCACCGCTTCTTGCAACGCCATCCCGCCGGCATTGGCCACCAGCAGCTTCGAAAAATCGAGCTTGCCGAAGTCCGGATGGTTGAGCATCGCGTTGTACAGGGTATTGACCGCCGGGAACGTATTGATCGCGTAGCCTTGAAGCTGCTTGATCATGCCGCCGATGTCGCGCGGATTGGGGATCAACACGCCGAGGCCCCCCGTGCGAATGGTCAGCAATGCGCAAACCGTAAGCGCATAGATGTGATAAAGCGGGAGGGCAATGACATTGACGATTTGCTTAACGTCGGCATGCAGCGCGTGGGCCGGCTCATGCCATGCCGCGGATTGCAGGACGTTCGCGACGATATTGCCGTGAGTCAGCGTCGCGCCTTTCGCGACGCCTGTCGTACCGCCGGTGTACTGAAGGAATGCGACGTCGTTTCGCGTCAATTCGGCCGCCGTGAAAGACAAACGGCCGCCCTCTGCGACGATATCGTTGAATTTGACGTGACCGGGAAGACTCCAAGCCGGCACCATCTTCTTCACGCGCCGGACCACGAAGTTGACGATCAAACCCTTGGCGCCCATCAAGTCGCCCATCGACGCGACGACCACATGCTTGATCGCGGTGCTGCGCACGACGGCTTGCAGCGTTACCGCGAAATTCTCGAGCAATACGATGGCCTCGGCGCCGCTGTCCTTGAGCTGATGTTCGAGCTCGCGCGGCGTGTAAAGCGGATTGACGTTGACTACGACATAGCCCGCGCGCAATACGGCAGCCAGCACGACCGGATATTGCAGGACATTCGGCATCATGATCGCGACGCGCGCCCCGCGAGCGAGCCCCTTCGACTGGAGCCATGCGGCGACTTTGTGCGAAAGCGTGTCGAGCTCGCCGTACGTAATCGACTTGCCCATACAGGCAAACGCCGGCGACGTGCGGTATTGCCGGAAACTTTCTTCCAACAATTCACCGACCGACGCATAAGCGGACGGGTCGATCTCGGCGGGGACGCCGGGCGGGTACGACTTCAACCAAACTTTTTCCATGCGGCGTCTCCCTTACTTTTCGAATGGTCGTGCTAAAAAATGAATCCTAGCCGGTCGCCTCTCTCGAAACAACCGGATTAGATATCGAATTCGAACTTCGAGAAAACCGCTTGCGCAACATTCAGACATCAAGGCGTTCTACTTCGACAAGGCAATCGTAAAAGGTCGCTGAGCCGCCGAGGTCGGTCAACGCTTGGCTCGTCACTTGGTTCGCATTGCACCCATCCGGTGCAAGCTTCTTCCACCAAATCGACAATCCGACGACGACTCCCTCGCGCGCGCGAGCGGTCACGCGGGCGCGCGCGACGAATGCGCCGCGGTCGTTTCGAATACGAACGTCGTCTCCGTCGCGGATCCCGCGTTCGGCCGCATCCGTCGGATGAATGTCCAGATGCGGCTCACGCTCGACTTCGCGCAGGCTGTCGACGTTGACGAACGTGCTGTTCAGAAAATTGCGGGCGGGCGGCGAAATCATCGCGAGCGGATAGCGCGCTGCAAGCTCGGGCGAACCGTCACGGGACTCATACGGCGGCAAGTAATCCGGGAGCGGATCTTTGCCTTCGGCGGCCAGCACCGAACTGGCGAATTCGCACTTGCCCGATGGCGTTCTAAAGCCGCCTTCCGCGAACGGTGCATCGGGAAGTTTCAGCTTGGCCCAACCCTCTTCGTTCAGCTTCGCCCAATCGACGCCCTCGAGCGTGGGATCGTCCCAGCGCAGGGCTGCCCGCCCGACTGCCTCGTCGCTCTCGAACAGCGCAGGGTCGTCGAGCCCCATGCGGCGTGCGAGTCCCCTGAAAATCTCGGTGTTCGGACGCGCTTGGCCGACCGGCTCGATCGCCGGTTGATTGACCATGACATAGGTATGGCCGTATGCCCGGTGAACATCGAAATGCTCGAGCTGCGTCGTAGCGGGCAACACGAGGTCCGCGTAATCGGCGGTATCCGTCTGAAAGTGCTCGAGAACGATGGTGAACAAGTCCTCGCGTGCAAAGCCCGCGGCGACGCGTGCCGAATCCGGCGCCACGGCGACGGGATTCGAGTTATAGACGATCAGGGCCTCGATTTTCGGACCGAATGAGGCGTCTCCCTCATGAAGCAACGCATCGCCGATCGCATTCATGTTGATGACGCGAGGCAACTGCGTGGGCCAACCCGGCATCAAATCGGGACGCTGCAACGCCGCGTTATCGAAGGGCACCCACCCCGACGTCGACATCAACAAGCCACCGGCTCGGTCGCGCCAAGCCCCGGTCAACGACGGCAAACAGGCGATCGCGCGCGTGGCGTTGCCTCCACCGCGCACTCGCTGCATACCGTAGTTCACACGAATGGACGCTTTACGCGTCTTGCCGTAGAGCCGAGCAAGCTCGATGAGCTCTTGTTCGTCGACGCCGCAAATTTGCGCGACGCGCGCCGGCGAATAGGCGGACGCACGTTCCTTCAGCGCCTCGAATCCCACCGTATGCGCGGCGACGTATTCGTGATCGACCAGATCCTCCGCGATCAGCACGTGCATCATTCCTAGCGCGAACGCACCGTCGGTACCGGGACGCAACGCGATGTGCTGATGACACTTTTCGGCCGTCAGCGAGCGATATGGGTCGATGGCGATAAGGCGGGCGCCGCGCCGCTTGGCCTCCTGGGCGCGCGTCCAAAAATGCAGACTCGAAGCGATGGGATTGGCACCCCATATAAGGATCAGCTCGCTTTCCTCGAAGAATTCGAGATGCATCCCCAATGACGCGCCATAGGTATATTTGAGTCCCGCCATGCCGGCGGCCGAACAGATCGCGCGATCGAGCCGCGATGCGCCCAGCTTGTGAAAGAAGCGCTGTGCGATGCTTTCGCCTTGAACGAGCCCCATGGTGCCCGCGTAGCTATATGGCAGGAGCGCCTGCGGCTCGCGGCTAACGATTTCGGATAGCCGCCCCGCCGCGAGGTCGAGTGCCTCGTCCCAGCTGATCGGCTCGAAACGGCCCTCGCCCTTGCGGCCGATACGTTTCAGCGGCGTGGTCAAGCGCTGCGCATGGTGGGTCCGCTCGGCGTAGCGGCTTACTTTTGTACAGAGCACGCCCTGAGTAGGCGGGTGATCGGGGTCGCCTGTGACCTTGATGGCCTTGCCATCGGCGACGGTGACCCGCATCACGCAAGTATCGGGACAATCGTGGGGGCAAACAGCGCGGGCAAATTCGGTGGGCGCATTCATCACTGCGTTCCGTTAAGGGAGGGTGCTGCGGTAGGCCGGTGATTCTATTACGTTCGCGTCAGGAACCCCTACCAAATTGTCGTGACGGCGTTGAGCGTAGAATGGATCGTTCGATACCTATGCCTATTTTAGTTCTAGAACCCCATCCCACTGTCGAACGCATCATGAAACTCATTCCTGAAGTCCTGGCCGCGCGAGACGAAATCCAATCGCTGCGACGAAGCATCCACGCCCATCCCGAGTTGCGCTATGAAGAGACGCGCACCGCAGAACTCGTTGCTCAGTCGCTCGAAAAATGGGGGTTACGGGTCCGGCGCGGGTTGGGTAAGACCGGTGTCGTAGGCGTGCTTCAGCGAGGAACCGGTACACGCTCGATCGGATTGCGGGCCGACATGGACGCCTTGCCCATTCAAGAGATCAACACGTTCGAACATCGATCGCAGGCACCCGGAAAGATGCACGCCTGCGGGCACGACGGGCACACGGCCATGCTGCTTGGCGCGGCTCGCTATTTGGCGATGCACGGTCAATTCGACGGCACGATCGTGTTCATTTTTCAGCCGGCGGAAGAAGGTGGCGCGGGCGCTCGCGCCATGATCGAAGACGGCCTATTCGAGCAATTTCCCGTCGATGCGGTGTTCGGCATTCACAATTGGCCGGGGATGCCGGCGGGTACCTTTGGGGTAACCGAAGGTCCGATCATGGCGTCGAGCAACGAATTTCGCATCGATGTGAAAGGCGTCGGCGCGCACGCGGCGATGCCGCATAACGGTTGCGATCCCGTATTCGCTGCCATCCAGATCGGCAACGCGCTGCAAAGCATCATCACGCGAAACAAGAAACCGATCGATACCGCCGTGCTTTCGATCACGCAAATCCACGCGGGCGACGCGGTCAACGTGATCCCGAGCGATGCATGGCTCGCCGGCACCGTGCGCACATTCACGACCGAAACCCTAGATCTGATCGAATCGAGAATGTCCAAAGTGGCCGAAGTGACGGCGTCCGCGTTCGATTGCTCGGCCACGGTCACGTTCAATCGCAATTACCCGCCGACGATCAACAGCAGCGACGAAACGCGTTTCGCCGTCGAGGTAATGCGCGAAATCGCCGGTGCGCAGAATGTCGAAGCGCATACAGAACCGACGATGGGTGCCGAAGACTTTGCCTTCATGTTGCAGGCCAAACCCGGTTGCTATGCATTCCTCGGGAATGGGGACGGCCGACATCGCGATGCGGGCCATGGCGCTGGTCCGTGCATGCTGCATAACGCCAGCTACGATTTCAACGACGAATTGCTGCCCATCGGCACGACGTACTGGGTAAGACTCGCCGAGCGGTATCTCGCGGAAGGGATCACGCGGTAAACAGGATGGGCGCTCGCCGGTGCAGAACTGGTGAGCGCGGTTCGCGGGGAGCAACTAGTCGTTTCGAAGCTGACTTGCGACGCAAATTCGCCGCGCAAAGCAAAAACCCCCGACAGCGGTGTGCTATCGGGGGTTTTTCAATAGAACAGCCTGACGATTACCTACTTTCACACGGGCAATCCGCACTATCATCGGCGTGGAGTCGTTTCACGGTCCTGTTCGGGATGGGAAGGGGTGGTACCAACTCGCTATGGTCATCAGGCATGACTTGTTGCTGTGTCGCGCAGGGCGCCACAGCCAATCTGGGAAGAAGTATCGAGCGGTGGGCTCGGTGTAATGTCGCTTGGGCAGCGATTGTGTGGCACTACGCGCTCAAACCTGTGCGAATCGCAAAACGCACTTGTTATAGGATCAAGCCGTACGGGCAATTAGTATCGGTTAGCTAAATGCATTACTGCATGTACACACCCGACCTATCAACGTCCTGGTCTCGAACGACCCTTCAAGGGGATCGGCGTCCCCGGGGATATCTCATCTTAAGGCGAGTTTCCCGCTTAGATGCTTTCAGCGGTTATCTCTTCCGAACATAGCTACCCGGCGATGCCACTGGCGTGACAACCGGTACACCAGAGGTTCGTCCACTCCGGTCCTCTCGTACTAGGAGCAGCCCCCTTCAAATATCCAACGCCCACGGCAGATAGGGACCAAACTGTCTCACGACGTTTTAAACCCAGCTCACGTACCTCTTTAAATGGCGAACAGCCATACCCTTGGGACCGGCTACAGCCCCAGGATGAGATGAGCCGACATCGAGGTGCCAAACACCGCCGTCGATATGAACTCTTGGGCGGTATCAGCCTGTTATCCCCAGAGTACCTTTTATCCGTTGAGCGATGGCCCTTCCATACAGAACCACCGGATCACTATGACCTGCTTTCGCACCTGCTCGACTTGTCGGTCTCGCAGTTAAGCACGCTTATGCCATTGCACTATCAGCACGATTTCCGACCGTACCTAGCGTACCTTCGTACTCCTCCGTTACACTTTGGGAGGAGACCGCCCCAGTCAAACTGCCTACCATGCACTGTCCCCGACCCGGATTACGGGCCAAGGTTAGAACCTCAAACAAACCAGGGTGGTATTTCAAGGACGGCTCCACCGAAACTAGCGTTCCGGTTTCATAGCCTCCCACCTATCCTACACAGATCGGTTCAAAGTCCAATGCAAAGCTACAGTAAAGGTTCATGGGGTCTTTCCGTCTAGCCGCGGGGAGATTGCATCATCACAAACACTTCAACTTCGCTGAGTCTCGGGAGGAGACAGTGTGGCCATCGTTACGCCATTCGTGCAGGTCGGAACTTACCCGACAAGGAATTTCGCTACCTTAGGACCGTTATAGTTACGGCCGCCGTTTACCGGGACTTCAATCAAGAGCTTGCACCCCATCATTTAATCTTCCGGCACCGGGCAGGCGTCACACCCTATACGTCCACTTTCGTGTTTGCAGAGTGCTGTGTTTTTATTAAACAGTCGCAGCCACCAGTTTATTGCAACCCTTTCACCCTTCTGGCGCAGGCCAGTTAAGCTACAAGGGCGTACCTTATCCCGAAGTTACGGTACCAATTTGCCGAGTTCCTTCTCCCGAGTTCTCTCAAGCGCCTTAGAATACTCATCTCGCCCACCTGTGTCGGTTTGCGGTACGGTCACTGTTAGACTGAAGCTTAGAGGCTTTTCTTGGAACCACTTCCGATTGCTTCGCAGCTTAAAGCCGCTCGCGCCACACCCTTGAATTACGTGCCCGGATTTGCCTAAGCACCTTCTCCAATGCAGCGACCGGGACTTCCAACACCCGGACAACCTTCCGCGATCCGTCCCCCCATCGCATCTAACAATGGTGCAGGAATATTGACCTGCTTCCCATCAGCTACGCATTTCTGCCTCGCCTTAGGGGCCGACTCACCCTACGCCGATGAACGTTGCGTAGGAAACCTTGGGCTTACGGCGAGGGGGCCTTTCACCCCCTTTATCGCTACTCATGTCAGCATTCGCACTTCCGATACCTCCAGCACACTTTACAATGCACCTTCGCAGGCTTACGGAACGCTCTCCTACCATGCGTGCAAGCACGCATCCGCAGCTTCGGTATATAGCTTAGCCCCGTTACATCTTCCGCGCAGGACGACTCGATCAGTGAGCTATTACGCTTTCTTTAAAGGGTGGCTGCTTCTAAGCCAACCTCCTGACTGTTTTAGCCTTCCCACTTCGTTTCCCACTTAGCTATATTTGGGGACCTTAGCTGGCGGTCTGGGTTGTTTCCCTCTTGACACCGGACGTTAGCACCCGATGTCTGTCTCCCGTGATTGCACTCTTCGGTATTCGGAGTTTGCTATGGCGAAGTAATCCGCAATGGACCCTTCAACCATGACAGTGCTCTACCCCCGAAGGTGATACACGAGGCACTACCTAAATAGTTTTCGGAGAGAACCAGCTATTTCCAAGTTTGTTTAGCCTTTCACCCCTATCCACAGCTCATCCCCTAACTTTTCAACGTTAGTGGGTTCGGTCCTCCAGTACGTGTTACCGCACCTTCAACCTGGCCATGGATAGATCACTTGGTTTCGGGTCTACGCCCAGCAACTGAACGCCCTATTCGGACTCGCTTTCGCTACGCCTGCCTTAATCAGTTAAGCTTGCTACTGAACGTAAGTCGCTGACCCATTATACAAAAGGTACGCCGTCACCCCTTACGAGGCTCCGACTGTTTGTATGCATGCGGTTTCAGGATCTATTTCACTCCCCTCCCGGGGTTCTTTTCGCCTTTCCCTCACGGTACTGGTTCACTATCGGTCGATCACGAGTATTTAGCCTTGGAGGATGGTCCCCCCATCTTCAGACAGGATTTCACGTGTCCCGCCCTACTTGTCGTACGCCTAGTTCTTCCACGCTGTTTTCGCTTACAGGGCTATCACCTGCTATGGCCGCACTTTCCAGAGCGTTCAGCTAACAACACAGATAACACGTACAGGCTCTTCCCATTTCGCTCGCCACTACTTTGGGAATCTCGGTTGATTTCTTTTCCTGCGGTTACTTAGATGTTTCAGTTCACCGCGTTCGCTTCGCATAGCCTATGTATTCAGCTATGGATACTCCATTCGGAGTGGGTTTCCCCATTCGGACATCCCCGGATCAAAGCTCGTTTGCCAGCTCCCCGGGGCTTTTCGCAGGCTACCGCGTCCTTCATCGCCTGTGATCGCCAAGGCATCCACCACATGCACTTGTTCGCTTGACCCTATAACGAGAGCGTCTTACGCTTCCGAAGAAGCTAGACACTCGCACTACAGGTTTGAGTTCTCGCGTTGTGCCGTATTCCAAGTCATCTTTCGATCACTTTAAATACATTGATACAATCACTACCCATGATATCTTCCACGTCCATCTCATAGACGCTTCCAATATCCATTACTACTTCTTCCAGATTGTTAAAGATCGACAGCCGACTCATACCTTCAGTCGCTCTGACTGGCTCAATCGCCAATGACAAAAACTCGATACAAGATCGAACACTTGTCATTAGTGATTGGTGGAGGCAGACGGGATCGAACCGACGACCCCCTGCTTGCAAAGCAGGTGCTCTCCCAGCTGAGCTATGCCCCCAGGCACAGACTTATGAGACTCTAGGGCTTGTTCGCTCACACCGCAGACAATGGTGGGTCTGGTTGGATTCGAACCAACGACCCCCGCCTTATCAAGACGGTGCTCTAACCGACTGAGCTACAGACCCCTGAGTCTGTCTTGATCTACAGCCGATAAGTTGTGGACGCTTAACTTGTGACGCTTAAGCTCGAGAAAGGAGGTGATCCAGCCGCACCTTCCGATACGGCTACCTTGTTACGACTTCACCCCAGTCATGAATCCTACCGTGGTGACCGTCCTCCTTGCGGTTAGACTAGCCACTTCTGGTAAAACCCACTCCCATGGTGTGACGGGCGGTGTGTACAAGACCCGGGAACGTATTCACCGCGGCATGCTGATCCGCGATTACTAGCGATTCCAGCTTCATGCACTCGAGTTGCAGAGTGCAATCCGGACTACGATCGGTTTTCTGGGATTAGCTCCCCCTCGCGGGTTGGCAACCCTCTGTTCCGACCATTGTATGACGTGTGAAGCCCTACCCATAAGGGCCATGAGGACTTGACGTCATCCCCACCTTCCTCCGGTTTGTCACCGGCAGTCTCTCTAGAGTGCCCTTTCGTAGCAACTAGAGACAAGGGTTGCGCTCGTTGCGGGACTTAACCCAACATCTCACGACACGAGCTGACGACAGCCATGCAGCACCTGTGCGACGGTTCTCTTTCGAGCACTCTCACCTCTCAGCAAGATTCCGTCCATGTCAAGGGTAGGTAAGGTTTTTCGCGTTGCATCGAATTAATCCACATCATCCACCGCTTGTGCGGGTCCCCGTCAATTCCTTTGAGTTTTAATCTTGCGACCGTACTCCCCAGGCGGTCAACTTCACGCGTTAGCTACGTTACTAAGGAAATGAATCCCCAACAACTAGTTGACATCGTTTAGGGCGTGGACTACCAGGGTATCTAATCCTGTTTGCTCCCCACGCTTTCGTGCATGAGCGTCAGTGTTAGCCCAGGGGGCTGCCTTCGCCATCGGTATTCCTCCACATCTCTACGCATTTCACTGCTACACGTGGAATTCTACCCCCCTCTGCCACACTCTAGCTCGCCAGTCACCAATGCAGTTCCCAGGTTAAGCCCGGGGATTTCACATCGGTCTTAGCGAACCGCCTGCGCACGCTTTACGCCCAGTAATTCCGATTAACGCTCGCACCCTACGTATTACCGCGGCTGCTGGCACGTAGTTAGCCGGTGCTTATTCTTCCGGTACCGTCATCCCCCCGAGGTATTAACCCAGAGGATTTCTTTCCGGACAAAAGTGCTTTACAACCCGAAGGCCTTCTTCACACACGCGGCATTGCTGGATCAGGGTTGCCCCCATTGTCCAAAATTCCCCACTGCTGCCTCCCGTAGGAGTCTGGGCCGTGTCTCAGTCCCAGTGTGGCTGGTCGTCCTCTCAGACCAGCTACGGATCGTCGCCTTGGTAGGCCTTTACCCCACCAACTAGCTAATCCGCCATCGGCCGCCCCTTGAGCGCGAGGTCCGAAGATCCCCCGCTTTCCTCTCTCGAGCGTATGCGGTATTAATCCGGCTTTCGCCGGGCTATCCCCCACTCTAGGACACGTTCCGATGTATTACTCACCCGTTCGCCACTCGCCACCAGGGTTGCCCCCGTGCTGCCGTTCGACTTGCATGTGTAAGGCATGCCGCCAGCGTTCAATCTGAGCCAGGATCAAACTCTTCAGTTCAATACCTGTTACTGTTTTCGGTTGTGTTACCAACCGGTCGCTCACTCAACGTACTGACGATGATTAATCCGTCTTTCGACAGATAAACCTTCCTCTAATACTGTGTGAGACTTGATACTTTCGCTTTCGACAGATCCCGAAGAATCCGTCTTGCGTCGCCATCAAGCGCCCACACTTATCGGCTGTAAATTTTTAAAGATCGCGTCGCTTAACCGTCAGCAGCACCGGAACACCTTCTTCTCAGTACCGCCCGTCTTGCGTTGCTGCGTCAGCAGCAGAGAAACGAGATTATGCAGAACCTTTTGCATCTCGTCAACAGTTTTTTTCGCGTCGCTTGCATCTGCTTGCTGAAGAACTATTGACGACGACCTCGCGGAAAACCGCACCCCACAAGGCCTCGCTTCTCTTCGTTCAGTCACACTGACTGCACGAAAGGGCGCAATTCTAGGCGGCTTATCCGAACCGCGCAAGCGGTTTTTGAAGAAATTGTGTCAACGATTTTTGAACGCGGGTTTGCGCTTCTCTAGGAACGCAGCCATCCCCTCTTTCTGATCCTCCGTCGCGAACAACGAGTGGAACAATCGCCGCTCGAAACGGATGCCTTCGGCCAGCGTCGTTTCGTAAGCGCTGTTCACCGACTCCTTCACCATCATGACCGCAGGCAAGGGGAACTCAGCGATCGTGCTTGCCGCGGCCAACGCCTCGTCGAGCAGCGAGGCCGCCGGAACGATGCGCGAGACGAGCCCGGCTCGCTCCGCCTCGGCCGCATCCATGAAGCGCGCCGTCAAACACATATCCATCGCCTTCGCTTTCGACACGGCGCGCGGCAGGCGCTGCGTGCCGCCGGCACCAGGCATCACGCCGAGCTTGATTTCAGGTTGTCCGAATTTCGCCGTGTCGGCTGCAATGACGATGTCGCACATCATGGCCAATTCACAACCGCCGCCGAGCGCGAAGCCCGCCACCGCCGCAATGATCGGCTTACGGATGGAGCGCATCGTCTCCCAATTGCGGGTGATGTAGTCGCCCTTGTACACGTCCATGTATGTATAGGTGGCCATCATGCCGATATCGGCGCCCGCCGCGAACGCCTTTTCGCTGCCGGTCACGACGATCGCACCGATGTTGTCGTCGGCGTCGAACGCCTTGAGCGCCTCGCCCAGCTCGTCCATCAACGCATCGTTCAGCGCGTTCAACGCCTTCGGGCGATTCAAAGTCACCAAACCCACGCGCCCGCGCGTCTCGACCAAAATGTTTTCGTAGCTCATTCATCCTCCTACTCTTAGGTATTGATCAGGCGAGAAAAGCTTTCGCGCCTGCCGGGAAACAATGCTAACATTCGCCAACCAACCGGTCGGTCGGTTAATTGATACGATTCTTTTAATTGCCGGCCCTCTCCCACCAACGTCTGGCCTGCCCCCTGTCTCGCTATGACCCATCCTCTATTTGCGAAGCACGAAGACACGCTGAAGCACGCCCTCGAAGCCATCGGCTCGCGCGGCTACTGGAGCCCTTTCGCGGAAATGCCGAGCCCCAAAGTGTACGGGGAAACCGGCAACGCGGACGGAGAAGAGGCCTTCAAAGCGCATCTCGACCACTCGTTCGCGCTCGATCAACCGAGCACCGGCGAATGGGTCGGCGCCGAGCAATCGCCGTTCGGCTTCGCACTTGGCGTCCGCTACCCTAAGGTCGACGTCGATGCGCTGATTGCCGCCGCCACCACCGCCGAACAAAGCTGGCGCAAAGCCGGCCCCGAAGCGTGGGTAGGCGTGAGCCTCGAAATCCTTTCGCGACTGAACCGGGCGAGCTTCGAAATCGCCTACAGCGTCATGCACACCACCGGCCAGGCATTCATGATGGCCTTCCAAGCCGGCGGCCCGCATGCGCAGGACCGTGCGCTCGAAGCCGTCGCTTATGCCTGGAACGAATTGCGCCGAGTGCCGACCGACGCGCACTGGGAAAAGCCTCAAGGCAAGAACCCGCCGCTGGCCATGCATAAGCGCTATACGGTCGTACCGCGTGGGATCGGCCTCGTACTCGGTTGCTGCACGTTCCCGACCTGGAACGGCTACCCGGGGCTCTTCGCCGACCTGGCCACGGGCAACGCCGTGATCGTCAAGCCGCATCCGGGCGCGATCCTGCCGCTCGCCGTCACCGTTCGGATCGCACGAGAGGTGCTGCGCGAAGCCGGCTTCGATCCCAACGTGGTGACGCTACTCGCCACCGACCCGAACGACGGCGCGCTCGTGCAAGATCTCGCCGTACGCCCCGAAATCAAGCTCATCGACTTCACGGGCAGCTCGCAAAACGGCACCTGGCTCGAACACCACGCGCATCAGGCACATGTGTTTACCGAAAAGGCCGGCGTGAACCAAATCGTCATCGATTCCGTCGACGATTTGAAAGCCGCGGTGCGCAACATTGCCTTCTCGCTTGCGCTGTATTCGGGCCAAATGTGCACGGCTCCGCAGAACATCTATGTGCCGCGCGACGGTATCGAGACCGCCGAAGGCCACGTCAGCTTCGACGAAGTGGCCGCAGCGCTCGCCGGCGCGGTGCAAAAGCTCGTCGGCGATCCGGCCCGCGCGGTCGAACTTATCGGCGCCATTCAGAACGAAGGCGTCGCGCACCGGATCGATGAAGCGCGCTCGCTCGGGCGCGTGCTGGCCGATAGCCAAACGCTCGAACATCCGGCGTTCCCGAACGCGCGCGTACGCACGCCGCTGCTGCTCCAACTAGATGCAGCCAAGGACGTGGCCAAGTTCAGCGGCGAGTGGTTCGGCCCGATCTCGTTCGTCATCGCGACGGATTCGACGCGCCAATCGCTCGAGCTGGCCGGGTCGCTCGCGGCCCAGCACGGTGCGCTGACGCTATCCGTCTACAGCACCGACGAGGCGACCATCGAAGCGGCGCACGATGCGGCGATCGAGGGCGGCGTCGCACTGTCGATCAACCTCACGGGCGGCGTGTTCGTGAATCAATCGGCCGCGTTCTCCGACTTCCACGGCACCGGCGCCAATCCGGCCGCGAATGCAGCACTGACCGACGCCGCGTTCGTGGCGAATCGCTTCCGCGTGGTTCAGAGCAGGATCCATGTTGCACCTCGCGAGTTGCCCGCGGAAGTCGGCCGAACGGCATAGTCCACCCCGCCGAATAGAGCCGCGCACCGGCTCGCACTAATATCAAGTCGATCGGTCCCGTCGCAGTGACGGGACCCCGTTCGCTGGAAGCCATCCAATGACCGATGCTTATATTTGCGATGCCATTCGCACCCCGATCGGCCGCTACGGCGGCGCACTGAAAGATGTTCGCGCCGACGATCTCGCCGCCGTACCGATTAAAGCGCTGATCGAGCGCAACCCTGGCGTCGACTGGCGCGCGCTGGACGACATCATTTACGGGTGCGCGAATCAAGCGGGCGAAGACAATCGCAACGTCGCGCGCATGGCCGCACTGTTGGCCGGGTTGCCGACCGACGCGCCGGGCACGACGCTCAACCGTCTTTGCGGCTCGGGCATGGATGCCGTCGGCTCCGCGGCGCGCGCGCTCAAATCCGGCGAAGCAAGGCTCATGATCGCGGGCGGCGTCGAAAGCATGACGCGTGCGCCTTTTGTCATGGGTAAGGCGGCGAGTGCATTCGCGCGGCAAGCCGAAATCTTCGACACGACGATCGGCTGGCGTTTCGTCAATTCGCGTCTAAAAGCGCAATACGGCATCGACTCGATGCCGGAGACGGGCGAAAACGTCGCCGACCAGTTTTCCGTCAGCCGCACGGATCAAGACGCCTTCGCGCTGCGCAGCCAGCAAAAAGCGGCTCGCGCACAGCAAGACGGCACGCTGGGGCAAGAGATCGTCCCCGTCGAAATCGCGCAAAAGAAGGGCGACCCGTTGCTGGTCACGCGCGACGAGCATCCGCGCGAAACGTCGCTCGAAGCGCTGGCCAAGCTGAAAGCCATCGTGCGCCCCGACGGCACCGTGACGGCAGGAAACGCATCGGGCGTCAACGACGGTGCGTGCGCGCTGCTGCTCGCCAATGAGCAAGCCGCGTCCCAATATGGACTGCGCCGGCGCGCTCGCGTGCTGGGTATGGCAACGGCCGGCGTGGAACCTCGCATCATGGGGATCGGACCGGCACCCGCCACGCAAAAACTGTTGCAGCGGCTCGAGATGTCGCTATCGCAATTCGACGTCATCGAGTTGAACGAGGCGTTCGCCTCCCAAGGCCTGGCCGTGCTGCGCATGCTCGGCGTCGCCGACGACGATCCCCGCGTCAACCCGAACGGCGGCGCGATCGCGCTCGGCCATCCGCTGGGCGCATCGGGCGCGCGGCTCATCACCACGGCGCTTCACCAGCTCGAGCGCATCGGTGGCCGCTACGCGCTATGCACGATGTGCATCGGCGTGGGTCAGGGCATCGCCCTCGCCATCGAACGCGTGTAATCGACATGACGCGGTCGACCATGCAACGGCCGGCCGCGAATCGGAGCGAATGAGGAGACGATCGATGCAATACGAAGCGATTCGCGTCGAAATCGACGCAGCGGCGCATCTCGCCACGATAACGCTGAACCGGCCCGAGAAGCTCAATAGCTTCACGCGCGCCATGCACGAGCAACTGCACGCGGGACTCGACGAGGCGCTCGGCGCCGGCGTGCGTGCCTTGGTGCTCACCGGCGCCGGACGCGGTTTTTGCGCGGGCCAGGATCTGGCCGACCTGAATTTCGAACCGGGCTCGATCACCGACCTCGGGTCGGTGATCGAGGAGCAATTCAACCCGCTCGTACGCCGACTCCAGGCATTGCCCCTGCCGGTCATCGCAGCCGTCAACGGCATTGCGGCCGGCGCCGGCGCAAACCTCGCCCTCGCCTGCGACATTGCGATCGCAGGACGCTCGGCCAGCTTCGCGCAATCGTTCGTCAAAATCGGCCTCGTGCCCGACTCCGGCGGCACGGCGTTCCTGCCGCAGCGCGTGGGCATGGCCCGTGCGCTCGGGCTTGCCATCACCGGCGACAAGATCGGCGCCGAGCAAGCCGAACGCTGGGGACTCATCTGGCAAGTCGTCGACGACGCCGAACTGCTCGCTAGCGCGACCGACCTTGCGGCCAAGTTGGCGCAACAACCGACTCGAGCCATTGCCGCCATCAAGCGCGCCATGCGCGCCAGCACGACGCACACGCTCGATCAGCAGCTCGATCTCGAGCGCGACCTTCAGCGCGAACTCGGCAATTCGCTCGATTATGCCGAGGGCGTCCAAGCCTTCATCCAAAAGCGCGCCCCGCGTTTCGAGGGACGTTGATATGCCGTCGGATTCACACGCTACACCCCAGCAAGCCGCATCGCAGCATCTATCTCCTGACGAATTGGCTCGCGCGGTCGGACACGCCATGTACGAGGCCGATGCCTGTAGCCGCGCGCACGGCTTCGAGCTTGTCGAAGTCAGGCCCGGTTACGCGTGCATGCGCGCCAACGTGCGGCCGGACTTCCTGAACGGACACGGCATCTGTCACGGCGGGCTGATTTTCACGCTCGCGGACTCCACCTTCGCTTTCGCCTGCAACTCGTATAACGTGAATACCGTGGCGTCGGGCTGCTCGATCGAATTCTTGCGCCCCGTACACGGTGACGACGTTCTCACGGCCGAAGCCGTCGAGCAAACGGTCAGCGGGCGTACCGGCATCTACGACATTCGCGTCACGAACCGCGCGGGCGAAACCGTCGCCCTGTTTCGCGGCAAATCCGCCCACATCAAGGGTCACGTGATTCCGCTAGCGTAACGCCGAGCCCGTTCTCGCCGGCATCGGCCGGCGAGAACGGCGGCTCGCGAAAACGCCATGTGTCGTACGCAACGGGCAGCCTTTTGCGCATGCCCGCGGGCAGCTATTTTTTTATGACAGAGGAGACATGCGATGAACACTGCGCTGCCGCTCGATCCGATCGAGACCGCGAGCCGAGACGAGCTCGCCGCCCTACAGCTCGAACGGCTGAAATGGACGCTCAAGCACGCTTACGAGAACTCGATCGTCTATCGACGCAAGTTCGACGAAGCGGGCGTACACCCCGACGACCTCAAAACGCTCGCGGATCTCTCGCGCTTTCCGTTCACGACGAAAAGCGATCTGCGCGATAACTATCCGTTCGGGATGTTCGCCGTGCCGCAAGAGCGGATCTCGCGCATCCACGCATCGTCGGGCACGACCGGCAAGCCGACCGTCGTCGGCTATACCGCGCGCGACATCGACACGTGGGCCAATCTAGTGGCGCGTTCGATCCGCGCGGCCGGCGCGCGGCGCGGCGACAAAGTGCATATCAGCTACGGCTACGGGCTGTTCACGGGGGGCTTGGGCGCTCACTACGGCGCGGAGCGCGCGGGCCTGACCGTCATCCCGTTCGGCGGCGGTCAGACGGAAAAGCAGGTGCAATTGATCCAGGATTTCAAGCCCGACATCATCATGGTGACGCCGAGCTACATGCTGTCGATTGCAGACGAACTCGAACGCCAAGGCGTCGATCCGGCCCGCAGCTCGCTGCGTATAGGCATCTTCGGCGCGGAACCTTGGACGAACGACATGCGCCGCGCGATCGAGGCTCGCATGGGCATCGATGCGGTCGATATCTACGGTCTATCGGAAGTCATCGGCCCCGGCGTGGCCTGCGAATGCGTCGAGACCAAGGACGGCCCGACGATTTGGGAAGACCACTTTTATCCCGAAATCATCGATCCGGTCACCGGTGAAGTACTGCCTGACGGCGAGTTCGGCGAACTTGTATTCACCTCGCTGACCAAGGAGGCGCTGCCGATCATCCGCTATCGCACGCGCGATCTCACGCGTCTGCTGCCCGGCACAGCCCGCACGATGCGGCGAATGGAAAAGATCACGGGGCGCTCGGACGACATGATGATCGTGCGCGGCGTCAACGTCTTCCCGACTCAGATCGAGGAGTTGCTGCTCAAGCAGCCGGCGCTCGCACCGCACTATCAAATCGTACTCACGAAGGAAGGTCCGCTCGACGTCATGACGCTAAACGTCGAACCGTGCCCCGACACACGAGCCGACAATGCGGCGCTCGCGGCTGCGAAAGCGGCGTTGGCTTACGACATCAAAGCGCTGATCGGCGTAACGGCCATCGTGAACGTTTTGGAGATGAACGGCATCGAGCGCTCGGTCGGCAAAGCCAAGCGGATTATCGACAAGCGTTCGATCTAACCGTCCGAGGAAAACGGCAAGGCCGGTCAACGCCGGCCTGTCGCCGTTCCCCCTCGCCAGATTTGCGCGTACCGAGCGCGAAGGCGTCAGCCGGCGCCGGTGCTTCCGTCGACCCCCGTCGGCATCAAGAATTAGGCAACAGCAGCCACATACGCCCGCCCTGCTTCATCTTCCCGGCCAGATCGCCGGCATCGTCGCCGAGTCCCCAGAAGTAATCGGCCCGCACGCCGCCGCGAATCGCGCTGCCCGTATCCTGAGCGAAGACAACGCGATTCATCGGGGTGTTCGAAAATGGCCGGGTCGTCGATAAGAACACGGCCGAGCCGAGCGGAATCGATGCGGGATCGACCGCGATCGAACGCTCCGGCGTCAGCGGTACGCCCAAGGCGCCGATCGGACCGTCGCCGCCCGCCGACACGGTCTGCGTGGACGTCATATCGCGGAAAAAGACAAAGCGCGGGTTGGTATCGAGCAAGCTCGTCACACGCGTCGGATTCGCGCGTGCCCATGCCTTGATGCCTTGCATCGTGGCCTGAGCCGGCGTGATCTCGCCATGATCGAGCAGCCAGCGGCCGATCGATCGATAAGGCTGATTGTTGGACCCGCCGAAACCGACGCGCATCATCGTGCCGTCATCGAGCACGATCCGCCCCGAACCCTGCACCTGCAAGAAAAACGCCTCGATCGGATCGTCTACCCAAACGAGTTCGTTACCGTCGAGCGCGCCCGAGCGCTCGAGATCGGCACGCGGCGGCAGCGCCGTGCCCGCGCGATAGCGAGTCGGCCAACGGTAAAGCGGAAATTGATAAGGACCGCCCCGGGTTCGCGCGCCATGCAGCAGCGGCTCGTAGTAGCCCGTGACGAGCCCATCGACCGAACCGTCGCCATTGGCGAGTTGAAACGGCGTGAAATAGGTTTCGAAGAACGAACGCGTGGCGCCGGCATCGAGATCGTCCAGATGCGAAGCAGCAGCGCACGCGCGCCGCCAAGTAACCAGCTGCGCGACACGCAAACAGTTTTCGCGCAGCGCGGCGGCCGCGCCGATCAGCGAATCGTCTTGCCAGCCCGGTACCTGCTGCCAGGCCACGGGCGTCAGCCGCCCCGGTGTCAGTACCCCGGTCAGTGCCGGCGCGCCGGCACCCGTCGGCGCCACCGGCCGCACAATGGCACCTGAGCCGCACGCGGCGAGCAAGGCCGCGGCCAAGAGCGCCGCCGCCGGGCCAAGGAAGGACGAATAAATACGCATACAATGTTCGCTCTTGATGGAAATCGCCATGTCCGAACTATTCGACGAATACCCGATGCTGATCTTCGCGCTGGAAGCGCTGGCCGCGCTCGCGTTGCTCGTGATCATCGTCGTCTGGACGATGTCCGGCAGAAAGAAAAACGGCTAGCGACGCCCGCCCTGCACCACGCAAGCGCCCCTTCACCGCCTGGCCTGCCCGGCGCCCACAGCGCTCAATGCAGCGTGCGCGGCATCTGCAACGCAAATTCAGGCACGGGCGCGTCGAATCGTTCCCCATCGTCGGCCACACAAAAGTAAGCGCCGCGCATTGTTCCGACCGGCGTGGCGATCACGGCCCAACTCGTGTACTCGAACTGTTCGCCGGGCTGCAACAGCGGCTGATGCCCGACCACGCCCAGGCCCTTCACCTCTTGGACATGGTCCTCGCTGTCGGTGATGATCCAATGGCGCGCAATCAATTGCGCGGCCACTTGGCCCGTGTTGCGGATCGTCAACGTATAAGCGAATGCATACTGCCGGCGCTCGGGGTCGGACTGCTCCGGCAAATAGCGCGTCTGCGCGGACACGCTGAATTCATACTGACTCATCGTTATTTCGTTCTCTCGAGAATCGAGGCCGGCCAAGCCACAAGGCGCTCGCTTGGCCGCAGCCCCGGTTTCGCATTCTGATCGATGCAGCCCCGCGCCGCAACCGCCGGGCACGGGGCCCGCCGAGCCGGCGCGACGCGGTAAAATAGCGGTTTTCGCGCCTCGGCCATCCATCCGCCGTACCCGGCGCCCTACTCGGCCACCCGGCCCTCTCGCATTTGACGCCATGACGCAATTTCGCATCGCTCCCAGCATTCTCTCCGCCGACTTCGCGAAGCTCGGGGAGGAAGTCCGCAACGTCATCGACGCGGGCGCCGACTGGATTCATTTCGACGTGATGGATAACCATTACGTCCCGAACCTGACGATCGGCCCGCTGGTATGCGAAGCGATCCGTCCGCATGTGACGGCCCCCATCGACGTCCATTTGATGGTCCGCCCGGTCGATCGGATCGTGCCCGATTTCGCCAAGGCCGGCGCGAATCTCATCAGTTTCCATCCGGAAGGATCGGACCATATCGATCGGACGCTATCGCTGATCCGCGATCACGGCTGCAAGGCGGGCCTCGTGTTCAATCCGGCGACGCCGCTCAATTATTTGGATCACGTCATGGATCGCGTCGATCTGATCCTGATCATGTCGGTCAATCCCGGATTCGGCGGTCAATCGTTCATTCCCGAAGCACTCAACAAGCTTCGTGATGCACGCGCGCGGATCGATGCCTACCAAGCCCGCACGGGCCGCGAGATCCATCTGGAGGTCGATGGCGGCGTGAAGGTCGAGAACATCGCTCAGATCGCCGCGGCCGGCGCCGATACCTTCGTGGCCGGCTCGGCGATTTTCGGCAAGCCCGACTATCGCACCGTGATCGATGAAATGCGTCGCGAACTGGCCGCCGTCGGCAACACCCGCGCATGAGCGGCGAGTCGAATGCCGGCGCAAGCCTCGCCGCGCGCCGTCTGAAAGCGGCCGTCGTCGATCTGGACGGCACGATGGTCGATACCGTCGACGACTTCACGGCAAGCCTGAACGGCATGCTGGCCGAACTTAACGCGCGGCCGATCTCGCGTGACGAGGTAATCGGCTATATCGGAAAGGGCTCGGAGCACTTGATCCGCACCGTGCTGTCCGCGCGGTTTTCCCCTGAAGAAACCGAAGATCGCTTCGCTGCGGCGCTCGATCGCTATCAGGCGCACTATGCCGAAGTGAACGGCCGCCACACGCGGCTTTATCCCGGCGTCGAGCCGGGGCTCGCGGCGCTGGCGCAAGCGGGCGTTCAACTCGCCTGCGTGACGAACAAACCGCATCGCTTCGCCGTTGCGCTGCTCGAAAAGTACGGGCTCGCCCGCTACTTTTCGGTTGTACTCGGCGGCGACAGCGTACCGCGCAAAAAGCCGGATCCGCTGCCGATGCTCACGGCTTGCGATGCCATGGGCGTCGCGCCGAGCGAAGCCGTGGCGATCGGCGACTCGGAGAACGACGCGCTTGCGGGCCGCGCAGCCGGTATGGCGACCTTGACGGTCCCGTATGGCTACAACCACGGCAAAGCTATACAAACGATAAATTCGGATGGTATAGTCGCCACGTTGCTCGAAGCCGCGAGGTTCATCGCGAATCCTCCTTCCGGCTCCAGCGCAATGCTCAATCGCTGACGACCTAAGTCATTCACCTCATGTTTCTGAACAAAAAACGGAGTCCGAGCAGCATAGACCGGGGAGCCTGGCCCTGGCGTCGCTCGTCACGCTAACCTCTTTCGAGGTACGCTGAAGCTCGTCTTTGGCGTCGTTTTTTGATTTCGCCGCGCATTCGCGCACTATTCGCCGTATCGTCGAAACACTCGCACGCGCCGTTTGTTGACCGTCGCTGCGCCCGTGCGCTCACGGCTCGCCGTCCGCTTCGCTTCGCTCGCCGATGAGCAACGCATGCGTCGGCTGTTCGTACAGGATCAGAACATGACCGAACTCGAATTCCAGTCCCTCGCCAGCGAGGGTTACAACCGCATCCCGCTGATCGCCGAAGCGCTCGCCGATCTCGAAACGCCGCTATCGCTCTATCTCAAGCTCGCGCAGCCCGAACGCGGCGGCGCGAACTCGTTTCTGCTCGAATCGGTCGTCGGCGGCGAGCGTTTCGGCCGCTATTCGTTCATCGGGCTGCCGGCGCGCACGCTCGTGCGCACGAAAGGCGGCGTCAACGAAGTCGTGCGCGACGGTCAAGTCGTCGAGACGCACGAGGGCGATCCGTTCGAGTTCATCGCTCAATTCCAAGCCCGCTTCAAAGTCGCCCAGCGCGCGGGATTGCCGCGTTTTTGCGGCGGTCTGGCCGGATACTTCGGATACGACGCGGTCCGCTATATCGAAAAGAAGCTCGCACATAGCGCGCCGCCCGACGATCTCGAGCTGCCCGATATTCAATTGCTGCTGACCGAGGAAGTTGCCGTCATCGACAATTTGGCCGGCAAGCTCTATTTGATCGTGTACGCCGACCCGCAAGTGCCCGAAGCCTATGCGCGCGCCAAGCAGCGTCTTCGCGAGTTGCGCCAACGCCTGCGCTCGACGGTGCAGCCGCCCGTTACGTCGCCGAGCGTTCGCACCGAGACCTACCGAGAATTCGCGCGCGAGGACTACCTGAACGCGGTGCGCCGCGCGAAGGAATACATCGCCGCCGGCGAGCTCATGCAGGTGCAGGTCGGCCAGCGTCTGATCAAGCCGTATCGCGACAATCCGCTTTCGCTGTATCGAGCGCTACGCTCGCTCAATCCGTCGCCGTACATGTATTACTACAACTTCGGCGAATTCCACGTAGTGGGCGCATCGCCCGAAATTCTCGTGCGTCAGGAAAAGCGCGGCGACGATCGCATCGTCACGATCCGCCCGCTGGCCGGTACGCGCCCCCGGGGCAACACGCCCGAGCGCGATGCGGAACTCGCCACCGAACTGTTGAACGATCCGAAGGAAATCGCCGAGCACGTGATGCTGATCGACTTGGCACGCAACGACGTGGGCCGCATCGCGCAAACGGGCTCGGTTGCCGTCACCGACAAGATGATCATCGAGAAGTACTCGCATGTGCAGCACATCGTGAGTTCGGTCGAAGGCAAGCTCAAGCCGGGGATGACGAACTTCGACGTCCTGCGCGCGACGTTCCCGGCCGGCACCTTGTCGGGCGCGCCCAAGGTGCGTGCGATGGAATTGATCGACGAACTCGAACCCGTCAAGCGCGGCCTGTACGGCGGCGCGGTCGGCTACTTGTCGTTCACGGGCGAGATGGATTTGGCCATCGCGATTCGCACGGGCCTAATTCACAACGGCAATCTGTACGTGCAGGCGGCGGCGGGCGTCGTCGCCGACTCGGTGCCCGAATCCGAATGGCAGGAAACCGAGAACAAGGCGCGCGCCGTGTTGCGCGCAGCCGAACAAGTGCAAGACGGCCTCGACAGCGACTTCTGAGCGGAGAAACATCATGTTGCTGATGATCGACAACTACGATTCGTTCACCTACAACCTCGTGCAGTATTTCGGCGAACTCGGCGAGGAGGTGCGCACCTTTCGCAACGACGAGATCACGCTCGATGAAATCGCGGCGATGAAACCCGATCACATCTGCCTTTCGCCGGGCCCGAGCAATCCGCAAAACGCGGGCATCACGCTCGACGTGCTGCGGCACTTCGCCGGTCGGATCCCGATCCTTGGCGTCTGCCTCGGACATCAGGCGATCGGCGAGGCGTTCGGCGGGCGCGTCGTGCGCGCACGCACGATCATGCACGGCAAAGTGAGCAGCATCGAAACCGACGGCAAAGGCGTATTCGCGAATCTGCCCAAGCACTTCGACGTCACGCGCTATCACTCGCTCGCCATCGAGCGCGAGTCGCTGCCCGATTGCTTGGAAATCTCGGCATGGACCGAGGACGGCGAAATCATGGGAGTGCGCCATAAGACGCTCGCCGTCGAAGGCGTGCAGTTCCACCCCGAATCGATCCTCTCGGAGCACGGTCACGCACTGCTCGAGAACTTCTTGAAGGCATCGAAGGCGGTACAAGCGGCTTGACGCCACGCACGGCGAGCGCATAACCCGCGTGCGTCGCGAGCTCGACAGAACGATTCAGGGGTGCACCATGACCATCACACCGCAAGAAGCATTGCAGCGCACGATCGAACACCGCGAGATCTTTCACGATGAGATGCTGCATCTCATGCGGCTCATCATGCGCGGCGACATGTCGCCCGTCATGGCCGCGGCGATCATCACCGGTTTGCGCGTGAAGAAGGAAACGATCGGCGAAATCGCGGCCGCGGCGACCGTCATGCGCGAGTTCGCGCGTCACGTCGAAGTGCCCGATAACGCCAATTTCGTCGACATCGTCGGCACGGGCGGCGACGGCGCGAATACCTTCAACATCTCCACGGCGACAATGTTCGTCGCCGCGGCGGCAGGTGCGAAGGTGGCCAAGCACGGCGGGCGCGGCGTATCGAGCAAATCGGGCAGCGCCGACGTACTCGAGGCACTCGGGGTCAACATCGATCTGCAACCGGAACAGGTGGCGGCATCGATCGCCGAAACGGGCATGGGTTTCATGTTCGCACCGAATCACCATCCGGCGATGAAGAACATCGCACCGGTGCGCCGTGAACTCGGCGTACGGACGATCTTCAACATCCTCGGCCCGTTGACCAATCCCGCCGGTGCGCCCAATCAGTTGATGGGCGTGTTTCATCCGGATCTCGTCGGGATCCAAGTGCGCGTCATGCAGCGGCTCGGCGCGAGGCATGTGCTCGTCGTCTACGGCAAGGACGGGATGGACGAGGTGTCCCTCGGCGCCGCGACGCTCGTCGGCGAATTGCGCGATGGCCAGGTGCACGAGTATGAGATCCATCCCGAGGATTTCGGGCTGCAAATGGTGTCGAACCGTTCGCTGAAGGTAAACGATGCGAACGAATCGAAGACGATGCTGCTCCAAGCGCTGGAGAACCGTCCCGGCGTGGCGCGCGAAATCGTGACGCTGAACGCGGGCACGGCGCTCTATGCGGCGAACGTCGTCGCCTCGATCGCCGACGGCATCGAAATCGCCCGGGAAGCCATCGCGACGGGCAAGGCGCGCGCGAAGATCGACGAACTCGTCCGCTTCACGCAACAATTCACGCATTGATGCCGTCGCGGGCATCGGCGCCATCCACTATCGATCAGCTAGAAGGGCTTGTTCCATGAGCGACATTCTCGAACGGATCATCGCAGTCAAGCGCGAGGAAGTACGCGCGGCCGAGTTGAGCGCGCCGCTCGAAGAGCTGCGCCTCGAAGCATCGTCGCGCGACTTGCGCGATTTCGTCGGCGCGCTGCGCGCCAAGCACGAAGCGGGCGCGGCCGCCGTCATCGCCGAAGTCAAGAAAGCGAGCCCGTCCAAAGGCGTCCTGCGCGAACACTTCGTGCCCGCCGAGATCGCGCGTTCGTACGAGCGCGGCGGCGCCGCATGCTTGTCGGTGCTCACCGACGTGCAGTTCTTCCAAGGCAGCGCGGCTTATCTCGAAGCAGCCCGCGAGGCCTGCAATCTGCCCGTGTTGCGCAAGGACTTCATCATCGATCCGTATCAGATCGTCGAAGCCCGTGCGATGGGCGCCGATGCGATTTTGCTCATCGCCGCCGCCCTCTCCGTCACGCAGATGCAAGAACTCGAGGCCTTTGCGCACTCGCTCGGCTTGGCCGTGCTCGTCGAAGTGCACGATCGTGAGGAGCTTACGCAAGCGCTGACGCTCAAGACGCCGCTGATCGGCATCAACAATCGCAATCTGCGCACGTTCGAGACGTCGCTCGACACGACGCTCGGCATGCTCGACGCGTTGCCCGACGATCGCATCGTCGTCACCGAGTCGGGTATCTTGGCACGTGCCGACGTCGAACGCATGCGCGCGAACGGCGTTCACACGTTCCTCGTCGGCGAAGCGTTCATGCGGGCCGACGATCCGGGCGCCGCGCTGGCGCAGATGTTCGCCTAAGCGCCCGCGCCCGCATCCGCGCTCGCATCAGGCACTCGACTACCCACCCCGCACCGAAGCATGAGCATCGAACGCGAAATCAAACTGGCGCTCCCGCCCGACCAAGCCGATGCGGCCGACCGCTTCTTCGCCGGCCTCGCCGGCGAGCCGGGGCGCGATGTGCCGCTCGACAATATTTACTTCGATACGGCGTCGCTTGCGCTGACCCACGCGAAGATCGCACTGCGCCTTCGCAAGACGCCCGACGGCTGGTTGCAAACGCTCAAGGCGGCCGGCACCGCTGAAGGGGGCATGCACAGCCGACACGAATGGGAGACGGCCGTCGCCGGTGAAGCGCTCGAGTTCGACGCGCTCGCCGCCGTATGCGACGACCCGCCAGCGCTCGCCGCTTTGCGCGCTGCGGCGACCGAGCTTGGCGAGCGATTCCGTACGCGCTTCACGCGGCGCCTTTGGCGTTTCGAATTCGACGGCGCGCGCATCGAAGCGGCCATCGATCGCGGCGAAGTCACCGCAACGGTGGACGGGCAAACTCGCCGCGACGCCATCAGCGAAATCGAATTGGAACTGCTGCAAGGCGACGAGCGCGCGCTGCATGCGTTGGCGGGCAAGTTGTCGGCCGCGGTGGCGGGCCTCGCGCCCGAAAACGTCAACAAGGCTCAGCGAGGTTATCGACTGTGCGCAAAGTAAGCGGGAATGCCCTGCCCGCGGCCAGCGGCAACGATTCGGCACAGCGTTCGCTGTTCGACGCGGCGCCCGAAACGTCGACCGAGCCGTTGTGCGATGGTCCCAAAGGACTTTGCGCCCCGCTGGAATCGCAATTCGACGCGTTGCCGGCCGAATGGCGCACGCACCTGGGCAGCTTCATCGAGAGCGACGCCTATCGGCCGCTTTGTACATTCGTCGACGAGCAGATCGCGGCAGGCAAAACGATTTACCCCGCCGAAGTCTTTCGCGCACTGCGGCTGACTAGTCCCGACGACGTCAAAGTCGTCATCGTCGGCCAAGATCCTTACCACGGCGACGACAAAGGCCACCCGCAAGCGCACGGTCTCGCGTTTTCGGTGCCTTCGCCGGTCAGGCCGCCGCCTTCGCTGCGCAATATCTTCAAGGAAATCGCGGCCGAGTTCGGCCACGTGATGCCGGCGCACGGATGTCTCGACGCCTGGGCCCGGCAAGGGGTGCTACTGCTCAATACGGTATTGACGGTCGAGCAGGGCAAGGCGGCCAGCCACGCCAAGCGCGGCTGGGAAGCGTGCACCGACACGTTGATCCGCGAACTCGCCCATCGGCACGAGCATCTCGTGTTCATGCTCTGGGGTGCCCATGCTCAGGCCAAGCGCGCTTTACTCGATGCGCGGCCGCACTGCGTTCTCGAGGCGCCGCATCCGTCGCCCCTGTCTGCGCACCGCGGCTTTCTCGGCTGCCGGCACTTTATGCTCGCCAACGACTATCTCGTCGCGAACGGCCGCGCGCCGATCGATTGGCGGCTGCCGGAGACCGTCGACGGCTGACGCGCGGTCGCGCCGTCGCGCTCTCCAGTCGGCCGCTGCGCGCGGCGCTTATACCGTGGCGGCCTCGATGGCCTCACGCGCCGACGACAGCGCGGCATTGGCCGCATCGGGTCCGAGGTTCAAGCCTTCGGCGTAGATGAATTCGACGTCGGTAATACCGATCAAGCCGAGGAACGCCTTGATGTGGGGCGTTTGGCTGTCGTTCGGCGTGCCGGCGTACTTGCCGCCGCGAGCCGAGACGATATACGCCTTCTTGCCCTTCACGAGCCCTTCGGGGCCGTTTGCCGTGTAGCGGAACGTCACGCCGGCGCGAGCGATCCAGTCGAAATACGTCTTCAGTTGCGACGAAATCCCGAAGTTGTACATCGGCGCGCCGATGATGACCACATCGGCCGCTTGCAGTTCGTCGATCAGTGCATCGCTGCGCGCGACGATCGCCGCTTGTCCCGGCGTACGTTGATCGGCCGGGGTGAAGAAGGCGCCGAGCACGGTGTCGTCGAGGTGGGGCAATGCGTCGGCCAAGAGGTCCCGGCGGACCAGCTTCGAGCCCTCGTTGGCTTGTTGCAGCTTGGCGGCCAGTTCGTTGGCCAGCAGCGTCGAGTTTGCGCCTTGCGAACGAGCGGCGGAATTCAGTTGAAGGATGGTCGTCATGTCGGGGCTCCAAGTGGGTTGCGCAGCGTTGCGCGAGTGAAGCCATTGTCGCGATTGACTCGACATGGAAAAAGTGGGGTAAAAAGGACGGATTGTTGCAGCGATAGAACGATCGGTCCGCCCATCTCTCGGCTTCGCCCCGCCGCCCTCGTTCAACCGGCCTCGGTTTGCGGGCCGAACCGCCGACGATCGTCGCCCGCCCCGGCTGAAGGCCAAGGGCGGGGCTTCCAGCCTTGGCCGTTAGCCGTGCAGCCAACGCTCCCGCGCGCGCCGCGTCGGCGCACCGCGTTTTTCCTCGGCGGCGGCCAGCTTGTAGCGCGTCACCTCCGGCCCATCGAGCTTGACGCGCGCCGTGCGCAACTCGTCGCGCCGGAAGGCATGGACTTCGACGGTCGCCCCGGGCAAGTAGCGCGAGAGCAGCGTATCGAGGTTCGAGCCGGTCACGCGCAGGCCATCGACGGCAATCAGCACGTCGCCAGCCGACAAGCCTGCTTTCTGCGCCGCGCTGCCGTCATGCACCGCCGCCAGCGCGCACTCCGCGCCGGGCCGCAGGCGCACGCCCAGGGAAGGCTTGCCGCCGCGCTTCGGATCGGCTGCGCCCTGCCCGTTCCGACCGTTGCCGTTCGCATTGCCCCATTGCGGCTCGAGCGTCGCGCCGAACGGCGCCAGCAACGCCTCGAGCGGCAAATCGCGGGTACCGTGGACCGCTTCTTGGAACAGAGCGCCCAGCTCGACGCCGGTCGCCTCGGCGATCAGCGACTCCACCTCGTCCTCGCCGACGCCGGCCATCTTGCCGCTGTAGAACGAGCGGCCATAACGCTGCCAGAGCAAGCGCATGACGTCGTCGAGCGACTTGCGGTGATCGGTACGCGCACGAATGGCGAGATCGAAGGCCAACGCCACGAGCGAGCCCTTCTGGTAATAGCTGACGATCGCGTTCGGCGCATTCTCGTCCTGGCGGTAATACTTGATCCAAGCGTCGAACGAGCTTTCGGCGACGGTTTGCTTCAGGCGACCGCTGCCGCGCAGCACGCCGCCGACAGTCTTGCCGACGAGCGTGTAATAGTCCGCTTCGGTGATCGCGCCGCTACGCACGAGCATCAAGTCGTCGTAATACGACGTGAAACCCTCGAACAGCCAGAGCAGCGACGTGTAGTTTTCGCGCGAAAGATCGTACGGGGCAAATGCCGCCGGCTTGATGCGCTTGACGTTCCAAGTATGGAAATACTCGTGGCTGCACAGGCCGAGATACGTTCGATAGCCTTCCGACATTTCAGGCCGCCCGAGGACGGGCAAATCGGTGCGATTGCAGATGAGCGCCGTCGATGCGCGGTGCTCGAGCCCGCCATAGCCTTCGCTGACCGCCTGAGTCATGAACACGTATCGATCGACGGGAGCCTTTTTCGAACGCGGCTCGAACAAGGCGATCTGTGCTTCGCAAATGCGCTTCAGATCGGCCGCAAGACGATCCATATCGACGGACACCGTGCGGCCGGCGATGACGATGTCGTGCGGTACGCCGTGCGCTTTGAACGTTGTGAGCGCGAATCGCCCGAGCGTCACGGGATGATCGACGAGCTCGTCATAGTCGTTCGCGCGGTATTCGCCGAAGCCGTAACGCTTCGTGCCGCGCGCCTCGGGAAGCGCCGTCGCTACGCGCCAATCGCCGTAGGCCGCGCCCGCCGGCTTTTGAATATCGACGACGCAAGGCGCCTCTTCCCTACCGGCCGGCAACAAGAACACGCTCGAGCCGTTGAAGAACCCCGTCGTATCGTCCAAGTGCGCGGTGCGCACCGATAAATCCCAGGCATAGACCTCGTAACGCAGCGTCAGCACGCCGCCTTTGACGGGCGCGGCTTGCCAGGTCTGCTTATCGGTCTTTTCGATGCGTACCTTGCGACCCGCCTCGTTGAACGCGGCAAGCGTCACGATATTGCGCGCGAACTCGCGCACCAAATAACTGCCCGGAATCCACGTCGGCAACGTGAAACGCTGACCGGCCGGATCGGGATCGGCCAGCGTCAGCGTGACTTCGAACAAATGAGCGGCGGGGTGCTTGGGAACGATGGCGTAGCGGGTGGGCTTCATCAGGTGGCGCGTAGTCTCGAGCAGGGTTGTTGGAATAAAAATAGAGCCTGGGTGCCTAGGTGCTTAGTGCCTTTTGCTTGGCCGAGGCGTGCCTCGCGCTCAGTGCGCGCTCGTCAGCGCATCGTTGAGGTCGCCGGCCGATACGGCACCGGGCAACCGGCGTCCGTCGGACAAGATGATCGTCGGCGTGCCGGTCACGTTCAGCCCGTGCCCCAGCGCGAGGTTCTTATCGAGTACGGACGTGTCGCAATTCGCAGCGGCGCTGGCGGGCGCTTGGCGATTGAGCATCCAAGCCTCCCAGGCCTTCGCGCGATCGCCCGAGCACCAGATCGCCTTGGACTTGACGAGCGAATCGGGCGACAGGACCGGATACAGGAACGTATAGACGGTGACGTTGTCGACCGACTTCAACGTCGTTTCCAACTGTTTGCAATACGGGCAGTTCGGATCGGAGAACACGGCGATGCGGCGGCTGCCGTTGCCTTTCACGACCTTGACCGCGCGATCGAGCGGGAGGCTCGCGAAGTCGATCTTGTTCAATTCGGACAGACGCGCTTCGCTCAAATTGGCGCGCGTTTTCGTGTCGACGAGCTCGCCCGCGATCACGTAATCGCCGGACGCATCCGAGTAGATCATCTGGCTGCCCAGATTGACTTCATATAGCCCCGGAATCGGGGCCTTCGTGATGCTCTTGATCTGTACTTCGGGCAAACGCGCTTGCAGCGTCGACTTGAGCTTGTCGGTCGTTTGATCGGCGTGGGCCGTGCAGCCAAGCAAGACGGCGGCGGCAAACGCCGCGCCGGCTGCGATTCGCATGACGTTGGGCATGACAGTGTCCTTGCGGTGTCGTTGGGTTCCAGGGCCGCGCACAAGCGGCGGCGCATGAGTGAATCGATAAGGTACGCGGTTGCGGCGTGTTGCGCCCGGCACATCGGCGCCGGGGCACGTCCTTCCTATTATCCGAGCGCAGCCGAGACGAGCCAGCGCTTGACGAGCGGTTGCGCGCCGACGAAAGACATCCCCGCGTTGCGCACCGACCGCGCCAGCACGCCCGGTACGGAAAACAAGCGCTGCAAGCCGTCGGTTGCGACGGTCAGCGCTCCGATGTCCTCCCGCCGCGCGCGCTCATAGCGACGCAGCAGCACCGGATCGCCGAGATCGCGGAAGGCTTCCTTCTTCGCGATCACTTCGGCCAGCGCCGCGACGTCGCGCAAGCCGAGGTTCATCCCTTGGCCGGCGAGCGGATGGATCAAATGCGCGGCATCGCCGACGAGCGCGACGCGCGGCGCGATCAACCGATCGACCGACTGGCGCGCGAGCGGAAATCCGTGCGCGGGCCCGACGCAATCGAGGGCGCCGAGCCGGCCATGCGTGGCTTGCTCGACGGCCGCCTCGAGTTGTGCGGGGGCAAGCGCAAGCAGCTCGCGGGCGTGATCGGTTTGCGCCGACCACACTAACGATACATGAGCGTCGGGCAGCGGCAACAGCGCGACGATCTCGCCGCCGACGAACCATTGATATGCCGTCTCACCATGTGGCTTCTCGGCCTTGAAATTGGCGACGACACCCGTTTGCCGGTAATCGCGGCGCGTCACGTGCGCGCCGATCTGCGCGCGCACCCAAGAATGTGCGCCGTCCGCGCCGACGACGAGATCGGCCTCGAGGACCCGGCCGTTCGCGAGCGCGAGGCAGGCCACGTCGGGCTTGACGTCGAGGCCTTGCGCCCGTGTATCGAGCCAGCTCACCTGCGGCTGGAAACGCAACGCGGCGTCGAGCGCGTGCTCGATCAGCGAAGACTCGGCGATCCAGGCGAGTTGGGGCACGGCCGATTGGAACGCCGAGAAATGCAGCTCTGAGAGCGCGTCGCCGAAGACGCGCATGTCGTAGACAGGAGCGAGCCGGTCATGGTCGAGTGCTTGCCAGATGCGCAGCCGCTCGAGCAGCGCCTGAGAGCTAGCGGAAAGCGCGTAGATGCGGGCGTCGAACGGGACGTCGGCCGGGCGCGGCGCAGCCGGCTGCGCGACTAGCGCAACGCGCAGCCCCGCTTGAGCGAGCGCCAGCGCGGCGCTTTTGCCGACGAGGCCGCCGCCGACGACGGCAACATGGAACGTCTGATGATGGGCGGTCATGGGGGGCAATTATAGCCGCGCGCCGCAAACCGCCGCCTCGTATGGCACGCGCCGGCATCCGCCGAGGCCGCGCTGCGACGATACGCCTCGGGCTGCACCTCCCCGTAGGACCAGCGCACCGTCGCGCGCCGCCAGCGCGGACCGACTACGAAACACGCTTGCTTACGAAGGCTTTCAATGTCGGATAGTTATGGATAAACCCGAAACTCCCGTCAACCTGCTCGATCCGCCCCCTTAAACGACCCGCGGCGCGGTATCGAGCCGTATTCGGAGGCACAATGGTCTTTCCGGTGGACTATCCGACCCCTACCCCGAGCCCTGCGCCGGGGCCTGTCCCACAACCGCCGGGGGCGACGCCCAAACCGCAGACGACCGCTCAGCCGAGCACCACCCCAAGCAAGCCCGCGATACCCGACGCCAAAGTCATCGCCGCGCAACTCGCCGCCGGCCAGACGCTAAAGGCCGGTGAGGCGATCCGTTCGGCCAACGGCCAGTACGAACTCGAGATGCAGAAAGACGGCAATCTCGTGCTGTACGACGTAGCAAACGGCAACTCGCTCTGGTCGTCCAATACGTCCGGCAGCGGCGCGCAGGCCGTCCGGCTAGACGCCGGCGGCGACTTGCAGGTCATGAAGGGCAATGACGTCGTCTGGGAAACGAAAACCAGCGGACGCGTAAATCCTTCGCTCGTCATGCAAGACGACGGCAACCTCGTACTGGGTGCGCAGACCGTCGACCAAGGCAAAACGTCGAAAACGGCACCGGTCTGGAGTTCGAACACGGCGGCGCTGCCCGTGGATATCGTCGGGCAGAACGGCGCCACGCAGGCCTCGTCGATCCCGACCGTCAACACGCCGGCCGTCACGTTCGCACCCGGCTCACCCGAACTCGGCTTGAAGACGTACACCATCCACTGTCCCGAATCTTCGACGGGCTCGGCATGGAGCATTTATGAGCAGAACGGCGTAACGGGGCTGCCCGGCACGCTCGATCAGAATTTGGCCGCGACGCCATATCTGGACCGAAAAGCGTTCGGCACGCGCCCGGCCAATCCGCAGGACGCGGTCTATAAGATCCCGAACGGGCAGCAGGTCACGATTCTCGACTCGACCCGATTGGACGATCTCGAGAAAGAACGCACTCAACTGTCCGATGTGGAGCACGCCAGCAGCGCGGACGACAAGGCGAACAAGACCGTCGCGCTCGCCGGCACGATCGAGGACGAACTCGATTACGCGGGGACGCAACAAGCGGTGCCCGACGTGAAAGCGCTTGCGCAGTCGATTTCGGCGCGGGCGCCCGACGACAAAGATTTCCAGAGCGCCGTGCAAACGGCCACGGCGCTTTACAGCGCTAGGCTGGACGCGCAAGGACGCACCGCCGACCAAATCGGCAAGATTCAGCAAGCGGCCGCCAGAGGCGATTGGTCGACTGTGCAACAGCTCACCGCACAGCAAGTTGCCGCGACGGTGGGCAAAGACACCGGTTCGAATGCGCTCGGCGACATGATGGCCCGTGGCACTGTCTATGCCACCTACGCGGGCGGAGACCCGAAGTTCGCGCAAGCCGTGCGCGCGGGCGTCGTACAGGCCGAGCAGCAAGTTCTCGTTACCGATCCCGTCAATCAGGTGGACGCCGCCCTCAAGCAGCACGGCGGCGCAGCGGCGATGGCGCTGCTGAACAAGATCACGGATCCGGCCACGGCATTGCCGGGCCAGGTCGCGCAAATCATGTCGGACAAGACGATCCAGGCGGACGTCAAACAGAGCCTGCAACAAGCGAATTGGGAGGACGATTCGTCCAAGCAGATGATGAACGACCTCGCCGCGGCGTGCCAGCACAGCGTCGAGGCCGACTCGGGAACGGTCGGCTCGGGGACCCAAGCCGTCAAATCGATCGCCGACTCGGTCATCTCCGTCTACGACAAGATGAACCAGCAGCCGCAATTGATGGAGGATCCTTCGGCGGCGACGAAGATCTTCACGGGCGCGGCATCGAGCGGCAACATCGCACTGGGATTGGCCGTCGCAGCCCAGGCCGGCACAGCGAATCGTCCCGAGGTGCAATCCGCGGCGATCGACGGCACCCGCATCGGGATGGATCAGTTTTCGGCCCACAGCAAGGACCTCACGAGCAAAACCGATCAGGACGCCGCGTTCTTCGCCTACGGCTTTCACGACTTCGGCGGCAACAGCTCGCCGGCCGAGCAAAGCAAGTATCTGCAAAAGATGCTTCAGGACAACCCGACGCAAGCGAAGACGCTCAACGACGACGGCCTCGCCGATTTGGCCCAGCAAGAAAGCCTGAACGGCATGCGCACGGCGATCGCTGCATTCTCGCCCGACTTGAATGGCGTCGAAGGCTTCAACGTGAACGTCAGCAACGGTCGTTATACGAATCCGACGCTTCATACGTCGTCGAAAAGCGTCCTTTCGGCGCTCGACAGCTCGCCGCAAATGCAATCGACCACGAGTGCGGGCACGGCGCAGACCTCGGGCAATGCGCCGCCGACGAACATGCTCTGGCTCATGCGCTCGACGCGCAACGCCGCCTATCAAGCGAGCAAGGCATATCTAGAGCTCAATCCGAATACGATCAGCAATCTGAGCAAGAGCAATCTGATCCCCGATGCCATCAAGTCGAAGCTCTTCACGAGCGACGGAGCTGCGGCACAAAGCTGGGTGGTGAACCTGGCCGAGCGCTTCAACAAGGGCGTCAGCGGCAGCTTATTCCTCGCCAACGGTCAGTTTCTGATGCAGGCGTTCGCCGGTGAGCCGCACAACATCGGCAACCTCATTCAAGACGGCAGCTATGTCGGTCCGCACTTGTTCTTCGGCGCAACGCAATCGCTGAACGCGGTATTGCCGAGCAACCTCGACACCGTGCGCCCCTACTCGGGCAACACGGCGCTCCAGAAGCTCATTTCGCAACAGCAGGACCGCGTGCTGGCATCGGGCTTGAACGACACGATGAAGACCGCGTTGAACGGCGTGCTCGGTACGATGGCGAAAGATACGGTCGATGGCTTGTACCTGGGCGTCGATACCTCGAACGCCATCTATTACTACACGCAAGGAGGCTCCGCCGCGAATTACCTGCGCGGCACGGGCGATACGGTCAGCGCGCTCGGCGATGCCGCGTTTCTCACGGGCGCAGCCGTCGATGCGGGCGTGGTCGGCGTGGACGGCGCGTTCCTCGGCTTGGGGGCCGGCGCGCTCGGGTGGACCGGCGTCGGGGCTGCGCTGATGCTCGTCGGGGCCGGGATCTACACGATCGGCAACGCCGAATCGCATTCGCACAAGTTCGACGGCAGCGATCAGGCGCTGCTCGAAGCGATGGGCGTGCATTCGGACGTCGCCGAGCAATTGGCCAAGCACTCGTTTTCGTTCAGTACGAACGCACCGAGCGCGGGCCCGTTCTTGGCCGGCTATTTCAAGAACGCGCACCTGTCCGACTCAGACATGGTCTCCTGGCTCAATACGCTCACGCCGCATCAAGCCGACATCATGGCGACTCAGTTGAAGGACTTCGAGCAGAAATGGCCGACCGATAAGAGCGATCAGGACTATGCCATCCAGTTCTTCACCAGCACGCTCCAAGACTTCGGCATCAAGCCCCCGCCCGGCATCACCGTCGCGGGCGGTCACTGACGTCTCGTCAGGCGGCTGACTCCCGCTGCCGCGGGCCTCGCTCCGAGCGATCGGTGCGGGGCCCCGTCGGACTCAAACGCTGCCTTGCTTCTCGATGACCAGCACGCGCGCCTCGCCGACCGGATGCGCCACGTGCTCGGTGCCCACCGATGCGAAAAAGATATCGCCGACGTTCATGAGGACCGACCGCACTTCTTCGCCTTCGCGGAAATCCATGCGCACTTGCCCGTCCATGACGGCAAACACTTCCTCTCCGTCGTTGACATGCCATTCGTAGGGCTTGTCGGTCCAATGCAAGCGCACTGAGATTTCGCCCATGGTGGCGATGTCGAGCGCGCCCCAGGCGCGCTGCGCCGTGAATCGGCGGCTTTCTATGACGTTCATCGGTTGTCCTTCGTAGATGCGAATATGACGGCCGTTGCCGGATGCTTATTGTCGGATAAGCGGCCGCATGCCGAAATCGCCTTTCAGGACAATTCGAAATCAAATCCTGCCGTCATGGAACAGATACGCCGCGCCTCTCGCGATGTAGCCGCTACTCCTGGACCCCGGCGGCCGAGGCGAGCGCCAGATGCACGTCGCACACGGAGACCTTGTTGCGCCCGGTCGCCTTTGCGTCGTATAGCGCGCGATCCGCGGCGCGTATGACCTCGGTGACGTCGTCATCGGTTTCGGGCGTCCACGCTGCCGCGCCGATACTCGCCGTAACGCGCCCGTGCTCGCTGGCCGCATGTTCGATACCGAGATTGCTGATCGCGGCTCGAATGTTTTCGGCAATGGCGAGCGCCCCTTGCGGGGCCGTATCGGGCAGCACGACGAGAAACTCCTCGCCGCCGTAGCGCGCGGCGCTGTCGGCCGGCCGGCGAATGTTGTCGCCGATGCATCGCGCGACCGCGGCCAGGGCGTCGTCGCCGGCCTGGTGGCCATAGGCATCGTTGTAGGCCTTGAAGCGATCGACATCGACGAACAGCAAGGAAAAGACGTTGCGCGTGCGCCGGGCCCGGCGCCACTCGGCATCGAGAATCTCGCCGAGCGTGCGACGGTTGTTCAATCCGGTGAGTCCGTCGATGCGCGCCAGCAACGCCAATTCGCTTTCGGCCCTCATCCGGCGGCGTAGCTGCGCGGCCAACACCGCGGCCAGCACGACGAAGGCGACAGCGAACGTCGCCATCAGCGATCCGATGATGAGGGCGCGACGCGTCCAAGCCGCATAGATGTCCGACTCGCCCTGCGCCACCATGATGATGAGCGGCAGACCGTTCAGGTGCTTGAAGTAATAGAGCCGACGAACGCCGTCGATCGTCGACGTGTCGGAAAACGTGCCCTCGCGCGCGGAGAGAAATTTTCGGAAAGTGCTGGCCTTGCCGATATTGCGTCCGATGATCTCCGGATCGAAGGGCTGACGCATCACCATCATCCCGTCGTCGCGAATCAACGCTATCGAGCCCTGGCCGCCGAGTTGCAGCCCCGAGAATAAGTCGTGAAAGTAGGCAAGCTGTATCGCCACCATCGCGATGCCTTCGAACGAACCGTCGCGCGCCGAGATACGACGGCTCAAGGCGATACTGGGCGAGCCGCTGCGCAGCCGAGACGTGTACGGATCGCTGACATAGAGCCCGACATTCGGGTTGTCTCGTTGAATAGTGAAGTAGCGCCGGTCGCCAAAGCTTAAGGAGGGCGGCGTATCGCTTAGCGAGTCGAGCGCAATGCGTCCGGTCGAATCGAGCACCAGCATAGAACCGAGGTAGCTGGCGGACGCTGCTCGATCGAACAGCACCTCTCGGCGCACGCGGGCAGGCAGCGCCATGATTTCGGGATCGCGCACGCCGTCGATAACCGCTTGCAACGAAAGCGAATAAAGCTCGAAGTTTCGCAGGATGTCGCGCTCGGCGATCACAGCGACATTGCGCGATGTCTCGCTCGCGCGTGCAAAGGCGTCGTCGCGCGATTGGTAGAGCGCCACGCCGCACAGCGTGACCATGAAGCACGCGGTGATCAGCGCACCGACGACGACGGCGGGCGGCGCGAGCGGATTGAACCGCAGCCGACGCCAGAAAAAACGACCTGGGCTAGCTTGTGCGGTCCGAAGATCCTCGCCAGTTCCTTGCATGCCGGCCCCATGATCGAAAGACGACTGTCGGTGCATCTGCGCGCGCATGTGGTCAAGTTTAGCATCGAGAACTTCGCTAAGGAGCAAGCGCCGCACCGGTTTGAAGCCGACTTCCATGCGATCGGTGCCGGCCAAGCACGAACAAGGCGCAGCACTCCGATGGGTCCGCCGTTGCGTCGGGTGGAATGCCTAGGTATCGACGATGCTTGCTCTGACGTGAACTGCGCCCTACCCGCAAGACGCGGCCGGGACCTCCTGCCGTTCCGGGCCTGCGAACGCGTTACAATTGCGGCTTATGGAGTACATCCGGGTATAGGGTCGTCGCGCGAACGCGCCGGTCATCCCGTTTGTCTCGTCCCCGAATTCACCTTGCGGCCGTCGCTCTCCGATCCCAGCCGGAGATCAACAGACCCGACGCCTAGCCGCAAACCGTCGATATACAAGGTCTTTGCATGAGCCTCAAATGCGGCATCGTCGGCTTGCCCAACGTCGGCAAGTCCACCCTGTTCAACGCCTTGACCAAAGCGGGCATCGCCGCTGAAAACTATCCCTTCTGCACGATCGAGCCGAACGTCGGCGTGGTCGAAGTGCCCGACGCGCGACTGAAGGCACTCGCCGACATCGTCAAACCCGAGCGGATCTTGCCGGCCGTCGTCGAGTTCGTCGACATCGCCGGTCTCGTCGCCGGCGCGAGCAAGGGTGAAGGGCTCGGCAACCAATTCCTGGCGAACATTCGCGAAACCGATGCGATCACGCACGTCGTCCGCTGCTTCGAAGACGAAAACGTGATCCACGTCGCCGGTAAGGTCGATCCGCTGTCGGATATCGAAGTCATCAACACCGAACTGGCGCTCGCCGATCTGGCGACGGTCGAGAAGTCGCTCACGCGTTACGCCAAGGCCGCGAAGTCGGGCAACGACAAGGAGGCGGTCAAACTGGCCGCCGTGCTCGAAAAGGCACGCGCCCAACTGGATGGCGCCAAGCCCATTCGTGCGCTCGACCTGTCCGACGAGGAAGCCGCGCTCCTCAAACCGTTCTGCCTCATCACGGCCAAGCCGACGATGTACGTGGCGAACGTCAAGGAAGACGGGTTCGAAAACAATCCGCATCTCGACGCCGTACGCAAATACGCCGAAGCCGAGAAATCGCCGGTCGTCGCCGTGTGCGCAGCGATCGAGGCGGAAATCGCCGACCTCGCGGACGAAGATAAGGAAGTCTTCCTGGCCGATATGGGCATGGACGAACCGGGCCTGAACCGCGTGATCCGCGCGGGCTTCAAGCTGCTCGGCCTGCAAACCTATTTCACGGCCGGCGTGAAGGAAGTGCGCGCGTGGACGATTCATATCGGCGATACCGCACCGCAAGCGGCCGGCGTCATCCACACCGATTTCGAGCGCGGCTTCATTCGGGCCCAGACGATCTCGTTCGACGATTTCGTCACCTACAAGGGTGAGCAAGGCGCGAAGGAAGCCGGCAAGATGCGCGCCGAAGGCAAGGAGTATGTGGTGCACGACGGCGACGTAATGAACTTCTTGTTCAACGTCTAAGTACGGGGCGAGGGGAATCACCCTCGCCTTGCACCGCGCCGGTTCGGAAGAATCGACGTCATGCCAAACCCCGCGCCATGCGGGGTTTTTGCATTTTTCGACCATCCAGACCAGGTAATGCAATCGCATTGACCAAACAATGCGATTGCATTACCATGTTTGCCTCTACACGAAGGAGAGGGACATGTCTTACGCGCTCCCGGACGACGCCGATTTCTTCGAAGCCGAGTCTTCGCTGACAGACCGCTACCAAACGACGGTGCCGGAAATCGTCCGGCGATTTCTCAGGCTGGATAAGAGGGATAAGATCCATTACCGGATCAAACCGACCGGTGAAGTGATCATGGAGCGAGCTTCCGCCGAGGAGGAGGATCCGGCATTCGGCCCGTTCCTGGCCTTTCTTGCTCGAGATATGGAAGCGCACCCCGAAACGCTTCGCTCGTTTCCCGCTGAGTTCGTGCGGCGCGTGCGAGCATTGACCAAAGACGTTGAGATCGACCTTGACGCCCCGCTTTCGCCGGACGATGAATGACGAAGACGGCCGAGACGTTTGAAGTGAATGCGAACGGGTGGAGCATCTATGCTCATCCCTGCTTTCTGGACCAGTTCGAATCGCTCTACAACGAAGTCGAAGCGCTGAAAGAAAAGTTTCCGCGAGAGTATTCCCAAAGGAATGCGGCGAAACGGCTAGCGGCTATCGAAAAGCTAACGTTCACTGTCATTCCACAAGATCCGGAAAATGAGGGCTACCGGCAAGGCGGGACACGAGGCGATGACAGAAAACATTGGTTCCGCGCCAAATTTTTCCAGCAATATCGTTTGTTTTTCCGTTATCACAAGCCAAGTCGAATCATCGTCTTCGGTTGGGTCAACGATGATCAGACGAAGCGGGCATATGGCTCTGCTAGCGATGCCTACAAGATGTTCAGTAAGATGCTCGATAACAAGCGCCCGCCGGACGATTGGCAAACGCTTTTGAGCGAGGCGATTAGAGCGTCAGGACGGCTCGCGCGAGCAGTAGGCGCAGCGACGGAATAGAGCGTGCCCGCCTCGACGAAAGAAAGTCTGGTCAGCCACATCGCGTTGGTCCCTGCGGTACCGGCAAGCGCCGAGAATACCGACACTACGCATGCGCATTGACGGGGCAAATCCCCACGCTCCTGAGCTCTTGCCCAGCAGCCGCCAACCGCTCGATCGCCGCAACCGCCGTACGCACGCCGTCTTCTTGCCGCATCGCCTCCCCCAACTCGCGCGCACGCGCCTGCGTCGAGTTCAGCAAGCCGAAGCCGATAGCACGTTCGAACGCCGACGCCGTAGGCGCATTGCCGTCGACCGCCGGGGCCGCCGCGCCGAGCCGATGCAATCGATCCGCCCAAAAGCATTGATCGCCCGCAAACGGTACTACGACAGACGGTTTGCCTGAGCGCGTCGCCGAATGCGTCGTACCCGCGCCGCCGTGATGCATCACGAGCGCCACACGTGGAAACAACCAAGCATGCGACGTCTGGCCGACGACAAAAAAGTTAGCGGGCAGCCGCGTAGCATCGATACCGCTCCACCCCGGGTAGAACAACGCGCGGCGCCCGCCGATCGCCTCGATCAACGCCGACATCAATCGCTCCCGATCGAACCCGGCCATGCTGCCGAACCCGATATAGATCGGCGGCTCTCCGGCCTCTAAAAATGAAGACAACGCATCGGGGGGCGACCACCTCGCGCCATCATCCAGCGATGCAGCCCATTGTCCGCAGACCATCGCCTGAGACGGCCAATCGGCCGGTTGCGGCAGCAACGTGCGCGACACGCCGTACAAGATCGGATGATCGGTCCAATTGTGGCGGCGCGGCGCGAGCGAGCACACGTCGACGCGCGCTGCATTCGTTGCCCGGCGAAAGGCGCGCCAAATCATGCCGTTGACGAAAGTATGGCTCATGCGATGCATGAAACCGGGCACCGCCCCGGGCCGCAAAAACGGCGAAGCGAACGCGCGAGTCGGGGTGATCGGTATCATCGACGCGCCGATCGCCGGAATCCTCAAATACTCGGCGACGGATAAGCCGACAAACGATGCAAGCGCGGACATGACGATCGCATCGCTACCTTGCGCCGCCTCCTTGACCTCGCGCATCCAAGCCGCCGTATTGGCGTTCGCGATTACCGCAAGCGCTTTCGCCGTGGCCTGCGCGCCGCTGCGCCTGCCGACGATCGAACCCAACGTTTCGCCCGGCATCAACGCTTGCCTGATGTCGCCCGAAAGCGCCTTGGACGGCACGCCGAGCGCGTCAGCCGAGTGCAAGGTCGCGCCGTCCGCCAAGATGCAAGCCTCGTGTCCCGCGTCGATCAATCCTCGGCAAAGTGCCGCGAGCGGCCGCGTATCGCCTTCTGTGCCATACGTTGCTACGGTAAATTTCATGGTTTGTCGTCGCCCCGCTTGTCGCGGACCGCGCCGCGGATTAAAAGAATACGATGTATATTAATGCACGTCGTGCATTTTTTCAGAGAATATCACGCATGACAACTGTCGAGGACACGGGACGCCGGGAGCGCAAGCGCTTGCAGATGGTCGCCCATCTGGTCGGGGTAGCCGGACGCCTATTCGAGAGCCAGCCGTATGGCACGGTCACGATGGAGCAGATCGCGCAGGAGGCCGATGTGGCCAAACGCACGCTCTACAACCACTTCCCGACCAAGGAAGCATTGCTCGCGCATTGGCTCGAGGTCGAACTGAAGCGCGATTTGGAACGGTTGGCGCCCGAGTTGCAGCGACGGCGCGGCTTCGTCTCTCGTATATCGGCCGAACTCGATGCTTCAGCCGATTGGTGCGCGCGACACCCAGCTCACCTCGCCGCTTATCTGCGCCATCGCTTCTTGTCGCTCGGCGAAGCGCCCTCCCAAACGCCGGCGCGCGCCGATCCCGACCGCGGCGACATCACGCAGCTATGGCATACGTTGATTGCGGAGGCACAGGCGGCCGGAGAAGTGACGAAACGTTTCTCTACGACGCAGCTAACGACTTGGTTTCACCATTTGTATCTAGGAACGTTGATGCGCTGGCTCATGCAGCCGAAGCTCGGGCTGCAAGAGGAGTTCGCGCAAATGGTCGGGCTTTTCATGGATGGAGCGGGCGAGCACGCCGCATCCGCGTCGAGCGGTTCCCGCGGCGGCATGCATTGAGCATGCGCGCGGTGCGTAGCGCTTCGCCCAACAACCGGACTGCACCGTCATGCTCCTCTTTCTCAGTGATATGCTCACGGTCGCGCGGTATTGCCCCTACGGGCCATCGATGGCGTCACTCACAAAAATACGAGAGAGAGCATATGGGCCAAATCTGTAAAACCGGCTTTTATCCGGTCTTTAAAGAAAATATGGAAGCGATCGGGCTGACCGCACCATCGAACCTTTTCGCGACACAAACGAGCGCGCTTGGCGCGATTGGGCAACTCGCCGCGATCGTAAAGACAATGGGCATGAAGGTGACGCTTCCGGAACTGATCGGCGCCGGTCAGGCCGTCGAAAAGCTCGCGTACGTCGGCGCCCTTTACGGAGCCTACTACCTGGGCGGCATGATCGGCATGCCTAGCAGTGGCCGGTGACGCTTTTTATGCGTGCAAAGCGGGCCCAGGCGCTGCCTCACGGATGCATCGAGCGATGTTCGCATCCGGTATCGCGCTGTCGGCGCCGATGCAGATATTCTTGCTACACCATCCTGAATTGTTCGATTCGTCGTATCCGCAGCGCAAGACATACGGGATGCGGGCACGCGCGGGAACAGGATTGAAGTGATGAAAGCATGGCTCATCGATCGCGGACTCCTACTGTTATGTTCAGTAGCATTTGTCGGCGGCGTGATCTTTCTATCGCGATGGATTGGCAACGACAATGTATATTCGATCGTCGTCACGATGACTGCCGTCGCGCTTTGGTTCCGGGTAGCCCGCCTCACCAAACTATTGCGTCAACATGGCATCGACCCGGACGAGGGACGCACGAAGCTCGAGCGATAAGCACGAGCCCAGCCCGCCGCGGCGACGGCGGTATACCGCCGAAGGCCTCGAAAGCAGCGCGCTTGCCGAGCACAATGAGCGCCAGATCAATGTGCGGCGGCGGATCGACGCCGCGCTCGCAATTTGCAACTGGCTCCGGCGTCCCGATTGATAAAATGACGCGTTGCAAGCGCTGACGAGCGTCCGCGTTTCCTCTCCATTCACCCGCGTGCCGCCTCGCTTATCGAAGGCGGCGGCCCGTTTCGTTTATTCAAGCACATGGCCCAATACGTCTTCACCATGAACCGGGTCGGCAAAATCGTGCCGCCCAAGCGTCAGATCCTGAAAGACATCTCCCTGTCTTTCTTCCCCGGCGCAAAAATCGGCGTGCTCGGCCTCAACGGCTCGGGCAAGTCGACCCTCATTCGCATCATGGCCGGTGTCGATCGCGACATCGAAGGCGAAGCGACGCCGATGCCGAACCTGAACATCGGCTACTTGCCCCAAGAACCGCAGCTCGATCCCGAAAAGACCGTGCGCGAGGCTGTCGAAGACGGGCTCGGCGACGTGTTCCAAGCCCAGAAGAAGCTCGATGAAATCTACGCGGCCTACGCGGAACCCGACGCCGATTTCGACGCGCTCGCCGCCGAGCAAGCGAAGTACGAGGCCATTCTCGCGGCCAGCGACGGCGGTAGCCCCGAGCAGCAGCTCGAGGTCGCCGCCGACGCGCTGCGCCTGCCCGCCTGGGACGCGAAGGTCGCACACCTGTCGGGCGGTGAAAAACGCCGCGTCGCGCTGTGCAAGCTCTTGCTCGAAAAACCCGACATGCTGCTGCTCGACGAGCCGACCAACCACCTCGACGCCGAATCGGTCGAATGGCTCGAACAATTCCTGACGCGCTTCCCGGGCACGGTCGTCGCCGTCACCCACGATCGCTACTTCCTCGACAACGCGGCCGAGTGGATTCTCGAACTCGATCGCGGACACGGCATCCCTTGGAAGGGCAACTACAGCAGCTGGCTGGATCAAAAAGAAGACCGCCTGAAGCAAGAAGAAGCCGCCGAATCGGCGCGCCAAAAGGCGATCAAGAAGGAATTGGAGTGGGTCCGCCAAAACCCGAAGGGACGCCAAGCGAAATCGAAGGCGCGGATCGCCCGCTTCGAGGAGCTGTCGAGCCAGGACTACCAAAAGCGCAACGAGACGCAGGAAATCTTCATCCCGGTCGGCGATCGGCTCGGCAACGAGGTCATCGAGTTCAAGAACGTCAGCAAGGCATACGGCGATCGGCTGCTCCTCGACAATCTCAGTTTCAAGGTGCCGGCCGGCGCGATCGTCGGCATCATCGGCCCGAACGGCGCGGGCAAGTCGACGCTGTTCCGCATGCTCACGGGGCGCGAAACGCCCGATTCGGGCACGATCGAAATGGGACCGACGGTCAAGCTCGCCTATGTCGATCAAAGCCGCGATGCGCTGGACGGCACGAAGAGCGTGTTCGAGGAAATTTCGGGCGGCGCCGACGTCCTCACCGTCGGTAAGTACGAAACGCCGTCGCGCGCCTATATCGGCCGCTTCAACTTCAAGGGCGCGGATCAGCAAAAGAACGTCGGCAACCTGTCGGGCGGCGAACGCGGCCGCTTGCATCTGGCCAAGACGCTGATCGCCGGCGGTAACGTGCTGCTACTGGATGAGCCGTCGAACGACCTCGACGTCGAAACGCTGCGCGCGCTCGAAGACGCTCTGCTCGAATTCGCGGGCTCGGTGATGGTGATCTCGCACGATCGCTGGTTCCTCGATCGGATCGCGACGCACATCCTCGCGTTCGAGGGCGATTCGCAAGCCGTCTTCTTCGACGGCAACTACCAGGAATACGAGGCGGATAAGCGCAAACGCCTGGGCGAAGAAGGCGCCAAGCCCAAGCGTCTGCGCTACAAGCCGATCACGCGCTGATCGACGGGCAGCGGCACCGGCAACGGTGTCGCTGCCGATACGGCTTACTAGCCGAACGCAAAGCCCAGTTCCCGCAGCCTCGCTTCGGTCGCCGCGGCGCTCGTGTGGTGAATGCCATGCCAGCCCGCAACCGCGGCGGCGTGCGCGTTATGGAGGTTGTCGTCGATAAAGACGATCTCGCCCGGCGCCACGCCCGGCAATTGACGATCGATCCGAGAAAACGCTTCGGCATATATCCGCGGATCGGGTTTGACGAGCTTCACGCGCCCCGATACGACCACGTCGCGAAACCGCCGCAACACATCGTAGCGCTCCCACGCATAGGGAAACGTCTCGTCCGACCAATTCGTGAGCGCGAACAGCGGTACACCGGCCGCCTCTAGCTTATCGACGAGCGCGACGCTGTCGACAAACACCCCCGCGATCATTTCTTGCCACCGGTCGTAAAACGCGCGAATACGCTCGGCTTCGTGCGGAAAACGCTCGATGAGCTCCTGAGTCCCCGACGCGATCGAATAACCGCAGTCTTGCCGCATCACCCAATCCATCGTGCAAACTTCGGTGAGGAAGCGGCGACGCTCATCCGCGTCGGGAATCAGCTTGCGATACAGGTAATCGGGGTTCCAATCGATAAGCACCCCGCCGAAATCGAAGACGACGACCTTCGGTTTCATGCGAACTCCTTTGTCGTTATGGCTTCAAATCGGTTGCGTACGCGCGTGCAGCCACGCCTGCGCGCGCTCGCCCACCAAGGGCGACACGCGCGAACGCACCATCTCGTGATACGCGTTGAGCCATTCCCGTTCGTCGTCGCGCAGCAGCGATACCGTCACGCAACGCGTATCGATCGGGCACAGCGTCAAGGTTTCGAAGGCGAGGAATGCACCGAACTCGGTCTCGCCGTCGGCACGGCTCAGCACGAGGTTCTCGATTCTCACGCCCCATCGGCCCGGCCGGTAGACACCGGGCTCGACGGACGTAATCATGCCCGCTTCCATCGCCGTGTGCGCTTCAGGCTGCGCATAGTGGGAAATCACCTGCGGTCCTTCATGCACGTTCAAGAAATAGCCCACGCCGTGGCCGGTGCCGTGGCCGTAGTCGATGCCCGCCTCCCAAATCGGCGCCCGCGCGATCGCATCGAGCATCGGGCTGCGGATACCGCGCGGAAAACGCGCCCGCGATAACGCAATCATGCCCTTGAGCACGATCGTGAAATCGCGCCGCTGTGCCTCGGTGATCGTCCCGACCGGAACGACACGGGTAATGTCCGTCGTGCCGGTTACGTATTGCCCGCCGGAATCGATAAGGAGCAAACCATCCCCTTCGATACGCGCGTGCTCGGCCGGCGTCGCACGGTAATGCGGCATGGCGCCGTTGCCGTTGAAGCCGGCGATCGTCGCGAAGCTCGGTGAGATAAACCCGGGCCGGCATGCGCGCTCGGCTGTCAGCCGCTCGTCGATCGTCAGTTCGGTAATGGTCTCCCGACCGAGCGCATCTTCGAGCCACGTGAAGAATTCTGCCAGCGCCGCACCGTCTTCCTCCATCGTCCGGCGCACGTGCACCGCCTGCTCGTCCGTCTTACGCGATTTCGCGAACGTCGAAGGATTGACGGCCTCGACGATGCGGACGGTGGCGGGCACCGCCTCGCGCGACCCGAGCGTCACGCGGCGCGGATCGAGCAAGAGCGTCGATCCTTCGGGGAGCGTCGCGAGTGCCGCGCGCGCTTGCTCGTACGGGGCGACACGGATGCCGTCCCGGCCAAGCGCCTCGGCGATCTCGGGCGATACCTTGCCCGCTCCGACGAAAAGCGTCGCCTCGTCGAGACCGACGAGCATATGCGCAACGAAGACCGGGTTGAAATTGACATCGGCCCCGCGCAAGTTCGTGAGCCAGGCCACGTCGTCCAGCGTCGAGATCCAATGCCACTGCGCCGCGTATTCGCGCATCGCACCTCGCACGAGCGTCAGCTTTTCCGCGCGTGTCGCGCAGGCGTGCGCCGTCGCATGTTCGAACACGGGACTCGCCGGTAGCGCCGGACGATCGGTCCACACGGCATCGAGCAGGTCCAGATCGGTGACGAGTGCGATCGCGCGCGCATCGAGCGCCTCGCGCAGCGTGCGCGCGGGGGCAAGGCCGAGCACCGCGCCGTCCACGCCGACCCGCTCGCCCGGGGCAAGCCGCTTCGCTAGCCAGTCCACATGCGCTTGCCCTTGCGCGCCGCCCGACATCTTGACGAGCTCGACGCCGGTTCCTGCGAGCTGCGTTTGCGCTTGGACCCAGTAACGACTATCGGCCCACACGCCGGCGAAATCGGCGGTGACTACAAGCGTACCGGCCGAGCCGGTGAAACCCGATAGCCATTGACGCGCTTGCCAGCGCTTGGGCAAATACTCGGACAGATGCGGGTCCGAGGACGGCACGATATAAGCGGCCAGTCGCGCCGCCGCCATCGCCTCGCGCAACCGAGCCAGCCGGCCAGCGCTGGGCGCATCGGATCCGCCCAGCGGGGCGTCATGAGAGAGACGATCGTTCATGTAGTACACCTGAGTTCATCGGCGAGACCCCAAGCCCACCGCCAAGGCGACGGCGACGAGCGCGAGTCCCATGCAAACGGGCCATTGCAGCGTTTCGCCGTCATGAAAAAGACCCGAGACGTCGCCGAACATTTTGGCGGCCGCAGCCGCGGCGACGCCCACGATCGATGCGACGGCCAAGCCCGCGCGGCTCGAGCGGCGCAGCGGATGCAACCACCATCCGCCCACCCCCACGGCAAGGCCTAGGACAACAATGCCTGGCCAGCCCATCAGCGCTCGCCCACGCCGCGCGTCACGTCGATGTCGGGCCCGAAGCCCCGCAGGAAACCGCCAAATCGCATGGTGCGTCTCTTATTGTGTCTATTTAAGGAGATCCAACGGGACGCCGCTTATCGGCTATTGGGGCCACATGCTTCAAGCGCCGCCCCGTGCCTTCGCGCGGCCGTCAACGCCCACCGCACGGGCGAAGCGGCCGAGTGTAGAGGCGCAACCCGCGCGATGCAACTCGTGCGTGTCGCCGGCTTCGCGGCGGTTCGCAAGCGAGCGAAGCTGCGCGTTCGCTCAGCGAGCCTTTGGGCGGAGCCGCTATAATAACCGGCTGAAATATCAGCGCCGCCCCGCTACCGAGGGCGGACACGGCACCCCACGTATGCAACTGCTCACGATCGGAATCAATCACCACACAGCGCCTGTCGCATTGCGCGAGCGCGTGGCGTTTCCGCTCGAGCAATTGAAGCCGGCGCTCGACGCCTTCCAGGGCCTGTGGCGCACGCGCTCGTCGCTCGCCTCCCCGGAAGCCGCGATCCTGTCCACCTGCAACCGGACCGAGCTTTATTGCGCCACCGACGACCGCGCCGCGCGCGAAGCCGCCCTCCAGTGGCTGTCGAGCTATCACGGTCTATCGGTGGACGAGCTGGCGCCTCATGTCTATGCGCTCCCGCAATCGGAAGCCGTCCGGCACGCCTTCCGGGTCGCCTCGGGTCTCGATTCGATGGTGCTCGGCGAAACGCAGATCCTCGGGCAGATGAAAAACGCCGTACGATCGGCATCCGAGGCGGGCGCGCTGGGCACGTATCTGAACCAGCTGTTCCAGCGTACTTTCGCGGTCGCGAAGGAAGTTCGCGGCAATACCGCCGTCGGCGCGCAATCGGTCTCGATGGCGGCGGCGGCCGTCCGGCTCGCCCAGCGTATCTTCGACAAGATCTCGAATCAGCGCGTGCTGTTCATCGGCGCGGGCGAGATGATCGAGCTTTGCGCGACGCACTTCGCCGCGCAAGATCCGCGACAACTCGTGGTCGCCAACCGCACGATGGAACGCGGCGCCAAACTCGCCGAGCGCTTAGGCGGTCAAGCGATGCCGCTGGCCGACCTACCCGCGCGCATGCACGAGTTCGACATCATCGTCTCGTGTACGGCCTCGACGCTTCCCATCATCGGCCTCGGCGCCGTCGAGCGTGCGGTGAAGGCGCGTCGTCGCCGCCCGATTTTCATGGTCGATTTGGCCGTGCCGCGCGACATCGAACCCGAAGTCGCCGAACTGCAAGACGTTTTCCTCTATACAGTCGACGACCTCGGCGCGATCGTGCGCGAAGGCAATGCGTCGCGCCAAGCCGCCGTCGCGCAGGCCGAAGCCATCATCGAAACGCGGGTGCAGGGCTTCATGCAGTGGCTCGACGCACGCAGCGTCGTCCCAGTGATCCGGCACATGCACACGCAAGCGGACCTGCTGCGCCGCGCCGAACTCGAGCGCGCGATGAAGATGCTCTCGCGCGGCGACGATCCCGCCGCCGTCCTCGAAGCACTCTCGCAAGCGCTGACGAACAAGCTGATTCACGGCCCGACGCATGCGCTCAATCGCGCGAGCAGCGGCGAGCGGGCGACGCTCGTAGAGCTGCTCGGCGGCTTCTACGAGCACGCCAAGCGCCCCGATTCGTCGGAACATTAGCGGCGCTTCCCGCTCGGGACGCGCGACGCGCGCATCCCCCCGCCTGCCTTTTCCACATTCTTTCCGGGGAGCCTCGCTCCACACATGAAAACGAGCATGCAACATAAGCTCGACCAGCTTACGACACGGCTGGCCGAGCTGAACGACCTCCTGAGCCGTGCGGACGTGACCGCGAAGCTCGAGCAGTACCGCAAGCTCACGCGCGAGCACGCCGAAATCGGCCCCGTCGTCGAGCATTACGCCCTTTGGCGCCAGGCCAACCAGGACGCGGCGACCGCGCAGGAATTGCTCTCCGATGCCTCGATGCGCGAGTTCGCCGAGGAAGAGGTGCGGGCCGCTCGCGACCGAATGACGCAGCTCGAGGACGATCTGCGCAAAATGCTACTGCCCAAAGACCCGAACGACGAGCGCAACATCTTCCTGGAAATCCGCGCGGGCACGGGCGGCGACGAATCGGCGCTGTTCGCCGGCGATCTGCTGCGGATGTACCTGCGCTATGCCGAGCGTCAGCGCTGGCAGGTCGAGATGATGTCGGAGAGCGTGTCGGACCTCGGCGGCTACAAGGAAGTGATCGTGCGCGTAGCGGGCCAAGGCGCCTATTCGCGACTGAAGTTCGAATCGGGTGGGCACCGCGTGCAACGCGTACCGGCCACCGAGACGCAAGGCCGGATCCATACCTCGGCCTGTACCGTGGCCGTCATGCCCGAAGCCGATGAAATCGGCGAGGTGGAAATCAACCCGGCGGATTTGCGGATCGATACCTTCCGAGCGTCCGGTGCGGGCGGCCAGCACATCAACAAGACCGATTCGGCCGTGCGTGTGACGCACTTGCCCACCGGCATCGTCGTCGAGTGCCAAGACGACCGTTCGCAGCACAAGAATAAGGACAAGGCGCTGAAGGTGCTCGCCGCGCGCATTAAGGACAAGCAGCACCAAGAGCAGCACGCCAAGGAAGCAGCCACGCGCAAGAGTCTCGTCGGCTCGGGAGACCGCTCGGAGCGGATCCGTACGTACAACTTCCCGCAAGGGCGATTGACCGATCATCGGATCAATCTAACGCTCTATAAGCTCGACGCGATCATGGACGGCGATCTCGACGAACTGATTGCCGCCCTCGTCAGCGAGCATCAAGCCGAACTGCTCGCCTCGCTCGGCGACGCCGACTAACGCGGGCGCCATGACATCGGGCTCAGCGCCGACCGCGCTCACCGTCACCTCCTTGCTGCGCGCCTCGCCGCTCGCGGCGCTCGACGCGCGTGTCTTGCTCGGACATGCGCTCGGCTGGCGGCGGACCGAACTCATCACGCGGGCGGACGAACCGCTCGATCCGCGGGCCGTGGCCGCATTTCGTACGCTCGAGGCAAAGCGAATCGCCGGCGAGCCGATTGCCCAAATCGTCGGCGTCCGCGAGTTCTATGGCCTCGATTTCGAGGTCACGCCCGACGTGCTAATCCCGCGCCCCGACACCGAATTGCTGGTGGAAACGGCGCTCGCGGCGATCGAATCGATTCCGCGGGCCCGCGTACTCGATCTAGGGACGGGCAGCGGCGCGATCGCCGTGGCAATCGCATCGGTCCGGCCCGATGCACGCGTGTGGGCCGTCGATCGTTCCGCAACAGCCATCGCCGTCGCGACGCGCAACGCGGCGAAGCTGCTCGACGCACACCGCCCAGGAGGCCCAATCGCGTTCTTGCAAGGCGATTGGTATGGCGCGCTCGAAGACAGTTCGATGCCGGCATCCGCATTCGAATTCGACGCGATCGTCAGCAATCCACCCTATATCGCGGCAGGCGATCCTCACCTCGAAACCGGCGATCTGCGCTTCGAACCGCGGGGCGCATTGACGGACGAATCGGACGGATTGACTGCTATCCGCGCCATCGTGGTCGGATCAGGCTCGTTTTTAGCTAAAGGCGCACATTTGCTGATCGAGCATGGCTACGATCAAGCCGCGCAGGTCCGTGCTTTATTCGAGGCGGCCGGCTTCGAGCATATCCGTTCGCTCCAAGATTTGGCCGGTATCGAACGCACCACGGGCGGACAACGCATTTAAGCGGTGCGCGGCCGCATCAAATATTGGGCCGTGCATTCCCAATCGTCCGATCGCCATCTAAGATAAATTGATGCATCCTCCGCACTGATATGATTTACCTTCGCTCGCGCGCGGGAGACGGACTTGCCGCGGACGCGTTTCAATCGAACTTCCAGCGGAGCCAACGGTGAAGTCTCCCTTGCCGTATTGCGGCGAACACGTGACTGTTCGCGGTACAGCGCTTAGCCCGGACGAGCCGGCCGAGCTCACGCAGAACAAGCTCGCTCACGTCATCCTGAACGAAATCTCCGCATTCGTAGCTTTGCTCAGCCCGTCCGGGATGGTGCTCCATTGCAATCACCACGGCCGTGGCACGCTCTTCCCCGCGCAAATCGAGTTGATCGGCCGCCCGCTCGTCGAGGTCTTCCCGCACGCGGCGCCGCATAACGACGCGCGGGAAGCGTTGCGGCGAGCACTTGCGCGCGCGGCGGCCGGAGAAACGGTCCGGCTCGATCTGCCCGCGATACCCGCCGCGCCCGGCAAACCGTCCGCGCTGCTCGCCTCGACGCTGCGTCCCGTGCGCGACGACGCGGGCGACATAGCGTTCGTGCTGATGGAAGCGCGCGAGGCCACGCAGCAGCGAAGCAACGAAGCGGCCCTTCGCGCGAGCCGCGCGGAAGCGCATCGAGGGCATGAGGCATCGGCGCGCCTGCAAGAAACCGAGCAACGATTCCGCTTGCTCGTCGACAGCGTCGTCGATTACGCGATCTTCATGCTCGATCGCGAGGGCTACGTCACAAGCTGGAACGCGGGGGCCCAGCGGATCAAAGGCTATCAAGCCGACGAAATCATCGGTCAACATTTCTCGCGTTTTTATACGGAAGAAGACCGGCGCAACGACGTGCCGGCCGCGGTGCTCGCGCAGGCGGCGAGCACCGGCAAGTTCGAGGGCGAAGGCTGGCGCGTACGCAAAGACGGCACGCACTTTTGGGCGAACGTGCTGCTCGATGCCATCATCGGCCCGGGCGGCGAGGTGATCGGCTTTGCCAAGGTCACGCGCGACCTCACGGAAAAGCGCAATATCGAGGCGCAGTTGCGGCAGTCGCAGAAGATGGAAGCGATCGGGCAGCTCACAGGCGGCATCGCGCACGACTTCAACAATCTGCTCCAGGTCGTGATCGGCAGCCTGGAAGGTCTCCAGCGGCGCGTCGGCAGTTTCGGACAAACGCAGCAAGGCACGGACATGACGCGCTTCGTCGAGAACGCGCTGCGAGGCGCAGATCGTGCCGCGAACCTAACGCGGCGTTTGCTGGCTTTTTCGCGCCGCCAGACGCTCGACGCCAAGCCGACCGATGTCGGCAAGCTCGTCACCGGTATGTCCGACTTGCTTCGGCGCACGCTCGGCGAAGCCATCTCGATCGAAACCGTGAATGCCGCCGAGCTCCGGCGCGTATCGGTCGACGCGAACCAGCTCGAAAGCGCGCTGCTCAATCTCGCCGTCAATGCACGCGATGCGATGCCCGGCGGCGGCAAGCTCACGATCGAAACGGCCAATTGCATGCTCGACAAGTCGTATGTCTCGCGCTTCGAGGGACTCGAAGCAGGGGCGTATGTCATGATCGCCGTGAGCGACACGGGCACGGGGATGACCAAAGACGTGCTCGAGCGAGCCATGGAGCCGTTTTTCACGACGAAGGAAGTCGGCCACGGAACCGGGCTCGGGCTCAGCCAGGTCTACGGTTTCGTCAAACAATCGGGCGGCCACGTGCGCATTTACAGCGAGCTTGAGCAAGGCACGACCGTCAAGCTGTTCCTCCCGCAGCTCGCCGGCGAGACGTCCGTCGACGAACTGCACGAGCACCGGCCCGTGCGGGGTAGCCGCGTCGGCGAAACGATCCTCGTCGTCGAGGACGACGAAAACGTGCGAACGGCGACGAGCGATATGTTGCGCGAGCTCGGTTACCGGGTCGTGGTAGCGGCCGATGGTCCCAGTGCCCTGCGCCTCGTTGCCGAGCGGCCCGAGATCCGGCTACTGTTTACGGACGTCGGGCTGCCCGGCGGCATGAACGGGCGCGAATTGGCCGACGCGGTCAGGGCGAACCGCCCCGAGCTGCCGGTGCTGTTCACGACCGGCTACGCACGCAATGCGATCGTGCATCACGGCCGGCTCGACGCCGGGATCAACCTGCTGTCGAAGCCTTTTACCTATGCCGAGCTGGCGGACAAGCTGAGCAGCATGCTCACCGGCGCGCCCGGTGTGAGGCACTAGGCGCACTAGGCCCGGTCGGCTCGCGAGGCCGAAATCCGCTATCATTGGCCCCTAACTTTTTCCTGCGCGCTAAGCCAAGGTCAGTCATGGATACGCAACAACGCATCAAGCAAATCGTCGACGAAAACGCTGTAGTCCTTTTCATGAAGGGCAACGCGCAATTTCCGATGTGCGGCTTTTCCGGCCGCGCCGTCCAAATTCTGAAGGCGTGCGGCGTCGATCAGTTCAAGACGGTCAACGTGCTCGAGGACGAAGAAGTCCGTCAGGGCATCAAGGAATTCTCGAACTGGCCGACGATCCCCCAACTGTATGTGAAGGGCGAATTCGTCGGCGGCTCGGACATCATGATGGAGATGTATCAGTCGGGCGAGCTGCAACAACTGTTCGCCGCGGCGTAAGCCGATACGGCGCCTCGGCCCGCCGAGCGCCGGCCACATCGGTTACCCCACGCTTTAGCCATGTCTTGCTCCAGTGTACGGACGCGCCGGCTGATCGTCGCGATCACGGGCGCCACGGGCGCCGTCTACGGCGTACGCCTGCTCGAAACGATGCGGCGTATCGAAGGACTGGAGACCCACCTCGTCGTCTCCAGCGCAGGCTGGCTCAATCTTCAGCACGAACTCGGCTTGACGAAGGACGACGTCCATTCGCTGGCCGATGTCGCGCATAGCGTGCGCGACGTCGGCGCGAGTATCGCCTCGGGCTCCTTCGCGACCGACGGCATGATCGTCGCGCCCTGTTCGATGAAAACCCTCGCGAGCATCGCTCACGGCCTCTCCGACAATCTCATCGCGCGGGCCGCGGATGTGACGCTCAAGGAGCGCCGGCGCCTTGTGCTGCTCGCACGCGAGACGCCGCTGAATCTCGCCCATCTACGCAATATGACGGCCGTGACCGAGATGGGCGGCGTCATCTTCCCGCCTCTACCCGCGTTCTATAACCGGCCGGCATCGATCGACGAGATGGTCGACGACACCGTCGCGCGCGTGCTCGATATGTTTTCGCTGGGTCCGGCGCTCGCCGCGGCCTGGACGGGGCTGCGCGGCGACGCGTAATCCGAGGCCGTTCGGCTGAGTCGATCCGCAACTCTCACGACACGATTCGTTTCGCGAAAGCGGGTTTCTCCGCTTGGGTCTCGGGCATATAGTCGTCTAAGACCCACTAACGATCGTCGGCCGGGCCTCCCGCGCCGCTATGCCATCCATGTCACGTTTGCCGTCTCTCTTCCTATCCCACGGTGCGCCCACGCTACCGATCGACCCCTCGATGCCTTCGGGCGAGTTTGCAACGCTCGGCGAGCGCTTGCCCCGTCCGCGCGCGATCTTGATGCTGTCGGCGCATTGGGGCACGAATACCCCGATCGCCAGCACGGCCGAGCGCCCCGAAACGATCCACGATTTCTACGGCTTTCCACGCGCCCTTTACGAGTTGCAATACCCGGCGCCGGGCGCGCCCGACGTGGCGCGCGCGGCGGCGGCGCTGCTCGATGCTGCCGGTATGGCGGCGCAAACCGAGCCGCACGGCCTCGATCACGGCGCCTGGGTCCCGCTGCTGCTGATGTATCCGCAGGCCGACATCCCCGTTGCGCAACTCTCGATTCAGCCGCACCGCGATCCGGCGCATCACTATGCACTGGGGCGGGCCCTGCGCCCCCTGGCCGCGGACGGCATCTTGATCGTAGGCTCGGGGCAAATCACCCACAACCTGCGTGCGGCCGATTTTGGGGCGAAACCGGGCGACGCCGACCCGCGCGTCGCGCAGTTCACCGACTGGTTCGAGTCGCGGCTGGCCGAGCGCGACGTGCGCGCGTTGTTGGAATACCGGTCGCAAGCGCCGCATGCCGCATTCATGCATCCGACCGACGAGCATTTGCTGCCCGTGTTCGCCGCGCTCGGCGCGGCAAGCGACGACTACACGCTCGACATTCAATCGCTCGGGACGTATCAGCGGGCGTTGGCGATGACGAACTACGTCTTCGCCGGGTAATACGCGCGGCAGTTGTAAGCCGCCGGCACCGCCCAAACACAAAGGCCCGTCTGACGATCAGACGGGCCTTTGTGTTTGACCTCAAGTCACGACTCACCCGCGCACAAGGCGCGGGCGGCGCGATAGGCGCGATCGATTAGACGCCGACGCCTTCGAGAATGTCTTCCTCGGACTCGCGCTCGTCGAGATACCGCGTACGGTAGCCCGTGTTCACGCCCCAGAAGTAGAAGCCGAGCGCGATCACCGCGACGACGAGCATGTCCCAACCGTACGGGAGGTAGCCCATCCCGCCGAATTCCTTGCTGCCGAAGATCGACAGGACGGCCATCGTCGGCAGATACGCGACGAGCCACCAGGCCGCTTTCAGGTCGGCGCCCCAGCCGCTAAAGCCGGACTTGCTCTGGTAGTAGAAGTAAATCGGCAGCGCGACGACCATCAGCAAGATGATCTCGCCCGTGAGCGGCCACTTCGCCCAATACAGCACCAGCGACGCGCAGACGAACGCGAACGGCGCGATGACGTTCATGAGCGGCAGCTTCAGCGGACGCTCGACCTCGACGGCCGTGCGGCGCAGCGCCATCAGGCTGATCGGACCCGTCAGATACGAGATCACGGTCGCGACCGAGATGACGGCGGCGAGCGAGCTCCAGCCGCGGAAGAAGAACATGAAGACGAACGAGACGGCGAGGTTGAACCACATCGCGTTGCGCGGCACGCCATAGAACGGGTGCACGTTGCCGAACATCTTCGGCAGCGTGTTGTTGCGCTCCATCGCGTAGATCATGCGGGTCGTCGTCGCCATGTAGGTCGTGCCCGTACCGCTCGGGCTCACGAACGCGTCGACGTACAGCAAGATCGCGAGCCAGTTCAGGTTCAACGCAATCGCGAGTTCCGCGAACGGCGAGGCGAAGTTGAAGTGGCTCCAGCCCTTCGCGACGTCGGCCGGGTTGACCGCGCCGATATACGCGATTTGCAACAGCACGTAGATCACGAGCGCGAGCAGAATCGAGCCGATGACGGCAAACGGAACGCTCTTGGACGGGTTGCGCGCTTCACCGGCAAGATTCACCGGGCTTTGGAAACCGTTGAAGCTGAACACGATGCCGCTCGTGGCCACCGCCGTGAACACCGCCGACCAGCCGTACGGCGCGAACGAGCCCGTGCTGCCGAAGTTCTCGCTATGGAAGCCGGAGAGCAACAGACCGAGGATCGTGAGACCGGGGATGATGAACTTGAAGACGGTAATAGTCGTATTCGCCCGTGCGAACACTTTCACGCCCCAGTAGTTGAGCATGAAGTAGACGATCACGAGCAGCGCCGACAAGAACAAACCCGGCGCCGTCAGCGAGCCGTTCACGAACAGATTGTGCGCCCAAGGATAAGGCCACGTGCTCATGTACTGGATCGACGCTTCGGCCTCGATCGGGATCACAGAGACGATGGCGATCCAGTTCGCCCATGCGCTGATGAAGCCCACAAGCGCGCCGTGCGAATAGCGCGCGTAGCGCACCATGCCGCCCGATTCCGGGAACATCGCCCCGAGTTCTGCATACGTCAGCGCGATCGCAAGGATCACTACCGCGCCGATGATCCATGCGCACAGAGCCGCCGGTCCCGCGATCTTTGCCGCCTTCCACGCACCGAACAGCCAGCCGGACCCGATGATCGAGCCTAGGCCGGTAAGCATCAGCGCAAATGGCCCGATGTTCCGTTGAATAGAACTTTTCACAACCTCTCCTTGGGGATATACGAATCGCGCGCGGGTGGGGGGACACGCGCCAATCTGCAAGAAACGTGCAACCGATGCGGGCTGTGCGGCGAGGGGGGAACCGCAACTTGGCGCAACCACATCGCGCGGCGCGTAGTTTACCGGTTGCAATCACTTAATTGGTGCAAAATGATCCGTCACCAGCAAAAAAAGATCATGAAATGAAAGGTTTGTAAGAGGATTCGGGGCCTGTGCAGACGAATCCCGATGCTGCGTCGCGAAATTGTATTGACCTCGGCGCCATTTCGCCGTATAAAGATGAGGCAGGATTTCAAGTGGCGAGTGTTGATTGGTCTTTCGTAGTTCGCCCCCATCAGGTACTCCGGTTGTCCTATTACCCTTCCTTGATTTTCGTGCACCCCCAGGCTTTGGCCTTTTTTACCCAATTTAGGAATACGTAATATGGAAACCGGTACCGTTAAGTGGTTCAACGACGCTAAGGGCTTTGGCTTCATCACCCCGGATGGCGGCGGCGAAGACCTCTTCGCGCACTTCTCGGAAATCCGCGTCGACGGCTTCAAGACGCTCCAAGAAAACCAAAAAGTGTCGTTCGAAGTGAAGACGGGCCCCAAGGGCAAGCAAGCTGCTAACATCAAGCCGGTGTAAAGCGCTTGGCTGCTCTAATGCGCTCGGTCGCGTTAGAGCAGCGACATGCAGCGTAAGCGCTCAGCGCTTCGCGAATAAAAACCCCGCATTTAGCGGGGTTTTTATTTTTGGCAAATCGACGCGACGCGCTAGGCAAAGATGCGCTGGGCGTGAATGCCGAGCCCGGCCGCCACACTCGCGAGCCGATCGCCGAAAACGGGCTTCGCCTCCGGAAACGCCGCACATAGCGCATTCGTCAGGAAGTGCAGGCCCGTCGTGCCGCCCGTGAAGTAGAGCGCGTCGACTTCGCCGAGCGCCACACCCGCCGCCTTCACCGTCTCCCGCGCCGCCTGCGCGATCCGTTGCGCCTCCTCCTTGCCGGCCGCGATCAGTTGAGCCTCGTCGAAGGCAATCCTCAGATCGGCTTCCACGTCGTCCAGATCGATCGACGTTTCCCCGCCCGCCGACACGCCGATCTTGGCTTCTTCGGCACGCGCCGCAAGCGAATGCCCAAGACGGCGTTCGACGACGCGCATGAGCCGCTCGTGATGCCGCACGTCGCGATAGAGGTGGCGCATCAATGCCAGTTCGCCCACACGCTTGCCCGAATAGATCGTATTGATGAGGTGCCAGGTGGCGAGGTCGAAATAGATTCGATTCGGCACTTCGCGCCCCTCGGCATCGAGCGACCGGTAGCCGAGCTCGGGCAAAATCGTCTCGAGCTCGACGCGCCGGTCGAAGTCGGTCCCGGCCACGTGTACGCCGTGATGCGCAAGCACGTCGTCCTTACGCTCGATCCGGCCCATACGCTGCGGCCCGACGCGTACGAGCGAGAAGTCCGAGGTACCGCCGCCGATGTCGGCAACGAGCACCAACGCTTCTTCCTGCAAGCGCGATTCGTAGTCGAAGGCGGCGGCGATCGGCTCGTATTGAAAGTGAATTTCTTTCAAACCGGCCGAGCGCGCGGCGTTTTCGAGCTGCTGCTGGGCCAGTTGATCGGCGCGCGGATCTTCGTCGACGAAAAACACCGGGCGACCCAACACGGCCCGCTCGATCGATTCGCCCGCGCAGGTTTCGGCCTGCCGCTTCAGGAACGCCACGAAAATCGCGATGATCTCCGTGTACTTGATCGCGCTGCCGTCGCCGAGATCGGTCGCGGTCTCGGCAAGCGACGAACCGAGGATGCTCTTCAGCGAGCGCATCAAGCGGCCGTCGAAGCCGTCGATGTACTCGGCCAGGGCGGCGCGGCCATAAACGCGCCTATGTTCATCGGTATTGAAAAAGACGGCTGTGGGCAACGTCGTATGCGCGCCCTCGACGGGCGCAAGCATCATCGTCTCGCCGCGCGGCAAGGCCACGGCGGAGTTGGACGTGCCGAAGTCGATCGCACAATAGGGCATCGCTTGCATCGCAACTCGCTTTATGCGAACAGAAGGAGGCGCTTTTTATCACGAACTCCGAATGCGAGCAATCCGTGCGCCACTCGAGCGGCGCCTTTCGCCGCCGGGCATGCGATATGCGGCGCAGGCGAACGGCCCGGCATCGCCCGCACGGCCGGCCGCCACCGCATCCATCAGGAGAATGTCCACGATGAGCCTGGAGACAGCGGCGCCTATTCCCGCCTCGCGCACCGACGTAATCGAAACCGACCTGCCCTCCCGGCTCGATCGGCTGCCCTGGGGGCGCTTTCATACGTTGATTGTCGTCGCGCTCGGCGTCACCTGGCTGCTCGACGGGCTCGAGGTCACGTTGGCCGGCGCCGTTGCAGGGGCGTTGAAAGCCAGTCCGATTCTTCATTTGACCGATGGCGATATCGGTCTGGCCGGTAGTAGTTACATTGCCGGCGCCGTGCTCGGCGCCCTCGGCTTCGGCTGGCTCACCGACCGGCTCGGCCGGCGCAAGCTGTTTTTCATGACGCTCGGCCTGTATCTCGCCGCCACCGCCGCGACGGCGCTCTCATGGAACTTCGCGAGCTTCGCGGCGTTACGCTTTTTGACGGGCGCCGGAATCGGCGGCGAGTACGCCGCGATCAATTCGACGATTCAAGAGTTCACGCCCGCGCGCGTGCGCGGGTGGACCGACCTCGGCATCAACGGAACATTCTGGGTGGGCGCGGCACTCGGGGCCGGCGGCTCGCTCGTACTGCTCGATCCGCATCTCATACCGGGCGATTGGGGCTGGCGCGCATGCTTTTTCATTGGCGCGGCGCTCGCACTCGTCATCGTCTTCATGCGTATGTGGGTGCCCGAAAGCCCCCGCTGGCTGCTGACGCACAATCAACCGGTGTACGCGATTGAGATCGTCGAGCAGATCGAGGCGCGCTTTCGCCGCCTCGGCCGGCGACCGCTTTCGGACGAATTGCGCACGCTGCGTTTCGCCCGGCGCGATAGTACGCCGTTCGCCGAGGTGTTTGAAGCGCTCTTCGTCACGCATCGGCGCCGCTCGCTCGTCGCCCTCGCGCTCATGACGGCGCAAGCGTTCTTCTACAACGCAATTTTCTTCACCTACGCGCTCGTGCTCACCGATTTCTACGGCGTACCGGCCGGTGAGGTCGGTTGGTATCTGCTGCCGTTCGCGCTCGGCAATTTCCTCGGCCCGATCGTGTTGGGCCACGCATTCGACGCGATCGGGCGGCGCACCATGATCGCGTTCACCTATGCGGTATCGGGTCTCCTGCTGATCGGCAGCGGCTATCTATTCGCGCGCGGCGTGCTCACCGTTCGTGAACAAACGATCGCGTGGATGGTGATTTTCTTTTTCGCGTCCGCGGCGGCGAGTTCGGCCTACCTCACCGTCAGCGAATCGTTTCCGCTCGAGATCCGCGCGCTCGCGATCGCCGTGTTTTATGCATTCGGCACGGCGCTCGGCGGTATCGCGGGCCCCGCCGTTTTCGGGCGGCTCATCGATACGCAGCAACGCGGCGCCGTGTTCGAGGGCTATCTGGTCGGATCGGCGTTGATGCTGGCCGCCGCGGTCATCGCCGCGATATGGGGGGTCGACGCCGAGCGAAAACCGCTCGAGCACGTCGCGACGCCCCTCTCCGCGTTGCGTGACGCACCTTGAGCGATTAGCACCGCCCCGGCACTTGTCCGTGGAGCGTTAAGCGGCCGTTGCCGTCGCGCCGACGGGGCGCGCGGCGCCGTGGCGGTGAATGCGCAGCACGAGAATCGACGCAATCAAACAAAGCCCGCCAGAGATCATCGAGGCCACGGTGTACGTGCCGAGGCTCGAGCGCAGCACGCCCGCGCCGTAGGCGGCGAACGCCGCGCCCAATTGATGGCCCGCCACGACCCAGCCGAACACGACAGGCGCCGACTCCTTGCCGAACGCATCGTTCGTCAAACGCACCGTCGGCGGCACCGTCGCGATCCAATCCAACCCGTAGAATGCCGCGAACACCGGCAGCCCGAAAAAGTCGATGCCGAATGCGTAGGGGAGATAGATCAACGAGAGCCCGCGCAATCCGTAATACCAAAACAGCAGCACGCGGCTGTTGAACCGATCGGAGAGCCAGCCCGAGAGCGTCGTGCCGAACAGATCGAAGATGCCCATCGCCGCGAGCAGCGACGCGCCCTGCACTTCGCTGAATCCATAGTCGCCGCACATGGCGATCAGGTGAGTGCCGACATAGCCGTTCGTGCTGGCGCCGCAAATGAAGAAGCTAAAAAATAGCAACCAGAAATCGCGCGACTTGCTGGCCGAGGCGAGGGTCCCGAACGCGATCGCGAGCGGGTTTTGCGCCGAGTGGGCGTCGGTGCGCGGCGCATCGTGCGGCTCACCATAGGGGCGTAGACCGACACTCGTCGGACGCTCGGGCAGCAAGAACGCAACGAGCGGCAGCACCAGCGCGGCGACGATGGCCACGATCATGACGACGGGCCGCCAGCCGTGATGCTCGGCCACGGCGGCGAGCATCGGCAAGAATACGAGCTGGCCGGTGGCGGAGCTTGCGGTAAGCACGCCCATCACGAGCCCGCGACGCTGCACGAACCAGCGATTGACGACGGTGGCCGACAACGTCAGCGCCGCGACACCCGTCGCGCTACCGACCATCACGCCCCAGATGAGGATCATTTGCCAAGGCGCCGTCATCATCGACGACAGCGCGACGCCGCCCGCCATTACCACGAGCGCCGTCATCAAGGTGGGCCGCACCCCGAAGCGCTGCATCGATGCGGCGGCGAACGGTCCGGTGAGCCCATAGAGTGCGATGTTGACGGAGATGGCGAGCGAGATCGTCGCCCGGCTCCAACCGAACTGATGCTCCAGCGGCACCATCATGACGCTTGGGGTGGCGCGGGTGCCGGCGGCGGCGAGCAGCACCAGGAACACCACGGCTGCCACCACCCAGCCGTAGTGCGCGCGGCCGTTCATTTTTCTTGCAATCCAGTTCATCGGCATTCCCGTCGATGTGCGCCGGCGCCCCGCTGGGCGGGCCGTTGCGCTGAGTTAGCATGCTGCGTTCGGACGTCCCCGTATCGCATCCCGGAGGACCGCCCATCACGTTTGTTACAGACCTGTCACAACTGAGAGTTGCCATCGTAGTGACCGGTCAGTAACATGTCAAGCGGGTCAAATTCGTAGTCATGCACGATCGAGCGAGAAACGCGACAATCGCGGTCGCTCCAACCGGATGGTTCTCAATGAAAGACAGACACGCCGAGGGCTCCCGCCCGCGCGCATCGGTGGCCAAGACGGCCGCCGGCCGTACGCGCCCGCACACCGACGGCGCCACGGCGCAGCAGCTGTTGCTGCGCGCGGCCAGCGAGCTTTTCTATCAAGAAGGCGTACGCGCGGTCGGCGTCGATGCCGTGGTCGAGCGCGCCGGCGTCAACAAGATGAGCCTGTACCGCCAATTCGCCTCGAAAGACGATTTGGTCGCGGCCTATCTCGAAGATGCGAACGACTGCTTTTTCGGCCATTTCGACAAAAGCATCGGCATGCACCCGGGCGAGCCCGTCCGGCAGATCGCCCAATATTTCGAGGATCTGGCCTGGCGCGCGTCGCGCGAAGGCTACCGCGGCTGCCCGTTCGTCAACGTCGCCGCCGAATTCCCCGATCCGGCTCACCCGGCGCGGGAAATCGTTGCGCGTAACAAGGCGCAGTTGATCGAGCGCCTCACCGAACTGACGACGGCCGCGGGCGCCGACGATCCCGCCGGCCTCGCCGACGCGCTAGCGCTGCTCGTCGAAGGCGTCTACGCGGCCAGTCAAACGTTCGGTCCCGGATGCGGACCCATCACCGCGGCGCCGCGCGTCGCGGCGCAACTCGTCGCGGCGGCCTGCGCCCGGCGCGTCGGTGCGTAAAATGCCGAGTTTTGGCACCGGAACCGACATGTCGACCCTCACCGCTCTCCCCGCCGCCGACGAAGTGCTTGCCGCCACGCGGCATTGGCTCGTGAGGGCCGTGATCGGTCTCAATCTGTGCCCCTTCGCCAAGGGCGTGCATACGAAGCAACAGATTCGCTACGTGGTGAGCGAGGCGAACGAGCTGGAAGGCATGTTGACCGTGTTGGAGGCCGAACTCACCGCCTTGGCCGAGGCCGATCCCGAACGCATCGACACGACGCTGCTGATCTTTCCGCATGCCTTCGCCGATTTCCTCGAATTCAACGACGCGCTCTTCTTCGCCGAGCGGCTGCTCGGGCAGCTGCGGCTCGACGGCGAGCTCCAGATCGCGAGCTTCCATCCACACTATCAATTCGAGGGCACCGAGCCCGAGGACATCGAGAACTACACGAATCGGGCACCCTACCCGATCTTGCATCTGCTGCGCGAAGCGAGCGTCGCGCGCTCGGCCGAGGCCTTCCCCGATGCCGCCGATATTTACGAGCGCAATCAAGAAACGATGCGCCGCCTAGGCCACGAAGGCTGGCGCCGCTGGATGGACGAACCCGCGGGGGCCGCTGCCGCTACGCCGTCGGGCGCACCGAAGGCCCCCGCCGACTAAGCCGGCGAAAAAAAACGCTCGCGCAACGAATCGAGGCCGAACGTATCGAGCACTTCATTCAGACGCTCGGACGGCCGGCGCCGCGGCAAGTCCTTGTATTGGGCGACGATGAGTTCGTTCTTCATCGAATGCTCCCAGCCCACGAGTTCCGTGACCGACACTTGATAGCCGTGCGCCTCGAGTTGCAGGCATCGCAAGACGTTCGTGATCTGGCTGCCGAATTCCCGCGTATGCAAGGGATGGCGATAAATCTCAGTGAGCGCGTGGCTCAGCGATTTGCCCTTGTTGCGCCGAAGCACCCCGGCCACCTCGGCTTGGCAGCACGGCACGAGCACGATGTCGTGCGCGTGCTTTTCCAGCGCGAAGCGAATCGCATCGTCGGTTGCCGTATCGCAGGCATGCAGCGCCGTGACGACGTCGATCGTCTCCGGCAGCCCCGACGAAGCGATCGAATCGGCCACCGATACGTTCAAAAACGACATCGCCTCGAAGCCGAGCCGGGCAGCCAGCTCGGTCGACTTCTCGACCAGTTCGGCGCGCGTCTCGATCCCGTAGATCCGCGAGCCCGTGCCGGGCGGCAAGGACTTGAAAAAAAGATCGTAGAGAATAAAACCAAGATAAGACTTGCCCGCGCCGTGATCGACGAGCGTCACGGCGCCGCGCTCTTGCACCGCGCGCGCGAGCAACGGCTCGATGAATTGGAACAGGTGATAAACCTGCTTCAGCTTGCGCCGGCTGTCTTGGTTCATCTTGCCGTCGCGCGTCAGGATATGGAGTTCCTTAAGCAGTTCGACGGATTGGTCGGGGCGAATTTCGTAGGTTTTGGTCGACATAGTGGCACCGCGCTCGTGCAAGTCGCCGCGAGCGTGCGACAGCCTACAGAAACGCAAAAACAATCGCGTCAGTTTACCGAAAAGCGCGCAAGACGCTCGAAAGCGGGCTGGAACGGTTTATGCATCGACGCGCAGACGCATTTTTTTCCATTCCGGCGAAGCGAGGCGCAACTCACGCAGTAGCCCCGCCACGACAAGGGCGGCGAAGCCCGGGGCGACGGCCGCGCGAAGATACGCCCGCTTAAGCGTTACGTAACGGTTACGTCGCAAAGGCGGCGCCGAGCGCGGCCGGCCTGACTGCCCTAGGCGAGCAGGTCACGTTGAACAAAGGACGACAGCAATGGCTACGATACCCAACGGAGACGCGGAGCAGAAGTTTCAAGCGATGCTCGCCAACCTCCTTACGCCGCCCTCGGGCTGGTCGGAAAAGCAGCAGCTCGAACTCGAGATGGCTCGCGACATTTCCGTCGAAATGCTGCGCCTTGCAGAGTCGATGCGCGACTCCGATCCCGGACTCGAGGCCCTGCTCACGCTGCTCAAGTATGCGAAGGTCGTCGATTTCATCTTGACCACGCTCGCATCGAGACGCGATATCCGCCCGCAGACGCTGCGCGTCATTTTCAAGCTCGCGGGATTGAAAGTCGACGAAGCCTACCCGGGCTGAACCGTCGCATCCAACGACTCGAGCCTTGCGCGCCGGCCGGTGCGCAAGGCTCGTTCGTTTTTTCCTTGTCCGTTCAAGACTTCGCCGCGAGCCGCCAAAGCGACGTCACCTCGGCCGCCCGCGCACGATAAAGCGGATCCGAGGGATCCGTCGCCTTGGGGTGAACCGGCCGGATGTCGTCGCGACCGATCACGCGCAAGCCGGCCGAGTCGATCATCTCCAGCAACGCCTCGCGCGTGCGCAACCCGAGATGCTCGGCGAAATCGGACAAAATCAGCCACCCTTCCCCGCCCGGCTCCAAGTGCGCCGTCAGACCGTCCAAGAACCCGCGTAGCATGCGGCTGTCCGGATCGTAGACCGCGCGCTCAACCGGAGAACTCGGCCGCGCGGGCAGCCAGGGCGGATTGCAGACGATCAGCGGCGCGCGCCCGTCCGGGAAAAGATCCGCCTCGCAGACCTGCACCTGTTCGCCCAAGCCCAGACGCTCGACGTTTTCGCGGGCGCAAGCGAGCGCACGTGCATCGGCATCGGTGGCGACGATACGGGCAACGCCTCGCTTGGCGAGCACCGCGGCAAGTACGCCCGTGCCCGTGCCGATATCGAACGCGAGCGAGCACGAGGGCAGCGGGGCACGCGCGATGAGTTCGATATATTCGCCGCGCACCGGCGAGAACACGCCGTAGTACGGATGAATACGCGCGCCGAGCGCCGCGATTTCCACGCCCTTCTTGCGCCACTCATGCGCGCCGATCAATCCGAGCAATTCCCGCAGCGAGACGACCGACGGCTCGCCGCCTTGCTCGCGCGCCTCGCCGTACACCTCGCGGCACGCCTCGCCGACGTCGGGCGCGCGTCGCAGCGGAATCGAATAGTCGGCGTCGAGCGGAATCAAGACCATGCCGAGCGTGCGCGCGCGTTGCGCCTGCGCTTGCCGATGGGCGTTGAACGCGTCGAGGGGCGTCGCCGCGGGCTTGCGGGGCTTGCGCTCGATGCGCCGCGCCATGGCCTGCACGAGTTGCCGCGCGTTTTGAAAATCGCCGCGCCAGAGCAGCGCGACGCCTTCGCTGGCTTGGCGAAAAGCCGCGTCGGCGGTCATGAGGTCGTCGGCGAGTACGACGCGCCGCGGCGGCGCGACGCCGGCTTCGGAGCGCCAGCGCGCGCTGTGGGCTACGGCACCGTCGGTCCATTGGATGACGGGAAAGGTCGGATCGGTGGTCACTAAACGAAAGAGGTAGGGAAAAACGAGAAACGACAAAGCGTACAAGCCGACACGATACCGCGCTTTTGCAACGACGCCCCGCGCCGACCGCTCGCGCGCCTCTCTTTAGTCCGACTTTGGGGCCGACGTGTACCGCGCGAGATCGGCGTGCGATCTAATCGATCCGTCCCATCCACCGTAAGGAGCGAAGCCAATGAATGTCACTCAAGCGACCACCCCTGCACCCGTCACCGTCCCCGAACCCGGACAGTATTGGGCCGGCCAAGGCGGCATCTATGCCGGCGTGTTACCGGGCAATGCCGAACATGGCGCACAGCACTTGGTCTTTTCGACAGATGAGGGCGTCGAACTCAAATGGAGCGACACGAGCGTGGATCAGTTCGCCGCCAGGAGCACCTTCGACGGCGCGGCGAACACGGAAACGCTGATCGAGGCTGCGGGAGACTACCCGGCCGCGAAATGGGCGCACGCATACGAGAAAGACGGCCACCATGACTTTCATCTGCCGTCGCGGGAAGAATGGGACGTCGCTGCCGCAAAGATCCCGAGCCAATTCTCGAACAACACGTGGTATTGGACGAGCACCGAACACTCGTACAACGAGGCGTACGGCGAGAACTTCGCAGGCGTGGAGAACGAGTCGTTTTACAAGGTATTCACGGGCAACGTGCGCGCCGCGCGGACGATTCCGGCGCCCGAATACGATATGCCGCTACCCGCACCTGCCCCGCTCGCGGAGCCCGTGTCCTGCGCACCGGCCGCGGCACGCTTCGCTTAAATCGTATCGAGCGGGGGTTGCGCTTGGTGGCGAGCACGCGCCGGGCAGCGCCCAGCGCTCCCCACAAAAGCGGTCGATGCCGCCGGGGATCCGGACGGCATCGACCTTTACCGCATGAGGCGTTAAACCTTGAATGCGCCCACGACGCCCGACAACGACCCGGTCTGATCTTGCATCGATCGGGCCGAGGCCGCGACCTGCTCGACGAGCGCGGCGTTTTGCTGCGTGGTCGTATCGAGCTGCGCGATCGCTTGATTGACCTGCTCGATTCCGCGGCTTTGCTCCCCGCTCGCCGTCATGATTTCGCTCATGATGGCGGCGACGTTCGTCGTAGCCGTGATGATGTCGCTCATCGTCTGACCTGCTTGCCCGACGAGCGCGCTACCCGATTCGATCTTGTCGGCCGAATCGGCGATCAGCGCCTTGATGTCCTTGGCCGAAGCGGCCGCGCGCTGAGCCAGATTGCGCACTTCGCTTGCGACGACCGCAAACCCGCGACCTTGCTCGCCGGCGCGCGCCGCTTCCACGGCAGCGTTGAGCGCGAGGATGTTGGTCTGGAACGCGATGCTGTCGATCACGCCGATGATCGCCACGACCTTTTGCGACGACTCGTTGATCGAGCTCATCGTCTTGACGAACTCGTCGATGACCTCGCCGCCGCGCGTAGCCGCCGTGGACGCCGCGGTCGCGAGCGTGTTGGCTTCGTTCGCGTTATCGGCGTTTTGCTTGACCGTGCCCGTAATCTCTTCCATCGAAGCCGCCGTCTCTTGCAGCGAAGCGGCTTGCGCTTCGGTGCGCGCCGACAGGTCTTGATTGCCGCTCGAGATTTCACGCGACGCGGCCGATAGCGAGGCCGCACCTGTCACGACTTCCTGCACGACACCTTGCAGACGAGCGACGAATCGATTCAGGCTGCGCGCCACCGAAGCGAACTCCTTGCCGCCCGTTTCGGGCAGACGGCGCGTGAGGTCCGCCTCGCCGGCCGACAATTCGTCGATATTGCGTTTGAGCGCGGCAAGCCGTCCCATGAATGCGCGAATCCCGCCGATCATGACGACCAGCAACAGAATCGCCATCGGCACTTGCACTGAAGCCAACCCGGCCAAGATGCGATTGCTGTTGGCCATCAACATCGAGGACGGAACGGCGGTCGCGATGAACCACGGGCTACCGGGGATCGGCGTCAGAAAAAGCGTCTCTTCACCGTCCGCCGCATCGAAGCTGCCGGTTGCTTCGCCGCCCGATTGCACCTCGGGCAGCAGCTTTTGAATCTCGGCCGCCATCGGCGAACTTTGCGCGATGTCCGACACGTTCTTCAAGACGATATTGCCTTGGATCTTCGTGCTGTTGCTAACGATCTTTCCATCGCCTTCGACGATCAGGATCTGACCGTGAATCTTCTCCTCCATGTCGGCCACGAGATGGTTGAAGAAGCCGAGCGTCACATCGATCGTGGCGACGCCATACAACTCGTCGCCCTTGTAGATCGCCATCGCGCAGTTCGTGCGCGGCTGCGGGCTCGCGTCGTCTTGGTAGGCCTTGGCCCATTTGCAATGGCCCTTCGGGGCCGTCTTGCCGTTCTCGTACCAGGGCTGTTCCCAGTAGTTCAGCGATTCCGGCGAATTCCAATGCGTGTTCACCGCGAGCTGTCCCGATTGAGCGTCGCGCGCGAAGAACGTGCTGAACTTGTCGCGGCCGGCTTCGCGCTTGTTGGGCAGCGGCCAAATGCCGCCGCCGAAGACGTTTTGATCGCCGTATTGATCGACGAGCGCCGGCAGCAACTTATCGATCTGATCGCTGTCGAGCTGCGCGACGGTTTGTGTAATGCTGCGCTGTTGCGCTTCGACTTGCCGCAACTGCTCGCTGATGCGCACGGAGATTTGGTCGACCTTGGCGGCGATGACCTTGCCTTCGAGCGTCGCGAGCTTAGGCGTCACGAATAGGCGGATCACGGCGAACGTTGCGATCAGCAAAGCAGCGAAAGCGACGCAGGCGACGATGGTAAAGCGGGTCTGAGTGGACGCGGGTGCTTTCATCTAGTTGTTGTCGGATAGGGTAATCAAGGAATGCAGCCTGTCTATCGGCAGATGAATCGCGCCTCTTGAAGATAAAAATAGGGGGACAGTAGAAGCAGCATTCGAAGAAACGACCGAATGCGCATGTTGCAACGCAATGCGGATCGTTTGCTGTTGCGGCGCAAAAGCCATGCGTCGAGCATGGGGCACATCGTCGGCACGGGTTCCCCGCACCGCACCATTGCTTCACGTCACGCGCGGCATGCCGCACGACGAGCGGCCTCGCTTCATATCGCCGCTACGTTGCGCCGCTGGCCGCGAGACTCGGCATAGGCGGCGACGGGCAACATCGCGCCTTGCAACAATAAACGCGTGGCGGCGTCGGCATCGAGCGGCTTGCTGAAGAGAAATCCCTGCGCGTCGACGCAACCGAGGCCGACGAGAAACGCGCGTTGCGCCTGTGTTTCCACCCCTTCCGCGATGACGGCGAGCTCGAACGCATTGGCGAGCGTCACCACCGCGGTCGCAATGGCGCCCGAGTCGCCCGCGCCGATTCCGCGCACGAACGCGCGATCGATCTTGATGCGATCGACCGGCAATGTGCGCAACTGGCTCAAGCTCGAATAGCCCATGCCGAAATCGTCGATCGCGACCCGCATGCCGAGGCGGCGGAATTCCGCGAGTCGACGCGCCGACGCCTCCGGGTTGTTCATCAGCGCCGTCTCCGTGACCTCGAGTTCGAGTAGCGAAGGATCAGTCCCTGTCTCGAGCAAGACACGCTGGAACGTCGATACGATGTCCGCGCGTTGCAATTGGAGCGGCGAGACGTTGACGGAGATCGGCACCGGCCCCACTTGCAGTTCACGCCATATCGCCGCCTGCTCGCACGCCGCGCGCAGCACCCACTCCCCAAGCGCCGACACGAGCCCCGATGCTTCGGCCACGGCCACGAAATCGACGGGACTGACGATGCCCTGCTCGTCGTCGCGCCAGCGCACGAGCGCTTCGAGCCCGCGCACCTTGCCGGTACGCATATCCACTTGCGGCTGGTAATTCAAGTGCAGCTTTCCGCCTTCGATCGCTTTTCTTAGGCGTCCTGACAATTTGAGGCGCGCGTCGGCATCGCTGCGCATCCGATGACGGTAGAACTCGAAACAGTTGCGGCCGCGGCCCTTGGCCACATACATCGCCATATCGGCCGCACGTATCAGCGATTCCGCATCGGCACCGTCCTCGGGAAAGGCGCTAATACCGATGCTCGCGCCCACGACCAGTTCGTGCCCCGCTACGACAATCGGCTCCGCGAGCGCGCGCAGCACCGCGCCGGCAAGGGCCTCGTCCTCACACGACTCGCTGACGACGACGAATTCGTCGCCGCCGTAGCGCCCGACGAGATCGCCCGGCCCCGAACAGGCCGTGAGCCGTCCGGCCACTTGCACGAGGAGTTGGTCGCCGATGTTGTGGCCCAGCGCATCGTTCACGGTCTTGAAGGCATCGAGGTCGATAAACAGGACATGCACCTGTTCGGCCCGCGCGATCCTTGCCTGAAGCTTGGCTGTGATCGTCAAGCGGTTGGCCAATCCCGTGAGACTGTCGCGCTCGCTCAGTTCGCGCAGACGCTGCGAGCGCTCGGACAGCTTCCTATAGACGTCGTACGTCGTTTTCGCCAATACGAGCGGATAGCCGATGATGACGGGCACCCACGCCAGCGCCGCGTGCAAATCCATGCCATGCTGCACCTGCGCGCCGAAAACGAGCAGGCCGGTCCCCGTGCCGAATGCCATTGCGAGCAGGCCGCAACCGAAAAGGCGCCAGCCGCCCGCCGCCATGTTGTCGATGGCGAACATAAGGAAGACGACGACGCTTGCGATCGGCGCGAAATGCACGGCGGCGACGAACCATCCGCCCGCGATCGAATCGACCATGAAATTCCAGCGCTCGCGCACGAGCGGCGCGGGCGCGTTGCGCACACGCAAAAAGGCCGCATGGGGCCAGATGAAGCAGACCGTCGCGATAGCGGCGGCGACCCAAATCGGCGCATGCTGCGAGTGCAGCAAAATCAGTAGCGGAAAAAAGCCCACCCCAAATCCGAACAGGCGCAACACGTAGATGCGGCGCACGAAGCCGGCACCCGGGCGTGGCGTATCCGCGCGTAAAGCGATGGGAGCTACGGTCGAGCGAGGCGACTGATAGTGCATGTCGAGGATGATGCAGCGCGTTGAGCGCCCTTGATGAGCGCCGTGATATTGGAACAACGTGCTCTGTGTACGTGCTAACGGCCGTTCGTCTTAAAAGTTTAGACAAAAGATCGGTCGGTCGCCTACGCGCGCATGATGCGCGGCGCACCACGTACAAGGGACTCGTCGAAACGATTCCGGATACGCGGCGCACCGTCGGCGAACGAAGGTGCATGTCCACCATCGACGTCTCGCAGCGACGAAAGGGAGGTCGCGTTCTCTCGCGGAAATGCGTTGGGTTTCCACTTAGCCTCCTCGTCATCGGAAGGAATTTCCTACTCGATCGGTCGACGCTCTCTTCGAACCGTAAAAAGTAAGGAGTACGAATCATGATCGAGTTCGCGCGGCACACGCTCGCCGCTCCGCCGGCCGTGGGCGAATACTGGGAGGGGCAAGGTGGAATCTACGCAGGCATCATGCCCGACTACGTCGGCACCTCGCCCTATCACCTCATCGTGTCGACGGAGGAGGCTGTGGACGTGAAATGGGGTCCATACGGCGTACCGGAGGACGGCGCGAGAAGCACGCAAGACGGGCATGCGAATACCTCGGCGCTCAACCGCTGCCACCACCGTCACGAGGCCGCGCGGTGGGCGGCCGAATACCGGAAGGATGGGCATGACGATTTCTATTTGCCCGCACACCGTGAACTGAAAATGGCGGCCGCTTCGGTGCCCGATCGGTTCTCTCGCTCCGAGTGGTACTGGTCCAGCACCGAGGACACGGCCCGCGATGCGCAGGGCGCCAATTTCAACGGGATGGACCTAGGCACGCTGTTCAAGTCGTTCGCCGGCCGAGCTCGCGCGGTAAGGCGAATTTTCATCTAACGATCGATTGCATTGGCTTAGAGGAATCATCACCATGACCGAAACGACGACTCAAGGTTTGACGCTCGCCGACGCACCGGCGATTGGCCAGTATTGGAAAGGCCAAGGCGGCATCTACGCCGGCATCATGCCCGACTACGAAGGGACGCAGCCGCGCTTTTTGATCTTTGCCACCGACGAAGCCGGCAATACGCAGTGGGGTGGCCTAGCCGCCGAGGAGCCGCGAGCACGCAATCACGATCACGGCTGGGGAAACACCGAACAGTTGGCCGAATGCCGTCAACGCTCGCACTCGCACGAAGCTGCGCGTTTCGCGGCGACCTACGAGAAGGATGGGCACGACGACTTTTATCTACCGTCCCGGCGCGAACTCGATCTTGCGTATGAAACGATTCGCGATACGTTCGACGCGACCGATTGGTATTGGTCGAGCACCGATCAATCGAGGGTGGCCGCGTACGGACGTAACTTCGGCGATTTGGAGCTGACATCGCTGCTCAAGCACATCGACGGCCGCGCCCGGCCCATGCGCTCGTTCCCGGTAGCCGCCGCCGAACCGGCCGAAAGCTAAGAATCTCCCATCGCTTAGCCCGCCAACCACGCCCGCGCCAGAGCCGCGGGCGATCGACTCATCAAAAAGGAAAGACTGTGATTGAACCCCCTGTCGGCGTTCGGCTCGCCGACGCTCCCCCGCTCGGCGAATACTGGACCGGCCAAGGCGGCCTCTATGCGGGCGTGATTCCCGACTACGAGGGCCATCACCCGCGAGTGCTGATCGTTAGCGAGCATGAGGCCGTCGATGTCGCCTGGGGCGGCGCCGGCGAAACGGAGGACGGCGCGCACGACAGAAGCAACGGGCGGTCGAATACCCAAGATCTCGTCGGTTGCCGCAAGCTCTCGCACGCTCACGACGCCGCACGTTACGCCGCCCACTATGAAAGAGACGGCCATAAGGATTTCCATTTGCCGTCTAGGAGCGAACTCGACATCGCCTACAAAACGATCAACGACACGTTCGAGGAAACCGCCTGGTATTGGTCCAGTACCGAGCAGACGCGTTTGCTGGCTTGGGGCCGCAACTTCGGCGGCGCCCACATCGAAAGCAACTTTAAAGACATCCGCGGCCGTGCGGTGGCGGTTCGGACCGTACCGATCATCGAAGACGACGACGTTACCAAAAGAAGCTGACCGCGCCGACGCCATCATGTTGTGGAGCTTGAGCCACATCGAGCGCATGCCGGCGTCGCGCTCTTGCATGGGCTCTCACGAGCGAGCGCGACGCCGTGCCGGTTCTCTATTGCTGTAGAGCCGGAATCATCCAAGTCAGCACGTGTTGTTGCAGGAACACGAGCACACCGAGCAACAGCGTCAAGAACACGCTGTGCCAAAACGTACGCGCGAACACCACGCCTTCTTGGCCCTTGAGGTCGGTTGTCGAGACACCCGTCGCGATGTTTTGCGGCGAAATCATTTTGCCCATGACGCCGCCCGACGAATTCGTCGCCGCCATCAGCACCGGGTCCAAGCCCAGTTGCCGAGCCGCCACCACTTGCAGGTTGCCGAACAACGCGTTACCCGACGTGTCGCTGCCCGACAAGAACACGGCGATCCAACCGAGCGAAGCCGATACGAGCGGAAACAGCGCACCGGTCGACGCCACGCCTGTGCCGAGGGTGTAGCTCATGCCCGAGTAGTTCAGCAGGTACGCCAGACCGACGATCATCATCACCGTGACGATCGCGATACGCGTCTGCCGCCACGTCGCACCGATGCACGAGAAAAACTCGCTCACGCGCATCCGCGACATCGCCGCCGTCACGATCGCGGCCAGCAAGATCGCCGTGCCGGTTCCGAGCGGCTGAAAGTCCCAAATCGCCGCATAGGGCTTGTTGTACAGCGAGACGAACACGGCGTTATGCAGCCCGGGCCACTTGATCTTCACGTCGCCGATCATGGCGACATTGGCGTGGACCCAGAAGATCACGATGACCGATACGACGATCCACGGTAGCCACCCGCCCCAGCCGCCCCGCTTTTGCGCGGCGCCTACGCCGACGAGCGTGTCGCCGCTACGCGCGATCGCAAACTGCGGATCGGGCTCGGGCCGCCACACTTTCAAGAACGCGATCGTCACGATGAGGGAGCTCAGCGAGGACAACACATCGGTTAGCTGATAGCTGAGGTAGTTCGACGTGACGAACTGCGCGAGCGCGAAGCTGCCGCCCGACACCAGCAACGCCGGCCAAAGCTTGCCGATCGAGCGCAGGCCGCCGTAGACGCCCACGACGTAGAACGGCAGCAAGAGCGCAAAGAACGGCAACTGACGGCCGACCATCGCACCGAGCGTGGCCGGATGCAGTGATGTCACGGCGCCGAGCACCGTGATCGGCACACCCAGCGCGCCGAACGCGACAGGCGCCGTATTGAAGATCAGTGTAAAGGTGAGCGCCTCGAGCGCGGGAAAGCCGAGCGCGATCAAAAGCGCACTCGTGATCGCCACGGGCGTGCCAAAGCCCGAAATCCCCTCCAGCAAGCAGCCGAACGAGAACGCGACGACGAGCAAGACGAGCCGTCGGTCGTCGGGCAGGTTATCGAGCATCCACTGGCGGAACTGATCGAACCGCCCCGTCTTCACCGCGATGTTGTAGAGCAGCAGCGCGTTGAAGACGATCCACATGACCGGCACGAGTGCGAGCGCCATCCCGGCGCCGACGGCGTCGAACGCGAGGCCGGCCGGCATGCCCCAAAGCCCGATCGCGATGACGAGCCCCGCCGCCAAGCCGGCAAGCGATGCCTGCCAGGCCGGCCGGCGCAAGACGCCGAGCATGACCAGCGCAACGGCGATCGGCACGGCCGCCACGAGGAACGATAGCAATAAAGAATGCCCGACAGGTGTAAGCGGTTGTGCGTACAGCGTTCCGGGCGGAAGCGCCACAGTGGGATTCATCGTGTCTCCTAGATAATAGTTGTAAGACGAACGGCGCTCGATCGATGCCGAGCTTTCGCTTCAACGCAATAAGGCCTAAACCAACCTCTCTTCCTAAAAGATAGGTAGGACTACTGACGAATTGAAAGCACGCTTGACGTCGCTTCGTCTGTGGGGCAAACCACTTTTGCATCGCACGAGATGCGTGCCTCGCGCACCGATGCGCCGCCGCCCCGGGAGACGACGCATCGGCTTCACGACTACTCGCCTAGCGACTGGTGCTTGCACTCCAGCCGGAATCGATGGAGCAACGGCTCCGTGTACCCGCTCGGCTGCGTCCGGCCTTCGAATGCCAGCGCGCAGGCCGCCTTGAACGCAAGCGATGCCGCGTAATTCGGCGCCATCGGCCGGTAATTCGGATCGCCGGCATTTTGCTTGTCGACGACGATCGCCATCCGCTCGAACGTCTCCGACACGTACTCGGGCGTGACGACTCCGTGGCGCAACCAATTCGCGATATGTTGGCTGGAGATGCGCAGCGTCGCGCGGTCTTCCATCAGGCCGACGTTGTGAATGTCGGGCACCTTCGAGCAACCGACGCCCTGATCGATCCAGCGCACGACGTAACCGAGGATGCCTTGCGCGTTGTTTTCGACTTCGCTTCGGATCTCGTCATCCGTCCATTGCGCCCGCTCGACGACAGGCACGGTCAACAGAGCGTCGAGCAGCGCATCGCGTTCGCTCGCGTAGTCGATCTGTTCGAGCGAGCGCTGCACGGCTTGCACGTCCACTTCGTGATAGTGAAGCGCGTGCAGCGTCGCCGCCGTAGGCGACGGCACCCAAGCCGTGTTGGCGCCGGCGCGCAGTTGCGCGCCCTTCTGCTCGAGCATCGCGTGCATGAGGTCGGGCATCGCCCACATACCCTTGCCGATCTGCGCACGACCGCGCAGGCCGCAGGCGAGGCCGACGAGGACGTTGTTACGCTCGTAGGCCGCGATCCACGCCGACGCTTTCATGTCGCCCTTGCGCAGCATCGGGCCGGCTTCCATGGCCGAGTGCATTTCGTCGCCGGTACGATCGAGAAAGCCCGTGTTGATAAACGCGACGCGGGCGCCGGCCGCGGCGATCGAGGCGGCGAGGTTGACGCTCGTGCGGCGTTCCTCGTCCATGATCCCGATCTTGATCGTGTTCGCGGGCAACCCGTAAAGCGCTTCGACGCGTGTGAAGAGCTCGTCGGCAAACGCCGCTTCGGCCGGCCCGTGCATTTTCGGCTTGACGATATAGATCGCCCCCGTGCGCGAGTTGCGGTGGTTTTGCCGATCATGCAACGCGCACAAGGTGGTCACGACGGCGTCGAGGATGCCCTCGGGTATTTCGCTCGCGTCGCGCGCCAGCACGGCGCCCGTCGTCATCAGATGTCCGACGTTGCGCACGAACAGCAGCGAGCGGCCGTGCAGCGTCAGCGTGCCGCCCGCCGCCGCGTGATAGGTCCGATCCTCGTTCAAACGTCGCACGAACGTCTTGCCGTCTTTGGCCACCTCCTCGGTCAGCGTCCCCTGCATGAGCCCGAGCCAGTTGCGATAAAGCGCGACCTTGTCCTGCGCATCGACGGCCGCGACCGAATCCTCGCAGTCGATGATCGTCGTGACCGCCGCTTCGAGCACGACGTCGTTCACGTGCGCCGGATCGGTCTTGCCGATCGGCGCATTGGCGTCGATTCGAATTTCGATGTGCAGACCGTTATGTTTCAGCAAAAGCACCGAGGGCGCCTCGGGCTCGCCTTGATAGCCGACGAACTGGTCGGGCGCCGCCAAGCTCGCCTCGCCCGCCGCGGTACGTGCGATCAAGCGGCCGTCGCGTACGGCATAGCCCGTGGTATCGCGGTGCGACGCACCCGAAAGCGGGGCGGACCGGTCGAGGAATGCACGCGCGTATTCGATGACGCGCGCGCCGCGCACGGCGTTGTAGCCGCCGCCGCGCGTCGCACCGCCGTCTTCGGGGAGCGCATCGGTGCCGTACAGGGCATCGTACAAGCTGCCCCAGCGCGCGTTCGCGGCATTGAGCGCATAGCGTGCGTTCGACAACGGCACGACGAGTTGCGGTCCGGCTTGCTCGGCAATCTCGGTATCGACGTTGGCGGTACCGACCTCTACCTTGGCCGGCGCCGCGACGAGATAGCCGATTTCTTCCAAGAACGCGCGATAGGCGCGCAGATCGCGCACCGGACCCGGATGGGCCCGGTGCCATTCATCGAGCGCGGTTTGCAGCCGGTCGCGTTCGGCGAGGAGTGCACGGTTGCGCGGGGCGAGCTCGTGCACGAGGGCGGCAAAACCTTGCCAGAATGCGTCGGCGTCGATGCCGGTACCCGGCAGCGCCTCACGCTCGATGAATTGGCTGAGCGCCGCGTCGACGCGCAGCCCGTAGTGGTCGGTCATGTTCATGATGCGAGAAGTATCGTTGCGTGGGAAATGGGCCCCCGGCCCGCGGCACGCGAGCTCAGGCTGTGACGCTATGGATCCCGGCTTTGGCGACTTGCGCGTCCTGCTCCGACTTGACGCCGGACACGCCCACCGCGCCGACGACCTGCCCGTCGACGATGACAGGCACGCCGCCTTCCAGTGTGCCAGCCAACGGCGCACTCAGAAAAGCGGTGCGGCCACCGTTGATCATATCCTCGTATGCCTTCGACTCGCGCCGACCCAGCGCAGACGTGCGCGCTTTCTCCATCGCAATCGCCGCGCTCGCGGGGGAAGCGCCGTCCAGGCGCACCAGGGCGAGCGCGTGGCCGCCGTCGTCGACGAGCGCGATCGCGACCGCCCAGCCGTGCTTGATCGCTTCGGCGCGCGCCGCGGCCATGATGGCGTCGATTTCGGTCAGCCCGAGTACGGATTTCGTTTGCATCGTGGGAACTCCCAAGGTCAAAGGTGGTGGCGGCGTCAAGCGCCGTGGAGCGCGTCGACGAGCTCGATCCAATGGCTCACCGGCGTACGTCCCGCGCCGTTCAGGTGCGTCTGGCAACCGACATTGGCGGTGACGATGGCGTCGGGACGTCCAGCCTCCAGCGCGTCCAGCTTGTTTGCGCGCAACTTCCGAGCAAGCGCCGGCTCGGTAATGGAATACGTCCCCGCCGAACCACAGCATAGATGCGAATCGGCAACCGGGGTAAGGTCAAACCCAATGCGCAGCATCAGTGATTCGACCGCGCCGCCGAGCTTTTGGGCGTGCTGCAATGTGCAAGGACAATGAACGGCGATGCGCTGAGATTCGCCTTTGTGCAGCGCGTCAAGGGGTTCGCGGCCGAGTACTTCCACTAGATCGAGCGCGAGTTCGCTGATCCGCTTCGCTTTTTCGGCGTATTGGGGGTCCTGCCGCAGCAGATGCCCATATTCCTTCACGAAAGCGCCGCAACCGCTCGCGGTCAGCACGACCGCTTCCACGCCGGCCTCGATCGCCGGCCACCACGCGTCGATGTTTCGGCGCGCCCGGTCGAGTCCGTCGTCTTGCGCATTCAAGTGATACTGCGTCGCGCCGCAACAGCCGGCTTCCCTCGCGGGCATGACACTGATCCCTAGGCGATCGAGCACGCGCGCGGCCGCGGCGTTCGTATTGGGCGAAAGCTCGGGCAAGACGCATCCTTCGAGCATGAGCACGCGTCGCGCATGCCGCACGGGCGGACGCGCGTCGGCCCCGCCCGCTTGCGTAGGCATCACGGGGGGAATCTTTTCGCGCAAGGCCCGCGGCAGCAGCGGCCGCAGTGCGCGCCCCGTCTTCAGAAGCGGGCCGAATAGAGCGGGCTCGGGGACGACGCGGCGCAAAGCGGCGCGCACCATACGTTGCCCGAGCGGCCGGGTTGCACGCCGCTCCACCTCGGCGCGCCCGATGTCGAGGAGCGAGTGATACCGCACGCCCGAGGGGCACGTCGTTTCGCAACTACGGCACGTCAAGCACCGATCCAAGTGCATTTGCGTCTTCTCGGTCACCGGAGCCCCTTCGAGCACTTGCTTGATCAAGTAGATGCGCCCGCGCGGGCCGTCGAGTTCGTTGCCGAGCAGCTGATACGTCGGGCACGTCGCATTGCAAAATCCGCAGTGCACGCAGGTGCGCAGAATCGACTCGGCTTCGTCCGCGCGCGGCAATGCGCGCGCTTGTTCGCTAAGAGAGGTTTGCATCGATCGAGTACTCGCAGCGCCTAAATCGTCGCGTAAAGGCGGCCGGGGTTAAAAATGCCGTGCGGATCCAGTTGCGCCTTAAGTTGCCGATGGATACGCAGCAAGCCGTCGGATAGCGGATGGAACGGGTCCGCCGCAGCGCCAGGCGTAAAGCACGTGGCATGGCCATCGAGACGCGCGGCGATCTCGCGAACCGTTTCGGCGCTCGCATCGGTCTTGAGCCAACGTTGGGCGCCGCCCCAATCGAGCAGCGTCTCGCCCGGCAACGCCGAGAGCGGTGCACCGACAGCCGCGGAGATACGCCATAGCGCTCGGGGGTCGGCAAAGAAAGGCAGCGTCGCTTCGCGCAACGCGAGCCAGAAGGCGCCGTCGCCGCGCTCGCCGCCGAGCGTGGCCGCCGCCGCGCGAATGGATCCTTCCCCGCCCTCGAGCCGCAGGTGCAACACGCCTTGCGCATGACAGGCACCCGTAATGGGCAAGCCGGCGTCGCGCCAGTGCCTGAGCCTGCCTTGCATGTCTTGCGCAGGCATCTCGAGCGCCGTATCGAGCACGGCGCGCGGCTTCGGCAACACTTTGAGCGACACCTCAGTGACGAGTCCCAGGCAGCCGAAGCTCCCCGCGAGCAATCGAGAGACATCGTAACCGGCGACGTTCTTCATGACCTCGCCCCCGAATCGCAGATGCTTGCCGTGCCCGGTGACGACGCGGCAGCCGAGCACGAAATCGCGCACGGCACCCGACCACGGCCGACGCGGCCCGGACAGCCCGGCCGCGACCATGCCGCCGACCGTGGCGTGCCCCCCAAACGAAGGAGGTTCGCAGGGCAGCATCTGACCCGCCTCGTCGAGCACGGCTTCGAGCTCGCCAAGCGTCGTTCCGGCCCTTGCCGTGACGACGAGTTCGGTCGGGTCGTAGCTGACGATGCCGCGATGGGCGCGCATATCGAGCTCGCGTCCCTGCACGGGCCGCCCAAGCGTCGCCTTGGTATCCGCGCCGCGAATGCGCAGCGGCGTGCGCGCCTCGATGGCGGCTTGCACTTGTTCGATCAGTGCGGCGCTATGGTCGGCCGCCTCGAAATCACGTTGCATCAGAAGCGCTCCAGGTGCGCAAACGGCAATTGGCCGTGGTGAATATGCATCGCGCCGAATTCGGCGCAGCGGTGCAGCGTCGGAATGTTCTTGCCCGGATTGAGCAAGCCCGACGGGTCGAATGCAGCCTTCACCGCATGGAAGAACGTGATTTCGTCGCTCGTGAACTGCACGCACATCTGATTGATCTTTTCTCGGCCGACGCCGTGCTCGCCCGTGATGCTGCCGCCTACCTGCACGCACAGCTCGAGGATCTTTCCGCCCAGCGCCTCGGCGCGATCGAGCTCGCCCGGCCGGTTCGCATCGAACAGGATCAGCGGATGCATGTTGCCGTCGCCCGCATGAAACACGTTCGCGACGAGCAATCCGTATTGTTCGCCGAGCGCCGCGATTCCCCGCAGCACGCGCGCGAGTTCGCGGCGCGGAATGGTGCCGTCCATGCAGTAGTAATCGGGGGAGATACGGCCCACGGCAGGAAAAGCGTTCTTGCGGCCGGCCCACAAGCGCAGCCGCTCGGCCTCGTCGTGCGCCACGCGCACGTTATTGCAGCCCGAGCGCGTAAGCAGTGTCTGCACGCGCTCGATGTCTTCGTCGACGTCGCTTTCGACCCCGTCGAGTTCGCAGAGCAGAATCGCCTGCGCGTCGACGGGGTACCCCGCGTGAATGAAGTCCTCGGCCGCGCGAATGGCGAGGTTATCCATCATTTCGAGGCCGCCCGGGATAATGCCTGCGCCGATGATGTCGGCCACGGCTTGCCCGGCTTGTTCGACGTCGTCGAAACTTGCCATCAAAACTTTCGCGCATTGCGGCTTCGGCAGCAGTTTGACGGTCACTTCCACGACAATGCCGAGCATGCCCTCGGAGCCCGTAAATAGCGCCAGTAGATCGAACCCCGGGCTATCGAGGGACTCGGCACCGAGCGTCACAAGCTCACCGTCAATCGTCAGCACGTCCACTTTCAGGACGTTATGGACGGTCAGACCGTATTTGAGGCAATGAACGCCGCCCGCATTCTCGGCGACGTTGCCTCCGATCGAACAAGCGATCTGCGACGACGGATCGGGAGCGTAATAAAGCCCGTACGGCGCCGCCGCCTGCGAGATCGCGAGATTGCGCACACCCGGCTGCACACGTGCCGTTCCGGCGACGGGATCGAGTGCGACGATCCGGTTGAATTTCGCCATCACGAGCAAGATGCCCTTCGCGATCGGCATCGCCCCGCCCGATAGACCCGTACCGGCTCCGCGCGGAACCACCGGGACGCCGTGCGCCGCGGCCACGCGCAACACGCCGGCCGCTTGTTCGACCGTGCTCGGCAACACGACGCAAAGCGGCACGCTGCGGTAGGCGGCCAGCCCGTCGCATTCGAAGGGACGCAACTCCTCCGCTTCGTGTAGCACTTCCAGATCCGGAGAGACGGCGCGCAGCGCCGCAATTAGCGTATTGCGATCGACCGAAGGCAGGGCGCCGTCGACCTTTTCGTCGTAGGTGAAGCTCATTCGAGAGTCCTGTGGATTGCACCGCCGGCGTACGGCGGCACGCTCACGGCTGCCGGGATTGTTCACCGGCCGGCGCGGCGCTGTCTATTCGCTTTCCCGCAGGTCAGACCACTTTTTAATTAGGGTTTCTACCCTCCCTCCCGCTACGACTGACAATGCTTGCCCGGACAAGGTATGCTGTCCGCATCCGGTAGCTTTTGCAGGTGGTCAGACCACTATGAATGAAGGAATTTCGACATCGGCAAGACATGTTGCGGATGTGGTGGCGGAACGAATCGAGGGGCTGATCGTCGATGGGGTGTTCAAGCAGGGTCAAGCGCTGCCCTCGGAGCGCCGCCTTACGGAAAAGCTCGGTGTGTCGCGAGCCGCATTGCGTGAAGGGCTCAAGCTGCTGCGCGCGCGCGGCATCATCGATACGCAGCATGGACGCGGCTCGTTCGTGGCCGAACTCACGCGGCGCGAGCAAACGATGCCGATGCTCCACTTGCTCGCCTCGCAGCCGCGTACGCTTTACGACCTATTCGAAGTGCGGCAGATGCTCGAGGGCGAGTCGGCGCGTCTAGCCGCGCAGCGCGGAACGCCCGCCGACTTCGTGCTGATCACCCGGCGCTACGAGGAAATGATTCGGGCGGAGGCCGAAAACACCGATCCGGAAGCGCTCGCGCGGCTCGATTACGCATTTCACCTCGCCATCTGCGAGGCTTCGCATAATCCGGTGCTCGTTCACACGTTGACCTCGCTGACGGATTTGCTGCTGAGTTCGGTCTTCGCGTCGGTCAACAACCTTTATCACCGCGCGGCGCAAAAGCGCCAGATCGATCGGCAGCACGCGCGGCTGTACAACGCCGTCGTGGGACGGCTGCCCGATCAGGCCCGGCGCGCGGCCACGGAACACATCCGCAGCAATGTGGAAGGGCTGCGCGAAATCGAATTGGACGAGCAACGGCTCGTGCGTTCGACGTTGCGTCTCGAGGGCTGGGCGTAACGATCGTCTAAAACGCGCGTTTGCAGCAGCCATGCGGCTGACGGCGCAGCCGCGATGCTCAAAACCTATGCCCGCTCACGTAGGAAAACACTGACAAACGCATCGGCGCGGACGACATCATGTTCCGCCGCCGCTGATTGGTGCGGACAACAATCTGATCAATACTTTCATCAGACGCATGCACCACGCCGCGCAGCGCGATAAGCGGTTCGACCGGCGAAGCATGCGACCCCGTCATCACCCCAGCGGAGGCGTAACTTGGACAATCGTGAAGTGCTCGAATCGATACGCGAAATCAACTTGTCGTATCTGATGCTTGCGCAGCACATGCTCAACGAGGACTACGCCGAAGGGCTGTTCAAGCTCGGGTTGTCGGCGCAAATGGCCGACTTGATCCATATGCTCTCGCCGGCGCAAACCATCAAGCTGGCCCAGTCGGAAGACATCGTCTGCGACTTCCGTTTCAACGACGCGGCGATGGTCGCGGCGCTGACGACCCTCGAGAAGGGGCTCGATGCCACCGCCACGCACGCGGCGATCTTGCTTGCCGCCCAGCCTGCACGCCAATTCGCTTAAGAGGGAGCCAGCCATGCCGAAGACGAGCCTGATCGAAGAAGCCAACGAGGTGTCGCGCGCCGTCGCGCTGATCGAGCTGGGTGCCCGCATGCAGGTGCTCGAGTCGGAACTCTCGCTCTCGCGTGAACGTCTGATTCGCCTGTATCGCGAAGTCAAATCGGAATCGCCGCCCAAAGGCATGCTGCCCTCGTCGGCCGATTGGTACATGACGTGGCAAGCCAACATTCATGCGTCGCTGTTCTATCACACGTACTCGTTCCTCAAACAGGAAGCGCGCTGCTCGCACGTCGACGCGCTGACGAAGGGTTACCGCCTCTATCGCGAGCATTGCGCGAACGGCGGCCAGGAAGCTCACCTGGACTTGACGCGCGCCTGGACGCTCGTGCGCTTCTTCAACGGCGGCATCCTCGAGATGCACCAGTGCTGCCGCTGCAAGGGCAAATTCGTTTCGTACAAGCACGATCTGCCCCGCGCTAAGGCGTGCGTCATGTGCCAGCCGCCCTCCCGCGCCGGCAAGAAAGCCAAGACCCTCAATTAATCGGGGACATCGTGAGCGCTGCCGGGCACACTTACGTGCCGGCAACGCTTGCCGGCTTCGCTCGTCGAAATCGCCCATCCGTCGCGTCTCCCGCCGACCACACTCCCCCGCCATCGTCTCGGTCCGCTTTTGCCCCCTTGACCTCGGCTGCAATCGATTTTCGACGCGCAACGCAAGGTCTATCCCGGCGCGCAGCACGGCCTGCGCTATACGCACATGGATCAGTTGCACGCCGGCATCTGGGACTTCGTTCGTTCTTGATCCTCGTGCTCGGCCGTACGGCTGAGAAAGCCGAATACCAGCAGCGCCGAAAGTACGGTGATCGCGGCGAGTACGTATAGCAGCGAGTGAAACGCCATGCCGTAGAGGTGAATCAAGTCGCTGCTTCTTGCGCCCCGAATCCAAGCGGCCGCGGCGGGCACGTCTCCCATCGCGAGACGGTTGGCGGCATGCTCGAGCGCCGCACCGCCGGCACCGAGCAGGGAGGCGCCGCGCAAGCTGGATTCGGTCAGGCTCGCGAGCAGTGCCCCGACGACAGCCAGTGCGATGCCTTCGCCGGCCACACGCGTCGTATTGAAAATGCCGGCCGCCATGCCGGCGCGCTCTTTCGGCACGACGCTCACCGCGAGCGCATCCATGAGCCCCCAAGGCAAACCCACGCCGGTGCCGATGACGAGCATCGCCATCAGCATGTTGCCCACCGGCTGCCCCGGCGCACATTGGGCGAGCCATAGATGCCCGCAGGCGCAAAGCAACAAGCCCACGCCTGCGATGATGCCCGGCGCGATCGTACGTGCAAGCCGGGCGGCGATCAGCGGAACCACGAGCATGGGCGCCGACAGCGCGAACATCATGCGGCCCGCGGCCACGCTATCGAACCCTTCGATGCCGATGAGGCGTACAGGCAAAAGCACAAGCAGCACGACGTACGAATAGGCCGGTGCGGCTGCCAGAAACTGCACGCCGACAAAACGCGGATAGCGCAGCAATGTCAGCTCGAGCATCGGGCGCGCGACGCGCAGCTCGACGACGACGAACACCGCCGCGGCGACAGCGGAGGCGGCCAGCAAGCCGAGCACGGGCCGGCTTGTCCAGCCACCGTCCGGCACGCGCAGCACCGCGTAGGTAAAGAGCGCCAGGGCGCAGGTGAACGTGGCGGCACCGCACCAATCCACCTCGTTCGCGAGCGGATCGCGCGTCTCTCGCATGCATTTCATGCCGAGCACGGAGGCGATCGTCGTGACGACGGTCACGATCGCAAACACCGAGCGCCAGCCGAAATGTGCGACCGACGCACCGGCCATAACGGGTCCGAACGCGAGACCCACGCCGAAGGTCGTGCCGAGCAGGCTAAAGGCCCGTGTGCGGGCATCGCCCTCGAACTCTTGCGCGAGCGCCGCGGCGCCGGCCGACAGCGCGGCCGCCCCGGCCATCCCCTGCAACGCCCGCGCGACATCGACCGCGAACAAGCTCGGCGCGAGCGCCGCGAGTATCGACGAGAGCGCGAAGCCCACCGTGCCGCATAGGAAAACACGCTTGCGTCCATAACGATCGGCGAGTGTCCCGGCAACGAGCAGACAGCTCCCGAACGCAAGCATGAAGGCGTTCGTCACCCAAGCGAGCGCCAGCGGTGAACCGCCGAGCGCGGCGGCGATCGCCGGCAGGGCCAACGCCGGCCCCGTGAAGCTCAGCGGCATCGATAGTCCCGCCAAGCAGACGGCCGAGAGAATCAACCGCTTTTCGACTGTATGTTGTGTCGCGGCGTCGAAGCCGCGCAAACTCGAGCTCATGCAATCCTCGGACGAAGTATGGATGTTCTTATCGCCGACGGCCTGCTTCCGGGCACGAAAGCAGGCGGTTCAATCGGCACCGGCCGAGATAGTAGAGGGCGCGCAATCGTGATTAAATGGGCCCGCTTTCCGAACTATCAGGACAACTTTTCCTTAATCGGCCATCGATGGATACGCTTAGTGGACTCGCCGTCTTCGTCCGCGCCGCCGAAATGCGCAGCTTCGTGACGGCGGGCCGCGCACTCGGCATTTCGGCCTCGGCGGTGGGCAAAAGCGTCGCGAAACTCGAACAAAGCCTGGGCGTGCGGCTGTTTCACCGCACCACGCGGAGCATTACGCTCACCGACGAGGGCGCGGTTTTTTTCGAGCGCTGCCGCAGCGCATTGCAGGAAATTTCAGACGCGCAAGCACAGCTATCGCAGGCCACCGGTGCACCGCGCGGACGGTTGCGCATCAGCATGCCCACGATCGGCTATCGCTTGGTGCTGCCCGTCATCGCGGAATTTCGAACGCGCTATCCGCAGGTGGAACTCGATCTCGATTTCAGCGATCGGCATGTCGACGTGATCGAAGAAGGATTCGACGCCGTCATTCGCGGCGGCGAGCCGGCCGATTCGCGGCTCAAAGCGAGACCGCTCGCGCCGTATCGGTTCGTCGTCTGCGCATCGCCCGCGTATTTCGCGCGCCATGGCGTTCCGCGCGAGGCAAACGACCTGGCCGATCACGCATGTCTGCGTTTCAAGTACCAATCGAGCGGCAAAGTGCAGGATTGGCTCATCGACGGCGAGCCCGCGCCGGCCGGCGCCGCTGCCGGCGCACCATTCGTGCTCAATAACGCCGAAGCGGTACTGGCGGCCGCAATCGAAGGCGTCGGGATCGCGTACCTGCCCGACTTTCTGGTACGCCAAGCCCTTGCACAAGGTCAATTGGAAACGGTCTTCGACGCTTCGCCGACACTGCAAGGCGTCTTTCGCGCGCTATGGCCGACGAATCGTCACATGCCGCCGCGACTGCGCGTGTTCGTCGACTTCTTGGCCGAGCGGCTAGGCGGTGACGCACGCATCACATCGGCGCCGCCGGCATAGGCCTTCAACGCCCGCGCCAACGCGTCGAACGTGGCGGTGCATCGCAGGCTGCCGCGCAAGTCTTCGTGCATGACCACCCACGTTTGCAATTTCAGCGAAACGGCCTTGGGCAAGACCCGCACGAGTGCATCGCGCCGCGCGATCGCCGTTTGACAGAAGCCGATGCCGCAGCCCGCGCGCAGCAATGCGAGCTGCGCCAGGTCGCTATCCGCGCGCAACGCGAACGCTTCACGCTTCCAGACGGGCAACGCTTTGCCGGCTTCGCGCAGAAACGGCGTCAATTGATCGAAGCCGATCAATGCGTGCCCCGCGAGTTCGGCGAGCGTGGCGGGCGTGCCGTGACGCTCGACATAATCGGCTCGCGCATAGAGCCCTAGCTCGACATCGCCGATTCGGCGCGCGATGAGCGCATCCTGAGATGGCTGCGCCATTCGAATAGCGATATCGACTTCGCGCTGCAATACGTCTTGAAGCCGGTTGGTGGTCACAAGTTCGACGACTAGCTCCGGATGCGACCGGCGCAACTCGGCGATGACGGACGGCAACACCTCGACGCCGATGATGTCGCTCGCGGAGACGCGCACGACACCGGCCACACCGGGCCCCTGACTCGCCGCCGCGCGCTCAAGCGCAGCGGCCGTGCTGCGCAGCGTCGCCGCATATCCGCGCAGTGCGAGGGCGGCATCCGTCGGCAGGAGCCCCGATTGCGAACGCGTAAACAGGGTCTGGCCGAACGCGGTCTCCAGCGCCGCGACGTGACGGCCCACCGTGGGCTGCGTGATGCCGAGCGCGCGGGCGGCGCCCGACAGCGAACCCTCCGTCAGCACGGCGAGAAAGGTTCGGTAAAGCTCCCAACTGAGATTCGAGGTCATACATAAATGTATAGCCAATAGCACATTCTCGCCAATTCCTTTATATCCGGCAGTGGCCGAGAATGTCTCCATCGATACGGTCCTATGACGGAGAGCGACGATGGAAACGACACAAAAAATGCATGATCGACGCGCGCTCGTGCTGGGCGCGACGGGCGGGATCGGCGGCGAGCTCGCGCGCCAACTGCTGGACGCAGGCTGGGAGGTGAATGCGCTGACGCGGCGCCCGAATATCGAAGGCGAGCGCGCGGGCATCCGCTGGATACGGGGCGATGCGATGGATCGCGAATCCGTGTCGGCGGCGGCGCGCGGCTGTAGCGTAATCGTGCATGCAGTGAATCCGCCGGGATATCGGCGCTGGTCCGAACTCGTGCTGCCGATGATCGACAACACGATCGCCGCGGCGCGTATGACCGGGGCGACGATCGTGCTCCCGGGCACCGTCTATAACTACGGCCCCGACGCGTTTCCGTTGCTGACGGAAGACTCGCCGCAACGCCCCGCGACGCGCAAAGGCGCAATCCGCGTCGAACTCGAGCGCAGGCTCCTCGCCGCAAGCGAGCATGGCGTGCGCACGATCGTCGTTCGCGCTGGCGACTTCTTCGGTCCGCACGTCGGCAATAGCTGGTTTTCGCAGGGGCTGGTCAAGGGTGGAAGTCCGCTCGACGTCGTGCGTCTTCCCGGACGTGAGGGCGTGGGTCACTCATGGTCCTACGTGCCCGACGTGGCTCGCACGATGTGTCTGCTCATCGAACGTCGTGCGACGCTCGAACCTTTCTCGACGTTCCACATGACAGGTCATTGGGACGAGGACGGCACACGTATGGCCGCGGCGATTTCGGCAGTCGCTCGACGCCGCGGCATGCATCCGCGAGTGGGCCGCTTTCCTTGGTGGCTCGTTCGACTCGCCGCGCCGTTCACTACGACACTGCGTGAATTGCTCGAAATGCGCTACCTGTGGCAGGTGCCGGTGAAAATGAGCAATGCGCGGCTCAGCGCGACGCTGGGCGACGAGCCGCATACGCCGCTGGAGGCCGCCGTCGAAGCCACGCTGAGCGGTATCGGTTGCCTATCGTAAGCACGCTTGCCGTCGCGCGTATGAGAGAAATGACAGTTTCTCCCCTACGCTGATTTGTTTAGATTAGCGCCACATCCAAACGTGACGCGCGACGACAATGAACCTTGCAGCCAACGTTTCTTCACCGGATGTCGCGGCTAAATTTCGCGGCATTGCCGAATCGTTTCGCCATCGCACGCCTCGCGGCGCCTTCGCATGGGACACGTGGCAGGCATTGTCCGATGCCGGTTTATGGCGGCTACCCGTCCCCGAAAAACTCGGCGGTACCGGCGGATCGTGGACGCAGTTCGTCGATGCATTCGAGGCGATCGTCGCGACGCTGCGGTCGGTCGGCTTCGCCATGGCGCTCGCGAATCAGGCGACGTTGATCCGCGCCCTCCTCGCGCACGGCACGCCCGCGCAACTCGATCGTCATCTTCCGCGTTTGCTCACCGGCGCCGCCGGCGCAACGGCCATTTCCGAGAAAGGCACCGGCACCGAGGTGCGCGCGCTCGAAACGCGCCTGACGCGCGAGGGCAACGGCTATCGGCTCGACGGACACAAGTACAACATCAGTCATGCGCCCGATGCGCAGTTGGTGCTGGTCGTCGCCGCCTATACGAGCGAGGACAAGCCCGCCACCGCACTCGTGTTGCTCGACCCCACGCGCGACGGCGTCAGCCGCACGGTGCCGCAGGAGACGTTCGGCGTTGCCGATCTTCCGATCGGCGACATCACGCTCGCGAATGTCAGCATCGGCGAACACGATCTGCTCGGCGAGCCGGCCGCGGGCCTACGCTTATTGATGGACATCGCGTCGATGAACCGTGCGCTATTCGGTCTGCTGTGCGCGGACGTCGTGAGGCCGTTCCTCACCGATGCGCTCGAGTACGTCGGCTCGCGCGCCACGCTCGGCGCCACGCTCGACAAACACCAGCACGTGCAGCGGCGACTCGTCGAAATCGAGATCGGCATGCAGCGCACGCGCTGGATGGCGCTCGCGGCACTCGAACAGTTGCTCTCGCATCACCCAGCCGCCTTGGCCAATTGTTCGATCGCCAAGCTCGGCGGTGCGCGCGATCTCGCACAAGCGGCGTTGCATCTGCTCGCGATTCACGGCAGCGACGGCTATCGCCGCGGCGCGCTCGCCACGTTCGTCGCCGATGCGCTGGCGATGGGATCCGCGGGCGGCACCGAAGAGATGCACAGCCGCAACATCTTCAGCCAAATGCAACGCGCGGCCCACACGGCCGGCGTTCGCTGAACCTCGTTTTTCTACCCGATCAAGGAGTCTACGTTGACTATCCAGCCAGGGCTGAGCGCCCAAGCGACGCATCGCGTCGATACCATTTCCCTCGCCGATCAATGGGGGGGAGAAGCGCACGCGCTTGCAAGCCCGATCATGATCATTTTCATCGAGCAGACGTGCATGAAAGCCACCGATCATCTGCTGCCAGAGGATCAAATGACGGTCGGCTACAACTTCGAGATCAAGCATCTCGCACCGACGCCGCCCGAGTGGGAAGTCACCGTGGACGCCGAGCTGATCGAAGTCGACGGCCGCATGATGACCTATCGCGTCTCGGTGCGCGACGCCGTGGGCGTGGTCGGCGAAGGCATCCATACGCGCTGCGCGGTCAGCCGCTCGGGCTTTCACAAGCGGCTCGCCGAGCGACGCGACAGCGCCGCGATCGCCCAATAAGGACCGGAGGCATCGATGGCGACGCCCGCTCTCCTTCAATCGCTCCGGCTGCCGGTGATCGCGTCGCCGATGCTGATCGCGAGCTATCCCGAGATGGTGCTGGCTCAATGCAAGAGCGGCATCGTCGGCTCGTTCCCCGCGCTGAACGCGCGCTCGAGCTCGCAACTGGACGATTGGCTCGGCATGATCGATGCCGAACTGCACACGCATCGCACGGCGTTTCCGGATTCGAACGTCGGCCCCTATGCGCTCAACCATATCTGCCATCCGTCGAACACCCGGCTCGAGGCCGATCTGCGCATCGCGATCGATCGGCGCGTGCCGGTCATGATCACCAGCTTGCGCGCACCGGCGCGCGAGGTCGTCGACGAGGTGCATCGGTACGGCGGCATTTTGCTCCATGACGTCACGACGATTCGTCACGCGCAAAAGGCGCTCGAAGCCGGCGTGGACGGATTGATTCTCGTGGCGGCCGGCGCCGGCGGTCATGCGGGGACGCTGTCGCCGTTCGCACTGGTGCCCGAAGTGCGGCGCTTTTACTCGGGCTTCGTGGCACTGGCCGGCTCGATCGCGACGGGCGACGCGATCGCCGCCGCGTGCACGCTCGGCGCCGATTGCGCCTATATCGGCACGCGCTTCATTGCATCGCGCGAAGCGAACGTGGTGACCGGCTACAAGGACACCATCGTCGAGGCGACGGCCGCCGACATCGTTTATACCGACGCGTTCACGGGCGTGCACGGCAACTATCTGCGCCAAAGCATCGAGGCCGCCGGGATCGACGTCAATAAATTGACCCGCGTCGAAGGCGCGCGGATGGACTTCTCGCCGGAATCGGGGGCCAAACAATGGCGCGACATCTGGGGAGCGGGCCAAGGCGTCGGGTCGATGGATGCCGTGTTGAGCGTGGCCGAAATCGTCGAACGGCTCGACGCGGAATACCGCGCGGCCCTCGCTCGCATCGAGCCGCGCGTCCGTGTGGCGCCTGCCACGGCCGCGCCGCACTGAACGTAGTTGCCGCAGCACCGATCGCACCTTACGCACTGCTCGCCACGGACCGCATTGTCATGACGCCTCTCGAACTTGCGCCGCCGCCCACGATCGACGATGCCATCGCCGCCTGCCGCACGCGCATCGACTCGATCGATACCGATCTGCTCGCACTGATCGTCAAACGCGTCGAATGCGCGACCGAGATCGGCCGCCTAAAGCGACGCGGCGGCTTGCCGGTCTATCATCCGGCGCGCGAGCGTGCGATCGTCGCCAATCTCTGCGCCCGCGCGCGCGGCGCATTGCGCGACGATCACGTGGCTTCTATTTGGGGCGCGCTCTTTACCGCCAGCCGCGAGCTGCAAGGCGCGCCTTCCGTGGCGTTTCTCGGTCCTGCCGGCACCTTCACGGAAGCCGCGGCGCGGCAATACTTCGGCGATGCGGTAAGAACCGATGCGCGCGATACGCTCGACGGCGTGTTCACCGCGCTTAGCCAAGGCGAGACCGACTTCGCGGTCGTCCCCATCGAGAACTCGACGGAGGGTACCGTCACCCGTACCGTCGATTTGCTCGCGCATCATGCGCCGCCGATTACGGGCGAGATCGAGCAGACGGTGGTGCATTGCCTGCTGAGCGCCGGCGGCTCGCTCGAAGGCGTCGACTGTGTCTTGGGCCACGAACAGGCGCTCGCGCAATGCCGTACGTGGCTCGACACCCATGCGCCTCACTTGCAGCGCATCGCGGTCTCGAGCAACGGCGCAGCGGCACGCCAAGCGGCCGAGCAAGCGCATTGCGCGGCGATCGCGGGCGAACCCGCCGCGCTGCGCTATCAGTTGCTGATCGTCGCGCGCGCAATTCAAGACGATCCGAACAATCGCACGCGCTTTCTGGTGCTGGGCGGCCCCTCGCCCGAACCGACCGGCGACGATCGCACGAGCCTTTCGTTCACCCCGAACGACGGGACCGACGAACTCGCCCACCTGTTCGGCGTGCTCGCGCAGCGTCAGATCGGCATGCTATGGCTCGCCGTACGCCCGGGCCGCGCCCCGGGCTCGCCCTATCGCTACTTCGCCGATCTGAGCGGCCACGCCCATGACGCACGCGTGCGCGCGGCGCTCGACGATCTCGCACCTGCGCTTTCGGGCCTGCGCGTATTGGGTGCCTATCCGCGCGGGCGGCTGAACGACGCCGCTTGCGCGCCTTCGCCGGGACATTGACCATGCAGACGCTCACACCGGATGTTTCGATCGTCGCGAAGCGAGTCTGCGCGATCCATGAAGGACGAGACGATCGATTGCTCGTCCTATGCGGCATCGCCGCGCCTTGGGCGTTGCCGCTCGCGGCGGGCAAATGGCTGCGCGCGCTACGCAACGAGTACGAGGACGAGCTCGAACTGCTTCCGTTCTTGCATGGCACGCGCGACGAAAACGGAATCGGCCGGCTACCGGACAACGCCAAAATCGATGCGTTGCTGCGGCGCCTGGTCCGGCTAAGGATGCCGGCCGCCGTTATCGTCGAATCTTCGGCGACCGCCTATGGACGCTGGCGCGCGCAGTTGGCCCCGCTGGACACGGACCGCTGGACCCTGTGCGAACACGACAACATCCGTAGCGCGCCGGACGCGTTGCGGCCGAGAGCCAGCGGGCTGCTCGCTGCGTGGCCCACCACGGACGCTCGCCTGGCCGCTTCCGATGATCTATGCAGACAGATCGTGCTCGAGGTGTCCGCCCATATCGGCGCATCCATCGCGAGCCTCGCCGATGCGTTCATCGGAGGCGACATCGAGATCGCCGGCGTATCGCTCAATGCGATGCTTGGCGGGGCGGCCGCGACTTGTCCCTCGCGCACCGATCTCGCGAATGCGCTCGACCGGTTGGCCAACGGCGTGCGCGCCCGCCGTATCGCGGCGTTCACCCGCCGAGCACCGTCGCTGCGAAGCAGGCTCTAACGCGAGGTCGCCGGCCGCGCCCCACATGTATGGCCGATGCACCGGCAGAAACGAGCGCGACACCGCCCGCACGTCATCCGGCCGGATTCCCTACTTCCGATCCTTGTTTCGATTTGCCCTCCGTAAGCGGGCGACTGACATTTCTGCCAGTTGCCGAGTCCGTCAGATTGTCTAAAGATATATTTTAAGACAATCACCCAGCGGGGTAGCGGAATTAACGGACCATGCCCAAAACAACACTAAGCGTGCGAACACGGAGCGCGCTCTTCGCCGCCGCGCTCTCGGCCGTGGCGCTGCAAGGCTGCGCGCCGTTCGGCCAGCAGCCGCCCACCGCCACGGTCACGCCCATCGACCAGTGGGACGCCGGCGCCGCCATTCGCGCTGCTTCGACAGGCGAGCCGCCTGTCCCCCGATGGTGGCGCGCATTGGGCGATGCTCAGCTCGATCGCATCTTGGACGACGCGCTGGCCGGCGCGCCGTCGCTGCGCGTGCAACACGAGCGCGTCGAGCAAGCGCTCGCCGAGGCGCGCATCGAACACGCCGCCGAGTTGCCGAAGCTCGATGCCGAGGCCGACGCCCTCCCGCAGCGCCTATCGAGCAGCTATCGAACGCCGCCGCCCGCGGCCGGGCATTGGCAAGTCGATGCGCAGGCGCTTCTCACGGCGTCGTGGGATCTCGACTTGGCGGGGCGCCTCCGAGCGATGAGCCGCGCCGCGCGCTTGCGCGCCGATCGGCAGCGCTCGCTCGAAGACGCCGCCAAGGTGTCGCTCGAAGCCGCGATCGTCGAGACGTATTTGCAGCTCGCGCTCGAGCAGCAGTTGCTGGCCATCGCACACGACACGCTCACGCAGCACGAGCACCTATTGCGGCTGACGACTGCGCGCGTCGACGCCGGCATCGACATGCAAGTCGCGGCGCTACGCGCCGGCGAGCCCGTGCCGCTCGCGCAGGCGAGTATCGAGCGGCACAACGCCGCCGTCGCTCAACTGCAACACCGGCTCGCCGCGCTCGTCGGCAAGGGCCCCGGCTACGCCGATACGCTCGTCGCGTCGGCCGGCGTCCTCGCCGTGCCGCTGCCGCTTCCCGCGGTACTCCCCGCTTCGCTCGTCGGCACGCGCCCGGACGTGCTCGCGGCGCGCTACAACGTCGAAGCGCAATCCGCCGGCATCGATGCGGCGCACGCCGCGTTCTATCCCGACATCAACCTGCTCGCGTTCGCCGGCGTGCAGAGCTACGGCTTTCGCGCACTGCTGCACGGCAGTAGCGGCACGCTCGGCGCCGGCCCGGCGCTCACGCTGCCGATCTTCGAGGGCGGCCGTTTGCAGGCCGAGCTGCGCGCCCAGCGATCGGCCTACAACGCGGCCGTCGCGGCTTACGACGACACCGTCGTCAATGCGCTGGCACAGGTTAGCGATGCGCTTACCGAAATCGACGCGCTTTCGCGCGAGCGCAGCTTGCATCGGCAAGCGCTCGAGCGAGCGCAACAAGCCTACGACGTCGAGACACGCCGCTACGCCAAAGGCATCGCCGGCTATCTGGACGTCCTGCTCGCGCAGGGCCGCTTGTTAGAAGACCGTACGTCCGCTGCGCAAGCGGATGCCTCTTTCGCCATCGAGCATGTCCGGCTGATCGCCGCGCTCGGCGGCGCCAGCACCCCCGTTGGAGCCTTACGATGACGAATTCCGATCCTCAAGCGGTCGAGCAAGAAGCGCTCGCCGCACGCATGCGCGCCGCCCGGCGGCGCCGCTTTCGCTTGTTTTTCGTCGCGCTTGCCGTCACGGCAGGCGCCGGTTTCGCCTACTGGGGGGCGACGCGCGGCATCGAAACCACGGACGACGCTTACGTGGCCGGCGACGTCGTCCAAGTCTCCTCGCTCGTGAACGGTACCGTCGATGCCGTGATGGTGGAAAACGCTCAGTGGGTGCACGCGGGCGATCCGCTGTTTCGCGTCGACAGCACGGACGCGCGCCTCGCCCTGAATGCGGCCGTCGCACAACTCGCGCACGCGGTGCGCGCGTACCGGACCGCGCGTGCCGACGTATCGCGCGAGAACGCCGAGGTCGAACTGCAACGATCCACGCTTGCGAAAGCCAGCGACGATCTGCGGCGGCGCGAGAGTCTCGCGCAAGACGGCGGCGTCTCGCGCGAGGATATCCGTCATGCACGCGATGCCATGACGAGCGCGTCGGCATCGCTCAGTGCGCAGCAAGCCGCCTACGAGGCGGCGCTCGCGAAAATCGACAGCACGTCGATCGAATCGAATCCGCTCGTGCGCGAAGCGGCCGCCCGCGTACGCAGCGCGGCGCTGGCGCTGCGGCGCGCCGAAACCCGTGCGCCGATCGGCGGGCTCATCACGCACCGCGTCGTCCAAGTGGGCCAGCACGTCGCGCCCGGCGCGATCGCGATGGCGCTCGTACCGCTCGATCGAGTCTGGGTCGAAGCGAACTTCAAGGAATCGCAGTTGCGCGAGATGCGCACGGATCAAGCCGTCGATCTGCGCTCCGACCTTTACGGCCCCGATGTCGTATTTCACGGCCGCATTGCCGGCATCGAAGCCGGCACGGGCGCAGCGTTCGCATCCGTGCCTGCGCAAAACGCGACCGGCAACTGGATCAAGGTCGTACAACGCGTGCCGGTGCGGATCGCGCTCGACCCGGCGGAGTTGCGTGCGCATCCGCTGCGCATCGGTTTGTCGATGACCGCGTCGGTGCCGGTCAAGCAATCCGCGGGCGCCGTGTCGGCATCGACGCTGCCGGAGGTCGGCGGCTCGCCCGGTGCGATCGACCAAACCACGGTCTATCGCGGCGACGACGATGCGGGCAATGCGCTCGTGAACGAAACGATCCGCGCCAATAGCGGCGCCGGTGCACATGAGCCGGGAGCGTGAGATGGCGTGGACGAAATCTCACCCGGCGCCTAAACAGCCGCTCGAACCGATGACGGGCACGGCGCTCGTATTCGTCGCGATCGCCATCAGCGTGGCGAACTTCATGCAGACGCTCGATTTGACGATCGCGAACGTCGCGGTGCCCACGATCGCGGGGGACCTCGGCGTCGCGCCCGACATGGGCACGTGGATGCTGACGTCGTTCGCGACGCCGCTCGCAATCACGCTGCCGCTCACGGGGTGGCTCGCTCAGCGCTTCGGGCAGGTGCTGCTGTTTCGCGTGTCGCTGGTGCTGTTCGTGGTCACCTCGATTTTGTGCGGCCTCGCGCCCAACTTCGAGTCGCTGCTGATCTTCCGTGCACTACAGGGCGCGGCGTCGGGGCCGATCACCGCGCTTTCGCAAGCGCTGTTGATGGCCGTCTTTCCACCGGCGCGCCGCAACGTCGCGTTGGCCGTCTGGCAGACCACGACGTTCGTCGCTCCGGTGCTCGGCCCGATCATCGGCGGCTGGATCACCGACAATCTGACGTGGCCGTACATCTTCTATGTGAACGTGCCCACGGGTGCGATCGTCCTCCTTGTTTTGATGCGCTTTCTGGATGGACGCGACAATCCCACGCGACGCCTTCCCGTCGACATGGTCGGTCTCGCGCTGCTAGCCGCGAGTTTCGGATCGCTCCAGTTGTTGCTCGATCGAGGAGAAAACCTGGACTGGTTCGCGTCGGTCGAGATTCGCATGCTTGCCGTCGTCTGCGTCGTTTCCTTTTGCGCGCTCATTCTCTGGGAAATGACGGAAGCCCATCCGATCGTCGATCTACGGCTCTTCGCCAATCGCGAATTTACGGCCGGCACGCTCGCGGTCATGGTCGGATTCGGCGTCTACTACGGCGCGCTCGTGCTCGTGCCGCTCTGGTTGCAGACACAGCAGGAGTACACCGCCACATGGGCCGGCATCGCCACCGCGCCGCTCGGCATCGCCGGCATCGTCATCGCACCGCTTATCGGCCGCTTCCAGGGCCGCTCCGACCCACGGCGGCTCGCGACGATCGCGCTGATCGGCTGGGGCGCCGCGTCGTTTTGGAGAATGGGCTTCAATACCGACGTGACGATCGGCGACATCGCGGCCAATTCGTTGCTGATGGGCGCGGCCACCGCGTTCTTCATCACACCGCTCGTATCGCTCTCGATCGCGGGTCTGCCGCGCGATCGGCTACCGGCAGCGTCAGGTCTGCAAAACGCTTTGCGCCGGCTCGGTACGAGTATGGCGACGTCGATCGCGCCGACCTACTTCGAACGCCGTGCCCGCGTACATCGGACCTATCTCGTCGATCGCATCACATTGTTCGATCCGGGCACGAGCGACTGGCTCGCCAAACTCGAACATAGCGGCATGTCGCCGGCTGGGGCGCTTGCATCGGTTGCCCATTCGATCGAGATTCAAGCGCATATGCTGGCATTGATCGATTTCTCGTTCGGCTCCGTCTTGCTCTTCGTCGCCACGCTCGCGCTCGTGTGGTCCATCCGCTACCGCAGAGCCTGAACCGTACCGCCCCCTATCGCACGTGATCGACGTTCGATCTCCTTCCCCCAAAAAAAGCGGCGGCGCCGCAGATCGCGACACCGCCGCAAGAACCGCCACTTCAATCCGTGTTACGGCGTCACCGTCGATGCATCGGCCGCGACCGGCGCGGGCGCGTAGCCGTCGGCCAAGATCCCGATCGTATGCGCGGCCCCTTCGCGCAGCCGTTTGGCTTCCTGATACGAGCTCGAGCGATACCAAGCACGTGCGCGCTCGGCCGATTCGAACTCGAGTACGACCATGCGCTTCGGCGACCAATCGCCTTCGAGCGTTTCGGTTTCGCCGCCGCGCACGAGAAAGCGCCCACCGAATGCGGCCACCGTCGGTGCGCCGATTCGACGATATCCCTCGTAGGCTTCGGGATCGTGCACGTCGATGTCGAAAATCACGAATGCGGACATGTTTTCTCCTGTGATGTGGGATGAGCGGACCGAGCGCTATACGCCGGGCAACGCGATCGATTGCGTCCGCGCCGCCTCGAGACGCAGTTGCCGCGCGCGCTGATACTCGGGCGAGGCATGCCAGCGATGCACCGTCTCGATATCGTCGAACTCGAGCACGACCACGCGCCTGGGCTTCCACTCGCCTTCCAGCACCACGACATCGTCGCTGCGGGCCAGCACGCGGCCGCCGTGCGCCGCGATCGTCGGCAGGCCCACTTGGCGATAGGCCGCCAGGCCCTCGGGGTCGAGCACGTCGACATCCACCACTACGTAGGCGCTCATCCTTGCTCTCCCGGTTGCGACGAGACTTCGTCCGTCTCGAGTTGCAGCAATATCCGACCGTTCTCGATCTTCACGGGATAGGTGCGGATGCAGCCCTCCACCGGCGCGCACATCGCCTTGCCGGTACGCACGCTGAAGCGGCCCTGGTGAAGCGGACACTCGATCTCGTCGTCGAGCAAGAAGCCGTCGGTCAGACGTGCCTCGCCGTGGGTGCACAGGTTATCCGTCGCGAAGATTTCATCGCCGACCGCGAACAGCGCGATGTCGCGCCCTGCCACGTGCACGCCCGCAAGACCCTCGGCACGCACGACCTCCGGGTCGACGGCATCGATCCACTCGTTGCTCATAACGCGCTCCTGTCAGATCGGATAGATGATCGAGTTCGGAACCATTTCGCTGTCGTAGACGCAGATCCGCGATTCGAACCGCAACCCGTCCTCGTTGCGACGGATACGGTCGATGTAAAAGCCCGCGTTGTAGACGTCCGTCGCCTGTTCCGACTTGGTGCGCAGCACCGCGTAGTTCGTGCGCGCCTCGATGATCGATTCGTCGATATAGGTAATGAGCGGCGTGCCGATGATGTGCCGCTGGTAGTACGGATCGTAGAAAAGCGTTTCCTTGATGCCGTAGACCCGGTCCTTCAGCATGCCCTTGCTTTCGAAAGCGAGCAGCGCAAGCGGCAGGCGCCGCTCATGATTCTCGCGCGGCACGAGCTCGTAGCGGCACGCCTCTTCGAAAAACTCGGGCCACGCGTCCCAATCGCCGGTATCGAGCACCGACGCATAGCGCGCGTTCATCTCGACGAGTGCGTAGTAATCGGCGAAGGTCACGTCCGTCGCTCGCGGCGCCGGCGCCTGAGCTTGAGTCAAGGTGGCGATCGTCGTCATTCAGGCCTCCATCACTTTGCGCCAATATTCGTACATACCGCGCACGAGGGTCTCGCTGACCATGTGATCGGTGTGATCGTCCACCCCGCGTCCGCCGAGTTCGTTGTAGACGTTGCCTTCCGGGATCGTGTCGAAGTTCTGTTGCACGCACTCGATCACTTCGCCGTCGTCGGCAGACACGAAGCCGGCCGGGCCGAACAGATTCGCCTGACGCAAACGCCGGCGCGTCATTTCCTCGTCGTCGGTCTCGAAGCCGAAGTGCGTCCATACGTAGTCGAACACGCCGGGGCTCACGGGTCGGATGCGCCGCGTCGAAAGCGCATTGACCTGCTGCTGGATGATCACGCTCGGCATCAAGGTCAGCATGACGACCGTCGGGTCGCCCCACCACGGCTCGTGAACGACATCGAGGAAACGATCGTCGTGCAGCGTCATGCGCTCCTTGAAGCTCGTCACGTTATGCGTGACCTCGCCGCCGCCACCGCCGCTGCGGATCGAAATCATCGCGCCGTGCCGATGATGCGCATCGGTCACGAGCTCGGCCGGATTGTCCGCGCGCCACAAGCCGAAGTTGACGAACCACGTATGCAGCAGACCGGCGTGATAGGGGTCCTTGATGTTCTCGACCATCAGCTTCCAGTTGCTCGGCACGCGTTGGCGCGTGTAGCCGAGCAGCGTGAGCTTCGGGCCGTGAAAGAGGCGGTCGTAGTAATGAAGGATCTTCGGACCGAGAAAGTCCTCGAACGACTCCACGTTTTGGTCGAACGACGCAAACACCGCACCGCCGCGCGTCGATACGCGCAGGCGACGCAACGAATGCTGGCTCGGATCGAACTCGGCCGGCATGCCGCCGTTGATCTTGCCCGCTTGACGCACGCCGCGCCGAAACGGCACGCCGATCAAGTTGCCCTTCAAATCGTAGTTCCACTGGTGATAGGGGCAGTGGAAGTCCTTCGCCTTGCCGGCTCGCTCGCGGCAAAACTGCATGCCGCGATGGGCGCAGGCATTTTCGAAGACAGCGACTTCGCCGTCCTCGGTTCGCGTCATGATGACCGAACGTTCGCCCACCTCGGTGCGTTGGAAATCGCCGGGCGACGGCACCTCGGCTTCGAGGCCGATATAGCACCAGTGCTTCGAGTAGAACAGCCGCTCCAGCTCTCGTTGATAAAGCTCATCGCTCGTATAGGCCGCATACGGCGTTCTGCTGGCGCCTTCCCCCTTCCAGTCGAGGGTGTGCGCGATATCGTTCGGTGCGTTCAAGACAACTCCTTTTAGTAAGACACAGCGTCGATTTCGATGCCGGGGATGCGCCGTGCGACGAAGCCGGCATGCGACCGCCGGCGTGCCGCGATCGCGGCGGAAAGCTGCTCGATGACTTGCGCGGTGTCGCTCCAACCGAGACACGCGTCCGTTACGCTTTGACCGAACACGAGCGGGCGGCCCCGCACGATGTCTTGCCGCCCCTCCACGAGGAACGACTCGATCATCACGCCCGCAATCGCTCGTTGGCCTTCTTCCAATTGCAGCGCCAAGTTTTCGCAGACATCGAGTTGCGCGCGCGTTTGCTTGCCGCTATTGCCGTGACTGGCGTCGACGACGACGAACGGCGGCAGGCGTGCCTCGCTCAGCGCCACGCAGGCGCTGGCGACGCTTTGCGCGTCGTAGTTCGGGGTCTTGCCGCCGCGCAAGACGACGTGCGTATGGGGGTTGCCGGTCGTCGCGACGATTTCGATCCCGCCGCGCTCCGCCGGCCGCAAATACCGGTGCCCCGTACGCGAGGCCAGCGCGCCGTCGATAGCGACCTTCACGTTTCCGTCCGATCCGTTCTTGAAACCGATCGGCGCGCCCACTCCGGAGGCCGTTTGCCGATGGATCTGCGATTCGGTCGTGCGTGCGCCGATGGCTCCCCAAGAAACGAGATCCTCGAGATAGGGCGTGACGATCGGATCGAGAAACTCCGTCGCCGCCGGCACGTCCATCGCGTTGACGCCGAGCAAGATGCCGCGCGCCATGCGCAACCCTTGCTCGATGCGGAAGCTGTCGTCCAACCCGGGATCGTTGATCAAGCCCTTCCACCCGCCTCGCGTGCGCGGCTTTTCGAAGTACACACGCATGACGATTTCGAGCGTATCTGCATGCTTGGCACGCAGCGGTGCCAGCCGCCGAGCGAATTCGAATGCCGCCTCGGGATCGTGGATCGAACACGGGCCGACGATGACAGCTAAACGATCGTCGTCGCCCGCGAGGATGCGTGCGAGCGCGTGCCGTGTATCGTCGACGAGTCGTGCCGACAGTGCATCGCGCGGCAGTTCGCTGCGCAACCGACCCGCGCCGACGACCGCCGGCCCGCTCGCCGACGTTGCCTGAACCGATCTATCCATGTTGACGCTCCGCTCTCGTTTCGCATAGCCGATTTACGGCGGCAATTAGAACTTGATAAACGGCAACTTGATACTGTCATTTATATCAGACCTACGATATTCCCCTCGCATCTGCCATTTCCAACAGTTTCGCACTTGAAAAATTGATATTAAATTCTTCGCACCTCGGGTCGACATCGACCTCACCACCAAGGGAGTGAGCCATGACGAAGAAATGTTTCGAGACGAATATCGCCGTGAAGTATCGGGAGACGGATGCGACCGGCCATGTCAGCAGCCCGGTTTATTACGACTATTTACAGCACGCCTATCTCACCTTCATGCACGATCTGCTCAAGCTGCCGCACTCCGCGAAACTGCCGCACATCATGGTGAAGACCTCGTGCGAGTATTTGAAGCCTGCTCAATATGGCGACACCATTACGGTGCGCAGCAGCGTGACGCGATTCGGCTCGAAAAGCTTCGAGTTGGAGCATTTGATGGTGCGCGACGGTGCCGAGCAAGACGACGACGCGGTCGTCGCGCGGGCCTATTCGACGCACGTCATGTACGACTACGAAAATCACTCGACCCAGGCCGTTCCCGAAGAATTCAAATCTCGGGTCCTGTCGTTCCAGGGCGCGATTTGACGCCGTCCGACAGGGGCGCCGCCCGGCGCCCCGCCATCCGCGCACTACGCGAATTCGATCAAGCCTCGTTGCATGGCCTTAACGACGGCATTCGTCTTATTCGAGGCCCCGAGCTTCACGATCGAACGGGCAATATGAAAATTAATAGTACGCTCCGTCAATCCGAGAATCATACCAATCTCGTAGGACGTCTTACCTTCCGCCGCCCAGCGCAGAACCTCGCATTCACGATTGCTCAATACGGTCTTTTTAACAAAAGACGCTTCCAGTGCATTCGAAATCATTTGAGTCTCCGGCCATTTTCATCCAGAAAAACTACCAAAAAATGGAGGTATTGGATCGCAAACCATGGTTTCATGAGGCCCTCGAATGCTAATAATTGAAATTATATTAACCGGCAACCGCAAGAGAACGCATCCCGCGCAAGCGGAACCGGTCGTTCAACGATTGGATAGACGAGTAGGAATGCGACAATTGCGCGAACATCGATCAATTGCTCGGGCGCTGCCCGGCATTAACAATCCGATTTTGATGCCGCACTGCAACGTCACGCATCCAGCATACCGAAGCGGTATTTCCTTCGGAAGAGCGCGAAACGCAATATATCCTTGAGTACGACGCAAGTTCACCTCGATGGAGCGGACCCGACAAGCTGCGCCGGCGCATGCACGCCTAACGAGCCCCACGCCCCATCACGATACGTCGCAGACTTCGGGCTCGATCGCGTGTCCATCCGCCGGCGCACAGACGCGCCGCATGGACTCGCGCAACCATCGATGCGCCGGATCGCGATCGAAGCGCGGGTGCCAGATCTGCGAGACGGTCAGGCAATTGGTCGGCACCGGTACCGGAAAACTGACCATCCCGCTTCGCGACTTTTCGGTTTGGCGCTCCGGCACGTTTGCAATCAGATCGGACTCCCGGGCCAGGGTGAGCGCCGAAGGAAAACTCGACACGACGGTCACGACGGCGCGCTCAAGCCCTAGGGCGCTGAGTTGTTCGTCGATGGCGCCCTTCGGCAGACCACGTCGAGACACGCTGATATGGCCGAACGAAGCATAGCGTTCCGCGGTGACTTCGCCTTGCGATAGCGGGTGGCCCGCGCGTACGACGCTAATGAATCGATCGCGAAACAGCGCTTGAACGCGCAGCTCCGGGCCAGAATGACCGATCACGCCGACCTCGAGGTCGAGCTCGCCGCTGCGCAACGCATCGACGTGCTTATCGTGCTTCGGCGCGAATCGGAGCCGCACTTGCGGCGCCGTTCGAGATAGTTGCGCGAGCAACTGTGCGGAGAACGTTTCGACGAAGCCATCGTTGGCCCGAATCGAAAACGTTCTCTTCAGCGTGCGCAAGTCGACATGCTCGCCGGGGCATAGAACGGCTTGCGCTTCCTCGACGACGGCTCTAACGCGTGCACGCAACTCGATCGCGCGCGGCGTGGGCACGAGATCGCGCCCTGCTCGTACGAGCAAAAGATCGCCCGTCATGAGACGCAACCGCGCCAGCGAACGACTCAATGCCGACGGACTGAGCCCCAGCGTATCGGCGGCACGCAGCACGCTGTTTTCGGACAGTAACGCGTCCAAGACGACTAGCAAATTGAAATCGGGGCTCACCATCGTTGTGCCATAAGTTTCGAATGGCCATGTATTTCATCTCGAGCCGGCTCGCGTTGCCGCTGGGATCTCAACGCCTCGGCCCATCGATTCGCAGGACTCGCCGCCGACGAGCGGCAGTCTTGTGCAACACTAACTTTCAGCCGTTGATTACGCAAGCCTTGCCTATTCGGCTTTTACAAAGAAACTCAAAGAAGCCAAACATAAAACAATGCCAAAATAGAAGTACTGTTACGTCTATTTCGGCATCAAATCAGAAAATCCCTATTCATCGGCACCCATTCTTGAATCTGCCGATACGGTGATAGGATACGACCGACCCAATATCGCAATGGAGAATCACGTTGACTGCGGACGCTATCACTCTCGCATATAGGCCGATGAGCACAGACGATACCGGTGCGTTTTACGATGTGCGGTTCTCGGTCAAAGAAAATCGGATTCATCCGCATCAAGTGAATCTGCTCGATCGCGACAAGCTGGTCGAGCAGATTCGCCAGGGCGGCGGATGGGTCTGCGAGCGCGGTACGGAAGCGGTGGGCATTTGCTTGCCCGTGATGACGGAAAAGCCGTTCATTTCAGCGTTGTTCGTGCGGCCGTCGTGTCATGCGCACGGCATCGGCCGCGAATTGCTCGCCCGCTCGGTGCGCTGGCTGCGCAATGAAGGCGCTCGCTCGGTGCAATTGATCACCGATCCCGGCTCGCGTGCCGACGGCTTCTATCAGCATCTGGGCTGGCAGCGGCATGGACTCGACGAGTACGGATGCCAGGTCGTATTCACGCTAGACCTCACACGCGGTTGAGCCAGCGGGAGCCTTGCCCATGTCGAGCGACACCGCGGGTCACCTGCTCAGCACGCAACGGCCTGCCACCCTTCATACGGTGATCATCGCCGTGCAACTTCTCAAGCGGCACGGCATACCGCTCGAAGCGCTATTGCAGGGAACGGGCATCGTGCCGGCAGACTTGGAACAGCCCGATACGGTGATCAGCCAGGCGCAAGAAATCATCGTATTCGCCAATGCGCGGCTGGCATCGGGCGATTCGGGCATCGGGCTCGCCATCGGCGATGCGATTCCCGTTACGGCCTACGGCTACCGCGGCATGGCGATGCTGACGAGTCCCACGCTCGAGGTCGCACTGCGGCTCGCGTTTTCCTACCCGCTGCTCGCCATCTGCTATTTCGACGTCGCGCTGCAAGTGTGCGAGACCGAAGCGCGTGCGGTCATCGGCAACTACGCCTATCGGCCGGACTTGCTCGTGCTCAATAGCGACGTTTGCCTCGCCGCGATACGCCGTGAAATCTTCGGTGCCCTCGGACGTGAAATCGCGCTTTCACGCGTGACGCTGGCATTTCCCGCCCCTGCCCACGCCGCAAGCTACGGCGAACTGTTCGGCTGCCCGATCGAGTTCGATGCGGCCGACACCGCCCTGTATTTTTCGGCGACCGAACTCGGCAGCCGGCTGCCCCTTGCACATCCCCACGCATTCGAAATCGCCCGGCAACAATGCGAGCGTAAAGAAGCCGAGCTGGCGCGATGGATGCCCGGCGACATCGTGGGACGATTGCTCGCCTGGCTCTACGAGAATCCCGGACGAAAGGACTACGATCGACTCGGGCTATCGCTCAGCACGCTGCAACGACGGCTGCGAGCGGTCGGTACCTCGCTGAGCGAAATGCGGGCGATCGTGCGGCGAGACCTCGCTTCGCGCTATACAAGCGATAAACATTACAGCGCCAAGAAAGTCGCCTCGAAAATCGGTTTCCGGCGCACCGAATCTTTAAACCGCTTGCTCGCCGACGAATCTTGAGCGTCGTGCAAAATTCGATCGAGATCGTTGCGCGTTTCGCGCCGATCGGATTTACGACATCGACATCACTAATTCATTAAGCATCTTTGACGCGAAAACAGGATAAATTGACGCGCGATTCAATTTCCGAGACGGGCATGCCCCATTAAACTCCCCCGAGATCCCACCGATCGCCAAACGAACAATGCGCGCATTCACCAAACTAGAGGGCGGTGTTTTGCCCATCGCGGCTGTGCTCCTTGCCGGTGTCGCCGCGCCGCTCGCCGTTCTCGCGGTCGTTTCGCTGACCGCGCGGCTGCCATTTGGCGGCGTCGCTTGGGGCAGCTTTTCCCTCGACGCTTACGCATCGCTCGTCTATACGCACGATTTCGACGGCACGCGGCTGTTCCAGTTGGACTACCTGCGCGTGTTCGCGCATTCCGTCGCACTCGCCGGCGCGGCGACCGCGATCTGCTTGTTGCTCGCGCTCCCCGTCGCGCTTCATATCGCATGCAGCCCTCCTCGCCGCAAGGCGATCTTGCTCTTGCTCGTCACCGTGCCTTTCTGGACATGCGTGGTCGTGCAAATGTACGGCTGGATCACGCTGCTCGCCGACAACGGACTTCTGAATCAGTGGCTCGATAAGATTGGCGTGACGCGTGGGCCGCTCGGCGTGCTCTACACCGACGGCGCAACGCTACTCGGCCTTATCTATACGTTCGTGCCGTTCATGATTTTGCCGATCTACGCAGCGCTCGAAGATCTCGACTGGCATATCGTCGAAGCCGCGTTGGACCTCGGCGCAACGGGCCTCATCGCCTTGCGCGACGTCGTCGTGCCATGTTGCCGCGCCGGCATCGCAGCCGGAGTCGGCCTCGTCTTCGTCCCCGCGCTGGGTACCTGCGTCGTCTCCGATTTGCTAGGCGGCAATCGTTCGATGATGCTCGGCAATCTAGTCGCGTTTCAATTCGCGGACGGACGCAACTGGCCACTCGGCGCGGCCATGGCGTTCGCGCTGCTCGGCGCGATGCTGGCTGGTCTCGTCGCGAGGCGCATCGTGCTGAGCATGCGCGGCCGAGTGGGAGCTCGCTATGAATTCGCGTGAGCGCCATAGGCTTATGCCGGCCGGCGCGGTCGCGTGGGCCGTGCTGCTATTTTTGTACTTGCCGCTTGCCGCGCTTGTCTGGATGAGTTTCAACGCCGGCCCCTCTGCATTGGCTTGGCAAGGCTGGGGCATTCACGGCTATTTCGATGCGGCTAACGATACGACGCTCCAGCGGGCAAGCGTCGCATCGCTGTTGCTGGCGGCCGCATCGACGCTCGTATCGACGTTATTGGCCTTGCCGGCCGCCGTTGCGAGTTGGCATTCGCGAGCCGCCAAATCCACCGCACTCACCGTATGGATCGCGGTGCCGCTCGTCGTCCCCGAAATCGTGCTTGCACTAGGCACGCTCCTGCTTTTCTCGGCGCTCTCGATCGAGCCAGGTTTCATCACGGTGCTGTTCGCGCACGTGGTTTTCTGCTTGCCGTTCGCCTATCTACCGATCCGTGCGCGACTCGCCGGCATCGATCGGCATCTGCTGGAAGCCGCGGCCGATCTTTCGGCGACGCCTTGGTCGGCGTTTCGTCAGATCACGCTGCCGCTCGCCGCGCCGGGCATCGTGGCGGGAGCGATGCTGGCCTTCGTTGCCTCGATGAACGACTACCTCACGAGCTATTTCCTCGCGGGCGCCGGGTTGACGACGCTGCCGATGTACATCTTCAGCGCGCTCAAGCTTGGGCTCACGCCAAAGATCAATGCGATATCCACGGCCATCGTCGGCGTGGCGATGTTGCAACTCGCAGGCGTGTCGCTCGTGCGCCGCGACAGACATCCGCAAACCCCTTTGAAGACCTAGAACTTCCATGACGAAGAAAAGATACCTGTGCGCGATATTGGGCTTGATTGCTGCCACTCGCGCATTTGCCGCCGGCGAGCTGCATATCGGCAACTGGCCCGACTACATGCCGCCTGCGCTGCTCGCGCAATTCCAAAAGGAAACCGGGATCAAGGCCGTGGTCGACGTCTACGACAGCGACGCGTCGCTCATGCAGAAGCTGCAAGCGGGCTCGGGCGGATACGATGTGGCGATCACCGGCGACTACTACGTCCCGATCCTCGCACGCGCGGGACTGTTGACCAAGCTCGACAAATCGAAGCTGCCGAACGAGGCGAACATCAAGGCCGAATACCGTCATCCCTCGTTCGATCCGCAGCGCAACTACGCGATGCCGTACATGATCGTGATCACGGGCTATAGCTACGACAGCGCGCGCGTGCCGGGCGGACGCATCGACGATAGTTGGAAGACGTTCTTCGATCCGCCGGCCGCGGTGCAAGGGCAAATCGCCGATTTGGATGCCGAGGAAGAGTTGTATATGGCGGCGAGTTGGTATCTCGGCCAAGACGAGTGCAGCGAAAAACCCGCGGACGCGAAGCGCGTGCTAGATGTACTCGAAAAGCAGAAACCGTTTGTGAAGACCTACAGCGACGACGGTCCGATCGACCGCATCGTCTCGAAGCAGGTCATCGTTCAGCACAATTGGAACGGCGCATCGGTCCGCGCAACCGAGCAATTGTCTTCCGTGAAGTTCGTCATCCCCAAGGAAGGCGCACGCATGCTTCAGGACAATCTCGTCATCCCCGCGAAGGCGAACAACTTGGCGGCCGCCTATCGGTTCGTGAATTGGATGATGCGGCCTGAGATCATCGCGCAGGCATCGAATGCGCTGCGATATAACAACGAGATAGCCGGGTCCGAGCGGTTCATGAACGCCGCGCTGATCCATGACCCGGCCGTCACTGTGCCCGCCGATCAAAAGGCGCGGCTGCGTCCCTATCGTGCGTGCTCGCCGCAAGCGCTCGACTTGCGCAACAAGGTTTGGGTCAAGCTCAAGGGATAGCCCGAACGAAACGCATCGTCTCTCGCGGCAAGGTTCTGACGAACCATGCCCTGCCCGCGTCCGGCCCCAGCCCTCGAACGCCGGACGTGGGTGTCTTCGCCGCACCCCTCCGCCCTCATCGGACGGGTGCGGCCTTTTTATCCCCCGCGGGCGCTAAGATTCGGTGCGCCGAGCGAGCGACTCATAAGGCGCCTTAAGATGTAGCGTCGCATCGAGCCGCACTCCGGCCACATCGATCTGATAACAACCACTCGCGAGATAGGCGCTATCCACCGGATCGCCCTGCGCGCCGACATAGCCGAGCGCGACGGGACACCCCAACGAGTGGCCGAACGCGGCCGATGTCACCGAACCGACCGGCGTGCCGTCGCGCAAAATCGCCTCTCCTCCCCACAGCATCTTGTCGGTGTAGCCATCGAGACTGAACGCGGCTAGGCGCCTTAAAGGCGGCTGGTTACGCTTGGCGAGCAGCGCGTCGCGTCCACGAAACGCAATGTCTTTATCGAGCTTACAGGCGAATCCCAAACCGGCTTCGAAGGGATCGCGCTCCGGCGTCAGCTCTCGGCCCCAAGCCCGGTAGCCCTTTTCGATACGCAGCGACTCCAGCGCGTAGTAACCGGCATCGATGAGACCGAACGGCGCGCCGGCATCGTGCAGCGTTTCATAGACGCCGACCGCGAATTCGACCGGAACGTACAGCTCCCAGCCAAGCTCGCCCACATAGCTGCGCCGCACGGCAAGGACCGTGGCATAGCCTAAGTCGATTTCCTTGCATGCGCCGAATACAAACGCTTCGTCGGAAAAATCGCTGCGCGATACGGATTGCAGCAACGCGCGCGCGTGCGGCCCCATGACCGCCAACACGGCATATTGACCCGTCACGTCGACGGCGACGCAATGCATCTCACGAGGCAAATGACGCTCGACGAAAGCGAGATCGCGCGTTACCTGTGCCGATCCTGTAACAAGGAGATACTGGTCCTCGGCAAGACGCATGAGCGTGACGTCCGATTCGTACCCGCCGCGTTCGTTGAGCAGGGGCGTATAGACGGACGAGCCCGCTGGCACCGCGACGTCGTTCGCGGCCAAGTATTGGAGCGCCGCCTGTGCGTCGCGCCCCTTGATCAAGAGCTTGCCGAACGACGTGAGATCGAACAGCGCGACGCGTTCTCGGCAAGCGCGATGCTCGGCTCCGCTCCATGCGTGCCAGTTTTGTTGGCCGAAGTCGTATTCGATGGTGGGCGCTGTGCCGGCCGGCGCGAAGACATTCGCTCGCTCCCATCCGAACTTCGCGCCGAAGCATGCATTGCGCTCTCGCAGCGCGGCGTAAAGCGGCGATCGGCGCAACGGCCGAGCCGTTTCGAGCTCTCGGTTCGGCCACGGCATCGCATAGTGCAGGCCAAGCGTCTCCTTGACGCGATCGTGCAGCCAAGCATCGTTGCCGTTGAAACGCGCGAACCGGCGGATATCCACGGGCCATAGATCCATCGTCGGCTCCCCCGCCATGATCCATTCGGCAAGCGCCATTCCCGCGCCGCCGGCCGATGCGATGCCCATCGAATTGAAGCCCGCGCCCACGTAGAAGTTCTTCAACTCGGGCGCTTCGCCGAGGATGAAATGATTGTCGGGCGTGAACGACTCGGGGCCGTTGTAGAACTTGCGTACGCCGGCCGATTCGAGCGCCGGCACGCGCGTAAGTGCATGAGTCATCAAGATCTCGAACTGATCCCAATCGTCGGGCAGCAATTGGAATTCGAAATCGTCGGGGATGCCGTCCATGCCCCACGGTTTCGCGTTGGGCTCGAAGCCGCCCATCACGAGGCCGCCGACCTCCTCCTTGAAATAGATGAATCCGTCCGGATCGCGCATGACCGGCAGATCGGGATGCACGCCGGGTACCGCCCCCGTCACGATATAGTAATGCTCCGCCGAGAAAAGCGGCACCGTCACGCCGCATAACCGGCCGATCGCTTTAGCCCATTGGCCGCCGCAATTGACGACGATATCGGCGCCGATCATGCCGGCCGTGCCGTCCTTCGCGCGCCAGGAGACGCCCGTTGCCCGACGGCCCGCGTCGGTACGGATACCTGTGACCCGCACGTTTTCTACGATCCGCGCCCCTCGCATGCGAGCGCCGCGAGCAAGCGACTGGGTGAGATCGGTGGGATTCGCTTTACCGTCTCCCGGGAGCCAGACAGCGCCGCGTAGATCGTCGGTACGCATCGGCGGCCAAAGCTCGCCGGCCTGAGCGGGCGAGACGATCTCGCAAGCGACGCCATAGGCGCGAGCCGTTGCCGCCGTGCGCTCGAGTTGCGTCATCCGCTGCGCAGTACGCGCGACCGAAAGCGATCCGCATTGCTTCCAGCCCGTTGCGAGCCCCGTCTCCGATTCGAGCTGCGCGTAGAGCTGTGTCGAATAGCGGATCAGTTTCGTCATGCTTTCTTGCGCACGCAATTGGCCGACGAGCCCGGCCGCGTGCCAGGTCGTGCCGCACGAAAGCTGTCCTTGTTCGAGCAGTGTCACGTCGGTCCAGCCCGCTTTCGCAAGATGGTAAGCAACCGAACAACCGATGATGCCGCCGCCGATGACGACGACGCGCGAATGCGAGGGGATGGAGGTCATGACGTGAACGGACGCAGGGAAGAATCAATCGGCCGAATATCGGTACGAACGATGCGAAAACTCATAATGCCACTAAATGCCACAAAATGCCAAATCAACCGCGTCATCCGACAGCGAACCAGCAACCGAATCGGGTCACCCCACGATTGCCTTTCACAAGAGCAAGTTGGCGGGAACGACTGCGCCGTTGGCAGCGCCAACGGTAGCGAAATTTGATCTGACCAATAGACTAATGGAGCGATGCCACGGGTCCAGTGGCCCTGTCGAGTTCACGCGCGAGGACGTCGGCTCGCTTACGAAACGGGGGAAAGCTCCGATGCTTCGTTACTCCTGGAACGCGCGGCCGAGCCGCTCACCGCGCGCCGCTGTTGCAGTCCGACTGTCGATCGTCATGGTCCTGCCGGTTGCCATTGCAGCGACCGCCCATGCCGCGGGTCCGCTACCAACCGGCGGGCAATTCGTTGCCGGTGCCGGTTCGATCAACCGCAATGCGACATCACTCACGATCAATCAAACGTCGAGTCGCGGCGTCATCGATTGGAATAGCTTTTCGATCGGCAGCGGTAATCAAGTCAGCATCAATAACGGTAACGGCGCGACGTTGAACCGCCTGACCGGTGGGGCCCTCTCCTCGATTCTCGGCACGCTTTCTTCCACCGGTAGCGTCTACTTGATCAATCCGCAGGGCATCGTCATCAGTCGCAGCGGTGTCGTATCTACTGGTGGCCGCTTCGTCGCATCGACGCTCGATATCGGCAACGACGCGTTCATGAATGGCGATGCACTCACCTTCTCGGGCACATCGAACGGCACCGTCGTCAATCTCGGCAAGATTGCGTCTAGCGGCGGCGACGTATTCCTCATCGCGAGCAACGAAGTCGATAACGTCGGCACGATCAGCACGCCGAACGGCACCGCGGAACTTGCCGCAGGACACACCGTGCTCTTGCACGATTCCACCGACAGCGAGCAAGTATTCGTTCAGAACGGCAGCGGCGGCAAGGTCGTCAATCGCGGCGACATCGAAGCGGCTCAGATCGGTCTGCAAGCCGCCGACGGAAACGTCTATGCATTGGCCGGCAATCACTCCGTATTGCGCGCTATGGGCACCAAAACGAGGGATGGCCACGTCTGGCTCGTCGCCGGTACGGGCCGAGTATGGATGGACGGGACCATCGAGGCGCACAACGCTGACGGCAGCGGCGGCGTAGTCGACACCAACGCCGCGAGGTTGCGCATCGCGGGTGGTCCAACCGTGAAAGCAAGCCAATGGAATATCACCACACCGAGCTTCACGATCGATGGCTTGGCCGCACCGGTCTTTCAAAACAACCTCGATCGAGGCACCTCAATTAGTCTGCAAACAACCGGAGCAGGCGGCACCACTGGCGATATCGATGTCGCCGCCAGTATTCACTGGGTCGGCGCCGCATCGCTCACGCTCGGCGCCTATCACTCGTTGACGATCGAAGCGGCCGCCTACTTGAAGAACTGCGGCACCGGTAATCTGACGCTGCGTGCCGATGCGCAAGGGATCGATAACGGCGGCAGCGTGACGAACTACGGCGTCATCGATTGGTCGGCGAGTCGCGGCATCGTCGGTGCGTTTTATGACATGAACGGCGGCTACAAACCCGGCAAGCTCCTCGCCAATAAAACGTGGACCGCCCCGGCCTACAGCGGCCTCATCACGCAAATCACAGGCTATAAGCTCGTCAACTCATTGGCCGATCTAGAAAAGGTCAATACCGATCTCTCGGGCAACTATGCTCTCGGTCGGGACATCGACGCGAGCGCCACGAGCGACGGTTCATACATCCCCATCGGCAGCAACTCGGCGTTCACGGGACAGTTCGATGGAGACGGCCACACGATCGACGCGTTGACAGTGGCGGGAATCAGCGGCGAAGCCGGGCCGGTGAACGAAGGTCTTTTTGGAACGCTGGGAGCGGGCGCGGTGGTGCGCGATCTGAACGTCAACGCAAACGTATCGATCACGGCCGATATCTCGACGCTTAACGCAGCCGGCATCGAGGCGATACTGGCCGCCGATAACTACGGAACGATCTTGCATGTGAACACGTCCGGCACGGTCGTCGCGAACGCCTACATTTACGGGGGCGACTCCACCACCGCAGGCGGACTCGTCGGGGTCAATCACGGAACGATCGAGCGTTCGTCGAGCAGCGCTTCCGGCAACACGGGCGGGATGCTCGGCGGCCTCGTGGGCGAGAACGACGGCCTCATTGCCCAATCGTATGCATCGGGCACGGTCCGAACCGCAGAGGACGCCGGCTCCGGCGGCCCGACTTCCGATGGAAGCCCGGGCGGTCTCGTCGGGGTCAACAACGGGACCATCGAGCAGTCGTACGCGACGGGCGCGGTCTCGAACGCATGCATGCTCGCGTCTTGCAGTGCGGCGGGACTCGTGAACGTCAACCATGGAACGATCAGTGAATCGTTCTCGACCGGCGCGGTCACGGGCGGACAAGCCATCGATTCCGATGGCGTGCCGATCGGACCGGAGAACTACGGCATTGCGGCTGTAAACGACGGCACGATTGCTCAAGACGTGTACTGGAACAAGGACACCACCGCCACTGCGATCGGCGTCGGATCGGGCGCAGCGATCTCCTCCGCCAACGGCCTGACAAACGCCCAAATGGCCGATCCAAAACGATTCTCCGGTTGGAATTTCACCTCCACCGGGGCGTGGGCGATGCCGGCAGGTGGCAGACACCCGATTCTGCGATGGCAGCTCGATCCGATGACAGCTTGGCGGGAATGACTGCCGTTTTGGCGGCGCTGCCTGTAGTAAAAATTCATACGATAAATAGACTTGCCCCATCCACTCGTCGAGTGGCCCGCAACGTCGATGCCGGCAGGCAGGCGTTCGTACATGTCCAAAAAATGGGGTAACCGCGATGTTCGAGACCGCTCGACTTAGACGTTCGAATCGCTCACGCTTTCAGGCTCTACCTGCACTGACGCCGCTCGCGCTTGCCGCAGCGCTCGCGATCTCGGTGTCGGCTCACGCGGCCGGGCCGCTACCGACCGGCGGCCAGTTCGTTGCCGGCACGGGTTCGATTAACGGCAATGCGACGTCGCTCACCGTCAATCAAACGTCGACTCGCGGCATCATCGATTGGAATAGCTTTTCGATCGGCAGCGGCAATCACGTCGATATTAATAACGGCGCCGGCGCGACGTTGAATCGCGTCACAGGCAGCGACCCTTCATCGATCTTAGGTTCGCTCTCTTCCACCGGCAGCGTCTACTTGATCAATCCGCAGGGCATCGTCATCGGTCGAAGCGGCATCGTGTCCACCGGCGGCCGCTTCGTCGCATCGACCCTAGATGTGGGTAACGATGCCTTTATGAACGGCGATGCCCTCACGTTTTCGGGCGCTCCGGCTGCGTCAAACAGCACCGTCGTCAACCTCGGCAAAATTCGGTCAAGCGGCGGCGACGTGTTCCTCATCGCAAGCAAGGAAGTCGATAACGTCGGCAGTATTCGCACACCGAACGGGACTACGGAACTTGCCGCGGGACAAACGGTGCTCTTGCACGATTCGACCGACAGCCAGCAAGTATTCGTTCAAAGCGGCAGCGGCGGGACGGTCGTCAATCGCGGCACGATCAAAGCCGCTCAGATCAGCCTGCAAGCTGCCGACGGGAATGTCTATGCGTTGGCCGGCAATCATTCGGTGCTGCGTGCAACGGGCACCAAGACACGAGACGGCCACGTCTGGCTCGTGGCCGATACCGGCCGAGTCTGGATGGATGGCAAGGTCGAGGCCCATAACGCCGACGGTAGCGGCGGCATCGTCGACACGAATGCCGCTACGTTGCGGATCGCAGGCGGCCCGCGCGTGAAAGCCGGCCAATGGAACATCACCACGCCGAGCTTCACGATAGATGGCTTAGTCGCCCCCGTCTTTCAAAGCAACCTCGATCGAGGCACTTCGATCAATTTACAAACAACGGGTGCAGGCGGTGCGAGCGGCGATATCGATGTGGCGTCGAGCATTCACTGGGTCGGCGCGGCATCGCTTACGCTCGGCGCCTATCACTCGTTGACGATCGAAGCGGCCGCCTACTTGAAGAACTGCGGCACCGGCAATCTAACGCTGCGCGCCGATGCGCAAGGGACGGACAACGGCGGCAGCGTCACGAACAACGGCACGATCGATTGGACGACGAGTCGCGGTATCGTCGGTGCGTTCTACGATATGAACGGCACTTATACGCCAGGCAAGATGTTGGCGAATACCTCATGGACGTCTCCGGCATACAGCGGCCTCGTGACGCAAATCACCGGCTATAAACTCGTCAATTCGCTGTCGGATCTAGAAAACGTCGGCGCCGATCTCGCAGGCAACTACGCACTCGGCAAAGATATCGATGCGAGCGCAACGAGCGACGGCTCCTTTGTCCCAATCGGCAAAGGCTCGTCATTCACGGGGCAGTTCGACGGAGAGGGCCATACGATCAGCTCGCTGTCCATCCAAGCACTGCTCGGCACGGGTTCGGATGGGTCGCCTTTGGCGATGGGACTATTCGACACGCTCGGCACCGGCTCCGTGGTGCGTAATTTGAACGTCAACGCAAATACGTCCATATCGAGCTACGACTTCGTCAGTACCGCGTCCGGCGTGGAAGGCATCTTGGCGGCCTACAACTACGGAACCGTCGTAGGCGTCAGCACGTCCGGGAGCGTCAGCAATATCGGCGGCATAATATCGAGCAACATCTTCTTCGACAACACGCAGGCTGGCGGCCTCGTAGGTCAGAACCATGGCACGATCGAGCGCTCGTCGAGCAGCGCAACCGTTACAACAGGCGCAACGTTGGGTGGACTCGTCGGCGAAAACGACGGCCTCATTTCCCAGTCGTATGCATCGGGCCCGGTACAAGGATTCGAAATCGGCAACGGCCCCGGCCAAGACAAGGGGTACACGGAGGCGAGTCCAGGTGCGCTCGTCGGCACCAACAACGGGTTGATCACCCAGTCGTACGCCACGAGTTCAGTATCGAACCCTTGTTTGAATCAGAGTTGCAGCGCCGGGGCACTCGTCTACGCGAACAACGGGACGATCACCCAGTCGTTCGCGGCGGGGGCCGGACCCGGGCCGTCCTCCGGTTTCTTGACGGCGTATGGGATCGCGGTAACGAATAGCGGCACGATCGCGAGCGACGTCTACTGGAACAAGGACACGACGGGCACGACGAGCGGCGTAGGCTCCGGCACCGCGGTGCCGGCTTCGAACGGACTCTCCGCCAGTCAGATGAGCACGGCCTCGTCGTACGTCGGCTACGACTTCGGTAAGAACGGCGTCTGGGCAATGCCGGCGGGCGCGACTCATCCGGTGTTGCAATGGCAATTGGCACCCGCGACCGGAGGGTGATCGTAGCGTTAAGCGCGTGACGACCGTCCGGTGAACCGGCAGCGTCTCGCGATTATTAGAAATGGATGAACAGGGTTACGCAAATCTCGCGTAACCCTTTGCATTTCTAAACCACTGCTTTCGCAGTCCGACGATTCGCTTTCATCACTTCAGCTTGGCGGAAACGACTGCCGTGTTGGCGGCACCGTTGGTAGAAGAAATTCATACGACAAATAGACTAGTGCCCATTCCACTCGCCGAGTGGTTGACGGGCTCTCGCCTAAAAGCATGCGCTCGTTCTTCTAAAAAATTGGGGTAACCGCGATGCTTCAAGCAGCAAGAAAAGAGCGCTCACGCCGGGCGCAACCGGCGCTTGCGCCACTCTTCGTCACACTGTCGCTTGCCGTACCGGGATTTGCTCAAGCAGCGGGTCCGCTACCGATCGGCGGGCAATTCGTTGCCGGTTCGGGTTCGATCAACGGCAACGCGACGTCGCTTACCGTTAATCAAACATCGACTCGCGGCGTCATCGATTGGAATAGCTTTTCAATCGGCAGCGGCAATCAAGTCAATATCAATAACGGTAACGGCGCGACGTTGAACCGCGTAACGGGTGGCGCCCTCTCCTCGATTCTCGGCACGCTTTCATCCACCGGCAGCGTGTATTTGATCAATCCCCAAGGCATAGTCATCGGTCGTAGCGGTGTCGTTTCCACGGGCGGGCGTTTCGTTGCATCCACGCTCGACGTGAATAACGACGCGTTTATGAATGGCGATGCCCTCACGTTTTCTAACGCGCCGGGTACGCTGAGCGGCGCCGTCGTCAACCTCGGGAAGATCTCGTCAAGCGGCGGCGACGTATTCCTCATCGCGAGCAACGAAGTCGATAACGTCGGCACGATCAGCACGCCGAACGGCACGACGGAGCTTGCCGCCGGGGACCACGTGCTGTTGCAAGACTCGGCGGCAAGCCGGCAAGTCTTCGTGGAAAGCGGCAGCGGCGGCAAGGTCGTCAATCGCGGCGACATCGAAGCGGCGCAGATCAGTCTGCAAGCCGCCGACGGCAATATCTATGCGCTGGCCGGAAACCATTCGGTGCTCCGTGCGACCGGCACTTCCACGCGAAGCGGCCATGTCTGGCTCGTAGCCGATACCGGCCGCGTCTGGATGGATGGAACCGTCGAAGCGCACAACGCCGACGGCAGTGGCGGCATCGTCGATACCGTTGCCGATAGGCTGCGGATCGCGGGCGGCCCGACCGTGAAAGCAAGCCAATGGAATATCACTACGCCTAGCTTCACGATCGATGGCTTGGCTGCCCCTGTCTTCCAAAGCAACCTCGATCGAGGCACTTCGATCAACCTACAAACGACGGGAACAAACGGCACGAGCGGCGAACTCGATGTCGCCGCCAGTATTCACTGGGTCGGCGCCGCATCGCTCACGCTCGGCGCCTATCACTCGTTGACGATCGAAGCGGCCGCCTACTTGAAGAACTGCGGCGCCGGTAATTTGACGCTGCGCGCCGACGCGCAAGGACTCGACAACGGCGGTAGCGTCACAAACTACGGCACGATCGATTGGTCGACAAGCCGCGGCATCGTCAGTGCGTTCTATGACATGAACGGCTCCTACACACCCGGCAAGCTCGTCGCCAATAAAACGTGGACCGCCCCGACCTACAGCGGCCTCGTCACGCAAATCACCGGCTATAAGCTCGTCAACTCATTGGCCGATCTAGAAAAGGTCAATACCGATCTCGCGGGCAACTATGCCCTCGGGAAAGACATCGATGCGAGCGCCACGAGCAATGGCTCATACGTGCAGCTCGGCACCACCAGCTCGGCATTCACCGGTCAATTCGACGGTGAGGGCCACACGATCAATTCGCTGACGCTGCAAGGGACGGACGCATCGCTAGGGATGTTCGCTTTGCTGGGCAAGAGCGCGGTCGTGCGCGACCTGAACGTGAACGGCAGCGTCTCGATGCAACAAGACGATTTCAATCAGGCCGCTGGCGTCGAAGGAATCTTGGCGGCCGAGAACGATGGGACGATCGTACACGTCAACACCTCCGGTAGCGTCAACGATCAATTCGGCATGAGCAACGTCGTGACGGCCGGCGGCCTCGTGGGCATCAATCGCGGCAACATCGAATACTCGAGCAGCGCGGCGAATGTCACTTCAGGGACGGTGGGTGGCCTCGTCGGTGAGAACGATGGCGTCATCGATCGATCGTTTGCATCGGGACAAGTCAATGCGGCGGGCGGGCGCAACACCACGGGAAGCTCGGGCGGTCTCGTCAGCACCAACAACGGCACGATCAGCCAATCGTATGCAACGGGAGCCGTGACGGCCGGTTGCGACGAATTCAGTTGCGGCGCGGCGGGCGGGCTCGTCAACAGCAACAGTGGGACGATCACCCAATCGTATGAGACCGGCACGGTGACGAGCGGATGTACGGGTGGGCCTTTCGGCGGTTGCGGCAACGCCGGCGGGCTCGTGGCCTCCAATTCCGGGACGATCCGTCAGTCGTTCGAAACCGGTGCGGTGTCCGGGCCTTTTGGCGGGATCTTCACCCTCGCTTCGTCCAACGCCGGGACGATCGGCGGTGACGTATATTGGAACGCGGACGCCAACCAATTCATTCCAGGCGTCGGAAGCGGTACGCCGGTTCCGGCCTCCAACGGCCTAACGACCGCCCAGCTGAGCAACGCCGCTTCGTTCGCCGGTTACGACTTTGGACAGAACGGTGTTTGGGCTATACCGGCCAATGGGAGTCATCCCGTCCTCCAATGGCAATTGGCGCCCGGAAACGGCGGTTGAGAGGTCTCCTACGGATTTCGGTCGAATTCGATGCTGCCGAGCGGTGCATCGTGCAGAGCGGGACACCGATTCATGGGTTTAGAATGGCCCGGCGCCCCGCTCTAGGGGCGCCGTTCGCCGTTCCGACCACCGGAGTCCCCCATGTTCGATCTTTCCACGTTGACCACGTTCGTCGCTGTGGTCCTCGGCCTGTTTCTCATCCCCGGGCCTGCCGTACTGCTGGTGCTGAGCCGAACGGTGCAAGGCGGGCGCAAGACCGGCATCCTCACGGGACTCGGCGTCGCGACCGGCGATTTCGTGCACACGTTGTTCGCATCGGTCGGGTTGTCGGCATTGTTGATGACGTCGGCGCTTGCCTTCAATGTGGTCAAGATCGTAGGCGCCGTCTATCTCGTCTACCTCGGCGTACGCGCCTTGATGGAGAAGCCGAGCGACCCGTCGTTACCTAAGATTGCCTCCGTCACGCCTGCGAAGGCGTTCTTTCAGGCTATTCCCGCCGAAGTGCTTAATCCGAAGACGGCGCTGTTTTTCCTCGCGTTCATGCCGCAGTTCGTCCATCCCGAACATGGGTCCACGTTCGTGCAATTCACGACGCTCGGGCTGATCTTTGTTGGGCTCAGCTCGATTTATACGACGCTCATCGTGCTATCGATTCGGCCGCTGGGGCGAGTGGTCAAGCGCTTGTCGTGGATTAGCCGCTGGCAAAGCAAGATCATCGGCACGATTTTCATTTCGCTCGGTTTGAAGGTGGCCACTCAGCATCGGTGATGTTGGACCACGCGTCGTCAGCGATCGCCGGCTGCTTCGACGTTCGCCATGAGCCATGAGCCATGAGCCATGAGCACTGTTGAGACGAGTCAATCAGGATGACGATGATAGAAAACCCGACCATTGCCCTCATTGGACCCGGCGCTATCGGCACAACGGTGGCGGCGGCGCTCCACGAAGTCGGCCGTACGCCGACGATCTTCGGCCGCTCCGCGCACGAGCGTTTGGTCCTTCGCTTCGAAGGCGGTGAAGTCGTAGTGCCGGGACCCGTAAGAACCGATCCTTCCAAGGTTGAAAGCGCGTTTGACTTGGTTTTTGTCGCAGTGAAGGCGACACAGGTGGATACGGCGGCAACCTGGCTTCGCGCATTGTGCGACGAACGAACGGTGGTTTGCGTACTGCAAAACGGCGTCGAGCAGAAGGCTCAGTTCGCGCCGTACGTACCGGGGGGCACCGTCCTACCCTCGGTCGTTTGGTTTCCTGCGCAGCGCGAACCCGACGGCTCGGTCCAGTTACGAGGCAAACCGCGTCTTACCCTACCGGACACGCCGGAGACCGGCATGGTCGTCGCTGCTTTGAGCGGTACACGATGTTCGGTCGACGCGGCGGTAGATTTCACGTCGGTCGCTTGGCGCAAGCTCTTGCAGAACGCAGTCGCGGGTTTGATGGTTCTGACCGGTCGCCGCGCCGGTATGTACGCTCGAGCCGACATTGCCGAGCTGGCTCTGGCTTATTTGCGGGAATGTCTTGCGGTTGCACGAGCCGACGGTGCGACGCTGGGCGATGAAGTCCCCCAAGAGATTCTGGATGCGTTCCGCAGTTATCCGGCAGACCTCGGCACCTCGATCCTTGCCGACCGGCAGGCTGGCCGCCCGCTCGAATGGGACATCCGCAATGGAGTCGTGCAGCGGTTGGGTCGATCCCACGGCATTCCTACACCGATTAGCGATTTGGTCGTGCCGCTCTTAGCCGCCGCGAGCGACGGCCCGGGCTAGGACGGGATATCGCGACTTCAAACAGTCTGCGAACCCGTCCGTGCTACCCGCTTACATTTCGCCACCCGTGCCTCTGAGCCAGGTCAAGATACCGCCGCGCAACATGCGTAACGTAGTAGCACGACGCGGGGCCCGGCGCACTCGCGCCAGGGTCCGACACACGCCCTTGCTGCTTTCGCAATCCGTTGCTTTGCCATGACTTTCGCGCTCATCCTGCTGAATATCGCGGTCTTTCTCGTCGAGTCGACCGACTCGACGCCGCTCATCGATCTATTCGCGCTTTGGCCGCCGGTGCAATCGGGCGCGCCTGAAACACCGCCTTTTCACGTGTGGCAACTGCTGACGTACGGCGTGCTGCACGCGAGCGTCGCGCACATCGCCTTCAACATGTTCGGCCTGTACATGTTCGGGCGCGATGTCGAGCGCGTGCTCGGACGCATGCGCTTTCTCGTGCTGTACCTGGCAAGCCTGCTCGCGGGAGGCGCCACGCAGACCGCAGTGCTTCTAGCGTCACAGCCGTCCGGCATGCCGACCGTCGGCGCGTCGGCCGGCGTATTCGGTGTGCTCGTCGGCTACGCGGTGCTATTCCCGAAGCGGCGCGTCGTGCTGCTGTTTCCGCCGATCCCGATGCCGGCGTGGTTGTTTGCCTCGGCATATGCATTGATCGAGTTGCTGTCGGGCGTCAGCGGCGACACGAGCGGCATCGCGCATTTCGCGCATCTCGGCGGGATGCTCGGCGCGATCGTCTGTCTCTACTTCTGGGCCCACGACGCAAGACGCGTGCAATAGGCGTCCTCCAGCGCGGCGAATCCCCGGGCGGGCCGGGCACACGCGGGAAGGCAGGACGGCTGGAGCCGTATCGCCGACGGTGCGTCTACTTCTGGTAAATCCTGTCGATATCCCGTGCAAAATGCGCGGCGAGATTGTTCCGTTTGAGCTTGAGCGTGGGCGTCATGAGCGTATTTTCGATCGTCCATGGCTCGGACGTCAGCACGACCGCCCTAGGCTGCGCGTAGTAAGGGAAGTTGCGCGTCAGCTCGCGTATTCTCCGGATGGCCGTTTCGGCCGCCTTCTGCGATTTCAGGCTTTCCGGGGCAAGCGGGTCCAGGCCGTGCGACATCGCCAATTCGTTCCAATATGCGCGTCCCAGCACGACAACGCAGGCAATGAACGATCGATTGTCACCCACCACATAGGCCTGTTCAAATGCCGGATCGGCGGTGATTGCCAGTTCGAGATCCGCCGGCGCGATTTTCTCGCCCGTCGACGTCACGATGATCTCTTTCGCTCGCCCGACGATGCGGATGCGTCCGGACACCATTTCCGCTCGATCGCCGGTACGCAACCACCCATCGACAATGGCCGAGGCCGTATCCGCGTCTCGTTTCCAATAGCCGCGCATGACGTTCGGTCCGCGGACGAGCAGCTCGCCATCGTCCGATATCCTGATCTCGATGCCCTGCAACGGGCGGCCGACGGTCGACGGATCGTTGTCGTCCCGCGTATTCACCGCGACGACGGGTGACGCCTCGGTCATGCCATAGCCTTGTGCAATCGGCACCCCGAGGCCTAGAAAGCAATGGGCGACTGCGGGAGACAGCGGCGCGCCGCCACTTACCGCCAGGCGCAAGCGCCCGCCAAACTGCCGCACCAGCACGCGCGAGGCCGGACGGCCAAGCGCGGGCCATGCGAACGCGTCCCCTACGCGCTCGATGAGCCGGTCATCCGCCGACAAGCCGTGAGCGCGACAGAATCGGCGCCAGCCCACCGCCTGCGCCAGGCGAAAGAGCCGCAGTTTCAGCGTCGAAGTCGAGAGTGCCGCTTCGACGCCGGCATAAATCCGCTCGTAGATTCTCGGGACCGATATCAGTACCGTCGGCCGGACCATCTGGAAATCCTGAAGCAGCAGCTTCGTCGAGCGGGCAAATGCGACACAGGCGCCCGCCGCGACCGGCAGGTAATAGCCGGCAGTGCGCTCGAAAGTGTGCGACAACGGCAGGAACGAAAGAAACACGTCCGTTTTGTCGGCCGCGACGCGCTGCATGACCGCCTTCACGTTCGACACGACATTCTCGTGGGTCAGCATGACGCCCTTCGGCTTTCCCGTCGTTCCCGAGGTGTAGACCAGGGCGGCGAGATCGCTCGGCTTGGGCGGCCGGACGGACATCGGCCGATCGTCCCCCGCTGCCGCCGACAACCATTCGTCGTAGGTCCACACGAGCGGCCCGCTGGTCGCCGGGCGTGCCTCCCCCTTTTCCATCACCACGACATTTTTTAGTGCCGGCAGCGGCACGCCCGTCGCGACAATGTCCTGCCACTGCTTCTCGTTCTGCGCGATCAGTAGCGATGCGTCGCTGTCACTCAGGATGTAAGCAATGCTGGCGGAATTGTCCAGCGCATGCATGGGCACCGGCACGCAGCCACGCGCCAGCACGGCTTGATCGAGGAAGACCGTCTGCGGCCCATTGGGAAGAAGGAGGGCGACACGCGCGCCTTCCGGCAATCCGGCCGCGTTCAATGCCTGCGCGCACCGTGCCACATGTCGTGCCGATTGCTGCCATGTGAAGGTCATCCACTTGGCGGAAGCGCCGTCGAAGTACCGATACGCGTCACCAGACGGCGTGCGGCTGACCCTCCACGCAAAGAGTTCGGGCAGGGTCTGTATCGACGAAAGGGCTTCTGATGATATGCCGGAAAGTTCGGATGACATGGCCAATGACAGAGTCGAGTCTATTGGCATTATCGAATCGCCGATGGGATCGGCCTTCTGCCTTAAATCAAGGATCGTCGATGCCGGGTGGCGAGAGTTACGAAATTGCCGCCGCTCATCCCTAGCCGCGGCCCGGATTCGGGTGGGCAATGTTGGACGACATCGAAATAAAAAAACCCGCGAAGGCTTGTGCCATCACGGGTTTCTGAATTTCCGAGGATTCCGTCAAGCCTATCGGCCGGAAAATCCCGCCGGTCTCGCGACACCTCTTGCGCTTCGAGATATCATTTTTTGATTGCACATAGATATCATTTTTTGCTATCGTCCAAGCATGGAATCGAAGCACGCCCGCACCCTTGCCGCAGTCTTCACGAAACCGACTTTGGGCGGCATCGTGTTCTCCGAAATCGAATCGCTCGTCGTCGCCTTGGGCGGCGCAATCCACGAAGGCGCAGGGTCGCGCATCGCCTTCGAGTTGAATGGCCAGCGCCGCTATCACCACCGCCCACACCCGGGCAAAGAGGCAAAGCGGTATCAGGTGGAAGATTTGCGCGACTGGTTTATCGAAATGGGGATCAGGCCATGACCAATGCCATGAACTACAAGGGGTATTTCGCCCGCATCGATTTCGATGGGCGAGATAACATTTTCGTCGGCCACGTACTCGGCGTGGACGATAGGATTAGCTTTCACGGGGAGACGGTCACCGAGTTGGCCGAGGATTTCCATGCGGCCGTGGATCACTATCTGAGCGACTGCGAACAGGCTGGACGCAAGCCTCAAAAACCGGCGTCAGGAAAATTGATGTTGCGCATCGATCCAGACGTTCACGCACGCGTCGGAATCGCCGCCGCGGTGTCCGGCGAAAGCATCAACCAGTGGTCGGAAGAAGTGTTGGAGCGCGCCGCCCGCGAAGTGCTGGAACACGCCACTCATGCGTGACGATCGTTCAACATTGCTTTGCGAACATTGGAAACGCGAAGGGGTTACGCAAACATCACGTAACCCCTTGTCTTGTTTGGTGCGGCTGCAGGACTCGATTAGTCATCCAATCCCTTGCAGCTACGGGGCTTCACTTCGTACCGGGCCAAAATTGTACCAACAAAAGTACCAACAAAAATCTCTGCCACTCCGGTTCGATGCCTACAGGCTCTTCTAGCTTCGCCGGAAAGGTCGACGCATTGTACCGCGCGGCCCCGCCGGAAGAAGAAAGGTGCGCGCCGCCGCTTCTTGCCCGTTAGGCCGCGTTATTAAGGGCCTCGTATCTCGCGTGTGCAGCGCCTTGACTTCGTTTACGCAGCGTTCTGGCACCGTCACGCTTTAGAGCGGCGCCCCCGAGCGCGGCATGCGAAACCCGCCAATGTTGACAGGGTGGCCTCGGGAAAACCCGCTGTGCTACATTCCTCCGACTAAAAAAGAGAGGGCATGCATTATGGGTTTTGCATTTATCCGCGAGGGCGACACGACCTCCCACGGCGGGCGCGTGCTTGCCTGTTCGCCGGAGAACAAGTCAGACGGCGTCCCCCTCGCACTCTTGGGTGACAAGGTGTCGTGTCCCAAGTGTGGTGGGATCTATCCGATCGTCGGGGTCAAAAATCTCGGCGTAACGTTCGACGGTCGGCCCGTCGTCTCCGAAGGCGATACGACCGCATGTGGCGCAATGCTTATCGCGTCGCAGAACAACACGACCGCCGAGCCGACGTCCGGTCCCGGAGGTGCTGTCGGCGGTGGGAAAAGCGTTGTGTCTGAGACCAACCGGCAAACGCCATACCGGGGAAGATTCCAGGTGCTCGACGACGTCACGCGCCAGCCGGTCGCCGGCCACCCGTATACCGTGCGCGCCGCCGACGGACGCGTGATTCAAGGGAATACGGACGCCAATGGGTTTACAGATTGGCTCGACAACCATGACGCCTCGTCCTTGACGTTCGAGCATCCGGGGAGCACGTCCGCATGAGCGACTACGGTCCGGGATCCTCGACAGGCGGGGTCTCGCCCGAGGGGCAAACGAATCAAGTCGGGGTCAACGGTCGCCTTTCGGCAAAGGACCGCGCCGTCCTTTGCACCGTTCTTTGCAAGTGCAAAAACATCGGTGTAGCGACGCGCAACGGTCGAATCCAGCGCCAAAAATGCGTCCAGCAGCGCCTCGATTTTGCGAACGGACTGTCGCGCGTCGAAACGGGTGCGCCGACGGTCTACAAACCGGAGCAGACGTACAACATGAAAGCGGTCCCGCCGGAGCCGGTGACGGACCCGGACGATCCGTTGCGCCCGAATCTGGACATTCGCCAATGGATCGAGGACTTTTGGCCCGGCGGGCGCAAGACGTATAAAGCCGGGAACGGTAACTTGCGACGGCCGGACGTCGTGATCGTGAACGATCCCGAACAACCGCCCGTTCAAAGCAACATCAAGCAGGTTGTAGAGTTCAAGTTTCCGCCGGACGACTATGGTCGGAATCAAGAGCGGGACTACATCCGCATTGCAGGCGGCCGTTCGAAGTTCGTTTCGCTAGGCCCCGCAGAGTGCGGATGCGGTGATGACAAGCAAGACGGCGAGACGTCCACGCAGAGTCAGCCCAAGACTTCATCGTCGTCCGACATGGATGAACTGCTTGGTGGGGGTGGGAAGAGCGGGAGCGTCTTTCCGAACATCCCGGGTGGTGGCGGACTGCCTCCAACGCCTGGCCGACTCCCTCCGCTGATCCCGTGATGTGGCATGTGATGGAACACCCAAATGACTGAATCCGAAATCAAGGCGTGGATCGCAGACGAGCGCCGCGCCGACACGCTGCCGTTCGGGGTGTACGAGCCCGCATACCAGAAAGCGATCACCGGTGCCGCGCTGGTGGTGCGCGGTGTCGTGTATTTCCGTGACGGCCACTCGCCCGCCGTGCGTGCCGCGATCGTCAAGTGCTTTGAGCAGTACCGCGCGACGATCGAGGAGTACACCCAAGCGCTGGCCCGCGCTCTCGGAGAAACGCCGTCGAAGGACGGTCCGCTGCGCTGGTTCTACACGGAGGGCGAGCAGCCCATGCCGCTCGACAAAGCGCCCGGTCTTGCGAACCTGGCGAAGACCGTTCCCGCCGACGAAGCGCTGGTCGTGCAGGTCACGAGTGCTGAGCACAAGCTCGCGACGGGGTTCTACGAGTTCGCCGTTTTTACGATCGCCGATTGGCAAGCGAAACTCGGACGCGGAATGGACGTGATCGACTTCACGGTCCCGCGCGCCTTCCTCGAACAGCGTCCCGGCGTGTTTCAGGCGCTGTTCGCCGCGTTCTGCGAAGCCCTGCCCACGGTCTCCGGTCACGCGGGATTTGCTGTCAACGTGCCGCCTATGGGACGGGAGCCTAACGAAGCGAGCGAGTATTTTTACGCGCGCCGCTACGGTCCGGGGATCGACGTCGGCGACCCGATGGGAGTGAGCACCATCGACTTGGTCGGAAAGATTAAAACGGTCGATTGGCTCGTCGCGCTGGACGGGGACCTCGTGCGCACAGCCGGGGGAGCAGCGTCGCTCACACTGCCGCCAGACTGGTATGTGCGCCAGCCGTTGAGAGATGGTGGCTTGATCATTCAAGCCGGCGCCGCGCCGCAATCGGGTGTGTCTGCTGGTCCGGGAAAGCCTCCTCTTCCCCCGCCGGCGTATGTGCTGCTCGACGCCGCGCTGCGCCCGATCATCGCCGAAGCGATGGACATCCTGCAAAGCGGCACGCTCGACAGCACGGCGCCGATGCTCAACACGACCATCGCGACCGAAGCCTGGCTGAAGCGTTTCGACGTGCCGCCCGACCAGATGACCGAACAATGGCGTGAGCTGCACAAAGCACCGACGGTCGGCAGCGGCAAAGCGGCTGTCGCCGCCAACCTCTTGCGGCTTCGGAAGGCCATGGGACTGCCCGAACCCGCGCCGTCGAATGGGTTCGGATACGACGGTGGCTCGCCGGGCTAACGAACGTTTTGAGCAACACAGAAACGGGGCCGCGAGGCCCCGTTGTCATGTGCGCGGCCCTCCGAGCCCGCGATCTGAGCACCGACTGGTCAGGTGGCGCAGATCCTCACCGCGACCACCCAGCCATTGCGAAGCGATCGAGCTCGCCGCGCTTGGTTGGGTGCTTGGAAAGCAGATCGATCAGATCGCGCCCTTCGATCAACGTCACATTCAGCAGCGACGCTTGCTGTCGGGCCGATTGATTAAACCGGCGATTGGTGGCCGCAAAAAGCTGGAACTCAACTCCCGGATAGCGCGCGGCATAGGCCGCCGAACCGGCCGCGACATCCTTGACAGCCTCCCAGCCCATCTCCTTGCCCTCGACACCAGAGCTCTTGCATTGGATGAGCGCGCCGCGGTCACCGTTGATTGCAACGATGTCCACACCACCATCCCCCGTCTTGGGCGTCTTGATCGTCCGCGCGTAACCTTGCTTGCTCCACAGCAGCGCGCAGAAGGACTCGAATGCATCCGGTCCCAAGCGTCCGACATCTGCAGGATCGAAGGGATCTTCACCAAATGGCGACCCACCGCCCGGTGCTTCGATGTCAGCGAAGTCAGATGGGGTTACATCGCCGGCGCCATTGAGCATGTCATAGGACAACGTGCGCTTGCGCTCAAGCAGCAGGTCCAGCTTCTCGTCGAAAGTCACGAAGTCGCCGCCAACCACAACCGGGTAGTAGACGTACACATCCTTTTGCTGCCCAATTCGATACGCGCGGTCGGTGGCCTGGTCTTCCTTGGCCGGGTTCCATGTGCGGGTATAGTGAATGACATGGTTCGCGGCCTGGATGTTGACGCCGAAGCCGACTGCGAGGGGAGAAAGAATGATCACGCCGAAACCAGGATTTTGCTGGTAAGCCGTTATGCGGGCTTGGCGACTGCTGGCGGCCCCGGATTCGGTGGAGGTATCACCGTTGATCACGTCAGGCACGAATCCAAACACCTCGGATATGGCGCGTTGGATAACGCGCTGTAAGTCCCGGAACTCGCAGAACACGATGACCTTGTCGCCAGATCCTGACGCCTCGATTTCCCTGAGCTGCAGCAGCATCCAGTCCATCTTAGGCGACACCTTCTTGATGGTCTCGACGGATTCATCGCTGGTGGCAATATGACCCGGAGGCCGCGGATCGGAGCAAAGGCGACGCAGGTATTGCAGAAGGCCCAAAGGTGATTGCAGTCCACTACCCTGCCCTTGCCCGCGTGACTTGAACTGAGCCACCGCATCCGCGTAAAGCGCCCGCTGGCGAGTGGAAAGCGGCAGCTTGCGACACCCCTGATGCACGACCTTCTTCGGCAAGTCCTTCGCGACCTCGGCTTTGGTGCGACGCAGCTTCTGAGGCTCGATAAGGCCCCGCAGTTCTTCAATGCGCGCATTCTCGTCGTTGGTCGCTGCCTCAATGGGCCTGCGGTATTTGCTGCCGAATTCCTTCAACGACCCGAGCAAACCGGGCTGTACAAAGTCGAATAGGCACCACAGGTCTGCCAAAGTGTTCTCGACGGGCGTGCCAGTGCACGCGATCTTCAGCCTGGCGTTTTGCTTCTTCGCCGCCCGAGTCACCATCGCATTGGGGTTCTTGATCTTTTGGGCCTCGTCGCAAACCATGACCGACCACTTCTGCGCAGCCAAGGAGAATTCCAGGTCGCGCAATGTTTCGTATGTCGTCAGCACCACCTTTGCCGAACCCAGCCAGTCCGACGCGAGAAGCTTCGGCGAACCCGACTCAATCAACCCGTCATCAAGCGCGGACTTCGGTACGCGCTTAACCGCGAGGTTCGAGCCATACAGCGTGAGGACGTCCATCGCCCCGTCGACGAAGAATTTCTCGATTTCGGCCTTCCAGTTATCCAGCAGCGAAACGGGCGCGACGACCAAGAATGGATCGATTCGGGGCTCGAGCTCAATCAGCGAGGCCATGAACGCCAACAGCTGGATGGTCTTGCCCAAGCCCATGTCGTCCGCCAGGAGCGCGCCACGGCATGCCGACGGCGAATGGCGCCATATTTTTTGCAGCCAAGCTATACCATCTCGTTGATGGTCTTTGAGTTCAATATTCCCGCGTAGGCTCAATGGCATCGTGGGTGGCGCGTTGTCCGCTGACAGTTCTCCGCGCAGTTCCTCGTAATCAAGTCCCGCTACGTTGGGCTTGACGACCAGGCCCTTACGCTGGACCGCCTTGCGACCCGACTTGTCCTTGCCGGGATCGTAGTTGCCGCCTTTGACTTCTTCCTTGACCTTACCAAGGGTTTCGAGGGCCTCCTTGGCCCAACGCGTCGGTACCGGCTTCGGACACCCAGGGAAAGAAAAACTCTCCCGCTTCTCGTGCTCAGCCTCCTCGACTTCCTTGCGAAACTTGTTCAGATTGCGTCCATCGAGCGGTATCGCCACCGTCTCGCCCTTGGAGTCGGTGAACCACAGGCCAAGGTCGATGTTCTCCGGCACCCAACCACCGTCGCCCTTCTTGGCAATAAAGGGAGAGTAATAGGGCTTCTCGACCCCGAAACCCTCAATGCGCTCGGAATAAAGTGAGAGGTCAAAGATGTCGGACGCTTTAATCTTGCGCGGAAGGGCAAGCTTGGCCAACACCGAGCGCAGCTTTTCGATCTGATTGGGCGAATCACCAAGGATTTCTAGGTCGAATCCCTTCCAATGACAGCACTGCGCACCAGTGGCGAAGCGCCCTTCCATCTTCGCGATGAAGGATTCGAGTTCGGAGGCGGACTCGAACTTGGACTCCTCCGCCACCAGTTTGCCTTCGAAGACCTGCTCGATGAGTAAGCCCACGTCGCACGGATAGCCAGATTGGTCCTCGATGACGCACGCGGAGAACCTTGCGAAAACGATTCCAGCATCCTCACGCGCTCGCTCGAACTGGTCCGGGTCGATCGTGACTGCGGCCGACGGACCAAGCGTCGCAAACGGGTTACGCAGGAATGCCTCCGCACGGGCGCCAGCCACCCGGCGCCCAGGCATGCGCCGAATCTCCGACAGGACCGCGCGCGCGTCCTCCGACATCAGGACGTGCACCAGACCCGAGCCGTCCGGTATCTCGTAGCGCTCCGGGACTACTTCGAATCGATCGAAGACTTCCAGCCATCGGCTCGGAGCACCGTCGAAGCCGGGCATGATCTCCACCATGTCTTGTGCGCCCTCACCGCCCTTACGCATTTGGATGTCGATCCGTTCGGGAGTGAGCACGATTGTCTTGGCGAGGAAATCGGCAAGATCGGCCTTCGCGTCGATGGCATGCCGTCTGATTCTGGCCCAATCGAGTTTATTGTCTTCGGGACTGTATCCCTCGGCAGAACGAGCGCGCCGCTCTGCAATGGCCTGGACTACGCGCCACGCAGACTCGGAGAGCAGCGATTGCTTGCCATCGGCGGAGAGGATCGCCCCCTGGATCTCCACGTTGCCGCCCGGCTGCGCGCCAGAAGGGTCGCGCCAGCCCGAAATGCCGATGGCGAAGTTCGTATCCGAGAGCCCACCGCGGCTGGACAACATCGGGCGCCAGCCCCGCCTTGTGGGCAGCTTCAACAGATGAAGCGAAGCGGAGTAACCTTCCGCTGCTTCAAGGCGATAATAGGACTCCCAGTCCATCGACGCGCCGGACGGCCGCACCTCGATGTAGCCCTCCTCCTCTAACTGCCGAAGCAATAACACTAGTTCGGAGTCGGCGCCGAACGCACTGGGTTCATCAAGCCACGCCTCACCAGCAGGATCCGGAACAAATGCTACGCCATGGCGCCCCCAAGACACATCGACCTTCGAAGGGGGACGGACTTCGGCCTGCTCGCCAACTCCCTTCGAACCGAACAATCGGATCATCTCCTCACTCCTTGATCCAGCCGCGGCCGCGCCGCGGCTGCTGCATACCCAAGGCCGAAAGCTCGCGAGCTACGCCGGCCAGTTCGTCATCCGGACCAATCCGAAGCGCGCCCCCCTTGGCCCTGTTATCCGTCACAGTGACATTACGACCTTCCAACAGCTTTTCGAGAGCCGGCACGCATACGGGCCGCGCTTTCGGTGCCACGCCCAATCGCGGCAAAAGTTCGTCGTCGAACTTCTGTTCCCAACTTCTAAGAGCGACGGTCGCATCTCGATGGCTCTGCTTCCATTCGTGGAGTCCCGGCTTCAGTTGACCGAGCGTCAGATAGTCCTTCGCTTTCCCCGAAGTCAGCGCCCCGGACACGGCTGGCGGCAAGGTGTCCCAGCGCAGCAGATAGAACGCGTTGCCCGTGGCACCGAACTCAATGGCGACATGGGCACCAATCCTCATCACGAACGCGTTGTTGTCGCCCGATGCGCCTTCAAGGTCAAGGAGCCGCCCCTTCGCACGCTCGCGAAACTCCTTGAAAAGCCGATCGCTTCGGTATTGGGCTGTGGGGCCAAGAGCGAACCACATATCGTCGACGAAGGGCGCGAAACGCAGCCAATAGACGAGGCGCCGCGTATCGCCAGTATCTTCGGCGCTGAGCAACTCAAAGAAATCCTGGATGAGCCGGCCTTTGAGCCACCCGAAAACCATCTCCCTCGCTCGCGTGTCCGGCTGCTTGGCCGCGTCTATGACGTGCGCATCCCAACTCGCTCTGCGCAACCAAGGGTTACCAATAACGCCGACTGCCGCATCGCGCAGGCCAGGGTGCTCTGGCATTGCGGAGCAACGCGCGTATCGAGAAACCAGTAACGCGATGCTGCGAACCCGAAGCCGTTCACCAACCCTCGTGCCCGCCTCGCCCATTGCCATGCGCAGCAGATCAGGTAATGCCGCCTTGAATCGAACATCGTCAAGCTTCTCCGCTGCCTCCATCTGGGCGAAGACAGCGGCCTCCATGACCCAGGAATCGCGATCGATACCTAGGCTGTCCATCGCTTCTTCGAGCGAGGACGCGTCGCCGCGCATTAAGTCGGGGACGAACTTGTCGCAGGGCCGCCCGGTCAGAAGTTCAGAATGTCGGTCCAAAGCTTCGAACCAAGGCGGAACGTGGTCCAAGGCAATGGCCAATTGCTGCTGCTGGCGTTGGAGCCAAGTCCGAAGCGTCGTCCAACCCCTCACCGCCTTTGGGTCAAGATTGGACGCTCCGAGCGAAAATGAAAAGTAAGAGGCCAGCAAGGCTTGAAAACAGCGTAGCTTGCGATGGATGGCCACTTGTTCCTCCACCTGCTTGCCCACCTGCTCACGCAATATTTCCTCAGCGAGGATGCACCAGCCCTTGGCATCCATGGCGGAAACGCCCAGGCAAACGTATTTGAGCTCGCGGAAGTTCGCGGCATGGCCAAGCCGTCGGAAGTCCTCGATCGAAGCCCAAATGGTCCGGCTATCCACCTTGATTGCTGCTCCGCCATGATCGCGAATCACGCGCTCCTTCGCGCGCTCCATCGATCTCGCGTCTAGCCATAGGTCGGGATTCTTCGCCGCTTGCGAGAACGAGCGGGCCAAGCCGGATCGCAGCAATGTCAGCGCTTCGTTCATCGCAGGTCGTTCGGACAAGACTTGCCCGGGTCAAGTGGAATGTCTGGCGCCGGCTCAGCCGCCGATCCAAAGTCGCGGAACTCTAACCTGATCTCGACCCGTCGCATTCGTGCCGGACCATCATTGGATGCAGTGTTGAAGGACGAGCCGCCGACCAAGAAGAGCGTCTGAATCTGCCTTCGATCGGCTTCGGAGAGCGCGTCGGGAACTTGCGTGTTCAGCAACGCGCACAAGACTCGCTGAGATCGCAGGTAGCTTAGATTCAGATTGTAGAGATAGTTGCCGGTACGACTCGCGAAGCCTTCGACTACAACACGCTTAAGCCAAGTTTCGCAGCTCTTTGCGCGAGCCACCTTCAACACCTCAGGGACGAAGCTGCGAATGAAGCGCTCATCGGCCGGCTTCTCAAACGAGTGGTGTTGATCGGCGAACAGAACGACTGTGCCGAAGTCGATCGAGTTGCCATGCACCGTCACCCCCTTGAACTCGGGGCGCTTGGTAACATCTTCGACTTCGGTCAGGCAGTGCGCGATGGTCTTCTTGCGCAATTCGATCGTATCGTCAATGACCTTTTGCTTCTGCGTGATGGCGATCAGGGCGACAGCCATCGACACGAGAAACAGCACCATAAGCGCCGTCATCAAATCGGAAAAGGAGATCCAGAATGGCTTCTCCCCTTCGTCCCTACCATTGCGCCGCCGGGATGATTTCGGACCAAACATCGCTTATCGCCCTCGACCGGCCGGGATCTCATCAACCGCGTCGCCCAGATTCTTAATCGCACCGGATAGGAGATTGACGGCGTTCGATAGCTCAGACTGAAACTTGCGATTGCCCTCACCCAGAGTCCTGTCGATATTGTCGCGGAATGATTCGTGTGCACCCACGAGGACTTCGGTGACGCCTTTGAGATAGTCCTCCGACTGCTGCTGAGCCGCTGCCAGTTCGCGAGCCGCCGTCTGAATCTTGCCGACGAGCTCCGAAGTCATTGAAGCATCCTTCTTGGCCGACTCGAAGGTCTGCCGCAGCTCGGCGATCATTGTGGCGAATGTGTCGCGCGTGCGAGCGTAGTCGGCGAAGATCCCCTTGGCATTGTCGGTGGCCATCGAGAGCTGCGCGGAGGCCGTCTTGATCGAATCCGTGGCCGTGGAGGCCGACCGCATCGTTTCGGACACGCCTGAGCCGGCCTTCGCGAAGTCGCTGGCCGCAACATAGAGTGTTTCCACCCCCGAATTGAGGCTAGCCATCGCCCGGTCTGTCGCGCCGGCCAAAGCCGACACAGAGGTCTGCAAGGACTTGTTGGTCTCCATGGACTGCGAGAGCAGTTGCTCGATTTGGCCGGAGAGCGAATTTATCGCTTGGCCAGTGGACTCCTCAAACCGCTGGGCGCGTTGGCCTTGCGACTCAGCGGCATCCTCGGCCTGCTTTCGCAGCGTCTCGACCACACCTGCGACCTGAGTCCCGACCGCCGCCAATGCCTCTCGTAGCTTTTCGCCGGTCTCGGACTGGGACTGCGCGACCAACGAGCGAATCTGCTCGACGAACTCTCCCATCCGGGCGTTCATCGCCGACTGCCGGGCATCCATGGCATCGAGCGCCTGAGCGAGCTTTTCGCCCATCGAGTCCACCGTATTAGTACCGGCGGCGTCCATGTTCGCGGCGAGCTGTCCGAATTGAAGCGCCGTGGCCTGCATCGATTCACTCGCCTTTTGCAACAGATCGCTCATGCCGCGCATCTGGCCGCCGAACATCTCCTGCATTTGCGCAGAGAAGCTCGACAAAACGTCGGTCAACAGCTTGTTGACAGCCTCTCCCTGACTGCCGCTGACCTTCTGGACGGCCTCGGCCATCGCGGACATCGGACTGGCCAGCGATTCGGAAATGACTTTAGCCACGTCGACGGACATCTGGCCGGTGTATTGGGCTTGAGCCGCAATCTGCCGTTCGGTCAATGTCGTGAGGATCTCTTTGAGATCGACCACCAGCGAGTCGCGCATCTGCTGGGCTTGGGTCGCCGCGTCTTGGGACGACCTAGCAAGCTGTTGCAGGTATTCCTCTCCCGCCCCGCCCCGGAACATGCTATCGACCAGCTCGCGAATGTCCTCGACTTGGCCGTAACAGACCGTGACGATCGTCTTCTCGAGCCAAGTAGTCAGCATAGCCAGGCCGATGGCGAATGCCGAGACATAAAAAGCATGTCCCACGGAGCTCACCAATCCTTGAAGCTGAACTTGGGCCGCCGCTGGGTCCACACTCACATCAAAATGCACGAGACCCTTGATGAGGCCGAGAAAGGTTCCGATGATCCCAAGGCCCGTGAGCACCCCGGGAAGATGCTTGAAGAAGTCGGTCTTCAAGCGATTGTCGACGATTGCTTGATCCGTGAAAAAAGTCTCGGCCAGCGCTGTCGAGCGCCAGCACCTGATGCGCTGCTGCCCCAGCTCGTCCTCATCGCCAAGCTGCTTGTGGAGAGTCTTGGCATATTCTGTCCACAGGTTTGACAGAGCTTCGGACTTCATCGCCCCGGTCTCGACCGCAGAGAGCTCGACAAGATCCCCCTTCTTCTCATCACGAATCACCTGCAACGCCGCGATGGCTTCATCGAGATCGCGCCTTAGCTTGAACGATCGGATGAAGAACCTTCTTAGGAAGTCCAGTGATAGACCGGCTGAGATCAGTGCGACCACGCCGATGTGCCAATACTGCGATACAAGCTCGCCCAGATTCATGCCTGGCATTTGGTCTTCTTCCCCGTGCAATTCTTGGTTAATTCAGATTGGCGGCTCCGGCGCAGTCTGCCACTCGATCGCGGCGGCCTGATCTTCCAAGCCGGCATTGAACCGGTTGCTGCCGCGCCGATTGGCAACGGAATTCGGCCTGGGGCGCGAGTCGCATACATTCTGCTGAACCATGCGCTGCGTCCGATCGTAGCCGATAAGAGCGGCATCTTACAGCTTGGTACGATCAACAGCGCCGCACCTTTGCTGAACACGACCGTCGCAATCGAGGCATGATTGCGGCGCTTCAACGCGCCAGGCGACGAACTCAACGGATACTGGGTCGAGTCGCAAAAGACGCCAATACTCCTTCCCTCGTCATAAGCACGGCGCAACCTCCGCCGCTGGATCAGCAGATTCTTGCCGGGTAAGCGACCAGCGTATAAAGCCAGCGTTGGTAACATTCGGGACCACACATTGTGATCGTCAAGTTGATGAACGAGGAGATTGAGCTTGAGCGAAAGCGGGGCCGCGTGGCCCCGGCAGGCGACTACGTTTCGATTCCGCCCCCTCCCCTTGCTTTTACACCCCTCAAATTAGCCGCCTAACAGCGCTTCGACCGACCGGGCTCCAACGCCCAAATCGCGCCATTTCTCCGGATGGCAGGAGAACAGCAAGATCTGGTGTCGGGTGGCGGCGTCGAACAGTACGCGCTTCATCTGTCCGAGGCGTCCGTCGTCGCTATGCACCAGTGCATCATCGAGGATTATCAGCGTCGGGCGACCAGCCTCCTTTAGAAGGTCAGCGTAGGCAAGTCGACTAATCACCCCCAACTGCTCGCGTGCGCCGAAGCTCATGTCGTGGAAGTCGCCCACGTCGGCCCCAGGCCGATTCAGCATACGCGGCGTAAAGTCCTCACCAAGCTCAAGCGTCGCTTGTGGGAACAGCAGCTGTATGTAGTGGTTCAAATGTCGCTGCAGTGGTGCATGCAGGCGCTGGGTCACTGCGGCTCGCTTGCGTCGTAGCAGTTCGAGCAAAAAATCGAGTGCATTCGCTCGACGCTGCATTTCCGCGACGCGCCTGCGCGTTTGTTCCAGTTCGCGTGCGACGTCGGCACGCTTTTCCTCAAGACCCTGCGCGCCGAGGGCTTGCAGTTCGGCTTCCAGACGCTCGATGCGTACGCGGCGATCGTCGTTGGCCCGTTCGAGCGCCTCAGCACTTGCGCGCCAGCGCTTGATGTCCTGAAGCAGCAGATCCGGGCGCGCCGCGCTGATCTTCGCTTCCAATATTTCGATTTCACCGGCATAGCGCGCGCTCTCAGCTCTGGCCTCAAGGAGGTCCGCCTGCGATTTGCCTAGGCGTTCTGCGCGATCCGGTGCTTCGAGTTTTGCTTGAGCGGCCTGAACTTCTCGCTGCGCTGCTTCGAATGCACTCTGTGCGTTCGCTGCCGCGATATGCGCTTGATTCAGCTCTTCGCTTCGCCGTTCGAGATCGCGCCGAGCACTTTCTTGGGCCGCCTCTGCTTCATCCACGGACGGCAAACGATCCGCATCACCCGGCTGAGCCGGCAGTTCCGCGAGACGCTTCTCGCACTCTTCCAACCGCGTTCTCAGCGCTACTAGCTCACTGCGCAGTGCGTCGACGCCGGCCGGTGCCAGGATCTTGAGCGTCGCCTCGCGCGTCTTGGCCTCGACTTCGTGTCCGCGATGCGTCTCGCGGCGGGTCTCTGCCGCCTCTAGCGAGGACAACCCGAGGCGTTCGAGCATCGCCACCTGACGCTCGGCCACAGAATGAAGTTCACGCGCAACCTCGGCAAGATCCGAACCGCCCGGAATGATTTCGAGGCTGCCGATGCCGGGCAAATCAAGGGTCGTCGGCTCGGTGATTAATGCTTCGCCATCGCCAATCCACACTGCGCTCCCGGTACGCAATTCGCGCCCCGGCTCCAGGCCGTATCGCAGCCGCGTCGCCACAGCGGCCTGCCGGATCTCCAACTCGCGCAATTGCGTCGCCTGTTTGCGCAGCGCTTTCAGATCGTCGTCCCCTAGTTCGGTCGCCGCAGCCGCCCGACGCGCGGCAAGCAACGCTTCCTGCTCGATGCCGGCCTCTTCTAACTTCTTCTCCGCAGTCGCGATTTGGGTGCGAAGTTCATCGACTCGGGCAGCTTGGCTACGCCGATTTTCCTCTTGGCGAGCGAGACTCAACACCTTACGCGCGACCTCAAAACTAGCCTGCGCCTGCTCGCTGCGGGCTTTGGACGATGCATGTGCTGCTTCCGCTGCCGTCACTCGCATTTGCGCCTCGTCGCGGTCTTTCTCGCGGGCAGCGAAGTCGCGCTCCTGCTGATCGAAGGTCTCGAGATTCGCGACTAGGAGTGCTTGTCGCTGGGCGGTCTGCTCGACTTTCTCGCGAATCGCCTGCAAAGACTTTTGGACGGCTCCTACTTCGTCAAGTTTGGCCTGCGCCGCGCGTTCGTCCGCGCGCAATGCCTGCCACGGCTGCTCGGTACTGTCCTTCGAGTGCTCCCTGCGTAACGTCGCCAGTTGATCGACTTTGCTACGATAGGTCGCTACTTGGCCCTCTAGGTTCTCCAGTTCTGCTGCCAAGCACGATTCTCTTTTGCGAGCGTCGGCGTAGTCTCCGCGGGGCTGTCCGGTGGCCGGCGTAAGCAATTCGTTTCGCGCGCTTTCCACACGGTCCAGCACCGCGTCGCCCGAACTACTGGCAACCTCACCGAGCGAGGCGCCGAGCGCACGCTGCAAATGTTCCGCCGCATGCGCGACCGGCTTGTCGATCTCTTGGGCTGCGCCCTGCTCGATCCACAAAAGCCCCGGGATACCCCAATGCTCTGGGCCGCTCGGGCCGCGGCCGGCGAATCCGAAACCGAGTAGCTCGGAAAGGTGGTCTTCCGCTTGCGCGCCTTCTAGGCGCTGGCCGTCGATCTCCAGTTCGCAGCGCTTGCGCTGCAGGAAACTCTTTCGCAAACGCGCGGGACGACCTCCCAAGGTGAATTCGATGTCGATCGACGGCGACGCTGCGCCATCGTCCCACGGACGAAGGTGCTCGACACTGCTCGAACGATGCCGCTCGAAAAACGCAGCGCGAATTGCTGCCGCGATCGTGCTTTTGCCCACCTCGTTCGGGCCGACGAATAGGTTGATGCCGTCAGCAAGGTCCGCAATCTCCGTGAGTTGGCGAAACTTGCGCAATTGCTCTATACGCAGACGAGATAGCTTCATGGTTGGCCCCCATTTGCGGTCGTCGCACGCGTTTCGTCGAGGATTCCGGCAAGTAGCGCCAGTGCGTCGCGCGCGAGTTCGGCGTTGTCGCCGTCCTCCTGTGCGCGCAATTCCGTGATGACTTCGCCGAGGTAGCCGTCGGCATGCAGCGCTCGCAAATCGTCGTCGGTCGGCAGTATGCGCAGTTCTGCCAAGTCGACGACCAAGCTGCGGGTGCGGGCCTGGGTTTGGCTCACTGCCCGGCTAACAGCAAGATGGCCCTCCAAATCGACCTGCCCGTATAGCTTGAGTTGAACAACGTCGTCCGAATCGAACGTCTCGAGTTCTTGCACGAGCGCAGGTACGTCGCTCGCAAGCTGTAACTCGCGCTCGATATTGCGCCAACGATATCGTCCAATGCGTATCGGCGTGACGAAAGGCATATTGCCGGGTGCTGCAATTTCGACCAGCAAGACTTGACCGGACTCGTTATTGCGGAAGCGATCGGTCTCTGGCGTACCGCTGTACCACGCCTTCGCGTCGATCTGCTTGGTGCCGTGCCAATCGCCGAGGGCCAAATAGTCGAGCTGCGCGAGCGCAGTGCGCTCCGGCGCTATCGGGTTAGTCGCGTCGATATCTTCCGCGAGAATGCCCTGCACGCTACCGTGGGCCAGACCGATTCGCATTAGCCCTTCCGCCGTGGGCGCCGAGTCGAACCAACGCGTGAGATCTTCGTACGCGTGGCGCTGCGTCAGCGGCGCCGGCAAGATCGCGACGCCTAAGTCGCCCAGAATTAGCGGCTCGGGACGCACGCAAACATGAACGTTTGGCGGGATAGCCCCGAGCCGAATAGCGCGAGTCCAGACCGACTCGGCGAGACCTGCATCGTGATTGCCGGGAATCATGACCCAAGGACCCGCGAAACCGGCCATCAACTGGAACAGACGTAGGACCGTTCGATCGGATACGCCCTGTGCATCGAAAACGTCGCCGGCTACGAGAACCAGATCGGCGCGTTGAGAAGTGGCGAGTGCAGCGATGCGCGAGACGACGTCGAAACGTGCCTCTGCGAGCAAAGCCGCCTCTTCCAGATTGAATTGCCCGTAGCGCTTGCCGATTTGCCAGTCGGCTGTATGCAACAACTTCACCATTCGCGCCCCCGTATTCGATTGTTGGTCGTAGCTCGAAACCACGCATCGGACTTGTACATCTCCATGCCGATGCTACCAATACTCGGTCACCCAGGCCCGCTTCCCCGACTCCTGGTTAGCCCTTGTCTTCACGCGGCGCGTTCGGGACCCTGAAAGCTGGAACGAATGATCCGCGGGGAACAGGGCCACAGATGAAGAATGCAGGGCAGTTCGGACAGGTCCGAGAGGACGCTTTTTGAGGGAAGTGCCCTGCGCGAATTTGTCCTAGGTGTTCGAGCATATGTTCTTTGCGTGTCCGCAACTCGTTTGGCTTGAGCGTAACGGGACGCGTCTCCTGGTCCGCCAAGTAGACGAGTTCCACGTGCGCACCGGGAAATGCCTCCGTTGCCGCCGTAAGGAACGTGGCCGCGCCAATTGTCTTCTCGTCGTCTTTTCGGCCATGACCAGTCATGACCCTACGCAATATCTTTGTCCCATCGCGAGTGATCAGGACGTCGTCTGGAGTGACCAGGATTTCTTCTTCACCATAGTCCACGCGCAGAGCGGTCGGCTTTTCCGGTGTGCAGTTCTCTCGCCCCTTGGCGAAGTACCGAATCATGGCTAGCGCGAAGTCACGGTAATGAATGTAGTAGCCATGAGTCGCAAGCCCTTCCGCCGCGAGTGCTTCCTCGACTTTCGAGCCCAAAGCGACTCGGCCCCCACCATCCACAGCGCTTACGATTTCCTTTAAGACCTTCCTAACCGCCTCGTGCATTTGCATAAACGGCGTGGTCTTGCGCCGGCCGCCGGTCTGCAGGACATGGGTATAGAAAAATCGCCGAGGACACCGTTCGTACAACTCAACTTGATGCGCGTCGAATCGGATCCCCCCCGTGAATGACATAGGAACGTCCGCTGATGCTGGCGCAGGCGGCAGCGCTCGGGAAGGATTCACCGTTTGTCGCTTGAGGCCCTGCCCCATTCGTCGCAGGAAGTTCTCTGAAAGCTTGCGAGACTTGCCGCCACGATTCATCGATGCGGCGTATAGGAAAAGACGATCACGAGCGCGAGATTGCGCTACATAGAACAAACACTCCTGCTCTTCGCTTCGCGTCTCGTCCAAGACCGTCTCCGTGGGCCCCGTCGCCCCTTCAATCATCCCTTCGGGAGGCGGGCAAGCTGGAGCCGGCTTTCGGTATCCAGGTAATGTATCCTCGTTCAAACCCGGCACGTGAACAACGTCAAACTCAAGCCCCTTGGAGCCGTGGATCGTCATAAGGCGAACGGCGTCAATCCCCCGAGCGGCTGCGGGCAGTTGCCTGAGGTCTCGGTCATCGCCGAGACGCAGTAGCCTTCGAATTCGATCCAAAAGGCGAGAGATCGGCAGACCCGCACCAGCTGGTTGAGTGCGGAGAAAGTTCATAAACTGCCAAATCGCAATTCCTTGCGCTCGACTGCTGACGCTGCTTGCACCGCAGATGTCCGCAGCGAGGCGGGTGCGGTCGAGCAGCATAGTCGAAACGACATCCCATGGCCGGGCATCGCTGCTGAACCCGTCGAACACCACTCGTATACGCTTCAATGCCAAGGAACCGTCCGCACTAAGCCCGGGAATATCAAGCGCGTCGATAAAAGCCAGCGGCGGCAAATCCACCTGCCGTAGGTACGTGAGGACGGCCGACACATCTGAAAGCGACATTTCGAATTGCGACAAGCAAGCAACGCGAACTAGTCCCATAGCCCTTGGGTCAATGAGCAACGACAAAAGCGAAAGAAGATCCTTCACTTCGGGGCGTTCAAACAGACTACCGAGGAAAAGCACCGGAATTCCAAGTCGCTCCAGATCTTGGCCCAGATCGGAGAGTTTGTCGTTCCCGGTGCAAAGGACAGCCTGGTCGCTGTAGCGGAAACCCGCCTCCTTCATCGCCTCGATACTATCGGCAAGCGCCACCGTTTGTTCGTCGGCACCTGTCGCAACAATGAGCTCTGGCGGCTCTCCTGGTTCCTTGCGAACGGGTTCAAGCACGCTATCCACCCCCCCGACTTTCATCCCCTTCGCAAACTCGGAGTATGCGTCGACGATGGGCTTGAGAGATCGATAATTGTCTGTCAACCTGTCCGCGATACCAAGAGGGAAGTCCTTTTTGCCGAAGCGGGAAACGTTGAAGGAAGACGCGCCGCGAAAGCGATAGATCGACTGCTTTGCATCGCCTACGACCCACAAGTTGTCCCCGCTACCGCAAAGCGCGGTGAGCAACCGGACACTACTTCGATTCACGTCTTGGTACTCATCTACGAGCACGTGGCTATATGTACTCGCAAGGTGCTGCCGAATCTTTTCGTCACTTTCCAGCAACTTAACAGGCAACCAGACGAGGTCCCCGAAATCCACCAAGTTCCGCTGCCGCTTCAAAGCCTCGTAGGTCGCGTAGACTCGCGCTACCTCTAGTACTTTCTTAGCAGATTCGACCTCCCCATGGGACGATGCCTTTCGGAGCATATCCTCGCCTAGGCGCTCGTACTCCTGCGGCCCAATCACCTCGTCTTTTGCTCGGGAGATGGCCGCCAAGAGGTCATAGATGACCTGCGTCGGATCGTAGAGGTCTTGATAGTGCACCAAGCCCAGCCTTGGAAACTCCTCCTCCAGCAGTTCCACCGCCTCGGTGCGATCAATCATCCGCGGGTCACTGGCAAGCCCCAGCTCTGCGTGAAATCGACGCACCAAATCCAGTCCAAATGCATGGAAGGTCCCGACCCAAAGCGCAGCAGCAGCCTCCTGTCGCTTTTGTCCGATACGCTCCGCCATTTCTCCCGCAGCTCGGTTAGAGAACGTCAGCAAAAGTATGCTGCGCGGGTCCACCCCTTCATCAAGAAGTCCTTCGACGCGAGCGACCAGAGTCTGTGTCTTGCCGGTGCCGGGACCAGCGCCTAAGAGGAAAGCGCGGCCCCGGTGGTCGACGGCCTTTTTTTGGCAAGCGTTGAGCGGATGTTCGCGTCGCGCTTCTTCAGACGTGATCTGCATGTCGGGAAGCAGTAGCGCATCCAACAGTTGCTGCGCTACGACGTCGAACGGAGCTTTGAGCTTCTCGGCAATATCACTGGCCGTCAGCCCGTCCTGCAGATGCAATCGGCGAACCACTGGCCTCGGCAACAGCAGTTCCCTTGCGAAAAGATCCATCTGGACCTCACGCCGCTGCTTGCGTCCGTAGTCAACAACACGCTCCTCTCCGACCGGGGAGCGCTCAGCTGAACGCGCGAAGTCTATATCTTTCGCCGGCGTCGAATCGTCCGCGTCGCCAAGCATGGCATGACCGATTTCGTGTGCGATAAGCAGCGCCTGCTCGAATGGCGTGCCTTTCCTTTCGTGAAGGATCAGTTCTTCGCTGGGAAGCAGCTTAGCTCGCCCCCCGTCGAGCATCGCGGCTCCCGGAAGCATGTCCTCCACCGTGTAGTTATGGTGGTTTGCCTCAGCGACCACGAAGTCGTATGCCTGCCATGGATCAAGACCGCGGGCTACAGCTTCAAGGTGAAGTTGCGCCGCAGTTTGTCGGGCGATTTCGACGGCGTCCATTTTTAATCACCGTCGCGCATAAGCGCCTCGATTTCCTCTTCGCTCATGGCCGCATCCCTCAGGAGCTGCTCGAACGTTACGCGTGCGGTCGCTGCGTCCGGTTTGTCATCAGACTTGTATTGCCCCGCCAGTCGCGGCGCTGGTACTGCAAGAGCTGCCGTCACGGCTCCGATCGTCTGACCGAGCAGATCCGCCAGTCGGGACAAAAACCGCTTTGGAATCGAAGCGACGATGACCCTGTGTTCCCGGAGCGCGGCCAGTACACTTCGGCGAATTCGAAGGCTCTCTGCAAGCGCTTTCTGCTGAGCCGGACTAAGGTTAGCCAGCGCTTCTATAGCCTGGCTCGCGCTTGCGTGCGTTTTAAGCGCTTGATCGAAAGCTAACGTAGACCTGCGGCTAAAGTCATTGATATCGATTCCGGATTCGGCCAAGTACTCGTCAAACTGTGCTTGAGGAGCATTCATAATGAAGTCCAGTTGCGCATCGAGCAGATTGTCGTCAGGGGTCTTTTTGGCATTCATGAGGCTACTCCTTGGCATTTGAGTTCAGTTTCTCCGCAGCGCGCATCAAAGCTTTCCAAGCATTCCAATACACGCTATCGTCGATGCCAAGTGCTTCTCGGACTTCGAGGTGGCTGGCGAAACCTTCTCGCACCTTGTCTAGTATCTGGCCGTGCAAGGCGTCAGGGGCATAGTTCGCACGCAGAATCGCAAGCTTCGTTTCCTCCAATGCGTGCTGCTCGTGCCGAAGCACTTTCTCCTCGGTCGTCTCCGGGTCTGCGGCGACACTTTCCAAGCTCGGCGGTTCTTGTGCGTCGCCAACCAGCGGCAACTCGTGCTCCATCGTCAAATCGGGCGTCGTCTTCGTCTGGGTGTTGTCGCGGCTCCAAGCTATGCTGCGCATGACGCCGACCAATAGCCCTTTAAAGTCAACGCGGTTCTTGGGCCATTTTCGTCTACCGGTGAGAACCACTTCGATGGCATCTTGAAGCAAGTCCTCCGGCTCGCACGTTCTCTTTAACTTGCTGGTCGAAGCCAAGATGAACTTAGCAGCGGCCAACAGTCTCGTGTTTATGTGGGGGTCGCTTCGCGCATTAACTACCGCTTGATAAATCTCTTCCGCCGTTGCCAGTACGTCTCCCGGCAAGAGCAACTCGTCATCGCTGTCGTCCGTAAGCACCTTGCATCCTCCTATGCTCTTTTTTTGAGGCTTTTGCCGAAGTTTAGAGTATTTACTCTAAATTGACGGCCCTATGGCAAATCGAGCGTGAAACGAAGCATTGGGTAGTGAAGGGGGCTGTTCCCCCGATGAGGAAACCAATGAAACCCAATGATAACCACGTGCTGCGGATCGCCGACAAAAATCTCAGCTATCGCGACGTCCACGTCGCTCATCCCACGCCTACAGGCGCCCATATTCTCGAGGCGGCGGGAGCGTCGCACTCGGACACCGTACTTTTTCAGATACGGGCATCTGGAGAGCTGATCCGTGTTGGCCCCGGGGATATCCCGAACTTGGCAGTCGATCTCGAATTCGTGGTGAGCGAAGGTAGCCGCCCATTCCCGTTCGCCGTCGACGAACGACAGCTGGAATGGACCAGTCGTCATATTTCCGGTGCGGTCATGCGCACTCTGGCCGATATCGCGGACGACGTCGACTTGCTGTGCGAGATCGAAGGTGGGGAAGCGATAGTCATTGAGTCGACGAGACTGATCGATCTCGAAGACGAATGTATCAAGCGCATCAGGACCAGACGACGCGAGTGGAAGCTTCGCGTGCAGGGCGTGACTCTGACTTACGACGTGCCTCGAGTAAAGGTCGCCGACGCGATGCGCAGGGCGGGCTTCGATCCGACTAAGGCGTGGAACATCTTCTTGATTGTTGCTGGCCAACCGAAGAAGCCCATCGACGTCAACTATATCGTGGACCTGTGCACGCCAGGAATAGAAAAGATCCGCCTGATTCCTCGCAATGTGGATAACGGCGACGGCCAGCAGCCCGAGCTGCGCCGCGAGTTCGATCTCCTGGAGGTAGACGAACATTACCTGAACAGCACGGGCCTTCGCTGGGAAACAACGTTGTCCGACAGTCAACGCTGGCTGATCATTAACGGGTACGAGTTGCCTTCGGGCTTCACGCTGGCGGCCAGCACCTTGGCTCTGAACGTCCCCAAAGACTACCCGACCGCGCAAATCGACATGTTTTATTTTGCGCCGGCCGTGTCGCGTTGCGATGGAAAAGCAATTCCGAACACGGAAGCTACCGCCTCGATTGACGGGCTGACATTTCAGCGCTGGTCCCGGCATCGAAACTCCCTCAACCCATGGGACCCGCAGACGGACAACGTGGCCAGTCACTTGGCGCTGGTCGAATACAGCCTCGTTCGGGAGTTCGGCGAATGATGCCCGCATCCACGCTAACGCTTGCAGAAGAGCTTCACGCCCGATTGAAGCGCCATCTTTTCCCGGGCGACGGGAAGGAAGCCGCCGCCATCCTTGTTTGTTCCAAGGTTCCGGGCGAACGACTGCGATTGCTTGCACAAGACGTCGTCTTCGTCCCGCACGAGCGCTGTAGCAGAAGAGACGAGGTCTCCTTATCGTGGCCGTCCGAGTACATCGAAAATGCGATCGATCTCGCTGCTCGCCGACAATTGAGTGTCGTCCTCGTTCACTCGCACCCAAGCGGGTATCCGGCATTTTCCGACATCGACGACCGCAGCGACCGCGAGGTCATGCCTTGTATTTTCGAGGCGTGCGGACAGCTTCATGGTACAGCCGTGATGCTGCCTACCGGCGCGATGTTTGGCCGCGTGTATACGCAGCAACTGGTCGTGACCCCGATAGAACTAGTTTCCGTCGTAGGGCCTGATCTTCACTACTGGTGGTCGCACGATGACGAACGGAATATCGCCCGGCCAATGGCCTTCACTAGCGCGATGACGAACGAACTCGGTCGCCTAGCGGCATGCGTCATCGGCGCCTCCGGAACCGGCTCCATCGTCGCAGAGCAGCTGTGCCGGCTCGGATTCGGCAAGGTGATACTCATCGATCACGACAAGGTCGAAGGCAAAAATTTAAACCGCATCTTGAACACCGTCAAGGCAGATGCTGACGGTCAGCGCTCCAAGGTCGAGGTGTTCGCAGACCGTGTGAACGCCTATCGCCAGGAGCCATATGCCGTTCCAGTAGAGGCGAATGTGCTGACGCGGCAAGCTGTCATTTCAGCCGCGCAGTCCGACGTCCTTTTCTGCTGCGTGGACACCCATCGCGGACGTAGCGTCGCAGATCGACTTTCAGCAGCCTTCCTGCTGCCCCTATTCGATGTCGGCGTCGCCATACCCACTCGGGATATCGGAGACGGCACGAAAGCTATCGACGAAGCAACCGGCCGTATTGACTACGTCTATCCTGGTGGAAGCAGTCTGTTCGATCGCGGGGTCTACACGGCAGCAACTTTGCAAGCTGAGGACCTGGCGGAGACCAATCCCGAAGCACATGCGGATCAGGTGAAGCGTGGTTATATTGAGGACGTACCGGAACAGGCTCCCTCCGTCATCACGTTGAACATGCGAGCAGCAAGCTCATGCGTGATGGAATTCATCGCCCGAGCCTATCCGTTTCGCCATGAGAGCAATACGCGATATACGCGTACGAGGTTCATGCTCGCCGAGGGCATCGAAGAATTCACCGCCGAGAACGAATTCGAGGCAAGGGTCTGGTCGGGGTTGGCTTCCGGCGATCTCGAGCCCCTCCTCGGATTACCAGTTCTCGCGAAAAGGAGGAAGGCGTAATGCGGCGACCCGTATGGTTACGGAATACATTGGAATGGCTGATGCCGGCTCGCAAACTGACGATCGTCAACGGAGACGAGTTGCCATCACGCCTACCGAGGCGCGGCTTAGTGCTGCTTCGTGATGACGGGGAAGACTGGTCTATCGCAATGCGGTGCCCGTGCGGTTGCGGGCAGAAGCTAGAACTCCCGCTCATACTGGAGGCAACGCCTCGCTGGGACCTTCAGGTAGACGCAGACGGCAGGCCCTCACTTGCGCCCTCTGTATGGCTGCGCGACAGCTGTCGTTCGCACTTTTTCTTGCGCCGGGGCAAGGTGCAATGGGCTTAGAGCCACTACTCGCCAAATCGAGTTCTCCTCGTGTCGCCTCAGGTAAAACCTCATTGGATTCAGAGCGGATCAGACCGTTGGTACCGGCAACGGAACGCAAAGGGGGTATGCACATCACTACAACGATTTAAAAGAATCTGAGACACATATAACTGCCTCGAGCCCGACCATGATCGCGGCTTCCCGATGCAGTTCCGCATCGGCGTACCCATCAAGGAATTCGCGATGCCGTATCCCTCCCCTCTTGATTACCTGACCGCTTTCGCGCTCGCATTTCTTGGCGGCGTGCTCTCCTCCATCTGTCTCGGCAAGTACATCAACAGTGTCCGCAAGGAGGCGAGCGCGCATGCATGACCGCCCGCCCTTCCTTCCCTTCGATGATGATGAAGACGCTTGGCTACCGGGACAAACTCGACCGGAGGCAGCCAACGAACCACCTCGCTTTCGTTCCGACGCTGCCGACCAGGCCAAGCGCGAATGCTCGCCCTGTCCGCAGTGCAACTCGACGCAAACGGTGCCCCGTCACATCGCGCGGCGAATCTTCGGCGCTGTGGGCGCTGCGGCTGGCGCGACGGGCGCAATCGCCGCAGCACTCTCCGGCGCCGAAGTGGGAGCGACCATTGGCGTAGTCGGCGGCCCGCTTGGCGCGGCATGTGGAAGCTTTGCCGGCGCGATTCTCGCGGGGCTCGTAGCCGGTGCCGCTGGCTGCGCCACAGGCGCCGCGTTCGGCGAAGCAATCGACGTGAAAGTGCTCAACAACTGGCGATGCCTTGCCTGCGGGCGGGCCTTTACGGTTCGCCCGGCCTGACGGGTTTCACAGCGTCACCACCCCTTTCTTGAAAAATCTGCTCGGCCACGTGCCGAGCTGTATGCACTCGTCTTTCCAAAGGAGTTTCCAATGCATCTCGTTCAATCGATGGCTTACGTCAACGAGACACCGTGGCATGGTCTCGGCCAAAAGCTTGCGCCGAAGCAACCGCTCGAAGTGTGGGCCAAGGCGGCGGGGATGGACTGGCGGATCGAATCCGCTGAGGTCCGCTACGTCGCTGCGCACGACAAAGCGCTCGGCTCGATTCACGCGTTTCCCGAACAAAAGGTCCTGTACCGCTCCGACACGAAGCAAGCCCTTTCGGTCGTGTCCTCCCGCTATCAAGTCGTCCAACCTCAAGAAATCCTCGAGTTCTATCGCGATCTGACCGAGACCAGCGGTTTCGAGCTCGAGACGGCAGGCGTGCTAAAGGAGGGACGCAAAATCTGGGCTCTCGCCCGCACGGGACAGGCAGCTACGCTCAAGGGCAAGGATCAAGTCAAGGGCTATTTATTGCTCGCGACAGCCTGCGACGGCACGCTGGCGACCACCGCGCAGCACACGTCGATTCGTGTTGTTTGCAACAACACCTTACAGATCGCACTCGGCGACAGTGCCGGAGCAATTAAGGTCCAGCATCGCTCGCAGTTCGATGCACAGGCCGTGAAGCGCCAGCTCGGCATCGCTATCTCCTCGTGGGATGCCTTCATGGTCCGCATGAAGGCGCTATCGGAGCGCAAGGTGTCCGACGCCGCGGCAGAGAAGTTCTTGCGGCGCGTGCTCACGTATCCGACCACCAACGTCGCGGACCGCGATGCGCTCGCCGTTAACGAGCGCGCGATCAAGGCAGTGGGCCAGCTCTATGCTGGACGCGGCAGGGGTGCGGATCTCGCCTCAGCGTCGGGAACCGCGTGGGGGCTGCTCAACGCCGTCACCGAATATGTGGATCACTGCCGACGCGCCCGCAGCGACGACCACCGACGCGACGCCGCGTGGTTTGGCTCGGGCGCCGTCCTCAAGGAACGGGCGTGGGATGAAGCGCTCAAGCTCGTTCTTTGAGCCAGCTGTTGTTCTTATCCGTCTTCGGCCCGGTCAGGTTCGCCTGCCGGGCTTTCTTCATTTATGGAGGAATCATGAGCGCAGCTCAACCCGATGGACCGAGCCCGCGCCGCGCGGCACTCAAGCTCGTCAAGACGCACGAATTGAGCCGCGATGACTGGCTTGCGGTGCGACGCACCGGTATTGGCGGATCCGATGCGGCCGCAGCCGTGGGACTAAACCCGTACATGAGCGCCTTGGAGCTCTGGCTCGACAAAACCGGGCGCGGCGAAGGCATGCCCCGCCCCGCTCCTGACGATACGACGTCCCCGACGTATTGGGGGACGCTGCTTGAGCCCATCGTTGCGGCGTCGTACACAAAGCAAACCGGAAATCGTGTTCGACGTGTCAACGCCGTTCTGCGCCATCCGACCATCCCTTGGATGCTCGCCAACATCGATCGGGAAGTCGTTGGCGCACGCGATGTCTCGATTCTCGAATGCAAGACCGCCGGTGAATTCGGCGCACGGCTCTGGCGAGAAGGTGTCCCGGAATATGCGCAGATCCAAGTGCAACACCAGCTCGCAGTAACCGGCAAGTCGGCGGCACACGTCGCAGTCTTGTTGTGCGGACAAGCCTTGGAGGTATTTCGAGTCGAGCGTGACGACGCACTGATCGGACGGCTGATAGAACTCGAAGCACGGTTCTGGCAGTACGTCGAATGCGATAGGCCACCGCCCGCGGATGGCTCGGAGTCGGCCGATCGAGCGCTTCGGCATCTTTACCCAGGCAACGGCGGTACGGTGGATTTCACGGACGACAGGCGTCTGTCGTCCGCATTCGCGGATCTCGTTGCCGTGCGCCGAGAGATCGAAACCCGTCAAGCGACCGAGGCGCAGTTGAAGCAGACGATCCAGCAAGCGATGGGGGACGCCACGCGTGCTGTATTTGAGACTGGCGCGGTCTCGTTCAAGCGTAGTCGCGATTCATCCGCCGTCGATCTTCAACGGCTGCTCGCCGATCACCCTGAACTCGAAGCGCAATACGCCATCCAGAAATCCGGCTCTCGGCGCTTTCTCGTTTCCAACTGATTCTCGCTTTTTTCAATCTAAATGGGAGATCCACATGCTCAAGGGCTTAGCTATCACGCCGCCAGTCGTCGGGCGAATTTCAATTGGCAGAATCGTCGAACGCAACGGCAAACGGCTGCCTGAAAAGGACGACCAATTCACGCTGACGACGCAAGTTCAGCAGCGAGGGGAATGGCTTTTGCACCCCATGCAGGAGGTCTTGCGCAAGGGAACGCCTGGGAAGCTTCGTTCCATTCCAGTGCGAATGCTCTTCGCCGACCCGGACTTGAATCTGCGCGCCGACTTCTCGTTGTTCGATCGCGATTCCGGCCGTCCCGTGTGTGTCGGAAACGGCGATACCTGCCGGCGCATCGGAAAGGACGGCAGCGGGATCGAAACGCTGCCCTGTCCGTCCCCGGACGGTTGCGCGTTCGGCCAGCAAGCCGGCTGCAAGCCCTATGCGCGTCTGAACGTCGTTATCGGCGACGAAGACGAGATGGGATCCTTTGTTCTGCGCACGACGTCGTTCAATTCGATACGGACCTTAGCCGCGAGACTGCACTACTTCCGAGCCATGTCCGGCAATCTCCTCGCCTGTTTGCCACTCGAACTGAAGCTGCGAGGTAAGAGCACGACGCAAAGTTACAGAGCGCCGATCTACTACGTCGATCTGACCGTGCGGTCCGGCAGCACACTCGAGGAGGCCTTGACACAGGCTCAGGAACTCGATGCGCGACGCAAGTTGGCCGGGTTCGATCAGGCCGCGCTCGACGCGGCTGCACGTCTGGGCTTTGCCAACGGCGCGTTCGAAGACAGTCCTGACGAGCAGGCAGCTGTAGCCGAGGAGTTCTACCCCGCCGCAGGAACCGGGCCATCCAACGTCGATCCGACGCTCAGCGAACCACTATCGCCGACCAAGTCCTCGCTACGTGAAAAGCTGGACCGCCAAGCGGCACTCTTGGGAGGAGCTGCCGCATGACGACCCGGCGCTGGACGTTTGCCCTTGCAGTCGCAGCGACCGGCACAGCGATCACCCTGTCAGTTCTATCAGGATGGCAACGCGGCGGCTCAATGTCGGAACGACTCGTCTGGGTCGCAATAGGAATGGTGCTGGTCGCGAGCGCACATCTGCTCCCCGCGCTCGTGCGCTCGGCCAGTTTGATCGTGCGATGCGTCGCGGCAGTCCTATGGCTCGGTTGCATGGGAGCGGCCGTCTATGGGCATTCGACGTTTTTTCTCCTTGCGCAAGCCCACGCTGGAGAAGGACGCGCGGCGGCGGTGCCGTCGTTGACCATGCCCTCTGGTGTCAGCCTCGCGGCGATCATGGACGAGCGCGCCGCCGTGACTGCACAACTGGCCGCCGTCGAGCTTTATCGTTGCATGCGTGACTGCCCAGCCACACGGGCACGTCGCACAACGCTCGCCGCGAAGCTCGACGCGCTGAACGCCGAAGCCGACGAAGTCCGACGCATCAATGAGGAGCAGGACCGAATCGTCGCGCAGCGTGACGCATCACTTTCCGATCCGGTCACGTCACGGATTGCGACGTTACTCTCGATACCCCCAGCGCGAGTCGATCTGCTGTCGAGCCTGATGTTCGCGGCGGTCCTGGAAGGCGTCGCATGCCTCCTATGGTCAGTGTCCCTTCGCCCACCCGCCGCACCGGCCGCAGTCGCAGCCGTGACTGTGCCCACACCGCCATCGATCACCGAAGCCTCAGACGTGACCGCCGTGACTCCCCTCGCAGTAACGCCAGTCACGACCGGTCGCGACGAGGCAATTTCTAGCAACGGCAACGCGATTCATCGTCGTGGTGGAGTCGTCGGCAGTCATGCTCCCCGTGACTCGACCGATGCGCCGTTACCGGAGTCGTCGCCGGTTGATGATGACGTGGCGATACTCATTCGCGATGTCGCGGCCGGTCGCGTGCGCCCGACCGTGGCCGATATTCGCCGTCATCTCGGCTGCTCACAAGCAAGGGCCGCTGCGCTGCGCCGCCAGATCGTCAACCTCGCCTCGACGGCATAAGGCCGGGCACCCGCCCGGCGAGTTCACTTTCCCTTCGCGCGTCGCTCATCGGGCTCCCCCGGAGGCCGTCGCACGCCTATTACTGGAAAACCCCCGTGAATGCTTCCTCGATTCGCCCCGTGCCTTACTTGCTAGGCGGCTCCATCAAACCGTCCCAGAACGACCGATCGGCGTTCGTGCAGCCCGTTGGACCGAGGCGCTGCGCGCTCACCTCCGGTCATCGAATCGCCGACCGTGCAGCCTTCGGCACGAGCAGCCAGTCCCAACCTAGTTGACCCCACGGATTCTGCGCCGGCTCCCACGGACTTCTTTCTCACCGACCTATGGACACCACCGATCTTGTTAAGAGCGTCAGCATCACCAATCTCGCCAATCAGCGCGTCGCCGTCGTCGAACGTGTGCGCGCCGCGCTGGATCTGCTCGGCGAAGCCCAACAACTCGCAAAGGCGGCCCACCTCGGATTTCCTCGGCTCGTACTCGACGAAAGCTATGGTTGTCGCGGTCGACCATCGATCACGGGCGAGTACGCAAAACGCGACGAGGCTGAAACCGCCATCGTGCGCATCATCGACATACGCGGCTGGGACTACTTGCTGGCGGAGTCGGGCCTGCGAACCTTCATGGACGCGAAAGCCCGTGAGCAATGGAGCAGCCAGATTGCCGAAGGCGACGTGCCCGAGCTCACCGCCGCCAACATCGAAGCCACGTTCACCCAGCTTTACGGTGCACGCGGCGATATGTTCGAACGCGGCGTGCTCGAATGTTTCCGGCAGCTATCGTGGAACTACAAGACAAACGAGCCGTTCAAGTTCGGGAGGAAGATCATCCTGAAGTACCTATTCAGGGATGGCTTTCTCAACTATCGGGCAACGGACAAGCTGGACGACCTGATTCGCGTCTTCTTCGTGCTGGACGGCAAGCCCGAGCCCGATCATCGGCACGGCGCCCATGCGCTCGTAGTCGGAGACCGTCAAAATCAACGGACGGAAGCCGAAAATGACTACCTCTACCTACGTTGGTTTAAAAACGGCAACGGGCATTTGACCTTCAAGCGGGCCGATCTGGTCGAACAGATGAACCGCATTCTCGCCAAGCACTACCCGAACGCACTCGCGTCCGACGCGTAGTAGTCCCCCGGACCCGTCACACCTTTCTCATTTCCGTCTGTACGCGGCTAGCCGGCAACGCCGGAGGCTCGTGCTCGCCCCTTTTCTTTAGGAGACTTCGTGTCTGCAATCCCCATCATTCACGTCCCGCCACGACGAGACTCGCTGCTCTGCCAGCTAGGCGCCGTGGCCGGCGTCGCCGCGATCAGCATGCTTGTCGTCGCATACCGCCACCGACGACGACGCCAACGCGAGTGCGTTCCACCTCGCTGGTTTGCCGCGTGTGCGCCCGGCGTGCGCCCCGACACGCCGTAACACTCCGCCCGACTGCGCCGGCTCCGCTGGCCGGCGTTTCCGCAATTCGACCGCGCGAATCCGGATTTGCCGGAGCATCGCGCTCGTCCCCCGCCAGGAAAGGTTTGTTATGAATTTACCTATGCCACAACGCGCCGGCCCGCGCTTCAAGCTCGGCCGGATCTTTGCCACTCCCGCAGCTGTAGACGCTCTGGATCGCACCGCGACATCAATCGTCGACCTGCTCATCCGCCACATGCGCGGAGACTGGGGCGATCTACCGGAACCGGACAGGCAGCAAAACGAGCTCGCGCTGGCGGGTGGAGCACGACTGCTGTCGAGTTACCCGGTGGGAACCGCAAGGATTTGGATCGTCACCGAAGCCGATCGCTCCTCGACAACGCTGCTACTGCCCGACGAGTACTAACGGTGCAGCTCAACGCGGCAGCGAGGACATCGGCTGTTCAAGCAGCCTGTCAATGAATTCGTGCGGATCCGCTTCGAGGGCGCCCAAGAAATCGAGTAACTCAATTACGTCCAAGCGACGACTGCCGCTTTCCACCTTCGAGACAAATCCCTGCGGGCGGCCCAGCCGGTCGGCTACGTCCTGTTGAAGCAGTCCGCGCGCTTTGCGTAGCTCCGTCAGCAGCGCCGCGATGCGTTGGTAGCGGGGTTCGTGAATGGGATGGGCCATCGAAAAATTCTAAATCCGCATTCAGAATATTCCAGATTCGTATACGTTATATTTCAGGAGAAAACATGTTCGTAAGTCTTTGGTTCGCGGCGGCGGCCGCCACGGCGTCGGGCATTGCGCTAGACATGCAGCGCTTGCGCGTCCACCGAGTTGGGATGTCCCGCACCGGGTGGGCCGTGGCGTGCGCCGTTGCTGGCCCGCTCGTCGGCGGCGCCTACCTGTATCAGCGGCGCATCGCTTGGAGGGCGCTCGTCGACGCGGTCTGGCAGGCGGCAGGAGATCGCTCGCAACCAGTCCACGTACGGCGGCAGCGTCTCTTGGCTCTGCGTCATACGGGCGTGATCGGCAGGCGCGTGTTCTTGGCCTGTTGGGACGAGCTGCTGGCCGACGAGAAAACAGCCGGCAGGCACGATCGATAGTCGAGGGAGCGCGTTCGTGCGCGGTCTGTACGTCGATCGGATGTTGAAAGCAAAGCTCCCGCTTTAGTGGAGCATCGTTAGAAGGAAACGAAAAAGTGAGAATGAATCACACCAAGGGGTTCACACGACTGGCAATAGCCGCAGCGATCGGGGCAGCACTTACCGCGTGCGGAGGTGGAGGCGGAAGCAGTTCCAACGCTTCGTCATCAAGCCAGCCCACAACGACAGCCGCCAGTTCGATGACCGGCACCGTCGCAATCGGTACCGCGCTGACCGGCGCAACAGTCACCGTGGCTGACGCGAATGGCAAGACGGCTTCGGCCACGTCGGGGTCCAACGGTACATATAGCGTCTCCCTGACCGGACTGACCGCGCCGCTCGTGATTACCGCAACCGATCCATCTGGCGTGTCGAGCACGCTGTATTCGGTGGTCGCCAGCGTCAACACAACCAACGGTGCCGCGGTGACTGCGAACGTCACTCCGCTGACGACAGCCGTTGCCGCACTCATGACTTCGTCGGGCGATCCGGCGGCACTGATCGGGAACGCCTCGGCTATCACGTCGTCTGCCATCACTACGGCGGAAGCCACCCTCGATGCCGCGATCACACCGATTCTCTCGGCCAACGGGGTAGCTTCGACTCTCGATCCCATTGCGACAGCTTTCTCGCCCAATCAGACAGGCGCGGATGCCGTGATCGATTCCGTTGCGGTCACGCCTTCAGCGTCCGGAACCGGCCTACAGATCGCGAGTCTCGCCAACCCCGATACCGCGATCGCGCTCAATTCCGGCACGAGCGTATCGACCGCGCTTGCGGCTCCCGCCCATCCCGCCAACTATCTGGCGAACCTGCAAGCCGCGCTGACCGCCTGTGCATCGGAGGTCCAAGGCGGTGCCACGGACACCTCGGACAGCAACTGCACGTCCGCAATCGACGGGAGCTACCTCAACAACGGCGTCGGCAATGGCGTCGCCGGCTTCGCGAAGCGTCACACGCTCTTTACCAAGGGCACGGTGCTGACTGGCATCAAGACTGTGGCTTTCGTGCCCGCCGGCACACTTCCCGGCATCAGCAATCCGGCTGCGCTCGTCTATCTGCTAATGACCGATCCGGACGGCACGCCCGACTTCGGCATGGATTACGTGCAGCAGTTGCCGAATGGCCAGTGGGACATCATCGGCAACCAGTTGCAGGACAGCACCTCGATTGCATCGTTCCTCGGCCGCGTCCAGTACACGGATTCGGCCGATGCTGCGAATGCCCACTACGAGTCGGGCCTCAACATTCAGATTCCGTCTTCGGTGAAGGTCAACGGCACCGCCACGGGCGTCGGCTCCGCCGTAGTGACAGGGCCGGGCCTGCCTGCTAGCGGTCTGTGGTTGCAGACCGCCGGCAATGGCACCGGTGCGGGCTTTCTGGAAATCCCGACGGGCACGCTCACCGCGCCGCTGACAAGCATCAGCAACCGCGTGAATGGCGGCATGTCCAGGGCATACAAGTGGGCATGGGCCCCGATCTCGGGTAGCACGACGTCGTTCTCGCCGAACGGCCGACCGGAATATGCATCGACGTCTCAAGACGTGTCGGCGATCCAGAACTTCGGCGTCTACACGGTCACGCTGTACGACACGACCGGCACCGAGATCCGTGCGGAGCAGATCCAGAACATCGCGCGCAATTATGCAGCAGCCGCGGGTAGCACGGTGGCATGGCAAACACTCGGCAATGACGTGATCGCGAATTACCTGACGCCGGGCGGTTCCGGTACCCAAACCGCACCGGGTACATCGGCCACGCTCGACTGGACGACGCCGGCAAGTTCGTTCTATCCGAACTTCTGGGCATCAATCAATTCGCTCGGGGTTGCTCAGACCAGCATACCGGCCACGACCTACGACGCGACCGTGTGGGGATCGAGCACGGGCAATACGCCGTCGCCGTTCACGTTCAACGCGCCATTCGTCGATGTGCTGACTTCCACCGCGAACTCATCTGCCGAGCAGGCGGTGCAAGTCCAGCTCGGATGGCAGGCAGGCGGCGAGTATTACGTCAATACCTGGCAGTACGGCAATCCGTAAGCAGTCGGTCTCGCAGCCGTAGTCGCCTTGGAGGGATTCGTGGTCACCTGCGAATCCCTCTTTCTTTGTATTCCCCCAATTGACACTCGACTGCCCAAGCGCAGCCGGCCTTCTCTTCACGACCAAGGAGACCCAATCCATGAAGACAGTTTCAATGAAATGCGCATGTCTCGCGCTATGCGCTTCGCTTACCACCCTCCTCGCAGCATGCGGCAATGATGGTCCATCGACTAGCGACGTCAAGGCGCGGTTCGATGCCAATCTCGCTGGCTGCGACTACGTCCACCTGAACGACTTCACCCGCGAAGGCGATGAACCGAAGCACTGGGTACAGAAGGGCACGGACCTTAACGGGAGCACCGTGGACCGCGACTGGTCGCAGGACCGCGTCAAGGTCAGCTACACCATCTCGCTCGACGACATTCCCGACGTAAAAACGGCTGTCGCCCACTACATCGACCTCACCAGCAAGGCAAAGGCACTTCGCGCGGATGCCGATGCGAAACAGCAGATTATCGAGGCCGGTGAACTAGCCGCTGGTTATCACCCGGACGGCTCGTCGGCAGCAAACGACTACCTTGCCGCGCATCCGGATCAAGTCGCCGCAGCACAAGCAGCAGACCAAGCGGCACAACAAGCCGCTGACGATGCAAGCAAGCTCGGCGCTGCGCCGTGGCAGGTTGCAGCCGGCGCGCTGCATGAGGTTTGCCCGAACCTGAAGGGTGCAGGCATCGTCGCGAAGCTGTTTTGGACTCCGCAGACTGATCCAGCGACTTACGGAACGGCGGCATCACGTCAACTCACCGAAAGCATTCTCGCGTCGAAGATAGACAGTGGCGACTGGATGTATTGAACACGCTGGATGGAGGTAAAGAAGGAAAGGCTGGAGGCCAGTCACGCCGGGCTGTAGGCGCGAGGAACCCTAGCTGCCCGCGGGTTCCTCTTTTTTTGTCACCGCGTCCGATGTCGACGACAATACCCTTTCAATCGGAAACTGGATTGCTCACCCGACAATCTAATGCGAGGACTCTATGATGCAGAACCAGACGGGAGAGGTCGTCCGCCCGCACGATCAGTCGTTCTAGCACCTGGCGCTTCGTTACCGAGTAACGGCGAGCTAACCGCGCCAGAGCAAGATACGCCTCCGTGCTCACCCACATATCCAGACGTCGATCACCGTTGCCATCCACGCAGTGGGCACCAAGAATTGCCGCGCACGGATTCATCGTCCAATCGACTCCATTGCCTGCGAGTCGCTAAAATCAGGACGCCGATGTCGCTGTGGATCGGGTTCTCCGACTCCATCCATATTCCCGCCCAGCTCCGCCGCGAGCGGAGAAAAGTTCGGCGCACTGCGGTTGATATCCTCGATCGCTTCCGCGAGGTCCGGATAGTCGGCCGCGATTTGAGGCGAGATCACGACACCGTGCAGTTGGGCGCGCAAGTCGTCCCAGCGCGTGCGCAGCACTTCCCAATTTTTCTCGTCGTAGGTACCGCGAAATACAACCGGGCGCACGCGAATACGTGGAAACTCTTTGGCCGACACGCCATCGCGAATCGCCTGCAGTAGCTGCTGCTCCCACAGACTACCGAGCCGGTCGACACGGCCGATCTGCTGCTCAACCACACCCGGATTCCACTCCGGATGAAGTAGCACGACGGTGCGGCACGCCTTGTGTAAATTCAGCCCTTCGCGGCCGACCAGCGATTGTGCGACGAGCACACGCGGATGGCTATTCGCGCGATTGAACGCGAGCTGCAAAAGACGCCGCGTATCAGGTTCTGTTTTGCCGTACATCAGTCTCGCGAACCCGCCCTCGGAGCGGCTGTATTCATCCGTAAGGCGCTTTTCGAGAATCTGCCATTGCGCGACAGCGGCGAGGCCATCGTCGGCAACACGATCGTCGGCAGGCTCTTCGTTGTCGTCGCTGACATCACTCGAGCCTGCATCTCGGTCGCTCGTGGCATCGATCAGCTCAATGAAAGCGCGTGCGAAGTCCAATGGCTCGGCCTGTGGTGCCAGCAGCTCCTGCAGTGCCCTCGCGACAATTGCCAACGGGCCAGGTTTGCCCGAGGTGCCAGCTTTAGCCCACTCGCTGGCTGAATGACGGAAGGCATCAAACAATCGCATCAGCCGTGGGGCTGGCCTTTCTTCCCTGAAACCGGCTTCGATCCGCTCAATCAGGTGTTGGCGAAACACCTCGCGCTGGTTCTCCAGTCTGCTGTACTGCGCTTCAAGCGTGCGATCCAACAACGCACGATCGAGCGCGCTCGATGGATACAGTTGCCGGTGCGCAGCCTCGACGGCCTCCCAGCCACCATCGTGCACCTTCGATTGTGGCCAAGGCTGCTTCTGCTCGATGCAGAGAAGCATCTGCCGCGCATTGAGCAGGTCCACCACCTTCTGCAGCGGCGATGTGAAACGCCCGAAGACCAGCACCTTCTCGCCAGTGCGCGTCGACTGCTCAATCGCATGGACCGCCGCGACGACTGCAGGATGATCGAACAGATCCCGGTCACTACGATCGAGCGCGTTGCGCATCACGCTCATCCACCATTCGGTACGTGCGCGGCGCTTCGGATCGGCGTCGGGTTCTTTTTTAGCAACAGCAAAATCGGCGGCGACTTCGTCAGAACTCGCAATCTCGTCAACCGCGTTCTGCTTGCGGTCGTCGTCTTGATCGCGCTGCCCTTCGTCAAGCAGCGTCGCGATACCGTGACCGTTGCCAAGCGTCAAACGCAATCGCTTCGCTCGCCTGTCCTCAGCGCCGTAGGTCACCAGCGACAACGCCTCCGCGGCGCACACTGCGCGCCGCCAGTGCTCGGGGAGCTCCGTGGTTTTGATCAGAATGTCTTCTGGTTGGCGATACGCATGCATTGATTCGCCGGTCGCGCGCGCGAACTGCTGCACCAACTGATCCTCGCGCTTGTCGCGCCGCAGCAGCCACCGCGACAACGCCGTTTCGAACTGCTGCGCGGCAACTGCGTACGATACGCGCGCATCGGCATTGCTTACGCATTGTCGGACGCGCTCAACAGCACGCGCGTAGTTGCCAATCGTTCCTTTCACTAGCGACGGGTCCGCTCCAATCCGCGTCAGGATCTGCTCCCACTGCGAGGTATCGAGTTCGACTGGCGTCGCGGTCATTGCGAGCCTGCGACCTGAGTCATGCGTCAGCACAACATGCTCAAGCAGCCGCGTCAGGCCGCTGTCGCTGCCGCGGCTCTTGTGGGCCTCGTCAATGATAACCAGATCGAACATGCCCAAACCCAAACCAACCGCCTGTTCGAGACAAATGCGTAGCGTCTCGCCACGGCTATATGCGCCGGCATCCAGCGCGCCGGGCCACGGGGTGCGCTTCACCAGTTCATCGAGCTGTACCCGCGCGGCGCTGCCCGCGGGAAGTGTTCCAGTTATCTGCACGATGCTTTGCGCCGCCCGTCGCACCCACTCGTCGCCGAGCTTGTCACGGTTGTCGTCGTCGAGATATCCGCGCGGCACGCGGTTGGTCGTGTCCTTGCGCCAAGCGGCGAAGATTTCCGGCAGGAGCGCCCATCGCCACGGCGCGCTCCTCGCTCCCAGCTTCCAGTTAGTAAACGCATGCGACAGCATTACTACCGGCTGATCGAACCACGAGACCGTTGCACCGTTGACTGGCCCGACTTGCGCGGCAGGTTTGGCGCGCTTCGCCAGTCTCTGATCGCCGTCGCTCCACGCTTCGAGGTACTGCCAGACACTACGTAGCAGCGGTGGCACGAACGCGCCGCTGGCGCGCAATTCGGCTTGCCATTGAAACCCGAGCCCAGGCGGCACCAGAATTGCCACCCGACCACCGCATTCGGTGACACAGCGCGTCACCTCCGTGGCGATCCGGGTCTTGCCCATGCCAACCTCATCGGCAATCACGACACCGTTGTCCGGCAACCGCTTTGCGAGCGCACGTAAGCTCGCCCGTTGGCCGTCATTAAGCTGCCTTGCACCCACTTCCTGCGGTTTGTTCGCGACATCGCACAAACGCGCGCCGACCGCTGCCCATCCCTTAAAACGGTGGTTCATTGTGCCCCCTCGATGTCCTTTAGGCTATCCACCCTCCACGCCTTCGCAATGCGCCGCAGCGATTCGAGATACCGCTCGCCGGCCTCGGAGTTGTCGGTTTCCGCGAATGCTGGACGAAACGGTACCGCGCGCAGCGGACTCAAAGGATTGATCTCCAGTTCGATGAAGCTCTCCACACCAACACTGTTACTCGCGCGAATCAGCGTCTGCTCAAGACGGTTGCACCACGCAAACCAGTCGGCTTCGACCACCGCGGTCTGCCGCGCCGCGATGTTCTCGACCAATTCCATCATCTGCCGGATGGCGTAATCTGCGCTCATCGGCGCAGTCCTCGGCGGCGGCTGCTGAACTCCGGTAACAGGCTCGTCGGGCAGGCCTTCCCTGTCACTCCCCTCGTCGTCCGGCGTAGACGGAAAGTGCGCGAGTTGCCACGCCACCTCGTCGAGATCAAGCGACGACAGTCCGGTTGCTGCGACACGGCCGAATTCGTCAAGTACCGGCAACAGGCCTTCGTGCTTCGCGCCGCCTTCCTCGGTCCAGCGCACTGCCGCCTGGCGCGGACGCTCACCTCGCCATACGAAATCGCCATCGGCTAGTTCGCATGCGTGGCCCGCTTCGTCGAGCACTTCGAACACGGTGGCAACAGGCAGTGGTTGGGGCAGGCTCAGGCGCCCTTTACATTGCGTTGCGGTGGCGTTCTCGATCCATTTCAACCATGCCACAGGCGCCGCAACGCACGTGTCCGGGCGGGCCGGCATATCTCCGCCCGCGATCAGGTCAATGGGGTTGATGTAACGTTCCTTCCATTGCATCGGCAGCAGATTCGTGACCACCTGAGCGGGCGCGGCGCCGTGCTTCTGATACCAGCACAATCCATCAGAGGCGAACACAACACCAGCTTCCAGATTCCCGCTACCCAAGCCCGCCTTCAGGTCGAAACCCGGTCCGGTCAAATTGCCGGAGCCGAGGTAAATCCATGCGCTGGTGCAGTTGTTGAAGCGTTCACGCTTGTTCGCGGCAAACAGGAATTTGGCGTGCAACGTCCGGTCATTTCCATCCGGAAAGACGTATGGAGATGACCGGGCGGGACGGACGGTAAAACCGTTCTCCGCAAGCGCCGTCACCGACGACGCGACGGCCTGGCAACCGCGCGGGTTGACGAACACGTCGATCTCGCAGCTGTTGGTCAGCCACCTCTTGTCCTTCAACGTCGTGACAATCTTGCTCAACACCTTGGGGATCGCGCCCGCGACCTTGGTGGGCTCATAGAAGCCCGAACCCATCGCGAAATAGTGACAGGCCGCGTTGATCCCTGCGCGCTCGATTCGTTTGGGCAATTGTGCAAGTAACGAATGATTGCGATTATCGAAGAAACGCGGGTAACCCTTCTTCTGTGCGGCAATACGATCCAGCCGAGCGTCGAGCTGACTTCGCGCCTGTGCTGTGTCTCCGGGATGACCATTGACATGCACGTCGAGCAGCCGTTGGTCAAAATACTCCGCTACGTACGTCATCAGATCGCGCGCCGCATCGATATCGCTACATGCCTGTCGCGTCTCTGAATCCGGCGCCTCGAGCGCTTCGCTGCTCACGTCGATACGCCACACCAGATCGAGACTCTCCTCGAGCGTTTGACGTGTCCAGTTGCCAGTCGACACGAGGAGACGCACGACCCAACGCGTCGGCTCGTGCGAATCGCGGAATCCGAGCAGCGCCACTTTTGCATGCAACAACGCGAATGGAAGTGCTTTGTTTGACTCGACCAGCAGATGCGCGACGCCAGGCGCATCAATCGGTGCGATCAGCGGATTTCCGGGGTCGAGCATCACCGCCAGTGCGATCCGCCCGGCGTGCGCGCGTTGTCCGCGCGCGAGCCCCGTGAAGCGTTCGGCGGCCGTGTCCAGGAAGTCGGCATCAGCCGAATAGCCGCACACCCAACCGAAGCTGCCGACGTACCCTGGCAGCGGATCGAAATGCTGGATGAGCGATACGCTGGTCGTTTTGCGGTTTCGCTTGCTCACAGGTTTTCTCCATTTTCCTTCGCCCTATCGCTCCACTGATCGAATTCGTCTAGGAGATCGGCGTTCAACAGGAATAGATTCCGCACGCGATACGAAAGCCCGTCGGGCCATTCAGGGGCACGAGTGGATGGCGTGGAGCTTGTGACTTCTGCCTCCTCATCCGTATCAGCGCCGACATTTCCCTCGTCGTCGCGACCCTGGCCGCCATTGCCCCTGTTGAACGCCGGCCCCGGCACGACGTCCCAACCTTTCAGGTGAAGCACGCGTTCATCGCGCTCGACTAGCTTGCGCAACACCACGCTGTCTTTGGGCTCGAGACACTCGCGGCAAAACGCAGACGCGTCGGCCATTGCGTCGGCATGCTGGAGACGCAATGAGTCGTCCTTGGCTGCCGCACGCGGCACATCGAGATCCAGATAGTCGTGCGCGGCGCGGCGAAGTCGAACGAGCTGTGGCGCCACGCCGGCAGGCACTTCACCATGCAGCGAATATCGAGGCCTGCTCCCAGATTCCCCGATGTGTCGCTCGAGCGCATCCAGTACGGCGAGCGCCGCATCGCGTGTCTGAAAGAACAATGCGCCGGCCTCAAGATCCTGCCAATGCGCGAGATCGCCGATTTTGTCCGGCAGATCAGCCCAGGAAAACCCAGGCGCGTCACTCTCGCGCAGCGATTCGACCCACGCGAGCGCCGCCCGCCGCCGCTGTGTTTCCTGCGCGCTTTCATTTGAACCGCCCACACGGAGCCGCTCGAACACGACCGCACGGGCATCGCCAGACAAAGACACCGACGGTGACAATGCGGGGGCCAGGTTTTTTGTCGGCTGCGTCACATCGCCGCATACCCAGTCAGTCAAATAGTCGACTACATCGCGCTTGAAGTAACACGGGTTGTACGGCGCTGTCTGCGTGGCGATCAACGCCTCTCCGGCCGGGGTACACGAAAAGGTGTTGAAGCGGCTACTGCCTGCATCGACAAGACCGAGCGACGGCAGCGCCTGACCGACCGACATGCGCATCGGCTGCGATACATAAAACCCCGCCGCCCGCACCTTCGCGAAGGCGACATCCTCTTTACCCGCCAGCTTGCGAAACCCACGAAGACGTGGATCCGGCTTAAGCTCCCTGATACTGCGCAGACCATACCAGCACGCCAACGCCTCGATGGCATTGGCGACCTCGATGTTCGTCACCTGCTTGCGTCGAAGCCGCGCTTCTTGCGCCACCCGGACACCCAAAGTGGAAAGAAATAGATGCTTGCCGAGCCATACGCCGCCCAGCCCCGGAACGGCAAGTTCGTTAAACGACCGTACAGCGCGACCCAAACCGAGCGTGCGGGTCCGCCGCTCCTCCCCCAGCACATCGGGACCAAGCAATCCCCACGTCATTGTCGTCAATGAATCACCCCGACTCGCGATACGCCCTTCATTTTTTTGATTGATCGAACTCGTATGGCCTGCTGCATCTGCATCACGCTTGGAAGATCAAGTTCTTCAAGGCCGTTCGCCCCTGATGCCCGTCACTTCGACGAACACAATCCGATTCAACGTGAGATGCCGATCGTTGCCTTGACCTTCATAACGACACGCGCGATCGAACCTTGAATGTTATCGTGCCCTCAGAGACACGACGGGAGCCTTCCTACTCTTGCCCCAGCACTCACGCCGTCAAGCTTCCGCTGACAGTCGGCGTACAAGGCTCGCTGTGCGTTGCGTACCCGTCGCATCGGCAACAGCTACCTGATGCTCTTGTTCCAATCCGGTATATTCCTTGCGATGCGTCTATAGCCTGCCACATAACGACAACCACAGGCTACCCCATTGAAATCCGCGAAGTCGCCACCACGAATTGAAAGAGGTCCAGTCATGCTGAAATTGGTAATTGACGAATTTCGCGAGAAAATCGCGAGGGAACTCGCCGACGCCGCAGCAGGGCGGAGAAAAGAGGAGATTCCTGAACCCCGGCAATCTACCTTCCTAGCCAGGATGCAAGCAGAGGCTATCGAAGATAAGCTCGCGCAGCATGGACCTGGCCTCACTACGAGCCCTATCAAGATTACGGATGAGTTGGAATTTCGTTCGCTACTCGAAGGCCTCGCCCAAGACATCGTGGATGCCCACATTCACTGGAACATGTGGAAATCCCTGACTGACCTGGTACCCCAATGGGCTGACGTTCAAGTCGAAGCATCTACGTTCTGGCATTACACCCGCTCGGCACACCTTCGAACTGCCCTGGCCAGTCTGGCGCGAGCTTTCGACCAGGAACAGCGTTCACTGCATTTGAAGAACTGGCTCGTCACCATCGGAGAGCACCGCCACTTGTTCACCGTAGATGCCTTTACACGCCGGCTTTCCGACGACCCGTTTGCCAAATGGCTACTGGAAGACGTGAAGGAATTGGATATGGAAGCGCTCTTGTCAGATATCCAATCATGCTCGAAATACGATCCGGACGTCAGAGCGTTGTTCCAGTTCCGTAGCAACGTACTTGCGCATAGAGGTGCAAAGCTCGCCAAGCAGGGATCAGCCGCCGAACAGCCTCAACTCGATACCGAACAGATCGAACGACTGCTAGATCGCGCCCAAACCATCCTGAATCGCTATAGCCTGCTGTTCAACGCATCGACGTACAGCATGAGGCCAATTGGACACGGCGATGTCGAGCATGTATTTCGCAGAATGCAGCGCGACATCGACCGTACGAAGCAGGAGATCGAAGCGCAAGCTGCTACCCTACAACCAAAGAACGAAGAACCTTGAGGTATGCCAGTTGGAACTACGTTCTAGCATTTAGTGCAGGCAGCGCTTAGCTATATCGATAAACTCGCAGGCTTTGCAGGAACCGCTGGACTGCCTGTCCATATTCCTTCATCCGTCTGGGAGGTGGACGACAGTACCTCGGGCTTGCGCACGCCCATCGTCAGTGTGCGGGCGCGCTTTGTTGGCTTGGTGCGCACCATTTGATCTTCGTCCTTCGCAAAGTAGCCGACGACGTATTCCACGAGCCTGTTGAACTGCTGCTCATCGGAGCAATCAAGAGGATCTAGCGCCCATTTGCGCTGACGTCGAAGTTGCTCCACGTCACTGCGGTCACGACAGTCAAACGAAAGGCCCAGACCGCCCGTGACACGCCGCCATCGGTCAGCGGCAAGATTTCTCAGGCGATCGAGGTCCGATTTCTTCAGTCTCTGGGCTTCGAACAAAAACAGCACATGAAAATGGTTAGCGCGATGCTGACCACCGTTCTCCATCTTGGTGATATAAACGACCATTGCGTCGAACAGCGTAGCATCGACGCCACGCTGATTGTCGAAGAACCGTTCCCGGTGTTGCATGGCTAGCCCCGCATCGATCCTCGGCCGGGCTTCGGGCGCCCATACATCACTCCCGAAACGATAAGGCACACGGGACCACGTGCCGTGCGGTTCCGGGTGCCAATTGAAACGAGGCAGTGCGTCCTCGATCACCGCTGCTGACTCCGCGTAGAAGAATTCCATACGAAGGGGAATCAACCGCCCTTGTCCCTGTGTCGCCAGATAGAGCTTCTTGCGGATTGACCTCTCCTGGGCTACTAACCCATTCTTCCACTTCTTCAGCTTGCGTCGAACCTTGCGGCTCCTCGCCTCATACCGCAACTCGGCTATGAACTCGTTATAAGCCTCTGCTGCGATCTTCTCATTGGCAAGCCCGCGCTTCGGGAAGCACGAAGGCCAGTCCCCGAACTCCGGATGGCGCAGGTAGCAGTCGAAGAACAGGGCGAGGTCCGGACTATAGGTCCACTCGGGGTAGTACACGCGCATCAGCAGAGTAAAGTCCTGAAAGAACCCTGCCAAGCCCCGCCTGCCCTCGACTACCACCGGTATTGCTTCCTTTCGGCCACTCTCAACATCAATCCGGAATGGCAATTGATCGGTATACAGCACACCGTTCATAAACGCGACCAGATCACCAAACGCGACCCGGTACGAATCCGGACCTAGCTGCCAGCATGCGCTCAGGGGATCGGAGAAACCGGCATACCGGTCGCCGCCGATGCCCTCCGAAACTCCTATGCAGTTGATATTCTGGCCATTTAAAATCTTGTTCATCACGATCCCTTTCGTTGTACTCAAGGGATAAACGGACAATGTAATTTAAACCCTCTTCATTCTTACAATCAGCACTTCTCGCATAAGGCAGATTGCACCAAATGGTCCGCTTATCGCATACCACCGCCTCGATATGTCATCCCTGACATATGACCATCCATGCTGTTTGTCTGTGTATTGTTGTTTGCTTATTTATTTACAATCAGATCACTTGAGTGACCTGATGTTTGATGCCTCTCTCATCCATTCTTCTTTACTGGTTATTTATCCCCTTCAAAAGACTATCTTAGTATAGGGCGCAACGGGTCTTTCAATACCCAAAAACAGCGGACCGAACCGGAAGATTCGCCACCTTTTCGGGAGAAAACACCTAATGATCACGCAATTCCACCATACGAGATTACGGACTTATCCGGCATATCAATCACACCGGCGTAATACCAACAGGCGGATTCCGGACTTTCATGCAGAGTACGAACATTGATCGATGGCCGAAGGATCGGGACCGCTGACGGATAAGAGGAAAGCTCGGAGATCGCAAGAGCCTAAAGATCGGATCGCGGCAGCACAACGGGAATCTCCGTACCCAGAGTCGGCCAGTCGGTGCCGATCTCGCCTGCGTCATACCTAGACCGTCGCTTGGGGCAGCATCCGCTCCGCTTCATCCCGATGTTGGTTCGTACACACATGCCCCTCACCCGACATACGGGCCAACCAAGCCATGAAATCACGGTTATCAGCTCATCCCATGAGCTTCAATACCTCTAGAGATGATCATCAACGCCTCTGTATCGCATCCTGAAATGTTCTAAAATACCTCTAGGAAGCTACTGGTGCTTCAGCTTGCAGATCATCAAACGATCATCGATAGGATTGAACTATGGTTAGGGACGAGTCATGGGACGTGGTTGAAAAGCTCTGGCAAGGACACCTCTCGCCGCGCGAGCGTAATTGGCTTTGGATATGCCTGAAGTTCTTTCCGACCGTTAGGCCTAACCGACTGGACACGTATCCGGGCGAACGAGTCGTGCCCATGTCAATAACGCCATCCTCATTTACGGAAGAAGGTCAATTTGGCGAAATGTATCAGCTGCTATCGAGGAACAATGCAGCTATCAACCCACTCAAGATAGAGAAGATCTTTAATTCACAAGATGATTTTGCGTGGATTGAAAACGATATTCGCCAACTGCGTTGGCTAATCGAACAAATTCAACGAGCATTGAATTTCGGAATTCCAGATGCGCGCGCCAGACTTGGAGATCGGGATTATTTTATTTGCTTACTTGATGTCGCCACAGTTCCCTTGCACGTCAAAAAAGGGTATCTCGAACAACTTCGTAGAATTTGGCTGGAAAACCTTAAAACCACTTCATACTTGAACTGGTTTGACGACGAAGAATTCGAACGCTGCGAATTCGCCTTTCAAAGTCTCGCCCCTCGCATGATGGGATACCTCGGATTTGGCCCGGACAAGTTCTCCAGCGGCACTGAAATCAAGTCTTACTTCGATTTTCTCCAGATATCAAGCTACGAAAAAAAGAGCCATATTGATCACGTCAAGAAACTCTGGAGCCAGAAGGTATATCGAAAGAGATTGGAAAAGGCGAAAGTTCGCCAACGAAATTTCGTCCTGCCTGAGACAACGATCAAAAGCTTGGAGAACGTGGCGAAAAAGGCCGGCCTGTCGCGCACAAAAGTTCTGGAACAATTGATCTACTTCGCGGACAAATATGGCATGCCAGCAGAGCAATCACCCGTCCCCCCTCCCGGCGCCCAAGGTATCCCGAAACGGGAGTTCCAGCAGCCGTCTTAACAGCGTCAAGCCGCTCCGAGGGAGGCCGATAGGGACTTGCCCGAGGTCGCAGACAAACGCGCCTGAAGCCAGGCGTTGAGTTCCGCTTCAGAATAGCGAACGGTCTTTTCGCCGAGCTTGATCTTCCTCGGGAACGTCGGATCGTAATATTTGGATCCAGAACGCATGCGCTCGTGCAGCATCGATTCGCGGATCCCGGTGCGCTCACTAACATCTTTGATGCTGAGTAGCGGGCCGGCTGGGATCGCCTGGGCTGGGGTAACGGCTTGCTCAACAGGCACTTCCTCGACTACTTCCGATTGTGCTGGAACCCGGCGGGCTGTTCGAGTTGATCGCGACGCCGGTTTGGCATCAGCGACGGTCACGTCCGCCGGCGTCTCCATTTCGCTCGCGGCAACGCCTTTGGTCGGTACAGCTTCGTACACAGTTGAAGCTTCGACCGGTTCTTTTGCGGAGTAGGCGATGTCCCAGTAGTTCAGATATACGAGGACGTCCCGACGCGGAATCAGCGTGCCAACGAGCATTTCGCTAGCCGGCAGATGCTTTCCGCGAAACGCTCTGATGCGACCTGTATCAAGCCAATTCTGAAGTACGCGCAGATGTTCGCTGGCCACGGTCCACCGTTCGGTGATGATCCTGTCGTGCTCTCGGAGGTACCGAGACTCATCTAGCAGCACTGGCTCCCAGGCGGGGCGATCCGGCAGCGCTCGGAATGCCTGTAGAAACACTTCGGCAACGTCGCCCGAGTACGGGATCTGGAGCGCAGGTAGGCCCGGCAGGACGCGCAGGAGATACGCACGATCGTCATCGGTCAACCCCCGCTCAACAAACTGCAAGTCACCGATACCTACTACGCCTAGGGCCAACGGCTTCTTTGCGACGATGCATTCCATGCCAGCGGCCCGTGGATTGAGGTCCGGCACTGCGGCGCGGGCAATCTCGCGCACGAGTAGCCAACAGTCAATCGGGTCGTCAAGCGGCAGGTCGATATGCGCAATCATGCGGGAATGGCCATGTGTCACGGTAGATAAAACGCATCTCAAGATCGAGAGCGCAATCTATCCTGTATCGGCAAGAACCGCACGTCCCTGAAGCCTTCTATCTCGAACTTAGCCGATTGCGGCCACCATCGGAATGACCTTCGCGCCAATCTTGAGCTGGTCCAGATAGTCGGCCCATTTCTGCATCATCGTACATCGTTCTTTGATGAACTTCGTCCGGTTGTAAGCTCTGCCCAGCGTGTCGGGTACCGTATGCGCTAGCTGGTGCTCGATCACTTCCGGCTTCTGCTCCAGCTCTTCGTGCAAAATCGTCCGGGCCATTGCACGAAACCCGTGCCCAGTGATCTCCGTGCGTGTGTCGTAACCCAAGCGACGCAGCGCAGCGTTGATCGCAGCATCGCTCATCGGACGCTGCCGGGAACGAGCGCCCGGAAACACGTACTGGCCGCTGCCGGTCACGGCCTACAGTTCCTTCAGAATCTTGACGGCCTGTGTGGCCAGCGGCACCAAGTGCTCCGTCTTGGTCTTCGTCACCAGATAACGCCATTCCGCTTTCTCAAGATCGAACTGGGCCCATTCCGCCTTGCGTAGCTCCCCAGGGCGCACGAACAGCATCGGCGCAAGCTTGAGCGCACAGAGCACGGTGAACGTGCCGGAAAAGCCGTCGAATGCCCGCAACATTTCTCCCACCCTTGCCGGATCTGTAATCGACGCGAAGTGGGTCGTCTGCGCTGGAGGGATGGCCTTCACAAGGCTCGCCGCAGGGTTACCCTTGCAATGCCCTTCCTTGATTCCGTAGACGAAGACCCGGCCGATTTCGCTGCGAACACGGTGTGCAGTAAATCGAGCGCCACGGCTATCGATGCGTTTCAGCACAGCCAGAATTTCGGGCGCATCAATCTCCGCAATCGGACGCTTCCCGAGCCAAGGGAACACGTCGCTCTGCAACCGCACCAACGTCCGCTCATGCTGCCGAGCCTCAACGTACGGTCGGCGCTCCTCCAACCAAGCCAGCGCCACAACTTCGAATGAATTGTCAGCCGCCAAATGCGCTGCTCGCCTATCGGCCTTCTTCGCCTCGCCCGGATCTGATCCCTTTGCCAACTGCTCGCGCGCCTCTGCTCGCCGCTGACGGGCGAGGGCGAGACTAACCTCGGGGTAGACGCCCAAGGCCAAGGTTTTCTGCTTTCCCAGATAGCGGTAAGCGAGCCGCCAATACTTCCCGCCGTTCGGCTGGACCAACAGGAACATGCCATCGCCGTCCGTCAGCTTGTACGGCTTGTCTTGAGGCTTGGCGTTGCGAATCGCGAGGTCTGAAAGGTTCATTTCGTTAGTACCAACAGGGATCAGCAAGATACCAACGAATATACCAGCAAGCCTTTCGGACTTAATTGGATTCCTTCGGACCCTAAACGGCGTAGGACAACAAAAAACCCCGCAGAATCAAGGACTCTAGCGGGGTTTTCGGACGACTGCGGAGGTCGTCGGAGAAGCATATGGTGCCGGCTGCAGGACTCGAACCCGCCACCTGATGATTACAAATCAACTGCTCTACCAGATGAGCTAAGCCGGCGTGAGGCCGCGATTGTACTTCATTTCACAACTTTGAGGTGGCCTTTACCGCCGCCGCCTTTGCCGCCGTCGTCATCTGTACGCGGGCGTCCGCCCTCGCCCGATACCTCAGGCGCAGCACGCGGGCCGCTATCGCGCGCAACCGTATCGCCCGGCGCCTCGCCAGCCTCCAACACTTCGCTGCTCGCCACCGGCCCGCTTTGCGCGGCACCCGTCGCAGGCTCAACCGGGAACGCCATGCCCTGCCCGTTCTCGCGCGCATAGATCGCCAGCACATTCGCTACCTGCACTTCGATCTTATGCACCTTGCCCGAGAACCGCGCGCTGAACTCGATCCACTCATTGCCCATCTGCAACTGGCTCGTCGCCTCGAAGCTGATGTTGAGCACGATCTCGTCGTTGTGCACGAACTGACGCGGCACGCGCGTGCTCTGGTCCACGCGCACGGCAATGTGCGGCGTGTAGCCGTTGTCCGTGCACCACTCGTACAACGCACGTAGCAGATAAGGCTTAGTCGAAATTTCTTGCATCAACTGTCCTCATACGAGGTCCGGCACGCCGCTCATACACCTGGCGATCAGGCAAGCGAGCGGCACGCCAGGACTCGACTTACCGACGCATGACCTTTTCCGAGGGCGTCAGCGCCTCGATATACGCCGGCCGGCTGAAGATACGCTCGGCGTACTTCATCAGCGGCGCCGCATTTTTCGACAACTCGATGCCGTAGTGATCCAGACGCCACAACAGCGGCGCGATCGCCACGTCGAGCATCGAGAACTCTTCGCCGAGCATGTACTTGTTCTTCAAGAAGATCGGCGCCAATTGCGTCAAGCGATCGCGAATCGCCAAACGCGCCTTCTCGTGATTCTTCTCGGCAGCCTTACCCTTCTCGTTCTCGAGCGTGCCGACGTGAACGAACAGCTCCTTCTCGAAGTTCAGCAAGAACAAACGCGCACGCGCACGCTGCACCGGATCGGCCGGCATCAACTGCGGATGCGGGAAGCGCTCGTCGATGTACTCGTTGATGATGTTCGATTCGTACAAGATCAGATCGCGCTCGACCAAGATCGGCACCTGACCGTACGGATTCATTACGGCGATGTCTTCCGGCTTGTTGAACAGGTCGACGTCGCGAATCTCGAAGTCCATGCCCTTTTCGAACAACACCAGCCGGCAACGCTGGGAAAACGGGCAAGTTGTGCCGGAATACAAAACCATCATGTCTAAAGTTTCCTCAAAAAGCTGAAGGGCCAGCGCGCCGGAGCGCCCGCTCGTCAAGCGGGCGCTCCCTTGCGCCGGCCCCACACCGTGTTACGGCGTGTTTATTGGACGTCTTTCCAGTAAGCCGCGTTGAGCCGCCAGGCGAAAAACGTCAGTACGCCCAGGAAGATCAGCACGAACACACCGAGCTGTCGGCGCGTCTGCTGGGTCGGCTCGGACATCCAAGTCAGGTACGCGACCAGATCCGCCACGGCAGAATCATAATCTACCCGAGACATCGTCCCCGGTTTTACGATTTCGAAGCCCTGAAACTCGTGCGTCGTCTGTCCCGTCTCGGGGTCCTTCACGTCGTCGAATTTGGCCGTACGCATACCCTGCAATTGCCACAGCACGTTCGGCATGCCGACGTTGTTGAACACCATATTGTTCCAACCCGTCGGCCGCGTATCGTCGCGGTAGAAGCTACGCAAGTACGTATACAACCAATCGCTTCCGCGCGCCCTCGCCTCCACCGACAAATCCGGCGGCGTCACGCCGAACCACGTCTTTGCGTCGTCCGGGCGCATCGCCACCGTCATCGTATTGCCCACTTTGTCGGTGGTGAACAGCAGATTCTGCTCGATTTCCTTTTGGGAAATGCCGATCTGCTCCAGCGAGCTGTACCGCACGAGGTTCGCGCTGTGGCAGTTCAAGCAATAGTTTACAAACAATTGGGCGCCATGCTGCAACGATGCGATGTCGTGCGTGTTATTGGGCGCACGATCGAGCGCAAAACCCTCTTCCGCATGGGCCGGCCCCATCGCCACGGCCAACGTCAGCGCCACGCTCGCACCGCCGATACGCGCGAGCTTGCTCAGCCAAGTTTTCATATTCTAGTGTCCTCGCTCGCGGTTAATGGGGCTTGTACCGAACACGCTCGGGCGGCTGTTTGAACGTCCCCAGCCGGGTCCAGAACGGCATGCCCAGGAAGAACGCGAAGTAGATCAACGCGCAGATCTGAGCAATCAGCGTCGCCGCCGGCGAGGGCGGCTTTGTCCCCAAAAACGCCAGCGTCAAGAACGCCAGTACGAAGATCGCGTAGAGCACCTTATGGAAGAACGGCCGGTAGCGAATCGACTTCACCGGGCTCCGATCGAGCCACGGCAAGAAGAACAGCGAAATCACCGCCGAGCCCATCACCACGACGCCCCAGAACTTCGCTTCGGTGACCGCCATGAACACGATCAGCAACGCAGCCAGGACCGGCAATCCGATCCGCCACTTGCCACGCGCCCGGGCGAGCGCGAGCAACCCCAGCAAGCCGACGACGATCATCAGCACGATCTTGAACGGGTCGGTCGTCGCGCGCAGCATCGCGTAGAAGGCCGTGAAGTACCACACGGGCGCAATTTCGGGCGGCGTCTGCAACGGGTTGGCCGGGACGAAGTTGTTCTGCTCGAGGAAGTAACCGCCCATCTCCGGTGCGAAGAACAGAATCGCGGCAAACACCATCAAGAAAATCGACACGCCGAAAAAGTCGTGCACCGAGTAATACGGATGGAACGGAATGCCGTCGAGCGGCTTGCCGTTCGCGTCCTTCTTGGCCTTGATCTCGATACCGTCGGGGTTGTTCGATCCCACTTCGTGCAGCGCGATCAAGTGCACGAAGACGAGCCCCAGCAGTACAAGCGGAATGGCGATCACGTGGAACGCGAAGAAGCGATTGAGCGTGATGTCCGAAACCACGTAGTCGCCGCGAATCCACAGCGACAGATCCGGGCCGACGAACGGGATTGCCGAGAACAAATTCACGATCACCTGCGCGCCCCAGTACGACATCTGGCCCCAAGGCAACAGGTAGCCGAAGAACGCTTCGGCCATCAAGCACAGAAAGATCGCGCAGCCGAAGATCCAAACGAGCTCGCGCGGCTTGCGATACGAGCCGTACATGAGGCCGCGGAACATATGCAGATACACGACGACGAAAAACATCGACGCGCCCGTGGAGTGCATGTAGCGAATCAGCCAGCCCCACGGCACCTCGCGCATGATGTACTCGACCGACGCGAACGCAAGCTGCGAGTCGGGCTTGTAGTTCATCGTCAGGAAGATGCCCGTGACGATTTGGTTCACAAGCACGAGCAGCGCGAGCGAACCGAAGAAGTACCAGAAGTTGAAGTTCTTCGGAGCGTAATACTCCGACAGATGCGCCTTCCACGTCGACGTCATCGGGAAGCGCCGGTCGATCCACCCGGCTAGCCCCGTCGTTTCCACCTGCTTTTCCGTTGTCGCCATTTACGCCTCTCCTTCTTCGTCTTTGCCGATCACGATCGTCGTCGACGAGGTGAACATGTAGCGGGGAACGTCGAGGTTCTGCGGCGCGGGCTTGTCCTTGAAGACGCGGCCGTCGAGATCGTAGGTCGAGCCGTGGCAGGGGCATAGGAAGCCGCCAGGCCAGCTATCGGGAAGGTTGGCTTGAGGGCCGGGGGTGAACCGCGGCGTCGGCGTGCAGCCCAGGTGCGTGCACACCGCGACGACGACAAGAATGTTCTGATGATCCGCGCGCGACCGATACTCGTTCTGGCAGTACTTCGGCATCGGCATCGAAAACGGATTCTTCGACTGCGGATCGACGACATCGGGATCGGCCTTCTTCACGTCGGCCATCATGTCCGGCGTGCGGTTCAGAATCCAAACCGGCTTGCCGCGCCAGGCCACCGTCATCAGCTGTCCCGGCTGCAATCCGCTGATATCCACTTCGACCGGCGCGCCGGCCGCTTTAGCTTTCGCCGATGGCTCTAAGGAGTCCACGAAAGGTACTACCGCGGCAACCCCTCCCACGCCGCCCATTACGGTCGTCGCAATCAGCCAGGTACGGCGGCTGCCGTCGACGCGTTCCTCTTCTTTATCTCGCATCACACGCCCCACTTCTAAGTTGGATTTTTCCGTCACCGCTTTTTGCCACCGCCGCTAGTTTGCGCGAATGGAGTCGGCATTTACAAGAGCCGTCCGACAAAAACCGTGCGAAGCGTTGATTCTTAAGGGTTTCCCCGCATCCCAGACCGGTATTTCCAGTCTTTTTCCTCGTTAAGCATTTCATTTATCGGCATGCTTATTGCGTTACCCATGATCTGCGTCATTCAAAACGCAAAAAGCGGTCGCGCAATTGCCGCGCCATTTCCGATAATTGCGGCACTGCGTCACACCGGATTATCGATATCGATAAATAAATGCTCAATATCGAAGCGCTCCGACAGGTGGGTACCCAGCGCCTGGACCCCGTATCGCTCCGTCGCATGATGCCCCGCAGCAAGGTAAGCCACGCCGCTTTCGGCCGCGATATGCGTCGTCTGCTCGGAGATCTCGCCCGTCAAGTACACGTCGGCGCCGGCATCGATCGCGGCCTCGAACCAGCCTTGCGCTCCGCCCGTGCACCAGGCGATACGCCGCAACTCGACATCGGGATCGCCGAGGATGAGCGGGGTGCGCCCCAGCGTTTGCTCCACCTGGGCCGCGAAGTGCGCGAGCGTGACCGGCATCGGCAGCGTCGTCATCCAGCCCAAGGAATCGGGCCCGAACCGCGCATCGCCGATCAGGCCGAGCCGTGCCCCGAGCTGCGCGTTGTTGCCGACTTCGGGGTGATCGTCGAGCGGCAGGTGGTAGGCGAACAGGTTGATCTCGTGATCGACGAGTTGCTTGATCCGCCGAAATTTGCGGCCCGTGATCTGCGGCGCCTCGTTACGCCAGAAGTAGCCGTGATGGACGAGGACGGCATCGGCCCCCCAATCGGTAGCCGCTTGCAGAAAAGCGAGCGACGCAGTGACGCCTGTCGCTATCTTTTCGATGCGCCGCCGGCCCTCCACTTGCAAGCCGTTCGGGCTGTAGTCCTTGAACCGACCAATGTCGAGCATGTCGTTCAAGTACAATTCAAGTTCGATCCGATCCATAGAAACCTCGATTCTTCAAATGCTTAGACGCTTCTGGTTGCTCTTCGCCCAAGCGGTGACGGTTCTGCTCGCGGTTCTGTTCATCGTGGTGACGCTCAAGCCGCAATGGCTACAGCATCAAGGGCAGTTCGGCAAACAGCTCGCCTCTCCGATCGTTGCTCTGCGCGAGGTCGCACCGGGCGCAGGTTCGGGGCCGGCCACCACCTCGTACGCCGATGCTGCGCAAAAAGCCATGCCGGCCGTCGTGAACGTGTTCTCCGGCAAGGCGGGCGCAACGCCGCCCAACCCGCATGCGAAAGATCCGCTGTTTCGTTACTTCTTCGGCAATCCCAAGAATCAGCAGCAGGGACAACAGCCCGAGGACGAAACCGCGACGAACCTCGGCTCGGGCGTGATCGTGAGCCCAGAGGGCTACATTCTAACGAACGAACATGTCGTGGACGGGGCGGATGAAATCGAGGTCGCCCTGGCGGACGGCCGCCGCACGAACGCGAAGGTGATCGGCGTCGATCCCGAAACCGATCTGGCCGTGCTCAAGATCAACATGACGAGCCTGCCCTCGATCACGCTCGGCCGCATGGACCAAGTCCGCGTGGGCGATATCGTGCTCGCCATCGGCAACCCGTTCGGCGTAGGCCAAACGGTCACCATGGGCATCATTAGCGCGCTGGGGCGCAATCACCTCGGTATCAACACGTTCGAGAACTTCATCCAAACGGACGCGCCGATCAACCCCGGCAATTCGGGCGGCGCACTCGTGGACGTCAACGGCAATCTGCTCGGGATCAATACGGCCATCTATTCGCGCTCGGGCGGCTCGCTCGGCATCGGCTTCGCGATCCCGGTATCGACGGCGCGCAGCGTCCTCGAAAGCATCATCACGACGGGCTCGGTCACACGCGGCTGGATCGGCGTGGAACCGCAAGACATCACGCCCGCGATCGCCCAGTCGTTCGGGCTCGAACAGCGCGGCACGATCGTCGCGGGCGTCTTGCAAGGCGGCCCGGCCGACAAGGCGGGCATCAAGCCCGGCGACGTCTTGCTCGACGTGAACGGCGAGGACATTACAGATACGACGCGGCTCTTGAACGTCATCGCGCAGATCAAACCCGGCACGCAAGCCAAGGTGACGCTGATGCGCAAGAAAAAGGAGATGGATGTCGTCGTGACGATCGGCAAGCGGCCGCCGCCGCCGAAGCAGCCCGACAACAACCAGGACGACGGCAGCGACTCGCAGCAGCAGGAATAGCAGCAGGGATAGCGGAGGAAACGAGAGGCGCCGGCGCGAACGACTTCGCGCCGGGCCGGCAGACGCGGGGTTTTGGGGCCGGGCCTTAGGGGCCTTAGGGGCCTTAGGGGCTTTAGGGGCTTTAGGGGCCTTAGCCCGCCGCGCCCTCTTCCTCGATCACGGGGCGATCCTTGCCCACGATCAGTCGCGCCGCGATGATTCCGGCTTCGTAGAGAATGATCAGCGGCAGCGCGAGAATGAGCTGCGAAAAGACGTCTGGCGGCGTGACGACAGCCGCCACCACGAACGCGCCGACCACGATGTACGGTCGAATGCTGCGCAGCTTCTTGAGCGTCACCACGCCCATTCGCACGAGCAAGACCACGATGATCGGCACCTCGAACGTCACGCCGAACGCGAGGAACATCGATAGGACGAAACTTAAGTAGTTATCGATGTCGGTGGACATCTGGACGTTCAACGGCGCGTTGTAGTGCGCCATCACGCGAAAGATCGTCGGAAACACCACGAAATACGCGAAGGACATCCCGCACAGGAATAGGACGTAGCTGCTGCCGACGAGCGGCGCGACGAGCTTTTTCTCGTGCTGATAGAGCCCCGGGGCGACGAACGCCCAGATTTGGTAAAGCACGAACGGCAGCGCAATCACGAGCGCCACGAGCATCGTCACCTTCACGGGCACGAAAAAGGAGCCGGTGACGTCCGTGACGATCATCCGCCCGCCTTTCGGCAAGTTCTCCATCAACGGGCGCGCGAGCACCCTGAAGATGTCGGTTGCCCAATAGACCAGGCCGAGAAAAACGATGATGACGGCCGAACCCGCCTTGATGATCCGATCGCGCAACTCGACGAGATGCGAGATGAACGACTCTTCGGTGCCTTCGTCTTGCGTTTGCTGGGGGTCGCTCACACCGGCCCTCTTAAGGAGATCGACGCGCGTAGCGTCGAATAATCGGAAGTGGGAAGCCGTCGATGATCAGCGCCGAACTGTGCACTCTCATGGACGGCGTCAAAGAAAGCGCCGCTGCTTACGCAGGCTCGCGGGCGTATGCCGTGCCACGCGGGCCGCACCCGATTGCACGTGCGTGCGACGCCCCACGGATCGCTTGTACCAGACCGGCGCGGCCGAGCGCTTCGTCCGCCAGCTCACGCGTTTGACCATGGGGGGAGCCGTCGTACGCCAGGGGGAACTCGTCCCCGAGGACGCGCCGGTTGCGCTCGACGCGGCATCCTCGGCCGCCCCCGAACCGGCGATGCTCGGCGAGACGGACGTACCGGCCCTGAAAGCGTCGTTCAACTCGGTTTCGTGCTTGCGCAGATTGTCGTGAATCGAGGTTTCGACGTTGCGCGCGGCCGATTCGAACTCGGTCTTCATCCGGCGCAGTTCGTCGAGTTCGATCTCCCGCGTCACTTCCGCCTTCACGTCATTGATATAGCGCTGGGCACGGCCGAACAACGCGCCCGCCGTACGGGCGACGCGCGGCAAGCGTTCGGGGCCGAGCACGACCAGCGCCACCACGCCGATCAGCGCCATCTTCGTGAGTCCGAGATCGAGCATGGAGGTGGCCTAGTCGTCCGTTATCGTTGGTTTGTGCAAGGGGATGGGGGCGGCAGCAAACGCCGCGGCAGCCTCGGGCGTGCCGCGCAACCTGCCTTTAGCGGTAGTCGTTCGAGCGCGTCTTTTCCTTCGCTTCGACGTCGATCGTGTTGGCGCGCGGCAATTCGCGCCGATCGGATTCGTTGGACGCCGGAGCGGACGGCGAATCGGCGTCTTTCATGCCCTCTTTGAAGCCTTTAACCGCGCTGCCGAGGTCGCTGCCGATACTGCGCAGACGCTTCGTACCGAATACGAGCGCCACGATCAGAAGCACGATCAACCAGTGCCAAATGCTGAATGAACCCATGAGAAATCTCCAGAGCCTCGCCGGCGCGCTATGCGACGGCAACAATACCGGCCTTGCGACCGTAATTGGAGCGCGAACGCTCCCTGTCGATCGATACGGCTGCGCTTATCCCATCCGCTTCCAAGGACGCGGACCGGCAAGGATGTGCGCATGCAAGTGATAGACCTCTTGCCCTCCGCCCGGCCCCGTATTGATGACCGTGCGAAACCCCGTATCGCCGCCGGTGTAAGCGCAACCGAGCTCATCGGCCAGGCGCGCCACTAGTACCATCATTTTACCAAGCAGCGGCGCATCGCTTTCGGTGCAATTGGAGAGCGTTTCGACGTGTTTTCGGGGAATGACGAGGACGTGCGTGTCCGCCGCCGGGTGAATATCCTTGAACGCGACGAAGTCCTCATCCTCGTGAACCTTGGTGCTCGGGATGTCGCCCGAGGCAATCTTGCAAAAAATGCAGTTGTCGTGACTCATGGTATTCCTGGTGACGATGCGAATGCGCGGCGTGCGTCAAAACCACGCACGCGGCTCGAGCGGCTTGTTTTCATACAGGTACAGCCAGCCCTTCACGATACGGTACAGCATCCAAATACTGACTGCCGCCAACACGACGAAACCGATGCCGACGAATACGAGCGGCACACCGATCGCGTAGCCGACCAAGCCCGTCCAAAACGAGCGAATGAGCCAGGTGATATGCGTCTCGTACGGCGTGCCCACCGCGTCGTCCCGTTTCAGATAGGCGAGGATGATCGCGACGACGATCGAGATGCCGCCCGTGAACCAGTGCAGCGCGAAGAGCCCATAAAGGATGTGAGTGAGCGTACGCAAATCCCGCCCCGCCTCGGGGGTCGGGTAAAGGACGGGGCTTCCCGGTCGGTCTTCCATCGGCACTCTCCTTGGCTTGCGTGCAATACTCGCGCGCGGCGACGTTTTCAGCCGCCGTTTTCCTCGCGCTCGCGACGCTTGCGCATCGCCTTTTCCTCGATGCCCGACAGCCCTTCGCGCCGTTCGAGTTCGCCGATCACGTCGGCGGGGCTCAGATCGTAGTGCGACAGCATGACGAGGCAGTGAAACCACAGATCGGCCACTTCGCCGACGAGCGCGGACGGCGCGCCGCCTTGCCGCACGTCCTTCGCCGCGAGGACCACTTCCGTCGCCTCTTCGCCGATCTTTTTCAAAATCGCGTCGTCGCCCTTATGAAAAAGGCGCGAGACGTACGAAACCTCGGGATCGCCGCCTTTGCGGCCGTCGATTACGGCGGCCAAGCGCAGCAGCGTGTCTTGCGTCGTTACGGCCGTCGTTTGCGTGGTTTGGCTGGATTGCGTCATCGGTAGATCTGCTCAGGGTCTTTCAACACGGGCTCGACGGCAACCCAGTCGCCCTCGTCCACCGTGCCTTCGAATTTCTGGAAAAAACAGGAGTGGCGCCCGGTATGGCAGGCGATACCCGACACTTGCTCGATCTTGAGCAGGACGACGTCCTCGTCGCAGTCGAGCCGCACTTCGCGCACATGCTGCACGTGGCCGGACTCCTCGCCCTTGAACCACAAGCGCTGGCGCGAGCGCGAAAAATACACGGCGCGGCCCGTCTCGATCGTCTTGGCCAACGCCTCGCGATTCATCCAGGCGAACATCAGCACGTCGCCCGTGGTCGCTTCCTGCGCGATGACGGGCACAAGCCCATTCGCGTCCCACTGAACCTTGTCGAGCCAGGGTTGTTCCGCCGGAGCGTTCATGTTCATTGCCTTACCGAGATGCCGCGCTCGGCCATGAAGCGCTTGGCTTCGCCGACCGTATGCTCGCCGTAGTGGAAAATGCTCGCGGCCAATACGGCATCGGCGTGGCCTTCGACAATGCCGTCGGCCAGGTCCTTGAGCGAACCGACGCCGCCGGAGGCGATCACGGGCACGGGAACGGCATCGGACACCGCGCGCGTGAGCGCGAGATCGAACCCGCTTTTCGTGCCGTCGCGATCCATACTCGTCAGCAAGATTTCGCCCGCGCCGTACTCGGCCATCTGCTTGGCCCACTGCACCGCATCGAGCCCGGTCGCCTTACGTCCGCCGTGCGTGAACACTTCCCAGCGCGCCGGCTCGCCCTCGGCGGAGACGCGCTTGGCGTCGATCGCGACGACGATGCACTGCGAGCCGTAGCGCTGCGAGGCTTCGCGCACGAGTTCGGGCCGCGCGACGGCCGACGAGTTCATGCTGACCTTATCCGCGCCCGCATTGAGCAGCCGCCGCACGTCTTCGGGGGCGCGTACGCCGCCGCCCACCGTCAACGGAATGAACACTTGCGCGGCAACCGCCTCGATGATCGGCAAAATCAGGTCGCGCTGGTCGGAGGTGGCCGTGATATCGAGAAACGTCAGTTCGTCGGCACCTTGCTCGTCGTAGCGGCGTGCGATCTCGACGGGATCGCCCGCATCGCGCAACTCCACGAAGTTGACGCCTTTGACGACGCGCCCGGCGGTCACGTCCAGACAGGGGATGATGCGTTTAGCTAGAGCCATGATGGTGCAAATGCCGCTAAGTGAGCTGTCTGCTTGCTACGCAGCCAGCATAATGCCGTGGCAGGCGCCCTCGGCCGTCTGGCCGGCGGCGCCGGAGCGGCCGAGCGCGAGACTTAAGGCTTAGGCGTCGTCCGATTCGCGAAGGGCATCGGCGCGCGTTTGCGCCGCAGCGAAATCGAGATCGCCCGAGTAGATCGCACGACCGCAGATGACCCCCTCGATGCCTTCGCCTTCCACCTCGCAAAGCGCATCGATATCGGCCAAATTGGACAGACCGCCGCTCGCGATCACGGGAATCTTCACCGCGCGAGCCAGGCGCACGGTCGCCTCGATATTGATGCCCTGCAACATGCCGTCGCGGCCGATGTCGGTGTAGATGATCGACTCGCAGCCATAGTCCTCGAACTTTTGGGCCAAATCGACGACTTCGTGGCCCGTCAGCTTGCTCCAGCCATCCGTCGCCACCTTGCCGTCCTTCGCATCGAGTCCGACGATGATATGGCCGCCGAACGCCGTACAGGCATCTTGCAAGAAGCCCGGGTTCTTCACCGCGGCGGTGCCGATGATGACGTAGGACAGGCCGTCGTCCAGGTAGCGTTCGATCGTTTCCAGATCGCGGATACCGCCGCCGAGCTGCACGGGGATTTCGTTGCCGACTTCCTCGATGATGGCGCGGATCGCGTCTTCGTTCCTCGGCTTACCGGCGAACGCCCCGTTCAAGTCGACGAGGTGCAGCCGACGCGCGCCGCGTTCGACCCAATGCCGGGCCATTGCCGCGGGGTCCTCGGAAAATATCGTCGCCTGGTCCATATCGCCTTGTTTAAGGCGCACACACTGACCGTCCTTGAGGTCGATGGCGGGAATCAGCAGCATAGCAATCGCGTGAAGTCTGGGAGGTTGAATGTCGGCGGCAGCCGGCGCCGGGCGCATTATTGCCCCCGACGTCGAAAAGCCGTGTCGCTTAGTTTAGTACAAGTCTTTCGGGGCTCCGCCCGTATGCCGCCCGGATAGGACAATGGCACGCAGGCGGCCGCATCGCGTTCATGGGTTCCAGTCGACGAAATTGCGGTAGACGCGCAGCCCGGTATCGGCGCTCTTTTCAGGGTGAAACTGAGTCGCGAAGATGTTTTCGCGCGCAACGGCCGACGTGAACGTCGTGCCGTAGTCGGTCTCGCCCACCGTGTCCTCGCGCCGCTCCGGCACGACGTAGTAGCTATGGACGAAGTAGAAGAACGCACCGTCGGGCACGCCGGCCCACAGCGGGTGAGCGCGCGTTTGGCGCACGCGATTCCAGCCCATCTGCGGCACTTTGAAACGCGAGCCGTCGTCTTGCAACTGGCCTTCCAGCGCAAAACGCATCACCTTGCCCGGCAGCAAGCCGAGCCCCGGCGTCGAGCCTTCTTCGCTCCAGTCGAACAGCATTTGCTCGCCGACGCACACGCCCATGAGCGGCTTCGTCCGCGATGCTTCGAGTACGGCGTCCTGCAAGCCGGATTCGCCGAGACAGCGCATGCAGTCGGGCATCGCCCCTTGACCGGGCAGCACGATGCGCTCGGCCGCGGCAATACCTTCCGGACGATCGACGATCGCCACGTCCGTTTCGGGTGCGGCCTTCTTCAGCGCTTGGTACACCGAGCGCAAGTTGCCCATCCCGTAATCCACAATCGCTATCTTTTTCATCGCAAGCAGCGCCTTTCAGCGCAAGTTAGGCAGCAATGCCTTCAATCCGTCGACGATGAACTCCACCGCCAGCGCCGACAACATCAAACCCATGAGACGCGTACCGATGTTGATCCCCGTCTGGCCGACCCAGCGGGCAATCGGATCGGCCAAGCTCAGCGCGCCGAAACAAATGACCGCGATCGCCGCGCCGATCGCCACGAGCCCGATCCGGTCGTACCAGTGCAACGCGCTCGCCGAATAGACGATGACCGTGCTGATCGTGCCGGGGCCCGTTAGCAGCGGAATCGCGAGCGGCACCACCGCGATGCTGTTCTTCGATTCGGCCTCGTCGCGCTCCTCGGCGGTCGCGCGCGTGTTGCCGATCTGGGCATTCAGCATGTTCACGGCCATCAGCAGCATGATGATGCCGCCGCCGACCTCGAGCGAACCGACCGAAATCCCGAAAAAGCTGATGATCTGCTGGCCGAGCAACGTCGTGATCGCGATCACGCAAAACACCGAAATCGATGCAATGCGGATCGTGCGCCGCCGCTCCCCCTCGGAGTGCTCCGATGTGAGGCTCAAGAAGAACGGCACGGCGCCGACGGGATTGATCAGCGCCAGCAGTGAAATAAACGATTTGAGAAGATCCATCGCAAGCCGGCGCCGCGTCTTTTAGGCGCGGCAACCGGTCCGTCGGTGAAGGGCCTGCGTTAGAGACTGCCTTTCGTCGACGGAATCTGCCCCGCCGCGCGCTCGTCGAGCTCCACGGCCATGCGCAACGCACGGCCGAATGCCTTGAACACCGTTTCCAGCTGATGGTGCGCGTTCAGACCGCGCAAATTATCGATGTGCAGCGTCACGCCCGCGTGATTCACGAAGCCGCGGAAAAACTCGATCGACAAGTCCACGTCGAACGTGCCGATCCGCGCCCGTGTGAACGGCACGTGGAATTCGAGCCCGGGGCGCCCCGAGAAATCGACGACGACGCGCGAGAGCGCCTCGTCGAGCGGGACGTAAGCGTGGCCGTAGCGGCGAATGCCTTTCTTGTCCCCGATCGCCTTGGCCACCGCCATCCCGAGCGTGATGCCGGTATCTTCGACGGTATGGTGGTCGTCGATGTGCAAATCGCCATGCGCCTCGATATCGAGGTCGATCAGCCCATGACGGGCGATCTGATCGAGCATGTGGTCGAGAAACGGCACGCCCGTGGCCAGCTTTTGCCGGCCGGTGCCGTCCAGATCGATCTTGACACGGATCTTCGTTTCGCTGGTATCGCGAAACACTTCCGCTACGCGCATGGAAAACCTCTAAGTAACTTTTATTTCAGCGCCTGCTCGAGCGCCGCGAGCATTTGCGCGTTCTCGTTCGGCGCGCCGACCGTCAAACGCAGACAATTGGCCAGCAATGGGTGCATTTTACCCACGTTTTTGACCAAAACCTTCGCCTTCAGTAGCGCGGCGAACGCCGCGTCCGAATCCGGCACGCGCACGAGCAGGAAATTGGCCGCACTCGGAAACACCGACGTGCCCGGCAAGGCGGCCAGGCTCGACGCCAATTTAGCGCGTTCGGCCCGCAATTCGGCGGCCTGCCCTTCCAGCACGTCGACATGATCGAGCATGAATTCGGCTGCCGCCTGCGTGAGGACGTTAGTGTTGTACGGCGGGCGAACCTTGTCGAACTCCTTGAGCCACGCGGGCGCGCCGACGAGGTAGCCGAGCCGGATCCCGGCCAGGCCGAGCTTCGAGACCGTACGCATGACGACGACGTTCTCGTATTGGAGCACGCGCCCGATCCAGCTCTTTTGAGCGAAGGGCTGATAGGCCTCGTCGATCACGACGAGACTGCCCTTCGCCTGCTCGATCACCCGTTCGATGTCTGCGTCCGGATACAGCGTGCCCGTAGGGTTGTTCGGGTAGGCAAGGTAAATGATCGCCGGCTTGTGCTCGGCAATGGCGGCGAGCATCGCCTCGATATCGAGTGTCAGATCGGCGCGATGCGGCACGCCGACGAATTCGAGCTGCGCGAACTTCGCCGACATTTGATACATGACGAAGCCCGGCACGGGCGCGAGCAGCTTGGCGCCCGGCTTCGCGCAAGCCACGGCGATCATGCTGATGAGCTCGTCCGAACCGTTGCCGAGCAGCACGTCCGCGCCGGCCGGCACGCCCATGATCGCCTTCAGCTTGTCGATGAGCACAGCCGGGCGCGGCTCGGGGTAGCGATTGAGCGCAACCCCGGCGAGGACCTCGCCCAACTGCGCCGCCAGCGGCTCGGGCAGCGGGTACGGGTTCTCCATCGCGTCCAGCTTCACGAAGCCCGTCGCGTCGGCAACCGCATAGGTCGTCATCGACAGGACGTCGGAACGAATGATGTCTTCCGGTTTCGTCGTCATGATCAGCCGCCTTGTTTCATCCGGTATTCGGCACTGCGCGCATGCGCCGGCAGGCCTTCGCCGTACGCGAGCTCGGCCGCGATCTCGCCGAGCGTTTGCGCGCCCTCGGCACTCACTTCGATCACGCTCGAACGCTTGAAGAAGTCGTAGACGCCGAGCGGCGACGAAAAGCGTGCCGTCCGCGACGTCGGCAACACGTGATTGGGCCCGGCGCAGTAGTCGCCGAGGCTCTCGCTCGTATAGCGCCCCAAGAAGATCGCGCCCGCATGACGAATTTCCTTCGCCCAGTGATGCGGGTCGAGCGCCGAAATCTCCAAGTGCTCGGGCGCGATCTGGTTCGCGATCGCGCAGGCTTCGGCCATGTCGCGCACCTTGACGAGCGCGCCGCGATCCACGAGCGAGCGCTCGATCACGTCGCGTCGCGGCATCGTCGGCAACAGCTCGTTGATCGCATCGTGCACACGCGCGATGAACGCCTCGTCCGGACACAGCAGAATCGATTGGGCCAGCTCGTCGTGCTCGGCCTGCGAGAACAGATCCATCGCAACCCAACGCGGGTCGGTCGTACCGTCGCAGAGCACGAGAATTTCCGAGGGGCCGGCGATCATGTCGATGCCGACCGTCCCGAATACGCGCCGCTTAGCTGCCGCCACGTAGGCATTGCCCGGGCCGCAGATCTTATCGACGGCCGGCAGCGTTTGCGTGCCGTACGCGAGCGCACCGACCGCCTGCGCGCCGCCGATCGTGAAAACGCGATCGACGCCGCCCAGCAAGGCCGCGGCGAGCACGAGCGGATTGCGCACGCCGTCGGGCGTCGGCACGACCATCACGATCTCGCGCACGCCGGCTACCCGCGCCGGAATGGCGTTCATGAGCACCGACGACGGATACGCCGCCTTGCCGCCCGGCACATAGATGCCGGCGCGATCGAGCGGCGTCACCTTTTGGCCGAGCACGGTGCCGTCGGATTCCGTGTACTGCCAGCTATGGCTGCCGCATTCGATCTTTTGCTTCTCGTGATAGGCGCGCACGCGCGCCGCCGCGGCTTCGAGCGCCGCACGGCGCTTCGGCTCGAGCCCATCTAGCGCGGCCTCGAGCTCGCTCGCCGGCAACTCGAGCGACGCGACGCTCTGTGCCGACACGCGATCGAAGCGGTTCGTGTATTCGAGGACGGCCGCATCGCCGCGCGCTTTCACGTCGGCCAGGATCTGCGCGACCGAGCGTTCGATCGCTTCGTCCTCGCTCGCCTCGAAGGCGAGCACGGCAGCGAGCTTAGCCGCGAAACCCTCGGCGCTCGAATCGAGTTTGCGAATCGTCAGTGACATGCTGGTATCCGTTTCGGTAATGCGCCTCTCGGGCCGAACGCGCGCTGCGCGCGGTGAGCCCGGAGCGCGTCAGGCGCTAGCTTGCGCGCGCCGCGACGCCTGCCCGAATGCATCGAGCAAAGGCGCCAGCGCCGCGCGTTTCAATTTCAGCGCCGCCTGGTTCACGACGAGGCGCGAGGAAATCTGCATGATTTCCTCCACCTCCACAAGATCGTTCGCGCGCAGCGTGCCGCCCGAGCTGACCAAGTCGACGATCGCATCGGCCAAGCCGACGAGCGGCGCGAGCTCCATCGAGCCGTACAGCTTGATCAAGTCGACGTGCACGCCCTTGGCCGCGAAATGCTCGCGCGCGGTCTGCACGTACTTCGTCGCGACGCGCAAACGCGCGCCTTGCCGGACCGCGTTGGCGTAGTCGAAGCCCGACTTCACGGCCACCGACATCCGGCAGCGCGCGATATCCAAATCGATCGGCTGATACAAGCCCGAGCCGCCGTGCTCGAGCAGCACGTCCTTGCCCGCCACGCCGAAATCGGCCGCACCGTATTCGACGTAGGTGGGCACGTCGGTCGCTCGCACGATGATGACGCGCAAGTTCGGCGCGCTCGTCGGAAGGATCAGCTTGCGCGACGTTTCCGGATCTTCGGTCACGTGCACGCCGGCCGCCGCCAAGAGCGGCATCGTCTCTTCGAAGATCCGGCCCTTGGACAGCGCAAGCGTCAGAGGCGTGGTGTCGAGCGTACTCATGCGTGATTCTCCGATGCGGGCGCGGGCCGGTCCGACACGCGACGCACGCGCGCGCCGATCGCCGTCAGCTTAGCTTCCATGCGGTCGTAACCGCGATCCAAGTGATAGATGCGATCGACGAGCGTTTCGCCTTCGGCCGTCAGCCCGGCGATGACGAGGCTCGCCGACGCGCGCAGATCGGTCGCCATCACCGTCGCACCCGACAAGCGCGGCACGCCCGTCACGAGCGCCGTGTTGCCGTCGATCGTGATACTGGCGCCGAGCCGATTCAATTCCTGCACGTGCATGAAACGGTTTTCGAAAATCGTTTCGACGACTTGCGACGTGCCCTCGGCGATTGCGTTCAATGCCATGAACTGCGCCTGCATATCGGTCGGGAACGCGGGGTACTCGGACGTCCTAAACGAAACGGCTTTCGGCCGCTGCGCCATCCGCACGCGAATCCAATCGTCGCCTTCCTCGATCGTCACGCCGGCCTCGCGCAGCTTCATGGTCACGGCTTCGAGGGTGATCGGACGCACGCGGCGCAGCGTGACGTCGCCGCCCGCCGCCGCCACCGCACACAAGAACGTGCCGGCTTCGATGCGATCGGGGATCACCGAATGATGCGCGCCATGCAGCGTCTGAACGCCTTGGATCACAAGGCGATCGGTGCCGATGCCTTCGATTTTGGCACCCATGTTGACGAGCAATTGCGCGAGATCGCCCACCTCGGGCTCGCGCGCCGCGTTCTCGAGCACCGTCTCGCCGTCGGCCAGTACGGCCGCCATCAGCAAGTTCTCGGTGCCGGTGACGGTGATCATATCCGTCATGATGCGCGCGCCCTTGAGGCGCTTCGCGCGCGCTTCGATATAGCCGTGCTCGATGCTGATCTCGGCGCCCATCGCCTGCAAGCCCTTGATGTGCTGATCGACCGGACGTGCGCCGATCGCGCAGCCGCCCGGCAACGACACCTTCGCATGCCCGAAACGCGCAACGAGCGGGCCCAGCACGAGAATCGACGCGCGCATCGTCTTCACGAGCTCGTACGGCGCCACGGGATTGTCGACGCCCGCGGCATCGAGCGTGAGCCCGCCCGCGCTACGCGTCTCGCGCACGCCCATCTGAGCGAGCAACTTGAGCGTGGTGCGCACGTCCTGCAAGTCGGGCACGTTCTCGAGATGCAGCGGATCGGCCGTCAAGAGGCTGGCGCAAAGAATCGGCAGTGCCGCGTTCTTCGCCCCTGAAATGCCGACTTCGCCGGCGAGCGGCCGGCCGCCTTCGATCACGAGCTTGTCCATACTGATTTGCCCCGTTCGGGCCTCCGTTGCGGCGCCGCTTCCGGCGTCGCGTGAATCTTGTGTAATGCGCACTCTCAGGTATCTCTCGTTATCCGTTCTGCCATTCCGCGGGCGTGAGCGTCTTCATGCTCAGCGCGTGGATTTCCTGCCGCATGCGCTCGCCGAGCGCCGCATAAACGAGTTGGTGTCGCGCGATCAAGCGCTTGCCCTCGAAGGCATCGGAGACGATCGTCGCAAAGAAATGCTGTCCGTCGCCTTCCACCTCGAGATGCCGGCAGGCGAGGCCCGCTTCGATGTATTGCTTGACTTGATCTGGGGTCGGCAACATGGTGCTCGCTCCTTTTCGATTCAATAACGCAGCTTGTAGCCGGACGCGAGCAAACGCATCGCGATCGCGGCGATCAGTGCGAAAAATGCGCCGACGATGGCCAGGCTCGCAAGCGGGTCGATATCGGACAAGCCGAAAAAGCCGTAGCGAAAGCCATCGATCATGTAAAAAAACGGGTTCAGCCGGGACACCTGGCGCCAGATCGTCGGCAGCGTATGCGTCGAATAGAACACGCCCGAGAGGAACGTGAGCGGCATGATCAAAAAGTTCTGAAACGCCGCGAGCTGATCGAACTTCTCGGCCAAGATGCCCGCGATGAGACCCAGCGTGCCGAGAATCGCCGAACCGAGCACCGCGAAGGCGACGATATAAAGAGGCGCCGCGAACTTCACCGGGATGAACCAAATCGTGACGACGAAGACGCCGAGCCCGACCGCCAGCCCGCGCACGACCGAGGCGAGCACGTAGGCGCCGAACATCTCCCAATACGTCAGCGGCGGCAGCAAAACGAACACGAGGTTGCCCGTGATCTTCGATTGGATCAGCGACGACGAGCTATTCGCGAACGAGTTCTGCAATACGCTCATCATCACGAGACCGGGAATCAAAAAGCTCGTGTACTCCACGCCGGGATAGACCTCGACGTGTCCGCGCAGCGCATGGCCGAAGATCGTCAGGTACAGCAGCGCCGTGATGACGGGCGCCAGCACCGTTTGGAACGACACCTTCCAAAAGCGCAGAATTTCTTTATAGAACAGCGTGCGGAAGCCACTCATGCCAGGCCCTCGACGAGTTCGGGCGTGTTCATCAATTGAACGAAGACGTCTTCGAGATCGGCCTTGCGCACGTCGATCTCCTCGAACGTGCAGCCGGCCGCCCGGCATTGCGCAAGAATCGGCTCGACGTCGTCGTAGCTCGATAGGCGCAGCAAATGCTGGCGCGCACCGGGTTCGGCCGGCTCGATCTCGAGCCCCCGCAACGGCGTGGGCAACACGCCCTCGGCGAAACGCACGGCCAATTGCATGCCGGCGAAGCGTTGCAGCAACGCGCTCGTACGGTCCAGCGCCACCACCTCGCCTCGCCGCAGCATCGCAATGCGGTCGCAAAGCGACTCGGCTTCTTCGAGATAGTGCGTCGTCAACACGATCGTATGGCCTTCGCGATTGAGCCGCGAAATGAACTTCCACAAGGTTTGCCGCAATTCGACATCGACGCCGGCCGTCGGCTCGTCGAGCACGATCACGGGCGGGCGATGGACCAGCGCCTGCGCGACCAGCACTCGCCGCTTCATCCCGCCCGAAAGCGCGCGCATATTCGCATCGGCCTTCTCGGTCAGATCGAGGTTGGCCATCACTTCGTCGATCCAATCGTCGTTGCGATGCAGCCCGTAATAGCCCGATTGAATGCGCAGCGTTTCGCGTACCGAGAAGAACGGATCGAATACGAGTTCTTGCGGCACGACGCCGAGGGCACGCCTCGCCTGCCGGAAGTCGGCGACGACGTCATGCCCCCGCACGAGGACGCTGCCCTCATCGGCGCGAGCGAGTCCCGCGAGGATGCTGATGAGGGTCGTCTTGCCCGCGCCGTTCGGGCCGAGCAGGCCGAAAAACTCGCCTTCCTCGACCGTCAAGCTGACGCCCTTGAGCGCTTGCAGCGCTTTATAGCGCTTCTTGACGTTGCGGATTTCTATCGCTGACATGGGTGTGCGCGGCCTTTATAGGCGGCGCGCCTTTGTTTAGACGTGATTCGTGCCCGGCTCGCGGCACGGACGGGTTCGCGGCCGGCGCCCACGCCGACGGCGCGACGCAATGCCGATCGGCTGCCCGAAAAACGGTTGATTATAGGCTAAGTCCGGGTCGCCCATCGGGCGCCGCCGGCGCAGGCGCCGCCGCCCGATCAGAGCGCCGAGGAGGCGTGGGCGGCGGACGGATGGTGTGGCGAGGCGAACAAGGTATCGATGCCGTAGACCTGCGCGAGACTCGCGAGTCCGCTCGGGACGTTGAGGACGTCGAGCGCCTTGCCCTTCGCCTGCGCGGCGCGGTGCCAAGCCAGCAGCACCGCAAGCGCCGACGAGTCGAATTGGGTCAATTGGGCGCAATCGACGGCCGTCGCGCCGGCCTCGATTCGGGCCAGGCCGGCCGCGAGCGCGCTTTTGGCGCTCGCGTGCGTGAGCGTTGCGCCCGTGGCGAAGCGGCCCGTATCGGCGCTCATGACGGTTGCTTGCCCGCGGCGAGTTGCTCGTTGCGCTGCGTCAGGAATTGCAGCAGACCGTCGACGCCGCCCTGATTGATCTTCTCGGCGAATTGTTGCTGATACGCCTGGATCAGCCATGCGCCCGCAACGTTCAGGTCATAGACGCGCCAACCCTGCTGCGTCTTGTACAGGCGGTAGTCGAGTTCCACGGGCTGGCCGTTGTTCATGACGGTCGAGCGCACGACGACGTCGGTCGAGCCCGGGTCCGCGCGGAACGGCTTGAACTGCACGGTTTGGTCACGCACTTGCGACAACGCGCCCGAATACGTACGAATCAGCAGCATCTTGAATTGCTCGACCATTTGGTCTTGCTGCTGGGGCGAAGCTTGGCGCCATGCGCGGCCCATCGCCAGTTGCGTCGTACGACGGAAATCCGTGTACGGCAAGATCTTTTGGTTGACGATCTGCGTGATCTTGTTGATGTCGCCGCTCTTGATGCTCGCATCGGACTTGATCTGGTCGAGCACCTGGCCCGTGACCGTTTTGATCATGCCATCGGGCGAATTGGTGTCGACCGTTTGAGCAAAGCCACCGCTGCTGAACGCCAGCAACGTGGAAAACAAAGCAAACCAGAGAAATTTTTTCATTGTCGATCCTTGAGTGTCGAGGAACCGGAGTTCGGGGCTCACCATGCCATGCAAGTTCGAGGCCGGTCCAACATCGGGCGGCAACATTCGTTTCGAATCGTTACCGCCCGCCCCCCCCCACGCTGCTTAGCGCGGCAAATGAATCCCCGGCAGCCCGTTGTGCGGAGGCGGCACGTACTGCTGGCCCGGCACCGTTTGTCCGTCGCCGCTCGTATCGCTTGCACCGCTCGCGGGCGCTGCGGGCGCGGACGCCGCCTCGGCGCCCGATGCGCCGGCCGGTTGCGCGGAACCGTCGTCGTACTTAGGCAGCGAGTCGTCGTAATTCGGCACGCTGTCCGCACCGTCGCCGCCCGTGATCAGGAACTGGCGACGCTGCAAATACGCATTTCGTATGAACGAATACTTATCGATCGCCGCCGCCGAGAGCACGTCGACCGTCGTCAACAAGTTGGCACGCGTATTGACGAGATTGACGCCGTACAGCGCCCAGCTCACGCCGTTCGGATGGACATAGCTAAGCGGGTTGCCGTAGTAATCGACGACCAGACCCGCCGCATCGCGCACCGTGCTCGGTCCGAGGAGCGGCAGCACGAGGTACGGGCCCGAGGGCACGCCGTAATGGCCGAGCGTTATGCCGAAGTCGGCCGAGTGCTTGGGCAGCTTGGCCGCCGTCGCGACGTCGAACAGGCCGCCCACGCCGAATACGGTGTTGATGACGACGCGCATGATGTCGCCCACGCCGTCGGCAATCTTCAGCTCGACCAACTCGTTCGCGGCGACATAGACATCGCCGATATTCGAGAAGAAATTCGTGACGCTCGAGCGCACCGGCTGCGGCACCGCCCATTTATAGCCCTTGGCGACGGGCTTGAGCGCGTAGGTGTCGACCGTATCGTTGAATTTGAAGACGGTCCGGTTCAACCCCTCGAGCGGATCGCCCGGTGTCGGCGTTTGGACGGACGCGCAGCCGGCCAATGCCGCGACGGTCAAAGCAAGCGTCACGTTCTTCGCGCGCGTGGTTTGCATTATTGTTCTCCGTTAGCTCACACTATCTGTGATTCGATCGATCGGTCCGCTTCAATTACCCGCCGCTCGCAGCCGGCGCGCTGGCGGCCGCCGGCGCACTCGTCGCGGCCGGGGTGCTCGGCGCGGGTGCGGAAGCAGGCGCGGCTTTCGCGCCGCCCGCGTCGGCGGCTTTGCTGTAAAGGAATTGGCTAATCAGGTTTTCAAGCACGATGGCCGATTGGGTCATCGAAATGGTATCGCCGGCCTTCAGCATCTCGGAGTCGCCGCCCGGCTCGAGCCCGATGTATTGCTCGCCGAGCAGTCCCGAGGTCAAGATCTTCGCCGACGTATCCTTCGGAAACGGATACTGCTTGTCGATATCGATCGTGACCGTGGCCTGGTAGGTGTTCGTATCGAAGCCGATCGAGCTCACGCGGCCGACGACGACCCCTGCGCTTTTCACGGGGGCGCGCACTTTCAGGCCGCCGATGTTGTCGAACTTGAGCTTGACGGGATAGGTCGCCTCGAACGACAGCGAGCTCATGTTGCCGACCTTGAGCGCCAGAAAGAACACGGCGACCAAGCCCAGCAGCACGAACAAGCCGACCCAAAAGTCGAGAACAGTCTTTTTCATCGTCATTCCAACAAAGAGAAATTGGCTTAAGCGGCAAATGACGCGGCGCGTCAGCTAAACATCAACGCCGTCAGTAGGAAATCGAGCCCGAGCACGCCAAGCGACGCATAGACGACCGTGCGCGTCGTCGCGAGCGACACCCCTTCGGGCGTCGCCTTGGCTTCGTAGCCTTGGAACAGGGCGATAAACGTCACTGCGAAGCCGAACACGATACTTTTGATGACGCCGTTGCCGACATCGCGCCAGACGTCGACACCGCCTTGCATCTGCGACCAGAACGCACCGGAATCGACGCCGATCAGCAATACGCCGACGACGTAGCCCCCGAGGACCCCCACCGCACTGAAAATCGCCGCGAGCACGGGCATCGAGATGATCCCGGCCCACATGCGCGGCGCGAGCACGGTCGCCACGGGATCGACGGCCATCATTTCGAGGGCGGTCAACTGCTCCCCCGCTTTCATCAAACCGATTTCGGCCGTGAGCGACGTACCGGCGCGGCCGGCGAACAGCAATGCCGTCACGACCGGCCCCAACTCGCGCACGAGCGACAGCGCGACGAGCAGCCCGAGCGCCTGCTCGGAGCCGTAGCGGTTCAACGTGTAGTAGCCCTGCAAGCCGAGCACGAAGCCGACGAACAAGCCCGACACCGCGATGATGATGAACGAGTAGTTGCCGACGAAGAAAATTTGCTTGATGACGAGCCCAGGCCGCCGCACTAGCCGCAGCCCTTCGAGCACGATACGCAGGAACAGCCGCGCCGCGTAGCCGATACGCACGATGCGGCCGATCACCCAATTTCCGAGTGCGCTGATCATGCCCGCTCCCCCAAGCCGAAATCCGCCGCGAGCGTCGCTTGCGTCGGGTAGTGGAAACGGAAAGGCCCGTCGGGCGCGCCGTCGATGAACTGGCGCACGGTCGGATCCACCGATTCGCGCAATTGCGCGGGCGTACCGTGGGCCAGGACCGTCCCGTTCGCGAGGAAGTAGACGTAATCGGCGATCGCGAACGATTCGGGCACATCGTGCGTCACGAGGATCGAGGTGGCGCCGAGCGCTTGGTTCAGCGTCCGAATCAAGTTGGCCGTAATGCCGAGCGAAATCGGGTCGAGCCCCGCGAACGGCTCGTCGTACATCATCAATTCGGGATCGAGCGCGATGGCGCGTGCCAACGCCACGCGCCGCGCCATACCGCCCGAAATCTGCGACGGCGCGAGGTCGCGCGCGCCGCGCAGCCCCACGGCGTTCAATTTCATCAAAACGAGGTCGCGAATCAGGGCCTCGGGCAAATCGGTATGCTCGCGCAGCGCAAAGGCGACGTTCTCGAACACCGACATATCGGTGAATAGCGCCCCGAATTGGAACAGCATCCCCATCTTGCGGCGCAGCGCGTACAGGCCCTCGCGCGTTTGCTTGCCGACGTCGCGCCCTTGGAACAGCACTTCGCCGCGGCGCGCCCGCTCGAGACCGCCGATCAGGCGCAGCACCGTCGTCTTGCCGCCGCCGGAGCCGCCCATGACGGCCACGACCTGGCCGCGCCCGAAGCGCATGTTCAGGTTCGAGAGAACGAGACGGTCTTCGTCGTAGCCGAAGTCGACGTTGCGAAGTTCGAGAATAGGCTCTGAGGATGAAGGCGGCACGAAGCGGACTTTCCTATTACGCGGAAGGCGAATTATAGGGCCTCAGCGATTACCCTGTGTTGACACGACCATTGCCGTCTCCGCAACGGTGCGTTGCCGGTAAGGCTCGCTCCCGCTTGCCGCCTACGAATGTCCTATTGTGTGAACGCCTGTTGTAATTGCGCGACGGCCTGCTCGGGATCCGCCGCCGCCGTGATCGCGCTCACGAGCGCGACGCTGCCCACGCCGGTCTCTAGCACGGCGGACAGGCGCGACGCGTCGATTCCGCCGATCGCGACGAGCGGAATGTGCGAGCCGAGCAGCCGAACGTAACGCTCGAGCCGCGCGAGCCCTTGGGGCGCGGTAGCCACCGTTTTGGTCCCCGTCGGAAAAACCGCGCCGAACGCCAGATAGCTCGGCCGGTAATGCAGCGCCCGCAGCATCTCGTAGTAACCGTGCGTCGACAGGCCCAGGCGCAGGCCCGCCTGCGCTATCGCATCCAGATCGGCGGTGTCGAGGTCTTCCTGCCCCAAATGCACGCCGTACGCACCGGCGCGGGCGGCCTCGCGCCAGTAGTCGTTGATGAATACACGCGCGTCATGACGGCGGCCGGCGGCCACGGCTTGCGCGATTTGCATCTCGAGTTGCTCGGGCGTCGCGTCCTTCATGCGCAGTTGCACCGTCTTCACACCGAGCGCCAGCAACCGCTCGACCCATTGTGCGCTGGGTACGACGGGATAAAGGCCAAGCCGCAGCGGACAGGCTGGGAACGGCTGCCTGGGCGCCGGCGGCAAGCCCGCAATGCGGGCAAAGCGCGATAAGTCGACGGGCCAAGCGTCGTCGCTTCGCCGCTCGTCGCCGTCGCGCCAAGCCAATGCGAGGACGAGCGCGTCGTGCGGCTCGAAACCGCAGTCGAGAAACGCCGCGAACGCTGCGAGCCAGTCTTCGGCAAGCGTGCCTTCGAGCGCAAAGCGCTCGCCGCTTCGCATCGTCAATGCCGCCCCGTCCGCGCCGGCCTCGACGATCGCCGCCCCGCGTTCGCGCCACGCGATCGCATCGTCGCGCGGCACCTCGCGGCCGATCACGACGATCAAGTCGTTCGGGCCGACGGCTTCGGGAGCGGCGAGGCAAATGCGCCATGCGCGCGCCGCGCTCGGCCAGTCGCCAAGCCGCGCGCGAATCCGCTCGGCCGCCTCGATCAACTCGTCGGCGGGCGGCCAGAACCAGCCGCGATCCGTTAGCTTCAGCGTTTCCATACGCGACTCCCTACGGCGCGAATCGCCGGCGCGAGCGGCATGAGCGCACAGCCGCTCCCGATCGCCGCGCGCGCCGAGTTCATGCCTTGTCCTGATGCCAGAACGGCATGCCGACCACCGGCGTGCTCGCCTGCGCGCTGTCGCGTTCGGCCATCGGCCCGGCCACGTACGCATCGCGGCCGGCTTCGACGGCCATCGCGAAAGCACGCGCCATCACAGGGGGATGCGTCGCCTGCGAAACCGCGGTGTTCAGCAGTACCCCGTCGAATCCCCACTCCATGACCTGACAGGCGTGAGACGGCACGCCGAGCCCCGCATCGACGATCAGCGGCACGTCGGGCAGGCGCTCGCGCAGCACGCGCAAGCCATAGGGGTTCACCACGCCTTTGCCCGTGCCGATCGGCGCGCCCCACGGCATCAACGCCTCGCAGCCGGCATCGAGCAGTCTGCGCCCGATGACGAGATCCTCGGTGCAATACGGCAGGACCTTGAAACCGTCCTTCACGAGCCGCTCGGCGGCCTCGGTAAGGCCGATCGGATCGGGCTGCAACGTATAGTCGTCGCCGATCAGCTCGAGCTTGATCCAATCCGTTTCGAAGATTTCGCGGGCCATGTGCGCCGTCGTCACCGCTTCGGCTACGCTCTGGCAGCCTGCCGTATTAGGCAGCAGCGGCACGCCTCGCGCCTTGAGCAAATCGAAGAAACCCGCTTCGGCCGTCTGCGCATTCATCTGCCGGCGCAGCGCGACGGTCACCATCCCGGGGCGGGCGGCATCGATCGAGTCGGCCAGCGACTGCAACGAGGGATAGCGCGACGTACCGAGCAGCACGCGGCTCGCGAAAGTGGCGCCGTACAGCGTGAGCGCGTCGGCGGCGCGGGAGACGGGTTCGGAAGCGGAGTTCATCGGGTGTCCTGAAAGGCTCGGAGGCGAAATGACTCGAAGGGCTCGGGGGCGTCGAGCGGCTTGCATCGCCGAAGCGTCGGTTCGAAGCGTTCGCGCGATAGGGCGAGCAAGACGAGCGCCCGCCGGCCCGAGATAGCGGCAGCGCTCAACCGCCTGCCACGGGTTGGACGACGTCGATCTTGTCGCCCGCTTGCAAGGCGCGCGCCGCGTGTTGACCGCGCGCGACGAACTCGCCGTTCACCGCGACGGCGAACGGCGGGCGCGCGCCGAACAGCGACAAGGCGTCGGCGAGCGTCGAGCGCTCGGGCAGCGACAGCGGTACTTGGTTCACTTGTATATCCATGATCAGCAATACGATTAGCGAGTCGGAGATCGTTTCTTCACGCGCCGACGACCGGTGCATGAGGCGCGTGCGGCTCGGGGCAATGGAGCATCGGCCCCCACCGGGAGGCATCGCGCAGGGCGCCGAAAGCGTCGATATCCGCCACCTGCCCCGTGAGCAGTGCGCAAGCGAGGTCCGCGGCGCAGCGCGAAACTTCGGGCGCAATCATATAACCATGACGGTACAACCCATTCACGGTTAGCGTTTGCGCGCCGTCCCACGAAATGGAGGGGCGATGGTCGGGCAGCGTCGGACGGCACTGCGTGCCCAGCTCGAGGATCCGCGCTTCGCCGAACCCGGGATGAACGGCAAACGCGGCACTCAGCAATTCGAGCGCCGAACGCACGCTGACGGGGGACATATCCTCGCCCTCGATTTCCGTCGCGCCCACGACATACACGTCGTCCTCTTTCGGCGCCAAATAGATCGGATAGCGCGGATGAAGCAGCCGCACGGGACGCGTAAGCCCGATGCCGGGCGCCTTCACGCGCGCCACCTCGCCGCGAATGCCGCGCAGCGAAGGCAGGACCGGTTTGGCGCCAAGTCCGCGGCAGTCGATCGTCACACGGGCGCGCGGACGCGCATCGTCGGCGACGGCGGTCATCCAATGCGTCGCCACGCCCCGCTCGGCAAGGCCGGCCGCAAGCGCCCGCAACACTTGGCGGTTGTCGAGTTGCCCCTCGCGCGGCATCAGCCAACCGGTCGCGAAGCGTCCGGCCAGCGCCGGCTCGGCGGCCGAGAGCGCCGCGCCGTCGATACGTTCGAGGCCGCCATCGGCCAGCAGCGCGGCTGGGGCGTTGGCGCGCACGCGCCGCTCGAACAGCGAGGCCTCCGCGCGATCGCCATGGTGCCAAACGACGAGCGTGCCGTTGCGTTGGAAGAAAACGGGTTTGGGCAGTTGGGCAATGATCTGAGGCCACGCTTCGAGCGAAGCGGCGCCCAACTCGACGATGAGCGGTTCGGCGACGGCCGCTTCGGCGAGCGGAGCGAGCATGGCAGCCGCAACCCAGGCCGCGGAAGACGAGCCGGCCGCGTCACCGCGCTCGTAGAGCGCCACGCTGTGGCCCGCGCCGGCGAGTTGCCAAGCGACGAGCCGGCCGCATAGGCCGCCGCCGAGCACGGCGAAATCGGGCAACGTGCCCGCCGAAACGACTGAAGATTGAGCGATCATCGGATCATCCTTTGCGTACGGCGCAAAACGCGCGTACATCAGGACGAAACCGGCCGGTGGGGCCGGCCGGGCGCAGCGCTCACGCAAAGCGGACGCGGCCCGGCGGGGATGGACGGCCGGCAAGCGGCGTCCCACGCAAAGCGTTCCCGAAACTTCCCGCGCCGGTATTATCCGGATCGGGTGCGAAGGGTCTCTCTCAGCCTCGCGCACGTACGGCAAACCTGCCGCACTCACCACCTGAAACGCGCAAAGCACCCCTGTTTCGTCGTGGGCAATTAGACCATAAAAGCCTAAGCCCCAGCAAACCGGACACAGTGACGCAGCCGCATGAACGCTCCCTTTTTTTCACGGCTTCGGCCGCGCGGTAAAGATCGCCTCGGCGCGCTCTGGCACAATGGCCGGCGCGGCATGCGAAGCCGCCCCGGCATACGGTCTGCTCGTTTGCGCGCAGGCCGATGCCGGCTGCGCCCGTTAAGTCTCGTTTAAGAGGCCGGCGCAACAATCCGCGGCGATACGCCCCGCGTGGCATTGCAAGAGGCAAAGCGAGCGCCGTGAAGCCGCGCAACTGATTCGGAAACACCGTTCGGAATACATATGACTGCGTCCCTCACTCCCGTCCCCGAGCGTGAAGATTCGTCCGCAACCCCGGTGTCCGCCACGGCCTGGGGACTCATCAAGCCGTACTGGGTATCGGAGGATTGGAAAGCGGCCTGGGGCCTGCTGCTGTCGATCGTCGCGATCAATCTGATCATCGTCGGGATCAACGTCTGGTTCAACCAGTGGTCGGCGACATTCAACAACGCGCTCGTATCCAAGGACGTCCCGCAGTTCTGGCGTCAGATCATTTTGTTCACGGTTGTGGCCTTCGTATTCGTCTCGCTGGCCGTCTACCGCGTCTATCTACGGCAGATGCTCGAGTTTCGCTGGCGCCAGTGGCTGACGAACCGGTTCTTGCGCGAGTGGCTCGGCGAACGCGCCTTTTATCGCATCGAACGCGACCGGCTGGCCGACAACCCCGACCAACGGATTACCGACGATCTGCAATCGTTCGCCTCGAACACGCTCGCACTCTCGCTCGGCATCCTATCGACGGTCGTCACGCTGTTCTCGTTCATCCTGATCCTATGGCGCATCGCCGGTCCCCTGACGCTCCACCTTGGCGGATCGACCTGGAACATTCCGGGCTACATGGTCTGGGCGGCGGCGATCTACGCGATCGGCGGCTCGTACCTGATTCACAAGGTGGGCCACCCGCTCGTTTCGATCACCTACCAGCAACAGCGCGTCGAGGCCGATTTCCGTTTCGGGCTGATCCGCCTGCGCGAAAATGCCGAGCAGATCGCACTGTACGACGGTATGCGGACCGAAGAAGGCAATGCGCTCGGCGTCTTCGCGCGGATTCGCGATAACTGGTGGCGCGTGATGAAGTACACCCGCCGCCTGAATTTCGCATCGATCTTTTACGGCCAGGCGGCGATCATCTTTCCGACGCTCGTGGCCTCTCCGCGCTATTTCGCCGGCGCCTTCACGTTCGGCGTATTGATGCAGATCGCCGATGCGTTCGGCACCGTCAGCGGCTCATTCTCCTGGTTCATCAACAATTACTCGTCGCTCGTCGAATGGCGCGCTACGGTCAACCGTCTGCGCGAATTCAGCCGCGTAATCCACAGCACGCATCTGCGCGAATCGGTATCGCCGGCCACCGAGCACGGCGGCCTCAACTTACATTACGTCGATGCGGAAACGCTGACGACGCGCGGCTTGCGCTTGGCGCTACCCAACGGTACCCCCCTCGCCTCGATCCCCGACATCACCGTCAAACCGGGATCGCGCTGGCTCATACGCGGCGCGTCGGGCGCGGGCAAGAGCACGCTGCTGCGCGCGTTCGCCGGCTTGTGGCCGTTCGGCGACGGCGCGATCGATGCGCCCGTCGGCGCCCGCACGATGTTCGTCCCTCAGCAAAGCTATCTGCCGATCGGCACGCTCAAGGCGGCCCTCACTTACCCATCGCCGGCCGATACGTTTACCGACGAAGCCTGTGCGGACGCGTTGCGCGCATGCCGGCTCGAGGGCTACGTCCAGCGTCTGGCCGAATCGGCGCATTGGACGCGCGTGCTCTCGCCGGGCGAGCAACAGCGATTGGCCGCCGCGCGCGTGCTGCTGCACAAGCCCGACCTGCTATTCCTCGACGAAGCGACGAGCGCCCTCGATCCGGGCAACGAATCGCACATCTATCGGTTGCTGGCCGATCGTCTGCCGAACACGGCGCTCGTGAGCGTCGCTCACCGCGAATCGGTGGCCGCGATGCACGAGCATGTGCTCGACATCTCGCGAGCGGACGAGCGCGCAGCCGCCTAGGGAACACGCCATCCGGGCCGCGCGGCTCGAGAGTGCCATGCACCGCAATGGAAAGACCGTGCCGCGCTTCAGGCCGGCGGCACGGCCGCGCAGGCAAGCGAGCGATAGCGCGCGCCGTGCCGAGCGAGCGTGCTCGAGTAGAGCGTGAGCGTGTCGAAACGGGGAGTGGCCTCGAGCATGGCGCCGCCGACGACGCTTTCGCGCGCCGGCCGGACCGAGCGCGCGAAACGGGCAAGCGTGATGTGAGGACGAAAAGGGCGATGGGTGTCGACCGGCAAACCGAGCCCGGCGAGGAGTTCGCGTACGCGCGCCTCGAAGCCGGCCAACCCGTTCTCGGCGCCGAACGGCACGACGACGAGCCGCGGATGCGCGGCGTTAGGCCAATACTCGCTCGGTTCGGCACGCTGTCGCGGCAGCGGCGCCACGACCGAACTTAAGTCGCGGGCGAGCGCTGCGCCCTGTTTCGGCGCGACGCTGCCGAGAAACGCCAACGTCATATGGAGCTGATCGAGCGGCACACGCCGCGCGCCTGCGCCGATCGGCAACGCGGCCAGCGCATCGCGCGTGGCCGCATCGGGCACGAGCGCGATGAAGCAGCGATGCCAATCGTCATCGACGGCCTCGCGCTCCATCATACGATCAGCGCGGCAACTCCGAGCTACCCATCAAGTACGCATCGACGGTGCGTGCGCATTGACGGCCTTCTCGGATCGCCCAAACGACAAGCGATTGGCCGCGGCGCATATCGCCCGCCGCGAACACCTTGTCGACCGACGTGTAATAGGCGCGCTCGCCTTCCGTCGATGCCCGCACGTTGCCGCGCGCATCCTTGTCGACGCGGAACGCGTCGAGCACCGGTGCGGCCGGCTGCGTGAAGCCCATCGCCAGCAGCACGAGGTCGGCCTTCATCTCGAACTCCGAACCCGGTACTTCCTGCATCTTGCCGTCCTTCCATTCGACGCGCGCCGCGATCAGCTTCTCGACCTTGCCGTTCTTGCCTTCGAAGCGCTTGGTCGCGACCGACCAATCGCGGCTGCACCCTTCCTCGTGCGAGGAAGACGTCCGCAGCTTGACCGGCCAGTACGGCCAGACGAGCGGCTTGTTCTCTTCTTCGGGCGGCTGGGGCAAGAGCTCGAACTGCGTCACGCTCTTGGCGCCGTGCCGGTTGGACGTCCCCACGCAATCGGACCCGGTATCGCCGCCGCCGATCACGATGACGTGCTTGCCCTTCGCAAGCATCTGATCGGCGAGCTTATCGCCGGCATTCACCTTGTTCTGTTGCGGCAAGAACTCCATGGCGTAATGCACGCCGGCCAGATCGCGCCCGGGCACCGGCAGATCGCGCGGCGTCTCGGCGCCGCCCGCGATCACCACCGCGTCGAATTGCTCCTTGAGCGTCTCGGGCGTGATCGTTTCCTTGGCCGTGTTGCCGATATGGGCAGCAAGCGGTTCCTGACCGATGAAGACGTTCGTGCGGAACGTGACGCCCTCGGCCTCCATCTGGCGCATGCGGCGATCGATCAGCCACTTTTCGAGCTTGAAGTCGGGGATGCCGTAACGCAACAGCCCGCCGACGCGGTCGTTCTTCTCGAACACCGTCACCTCGTGACCGGCGCGCGCAAGTTGCTGCGCGGCCGCGAGACCCGCGGGACCGGAGCCGACCACGGCGACCTTCTTGCCCGTTTTCTTCTTGGGCGGCTGGGGCAGCACCCAGCCTTGACTCCACGCCTTATCGATGATCGCGTGCTCGATCGATTTGATGCCGACCGGCTCCGCGTTGATCCCCAGCGTACAAGCCGCCTCGCACGGCGCGGGGCAAATGCGGCCCGTGAATTCGGGGAAGTTGTTCGTCGAATGCAGGACCTCGATCGCACGCTGCCAATCTTGGTGATAAACGAGGTCGTTGAAATCGGGAATGATGTTGTTGACGGGGCAGCCGTTGTTGCAAAACGGGATGCCGCAATCCATACAACGCGCGCCTTGCACTTTCGCGTCGTCGTCGGAGAGTGCGAGCACGAACTCCTTGTAGTGCTTCACGCGCGCAAGCGGGGCTTCGTATTGCTCGTGGCGGCGCTCAAACTCGAGAAAACCGGTTGCCTTGCCCATAGGGTGCTCTTCTTTCCAAAATCGTCGGTATCGGGGTGGGCCGGCGAGGGCCGCGCGCTCGGCTCGATCGGGATCGAGGCGCGCGGCCGTCTTCGCCGGCCGCTCGGGTCTTATTGGGGGCGCACGCTAAATGCGCCCGTATCGAGTGCGTCGGTCGCTCACGCGGCCATCGCCTCCTTGGCCGCCTTTTTCGCGGCTAGCTCGCCGAGCGCGCGCTTGTACTCGGTCGGGAAGACCTTGACGAACTGACGGCGCGACGCATCCCAGTTCTCGAGCAACGCTTTCGCGCGCGGCGAACCGGTGAACTGGAAGTGCCGCTCGACGAGACCCTTGAGCAACGCTTCGTCGGTCTCGCCCGCGTGCCACAGCCCGCGATCGATCGTGCGTTCCTGCTCGGCCTGTTGCAGCACCGGCTCGAGCGCAACCATCGCCTTGTTGCACTTGCTCGCGAACGTGCCGTCGGCGTCGTAGATGAAGGCGACGCCGCCCGACATGCCCGCGGCGAAGTTGCGGCCGGTCTCGCCGAGCACGACGACGGTACCGCCCGTCATGTACTCGCAGCCGTGATCGCCCGTACCCTCGACGACGGCGCTCGCCCCCGAGTTACGCACGCAGAAGCGTTCGCCGGCCACGCCGCGCAGATACGCTTCGCCTTCGAGCGCCCCGTACATCACCGTATTGCCGCAGATGATGTTTTCCTCCGACTTGCCGCGGAAGTCGTTCGTCGGGCGAATGATGATGCGTCCGCCCGAGAGCCCCTTGCCGACATAGTCGTTGCCGTCGCCGACGAGATCGAGCGTCACGCCGCGCGCGAGGAATGCGCCGAAGCTCTGGCCCGCCGTTCCCTTCAGCTGGATGTGGATCGAGTCGTCGGGCAGCCCGTCGTGGCCGTGCTTCTTCGCGATCACGCCCGAGAGCATCGCGCCCACGCTGCGGTTCACGTTGCGCACCGGCTGAATGAACGAGACGTGCTCGCCGCTTTCGATTGCCGCGCGCGCTTTTTCGATCAGCGTGTGATCGAGCGCCCGGGCAAGACCGTGGTCCTGCTCTTCGACATGCTTGCGCGCGACTTCGCTCGCGACCTTCGGCTGGTAGAAAATGTTCGTGAAATCGAGCCCCTTCGCCTTCCAATGCTCGACTCCCTTCTTCATATCGAGCAGATCCGAACGGCCGATGAGATCCTCGAACTTGCGGATGCCGAGTTGCGCCATGATTTCGCGCACTTCCTCGGCGACGAAGAAGAAGTAGTTGACCACGTGCTCGGGCTGGCCTTGGAACTTCGCGCGCAGCACCGGATCTTGCGTGGCGACGCCGACCGGGCACGTATTCAGATGGCACTTGCGCATCATGATGCAGCCTTCGACGACGAGCGGCGCCGTCGCGAAGCCGAACTCGTCGGCGCCGAGCAGCGCGCCGATCACGACGTCGCGGCCCGTCTTCATTTGACCGTCGGCTTGCACGCGAATACGGCCGCGCAGGCGGTTCAGCACGAGCGTTTGCTGGGTTTCGGCCAGGCCGAGTTCCCACGGCGTGCCCGCATGCTTGACCGACGACAGCGGCGATGCGCCGGTGCCGCCGTCATGGCCGGCGATCACGACGTGATCGGCCTTGGCCTTCGCGACACCCGCGGCCACCGTACCGACGCCGACTTCCGACACGAGCTTCACGGAGATGCTCGATACCGGGTTGACGTTCTTCAGATCGTGAATGAGCTGCGCCAAGTCCTCGATCGAATAGATGTCGTGGTGCGGCGGCGGCGAAATGAGGCCCACGCCGGGCACCGAGTAACGCAGCTTGCCGATGTATTCGGACACCTTATGCCCAGGCAGTTGCCCGCCTTCGCCGGGCTTCGCGCCTTGCGCCATCTTGATCTGGATCTGATCGGCCGACGCCAGATACTCGGCCGTCACGCCGAAGCGGCCCGATGCAACCTGCTTGATCTTCGAGCGCAGCGAATCGCCGTCTTTCAGCGCAATGTCGCGCACGACTTCGCTGCCGATCACGGAGGCGAGCGTGTCGCCGTTCTTGATCGGGATGCCGCGCAACTCGTTGCGATAGCGCATTTCGTCCTCGCCGCCCTCGCCCGTGTTCGACTTGCCGCCGATCCGGTTCATCGCGATCGCAAGCGTGGCATGCGCTTCGGTGCTGATCGAGCCGAGTGACATCGCCCCGGTCGCGAAACGCTTCACGATGTCCTTGGCCGACTCGACTTCGTCGAGCGGGATGGCCTTCGTCGGTTCGACCTTGAACTCGAACAGTCCGCGGAACGTCATATGACGGCGCGTCTGGTCGTTGATCAGATGCGCGTACTCCTTGTACGTCTGATACGAGTTGCTGCGCGTCGAATGTTGCAGCTTGGCGATCGCGTCGGGCGTCCACATATGGTCTTCGCCGCGCACGCGATAGGCGTACTCGCCGCCCGCGTCGAGCATGTTCGCGAGGACCGGGTTATCGCCGAACGCCTCGCGATGCAGGCGAATCGCCTCTTCGGCCACGTCGAACAGGCCGATGCCACCGACCTTGGACGCGGTGCCCTTGAAGTACTTTTCGACCAAATCGCCGGCCAGGCCGACCGCTTCGAAAATCTGCGCGCCCGTGTAGGACATGTAGGTCGAGATGCCCATCTTGGACATGACCTTTTGCAGCCCCTTGCCGACCGCCTTCGTGAAGTTGTAGACGGCCTTCTCGGACGAGAGGTCACCCTTCAAGCCCTGCGCCATCTGCGCAAGCGTTTCCATCGCGAGATACGGATGGACGGCTTCGGCGCCGTAGCCGGCCAGCAAAGCGAAGTGATGCACCTCGCGCGCCGACCCCGTCTCGACGACGAGACCCGTGCTCGTGCGCAGCCCTTGCGACACGAGATGCGTGTGGATCGCGGCGGTGGCGAGCAGCGCCGGAATGGCGACGTTATCGCGATCCGTGCGACGATCGGACACGATCAGCATGTTGTAGCCGGACTTGACCGCATCGACGGCTTCGGCGCACAGCGACGCGAGCCGCGCCTCGATCCCTTCCTTGCCCCAAGCCACCGGATAGCAGATGTTGAGCTCATAAGAGCTGAACTTGCCGCCCGTGTACTGATCGATGGCGCGGATTTTCGCGATGTCCTTGAAATCGAGCACCGGCTGCGACACTTCGAGCCGCATCGGCGGGTTGATGTTGTTCGTGTCGAGCAGGTTCGGCTTCGGGCCGACGAACGAAACGAGCGACATCACCATGTTCTCGCGGATCGGATCGATCGGCGGGTTCGTGACCTGCGCGAAAAGCTGCTTGAAGTAGTGATAGAGCGTCTTGTTCTTGTTCGACATGACGGCGAGCGGCGAATCGTTGCCCATCGAGCCGATCGCTTCCTCGCCTTGCAGCGCCATCGGCGCCATCAAGAACTTGAGGTCTTCCTGCGTATAGCCGAACGCCTGCTGGCGATCGAGCAAGGCCGCGGCCTCGCGCCGCTCCGTCGCGACGTCTTGCGCGTTCGGCTCGATCTCGTCGAGCTTGATGCGCACGGCGTCGATCCAGCTCTTGTACGGCTTCGCGTTGGCGAGATTGTCCTTCAGTTCCTTGTCGCCGATGATGCGGCCGTGTTCCATATCGATGAGGAACATCTTGCCCGGCTGCAAGCGCCACTTCTTGACGATCTTCGACTCGGGAATCGGCAGCACGCCGGATTCCGACGCCATGATGACGAGGTCGTCGTCGGTGATGATGTAGCGTGCGGGACGCAGTCCGTTACGGTCGAGCGTCGCGCCGATCTGACGGCCGTCGGTGAAGGCGATCGCGGCGGGGCCGTCCCACGGCTCCATCATCGCGGCGTGGTATTCGTAAAACGCGCGGCGGTTCTCGTCCATCAGCGTGTGCTGCTCCCACGCTTCGGGAATCATCATCATGACCGCGTGCACGAGCGGGTAGCCCGCCATCACGAGCAGCTCGAGGCAGTTGTCGAACGAAGCCGTATCGGATTGGCCCGGATAGATCAGCGGCCACAGCTTCGGCAGATCCTCGCCGAGCACGGCGCTCGCGATCGCACCGGTGCGCGCGTTCAGCCAATTGACGTTGCCCTTCACCGTGTTGATTTCGCCGTTGTGAGCGATCATCCGGTACGGGTGAGCCAGTTCCCAGGCGGGGAACGTGTTCGTCGAGAAACGCTGGTGCACGAGCGCGAGCGCCGACACCACGCGTTCGTCTTGCAAGTCGCGGTAGTACACGCCCACTTGCCCGGCCAAGAGCAGCCCCTTGTAGACGACCGTACGCGCCGACATCGACGGCACGAAGTACTCCTTGCCGTGCTTGAGCTTCAGCGCCTGGATCCGGTGGCTCGCCGTCTTGCGGATAACGTACAGCTTGCGTTCCAGCGCATCGGTCACCATGATGTCGCGCCCGCGGCCGATGAAGATCTGGCGGATCACGGGCTCCGTGGCCTTCACGGCCGGGGAAATCGGCATCGCATGGTCGACGGGCACATCGCGCCAACCGAGCACCACCTGCCCTTCTGCCTTGACCGTGCGCTCGAGTTCCTGCTCGCAGGCCAGGCGCGACGCATGTTCCTTGGGCAGGAAGATCATCCCCACGCCGTACTCGCCGGACGGCGGCAGCGTCACCCCTTGGCGCGCCATTTCCTCGCGATAGAACGCGTCCGGAATCTGAATCAAGATACCGGCGCCATCGCCCATCAACGGATCGGCACCGACGGCGCCCCGGTGGTCGAGGTTCTCCAGAATCTTCAAGCCTTGTTGAACGATGTCGTGGCTCTTCTGGCCCTTTATGTGAGCGACAAAACCGACGCCGCAGGCGTCGTGTTCGTTGCTCGGGTCATACAGACCTTGGGCGGCGGGGACCGATCGGATCGGTTGTTGGTCGTTCATGGGGGACACCGTCTATCAGAGGCCATAGCGGCCGTTCGCATGGGGATTCGTGCGGATTCGCCACCCGGCTGGCGCCGGTGGCGTGAAACGCTGCACTTGTCGCGGAGGACCGGGGGTGGGGAGGCGCCGCGTGGCGGGTTCTGCTTATGACAGGAGACTCGCCGGAAATCGGAATATACGCGACGAATCAATTGAATAGCAAACAAAACATGATGATCTGACACCAATAAAACAGATGCATCGAATTGGTGCCTATTTATTAGGGCCGTATCAAAATGGGGCAAACAAAAACGACACCCTGGGGTGTCGTCTTGCACCGCCCGAGCGCTGCTGGCCGGAGAGGGACTCCTCCGGCCTCGCGCCGCCGCGCTACTGTTGCGACGTTTGCGGCGTTTGCGGGTTTTCCCGCACCTTCTTGGGCCGGCCTCGCGGCAAAGGCGAAACGCGACGGTTCGCCGCCCGCGCTGCCCATTCTCGGTACGAGTCGCCGCCGAGTACCCACCCTTTGAGCGTGGCCTGCTGCAATTCGTTGGCTTCGCGCTCGTCGAGGGGCTGCTCGCACAGCTCCTTGTATGCACGCTGGCGTTCGAACGGCGTGTTGCCGAGCGACCAATAAAGCGGATGATCGGTCACGAGGCTATCGACGGTCAGCCCGATGTGATGTCGATAGCTCGACCACCGGTAGTCCTCGGCGGCGCCGACGAGTTGCGCCCTCACCGGGCATAGCTCAATGACCCGGCTCGCGAGCAGAAAATAGCGTTCGCCCTCGATGACGGTTGCGCGGTAGCGCCCTTCCCAGAGCGTGCCGCGCCGCGCATACCGGCGATTGAAGTGAGCGACGTAGCGTCTACCCACCGCCTGCATCGCTTTCGGCAAGCTCGTCTCGTCGCTGGGCGTGACGAGTAGCTGCACCGCGCCCGGCATGAGGACATAGGCGTGAATGTCGAGGTGGTGATCGCGCGAGGCGGCTTTCAAGCAATCGACGAAAAGCTCGTAATCCTGCTCGTCGACGAAGGCGGGCTGCTGATCGAGTCCGCGCAGGATGACGTGCTGCGGCTGTTTCGGAACGTAAAGACGTGCGAGCCGTGCCATGCTGGATTCCGTTTAGTACGTTGGTAATTACCCGAAGAGACATTGCGATTCTTCGAGCGTTTGCGAAGACGCGCGCGGCTTCGACAGAACATATGCGCAGCTTAGGGAGAATGCTCTAGCATGCGCGCTTGGTTTGTTTCAAACCTTCTACTCATAATAGGCGGGCCTTTCATGGAGGAGCACATAGATGAAATTAAAACAGGCCATTACAGGGGCCGTGGTGGCGCTTGCTTGCGCACAAGCAGCACATGCCCAAACGGCCGGGACTTTTTACGTGACGTCCGGGTGGTTTCACTTCGCGCCTCAAAGCGGTAGCGATAACCTCGAGCTGATGAGCTTCGCCGGCCAGACCGTCAACCAGTATCAGCCGAACACCGGCGCGAGAATCGACAACTCCGACACGCTCGGCCTGAGCGTCGGCTACTTCATCACCGACCACATCTCCACGGAGTTGGAACTCGGGATCCCGCCGAAGTTCGACATCGATGGCGCCGACAGATTCGGCCAATACGGCAAACTCGGCAGCGCCAAGCTGTGGAGCCCGGCTCTGTTGTTCAAGTGGAACTTCATGAAGCCCACGGACAAGTTCCGCCCGTATGTCGGCCTTGGCGTGACGCGCGTGTGGTTCACGAATGCCCAGATCACCAACGGCGACTTCGTCCAAAACGAACTGCATGGTCCGACCTCCGTTTCGACGGATCGTTCCTGGGCGCCTGTATTCAACGCCGGTTTCAACTATTCGTTCAACAAACATTGGTTCGCCGGCCTGTCGATTTCCTACATCCCGGTGAGCGTGACGGCCGACTTCTCGACGACGAACATCGGTCCGTTCGGCTTGTCAGATCACACGCAAGCAAAGATCAGGCTCAACCCGATCGTGACGTTCGCGAAGGTCGGCTACGCCTTCTAAAGCCTAGGACGAAATTCGCTGCGCGCCTATCCGACGCCGCCCCGATAGGGCGGCGTTGTAATTTCAACCATTACAAAAGCGCGCCGCTACCACTTCTGTCCGTGTCTCGTCCCATCTATCGGATCGATCTCGCGCATCGCGCCCACAGGTCGTTGCAGACCGGTAACTCGGCACGCGTCGGCGCTGCCGGTCCGACGGCGCGGGCCGCTCGGATACGCGCTCCAATACGATCAGGCACCGAAGTTGCGGCTCGGTAAGCCTTCCCCGCATCGGATTCGCGGGTTCGTTCATCCCGTTATTAATCACTGACGGAGCGACCATGACCGCCCTACCGAATACGCGAGACGCACTCGAAACATCATGGAATAGTGCTGGCCGGCATGCACGCCGGATCGCAAGGCACAGCCGGCACGCAGCCGAGGATATCGGCGTCGAGATGCGCGAGCTGCTCTCGGAGTTGGAACAAACGCTCGGCGACGGCACCCAAGCCGATGCCGCCGTCTTGCGCGAGCAGATGAGAAAACGCCTCGACGCGGCGCGCGCAAGGCTCGACGGTGCGCGCGATACGTTGCGCGATCGTGCGGCGGCTACGCTAAGCGACGCGCAAGGCTACATTCGCGAGAACCCATGGGAGACGATGGCCGTCGTCGGCGGCGTTGCGCTGCTGACGGGTTGGCTGCTCGCGCGCAGCCGCTGATCGCGGCCGGCGCGAGGCACAAGCGGCCACGCCTGTGAAGGCGGGCGCGCCGCGCCGGTCATGCCAAAAAGTTAGGCCCGATGAGATCGATGCGGTCGGTACAGATTGCGTCGACGCCCCATTGCGCGAGCGTTCGTGCGCGTTCGGGGTCGTTCACGGTGTACGCCAGGATGAACAGGCCCGCCGCTTTGATCTCGCCAACGAGCTGCGCGTCGAGGCCACGATGATTCGCATGCAGCGACACGCAGGCAAGCGCGTCGGTCTGTGCGCGCCAATCCGCCGGCACCGCGCCGAAGAGTAGACCACGCGGCAGTTCAGGCTGCGCATCGCGCGCGGCTTGAAGGGCGTCGAACGAGAACGAGGACAAGAGCGGCAATGGCGATTGCGCCGCATCGCAGTTCGCCCACAAGCGAGCGGCTTCTTGCGCCACGAGCCTTCCTGTCGGCGTCTCACGGCCCGGGCAAGGCTTGATTTCGATATTGGCAGCCAGACCGTGCGCCATGCACCGCTCATACACTTGCGCGAGCGTCGGCATGCGCTCGCCGCCGAAACGCCCATCGAACCAGCTTCCGGCGTCGAGCGCCGCAAGTTCCGCGTAAGGCATGTTCGCCGCCGCCCCACGTCCGTTCGAGGTGCGCTCGACCGTATCGTCGTGTAGCAAGAACACAACGTCGTCGCTCGACAGCTTCGCATCGAACTCGATCATTTGGAGTCCTAACGCCGCACCGGTATCGATGGCCGCAAGCGTATTCTCGGGCGCGAGCGAACCGCCGCCGCGATGAGCAACGATGCGTGGGTACGGCCAGTTCGAGAGACGAGCTGCCGAGATCGGGTTGTCGTGCCTTATGGTCATGTTCTTCCGTTCAAAACGCCCGTTTGCCCGAAGCCGGGTCGAAAAAATGCAAATGTTCGAGCGGCAATGCGGCCTGCACCACCTCGCCGCTCCGCGGTCGATCGGCGTGCGCCAGGCGCACGGTGACGTCGTGCGAACCCCAGCGGCCATGAACGAGATTATCCGCGCCGAGCAATTCGCACGATTCGGCAACGAGCGGCTCCCGCGCGCAACCGGTTCGAGGCGTCATATGCTCGGGGCGGATACCGAGGATCCATTCGCGCCCACCGGCGATCTCGCGGCCCACCCCGGGCGCGCCCGCGACCGAAAGGCTGGGACCGCCGCCGGCCACGTCGAAGGTTGTGCCGTCCGCGCTCAGTGTGCCGGAGAGCAGATTCATCGCGGGCGAGCCGATGAAGCTCGCGACGAAGACCGTAGCCGGCCGTTCGTAGACTTCGGTCGGCGCGCCGATCTGTTCGGCGTATCCGCGATTCATGACGATCACGCGTTGGGCCAACGTCATTGCTTCGATCTGATCGTGCGTCACGTAAAGGCTGGTCGTCCCAAGCCGGGCATGCAGCCGCGCGATTTCCAGCCGCATCTGCACGCGCAGTTTCGCATCGAGATTCGAAAGCGGCTCGTCGAACAAAAACACGGACGGCTCACGCACGATCGCGCGTCCCATCGCCACCCGCTGGCGCTGACCGCCCGAGAGCTCGCGCGGCCGGCGCGCGAGCAACGGCTCCAACTCGAGAATCTTCGCGGCTGCCGCTACGCGCGTCTCGATCGTCTCCCGAGCGATGCCGCGGATCTTCAGCCCGTAAGACATGTTTTCCTTCACGCTCATATGCGGATAGAGCGCGTAGTTTTGAAACACCATCGCGATATCGCGGTCCTTCGGCTCAAGCCGGTTGACGACGCGCCCGCCGATCTCGATCTCGCCTTCCGAGACGCTTTCGAGCCCGGCGACCATCCGCAACAGCGTCGACTTCCCGCATCCGGACGGCCCGACCAGCACGACGAACTCACCGTCGCGCACGTCGACGTCGATCCCATGCAACACGAATTGCTTGCCGTCGTACGTCTTGCGCACGGCCCGTAGAGTCAAGCCTGACATACTCAATGATCCCTCAAAATTATTTTTCCGCGTCCACGAGCCCGCGCACGAACCAACGCTGCATCGCCAGCACGACGACGAGCGGCGGCAGCATGGCGAGCAGCGTCGCCGCCATGACGAGGTGCCATTCGGTTGCGGTATCCCCGCTTGCGATCATCGTCTTGATACCGACCACGGCCGTCGTGAGCGACTGCTCGTTCGTGATCAGGATCGGCCACAAATACTGATTCCAGCCGTAGATGAACGTAATGACGAAAAGCGCTGCGATGTTCGTCTTCGACAACGGCAGCACGATGTCGTAGAAAAAGCGCAACGCGCCCGCGCCGTCGATGCGCGCGGCTTCCACGAGTTCGTCGGGAAGCGTCATGAAGAACTGCCGAAACAAGAACGTCGCCGTCGCCGAGGCGATCAGCGGCAGCGTCAGCCCCGCATAGGTGTTGGTCAGATGCATCGACGATACGACCTGCACAGTCGGGAAGATCCGCACTTCCACAGGCAACATCAGCGTGATGAAAATCAGCCAGAACGCCGTGTTGCGCAACGGGAAGCGAAAAAACACGATGGCGTAGGCCGAGATGATCGAGACCGCGATCTTGCCGACGGAGATCGCGAGCGCCATCACGAGGCTGTTCAGCAGCATGCGGCCGAACGGACTCGCCGCGTTGCCCGAGCCATGCGACCAGACGGCGGCGACGTTGTCGAGCAAATGCGTGCTCGGCACGAGGGAGAGCGGTACGGTGAAGACTTCGTGCTCGCTCATCGTCGCGGCGCAAAACGCGACATAGACGGGAAACGCCACGAGCGCCACGCCCGCGATCAATACGGCATGGCAAAAGAGATCGAAGCCCCTACGATTTTCGATCATGAGTATTGCACCTTGCGTTCGATGAAGCGGAACTGAACCACCGTCAAGCCCACGACGATCAGCATCAGCACGACCGATTGCGCGCCCGAGCTACCGATGTCGAGGCCTTGAAAGCCTTCCGCGAAAATCTTATAGATCAACGTCTTCGTGGCTTGCGCCGGCCCGCCGCCCGTCGCAGCATCGATGACGGGAAACGTATCGAAGAATGCATAGACCACGTTGACGACGAGCAAGAAGAAGGTGGTCGGCGACAGCAGCGGCAACGCGATACCGAAGAAGCGCCGCACGGGCCCCGCGCCGTCGATGGCCGCGGCCTCGATCAACGAACGCGGAATCGCCTGCAACCCGGCGTAGAAGAACAGAAAGTTGTAGCTGACCTGCTTCCAGACCGAGGCGAGCACGACGAGCGTCATCGCCTGCGTGCCGTTCAGCGCATGGTTCCAAACGATGCCGCCCTTCGCGAGCGCATACGTCACGATGCCGATACTCGGATTGAACAGAAACGACCAAAGGACCGCTGCGATCGCGGGCGCGACCGCATATGGCCAAATCAAGAGCGTGCGATAAAGCTTCGCGCCTCTCGTCACGCGATCGGCGCATCCGGCCAGCAGCAGTGCGACCACGAGGCCGCAGACCGTCACGAGCGCGCTAAAGACGAGCGTCGTCTTGAACGAGTCCAAATACAGCGGATCGGCAAACAGATGGGCGAAATTCGCGAATCCGACGAAGTCGCTCGAGGTACCGAACGCATCTTGAGTTTGCGTCGATTGCCAAAGCGCGACCCCGGCGGGCCAAAGAAAGAACAACCCGGTGATGGCGAGTTGCGGCGCAACGAGCAGATAAGGCAATGCGCTCGGAGCGAAACGGGAACGTTCGTGCATGGACGATGAGTCAGTCGGTGCCGCGGCTCGCGCCATCGCATGACCCAATGCAAGCGACGGCGAAGCCCCCGAAAACGGCGAGGCGGCAGATCGAAAAAATTAGACCGATGTCAATCGCGCCGGCCGCGCCGATGCCGCTGGCGTTGCTACGCCGAGCATCACTACGCCGGGCGTAGCAACGCAGGGCATTGCAACGCTCGGCTGATATACCCGGCCCGCGCGCTCATCCGTCACTGGGCCGATTGCTGGAAGCGTCGCAAGAGTTCGTTGCCGCGGTCGACGGCCGAATCGAGCGCAGCTTTCGGCGTCTTCTTGCTCGCCCAGACCTGCTCCAGTTCCTCATCGACTACCGTTCGAATCTGCGGCATGTTGCCCAAGCGCAGGCCCTTCGTGTACGGCAGCGGCGGCTTGTTCATCATCTGCTTGATCGCCGTATCCGCGCCCGGGTTCTTCGCATAGAAGCCTTGGCTGCGCGCGAGGTCGTACGCCGCCGTCGTCACGGGCAAGTAACCCGTATCCTCGTGCCACTTAGCGGCCACGGCCGGCGACGTGACGTAAGAAAGGAACTTGGCGACACCCTTGTAGACGTTCGGATCCTTGCCCGAGAGCACCCACAAGCTCGCGCCGCCGATGATCGCGTTTTGCGGCGCGCCCTTCACGCTCGCGTCGTACGGCATCACGCCGGTGCCGAAATCGAACTTCGCGTATTTCCGGATCGTAGCCAGCGAGCCCGACGAGTTCGTCAAGATTCCGCAGTCGCCGCTATAGAACTTCGAGACCGCCTCATCCTTACGACCGACGTAGGTGAAGGAACCGTCCTTAGCCATATCTTGCAGGAATTGGATATGGGCGATCTGCTGCGGTTGATTGAATTCGAGCTTCGCATCGAGGCCATCGAATCCGTTGTTTTCCGTCGCGAACGGCAGCCCGTGCCAGGCGCTGTAGTTTTCGAGCTGAATCCACCCTTGCCAGCCCGTGGTGAAACCGCAGGACAGGCCCGAGGCCTTGAGCTTGACCGCATCGGCGTGCACCTCGGCCCAGGTCTTCGGGGGCTGATTGGGATCGAGGCCCGCCTTCTTGAAGGCATCCTTGTTGTAGTACAAAACAGGCGTGGAACTATTGAACGGCATGGCCACGAGTTCACCGGTTTTCGCATCGGTGTAGTAGCTCGCGATGGTCGGCACGAATGCCTTTTGATCGAGCGGCACGCCCGCCTGTTTGAATACGTCCGTCACGGGCAGGACCGCCTTCTTTGCCGCCATCATCGTGGCCGTGCCCACTTCGTAGACTTGCAAGATCGCGGGCGCATTGCCGCTGCGATACGCTGCGATACCGGCCGCAAGCGTTTGATCGTACGATCCCTTGAAGACCGGGACGATCTTGTAGTCGCTTTGCGACTTGTTGAAATCGTTGGCGATGTCGGTCAAACGCTCGCCGAGCGCGGCCTCCATCGCGTGCCAGAATTGGATTTCCGTCGCGGCCAATGCCGCATGACTCACCCCGGCAAGCAGCGCTGCGCCGAGCACGAGCGAACGAACCACCGTCTTGCAACCCTTTTTCATTTAGTTCTCCTAAGGTAAACCCTCGCCAAACCAATCATCGCCCCGAACGCGGGACGCGCAGCATCGCGCGCCCCGGCCGGGCGTCATTCTAGTTATCGTTGATGACAAACAATCGTTGATACTCTTTGAGCGCGTAGCGATCCGTCATGCCCGCGATGTAATGGGCGATCAGGCGCGGCTGCGCCGCCTCGTCGCGAGCGAAGTACGCCGGAGGCAGCAGGCGCGGATCCTCGCTAAACGCATCGAACAATCCGCGAATGACGCGCTGGGCCTTGCTCGCCATGCGCATCACCCGGTAATGCCGGTACAGGTTCTTGAGCAAAAATTGCTTAAGTTCGGTCGCCTGCGCCGCAATCGGGCTGCTGTGCGCCACGAGCAGCGGCGCCGATCGCACCGCATCGAGCGATGCCGGGGTGTGGGCCGCTAGGTTACCCCGTGTCGTTTCGATCAGATCGACGATCAGCGTATTGATCATCCGGCGTACCGTCTCGTGGACCATTCGGCGCCCGTCGAGCCGTGTGTACTCGCGCTGAGCCTGCTCGTAATGGGTCTGCCACAACTCGACCCCGGCGAGTTGCTCGATCGTCAATAGGCCGGAGCGCAGCCCGTCGTCGACATCGTGATTGTTATAGGCGATTTCGTCCGCGATGTTGGCGATTTGCGCCTCGAGCGACGGGCGTTTGCCCGACAGGAAGCGCTCGCCGAGATCGCCGAGCTTCAGTGCGTTCTCGCGCGAGCAGTGCTTCAAGATGCCCTCGCGCGTTTCGAAGCAGAGGTTCAGCCCATTGAAGCCGCCGTAGTGTTCCTCGAGTTCGTCGACGACGGCAAGGCTTTGCAAATTGTGTTCGAAGCCGCCGTGCCCGCGCATGCATTCGTTCAGCGCATCCTGCCCGGCATGACCGAACGGCGTATGGCCTAAATCGTGCGCAAGCGAAATGGCTTCGACGAGATCTTCGTTCAAGCGCAGATTGCGCGCCACCGATCGGGCGATCTGTGCAACCTCGAGGCTATGCGTGAGGCGCGTGCGAAACAGATCGCCTTCGTGATTGACGAATACCTGCGTCTTGTATTCGAGCCGCCTAAAAGCCGTCGAATGGACGATCCGATCGCGGTCGCGTTGAAATTCGGTGCGTGCCGAGGGCGGCGGTTCCGGGAATCGACGCCCGCGCGACGTGGCCGAATGCGCGGCATAGGGCGCAAGATGCGCCTCGAGCATCGCAAGTGTCGGCGGCTCGGCGAGTGCGGAGCGCACCTCGCCGTCCGACGCGTCGCGCGCCGCAGATGGTCGTGTCCGGTCAGCCCCTGCGCTCATCGTTTCCCTCCCGCATGCACGCTAAGCAGCGCGTCGGCAACTCGTGGCTCAAAGGCATGCGGCGAGCGTCGCCCGCAATGCCGGCTCGGGCACATCGGTGATGAGCGTTTCGCCGAGCTTTTTGAGCAAGATGAACTTGATCGTGCCCGCTTCGGCCTTCTTATCGACCTTCATCAGCTCGATATAGCGCGTATCGCCGAGCGCAGGTGCGCGCGTGGGCAAACGTGCCGCGCCGATGACCGAGACGAGCCGCCCGCGCACCGCTTCGTCGAGCAGCCCGAGGCGGACCGACAGATCGGCCGCCATGACCATGCCGCATCCGACCGCCTCGCCGTGCAGCCATTCGCCGTATCCGAGCCCCGCTTCGATCGCATGACCGAACGTATGGCCGAAGTTGAGAATCGCCCGCAGACCGCCCTCGCGTTCGTCGGCCGCGACAACCGACGCCTTCACTTCGCATGAGCGCTTAACGGCATGCATGAGCGCGGCCGGTTCGCGGCGATTGAGCGCCTCGATGTTGTGTTCGAGCCACTCGAAGAACGCGGCATCCGCGATCGCCGCCGTCTTGATGATCTCGGCGAGGCCGGCGGCGAGTTCACGCTCGGGCAGCGTACGCATCGTCGCGATATCGGCGATCACGGCTTGCGGTTGGTAAAACGCGCCGATCATATTCTTGCCGAGCGGGTGATTGATGCCCGTCTTGCCGCCCACCGACGAATCCACCTGCGAAAGCAGCGTCGTAGGAACTTGAATGAAAGGCACCCCGCGCATGTAAGAGGCCGCCGCGAACCCCGTCATGTCGCCGATCACGCCGCCGCCCAGTGCAATCAGCGTCGTCTTTCGATCGGCTTGCCCGCCGAGCAACGCGTCGAAAATGGCGTTCAGCGTTTCCCAATTCTTGAATGCTTCGCCATCAGGCAAGACCACGGTCGAGACTTGCTTGCCGAGCGGGGCGAGCGCGGTGCGCAGTGCCTCGCCGTAGAGCGGCTCGACCGTTTCGTTGGTCACGATCGTAATCGAGGAGCCGGCGATATGCGGCGCGAACAACTCGGTTTGACCGATCAAATCGGCACCGATGCGAATCGGGTAGGAACGGTCGCCGAGTTCGACGTTGACGGTAATCATGACTGTGTCTGTTTGGTGATGCCGGCCAGCTCGAGTTGCATGAGCACCATGTTGACGAGCCCATTGACGGACGGCCGCCCGGTTTCGACGATGAAATGCGCGCATTCGCGATAGAGCGGATCGCGCTCGTTGTACAGCGCCTCGAGCTTGGCCTTCGGATCCTCGGTTTGCAGCAGCGGCCGGTTCTTGTCCTTGCGCGTGCGCAGCCAGAGGTCGTGCGGATTGGCTCGAAGGTAAATGACGAGACCGTGTTCGCGCAAAATCGTGCGATTTTCCGGACGCAACACCGCGCCGCCGCCTGTTGCGAGCACGATCGCGTCGCGCGTGGCAAGTTCGGCGATGACTTGCGCCTCGCGCTCGCGAAACCCGGCCTCGCCTTCGAGTTCGAAGATGACGGGGATGCGGGCGCCCGTACGCGCCTCGATTTCGTGATCGCTATCGAAGAACGGCCTACCCAGCCGGCGAGCCACGGCGCGGCCGACGGTCGTCTTACCCGCTCCCATGAGCCCCACGAAAAATATGTTGGTGTTGGCGCCCCGCTCTTGCAAGGTATCCTCTGTTCAATCGGCTATGGTTCGTGGCGCAGCTTACTGGCAAAGCCGCCGCCTTGTCGAGCCCGGCAGCCGGGGCGCGCGGCCTCGCCAGGCGTGCCGTTCAATCGATCGGCACAATCCTCGGGGTAATGAAAACGACGAGTTCGCTGCGTTGCTCGCGCACCGCCCGGTGACGAAAAAGCGCCCCGATTAGCGGTATTTTGCCCAACAGTGGAACGCGCGTCACATCGTCGCGATCCTGGCTCTCGTAAATGCCGCCGATCGAGACCGTCCCGCCGTCCTCCACCTCCACGCGCGTGCGCACATGCTTCGTATCGATCGCGGGCCCACCGGCGGTCGCTTTGCCGACGCTATCTTTGGCAATATCGAGATCGAGGATCACGCGCCCGCGCGGCGTGATGCGAGGCTCGACCTCCAGCTTCAGGCTCGCGCGGCGAAACTGCACGCCCGTAACGCCGTTGCGCACCTTCGCCTGATAAGGAAGCTCGGTCCCCTGTTCGACGAGCGCTTTCGTCCGATCGGCGGTGACCACGCGCGGGCTTGACACGATCTGGCCGCGCCCTTGCGCCTCGAGCGCGGACAACTCGGCCGTGACTAGGCGCGTCGCCCCCGCCGCAAACAACGTGAGCCCGGCCGTGGCGGCTTCGAAACCGGCGATCGCCCGGGCCGCCAGATCGTGGATTCGGCCTTCGGCACCGGCCGCGAGCCCTCGCGCCATCGCCCCCGCATCGGACGCGTCGCCCGCGGCCGAGCGCAGCGATAGGCGCGCGCCCAACTCGCGAGAAAAGCCGCGCTCGCCTTCCACGATGCGCGCTTCGATCAGCACCTGGCGGTTCGGCTGATCGATCGTATCGATCAGTTCGGCAACTTGCTCCAACCGTGCCTTCAAATCGGTCACGAACAGCAGATTCGTGCGCGCATCGGCCATCGCCACGCCCCGCTTGGACAACACGCGCTGCGTGCCCGGCGCCGTCAGCAGCCGCTGCACCTCGTCGGCGCGGGGGTAGCTGAGCGCGAACGTTCGGCTCGCGAGCGGCTCGAGATCCGCCGCGCGGGCGTGCGTCTCGAAGCGTTGCCGCTCGCGCGCGGCGAGTTCGGCAAGCGGCGCCACCCAGATGACGTTGCCTCGCCGCGACATCGCCAGACCCTGCGCGTCGAGCAGCGTATCGAAGGCGGCGCGCCAAGGCACCTCGGTTAAGCTCAGCGAAACGCGCCCGCGTACACGCTCGCTCGCGACGATGTTCAAACCCGTGAAACGCGAAAACGCGTCGAGCACATCCGCGACCTCCGCATGCTTGAAGCGCATCGAGATCGGCTTGTCGTCCTCCGCTTTCTCGGCCCCGCGCTCGCGTGCGCCGTCGCTCATTCGTTGCGCCGGGGCCAGCGGCACGGGCGGGCCCTCGAGCGTCGGCCCCGGATCGGATGCCCGGCTCGGCGGCACGCTTCGCTCGCCCGCAGTTTCCGCAAGCGCGCCGATCGCGGGCCCGGCCGTCGAATCGCCGCCGTCAAACGGCTCATCGTTCTCGTCCAACTGCCCCGGCATCATGTCAGGATCCAGCGGCGGCTCGCCGACGCTCGGCCAAGACGATGCCGCGAGACCGGAGGCTCGGATCTCGTCCATCGCGGCCGGCAACGGCGGTAGCGGAGCGACGTCCGCCAACGCATTCGCCGCCCAAAGCGAGGCCGCAAGCAACGCCGACGAAAGCGCAACGACAAAGCACGCGCGGGCGGTTTTGCAATACCGGTTCATCGCCCGTCCCTCGACATGGCGACTCGACGCGTTTGCCCGTTGCTCGCTACCGTGACACCCATCGTATCGATCGACACGAGCCGGTCGGCTCCAACCGTCTGCCCCGGCACCGCGGCGATCGCGTCAGCCCCGCTTGCCGCCTCGAACAGCGCCAGCGCTCGCCTGTCGTCGCGCACGATGCCGACCAACCGCCCAGCGGATACAGCAGAGCCGATGGCGGAGTCCCCCCCCGTGAACGGGTCCGCGATCGGCCGGCTCGCTTGCGCAAGTGTGGATTTCGGGGCCGCCGACGGCGGCATATCGAATACGCCCAGCGTTGCGCCCAACGCAAGGCTGCCTTTGTCATGCTTGATATCGACGGCCTCGGGCACAACGAGCATCGGCAGTGACGACAGCCCCATGAAAAACGCGTACAACCCCGCGAAATCGGCTTGGCCGTCGACGCGCAACGTCCGCACCGCGCCGCTCGTCTTCGCCGCGCGCGCGGCCTCTCCCGCCGCCGCGGGCGCGAGCGTACGCAGCGATACGCCTGCTTGAGACGCCAGCTCGGCGAGGGCATGCCATTCGGCGCCGATCGCGCGGGTCGGCTCCCGAGCCGCCGCGGGCTGCTCGTTCACGCTGCGGCGCATCGCCGGCAAGCGAACAAGCTTGGTTCGGCTCTCCTGCAAGCGCAGCTCCAGCGCCTCGAGCGCCGACGCCTCCGTTGCCCGGCGATCCGCATCGAATGCGCGCCAGGCATACGTAACGAGCGCGAACGAGCCCGATGCCACCGCCGTGCACGCCATCAACCGCCGCCTTGCGCCCCATCGCCGGGGCGGACACCGCAGGCGACGCGTCCGGCGCCCATACGAGAAGGCGTACCGGATTCGGCGAACCGCTCGATGAACCGCGATAAAGGTCATGGTCGGCTCCGAACATCGCGCTCATCCACGCCACGTGCCATCCGTCTTTGCGCAACGGGGGATGAAGGAGACGACGCGCCCGTGGGCAAGCGTACGGTGGCTTCGACCGTCCGACCGGAATGCGCATGGATGGGCGCGGCGACGAACTTCAACTCGACGATCTCCGCCTTCTGCCACTGCCGCGTGCGCGCGAGACCGCCGACCCACGACGCGCAGGCGGCGCTGTTCGCGCCCAGGATCCGCAACTCGATGCCTTCCGGCGTTTGCCGCAGGCGCGTGACGGTCACGTCCGCGTGCGCTTCGCGGCTCAGCGTCTCGAGCAATGCACGTAATTCGACGTAGGGCCGCGCCTGCGCCGCGGCTAAAGCAGCGCTCGCGCGCGAAGCTTCGCCCGCTCGCTCCAAACGCGCCAGTTCGGCGAGCGGCGACGACAGTTCGGCGAGTTCCCGCTCAAGCGTCGCGCGCCGTGCGCTCGCATGCTCGCCGGTCGTGCCGAGCGTGGCGCAGCCGATTGCCGCGGATACGCCGACCATTGTCGCGACCGCGCAGTCGATCAGATATCGATGCGATGCGAGGCGCGCAACCGCGGTGCGGGGCGGCGGCGCATGGAACCCGCTAAGCGCATCCGGCCCAGCTGCATCCGCCCAGGCTGCCTGTTCGATGGAAATCGTACTCATTCGGACACTCCACCGAGTGCCATCCCGAAAGCCACGGCCAACCCGGCGGCGCGGCGCCAATCGGCATGGCAACCGGACGTGCGGCCTCCGATGCCGAACGAGGCGCACTCGAACGGAACCGCGGTACAGCCGACACACTCGCCGATATCCGCCAAGGCAAGACCGACGCGCTCAAACAAATGAATATCGCCGCCGACCAGCGCCCGATCGAGCACCTCGTTATCCGCCAGCGCACGCAGCGCCGACTCGAGATCGCCGTGCTCGCCGCCGGGAAAGCGCACGTTCGCGCGTACCGCACCGTCGGCCACGCGCCAGCCGTGCACACCGTCGTACCCCGCCCACAGCGCGACGAATCTTGCACCCGGGCGCAGAATGCAGCGAGCCGCATAGACGAGTGCGCGCAACGCAGCCGACGGCTCGCAATCGACGGCCGCGAGCGCAATGCCTGCGGCTGAGGCGGCCTCGACGCGTGCTTCCAATTGCGGGTTCACCGCCTGGGCCGACTCCACCATGGCCCGGGCCGGAATCGCCATGGCGCACGGCATACCGCGCATGGCGCGGCGACGCGGCCACCGAGCGCAAAGCGAGGACAACGCCTGCGAGACCGCCGCGCGATCGACGAGATCGGCTCCGGACACGCTACCCGGTGCCAGCGGGGCGAACGCGATCCATTCGACGGCGATCGGCCGCCTGCCTCGGCGAGCGCGACTGGCGATGACTAGGCGCACTTCGAGCGGACCGACGTCGATGCCGGCCGCGAAGCGGCGCATGGGAGAGGGCGCGATATTTCTCATCAGCATGGCATTTCCTCGCAACGGCCGGACGCTCGAGATGAGCGGCGGCAACGGCCGATGGCGAGCCATTGTGCGCAGCGCCGTGCCGGGGGAAAATTCGGCCGGATGGCCAACGCGATCGCGATGCCTTGTGCGACACCCCGAAGCCCATCTGCCGTTAAGCCAATCGAAAGCTTCACCTCGCACCGCTATAATCGCGGCCATCGCACGTCAGTTTCGCTATGGATTCGCAGCCGCTTCCCCTCCCGCCGTCGCCCCCGCCGCCCACGCCTGCCCGGCGTCGCCGCTGGTTTACGAGACTTTTGCTCTGGGGTCTCGGCACCGTCGCGTTCGCGTCCGTCTCGTGCGCACTCGTGTTGCTTTATGCACTGATCGTCGTGACGCCGCGGCTGCCCGCGCTCAATGCGCTGACCGACTATCGGCCGAAGGTGCCGATGCGTATCTATACGGCCGATCACGTCCTCATCGGTGAGTTCGGCGAAGAACGACGCGACGTGGTGCATATCGATGACGTCCCGGCCTATCTGAAGCAAGCGATCCTCGCGATCGAAGACGCCCGCTTCTACGATCACGGCGGGGTGGATTTAGCCGGCGTCGTGCGGGCCGGGGTCGCGGCGCTGACCAACGGTCATGCCACTCAGGGCGCGAGCACGATCACGATGCAAGTCGCCCGCAACTTCTTTTTGTCGAGCGAGAAGACCTACACGCGAAAGATCTACGAGATGCTGCTCGCGTACAAGATCGAACGCGAGTTGACGAAGGATCAGATTCTGGAGGTCTACATGAACCAGATCTATCTCGGGCAGCGCGCTTATGGCTTTGCATCGGCCGCGCGGGTCTACTTCGGCAAGGACATCGCACACATCACGCTCGCGCAGGCCGCGATGCTGGCCGGCCTGCCGAAAGCGCCGTCGGCCTACAATCCCGTCGTCAATCCGGCGCGCGCGAAGCTGCGCCAGCAATACATCTTGCAGCGCATGCTGGCGTTGCACGACATCACGCGCGCACAGTACGACGATGCCGTCGCCGAACCGTTGACGGTCGCGGCCGCGCCCGCGCAACAATTCAGCGTGCATGCCGAGTACGTCGCCGAGATGGTCCGGCAAGCAATGGTCGCGCAATATCGCGACGAGGCGTACACCCGAGGCCTCAGCGTCGTCACGACAATCGATTCGGGCGATCAAGACAGCGCCTACCGTGCGCTGCGCGCCGGCCTAATGGGCTACGACGCGCGGCATGGCTATCGCGGCCCCGAGGCCTATATAGCGCTCCCGAACGATACGGAAAAACGCGCCGACGCCATCGCCTCCGCGCTCGAAAAATACCCCGACGACGGAGAGATCGTCGCCGGCGTCGTCGTCGCGGCGGATGCACGCGAGGTACGAGCAGTCCTAGCGGACGGCACGCAGGCGAGCGTCAGCGGCGAAGGCTTGCGCTTCGCGGCGCCCTCGCTAGGCGCGCGGGCCAAAACCGGCAGCAGCATGCGTCCGGGCGCGATCGTACGCCTCGCAAAAAGCGAAGCCGGCGCGTGGTCGATCGTCCAGTTGCCGCAAGTCGAAGGCGCATTCGTTTCGATGGTGCCGCGCGACGGCGCCATTCGCGCACTCGTCGGGGGATTCGACTTCGGCAAAAACAAGTTCAATCACGTCACGCAAGCCTGGCGCCAACCCGGATCGAGCTTCAAGCCGTTCATCTATTCGGCCTCGCTCGAGAAAGGGCTCGGGCCGGCTACGATCATCAACGACGCGCCGCTCTTTTTCAGCGCGGCGGAAACGGGGGGACGTCCGTGGGAGCCCAAGAACTACGGCGGCCGGTTCGACGGCCCCATGACGATGCGCACGGCGCTGCAAAAGTCGCGTAATTTGGTTTCGATTCGGATCTTGTCGCATATCGGCACGCATTACGCCCAGCAGTACATCACGCGCTTCGGGTTCGACGCCGACAAGCATCCGCCTTATCTGCCGATGGCGCTCGGCGCGGGCCTCGTCACACCGTTGCAGATGGCCGGCGCCTACTCCGTATTCGCGAACGGAGGGTATCGCGTCAATCCTTATCTAATCTCGGAAGTGACCGATCTGGACGGCGTCGTCCTCGCGCGTGCCCAACCGATCGTAGCCGAGCGTGATGCCCCGCGGGCCATCGATGCACGCAACGACTATGTAATGACGAGCTTGCTGCAAAGCGTCGCGCAACGCGGCACCGGCGCGAAATCGAACGAGCTTGGACGAAAGGACTTATCCGGCAAGACTGGGACGACGAACGATTCGCGCGACGCCTGGTTCGCGGGCTTTCAGCACACGCTCACGGCGATCGCGTGGATCGGCTATGACGCGCCGCGCAGTCTCGGCGATCGCGAGACCGGCGGGGGCGTGGCATTGCCGGTATGGATGGACTACATGCGCCAAGCGTTGAAAGGCGTACCCGAGTATCAGATGCCGATGCCGTCGGATGTCGCAACGATCGGCGGCGAACTGTACTTCGATTCGTTCTTGCCGGGGCAAGGTTTCGTGTCGACGGTCGGCATCAGCGAAGCCGCCTTGCATGCGGGAGCGGCACATAGCGGCTCGGACGGCGAAGCGGAAACCGCGGAACCCGCCGCAGCGGGCCACTACGAAGAACCGCCCAGCCCCTCGCAGCCGAGCGCCGCTCAGTGAAACGCCACGCGGGCGGTCAAGCGGAAAACGTCACGCGCTCGCCGGCTTGCTGCGTGGCGTAGTCGGACAGCGCCTCGAAGAACTCGCGGCCGCTGCGCGTATCGGTCCAATGTCCGTCGACGTATCGGAAATGGAAGCCGCCCGCCTTCGCGGCGATCCAGATTTCCTGCATCGGGGGCTGAAGATTGACGATGATCTTCGAGCCGTTCTCGAACTCGAGCGTCAGTACGTTGCCGCTGCGCTCGAGTTCGATGTCGGCGTCGTTATCGTCGACGGCCGCCTCGATACTCGAGAGTACGGCTTCCGCACGGGAAAGGTAGTCGCTGTCGGTCATGCTAAACTCCGCCGGTTGAACTCACAGCTCATTAGACACAGTCATGCGAGTCGTTTTCAGGATGAGCGCGATTGTAGCGGCTTTGGCCGTTGCGACAAGCGCGGCGCTGACCGGATGCGGTCAACGCGGACCGCTTTACCTGCCGAGCGTTCCGCCCCTGCCTGAGAAACCCGGCGTTCGCACCGTGCCCGAGGCACCGGCGGTAGGCAACGGTTCGCAGGCGCCGCTCACGCTCGCACCCGCCGATTCGCTCGGCACCGCGCCCGCTACGGGCAACACGGCCGCGCCGGCCGCAGCATCGAGCCCCGCTTCCGATCAATAACGCAGGACTTTCGCATGTCTCACTCCGCCTTCGCCTATGTCGACGGCGTGCTGCACGCCGAAGGCGTCAGCGCCGTTACGCTTGCCGAACGTTTCGGCACACCGCTTTTCGTCTACTCGCGGGCCGCTTTGACCGAGGCGTATGAAGCCTATGCGAAAGCATGCGAGGGACATCGAGCCCACGTGCACGTCGCCGTCAAAGCCAACGGCAATCTAGCCGTGCTGAACGTTTTCGCGCGCCTGGGCGCCGGCTTCGATATCGTCTCCGGCGGCGAGTTGGCACGTGTGCTCGCGGCGGGCGGTCAAGCGAAGGACATCGTGTTTTCGGGCGTCGGCAAGAGCGCGGACGAGATGCGCCAGGCGCTGCAAGCCGGCGTAAAGTGCTTCAACGTCGAGTCGATCGCCGAGCTCGACCGGCTCAATCAGGTCGCCGGCGAACTCGGCAAAAAAGCGCCGATCTCGCTGCGCGTCAATCCTGACGTCGATCCGAAAACGCACCCGTACATTTCAACCGGGCTCAAAGCGAACAAGTTCGGCGTGGCGTTCGATGAAGCGCGGTCGGCTTATCGTACGGCGGCGGCACTCGAGCACCTGGAGGTAGTGGGGATCGACTGCCACATCGGCTCGCAAATCACCGAGATCGCCCCGTATATCGACGCGCTCGACAAACTGCTCGATCTGGTGGAGCAAATCGAAGCGGACGGCGTGCAAATTCGTCATATCGATGTCGGCGGCGGACTGGGCATTACGTACTCGAACGAAACGCCGCCCGACACGGGTCTGTTCGTGCGCACGCTGCTCGAACGTATCGAAGCGCGCGGCCACGGCCACCGCGACGTGTTCTTCGAGCCCGGTCGTTCGGTGACAGGCAACGCCGGCATTTTGCTGACGCGGGTCGAATTCCTGAAGCCGGGTGCCGAAAAGAATTTCGCGATCGTCGACGCCGCCATGAACGATCTCGCGCGCCCCGCCATGTACCACGCCTATCACGCGATCGATGCCGTCGTGCCGCGCGAAACCGCGCCGCAAGTCTACGACGTCGTGGGTCCTGTCTGCGAGAGCGGCGATTGGCTCGGCCGCGAACGCTCCCTTGCGATCGAGCCCGGCGACTTGCTTGCGATTCGCTCGGCCGGTGCCTACTCGTTCGCCATGAGCTCGAACTACAACACACGGCCGCGTGCCGCCGAGATCATGGTCGACGGCAACGACGTCCATCTGGTTCGCGCACGCGAGACCGTGCCCGAACTGTTTGCCGGCGAATCGATCCTGCCGCGCTGATCGCACCGACCGCGCTCACCGCACTGATAAGAAGGGCCGTCGCGACGCGACGGCCCTTTGTCTTATGGGCGGCAAATCAAGCGCGCTTGCGCGCATCGAATCTGGCCATGCCCCACATCATCACGCGCCAGCCGAGCAGCGCGAGAACGATCGCGCCATAGGTCTTCGGCAAAATCAAATCGTGCTTGCCGGCCCGCATCCACCAGAAATGCAAGACGGCGAGCGCGGCAATCGGATAGATGGCGCGATGCAGTGTCTGCCAATGCCGGCCCAGCTTACGCGCAGCCGCACGCGGCGACGTCGCGGCCAGCGGGATCAGCAGCACGAACGCCATGAATCCGACCGTGATGAACGGACGCTTTCCGATGTCCTTGAGCATCTCGGCAACGTCGAACCATTTATCGAACCACACGTACGTCGTCAGATGCAGCACCGCGTAGAAGAAAGCATAGAGGCCGAGCATTCGCCGGAATCGAAGCAAAGCGTTGATGCCCGTGAGCCGGCGCACCGGCGTAACGGCCAACGTGATGCATAGGAAAACGAGCGTCCAAAGTCCGGTCGAGCGTGTGATGAACTCGATCGGATTCGCCCCGAGACGACCGGTCAAACCGAACAGCACGATGCGGGCGAGCGGATATAAAGCGGCAACGAATACGCCGATCTTGGCCGGCCCGATCCAGCGCTGCGCACCGGTTCGACGCGCGGCGGCCCCGGCCGCGCGAGTGCCCGGTGCGACACGCGCGTTACGCGATTCGTCGCCCATCAGCGTCTGGGTATCGACTGCCATGAAGCGCTCCTTTTCCGCTTAGAAGTATTTACGCAGGTCCATGCCCTGATACATCGAGGCAACGAGGCTGCCGTATCCGTTGAACATCAACGTTTTGCGCTTCGGTTGGAAAAAACCGTCCTCGCCGATCCGCCGTTCGGTAGCTTGGCTCCAGCGCGGATGATCGACGTTCGGGTTCACGTTCGAATAAAACCCGTACTCGTTCGGTGCGTAGGTGTTCCAACTGGTCGGCGGCTGCTTATCGACGAAGCGGATCTTGACGATCGATTTCGCGCTTTTGAACCCGTACTTCCACGGCAAGACGACCCGAATCGGGGCACCGTTTTGATTCGGCAACACCTGGCCATACACGCCCATCGTCAGCAGCGTGAGCGGATTGACGGCTTCGTCCATGCGCAGCCCTTCGGAATACGGCCAATTGAGGATCGGATCGGCGATCCCCGGCATCTGCGACGGGTCCGCAAGCGTAATGAATTGCACGAACTTGGCGTTGCTCGTGGGCTGCACGTGCTTGATCAGTTCCGCAAGCGGGTAGCCGACCCACGGAATGACCATCGACCACCCTTCCACGCAGCGATGCCGGTACACGCGCTCCTCCAGCGGGGCGAGCTTGAGCAACTCGTCGATGTCGTACACCTTCGGGTTCTTAACCTCGCCTTCGACACTGACACGCCAAGGGTGAGGCCGCAGCGTACCGGCGTTCTCGGAGGGGTCGCTCTTGCCTGTGCCGAACTCGTAGAAGTTGTTGTAGGTCGTGATGTCCTGGTACGACGTCACCTTCTCCGGCACGACGAACTTGGCGTTCGTCGCGGCGGCGAGCTTTTGCGCTTTGGGGTTGGGCGACGCATATTCGCCGAATGCGGCGCGGCTGAATCCGAGCGCGCCTCCGGCAACGGCCAAACTCGCGGCGCCCGCCGCTTGCAAGACGCGCCGCCGGTTCTCGAACACCGCGCGCGGGGTAATTTCGCTTGCGGCGATGTCGTCGCCGGCCAATAAGATGCGCTGCTCTCGTTTGATCAACACGATGCTGCTCCCGAAGAAAGAAACCGGGCCGCCGATTCGCTCGTCATGGCAAGCCCATTGCCGTATATACCGGCGCCAACACCGTTTGGATGCATCGAATTCCCTCGACTGACGAAAAAAAACCGCCGCAGGAGCAACCGTGCGGCGGTTTCATCAGATGGGGCGCGATCGAAATCGGCGCAGGGTGACGCGTTACAGCTTGCCGTAGCTATGCAACCCCGACAGGAACATGTTCACACCGAGGAACGCGAACGTCGTCACGAGCAGGCCCGTCAGCGCCCACCAGGCCGCGGCCGTGCCGCGCAAGCCTTTCATTAGACGCATATGCAGCCAAGCCGCATAGTTGAGCCATACGATCAGCGCCCATGTTTCCTTCGGGTCCCAGCTCCAATAACCGCCCCAGGCCTGCGCGGCCCAGAGCGCGCCGAGAATCGTCGCCACCGTGAAGAAGGCGAAGCCTACTGCGATCGACTTGTACATGACGTCGTCGAGGACGACGAGCGACGGCAGGCGGTCGGTCAAGATGCCGCGCTCGCTGAGCAAATACGCGACGCCGACCATGGCCGACAGCGCAAACGAGCCGTAACCGATGAAGTTCGCCGGAACGTGAATCTTCATCCACCAGCTTTGCAAGGCCGGCACGAGCGGCTGGATCTGTTGCGCGTCGCGCGCAACGGAGTACCACATCAGGAAGCCCACCGCCGCGCTGATGATGAGCAGCACGAATGCGCCCAACGAACGCGTGGCGTAATGGCGCTCGTAGTACAGGTAAAACAGCGCGGTGATCAAGCAAAACAGCACGAACACTTCGTAAAGGTTCGAGATGGGAATATGGCCGACGTCGGTGCCGATCAGGTACGACTCGTACCAGCGCACCATCATTCCCGTGAAGCCCATCAGCACGGCGAACCACGTCAGCGAGGAACCGATCGCAGCCCCCGAGGGCGAGCGCGACAGCAGCCCGATCCAGTAGAACAGCGTGGCGAGGACGAACAATGCGCTCATCCAAAGAATCGCCGACTGGCTCGAGAGGAAGTACTTGAGGAAGAAGGCCGAATCGGCGCGCGCCAGATCGCCGTGATAGATCTGTAGCGAGAGCAGCGACAGCGCCGCGATACCGACGGCGAGCGCACGTGCCGGCTTCCAGCGCCAGCCGAGCACGACGAGCGCGGGCACCGTGCACACGAGCACGAGCTTGTCGTAGTAGTTCATGTACGCGTGATAGCGGGACAGCGCGAAGCCGGCGCCGCCAGCCACGAGCACCGCGAACAGCCAATCGAAGACGCCGAGGCGGCGCAGGAACGATCGTTCGTCCAGCGCGCCGGCGACTACATTGGCGTCCGGGCTGGATCGAGAAACGTGGGTCAGGTCCATAGTGAATACCGAGTATCAGTCTTGCGAGCCGGAGGACGATTCGAGCGCCGGCAGCTTGGCGCCGTCCTGCGCGCCGGAATGAAGCGACGCCGGAGCATCGTGCGCCGCCGCACCGAGCGAGGCGCCGACCGCGTCGCGCACCGTCGCGAATTCCTTGTCGAAGTCGAGCGTCTTGCGAGCCGTCGACATCGCCATGACGACGGTCGTACCCGCCGCCGCGTCTTTGAGCCAGAACCAGAGCCGCCGCTCGCGTACGTAGAACATCGAGAAGATGCCCGCCACGAGCAGCAAGCTGCCAAGATACACCACTTTCGTGCCCGGTGCCCGCGTGAGCTGGAACACGGACGCCTGCACCTGTTTAAACGAATCAAGCTGCAAGAAGACGGGAGATCCGTACAAGAAGCTATCGGAAAGCGCGTTGATCGAATCTTGCACGAAGCGACTCGCATTAGCCGTCGCCTTGGCATCGGGCTCGCCGGCGCGCTCGCGCGCGAGCTGCCACAGATCCCAGGTCGAGCCTTCGAGCATACGCAGCAGCAACGAAGCCGCCTTTTCTTGCTCGCCCTTGGGCACCGAATGATCGATGAACGTGGCGATCGACTGGAAGCCGCCGGGCGCCATACCCGGCGCCATTTTCGTCGCGCTCTCGTCGGCGCCCGCGAATAGATTCAGCACGCGTGCGGCGCTCTCCTCGAGGTGCGTGCGGAGCTCCGGATTCGAATCGGCGACCGAACGCTCGGCGAACCGGTGGGCCGCCTGCGTGCGCAAATCAGGATTGGCGAGTGCGGCACGAAGTTGCATCCATTGCGTCACGCCGCCTTGATCGTCGGCCGGAATGCGCAGATAGCGGAACGGATCGTTCGGTGTAGTGCGCATCCCCGCGAGGAAGTAGCGCGCACCGTCGACCTCGACCGGCAACATATAGTTGTTGAATTCGCGCGCTTGCCCGTCGGTGCCGCGAATCTTGTACTGGACGGACGGACCGACGTTTTGCAGGTCCATCTGCTTCGACGACTTTGCCCCCGAACCCAGCCTTGCATCGAGCATCTGTTCGACCGAATGGTGGACGACGACCCCGCGTGCGTCGGTCTGCCCGCTGCCGTTCGTGACGTTTTCGACGTTAATCGCACGAAAATCGGCGAATTCGACCGTTTGACCGTTCACGCCGGGCATCGAAGCCGACAGCGGTGCGGACGTGCCGATCGCGCCGCTCACGGGCATCGTCTTCGTCGCGTCGCCCGTCATCGGCCAAGCGGTCATCGACATCTGCGAGCCGCCGTCTTGGAAGCTCGATTGATAGATCGACACGCCGTCGTATTCGAACGGCTTGTTCACTTCGACGCGTGCCGGAGTGCGCTTACCCGTTTGATGATCGATAACGACGATATCGCTCGCGAACAGCTTCGGCATGCCCGTCGAGTAGTAGTCGACAATGAACTTCTTGAGCTCGATCGAAAACGGCAGATCCTGAATCAACGAGCCGGTCGGCTGGTTCAAGATGGCGGTGGAGACGTGCTGCCCCTCGGGTACCCACGCGTAGCCGCGGAAGGTGGGATTGGAAGGGGCGAGCCGATGCGCGTCGGAAATGTCGTTGATGACGGCGCTCGTCGAGATCGGCGATTTGCCGAACAGCCACATCTGGAATTTGATCGGCAGATTGCTGTCCATCAAGCCGCCGATACAGATGACGACGATCGCCAGGTGCGCAAAGATGTAGCCGATCTTCGACAGCGCCCCGCGTTTCGCGGCCACGAGCGTCGCGCCGTCCGATTCGCGCACGACGTACCGGTAGCCGAGCTTGCCCGTGAGCGCCGACAGGCGCTGCGCCGTCTCGGCGCGCGACGCGCCCGCGGCGTACTCCGCCTTATGGTGGAAGGCGCGCAAACTGCCCTCGCGCACTTTGTCCTTCCAGCTTTTCATGTCGGCGATCATCTTCGGCGAGTTGCGGATCACGCAAAGCGAGATCGACACGATCAAGAAGCCGAGGATCAGCATGAACCACCACGCGCTGTAGACCGTAAACAAACCGGCGGCGCGGAAGATGTCGGCCCAGAACGGACCGAATTGATTGACGTAGTTGGGATACGGGTCGTCTTGCGTCAGCACGGTCCCGACGATACTCGCGATCGCCAATATGACGAGCAGCGCGATAGCGAAACGCATCGAACTGAGCAGCTCGATCGCGTGCTTGAGGACCCGGCGGTCCGACTTCAACTCATAACCAGACGTACTAACGCTCATTCAAACTCCCGTCGACCGAAGCAAGCGCTTATTCGCCGCCCCAGCCTTATCCTTCGCGATCGGCCGGCCCCACGTGTCGGCGATGGCCCCAGATCTCATTACAGCAAAAAAGGGTGAGGGCCAACGCCTGCGGCGGTGGCGCTCCCACCCTTCTTCTTCTCGCCGGAAAACCCGGCTAACCGTTCTTTACCGGTGGTGCTCAGTGCAGGCCGGCGATGTAGTCGGCAACTGCCTTGATCTCGTTGTCCGAGAGACGCCCGGCGATGCCGTGCATCACATCGCTGTTGTTACGCGCACCGGCGCCCTGTTGGAACGCATGGAGCTGCGTAACCGTGTAATCGGCCCACTGCCACGACAAGCGCGGATACTGCACGGGAATACCCATGCCTGTCGGCCCATGGCAGGCCGCGCATGCCGGCACGTTCTTCTCGGCGATGCCGCCACGATAAATTTTCTGCCCTTCCTGCACCGTGGCCGGATCGTGCGCGAATCCCGGCTTCGGCGTTTGGCTCGCGAAATACGCGGCCACGTTAATCATGTCCTGGTCGGAGAGCGCGCCCGCCATACCGGCCATGATGTCGTTCTTGCGCGCGGCCGCTTTCGCACCCGGTTGCACTTTGAAATCTTTCAACTGCTTGACGATGTAAGCTTGCTGCTGCCCCGCCAATTTAGGAAACGATCCGGTCGCACTGTTGCCGTCCGCCCCATGGCAAGCGGCGCACACCTGCGTGGCGATCGCTTGACCTCGATTGACATCCGGCTTCGGAGAATCCGCCGCTTTCGTTTGTGCCGCCAAACTTAACAAACCCGCTGCTGCTACGACTTCAAGCACCTTCAAAGACTTGCACAGTCGATTCATTCGCACACCCGGTTTCGTCTTGTGAGAATAGAGTGTCCTCCAGCGCCCGAATCCGGACGTCGTCCTCGCGGACGGCGGGATCACCAAGCGGCCTGGTGGTTTCCCGAGAGGTTAATGCAAAAACGACAGCAACCGATTACCGCCAAAAGTCGCACGGCTAAAAGTGACGAAGCGCTTGACAAACACTTCGATCGGTCTCCAGTAAACCGTCGTATTGTACAATAACTCGCTATTCGCCAAGACGCCAGTCGGGCAAGCCCCCCCGCCTCGTCCGCGCCATGACTTTGGCGCATTCCCGCACTCTCCTTCCCGTTTCGCCATGGCCTTCTTGTTGCACCAAGCTCGTTTCTACACGACCGTCAATCACCTGCGCGACCTGCCTGCCACGGTCCAGCCCGAGATCGCCTTCGCGGGCCGCTCGAACGCGGGCAAATCGACGGCCATCAACATTTTGTGCAACCAAAAGCGGCTCGCTTTCGCGAGTAAAACGCCAGGCCGCACGCAGCATATCAATTACTTCAGCGTCGGGCCCGAGGACGAGCCTGCCGGCTACCTCGTCGATCTGCCCGGCTACGGCTACGCGGAAGTCCCGGGCGCGGCGAAGGCGCACTGGGAAGCGCTGCTGTCGTCCTACCTGCAAAGCCGCGCCCAGCTTCGCGGGATGGTGCTCATGATGGATTCGCGCCGCCCGTTGACGGAACTCGACCGGCGCATGATCGAGTGGTTCGCCCCGACCGGTAAGCCGATCCATACGCTACTGACCAAGTGCGACAAACTGACGCGCCAAGAGAGCGTGAATGCGCTGCGCGCGACGGAAAAGGGCTTCGCCGAATATCGAGCCGCCGGTTTTACCGGGGAGCTGTCGGCGCAATTGTTCTCCGCCCTGAAACGCATCGGGTTGGACGAAGCGCATGTCCGCCTTGAAGGCTGGCTCGCCGGCGATGCGGGCAAAACGGACGGCGGCGTCGCGAAGTAACGTATCGCGGGGGATACGAGCGCGTTCCGTGCATGCAACTCATGCGACATGGGGTCGCGGCGGCGATCAATCGAAACTACGCAGAATCGCCATAAAAAAACCCGCCGAATGTCGGCGGGTTGAACAGCCTAATCGAAAAAACGACAGGCACCCGCTCAGGGAGGAGAAGCGGGGAGATCCACGCCATGCGTTCGTTTGAAGGCACGGGCTTCGCTCGATCGCTATCATATACCATTGTTTGCAAAAGTTTTTGTGCCGGCCGGACCGGCTCTCTTCCTCACCCGATAGCGACTTCGCCCCCTATGAGCTTCTATCCGCATCACCGCCCTCGCCGCATGCGTCGTGACGATTTCTCTCGCCGTCTCATGCGTGAAAACACGCTGACGACGAACGATCTCATCTACCCCGTGTTCATCGTCGACGGCGACAACGTCCGCCAACCCGTTGCGTCGATGCCGGGCGTCGAGCGCGTGTCGGTCGATCTGCTGATGGGCGTCGCCGAGCAATGCGTCGAACTGGGCGTGCCGGTGCTCTCGCTCTTTCCCGCGATCGAGCCCGCGCTGAAAACTCCGGACGGCCGCGAAGCGGCGAACCCGGAAGGATTGATTCCGCGTGCGGTGCGCGAGTTGAAAAAACGGTTTCCCGACCTCGGTGTGTTGACCGACGTCGCGCTCGATCCCTATACGAGCCACGGGCAAGACGGGGTACTCGACGAAGCCGGCTACGTGATGAACGACGAAACGGTCGAAATCCTCGTCGAGCAAGCGCGTGCTCAGGCCGAGGCCGGCGTCGATATCGTCGCGCCGTCGGACATGATGGACGGCCGGATCGGCGCGCTGCGCGAAATGCTCGAGAGCGAAGGCCATATCTACACGCGCATCATGGCGTATGCGGCCAAGTACGCCTCGGCGTTCTACGGCCCGTTCCGCGATGCCGTGGGTTCGGCAACGAATCTGGGCAAGAGCAACAAGATGACCTACCAGATGGATCCCGCGAACTCGGACGAAGCGCTGCGCGAAGTGCGCCTCGATATCGACGAGGGCGCCGACATGGTCATGGTCAAGCCCGGCATGCCGTACCTCGATATCGTGCGACGCGTGAAGGACGAGTTCCGCTTTCCGACCTACGTCTATCAAGTGAGCGGCGAATACGCGATGCTCAAGGCCGCTGCACAGAACGGCTGGCTCGATCACGACAAAGTGATGATGGAGTCGCTGCTCGCGTTCAAACGGGCGGGTGCGGATGGCGTGCTCACCTACTTCGCGCTCGATGCGGCCCGCCTTCTGCGGGCACAGAAATAACGGCTCGGGAGTCCTCGGAACGATCCCTCGCGGCCGCAAGTATGGGCCGCAGGGGCTTCGTCGAGACGGATCGATAGCTCGATAACGGGCGCGCCAGGCGCCCTTTGCATCACGACTGCAACGCGGGCGCGACGCGATCCAAACTACGCAGGAAGGTATCGGCCGACTCATAACCGACGACGCGCAGCACTTCCTTCCCCGTCCGGTCGAAGAAGATGATCCCCGGCGGACCGAACAAATCGAAGCGTTTGAGCAAGACCTGATCGTCGGCATTGTTTGCCGTCACGTCCGCCCGCAGCAACTGTAACGCCGCGAGTCGTGCCTGCACGCGCTTGTCGGTGAAAGTGAAGCGCTCCATCTCCTTGCAGCTCACGCACCAGTCCGCATAAAAATCGAGCATCGCGGGCCGCGCATCTGTCTTGAGCACCACGTCGAGCTTGGCACTGGATTGAACCGGCGCGAATGCCGCTTCCGACCGTGTCGCAGCGGCCGGCGCTCCGGCTGCACCTGTCCCGCGAGCGGCAAGCACTTCGAGCGGGCGCACCGGATCGCCCGACCCCGCGGCGAGCCCCACGAGCAAGGCCGCCGCCCAGATCGCAAGTCCAGCGCCGAGACCGCGCCCCAGACGGCGCCAGACGGAGGGGCCCCCGGCATTCGGCGTGAACAGCCCCAACGCCGCTGCCGCGATCAAGAGCCACAGCGCGGCGAGCAGCATCTGCGCCGTCGAAGACAACACGGGCCATACGATCCAAAGCGCCGCGGCGAGCAGCACCACGCCGAAAAAGACCTTCACGCCGTCCATCCAGGCGCCGGCGCGCGGCAACAATGTTCCCGCGCCCAAACCGATGATGAGCAACGGGACGCCGAGCCCCAGCCCCATCGAAAACAGTGCGGTACCGCCGAGCAGCGCATTGCCGGTATGCGCGATAAAGGCGAGCACGGCGAAAAGCGGCGCGGTCATGCAAGCCCCGACGACGAGGGCCGACAATGCGCCCATGACCGCGACGGCTGCGAACGTGCCCCCGCTGCGGCGGCTCGACGCCTGCGAGACGCCGTCTTGCCAGCGCTGCGGCAGCACGAGATCGACGCCGGCGATCAGCGTCAGCGCGAATGCGGTGAGCAACACCGCGAATACGCCGAGGACCCAGGGATTTTGCAGCCACGCGCCGAGCGATTGCCCGACGAGGGCGGCTGCGATCCCGAGCGCCGTATAGACGAGCGACATCCCGACGACATAGGCGAGCGACAGTGCGAAGCCGCGCGCACGGGTGACTTGCGTCCCTTGGCCGATGATAATCGCCGACACGATCGGGATCATCGGATAGGAGCATGGCAGCAGGCTCAAGACGAGGCCCGCCAAGAAATACAGGCCGACCGTGGCGGCGAAGCTGCCGCCCTGCAACAACGACTGCGCGTAATCGGCACTGGTCGCCCGTTCGTACCAGGAGGCGCGCTGTGTCGACGCGCCACCCGCCTGCTCGGCATCGCCCGCGACGCTCAACGCAGCCCCTTCGACGTGATAGACGTGTTCGGCGGGCGGATAGCAGATACCGGCGTCGGCGCATCCCTGCGAGGTCACGACGAGATCGAACGGGCCCGATGCCGATCGAACCGGCACGGGAATCGTCAAGTCGCCGCGGTACGTCTCGACGTTCTTTTGAAACGTCGGATCGAACTTGACGTGCCCCTGCGGCAGCTGCGCGGCGCCGAGCGTGGCGGTCCCGTTTTTCACCGCGAACTGGAAGCGCTCGCGATAGAGGTAATAGCCGTCGGCGACTTTAAAATGCACGTCGACTTCCTTCGGCCGTTCGTCCGCGCTGAAGCGGAACGCCACCGACGGATCGAGAAAGTCGTCCGCATGCGCAACACGCACGAGCCCCGTCCCAAGCGCGGCACACGCGATGAAAAGCATCATGACACGTGCAAGCACGCGGGAGAAATTGGGAAGCGGCTTAGACATGGGTTGGTCGTTGTGTTTCGGTGTCCACCCACTGCCCGTACGCATTCGATGCGTTGGCCTGCCAAGCAAGCAGCTCCGGGGTTTCGTAAGGGTGGTGGGCCGCAATGTATCGCTCGAGTTCGAGCGCGCGCGCGACGGTCGTTTTGAACAGCAATTGGATCTCTTGCGCAGTTTCCACCGCGCCCTTCCAGCGATAACGCGAGCGCACCTTGCCGAGTTCGGTCACGCACGCGGCAAGGCGTGCGTCGAGCGCGCCTTGCGCGAGCTTTTCCGCCGATTCCTCATCGGGCACGGTCGTGAGCACGAGAACCACGGGCAGGGGCACGGCGTCTTTCCTTGATGCGATCCAACACGCCGCTATCGTATCACCGCCGGCGATTTCTCCCTCCTGAGCCCCCCGCCCCCGGGGCCCGCGCCATATTGTCGCGCGACGCCATGCGCCCGGGCGGCGCAAACAAAAAGGGCCAAGCTCGCGCTTGACCCTTTGTGCCGAATAACACTGGGGCGGACCTCACAGGCCTGCCCAAGCACTTATTCCGCGTCTTGCACTTCCTCGGCTTCCACCGGTTCCGGGCGATCGAGCAGTTCGACCAGCGCCATCGGAGCATTGTCGCCCACGCGGAAACCGAACTTCAGGATACGCAGGTAGCCACCCGGACGGTTCGCGAAACGCGGACCGAGCACGTCGAACAGCTTGGCAACGGAATCGCGATCGCGCAGACGGTTGAACGCCAGACGACGGTTCGCGAGCGACGGCTTCTTGCCGAGCGTGATGAGGGGCTCGACAACTTTACGGAGTTCCTTCGCCTTCGGCAGCGTCGTCTTGATGACTTCGTGCTCGATCAGCGAGTTGGACATGTTACGGAGCATTGCCAGACGGTGGCTGCTCGTGCGGTTCAGTTTCCGCAGACCATGACGGTGACGCATTTCAGTTCCTTGATTCGAAGTTTTGGTCCAGCTCTTCTATCGTCCTTGTTCGCACGTTGCGAGCGATGAGGACACGGGCCGGTAAGAAAAAAGACAAGACGCGGATTTTAAAGGAAAATCCGCGTCCTTGCCAGACCGTTGGGGCGCAAGCGCCCCGCTGCATTACTTGTCGAGACCAGCCGGCGGCCAGTTTTCGAGCTTCATGCCGAGCGTCAAACCGCGCGAAGCGAGTACTTCCTTGATCTCGTTCAGCGACTTGCGGCCCAGATTCGGCGTCTTGAGCAGCTCGTTTTCCGTGCGTTGGATCAGATCGCCGATGTAGTAGATGTTCTCGGCCTTCAAGCAGTTGGCCGAACGCACCGTCAACTCGAGATCGTCCACCGGACGCAGCAGGATCGGATCGATCTGCGGCGCGCGCGACGGAGCTTCCGCGGCTGCTTCCGTGCCTTCCAGCGCCGCGAACACGGCGAGCTGGTCGACGAGGATACGAGCCGACTGACGAATCGCTTCCTCGGGCGAAATCACGCCGTTGGTTTCGATGTTCATCACGAGCTTATCGAGGTCGGTACGCTGCTCGACACGTGCGCTTTCCACGGCGTAGCTCACGCGGCGAACCGGCGAGAACGACGCGTCCAGCACGATACGGCCGATGATCTTGGCCGTTTCTTCGCCGTAGCGGCGAACGTTGCCGGGCACATAGCCACGACCCTTCTCGACCTTGATTTGCACGTCGAGCTTGCCGCCCTTCGACAGATGGGCCACAACGTGATCGGGATTGATCACTTCGCAATCGTGCGGCAGCTCGATGTCGCGAGCCGTCACAACGCCTTCGCCTTCCTTGCGCAGCGTAACCGTCACTTCGTCACGGTTATGGAGCTTGAAGACGATGCCCTTCATATTGAGGAGCAGGTTGACGACGTCTTCTTGCACGCCGTCGATCGTCGAGTACTCGTGCACAACGCCTGCGATCGTGACTTCCGTCGGCGCATAGCCGACCATCGACGACAGCAGCACGCGCCGAAGCGCGTTGCCCAACGTGTGGCCGTAACCGCGTTCGAACGGTTCCATGACCACTTTCGCGTGGCTCTCGCCCAGCGATTCCACAGCGATGATTTTGGGCTTCAACAAACTGGTTTGCATAGGTTTTCCTTTTCAATACCCTCGGCTCGTTACACCGATAAGGCTGACCGGTAACACCCTGAAAATAAACAGCCGAGGCTCCCCCTTGCGCAAGGCAATCGAGGTACCCCGGCCGTAAATCCGATTAGCGCGAATACAATTCGACGATCAGGCTTTCGTTGATGTCGCCGGCGATATCGCTACGTTCCGGCATCTGCTTGAACGTACCTTCGAATTTCTTCGCATCGACCGCAACCCAGCTCGCAATGCCGCTTTGCTCGGCAAGCGAGAGCGCTTCGAGAATACGGGCTTGCTTCTTGGCTTGCTCGCGAATGGCCACGACGTCGCCTGCCTTCACTTGCAACGACGGGATGTTCGAGACGACGCCGTTCACCGTGATCGCCTTGTGGCTCACGAGCTGACGTGCTTCAGCGCGCGTCGAGCCGAAGCCCATGCGATAGACGACGTTGTCGAGACGCGACTCGAGCAATTGCAGCAGGTTTTCACCCGTGTTGCCCTTGCGGCGGTCGGCTTCGGCGAAGTAACGGCGGAATTGGCGCTCGAGCACACCGTAGATGCGCTTCACTTTTTGCTTCTCGCGAAGCTGCGTGCCGTAGTCAGACGTACGAGCGCCCGACGTGCGGCCGTGCTGGCCCGGCTTGCTATCGAGCTTGCACTTGTCGGCGAGCGAGCGGCGCGCGCTCTTCAGGAACAGGTCAGTGCCTTCACGGCGAGACAACTTGGCTTTAGGGCCGGTATAGCGTGCCACTTTGCTTTCCTTCTGGTTTAGTCACGCAAACTTGCGTCTGCGCTAGTCCGCTCCCGGTGCGGGGGCGAACGGTGGGCTTAGTCAAACGAACTACGCGCAAACAATGCGCAAATAGCCTGTTGGCGCTGGTGAGCGCCAACAGGCGTCGTACAGGCGCGCGTCTTAGATACGACGGCGCTTCGGCGGACGGCAGCCGTTGTGCGGAACGGGCGTAACGTCGGAGATCGCCGTGATCTTGATGCCAAGACCATGCAGGGCGCGCACCGCCGATTCGCGGCCGGGGCCGGGGCCCTTGATCCGCACTTCGAGGTTCTTGACGCCGTATTCCATCGCCACGCGACCAGCCGATTCAGCCGCAACCTGCGCCGCGAACGGCGTCGATTTGCGCGAACCCTTGAAGCCTTGGCCGCCCGACGTTGCCCAGGCAAGAGCATTGCCTTGACGATCGGTGATCGTGATGATGGTGTTGTTGAACGACGCGTGAACGTGAACCACGCCCTCGGCGACGTTCTTCTTGACCTTCTTGCGAACGCGTTGCGCCGCGGAGTTGTTCGAAGCCTTAGCCATTACGTTTTCCTGTAACTGTCAGTCGCGCTTATTTCTTCAGCGATTGGGCAGCGCGGCGCGGACCCTTGCGCGTACGGGCGTTCGTGCGCGTACGTTGGCCACGCAGGGGCAGACCCTTGCGGTGACGGACGCCACGGTAGCAACCGAGGTCCATCAGACGCTTGATGTTCATCGTCACTTCACGGCGCAGATCGCCTTCGACGACAAACTTGCCGACTTCTTCACGCAGCTTTTCGAGATCAGCGTCCGTCAGGTCCTTGACCTTCTTGTTCACTGCGACGCCAGTCGTTTCGCAAATTTTTTGCGAACGCGTGCGGCCGATCCCGTAGATCGCCGTCAGGCCGATCACGGTGTGCTGGTGGTTCGGGATGTTCACCCCTGCAATACGAGCCATTGTTTTTCCTCAAACAAAAAGCGCAAGCAAAAGCGCGGCGTTCAGCCTTGGCGCTGTTTGTGGCGCGGATCAGAGCTGCAAATCACGCGCACGACACCTTTGCGCTTGATGATCTTGCAATTGCGGCAAATGCGCTTAACCGATGCCATCACTTTCATGATATTACCCTTTTTTCAAATCACTTCGCCCGGAACACGATCCGCGCACGCGACAGATCGTAAGGCGTCAACTCAACCGTCACCTTGTCGCCCGGAAGAATACGGATGTAGTGCATCCGCATCTTCCCGGAAATATGCCCCAACACGACATGACCGTTTTCCAGCTTCACCCGGAAGGTAGCATTGGGCAGGTTTTCGATGACCTCGCCCTGCATCTGGATTACATCGTCTTTGGCCATAAGTCCTTTCAACGCATCGGGATGTTGCCGCCGCCCTTGAAGTTAGCCTTCTTGAGCAACGACTCATACTGTTGCGACATAACGTACGACTGCACCTGCGCCATGAAGTCCATCGTGACGACAACAATGATCAGCAGCGACGTTCCACCAAAATAAAACGGTACGTTCCAGCGCAGCACCAGGAACTCAGGCAGCAAGCAGACGAACACGATGTAGATCGCACCGGCCAGCGTCAGACGCGTGAGGATGCGGTCGATATACCGTGCGGTCTGATCGCCCGGACGGATACCCGGAACGAACGCGCCGCTCTTCTTCAAGTTGTCGGCCGTCTCTCTGCTGTTGAACACCAGCGCGGTGTAGAAGAAGCAGAAGAACACGATCGCCAACGCGTACAGCAATACGTACACAGGCTGACCGGGCTTGAGCGCTTCGGCGACGTTGTGCAGCGTATCGGTGAGCCAGCTGCCGCGCGTGCCCGAGCTGAACCAATTCAGGATCGTTGCCGGGAACAGGATGATCGACGATGCGAAGATCGGCGGAATCACGCCCGACATGTTCAGCTTGAGCGGCAAATGCGACGACTGCCCGCCGTAAATCTTGTTACCGACCTGGCGCTTCGCGTAGTTCACGAGAATCTTGCGCTGACCACGCTCGATAAACACCACGAGATAGGTCACGGCACCGATCAACGCCACCACGACAATCGCCGTGAACGGGTGCATCGAACCCGACTGCACGAGCGAGACGAGCCCGCCCACCGCATTCGGAAAGCCCGCTGCGATGCCGCCGAAGATGATGATCGAAATCCCGTTACCGAGACCGCGTTCCGTGATCTGCTCACCGAGCCACATCAGGAACATCGTGCCCGTCACGAGCGTCACGACCGTCGTCAAGCGAAACACCATGCCCGGATCGATCACGAGACCCGGCTGGTTCTCGAGCGCCACGGCGATACCGAACGCTTGGAACGTCGCCAGCACCACAGTGAAGATCCGCGTGTACTGCGTGATCTTGCGCTGCCCTGCCTGGCCTTCTTTCTTCAGCGCTTCGAGCTGAGGCGACACGATCGCGAGCAGTTGCATGATGATCGACGAGGAGATGTACGGCATGATCCCCAACGCGAAAATCGTGAACCGCGACAGCGCACCACCCGAGAACATGTTGAACATGCCCAGGATGCCGCCCGACTGGCTCTGAAACAGCTTCGCCAACTGATCCGGGTCAATCCCCGGCACCGGAATATGCGCGCCGATGCGATAGACGATCAGCGCCAGGAGCAAGAACATTGCCCGCCGGCGCAGATCGCCGAACTTCGCCGTGCTTCGACCGGTTTTTGCGAGACTCGGGCTGTTAGCCAAGTACCTTCTCCGATGCAAATGCCATTGACGGCAATCGGCTTTTCACGCGATCGAAAGCCAATTACTCGGCGAACGAGCCGCCGGCCGCTTCAATCGCGGCGCGAGCACCCTTCGTCGCACCCAGGCCCTTCACGACGATCTTGCGCGAGATTTCGCCGGTGGCGATGATCTTAGCGCTCTTCGTCAGTTCACCGACGAGGCCGGCTTGCTTCAAAGCGAGCAAGTCGATTTCGTCGACGGGCAGGGCTTGCAGGTCGCCCAGGCGCACTTCACCGACGAATTCCTTCGTCAGCGACGTGAAGCCGCGCTTCGGCAGGCGACGTTGCAGCGGCATTTGACCGCCTTCGAAGCCGACCTTGTGAAAGCCGCCCGAACGCGATTTCTGACCCTTGTGACCACGGCCGGCGGTCTTACCGAGGCCGGAGCCGATACCGCGGCCGACGCGACGCTTAGCGTGCTTGGCGCCCGCGGCGGGCTTCAGATTGTTCAATTCCATATTCAACTCCTCGAGTCCCTGGTCCGCGATTAGCCGACGACCTTAACAAGGTACGAAACCTTGTTGATCATGCCGCGCACGGCAGGCGTGTCTTGCAGTTCGCTGACCGAGTTGAGTCGGCGCAGGCCCAGGCCACGCACCGTGGCACGGTGCGATTCGCGGGTCCCAATCAGGCTCTTGACGAGCTGAACCTTGACAGTTTTATCAGACATGGTGACCACCTAGGCATTAGCCCAAAATTTCTTCGACCGACTTGCCGCGCTTCGCTGCGATGTCGCCGGGCGTCGACTGCTTGCGCAGACCGTCGAGCGTGGCACGCACGAGGTTGTACGGGTTCGTCGAACCGTGGCTCTTCGCAACGACGTTTTGCACGCCCATCACGTCGAACACCGCGCGCATCGGGCCGCCGGCGATCACGCCGGTACCGTCCTTAGCCGGAGCCAGCATAACAACCGACGCGCCATGCTTGCCGTGCACTTCGTGCTGCAACGTACCGTTCTTGAGCGGCACCTTGAACATGTTGCGGCGGGCTTGTTCCATTGCCTTTTGCACGGCAACGGGCACTTCCTTCGCTTTGCCCTTGCCCATGCCGACGCGGCCGTCACCATCGCCAACCACGGTGAGTGCGGCGAAGCCGAGAATCCGGCCACCCTTCACCACCTTGGTCACGCGGTTGACCGAGATCATTTTTTCGCGAAGGCCGTCGTCGCGTTCGTCAGCCTGAACTTTCGCTTGCATCTTTGCCATGACGAATTCCTTCCCTTAGAACTTGAGCCCGGCTTCGCGCGCCGCATCGGCCAGCGCTTTCACGCGGCCGTGGTAGCGAAAGCCCGAGCGATCGAAGGCGACGGATTCGACGCCGGCAGCCTTGGCTTTTTCAGCGATACGCTTGCCGATCAGCGTGGCGGCAGCGATGTTGCCACCCTTGCCCGATTGGTCGGCCAGTTGCGCACGCACTTCAGGTTCGAGCGTCGACGCGCTGGCGAGCACCTTGGTGCCGCAGGGCGAGAACACTTGTGCATAGATATGCGTGTTCGTGCGATGCACAGCAAGGCGCGCGACCTGCAATTCGGCGATCTTGATACGCGTCTGACGAGCGCGGCGCAGGCGAGATTGAGTCTTATCCATGTTTGCGCACCCTTACTTCTTCTTCGTTTCTTTGAGGATCACCACCTCGTCGGCGTAGCGCACACCCTTGCCCTTATAGGGCTCAGGCGGGCGATAGCCGCGCACTTCGGCAGCGACTTGGCCGACTTTCTGCTTGTCGATCCCCTTGATCACGATTTCCGTTTGCGACGGGGTTTCAGCCTTCACGCCTTCCGGCATCTGGTGCACCACAGGGTGCGAGAAACCCAGCGACAGGTTCAGCTTGTCGCCTTGCGCTTGCGCACGATAACCCACGCCGACGAGGGTGAGCTTGCGCTCGAAACCCTTCGTCGCGCCGTGCACCATGTTCGCGACGATCGCGCGCATCGTGCCCGACATCGCATTCGCTTCGCGGCTTTCGTCTACCGGCTCGAACTTCAGGACGGCACCGTCGACAACGATGTTCACCAGCTTGTTCAGCGGCTGCGAAATCGTGCCGAGCGAGCCCTTCACCGTGATCAGGCCGCCATCGACCTTCACTTCGGCGCCGGAAAGCGCGACCGGGCTTTTACCTACTCGAGACATGTTTCTTCTCCTCTTTCGGCGTTAAGCGACGTAGCAGATGACTTCGCCGCCGACGCCATTGGCGCGGGCCTTGCGGTCGGTCATCACACCCTTGGGCGTCGAAACGATCGCGACGCCGAGGCCATTCATGACCTGCGGGATGTCGTTGCGACCGCGGTACACGCGCAGACCCGGCTTCGAAACGCGCTCGAGGCGCTCGATGACCGGACGGCCAGCGTAGTACTTCAACGCGATGTTCAATTCCGACTTCGCGCCTTCCGACTTCACTGCGAAGTCGTCGATATAACCTTCATCCTTCAGGACCTGCGCAATCGCAACCTTGACCTTGGACGAGGGCATCGCCACCGTAACCTTCTCGACCATCTGCGCGTTGCGGATGCGAGTCAGCATATCGGCGATAGGATCACTCATGCTCATTTATGTTTCTCCTATTACCAGCTCGCCTTGGTCAGGCCGGGGATCTCGCCGCGGAATGCGATTTCGCGAATCTTGTTACGCGCAAGTCCGAACTTGCGGAACGTGCCACGCGGACGACCCGTGATTGCACAGCGGTTACGCTTGCGGGTCGGGTTTGCGTTACGGGGCAGTTGTTGCAGCTCGAGGCGAGCTGCATAGCGCTCTTCTTCCGACTTCGATTGGTCGTCGATGATCGCCTTCAGCGCTTCACGCTTCGGGGCGAACTTCGCCGCCAGGCGGGCGCGCTTCTTTTCACGTTCGATCAGTGCCAGTTTAGCCACGGTAACCTCAGTTTCTGAACGGGAACTTGAAGCTGGCGAGCAGTGCCTTGGCTTCTTCGTCGCTCTTCGCGGTCGTCGTGATGCTGATGTTCAGCCCACGCAGCGCGTCGATTTTGTCGTAGTCGATTTCGGGGAAAATGATCTGCTCTTTCACACCGATGTTGTAGTTGCCGCGACCGTCGAACGCCCGACCCGACACACCACGGAAGTCACGCACGCGCGGCAAAGCCACCGTCACGAAACGATCCAGGAATTCGTACATCGCTTGACCACGCAGCGTGACCATCGCACCGATCGGGTAGCCTTGACGGATCTTGAAGCCCGCGATTGCCTTGCGAGCCTTCGTCACGACCGGCTTTTGACCCGCGATCTTCGTCAGATCGCCCACGGCGTTTTCGATGATCTTCTTGTCAGCGACGGCTTCGCCAAGACCCATGTTCAGGGTGATCTTGGTGATGCGCGGCACTTCCATGACCGACTTGTAGCCAAACTTCTCGATAAGGCCAGGAACGACCTTCTCTTTGTAAAACTCTTGCAAACGAGCCATTTTTTATACTCCGCAGCGTCAGGCGCTCAGCACGGCACCGGTCGTCTTCAGGAAGCGCACCTTCTTGCCGTCCTCGACCTTAATGCCCACACGCGAGGCTTTGCCGTTCGCGTCGACGACCGCGACGTTCGAAATGTGCAGCGGCATCGTCTTCGCTTCCACGCCACCCGTCGTACCCTTCATCGGGTTCGGCTTGACGTGCTTCTTAACGAGGTTGATGCCTTCCACCGTCACTCGATCTTCACCGACGGCCAGCACCACACCACGCTTGCCCTTATCCTTGCCGGTGATGACGACGACTTCGTCACCCTTGCGAATCTTATTCATCGCGACTCCTTACAGCACTTCCGGCGCGAGCGAAACGATCTTCATGAACCGTTCGCTACGCAACTCACGCGTGACCGGCCCGAAGATGCGGGTGCCGATGGGCTCGAGCTTGGTATTCAACAAGACGGCTGCATTGCCGTCGAACTTGATCAGCGAGCCGTCTTGGCGACGAACGCCCTTGGCGGTGCGAACCACCACGGCGTTGTAGATTTCGCCTTTCTTCACGCGCCCGCGCGGCGTTGCCTCTTTGACGCTCACCTTGATGATGTCGCCGATGTTGGCATAACGACGCTTCGAGCCGCCGAGCACCTTGATGCACATGACTTCACGTGCACCCGTGTTGTCGGCCACTTCAAGCCGAGATTCGGTCTGGATCATGGTTTATCTTTCCCAACTTAATCCGCCTGCACCACCATGGTTCAGCCGGTCAGTCTTGGTCCCGTCAGCCAATCGGCTGCTTGGGTTAGAACAGCAGCGACGGCAACGAAACCGCCATCGCAATCGAGTGATTCCTACGGAGCGAGCTGGCGCCCTTCCGCTTCCCCTCTATGATGCTCCGAAACGGATCCCATAAAGAGGGAAGACCGAGATTATATCAAATAACCTCGGTCTTGCAAGCGAAATCTACAGCGATTTCAACGACTTCTACTACGCTACGCAGTTAGATCACACGCGCAGCTTCGACAAGGCGGGACACGGTCCAGGCTTTCGTCTTCGAGATCGGACGCGTTTCCTGGATTTCGACGAGGTCGCCCTCGTTGTACGTGTTCGCGTCGTCATGCGCGTGGTACTTCTTCGAACGTACGACGTACTTGCCGTAGATCGGGTGCTTCACGCGATGCTCGACGAGCACGGTAACCGTCTTGTCCATCTTGTTGCTGACGACCTTGCCGATCAGCGTCCGCTTGAGCGAGGTTTTTACGCTATCGTTCATTTCTGGTTCGCCTTCTCAGTCAGGACGGTCCGCACACGAGCGATGTCGCGACGAACCTTCTTCAGCTGGCTCGTGTTCGTGAGCTGCTGCGTCGCGAGTTGCATGCGCAGGCCGAATTGCGCTTTCAACAGGTCCGTCAGCTCTTTGTTGAGCGCGGCCGTGTCTTTTTGGTGAAGTTCAGACGCCTTCATCGTTTGCTCCTTAAGCGCCGAGCTGACGAACGATGAACGTCGTCTTCAGCGGCAGCTTAGCAGCTGCCAGACGGAACGCTTCACGTGCCAGTTCTTCGGATACGCCATCCATTTCGTACAGCATCTTGCCCGGCTGGATCTCGGCGACGTAGTACTCGGGATTACCCTTACCGTTACCCATCCGCACTTCAGCCGGCTTTTGCGAGATCGGCTTGTCCGGGAAAATGCGAATCCAGATGCGGCCACCGCGCTTGATGTGACGCGTCATTGCACGACGCGCCGCTTCGATTTGACGCGCGGTCAAACGGCCGCGACCGATAGCCTTCAGGCCGAATTCACCGAACGACACTGCGTTGCCGCGCGTCGCGATACCGGTGTTACGACCCTTCTGCTCTTTGCGATACTTCCTGCGTTTCGGTTGCAGCATCGTTATTCTCCAGTCTTGCCGTCACCGCCGGCGCCACCGCGACGCGGTGCACCACGGCGAGCACCTGCGGGCGCACCACCTTCACCGTCGCGACGGGGACGGCGATCGCCCGGGCGCGCGTTGCGGCGCGGACGCTTTTCTTCCGGCGCTTCTTCGACGACCGGCGCATCGTTGCGGCCCAGCGTGTCGCCCTTGTAGACCCACACCTTCACGCCGATGATGCCGTACGTCGTCTTCGCTTCCGACGTTGCGTAGTCAATATCGGCACGCAGCGTGTGAAGGGGCACGCGACCTTCGCGATACCACTCCGTACGTGCGATCTCGATACCGTTCAAACGGCCGGCGCTCATGATCTTGATGCCTTGCGCGCCCAGACGCATCGCGTTTTGCATTGCACGCTTCATCGCGCGGCGGAACATGATCCGGCGCTCGAGCTGTTGCGTGATCGAATCGGCGATCAGTTGCGCATCGGTTTCCGGCTTGCGGATTTCCTCGATGTTCACGTGCACGGGCACGCCCATGCGCTTTTGCAACTCGGACTTCAGGAGTTCGATGTCCTCGCCCTTCTTGCCGATCACGACACCAGGACGCGAGCTGTAAATCGTGATGCGCGCGTTTTTCGCCGGACGCTCGATAACGACGCGGCCGACCGAAGCGTTCTTCAGCTTCTTCTTCAGGTATTCACGAACACCGATGTCTTCCTGGAGCATCGCCGCGAAATTGTTGTTGCTTGCGTACCAACGCGAAGCCCAATTGCGGCTGACGGCCAGACGGAAGCCAGTCGGATGAATTTTCTGTCCCATCGTATGACCCCTTAATTCCCGACCGTCACAGTGATGTGACAGGATTGCTTCTCGATGCGGTTGCCGCGGCCCTTAGCGCGCGCGGTGAACCGCTTCAGCGAGGCAGCCTTGTCGACATAGATGCTCTTGATCTTGAGCTCGTCGATGTCGGCGCCCTCGTTGTGCTCCGCATTCGCGATCGCCGACAGCACGACCTTCTTCACGATGCCAGCCGCTTTCTTCGGCGAGAACGTCAGGACGTTCAGCGCCTTGTCGACCGGCAAACCGCGGATCTGGTCAGCCACAAGGCGCGTTTTCTGCGCCGAGATGCGGGCACCGCGATGAATTGCTTTCACTTCCATCTTGATAGCCCCTTATTTCTTGGCCTTCTTGTCGGCCGCGTGACCCTTGAACGTACGGGTCAATGCGAACTCGCCAAGCTTGTGGCCGACCATGTTTTCCGAGATGTACACCGGAACGTGTTGACGGCCGTTGTGAACGGCGATCGTCAGGCCGATGAAATCCGGGAGGATCGTCGAGCGACGCGACCAGGTCTTGATCGGCTTTTTGTCGCGCGAAGCTGCAGCCGCCTCAACTTTCTTCAGCAAATGGGCGTCGCAGAACGGACCTTTTTTAACAGAACGTGCCATTGCCTACTCCTTAACGCTTGTGACGGCGCTGGACGATCATCGTCGTCGTGCGCTTGTTGCGACGGGTGCGATAGCCCTTCGTCTGCTGGCCCCACGGGCTCACCGGATGGCGACCGGCAGCAGTACGGCCTTCACCACCACCGTGCGGGTGATCGACCGGGTTCATCGCCACACCACGCACCGTCGGGCGGATACCGCGCCAGCGGTTCGCACCGGCCTTACCGATTTGGCGCAGGCTGTGTTCTTCGTTGCCCACTTCGCCGATCGTCGCGCGGCACTCGATATGCACGCGGCGGATTTCGCCCGAACGCAGACGAACCTGCGCGTACGTGCCTTCACGTGCCAGCAGCATGGCCGACGTACCGGCCGAACGCGCCATTTGCGCGCCCTTGCCCGGCAACATCTCGATGCAGTGGATCGTCGTACCGACCGGGATGTTGCGGATCGGCAGCGTGTTGCCTGCGCGAATCGGCGCTTCGGAACCCGACATCAGCGTTTGACCGACCGTCATGCCCTTCGACGCGATGATGTAGCGACGTTCGCCGTCTGCGTACAGCACCAGCGCGATGTTGGCGCTACGGTTCGGGTCGTACTCGAGACGCTCGACCTTCGCCGGAATGCCGTCCTTCGTACGACGGAAATCGATGACGCGATAGTGTTGCTTGTGACCACCGCCTTGATGGCGCGTGGTGACGTGACCGTTGTTGTTACGGCCGGCGGCCTTGCTCTGCGGCTCGAGCAGCGCTGCGTGCGGCTTGCCCTTATGCAGATCCTTGTTGACCACCTTGACCATCGCGCGGCGACCCGGCGAGGTCGGTTTAACTTTCACGATTGCCATGATTACTTGGCCTCCGCTTCAAAGTTGATTTCCTGGCCGGGCTTCAAGCAGACGTACGCCTTCTTCACGTCCTTGCGCTTGCCCATGAAACGGCCAAAGCGCTTTGCCTTGCCCTTCATGTTCAGCACGTTGACGGAATCGACTTCCACCTTGAACAGCAGCTCAACGGCGGCCTTCACTTCCTGCTTCGTCGCATCCGGGGCGACTTCGAACACGACCTGCTCGTTCTTGTCGGCCACCAGCGTCGCCTTTTCGGAGATCACCGGCGCGAGCAGGACCTGCATCAAACGATGATCGTTTTTGCGAATCTCGCTCATGACAGCAACTCCTCGATCTGGGCGACCGCTGCCTTCGTGATCAGCACTTTCTTGAAGTAGATCAGCGACAACGGATCGGCGTAACGCGGCTCGACAACGGCCACATGGGCCAGGTTGCGCGACGCGAGGTACAGGTTCTCGTCGACCGTATCGGTAATCACCAGCACGGAGTCGAGGCCCATGGCCTTGAATTTTTCAGCCAACAGCTTCGTCTTCGGCGCTTCGAGAACGATGTCATCGACAACCGACAGACGGCCTTCACGGGCGAGCTGCGAGAAGATCGAGCAGAGGCCTGCGCGATGCATCTTCTTGTTGACCTTGTGCGAGAAGTTCTCTTCGGGCGAGTTCGGGAAAATCCGACCACCGCCACGCCACAACGGGCTGGACGACATACCGGCACGAGCGCGGCCCGTACCCTTCTGACGCCACGGCTTCTTCGTCGTGTGCTTGACTTGCTCGCGATCCTTTTGTGCGCGGTTGCCGCTACGGGCATTGGCTTGATAAGCCACCACGACTTGGTGAATCAGCGCTTCGTTGTAATCACGGCCGAACACGACGTCCGACGCGTTGACGCCTGCGCCTTCTTGACCGTTAGCATTGAGGAGCTTCAGTTCCATTATTTCGCTCCTTTCGCGGCACGCGTCTTCACTGCCGGCGTCACGAAAACTTTGCCACCCTTCGCGCCAGGCACTGCACCCTTAACGAGCAGCAGCTTGCGATCGGCGTCGATACGAGCGATTTCGAGGTTTTGCACCGTGACGGTCTCGTCACCCATGTGACCCGTCATGCGCTTGCCGGGGAACACGCGACCCGGATCTTGCGCCATACCGATCGAACCCGGGACGTTGTGCGAACGCGAGTTACCGTGCGAGGCACGGCCCGAGCTGAAGTTGTAGCGCTTGATCGTGCCGGCGTAGCCCTTACCGATCGACACGCCTTGCACGTCAATCTTTTGGCCGACTTCGAACAGGTCGACACCGATCACGGCGCCGGCGGACAGCTCGGCAGCCTTTGCGGCATCGATCTTGAATTCCTTGAGAATTTCACCGGCTTGTACGCCGGCTTTGGCGAGGTGACCTGCCAGCGGCTTCGTCACGCGCGAGGGACGGCGCGTACCGAATGCCACCTGAACGGCGGTGTAGCCATCCGTTTCAACGGTCTTGATCTGCGCCACGCGGTTGTCGGACACGTCCAGCACGGTAACGGGAATCGAGTCCCCATCCGCCGTGAAGATACGGGTCATGCCAACCTTGCGACCTACGAGTCCAAGGCTCATCGTTTTCTCCATTCCCGACTGCGATTGGCCGGGGCTAATTTACAAAATGCCGGTACCAGGAGGCTCGTTTCGCAACGTGCCGCTAGGCTTTTTACGGCCGTTTGTGCCGCATCGCCGCGCACGAACTGACACCGACTTTTTACGCAAATACGCGAAAAGCCTTGCATTATAGCGAGGCTTTCCGTTTTTCGCAAGCAATCAAAGACTTACCGCCACGCCCCGGAGGCCGTGGCGGCGCAAACCTTATTGCAGCTTGATTTCCACGTCCACGCCGGCCGGAAGATCCAGCTTCATCAGCGCGTCGACGGTCTTATCCGTCGGGTCGACGATGTCCATCAGGCGTTGGTGCGTACGGATTTCGAGCTGATCGCGCGACGTCTTGTTGACGTGCGGCGAACGCAGGATGTCGAAGCGTTGAATGCGGGTCGGCAGGGGTACCGGACCGCGAACGATCGCACCAGTCCGCTTCGCCGTGTCGACGATTTCGGCTGCCGATTGATCGATCAGACGATAGTCGAATGCTTTGAGGCGAATGCGGATTTTCTGGTTTTGCATGACGATTCCTTCGAAAGAGCGAGGCAGCTTTGCGCCGCCGAATTAGGAAAAGAACGTGGATTCGAGTACCCCGCCAAGGGACGGTGCGCGCGAACCCGGGCACGTTTTACTGCGGTACTGCGGTGCTGCGGTGCTGCACACGCGGCTCGCGGCGACCAAGGCCGCGCGAGCCGCGAAACCATCTATTTTACTCGATGATCTTCGCAACGACACCTGCGCCGACGGTACGGCCGCCTTCGCGGATAGCGAAGCGCAGACCTTCTTCCATGGCGATCGGGGCGATCAGCTTCACCGTGATCGACACGTTGTCGCCCGGCATCACCATTTCCTTGTCCTTCGGCAACTCGATCGAGCCCGTCACGTCCGTCGTACGGAAGTAGAACTGCGGACGGTAGTTGTTGAAGAACGGCGTGTGACGACCGCCTTCGTCCTTGCTCAGCACGTACACTTCAGCCGTGAAGTGCGTGTGCGGCGTGATCGAACCCGGCTTGGCCAACACTTGGCCGCGCTCCACGTCTTCGCGCTTCGTGCCGCGCAGCAAGATACCGACGTTGTCGCCTGCTTGACCTTGGTCCAGCAGCTTGCGGAACATTTCCACGCCCGTGCAGGTCGTCTTCACCGTCGGCTTGATACCGACGATTTCGATTTCTTCGCCGACCTTCACCACGCCACGCTCCACGCGGCCCGTCACCACCGTGCCGCGACCCGAGATCGAGAACACGTCTTCCACCGGCATCAGGAACGCACCGTCGATCGCGCGCTCCGGCGTCGGGATGTACGTGTCCAGCGCGTCGGCCAGGTTCATGATCGCCACTTCACCGAGTTCGCCCTTGTCGCCTTCCAGCGCCAGCTTGGCCGAACCCTTGATGATCGGCGTGTCGTCGCCCGGGAAGTCGTACTTCGAGAGCAGTTCGCGCACTTCCATTTCGACGAGCTCGAGCAGTTCGGCGTCGTCCACCATGTCGCACTTGTTCAGGAACACGATGATGTACGGAACGCCAACCTGACGTGCCAACAGGATGTGCTCACGCGTTTGCGGCATCGGGCCGTCAGCGGCCGAGCACACCAGGATTGCGCCGTCCATCTGCGCCGCGCCCGTGATCATGTTCTTCACGTAGTCGGCGTGGCCCGGGCAGTCAACGTGTGCGTAGTGGCGGTTCGCCGTTTCGTACTCGATGTGTGCCGTGTTGATCGTGATGCCACGTGCCTTTTCTTCCGGCGCCGCGTCGATTTCGTCGTACTTCTTCGCTTCGCCGCCGAACTTCGCCGACAACACCGTTGCGATAGCTGCCGTCAGCGTCGTCTTGCCGTGGTCAACGTGACCGATCGTGCCGACGTTCACGTGCGGCTTAGTCCGTTCGAATTTACCTTTAGCCATGATTCTCTTCTTTCAAAAAGTAGTCGATGAAAAAGCCGGGTGGCTTACTTCGCTTTCGCGCTGATGATCGCATCCGCGACATTGCGCGGCGCTTCGGCGTAATGCTTGAACTCCATCGTGTACGTCGCACGGCCTTGCGAGAGCGAACGCAGCGACGTGGAGTAGCCGAACATTTCCGACAGCGGCACTTCGGCGCGAACGATCTTGCCGCCGCCGACCATGTCTTCCATGCCCTGGACGATACCGCGACGGCCCGACAAGTCGCCCATCACGTTGCCCATGTAGTCTTCCGGCGTTTCCACTTCCACGGCCATCATCGGTTCGAGGATGACCGGGCTCGCACGGCGCATTGCTTCCTTAAAGGCCATCGAACCGGCCATACGGAACGCGTTTTCGTTCGAGTCCACATCGTGGTACGAACCGAACGTCAGGTGCACCTTCACGTCCACGACCGGGAAGCCTGCCAGAACACCGCTCTTGAGCGTGTCCGCGATACCCTTGTCGACCGCCGGGATGTATTCGCGAGGAATGACACCGCCCTTGATCTCGTCGAGGAACTCGTAGCCCTTGCCTTGCTCGTTCGGCTCGAGCGTGATGACCGCGTGACCGTATTGGCCGCGACCGCCCGACTGCTTGACGAACTTGCCTTCGACATCGACAGCCTTCGCGCGGATCGTTTCGCGATACGCGACTTGCGGCTTGCCGACCGTCGCCTCCACGCCGAATTCGCGCTTCATGCGATCGACCAGAATTTCGAGGTGCAGCTCACCCATGCCCGAGATGATGGTTTGACCCGATTCTTCGTCCGTTTGAACGCGGAACGACGGATCTTCCTGGGCCAGACGATTGAGCGCGAGGCCCATCTTTTCCTGGTCCGGCTTCGTCTTCGGCTCGACGGCCTGCGAAATCACCGGCTCCGGGAAAATCATGCGCTCGAGCACGATCGGGTTCTGCGGATCGCACAGCGTGTCGCCCGTCGTCGCTTCCTTCAGGCCCACGGCAGCGGCGATGTCACCCGCGCGCACTTCCTTGATTTCTTCGCGCTGGTTCGCGTGCATCTGGAGAATACGGCCCAGACGCTCCTTCTTGTCCTTCGTCGAGTTCAAAACGGTGTCACCCGAATTGACCACGCCCGAATAGACGCGGAAGAAGATCAACTGACCGACGAACGGATCCGTCATGATCTTGAACGCGAGTGCCGCGAACTTCTCTTCGTCCGACGCCTTGCGCTCGGCCGATTCGCCGTTTTCCAACTCGCCCTTGACCGGGGGGATGTCCACCGGCGACGGCAAGAAGTCGATCACGGCGTCGAGCATACGCTGCACGCCCTTGTTCTTGAACGCGGTGCCGCACAGCATCGGCTGGATTTCGCAAGCGATCGTACGGTCGCGCAGCGCCTTGACGATTTCCGCTTCGGACAGCTCTTCGCCGCCGAGGTACTTTTCCATCAACTCTTCGCTGGCTTCGGCAGCCGACTCGATCATCTTCTCGCGCCACTCGTTGCACGTATCCACGAGTTCAGCGGGGATGTCGACGTAGTCGAACTTCGTGCCTTGCGACGCTTCGTCCCAAATGATCGCCTTCATCTTCAGCAGATCGACGACGCCCTTGAAGGTCTCTTCCGAGCCGATCGGCACCACGACGGGCACCGGGTTCGCCTTCAGACGCGTCTTCAGCTGGTCGTAGACCTTGAAGAAGTTCGCGCCGGTACGGTCCATCTTGTTGACGAACGCGAGACGGGGCACCTTGTACTTGTTCGCTTGGCGCCACACCGTTTCCGACTGCGGCTGCACGCCGCCCACGGCGCAGTAGACCATGCACGCGCCGTCGAGCACGCGCATCGAGCGCTCGACTTCGATCGTGAAGTCGACGTGGCCCGGCGTGTCGATGATGTTGATGCGGTGTTCCGGATAGTTGCCGCCCATGCCCTTCCAGAAGGCCGTCGTGGCAGCCGACGTAATGGTAATGCCGCGCTCTTGCTCTTGCTCCATCCAGTCCATCGTCGCTGCACCGTCGTGCACTTCGCCGATCTTATGGTTCACACCGGTATAGAACAGGATGCGCTCGGTCGTCGTCGTTTTGCCGGCGTCGATGTGAGCGCTAATACCGATGTTGCGGTAGCGCTCGATAGGTGTCTTACGAGCCACTTTGATCCTCTATGGGGATAGCACGAAGGTTTCGATTGTCTTCGCGCTCTAACACAAACGGGCGAGGCGCTTTATAAGCGCACCCGCCCGGAATTTTTTCCGCTACAGCCCTAAATCTAGGCTTAGAAACGGAAATGCGAGAACGCCTTGTTGGCTTCCGCCATCCGGTGCACTTCGTCGCGCTTCTTCATCGCGCCGCCGCGGCCTTCCGCGGCTTCTTGCAACTCACCGGCCAGACGCAGAGCCATCGACTTCTCGCTGCGCTTCTTCGCGGCCTCGCGCAACCAACGCATCGCCAATGCCATACGACGCGACGGACGCACTTCAACCGGAACCTGGTAGTTCGCCCCACCAACACGGCGGCTCTTCACTTCCACCACCGGCTTGACGTTGTTGAGGGCCACCGTGAACACTTCCAGCGGGTCCTTGCCACCCTTGGTCTGGATCTGTTCGAAAGCGCCATAAACGATACGCTCGGCCACCGACTTCTTGCCCGAGAGCATCAGCACGTTCATGAACTTAGCTACATCAACGTTACCGAACTTCGGATCCGGCAACACTTCCCGCTTGGGAACTTCGCGACGACGCGGCATGTTTCTTCCTTTGACTTTTCAGTTGGAGCTCGATCAGGAGCCCCGCGGCCACCAACTAACCCGATCCATCTTGACGACTAACCAGCTTGGCCGGGTGACCACTTACTCGACAGCACCGGTGATTCCGGCACCACCGCCTAAACTACCTGCACAGACGAACGAGTCGTCTGCTTACTTACCCGCCTTAGCGCGCTTCGCACCGTACTTCGAGCGAGCTTGCTTACGATCCTTGACGCCTTGCGTATCCAGCGAGCCGCGGACCATGTGGTAACGCACACCCGGCAAGTCCTTCACACGGCCGCCGCGAATCAGCACGACCGAGTGCTCTTGCAGGTTGTGGCCTTCACCACCGATGTACGAAATAACTTCGAAGCCGTTCGTCAGACGAACCTTGGCAACCTTACGGAGTGCCGAGTTAGGCTTCTTAGGCGTCGTCGTGTACACACGCGTGCACACGCCGCGACGCTGGGGGCAGTCCTGCAAGGCCGGGCTCTTGCTCTTCGTCGTTTCCGACGCGCGGCCTTTGCGAACCAGTTGATTGATGGTTGGCATTGTGTATTCCCGAAATTGATAAAAACGCCGCACCGCCTGCCGGGCAAAGCGGCCCGCGGTGCGTGTCAAGCATTCCTGCCCGACCTTCGGCTGGGTTCGTTCACATGTGACACACGTAAGCGCACCCCCGGCCAAAGAGCCAAGAACAGGAACCCGGCATGATATTGCAAAAAGGTCAAGAGCGTCAATAGGTTGCGCGGATCGGCGCAGATGGTGCGCGGCCCGCCTCTACGGACGGGCTCCCGGCGTATCGCGTGATAAAAGGGTAGGGATACGGGACGCGGGCGGACACCGGCCACTAGCAGACGTTGCGTCGACGTCAGTTGAAGGCGGAATCAGTCCGCCCCAACCACCTCGAGCAGTTCATCCCCGAACCGTTCGAGCTTACGGGCCCCGATACCTGGTATATGCCGCAGATCGTCGATCGTATCGGGTGCCGACCGCGCGATCTCGGCTAGCGTGGCGTCGTGAAAAATCACATAAGCCGGTACGCCATCGCTCTTGGCCGTATCGGTGCGCCATGCGCGCAGCCGATCCCAGCGCGCACGCTCGCGCGGACCCATGCCGAGCGTCGGGTCGGCTCGCTCACCCGTGCGTGACGAGGCTTGGCGAGAACGCGTGGGCTTCACGTACCGGCGCAACGTGACGTTTTGCTCCCCCTTGAGCACCGGTTTGCTGGCCTCGGTCAGCACGAATGCCCCATAGCCGTCGTGATCCACCGTCAGATAACCGTAGGCGACCAGTTGACGAAATACGCCGCGCCACTCGGGCTCCGAGAGGCTCGCGCCGATCGCGAACGTGCTCAACGTATCGTGACCTCGCTCGCGCACTTTCTCGGTTCGATTGCCGCGCAGGATGTCGATCAGATGCCCGGCCCCGAAATGGAAGCCGCTCGCCCGATGCGCACGGAAAACGCAAGAAAGCGCCATCTGCGCCTCGCGCGTCGCATCCCAGGTCTCGGGCGGCTCCAAACAGGTGTCGCAATTGCCGCAAGCCGTGCTCGTTTCGCCGAAATAAGAAAGCAGACGCACGCGCCGGCACGCGGCCGTCTCGCACAAGCCGAGGAGCGCATCGAGCTTGCTCGTCTGCACGCGCTTGTGCGTTTCGTCCGCTTCCGATTCGTCGATCATCTTGCGCTGCTGCACGACGTCGCCAAGGCCATAGGCCATCCAAGCGTTCGCGGGCAAGCCGTCGCGGCCCGCGCGCCCCGTCTCCTGGTAATAGCCCTCGACGCTCTTGGGCAAATCGAGGTGCGCGACGAAGCGCACATCGGGCTTGTCGATGCCCATGCCGAACGCAATCGTCGCGCAAATGACGATACCCTCTTCGCGCTGAAAGATTTCTTGGTGGCGCTGCCGCGTTTCGAAATCCATTCCGGCGTGATAGGGCAGCGCTCGTAGCCCCTGCGCCTTCAGCCAATCGGCCGTCTCCTCGACCTTGCGGCGAGAAAGACAATAAATGACGCCGGCATCGGTCGTACCGTCGTCGTTCGTATGTTCGGAGCGGATGAAGTCGAGCAATTGCGCGCGCGCATTGTCTTTCTCGACGATGCGATAGCGTATGTTCGGCCGGTCGAAGCTCGACACGAATACGCGCGCTTCGTCGAGCGCGAGCCGATGGACGATCTCGTCGCGCGTGATCGCATCGGCGGTCGCCGTGAGGGCAATACGCGGCACCGCCGGAAAGCGTTCGTGCAACACCGACAGCTGAATGTATTCCGGGCGAAAATCGTGGCCCCATTGCGATACGCAATGCGCCTCGTCGATCGCAAATAGCCCGATCGGCGCGCGCTCGAGCAAATCGAGGAAGCGCGGCGTCATCAAACGCTCTGGCGCGACATACAGTAGATCGAGTTCGCCGTTGCGCAGCGCGCGCTCGGTCGCCGCCGCCTCCGCACCCGTGAGGGTCGAGTTTAAATACGCGGCGCGCACGCCGAGCTCGGTCATGGCGGCGACCTGATCTTGCATGAGCGCGATCAGCGGCGACACTACGATACCCGCGCCCAGCCCCGCCTCGCGCCGAACCAACGAAGGAATCTGGTAGCACAGCGATTTGCCGCCGCCCGTTGGCATGAGCACCAAGCAATCGCCGCCGCCGGCGACGTGTTCGACAATGTCGCGTTGCTGCCCTCTAAACGCAGGGTAGCCAAAAACTTCGTTGAGAATTTCTAGAGCACGCGACATGTAGGCGATCAGGAGGGCGAACGGCGGATGGTCGCAATTCTACCAACCCCTCCGCCGTTACCGCGCCTTCTTCCCGCTACGTTGGCCATTCTGCCGAGCCGTGAGCCGTGCGCCGCGGCCCGGATGGCTCAGACGGCATCGCCCGTCGATTCGCGCCCGTTACCGCGATTGGCGCGCGAGAGGGTACGCAAAGGGACGGGGGCGGCGTTCTCGTTCGATGCGGCGTTGGTGGGCGTAGTCAACGCGGTGAACGGTGTGTCGCCGCCTCGCTCCACATCACCGCTGCCTCGATTGCTGCTGGTTCGGCTGCCCTCCCTCTTTCCCTTCATCAAGAACATCACCGCCGGCAGGCACAGCAGCGCGATCAGCCCACCGCCTACAAAGTTTTGCATCCACGATGCGCCCGTCTCACCCAAGTGCGACGGCTTGATCGCCGGGTCGGCACCTGCCGTGAGGCCGTACACCGAATAGAAGATCGACGTACGCGGCACCCCTTCCGTCGCGAACGTTTCCAGTGCTTTGCCCCCACCGGGCCACCCGATCGGGCCGAGCGAGATGTCCAGATCCGCCAGCTTGCCGCCGCTCATCGCGTTGTTCAATACGCGGTTCGTGAACTGATCCGCGAATTCGCCGGCGAAATTGGCAGTCACATAGGAGGCAAGCGAGGCGAAGCCGCTATGCAGCGTAACCGCCTCCTTCGTGTTCGGATCGGTGCTGTTGTTGTGCATCGCGTCGACCAACCCCGCCCCGGACAGACCCGTAAAACTTTGGATGCTGTTCACGAGCATCTGGTTGGCGGCGTAGAACATGGAATCGACGGCTTGCACGGCAAGCGGATTCGCTTTGTCTTTCGGAGCATTGTCGCTAAGCGGCATCAAGAGATTGACCGTATCGCGTCCGCCCGAATAAGCGAAGGTCTTCACAAGGCTCGGGACCAGATCCTTAAGCGTGCCCGTCGATGCCGCCGTCGCAACGGCGGCCGTCAGCGCCACGACATTCAATGCGCCGCCGCCGTAGGTCATCGGTGTTGCAACGCCCTGTTGATGTTGGTACAGCATCGACATCACGTTGGCTAGAATCACCGCCCCATACAAACTGCCCGCGATCGCCGTCTTCGCCTCGGGGCTGGCGTGCGTCGCCGTCAGCAATGCTTCGACGCCCGCACCGACCGCTTCACGCAGCGCTGTCGTCAGCGCAACCGCAACGAATTGCTGCCCGCCTGTTTTCAGCACGTTGCGCCCCCACGTCTCGAGACTCGATCTTTGTGTGCCGGAGACTGGCGTTCCGCGCGTTTCGGCCCCGATGACCGTGCCCGGCGTATCGTCGCCGCCGCTTTGCTCGATAGCGTTGTGCACCGATTCGCTTCCATCGTGCACATCGATGCGGGTTTCCTCCGTCGTCGGCACTGGGGTCCGAGCGATCACGTCGCGCAAGGCAACGCCGGCCTCGTGTTCTTCGCTTCTTGCGATACGCAGCGCATCTTCCGCTTGGCTCGCTTCCAGTTCGGCCCGGGTTGCATCCTCGTTCGCCGTACGGGCTTTGTTCTGCGCTTCGCCTTGCTTCGTCACGGCATCTTGCGCTTTGCCTTTCGCCGCGTTCAGCGCGGCGCGCAACGGCACGACGTCTTGCGCGAGCTTTTGCGCTTGCGCCCGCGCCGCCGTGGCCTCACCGCGAATCGAGCTGGCCGTTTTCTCCAACGCGTCGGCGCTCGTTTTCGCACTGCCCGCTGCCTCGTTCGCGGTCCTCGCGTGATCGCCGGCCGCGTTTGCCTTGGCACGCAGGTCCTCCGCCTCGGCGCGCTGGGTTTGCGCGTCGGCCTTAAAGGTCTGGGCTTGCTTGGCCGCGGCTTCGGCGGCCGCCTTCGCCTCCTGAGCCGCCGTTTCCGCCTTGGATGCGCGCTCCTGCGCTTGCCGCGCCGCGAGCTGCGCGGCAGGCTTGTCTTTCTCCGACGCTTTGGCCTCCGCCTGGGCGAGACCATCTGCATCCGCGCGCAGTGTCTTTGCCTCGTCTCGCGCGTCATCCGCAGCACGTGCTTTTGCGGTTGCGTTCTGCTGTGCCTCGTCCGCGTGGCTCTCGGCGCCGTCCGCCTCGCCTTCCTTCCGAGTTGCTGCCAATTGCGCAACGGTGGCCGCTTCGTCGGCCTGTTTCGCTTCGTCGCCTTTCACTTGCGCCTGCTTTCGCGCAGCCCCGGCATCCGCCTCGGCGTCGGTTGCAGCGGTCTCTTTCTGCGAAGCCAGACGGTCGGCCCCGCGCGCCGCCGAGTCCGCGTCGTTGAATCGGCTTTCGCAGGCGGCGACCTCGCGCTGCGCCACGTCCGTCCGCTCCGCGGCGACACGCGCTTGTTCGTTCGCCTCGGAAGCGGCCCCTTTCAGTTCTTCGGCATTCGTTCTCTTCGTGCCGGCTTGCGCATGCAGGTCTTCGGCGACGCGCGATTTCTCCGACAAATGCGCGCGGGCATTTTGAATCTCCTCGGTGTCCGGCACATCCTGCAAGATCTCGATACGATCGCTGCTCGATGAGGAGGCTCGCGCGGCGGCTTCGAATACCTGCCGGACGCCTTGCATCGTCGCATTCACACGGTGAAAATGCTGCTGCAAGTTTTGCGTCGGATCGGTCGCATCGATCGGTGCCTCTTCGCCGATCGACGCCATAAAGCTCTCCACGGCGACCCGGATCTCGCCGTCCGACTGCGTTTGGATGCCCGGCGTCGTCGACATCGACGGCGCATGCCTTTGCGGCACCGCCAGCGTATTGCTCAGCGGCACCCCTGTCCCTCGCCGCACGGTGCCGCTGGCGTTCGCGCTCACTTGTGCGGACCCGCGAGAAGACAAGACATTGCTCAACGGATGGCTTTGCGGGCGGGTCGACGAAGTCGGAGCCTGCGATGTCGGTAGGTTAGTTGTCTGCGGTGTTTCCAGTTCGTGGGAGCCGTCCGTCGCCCCTGTGGGTACGCCATTGATTTCGCTCATCGTCTTACGCCTCCTTCGGGCTTCGTGTCTTTGCCAATAGGTTGGCTTTTATGATTGGCCACGAAAATCGGCATCGCCTGAAAAACCCGAAGCGGCGCGTCGCAAAACGAACGCGGCAAACACGCGGACGACGATCGACATGCCGATGTCATCCGATACCGGCCGCTATCTGCGGTGCCGGCAAGGCCCTAACGGAGCAGGTAATCCACCGGTTGAGGGACCGGGGGCAAATCGCGACGGCCGAGCGTTTCGAGCAACGTCGCCTCGATACCCTGGCACAGCGCATCGAGCGGTAGATCGTTCGGTTGGGTGCCGAACGGATCTTCGATCTCGGCGCTCAACGCCTCGAGCGCAAAGAACGTGTACGCGACGAAGCCGACCACGACGGGCGTCATCGCACCGACGGAGAGCGCGAGTCCAAACGGCAGGAGCAGACAGTAGAGGTACACGGTGCGGTGAATGATGACCGCGTAGGTGAACGGGATCGGGGTGTTCGCAATGCGCTCGCAGCCGCCGAGCGCGTCGCAGAGCCGGCCCATCGGCACTTCGATGGCTTGCGCGAGCGGATCGCTAAGCGCGCCGCCGCGTCGCCGCTCGCGCAGCCACTCCGCCGTCATCACGAGCAGCATCGCCGGCACATATCGCCGTCCCCGCAGCCGCGCACAGTCCTCGTGCGAAAGCAAGCGCTCCAGATCGGCGCTCGGGTCGGTGCCGCGCAGCTGGTGGCGCAACGTATGAGCGAACGCAATCAATCGGTTGACGAAGGCCGGTGCGTCCGAGTCGGACTCGACGAGCGTCAGCGCTTGGCGTGCGAGCGTGCGCGTATCGTTGAGCACCGAGCCCCATAGCATGCGAGCCTCCCAGTAGCGCGCGTAGCTCGTATTGTTGCGAAACCCGAGGAAGATGGCGAGCGTAAGGCCGATCAGCGAGAACGGCACGAAGGTCAAATGAACGACCCCGACGACGATCGAGTTGCGAAAGATCGTCACGACGGTCGCAAGACCGATCGTCAGCACGAGTTGCGGGAGGATGTCGAGAATAACGGAGCCGCGCATGACGAACATCATGCGCAGCCAATTCGAGTAAGGGCGAACGATCATTGCGAGCCAATCGATGGATGGTTCAGGGCATCGGCGCGCGCGAATGCACTTCGCTAAGCCCTTGGAATCCCATTCCCCGAGGGTCGATGCGCCGACGGAGGCAGTGTATGCCCTTACGCTTCGCGAACGCTAACGCTCGTTACGACTCGCCCTCGCCGTCGATCACGCTACGCGAAACATCGATACCGATCGCTTCAAATCGTCGGCTTGAGATTCGAGCGAACTCGCGGCTGCCGCGGCCTGTTCCACGAGCGCCGCGTTTTGCTGCGTGACCGAGTCCATTTGCGTGACGGCTTGGCCGACTTGGCCGATCCCCTTGCTCTGCTCGGCCGACGCCGCGGCTATCTCGCCCATGATGTCGGTGACGCGCTGTACCGATTGCATGATCTCGCCCATCGTCGTGCCCGCTACGTTGACATACTCCGCGCCGGCGCGCGCACGATCGACCGAATCTTGAATGAGCGTCTTGATCTCCTTAGACGCCGACGACGAGCGCTGCGCGAGCGAGCGCACTTCCGAGGCCACCACGGCGAAGCCGCGGCCCTGCTCGCCCGCGCGCGCCGCCTCGACCGCCGCGTTCAGCGCGAGGATGTTCGTCTGGAACGCGATGCCTTCAATGATGCCGACGATGTCGGCGATCTTGTCCGAGCTTGCATGGATGCCGTTCATCGTGTCCACGACTTGCGCAACCACGCTGCTACCTCGTTCGGCCACTTGTACGGCCTGCGCCGCAACCTGGCTCGCTTGCCGCGCGTTGTCGGCATTCTGATTGACCGTCGAGGTGAGCTCCTCCATGCTTGAGGCGGTTTCCTGCAAGGACGCGGCTTGCTCCTCCGTGCGCTGCGAGAGATCCTGATTTCCAGCGGCGATTTGGCTCGTCGCCGAAGCGATCGACTCGGCAGCCCCCTTGATCGACCCGATCGTGCCGGCAAGCTGCTCTTTCATGCGCTTCATCGAATAGAGCAGGCTCGTGCGGTCGTTCGGCGCGGTGCGCACGACGACGGTCAAATCGTTGTCGGCGATGCGCTCGGCAATCTCGGCCGCGTAGGCCGGCTCGCCGCCGAGCGAGCGCAAAATCCCGCGATTGAGCACAACCACCACCGCACTCAGCAGCGTGCCGAGCACGGCCAAGACGCCTAAGCTTTGAAGAAGCGTCGCATGAAATGCGGCATCGATGTCGTCGATATACACGCCCGTCATGAAAATCCAATCCCAGGGCGCGTAGCTGTCGTTGTAGGAAATCTTGGGGAACGGGCCTGGCGCATTCGGCTTCGCGAACGAGTAGTACGTGAAGCCGTGGCCTTCTCGCTTGATTTGATCGACCACGTCGCGGTACAGCGCGATGCCGTTCGGATCCTTGAACTCGCTCATGTCCTTGCCTTCGAGCTCTCGCTTGATCGGATGCATGAGCACGACGCGTTGCGAATCGAGGATCGTGAAGTAGCCGCCCGAGCCGCCGTAGCGCATGTTGCGGATGGCTTCCAGCGCATCTTTCTTCGCATCGTCGACGGACAGCTTGCCCGCCGTCGCCTGATCGGCGTATGTCTTCACGAGCGACATCGCGAGCTCGGTCGCATGCGTCAGGTCGGCTTTGCGCTCCTCAAGGCGAATTTCGCGGGTGCGATAGGCATCCAGCGCGGTCAATCCGACGAAACAAATCAGGCTCAGCACGAGCGGTAGCCAAAGCTTCTGCGAGAACGACAACTTCATGACGGGTCCACCTCCTTGGAGGGGCCTCGGGCTGCGAATGCAGGTTGCTCGCGCTTCTTCGACCCCGACCTAGAATTACGGCGAGCTTTCGTTGTTCTTGAGGGTCGAATTGCAATTTGCTTTCGATTTGCGCGTCGCGGCTACCGAGCGGCCGTCGACGCGCATCATCTTGGTGCGCGCGCTAAGGCATCTGCCAGCTCAGCACCGGATGTTCGCTCCCCGCCGGCATCGTCCAAGCGCCGCTCGGACCGAAATCCCATCCGGTAAAGTTGGCGGCATCGCGCATTTGAGCCGTCGTGAGTCCGTTCTTTGCCGGCACGCCGCCGCCATCGGCGGGCATGCCCGAGCTCTGCGCGTTCCAGTAATCGCTGCCGTCGCCGCCGCTGCCGGCCCCGATCAAACCACCCGCGCCTCCGCCAGGACCGAACCAAGGAGAGCCGCCGCCCCCAGACACCGCCCCGGTCGCGAACGACTGCGCGATCGTGCCGCTGCTCGTACCGGCCAAGCCACCCACAAACGCCCAGCTGCCGCCGCTCACGGAGCCGGTGACGTACGACTCTCGAATCGTGCCGGTGTTGTTTGCGACTAAGCCGCCGAGCGCCCCGTTACCGGGGCCGCCGCTGAAATCCGGGATGCCCGACACCGAGGCGCCGCTCCACGATTGCACGATCGTTCCCGTATTGAGTCCGACGAGCCCGCCGATCGAGTACCCGGTTCCCGGTCCGAAATCGTTGAAGTAGAAACGCCCGCTCGAATACGTGCGCGCGATGAGTCCATCGTTTTCCGACGCCAGCACGCCGAGGTAGCAGGACGAACCGTAGCAATGGCCGACGCCGCCATCGCCGTTCGATATGCCGAGGTTACGCACCACGCCGCCGGCGCCGATCACACCGAACAGCGGCCCGCCCCAACCGAAGTAGGCGCCGTCGTAGCCGGACTTGATCGAGACGCCGGTCAGCGTATGTCCCAACCCATCGAATTGACCGACGAACGGCGCGGCGCCGGCGATCTGATCGATGTATGCGCCGTCGAATGCGATGTCGCGTCCGAGCGCATAGTTGCCGTTAAGGTCCTGCGATACGTTTTCGAGGTCGGATAAAGCATTGACGAGTTTGTACGCACTGATCTGCCGAACGATTCCCTCGTCGGTGGACGGCGTCCATGCGGGATTGCCGAGCAGCGTGCCTGCCGAATACGCACCGGCCATGTCGCGATAAAGATCGACGTGTCCGGTGCTGTGCGACCAATCGATCGTGCCATCGTTGACCAGGCCGCCGCCGTTGTCGATCGCGGCGGCATCCCCACGCAGCGTCAGGTTGCCCGAGCCCTGGTTCTCGATCGCGACGCCTGTTGCCACATGTAAGTTGCGGTAGGCCGCAAGCGACAGCGAGGCAACGCCGGTCCAGCTCAGATTCGAGGCCACCGCGATATCTCCGCCGTTACCGCCGGTGCCCGTCGTCTGCACCGCCACCGACGTTCCGGCCGAGAGCGCTCGTGCGAACGTGTCCGCGGCCTCGCCGCCGAGCGTGAAGCCGGGCATCGTGACATTCCAACGATCGGCCTTCACCGTCGTCCCGAGCGAATCGAAACCGATGGTGCGCGCGGTCGTATCGACCTCACCGCCGCCGCCGTCGGCAGTTTTCGCTGCGACATCGCCGATCGACGAGATCGTTCCCGTATCGGCGACGAGCCAGACATGGCCGTTGCGCGTGGCCGTGCCGGTTGCGCGAATCGCTTCATGGTTGCCCGACAGCGCGAAGATGTTGCCGTCGGCCGCTTGCAAGCTCGCCTGCGCAGCCGCGATCCGTCCCGTGTTGACGACCGCACCGCCGCTACCGGCTTGGACGAATATCTGACGATCGCTCGATGAATCCTCCAGCAACACCGTCTTCCCGGCGGCGAGTTCGACCGTGCCCTGGGGCGCCGTAAGCGTGCCGAGATTTTCGACGCTGCCGGTCGCGATCAACATGACGTCGCCATTCGTCGATCCGATCCGCCCGAGGTTCACCACCGTGCCCTTCGCGGCACCCACGAGCGTAAGCGGGCCTGCGTTCATGAACGCGCCGTTGTCGATATCGAGTGTTGAGGCGAGGAAACGTCCGCCCGTGGAGACAACGCCGGTCGGCCCGACCACGATGCCGTGCGGATCGATCAGATAGACGCTGCCCGTGGCGGACAACGTACCGAAAATCGAGGATACGTTGGTCCCGGTGACGCGGTTGAGCGTGGCGCCGGCGCCGTTATCGAACGTGACGCGTTGCCCCGCGCCGATCGAAAAACTCGTCCAATCGATGACGCCGCGTGCCGATCTTTGATCGATCGTGAGCGAGGCGTTGCCGCTGGAAATCGACCCGCTTCCCGCAACGAACTGGCCGTTCGTCGGCAGCGTGCCGGCATGAACTTCGAACGAAACGCTGGCCAATGCCGCGGCCGCGGCCGTGGCGCCGGCGAGCATCGCCAGGCGCGTTGGGCGGATGATGCCCCGACGGGTTGAAATGATGTGCATGCCGCCTCCCGAGTCCCTTCGATATGTGAGTGCCTCTCTCCGCCGGGCTTTGCGGATCTTCGAAGACGCTCGGGAAACGCGGGATACGAAGGATCGGAGCCATTGCCGCCGTTACGGTCTGGGCGATTATTGGCTTAAATCCGATTTTTCCGCGACGGTCGGATTCGGACAGGTATTCGGCTTTTTCGGCCAACGCCCGAAACATGATGGGCTGAAGGCAAGGTCGGCTCGCACGTCCCGCCCCGCGTCGAAGGTAAAAAAAAACCGCCCAGTCCTGGGACTGAGCGGTTCTTACGCCATAGGCGTGATGCGGTGCGGGGGCAAGCGGCGCGATGCGCCGCGTGGCCCTTACTCCGCCGGATGTTGCTGGTGCGGCTCGTCTGCCGGCGTGTCGGCGGACGACGAAGCGGGCGGACCGAACTCGAACGCCTCTTCCGCGGCGATCTGATCGAAACGCTCGCGATCCGACGATTCCTTCGCCTTGCGTGCCTTGTGGAACGCGAGACCCGTACCGGCCGGGATCAAACGGCCGACGATCACGTTTTCCTTCAGACCGCGCAGATCGTCGCGCTTGCCCATGATCGCAGCCTCGGTCAGCACGCGCGTCGTTTCCTGGAACGATGCCGCCGAGATGAACGAGTCGGTCGACAGCGACGCCTTCGTGATACCGAGCAGCACGTTGTCGTACGACGCCGGACGCTTGTCTTCCGCAATCATCCGATCGTTCTCGTCGAGCATGTCCGACCGCTCGACTTGTTCGCCCGGGATGAAGCGCGTATCGCCGTTGTCGGTGATCTGCACGCGGCGCAGCATCTGACGCACGATCACTTCAATGTGCTTGTCGTTGATCTTCACGCCTTGCAGACGGTACACGTCCTGCACTTCGTCGACGATGTAGCGCGACAACGCCTCGATACCCTGCAAGCGCAGGATGTCGTGCGGATCGGCCGGACCGTCCACGATCATTTCGCCCTTGTTGACGACCTGACCGTCGTGGACGAGGACCTGCTTTTCCTTCGCGATCAGGAACTCGTGCTGGTTGCCTTCGAGGTCCGTGATAACGAGACGTTGCTTGCCCTTCGTGTCCTTACCGAACGACGTCGTACCCGTGACTTCCGCCAGAATGCCGGCGTCCTTCGGCGAACGCGCTTCGAACAGCTCGGCCACCCGCGGCAGACCACCGGTAATGTCACGCGTCTTCTGCGCTTCGGTCGGGATACGTGCGAGCACTTCACCGACCTGCACTTGCTGACCGTCCTTCACCGTGATCAGTGCGCCGACTTGGAAGCCGATCTGCACCGAGTGCTCGGTACCGGGGATCTTTACTTCCTCGCCGCTTGCGTCGAGCAGTTTCACCTGCGGACGAACGCTCTTCGCCGCTTGCGAACCACGGCGCTTCACGTCGATCACGACGAGCGTCGAAAGACCCGTCACGTCGTCGATCTGCTTGGCAACCGTCACGCCTTCTTCGACGTTTTCGAACTTCACCGTACCGCCGTACTCGGTGATGATCGGACGCGTCAGCGGATCCCACGTGGCCAGTTGCGTGCCCGCCTTGATCTGCGCGCCGTCGAGTTGCAACAGCGTGGCGCCGTACGGCACCTTGTGACGCTCGCGCTCGCGGCCGTGATCGTCCGTGATCATCGCTTCGCCCGAACGCGAGATGACGATTTGCTCGCCCTTCGCATTCGTGACGTAGCGCATCGTTGCCGTGAAACGCACCGTGCCGTTGCTCTTCGCTTCGACCGACGACGCCACTGCCGCACGCGATGCCGCACCACCGATGTGGAACGTACGCATCGTCAGCTGCGTGCCCGGTTCGCCGATCGACTGCGCCGCGATCACGCCGACCGCTTCGCCGACGTTGACGAGCGAGCCGCGGCCCAGGTCGCGGCCGTAGCACGCGGCGCACAAGCCGTAACGCGTTTCGCAGGTCAGCGGCGTACGCACGCGCACTTCGTCGATGCCGAGGCGTTCGATTTCGTCGACCGCCGTTTCATCGAGCAGCGTGCCCGATTCGTACAGCGTTTCTTGCGACTCGGGGTTGACGACGTCAGCCACGGCCACGCGGCCGAGAATCCGGTCGCGCAACGCTTCGACGACTTCACCGCCTTCGACGAGCGCCTTCATCGCCACGCCGTTGCTCGTGCCGCAATCGTCTTCGGTCACGACCAAATCTTGCGTCACGTCCACGAGACGACGCGTGAGGTAACCCGAGTTCGCCGTCTTCAGTGCCGTATCGGCCAGACCCTTACGTGCACCGTGGGTCGAGATGAAGTACTGCAACACGTTCAGGCCTTCGCGGAAGTTCGCCGTAATCGGCGTCTCGATGATCGAGCCGTCCGGCTTGGCCATCAGGCCCCGCATACCGGCGAGCTGACGAATCTGAACCGCGGAACCCCGAGCGCCCGAGTCGGCCATCATGTAGATGGAGTTGAACGACTCTTGACGCACTTCCTTGCCGTCGCGATCGATCACGGGCTCGGTCGAGAGCTGCTCCATCATCGCCTTGCCGACCGCTTCCGACGTTGCCGACCAAATGTCGACCACGTTGTTGTAGCGCTCTTGCGCGGTGACGAGACCCGACATGTACTGACGGTCGTACTCCTTCACCTTCTTCGCCGCGTCGCCGACGATCTCTTCCTTCTGCGTCGGCACGAGCATGTCGTCCACGCAGATCGAGATACCGGCGCGCGTTGCGAGGCGGAAGCCCGACTGCATCAGCTGATCGGCGAACACCACCGTCGCACGCAGACCGCACTTGCGGAACGACGTGTTGATGAGGCGCGAGATTTCCTTCTTCTTGAGCGGCTTGTTCAGCACCGTGAACGGCAGGCCCGGCGGCAGAATTTCCGACAAGATCGCACGGCCGACCGTCGTGGCATAGAGCGAGATCTTCGGCACGAACTGCGGCGCGCCTTCCGATTTATCCTCGTTCACTACCATTTCGGTGATCCGCACGTTCACGCGCGAAGCCAGCTCGACTTCCTTGTTCTCGTACGCACGCAGCGCTTCCGACACGCCCGTGAACGACAGGCCTTCGCCCTTGCCGTTCACCGCTTCGCGCGTCGCGTAGTACAGGCCGAGCACGATATCCTGCGACGGCACGATCGACGGATCGCCGTTGGCCGGGAAGAGGATGTTGTTCGACGCCAGCATGAGCGTACGCGCTTCCATCTGCGCTTCGAGCGACAGTGGCACGTGCACGGCCATCTGGTCACCGTCGAAGTCGGCGTTGAACGCCGCGCAAACGAGCGGGTGCAGCTGGATCGCCTTACCTTCGATCAGCACGGGCTCGAACGCTTGAATCCCGAGACGGTGCAGCGTCGGCGCGCGGTTCAGCATCACCGGATGTTCGCGGATCACCTCTTCGAGGATGTCCCACACCACCGCGGTTTGGTTCTCGACTTCCTTCTTCGCCGCCTTGATGGTCGTTGCAACGCCCATCACTTCAAGCTTGTTGAAGATGAACGGCTTGAACAGCTCCAGCGCCATCAGCTTGGGCAGACCGCACTGGTGCAGCTTCAGCGTCGGACCCACCACGATGACCGAACGGCCCGAGTAGTCGACACGCTTACCGAGCAAGTTCTGACGGAAGCGGCCGCCCTTACCCTTGATCATGTCGGCGAGCGACTTCAGCGGACGCTTGTTCGCACCCGTCATCGCCTTACCGCGACGGCCGTTGTCGAGCAGCGAATCGACGGCTTCTTGCAGCATCCGCTTTTCGTTGCGGACGATGATTTCCGGCGCCTTCAGCTCGAGCAGACGCTTCAACCGGTTGTTACGGTTGATGACGCGGCGATAGAGGTCGTTCAGGTCCGACGTGGCGAAACGGCCACCGTCGAGCGGCACGAGCGGACGCAACTCGGGCGGCAGCACCGGCAGCACTTCGAGGACCATCCATTCGGGCTTGATGCCCGAACGTTGGAATGCCTCGAGCACCTTCAGGCGCTTCGCGTACTTCTTGATCTTCGCCTCCGAGCCGGTGTTCTTGAGCTCGGTACGCAGCGTCTCGACTTGTTCGTCGATGTTGATCGCACGCAGCAGCTCGCGCACGCCTTCCGCGCCCATCTCGGCGCGGAACTCGTCGCCGTACTCTTCGACCTTGTTGTAGTAATCCTCTTCCGTCATGATCTGACGCGCCTTCAGCGGCGTCATACCCGGATCGATCACCACGTACGCTTCGAAGTACAGCACGCGCTCGATGTCGCGCAGCGTCATGTCGAGCACCATGCCCAGACGCGACGGCAGCGACTTCAAGAACCAAATATGCGCGACGGGCGAGGCCAGTTCGATGTGGCCCATGCGCTCGCGACGCACCTTGGCGAGCGTCACTTCGACGCCGCACTTCTCGCAGATCACGCCACGATGCTTGAGGCGCTTGTACTTGCCGCACAAGCATTCGTAGTCTTTGATCGGCCCGAAAATCTTCGCGCAGAACAAGCCGTCGCGCTCGGGCTTGAACGTACGATAGTTGATCGTTTCGGGCTTCTTGACTTCACCGAACGACCACGAGCGGATCTTGTCGGGCGAGGCCAGACCGATCTTGATCGCGTCGAACACTTCTTCTTGTTGGACTTGCTTGAATAGATCGAGCAGAGCTTTCATTGCCTTCTCTCCGTAGTCCGATTAGTTGCGGTCGAGGTCGATGTCGATGCCGAGCGAGCGGATTTCCTTCACCAGCACGTTGAAGGATTCCGGCATGCCCGCGTCGATCACGTGGTCGCCCTTGACGAGGTTTTCGTACACCTTCGTCCGGCCCGTCACGTCATCGGACTTCACCGTCAACATTTCTTGCAGCACATACGAAGCGCCGTACGCTTCGAGCGCCCACACTTCCATTTCACCGAAGCGCTGACCACCGAATTGCGCCTTACCACCGAGCGGCTGCTGCGTCACGAGCGAGTACGGACCCGTCGAGCGCGCGTGCATCTTGTCGTCCACCAAGTGGTGCAGCTTCAGGTAGTGCATGTAACCCACGGTAACCGTGCGCTCGAATGGCTCACCCGTGCGGCCGTCGCACAGACGCACTTGATTCTTGGACTTCGTCATGCCGAGGTTTTGCGCGATATCGTCCGGGAAGGCGAGGTCGAGCATCTTCGACATTTCTTCTTCCGTGGCACCGTCGAACACCGGCGTCGCGAACGGCACGCCTTCGCGCAGGTTCTTCGCCAACTCGACGATGTCGTCGTCCGAGAAGCTTTCCAGCTCTTCGGCGCGGCCCGACTCGTTGTACAGCTTCGTCAGGAACACGCGCAACTCTTCGACCTTGGCCTGGCGTTGCAGCATTTCGCCGATACGCCAGCCGAGACCCTTCGCGGCCCAGCCGAGGTGCACTTCGAGCACCTGACCCACGTTCATCCGCGACGGCACGCCGAGCGGGTTCAGCACGACGTCGGCCGGACGGCCGTCGGCCATGTACGGCATGTCTTCGATCGGAACGATCTTCGACACGACACCCTTGTTACCGTGACGGCCTGCCATCTTGTCGCCAGGCTGCAAACGGCGCTTGACGGCCAGGTACACCTTGACCATCTTGAGCACGCCCGGGGGCAGCTCGTCGCCTTGCGTGAGCTTCTTGCGCTTTTCTTCGAAAGCGAGATCGAATTGGTGACGCTTTTCTTCGATCGAGTTCTTGATCGCTTCGAGCTGAGCGGCAGCCTCTTCGTCGGCCAAACGGATATCGAACCAGTGGTAGTGGTCGAGATCCGACAGGTACGCCTGGTCGATCTTCGTGCCCTTCGCGAGCTTCTTCGGACCGCCGTTCGCCACCTTGCCGTCGAGCATACGCGCCAGACGCTGGAACGCATCGCCTTCCACGATACGCAGCTGGTCGTTCAAGTCGAGGCGGTAGCGCTTCAGTTCATCGTCGATGATCTGTTGCGCGCGCTTGTCGCGCTGGATGCCTTCGCGCGTGAACACTTGCACGTCGATGACGGTGCCGCTCATGCCCGAGGGCACGCGCAGCGACGTGTCCTTCACGTCGGACGCTTTCTCGCCGAAGATCGCGCGCAGCAGCTTTTCTTCCGGCGTAAGCTGGGTTTCGCCCTTCGGCGTGACCTTGCCGACGAGCACGTCGCCCGCTTCGACTTCGGCGCCGATGTAGACGATGCCCGACTCGTCCAGACGGCCGAGTTGGACTTCCGCCAAGTTCGAGATGTCGCGCGTGATTTCCTCAGGTCCGAGCTTCGTGTCGCGAGCGACCACGTTCAGCTCTTCGATGTGGATCGACGTGTAGCGATCGTCGGCCACCACCTTCTCGGAGATCAAGATCGAATCTTCGAAGTTGTAGCCGTTCCACGGCATGAACGCCACGAGCATGTTCTGGCCGAGCGCGAGCTCGCCCAGGTCGGTCGACGCGCCGTCCGCCAGGACGTCGCCGCGCGACACCATATCGCCGACCTTCACGATCGGACGCTGGTTGATGTTCGTGTTCTGGTTCGAACGCGTGTACTTGATCAGGTTGTAGATGTCCACGCCAACTTCACCGGCCACGGCTTCGTCGTCGTTCACACGAATGACGATACGGCCCGCGTCGACGTAATCCACCACACCGCCGCGCAGCGCTTGCACCGTGGTGCCCGAGTCGACGGCCACCGTACGCTCGATGCCCGTACCGACGACCGGCTTTTCCGGACGCAGACACGGCACGGCCTGACGCTGCATGTTCGAACCCATCAATGCACGGTTCGCGTCATCGTGCTCGAGGAACGGAATCAGCGAGGCTGCGACCGAGACGATCTGCGACGGCGCCACGTCCATGTACTGGATGCGGTCCGGCGTAACCATCAGCGTTTCGCCGGCTTCGCGCGACGAAACCAGTTCGTCGGTCAGCGTGCCGTCTTCGGCCACCGCCGCATTCGCCTGAGCGATCACGTAACGGCCTTCTTCGATCGCCGACAGGTAATCGATCTGGTCCGTGACCTTGCTGTCCACGACCTTGCGGTACGGCGTTTCGAGGAAGCCGTACTCGTTCAGGTGCGCGTAAAGCGCGAGCGAGTTGATCAGACCGATGTTCGGACCTTCCGGCGTTTCGATCGGGCAGACGCGGCCATAGTGGGTCGGGTGCACGTCACGCACTTCGAAGCCTGCGCGCTCACGCGTTAGACCGCCCGGGCCCAGTGCGGAAACACGGCGCTTGTGCGTGATTTCCGACAGCGGGTTGGTCTGGTCCATAAACTGCGACAGCTGCGACGAGCCGAAGAACTCGCGAATCGCCGACGAAATCGGCTTCGAGTTGATCAAGTCGTGCGGCATCAGGTTTTCGCTTTCGGCTTGGCCGAGGCGTTCCTTCACCGCGCGCTCGACGCGCACGAGACCCGCGCGGAATTGGTTTTCCGCGAGTTCGCCGACGCAACGCACACGACGATTGCCGAGGTGGTCGATATCGTCCACTTCGCCCTTGCCGTTGCGCAGCTCGACGAGGATCTTGATCGTCGCGAGGATGTCGTCGTCTTGCAGCGTCATCGGGCCCGTGATTTCGTCACGCCCGACGCGGCGATTGAACTTCATACGGCCGACCTTCGAGAGGTCGTACGCATCTTCGCTGTAGAACAAACGATTGAACAGCGCCTCGACCGCTTCTTCGGTCGGCGGTTCGCCCGGGCGCATCATGCGGTAGATCGCGATACGCGCGGCCGTCTTGTCGGTCGTTTCGTCGATACGGAGCGTGGACGAGATGTACGGGCCTTGGTCCAGATCGTTCGTGTAGAGCGTCTGGATGTCCTTCACCTTCGCTTCGCGCAGCTTCTCGAGCGTGCTTTCCGTGATTTCGTCGTTCGCGTTCGCGATGACTTCACCCGTGTCGCCGTCGATGACGTTCTTCGCCAGCACGCGGCCGAGCAGGTAGTCCTCGGGCACCGAGATGAACTTCGTCTTCGCGTTGTCGAGGTCGCGGATGTGCTTCGCGTTGATCCGCTTGTCCTTTTGGACGATGACGTTGCCGTCGCGGTCGGTGATGTCGAAGCGCGCGACTTCGCCGCGCAGACGCTCGGGCACGAATTCCATCTGCGCGCCTTCACCCATCAGCGTGAAGTTGTCGAAGACGAAGAAGTTCGCGAGGATCTGTTCGGGCGACAGGCCGATGGCCTTCAGCAAGATCGTGACCGGCATCTTACGGCGACGGTCGACGCGGAAATACAGGACGTCCTTCGGATCGAATTCGAAGTCGAGCCAGGAGCCGCGGTACGGAATGATCCGTGCCGAGAACAGCAGCTTGCCCGAGCTGTGCGTCTTACCCTTGTCGTGTTCGAAGAACACGCCGGGCGAACGGTGCAACTGCGAAACGATGACACGCTCGGTGCCGTTGATCACGAACGAGCCAGTAGGCGTCATGAGCGGAATTTCGCCCATGTACACTTCCTGCTCCTTCACTTCCTTGACGACGGGCTTGCTCGGCGACTCTTTATCGAGCAGAACCAGGCGAACCTTGGCGCGCAAGGCCGAGCAATAGGTGAGACCGCGCTGCTGACATTCCTTGATGTTGAATGCCGGCGGCGACAACGCGTAGCTCACGAACTCGAGGCGCGCGAAACCGTTGTGCGAGACGATCGGGAAAACGGACGTGAACGCGGCCTGCAAACCCTCGGGTTTGCGAGCATTCGCGAGCACATCGGCTTGCAGAAACGTGCTGAATGATTCAAGCTGGGTGGCCAGCAGGAAAGGTACTTGGTGAACGATGGGGCGCTTCGCAAAACTCTTACGAATGCGCTTCTTCTCGGTGAAGGAATATTGCATACGATCTCCGAATCACGGCGGGCATGTTGTCGAGGCTATAGTCGCCAGATGAGACAACCCGAGTGTTCACCGACTGAGACCCGATGGCCGTCCTGAGGCTTGAACGAGCCTAGAAGCTTGGTGGTTGGCCGCTACCAACCGCTGGCTGACGGCAGCGGATGCCTATGTTGCCCGCTGCCCGACCAAACTTGCCTTCTGCAGTCGCTTCAGAAGACAAAGAAAAATGCCGGTCGGCTTGCGTCCTGGGACGCGCGAAAGACAATTTTCTTTGGCCTCTGGGGCTATGCGCCACCGGGACGAAGCCCCAGCAAAACATAGTCCCCACAAAGCACAAAAAGGCCGGCGGTGAAATAACCGCCAGCCTTCGCACAACGCGAGGGGCCTTACTTGATTTCGGCCTTCGCGCCAGCTTCTTCCAGCTTCTTCTTCGCTTCTTCGGCAGCAGCCTTGGGCACCGCTTCCTTCACGGGCTTCGGTGCACCGTCGACCAGGTCCTTCGCTTCCTTCAGGCCCAGGCCCGTCAGTTCGCGAACAGCCTTAATGACGGAAACCTTGTTGGCGCCCGTTTCGGTCAGGATGACCGTGAATTCCGTTTGCTCTTCGGCAGCAGCGGCACCGCCGCCAGCACCTGCGGGGCCTGCCACTGCGACTGCAGCTGCCGACACGCCGAACTTCTCTTCGAACGCCTTGACCAGTTCGTTCAGTTCCAGAACCGACATCGAGCCTACGGCTTCGAGGATGTCTTCTTTTGCGATTGCCATGTGAAATACTCCTAAATTGAATTCGGATACAGCCAGCGATCAGTTACGCTCGTCTTGAGTGCGCCATGCGCCGCGTGTTTACGCGGCTTCGCCCTGCTTCTTCTCGGCGAGCGCAGCGAGTGCGCGCGCAAAGCCCGAAACAGGCGCTTGCATGACGAACAACAGCTTGGACAGAAGCTCTTCGCGGCTCGGGATGCTGGCCAGCGCTTGCACGCCTGCCTTATCCATCACCTTGCCTTCGTAAGAGCCGGCCTTGATGATCAACTTGTCATTGCTCTTGCCGAAGTCGTTGACGACCTTGGCAGCGGCAATAGCATCTTCAGAGATGCCGTAGATCAGAGGACCGGTCATCTGCTCGGCCAACGGAGCAAACGGGGTACCCTCGACAGCGCGACGCGCCAACGTGTTCTTCAACACGCGCAGGTACACCTTCTGCTCACGCGCTTTCGCGCGCAGCTTCGTCAGATCGCCAACCGCGATTCCACGATACTCGGCCAGCACGATGGTCTGAGCCTTCGCGACTTGCGCGGAAACCTCAGCCACGACGGCCTGCTTATCTTCTTTGTTCAGTGGCACGGTTAACCTCCAGATTCGGTGCGCCGGGCTTTTGCCCGATACACCGCGTTCAACAACGGCGTCCGAGGGTTAGGAGTATTTCACCCGCCGGCTTCACGCATCGCTGCGCGGGCCCACGGGCTCAATCACTGCAAAACTTATTCGGGTTCGCCATCTGCGTTGGCTGATATTAAGGAGCCGCCTACCTGCTGCGTCCCCGCCAACGGTCTTTGACAACCGGTCGTGCGAAGCGAAACTGCCCTCTCACGACCGCCCAAAGCCCTTAAATACCGCGTCCGGCAATGCCGAACGCGATCGATTCTTTACTGTGCAGCCAGCGTGCCTTGGTCGACACGCACGCCAACGCCCATCGTGCTCGACAGAGCGATCTTGCGCAGGTACACGCCCTTGCTCGTCGCCGGCTTTGCCTTTTGCAGCGCTTCGACGAGTGCCGACAGGTTCGAACGCAGTGCAGCCGGTTCGAACGATGCACGACCGATCGTTGCGTGGATGATCCCGGCCTTGTCGACGCGGAATTGGACCTGACCGGCCTTGGCGTTCTTCACTGCCGTGGCGACGTCGGGCGTAACCGTGCCGACCTTCGGGTTCGGCATCAGGCCGCGCGGGCCGAGGATCTGACCCAGCGTACCGACGATACGCATCGTGTCCGGCGAAGCGATCACGACGTCGAAATTCAGATTGCCGCCCTTGATTTGCTCGGCCAGATCTTCCATGCCGACGATTTCGGCGCCGGCGGCACGTGCTTGCTCGGCCTTGTCGCCTTGAGCAAACACAGCCACGCGAACCGACTTACCGGTACCGGCGGGCAACACGACCGAGCCGCGAACCACTTGGTCCGACTTCTTCGCATCGATGCCGAGCTGAACGGCAACGTCGATGGACTCGTCGAACTTCGCCGTGGCGCATCCCTTCACGAGCGACAGCGCTTCGTCGATCGGGTACAGCTTTTGGCGATCGATCTTGTTTTCGAACGCTTTCAGACGCTTGGAAACCTTAGCCATTTACACGCCCTCCACGGTGATGCCCATCGAGCGGGCGCTGCCAGCGATCGTGCGGACCGCGGCGTCCAAATCGGCAGCCGTGAGGTCGGGCATCTTCGCCTTGGCGATATCTTCGGCTTGTGCGCGCGTGATCTTGCCGACCTTGTCGGTGTGGGGCTTGCTCGAACCCTTGTCGATCTTCGCAGCCTTCTTGATCAGCACGGTGGCCGGAGGCGTCTTCAGAACGAACGTGAAGCTCTTGTCGGCGAATGCCGTGATCACGACGGGAACGGGCAGGCCCGGTTCCATCGCTTGAGTCTGCGCGTTGAACGCCTTGCAGAACTCCATGATGTTCAGGCCGCGCTGGCCCAGTGCCGGACCAACCGGCGGCGACGGATTGGCTTTACCTGCAGGGATCTGCAGCTTGATAAAGCCGATGATTTTCTTTGCCATGTCGAAAACCTCGTTGGAACGCGTGAGCGTTCGGTGAGTAGTAGCGCGTGCTCATCGCGATTGCTCGCGATTACTGACGCTCCTCAACGGCCATAACGCGGACCGTAAGCGCGAAAACGGACCGCCCGCTTCCGGGCGACCCGTTGGAATGATTTACAGCTTCTCGACCTGCCCGAATTCCAGCTCGACAGGCGTGGCGCGACCGAAGATGGTGACCGAGACGCGTACGCGCGATTTCTCGTAGTTCACTTCCTCGACGCTGCCATTGAAGTCCGTGAACGGACCTTCCTTGACGCGGACCATTTCGCCTACTTCGAACAGCGTCTTCGGCCGCGGCTTCTCGACGCCTTCTTGCATCTGCGACATGATCTTTTCGACTTCCCGCGGGGAAATCGGGCTCGGCTTATTGCGTGTGCCGCCGATGAAGCCCGTCACCTTCGCCGTGTTCTTGACGAGGTGCCACGTCTCGTCGGTCATTTCCATTTCGACGAGAACGTAGCCGGGGAAGAAACGACGCTCGGTCACAGACTTATGACCGCCTTTCACTTCCACGACTTCTTCCGTCGGCACGAGAATCTGACCGAACTTGTCTTGCATGCCGGCGCGCTCGATGCGCTCTTGGAGCGCTCGCTGCACGCTTTTCTCCATGCCGGAGTACGCATGCACGACGTACCAACGTTTACCACTCGGAGATGCCGGAGTATCGCTCATATCATTTCCAACCCAGAATCGCCGAGAAAATGACCCATTCGATGGATTTATCGCTGATCCACAGCAGCACCGCCATCACCAGCACAAAGCCGAAGACTACGAGCGTGGTTTGCGTTGCTTCCTTGCGAGTCGGCCAAACAACTTTGCGGACTTCCTTATAGGAGTCCTTGGCGAAAGCGATAAAGCTCTTACCGGGGGAGGAGAGGAGACCAACCACTACACCGGCCGCGACACCGACAATGAGCGCCGCGCCGCGAACATACCATTCCTGGCCGCTCAGCCAGAAGAACCCCACGAACCCGGCCAAGACCAGCAGTACACCCGCGATTACCATCAACTTGTCGCTGGAAGTATCCACAGCTTCGACGGAAGGATTCGCCATAACACCCTAACGCGCGCCGACTTCGGCGCAGAATTTTGGCAGGGGCAGAGGGAATCGAACCCCCAACCTTCGGTTTTGGAGACCGACGCTCTGCCAGTTGAGCTATACCCCTAAACCATTTGGGGTTGACCCTTCAGCCAACCCCGAAACCACTGATCAACGAGAACTAGCTGGCTTACTCGATGATCTTCGCAACGACACCTGCACCGACGGTACGGCCACCTTCGCGGATAGCGAAGCGCAGACCTTCTTCCATGGCGATCGGGGCGATCAGCTTCACCGTGATCGACACGTTGTCGCCCGGCATCACCATTTCCTTGTCCTTCGGCAACTCGATCGAGCCCGTCACGTCCGTCGTACGGAAGTAGAACTGCGGACGGTAGTTGTTGAAGAACGGCGTGTGACGACCGCCTTCGTCCTTGCTCAGCACGTACACCTCAGCCGTGAAGTGCGTGTGCGGCGTGATCGAACCCGGCTTGGCCAACACTTGGCCGCGCTCCACGTCTTCGCGCTTCGTGCCGCGCAGCAAGATACCGACGTTGTCGCCTGCTTGACCTTGGTCCAGCAGCTTGCGGAACATTTCCACGCCCGTGCAGGTCGTCTTCACCGTCGGCTTGATACCGACGATTTCGATTTCTTCGCCGACCTTCACCACGCCACGCTCCACGCGGCCCGTCACCACCGTGCCGCGACCCGAGATCGAGAACACGTCTTCCACCGGCATCAGGAACGCACCGTCGATCGCGCGCTCCGGCGTCGGGATGTACGTGTCCAGCGCGTCGGCCAGGTTCATGATCGCCACTTCACCGAGTTCGCCCTTGTCGCCTTCCAGCGCCAGCTTGGCCGAACCCTTGATGATCGGCGTGTCGTCGCCCGGGAAGTCGTACTTCGAGAGCAGTTCGCGCACTTCCATTTCGACGAGCTCGAGCAGTTCGGCGTCGTCCACCATGTCGCACTTGTTCAGGAACACGATGATGTACGGAACGCCAACCTGACGTGCCAACAGGATGTGTTCACGCGTTTGCGGCATCGGGCCGTCAGCGGCCGAGCACACCAGGATTGCGCCGTCCATCTGCGCCGCGCCCGTGATCATGTTCTTCACGTAGTCGGCGTGGCCCGGGCAGTCAACGTGTGCGTAGTGGCGGTTCGCCGTTTCGTACTCGATGTGTGCCGTGTTGATCGTGATGCCACGTGCCTTTTCTTCCGGCGCCGCGTCGATTTCGTCGTATTTCTTCGCTTCGCCGCCGAACTTCGCCGACAACACCGTTGCGATAGCTGCCGTCAGCGTCGTCTTACCGTGGTCAACGTGACCGATCGTGCCGACGTTCACGTGCGGCTTGGTCCGCTCAAACTTACCCTTGGCCATTTCCGACTCCTAAGAGGATTTTCCGTATGTTGCGCCGCACGCAAACAATCAAAGACAGCTACTGGTGCCCATGGGCAGGATCGAACTGCCGACCTCTCCCTTACCAAGGGAGTGCTCTACCACTGAGCCACATGGGCAGTACTTCTTGGCATTGGAGCGGGTGAAGGGAATCGAACCCTCGTCATAAGCTTGGAAGGCTTCTGCTCTACCATTGAGCTACACCCGCTAGGGCCTTCGCGATTCCCTGCCGCACCACGGCTTGCATATTCTGGTGGAGGAGGTTGGATTCGAACCAACGTAGGCGTAAGCCAACAGATTTACAGTCTGCCCCCTTTAGCCACTCGGGCACCCCTCCGCAGAGAACGGACAATTATGAAGACAAAGGCGCGCTGTGTCAAGCTTTTCGCGCGCGCTTCATTGTTCGACGCTCTCACTTATAGGTAAAATTTTCCGCCGCGCAAAGCAAAAACCCCCGACAGCGGTGTGCTATCGGGGGTTTTTCAATAGAACAGCCTGACGATTACCTACTTTCACACGGGCAATCCGCACTATCATCGGCGTGGAGTCGTTTCACGGTCCTGTTCGGGATGGGAAGGGGTGGTACCAACTCGCTATGGTCATCAGGCATGACTTGTTGCTGTGTCGCGCAGGGCGCCACAGCCAATCTGGGAAGAAGTATCGAGCGGTGGGCTCGGTGTAATGTCGCTTGGGCAGCGATTGTGTGGCACTACGCGCTCAAACCTGTGCGAATCGCAAAACGCACTTGTTATAGGATCAAGCCGTACGGGCAATTAGTATCGGTTAGCTAAATGCATTACTGCATGTACACACCCGACCTATCAACGTCCTGGTCTCGAACGACCCTTCAAGGGGATCGGCGTCCCCGGGGATATCTCATCTTAAGGCGAGTTTCCCGCTTAGATGCTTTCAGCGGTTATCTCTTCCGAACATAGCTACCCGGCGATGCCACTGGCGTGACAACCGGTACACCAGAGGTTCGTCCACTCCGGTCCTCTCGTACTAGGAGCAGCCCCCTTCAAATATCCAACGCCCACGGCAGATAGGGACCAAACTGTCTCACGACGTTTTAAACCCAGCTCACGTACCTCTTTAAATGGCGAACAGCCATACCCTTGGGACCGGCTACAGCCCCAGGATGAGATGAGCCGACATCGAGGTGCCAAACACCGCCGTCGATATGAACTCTTGGGCGGTATCAGCCTGTTATCCCCAGAGTACCTTTTATCCGTTGAGCGATGGCCCTTCCATACAGAACCACCGGATCACTATGACCTGCTTTCGCACCTGCTCGACTTGTCGGTCTCGCAGTTAAGCACGCTTATGCCATTGCACTATCAGCACGATTTCCGACCGTACCTAGCGTACCTTCGTACTCCTCCGTTACACTTTGGGAGGAGACCGCCCCAGTCAAACTGCCTACCATGCACTGTCCCCGACCCGGATTACGGGCCAAGGTTAGAACCTCAAACAAACCAGGGTGGTATTTCAAGGACGGCTCCACCGAAACTAGCGTTCCGGTTTCATAGCCTCCCACCTATCCTACACAGATCGGTTCAAAGTCCAATGCAAAGCTACAGTAAAGGTTCATGGGGTCTTTCCGTCTAGCCGCGGGGAGATTGCATCATCACAAACACTTCAACTTCGCTGAGTCTCGGGAGGAGACAGTGTGGCCATCGTTACGCCATTCGTGCAGGTCGGAACTTACCCGACAAGGAATTTCGCTACCTTAGGACCGTTATAGTTACGGCCGCCGTTTACCGGGACTTCAATCAAGAGCTTGCACCCCATCATTTAATCTTCCGGCACCGGGCAGGCGTCACACCCTATACGTCCACTTTCGTGTTTGCAGAGTGCTGTGTTTTTATTAAACAGTCGCAGCCACCAGTTTATTGCAACCCTTTCACCCTTCTGGCGCAGGCCAGTTAAGCTACAAGGGCGTACCTTATCCCGAAGTTACGGTACCAATTTGCCGAGTTCCTTCTCCCGAGTTCTCTCAAGCGCCTTAGAATACTCATCTCGCCCACCTGTGTCGGTTTGCGGTACGGTCACTGTTAGACTGAAGCTTAGAGGCTTTTCTTGGAACCACTTCCGATTGCTTCGCAGCTTAAAGCCGCTCGCGCCACACCCTTGAATTACGTGCCCGGATTTGCCTAAGCACCTTCTCCAATGCAGCGACCGGGACTTCCAACACCCGGACAACCTTCCGCGATCCGTCCCCCCATCGCATCTAACAATGGTGCAGGAATATTGACCTGCTTCCCATCAGCTACGCATTTCTGCCTCGCCTTAGGGGCCGACTCACCCTACGCCGATGAACGTTGCGTAGGAAACCTTGGGCTTACGGCGAGGGGGCCTTTCACCCCCTTTATCGCTACTCATGTCAGCATTCGCACTTCCGATACCTCCAGCACACTTTACAATGCACCTTCGCAGGCTTACGGAACGCTCTCCTACCATGCGTGCAAGCACGCATCCGCAGCTTCGGTATATAGCTTAGCCCCGTTACATCTTCCGCGCAGGACGACTCGATCAGTGAGCTATTACGCTTTCTTTAAAGGGTGGCTGCTTCTAAGCCAACCTCCTGACTGTTTTAGCCTTCCCACTTCGTTTCCCACTTAGCTATATTTGGGGACCTTAGCTGGCGGTCTGGGTTGTTTCCCTCTTGACACCGGACGTTAGCACCCGATGTCTGTCTCCCGTGATTGCACTCTTCGGTATTCGGAGTTTGCTATGGCGAAGTAATCCGCAATGGACCCTTCAACCATGACAGTGCTCTACCCCCGAAGGTGATACACGAGGCACTACCTAAATAGTTTTCGGAGAGAACCAGCTATTTCCAAGTTTGTTTAGCCTTTCACCCCTATCCACAGCTCATCCCCTAACTTTTCAACGTTAGTGGGTTCGGTCCTCCAGTACGTGTTACCGCACCTTCAACCTGGCCATGGATAGATCACTTGGTTTCGGGTCTACGCCCAGCAACTGAACGCCCTATTCGGACTCGCTTTCGCTACGCCTGCCTTAATCAGTTAAGCTTGCTACTGAACGTAAGTCGCTGACCCATTATACAAAAGGTACGCCGTCACCCCTTACGAGGCTCCGACTGTTTGTATGCATGCGGTTTCAGGATCTATTTCACTCCCCTCCCGGGGTTCTTTTCGCCTTTCCCTCACGGTACTGGTTCACTATCGGTCGATCACGAGTATTTAGCCTTGGAGGATGGTCCCCCCATCTTCAGACAGGATTTCACGTGTCCCGCCCTACTTGTCGTACGCCTAGTTCTTCCACGCTGTTTTCGCTTACAGGGCTATCACCTGCTATGGCCGCACTTTCCAGAGCGTTCAGCTAACAACACAGATAACACGTACAGGCTCTTCCCATTTCGCTCGCCACTACTTTGGGAATCTCGGTTGATTTCTTTTCCTGCGGTTACTTAGATGTTTCAGTTCACCGCGTTCGCTTCGCATAGCCTATGTATTCAGCTATGGATACTCCATTCGGAGTGGGTTTCCCCATTCGGACATCCCCGGATCAAAGCTCGTTTGCCAGCTCCCCGGGGCTTTTCGCAGGCTACCGCGTCCTTCATCGCCTGTGATCGCCAAGGCATCCACCACATGCACTTGTTCGCTTGACCCTATAACGAGAGCGTCTTACGCTTCCGAAGAAGCTAGACACTCGCACTACAGGTTTGAGTTCTCGCGTTGTGCCGTATTCCAAGTCATCTTTCGATCACTTTAAATACATTGATACAATCACTACCCATGATATCTTCCACGTCCATCTCATAGACGCTTCCAATATCCATTACTACTTCTTCCAGATTGTTAAAGATCGACAGCCGACTCATACCTTCAGTCGCTCTGACTGGCTCAATCGCCAATGACAAAAACTCGATACAAGATCGAACACTTGTCATTAGTGATTGGTGGAGGCAGACGGGATCGAACCGACGACCCCCTGCTTGCAAAGCAGGTGCTCTCCCAGCTGAGCTATGCCCCCAGGCACAGACTTATGAGACTCTAGGGCTTGTTCGCTCACACCGCAGACAATGGTGGGTCTGGTTGGATTCGAACCAACGACCCCCGCCTTATCAAGACGGTGCTCTAACCGACTGAGCTACAGACCCCTGAGTCTGTCTTGATCTACAGCCGATAAGTTGTGGACGCTTAACTTGTGACGCTTAAGCTCGAGAAAGGAGGTGATCCAGCCGCACCTTCCGATACGGCTACCTTGTTACGACTTCACCCCAGTCATGAATCCTACCGTGGTGACCGTCCTCCTTGCGGTTAGACTAGCCACTTCTGGTAAAACCCACTCCCATGGTGTGACGGGCGGTGTGTACAAGACCCGGGAACGTATTCACCGCGGCATGCTGATCCGCGATTACTAGCGATTCCAGCTTCATGCACTCGAGTTGCAGAGTGCAATCCGGACTACGATCGGTTTTCTGGGATTAGCTCCCCCTCGCGGGTTGGCAACCCTCTGTTCCGACCATTGTATGACGTGTGAAGCCCTACCCATAAGGGCCATGAGGACTTGACGTCATCCCCACCTTCCTCCGGTTTGTCACCGGCAGTCTCTCTAGAGTGCCCTTTCGTAGCAACTAGAGACAAGGGTTGCGCTCGTTGCGGGACTTAACCCAACATCTCACGACACGAGCTGACGACAGCCATGCAGCACCTGTGCGACGGTTCTCTTTCGAGCACTCTCACCTCTCAGCAAGATTCCGTCCATGTCAAGGGTAGGTAAGGTTTTTCGCGTTGCATCGAATTAATCCACATCATCCACCGCTTGTGCGGGTCCCCGTCAATTCCTTTGAGTTTTAATCTTGCGACCGTACTCCCCAGGCGGTCAACTTCACGCGTTAGCTACGTTACTAAGGAAATGAATCCCCAACAACTAGTTGACATCGTTTAGGGCGTGGACTACCAGGGTATCTAATCCTGTTTGCTCCCCACGCTTTCGTGCATGAGCGTCAGTGTTAGCCCAGGGGGCTGCCTTCGCCATCGGTATTCCTCCACATCTCTACGCATTTCACTGCTACACGTGGAATTCTACCCCCCTCTGCCACACTCTAGCTCGCCAGTCACCAATGCAGTTCCCAGGTTAAGCCCGGGGATTTCACATCGGTCTTAGCGAACCGCCTGCGCACGCTTTACGCCCAGTAATTCCGATTAACGCTCGCACCCTACGTATTACCGCGGCTGCTGGCACGTAGTTAGCCGGTGCTTATTCTTCCGGTACCGTCATCCCCCCGAGGTATTAACCCAGAGGATTTCTTTCCGGACAAAAGTGCTTTACAACCCGAAGGCCTTCTTCACACACGCGGCATTGCTGGATCAGGGTTGCCCCCATTGTCCAAAATTCCCCACTGCTGCCTCCCGTAGGAGTCTGGGCCGTGTCTCAGTCCCAGTGTGGCTGGTCGTCCTCTCAGACCAGCTACGGATCGTCGCCTTGGTAGGCCTTTACCCCACCAACTAGCTAATCCGCCATCGGCCGCCCCTTGAGCGCGAGGTCCGAAGATCCCCCGCTTTCCTCTCTCGAGCGTATGCGGTATTAATCCGGCTTTCGCCGGGCTATCCCCCACTCTAGGACACGTTCCGATGTATTACTCACCCGTTCGCCACTCGCCACCAGGGTTGCCCCCGTGCTGCCGTTCGACTTGCATGTGTAAGGCATGCCGCCAGCGTTCAATCTGAGCCAGGATCAAACTCTTCAGTTCAATACCTGTTACTGTTTTCGGTTGTGTTACCAACCGGTCGCTCACTCAACGTACTGACGATGATTAATCCGTCTTTCGACAGATAAACCTTCCTCTAATACTGTGTGAGACTTGATACTTTCGCTTTCGACAGATCCCGAAGAATCCGTCTTGCGTCGCCATCAAGCGCCCACACTTATCGGCTGTAAATTTTTAAAGATCGCGTCGCTTAACCGTCAGCAGCACCGGAACACCTTCTTCTCAGCACCGCCCGTCTTGCGTTGCTGCGTCAGCAGCAGAGAAACGAGATTATGCAGAACCTTTTGCATCTCGTCAACAGTTTTTTTCGTACATCGTTTAAAAACTTGTTGGCGCCGGCGCCGTTTCATCGCCGCTCATCAAATGAGGATGCGAATAGTAGGTCAAACACACACCCCATGACAAGGGTGTGACGCACTTTTTTTTCACTGCTTGTGTGCGAGCCCCGCAATCGTCGCAAGCGGGACCGCCTCGGCCATGGCCGCATAACCGTCGTCGTTCGGGTGAATGTGGTCGCCGCTGTCGAAACGGCGCTGTAGTTGGACCGGGTGCGCGCCGTCGCGCAAGGCCGCATCGAAGTCGATCACGCCGTCGAACACGCCGCTCGTCCGAATCCATTCGTTGACCGATGCGCGCATCGCTTCGCGCGCCGGCGGGAGCGACGCGGGCGTGAGCGTCGCACCATAGATACGCACCCCGCTTCGATGCGCGCGTTCGATGAGGCGCCGGTAGCCGTCGATCAGATCGCGCGCCGTCACGGGCGTATGCGGGAAGTCGCAATCCAAGCCCGCGCGCGGCGGCATCGCGGCGAAGTTGATGTCGTTGATACCGATCATCACGATCACGGCACGGACGCCGGGATGCGCAAGCGCGTCACGGTCGAACCGACGCTCGAGCGCTTCACCGTAACAAGAAGAAGCACTGAGCAGACGATTGCCGCTGATGCCGAGATTGAGAACCGACCAGTGGGCCGCGCCGCCCTCGTCGAGCCGGCGCGCGAAAGCGTCGGGCCAGCGGCGGTTTCGATTCAAGCTCGAGCGTAAGCCGTCGGTGATGGAATCGCCGATCGCCGCGATTGCCGATGCGTCGGGCGCGCGTACGTCGAGGGCGCTCACCCACGCCGATTCGGTGAACTTGCGCACGAACGCGTTTGACGCGACGTCGGCCGCGTGATCGCCCGGCGTCGAAACATAGTTCACCTGGTTCGCCACGCGATGCCAAGCGGTCAGCGTCTGGCGCGGCCCCGCGACCAGACTGATCGCGTACGGCTCGCCCGCGACCACGGCAGTCTGGACCGGATCGCTGTCGATCTCCTGGCCCGGTTGCAATGTGACCGCGTTCTTGCCGGCGAAGGTCACGCGCACGGACGTGCCCGGCTGCGTGTCCGCGCCGCCGGCCGAGCGGGCCAGCACGACGTCGGTCAACGCCAAGGGCCCTCGTCCGTAAGCATTGCTAATACGTATGCGCGCGCCGCGCCCCGAGAGCGTCGGATACACGATCTGCCGGACCGTGCGCCCAGCTACTTCCGGGGTGCGATACAGCGGAGGCGGATCGGCCAAGTCGGGAATCGATTGAAGCGCGGTAGCCCAAGCACTGACCCAACCGGACTCTGTCGCGCTCTGGGCGGCGACGGGCGCGGCGGCCGCCGCGCTGGCCGCGACGACGAGTGCAGCAGCCATCGCTACGCGCAACGTCGACGAGATGGAACGGGAAAACATGGATATCGGAATCGAAGCAGACGAGACAAGCGGCGATTGTGCCTCAAGTGCCTTCAGCCCGCCGACCGACCGAGGCCGGCAGTCGCCAATCGCCAATCGCCAATCGCCAATCGCCAATCGCCAATCGCCGATCGCCGATCGCCCGGCACGATGGTCCCCGGTTCATACACGTTTTCCCGCGTTTTGTTTTCGTCGGTTTTAATCATCGGGCCCTTGCTGCCGATAACGCACTTCTCAGCGTTGGAGATAACCGTGAAAGTCCTCATCAGCCTTCTTATCGCCGCCGGCCTCACCGGCTGCGCGCAGATGCAAGCCCTGCGCTCGAACGACGGTCAACAATCGGCTTCGTCCTCGAGCGGGCAAGGACCCGCGAAGCTTGTGGACATCGCGATTCCCGCGGATGCGCTCGGCGCGCGCGATCCCCACCTCACTGAAGTGCTCATCAAGGTAGGCACCGTCGCCGCCAAGCAGCAGCCGAGCCGAATCGTCATCGCCGCGCTCCCGCAGGACTTTCCCTACCTGAATCAATCGGTCAAGCGCGGCATCGGATCGGTCCACGCCGGTTCGGTCCAGATCGAAAACGTCACGGTAGGCAGTTGCCATCCCTACAGCATCCAAGTCGTACCCACCGAATAGCCACCGGAGACGATCATGATTTCTCGTTCCGCTCTCGCGCTGACCGGCGCGCTTGTTTTCGTCGCGGCATTGCCGGCCCGCGCCGAAACGAATGCATTGAACGGCTCGTCCGCGCTCGCCGCCAAGCCGCCCGGCGAAGGCGCGGGCCCGAGCCAGCTGTTCCCGCCGCTGCCCTCGCTCGCTTCGCTACCGCCTTCGGCGGCCGAGCAAGTGGAGGACGTCGCACCGGCCGGTAACGGACACAGGACCGGCAAGAAGGGCCGCAAGGCGGTTTGGCGCAAAACCGTTGCCGAACCGACGGTCCGGATGGTGGTCAGCGAAGAGTCGCAAGCCTATCTGACGCAAGCCGATCGCAAGCTTGACGAGCTCTTGCACGCGCCCGCCCACGCGGCCCACGGCGGGGCCGATGCGGTCTCCGTGGCCTGGAGCCGATAACGCCGGCGGCAGCATACAACCATTGGAGGCTCGGCAATGACGGTATCCGCTATCCCGAACGCTCGCGCCGCGACTACCGGCTTTTGCGCCGCGCTGATCGCGGCCGCGTGCCTATTTTGTAGCTCGGGCAGCGCGCGCGCCGACGACGATTGCTTCGCGCGCGCCGGTGCTTATCAAGGCGTCAATCCGATGATCCTGCGCGCAATCGCCTGGTACGAATCGAAAGGCGACCCGAACGCGGTCCACCGTAACGCCGACGGCAGCATCGACGTCGGCCAAGCTCAGATCAATTCGATTCATTTCGCCGAGTTGCGCCGCTATGGCGTGCCACCCGGCGCGCTCAAGGATGCGTGCGTCAATACTTATGTCGCGGCCTGGATGCTCAAGCAGAAGATGATCCGCTACGGCAACACTTGGCACGCGATCGGCGCCTACCACTCGGAGACGCCCTCGCTACGCGATAAATACGCGCGCAGCATCCACGGCGTGCTCGTGTCGTGGGGCATGGACCGGTAGGCGCGCCTGCCGGCGCGCGCATCATCCTCGCTGCCGGGCAATGATCTGATAGTCCGGGTCGGCGTTGCTGCGCGCGGCGCGCTCGGCTTCCTCGTACGACAGGAAGTGCTCGGCTTCCTCGAACGACGGCGTCAACCCGACGTCGCCATCCTCTCCCGGGCAAAGGTACTGCTCGCCGGTTTTCACGAAATAGACGGTCGTCATGATCGCGGTGCGGGGCAAAAGACGATGTTTTCAGTCTAGCAGCCCGCCGCGACGCCGGAAGCCGCCCTTTTTCCCTCCCCTCGGTGCCGCGCTCGCCAAGTAGCGTGCCCTTATAAATTTATTTATTAACCGACCGGTCGGTTGGTTTATACTCGCGGCAACGTACAACCCAGGACGAGATCGTTCCCCATGTATACGCAATCCCTGGATATCCCCGGCAACGTCGCGGCGCTCGACGCCGCCGCTCAAACGCCCGAGCAGGGTCGCTTCGACGCAGTCATCGAGGCGGACGGCAAGGTCGAACCGCAAGACTGGATGCCGGACGCTTACCGGAAGACGCTCGTGCGGCAGATTTCGCAGCACGCGCATTCGGAAATCGTCGGCATGCTGCCCGAGGGCAACTGGATTTCTCGCGCCCCCAGCTTGAAGCGCAAAGCCATCTTGCTCGCCAAGGTGCAAGACGAAGGCGGCCACGGGCTCTATCTGTACAGCGCCGCGGAAACGCTCGGCGTCTCGCGCGACGATCTGATCGATGCGCTCCATAGCGGCCGAGCCAAGTATTCGAGCATCTTCAACTACCCGACGCCGACTTGGGCCGACGTGGGCGTGATCGGCTGGCTCGTGGACGGCGCCGCGATCATGAATCAAATCCCGCTGTGCCGTTGCACCTATGGGCCCTATGCACGCGCGATGATTCGCATCTGCAAGGAAGAGTCGTTCCATCAACGCCAAGGCTTCGATGCACTGTTGGCGATGATGAAGGGCACCGAGGCGCAGCGCGCGCTGGTGCAGCAAGCGGTCGATCGCTGGTGGTGGCCGGTCTTGATGATGTTCGGCCCGAGCGATAAGGATTCCGTCCACAGCAACCAATCGGCCAAGTGGGGCATCAAGCGAATCTCGAACGACGATCTGCGCCAAAAATTCGTCGACGCCACTGTCGAGCAAGCGAAGGTGCTGGGCGTGACGCTGCCCGATCCCGATCTGAAGTGGAACGAAGCGCGCGGCCATTACGACTACGGCTCGATCGACTGGGACGAGTTTTGGCGCGTCGTGAACGGCGACGGCCCCTGCAACAAGGAACGCCTCGCCACGCGCGTGAAGGCGCATGAGGACGGCGCCTGGGTGCGCGAAGCGGCCCTCGCCCACGCCGAAAAAGTGCGCCTGCGCGCACAGCAAGAAGCGGCTTGACCGCTCGCTTCGATCCCGTCACCTATTAGTCAGCATTTGGCATCGCCACGCATTCAGGAGTGAGTTCATGAACAAGGAATGGCCGATTTGGGAAGTGTTCGTGCGCAGCAAGCAGGGGCTCGACCATAAGCATTGCGGCAGCTTGCACGCGGCCGACGCGTCGATGGCGCTGCGCATGGCGCGCGACGTGTACACGCGGCGCCAGGAAGGCGTCAGCATTTGGGTCGTCCCCGCGGCGGCGATTACGGCCTCGGACCCGAGCGAGAAGGCGGACCTGTTCGAGCCGGCCGGCGACAAGATCTATCGCCACCCGACGTTCTATACGCTGCCCGACGCAGTCAACCACATGTAAGAGTGTCATGACGACTACGCCTGAACATCTTTCGTACGTGCTGCGTCTCGCGGATAACGCGCTGATCCTCGGTCAGCGCAACGCGGAATGGTGCGGTCACGGCCCGGTGCTCGAAGAGGACATCGCGCTCGCGAACATGAGCCTCGATCTCATCGGCCAAGCGCGCATGCTCTACTCGCACGCGGCGACGCTCGAGCACGCGCTGACCGGCGCCAACAAGACCGAAGACGACTACGCGTATTTCCGCACGGAGCGCGAATTCGCGAACTACACGCTGACCGAGCTGCCGCACGGCGGCCCGCTTTGCGGTACCGCGCGCGGCGATCGCGACTACGCGGTCACTACCGTTCGCAATTTTCTCTATACGGCGTTGATGACTCATCTGTGGACGGCGCTCGAAGGCTCGAAGGATGCGCAACTGGCCGCCATCGCCTCGAAGTCGATCAAGGAAACGCGCTATCAGTTGCAACACGCGCGCGATTGGCTCGTGCGTTTGGGCGACGGCACCGAAGAGTCGCATCGGCGCATGCAAGCCGCGGTCGATTTCTTGATGCCCTACACGCGCGAATGGTTCGCGCCCGATGCGCTCGAAGATGCGGTGACGACCGCCGGTATCGGCGTGCGCACGGCCGATTTCGAAGCGGCTTGGCTCTTTGACGTCCAAGCGGCATTGGCCGAAGCCACGCTGTCGTTGCCCGCCCCCGTCGCTTATGTGACGACGGGCAAGTACGGCGAGCACTCGGAACACATGGGCTTCTTGCTCGCGGAAATGCAAAGCCTCGCCCGTCAGCATCCCGGCGCAAGCTGGTAATCGCTACGCGCCCTTACCCCTCGCTCCAGATTTCGTCATGTCCAGCGCCTCTCACTTCGCACAAGACGCCGATGCGCTCGCCCGCGCGTGGGCGGCACTCGAGTCGGTACCCGATCCGGAAATCCCGGTCGTGTCGATTCGAGAACTCGGCATCTTGCGCGGCGTCGAGCAAGCCGCAGACGGCACGCTCGAAGTCGTGATCACGCCCACCTACTCGGGGTGTCCGGCCATGGCGCACATCGCCGAGGACATCGCGGATGCGCTCGAGCGCGCCGGCTTGACGCCGCATCGGATCAAAACGGTCCTGGCGCCCGCATGGACCACGGACTGGATCACCGACGAAGCGCGCGAGAAACTGCGCGCTTACGGCATCGCGCCGCCCGGCGGGCGTTGTGCGAGCGCGCCGGCCGGCACCGGCGAGCAGGCGATCCGCTTCGTGCCGCGCGCGGCGGCTGCCCCGGCTTGCCCGCACTGCGGCTCGACGCACACCGAGCGCTTATCGCAATTCGGCTCCACGGCGTGCAAAGCGCTCTACCGATGCGTGGATTGCCGCGAACCCTTCGACTACTTCAAACCCTATTGACCATGGCGACCCCGCAATTTCATTCGCTGCGCATCCGCGAGGTGCGGCCCGAAACCGCCGACGCGGTTTCCGTTTCGTTCGAAGTCCCGCCCGAGCTGCGTGAGCAATATCGTTTCACGCAAGGACAATTCGTGACGTTGAAGGCTCACGTCGACGGCGAGGAGACGCGCCGCTCCTATTCGATCTGCGTCGGCGTGACCGACTACGATCGCGACGGCGAGTTGCGCATCGGCATCAAGCGCGTACGCGGCGGCCGGTTCTCCAACTTCGCGTTCGATACGCTGCAAGCCGGCCACTCGATCGAAGTCATGACCCCCGACGGGCGCTTTTTCACGCACTTGAATGCGGAGCAAGGCAAGCAATACGTCGCCTTTGCCGGCGGCTCGGGCATCACGCCGGTGCTGGCCATTGTCAAGACGACGCTCGAACTCGAACCGCGCAGCACGTTCACCCTGGTGTACGGCAATCGCAGCGTCGATGCGATCATGTTCGCCGAGGAACTCGAGGACCTGAAGAACCGCTACATGAACCGGTTCGTTCTGTACAACGTGCTGTCCGACGACATGCAGGACGTCGATCTGTTCAACGGCGTGCTCGATCGCGACAAATGCGCCGCCTTCCTCGACGCCTTGGTGCCGGCGGATTCGGTCGACGAGGCCTTCATCTGCGGCCCCGCGCCGATGATGGACGCAGCGGAAGCGGCACTCAAAGCAGCCGGCGTCGACGATTCGAAGGTTCACGTCGAACGCTTCGGCACGCCGTTGCCGCAAGCGGGCGCCCCCGTCGTCGACATCACCGACGAGACGCCGGCCGCGGATCTCGAAATCATCATCGACGGCAATCGCCGCAAAATGCGCCTGCCCTATGAAGGCGCCAGCCTGCTCGACGTCGGCTTGCACGCCGGTCTCGCCCTGCCTTATGCCTGTAAGGGCGGTGTGTGCTGCACGTGCCGCGCCAAGGTGCTCGAGGGCGAAGTGAAGATGGACAAGAACTACACGCTCGAGCCGCAGGAGATTGCCGACGGCTTCGTCTTGACCTGCCAATGCCATCCGGTCAGCGAGCGGGTCGTCGTCAGCTACGACGAACGCTGATCGAGCCGGGCCGCGTTTCGCTTACACTAGCGCCGCGACGGCCACGGCGCACGGCACGCCTCGCGAGCGGACATCCGCTCGCGAGGCGTGCGATAGCGATGATCATGACTGCGTCGATCGCTCGCGCCTGAGCCGGCCCGAAACGAAGACGACATCATGGCCCGTACCCGAGCACCCGATCACGAAACCCAACGCGAGCAAATCCTCGAGCTCGCGGCCGCCGCCTTCGCGCAAACGAGCTACCCGAGCACGTCGATGGCCGAACTCGCCAGCGCGAGCGGCACCTCCAAAGCGCGCCTCTATCACTATTACGAAAGCAAGGAAGCGATCCTGTTCGATCTGCTCGATCGCTACACGAAGCGGTTGATGCTGATCATCGCGGAAGTCGAAGGCTCGAGCCAGCGACGCGGGCTGACCGAGCGAGAGACCTTCGCCGAGCTCGTTCGTGCATTCCTCGCCGAGTACGAAACGTCGCATAGCCGGCACGTTGCCCTACTGAACGACGTCAAATACCTCGTCGAAACGCAGCGCGAGGTGATCCTCGATCGCCAGCGCGACATCGTCGCGGCTTTCGCGCGGCAGCTGGCCCGGGCCTATCCCGGCCGCGTCTCGAAGGAAAAGCAGACCGCCCTCACGATGATGGTGTTCGGGATGATCAACTGGACGTTCACCTGGCTCAAGCCCGGTGGCCGCCTCGGCTACCGGGAATTCGCCGACGAAGTGATCGAGGTGCTCGAGAAGGGCCTCGCAGACTGAATTTGGCGACGACCGGTTGCAATCGCCGCGCCGCAGCATGAGGCAGACGAATGTCTGATCGGTCAAAGTGACGCAGTGCACTTCTACAACAGTGACATTTTTCCTTTAAATCAGTCACTTGCGTCGATCTCCAGCAACAATAGAGTCGTTCTTCGAGGTTGCACCAGGGTTTTCCCTATTAGGGCATATGCCTATCGGGTAGAATTCGCATTGCGCTGCAACAAGTGCGCATGACGAAAGGAGAACCCACGATGAATGCATTTGCCCCTACTGGCGCCGCCGCCTCGATCGAGCTTTACGAGCGCGCTTCGCAGACGGCATATCGTGGCCCGATTCTCGTGCGCGAGCTGACGGCCGGCGACCGCGATCAGCTTCTCACGCACTTTCTCGCGCTCGGCGCGGACGATCGTCTCCTGCGATTCGGCCAAGCGGCGCCCGATCACGTGATCGAAAACTACGTCCGTTCGCTCGATTTCACGCGCGATAAGGTTTTCGGCGTTTTCGATCACGAGCTCGATCTGGTTGGCGTGGGGCATCTCGCTTACCTGCCGGCCGACGGCAACGGACGGACGGCCGAGCTGGGCGTATCGGTGCTCGAGCGTTCGCGCGGTATGGGCGTGGGCTCGAGGCTGTTCGAACGCGCCGCCATCCATAGCCGCAATACGCGCGTGACGACGCTGTATATGTACTGCCTCTCGCGCAACACGACGATGATGCACATCGCCAAGAAAGCCGGCATGAAGATCGCGTACACGTACGGCAGCGCCGATGCGTACCTGACGCTGCCCCCCGCCGATCAAGCGAGCATCATCGACGAAATGCTGCAAGAACAAGCCGCGGTGTTCGATTACGCAATCAAGCGCCAAGCGCGCAACTCGGCGCGCATCATCGAAGCCATGATTCCGGCGCCAGCGCTGGCCTGACTTCTCCGGTCCCCCCCCGCGCGCCGCTCTCCCCTGTGCGGCACGCGCGACGAGGCGGCTTTAAGCCGCCTCGTCTCTTTTGTGCAACCGGTGCGCGCACTCAAAGAACCGTTTCAAAGAATCGGAAGCGCCGTCGTCTCCTTGAACGACTCGAGCGCGAAGCTCGTTTTCACGTCGACGACCGACGGATGGTGCAGCAACTGATCCTGCACGAACCGAGAGAAGTGCACCATGTCTTTGACCTGCACGCGCAGCAGGTAATCCATCTCGCCCGTCATTGCATGGCAGGCGACGACCTCCGGCCACGACTGCACCGCGGCACGAAACAGCTCCGCATGAGTGGTCCCCGCATGGCCCGTCGCCCCGCCGCGCTTTTCCAGTCGAACGTTGACGTAGGCCAATAGGCCAAGGCCCAGCTTTTGCGGGTCGAGCAGCGCCACGTAACCGCGGATGATGCCCATCTCCTCGAGCCGCCGGATGCGCCTCAGGCAAGGGCTGGGCGATAGATTCACGCGCTCCGCGATGTCCTGGTTCGACGCGCGGCCGTTCTCCTGCAAAAAAGCGAGGATGCGTCTGTCGACGGCATCGAGTTCGATATCGGCCATATTCTCACTCCCTCCGGGTCGCAAGAGACACAAAATTGCGCAATCGTAGTGCCAACCGACAAAGTTCGCAAATTTTCGCCTGCACTGCCGCTATACACTTGCGTCTATTCGCGACGTGCGGCGCTTGGCCGCGGTATATCGACAGGAGACAGAAATGCAGGTTCAAACGTGGGATAACCCCGTCGGCACCGACGGCTTCGAATTCATCGAGTACACGGCACCCGATCCGAAGGCCCTCGGCAAGCTGTTCGAGCAGATGGGTTTCACCGCGATCGCACGTCACCGCCACAAAGACGTCACCCTCTACCGTCAAGGCGAGATCAACTTCATCGTCAACGGCGAGCCCGACTCGTTTGCGCAACGGTTCGCGCGCTTGCACGGTCCGTCGATCTGCGCGATCGCATTCCGCGTGCAAGATGCAGCCAAGGCATACAAACATGCGCTCGACCTAGGCGCTTGGGGTTTCGATAACAAAAACGGCCCGATGGAGCTGAACATCCCGGCCATCAAGGGCATCGGCGATTCGCTCATCTATTTCGTCGATCGCTGGCGCGGCAAGAACGGCGCGCAACCCGGCAGCGTGGGCGACATCGACATTTACGACGTCGACTTCGAGCCGATTCCCGGCGCCGAACCGCATCCGGTCGGCCATGGCCTCACCTATATCGACCATCTGACGCACAACGTCCACCGCGGCCGCATGCAAGAATGGGCCGCGTTCTACGAGCGCCTGTTCAATTTCCGGGAAGTTCGCTACTTCGACATCGAAGGCAAGGTGACGGGCGTCAAGTCGAAGGCCATGACCTCGCCGTGCGGCAAGATCCGTATTCCGATCAACGAGGAAGGATCGGAGACGGCCGGCCAGATCCAGGAATATCTCGACGCCTATCGCGGCGAAGGCATTCAGCACATCGCGCTCGGCTCGACCGACGTCTACAGCACCGTGGACGGTCTACGCGCCTCGGGCATTAAGCTGCTCGATACGATCGACACCTATTACGAACTCGTCGACCGCCGTATCCCCGGACACAGCGAACCGCTCGACGAACTGAAGAAGCGCAAGATCCTCATCGACGGCGCGAAGGACGATCTGCTGCTGCAAATTTTCACCGAAAACCAAATCGGCCCGATCTTCTTCGAGATCATCCAGCGTAAGGGCAACCAGGGTTTCGGCGAAGGCAACTTCAAGGCGCTGTTCGAATCGATCGAACTCGATCAGATCCGTCGCGGGGTCGTGCAGGACAAGGCCTGACGCGGGATCGAGGCGAGGACGCGGTCTTTCTTTCGGGCCGCGCCCGCCTCGTAGGACTTTCGGTTACATCAGCGAGAACGGCTCAGCGTCCTCGTCGTCGCGCGTTTGCGCAGCTTTCGTCGACGCCGTTTCGATCGTCGCGACGTGCTTTCGGCTCGCGTGAGCGATCGGCGTACGCCGAGCCGGCGCATCGCCCATCGATGCAGCCCACAATTCGGCCGGACCGGCACCGATACCGGCCTTCGCGATCGTGCGGGACACCGCCGTCGCAACCATGCCCGCCTGCGCCTGGCGCACGGGCAAGCTCATCGCGAAAAATGCGGCAGAAACCGTCAAAAAGGTTTGAATGTGTCGCTTTTCCATTTGTACTCCTTATATTGCGCGCTCACTGGCGCTTCACGCTCTCAGACGTACCGGCGTCGCACCGGGCGGCGAGCCCGTGAAGCTGAACGGTCCGGAGATTAGACCAGGCCGACTCCTCGCGTTCCAGCCTTAAAACAACACGTTACGGCCGTTACAGACGGATACGAGCGTGCCAATCCGAGACAAGGTGGGACCGGCTCAGCCTTATTCAACCTGCGATGGCACTATTTTTGACATCTGCGGCGGGTTTTCACCAGTGCTACCATCCCAAAAAAACCGTCAATATGGCGGCCCCGGCCGAAGCATCCACAAGATGCTCGAGGCTGAGACGTTTTGGTGATCCCAAACAGGGTTGAGGAGTCAACATAATGAATGCCCCGCTAGACGCAGGTCAGCGAGCCTCGCTGGAAGCTGCGCTATCGTCCGTCACGCTCGACGACAAATACACGCTCGAACGCGGCCGCGCTTATATGAGCGGCATCCAGGCGCTGGTGCGCCTGCCGATGCTCCAACACGCGCGCGATCAAGCCGCCGGGCTCAATACGGCCGGTTTCATCTCCGGCTATCGCGGCTCCCCCCTCGGCGGACTCGACCTCGCTCTTTGGAAAGCCAAGAAGCACCTCGCCTCGAATCAAGTCGTGTTCCAGCCCGGGATCAACGAAGATCTCGCCGCCACGGCCGTTTGGGGCACCCAGCAAGTCAATCTTTACCCCGGCGCCAAGCACGACGGGGTGTTTTCGATGTGGTACGGCAAGGGGCCGGGCGTCGATCGCTCGGGCGACGTGCTGAAGCACGGCAACTCGGCCGGCTCGTCCACGCACGGCGGCGTACTCGTGCTCGCCGGCGACGACCATGCCTGCAAGTCGTCCACGCTCGCGCATCAATCCGAACACATCTTCAAGGCCTGCGGCCTGCCCGTCCTCTTCCCGTCGAACGTCCAGGAATACCTCGACTTCGGCCTGCACGGCTGGGCGATGAGCCGTTACTCGGGCTTGTGGGTCGCAATGAAGTGCGTGACCGACGTCGTGGAATCGTCGGCTTCCGTCGATATCGATCCGCACCGCACGCAGATCGTGCTCCCGAGCGACTTCGCGATGCCCGAGGGCGGCCTGAACATCCGCTGGCCCGATCCGCCGCTCGTGCAGGAAGCGCGTCTGCTCGACTACAAGTGGTACGCGGCGCTCGCCTACGTGCGCGCCAACAAGCTCGACCGCGTAGAAATCGATTCGCCCCATGCGCGCTTCGGCATCATCACCGGCGGCAAGGCCTACCTCGACGTGCGTCAGGCGCTCGTCGATCTGGGACTCGACGACGAAACGTGCTCGCGCATCGGCATTCGTCTTTATAAAGTGGGCTGCGTCTGGCCGCTCGAAGCGCAAGGCGCCCAGGCGTTCGCGCGGGGCCTCGACGAAATTCTCGTGGTGGAGGAAAAGCGTCAGATCCTCGAATACGCGATCAAGGAAGAGCTGTACAACTGGCCCGACGGGCAGCGTCCGCGTGTGTTCGGCAAGTTCGACGAAAAGGACGGCGCCGGCGGCGAATGGTCGGTGCCGATGGGCAACTGGCTGCTGCCCGCGCACTACGAACTCTCGCCGGCGCTGATCGCCAAGGCAATCGCGACGCGGCTCGAGAAGTTCGAATTGCCGTCCGACGTGCGCGAGCGCATCGCCGCACGCATCGCCGTGATCGAAGCGAAGGAGAAGGCCCTCGCCAAGCCGCGCGTCACGGCCGAGCGCAAACCCTGGTTCTGCTCGGGCTGCCCGCACAATACCTCGACGAACGTGCCCGACGGCTCGCGCGCGATGGCCGGCATCGGCTGCCACTATATGACGGTCTGGATGGACCGCAACACCAGCACGTTCAGCCAGATGGGCGGCGAAGGCGTGGCCTGGACGGGGCAAGCGCCGTTCACGAACGAAAAGCACGTATTCGCGAACCTCGGCGACGGCACCTACTTCCACTCGGGCTTGCTCGCTATTCGCGCGGCCATCGCGGCGAAAGCGAACATCACGTACAAGATTCTGTACAACGACGCCGTGGCGATGACGGGCGGCCAACCCGTCGACGGCGTGCTGACGGTGCCGCAAATCACCCATCAGCTCGCGGCCGAGGGCGCGAAGAAGATCGTCATCGTTACCGATGAGCCGCAAAAATACAGCGGCACGACGCTGCTCGCACCGGGCGTGACGATTCACCATCGCGACCAGCTCGACGACGTGCAACGCGAGTTGCGCGAAATCGAAGGCACGACGATCCTCATCTACGATCAAACGTGCGCGACCGAAAAGCGCCGGCGCCGCAAGAAAGGCGAATTCCCCGATCCGGCCCGCCGCGTCGTGATCAACGAAGCGGTCTGCGAAGGTTGCGGCGATTGCTCGGTCCAGTCGAATTGTCTGTCGGTCGAGCCGCTGGAAACCGAGTTCGGCACGAAGCGTCAGATCAACCAATCGAGCTGCAACAAAGACTTCTCGTGCTTGAAGGGCTTCTGCCCGAGCTTCGTCACCGTCGAAGGCGGCCAACTGCGCAAGCCGAAGCCGCTCAGCGCGAAGTCGAGCGACACGCTGCCCTCGATCCCCGAGCCGGCTCTGCCCGAGATCCAGCGTCCCTATGGCGTGCTCGTCACGGGTGTGGGCGGCACGGGCGTCGTGACGATCGGCGCGCTGCTCGGCATGGCCGCGCACCTCGAGCAAAAGGGCGTGACCGTGCTCGACGTGACCGGCTTGGCCCAAAAGGGCGGCGCCGTGATGAGCCACGTGCAGATCGCGAACGCGCCGACCGATATTCATGCGACGCGTATCGCGATGGGCGAAGCCAATCTCGTCATCGGCTGCGATGCGATCGTGACCGCCGGCGACGAATGCACGTCGCGCATGAAGGCGGGCCAGACGCGGGTCGTCATCAATAGCTCGAAGACGCCGACCGCCGAGTTCATCAAGAACCCGAACTGGACGTTCCCCGGCACGAGCACCGAGCAAGACGTGCGTGCCGCCGCCGGCGAGCACGTGGATCTCGTCGATGCGAACCGCCTGACCGTCGCACTGCTCGGCGACGCCATCTTCACGAATCCGTTCGTGCTCGGCTACGCATGGCAACGCGGGTGGCTGCCGCTCGAGCATCGTTCGCTCGTGCGGGCGATCGAGTTGAACGGCGTGCAAATCGAGAAGAACCTCGCCGCGTTCGAATGGGGCCGTAGAGCCGCTCACGATCTCGCGAGCGTCGAGGCCGCGGCCAAGCCTGCCACGCCCGCGCAAGACGCCGGCGCGACGGTGATCTCGCTGCATACGAAGAAGTCGATCGATGCGCTGATCGCCAAACGCGTCGAATTGCTGACGGCTTACCAAGACGCGGCTTATGCCAAGCGCTATGAAACGCTAGTCTCGCAGGTACGCAGTGCAGAACGCGCCCTCGCCGAAGGCGGCGCCGTCAGCGAGCCGCTGACGGAAGCCGTCGCACGCAATCTGTACAAGCTGATGGCGTACAAGGACGAGTACGAAGTCGCGCGCCTGCAAACGGATCCGGCGTTCCTCGCCAAGCTGCGCGAGCAGTTCGAAGGCGATTGGAAGCTGAACTACCACCTCGCGCCGCCGCTCACCGCGAAGAAGGACGCGAAGGGCCATCTCGTGAAGAAGCAGTACGGACCTTGGATGCTATCGGCGTTCAAGCTGCTCGCGAAGATGAAGTTCCTGCGTGGGTCGGCCTTCGACTTGTTCGGCAAAACCGAAGAGCGCCGTACCGAGCGTGCGTTGATCGGCGAGTACGAAGGGCTCGTGCGTGAAGTGGTGTCGGGCCTGAATGCCGGCAATGTGCAGCTCGCGGTCCAACTCGCGAACCTGCCGGACGGCATCCGCGGCTACGGCCACGTGAAGGAAAACAATCTGAAGGCCGTGCGTGTGAAGTGGAACGAGTTGCTGGCGAAGTGGCGCACGCCCGGCGGCGCCACGCGGCACGCGGCGTAACGCGCGGTAGACCGAGACCGCCTGGCGAGGGCCGACGCCTTGAGCATCGCCCTCGCCCAATCAAAAACCCCACGCTTTTTCTTGGCGTGGGGTTTTGTTTTTGGTGCCGCTGGGCCGTCGATCGATCGCCGATCGAAGACTGATCAAACGCGGATCAAACGCGGATCAAACGCCGATCGGCTGGACGAGCGCCTTGCAGGTGGACGTCTGGGGATCGCCGACGGGCAGCTTTTCGCAGGTCTGCTCCAGTTGGCGAGCGAGCGCCTTGACCGCCGGACCGTGCGCGCCATCCTTGTTCCATTGCGCGAGGCGCGTCACGACCTTGTTCAACGCGCGCCGATTGGCGCCGTAAAACGCGTTGGGCGTTTGCGCCGCTTGCGCAAGCACCTTCGATGCGATGTCTTGCACGCGGGCCGCATCGTTCGGCGCCAAGTCGATGACACCGCTCACATACGACGCGCCCCAACGTAACCGCGAGGCCGGCCCCGTCGATGCATCGTAGGCCTGCTTGTACCAACCCAGCGCGCCGGTCTTGTCGCCGCGCGACTTTGCATTGAGCGCGAGTTTCGACATGAGGTAGTAAGGCGTCGGCGAACTTGCCAGCGACGCCTTCAACAGCGCATCGGATTCGTCGACAAGTCCCGCATCGGTCAGCAACTCGGCGCCTTCGGTCACGACGACCTGCCGCTCGAACGGATTGCTCGCCGCTTGCTGCGCATCGGTCACCGCACGGCGAACGTCTTCGACGAGCGGCTTCGGTAGCGGCGCGCCCGCCGGCGTATCGAGCTTGGCTAGATCGACCCTACCCTGCAACGCCGCCAGTCGATCGATGGTCGACAGCGACCCATCTTGCTCGAGCCGCGCCAGGGCCGCGCTATAGTCGTCGCTCAAACGCTTACGCTCGTGGGTACCGGGCGCGGCCAAGTAAGCCGTCGCGCTCGCGGGATCGGCGACAAGCAGGTCGGCGTACGCACGGCTGCGCTTTGCGTCGTGCAAGACTTGGATCAGCGCCGCCGTCGCTTTCGGCTTCTCGAGCTGGCCGCTTTGCTTGGGATCGTTCGCCACCTCGACCACGAGTGCCTTCAATTCGAGCCGCAGCGATTCGTCGCTTGCATGCTCGGCTTGCGCACGCGTCGCCAGCCTCTCCAACGTCTGGCCGATGCGATCGCTCGCCACGGGCAGATCGCCGTCGGTATCCCACGAGTAATCGGCCAACATGCGCCATTCGTCGTGATTCAGGCGCCCCTCGCCGTTCAGCGCACTCGTCATCGTCTGCCTGACCGGATGAGTCGCACTCAAGCCGAGCGAGAGCGCTTGCAGATACCGGTCGGCGTCGGCTTCGCCGGGCAATCGCGTAATCTCCGTCCCGTCCGGACGAAACAGGATCATCGTGGGATAGCCGTGCACCTTGAAGCGCTCGCCGATCTGCTGAGCGTTTGCCGTATCGCCATCGAGATAGACCGGTACGAACAACGACGAACGTTCCTTGAAGGCCTGGCGGCTGAAGACGGTCGCCTTCACCTGATTGCACGACGGGCACCAAACGGCCCCCCAGTAAAGCAACAACGGCTTGTTCGACGATTTCGCCAGCGCGAACGCGGCATTGACGTCGCCTTGCTGCCAGGCGATACCGGGCGGCAAGTGCGCGTCCGGCGCAGCCGTTGCCATCACGGGCAATACGCCGACGACGGCGGCGACAAGTGCCGAACGTGAGATCGATAGAAACCGCGCATAGGTCTGAGATCGCATCTTCATGGTGTCATGCTCTCAATGACTCGATCGAGAACGATCGACGTTGATGGAGGGAGACGATATCGATTCGCTTGTTCCTGCCAGTTCCTTTTGCATCGATTCGTCTTTGATTTTGATGCCGGACTGCGATGCTTCACTCGAAGCGATGATCGAACTCGAGCCAGAACGTGCGGCCGTACGGCATGTAGTATCCGACCGTGTAGTAAGGCCAGCCTGCGGAGTCGTCGTGCTTGATCGTATTCATGACGTTGTTGACGACGAGCGTCAGCGACGAGTGCTTCGTGAACTGGTGCGACACGCTCAAATTAGCGAGCGCGGTCGGCGACAAATACGCCGTTTGCGCCGAGTTCGGCACTTTGCCGTAACGTTCGACTTGTAGCGTAGACGTCCATCGCGGAATCGACCAGGTCAAACTAACGGCGAGCTTATCGGGCCACTCCGGATTGCCCGTCGGATTTTGCAACGAGTGGAGCAAATCCTGCACGGGACCGTTCGCGAATTGCTGATACTTGTGGCTCAGTACCTTCGTATAGTTGACGGTCCACAGAAACGAACCGAATCCGTGCGTGCGCCAGCGCCATTTGCCGCCGACATCGAAACCGCTCGTGTGCTCCATGGCCGCATTGATCGGGTTCACGAAAATCGTATTGATCGCACCCGGATCGAGCGCTGCCGTCATCGGGTTGCGCAAGACGCGGCGCAAGGCGTCTTGGCAATCGGGCGAGTTCGCATCGAGTTGGCCCGTACGGCATGCCGCTTCGGTATGCAACAGGTTGTCCGGATCGATCACTGTGACGAGGTTGTCGATGCGGATGTCGTAGTAGTCCGCCGACACATCGAGGTCGGCCGTGGGCGAGAACACAAAGCCGTAGCCCCACGATTTCGCGTTCTCCGGTTTGAGCGCATCGTTACCCGTTTGCACGTAGGTCGAACCCGGCGACACGTTGGCGTAGGGGCAATCGCCCAGCGGCAGCCCTTCCTGGCCGCATCGATAGTAGTCCGTCGTTTGCTCGAAGTAGCCCTTCGTCTTCGACTGGTACAGGTAGTTCATATCCGGCGCGCGAAAGCTCGTGCCGTAATAACCGCGTGCGAGCAAACTCCTGAGCGGGCGGTATTCGAGACCTAGGTTATAGGTGAACTGCGCCGCGTTCTTGCCGCTGAAAGCGTAGTCGTCGTAACGGCCCGCGAGCGTCGCATTCAGTTGGCGAAAGATCGGCACCTCGAATTCGAGCGCGGCCGCATAGCGTTTGCGCGTGCCGCCGGCCGTTTCCCCATTGCTCGGGTTGTAGTAAGCGCCTTGATCGATCGCCGGGTCGGGCGCGTTCCTAAAGCCTTGCATACCGAACTCGAGCGTGCCGGCAGCCTTGACCATGCCCGCAGGCAATCGAAACAGATCGCCGTTTGCGCTCAGGGTGACGTTCTGCGTCCAAGTGTCGTTTTGGTTCGCCGATTGACCGTACATCGCCGCGAATTGCGCCGGCGTGAGCGGCGTGGCGAAGCGTGCGGGATTCGGCGCGTAGATCGGCGTGCCGCCCGCGGTGACGCCCAGTTGGGGGCCGAGGTAGTAGCTATCGATGCTCGAGAGCAAGCGCGGCGTCGTTGCGCGGCTTTCATAGCCCGATGCGTTATATGCCGCTTCGTAATGCCAACTGCTATCGCCGATCGTCCCGCGCGCACCCAGCGTGATGTTGCCGAATGCGTCGTTCCACTGCTTGTCCCACGCGGAGGCGCCGCCGATCTCCTCGGGCGAGAAGCGCTTGCTCCATTGCTCGTCGGCGCCCGTCGTCTGGTTGAAGAAGAAGTTCGTGCTTGCCGCCGCCGAAGTCCAGCTCGGCCCGCGCGTATTGTTCTTCGTCTGATCCCACGATGCCCAAACGGATCCGAACAACGTCGTCTTGTCGCTCAAGCGATATTCGACGCCGCCGTAAAGGTTCTCGCTGGCGTTGTTCGTTTGCGTGGTCCAAAACGTCGGTTTGGCCTTCCCGCTTCCGCAATAGGCGCCATGGCCCGTATCCACCGCGGACACCGTCCCGCCGAATGCGCCGATGCCGGAGAGCGAGCCGCACGCACCGGAGCCGCCGAGGTAGCTGCCCGTATCGAGATTGCGGCGGGCCCAAATCGAAGTGGGCGCTTCGCCTTCGAGCGTCGTCGACGACATGAAGTCGCGCTGATCCGACCAGATGGGATTGGTCTTGCTGAGCTCGATGCCGAACACCGCGCTCAGATTGCCGATCTCTTTGCCGCCTGTGATCTGGAGGCGGCCGTTGGCCCCACCGCCGTCGGAGGTCGTCCCGCCCTTGACGTTCACCTCAACGCCGTCGATGTGCTTCTTCGTGATGATGTTGACGACGCCGGCGATCGCATCGGAACCGTATACGGCCGACCCTGGCCCGTTCAATATCTCGATCCGATCGATCATGGCCGACGGCACATTCGCCAGATTGACGAAGTTGACGTTGCCGTCGTAAGCCATCGGATAGTCGGCCACCCGTCTGCCGTCCACCAATACCAGCGTATGGTTCGGCCCCAGACCTCGCAAGCTGATGGCATTCGCGGCGGGGGTAGCTGTATTGCCGTAATCGGCGCCTTGAGTAAAGCCGGTGTTTTGCGTTTGTTGACTGATCGCATCGAAGACGTTGCGATAGCCTTTCGCCTCGATATCTTTACTCGTAATGACGGTGACGCTTGTCGTGCCTTCTTTTTCGGAGCGAGGAATGCGCGACCCCGTAACGACGACTTTCTTAAGGCCCACCGGCGCGCTCGCATCGGACGGGGCTGCCGCAATGCCTTCGGCAGCCTGTTCGGCCGATACGGGAGTCGCGAAGATCGCGAACGCACCACCAAAAACAACCCATGCAAGCGCCTTTAAGACGGCGCGAATAGTCTTTATCTCGAGGCTCATCGTTTTTATCGTGCGGAGTTCGAATTCCGCTTTTCATTCGGTTCAGCATGCGTGTGCGGAAAACCGAATGTAAGAGCCACGGCGACCAAGCGTCCAACGATCGTTCTTCATATCGATGTGACGATTTATTCGCTGCGATAAAGAGCAATCAGATCGCGCTGCCCTCATTGCGAGGGCAGCGCCTGCGGATGAACCGCGCCGCGCCTTACTCCGCGCGAGCGTTCGCCGCCGCGACGGCCGTCATGTTGATGATGCGTCGCACCGTCGCCGCGGGGGTGAGGATGTGCACGGGCTTGTCCGCGCCGAGCAGGAACGGACCCACGGTCACGCCTTCCCCGCCGACCATCTTGAGCAGGTTGTACGCGATGTTCGCGGCCTCGACGTTCGGCATCAACAGCAGATTCGCTTCGCCCGTGAGCGTCGTGCCGGGGAACGACTGCTTGCGGATGACTTCGGAAAGCGCCGCGTCGCCGTGCATTTCGCCGTCGACTTCGAGTTGCGGCGCGCGCTCGTTGATCAGCTTGCGCGCGGCAGCCATACGCTGCGACGACGCCGACGGCGCGCTACCGAAGTTCGAGTTCGAAAGCAGCGCAACCTTCGGCACGATGCCGAAACGCTCGATCTCGCGTGCGGCCAAGATCGCCATGTCGGCCAGTTGCTCGGCGCTCGGCACTTCGTTCACGTACGTATCGCAAATGAACAGGTTGCGGCCCGGCAGCATCAGCAAGTTCATCGCCGCGTAGTGTTCGGCTTGCGGCGCGCGGCCGAGCACCTGTTCGATGTACTTCAGATGGCTGTGGTACGTGTCGATCATGCCGCAGATCATGCCGTCGGCATGGCCCAGGCGAATCAGAATCGCGCCGATCAGCGTATTGAACTTACGCATCGCGGCCTTCGCGATCTCGGGCGTCACGCCGTCGCGCGCACCGATCTCGTGATAGAGCTGCCAGCTCTGCGTGAAGCGCGGATCGTCTTCGGGATTGACGATTTCGAAGTCCTCGCCCACACGCAGCTTCGAGCCCATCTTCTTCAGTCGCATTTCGACGACGGACGGACGCCCGACGATGATCGGCTTGGCGATTTTCTCCATCAGCACGAACTGCGCGGCACGCAACACGCGCTCGTCTTCACCCTCGGCGAACACGATGCGCGCCGCCTTTTGCTTGGCCGATGCAAACACCGGGCGCATGACCATGCCCGTGCGATACACGGTTGCGCCCAGTTGCTCGCGGTACGCATCCATGTCCTCGATCGGACGCGTCGCGACGCCCGAATCCATCGCCGCTTGGGCGACGGCCGGCGCGATCTTGATGATCAGGCGCGGATCGAACGGCTTCGGAATCAAGTACTCGGGACCGAATTCGAGCGAGTGCCCTTCATAGGCCTTCGCCACTTCGTCGCCTTGATCGGTCTCTTCGGCGAGTTCGGCGATCGCACGCACGCAGGCGAGTTTCATTTCTTCCGTGATCGTCGTCGCGCCGACGTCGAGCGCGCCGCGGAAGATGAACGGGAAGCACAGAACGTTGTTGACCTGGTTCGGGTAGTCCGAGCGGCCCGTGGCGATGATCGCATCGGGGCGTGCGGCTTTCGCATCCTCGGGGCGGATCTCGGGTTCGGGATTGGCCAGCGCGAGGATCAGCGGCTTGTCGCCCATGTCCTTGACCATCTCGGGCTTGAGCACGCCGGCGCTCGAGCAGCCGAGGAATACGTCGGCCGACTTGATCGCGTCGGCGAGCGTGCGCGCGTCGGTGACGGCGGCGTAACGGGCCTTGGACGGATCGAGGTTGCCGCGCCCTTCATAGATGACGCCCTTCGAATCGGCCACGAGGACGTTTTGCTTCGACAAACCGAGTTTGACGAGCAAATCGAGGCACGCGATGGCGGCCGCGCCGGCGCCCGAGCAAACGAGCTTAACCTTGCCGAGCTCCTTGCCGACGACCTTCAGGCCGTTCAGGATGGCCGCCGAGGCGATGATGGCGGTACCGTGCTGATCGTCGTGGAAGACGGGGATCTTCATACGTTCGCGCAGCTTTTGCTCGATGTAGAAGCACTCGGGCGCCTTGATGTCCTCGAGGTTGATGCCGCCGAGCGTCGGCTCGAGCATGGCAATGGCTTCGACGAGCTTATCGGGGTCGGACTCGGACAGTTCGATGTCGAACACGTCGATGCCGGCGAACTTCTTGAACAGGCACCCCTTGCCCTCCATCACGGGCTTGGCGGCGAGCGGGCCGATGTTGCCGAGGCCGAGCACGGCGGTGCCGTTCGTCACGACGCCGACGAGATTGCCGCGCGACGTGTACTTTTGCGCATCGAGCGGATCGGCGTGAATCGCCTCGCACGCGGCGGCGACGCCCGGCGAATAGGCCAACGACAGGTCGAGTTGGTTCGACAGCGGCTTCGTGGGCGTGACCGAAATCTTCCCGGGTCGCGGGTTTTGATGGTAGGCGAGAGCGCTTTGCTTGAGTTGTTCGTCCATGAGTGAGCCTGCGAGACGTTATTGATATTGAATTTGGGCCGACACGCTCGCGCCGGGCGCCACGCTTGCAAGTCGGCGAGGTAGCGACTGCGGCGGCCGGACTACGCGCCGGGTAGGCGCGGCGCCGGGGGCTGGACGGCGCGTGAGCGATTTGCGGGGCGACTAGTGTACACCCCCTAAACCGCGATTCCAGAGGGGCGGGCGCGGAACTCGGGTAAAATACCCGCCTACGCGCGCAGCAGCCCAGCCTGCCGCCCGAGGGCGAACCCGCCCATCTCCCGCTTTACATCCAAGGATTTGCCCATGACAGGCTTCGATCGTCAAACGATCTCCGATACGACCGCCAAGATCCTGCTCGAAGTGCAGGCGGTGCACTTCAACGCCGAAAAGCCGTTCATCTTCACGTCCGGCTGGGCAAGCCCGGTCTACATCGACTGCCGCAAGCTCATTTCGTACCCGCGCGTGCGCCGCGGCCTGATGGAGATGGCCGAAACGACGATCCTGCGCGACGTCGGCTTCGAGCAGATCGACGCCGTCGCCGGCGGAGAAACGGCCGGCATTCCGTTCGCGGCCTGGATCGCCGACCGCATGATGCTGCCGATGCAATACGTGCGCAAAAAGCCGAAGGGTTTCGGCCGCAACGCGCAGATCGAGGGTCATCTCGAAGAAGGCTCGCGCGTGCTGCTCGTCGAAGACTTGACGACCGACAGCCGCAGCAAGATCAACTTCATCAATGCCCTGCGTACGGCCGGCGCGAGCGTGAACCACTGCTTCGTGCTGTTCCACTACAACATCTTCAAGGAAAGCGTGTCGGTGCTGAAAGACATCGACGTCGATCTGCACGCGCTCGCGACCTGGTGGGATGTGCTGCGCGTCGCCAAGGCATCGGGCTACTTCGACACGAAGACCCTCGACGAAGTCGAGAAATTCCTGCACGCGCCGGCCGAATGGTCGGCCGCGCACGGCGGCGCGACGTCCACGCCGCAATAACGCTGCAACAACGCCGCAACAACGCAGTCCTAGCGCGGATGCGCGGGCGTTAAGCCCGCGCATCCCGCGACTTCCTCCGGCGCCTCTGCATAGGTCATCGCCCTATGCGCGAGACCGTTCGCACGCGCATACTCGATCAACTCGGCGTCGCCCGCGACACCGAGCTTTCGCAGCGCCGCCACCTTGTGCGAGCTGACCGTCTTCACGCTGCGATTGAGCCGCGTGCCGATTTCGCTGACGCTCAAGCCCGACGCGAACAGCCGCAGCACCTCGATCTCGCGCGGCGACAATAGAGGCGCTCCCGTGGCCCGGCCATCGCGCGCGCCGCTATGCTCGAGCACCGCGCGCAACGAAGGACTCACGTAGCGAACGTCGCGCATGGCATGGCGCACGGCGAGTCCGATATGGGCCAGATCGTCGCCTTTGCCGACGACAGCCGAGACGCCCGCCTCGAATAATCTCCGCAATAGCGCGCCGTTGCCGAGCATCGTCAGAACGACGATGCGAACCGTCGGAAAGTGCCGCCGCAAGTATCCAATCAGCGCGAGGCCGTCGCCGTACTGGCCGGATGGCATCGACAGGTCGGTCACGATCACGTCGGCCTGCACGCGCTGGAGCGACTCGACGAGTTCGGTCGATTGCCTAGCTTGGGCGAGCAACGCGATATCGTTGAACGCCTCGAGCGCATGGCGCACGCCGAGCAAGATGACAGGATGATCGTCGGCGGCGACGACGCGGGTGCGGCGCAGCGGCGGCGCGCAGCCCGTGGGAAAACGCGAAACGATTGAGCTCATAAGGCAGGTACCGATGCGAAATATCGATGCATTCGGCCGATTGCCCACCGGCCGTGAATGCACGAAGCGTGGTTTGTCCGCACACCGAGCGCCGCATGCCGCGTAACGGCGTCGGGCTTTCGGCCGCAACGGTGGCGTAGCGGCCGATGTTAGACTGACTTACGCAACGCGACGCGATGTCGGCAAATATTCGGCCGTAACGAGGTCCCTCCCGGAGAAGAGATCGGTTCATGCGCAGCTATCGCGAACTCGTCGGATCCGTTTTGCTCATGTGCTCGTCCAAGGGTGTGGCGCTGGCCATCGCCGCCCTTTTCGCCGTTTGGCTCACCGCGAACGCGGGTCAAGCCGCGGCGCAAGGGGCTTTCTCCGTGACGAGCAGCGACTTGCACGACGGCGCCGCGATCGGCAAAGCCCAGGTCTATGACCACGGCGAATGCAAGGGCGGCAATACCTCGCCGCAGCTGTCGTGGCGCAACGCGCCGGCCGGCACGAAGAGTTTCGCCGTCACGATCTTCGACGTCGACGCCCCGGGCCCCGGCTGGTGGCACTGGGCCGTAGCCGGCATTCCGCCGAACGTGACGGCGCTACCGGCGAACGCGAGCGGCTCGGGCTACCTCGACACGATCGGGGCGATGCAAGCGCGCAACGACTGGGGCGACGTCGGGTACGGCGGTCCTTGCCCGCCGCCCGGCAAGCCGCATCGCTACATCGTGACCGTATTCGCGCTGAACACGGCCGATCTGCGGCTCGCGACGGGGCGACACGCACTCATGTTCGATCACGAGATCAATACGGCTCTCCTCGCGAAAGCCAGCTTGACCGTCACCTATCAACGCTGAGCGCCGAGCGCCGGCCGCTTCTTCCGGCAACGTACGGCGTCGCAACGAATTTTCACAGCAATGTCGATTAACAACCCGTAAAATCATGGCTTTGGCGCCGTTGCTGCGGCGCTCTTTCACCGGCCACATAGCGAGATCGAAATGAGCACGAAGGTTTTTGTCGACGGACAGGAAGGCACCACGGGTCTGAAGATTTTCGAGTACCTGTCGCGCCGGACCGACGTCGAAGTGCTCCGGATCGAGGAGGCGAAGCGCAAGGACTTGGACGAGCGCCGCCGGTTGATCAACGCGTCGGACGTCACGTTCCTCTGCCTGCCCGATGTCGCCTCGCGCGAATCGGCCGGCCTCGTCGAAAACGGCCACACGGTGCTGATCGACGCAAGCACGGCCTTTCGCACCCACGCCGATTGGGCCTACGGCCTGCCCGAGCTCATGGGCGCGCAGCGCGAACGGCTGCGCACGGCCAAGCGAATCGCCGTGCCGGGCTGCCATGCGTCGGCCTTCGTGCTGGCCATGCGCCCGCTCGTCGAGGCCGGCTTCGTCACGCCCGATTTCGCAGCCCACGCCTACTCGATCACCGGGTACAGCGGCGGCGGCAAGAAGATGATCGCCGATTACGAGGCCGCTCAGCCCAATCCCAAACTCCAAAGCCCGCGTGCCTATGCGCTCGCGCTCGGCCACAAGCATCTGCCCGAAATGGCGGCGCACACGGGACTTGCGCGCGCCCCCATCTTCACGCCGATCGTCGGCCCGTTCTACAAGGGGCTGGCCGTCACGACCTACTTCACGCCCGAGCAACTCGGCAAGCGCGTGGGCCCGCGCGACGTACAGGCGCTTTTCGCCGAGTACTACGAGGGCGAAGCGTTCGTGCGCGTAGCGCCGTTCGACGAACAAGACAATCTCGACGACGGCTTCTTCGACGTCCAAGCGAACAACGATACGAATCGTGTGGACTTGTTCGTCTTCGGCAGCGAGGAGCGTTTCGTGACGGTTGCGCGGCTCGACAATCTCGGCAAGGGCGCATCGGGCGCGGCCATCCAATGTATGAATCTCGCCATCGGTGCCGATGAGCAGACGGGATTGCAACGCTGATACGCCTTGCATCGTAAATCGAATGCAAAATGAAAGCCGGCTTTTGAAGCCGGCTTTTTTCTTATACGCGGCAATTGCTGCCGCAATCATCCGATCAAACGCCGATCGAGCCGCCATAAACGCCCTGCGCGCCGCCTTGCAAACATCGTGCAGGCTCGCGCGAAGCGGCACTTTGCAGGCGAGCGCTTGAAACGCGTTTTTTGTTTCAATGTCGCCTCGCTGGCCTTTTCAGGCCTCATTCTCATTGCAATCGCGATTTTTGAATCGAGCTTTTTAGACGGCTTTGTCAATTGACAGCCGAAAAATGCGAGACGAAATTAGTCCGCATAACTAGATGGATCAGGGAGACGGACGGCGCACTCGACGCCGTTCCATCGCGCGCGACGCGACTGCCGCCGACGCGCTATTGCCGCCTGCGCGCCTGGGTTCGACCCGCGCCCAAGCTCGGCCGCCGTATGCCGGCGCGCCGCTAGCCCTCTCCCCGATCGATCGCTGTCGTTCGATACGCCGCATGCGCGCCGTCCTCAAATGTGCATGCTTATGTCCCACCCCCATCCCGCAGGAGAACGCCTAACAAACAATCGGTTAGTACAACGAACTAAATCAAGCGGCAGCCGACAGGGAGCCGGCAGCCCGATAACGATAAAGCCAATGGAGGAACGTCATGACCCGGAACGCCCTTTTTGCGCTGGCGCTCGTTGCGCCATTCTTATCCGCATGCGGTGGTGGCGGCGGCGGCGGTGGCGGCGGTGGCGGCGCCGCCGGTAATTCGGCCGCAGCCGTCGATCGGCTCTGCCCCGCCTCGCTCGATTACGGCACCGTCTTCACGGGCGGCGGCGGCGACGGCGAACTCGCGAAGATGCAGATCGACACGACGAAGATGACGTGGCAAGTGACATACGTCGAATCGGCCATCCCCGCAAGCACCGGTACCGTCACCCCCTCGCGCGCGGGTACTACCCAAAGCGGTACGCTCGCGCCCGAAACGCTGCTGCCGACGCAAAAGCAGAACGAATGCGCGTACTACCTGCAAGGCGCGAGCCTCGATCCGAACAAGCCGGCCCGCATCTTTGTCGGTGAAGGCGTGCTCGGCGGCACGATCCCGGGCAAGGAGATTCAGTACAACGGCATCGCCGGATTCGGCGCCGTGCCCGACAATAAGTTTCCGTACTTCCCGTTCATCGGCTTCTCGTCGCTCGAGACGAACCTCGCCAATGTGGCCGGTACCTACAACCAGATCGGCTATCACATCATTCCGTCGCAGAACTACGCGACGGTGCCCGTCGACGCCACCATCGCGATCCATGCGGACGGCACCTGGAGCGAGACGGACAACGTCGGCGTCAACGCCGGCAAGACGCAGCAAGCGGGGACCAACTGGGTGCAGTCCAGCGACGGCAGCGGGGCCTTCGAAACCGATTCGTTCCAAAGCCAGGCCAAGCCGACCAACGCGGTCGCGCCCGCCGGCAAGGGCTTCATGATCGTCGGCAAGCTGCGCAATCAGTTGGTACCGATCCTGATCCGTACCGGCTATGCGAATCCTTCGACGTTCCAGGCCGACGACGAGTCCGGCATCTCCATTCTCGGGCCGCAAACGCCGATCGCCGTCGATACGCAAAACGGCCAATACATCGGCGTCGATAGCCAGTTCGCCTACCGGGCAACTGCCCTCGAAGGAACCGAAGCGACGATGCTCGACCCGTATCAGCCGTCCAATGCCTCACTTGCGACACCGCTCGATCTGAGCTTCGCGAACGCCGTGCCGGGCGTGGTCACCTCGGCCGTCCATGACGCGTCGTCGAACACGGCGACGGGCAAGCTCGTCTTCACCGGTGGCGTGTTCGGCTATCTCTACAACGAGAATTCATCGCCTTATTTCACGATCAACGCGTTCGTCCAATAACGCACGCGCACGGCTTCGCATCGACGCTCGCATCGTCTTGTCCCTCCTTGCCGACTCAGGCGAGGCAAGCAGGGACAAGCGCGCGATCGCACAAAAAAAGGCAGACAGGGAGGAAACATGGATAAGAAAACACGTGCCGCCGCGTGCGCGGCGTTATCGCTCGCGTTCGCCGGCAGCGCGCACGCTCAGCACGCGGGCGATAACGTCGTCACGCTCGGCTGGTTTCACGTCATGCCGCAAGACTCGAGCACGCCCATGACGACTTACGTCACGCCGCAGCCGATCGATACGCCGCTACGGCTGCCGAGCGCGTTCACCTCGGAAGGTACCGGACTGTCGACGACGAACGCCGACACCCTTGGGCTCGTCATCAGTCACTTTCTGACCGACCACATCGCACTGACGACCGTTGCCGGCGTGCCGCCGACTTTCAAGCTAAAAGGGCGCGGCGCGATCGTGCCGCCGGGGCCCGCCGGGGCGCTCGGCACCGAGAATCTCGACGATCCCGCTAACGAACCGATCGTGAAGAGCGTGCGCCAATGGAGTCCGGCGATGATGATCCAGTACTACTTCAACGCGCCGACGGCGAAGTTTCGGCCGTTCGTCGGCGTGGGGGTGTCGTACAACTTCTTCACGAACATCGAACTCAATCCGAACTTCGTCACCTCGACTCAGAACAATCTCGGTTCGGTGCTCGCCGCGGGCGCGGCGCGGCCCGGCGTGACGAGCGTATCGGCCAAGGCGTCGCCCTCATGGGCACCCGTATTCAATGTCGGTGCGTCCTACGACTTCACGCAACACTGGGGCGTAAACGCGTCGCTCACCTACATTCCGCTCAAGACGATGTCGACCGTCTACGTGCGTGCCGCCGACGGCACATTGCTCGGCACGACGAAAGCGCAACTGACGGCCGATCCGCTCATCACCTACGTGGCGGTGTCGTACAAGTTCTAGGCAAAAAAAAGCCCGCCTAAAGGGCGGGCTGAATCCATATCAGAGGAGACATGGAGGAGACACTTTCACTCTAGCAAACCGTTTGATGCGATGCAACAGACCCTATTGACCCGCCTCGACCGCGTTGCCTACACGCAACACGTTTGCGCTAAAAGACCGTTCCGTCATACGAGCGTCAACGAAAGCAAAAAGCCCAATTGATCGACGCCGACCGGCTTCACCAGGTGTACATCGAAGCCGGCGGCCAGCGCCATGTCGCGATACTGCGGCTGGCCCCATCCGGTGAGCGCAATCAGTAGCAATGCGGATTGTCCACCCAACTCACGCAACGCGCGTGCCGCGGACAAGCCGTCGAGCATCGGCGCGCCGACGTCGATCAAGGCCGCATCGGGCGGCAGCCGGCGGGCCAACTCGAGTGCTTCCTCGACGCCCTTCGCCGCGACGGCTTCGTAGCCCAGACTTTCGACCAGATTGACCAGCATTCGGCGAGCGGTGTCGTCGCGATCCGCGATGAGCACCTTCTTGCGATGACAAGCCGCAGCGGGCGCCGCGCACGCGTCGCGACCGCCCGCATGATCGTGCCATCCGGTTGCTCCGCCGCGTTCGTCCGTTTCGTTCGCGACCGTCCCTTGCGCGCCGTACCCATCGGATTTCATTGCTTCATCCTCGTTGCACAGTGCCTATCGAGCCCGCCGGGCGCACCCGGCTCGAACTGCCTATGATCTTTCGCGTTGACACGGATATCGTCACATCCCAGTTAAACGAGCGTTTGGAGACCAACTTCAGCACTCGATTAAAAATAAGGGTTTCTGCTGACATACGCAAAATTTTTTTCAGCAACGCGACAAGGCGTCGCGTCATCCGTCCGATTTAAACGCGCCAACGCCGCTCGACAACGGCCTCAGCCTTATCCCATGCGGCCTTCGCTCCCTCATTGAAACGCGACGTCGCTACGCTCGCGTCCTCACATTGCCCTCACCGCCGCCTAGCCCTCCGCGAAAAGCAATGACCGAGGCCTAAAGTTCGGCGCCGCGCGTCCGTTCAACGCACTGGTTACGGCATTGCTCGCGCGACGCCGGCTGGGCGGGCCACTGCCCGTCGGTGCGACGCCCCCTCGAGGCCGTCTCGCCGGTGCATCTAGAACGAAGGAAACGCAGTGAAATCGCATCTCTTCTCGAGCGCAATGGCTGCCGCGCTCGCCGCGGCAAGCCTGATCGCCGCCCCCGACGCCCTGGCCACGCTCGGCCAGCACGTCGCCAGTGTCGCCACGGACGCCACGCGTCTCACGGCAGTAGCCCACGCAAGCATCGTGCAAGGCCCCTACACCGTCCACACCATCACGCTGCCTTCGGGCACCGTCGTGCGCGAGTACGTCGGGGCGGACGGCATCGTCTTCGGCGTCGCCTGGGAAGGGCCTACGCTCCCGGATCTAAAAACGACGCTGGGCACCGCGTTCGATCGCTTCGCCGGCGCGAATCCGACGCGCGGCGGCGGTCCGCTCGCGGTGTCGGCCGACGACCTCGTCGTCTACTCGGGCGGACATCTGCGCGCCTTCTCCGGGCGGGCCTACCTACCTCACGCTCTGCCCGCCGGCGTCGATGCCGGTGCGGTGCGCTAAGGGGGGACGAACGATGATTCGCTTGAGCACGTCAAGAATCGTCAAGCTGGCCACAGCCTGGTTCATCGCCTGTTCAATCGCCGCATGCGGCGGGGGCGGTGGGGGTTCCGACTCCGCGTCCGGCTCGATCAGCAACACGTCCGCCTCTCCGTCGGCAGCGCCGGCGCCGGCCGCCAATGTCGCGACGATCACCGTCGACCAGGGCGTATCGGGCGTACCCAACATGCCGTTCGTGAGCGTGACGGTCTGCGCACCCGGCACCGGCAATTGCCAAACGATCGACCATGTCCTCGTCGACACGGGCTCGTGGGGCCTGCGCGTATTCGCGTCGCAACTGCCCGCCTCGGTGGCCCTCCCGCAGCAAACGAACGGCAACGGCGGCGCCCTCGCGGAATGCATGCAGTTCTACGACGGCTACACCTGGGGCTCGGTGCGCCAAGCCGACGTTCAAATCGGCGGCGAGCGCGCGCAATCGCTGCCGATTCAAGTCATCGATCCGAACTACGCAGCCGTACCGGGCACCTGCGCCAATGTGGGCGCCCCCCGCAACACGGCGAGCGCGCTCGCCGCCAACGGCATCCTCGGCATCGGCGTGTTCAAGCACGACTGCGGGGCCGCGTGCGCAACACAACCGATCGCCGGCACTTATTACACTTGCTCCGGCACGAACTGCACATCGACGGCCGTGGCCGAATCATTGCAAGTCGCCAATCCGGTGCCTTATTTCGGGACGGACGGCAACGGCGTCATCGTCAGCTTGCCCGCCGTACCGGGCGGCAGCGCGGCGAGCGTAAGCGGACAGCTCATTTTCGGGATCGGCACGCAGAGCAACAATGGGCTCGCGACGGCGCAGGTCGTCGCCGTCGATCCCATCCGCGGCGTGTTCACGACGACGCAAAACGGCACGACTTACACGCGCGGTTTCATCGACAGCGGCTCGACGGGGCTGTTTTTCGACACCAATTTGATGTCGGCATGCGCGAGCCCCGACCAGGCGTACTACTGTCCGAGCGGCACCGAGCAATTGAGCGCCGTCAACACCGGCAGTAACGGTCAGACCAGCACCGTCAGCTTCAGCGTCGGCAACGCCGCGCAGATTTGGCAGGCATCGGGCGGCGGCGCGGCGATGCCCTTATTCGCCGGTCCCGCGTTCGTCGGCTCGCAAGATTTCGACTGGGGATTGCCGTTCTTCTACGGCCGCAACGTCTACACGGCCATTGAGCAGCAGTCCACCCCGGGCGGCGCCGGCCCCTACTTCGCGTATTGATCGGACGGCACCGGGTTCGCTACGACGATTGGGTGTCCTAACGAATCTCGGCCGCACGAAAAAAGGGGGCGACGCATCGGCTGCGTCGCCCCCTTCTTATTTAGCCTGCAACAACCGGCGTTCAGTGCCGCACGAGCGCCATCATCGCGCCGAACCCGACGAACACGCCGCCCGTCAACCGATTGAATGCGCGTGCGACGCGCCCGCTTTTGAGCGTCGAGCCGATCCGCGCCCCGCAAATCGCGTAGACGAGATACCAACTCACCTCGATCACGGCGAACGTCACGACGAGGACGCCGAATTGCGGCAGCGTCGCCTTGGATGCATCGATGAATTGGGGCAACAGCGCTGCGGCGAACAGGATCGCCTTCGGATTGCTGCTCGCGACGAGAAAGCCGTTGCGATAAAGCGCGCCGAGCGAACGCGCCGGCCGGGTCGACGGCTCTTGCGCCGCCGCGTTCGCGCCATCGTCGACTTTGGCTCGCCAAGACTTCACGCCAAGATAAATCAGGTACGCCGCGCCAATCAGTCGCAAAGCGTCGAACATCGTCGGCCACGCCTTCAGAAATACGCCCAGCCCCGCGGCGGAGATCGAGAGCATCAAGACGAGCGCCGACAAACAGCCGGCCATCGTGGCGCTGGCACGGCGAATCGTATGCTGTGCGCTAGCCGTCATCACGACGAGCATGTTCGGACCGGGAATGGCGCAGACGACGAAGACGGTAGCGACGAACAGCCACCACGTATGCAGATTCATGACGCAAAGCCTCCGGTAAAGACGTGAGTCGGCGATTATGCGCTCGATCGCCGACTCACGTATGCCGTTGGCATTTGCCGTGCATTTTCTACGAAGATTCGTAGCTGCATACCCGTCGGCCCTTCGACCGTGCAGCCGACGAACCGTCGTCAGCGCCCCGCGCGTCGCGCCGCGACTTCGCCGAGCACGGCGAAGTCCTTCTCGCCCTCGCCGCGAGCCATGACCTCGACGAGATTGTCTCGCACGAGGCTCGCGAGCGGCATCGGCGTCGATACGGCCTCCGCCGCCGCCATGGCCAGCCGGACATCCTTGAGCCCGAGCGAGGCTTTGAACAGCGCGGGTTCATAGCGCCGCTCGGCGATCAGCTTGCCGTACCCGGCATAAACGGGGCCAGGGAATGCGCTCGAGGTAATGACGTCGAGATAGTCGGTCATCGCAACGCCATAAGCGGCCAACAGCGACGACGCCTCGCCCAACGCCTCGATCGCCGATGCGAGCGTGAAATTCGCCGCCAGCTTGATCACGTTCGCATGCTGGGCAAGCGAGCCGATCCGGCAAGTCTTTTGTCCGATCACATCGAAGATGGGCTGAACGCGGTCGATAGCCTCCGCTGGGCCGGCGGCCATGATCGTCAGCTTGCCGGCCGCGGCCACGTCGGGCCGGCCCATGACGGGCGCGGCGACGTAATGAATCCCGCGCGAGGCGTGCTCGCGTGCCATCGTCTCGGCCAACGCCACCGAGACGGTCGCCATGTTCACGTGCACTAGGCCGCGCGGCGCCGAATCGAGCAGCGCCGCATCGATGACGCGCGTCATGGCGGCATCGTCCGCCAGCATCGAGAAAACGGCATCGCCGGCGAACGCGGCCGAGGGCTCGTCGACGATGGTTGCTCCGAGCGATGCGAGCGGCTGCGCGCGCTCGCGCGTGCGGTTCCACACGCGCACCCCATGTCCGGCTTTCAGCATGTTTTCGACGATCGCATGGCCCATATTGCCAAGGCCGATAAAGCCGATATCCATTGACTCGCTCCTTCGCTTCGCTCAAAAGTCGGAAGTAGAGCACGAGTGAAAAGAACGTGCCGGCAGCCACGCACGCTTTACCGCCTGCGGTGCCATACTCGCGTCATGCCGACCGTCACCGCCACGTTCCGGTTTTACGAAGAGCTGAACGATTTTCTCGCCCGGCCGCTCCGCGCTCGCGCCTTCGATTGCGCCTGCGCGCACAGCGCCACGACCAAACACATGATCGAGGCGCTCGGCGTGCCGCACACCGAGGTCGAACTCATCGTCGTCAACGGCGAATCGGTCGGCTTCGACCGCGTGCTCGAAGACGGCGATCGCGTCGCCGTCTATCCGAAATTCGAAGCGCTCGATATCTCGCCGCTGCTACGCGTGCGCGAGCGTCCGCTGCGTACCGTGAAATTCATCGCCGACGCCCATCTTGGCGGACTCGCGCAACTGCTGCGCCTGGCCGGCTTCGATACGCTGTACGACAATCATTTCGCCGACGCCGAAATCGAGGCGCTCGCGATGGAGCAAGCGCGCATCGTTCTCACGCGCGATCGCGAGCTGCTCAAACGCCGGACGATCACGCACGGCTGCTACGTCAGAGCGCTCAAGCCGCAGGCGCAGTTGCGCGAGATCATCGATCGGCTCGATTTGGCCGGCGCCATCCATGCGTTCCGGCTGTGCCTGTCATGTAACGCCCCGCTGCGGCGCATCGACAAAGCGCAAGCGCTCGGTCGCGCGCCCGAAGGCGTACTCGAGCGCCACTCGCAGTTCGTCACCTGCGACGTTTGCCGGCGCGTCTTTTGGGAAGGCTCGCACTGGAGACGCATGCGCACGTTGATCGATTCGCTGGTCCCCGAACATCGCGCGCGCGACACCGAGCCGCGACAAGAAGACCCCGACGTCAGAACGTCAAAACCGTCCTAACGCCACCCACGGCTTCATTGCCGATACGCGCGCCACCCGCGCTCGGATTGGGCACGCCGCCGCCCGGGCGGAAGAAATACTGTAGATCCGCCTGCACGACCCACCAGGGCGCGACCTGGTATTGATAGGTCGCCTCCAAGACCGTTTCGGCGGTACGCACGGGATAGCCCGGCGTCCCGGCGGCCGCCGTGTCGCGATCGAAGGCGCTCGCATGAGAGCCGACGTCGGCATAGCCGAGCGCAAGCCCTACGGAGTCGTTGTCGCGGCCAGCGAACGGCGCCTTTAGAACCACGCCCGCATTGGCGCTGAAATCCACGGCGTTGCGATCGCCCGGTGCCCCCATCAAGCGCGCGAACACACCGATCGAGCGTGCCGAGTCGGGGTTCGGTCGCCAAACCATTTGATCCGCTACGGCATAAAGGCTGAAATTGCCGTGCCGCATGCGCGGCTGGCCGTTCGACGCCGGATCGGCGAGCGACAGGCCGTCCGTGCCTTCGCGCTGATCGGCGAAGCGCGCGTTGCTGTACCAAAAGCCGATCTTGTAGGTACCCGGCAACACCCCGGCGGCAGATGGCGCCCCGGCCGCCGGCTGTTGGCCGATCTCATACTGCATTTCGCCGATAGCGAGTAGCCCGTCGTGCACGTTGAAGCGCGTGCCGCTACCGTTCAACCGCTGCGGATCGCCGTTGCCGGGTGCGGGATTGCTGTCGAAGACGCCGCCGAGGATCGTCACCGCATCGCCGAGCTTGTAGCGGGCGCGCACGCCCAGCGACGAAAGCGGATACGCCGGCCCGCCCGCCGGTAGATCGGCGGCAGGCAGCACAGGCCAGCCGAACGTCGCATTCAAGAACGTGTTCGCGTACTGGCTGACGATGAACTCCTGATCGAGACTTTGCTGGCCGACCTTGACGTCCCACGCATCGCCGAACGACTGCCGGTACCAGAGCTCCCAGAGTCGCGTGGTCGCCTCGGCTTCGACGCCGCTTGCGCTTTGCAGCGTCGACAAATGCGACGCCGTGATCCCTCGCCCGTGAATCTGCAAGGCATCGACGAAAAACTGCCCGCCCGACAGCCCAAGCGCCTTGCCCATATCGACGCTCAAACCGAACTGCGTCGCGCCATCGTAGGCGAGGCCGCGCCGCGTTCCGCCGGAGACGTTGCCCATCAGCTCGCTCGTCTCCTGCAAGGTGAACGTGATGCCGTGATCGTCTAGCCAAGGCCGCACGCCGCCTATGCCGCCCAGCAGGGTCGGGCGGTCCCATAGTCCTGTCGGCGCCGCATCGCTCAGTGCGCTCGCGCCCTCGGCGGGCGCCGCTTGCGCGTTTGCCTGCGCAGAGGCACCGCCCGCGATCGCAAGCGCGGCGAGCATGGCCGTGGCAGGGTGGATGGCGCGCGGCGAAAACGCCGCCGCATCGTCCGACGATTGAAGATCGGCCGGTAGGCCGAGATAGGCGCGCGACACGCGCAAGAAACGATCGATATCCATAAAGCCCCCGTTCGTCCGGATTCGCGCCGGACGAGCTATATGAACGACATCAAGCTCGCGCTCGTACAAGCGCGGCGGTCATTCGTAACGATTGGAGCGTGCGACCGACGGAACGTCCTAGGGACGGTCCGATTGAAAGCGCGCTGACCCGGCAATGCGAGTCAGCGGCACGGGAGATCCGGCGTGGCTAACGCGCGATTGCGAATGTGTTGCCGGCATGGGCCGGCGAACGAGATCGACTACAAGAGCCTGCGTCCACGAGGGACTCTCCTCAGAACTAAAACAGGGCGGATTCTATGCGCACCTATTTTGGCGATGCAAGCGCAATCTCATTCACGTCCGAGCGAAACGGGACCTCCGATTCGCGAAATGTGCCGCCCGTCGAACGCGATGGCCCGCATCATGCGCCGATGTTGTTGCGCCCATCTGACACTTGGCGGCAGCAGGCCGATGCGGCGATGCCCCCTGCCCCAAGGAATCGCGAGCGAGGTGCACGCTAGCCCACGGACGAGCGCAAATATTTTTACTTGGATCAAAATCGCGGGTTGACGCCCGTCAGACGCGACAACTAAAATTTCATCAATTCCACAAGTGGGGCATATGCCTTGGACAGTTGCAGTAGTCGACCTTCGAACAGTGTTTCCGCCTGATCGGCACGACGTCAGCTGAATTCTTCCTTTAGCCGCCGTCCAGCCAATAGGCAGACGGTGCGCATCGCAGTCACTTCCTAGCTTTTTCGCGCATCGATTTCGAATGGCCACCGTGCCGTTCGGTTGCCGCTTTGCGTTCGTTTTCGCGCACAGCGGGCCGCCGACGGTTCGTCGCCGCGCGCCGCGTTTGCGCGCGACGCCTCACTAAAGCACCGGCCGCGTGCATGGCCTAAAGCCATGCGCCGGCCGTGCCGATGAACACGTTCGTACGCGCCTCGCGTGCGGACCTTGCGAGAAAGGAGTCCTCGATGACCGACCCCGACCCTAGTCGATCTACGACAAGGCGTGCCACGCACGCCGCACGCACCGCCTGAACCGCGGCCACCTGCGTTCCTTCCCGCCTGATCCTGCCGATAACGGCGCAGGCGAGCGGAAACCGGCACGGCAGCAAGCGATCAGGCCGCCTCGATCCGGTTTCAACGATGCAAATGGAAGGAATCGCCATGCACTTCGCCCTCCTCGTCTCGCAACTGCCGCATTTGAACGACGCGCGCGGCCACTATCCCGACCCGCTTGCGCGGGCAACGCGCCTCTCGGGCGCAGCGCGCTGCCTCGCCTGGCTTCGCACGCTGCCGATGCGCATGCGCGCGCACTGACGACGCCCTCGAGAGCACGGGTTCGACCGGCCGATGGCCGGCGGCCCGAGCCGCACGACGAATACAAAAAAAGCATCGCTAAGGAATAAAGACCTATGTCCACGCCAGCAAACGTCTCGTCCGCACGTAGCGCCGTGCTCGACGACGCCCACATCGGCGACATCAAAGGGGCCTTCGGCACGATCGCCCATCACGACACGGCCCCCCGCCGCAATTGGTCGGCGCGCCTGCGCACCCTGCTCGCCATTCTTGGCCCGGGGCTCATCGTCATGGTCGGCGATAACGACGCCGGCGCCTTCGGCACCTACACGCAAGCAGGCCAAAACTACGGCACGACGCTCTTATGGACGCTCGCGCTGTTGATCCCCGTGCTCTACGTCAACCAAGAAATGGTGCTGCGTTTAGGCGCCGTGACGGGTGTTGGCCATGCGCGGCTGATCTTTCAGCGTTTCGGCAAGTTCTGGGGCGCTTTCAGCGTCATCGATCTATTCCTGCTGAACGCGCTGACGATCGTCACCGAATTCATCGGCATCACGTTCGCACTCGACTTCCTCGGCGTATCGAAGGTGCTCGGCGTGTGCATCGCGGCGGTATTGACGATGGCTGCTGTCAGCACGGGCGACTTCCGGCGCTTCGAGCGCTTTGCGATCGTGCTCTGCTTGTTGAGCCTCTTGCTCGTGCCGGTGCTCGTCTCCGTGCACCCGCCGGTCGCAGTGATTGCTCGCGACTTCGCCGTGCCGAGCTGGCCCGCGCATTCGAAGCTTTCCGACGTCATGCTGCTCGTCATCGGCATCGTCGGCACGACGGTCGCGCCGTGGCAGTTGTTCTTCCAGCAAAGCTACGTCATCGATAAGCGCATTACGCCGCGCTTCATGAAGTACGAAAAGATCGACCTGTGGCTCGGGATCGGCTTCGTCATCGTCGGCGCCGTGGCCATGATGGCTTTCACGGCCGCGCTGTTCCACGGCCGCGCCGAGTTCGGTCAATTCACCGATGCGCGCGCCGTCATCTCGGGCCTGCATCGATACGTCGGCGAGACCTCGGCCACGATCTTCGCGGTGGCATTGCTCGATGCGTCGATCATCGGCGCGGCCGCCGTCTCGTTGTCGACCGCCTATGCGATCGGCGACGTGTTCGGCATCCGTCATTCGCTGCATCGTAGCGTGCTCGACGCCAAAGGCTTTTACCTCGTCTACTTCGGTATCGTGGCGCTCGCCGCCGCGCTCGTGCTGATGCCGGGCAGCCCGCTCGGCCTCTTGACCGAAGCTGTGCAAACGCTCGCCGGCGTCTTGCTGCCGAGCGCCACGGTATTCTTGCTGCTGCTGTGCAACGATAAAGCCGTGCTCGGACCTTGGGTCAACTCCAAGCGCTTGAACCTCTTCACGGGCGCGGTCATCGCCGTCCTCGTCGTGCTCTCGATCATCCTGACGGCCGCGACCGTGTTTCCCGATATTTCCGGCACGGCGATCGTCGAGATCCTCATCGGCGGCATCGGATTTTTCGTACTCGCCTATCTCGGTTCGCAATGGCTTCGGCGCCAGGACAGCGCGGGCCCGGCCGATGAAATGTCCGATGGGGCGAAGCGCGCATTGCGCGACACATGGCGGATGCCGCCTCTCGACGAATTGGCGGCACCGAAGCTCACGTTCGCGACCCGGCTGTGGATGGGTGCGCTGCGCGGTTACCTCGTGATCGCGGTGGGACTCGTCATCGTCAAAGTCGTGCAACTGGCGATGCATTGAGCAATGGCGACGGTGCCGGCTTCGTCCGGCGCCGTCCTCGCCACAGGTCACGCGCGGCCTTCTTCCTTCGCGTCATAGCGTCCGCGCGCAGCCGCGCCATTCAAGCGCGCGCGTTCGAGCAGCGCCTGTTGGGCGGCCTTCACCTTTTCGGACTTACCCCGCCATGCGGCAAGCGGGGGCTCTTGCAATGCGCGTCCGTAAGAAAAGCTGAGCGGCCATGGGCGCCGCCCGGTGCGGTTGATCGCATTGAGGTTAGCGCTCGCTTCTTGCGGCGTTTGCCCACCCGATAAGAAATAGATCCCGGCGACGGCCGGCGGGACCGTCCTGCCGAGGATCGCGACGGTACGCGCGGCCACTTCGTCGACCCTCGCTTTCCGCTCGTGGTCCTTGCCGGCAAGGACCATGCTGGGCTTAAGCAGCATATGCTCGAGCACGACCGCATGACGGTGCAACGCATGAAACACCTCGTGCAATACGCGTTCGGTCACCTCCGCACAGCGGTCGATCGAGTGTCCCCCGTCCATCAGCACCTCCGGCTCGACGATCGGCACCACGCCCGCTTCCTGGCAAATCGCGGCATAGCGCGCGAGCGATTCGGCATTCGCCTGCATGGCGAGCCGGCTCGGCAAAGTCTCGGACACGTTGTAGACGGCGCGCCACTTCGCAAAACGGGCCCCTTGCGCTTTGTATTTCTCGAGGCGCGCGGCAAGGCCGTCGAGCCCCTGCGTGATTTCATCGCCGCTTGCATGCGCGAGCGCGATTTTGCCCGTATCGACCTTGATACCCGGCACGATGCCCTGCCGCGCAGCCAAGCTCGGTAGCGCTTCGCCGTCGTCGGCATGCTGCCCCAGCGTTTCCTCGTACAGAATGACGCCGCTCACGTATTGGCCGAGGCCCGGCGTGGACAGCAGAAGCGCGCGCCAAGCGCGGCGATTCTCCTCGGTGGATTCGACGTCGATCGTCTTGAATCGCTTGGCGATCGTGCCGCCGCTTTCGTCGGCGGCCAGCAGGCCCTTGCCATCTTGGACGATGGCGTCGATGGTGGATTGCAATGCGCTCTCGTTTTGCATCGTCTGGCTCCTTAAGCAAAAGGGCGCGCGGCGCGAGACGCGCGCGCACTCGACATGCTCGGATTCAGTGTGCGCGGCACGGCGCCGCCGCCGCTGTGCGTTCGACCGCTCAGTACGAAAGGCTAGGCACGCAAGCGGCGTGCCGCCGATACGAAGCGCCGACGCGCCCGGCCTCGATAGGTCAAGCGCGCCTCGTGCGCCGCCCGACTCGGGCGCAAAGCTGCAAAAAGCGCGCGATTCGCCGCGCGTTTGACTCGACACCCTCGCCATGCAGATGGCGCTGCAATTGGGCGCAAGCCTCGCGCGCACGCGCCGCTCCGATCATGGCAAGCACGCCGTGCAGCCGATGGAGCCGCGCAAGCAATGCCTGGGGGTCCGCCGCGGCAAGCGCGGCATGTAGCGCGCGTTCGTCGTCGGGCCAAGTAGCGGCGAACGCTTCTTGGAGCGCGCGCTGGGCGGCGCGAGCCGCGAGCGTATCGTCCGGCGCGCGGCCGATGTGCGTATGCAGCAAGCCGCGCAATTGCGTCATCGAAAACGGTTTGCGCAGCACGGCGGCAAAGCCGCAAGGCGGCTCCGTCGCGAACGGCAAGCCGCCTGCTTGGGCGCCGGCCGATATCGGCTCGCGCCACGCCGTTCCCGCAATGACGGGCATCGACAACCCGTGGGCCCGCATCGCCGTCAATAGCGCTTGGCCATCCATCTTGGGCATGCACAGATCGGTGATGACAAGGTGGTAGCGACGGCTGAGGGCGCGAGTGAGCGCATCCACGCCGTCCGATGCGGTATCGACGCCGCGGCAGCCGAGCGCATCCAATTGGTCGGCGAGGATGAAACGCGCGAGCGCATCGTCGTCGACGACGAGAATGCGCGCGTCGGAAAGTGCGTCGATTTCGGTCGAATCGTGTCTCTCGAGCATGGCGGCCTCCGTGCGTGCGCCGCGCCCTGCTTCGACACGCTCGCCGCGAACGATCGACGAAGGTAACGCTCGATTCGCGCCGCCGCGCTGCCATGCGAAAAAAAAGGACCGCGGGCCGGCCGTCGACAGCGCGAGCCGATCCGCGGACAGGACCGAAACTTATCTCAGCGCCCGTTCACGCGTACGGAACATCGGCAATTGCCGAAACACCTTGAATGCGACGAGGTTGCCGAGCACGACGAGGGCCAAGCCCGCTCCCGCCGGCACCGACCATCGATATCCCTCGAAGACGGTCGACACGGCCAGCGCCACGAACGGAAACAGCACCGTGCAATACGCGGCGCGTTCGGGGCCGATGCGGCCGACGAGCATGAGGTAAGTCGTGAAGCCGATCACGGAACCGGGCACGGCCAGGTAAAGCAGCGCGCCGATATAGCGCGGCGTCCATTCGGGCTGGAACGAGAATCCGGCCGCGAGGCTACCCACCGTCAGCACGCAAGCGCCGATCAACATCGCCCACCCGTTCGTGACCGTGGGATGCAGACCCATCGATTGCATCCGGCTCGAGAGCAGATTGCCGATCGAAAAGCACATCGTGCCGACGAGCGTGATGCCCAAACCGACCCACATCGTCCGGTCGCCGGCGTGCTCGGCCATTTGCGGCGCGAACAGGCACAAGATGCCGATCAGTCCCAGCACCGCGCCGACGATCGCGCTCGGCTGCAATGCCCGCCCCATGAAAATGCGGCCGTTGACGGCATTGAACAGCGGCGCCGTGGAGAAGACGACCGCGACGAGCCCGCTCGGCACGATTTGCTCGGCGTAATAGAAGCACAGAAAGTTGCAGCAAAAGAGCGCAAGACCCTGCCCGAAAAGCAGCGGCCAAGCGGCGCGCGGCGGCCGCATCGGGCGGCGCATAAGCCGCACGAGCGCGAGCATGACGATCGACGCGAGGATGAAACGGAAAGCGATCGAGACGGGCGGCGCGACGACGCCGGTCTGCCATTTGATGGCGATCCAGGTCGTGCCCCAAATGAGCACGGTGGCGAAATAAAGCGCTAAGTTCATGACGGCACTCGAACGGCGTTGAGCGAGCCGACACGGCTCCCCCGGTCCCGCCACTATGCCGCCGCCCCTCGCCTGCCGCGTTGTCTAACTTTGCGGTTTTATTCGGGCGTGCCGGGCGTGCCGCGGCCACTTTCTCTATACTCATCCCGTCATGACCCGATTCGCATCGCCCCCGCCGTGAACGCGAGCCCTTTCGCCCCTGCTATCACCGACGCCTCGCGCGCCGACCCACCGCCGTTCGGCATGCAGTCGGTGGGCGTGACGCTCGCCAACGCGAATGCGACGCTCGAACGCTTCGCCTGGCTGGGCGACCGGCTCGCAGCGGCTGTCTGGCGGCGCGACATCGTCGAAGACGAGACGGCGTACGACCAGCCGGGCCACCACACGCTCTCGTGCTACTTGAACGGCGGCTACCGCACCGAGCGGCAAAAGCTGCCGGGGCAGTACGGCGCGCCGCAGCGGCTATGCGCGCTGCCGGGCGATCACGAATCGCGCTGGTGGGTGCGCGGCCACATGCACTTCTTGCATCTTTACTTTCTGCCGGAGCACTTCACCCGGCGCGCCGTGCACGAGCTCGATCGCGAGCCGCGCGAACTGACGCTCGCCGACCGCACGTATTTCGAAGACGCCCATATGGCCGCCCTATGCCGCTCGCTCGCGGCGCTGCCGTGGGAGGGGCCGGACGACCGGTTGCGCGCGAACGAAGCGGCCCATGAGATTCTGAGTCTGCTGCTGCGCAGCCAAGCCGCGCGACGCGACGATGCGTCGTTGAAAGGCGGTCTGGCACCGGTCGTCAGACGGCGACTGCGCGATTACATCGATACGCATTTGGCCGATAAGGTCACGCTGGGCGATCTGTCCGATGTGGCTTGTCTGTCGGAATTTCATCTGTCGCGGATGTTTCGCGCCTCGTTCGGCATGGCGCCCCATGCTTGGATCGCCGAACGGCGTGCCGACCTCGCGCGCGAATTGCTGCGCACGACGACGCTGCCGCTCGATCAGATCGCCGCGCGCACCGGCTACGCCAACGCAAGCCACTTCGGTCATCGCTTCCGGGCCGCCGTCGGTGCGTCGCCGCTCGCCTATCGCCGAGCGCTCATGCCCGCGTGATCCGTGCGCGCCAAATGCGCGCGCAATGCGTCGATCACGGCCGCGACCTTCGCGGACGGCTGGCGCGTCGAGGGGAAAATCGCTTGAATGGCGGCCGGCTCGCCGGCCCATTCGGGAAGCAGCCGCACGAGGCGCCCCGCCGCCAAGTCCTCGCCGATCGAAAAGTCCGTCAGAAGCCCGAACCCCGCCCCCGCCAACGTGGCGGCGCGCCCTGCGCTGGCCGTGTTCGACATGAACGCGCGGTTGCAGCGGACGGTCGCGCGCCGTCCGCTCGCATCGCGCAGCGTCAGCGTGTCAGGGTGACCGAGCGTCGATAGCCCGACGAACGGCAGCTCGGCGAGCTCGCTCGGCGACTTCGGCGGGCGCCGGCCTTCGAGAAAGGCGGGACTCGCGACGATCCAGCGCAAGTACTGACCGAGCCGCGCCGATCGATAGCTCGAATCCTTCAAATTGCCCAAGCGCACGGCCACGTCGATGCGCTCGGCGACGAGATCGACATAGCCTTCGCCGCAGATCAATTCCACGCCCAAGTCCGGATGGTCGCGCTGGAGCGCGGCCAGAGCCGGCGCGACGACCAACTCCCCGTAATCGACGGGAGAGGCCACGCGAACGGCGCCACGCAGTGGGCCCGAAGTGGAGGCGATCGTCTCGAGCGCGTCGGCGGCCGTGCGTAGACACGCCCGGCTCGCTTCATAGAGGGTCCGTCCGGCCTCGGTCAAGTTCGAACGGCGCGTCGTTCGCACGATCAGTGTCACGCCGACTTCCGCTTCCAGCCGCTGAATGTGGGCGCTGACCATCGTTTTGGCGAGTCCGAGCCGCTCGGCGGCCGCACTGAGCGATCCCGCCTCCACGACAGCGGCGAAAACCACAAGACGATTCAGGTTCACGTCGCGCAAATCGGGCATGGTCGATTGTTCATTAAGAGTGGACTGTGATTGCCCGATTATCCATCTTATCTATTCAATCGTGCAGCGATAGACTTCCTTCGAACCTGGCGGAGTATGGGTTTCCCGCCGCGCCGAGGTCCCTCTCAACGCCACCGCCATAAGGAACGAGCCATGCCGCTTTCCCGCCCAGACCAGCCCATTCGCCTGCATGGAATGCGTCTTTCCGGCCATACGCACCGCGCCGCGCTGTTCCTAAGCCTGCTCGGCCTGCCGTTCGACACGATCGAGGTCGATCTCGCGGCCGGCGAACAAAAACGTCCGGCATTCTTGGCGATGAGCCCGTTCGGTCAAGTGCCGGTGCTCGAAGACGGCGACACGGTGATTTTCGATTCGACGGCCATCCTCGTTTATCTGGCGAAGCGTTACGGCGATCCGTCGTGGCTGCCCGAAGATGCGATCGGCGCGGCGCGCGTGCAGCAGTGGCTGTCGATGGCCTCCGGCCCCATCGCATACGGCCCGTGTGCGGCGCGCCTCGTGAAAGTGTTCGGCGCGAAGCTCGATCATGACGTGGCCGTTCGTATCGCCGCGCGGTTCTTCGAGGCCATCGAACCGGAACTCGGCAAACAGCCGTTCGCCGTGGGCGAGCAACCGACGATCGCCGACGTCGCCGCCTATAGCTATATCGCCCATGCTCCGGAGGGCGGCGTCTCGCTCGCCCCCTATCCGAACATTCGCGCCTGGCTCGCGCGCATCGAAGCGCTACCGGGTTTCGTCGCCATGCCGGCGTCCGCGATTCCCGCCAACGCGCAGTAACGCTTCTCCTACTAGGACGGACGCACGACATGAGCACCGCGCCCCACTCACTCATCGCCCAAGCGCCGGTCTCCGGCTGGGATCTCGACGAAACCCCGTTCCATGCCGGTGAAATCGCCGTGCAAACGCGGGCGGGCGTTCAGGCGAAGGCCGAGGTCGGCGGACGGCGCGGCATCCGGCGCTTCATGCCCGAGCAGCACCGCCAGTTCTTCGGGCAACTGCCGTTCATCGTCCTTGGAGGGATCGACGCGCACGGGCAACCGTGGGCAACGCTGCGCATCGGAGAGCCGGGATTCGTTTCCTCGCCCGACGCGAGAACGCTGCTCATTGCCGGCGAGGCGTTGCCCGGCGATCCGCTCGCGGACGCTTGGCAAGCCGGCTCGGCGCTCGGCGGGCTCGGCATCGAGTTGCCGACGCGCCGGCGCAATCGCGTCAACGGCACCGTCGTGCGCATCGAGGGCGATGCGATGACGGTCGCGGTGCGTCAAAGCTTCGGCAACTGCGCGAAGTACATTCAAAGCCGCACGCCCACGCGCATCGATGGATCGAACCCTGCCGCCGCATCGGCGCCGCGGCCGGAGCGAGCTACGGCGCTCGATGCCGCGGACCGCGCGTTGATCGAGCGCAGCGATACCTACTTCATTGCCACGCGGAGCAGCCTTGGCGAAGACGGCGCGGCCGGGGGCGTGGACGTCTCCCACCGCGGCGGATTGCCCGGGTTCGTTCGCGTCGAAAACGACCGCACCTTCGTCGCGCCCGATTACCGCGGCAACCTATTCTTCAACACACTGGGCAATCTCGCCGTCGACGCGCGCGCCGGTCTCGTGTTCATCGACTTCGAGCGAGGCGACTTGCTCTACGTTGCCGCCCACGCGGAGATCGTCTGGGACGAAGCCGCGCGCCAAGCGTTTCCCGGCGCCGAACGGCTCGTGCGATTCGAGGTCGACGAGATCCGCCGCAGCCCAGTTGCGCTGCCGTTTCGCTGGTCCGAGGTCGACTACGCGCCGCAATGGCGGGCAATGAACGCCGAGTAAGACACCGCATCGCGTCGATTTATAAAAACAATTATCATTCTCATATCGATAGCTTTTATCATGGACACCAAGAACAAAGACTGACGAGGTGCGCCATGACGACTGCGCAGATGCAATTGGGCTTGAGCGAACGCACGACGCTCGCGATCGGCGACGCCCTCGCCGGCCGGGGCGGACGCGGCCCGCTCGCGCGTGCCCGCTCGGCGCTGCTTTTCGCGGGGCCGGCGGTGATCGCCTCCATTGCCTACGTCGATCCCGGCAACTTCGCCACGAATTTGCAGGCCGGCGCCAAGTACGGCTATTCGCTGCTGTGGGTCGTGGTGGCCGCGAACGTCATCGCGATGCTGTTCCAAGGCCTCTCCGCGAAGCTCGGGATCGTCACGAACCGCAATCTCGCCGAAGTGAGCCGCGCCCACTTCCCGTTGCCTGTCGTATATGCGATGTGGGGGATCAGCGAAGTCGCCGCGATGGCGACCGACCTCGCCGAATTCCTCGGTGGCGCCCTCGGCTTGTCGCTGCTGCTCCATGTGCCCCTGCTCGTCGGCATGGGTTTGACGGGGATCGTCACCTACGCGATCCTCGCCGCCGAGCGTCAGGGCTTTCGTCCGCTCGAGCTCATCGTCGGCTCCTTGATCGGCACCGTGGCGCTTGCCTATGTCGTCGAACTGATGCTCGTCGACGTCGATTGGTCCGCCGCGGCCTACGGCGCCGTCGTGCCGCAGTTGCAAGGCCCGGGCGCGCTTTCCGTCGCCGTCGGGATTCTCGGCGCCACGGTCATGCCGCACGCGATTTATCTGCATTCCGGCTTGACGCAAAACCGCGCGCCGGCGATCGACGATACCGGGCGCCGTAAGCTGCTGCGCTTTTCCAATCGCGAGGTCGTCGTCGCGCTGTCGGTCGCGGGCCTCGTCAACGTGGCGATGGTCATCATGGCGAGCGGCGCTTTTCACGCCGGCCATGCCGACGTCGCCGAAATCGAAACGGCCTATCGCAGCCTGACGCCGCTGCTCGGCGCGGGCGCGGCAGCCGTGTTCCTCGTGTCGCTGCTGGCCTCGGGTATTTCCAGCTCGGTCGTCGGCACGATGGCCGGACAAATGGTCATGCAAGGCTTCGTCGGTTTTCGCATCCCCGTCGGCGCGCGCCGGTTGCTGACGATGGTGCCGGCCTTCATCGTCGTGGCGCTCGGCGTGAATGCGACCGACGCGTTGCTCTATAGCCAAGTCGCACTGAGCTTCGCCCTGCCCGTGCCGATGATCGCGCTCGTGATCGTCACGAGCCGGCGCGAGATCATGGGCGCCTTCGCCAACAGCCGGCGCGTCACGGTCGCCGCCGCGGCGGCGACGCTCGTGATCCTCGCCCTGAACGTCGTGCTCGTATTGCAGAGCCTGGGGCTCATGCACTGACGCGCCGTATGCTTCGGCTATTGCGCCGATCCGACGTGGTACACCGTCGGATCGGCGTTGCCGCGAACGTCCAACACGCCCACGAGCCCTTTTCCGGCGCGCGTCAGCGCATGATCGACGAGCATGTACTTGCCCGGGTATTGCATCTTCATCTCGACGATCGCGGCGGCCCCCGGCGGCACGAGCGTCGTTTGCACGTCGTGCATCACGCCGCTCAGCGAACCGTCCTCATAGACCGTATCGAATACCCCGCCGATGATATGGAACGACGATATCTTGTTGGGCCCGCCCACGCCGAAGTAGATGCGCACGGTTTGCCCCACGTCGGCAGTCAACTCGTGCGTCTTCGTCAATGAGCCCACGGCGCCGTTGAACACGTAATACTCGGGTTGCTCGGCAGACAGTTTCGCCATATCGACTTGCTGGTGAACGTGCGCACCGAACGGTTGGCTCGTGTACATCTCGCCTTGCATCACGTAGTACTCCTTATCGACCTTCGGCAGGCCGCCCGCCGGCTCGATCAAGATCATGCCGTACATGCCCGCGGCGATGTGCTCGGGCACGAGCGGCGTCGCGCAGTGATAGACGAACAGGCCCGGATGCAACGCCTTGAACGTGAAGGTCTTTTGTTGGCCCGGCGCGACCTGCGTGTCGGCGCCGCCGCCCATCCCGCCGGTTACGGCGTGCAAGTCGATCGAATGCGTCATCTTGCTCGTGGCGGCGTTCGAAAGCGTCAGCTCGATCGTATCGCCCACGCGCGCGCGCAACATCGGTCCCGGCACTTTTTTATCGAAAGTCCAGTACGTAAAGCTCGTGCCGTTGTCGAGCTTGCCTGTCACTTCGTCGGTTTCGATCCGGTACTTGATCGTCTCCGGCGCCCGAGCGCCGACCGGCGGCGGCACCGCAGCGGGATCGCCCGCGACGCTGACCGCATTCGGGTCGGCCGGCAACGCAGCGGCTGCCGGCGCTTGCACCGTTGGCATCGGCATCGCATGGCCGTCCATACCGCCTGCGGCCGCTGCCGGTTCGACCCCGCCCACACCGCCGATGTCATGGTGCGCGGCAACGGGCGACGCGCTCGTACCGGTTACGATCAGCTTGCCTTCCATGCCCGCTTCGCGATGACCCGGTACGCTGCAAAAATAGTTGAACTCGCCCGCACGTGATGCGACGAAGCGTAGCGTCGTCCCACCGGTCGCACCGCTGAAGCGTTTCGATTCGACTTTCAAATCCGGGAACGTAATGTCATGTTCCGCGCCTTCGCTGCTGACAATCGAAATCTCCACCGTATCGCCCAATTGAACTTTGAGATCGGGATCGGTATTCCCATGTTCGTCTTCATAGACGAGCTTGCCGTCCGCAATATTCGTCTTCAATACGAAGTGGCGAACGTGACCGGTGGCCGCGGCTGTTTGAACCGCGTGCGCCGATGCGGCGGATGAATTGGCGGCAAAGCCGACGCTGGTACCGCCCGCCGCCAGTAGCGCGACGGCGAGATAAATCGGGGCGGTGATACGGAACTTGCACATGCTGTGCTCCATAGCCGAATTGAGTTTTCCGCGGCTAAATCGATTTGGATTCCTAACTAAATTGCGTATTGCCTTAACGGCAAGGAATGCGAACCCATCGCACGCGCCGCGTTCAATGCATTGCGATGTTTATGTATACGCAATGGATCGTACAGGGCGCCTCGATTAATTAAATTGACAGTTATCAAGCAAAAAAACAGATCAAATTCGACTCTGATCGGACCGCATTCGCAAGCTGCCATTTCCGGTAGCCGCGAATCGATATGGGCGCGACTGCTCGATCGGCGGCGACGGCCGCGCACGTTGATGCCCCGGCTATCGACAACCTCTTTACCTAATTCGGGTCAGGCGTTGCGGGACGCGGGCCGTACCTTTACACCGTGCGGTTTTGCCACACGCCTCGATTTCGCCAGCAAGCGCACGAGACGAGTGTCTTCGCGAGGCACCTCGGGCATATCGGGCGATCGAGCGGTCGCGCGCGATTTTCCGTTCGCATTTTTGTGCGTGCGCTCCGCTTGTTTCGCCACGGCTTCGCTGCGCTTGGCCTCGCGTTTGACCCGCCTCGCTTCGCGCGCAAGCAGCGTTGCGAAAGCCGCCTCGTCGGCTTTCAATCCCCGGCGAGATCCGCCCTTCGGTAAATCGCCTAGCGCGCCGGCTTCGAATGCCTCGACGACGACCGGATGGATGTAGCAGCGACGGCATACGGCAGGCGTATTGCGCAGCGTCGATGCAACGCTTTTCACGGTTTGCAGTAGATGCTTGCGCCCCTCGGCGGCGCTGCGCGGCTCGACCCGTCTAAGCGCTGCCAAAGCGAACACGCTGCCCGCCCACGTCCGATAGTCCTTGGCCGTGAAATCGGCGCCGCTGGCCTCGCGCAAGTATTCGTTGATGTCCGAGGAGCCCACGGGACGGTGTTCGCCTTCGTCGTCGACATATTGAAAGAGTTCGCGTCCCGGCAAATCCATGCACTGGCGCACGATGCGGGCGATCCGCGGATCGTCGACGTCGACATCGTGTTCGATCCCGCTCTTGCCGCGAAAGCGAAAACGCAGATGCGTCCCCCGCACCGCCGCGTGCCGCTTGCGCAGCGTCGTGAGCCCGAACGAGCCGTTCTCGCGTGCGTACTCGGCACTACCGACGCGCACGAGCGTGAGATCGAGCAAGCGGACGACCGTTGCCGCGACTTTTTCCCATGGCATGCCCGGCGCGCGTAGATCCCGCGCGACGCGCGCACGGATCTTCGGTAGCGCGTTGCCGAATTCGGCCATCCGCTCGTACTTCGTCGCATCGCGTATCTCGCGCCAACGGACGTGATAGCGGTACTGCTTGCGGCGGCGCGCGTCTCGGCCGGTGGCCTGCAAATGGCCTAGCGGATCGGGGCAGATCCATACGTCGGAATAGGCCGGCGGAACCGCGAGCGCGCGGATGCGAGCTAGGTCGTCGTCGTCGCTGATGCGCCGGCCGCTCGGATCGAAGTAGACGAACCGCCCTCGTACCAACTTGCGTGTGATGCCGGGCCGGCGGTCGTCGACATAGCGAAGGTCCTTGGGCAAATCGATAGGGATTGCCCGCGGCTGCGGCTGGGCGCCCGATTCGGCGTCCGCGCCCGCCTTGCCCGGTTGCGCACGCTTCGCTCGACGAGGAGTAGACATAGGAGAAACGGACACAAGCCGCGACGATGCAGTTCGCTGCAACGATGCAAGCGCTGTGCCACGACGCCTGAGATTCAAGCCTGCGCGCTCGCGTCAGCCGTAAGAGGAATCGGCACGCGGGCGCACATCGCGGCGCGTCGCGATGCCGTTCGCGCGCCACCATACGAGCGCCGCGGCGAGCGCCACAACTGCGGCCGCGCATAGAACGATCCGCATGGCAGCAACGAACGGCATGCCCGAACCGATTACCGAACCGAATACGGCCACCCCAAGCGCGGAGCCCGACTGCCGCGCCGAATTGAGCACCCCGGCCGCCACGCCGGCATGCCGCTCGTCGACTGTCGCGAGCGCGGGCGCCGTCGCGGCGGGCGTCACGTAGCCGGCGGCAAGGCCGATGGCTACAAGCGGCACGACGGCCGTCCATGCCGGCGCCCCCAACAGCAGGACAAGGAGCGCGAGCGCGCCGGCCGCATAGAGCCCGAACGCAATGCACATCGAGGCACGCGAGCCTTTGAAGCGCGACAGTCGATTGGACAACACGCCGCCGATGGCCACCATCGTCGTCATCGGCAACAAAGCCAAGCCCGTCGCGAGCGGCGAGTACGCGCGTACGCGTTGGTAGTACAAGCTCGCGACGAACAGCAAGCCGTAGAACACGAACGCGGATGCCATCGAAACGAGCGTCGAGCCGGAGAAAACACCGCTGCGAAAAAGGGCCATCGGCAGCATTGCGTCCTTGCTGCGCGACTCCACGAAGAGGAACGCCGCCCACGCAAATAGCGCGGTGACCGCGCCCGCGACGATCGCGGGCGAGCCCCACCCGAGCGGGGCGCCCTCGATCAGCACGCCGATCAGCGACGCGAGCGCCAAGATGGCCGCGAGTTGCCCGAGCGGGTCGAAGCGGCGCGCCGCCGCAGCGCGCACGTCGCGCGCTAAGCGGCGCGTCAAGGCCACGCCGACGATGCCGACGGGCACGTTTACGAAAAAGATGCTGCGCCAGCCGACCCAATGGATCAGCGCTCCCCCGACGATGGGGCCGGCCGCCATCGCCACGCCGCCGCATCCGACCCAAAGTCCGATCGCGCGGGCGCGCGCCTCCGGCTCGGGGCATGCTTGATTGATGAGTTTGAGCGAGCAAGGCACGAGCATCGCCGCGCCGACGCCCTGCACCGCGCGCGCCGCAACGAGCATCGGCAGCGCGCCGGACAGCGCGCAGGCCGCCGAGGCCAGCGTGAAGACACTGAGGCCAGCCAGGTAGACGTTGCGCGCGCCGACGCGGTCGCCGAGCGTACCGCCCGTCAGCAGCAACGCCGCGAAAACGAGCGTATAAGCGTTGGTCACCCATTGCAGTCCGTCGATCTGCATCGACAGCGCCGTCGCGATCCGCTCGAGCGCGACGTTGACGATCGACGTATCGAGAATAACGATGAAGTAGCTGATGCTGGTGGCCGCGAGCACGCGCCGGCGCTGCAAGGAAATGTCGGCGGTCATCGCCGATCCCTCGCGACGTCACCGCTTGTTTGTCGATCGTTCATCGCCAGCCTCCATCGTCCATGTGATGAAGGCGAGTCTAGGCGCGCGGTGCGCGTTCATGCTTCGACGCCGGTCGAATCATGCCTGCGCGATTGCTGCTATCGTAGTTCTCGTCCCCGCTCGCATCCGATGGAGAGCGCCGCATGCCCTTGCAGCTGAATCTCACCTCCGCCGCCTTTTTGATCGCCGATCCCGCCCGCTCGGCCATGCTGATGAGTCTCGTCGACGGACGCGCACGCCCCGCCGGCGAACTAGCCTACGCTGCCGGTATCACGGCGCAAACGGCCAGCTCCCACCTCGCGAAGCTGCTGGCGGGCGGGCTTTTGACCGTCGAGACCGAAGGTCGGCACCGCTACTACCGATTGGCCGGCGAGCATGTGGCGCATGCCCTCGAAATTCTCGCCTCGATCGGCCCCGAACCGCAGGTGCAGCGGCGCCCGCTTGGCGCGAGCGCCGAGCGGCTACGGTTCGCGCGGTGCTGCTACGACCATCTAGCAGGCAGCCTAGGCGTCGCGATGACACAAGCGCTCGTCGCACGCGGCTATCTGCACGACGGAACCGATAAACGCTTCGAGGTGACGGCCGCCGGCGCCGATTGGTTCGCGCGGCTAGGACTCGATACCGCCTCGATCAAACCGGGACGCGCCGGCATCGCGCGTCAGTGCCTCGATTGGACCGAGCGCGAACACCATGTCGCCGGACCGCTCGGCACACGCCTGCTCGGATTGCTTTGCGAACAAGGCTGGCTGATTCGATCCAAGGCATCGCGCGCCGTCCAGGTGACGCCGAAAGGCGCGGCATTGCTGCGCGAAATGCTTGGCATCGACGCCATCGCCGTCATGCGCGCGTCGGCCGCCGAGCATCGTAGCGACACCCCTGTCGCGGCCGACCGAGCTTGCGCATCGTAACGACGATGACGACAGCGACAACGACAACGGGAAGCGACGTCAGCCTTCGAGCGCCGCGCCGAAGTGGTCGTTGAACGCGTGAAACTGCGCCGTGTACTTCTCGTAACCTTGCTCGGCGGCAAACCGTAGCGGATGCACGCGCCCAACGAGCGCCTCGCGCGCCTCGGGCTGGGTCTCGAGAATGTGCATCACCTCGTCGATGAATTCGGCCAGCGGCATGGCTTGCGGATCGCTCGCTTGCTGCTCGCCCATGAGTTCCGTCTGCACATAGGGTGGCGCGATCTCGACCACGCCGACGTTCGTGTCGCGCAGTTGGTAGCGCAGTGCGTCGCTGAACGCATGGATGGCCGCCTTCGTCGCGCTGTAAGCCGGCGTATGCGCGAGCGTCAGAAACGCCAAGCCCGACGTGACCGTCACGATGGTCGAGCGCGCCTGACGCTTGAGCTGCGGCAGCAACGCCGCGGACAAGCGAATCGGCGCAAGCAGGTTCGTCGTGATCGTCGCCTCGGCAGTCGTGAGATCGACGTGGTCGGCTCGCCAGTTTTCGAGTTGCATGATGCCGGCGTTGTTGATGACGACATTGAGCGTCGGGAATTGCTCGGCCATACGCGCGGCAAACGCTTCGATGCTCTTCGCGTCTTGCACGTCGAGGACCGCGGTCTTCATTCCCGGATTCGCATCGGCCACCTCACGCAGCGCTTGCTCTCGACGCCCCGCTACGATGACCTCGTTGCCGCGACGGTGAAATGCCTCGGCCAACGCACGCCCGATGCCGGAGCCCCCGCCCGTGATGAGAATCGTGTTTCCAGTCACTTGCATGATCTTTCTCCTTCCGTTGACGATTTTCGATTGACGGAAGCAAGAGTAATCACAATACTCTCAGTTAGGAAGTAGGCACCATAATGTGCTGTACGCACATCTAAGTAAGTATTGGATCGGATCAAGGATATGCCCAAAGCAAAACCTCCCGTTGCCGGGCGCGCGGTCGTTTTCGAATCGCCGACGGGCGAACGCTCCACCCCGGAGCTCGACAACGTCGTCATGGAAGTGATCGGTCGTATTGCCGACAAGTGGACGATGTGCGTACTCGAAGTGCTCGCGCAAAACGGCGTGCTGCGTTTTACGCGGATCGGCGAGCTCGTCGGCGGCATTAGCCAGCGCATGCTGACGAAGACGTTGCGTCAGCTCGAAGAGGACGGGTTCGTGACGCGCACCGTCTATCCCGAAGTGCCGCCGCGCGTCGAATATCAACTGACCGAACTCGGCCACAGCCTATGCGCCGCGTTTTGCGGCGTATGGCTCTGGGCCGAAAAGCACTATACGCAGTTGGCGTCGCTGCGGCAGCGAGACGTATCGGCATAACAGCGGCGTCGCGCACGGCAATGCGTCCGGCTTTTTAGCCGACGCGGCGCGCGATCCCCGACCTGGGACGAAGATCGACTGGCCCACCGTCCGGTGGACAACCGCTAGTCCGTATCGATCAACCCAAAAGGGGCAAACCATGAACCGATCATTCACGATCAGGCCATCATCGCGAACGCGCGTCGCGGCATCGGCTCTGACGCTGCTGTGCTCGTTCCCGATCGCCGCCGCCACGGCGCCGGTCATGCAGCCGCCGCAAGTCGAACTCGCCCAAGGCACCGTCGCCGGCGATCGCGCCATGAGCGGCATCCATCAACTGAACGTCTTTCGCGGCATCCCGTACGCCGCGCCGCCGGTCGGCCCGCTTCGCTGGCACGCGCCGCAACCGCTGGCTCGCTGGAGCGGCGTGCGCACGGCTAAGCACTTCGCGCCCCGTTGCATGCAAGGGGAGATGCCCGGCCTCACGTTCCGCTCGCAGCGGATGAGCGAGGACTGTCTGTATCTGAACGTCTGGGCGCCGGCTACGAGCGCGGACGGCAAGCTTCCCGTGCTCGTGTATTTCCACGGCGGCGGCTTTGCGTTCGGCGACGGATCGGAGCCGCGCTACGACGGCGCGCACCTCGCGGCGCGCAGGATGATCGTCGTGACGATCAACTATCGGCTCGGCGCATTCGGATTCATGATGCACCCCGACGCGAGGATTGAGGGCGGCGCCGGCGCCACGGGCAACTATGGGCTGCTCGATCAGCAAGCGGCCTTGCGCTGGGTGCGCGAGAACATCGCACGCTTCGGCGGCAACCCCGAGCAGGTGACGATCGGCGGCGAGACGACGGGCGCAATGGCCGTCAGCGCACATATGGCCTCGCCGACCTCGCGCGGTCTCTTTGCTCGCGCGATCGGCGAAAGCGGCGGCGCGTTCACACCCAATGCCTTTTGGCGACGCGAGAAAGCGGAGCGCGTTGCGCGAACGTTCTCGGAACAGGCCGGGGCGGATTCGCTCCAGGCGTTGCGTGCGATGCCCGCCGAAAAACTGCAACAAGCGACGGAGCGCCCAAACCAACCCGCGTTGATCTTCTGGCCCACGATCGACGGCCATTTCTTAACCGATACGCCCGAGGCGATCTTCGGAGCGGGCGGTCAAACGCCGGTGCCGCTGCTCGTCGGCTCGAACTCCCAGGAAAGTCACTTCCGAACCGTATCGGGGCCGTTCGAGTTGACGGAGGAAAACTGGTCGGTCATCTTGCAAGCGGTCTTCGGCAACGACACGTCCGAAGCCCGCAAGTTCTACCCGGGCAGCGATGCGGAAGGAATCACCCGGTCGGCGTCCGTGCTTGCGAACGACCTGACGATGGGCCACAGCACTTGGCGTTGGATGGACCTGCATCGGCAGACGGGTCGCGCGCCCGTCTACTTCTATTTGTTCACGCATCGCCGTCCGCCGCCCATTGTCCGCGCGGCCAAGGATGCCGAGTACGAGCCTGCCGCGAGCACCGGCGCGCCGCATCGATCGGAAATCGTCTATGCGCTCGGCAATCTCGATCAAGACGGGCGCTACCCATGGACGAACGACGATCACGCGGTCGCGCGGATCTTCTCCGGGTACATCGAACAGTTCGTCAAAACCGGCAATCCTAACGGCCACATCGATAAGCAGGCGAACTTCACCAAGGTTTGGCGTTCGACGAATCGGCAGACGGCGCCGAATTGGCCCGCCGTGCAGCTCGGTCGCGATGGGATCACCCGCCAAGTGATCGCGCTGGACACGCATACGATCGAGGATCCGGGTGCAGAGCGCCAAGCGCTCATCCAGCGGATCATGAGCGGGCGAGGTCAAAACTAGTTAGGAGCCCTAGATAGGCGCTCCGGCACGCGGCCCACCGATCACTCGTTCGGTGCGTCGCTCGCAACCGGCGACGCACCCTCGGCTTTGGCCCGGCGCGCCGGACGGCGCACCGTTCTCACCTTCGCGCTCGTGCCGCCACCGCAGAAGAAGCGATCGCCGCCGTCCGACTCTAGCCCCGACACGATCATGCCGTCCGGCATGATGAGCGCTTCGATCACCTCGCCCGATCGCGGATCCACGTGCCGGATTTCGCTACGGTCGTCTTCCCACGTGCCGTGCCACAATTCGCCGTCCACCCAAGTGACGCCCGTCACGAACCGGTTCGATTCGATCGTGCGCAGCGCGGCACCGGTTTGCGGATCGAGCTGGTGGATCTTGCGCGTGCCGTACTGCGCGATCCACAAGAATCCTTCGGCCCAGGCGAGCCCCGAAAACCCGCCGCCGGGCGGCGTCGCTATCGTCGCAAGCACCTGTCCCGTCGCAGCATCGATCCGACGAATGACGTCGCCGGCAAGCTGAAACAAGTGCTTGCCGTCGAAGGCAGTACCCGCCGACGCGGGAACGTCGAGCGAGCGCCCCAATTGACCGCTCGCGGGATCGAGCGAGCACAGCTTATCGCCGGCGGCACACCAGACTTGCTCACCGTCATAGGTCACGCCGGCCACGTTACCGACGCCCGGCAGCGGCCCGAACTCATTCAGGATTTCGGCATTCGATCGCTTCATGACGGCCATCCTATTCGTTTGTCCACGGCGTGGGGAGTAACAATGTCGTCGCGAAACCGATGACGGCCGGCAGCATCCAGCGCCGCGTACGCCCCGCCCCCACCGATTGGATCTTGCCGGCCGAGGCCAGCGCATCGAGCGCGCGCTGCACCGAGCGTTGACTCGCCCCCAACGCGAGCGCAAGCGCCGAACTCGACCACGACTCGCCGTCGTCGAGCAGCGCCAGCACGGCCGCGTGTTTCTCGTCGACCGGCCGTGCGAGCACGATGACTTCGGATGCGAGCGTCGGCATCAATGCGAATCCGCGCTTCGTCGCCGTGACGTCGGCCATCGGGCGTAGCTGTGCGCGCAAGCGGCCGATCTCGACGCGCAGGCGCGCGCGATGCGACTCGTCGATCGCTTTGGCGCGGAAGGCGCCGGCGATTAGCGCCTGTCTCGGCACATCCTCGGGCCACGCCTCGCCCAGCAGGCAGGCGAGCGTAAACAACACCGGACGCGAGGCGAGAGAAATGCTCGTGTCGGCCACGCGGACAGCGTAGCGACATCCGTCGACGATCAATCGATGGGGCGACGACAGCGCTTGCGCTTGCTCGAGCGTCACGGGGCGTGCACGACCTCGGGCGATCACGCGTGCGGCCGGCGCCGCGAGCGAATGCGTCGCCCGGTCCACCTCGGCGATCAGGGCGGCGATGCCCGATTCGCGCGCGGCTTGCTCGGCACGGCGCAACGCGGCGCGCGCTTGCGCGGCGTGCAGACGGCGCAGCGCGATGCCCGCCGCCACCAGGGCGCGCGCCGCTCGCAGCGCCGCAGGCAGAGTGGCCGCCGCATCGATCGCCAGTGTCTGTTGCGCTTGGTCGGGCAATCCCATCAACAGTAGACATCGCGCCTCTAGGCAACGCGCATGCGCGGCGTTGATTCGATCGCCGGCTGCGTCGAGTGCCGCGTGAGCCGCGCCGAGCGATTTTCGAGGCCCGTTCAAATCGCGAGCGGCCAACGCCACTTCGGCTTCGGCCACGACGCAGCGCGCACGCGCCAGCGGATCGTCGCTCCCGAATGCGCGCGCGGCGCGGCGCAGCAATACCTTCGCGCGCACCAGTTCGCCAAGCTGCGCCATCGCAATGCCGCGCAACGCCAGCGCCGGCGGGTCCTCGCGCAGCGCAATGCGATTCAAGGCGCCGAGTGCATCGCCCATCGCAAGGGCGCGCGCGGCGGACGCAATCAACGCATCCATGCGAATCCCGCCATATTTGTCACTCCCCCCGGATGGGTGCCGGTCACTAATCTAGCACGTGCCATCTCGAGACATGCGGATGGCAAGGCGGGATCGCATCAACCGATGCGCAGCCGTTGCTACCCCTCATTCAACGGAGAAAACGATGACGACACATGCAACAGGAACGCGCGAGCAATGGCTGGACGCACGCCTTCAATTGCTGCAAGCCGAGAAGGCGCTCACGCGACGCGGCGACGAACTCGCCCGGCAGCGGCAAGCCTTGCCTTGGGTGCGCGTGGACAAAGCCTATCGGTTCGACACGGAGCGAGGCCCCGCGTCGCTCGCCGATCTATTCGACGGACGTTCGCAACTGATCGTCTATCACTTCATGTTCGGCCCCGACTACCAAGCGGGATGCCCTTCGTGCTCGTCGATCGCCGATTCGTTCAACGGCTTTAGCGTGCATTTGGCGCAGCACGACGTGACGCTGACGGCCGTCTCGCGCGCCTCGCTCGAAAAGCTGCAATCGTATAAGCGGCGCATGGGATGGACGTTTCCGTGGGCCAGTTCCGGAGACAACGATTTCAATTTCGACTTCAACGTATCGTTCACGCCGATGCAGCAGCGCGACGGCGAGGTCGAATACAACTATCAGCGCGGCAGCCACGCCATGGACGCCGACCCGGCACCGGCCCCGGTCGAACAATTCGCTCGTAGCTGCGGAACGGATGCGAAAACCTACGCGAGAGACAGACCTGGGATGAGTGCGTTCGTCCTTGAGGACGGCGTGGTCTATCACACGTACTCGACCTATGCCCGCGGCCTCGATGCGATGTGGGGCATGTATGCATGGCTCGATCGCGCGCCGCTCGGCCGCAACGAGACCGGCGTGTGGTGGAAACGGCACGACGAGTATGGGCACGACTGAGATTGGCGCGCCGCGGTGCTCGCGAGCGTGGCCCGACGCGAGCGCAAGATTCGACGCCCTGCTCGGCTTCCTATTCAGTGTGACCGCTGCCGCAACGATAGCGTCATGCCGATCGATGGCCGCGATGGGCGAGACGCCGATGCCGGGCGGATGGTCGATGTCGTCGGTCTGGGCGCCGATGTGCGGGCAGACATGGCTTGCCGCCGCCGCGGCATTCGCGCAGATGTGGACCGTGATGATGGTTACGATGATGCTGCCTTCGTCGACACCGCAATGGCGGCGGTGCTGGCTGGCATGCCGAATGGTGCGTCTTGCGTGGCCGTCGCTGCTCGCCGGTACCTGTTATCTATCGGCGTGGGCGCTCGCCGGCACGCTCGTGTTTTGCGTAGGCAATGCGCTAGAAATCGAGCTGCCGTACGCAGGCGCGCTGGCACGCGCGGTGCCCCTATCGTCGGGCATCGCACTCGTCGTCGCGGGCGTCGCCCAGTGCGCGGCGTCGAGCCGGCGTCGCGTGAAGTGCCGGCCCGCGGTGCGGCTCGATGACCTCGGCCCAATCCGCACCATTCGAGCCGCATGTCAGTTCGGGCTCCGGCTGGCCCTGCACGAAGGCTATTGCTGCGCCAACCTCATGGCCGTCGTACTGGCGATCGGCATCATGGATTGGATGGCGATGGCCGCGGCGACGGTAGCTATGACCGTCGAGCGCCTCGTGCCCGCGGATGGACGCACGGCACGCGGCGTGGGAGCCGCGATCATGGCGATAGGCATGCTCATCGTCGCGCGGGCGGTTGCAACGGCGTTTCGCTAACTCGCCGGATCGTCGACCCGCCGCGCGCCGCTCATACATGCCGCCGCCTGCCGCAGGTCCGTGGCCACCGCATCGAGCGGCGTCGTCCAATCTCGATGGCGATGCTGACGATAGAGCCTCACGCTTGGATACCACGGGCTATCCGCGCGCGCGGTCATCCACACCCAGTGCGGATTCACGTCGAGCAGCAACCAAGTGGGCTTACCCAATGCGGCCGCCAAATGCGCCACGGACGTGCACACGGTCACGACCACATCGAGCGCACAAACGAGCGCGGCCGTATCGTCGAAACTCGTCAACTCGCTCGTTCGATCGATAATCGGCAAACCCGCACGCGTAATGCGCTCGACGTCCTCGCCAGCGCCCGGCTGCAAACTGTACCAATCGATACCCGGAATCGTCCGCAGGACTTCGGCATAACGCTCGGGTTCGATCGCCCGCAACGGATTGCGTTGATGGTTCCGGCTGCCGGTCCATACCAGCCCCACTTTGAGTCGCTCGCCTCGATGCGTCTCGTCGCGCCAGCGTGCAACGCTAGCCGCATCCGCGATCAGGTAGAACGCCGGCGCCGCAAGCGATTCGAGCGTGACCCCGAGCGCCAACGGCAGGCTCGCCAGCGGTAGCTGATAGTCGAACGGCGGCAAACGCGGCACGTCGCTCGGCAAAACCTCGATCTCATACGATGCCAGGCTCCGCTTGAACAGCGTGTAGAGCGGGGGGAAGCAACAGCAGATGAGCTTGCCCCCGGCACTGCGGACTTGCTCGATGAGCTGCGGCAAAAAACGAACGAATTGAATCGCGTCGCCGTGCCCTTGTTCGCCCCATACAAGCAGCGTTTTTCCGGCAAGCGCTTCGCCGTGCCAACGCCGTTCTGGGCAAAAGCCCTGGACGTGGTCGAGTTCCGGCGAACCACGCCAGCGTGCTTCGAAATTGATCCACCCGTTGCGCCAGTCGCCTTGCATCAATTGCAGCATTGCGACGGAGAACTGGATTTTCGGCTCGGCGCCCGGCAACTTCGCGGCCCGCACGACGGCATCGAATGCCTCGCTCCATTGCTGCGATTCGCGAGCTGCATTGCTCAATGCGAGTTGCGCGAGGCCGAATTCCGGCGCCAAGGTGCAGGCCCGCCGCGCGGCGATCAACGCTTTGTCCGGCTCGTGCAATCTGAGCCATACGTTAGCGAGATTCGTCCATGCCAGGTGATGATCGGGCTCGGCCCGCAGCGCCTGCATACCCAGCGCCAACGCCGCCCGATAGTCGCCCCGGTTGTAATGCAGCGCAGCGAGGTTATTGCGCAGCATCGGCAAATCGGTATCGATCGACACGGCCCGCTCATACGCGTTGAGCGCCGCATCAAGCGCGCCGGCCTGCTGTTGAGCGAGACCGAGCGAGAACCAGGCATCCGCATGCGCCGGCGCGAGCTCGCACCATCGCGTCGCCACGGCGACGCCGATGTCCACGCGCGCGATCGAGTGCGCGAGCGCCGCCCACTCCGCGAGCCCGTCCGTACTATGCGGAGCCGCGCGATGCGCACGCTCGAAGCACTCGAGCGCACGTTCCGTTGCGCCCATTCGCATCGCCACGCGCGCCGCCTCAACCCAAGCCGGGGCATGTGCGGGCGCCGCCAAGATTGCGCGATCGAGCCACGCTTGCGCCTGCTCGTAGCGTCCGCACAAGCGCAGCAATTCGGCTTGGGCCGTGGCGGCATCGACATCGTCCGGCGACTGCGCCAACCAGCCGGCGACGAGCTCGAATGCTTCGATCAACGCCCCGGCATCCGCGTAGTCGCGAAATGCCGTCCATTGCGCACAAGCATCGACCGTTGCCGGACTCACGCGGACTTGCCCCGACGGCACGGCTTCGTCTCGTTCACCGGACACGGACGGAAGATCGGCAGAGATCGTTCGCGGCCAGCCGACATGTACCTGCCATTCCCTTCATTGAAGCTTCTCCGTGGTGCCGGCCGTCTCGGCGTCGGCTGCGATCTTAGCAGGCGCGAACCGCTCGCACGCCGGATCGTCCCAACGCGTACGCGCAATGCGGCCGCTATCGTCGAACTGGATCTGGTATTCGCACGTCACCGTGTCGTTGCCGGAGCGGAAGTGAAACAGGTAGTTCCAGACGCGCACACGAAAGACGCTCTCATGAAAATGCGGCGCACCGATCAACGGATAAACCTGATTCTTGGTCATGCCGAGATCGATCGTCCGCAAGTTCTCCACGTTCGGGAACGAGCCCGCGGATGTCGTGGCCATATCTTTCCGCGGAAACGAAGTATCGGTCGGACCGACGCACGCCGCGAGGCCGGTCATGCATGACAACGCAACGAGGCAAGTCGTGGCAAATCGCTTGTTCATAGTGTTTAGGACCTCGAATTGATTGACGTCGTATCGCAAGGGCGACGGGGACGCACGCGACTGATCACCCGGTCCGCCCAGCGGCTCCATCGCCGCTCGCGCATCACCATTGGTATCCCGCTCCAACCACGGCGCCGTAGCTGCCGCGCGTATTCGTCGACACGGCCGCCTTGTACACCCAGTGATCGTTCTCCGAGATCGTCGAGACGCCGAGCGCCTGCCCCGACTGCCCGCGATAGACGCTGCCCGCGATCGCCACCATGCTCCGGCCCGGCCCCGTCGGCTGAGGCAAGCCCGCGACCGCCATCGCGGTCGCAACGCCTCCGTCGGCATCGTGCCGGTACGAATCGAGATTGCCGCGCAGTCCGGCGATCTGGTTATCGGTGTAGCTGTTCGCTTGCGTCAACGTGTTGTTCAACTGCTGCACGTTGACGGCATCGTTGGCCGCAGTACCGGCTTGAACGTTGATGATTTGCCGGGTGGACGTATTCGAGCCCACGGCCACGACGTCCGAACGTCCTCCGTCGTTGCTGCCGGAGCCGATTGCCGTCGACCCGCTGCCGGTCGCGCTCGCGCCGACGCCAAGCGCAGTCGTGCCGGTACCGCTCGCCTGCGAGTTGTTGCCGATGGCGGTGCTGCTGGAGCCCGAGGCCACCGCGCCGGTGCCGCCCGCGGAAGAGTTCGAGCCGGTCGGCGATGGCGGCGCGGTGCCCGTGCTCGAAGTAAAGGTTCCCCCCTTGCCGATCAATGCGGTCAACTGCTGCTGAACCGCCTGTAGCTGCGAGACGTTGACCGCATCGGTACCGAGGCGCCCCGCGGCCAGGCCGGTAATCTGGCGTCCGCCGACGTTGACCTCGCCCATCGACGTTTGCGGGCTACTCAATCCGTATGCGATGTAATTGGTCAATGCGCCGATCGTCGTCGACGAACCCGCGCCTAGTGCGACGCTGTTCGCGAACGTTGCGCTCGCCCCCGCGCCCAGGGCAAGTGCATCGACGGCCGTGCTTGCCGCCCCGGAGCCGATCGCGATGCCGCCGGCAAGCGCCGCGCTCGCGTTCGCTCCTTGCGCGATCGACTGCGCGCCGTTCGCCTTCGATCCGCTCCCTAACGCGAGCGCGTCGGCCTGTCCCGAATTCGCGCCCTCGCCGATCGCTATCCCGCCGGGCGCGTTTTGCCCGACGATGGCGCCGTTGCCGATGCCGACACCGTCGTCGCCGTTGACGACCGTCGTCGGTCCCACGGCGATCGATTGCGATCCCACGGCCAGCGAGTCCGCCGCCGTCGAGTTCGCATGAAAGTACATCGTCGGCGTGACCGAGAACGATTGAAGCGCGCCGGACAACTGCCGCACGGTTACCGCATCGTTCTGTCCGGTGCCGTCGGCTACGTTGGTCAATTGTCGATAGGTTTGGCTGCCGGCCGCCGAATTGCCGAAAGAGACCGCGCCGAGCAACGTGGCATCGGTCGTGTTGAACGGAATCGCGTGGCTGCCGGCCGCGATCGAACCCTGCGAGGAGGCCACCGTCCGGTTCGAGATCGAGCCCGAACCGATCGCCACGCCGCCCGCGACCGACACCGTCGAGAGCGAGCCGAGGGCTATCGCATTTGCGGCTTGAGCCTGCGCGCCGTTCGCGGCCGCCAGGCTGTCCGCGCCACTTGCCACGGCCAGCGGGCCGATCGCCACGCTGTCGGTCCCTGTGGCCTGGCTATCGGCCGCGATCGAGTCTGCGTGGAAGTACTTGATACCCGCGCCGTTCTGAATGTCGGTCAACGAGGTCGCAAGATTGCTGACGTTTTGGTTCGTCACGAAAAGTTGCGAACCGTTGACCGCATCGGTACTCGTCGCGCTTAGGGCGCCCGGCGCTACGTTCGTGATTTTGTTCGGGCCGCTTCCCCCGTGATCGGCGTTGTATGCACCGGTCCCGCCATTGGCGGTCGGATCCCACGATAGCGCGTCGTTTCGTACCTGGGTGACTTGGGTCTCGACCGATTGCAATTGGCTCACGTTGACGGCATCTGTCGGCGCGGCGCCTGCGGCGACATTGGTCACGCGCCGCTCGTTGCCGGCCGAACCGACGGACACTTCGCCGACCGGCGTCGTGCCTGACAAGGCAGCCGTACCGGGGTTGTACGCAGCCTGCCCGAGGTTCGCCATAGTTGTCGCGTTTGCGCCGAGCGCCACGGAGTTCGCCGCGCTCGCGTGCGCATTGCTGCCGAGCGCGAGGGCGTCGGCATTGGTGGCGTTTGCCCCCGCGCCGAACGCGATCGCGTCCACCGCGCTGCTCGTTGCGCCGGAGCCGATCGCGACAGCACCTGCCAGTACGGCGTTCGCGTTCGCTCCTTGTGCGATCGACTGTGCGCCGTTCGCCTTTGATCCGCTGCCTAGCGCGATCGCATCCGCTTGGCCCGAATTCGCGGCTTCACCGATGGCCACGCCGCCGGGCGCACCGATACTGACGATCGCTCCGTTGCCGATGCCGACGCCGTTGTCGCCGTTGACCACGGTCGTCGGGCCTACGGCGATCGATTGCGAACCGACCGCGAGCGAATCGGCTGCCGCCGAATTCGCGTGAAAGTATGCGGTCGGCGTAGCCGAGAAGGCCTGAAGCGCACCGGCAAGCTGCCGCACCGTTACGGCGTCGCTCTGCCCAGTGCCGTCCGCTACGTTGGTCAATTGCCGATAGCTTTGACTGCCCGCCGCCGAATTGCCGAAGGAGACCGCCCCGAGCAACGTGGCATCGGTCGTGTTGAACGGAATCGAGTGGCTCCCCGCCGCGATCGAACCCTGCGAGGAAGCCACCGTCCGGTTCGAGATCGACCCTGAGCCGATGGCGACCCCGCCCGCGACCGAAACGGTCGAGAGCGAGCCGAGAGCCGTCGCATTCGCGGCTTGCGCTTGGGCACCGTTCGCCGCCGCGAGACTATCTGTCCCACTCGCGACAGCCAGCGGGCCGATCGCTACGCTGTCGGTCCCGGTGGCCTGACTGTCGGCGGCTGTCGAATCGGCGTGGAAGTACTTGATGCCGGCGCCGCTCTCGATGTTGTTGACGGTGGTCGCAAGATTCGTGACGTTTTGATTCGTCGTACCTAGGGCGGTCGTCAGATTCGTGACGTTCTGGTTCGTCGTGCCCAAGGCGGTCGTCAAATTCGTGACGTTCTGGTTCGTCGTACCCAAGGCGGTCGTCAGATTCGTGACGTTTTGATTCGTCGCGAACAGTTGCGAGCCGTTGACCGCATCGGTACTCGTCGACGTCAACGCGCCCGGTCCAACGTTTGTGATTTTGTTCGGCCCGCTTCCCGCGTGATTGGCGTTGTACGCACCGGTCCCGCCGTTGGCGGCGGGATCCCACAGCAGTGCATCGCTTTGCGTTTGAGTCAGTTGCGATTGCAGCGATTGCAATTGACTCACGTTGACCGCATCGGTCGGCGCGGCGCCCGCGGCGACATTCGTCACGCGCCGCTCGTTTCCGGCCGAGCCGACGGATAGTTCCCCCACCGGGGCGGTACCTGCCAAGGCAGCCGTACCCGGGTTGTAAGCGGCCTGCCCAAGGCTGGCCGTCGTCGTTGCGTTCGCACCAAGTGCGATCGAGTTCGCCGCGCTCGCACGCGCGTTGTTGCCCAACGCTAGCGCGCCCGCCCCGGACGCTTGCGCAGCGTTGCCTGCGGCAAGACTATCGGTGCCGCTTGCCACCGCAAGCGGGCCGATCGCAACGCTATCGGTACCCGTTGCTTGGCTATCGGCGGCAGTGGAATCGGCATGGAAGTATTTAATGCCCGCGCCGTTCTGGATGTTATTGACTGTCGTCGCGAGGTTCGTGACGTTTTGATTCGTCGCAAACAGTTGCGATCCGTTGATCGCATCGGTACTCGTCGACGTCAGTGCGCCCGGCGCAAGGTTGTGAATTTGCGTGGACGAACCGCCCGGATTCAGCGTGACGCTGTTGTAATTGACCGTGCCGCCGGTCATGTCGTATTTGACCGCGTCGCTGTTAAGCGTATTGAACGAAGTCGTCAAGCCGGTCAGCGCGGTCGAGACCGTGGTGACCGCTTGATTGGTCGCAAAAAGCTGCGACCCATTGATCGCGTCCAAGCTCGAACCGTTGATCTGCCCCGCGGCTACGTTGGTGACCTGCCTCGGCGCGGTACTCGTGCCCACGCTGACGACGCTTGTCGGATTGCCGCCGGCGAAGTTGACCGTGCTGCCGGCGACGGAGCCCGTAGGCGTCGGGTTCGCGGCTGCCGTCGTCGAACCGGCGCCCAATGCGACGTCGTTAGCGTTCGTTGCCACGGCGCCTGAACCGAGTGCGACGCCGTTACCCGCGCTTGCAAGCGCGCTCGCCCCGAGCGCGATACCTCCGGCCGCTGCCGCGCTCGAAGCGTTGCCCAGCGCAACCGAACCTTGACCCTGCGCGTTGTTGCTATTGCCGATGGCGACCGTACCGTTGCCGTTGGCGATATTGTTCGAGCCTAATTCGACGGCACCCGTACCGATCGCCGAGCCAGGATCGCCGATCGCGACCGCGCCGTTGCCGCTTGCGGTTTGGGCCTGGCCAAGGGCGACGGCGCCCGTGCCGCTCGTCACTTGCGAGCCGTGCCCGCCTGCGATGGAACCCGTTCCCGCGGCCGCGGCGACGGTGTTCGCGTCTCCGATCGCGAGCGTCGAGGCGGCCAGCGCCTTGGATGCGTTTCCGATCGCGGTCGATCCGGTGCCCGAGGCCGTGGACGTAGGCCCAAGTGCTATTGCATTGAGCGCACTCGCCGTGGAGGACACGCCAAGGGCGACGCCGTCGATGCCGCTTGCCGTGCTGGCCGCACCGAGCGCGACGGCCTGGTTCGCCGACGCGGCGGCACTTGCCCCTGCGGCAAGCGCATCGCCCGCTGTTGCCGCGGCGTTGATGCCGAGCGCGGCCGAGCCGCTACCCGAGGCTGTCGCGCCGGCACCCAACGCCGTCGAGGAGGTGTTGGTCGCCTGTGCAAGATTGCCCAGGGCAACACCGAACTGCGCCGATGCCGTCGAGTTAACGCCGATGGACACCGAACTTGTGCCGGAAGCCGTTGCCAACTGCCCCAACGCAGCGGCATAGATACCGCTGGCGATGGTGTTGAACCCGAGCGCGATGGATTTGTCACCCGAAGCTTGAGTCCCCGATCCCGGAACGCCGGCCGTTCCCCCCGCGCCGATGGCGATGGAGGCCAAGCCTGCCGCGCCGCTATTCACACCCAGCGCAATGGCAGACACTCCGCTTGAAAAGGCGCCGCTTCCCAACGCCACCGCGGCGGCGGCCGAACTCGTCGATAAATTACCGAAAGCCACTGCGGCAGTATTGCTTGCCGTCGCTTGATTGCCCAGCGCGGTCGCGAACGCCCCGGAGGCAAGAGATCCCCAACCGTAGGCCGCCGATTGCTGACCCGACGCCGTGGAGCCATTGGCGATCGCGGTAGCGCTGACGCCGGTCGCGCTCGCCCCGCTTCCCATTGCCACCGCCCCGCTTTGCGTCGCCTGTGCCGAATTACCGATCGCGACGGCATAATTTCCCGCACCGCTAAAGGCGCCGATCGCAACAGAGCTTGTTCCGCTTGCGGTAACGAAGTTGCCGAACGCCGATGCGTTGACCGCCGAGGCCGTCGCCGAAATACCGACCGCAGCGGCGTTGCCCGCGCTGGCAACGGAGCCGGTACCGGCGTTGTATTGCGCATGCGCGTGCTCAGGGGCAGCGGCGCCCCAAAGCGCCACGGCGGCGGCGATCAGCGTCATGGACCTGCCGGCGCCGGTCCGGCCGTCGGCTCGAGGAGCAAGCGCGCGTACCGCGGCGGTTCCACGCTTGCCCATTGCCCGGTCCAGCTCGGATGCCGCCACCCAGGCGCCGAGCGCTTCGTTCCAGATCGTTTTAAATGACTTGTTCATTTTTGTTCCACACGATTGTCATTGAATTCGAACAAGCGCAAAGAACGCGGTCGCAACCGCCGGCGATGCCGCCCAAAACCATTCACGCAAGCCTCGTCATCCCAACGTCATTCAATCGATGACGATTGAAATTCGAATGGGAATCGACCTTGCTTAGACGATTTCGAACAAAAAGCCGCCCTCATCTAGTTAGTAGAACTAACTATCCGATCGGAAATCGAGCTTGTTCAGTTGAGGCTAGCGCCCCGGACGCACTAAACGCACTACAAGAACAACAGAAAAACCGGCCCGAACGCCCCGCCTATCGCTCGTCGACGGCGCCTTGAGCACCAGCGACAGGGCACCGCCCACACCCTGTGCAGGACAAGTCAAACGTTTGCCTACTTCCGTAAATTCCGTAAATCGAGCTGTCCATCGTTATCGTGCCTCGACAAGTGCGGGATGTACCTTCCGGGATCTTAGTCATGGGCGGCCCGGCCCATATCGCTGCGCGGCATTCTCGAGGTACGAGCACCATCTGTAACTGTGAGACTGGTACCGATACCGGCAGCTTTCGTGGGATTCTCGTTGATCAATCAAATACTGGCAATCTTTTGTCTGAAAAATCCCACTAAATGGGGTTTTTGCAATTGTTGAGAGTTTTTGAAAGGTTATGAATTGATCGATAAGCGTCATCGCGTCCAAGACGCAATGGCCGATCAAGCCGACTAAATCGAGCCTAGCTTGACGGCCGAAACGCCGTACGGCTTCCAAGGGGTGCCCATCGGATACGCACTTCCAGCCGCCCCTGCTTACCCTCATCGCCGAGTCGCACCGGATTCGTTAAACTGCGCGCTTCCGGCAGTAGCCTCTTAGCCCGAAGCGCTTTTCCATGACTTCAGTCAGGCCCGGCGCGCCCTCGCCGCGACCGCTGCGTTGGCCGTTGCGCATCGTCTCGCACCTCCCGACTCCTTCCCAAACGGTGAAGGCGCTCGCGTTCGCCGCGCTCGTCGCGGCCGGTGCTTGGACGGCGTATCGCTACGCACAGCGCGCCGAAATCGGCGCGATCATCGAACGCGCGGCGCATCGGCTCGATGTCGACGAAAGCACGCTCAGAGGCGAGCTCACGCGCTACGACTACCTGCCGGCTTTGCTGAGTCTGAACCCCGACATCGCGGACCTGCTTCGCCATCCCACCGATCCGGTGCTGACCGCCCGCGTCAATCGCTATCTCGCGGACGTCACGACCGATTCGCAGGCCGCCGCGATCTATGTGCTCGACCTAAGCGGCACCACGCTTGCGGCTAGCAACTGGGATCAGCCCGTGAGTTTCGTCGGGCAGAATTTTTCGTATCGTCCGTATTTCATCGACGCCCTGCACAACGGCACCGGCCGTTTCTACGGCCTCGGATCGACGAGCCGTCTGCCCGGCTACTTCTACGCCGCGCGTATCGGCGCGGGCGGGCGCGAGCTCGGCGTCGTGGCCACCAAGATCAGCTTGGACTCGATGGAAGCGCTCTGGAAACGCGGCGACGAAACGGTGCTCGTCGCCGATGCCAACGGCGTCGTGTTTCTGTCGTCCTTCGCCGGCTGGAAATACCGCACGTTGCACCCGCTTTCCGCCGCCGCTCGTGCGCGCATCGATGCAAAACGCCAGTACGGCGGCCCCGGCGCACTCGCGGACATTGGGCTCGTATCGCGCCGCCGGCTCACGTCAAACGCAGAAATCGATTGCGTATCGCCGCCCAACTCGCTGCTCGGCGGCACCGCGCACGAGCAGCGCGCGATCGATTTCGTCGTCGTGAGCCGGACCGTGGCGGGCACCGATTGGCGCATCATGTCGTTGACCGATATCGCGCCGGCCCGCAAGAGCGCGCGCTACGCGGCGCTCGTCGCGGCGCTCGGCCTCTCGCTGGCCATGATCGGCACGCTCTACGTGTTGCAGCGGCGCCGTGCGATCGCACAGCGGCTTGCGATGCGCGAAACGCTGGAGCGGATGAACGACGAACTCGAGCGCAAGGTAGCGCGGCGCACAGGGGCGCTCGCGCGGGCCAACAAGAACCTGCGCAACGAGATCGTGCAGCACAAACGCACCGAAGCCACGCTGAAGGCGACACTCGAAGAACTCGTGCAAGCGGGCAAGATGGCGCTGATCGGTCAAATGTCCGCCGGCATCACACACGAACTCAATCAACCGCTCGCCGCGCTGCGCACGCTATCGGACAATGCGCTGCTGTTTCTGCAACGGGGGCGGCAACACGAGGCCGAGGACAACTTGCGCGTGATCGCCGGGCTCATCGAGCGCATGGGGAAGATCACGGCGCAATTGCGGCGCTTTTCGCGCAAGGCGCCGGCCGAACGCGTGCCGGTGGCAGTCGAACGCACGCTCGCCAATGCATTGTTTCTCGTCGAACCGCGGTTACGAAAGGAAGAGGTCGAGGTCGTGCGCGACCGAGACGACTCGGGGCGCGCGCAGACGGCGCTCATCGTCCTCGCCGATGCGAACCGTCTCGAACAAGTACTCGTGAACCTCCTGACCAATGCGCTCGATGCGATGCTTGGGTGCCCGGTGCGGAAACTCTCGATCGCCGTGCGAGCCGATGCCGAGGACGATACGTGGGTCGAAATCGTCGTCTCCGATACCGGCGCAGGCATCCTAGAGGCCGCGCGCGAACGGCTGTTCGAGCCGTTTTTCACGACCAAGCCGCCTGGGGCCGGCCTGGGGCTTGGCCTGGCCATCTCCGCGGGCATCATGCGCGAGCTCGGCGGCACGCTGAAAGCGGATGCCCCCGCCGCGGCCGGCGGCGCGTCGTTCATATTGCGTCTACGTCGCGCCCCGGGCGAGACGAGCGCCGAACACCCCCAATCCGATACGAACCGCGCCGGTCATGGCGCCGCCTACGAGGAACCGAGATGACGCACGCGCACAGCGAACACGATGGGCTCAAGGTCTTGCTCGTCGAGGACGAGCCGGCCGTCAGGCTCGGCGGCGTTCAGGCCTTGCAGCTGCGCGGTATCGACGTACAGGCGTTCGAGCGCGCCGAGCACGCGCTGCGGCAGATTCGCCTCGGCTTTCCGGGGATCGTCGTCACCGACGTGCGGTTACCGGGTATCGACGGATTCGCGCTGCTCGAACAGGTGCGGGCGATCGATGCCGATTTGCCCGTCATCCTCGTGACGGGCCACGGCGATATCTCCATGGCCGTCGAAGCGATGAAGCGCGGCGCCTACGATTTCATCGAAAAGCCGTTTTCGTCGGAGCATTTGGCGGACGTCGCGCAGCGCGCGCTCGATAAACGCCACCTCACGCTCGAACTCGATACGCTGCGGCGCCAAGTCAGCGCCCGCGATCGGATCGAGGCGAAGATCCTGGGCCAATCGCCGGCGATCAAGCAATTGCACCGCGTCATTCTCGATCTCGCAGATACGGACACGAACGTGCTCGTGCTCGGCGAAACCGGCGCCGGCAAGGAGGTCGTCGCGCGCGCCCTGCACGAAGCCGGCCGCCGGCGCAACGCGAACTTCGCCGCGATCAATTGCGCGGGCATCCCCGAGATGCTGTTCGAGAGCGAGGTGTTCGGCCACGAAGCGGGCTCCTTCACGGGCGCGATGAAGCGGCGCATCGGCAAACTCGAATACACGGACGGCGGTACGCTCTTTCTCGACGAAATCGAGACGATGCAGATGTCGTTGCAGGCGAAGTTTCTGCGCGTCTTGCAAGAGCGCGCGTTCGAACGCGTGGGATCGAACGAGTTGCTGCCGATGAATTGCCGGATCGTCGCCGGCACGAAAGCCGACTTGTTGGCGTTGGCGCGCGAGCAGCGGTTTCGCGACGACCTCTACTACCGGCTCGGTGTCGTCGTACTCGAAGTGCCGCCGCTGCGCGAGCGCCGCGAGGACATTCCGCTGCTATTCGAGCATTTCGTCTTGCAGGCGTCGGCCCGCTACGGCCGCCCGGTGCCCGAGGCGCCGAGCCCCGAGCAGATGCATACGTTGATGTCGCGACCGTGGCCCGGCAACGTGCGCGAGTTGCGCAACGTCGCCGAGCGTTTCACGCTGGGCTTGCTTGCCGATCTGAACGACGCCGACGATTCGATCGGCGCCGCCCCGCGTACGCTCGAGGAACAAGTGAACCGGTTCGAGCGGCATCTGATCGAAGAAGCGCTGCGGGCCTGCCAAGGCCGGGCCTCGCTCGCTTGCGAACGTTTAGGTCTGCCAAAGAAAACGCTCTACGACAAGATGCGCCGACTCTCGATCATGTCCGACGATTTTCGTTGAAGCGAAGGCGCGAGCCGGCTCACCCATCTGCACCCTCTAGGGTTTACGCGCACGCCGCACGTCACGATTTCCGCACAGCGATTGGCCTGCGCCGGGCGGTTTTCCGCGCAAGCGTCCAACATCGCGCCCTGCGAGCCTCGTTAAATCAAGGCATTAGCCACGACTAACGATTGGCACGGCTCCTGCGTTATCGAGCGCCACGGCGAAGGCGAAATGCCTCGCCCATCGCCACGACTACGATCAATCGACAGGAGACAGATTCATGGCTTGGACCAAGCAGCAGCGTAGCGTCGCCTTCGCCAGCTACCTAGGCTGGACACTCGACGCATTCGACTTCTTCCTCATGGTGTTCGTGCTCAAGGACATCGCCAAAGCGTTCGGCGCCGAGATGACGAGCGTCACGGTCGCGATCACCTTGACGCTTGCCTTGCGCCCGCTCGGCGCACTCATCTTCGGCCGGCTGGCCGACCGTTACGGGCGCCGCCCGGTATTGATGGCGAACATCGTGCTGTTCTCACTGCTCGATCTCGCTTCCGGCTTTGCCACGAGCCTCACGATGCTGCTCGTGCTGCGGAGCTTGTTCGGCGTCGCCATGGGCGGCGAGTGGGGCGTCGGCTCGGCGCTGACCATGGAGTCGATTCCGCCGAAATCGCGCGGCATCATGTCGGGGATCTTGCAGGCCGGCTACCCGTCGGGCTATCTGCTTGCATCGGTCGTGTTCGGCCTGCTGCACGACTCGATCGGCTGGCGCGGCATGTTCATGATCGGCGTGCTGCCCGCGCTGCTCGTGCTCTTCATCCGCCGCAACGTGCCCGAATCGCCGAGTTGGGAACGCGGGCAGCGCGCCGGCAACCGCCCGAGCATCCTCGCCGTGTTGGCACGGGAATGGAAGTTGGCCGTCTACATGATCGTCTTGATGACGGCGTTCAACTTCTTCAGCCATGGCACGCAGGACATGTACCCGACGTTCCTGCTCGTCCAGCACAAGTTCACGACGCACACGGTTAGCGTGATCGCGATCGTCTACAACATCGGCGCGATCATCGGCGGCATCGTGTTCGGTTCGCTGTCGGAGAAGATCGGGCGACGCAAGGCGATCGCGATCGCCGCGCTCATCGCGCTGCCGGTGCTGCCGCTGTGGGCTTTCGCGAGCGGCAGCGTAGCGCTCGCGATCGGCGCGTTCCTCATGCAGATTTCGGTACAGGGTGCCTGGGGCGTCATCCCGGCGCACTTGAACGAGATGTCGCCGCCCGAAGTGCGCGCTACGTTCCCGGGGCTCGTCTATCAACTCGGCAATCTGCTCGCATCGGCGAACGCCACGATTCAGGCTAGCATCGCACACCGCAACGGCGATAACTACGGGATGGCGATGGCGATCGTCGCCGGCACCGTCGCCGTGGTGATTTCGGTTCTGATCAGCCTGGGACGCGAGCATCGTGGCGTGCAGATCGATGCGGGTGAAGCAAACGCAGCGGATGCCGGACTCGGCCATACGAAAATCGCAGGTGCGGCCCACTAACGAGCGATTCGCTAGGCGCACGATATAGCGCAGAGGCGGCAATCGCATGGATGCGTTGCCGCCTTTTTTTCGCGCCGCTCGCGTTAAGCCGCCAACATCAAATCAAGATTCTGCACGGCCGCGCCGGACGCACCTTTACCCAGATTGTCGAAGACCGCGGACAGCAAAACCTGCCCGCGCTCCGCGTTGACGAAGACGCCCAGCCGCATGTCGTTCGTCCCGTTCAACGCCTGCGGATCGAGATGCGCCATCGCACGGGCATCGGCCAGCGGCATGACCTTAACGTGGCTCGTGCCCGAGTAGCGTTGCGCAAGACACGCATGCAGCCGCTCGCCATCCGTGCCCGGCGAGAGCAAACGCAATGCGATGGGGATCGTCAGAACGATGCCTTGCCGGTACGCCCCGTAGGCCGGCACGAAAAACGGACGATGCGCGAGGCCCGTATGCAATTCGATCTCGGGCGTGTGCTTGTGTTCGAGCCCAAGACCGTACACCTTGAACGGTGTCGCAATCGGCGCGTCGTTTGCTTCGTATTCGTCGATCGCCGCGCGCCCTCCGCCCGAATACCCGGAGATCGCATGAATCGTCACCGGATAGTCGCGCGGCAACCAACCCTCGTCGATCAGCGGACGTAGCAGCGCAATCGCCCCCGTCGGATAACAGCCGGGGTTCGTCACACGTTTCGCGCGCGCGATCCGCTGCGCCTGTCCTTCGTCCAATTCGGGTAACCCATACACCCATTGCGGCTGCGTGCGGTGCGCCGAACTCGCATCGATCGCGCGCACCTCGGGATTGCGGATATAACCGACGGCTTCACGCGCAGCCGCGTCGGGCAGACACAGAATGGCGATATCGCAATCGTTGATGGCCGCTTGCCGGCGATCCGGGTTCTTGCGCTCGTCGGCCGGCAGCGTCGCCAGACGTATATCGGTTCGGCCACGCAGGCGCTCGTGGATTTGCAACCCGGTCGTGCCCTGGTCGCCATCGATGAAAACCGTCGGAATACGCATGCGATCGCCCTCCTCGAATTCGATTTGCGGAAATGGAGCCCGTATCGTGCGCCCGCACCCATCGTATGAAAAGTTGAGTTTCATGACGCCGTGATTCATGATTTCTGAATCTTGCGACTACGGAGAAAGCAATGCGAGAGATCAGCTTGGACCGTTTGCGTACGCTCGTCGCAATCGCGGACCATGGTTCGTTCGCGGCCGCTGCGAACGTGCTCCATCTCGCGCCGCCGACGGTGAGCCTGCACATCGCCGAACTCGAAAGCCGTATCGGCACGCCGCTGCTCTCGCGCAAGCGCGGCAACGTACGCCCGTCGCCGACCGGCGAGGTCCTCGTCGAACGTGCGCGGCGGCTGCTCGCCGAAGTCGAAGCGACGCTCGACGATGTGAGCCGGCAAGTGCAGGGCCTCGCGGGCCGCGTGCGTTTAGGTGCCTCGACGGGCGCGATCGCGCATCTATTGCCGCAAGCGATTGCGCATCTGCGCGAGCATCATCCGGCCATCGACGTACAGATCGTCGTGCTTACCTCGCAAGAGACGCTGGCGCGCTTGGCCCAAGGTACGCTCGATGTCGGCATCGTCGCCTTGCCGCAATCGACGGTCGCGGGGCTCGCGATACGGCCGTGGCGGCGCGATCCGGTCATCGCGTTCTTACCCGCTGATTGGCCCTTGCCGGCCCGCGTCACGCCCGCTTGGCTCGCCACCCGGCCGCTGATCTTGAACGATGCGAATACGCGGCTATCGAGGCTGACGTCGGAATGGTTCGCGCTCGGCGGGTATCGGCCCACAGCGCGGATCGAATTGAATTACAACGACGCGATCAAGAGCTTGGTCGCCGCCGGCTATGGTGCGACGCTGCTGCCGCACGAGGCCGGTGCGCCGCCCTCGGATGCGCGCATCGCGATGCGACCGCTGCGTCCCGCGCTATGGCGCGAACTCGGGATCGCGCACAGAGCAGGCGACGTCGAGCGCGCGACCGGCCACGTGCTCGATGCCTTGTGGGCGCTCAAGGCGCGTTAGTGCTTGCGGGCGCGGGGACGCGGGGGCGTTCGCCCCGCCATCGCCTGCGGCGCCCATCGGCGCTTAGAACGCGGACGAGAACCAGACGCGCACGCCCTGGTCGAGACTGTGCGCGCCGAATAGCGCGTCGTACCCGAGCCCGAACAGCGTCGTGCCCGCCGCAAACTTCGCCCCGACACCGACCTGAGTCCGATTGCTACCGAACGGCGTTCCGGTCACGTAATAGGCGGGACCTGCGGATGCCAGATCCGCATAGGCGAGACCCGCCGTGCTTTGTCGCGCGAAATCATGTTGGAACTCGATCCGCGCGTACGGCAGGAGCACACCCCATCTCGTCGGTCGAGCGTACTCGGTGCGCAGGCCTAACGTGCCCGAGACCGTATCGACCGTTTGACCGAAATAGGTCAGCGCGTCGATGCCCGCGCCGTTTTCGGTGAATGCGTGCAGCGTCGCTCTCGTACCGGCGATGCGGCCGTAGGGTGAGACGAGCCAAGCGCTCGTGCGATGCTCATAGCCGGCCGTCAGCGAGGCGAACATTTCGTTGCCGCTGCGCTTACCGACCGCAAACGCGTTCATATCGCCCACCCAGCGCTGCGAATCGAAATTGAGCGTGCCGTAGCCGGCAACGCCATCGACGAACAACGTCGGTAGCGGACGATAGCTTGCATAGAGTGCGATGCTTATGGCGTCGCCCGTGCTAGTCGTACCGTCGCTGCCGATATCGCTGCGATCGTGTCCGTAGCCGATCCCCGCCCCGAACGTGAAATGCTCCGATAGGCGATAGTCCGCGCCGAGCGTAATCCCTCCCGTCGTAAAGCGGAATCCCGAACGCTGGGCACCCGGATTGGCGAAACCGAAATCGACCGTGCCTGCGTTCCAGAATGCCAACGCGGGCGCGTCGGTATTCGTTGTCGTCGCGTCGTACGCTGGTGCGCCGCCGGCCGCGCCGCTCGCACCGGTTTGCGTGTCCGACGCCCGGACGGCACCGCTTCGAAGCGTGTCCGGCGAGATACACCCGGACGCCGTCGCGAGCGCGCTCGGGCAGGGAAGCGGCGACGTGCCGGCCGGGCGGGCCGCCGTTGCTACGGAAATGCCCGTCGACAATCGCGAGCGTCCGCTGCCGTGAAGACTTTCGAGGCGCGCGCTGTAGTTGGCGATCTGCGCATCCGCGAAGCGGCGCGCCGCCTCGACCTGCGCGTTGATGAGGCCCACAACGTCGGGGTCGCTCGACGGATCGGCGCGCGGCGCAATCGCAACGTCGAGGACGGCGGGGTTGGAACTGCCCGATGCGTTGCTCAACGTATAGGCGATGACCGCCGTGCCCGCGAACGACGCCGCCGGCACGAAGCGGACGCTATAGGTACTGCCCGAGACCAGCGCCGCGTTGGCCTGCATGACGGCAGAGGCCGAAACGACGGTCGCCGCGGGTGCCGAGACAATCGTTGCGACACCCGCCGATGCCGGCGTGACCGAGACGATCACCGCCCCGGTGAACGGCCCGCCCGACGCGCCATCGGTGATATCGACCGTGGCGGTGGTGGCAGCCGCGACGTTCACCTGGCGCTGCGGCGGCACCGCGGGCAGCGCCACCTTCATTGTCACCGTATAGCTTTGCGTGGCGCTCGCGTTATTGGCATCCGTCACGCGCAGTGTGAAGGTGGTGCTGCCGGACGCAGTCGGCTTGCCCGTCAATGCACCGCTCGAAGCAAGTGCTAGCCCTGCTGGCAGCGAGCCCGAAGACAACGCAAACGTGTACGGTGCTACCCCCGCGTTCGCGGTCAGCGTTTGACTATAGGCTGCGCCTACCACGCCGTCCGGCAGTGTCGCCGTGCCGATGACGAGCGTCCCGGCAACCGTCACGGTGTAGCGCTGCATCGCCGTCATCGCATTCGCATCTTTGACTTGCACGGTGAACGCCGTGCTGCCGCTCGTTGCAGGCATACCCGACAGCACGCCGCCGCTCGTCAGCGAGAGGCCCGAGGGCAACGTGCCCGAAGCTACGCTGAACGTGTATGGCGCCGAGCCGCCGCTTGCAACGATCGTCTGGCTATAAGCGACGCCGACTTCCGCGTTGGGCAAGCCGGTGATGCCGATGACCGGACCGCCCGCGATCACAACGGTGTAGCTTAGCGACGAGGTGGCACCGTTTGCATCTTTGACTTGCACCGCGAATGCCGCGTTGCCGCCCGTCGTCGGCGTACCCGAAAGGGTCCCGCCGCTCGTCAGCGACAAGCCCGCCGGCAAACTGCCCGACGACACGCTGAACGTGTACGGCGCCGCGCCGGCGCTCGCAGTGAGCGTTTGGCTATATCCGACACCCACTTCGCCGCCCGGTAACGTCCTCGTACCGATGACAGGTCCTGCCGTTACCGCGACCGTGTAGCTTTGCGTCGCGCTGTTGTTGCTCGCATCGTTGACCTGTACGGTGAAAGTCGCGCTGCCGCTCGTCGTCGGCGTGCCCGAAATCGTGCCCGCACTTGTTATCGATAAACCTGCCGGCAAGGCACCCGATGAGATGCCGAACCGATACGGCGCCGTCCCGCCGCTCACGGCGAGCGTTTGGCTGTAGCCGACGCCGACTTCGCCCGAAGGCAAGCTGGACGTACCGATGACCGGCCCTGCGACCACGGAGACCGCATAGCTTTGCGTTGCCGTCGCACCGTTCGCATCGCGCACTTGGACCGTGAAAGCGGCGTTGCCGCTTGACGTCGGCGTGCCCGTCAATGCACCGCCGGTTGTCAGGGACAAGCCGGCCGGCAGCACGCCCGACGACAGGCTGAATACATACGGCGCTAAGCCGCCGCTTACGCTGAGCGTCGCGCTGTAGGCAATGCCGATCTCGCCGCCGGGCAAGCTCGTCACGCCGATGGTCGGCGCAGCGCGGACCGCGATCGTGTAGCTTTGCGTCGCCGTGGCTCCGTTCGCATCCTTGAGTTGGACCGCGAATGTCGCGCTGCCGGCTGCCGTCGGCGTGCCGGTAAGCGCGCCGCCGCTTGCAAGCGATAGCCCCGCCGGCAAACTGCCCGACGACACGCTGAACGTGTAGGGCGCTACGCCGGCACTAGCGCTGAGCGTCTGGCTATAGCCGACGCCGACTTCGCCACCGGGTAACGTCGTGGTGCCGATGATCGGCCCTGCCGTTACGGAAATGGTGTAGCTCTGTATTGCCGTGTTGTTGTTGGCATCCTTAACTTGCACCGTGAACGACGCGCTTCCGTTCGTCAGCGGCGTGCCGGAGAGCGCGCCGCCGCTCGACATCGAGAGCCCCGCCGGCAACGCGCCCGACGAGACTGTGAAGGCGTAGGGCCCGGTGCCCCCGTTCGCGCCGATCGTTTGGCTGTAGCTCACGCCGACTTCGGCGGCAGGCAACGTGGTGGGGCTGACGACAGGACCGGCGACCATCGAGATGGTGTAGCTTTGCGTCGCCGTCGCACCGTTCGCATCGCGTACGTGCACCGTGAAAGCGGCGTTCCCGCTTGCGCTCGGCGTGCCCGACAATGTGCCGCCGCTCGCGAGCGACAAGCCGGCCGGCAGCGTACCGGACGATACGGCAAACGTGTACGGCGCCGCGCCGCCGCTCACGCTGAGCGTCTGACTGTAGGCCACGCCGACTTCACCGCCGGGCAGGCTCGCCGTCGCGATACTCGGTCCGGCGCCGACCGCGACGGTATAGCTTTGCGTCGCTGTCACGTTGTTCGCGTCCTTGAGCTGAACGGAGAACGTGACATTGCCGCCTGCGCTCGGCGTGCCAGACAAGACGCCGGCGCTCGATAAAGTTACGCCCGACGGCAGACTGCCCGACGACAGACTGAACGTATAGGGCGCGACGCCGCCGCTCGCGTTGATCGTTTGGTTATAGGCAGCGCCGACCTCGGCTGCTGCCAACGTGACGGTTCCGATCGCGGGTGCCGCCGCGATGGTCAACGCGAAACCTTGCGTCGCCGTATTGTTGTTCCCATCCCTGACTTGCACGGTGAAGTTCGAACTGCCGCTCGCCGTCGGGATCCCCGAAAGCGTACCGCCGCTCGTCAACGTGACGCCAGCCGGCAAGCTGCCCGACACGACGCTGAACGTATAAGGGCCCGTGCTGCCGCCCGCGGTGATCGTCTGGTTATAGGTCGCGCCGATCTCGCCGTTCGCGAGCGTGCTCGTGGAAATCGAAGGCATATTGGCGGCCACGCTGAGCGAGTAGGTGGCAGTTCCCGTATATGGCCCGCTGCCGCCGCTGCTATCGGTGGCGGTAACGGTGAAACTGAAGTTGCCGGACACCGTCGGCGTGCCGCTCAGTAAGCCAGCGCTCGACAAGGCAAGGCCGCTGGGCAGGCTGCCGCCCGTGATCGCATAGGTGTAAGGCGCAGTGCCGCCGCTGGCGGCGATCGTCCTGCTATAGCTGGAACCTTGCGTGGCACCGGGCAGCGATGAAGGCGTGACGGCGATCGAAGGTGCACCGACGACGATGCCGGAATAGTAGGTTTGCGTCACGATCGTGCCGGCCGCGTCCGTGAGCTTGATCGTGAACGCGTAGCTGCCGCTCGATGTGGGCGTGCCCGATATCACGCCGCCGCTGCTCAGACTTAGACCCGGCGGCCAGTTGCCCGACACGACCGCAAACGTATAGGGCGCGTTGCCGCCACTTGCAGCGATCGCCTGGTTATAGCTCGCGCCCACTGTCGCGCTCGACAGCGAACTCGTCGTAATCACCGGCGTGGCGGGAGTAAGCGACAGCGTATAGCTCGTGCTCGTCGAGAAGGGGCCTGTACCGGTAGTGCTATCCGTCGCTTTGACCGTGAAATTGAACGTGCCGTATGCGGTGGGCGTACCCGCAAGCAGGCCGCCGCTGAGCGTCATACCGCTCGGTAACGCGCCGCTCGTGACCGCATACGTGTAAGGGGCCGTGCCGCCGCTGGCCGAAAGCGACTGACTATAACCACTGTTTTGCGTGCCGCTCGGCAGGGATGCGGGCGTTAGCGTCAGCGTGGGCGCCGCGACCGAAAATCCCGAGTACGTTTTGGTGACGACGGTATTGGCCGCATCCGTGACCGACACCGTGAACGAAAATGTCCCCGCCGCGGTAGGCGTGCCCGAGAGAAGACCTCCGCTTGAGAGACCGAGTCCCGCCGGCAACGCCCCCGACGAGACCGCGAACCGATAGGGCGGCGTGCCGCCGCGGGCACCGATTGTCTGCGAGTACGTGCCCCCGATCGCGGTGTTCGCCACGGTGTTCGTCGTAATCGATAGCGGCTGAAGGACCGTAATGATGACGACATGCCCTGTCCCCGTGTAAGCATCGGTCCAATAGAAGTTATCCGAGGAGTAACCGTCACCGTTGTTCGTATAGGTCAAAGTCGTGTCGGCGAACTGACCGTTGGCCGTGACGGTACCGTGCACCGTCGAGGCCGTAATCCCAGCGCCCGTTCCCGGGTCCGGCACATTGTTCACGGTTGTTGCACCCTGGTTGTAGGTACATGTCGAGGTGTCGTAGCTGAAGCTGGCGCCGGACATCACCGTGAAGTTGGTTTGGCAAGTGTCTGCCTGGGCTCGCCCCGCCGCCAAGCCCAGGCAGACCAACAGCAGAGCCGAGAGCCATCCGGTTTTTAGGCGGACCATGCGGCCGAAGACCGGCCATTCCCATCCACGCAATTTCCGCATACACCCCTACCCGTCTTCTTATCGGACTGCTTTGCCCGGTTTATTTAATGTCAGACAATTCGTATCGCGCGCTCTGATCGGTCTGTGTTGATGTGCGCCGTATGTCATTCGCCATAACCGATCGCGAGGCAAAGCGCCGCCCTGCCCGCATTCTCGTTTTCCGAAAAGCAGGCAATGTCCTTCGCTTGAGAAAGATGGGCTGCGCTAGGTGCCAAACCCAATGACGTACCGTGGCGACGTGGATAGATTGAATACGTCGCCCTCGGAACGGGAGCACGCACAGGCGATTTTTCCGCCGACGCGCCTCGCCCCGCATCGAATCCGATGCGCGACGCCGGCGCAATTTAGCTTATTTAACGAATGCGTTTTTTACAGTTTGTGCAGAGATAACTTATGCTCACCCCTCGCCTACTATCCCGCGATTCGGCAAGCGATGCGGCTCAGGTCCTAAGCGTCTTCATGCAAGCCGCTTCTTATATACAGTTGGTGGAAGGACGCGCTCCGTCGGGCTTCGACGTCGACGATTTTTTCGAAGGGATGCCGCCGGGAAAAACCGCCGTCGACAAATTCACGATTGGGCTATTCGCGGATGACGATATCGTCGGATGCGCCGACGTGATCCGCGCCTACCCCGACAGCGCATGTGCGTTCATCGGATTGCTACTTTTCGCGGAAACGCACCAAGGCCGTGGCTACGGCAAGGCCGCACTTGGTCTGATCGACGAGATGGTGCGGCGATGGGGTTGTACGCGAATGCGGCTCGCTGTCGTTTCCAGCAATCGGAGAGCGTTTTCGTTTTGGCAACGAGAAGGGTTCGAAACGCTCTACCGAGTCAACAATGAGAGATTCCTCGGCGAACTCATTGTCATGGAGCGCCCCCTCGCGTAGCAATCGCCCCTGTCACGCGCATTCACGCGAAGCTCACGTGATAAATCGGCGGCAGATGCGCCGATACTTCGCGCCAGTGTTCCCCCGCATCGTCGGAGGTCCAAAAACCGCCCGTCGTCGAACCCATGGCCAGGCGGGTACCGGTCGCATCCACGGCCAGCGCGTGGCGATAGACCAAATCGTAGGCGGGTGCCGCCGGCAGGCCTTCGGAGAACGCCTCGAACGTACGCCCCCCGTCGCGGGTGCGCGTGACGACGAACTTGCCGTCGACAGGAAGTCGGCAGGCATCCTTGACCGCCGGTACGAACCACGCGGTGTCGGGGTCACTCGGATGAACGGCCGCGGCGAAACCGAAGTTCGACGGCTTCGCTTCCACGCGCGTCCAACGCTCGCCACCGTCGGTCGAGCGGAAGATCGCGCAATGGTGTTGCGTCCAGAGCACTTCGGGGGCAGCAGGGCATTGAACGACACGGTGCGGGTCTTGCGCGTTTTCTTCCTCGCGCCGCTCGGGCGGCATGTAGTCGGCCTGCATGCCTTTCGACGACGGACGCCATGTCGCCCCGCCATCGTGGGTTTGCCAGACACCCCCGGACGAGACGCCGATCGTCACATGGCGGCTATCGCGCGGATCGACCAATACCGAATGAATACCCGCATGGTCATAACCGCCCCCACCCCACTCGCGGCGCTCGGGACGATCCCATAACGAACGGTTCAACGCCCACGTCGCGCCGCTATCGTCCGACCGAAATAGTCCGCCCGGAATCGTGCCCGCCCACAGCGTGCCCGGTTCGTCCGCGCCGCCCGTCTCGAGCGTCCAAATCTGTTCGAGCGACCAGAGCGGTTCACTTGCCGGTGCGCCCTCACCGCCGGCGGCGACGGCGTCGACCGCCTCCTGCCCCTCCGGCTGCGGCGGGTAAGCCGGCGTCGTGCATGGCTCCCAATCGCTCGCGCCCGCGCGCAGACGATGCAGCTTCACGCCGAAGTGACCGAGATTGAGCGCGGCATATAGCGTGCCGTCGCGTGGATCGGCAAGCGCCGAGGTGACCGGCTCGCCGATGAAATGCAGTGCCGCTTGCGTCCACCGGCGTTCGTTCCCATCGTCCCGCTCGAACACGAACAGCCCTTTGCGGGTCCCCACGATCAAGCGGTCGTCGTTCACGGTCATGTCTCCGTCTGCGTTGTCATAATGGCCCGCTCGCGATTAGCCGCCCGAGAGGGCTTGCACCACATAGATTCGCGAGTCGACTCCGACCGGATCCGATAAACGGCGGCGATCGCGCAGCGGTCTACCGTCGACGAATACGGACAAGTGCCGGCGCAATCCGCCTTGATCGTCGAGGATGTAGCCGCGCAAACGCGGTTCGTCGGCAAAAACGAGGGATAGCGCCTCGTCGACCGAGCGCGCGCTGACATCGCGTTCGGGCATGGCGATGTGCCGTTGAATCGAGGCAGCGAAAAACAGATGCGCCATAACGGGTCGGGCGTTTCGGCTGAGGTGTTTAAGTGTAGTCGAACCCGATAGGATGGATTTTTCTCGCGCGGGCGCCGATGCGCAAACTATTCGCACTTTTCGGCGGCAGGCTGAAATGTTCGACGTCGATGGCCCCAGCGCTTACGAAACTGCCCTACTCTCGCGGCGCCATCGACGGCACGAAGTCACTTTTTTCGACTGCGGCCGTGAACGATTAATTCACGCCGACGATTACGCTCGATGCCTTGAAAATGGCCGACGCGCGAGCGCCGACGACGAGCCCGAGGCGATCGACGCTATCGTTCGTGACGATCGAGACGATCTGCGCTCCTCCCGCGGCTTCGATTACGACCTCCGCGTTGACTGCGCCCTTTTCGACCGAAGTCACCGTGCCCGCAACGCAATTGCGCGCGGAGACCTTACTCGGGTCCGCATCCACCATCACAATCACCGATGACGACTTGACCAACGCAAACGCCTCGACGCCGGCTTCGAGGCCGAGCGATGCGGCGCTTGCGTGCGTGATGATCGCCGCAAGTTCAAGTCCGTCTTGAGTACGCAGTGTGATTTCGTCGTTGACCGCGCCGGCTTTGACCGCAGTGACTTTACCGACGAAATGATTGCGCGCACTGGTTCGCATAATTTTTCTCCGAAATGTTTTGCATTCCCCGATAGGATTTAAAAACCCGGGGCCGCGCAAAGTGTACTGCGATCGGCACGGATGTATCGCGCAAATTGCCAATACTCGGAATGGCGACCAGGCATTATTTCCGGAAAATCGTTATAGCGAAAACTATATAGCGATGAATACGGACTTGTCCTTCAGCGATCGGCAGATGCGTCAACGCCGGACGGCTGGCGCGCACGTCACTGTCGCGGCCTGAAACACCTCTTCGTCGCATTCTGAGGCAGTCTCGATCAAGTCGGCGTCCGTTGTCCACGCTGCGACCTATGGTCACGCGCACCGTCGCGCAATTCCGATGACTGGCATACATGTTGCGTCCGTGGCGCCGCATCGACACAGCATGACATTAGCGGAGACACCAGTGACCACGACCGAATCGATTCCTCAAAAGCAGCGAAGCTTCGAAGCGCCGGCCGCCCTCGAAAGCGCCGCGAATGTCGCCGGCATGAATGCGTATCGCGCCTTGATGGCCGACGCCGTGCGCGATTACGAAGGATTCTGGGGCAGCCTTGCTCGCGAGACGATCGAATGGCACAAGCCGTTCTCCACCCTACTCGACGAGTCGAAAGCGCCTTTTTTCACCTGGTTCGACGACGGCGAGCTGAACGCCTCGTACAACTGCCTCGATCGTCATGTCGCCGCGGGCCATGGCGAGCGCGTCGCAATCGTCTTCGAGGCCGACGACAGCACGGTCACACGCGTGACCTACGCACAGATGCTCGCACGCGTCGCGCGCTTCGCCAATGCATTGAAACGCCGCGGCATCAAACGCGGGGACCGAGTCGTCATCTACATGCCGATGTCGATCGAGGGCATCGTCGCCATGCAGGCGTGCGCCCGCATCGGCGCCACGCACTCGGTCGTCTTCGGCGGCTTCTCCGCAAAATCGTTGCACGAGCGTCTTGTCGACGTGGGCGCCGTAGCGCTCGTCACCGCCGACGAACAAGTGCGCGGCGGCAAGACGCTGCCGCTAAAGCAGATCGCCGACGAGGCGCTCGCCATGGGAAACTGCGACGCGGTACGCACGGTCATCGTCTATCGCCGCACAGGGGGCGAGATTGCCTGGAACGCGAGCCGCGACTGCTGGATGCATGACGTCGTCGCGAACGAGCCCGACGCCTGCGAGCCCGAATGGGTCGGCGCAGAGCACCCACTCTTCATCCTCTATACCTCCGGCTCGACCGGCAAGCCGAAGGGCGTGCAGCACAGCACGGGCGGCTACCTGCTCTGGGCCGCGCAAACCATGAAGTGGACGTTCGACTGGAAGCCCGAAGACGTCTTCTGGTGCACGGCCGATATCGGCTGGATCACAGGCCACACGTATATCGCCTACGGGCCGCTCGCACTGGGGGCGACGCAACTCGTGTTCGAGGGCGTCCCCACCTATCCGAATGCCGGGCGCTTTTGGAAAATGATCGCCGACCATCGCGTCTCGCTCTTCTACACGGCACCGACCGCGATCCGCTCGCTCATCAAGGCCGCCGATGCCGACGAGAGCGTCCACCCCGCGCGCTACGACCTGACGAGCTTGCGCATCATCGGCACCGTCGGCGAGCCGATCAATCCCGAGGCGTGGTTGTGGTATCGCAAGCATGTCGGAGGCGAACGCTGCCCCGTCGTCGATACGTGGTGGCAGACGGAAACCGGAGGACACATGATCGCGCCGCTGCCCGGCGCAACGCCGACGGTACCCGGCTCGTGCACGTTGCCGCTGCCGGGCATCATGGCCGCCGTCGTCGACGAAACGGGCCAGGACGTACCTGACGGTCAGGGCGGAATACTCGTCGTGAAGCGGCCATGGCCGTCGATGGTTCGGACCATCTGGGGCGATCCCGAGCGGTTCAAAGCCAGCTACTACCCGCAAGAACTCGGCGGCGAGCTCTATCTCGCCGGAGACGGCGCCGTGCGCGATCTAGAAACCGGGTACTTCACGATCACGGGCCGGATCGACGACGTGCTCAATGTCTCGGGCCACCGGCTCGGGACGATGGAAATCGAATCGGCCCTCGTCGCACATGAACTCGTCGCGGAAGCGGCCGTCGTCGGCCGGCCCGACGCGACGACGGGCGAAGCCGTCGTGGCCTTCGTCACGCTAAAACGCACGCGCCCCGAAGGCGACGAAGCCGCGCAACTCGCCAAGGCGTTGCGCGACTGGGTCGGCAAGGAGATCGGCCCCATCGCGAAACCCAAGGAAATCCGCTTCGGCGACAACCTTCCGAAGACGCGCTCGGGCAAGATCATGCGCCGCCTGTTGCGCTCGCTCGCGAAAGGCGATGCGATCGCGCAGGACACTTCCACGCTCGAAAACCCCGACATCCTCGATCAACTCGGCCGGGCCGTCTAACACCGCCCGCGCCTTCAAGCCGATACCCGCCACCCGCGGATATCGGCATCTCAGCCGATCCTCGGCCCGCGTGCCGAGGACTCTCCAGAACGCATCGCCCACCGGCGATGACCGGCCGCGCGAGCGCCCGACCCACCCTCGTCGCGCCTTCGCTTTGCCGAAGTCTCAATCACTTAATTAGTAATCCTATTTAATCGATCGAATGTTTCGTTCGACGAATCGATACCAACTCTTGGAGGTAGACAAATGAGCAGCAAGAAGATGATGTGGTCGGCAGCCTTGCTCGGCGCCGTGGCCAGCGCACCGAGCTTCGCGCAAAGCAGCGTCACGCTTTACGGCGATCTGGACGCGGGCCTCGTCTACACGAACCGCACGCCGGGTGCGAACCCCGGCCAAAACGCCGGGCGCCAGTTTTCGTTCATGGATACGGGCCTGACGCCCACGGCGATCGGGTTGATGGGCACCGAAGATTTGGGCGGCGGCATGAAAGCGAAATTCCAACTCGAGAGCGGCATCAGCGTGGCCAACGGCGCGCTCAGCCATTCGAACGGCAACTACTGGGGACGGCAAGCTTGGGTCGCACTCGACAGCGCGTTCGGCGAGGCGAAAGCGGGCGTGCAGTTCTCGCCGTTTCTGCTCGCGATCGACAACTCGGACCCACGCAACTTCGCGCACTTCGGTAGCGGACTGATTACCTATGTCGACAATGTGCTCGCCACGGGCCTGTTCAACTCGAATGCGATTTCCTACACGAGCCCGACGTTCGCGGGCCTGACGGGCAGCGCGATGATCGCGCTCGGCGGGCAGGCGGGCAATTTTCAGGCGGGACGCCAATACTCCGGCAGCCTGAGCTATCAGAACGGCGGCTTGATGCTCAATGCCGCGTTCTATGACGGCAATAGCGGCGGCACGGCAATCACGCCGCTCTCAAGCACGGTCGCATTCGTGGGCCGCACGCTCGGCGCCGCCTATCAACTCGGGGCGCTCACGGCGAAGGCGTCCGTAACGAGCTACAAGGTGGCGGGATCGTTCAGCAACAACGTCTATAACGGCGGGGTAGATTATCAAGCCGGGCCGGCGCTCGATTTGAACGCAGGCGTCTGGTTCACGAGCGATCGCAACGATACGAAGAACCACTCGATACTCGGTGCGCTCGGCGGCGTTTATAGCCTGTCGAAAGCGACGCAGCTCTATGCGCAAGCCGCGGTGGTCAATAACCACGGCGCGATGAACACCGGGTTCGGCCTCAGCGATAACACGCTATACGAATTGTCGGGAACGACGGTCGGTGTCGATATCGGCGTGCGTCACACGTTCTAGCCGTAGCGCTTCGCTCGAGTGCCCGTTGCAGCCACGGCACTCGAGCGAATACCGATCGACGATTAGAAGAAGCCGAGCGCTTCCGCTTGATAGCTCACCAGCAAGCACTTCGTTTGCTGGTAGTTCTCGAGTGCCTTCTTATGGGTTTCGCGGCCGATACCCGACTGCTTGTAGCCGCCGAACGCCGCGTGCGCCGGATACAGGTGATAGCAGTTGGTCCACACGCGGCCCGCCTCGATCTCGCGGCCCATGCGATACGCGCGCGTACCGTTGCGGGTCCACACGCCGGCGCCGAGGCCGTAGAACGTGTCGTTGGCCAGCTCGATCGCCTCTTGCTCGTCCTTGAACGTCATCACCGAGGCCACGGGCCCGAAGATTTCTTCCTGGAAGACGCGCATCTTGTTGTTACCGAGCAGCATCGTCGGCTGGATGTAGAAGCCGTCGCCGAGTTCGGCCAGCGGCGCCGTGCGGCTGCCGCCCGTCAGGCATTGCGCGCCCTCGCCGCGACCGATGTCGATATACGACAAGATCTTGTCGAGCTGTTGCTGCGACGCTTGCGCTCCGATCATCGTTTGCATATCGAGCGGGTGACCGGCCTTGATCTTGCCGACGCGCCCGATCGCCTTTTCGATGAAGCGCTCGTAGATCGATTCTTGAATCAGCACACGCGACGGACACGTGCAGACTTCGCCTTGGTTCAGCGCGAACATCGCGAGGCCTTCGAGCGCTTTATCGAGGAACGCATCGTCCTGATCGAGGACGTCGGCGAAGAAAATGTTCGGGCTCTTGCCCCCGAGTTCGACCGTCGACGGAATCAGGTTATCGGCCGCCGAACGCAGGATGTGCTTGCCGACCGGCGTCGAGCCCGTGAAGGCGATCTTCGCGATACGCTTGCTCGTCGCCAAAGCCTCGCCCGCTTCCTTACCGAAGCCGTTCACGATGTTGATGACGCCGGCGGGGAACAGATCGCCGATGATTTCCATCAACACGAGCACGGAAGCCGGCGTTTGTTCGGCCGGTTTCATCACGACGCAGCAGCCGGCCGCAAGCGCAGGGGCCAACTTCCACGCCGCCATCAGCAGCGGGAAGTTCCACGGAATGATTTGACCGACGACGCCCATCGGCTCATGGAAGTGGTAGGCCACCGTGTTGTCGTCGATCTCGGAGATCGCGCCTTCCTGTGCGCGAATGCAACCGGCGAAATAGCGGAAGTGATCGACGGCCAGCGGCAGATCGGCAGCCATCGTCTCGCGCAGCGGCTTGCCGTTGTCGATCGTCTCGGCCACGGCGAGCAGCTTCAGATTCTTTTCCATCCGATCGGCGACCGCGAGCAACAGATTGCCTCGTTCGGTAGTCGACGTCTTGGCCCATTTGCGACGCGCAGCATGCGCGGCATCGATCGCGAGTTCGATGTCTTCGGCGCTCGAGCGCGGAATGCGGCAGAACGGCTTGCCGTTGATCGGGGACACGTTCTCGAAGTATTCGCCGCTGACGGGGGCAACCCACTTGCCGCCGATGTAGTTGTCGTATTGCTTGCGGAACGGGTATTCGACGTCCAGGCCGAGTTGTTTCAGATCAAACAGGTCCATCGTGTGTCTCCTTTCGATTGCGTTCTCTGAAATGGGAATCACAGCGCCAATCGGCTGTCGGCAAGATTAGGCAACAAGCATGCCAAAGACGAAGCATTGAAAACCGGCAAGCCGGGATGGCTCGATCGCATCGCGGTGTTTCAATTCGGCACAACAACCATAGTCGGGCGCTCGACGTGTTTCAAATTTAGACAGGGCTGTGATTTAACTAAGCGTTCGCACCAGATCGCTTCCGTCGACGCGCAGCGCGTTCGCAAGGCTCAGGCGGCCTTGAATATGACAGGTACGTGCACCCAAGCGTCGACCGCTTGCCCCGCTCGGCGCGCGGGCACGAAACGCCAGTCGGCAACGGCCTGACGCGCCGCGTCGTCCAGCGACTCGTGACCGCTCGAGGCGACCACCGTCACCTCCCGCGCGCTGCCGCTCGCGAGAACGTGCACGTTCAGTAGCACTCGTCCCTCCCACCCACGCTGGAGCGCCATCGGCGGGTAGTCGGGAGCGGGGTTGTGTAGGTAGGCGGCGTCGAACAGCGGTGCGGTATCGGCATCGTGCGCCTGCCGCTGCGCGGATGGGTGAGCCTGCTGGCCGTCTTCGCCGCGTCCTTGCGTTACCGATGAGGCCGTGGGCGTACTCGATACAGGCTGCGCCGCGCGCTCCGTCGGCGTCGCTTGTTCGCTCTGCATCCGCGTAGGCTCAGAAGACGGTCTCCTCGGCGCCGACTCGCGTTTCGGTTGCACGGTGCGGTCGAGCGCCGCATGGCGGTCGACCGCATCGACGTGAGCCACGCTGTGCTTCGCGGCGTCCTCCCGACGATGTGCCGTGCGCTTGGGTGCGCTAATCGCGGTCATCGGAGACGAGGCTTTGGCGGGCGATATGTCCGTCACCGGCATGAGGTGGATGACGATGGGGACGCGATGCGGCACGGTCACGTCGGCGGGATCGAAGCCGCGATGGTAAAGCGACATCGCAACGACGCCGTGCAGCGCCAGCACGACCAAGGCGATCGCGCTAAGCCGTCTGCGCTCGCCTCGTTCACAGATCGCCGGTGCCGGTATGGCCATAGCGCACCCGGACGCTTCGCGTTCGCAGACCGCCATGCCAATCGATTCTCGCGACACTCGGCGCCTCCATCAATGCCCGCGCGCCGTCACGTACGCCTTCAGCCGCGCAAAACCCGGCTCGCCCTTTAACCGCTCGAACGCCCTGACCTCGATCTGCCGCACCCGCTCTGCCGACAAGTTCAATTGCCGGCCGACTTCGCGCAGCGAATGTTCGTCCGCGACGCCGATGCCGAAACGCAACCGCAGTACATCCGCCTCGCGCGGCGGCAATTGATCGATCGCGGCCGTCACCGCGCGGCGCATACGATGCGCCGTCACGACTTCTTCGGGTGTCGGCATGGCGTCGTCGGCGATGAAGTCGCCGATCGTCGCATCGCTTCCCGGCGCGGCTAGCGACTCCATCGAAACGGGATCGCGCACGATGTTCGTCAGCTCACGCACTTTATCGAGCGGCATACCCATCTTCTTCGCCAACGCCGCATGGGTCGGCACGCCGCCGACACGGTGCACGTGATCGAGCGTCACGCGGCTCAACTTGCTCAGCGTATCGGCCGTATGCACGGGCACACGAATCATCCTCGCCTGATCGCCGAGCGCATAGAGCACGGACTGGCGTATCCACCACGTCGCGTACGTGGAAAACTTGAAGCCCCGCCCGGCATCGTATCGCTCGATTGCCTTCATGAGTCCGATGTTGCCTTCCTGCACGAGATCGGCGAGCGCCAGCCCTCGCTCCGTATATCGCCTGGCGATCGAGACGACTAAGCGCAAATTGCCCTTCAGCAAACCCACGCGTGCTTGCTGTGCGCCGCGATCGATGGCTTGCAGCCTGTCATCGATACGACGCGCCAGCCTCGGAAGGATCGTCTCCGCGGGAAGCGGAGCGGCTCGCGCCGGTGTCTGTTCCTGCGACCTAGGCTCGGGCGAACCGGCATGGCGCTGCACGCATGCTTGGGCCATGCGCTCGATCGCTCGTCCCGTGAAACGCAGCGCCGCCATTTGCTTACGCAATTCGCGCCGCGCACGCCGATAGGGTGCCGAACCGTATCCGGCGCCTTCTATGGCCTCTCGCAGTGTTCCGGCGCTTTGCTCGATGCTCGCCAATTGCGCGACGAGCGCCGCGCGCCGCTCGGGCGAGTCCTCCGCTTCGCCCTCGCCGGATCCCGCCGCACCGTCGCCGAACGCCGGATCCGGCTCATCCATACAGAAGCCGAAGACGTAGCTGCTCAAGGGCACTTTACCGTCGACGATCTCGCGTCGAATGAACGCCAACTCACCTAGCGCCGCCGGATGACGCGTGAACTGCATCATGCCGGCAACGCGCGCGGCTTCGATTCGACGCGCGAAGGCAAGCTCCTCGTCGCGCGTGAGCAGCGGCGTGGCGGCCATCTCGCGCAGATAGAGCGCGACGGTATCGTTCAGCGTCGAGCGCCCCGCTTGTTGCTCGTTTGCCAGGATGCCCATCGGTCACATGCTCACTTCGCCGATGCGGTGGAGGTGCCGCCCGCCGCGTGAGCCGCGCCGAGCGGACCCGCGTTGAGCAGCGTCGTCGAAGCGCGCGCAACGTCGGCCGTCATTTTCGCTTTGCCCGGGCCGTAGCCGTTTTCGCTCAGCAAGTACGCCATGATGTCGGCATACTCTGCATCCTTGAGCTTGCCGGGGCGATCGGCCGGCATGTTCGTCGACAAATAACTGTAGATGCCGCCGATCGTCAGATGCGACCCCGACACCGGTGCAAACGCGGGCCCACTTAGCGCCGGCGCCGTGATCCCCTGCAAGTTCGCGCCATGGCATTTGGCGCAGGCGCTACCGTAAAGGCTCTTACCGTGCGCAACCTGTACGCGGTCGAACGACGGTGCGCTCGCGACCGAAGGTTCGGCCGCCTCGGCCGATATCTTGACCATATGCCCTGTATTGCCCGCCGTATAACCCGCGTTGCGCAACATGCCGTGGCCTTTGGCCGGGACGGGCCCGTCGAGATAAGCAAACGCGGGCTTGCTCGCCTGCGCGGCTTCGCTCGATGCGGGCAGCGTCCATGCTTGCGTCAGCGCGGCGAGTCGTCCATCGGCCGCCATCGCATTAAGCGCGTCGTCGAGCTTGCGCTGCAACGCCGCCGCACTGGCATCGAAAGCGAAGACAAGCTGCCAGTCCGAATACGGCGAGCGCGTCTTGGTCACATCGAATTTCTGCTGCGCGCCATGCGCTTGCCGATAGGCGACGACAGCCGGATACCACACGATGGCGCGGACCGCACGGCCGCTCGCCACGGCGTCGACCGTCAACTCGGGCGTGTTCTCGAGATCGAAATGAACATGTTTCTCTTGCACCGCGATCAACTGCGAGGGGCTGCCATAGGTGGCCGCGACCACTTGATCCGCCGTAGCTGCTTGCGTGCGCGAACTCGCAGCGACACTGACATAGTTCGCCTGCAAGTAACCGCGAGAGAACCGCATCGCATTGCCCGAACCGTCGGCGACCGACGAACGAGGGAAGCCCGCGATGACATCGCAGCCGTGTCCGAGCGTACGGTGCAATTCCTTCAACGAGACACCGTCGTCATCGTCGCCGCCGATGCCGTTCTCGACCAGCGTGGCGGCGATACCCGCCGTCTTGAACGCGTCTTGGGCGACGGCTTTGTCGAGCGCCGCCGAGGGGCTACCGGGGAACGTGCAAATGCGAATCGGCGTAGCCGCCACGGCCGGCGACGAAACGATAGCGAGACCGGCAACGGTCATCGCCGCCGCCGCAAACTGATGAAGATGCGTTTTCATGATCGTACTTCCGATGAGTGCTGCATCGCGGCCGCCGCGCCAAGCAAGCGGCCGCGACATCGAGCGCTTTGGATAAGGCTAGCTAACCGAGGCCGAGCCCATTAGCCGTGATGCAATGCGAACACATAGAGCGTGCCGCCGCGCGGGACCTTGTCCGCCGTCTTCGCCATCGGGCCTCCCCAGATCGGGTTCGCGCCGCCGTAGCCGGCGAGCACGGCGACATACTCTTGCCCGTCCGCTTCGAAGACCGACGGCTGGGCGATGATGCCGCTCGCGAGTTTCGGGCTCTGCCAGAGGACCTTGCCCGTCGCCGCGTCGAATGCGTAGAGGTGACCGTCGAGCGAACCGCTGAAGGCCAGTCCGCCGGCCGTGCTGGCCACGCCGCCGTTCCAGGGCATCTTGCTCCAGTGGCTCCACACCTTCTTGCCCGTGTTCACGTCGATCGCTTGCAGCTCGCCATAGCCCTTGCTGCCCGGTTCCGGCTTGATTTCGAAGCCTTCGCCGAGATAGGGCAGCCCTTCCATGTAGCTCACCGACTTACCCGACAAGCTCATGCACGCATGCAGCGAAGGCACGAACGCCAGGTGCTTCTCCGGATCGTAGGAAACCGACCACCAGTTCTTGCCGCCCAAGAAGCTCGGGCAGGTATCGATCGTCGTGCCGACATTGGGGAACTTCGAGCGATCCTCAATCGGCTCGCCGTCGGCCGTGTAACCCGTGACCGAGGTGGCTTTCACGAACGGGCTCGCATAAATCAGCTTGCCCGTCGAGCGATCGATCGCGTGGAAGAAGCCGTTGCGATCGGCGTGGATGATCGCGTCGTAGTCCTTGCCGCCGTGCTCGATCTTCGCGAGGATCGGCGTGTTCACGCCGTCGTAGTCCCACGTGTCGTTACGCGTGTATTGGTAGTGCCATTTGATCTCGCCGTTTTTCGGATCGAGCGCGAGCAACGAGTCGCTATAGAGGTTGCTGCCCGGACGCAGCGACGCGAGCCACGGTCCCGGATTGCCGACACCCCAGAACAACGTCTTCGTGGCCGGATCGAACGTGCCCGTCAGCCACGAGGCGCCGCCGCCATGCTCCTGCATGCCGTCGGGCCACGTATCGCCGCCTTTCTCCTTCGCGCCGGGGATCGTCGTGCGCTTCCAAAGCACGTTGCCGTTTTCGGGGTCGAGCGCGGCGATGAAGCCGCGCGCGCCGTATTCGCCGCCCGAATTGCCGACGACGATCGCACCGTCGATCGCCAGCGGCGCGAGCGAGAAGGCGTAGCCCGTGCCCGGATCGAACATCCGCTTCTTCCATGCGACCGCGCCCGATTGGGCGTCGAGCGCGACGATCTCGCCGTCGAGCATCGCGATATAGGCGTTCTTGCCGTACAGCGCGACACCGCGATTCACGACATCGCAGCATGCGTTCTTGAACGCCTCGGGGCCTAGGTTCGGCTCGTACTTCCAAAGCTGCTTGCCCGTGATCGCATCGAATGCATAGACGTTGTCCTTCGGCGTCGTCACGAACATGTAGCGGCCGTTGACGATCGGCGTCGCCTCGAAACCCTGCTGCAAATCGGCCGGGAACTTGTAGCTCCATGCGAGCCCGAGCTTCTTCACGTTCGACGTATCGATCTGCTTTGCCGGGGAATGAGACTGCCCGTCGTAGCTGCGATAGTAGGTGAGCCAACCCGGATCGCTCTGCGCGTTCGTCAAGCGGTCGTAGGTGACCGCGGGATAGTCGTCGGCCGCGTGCGAGAGTTGCGGGGCGAGGCCGATGGCGGTGAGTGCGCAAGCTGCGAGCGCCTTCCGCCAAATGGCCGAAGAGGACCTTCGATTCATGTGTGTCTCCTATGTCGGCCGGCCTGGGCGCGTCAGTGCCCAATGCCGGTCCCATGCCAAGCTAGGTTCGTCGATTTATCGCGGCGCGACGGTGTCGAGTGTGGAGACTCGACGCGCGACGAATGGCCGCGGGCCACGCTGAACGCAAATGGTGTGCCATCGTCGTACCGGCGCCGCGCCAAGCGCGCATGGCCGTTTGCCGCCTGCATTCATCGAGCATGGGCGCCAAGGTGTCCGCGCACCCCGTCCGTCAAAAACTGAAACACCTTCGAGGGCGCGAGTGTCGCGAAACGAGACACCGCCCGCTCGGTGAGACACCTGCCACGCGGCGTGCCCTCTTACGGACATCGTGTCGCAGGGAGGCGGCACGCCCGCGCGTGCTTCACCGAACAAGTATTGGCACGCTTCTCGCCTTGAAGGGATCCACGCTGTGAACGACAAAAAGGAGGGCCCAAATGGAGGAGACAATGAAACGGTCGAAGACGACGGACCAGTACGTGCGGCGGGTAGCCGAATGATTAGGAGTCCTACTCATGTCAATCGAACGCAGCCCTATCGCCTGTATCCTTGGAAACAGTTCGCGCGCTTCGCGTGGTACGGCGTCGCGATCGCCGCTGCGGTCTGCGCACTTCCCGCAAGCGCGCAGACCGCGCCCGAGCGGCCGCTGCCCGCTGCGCCCGCGGCCCCCCCGACCGTCGTCGCGACGCTCGAGCCCGTGCTCGTCATCGGGACGACGCCACTCGTCGGCATCGGCTTGCCTCTGAAGCAGGTAGCGGCCAACGTCCAGGTCGTCCATGCACGGCAACTCGAGGCGCAGCATCGCGAGACGCTGACCGACTACTTCGAGAAGAATCTGCCGAGCGTCGACATCAACGATGCGCAAGGCAACCCGTATCAGGCCAACGTCAACTATCGCGGCTTCACGGCTTCGCCGTTGCTCGGGACGCCCGAAGGCCTCTCGGTTTTCATGGACGGCGTGCGCATCAACGAACCGTTCGGCAATGTCGTGAACTGGGACTGGGTCCCGCAACAAGCGATCGATACGATCGAACTCGTTCCCGGCTCGAGCCCGACGTTCGGCTTGAACACGCTTGGCGGCGCATTGGCGATTTCGACGAAAGACGGCAAGACGCACCCGGGCGGCGACATCGACATTTCGGGCGGCGCATGGGGCCGCAAGACCGCGCAGATCGAGCAAGGCGGCACGATCGGTCAAAACCTCGACTACTACGTGACCGGCAACGTCGCGAACGACGGCGGCTGGGCCAGCCACAATTCGAGCCGCGTGCGCCAGGCCTTCGGCAAGCTGCGCTATACCGATGCCGACACCACCCTTGCCTTTTCGGTGGGCGGTGCCGACAACGATTTGCAAGGCACGCAGACAATCCCGCGCTCGTTTCTAAACGACTTCCGGCAGGCCTACACCTACCCCGATCGGAACTTGAACAGCGCCGGCTACGCCACGCTTTCGGGCCAGCATTATTTCAACGACAACACCGAGTTGAGCGGCAACGTCTACTTTCGCCGATTCGTCAGCAGAAATTTCAGCAGCAACAACAACACCGATTACGGAACGGTGAGCGCCGACGGCTCGGTCGATACGCTCCAAGGCAGTAACGTGAAGTCGATGGTCGGCACCGACAGCTACGGCGCGAGCCTGCAATTGACGCTGCTCGGCAAGCTCGGAGGCATGCAAAACCAATTCGTGGCAGGCGTGGCGGCCGATTTTGCCAACTCGCACTACACCGAATCGACCCAGGACGCCTTTTTCACGGATTCGCGGGCGACGATCGGCATCGGCGACTACAGACAGCAGGTCAATGCGAAAACGCGCGATGCCAATCTCGCCGCCTATCTGCAAGACACGCTTTCGCTGACGAAACAATGGACGTTGACGCTGTCGGGCCGCTACGACTGGGCGAAGGCCACGATCGGCGACGAGAGCGGCGTGCAGCCGCAACTGGACGGCAACCATGTGTTCTCGCGACTGAATCCGGCGATCGGTCTCACGTGGAACCCTACGCCGAGCTTCACCGCTTACGCCAGCTACAACGAAGGGATGCGCACGCCGACCGCCATCGAGCTCACCTGTGCCGATCCGTCCGCGCCCTGCTCGCTGCCCAACGATTTCGTCTCCGATCCCGAGCTCGCGAAAGTCGTCTCGAAGACGCTCGAAGCCGGCGCGCGGGGAAAGATTGGCGGCAATACGACTTGGAGTGCGGCCGTCTATCGCACGACGCTTTACGACGACATCGAATTCATTAGCGCGCCCACCTCGGCGCAAGGATTCTTTCAGAACGTCGGCAAGACGCGCCGTCAAGGCGTCGAGCTATCGGGCCATACGCAGTTGGGCAAACTCGGCGTGACCGCGAGCTATAGCTACACCGATGCGACCTATCGCTCGACATGGACCGCCAACAGTCCAAGCAACTCGAGTGCGAACGCGAGCGGCAATATCACGGTTCGGCCCGGCAATCGCATTCCCGGCATTCCGGCCAATACCGTCAAGCTTCGGCTCGATTACGCGGCAACGGCGAAGTGGTCCATCGGAACGAACCTGACTTACCGCGACGGCGTCTATGCGCAGGGCGACCAAAACAACGAAGATGTGAACGGCAAGATTCCCGGCTATATCTTGATCGATCTCGATACCGCCTACGACGTGACGAAACGCCTGCGTATATTCGCGACCGTAACGAATCTATTGAACAAGCGCTACGCGAGCTACGGCGTGCTCGGCCAAAACTTTTTCAATGGTCCGAATCATACGTTTGACGGCCAGGCGCCCGTCAACGAGCAATTCGTCGGGCCAGGAGCGCCGAGAGGAGCGTGGATAGGCATTCGCTACGCGTGGGATTAGCCGCGACACAATCATTGTTTCCATGAGAGGGATCGGGATATCCCTCATATGCCTTTGCGCCATCGAACGTCATCGTATTGGATCGATGCCGGACGATTGCGCTTTGACAGCACGGTATCGCACGCGGCTGCAAGCTGGCGCATTTTTTGCTCTTGTCGGAGTCAAAAGCGTTTTGGCGGCAGCCGACGCTCGATCAGGAGGAGACAATGCGCAACGTCGTTCATCGCCCCGGGCGCGCCGTGGCAGGTGGCGAGTCGAGTTGGCCCACGCCGTGCATCCAGAAGGCACATGAACGCTCGCAGGGATACGGCCTGCTGACGGGCGCGCGTCCCGACTACGACATTCTGCCCACATCCGAGCTCGCCCTGAAGGTCGAGCAAAACCGCATCCTTTGCGCGCATGCGATGCCGGTCATGGAAACGCTGCGCGATCAGATCGTCAACACCGAAAGCATGGTCGTATTGACCGATGCGCAGGGGTTGATCTTGCATTCGATCGGCGACGACGATTTCCTCGCCCGCGCCGAGAAAGTCGCGCTGCGGCCCGGCGCGCAATGGTCGGAGGACCGGCAAGGCACCAACGCGATCGGAACGGCGCTGGCCGAGCGTAGCGCGACCGTCGTGCACGGCGACCAGCATTTTCTCGAAGCCAATCGCTTTCTGACCTGCTCGAGCGTGCCGATTCTCGATCCGTACGGCGACGTAATCGGCGTGCTCGACGTGACCGGCGACTACCGCAGCTACCATCAGCACACGATGGCGCTCGCGAAGATGTCCGTACAGATGATCGAGAATCATCTGTTTTCATCGACGTTTCGCGACACTTTGCAGGTGGGTTTCCATTCCCGCCCCGAGTTTCTGGGCACGTTGATGGAAGGCATTGCCGCCTTCACGGGCGACGGACGCTTTCTCTCCGCGAATCGCAGCGCTCAATTCCAGCTCGGCTTGCCGCTGTCCGCGCTGCGCGCACATACGCTCTCGTCGCTGTTTGGCCTCACGAGCGCCGAACTCGTCGATCGCCTGCGCGCGAGCCGCGAGCCGATCCTGTCGCTGAACCTTTACACCGGCGCGACCGTCTGCGCGAGCGTCACGTTCCGGCGCGCGTTGCAGACGGCCGGTACCTGGCCGACCGACGCCCGCCGCGAAACGAGCGGCCAAGCGCCGACGAGCACGGTATCGACCGTGCGGACGACCCTGCGCACGTTGAGACTCGATCAGCTCGATACGGGCGATCCGCAAGTGTCGACGGTGATTGCGAAGGTGCGCAAGGTAATCGGCAAAGACATTCCGCTCTTGATCACGGGCGAAACCGGCACCGGCAAAGAGTTGCTTGCCCAGGCGATTCACAACGAATCGCCTCGACGCTCCGGGCCTTTTGTCGCCGTCAACTGCGCGTCGATCCCCGAGACGCTGATCGAATCGGAGTTATTCGGCTATGAGGAAGGGGCCTTCACCGGTGCGCGCCGCAAAGGCGCGGTCGGCAAAATCGTGCAAGCGCACGGCGGTACGCTCTTCCTCGACGAAATCGGCGATATGCCCTACCCCTTGCAAGTGCGGCTGTTGCGCGTGCTGCAAGAGCGCATCGTGAACCCGCTCGGCTCGACGAAGACCATTCCCGTCGATATCGCCATTGTCTGCGCCACCCACCGCGATTTGCGCGAGATGATTGCGCAAAACCGCTTCCGCGAGGACTTGTACTACCGGCTCAACGGGCTCGTCGTGAAGCTGCCGCCGCTACGCGAGCGCAAGGATCTTGCGGTCGTCATCGGCAAGATGCTCGAGCGGGAGGCGCTTCGAGGCGGCGCGGGCCAGCACCTGTCGGTCGCGCGCGAAGTGATGACGCTGTTCGAACACTGCACGTGGCCCGGCAACTTTAGGCAACTCGGCAACTTGCTGCGCACCGCCGCCGCAATGGTGGACGATGACGGCGAAATACGCCGCGAACACCTGCCCGACGATTTCTTCGACGATCTGCAAAAGATCGACGAGCAGCCCGCCGTGACGGCTGTCCCTGCGGAAATGCCCGTGCAGCAAGGCACGCGACTACAGGACGTCGAGGCCCAAGCCATCGCCGCCACGCTCGCTCTGCATGGCGGCAACGTCTCGGCAGCCGCCCGCGCACTCGGCGTTTCGCGTGCAACGCTCTACCGCAAGATGCCCGCCGTCGCCCCGACGAAGAGCGACGACGAGGACTGAGATCCGCTCGCACACCTGTCCCCCACTGCCGTATCCCGCCTTGCTTCAACCTCTGTCGCATTTTGCGACAGAGGTGTCGCCGATTAAGACACCCCCTGTCGCACGATTGTGTCCGCGCTGACTTGCGCGTGACTTCATCGATTCAGTTTGCTCGCTGATCGCGCATCGATCGCGGATCGGCTTATTCCCCTCTCCCTCTCACCGGTGCCCTCGTTTTCGCTGCGTGATGAGCCAGCGGTCTACGCGTTGCTATCGGCACAGCCCTTGCTTTAAAGATTCGACCGCCTATCGAACGACGCGGTTACGCAGCTTCAACGATGTTTCAACTCAATCAAGGAGACAGCCATGCAATGGACCACGCCCGCCTATACCGACCTGCGTTTCGGTTTTGAAATCACGATGTATATCGCCAACCGCTAAGGGGTAGGTGAGCACGCCGTGCGCGAGGCCGACTCTCCTCGTGCGCGGCCGCTTCCAAAGGCATTGCCATGTTGATCAAGGTTCTCGGCTCCGGTGCAGGCGGCGGCCTGCCGCAATGGAACTGCAATTGCGCGAATTGCACGCGAACGCGCGCATTGACAAGCGGCTTCAAACCTCGCACTCAATCATCGATAGCGGTGAGCGAGAACGGCGAAGATTGGTTGCTCATCAATGCATCGCCCGACTTGCTGACTCAGCTACGCGCGCATCCCGAACTGCAACCTGCCCGCGCATTGCGCGACAGCGGCATTGCCGCGGTCATGCTGTGCGATGCGCAGATCGATCATGTGACCGGATTGCTGATGCTGCGCGAACGCACAAGTCCGTTGCCGCTTTACGCAACGCGTCCCGTGCTCGACGATTTGTCGAGTGCCTTTCCGCTGATTCCATTGCTTGGCCATTACTGCGGTGTCGAGCAGCATCCGATCGTGCTGGATGAGCCGTTCATCATCAAGGCGCTGGCCGGTGTGCGGTTCACGGCGATTGCCATCGATAGTGCCGCGCCGCCCTATTCGCCGCATCGGAACGCACCCGTTCCCGGCGACAACATCGCACTGCTGATCGAAAGCGTGAAGACGGGTGCGCGTGCGTTTTATGCGCCGGGCCTCGCTCACGCGTCGGATGAGGTCGTTTGGGCGATGCGTTCGGCGCAACTCGTCCTCGTCGACGGCACGTTTTGGACCGACACCGAGATGATCGATCTCGGTCTTTCTAAGAAGCGCGCAACCGACATGGGTCATCTGGCGCAATGCCCTGCGAACGGCAACGCCGGAATGGTGGCGCTGCTCGATACGCTGCCGAATACGACGCGCAAAGTACTCATTCATATCAACAACACGAACCCGATTCTCGATCCCAGCTCCGACGCCCGTGCCACGTTGCACGAACACGGCATCGAGATCGCCGAAGACGGAATGCAATTACAGGTGAAGCCTTGAGCGCGATACAGGAACAGGCCATGGCGGCCACGCAAGCTGAGCCTTCGATGCGCAAGGACGACGCGCCATGGACACGCGAGGCGTTCGAGGCGCAATTGCGCGGGCTCGGCGTGCGCTATCACATTCATCATCCGTTCAACGTACGTCTCAATAGCGGCCAGTGTTCGCCCGATGAAATTCGTGGCTGGGTGGCAAACCGCTTTTACTACCAAATCAATATCCCGTTGAAGGATGCGGCGATCTTGTCCAATTGCGACGATCGCGAAACTAGGCGCCTATGGGTGCAACGCATTCTCGATCACGACGGCTACGGCGACGATCCCGGCGGCATCGAAGCTTGGGCTTGCCTCGCCGATGCGGTGGGCTTGTCGCGCGATGAACTTTGGTCGCTCGAACACGTGGTGCCTGGGGTTCGGTTCGCTGTCGACGCTTATGTGAATTTCGCACGTCGCGTGCCTTGGCAAGAGGCCGTTTGCTCGTCGCTGACCGAGATGTTCGCCCCGCAGATACACAAGGACCGGCTCTCGGGATGGCCTTCTCTTTATCCTTGGATCGATCCGCAAGGGCTGAATTATTTCCGAAGCCGCATTCCGCTGGCGACGCGCGATGTCGAACATGGACTCGCCGTCACGCTCGATTACTTCAAGACGAGCGCGATGCAACAGCGTGCGCTCGACATCCTCAAGTTCAAGCTCGACATTTTGTGGTCGATGCTCGACGCCGTCGAAAAGGCAACCACGCGATGACCTACGCCAACGCCACGAGCGGGGCGCCGCTACGGCCTCGGCTCTTGCCGATGTTCAGGCTGCAATGGGAAACCGAGCAGGACGCTTATGTTCTGCTTTATCCCGAGGGAATGGTGAAGCTCAATCCTAGCGCCGGGCAGATACTCGTGCGGTGCGATGGGACTCGGGAGCTCGATGACATCATCAGCGAGCTCGAGGAGTTGTTCAATGCGCAGGACCTGGCTGCCGATGTTTATCGGTTCTTGGATCATGCGCGGCAGCGCGGGTGGGTGGCTTGAGATGGATGCTCGTGTTCAGGGTGCCGAATCGAGCGCCGAAGCAGCATCGGGGTCGCCGCCGCTTTGGCTGCTGGCCGAGCTGACGTACCGCTGTCCGCTTCATTGTGCGTTTTGCTATAACCCGGTGGATTTCGCAAGCCATGGGCCTGAACTCGATACCGAGGATTGGCTGCGAGTCATTAGCGAAGCGCGTGCGTTGGGCGCTGTGCAGATCGGGTTTTCCGGCGGGGAGCCGCTCGTGCGCGATGATTTGGAAGTGCTTGTCGCGCATGCTCGAGGGCTCGGGTTTTATACGAACCTGATTACGTCCGGAGTCGGGCTGACGGAGACGCGGATCGCAGCGCTGAAGCTCGCTGGGCTCGATCATATTCAACTCTCGTTTCAGGACTCGTCGCGGGAGTTGAATGACTTCCTTTCGAGTACCCGGACGTTTGAGCTTAAGCGGAAGGTCGCTCGGTTGATCAAGGCGCATGGGTATCCGATGGTGCTCAACTGCGTCTTGCATCGATACAACTTGCCGCATGTCGGGCAGATCATTGAGATGGCGCTCGATATCGGCGCTGAGTACCTCGAGCTGGCGAATACGCAGTACTACGGGTGGGCGATGCTCAACCGCGAGCAGTTGATGCCTACGCAAGAGGCCCTACGCGAAGCAGAAGATACGGTTAATCGGTATCGGGCGATGGTTGGGGAGCGGTGCAAGATTTTGTTCGTTGTGCCGGACTACTTCGAGACGCGGCCTAAAGCCTGTATGAATGGCTGGGGGTCGGTGTTCCTTGGCGTTGCGCCGGACGGGGCGGCGTTGCCTTGTCATGCTGCGCGGTCGCTGCCCGGGTTGGTGCTGCCGAATGTGCGGGAGATGTCGCTTTCCGACGTTTGGTATCGGAGCGATGCGTTTAATGCGTTTCGCGGTGAGGCTTGGATGCAGGAGCCTTGTCGAAGCTGCGATGAGCGTTCGAAGGACCATGGCGGATGCCGGTGTCAGGCTTATGCACTGACGGGGGATGCTAGGGCGGCGGATCCGGTTTGTGGGAAATCGCCGCATCATGCGGAGGTGGAAAAGGTTGTGGCGTTCGCGCGGGATGCTGGGGTGCGTGAGGAACGGCCGTTGGTGTTTCGGAGTATGAAGCGGGGGTGAGTCGCGGTGAGCGATGCTGCGCTGCGATGTCTTTACTGAGCGGCGGGCCGGTGTGAACTACAACCGCCGTCAAAGGTGCTCCTCGCCGGATCCACGCCTCATAAAAGTAGGACTGAAATTCTCAGGACGAACGGGTGCTTGCGCTACCGGGAGCCGCCAGCGGCCAGGGCCGCTGTGGGCCCGGATTCGTTCTATAATCGCACCGACGCCACTGCACCCGCCCGGAAGTTCAGCGGCGTCCTTCAGTTCACGTTCCCAAGTTACTAATATGTCTCGTGCCGATGCGGCCGTTAAGACCGCTCGTGCGAACATTGGCCGCAGCTTTGAAAATTGAGAAATGTCCCGAAACAGCTCCATAGGTGACTATCCCGAACAGCTCAACGAAATGCTGCGCCCCGCTGCTACAGATACCGCCACGGCGTTGGACCTGTTTGCCGGATGCGGAGGCTTGGCATTGGGCTTCGAAGCCGCTGGCATTCGAACCATCGGATTCGAACATGATGCTGATTGCTGCGCTACCTATCGTCAGAATTTGAGAGGGGAATGCCACGAGGTTTTCCTCACTCCCGAATACCGATTTCCAAAGGCCGAAATCGTGATCGGCGGACCGCCTTGCCAGCCATTCAGTGTCGGTGGCAACCAGCACGGCCTTCAAGACTCGCGCGATGGTTTCCCAGTTTTCATTTCAGCGGTGGAGCAACTAAGGCCCAAACTGTGGATGTTCGAAAACGTCCGTGGGCTGATGTATCGCAATCGTTGGTATCTTGACCAAGTTATCGAACGTCTGGAGTCTCTGGGCTACGTCGTCGACGCCCGTTTGTTGAAGGCTTCACACTATGGTGTGCCTCAAAACCGCGAGCGGCTCATTGTGTTCGGACACGACGGCGACTTCAACTTCCCAAGCGAACTGCCCTACACGGTAACCGCGGGGGATGCGTTGGGCGAACTCGCCCGCCAGACGCCGGCGGATGGGAAGTACCTGACGCCCAGTATGGATGCCTACATTCGAAAATATGAGATCGCATCGAAATGCATCACGCCGCGCGACCTTCACTTAGATCGTCCTGCACGCACCTTGACTTGTCGTAACCTAGCGGGAGCCACCGGCGATATGCTGCGCGTGAAGTTGCCGGACGGCCGGCGTCGGCGGCTAACCGTGCGCGAGGGTGCTAGGCTGCAAAGTTTCCCGGATTGGTTTACGTTTAATGGCACGGAGACGAGTCAATATAATCAAGTCGGCAATGCCGTGCCGCCGATGCTTGCTTTTCAGCTCGCCCAAGCTGTCTGCAAATACCTGACGGGAGATGTTCGGGAAGCAGAGGAGAGTGCGCGAAGCAGCGCAATTCAACAGCAACTTTCCTTCACCGAAACGGCCTAGTCGATAATGACAAGCGAAGAGCAAAAACAAGTAGAGCAGCTGACACGCGAAGCGTTAGACATACTCGATGCTTTTGGAATTCCGCTGCAAGAGCTAACCGCGCATCGTCGCATTCGGGCTGCCAAAGTTTTACTCGCAGTGGCTGGTTTGAGACCCGGAAAATCGTGGGACAGCGTCAAAGGCAATGGCGACGTTCGCCCGTTGAGAACTCGCGAAATCATTGAATGGCTAAACGCCTACCTCGGCGAAAATATTTCCCCGGGTTCGTACGATGACATTCGCCGTAAGGATCTGATCTACCCAGTAGAGGCGGGTATGATTTTGAAGAGTGCCGGCAAGGATGATGCAAAAACGAACGACGGCACCCGTAGCTACGCAATCCACCCGCAATATGCAGCCCAAATGCGCAAGTTCGGCACCCCAGATTGGGACGCATCACTGCCAGGATTCATGGAAGGAAAGCAAACCCTGCGCGACGAGTTGGCAAAACGTCGAGCGCTTTCAATGATTCCTGTCAGTATTGAAGGAAAAGAAATAGTTTTCAGCCCGGGCGCCCACAATCGACTCCAAAAAGCGATCATCGAACTTTTCCTGCCACGGTTCGGTTTTGGGGCGAAAGTGTTGTATGTCGGGGACACGGCTGACAAGGATCTGTACAAGGATACTGCCGGCCTTAAGAAATTGAATTTTTTTGACTTAGCTCATGGAAAATTGCCGGATGTCATCGCCTTTTCCGAATCAAAGGATTGGATTTATCTTATTGAAGCGGTTGATTCCGCCAATCCAATTACTGAAATTAGGAAAAGAACTCTAGAGCAACTGACTCGTCCGTGTACCGCTGGAATTGTTTTTATAACAGCTTTTCTCGACAGAACCACATTCCGCAAATTTGCAAAAGATATTGCATGGGAAAGCGAGGTCTGGATCGCGGACAATCCGGATCACATGATCCATTTCAATGGGGACAAATTCTTGGGGCCTCATAGTTGAAAATCGAAGCCGACCGCAGATGGCAACGGTGTTTGCAAAGAAGCTTTCGCTGGTCGCCGACGAAGGTGGGGCGGTCTCAAGAATGAAGGACTGCGGTCGCGACGACTCGCCCCGTTTCAATGTCCGTTCTTCACGTTGATGTCTGATGGTTAAAATCGTCACGCCTTCGTCATGGACGCGGCACATAGCCGAATAAGCCGTGTCGCCGAAGTCGACCAGCCATTCGCGAAAAAACCGAATGGAGATGTGTCAGCTGGGTATCCGACGCAAGGCTGACGAACGAGCACATTTGACGCCGGCGCGGATCGATTGAACCGCGCGCCGAGCTGCTGTGGCTTCCCGTGCGGCGAGAAAGACGGTGTAGACCGGCTATGAACGGAAACCAAGTTCACAACACCAAAGCAAAAACCCCGCGAGCCTTAAGCCACGCGGGGTTTGCACAATACTATCGACCTGCTTAGATATCCGTTGGTGGGCGGAGGACTATCAAACAATCCCGTGAATCTCCCGCAGGAAAAGGCTCTGAAGAAGCTCACATAGAAACATGCCCCCAAATATGCCCCCAGCTCCAACATGCTTAGCCGGTTTCAAACTTTGCTGAGCAATGCACAGACGGCAGTATACTGAAGTTGCAGAAAAACAACACCCCTAGCAGCTACTCAGGCCGTGCAATCCTATCACCACGGCGATAGGCCGGCGGGGTGCATCGCCAGCCTCCTCCACTTCACCCTTACGGCGATGGTCCCCGCCGCATCAGCAGAGACGTTTTTTCGGACTTAGTGCTCGTAAGGGGTCAAGAGCAACACGATCATTGCGTCGGTTAAATCGCTTGGTATGGCCTTGTCAAAGACGCAATGAAGAGCGGCCTGCGGCTTCTTAAGGGTCGCCTTTCTCCAAAGCTGCCCCAGACTCGCGGCTATCTGCTGTGCGGCCTCAAAGCCTACCCGCTGTACCGTGCCTGCCGCCAAATGTTCTTTCAGCAGTTTGGCTTGACCGGCCGCCTGGGCGTCGGGCAACTGCGCCCGTTCGAGCTTACCCGCGAGCCATTCAGCAAAGTCCGAGGTTAGGCTCAAGGTCGTCGTTGTTTGCGGCTTCTTCTTCGATGGTGCAGCTGCTTCTGCGGGATCTGGCTTGGGCATATGACGGCCTTGCACAATTATCACGGCAGCCCAAGACTCCTTGGTGGCGTCAAATTCCTTCTGGAACCCGTCCTTCCCGATCAGGACCAGCTTCGCGCGATACGCCGTCACCGAAGGAGGCGCAACGGGCTGACCAATCCGGCCAACGCGTTGAGTCAGGTCCTCTTGGCGTGCTAGTGCCGCAACGGGTTTCAATCGAGCCAGCCGCTTAATGCGAGCATCGCGCTGCGATAACTCCGCGAGATCCGGCGTGGTGGGGTTCACGAGATCCCAGGCTGCTAAGTAATATCTGCGCACTTCGCCAAAGGTCATGCCGACCAGATCAACCGCCCCGTATGCGGTCCGATAGAACGCGAGGGCCACGTCGCTGATTTCTTGCGGTGCGCAACGCAAACAAAGCACCGCCGTCTTCTTGCTAGAGTGCGGCCTTGCAAGATCGCAGCTCTGATCGACCACGAGAAGGAACTCCTTCGGAGTACCGTCCGCATTCAGTCTGGCAAAGAGATCCCCCAACTGCACCGGCGAATCCTTGGTCTCCGGAACGTCATCGGTAATGTCGGGCCGCATAACTGATCGAACGTGCATTTCGGCCAGCCGACTGCTCGGAGGGACCGTCCCAGGAAACGCACTGTGCCCGATCAAATCTGGCAATTGTATTCCCAATGCGCGGACGCCCGCATCCTCAAGCAATGCGCTCGCCAGCGACTCTGAAACTAGCCATGACAGGTAGTCAGGCAACCTAGCCTCTTCGACTGCAAGTTCCGCCTCGTGAAGCAACGCAATTTCCGAAGGCTCAATCTTCGACAGGTTGTGTCGCAGCATTGTGGCTGCGCGAATTGCGCCAAGCCAGAACTCGTCCAACATGTGCGCCCATGACTGCTTACCCTGATACCCTTCAAGCATGCGCTTAAGCTTCGGAGCAAGTTGTTGGGCGATCTCCTTCTTTTCAACGAAGCAGAAGAAGTCCGCGCGAAGCCCCGTTCGCTCCTTGAAAGTCCCCTGCTGCTCCGTCGCGCCCGGTCTCGACGACATCAGGATAATCAGCGGGTACTGCTTGAGAGTACCTTGTTGTCGTGCCTCAATGATGAGGTGCGCAAGCTCTGCGGCTCTTTTCAATGAGCGCTCCGAGCCAGTCTCGCCTTTCAAATAGAAGTCCAGAAATATGACTTGGCATCCGGTCACGTCGAGTGTCGCGGGGTCGAACTTCGGAATCCGAGTGACACGCCATTTCTGCGAATCCAAGAAACCCTCAAGGCCCGTGAGCGCCTCTCGCTTCTCTTCTACGTCCTCGACGTATGCGCGAAACAACGTATCGATTAACCATGACCAAGCCTGCCTCTCTCGCAACGCCCATAGCCGGCCCACAGTAGCAGCGTCTTGAAGGAGTTCTTCGAGATGCTGCGGGATCGACGGATCGAGTACTTCACGTCGAAACTCCCTTTTGATCTGCGATAGCCGCTTGGGAACGTCGAGTAAAGCATCGCGAAAGCGAGATACTGCGTCGCCATCGATGTCGGCCGGGTCAGCCGGTGCATACGCATCATCGATTACGACCACTTTCTTCAACTGCTTGGCTAACGTCTCTTCAAGAGCCTCCATTCCTTGCCCCCGTGTAGTTCACGACGAATCCATGGTGGATCCGATCTTCATCCGCTTCCGCAAGTGCGATTTCCATCGCATTGCCTTCCGCAAGCTTTCTAGCGATATACAAGCCCATCCCTCGACCTTCACCGGAAGGCTTGGTCGTAAAGAAAGCATTGAAGACTTCGTCTCCGCGGTCTTCCGATATTCCAGGGCCGTTGTCCAAGACAGTGAACGTATTGGCCGCCTTGTCGATACTGAAGCTTATGACTGGCACAATGTTTTTCGTCGTTGCCAACAGCTTAAGCCAGTAGACCGAGTTGGAAACAAAGTTTTCCACGATCTGCAGAACCTGTCCGCGGACCGCATGAATTAGCACAGATGCATTGCCTAGACCGGCCGTGTCGACGCGGACCTTATGACGCTCAAACTGCGGCCCATGCATCTCAACAACGTCCCTCAGCATCTGGACTAGATCAAACGACTCCTTTCGCTGACGCCCCGGCGTCGACAACGGATCGAGGACCCGGATCCTCCTTTCCAGAGTGCCCAACTGATCTCGCAAGTTCCGAATCTGGCGGTTCTCGGTCGCGCTGCTTGGCTTGTAGGTCTGGAGCAGTTTCAAGGCATTCGCCGAAAGCCGCGCCAATTCATGGAAGATGAATTCCGTCATCAAGCCGACGCCTGCGAGATGGACGTACTTGTCGATGTCCTCCTCGTAGGCGCGTACCGCCATCTTTGAACGCTCCCAAGCTTCGGACATGTCCGTCATTCGCGCGAGTAGGGTGTTGATCGCGGATACGTCCTCTGGAGCGGTCACCTTAGTCCGCAGATGTTGGACCTGCTTGAGGGCCTGTTTCTGAGCCTCTTCTAGACGCTTCTCCAACTTCGGAAACTCCTTCGCCGCGGACTCGTCCTGCGCTCCCTCAACCGCGTTTAGGTAGCTCTTGAACTCGACCACCAATATGTGGCGCAGGAGTGCGATCAGCGCAGCCTTCTCTTCTGAGTCGCGCAAGCCTTCCCGATTGGTCTGGTCCTGTAGATGAGGATTGCCACGGCTGGAGATGCGGACGGCACCTACCAATTGCTTCCGATTCATCTTGTAGCCCTGCGTAGCCAACGCAATGCCGTCCAGGTCGAGCCAATCGTCGCGCGGCTCGGCGTATGGATATACGCGGTAGTGGTCGCGATAGAGCAATAGCCCTCCCCCCCAGTGCGTCAGCCATTGGAGAGCCGCCTCGTAGCCGTCCGGCTTGTCTAGGCGCAGCTTCTGTCGATTGAACCAGTGTGCCTCCATCTCGAAGGGACCAAGGCTTGAAAGCCCCTGCATCAGCGTGCCCGCAGGCCGGAACACCTCGCCCGTCTTTGGACGCTTGCCTTTCAGGGTCAGCGCGCTCAGAAGGTGCATTCCTTCCAACCTGAAGGTCTTGCTTTGGCCATAAGACTTGTACGTCACCTCGCCCGACAGGACAGGCTGGCCATCAGCATCAAGTGTAAAACTCGCAGAACATCGGGCATGCGCGTACGCAAGCTGACGCATCTGAAACGATGGAATGTCAACAGGCTGCTCGTTAAAATACAGTCGTACATTAGGACGACTAAATGTATTGAGAAACGGGTCCACCAATTTTGCGAAATCCGTCTTCGCAAGAGACTCCATCTTATCGATCGTCCACTCGCTTGTCAGATTGGACATCCGAATGATCGTGCCTTGGTCGGACGCCTTGTTCTTCTTCGACCCAACGTTAGGAGCTGCCGGGAAGTCGTCAAGGTTCATGTGCGGATTGCGCTTGATCGCAGACCAATCGATCTTGAGCTCGTGTAGCGCTTTGTCACCCTTCTTTGACGTTAAGACGTGAAGCTGATCGCCAAGACGAACAGCAGAAAGCCGGCCGATGCCTTTTTCTCCAAGTACCGTGTGGGTGCCACCCCGCTGCCTGTCGTCCAGACGGTGCGTGGTGCCAATCGTCAGGTAGACGCCACTTAGATCTTCGAACGACATACCGCCACCGTCATCCACAATCTCGACGCAGTTGCATTGGATATAGGCATCGTCCAACGAATGGATGTAATCTCCATTCGATGATGACAACGCCATCTTTAGGAACGCGTCTCGGTTCACCTGAGACGCCGTGGGCTCCATGCCCGCCTCAAGCATTTGCCGAACCGTATCTGGAGAGATACTTTCACCCTTCTTCTGATCTGACCGCTCAAGCTTTTGACGAATACTTAGGTATTCACTGCGCGGCAGCACGACACGAACATGCACCTCAATGCGCGTTGCGCGCGCATCCAATGAGTTCTTCACCAACTCATAGATGGCGATCTGGTCCGAGCTGATTAGCTCCGCGCCAAGTTCGAGCAAGACGCGGGCCTTAACTGTTATTCCCACAGACAATCACCTATCGGTGGCGCTAAAAGCTGAAAAATGAGATACAGACGTTAACCGATAAGACAACTAGATGTCCACCACCAGCTACAACTGGCATACGAGGCACCCTTGGTCGTCATCCTCCTCCGGAATCTCGGCAGAGTCCGCTTGGGCAAAGACTTCCAACAAGGTGACGTTTTCGCGGCGTTGTGCTTTGCGTTCGATGCGAATCACATGCTCACGCTTGATTTGGTCCATGCGCTGGGGCTGTTCGAGCTCAGCAAGACTTTCACCCTGGCTCCAGGTGAAGAAATTCCCGGTTTTCTCGTAAGGTTTTTCGTACGCCTTCGCCTTTTCGAATAAGTCCGGGTGCGTTTCTTTAAGCCTCACCCATTCAATCTTCTGCTGATAGAAGCAGAAGTAGCAGCCTGACCGTGTACGGCCCCAACGCGTGTACGGGGGCATGCCCACGCCTGAGTTGCGGAGGATCTCCTCAATGTCGCGCAGCACCAAGCCGTCCTCGCGGAACGGATAGACGGCTTCGATGTTCGGCTTGTGGCTGATATATCCGCTACGGTCTTCGTCGGCACGCAAGCCAACATAATTCACAACGTCGTCGTCGCCGCAGTACTGTTCGAAAGGCTTCAGCTTCAGTGCCCGTGTACACCAACGCCTGTGATTGGATGGAATCATGCCACCGTACATCTCGTACCAATGGTCGAAACCTACATCGGCGTTAAGGCGGGTCACGCCCTTGCCAAGGTAATCCGAAATACGCTGAAGGTATTCGTAAGTTTCGGGCAACTCCTTCCCCGTATCACTGAAGATGTACTCCATCTCAGGGATCCGGTCGCGAAGATAAATGGCCAGCGCAGCACTGTCCTTCCCGCCGGACAAGCTGAGAATGTGCCTAACCCGCTTCCCGCTCGCCATGATTTTTCTCCTTAGTCGGGGTCAACTGCGCCTGCATCACATCCAATTCTTGCAGCGCCTGCGCCAAGGCGGCCGCGGCCGTTTGCGGGTCGTCGGCAGACTGCTGGACAAGCAGATCCAGCACGCTCCGAGCTAGTCTGGTGGACTGATCGGTCTTGGCAACAAACAGCGCAGACTCCTGCCCTGCTGCACTCGTTAAGGTAAGGCTCACAAAACGTTCGGCCGCGCGGGGAGCACCCTTACGCTGCATGACCAAGCGCAGCCAGCGTCGATAGTGCCCACCTATCTCTGTAGCTGCTTGCGCAAAGCGTTCAATCATCTCGTCCGTCCAAGTATCGAGTGGCCGCTGCACCAACAGGCTCGCGATAGAATCGAGCCACTTCTCGTCGGTAAGCGTAAGGTCCGTGCAACGCAGAATAAAACTCTTAAGCCGCGCATCGGCCAGACCGGTTGCAGCGCCCGCACATTCGGTCTGCAATTGGCTGCGAATACGACTAAGTGGACCTGCAATTCCAAAGATTCGTCCAAGCTCGACCGCAACGGTCTCTTGTAGCTTGCGCTGGCTCATACCCAAGTCCGTCAGAGCCGCAGCCAGCCAGTCCACGAATGACGACGTCGTCTTGCTTTGCAAATGTGCTTTTGGAAGTGTGGCAGCCAACAGTTCGATCGGATCTTGCGCCTTCGCCAAACTTGTGCGGACCAACACAGCATCTTTGCCGACATGCCCCGTCTGTCTTGCGAAGTCCGACAGCCGAGTGAACCAACGATAGACAGAGCGTGCGAGCCCCAGATAGGTTGTCTCACCGCCAGGCAATGCTCCAAGAGACGCAAGGACATTGCTGTAGTCGCGCAGTAAGTCAACACTTCCTTGCTCCTGCGGCAATTCGCGCAACTGGAACGTGTGTGGATTCTTGAACATGCGCTGGAGGTATTCGCTCGTCACCTCCAAAACAAGCGTCCCCCGCTCAAACAGGGCGCACCGACTGCGATGAATCAGCAGATATAGCGTTACCCAGACACTCGCAGGCCCGTTGCGAATCCCCAAAGGAGGTGCGGCAAGCGCTTGCAAGACTTGCTCGAACGTAGGAGGCTCTTCGCACATCAAGACGCGCGAAATTTCCGTCCAAACCGCACTAATATCGACGGGAGCGCCTTCTTTCGGGCGAACCAAACGCCAGTCATTGCCATCAGCCTCCCAAATACCGGTGTCCCGCAAGAGAGTAGCGTGGATTAGTCGCTCTGGCGGGTACTCATTCTCGCCAAAGATCGGTGCGTCAGTGGGGCCTGCCAGCAAGATGTCCAATAGTCGCTGCCGAGCGAGCACGATCGCAGACGCCGGACGGTCCTTATTGATGAGCTCGTTCACGATGCATGGCGCGTGCGAAAACACCTTTTCAAAAAGCCAGGACGCCACCTGATTGACGTTCATGGATTCCCCACCCGGCACGATCGCCCCTTGGTGCCAATACATCGGACCGGAGATACCGGGGCTCGGCGCGAGCGCGGACAATACTAAGGCGTCAACGTCCTCCTTGGCTTGGAGAAGGCGACTATCGACATATTGGCTAGTCCATGGATCGAGCCGCTTGCTGGTCACGTCCTGTCGCACAGCTAGCCATATCGCCAACTCGGCGAGTGCAGCACGCCCCTGCGTAGACAGTGTGAGACAACCGTAAACGCTTAACGGATCATCAAGGCCGCGAATCCGCTCCAACGCCAAACGCTCTTCCTTTGAACCGGCCATCGTCAGGATCAAACGAAGCCGCCCGTCGGCTTGTCCATCGCTGTCCTTCTTCTTGACAGTTTCACCGGGCCAAGCGGAAATAGTTCCAACTTCGATTACCAAGGTCCGAATTGTGCCGCGTCGGTCATAGTGCTTGTTCGCTATGACGAACCGACTTCCAAGTGCATGCGCGGCACCTCGGACTACGAGTTCGGACTCGCTGGTTTGCGCCGCATGCTCATACAGTGCTTCGATATTGACCGCGTCGGACACCGCAAAACCATACTCCGAGCGATTGTGGCGACGAATCAACAGTCCCCGAGTTACCAAGCGATCAAGCAGCTCCCTTACCTTTGCTACCTCTTGCTCCCCTCGCGCATACGCAATCAGTTCCGGCGTGATTTGCAACCTTAAGGGCGCTTGAACGAGTTCCATGACGGCGATCGTCTTCATCGCCACCAGCGCGTCCGCGTCATCCGCCTGCCGCTCGATACTTGTTACTGCGAACGCCCAACGACGCTCAGCAGCCAAGTCACGAAAGCGCAACCCGTGGCCCGAGGCCAAGTAATCGAAGACTTCGGTCAAGCGATACCAAGGAAGCCCCTCCATAGCCGTGACCTGCGCGAAATCTCGCAGTGCTGCTGGCTCGTTGCTGTTGAGGAAAGCGTGGAACGAGCGCTCGCTCTGACCGTAGCGCTTGGAAATGATTGCCAGCGCTGCGAGTGTTAGCGGGTGGAGGGGATACAGCTTCTCAGGGTGCAGGAATAAGCGCCGGTCGATCGCCGTGGGGGCACGGAGAACGGCTCGCTCGAGTGCCGTATCGAAAAGCGCCCGCGCCGATTCGATGAGCGTCGCATCGCGGCTTAAAGCCGGTTTCACACCGAGCGCATGAGCCGCAAAATGGACATAGCGCTCGACGGGTTCATCAAATGGAATTTCCTCAAACCGCGACGCAACCTTGTGCCATTCGTCATCCAGCGCACGCCCGATGCCGGCGGCGTAACTTGCGAAATGCTGATGCTGCATTACGACTACCGCGAGGGAGTCGTCAGACTGTCGGCAAGCATCTTCGGCCAACTGCTGCAGGGCAATCAAATCTCCGGCCTCTGGATGCATCGCCGCATGCTCAACGAACTTTCCCACTTCGTCGATGAACAGCACCACGCCTGCAAACCCCTGGGCGCGAGCAATAGAACAGAAATCTCGCATCAACTCGCCAGCCACCGAGTTGATCGGGCGGCCCTTATAGTAGCCGGGTTCAGACAGGTGCTTCTTGACCGCGTTCACGCCTTTGGCGTGAGGCCAGCGGACGAGCGCGCGATGGATTTCCGCCTCTAGCGCCAGGCCGATAGATAGCCGGGCACCCACGATGGCCATCGCGAAACGATTGGATGCCGCGAATAGTCCCGCAACCGACCCCGAGGCAGCGCGCAGCATTTCGTGCACTGCGGGATAGGCACCGGGCCCGCTAAGCAACTGGGCAAGCACGATGCCCAGGGCAGACTTCCCGCTCCCGTATGGACCAACCACCTTCCATGCGCGCTGGACATGCTCGTTCGCAAACGCTGTCCCGATCTGCTTAAGCGCCTGGATCGCGTTGGGCGTAGGCAAGTAGCTAGCGATCGCCGCTTCGTCGTAAAGGTCGCGGCTTAGGGAGATCGACCGCGTATGCTGCGCGCGCAGCTCCAGGCCGTCGATGATTCGTTCAAGCATGTGCGGAAGCCTCCTGGTCTGCCGTCAGCAGGTAGAGCTGGTCGACTCGATTTCGATCGAGTACAACGCTCTGGGTATCGGATGTATCCACGAAGCGCAGCGCCCCGTGCAAGGGCCCTTGCGCAAGATTCTCGACAAACGTGCGCAGTTGGTGCTCATCCAAACGAAATGCGACGCCGGGGCTGTTTGCACCTTTAAGAAGGCGCTGGAAATCAACCGACGACGAGCCGCCTTCGCCAGAAGCCACGTACTCCACGAGTGCGATAGCAAACACTCTCAAGCTCAACCCGACGGGCGCTCGAAGGTCAGTATTGAAGACCATGCGACCATCCTCTTCCTTTGTCGCGCGCAGCAGTGAAAGGTCTTGAAGCGGACACCAGGACGTATCGTCGCCATTGCGTTCCGGCTGGTAGTAAGTCTGCAGGAAAATTGAAGCGTGCTGCTCCAGCGTACTGGCCGCTAGCGGCCTAGCAGCGCCCTCGGCGCGCTCCGCCAGCGCAGCTATCAGCCGCTGGCGATCGAAGCGCATTAGCCGGCCATCGCCGAATACGGCAGACCAAGCAGCAAGCGCCGCGGACGTACACAATCGCCAGTGCAGCAGCCACAACGACTCCAGCGACTCCAGATGAGGATCCCAACCGTCGGCGGGATCAAGCAGTTTGCGCCCGATAGGCCCAGGACGGTGACCTTGGCCAGATATAGGCACCAACACCCCAGTAGCCTCGCACCAAAATTGTATCGACCTGACCATGTTGCGGCCGATGCCAAGCGTATGCATTGCGCGCGCTTCGTCCCGAAGGAGATCAGGATCCGTTGACACTGCTTGATATGCCTTAGGCAACCAGCCATATCGACAGACGAAGGACTCGTGCCCGGAAAAACGATCTGTGATGTTCATGACGCTCGCGATTTGCTTGTTGCGCGCTTTGCCTTTGTGGGCAACTCCACATCGCTGGATGTCGGCGTGCGCTCGATAATGATGACCTTGGTGGTCGCATCGAAGTACAGATCGACTGAGTCGCCTTCCTGGATTCCAGCGTTACGCAGCAACGCCTCTGTCAGCGCGACTCGCCCCATTTTCTGTACTTTTTTTGTACCAAAATGAACCTTCATAAAGTACCCATCGAAGCGAAACCTAGTCTGAAATTTGGGTACATCTTAACTTAATAAAGTCATCATCAGGTGTGTTTCCTGCCGCGAGTGAGGGACATCCGTACGCCGCCCGCCCTGCCAACATTGACAGGATGGCCTCGGGAAAACCCTCTGTGCTACATTCGCGCGGTCAAAAAAAAAAAGAGAGGGCATGCGTTATGGGTTTTTCTTTCATTCGCGAAGGCGACACGACGTCGCACGGTGGTCGAGTGCTTGCGTGTTCGCCGGAGAATAAGTCGGACGGCGTCCCCCTCGCGCTCTTGGGCGACAAAGTGTCGTGCCCCAAGTGTGGTGGGATCTACCCGATCGTCGGGGTCAAGAACCTCGGTGTGACGTTCGATGGTCGGCCCGTCGCCTCCGAAGGCGATACAACGGCATGTGGCGCCACGCTCATCGCATCGCAAAACAATACGACGGCTGAGCCTACCAGCGGCAGCTCCGTAGGCGGCGGGAAGAGCGTGCTATCCGAGACGAACCCGCAAACGCCATATCGCGGGCGTTTCCAGGTGCTGGACGATGTAACACGCAAACCCGTCGCAGGCCATCCCTACACCGTCACCTCCGCAGACGGTCAAACGATCGAAGGCGTGACCGACGACAGCGGGTATACGGATTGGCTGGACAATTCTCAGGCATCATCGCTCATGTTTAACCAACCAGGGACGGCCGGGGCGAGCAAGGGATGAGCGGTTACTCTGGCAGCTCAGCACCCGGCAACATGAGTAGCGGCGAAGGACACACGACCGTCGTCGGCCTCAACAGCCGGTTGTCCGGCAAGGACGAGGAAGTGCTTTGCGGTGTCATGTGCCCGTGCAGTCGAATCGGTGTTGCGACGCGCCCAATGCGCGACGGCGCGCGAATCATGAGGCAGAAATGCGTCGAACAACGGTTGAATGCAATGAACGAATCATCCATTGCGCAGTTCGGAGCACCGACGGAATACCGTCCGGAAGTTGCTTACGACATGAGCCCAAAGCCGCCAGCGCCACCGGTCCCGATCATGTCGGAGGAAGATTCGTTAGCCCCGCACAATTCGATGGTGCGTTGGATTATCGACAACTGGCCAGGCGGAATGAAAGGCTACCGTGCGGGGAAGGACGCCGGACTCGAACAAATTCGCCGTCCCGACGTCGTCATTGTGCAAGACCCTACTCAGCCGCCCGTGCAGTCAAATATCAAGACCGTTGTCGAAATGAAGTTCGAAGACGAATATCGTGATCGACAAAGGGATGCTTACGTCCGCATCGCCGGGGGCGATAAAAAGGTAGTGACACTGCGACCGGCAGACTGTGGGTGCCGCAACGAGGATCCAGACGAGAAGCCCGCACAGTCAACGCAAACACAGTCCGACGCGGAAGAAATCTTCGGCCTAGGCTCCGGCGGAGCGAATCAGGCGCTTCCCCCTCAGCCGCCGAACGGTCCCGTAGTGTTTCCCGGCTACGCTATTCCCTGAACATCATGACAAAAGACGAACTGGCAGCTTGGGCCAACGACCCGCGACGCCAAGATACATTGCCTTTCGGGCTGTTCGAGCCTCCCTATCAAAAAGGGATCGTCGGTGCTGCCCTTGTAGTGCGGGGCGTGCTGTACTTCAAGAACGGCCACTCGGCCCCCGTGCGCCAAACACTTGCGCAATGCTACGACCGCTACATGGCGGCGATCGAAGCATACGAGGTGGCCGTAACAGAAATCGAAGGCCGCGAGTCGCTGAAAACCAGCCCAATGCACTGGTTTTACGCGGAGGGAGAAAACCCGGTCGCGTTCGAAAAATCTGCCGGCTTCCCCGGCCTTGCAAAGCGGCTTCCTAGTAGCGCGGCGCTTGTTTCGAGCACGACCAGTGCCGACCATAAGCTCGCGGCTGGTTTCTACGACTTCTCGGTATTCTGCCTAGAGGACTGGGAGGCTGATGCTGGCCGCAGTCTCGATGTCATGACATTCAGCGCTCCGCGCGGCTTCCTTCAACGGTGCCCTGGGACCTTCGAGAAGTTGTTCGCCGACTTTGCAGCGTCACTTCCGACGGTTCATGGACATGCCGGCTACGCGGTCAACCTGCCTCCAATGGGCCGAGAACCGAATGAGGCAAGCGAATATTTTTGGGCGCGGCTGTACGGCCCCGGTCTCGACGTTGGTAGCCCAAGACGCACCTGCGTACGTGGTCTAGTAGACCGAATCAAGACCGTCGATTGGCTGGTGGCAATCGATGCCGACCTAGCTCGCCGCGTGGGCTGGCCATATGACCTGATGCTCCCCCCCGATTGGTTCAACAAAACGCCGCTTGCTGGGGGCCGTGTGGTCATTCAAGCGGGGGCGGAACCGCAAACAGGTGTCTCAATGGGCAAGGGACAATCGCCAAGACCGCCAGTCACATATGTGCTATTGAATCACGCGCTGCGTGCGATCGTTGCCGACACTATCGACAGCCTGCAAGATGGCACGATCAAAAGTACAGCACCGCTTCTAAGCACCACGATTGCGAGCGAGGCATGGTTGCGGCGCTTCAACGTACCTGACGATGAGATCAACGGGTACTGGGTCGAGTTGCATAAAACGCCAAGGCTCTCGCCGTCATCGTAAGTGCAACTCAAACTCAACGATAACGCGTGGTCAATGACCTCCGCTAGCTCAGCGAAGCGGCGCGAGCATTTCTACGCACGCCGCTTCGGGCCAGAGATCGATGTGGGCTCCGCTCATCGCCGAACTCTTGAAATCGTTGCTCATGGTAGACGGCTGTCTAGACCTAGGATCCAGATGGGTTGCGAACTTGTATAGTCGGCGACGCCGGTCGTGCGCCCGATTATCCCTCCTCGCGTCGCGAAACCGATGTTCTGGCCACGCCAAACGACTCCTCGTCGCCCGACAACGTGACAACGACTATCGGAATCGCTGGCGGTCGATCTGCCAGATGCGCAATATCCAGTGGCGGCAAATCACCACGTGACATGAAAGCCCGCCTCGGCCCGACAAACGGAAGCGTGCTGGTAATCGATGTCGGGCCGGCAGCAGTCATGAATGCGGCCCCGATGTGAATCCGATCTTGACCGTACCCCGGCATCACAACGCCAACGTACGCGCCACGTAGGTCAGATACCATCTGGGACCAGACGTTCCCTGGCGGGGTGGTGACCAGACGCCCCAAAGTACCTTTCACACCAACACCCAACACGGCGTCGACAAAACCGCTTGGCTTAGTCAGAAAAGGGCCCGGCATCGAACGTGGCCAACCAACCTGATACGGTGGAAACGAGAATGCCGCGTTAGCCCACGCAGCTCCTTTAGGCGCGAGCAGATAGCGGGCACAGTCTTTCAGACCAATTGCGCCATACGCACCTGGGCCAAGCACATAAGAGTTGATGAGATTTGTTTTTTGCGTGTCCCGATGGAGATGGATGTGCAACGTTCTATTGACGTTTTCAAGCAATCGCCGCTCAAGTTTCGTGGACGACCCGCTCGTTAGTCGGTTGTACTTCGGTGTAACCTTGGCTTGTAAAAGCAGAGCATTCTCGTCGATCAAATGGCCGGTCGGTAGTTCCTTCCTAACGATGAGCAGCAGATCAGCGAGCTCGCAGTTGGCGATCTGGCCCGTCATGTCGGTGAACGTCGCCTGCGGAGTTCCGTCAATCCATATCGACTCAACGCGCACAGCTAACCCCGGACAGGCTGACGCGATTCGCCGAGCGAGTAGGCGAAGTGACGATTTCCGGTGAAGATACTTCAAGGCTTCTCTTTCCAGCCCATGCGGCAAAACGCCGGCCTTATAACTTGCGTGGAGTCGATTCCAGTTGATCCAACCAAAATGTGACACGTACACGTTCCCCCGAAAATTTATACACCTGCCTCAATTCGCAACCGGAGGCAGTTGATCTCGTCACTTGTAGAGTGGCGGTCACCGTGCGATCGATCTTGCATTGCTAGCAGTCCCCGAGCGAGCGCCAAAGCAATTGCACACATCACTGTGATCGAGAAAGGATCCAGGACGCAGCCTGATCCCAATGCCGAGTTGGTAATCGTCGCAACTATCGTGGGGCCTCGCCTTGGGATGCGACTGCCGTACTCCACTACAGACCACAGCAGCTCTCGTTTTCGTCCGTCCCACCCGCCAAGGCCGATCCATCGCGCTTCACCCGACGCCGAATAGCTATGCGATGGCCGCCTCCTCATCTGGCAGAGCCAATCCCGGAAAACGGTTTTCTTCCCCCACAAAACCGCAGTACGGCGCGCGAGAACAAGCGACCTTGTTCAACCTGTTTCTGCGCCGACGAAGCCACCCGAACCTGCAATGCGGGCAAAGATGCCGCACGACGCCGGTCATCCGCTCGAACTGCACGACGCCTCGCACCGGATACTGCTCCAACTCATGAACAAACATGCTCGGACGCGCGCCCACACACAACAAAGTCACTTGACGCTTGGCCCGTGTAAGCCCCACATAGAACAGCCGGCGCTCTTCTTCGTGCCGATTCTTCTGCGTCGGCAATAGCAGTTCAGTTAACGGCTCGGGAACACCATCGCGTGGATAGCCCCCCTTCCCCGCGTCAAGCCCTACCATGACAACGAAGTCGGCACCAAGCCCCTTCGAGCCATGTAGAGAATGGTGCGAAAGCAACAAACCGCGTGGCTCGAACCTCGCCGTCAAGTCGTCAAGCACGGCTTGTGTCAGTCCTTCGGGAAGATGCTTTTTCTGCCGATTGCGCGTCAGAATAAAGACCGTCGCCGGCTCGCCGCGAGCGGCGTTGATCTTTGCAATGCGCTCTAATTCCTGCTCTAACGCAGCCATGCGCGCGACCGCTGAATCCGCGTGCTCAACCACTCGCACCACCGACTCCTTCGAGGGGTTATTCGCTTGCACCGGCTTATCAATCAGCGCGCCTGGACCGCTGCGCATAACAAACCAGCGGGCGACATCGGCGATGCCTTGTGCGCAGCGGAACGTCTTCTTCAGCATGGAAGGGGCCGTCCATCTGGGCCGTAATGGCGAAGCACCAGCAGCCGCAAGCGTCCTCGCAAGGCCATCGTACGTACTGCGGAAGATTCCCACGTCTGAACCGGCAAAGCGGTTAATCGACTGCCAGTCGTCGCCGACACAGAACAGCACCGAGTCTTTGGCATGTTGATCGAGCAAGCCCTGTACGAATTGTGCTCGCAGGCGCGAGATATCTTGAAATTCGTCCACAAGAATGAGCTTGTACGAGGTCAAAGGCTTCGTGGCAGCGCACAGGGCGGCAACCGCTCCGCTGATCATTCCGGCGTAGTCGATGAGCGGCCTTTTGCCCTCGCGCTCAGACTCCTCCATTCGAAGATCGAGCGCGCGAAGTAACTCGCGCATCCAACTAAGAAAAGACATCGCGCGCACTCGATTGGCGTCGTCAAGGCGATCCGCGCGAGCCTGAATGTCTTCAAAGGTTAGGCCGGAATCCCGGAACCTCGACACGAAATCGGAAATGAGATCGATGATCGAGTCCTCCTGTGCCAGTTCGAGCAAAGCTCGCACACGGCGACTCTGGTCCACGGCCGGAATCGAAATGCCCCTAGCGACTAGCTCTCGTTCGAGATTGGCAAAAAGGCTGCCGTCGGTGAATTGCCCGCTCCGTGTCTCAAAAAATCGAGAAACGGTCCCTCTCCCCCCCAGAGAAATACGTTGGAGCACCCCCCGCTTGTGCCTGGCTCGTGCCTCGTAGGATGCTCCAAGGAACGCGGGAGCACGCCCTTGCGCGTCCAGCCCGAAGTGTTCGTGAATGATTCGCCGGCTCGGGTCAACGGGGTTGGCATACGAAAAGTCCGGCCGATAGACACGAACCTGTTCATCCTCCGGCAGATCACGGTTAATTTCCTCGGTGATCCAAGCCGGCGCTGGCTGCTCGTACTGGAAATCGACCCCGCGCAAATGCAACCAATTGACGATTCGCGCCTCTTCGCTAGAGCGCACATAGAGGTCAGGCACAAAGGTCGGCACAGTGGCCTCGAATGGCTTGGCATCGCGCCGTGCGTTGCGTGCGATACGTTTGCACATCGCCTCGTAGCGGGATTCGCGTTCGGCGAGCGAAGCCTCATCGAACGGTTCAAGCTCTGGAACGGGGAAGCGATAGGCGCCCGCCCAGTTCAAGAGGGCATCGGCAAACCCAGAGCTATCGTTGGCCTGTACAAGATCGAGCAGTATCGATCGCAACAGCCTCTTTCCCGCAGAGCCCGCAAAGTCAATCACTCGCGGCCGACTCGACTTACCGCGCTCGCGCTGCTTCTGCATCCACAGCTTCAGGCCAAGCGAATGGAAGGTCCGCGCCTCCACATGAATCGGGCGATCGAGCTCGCGACCAACGTTCTCCTCGATCCGTTCACGAAGCTCCTTGGCTGCTGCTTTGTTGTACGCGAGCACCAAAATCTCGTCATCGGCAAAGTGGCCCGCCTTGAGCGCATACCCCACTTTGCTGACCATGACAGATGTTTTCCCTGACCCAGCCGCCGCGACGGTGACGTTGGCATCGTCGAAGCGCAACGAGGCGTCCACCTGCTCGCCGGTCAAAGCGGTCGCTTCGATGTGAGAAAAGTACGCAGCCTGCGCTTTTGACTCGCGTAAGACGAATTCCTCGTTGTGCTTGGCGCGCGCTTCGTGCGGCTTCGTGAAGAACAGTTTGACCGCATCAAAGCGCTGCCTCAACGCCTCATTGACAGGCGCTGGCGTAAGGAACGGATGCCCGCTCCACGCGTTGAATCGATCACGGGTTGCCTTCGAGTTCAAGTCGGCATGGGTAGCAACTAGTTGCTCGACCCCGCTGTAGCGCACATAGCGCGATGCGTCAAAGAGCGCATTCCTCTCTTCGTCAAACTTGGTCAACGCCTCATCGATCCGAATCCGCTCGTCCGTCAGAGCTGCTTCGATCGCTGCGACAATGCTCTTACGCAGTTCGCGTACTACCGACCCCCGGGCAATATAAGCGTTCGGAAATACTTGGCGCTCGGTGCGCTGCACCGTCAGGTCCAACTTCTCCAGCCCCAGCCAGCGAAGCCAGAAGGGCCCACCAACGATCTCCGCAGAAACGACCTTCTCCAAGGAGATTGATTCGGACTGCACACCGACCAGGTGGTACGGAGACGAAAGCTGTACGATTAGCTCCGTTGGGCGACGACCACACAAGAGCGCGTGCCACCAATTTTCCGCAAAACGTTGGGAACGAATACGATTTTCTATTTTCAACTTCACTTCCTGTCGCAAAGCTTACTAATTCAATCAATTTTTTATTCTGGAAACCCGCGTGTCACCCGGCCACGCCTCATCCGGAGCAATTCGGCCACCGCCGGTCCGATCCGCCTGCCTTTTCCTATATCGTTTTCATTGCGGCTGCCAACAGGGGTCCCGCCAGAGCGAAACAGTGCCCGAATGCGACCAGGATGTAACTGTCAAACATGACAGGGTATCGAACTTGGCACCAAGTCGGTCGCACCTGCTCGCCGGCCCCGGCATCGCACTGATTCCAGATCTTTTCGAACCTATATCACTTCCTTGAGCACGCCCAGCTACGGCTGCTCCGTCGACGCAATCTCGCTTCGGCGCACGTCGCTCAGGAGGTTTCATGTCCCCCACCGTCATCTTCGCCGCAGTCAATACAGCGGTTATTGTTGTCGCAACAGGCATCGCATTCTTGATCTGGCGCAGGCGGCAGGTAGTGCCGACTTCGCCGTCGTTTCCACCCGTCTCGGCCGCAGCAGCGTCCGCATCGAGTGCCGCTTCGTGGGATCCGTTCGACGGCGAGTGGGAAGCGCACGCCCCCTATCCGGCTCATGCACTGGACGCGATTCACAGTCCCTTATCGCTTTCGCGCCATCCATCGGAAATCGACTCGCACTACCGGTCATCCGAACTCTCAACGGCCGGCGCGGGCGAGGCACACGAACCCGGCAATCCGTCCACCCCTCGTCATCGAGCGCCTGTGGTCACCGAATCTGAACCGGACCATTCCTCGTTTTTCCCGTTCTCGCCGGGGTGGACGGCCGAAGCTCTCCCGAGCAGAGATTCACCGCTTCAGTGTCCGCATTGTCAATCCGCTCGCATAGACACGCTAAATGTTGGCCGCAAAGCAGGCAGCACGATCGGCAGCGTGGCCGGCGCAACCAGTTGCGTAGCGATGGCGCTGTCGGGAGCAGAAACCGGCGCCACAGTCGGTGCGATCGGAGGGCCGGTCGGCTCGATCTTCGGCGGAATAGCAGGTGCCGTGATCGCCGGCCTCCTCGGCAGTGCAGCCGGATCGGCAGCCGGCTCTGCTGTAGGTGCGGTCATCGACGACAACATCCTCGACAACTACCGGTGCCTATCGTGCGGCTCGTCGTTCGGCGCACAACACATTTGATCGTCGCTCTCGCGACACTCGTCCTGACCTTGCGTCTTCTCAGACTGCCTTTCATCTCCACCAAGCTGCCCGGCATGTGCCGGGCGTTATGCCTTCTCTATCGAACAGGAGTATTCAGTGCATCTCGTCCAATCCATGGCCTACGTCGGCCAAGAACCGTGGCATGGCCTCGGCAACAAGCTCGCCCCCAAGCAGCCTATCGAAGTCTGGGCCGATCGCGCGGGCATGAACTGGACCATCGAGGCATCGGAAGTCCGATACGTGACCGGCTCCTCCGGAATCGGCGCGATTCACGCGTTCGCCGATCAGAAAGTGCTTTATCGGTCCGACACGAAAGCGCCGCTCTCCGTCGTCTCCGCCCGCTATCAGATCGTTCAACCTCGGGAGATTCTGGAGTTCTATCGGGACCTAACCGAAGTCGGCGGCTTCGAACTGGAGACCGCTGGCGTGCTCAAGGAAGGTCGCAAGTTCTGGGCGTTGGCCAAGACCGGGCAATCCGGGCTATTGAAGGGCAAAGACAAGGTGAGCGGCTATCTGTTGCTCGCTACCGCGTGCGACGGCACGCTCGCCACCACCGCGCAGTTCACGTCCGTGCGCGTCGTCTGCAATAACACCTTGCAAATCGCGCTGGGCGACAGCACCGGCGCGGTCAAGGTCCCCCATCGCTCGCAATTCGATCCGCAGGCGGTCAAGCGCCAACTTGGCATCGCAATATCGTCGTGGGATGCATTCATGGTGCGTACGAAGGCGCTCGCCGATCGAAAGGTGTCCGACTCGACAGCCGAAGCGTTCTTGCGGCGCGTTCTGACGTATCCCGCCACGCATCTCACCGATCGCTCAACGCTTGCCGTGAACGAGCGCGCCATCAAGGCCGTTGGCGAGCTCTATGCCGGACGAGGCAAGGGGTCGGACATGGCGTCCGCATCGGGCACCGCCTGGGGTTTGGTGAACGCCGTTACGGAGTATGTGGATTTTCATCGTCGGGCGCGAAGCGACGATCATCGACGCGATGCCGCTTGGTTCGGCCAAGGTGCGCTGCTCAAGCAAAAGGCGTGGGACGAAGCACTCAAGCTCGTGGTGTAGATCACCGTCCTTCTCCGCTCCATCTTTCTCCATTTTGGGCCCTGCCGAACATCTGCTCGCCGGGCCACCTCATTTCTGGAGGTCGTATGAGTGCCATTCAACCCGACCGACCGAGCCGTCGTCGGCCTGCACTAAAGCTCGTCAAGACACAAGAACTGAGCCGCGAAGATTGGCTCGCCGTGCGCCGCACTGGTATCGGCGGATCAGACGCCGCCGCTGCCGTGGGACTCAATCCGTACATGAGCGCCTTAGAGCTTTGGCTCGACAAAACGGGACGAGCCGAAGGCATGCCCCGCCCGGCTCCCGACGATACGACATCGCCCACCTACTGGGGGACGCTGCTCGAACCCATCGTCGCGGCGTCCTATACCAAGCAAACCGGCAATAGGGTTCGACGGGTCAACGCCGTTCTGCGTCACCCCACGATCCCCTTCATGCTCGCCAACGTCGACCGTGAAGTGGTGGGCTGCTGCGATGTTCAACTTCTGGAGTGCAAAACGGCGGGCGAGTTCGGCGCGCGTCTGTGGCGAGCGGGCGTGCCCGAATACGTCGAGTTACAGGTACAGCATCAGCTCGCGGTCACCGGCAAGCAGGCAGCACATGTTGCCGTCTTACTGTGTGGGCAGGCGCTAGAGATCTATCGCATCGAACGAGACGACGCACTGATCGGCCGGCTCGTCGAACTCGAAGCGCGATTTTGGCATTACGTCGAATCCGATACGCCGCCGCCTGCGGACGGCTCCGAATCGGCAGACCGTGCTTTGCGGCATCTCTATCCCGGTAACGGCGGCGCCGTGGACTTTACGGACGACCGGCAGCTCTCGTCGGTGTTTGCCGACCTCGTTGCCGTGCGCGCGCAGATCGAAACGCAGCAAGCGATCGAAGCACAGTTAAAGCAAACGATCCAGCAGGCGATGGGCGAGGCAACGCGTGCGGTGTTCGAGACGGGGCAAGTCTCGTTCAAGCGCAGCCGAGATTCATCCACCGTCGACCTGGCTCGGCTGCTCGCCGATCACCCCGAGTTGGAACAGCAATACGCCGGGTCGAAACCCGGTTCGCGCCGCTTTCTCATTTCCACCTGATCGGAGTGGGCCGTGACGAATCTCGAATGCCTCGCGCAGATTATGACTTTTTCTCAGTACGGCGCGCTCGCGCAAGCGTTCGTCATGGACGCACTGAGCAAGCACGCCGAGCACATCGCGCAGATGCCGCTTGAACAGTTGGAGGAGAAATTCGGCGATCACCCGATGATCGGCGCCAACGCTTGGCAGCTCGTCGCCAAAGAGATTCACGAAAAGCTCGAGGCTCACTTCGCTCAGTAGCGGCCCGCCAAGCGATTTGCATCGACAACCAGGCGCGGTGACTCCCTCCTCGTCCCCCGCACTCCCTTCCAATTTGAGGACCATCATGCTCAAAGGTTTAGCCATTACCCCGCCCGTCGTTGGGCGCATTGCCATCGGACGTATCGTCGAGAAGGCCGGCAAGCGTCTGCCCGAGAAGGACGACCAATTCACATTGACAACCCAAGTTCAGCAGCGCGGCGAATGGTTGCTTCACCCGCTCAACGAACAACTACGCAAAGCCACGTCGGGCAAGCTGCGCGCGATACCGGTGCGTGTGCTCTTCAACGATCCGGACCTGAACCTACGGGCCGACTACAGCCTGTTCGATCGCGACACCGGCCGTCCCGTGTGCGTCGGCGACGGTCAGACATGCAAGCGTACGACTGACAAAGGCATCGAGGCACTGCCGTGCGCCTCGCCTGACGGCTGCACGTTCGGCCGGCAAGGCGGCTGCAAACCGTATGCACGGCTAAACGTACTTATTGGTGACGAAGGAGGAGACGAGCTTGGCTCGTTCATATTTCGCACGACATCCTGGAACTCGATCCGTACGCTAGCTGCGCGCCTGCACTATTTCAGCGCCGTATCGGGCAACCTTCTCGCTTGCCTACCGCTTCAGCTAGTCATCAGGGGCAAGTCGACGACGCAAAGCTACCGCTCGGCGATCTACTACGTCGATCTATCGGTACGCGCGGGTAGCACGCTCGAAGAAGCGCTCGGGCAGGCGCGGGAACTGGACGCCCGGCGCAAGGCGGCTGGTTTCGATCAAGCCGCGCTCGATGCCGTCGCCCGGCTAGGCTTCGCCAATGGAGCATTCGAGGACAGCGCTGAGGAGCAGGCAGCCGTGGCGGAGGAATTCTATCCGCCGTCGGAGCAGCAGAAGGAACCGCCGAAATCGGATGGCAATCCGCATCCCACTGAGAGCGGATCAGTCACACGTCCGACGCTACGCGAGAAGCTGGATCGTCAAGCGGTACTGCTCGGGGGAGCGGCGGCATGACAACGCAACGCGGGGCGTTTGCCCTAGCAGTCGCGGCCACGAGTACGGCCGTCACGCTATCCGTCCTATCTGGCTGGCAGCGTGGCGGCACATTGCCGGAGCGGCTGGTGTGGGTCGCGATCGGCGTCGTGCTGGTCGTCACCGCGCACCTCCTACCGGCACTCGCGCGCTCGGCCAACTTGCGGGTACAACTCGTTGCCGCCGGGTTGTGGGCGGGCTGCATGGGGGCGGCTGTCTATGGCCATGCGGTCTTCTTTCTCATTGCGCAAGCCCATGCGGGCGAACGGCGCGCAGCGGCGGTGCCGCCACCTGTCATGTCGCCTGGCCGCAGTCTCACGGCCGTCATGGACGAGCGTGCCATCGTGACCGCACAGCTTACGGCCGCCGATGTTCGGCGTTGCGTGCGGGACTGCCCAAGCCTGCGGGTGCGTCGCGCATCGCTCACTGCACGGCTCGATGCGCTCAACGCCGAAGCCAGCGAGATCCGGCGTCAGGAGGCAGTCACCGATCGAGTCACGGCGCAGCGTGACGCGTTACTCGCCGACCCGGTCACGTCGCGACTCGCTGGGCTACTCGGTACGACTGCCCCGCGCATCGATCTACTGTCGGGACTGATGTTCGCCGCAGTCCTGGAAGGCGTGGCCTGTCTACTGTGGATGCTCACGCTGGAGGCGTCGCCGTTACCGGTGCCCGCCTCCGTCGTGAGTGAGCCGACGCCAAGCAGAGTCGCACCGGTCGCGGCCGTGACTGCCGAGACCGAACCCGTGGTAACGAGCGCTGCGGCAAGTCACGTCGACGAGACCGCGAATCACGAAGGCGTATTGCCCAGTCACGACAGCACGACTCCCAGTCGCGCCCCGCGTGACGATCCGCTTACGCCGTTACCGGACGTCGGCTCCTCCGGTGACGATGTGGCCCGGCTGCTCCGCGACATCGCTGCGGGTCGTCTGCGTCCCACCGTCGCCGAGATCCGTCGTCATCTCGGATGCTCTCAGGCGAAGGCAGCCGCACTCCGCCGCCAGCTCGCCGCACATCACGCAACGGCATAGACGCCGGGCCTCGCGCCCGGCGTTTTCTTTCCAACCTTTCTAACCTTTTATCACGCCCAACGTCATGGATACGACCACCGACCTCGTCAAGAGTGTCAGCATTACCAATCTCGCCAACCAGCGTGCCGCCGTCGTCGAACGCGTGCATGCCGCGCTCGATCTACTCAACGAAGCCGAACAGCTCGCGAGGGCAGCCCATCTGGGCTTCCCGCGACTCGTGCTCGACGACGCTTACGCCTGTCGCGGCAGGCCGAGCGTTACCGGGGAATACGCCAAACGCGACGAGGCTGAGGGCGCCATCGTGCGTGTAATCGACGTTCGAGGCTGGAGTTATCTGCTCTCCGAGTCAGGCTTGCGCACTTTCATGGATGCTCAAGCCCGAGAGCAATGGGACCGGCAACTCTCCGAAGGCGATGTGCCCGAACTCTCAGCGGCCAATATCGAAGCGACGTTCTCACAACTCTACGGCGCACGCGGGGATATGTTCGAGCGTGGCGTGATCCAGTGTTTTCGGCGACTGTCGTGGGATTACAAGACCAATCGGCCCTTCAAGTTCGGCAAACGAATCATCGTCAAGCGCCTGCTGTCGGACGGCTGCACGAATCACCGCGTCACCAATGAACTGGACGACCTCGTGCGTGCGTTCTGCATACTCGACGGCAAGCCCGAGCCGGATCATCGGCTTGGGGCTTATGCCCTCGTCTCGGACGCTCGACAAGCACGACACAGCGAAGCCGAACACGCCTATTTCCATTTACGTTGGTTCAAGAACGGAAACGGGCATCTGACGTTCGCGCGAGCCGATCTGGTTGAGCGCATGAACCTGATTCTCGCGAAGCACTACCCAAACGCACTCGCCGCAGAAACCCGGTAGCTCGCTCCCTTCCCCTCGCTGTCCACAGACGCGCATCGCGTCTCAGTCCTTTTCCCATTGTTTCAACGCTCTCGCATCCGGCATGACCGGAGGCCAGCGCTCGACCGTTTCCAGGAGAAATTTATCTTGAATGTTCCTTCGACTCGTCACGCCGGCCCGCGCTTCAAGCTCGGCCGCATCCTTGCCACGCCCGGTGCGCTGGAAATCATCGCCGATGCCGGCGTCTCAATCGTCGACCTACTGATTCGGCACCTGCGAGGCGATTTCGGCGAGATCGCGGAGTCCGACCGGGCGCAAAACGAACTGGCAATTGCAACCGGGAACCGCATTTTGTCGAGCTACGTCCTCGTGAACCGCCATACAGTATGGCTCGTCACGGAAGCGGACCGCTCATCCACCACCTTCTTGTTGCCGGGGGACTATTGAAATGCCGGCCAACCGTCTCCCATCCAAGATCCGCATGCAGACGCGCGTCCAACCCGGCTGCGTCCTTGTCTCTTTGGGCGTGCTCACGGCCCTGGACGCCGTCCAGGTCCCGCTCGTCCATTTCCTCATTCGCCACATGCGCGGCGATTGGGGCAGATTGAGCGACGAGGACTGGCAGCGCAACGAAAAGGCTTACGCGACCGGAGACTACCTGCTGTCGAGTTACGTCCTATCGAGCGGACAAAAGGTTTGGATCCAAACAACCGGCGGGCGGTCAGCAACTGTCGTCCTATTGCCGGCTGAGGATTCTAAGCTGGAGCGGTCCTTGAGCGACACACTACACGGCCGTTAGCGACGGCCCGTATCCGCTTGGCGGCGAGTTAAACGCGTTGACAGGCGTTCGAAGACCTCCAGCAACATTGTTCGATCAGCCGTAGAAAGCCGCGACATTAACCGATCCAGGTGATTTGCCTGGTCGCTCGATCGGCTGCTGGCCTCAGTTAGAAGGTCTGCCGCATCGCAGGCGAAGATGTCCGCCAATTCGAAGAGGCGCACTACGGTGGGGATGACGGTCCCTCGTTCCATCCGCGACACGGCCTCCAGGCCAATGCCCAGACGCTCCGCCACTTGTTCCTGCGTCAATCCGCTCGTAACGCGCTGCTTCGCGATGGCTCGCCCCACCGCCACGGCTAGATCTTCAGTGCCCGATTTCGGCATGGTCTCTCCCGGTCAACTGGAATGGTCGAGCACCATCCTTTTGACATGAAGGACTTTTAGGGGTGATATTCAACTTTTTAGGCGATTTGCCGATATATTCATCGACGGCCCATAGCTAGCGGGCACGAGGTACCTGCCATGACAACGATTAGCGCTGGGGAGCGGGGCAAGCGGCCATTGAGCACCCCGCAAAATTGCGGGGCAAAGGGACGCCCCTACTTTTAGGGGCAATCATTGAAGAAAAGGACTTGAAAATTGAAACCTATTCGTAATGCACGTTTGACGAAGCTTGCGATCGCCGCTTCCATGGCGGTGTCGCTGGCCGCATGCGGCGGTGGAGGCGGCGGTTCGTCGTCAAGCTCCACGTCCACGCCGATATTGACTTCGCAGCTCTCAGGCAAAGCGATCGACGGATACTTATCCGGCGCCACGGTGTGCTTCGATAACGGGGCAGGCGCATGCGACACCTCACTGCCGTCCACGACCACCGACGCGAGCGGCAATTACACCCTCAAGGTCACTGGAAACGCTACCGGTAAGCAGATCGACGTCATCGTTACCCCGAGCACAACCGACCTGTCGAATCCCACGACACCGTTCACGTCGACCTTCACGCTTTCGGCCATCGTCTCGGGGACCTCGCAGAACGTCACACCGCTCACGACGATGGTTGTCTCGCAACTCAACGCCGGACTCACATCGGACCAGGCTAAGCAGGCTGTGCAAAACCTTGTCGGAAGCAGCGTCGATCCCAACGCAGACTACGTTTCCAACGGCGACAGCGGTACCGCCTCGGTCGCAGCAAGCATGGTCAGTCACATGACCGCACTCGCCGGCCAAGGTGCAATCTCCTGGGCGCAGGTGCAAGCCACGATGAATGCCTACGCAGCCAAAGGCAATGTCGCGGGCGTCCAGCAATCGGACGTCGATTCGCAGCTCGCCAATCCAGCCTTCAGCAAAGCAATCGACGCGACCGCAGCACTTGCCAATCCGCTCTATACCGTCGACGGCGACCTGACGCAATTCATCTTCGGCAGCAGCAACTTTTCCGTAGCGCTCTCGCCTGTTCGTGAAAATTTCACACTCAATGGCTCGACGCTGTCGGTCACGCAAGAGATTCAGTCAAGCGGAAACTGGTCCGCAGCCTCGCCCGTCGGTAGCTACGACGCGGGGTTCAGCGGATCCTGGATTTCGCTCGATGGCGGCGTGGGCGCGTACGAGATGAGGGCCGATGGCTCGTGGACGAACTGGCTGACGGCGGCGCAACTGCACCCGTCCTATAGCCTGTCGACGGCCGGCACGAACTTTGTCGGCACCGATCCGAACACGGGCGACACGGTCACCGTCTCGTATCGGACAACGGACGTCAGCGGCCAGCCGTTGTCTTCGGCATTGCAGATCGACTATCGCAATCCGGTTCGAGGTGCGATGACCGGCACATTTCCTTCAGGCACTACCGCCTACCTTGCAACAACCGCCTATACCAATGATCGACTGATGCTCGTGAACCAGGGGCTCGGTCAGGCTTGGGTGAATGGCGCGGACGTGAACTCGTCGACAACCGTCAATGGCTCCGTGCTATACAGCCTTGGGGATCCGAACACGACTTACACGTCGGTGCAACAGGCTGTTGGGACGCAGACGGACATCGCCGGCGGCTGCCTGCTGCTGAGCATCCAGACCGGCGGTGTTGCTCAGATCGTCGAAAGCGGAAAGTTGGGATGCAACTACGCCAACGAGCCGCTCTCATTCCCGGTGACGGGAAGCTGGTCGGTCTACCCGCGCAATGCCAACGTCATCAGGATCAGCTTGCCGAAGGCGATCGGTGCAGCCAACGTGCCGATCGAAGACACGATCAAGAACACCATCAACGCGGGCGGCTCACTCGTTGTAGGGCTGGTGAACGGCAAACTGATGGGAGGCTTCATGCTGCCCGCCAACGCGCTGGCGACTGTCGCACAGTTCCCTTCGTCCGTCACCGATACCATCGCGGCGTCGATGCGCGCGGCGGCGGCGAAGATCGGCCTCACGCAGAACCCGTAACGCACGGTAGCCTCACGCGTATCGGCGCCACTGCAATCTTACGCAGTGCCGAAACATGTTGCGGCTGATCGCCCACGACGATTTGTATCTGGTTCTGGCAATGCAAGTCAGCCCTCGGATCGCCAGAACCCTTGCGCCGACCGGTTCGCCGGTCGGCGTCTTTTTCCTTCCACGAGCCGCCCTCGACGGCTCTTCACTTCAAGCCCCATCCCCATGAAAACGCTCATTGCCTCATTGTGCGCGACGCTGGCGCTCGTCGGCTGCTCAGACAGCCATCTGAAGCTCACGCTCCAACGTGACGCATACCTTCCCATGTTTCCGCAACTGCGCATCACCGCCGTTGGCCAGGACGTGACGATCAAGAATGTCCAAGTCAACGGCGGTGACTGCGAACTCATCAGTTCCGAGCGGTTTCCTCGCACGGTTCGACACGGAAACTCGACGGCTGTCGACGTGCGCGCCAACTGTGACGACGTATCGAAAGTCGCCGTCGAAACGGATGACGGCACCTTCAACTTCACGTTTTGAAATGAGACATTCCCATGAAGCGCTTCCTCGTACTGCTCGCCGCCGCAAGTTCGCTCTCGAATGCCTACGCCGGGTTGTCCTGCGTCTACACGAAGACGAAGACACTTCCGAACTACAACCTCGCACTCGCACATCCGATTACAGTCTATCGAGAGCCGGACGCGAAATCGGAATCCCACCAGATAACCGACGTCGGTGCGTACTACGTGATCGCGACAAAAAACGGCTTCATCAAGCTCGCAGATCCACGCTACTACGAAAAGAATCCGGCATACTCGTTCGCAGGCTGGGCCAAAAAGAATGACTTTGACGCTGTCGCGTATCGAAACTGCGTCGCGACTTCAACGCCCCAGTAAATTCCATGAGCCTCGACGGTCGACGGGTGAGCTTCTACCATCCGTCGCGCCCGGTTTTTTGCGCGCGCCCACGTCCATCAGGTGCGAGAAACATGCCATCGTCAGCCTCACCCGAGTCAGCGATCTCCAACAGGCACGGACTTCGGCAGTCGACCCGAAGCTGCCGGTCGACCCGCCGCAGTTCCGGGGACAGGTATCAAAACGAAACGGTCATTCCGTGCCGTCATTCACGGTTCAGCGATCGGCCATAGCTGAGGTTGACCGGCGATTCGCTTAGATCTGCGTCGTTGGTCGTCAAGAGATGGCATTATGGATGCCAATCCCGCTTATATGAGGGCGAGTGCGAAAATAGGTTTGCGGGTTGTGATTTTTAAAACGGAGCTGACTGATGGTTGGAAAATTTAATGATTTTATATATAGTGAAAAAATAAAACGCATAAATCTCCAAGAGGAACTAAAAAAATTAATTAATTATGCCGCAGATGATGTGCTGGTTGTTCTGCGAGTCCATCTCATGTGCGAGAGCATTTTGGAGGCGTGGGTTTGCGCGAGCATCGAAAGAGTTGATTTTTTCGATAGCCCAGTCAAATTGAAGCTTACATTTTCAAATAAACTTGCCATTGCTAGAAATTTATCTCTTCCGATACCGGCATTTAAGTTTTTTAAATCAATCAATGATTTAAGAAACGAATTTTCACATAATTTTGACTACAGGGATATTCCACATGGGAAATCCAGCAGCTTAAAGGATCTCATATCCGATCTATCAACCTTCGCACCATCCGACGTAACCATAAAAAACAATTCTGAAATTTTGCACGGAATTTCGGATCAAAAAACTCCGGAAAGAATAAAATTATGTCTGTTATTTTTATTCTTTCCCATTCAGTTACAACTTGCGCTGGCAGCAAAACCTGAGGTGAAAGAGCAAAAAAAAACTGCAACACTCACTATGAAGCTGTGAGCATGACCACAAGTAGCCCCTATTGTCCTGACATGGTCACCGGTCACGCTTGCCAAGACCGATATCAGACTCGAGACAATTCGGTGCACCGCCGTCCTAGAATACGAATTCCTCTGGCGAAAGCATGGCGAAACCTCCCGTCCGAGTCGCATGGAGGGTTGACTCCCTCCTGTCAACCCTACAAGCGCGAGATAGGGCGCGCCCAGCTGTTCAAGTATTTCTCGCTGCGAGGGACCGCTTCGCATCGCTTGCACCCACGATGCCGGAGTGATGTCATCGCGCGCGGCACGGTTAGCCCATTTCAGTTCCTCGAAACAACGCCGAACCCATGTACATCTCTCTGAAATACCCGCGCGCTCCCTTTCGTCGAACTGCGACCGCAAGGTACGCAGCTAATTATCGAGTCGAGCCCCCTATCAGCATCGCAGGGAGCGGCCGCACGGATTTCGTCACCGACAAATGATGCCCCATGAACGACAAGCCGAAGATCGAGTGGACCGTTGAGAAAATCCGTCTTCTCTCCGAGGAAGAAGTGGCGACGCTACAGCAAAACGCCGCAACGCGGGACAATCTAAATGTCGTGTGTAACTGTGAGCAGGTCAAGGAAGAACGCCGACTCGCTGGGAGGTCATCACGAAAGTCTCAGTCCGGGATCACCGGCAACAAGCGGCAGAAGCGCGCGTTCTCAATCCCCGAGAACGCGATCGATGTCTTAGCTAACGCCATTCTCGCTCTTCCCGAAGCGACTGGCGAGCCTAACGCCATCGCGAGGCTTCACCTGCAAAAGAATCCGAAAAGGACCTTGGGGGACCTTTGGCAGCAATTCATTATCTGCGGATTCTCGAGCCAAGAGGACAGTGAAGAGGGAAGCGCACTCAGCAGATTCGTCGCAGCAAACAGCCCACTGCTCGACCTTACACAGGTGACGACCAACGGCTGCGACGAGGCGTGGGTGACCCAACAAATCCGCGCGCACCTGAAGCGGCAGCTGCGCAACAAGATCGGCCTTGTGATCGGGTCATATGGGCACTTTTACAGAGCAGGCAGTCCTACTGACTTGCTTCGTGACTTATGCAGAGAGCCAGGGGCGTTGAAGCTGTTCTGGGACCTAGCTCGCAATGACATCAACGATCGTGAATTAGTCACGTCAGCGGCGTTTAGTCGAACAATCGATCATTCGGCCTTTCCGCATATTGGAAACAAGCAAGTGCGGAACATTTTGGTGAATTCTGGTTTGGCTCACAACGTGGTTCCGCTGGATTCCCGCTGGCAAAAATTCTTCGGTACGGTACTGGTGACGAACAAATACACGTTCCAGTACATTCCGCACTACCTCGCTGTGGAAGACTGCCTTCGATCGGCGCTCATTCGAGTTCACGCGTTACGCCCAGACATCCCCAACCTTGCCGTACTCGATGCACTGGTGTTCGCGCAGATGTCAAAACAAGGCATTGGCCCTGGTGGTTGGTTTGGAATCACTACCACTCACCCGCCGCAGGTGTTCTCTTGTTCGTAGACGGGCTTCTGGCCAGGAAAGGCCCAACCGGGCTCTATGCTTGGGACGCATCCATTCCATCCACGTTTGGTGTCACCGGTTGCAAGCCCCTGGATGCGGAGAGTCCAGTGATAATATGAAGTTGACCCGCTTCTACGGACGGATTTGCAGTAGCGATCGATATGTGATTTAACCTCCGTTAAGCGGTAAGTCGCGGGTTGTCCACGGACGGGCGGCGGGTCGCCTGTCACGACCACGACGACGCCCGGCGGTGGGCAACCCGCACGGGGACATGATTTCGTTTTTTGTGTGCTCGTCTTCGAACTCGAGCGGCGAGTGGTAGCCGATGCTGCTGTGCAGGCGGCGCAGGTTGTACCAGCCCTCGAGGAACCAGAACAAACGTCCTCGCGCCTGTTCGTGCGTATCGAAGTGCTCGCGCATAAGCAGTTCCGATTCGAGCGTGCCGAAGAAGGATTCGCACATCGCGTTGTCGTAACAGTCGCCAGCCGTACCCATCGAAGGCTGCACACAGGCTTCACGACAGCGCCGTCCGAAGGCAATCGACGTATATTGGCAGCCCTGATCGGAATGCAGAATGACCCCGCGAGCTCGACGTTGCGCGAGCGCCATATCGAGCGCACGCAGCATCAGTTCCGTGTACAGATGATTGGACATTGCCCAGCCTACGATGCGGCGGCTGAACACATCGAGCACGACGGCCAGATACAGGAATCCCTCGCCGGTTGGAATGTAGGTGGCGTCTGCAACCCACAGCACGTTCGGCGCTGCGGCGCTGAAGTGGCGACGCACCAGATCAGGGGCACGCCGTGCTCCCGCGCGTTGTCGCGTAGTGCATTTCCATTGCCTGCGACTAGCCCCGCACAGGCCGGCCAGACGCATGAGTCGCGCGACGCGCTTGCGCCCGACATGCACGCCTTCGCGTTTGAGCTGGGCATGGATACGCGGCGCGCCATAGGTGCCGCGCGAACTGGCGTGCAGCATGCGAATGCGCGAGAGCAACTGCGCATCGCTGCATGCCTGCCTCGAGGGTTCCCGCACGAGCCACGCGTAGTAGCCGCTGGTGGAGACTCGCAGCAGCCGCGCCATCGTGGCAATGGGCCAGCGGGCCCGGTTCGCTTTCATGAATCCGTACCCTTCGGCGGTACGGCCCCCGTCTCCCGAGCGAACCAGGCAGCCGCGTGAGAGAGTATGTCGCGCTCCATCTCGAGTTGGCGCACCTTACGACGCAGCCGCGCCAATTCCTGCCGCTCGGCCGTCGTCAGTCCGTCCTGGCGCACGCCCGAATCGCGATCGGCCTGCACGACCCAGTTGATGATGCTTTGCGCCGTCGGCTCGAACTCGCGCGCCAATTCCTCAGGCGTACGTCCCGCCTTCACCAACTCCACCATCTGCGCCCGGAACTCCGCCGGGTACGCCTTCCGATGCTTGCCCATAACGGCACCTCCTCTTCAAAAAGAATAGGTGTCCGTTTTCGCGGGTCAACTTCAATATCCTTGTCGCTGAAGCGCTTGGCGAGTACAGCGAAAGAACTATGGGCCCAATAAGCCGCTAGCCGTTAACGGGGACAAGATGGATCTAGCAAACGCAGACGTGGATGTACCGCAAGCTCCGGAAGACAAGCTGTTCGGGTTTTTACTCGAAGGAATAGAGGCGTCGTTGAGGACGGGCAAAGGCCCTCACTACACGTACGTCATCGGCAACAACGGCACCGGCAAAAGCCGTCAGCTCGCTAAGATCGCCAGCCACTTTTCCGATTCACAAGACACGCCTCAGATTGTCGGCTGCATCTCAAACGCCGTGTACGACCGCTTCACTCTAACGAACCGGGGGTGCATCGAGTACCTAGGCGCGCGCACATCGGGCAACGCAGTATTTCATGCTGCAATCGATCGTCAGCTCTCGAAAATTATATTGAAGGGAATTGTTCGCAACCGGAGCGCTGTGCGCAGGCTAGAGGCGACGCTCGAAATGAATTTCATGTTCTCCCTGCGTGGTCCTGAAAGCGGCAAGATCGATCTCCAAAAACTTGTTGATCGCCGGAAGCTCAAGGGAGACCCTATCTCGTCTACCCTGGACCGAGCCGAACAAGCCACCGTAAAGGAGCTTTTCGGGCGACACGTATCCTTCTCCGCTTTATCGATTGCTCAAGCCACCTCGCTTCAGAAGTTTATGAGCCTCAATCCGGAGGTCAACATCTTCGTTCGTCGCCGCGATGGCATCCGCACAACGATCGATTTCGACCAATTAAGTACTGGGGAGCAAAACCGGGCCCTCACTTACGCCAAGGTGCTTTCGGTCGCACAGGAGGGCGCGCTGATTCTTATCGATGAACCTGAAATCAGTCTTCATTTACATTGGCAGAGAGACTTCCATCGTTCGCTTCGCGCCCTCTTGCAAGGACAAAGGCGGTATCACGTCGTCGTCGCGACACACTCGCCCGTCATCATTTCTGAAGGAGCGCGAACAAAGGCAGACAGCACGGACGCGATGGTTGTCGTACTGGAGCGAGGGCAGCTAGAAGACAAGCAGCCCCTGACATTTAGACATCACAAGTTCGGCGACATTGCCAGCCACGAACGGCTCGTGCTCAGGGATTTTAATACGGCAACTTATCGCACCACTTCCGTCGACGTCGAGATCGCTGAGTCGGTCCTCAATGCAATAGAAGAACCTGGTACCAGTGACGACGTGGTAGCTAGGCTCGAATCCATGAGCGGAAAGCAAGGACTGTCCAACGCTGATAAGAGGAATATCCGTGCCGCAGTCAAGGTTGTTCGGAACCACGCGCCTGCGTTTGGAACGGAGGAAGACAGACAATGATGACTTTGGCAACAACTGAAGTTGAGAAAGCGGCACTTCGCAGACTTTCGCAACTCGCCGTAAATGGGCCTTTGACAGGCACCACGGCTTGGCGTTGTTTTTCATCGCCCGTCGCTAGGTATCGCTACGACGAAAACCAGCCACCGGTCGTCTTTAATGCCAACGAGCTAGCCGCGCTGAAGTCACTTAAAAAGCTAGTCGTCGATCATCTGGAGTTCAAAGCCCGACGTGCTTGCGCTTACTGCAAGCGCCCGGTAGGGCATTACGGATATGGCTGGCACATCGAGCACGTCTATCCCAAGGCGAGCTACCCTGAGCGCACCTTTGCCTTAGGGAATCTCACAATCGGTTGTACCGACTGCAACCAATGGAAAGCTGCGCGCGTCGATCGGGGGACGCTCACCGGGGGCCTAACGATCATCGACCCGGTCGCGAATGGGTTCCGCTATGGCGATCATATTAACCTCGTTCACCTCGCGACCGAGGAAATTTGCTTCGTGAAATACCGACCGACAAGCGAAACCGGCCGGGCAACGTACAACAAGCTGCAGTTTGCCGACATCGAGCGATCGACGATCATCGATAGTGTCAATGACGATCTAGCGGCACTCCATCGACGAATGAACGACGCACTCGCAAACGTACAGGCCAGTGATTCGGAGAGTGAACTAGGCGCCCTCCTTTGCACACTCAGATCCAGGATCTATCGCCTCGGCTAGCGGTATAAGCTGAGCTGCCGTAGATCGCGCACGCTCCGCTCGCCCGCTATGGTAGAAGAGAAACCGAAAGCGAAGGCCCCGACCGACCTCGGCCTGCAATTGCAACGCAGCCCCTGGCTGTTCTTCATTTTCGTCTTGGGCGCCCGCCTTTTTGCGAGTGTTTTCTCTTGTGCCCCTTGAAGAAAGTCCGCTGGCCCGACTTTGTTTTGACAAGCACGTACTGCTCGCTCTTCGTTAGATAGCTAAGCGCAAACAACAAATTGCTGCGTTTTGCAGCGTCCCAATGGTCCACTAATCCGATACCGCAGCGCTTATATTTGTTCATACTTCTATTGCAATTGTAATAGGTTCCCGCACCCAAAGTTACCTCATCCCGCCAATACGTACCAATCTGCTCTGCCAAGTATGAATGATTTCTTTTCTTCGCTCCATTGAAGAACAACATGAAATGAAAGTGATACCCCTTAACGCTTGAATACTCCAACTTCGCTACGTAGCCCACCATCTCACCGAACACACTTTGTTTTCCTCTACGTTTCTGTATGAGCTTCCGGTAGTCGTTCATAGCGCACTCGAGCGTCGTCTCGACGGTATCCTCCTTACGATAACCAACATCCAGACGAACCACGGCGATTCGTGCAAAACGCGCCATGATCCAATCTACATAGTGACAAGCATCAACATAATTATTTTTCGCATTCTCAATTCTCTTACTTATCTTTCGACCAATCTTTCTTTTTTTGTATTCACCCCTGAGCCTTTCAATGAGGTCATTGTAGCAGTCCGCAACAATTGTCCGAGATCCATTCAGAATCTCTTCCGCACATCCCACGAGAGCATTCGGATTGCGAGATAGATCACTCAAGAAATCAAACTCTCGCGCCAAAGAAAATACAAGTTCAACTCTAGGGCTGTACTGATACTGAGGGCGACAAATGGATGATAAAGCCGTCAAAGATCGATGGTATCGATCAAACCATTTGTTGATCGTTGCCACTCTTCGACTACGATGTTCATCTATCGCAAATGCAGCATCAGTTGTGAAAACAGCATCACGAACGAAATCCTCTATGACCAAGAGATCATTTGCAAAATCAAGAGCATAGATCATCACCTCTTTGCCATCGACCTCTTCACTTGCCATATTCATGTCACAGTCGATAGCCTCAAATAATGCCGAGTCAGAGAAATCATCAAAATGATTCACATCGAACTCATCATTCATTTCACCAAGATCATCCCCAGACATATCACTCTCATTTCAATTAATCTATCTTAATAACATTAAAATCCATAATTCGCGCAACGCGATCACCACGCCTCCCCATGGACGACACATCCCGGTTATCGGCTCACTCCCGACGTCGAACATCTTTTTCGACTTACACAATTACCGGGGTAGCTAAGGTCTGGCCCGCGCCGCCTCGAGAGACGGGAACTGCGTGGGACCGCAAGGCACGGCGGCGCGAAGGCCCGAACTAGTGGGACCTAGTTGGACAATCGTCCGCTAACTTGTAGTGGCTGCCCCTCATCTTGTATGCGTGGCGAGCGTCATGGAACTTGCTCACACGACGCCGGCGGCCTGTCGCTATGAGGCGCAACTTGCGTTGATGCGAGACTGGAGCCACTGCATCACGAGGTGCTGTGGCCAACCGACAGATTTGGCACCCAGCTTCACTTGCTTAGGGAACGTCGGGTCGTAGCGAGGCGATCTCGGATTCATCTTGTCGTACACGGCAGCTTTCGACAGCCCCGTGCATGCCAACAAGTCGGACCGACGCAGCATAACGATGGGAAAAGAGGTTTGCTCAGCCATAGGTGCTCTCCTTAAGCACACACCGGGACGTACCGGCATGGCTGAGACGATAACGGGCAGATGCGGGTGAGTTCGACCGACTAAATTTACTTGCTAGCGACTATTCTCCGGATGCTCTCCTCATCATCACCTCTCGTAACAATTTTTCGATGCCGGCACGTTGCCGAATGGGGCCCTCTCGGCATCTGCGCGCCACGTTGAGGTCAAGCTGGTAAGGGAGCTCATCGGGATGCACTTCGGGAGGAGCCTCCTCGCGGAATACTTGCGTCCAACGCTGCTCAATCGCGTCTGCCCATTTCGTCGCGGTCTCCATGACCTGGGGATTTCGCGAAGCAGCATAAATGGCGACACGAAGTACTGCCTCGCGCTCATTGGAGAATCGCCACTCGTTGCCGTGGAACGAGGCTCGATCTAAAGGCTTTGTGTCGAGTGTCAACGCTGGAGATTGGGACTGGCCTCCACAGTAGAGCCGCCAAATTTCGGCACGCGAAATGAAGAGATGGCTTTCTGTTACTCGCCCGATTTCCTCAACAGCGTTTTCTGCGACCGTCCATAAACCATACAACGCCGCCCGTTTCGCATGTAGAATACCGACATAAGGGTCGAACGGTGGATAAGTCGCCGAGGGTGCCTGCCCGTTTTCTCCCGTAAAAAGCGAGGGCGCATTCTCGACTGACCTTATTTCCTTCGGAAATTGCATACCCTCTCGGGCCTCGCAAATTTGAGAGGCGAGGCGGTCCTGTAGCACGCGGTAGCGCTCGTCGTCCGTAAGCTCACCGTGCTCTGATAGCCATTTCCGGATAACGTCCTCTGCTTTCCCCGGACATCTAAATGAAGTAGGAATGACCCAACCAAGAGCCTCAATGTGTGCGAGGTCGAAGCGGCTGATTATCACCCGATCCCATGAAAAAAAATCTGCTCGCAATATTTCGTCAATCTCGACAAATGGAGCGATCGAATGGGCTCGGCCAAGTTCGAACGAAACCGCCCCGAGAATCGGAGCCATGACTTCGACATACCCAGTTGCCCCGAGGGTCAGCAGTTCACCACTGGAACATCCAAGTAGTTCCGCTGCCTGATCGATACGGTAGTAGGGCGCTTGGCTGGTAAAAAACTCGCTTTCCACCACCGATGGGCGTGAGGTATTTGGCGTGGCCGACGTATATCCCGCATCTGTGCGCTTGGAAGACGCCGACGCACTGGTCTGCGCGCTTTTTGCCGCTGTTGCCGAAGAATTCTTGAGTTTTGCCATTGTGTTCCCCTTGGCGCCCACCGATAGAAGCACGTCGTCGAACTGAATTATTTATTGGCGATCCGAATAACGTCCGCCCCCGCCTTCAGCTTATCGAGGTAATCAGCCCATTGCTGCATCATTGCAACGCGGTCGTCAATAAACTTCGTTCGATTGTACGCATTGCCAAGTGCGTCCGGAACCTTATGTGCGAGTTGGTGCTCGATGACTTCGGCCGGAAAGCGCAATTGCTCGTGAAGGATCGTACGCGCCATTGCACGAAATCCATGCCCAGTGATTTCGGTCTTCGTATCAAAGCCGAGCCGCCTCAAAGCCGCGTTGATTGCTGCGCCGCTCATTGGCTTCTTGACGTCTCTTCCTGGGAACACGTACTGCCGGCGACCTGTCAGCGCATGTAGATCTCGCAGGATCGCTGTAGCTTGGGTTGCGAGCGGCACCAGATGCTCGGTTTTTGTCTTCGAGACGGTGTAACGCCATTGCTGTTTGTCGAGGTCGAACTGCGCCCATTCAGCCGTTCTGAGTTCGCCCGGACGAACAAACAGCAATGGCGCGAGGCGCAAGGCGCATTGAACGACGAATGTTCCCTTAAAGCCGTCTAGCGCCCGCAAAAGAGCCGCGACCTCCGATGGCTCCGTAACGGATGCGAAATGCGTATGACGAGCTGCCGGGAGTGCCCCTCTGAGGTCGGAGCTAACATCGCGTTCCGCCCGCCCCGTGGCAACAGCATAGCGAAAAACTTGGCCGCAGTTCTGATGAACGCGATGAGCCGTATCAAGTGCGCCTCTAGCCTCCACACGTCGAAGTACCGCGAGCACTTCGGGTGCCTTGATCTCGGCGATCGACCGACCTCCCAACCATGGGAAGACATCATTCTCTAAACGCGCCATGATTTTGTCAGCATGACTCGCCGCCCACCCCGGCGCGTGCCTAGCGAACCACTCGCGCGCAACCGATTCGAAGCTGTTCGAAGAACGTTCGACGCTGGCGGCCTTCTGCACTTTCCGCTCAATACCGGGGTCGATGCCGTTGGCAAGCAGTCGGCGGGCTTCATCACGGCGAGACCGCGCCTCTTTCGGACCGATCTCCGGATAGACGCCGAGTGCCAACCGCTTTTCCTTTCCAGCGAAGCGGTATTTGAACCGCCAATACTTCCCACCCGCCGGGGACACTTCGAGATACATGCCCAAGCCGTCGGTAAGGCGGTACGCCTTATCTCGCGGGCGAAGGTTCCGGACTTCGAGGTCGGTAAGGGGCATTTGGGACTCCGTGGGGGCATCGCCTTTAGGGGCATCAACAGTGCCCCCTAAAATGCCCCCGGGTGCCCCCGGATGTCAATGGATGTCATCGAACGTCGTTGGAAATAAAAAACCCCGCTAGCCTTTGTGGCTGCGGGGTTTCAGGACCTTCTCGGACAACTTAGGATGTTCTGTTGGTGGAGCGGAGGAGGATCGAACTCCCGACCTTCGCATTGCGAACGCGACGCTCTCCCAGCTGAGCTACCGCCCCAACGAAGCTGCAATTCTGTCATGGGGTTAAGGGGTTTGACAAGCCCCTTTCCGCATGAAAATCCCCAACGGTCGCAGCTACTTAGCCGCGGTGGTGGGCGCACCGGCAAGCACCCAACCAACGACCGTATGGATATCGGCGTCGCTCATTCTGGGGTGCGAGGGCATAGGAATAACGCCCCAAACCCCGGAGCCGCCGTCTCTCACCTTCTTCTCGAGCCGAGCCTGTGCTTGCGCGTCACCTTTGTACTTAGCGGCGATATCGCGAAAGGCCGGCCCGACGAGTTTCCGATCGACGGCATGACACCCTAAGCAGGCGTTCTTCGTCGCGATGTCAAACCCGGCAGGCGAAGAAGCGGCCAACGCCCCTTCCGACCATACACCAGCGCCAAGAACCACCGCCACGACAGCCGCCATCCCCAGCCAACGAGCACCCACCATCATTTCACCTGCCCGTTGCTACCGGGATGCACTTGCGTGGAGTTACTCACCGGCGCCGGCGTCTGCGAATCGAGCGGCTGTTCGGTCACTCCGCCACCAATCGGCACCGCCCCCACCGTAGGCTGAGCATCCGCCGACTGCGCCGAACTCGGCGCGCTGGCGGCCTGCGAAGCCGTCGCCGACACCGCCTGCGCCTGCTCCGGCTGCACGTACTGGAACACCTTCACGACACTCTTCACGCCGGGCACGTTCGCCGCGACAGCCGCGCCAAGGTTCCCCTCGTGCTCCGTCACAAGCCCCATCAAATAGATGTTCCCGGCCTCGCCCACGACCTTGAAGTCGTTCGCCGAAATCCCTTTCTCGGCGATCAGCATCGTCTTCACGCGCGTGACGAGATACGAATCGTTAGCCCGATCCGAAAAGTCCGTAATCGGCCCAACCTTCAACTCGTTGACGATCGCTTCGACGTCGCCCACGCCGCGAGCAATCTGCTCCGCCTGCTGCTTCGCCGCATCGGTGGGCACTTCACCCGTCAGCAGCGCTCGCCGGTTGAACACCGTCACATCGACATGCGACGTATTGCCGAGCTGGTTAGCGATCTGCGAGTACGCCTTCACCTGAATCTCGCGGTCGGCGGTTTGCGTGCCGAGGGTGCGTCGATCGGTCGCCATCAGCGCCCCACCGCCCGCCGCGCCGGCCACCGCCAGCACACACCCTTGCAACGACGTGATCAATGCTGCCGCCGTCGCCGCCGCCAGCGTGCTTCGCACAAGCGTCTTCATGACGCGATTTGCCCTCATCAACGAACTCCCCTTCGAAGTCAATCTTCCCCGAGCAACATGGCATCGATGCCGTCGCACAAGCAGTGAATGGCCAACAAGTGCACTTCTTGAATACGCGCCGCCCGCTGCGACGGCACGCAAATCTGGATATCGGTCTCAACAAGCGCTTCGCCTACCTTACCGCCGCCGCTGCCCGTCAGCGCAACGACGAACATCTCTCGTTCGTGCGCCTCGGCGATCACTTCAGCCAAGTTGGCCGCATCGCCCATCGAAGCCACGACGATCAACACGTCGCCCGCATGTCCCAACGCGCGAAGCTGCTTGGCGTAGACGGAAGCGAAACCGTCGCCCGCGCTCAGCGCCGTCAGCACGGTGCTATCCGCAGTCAACGCGATAGCGGGCAAGCTAGGTCGCTCGCGCTCGAAGCCCGCGGTGAGATGCGCGACAAGACGCTGCGCCTCGGAGGCGCCCGCGCCATTGCCGCACGCAAATATCCGGTTGCCGTTCGCAAGCGCGCCAAACATCGTATCGATGGCCGCCGCTATCGGCATGGATAGGGCGTCGAGCGCCTCGAGTTTCAATGCCGCGCTTTCGCGAAAATGCTGTTGAATTCGTTCGACTGACATCGTTTCCCTGCTCTACCGGCCCCGCCTATCCGCGGCCGTTTCGTCAGCGCGCAAGTTTAACGCACTCGCCATACCCAGCCGCACGTTTCAACTACCGTCCTCTCGAAAGGCATCGCGCAGCCAAACCAACTTGCGCCCCTCGAATACCACGGCGTCGAACCGGCAAGGCCCAACCGCTCCTCCCCGCACCGACAAAAAATACCGCGCAGCGAACAAAATGCGCTGCCGCTTGTGCAGACCGATGCTCGCCGCCGCGCCGCCATAGCGGCTCCCGGCCCGCGCCCGCACTTCGACGAACACCAGCACGCCATCCACGTCGCGCATCACGAGATCGATCTCGCCGCCTCGGCACGTCACGTTGCGCGCCACGAGACGCATACGCTGCCGCCGCAGGTAGGTCAGCGCCTGCTCTTCGAACGCGGTACCGATCCGTTTCGACTCGCGCCGCCCCGAAAAGTTGTCGGCCGCCTTGCCACCCGGCTGTTGCGGCATCGAACGCCTCCCCGCCCCAGGCGTCGTCTCAGGCGGAGCGTGGCACAATGACGGCCTTCCCTCGCTCGTTCGCGTCTCTCGCTTCATGTCCAACCTCCTCGATCTCGCGCAGCGGCAGCAGTACCCGTCCGCCACGCTGTATGTCATCGCGACGCCGATCGGCAATGCCGCCGACATCACCCTGCGCGCGCTGCACGTGCTCGGCCTCGTCGACCGAATCGCAGCCGAGGACACGCGCAACACCGGCCAACTGCTCGCGCTCTACGGCGTCTCGAAGCCGCTGCTTGCGGTACACGAGCACAACGAACGCGAAGCCGCCGAACGGATCGTCGATTGCCTGCGCGCCGGCGAGCGCGTCGCCTATGTCTCCGACGCCGGCACACCCGGCATCTCGGACCCCGGCGCGAAGCTCGTCGACGCCGTGCGCAATGCAGGCCTCGCCGTCGTTCCGCTCCCGGGCGCGAGCGCGGTGACGACAGCCGTCTCCGCTGCCGGCGATTTCGTCGGCGCGTTTTCGTTCGTCGGTTTCTTGCCCACAAAAGCGAAACAGCGCGCGGCCCATCTGCAAACGCTGGTTGGCCACCCGTTTGCGATGGTCTTTTACGAAGCGCCGCATCGCATCGTCGAAACCGTGCAAGCGCTGGCCGATACGCTCGGCGGCGGCCGGCAATTGCTGATTGCCCGGGAACTGACGAAGCTACATGAGGCCGTGCATCGTTGCACCTTGGCCGAAGGGCCAACATGGCTGGCCGAAGATCCCAATCGGCAACGCGGAGAATTCGTACTCGTCGTTCAAGGCGCACCCGAACAAGCCGAGCAAGACGAATCGGCACATGATGCATTGCTGTCGATGCTGCTCGAGGAAGTGTCGGTCAGCGCCGCGGCGCGGCTTGCGGCTTCGATAACCGGGGCGTCTCGCAATACGCTTTACGCACGAGCCCTGACGCTCTCAAAACACGAGGACTAAGCCCAATCAGGCGCCCGATCGATCGCGGGCGCACACCATTTTCAGGAAATTAGTTAGTAATCCTGAATATCCTCACTCATGCGAAAACGGCGCCCTAAAGGCGCCGTCCACAGCCGGACTTAAACGTTCCGGCTCAAACTTCGAGTCGCTGATTAGTTACCGTCACCCTTCGACGCGGTGTTGTTGCTCGCCAGCATTTCCGCACGCTCGGCGCGCGCTTCTTCTTGCGACAGTCCTTCGATCTGCACACGCGCTGTGCCGACATGCTGCAATCCGAGCACCTTGGCGGCCGCATAGGACAAATCGATCACGCGCCCGCGCACATACGGACCGCGGTCGTTGATCTTCACGACGACCACCTTGTGGTTCGACATATTCGTCACGCGCACGTACGAGGCCAGAGGCAGCGTCTTGTGAGCAGCCGTCAAGGCGTGCGTGTTGAACCGCTCGCCGCTCGCCGTGCGACGGCCGACAAAGCGGCCGCCGTACCACGAAGCGCGGCCGACTTGCTTGAAGTCGGAAATATCCGGCGTGCCGTCGTCGAGCGGCTTGGCATCGGCCAGCGACGTGGACTTGTCGCCGGCATTCGGCAACGCCGAGGCAGCACCGAACGCGACCGGCGCGTTCGCGCCCTGCGCGACGGCGGGAACGCGGCTTGCGCTCCCGGTTTGGGTCGTCGGTTGCATGGCGCAACCCGTGAAGGCGCCGAAGACAAAAAGGAGCCCCAGCGATCGACGAAATCGATGTTTCATATGACGTTTAGCCAATCTGTCGAGCCGACGCAGCCAGCGTTTCGCTGCACGAACGGCTCGGGCGATCGAGTGCAACACGCCACCCACGCTCAAAGCGTGTGCGCGACAAAACACTCGGCTGCGGCCACATACGGCCGCATTCAGCCCGGTTGGTATTCACGTCTGGCGCGGCTGTCCCCTTCAGCTTGACCAGACCCCAAACGCCGCCATCGAACATGGCATCCACGTTCTTGCGCGCCTAACGGCACGAGGAACGGCGGCGTAGGCCTGCCCAGCGTAACGGCCGATGGCCGTGTCAGGCGCGCGGCGCCTGGCTGGACAAGACGTGTGCATCGAACTTCGTCGACACGGATAGAAGCCGCTTACACCACGGCTTCGGACTTCAATTGACTGCGATCGGCGGGCGTAAGTTCACACAAGGGCCGGATCGCTGGTAGAGCTGCGCGAGCATACCTCGCGCGAAAGCTGAAGCATTATAGCAGAAAGATCGATCAATCCCGGGCGCACGGTTCGATCCCCCGATTGATTCTGCCTATGGCCGTAACAATACAAATCGCGTATCGGTCTTTCGGCCAAGCAGCGCGGGCATCTCGCGGCTGGTACCATCCTTCTTTTTGCCGTCCGGGCTCATCGCAATGAAGGTCTTCCTCATTCCCGTCACGCCGTTTCAGCAGAACTGCTCGCTCGTCATCTGCGAGGCGACCAACCGTGCGGCCATCGTCGATCCCGGCGGCGACCTCGAACTGATTCAACGCGCCGTGGCCGAAAACGGCGCGACCGTCGAGAAGATCCTTCTCACGCACGGCCACGTCGATCATTGCGCCGGCGCGAAAACGCTCGCCACTCACTACGGGGTGCCGATCGAGGGCCCGCATCGCGATGAGCGATTCTGGATCGAAAAACTGCCCGATCAAAGCGTGCGCTTCGGCTTTCCGGCCGCGCAAGCGTTCGAGCCCGATCGCTGGCTCGACGACGGCGACACGGTCCAATTCGGCGAAGAAACGATGGACGTCTATCATTGCCCCGGCCATACGCCGGGCCACGTCGTGTTCGTCAGCACCCGGCATCGCATTGCGTTCGTGGGCGACGTCCTCTTCGCGGGCTCGATCGGCCGAACCGATTTCCCGCGCGGCAACCACGCCGATCTCATTGCCTCGATCCGCATGAAGCTCTGGCCGCTCGGCGACGACATCACGTTCGTCCCCGGCCACGGCCCCACGTCGACCTTCGGCGAAGAGCGGCGCACGAATCCCTACGTCGCCGATGGAGTCAGCGCGTGAGTTCCGAAATCTACGTCAGTACCGATATCGAGGCCGACGGCCCGATCCCCGGCCCCCATTCGATGCTCAGTTTCGCATCGGCGGCCTACACCGAAGATAAGCAGTTGATCGCCACGTTCTCGGCCAATCTCGAAACGCTGCCCGGCGCGCAAGCCCACCCCGTGCAAGAAGCCTGGTGGAAAACGCAACCCGAGGCTTGGGCGGCATGCCGCTCGGATTTGCGGCGCCCCGAGCAAGCGCTCGTGGCCTATGTAGAGTGGGTGGAGGCGCTGCCGGGCAAGCCCGTCTTCGTCGGCATGCCGGCCGGCTTCGATTTCTCGTTCATGTTCTGGTACATGATGCGCTTCGCCGGACGCTGCCCGTTCTCGTGGTCGGCGCTCGATATCAAGACGCTGGCCTTTGCGATGACGGGATTGCCCTATCGCAAATGCATCAAGCCGCGCATGCCCAAGCATTGGTTCGACGATCACCCGCACACGCATGTGGCGCTCGACGACGCGATCGAACAAGGCGCGCTTTTTTGCAACATGCTCAAAGATTTACGTGTAATGCAGCAATCGTCGGCCGACGTCGCCGAATCGAAAGCGCTCGACGCGAAAGTCGCCGCCACGGGAGTAGGTCAAAACGACGCCGAGAGCCCGCCAAATTAGGGAAAATCCCTCGCCCTTCCGCCATTCGATTGCCTTTTGTTTCTTCCGCCACTAATATCGGACGCAGTGGCTGTCGTAATGGAGGCGCGGATGGCGCTCGACACGTTTTCTCAAAGGATCCTGCGCCTTTTGCAGCTCGACGCGCGACGTTCGGTGCAGGAGATTTCCGATCAGGTAGGGCTGTCGAGTACGCCTTGCTGGCGACGGATCAAGGACATGGAGCAATCGGGCATCATTCAGCGCTACACGGCGCTGCTCGATCGCGAGAAGCTGGGGCTGCATGTCTGCGCGTTAGCGCACATTCATTTGACCCGGCATACGGAAGGCGGCGTCGAGCAGTTCGAGCGCGAAATCTCCACCTGTCCCGAAGTGACCGAGTGCTATAGCACGACAGGCGAAGCCGATTACATCCTCAAAATCGTCGCGCCCGACATCAAAGCGTACGACGCGTTCCTGCACGATCGGATCTTCAAGATCCCCGCTGTCGCGCAAGTCCGCACGAGCGTCGTGCTGCGTGAAGTGAAATTCGACACGCAATTGCCGCTTTGACGAGGCGTAGCGCTCTTCGCTTGCCCGCGCGGCGCACCGCTATGCGTGCCCCGGCACCCGCGCCTTCGCGGCTCCGATCTCGCGCGCAAGCGTGACATTGCGCGCCCCCAATTTCTCTTTCAACGCGCTCAAGTCCACACGATCCGCCAGTTGGGCATCGTGCTCGCGGCCGCTTAGCGGATCCGCCGCAAGCGTGATTTCCAAATCGAGACCGGTGCTCAGATAGTGCACATTCAACGCGCTAGCGCGCAGCCCGTACTTCGCCAACTCCGCATCGACGAGCGTCGCCACGGCGGCTCGCGCGGGCAGGCGCGTCGGTGGGTGCGCCACGGCGTCGTTCTCGGGATCGACGTGAATCAACGCATCGAGCACACGCTTATCGATCATGACGCGCGCTCGCGCGGACTCGGCGATGTAATGCCCCTCCGAGACGGAGATCAGCGGGTCGACAAGAATGTGCGCATCGACCAACGCGAGATCGCCGGTCTTGCGCGTACGCAGTTCGTGCACATCGCGCACGCCGGGGGTCGCCATCAGCAACTTGCGGATGTCGCCCGTCGCCGCTTCGTCCAGCGCACGGTCCGAGAGATCCTGGAGCGCATCCCACCCGAACACCCACCCCATCCGCGCCACGAGGAAGCCGACGATCGCGGCGGCGATCGGGTCTAGCAGGCGAACGCCGAACAAGCTCCCGACGATACCGACCGCGACGACGAGCGACGAAGCCGCATCGGAGCGCGCATGCCAAGCGTTCGCGATCAGCATCGCCGAACGCACGCGCTCGGCTTGGCGCAGCATGAAACGAAAAAGGGCTTCCTTCGAAATCAATACGACGACGGCCACGATCAGCGCGCTGGCATGGACCGCCGGAATGTTCTCCAAATCGGCGAGCCGCGTGCCGGCGCGCCATAGCATGCCCACCCCGACCGCCACGAGCAGCGCACCAAGAAACAGCGAGGCGACGGTCTCGTAGCGCGCATGGCCATAGTTGTGGTCGGCGTCGGGCTTCTCGGCGCTCGCCCGATTGGCGATCAGAACGATGAAGTCCGAGATCAGATCGGCCAGCGAATGAATCCCGTCCGCGATCAAGGCCTGGGAATGAGCGAAAAAACCTATCGTGATCTGCAAGCTCATCAGAACGATATTGACCACGACGCTCGCAAAAGTGCTTTTACGCGCGACGGCTTGTTTTTCGCTGGATCGGAGTTCGGTGGGGGCGTGAGAGTGCATCGGCTACGGTCAGCGACGGGTGTTTATCGTTCAATTGTATCGCGCACGGCGCGGCGCCGCTGTGACAGTTTCAGCGATTTTCCCTTTTCAATCAGGAGGTTATGAGAACGCGACGTATTCTTGTTCGCGTCTCGCTCCGAGGTCTCGCGACGGGTTTAATCGTCCGAGTCCGAGGGCTCAATGTCGTGGCGAATGAAATCATTCATTAGACAAATAAAAACCGCGCACCCCATTGGGTTACGCGGCTCTCATTTAGACTGCTGCCCGCAATAGCGTCGGCGGACCGACTGCTACGCCGATAGGCCTATTACTTTTGAATCAGGAACTGATCGCGATCCTGACCGGCAATCCACCGGGGCGGCTTGCCACGGCCCGACCACGTATTGCCGCTTGCCGGATCACGATATTTCGGCGCAACGCCGGCACGCGGACGGCCAGCCTTGGCGTGCTTGCCGCGGCCGCCGCCCAGTTCTGCGAGCGTAATGCCGTAGTCGGCCATTTTCTGTTTGATCTCGTTCAGCACTTCGGCGTATTCACGCGCCTTCGCCTCTTCGATCTGCTTCTCCAGCTTCTCTCGTTGGGCGAGAAGTTCCTTGTAAGAAGACATATGTTCCCTTGTGGTTTCAGTAAATGGCGCCGATCTCTTGCCGGTTTTGCCACCTCAATGCTGGGTGCCTCGGATATTTCGGAAGCGAGATTAGCACAAAAGACAAGCGAACGAAAAGCCCGAAAAGACCATCAGCTTAAAATAACTTCATTGAATTGTTTCACTCATTCGTCATCTGCGCGTCGATCTCAATTTACCCAATGCAACTTTCATCTCATATTTCCACGCTAGAGCGAACTGAACGTCCTGATAACTTTCAGATTATGAGATCGATTCGGCATATACCGGAGAAAGTTTTCATAGAATGATAGGATCATGCACCGGCGCGGCTTTCGAGGCGATCGGCGGCCAGTTTTCAACTGGCCTTATCAGCATTTTCCCTATTACCGCATCGCGGCCGCGCTACCTATTCGGCGTGATCGGCGATGCAGCGGGCGAGCGCTTGTTCGAGCGAGGACATATCTGCTTTTGCCGAATCGAATGCATAGCGCCGGCGCTGACCGTCCACTTTCAAATCGGCCCCGTAGCGATCCACGCCTGCCAAACGGACTACCGCGGGACGGCTCACGTGTCGATCGAAGTATTCGATCAACGCGGTTTCGTCTTCATCGGTCAACGGTTCAAGCGGATCGAGTTCCTCGGCGTCGAGCCAGCCCATTGCACCGAATCCCCCGATGTATCGCATTCGCTCGATTTCAAGCACGCGAAACGAAAAATCGCCGAGTGCGAGATAGCGTTCCGCGTCAGGGTGATAGCGTAAGTAACGCCGCACGAGCGGCGGCTCGAGTCCACCCGGTACGAAACGGCCCAGCAAGGTCAAACGCTCGCCGTTCAGCACGTCCTCGTTGGGCGGCGTATCGACCACGAGAAAACCCGCTCGCGCATCGGCCTCGAGGTTGCGCGAATGCTCGGCCAAGCGACTCACCAGCACGACCGGCCGATGTCGGGCATCGGGCGCGAACGGCAACGCCGTCGGATACGGGTAGCCGAGCGGCTCGCGCGCATGGCTCGCCAATGCGCCAGTGGGCTTGCGGTGCAGTAAATGCAGCGGTGCGTGTGCGGAAATGTTCATGGCGTCTAGCCCGGTTTCGGGTCGCTTCGGTCTCTGAGCGAGGTGTTAAGGCGTCCGTTAGAATCGGCGATTCCCATTCATCGTAGCGTTTGCGCGCGAATCCGGATGCCCGGATTTTCGCTCGTTCACGCCCCTTTTTTCTAGTCTCGCACAAGTGTCTCAAACCACTTCCTCGCCCGCTCCCGCCGCGCATCGCAATCTCGCTCCGGCCGCACGCGAGCGCGCGCGGTACGCCACGATGGCCCTCTTTTTCATCGCCGGCATGGCGTACGCCTCGTGGGGCGTGCATGTTCCGACCGTACGCGACAAATTCAATCTCGACCCGGCCACGCTGTCGCTCGCGCTGTTCGTCTTAACGGGCGGTTCGATCGCGGCCACCGTCGGCAATGCGAAATGGATCGCACGTGCCGGTACGCGCAGGGCATGCCTTGTGGGTGGCCTCGTGATGTCGGTCAGCATGGCGCTCATTCTGGTGGCGCCCACCTATGCGCTGATGTTACCCGTGCTCGCCGCGTTCGGCGCGGGGATGGCAACGATGGACGTTGCGATGAACGCCGAAGCGAGTGCGGTGGAGCAAGCACTGGGGCGGCCCATCATGTCTTCGCTGCACGGCATGTTCAGCATCGGCGGCATGATCGGCGCCGGGGTCGGCGGGCTCGCGCTCGGACGCGGCGTTCCGAGTACGGTTCATATGCTGCTCGCAGGACTCGTTTGCGCCGGCGTGCTCGCCGTGGCGTGCCCGGTCGTGTTGCCGCACGTACCGCATAGCGAGAGCCATCACGAAGGGACGCGCTCGAGCCGCTGGCGCTCGCCGGTGCTATGGGCGCTCGGTGCGGTCGCGCTCATCGCGTTGATCGCGGAGGGCGCCATGTACGACTGGGCCGCCGTCTACATGCGCGACATCGTCCACTCGACGCCGGCCTTTGCCAGTGCGGGCTATGCCGCGTTCACGGGCGCCATGGCGGCCGGGCGTTTCGCGGGCGACGCCGTCCGCGCGCGCTTCGGTGCCGTGCAGTTGGTGTTCGTAAGTGCAGCGCTGGCCTGCGCCGGGATGGTCGGCGCGCTGGTGCTGCCGTTTTCGATGACGGCGCTCGTCGGGTTCGCGATGATGGGCATTGGCCTGGCCAACATGATGCCGGTGCTGTTCGCCGCCGCCATGCGCGTAAAAGGGATTCACGCGGCCGAAGGACTCGCGCACGTGGCGAGCATCGCTTATGTCGGCCTGCTGTTCGGCCCCGTGCTCATCGGCGGCGTGGCGCAAGCGACCAATCTATCGATCGGTCTTTCCGTCGTGGCGCTCTGCGCGGCGCTCGTCGCGTTCATCGGCCCGCGCGTGCTCAAACGGCTCGGCGTTTAAGCAGCAAAGCGCCCGCGCCAAAACACGACGGGCGCATACGCTACCGCGTACACGCCCGTCGATCGCGCGTCCTTTCTCCGCCGGGCAAACCGCCGAAACGGTTTGCCTGCATCGATCGGTCGTGCTCGCGTCGATTACATCTTGACTTCGTTCAGCAGCGACTTCTTGCCGTCCTTGTAGTCATACAAGGAGATCACGCCGTGCTTCAGGTCGCCGTGGGCGTCGAATTGCGTTTCGCCGATCACACCCTTGTAGTCCGTCGCCGGCATCGCCGCGAGGATCTTCGCCGGATCGGTCGAGTTCGCGCGCTTCATCGCGTCGACGATGATGTAGATCGCGTCATACGTGAACGGTGCATAGATCTGGATCGGCACACCGAAACGCGCCTTGAACTTGGCCTGGAACTCTTCGCCGGCCTTGCCCATCTTCTCGAGCGAGCGGCCCGCTTCCGAGCACACGACGTTGTCGGTCGCGTCGCCGGCCAACGTGGCGAGCTGGTCGGTACAGACGCCGTCGCCTGCCAGGATCTTCGCCTTGATGCCGAGTTGCTTCGCTTGCTTGGCGAACGGGCCGCCGGTGGCGTCCATACCGCCGTACATGATCGCGTCGGCGCCTTCGCCCTTGATCTTCGTCAGAATCGCGCGGAAGTCGACAGCCTTATCGTTCGTCGCGTCATGCGAGAGCACCGTCATGCCGAGCGACTTCGCCGTCTTTTCGAATTCGTTCGCCAAGCCTTGGCCGTATGCCGTAGCGTCGTCGACGATCGCGACCTTCTTCAGCTTCAAATCCTTCGCTGCGTAGTTTGCGAGAGCGGGACCTTGCTGCGCGTCCGTCGCCACGACGCGGAACGTCGTCTTGAAGCCTTGCAGCGTATATTGCGGGTTCGTTGCCGACGGCGAGATTTGCACGATGCCTGCATCGCTGTAGATCTTCGATGCCGGAATCGACGTACCGGAGTTCAAGTGGCCGACCACGGCGACAACCTTGTCGTCGACGAGCTTCTGCGCAACTTGCGTAGCCGTACGCGGGTCAGCCGCGTCGTCTTGCGCGTCCAATTGCAGCGTGACCTTTTGGCCGCCGATGACGAGACCCTTCTTGTTGATTTCTTCGACAGCCAGACGAGCGCCGTTTTCGTTGTCCTTGCCGAGGTGGGCGATTTGGCCCGTCAGCGGCGCAACGTGACCGATCTTGACGATCTCGTCTGCCACGGCACCCGTTGCCATCGTCGCGAACAACATTGCAGCCGCGGTAATCGGCAACAGTTTTTGCATCTTGATATTCATGTAAGTCTCCGGTTTCGGTCCCAAAAACGACGTGATCGCCCGAATCCCCGCCTTCCCTCTTGTCTTTGTCGAAGGGGCAATTACGTCGGATGCATCGTCATGCACTTGGTGGTGCACGTGAGCCGGCGAGTTCGTGACAAGCCGTGCCTGCGTGCTGCGCGCAAGTGTAGGGCAACAAATTAAAGTTGGGGATTTTTTTGAGAAAGTGGGAAGACTACTAATAGCGCGCTTCGCAAAATATGCTTGCGGAAAGCGAGCCGACTGCCCGGAAAGCCACTAAGCATGCGGGTTTTCGAGCAGTCGGCAGTGCGGCGGCCGCGCAACAGTGCGGCGCTCAATTGAGAATTCGACCGGCTAAGCGGTTGAGCCGAATCAAAAAACCGCTTAAGAAAACATACAAACGCCATTCAGTCGTTCCGTAGACGAGCGGCTTATACGACGTCGATCCGTAGAGCCTTTATTCGGTCATCCCGATACGCGAAACCGCATTCGCGCAAGCTCGCCATTCAGCGTCGAGGGCGTCGACGAGTTCGGCGGCCCCGCCAAGCGCACGTCTTCCCCGCAGAAGCGGCGCGCCTTGCCCCGACCACAGCGAGAGGTAGTCGCCTCGATCGGCTTTGGCGGCCGCTTGCCGCAATTCCTGCGTCAGCGCGTTTTGCACGGGATAGGGCGCGACGCGTGCCGGCTCCGCCTCGAGCCGCTCCATCAACGTATTACGTATGCCGCGCGCATAGCGCCCCGTTATCGCGCGGGTCACCGACGTCGCGGTATCGCTGCTTGCGGCAAGCCGCCGGCGCCAATCCGGCGCGATCGCGCTCTCCGCGCACGGGAGAAACGCGGTCCCGAGTTGCGCGGCCTGTGCGCCGAGCGCGAGGGCAGCCGCGATCCCGCGCCCGTCCATGATGCCGCCGGCCGCCAACACCGGAATATCCAGCGCGTCGACGAGCTGCGGCACGAGCGCCATGGTACCGATCAGAGGATTGCGATCGGCGTCGATAAACGTGCCCCGATGGCCGCCCGCCTCGGCGCCTTGCGCACAGACGGCATCGGCACCCGCATCGCGCCAAGCGAGTCCCTCCGCCACGTGCGTCGCCGTGCCGATCACATAGCTGCCCGCGGCCTTCAGACGCGCCACGTCGGCCGCGTCGAGCACCCCGAACGTGAAGCTCACGACGGGAACGCGCAACGCGATCAGCCGATCGAGCTGGGCGCGAAACGCCGGCGCGCATCGCTCGGGCAGGCGGCCCGGCGGCAATCCGAACTCGGCGCGTAACGGGTCGATCGCATCGAGCGCGCGGCGCACCGCGGCTTCGTCGACCGCTTGCGAATCGAGCACGAAGAGGTTGACGCCGAACGGGCGAGAGGTCGCGGCTCGGATCTCAGCCACCTGAGCCGCCAGCTTCTCGGGCGTCATCGCGCCGGCGCCGAGGCAACCGAGCGCCCCCGCGTTGCTCGATGCGATCACCATCGCGGGTGTCGTCGCCCCCACCATCGGCGCCTGCACGAGCGGCAGGCGCAGATCGAAGCGTTCGGCGAACGCCGTGGGGTAACGGCTCGTTGCTCTCGTGTTCATCTCGACTCTCCTGGCTCCGTTCGATATGCGCGCCGGCTACCGCGCCGCAGTGGGGCCACTGTACGCCGAGCCCCCTCGCCCGAAAAATGAATTATCGAGATCGTTTCGTTCGCATTCGGTGAACGAGCCGCCAAGCTCCGTCGCGCCGCTCGGCCGCACAAGCGCGCGTCGGCCGCCTTCAGCAGCATTCGCGAATCGATGCGACACTGGCGACCCGAACGAAATTGCGAAACCGGAGTCCCGAATGAACGTGAAGACGCGATGGATGGAAATCGACGCCGGCGGCGGCGAACGCTACGACGGCTACTTGGCGCTGCCGCGCGCGGGCAAAGGCCCTGGGGTCGTCATCGTGCAAGAGATCTTTGGGGTGAATGAGCATATTCGGTCGGTGGCCGAACAATACGCCCTTGCAGGCTATGTCGCGTTCGCGCCAGATATCTTCTGGCGCAGCGAGCGGCGGGTCGAACTCGGCTACGAGGGTGCCGACCGTGACAAGGCCCTCGCGCTGCTCAAGCAAGTCGATGCCGGCCAGACCGTGGCCGATCTCGGTGCGGCGGCAAAGGCGCTGCGCGCGCTACCTGAAACGATCGGAAAAATCGGCGCCGTGGGCTTTTGCTTCGGCGGACAACTCGCGTACTTGATGGCGGCGCGCGGCACCGTCGACGCAGCCGTTGCCTACTATGGCGGCGGGATTCAAAACAAGCTCGACGAAGCGGCCAACATCCGCGTGCCGATGATGTTTCATTATGCGGAGCACGACTCGTCGATCCCGCAAACAGCTGTCGCCGAAGTGAAGCGACACTTCGCGGGTCACGCGAACGCGCAATTTCACGACTACGCGGGCGTGGGACACGGCTTCAATTGCTCAGACCGCTCCGCCTACGATCAGCATGCGTCGGCACTCGCGCACGGCCGCACGCTGGTGTTTCTCTCGTCTAGTTTGTAAGCGACGAAATATCGGCGCGGGAAACCGCGCCGATATTTTCATATTTCGCGTGAGCGCAGGCTCGATCAGGCCTTCTTCGAATACGCGCTGCACCAGCCCTTGCCGGCCACTTGCTTGCCGCCGAACATGGGACAAGGCGCGAAGGCATCTGCCGCCTTGCCTTGATAGAACTGGCAGTTGCTGCAAGTTTCGCCTGCGGCGTACTTCGGATACTTGGCCTTGTCGACCTTGGTCGCGTCCATCTTGTAGCCAAGCGCAACGGCGGTCGGATCGTTTTCCGCAACGTGCGGCGCATCGGCCAACGCCTCGCGCGAAGCCAATGCCAGCGCGGACACCGCGCCCAGACTCGTAATCAAAAACGTGCGACGGGAGGATTTCATGGGGGACTCTCCTTTATATGGTCCTACTCACCGCTGCTTCTTGCGGCAGCAGGGGGCAAGCATAGCAACGAAGCACGAATAACGCACCCGGGTTGACCAAATGTCGCGGATAAGTGGATGCGCCGAACCCTCGTGTCGCCTGCGTCTCAGGCGCGGCCGACCAGCTCGCAGACGCGCTGCGCGATCGCCAGCGATGCGGTCAACCCGGGCGACTCGATGCCGAACAAGTTAACGAGCCCGCGCACGCCATGCGCGGCCGGACCTTGGATCACGAAATCGGCGGCGCTCTCGCCCGGCCCCGACAGCTTCGGCCGAATCCCGGCATAGGCCGGCTGTAGCGCACCGTCGGGCAGCTCGGGCCAGTACTCGCGAATGGCCGCGTAAAACGAATCGGCGCGACGCGGATCGACGTCGTAATTGATCATATCGACCCATTCGACATCGGGACCGAAGCGCGCTTGGCCGCCGAGGTCGATCGTCAAATGCACGCCGAGGCCCGCTTCGTTGGGCATCGGATAGATCAGACGCGAGAACGGCGCGCGCCCCGACACGCTGAAGTAATTGCCGCGAGCCAAATAAAGCGGCGGGACGTGCCGCGCATCGAGGCCGCGGATCTTGCGGGCCAGCGCATTCGCATGCAAGCCGGCGCTGTTGATCACGCAGGCGGCGGACAGCGTCGTCGGCGATTCGCCGCCGACCGTCACGACAAAACGCCCGGCTCGCGCCTCGACCGATTCGACGGGCGAGTGAAATGCGCAGACGGCGCCGGCGCGCTCGGCGTCGCCTTGCAGCGCGAGCAAGAGCTGGTGGCTATCGACGATGCCCGTTTGCGGCGAGAACACGGCGGCTTCGCACTGCAAGGCCGGTTCGAGCTCCTGCGCATCGGCGCCGGTGAGCCGGATCAAATCGAGGACGCCGTTCTCTTTGCCGCGCGTTTCGATCGCGGCAAGTTGGGGCAATTGATTGCGTGCCGTTGCGACGAGCAGCTTGCCGCAGCGTTGATGCGGCACGCCGCGCGCCGCGCAATACTCATAGAGCATTTCGCGGCCGCGTACGCAAAGCGTCGCCTTCAGCGAACCGCGCGGATAGTACAGGCCTGCGTGAATCACTTCGCTATTGCGCGAACTCGTGCCGGTGCCGATCGCTTCGCTCGCTTCCAGTACGATCACCTCGCGGCCGCGCTCGGCGAGCTCACGCGCGATCGCTAGACCGACCACGCCCGCGCCGATCACCACACATTCGATCTCATCCATATTTTGTCGTCGCGACCCGTTCGGCCGCGCTTCTCCGTCCGCTTGCAACTTCGGTGGGAACATTTCGCGAGCGTAAGAACGTCCTGTCTCGCATCGTCGCGACTCGCGCGACAACGATATGTAAGGATCATTGTACGACGCTACGGCGTGCCGGCACCCCGCACGCGGAGCAAAGCGCCGTCTTAAAGGCCGAAAGAAACGGGTTTCAGAAACCGATCGGCCGGCGGCGCGCGCCGCGTTCGGGGCGGATATCGTCGGCGCGCACGGCGTCTCGTCCGTCGATCCGCGCCTCGCCGAATGCATGCAAAATCGCGCGGCGCATGTCACGCGGCGACGCACGCGAGAGCGCTTCGAGCGCATCGTCGTCCAGCCGCTCGGGAAAGCGCCGGCCCCATCCATGGGCCGTGCGCACTTCATCGTAGATCGTTTGGGCGATTCGGCGAGCCCCGTCGCGATCGGGCCGTGCGATTTCGTAGACGCTCATGCGGCTCAAGATGGGCTCGGGGATGCCGCGCTCGTCGTTGGCCGTCGCGATCCAAATAACTTGGCCGGCATTGATCGGCACTTCGGCGAACTCGTCGATAAAAGCCTGTGCGGTCTCGTGTTCGAGTAGCGCGTAGAGAGCGCCGAGCGGATCGTATTGCGAATCGGCACTCGCCTTGTCGATTTCGTCGACGACCATCACAGGATTCGCATAACTGCCGTTCACGAGCGTTTCGAAGACTTTGCCGGGCTTGGCGTTTTTCCACTGCGAGGAGGCGCCCGAAAGAATCCAGCCTGCCGTCAGCGAACTCATCGCGACGTATTGATGGGACGTCCCGAGCAATCGCGCGAGCGCTTTGGCGAAATGCGTCTTGCCGATGCCCGGATCGCCGAGCAAAAGAATCGGCATCAACTCGAGGCGGTCGTCGGTTTCGACGCAGAGCGCCATTTGCCGGCGCACGTCCTCGAGCGGATCGGCGAAGTTCGGCAGCGCATCGATGAGCGCATCGATCGCGGGCATGCGCGTCGGTTTCACGCAAAACCGCAAATTCCCGACCTTCAGCATTTTCTCGTAAGTCGTACGCAGTGCCTCGTTCGCCCCATCGGTCAATTCGCTCAACGCCGTCTCGACCCGATCCAGGTCGTACACCTTGCTGAACGACGCCACTGCGATCTCTTGTTTCACCACGGCTGTCGTCATCGCTCACCTCCCATGCCATTGCCAAGCGCATGTACTGATCGAGCGCGCCCCGTGGTTCCATGGTGCTTTCATCCGTCCCCGGCCTTGAGGCGGCGCATCGTTCGCTACTTCGCGATTTCAGTGTAATCAAGCAAGTTCCATGCGAAAAGCCAGCAGCGCGTCGGGCGTGCTGCTAATAACGAACTGAGCGGCGCGAACCCAAACAATAGGCGGCAATCGGTTGCAATCGGTAGCAATCGGCCGCGCAAGCGAATCGGGCGCGCCGGCGCCGTCCGTGCGCCGGGTATGCCGATAGGCGTAAGATGGACGCTTGTCGTCTCGCGCTGAAGTATTCGTTCTCGCGCGAAGGAGAAGGGTTCGATGGCGCGTTTTACCCGGATGACCGCCGGTTTCGGCGGCCCCCTCGCCCGCATGATGGGCATGTTCGCGGCGCTTGCGCTGGCAAGCGCCATGGCCGCGAGCAACGCGACAGCGGCGGCCGATCAGGGCGCATCCAGCGGTGCAGCGGCTGCTCCCGCCGCCGGCAGCGTCGACGACACCCCTACGGCCGTCAGCTGGAAACTCGACGTGCTGCGCGACGGGCAGACGATCGACACGTTCGAAGCCTCGACGATGGTCGGCCAAACGTTCAGCGACACCCACCATCACGAGATGCAACATCGCGTCGGCTGCAAAGACAATCCCGCGGGCGGCATCGATCTTGCACGGACGGTATCGGTTTCGCCCGTGGCCGCCGATGTCGGCGGCGTGACGCTCGCCATCGATGCCGACGAAACGATCGAAGACGATGCGGCACCCACTACACCGGAAGGCTGCGCGCTGCCGCCGCAGCCGCGGCGCCTGAACGCGAGCCATCCCGGTCTTTTCGTGCCGGTCGGCGAAGCGGCCGATTGGACGTTGATCGATAAGAATCCGACGCTCGTCTATCGCGTGCATGCGAGCGTCTCGTCACACTAACGGTTGGAACGGACGCTGCATGCGAAACCCCGAAGAATTGACGGCGGCCACCCCGCATAAGAAAGAGTTCGTCGCGGTAAGCTGGAATTTGCACAAGGGCCGCTCGCCGCTAGGCTTCACGGCATGGAAGGCGATGCAGCGCTGGGTCGAATCGACGCATGCCGACGTCTACTTCCTACAAGAAGCCATGGCGCGCCGCATGCCGGGCCCCGTGCTCGCGACGAGCTTCGGTGCGCCGGTGCACGAACCGCTGGCCGACGTCTGGCAATGTCAGGCGACGGAGATCGCGCACGCGCTCGACCTCGAAATCGCACTCGGTCCGAATGTGTTCAAGCCTTCTTGGCGACATGGCAACGCGATTCTCTCGCCCCATCCGCTCGATCTGGGCGGGCGCTGGGATATCTCGGCGCACCGGTTCGAACGCCGGGGCCTGCTGGTTGCGCGCGCGAGCTTCGCCGGGCGCTCGGTGACGCTGCTATGCGCGCACCTTGCGCTCACGCGCTCGGCGCGCGTTCGTCAGATGAATTGGATCGCGCACTGGATCGCCCGCGAGGCACCGGATGGGCCCCTGGTACTCGCCGGGGACTTCAACGATTGGCGCAACGATTCGGTTCCGATCTTCGGCGAACACGGGCTCGTAGAGGTCTCGACACTCCTCGGACAGCCTGCCCGCACGTTCCCGGCGTTTTCGCCGGCCCTTGCGCTCGACAAAATGTTCGTGCGTGGCATGCACCCTATCGCTTGCGTGCAACCCGCGCAGGAAACGGCGTGGCTTTCGGATCACCTGCCTTATATCGCTCGACTCGAATTGCAGGACTAAGCGGCCGAGTTGCGTTAGATTAAGCGTTTTTGCCGCGTGTCAAAGTGATGCACTACCTGCCTATCCTCGCGCAAATCGCCGTCATTTATTTGATCGCGGCGGCCAGCCCCGGGCCGAACTTTTTCATGGTCACGCAATTGTCGCTCGCGGGCAGACGCGGCCTGGGCGCGGCATCGGCGCTCGGCGTGTGCACGGCATCCATGCTCTGGGTCACGCTCGCGATGCTCGGTTTGGCCGCCGTGCTGCAACGCTTGGAATGGCTCGATACGGGCGTACGCGTGGCCGGTGCCCTCTACCTGATCTATTTCGGCCTCAAGCTGCTGCGTTCGAGCACCCGCCGCGGCGTTGCGCCGCAGGCGTCCGAACACGCGAGCGAAAACATCCCGCACGACGCCGCCGCGTGGCTCCGCGCCTATCGCTCAGGCTTCGTCACGTGCGTCACGAACCCGAAGTCGTGCGCGTTCTGGACGAGCGTATTCGCGGCGATGTTTCCGAAGCACCCGCCGCTGTGGTTCTACGGCGCCGTTTTCGCGACGATCGGCTCGCTTTCGGCCGGCTGGTATTGCGGCATGGCGTTCATGTTCGCCACCGAGCGTACCCAGCGCGGCTACCGCAAGCTGCGCCGCCCGATCGACGGGTTTTGCGGTGCGGCGCTCGTCGGGCTTGGCGCGAAGCTCGTCGCCGAGCGTTGAGCGCGAAGCCGTAACGTCGCGCGCATCCACCCGCAACAAGGCCTCGCTTGCGCCAGCAATCCGGGCCCAAAAACCCTACGCGACACCGGTGTGTCTCAGGCGCGGTAAAATGCCGGGTTTTCAGCGTCGCGAGACGCATCCCGCGTCAGCCCTTCGCCCTAGCCTAGCCCCCGCCGGCCAGAGCGTTCGTGTGCCGAGCGCTTTGGTGCCACCCCTTCGCACTTTCACGTAGCCATGAGCAACCTGAACCCGCAAACCGTCCTCTCCGTCCACCACTGGACCGATACGTTGTTCAGCTTCACCTGCACCCGCGACGCGTCGTTTCGCTTCGAAAACGGGCAATTCACGATGGTCGGGCTCGAAGTCGACGGCAAGCCCTTGATTCGCGCCTACAGCATGGCGAGCGCGAACTATGAAGAAAATCTCGAATTCTTGAGCATCAAGGTGCCCGACGGCCCGCTCACCTCGCGTTTGCAACACTTGAAGGTCGGCGACCAAGTGCTGATCGGCAAGAAGCCCACGGGCACGCTGATGGCCGACAACCTGCTGCCCGGCAAGACGCTCTGGCTGCTCTCGACGGGCACCGGCCTCGCGCCGTTCATGTCGATCATCAAGGACCCGGGCGTCTACGACCGCTACGAGAAGGTCGTGCTGACGCACACCTGCCGTTTCGTGGACGAGCTGGCCTACAAGGAATACATCACCGACCACTTGCCGGCCCATGAGGACATCGGCGAGCTCGTGCGCGAAAAGCTCGTGTACTACCCGACCGTCACGCGCGAGACGTTCCACAACCGCGGCCGGATCACCGAACTCATCGATACGAAGAAGCTGTTCGAAGACCTGAACGTGCCGCCGTTCTCGCTCGAGAACGATCGCGTCATGCTGTGCGGCAGCCCGCACATGCTGCGCGACACGCGCGAGCTGCTCGACGGCCTGGGCTTCAAGGAAGGCAGCAACAACGAGCCGGGACACTACGTCGTCGAAAAGGCGTTCGTCGGCTAAACGAGAGCGCGCCGCTGTGCGGCCCGGCCTCCCCTCTCGGGCACGCCGCTCGGCGTTCCCGGCACCGAAACCGGAGCTTCCGTGCTCCGGTTTTTTCATTTGGAGGCGGCAAATCGCCTCGCCTCTGTTGTTACATTTACCTGCGCGTCACCCGCATTCCTTCGTAGGAATTTTTCCTACAGCCAAAAACGCCAAGCCTGTCAATCGGGGCGTGCTGAACCGTTGTAACGCTCAACATTCGGGAATTTTCGCCAATTATGGGATATGATCCGCCCCGAAGAAGGGTCGAATGGAATCGGTTCGGCACGGCGATTCATGTGTTACCAGATGTAAGTTTCGTTACGCGGTACGTCGTCTTTTCCGGCGCCGCGATGTACAAAATTTGAGGTTGTGTTCTTCGCGATGAGTCAACGTCTGGCTAATTCCGCCCGGCAACGCCCGCCCTCGGACGTTTCGACGGTTGTTCCGCTTGTCGCCGGCGCGATATCGGCGGCGGCACGCGAGGCGGATCGTCCCCGCCGACGCGGCGACCGTCTTCACGTCGCCCAGGCCGCTCCGGCCGATTTTTCGGCCGAGCGCAAGAGCGACAGCGCCGATCGAAGCAAACGTGAGCACACGGCCGATATGGCCGAGGCGCGCGAGGAAATCAAACGCCACGTCGCTCGTGAACTGCACGACGGTCTCGGCGCCGAGTTGACGGCGGCGCGCTTTGCGCTCGCCAACGTCGAACATGCCCTTGCTCAGTGCGGGGCCACGGCTGCCGCGATTAGCGCACTCGCGCTGGCGCAGCAGTCGCTGGACGCGGCCTGTGAAGCAGGCCGCCGCCTGGTCCAAGAACTGCACGAACCGAATGTCGAAGGCGGCATCGTCGCCGCGCTCGCGCAATGGACACGCGCCTTCTCCGAGCGCACGGGCTTGGCCACGAGCTTCGTCTGCGCAGCCGACGTGCGTCTCACGCAATTACCCGACGATGCCGCGCTTGCCGTGATGCGCGTCGCCCAAGAAGCGCTGAACAATGTCGCCAAGCACGCCGATGCGCACTGCGCCGACGTCCGCATCCAAACCGACGCCAAGCGCTTAGTGCTCATCATCGAGGACGACGGCCGCGGCATGCCGCCCAGAGCGCGCCGCGCCGGTGCGCCCGACTCGATCAACGCGCGGGGTTTCGGCCTGCCCGGGATGCGGGCCCGATGCGAAGGCTTCGGCGGCGCGCTGCGCATCGCCTCGCGGCTGCGCGACGAATCCTCGCCGCCGTGGCATGCGCTGCGGCCGGCCGACGAAAACGCGCCGGCCGCGCGCTCGGGCACGACCGTACGCGCCCATTTCCTGTGGGCCGCGATGGCACACGACCGCGACGCCTCGACCGGCCGCGCCGCAACCCGCGTGACGCGCGCGAGGTAAGGCGATGACGCTCAAAATCTTGCTCGTCGACGACCATGCCATCGTCCGCCAAGGCGTTCGTCAGCTGCTGCTCAACCATGCCGTCGCACGCGAAGTCGTCGAAGCGGACAGCGGCGCGCAAGCGCTGGCGAGCCTCGACATCGACCCGTTCGATATCATCTTGCTCGACATCTCGTTGCCGGACATGAACGGCGTCGAAGTCCTCAAACGGCTCAAACGCCGGCAACCGCGTACGCCGGTCATGATGTTCTCCATGTACCGCGAAGATCAGTACGCCGTGCGTTCGCTCAAGGCCGGCGCGTCCGGCTATCTGTCCAAGACCGTCACGGCTTCGCAGATGATCGACGCGATCCGTCAAGTGGCGGCCGGCCGCAAATACGTCAGCCCGGCGCTCGCCGAAGCGCTGGCCGATTACGTTTCGTTCGACAGCGATCAATTGCCGCACGAAAAGCTCTCCGACCGAGAGTATCAAACGCTGTGCATGCTGGCCTCGGGCAAGCGACTGACCGATATCGCCCATGCCCTCTCGCTGTCGGTGAAGACGGTCAGCGTCTACCGAGCCCGGCTGCTCGAAAAGATGAAGCTCAACAACAACGCCGAATTGACCTTTTACGTGATGAGCAACCGGCTTGTCGATCTCAATCCGGCCATGACGGGCTGAAATTAGGGCGTTACCCACTGTTCCTCAGACTTTTCCGATTCCGCTGGTTGCACCCGGTATCGACGGCCGGATCAGCTAGAATCTAGGGTTTTTCCGCACAGAGTTGCACCATGGGGTGCAACCACTTGGAGACCCTCGCCCTATGTCCCTCTTCCGCAAGAAAAACGTCGAGCAGATGATTGCCAGTGCCGAGCGCACCGGCCTGAAGAAGGCGCTCGGCGCGCTCGACCTCACGTTCCTCGGTATCGGCGCGATCATCGGCACCGGCATTTTCGTGCTGACGGGCACGGGCGCCGTGCAAGCCGGCCCCGCGTTGATGATTGCCTTTCTCATCGCCGCGGTGGCGTGCGCATTGGCGGGTCTAGCGTATGCGGAATTCGCGTCGACGATCCCCGTCGCCGGCTCCATCTACACCTACTCGTACGCGACGCTCGGCGAACTCGCCGCCTGGATCATCGGCTGGGACTTGATGCTCGAATACGGGTTGGCCACCTCGGCCGTCTCGGTCGGCTGGTCCGGCTATCTCCAATCGCTGGTGGCCGGCTTCGGGCTCAAGTTGCCGGTGGCGCTCTCGGCGGCGCCCGGCGCGGTCGCAGGCGCGACGACGCTGTTCAACCTGCCCGCATTCCTCGTGATGATGGTCATTACGACGCTGCTTTCCGTCGGCGTGCGCGAATCCACTCGCGTGAACAACATCATGGTCGGGATCAAAGTCTTGGTCGTGCTGGCCGTCATCGCCGTGGGCGTATTTCATGTGCAGCCGGCCAACTGGCATCCGTTCATGCCGCACGGCTGGCACGGCGTATTCGGCGCCGCCGCCGTGATGTTCTTCGCGTTCATCGGTTTCGATTCCGTATCGTCGGCAGCCGAGGAAGTCAAAAATCCGAAGCGAGACCTGCCGATCGGCATCATCGCGTCGCTCGCGATCTGCGCCGTGCTGTACGTGGCCGTGGCGGCCGTCGTGACGGGCATCGTTCCGGCGCCGCGCTTCGCCGACAACATCGCGCATCCGGTTTCGTACGCGCTGCAAGTCGCCGGCGAAAACTGGGTGGCCGGCTTCATCGATCTGGGCGCCGTCCTCGGCATGCTGACCGTGATCCTGGTCATGAGCTACGGTCAAACGCGGATCATCTTCGCGATGTCGCGTGACGGCCTGCTGCCGCAGGTGCTCTCGCGCGTACATCCCCGGTTCGCCACGCCCGTGACGACGACCTGGCTCGTCGGCATCTTCTTCGGCCTCATCGGCGCCCTCGTGCCGTTGAACGTGCTGGCCGAACTCATCAACATCGGCACGTTGGCGGCCTTCTCGATGGTATCGATCGCCGTACTCGTGCTGCGTCGCACGCACCCCCATCTGCCGCGCTCGTTCCGCTGCCCCGGCGTGCCCGTCGTGCCGCTGCTCGCCGTGGCCGCATGTGTATTCCTGATGGTCAATTTGCAGCTCATCACGTGGATCGCCTTCGTGGTGTGGCTCGCGATCGGCTTGGCCGTCTATTTCGGCTACTCGCGCAAGCATTCGCTGCTGGCCCGCGACAAGCGCTAAGCGCCCCCCCGCTTCTCCCCACGGCATCGGCATCCCCGATGCCGTTTTTCTTTGCACACGGCTTGCTGGCCCCACGCGAGTGCGGCCGAGTGAACTTGCTCGCGCTGCGCGGTCCATAATGACTAAGTTCCGCTAACAACGTCCGACGCTCAGTTGACGAGCGCCGGCCTTCCCTATTGAAGGAGGAGCAACGCAATGGAATTGACGGAAAGCTATACGCTACCTGTGCCGCCGCAACGGGCGTGGGAAGCGCTAACCGATGCGGCCATCTTGCGCGCGTCGATTCCCGGCTGCGAAGACATTCAAGCCGACGGGGAAAACGGCTTCACCTTGGCCGTCAATCTGGGCGCAGATGGGGTCGGCACCCGATTCAAGGGCCGGGTACGACTGACGGAAGTGGATTCGCCCGGGGCGCGCACGTTGCTGTTCGAGCTCGATTCGCCGGTTGCGGGCGCCGGCAACGGCGGCGGACCGCACGGGGCAAGGCTGCGGCTCGAAGCAGACGGGGATGCGTCGAGCACGCTGCTCTATACGGCGTACGCGCAAACGCTGCACGCCGACGGGACAAGCCCGGCCGATTCCGTCGTGCGCCACGTCGCCGACGAATTCTTCAAGCGCTTCACGGCGCATTTGAGCGCGTTCGACAAACCGCTACCGAGCGATGCGCCGCAGCCGGCCGGACCGTCGGGGCAACATGCGGCCGTGTTCGAGTCGGCACCGGCCGGCAAGGGAGGAAAGTCGTGGAAAGCATGGACCTCGAGGTCCTGAATACGAGCGCACGCTGGCTGGCCGAGGGCCAGCGCGTGCTGATCGCTACCGTCGTTCGCACCTGGGGCTCCTCGCCGCGTCCCGAGGGCGCGATGCTCGCGATCCGGGGGGATGGTCTCGTCGTCGGCTCGGTATCCGGCGGATGTATCGAGGACGACCTGATCGAGCGCCTGCGGCGCGGCGAAATCGACCTGGCGCGGCCCAGCCTCACGCGTTACGGCGTGGCGGCCGAGGAGGCGCATCGCTTCGGGCTGCCTTGCGGCGGCACGCTCGAACTCGTGCTCGAACCGCTGAGCGCTGCAAGCGGCATCGACGCATTTTGCGAGGCGCTCGCGGGCGGCGCGCTCGTGACGCGCACGCTCGAGATGGCAAGCGGACGCGCGACGCTGTCGCCGGCCGCCGCCACGGACGGCGTGCGGTTCGACGGCGAGCGGCTCGTGACGGTCCACGGCCCGCGCTATCGCATGCTCGTCATCGGCGCGGGGCAGCTATCGCATTACTTGGCATCGATGGCCGTCGGGCTCGACTATCGCGTGACGATCTGCGATCCGCGAGAGGAATATACCGAAGAGTGGAACGTGCCCGGCACCGAAATCGTGCGCATGATGCCCGACGATGCGGTCTTGGACATGAAGCTCGACCGGCGCTCGGCCGTGGTTGCACTGACGCACGATCCGAAGCTCGACGATCTCGCACTGATGGAGGCGCTCAGGACGCCGGCGTTTTACGTGGGTGCACTGGGTTCTCGCCGCAACAATGCGGCACGGCGCGATCGCCTGCGCGAGTTCGATTTGAGCGAGGGACAATTGGCGAGGCTTCATGGGCCCGTGGGCATCTATATCGGCAGCCGTACCCCGCCGGAGATCGCCATTTCGATTCTTGCCGAAGTGACGGCGGCAAAAAACGGCATCTCGCTGCCGACCATGCTGCAAGTGGAAGGCGCTAAGGCGGCGCGCGAACAGGCGCTGGCCGGATAATAAAGACAAGCCCTCGGCGCTCGCCTCGAAGCGGCGGCGCTAGCGTGCGAGGCGCCTGAACTAACGGGGCAATAACGGATAGTCGGAGGCGGATAGCGGCGGGCTATTCGGCTCGGCGCTCGCGGATGCCGTCGTGGCGGCCGCATCGGAGCCGGCGCTGTCGTCGGCTATTCCGCTCTCGAGGCGGTACAGCCAAGCCAACAACTCAGCTACGGCTTTGTAAAGCTCCGGAGGAATACGCGAGTCGAGATCGACCTGCATCAACAGCGACACCATCTCCGGCGCCCGATGGACATAGAGGCCGGCTTCCTGCGCACGTTGAATGATCATCTCCGCGACGAGCCCATAGCCCTTCGCAACGACGCGCGGCGCTTTATCGCCGCCTTTCGCGTCGTAGGCGAGCGCCGCCGCGCTTACGCGCCGTTCGCGCCGGCTCATGATCCACCCCATTCAAACGGATCGTCGAACAGACGATCGATCGGCGACGGCACCGGACCGCGCCTGGCTGAGGCCTCGGCATCGCCGGGTTGCGCGCCGCCGCTCCTGGCCGGATCGAGGCCGCCGTCACGCACTTCCACGTCCGAGACATCCGACATATCCGATTCGGTTGAGACGCCTTTTCCGGCCTGGCTCGCATCGGTCTCGGCCTGCGCCGCGGCACGCGCATAAGCCGAAGTCGCGGCCGACGCCCCCCCGCCCGGCGCCGCCGGCGCCGTCCCGCCTATCTCGCGGATCTGTAGTCCCGCCAATTCGATCCCCGCGGCTTGCAGCCGCTCGCCGAACGATGCGCCGCCCGAAGCGAGCCGCGCCGCGCCGCCGGGACTCGCCTGCACACGCACGATCAGCTGCGTGCCGGTCAAGACGAGATCGGCGTCGACGGTGCCGAGCGTCGGCAACGCAAGCGTCACGCGCGTGCGCCAAGTCTGCTCGGCGTCTTCGGCTTCGCCCGACTGAGCGCGCCGCTCGCGTTCGGGTTCGATCGTCCAGTCGAGCTTCGCGCCCGGCCACACCTCGCCGGTCCAGCGAAATTGCTGCGTGGCGAGCACGTCGAGTTGCTGACGGACAAGCGGAATCGTAGCCGGATGGATCGAGGCGGCAATCGACGCGCGCAGGTCCGGCGGTAAGTTCACCGCGTGCCCGGCGCCCGAGCCGCCGAAGGCTGCTTCTTCGAGAAGCGTGGTTTGTGTCCCGCGCCAAGCGGCGCCTTCCGCGCTCGCGCCCGGGTGCGCCGCGGCGCCGAAGACGGGTAGCGACAACTGCGGGGGCAACTCATGCGGCAGCCAGCCGCCGCCGGCGGGCACCGAAGCCCCGGATCCCGGCCAACCGGGCGTACCGGGGGCCGCACCGCCGTCCGCCGGGGTATCCCAGTCGAGCGGCAGTTGAATGGCCTCGGCGGCGAGCCGCGTTTGGGGTTCGCTCGCGAGCGCGTCGGCGGGATACCCGCCGCTTAGCCACTGCGCGAGATGCGATTCGTAAAAGAGTCCAGATCCGTTGACGGTCTGTTCGAGCGCGTCGGCCAACGCCTGCACCGGCATCGCCGTGGCGGCCGCGCCGACCGCGCTCGATGCGCCCGCCGATTCCGTTTGCGCAGCGGCGGAAGTGCCGGCAGGCGCCCCTGCGGCAGGCGTGCCTGCGGCGGCTGTCCCTGCGCCTGCCGTAGCCGCGGCATCGGTCGGAGCGCCTTGAGCCGACGGCCCGCCCGAAGGCGTATCGATCGCAGGTGGCGAGGGCCAAATCGGCGCCTCGCCGATGACGGCGGGGGTGGCCTCTCCGCCGAAGCGCGAAATGGCGTCGAGCGTGAGCGCGACTTCGGACAAAATGGCCTGCGCGGAAGCGGGAGGCGGGGCATCGAGCAGCGCGGCGGCCGCATTGGCCGGCGCCGGCACGTCGACGGTCAACCCCGTCGCCCCCGATTGCGTCGGGCTCGTGCGCCCCCCCGCACTCACGCTGTCGAGCACGCTTTCGATGCGGCCGACGAGCATTGAGGCGAGAGCTGAGTCGATTCCTGTCATGCCGCGTCCTTGCGCCGCCGTTCAGGCGCCTACCCTCATTGCGCGGGCGGTGCGCCGCGGGCCGGGAAAAATCGTGGGATCAACCGTGGGCGCTCAGCGCGCGCCGAACAGTTCCTTGAGCACGTGCGCCGGGCGACGTGCCGAAAAAAATGCGGACAAGCGCGCCACGCTCGGGTTGAGCAGGTCGCGAATCGCGGCATCGTCGGCCAAAATCTGGCGAATCAAATCGTATTTGCGCAATCTTTCGTGTTCGTCGAGCGACAGCCCCGCGTCCACCTCGCACAGCGCATCGACGAGCGCACGGTACTCCTCCTGGAGTTCCGTCAGTTCGTTCCAGAGCGCGTCGCGGGCCGCCGAAAGCATGCGCGCCGAGACAGCGGCGATCGCCTCATAGCGAGCAAAATAGTCTGCTTTGGAATTCATCGCTGCGCGTCCGCCTGCCCCTGCTGCGCCATGATCCGCGCCGCTTCTACGCCGATGCCGATCCATGCTTCCTCGAGCGTCGCGAGCAGACCGTCCACTTCGATCAGCATCGCTTCGCTCCCAGCGATGTTCGCCTCGAGCAATCTGCGCGTCATATAACTATAAAGGGCGTCGAGCCGCTGGGCGATGTCGCCGCCGACGTCCTTGTTCAGCGATGCCTGCAAGCCGCTGCCGATGATCCCGATGGCCTTGCTGATCGCCTCGCCGCGCGGGCCGATGTTGCCTTGCTGCAAATGCATGCGCGCTTGCGCGATGGCTTTGCGCGCGCCTTGGTACAGCATGAGGATCAATCGATGCGGATTTGCGCCCATCACCCCTGTCTCGACGCCGACGCGCGCATATGCACCCGCTCCAGCGTGTCCTTGGGAAAACATCGGCGCTTCTCCTTGTTGGTCGTGAATTAGCGAAACTCAAATCGGCAAAACGGGCGCTGACCACTCCCGACCCGTCCCTGCCGAGCGCGTCCTCGATACGAACGCGCAGGTCTTATCGCGGTTATCGGATCGCCTCGGGCAAAGCTTTAGCCACCCGCGAAGATGAAACCCTCGACAGCCGGCCAGGCCTCAAATCGACATCTGCATGATGTCGTTGTAAGCGGCAACCAGCTTGTTTCGGACTTGCAAGCCGAATTGCAGGCCGATGTTCGCCTTTTGCATGTCCACCATGACGTCGCTCAGCGAGACGTTCGGCGAACCGAGTTCGAACGCCTGCGACTCCCCGGCCGCCTTGTTCTGGTCGTCGCTGATCTTGTCGATCGAGCTCTTGAGCGCGGTGGCGAAGCTGCCGGCCGTCGCCGCCCCCGATGCCTGGCCGAGGTTGGCGGCCTTCGACTCGCCGGCTGCTTCGGCCGCCATGGACTGCATCTGTTGCAGCGCCGATGTAAGCGGATTGACTGGAACGGTCATGGTTTCTCCATAAAAAGGGCCAAAGGCTGATGCCGTCGGAATGCGCGGCGCACTGACCCATCACGGAGAGTGAGCATAGCAGCGGGCCCTCGCGCAAACCCGTGAAACTAGGGGGAAAACCCGCTTCTATTCGACTGATTCAGTTGCGTACCGACATGGATAATCCCCATCGTGAAAGTGTCCCGCCCGTCCCGACGCGGCTTCCAGCCCGATAGGATTCGCCGGCCGGACACCCCCGCATTCCGGAGAAACCCGACGCATGGATTCGCAGGCTAACTCTTTGATCAACCCCGACGCCCGAATGGGCCTCGCGAGCGCGCAGCCCGGCGCGGCAGCGGCCGGCGCCCTGCAAGGCGCGGGCTCGGCCGGCGGCGCCGAATTCGGCGGCTTCGCGCAGCGGCTCTCGACGCTGTCGCAGATGCGCGGCAACCCGCGCGCGCCGCTCATCGTCGCCGTGGCCGTGCTCATCGCCGTCGTGACCGCGCTGGTGCTCTGGAGCCGTACCCCCGACTATCACGTCCTTTATAGCGGGCTGTCGGATCAGGACGGCGGCACTATTATTGCCGCACTGCAACAAGCGAACGTGCCCTATAAGTTGTCGGAAGGCGGTTCCGCCATTCTCGTGCCGTCGGACCAAGTCAACGACGTGCGCCTGAAGCTCGCCTCGCAAGGCCTGCCCAAGAGCGGTTCGGTCGGCATGGAATTGATGGACAACGAAAAGTTCGGCATTAGCCAGTTCGCCGAGCAAGTGAATTACCAGCGCGCACTCGAAGGCGAGCTGGAACGCACGATTCAATCGATCTCGGTGGTGCGCCAAGCGCGGGTACACCTCGCGATTCCCAAGCCCACCGTTTTCGTACGCGATCGCGAAGCGCCGACGGCGTCGGTGCTCGTGAATCTGTTCCCGGGACGGGTGCTCGACGAAGGGCAAGTTTCGGCGATCACGCATATGGTCGCCTCGAGCGTCGCCGATCTGCCGGTCAAGAACGTCACGATCGTCGACCAGGACGGCACGCTGCTCACGCAAGCCGCCTCGCTCGCCGGCCTCGACGCCACGCAGCTCAAATACGTTCAACAAGTCGAGCACAACACGCAGCAACGGATCGACGCGATCTTGGCGCCGCTGTTCGGCGCGGGCAACGCCCACTCGCAAGTGAGCGCCGACATCGACTTCACGCAGCAAGAACAGACGTCGGAAACCTACGGCCCCAACGGCAACCCGCAGCAGGCCTCGATTCGCAGCCAGCAAACGAGCCAAGCGACCGACATGCAGCAAGGCGGTGCCTCGGGCGTACCGGGCGCACTGTCGAACACGCCGCCGCAACCGGCGTCCGCCCCGCTCGTTGCGGCGAGCGGCGCGCAAGCCGCGGGCGTGACGACGACGCCGATCAGCGAGCGCAAGGACGCCACGACGAACTACGAGCTCGACAAGCGCGTGAGCCACGTCGAACAAGCCAAGGGCGGCGTCAAGCGCCTGTCCGCCGCGGTCGTCATCAATTACCAGCGCGTCGTCGACGCCAAGGGCCACGCGAGCATGCAGCCGCTCACGCCCGAAAAGCTCGCGCAAGTCACGCAGCTCGTAAAGGACGCGATGGGCTACGACGCCAAGCGCGGCGACTCGGTCAACATCGTCAATTCGACGTTCACGACCGACGTCGATCCGCTCGCGAACCTGCCGTGGTGGAAGCAGCCGCAGATCATGTCGCTCGCGATGTCGGCGGCGAAGTGGCTCGGTATCGGCCTCGTGGCGCTGGTCCTCTATCTGATGATGATCAAGCCCGCACTGCGGCGCGCGTTCCCGCCGCCGTCGGAGACGCAAGCCGCCGACGGCTCGGGCGCCGCCGGCATGCTGGACGGCCCCGGCGAGCCCGTGCTGCTCGACGGCGGCTCGCCCTCGCCGGTCACGACGGCGATGGAACTCGATACGGACATGGAGCAAAACCTCCTCGCGTTCGAGAACGAGAAGCACAAGTTCGAACGGAACCTCGATTACGCGCGGACCATCGCGCGCAAGGATCCGAAGATCGTAGCGACGGTTGTCAAGAATTGGGTGTCCGATGAGCGCTGAAGGGGTCACGAAGAGCGCGCTTCTGCTGATGTCGATCGGCGAGGAAGAAGCCGCTGAAGTTTTCAAGTTTCTCGCGCCGCGCGAAGTGCAAAAGATCGGCGCCGCGATGGCCGCGCTCAAGAACGTGACGCGCGAAGAGGTCGAGAACGTCCTCCAAGACTTCGTCAAAGAGGCCGAGCAGCACACGGCGATGTCGCTCGATTCGAACGACTACATTCGCTCCGTGCTGACGAAGGCGCTCGGCGAAGACAAGGCCGGCGTGCTGATCGACCGGATCTTGCAAGGCAGCGACACGAGCGGGATCGAAGGGCTCAAGTGGATGGACTCGCCCGCCGTGGCCGAGCTCATCAAGAACGAGCACCCGCAGATCATCGCGACGATTCTCGTGCACTTGGACCGCGACCAAGCCTCGGAAATCGCAGCTTGCTTCACGGAGCGGCTGCGTAACGACGTGCTGCTGCGGATCGCGACGCTCGACGGGATTCAGCCCGCCGCGCTGCGCGAACTCGACGATGTCCTCACGGGCTTGCTCTCGGGCAGCGACAACCTGAAGCGCAGCCCGATGGGCGGTATCCGCACGGCGGCCGAAATCCTGAACTTCATGCCGAGCATCCACGAGGAATCGATTCTCGAGAACGTGCGCCAGTACGACGCCGATCTCGCGCAAAAGATCATCGACCAGATGTTCGTGTTCGAAAACCTGCTCGACCTCGAAGACCGCGCGATTCAGTTGCTGCTCAAGGAAGTCGAGTCGGAGGCGCTCATCATCTCGCTCAAGGGCGCGCCGCCCGCGCTGCGTCAGAAGTTCCTCTCGAACATGTCGCAGCGTGCGGCCGAGCTGCTCGCGGAAGACCTCGACGCGCGCGGTCCGGTGCGGGTCTCGGAAGTGGAAACGCAACAGCGCCGTATCTTGCAGATCGTGCGCAACCTGGCCGAAAGCGGCCAGATCGTGATCGGTGGAAAGGCGGAAGATGCATATGTCTGATTCAGGCCGTTCGGACAAGAAGCCCGTCTCGGCGTACCAGCGCTGGGAGATGGCTTCGTTCGACCCGCCGCCGCCGCCCGATCCCGTCCGCGAGAACAAACTCGCGCAGGAAATCCAACGCATTCGCGCCGCGGCCCACCAGCAAGGGCTCGCATCGGGGCACGTCGCCGGGCAAGCGATCGGCTACCAGGCCGGCTTCGATCAAGGTCATGCGCAAGGTCTCGAAAAAGGCCGGCAAGAAGCGCATGCCGAAGCCGCGCGGCTCGCCGGTCTCGCCGATGCGTTCAAGGCCGCGCTCGACGGCGCCCAAGCGGAAATGGCGGAATCGCTCGTCGCGCTGGCGATCGATATCGCGCAACAAGTCGTGCGCCAGCACGTCGCGCACGACCCGGCCGCCGTCATCGCCGCCGCCCGCGAAGTGCTCGCGGCCGAACCGGCGCTTTCCGGCGCGCCGCAATTGATCGTCAATCCCGCCGACTTGCCGATCGTCGAAGCCTATTTGAAAGACGAGCTCGATACGCTCGGTTGGAATGTACGCACCGACGTCGCGGTGGAGCGTGGCGGATGCCGCGCCCAGGCTGCGACCGGTGAAATCGACGCCACGATCGGCACGCGTTGGCAACGCGTCGTGGCGGCGCTCGGTAAGGTAAGTCAATGGTAAACCCCGCCCCCACCGTCGAATCGCTGCGCGCAAGCGGGCTCTCGCCGCTCGAAGTCGAACTGGCGCTTGCCTCGTTCGGTCCCGAGGCCGCGAGCCAAGCGCGTCCGGCGCTCGAGTCGAAGACGAGCGAGTCCGCCCACGGCGGCTTCGATCCGGCCGACGAGTGGGCCGCGATCGATGCGATCGACGCCATCACCAAAGTCGCCGCAGGCGAAGACGCACAGCAGGCCGTGCACGCACCGCAGCCCGCCGCATCGCGCGCCGGCGCACCGCTCGCGCCGTTCACGCCCGACCCCGCGCTCGCGAATAACCGTCATTTGTCGGCGTGGCGCACGCGCCTCGATGGCTTGCGCGAGCGCAGCGCGCTCGCCCGGCCGCTGTCCGCCTGCGGGCGTCTGACGCGCGCCGCGGGCCTCGTGCTCGAGGCGGTCGGCATGCGCATGGCCGTGGGCGCCGAATGTTTGATCGAAATGCCGCCCGGCAGCACGTTGCCGACGGCCGAGGCGGAGGTCGTCGGTTTCGCCGGCGACCGGCTGTTTTTGATGCCGACGACCGAATTCGCGGGCCTGTTGCCCGGCGCGCGCGTCTATCCGCGCGAAAGCGCCCCGCTCGCCGATCCGCTCGCGGGCGCGAAGCGCCTGCCGGTCGGCTGGGGCATGCTCGGGCGCGTGGTCGATTCGTCGGGCCGCCCGCTCGACGGGCTGGGCCCGCTTAATACCGGCGCCGACGCGCCCCTCTCGGCGCCTTCGATCAACCCGCTTCAACGCGAGCCGATTCACAAGGTGCTCGACGTCGGCGTGCGCGCGATCAACTCGCTGCTCACCGTCGGACGCGGCCAGCGCATGGGCTTGTTCGCGGGCTCGGGCGTCGGTAAATCGGTGCTGCTCGGCACGATGGCGCGCTACACGAGCGCCGAGGTGATCGTGATCGGGCTCATCGGCGAGCGCGGCCGCGAAGTGAAGGAATTCATCGAGCAGATCCTCGGCGAAGACGGGCTCGCCCGTTCCGTCGTGGTGGCGGCGCCGGCCGACGTCTCCCCGCTCATGCGGATGCAAGGCGCCACGTATGCCACCTCGCTCGCCGAGTACTTCCGCGACCAAGGCAAGCACGTTCTGTTGTTGATGGATTCGCTCACGCGCTACGCCATGGCGCAGCGCGAGATCGCGCTTGCGATCGGCGAGCCGCCCGCCACGAAAGGCTATCCGCCCTCCGTGTTCGCCAAACTGCCCGCGCTCGTGGAGCGCACCGGCAACGGCCCGGCAGGCGGCGGCTCGATCACGGCCTTCTATACCGTGCTGACCGAAGGCGACGATCAGCAAGACCCTATCGCCGACTCGGCGCGAGCGATTCTCGACGGCCACATCGTGCTGTCGCGCGCGCTCGCCGAGGCCGGCCACTATCCGGCGATCGATATCGAAGCGTCGATCAGCCGGGCGATGACGGCGCTCATCGACGAGAAGCATCTGGAACGTGTACGGCTGTTCAAGCAGATGCTGTCGCGTTATCAGCGCAATCGCGATTTGATCAACGTTGGGGCCTACTCGAGCGGACGCGATGCACTGCTCGACCGGGCGATCGCGCTGTATCCGCGCATCGAGGCATTTTTACAGCAGGGCTTTCGCGAATGTGCACCGTTCGACTCAAGCCTCAATATGCTTGATGCGCTGTTCCAATGAGGAGTCCTAAGCGATGGCGAATCATTTTCCAATCAAAACGCTAATCGATCTCGCGCAAAACGACGTCGATGCGGCGGCCAAGCAGCTCGGCCGGGCGCAACGCGAGCGCGCGGACGTGCAGACGCAGTTGGAATCGCTGGTGCGCTATCGCGACGAGTATCACGCGAACTTCTCGGCTTCGGCCCAGGCCGGCATGCCCGCCGGCAATTGGCGCAACTTTCAGGCGTTCATCGATACGCTCGACGCGGCGATCGAACAGCAGCGACGCCTGCTCACGGCGGCCACTTCGCGTGTCGAGGCGGCTAAGCCCGAGTGGCAGCGTCAGAAGCAAAAGCTAGGATCGTACGAAGTCTTGCAGGCGCGCGGCGAAGCGGCCGAGGCACGTGTGGCCGCGCGGCGCGAGCAGCGCGACGCCGACGAGCACGCCGCCAAGATACTGCGTATGCGTCGTGAAAGCTTGAATTGAATTGAACCGGAATCGAATCGGCCGGCACGCGCCCCTCGGGCACCGCTCGGCCGACGCACACTAAGGCATAGCCATGTCGCCCATTTCTCTTCTCGGGTCTCTCTCGGGAACGCCGAGCACCTCGTCCGCCAGCGCCTCCTCGGGCGCAAACGCGCAGACAGCCGCGCCGTTCTCGCAGGCCCTGCAACAAAGCGTGCACGCGCAGCAACAGGCCGCCCAGTCGACTCAATCGGCGCAGTCCGCCGCGAACGCTTCCACGCAGAACAACGCCGCGTCGCAGTCGACGCAGCCCAAGTCTCCCGCGAACGGCGGGGCGGCGGACGGTGCCGATAGCACCGCCGACGCATCGTCGAGTACGGCTCCGAGCGACGGCACGTCGTCCTCGCAAGCGAGCACGGGTACTAAGAGCAGCGATGCGTCGTCGAACGCACAGCAGCAAGCGAGTCAGGATCAAAACGCAGCGGCGGCCGCCGCCGCGGTAGGTAGTGCGCAAGCGCAGGCGCAGGCCGCGGCTCAAGCAGCCGCTCAAGCCGCGGCGCAACAAGCGCAAGCCACCGCCGGCACGGGTGCAACCGCTAGCGGGACCCCGGACGCGACCGCCGCCGTCGGCCAATCGACGAAGGGCAGCGAGCCGAAGACGGTGCGCGCTGCGCTCGAAGCGGCGCTCGCAGCCCAGATGGGCACGCAAGGCGCGACGGCGACCGGCGCCACGGCAGGCGCCACCGGTACGCCGGTGCTCGGCAACGGCGGCAATACGGCCGGCACCGGCAACCTCACCAACGGAATGGGCTCGTTGCCGCTCAATTCGAAACTCGTGGGGACGTTGACGGGCGACGCCAAGAACGCCAACGCCCAGGCGATCGGCGCCGCGACGGAGCAAGCCGCCAAAGCGAGCGCGGGCGCGACGGCCTCGCCCGACAGTGCAGCGCTCGCCACGGCTCAAGCACTCGCGAGCGGCGGCGATGCGACCGCGGCGATCGCCACGCTCAAGGACAACGCCGAAGCGGCCCGCACGACGCTCGCCGCAAGCCAAGCGGCCACGGCCGCGAGCCTGGCCAGCGCAAGCGCCCAGGCGGCCGCGACGACCCCGAACGCGGCAGCGGCCGCGGCGGCTTCGCTCGCGCCCCAGGTCGGCACCCCCGATTGGGAAGATGCGCTCAGCCAGAAGGTCGTTTTCCTATCGAATGCGCACCAGCAAAGCGCCGAACTGACGCTCAACCCGCCCGATCTCGGCCCGCTGCAAGTGGTGCTGCAAGTGGCCGACAACCATGCGCACGCTCTGTTCGTCTCGCAGCACCAACAGGTGCGCGAGGCGGTCGAGGCCGCGCTGCCCAAGCTGCGCGACGCGTTGGAGGCCGGCGGTCTCGGCCTCGGCAGCGCGAGCGTCAGCGACGGTTTCGCGCGTCAAGCGAATCAGCAGCAAGCCGGCAATCAAGGCGGCAACGGATCGGGCCGGCGCGGCAGCGGGGGCTCAGGTCTAGGCGACAGCGGCGCCGACCCCACCGTGACGGCTTCGGCCTCGATTGCCGCCCGGCGCACCGTCGGTCTCGTCGACACGTTCGCCTAACGCTCGAGCAGGCGCGATTCGAGTCTCGGCGGGCGACCGCCGAGCGCTATGCGTTCGGGCATCCGGCCACGGACGCCCACAGTCGCTGCGCGGTGCTACCCTATCGCACCCCGTTTTTCAGCCTCAGCGCGAGCGCCTCCGGCTTAAACGGATGAGATGGCGTCGAATGTCCCTTCTTTTCGGCTTATCGCTAGAGCCCGGTATAGCCAACAATTCACCCTACCGCACTCACGCAAAGCATTGTCATGGCATCCACGACCGCAGCTCAGCAAACCGTCGACGTTCCCGCGAAATCGCGCAAGCTCAAACGCATCGTGCTGATCGTTTTGATCGCGCTCGTTGCAGCGGGCGCCGCCGCCGCGGGCATGTACTTCTTCCTGCTCAAGAACGGCTTAGGTAACGGCAAGCCGGTGCCGCCGCCCCCGCCGCCGCCGCCCGTCTTCTTCGCGCTCGACCCGATGACGGTCAATCTCCTGTCCGACGACGGCCAGCATTACCTGCGCGTCGGTCTGTCGCTGAAGCTTGCCGATGCGAAGATCCAGGAGGCGCTCACGCAGCACATGCCCGAGATCCGCAGCCGCATCTTGCTCGATCTGTCGAACAAGCATCCGGAAGATCTGCAAACGCTCGAGGGCAAGCACGCGCTGGCGCGCGAGCTGAAGACACTGATCGAGAAACCGACGGACGCGAGCGAGCCGCCGGTGCACGTCGAAGACGTGCTCTTTACGGAATTCGTGGTCCAGTAGCGCGGGATGCCCGGCGTTTCGCCGGGCTGAACGTGCCACTTTAGGCGTTACTCACAACCGCAATACAGGGACGAGCAAAGCGATGGGCCACGAAGAGTTCATGTCCCAAGAGGAAGTCGATGCACTCCTCAAGGGCGTAACCGGCGAATCCGATGCCGACACCGAAAACCGCGAGAAGACGGGCGTACGCCCGTACAACATCGCGACGCAAGAACGGATCGTTCGCGGCCGGATGCCCGGCCTCGAAATCATCAACGAGCGCTTCGCGCGCCTCTTGCGCCTCGGCATCTTCAATTTCATGCGCCGCACCGCCGAGATCTCGGTCGGTCCGGTCAAAGTGCTGAAGTACAGCGAGTTCACGCGCAATCTACCGATTCCGACGAACCTGAACCTCGTTCACGTCAAGCCGCTGCGCGGCACGTCGTTGTTCGTGTTCGATCCGAACCTCGTGTTCTTCGTCGTCGACAATCTGTTCGGCGGCGACGGCCGGTTTCATACGCGCGTCGAAGGGCGAGATTTCACGGCGACCGAGCAACGGATCATCGGGAAGTTGCTGAACCTCGTGTTCGAGCACTACACGACGGCCTGGAAGAGCGTTCGGCCGTTGCAGTTCGAATTCATGCGTTCGGAGATGCATACGCAGTTCGCCAACGTGGCGACGCCGAACGAAATCGTCATCGTCACGCAGTTCTCGATCGAATTCGGACCGACGGGCGGCACGCTGCACATCTGCATGCCGTACTCGATGATCGAACCGATTCGCGACGTGCTGACCTCGCCGATTCAAGGCGAAGCGCTCGAAGTCGACCGCCGCTGGATCCGCGTGCTGTCGAAACAGGTGCAGGCGGCCGAGGTCGAGCTGACAGCCGATCTGGCCCATATCCCGGTTACGTTCGAGGACATCCTGAATATGAGCGCGGGCGATGTCCTGCCGATCAATATTCCCGAAAACATCGTTGCCAAGGTCGACGGCGTGCCCGTCATGGAATGCGGCTACGGAATCTTCAATGGTCAATATGCGTTGCGCGTGCAAAAAATGATCAGCGCATCGGAAAACACGATTAAGGAAACGGATTATGAGTGATCTGAACGCGACGCCGGGACAAGGCTCGGCCGAACTCGACGCGCAAATGGCCGCCATGGCCGCCGAAACCGCCAAGAGCGCGGCGCCGGCCGCCGACGAAGAAGCGAGCTTGGACGATTGGGCGGCCGCGCTGGCCGAGCAGAACACGAACCCGGCACCGGCGCCTGCCGCCGCCGGCGTGTTCCAGCCGCTGTCGAAAGTCGAATCGACCACGACGCGCAACGACATCGACATGATCCTGGACATCCCGGTCCAGATGACGGTCGAGCTAGGGCGCACGAAAATTGCGATCCGCAATTTGCTGCAACTTGCGCAAGGTTCCGTCGTCGAACTCGACGGGATGGCCGGCGAGCCGATGGACGTGCTCGTGAACGGCTGTTTGATTGCCCAAGGCGAAGTCGTCGTGGTCAACGACAAGTTCGGCATCCGGCTGACCGACATCATTACGCCGGCCGAACGCATTCGAAAACTGAACCGTTGATGAAATCACGCTTGCACCGTGCGCCGCTTGAGCGGCGCGTGGCAGCAATCCTTCCCGCGGCGTGCGCGGCCGCAGCCGCCGCCGCACTCGCGGCTTTCGCGCCGGCGGCAGCGGCTGCCGACATGAACGCGGTGAACAACGCCGCGAAGATCGCCTCGAGCGTCGGGGCGGGCACCGCCGTGCCGTCCGTCGGCGTGGGCGCCGTGCTGCAAACGCTCGTCGGCTTGGCCATCGTCGTCGCCCTCGTGTTCGCCTGCGCTTGGCTCGCCCGGCGCCTCGGCTTGCAGCCCTCCGGGCGCGGCGGGCTCGTGCGCACCGTGGGCGGCGTGTCGCTCGGCGGCAAGGAACGCGTGACCGTCGTCGAAATCGGCGACACCTGGCTCGTGCTCGGCGCGGCCCCCGGTAGCGTCCGGCTGCTCCATACGATGCCGGCGCCGGCGCCGGGCACCCCCGGCAGCGAAGCCGATATCGCCGGCGGCACCCTATCCGGCACGTTCGGCGCGCGTTTTCGCTCCGCGCTCGGCAACGAAGCCAAAAAACGGTTTTCTCGGCCTTCGGGCGGAGGCAAGTAAATGTCGTCCAGTCCCATCGTGCGGCTCGCACGCGCCGTGGCGCCCGCACTGCCATTGCTGATCTTCTCGCTGTTGCCCCACCTCGCCCACGCGCAAACGGCGCCGAACGGCCTGCCGGCATTCACGACGAGTCCCGGCCCCAACGGCGGCACTACCTACTCGTTGAGCGTGCAGACGATGCTGCTGCTCACGATGTTGTCGTTTTTGCCGGCCATGGTGCTGATGATGACGAGCTTCACGCGCATCATCATCGTCCTGTCGCTGCTACGCCAGGCAATGGGCACGAGCACGACGCCGCCCAATCAGGTACTCGTCGGCCTGGCCCTGTTTTTGACGCTGTTCGTGATGTCGCCTGTTATCGACAAGGCTTACAACGACGGCTACAAGCCGTTCTCGGACGGCACGATCTCGATGGAGACCGCCGTGACGCGCGGCGTGGCGCCGTTCAAGCAGTTCATGCTGAAGCAAACGCGCGAATCGGATCTCGCCCTGTTCGCGAAGATTTCGCACTCGCCGCCGCTGCAAGGTCCGGAGGACGTGCCGCTCTCGCTGCTCGTACCGGCTTTCGTCACCAGCGAACTGAAAACGGCCTTTCAGATCGGCTTCACGATCTTCATTCCGTTTTTGATCATCGACATGGTCGTTGCCAGCGTCTTGATGTCGATGGGGATGATGATGGTTTCGCCCATTACGATTTCCTTGCCGTTCAAGCTCATGCTGTTCGTGCTCGTGGACGGCTGGCAGTTGCTCATCGGTTCGCTCGCTCAGAGCTTTACCTGAGTTCGCCCCAAGCTATCCGAGGAAGCGCCTCAATCATGACGCCCGAATCCGTTCTCACCCTCGCGCACCGCGCGATGTACGTGGCCCTGCTGCTCACCGCGCCGCCGCTGATCGTCTCGCTCGTGGTGGGCTTGCTCGTGAGCTTCTTTCAGGCCGCCACCCAGATCAACGAGTCCACGCTGTCGTTCATTCCGAAGCTGATGGCCGTGACGATCACGCTCGTGATCGCGGGACCGTGGATGCTTTCCATCGTGCTCGATTACATGCGGGAAATGCTGACAAGCATCCCGTCGCTCGCGGGGTAGCGCGCCGGCTCGCCCCTCGATCCGCCGATGTTTACCGTCACTTACGCACAACTTAACGTCTGGCTCACGGCCTTTCTCTGGCCGTTTTCGCGTATCGCCGCGCTGATCGCGGCCGCGCCGATGCTCGGCCATCGGTCGATTCCCGCACGCGTCAAAATCGCCCTCGCGGCGTTCATCACGCTCGTCGTCGCCCCGACATTGCCCGCCATGCCGCAGGCGACGGTGTTTTCCGCCGCGGGCGTCTGGATCATGGTCATGCAGTTTTTGATCGGCGCGGCGCTCGGCTTCACGATGCAACTCGTGTTCACTGCCGTCGAGATGGCAGGCACGCTCGTCGGTCTGCAAATGGGGCTCGGCTTCGCGACGTTCTTCGACCCGACGTCCAACGCGTCCTCGCAGGTCATTTCGAGCTTCTTGAACATGATCGCGATGCTGGCCTTCCTCGCCTACAACGGCCACACGCAGATCATCGCGGCGCTCATCGAGTCGTTCCAATCGGTGCCGATCGCGGCGACCATGTACGGGCCGCCGGGATTCCGGACGCTCGTGCAATGGGGCGGCTCGATTTTTACCGCGGGGTTGCTGCTCTCGCTCCCTGTCGTCGTCGCGTTGCTCGTCGCCAGTCTGTCGCTCGGCATTCTCAATCGCGCGGCGCCGCAGATCGGCGTGTTTCAAATCGGCTTTTCGGTCACGCTGATGGTCGGCATGCTGCTTTTGATGCTGATGCTGCCGAACATGATTCCGTTCTTCGCTCATCTGGTCGATACGGGCATCGACCAGATGGGGCGGGTGGCCGCGGCGCTGCGGTAGCCAATACGACTCTTGTTTTGTCTAGGTCGTCTCATTTCTCTTAGTGCCGCAGCGCCTTGTGCTGGCGTTCGCGGCCGTTCAAAACAGTTCTCAAGTAACCGCGATTTTTAGCTGAATCGCGTTTGCAACGTAGCGCTTAAAAAAACTAGCCGGGTACCTCCTCTCCCGGCGTGCGGCGTTAAAAGGTCCGAAAAACCGTTCGATCTGGGTTTAACCGTTCATCCGCGGCGACGATCACGCCGCGCGATGAAGCGCGAACTAGGAAAACAAGGACGAACAATGAACCTGAGAGCTGCTGCTTATGTCGGCGCGTACTTCGTCGTGCTTGCCGGATCGCCCGCTACAGCCGCCGAGAGCGCGACTGACGTGTCGCCGATATGTACTACGGTCTTCAGTGAAGCCGGCCCGAGAACGTTGTTAAGCCGCGGCTCGCATTGCTTTCGCTCGAACGTTATGGATTTCGCAAGTAACAACCCCGAGCGAACGAACCCAACAAAGGCCGACGTGGAGGCCTACATGTACTCAGACAATGCCCTGAATCAATTGTCGTGGGACATCAAATTGCGCTTTCGTACCAATCCACGCGAAGGCGAATGGGTGCCGCTACAACTGAAGCCGTACATCGAGTGCGGAAGTAAATGCACGGCGACCTCAGCACCGACAATCGATCTGGTGCCGGGTGGACTCACGAACGAAGTCACCATTACGCTAACGCCCATGATGGAAGGCAATAATCTTGTGGAATTTCAGCCGTTCTTCGAGTACCGAATCGTGCGCACCGGAGAGTCATTAGAGGACGGGCAATCGATGGCTAACTTCCCCAGCGGTACGTACTCACACGTTCCGAAAATTCGCTGCGATATCGGCCTCGCGCGTCGTGGTACGAAAGGCTGCGTCTATCTCGAAGCGCCCGCGATATTCAGCGGAATTAGCATGAGCGATCCCGACGTCGATGAGTCTGCAATTCACATCCGGGAAGCGCAGGCGACGACCGGTATACCGGGCAAGTTCGTTGGGGCCGGCGACGGGAGCATCCTTGACGGTTCCGACGCGAAGCCGCTGACGCGGACACGCAGTCAAACACGCATTAAGGAAAACCGAGACGAAGCGCGGAAGCGGTACGTGGAGCAATATGCGGAGGAGCCCGTATGCGATCTAACGACTGATCCAGACGATGCTCCGGGCCCATGCAACTGCGACGAGTACCCGTTCGCCTCTACAAACGAAGGCGCGTCACAGGGACCTTTCTCGGTCAAACGCATCGACGCCAAGGACAATCAGCGAGCCGGCGCCCGCCTGGGCAACTTCTTCACGTCACAGCGCGTGATACAGGATGACAAGTTCTTCGTGAACATCACCGACTAACGGCCGAACGTTTTTGTATCGAACCGACGCTCATCGCATGTCAGATTCTTCTAAAACCTCAACGAACGCCACCCGCCGGCGCCCCTCCTGGTTCGGTAGGGCTGCCGAGCCGGGCGATCCGTCGTGGCTTGCTTCCGCTTACGAGCGCAGTTGTGACTGCGTCCGGGGCGAACTCCATAAGGAGTTCATTGCCGTCGACGACGCCAGCATGCGCGTCAGCGCAGACGAACTAAAAGCCCCCGACCATCGGCTGCGCGGCGAAGACTACGCACGTGGTGCCACGCTTATTCCGCAGGGCACACGCATCACGCCACGCGTGCAAACCCTGTTGACTGCCGCCGGCGTATCCACGATCCCCGTATACAGGCGCCCGCGCGCGTGCGTGGTTTTGAGCAGTTTCGACGCAGCGCCACCCGCCGACGTGGAGTACGACTGGCAGCGACCCGATTCAATGAGCGCCTACGTGCGCTCGCTGTTTGCGCGCTGGGGCTACGTGAGGCCTGCGGTCGAACCGTTGGCACCGTTTCAGCCGACGATTTGCGAAGAGGCGCGCACAGCATACATCAAGCGCGTGTTCGATCTAATGTCACGCTACGAGCTCTTGATCGGCGTCGGTATGCCGGCTGACTCTTGGATGCTTTCCCACGGGGTAGGCCTAGGCAATGGGATTTCATGTTTTCCGGAGAGCTACGAACGCGTCCATTTCGATAACACCCGGGAACGCGGCTTCATATGTGGCCTCGGCTATCACCGAACGCGGCCCATCGTTCTCTATCGCCGCCTTTTCCGCCCAGGATCGTTGAGCCGCAATTGCGGATCCGACGGCTTTACCTACTACGACAGGGCAGCCGTGGTCAACGTTGCCGGGCACACGCCCGAGATGGCGGCGATTATGCATCTGTTCGTCCGCCGCATCCTCGATTCAATGGAAGGGCTCGCACAGCCGGCGCCCGTTTGGCGCACGGGCATATTAGCGTCACCGATCACGCGACATCCGTTGGAGCACCGTTTTCCCTGGGGAATCGCGCACACCGACGAAGCCGGCCGTGTCGTCATTCAGGTGGACGACCTTCAAAACAGCCTCAGCCTGGACACCTTCACGACGTCGAACGCATTGGTCGCCATCCGCAGCGGTGCCGGACAGGTCGCCGCGGGCGAATGCGTCGATTACTTATCGCTCGACTAGCGCCCTACCGCGACTCGATATTCATTCGCCCGCCTCCTCGGCGCACTCTCATCCTATGATCGACTCATCTAAATACACATTGGACGCTGACCGTCAATGCCCGTCGTGGCTCAGATCTGCCTACGACGATTTGTGCGGGGCGGTCCGCGGCGAGCCGCATACTGAGCTCATCCCCGTCGAGGACGCCTGCATGCGCGTCACCGCCGAGGACGTGAAAGCACCGGGCCCTGTCCCGCGCGTGCCGTACACGCTGCGCCGTGGGTACGCGGTGCGAGCGGCCGATACCGCCGGCGCATCAAGGGCCCATCCCGTGGAACTGGAAAAGAACTGCGGGGGGCTCCGCAACTTCATCGAAACCGGAGGCGACCCAGCCGCGAGCGCATTAGAGCGGGGCCAATGCGAGTACTTGCCCGCAGGCATCCCCTTACCTGAAGACGCCGATGCGGTCCTCTATACCCCTCCGGTGGAGACGGACGAAGTCACCCTTCCTATAGAGTCGACGCTAAAAGTCACCGCCCCGGTGTCCAAGGGCGACAACGCCCGATTGGCTGGGCAAGACTATGAACGCGGCGCCACGCTCGTCGCTCGCGGCACACGTATCACGCCGCAGATACAAGCCGTGCTGATTGCCGCCGGGGTATTCACGGTGCCCGTATATAGAAGCCCGCGTGTGGGGGTGGTATTGAGCAGTTACGACGCGGTGCCGCCAGCCAATGTAGAGCATGCCTGGCAGCAGCCCGATTCGATGAGCGCCTACGTACGCTCGATGTTTGCCCGCTGGGGATACGTGATGCCATCGGTCGAACTGTTGACTCCACTGCCTCCAACGGATTCTCCGAATACCGCTCACGACGCCCAAGAGGTCTATCGCGATCGACTGCTCGATCTGATGTCGGCCTACGACTTGCTGATCGGCGTCGGTATGCCGGTGGACGGAACAATGCTCGGCAACGGTCTTGGCGGACCGGTTTCCTGCTTTCCTCACGGCCAAGAGCGTGTCCATTTCGACAATACGAAAGATCGCGGCTTCATATGCGGTCTTGGTGACGATCGCACCTCGCCCGTGCTTGGGAAGCACCCGTATTACCAGCCCGACTCGCCGAACGAGATATTCCGGTACGACGGCTTTTATATCTATGATAGGGCGATCGTGTTCAACGTTCCGGGGCAGACACCCGAGGTTGGCGCCGTGATGCACTTGTTCATCCGCCGCATCCTCGATTCGATGGAATACGTCGCACACCCGGGGCCCGTATGGCGACGGGGCACGTTGGCGTCCCCGCTCACCAGGCACGGCAAGGAACATCGCTTTATCTGGGGCGTGGCGCGCACCGACGAAAAAGGCCGTGTCGTCATCGAGGCGCGCGACGATCAGAACAGCCAGAGCTTGAGGAGCTTCGCGGTGTCGAACGTGTTGGTGGCCATTCGCAGCGGCGCGGATTCTCTCGCCGCGGGCGAATGCGTCGACTACTTGTTGCTCGAGTAGCCGGCCTCGTTTTCTCCACCGCACCTAACGATACCGCTCAGCCGACCAATCGATTCAGCCAACGCCACGATCTTGCGCACCTCCCGCGCAGCGAGTGATCTCCAGCCGAAAAAAAAGCCGAAGTCCCGAGGAGATGGGGCTTCGGCCTTATCGCACGCCCTCTCGGGCGTGTGGCTTCGTCAAACGTTAAGCGTCACGCGTCAACCGCCGATGTACTGGAACAGCGACATCCCCTGCATCTTCACGAACGTCTGCTGAGCCGCCTGCAACGCGTTTTGCGTCTCTTCGAACTTGCTGATCGCCGTGACCATGTCGACGCCGGTCAGATCCGCCAAGTTGCTTTGGATTTGCGTCGAATTGGTCCGCGTCGTCGTTTGCAGCGCCTGCAATTCTTGCTCGCGCCCACCCACCGACGCCTGCACCACCACCACGTTCGTCAACGAGTTTTGGAAGCGCGACACCGCGGTCGTCAGCGCATTCGATTGCGTTGCCGTTGCCGCCGGGTTGTTGCTCGCCGGTTGTTGCAAGGCCGAGATGATCGAATCGAGCGTCGCGAAGACGCTGCTGTTTTGCGGGGCCGTCGGGGGCGTGACCGAAAACGTATCGCCGGGAGCGGGTGCGCCTTTGATGGCCACTTGCATGCCCGAACCGAGCGCGATCGGCGTGTTTGCGTTGAACGCGGTGGCCGCCGTCGTGGTCGGCGGAACCGCGGTGTTGTCGGTCACCGTGTACGTCGGCGCCGCAGGCGTGCCGCCGAACGTGATCGTGTAATTGTCGCTGTTCGTCGCAATGGCCGGGTTCGTGATCGACGGCGCACCGATCAAACCGGTGCCCGTGTTCGTCGCGGCGCCGGCCGCCACGGGCGAGGTACCGACCGACGGTACCGTCAGAAACACGCTGGAGCCCGTATCGTTCGTCGCGACTTGGCGCGTATCCGTCACTTGCGCTTCGCGAATCCCGTTGTCGCCTTGGTAATTCACGCCGCCGCCCGTCGCATTCGTGAACGGCGCCGTCGTCGCTTGGAAGCCCGAGAACAGATAGTTGCCCGCGCCGTCGCTCGTGTTCGCCAGGTTCAAGAGCTCGCTGCGATAGCCCTGAAGCGCCTGCGCGATCGAGGAGCGATCGGTATCGTTCAAGGTACCGTCACCGGCCCGCGTGAGCTGGGACACGATGGTTGTCATCGTGCTCGTCACGCTCGAGAGCGTCTTGTCTTCGAGCTGCAACGACGAGAGCGCCGAGTTCTGATTCGACTGATATTGCGTCAGGGTCGCCGACGTCATCGTCAGTTGGACGGCCTGCGCCGCACCCAGCGGATTGTCGGCCGGCGTCGTGAGCGCCGTGCCGCTCGAGAGCTGCTGATAGTACGTGCCCAGCTGGCTCTGCTGGCTATCCATCGTCTGGATGTTCTGGTTATAGAACTGCGAAGTCGAGATGCGCATCATCGCTCACCACCTTATTGGAAGATGCCCATCAGGGTTTGGAACATCTGCTCGGCCGTCTGGATGACCTTGCTGTTCGCCTGATAAGCCTGCTGATATTGCAACAAGTTCGACGCTTCTTCGTCCAGGTTCACGCCCGACACCGCCTGCTGCGCCGAGGTGATTTGCGTGACGAGCGCCGATTGCGACGTGCTCGCGGCCTTGAGCTGGCTCGCCGCATTGCCGATGTTGTTCACGTACGACGCGTAAGCGGCGGTCATCGTCGAGGTGCCGCCGTTCATCGATGCGTTCGAGACGAGCTTGGACATCGCCAGCGCATTGCGGCCGTCGAACGTACCCGTGTTCGGCGCGATCGTGAACGTGTCGCCGTTCGCGGGGGTGCCGCTCAGCCCGAAGGTCACGCCGTTCGTGATGCCGGCCGGCACCGGCGTGGTCGTGCTATTGATCGTGAGCGTCGCGCCCTGAGCCGGGTTGTACGGGACCGTCGTTGTCGGCGCGGTAATCGGAATCGTCGTGGGCGGCGTGCCGGCAACCGTGATCGTCGTGCCGACCTGGAAGCCGCTCAGCGTGTTCGTCGACGAGTTGTAAGTCAGCGTCGTCGTGTTCGAAATCTGGTAGCCCGCCGTCACCGTGCCTTGCGTGATCGAAGCCGTGCCCGTGTTCGTGCTCGGCGCCGAGGCGAGCGCGGGCCCGGAGGCCGCGATCGCCGAAGGGTTCGACGTCGCGAGACCGAACGTGTTCAACGCGCCGCGCGTCGGCTGGATCGTGAACGAATCGCCCGCGTTCATCGAACCCGAGGTGATGTTCAGCATCAGCCCGCCCATCGCCGTCGTGCCGTTGGGCGGCGTCGCGGACGTGCCCACCACCGTATTCGTCGTCGTATCGGTCAGCGTATAGGTGCCGCCCGCGAACGAAAGCGCATAGTCGTCGTTCGTGGGCTGCGAACTATTGGCGAAGCTCACCGACAGATTCGCGTTGCCGGTGTTGGCCAGATTCGAGTAGACCGTCGGCGAGCCGATCGTGAGCAGATTGCCGCCCTTGTTGCCGCCCAGATCGATACCGAGCGCGTTTTGCGCGTTCACCTGGGAGGCGAAGCTCGTCGCGATCGCGCCGAGTTGCGACTCGGCCGGATCGAGCGTCTGGGTACGGAATTGGAGCAAGCCGCCCACCGTGCCGCCCGTGATCGCCGACGACGGCAGATATTCGACCGGCGGCGGCGTGGTCGCGCCGTTCAAGCCGTTGTAGGTCACCGAAAGCTCGCTCGGATCGCTTTGCGAGTTGGCCGTGCCGAGCTTGAAGTTGTTGCTGCCGACGACGAGCGGCTGCCCATTGCCGATGAACACGCTATAGCCGCTCGAGTTTTGCACGACGGACACGCCGACGAGCTGCGACAGGTTCGCCACGGCTTGGTCGCGTTGATCGAGCAACTGGTTCGGCGGCTGGCCTTGCGCGGACGCCGCGGCGATCTGACTGTTCAGATTCGCGATCTGCGACGAGTAGGTATTGATCGACGCCACGGCCGTCTGCAACTGCTGATTGACGCTCGTGCGAAGCTGATCGTACTGCGCGCCGGCCGCGTTGATTTGCGACGCGAGCGTTTGCGCGGCGCTGAGCGCCGTCTGGCGGAAGGCCACGTTGTTCGGCGTATTCGCGACGTTTTGCAGGCCCGTGAAATAGGCCGTGATCGCCGAGGAGATACCGGCCGTCGGGCTGCCGACGAGGTTGCTCAACTGAGACGCCATCGAATAGTTGGCCGACAGCGCGCTGTTCGTCGACGTGGCCGTATTGAGCTGCGTGCTCAAGTACTGGCTGTAGTTGCGCTGGACCGTGACCGTGTTGACGCCGGTGCCGAGGTAACCCGAGCCGGTGTACTGGCCGCTGGCTTCGGCATAAACGGGGTTCTCGACCGTATAGCCGGGCGTCGCCGCGTTGCTGATGTTTTGGCTGGTCGTCTGGAGGCCCCATTGGGCGGCATTCAGCCCGGACAACCCGATGGTGAAGATATCGTTGGACATGCGTCTTCCTGAAGGGCGGACGCCATGGGGCTGCCCGCCTCGTTGAGGGAACACATGTATAACGGCCGCGCGCGCGGAAATTTAAGGGGCCGGCGTGCACCGGCCCCGATTTTTTTTACGCTTTGACGAGCGAGCGCCGGCGCATCTCCAGCTGGGTGATCAGACGCTGTAATGTGTTCTCGGCGCTGCCGGGCAGCGCGACGAAGCGCATGCCGAGCTGGAAGCGGCGGCTGCCGTTCGGCAGCTCGGTCGCGCGCATCGAAACGAGTTCGAGATCGAGCGAGAGCATGCCATGGCCGTTCAGATGGACCTCGACGTCCGGCAGCATGGCGCCCATCGGCAGTTCGGCCACGCGCTCGTCCATCGTACGCAAGCCGATCCCGCCGAGCGAGATGTCATGCACCTCGAAGCGGAACGTATCGCCCTCGGGCAATCGGCCGCGGCAGAAGTACGGGTCGAGTACGGGCGCATCGACGCGAAAATACTCGCGCCGCTGCACGTAGTACAGGACTTCCGGGAAAGGGGCTTCGAATGCGGGTAATCCCTCGAAGCGCGTTTCTTGCGGCGTCACGGTGGTGAACTCGACGCGCACGCCGTCGGGCGACGCGCGGAACGTGCAGCTCGGCGAAGCCAGTACGCCTTTGTTCTGCTCGGGCAGCGCGCCCCAATCGAAGGAGAACGTGCGCGCACGCACGTCGACATCGAGAATCTTCGTAACGAGTTGGCCGTTCTTGTATTGAACGGTCAGAAAATCGCCGCGATTGGCCAAATTGCGGAGCTGAACGCCGATTTCAAGCGGATTGCGGCGCCCGAAATCATAATCGCTTTCGGCGGAATCCTCCGTCGGGCCATTCGACTGATTGGTATCCATGGGCTCGGGTATGCAAACTTGCGCGGCGCGACATACGCACCGACGCCAATGCTTTCGGACGCATTACAGCGATCCGAACAGGGTCTCGTCTGATTAGCGGCATCGGACGTGCAAAGTTTAGAGGTATTCTCGAAATATTTTTTTAGTTTTCGAGCAAACACTCGGTTATCGGCTTGTGCCTGCAACCGTCCCTCTTAAGCCCAATCTGACGATCGGCGCCATTATGATGCGACCGATGCGGCTCTGTCCATCGCGGCTCGGCCGACCGCCTTTCGGCGGCCGGCCTTGTACCGTCTACTTCTCGCTTGGCCCCGTCGCGCTTTATTGCGCTCCCCGTGATATACCCATTACCGGTTCTACCGGCGCGCCACCCGCGCCGATCAAACCATTTGCTTCATTATCGAAATCAACTTTTTCGCGTAGTGCGGATCCGTGGCGTAGCCGGCCTTTTGCATGCCGTGCGCAAAGCTGGCGGCGTCGTGCGACGTCGAGAGCACCGAGGCGTAGCGCGGGTTGTCGCGCAGCATGCTCGCGTAGTCGGTCATCGCTTCGGCGTATGAACTGTAGGCGCGGAATTTCTCGACGACCTTGTGCGCGACGCCGTGGATATATTCGGTCGTCACGGTTGCAACCGTCTTGCCCGTCCAGTCGCTCGTGGCCTTGATGCCGAACACGTTATGGCTCGGCGAGCCGTCCGCGTTCTTGATCTCGCCCTTGCCCCAGCCCGTTTCGAGCGCGGCCTGGCCGACGATAAAGCGCGCCGGGATACCGGTCGCCGCGCTTGCGGCCTGGGCCGGCGCCGCCATTTTCTCGACGAATGCGTCGACCTTCGTCGATTCGCCCTTGCCGTGCAGCGGCGGCGTGAGTGCGCTTTGCGCCGTATAGCCCTTGCCCGAGGCGAGCGAGCCGTTCGCTTGCGCGTTCGAATAGGCGCGCGCGAGCGCTCCCATCATCGCCGCATCGCCTTCGTTGCCGCTGCCGTCCGCGGCGCTACCGCCGCCGAGCAAACTGCCGAGCGCATCGGACGACGTCGTACCGCCCGCGCCGGCACCGGTGCTCGCACCGCCCAGGTTGCGCGAAAGCTGCTTGATCAGGGCATCGGCTACGCCGACGCCCTTCGACGAAAGCTGCTGCGAGAGCTGTTGATCGAGCATCGACTGATACTGCTTACTGTCGTTCGAATCCAGGATGCCGTCCTGCGGCGTCGCGTCGCGCATGCTCTTGAGCATCATCTGGATGAACACGGCATCGAATTGCTTCGCCGTCGACTTCAACGCCTTCTGAGGATCGGCGCCCGCTTGAGCGCGCAAGGCGTCGAAACCTTGGACGTCGAGCGCGAAGCGCTGCGAGACGTCGCTGCCGGTATCGACCTTGCCGTTATAAACCGTGTTCGCGTTCATCGGGACACCCTACGCTTAGATGATCTCGAGATCCGCGCGCAACGCACCCGCGGCCTTCATTGCTTGCAAAATCGACATCAGATCGGCCGGCGTCGCGCCGAGCGCGTTCAGCGCCTTCACCACCTCGGCCAGATTCGCCCCCGCCGTGACGAGCTTGAGCGCGCCGTTATCCTGCTTCAGTTGAATCTGCGACTGCTGCGTCGCCACGGTCGTGCCGTTCGAGAACGCACCGGGCTGGCTGACGGCCGTTTGCGTGTTCACGATGACCGACAGGTTGCCGTGCGCCACTGCGCAGCTTTGCAGCGTCACCATCTGGTTCATCACGATCGAGCCGGTGCGCGAATTGAGGATGACCTTCGCGGCCGCTTGCGCCGGACGCACATCCAAGTTCTCGAGCTGCGCCATGAAGGCGACTTGCTGACTCGGATCGATCGGGGCGCGCAACTGGATCGTACGGCCGTCGAGCGGCATCGCCGTGCCCTCGCCGAATGCGTTGTTGACCGCCGCCACGATGCGCTGCGTCGTGTCGTAGTCCATGTCGTTCAGCTCCATCTGCACCGTGCCGCCCGCTTGCGCGACTTGCGTCGGCACGGCGCGCTCCACGATGGCGCCGGACGGGATACGGCCAGCCGCGAGCTGGTTCACCTGCACTTTGCTGCCGTTGGCGCTCGCGCCCGCGCCGCCCACCGCGACGTTGCCCTGCGCCAATGCATAGACTTGCCCGTCGGCGCCCTTCAGCGGCGTGAGGAGCAGCGTGCCGCCGCGCAGGCTCTTGGCATTCCCGAGCGACGACACGGTCACGTCGATCGCCTCGCCCGGACGCTCGAACGGCGGCAGCGTCGCCGTGACCATCACGGCGGCGACGTTCTTGAGCTGCATGTTCGAGGCGGAGCCGCCGCCGCCCGCTTGACCGTTGTTCAGCGAAATGCCGAGATTGGCCAGCATGTTCGTGAGCGTCTGCGTCGTGAACGGCGTTTGCGTCGTTTGGTCGCCCGTGCCGTCGAGGCCGACGACGAGACCGTAGCCGATCAGCGGGTTGTCTCGCACGCCTTGGATCTGGACCAGATCTTTCAAACGCTCGGCATGCGCCGTGCCGGCGCACGCCAGCATGACGGGCAAGCCGGCGAGTACGAGTGCGCGGCGGACTGTGCGCCACGCGCGCAGGATCGAAGTCGTCATCGCAATCACCAAGGGGCTATGTTGAGGAAGAAACGCTGGAGCCATCCCATCGTTTCCGCTTCGTTGATGTAGCCCTTCGCCGAGTATTCGATCCGCGCATCGGCCACCTGGGTCGAGAGCACCGTGTTCGCGCCCGACACCGTATTCGGATTGACGACGCCCGAGAATCGCACGAACTCGTTACCCTGGTTGATCAGCATCTGCTTCTCGCCGCTCACGACGAGATTGCCGTTGGGCAGCACGTTCGTGACGGTCACCGTGATGGTGCCGTTGAATGTGTTCGACGCGTTGGCGCCGCCCGAGCCGCCGAACGTATTCGCACCCGCTGCGCTCAGATCGACGTGATTGAACAGGCCCTTCAAGAAGCCCGCCGTCGGCACCGACAGATTCGTGGTGCCGTTGCGTCCCGCGGCGGCAGCCGAAGACTTCGTCGCGTTGATGTTTTCGGCGATGACGATAGTGAGAATGTCGCCGACGTTGCGCGGCCGCTGGTCTTCGAATAGCGGGTGGCCCGCATAGCCGGGGTTGTAGATCGAGCCCGGCGGCTGCAACTGCGGCGGCACCGGCGGCGCCGCCGTCATCGGTTGCTGCACGATAGGCTGGCGGTGCTCGATCTGCGCGCAACCGGCGAAAGTGCCCGTCAGCACCCCTGCGAGCGCGCTCGCATAGGTCAGCGTGGCTGCCGCGCGCAACCCGCGCACGCGAAAGGGGATTCGGCTCGTCTGCGACATCTTCGTCTACCGCCTGCTCATCAAAGTGCTACTACTGTCCTTAAACCGACATCTGGCTCAAGGTCTGCAACATTTGGTCCGAAGTCTGGACCGCCTTACTGTTGATCTCGTACGCACGCTGCGTCTCGATCATGTTCACGAGTTCTTGCACGACGTTCACGTTCGACGCTTCCAGGTAGCCCTGGTTGAGCGTGCCTGAGCCGTTCAGACCCGGCGTCGTCACGTTCGGCGCGCCCGAGGAGGTCGTCTCCTCCATCAAGTTCTCGCCCTTCGACTCGAGGCCGGCCGGGTTGATGAACGTCGCGAGCTGGATCGTGCCGATCGTTTGATTGTTCGTCGAGCCGGCCACCTTGATGCTGACCGTACCGTCGCTGCCGATCGTGAGCGACGTCGCGTTTTGCGGAATCGTGATCTGCGGCATGACCTGATATCCGCTCGAGGTCACGAGCTGGCCTTGCGCGTTCGTCTGGAACGAACCGTCGCGCGTGTAGGCCGTCGTGCCGTCGGGCATTTGCACTTGGAAGAAGCCGTTGCCGTTGATGGCGACGTCCTTCGAGTTGCCGGTTTGCTGCATGTTGCCCTGCGTGTACAGACGCTCGGTCGCGACTTGTTGCACGCCCGTGCCGACTTGCAGGCCCGAGGGCAGCTCGGTTTGTTGCGTCGAGTTCGCACCCGGTTGGCGCAGCGTTTGATAGATGAGGTCTTGAAACACCGCCCGCGAGCCCTTGAAGCCGGTCGTGCTCACGTTCGAGAGGTTGTTCGAAATGACGTCCATCTGCGCCTGCTGCGCGTTCATGCCGGTTGCGGCGATGTAAAGCGAGCGGTTCATGGTGAATCTCCTGGTAATTTCAATCCGGTTCGGGCGTTAGCCGAAAACCGGTCAGGTGAACGACAGCAGTTGGTTGGCCGTCTGATCGTTCTGGTCTGCGGTCTGCAACAATTTCGTCTGCATCTGGAACTGGCGCGCGTTCGTGATCATCGAGACCATCGCCGCCACCGAATTCACGTTGCTGCCCTCGATGGCGCCTTGCGTCACGGTGACGGTCGGATCGGCATCGGCCGGCTGGCCGTCGGCGGTCCTGAACATGCCGTCGTCGCCGCGTGTCATCGTGCCGGCCTCGGGATTCACGAGCTTGAGCTGATCGAGCACGACGATCTGCGAAGGCGAATCGCCCGCGCCAAGCGCCGATACGGTGCCGTCCTTGCCGATCGTCACGGTCGCGCCCGGCGGAATCGCGATCGGGCCGCCCGTGCCGAGCACCGGCTGGTTCGTGGCCGTAACCAGTTGGCCGTTTTCGTCGACGTGCAAGTTGCCGGCGCGCGTATAAGCCTCGTTGCCGTCCGCCGTTTGCACGGACAGCCAGCCGGGACCGGCGATCGCGACGTCGAGCGGGTTGCCCGTCTGCGAGATCGGGCCCGGCGCGAAGTCCGAGCTCGGCGTCGCCGTCAGCGCGAACGTACGCGTCGTGTCGTTGTTGACCGTCGAGCCGTCGCCGAAACTGAGTGGCACGTTGCGGAAGTTCGCGAGTTGTGCGCGAAAACCCGTCGTCGACGTATTCGCCAAGTTGTTGGCCACGACGGCCTGCTGTTCGAGCGCCTCGGAGGCGCCCGTCATCGCGGTATAGATCAGTCGGTCCATGACTCGCCTTGTTCTGCGGTACTGGCGGCTTCGCGCGCTTACAGGTTGATCAGCGTTTGGTCGACGGTCTGCTGCGTCTTGATCGTCTGCGCGTTCGCCTGATAGTTGCGCTGCGCCGTGATCAGATCGACGAGCTGGCTCGTCAGATCGACGTTCGAGTTTTCGACCGCACCACCCGTCAGCGTGCCGTGGTTCGTGCTACCCGGCGCCGAGATTTGCGGCACGCCCGAAGCCGACGTTTCCGCGTACTCGTTGCCGCCGAGGTTTTGCAGCCCGTTCGGGTTGTTGAAGTTCGCAAGCACGATCTGGCCGAGCGATTGCGTGCGGCCGTTCGAGTACGTGCCCGAGATGGTGCCGTCGGCGCCGATCGCGAAATTCGTGAGCTGGCCCGAGGCGTAGCCGTCTTGCTTCAAGTTGTTCACGCCATCGGTGCCGCCGTACTGCGTCGTGCCGGCCAGGTTCAGCGTGAGCGATTGCGGCGTCGCGCTGCCGTCGGTGTTCGGCACGGTGAACGTGATCTGGCCCGTGGCGGGCGAGCTCGCGGGAGCCGTCGCCGTGGTCGAGTTCAGCGCGCCGGCCGTGCTGAAGCCGACCGTGCCGACCTTGCTGATCGCGCCCGAAGCCGGTCCCGAATAGACGTCCCAGCTATTGGTCGCCGTCTTCACGAAGTACATGTTGACCTGTTGCGAGCCGCCGAGCGAATCGTAGGTCTGGATCGACGTCGAGTAGTTGTACGTCTGCGAGTTCGTCGAGACGAACGGCGTGACCGTGGGCACAGCATCCTGCGCGTTCAAGTTCAGCTGCGCGGTGATGTTTTGCGTGGCGATCGGTGCGATGTTCGTCGTCGGCACTTGGATCGGCACCGTTTGCGCCGAATTGATGACGCCGTTCGCGTTGGCGGCGTAGCCCATCAGTTGCAGGCCTTGCGAGTTCGTGATGAAGCCGTTCTTGTCGAGCTGGAACACGCCGTTACGCGAATACGTGAGCGTGCCGTTGTTCGACATCTGATAAAAGCCCGTGCCGTTGATCGCGACGTTCAAAGCTTGGCCCGTCGTGTTGAACGTGCCTTGCTTGAAGTCTTGCTGAACGCCCGAGAGCTGCGTGCCGATACCGATCTGATCGTTGACCGACGTCGCGATCGTATTCGCGTACAAGTCGGCGAATTGCGCCGTGCTTTGCTTGAAGCCGACGGTGTTCGAGTTGGCGATGTTGTTGCCGATGACGTCGAGGTCGTTCGACGATGCGGACAATCCGCTCAAGCCTTGTTGGTAGCCCATTTAGCGGTCTCCCTTCGGATGAATTCGTGAGTTCGTTACAGTTACAGGATGGCGGACACGCTGGTCATGCCCACCGTGGTGCCGTTATTGAGCATCAGGCCCGTGCTGCCGTCGCTTTGCTGCACGACGCTCTGCACTTGCGCCCCCGTGAGCGCGGTGACCGTCGCCGCCGTACCGTTGCTGCTGGTGCCGGTGGCCGAAAGCGTGTAGGTGCCGTCGGGCAACGTCTTGCCCGACGAGTCGACGGGCTTCCAGGTGACCGGTACCGTGCCGGCCTGCTGGGCGCCGAGATCGAGCGTATTGACGATGGCACCCGACTTGTCCTTGACCGTGACCTTCAGGTCCGACACGGCGGACGACAGCGACACGCCGAAGCCCGTCGAGGCGCCGTTGCCCACGGTCGTCGTCGCGCCCGTCGAGGCGGCGGGCACGAGCACGTTCTGTCCGATCAAGAGCGACGCTTGCGCGTTTTGTCCGGCCGAGAGCTGCGAGGCCAGCGAGGTCAGCGTCGTATTCAGCTGGCTGATACCCGTCACCGTGTTGATCTGGGCCAGCTGCGAAGTCATTTGCGTGCTGTCCATCGGATTGGTCGGGTCCTGGTTCTGCAACTGCGTCACGAGCAGCTTCAGGAAGGTCGTTTGCAACGAGCTCGCCGAGTTGGGGGACGACGAGCTCGACGACGAACTCGAATTCGACGAAGTGCCGTTGATGGTATCGAGCAGCTGCTGCGAAACGGTGCCGCCGCTGGCGATGGTCGTGTTGGATGACGTCACTCAATATCTCCTCAGGTGCCGATCGTCAGGGTTTTCAGCATCAGGTTCTTGGCGGTGTTCAGCGTCTCGACGTTGGCCTGGTACGAGCGCGAGGCCGAGATCATGTTCACCATTTCCTGCACCGGATCGACGTTCGGCATCGTCACGTAGCCGTTCGAATCCGCCGCGGGATTGCTTGGGTCGTAGGTGGTCTTCATCGGCGTGGGATCGTCGATGACGTTCGTCACCTGCACGCCGCCCACTTGCTGGCCGCTCGCGGTCTTCTCGCCGCCGAGCGGCTTGACTCCGAAAACGACCTGCTTGGCGCGGTACGGCTGACCGTCCGGGCCCGTCGTGCTGTTCGCGTTCGCCAAATTCGACGCGGTCACGTTGAGCCGCTCGGATTCGGCCGACAGCGCCGAGCCCGCGACGGTGAAAATGTTCATCAATGCCATGGCTTATTTGCCTCTTTCGATTGACGCTTGAACGATTCGAAAACTCGTCACTACAAAAACGGGACCGGGCGCCTTAACCGCCCGAGGTGATCGCCGCGAGCATCTGTTTGATCTCTTGCGTCATGGCGGTCATGCCCGATTGGTAATGCACGGTGTTGTCGGCGAATTGCACGCGCTCCGAGTCGAGATCGACGGTGTTGCCGTCGAGCGAGGGCTGCGTCGGAATCCGGTACGCCAGCGTGCCGTAGTCCTGGCTTTGGCCGCCCGTCGGGATCAACTGAACGTTGCCCGTCATATGGCCGCGCTCGGTGGATGCCATCGTCATGCCGCTCGTCACACCGGCCGGTTGGGCCATCGGCAGCGGTGCCGTGCCCGAGCTGGCCACCGCGCTCGAGCCTTGCGCCGCGCCGCTGCGCTTCAAGGCGACGGCGAGCGAGGAACCGAAGTTCACGTCGCGCGCTTTGTAGCCGGGCGTGTCGGCGTTGGCGATGTTCGACGAGAGCAGCTCCTGCCGATAGGCGCGCACATCGAGCGCTTCACGGCCGAAGGCAAATTCGGCATCGAGTTTGTCCAGCATCGGGTTTCTCCGTAATCAAGCGTCGGCCGCTTGGTGCCGCTTCTCGGCCTCACCTTGGTTCGGGACAAGGGGCCGCCGGGAAGACTTTTTTGCATGACGTGCATCTTAGGGTCGGCCGGCAAGAGCCAATCGGACGAATAACCGGGGAAGCCGCCCTCTATTCAACGTTTGCGCGCCTCGCGCGAGCCCTAGAATTCGATTCGTCGTTCGAATTGTTTCGATGGAGAAATCGATGTCCGTATTCGCTGCCCCCGATTCCGCGCGCCGCCATGGCCCGCGCGCCCTGGGCGAGCGGCGTGCGCGCCTCGCGCGAGGTGCGGCCGGCTTGCTGCTGGCCACGGTGCTGGCGCCCTTCGGTGCGGCGCAAGCGCAAAGCGCAGGCGCGAGCGGACAGATCTATATTCCCGGCCCGGGCGAAGCACACGCGAGCGCCCCGAGCGGCGCGGCGATTTCGATCCCAGGGCCCGGCGAAGCGCGGGCAGCAACGGCAACGGCCGCGACCGGTACGCCGACAAGCCAAATGATCGTCATCCCGGGTCCCGGCGAAGCCGGGGCCGCGAACGCCGCGTCGGAATTGCCCCGTATTAGCGCGCAGCCCCGGCCCTCGACGATGCCGGCCGCCGCCCGCGTCATGCCCGTGCTCGTCACCGCGCCGCAGCGCACCGTTCGCTCGGTGCAGCCGATCGCTATCGAACAACCGGCCAATTCACATACGAACGCCGTCGCGGCTAACGTGCCGGCCAGCGCGGGCGTAGCGGCGGCATCGACGGGCGCCCCAGTCGCGGCGGCACTTGCGCCTGCCTCGAACGCCCCTGCCGGCCAAGAAGACGGCGAAACCATCCGCCGTGCGGCACTCGCGTTCCTTCAGCAACAAACGGTCGGCTTGCCCGGCAAGATCACGATTACGGTTGCACCGAGCTTCCCGCGCGGCCTGGCGGCCTGCACGACGCTCGAGCCCTTCATGCCGACGGGCGCGCGGCTGTGGGGCACGACGTCGGTGGGCGTGCGCTGCGCCGGCGCCAAGCCGTGGACGCTCTACTTGCAGGCGCGCATCGCGATCGAGTCGACGTACTACCTCGCAGCCCGCCAGATCGATCCGGGCAGCCTCATCACGGCGCAGGATCTTCTGGCTCGCAACGGCGACCTCTCGAATCTGCCGCGCGCAATCATTACCGATCCGTCGCAAGCGGTCGGGTCGACGGCCATCGTCCGCATCGGCGCCGGCATGCCGCTGCGGCAAGATTTACTCAAAAGCGCCAGTGCGGTCACGATCGGCCAAACGGTCAAGGTCGTGGCGCAAGGCCAAGGTTTCACGATTTCGTCCGAAGGCAGCGTCATGAACAACGCGTCGCCGGGACAGCAGGTTCGCGTCAAGATGGCTGGGGGCCAGATCATTTCCGGCACCGTTGTCGATGGCGCGACCGTGCAAGTGCAGATGTAGACAGTGGCAGGGCTGACCGGGCCGATTTGGGCTGAGACGGCCGGTGCGTGGAGGCGCCGGGTGGATCGACCCCAAAATCCGGGGCAGCGTCGACAGGTGTTCTTCCTGATTGCGCTAAAGTTTCGTGGAGTGTCGCCGTTATCACACTCAAATCGAAATCGTTCGGGAAGCTATCGTGAAAGTCGATTCCACCTCCACTTCGAGCCTGACGTCGCCCAAGGGTGGCGTGCAGGGTGCCCGTCAAGGCGGCCAAGCCGCGGCCAGCGCCGCGCCGACGGGCGGTAACGCCGCGCCGGCTCAAAACGCCGGCGGGGATTCCAATGTCAGCCTATCGGGGCTGTCGTCGCAACTTCGCTCGCTGGCAGCATCGGGCGAAGCCGACATCGACGTCGCGCACGTCGAGTCGATCAAGCAGGCGATCGCCAACGGTACGTTGACGATGGATGCGGGCAAGATCGCGGACGGCATTCTCGCGACGGCTCGCGAATTGATGAAGAATCAGTCGACTGGCGGCTGACGCGGCGGCACCGGCTGCCGTGCGGGCCTATCGGCTTTGTTTGAGCGCGCGCACGCGCACCTGAGTTTTTGGCGGATGAGATGAGAGACGCCCTACTTGCCACCGTGACCGAAGAACACGCGACGCTCGAAGCGTTCGCGTCCTTGCTGATGTATGAGGAAAAGGCACTCGCCGCGGTATCGCCGCTCGAGACGCTGCCCGACATCGTCGAGAAGAAGACGGATTTGACCGAGAAGCTCGCGTCGCTCGAGAAGACGCGCGACGATCAGCTTCGCCAGATGGGCTTGCCCACCGGCTGGAAGGGCATGGAGCTCGCGATCGCGGACGATCCGCGGCTCGGCAAGCAATGGCAATTGCTGCAAGCGGTCGTGCAACGGGCGCGCCGCGCGAACGCCACGAACGGTTTGATGATCCGCATCCGGATGAACTACAACCAGAGCGCGCTCGCCATCTTGCGCGGCGCCGGCTCACGCGCCCCGGCCAGCGTTTATGGACCCGACGGGCGGATGGCGACGGTTTGAGTTGCCCAAGAGTGGAGCAAAAAATCGGACGCTTCGAAGCGTCCGATTTTTTTGGTGCCGTCGCTGGCGCTGCAATTTAGAGCGCCCGCCATACAGGCAACGCTCGCGCCGCTGCACGCGCTAATCAGCGTGCTTAAATGAATGCACGTGTAATTCTTCCTTGTGTTGCTCGATCTGCCATAGATCGTACGCAGCTTGGTGCGCGAGCCAAGATTCTGCACTCTTACCGAATGCCATCTCCAGACGCACGGCCATCTCCGGACTGATCGCAGCTCGACCGTTGACGATCTCGGAAAGCGTTTTACGCGACACACCGAGCGCATCGGCGGCGCGCGTGATCGAAAGCTCGAGCGGCTCGAGCCATAAGTCATGAAGGATTTCGCCGGGATGCGGCGGATTATGCATACGCATGGCGACCCTGCCCTTAGTGATAATCAATGTAGTCGACGATATAAACATCACCGCCCTCGAACTGGAAAATGACGCGCCAATTCGCCTGGACGGTTACAGCCCAGAACCCTTTCCTATCGCCCTTCAACGGATGTAAGCGAAGACCCGGTGCATCCATATCCTCGATTCGAACTGCGTCATTCAAAAGCAAAAGGATTTGGCGCAGTCGTCGGGCGTGCATCGCCTGAATTCCCGCCATGCTGCCAGACGCAAAAAAACGTTCAAGGCCCTTGTGTGCAAAGGACTTGATCATTCAGACACTGCAACCCAACGGGTTACAGTGCGTCAACCGGTTGCATACCGCCCACGATCGCCTCGGTCGTCAGCACCACCGCGTAATCCATCGCGAGGTTCGCCAGCGACAGCGCATGCACGTCCTCGGCCGGCCATAGCCGTCCGTTCAGGTCGTGCAGATCGAACGTAAAGGCCGCGTCCGACGCCACCATCGTCTCGAATCCCAAATTCCCCGCGCTTCTCGCCGTCGCTTCGACGGAATTGTTCGTGATGACGCCGGCGATCACGAGCTGGGCGATATCGCGCACGCGCAACCACCGCTCAAGCCCGGTCGCGGCAAAAGCATCGGGAACGTTCTTCTCGACGACGTGCTCATGCGCCAGCGGCACAAAGCGCGGCTGAAACTCGGCGCCGCTCTGGCCAGGCCAAAAGATCGACTCGGGCGAGCGGGAAATATGACGGACATGCACGATCGGCCTGCGCGTTGCGCGCCAGGCAGTCAGTAACGCGTCGATATTGTCTTCGGCGGCGGGATTGTTACGACGGCCGAGGGCCGGCCGGTTGATGCCGTTTTGCATGTCGATGACGACAAGCGCGGCATTTAGCGCAAGTGCATGCATCGTCTATCGCTCCTGCGAAACGGCAAAATTCAACTCGACGCCGTTACCGGCCGGATCGACGAAGAATAGCTGCCATTGATCGAGCACCGGCACGTGGCCGCGCCGAAAATCGATCCCGCGCGCCCGTAGCTGCGCCTCGAAAGCGGCCATATCCACGCATTCGAACGCCACATGATCGAACGTACCGGTCACATGCGCCATGCGCTGCTCGAGCGGGCCAGCTTCGGACAAGTGCAAGACGGCTTGTTCGCCGATATAAAGCCAATAACCGAAACTGCGGAACGGCGGGCGCGAGCCCAAACGCAGACCGACGACATCGACGTAGAAATCGCGCAAGACATCGAGCGTCGCTCGATCGGCGCGTAGGTTGTAATGGCTAAAGCCCGTGACAGGCATGCGTTGCTCCCGCGGCGAAGCCGGCTTCTTGATGAAGCGGCGATGCGGGAGATCTTAACGCGAGGCTCGATCGGACGTGCGTTGCGCAGACGTCAAACGCGGGTCGATCGCTTTCTTGCCGAGCGCGTGGGGCTGGCGGGCGTAGGCTGCCGCCAGAGAACTCGTCGCTGCTCGAGCGAAATCAGTCGACGCTCGCCCAAGCCATTTCGCGCAGCTTCGCACGCAGCCGGGCAACGGCTTGGCTATGCAACTGGCAGACGCGCGATTCGCTAACTTCCATCACCGCGCCGATTTCGCGCAGGTTCATCCCGCGCTCGTAGTACAGCGACATCAACAGCTTCTCCCGTTCCGGCAGCTTATCGATCGCCTCGACCAGCGCCGCGCGCAAGCTCTCGTCGAGCAGCGCCGAGAGCGGATCCGCGTGATCGACGCAGTAGCGGTCGAGGAACGGCTCGTCGTCGGCCGAGCGGTCGAAGTCTTCGTAATAGATGAGCTGGCTGCCGTGCAGATCTTGCAGCATCGACTGGTATGCGTCGAGCGGCATCTGTAAATGATCGGCTACCTCGGTCTCGCTCGCGGACCGGCCGAGGCGCTGCTCGACATGGTGCACGGCCGATTCCACTTCACGCGACGTCTTGCGCAAGCTGCGCGGCAACCAATCGTTGTTGCGCAGCTCATCGAGCATCGCGCCGCGAATGCGCTGGCTCGCGTAAGTTTCGAATTGCGCGCCTTGATCTTCCTTGTAGCGGCTCGCCGCGTCCAGCAAGCCGATCATGCCGGCCTGAATCAAATCGTCCAAATCGACGCTCGCCGGCATTTTTGCCACGAGCTGCAAACCCAACCTGCGCACGAGCGGCGCGTATTGCGTCAACACATCCTTCTGGGACATTTTCCCTTGAGCGTTGTACATCGAGGGCCCCCTTCTCCTTGTCCCTAACGTTTCAAGCATGTTGGCGTTCGGCAACGCCCGCGTCGGCGAGCGCCGACGCCGGCATGGCCGAGCGCACCGTGGCATCAGAGCGCGGCGAAACCATCGCCGGGCGCATCGGCCAATACAACATTTCCGCGGCAACGTGCCGAAAATCCCGCGCCGACTGTGTCGACGGGAATGCATCGACGACGCACCGCCCCAATTCCAACGACCGCTCCATCAGCGGATCGGCCGCCACGCAGCCGGCATCCTCGATCGACACGGTCAGATAGCGCGCCGCCACTTCGGCGAGGTTCTCGAACGTCGTGTGCGCATCGGCGAGGCTCGACACGTGATTGACGAGCACGCGAAACTGCGCGATCGCATGTTCGAAGTGCAAGCGCTTCATGCAGGCGTACGCTTCCGTAATCGCGCTGGCCGCCACGCGCGTGACGATCATCACGTCGTGCGCTTGGCAGGCGAGCAGCGAAAACGCGCCTTGACGGTCGAGCCGCGCATCGACGAGCACCACGTCGGCCGGCCCCGACAGCAGCAAACCGAGTTGCGCCGCGCTGTAGCCCGCACAGTTCTCGCGCGAAGCGGCGAGCACCGAAAATCCCAACTCGTGACGGGCGCACGCCTGGTCCAGCGAGATCTCCCCGTCCATCAGCGCGCGCAGCGAGCCCGCGCTGTGCAAGCCGCCCAGCATCGCCGAGACCGAACGGCTGCCGAGGCGCTCGTCGATCACGAGCACGTCCTTACCGAGCGCAGCTAGCGCCGCCGCCAAATTCACGACGGTCGAGGTACAGCCGACGCCCACGGGACCGCCCGTGACGGCCACCACGCGCGACCCGCTCTTCGCGAGCAGCCGGCGCAGCCCTTCTGCCTGATCGGTCACTTGCTTAACCAAAGCGAACCTCGTGAAGTTCGGCGCTCGAGCGGCTCGACAGCGCCGAGAGCAAGGCGGGAATATCGTCGTCGTGCGGTACGAACGGCGAGCCGTCGCGCGGAATGCAAAACGCGCTCTTGATCAAAAACTTCTTCGCGGCGACATACAGGTTCTCGGGCACCTTCTGTCCGGTCGACACGTAGTGCACGGGCAGCTTGTAGCGGATCACCGTATCGAGCACGCCGCCGAGGTTCGTCGCCTCGTCGAGCTTGGTCAGAATGCAGCCGGCCAGCTCGGGTTGCCCCGGCGCGCTGCGATAGGCTTGCACGACCTCGTTGAGCGTATCGCCATGGCTCGTCGCATTCAGCAGCAGCAGTCGCTGAACCCGCTGACCCGCCCCGCAGAGCATGGCGATTTGGTCCGATACGGTCCGATCGCGCTGGCTCATGCCGATCGTGTCGATCAGCACGATGTGTTTGTTGCGCAGCTCGGCAAGCGCGAGTTGCAAATCGGCCGCGTCCTTCACCGCATGCACGGATACGCCGAGGATCTTGCCGAAGATGCGCAGTTGCTCATGGCCGCCGATCCGGTAGCTGTCGGTCGTCAGAAGCGCCACTTTGCTTGCGCCGAAACGCATGACGCAGCGCGCGGCGAGCTTGGCCGTCGTCGTCGTCTTGCCGACGCCCGTCGGGCCCATCAGCGCGAACACACCGCCGCGCTCCATCAACTCGTCTTCGTTTTCCAGAACGGGCAGGTTCGAGGCGAGCACCTGGTTCACCCAGTCCATCCCCGCGTCGAAGTTTTCGACTTCGGGCATGTGCTCCACCACCATGCGCACCAGCTGCGCGGAGAAGCCGGCCGAAAACAGCGCCTTCGTCACTTCGCCGTTGACGGGGCTGCGGCGTTGACGCTCGCCCCACGCCAGGCCGGCGAACTGCTCCTCCATCATGCCGCGCATCGCCGACAACTCGCTCATCACCGTTTGGTTGACGATCTCTTCGACACGCGAGCGCACGGCGTCGGCCATGGCTTGCGCGTCTTGCTCGCTCGCCCCTTCAAAGGCCGGCTTCACGCGCGGCACGGCGCGGCGCGCGGCAACGCGGGCGGCTTCATGCGCCCAATCGGGCAGTTGGGACGTCTCGAGCTCTTCGCCGGCGAGCACGCGGCCCGGCGTACCGAGACCCTTGGCGGCCGCCGCGGCGGGCGTCATCGTTTGCGCGCGCGAGCTGTGGGCGGCGCGCTCGTTTTGCGCGGCGATACGGCGAGCATGATCGATCAACCAGGGATTCGTTTCGGCCATCGTCAGCGACGGATCGGCTTCGCCGGTGCTCGCGCCGCCGATCGTACCCGTCGATGCGGGCAGGCTCGGCGCGGCCGAGCGCGCGGCGAAGCTTGCGCGGTCGCGCTCCGGCAAACGCGGGGCCGCGATCGAGGCGGCGTCGGAGAACGGCGCGCGGCCTTCGTCGGATGCCGCGGCACCCACTTCGGGGCTCGCGCCGAACACGGCGGAGAACACGTCCGGCATCCCATTCGCGTAGGGGTTCGAAGCCATCGCACCCGGCGCCGTGCTCGCATACGAGCCGGCCGGCTGCGTCATACCGACGGCAGCGTAGGGATTGGCCGCCGGCGAAGGCAAACCTTGCAGCGCGCCGTGCGAGGCGGCTTCGCCCGCATCGGGGGCAATTTGCGCGAAATCGGTATCGGCGAGCGCAACGATCTCCACGCTGCCGTCTTCATTGGTCCGGTTCGACAACACGACTGCGTCCGCACCCAGGGCCTCGCGCACGAGACGCAGCGCGTCGCGGCTCGTTGCGCCGATGAATTTACGAATGTTCAAGCTTGACCCCCGATGAGGTTAACGACTTTGATCGTGCGGGTCTCGGGCACTTCGGCGTACGAGAGCACTTTCAACTGAGGCAGGCTGCGGCGCAGGAATCGCGCAAGCATCGCGCGCAGCGCGTGCTGCACGAGCAGCACCGGAGGCAGCCCGGCATTTTGTTGACGGTTGATCGCCTTTTGCGTCGCCGTCAGAAGGGTGTGCGCGAGGCCAGGCTCGAGCCCGGGGTTGGCGCCCGTCGCGAGCGCTTGCGACAGCACGCGCTCGAGGTTCGAATCGAGACCCATGACCTGCATTTCGTTGGCGCCCGGATACCACTGTTGCGTGATCGCACGGCCCAAGGCCAGACGGACGCAAGCAGTCAGATCGTGCGCGTCGGTCAGCTTGCCGGCGTGCTCGGAGAGCGCCTCGAGGATCGTGCGCATATCGCGGATCGGCACGCCTTCCTCGAGCAGGTTTTGCAGGACCTTTTGCAGGGTCGTGAGCGGCAGCGTCTTCGGCACGAGGTCTTCGACGAGCGAAGGGGCATCCTTACCGGTGCGCGTAACGAGGGCTTGCACTTCCTGGCGGCCGAGCAATTCGGCGGCATGCTGCACGACGAGATGGTTCAAGTGCGTGGCGACGACCGTGCTCGCATCGACCACCGTGTAGCCGTACACCTGCGCTTGCTCGCGCAAATTCGTATCGATCCAGATCGCCGGCAGACCGAAGGCCGGATCTTGCGTGGGCTGGCCCGGCAACGCGGCCGAGACTTGGCCCGGATTGATCGCGAGCCACTGGCCCGGGTAGGCCTCGCCCACGCCCACTTCGACACCCTTGAGCGCGATCCGGTAACCGTTCGGGCGCAGCTCGAGGTTGTCGCGAATGTGGATGACGGGCGGCAGAAAGCCGATTTCCTGCGCGAACTTCTTGCGGATGCTCTTGATGCGCTTGAGCAATTCGCCGTCGGTGTTCTTGTCGACGAGCGGAATCAGGCGGTAGCCCACTTCCAGGCCGAGCGTATCGATAAGCGTGACGTCGTCCCAGCTCGCTTCGTTGTTTTCCGCGGGGGCCGTGACGGCCGGCGCGACATCGACGAGCGAGGCTCCGCTCTTCGCGGCTTCGGCGCGCTTTTTCATCGTGCGGCCGAGTTGGATCGCACCGCCGCCGAGCAGGAGGAAGGCGAAGTGCGGCATGTTCGGGATCAGGCCCAGGATCACGATGATCGTGCCGGTAATCATCAGCACGCGCGGGTTCGTGAACAGTTGCCCCGTGAGCTGCGTGCCGATGTCCTCGTCGGTCGCGACACGCGAGACGATGACGCCGGCCGCGGTCGAGATCACGAGCGAGGGGATCTGCGCGACCAGGCCGTCACCGATCGTGAGCAGCGTGTAGGTCTTGCCGGCCGCGCCGAAATCCATGCCGTGCTGCACGACGCCGACGATGAGCCCGCCGAGCACGTTCACGACCATGATGATGAGGCCCGCGACCGCATCGCCGCGCACGAACTTCGAGGCACCGTCCATCGCGCCGTAGAACTCGGCTTCTTGCGACACGGACTGGCGACGCTTACGCGCGCCGGCTTCGTCGATGAGGCCCGCATTCAAGTCGGCATCGATCGCCATCTGCTTGCCGGGCATCGCATCGAGCGTGAAGCGAGCGGCCACTTCGGCGATACGGCCGGCACCCTTGGTGATCACCATGAAGTTGATGACCATCAGGATCACGAACACGACGATACCGACGGCGAAGTTGCCGCCGACGAGGAAGTGCCCGAACGATTCGATGACCTGGCCCGCAGCGCCCGGGCCCGTATGGCCTTCGAGCAGCACGACCCGGGTCGAGGCCACGTTCAGCGACAGGCGCAAGAGCGTCGAGAACAGCAGCACGGCCGGGAACGCCGCGAAATCGAGGGGCTTTTGCGTGTACATGCTGACGAGCAGCACCATCACGGACAGCGCGATGTTGAACGTGAACAGTAGATCGAGCAGGAACGGCGGCAACGGCAGAATCATCATGCCGAGGATCATGCAGATCAGGATCGGACCTGCGAGCGCGCGCAGGTTCGTGCCGCTCAGTGCTTGTCCCTTGCCGAAAAGGCTTCCGACGCGCGCGTTCATGCCGATGCTCCTTCATTTGCGTCGCCGAGCGCTTCGTCGGCTTCTTCGCGTTCGTCGGCCTCGGAAATCGGGCCCTTCTTGTCCATCTCCGCCGGCACCTCGAGCTCGGTCGGGGCGGCCGGAACGTCGCCGCCTTCCTCGCGGAACCGGCGCAGTTGATAGACCCAGGCGAGCACTTCGGCCACCGCGTTGTACAGGGAGCCGGGGATTTCGCGGTTCAATTCGACGTTGTGATAAAGGGCGCGAGCGAGCGGCGGCGCTTCGAGCAGAGCGACGTTGTTCTCCGCGGCGATCTCCCGGATACGGGCCGCGACGAGGTTCACGCCCTTGGCGACGACCTTCGGCGCGCGCATTTCGCCGTCCGCGTACTGCAACGCGACCGCATAGTGCGTCGGGTTCGTGACGACCACGTCGGCCGTCGGCACCGCGGCCATCATGCGGCGGCGGGCGATGGCGCGCTGCTGCTGGCGAATCTTGCCCTTCACGTGCGGGTCGCCTTCGCTTTCGCGGTGTTCGCGCTTCACTTCTTCCTTCGTCATGCGCAGCTTCTTGTGGTACTGCCAAAGTTGATAAGGGACGTCGACCGCGGCGATGAGGAACATGCCGGCAACGGTCGTTGCGCAGCACACGGCGACGATCGACATACCGTGGCCGAGTGCCCGAAAGAGCGGCTCGCCGGCGAGCCCGAGGATTTGATCCTTGCGCTGCCACACGGCCGTGCCGCCGATCACGCCGACGAGCAGCGTCTTGGCGAGCGACATACCGAGCTGGATCACGCCGTTGATCGAAAACATGCGGCCGATGCCGGCGACGGGATTTAAGCGCTCGAGCTTCACTTCGAAGACTTTCGGCGAGAGCAGCCAGCCGCCGAGCGCCATCGGGGCGACGATCGCCGCCAAGCCCGTCAACGCGAGAATCGGCATCACCGCCATGAAGCCTTCGCGGCCTGCGTTGGCCGCGCCGATCAACATCCGGTTCGTGTCGAGCAGCGTGGCGTGGTCGAACATGAATGCGCCGCGCATCAAGTGCTGCAAATGCATGCCGATCGGGCCGGAAAGGCCCCAAACGCCGAAGAAGCCGGCGGCGAGCAACGCGAAGGTCGCCAATTCCCGCGAGCGTGCGACCTGCCCTTCCGAGCGCGCCTTTTCCAGGCGCCTGGGGGTCGCTGCTTCGGTTTTGTCGAGGTCGCTGTCCTCTGCCACAGGAAATTTCTCCGCAAGAAACTTGGCGACATGCCGTTATCCAGTGAGAGCGATTATTCCCGGATGGGTCAACGGACGATCGGCGGATAAGGCGGGGGAAACGGGTGCATTTCGAGTGATCGGCGCCCCGGCCGGCCGCGCGCGGAATCGGCGGCGCTCAAGGCTCGCGAGAGACGGTGGGCGCGCCGCGTGCCGGGCGCGCCACCTTGGGAAGGAATGCGGCGGATGATCGCGCCCCGAATTGCTCGGGGCCGCGGGTCAAAAAGCGACGAACGGCGCGGGGCCGCCGGAGCCCGACTGGTCGAGTCCGTAGTAGACGTTGTGGCCGTAGAAGAAGGGCATGCCGATATCGACGAACGTCGCGCCGCCGAGGTTACCGGCCAGATCGTTGAGGGCGAAATTGCCGTTCGCGAGCAACGACGTCGCGTTACCGACCGCCATCGACACGGCAAGGCCGCTCGGCGCCCCTAAGGTCGATGCGTTGTAATCGGCGACGTTGACCGTGCGCGTGACGGTCGAGCCCGGACAATAGAACGACGAAGCAGCCCCCGAGCAGTTCGACAGCGTGCCGTCGGTGAAGAAATACGCGTTCGATCCCGAATCGAAGAAGGCTGTCGTCGCGTTGCCGGCGAAAGTCGCGTTGACATCGCCGAACTGGTTGGTCGTGAGCTTCGTCGCCGTCCCGGACATCGCGTTGTTCGACTGCGTCCCAATGCCGAACGTGAGCGTTCCGGTGACAGTGGACTGCCCGCTCGGCCCGATGCCCGGCATCGACAACATGACGCCGTTGTTGTCGGAGGCGAACTTAGCGACGGGATTGGTGACTTGCTGTGCGAGAGGGACTAGGGTCTGCGTGCAGTTGGCGTTGCCGGGACACGCGTAGTAGTAGCTGTTGCCCACAGGCGCCGTTGCGCAAAGCGTCCCGCAATCGCTCGTCGCCACGCCGATCCCGAGAATCCCGTTCGCGCTCAGGTCGGCGGGTGTCAACTCCAGGATGCCCGACGAGCAGCCGCCGGTGACGACGGCGCTCGGCGACAAATCGCCGATAACCTGTATCGGCAAGTTCGCGGCCGTTTCCCCGCCGATTTTCACGTCGGCGGTACGCACCGAACCCCAGGTATGACCGTCCGCGAATGCCGTGCATTCCGCGATCGGGAGCCCGGCGACCGTTTCTTGCGGCAACGATCCCAGTACCTGGTTCATCGCCGAGCTGGCGAGCCTCAGGCCGAACGACTCGGTATCGACTTGAACGTTGTTCACCGTCTGACAGACGCTCGAGCCCGGCACGCAGATCGTCACGCTGACGGTGGGAATATTCGCCACGCTTTGCACGCCTTGACCCACGGTCACGGCAACCTGATTCGCGGCCACCTGGCCACCGCCGCCACCACTGCCCGAGCCGGCCGAATTGTCCCCTCCTCCGCCCCCGCCGCAGGCAGCGAGAAGCACGGCGACGGCGGCAATCCCGAGCGCGCCCAGCGCCCGAACGACTCTGCTTTGAGTACGCAAGATGGTTCTCCTCGTTCGTTCGGTTACTTGATGTCGGCGCCGGTCAAACCGGCCGGCAACGCGCTCGGTAGCCAGGCCTGTCCGAAGAACGAGCCCATATGGCCGCCCGAATGGACGACCAGATCGGACGCCTCGACGGCAACGGGTCCTCGGCTACGGCGGGCCGCATGGATCGCCTTGACGCCGCTTGCGTACTGCGAGAAATAACTGCCGAGGAGCGCCTGGAGGTCGGGCATGCTGGGGCCGTTCCAGGCAATCCCGAAGACGTTCCCGTCCGCGCCGATGTACTCGCGCACGGTCGTGCCGCTCGAGAATTTCGTCGCCCGTACCGTGTATTGGGCGTTCGGCGCGGTACCGGATGCCGAAGCCGCGGTGGATGCGGCATGGGCGACGGGGGCGGCTGTGGCGGTCGTGGTCGCATCGACGGGCACGGTCATCGGTGCGCCGCCGAGCGCCGCCCAGGCCGGCAAGGTCAGCGCTGCGAGAGCGGATGCGAGAGCCGTTCGGGCGCCGGCGCGTAAAGGAGAATTCGGACGATTCGACATCGGATCGGTGCCTCCCTAATTGAATTTTTTCGAGCGCGTAGGCGCGACCGCCGGAAGGCCACGCCGCCGATCGGGCGTGGCTGCTCTAAAAATCTAGTACATCTGGCGGTGCTATATGAGCGCGATCCTCGTGCAAAGTTCGTACCGAATCGCATCGTTCCGATATTACGGCGAGGCAACGCCCCACAACCGCCAGGTGCAACTGCCTGCCGCGGGACTAGATTTATCGGTGAAATGGAATAGAAAGACGGGAAATATCGGGCAAATCTATGATAGGCCGCCCGGATACGCGGCAAGGCGCGGCGGGCGAGCCACCTGCCTTGCACGAGGGAAGAAAAGGTTTTTAGAACGACACGTACGTATTGGACACGACACCCTGATTGCCCATGCCTACCGCGTCGTAGTTGAAGTAGAACGTACGCCCGTAGAAGAACGGCATGCCGACGTCGATCGCGAAAATGCCGCTCGTCGCCGGATCGAGATAGGCCCCGAGGTCGTCGAACGCAAAGCCGTTGCTCGCGATCAGCGTGGAAGCGTTGGCGATATTCAGCGTGATTGCGCTCGTGGCGGCGTTATATCCGGTCAAATTGGCGACGCGCGTAGTCGTCGTCGCCGGGCAGAAGAAGCTGCTGCCGGAACATTGCGCGATCGTGGTATCGGGGAAGAACAATCCGTTCGACCCGGAATCGAAGAACGCATACGTCTGCGTGCCGATGCTCGTCATCATGGCCTGCGGGACGTCGCCGTAGACGTCGGTCTGGAATCGGACCAATCCCGAGGACGGCTGGACGTTGTTCGTCTGGGTCCCGATGCCGAAGGTCAACACGCCCGTGGCGGTCGAAACGCCGGTCGAGGTGACCGTGGGCATGGTGAGCGCAATCCCGTTGTTATCCGCGGCAAACGACCGAACGGGGTTGCCCACCTGCTGATTCAGGGGAACGGTCGTTTGCGCGCAGCTTGGGGTGCTGAAACACGCGTAGTACATCCCATTCGTCAAGTTGGTCACGCAATTGCTGCCGCAGTCGTAGCGGGCGGTACCGACGCCGAGAATGCCGTTGGCCGAGAGGCTCGACGGCGTGTCGTTCAGCGTACCGCTGCTGCAATTGCTCGGCGTGGCGCCGGCGCCGCTACCGAACGCCGATTGCGAGATATCGCCCAAAATTTGAATCGGCAGATTCGACGCCAACTCGCTGCCGAGCCTCACATCGGCCAGGCGCACGGAGCCCCAGCTGAACCCATCGGCAAAGCCTGCGCATTCGGCGAGGGTTTTGCCGCCGGACACGGTTTCCGCCGGCAACGAAGAAAGGAACGTCCCCAAGGCATCCTTCGTCAGACGTAAGCCGTAGGAGCCGGTGTCGAGTTGGATGTTGTCGATGGTTTGGCAGATGCTGGTTCCGGGCTGACACACCGTCACGCTGACCATCGGAATGTTCGGCGCTTTGAGCGCCAGGTTCAGCCCCGACGACACGGTCACGGCGATTTGATTGTTCGCCGCCGTCCCGCCAACGCTCGACGTCGAACTCGACGTGCCGTTCGTGCTGCTGCTCGTGCCGCTCGATCCGCCGGAGCCGCCACCTCCTCCGCCTCCCCCGCCGCAACCCGCCACCAATGCAATCGCCGCGGCCAAGCCGAAAGCGCCGAGCGCTCGGATCCATTTCCCGTTGATACCCAACATGTTTCCCCTCGTTTTTCGTTCGTTATCGGATATCGCCGGCGCCGACGCCGGCCGGCAGCGCTTGCGGCAGGTAAGCCTGACCCGCGAAGGCGCCCATGTGGCCGCCCGAGCGAACCACGAGGCCCGGCGCTTCGAGATTGAGAGGACCGCGACCCGGCTGCGCAGCGCGCGCGGCCGCGCGAGCGCTGTCGTATTGCGGGAAATAAGTGCCGAGCAGTTCCGGCAGATTAGGGATGATCGGTCCGCTCCACGCGATGCCGAAGACCGTGCCGGCGCTGGAGACATACTCGCGCACGACCGTGCCGGTGCTCAGCGTGGTTTGCGTCACGGTGTATGCCGCGGCGCTAGCCGCACTCGCCCCGCTCGACGCGACATGGGCGACGGGCGTGCGCGACGTAGCGACGGCCCCGCCGCTCGGCGGCGTAGGCGCGCCGCCGAGGACGGCCGACGCAGGCAGCGCGGCGCAGAGCAACGCGCATCCGAACGCCGCGCAAACGGCGGCGCGCATGATTCGATTCGACATCTGGAAAGAACCCCTTTTTTTGGTTGATCTTCTAGCGCCCCTCGGCGCCGCTCAGCGGGTACATCCTTCCCTACGCGCCCGCCCAATCGAAAAAAGGCCGCCTGCGATTGCGCAGGCGACCTTTCGTCGGGGTACTAGCGCGAGCGCGCCGGAAATATGTCAAAAACCAAGACTTGCGAGCAGATCGTCGACGTCGGATTGATCTTGCACCACGTCGGTGCGTCCTTCCGGATTGATCTGCGGCCCGTTCAGCAAATGATCGGGCGTCGCCGTCGAATTGGGATCCGCAGCGAGGGATGCCGCCGTTTGCGCGAACTGTTCGCGGCGCTCGGGGGCGATGTTTTCGACCAGCACGGTCAGCAACTGCTGCTCGATCACGTACACGACGTCCATGATCTTTTTGATGACCTGCCCCGTCAGATCCTGGAAGTCCTGCGCGAGCATGATTTCCAGCAGCTTTTGGTTCGTCGTGGCAGTCGTATCGGGAACACGGGCGAGGAACGCGCGCGTATCGGTCATCAGCGTACGAACTTCCTCGCGCTCGATCGGCGCGGCGAACCAACGCTCCCAGCGGCTGTCGAGGTCGGCGGCGTCGCTTTGCAACTGCTCTTGCAGCGGCTTGGCGATGTCGATCGCGCACAGGACACGCTCCGCCGCCTGCTCGGTCATGTTCGCCACGTACTTCAGGCGATCGCGCGCATCGGGCACGGCCTCGGCGGCGTGCTCGATATGCTTATCCAATCCGAGCTCGCGCATCGAATCGCGCAGCGTCTTCGTGAGCTGACCGATCCGCGCGAGGATCCGGTCGGCTGTCAGGTCTGGGCTGTCCGAGCCGTCCGACTGCACATTGCTGGGTTGATCCACATCAGCTCCCGGTCTTCGTCAACTTTTCGAGAATCTTCGTGAGCTTTTCGTCGAGCGTAGCGGCGGTAAACGGCTTCACGACATAGCCGCTCGCGCCGGCTTGTGCCGCCGCGATGATGTTTTCCTTCTTCGACTCGGCCGTGACCATCAGCACCGGCAAATGCGAAAGCGCGGCATCGGCACGGATGCGCTTGAGCATTTCCAAACCGTCCATGTTCGGCATGTTCCAGTCGGAAATCACGAAATCGAAGCCACCGCCTTGCAGGCGCGAGAGGCCGGCCGCGCCGTCTTCGGCTTCGTCGACGTTCGCATAGCCGAGCTCTTTCAACAGGTTGCGGACGATCCGGCGCATCGTCGGAAAATCGTCCACGACCAAAATTTTCATGCTTTTGTCCATCTTTCTTCCCTTTAACCTTAATTGGTCGGCGCAAGAACCGGATCGCGGCCGGTCACACGCGCTGCACTCGATCGCCCATCGCCGCCAGTCTCGTCATGACTTTGCGGCTCATTTCCGATAAAGGCGCGACCTCATCGGCGCCGCCGAGCGCAATAGCTTCGCGCGGCATGCCGAAAACGACGCAACTCGCCTCATCCTGCGCGAGAGTGTATGCGCCTGCATTTCTCATGTCTAACAATCCTGCTGCCCCGTCGCGTCCCATACCCGTCAGAATCACGCCGATGGCGTTCTTGCCGGCATGCTGGGCGGCCGAGCGGAACAGCACGTCGACCGAAGGCCGGTGCCGATTCACGGGCGGATCGTCGGAGAGGTGCGCGATATAGTTGGCACCGCTGCGCGCAAGCAACAGATGTGCATGGCCGGGCGCGATGTACGCGTGGCCCGGTAGCACCCGCTCGCCGTGTTCCGCCTCTTTCACCGTAATCCGGCACAGCCCGTTCAAACGCTGCGCGAACGACTTCGTGAAGCCGGGCGGCATATGTTGCGCGATCAAAACAGCCGGCGCATCGGGCGGCAGCGGCACGAGCACTTCGCGGATCGCTTCGGTACCGCCCGTCGACGCGCCGACGATGATCAGCTTCTCGGTACTGACAAGCGGGTTGTTGAACATCGGTGCATGTGCGACCGCCGCGTGCGTCGCGTTGCTACCCGCGGCCGGAGCCTGTGCGGCGGAGCGGGCCCGCACCCGAGCGCGCGCGGCAGCCCGAATCTTATCGGCGAGCTTTTCGGCGTAGTCGAGCATGCCTTCCCGAATCCCGACCTTCGGCTTGGTCACGAAATCGACCGCGCCGAGCTCGAGCGCGCGCAGCGTGATTTCCGAACCGCGCTCGGTCAGCGAGGACACCATGACGACCGGCATCGGCCGCAGCCGCATCAGCTTTTCGAGGAAATCGAGCCCGTCCATGCGGGGCATTTCGACGTCGAGCGTCAGCACGTCGGGGTTATGCTGCTTAATTAGCTCGCGTGCGACGAGCGGGTCCGGCGCCGTCGCGCAGACCATCATGTCGGGCTGACTGTTGATGATCTCTGTCATCAAGCTACGAATCAGCGCCGAGTCGTCGACACACAATACTTTGATTTTCTGCACAGGTACTACGCCTCCTCTACGGTCTTGGCGCTGTTGATCGGAGTCGTGCCGCGCACGATCTCCAAACGTGTTTTAGCGGCGGGCGCGCCGAACAGCTCGATACGCGGCTTTTGCGCCTGGCCGTTCGTTGCGAAGAGCTCGGCATGGCCGGTCGCGCGCGCCGCGCGAGCGTGACGGGCCGCCCGCGCTTGCTCCACTTGCTTGGCGAGCGCCTGTTCGCGCTCGGCCACGGTCGGGTCCTGCTGCAACCGTAACTTCTTCACCATCGCCTGACCCGTAGTGGGCATAAAGGCGACCTTGCGGGGATGCACGCCTTGCAAATCCTCGGCGACGATGCGGATCTTCTCGAGCCCGAGGTAACGACGGACGAACTCGGCATTGCGATCGCCGATGTTGATCGTCGTCATTCCCGCGAGCACGGCAGCCCCGCCGAACACCTTCGCTTCGAAACGCTCGCGGCGGCCGCCCATTTTAATCAGTTCGTTGATGAGCACTTCCATCGCGTATGCGCCGTAACGCATCGAATCGGACGCGGCCTGATTCGGCTGCTCGCCGTCGTCGGGCAGCATGAAATGGTTCATGCCTCCGATACCGGCCGTGCGATCGTGGATGCACGCCGCCACGCACGAACCGAGCACGGTGACGAGCACCATGTCCTCGCGCGTCGTATAGAACTCGTTCGGCAACAGCTTCACGCCGCGCCGGCCGAAGTGATTGTCGAAGTACAAATTGGTCGCGATCGGCAGCGCACTCATACCGTCACCTCCTGGTGCGCTTGGGAGCGCGATGCGCGGCCGCCCGCCTGCGCGTCGCGCGCAAGTTCGTACACTGTCTGGCCACGCAAACGAAACGCCTGCGTGACGTAGGTGAAGTTCTCGGAGTGACCGGCGAACAAGAGCCCGCCCGGCTTCACGAGCGGCTCGAAACGCGAGAGCACTTGCGACTGCGTCGGCTTGTCGAAGTAGATCATCACGTTGCGGCAAAAGATGGCGTCGAACTGCTGACGCAGCCCGTAATCGGCATCCGTCAGATTGAGCTGCGCGAAGCGAATCATCGAGCGCAATTCCGGACGCACTTTCACCAAGCCGGCATGCGGGCCGGTGCCTTTCAAGAAGAAGCGCTTCAGACGCTCGGGGCTCAGTTGCTTGACCTGGTCGAACGAGTAGACGCCCGCCTCGCCCTTCGCGAGCACCTGGGTATCGAGATCGGTTGCGAGAATGGTCGCCTGACGCGCCTGCGACTCGCCGAGCGCCTCGACGAGCGTCATCGCAATCGTGTACGGCTCCTCGCCGGTCGAAGCCGCCGAACACCAGATCGAGACCGGCTGTTGGCGACGCTTCACGAATTCCGAGAGGATCGGAAAGTGATGCGATTCGCGGAAGAAGGCCGTCAGGTTCGTCGTCAAAGCGTTCGTGAACGCCTCCCACTCCTCGGCGCTGTTCTCCGCTTCGAGCAAGTCGAGATAGCGACGGAAGCTGTCGAGACCGCGTGCGCGCAGACGCCGGGCGAGACGGCTATAGGCCATGTCGCGCTTGTGTTCGGACAGCGAAATGCCGGCGCGCCGGTGGATGAGCTCGCGGATCCGGGCGAAATCGGCGGAGGTGAATTCGAAATCGCGATCCGCGAAACCGGACCGGTCGGCAACGCCCGGCCGGTCGTCGGCACGATCGCCGAGACCGCCGGGCTCGGCCCGCTCGGGCCGGAAGAATGCGCGCGCTGTCGTCATGGTGCTTCTCTCACTTCGTGATGGCCGGCGAGCGCCGGTGCGACGATGCACCGGCCACCGGCACGGACGCTCGCGCGCCTAGCGTTTGACGCTCCCCGTCCGCGCGTGGGCCCGCGCGGCGCATCGAGTTGCCCGATCGCGGGCGGGGTGCCGAAACGCCACATGCTCTTTGCCTTTCCTACTGGCAGCGCGCCTTGTTCAAGCGCGCCACCGCCTTAAAACGTTTCCCAGTCGTCGTCCGACTTGCTCGCTGCCGCGCTAACGCTCACCGCCGGCTTGAGCGGCTTAGCCGCAACCGGCGGCACGCTCTTCGCAGCCGGAGCGCTCTTCGCAGCCGGAGCGCTCTTCGCTGCCGGGACGCTCTTCGCGACCGGAGCGACCGGCTCGGCCGTTACCGCCGGTGCTGCGGCCGGTGCGCTCGGCGCGGCTGCCGCATGCGGGACCTCGACCGCCGGGCGCATCAAGCGCGGTGCGCTCGAGCTGGCCGACGTGCGCGACATCGCGGGCTTCTTGTGCGTGACGGCTGCGCTCGATTTCGCGGCGGGCTTGGCCGCGGTGCGTGCGAGCTGAGCCGCCGGCGCGTGCGTGCCGTCGATACGCCACTGCGCAGTGATCGACTTCAGTTGGCGCGTCTGCTCCTCGAGCGATGCCGCGGCCGCGGCCGCCTGCTCGACGAGCGCGGCGTTTTGCTGCGTCACGTCGTCCATCTGCGTGAGGGCGCGATTCACGCCTTCGATCCCCGTGGATTGCTCTTCCGAGGCTGCGCTGATCTCACCCATGATATCGGTCACGCGGCGCACGGCTTGAACGATTTCGTCCATGGTCGTGCCGGCGCGGCCCACGAGTTCGGAGCCGCTCGCCACTTTGTCCACCGAGTCGCCGATCAGCGCCTTGATTTCCTTGGCGGCCCCTGCGCTGCGCTGTGCGAGGCTTCGTACTTCGCCCGCGACCACGGCGAAGCCGCGGCCTTGCTCGCCTGCCCGCGCCGCTTCCACGGCTGCGTTCAACGCGAGAATGTTCGTTTGGAACGCGATGCCCTCGATCACGCCGATGATGTCGACGACCTTGCCCGAGCTCGCCGCGATGTCTTGCATCGTCGTGACCACTTGGCTCACGACGTCGCCGCCGCGCACCGCGATATCGGACGCATTGATCGCGAGCTGGCTCGCCTGGCGTGCGTTTTCGGTGTTCTGGCGCACGGTGCCGGTGAGCTGGCCCATGCTCGTTGCCGTTTGTTGCAGCGAGGCGGCTTGCTCTTCTGTGCGTTGCGAGAGATCGGTATTGCCGATCGAGATTTCGCGCGCGCCGACGTCGATGGACTCCGTCCCGGCGTGTACGGCCTTGACCATCGCCGTCATCGCCTGCTGCATGCGGACGATACCCGCGTAGAGCCGACCGATTTCGTTGGTGCCGGCCCCGCGCACCGTGCGCGTCAAGTCGCCGTTCGCGATGTGCTCGAAGTGCGAGACGGCATCGTTGATCGGCTGGACGATCAGCCCGCGCAGCGCGAAGCGCACGAAAATCACCAGCACGATCGCCAGCACGGCGAAGGCGATGATCAGCGAACTCATCAAGCTCACGTGCGCCGACGACTGGGCGTGCAACGCCTCCGCATGCTCTTGCCGGTCCTTGAGCACGCGCGCCGCCGCGTTGTCGAATGCCACGAACATCGGGCTGATCTTCGTGTCGGCGATCGCGTGATAGCCGGCGAGATCGCCCGCCTGCGCCGCCGCGAATTCCGGCTCGACCCCTTCATGCAACAGCGCATCGTGCTGCGTATTAAGCGCATCGACGAGCGACTGATCGAGCCCGTCCTTCGGCGCGCTCATGAAGGTTTGCCAAGCTTGGTTCGACGAAGCGAGCAGCTCTTGCGCGCGCGCGAGAACCTTCTTCGCTTCGTCTGCGTTGTTCGCCTCCGAAAGCGCACGGAAGCGATCGAGCGCGACGCGCGAACGCAGCAAGTAGCTGCCTGCGTCGTCGAGCGCGTGGATCGAAGGCAAATCGCCGCGCGCAAGCGTATCGAGCGAACGATTCGCGCTCGAAAGCGCGGTGAGCCCAAGCACGCCGACCGCGACGGTCAGCGCGACGAACACGGCGCCGATGGCCGTCAACGTCGTGCGGATCGACCAGTTCTGCAACATCATAAATCTCCGGTGGGGTGCACTCGAGCCCGCAGCCTTACTGCGCGAACGCTTCGATGAGTGCCATTTCCTTGCTGACCATCAATTTTTCGATATCCATCAGGATCAGCATGCGGCCTTCGACCGTGCCGAGGCCCGTCAGATATTCGGCGGTCAACGTCGCGCCGAATTCGGGCGCGGGCATGATCTGATCCGCCGTCAGCGTCAGCACGTCCGACACGCCGTCCACGACCATGCCGACGACGCGATGCGCGACGTTCAAAATGATCACGACCGTTTGATGGTCGTACTCGACGCGGCCCAAGTGGAACTTGATCCGCATGTCGACGATCGGAACGATGATGCCGCGCAGGTTGATGACGCCCTTGATGAACTCCGGTGCGTTGGCGATCCGCGTCACGCTGTCGTAACCGCGAATCTCCTGCACCTTCAGGATGTCGATCCCGTACTCTTCCGCGCCGAGCGTGAAGATCAGGAACTCTTGACCGGTCGCGTCGGCTTGCAGCGCATCGCGACGGCTACCCGCGACGGTCAAACCGTTCGCGGTATTGGATTGGACTTCTGCCACGTTAGCCCCCAAACGGTTGGGAATTACGAAAAATTCATTGCGCCGTGCGATGCACGGCTTTCACGGTTCAATGCCGCCACATCCACGATCAGCGCGACGCTGCCGTCGCCGAGAATCGTCGCTGCCGAAATGCCGCGCACCTTGCGGTAGTTCGTCTCAAGGTTCTTCACGACCACCTGCTGCTGGCCGACGAGCTCGTCGATCAGCATCGCGAAGCGGCGGCCCTCGGTTTGCATGATCGTCACGATGCCTTGGGTCGGCTCCGTGCGCGCGCCGTCGACCGAGAACACTTCATGCAGCGCCACGAGCGGCAGGTATTCCCCGCGCACGCGTACCACGCGCTCGCCGTTGGCCACCGTGTAGATGTCCTCGGCCACCGGTTGCAGCGACTCCATGACGAAGTTCAGCGGCAAGATAAAGATTTCGCTGCCGACCTTCACCGACATGCCGTCCAAGATCGCGAGCGTCAGCGGCAGGATGATTCGCGTCGTCGTGCCCTTGCCCGCGTGCGAGGTAATCTCGACGTGGCCGCCCATCGATTGGATGTTCCGCTTCACGACGTCCATCCCCACGCCGCGGCCCGAGACGTCCGTCACCTGCTCCGCCGTCGAGAAGCCCGGCATGAAGATCAGGTTCCAAACTTCCTCGTCGGACATCGACTCGCTCACCTGCATGCCTTGCTTCATGGCCTTGGCGAGAATCTTGTCGCGGCGCAGACCCGCGCCGTCGTCCGACACCTCGATCACGATGTTGCCGCCGTGATGCGCCGCCGACAGCACGAGTTGGCCCGTGCCGTCCTTGCCCGCCGCACGCCGCGCTTCGACCGTTTCGATACCGTGGTCGAGGCTGTTGCGCACGAGGTGGGTCAACGGATCGATAATCCGCTCGATGAGGCTCTTGTCGAGTTCGGTCGCTTGACCGAAGGTGACGAGCTCCACTTCCTTGCCTAGCTTGGCCGCGAGATCTCGTACGAGACGCGGGAAACGGCTGAAAACGTAGTCCATCGGCATCATCCGGATGGACATCACGGCCTCTTGCAGATCGCGCGCGTTGCGCTCGAGCTGCGCCATGCCGTTGTAAAGACGATCGTGCAGCGCGGGATCGAACGTGCTCGTCGTTTCCGCGAGCATCGCTTGCGTGATGACAAGCTCACCCACGAGGTTGATCAGTTGATCGACCTTTTCGACGCCCACTCGGATCGAGCTGCCTTCGGCGCCGGCCGCAGCCGCGGCCGGACGCGCCTTCTTGTCCTCGCCGGCCGGCGCCGGTGCGCTGGCCACGACGCTCTTGGCCGGTTCGGCCTTGGGCTCGGGCGCAGCCGCAGGTGCCGCCGGCGCGCTGGCCGCGGGTGCGGCAGGCGCTGCCGGTGCGGGCGCCGGTGCGGCGGGCGCAGCGGCAGCAGGCGTACTTGCCGCCGCTGCCGCAGGCTCTTCGCCGGCGCCGGGCGCCGTGCCGCGGCCGAGCACGATCTGACTTTCGTCGATCACGAAACAGCACACGGCGGTAATGTCGTCGGACGGCACGTCGGTCTCGAGGTAGACGATCAAGTCGCCGCCGCTCTTCACCTGTCCGACGATGTGACCCAGGTTACCCAATTCTTCGATTAGGAGCGCCTGGTCCTTCTCCCCCACCCCCCGTAGCGTAACTTTCAGGTGAGGTCCTTCTTTGTTCGATTCGCTCGCGGCCGCCGCCGTGGAGCCGTGGGCGACTTCGACGGCTTGCTCGACCACGTGCTCGGGCGTGCCGCTCGGATGCTCGACCACGGCCGGCGCGCTCGGCGCCGCCTCGGCGGGAGCGGGAGCAGGTGCGGCCGCGGCGGGCGCGCCGTTGCCCTCGTCGCGCAGCCGTTCGAGCTTCGCGCAGATCGCGCTGGCGGCGGCGGCATCGGGCTCGGCGCTCGCGCGATACGCGGCGAGCTGGTCGGCCAAGACGTCCTTCGTTTCAAGGAACGTGTCGATCATGTCCTTGCGCAGCGTCAACTCGTTGTTGCGCGCGCGATCGAGCAGCGATTCGAGAATGTGCGTCGTCTCGGTCAGCGCCGTGAAGCCGAACGTCGCCGCACCGCCCTTGATCGAGTGGGCCGCGCGGAAAATGGCCGCCAGATCCTCCGGATCGGGGGTGCCGACGTCCAAGTTGAGTAGGAGCTGCTCCATTTGCGCGAGCAGCTCGTCCGCCTCGTCAAAGAACGTCTGATAAAACTGGGTAATGTCGAGTGTCATGCTTCAATCACCGCTAAGAGTCGTGCTTCGCAGGTAGCGCGTTGTCTATCCATGTGCATGCGCGCGCGCGGCGTCGCAAATGCCCTATCTGTTGCCTAGGGGCGCCGCCTTCGCTAGTTGCGTGCGTCGCCGCCGTTCGTTGTCGTCGCCTCGCGCGTGCACCCTACGCATTGAGAGCGTCGACGAGTTCCGTCAACGTATCCGGATCGAGCGGCTTCTCGATCCAGCCCGTCGCGCCTGCCGCCCGCGCCGCGTCCTTGAATGCGACGCCGTCCTCGGTCGTCAGCACGAAAATCGGCGTGGCCGCGTAAGCGGGTTGCGAGCGCAGCGCCGCGATCACGTCGAGCCCGCTGCGCTTGGGCATGTATTGGTCCGTCAACACGAGATCGAACGTGCTCGCCAGCGCGCTCGCGAGCCCTTCGTCGCCGTCGGCCGCCACGGTCACTTCGTAGCCGGCCGTGCGCAGCGTCGCCGCGAGGATTTCGCGCATCGCGGCCGAATCGTCGATCGCCAAAATGTTTCTGATCATGAATGCCTCACACCGCACTCGCGTTCGCCGCGCGCCCGGCCCAAGCTTGGGCGGCTTGCGCGCGCATGTTCATTTCGCCGCCGCGGGTGCGGCGACGTTGGCCGCCGCAGCCGCCGGTTTCGCCGCGCCAACCGAAGGCGCCGCGCCCGGCGCGATCTTGCCGACGATCGGCGCGGCGCTCGCCGCGTTGTCCGACAGCGTCGTTGCCGTCGTGTCATCATGCATCAGCGCGTCCTCGGACTTTTTGTTGAGAACGATGATACTTATGCGTCTATTCTCCGGATCGAGCGGATCGGCCTTGTTCAGGTTCTGCGTCGAGGCGAGCCCCAACACGCGCATCACCTTGGCTTCGTCCATGCCGCCCGCGATCAGCTCGCGCCGCGACGCGTTCGCACGATCGGCCGAGAGCTCCCAGTTGCTGTAGCCCTTGCCGCCGCCTGCGTACGGCACGGCATCCGTATGCCCCTGGACGACGATGCTGTTCGGCACGTCGTTCAGCGTCTCGCCGATGGCGCGCAAGATGTCGCGCATGTAAGGCTCGACTTCGTCGCTGGCCGTTGCGAACATCGGCCGCTTTTGGGTATCGACGATTTCGATGCGCAGGCCTTGCAGCGTCGAATCGATCCGAATTTGTTGTTTGAACTGGCGCAGCGCGGGATTGGCCTCGATCGCGGCCATCAGCTTGACCTGTAGATCGTGCAACCGCACTTGCTCGCGACGCTCGAGCGCGCCTTGGAGCTGGTTCATCGCCTCGTCGTCGGCTTTCGTGGCCGAGTGCGTCGCCTGCGCCGTCGTTCCGTCGGAGCGGCGCGTCACGCCGTCCATCTCCGTGGAAATGTCGCGGCCGCCGCCTTCGATGATGCTCGACTCCTGCGCGCTGCGTTGTCCGCTGCCGAGCAAGGCCGCCTTCAAAGGCTGGTTGAAGTATTCGGCGATGCCCTTCAATTGCACCGGCGTGACCGCGCTCAGCAGCCACATCAACAGAAAGAACGCCATCATCGCGGTCATGAAGTCCGCGTAAGCGAGCTTCCACGCACCGCCGTGGTGCCCCTTCTTCGAGGGCGCCACGCGTTTGACGACGATTGCCCGGTCCTTGCCTTTAGTCATGGGGCGCTGTCCTCGTTTGCCTTGCCTTGCCGCTTACTTTGCCTTGACGCGACGCACGTGCTCTTCGAGCTCGGCGAACGAAGGCCGCTCGGGCGAGAAGAGGACCTTACGGCCGAATTCCACGGCGATCGCCGGCGCATAGCCGTTCAGGCTAGCGAGAATCGTGACCTTGATGCACTGGAACATCTTCGTCGACTCGGCCACGCGCTGCTCCGCGAGGCTCGCGAGCGGCCCGATCAGGCCGTACGAAAGCAAAATGCCGAGGAACGTGCCGACCAGCGCCTGGGCGATCATCGCGCCGAGCACCGCGGGCGGTTTGTCGGCCGACGCCATCGTATGGACCACGCCCATCACGGCGGCCACGATCCCGAATGCGGGCATCGCATCGCCCACGCGCATCAGCGCATGCGCCGGGCCCTCGCCCTCGGCGTGGTGCGTCTCGATCTCCTCGTCCATGAGGCTTTCGATCTCGAACGCATTCATATTGCCGCCCACCATTAACCGCAGGTAGTCGGTGAGAAACTCGACGATATGATGATCGGCGAGAATCTTCGGGTATTGCGTGAAAATCGGGCTCTTTTCGGGGTCGTCGATATCGGCTTCCAGCGTCAACGTCCCTTCTTTGCGCGCCTTTGCAAGCAAAACGTAAAGCAGCGCCATGAGTTCCATGTATACGTCCTTCGTATACTTGGAGCCCTTGAAGAGCGTCGGCAGCAGTTTGATGGTCGCCTTGATCGTCTTCATCCCGTTACCCAGGATGAACGCCCCGACCCCGGCGCCGGCGATCATGAGCCCCTCTTCGGGCTGCACTAGCGCGCCTAGATGGCCGCCCGCGAGCGCATAGCCGCCGAAGACGGACAACACGGTTACGAGTGTTCCAACGAAAATCAGCACTGCCGGGTCCTCACAAGAGCGACGGGGAGACCGTCGTTAATCTGGTTTACGGCAGGTAGGCCGAAAACTTTGGGGGGAAAAAGGGATCGGTGACGTCGCGTAAACCAGGACGCCGAGACCCGCGATGCGCGGCCGGCGAAGCTGGCGGGCGGGGCCGCGACCGGCCCGCACCCCGGTTGGCCGCCTTTGAGGCTAGGCGGCCAGTTCCGCGACGTCCGGGCCGTCGTCCGCGGCGCCTTGTCCAGCCTTGGCGGCGGCGGATTTCTTGGTCTTGCCGGCCCGCGAGGGCGGTTGGCAAAGTCCGCAGACGAAGCCGTGCTGCGGATCGTGCGCATGGGCGACATATTGCCCGCGGCAACGCGAGCACGACGTCAGTTGCAGCATCTCCGATTCGAAGAAACGTACTAACGTCCAAGCGCGAGTGAGGCTTAAAAGCGGCTCGTCGCCGTTCAGCGCCGTATGCTCGAGGTATAACCGGTAGCTTTTCACGATCGACTGAATGCTTTCGCACCCGCCGTGCTCGGCCATGAACCGGTAAATATTGTAAAAAAGCGACGAATGGATGTTCGGCTGCCAGGTCATGAACCAATCGGTCGAGAACGGCAGCATGCCCTTGGGCGGCGACGCCCCTTTCAATTCCTTGTATAGCTTGATGAGCCGGTCGCGCGACAAGCTCGTTTCCGCTTCGAGCAATTGCAGGCGCGCGCCCAATTCGATCAGCTCGATCGCCAAGGTGATTTCCTTGACTTCGAGCACGACGCTCTTGGTTGCCATATCGGCCGTTTGCCCCGCTTAACTGATGGCTGATAGGTAAGCGGGCTCGCGCTCGAGCCGGCTCGTGTGAGTCCGAGCCGTCAACTGACGGATTCCACCGGCTGGCTCGCCATCAAAATGGCGCTGTGCGAGCCCGTAAGCGATGCGGCCTTGCCTTTGTCGGCGAGCGCCGAGAGCACGGCGTGGTCGTCGAAACGAAAGCGGCAAAGCAGTTGGTTGGAGGCGGCAAGCTTCACCGTCTGTGCGAACGAAAGGTTGGCAAGCACATCGGCCAACTGATTGTTGATACCCATGCGGAACATGCCCATCGCCTTGTCCTCTCGCAACAGGCGTTGCGCAAGCAACAGATACGAGAGATTGACTTCTTTGATCTCGCTGAGCATTTCGCTTGTGGCGCTCATGATTCCCCCGGTCAATCGATAGTGTCGACTCTGGCGCGTGCAGCAGCACTTGCGCGCGAGTCCCAATGCAAGGCTCGGTGGCCCGGAAACGTTTGCTCGGCTGCGCGCTTTGTCGATGCGCGATGCCACCGCTCTCTGGTCTTGAGCAAATTGTGTCGAATTGTAAAAAGGGTGGAAATAGGAAGAGCACCGCCGGGACATGCCGGAAATGTCTTGAAAGCGTGTAGGAATTTTTCTGACATTGAGCGCCGGCGCGGGTCTGCGGGCGAGGCGGCGCGCGGGCGGGGAGCAGGCACGAGAAACGCTCAAGGAGGCGGCGTTGCGCCGCTGCACACGGTTTGAATTATAGAAAGCCGCGTCATCACGCCGCAACAAATGCCGGCCGCCCAAAAATGGGAGTGCGTGTTTTTACCGAAATGCACGAAATCAGGCAGTACTTGCTGTTTCGGGCTGTAACAAGGATTAAGGCTTTGAAAACCCGCTCAGAGGGCCGTGCCTCGTTCCCGATAATGGCAAGGCAGCCCGGGGATGGCCGGCGGCAACGCTGCGCCCCTACGTAATCACGCCCGCTCGAAAGGAGAACGACCCATGCGAATCGCTCAAATCGCGCCGCTTTACGAAGCCGTACCGCCGAAGTTTTACGGCGGCACCGAACGCGTCGTGTCGTATTTGACCGACGCGCTTGTCGAGCTCGGACACGACGTCACGTTGTTCGCAAGCGGCGATTCGATTACGTCGGCCAAACTGGATGCGGCATGGCCCCGCGCGTTGCGGCTCGACCCGACGATCCGGGATCCGCTTGCGCCGCATATGCTGCTGCTCGAAAAAGTGCGCCGCGTCGCGGCAGACTTCGACGTCCTGCATTTCCATTTGGATTATTTGCCGTTTTCGCTGTTCGCCGATGCGAGTACGCCGGCCGTGACGACATTGCACGGACGGCTCGATTTACCTGAGCTCCAACCCGTCTTCGACACGTTTTCGCAGGCGAACGTCATTTCGATTTCGCAATCGCAACGCATGCCTTTGCCGCAAGCATGCTGGCGGGACACCGTCTATCACGGCCTGCCGGAGCATTTACTTACGCCGCAGCCCCACTGCGAGCCTGAGTATCTGGCGTTCTTAGGACGGATCTGCCCTGAGAAGCGGGTGGACACCGCGATCAAGATCGCGGCCATGAGCGGGCTGCCGCTGAAGATCGCGGCCAAGATCGACAAGGTCGATCGCGACTACTTCAAGCAAGAGATCGAGCCTTTGCTTTCGCAAGCGCATGTGGAATTCGTCGGAGAGATCGACGAAGCGCGCAAACCCGAATTTCTCTCCCGCGCCAAAGCGCTGCTATTCCCGATCGACTGGTGCGAACCGTTCGGTCTCGTCATGATCGAGGCAATGGCCTGCGGCACCCCCGTGATCGCCTTCAATCGCGGCTCGGTGCCTGAAGTGATCGATCATGCCGTGACGGGCTATATCGTCGAGGACGTCCAAGGCGCCGTAGCGGCGTTAGAGCACCTCGACGAACTCTCCCGCGACGAAATTCGCGCGCAATTCGAGCGGCGCTTCACCGCTCATACCATGGCGCGCAACTACGTGAAATGCTATCAAACGCTACTCGAGCAAGGCGCCGGACGAACCCATCTGCGCAGCGTCGCCGCGGGATAACCCGAATGCGTCAAAGCGACGATGCGGCTTGAATGGAATCGTAAGCCATCAATTAGAGACGTAAAAAAATTCGGAAAAAAACGTCTTCGCCATTGCCAGGCGCCTATGCCTTTGTTTCGCATCGAAACCGGCTCGATTCAACAGCAGCCCCGAGGGCTAGTTCGATTGACTCGAGCCGGTGACGCAGCGCCGGCAAGCCGCATCGGCAACCGGTCTAACCTCGGCTAAACCTTATTGAGCGATAAGAAAGCGATCGCGGTTTTTTCCGGCGATCCACTTGGGCGGCTTACCGCGGCCGCTCCACGTGCTACCCGATTTCGGGTCTTGGTACTTCGGCGGCAACGGTGCCTTCTTCGGCGGACGGCCGCGCCGCGCGCCTTCGGCATAGCCGAGGTCATGGGCGGTCAGACCGAACTCCACGATCTTTTGCTTGATTTCCGTAATTACATTCGCGACTTCGGCACGGCGTGCCTCGTCTGCTTGAGCTTGCAGTTTGGCGATCTGCGCCTTCAGTTCCGCGTATTGGGACATCGTGGTCTCCCTTGATTGAAAAACATGTTGCTCCGAGGTTAGTCGGAACGAACGTCACTGGCAATGCCGAATTTACCCGATATGCCACGAAATCGTATGATAATTCTTAAAAGCACGTTCACAGTGCGTAATCCCTCATATTCGATCGAATAGCCGCGCCTCCCGCGCACGCCAATGGGGCGTGAATCCCGCTCGACATAGGCCGATGCCGTAACGGGCCGTAACAAACAACGAATAAGAACGCATAGCTCGGGGTATTCCCCATTCGCTACTCGCCATTGGCCATTTGTCTCCCGCGTCGAAACGAACCCGCACCCTACCTTCTAGGTCGTTAGCATTCCGAAATAATGCGACACCAAGCGTGCAGCAAGAAGCGGGCTCGATGCGCGAGCCTGGGCCGCTGCTAGAATCGGCTTGCGATTAAGGGCCCATTCCGGGTTCGCCGCGCCTTATGGAAAGGATGCCTCACCATGGGCCCTCGCTCTCATTGCAATAGCGAATCAACCACGAATCGGCAAAGCCGCCGCCTATTCGATAGGCGATATCGTGGCCGCACCGAACGCGCGCTCGTCTTTGCCGCAGCTGCCGCCGCCCTTCTCTCAAGCCTGTCGGGCGCATCCAGCGCATTCGCGGCATCGGGCGCATCGGCGCGGACGGAAACGCTCGTATTCGTCCGGCACGGCGAAAAGCCTGCCGGCGGTTATGGGCAACTCGACTGCCAAGGCCTGAATCGCGCATTGGCCTTGCCCGCGGTCGTCGCGGCAAAATTCGGCAAGCCCAATGCAATCTATGCGCCGAATCCTTCTATACGAAAGGAGGACGCCGGGGTGCGATACGACTATGTCCGTCCATTGGCGACGATCGAGCCGACGGCAATCCAATTCGGCTTGCCCGTCGACACAACCTACGGATATGCGCAAATCGATGCACTGAAACAAGAACTCGTGAAGCCGGAGCAAGCGGGCAAGCTAATCGTTGCGGCTTGGGAGCATCATGAAATCGAGGATCTGGTGCAGGAGATCGTGACGCAATACGGCGACGCGGGGCAAAAAGTGCCGCATTGGCGCAGCGGCGATTTCGACAGTATTTATGTCGTGAAGCTCGATTGGGATCCGCAAAGCACGATGCCGCACGCCACCTTTTCGCTCGATCGCGAAGGACTCGACGGGCGCTCCGCGGATTGCCCGTGCGCGGCATTGCCCGATGCGGCGCCGGCCGCCGCACGCTGAGCGAATCGCCGATGCACCGAACTCAACTCGGCGTGAGTTCGTCGGCGATCGAGAACAATTTGCGCAAATGATGCGCAACGCCGGCCTCGAAGTTGTTCCCGATCCGCGGCACGTTCGGTAGCCGCGTGATCAGATTGGGATTGGCATTGTTCATCATGAACGGATGCCCGGCGGTCTCGAGCAAATCGATATCGTTCATGTTGTCGCCGAAGGCGACGCAATGCGAGGCATCGATCTCGAGGCGCTCGAGCACGACTTGCAGCGCACGCCCTTTCGATACGTTCGCGGTCATCACCTCGAGGCAATCGGGCAAGGAATAGGTGACATAAAGCGTATCGCCGAATTCTTGCTGCAAGCGGGCCTCGATTCGCGCGAGATCGGCGGCTTCGCCGATGTAAAGCACCTTCGCGACATCGCCGCCGTCGTGCGCGAGCGTATCGATCACCCGGTAGCGAAAGCCCGAGTCTTGGTGAAAAGCCAACAGTTCGGGGGCATCGCGATCAATGTACCAAGCGTCGTCCGCGAATAGATTGACGATCACGCGCCCGTGCGTTCCGACGATTTCCGGCTGCACGAGCCGGCGCACGACCTCGCTCGGCAGATCGCGCGCGTGGACGACGGTGTCGTCGGGCGCATGCACGCGCGCGCCGTTCGACGTCACCAGATACGAGCGAATGCCCAGGATGTCTCGAATGCCGGCGACGTCGCAGTAATGACGGCCGGTCGCGATCACGAATTGAACGCCGGATTGCTCGAGCCGGCGCACGGTTGCCACTGTGAACGGGTCCAACTGATGATTGCTGTTCAGTAGCGTTCCATCGAGATCGGTGGCGACAAGCTTATACATGGCGGAAAACAAAGCGATGGGTGAGCGGTGAGAAAAACGAGGATACGGCCGCTATTTTATGCCGCCCCGCCCGAACCTTGCGCGGCGGCCGCATTCGCGCGTCGCGCAAGCGTCAAAGCCCCGTGCGCCGAATCGGCGAGCGGCGCGCGCAGCCGGGCGCGATGCGAATCCGGCACATATTCGGCAAGCGGCGCGGCCAACCCGCCGCAGAGCGCGACGGGCAACTGTCCCGATGCGTCGAGCGCATCGACGAGCTGGGCGATGTCCCGGCCCGCTTGCGCGAGCAGAGCAGCGGCCACAGGGTGAGTGCGATGATCGAGCACGACCGGCGCGAGCGCCGCGTAGGCCGTCTGGTTGGCCTCGCAAAGCCAGACGACAAGCCCGTCGCGATCGCCCGCCCCCATCCGCGCGAGTAGCGCGTCCGAGAATGCATCGGGCCGAACCCGGCCATCGAGCGCGCGCTGTGCGTGAACGACCGCATGCAGCCCAAGCCATGCACCGCTCGCTTCGTCGCCTGACGGAAACCCATAGCCGCCTGCAACGTTGCTGCTCCCGTCGCGGTCGAGCACCGCGGCGATACTGCCCGTCCCGACGGCGACGACGACACCCGGCTCACCGCCGTGCGCCCCAAGCAGCGTCGTATAGGCATCGCTTTGCACGTCGAGCGCCGCGAGCTTCGGCGCGCTCGCGACGAATTCGGCCAGCCAATCGCGGTTGTTCACGCCGGCGAGCCCACAACCGAGCGCGCTGTGCGCCCAGTCCAGTGTCAATCCAGCCGATTCGAAGGCCTGGGCGCATGCCGCCTCGATCGCCGCCCATGCACGGGACACCCCGAGCGCGAGCCCCGAGGCCCCGCCCAGCGCGTGCCCGAGTTCGACACCGCGCGCGTCGGCCAGCACCACCCGCGTGCCGGTGCCGCCGCCGTCGACGCCAAGCCAATACTGCGTTGCTTCCATGTTTGCCACCCGCGGCATTACGCCGCCTCGCTTAAATATCGAACGCCCGAAGATTATCGGCTTCGAGCTGCGCCGCCAATCTCCCGAACGGCCGAGTTGCCGCTTTCGGGCGATCCGCTATGCTTGCCTGCAATTGCAATGGCCGTGCGTTGGCGCGACGCTTCATACGCGGGCGGCCCCCGATAATCCACAGGCCGCGCCTCGCGCGCCGAGCCACAAGAGGTATCCATGACCGAGCGCTGCAACTGGGTAAGAACCGCTGCCGACGAGCACTATCACGACACCGAATGGGGCGTGCCGTCCCGGGACGAGCGCCATTTGTTCGAGATGCTCGTACTTGAAGGCGCGCAAGCCGGTTTGTCGTGGTCGACCATTTTGAACAAACGCGAAAACTATCGCCGTGCGTTCGATAACTTCGACGTCGAAGCGGTTGCGCGTTTCACACCCACGAAAATCGAAGCCCTCTTGCAAGATCCGGGCATCGTGCGCAATCGCGCTAAAGTCGAAGCGGCCGTCGTCAATGCGCGCGCCGTTTTGCGCATTCGCGAGGAACACGGCTCGCTGGCCGATTTCGTTTGGTCGTTCGTGGGCGGCGAACCCGTACAAAACGATTGGGCGCTCTATAAAGAACATGCGCCCGCTTCCACGCCGGCCTCGGATGCGCTGAGCAAGGCGCTCAAAGGCTACGGCTGCAAATTCGTCGGCTCGACGATCTGTTACGCGTTCATGCAAGCCATCGGCATGGTCAACGACCATCAAACGAACTGTGCTTCACGCGCGCGCTGCGCCGCGCTCGCCAAACGCAAATCCAAGCCCAAGCGCACGACCGCTGCATGAGGCTCGTACGGGACCCTGCGTAAGTTTCGCGCAACACCTGGCAAAAAAATGCTTGATCGAGGCAGAAGGCATAGGGAATATCCCAGAAAACCTGCAATTTTTCCCAGCGTAGCCGTTATAGCAGTCACGAGCCACGAAATATGTGCTGCATCCCGGCAGCTCGATCAAGATCATGAAAAATTTGCACTTCCGTACGCATCAGGAACTGTTCGACCATGCGGTCGACCATCTGTTCTCTCAACGGCAAGCGGCGCTGCTGCCCCGTGGCGGCGGCGCCTATCACGGTTATCGTGGCGGTTGCCCGATCGGACAATTGATCCATCCGCGCGACTATATGAGCGCGATGGAAGGTGTTCCGGTTCGCTACATCGATAAGCCGGCCACGGCAGTGCCCGCTTATATGGATGCCGGTGTCGCCGCGCTGAAGAAGGCGCTCCTTAAGGCGCGCATCAACATCTACGATCCGACGACCGTCAGTCTGCTCAGTTGCCTACAGAACGTGCACGACGCGTTCGGAGTCTGGGAGTGGCGCGAACGGCTCACGTCGATCGCACGGCAATTCGCCTTATCCGCCGTGCGGCTCGAGAAGCACGCGGCCTAAATCAGCCCGGATCGCACCGGCTCGCGCCGGTAACGCCCAATGCAAACGGCGGTGTGGCTTCTTTCGAAGCCCACCGCCGTTCGTCTTTCCAGCTGCGCCGCCCTATCTGGGCAGCGCCGCGAGATTTAGTGCAGCTTCTTCGGCAGCATTTGGCTGCGCAGGCGCTTGTGCAGGCGCTTCACGGCAGCAGCCTTCTTGCGCTTACGGACAGCCGTCGGCTTCTCGTAGCATTGGCGCTCGCGCAGTTCGGCGATCAAGCCGTTCTTTTCGATGGCACGACGAAAGCGGCGGATCGCCACTTCGAACGGCTCGTTTTCCTTCAGAAGAATGGTCGTCATGGATTTCCCAAAGTTACGTTCAAATGCGTAGCGCGCTTTCGCGCACGCGCCGGTCCGGCGGTATCGCCGCCATGCCGCTCACCTCATGATGGGCGGTGCGGCCATTGACATGGCCGGACAGGCCTGAAAAGAGAGAGCGGAGAGTTCACCGCGCACGCCGGCCGGCACATGTTGCCGACGCCGCGTTTGACTGCCGGAGCTGAACCTGCCTTTGCCAATACCACTCGCGAAGCACCGCGAGCCCGACGCGACAGGGCCGTATGGGCCAAGCTGGTGCGACGAAAGGCGGCAGATCTCAAATGAAAACGGCAGCGATCTCAATTCGACCCGCGATGATAGCAGGTAAACTCGCAGCGGACCACCCTCTTCACCGACGCCCCAACAAAATACCGCGATCGGCCCGTTCTCCTCATAGGGACGTCGCGCGCATGCCTCGGGGTCGATTCCTTATGCGTCCGAGCACCTTTTTTCGATCGCTTTCACCCCCTCACGCGTGCTCGCCGCAACGATTTCGCAAACGTTTAGTTTTTCTTTTGAGCCTTATTCCATAAGGCTCGCCAGGCGATTTGGGAGTTAAAACACATGAATTCGTCGTTCGCTCCCTAAAGTTTTTTCCCACCCTCGCCGACAACCAGGACAGGCGGGCAGCGCCACTCGCGAAAGCGCGACGCCGAACCCCGAACCAGCCAAGTCCCTGGACGTATTTCCAAACGAGGAAAGCAAAATGCTGAACATCAACACCAACATTCTGTCGCTGCAGACGCAAACGAACCTCGAAGGTTCGCAAGGCGCCCTGTCGCAAGCCATCAACCGTCTCTCGTCGGGCAAGCGCATCAACAGCGCGGCTGACGATGCGGCAGGTCTCGCGATCGTCACGACGCAACAAGCTTCGATCAACGCGCTGAACCAAGGCGTGCAAAACGCGAACGACGGCATCTCGATGGTGCAAACCGCCTCCGGCGCGATCGCATCGACGGTTGCCAACTTGCAACGTATCCGCCAGCTCGCAGTTGAGTCGGGCGACGGCTCGCTCGGCACGGCCGCTCAAGCGAACCTGCAAACGGAAGTTACGACGCGTCTGACGGAAATTAACCGCGTTGAATCGCAAACCCAGTTCAACGGCCAAAGCGTGCTGGGCGGCCTGGGCAGCGTGAACTTCCAAATCGGCGCAAGCGCCAACCAAACGCTGACGGCCAACTTCGGCACGACGTCGTGGACGACGACGGGTCTGGGCGTGTCGGGTGTGGACATCTCGACGACGTCGGGCGCGCAAAACGCGATCACGGCAATCGACGCAGCGCTGTCGCAAGTGAACAACTTCCAAGCAACGCTGGGCGCAACGCAAAACACGTTCTCGGCTGCGATCACGAACACGCAAACGACGTCGACCAACCTGTCGGCTGCTCAATCGCAACTGCAAGACGCCAACTTCGCGCAAGAAACGGCCAACCTGTCGAAGGCCCAAGTGCTGCAACAAGCTGGTATCTCGGTGCTCGCACAAGCGAACTCGCAGCCGCAACAAGTGCTCAAGCTCCTCCAGTAAGAGGCTTGAGTCGCGCGCGGCGAGGTGCGGTTCGATCTCGCCGTGCGGCCCGGCCCACACGAAGGCTTTATCTCGCATGGGCCTGGCAACACGATGTGAACGCAGCGGGAGGCATGCCTCCCGCTACGCATTGGTAGTTGGCCGCAGCTTCAATCGGCGGCATCCATTGGATTACTCTTTCCGCGGCAACAGACGGAGCCTCGCATGAGCACAGTATCTTCGAGCAGCACCAGTTCGGTCCTTCAGCAAGCAGCGCAGTCCATTCTGAGCGGCGTGACGAACTCGCAACTCGACGTGAACACGCTGGTTTCAGCGCTCGTGACGGGTGCGACCGCCGCACAAGCGCAATCGATCGCAGTCGCCGTGAATAGCGACAACACGCAGTTGTCCGCACTCGGCTCTATGCAATCGTCGATGTCGAACCTGCTGACTTCGCTCGGCGGCCTCGCCGACGGCAGCGCGTTTTCGCAACTCGCCGCCACCATGAGCGGCTCCGGCATCACCGCCACGACTTCAACCGGTGCGGCCGCGGGCTCGTATTCGGTCAGCGTCCAGCAGATCGCCACCGCGAACCAAATTTCGTCTAAAGCCTATGCGAGCAACGCTACGCTCGGCACGGGCAACCTGAACATCGCTGTCGGCTCGAGCACGATGACGGTCGCATTGACGTCGTCGAACAATACGCTCGCCGGCATCGCCTCGGCGATCAACAGCGCATCGAACAACCCCGGCGTGACGGCTTCCGTCGTTACGGCCACCGACGGTCAGCACTTGGTGCTGACTTCGACGCAAACGGGTGCGGCCAACACCGTCACCGTCAGCGCGGATCCTACGGTCGACTCGGGTATGGCCACGGCCAACTTCTCGCAAGTCACGGCCGGTCAGGACGCCAAGCTCACGATCAGCGGCAACGCGGTCACGAGCGCCAGCAATAACGTCACCACGGCTTTGTCGGGCGTCACGCTTAGTCTCACGTCGGCCTCCGTCGGCACGTCGCAGACGCTCTCCGTCGCCACGAACACGTCGGCAATCACGACGACGCTACAGAACTTCACGACGGCATACAACGCGTGGATTTCGACCGTGAACTCGCTTTCCTCGTACGACTCGACCTCACACGCCGCCGGCCCGTTGCTCGGCGACGCGATGTTGAACTCGGCCGTCAACGGGATCGCCTCGATCATGGCAAGCGGCGTCAGTGTCGGCGGTACGACGTACAGCCTTGCTCAGCTCGGTTTGAACTTGAACGATGACGGCACGGTCACGCTGAGCTCGTCGACCTTGCAATCGACGCTCGCGTCTTCGCCATCGATGGTGTCGAACACGTTCAACAGCACGAACGGCATCGGCGAGCAATTGAGCTCGTTCATCAGTTCCTACACCACCTCCGTGACGGGCCAGATCGCGCAGCGCAATACGACGCTGCAATCGGACCTGACGGCGCAACAGCAGGCGCAATCGAGCTTGGCCGCGTATCAAGCGAATCTGACGTCGCAGTATCAGGCTGAATTCACTCAGCTCAATACGATCATGTCCCAGACGCAGAACAACACGACCTATCTGAATCAGTTGTTCGGCGGCAACGGCAGCGCCGGCACGTTGAACAAGTCGTCGTAATCGAAGTATTGGAAATAGGAGTTCGCCGCCATGTCGAACGAATCTCTTTCGCGCGCCTACGAGATGACGCGCACGCTCGTCGCCGCGCTTGATGCCGGCGACTTCGCGTTCGCCGCCGATCTGGCCGAGGAACGTACGCCGCTTTTGATGTCGCTCGCAGCCGAGCAAACGGATGAAGCGCTCGCGTTGATCCACGAGATCATGGTGATGAACGAATCGATCGTGAACAAGGCGTCGGCCGCACGCGACGCCGTTGCGGCGAACCATACCGATGCGCGTCAGCGCGTATCGGCGGCCCGCGAATATCTCGCAGCAGGACAGCTGCGCTGAACGGCGCCGATACGCGCCGAACGCTATACGAGATAACGAAGAACAACCGCATGAAAGCTAGTGCGGTGCGTCACCCTCAAGCCGCAGCAATGCGGCTTTATTTTTTGGACGAGCTTTTGCCACCGTTGCAGCAGCGCCCAAACTGGGCGGGAAATGCCGCGCTGTTCGAGCCATTCCCGGCACGCGCGCGGTGGCACACTATCTACTCGCCGCCGTGCGCCTGCGCAGTCTGTAGATTGCAGTAGCCGCGCCACGTTTAATCGATCGAGATTGATCATGCATTTACCGTCGAGCCCCCTTGCCGGCCCCCGCCGCGTCGAAATTCGTCAGATCTTCTATTCGGAAGAGACGCGAGCGCAACTCGATCCCGGTTTCATCCCGCTCGACAATTGCGGTCAGCGGCCCGATTGGCGCGAATACTGGCCGATCCGCGCGTTTTTGCAAAAGCACACGCTCGACGAGAACACGCTTTACGGGTTCTTTTCCCCCAAGTTCGGCAAAAAGACCACGCTCGACGCGAAGGCAGTCAACGAGTTCATCGCCACGGTTCCGCGCGACATCGACGTCATCGGCTTCTCGCCGTTTTTCGATCAGGGCGCGGTACATCTGAATGCATTCGAGCAGGCCGCGACCAATCATGCGAACAGTTGGCCCGTCTTCGAGCAAGCGGTCGCCTTTGTCGCGCCCGGCATCGACCCGCACAACGCCGTGATGGATTCGCGGCATACGATCTTCTGCAATTACTTCGTGGCGACGCCGCCGTTTTGGCGACGTTGGCTGGCCGTCAACGAAGTGCTGTTCGCGGTGGCCGAAGCCGGCACGAGCGCTCTCGCGCAATTGCTGAACAGCTCGATTCCCTATGCCAGCGGATTCGTTCCGGCCAAGGTATTCGTTCAGGAGCGGGTCGTTTCCCTCCTATTGCTCGGCGAGCGGCATTGGCGCGTACGGCATTTCGATCCGCTGCGCCTGCCGATGTCGGGCTCGATCGTCAGCCCGTATCCTGCCGATCTGCTCGTGCTGGATGCGCTGAAGACGGCCGCGATCGAGCACGGCAGCCAGAACTATTTGAAGATGTTCCAGCAGGTCCGCAATACGCTGCTCGATACGGCAAGGCGGGCGAACGGGATGGTGTAGGCTGCCCCGGCACCGGCCAATCGCCGTCATCTAGTCGAACCGCTTTCCTGATTGAGATCGTCCGCCCCGGATTCTTCGCGGCGGACACAGTGCTTCAGATCGAATGAGGCATCCGTTGCGGCTGCTCGCAGTGCGCGCGCCACATCTGAGCGAATTGCGCTTCGAGCGTACGCGCAAAGCGGTCGGGCGTACACAGCGACGAGTTGGATACGCGCTCACGCAATCCGCCGCGCAACGTCGCCAATGCCGTTCGATCGCTCGCAAACGCGACCGCTTTCGCAATATAGTCGTCATCGTCGCGTGCGATCCAATCGCCCAGCTCGACGCTTTGAACGACGCTCTCGCACAGGTGGCCGAGGAAGCGATCGCCGTGACGGCACAGCACCGGCACACCCATCCACAGGCTCTCGGCCGTCGTCGTCCCGCCCGGATAAGGAAACGGACTCAACGAAATATCCACGCGGTGATATGCCGCCAGATATTCGTCGCGCGGCGAAGGCCCTTCCAATAGCAGCCGATCGGCAGCGATGCCATGCGCGGCGAAGCGCGCTATCGTCGTGGCGCGCTGCGCTTCGTCGGCAAGCTGCTGCGCCTTCAGGAATAGCCGCGCGCCGGGCACCGCCTGCAAAATGCGCGACCACACGGCGACCACGCGATCGTTGACCTTCACGAGATCGCTGAAGCAACCGAATGTCAGTGGGCGAGTCATATCGCCCAAAGCGGCCGTATCGAGCGCGACGGCCGGCTCCGGAGGCGTGAAACACAGATAGCCGTGCGGCAGACGCCACGGCCGCTCGACGAAATGACTCTCCTCATCGCGCGGCAGCACCCATTCGTCGCCGAGCACATAGTCGATCGCCGATAGCCCCGTCGACGCGAAGTAGCCGATCCAGCTCACCTGCACCGGAGCCGGCTTCCACGCGAAGATGGGCAAGCGGTTCGCATCGGTATGCCCCGACATATCGAACAAGATATGTATGCCGTCGTTGCGGATCATCGTGGCCGCCGCTTCGTCGGTGAGGCCGACGACACTGCGCCAAGCAGCAAAGCGAGGTTTCAGCCGCTGCGTCACCGCATCTTCGTACGGGCGCGTCGAATAGGCCACGAGCTGCACGCGCGTCGGATCCAAATGCGCAAGCACGCTTTCAAGGAAGAAGCCGACCGGGTGCGTACGGAAATCGCCCGAGACGAAACCGATGCGCAGCGGCGCGCCGGGCATTCGGTTCACCAGCCAATTCGTATGCGGCCGAGCCGACTCGCTCGCAAGACGGCCGAAGGCGATCGCTTCGGCCAAGTACTCGCGCGGTGCGACGTCTTGCGCGAAGCTCAACGTGAACAGCAAGTTGCTCCATGCTTCGCCCCACGCAGGCCTCAATGCGATCGCACGCCTGAACGCTGCGATCGCCGCGTGATGTTCGCCGGTCTCGCGCAGCACGATGCCGAGATTGAGTGCGACTTGCGGCTCGTGCGGCAGCAAGCGTTGCGCCTCGCGGTAGCAGGCACCCGCCTCCGCCAATCTGCGTTGCGACTTCAACGCATTGCCGAGATTGTTGTGCGCCTCGCCGAACGTCGGTTGTAGTGCAATCGCCCGACGGCAATGCGTTTCGGCCGCCTGCGCGTCGCCGAGTTCGCGCAATACATTGCCGAGGTTGCTATGCGCTTCGGCGAACTGCGCATTGATCTGAACCGCTTTGCCGAAGCTGCTTGCGGCTGCGGCCGGCAGCCGCATTTGCAGCAGCACCATGCCGAGATTGTTATGCGCACGGAAGTGATGCGGATCGAGCGAAAGCGCCTGTTCGTAGCTTTCCACCGCCGCCTCGAGCTTGCCCCAGGCCCGCAGCGCGCTGCCCAAATTGTCGAAGTATGTCGCCTGCGGGCTGATCTCGATCGCTCGTCCGATCATATCGAGTGCGTCGGCGAAGCGCTGCTCTTGCATCGCGATCACACCGAGCAGATGCAAGGCGTCGGCATGACGCGGCATCTGGGCGAGCGCCGCTTCGTAGCGAACGCGCGCTTCCTGCAAACGGCCGCCGCGGTGATGGACGAGACCGTCCTCGACAAGCGCGAAAGCACCTTGATCCGTCGCGGTCATTGTGTGATTTCCTTCGTTTTCATTTGCCACATCGCCTCGATCGCCGTCATCCAATGCATCGCGAAAGTTCGCGCATCGGTGAGCGGCGAATGCTCGACGCGTTCGCGCAGTCCGGCGCGCAAAGCTGCCAGCGCCGGCAGATCGGCCGCGGCTGCAATCGCGCGTGCGACGTAGTCCTCGGTGTCGGCCGCGATCCACTCGGGCAGTCCCACCGTATTAGCAACAAGCTCGCCCAGATGCGAGAGGAAGCGGTCGCCGCGCCGCGTCAGCGCCGGCACGCCCATCCAAAGGCCCTCGACGCTCGTCGTGCCGCCCGGATAAGGGAACGGATCGAGTGCAAGGTCCACGCGCCCGTAGGTGGCGAAGTATTGCTCGCGTGAAGACGGTCCCTCGAGCATCAAGCGCGTCTCGTCGATACCGTGCGCCGCGAAACGCGCATACGTATCGCGCAGAATCGAGGGCTCCGCCAGTTGATGGTTCTTCAGCAGCAGACGGGAATGCGGCACCGCCTGCAAGATGCGCGACCAGACGGCAAACACGCCGTCGTTGAGCTTCTTGTGGTTATTCAAGCAGCCGAACGTGACATAGCCGTTCGCAAGCGCAGGCAACGGCGCGACCGGCACGGGCTCTGTCGGCAACGTGAAGCACAAGTAGCTATCGGGCAACCGCCAGATGCGCTCGGTGTACTGCCCTTCCTCGCCCGGCGGCACCACATGCGGGTCGGCCAACAAGAAGTCGATCTCGGCGAGCCCCGTCGTCGCGAAGTAGCCAAGCCAGCTCACTTGAACGGGCGCAGGCCGCCACGCGAACATCGCCAGACGGTTACGGCCCGTATGACCCGATAGGTCGACCAGCACGTCGATCCGATCGTCATGGATGCGCTGAGCGAGCTCGACGTCGTCCATCTCCGCCACGTGGCGCCAAGTTGCGAAGCGCGGCTTGATGCGCGCCGTCAACTCGTCGCTGTGCACCGCGTTCGAGTAGGCGATCGGCTCGATGCGGCTCCGATCGAGTTGCGCCAAAACCGATTCGAAGAAATAGCCGACGGGATGTTTGCGCAAGTCGGCCGACACGAAGCCCACGCGCAGCGGACGCCCCGCGCGCGACGGATCGCTCAATGCGGGCCATTGGGTATAGGGCGTCGCGCGCGCTCGCATCCGTTCGCCGAAATAGCGGGCATCGGCCAAATGCGTACTGGCGGACCAGTTCGATGCGTACGATTGCCCGAACAGCACGCAGGTGTGCGATTCGCCGAAATCGGGATTGAGCGCGAGGGCGTCGCGATAGCATTGCAGGGCGGCGTCGGGCTGACCGAGGTCGGCGAGGATCGTTCCGAGATTGTTATGGAACGAGGGCGAGTCGCCGCGCAACGCGATCGCACGACGCGCATAGCCGAGCGCGCGTTCGGGTGCGCCCAGACGGCGTAGCGCATTGGCTAGGTTGTGATAGGCGTCTGCGAACTCGGGCTCGAGCGCGATCGCGCGTTCATAACACGGCACCGCCTCGGGCACGCGCGCGGCGCCGTTCAATGCGTTGCCGAGCGTGTTGTGCGCTTGGGCCGATTCCGGCGTGAGTTCCACGACGCGTCGATAGGCATCGATAGCACCGGCGATATCGCCTCGATGCATGAGCAGCGTCGCAAGCTTGTCGTGCGCGGCCGCCAGTTGCGGCGCGACCGCCACCGCATCGCGCAAGCATTCGAGCGCCGCGTCGCCGTGCCCTTTTGTCTGTAGGACCACCGCCAAATTCAGATGCGCTTCGGCGAACGTCGGCTTCGCCGCAGTCGCCTTGCCGTAGGCGAGGGTCGCGGCGTCCAGTTCGCCCAAATCCTTCAGCGCGTTGCCCAAGTTATTGAACGCCTCGGCATAGCCGGGCCTCAATTCGATCGCACGCGCGCAACTCAGAAGCGCCGCGGACGCATCCCCCGTCTCACGCAATGCGTTCCCTAGGTTGTTGTGCGCTTCGGCGTAGTCGGGCTTCAGTTCGACCGCGCGACGGTAAGCGGCGATCGCATCGTCGAGCTTGCGCGTGTCGCGTAGCGCGTTGCCGAGGTTGTTGTAGTAGATCGGGCTCGCATGAAAGGTGATCGACTCCCGCATCAACGTGATGCCGGCCTCACTTTGACCGATCTGGCAAGCTAGCAACCCCATGAAATGCAGCGCGTCGGGATGCTTCGGCTGCGCAGCCAGAATGCGCGTGTAAAGCGTCTTCGCATCGGCAAGACGTCCCGCTTGATGGTGTGCCAATGCCTTGTTCAGCAGTTGGGCGGTGTCTTGCATGGTCGACCCGATCGTGGAAAAGAAGCGGCAACGCGCATCAGCGCGTCGTCATACCGTGGCCGCGCGCGGCGTGCCGATCAAGCGGGCGATGCCGTCATGCCACATCCCCACGAAAGCCGCCTCCAGGTGGCGCGCATAGCGGGCCGCGTCACACAGCGGCGATACGAGCAACGAGGCGCGCGCGTCGCGGCGAAGCGCGGCAAGGCGTGGCGGATCGGCCGCGAAGGCGACAGCCTTGGCGACGTAGTCGTCGTTGTCCTTGGCGATCCACTCAGCCAAACCCGCCGAATGCAGCATGCTCGTGCAGATGTTGGACAAGAAGCGATCGCCCTGCCGGCACAGCACCGGCACGCCCATCCACAAGCCCTCGACACTCGTCGTGCCGCCCGGGTAGGGGAATGGACTCAACGCGATGTCGACGCGGTTGTACGCCGCGAAGTACTCGGCGCGCGGCGAGCGGCCTTCGAGAGTCAAGCGCGACGGATCGATGCCTCGGGCCGCGAAGCGCTCGCGCGTGGTATCGCATGTAGGTGCATCGTCGAGTTGCTTCGCCTTGAGAAACAGACGGGAGCCGGGCACCGCATGAAGGATGCGCGCCCAGACATCGACGACGCTATCGTTCATCTTCATCAGATGATTGAAACAGCCGAACGTCACATGGCCTTCGCGCTCGAGGGGTAAGGGGCCGATGTCGACCCGCTCCGCTGGCGGCGTGAAGCATAGATAGCTATCGGGCAAGCGCCAGAGCCGCTCGGTGTAATGATCCTGCGCATCTCGCGGCAACACGTGAGGATCGCCGAGCAGATAGTCCATCGCCGGCAAACCCGTGCTCGCGAAATAGCCGAGCCAGCTCGCCTGCACCGGGGCCGCGCGCCAAGCGAACAGCGGCAACCGGTTGTAGTTCATGTGCCCCGACAAATCGAGCAGCAAGTCGATGCGATCGTGGCGAATGCGCCGGGCTGCCTGCTCGTCGTTCATGGAGGCAAGCGGCGTCCACGCCGAGAAATACGGCTTAATGCGTGCGGTCAGTGCGTCTTCGAAGCGACGAGTCGGATAGGCAACAAGCTCGATCCGGCTGCGGTCGATGTGGGCCAGCAGGCTTTCGAGGAAATGGCCTGTCGGGTGAATCTTCAAATCGCCCGAAACGAGCCCGACGCGCAACGGGCCGTTGCGCCGCGGCTCGGTCGAGACAAGCCAGTCGCGCCAGGGTTTGGCCGCGGCCGTGGCGATGCGCCCGAACTCCTTGGCCTCGGCAAGATAGGCCGATGGGTCCAGGTCCTCGCGGTAGCTGAGGATGAACAGCAGATTGCTGCGCGCTTCCAAGAGGCCGGGCTTGAGTGCGATTGCAGCGCGATAGGCTTCGATCGCGGCGTCGAGATCGCCGAGGTCGACCAGCGCGTTGGCCAAATTGTTGTGGGCTTCCGCGTACTCGGGTTGCAACGCGATGACGGTCTTGAAGCATTCCACGGCCTGCGAGAGCTGGCCCGCCTCGCGCAGCAAGTTGCCCAAGTTGTTATGCGCATGCACATACCCCGGCTTCAGCGCGATCGCTTGCCGAAAACTTTCCATTGCCGCCGCACGCATGCCGCGGGCCGCTAGCGCATTGCCCAGGTTGCCGTAGAAGATTTCGCTTTCGCGGTGGGCCAAAGCGGCCATGATCAGTTCGCAAGCGCGTACGTACTCGCCCCGGTGATAGGCGATCAGGCCCGACAAGTGCAACGCGTCCGCATGGTTCGGATCGACGGCAAGGATTTGGCGATAGATCGCTTCGGCTTCGGCGAAGCGGCCCGCCTGTTGATGGGCTAAGCCGGTTTCGATGGGGGGCGCGCTAAGTCCGATCGATGCCGCTCGCACGACGGGCACGGTCGGCGCCACAGACCCCGCATCGTTGCTCGACGTCGCCTGTGCGCCGATGAGGGGCGGTGTCACGAATCGAATCCCGCCCGATGAGCTTTGGGTGGTGACGATGGGGCCCGCCTGTGTTGACGCGAGCCCTTGCCCGCCCAAGCCTTGCTTTAGCTGCTCGACCGGATTGGTGAATAGACGCCCCGTCATCGAGCCACGCTCATTCGCCATACTTGCGCAGATAGCGCTCGTAACCCGCGCGCCACGGCGGCGTATTGAACGCACCGGCGCTCTCGTGCACGACGCTGATCGGCCACGTACCCATCTTCAGGCCTTTCAACTCGGCTTGGCGGCAGAAATCCATGTCGTAGAAATGGAAGTCGAATTGCTCGTCGAAGCGCACGCCGCTCTCGATCAAACGCGCGCTATCGGCAACGAGCATGAGACCGTCGAGCAACTTGCACTCGACGCCGGTCGGCCCGAAGTACGAGATGCCGTCGCTCGCCAGCCCCTTCCCGTGTCCCACCGAGCCGCTCAGATATTCGGCCGTATCCCAAGCGAATTGAGGCGTGGCGAAGGCCCACGCCGGCTGTTGCGGCGAGCGGCGGCGGTTGCCGGCCAGGCCCAGCACGTCGAACTGCCGCAGCCCTTCGTGTACGCGATCCATCCAAAAGAAATCGTTGATCGACACATCGTCGTGCACGAAGACCAGGATGGCCGGGTTGCCCGCGGCCTGTTCGATTGCAGCGTTGTAGAGCGTCGATAGACCGGTGGTGTTGCTGTCGAATAGCAGCAGCTCGGGCATCTTGGCTTGATGCATGACGGCTAGCGAACGGCCGAGAGCGGTTTCGCGCAAGAAGCTCTCTTGCGAGTGGCGCGTCGCGCAGACGAGCCGAATCGGCTTGGCGCTGAAATCGCTCGCGTTACCGCGCCACACCGCGGTCCCCACGATGATCGGGTCCGATGCGGCAGCTTGAGGTGCGCTCTCTTTCGTGAAGAGGAAGAACGGTTCGCGCACGTTACACCCAACCATGTCGGCATCGAGATCGCCAAGTACGGCCGCGTGCGGCAGCAACTCGCCGCTAAAACCCGCCGCATGGAAGTGCTCGGCGATATCGGCGCCGAAGAAGCGAACGTGGTCGGATTGGCCGAAGTAGCGCGTTGCAAACGGCTCGCTCGGGGCCTTGTTCAACTCGAACGTGTACTTGAGAACCGGCGAATACGGCGTTTGCGCGACCAGGTGGCCGCCCGGCTTCAAGCAGCGGCTGAATTGGGCGAGCGCCGCATCGGGCTGCGCCACGTGCTCCAGCACGTGGTTGCAGATGATCAGATCGAAATAGTGGTCGGGGAAATCGAGCGCTTCGACATCGAGCCTGCGATGCGCCGGCGAACGCGGATACAGATCGCCCGCGATATATTCGAGCGGCCCGAGCCGGCGAATCCGCTCTTCGATTTTGGGCTCCGGCGCGACATGTAAGATCCGCATCGCCGGGGCCTGCTCGAGCAAGCCCGTGAATGCGATGTACAGCCAGAGATGGCGATCGCGGTCATTGCTGTAGCAATGGGGGCACGAGTGGCGCTCGAGCGTCGAGCCGACCGATTCGATCTGCTGTAGGAATTCGAGATCGACGGCATGAGGAAACGGCAACCAACGATCGACCGGTTTCTCGCATACGACGCAAATGTTCTGCTTGACGACCGGACGCGCGGCCGCCGCAGCTGCCGCGGCAGCAGCCGCTGCCGCCGCACTACGCTGCGCGATTCGGCCTGCGACGGCGCTACGCGCAAATTCGAGGTTCGCCTGGAAGCGCGGCGAGCTAAACAACTCGCTCGAATCGCGCTCGACCAAATCGGGCAAATCCGCGAGCAAACGCTTGATCTCGGGCAATTCGTTGCGGCCGTTCTGATTGCCCGGGTAGCCCGCGTACAGTTCGGCCAGCCGTCGGCCCGCATGGGCGAGTTCCGACGTATTCAAATTGCCGGCCGCCCCTTCGGCGCGCACGAAAATTTCCCACTCGTACATACCGGCGCTGAAGTTGGCGCTGCCCACATCGGATTGCTGTCCGCTGTGCCGGCGAAACGCGCTCAGATAGCCGCCCACAGCCACGATCGGCGCGCGCTCTGCCAGGTTCAAATACATCGCCACGTCGTTCAGGAAGTCTAGCTTCAGCGAACGATAGTCGAGCACGTTCGCCTCATCGACGAACGCGCGGCGCACCATAACGTTGGTGGGTTCGCCGATGAAGTTGTGGATCTGTCCGATCATCCCGCGCACGAGCGTACCGCGGTCCACCAGCGCGCGCTGGCCCGGTTCGAGCAACGGGGCGGGCGTCGCGGTCACCTCATCGTTCTCATTGATGATCACGCGCTCATGAAACGCGAGCGCCGACTGCGGGTTCGCCTCGAGCGCGGACACGAGCGCTTCGACCGATTCCGGCATCAGCACGTCGTCGTCGTAAAGCCACTTGACATAGGTGCCCGTGGCCCGCTCCCACAACCGCTGCGAATTGCGAAGCCCGTTTTGGAAACCGTGATGGAAGTAGCGGATGCGCGGATCGCCTTGCTGCGCGACGAGGGCGGCAAGCGCGCCGTCGACCGTATCGTCGCCCACGAGGATTTCGATATCCGTATAGGTTTGTTGCCGCGCGCTCACCAGGGCCCTCGTTAGATACTCGGGCTTGTACGCAGGGATGAGAATGCTGACAGTTGCCATTGATGCGAATCCTTCGGTAAACGGTACGAGTCAGGTATGCACGACGGCAAACCAACTTCTCCACATTGCGCGGGCGGCGTCCTCTATCCCACGCACGACGGGCATTTTTCGATTGCCGCAAGCTTACCGGTCGGGGCCGCGGTTCGATTTGCTGAAAAGGGACGGTTTTACGGCCCAATTTCTCCGTCTCTCCCGGCATTCATTCGAAATGGCCCGGATTCCGCCCCCTGATCGACAGATAGGGAAACCGGCGGCGCGACTAGACTTCACAGCAATGGTCGCAAGCCACGCCCGCGCTGCGCCGAACCCCAATGCGCCTAGGTGTAGACCCAATGGACAAACTGATTCCCGTCACCCAACCGTACCTGCCGCCGCTGGAGGAATTCGTCCCCTATCTGGAGGCGATCTGGGACAGCAAGACGGTCACCAACGGGGGCAAGTTTCACGCGCAGCTCGAGCGAGCGCTGTGCGAGTACTTGGGCGTCGAGTTTTTGTCGCTGTTTTCGAACGGTACGCTCGCGCTCATCACGGCGTTGCAGGCGATGAAGATCACGGGCGAGGTCATTACGACGCCGTTCAGTTTCGTCGCCACGACGCATGCGCTGCATTGGAACGGCATTCGCCCTGTTTTCGCCGACATCGACCCCGTGACAATGAATCTCGATCCGAGGAAGATCGAGGCGGCCATCACGCCGCAGACCACCGCCATCTTGCCCGTGCACGTCTATGGTTCGCCGTGCGAGGTCGAGGAAATCGAACGTATCGCCGACACCTACGGCCTGCGCGTGCTCTATGACGCGGCGCATGCGTTCGGCGTGCGCAAGCACGGCAAATCTGTGCTCGAGTTCGGCGACATGTCAGTGTTGAGTTTCCACGGCACCAAGATTTTCAACACATTCGAAGGCGGCGCGATCATCAGCCATGACGCGAAGACAAAACGCCGCATCGACCAGTTAAAGAATTTCGGTTTCGTCGACGAAGTCACCGTCGTTGCGCCGGGTATCAACGGCAAAATGAACGAAGTGCAGGCCGCCTTCGGCCTGCTACAGTTGCAGCATATGGAGAAAATCCAGGCCGAGCGGGCGCGCGTCGACGAACGCTATCGGGCAGCGCTTGCCAATGTCGAAGGCCTGGTGCTTCCGGCAACGCCTGCCGACTGCACGCGCAACCATTCGTATTTCCCCGTTCGCATCACGCGCGACTTTCCGATCAGCCGCGATGCGCTGTATAACGAATTGCGCACGCACAACATCGCGGCGCGCCGCTACTTTTACCCGCTTATCAGCGAGTTTCCGACCTACCGCGGATTGCCGTCCGCCGGGCGTTCGAATCTGCCGGTAGCCAGCGAAATCGCAGAGCAAGTCCTTTGCTTGCCGATCTACCCCGCGCTGACGCCGGCCGAGCAGGATCGCATCATCGATCTCGTCATGACTTTCGCGGGGCGGCAGCAGTATGCAAGCTGAACGCCGGCTGGCGATCATGCAGCCTTACTTCTTTCCCTATATCGGCTACTTTCAGCTGATGGCGAAAGTCGATGCGTTTGTCGTGTACGACGATGTGAATTACATCAACAAAGGTTGGATCAATCGCAATCGCATTAATGTCGCGGGCGTAGCCCATATGGTCACGGTGCCGCTGCAACAAGCGAGCCAAAACCGCTTGATCTGCGACATCGAACTCGAGGCAACACCGAGTTGGCGCGACAAGATGCTCAAGACCATCGAGCAGAGCTATACACGCGCGCCGCAATTTCAGCACGTATTTCCGCTCGTCGAGCGGGTCGTCCGTCATGACGCGTCGAATCTGGCCGATTACCTGCTCCATGGTCTCACCGCGGTGCGCGATTATTTGCGCCTATCCACGGATATCGTCGCGACGTCCCGCCAATATGCGAATGCCGCATTGAAGGGCCAGGATCGCATCATCGATATTTGCCTTCAGGAGCGCACGAGCGTATACGTCAATGCCATTGGGGGCATGGAGCTCTACACGCGAAGCGAGTTCGCCGATAAAGGGCTCGAACTGAAGTTCCTGCAACCGGTACTCACTCCGTATGAGTGCGGCCGGCTTGCCTATGTCCCGGGACTGTCGATCATCGACGCGATGATGTGGAACGACCCGGCGGTTGTCGATCAAATGCTTCGTTGCGCCACTTTGTCATGAGTTCTGGTTACCACTCTCTGATCAGTCATTACGAGGATTGCCTCGCCCGCCATGGCGATACGCATCGCGGCGTCGATTGGCCCAACGCGGACGATGCCGCCAAGCGCTACCAGGTGATGCTCGACGTCATCAAGCCGAGCCATGGTCCGGCCACGTTGCTCGATTTCGGTTGCGGCGCCTCGCATCTGTATCAGTACATGCTGGAGCGCGGCGTGACCGACGTGCGTTACACCGGCCTCGATGCCTCACCGGCCTTTTGCGAATTGTCGAGCACGAAGTACCCTCAGAACGAATACCTGTGCGTTGACATTTTGAGCGAACCTGATCGGCTCGGCACGTTCGACTACGTCGTGATGAACGGTGTGTTCACCGAGAAACGCGAGATGTCGTACGACGCGATGTGGGATTACTTCGGGAAGATGCTGCGCGCCGTATTCGCCAAGACTCGCCGAGGGATCGCTTTCAATGTGATGTCGAAAGAGGTCGATTGGGAGCGCGACGATCTCTTCCATGTCCCGCTCACCGACCTGACTCACTTTCTAGCTCGGGAGCTCTCGCGTCATTACGTCGTGCGGCATGACTATGGACTGTACGAGTACACGACGTACGTCTACAAGGAGTCCAACTGATGGCAAACGTCGTCATATTCGGCATTCAAGACTATGCCGAGCTCGCCCACTACTACCTCGAGCACGACTCGCCGCACAAGGTTGTCGCGTTCTGCGTCAATCGCGACTATCTGCCCGAGAGCGGTACCTTCAGGGGGCTGCCGGTCGTCGCATTCGAAGACGTGAGCGAATCGCATCCGCCGTCGGATTTCAGTTTTTTCGCACCGATGTCGCCCAAGCACATGAATCGCGATCGCGAACGGGTCTACCTCGAGATCAAGCAACGCGGCTACACGCTCGTCAGCTACGTGAGCTCGAAAGCCACGCGCTTCGATAACCCGATCGGCGATAACTGCTTCATCCTCGAAGACAACACGTTGCAACCGTTCACGTCGATCGGCAACAACGTCGTGCTGTGGAGCGGCAATCACATCGGGCATCACGGACGCATCGAAGACCATGTGACAGTCACCTCGCATGTCGTCATGTCCGGCCACTGCACGATCGGCGCTTACAGCTTCCTAGGTGTAAACGCAACGTTGCGCGACGGCATAAAGATCGGCGAAGGTTCATTCATCGCCATGGCCGCCGCCGTGATGAAAAGCACCGAGCCTTGGTCCGTCTACAAAGGCAACCCCGCGACGAAGCTGGCCATGCCGAGCACGGATTTGAAGCTGTAAGAGGTCGTAGATGGCAAACATTCGCTGGCAAAAACGCGCTCTCGTCTACAACGTGGACGACCGGCTGCCATGGGCGAAATCGCATGCTCAGATTCCCACGGTGGCGGGTGTGCAGGGCGGGACGCTGCAAGTGCTGTTCAGCAGTCGCGACGAGCATAACCGCAGCGCGATCGCATCGCTCCAGGTCGCGATCGACAACCCTGGTCGAGTCGTCAACGTCGAGCGCGACCCGGTTATGCAACTCGGCAAGCTCGGGACATTCGACGACTGCGGCATGATGCCGTCGTCCGTCGTCGAGCGCGACGGCATCCGATATCTGTACTACATCGGCTGGAACGTTCGCAATACGATCCCGTATCACAACTCGGTGGGACTCGCGATCAGCGAGGATGACGGCCGCACCTACCGGCGGCTGTTCGAGGGGCCCGTGATGGACCGTACGGCGGAAGAGCCGTACTTTTGCGGCACGACCTGCGTGCGCATCGAGAACGGCATTTGGCGCAACTGGTATCTGTCGTGCACGGGCTGGATGCTGGTGGACGGCAAACCGGAACCGCGCTATCACCTCAAGTATGCCGAGTCGCTCGACGGTATCCACTGGACGCGAAAAGGACTCGTCGCGATCGACTATGCGGACGATTCCGAAGGCGGTCTCGTGCGCGCCTCGGTTCATTTCGACGGCAAGCTTTATCGCATGTGGTACTGCCGTCGAAGCTACAGCGGGTACCGCGAAAGCAGTGCCGGCAGCTATCGCATGGGATACGCGGAATCCGACGACGGTCTTGTTTGGCGGAGATTCGACGAACGCGCGGGACTGGACGTATCGGAAACCGGTTGGGACTCGTTCATGGTCGCATACCCAGAGGTTGCCGAAGTCGGCGGCCGGCTATATTGCTTTTATAACGGCAACGGATTCGGCGCGAGCGGTTTCGGCTACGCCGAAGCCGTCGACGCCTAGGCTCAGGAATCGAACATGCAACCGATGAGCATCGTCCAAGGCGATCTCGCGCGCCTCGGCTATGTCGTGCTGGCGTCCGAGGCATTGCAGGCTCGCATGCGCGCTGTCAAGGCACGCTTCGAACAACGCTTTCTCGCCCAATTCACGACCGACGCTGTCCGCAATCGACATATCGTCAAGTTGCTTGCCGAAGACATCGACGTCAAGCGGTTCTTCAGCTCGGAAGAACTCGTCGATGCGCTGCGCGCACATGTGAGCATCGTCGAACCCGTGCAGACCGGACCCGTCGTCACGCACTACACGGCAAGCGATTTGACCGGAAACAACTACGGCCTTCCGTTTCACCAAGATTGGCCGAGCATGGGCACCTCGACGAGGGGCGTGATCGCATGGACCTCGATCGGCGATATCAGCCGCGCGGGCCCGGGACTGCGGATCGTGCCCGGTAGTCAGGCGCGCGGTTTGTGGCCCGGCAAGCAGACCGACTCCGGCTACGTCCTCGACGATCAGGAGGTGACCGGTGCGCTCGACGTCGAAGTTCAGGCCGGCCAAATTCTATTGATGTCGCCGTTTCTCGTTCACAAAACGAAGGTTTCCGACGAGCCCGGATGGAAGCTCTCGCTGTCCTGCCGCTTCGACGACTTCGCCTGTGAAACCTGGAATCGCCGCAATTTCGTCAGCGCCTATCGAACGGCGGTCGATCGCGGCGTGTACTTGCAAGGGTGCGAGTAGCGGCGTGGCGTGGCGCGGCCGGTGGATGCGCGGCCACGCCATGTAGCGATCTCATCGGCTGAAGATGCAGTTCCAAAGTCCGGCATAGTTCTGCACCGGGTGCCGGCTCGTTAGCTCGAGCCCGACATCGTGCAGCGTGCCGGCAAGTTCATCGAGCTTCGCTTCTTCGATCTCGATGAAGACTTCCTTGCAGCGGGACAGCGATTCGCGCGCACCCGCGAGCACCGGCACTTCGTGGCCGTCGACATCGATCTTGATGTATTCCGGCGCGGGTAGGCCCATTTGTTCGCGCCAGCGATCGAAATGAACGAGCTGGATCGGATGCACGTGCTGTGGGGCGAAATGGTCGCCTGACACGGCAGTGGGCGAGCCGACGATTTTCTCGTGCGCGCCGAGTTCCATTTTATGGATGTATAGCTTGTCGATTCCGAAGCGATCCGACGCCGCGACGTTGAACGCGGCGATCTCGACGTCCTCCGCTCGATTGAGGAACGCATTCCACGACAGCAGAAAGTAGTTGGAAGGATCGGGCTCGACCGCCGTAACCTTCAGGCCACGCTTCGCCGCGTATAGCGCGAATATTCCGTTGCTGGCCCCGAAATCGTAGTAAGCGGCACCTTTGGGCAGTTGGTCGATCCAGTCGAGCAACTCGGGTTCGATGTAATCCAACCCTGCGGCCATCCACAAGAGCCGCTTGCTGGGCGCAAGCCAGCGCAGCGAGAGGCCGCGAACGCGACTCTCGTAGGTGTAACTATCCAGATCGAAAGCCTGTGCACGAGCAAGCGTGTCGTCGCTCACCAAGGTTTCGATAGGGACAAACTTCCAAGTGTTCATTGGCGGCCTTTCTGGGTTGCGCACGCAGGGGCAAGTTCCTCGGACCTTTCGAGGCATCGTGCCCGCTGCGTACGCGGTCTTCCGATGCTGTGAGAGTAGCGGTAGCGGCGGCGGAACGATTGTCGGAATAGACCCGAAATTGGGCGTCAATTGTACGGTTGCGAGGCCGCATCGGGTCCAAGCTTGAAAATTCCAGCCTTGATTGAAGCTGCCCCGAGCGCGGTAGAACGTCCGGACGACCCAACTGAGAGCACCTCAATCGAACGTGGTGCGCCCGAAGAAGCATTGCGACTTTGCTAGACACAACATAAATTGTCTTGTTAAGTGAAGTGGTATAAATTAGACTCCGACCCTAAACAAATCATCCAATTCATGGATGCGTATTTACCTTCGTATAGGACCATGATGAAGAGCAATAAATTGAAAGCACTAGGGTTGGGATTGATCGCCGCAGTCGCGGTTACTGCAACATCGGCAACCGCTCAAGTTTCGCCGGTGGGCACCCACTACTACAACAACGGGACTAGTGGCACGATGCAAACGAATACAGTCGTGCCCATTTTCTCCGCGAGCGATAATGCGCACGGCGCCATCGTCCAGACTTGCGCGGAGACGATCTACGGTTCCAGTTGGGGCTTAAACACCCTTGTCATCGCTTCCGCAACTCAGCCAACGCCGTTCAAGACCGGAAACATCGTTCTCTTCTCGGTTCTTGTACCGCCGATTTCGTCGTCACAGCTAACACAGCCAGTCTACATCCCCGCCGGTCAGGGGCTATGGGGCTACACCAGCGGTCAAGGTTCGATCTATTGCAACTATGATTTCGTGAGCTAAGACCCAGTTTTATAAACACGAAAAATTTGTGGCCAGACTGTGCTGGATAGCTCGTTACTACAACGCTATGGCATCCGAAAAATAGGCTGAGTACTCCACGAAACCATCCAAGACTGAACGCCGCTGCTGTAGTGAAATTTTGCGGCCCGCCGCATTGCGAAAATTCAATAGGACGATGATGAACAAAGATAAGTTGAAAGCTCTCGGGGTGGCATTGATTACCGCTGCCGCATTCATTTCCTCGTCGGCCAGCGCCGAGCTTTCGCCCGTCGGTAGCCGTTATTACAATAACAGCACGAGCTACTCGATGCCGACGAACACTGTTATTCAGATTTTTTCGGCGAGCGACAATGCGCACGGCGCGGTTATCCAGAGTTGCGCCGAAACGATTTGGGGCTCCAGCTGGGGGTTAAACACCCTCGTCATTGCCTCGCCGACTCAGCCGACTCCGTTCGTGACAGGGAACATCGTACTTTTCTCGGTTCTTGTGCCGCCTATTTCGTCTTCACACCTCCCCCATCCGGTTTACATCCCGGCTGGCATGGGGCTGTGGGGCTACACAAGCGGCCAGGGCTCGATCTATTGCAACTATGACTTAATGAGCTAGCAGTTGGCGGCCCCCGTCGCGAACATTCGTTCGCGACATTTTGGACAGCCGCCGCGCGCCCGTGAACGGCGGCGGCTCTGCCAGGAGGCATTCATCGGGCAACGTGACAAGAAACCAATCCGGCTTTCTGTAACTATGCCTACACAGTCGGCCCTGAACAATTCGTTTTGGTCGGCGGATGAACTCAGACTGCCGACGGCAGTAGCGGCGCCGCTGCCCGCCCGCCGAAAAGGTCGTGATTTGCACCGCTCGGCGGCCCGAACAGTTCCTTTCGCGGCCGCAGGGCAGCAATAGCGACGAGAGGCGCTGGAGACGAAGCCCCGCGCTTGCCCAACATGAAAGCGCTTCATTGGTTCGCCTAGCCTGTAACAGCGCGCGCGAGTACCGGCGTATTAGGTCGAAGAGACATCGTGAAACGCAATTTGGCCTCGACGTCCTGCTCGCTCGCCGAAGTGCGCATGATCTTGCACCGCGCGACAACGCACAAGGTGCCATGGTCCATACTTGCGCCGGGACCGCGTGGGGTACTAGTTGGGGATATAACACAGTGGTCGTCGCCTCGCCGACTCTGTCGCCCCATCAAAAGATCTAGACCACCGACTATTCCGATCCGGTCGACTTCGCATGTTCGGTCAATTCATTTGGACACACGCAACGAGGCGTTGCATCGTGTATGATGCATTTTCATTTTGTTCAACAACACTTGATACCAAAGTCCCATGCCACGCAACCAAAAAAAAGCATGGAATATTGAAATAACATCAAGCATCGATCAAAATGAACTCGCATTTTAATGAAACTAAAACCAATGACATTTATATGAAGACCAATTTGAAGATCTTCGGGGCGGCACTGAGCACCGCTGCGGCCATGCTGACCGCGGTCCCGGCCAGCGCTCAAGTCTACCCGATGGGTAACAACAGCTACAACAGCCAAGGCATGACCCCGGGAGGCATGCCCGTCAACACGGTTGTCAATATCGTTCCTGCCAGTTCCAATACGCACGGCATTATCGTTCAAAGCTGTAGCGAGACTGTATGGGGCAGCTCATGGGGGCCCAACACACTCGTAATCGCCTCCCCCACTCAGCCAACACCCTTAGCTACGGGAACCATCATCCTGTTTTCGGTCCTGGTGCCGCCGATTACCGTCGCAACGTTGTCGCACCCCGTCTACGTTCCGGCCGGTAACGGACTGTGGGGATATACGAGTGGCACAGGCGGGTCGATTTATTGCAATTACGACTTCTCAAATTAACAACACCTAATACGCCACGTACCCCGCGCTTCATGGGGTACGCAAGGCCGTTTCCGCCAATGGCCAAGACGGAGCAAAAGTTACTAAATTCAGTTCAAGACATCATAGTTGCAAAACACCGAAACGATAGCGCCCTACCTTACCCGGAGCACGACTTTTCACTTTAAAATCCCAGGTGAAGCAAGACCCGCCGCGCCGCCCCGTTGCGGCGGTGCGAAGACCCATTCCTCATAGCTTCGTCTACCGTCGAATTCTTGGAATTGCAATGGAAATCGGGCGATCTGAATGGGATGCTCCTTCGAAGCACTGTGAATTCCCACGATCGATTGTCCATCGGGTGCCATAACGAGCACCCAATCCGCCTTTCCGGTCATCGGATCCACATAGATTTTGCGCAAATGCCGAACGACGTTCGGGTAGCGAGGATCACGCAAGAGGTCATCAAGTGTACGTGGCTGTGTCGCTTGCAGAATGGGCGTCGCCTGTGCATAACTAACCAATGCACGCTGAAATTCGTCGCCGATAAAGAGAAGCTCCTTTTCTGCCATCCGCCTTTGGTAAATCGCCCCAAGTTCTGCGGCTCCAGCAGCCGCGACCGCCATGATGGCAATGGAAATCATCAATGCTAGGTATGCGAACCCGGCCTGCCGATCGCATCGAATGTGCTTTGCCCTTCGCACGCCTAAAGGTCTCCGTATGCTTTTCCTTCGCTATTCTTGCCCTGCGCACCGCTCTTTACGTCATACACGTTGCCTTGCGCCTCGTCGCCCGGTGGCACGATATGCCAACTCTCGACGCTATTGGTGACCGGATCCACTGGAAGCGACCTCAGATAGTGCTTATCGACGAGTTCCTGCAAAGATTCGGGGTACCTACCCGTGTCGCCGTAGAATTTATCGATAGCATCTCGCGTCACATGCAAATTCTCCGCGAGCACCTTTTCTTTCGACCGATCTATCGAATGAAAGTACTCGGGCAGTGCAAGCGTCAACATCAGCGCGATGACCGACAGCACAATCAACAGCTCGATCAACGTAAAACCCGTTTGCGCGCGTCGATACCTTTCCACTTGTATCACCATTGACGATAAGGAACGCCGTTCAAGCCTGTTCCCTTGGACATCGAATAGACGTCGTACACGTCATCGCCCTCTTGCGGATCATCCGGCTCGCTCGCGTAGCTACGCTTGCCCCACGTGGCGGCGTTATTCAATTCAGTGTCCTCGTTCATCGGATCACGCGGGATTCGTCGCAAAAAGTACAGCTTGCCCTGCTTCGGATCGGATTGATCCGGTACTCCCTGCACGAGCACGTCGAGATTCGGAGGGTAGCCGCTTGCTTCTGCACTTACCGCTACACGGCCTTCTTTGCTCGCGGCCCGATAGGCATCGATTGCACGGCGTATCTCATGCAATGCCTGTCGCAGTTCCTGTTCGCGCTCTCGTTGTCTCATGACCTGCGCGGTCGGAACGACTAACGTCGCAAGGACGCCTAGGATGGCCAGCGTGACCAATAGCTCAATCAACGTAAAGCCGCGCGCCCCAGCGCGGCCCCGGAAAGTCCGCTTCGCGTCTTCTCGGCGCATAGCTAATGCACCAAGACGTTGTATGAAGCACTTGGCGCCAATGTAACGGGTCGACCGCCAATACCCGTTGCTTCGCCCGATTGCATGTTGACTGTCGTTTGCGGTGCGTTTGCGAGTACCCGGAAGTGCAACAATGCGAATGCGCCCCTGGACGACGAGCCGACGCCTCCCGTGACCGAATCGGCCAATATCACCTTGCCTCCCGGCGCGACGCCACTAGAAAACCGCGTCGGCGCTCCGCCGTGCCGCAGAAAATCTCCTTCGCCCGCATCGATGAACTGCAATTTGCCGTCGTCATAGCTAAGAATCGTCGACATGCTTGAAATTGGCTCATGCGCCTCGGCAGTCAGCGTCAGCGCGACCGTATCGCCGACCTTAGCCTGTTGAGGACCCTCGATCGTTATTTTCGCGGCAGTATTGGTCGCATTCGCAGGGGCGCTGGCTGCGCGAGGGGTCGCCGCCTCCGTAACCGGTAGCCTTTCGGACTCGCTCTCGGCAGCTTCGCGCTTCGGCTGCGCCGCCGGCATCGAATGCGGAGCAACGGCCGGAGTCGATACAGGCTGCACTTGAACCGGCGGCGGCGCAGCGACATTCGACAAAGGCACACTCGGAGCAATAGCAGCCGACCCTTGAAGCCCGTTAGAGCGAATCAGGCTTTGCATACCCGTTTCTGTCCCCGACGAAAAATATGCGAGCGCGGAATCCGGCCGTCGAATGTTACGAACGAGGTGGGGCGTAATCGCAAGGACGATCTCAGTATTCTTGTCATCGTCGGTGCTCGCCCCGAACAGACGTCCTAGGACCGGCACCTGGCCGAATCCTGGCACCTTGTTGCCCGACGTCCTTTCTTCGCTATCGATTAGACCTGCGAGTACGTCCGTCTCGCCGTTCTTCAATTGCAGTACCGTACTGGCCGTGCGCGTACCGATCTCATAGGCAGTGGTACCGGACGATTCCGTGATCTGGTTGAGTAGGCTACTGACCTCCAGTGAAACTTTGATGCCAACGGTATCGTCCAGATGAATAGTCGGCTCTACCTCAAGTGTCAGGCCAACATCGAGATAGTTAATCGACTGAGAAACGAACCCGGTCGATGTCGCCGTAGAGGTGATGTTGGGCACGCGCTCGCCAATCAGAATTTTTGCTTTCTCGTGGTTACGCACGCGAATGCGAGGATTGGTAAGCAGCTTCGCATTTGAGTCCTGAACGTTTGCATTCGCAGTCGCTTGCAACGTCGACACACCAAGCGAGCGCGACGTTTGATGCAGAAGATCGCTTAACGACAAAGCGGGTGAACCGGCCGTGGAAGACAAACTCGAGTTGCCGAACCCAGCCCCCGCAGCCCCTACCGCGCTGCCGAGGGGTAGGGGAGTAACGGTAACAGCCCCCGGCCATGCGATACCCAAATGCTGCAAACTGTCACGTTGCACCTCCAACACCTCCACCTCGAGCATCACCTCCGGTTCTGGGACGTCTTGGAGCTGGACAAGCTTTTCGGCCATCCTAATCACATCTGGGGTATCGCGCACAACCACCATGTTGAGCTTTTCGTCGAAGACGATGTCGCGTACGTTGAGGATTGTCTTCAACGTATTCGCGACAGCCTTGGCCTCGGCATTCGAAAGAAAAAACGTCCTGACCGCTAACTCTTGGTACTCTTTCTGTTTAGCGGTTGTGTTCGGATAGATCAACACCGTATTCTCATCCACTACTTGCTGAGCGAGTTCGTTCGTCGCGAGCAGATAGCGCACGGCCGCCTCAATCGTACTATTCCTAAGGAAAATGGAAACGCGTTGATCGGTCCTCACGTCCTTGTCGAACATAAAGTTGAGTCCCGCAGTTCGAGAAATGACCTCGAATGCTTGTCTCAATGTGGCATCGCCAAAGTCAATTTGGATTGGCTTTTGATACGCGCGCGCAAGTGCGGCCTCGACGCTCGAAGCCCCATCGATTGCATTCAGCTTGCGTTGCAACGCCAAGGCACGAGGTTGCCCCGGCACTTCCGTCAGTACCTCGTCAAGCAAACGACGCGCATCGGCGGTATCGTTCTTTGCCGCCGCGGCTTCCGCTCGCTCGATGAGCGCATCACGACGTGCCGCCTTCTCGAGGCCAGCTAAGCCTTCCAGCGCACGCTCGTTCTGAGGGTCGACGACGAGCGCTTGCTGATAGCTTTTGCGCGCGTCGACGGGAGCGCCGTTGGCGGCGAAACGATCCCCTTCCTCGTCATAGCGTGCGACGGTGCTTTCGCGCACCGCGAGCCACGTTTGGCGATATCGAGCATCCTGCGGATCGCGCGTGACCGCTTCACTCAATTTGGCAAGACCTTCATCGATCTTGCCTTGAGCGACCAAGTTCCGGCCGTCGCGATACGCGAACTGAGCCGCACATCCAGCGAGCAGTACCGGGAGCACCAACAGCAACGAGAATCGTGCGCCGTCGACCGCGCAGCGACAAGCCGATCGTAGTCTACGCGGCACGCCGGATGAGTTACGCACATTCGTTTCCATCGTTTGCATCTTTTTTAGTCGGCGCTGCCGATGTTTAATGTCTGTACGGCATTCAAGGGAAGATAGAGCAGCGATAACGTGGGCGGCTCGATAGAGACGACACGGTATGTAGAGTCGATAACGGTCTGTGCGCGCACAATAAGCGTCTCGTTTCCGCGTGCGAGATAGACCTCCCAAGCGCCCTCTGCCGCCTTCTTTCCGATATAGGTGAAGGGCATCGGGGGTATGGGTGGCGGCAATGGCGGTACTTCCGCTTGCGGGGGGGCCACGGAAGGTAGAGGCAATTCCACCACTTGCGTGCCGAAGAGATCGTGATGACCGCCGCCCCGAGTATCGAAGAGTTCCTTGCGTGAACGCAGTGCGGCTATACCGACGGACGACACAAGTGCTCCGGTCGTTATCTCTGCCGCGGCAACCGATTGACGGCGAGGGACCGCTTCGACGAGTTCATTCCTCGATTGCTTAGTGGAGAGAACGAGCAGCAGCGCGCTAGAGACAAAGGTCAGCGCAAGTCCAATATGCCTGCGCTTCATTGCCTCGCCCCACTAGCCGCTAAGCGCGCAGGCGCCTGCGCGTCAGGCCGAATAAACATCGTGAATCGCACCTTGGCGCTGACGTCCTGCTGGCTAGCGGACGAGCGTTTGAACTGGAGCTCATCGAGCGCTGCATAGGGCATCGCCAGCAGAACGCTTTCGCAGAAACGCCGAATGTTGGGATATCCACCTTTTACGGGAAGTGTGATCGAGTACGTGTCGAATCGGCCTACGGGATCGTGACCCGGCGCGTACTCGCCTTTATCTAACGTCACCCCTGTATCGGAAGCAGCTTGGAACAAACGCGCTACGATCCGCTCCGAGTGTCCGGCATTGCCTAGCGCCGAGTAAAAGGCGCTCAAGCGCTCCGCGGCGAGAGCTTGAGGCGAGATCGCTCCGGGCCGCTGTGGGGCAGAACGGATTTGAGCCACCCTCAAAGTCTCACGATCGGCGCGTGCCGAGATACCTGGCACTATCGCGAACCACATACCGGCGCTTAAGATCAACATTGCCGAGACTAAAACGATACCCCGGCTGCTTTGTCGCGAACGCAAACGAGCTCGAAGCACGATTCGCGCGAGAGATTCGAGCCTCAATGTTCGCTCTCCCGCCATTGCGCCTGGATCTGGAAACGTATGACGTCTGCGGAGCCATCGCGAACCCGTTGGTGTTTCATCAAATACACGCTGGAAAAGCGTGGCTGCTGCTCGAGAGCGCTGATATAGCTGACTATTTGTTCGGGGCTACCGCTCTGCGCTTCGATCTTGAGCTTTTCACCGATTGCCTCCGGCGTTGCAGACAATATGAATACCTGGGGCGGTGTTGCAGCTTCCAGGGCATCGAGAACATCCGACCAAGGCACGTTCAATCGCGCTATAGCCGAGTTAACGGCACTGCCCAGCTTCGGATCAATCGGTTCACCCGAGGCCGCAGCTGTGCGCCGGTTCACTCGCATAGCTCTTGCCGCAAGATGCGCAGCTTCGCGGTCAAGTGAATCGAGACGACTCAGAAGCCTATGGATGCGAACGCCCGCAAGCAGGCAAAACAGTAGCCCGGCCACCGCCAGCGATAGCGCAAATGGATGCACTCGAGATAACTCTCGCCGCACGCTGAACGGCGCAAAGTCGATACTGAGACGCCTCACGTCATCGCTCCGTTTTGCGCGAACTCAGTATGTGTCGACGCGCCGTCGCTCCGACTTTGCTGCGCACCGACATCAACGCGATGCACTCGCAGATCGATTACCCCTTGGGTTGGCGTCAACTCGGCCTCGAACGCTTCACTCGATCGGCTCTGAATATGCACTACGGCTGGCGGCGGCACATCGTCGATCAAAGCTGCGCGAACAATCTCTTGGCGCAAAGAAGCTGCGGACCAACTATCGCCCCGACGTTTCAACGTGCGAACGGCAGAGAGACCTGGCCGCACCGATCCGGCGACCACGCCCAACGTCAACGTACGGTCATTTAGCGTTGCCGGCCAAGCGTCCGGCGAGAGGTTTTTGCAAAAATGATTCCACGCGTCAACAAAAATCGGCATAACGGAGATCAGGCTGGTGCGCTGAGCTGTTGCCGCTGCATTGAGTGCACCCAGCAAGCTTCGAGGGACCGCACAAGCGAGAAACGGTCGGTTGACCTGCCAATCTGCAATCAACCTCCATGACGACACCAATTCACCGTAGAGCATCTGGAAGCGCATTGCCGCGGATGCTTCTAAATCCTGCATACGGATACCGTTCACAGGCGGCACCACCATAAAGTAACGGACAATATCGTCGTTCAACCTCACCTGAACACGCAGACCGCCGCCGAGCGAGGCAAATAGCGTTGACGTTGCCGCTTGGAGTTCGTCCGGCTCTACCTCCAATGGCCCTGGCAACGCGTGTTCTACGGCTTGCGGAAATGTATCGCCGGAAGCGCTTACGCACGTCAAACGGATCAGTTGCTGTTCGACGTCGAGTTGGTAGTACTTGCGCCTCATAAATCGCGAGAGCCGTTCAAGCATTTAGAGTCACCCGCTTTACCTCGGCCAAGGTCGTTTCGCCGCGTTCGACCATCGTCAATGCCACCTCGCGCAATTGGCGCGTGCCGTTCCGACGCGCAATCTCCTTGATACGTCTAGTTGGCTGCTTTTCCACCACCATGTCGCGAATCTCATCGTCCAGAATCAAGATTTCCGCGATCGCGCGCCGCCCTCGGTACCCCGTGCCGCGGCAATCGCCGCAACCGGCGCCCTGCAAAAAGTTGAAGCCGACAACATCGCCTCGCGCGAGGCCAAGTCGCTCGAGTTCGAACTCGCTAGGGACATAGGGCGCCGCGCAATGAGTGCAATTGACACGGAGTAAGCGCTGTGCCCATATGCCGTTAAGTGCCGAAACGAAAGCATACGGATCGATACCCATATGATTGAAGCGTCCGAACACGTCGAAGACGTTGTTTGCGTGTACCGTCGTCAGTACCAGGTGACCGGTCAATGCAGATTGAACCGCGATCTCGGCCGTTTCACGATCTCGAATCTCGCCCACCATGATCTTGTCTGGATCGTGTCGCAAGATGGATCGAAGCCCGCGTGCAAACGTAAGTCCCTTTTTTTCATTGACGGGGATCTGCAATATGCCAGGCAGTTGATATTCCACCGGGTCCTCGATCGTAATGATCTTGTCCCGACCATTATGAATTTCCGTCAAGGCAGCATAGAGCGTGGTCGTCTTGCCAGAGCCGGTGGGGCCGGTCACGAGTAGCATTCCATATGGCTCTTCCGCCAGACGGCGCAGCGATACTAACGACTCGGCGTCATAGCCCAGCGCCTCCAGCGTCAATGCTCCATGTGCCTCGATCATCGCGCGCTTGTCGAGAATCCGGATCACCGCGTCTTCGCCGTGGATGCTCGGCATGATGGAGACACGCAAATCGATATCACGCCCGCCAGCCGTTACTCGAAAGCTGCCATCTTGAGGCACGCGGCGCTCGGCGATATCGAGTTCTGCGAGCACCTTCAGCCGAGATATCACTTGTTCCGCGATTTCGATGCCCTGGATCGTTGCAGCCGAATCGAGCACACCGTCCACACGATATTTCAACGCGAGCCCGCTTGCCGTGCACTCGAGGTGAATGTCCGAGGCCCCCGCCTTGAGCGCGTCGTAGAGCGTCGAATTTACCAGCTTGACCGCGGGGCTAGCCGCCTCGCTCACTGTCTCGAAGGAGAGCACTTGCGCTGCACGCCCATCCCCACGCACTTCATCAGTGGATGTAACGACGTTATCGACCGCGCGCGTGGATTCCTCCATTCGGATGTGATATGCCTGAAGGTCCGGTAGGAGCGCGAGCCGCACGTCGACGGCTGCGTTTGCCCGAGTGACTAGCCAAGTGTGCAGATCGACATCGAATGGATCTGTCGAGACACCAATCAAAGTTCCGCCGGGCTCACGCAGCAAAGCGCACCGTCGCTGCATACCATGGGAAAGGGAAACACGACCGAACACCGGCGCCAACCTCAGCATCTCGGGCGTTTCGATGATCCGCATCGCGAGCACATCTGCCAGCGCCCGCAAAAGCTCGCGCGGCTCCCCTCCGGTTAGCGCCTGCAACTCAGAGAACAGATCGCGGTGCGATGCGGATGCGGCAGCACGCGCACGAGAGAGCAACGAAGCGTCAAGCACCAAGGACGCGGCCGCGTGGATGTTCACGACAAGGCTTCCGCAAGATCGAAAATCGGTAGATAAAGGAGTACAACGATCGCCCCAACGACGAGGCCAATCACCGCCATCAACACCGGCTCAAAAAGTCTGGTAAAGCGGTCGATCCAGCGACTGATTTCGCCGTCGTAGAAAGCGGCCGATTGCGTCAGCATATTGCCGAGCTCTCCAGAGCGCTCTCCTACGCGCAGCATCCGCAACGAAATAGGCGTTGCAAGACCTTCGGCATCAAATGCATTCGACAGGGTCCCGCCCGCCTGCACTGCGGCACGCGCACGAGCAAGGCGCTCGTTCAATTCTGGCGAAATGGTGCCGGCAGCCGTTGCCATTGCGGTGACAATCGGAATGCCGCCTTCAAGCAGCATGCCGAGCGTCAGATAAAGACGCGATAACTGATAGATGCGCAAGTGCGCACCGAGCATCGGAATTCGGGCTAACAGGCTAATGATCCCGAATTTGGAAATCGCGGCTCGCAGAACCATACCGCCACCGCCCAGACCGAAGATTGCTGCCGCAAAAAACGCAATGCCGTGCGCTGCGGCGAACTTCCCCCAGTCGAGGAGTGCTTGAGACATCCACGGGAGCGATCTCCCGGTGCCTTCATAGATAGTCGCAAAGCGCGGAACGACGTAAGCGATGAGAAAAGAAGTCACACCACCGCCTACGACAAGCAAGATACTCGGATAGATCGCCGCACTGGTCAGTTTGTTACGGACCGTATCTACGCGCGATTGATAGTCCACGTAGCGCTGGAGAGAACGTGGCAAATCGCTCGTACCCTCCGCAGCACGCACAATTCCGACATACAACGGGGGGAAAACGTCTGGCTGCTCGGAAAGGAGATGAGACAGGCGCTTGCCCTCTTTAAGCCCCGTCAACAGGCGCTCCAATATGGCGCGCAATCTGACGCCACGCTCGCGTTCAAGCAATGCATCTATTCCTTCGACAAGGGAAAGCCCGGCCGTCAGCAAAGCAAGCAGCTCCTGACTGAAAAGTACGAGCGAAAAGCGGCCGCGCGATGCGGCCGGCCGTCGCAAACTGCGCTGCGGCGCAACGCGCGTGGCAAGTAAGCCACGCGCTTCAACTTGGCGTCGTGCGTCAGCCTCATCCGAGGCATCGATCAGGATCGAAACGATTCGATTCTCGGCTGAAAGCGCCCTTACTTCGAATTGCATGCCGTGGCGCAGTCCATTACCGAGCTTCGATGGCACCTCGACGTTAATGCCGCCACGTCACTCACTTGTAATGTCGGCATCTTCTCCGTCGCCTCCGGGTTGCCCATCGCGACCGTACGAAATCACGGCATAGTCCCCTTTCGTGCCGGGAACCTTATACGCGTAAGGATGCCCCCATGGGTCGAGCGGGACGTCCTTTTTCAAATAAGGCCCGGCCCATTTATCAACGCCGGCCGGTTTGGTTACAAGCGCGGCAAGTCCCTCTTGGACCGTCGGATAACGTCCAACATCGAGTCGAAAATTGTCGAGCGCCTTGGTCAGCACATCGATCTGTGCCCGCGCTATCGTGACTTGCGATTTCCCGAGTTGCGAAAAGTAACGTGGACCGACAATTGCGGCCAACATGCCGATAATAACCAGCACGACGAGCAACTCAAGCAGGGTGAATCCCCTCTGCCCGGAACACGAGGTTCCCTCTATGCGCGACACGCCGCGCAGCCTGCCGTGCTTACCGAAACGCATTCCCCGATCCCTTTTAAATTTATCTTCCGAAGACATCGACGAGCCGTGACCCCGGGCGCTTATGTCTTTGAAATCGAATGTTATTCGATGGCTATTGAGGTATCGAGCCTCAAAGCGCCGTAATGGTAAAACAAATCGGCTTCATCGTGGCCTCACTTTGAGGCGAGCAGCTATCGCTGCGCGCAGACATCTCCCCACAAAGCGATGAACTACCGCCCTCATCGCACGCTATTCACGCCTTTACAAACGGGCCGCTGAATGTAAGCTGTCGGTCAAACCTTCTCAACGGCGTGCGCTGGAGACCGGCCAGCCCCCACGAATGAACCGCCGGGAGCCTATCCGCCTGCCGCCCGCGAAGACCACAGATGTCCGCCAAACCGACACCTCTTCCCTCCGCTATCACGCCGCAGGCGATACTCGCGCTATGCGCCGACGGGAAACTCACCGATGCGCTGCGACTTGCGAAACAACGCATCGAAGATACTTCGGGCTGCGACCCACATACCCACGCCGAGGCTCACTTCGTCCTAGGACTGGTACAGCACGCTCGGTCTCAATTACTTGACGCGGAGTCCGCCTATCGTGCGTCGCTTGGGTTGCGTCCCGATCAAGCCGATGTCCATAAGCGCCTCGGCGACCTGCTGATGCAACTGCGTCGATACGCCGACGCCGAACACGCCTACAAACAAGCCCTGACGCTGCACCCGCAAGACGCCGACGCGCTCGCGAATCTGGGCCGCGTGCTGCATGCTCAAGAGCGGCTCCCCGAAGCCGCGCTCGCCTCGCATCTTGCCGTTGCCGTTCGCCCCGAGTACATCGAAGCGCGCGTCGATCTCGCGTCCGTCTTGCGCGATCTGGGCCGTCTGCCCGAAGCGGAGGCGACACTACGCACGGCCATCGCATCGCGGCCGGAGTATCCCGATGCGCATTTCGAACTAGGCGTCGTATTGGAAAAGGCCGCCCGTTTCGACGAAGCGGAGCTCGCCTACCGCGACGCGCTGAAGCTGCGTCCCGACGCCGTCGCCGTCTACAACAATCTCGGCAACGTGCTGCATCAGACGGGCCGCCCCCAAGAGGCCGCCGATCTCTACCGGCACGCACTCTCGCTAAATCCGGACGTGGCCCCGAGCCACTACAACCTCGCCACCGCCCTGCGTGCGCTCGATCTCACGCACGAGGCCGAGCCGCATTACCGGCGAGCGCTCGCGCTCGAGCCCGACTATTTCGATGCCCGATTCGGCCTCGGAACGCTATTGCTGAGCCTCGGGGCCTTCGAGGAGGGGTGGCCTTTATTCGAATCGCGCTACATGTTGCCGCGCTTTCTGCACCATAGAACGAAGGCGTCGCTGCCGCTCGCACAATGGGGCGGCGAATCGCTTGAAGGCCGCGCGTTGCTCGTATGGCAGGAGGACGGACTTGGCGATGTGATCCAGTTCGGCCGCTATCTGCCGCACCTCAAAGCCTCTGGTGCGGCGCACGTCGGAATGGTTTGCGCTCCGTCGCTGCATCGTCTGTTCGCGGGTGTGGACGGCATCGATGCTTTGCTCACGCACGACGAAGCAAAGATGAAGTTCGGCGATTACGATTGCTGGACGAGCGTGCTCAGTGCCCCCACGCATTTGGGCACGACGCTCGATACGATTCCCAGCGCGAACTACCTTACGATCGACGCAACAAGGCCCGCCTATTGGGGCGAACGGCTCGCGAGTACGTTGCCGCCGGGCCCGCGCATCGGCCTCGTCTGGAAGGGCAATCCGCGCCATCACAACGATGCGCATCGATCGCTCAGTTCGCTGGCGCAATTGCTGCCGCTCTGGAGCATTCCCGGGGCATCGTTCGTGAGCCTGCAAAAAGGGCAAGACGAAGACGAGGCGCAGCGCCCGCAACCGTTTCAGCCCCTGCTCGCACTTGGGCACGAGTTAAACGACTTCGCCGAGACGGCCGCGGTGATCGCGCAACTCGATCTCGTCGTCTGCGTGGATACGTCGACCGCGCATCTGGCCGCCTCGCTGGGCAAGCCGTGCTACGTGCTGCTGCCGCATCACGACCCAGACTGGCGCTGGCTGCTCGGACGCGGCGATTCGCCGTGGTACCCGGGAACGATGCGGGTCTTTCGGCAGCCGCGCGCCGGCAATTGGTCGGCCCCCATCGAAGCGGTGCTGCAAGCCTGCCTCGCGCACTTCGCTTAGCCATCTCCCCGCTTCGACGCGGTGGCGCCGCAACGGCCAATAGCAAAACACCGGTGCAGGACCACATAGTCCGGCACCGGTGCCTCGTATAACGTACAACGTCTAACGCTAGATCACTTGCCCGCCGCCGTACCCGCCGGCGGTGTCGCGATGGGCGTCACAGGGGCCGGCATCGCGATCGGCTTCACGGCATTTTGTAGCGCCGGCGCCGTGGGCGTTGCGTCGCTGATCGTCGTCGTGCGCCCGCCGTCGCGGTAGAACGCCATCTCAGCCGCATGGTTCATGACCAGAATGCTGATGCGGCGGTTCGTCGGCGCATCGGGATCGTTGCCTTGCAGCGGCTGGACATCGGCCAGCCCGCGCACCTGCAAAATCTTCTCGATCTGCATGCCGCCCGATACGAGTTCGCGGCGTGCCGCGTTGGCCCGGTCGGATGACAATTCCCAGTTCGTATAGCCGTCCTCGTTACCCTGATACGGCACGTTGTCGGTATGCCCCGCGATCGAAATGTGGTTCTCGACATCGTTCAGCGCCGAACCGATCTGCGTGAGGATCGTCGCCGCATACGGCTGCATCCGCGCACTGCCGGATGCAAACATCGGCCGCTTCTGCGAATCGACGATTTCGATGCGCAAGCCCTCGCTCGTGATCGAGATCCGGATCTGATCCTTGAAAGCATTGAGCGCGGGCACGTGTTCGATCAACGACGTCAGCTTCTGCTTCAACTGCTGCAAGCGCTGCATTTCGTCGGAAGCGAGTTGCGGTGTCGTCGTCTGCACGGGCGGATTGGGCTGCGTCATCGCGCCCACGCCGGGACGCGTATCCGCAATGTTCTTGCCCCCGCCCTGCACGATGCTCGAGGGCGTCGCGGGACTCGACTCCGAACCCGAAAACAGCGCGGACAGCGGCGTATTGAAGTACTTCTCGATCCCCTCTTTGTCGTACTTCGAGGTGGATCCGAGCAGCCACATGAGCAAGAAGAACGCCATCATCGCCGTGACGAAGTCGGCGTACGCAATCTTCCATGCGCCGCCGTGATGGCCCTCATGGTCGCCGCCGCGCTTGCGGCGCACGACGATGCTCATCGGCCGCTTTTCGGCGGTCTCGCGGGAAAGTCTATCGCCCATCGCTTCCTCGTCCTTCGATTAGGAAGCGGCAGCCGGCTTCGAGACCTTCGTCGCGCGCACGGTGTCGTCGAGTTCTTGGAAGGTGGGGCGATCGCTCGTGAACAGGACCTTGCGGCCGAACTCGACGGCCACCGACGGCGCATAGCCGCTCAACGATGCGAGCAGAACGGCCTTCACGCACTGGAACGGCTTGGCGGCCGCGCGGCCCTTCGCATGCAGCAGATCGGCGAGCGGCCCGATGAAGCCGTACGACAGCAAAATACCGAGGAACGTGCCGACGAGCGCCGCCGCGATCATCTCGCCGAGCACCGCGGGCGGCGCACCGACCGAAGCCATCGTATGCACGACGCCCATCACGGCCGCGACGATCCCGAATGCCGGCAAACCGTCGGCCATCTTTTGCAGCGCGTTGGCGACGACCGATTCCTCGGCATGATGCGTCGTCAGCTCTTCGTCCATCAGGTCCTGCATTTCAAGGACGTTGATGTTCCCCGTCGACATCATGCGCAGGTAGTCGGTGATGAAGTCGAGCAAATGATGATCGCCCGCGATCACGGAATACTTTTGAAACAGCGGGCTTTGCTCGGGGGCGTCGACGTCGGCTTCGAGCGCCATCATCCCTTCCTTACGGGCCTTTTGCATCAGCTCGTAGAGCAGCGCGATCAACTCCAAGTACTTCGACTTGTCGTAGCGCGGGCCCTTGAAGCAGGCGGGCAAGCTCTTGATCGTCTTTTTCAGCGTGGCGACGGGATTGGCGACAACGAACGCGCCGAACGCCGCGCCAAAGATGCACAGCAACTCGAACGGCTGAAGCAAGGCAAACAAGTGCCCGCCTTCGCCGACGAAACTTCCGATCACAGCGCCCAACACCATGAGCCAACCGATTGCGACAAACATGAATCTCTCCAATCCAAAGCACTGGGCCGCCCATGCGCAGGCATCCGCGTGCAACGTCGCGACGAACGGTTAGTTCGTAGTCCTATCGGGTTGGGTAGCGGAAGACGGCTCGGTAGAGCCCTGCTGAAGGACCGATCGCGACGAGGGCTGCGATGCGGCCTCGTATTCGTTCATGCCTGGCTAACGGCTTGAAAACACAATAGCTAAAGGGCGCTCAACAAAATTTAGGAAAAGGGTCACATGGTCGCGATGTACGCGACCGGCTCGCCCCGCCGATCGCGCACGTTTATTGATCTACATCAAGTTCGCCCGCTTGCTCCGGTATCGCGTTTCGTCAGCTCGATTTCACCCACACGCCGCCGTCGCTCGGCACGTTCCCTTGGGTCCACCACTGCGCGCAATACTTTGCGCCTTGGTACATCACGCAGCTTCCGCCCGAATAAGCCACCGAAGCGGACCAATTCGGCGTCGCGCCCGATACGAGCTTCCATACCGACGATTGCCCCGGTACGTCGCCTTGCGTCCACCACTGCGCTTGATAAGTCGACCCTTGATACGTCACTTGCATGCCTGCGGTGTAGACCTGCGACGCAGACCAGGGCGCAGGCCCCGACCCGCCCGTTCCTCCGCTCGATCCGCCGCCGTACGAGGGATCCTTCGTCACGCCCGCACCCCAGTGATCGGCGAACCGTTCGAAGATCGAAGCGAATTGGTAAGGCGTTTGCGCGACGCCCGAACAACTCGAGGAAGCGGATCCGCCCGGTGTCGCGCAAGCCAGGTCGCGTCCGACCGACCAATTGCTGAGGATTCCGTAATTGTTCGTGACGGCGGTATTGGTCACGGTCTGCGCATCGTCGAGCGTAAACGTCTCACCCTGGGTATCGTTCACCCCGATCATCGGCGTCACGCCCACCATTTGCCAGAGTTGCGCGCTGGTCTTCGTCTGCCCGACGCCCTTAAAAGCCGTATCGAGTTGCGAGTAGAGCGATTGCGCCGCCTGTATCGCAGCCTGCCCCATCTCTACGCCCGAGGGGCCGTAGTCCATCGTCATCACGTTGACGACATCGAACGCCGCATGATTTTGGATGGCCGCGTTGAGCACGTTCAAGCCTTCGTCGGTCAATCCCGAGGCGAGCACCGGAAGCGTAAGCGTCACGTGCAACGTTTTGCCTTTCGCGGCCATCGCGGTCTGCATTTGCGCGACCGCTTGGAAGTTGCGCGCGAGCGCGGCCAGATCGTCTTGCGCCGAACCTTCGATATCGAAGTCGATATGCGTCAGGCTGTAGGTGTCCACCACGGTTTGAAAGGCTGCTTGCAACGAGGGCACGTCGGAGCACGCTTGCATGAGCGGCGTGCCGTTCGCGCCGCCGAACGAGACGGCAACCTCGCCGCCCTTCGCCCGATAGTTATTGATGCCGCCGGAAATCGCGGTCAAAAGGTCTGAGGTGTTGCCGGGCCCAATGGCCTGCACGCCGCCCCATGAGGGCACGCAGCCGCCGGAGCCGGCCACGACAAACGCGAGCGTGAACTGCTGGATCCCTTGCTGCACGCCGATGTTATCGAGGATCGGCGTGGGCCATTCGGTCATGTCGACGTACGGCGCGTAGATGTTGCTCGCGTGCGAAGTCATCGCGGCCAGCGAGAAAGCCGTTACCGCGAGTACCTTCGTGAGTGTTCGCTTCATGGATCTGCCCTCGTTACGTTTGAAGGTGCCGGTTAAGCGAGCCGTGCATCCTTCCGCTCGAGTCCGGCGGCGATGAATCGCTCCGTATCGTAGGAGATCTATAGCGATATTGGTACTAAATAGGTCCCACCAAAATTGGTAGGTAGACGCGACTTAAACGGCCGATTGGAGGACTGCAACGAATCGCTTTGGGATGGCCGGCAATTTGCGGCATCGCTGCGGATAGGCCTTACTGGTAAAGGCGAAACGCCAATAGTATGAGCGCGCCACATCGCAGTCTGCCGTATATCGGCGTGAGTCGATTGCCTGACCGGTATGCGAAACGAAGAGACCACTCAATACCGGCTCAGCGTGTCCGGCGTCCCGCTATCTGAACCGAATCGGCGCATCGCGCCTTTGCGGCGACGCGATGCGTCGAGCCCAACCTCGCGCGTTACCCTTTGATTGCCGCAAGGACGTCGTCGGTTTGGCGAACGTGTCCGAGGCGCGGGAAGATGAAGCGGATCGACGCTTCGTGCTGTTCGGTCGATGCGCAGCCCATGGCATCTTCCGCGAAAACGATCGAATAGTTGTGCTCGAATGCGGCGCGCGCGGTCGACTCGACACCGATGTTCGTCGAAATGCCGCCGAGCACGATCGTTTGAACGCCGCGCCGACGCAATTGCAAATCGAGTTCGGTGCCGTAAAACGCGTTCCACTGCCGCTTCGTGATCAGAATATCGCGCTCGCTCGCCTCGAGTTCGGCGGGAAAGGTCCACCAATTGTCGGGCAGTCCACCGGGCGGGAAGGCCGTAGGCTGGTCGACGCTTTGCCGCAAAACGTCGCCGAAATCGGGGCTCGGCCCGACGCGCACGAGCACGACCGGCGCGCCCACTTCGCGAAAGCGCTTGGCGAGCCGCACGCTCGCGTCCAACACGGCGTCGGCCGTGCGCGGCCCTTTCGCGTACGGCAAGATGCCTTCTTGCAAATCGATGAGAACGAGCGCGGTGCTACGTGGATCGATGATGTCCATGATGGGTGCTTGAAGTCCGGTTGATGCGACGTTGAACGCGATGAGTCGAAAGCGGTCCGAATACGTCTCGCTTGGAGATCGCAGGGCGGTATGTCCGTCGGCCGCCCATTGAGCATGGACGGCAAAACGGGTCTAATGGGAGCGACACCCCTCAAAGACGAGGATACCCTCACAAAACGGAGTATATGAGGATGACCTCACAAAACGCAAGTCGCGGGGACGACGACATTCGTGCGGACGCGAAGGCGCCTCGCCGCGAGCGGGGCCGCGCACGCGTGGCGGCGCTGCTCGATGCGGCCGGGGCGGAGTTTGCCGAGAAGGGATTCGACGCAGCGACGATGACGGCGATCGCGGCGCGCGCGGGAGCGTCGATCGGCTCGCTCTATCAGTTCTTTCCGACCAAAGACGTGCTGGCGGATGCGTTGCTCGAAGCGTATCTGACGACGCTGATCGACGACCTCGGCCGGCTGCGCGAGGCGGCGCCGGCGCTCGATATCGCGGTATTGGCGCATCGGCTCGCGCGTGCGTTCGTCGACTTCCGCGCGGCGCATCCGGCATTCGCACCGCTCGTCGAGACGCCGGGCCGGTCGTTACCGGCGGCAGCGGGCGTGAGAGAGCGGCTTCGCGCGGATATCGCCGCGGTGCTGCGTGCGAAAGCGCCGGGTATGAAAGCCGTGGAGGCGCAGGTGTGCGCCGCTGTCGTTCAACAACTCATGAAAGCGGCGGTGGCGATCCAAAGCGAGGCCTCGTTTTCGCACCGCGCGGCGGCTATCGACGAACTCGAACGTGTTATGACGCTGTATCTGGACGAGACGCTGAAGGGTGCGGGTGCTTCGCGACGCAAACGATAGGCATTGATTTGATGAGTCAATAGATGCATACTTACATCAAATCAGATGCAGGGGCTCACATCATGCGCACCACTGTCACCATAGACGACGCGCTTTACGAGAAAGCGCTAGAAATGGCGGACCCCAATATGGACAAAGGGGAGATCTTCCGTGAAGCGATGAAAACGTTCGTGCGGGTACAAGCCGCCAAGCGACTCGCGGCTCTGGGCGGTACGATGCCGGAGATTCGAGACGTGCCGCGTCGTCGTGAAGGGCCCGTTTCTCAATGAGCGTTCTCATCGATACCTCGGTCTGGGTAAGCCATTTTAGGGACCGGAACGAGGCGCTAGTTGATTTGATCGCGTTGGACCTAGCACTGACTCATCCGATGGTCGTAGTCGAGCTTGCCTGCGGGACTCCCCCTGCCCCGCGTGCGCAGATACTTGGCGATATCGGGCTCTTGCAGCCAGCCAATCAGGCGAGTTTGGGTGAAGTAGCAGAGTTCATCGAACGAGAAAAACTATTCGGACTTGGGTGCGGGTTAATGGATATGGCGCTACTGGCTTCGACATTGATCACTCCTGGCGCGCAGCTCTGGACCCTGGACAAGCGTCTGGCCGATTTGGCAGCACGCTTTGGCGTAGCGCGCAGCCCCAGATTTCACTGAGCACCCCATCTACCCGAGATTTTCAGCCAAACGCCCGCCCTACTCCCCCGCCCGCTCCACCACCTGACGCACGAGCTTCGACGAAACGTAATGCGGGCCGTCGAAGAGATAAACGCGATACCCGCGATAGGCCTGCAACTGCGGCGTCAATTCCGCCGCCTTCGCGGCGCGATATCCGCCGCCCGGCAAACCGCGAAACGCCTCGGCAATGATGCGGACCCGATCGGCGCCCAAGCGCTGAACGAGCGCATCCGCATAAGCGCGCGCCACCGCGGGTTCGCGCACGTAATCGCCGCAGCCGTCCTGAAAGAACACGCCGACGTCGCGCGGCAACCACTCATCCAACCACGCCGCGAGCGCCGCGCCGCCTATGTTCGAGTTGTCGTAGACGCTAATCCACAGCGGTTTAGGCAACCGCTCCAGCACCGGCGCCAATGCGCGCGCATTGCTCCAAGTCGGATCGACTTCCACCGGAAAATACCAACCGGCGACGTGCATCGGCCAAGGCGCCGCAGCCAGCGCGATCGATTGGGCCGCGAGACGCGGCAGGTGCGTGCGCGCTTGCGTTTCGTCGAATCGCCCTGCTAAACCGACGATGACGTCGCGCGCCCAAGGCTCCTGGCCGATACGTTGCCAATCGGGCAGCCGCGCCGCCTCGTCAAAGCCTTGCATCGGCACGAGCGCTTCATCGTCGACGGCCGTCCATTGCACGAGCAAATCGCTAACGCCAAGCGCCTCCCAGTCGCCGCGCGGGTTCGCATGATCCTCGTCAGGTTGCCAAACGATGCCTTGCGCCAGTGCCTGCGCCGGCGCGAGCGGCTCGAGGCGCAACGGAGCGGCGATCGCGAGCCCCGTGCTCGATAGCGCGAGCATCCACACTGCGAGCGCAGTCCGTCGCCGCCACCGCCACGCAAGCGGGCGGGCAGCCTCCATCGGGGCACCGCCACCGATCGTCCGTGCCCTCGACCTATCGCCCATCGCCGGGCACCACCGAATCGAGCATCGCAAGGCGATAATCGTCCGCGAGACGCGCACGGTCGATCTTCGCATTGATCGTCAACGGCAGCAGCCGGCAGGCGATCAGCTCCGACGGAATCATGTAGGGTGGCAAGCGCTCGGCAAGCCGCGCACGCCAATCCGGCGGCAGTGCCAGTTGCGCACCGCGTTCGTCGTTGGCGCCCGTTTCGACGAATGCGACGATGCGGGCAACGGTGCCGTCCGCGCGCCGCAGCGGCACCGCCGCCGCATACGCGCCACCCGGCAACGCCGCGAGCGCGGCGTCGATCTCGGCAAGCTCGATGCGATAGCCGTTCAGTTTGACTTGGTCGTCCATGCGGCCATCGCAAAAGAGCAGGCCTCCGGCATCGGCATGGCCCAGATCGCCCGTGCGAAATGCCCGCGCGCCGTTGCGCTCGAACATCTTCGTCGCGTTCAGATCGCCGCGATTCACATAGCCTCGCATCACATACGGACCCGCGATACAAAGCTCGTCTCGTTCGACGAACACCTCGCCGCCGCGCCGCGCGTATCCGATCGGCAAGCGATCGGGATGAGCGGCAAGCACCGCATCGTCCACGACGATCCATGTCGCCGCCACCGTGGCTTCGGTCGGGCCGTAGGTGTTGATGATCCGCGCACCGGGAAAACGCTCGCGCAAACGACGAGCGAGCGACACGGGCAACATTTCGCCGCAAAACAGGAACGTCGTTAGCGCGGGCAACGACGCTTGAGCGATGCGCGGGTCGAGCAACTGTTGCTGCACGAACGACGGCGTCGACACCCACGTGCTTACGCGCGCGTTCGCCAGCGCTTCGACAAAGGCGGTACCCGGCATGCAGGCGGCGCGCGACATCATCACGATCGTGCCGCCGAGCGCGAGCGTGCCGAACACCTCGTACATCGACAGATCGAAACTGAACGGCGCTTGATTGAGAAAGACCGGCGCGTCGCCGAGGGCGAAGTCCTCGCGCATCCACTCCGCCAACGAGGCGACGCTCTCACGCCCGATCTGCACGCCCTTCGGATCGCCCGTCGTCCCCGAGGTGAATTGCACATAGGCGAGATCCTTCTCGCGCAGCGTCGACGCGCGGGCACCGTCCCCCGTCGACTCGCCATCCGCGTCGAAGCGCTCGAAACGCGCGCGGCGCGCATCGAAATAAGTCGAGGCGCCCAGCGTCCGAGCGATGCGCCGCATACGTTCGTCGGGATAGACCGTATCGACGGGCACGAACGGCGCACCGAGCAGCAGCGCACCGGTCATCGCCACGAAAAACTCGGCTTCCTTATGCCCACGCACGATCACGGGCGTATCGCGATCGAAGCCCTCGGCACGCGCAGCGATGCACCAAGCGGCCGCCGCGCGGGCCAACTCGCGCCAACTCAGCTCGGCGTCCGCGGCGATGACAGCCGGCGCGTCGGGACGCACATCCGTATCGACGAAACGGCTCTCGACTAAATCGAAACGCATCTTGGCCGCCTATCGAGTCGGGGTGTTGTCGGCGATATAGGCGGCCAACGCCGTCACGCTCGCCAGATGTTCGCCGATCTCGGTCGGCGGCACCTGCACGCCGAACATCGTCTCGACGCGCAGAGCGATCTCGACCGCAAGGACCGAATCCACGAGACCCGATTCGATCAACGGGGTATCCGCCTCGAGCCGGCGCATCACGACCGATTCCACGAGCGCCCGGACTTGCTCCAGGGAAGCGGCCGGCGCCGCCGGGGTTTGGGTTGACGTCATCGAGATCTCCCTTCGAATAGAAACAGTCACTGAGTCAGAACTGGAAATACAGGAACCGCACTTCGCCGTGCAATTGCGCGGCGCATACGAGCACGAGCAGCACCACCACCGCCGTCCAACGCCACGACGGGAACCATGCGAGCCGCGCCGGCACCGCACCCGACGCGCGCTCGAGCGCGGGTGAAAAGCGCCCCATCCATTCATGCGAATTCGGTGCGAACCAAGCGATCGCAAGCGCTAGCGCCACGAGCGGCGCCGGCATCGTCCGGCCCAACGCGAGCCGCAGCCAAGCGAACCCGTGCACGCCGGCGTCGAGCGGCGGCCATGCGTTCGCACCCAGGCCTCGCATGCCGGCCATCGCCTTAAGCATCGCGAGCGCATCGCTCACGCCATGCGCGCGGAAAAAGACGAAGGCCACCAGCGCGGCGACGAAGGTCGTCGATACGCCCGCAACATGGCGCACCCGCGCACCGAACCCGGTCGAGGACGGCGCCGGCCCGCCGCGCGACGCGCGCCAGTTGCGCCAAGCGTGATTGACGGTCAGATACGCCGCGTGCAATAGGCCGTAGATCAGGTATTGAAGACCCGCGCCATGCCAAATCCCCGCGAGGCCCATCGTGTAGAAAGTCGGCACGGCAATCGTCGCCGCGAAGCCCGAAGGCGAGCCTTGCGCCGCGCGCCCGATCGGCAAGCCGCGCGACGCTCGCCGGCGATTGATCCGCATCGACAACGGGTAGTACAGATACGCGGTGAGATAACGCGTGAGCGTCATATGCCAGCGCTGCCAAAAGTCGATGATGCTAGCGGCCTTGAACGGCGAGTTGAAGTTCAACGGGAAGCGCACGCCGAACATTTTCGCCAGACCGACGGCCATGTCCGAATAGCCCGAGAAGTCGAAGTACAGTTGCAGCGCGTAAGCGAGGGCCGTGCCCCAAGCCGGCAACGCGCCCAACGCGCCGGGCGCCGCGAAGCCGGCGTCGGCATATGGCGCGATGGGATCGGCCAGCAACAGCTTTTTGGCCAAACCGATCGTGAAGACGCTCGCGCCGATCGAGATGTTTTCCGCCCGCAACCGATACGTCTCGCCCTGAGCGAACTGCGTCATCATCTCTTTGTGATGCAGGATCGGCCCCGCGATCAGATGCGGGAAGAACGTGACGAATTGCACGAACCCGAGCGCATCGGAGCGCTTGACGATCCCTGCATTGCAATCGAGCAGGTAGCCGATTTGCGTGAACGTGAAAAACGACACGCCGAGCGGCAGCACGACGCTCGCCGACGTATGCGCAAGCCAGCCGTGCGGCGACAAGCCGAACCACTCGATGAGCGCACCGGCCGTCACCGCCCAATACTTGTATCGCACGAGCAAGCCGATATCGATACAGATCGCTGTCGCGAGCCATGCGCGTCGGCCGCGCGAGCGCGGCGCGCAGGCGAGGATCGCGCGGCTCATGCCGTAATTGAAAGCGATCGACGCCGCGAGCAAGGCCACGAACGCCGGCGCCCATGCGCCGTAAAAGACGAACGACGATAGACACAGCCAGGATGCGGCAAGGCGCGGCGAGCGAGCGCCCACCGCGTAGTAGACGGTCAGCGCGATCGGCAAAAAGAGCGTCAGGAAGACGAACGAGTTGAACAGCATCGGTATCTTCCTCTCAGTCTCGGCGGCTCGAGTCGCCGGCCTTGCCGGTCGGCGCCGCTGCCGATACAGGGGCTTCGGACAACCCGTCCTCCGACATCTCCCAGACCACGACGCGCAGCGAGCGCGGCCACGTGGCGCGCTGCGCCCAGATTGCCGCGAGCGCCCGATCGAATCGTCCGTCGTCCAAGCTCACGTTCCATACCTCCTGGCCTAGTGCTCGCCCCAAACGATCGGCGAAGCCGCTGCGCCGCGAGAACGAGCTGCCGGCGAGCAGCACTTGCGCCGGCGGCGTGTCGTCGAGCAAGCCGCCGGCGCGCTCGGCGCGGATCGTCTCGGCGACCTCGACGTCCATGGCGGGCCGCCAGCCGTCGGGTACGTTGGCCAGTCCGGCCAGTTGCAGCAGATCGCCCACGCGCGGGCGCACGCCCGCGTCTTGCGTCGTCGTGAAACGCGTCGGCCCGCGCCCGCCGACGCGCGGCAAAAGGGCGGCGGCCAACGCATCGGCAGCCGCTTGCGCGCCTCGCGCGTTCCAATGCACGTCCGTGCGATAAAACGCCGGGCGCGCGGCCGTCAACGGACCGAGCAAGTCCACCTGCGCGACGCCCTCGCTCGCGAGCGCATCGCGCCACGCGTTCCAGCGCGACGTCATGCGTGCGTCCTGATGCAAACCGCACAGCGCCTCGGTTTCGACGCGAGCCTTATCGGGCACTGTCGCAACGACGAGCATCACGCCTTGGCGCTTGAGCGCATCGGCATACCGGCGCATCGTGGCGATTTGCGCTTGCAGCTTGGCCTCTGCCGGCGCGAGTGCTTGCGGCGGCGGACGCAGTCCATTCGTATAAAAGAGCCAACCGGGACAACCCTCGCTGACTTGCGGCCCCAAGTCGCCCAACAGGCGGTATCGCACGGCAGCACTCGCCCGTCGCAAGGCCGCCGCATAAGGAACGTCGATCGCGCGATCGACGGCGCGTATCGCGTCGCCGCTACGCCACGCCGCGGCATCCTCGAGCGTAGGCGTCGAGTCGGTCTTCGCATGCTTGGCGAGCGAGGTGAGCGCCAGCGCAAATCCCGCGAGGAGCAGCGCGGCCACGCACGCCGACATCGCGCGATGCCCCTGCCGCAACACGGCGCGCGCGCGCGATGCCTCCTGCTCGCGCTCGCCGTCGGAGCCGGATTCATGCCGGTGCGCGACCTCGCTCATCGCGCCAGCGCCTTCTCGACGCGGTCGAGCCACGCCCCTTCGGCAATGATCGACGGGGCGTCCCACTGCCCCGACGCGCCGGGCCCGTAAGCCATCTGCCCTTCGTTGAACTGCCACACCAACGCTTGCGGCTTTTGCTTCGCGAAGGCCGGCGACTCGAGGTAGTTCAGCAGCGTCTTCCACGGCCCCGTATCGCCGAACGTCCAGGTCAACCCGACCGGGCGCGCGAGCGTATGCGCGAGCCGCTGCGGAAAGCCGAGGTACGGCTGCACCATGCTGTTGCCCACCACTTGCACGACCGGAACCGCATCGGCCAACAAGCCGCCGTCATCGGCTTGCTCGCGCACGATGAAGCGATCTTTGCCGATCACGCGCCGGCGCTCGGGCGGCAGCAACGTGGCGAGATCGCCGAAGTCCATTGCCTCGGTCCATTCGCCGAGCGCGGGAGGCGCGGACATCTCGCCCGGCAACGCACCGGCCGCCGACAGCCGGTCGGCCGTCGCATCGGCAACGGCCTCGGCGGTATGCGCCGACCAGTGGTAGTCCGCCCGGATGTAGGTGCTGTCTTGACTGGTATCGACGTTCGCGAGCGCCGCTACCGCATCGACAAAATCGATACCGGCTTCCTTGCCGTGCGCGAGGATCGCCGCGTAGCGCTGCGCGACCGCAGCGGAAAGCGCGGTGCCCTCGGGCAGCTTGTCGGCGGCGGCTCGCGCCTTCAGCGGTGCCACGATGATCGTGCAGCGAATGCCGTGCGCCTTCAGTTTGGCGGCGGCCGCGCCGATCAGGTCCACCACTTTGAGACAGGCGGCCGTATCGTCGTCCACATAGCTTTCCCAGCCCGGAAACAACCAGCGGTCGCGCCCCTCGATCACGGCTTGCCGCGCCGCCAGCGCCGCGCGCGGGACGAACGACAGCCCGGCCGCGAACGGCGCGGCCGCCAGGGCGAGTAGCAAGCGTCGCCGGCGCAAAGCGGGCACGCTGCCCGCAAGTGAAAGATGATTCGATTGCATCGCTGAAGTGACCTCTAGAAATCTAAATGGCGCGTGACGGCGCGGCTCATCGCGCGGGCCAGTTCAGCGCGTCCAACGCGCCGCTGAGCACCGGATGCGTGGCTAAGCCCGACAGAAAGAGGCTGAAGCTTTGGCCGGCCGCGAGCCGAGGCAGCTCGAACGGCGGCGACACCGCTTGCCCGCATACCGCGACAAGCGAGGCCGCGACGGGATTGATCGAGCGCGAGGCCGCGTGGCCCGTGGCGACGCCCGTGAAGACGGCCGATGCGGGGCTGCGCTCGAGCGCGATCTTGCCGTCGCATCCCTCGACGAAATTGAACACGCGCAATTGAGCCCGCAGCGCGTCCGCGCTAGCCGCCGGCGCGGCGATGGGCGTCGCCCGCCAGGCGCCCGACGCGTCGCGCTCGAGCGCCACCGTGATGGTCTCGCCCACCGTATCGGCGCCGGCTGCCGGTGCCGCGCCCTCCGATCCCGTGGGTATGCCGCCGTCGACGCGCACCTTCAGCGCCGTGCCGGGGCGCACGACATCGAGGCGGCTCGCCGCACCGGGCGCAAGCTCGATCGGCTGCGCCCCGCTCGGCAGCGCGAGCTTCGCCGTATGCGTGGACAGGTTGACGACGCGCAGATAGGTCGCATCGGCCGGCGGCTGGGGCCCATACAAGCTCGCGACATCGTCCGCGGCGGGATAGGCCTCGGTGGAGGCGGCCGCGAGGATCAATGCAACGGCAAGGGCTCGATACGTCGTCGCGCGGCCCGCCGTCGCGAGCACGCATCGGGGCAGACCTGAGGTTCGTTTCATCATCGTTTCGATCTTTCTAAGTTGTCCTGAATAAAATCGAATGTGCTCGGGCGGCCCGCTTCAGTAAGAGAAGACCGCGCCGCAAAACACGCCGCGCGCACGATCGTCGCCTGAGATTTTCCAGCGGTACTGGACCGACAATTCGACCGACGAACGCAGCGTGTCGTAGTGGCCGTCGCGGAAGGCATAGCGGGCCGTCATGCCTACCCCGGTGCCGACCGGCACGCTTCGATCGATCGCCGTGTCGTAATCGGCGCCGGCCACGAGATACGGGAACACGGTGAAGCCGGGACTCACCCGGTCGATCCGATACGTGCGTCCCGCCTCGAGCACGGCCGTTGCGTAATTCGAGGGGTGGACGATGTAATGCCCGCCCTCGGCATACGCGGAAAGCGTCCACCAAGACGGCACGTCGATGCGCCGCTCGGTGCCGATGCCGCCCGAATAAGCGAGCCGCGCGAGCCAATCGCCCTGCGCTTGCGAGCCGATCGGCACGATGCGCTCGAAGGCGGCGATCGCGTCGATGTTGGCGAACGGCTTGCCGCGCACACCGAACGCCGCTTCAAGCGAACTCGCGCCGCTCGCTCCGCCGCCGCTTGCCACGCCGAACGTCTCGTAGCCGCGCGCATAAAGCTCGAACATACGATCGCCAAGGCTACCGAACGGACGCCAGTACACTTCGCTGCCCGCTTGCCAGCTATTGCTCGTGGTGGGACGCGGCGTGCTCGCGTAGCCCGATTGCAAACCGGCGCCGCGATAGTCGAGCGTCGCGTCGAAGCCCCACCGGCGCGTGGCCTCCGAGTGCGCCGCGCGCAAATCTTCGAGCTGCTGAGCGGCCGCGCCCTTCGCCGCACCGCGCAACGGGCGGCGGTTTTCCGCCGCGAGCTTGTCGATGGCCTGCTCGAAGTAGCGCGCCGACTCCTTATCGTGGTTCGCGGCCTCGGCGGCGAAACCGACATCGGCGAGCTCGGTCGCGGAGAGCTTGCCTTGCGCCTCGGCCCGTTTGAACGCCGCAAGCGCTTGTGCGTTATTGCCGGCACGCAATGCGACGTAGCCGGCTTCGAGCGGCGGCAGCGAATCCAATAGGCCGTCGGCGATCAGCGCCCGCGCCACGTCGGCCGCCTCCCCCGTGCGGCCCGCATCGTCGAGCACATCGACCAGCTCGACGCGATGCTGCGCGCTATCGGGCGCCGCGGCGACGGCTTCGCGCGCATCGCGCAAGGCGGCTTGCTTGTCGCCGCGCTCGCTCGCGCGCGCCAGCGCACGTCCCGCCGCATAACCCGGATCGGCCGGCCAAACGTCGCAGCTTTCTCCGAAGTCGGGGTCGTTCTCGCAATCGACGATGGGACGCGCGGCTGCAAGCGTCAGCGCGGCAGCATGTGCGGCTGCGAGGCGCCGGCGCGCACGCCCCAAGCGTTCGGCGACGAACGCGTCGGTATCGTCCCCGGTCGGATGCACGGCCGTTAGCCGGTCCACCGCTTGACGCGTGCGATCCTCGGCCATCCAGACGTCGGCCGCGATCGCACGCGCGCTATTGAGCGTAGCGCGCGTCTCGTCGTGGTCGCGGAAGACGACCTCCAAATCGGCGTCGGCTTGCTCCGTCTGCTGCTGCGCCACGCGCGCATAAGCGCGGAACACGTAGGGCAGCACCGCCGTGTCGTCGTAGGCGATCGCATCGCTCGCGGCCGCTTCGAGCCCCGCCCAATCGCCTGCGGTAGCGAGCTTGTCGAAGAGCGCAACGCGATAGTCGGTGTTGTCGGGCGCATAGGCGACGGCTTCTCGTCCGGCCGCGATCGCGGCGCTCAAATCGCCGGCTTCGCGCGCGGCGAACGCGCGCTTGGACGCTTGCGGAGCGAGGCCGTTGCCGATGAAGGTGCGGCGCAGCCGCAGATCCTCGCTATCGCCGAACTGCTTGACGGCCTGCACGTCGGTTTGCCAAGCGAGCAGATCGTTACCGGCCGCACTCGCCGCATCGATGAGCAATAGACGCAAGCGCAGCACATCGGGCCTGAGCGCGATCGCCTGCTGAGCGCTTTGCGCCGCATCGGCATAGCGCTTCTCGGCATAGGCGCGATAGGCACCTTGCGCCGCCGCGAACGCATCGCCGGTCAGCGCATCCGCGGGCAGCGGCTGCGCACGGACGATCTTCGCCGCCGCCGCCGTCAACGCATCGATCTGAGCCCGGCGCTTGACGAGCGGGCGCAGCGGACCGAATGCCTTGATCGCGTCGCTAAGCGCGCCGCTCGCCGCGGCGTAGCTATGGCGCGCGGCCAGCGCATTGGCCAGCAACAGGCGCAGCTCGGGCACGTCGGGCCGTTGCCGAATCGCCTCGCGCGCAAACGCGACGGCTTGCGCATAGTCGTGACGGCCGTACTCGGCGTAGGCTTGCTCGGCCACGCGGTAGGCGGCGCCCGTCAGCGGCGGCGGTGCGACGTCGGCGGCGTGCGCAGCGGCTTGCACGAACGTCAAGCATGCGGCACAAACGAGTGACTGTAGACGCACGCTCATGCCAGCGCTCCCGGCATCCCGCTGACGCGACGCTGCTCTCGCACGACATCCTCGATGGCTTCGCGCGAGACGACACCGCGCGCCACCATGAAGTCGCCGATGCGGCCATGCCGGTCGGGAAGGTAGTCGGTCAGCGCGGCTTCGAACGCTTGCCGGCGCACATAGCCGCGCTCGATCAGCAAGTCGCCGAGCAGCGGAACACGTGCCGCCTGGCCTTGTGTTTGTCCATCGTGGACCGCCATGTCGTCGATGCGTGCGCGCTCGCCGGCTTGCGTGTCGGCAACACCGCGCAAGCGCCGCAACCCCGAGGCGATATCGCCTTCGCGCACGATCCGTTGCTCGACGCCGACGCCGAGCTGCGCCTCCAATTGGGCGATCAATGCATCGCCAAGCGGACTGGCCGTGAGCAGGATCGCGAGCCCATCCGCACTCACGCCTTGCGGCAAGACGCGATAGCGCACGATCGTGTCGAGCGGCAGTTGATCGCGATGACGCTCGAGTGCGGCGACATCCAGCGTGCCGCGACTCAGCTCGCTTTGGAAAGCGATCGCTTCGGCAAGGGTCTCGTCGTCGAGCCAACCTTTGGCCATCAGCACGCGCCCGAGCGGCGCTTCGCGCGCATGCGCCTCGCCGAGCGCGCTTTGCAGTTGTTCGGCGTCGATCGCCTGCCAGGAAATCAACAGCTCGCCGAGGCGCTGGCGTCGATCGAGCAGGCCATCGGCCGACGGAAAATCGTGCATCGTCTTGTCCCAAGCCAACCGCTTGCCCGTGGCGACGTGCACGAGAAATAGGCGCCAGGCGCGTGCGACGGCCAGGAAGTTGATGAAGTTCGCCACCACCATGCGCGGCGCCGACAACAGTCCATGCTCCCAGCCGTATAAACGCGTCACGAAATACATGCGCTGCACCGTGCGCAGCATCAAGGCAAACGCGTTGATCCAGAGCAGCGCGCGAAACCAACCCGCGTCCGCGAGCGGCGAGGCGGCGAACGGCGGCGCAACGCCGAGCGCATCGGCCAGTGCGAAGAGCAGAAACTGCGCGACGAGCACATACGCGAGCATGCCGACGATCGCGGTCACCGTGCCCTTGCGATCGCGCAGCAAGAGATAGCGATTGGCGAGCGAGCCCGAAAAACCCGTCTGCCGCCACCCCTGCAATCCGATCCCGAGCGTCCAGCGTGCGCGCTGCCGGTATGCCGTGCGCAGCGTATCGGGGAAGAACTCGCGTACGCAAAGCGGCATCGTCAGCGTAAATTCCCGGACTGGGCCGAGGCCGAACCACGTCTTACGGCGTGCCGCGAAGGTGACGGGAAAGCGCGCGAAGATCGACTGCATGCCGAGCTTGGCCAGGCGCGCGCCCACGTCGTAATCCTCGGTCAAGCTCTCGGTGTTGAACGGCTGATTGTCGGTCTGTGCGATCAGCGCGAGCAACGCCCGCCGAGAAAAGCAGGTCCCCACGCCGGCCGAGGGCACCGCGCCGGCCAGGCTTTCGCGAACGACGAGATCCTTCGCGTGCCACTCCGCGAATTCGTCCATATAGGTGCCCGCGACGAGTTCGAACCAGTGCCGCTCGAGCGAGGCGACGGGCAACTGGATCATGTCTTTGCGCGGCAGCAGATAATTGAAGAACTTCAATTCGAGCGGATGCAGTACGTCTTCGCTGTCATGCAACACGACACCGGCGAATTCGATGTCCGCCTCGCGTTCGTACTTGAAGATCGCCTGAATGACCCAGTTCAAACAATCCGCCTTGCAGGTGGGACCGTCATGCGGTACCTCGACGCGGCGCAGTTGCCGGTAGCGGCGTCGCATACGCTCGACTTCTTCGATCGTGCGCGCATCGTTTTGATAGGTACCGACGAATACGACGTAGTGCCGGTAATCCATCACGCGCACCAAATCCTCGAGCATGGCCGCGATGACGTCGTACTCGAGCCAGGCCGGCACCATGATCGCAATCGGCTGTTCCTCGCGCGCTTGCAGTTGCTCGGCCGTGAGCGGGCGGTAGCGGCGCTTAACCGTCATGAGCCGATACGTCTCGCGCGACCAATACCAAAGATCGACGAACAGATCGTCGAGACTCGACACGAAAATGGCGACGGCGACCACGGCGGCCAGCAACTCCAGCACCGTGAAGTAGCGGCCCATGGCATAGCCGCCGTACCAAGTCCACGCCGCGAGATTCATTGTGCGTCGCCCTTGGCGCGATGGCGGCGGCGCTCGATGCCGGCGATGGCGAACAGGGCAAGTAGCGCGGCTACGACGCCCGTTGCAACGAGCCAGGGCAAGCGGCGCGAGAAGGCATCGTCGGCGGCGCGGTCGGTGACGACCTCGCCCGGATGGCGCGAATCGAACAAGCGCGCAACCGCATCCGACGCAACGAGCGCGACGTCGCCGCGCGCGAGACGCAGCGTAGCCGGCACCTGCGGCGCTTGCTGCCCCAGCGTTCGATAGGCGATGCCGGCCGCCCCGTTCGCACTCGTCACATCGATGACGGCGAGGTTGGAGAGTCCCGAGACATCGGCATACGTATGCCCCGCTCCATCTACGAGCGTCAGGCGGTTTGCCGACAAGCGGGCACGGCTCGCTTGCTCGTCGTGCAGCGCGACGTCCATCGCGAGGAACGGCCCGTTCGGGGCCGCGCCGGCACCCGCCGGTACGACCGCAAGCGTTGCACGCGTCGGCGCGATGCCGACCACCTCGGCCAAGCGTCCCACACGCGATACGGCTTGCGTCGCATTGTCGAGATAGGCCGCGGGCACAACGATGTTCGCCGTCGTCGCAAATCGCGCGAGCATGCCGATGAAGTCGTCGTCGGTTTCCGCACGGGCGAGCGTGAGATGACTCGTCGGCAAAACGGCGACCGGATAGCCCTGCGAGCGCGCTTCGCAAGCGCCGTCGGGACGACGTTGGAAGACGATGCGCAGCACGTTCGTCGGAGCGAGCGCGTAGCGCGGCACGTGCGCGGCGATTCGCTGCGGCTTACCGTTCTCGTCGAGCATCTTCGAGGCGATCAGTACGCCGTTCAAATAAACCGAGGCGATGTTGCCGTCGCGATGGGGCGTCGGCGCCGCGGCCACATCCAATACAACCTCGTCGGGCAGCTTGCCGTTCGCGGCCACGGATGCGAGATCGAAGCTCGCGTCCCAAGTCGCCCGGCCGAGCACGTCCAGCGTGCGAGGCTCTCCGCCCAGTGCCGAGAGCGAGATCCGCTTCACGTCGGGGCCGGGCCCCTCGTCGAGCCGGTGCACGACATAACGATCGGCGACGCCGATCGGCTTCCAGTCGCGCACGAGCGCTTGCGCCGAGGTGGGATCGCCCACGACGATCGCCACACGCCCCGGTAGATGGGCAAGGCGCAGTTCGCCCACCGCGAGCGCGCTCGTGATCGGCGCGAACGCACGCGCACGCCACGCATCGAACGCGGTGGCGCCGGCCGGCGACAGCGCGGCGATCTGCTGACGCAGCGCATCGAGCGCCGCATTCGCCTGTTGACGCAACGCGTCGTCCGCGACGATCACATCGGGTGCGAAGGCGCTCGTCGCGGCGAGTACGAGGGCGGCGCCGACCTGCGCCGGATCGGCGAGCTTCACGTGACCGCCGCCGGCGAGCGCCGCGAACGCCGGCACCGCGCGCAGTGCCGCGGGTACGTCGGCCGCATCGACCTCGACGGCCTCGCCCAACTGCGGCCAGGCGTGCACGACGGGGCGACGGCCCTCGCGCTCCATCAGCGTGTCCACTCGCCAGGCCGTATCGAAGGCCGTGCTGCCGAGGTGCTCGCCCGAGATCGCGATGACAGGCGCCATCGGCAGCGCACTCCATGCGGTGCGCACGTCCGCAACGGCGCTCGGATCGAACCGGTAGGTCAGGCGCGTGCTCGGTGCGACGCGCAGCACGTTGCCGATGGCCGTCTGGTCCGTGCACAGCTTATCGTCGATGATCGACGACCATTGCAGTCCCACGCGCACGAAGCCACCCTGACGCGGCGCGCCGTCCACGCCGACGCTCGCTTGCGCGGTGCCTTGCGTGTCCGTGAAGCCGCGAGCCAGCACGGGCGAGCCGTCGAGCGAGACGAGCATCGTCGTGCGGCCGCCGTCGGCGTGCAGATATCCACCGTCCAATTGCAGCGTCGCATCGTCGATCGGCAAGCCCGCGGGCACCGGTAAGTACAACTCGTGACGCGCATCGGGCGCGGACAGCACAAGCGGCTCGTGCAAGCCGAGATCGGTGAGCGACACACTACGCGCGACGACGCGATGCTCGCCCATATGCGCAAAAGCATCGGCCAGCGCGCTTGATGCGGTATCGAGCGCCAACGCGGGCGTTAAATGGGCGAGCAGCAAAGCGGGTGCGGCGCACAAGGCGACCCTAAGGCGCACGACGGCGCGCGGGGTGAGAGTGGGCATCACGGGGTACCGGATTGAATACGCAAAGTTGAAAGGGCTCGGGCGGACGGGAGTCGCGGCAGCGCAAACCGCTGCACCGCCGCGAGCCGACCGCGGACCGGCGTCAGAGCTGCGCGGCCGCCTCGACGGCGTCGGGCAAACTCGCGTCCTCGCTCGATCGCACCGTGGTGGCGAACTCATCGAACGGGGTGCCCGCGATCGCGGCGACGATGCGCTTCGCGGCGAGGCCATCCCCGTAGGGGCTGATGGGCTCCCGCCCGCGCTCACCCGCGCGGCGGGCATCGAGCAGCTCGTGCACGCCGTTCACGATCGCATCGGTGCGTGTGCCGACGAGCCGGACCGCTCCCGCCTCGAGCGCCTCCGGCCGTTCGGTCACATCTCGCATGACGAGCACGGGCTTGCCGAGCGCGGGCGCTTCTTCCTGCACCCCGCCCGAATCGGTCAAGACGATCGCCGCGCGCTGCATGAGGCGGACGAAGCCGAGATAGTCCAGCGGCTCGATCAAATGCACACCCGGCGTGGCGCCGATGCGAGCACGTGCGGGCGCCCGCACATTCGGATTGAGGTGAACGGGATAGACGATTTGCACGTCGCCGCTGCGCGCGAGCTCGTCGATGGCGGTGCAGATCGAAGCGAAACCGTCGCCGAAACTCTCGCGGCGGTGCCCGGTCACGAGCACGATCGGCTTCGCCGGGTCGAGCAACGGCAATTGCGCGTCGAGCTTGGCACGCAACGCCGCATCCGCATCGATGCGCGCCGTCGTCGCGTAGAGGGCGTCGATGACGGTGTTGCCCGTCACGACGATACGTCCCTGCAACGCCTCGGCCATCAAATTGGCTTTGGCGCTCTGAGTGGGCGCGAACATGAGATCGCTGATCGCATCGACGATGCGGCGGTTCATCTCCTCGGGCCACGGGCTCGACAAATCGCCCGTGCGCAGTCCCGCCTCGACGTGGGCAACCGGAACACGCCGATGGAAGGCCGCCATGGCGGCGGCGCACGCCGTCGTCGTGTCGCCATGGACGAGCACATAGTCGGGACGCTCTTGAGCGAGTACGTCGTCGAACGAAAAGATCAACCGCGATGCGAGACCGTTGAGCGTCTGGTTCGCCGTCATCAACGCGAGGTCGTAGCGGGGACGCACGTCGAATAGCTCCAGCACCTGTTCGAGCATCGACCGATGTTGGCCGCTCACGCAGACGATCGACTCCAGACCCGGGGTGTCTTCGAGCGCCTTGATGACGGGCGCCATCTTAATGGCCTCGGGACGGGTGCCGAAAACGGACAGGATCTTTAACGACATCGTATGACTTCCCCGTGAATGCATGTGTCGCGCGTTCTCGCAGCACGCATTGCGCGGACGAGGTCTACGCTGTGTGCGGTTGAAATGGCGGCGTGGTCGTATGGTTTTGGGGCGCGCAGGCGAAAATCGAACGACTCACGCAGAGTCGTTCTCGCAATGGATTGCCGCGCTATCGCACCGGGAGCGAATTTTCTGAAATCTTAGAAGAAGTCATGCAAACAATCGTTAAATTCTTCGCAAACAATCGTAAATACCGGGGCGCAAACGATTGACTGACCAATGCTTCAGGATCGATGTCGCATATCCGCGACAGCTGCACATAATGTAAAGACGCGAGCAAATCGACTTAAAACAGCAACAAAGGTCAGATCATTTCGCGCCAAATACGTATGTTACAAATGACATAATCGCCGACGAAACCGATGTAATAAAAATTAAGAATTCGTCAGGCGCGATCGCGCAAACGATTCAACCATCGGCATGCGGAAAGCGCATGCCTCAGCTTGTCCGCAATGTGTCGACTGCGTTACGCACGGCATTATCGAACACGGTTCGGATGAAGTTTCCGACTCGACGATCGACCGAAGCGGTGACAAGCGTCAGCGGACACAATGGCGAACACTGCCCGGTCATACCGGTAAGTTGGGGCAATCCGTGAAATGCATTGCAAGTATCGGAATGGACAATCCACTGTCCGCCAAGATGTTTTCGGAAAACCTCTCCGACATAGCGCGCCATACCGTCGACCAGGTCGGCTTCGCGCCGCCGTTTGACATCGTCGATAGCGGGGAAACGCGCCAACGCGAATTGCTCGATTGCGTTCAGCGAATCGCCGGAAAAATCTAAACGGACCGCGACGTCGGCGGGGATCGATCGGCGAAGCCGTTCGATAGCGCCGCTCATCTGAGTCAACCAAACTTGAAACCGGTCCTCATCGATCCGCATCGTCAATCCCAGCCATCCTTGGGCAAAGCGGCGTGCCTAATCGGCGCATGGCCGCAAAGGCAGCATGGAGCCTGCCGCCGTGTCAGTTCGAAACGCGCTCCGGAAACTGCCTTCTAGCTCTCCGTCACATGATAGCCGGGGTCCGCGATGCGCTCACCGCAACTCATCCGCGCCGAGCGCCGCGCGATAGACACCTAAATCGCCGATATCCCCACGGCAAGCAAGCCTTATCAGTAGTCACTACAATAGCGCACGACCGTCTTCCCGAGCGGGCCCGCGGGCCCTGCGCGAACCGCCGCCGGCGCACCTGTCCCCGCTTTTCGATGCCGAGATGACTTCAGATCTTTCCCTTGATGCCCGCGCGGCCGTTCGTCGGCGCAACTCCCCGCGCTTTCTACTGCTTTTGATTTGCCTATTCGCGTCAGCCGGGCAACTCGCCATCGACATTTACGTTCCGGCGCTGCCGGCCATGGCCCGCTATTTCGCCACCTCGCCGCAAGCGATCCAGTCGAGCGTGTCCGGCTATATGGCGGCGTACGCGCTCGGCCAACTGATTTTCGGCCCCGTCGCGGACGCTTATGGACGCAAGCGCGTCCTAGCCTTCGGCCTCATTATTTATACGATCGGTTGCGCGCTATCGCTTGCGGCGCCGAATCTCGAGACGTTCATTCTCGCCCGCTGCCTACAGGGTTTCGGCATCGCAGTGACGAACTTGCTTGCCAAGGCGATCATCACCGACACGTTTTCCGGCCAGGCGTTGATGCATGCGTTCACCTACATGTCGATCGCCTGGGGACTCGCGCCGATCGTCGCGCCCGTTATCGGTGCGCATTTGCAGACGGCGTTCGGCTGGAAATCATGCTTGGTCTTTCTGCTCGTCTATTCGCTGCTGATGTGGGCCATTCTCTGGCGCTATCGCGAGACGCTGCCGGCGCCGGTGCATCTCGAGCCGCGCACGCTCGTCAAGAATGCACGGATGGTTTTGTCGAGCCCCGTGTTCCAAAGCTGCTTTCTCGCGCAAGGGTTGTGCTACGGCATTCTGCTCGTGTTCAACATCGTCGGACCGTTCATGGTGCAGATCACGCTGCACAAAGATCCGACGTATTTCGGCTACCTGGCGCTCGGCATCGGACTGATGTATTTCCTCGGCGGACTATCGAACCGGCTGCACGGTCCGCGCTTTCCGACGGCCGAAACCCGCCTGCGTGTGGGCGCATGGACGATGGTCGCCGCCTCGCTCGCCATGCTCGCGCTCGCGTCGACGGTCGGTCTGCGGGTTTGGACGCTCTCGGCGCCCGTGCTCGTGATGGGGTTTTGCGCCGGCGCCATGTATCCGACGTTGATGGCCAAGGGCAATTCGCTGTTCCCGCACATCGCGGGGTTGACGAGTGCGGTGCTCGGCTGCGCCTTATTGCTCGTGTCGTCGGCCATGATGGGGTTGGCCGGTTTCGTGTCGGTGCATGCGTTGATGCCGCTCGCGATCTTCTTCGTGATCCTCGCGGTGACGGTCGTCGCGATGGTCACGAAACTGTTGCGGCATCTGAGCCTATCGCAGCTCGCCCGATCAGGTGCGCGAGAGACTGCCTAGCTTGCGCAGCCTTGCGATCATCACGCGCAAGTCGATCTTTCGCTTGGCGACCGAATTGCGCCACTTGTTGAAACGGCGCCGCCGCTTATGCTCGGGCGCCGCTTGCAGCGCCTTGAGCTCGGATATGCTCCACTCATGCTCCGCGCAGTATCGCGCCTGGCTTTCGACCGATCTCGCCGAGCCCATCTCGGCAAAAATCCGAGCCAGATAGATGGGCGCCTCGTAACTGAAATTCCAGTAGTGATGCAGGCGATCGCCGAGCGCGGTCATGTCGAACTCGCTCTCGGCAACGAGCGACATCGCGAGCTGCTCCACCCAATTGCGTGGCTTCACGCGCTCGAGCAGAAAGTCGTTGACTGCGATGGCTTTCGCGAAAAACGACTCGGAGCCGGCCGGCGTGCCGATCGCCCCGGCGTTCCACATCATCAAATCGCTGCGCAGATTGCGTACGCCGAGCGCGTGTAGCTGGGGGGCGAATCGCTCGATCGCCGCCATATACGTCGGGAAAAAGTTCGCATTGAAGCGCCCCTCCTGGACGTGCATGCAACCGCGACCGCCTTGTTGCAGCAGGGCAAAGACGTCGTCGGGCAGCGCCAACCAGCGCGTGTCGCAATCGACGTAAAGCAAAGCCGAGCCGAAATGGCGCGCCGCCTCCCGGAGCACCATCAATTTGATACGGTGAACGTAGTCGAACGGACCCCGGTACGCCGAAAGCTGGGCACGCGTAAGCGGCATGCAAATGACAAGCTCATGCTCCGGCACCGTCGTAGGGTCGTCGGTATAGACGACGATACGCACGTCGGTACGTTTCTGTTCGATTAGCAGATGAAGCAGGGTCAGGACGCTGAAACGCGCCTGATCGTAATACTTCTTGCCGCCGTGAGAGAGATAAACGATATGCACTGGCATGAACCAACCTTCACCGACTTATTGTTCGTATTGGGATGATCCCCAACAATCCGTCGATGCCCAGGCGTGTGGGAGAGCAGCAGTTAGGGGTACTCAACAAGCTTTCGCATAGTTTATCCGAATGTCATCCGCCCATCCTTCGAACATGGGCTCGAAGCGAGCCCATTTCGCCCACAAGCGCAACGGCGAGGCGCCCGAGCGCACTAGACAAAACTACGCAATCGCACGACAAAATTTCACTTGAAATTTGTCTGATAAAAGCCCCATACTCGCGCTCGAGATAAATATTACAAATTTTTTCCAAGTTTCGCGGGCCGTCGCAACGGGGAAGCTCATCTTGTCGGTATTGCCTAGTCCTAAGGCAGGGCGTCGTTTTGTTTCACGATTGTTGAACGTCGCGGCGCGCTTGCAGCATCAAGTCCCACCGCTTAGATCGCAGCGTCGTCCCGCCGGCGATCGGATCAAGCACGCCGTCGTACTCGCATGCTTAGCGCTGCTGCCTTTTGCCGCCGCTCCCGCGAACGCGCTCGATGCGTTCGACGTACTCCTCACATCGCGCCATACGCCCGCCACACCGGCGCAACCCGTGCTGCAATCGGCTCGCCCGTGCACGTTCGACGCTTTGCCCGAGCCGCTCATGCTGCAAGATGCCGTCGAGCGCGCGCTGTGCGGCAATCCGAAGACGCGCGAAGCGTGGGCAAGCATCAAGGTGCAAGCGGCGGAAGTCGGTGTGAAACGCGCCGCCTATCTGCCGACGATGACGGGTTCCTGGCAGGGGGTGCGCGACGACTCCGTCACAGACGTAACGGGGCACCCCACGCTAAGCTCGAGCCAACGCGCGACGATTCGTACGGAAAGCGTGTCGCTGAACTGGGTGCTCTTCGACTTCGGCGCACGCGGCGCCGCGCTCGACAATGCGAAGGCGCTGCTCGAAGCCGCGACGGCCTCGCACGAGGCCGCCTTACAAGAAGTTTTCGCCCAGGTCAGCAAAGACTATTACGCCGCGCAAGCCGCGCAGGGCAACGTCACGGCCGCGCGGGAAATCGAGCGCACCGCCGACGATACCGTGACGGCCTCCACCGCTCGCGTCGACAAAGGCGTCGCGCCCATCAGCGACGAATTGCAAGCGCGCACCTCGCTCGCTCAGGCTGTCTATAACAGGGCAAAAGCCGAAGGCGAGTTACAAGCCGCGCTGGGTACCCTTGCCGCGGACATGGACATGCGGCCCGACACGCCGATGGCCCTGCCGGCCGTCGATCGCGGTGTGGCGGCCGATGCGCAGTTCAAAGAATCGATTGCCGAGCTGATCGATGAAGCGCGGCGCACGCATCCAAGCGTGCGCGCCGCGCAGGCACAACTCGATGCCGCCACCGCGAAGGAACGCGAAAGTCTCGCCGAAGGTCTGCCGAGCCTGAGCCTCGTCGCCAAATACACGCGTAACAACCAGCCGGCCAGCCTCGGGCTCGGCGTACCGCAATATCCCGCCACGGGCCACGACTGGTATGTCGGGGTCCAACTCACCATTCCGTTCTTCGAGGGATTCGGGCGCGTCTATACGGTTCGCGAAGCGCGCGCGCAGGTGGATCTCGAGCGGTACCGCGTCGACGAAGCGCAGCTTCAAGCCGGGCTCGACGTCTGGACGGCCTATCAAGCCGTGCAAACGGCCACGGCCAACGTCGCCAACAGCGCGACGTTGCTCGACCTCGCGCAGCGCGCGTATGTCGCCGCGCAGCACCGGTACACGGCCGGGGTAGGCGCATTGCTCGAGTTGCTGTCGACGCAATCGTCGCTCGCCACGGCCAAGGAAGAGCGCGTCCGCGCCCTAACCGACTGGCGAGCATCGAGACTGCAACTTGCGTCGAAGCTTGGGACATTGGGGATGTGGCAGGTCGCCGGATACTGATCGCACCGAGCGATGCCAGGCGCAGCCCCTTCCTTGCACAACAACACGTCAAACCATCGCACGTCACTCATGGCCGAACACGACGCCACGCCGAACGACGCCGGACTCTGGGCCCTCGTCGTTCTCGCCCGCTTCCACGGAATCGCCGCCGACCCTAACACCCTCCGTCATCGCTTCAGCGCCGGCGGCCAGCCCCTTTCCGAATCGGACCTGCTGCTCGCGGCACGTTCCCTCGAACTGAAGGCGAGGAGCGTCACCGTTGAGCCGGCGCGGCTCGCCAAGACCTCCTTGCCTTGTATCGCCTTCGACAAGGAAGGGCATCACTTCGTGATTGCGAAGGCCGACGCCGACAAGGTCCTTATCCAAGATCCGCGCGACAGCGGACCTCAGATTCTCGAATTCGACGCCTTGTGTTCGCGCTGGACGGGGCGCGTCGTCCTCATCGCATCGCGCGCCTCGCTCGTCGGCCAGTTGCAGCGCTTCGATTTCACATGGTTCATTCCGGCCGTCGTCAAATACCGGCGGCTATTGGGCGAAGTGCTGGGCGTCTCGTTCGCAATCCAGCTCTTCGCGCTCGTCACCCCCCTGTTCTTCCAGGTGGTGATGGACAAGGTGCTCGTGCATCGCGGACTCACTACGCTCGATGTCATTTGCATCGCCCTCTTCGTCTGCTCCGTGTTCGAGATCTTGCTGACGGGGCTGCGTACCTACGTGTTCTCGCATACGACGAACCGGATCGACGTCGAGCTCGGCGCCAGGCTCTTTAGGCACTTGCTCGATCTACCGCTGCCGTACTTCGCCGCGCGCCGCGTCGGCGACACCGTGGCGCGCGTGCGCGAACTCGAAAACATCCGCAACTTCCTGACCGGGCAAGCGCTGACGGCCGTGATCGACATCGTCTTCTCGCTGGTGTTTCTGGCCACGATGTGTGTCTATAGCGTCCGGCTGACCGTCGTCGTCGCGCTTTCGCTGCCTTGCTATGCCGCGATCTCCGGCCTGCTCGTACCGGTACTGCGACATCGCCTCGATGAGAAATTCGCGCGCGGCGCGGACAATCAGTCGTTCCTCGTCGAAACGGTCTCCGGTATCGAAACCGTGAAAGCGATGGCCGTCGAGCCGCAGTTCACGCGCAAGTGGGATCAGCAATTGGCGAGCTACGTCAGCGCGGGCTTCCGCGTCAGCACCCTCGCCAATCTCGGCCAACAAGCCATTCAGCTGATCGGCAAGCTGGTGACGCTCGCGACGCTGTGGATCGGGGCACGCCTCGTCATCGACGGCAAGCTCACCGTGGGACAGCTCGTCGCCTTCAATATGCTGGCCGGTCACGTCGCGTCGCCCGTGCTCCGCCTCGCACAGCTTTGGCAGGATTTTCAGCAGGTGGGCATTTCGATGCAGCGTCTCGGCGACATCTTGAATACGCGCACCGAAACGCCGCAGAGCCGCCAAACGCTGCCGCAGTTGCGCGGCGATATCTCGTTCGAAGCGATCCGCTTCAAGTACAAAGCCGACGGTCAAGAAGTGCTCAAAGGCGTATCGCTCGACATCCGCGCCGGTGAAGTCATCGGGGTGGTCGGCCGCTCCGGCTCGGGCAAGAGCACGCTGACCAAATTGCTCCAGCGTCTTTATGTGCCCGACAGCGGACGCATTCGCATCGACGGCATCGATCTCGCGCTCGCCGATCCCACCTGGTTGCGCAGACAGGTGGGCGTCGTCTTGCAGCAAAACCTGCTCTTCAACCGAAGCATCCGCGAGAACATCGCGCTAAGCGATCCCTCGCAGTCGCTCGATGCCGTCATCGCGGCGGCCAAGCTCGCTGGCGCCCATGATTTCATCGTCGAATTTCCGCAGGGCTACGACACGGTCGTGGGCGAGCACGGCTCGGGCTTATCGGGTGGCCAACGCCAGCGGATCGCGATTGCGCGCGCGTTGATCGGCAACCCGCGCATTTTGATTTTCGACGAAGCGACCAGTGCGCTCGACTATGAATCCGAGCGCGCCATTCAAAACAACATGCGGGCCATTTGCGCCGGGCGCACGGTTATCGTCATCGCGCACCGGCTGTCTGCCGTTCGCGACGCGAATCGGATCGTCGCGATGGATAAAGGCCAGATCGTCGAAATGGGCTCGCACGAAGAACTGCTTCAGCAAGACGGCTATTACGCACGCCTTGTCGAACTTCAAGCGGCGTGAGCAACCATGAGCGAACGATTTCTGGCTTTCAAAGAACTTCTCAAGCGTTACGGCGGCGTGCTGCACGCCGCGTGGCGGGTGCGCCATGAGCTCGACGGCGAGTCGCGGCTTGCGCATGAACTCGCGTTTCTTCCGGCGCATCTCGAACTGGCCGAGACACCCGTTCATCCGGCGCCGAAGTGGACGATGCGCGCGCTGTTGGCGTTCGCGTTGCTTGCGCTCGTCTGGTCGATTTTCGGCAAGCTCGACATCGTGGCGACGGCCAAGGGCAAGCTCATTCCGAACGATCGCGTGAAGATCGTGCAGCCGCTCGATACGGCCATTGTCAGGCGCATCCTCGTCGAGGATGGTCAGCGCGTAAAAGCGGGGCAAAGCCTGATCGAGCTCGACGTGACGCAAGCCCAGGCCGACGTGGCCAAGGCCCACGCTGCACGAGTCGACGCCCAGTTGACGATCGCGCGGACGACGGCGGTGCTCGCGGCTCAAAAGGCCGGCACCTATCCGACGCTCGCGCCGATGGCGGACGTGCCCGAGGCGCGCTTTTCCGAAGCGCAGCGATTCGCCGACAGCCAATACGGCGAATACCGGCAAAAGATCGACGAGATGAATTCGGAACTCGTCAAACGCACCGCAGAACTCGATACGACCGAGCGGCAAATTCAGAAACTCAGCGAGACTGCTCCGCTGGCAAGGGAGCGGGCCGAGGCGTATCGCGCGCTCGTCGCTCAGCAATACGTTTCTCGCCAGGATTATCTGGAGAAGGAGCAAACGCGTATCGAACAAGAGCAGGAGCTGCGGGTCCAGCAAAGTCACGCCAACGAGTTGAAAGCGGCCATCGCCGAACAACGCCATACCATCGAGGCCGCCGAAGAACAATTTCGACGCGAGCAGTTCGACGCGCTCAATCAAGCGCAGCAGCAGTTGCCTCAATACGTTGCCGAAGAGACGAAGGCCGGGCAGCAAGTGAAGCGCATGCTGCTGACGGCGCCCGTCGACGGCACGGTTCAACAGCTCGTCGTGCATACGACCGGCGGTGTCGTGACGCAGGCTCAGGCATTGATGGAGGTCGTCCCCGACGACACGCTCGAGGTCGAAGCCAATCTCGAGAACAAGGATGTGGGCTTCGTGAAGCCTGGGCAGGACGCTGTCGTGAAGATCGACACGTTTCCGTACACGCGCTACGGCTATCTCACGGGGAAGGTCACGAAGGTGCCGAACGACGCGACGCAGGACAAGAAGCAAGGGTTGATCTATCCGATCCGCGTCAGTTTGCCGACGAATCGACTCCGTATCGAAGGGCAGTGGGTGAAGCTGTCGCCGGGGATGGCCGTGACCGTTGAGGTGAAGACGGGCAAGCGGCGCGTTGCCGAGTACTTCCTGAGCCCGCTTGTCGAGTATGGGTCGGAGAGTTTGAGAGAGCGGTGATGTTCGGCGCTGCATGGGCGCGCAAGTTGAGCGAGAGCGGCTGCCTCCAGGTCCCGGCAGCTGCCGCGCGCTCGATCTTTTAAGTCCGCGTAGCCGTTAGAGCGAAGAATGGACGACACATCTTAACGATATCGACTGACACTCATGCTTTCAAAAAAACAGTGGCAATGGCTAGCGGATCACTATATCGGCGTGCGAATCGCTTGCTGCGCAGTGATGGCGGTATCGCTTCTCGACTACTCCTGGTTGGTCTTTAACGCGCTATACAAAAAGGGAAAAGTCGCGGAGACCCATGCATCGATTCAAGCCCGAACAAGCGCCGGCTGCACACGACGCTACCCGGTGCGAGACCCGTACTACCTCGGTCCCGAGACCCGATATCACGGCGAGCCTGTCGTTCGTTACGGCGAGAGCAATCCGTTTCTGCTTCAGAGCTTTAGAACTTCGATCATCGATATAAAGCTTCTCACCGAGGACCCCGTTTGTTTCGGCGCATCGCTCCAAGACGGAACGACGGACACGGTTGACTATGTGATCTACCTCTACGATAAGGAGAACGGAAAACCGATCTACAAGATTACTAGAGTGCAGTAACCCTCGAGAGCCGCATCAACTACATCAATAAAAAGAAATCAAATTGAGCAACAATTCCTACACAGCAACGCTAAAGATCGAGCCAACGCTACTCAAAGGCGAGATTGGCCATGCCTTCGTTACGTTGAGTGCGCCTGGACGCGCCGACATCACGATCGGCTATTACCCCGTCCATACGGCGCCTTATGGTGTCGGCGTCGTCCGAGACGACAGCGCTTCGAAACAGATCAACCAAAACGGCACGTCATCCGCCGCGCCGCACGACTTTACGTGGTCCAACACGTTTCAAGTGACTGAAAAGCAGTACTTGGACATGTTGACGTATGCCTCGAAGGCCGCCAACGACACGACCACGACATACAACGGATTGAGCGGCTTGCCGACGTTGTTGGATCCTGCGCTCGCTGCGTTCGTCGGCTCCGGCTCGAACGTTTGCACCGATTTCGCGCGTAGCGTACTGGAAGCAGGCGGCATACAGCCTTTGGGCGGACGATTCACTTCTAACATGCTCCCGCAGAGCCTGCTTGCACAGTACGGTCTTAAATCTTCGGATCAGCGTACGGGCGCCGATACGTCCGGCGCCTATTCCGACCAGATCACAAGGCAAATCTCCCTGCTGCAATCGGGGATCAAAGCAAACGACCCGACGTACAAAAGCGGCGGTGCGCTAGCGGGTACGCAGCCCACCTTGGGTCAGTTTTCTCAGACTACAACGCCGTCCGGCGATACCAGCGCCACGATCGCGAGGAACTTGGCGGCCGGCAATGCGCCGGACGGCAACCCACTCGGCATCGTGCTGCCGAATGGACCCAGCGGTCAAATGGTATGGACGCGGGACACCCAAACGGGCCAGTTCATACAGGTCATCTCGCAAGCCGACGGCGCGGGCAAGACCTACCAGTTTCAAATTAGCTATACGTCCGCGGGAGCGCCGGTTTCGACGCGCAGTTTCGTAAGCGACAATACCGGCACGGTCGAGACGTCCGCGGTCGCACAGGCTGGCGGCGCGCCGCTCGTGACGACGATCACGCACAAGCGCGACCCGGATGTGGCGAGCTCGTCCGCGAGCTACGTGGTTCAGGCCGGCGACAGCTTGTGGTCGCTGGCCCAACGCGACAACGTACCGCTGCAAGACTATCTGGATGCGAACAAGCAGATTACGGATCCGAACTACATCCAGGCCGGCCAGGTCATCAATCGGCCGGCGTCGGCACTAGTGGCGCCGACCAACCTCATCGACATCAACACCAACCCCAACCCGCAACCGCAGACGCAGATCCAGAACGAAAACCAGCTCGCCGAAAGCGCTTCGAACGGCTTTGTCTCCGTCAGCCCGACGAGCAGTATCGCCTTCTGGAACAACACGCTGAACAAGACGGACTTCGCTTCGTCGCAGATGGCGAGCTTCGCTTCCGGCGGCGTGCGTCCCGGCGAAGTTCAGCTCGATCCGAACGCGCGTCCGAACACCTACCTCTCGCAGTTCTACGTCGACCCGGAAAAGCTGACGAATCCGAACGCGGGACTCATCAACGCCGCCACGCTCAACGGCCTATCGGCGATGACGACGTACAACACCTACGTCGATCCGCTGCTGCTCGACTTAAGCGGTAACGGCGCACACATGACCAACATCGGCGACGGTGTCCTGTTCGACACCGATCACAGCGGCACGCTGAAACGTACGGGCTGGGCCGACCGCAAGACCGGCATGCTAGTCGTCGACGACGGCAGCGGTCAGATCAAAGACATCAGTCAGATGTTCTCCGAGTACTACGGCGGAAAGGCCGGCAGCAACGGCGGCCCCGGCCAGACACCGTTCAAGGACGCATTCGCCGCGCTCGCGAGCGAAGACAAGAACGGCGACGGCATCATCGACAAAAACGATGCGATCTGGAGCAAGCTGCGCGTGTGGGTCGACGCGAACCACGACGGCAAGGTCGAAGCAGGCGAATTCAAGACGCTGGACGAACTCGGCATCACGCAAATCAACGTGAAAGCCGCCGCTGCCGCAACGGGCGAAACGCGCGACGGCAACGAAGTGCTCGCGCACGGCTCGTTCACGATAGGCGGCAAGACGCAAGAGGCACTGGCCGTCGACTTTCTCGGCGACCCGGTCAGCAGCACATTCAATACTCAAGGGATGGGCACGGTCGTCACGTCGACCACCGGAAAGACGACCACCACCGCATACACCAGTACCAGCACCGCCAACGAGACGCTCGATGCGGGCAAACTCGGCGTCAGCAACCTCTACGCCGGCAGCGGCAACGACACCCTGATCGCGGGCGCAACCGGCAGCTGGCTCGTGGGCGGCGGCGGCAGCAACACGTATATCGGCGGCGCGGGCGACGACGTCTTCGTCATCAGCGCTAAGGACGACGCGCGCAACATTCACGGCAACGGCGGCCGCGATACGGCCATCATCGTCGGCGACCGAGGCGTCACGCTGAACATGGCGCAAGCCGGCTTGACGATCGCCGAAGGCGGACGCGGCGACGACGTCATCGTCTCGGGCGGCCGCCAGAGTGTCTTCATCAAAGGCGGCTCCGGCACCGATACGTTGATCGGCGGCGCCGGCAACGACGTCATCGTAGGCGGCTCGGGCCACAATACGATCATCGGCGGAACCGGCAAGGCCGTCATCTACGCCGGCCCGGGCGGCGACACGATTTACGCAGCGTCCGGCGACACGATCATCAACGCCGGCGGCGGCGCCGACCATATCTTCGGCGGCGCGGGCAACGACGTCATCACGGTCGGCCGAGGCAACGCCATCATCGATGGCGGCGGCGGAACGAACGTCGTCAGCTTCCACGGCAGCTACGGCGACTATCGCATCGTTAAGACCGACGACGGTTACTGGGTCGCCGACAAGATCCCGAACCGCGACGGCACCGTCTTCCTGAAAAACATTCAGAAGCTCAATTTCTCGGATATCTCGGCGGTCGATCTGACCTTGCCCAATCCGATGCCCGTCGCCGATTCGCTGACCGTTGACAAGAGCGGTCACGTCTTCGACCGCACCCAGCCGCACCTTATCGCGGCGGCGCAACTGCTGGCAAACGATCAGCGCCTGAACAGCCACGGGCCGCTCCATATCGCCGCCATCGGCGACGCAATCGGCGGCACGGTGCAACTCACGCAAGCGGGCGACGTTCTGTTCACGCCCGACGCGACGTTCACCGGCATCATGAGCTTCAAGTACAGCGTGGCCGATGCCGCGGGCAACGGCTCGGCTACGGTCCAAAGCCTCGCGAACGGTCAAACGGCACCGATGCGCGCTACCGCCACGCTGCTGACGCCGGAGGTGCCGACCGATCCGCTCGCGGCGCAGGAATGGTATTTGAGCGACACGAACGTCCTGCCGGTATGGAAGGACTACACCGGCAAGGGCGTGCATATCGGCCAGTTCGAACCGGGTGGCAAATTCGCGGTTGGGCCGGAGATTTTCGATTACAACCACCCCGATCTCGCACCGAACGTCGATCCGGCGTGGCTCGAAACGCAACGTGCGAACGGAACGCTGCCGACGGCCACTTCCAACCACGCGACGATGGTCGCCGGTGTGATGGTCGCCGCCAAAAACGGCAGCGGCGGCGTGGGCGTGGCCTATGACGCGACGCTCGCCGGCTACTATCTGGCCAACAACGGCAGCGATCTGAGCGGCCTGGGCCACATGGTCAGCTACGACATCGCCAACAATAGCTGGGACTTCGAAAAAGACTTCGGCCTCAGCAATCTGCCGAGCAGCAGTTTCGACGTGGCCGGCACGCTGCTGTCGAACGCGCAGTACGCGGCCGACAATGGCCGCGGCGGACTGGGCACCGTGATCGTCGCGGCCGGCGGCAATGCGCGCGCAACGGGCGGCAGCGCCGAAGGCTCGCTCACGAACAACAACCGCTTCTCGATCGAAGTCGGCGCTATCAATGCGCAGGGCGATCTCTCCACGCTACAAATCGGTTCGGCGCCGTTTTCGAATCCGGGGGCGAGCTTGCTCGTGTCGGCGCCGGGGAGCAACGTCGTCAGCACGAGCCAAATCGTCGTCACCGATCAAGGCTCGACGTTCGGCAGCAACTACAGCGACATGCAGGGCACGAGCTTCGCCACGCCGATCGTCTCGGGCATCGCCGCGCTGATGTTGCAGGCCAATCCCAATCTCGGCTATCGCGACGTGCAAGAGATCCTTGCCTTGTCGGCGCGCAAGGTGAACGATCCGAACACCCGGTGGAGCGAGAACGGCGCGCACAACTGGAACGGCGGCGGCATGCACGCGAGCAACGACTACGGCTTCGGCGAAGTCGATGCGCGCGCCGCGGTCCGGCTCGCCGAGACGTGGATGACGCAAAGCACGGGTGCCAACGAGATGGTCTATTCGGCATCGAGCGGCGCGCTCGCGAAGACCGTGACGGCCGGTCAGACGTTATCGTCGTCGATCGCGATGAACGGCGGACTCAGCGTCGAGCATGCCGAAATCGACTTCGACGCGAACATCGGCCGCCTCGGCGATCTGACGGTCAAATTGATCGGACCGAACGGGACCGAAAGCGTGCTGCTCGATCGCGAAGGCAAGGTGCCGGACGGCACGGCCGGGGCGAAGGCGAGCGACGTCGGCAGCATGCAAACGGGCGCGTTCAAGTACACGTTCATGTCGACGCACGACTGGGGCGAAACGTCGGCAGGCAATTGGACGCTCCAGGTCACCGATACGGCCACGGGTCAGCCTGTGACGCTGAACAACTGGTCGCTGCGGCTTTACGGCAGCAAGGCCAGCGCGGACAACACGTACTTCTACACCGACGAGTACAAGAGCGCCGTACTCGCCAATGCCGGCCATGGCGTACTCGACGATGCACTCAACGGCGTCGCTGGTGGCCGTAACACGATCGACGCGGCGGCTGTTTCGGGTAATACGACGATCAACCTGAAGACGGGCGTCGCGAGCCTGGGCGGATCGGCATTGACGATCAAGAACCCGAGCACGATTCAAAACATCGTCACCGGCGACGGAGACGATACGCTCGTCGCGGGCGATGCCGATGCGATGCTCGACGGCGGGCGCGGCAGCAATCGGCTCGTAGGCGGAGCCGGCAAGGATTTGTTCGTCGTCCATCGCCGCGATGCTGGGCTCGACACCATCGATAATTTCACCGCGAGCCGCGGTGAGACCATCGACCTCGTCGGCTTCAAGGGCAAATCGTTCAAGGACCTTGTGCTCACGCAGCAAGGCGCCGACGTCAAGGTCGATCTCGGCAACGGCCAACGCATCGTGCTGACCAATCAGACATTGGCCAATTTGGGTGCCGCGCAGTTCACGTTCCAAGACACGTTCGTCGCACCGTCGGCCTATGTCACCGCCGGCGGCTCGGCGACGACGCCGCCGAGCGGAAACGGCGTGGTCACGCTTTCGGGCGGCGCCAAGGGGGTGAGCTACGCGACGGTCAACGGTCAAATGGTCGGTTCGCTGGCGGGCACCGTCTATAGCCACGATTCGGCGACATCGGATTTGTTCGTCGTCGCGAAGCAAAGCGGCGTGGCGAACTACCAAAATGCGTTGCGCGGCTTCAAGCACGGCATCGACAAGATCGACGTTTCGCAACTCGGAATCTCGAGCTTCGGCGACCTCGTCATTGCGCAGAAGAACCGCGCGACGATCAACGGTGTGGTGCAGATCCACGGTACGAGCATCGGCAGCGTGTCGCTCGGGACGGCGGGCGCACCGATGGAACTCGCCTATCTGGATGCGCTCGATCCGTCGCAACTGAGCGCGTCGGATTTCGTGTTCGCGCCGCCCGCGCCCAACCAGGCCGGCGTCGTGACTGCGCCGGTCAGCTCGACCGTTACGCCGAACTCGTCTTCACCGGCGCCCGTGCCGACGACGCTCGGCACCGATGCCAACGTCATCGGATCGAATACGGGGATCACGACGACGCGGGACACCAATGGCGCCGTGACGGTCCAATCGTCAGTGGACTATGCGCTCGGCGACAACATCGATCGTCTGACGCTGACGGGCAACGCCGACATCGTCGGCACCGCGAACAACAACGGCGATGTCTTGACCGCCAATGCCGGCAACGACGTTTTGCTGGGCGGAGACGGCAATGACACGCTTATCGCGGGCAGCGGCAACGACATCCTGATCGGCGGCGCAGGTAACAACACCTACGTCGTCGGCAAGGTGGGCGGCGTCAAGACGATTCAGACCGTTGCCGGTCAACACGACACGCTGACGCTTCAAGGCGCGCAGGCGAACGGCGTTCGCTTCGCGGTGCTCGGGAACGATCTTTCGATCACACTCGATGCCGGCCAGCCCGATGCCACGCAGGTGATCGTTTCCGGTCAATTCGGCGGCAAGGGCGTGGGCTCCGTGACAATCGGATCGCAGACTCTCACCGCATCGGCAATTGCGACGATCGTCAACCAAGGTGCCGTTACGGCGACCGCCGGCTCGATCGAACAGTCGGTACTGACGAGCACCGCATGGTCGTATGCGCTGCCTGCCGCGCTGTTTTCGGCGACGATTGCGGGCGATGCGTTGAGCTACTCGGCAACGCTTGCGAACGGCGATCCGTTGCCCTCTTGGCTGCACTTCGACCCGATCGCGCAAGCGTTCGCGGGCAAGGCGGATGCTGCGAACATCGGCAATCTCGTCGTAAAAGTGACCGCGACCGATATGGCGGGCAAGAGCGCGAGCTCGAATCTGACATTGCACGTCACGCAAAATCCGTCGGCGCCGAGCGTGGGGACGGCACCCGCATTGCAGACCGTTGCAGCCGGCGGCGCCTGGCAATATGCGTTGCCGGCGGGGCTGTTCAGTCCCGGCCATACAGGCGATGCGCTCACCTATACGGCTACGTTGGCAAACGGCGATCCGCTGCCGGCTTGGCTGACGTTCGATCCGATCAAGCAAGCCTTCGGCGGCACGCCGACGGATCAGACGACGGAGGCCCTCTCGGTGAAGGTCACTGCGACCGAAGGCACGGGGCTCTTCACGAGCACGACGTTCGGCGTCAATGTCGTGCCGACGTATCAAGCGCCGGCCGTGGCTCAATCGCTCCAGCCGCAGACGGTTGCTGCCGGAGCGCAGTGGGCCTACGCGCTGCCGGCTGGACTATTCAGCGAAGCCGTCGCGGGCGACACGCTGCGCTATAGCGCGACGCTGGCGGACGGTTCGCCGTTGCCTGCGTGGTTGACGTTCGATTCGGCGAAGCAGACGCTGATGGGCTTGCCGACGGACCAAAGCACGGGCAGCTTGAGCGTCAAGATTACGGCGACCGACATGGGCGGCATGGCCTCAAGCACGACGTTGAGCTTGCAGGTCAGACCTACTTATACCGCCCCGACGGTGAGTGGGACGGTTGCCGCGCAGACGATCACGGCCGGCTCCGCGTGGACGTTCGCGCTGCCGTCCTCGCTCTTTACCGAGACCGTCGCCGGCGACACGCTCAGCTACCGTGCGACGCTCGGTGACGGCACGGCGCTGCCCGCTTGGCTCACGTTCGATCCGGTGAAGCAGGTTTTCGCCGGCACGCCGCCCGCCAGCATGACGGGCGACTTGGCGATCCGCGTGACGGCAACGGACTTGGGCGGACTTTCGGCCAGCACGACGCTGAACGTCACGACGAATGCGCCGCTGCAAAATCCGACGGTGACGCAGACGCTCTCCTCGCAGACGCTTGCGGCAGGGACGGCCTGGCACTATGCGCTGCCGGCGAATCTGTTCAAGGAGCCGGCGCCGGGCGATACGTTGACCTACTCGGCGACGCTTGCGGACGGCAAACCGCTGCCTAGCTGGCTGACGTTCGATCCGGCGAAGCAGACGTTCGTCGGTACCCCGACCGACCAAACGACGGGTCCTTTGACGCTGCGTATTTCCGTGATCGACCAAGGCGGCCGCGCTGCGAGCACGACGTTGAATATGCAGATCAACGGGACGTATCAGGCGCCGACGGCCGGAGCGCCCGTCTATCAAATGGCGCAACTCGGCAAAGCGTGGACCTTCACGCTGCCCGCGACGACGTTCAACGAACCGATCGCGGGAGATACGTTGGCGTACTCTGCGTCGTTGGCCGACGGCAGTCCGCTGCCGAGCTGGCTTGCGTTCGATCCCACGACGCATACGTTCAGCGGCACGCCGACTGGTCAACAGGCGCTCATGTTAGGCGTGAAGATCACAGCGACCGATATGGGCGGGCTCTCGGCGAATACGACGATGAACTTGCTGTTAGAGCCGAACGTGTCCAATGCGTCGGGCAACTTCCAGACGATTTCCGTTCCGGCAGCGCAACAGGCTGCGATCTTCGAAAGCGGCTTCATGAACCACATGACCGTGGGCGATGGGGATCACACTGTGTTGCTCACGGGCGGGTCGACCACGGCGGTGCTCGGCAACGGCAAGAACTCGGTGGTGCTCGGGGGCTCGTCGGAGAAGTTGACCGTCGGCAACGGCGACAACACGATCGCGACGACGGGCACGTTCAATAACGTCTCCGTCGGCACCGGCACCAATGCCATCGCGACGGCGGGAACGTTCACGACGCTGAACCTCGGCGACGGGACCGACACGGTGACGATGAAGAGCGGCTTTACCACCGTGAACGTCGGACATGGGCACTACGATCTGGCGTTCGGGTCCGGGTTCGGATCGAAGTTGGCGTTTGGCGCAGATGTGGCTTCCGATCGCCTCTGGTTCGAGCACATCGGTCAAGATTTGCAGATCGATGTGATCGGTTCGGGCGAGAAGGTACGGCTGAAGAACTGGTATGCGAGCGCGCCTGAGCACTGCCAGATCGCGGCGGGCGACGGGAAGGTCCTCTCGGACGTGAACGTCGACAAGCTCGTGCAGGCAATGGCGGCGTTCGGGCCGCCGGCTGCTGGGCAAACGGCGCTGACGCCTAACGAGCGGCAAGCGTTGCAGCCGGTGTTGGCCGCCAACTGGCATTAAAAGAGTAAGTAGCGGGACCCGCCGCCCTCCTTGGAGGGCGGCGGGGGCAATCGGCGTTATCGCGGATCAATGCCGGCTGCGTCGAAACGGTTCTCAGCACTCAACGCCGGGAGCTCGGCGTCGGTCGGGTTACGTTCGGCGGCAGAGCAGACGCGTGACCGCGTCACGGCTCGGCACCACGGAGTCTAGCGTTCTACCCAGGAGGTTCTGTAAGGTCATGCTCACTTCCAATCAGGAAAATCTTTGGCTTAGCTAGTACATCACGAGCGAAAGTATCACCGGAGGTCAGCTTCGCTCGCCATTCGGCCAAGCTATATATCTTCGGATTGACTTCACGGCCAAGCGTGGATTGCACCGGATGGAAGAGGCGTACAGCCTCAATGAAACCGACATCGCCGATCAAGAGAACGTCTACGTCGCTGCCCGCTTGCTCCGTGCGTCTCGCGACCGAACCGAAGATAACCGCTACCTTCACCCTGCCTGCGACCGGTACTAGAGCTTGCGCAAGAATATCTGCCACGCCGGATGTTTTGCGCAGAATGCTCGCTAACTCTTCAAAAATCGGACAGTCGCGGTCTGCACCGTAGTAGACCTGCTTTCCTTCCTCCGTCCGCTTCAAAATGCCTACCTGGGCGAGTCGCGATAGCTCTTTGTGCAGCGTCCCGGCGGAAGTCCCCGTCTGCCGGGCGAGTTCGCGGACGTGACAGCGCAACTCGGGATGCAGGAGCAAGAGGCCCAGCACACGCCGGCGATATTCGCTAAAGAGGATCGATGAAAGTGATTGAAGCATATATGGCTACAGACGTAGCTTTTTCTGCTACAGCCCACAACTGCCTCGTCGTTCGTTGCGTTTTGGCCTGGACGACAAACGGCACATGGTCGTCCTTGGCCCTGCAATCACAAACGCAAAAGCATAATCGCAGCAAAATCCGCTACACACGAAGCGGTTTTCGCCACCCCGAGCCGCAGTTTTGCCTTCGGGTGCCTCCACGTTGAAGAGCGGGTCCATTGTCGCCACCGCCTCCGCATCAGGGACTTTCCTGCTTCGGAGGCCGTTCGGCAGTGAGTAGCCAATCGACGAAGGCGGCACTCTTCGAGCTTTGCCCTTCAGCCTCTCGCGTGTAAATCCATGTGCCTCGGTCAACGGCCGAAAAGCCGAACGGAGCGAGCAGCGTGCCGCTGCAAATCTCGTGCCGAACGAGGAACTCAGGTGCGATCGCGAAGCCAAGCCCCCCTTTCGCGGCCTCAATTGATAACGACAGCGATTCGAATACAGTGCCGCCAGAGAGATCTCGCTTGAGGCTGACGGCATCGGCCCATTCGCTCCACGCATCCAACCGCGATGTCGCGTGCAGAAGCGGGACGTCGCCCATCTGCGCGAGGGTAGTAGGCGGAGTCGGCCAACTTGGCGAACAGACCGGGCCTATGTGGTCCGTTGCCAATGGCTTAATGCCAACACCCGGCGCCGGAGAGCAAGTGTGTCCGCTCAAAATCAGGACGTCGACTTTACCCGCTAGGAGCGCATCGACCGTCGTCCGGGTCTGGAAATGCAGCAGCAGATTCGGTTGCTCTTTCGCAAATTGGTCGATGCGCGGTAGCAGCCACTGAGCGAGAAACGTTGTCGAACACGCGATCGATAGAGACTGAGCGGCGGCACCGGATCGGATTTGCCGACACTCTTGCTCTAAGATGGAAAACGCTTCCTTGCATGCTTGACGAAGGCGTTCGCCGTTATGGGTGAGTCGCACGCCCCCACTGTGCCGCTCGAAAACAGGCTGCCCGAGCCACTCCTCGAGCGTGCGCATCTGATGACTAATTGCTCCGTGGGTCATCCCGATCGATGCCGCCGCACTAGAAAAGCTCGAATATTCCGCGACCGCCTCGAAACTCAACAAAGCTCGGATCACAGGCAGGCGCATTATTGGATTGTTAATTTTTTTCACAGCACATGTTTAGAAATTTCGTTCACGTACAGACGGGCGCTCATTTTAACATTCAAGCTTCTACAGGAATTTATGCGTTTCACGTGGAGGAAGAATGTATTCGGAAGTCGTGCAGGAACTCCGGGATGTGCACGCAGTCTCTGCGCGATTGGGCACTGCTATCAGCATATTCGGTAGTGCACGCGTCGCTACTACTTCAAGTGTGTTTGAGTTGGCTCGAGAGGTTGCGTATAAATTGGCCATTCTGGGATACGCCGTCATTTCGGGCGGCGGCCCTGGAATCATGCGGGCGGCACTGGAAGGCGCGCGTGCCGGGGGATCGCCAGCCATCGGATTCAACATTAAGCTGCCATTCGAACCGCTCGATGTCGAGCACCAGGATATTTCTCTGACGTTCGAGCACTTTTTTACACGTAAATTTGCTTTCTGCCGATGCTCGGATGCGTTCGTCATCATGCCGGGTGGAATGGGCACCCTCGATGAATTATTCGAAATTCTAACGCTTATGCAAACCGGGAAATTGGAGGCGAGGCCGGTCGCCTTAGTGGGCTCCGTTTTTTGGGGTGGGCTGCTCCAGTGGCTCCGAACCCATCCGGTTTCATCCGGGTTAATCGCAGTAAATGAAATCGATTCGATTGGTATTTGCGATAATGCGGACGAGGTAGTCGCATTCCTTTCTGGTCAGCTAAGCGACTAGCGGTTTCGGATCTATCTTCATCAAGACCTTCTAGAGAGAGAAGGTATTCATATTTAAAAATCGAAAAATGGAGTTTTTTGATGACGACTACATCACCTCAGTTGGTTATGTTTACGGGTGGCCGTGATAGTACACTCGCGGCCTGCTTGTTGATGTTGCGGGGAATCCCTGTCCATCTATTTAGTGCAAACAGCGGGTGTTCGATTCATCGCGGCATTTTGTCGTATCGGGTCGAGGAGCTGAAGCACCGATTCGGCGAATTGGTCATTAAGCATGTGGTTGAAGACATAAGCGGTGCATTTCGCAGCATTGCCATCGCTACCCTAGAAGACGACATCATCAGGGACAAGAAGAATCTGGTTCTTCTCGGCGAAAAGATTGCCATACATGCACACGTCATTAACTATTGCAAGAGAAACAATATCAGCGTAATCAACGATGGGATAGCATCCTACCAAAAGGAGTTCCCTGAGCAGCGCATGATTGCGAAAGATTATTTCGTCAACTTCATGAAAGAATACGGAATTTCCTACCGAAGCCCGATTTACGATTTTGCGCAATCTGTCGACGACGTGAAGTACCGCCTTTTGCAGCTTGGTGTTTCGACGAAATCGCTTGAGGGCATTTCGATCTTTGCCGACAGCTTTTCGACGCCATCGGATGAGATCATTCTGTCGTACCTCGAAAGAAAAGAGGGAATTTGTCGCGACATCATCGAGTTGCTTATTGGTCAAGCAGGCGAACACCGCAAGACGATTGGCCCGGGCATGATGAGCGGATCGCCGGCGCAGAACACTGTCGTCGGTCACTCCTTGAGTGAACTCGTATGATCGAGAAGTGCGCGGGAATTATCCTAAGCGAGCGCCGCCTTCTAGTCGTGCGCAAGCGGGGCGCATCGATCTTTATTTCGCCTGGGGGGAAAATTTCTGCGGGGGAAGCGCCTATCGCTTGCTTGCGCCGCGAGTTACGCGAAGAACTCCGCGTTGAGTTGGTCGATGCTGAGCCCTTCGGCACATACGAGCGGCCCGCTGCGGATGAGGCCTCCATGATCCGGATTTACACCTGGATTGTCGCGGTCTCCGGCGCATGCGCGCCCAGTTCAGAAATCGAGGAGCTTAAATGGATACGCGGCAGCGAGACAGAGGCCGTCGGCTCGGTCTTCGCCCATTGCGTCATCCCCAAACTTATCCGTGACGGGCTGCTTGATGGATAGAACGCCCCACCGTGGCGAAGCGACTCGGCACGAAGACGCGGCTGCGCTCCATCCCGATTTGCAAGGCGGAGATCAGCGAGGCTACTACCGCGCCTGCTCGGCACTGCGAAACGAATTGAAGGCCTTGGTCGCTAAGAGTTTGGCCATCGAGCATGATCTGTTTTTGCTCTCGAATACTACGCAAGGAGTAATGACAGCCATGGCGGGGCTCGCGTCAGATGGCATTGCGCTGCGCATCGCCCCGAATGCGTATTCGCCATATATGGCGTTGCCGTCATGGCCATGTGTTGCAGACATGCTGAAAACATCGCTGCTGACACACGTGGATCCCCTTTCGGGAAGGGTTTCGGCTGTGTCTTCCGTCGCAGCGGCGCCGTCTGTTCTCGATGCAGCGCAATCCTTCGCTACGGTTGTCCACCATCGGGCAGGCTTGCATGCCGATATCGTTCTTTGCTCACTACATAAACATGCCGGTATCTCCGCGGGCCTAGGCCTGTTGGCGATTCGCAGAGACGTGCCCTTTTCCGGCCTGCGGACGTACGCCGAAGTCGCGGAGGCGGGAGCTTGCTCTCTATCCTTGCTCGAGCATGCGATTGCCCGTGTTCAACTACTCGATGGCCGGCTCACAAACTTGATGACTCTCGAGATCGACGAAGCCGATCGAGCGGCGCTCAAAACGGCAGAAATAGACGTATTGACGCCCATTGGTGCGAGATTGCCTTTCATTTGCATGCGCGGTGTCGATCCCGTACGTGCTGCAACCGCCTGCGCTAGCGTCGGACTCCATGTGAAGTTTTTTCGCGAGCAAAACGTCGTCCGAATTTCCGGCGCCATACGCGGTGCTATCGATGACACGCCAATCGATTGCGCCCCCGTCCTTAAGCGACAGATATCAATTCTTATAGGGGGAAAGCCATGAACGCAGCACAGTCTCGGAAGGGACTCTATTTCGCCTTGCTCGGCGCGATGCTGCTGAGTTTCGATACATTGCTGCTGCGCTCGATCGATGGCGAATCGCTCCAGGTCGCTTTTTGGCGGGGGGGGCTGATGTTTGTCGCCGGTGCCATCGGAGCGCTCGTCATGCGTCGAAGGTCCGGGTGCATCGGTATCGCGCTGGGCCGAATCGAATTGGCGATAGCCGCGTGTTACGGATTGTCATCGGTGACTTTCGTCCTAAGCGCGATGACGACCAGCATTTCGAACATGCTGACGATCATCGCAACTGCGCCATTTTGGGCGGCAATAGGTGCCGGCGTGTTCTATCGAGACTGGCCGCCACTTAGAACCTGGCTGGCTTGCGCCGGTGCATTGGGCGGAATTATTGTTGTAGTGTGGCCAACGTTCTCCGAGCAGGCACACGTTGGCCTGGGCGACGGCCTCGCTTTGGTAACGGCCTTATCTATGGCGGGCGCGTTTCTATTGTCACGACGCTCGCAAGCAAATTTGGCGCTTACCCCCGCATGGGGTGGGCTGCTGGTAGCGCTCACGCTCGCCCCCTTTGTACCAGTGTTCCATTTCTCGAGCGCTCACAAGTTGATTTTGATGATTGGAGAGGGTGCGCTGCTAGTTCCCTCGGCCCTCGGCCTGATCGCAGCGGCGGCGCGTTATTTGCCGGCGCCCCAGGTCGGACTGTTTCTATTGCTGGAAACGACGTTGGGGCCGTTTTGGATATGGGCCGTTCTCGGAGAAACCCCTACGCGCTATGCCCTGGTGGGGGGTGGAATAGTTGTTCTGGCACTCGTGGCCCATAGTGCGGTGACTTTGTATGCAGGGCGCGGCGCGACACAGGGAGTTCAGCCTCGGCCCCAGCGGCAGCAAGCAGATGCGTAACTGCTTCATCGCGCCGGCTCGCAATGTCGAGCGCTTTACCCGATTCGTTCCGTTGGATCGTACTCATCTCAAGATCGACGACTAAGTATCCGCGGTGTAGCGTAGACCATCACCCGACGAGCCCGGCGCCAAGCAACACAACGCCCGAGCTACCCCTCAGCGCGTTCAGCCGCCTGCTGCGCGGCTGCCTGCCCCAGCACTGCGTCGCGTTTAGCAAGCAGATGCCCGCGCAGGATCGCGGCCATTTTTTTGCCGTCGCGCGCCTCGAGCGCCCGAATCATTTCCTCATGATCGCGGACCGCGCTTTCCCATTTCGACGCCGAATAATTCGAACGAAACCGTAAAGCCTGCAAACGACGATTCGTCGACACGTAGATCTGGCGCAGCGCCGAATTGCGCGCTGCCTCGTTGATGCGATCGTGAATCGCGCGATTGCGCGCGTAGTAGCCCGGCAGGTCGTGCTGCGCGTGGCAGGCGAGCATTTCATAGTGCAACGCCTTGATCTCGGCCAATTCCGCGGCCGTAATGCGTTCGCAAGCCAGTTCGCCCGAAAACGCCTCCAACCCGCTCATCAACTCGAACATCTCGCGGATCTCAGCCTCGCTCATTTGCGACACGATCGCACCGCGATTGGGCAGCAACTCGACGAGGCCTTCGACGGCCAACACCTTGAACGCCTCGCGCAGCGGCGTACGCGATACGCCCAGTCGTTCGCACAGCTCGCGCTCGTTCAGCTTCAAGCCGGGCACGAGCAACCCCTCCACGATAAAGGTGCGCAGATGATCCACAACCGTATCGTGCAACTGCTGGCGCTCGACTTTCGGCAAAAGCGGCACGACGTCGGCGCTGGGTGCGCTCGTATTTTGCATGCAAACCTCCCCCACTTCGATGACAGGGATTTTACAGGACCCATAACCGCCATCAGGCGCCTTTCTAGCCTAGCCGAGTCCCGATCCTCGCCTGTCCCCTTTTTTGCTTCCCTCAGACGAAAACATCGGTTAAAGTTTTTTGCATTCAAAATTCAAAAGGAGGGCCCGACGCATGTTGAAGCTCGACTTCCACCCTGCCGGTCGCCACTTTTTGCAAATTCCCGGGCCGAGTCCCGTGCCCGATCGCATCTTGCGCGCCATGAGCCTGCCGACGATCGACCATCGCGGACCGGAGTTCGGGGCGCTCGGCCTGAAGGTGCTCGAAGGCATCCGCAAGATCTTCAAGACGAGCCAACCCGTTGTGATCTATCCGGCGTCCGGTACGGGCGCGTGGGAAGCGGCGCTCAGCAATACGCTGAGCCCCGGCGATGCCGTGCTCATGTACGAAACAGGGCATTTCGCCACCCTCTGGAAGAAGATGGCCGAGAACTTGGGACTTAAGCCCGAGTTTCTCGGCTTGCCCGGAACCGAAGGCTGGCGTCGCGGCGTGCAGGCCGATCAGATCGAAGCGCGTTTGCGCGCCGATGCGGGCCACGCGATCAAAGCCGTGTGCGTCGTACATAACGAAACCTCGACGGGCGTCACCTCCGATATCGCCGCCGTGCGCCGCGCGATCGACGCGGCCGGACATCCTGCGCTACTGCTCGTCGATACGATTTCCGGCCTCGCGTCGGCTGACTACCGGCATGACGAATGGGGCGTGGACGTCACGGTATCCGGCTCGCAGAAGGGCTTGATGCTGCCGCCCGGAATCAGCTTCAACGCCGTTTCGCCCAAGGCATTCGAAGCGAGCAAGACGGCGAAGCTGCCGCGCGCGTTTTGGGGCTGGGGCGAGATCGTCGAAATGAACAAGCACGGTTACTGGCCCTACACGCCGAGCACGAACCTGCTCTATGGGCTGGCCGAAGCCATCGAGATGATCCTCGCGGAGGGGCTCGACAACGTCTTCGCACGCCATCAACGGCTCGCTGGCGCGTGCCGCGCCGCCGTCACGGCGTGGGGCCTCGAGATCCAGTGCGCCGATCCGGCCGTCTACTCGCCCGTGCTGACGGGCGTCGTGATGCCCGAGGGTGTCGATGCCGACGCCGTGCGCAAGCTCATCTACGAACACTTCGACATGTCGCTCGGCACAGGGCTCGGCAAGCTCAAAGGGCGCATGTTCCGCATCGGGCACCTCGGCGATTGCAACGACCTCACGCTGATGGCTACGCTCTCGGGCTGCGAAATGGGCCTGCGGCTCGCAGGCGTTACGCTAGCCGGCAGCGGCGTCTTGGCCGCGATGGATCATCTGACGCAACACGCCGTGAAGCCGGCACACGGGGTGGCGGCATGACGGCGCCCACAAAAGACGTCGCGCTCGTAGCCGGGCGCAACGAACGCATCGTCCGATTGGCGCGCATGCTTGCGCGCGCACGAGCGTCGGGTCCCGATGCGCGCATCGTCGAATTGGCCGACGGTCTCACGCCCGCGACCGATGACGATGCGTATGCCGTGCAGGACGCGATGCTGCGCGAGATGAAGCAAGTGGCGGGCGGCTGGAAGATCGGCGCCAAATCGGCCGCCGGTCCCGCGCAAGGCGCGCCGCTGCCCGCTTGCGACGTCCATCGCGGGGCGCCGACGCTTGCGCGCGCCCGCTACGCAAAGCCGGGGCTCGAGCTCGAGGTAGCCTTCATGCTCGGCCGCGGGTTACGCGCTAAGGACGGTCCGCAAAGCGAAGCGGCCGTACGCGACGCCATTACGAGCGTGCATGCCGCGATCGAAGTGGTCGCGAGCCGCTTCACGGAATGGCCGAACATCGACAAGCGATGGCAGCTCGCGGACTTGCAGAACAACGGAGCGCTTGTCGTCGGCGAGGGTGTGCCGTACGACGCCAAGTTCGACACGCATTTTCCGATCGTCTCGCCGCCGATGCGATTCACGTTCGACGGCGTCGACATCGCGCATGCGCCTCCCGCCAACCCCGCAGGCGATCCTCGCTGGCTGCCGCACTGGCTCGTCAACCACTGCGTCGCGCGCGGGCTCGATCTCGCGCCGGGCACCGTGCTGACCTGCGGTTCGTACACCGGCATTCACTTTCCCGCGGGCGCGGGCGTCGCGCGCGGAGAGATCGAAGGACTGCCGACGGTCGAACTGACCTTGAGCTGACCTTGATCTGACCTTGGGCCGACCTGTCCCAAGTCGACTCGCAACACAACGACGCTTCGCCGATTCGCTAGCGCCGAGCCGTAGCCGTACCCGAGCAGTGACGTACTCGATCGAGTTGTAGCGGACGCCCCGTTGCGCCCGTCCACCTAAGGAGACCGATGATGTTTCGTCGAGCCACCATGCGCGTGCTGTTGCTGTTGTGCGTGATGTACCTCATCACTTATGTCGACCGCGTCAACGTGAGTACCGCAGCCAGCGCATTCGGCGCCGAGTTGCATCTCACGCACATACAGATCGGCCTAGTATTTTCCGCATTCGCTTACCCCTATCTCCTTTTCCAAATCATCGGGGGCTGGGTCGGCGACCGCTTCGGTCCGCGCCGCACGCTCGCGGTCTGCGGCATCGTCTGGGCCGGTGCGACGATCCTGACGGGTATGGCCACGGGGTTCGCGTCGATGATCGCCGCGCGACTGCTGCTCGGCCTCGGCGAAGGCGCGACGTTCCCGACCGCCACGCGTGCCATGTCGAACTGGATGCCGAGCGGACAGCGCGGCTTCGCGCAAGGCATCACGCACGCCGCCTCGCGCATCGGCAACGCAGTTGCCCCGCCGTTGATCGTCTGGCTCATGGTGTCGACGAGCTGGCGCGGCGCATTCATCATTACCGGCATCGGCAGCTTGATCTGGGCGCTCATCTGGGTCTGGTATTTCCGTGACGATCCGCGCGATCACCCGCGCATCACCGATACCGAATGCGGCCAGCTCGCCGCCTATTCCGGCAGCAAAGCACGCGTGCGGGCGCCATGGCGCTTGCTGTTCGCGCGCATGAGTCCAGTCACGGCTGTCTACTTCTGCTACGGGTGGGTTCTCTGGCTGTTTCTGAGTTGGCTCCCGCAGTACTTCTTGCACAACTACCACTTGCGGCTCGGTCAATCGGCGCTGTTCGCTTCGGGCGTGTTTTTCGCCGGTGTACTCGGCGACTGGCTCGGGGGCTCGGTCACCGATGCACTCCTGCGCAGGAGCGGCAACGTGCGCATGGCGCGCAACGTCATGGTGGGCGTCTGCATGTTGCTTACACTGATTTCCCTCGCCCCGATCCTTCTGATGTCGAACATCTCGATTACGGTCGCGGCGCTCTGCCTCAGCGCCGGCTTCTTCTTCAACGAGATGACGATCGGTCCGATGTGGGCCGTGCCGATGGACATCGCGCCGCAACACTCGGGCATCGCCAGCGGCATCATGAACTGCGGCTCGGCGCTGGCCGCCATCGTGAGCCCCGTCATCGGCGGCTGGCTCATCGACAAGACCGGCAATTGGAATCTGCCCTTCATCGTATCGATGGCGCTGATGGCGATCGGCATCGTGCTGTCGTTCACGATGTCGCCCGATCGTCCGCTCGGCACGGATGACGGCGGCACCAAAGCGTCGGGAATCGGCAACTTCGTTTGAGTCGCGCCGCCCCGGCAGCGTAGCTGCTTTACATTTTGGCGCCCCGAATTATTTCGGGGCTTTTTATTTACCGATTCCGAACAATTGATTCCTTACAAGAACCACAATTTTTCGATGACCCGTAGCACCAATTGCTCGCATTCGCATTGAAATCTCAGCGTCATCTTCCACATATTGGAATTCAGTACTTTTTTTACGCGTTAACCATTAAGTTTCGAGTTGCGCTGCCGATCAGCTTATAACCGCCTCCGCGGTCGATCCGCTCAGCAACGCGCCCGCCGCGAGTGCCTTCATTGCACTCGGACGACGGCCTATGAGGAACCAGTCATGTTGAAGAAGTTGTCGATTAGGGCATCGCTTACCTATTTTGTCGTCTTTGTGGCCATTGTGCTGCTCATCGGCGCGGCGGGCGGCCTGCTTTCGCTGCGTGCGAGCAATGATTCGCTCGAGCAGATGTATCAAGTCGATACGCCCGCAGTAGCCGATTTGGAAGGGAGCGCAGAGCAATTACTGCGCTTGCGGCTGGCGTTGGCGACTTATTCGTCTCTGACGGAATTGAACGATGCGACCGGCGCCGCCGCCGTATTGACGCGTTTCGATAGCTATTTGAAGCAATCGAATAAGTTGCTATCGCATTACGTCAGCATCGCGGGCGACGACGAAGACGGCAAGCGCCTGCTCGATCAGATGAACGACAAGCGCGATGCGTTCTTGCATCAAGGCGTCGAACCGGCGATGGCTGCGCTTAAAGCCGGCGACAAGAATACGTTCTTGGAATTGCAATCGCACAAATTGCCCTCGCTCTACAACGGCTATGAAAAAGCAATGCAGGCGCTCGAGAAATTGCATCTCACGCATGGCGAGGAGCGCTATAACGACGCCGAGCAACGCTTTACCTACGTCGCCGGTGGCGTAGCGATCGGCATGGCATTCGCCCTTGTGATGTCGTGGCTCGCGCGCGTGATGCTGATGCGTGCGATCGTGCGCCCTGTCGACGACGCGATCGAGCAGTTCGAGCGCATCGCCGCGGGCGACCTCACCCGGCGCGTGGAAGTGACAAGCGGCAATGAGATGGGCCGGCTCTCAGCGGCGTTGCGCAAGATGCAAGAGGCATTGATCGCCACGGTCGAGGGTGTACGCCGAGGCACGGTGGCGATCGACACAGGCGTCAGCGAAATCGCGGCAGGCAACGCCGACTTGTCGCAGCGCACCGAGGAGCAAGCCGCGTCGCTGCAAGAAACGGCGGCGAGCATGGAGCAGCTCACGTCGACGGTCAAGCAGACGACCGATAACGTCAAGCACGCGAGTTCGCTCGCTCAGGGTGCGTCGGGCCTTGCGACGCAAGGTGGCGATCTGAACCGGGAGGTGGTCGATACGATGCAGCGGATCGTCGGCGATTCGCGTCGCATCGGGGAGATCGTGGGCGTCATCGAGGGGATTGCATTCCAGACGAACATTCTCGCGTTGAACGCCGCGGTGGAAGCGGCGCGCGCGGGCGAGCAAGGGCGCGGCTTCGCGGTCGTGGCGGGCGAGGTACGGTCGCTTGCACAGCGCAGCGCGGCGGCGGCCAAGGAGATCAAGGATCTGATCGACGAATCGACGGTGCGCATCGAGTCGGGCGCTCACCTTGTCGAGCGCTCGGGCACGACGATGACGGAGATTGTGGATTCGATTGCGCGCGTGAGCTCGATCATGAGCGAGATCGCGTCGGCCGCCGACGAGCAAAGCACGGGCATCGACCAAGTCAATCGCGCCGTGACGCAGATGGATCAGGTGACGCAGCAAAACGCCGCGCTCGTCGAACAGGCCGCCGCCGCGGCGGGATCGCTTGAGGAGCAGGCTCGGAGGTTGTCGGAGGCGGTGGGGGTGTTTCGGGTTGCGGGGTGAGCGGAACGCACCGATAGGTGGATCGGGCATTCGAAGGGGTGCCCGGTTAACGAATTAACGACTGGGGCCTACGCCGCCTCGGTAGGCGCGTTCCCGGACGGGAATGCGGAAACACAATTTGGCGCGCTTGGCTCCCCGCCCGCGCCCTCTCATCACCGGGTCATGCCGCAAGCGCACGGGTGACGCTGCACCTCACCACACTGAGCCCGGTCGCCGCATAGCCGCGGCCAGCGGACCTCGCGCACCCCGGAATGTTCAAATGAACATTCCGGGTCGTCATTCGAATGAAACCTAGCCCCGATATCTTGCGTGCAGCGCCGACTCCCGCATCGAGTCCGCGCATCGTTTTTTGTTTTCGCGCTAACCGGATCGGGCTCATGACTCTCTCGACGCGGCAGGAAAGAATCGCCACGCTGTTTCGTCAGCAAGGCGAAATGACGATCGACTCGCTCGCCAGCCATTTCCGCCTAGCACCGCAAACCATACGCCGCGACATCAACGTGCTCTGCGACATGAACGTGCTTCGTCGCACACATGGCGGCGCACGGCTCATCACGCAGGGCGCGAATCAGCCGTACGAGCTGCGCCGCGTGCGCAATCTGAACGGAAAGGCGCGAATCGGCGCCGCCGCCGCGAAACTGATTCCGGACGGCAGCACCGTGTTGCTCGGTATCGGCACGACACCAGAGCAGGTAGCGCTGGCCCTGCTGGCCCGTCAGCGACTCACCGTCGTCACGAACAACTTTCGCGCGGCGCTCGCACTCGCCGCACAGCCGGGCCATCGCGTGATCGTACCCGGCGGCGAGTTACGGCGGCAGAATCCCGAGATCCTCGGCTCGTCGGCGGATGCACTCTTTCGCGAATACCGCGCGGACTTCGGCATCTATGGCGTCGGCGGCATCGACGAGGACGGCACGCTGCTCGACTATGACCGCCAGGAGGCCGCCTCGCGCGAGGCGCTGCTTTGCAGTTGCCGGATGGGCATCCTCGTTGCGGATACATGGAAGTTCAGCCGGCGCCCGTCGGTTCGACACGACAACCTCCTGATGCAACACACGCTGATAACGGACGACGAGCCGCCCACCGGCGTGCGAGAGCTGATCGGCGATCGCGTTCGACTCATCGTTGCGAATGAAGAGGCGGAGTCCGTCCATGTCGAGCGTTGATCGCCTCGCTATGTCTGATGTGGCGGTGAGCCTGCGCGGCATCGTGAAATCCTGGCATGCTCAGCCTGTGCTGCATGGGATCGATCTCGATATCGGCCGCGGCGAGTTCGTCGCGCTGCTGGGCCCCTCCGGTTGCGGCAAGACGACGCTGCTTCGGATCGTGGCCGGCCTCGAACAGCCCGACGGCGGCACCGTCGCAATCGACGGGCGCGACATGCGCGATGTCCCGCCGGATGGCCGCAAGCTCTCAATGGTGTTCCAGTCGTATGCGCTCTTTCCTCATCTGAGCGTCGCGGAAAACATCGCATTCGGACTGCGCGTGCGGCGTGTGCCTCGCGACGAGCGCGATCGCCGCGTGCGCGAGGCGCTTGCGACCACTGGCCTCGTCGGGCTCGAAGCCCGCAAGCCGGCCGCGCTCTCGGGTGGCCAGCGCCAGCGCGTTGCGCTTGCCCGCGCCATCGTGGCAGGTCACTCGCTTTGCCTCATGGACGAACCGCTCTCGAACCTCGATGCAAAGCTGCGTAACGCGGTTCGCCTGGAGATTCGCGAATTGCAGCAGCGCCTCGGCCTCACGGTTCTCTACGTCACGCATGACCAGACCGAAGCCATGGGAATGGCCGACCGCATCGTGCTCATGCAAAGCGGACGCATCGAGCAGGCCGGCACCCCCGAGTCGATCTATCGGGAACCCGCCAACACGTTCGTCGCCGGCTTCGTCGGCATGCCGCCGATGGTGCTGATTCCCGAAGCGGACGTTCCCGCTGCCCTGCGTCAACCGACCGGCACCCGAGGCCCATTGCTCTACGGCGTGCGCCCCGAAGATTTCCAGTTGGTACCGCCTTCGTCCAACAGCCTTCGCGCCACGGTGCTCCGCATCGAATTCCAGGGCTCGGACTCGTATGTCTATGTCGAAACCGAACAGCGTCTGCGGTTCGTGGTCTGCATCAGTGCGCGCGGACGCGACACGTCGCTCCGCGAGGGCAGTGTGACCGGCCTGTCGTGGCGGCTGCATTCGCAGCACCTGTTCGACAAGCACAGCGGCCAAAGACTGCCCGAGACGACATGCGCCAGCCACGCACCCGCCGCGCACCCTCTCCATCGCTCACTTGTTACTGTCCGACCGGGAACCTGATCATGCTCAAACGAACCCTGCTCAACGCGCTCTTCGGTGCGCTTTGCCTTTCCGCCGGGGGTGCGGCGCACGCGGAAACGCACTTGACGATGTACTACCCCATCGCCGTGGGCGGTCCGTTGACGCAGGTGATGGACGGCCTGATCGGCGAGTATCGCGCAGCGCATTCCGACGTGGACATCAAGGCCGTCTATGCGGGCAACTACGATCAGACGCGCACTCGAGCCGTGTCGGCCGCTCAAAGCGGCCAAGGCGCCCAGATCGCGGTACTGGGCGCGCTCGATACTCACGACCTCATCGACCACAAACTCATCACGCCGATGGACACCATAGCCGGTGTCGACAAGGCGTGGCTCGCGAGCTTCTACCCGGCGCTGCTCGCGAACAGCGCGATCGACGGGCATCAATGGGGCGTGCCGTTTCAGCGTTCGACGATCGTCATGTACTACAACAAGGCGATGTTCCGGGAAGCCGGCCTCGATCCGGATACGCCTCCGAAGACGTGGAAGGCGCTCGTCGCCACAGCAGCGAAGTTGACGACCCCGCAGCACTACGGCCTCATGATTCCGTCGACGGGCTACCCCTACTGGATGTTCCAGGCACTCGCTATCCAGAATGGCGCGAGCCTCGTCAGTGCCGACGGCCTGCGCACCACGTTTAACAGCCCCGCCGCCGTCGCCGCGCTCGACTACTGGGTATCGCTCGCGCGCGACGCGCATGTAAGCCCGCCCGGAATGATCGACTGGAGCACGCTGCGCGAGCAATTCGTACAGGGCAAGACCGCAATCATGTGGCACACGACGGGCAACCTGTCCGCAGTGAAGGCCGAAGCGAAGTTCGACTTCGGCGTCGCGATGTTGCCGGCGAATCGGCAGCCGGGCTCGCCGACCGGCGGCGGCAATTTCTATCTGTTCAATGGCGCGAGTGCCGACGAGCAACGCGCAGCACTCGATTTCATCCATTGGATGACCGCTCCTGAACAGGCCGCGCGCTGGTCGATCGCGACGGGCTACGTCGGCACGAGCGAATCCGCCTACCGGACACCGGCGCTGTCGCAGTACGGCAAGTCATTCCCGCAGGCGTTAGTCGCGCACGATCAGTTGCAAGTCGCTATCCCGGAGTTGTCGTCGCATGATTCGGCGCGCGTGCGCGAAGCGCTGAACAACGCGTTGCAGGCCGCGCTCTCGGGAACGCAAACGCCGCAGGCGGCGCTCGATCGCGCACAGGCGACGGCAGAACGCCTGCTCTCGGCCTATCGCTGATCGTTTGTACACTCGCACACGCAGACACGTCAGCATGAACCGCCCAACCCACCGCCTCGCGCAACCCTGGATTGCCGCTGCGCTGCTCGCGCCGGCGCTGATCCTGCTTACCGTCTTCGCGTTCGTACCCACGGCGGCAACGCTATGGGACAGCTTCTTTCGCGAAGCGATGCCGACGCGGTCGCCGCGCTTCGTCGGGTTGGGCGTGTATCGATCCGTGATCGCCGACCCTGTGTTTTGGCAGGTCGCGCGCAATAACCTCATTTACGCGGCATCGACGATCACCCTGTCCACGGCGATCGCATTCGGAATGGCGCTTTGGGCAAACGCGAAGCTCCCTGGACGCGCGCTCGTGCGGCTTGCTTACTTCACGCCGACCGTGCTGCCGATGATCGCGGCGGCGAATCTGTGGCTCTACTTCTATACGCCCGACATCGGTGTATTCGATCGCATCGGCAGCTGGTTCGGCGCAGGGCGCATCAACTGGCTGGGTGAGCCGGGGACCGCGCTGTGGGCAGTCATCGTCGTCGCTGTTTGGAAAGAGGCCGGATTTTTCATGATCTTTTATCTTGCCGCGCTACAGTCGATTCCGGCCGATCTACGCGAGGCCGCGCGGATCGAGGGCGCGGGACGCCTCACATGCGTGCGGCGCGTCGTCTGGCCGCTATTGATGCCGACCACGATATTCATCGCCGTCAATGCGCTCATCAATTCGGTCAGCCTGATCGACCATCTGTTCATCTTGACGAGAGGCGGTCCCGACAACGCGTCGAAGCTGCTGCTCTACTGGGTGTGGGAAAACGCGTTCACCTACTTCGATCAGGCAAGCGCGGCAGCCCTCACCGTCATCATCCTACTCGTGCTCGCGGTGGCCGCGATCGCGCAGATGCGATGGGCCGAACGACGGACGCACTATCAATGAATACGAGCACATCGCCGGCATCGCGCGAACGACATCCTTTGCCCGCCGCTCGTCATCGAGGCTGGTGTCTACATCGGCGTGCGGCCGCGTTCGGACGCGCGTCGTTGGCTGCCGTCTCGCTCGATGCAATGGGCGCCTGGATACTCGCGCTCGCCTGGATCGCACCGCTTGCGTTCGCCGTTTGGGCTTCACTACACCCGCCGGGCAGTGCCTTGCACGCCACCGGCCCCCTCACGCTCGCGAACTTCGCTGCCGCGTGGCGCGCGGCCCCTTGGCTGCGGTATCTGCTCAATACGACGCTACTTACCGGCACGATCCTGATCGGCCAGCTTCTCGTCTGCACGCTCGCCGCCTTTGCATTCGCCCGGCTACGCTTGCCGGGCAAACACCTGCTCTTCGGTGTCGTTCTCATGCAGCTATTCGTCCTGCCCGAAGTGCTGCTCGTCGAGAATTACCGGACCGTTACGCGACTCGGGCTGTTCGACTCCGTCATTGGCACTGCGCTGCCGTACGTCGCCAGCGCCTTCGGCATCTTCCTGTTGCGGCAGGCGTTCCGGCAGGTGCCGCGAGAGCTGGATGAAGCGGCGCGCGTCGAAGGCTGCGGCTGGCTCGGTGTGCTCTGGCACGTCTACGTGCCGGCCGCGCGCCCGGTCTATCTGGCCTACGCACTCGTATCCGTGGCATCGCATTGGAACAACTTTCTCTGGCCGCTTGTCGTGACCAATTCCGCCCGAACGCGGCCCGTCACGGTCGGGCTATCGCTGTTCGGCGCACCCGAGAACGGCGTGGACATTGCCGTAATCAGCGCCGGCACACTGATCGCAATCGCTCCGCTCCTTACCGGTTTTTTGATCTTTCAGCGTCAGTTCGTAGACGCTTTCCTGCGCTCGGGGATTCGCTAAACGCAACGAACAAGGCTAACGGGAAGAGCCGTTGGCCGAACCGCATCGCGTCCAGGCGCGATGCCGTAATTCACCCGCTTCATCGCAAAGCCGATGTCGAACGACGTCTTCGACCGATAGGTAATTAGTAGTACTAACTTATGAAAATCATTCAGCTATCCGATCTGCACATTACCGCGCCCGGGCAGACGCTGTTCGGTGCGGATCCCTCCGACCATCTGGCGCGTTGCATCGCGTCGATCAATCGCGACCATGCGGACGCCGACCTTTGCGTCGTAACCGGCGATCTGACACACGACGGTGCCGCCGCGGCCTACGCGGAACTAGCGACGTGTCTGTCGTCGCTGCGCGTTCCTGTTCGCTTGCTGGTGGGCAACCATGACGACCGTGCCGCGTTTCGGGATGCGTTCCCGCATACGCCCGTCGACGAGAATGGTTTCATTCAATCGATTCATGATTGCGCAGCCGGTCGGCTGATCTTCCTCGACACGCTGCAACCGGGTACAGCCGAGGGACGGCTCTGCGAGGCGCGTCTCGATTGGCTACGCGATGCGCTGGCAGGAGCGGAGGGCCGCGACGCCTACGTCTTTTCGCACCACCCCGCGTTCGACATTGCGCTGCCGTCGATGGATTGGATTCGGCTGGCGGAGTTCGCTTCGCTGCACGAAATCGTCGCACGTTCGGGCAATGTGCGCCATCTATTCTCGGGCCACGTTCACCGCCCTTCGGCCGGCACCTGGCACGGCATTCCGTTTTCGACGACGCGCGGGACGAATCACCAGCATGCTCTCGAATTCGGTCATACAGGACCCGCGACGACCGTGATGGAGCCACCCGGTTGCACCGTGATCTTCATTCGCGAAAGCGGCGTCGTCGTTCATTTTCACGATCTGCTCGATGCGTCGCGGCGATATCCCTATCCGTTGACCCAGTGATCCCCGCTCACCGAGGACGCCGCCATTCGCGTCAGCGTTCCCTCAACTCGCTAGTCGTTCCATTCATATCGATAAGGATGATGACTCGATGAATCCCCCGTATTTGAGACCTTCTTCGTATCCCTATCGAGCGACGCGCGCGCGCTGGCGGCTAGCAATGCTGCTTGGCGTGCTGCTCGTACCCGGCGCGGGCCATCTGGCCCACGGCCAGGCTCCCGTCTCCGTGCAGCCGCGGATCGACGCGCCCGCACATCCGCTCATCGTCGCGCATCGCGGCGGCACCGCCGACACGCCTGAAAACACGATCGCGGCTTTTCGCAACGCGCTTGCCAATGGCGCGGACGCGCTGTGGATGACCGTTCAGGTCACGCGCGACGGCGTGCCCGTCATGTACCGCCCGGCCGACCTTGCTGCGCTGACGGACGGCAACGGCCCCGTCGGAACGCTCGACTACGCGGCTGTTTCACGCCTGAATGCCGGCTACGCATTCAAGCGAACCGACGCCTCAGGACAGATCGAATACCCGTATCGCGCCCACCCCTTGCCGATTCCAACGTTGCGTGAGGCGCTCCAGGCCGTCCCGCCGAACGTGCCGATCATGCTCGACATGAAACAGACGCCCGTCGCGCCCCTCGTTGAGGCCGTGGCGAGGGTGCTCGACGAGGCGCATGCGTGGCCGCGCGTGCGCCTGTATTCGACCGACGCCGATGCCACGGCACTAATGAGCCGCTATCCGCAAGCCCGGTTGTTCGAATCGCGCGATGCGACGCGACAGCGCCTCGTGCAGTTGGCGTTCAACGAACGCTGCGACACGCCGCCCGCTCCCGGCACCTGGGTTGGCATCGAGTTTCATCGGCAAGTCGAGGTCGTCGAGCATTACACGCTCGGCGCGGGCATCTCGAAGGTCGACGCGCATTGGTGGACGCAGGCCGCGGTTCGATGCTTCAAGTCCCGCGGCGACGTGAAAGTGGTCGCGTTCGGTATCGAGACGCCTAGTGACTATGAGCGCGCGACAGCGCTAGGCATTGACGCCGTGATGACCGATTCGCCCCATGACCTGCGCGCCGCGCTCACCGCAGCGCCGCAGGTGCCGACCGGGCCGCATGCCTCCGACGAATAAACCGCAGCGCTCAACCACCGCACTACTTAGATCGTAAGAGACCACCATGAAAAGCAAGACCGTTTTGCGCGTCCGTTTCTCCATGCTCGCCGCGGGCGCGGCACTGGCTTTCGTCACGTCGCAGGCGCAGGCCGAATCCAGCGTGACGCTCTACGGGGTCGTCGATGCCGGCCTCGGCTACGTCAGCAACGCGGCCACCGCGACCTCGGCGGGCAAGGCCGGCAAGCCCGCCGTGCTCACCGGCCACGATGCATATGGCCTGTATAGCGGCACCTGGACGGGCAGCCGCTGGGGCCTGCTGGGCGAAGAGGATCTCGGCCAGGGGCTCTCTGCGATTTTCCGCCTTGAAAACGGCTTCTCGGTCGCGAACGGCACACTGGGCCAAGGTTCACGGATGTTCGGACGTCACGCCTACGTGGGGCTGAAAGACAAGACGTACGGCACGCTCACGCTCGGGCGCCAGTACGATCCACTGATCGATCTGGTCGGTTCGGTGGGGGGCACGGCAATCATGAGCGGCGTGGCTGCAACGCCGGGAGACGTCGACAACCTCGACCACAGCTCACGTGTGAACAACGCGATCAAGTACAGGTCGCCCACCTTTGGCGGTTGGACGGGCGAGGCGCTCTACGCACTCGGCGGCGTCGCGGGTAGCTTCACGCAACAAGGCTCGCTCGGCTTGGGCGTTCAGTACAAAGGCGGTCCGCTGACCTGGGGCATTGCCTACGCAAATGCACGCAACGATGGCTCGACGGTGGGTGCGTGGACCGGATCGTCTGATTCCGCATTCGGCTCTTCGATCAACGCAGGCTACGCAAGCGCGAAGTCGCGTTCGATCATCGCGACCTCGGCGACCTACCGGATCGGCGCAACGACACTTGGCGCTCAGTACAGCCACACCGAGTACACGCCGGGTTCGTTCTCGCAGTTCGCAAAGACCATCAAGTTCGATAGCGGCGCCGTACTGGCGATGTATCAATGGACGCCGACCCTGCGTACCGGAATTTCGTACGGCTATACGCATGCGAATGCGCCGGCTGCAAACGCCTCGCCGGCAACGTATCACCAGGGCAACCTTGCCGCGTTCTACACGCTCTCGAAGCGAACGGAACTGTATGCTCTCGTCGGTTATCAACGTGCAAGCGGCAATACGCTTGATGCCTATGGGAACGTGATCGCTGCGACTGCCTCTGTTGGCGATGCGGGAAACGGACTGTCGTCGTCGTCACGCAGCCAGACGCTTATGCGCCTCGGAATGAGCCACTCGTTCTGATTTGATGCCCGGTCGCCGTGGAACTGACGGTCGAGTTCATCGGTACTTGCCTTGACCGCTTCGTACGGGTTGCGTCTGGACCATTCTCGATTCCGCCGCTTTGTCCGCCGCGCGGCGCACGAGGTGGGGTTTCCGACGGCGGCCGAAATGAAAATAGGCCCTTGGCGTTCGCCTGAGGGCCTTGATTTCGCCAGGTGTCATCGGCCTGGAATCACGTCGAATTTTGGCGCGCCCGGCTGGGATCGAACCAGCAACCCCTGCCTTCGGTGTTTTATCTACGAGAACAGCATGGTATATCCCACTGACATATGCCGATATAGCATTGCACTTGGATATACGCTTGACATATACGGAGGAGTCGATCGTGGAGCGAGGTGCCATCTTCAAAAGCAACCGCAGCCAGGCGGTGCGCCTGCCCAAGTCCGTGGCGCTCCCTGACGATGTGAAGCGGGTCGATGTGGTGGCCATCGGCCGCACGCGCATACTCACGCCCGCTGGGGAATCGTGGGATAGCTGGTTTGATGGTGAAGAAGTGAGCGCAGACTTCATGGCCGAGCGCGACCAACCGGGCGATCAGGAGCGCGAGGGTTTGTGATGCTCAAGTACATGCTCGATACGAAATTTTGCATCTTCACCATCAAGAACAAGCCCCACAAGGTTCGCGACGCGTTCAATCGCCATCACAGCCAGCTCTGTATCAGCACGATCACCTTGATGGAATTGATCTACGGCGCGGAAAAGTCCGCGTCGCCGGAGAAAAATCTGGCTGTCGTCGAAGGTTTTGCGGCCCGGCTGGATGTCTTGGCATATCACCACGAGGCTGCCATGCATAGCGGCCAACTCAGAGCCGAGTTGCAAAAGATCGGCAAACCGATTGGCCCCTATGACCAGATGATTGCCGGTCATGCCCGATCGCAGGGCATGATCCTGGTGACAAATAACGTTCGGGAATTCGAGCGAGTGCCCGGCTTACGCGTTGAAGACTGGGTCCACACTGATCGGTAAACGCGGTCCCGAATGGGAATGGTGGCAGCATAGTTGGCGCGCCCGGCTGGGATCGAACCAGCAACCCCTGCCTTCGGAGGGCAGTATTCCGGTCCGGCAATTCTTCGCGTGCTTAAAAAAGTAGCAGCACACGCGTTGCGCGCAGTACTTGGCGAGCAATCAACCGGTAGCATTCGGCTCCCCATTGCCAACCGCGCCTCCGCCGGAGCGGTAGCCCTGTCCATCCGTCGACGTGGCTTACCGTCCGATAAATGCGTGCCATAGACGCCCCCGCCTAGCTACTCGTTTCTTCCGTCGGCCGACCGTGTTTAGCGTGCCGTCAAGCCGCTTTGCTCCCCTTATAGGGCAACTGCAACTCCTCAACGTCGTACGTGAAGTCCAGAATTAGCTGGATCGGTTCCTGCTCCGAGTGCTTCGCGTTATAAACATCTACGTCCGTCTGAAGTTGAAAGCAGTCCCCTACAATCTGCTGCCGCCGCTGAGCAAACGACCGAACAAAGTGGCTGCGAGGCGCACGATCGTCGTCGATGTCGGCCCAAAGCGACAAGTTCTTGTCACCCCGCTTCCCCCGCACCGCATGCTTAGCCCGATAGCGTTGTCCAAGCTCGTCAGTCCTGTACTCTTCGCGCCACACTTGCGCAATGTCAGCAGCAATCGCATCAATGACTGTCCGGACATTTGGCTTGTACAAACCATTCTTATAGGCCCAGGCTGCAACTTCGTGCGAGTCCAATAGCCCATCGCCACCGACTTCGCGTTGATAGCGCTCCAGAAATGCTTTTACCTGATTTGCGTACGCTGACATCGCCGCTCCGATCAATTAAGAGACAGTACCCCATCCATCGACGTCTGCCGACGGAAGAACACAGGCACGTATCTTCACTTGATGTTTGCGCAGAAAGTCGTGCCGTCCTAGCCTGCGCTGCAACTGCCCAACCACCAACCCCGGATGCACGCCGATACGCTGAGCAAATTGCAAAATCTTCTGCTCCGAAAAGTACGGTTGCACCCGTGCGACAAAATTATCGAGCTGAGCCGTAGAGACGCAAAAATCGGCACCGGCTTTATTTGCAAGCACCTCGTACTCTGGCAGCTCGTCGTCCGCCGCGCCCACATCGTTATCAACTATGCCACCGCTATCTTTCGCATCCTCACGTAACACGTGCTCCAACTCATGTCGGAGAACAAACCAAAAATTGTCAATGCGATCAAAGCGCAGCGTCATACCGACCACCGGCTTTTTATCATCAAGCCAAAAGCAAGCACCATCCATCTTCGACCCAGAAATAGGCTCGACAAAGGCCAACCGAACACCTGCCTCAGCCAGCAAGCGGGGAACGTGCCGAGCCTCTTCCGGGGCACACGTGAGTTGCCGCATTTGCTCTATCGCACTTAGCAGCTTATCCCGCGAATACGTGGGGACCTTTTGCTGCGCTGCCATCGCCTTAACTCGGAACAACCAAGCAAGCTGAAGCGGACTAACCCCCGCAGCGACGTCAGTCTTTTTCGCAGCGTGGCACAACTCGGGATCATCGTCCAAACTCGTGATGCCGAAAAAATCGCAGAACCGTCGCTCAACCAGCTGTAGATTCTCAGAACTAATTATCCAGCCCCGACGCACCATCTCACGGACCGGAAACTTGCCATATAGGCGCGCCTTACGTGCGACACTGTCATTGGGTACTTTCACCTTAGAAAGCTGGTATTGGCTCTCAAGGTTCATCCAATATTCTGCGGACGTGCCAAACGCATCCGCCAAGCCACGCGCCGTTTCCGGCGTAATCGCCCTCCGGCCCGCAATGATCTCATTAACAAGACGCGGTGGCCTATCCAAAATGTCGGCCAGTTCTTGTTGTGTCCACTCCCGCGCCTCCAGCTCTTCCCGCAGGAACTCACCCGGCGGAAACACTTCAGCAGGTACGCGTACGTTCATAACCTCTCCAATACTAGTGGTAATCAACTATCTCAACGATCGCGACGATCTTGCATGGATGAGCCCCGCGAAGCTCAAGAATCAACCGCCATTGCGAATTAAGCCGGATCGAATACTGTCCCTCCCGATTACCTCGCAACTTCTCAAAATTGAGTGCCCTGACCGCGTAAAAGTCGCGCTCGTCAGGCGCTGCACGAATCTGCTGCATGCGCTTTCGATAGGCGCGAACGATCTCCTGCGCGAACCCAGCGGTGAACGAGGCGTCTGTCTCAAGCCGGTCTAGGTCGTCATCGTCGAATTCAACATCCATGGGAACTCAGTGTAGGGCAAGACTTCAAAACAGTCAAATACAGTCTTTACACATAGTGTAAAGACGTGCTTTCATCATATTACGGGATTCGGCGCTTTCTCGCCAGATCCTCAGAACACCAGCAGTTGCTGGACCGCCAACCACCCCTGATCGGGGGACAGTTGGGCATAGCGTTCCGTCACCGATATCGACGAATGCCCGAGCAAGTCCTTGACGACGTAGAGGGAAACGCCGTCCATAACCAACCAGGACGCGAATTTGTGTCGCAAGTCATGGATGCGGAAGTTTTCCATCCCAGCTCGTTCGCACGCGGCAGCGAAGCCCTTCTGTATTGTCCTAGTACGCCCAATGACCCATGACGATGGGAACACCCAATGCGACCCGGAAAAATTCCGTCCAACCCATTCGCGCTGGTCAGCAAGCGCCGACATTGCCATTTCCTTTAACGGTACAAGCCGACGCTTGCCGCCCTTTGTATGTTCCGGCTCAAGACGAAAGCACGCGCGCTCAAAGTCGACGCGCTCCCACTCAAGCCCCAGCGGCTCGTTCTTCCGGCAACCAGTGTTAAGGGCGAGACGCACGAAGTTCGGCAAGTGTGGGCGCCGAGCGTACGCCTGGGCCGCAGAAATCAATGACATAGCCTGAGATCGAGTTAGCCACCGAACCCGATGCCACCCACCGTCCAGTCGGAGTTGCTGAACCGGATTCGCCAGCTCGACGTGGTCGTATTCGATGCGAACGAAATTGATAGCGGCCGAAAACAGCTTCGCTCCCGCTTTACTGTCGATTCCTGAACACCATCGGCAAGCCGCACCGTCACATAAGTTCGCACATCACCCCGTTTCAAGCCAACAACGCTGCGTGTCACCTTCCAGCATGATTCGTCGATCGGCACAACTCGGCAAGTTGCATCTTCTCGGCACTCACCGAGATAATTCTCACTGCCTGACCGCGAGAGAGCCGGCAAACTGACCGGCACTCCGCGTTTTCGACCTGAGAGAAACTGATGAAAAACAATAACGTCGCCCCCGAGGCGACCGTTGCTAGCAACGAATTCCAACCTGCGAGCGCACGACGCATCGTCGCCCGGCACCTCGTGGCGACGCTTGGTTCACGAACAATTGCCGGCGGCACAGTACACGTTGCCTCGTCGCAAATTTGTTGCAGCGGAGACTGCCGCGTGGCGCGCGTCGGTGACGAAGTCCGCTATCCCGATGGCACCACCGCAACCATCACGTCTGGTGCCGGATTCGCGGCCATCGATAACGGGAAGCCTCTCGCGATCGTGGGCAGTCATGTAAGTAACGGCGACCAGATAGTCGATACGCTCAATCGCGAATTTGAGATAGTGCGCTATGAAGACTCGCCCGCGATTCCAGGTTTCCTCGACCCGCACTACGTCCCCTCCCGAAAGTCAGGAATGACGGGGATGTAGTGGCCCGTTAGCAAATCCGACAGAGAAATCACGCCACAGTTGGAGAGCCATCCGACGATGGCTTCAACAGCGGCGCCGTCCGTCGCTCAGGAGCGCCGCCCCCACTCCAATGGCTTTCATGCTGCTTCGAGGAATCAGTTATGTTGCGGAGAATCGCCTGCGTAGGCGATAAACTTGAACGAGGAGGCGAAATCCTCGCTTATTCCGGTCCCGTCTTCACCTTCGGCGATGCCGGGCATCAGGTGGCGTTGATCGGCAAGACGGCTTTCTGTCAGGCGTGTAAAAGTACTGGCACCATCGCAAAAGCCGGCGGCCCCACGCGGCTGAACTTCATGGGTGAAACGGCCGCCCATGGCGACATAGTCTTGTGTCGATGCTCAACGCCCCCAAAGATCGTCGCAGCGCTCTCCGGCGAGTCCTGGTGCGACGATGATGTCGAGACAAAGGGGACATGTGAGTCCCCCGCGTTCGGTGCGACTAGCGCGGCCGCCTTCGCAAGCCAGATCAGCGACACCGCATCAAGCGAACTCAATGAGTTCAACGATCGGTATGTGTTGCGAGATCAACGCGGCGAGCCGATCAGCGGCGCGGCATATGCGATGGAACGGACGAACGGCGAGTTCGAGTACGGGGTAACCGACCAGCAGGGGCACACGCACTTGCTATCGTCCACGGCAGCCAAAGAAAACGTCAACGTATACCTCGCAGGATAACCATGCCTGAACAGATTCACGCGTCCCCCGACGGGGCGAAGTATCGGTTGGTAGGAACGAAAACTACGACACCGAGATCCGACGCATCAGCCAAAGCTATTACCGTAGATTCAACAACCGTCGAGGTCATTGTCAGCGATTCCCGCCTGCATAGTATGGGCTCGCAGTTTGGGCACGTAGCTATCGACATCGATGGGACCGTCTACAGCCGCGCGCACGAAGAATACGTGGAGATCGACAGGCACACGTATTTCTACGGCGGCACTGTTCACTTGACCAACGGATCGATCCGCACCGCCGGAAACTTGTGGCGCGATAACGTTGGCTTGGTGCTTCGGGTATCTCCCGCCGAGAAGGCAAAGATGAAGGCGGAGTTACAGCGGCGCGTCGCTGTGGACAGAGAGTTCAAGCGCGCCCACCCGAACAGCAGCACGTACAGCATCGTGAACAACAGTTGCTCATCGAACGTAGCCGATGTACTCGAATCCATCGGAATTCTGGCCCATGACCCGCGATGGTTCCCGACGCCGGTAACACCGGCTGAGTTGGACGCCGTCGTGGAAAAGTCTAAACGGCTTGCAACGAAGAACTCCTACCCGAAGCAGGCGGACCAGTGAAGAAGCGCTACATTGCTCTATGCATTTGTCAGTTTGCGCTGATCCTGCTATCTGGATGGCTACGAAGGGGAGCCTGGAGGGAAATCGACTTTGGCGGAGGCACGTTGTCACCAAGCGTGCAGCTTTCCTTTTACTGTCTAGCAGGGTGGCTCGCGACGATTGCTATCGCAGTATGGTTTTCTCTGCGCGACAAGATCAACAGATCGATGATCGTTCTTTTTCTCGTGCTCCTTCTGCCATCGATAGAACTTCTATCGTGGTTTGTCTTTTCATTTTGATGTCGATTGCCCTGTGCAGCTCGTGCGCAGCGCTTTGTAACCGTAGGTGCGCCTCGACAACCTCCGGTGACGCCGGTTTTTCGACGCCGAGAAGACACGGACCCAGGCTATAAACGAACCCTTCGAGGCCAGATTCCGGCAACCCGAGTTTTCGAGCCTTGTCTCTCAATAGGTTCGTACGCTGTTCCCGCTGGATTTGTGCAGCTTTGTCTAACCTCTGTAGAGGGGCTTCGCGGTGGCCGACGTAAGGCAAGTTTCGTGTCATGGAAGCGTGGCTCGCCGGTCAATCTCTTGGACTGCGACGCTTTTTGAAACCAGTTGCAAAAAGCAGCTTTCGTCGCCGGAGGGTAGCGGAAAGTCGGGCTTCATGGGAAGGATGAGAGGGCGGGGCATTTCCGTACGATTTCCGTACGACAGCGACGCAGATGTCGCGCGATTCGCCAAGCCATTGATATACCGAAGACTTTTGGCGCGCCCGGCTGGGATCGAACCAGCAACCCCTGCCTTCGGAGGGCAGTACTCTATCCATTGAGCTACGGGCGCTTCAGCGCGTGCGGCGTCGCAGCTTGAGAGCGCGGCGCCGAGCGAGACCGAGAGGATACCCGGTTTCGCCTATCGCGTCCACCAAGCCCCTTATCGCAAAAACGTGCCAACCCGGGTAAACGCGGCCCCCTCACCCCCACCGCCCCGCTCGCGTACGCCAAAACCTTGAGTCTATAATCGACCCGTGTTTGATCGAATTAATTAAGTCGATGCCGACTTAGCCGTTTCAGGTTTTAGCTGTTGCTGTTGCCGTCGCGCTGTTACCGCTCACCAACAATATTCCCGGGAGACGAGACAAGCATGAGCGAAGCACCACACGGAGCCCCGATCAAAACGCCCGGCCAGCTAATCGCTGCCGTCATCGCGGCGTTCGCCATCCCGATCATCGTCATCTGGCTGCTCGCGTACTACGTCAATCAGTCCGAACGCTCAGGCGCCGGAACCGACGGCCTGGCCGACGCCACCGTCGCCAAGCGCATCGCCCCTCTCGCCCAAGTCGACGTGCGCAATCCGAACGCACCGCACGTCTACAAAACCGGCGAGGAAGTCTTCAAGGCCGTTTGCACCACCTGCCACACCCCCGGTGCAGCCGGCGCACCCAAGTTCGGCAACAACGGCGACTGGGCGCCGCGTATCGCGCAAGGCTACGCGGCGTTGCTGCAATCCGCCCTGCACGGCAAGAACGCCATGCCGCCGCGCGGCGGTACGAGCCCCGACGACTACAGCGATTACGAGATCGCCCGCGCCGTCGTCTACATGGCCGATCATTCCGGCGCCAGCTTCCCGGAACCGGCCGCCCCCGCCGCCGGCGCGACCGCCACGCAGACGGCCGAGCCGGCGTCCGGCGCATCGGCGGCGCAAAGTCCCGTCGCCAGCACCGGCATGGTGAACGACCAAGCGGCCGCCGCCATCGCCGCTCTGCCCAGTGCGCCCGCCCCGGCGTCGGCGTCGGGCGGAGCCGATAAGGCCCAAGCCGGCAAAGCGCTCTACACGCAAGTGTGTCAGGCTTGCCACGCCGCCGGCGTGCTCGGCGCCCCGAAATTCGGGAACAAGGACGATTGGGCACCGCGGCTCAAGGATCCCATGGACGTCGTCTATAACTACGCCCTGCACGGCAAAGGCAATATGCCGCCCAAAGGGGGCTCGAACGCCTCCGACGACGACGTCAAAGCGGCCGTCGACTATATGGTCAGCGCGGCCAAATAAACGGCAGCGAAACGCCTAGCGCCAAAAGGTAGACGGCGAAAGCGAAAGGCCCCGAGCGAACGAACGCATCGGGGCCTTCTGCACTTTCTCTATCGTCGCTAAAACGCCAAACGGGCAACCCGTCAGCCTCGCATCAAGGCTTCTGCAACAACGCCTTCAGGCTGGCCAGCCGGTCTTTCGGCGTCATCGGCGCTTCTTCGGGCGTAGGCGGCGGCGCCTCGTCCAATCCCATTTCGGGAATGAACCGCGAGGGCTCGCACACCACCGTCTCGCGCGCCCGTTTGCGCTTCTTGCACCAGTTCAAATGCAAGCTGCGCTGCGCACGCGTGATCGCGACATACATCAAGCGCCGCTCTTCCTCGATCCGCGAATCGTCGATCGGCTCGTCGTCCGCGCCGCCGCGGTGCGGCATGATCCCTTCCTCCACCCCCACGAGAAACACGTGCGGGTACTCGAGCCCCTTCGACGCATGCACCGTCGACAATCGCACGGCATCGGGATCCTCTTCCTTGCCTTCGAGCATCGACATCAACGCCACGGTCTGGATCAATCCGAGCAGGTTCTTACCCGTGTCGGCCAAGCCGTCGGCATTGTCGAAACCGCTCGCTTCGCCGTCCTCGGCCTGCTCCGGCTCGGGCTTCGTACCCTTGCGCTTGAGCCATTCGAGAAATTCGAGAACGTTTTGCCAGCGCGACTGCGCCTGGCGCTCGTCGAACGTATCGTAGAGATACGCCTCGTAATGGATCGCGTCCATGAGATCGTCGAGCAACGTCGTAGCGGCATCCTTCGTCGCGCGGTCGGCGATGCGCTGCATGAAATCGCAGAACACACGCAACGGCTCGACCTGCCGCGCGGACAACCGCGCTTCGATCCCGCCCATATAGACCGCCTCGAACAACGACACCTTCGCCTGCCCCGCGAACGAGCCGAGCGCTTCGAGCGTCGTGTTGCCGATCCCGCGCCGCGGCGTGGTGATCGCGCGGATGAACGCAGGATCGTCGTCCGGGTTCGCGATCAACCGCAAATAGGCGCAGATGTCCTTGATCTCCGCCTTGTCGAAGAACGACTGGCCGCCCGAAATCACATACGGGATACGTTCCCGGCGCAGCACCTGTTCGAAGATCCGCGCCTGAAAATTGCCCCGATACAAGATCGCATAGTCGCGAAACTGCGTACGCCGCTCGAACTTGTGGGCCGACAGCCGGAACACGACCGATTCCGCCTCGTGCTCCTCATCGTTGCACTGCGTCACCGTAATCGTGTCGCCCATGCCGTGTTCGGACCACAGCTTCTTCTCGAACAGCTTCGGGTTGTTGGCGATGACGTTGTTGGCCGCCGTCAGAATCCGCACCGTCGAGCGGTAATTCTGCTCGAGCTTGATCAGATGCAGTTTCGGGAAGTCCTTGCCGAGCTGCGCCAGGTTCTCGAGCGTCGCGCCGCGCCACCCGTAGATCGCCTGGTCGTCGTCGCCGACGGCCGTGAAGGCCGCACGGGGCCCCGCCAGCAGCTTCACCAGTTCGTACTGGCACGCGTTCGTGTCCTGGTACTCGTCGATCAGCAGATAGCGCAACTTGTTCTGCCATCGGTCGCGCACGGCCTCGTTCTGTCTGAACAGCTCGGTAGGCAGACGGATCAGATCATCGAAATCGACGGCCTGATAGGCGTGCAGCGTCGCAACGTAGTTCCGGTAGACGATCGCGGCCTGATGTTCGTCCTCATCCGCAGCAATCGTCGCAGCGGTGGCCGGATCGATCATGCCGTTTTTCCACAGCGAAATGATCGATTGGATCTTCCGAATGAAGCCCTTATCGGTCGAGCCCACCTGCTCCTGGATCATGCCGAAGCAGTCGTCGGAATCCATGATCGAAAATTGGGGCTTGAGTCCCAAATGCTCGGCTTCCTGCCGCAAGATCTGAACGCCCAGCGAGTGGAACGTACACACCGTCAGCTGATTGACGGGGACTTTCCGACCCTCTTTACCGGGAGTCGTCAGTGTCTTGCCTTCGAGCAGCTTGCCGACCCGCTCGCGCATTTCCGCGGCGGCTTTGTTCGTGAAGGTCACGGCCGCGATATGACGCGGCTCGAAGCCTTTGTTCTCGATCAGGTGGGCGATCTTCTGCGTGATCACGCGCGTCTTGCCGCTGCCGGCACCGGCAAGCACGAGGCACGGGCCGTCGAGATAGCGCACCGCTTCGCTCTGGGCGGGATTCAATCCTGCGGACATCGTCTGTGGATGGGTGTAACGAGGTTGGCGGAGCACGCATCCATGCTGTAGCGAATGCGGCGCACGAAGCCGTGAAGGCGAGTGCGCGATGTTAACACGGATGGGCGCGTCGGCAGGTCTGACCGAATGGGATCGGTTCCTCCCCGTCCCGATGCGTGCCACAATGTTCGACTCTCTCGCCGTCGCACGGCTCGCCGGCCGCTCGTCATTCGATGACGGAAGCGCAGGCTCGCCGGGGCGTCCCTATGTCGTCACGCGGAGGAAAGCACGCATGGCTTGCACGTTGAAAATCGGTTTGATGGGCTACGGATACGCGGGCGCAACGTTTCACGCGCCCGTCATCGATCACTGCGGGGCGCCGCCGGAGGCACCCGCCACGCCTTACGCCCGCATCACCGCAATCGCCACCAGTCAGCGCGAACGCGCGCTCGCCGATTATCCCGACGCCGAAATCGTCGCCGATATCGACGCACTGATCGCCTCCAGCGAGGTCGAATGCGTCGTCATCGCCACCCCTAACGACACGCACTACGAACTTGCGGCGAAAGTGCTCGCTGCGGGCAAGCACGTCGTCGTCGACAAGCCCGTGACGCTCACCTCCGACGAAGCCCGCACCCTCGCTCGGCTAGCGCGCGAGCGCGGCGTCCTGTTCGCACCGTTTCACAATCGCCGTTGGGACGGCGACTTCATGACGCTGCGCGAGCTCATCGAAAGCGGCGCGCTGGGGCGTGTCGTCCACTTCGAATCGCACTTCGATCGTTTCCGGCCGGAAGTACGCCAGCGTTGGCGCGAGCAAGCGTCGCGCGGCGGCGGCCTGCTGTTCGACCTCGGCCCGCACCTGATCGACCAAGCTCTCGCCTTGTTCGGCGCCCCCGAATCGGTCTACGCAACGGTCAAGCAACACCGCGACCACGCGAGCGCACCCGACTACGTGCACGTGCTGCTCGGCTATCCGGACAAGGAAGTCCTCTTGCACGCGAGCGCGTTGGTGGCGATCGAGCCGCCGCGCTACACCGTGCACGGTACGCGCGGCAGCTATGTAAAAACAGGGCTCGACACGCAGGAAGACCAACTCAAAGCGGGGCTACGGCCCGGCCAGCCGGGCTTCGGCGGCGGCAACGCCGCGGGCACGCTGCGTGCACTAGAGGGCGAACGCGAAGTCGAACGTACCGTGCCGACGCGCGACGGGGCCTATGTCGACTTCTATCGCGCGGTATCGACGGCCGCAACGAACGGGACGCCGTTCCCGGTATCGCCGCAAGACGCCGTCGACGTCATGACGATCATCGAACTCGCAAACGAAAGCGCGCGCGAAGGCAAGCGGCTGCCCTTCGTACGCCTGCCGGCTTGAGCGTAACCCGCCAATGCAAGATTTTGAGCCGGTATGTCATCGAGCTCGGCATGCCGGACGTTTGTTATCGCGAGACCACGATGGTCCGCCCACACACTAAAACCCATGCATAAGCACAAGGAGAATGGGATGCAACGCTCGATTCGCGCACTCGTTTATTGCGCGCTGGTTTCCACGCTAGCGGCGTGTGTCGTCACACCGCCGCCGCCGCGGCGGCATCCCCCGCCCCCGCCGCCGCCGCCCCCCGTGGTCCGGCCCAATCCGCACGAGGCCGAACTTGCACGGCGCGCCGAAGTGGACGAGCGAATCGACAATCTGAGCCGCCGCATCGATCAACGCGTCGACCAGGGCTACTATCCGCCGCCTACCGGCGCTGCGCTGCACCATCGGCTGGACGTAATCCGCCAAGAAACGGGCGACATGGCGGGCCAACACGGTGGCGGTATTTCAGCCGACGAGCAGCGCGTCATCAATCAAGAACTGGACGGCGCCGCACGGGCGATTGGCTATTGAAGTAGCAACGGCACGCGCTGCCATTAAAAAACGCGGCATCGCCGAAAGGCGTGCCGCGTTTTTTTCCAACCGTGGGAGCCGAATCGAAGGCCGGCCCCTCGATCGTTCGGCTCAGCGCCGCGCCTGGGTCGCCATCCGAACGGCAAGGCCGGCAAGCACGGTACCCATGATCCAGCGTTGCACCATCACCCAACTCGGACGGCCCGCGAGAAACGCCGCGATCGAACCGGCCATCATCGCCACGACCGTGTTCACCGCGAGGCTCGCTGCGATTTGCAGGCTGCCGAGCGTCAGCGACTGCGCAAGCACGCTGCCACGGTGCGGATCGATGAATTGCGGCAGCAGCGATAGGTACAGGACGGCGATTTTCGGATTGAGCAAGTTGGTCACGAAGCCCATGACGAAAAGCTTGCGCGGGCTATCGGCGGGCAAATCCCGCACCTCGAACGGCGAACGGCCGCCCGGCTTCAAAGCCTGCCACGCCAGATAGACCAAATAGAGCGCGCCGCCGAGACGCAGCGCGTCGTAGGCGAACGGCACGGCCATCAGCAGCGCGGTGATCCCGCAGGCCGTGCTGACCATATAGAAGACGAAGCCAAGCGCCACGCCTCCGAGCGAAATCATGCCCGCGGCTCGCCCCTGGCAAAGCGAGCGCGACACGAGATAAATCATGTTGGGACCGGGCGTCAGCGCGATACCGAGCGCGACGAGACCGAACGCGAGTAGAGAACCGGACGTGGGCATTGCTTCTCCTCGATCGACGATGGATTGATGGCAGGCCTTGCATGCCCAGGCGCGCGGCGGATCCGTCGACCAAGGCGCTCGCGAAAAACGCGCATTCACCTTCGTCCCCGCGCTTCCCGATGGTGTGCTCCATCTCACGGCGCCAGTCGCGCGGATGAATCGATTATTTCATGCTTCGTCGTGATGCGCCGCAAACCGCGCATTGTCTGCTCAATCACGCAATAACGGTCGTACCGAGCGTCGCTTCGATCTCGCGCATCATGCGTTCGATCCATCGGCGCAGCACGCTGTCGAAGCAAACGACGGCGGTCGAGCCCGCGACCAGCCGGTAGACGTCGTTGCGGCTCACCTTCGAGATATGGGCCGGATCGAGCCAGGCTTCGTTGGCCGCGAGCAAACGCAGCGTCTTGAGTCCAATCAGAATCGGCCACAAACAAGCCAGACGCAGGCGTACCGACAGGCGCGGGATCGAGAACGTGTAGTCGGCCGCGGCGCGATAGTGCGCAAGCGCCGTCGCCATCAACTCGACGAGGACGGGACGCGCACGCAACGAACCATCGGGCGCCATCATCGATTCGACGGTGAGCCCGTGCCTTGTCAACAGCGGCTCGGGCAAATAGCAGCGGCCGATACGCAGATCTTTCGCGCAGTCTCGTAGGATGTTCGTCAACTGGAGCGCCTTGCCGAAGCGCACGCCGCGCGCAATCACAGTCTCGGCCGGTTCGGCGAAGGTGCCCGGCACATGCGCGCAGGTCATCTTCGTCCAAAACTCCCCGACGCATCCGGCAACGAGGTACGTGTAGCGATCGAGCTCGGCCATATCCGTCAGCGCGGCGACCGCCCCCGAATCCTCGGACGGAAATGTTTGCAAGTCGAACTCCATGCCCGTCGTGAGCGTGGCTACGATGTCGCGCACGGCATCGCGATCGGCCGGTTCGAGCTCGTCGAGCAGCGCGAGCGCCGCGTCGAGCGTTTCGAGCAAGCGCTTCTCGTCGGGCAGTGCCTGCGTGGCGGCCACCTCGCCGGCAATGCTGCGAATCGCGGCGGCCGTTTCCTCGCTGCGGTCGCCGCCCACGGCGGCGCGCAGCGCCAGCAGCAGCGATAACCGGCGCGCGGGCTCGATGAGCGAGGTGTCGGCGATCGTGTCGGCGGCCCGCGCGAGCAGATACGCCAGGCCGACCGGGTCGCGCATTGCCCCGGGCAAGACGTTCAACGTCAAATAAAACGAGCGGGAAACACTTTTCAGCAGGGGGCCGAGCAGATCGGCGCGAGCAGCGTTGGACATGAATCGAATGAGTGAGGGACGCACCGGTGCGCCATTGTAGCCGTCCGCCGCGGTGCGCCCGTCCTTCGTCAGACAACGACTATGTGCCGACCGATGCCTTCAGTTTGCGATCGGCACTCAGCACGAGCGCAAGCCCGCTCAAAATCGCCGCCATGCCGGCGACTTCCCCGAGCCGCAAGCGATTGCCGAGAAAAACGTAGTCCATGAGCGCCGTCACGATCGGCACGAGATAGAACAGGCTCGTCACATTCACGAGATCGCCGCGTTGCACCAATCGATAGAACAGCAACTGCGCGAAAACGGAGATCACGAGCGCGAGCCACAGCACCGACACGACGAGCGTCGCGTCCGGCCGAAACGCGAGCGGCATGGTCGGGGCGATCGCCGCGCACATGACCAGGCCGACGGCGTTTTGCAGCGGTAGCACGTCGATCGGTGCCTGGGCGATGCGCTTCTGAAAGATCGCGCCGACGGTCATGCAACCGAGCGCCGCCAGTCCGAGCACCGCACCGCCGACCGAACTCGCCGCCGCGTTCCCGCCTGGATGAACGACCAGCGCCAAGCCGACGAGCGCGATCGCAAGCCCCGCCAGCCGGCGCGGCGAGTGACGCCGCTCGGTGGCCAGCATCGTCAGGATCGGTTGCGCGCCGAGGATCGTCGCCAAAAGCCCCGGCGTCAGCCCGCGTGCGAGTGCAAGCAAATAGCAGATCGAGTAGCCGCCCGTGAGCAGCGCGCCGGTCAATGCGACGCGCCACCGCGTCCCGCGCGCCGGAAGCCAGCGCCGTCGCCACAGCCCGACGAGCCCAAGCACGGCGCCGGCAAGCGCAAAGCGCATCAGCAGAAAGGCGAAGGCCGGCGCATGCCGGATGCCGAGTTCGGCAAAGATCGCACCGCTGCTCCATAGCAAAACAAAAAGCGAGGTCGTACCGTAAGCCGCCAGCGCGGCCCGAATGGAATTCATCTGAAAGTCACCTGTGCAAGTGTGCATCGGACCCACGCACGTGCGCGCCCGGCGTTCGGACGAACGCGGAACTCGACGCTTGAGCGTGGGCGAACCGGAAAGTCGGCGTTTAAGCGCCGCGCGCCATCGGAGGCGCGGCGATGCCGACTACGACTTGCCTCGGCGGGGGAGGCGAGCCGGCATGCACATGCACGACGACATTCGACGAAGCGATGCGCCCCGCGCCGGCATTGGAGCCGGAGATGCGGGATACGAGGCCGCGCGGGCGCATGCAATGAGTCATCGATGTCGAATCGGTGAAGAGTTGAGCGGCTCGCCGAGAACGGCGGCGGCCGACGATTGTCGATGCCACGTAAGCGGACAGTCGACTGTTCGACAGCCTACCCGCGACGGCGCGATCGCGCAATGGCCAATGGCCACGCGCGAGGCAATCGCTTTGCCGCAACGGATGGGCGGGATTGCCGGGCGCTCGCGGTGCGATACTGACCGGCATCCGTCGCTCCTGCCGATCGTCTCGACCGTCATGACTGTCCTAGCCGACGCCGTCCTCGTGTTGCATGCATGCCTCGCGGCGTTCATCGTCGGGGGATTCGCCGCGATCTGGCTTGGCGCCGCGTGCGGCTGGGCGTGGGTGCGAGAACGGCGCTTTCGGTTCGTCCATCTGGCGGCGATCGGCGTCGTCGCCCTGCTTGCCGCGCTCGACATCCCGTGCCCGTCGACGATGCTCGAAGATTGGCTGCGTACGGGCCACGTGGGCCCGCAAGGCTTTATCCAGTACTGGCTCGGGCGGCTTCTCTACTATGAATTGCCGATGTGGGTGTTTACGGTGGCGTACGTCCTATTCGCCTTTCTCGTATTGTTGACCTGGCGTTACGTACCCCCTAGGGACAAAGCCGAGCGCCGACGCAAAACTTGAGCGCGTCACGACGATTCAGCCGCATCGTGCTGTACCTTGGCCATCGTTTTCAGCACGGCTTGTGCTTCGCGCTTGCGTCCCGTCTCGTCGTACAGCTTCGCGAGATTGCCTAGTACGCGCACATAGTCGCTTCGATAGACGGCCGGCTGCTTTTTCGTGAGCGTGCCGTAGAGCGCAACTGCGCGCCGGTACACCGATTCCGCTTCACGCAAACGGCGCACCTTGCTCAAAAGCACGCCGAGATTGTTCAGCGTGCGGGCACGCTCCGCATCGAAAGTGCCCGGCGCTGCGGTCTCGAACGATGCCAACGTGCGCAGCGCCTCGCGGTACGCCCGCTCGGCCTGCAACGATCTGCCCTGTCGTCGGTACAACACGCCGAGGTTCGTCAGCGTGCGCGCAACTTCGGGCGCACCGTGCGTGGGGCTTTCATGCGCGAGCTTGCGACGAATGGCGAGCGCTTCGCCATAGGCTTGCTCCGCTTGGGCTAACTGGCCTGCGTCGCTGTCTAGGTTGCCTAAATTGTTTAAGGTCCGAGCCAGTGCAGACTCATAGGCCAACGGGTTTTGTCTGACGAGCGAACGTTGCAGGTCGAGCGCTTCCGCGTACGCGTCGCGTGCTTCGTCGGTGCGATGCGCCGTCGCGTACAAGACGCCGAGATCGTTCAGCGTCGTCGCCAAATCCGCCGTGAAGTTTTGGGCGTCATGCCGCACGAGCACACGCTCGAGCTTGAGCGCCTCGCGGTAGGCATCGATGGCATCGCTCGGCTGGTCGGCATCACGATACAGCGCACCCAACTCGCCGAGCAAATCGGCGACAGTCGGCCCAAAGCGACCAGGCTGCTCGCGCGCTAGGCGCCAATAGATCCCGAGCGCGCGCAAGTCGGCCATTTCCGCGTCGGCCGGTAGCGATAGGGCGGCATATAAACGCCCGAGCTTGGCCAGCGCGCCCGCAAAAGCGGGCTGCCAGCGCTCGGGCTTGCCGTGCGCAAGCACCTGGTAGCGCAGCACGAGCGATTCGTAGACCGGCTGTCCTTGCTCGAGTAGATGCGCCTCGAAAAGTAGGTCCCCGTAGAGCTCGGTGACGCCGAGATCGTCGGGCCGCAACACGTGAGCCACGCGAATGAAAGTCAGCGCGCGCATGGGCAAGAACCGCAACCACTCGACGATCCCCGCGGCGAAGCTGCGCGCGGCAATCAGATCGTCCGGCGCCCCGGGCTCGGCGAGCTCGGCGGCGATCAGCTTGGCCGCACCGTCCAAATCCAGCGCGGCGAGCGCGGCATCGACGCGCGGCTCGAGCGGATCGTCGGTCCACATCATGCGCGTTCGCCAACGCAACAACGCGTATCGTGCCGTCCAGGCATGCGCAAGGCCGACGAAATCGACGTCCTCCCCCGCCCTGCTTCGCGTGGCTATGGCCAGCACGATCGGTGCGACGGCGTCGAATCCTTGTTCGGGCATCGCGTCGAATAGCCAATCGGCCGCCTTCGCGAAAGCGACGCGCTGGCTTCCCGGCAGATGCGCACGATACGCCGCGCGCGTGGCATCGGCCGCGAAGCGTTCGAGCCGGTGAGCGTCGATACCGCAATCTCGTTCGAATCGGAACCGGGGTTGGACATCCGTCACCGAAAGCGCCGGCGCGCAAGGCGGCGGTGAGGCTGGAGCCGGCGTCTGGGCCGACGCCGTGAGGACCTGCGCCATCGCCAGGCTCGTCAGCCATCGATGCGCGCACCGGTTGTTCATGCTCGTCTTCTCGTGGCAAGTGGCTGTCGATCACTCACATGAAGAACGGTCGCGACGCGATCGTATGTTGGCCAACGCACGCCGACACACCGCCACCGATTGCCGGCGTGCGCGCAACGCCACATAGTCGCCAGGATAGGCGCGTCGGCGCGATTGCGCAGCGGCCGGCGGGTCGTTTATTCGACATCATGCGTCCCCCACCGATTTCTCGATTTCCCGATCGCGCACGACAGCCCTCGTGCCGCGCGGCCCTGCCGCCTGACGCCTCGGAGAAGGCAAGCTGCGCCGAGCCGACCCGGACGGACGCGCCGCCCATTCGCGACGCCGAGCGCGCACGTCGATCTTCGTTCGGAGAATTTCTGCCGAGGCATTGGACGAGCGCCGATGCAAACGGCGCCCGGCGCTGGGGCTTGAGCTTCGGTACCGGCTTGCTACTGGCCGTGATCGTCGGCGCGTTCGCCGGCTACATGACGGTGACGGAACGGGTTGACTATGAAGCCGGCGATCGAGCGAGCGCGACCGGTCGCCCAAGTCCCATGCTTGATGGAGCGGGGAATGCCGTACCGGCCGATCCGGCGACGACACGTGTGCCGCTATCGTCAGCCTTGATGCCGCTACTGTCCGAGCAGATCGCGAACGCGCATGCGGACGGCGAAGCCGACGCGGCGCGGCTGCGTCGCGAGCATGCTTCGAGAAGACAAACGCGCGTTGGGCATTCGATTGCAAGCCCGCCAAGAGCGAAAGCCGCGCCCGCGGCTAGGCAGCTGCCTAGCCAAAGTCAACCATCACGCGCGCATCCGGCCGAAACGAGACCGGCGAGCGTAGCCGCGCCCGGCGCTGTCACTCCGTTCTCACCCGCCAGCGCGCCCTCCACGCCGGAGCAAGCAGGCAAGAGCGATGCCACGCCCGTCGAATTGGCAACGAGCGATGCGATAAGCGCCGATCGCGATACGACGCGCCAGCCCGAGCCATCGGCCGACAAAAGCTTCAGCGGACAAATCGAGCGCCCGGCGCCGCCGGCTCAAAGCGATCCGCAGCCGCCCGACGCACCGCCGCCGGTTACGCAGCCCGAGATCCTTCGGCCGAACGAGCCGCCGTCCGTCTCTCGGCAAGCACCAAGCGCGGGCGTTCAACATGCGCGCGCTCACACCGTTCGGCGCGGAGCCGCGAATCGGCGGCGGCATCCGCCGCGTGCCGCATCGGTCCACGCACCGGCCATCGTCTTTACGCTGCCGCGCTTGTTGATCGCACCGCTGATGCGGATACCGGTGTTCCCGCATGCGCCCTCGCGTGCGTTCGATCTCTCCGACAATCAGCGCTCGCTTTATCGGGGGCACTGACCGCGTCGTCGAGCCAATCGCGCGATAGCCGAACGCGAGGATGCCCCACGGGCTACTTCACTGTCGCAGCACGTGCGCGCCGGCCTTGCTCGCGAATGTCGTCGAGCGTGGCCGCCGGCGTACTGACTTCCTTGGGCACGCGAATTTCGATCAGCGCCGGCAGACCGCTCGCGACGCATCGCTCGAACGCCGGCAAGAAGTCGGCCGTACGCTCGACCGTTTCGCCGTGCGCCCCGAACGAGCGCGCAAACGCGGCGAAGTCCGGATTCGTGAGCCCCGTGCCGTGCGTGCGCCCCGGATAGTGCCGTTCCTGATGCATGCGGATCGTGCCGAAGTGCGCGTTGTTGACGACGACGAAGACCACGTTCAAGCCGTACTGCATTGCCGTCGCGAGTTCTTGCGACGACATCATGAAGCAACCGTCGCCCGCGAAGGCGACGACGGTCCGCTGCGGGTACATCGCTTTTGCCGCGATGGCCGCCGGCACGCCGTAGCCCATCGCCCCGCTCGTCGGCGCAAGCTGCGTGCGCCACTGCCGATAAGCGAAATGCCGATGCAGCCAGATCGCGTAGTTGCCTGCGCCGTTCGTCACGATGCTATCGGCCGGTAGCCGCTCGCGCAGTTGCGCCATGATTTCGCCGAGCTGTACGTCGCCGAGCATCGGCCGCGGCGCGCGCCATTCGAGGTAGGCGCGATGCGCTTGCTGCGCCGTGCCGGACCAAGCAGGCGCCGTGCGCGGTTCGAGCGCAGCCAACGCGCCGGCCATTTCGGGCATGCCCGAGACGATCGGCAAATCGGCCGCATAAACGCGGCCCAATTCTTCCGCCCCTTGGTGGACGTGCACCAGCGTTTGCCGGGTTTTCGGAATATCGAGCAACGTGTAACCGCCCGTGGTCGCTTCCCCGAGACGCGGACCGATCACGAGCAAGAGATCGGCGTCGCGAATGCGCTGCGCAAGGGCCGGATTGATGCCGAGACCCACGTCGCCGGCATAGTTCGGATGGTCGTTGTCGATCGTATCTTGATAGCGGAACGCGCAGCCGATCGGCAACTGCCAGGTCTCGACGAACCGTCGCAGATCGGCACAGGCTTGTTCGCTCCAACCGCTGCCGCCCGCGATCACCATGGGCCGCTGCGCTTTGTCGAGCAACTGACGAAGGTGCTCGATCTGCGCGGTCGAGGGCGAAGCAGCCACGCGCTGAAAACGCGGCGCGCCGGCTGTGCGAGGCACTACGTCGGTGAGCATGTCTTCGGGCAGCGCCAAGACGACGGGGCCCGGCCGGCCCGAGCAGGCCGTGTGAAACGCGTGACTCAGATATTCGGGGATGCGGCGCGCATCGTCGATTTGGGCGACCCATTTCGCCATCTGGCCGAACATGCGCCGATAGTCGATCTCTTGAAACGCTTCGCGATCGAGGTGATCGCGCGCGCATTGGCCGATGAGCAAGATCATCGGCGTCGAGTCTTGAAATGCGGTGTGGACGCCGATCGATGCATGGGTGGCGCCCGGCCCGCGCGTGACGATGGCCACGCCGGGGCGGCCCGTCAGTTTGCCGGTCGCCTCGGCCATATTGGCCGTGCCCGCCTCATGCCGGCAAACGATCGTACTGATGCGCTGCGTTTCGTCGTGGAGCGTATCGAGCACGGCGAGAAAGCTCTCGCCCGGTACGCTGAAAACGCGGTCGACGCCGTGCGTGATGAGCGCATCGACGAGTAACCGCGCTCCGGTCACGTTGGCGGTATCGGCGACATTCGACATAGTGCGGCAACCTCCTGACTGGCTATAGTTTGTTGTTCGATCGGGAACGACTGACAAGCGAATCGCGAGAGACGGCGCCGACAGCTTACGCCTGACGTGACGGGGCTGTCACTGCGGGAATGCGGAGGCCGAACAGCCAGAAAGGGACGCGGAACGACGATAGGCCGATCGGCCGAAGGCGATTTCCGCCACCAGCCGAGCCGCCGAACTCAGCACTCGACGATATTGACGGCGAGCCCACCGCGCGAGGTCTCTTTGTACTTGGTTTTCATATCGGCGCCCGTCTCGCGCATCGTCTTGATGACCGAATCGAGCGATACGTAGTGGCTGCCGTCGCCGCGCAGCGCCATACGCGCGGCGTTGACGGCCTTGACCGCCGCCATCGCGTTGCGCTCGATGCACGGAATCTGCACCATGCCGCCCACCGGATCGCACGTGAGCCCGAGGTTGTGCTCCATGCCGATCTCGGCCGCGTTCTCGACTTGCTTCGGCGTGCCGCCCATGACCGCGGCCAAAGCGCCGGCCGCCATCGAGCAGGCCACGCCCACCTCGCCCTGACAGCCCACTTCGGCGCCGGAGATCGACGCGTTCAACTTGTAGAGGATGCCGATCGCGGCGGCCGTCATCAAGAAGTCGATGACGCCTTGCTCGTTCGCCCCAGGGACGAAGCGCGTGTAATAGTGCAAAACGGCCGGCACGATACCGGCCGCGCCGTTCGTCGGCGCCGTAACCACACGCCCGCCCGCCGCGTTCTCCTCGTTGACGGCGATCGCGTACAGATTGATCCAATCGACCATCGACAACGGATCGCGCAACGCCTGCTCAGGATTACCCGAGAGCGCGCGATAGAGCTGCGGCGCACGGCGCTTGACTTGGAACGGTCCGGGCAGCGTCTCGTCGGCATCGGCATTGCCGATCCCGCAACCGCGCGCCACGCACGATTGCATCACGTCCCAAATCTTCAGCAAGCCTTCGCGCGTTTGCGCTTCGGTATGCCATACGCGCTCGTTGTCCCACATGAGTTGCGCGATCGACTTGCCTGTCGATGCGCACATGGCGAGCAGTTCGTTGCCGGTGCTGAACGGATGCGCGCGTTGATCGGCCGCTTGCAGCACCTTCGTGTTGGGCGCGCCGGCCGTCACGACGAAACCGCCGCCGACCGACAGATACGTCGCCTCGCGCAGCACCGCGCCGGCCACGTCCGCCGCGCGCAGCTTCATCCCGTTCGGATGCTCGGGCAGCGCCTGCCGATAAAAGGCGATCTGCTCCTTCGGTACGAAGCCGATTTCATGTGTGCCGTGAAGGGCGAGCCGGCGCGACTTCTGAACGGCATCGAGCCGTGCCGCGATCGTCGACGGATCGACCGTATCGGGCGCATCGCCGATCAGACCCAGCATGACGCCGCGATCCGTCCCGTGGCCCTTGCCCGTCGCGCCGAGCGAACCGTACAGCTCCACCTTGACCGAGGCGCACTGGGCAAGCAAGCCGTCGCGTTCGAGCCCCTGCACGAACAGCAGCGCGGCGCGCATCGGCCCGACCGTATGCGAGCTCGAAGGGCCGATGCCGATTTTGAAGAGGTCGAAAACGCTAACAGCCATTGTTGCTCCACACACTAATCGGGGCGATGTACGCGCCCCGGGTTGATAAGTATGCGCGCCCGCCCGAAGCGCCGGTTGCACCGCTCAAGACGCGGCAAGCCCGGCTCCCGGCACGGCGCGCGGATTCGTTATCTCGCCGGCAACGGCAGACAGACCGACAGCCAGGCGGGCGGCATCGGCGCGATGCGCTGCGCGACGCCCGCGTAGCGGCCGGACAGCCGCGCGGCAAGATGAAACAATTGCGCCGAACTCTTCGGGTCCCATTCGCCCGAGTAGCCCGGCAAGCCCGCCTGGCGCCGCTTGGCGTCGAAAGGCACATTCGAATGAACGAATTCCTCGTGCGATTTCTGGCCGAGTGCGTAAGGGACGAGCCAATCGAGCGCTTGCGCAAGCGTCGCGCCGTTCGGCGCGCGCAGCGCGAGCCAATTGCGGTTGTGACGCCGCGCCGATAGTGCCGCCTCCACAAGCGGCTGCAAGTCGTAGGCCACGTAATGCAGCGCATCGCGCTCGGCAAAATCCACCGTCGCGCCGTCGGGCGCAATGTTCGTACCGATCTGCTCGACGAAGAGCCGCTGCGCCGTGTTGATCAGCTTGCGATCGTCGAGCGTGAAAGCCGCCATCGCGATCAGCTTGACGCGATGACTCTGCCAATTGTTGCGATAAGTCCCGCTTAAAGGCCGAGGTTGTGCATCGACTTGCGCGACATACCCATTCGCGAGCTTCGCGATGAACGCGGCCGTCGCGTTGCGCGTTTTCACGGGCAATGCGCTCGCGGTCAAGTCGTAAGCCAGGATCATCGAATCGAAATGCGTTTCGTCGATCGGATTGAAACTCGGCTGATAGGTCGTGGCCCACGCCAGCAAGAAACGATCGACGAGGCGCAGATACCGCTCGTCGCCGCCCGCTCGCCAAACGAGCGCCGCATCGCGCATGAGCTCGAGCTCTTTCTCCGCTTCGACGCTCTGATCGTAAATCCCTTCGTGCGGCAGCGTGCCTTCGGTATGGAGACGGGCAAGCGGCTTCGGCTGATCGTTCAGCCGTGCTGCCACGCTCTTCATCAACGCTTGCACGGCCGGCGCGGCGCTCGTGCGCTCGCTCGTTTGCATGGCCGGCGCCGCGCAAAAGTTCATCGCCGCACGCGCGGCGTGCAGCGGCGCGAGCACGCCCGCGCACGCGATCAGCCAGGCCGCGAACGACGCACCGCCCGGCCGCGGCTTGACGAGCGTCGGGCCATGTTCACCCACCGGCTCCGTCCGTTCGCGGCGACGCACACTCAATGCTGTTCGTTGCACGCTCGGCAGACATGCCATCGCTGTCGGCACCTTTTGCCCCATCGGTCGCTCCTTCGTTGGCTTGGTCGCGGGATGAGATGGTACCGGGATTCGCGACGAACGACGCGCCCAAGCACACGCCGAGGCGCGGCAAGGGCTGCGATCGTTCGTCGTCGCGCCGACGGCTCGCGCCGTGGGGCTCACGGCTGCACCGTTAGGCGTAGTCGGCGACAGGCACGCAGGAGCAGAACAAATTGCGGTCGCCATAGGCGTTGTCCGCGCGGCCGACGGGCGGCCAGTACTTACGCTGGGCGAGCGAGGGCAACGGGTACGCGGCGCTCTCGCGCGAGTACGCATGCGGCCATTCGTTCGCCGTCACGACCGCCGCCGTATGCGGCGCATGCTTGAGCGGATTGTCCTCGCGATCGGCGCGGCCGTCTTCGACGGCGCGGATCTCCTCGCGAATCGCAATCATCGCTTCGATGAAACGATCGAGTTCCTCTTTCGATTCCGATTCGGTCGGCTCGACCATCAGCGTGCCCGGCACCGGGAAGCTCATCGTCGGCGCGTGGAAGCCGTAGTCGGCCAGACGCTTGGCGACGTCGTCCACGGTGATGCCGCTCGCGTCCTTGATCGGACGCAAATCGAGAATGCATTCGTGCGCGACCAACCCGCCGGGGCCCGAGTAGAGCACCGGATAGTGCGGCGCCAAACGCTTGGCCACGTAGTTCGCGTTGAGGATCGCGACCTCCGTGGCCGCCGTCAGATTCTTCGCTCCCATCATGGCGATATACATCCACGAAATCGGCAGAATCGAAGCCGAGCCGTACGGGGCCGCCGAGACGGCGCCGATGCCGCTGTCGGCGCGGCGATAACCCGTGGACGTCTGGTTCGGCAGGAATTGCGCCAAATGGGGGCCGACCGCAACCGGACCTACGCCCGGGCCGCCGCCGCCGTGCGGGATGCAGAACGTCTTGTGCAAATTCAAATGCGACACGTCGCCGCCGAATTGCCCCGGCGCCGTGAGGCCGACCATCGCGTTCATGTTCGCGCCGTCCACGTACACCTGGCCGCCGGCCGCGTGCACGATCTCGCAGATTTCGCGCACGTTGGCTTCGAAGACGCCGTGCGTGGACGGATAGGTGATCATGATCGCGGCCAACTTGGCCGCATGCTCGGCCGCCTTCGCCTTCAAGTCTTCGATGTCGACGTTGCCTTGCTCGTCGCAGCCGACCACGACGACCTTCATACCCGCCATCTGGGCCGACGCCGGGTTCGTGCCGTGCGCCGATGCCGGAATCAGGCAGACGTCGCGGTGGCCTTCGCCGCGCGATGCGTGATAGGCGTGGATGATGAGCAGCCCAGCGTATTCGCCTTGCGAGCCCGCGTTCGGTTGCAGCGAGACCGCCGCGTAGCCTGTCGCCGCCACGAGCATCTGTTCGAGTTGGTCGATCATCTCGCGATAGCCGACCGTCTGCTCTGCCGGGGCGAACGGATGGATCTGCGAAAACTCGGGCCAGGTGACCGGCAGCATTTCCGAGGTCGCGTTCAGTTTCATCGTGCACGAACCGAGCGGGATCATCGAGCGATCGAGCGCGAGGTCCTTATCGGCGAGGCTGCGCAGATAGCGCAGCATTTCCGTCTCCGAATGGTGACGATTGAAAACGTGGTGCGTGAGATAAGCGCTCGTGCGTGCGAGCGACGGCGGCAGCGACGCACCGCTTAGCCCTTGCTCTTCGGCACGCGTAAGCGCCGTGTCGAGTGCATCGACGTGCGGCACGTCGATCGCGCCGGCTGCGTTCGCGAACAAGGCGAGCAGATCGGCGAGGTCGGCGCGCTTCGTCGTTTCATCCACCGAAACGCCGATGCGCGTATCGCTCACGCGGCGCAGATTGATTCGCATCCGCTTCGCGGCGTCATGGACGGCCGCCGTGCGCGCGCCCGTCTCGATCGTCAGCGTATCGAAGAACGTGTCGTTGACGAGCGTGTAACCGAGTTGCTTCACCCCCGCTGCAAGCAGCGCGGCGACGCGATGCACGCGCTGTGCGATCGTCTTCAAGCCTTGCGGGCCATGATAGACGGCATACATGCTCGCCATGATCGCGAGCAGCGCTTGCGCCGTGCAGACATTGGACGTGGCTTTTTCGCGGCGAATGTGCTGCTCGCGCGTTTGCAGCGCGAGGCGCAGCGCGCTCTTGCCTTGGGCGTCGATGGTCACGCCGACGAGGCGCCCCGGCATTTGCCGCTTGAATTCGTCGCGCACGGCCATGTAGGCCGCGTGCGGGCCGCCGAAACCCACCGGCACGCCGAAACGCTGCGACGTGCCCACGGCCACGTCGGCGCCCCATTCGCCCGGCGGCGTGAGCAGCGTGAGCGAGAGCAGATCGGCCGCGACGACGACGTGGCCGCCCGCCGCATGAACGGCTTCGGCCAGCGCGCGATAGTCGCGCACGTCGCCGTTCGCGCCCGGATATTGGAGCAGCACGCCGAACGCCCCAGCGCTCGCCGCGTCATCGGCCGGACCGACGCGCACGTCGATGCCGATCGGCTCGGCGCGCGTGCGCACGACTTCGATCGTTTGCGGCAGCACGTCGTCGGCGACGTAGAACACGGTCGATTTCGACTTGCTCGAGCGTTGCAGCAGCGTCATGGCTTCGGCGGCCGCCGTCGCTTCGTCGAGCAGCGACGCATTCGCGATGCCGAGACCGGTCAGATCGCCGATCATCTGCTGAAAGTTGAGCAGCGCCTCGAGCCGGCCCTGCGAGATTTCCGGCTGATAGGGCGTGTAGGCCGTGTACCAGGCCGGATTCTCGAGCACGTTACGCAGGATCACGGCCGGCGTATGCGTGTTGTAGTAGCCCTGCCCGATATAGGAACGGAACACCTCGTTCTTGTCCGCGAGTTCGCGCAGGCGCGCAAGCGCCTCGGCCTCGCTGCGCGGCTCGGCGAACGGGCCGAGCGGCAGCGGATCGGTGCGACGGATCGCACTCGGGATCACCGCGTCGATCAACGCGGCGCGCGACTCGAAACCGAGCACCTCCAGCATCTTGTGCTGGTCGGCGCCGTCCGGGCCGATGTGCCGCTCGGCGAAGGCGTCGTGCACTTCGAGCGCGGCAAGCGAGAGAGGGGAGCGGTTCATCAGACGATCCGGGTGTTCGAGTTTCATGATAAGGCGGCTTGTGGTGCGCGGCGGTTCGGCGTCAAACGCGCCGAACCGCCGCGCGGCAAAAACGAAGGGGAAGGGTCAGCCGATAAGCTTTTCGTAGGCGGCAGCGTCGAGCAGGCTATCGACCGAGGCCGCGTCCGCGAGCTTCACCTTGAACAGCCAGCTGCCGTAGGCGTCCCCGTTGACTTCCTCGGGCGAGTCGACGATCTCGTCGTTGACGGCAACGATCTCGCCCGTCACGGGGGCGTAGATGTCCGATGCGGCTTTGACCGATTCGACGACGCCGACTGCATCGCCGGCTTTGATTTCCTTGCCGACTTCGGGCAATTCGAGAAAGACGATGTCGCCGAGCGTCGCTTGCGCGTGATCGGTGATCCCCACCGCCACGGTGCCGTCGGCTTCGGCTCTGATCCACTCGTGTTCGTCGGTGTATTTCAGCTCGGCCGGAACGTTGCTCATTTGGGACTCCTAGTGATTGGGTGGATGCGTTGGAATGGGATCGATAAGGTTTTCAGCTTCGCGCGCGGGCCGCCCCTTAGGCGACGAGCACCTTGCCGCCTCGCACGAACGGCAGTTTTACCACGCTTGCGGGCAACGCTTTGTCCCGGATTTGGACTTGCACGACATCGCCCGGACGCACGCCTTTCGGCACGCGCGCAAATGCGATCGATTCTTGCATCGTCGGCGAGAACGTGCCGCTCGTGATTTCGCCGTCGCCGTGCGGCGTCACGACTTTCTGATGCGCGCGCAGCACGCCGCCTGCCTTGCCGTTCTCTTTTTGTAGGATGAGCCCGACGAATTCTTGACGCGCCCCGTCGCGCTCCAGCGCGGCGCGGCCGACGAACGCGCGCGGCGCGCTCAGGTCGACGGTCCAGGCCAGCCCGGCGTCGAGCGGCGAGACCTTTTCGTCCATGTCTTGGCCATACAAATTCATGCCGGCTTCGAGGCGAAGCGTATCGCGCGCGCCGAGCCCGCAGGGCCGCACGCCCGCGCCCGCCAGCGCTTGCCACAGCGCGACGACGTGGGCGGCCGGCACGATGATCTCGAAGCCGTCCTCACCGGTGTAGCCCGTGCGCGCCAGGGTCAGTTCGCCGTAGGGCGCCGCGTCGACGCGCGCGGCGTTGAACGGCTTGAGCGGCTCGGTCGCTTCGCGTACCGACGGCAGCACTTGCCAAACCTTGGCGCGAGCGTTCGGACCCTGAACGGCCACGATCGCCAAATCGCGCCGGGGCGTGATCGACAGGCCGAAGCCGCGCTCGGCGTTCAACGCGTTGAACCAGGCGATATCTTTATCGGCCGTGCCGGCATTGACGACGACGCGGAAAAAATCGTCGGAGAAAAAGTAGACGATCAAATCGTCGATGACGCCGCCGTCTTCGTTGAGCATGCACGAATACAGGGCACGGCCCGGCGTCTGGAGCTTACCGACGTTGTTGGCGATCGCGCATTCGAAGAAGGCACGCGCCTGCGCGCCCGCGACATCGACCGCACACATATGGGACACGTCGAACATGCCCGCGTCGGTACGCACGGCGTGGTGTTCGTCGATCTGCGAGCCGTAATTGACGGGCATGTCCCAGCCGCCGAAATCGACCATGCGCGCATTCAGCGCACGGTGAGCGGCATTCAGGGGAGTCTGTTTCAGTTCGGTCATGGGAGCCTCGGCGCGCATAGGTTTCGCGAAAACAAAAAGGGCCATGCCAGTCGACGCGCGCGGGCTCAAATGCCTGCGACGAATGCGATGCATGCCCCCTCTGTCCTCGGTACCTGAGAGATTGCGCCGGCGGGGACGTATTTCCGTATCCCGCTCGACGCGCGCCCCTTCGGTGGGCGGCTTGCTCAGGCGCGCAAGGGCCGGTCTTTTCCGGTGCGCCGCCACGAACTACCGCCACTCTCCAGAGTGCGAAAACACCTGTGCGAACAGGTCTTTCGACGCGGTCGGTCCTTTTGCCTGAGAGTTTGTGGGTGTGCCCCTTCGGCGGCGTCCCGGCGGGCCTAAAAACCCTACCGCGAGCGCGCTCTCCCGACGCGTGCGCGAAATTTACGCGAGCGTTACAGGGTTGTCAAATGAGGGCCGGTCAACGAAAGCGAGCGATGTGTACGGCAGGCATCGCCAAGACGCGGTAACGTAATGCAACGGAGGAGGAAAAAGCTCATGTCGCCCCTGTCGAACCGCTTCAACCCTATTGACCCGGATATCCGCCTGCTCGCCGCAGGCCGCGTCGTTTTCGCATCGCGCGAGGCGCTCGAGCGCGCGATGCCCTCGTTGATCGAACATGCCCGCACCGTGCCGACCGGAACACTGGCCGATGTCTACCGAGATACGGACGCCAACGCCCTACTTTTCGTCGCCGCTTGGCGCGTCAGTCGCTTCGAGGCGGCCGAGCGCACCGTCGTCGACGCCATTGCCCGCGCCATCGAACCGCTGGCCGCGCAGGCCGTCGCACACTGGGTCGATGTGGCCGTGCCGGCCGGCGGGTGGAGTTCCGGGCGCAGCGGCCCCGGAGAATGCCTCGTCGTGGTGCGGCAATCGCTCGAAAAGCCCAGCGCCATCATCCAAGCGAGTTGGATCGATAGGGTGACGCTCGCCCTGAACGGCGATGCCGAGCCGCCCGACGGTCTCATCTCAGCGAATTTCTTCGCCACGCGCGACGAAGCCCACGTGTTGAACTTCGCCCGTTGGACCGATGCCCAAGCGCACCGCCGCGCCGCCGCGCGCGGTCATCATGGACACGACGGCAATGTCGGCGCCTCGCCGCTTTGGCAGGCCACGCGCGAGCATCCCGGCGTACGCACGGACCATGAAGTCTGCCGGTATGTGTGCGTCTCGTAGCCGCAGTGCCGCCGGGGCATGGCCCGTCAGTCGAGGACGCCGACGCGATACCGCGTCACCTGGCGATACGGTTTTTCGGGTCGCGAGATGACGTCCTCGCGATCGGCCATATTGATTTGGTTCGGAAAACCGCCGGCCTCGAGGCAAAGGCCCGCGTAGCGCGCATAAGTGCGAGCATGACGTCCCGGGACACCCTCGAGGTAATTGCCCGTGTAGAACTGCAAGCCGCGCTGATCGGTCGATACCGTCATTTCGCGCCCGCTTGCGGGATCGTATAGCCGCGCCACCTCGCGCACGGCCCGCTCTCCCAAGCCTTGCGGCTCGCGCAGCACATAGCAATGATCGAAACCGCGCGCGAGCGAAAGCTGCTCATGCGGCCACTCGAGCCGCGCCCCGATCGGCGCCGCCTCGCGAAAGTCGAACGCGTTGCCCGCCACGGCGACTTGCCGGATCGGAATCAACGTGGGGTCGACCTCGAAGAAAGCATCGGCGTCGATCGAGAGCACGTGACCTTTGATGTCGGCTCCCGCTTGCGCCGTCAGGTTGAAGTAGCCGTGACTCGTTAGGTTAAGCGGCGTGGGCGCGTCGGTACGCGCCGAATAATCGATCGTCAATTCGCCGTCGTCGTCGAGCGTGTAGCGCACTTGCGCCTGCACATTGCCGGGGAAGCCCGCGTCGCCCTCTTCCGAATCGAGCGAGAACACGAGCGCGCCGTCGTCCTCGCGCGCCGTCCAAAACGCGCGATGAAAACCCGCCGTTCCGCCGTGCAGCGAATTGCTACCCTCGTTGCGATCGACCGTATAGGCGATGCCGTCGAGCGTGAAGCGCCCATCGGCGATGCGATTGGCCCAGCGGCCGACGAGCGCGCCCATATAGCTTTTCGCGTCCCAGTATTCGGCAGGCGTGTCGTGCCCAAGCAGGATGTCGCCGAGCCGTCCCGCGCGATCGGGCGCGTGCCACGAAACGAGCGTCGCGCCGAGTTCGCTGATCGACACGCGCATGCCGTGCGCGTTGCGCAGTGTGAACAGGTGGACAGATCGTCCGTCGGGTAGCGTGCCCCAAGGTTCGTGCGACAACTTAGCAGTGCTGATCATAGGCTCGAGAAGTTGGAAATGAAGGGCGAAAGGCGCGGTCCATGCGCTCAAACCGGCTCGTGAGCGGTCGAGCGCGCTTGGAACTCGCGCGGCGTGCAGCCGAGCTCGCGGCGAAACACCGCATGCAAATACTGGACCGACTTGAAACCACAGCGAACGGCCACATCCGCGCTCGATACGTCGCCTTTGACGAGCAGCGCCTTAGCCGCATCGAGCTTTTGCCGAAGAATCTCTTGATGCACCGTGCAACTGAGCTCGCGGCGGAAATGCTCTTCGAGCGAGGAGCGCGATACGCCAACGTAGTCGGCCACTTGTTCCGTACGAATGCCCTGGCAGGCGTACTGGCGGATGAAATGCCGGGCTCTCGCCACGTAAGGACTCGCAAGCGGTTGATGCTTCGTCGAATCGAGCACGTTGATGCCGACGGGCGGCACTAAAATCGTGCGCCCCGGGAAGCGCGCGCCGTGCAACATCTGGTGCAGCATGTGTGCGGCCGTGCGACCCATTTCCTCGGTACCTTGGATCACCGACGAAAGCGGAATGCGCGTCAACGTTCGCGTGAGCGGATCGTTGTCGATGCCGATGATCGCCACGTCCTCCGGCACCGGAATGCCCGCGATCAAACAAGCCTGCAACAACTGCCGCGCGCGGGCGTCGGTGACGGCGATGATGCCGACCGGCTTGGGCAGCGCATGAAGCCAGCTCGTCAATTGTTCGATCGCCTGATTCCAGGTGGGTGCGCTCGTGGACAGTCCACGATAGATCTCGGCATCGATCTGCTCGCGCGTGCGGCCGTCCGCTTCGCGCAGGCTTGCGAACGCGAGTTCGCGCTGGTGCGCCCAGCGGTGTTCGTTCGAAAGCGGCAGGCTATAAAGCGCGAAGTGCCGCAAACCGGCGCCGATCAAATGGGTATAAGCGAGCGAAACGAGCTTGACGTTGTCGGTGGCGATATACGGCACATTGTCCGGATAGTGGGACGGATCCTCGAACGACGAGCCCACGGCCACGACGGGGAGCGGACAATCGGCCAACGCTTCGCACACGGCCGGGTCGTCGAAATCGGCGATGATGCCGTCGCCGTCGAAGCGCTCGATACCGCCGAGCCGGCAGCGGAAGTCCTCTTCCAGAAACAGATTCCAGCCGACGCGCGTCGACAGCAAATACTGGCCGACGCCCGTGATGATCTCGCGGTCGTAGACCTTGTTCGCATTGAACAGCAGCGCGATGCGATGCGCCTTTTGCGGCGCGGGGGCGCTCGCCCTCGTCATCGTCGCAAGCTCGCGCTATCTCGCGCAGCCCTGGCGGCGTAGAGCATGGTGTCGTCTCCTATCGATCGTTGCCGGTCGATGCCGGTTGTTACTGCCCGCTTTCGCTTCGCCGCTTGTCCCCACGACGCCTTCCGCGATTTTAGGCGCGAATGGTGCGCCTGCCGCCATCTTCGCCACGCGTCGGCAAGAAACGTTATCGCCGCTGCGCAATTTCGCAATTGTGGCGCGTGCCGCGCCGCTGCACCATGGCCGCACTCCGACAACCGGCCGCCCGAGCTCGCGGCGTCCCGGCGGCACCCTCATTGCGTGCGTGCGAGTCGCCGCGCACACGCGCCGCATCGTCGGCCAACAGCGACGCCCAATATATAAGACAGGAGTGGAGACATGGCATTCGCAAAGCGTCGTTCCATTTTAGGCTCGTTCGTCGCGAGCGCGGTTCTTGCGGGCTTGACGCTCGCGGCGCCGCTCGCGCACGCAAGCAAGGACCATCCCGTCATCGGCTTTTGCATCGACGACCTGCGCGTCGAGCGCTGGGCGCGCGATCGCGACTACTTCGTCGCCGCCGCGAAAAAGCTCGGGGCAACCGTCTCGGTGCAATCGGCCGATGCTAGCGAAGAGCGGCAGATCTCGCAGATCGAAAACCTGATCTCGCGCGGCGTCGACGTCATCGTGATCGTGCCGTTCAATTCGAAGACGCTCGGCAACGTCGTGGCGGAAGCGAAAAAGGCCGGCATCAAAGTCGTGTCCTATGACCGCCTGATCCTAGATGCCGACGTGGACGCCTACATTTCGTTCGACAACGAAAAGGTCGGCGAGCTGCAAGCCAAGGGCGTCTTCGACGCGCAACCGAAGGGTAACTACTTCCTGCTCGGCGGCGCGCCGACGGACAACAACGCGAAGATGCTGCGCGAAGGCCAGCTCAAGGTGCTCCAACCGGCGATCGACAGCGGCGCGATCAAGGTCGTCGGCCAGCAATGGGTGCCGGAGTGGAACGCTTCGACGGCGCTGCGCATCGTCGAGGACGCGCTGACCGCCAACAACAACAAGATCGACGCCATCGTCGCCTCGAACGACGGCACGGCCGGCGGCGCGATCCAGGCGTTGGCCGCGCAAAAGCTCGCAGGCAAGGTACCGGTCTCGGGCCAGGACGCCGATCTCGCGGCCGTCAAGCGCGTCATCGCCGGCACGCAGACGATGACCGTCTATAAGCCCATCAAGCTGATCGCATCCGAAGCGGCGAAGCTTGCCGTCGATCTGGCCCAGGGCACCAAGCCCGCGTTCAACGCGCAGTACGACAACGGCAAGAAGAAGGTCGATACGGTGTTGCTGCAACCGATCGTGTTGACGAAGAAGAACGTCGACGTCGTCGTCAAAGATGGTTTCTACACGCAAGCGCAGCTCTCGGGCCAATAAACGCCGGACCATGCGCGGCACCCGCCTTCGGGCGCCGCGCATCCCCGAATCGGAAAAGGAACGAGACGCATGGTGCAATCAGAACCGTTGCTGTCGCTGCGCGGCATCGTCAAGACGTTCTCAGGCGTAAAGGCGCTCGACGGCATCGACCTGTCGGTTCGGCCCGGCGAATGCCTGGGCCTATGCGGCGAAAACGGCGCAGGCAAATCGACGCTGATGAAAATCGTCTCCGGCGTCTACCCGCACGGCACTTGGGACGGCGAGATCGTCTGGGACGGTCAGCCGTTGCGCGCATCGAACGTGCGCGATACCGAGCGCGCGGGCATCGTCATCATTCACCAGGAATTGATGCTGGTGCCCGAGTTGTCCGTGGCGGAGAACATTTTTCTCGGCAACGAGATCACGCTGCCCGGCGGACGCATGAACTACGCGGCGATGCATCAGCGCGCCGACGCATTGCTCAAAGAACTGGGCATCGAGGGCATCAACGTCGCGCAGCCCGTCATGAATTTCGGCGGCGGGCATCGGCAGTTGATCGAAATCGCCAAGGCGCTCAACAAGCAAGCGCGGCTCTTGATCCTCGACGAACCGTCGTCCTCGCTGACGGCAGCGGAGACGCGCGTCCTCATCGACATCGTGCGCGACCTGAAGCAGCGCGGCGTCGCCTGCATTTACATCTCGCACAAGCTCGAGGAAGTGCAAGCCGTCTGCGATACGGTCAGCGTGATCCGCGACGGCCGGCATGTGGAAACGGCGCCGCTCTCGCAGATGCCGTCCGCGCGCATCGTCGCGCTGATGGTGGGGCGCGAGATCACGAATCTGTTTCCGCGCGAGCCGCATGTCGTCGGCGAAGTCGTGCTGCAAGCGCGCAACGTCACCTGCATCGATGTAACGAACCCGCGCCGTAAGCGGGTGGACGACGTCACGTTCCATGTGCGGCGCGGCGAGATCCTCGGCGTGGCCGGGCTCGTTGGCTCGGGCCGCACCGAACTCATGCAGGCGATTTTCGGCGCCTATCCCGGCACGCACCACGCACAAGTCTCGATCGAAGGCCGCCCCGTGCCGATACGCTCGCCCGGCGACGCGATCCGCGCCGGGATCGGCATGGTGCCCGAGGACCGCAAGGCCCACGGCATCGTTCCCGAGCTTGGCGTGGGGCACAACATCACGCTGTCCGTGCTGCAACGCTTCGTCAAGCGCGGCGCGATCGATGCGGCCGCCGAACTCGACACGATTCACAAATCGATGAAGCAGCTTTCGGTGCGCGCCGCCCATCCGCTGCTACCGATCGCCCATCTGTCGGGCGGCAATCAGCAAAAAGCCGTGCTCACACGCGTGCTGCTCACCGAGCCGAAAGTGCTGATCCTCGACGAGCCGACCCGCGGCGTGGACGTCGGCGCGAAATTCGAGATCTACAAGCTCATCTTCGCGTTGGCCAAACAAGGGATGGCGATCGTCGTGGTGTCGTCGGAGTTGCCCGAGGTGCTCGGCCTCGCCGACCGAGTCCTCGTCATGGGCGAGGGCGAACTGCGCGGCGATTTCGCCAACGACGGCCTCACGCAAGAGGCCATTCTGACGGCCGCCATCGAGCCCGCCATCCGGGCCGGGGCCGCCCAACCCAACGAGACAGCATCCGTATGACACCGGACCTTTCCCCCGCCCGCCCGGCCGGCACTTCGGGCCCCGCCGGCGCCGACCGCATTCGCCAATGGTTCGCCCGCTACAAGATCCTGGCGCTGCTCATCGCGGTTGCGCTGATTTGGCTGTTTTTCACGGTCCTCACGCACGGCGCCTTCGCCACGCCGCGCAATCTATCGAATTTGCTGCGGCAAATGGCGATCAGCGGCATGCTCGCCTGCGGCATGGTCTTCGTCATCATCGCCGGTGAAATCGACTTGTCGGTCGGCTCGCTACTAGGGTTGCTCGGCGGGATCGCCGCGATCCTCGATATGAACCATGGCTGGCCGCTCGCGGCGACGATCCCCGTCGTGCTCGTGCTCGGCATCGCGGCGGGCTTGTTCAACGGCTGGCTGTCCACCTACCGGCGCGTGCCCTCGTTCATCGTCGGCTTGGGCGGCATGCTTGCCTATCGCGGCGTGTTGCTCGGCATTACGGGCGGCTCGACGATCGCGCCGGTCTCCGATGGATTCGTCTTCCTCGGCCAAGGCTATCTGCCTCGCCTCGCGGGCAATGCCCTCGCTCTGCTGCTGATCGCCGTGCTCGCGTTCGTGACGGTGCGCAACCGCGGCAACCGGCGCCGTTATGAATTGCCGGTAGTCCCGCTCTGGCAAGACGCCGCAAAAATCGCGGCCGCCGCGGCCATCATCGTCGGGTTCGTCGCGACGCTCAACGACTACGGCGGCATCCCGGTACCCGTGCTGCTCGTGCTGGTCATGCTCGGCGTCTTCACCTGGGTGGCGACGCAAACCGTCTTCGGCCGCCGCATTTACGCCGTCGGGTCCAATCTCGAAGCGACGCGCTTGTCCGGCGTCGACACGAACCGCGTCAAGCTCGCGATTTTCGCGTTGATGGGCCTCATGTGCGCGTTCGCCGGGATCGTCAATACGGCGCGGCTCGCAGCCGGCTCGCCGTCGGCGGGCAACATGGGCGAGCTCGACGCCATCGCCGCGTGCTTCATCGGCGGCACGTCGATGCGCGGCGGCTCGGGCACCGTCTACGGCGCACTCGTCGGCGCATTGGTCATGGCCAGCTTGGACAACGGAATGTCGATGCTCGACGTCGACGCCTACTGGCAAATGATCGCCAAAGGCGCGATCCTGGTCGTGGCCGTATGGATCGACGTCGTGTCGCGCACGAACCGGCGCTGACCCAATCCCAAACTCGCCCGGCCGGCCACGATGCGGATGACGCATAGGGCCTAATGCATCAGGCACGGCCGGCATTTTCTTCAAACGTGGAATTTCGCATGTCGTACGCCCACTATCCGAGCTTGGTCGATAAAACCGTCGTCGTCACGGGAGGCGGGAGCGGCATCGGCGCCGCATTCGTCGAAGCGTTCGCCGCGCAAGGCGCCCGCGTGTTTTTCCTCGACATCGCCGAGGCCGATTCCCAGTTGCTTGCCGAAAAGCTACGCGTTTGCGCACATCCGCCCACTTTTTACCGGTGCGATCTGCGCGATATTTCCGCGATCGAGCAAGTATTTGCTTCAATTCGCGAGCAAGCCGGCACGATCGACGTTCTCGTGAACAATGCGGCCAACGACGACCGTCACGACTTCGGCGAGATCACGCCCGCCTATTGGGACGAGCGAATCGCCGTGAACTTGCGGCACCAATTTTTTTGCGCGCAAATCGCTGCGTCCGGCATGAAGACTGCGGGCAACGGAGTGATTCTGAACCTCGGTTCCATATCGTGGCACCGCGCGCTGCCGAGTCTTTCGATTTATATGACGGCCAAAGCCGGCATCGAAGGCATGACCCGCGCACTCGCCCGTGAACTCGGCCCCTTCGGGATTCGCGTCAACGCGATCATCCCAGGTGCGGTACGTACGCCGAGGCAGATGAAACTGTGGCAATCGCCCGAAAGCGAGGCGAAGCTCGTAGCCGACCAATGCCTACCCGAGCGGGTCGAGCCCGAGCATGTCGCTCGAATGGCCTTGTTTCTCGCATCGGACGACGGCTCGCGATGCTCGGGACGCGAGTACTTCGTCGATGCGGGATGGTACGGAGCATCCTCATGATTTCACCCGAATGTATCTGGCCCTTGGGCGCCGAATTGGGCGAAGGGCCCGTCTGGAGCAAGACGGAGAAAGCCGTTTATTTCGTCGACATCAAGCGCAAGCAGGTACACCGTTATATCGCCGCCACGCACGAGACGATGACCTGGCCCGCCCCGAGCGAACCAGGTTTCATCATTCCGGCATCCGATGACACGTTCGTGTGCGGCCTGCGCAAAGGCCTTTATCGATTCGATGCGCGCGTAGGCACGTTCGACAAACTCATGGAGGTCGAACGAGAAAGAACGACCAATCGTCTGAACGACGGTTTTTGCGACCCGCGTGGATACCTCTGGTTCGGTACGATGGACGACGAGGAACAAGCGCCGACGGGGGCGCTTTATCGCGTGAACGACGCCGGTACGCTGGAGCGGCGTGACGACGGCTACGACATCGCGAACGGCCCGGCGATGAGTCCCGACGGACGCACGCTCTATCACACCGACACGCGCGGGCAGACGATCTACGCGTCCGACGTGGACGACGAGGGCAAGCTCTCGAACAAGCGCGTATTCGTGAAACTGCAAGGATCCGCGTATCCCGACGGCATGGCGATCGACGCCGAAGGATGCGTCTGGGTCGCGCTTTTCAACGGTGGCTGCATCGAACGCTACTCGCGCGAAGGCAAGCAGATCGACACTGTCGCCTTCCCCTGCTCCAACATCACCAAGCTCGTATTCGGCGGCGACGATCTGCGCACGGCCTACGTAACGACGGCGATGAAAGGATTGAGCCCGGTCAAGCGCGAGCGCGAAACCTTGGCCGGCGGCTTGTTCATGTTCCGCACGCCCGTGCCCGGCTTGCCGCAAAACGTCGTCACGCGCGGCCTCGTGAGTGCCGGCTAACGCGCGCCGTAACGATTAGGAGAACGAAAGGTTTATGTCAACGAAACCCTCGCGCAGGTTGCGCAGCCAAAACTGGTTCGACGACCCGAGTCACGCCGACATGACGGCGCTGTATGTCGAACGTTTCATGAATTACGGACTAACGCGCGAGGAGTTGCAATCGGGCCGACCGATCATCGGCATTGCGCAGACGGGGAGCGATCTTGCGCCGTGCAATCGCCATCACATCGAGTTGGCCGAACGCACGAAGGCCGGGATTCGAGACGCAGGCGGCATTCCGATGGAGTTTCCCGTTCATCCGCTGGCCGAGCAGAGCCGCCGGCCCACAGCCGCGCTCGACCGGAATCTCGCTTATCTCGGGCTCGTCGAAATCTTGCACGGCTATCCGCTCGACGGTGTCGTGCTCACGACCGGCTGCGACAAGACCACGCCCGCCTGCCTCATGGCCGCCGCCACCGTCGACCTCCCCGCGATCGTCCTGTCGGGCGGCCCGATGCTCGACGGCTGGTTCGAGGGAAAGCGTGTCGGCTCGGGCACCGTCATTTGGCACGCTCGCAACTTGCTCGCCGCGGGCGACATCGACTACGAAGGCTTCATGCGGCTCACCGCGGCGGCCTCGCCGTCGATCGGCCATTGCAATACGATGGGCACCGCGTTGTCGATGAATAGCCTTGCCGAAGCACTCGGCATGTCGCTACCCGGCTGCGCCTCGATTCCGGCTGCCTATCGCGAACGCGGACAGATGGCGTATGCAACGGGCAAACGGATCGTCGAACTCGTGCACGACGACGTGCGCCCTTCTCACATCCTGACGCGCGAAGCCTTCGAGAATGCGATCGTCGTGGCATCGGCGCTCGGTGCATCGACGAACTGCCCGCCGCATTTGATCGCTATCGCCCGGCATATCGGGGTGCCGCTTTCGCTCGACGATTGGCAGCGCCTCGGCGCCGATGTGCCGTTGCTCGCCAATTGCATGCCGGCCGGCGAATACCTCGGCGAGAGCTTTCATCGCGCGGGCGGCGTGCCGGCCGTATTGCGTCAGCTTGCCGAGGCAGGCCTGGTGCATGGCGAGTGCGCGACCGTCTCGGGCCTGCGCATCGGCGAGATTGTCGAGCAAGCGCCCGCTGCCGACGGCGACGTCATTCGTTCGTTCTCCGAACCGTTGAAACACGGCGCGGGCTTCATCGTGCTCTCGGGCAACTTCTTCGATAGCGCGATCATCAAGATGTCGGTGGTCGGCGAGGCGTTTCGCAGCGCATACCTCAGCGAGCCGGGCGCCGAGAACGCATTCGAGGCGCGCGCCGTCGTGTTCGACGGCCCCGAGGACTATCGGGCCCGCATCGACGATCCTTCGCTCAACATCGACGAACAATGCATCCTCGTCATGCGCGGCTGCGGCACGCTCGGCTATCCCGGCAGCGCCGAAGTCGTCAACATGGCGCCGCCCGCCGAGCTCGTCAAGCGCGGCGTGACATCGTTGCCTTGCATGGGCGATGGACGGCAAAGCGGCACGTCGGCGAGCCCTTCGATTCTGAACATGTCGCCCGAATCGGCGGCCGGCGGGGGTCTCGCGCTGATGCGCACGGGCGATCGCGTGCGCGTCGATCTCAATGCGCGGCGCGTCGAGCTGCTCGTCGACGAAGCCGAACTCGCGCGCCGCCGCGAGGAGGCCGCGCCGAGCGTGCCGCCGTCGCAAACCCCGTGGCAAGAAATCTACCGGCAATTCGTCGGACAGCTTTCGACGGGCGGGTGCCTCGAGCCCGCCACGCTCTATCTGAAAGTGATCGAGACGCGCGGCGATCCGCGCCATTCGCACTGATACCGAGACCACCGTTTCCTTTACCGCGAGAGCTGCTCTCCATGCCCATCGATCCCGCTTCTTGTCTGCCCTCGGACCTCGGCCGCGCACTGCTCGTCGGGCGAGTCTGGCGCGGCTCGCCCCACAATGGGCCGTCCGTCGTCGTCATCCGCAACGGACAGGTCTTCGACATCACGGCCAGCGCGCCGACGACAAGCGACCTATTCGACCGCGACGACGCCGCCGCCGTTGCACGTTCGGTCCCGGGCGAGTTGCTGGGACATGCCGACGAACTATTGCGAAACGCGATGCAGCCGCAAGAGCAGACCGCGACGCGCTTGCTCGCGCCTTGCGACGTGCAAGCGATCAAAGCATGCGGCGTCACCTTTGCGGTCAGCTTGCTCGAACGCGTGATCGAAGAGCAGGCCGGCGGCGATCCCGGCCGCGCGGCCGATATCCGTTCTTCGTTGCGTGAGTTGATCGGGACCGACCTCGCCAAGATCAAGCCGGGTTCGGCGGCCGCCATGCGGCTCAAGGACGAGCTCAAGCGCCGAGGGGCCTGGTCGCAATATATGGAAGTGGGCATCGGCGAAGACGCCGAAGTGTTCACGAAGTCGCAGCCGATGTCGGCGGTGGGCTTCGGTGCCGAAGTGGGCTTGTACCCGACATCGGCTTGGAACAATCCCGAGCCGGAGGTCGTGCTGGCCGTCAATGCGGCCGGACGAGCGGTGGGTGCGACACTGGGCAACGACGTCAATTTGCGCGATATCGAGGGCCGTTCCGCGCTGCTGCTCGGTAAGGCGAAAGACAACAACGGCTCCTGCGCGATCGGACCGTTCGTCCGTTTGTTCGACGGCGACTTCACGATCGACGCGATTCGCGAGGCCAGCGTTTCGCTGCTGATCGAAGGCGAAGACGGCTTCGTGCTCGAGGGTGTGAGCCATATGCGCGAGATCAGCCGCGATCCGTTGGATCTCGTGTCGCAGACTTGCGGCGCGCATCACCAGTATCCCGACGGCTTCATGCTGTTTCTCGGGACGATGTTCTCGCCGATCAAAGATCGCGATACGGCGGGCGGCGGATTCACGCATCACCTCGGCGATCTCGTCACGATTTCGACGCCGGCGTTGGGTGCGCTCGTCAATACCGTACGGCTCTCGACCGACATCGCGCCGTGGCGTTTCGGCGTACGCGCGCTGTATCGGAATCTGGCGGCGCGAGGATTGATTTAGTCAGGCAGTCGAGACGCCGGCCGGCGCCGGCAGATCGCTCTCACCATCTTGGACGACTGCGTTGCCAACGCAGTCCGCTCCAGAGCGCCGTCATGCCCGGCGCCTTCCCTGCTGCATTAAAACGCCCGTTCCACTCTTTTACATCCCCTCCGCGCGCACCCTCCGGTTCGATCGGCATTAAATACCAATTTGCCTCCAAATTAATGCCACTTGAATACCAATCAAAGTCCACCTAAGATCCTGCATTGATCGGTCACCGCCCCCACCTTGGCCGGTCGGGACGAGGACGACTCGTCGCCTCATCTCAGCAGTAGCGCTTCCGCTTCCTTGAAAGACCCGATAGCAGCGACGTAATCGAACGGCGTCGTATCGCCGTTTTTTTCCGAGGAGACTTTATGAATCGCATTGCGCATTTCGTGGGCGTCGGCTTGCTTGCCGCGGCCGCGGCGGTCTTGCCGCCCGTGGCCCAGGCGGCGTCGCTCGCGACGAGCCAAGGACCTACCGCCGACACCGCCAAAAGCCCCGCGGCGCTGACGGCATTTCTCGCCAGCAGTCTCGCGCTGCGCGTGGCCATCGACAACAATCACGCCAACGCGGCCGGGGTGCCCTGCGCCGACCTCGGCGCGGACGGGGCATCGTGTGCGACGGGCCGGCTGATCCTGACGAACCAAGGCAGCAAGACCATCTGGGCCGGCGGGTGGAAGCTCTACATCCACAGTATTCGCCGGATACTGAAGCTGGATAACCCAGCCTTCAAGCTGGAGCACCTAACCGGCGATCTCTATGCGATCACGCCGCTGCCCGGCAAGCTCATTTTGCCGGTCGGCCAAAGCGTGACGCTGCCGTTCGTCGCCGAATATTGGTATCTGCGCTACAGCGATCTGCTGCCGCGCACGTTCGTCGCCGTCGACGGCGCGCCGCCGGCCATCCTCACGTTCAACGACACCGACGACGAAACGCGCTATGTCGTCTCCCTCCCCGCCGATGCGCAGAACAACTCGACAGGCAATGCGCCGCCCGTCGCGGCACAGCCGGTTGCCTACCGCGCCCTGCCGAGCGTGAAACGCGAGCGCGCGCTGCCAGGTGCGCTCGACCTGCACGGCGTGCAACTGACGCTGGCGGGTCTCTCGATGGGACAAGTGCAAGCGCTGCGCGACCGCGCCCAGACGCTCGGTCTCGACGACTCGCGCACGCCCGTAGTCGGCATCGTCGCGCCGAAGCGGCTACCTGCCGACATCGCCATTTCCGGCGGCTATCGGCTCACGATCAGCGCGCGCGGCGCATACATCGAAGGCGACGATCCGGCCGGCGTCTACTATGGCGTGCAGACGTTGTACTCCTTGGTGCCGGCCGGCGGCGGCAGTATTCCGGCGATGCAGGTGGAAGACGCGCCGCGCTTCCCGTATCGAGGCATGCAGGTCGACCTAGCACGCAACTTCAAGCATCCGCCGACGCTGCGTCGCCTCATCGACCAAATGAGCGCCTACAAGCTCAACCGCTTGCATTTGCATCTCTCCGACGACGAAGGCTGGCGCATCGAGATCCCGGGTCTGCCGGAGTTGACCGCAGTCGGCGGACGCCGCTGCTTCGACCCGAGCGAAACGCGATGCCTGCTGCCGGAGCTTGCGTCGGGCCCCGAGAATCAATCGGGCGGCGGCTATCTGACGCGCGATCAATTCGTCGACTTGCTGCGCTACGCGTCCGATCACTTCATTCAAGTGATCCCCGAAATCGATATGCCCGCGCATGCCCGCGCGGCCGTGATGTCGATGGAGGCGCGCTATCGCCGGCTTCATGCGCAAGGTCGCGAACAAGAGGCGACGCAATACCGACTGCTCGATCCGCAGGACACGACGAACGTGACGACCGTGCAGTTCTACGATCGGCATAGCGACATCAATCCGTGCGTGCCGGGCGCGTTGAACTTCACGGGCAAGGTGATCCACGAGATTGCGTCGATGTACGCGGATGCGCAGGTGCCGTTGCGCACGTGGCAGTTCGGCGGCGACGAGGCGAAGAACATCTTCCTCGGCGGCGGCTTCCAAGCCTTGAACGGCACCGATCCCGGCAAGGGCCGCGTCAACCTCGCCATTCAGGACAAACCGTGGGCACGTTCGCCGGCCTGTATGGCACTGATCCAGCGTGGCGAGATCAAGTCGACCGACGAGTTGCCGACGCGGATGGCGAAGCAAGTGAGCGCCCAAGTCGCCGCGAACGGCATCGATACGATGGCGGCGTGGGAAGACGGCTTGAGCGGTGCCAACGGTGCGTCCGACTTCTCGACGCGTCATGTGATTGCGGCGATCTGGGATACGGTGTTCTGGGGCGCGGCCGATAGTGCGCGCAACTACGCCGCGAAGGGGTTCGAGCCGGTGCTCGCGCTGCCCGATTACCTGTACTTCGACTTCCCGTACACGCTCAATCCACGTGAACGCGGCTATTACTGGGGTTCGCACGCGACCGACGAGTACAAGGTCTTCTCGTTCGCGCCGCAGAACCTGCCGCAAAACGCCGAAGTGTTCGGCGACCGCAACGGCGCCCCGTTCTCGGTGACGGGCACGGGAGACGCGCCGGCCATCCACGGCATGCAGGGCCAAGCGTGGGGCGAGGTGATGCGCAACGACCGCTTCCTCGAATACATGGTGTATCCGCGCTTGCTGGCGTTGGCCGAGCGCGCATGGCACCAGGCGGACTGGGAGTTGCCGTACGCGGCGGGCGTCACGTATGAACTGGGCGTGACGCACCACGTCGACATGGCTTCGCTCAATGGCGACTGGGCCGGCTTTGCCACCGTGCTGAAAGAGCGCGAACTGCCGAAGTTGTCGCGAGCCGGCATCGGCTATCGGCAACCTACGTTCACGCTGACGGGCGAGTGATCGTCTCGATGCTCGCGGCGAGCGATTGCCGCGAGCTTTCTGCATATGGCGAGCCGCGCGGTGAACCCGTGCATGCTCGCCGTCGATAGTAGGCCGTTGTGCCGGCGCTTAAATCGGCGCTTATGCCGATTCGACTTCGGTAATAGCCAACTGCATCGGCTCCGCCGGTCGCAACGTGACATTATGTGTCGGACGCGGCGCCGCCATTCCCTCCGGAACCGATAGATCGAAGCGCTGCAACAGCATGGCGGCGATCACCGTCATTTCGGCCATCGCGAGGTTCTGTCCCAAACAGACGCGAGGCCCCGTGCCGAACGGCATATAAACCCCGCGCGGCAATTCCGGCGCATCCGGTGCGAAACGCTCGGGCCGAAAGACCTCCGGCTCCGGAAACCATCGTGGATCGTGATGCATGAGTTGCACCGGCAACATGAACATCGCGCCTGCGGGCACCTGCCATTGCCCTAGCGGAACCGTCTTCGTCGTCACGCGACCCAGCAACACCGGCACGACTGGATAAAGACGCAAGGCTTCCTTGATCGTCTGCGTGAGATATTGCATCGACGGAAGCGTTTGGGCCGTGGGTGCACGGCCTTGCAAGACGCGCCGAACCTCTTCGCGCGCGGCCGTTTGCGCGACCGGATTCGACGCCATGCACCAGGCCCACCAGACGAGCGCGGCCGCGGTTGTTTCATGGCCGGCCAAGAATGTCGTCATACATTCGTCGCGCACCGCTTCGAGCGGCCATGCCGAAGGATTTTCCTTGTGCAGTTTGAGCAGCATCGTCAGCAGATCGTCGGGCCAAGTATCGGGCGGCATGATCAACCGCGCCTGCAAGTGACGTCTGACCAGGCCATCTAAGTCGGCAATCGCGCGCCGCTTCTCGCGCTTCCAAGGCACCCAATCGGGCGAGCGCACGGGCCAGAAGAATTCCTTGTTCACCGCCACGCTCGTCACGCGTATCGCTTCTTCCGCAATACGCGCATCGCTGCCGACGCCGCTCGAAAACGTCATCCGCATGATGACGTCCATCGTGAGCGACGTGAGCTCGCTTTCGATCGACCAATGCGAATCGCGCGCGGGCCAATGCGCAAGCGTCTGTGCGACGGTATCGGCGATCGTCGGCAAAAAGACTTGCACCGCCTTCGGGGAAAAACTCGGCTGCATGGCATGGCGTTTCGTGCGCCATGTTTCGCCCTCGGCCACGAGCACACTGTTGCCATGCACCTGAGCGAACACGTTTCTTGCGCGTTCCCAGCGAACCAATGCGTCGTGATGCGTAACGAGTAAATCGCGCATGAGTTCGGGATCGGTGACGACGACGGCATGCGAAGGAAGAATGCGCAAATGCACGACATCGCCGAACCGCCGCTTCCATTCGGATAGCGTGCCGAGCATATCGCGCGACATTTGGTTTAATAGACCCCATCCGGTGATACAGAAGGGTCCGGGCGGCCAAACGCCGAGCGGTTGCTTCGGCGTCGACGGCGAGGACGCCGTCGTCGACGATGGGGCATCGTGATGCACCGGGCAGCGGGAGGAGGATGGCGAGTTCATAGTCGTCTACCGATGGCCTCTTGATCGCGGTTTGTAGTGTAGCTTCGTTTGCCCGATATGATTAGCCAAGCGCCGCGCCGCGTCTTGAACGCAAACGTCACGGACGCGCATGTTCCACTTTCCCTATACTCGGCGCTCATGTTTCCTGTCGACTTACCTACCGCGCAGCTTTGCCCCGATCCGTGGATGCGCGCGCCGCTTGCGGGCAACGGTCGCGAGCGTCCGCATGCTCGGCTCTACCCGCCGCCGCCCGCGTTGCAAGGCGCCGTTGTGGCTATCGCGTGCCGCGACACGCGCGGCTTCGTGCTGACCGATGCCCAGCGGCTGACTCACTTCCCTGCGTCGCCGCTCGTATGCCTTTCTTGGGACCAAGGGGTTGACGTCGGCGTGATCGAGAGCGGGCCGAACGCCGCAACTTGGCGGCCGTTCGACTGCGCCTTCACGTTGTCGGGAAGCCAGTCCGGGCCGATGGCGAGTTGGGCGCGCAATAGCGGACGGGCCGGCATGATTTGTTTCGAAGCCGATGCGGCGCGCGCATTGTTTGGCATCGACTTGTCCGTCATCCAAGATACGGTCGTTCCGGCCGAGCCGTTGATGGGACCCGCGTGGCGCCCGTTTCTGGACGCGTTTTTGGCGACGCAAACCGACGCCGCTTCGCTATCCGTACTGCAACAGCATTTAGCAGAGCCGTGGCGAAAGGTCAGAGGCGGCTCGGGCCATTCGTCGCTGCGGGAAGCGGGCCGTTACTGGGTCCAGCGCCTTGCTTGGCAGGCCCGCGAGTGGGGCCGGACGCATGGACCGCGTCAGGTGGAGCGACGCGTCAAAGCGTTTAGTGGACGCTCATTGCGCGAGTGGCAATCGCTCGTCAAAACTGAAAGCCTGTTTTTCAGCGCGCGCGAACGCTATGAGACGGGACAACCGTTGGACTGGGCCACGCTCGCCCTGGACGAAGGTTTCTCCGACCAGGCGCATTTGAGCCGTGCCGTCAAACGCACCACGGGGTTTTCGCCGAGCGAGTTCGCTGAGCGCTTCGGGGAAGACGAGTCCTTTTGGATGTATCGGCTGTGGGTCTGATCGATGGTGATCGCTATGCACGTCGGTGCGCCTCGTTTGTTCGCTAAGCGCGTTCCGCGAGCGGGCCGTCTTCTGCGAGCATTGCCGGCAACTGCGACTCCAGCCAGGCCACGACGGTGGCGGTCTTAGCCGGCGCCCTCCGCGATGACGGGTAGATCGCATGCACGGGGAGATCGGATAGTCGATGATCTGGCAACACCGGCACGAGCTGTCCCGTTGCGATTTCGCTGCGGCACACCGGCCGATGCAGCACGCCGATTCCATTGCCGGCAAGCAACGCCGCGAGTAGCGGCCGCCAGTGATTGCAACGCCAGGCGCTGCGCACGTGCGCGGTGACGGGCGTGCCGTCGGGGTCTTCGAGGTGCAGCTTTCCGTCGCGAGCGAGTCCATCGATGTGGACGAACGGATGGGTGGCGAGCGCTGCCGGCGACGCGGGTGAGCCGGCCTGCTCTAGATACGTCGGCGACGCCAGCAAGAGCCGACGCACGTGGCCGAGCGGACGCGCCACGAAGTTGCCCTCGCCGAGCCGGCCGACTCGGATCGATACATCGACGCCCTCGATCACGGGATCGACGAAACGGTCGTTCAAGATCAAGTCGATCGACAGCTCGGGATGCCGCTGCTGAAGCGTCGCCAACAACGGCGGCAGCAAGAGTTCGCCAAGCGCATGCGGCGCGGCGACGCGCAGCGTGCCGCGCAATTGGCGGTTGAACGACGTGACGCTCGCCGCCGCTTCGTCGGCGGCATCGAGCGCCGTCTTGGCATGCGTATAAAACACCGCGCCGATATCGGTGACGTTCACAGAGCGCGTGTTTCGATCGAGCAACCGCGCGCCCAAGTGCCGCTCCAATTGACGCAGACGCTCGCTGACGGCGGGTTGGCCGAGCCCCAAGTCGCGTCCGGCCGCGGAGAGTCCTCCGCATTCGACGACGCGCACGAATACGCGCATGGCTAGAAGAAGGTCCATAGGCCGGAATCTATCAAATAAATCGATGATGATCATTGATCATCGGTGCGTTCTCTTCCTTTCCGGTACCGCACATCATGACTTCTCTTCTTTTATCGATTGGAGAATATGATGAATGACGAGATGATTGGCATGAGTTCGGCGCTCGAGGGACGGCATGTGACCGTGGTTGGCGGCACGTCCGGGATTGGGCTAGCCGTGGCTCGGCTGGTAGCGCGTGCCGGCGCTGAAGTGACGTTGATCGGGCGCGATGCGGAGCGACTGCGGCGAGCGGCCGACGAAATCGGAGGCGCGCGGCAGTGTGTCGGCGATCTGCACCAGAGCGCGACGTTTGGGGCGCTTTTCGGTTCGCTGCCGGAGATCGACCATTTGGTGATTACGGCCGGCACCGCGTCGCTAAAAACGCTGCGCGAGAGTACCGCCGAAGATTTACGCTGGGCGGCGGAGGAACGGCTGGTCGGGCCGCTTGCCATGGTACGCGCGGCGCTCGACCGACTACGGCCGACGGGGTCGATCGTGTTGACGTCGGGTTTGTTGGCCGAACGGCCCACGTATCGAGGCGCAATTCTCGCCGGCGCCGTCGCGGCTGTCGAAGCGATCGTGCGCTCGCTTGCCCTCGAACTTGCACCGATTCGCGTCAACGCCGTATCGCCGGGACTCGTGGATACACCGCTACTCGATAGCTTTTTCGGGGAAGCGAAACAAGAGGCACTGGCGACGGCCGCCGCGAGCTTGCCGACGCGGCGCATCGGCTGCCCGGACGATATCGCTCAAGCCGTTGGCCTGTTGCTCACGGGCGGGTTCATCACGGGAGAAGTCCTGCACGTGGACGGCGGCGGGCGCTTGATTTAAGGGGGTCGCTTTTTCTTGAAGGCGGTCGATGCGGGTCTTTGTTTCACCGCTACTCGGAGACCGGATCGTGACAGCAGACGCAAAGCTTGTTGCCGTCCGGATCGCGGAAATAGGCGCCGTAGTAGTCGGCGTGGTACTGCGGCCGAAGGCCAGGGGCGCCTTCGCAGATTCCGCCGTTCGCGAGGGCCGCGTCATATGCGGCGTCGACAGTCTTTCGATCGATCGCGAGCAGGCTCACCATCTGCCCATTCCCCGCTTGTGCCGCGTCGCCATTAAAGGGGCGGCCGATCACGAAAAGCGGTCGAGGCTTATCCTTGGCCATCCAACCTGCCCACGGTTTATCGCGCTCGCAAAATTTCAGTTCATGCCCTAGCGCGGACATGACGGCCGAATGGAAGGCGAAAGCGCGATCGAACTCGTTCACGCCGAGGCAAACGTGCGAAATCATGATGGTTTTCCGGGTAAGGTGATGTTGCTCGCGTCGGGGATCATTGCATCGACGCGGCTCGGATGCAATGGCTGAGGGGGGTGGCCAATGGGGGCTTTCTCAGAATGAGACGAGGTCGCGCGTTGCTTGGAGGTGGCGGCTGGTAGCAAAGATATTCGCAAAGCGATCATCGATCGGAGTACCGGCGGAAGGTTGCCTAGCTCATGGATTGAATGGAAAGCGGCGTATTCGATGGCAACGTCATCGCCCGATGCGTTCGCGGCTTATCTTCACGCTTGGGCCGGTACGGACTTCAGCGAGCCAATCGCCGCGACGCATCAGGTCTTGGTGCTCGTCGGTGAGCACGATCCTACGTTCAACGCGGCGTTGATGGAGAAGACTGAGCTTGCCCCCGCAAAACGAATCCCTTGCTGAGCGTTTAAACTCAAGCAAGGAGAGTCAAGAAGATGAACAAGACGACGCGGGCGCGCTACACGCTCGAATTCAAGCTGGAAGCGGTTCGGCTGGTCAAGGCCGGTCAGAGCGTTGCGGCGGTCGCCGCGACGCTGGATTTACCGGCGCAGTCGATTTCCAACTGGCTGAAGGCTGAGCAGGAAGGCAAGCTTGGCGGGGCCGGCACAAAGCCGGTGAGCCCGGAGCAGATGGAACTGTCGAGGCTGCGCGCCGAAGTTGCACGCTTAAAGATGGAGCGCGATATTTTAAAAAAAGCGTGCGCGTACTTCGCGAAGGAGTCGACGTGAAGTACGCGTTCATCGAGCGCAATCGCCATCACTGGCCGATTTCGGTGCTGTGCGAGGTGCTCGATGTGAGCCCTAGCGGCTTTCATCAGCGGCGGCAACGTACCGCGCAGGACAAGCCCCGCCGAAGCCGCGTAAGCGACGATGCGCTGCTGGCGCATATCAAGGCGATTCACGCAGAGGTCAAAGGCGAGTACGGCTGGCCGCGCATGTGGAAAGAGCTGGTTGCACGCGGCGTTCGCGTTGGCAAGGAGCGTGTACGCAAACTGATGGCACAGCATGGTATCCGGGCCCGGCACAAGCGCAAATACATCGCGACGACGAACTCGAACCACAACCTGCCGGTGGCGCCGAACTTGTTGGCGCGCAACTTTACGGCGACGGCGCCGAATCAGGTCTGGACAAGCGACATCACGTACTGTGCGACGGCCGAAGGCTGGGTTTATCTGGCGGTCATCATCGACCTGTTCAGCAGACAGGTGGTGGGCTGGTCGATGCAGTCACACATGAAAGCAGAACTGGTCACCGACGCGCTGCGTATGGCGTGGTTCCGGCGCCGCCCAGACGCTGGCGTCATCGTCCATAGCGACAGGGGCAGTCAGTATTGCAGCGGGCTCTTCCAGGACTCGCTAAGAGCGTACGGTATGCGTTCCTCAATGAGCCGGCGTGGCGACTGTTGGGATAATGCGCCAACCGAAAGCCTATGGGGTTCGCTGAAAGTCGCACGCCTGCATGGTCGGCACTTCGTGACGCGGCGTGCTGCAATGGATGAAATCGTCGACTGGCTTGGCTTTTATAATTCGCGCCGGCTACACTCGACGCTCGACTACGTCAGCCCCATGACGTTCGAGAAAAACTGGTTCGCCGCTCAGCAGGGGCGAGCCGCATAAAGCTCTCAGCTATGGGATTCGCGAAACAGGGGCAAGGTCAGACGTATTTGCGACGGTATCGACGCGCCTCGGTCGAGGTACTGAAAAACACCGGGTACTATCCGATGAACGAAACGCCGCTTGCACTGTTGGTGGAGATCGAGCGGTTTCTGGCGAAACAGGGGTTGTCTCGTTTCGCCAGGGTGGGGGAGGGGTGATCTGCGAGCATCTGCGACTGAAGTCCGAACCGGCTTGCTTCAAGAACAATTACTTGTTTTCATACGCAGGATGAACGACTAAGAAAAATGCAGAAAAATGTCATCGCCAATACTCGGAGTGCTTTTCGTACTCTTCATCTGTGCAGCCTTGTTGCTCCTTATCAATCTCACCGGCGACCCGGGCATCGACTACTGGGACCTCGATGGTGAGAATGAACCGTCTGCATCAAAGCTCGATGTCCTACGAAACAAGCCGACGATCTATGGCGCTACGGCAGTGCTCGTGGGCACCTTCATCGCTTACCTATGGGCGTATCACTAATTGAGATCATCAGCGCAAAGATGCAATATGATTCAATGAGACAAACGAGATAGTCATTTTTTATGAGATATTCTGACCGCTCTATATGGCAGCTAGCAACTGCAATATCGACACGGCACCAATTGTAGGCATTATGTTTCTGCGCTATTCTCGCGATCCGTTTAACCCTGCGCGCCGATATGCCAAACACATATACATTCGGAATACACACTGATCTCTCGCCTGTCGAGCTGTTCTTCTTGATCGCGGTGGACGAAACCATGAGTGAGCTAGGAGTTAGCGACGCGGTGGGCGTCGCAATGATCCTCGCCGGTTCACGGCTCCTTTCCACGCGAGGAAAATTCGCCGGCGCGGTGAAAGGTACTTCGATTGCATCGAAGCTATCTCGCTCACTGTTGCCCTACGAGATAAAGCACCGTATCTTGCCAACTTTCACGTCCTGGACCAGTGTGGCACTACTGCGAGTGAAACTTACCAACCATATCGGCGTATTCGTGGGTCGGGCCATCCCTGGCGTCGGGTGGGTCATTACAGCTACCGACGTAGGAATGATCGGGTACAAAACGGTCGTCGAATACAATCGGCGTGTGAAGCAAGAGGATCGTTTGTAATGGACGATGCATGGCTACAACTACAGCGGTTTATACGCGAAGTACGCGCCCCCGGTGTGCTTGGTATAGACGAAAAATTGACTCGCGATATGGATCTATATCACGACCTCGATTGGGAGCCGCCCAAAATAGTTGATGTTATGCGTACATGGGGCGAGCGGTTCCATGTTGACCTAAGCGATTTCGACGTTGCCTACTACGTCCCATCGGCAAATATGCGAACGCGCGACGTAGTACTGGCTGCGTTGAAGTCTCCGTTCAGTGCGAAAGCGCGCGAATCGCTGGGTGGACGGTCACTCACACTTGGAATGTTGGAAGAGGCAATGAAGCGAAGGCGGTGGGAGCGGGGATAACGGTAGCAGGACGGTCAGTCCTATGGTTAGCGGACCCGCCGCCCAGAGCCATGAGCCAATCCACAGCCATGCTGACGTATAACGACGAATGCGCAAACCGAGCCCCCACCGTAACATCGAATCGACCGATGGCCGTTGGCTTCAGTGGCTATGGTCAGCGAATCGGCTAGTCGTCTTCTCGCAACATTGCTGCGCGCATCCGTACCTACCACACCTGAGGCGTAAGCGTTGCTTCACCACCGTCTTTTCATAGGTTCGCGGAGTCGGCAATCTGATTCCCACTTGGACACATCATGCCGAATTTCTCCACTTTTGAACCGGCCTATTTCTTGGGTCAGGGTCATTAAAAAAACGGCCACCCTCGATGAGGCGGCCGCCGTTCTTTCCGGTGTTGGTTGAGGGGGTTGCCCAAACGCTCAACTCAAGGCCCCCGCCTCCCCCTCAAACATCAATATTCCCCGCCCGTAGCGCATTGCTCTCGATAAACGCGCGCCGCGGCTCAACCTCATCACCCATGAGCGTAGTAAAGATCCCGTCAGCCGCAATCGCGTCCTCAATCTGCACACGCAGCAACCGCCGCACGTTCGGATCCATCGTCGTTTCCCACAGCTGCTCGGGGTTCATCTCGCCGAGCCCCTTATACCGCTGCTTCGAAACATTCCGCTCGGCATCCGCGATCAGCCACCGCATCGCGCTCTTGAAGTCCGACACTGCCATGCTGCGTTCGCCGCGCTTGATCAGCGCATTAAGACCGATAAGCCCCTTGAACGTATTCGCCGTATTCACAAGCTGCTGATAATCAGCAGTCAGCAAGAAGTCCGCATCGATAACCGATTTCTTTACATTCCCGTGATGCCGGCGCTCGATGCAAATCGAGTGCAACTCGCGCACGCCGTCATACATCGCATACGCGCGCACTTCCGGCTTCAACGGATCGTTCTGCAACGCCGCTTCGAGCGCCTTGGCTGAAGCCTCCGCACCCGCCTCGCTCGACAAGTCGATCGCCACGCCGTCCATCACGGCTTCAAGCGCCTGCGCGTCATAGAGCCGGCTCAACCGCTCCACCACGGCTTGCGCCAGCAGGTAAGACCGCGCCAGTTCCCCAAGCGCATCCCCAGCAATCGGCGCCGCACCTTCCGCAGGCATCAGTTCCGAACCCTGCAATGCCAACCGCAGCATATGCGCATTCAATTCGGCGCCGTCCTTCAGATACCGCTCGTCCTTACCGGCCTTGACCTTATACAGCGGCGGCTGCGCGATATAGATATAGCCGCGCTCGATCATCTCCGGCATCTGACGATAGAAGAACGTCAACAGCAGCGTGCGGATGTGCGCACCGTCCACGTCCGCGTCGGTCATGATGATGATGCGGTGATAGCGCAGCTTATCGAGGTTGTAGTCTTCCTTGCCGATGCCGCACCCGAGCGCCGTGATCAACGTCACGATCTGCTCCGAGGAAAGCAGCTTGTCGTAGCGCGCCTTCTCGACGTTGAGCACCTTGCCGCGCAGCGGCAAGATCGCTTGGAATTTACGATCGCGCCCTTGCTTGGCCGAACCGCCTGCCGAGTCACCCTCGACGATGTAAATCTCCGACTTCGCCGGATCCTTCTCTTGGCAATCGGCCAGCTTACCCGGCAGCCCAACGCCGTCGAGCACGCCCTTACGCCGCGTCATTTCACGCGCTTTACGCGCCGCATCGCGCGCACGCGCCGCGTCGACGATCTTGCCGCAAATGATCTTCGCGTCGTTCGGCGTTTCGAGCAGAAACTCTTCGAGCGCCTTGGCCACGACCTCTTCCACCGGCGCACGCACTTCCGACGAAACGAGCTTGTCCTTCGTCTGCGAGCTGAACTTCGGCTCGGGCACCTTCACCGACAGCACGCACGACAAACCCTCGCGCATGTCGTCGCCCGACGTCTCGACCTTCGCCTTCTTGGCGATCTCGTGATCGCCGATGTACTTGTTGATCACGCGCGTCATCGCCGCACGCAACCCGGTCAAGTGCGTTCCGCCGTCACGCTGCGGAATGTTGTTCGTGAAGCAGAGCACGCTCTCGTTGTAGCTGTCGTTCCACTGCATCGCCACTTCCACACCCACGCCTTCTTTCTCGCCGTTGATATGGAAAATCGTCGGATGCAGCACTTGCTTCGTCTTGTTGATGAACTCGACGAAACCCTTCACGCCGCCGGCCAGCGCGAAATCGTCTTCCTTGCCCGAACGCTGATCGGTCAAGCGAATCCGCACGCCGTTGTTCAAGAACGAAAGCTCGCGAATCCGCTTGGCGAGGATGTCGTAGTGATATTCGACCAAACCGAAAATCGTTTCGTCGGCCATGAAGTGCACTTCGGTGCCGCGATTCTCGGTCTCGCCGACGAACTGCATCGGCGACACACGCTCGCCGTCCACCTCTTCGATCACGCGGTTTTGCGGCACGCCACGGTGAAACTCCATGAAGTGCTTCTTGCCGTCGCGGCGCACGGTCAACCGCAACCAGCTCGACAATGCGTTCACGCACGACACGCCCACGCCGTGCAAACCGCCCGACACCTTGTAGCTGTTCTGGTCGAACTTGCCGCCCGCATGCAATTCGGTCATCACGATCTCGGCGGCACTGCGCTTCGGATCGTGTTTGTCGTCGCGCTTGATGCCCGTCGGAATCCCGCGGCCGTTGTCCGTCACGGAGATCGAGTTATCCGCGTGAATGATCACGTGGATGTCGTTGCAATAGCCCGCCAGGGCTTCGTCGATCGAGTTGTCGAGCACCTCGAACACGAGGTGATGCAAACCGGTGCCGTCCGACGTGTCGCCGATGTACATCCCGGGGCGCTTGCGCACCGCCTCCAGACCCTCGAGGATCTGAATCGACGAGGCGCCGTAGCTGTTGTCGGGTTGCGTATTGTGCTGTTCACTCATGGATATGTTCCGGTTCTGCATTCACTGCGGTTGCGCCGCGCGATACGTCGAACGCCCCAGAAAAGCCAGGCAGCGGCGCTGGTTTTCTTGCACTTTCGGCGGGGGCCGGCGGCGGGCGGCTCACTTTCGCTCGCCCTTTTAGAAACGCCAAAGGGGCGCTGCGCCCCTTGGTTTCGTCTCGTTCTCGCTTCGCGTTAGATACGCATCGGCATAACGACGTACTTGAATTCCTCGTTCTCGGGAATCGTGATCAACGCGCTCGAGCTTGCGTCGCCGACGCTCACCTGAAGCATGTCCACCTTCAAATTCGCGAGCACGTCGAGCAGGTACGTGACGTTGAAGCCCATGTCGATCGTGTCGCCTTGATAGGCGATTTCGAGTTCTTCCTGCGCCTCTTCCTGATCGGCGTTAGTCGACATGATCTTGAGCTGGCCCGGTTCGATCACGCAGCGCACGCCCTTGAACTTATCCGACGTCAAAATCGCCGCGCGTTGCAGCGAACGCTGCAACTCGTCGCGACCGATCACGAACGTATTTTTGTGCGCCTTCGGAATCACGCGCTGGAAGTCGGGGAACTTGCCCTCGACCAACTTCGAAACGAGCTCCACTTGGCCGAACGTGAACTTCACCTGCGTCGACGCGATGTCGATCCGCAGCGTGTCGTCGATGTCCTCGAGCAGACGCTGCAACTCGAGAATCGTTTTGCGCGGAATGATCACTTCCTGACGCGGGAAATCGCCGTCGATCTTCATCGACGAAAACGCGAGACGGTGACCGTCGGTAGCCACGGCCATCAGCTGGCCGCCGTCCACCACGAGCAGCATCCCGTTCAGGTAGTAACGGATGTCTTGCTGCGCCATGGCGAAGTACACCATGCCGAGCAATTGGCGGAACGTCTTTTGCGGGACGGTCAAGCTCGCGCCGTAGTCCTTCGCTTGCGACACGGTCGGGAATTCATCCGCCGCCAGCGTCTGCAACGCGAAACGGCTCTTCCCCGATTGCACCGTGAGACGCTTGTCGGCCAGCGACAAGCTCACTTGCCCGTCCGGCATCGCCCGCAAGATGTCCAGCAGCTTGCGCGCCGCCACGGTCGTCGCAACCGATTCGCCGCCGACGCCGAAATCCGCGCGGGTCGTGATTTGCAACTCGAGGTCAGTCGACAGAAACGACACATCCGGGCCGTTCTTGGTGATCAGCAAGTTCGCGAGGATCGGCAACGTGTGGCGGCGCTCGACGATGCCGCTCACGGTTTGCAGCGGCCTTAGGAGGTTATCTCGTTCGGTCTTGACCAGTTGCATAGGGTTCCTTCGTTGATATGACGGCAAACTCCGCCTCACCCGGCAGTTCGTTCGACGAAAGCGCCGATACCCCGCATTTTCTGCGCGCTTTCGCCCATCTGCCCGCGCGTTGTTCCCGCGCTTCCATCCCCGCCTCGCTCGCGCTGCGAAGCACGGGGGGCTAAACCTATATTGTGCCTGAAAAATGGTCCGATCCCGCCAAAACGGGGGGCCGGGGACGCGCGCGCGGCGAATAAGGGCACAGGTCGGCCGATTAGCCCTTCAGCGTCTGTTCGAGCACGTGCAGTTCGTGATTGAGTTGGGCGTCCTTGCCGCGCTCGTCGGCGATCTTGCGCACGGCGTGCAGCACCGTCGTGTGATCGCGGCCGCCGAACAGCTCGCCGATCTCGGGCAAGCTCTTCTGCGTAAGCTCCTTGGCGAGATACATGGCGATTTGCCGCGGCCGTGCGATGTTCGCCGGACGCTTTTTCGAATACATATCGGCGACTTTGATGTTGTAAAAATCGGCGACGGTCTTCTGGATGTTTTCCACCGAGATCTGGCGGTTTTGCACCGTCAACAGATCCTTGAGCGCTTCCTTGGTCAGCTCGATCGTGATCTCGCGGCCGTGGAACTTCGAGTACGCGAGGATCTTGCGCAGCGCGCCTTCGAGCTCGCGCACGTTCGAGCGAAGGTGCTTCGCCACGAAGAAGGCGACGTCCTCCGAGAGGCTCACCCCTTCGGATTGCGCCTTGCGCATCAAGATCGCCACGCGCATTTCGAGCTCGGGCGGCTCGATCGCCACCGTCAGCCCGGAATCGAAGCGCGAGATGAGGCGGTCGTCGATCCCCGAGATTTCCTTCGGATACGTATCGCTCGTGATGATGACCTGCGCCTTGTTCGCGACCAGCGCCTCGAACGCGTAGAAGAACTCTTCCTGCGTCCGCGATTTGCCGGAGAAGAACTGAATATCGTCGATCAGCAGCAGGTCGAGCGAGTGGTAGTAACGCTTGAAGTCGTCGAACGCCTTGCGCTGATAGGCCTTCACCACGTCGGACACGTATTGCTCGGCGTGGATGTAGCGGATTCGCGCGCCGGCCTTGTCTTGCAGCAGTTGATTGCCGATCGCGTGAATCAAATGCGTCTTGCCCAAGCCTACGCCGCCGTACAGGAACAGCGGGTTATACGAGATCCCGGGGTTGTCGGCCACCTGGATCGCCGCCGCGCGGGCCAATTGGTTCGCCTTACCGGTGACGAAATTGTCGAACGTCAGCACGGGATTGAGCTTCGAGCGCTCGTACATCGATTCGGATTCGGGGCTGCTCGGCGCGGCGCCCGAACCGGGACGCCACGTGCGGCGCGCGGCCGCCGCTTCGTGCGCGTCGACGCTCGGTAAATCGAGATCGGCCGCGTCGTCTTGCGCGGCGTTCGCCCCATGGGCGCCATTAGCCCCGCCGGCGCCGTTCGCGCCCGCGCCCGCGCCCGCGTTTGCGCCGAAGCCGTTGCCGGCGGCGCTTTTGCCCCCCGCGCTCATACCGGCGCCCGCGCCGCCTTCCAGCGGTATCCCGGCCGCGCTCATCGCAGCGGCGGCGGAAGCCGGCACGCGCGGCAGCGGAACGGAGGAAGCGGAGCCGACGGCCGGGCGCATGCCCGCTTTCGGATCGAGGACGAATTGCACTTCAACGGGCGCCTGCCAAAAATCGCGGGCGAGATCGGAGATGCGGCCCGAAAACTGGCTCTTGACCCAGTCGAGCTTGAAGCGATTCGGCGCGGCGATGGACAGCGTATTCGCGGCAGCGTCGAAGGCGACCGGGGCCAACGGTTTGATCCACGTTACGTACTGCTGCGGCGTCAACTCACGCTCCAGCAGTGCGGAACAGTGTTGCCAGAATTCGTTCATCAAGGCGATATCTTTTTAAGGCACGGCGACCCGCCGCCGCCCTCTCCACGCATCGCGCGGTGAAAGGACCCGACGCGGCAAAGCGAGAGAGCCCCGCGGCCCGTCGCCACAAGCGTTTGCGGCGAACCGGCCCTGGCGGAGCGGCGTGCTGGATTCTTGAAGTAAGGCGAGATTCTACCGCCAAACGCCCAGGCCCAGGAAGTTATCCACAGGGCCGGATCGTGGATCGCACGCTCGCCTTTGCGCGGCCGGCCGCAGCCCAATCCGGTCGCCGTCACGCGCCAAGTTCACGTAAGGTATTGACGGCCAAGAGAAAAGCGGTTTAAATAGCGGGTTCCCGCGAAAGCGAACACCCTTTTTTCGACCCCGGCCCATTGCCTAGCGTTTGTCGTTGCCTAAAGCGTTGTTGTCCAAAGCGCACCTAGTGCCGATGCGTACGCGGTCCATTCTCAAGTGAGATCGACATGAAACGTACTTACCAACCGTCCGTCACGCGCCGCAAGCGCACCCATGGCTTTCGCGTGCGCATGAAGACCGCCGGCGGCCGCAAAGTGATCAACGCTCGCCGCGCCAAGGGCCGCAAGCGTCTGGCCATCTAAGTCGAAGGCGACACGCGCCGTCGCTGTCGCCCGCGCTAGCGCGGAGGCTGCCGGCACGGGCTGCACTTCCCTCTCGGGCCCGGTTCCGTTGCAAGCACCAGCAGCCTTCCCTAAAGCCGCGAGGCTTCTCAAAACGGATGAATTTTCATCCGTTTTTCGTTTGCGTCCGTGGCGCCGCTCGACGCATTTCGTCGTCTACGCACGGCCGACTGGCCAAGCGGCCCGGCTTGGGCTCGTCGTCGGTAAGAAATTCGCCGCCCGAGCCGCGACGCGCAATCTCGTGAAACGGATCGCGCGCGAGAGCTTTCGCCTGCACCGCGCGCAATTCGACGGCTGGGACGTGCTGCTGCGCTTGTCTACGCGCTTCGACAAAGCCGCGATGCCGAGCGCCGTCTCGCCGCCTTTGAGAGCGTTGTGCCGAACCGAAATCGAGATGCTGCTGGGCAAGGTGGCGCGCGAGATTGCGCGGCGCCAGGCACCGCCACCGCCCGATTCGGCGCAAAATTGATTCGTCATGCGTGCGCCGATGCCCTTTCGCATCCCTTTCACGCGCCGCTCCGCTCGGCGGGGGCCTCGTTCCCCGATGCTATGCAAACGGTACTGATCGCCCTGCTGCGTCTGTATAAGGTTGCCGTAAGCCCTCTGCTCGGCAGCCGGTGCCGCTTTTATCCCTCTTGTTCGGATTACGCGCGCGAGGCAATCCAGTATCATGGCGCCGCGCGCGGGAGTTACCTCGCGGTGAAGCGCTTATGCCGCTGCCATCCGTTTTCCGCGGGCGGAATCGATCTCGTTCCGCCTGCACCCCCGAAAAAGCGCTGAAACGCCGCTCCATCGACTCTGAGACCACGCATGGATATCAAACGCACCATCCTATGGGCGATCTTCTTCGTGTCAGCCGTCATGCTGTTCGACAACTGGCAACGCGATCACGGACGCCCGTCGATGTTCTTCCCGAACCCGACGCACACGCAGCCGGCCACGGGTCCCGCCTCGGGTACGCCGGGCTCCGAAGCCGCGGCCACGACCGGCACGCCGGCCGCCGTCGCCGGAACGGCGCCGGCTCAGCCGCAGGCGCAAGCGCAGTTGATTCACTTCAGCACCGACGTCTATGACGGCGAGATCGACACGCGCGGCGGTACGCTCGAAAAGCTCGTCCTGACGAAGAACGCGAACGCCAACGGCGCACCGTTCAACGTCACGCTGTTCGACCATACGGCGAGCCATACGTATCTCGCGCGCACGGGCCTCATCGGCGGCGATTTCCCGAATCACAACGACGTCTTCACGCCGGTCCCGGGCCCGCTCGCGCTCGGCCCCGATCAGAAGACGCTGACGGTCTCGCTCGAATCGCCGGTCAAGGGCGGCGTGAAGATCGTCAAGACCTACACGTTCACGCGTGACAGCTATGTCATCGGCGTCGATACGAAGGTCGAGAACGTCGGTACCGTGAAGGTCAAGCCGAGCCTTTACATGGAAATCGTGCGCGACAGCCAAGCGGTCGAAACGCCGCGCTTCTCGCATACGTTCCTCGGCCCGGCTGTCTACACGAACGAGCATCACTTCCAGAAAATCACGTTCAGCGACATCGACAAGAACAAGGTCGATGTGGCCACCTCCGCGAACAACGGCTGGATCGCGATGATTCAGCATTACTTCGCGACGGCCTGGATTCCGCAGCAAGACGCACCGCGCAACATCTACGTCGAGAAGATCGACCCGACGCTCTATCGCATCGGCGTGCAGCAGCCGCTCTCCTCGATCGCGCCGGGCCAATCGACGAACGTATCGGCGCGCCTGTTTGCCGGTCCCGAAGAAGAGCGCGTGCTTGAAGGCGTGGCACCGGGCCTCGAGCTCGTGAAGGACTACGGTTACGTGACGATCATCGCGAAGCCGCTGTTCTGGCTGCTCGAGAAGATCCATGGCGTGGTGGGCAACTGGGGCTGGGCGATCGTTCTGCTCACCGTGCTGATCAAGGCCGTGTTCTTCCCGCTGTCGGCGGCGAGCTACAAGTCGATGGCGCGCATGAAGGAAATCACGCCGCGCATGCAAGCGCTGCGCGAACGCTTCAAGAGCGATCCGCAAAAGATGAACGCGGCGCTGATGGAGTTGTACAAGACGGAGAAGGTGAACCCGTTCGGCGGCTGCTTGCCGATCGTCATCCAGATCCCGGTGTTCATCTCGCTCTACTGGGTGCTGCTCTCGTCGGTCGAAATGCGCGGCGCGCCGTGGATTCTCTGGATTCACGACCTCTCGCAGCAAGACCCGTTCTTCATCCTGCCCGTGCTGATGGCCGTGTCGATGTTCCTGCAAACGCGCTTGAACCCGACGCCGCCGGACCCCGTCCAGGCCAAGATGATGATGTTCATGCCGATCGCGTTTTCGGTCATGTTCTTCTTCTTCCCGGCCGGCCTCGTGCTGTACTACGTCGTGAACAACGTCCTGTCGATCACGCAGCAGTACTACATCACGCGCGTGATGGGTGCGAGCAAGAAGAAGGCAGCCTAATCGCTAGATGCCGGCGCGCGGCGATTCCCGCGCGATCCGGCAAGCCCAGCGGAAAAGCAAATCGCCCGGTCTATGCCGGGCGATTTTTTTTGGCGATTCGGAAATCGAATTGAACCAGGAACAAAGGGCACACGCCGCTCGACTACCGCTCCGCACGGTCGCCGTAAAACTGTTCGACCAATTCCTGTACGAGATAGCGATGGTGCGCCGATAGCGATTCGATCTTCGACGCCAATTCGATCGTCTCAGGCGTAAGCGGGTACTTTTCGTCGCGCGGAAGGGGTTTCGGCGTCGTGCGCGCCGCGGCATTCGGCGCCGGCCCGTAATGCAGCCAATGCAGATCCACACGCAACCATTCCGCCAGCGTTTGCAGCTTGTCGGGCGTGGGAATCGTGCGGCCGGTCAGCCACTTATGGGCTGTTTGCGGGGAAATCGGATGCTCGCCGTGGTGGCGCAAATTGAAATGCAGCGCAAGCTGCGTCCCGCCCATCACTTTTTCTGGGCTGCGCTGCAAAGCGAACTTGAGGCGCTCCGAGAACGCCGCTTTTTCATCGACGGTTGGCATCGGCAAATTGTGCAATCCAGCCCACATCGAGGAGACAACCAGCCGGGTCAGCTTTAGCCTGATCAGGCACAAATACCATTTGTTCGGAATACGCGCAGGGATGCGCTCGCAAGGCCATCGGTAGGCCAAGACCCGCTTCTCGCTTGGCAATGCGCCGACTCGGCGCAACATGCATATCTCGGTTCGTCTTAATTTTAGACTATCTCGAACGAGATAAATCTTAACTATGGTATCGGGGCGTCTTCAATGCGAATCGGGTGACGAAAGACGCATCCACGGGCACGTTACAATGCCGGACATCTATGCGCCGGTGCTTCCGGCCTGTTCGCTCGACGCGGGCACTATCTTTCGATTGCTTCTCTCCGACCATGCTTCCTCTCGATTCCGATCCGATCGTCGCCATTGCCACCGCTCCCGGACGGGGCGGAATCGGTGTCGTACGGGTTTCGTTCGGGCGAGCCGGAGAGGCCGCTGCGCACGCGTTGATGCATGCCGTTTGCGGTCAAATGCTTGCCCCGCGCCATGCGAGCTACGTGCCGTTCGTGGACGCGGGCGGCGAGGTGCTCGACCGAGGTATCGCGCTCAATTTCCCGGCGCCGCATTCGTACACGGGCGAATACGTGCTCGAGTTGCAGGGTCACGGTGGGCCGGTGGTGCTGCAACTCGTGCTTCAACGCTGCCTCGAGGCGGGCCGAGCGTTCAATCTTCGATTGGCCGAGCCGGGCGAATTTACGCGGCGCGCGTTTTTGAACGACAAGCTCGACCTCGCGCAGGCGGAGGCCGTCGCCGATTTGATCGAGGCGAGCACCGAAGCCGCCGCGCGCTCGGCCGGACGTTCGCTCGACGGCGCGTTCTCGCGCGACATCCATGCGCTCGTGGATGAGGTGATCGCGTTGCGGATGCTCGTCGAAGCTACGCTCGATTTTCCCGAGGAAGAGATCGACTTTCTCGAAGCCGCCGATGCGCACGGCAAGCTCGCGCACATTCGCGCGCGGCTCGATCACATTTTGGACGAAGCACGCCAAGGCGCTTTGCTGCGAGAAGGGTTGTCGGTGGTTCTGGCGGGGCAGCCGAACGTTGGTAAATCGTCGCTGCTCAATGCGCTGGCCGGAGCGGAGTTGGCGATCGTGACGCCGATCGCCGGGACGACGCGCGACAAAGTTACGCAGACGATTCAGATCGAAGGCATTCCGCTGCATGTCATCGATACGGCCGGGCTGCGCGAAACCGAGGATGAGGTCGAGCGAATCGGTATCGCTCGCACGTGGAACGAGATCGAGCGTGCCGACGTAGTGTTGCATTTGCTCGATGCACGCTCGGGGATGACGGATGAGGATGTCGTTATTGCCGGCCGTTTCCCGGCCGGCGTGCCCGTGGTGCGCGTGCTCAACAAGACGGATTTGACGACGATCGGGCCGAGCGTGAGTCGGCATACGCCGGATGGTGGCGTACCCGAAGTCTGTGAGATCCGATTGTCGGCGAAACAAAGCAAAGGCATCGAGTTGCTGCGCGCGGAGCTGCTGCGCATCGCAGGGTGGCAAGCCGGGACGGAGAGCGTTTATCTCGCGCGTGAGCGTCACCTCATTGCGTTGCGCGCGGCGCAGGAACATACGGCGCTCGCGGCGGCGCATGCGCAACAGCGTGCGCAATCGCTGGATCTGTTCGCCGAAGAGCTTCGGCTCGCGCAGGAAGAATTGAATTCGATCACCGGGGAGTTCACATCCGACGATCTGTTGGGCGTGATCTTTAGTCGGTTTTGTATCGGGAAGTGATGAGTTAGAAGCAGGCTGAGCAGGCCGCTCTGCAATGCGGTACTCGTCGCAAAACACGAAGGCATGGGGAAGCGCATGAATCGGTCGATGCTTAACGTGGCGCGACATCTCGCCGCCGCTACGCTCGTTGCGCTGGTGTTTGCATCGCCTACCGTCTTCGCACGGACCTCGCCAAAGGGGTGGGCTCAGCCGAACGAGTCGGAACTGACCTCACACGGGCATTACCGCAACAAAGGCGGCGAGCAGGTGCATTCGCCGTCCAACACGAAATCCGGCGAGGTACCGGTCGGTGCATCCGCCAAATGCGCCGATGGAACCTATAGTTTTAGCCGGCACCATTCCGGAACATGTTCGCGGCATGGCGGCGTAGCGACCTGGGAGTGAGGCGGCGCGGCTAAGCGAGATGTCTTTCGGATAGCATGCGCCTTGTTGAGGCTATGCATCGATCGCGCCTGCGCCCTCGAACTCGATCGATGCCTGACGAGGCGTGGCGCGAGCGATCGGTGCAGGAATGAATCCGTGCTCTGCCAATGCCTTCATGACCCCGCGGATCAAGTAGCTGTTAGCGAAGCAAGCAACATATGCTCTCGCGCCCTTTTCAGTCGGCTCCAACATCTTCCTGTCGACCAGCTTTTTGATCTGGTAGGTGCGCTGGTTTGGCGTTAAGCCCAGAAAAATGTCGGAAAAATCTGCGGCCTTCACCGACCGCGCGTTGATCGCGCGCGCGAGCATGGCCGCCTCTATTTTAGTTATCAGCTGGCGTTCCTGCGCGTAGTCTAGGGCGGGGCCCAAAATCTTGTCGCGCAAAAATGTAAAGCTCGTTAGCTGATCGACCTTCCTAATTTCAATCAGGATTCCCTGAAGAACGTAAGTGCACCACTCCTCCAGCGCTTGGTCCGTGCCTTCATCCGCTAGTCCGAGCATCGCGTAGTATTTTTCGCGGTCGTTGCAGAAAACTGCAACCGGATTTAGAACGCGGCCGCCGTCTTTGACGTTGAACCCATACTTGATGAGCAGCGCATACGTTAGCAGGCGCACGACGCGCCCATTCCCGTTACTAAACGGGTGCACCCAGCCGAATCGATGGTGGGCTAGCGCGACTTTCATCAGCCCGTACTTCGGTTGGTGCTCCTCGTTGATGAAATTCACCAGCGCCTGCATGTATTCGGATACCAGTAACGCATCCGGCGGCACATGCGAGGATTGGCCAATGCGGACCGCCCCCGTTCTATATGCCCCAGGTGTACGGTCACCCTCGCGTTCTAGATCCCTGACCGTCAGCGCGTGGAGTTCTCGTATGAAGTGATCCGTTATCGCGTCGCCAGGATTGAGCACGTCATCGATATAGCTCATCGCGGCTTCGATATTTGCGATCTCTCGCAGTGGGTCACTTTCTTCCTGCCGCCCTTCAACCTTGCTTTCGATGTAGTCGGCCAGTGTTGTGTGATTGCCTTCTATGCGCGCGGATCCCAAGCTCTCCAGCGTATGGAAGATACTCTTAAGCTGAAAGAAGATGCTGGGTGGGGCGTCCCCTTGCAGCTCTAATCGACGTAGATGTTCGAGTTCCGTCAGCACATCGACGAGCGGCGAATCGAAGGACGGGTTCAGCAAGCGCAGATCGTGATGCTTGAAAATCGGACCCATGATCTTGAACGGACTCAGGCGAAAACTTGAATCATAGCTCGCAACTCATTGTCTCATAATGTTTTTCTTAGACTCGAAGAAAATTTTTTCTTGAATCTGCGTCTGACACAACTTGAATCTGCGAGACAATCGCTTCTTCCTTTCGCAGTCGTGGGTCCTGCCCCCCCCTTGAAAACCCGCGTCCCCACCCCGCATCTTCGCGCCTCCTCCCTCTTGGAGCACGACGATCATGGGAAGTCGGCCCGCCTTCATCGATGACTTCGCCCGCACCCCGGCCGCGCCGGGCGGCGAATCCGCGAACGACGTCATAAGCGATCGCGACGACGCCCTGCTCGATGCCTATTCGCGCACCGTCATCAATGCGCTCGAACGCGTTCAGCAGGCCGTCGTTTTCGTGTCCGTCGAGCGAACGCTCCCGGGCAAAAACGACCGCCGCGCAGGGACAGGCTCTGGCTTTTTGTTCACGCCCGACGGCTATGCGCTTACCAACAGCCACGTCGTCCACGGCGCAACCGCTATTCGCGTCACGCTCGCCGACGGCTCGCATCACGAAGCGACCCTCGTCGGCGACGATCCGAGCACCGATCTCGCAGTACTGAGGATCGGCTCCGCCGAGCCGCTCCCGCATGCCGAGCTCGGCGAGTCGTCCAAGCTGCGCGTCGGCCAAATCGCGATCGCGGTAGGTAACCCGCTCGGACTCGCGCAGACGGTCACCACCGGCGTCGTCTCCGCACTCGGACGCTCGCTGCGCTCGGCCTCCGGCCGCATGATTTACGACGTGATTCAAACCGATGCAGCCCTGAATCCCGGTAACTCGGGCGGCCCACTCGTGAATTCGGCCGGACAAGTCATCGGCGTGAATACGGCGATCATCCCTGGGGCTCAGGCGATTTGTTTCGCGACCGCGATCGATACCGCCAAGTGGGTCATCATGCAGTTGTTCGCGCATGGCCGGGTCCGGCGCGCGTATATCGGCGTGGCAGGCACAGCCGTACCGATCGCGCGCAAAGCGCAGCGTTATTTCGGTCTCGAGACGACGAGCGGGGTACGCGTGATGGAAATCGGCAAAGGCAGCCCGGCCGCATCGGGCGGGCTGCGTGTCGACGATACGATCGTCGCGATAGACGGCGTGGCCGTGGATGGCATCGACGCGCTACAACGCGTACTCGATGCGTCGAGGATCGATCGTACCGTCGAGATCACCGTACTACGATTGACGCAAAAGCTCACCTTGCGCGTCACGCCCGTCGAACCGGCATCGACGCGCTCGGGTTAAGCCTCAATGCAACTGGCGCTTTAGGTCCGACAACTCGGAATGCATCGTCGACACGGCACGCTTGAGTTCGCCGTCAACGTTGCCCGCCTTCTGGCAAGCACGTTCGGCGCGATCGCCGATGGCCTCCAAGGAGTCGATGCATTGGCGCATTTGGTTCTCGTCCTGCGATTTCATCGCCGACTGCGCCGTTTTACATTGCTTGTCGAGTTCCTCGACGCAACTCTTCAAGTCCTGCGGCACCGACTGCGCGCTTTGGCAGCTACGCGTCGCTTCGCTAATCGTTTGCTGGATGTGAGAAAACCGCTTTTGAATTTCGCTACTTTGCAGCATGGTCCACTCCTTCACGAATCGGTCCTCGATGAGCCTCGGCAATCCAAATGCGATTGCCCCCAGTCGTCATCCGCCCGCCTCGTCGGCCAAGCTTGACGCCGCATATCGTTCCGTATCGTCACGTACGACGAAGCGGCGAATGGCGCTTCCAGTCTAGGCGATTCATCCGATGAAGCAGGCGCCGATCGATGCGTCGGCACCGCGTTTATCGGCGGTTTAGCCCCCGGACGCGTGAAATCGTATCCGGATGGCGTCGATCGACGGCTCCCGGGGCTCATCGGTGACCGGCGTCGTCGACATCCGCGCTGGAACGCATTCCCATCGGCGCAAAAAGCGCGCCCTGAGTCGTCGGCATGACAGCACGTCGTTCGGCATTCGCTACGCGGCTTCGTACGCTTAACACGAACGCGCAGCGTACAATTTTCCGAGCGGCAACCGTCGCGCTACGTGTCGGCGGTTTGAGCGGCTCTAGATCGTCGTTCCCGCTTTCCCACGAGGAGCTCTTCCATGATGCGGCCGTTCTCGTTGATCTTTTTGCTTCTTGTGATCGTCCCGCTATGGCGTATCTGCCAACGCGCGGGCTTTCACGGCGCCCTCTCCCTACTGGCCCTCATTCCCGTGATCGGCACGCTGATCGTCGGCGCCGTTCTATCGTTCGGCGAATGGCGAGCCCCGAGAACGCGCGCTAACGACTTTTCAAGGAGCTGAACATGGGCATGTACTGGATGCCGTATCGGATCGTTCCGCTCTTCGCGTTGCTCGCACTGTGCACGAGCCTCATTTACATCCCGGCGGTGCGTAAAGCCGGGTTCTCGGGCTGGTGGGCCGTCGCTTCGATCATTCCGGTCGTGGGCATCGTTTTGCTCTGGATCTTCGCGTTCACGCGATGGCCCGCGCAGCCTGAACGCTAACCGCGCGAACGGGCCCGATTTAGCGGACTGCGCTTATCGCCGCAGCAGCTTGAGCCCGTTCGCGACGACGATCAAGCTCGCACCGGTATCGGCAAACACGGCCATCCACATCGTTCCGAGCCCCGCGAGCGTCAGCGCCAAAAAGACCCCCTTGATCGCTAGCGCGAAGGCGATGTTTTGAACGAGCACGGCGTACGTCGAACGCGATAAACGCACGAATGCAGCGATCTTGCGCAGGTCATCGTCCATGAGCGCCACGTCAGCGGTCTCGATCGCTGCATCGCTGCCCATGGCTCCCATTGCAAAGCCGATTCGCGCACGAGCGAGTGCGGGCGCATCGTTGATCCCATCGCCCACCATGCCGACCGCGCTGCCGTCGGCCGCCAACGATTCGATGGCCCGCAGCTTGTCTTCGGGCAGTTGATCGCCGCGTGCATCGTCGATGCCAACCTCTCTGGCGATCGCACGCGCCGTGTGCGTGTTGTCGCCGGTCAGCATCGCCGTGCGAATACCCAGGTCATGCAGTTGCGCGAGCGCGGCGCGACTCGTCGGTTTGACGGTGTCCGCCACCGCAAAGAGCGCAAGCACCCCCGCCTCGTCCATCAACAAGACGACCGAGCGGCCCAACTGCTCGAGCTCCTGCGTTCGCATCTCAAGGGCGGGGGACATAAGGCCTCGTTCGCGAGCGAGCCGCGCGTTGCCGAGCCAAAAGCGCGCCCCGTCGATCTTGCCCGTCACGCCTCGCCCCGGCAAAGCCTCGAAGCTATCGACGGCAGGCACCCCATCGACCGAAGCGGAAGCAGCCGCCACGGCAACGCCCGGCGCATGTCCCTCATCGTCGCCCTGCACGCGCGCGAGCGCGGCGGCGCCGGCAATCGCGCGCGAGACCGGGTGATCGGACCGCCCCGCGAGGGCGGCCGCCATGCGGCGGCAGTCACTGGACGACGCGCCGGCCTGCGGTTCGAAGTCGGTTTGTGCCGGTGCGCCTGTCGTAATCGTGCCGGTCTTGTCGAAGGCCAGCCAAGCGAGCTTGCGTCCCTCTTCGAGATAAATACCGCCCTTGATCAGAATCCCGCGACGCGCAGCGGCGGCCAGCCCGCTCACGATCGTCACCGGGGTCGAGATGACGAGCGCGCACGGGCAGGCAATGACGAGCATCACGAGCGCACGGTAGACCCATTCGCGCCATGCGCCGCCTGCCACCAGGGGCGGGGCAACGGCCACGAGCAACGCACAGGCGAACACGATCGGCGTATAGACGCGCGCGAAACGATCGACGAAACGCTGCGTGGGTGCGCGATTGCCCTGCGCCTCTTCGACGGCATGGATGATGCGCGCGAGCGTCGTGCCCTCGGCCGATGCGCTCACGCGGAATTCGAACGAGCCGGCCTCGTTGATCGTGCCGGCGTACACGGCGTCGCCGGGGCCTTTATCCACAGGCAAGCTCTCGCCCGTGATCGGCGCTTGGTTGACACTCGATTGTCCGACGACGATCTCACCGTCAAGCGCGATACGTTCGCCCGGCGCGACCCGCACGCGCGCACCGATCGGCACCGCCTTCGCTTCGACGCTTTCCCAGCTACCGTCGCCGCGCTGAACGGTTGCGTTCTCGGGCGCCAGTTTCATCAAGGATTGGATCGCGTTGCGCGCACGATCGAGCGACATCGCCTCGATTCGCTCGGCGAGAGCGAACAGCACCATCACCATCGCTGCCTCGGGCCATTGACGCAAGGCCATCGCCCCAGTAACGGCAATGCTCATCAAGGCGTTGATATTCAGATTGCCGTTTCGAATCGCGATCCAGCCTTTGCGATAGGTGCCAAGGCCGCTCAGTGCCAGCGAGAATCCGGCGAGGCCGCCCGCCAGCCACGGCGAGAGATCGAACCACGTCGCCGCTTCCGAGACGAGCGCTGCGGTCGCAGCCAACGCAAGCGGCCACCAAGGGCGAGCGGGCTCCGTGACCGGCTGCGCGGTCGACGCGGGATCGGGAAGCTCGGGTATAAAACCGAGCGAGCGAATGGCGTCGAGTATTGCCGGCTCCGCGCCCGGCGCATGGACGACCGTGAGCGTGCGCTGCATGAGGTTGAAGGACAGACTAGCCACCGCGGCCATGCCGCCGAGCTTGCCGCGTATCAGCGCCTCCTCCGTCGGACAATCCATCTGCATGATGCGGATGCTGGTTTCCGTACCGTCCGCGCGTTTCGCGGACGCGGGCAGCGGCACAAGCGTAGCCGCCTCGTGCGCGCAGCATCCCCCATGCTCGTGCTCGTGCTCGTGCTCGTGCTCGTGCTCGTGCTCGTGCTCGTGCTCGTGCTCGTGCTCGTGCTGATGCTGATGCGATTGAGCATGTCCGCAATCGCCGGATGGCGCAGGCCGATGAGGTAGCGCTGCGCCTTCATGGCAGCAATGCGAGCGATCACTGACTACGGTAGCGTCATGCTGCCCGTTGGCGGCGAGTGGCTGGTGTGCGCGATGCGATCGCGTCATGGGTAATCCCTCGAAAATCCATTGGAGTACAGTAAACACCTTGTAGCCACTCCAAGGTCAACCCACGACCGCAGCGAGCATCCCATGAAAATCGGCGAATTGGCGAAAGCCGCCCATTGCACGACCGAAACGATCCGCTTCTACGAGAAAGAGGGGTTGATGCCGGATGCCGAGCGCACCGATGCGAATTACCGGAGCTATGGTCCGGAGCACATCGAGCGTTTGCGTTTTATTCGCAATTGTCGCGCGCTCGATATGACGCACGACGAAATCCGCATGCTGCTGCGCTTGATGGATCGCCACTCCGAACGGTGCGAATCGATCGACGCGCTGCTCGATGCCCACATCGGCCATGTCGATACGCGGCTAGCCGAACTCGAGCACCTCAAAGCACAGCTGATCGAGCTGCGCGTGCAATGCAACGGCGAACGCACTGTCGATGCGTGCGGCATCGTGCACGGGCTGTCCGCGATGGAAACGCAACCTGCACCGGTCAAGCGAACGCACGTCGGTTGAGCCACACGCCGCGAGTTCAGCGGGCCCGCCGCCAAACCATCAAAAAAACAAAGCCCCGCCGGACTTTCGTCCGCGGGGCTTAGAACGCAACGCGCTTGAAGCGTTGCGCTTAGCGATGCGCGACTAGATTACTTCGCGCCAACGCTTTGCAGCGGCTTCCACTCGCCGTTTTCGGCCTTGTAGATCGTGATGCCGCCGTTCTTCAGATCGCCGTGCTCGTCATACGAGAGGTGCGTCGTCGTCACGCCGGGCATATCCGTCTTCGCGAGCACCGGCAGGTACTTCGCCGGATCCGTCGAGTTGGCCTTCTTCATGGCCGTCAGCAGCGCCATCGTGCCGTCGTAAGCGTACGGCGAGTACGTTTCGACTTCCGTGCCGAACATCTTCTTGTACTTCGCCACGTACTGAGCACCGCCGGGCATGTCCGACAGCGGCAGGCCTGCGAGCGATGCGTACGTGCCGTCGGCAGCGGGGCCGGCGATCTTCAGGAAGTCAGGCGTGTGCAGCATTTCGCCGCCCATCAGCGGAGCCTTGATCGCCAGCGACTTCATTTGCTTGGCCATCGGTGCAGCTTGCGAGTCAGCGCCGCCGAAGTAGATCAGGTCAGCGTTGGCAGCCTTCAGCTTCGTCAAGATGCCCTTGAAGTCGACGGCCTTGTCGTTCGTGAATTCACGATCGACGATCGTTGCGCCGGCAGCCTTCGCAGCCTTCGCGAACTGATCGGCCAAACCTTGGCCGTAGGCCGTACGGTCGTCGACGATCGCGATCTTCTTCATGTTCAGGTTCTTCACCGCGAACGTGCCCGCGACCGACCCTTGCTGCGTGTCGGACGTCATCATGCGGAAGGTCGTCTTGTAGCCTTGTTGCGTGTACTCCGGCGCCGTCGCCATCGCCACCTCGGGAATGCCCGCGTTCGCGTAGATGCGCGATGCCGGGATCGTCGTGCCCGAGTTGAAGTGGCCGATCATGCCCTTGATGCCGTCATCGACGAGCTTTTGGGCAACCGTCGTACCCGTACGCGGGTCGGCTTGGTCGTCGGCGGCGTCGAGCACGAACTCGACTTGCTTGCCGCCGATGACGGGCTTCGTCGCGTTCATGTCGGCGATCGCGAGCTTCACGCCGTTTTGGAAATCGGTGCCGTAGTGCGCTTGCGCACCCGTCATCGGGCCGGCGAAACCGATCTTCACTTGTTCAGCTTGCTGTGCGTTTGCGGTCCCCACCAGCGACATTGCCGCAACGAGCGTCGCGCCTGCCAGCGTTTTCATTTTGTGCTGCATAGCTTCTCCTAGATACCAAGGTAGTTGGAAGCGGCTTCGGGGTCGCCGCACCGCTCCCGCTTTTGAATCCATCGACAAGGGTTGCTCAGCCGATCGTCATCAAATTTGCATTGCCGCCCGCCGCAGCCGTATTCACGCTGACGGAGCGCTCCGTCAACAGCCGTTCGAGCGCATAGTCTTCGTCACCGTTTTCCAACGCGCGCGTCGAGACGCCCTGCACTGAAACGATCGGCCCCGGACGCTTTGCCACTTCTCGCACGAGGGCGAGCAACTCGTCGCTATCCCCTTCGAACAGCACCGCGTCGACGCGTGCCTCGCCGCCCTTTTGCATGTCGGCGAAAGCCTTCAACTGCGCAGGCAATGCCGCGACGAGCGCCTCGCCGGCCGCCCCCGAGAACAACGCCCGGTTACCCGTGGCGAGCACCGCGGCGAACTGCGCACGCGCGCCGCTTGCCGTGGAAGGCACGCAGGATACCGTGCCGCGCGCGCCGAGCGTATAGGTATTGCGCTCGCCCGTCGGACCCGGCAACACCGCCGTGGCGCCGGCAGGCATATTTGCGAGATAGCCGTCGCAACGTGCCGCGATGGCGGGCTGGCGATCGGCGATGAGCCAGTCGCGCAGTGCCGTCAGCGCCGCACGCGGCGAGAGCGGCGCATCGCTCTTTTCCGGCTCGCTCGCACCGTCGGCGATCAGCGAGGCCGCCAGCGACTTCGGCAAACCGGACGGACGCTTGGCCAACAAGCGTTGCAGATAGAGCGCGCCGCCGGCCTTCGGCCCGGTACCCGACAGCCCTTCGCCACCGAACGGCTGCACGCCGACGACGGCGCCGATCACGTTCCGGTTGACGTAGATGTTGCCGACGTGAGCGCGCGAGATGACATGCGCGATCGTTTCGTCGATCCGCGTATGAATGCCGAGCGTGAGACCGTAACCGGTCCCGCGGATTTGCTCGAGCAGCTTGTCGAGGCCGCTGCGGCGATAACGAATCACGTGCAACACCGGACCGAACACTTCGCGCTTGAGCTCGTCGATACCGTCGAGCTCGATCAGCGTCGGCGGCACGAACGTGCCGTGGGCGCAGCCTTCGGCCAGCGGCAGTTGCGTGACGGCGCGACCCTTCTCGCGCAGCGCGGCTACGTGCGTGTCGATCGTGCGCTTGGCTTCGGCGTCGATGACGGGACCGACGTCGGTCGACAGACGATCGGGGTTGCCGAGCGCGAGCTCGTGCATCGCGCCTTTGAGCATCGTCAGCGTGCGATCGGCGACGTCGTCTTGCAGGCAGAGCACGCGCAGCGCCGAGCAGCGCTGGCCGGCCGAATCGAAGGCCGATTGCATGACGTCCGCGACGACTTGCTCCGCGAGGGCCGACGAATCGACGATCATCGCGTTTTGACCGCCCGTCTCCGCGATCAGCGGAATCGGCTTGCCGTCCGGATCGAGGCGATCGGCAAGCGTCTTATTGATGAGGCGCGCGACTTCCGTCGAGCCCGTGAACATGACGGCGCGCGTACGCGTATCGCCGACGAGCGCCGCGCCCACCGTCTCGCCGTCGCCGGGCAGCAACTGCACGGCGCCTGCCGGCACGCCGGCTTCGCGTAGCAGACGCACGGCCTGCGCCGCGATCAACGGCGTTTGCTCGGCGGGCTTGGCGAGCACGGTGTTGCCTGCCGCGAGCGCGGCGGCCACTTGCCCCATGAAGATGGCGAGCGGGAAGTTCCAAGGGCTGATACAGACCACGGGGCCCAGCGGACGATGCGTGTCGTTCGAGAATTCCTCGCGGATCTGTGCCGAGTAATAGCGCAGGAAATCCACAGCCTCGCGAATTTCGGCGATCGCGTTCGACAGCGACTTGCCGGCTTCGCGCACGATGAGGCCCATGAGGGTATGCATCTGCGCTTCGAGCAGATCGGCCGCGCGCGCCAGACAATCGGCACGCGCATAAACGGGCGTGGCTTGCCAGATCGGCGCGCTGGCGACGGCCGCGGCCAACGCCGCGTTCACGTCGTCGCGCGTCGCTTCGACGACGGTACCGACGACGTCGCGGTGGTCGGCCGGGTTGCGCACGACGTGCTCGCTGCGACCCGCGGCGCTCGATGCGGCCAACTCGCCGCTTTCGAGCATCGGCGCGGCGCGCCACGGATGATGGGCACTTGCGAGCAACGCCGACGAGAGCGAAGCGAGGCGATGCTCGTTCGAGAGATCGAGGCCCATCGAATTCAGGCGCTCGCTACCGAAGAGATCACGCGGCAACGGAATTTTCGCGTGCGGGGCGCCGAGCGGCACGATCTTCGAGGCTTCGTCCACCGGATCGGCGACGAGCGAGGCGACGGGCACCGTCTCGTCGGCGATGCGATTGACGAACGACGTGTTCGCGCCGTTCTCGAGCAAGCGGCGCACAAGGTACGCGAGCAGCGTTTCGTGCGTGCCGACCGGCGCATAGATACGGCACGGACGATTGAGCTTCTCGCGGCCGGTCACTTCCTCGTACAGCGGCTCGCCCATACCGTGCAGGCATTGGAACTCGTACTGTCCGGGATAGTAGTTCTGACCCGCGAGGTGATAGATGGCCGCAAGCGTATAGGCGTTGTGCGTGGCGAACTGCGGGTACACCGCGTCCGGCGCGCCGAGCAACTTCTTCGCGCAAGCGACATACGAGACGTCCGTGTAGACCTTGCGCGTGTAGACCGGATAGCCTTCGAGCCCGTCAAGCTGGGCGCGCTTGATTTCGCTGTCCCAGTAGGCGCCCTTCACGAGACGCACCATGATGCGGTGACGGCTGCGGCGCGCCAGATCGACGACATAGTCGATGACGAACGGGCAGCGCTTCTGATACGCCTGCACGACGAAACCGATCCCGTTCCAGCCGGCCAGTTCGGCGTCGAAACACAAGGCTTCGAGCAGGTCGAGCGAGAGTTCGAGGCGGTCGGCTTCCTCGGCGTCGATATTCAAGCCGATGTCGTAGCGGCGCGCGAGCACGGCAAGCGAGCGTACGCGCGGCAGCAATTCGGTCATCGTGCGCTCTTGTTGAGCGCGCGAGTAGCGCGCATGCAAGGCGGAGAGCTTGATGGAGATGCCAGGGCCTTCGTAGATGCCGCGGCCGCCGGCAGCCTTGCCGATAGCGTGGATCGCTTGCTCGTACGATGCGTAGTAGCGTTGCGCGTCTTCCTCGGTGGTAGCCGCTTCGCCGAGCATGTCATACGAATAGCGGAAGCCTCGCGCTTCGTACTTGCGGCTATTCGCGAGCGCTTCCGAAATCGTCTCGCCCGTCACGAACTGCTCGCCCATGAGGCGCATCGCCATATCCACGCCCTTGCGGATCAGCGGCTCGCCGCCCTTACCGATCAAGCGCGTCAGGGCCGACGAAAGGCCCGCTTCGCTGTTGGTCGTCACGAGCTTGCCCGTGATCATGAGCCCCCAGGTGGCGGCGTTCACGAACAGCGACGGCGCATGGCCGACGTGCGACTTCCAGTCGCCCTTGCTGATCTTGTCGCGAATGAGCGCATCGCGCGTCGCGCGATCAGGAATACGTAGCAGCGCCTCGGCCAAGCACATCAGCGCAACGCCTTCCTGGCTCGAGAGCGAGAACTCGTGAATGAGCCCCTCGACGCCGCCGCCCGTGCGCTTGGCACGCAGCGTCTCGACGAGCTTCGTCGCCATCTTGCCGACGTCCGCCGCCAGCGGTTCGGGCAGGCGCGCCTCGCCGATCAGGAACGGTACGCACTCGGGCTCGGGCCGGCGGTAGGCGGCCGTGATCGCCGCGCGCAGCACCGACTGCGGTTGCACGTTTTGCGCGAAATCGAGGAACGGATGCGGCGCGCCGTCGTCCTCCTGCTCCGCGCCGGAACCCTCGCCGAGATCGCCCAGGCTCGAGACGCCCGACAACTCGGGGGGCAATTGCCCATGTTCGATCTTTTCGAGATACGCGAAGATCGCTTGCTTGATGAGCCAATGGGGGGTGCGCTCGAGGCGCGCGGCAGCCTCTTTGAGGCGGGTGCGGAGGAGGTCGTCGACTTTGACGCCGAGAGTTGTACTGGCCATGATTCCTTCGATCGCCGGCAATTGCGCCGGCCGATGACTAAAAAGTTGGCGGAATCGTACGCCTCCCAATAAAAAGGTGCAACCAAAATCCCGTTGCGGTTGCACCCCATTGAAACCCTTTGCCGACAAGGGTTGCCGGGAAACCGGCACGGGTCCGGCTGCGCCGGTTGCGCTCGGTGTTTTCCCTGACGCGAAAAGGTTCTATCGGCCCTACGCCAAGGCTGAGGAATGCCGTTAACGCAGGAAAGCGTTCTAGCGCACGGTAAGCGCCGGAAAAGGAGAGGCGAAATGGAAAAGTGGATCGTAATCGGCGGTGTGTGGACGATGGCCGTGGTGTGCCTTGCGCTCTTCGTGCGAGGCGCGTCGCCGGCCCATAGCCGCGCGGTGGCATTGGCCCGCGTGCGTCAAGCCCGGCTCAAAGCCGAGGCGGCTAACGATGCGCTCGTCACCGAGCGCGGATGACAAGCGGGCCGAACCGTCCGCTAACAACAAGGGAGCGACTGCCTCGGATGCGCAAGGACGCAACCGAGCGACAGGGGCGCCGGGCACGGGTTGTACCGCTTGCCTGACGACAATCGCATGAATTTCAGATCGCACCCACCTCGAGGCCTGACATGATTTGCTCGAACGAAAGCCGCTCGTCTGCCCGTACTAGGCTGACCGGCCAACGCCGCCGCGGCCCATTCGCCGCCTGCGCGCGCCCCCTCACCTCGCCCGCGCCCAGCTACTCGAACCGCGTGCGCACGCATGCTCGAAACGCGCGCAGCCGATTGCGCTACTGAACGGTCTAGCTCTTTCCCGTGAAAACGGTGCGTCGTTCACCGACGTGCCGGTCCTGCCTTTCTGCGCCTGCCGATCGATCTGTTCGATCAAATGTCGAGCGGGTCGACTTCCACGCTCCAGCGCAACACACCCTTTAGCGTCCGCAATATCGGCTGCCAAGCCCTGAGCGTCGCGAGCAACGAGGCGCGCGAGGCGCTTTCGACGAGCAACTGCGCGCGGTGCACGTTGGCCACTTTGACGATCGTCATCGGCACCGCGTCGTACACGGTCACGCGTTCCGCGAAAGGGATGCCGGTCAATGCGGCGCCGGCTTCGGCGAGAAACGCCAAGGCAGCCTCGAGCGTACGCCCCTCGGCCCGCAGCAGCGCTTGATAAACGAAGGGCGGCAATCGGGCATCGCGCCGCTCGGCCAGCGTCGCGTTCGCAAACCCGACGTAGTCGTGACGCCCCAAGGCGTGATAAAGCGCATGCCGCGGATAGCGCGTTTGCACGAGCACTTCGCCCGGCAGCCCGGCTCGGCCGGCACGCCCGCTCACTTGCATCAGTTGGGCGAATAGCCGTTCGCCCGCCCGAAAGTCATGCGAGAACAGCGCGGCATCGGCGTTGAGCACCCCCACGAGCGACACGCGCTGGAAGTCGTGTCCCTTCGCGATCATCTGCGTGCCCACCAGGATATCGACCTCGCCCGCATGCACGTTCGAAAACAACGTCTGCGCGCTGCCTTTGCGCCTCGTGCTGTCGGCGTCGATCCGTAGTACGCGGGCGCCCGGCACGAGGGCCGCCAAGGTTTCCTCGACACGTTGCGTCCCGCGGCCGAGCGGCGCGATGTCGACGTTGCCGCACTCGGGGCAAGCACGCGGCACGCGCGATTCCCAGCCGCAGTGGTGACAGCGCAGCGTATGCTCGCTTTTGTGCAAGACGACGTAGGCGCTGCAACGGGGGCAGCCGGCCAGCCATCCGCAGGCATCGCAGGCGAGCACGGGCGCATAGCCGCGACGATTCAAGAATACGAGGCTTTGCTCGCCGCGCTCGAGCCGCGCCTTGAGCGCGGCGACGAGCGGTCCCGAGATGCCGTCGACGCTGCCCCGCCCTCGGCGCCGCTCTTCCTCGAGATCGATCAGCCTCACAGACGGCAATACGGCGTCGGCCACCGCACGCCTAGACAGAGAGAGACGCCGATAGCGGCCCTGCTCGGCGTGCCACCAACTTTCCAGCGACGGCGTAGCGGAGCCGAGCACGACGGCGATCCCACGCTGCTTTGCTCGCCAAATCGCGAGGTCGCGTGCCGAATAGCGCAGACCTTCTTGCTGCTTGTAGGCGGGCTCGTGCTCCTCGTCGACGACGACGAGCGCGAGCGCGGGCAACGAAGCGAGCACGGCCAGGCGGGTACCCAGCACGATCCGCGCGCGGCCCGTGTGCGCGGCGAGCCAACTGCGTGCGCGCTCGCCGTCGGCCATGCCGCTATGCAAGGTGACGATCGCCTCGCTTCCCGTCAACGCCGCAAAACGCGCGCGGAATGCCGCCTCGAATTGCGGCGTGAGGTTGATTTCGGGCACGAGGACGAGCGCTTGTGCCCCCGGCGTGGCCTCGAACAGCCGTTCGAGCGCACTCAGGTACACCTCGGTTTTGCCGCTGCCCGTCACGCCGTGCAGCAGAAACGGCGAGAACCCCCGCGACGCGGCGATTTCGTCGACGGCTTGCGTTTGCTCGTCCGTCAGCGCCGGACGTGCAACGGATGCGGTTGCACCGTCGTCGCCGTCTCGCTCGCCGTATCCGGATTGGCCCTCGAAGACGCTGCCTGGGCCTGCTTCGAGTTCGACCTCGACCCAACCTTGTTCCTGCCAGTCGGCCAGCGTGACACTCGCTTTCGAGTGCAGCGTCCGAGCCTCCGAGATCTCGAGCGTGCGGCGCTGCGCCAGCGCCTGCGCGAGCCGGCGCAGCGCCGCCGCGCGTGCGGGCAGCGCATCGGGCAAGGCGGCACGGCCGGCGCTCGTCAGCCGAAAGCGCGGCTCGGCGGCGAATAGCCGCGGCCAGCGTGCCGGATCGCGCAGCGCCTGCGGCAATGCCGGCAATGCGACCTCACCGAGGGAGCGTTGATAGTAATCGGCGGCGAACGAGACGAGCTCGAGCCATTCCGACGACAGCGGCTCACACTCGCTGCATGCCGATTCGATGTTTCGCACGCGCGCGGCCGGAACCTCGCTGTGAGCGCTCACTTCGACGACGAGACCAACGACGCTGCGCTTGCCGAACGGGACGGCTACCAGCGTGCCGGGCGCAGGGGCCGGGGCGGGACAGCGGTAATCGAAGAGCGTCGGCAGCGGGTGGTCGAGCGCGACGCGAACGAAGGTCTCGCTCATGACGAACGGCCCCGGCGCGGAGCGCCTAGCCCCCCGATGCGTCCGCCTAAAACGCGGCGCGGTCCGGACGGCAAGAACTTAAAGTGAAACATGAGATTCGCCGCTAACCTCCGGATCTCGCTCGACTTTGCCGACCGATCGCGACCGCCTGTGGATAACTTTGTTGAAAAGTAAGTCGACGGAACCGAAAAGAGGCCGCCCCGCTGACATTCTGTGGGAAAACGCACATTTCTCCCTACGGTCGCAAAGCCTTGCCTGTCAAGGCCCTGCCCCGGGAGGTACATGCTTTGCATGACGCAGTCAACCACCATTCGCTCTACCGCGCCGCAACGAGAGGAATGTGCATAAGTCAAGTCTTGACAATTGCAAGACGACCCGGCGATGCCATCCGCCGGGCAACTCGCTCCCTAGACCGAGAGCCCAGCCGGTTGCATCGCAACAAAATCGGCACGTTACTGCGCGCCGCCGCCTGAACGCATGGCTCGGCTATAGGTGTGCACTTCGTCGACCAGTTCGGCGACGTGCTCCGGTGGAGCGAATTGCGAGATTCCGTGGCCCAGGTTGAAGACGTGCCCCGGATGATTGCCATAGCTGTCGAGCACCGCGCGCGCTTGCGCGCGAACGGCTTCGGGCGGCGCAAAGAGAACCGACGGATCGAGGTTCCCCTGGAGCGCGACGCGCGAGCCGACGCGCTCCCGTGCGCGCGCCAGATTGACCGTCCAGTCGAGGCCGACGGCATCGACGCCGCACGACGCGATCTCGTCGAGCCACAGGCCCCCGCCCTTCGTGAACGTGATGACCGGCACGCGCTCGCCGTCGTGCTCGCGCACGAGGCGCCGTACGACCGCATCGATGTAATGCAACGAAAAACGCTGAAATATGCCGTCGGCGAGCGCCCCGCCCCACGTATCGAAAATCATGACGGCCTGAGCCCCGGCTTCGATCTGCGCGTTTAAGTAAGCCGCGACGGACTCGGCGTTGATTTCGAGGATCCGGTGCATCAGATCGGGGCGGGCGTACAGCATCGATTTCACGGTGCGGAAGTCGTCCGAGCCCGCGCCTTCGACCATGTAGCAGGCGAGCGTCCACGGACTACCCGAAAAACCGATCAGCGGCACGCGCTGGCGGCCCTGCGCGTCGGTCAGCGCGCGCCGGATTTCCTTCACGGCGTCCGTCACGTAACCGAGCGTGGCTTCGATATCGGGCACGCGCAGCTTTGCGACATCCTGCTCGGTGCGCACCGGATGCGCGAAACGGGGACCTTCGCCGGCCGCGAAGGACAGGCCGAGCCCCATGGCGTCGGGCACCGTGAGGATGTCGGAAAAGAGAATCGCGGCGTCGAGCGGAAAACGCTCGAGCGGCTGCAAGGTCACCTCGGTGGCGAAATCGGGGTTCTTCGCGAGCCCGAGGAAACTGCCCGCGCGCGAGCGCGTGGCGTTGTACTCGGGCAGATAACGGCCCGCCTGACGCATAAGCCAAATGGGGGTGTAGTCAGTCGGCTGGCGCAGCAGCGCGCGCAAGAAGGTATCGTTGAGCAGGGACGAGGGCACGTGGATCAACCGGGAGGCAAGGCGAAAGAGACCGCCATTTTACCGGACGCGAGCGCGGCAATCGCGGCGAATACCGGTCTTCGGGTCTGAACGGCCTGCGTCATTTTGGTACGGCTATCATCGAGCGACGTGACGGGTCCGGTTGACCGGGTGCGCATCCGAAGAACATAGGAGACATCGAATGAACAAGAAATCGTTGGTCCGGACGCTGATCGGTACCATTGCGCTCGCGGCTTGCGGCACCGGCACGGCGTTCGCGCAGACGGGCGCGGCTGCTTCGGCCGCCGGTTCGGCGAATTCGCGGCTGGACGCCGTTCTCGCGCGCGGCACGCTGCGCGTCTGTACGACGGGCGACTACAAGCCGTACTCGTTCCTCAAGTCCGACGGAAAATTCGAAGGCATCGATATCGATATGGCCGATTCGCTGGCTAAGTCGCTCGGCGTACAGATCGAATACGTCAAGACGACTTGGTCGAACCTCATGAACGACTTCCTCGCCAAATGCGATATTGCGGTGGGGGGCGTCTCGACCACGCTCGAGCGCCAAAAGCACGTGTTTTTCACGCAGCCCTACATGATCGACGGCAAAGCGCCCATCACGCGCTGCGCCGATGTCGACAAATACCAAACGCTCGCGCAAATCGATCAACCGGGCACGCGCGTCATCGTCAATCCCGGCGGAACGAACGAGCGCTTCGCGAAGCAATACTTCACGCACGCAAAGCTGACCGTCTATCCCGACAACGTCACGATCTTCAAGCAGATCCTAGAGGGCAAGGCCGATGTAATGGTGACGGATGCTTCGGAGACGCTGCTTCAGCAAAAGCTCAACCCCGGGCTGTGCTCGGTGCACCCCGACAAACCGTTCCAATACGGGGAGAAAGCGTACATGCTGCCGCAAGGGGACGTGACGTTTCAGCAGTACGTCGATCAGTGGCTACATCTGGCGCGCGAGACGGGCCAGTTTCAAGCGATTTCGGATAAATGGCTTAAATAACGAAGGGCCGAGGGTGGCCTGCGCCGGACCGACGGGGCCGGCGCTTGGCTGAGTCTCATTCGGGCACGCGCGGGGATGGTGCATTCGCGCGATGCGTCGCGCCGAACAGCCGCTCGTGCTCGACCTTCACGCAGACGTTCATGGCCACGTCGAGGCCGGCCGCGCTCGCGCGCTCGGCGGCCGCCTCGTTCACGACGCCGACTTGCATCCAAAGCGATTTCGCACCGATCGCGATGGCCTGGTCGGCGACGTCCGCCGCCTGCTCCGGCCGGCGAAATACATCCACCATCTCGATGGCGGCGCCTTCCTGAGCGAGCGCATGCGCCGCATCGGCGAGCGAGGCATAGCATCGTTGACCGAGTACGCCGGCGGTATCGTTCGCGTAGGCTGGGTTCACCGGCACGATACGGTAGCCGTGCGATTGCATGTAGGCAGCCACCGAATGGCTCGGTCGATAGGGGTGCGTGGACAAGCCCACGACAGCAATCACCCGATCACGATCGAGGATGCGTTTTAGGATATCGGGCTCGTTCATTGTATTGCTACATCGATTGGTAAAAATTATCGCCGCGTGCAAGGTACGGTCAAAATTCGCGCGCGATGTCTCCATGGAATCGGCATCTTAAGCCGTCTATTGCGCAGACGAAACCGCTTCCCACTATTTTTTGTATAGAATATTGGTTACGCATTCGAGGCACATTTCTTTTCGTCTCATTAATCGGAAATACTGACGTAATTCCGACCGACAACAAGTAAAAAATCCCGCAACGCCTTATCTGACGGGCGTTACAACCTGAAACACTTTGTTACCGCGTGCCTTTCTCAATTCGCCCACAATGGCCTTCAACGGTTTCAACACGGATGTGCCGGCGCTTGGGTTGTTGCAAAATGATTGCAGCAAAGCATGGGCTGATTGGCTACCGAATGGTTTCGGGCATCTTTGTTGGAGTCGTTGTCGCTAGCAGTGGACGTTGTGACTGTGCGGCGGCTCCTTCGTTGGTCTCCTCGCGCTAACCCCGTAGCGTGTGGTTTTTAGCGGGCTATCAAGCCCGCTTTTTTTTTGCGATCAGGAGTTGGCGCTTTAGCGCCTTACTCCTGTCTCATGCAGAGCAGTCGGCCGCAGTTGGCGCTTTAGCGCCCGACTCCTGTCTCATGCAGAGCAGTCGCTCGCAGTTGGCGCTTTAGCGCTTACTACGAGCCCGTGCAGCGCAGTCGATCAGGAGTTGGCGCGTCAGTGCCCGACTCCTGTCCCATGCAGCGCAACCGGCCGCGTACGCTCAAGCGCTCCCCGGCTCCCCTTCTTTCAGTTCGCCGATCATCCGTTCGCGCATCACGAACTTCTGCACCTTGCCCGTCACCGTCATCGGCATCTCGTCGACGAAGCGGATATAGCGCGGCACCTTGTAATGCGCGATCTGCCCTGCGCAGTACGCTTTGATCTCCTCCTCGGTGAGCTGCTCCCCAGGCCGGACGACGATCCAAGCGCAAACTTCCTCACCGTATTTTTCATCGGGCACGCCGAAGACCTGGACGCTTTGAATCTTGGGATGCCTAAATAAAAATTCTTCGACTTCGCGCGGATAGATGTTCTCGCCGCCGCGGATCAACATATCCTTCAAGCGGCCGACGATATTGCAATAGCCCTCGTCGTCGATCGTCGCGAGATCGCCGGTATGCATCCAGCCATCGGTGATCGCTTCCTTCGTGCGCGACTCGTCGTCCCAATAGCCGCGCATGACCGAATACCCGCGTGTCCACAACTCGCCCGTTTCGCCGACGGCCACCGTGTTGCCCGACGGGTCGACGATCTTCGCTTCCAAGTGAGGTGCGATCCGTCCCACCGTCGACGTGCGCTTATCGAGCGGATCGTCGGTCGCGCTTTGGAAAGAGACCGGGCTCGTTTCCGTCATCCCGTATGCAATCGTGATTTCGGAAAGGTGCATGCGCGCCACGACGCGCTTCATCGTCTCGATCGGACACGGCGAGCCCGCCATGATGCCGGTGCGAAGCGTCGATAGGTCGAACGATGCGAAGTCGGGGTGATCGAGCTCGGCGATGAACATCGTCGGGACGCCATGCAGTGCCGTACAACGTTCTTCGGCACACGCAGCCAATGTGGCCGCGGGCTCGAACGCCTCGCCGGGAAACACCATCTTGGCCCCCACCGAGACGCTGGCGAGTACCGATAGGACCATACCGAAGCAATGGTAGAGCGGCACCGGAATGCACAGCGCATCGTCTTGCGTGAGCCGCATCGCCATCGCGATATAGCGTGCGTTGTTGACCACGTTCCGATGCGTCAGCGTGGCGCCCTTCGGGTTGCCCGTCGTGCCGCTCGTGAACTGAATGTTGATCGGATCGAACGAGGAAAGCGTCACATCGATCTTCGCCGGATCGATGTGCTCGCGCGCAACGCGCCCGGTTTCGATCAAATCGGAAAACGTCGTCATGCCCGGCGTCACCGTGTCGCACATCCGCACGACGAGACGCAACTGAGGCAAGCGAACCGCGCGCAGTTCACCCGGCTCGCACTGCGCCAACTCGGGAGCCAACGCTTGCAGCATTTCCACGTACTTCGAACTCTTGAAGCTTTCGGCTGTGACGATCGCGCAACAGCCCGATTTGTTCAGCGCGTACTCGAGTTCCGCTAACCGGTAGGCGGGATTGACGTTGACGAGAATCGCGCCGATACGTGCGGTCGCAAACTGCGTCAGCAGCCATTCGGCACGGTTCGGCGACCAGATGCCGACGCGATCGCCGGCCTTGATGCCGGAGGCGGCAAAACCGGCCGCGAGCACCTCGACTTCCTCGGCGAATTCGCGCCACGTCCATCGAATGCCTTGCTCGCGGAACACGACGGCGGGCCGATCGGGAAAGCGGGCGGCCGTTTCGTTCAACAGTTGACCGATCGTCGCTTCCGACAACGCGATGTCAGTCGCGCCACGTACGTACGAGCGCCCGTCGATCGGCGCAATGAGCGCGCCTTGCTCCGATTGCTGAATCGCCATCTCGCTGTCTCCGCCATGTAAGAAAAATTTGCCGATCGATTGTGCCACCTGCTGCGGCTGGCCCACATCAAGTCTTACCCTCAGAAAACGCAAAAGACGAAAAAAAACGCCGCTAGGCTCAGGCCTAGCGGCGTTAAACATCCTATTAGTCGTCTTGTTCTGGCACAAAATTGCCCGCCGCAACGCGACGGACAACCTGTGACGCGCTTTCTTTAGTGGCTTTGCGAGCGCAATTTGCGCAGGCGAGCGATCGCCGCGAGCTGCGCGGTCGCATAGGCCAACTCGGCTTGCGCCGTCGCGTACTCGATGTTCGAGCCCGAGTTCTGCATTGCTTCCTCGGCGAGCTTGCGAGCCTGCTCGGCCTTCGCTTCATCCAGGTCCTTGCCGCGAATCGCCGTATCGGCGAGCACGGTCACGGCGCCCGGTTGCACTTCGAGAATGCCGCCGGCAACGAACACGAACTCTTCCTGGCCGTTTTCAGCCTCGATGCGTACCGCACCGGGACGAATACGCGTGATGAGGGGCGTGTGACCCGGCAAGATACCGAGTTCACCGGCCTCGCCCGGCAGCGCGACGAACTTCGCCATGCCCGAGAAGATCTGCTCTTCCGCGCTGACGACGTCTACTTTGATGGTTGCCATATCGATTCCTGTGCAAGCCTCGGTTGAGCGTGATGCGTGCAGCGAGCTGCGACGTTCAAAAGCGAACGCCGAACCCGCTTTTCAAGCGATCACACCGACCGTTACTGGATCTTCTTGGCCTTTTCGAAGGCTTCGTCGATCGTGCCGACCATGTAGAACGCTTGCTCGGGCAGGTGATCGCACTCGCCCTCGACGATCATCTTGAAGCCACGGATCGTTTCCTTCAGCGGCACGTACTTGCCCGGCGAACCCGTGAACACTTCCGCGACGTGGAACGGCTGCGACAGGAAACGCTGGATCTTACGTGCACGCGCCACCGACAGCTTGTCTTCCGGCGACAGTTCGTCCATGCCCAGAATCGCGATAATGTCGCGCAGTTCCTTGTAACGTTGCAGCGTTTGCTGCACGCCGCGCGTGATCGAGTAGTGCTCTTCGCCGATGACGTTCGGGTCGATCTGACGCGAGGTCGAATCGAGCGGGTCGACGGCGGGGTAGATACCGAGCGAAGCGATGTCACGCGACAGAACGACCGTTGCGTCCAAGTGGCCGAACGTCGTAGCCGGCGACGGGTCCGTCAAGTCATCGGCAGGCACGTACACGGCTTGCACCGACGTAATCGAGCCCTTCTTCGTCGACGTAATACGCTCTTGCAGCTTACCCATTTCTTCAGCCAGCGTCGGCTGATAACCCACAGCGGACGGCATCCGGCCGAGCAGTGCCGACACTTCGGTACCGGCCAGCGTGAAACGGTAGATGTTGTCGACGAAGAACAGCACGTCGAGGCCTTCGTCACGGAAGTGCTCGGCCATCGTCAGGCCCGTCAGCGCGACGCGCAGACGGTTGCCCGGCGGCTCGTTCATCTGACCGTACACGAGCGCGACCTTGTCGAGCACGTTCGAGTCCTTCATTTCGTGGTAGAAGTCGTTCCCTTCACGGGTACGCTCGCCCACGCCCGCGAACACGGAGTAACCGCCGTGCTCCTTCGCGATGTTGTTGATGAGCTCCATCATGTTCACGGTCTTGCCCACGCCGGCACCACCGAACAAGCCCACCTTACCGCCCTTCGCGAACGGGCAGATCAAATCGATAACCTTGATGCCCGTTTCCAGCAGTTCCGTCGACGGCGACAGTTCGTCGAACGCCGGAGCCTTTTGGTGGATCGAGCGCTTGTTTTCGCTTTCGATCGGACCGGCTTCGTCGATCGGACGGCCGAGCACGTCCATGATACGGCCGAGCGTCGGCTTGCCGACGGGCACGCTGATCGGCAGGCCCGTATTCTTCACCATGACGCCGCGGCGCAGACCGTCGGACGCGCCCAGACAGATCGTGCGCACGACGCCGTCGCCCAGCTGCTGCTGAACTTCGAGCGTCAGTTCCGTGCCTTCGAGCACGAGGGCATCGTAGACCTTCGGCATGTGCTCACGCGGGAATTCCACGTCGATCACCGCGCCGATGCACTGTACGATCTTGCCTTCTACCAAAGCAGTAGTACTCATCGCTTTTCCTTTAGATACTCAATTCTTCACTCGCGCAAACGGCGCGTAGGACGGGGCGTCAGACCGCAGCGGCGCCGCCGACGATTTCCGACAATTCCTTCGTAATCGCGGCTTGGCGGCTCTTGTTGTAGACGAGCTGCAACTCGCTGATCACCGTCTTCGCGTTATCCGACGCTGCCTTCATCGCGACCATGCGCGCCGATTGCTCGGACGCCATGTTTTCCGCGACGGCCTGGTACACGAGCGCCTCGACGTAGCGAACGAGCAACTCGTCGACGACAGCCTGCGCGTCGGGTTCGTAGATGTAGTCCCACGTCGATTTCGGCGTCGATTCGTCCGCCTCGAAGTGCTCCGCCGACAGCGGCAGCAACTGCTCGATCACCGGCTCTTGCTTCATCGTATTGACGAAGCGCGTGTATGCGAGATACACGGCCGAGATCTTGCCTTCCGAGTACAGATCGAGCTGCACCTTCACCGCGCCGATCAGCTTTTCGAGGTGCGGCGTATCGCCGAGCTGAACGACGTGCGAGACGACCTTCGCGCCCACGCGATTCAGAAACCCGAAGCCCTTGCCGCCGATCGCCGTCGCTTCGACGGTCTGGCCTTTTTGCTCGAGTTCCTTGAGCTTGTTCACCGTCGCGCGCAGCACGTTCGTGTTCAAGCCGCCGCACAGACCCTTGTCGGTCGTGACGAGGATGATACCGGCCGCCTTCGCGCCTTCGTTCGCCACCATGAACGGATGGCGATACTCGGGGTTGGCACGGCTCATGTGCGCGGCGATGTCGCGAACCTTGTCCGCGTACGGACGAGCTGCACGCATACGCTCCTGGGCGCGGCGCATCTTCGATGCGGCCACCATCTCCATCGCTTTGGTGATCTTTCGCGTGTTTTGCACGCTCTTGATCTTGCCGCGGATTTCCTTCATTCCAGCCATTGCTTGCTCCTTTGCCCGCCTGAGTTAGCGCTTTAGCGCTTACTCAGGCGCCATGCACAGCTGATCGAAGCGGCGCCCGCTTCGTTGGTACCGCTTCTCCAACGCTTACGCGCACCGCTTCAAGGTCCTTATGCCTCGATCAATAAGCACCCGACTTCTTGAAGTCCTTCAGAGCGGCGTGGAGCGCTGCTTCGTCGTCCTTCGACAAGTCCTTCGTGTCTTCGATGCGCTTGATGAGGTCGGCATGGCTCGTCTTCAGGTATTCGCGCGCGCCCTTTTCGAACGACAGCACGTCCTTGACTTCCAGGTCGTCCAGGTAGCCGTTGTTCGCCGCGAACAGCGACATGGCCAACTCCCACACTTGCAGCGGCTGATACTGCGGCTGCTTCAAGAGCTCCGTCACGCGGCGGCCGCGCTCAAGCTGCTTGCGGGTCGCTTCGTCGAGATCCGACGCGAACTGCGCGAACGCGGCGAGTTCACGATACTGCGCCAAGTCGGTACGGATACCGCCCGACAGCTTCTTCACGACCTTCGTTTGCGCGGCGCCACCGACGCGCGACACCGACACGCCCGCGTTGATCGCGGGACGGATACCGGCGTTGAACAAGTCGGTTTCGAGGAAGATCTGGCCGTCCGTGATCGAGATCACGTTCGTCGGAACGAATGCCGTCACGTCGCCTGCTTGCGTTTCGATGACCGGCAGTGCCGTCAGCGAACCGCTCTTGCCCTTCACTTCGCCGTTCGTGAACTTCTCGACGTACTCTTCCGACACGCGCGCGGCGCGCTCGAGCAGACGCGAGTGCAGATAGAACACGTCGCCGGGATAGGCTTCGCGGCCCGGCGGGCGGCGCAGCAGCAGCGAGATTTGGCGATACGCCCAAGCTTGCTTGGTCAAATCGTCATAAATGATGAGGGCGTCTTGGCCGCGATCGCGGAAGTATTCGCCCATCGTGCAGCCCGAGTACGGTGCGAGGTATTGCATCGCAGCCGATTCCGAAGCCGACGCCGCCACGACGATCGTGTACTCCATCGCGCCCGATTCTTCGAGCTTGCGCACGACGTTCATGATCGACGAAGCCTTTTGGCCGATCGCGACATAAATACAGACGAGGTCTTTGCCCTTCTGATTGATGATCGCGTCGACGGCCACGGCCGTCTTGCCGCACTGGCGGTCGCCGATGATCAGCTCGCGCTGGCCGCGGCCGATCGGCACCATCGAGTCGATCGACTTCAGACCCGTTTGCACCGGCTGCGACACCGACTTACGCCAAATCACGCCCGGGGCGATCTTCTCGACCGCGTCGGTCATCTTCGCGTTGATCGGGCCCTTGCCGTCGATCGGGTTGCCGAGTGCGTCGACCACGCGGCCGACCAGTTCGGGACCCACCGGCACTTCGAGAATGCGGCCCGTCGTCTTGACGATGTCGCCTTCCGAGATGTGTTCGTATTCACCGAGAATCACGGCGCCGACCGAGTCGCGCTCGAGGTTCAGTGCGAGACCGAACGTGTTGCCCGGGAATTCGAGCATTTCGCCTTGCATCACGTCCGACAGGCCGTGAATGCGCACGATACCGTCGGTCACGGAGATCACGGTGCCCTGGTTGCGAACGTCCGTGCTCGCTTCAAGGCCCTGGATCCGGCTCTTGATCAGCTCGCTGATCTCAGAGGGATTGAGTTGCATTATTCGCTCCTGATAGTCAATTCTGTTGCGTGCCGTGCGCGAGCGCTCCGCTTTACGCGGTCAGCGCCGTGCGCATGTCGGCGAGCCGTGCGCGAACCGAGGTGTCGAGCACTTCGTCGCCGACGGTGACGCGAACGCCCCCGATCAGCGATGCATCGACTTCAACCGTCGGCTTGAGCTTGCGCCCAAACTTGCGCGTGAGACTCGCGACGAGATCGGCGAGCTGGGCCTCTTGCAGCGGGAACGCGCTGACGATCAGCGCGTCGGCCGCGCCTTCGCGAGCGTTTTTCAGTTCTTCGAACTGGACGGCGATTTCGGGCAGCAGCGAGAGACGGTGATTGTCGACCAGCATCTGCACGAAGTTCTTCGCTTGCGGCGAATCCTTCGGCGACGACTTGGCTGCTGCGAGCAGCAGGTCGACGACCTGTGCACGGCTCACCTTCGGGCTCGAGGCGACCGACATGAGCTCGGGCAGACGCGCAACCTGGCCCAGCTCCTGCACGAGAGCGGACCAAGCAGCGAGGTCACCGCCTTCGGCGACGCCGAACAGCGCCTCTGCGTAGGGACGGGCGATGGTTGCAAGTTCGGCCATGATCAGAGCTCGGCTTTCAGTTGATTGAGCAGTTGCGCATGCGCCGCTTGATCGACTTCACGCTTCAGGATCTGCTCGGCGCCCTTGACCGCCAGCGTCGCCACTTCGGCACGCAGCGTTTCGCGCGCCTTCACGACTTGCTGGTCGGCTTCGGCCTTGGCCTGGGCGATGATGCGGACGGCTTCCGCTTGCGCATTGGCCTTGATTTCCTCGGCCACGGCGAGCGCGCGCTTTTCCGCGTCGGCGATACGTTGCTGGCCGTCGTTGCGGGCCTGCGCGAGTTCCTGATCGACGCGCTTGTGGGCAGCTTCGAGTTCCGTCTTGCCCTTTTCAGCTGCTGCAAGGCCGTCCGCGATCTTCTTCGCGCGTTCGTCGAGCGCGTGGACCATCGGCGGCCACACGAACTTCATCACGAACCACGCGAGGATCAGGAACACGACCATTTGCGCAAACAGGGTTGCGTTGAGATTCACGGTGTTTCCTTAAACGTTGCTATATCGGAAAGTGAAACGGCAAGGCGCTCATCGACGTTACGTTCGATCAGCGCCCGAAGCCTGTCGTTTCGCCCCTGCGCCGCCCATTGCCAAGCCACGGCGCAAACTTCCGAGAAACCTTAGCCTGCCAACTTCGAGAGCAGCGGGTTCGCGAACGCAAACAGCATTGCCACACCGACGCCGATCAGGAACGCCGCGTCGATCAGACCAGCCAAGAGGAACATCTTGGTTTGCAGCGGGTTCATCAGTTCAGGTTGACGTGCGCAAGCTTCGATGTACTTGCCGCCCATCAGGCCGATACCGATACAGGCGCCGATTGCACCCAGGCCGATGATGATGCCGATACCGATGGCGGTCAGACCTTGGATGTTGGCGATGAAAGCTTGCATGATCACTCCTTTGTAAAAGACTTTTTGGAACTGGATTTAAAGAACGAAAAACGAATCTGCAATCGCGCGACGAGCCTTGCGAATCAGTGCTTGTCGTGCGCCTGGCCGATGTACACGAGCGTCAGCATCATGAAGATGAACGCTTGCAACAGGACGATCAGGATGTGGAAGATCGCCCAAACGCTGCCTGCGATCACGTGGCCGATGAAGCCGAGCACCGTCGTGTCCGCGCCGAACGTCCAGATGCTGCCGAGCAAAGCGATAAGCAAGAACAGCAGCTCACCCGCGTACATGTTGCCGAACAACCGCAACGCGAGCGAAACCGTCTTGGCGACGAACTCGATGATGTTCAGTGCAAGGTTCGGGATCCACAGCAGAGGATGCGCGCCGAACGGGGCCGACAGCAGCTCATGAATGAAGCCGCCCGCGCCCTTGATCTTGAAGTTGTAATAGATCATCAACACGAACACGCCGAGCGCGATCCCGAACGTGCCGTTCAGATCGGCCGTGGGGACGAGGCGGTGGTGCGAGATGATGCCGGACAGACCGACCCAGCCGATAATGCGGCCCGGAAGATCCACGGGGACGAAGTCGAGCGAGTTCATCAGCGCGACCCAGACGAATACGAACAAGGCCAGCGGAGCGATGAACGTGCGATTGCCGTGAATGATCGCCTTCGATTGGTCTTCGACCATCTCGACGAGCATCTCGATCGCGCACTGGAAACGGCCGGGAACGCCGGGCGTCGCATTGCGCGCAGCCACGCGCAGAATGAAGATGGTCACGAGACCGCACACGATCGACCAGAACAGCGTGTCGATGTTCAAGACGTGCATGTCGATGATCGACGTCTGGTGCCCGGTGGCGAAGTTTTGCAAGTGGTGCGAGATGTACTCGGACGGATCCAAGTGCGTGCTTTCTGTAGCTGCCATATCGTTTATTGCCACCTAAATTGTCGAAAATCGTTCGGGGTCCGCACGCGCCCGAGGCGTCGCGCGAACGCGGCCGCGCCGCGCTGATCGCTGCGTACGCCGGCCGTCCACCGTCATCCCATCATCAACCTCAGCGCCAAGCGAGCGCCAACCAGTACGTTTGAAGCGTGACAAGGAAGGTCACGAGCAGCGGCAACCACTGCACGCCGTGATACCAGACGGCTACCGCGACGAACATCGCAACCGTCACCCCCATCTTGAGCATCTCGCCGATCATCCAAGTCAGGATCGATCCGGCGCCGCCCGCTCCTTTCAAACGTGCCGCGAACAATGCGCTCGGCACCCAGCATATCGCTCCGCCCAACAAGGCCGACAGCGCAGCAGGACCCGGCGGCTTATAAAACAGCCACCAGACCAGCGTGACGACCAGGGACAAAACCACTTGCGCTTTCACCACCTTGAACGGCGTGACGCGCGAGGGGCGGCTCACGTCCGAGCCGAAGAGCTTCTCAGCCTCGGCCCGCGTGAGCGGAACGAAATTTTTATCTTGCTGCTCGGCATCCCACGCATCGTCGAACGTTTCCGAACGACCTACGGCGCGAGCGGAAGAAGGATCGTGTCGCGCGCGTTCGTCGTGCCTTGTGCCCGGCTCTCGATCCGCCATCGCCCTATCCTGCAAAACCCATTTTCCAACCCGAAGCTTTCGCAGTGCTTACGGGGCTGCCTAGCTAATAAATCCGGGCGATTGTAAGCGATAGTTGCAGGCGATTCAAGACTTTAGCCGCGACAAAAAACTGCTTGGAAACGACGCCCGGCGCGGGTGCGCGGCCCGCTGATCTGACTAAACCGAAAGGCGCCGGAAACCGCATGCGAACGCGGACGGCGCGATCGTCAAACGTGCTCGATGAGCCATGCGCCGAGCCCGGTCGCAACGAGCCAGAAAGGAATCGAAATGAGATGGAACGGCAACCAAACGCCGCGCGTTTTCGAGAGCCGCACCGCGATGAGATTGGCCAGCGACCCGATCGCAATGCCAAAGCCGCCCACGCTGACGCCGAACGCCAGCGCTCGCCAGTCCTTCGTGAACTCGGCCAGCATGATCGCGGCCGGCACGTTGCTGATGGCCTGCGACAAAATCGCCCCCGCGAAATAGGCACGCTGGGCGGAACGAAGGCCCAACCGCGCGACCGTATCGTGTACCCAGGGCAACTCGGCCACACTGCGCAGGACGATAAACATCAGCACGAAAATCAGCAGCAACGCCCAGTCGATTTTTAGGACGGCGTCGCGTCGCCACAACAAAAAGCCGCCTGCCACGCCGATGAGTCCTATTCCCGCGTGATGCGAATCCGCGAGCAGCACGAACGCGACGAACAGAACGGCCGCGACGCCGGCATAAGCGCGATCGACCCGCTCTTTCGCCGCGTCTTTCGATAGATCGAGGGCCTTGGGCTTGAACGCGAAAAAGGCCAACGCATACAACATGGCGGTCAACGTCGCGCACAGCGGTGCCAATGCCCAGACGAAACGCCCGAACGAGACGCCGCCGACTTGCCATAAGAAAAGGTTCTGCGGATTGCCGAGCGGCGTGAGGATCGAACCGGCATTGACGGCCAGCGCGAGGAAAATCGTCAGCCGCTTGACGGGCAACGGCGTCAGGGCATGCAGCGAGAGGACGAGCGGGATGACGACGAACAGCGCAACATCGTTCGTCACGAACATCGAGAGCCCCGCGGCGAGACCGATCAGCAAGCACGCGAGCGCACGCTCAGAACGGACATGATGCACGACGCGATGCGCGAGCCACATCAAGAGACCGGACAACTCGATCGCCTTCGTCAGCATCAAGAGCCCCGCAAGCGTCAGCACGGTCGGCCAATCGACCATCGACGGCAATCGGACCCAAGGTTGCGGCCGCACGCACTGAAGCACCGCGAGCACGACCACAAGAATCGTCAGTACCGGCTCTTTAAGTGCGAACGAAACGACTTTACGCGGCAAGCTCGCGCGAGTCTCGCGCGCATCGTCTACAGTCGGCATGTGTGGAGCAGATTCGAATGAGAACGCGAGCGAGCCGCGTGCAAGAAAAGCGCCACCGTCAAACCGACGGACCGCCGCGCAAACGCGCAAGAATGCCGTCAAGCGCGTCGAGATCGCCGAATTCGATCTGCAACTGCCCTCGCCCGCGCCGGCCGAGCTTGATCTTGACGGCAGCCGAGAGCAGATCCGACAACTCTTCTTCGAGGCGACGCGTATCGCGGCCGCCGTCTTGATTCGCGCGTGCTTTGACGGCCGGTTCGGCCTTCGTCGTCGCGGTCACGAGTCGCTCGGTTTCACGCACGGACATGCGCTTGTTGACGACTTGATTGGCAAGCGTAATCTGCGTCGCCGAATCGACCGCGAGCAACGCGCGGGCATGCCCCATGTCGAGGTCGCCGGCGAGCAGCATCGTCTGCACGGGATACGCGAGATTGAGCAAGCGCAGCAGGTTCGAGACGGCGCTGCGCGAACGCCCCACCGACTCGGCCGCTTGTTCGTGCGTGAAGTCGAATTCGTCTAAGAGACGTTGGATGCCCTGTGCTTCTTCGAGCGGATTGAGATCTTCGCGCTGGATGTTTTCGATGAGCGCCATCGCGGCGGCGGCTTGATCGGGCACGTCCTTGACGAGCACCGGCACTTCCGCAAGGCCTGCGATATGCGCTGCGCGAAAGCGTCGCTCGCCCGCGATGATTTCGAATTTCTCCGCCGAAACCGGACGCACGAGAATCGGCTGCATCACACCCTGTGCACGGATGCTGGCCGCCAATTCCTGCAAACTGCCCTCGTCCATGCGCGTACGCGGCTGATACTTGCCGGCCTGCAACCTGCCGAGCGGCAGCACGCTCGGCTGCCCCTCGCTGCGCACCGCCGTCGTGATATCGGCGCTACCGCCCAGCAGCGCTTCCAACCCACGTCCCAATCCCTTCTTTTTCGCTACGGCATTCATCGCATTTCCTCGATCCGCTTTCTTATCGCGCCGCACAGTACTCATAGCGCGCGCACGCGTTCAATCATTTCGGCGCCGAACTGCACGTAGGCTTGCGCACCGCGCGACGCGCGATCGAATACCACGCCCGGCAACCCGTAGCTCGGCGCCTCGGCCAAGCGGACGTTGCGCGGGATCACCGCATCGAACACCTTGTCGCCGAAGTGTTCCTTGAGCTGATCCGATACCTGCTGCTGCAACGTGATACGCGGATCGAACATCACGCGCAGCAAGCCGATGACCTTCAAATCGCGATTGAGGTTCGCATGAACCTGCTTGATCGTGTTCACGAGGTCGGACAAACCTTCGAGCGCGAAGTACTCGCACTGCATCGGAATGACGACGCCGTGCGCCGCACACAACGCGTTCAGCGTTAGCAGCGACAACGCCGGGGGGCAATCGATCAGCACGAAGTCGTAATCGTCGGCGACGGCTGCGAGCGCTGCTTTCAATTGCCTTTCGCGATTATCGACGCTAACGAGTTCGATTTCGGCGCCCGCGAGCTCACGATTCGCCGGCAGGACGTCGTACGACACGGCCTCGGACTTGATCCGCGCATCGGCGACGGACAGACCGTCGACAAGCACCTCGTAGACGGTGTTTTCGCATTCGGCTTTGTTGATCCCGCTTCCCATCGTCGCATTGCCCTGCGGATCGAGATCGATCAACAGGACGCGCTGCCCCTGCGAAGCGAGACTGGCGGCGAGATTCACCGCCGTCGTCGTCTTGCCGACACCGCCCTTTTGGTTGGCCACGCAGAAGATTTTTGCCATCGTTCGGAGATCCTAGTTACTGCCGTTGCACTGCGGACGTTGTTGCAGGGAAATCGCTCAATCGAACACGACTTCCACGAGATGTCTCTCGGCGTCGAGGAACGGGACTCGCAATTGCACGATTTCAGCCGCACGCGAGCCCACCGGCAACCGCTCGATCTCGGCATCGGGCCTGACACCCTTCATCGCCCAGATGGAGCCCTGCTCGTTTACCAAATGACGCGCAAGTGTAACGAAATCGGCGAGCTCTGCGAATGCGCGCGAGACGATTGCATCGAATTTTCCGGGCACTTCGATACCCGGACGAAGCTGCTCGACACGCCCCGTGACGACCGACAGGTTCTCTAGCTTCAGTTCCGCCTTCGCCTGCGCCTGGAACGCTGTCTTTTTCTGGACGATGTCGTTCAAGGTCACCTTGCGGTCGGGAAACGCGATCGCGAGGACGATGCCGGGCAATCCGCCGCCCGATCCGACATCGAGGATCGTCTGTCCGTTTCGCGCCGCCAAATGCGGCACGATCGAAAGCGAATCGAGAATGTGCTGGATCAGCATTTGTCGCGGATCGCGAATCGCCGTCAGGTTATAGACGGCGTTCCACTTCGCCAACAAAGCAACGTAATCGAGCAGCTGATCGAACTGCGTATCGGTGAGCGCGACGCCGAGCTCGCTCGCTCCGGCGCGCAGGAGATCCAACCAAGAAGCTCGGTCATTCGAATGCGCCCCGCGGGCGCGCGACGCCGTCATTGGGCATCGGGAGCCGAATCGCCCCCGTTACCTGCGACCGAAGCCGACTCCGCCGTCGCTCGCCGCCCCAGTCCCTTCTTCAAATGAACCATCAACAGTGAAATCGTAGCAGGCGTGATCCCGGAGATGCGCGAGGCTTGACCGATCGTCTCAGGGCGGAATTGGTTCAGCTTCTGGCCCGCTTCGAATGAAAGCCCACGAACGACCGAGTAGTCGATGCCTTCGGGTAGCCGCGTACTTTCGTTGGCCTCGTTGCGTTCGATTTCGTCAGCTTGACGCTCGATGTAGCCCTGGTACTTCACGCCGATCTCGATCTGCTCCTTGATCTGGCCGAGAAGAACCGGGTCTTCGGCGAGCGGCGCGTCGGGGCCGCAAGCGCCCTCTCGCAAACCGCAGATACCGTCATAGGTCACACCCGGACGGCGCAGCAAATCAGCGAGGTTGTATTCGTGATCGATCGGTTTGCCTAGCAACGCGGTTGCCTCTTCGGCAGACAGGGTCTTCGGATTGACCCACGTCGCACGAAGACGTTCTGTTTCACGTGAAACAGCGTCACGCTTTCGACAGAATGCATCCCAACGTATGTCGTCCACGACGCCGAGTTCGCGCCCGATCTCGGTCAAACGCATGTCCGCGTTGTCTTCGCGAAGGCTCAGCCGATACTCCGCCCGGCTCGTGAACATCCGATAGGGCTCAGAAACGCCGCGAGTAACCAGGTCATCGACGAGTACGCCCAGATAAGCTTGATCCCGCCGCGGGCACCAGGCCTCCTTTTCTTGGACGTAGAGACCGGCATTGATGCCGGCGAGCAGCCCCTGGGCCGCTGCCTCTTCGTACCCCGTCGTACCGTTGATCTGTCCGGCGAAGAATAGTCCGCGTATCGCCTTCGTTTCGAGCGACGCCTTCAAGCCCCGGGGGTCGAAGTAGTCATATTCGATCGCGTAGCCGGGGCGCAAGATATGCGCGCTCTCGAGTCCCTGCATCGAATGCACGAGATCCAGCTGAACGTCAAACGGAAGGCTGGTCGAGATGCCGTTCGGATAGAACTCGTTCGTCGTCAGCCCTTCGGGTTCGAGGAAGATCTGATGCGATGCTTTCGACGCGAAGCGGTGAATCTTATCTTCGATCGATGGGCAGTACCGCGGCCCTACCCCTTCGATCACGCCCGTGTACATCGGCGAGCGATCGAGACCGCTTCGAATGATGTCGTGGGTTTGCTCATTCGTATGCGTGACCCAGCACGGCAACTGCTGTGGGTGTTGTTCCGCCCGACCCAAAAACGAAAACACCGGAATGGGATCGAGGTCGCCGGGTTGCTCTTCGAGCTTCGAGAAATCGATGGTCCGGCCGTCGATACGCGGCGGCGTACCCGTCTTAAGGCGACCCTGCGGCAGCTTCAACTCTTTCAGCCGGCCCGACAGCGACACCGCAGCCGGATCGCCTGCACGCCCACCCGTGTAGTTGTTCAGTCCGACGTGGATCTTCCCATCGAGGAACGTACCGGCCGTCAGCACGACGGCACGCGCACGAAACTGAACACCCACCTGGGTCACGGCGCCAACGACGCGATCGCCCTCGACAATCAGATCCTCCACCGCTTGCTGGAACAAGCTCAGATTCGGCTGGTTTTCGAGCCGACGGCGGATTGCCGCCTTATAAAGGATGCGATCGGCCTGGGCGCGGGTGGCCCGTACCGCGGGCCCCTTCGACGAGTTGAGGATCCGGAATTGGATCCCGCCTTCGTCGGTGGCAGCCGCCATCGCGCCGCCCAGCGCGTCGACCTCTTTGACGAGGTGGCCCTTGCCGATACCGCCGATCGACGGATTACAGCTCATCTGGCCAAGCGTTTCGATGTTGTGGGTCAGCAGCAGTGTCTTTGCGCCCATGCGGGCGGAGGCCAAAGCGGCTTCCGTGCCGGCGTGACCTCCGCCGACGACGATTACGTCAAATTCTGTGGGATAAAGCATGGCGATCCCACGCGACGCGAAGTGCATGGGCCTGTCGGGAAAATGTATGCGCGAAATTATAGCGGGGATCGTGCACGAGGCGGACTCGCCAAACGAACGAACGCCGATGATTTACAAATATCACCGTTTCACGCCCGAACAGATCGATCATGTTTCACGTGGAACATCACGAATCGAGTCGCCTTTGCCGCCGGAAGCGCTCCTTCGCCGACTACGAAATCAGCTGACAAGAAGTGACAGCCGGCCATGCCACAATCGTCAGTTCGACGCACAGATAAGGAGGTAACGATGGCAGTCAAACCCTATACCGGCGCATGTCACTGCGGAGACGTCCAATTCGACGTTCAACTCGATCTAGACCAGACCATCGTCTGCAACTGTTCGATCTGCAAGAAGCGCGGCTTCATTTGGGCTTTCGCCCAAGGGGACCAGTTCAACTGGCGTCGAGGCGAAAATGACACCAGCGAATATCTATTCCACAAGCACGCCATTCACCACCAATTTTGTCGTCGATGCGGCGTCGAAGCATTCGCGTTCGGCGTGGCACCGAGCGGGCAAAAGACAGCCGCGATCAACGTAAGGTGTCTCGATGGGGTGGATTTGGATAGATTGAAGCCGATGGCCGTGGACGGCGCCAGCCTCTAAGAAGATGAAAGCCCGGAAGGACGACGCGCGACTATAGCCACGCGTCGACTCCCCGGGCTGCGGATCAGGCCGTCTTCTTAGCCAGTCCGAGATAGGTCTCGATGACACGTGGGTTGCGAGCCAACGAATCGGCCTCACCTTCCAGCGCGAGCTCCCCGGTTTCGAGCACGTACCCGTAGTCGGAGATCTGGAGCGCCGCCCGAGCATTCTGCTCGATCAGCAGCGTGGCCACACCGGTGCTCCGCAACGCGCTGATGATGTGAAAGATCTCCTTCACGATCAGCGGTGCGAGTCCCAAGCTCGGTTCATCGAGCATCAATAAATCCGGCTTGCCCATCAACGCGCGGCCCAGCGCCAGCATCTGGCGTTCGCCGCCCGATAGCGTGCCCGCTGCCTGCTTGCGCCGCTCCTTCAAGCGCGGAAAACGCTCGAAGACGGGCTCGAGTTGATCGAGGAAGTCTCGCTCGCCGGCCCGCTTCCGGCGATAAGCGCCGAGCACGAGATTGTCCTCGACCGTCATCGTCGCGAACAGCTCGCGCTTTTCCGGCACGAGGCACATCCCGCGGTCCACGCGCTTTTCGACCGGCAGCGCACCCACGTCCTCGCCTCGATAACGCACGGGGCCGCTCGTGTGCCCACTGCTCGGCAGCGCGCCCATTACGGCATTGAGCAGCGTGGACTTGCCCGCGCCGTTCGGCCCGATCACGCTGACGATTTGTCCGGGCCGGACCTCGATCGAGATGTCATGGAGTGCCTCGACCTTCCCGTAGCGCACGGATAGTCCGGACACCGACAGGATCGGCATAGTCGTCGTTTCGTTCATTACTCCACCCCGCCTAGATACGCTTCGACGACAGCCGGATCGTTCTGAACGTCCTCGGGTAGCCCATGTGCGATGCGCGTACCGAACTCCATGACCACCAAACGATCGGCGAGATTCATCACGAAATCCATATCGTGCTCGACGAGCAGCACGCTCATCCCCTCCGCCTTCAGCTTGCGCAGCAGCTCCGCGAGCTGTTGCTTCTCCTTGTACCGCAAGCCGGCCGCCGGCTCGTCGAGCAACAGCAACGTCGGATCGCAACACAGTGCCCGAGCGATTTCCAAGATTCGCTGCTGACCGAGCGCAAGCGAGCCCGCTTCGTCATACATATGCTGCTCCAGCCCAACCCGACGGACCTGCTCGGCGGCCTCGAACAGCAGCCGCTCTTCCTCGGGTACGTTGAGCCGCGCCAAGCTGCGCCAGACGCCGCTGGAGCCGCGCAAATGCGCGCCGATGGCGACGTTCTCGAGCACGGTCATCGTCGGCAGCAGCTTGACGTGCTGAAACGTCCGGCCGATACCGCGCTTGGCGATTTCACGTGAATTGAGCGCATCGATACGCTCGCCGCGGAAATGAATCTCACCACGCGTCGCCTGCAAGACTCCGGTGACGAGGTTGAACGTCGTCGACTTGCCTGCGCCGTTCGGGCCGATCAGCCCAACGATTTGCCCCGCCTGCACGTCGAAGCTCACGTCGTTCACGGCCACGAGCCCGCCGAACTCCTTGCGCGCCCGATCGACGACCAGCAGCGGCTCGCCCTGCGCCGGTTTGGCCCGCCGCGGCAACGCCTCCGCCCGTTCAGGCGTACGCGCACGCGGACCGCGCGGAAACCAGCGAGCGACGAACGGCCAAACGCCCTGCCTCGCATACTGAAGCAGCGCCACCATCAACACACCGAAGACGATGACCTCGAAGTTGCCGCTTTGCCCGAGCAAGATCGGCAAAACCGACTGGAGATAATCTTGGACGACGGTGAGGATCACTGCCCCCAGAATCGCACCCCAGACATGCGCGACGCCGCCGACGACGGCCATGAACAGATATTCGATCCCGTGATTGAGACCGAACGGTGTCGGGTTTACAGCGCCTTGCAGATGCGCGTAGAGGAACCCCGAGATCGCTGCGAGCACGGCCGCGTACACAAAGATGATGACGCGCATCCATCCGGTGTTCACACCCATGGCCTCAGCCATCACCCCCGCGCCGCGCAATGCCCGGATCGCCCGCCCGGGCCGGCTATTCAGCAAGTTCTGAATCGAAACGACGGCGAGGAGCACGACGAGCCAGATCAGGTAGTAGATGCCGCGGCCCGACTGCAACGACACGCCTAGCACGCTCAATGCGGGGATGCCGTTGATGCCGTCGTATTTGCCGAGCGCTTCGAGGTTGCCGAACAGGTAATACAACGACAGGCCCCAGGCGATCGTCCCGAGCGGCAGGAAGTGCCCCGACAGACGCATCGTCACGGCGCCGATGACGAGCGCGACGAGCGCTGTCAGCGCGATACCGACGATGAGCGCGATCCACGGCGAAACGCCGAATTGCGTCGTCAGATAAGCCGTCGCATAGGCGCCGACGCCGACGAACGCCGCTTGGCCGAAGCTCGTCATGCCGCCCACGCCTGTCAGCAACACGAGCCCGAGCGCGACGATCGAATACAAGCCGATGTAGTTCAGCAGCGTGATCCAGTACTCGGAGACGTGCAGCGGATGCGGCAACACCGGCAACGCGAACAGGATGACGAGAAATGCCCAGAATGGCTTCATGCCCGAGAATAAGCGCTTCATCGCTCACTCCTCCTCTTCTTCGACGTGCACGGTGACCAAGCTGCGCCACAGCAGCACCGGGATGATGAGGGTGAAAACGATCACCTCTTTGTATGCGCTTGCCCAGAACGACGAATACGATTCGAGCAACCCGACGAGAATCGAGCCGGCCGCCGCGAGTGGATAGCTGACAAGTCCGCCGATGATTGCGCCGACGAATCCCTTCAATCCGATCAAGAAACCGGAGTCGTAATAAATCGTCGTCAACGGTGCGACGAGAATGCCGCACAGCACGCCGAGCCCCGCGGCGAGCGTGAATGCCAGCCTGCCCGCCTGCGCCGTTCCGATCCCCACGAGCCGCGCACCGAGCCGGTTGACCGACGTTGCGCGCAGCGCCTTGCCCGAGATCGTACGATCGAAGAACAGATACAACCCGACGATCATGATCAGCGCGGTCACCACGACCCAAACGCTTTGGCCGGAAATCGACACGCCGCCGATGCTGAACGACGCATCGGAAAACGCCGTCGTGCGCGAGCCTTCGGCGCCGAACATGAGCAGGCCCACGCCGACCATAGCGAAGTGCACCGCCACGGCGACGATCAGAAGCAGCAGCGTACTTGCCTCCGCCAGCGGCTCATAGGCCAAACGATAGATGAACGGCCCCATCGGCACGACGATCGCAAGCGTCAGCGCGATCTGCGCCGCCATCGGCAAGGCGAGCGCATAGGTGTGCTGCGCAATCGCATAGACGGCGATCGGGCCCAGCAGATAGCGGCTCGCGAGCGACGTTAGTGCGCGTGGCGCGTGGCGTCGCCGCTCCGGATGCCGGACGAGCGCCGCAACCTCCAAGACGAAACAGGCCGCCCCGAGCACCGGCAACAAAATAGCGGTGGCCGGGAGCTTGGCCGCCTGCAACGCGGCAAGCGTCAATGCGCCGTATGAAACGAACTCCCCTTGCGGGATGAAGATGACACGGGTGACGGAAAAGACGAGCACGAGCGCCAGCGCGAGCAGCGCATAGATCGCCCCGGTCGTGATGCCGTCTTGCGCGAGGATCGCCGCAATCGATAAATCCATGCTGGTTTGAGCCCTGTACCTACGACTCTACGAATCGACGGAAGTCAAAGGAAGCGCCGTGCACCGACACTCGGTGCGCGGCACGAACGTGCCGGGTTCGGCACAAGGTAAGCAATGAGCCGAGCGGGCAGCGCGGCTGCCGCCCGGCCGTGACGTCAGTCGCCCAGCAGCTTCCACTTGCCGTCGACCACCTCCACCATCACGCGGGCGCGCTGATCGAGCCCGTTGTGGTTGGCCGGCGACGTATTCATGATGCCTTGCGAGATCGGCAGCTCCTTGATGCTCTCCAGTGCATCGCGCAGCGCCGAACGGAAGGCCTCCGTACCCGGCTGAGCCTTTTTGAGCGCCTCGGGAATCGCACGCTGCAACATCTGCCCCGCATCCCAAGCATGGCCGCCGAACGTGACGACGCTGCCCGCGCCGTAGGCCTTCTCATACGCATTCTTGTAGGCCAGCGCCGATTGCTTCACGGGGTTGCTGTCCGGGAGTTGATCGGCGACGAGCACCGGACCCGACGGCAAAATCTCGCCCTCGCAGTCCTTGCCGCACACGCGCAGGAAGTCGTTGTTGGCCACGCCGTGCGTCTGATAGACCTTGCCCTTATAGCCGCGCGACTTGAGCTCCTTCGCCGGCAGTGCCGCGGGCGTACCCGAGCCCGCCACCAGTACGGCGTCGGGATTCGCGCTCATCAGGCGCAGCACCTGGCCCGTGACCGAAGCGTCCGTGCGGTTGAACTTCTCGTTCGCCACCACCTTCAGATGATCGGCGCTCGCCGCTTTCGCGAACTCCGCATTCCAGCTCTCGCCGTAGGCATCGGAAAAACCGATGAAGCCGACCGTCTTCACCCCGTGCTTAGCCATGTAATCGGCGATCGCGTTGGCCATCAAGCCGTCGTTCTGAGGCGTCTTGAAGGCCCATTTACGCTTGTCGTCCATCGGTTCCACGATCTTCGCCGATGCCGCCAACGAAATCATGGGCGTCTTCGCAGCCGACGTCGGATCGAGCATGGCAAGCGAATTCGGCGTCACGGTGGAACCGACGATCGCGTCCACATGATCCTCATCGATCAGTTTGTGCACGTCCTGCACGGCCTTACCGGTGTCGGAACCGTCGTCGAGCACGATGTACTGCACGCTCTTGCCGCCGATCTCCTTAGGCAGCAATGCGATCGTATTTTTCTCGGGAATACCGAGCGAGGCGGCCGGTCCCGTCGTCGACAGCACGACGCCGATCTTCACTTGAGCGAACGCAGCGCTCGCCGCGCACATCATCGTCAATGCCAAGCTGCCGCGTACCCATTGCTTCATCGTCATTACTGATCTCCTGATGCTTTCGCGAGAAAGCGCGTTGTCATTGCCGGCTCATCGGCCGGCTCTATCGCTGGTGCTGCGAATACGGATTCGCGTGGGCGAACGCACCCACCGCTTGATCGTAGCCGATCGCGTCGGCGCGAGCCCTCAATGCCGCGCGGGAACAACAAAAAAAAGACACGCAAAAAGAAAAAATGCGCACGACGAACGCGACCGCAGCGGACGTGTTTCGCGGGTATCGATGAAACGCGGGAAGATGGCGCGATGCGCGGCCGATGCGAAAAGGCGTGGACGCATCGATCGGCGAATGCGATCGGGAATGCGTCTTGTGAATGCACAAATGAAAAGCGCTGTTGGATACCATCCAACAGCGCTTCCGTCCGGGCACTGAGTGCCTCGATTGTCTCCTCGTTCTCCACCTGCAAATTCGGTGCATCAGAACTGAGACGAAGATTAAACAACCCCGTCTTCTCCCACAACCTAGCACTTTCCCTAGTGGTGCATAGCAGCACACAATTCGAGCAAGCACGCATCGTTTCAGGCCGGCCGATCGAGCCGTCGGGCGCCGCATCGCCGCCGAGCCGCAAGGCCCCAAGGCTCCGCACGCCCTGCGATCGTGCAAGAGCCGCGCGGGCAAGCCATGGCGCGCCGCAGCGCAATCGCCCCATCCCGGCCCTTCTCACCCGCGCAACGGCCGCACGCGGGCGACGATCTCGCCCACGATTCCGCGTCTAAATGCCAACACGCAAGCGATAAAGACGATACCGATCACGATCGTCGTCGAATCGCCGAGCGAATTGAACCAGTCGATGTGCGTCACGGCCGCAAGGGCGCCACCGATATCGCCTAGCCGTTCCTCGAGCGTCACGACGAGCGCAGCCCCCACGAGCGGCCCGAACAGCGTGCCCATGCCGCCTACGAGCGTCATGAGAATGACGAGGCCCGACATCGTCCAGTAGGCGTCGCCGAGCGTCTCGAAGCCCAGCACGAGCACCTTGAGCGCACCCGCGAAACCCGCGATCGCGGCGGAGAGCACAAATGCCAGCAGCTTGAAGCGGTCCGTGTCGTAGCCGAGCGAGATCGCACGCGGCTCGTTCTCGCGAATCGCCGTCAGCACCTGGCCGAACGGCGAATGAACGACGCGCACGATCAACAAGAAGGCCAGCACCATCGCGACGAGCACCACGTAATAAAGCGTCAGATCCGACGATAAGCTCAGGAGTCCGAACAACTTGCCGCGCGACACGCCTTGCAGGCCGTCCTCGCCGCCCGTAAACGGTGCTTGCAGGAAGATGAAGTAGACGAGTTGCGCGAGCGCGAGCGTGACCATCGCGAAATAGATGCCCTGCCGTCGAATCGCGAAAAAGCCGGCTACGAGCCCGAGTATCGCGGCCGCGGCGGTCCCGGCCAGCACCCCGAGCTCGGGCGTGAGACCGACCGTCTGAATCGCGTAGCCCGTGACGTAGCCGGCGGTGGCCAGAAACATCGCATGGCCGAACGAGAGCAGGCCCGTATAACCGATGAGCAAGTTGAAGGCGGCCGCAAACAGCGCGAACGTGAGCACCTTCATTACGAACACCGGATAGGCGCCGAGCCACGGCGCCACGATGAGCCCGACGAGCAAGAGGGCGTAAAGCGCTTTTCTTTGCATCACCGCTCCTTGCCGAAAAGACCCGCGGGGCGCACGAGCAACACGAGCGCCATCACGACGAACACGACCGTGGCCGAAGCTTGCGGATAAAACACGCGCGTGAGGCCTTCCACGATACCGAGCATCAACCCCGTCAGGATCGAGCCCATGATCGAACCCATCCCGCCGATCACGACGACCGCGAATACGGTGATGATCATCGGCTGGCCCATCAGCGGCGACACTTGAATCACCGGTGCGGCCAGCACGCCGGCGAACGCGGCGAGCGCCACGCCGAAGCCGTACGTCAGCGTAATCATGAGCGGCACGTTCACGCCGAACGCTTCGACGATTTTCGGGTTCTCCGTTCCCGCGCGCAGGTAGGCGCCGAGCCGTGTCTTCTCGATCACGAACCAGGTGGCGAAGCACACGACGAGCGAGGCCACGACGACCCACGCCCGATAGTTAGGCAAATACATGAAGCCCACGTTCGTTGCGCCCGCAAGCAAATCCGGCACGTCATAGGGCTGGCCCGACGAACCGTAGATCGAGCGGAACACGCCTTCGACGACGAGCGTGAGCCCAAACGTCAGCAAGAGCCCGTATAAGTGATCGAGGCGATAGAGCCAGCGCAGCATCGATCGTTCGATGGCGATCCCGACGATGCCGACGATGACGGGCGCCAGCACGAGCATTACCCAGTACGACAGGCCGAAATAGGACAGGCCCATCCAAGCGAGCATGGCGCCCAGCATGAACAAGGCGCCGTGCGCGAAATTGATGACGTTGAGCATGCCGAAGATCACGGCCAGCCCGAGGCTCAGGATCGCATAGAACGACCCGTTGACAAGCCCGAGCAAGAGCTGGCCCAGCATGGCCTGCAACGGAATGCCGAAGATATCCATTGAACCTGCCGTCTGAGAGAAAAAGACGCGCGCGAGGCGCGCGTCGTTACCGCACGCTAGCGATCGGGACGCTTACTTCCACAGACCGCACTGCGTTTCCGCCTTCGTGCCGAACGCTTGATCGCCCGGAATCGTCGCCTTCAACGTGTAGTAATCCCAAGGCTTCTTCGATTCGGCGGGCGTCTTCACTTGGAACAGATACATGTCGTGAAGCATCACGCCGTCGGGACGAATCGAACCCTTCGCGTAGAAGTCGTCGATCTTCTGGCTGTGCAATTGCGCCATGACCTTGTCGGGATCGGTCGAGCCGACCGCCTTCACGGCGTTCAGGTAATCCATCGTCGCCGAGTAATCGGCCGCTTGCAGACTGGAAGGCATCTTGCCCGTCTTCTTGAAGTACTTTTCGGCCCAGGCGCGCGACTTGTCGTTCTGATCCCAGTACCAGCTGTCGGTCAGCAACAGGCCCTGCGCCGTCTGCAAGCCGACGCTATGCACGTCGTCGATGAACATCAGCAGCGCCGCGATCTTCATCGACTTCGTGATGCCGAATTCCTTCGCCGCCTTCAGCGCGTTCACCGTGTCGCCGCCCGCATTGGCCAGGCCGAGCACTTGCGCCTTCGACGATTGCGCTTGCAACAAGAACGAGGAGAAGTCCGATGCCGACAGCGGATGCAGCGCGTTGCCGAGCACCTTGCCGCCGTTCGCGTCGACCACCTTGGCCGTGTTGTCCTCGAGCGATTTGCCGAACGCGTAATCGGCGGTCAAGAAGTACCAGTTCTTGAAGCCTTGCTTGACGATCGCCGAGCCGGTGCCGCGCGCGAGCGCCGTCGTGTCATAGGCGTAGTGGACCGTGTACGGCGTGCATTGCTTGTTCGTCAGCGCATCCGTGCCCGCGCCGATCGAGAAGTACGGACGCTTCTTGTCCTTGATGACGTCGTTCATCGCCAAGCCCGTCGCCGAATTCGTGCCGCCGACGAGCATGTCCAGGCCTTCCGTGTCGATCCACTTGCGCGCCGTGGAGGCGGCGATGTCGGCCTTGTTTTGGTGATCTTGCGTGATCAGCTTGATCGGCAACCCATTGACCTTGCCGCCGAAGTCGTCGATCGCCATTTGAATTGCGGTGGCGCCTCCCTTACCGTCGATGTCGGCGTAGAGGCCCGACATGTCGGTGATGAAGCCGATCGTGACTTGGCTTTCGGCCGCCGATGCATGCTGCGCGGCAACCGCGCAAGCGAGTGCCGAACCGGTAACTGCGAGAGTGCGAACAGCGCTTGCAAGCAACTTGGTCCTCATTGGTATCTCCTTCTTCGCTTATGGTTGTGCGTGCAACTATTTCGTCATGCGTCGGATGCGGCGCGCTCGCGAATGCGTGCACACCCAATACCGTTGTGTCCGAACATCAAACGCCCAGCAGGTCGTGAAGCACCGGCATTTTGCCTTCCAGTTCGCTCGCGACGAAATGCTCGACGATGCGTCCGTGCTCCATCACATAGAAGCGATCGGCGAGCGGCGCCGCGAAGCGGAAGTTTTGCTCGACCATCACGATCGTGTAGCCGCGCGCCTTCAGCGCGAGAATCATGCGCGCCAGCGCTTGGACAATGACGGGAGCGAGACCTTCCGATATTTCGTCGAGCAGCAAGAGGTTCGCCCCCGTGCGCAAAATCCGCGCGACGGCCAGCATCTGCTGCTCGCCGCCGGAGAGCCGCGTGCCTTGGCTCATCCGGCGTTCCTTCAAGTTCGGGAACATCTCGTAGATTTCGTCGAGCGACATCGCGTGGCTCGACGCGCCGACCATCGGCGGCAGCAGCAGATTTTCCTCGCACGAGAGGCTGGAGAAAATCGCGCGCTCTTCGGGGCAATAGCCTACGCCGCAGTGCGCGATCTTATGGGTCGACATCTGGATCGTCTCGCGCTCGCCGATGCGCACCGAGCCCGTGCGGCGGCCCGTTAGGCCCATGATCGCGCGCAGCGTCGTCGTTCGTCCCGCGCCGTTGCGCCCGAGCAAGGTCACCACTTCGCCGCGTCTGACCGTTAGATCGACGCCGTGCAAAATGTGCGATTCACCGTACCAGGCTTGCAGCTGCGAGATCGTCAATGCGGCCGGCGTGTCGGCCAGCGCCTCGCTCGTGCCGCTCACGGCAACGGTTTCCGGCTGCGTGTGATTCATCCGTGCGCCCCCGTCAACGCCGCGTCGGTGCTACCCATATAAGCCTGCATCACGAGCGGGTTCTTCGATACCTCGGCGTAGCTGCCTTCCGCAAGAACCTCGCCGCGCTGCAAGACGGTGATGGTGTCGGAGATACCCGCGATCACGTTCATGTTGTGCTCCACCATGAGGATCGTTCGGCCCGCCGACACCTTCTTGATCAACGCCGTCACGCGATCGACGTCTTCATGCCCCATGCCTTGCGTCGGTTCGTCGAGCAGCATGAGTTCCGGCTCCATCGCGAGCGTCGTGGCGATTTCGAGCGCGCGCTTGCGCCCGTATGACAGCTCGACCGTCAGCGTATCGGCGAAATCGGTCAACCCCACTTGAGCGAGCAACTCGTGCGCACGGTCGTCGAGACGATGCAACGTATTTGCACTGCGCCAGAAGTGATACGACGTGCCCAGGGCGCGCTGCAAGCCCACGCGCACATTTTGCAAAACGCTCAAATGAGGGAAAACAGCCGAAATCTGGAACGAGCGAATGATGCCGCGCCGCGCGATCTGAGCGGGACGCTCGCGCGTGATGTCGACATTGTTGAAGACGATCTGCCCTGCGCTCGGCTCGAGAAACTTCGTCAGCAAGTTGAAACAGGTCGTCTTACCCGCGCCGTTCGGACCGATCAACGCATGGATCGAGCCGCGGCGCACACGCAGGTTCACACCGTTCACGGCGGTAAAGCCCTTGAACTCTTTAGTCAGCCCGCGCGTTTCTAAAATCGTGTCGCCGAGAATCATGTCCCCTTCCATGCGAAGTGAGGCGAAACACTGCATGTCGCACGCGCATATCGTGCGCGTTGCATCCCTGGCGGTGTGCCCCGCGTAATCGGGACGGCCGCCTTTTATGGCATGGTGCATCAATGCGGAAAGCTCGGCCCCGCCCCATGCGGCATCGCGCATTGTCGCGCCATTGATGCAGCGCAATCATAGGGATTTGCACTAGTGCTTAATTGCGTAAGCAACAACCCGTACGCGTAGGTCACATAGCCGTCACGATCGGTGCGGTGCTGGCATCGCTCGCGGACGAAACGCGCGCACGACGATCGGCGCGAATCATGTCGCTCGCGCGCTCGGCGATCATCAACGTCGGCGAGTTCGTATTGCCCGAGGTGATGGTGGGCATCACTGACGCATCGACCACCCGCAGCCCGGTCACGCCCAACACGCGCAGCCGAGAATCGACGACGGCACCGGGATCGTCGGCCGTACCCATGCGACATGTGCCGACAGGATGGAAGATCGTCGTACCCACGGCACCCGCGGCCTGCACGAGTTCTTCCTCGGTCTGATAGCGCGTCCCCGGCAAGATTTCTTCGGGCGCATAGCGTGCCAGCGCCGGCGCTTGCACGATGCGGCGCGTGAGCCGCAGCGCGTTGGCCGCAACATGGCGATCGTAGTCGGTCGACAGATAGTTTGGCGCGATCATCGGTGGCACGAACGGATCCGGCGATTCGATATGGATGCTGCCGCGCGACGTCGGTCGCAATTGACAGGCCGATGCGGTGAACGCGTTGAAGCGGTGCAGCGGTTCGCCGAAGCGATCGAGCGAGAGCGGCTGCACGTGGTATTCGATGTCGGGGCGCGTAATCGACGCGTCGTCCTCCGACGACTTCGCAAATGCGCCCAATTGAGAAGGCGACATCGACATCGGACCGCTACGCCAGAGCGCGTATTGCATGCCGATGAGCAGTTTGCCCCACCAATGTGCCGTCATCGTATTGAGGGTACGCACGCCACGCACGCGATAGGCTGTGCGTAACTGAAGGTGGTCTTGCAGGTTCTCGCCCACCCCGCGTGCATCGTGAACGACCTCGATGCCGAGGCGCTGCAAGCGCGCTCCATTGCCGATACCCGACAGCTCGAGCAATTGCGGCGAATTGACGGCGCCGGAAGCCAGCACGACTTCGCAGCGGGCGCGTGCAACGAACTCGCGCGTGCCCGACGCACCCGCACGCCGGTAGGCAAGCCCCGTACAACGTTTCGCATCGAACGTCAGCCTTTGAGCTTGCGCACCGGTGACGACGCTTAGGTTCGGCCGTTCGAGCGCAGGGCGCAAGAATGCCTTCGATGCGTTCCAGCGCACGCCGCGTTTTTGATTGACGTCGAAGTATCCGACCCCGCTATTGTCGCCACGGTTGAAATCGTCGGTCGCGGCGATGCCCGATTGCTGTGCGGCCTCTCGAAAGGCTTCGAGCACCTGCCACTTCAGGCGCTGCTTTTCCACGCGCCAGGGACCGCCCGCGCCGTGCCAGGCGTCCGCACCGCCATGGTGGTCCTCGCTGCGCTTGAAGATCGGCAATACGGCGTCCCACGACCACGACGAGTCGCCGGTTACGCGCGCCCATTCGTCGTAATCCTCTCGTTGACCGCGCATGTAGATCATGCCGTTGATGGACGAGCTGCCGCCGAGCACTCGCCCGCGCGGATAGGCCAGCGACCGGCCGCCCAAGCCCGGCTCCTCGCGCGTGCGATACAGCCAATCGGTGCGCGGATTGCCGATGCAGTACAGATAGCCGACCGGTACGTGGATCCAATGGTAGTCGTCCTTGCCGCCCGCCTCGATCAGCAGCACGCTGACGTCCGCATCTTCGCTGAGGCGGTTCGCCAGCACGCAACCGGCCGTGCCGGCCCCGACGATCACATAGTCGAATTCGCCTTCGAAAATTGTTTCGCCCACCATGATGTGTCCCGTCTCGGATCGAATGAAATGAAAAAAGCGTTCGACCAAGCGTACTCGCCAATACGACCCAATATCCAATGAGTTCTCCTCAACTGCGATATAAGCCGCGCTAATATCGCAGTCATGGACCTCACTTTGTTGCGCGCTTTCGTGACGGTCGCGCGCTTGGGCAACCTCACCCGCGCCGCCGCACAACTGCATCTCACCCAACCGGCCGTGAGCCTGCAAATCAAGAACTTGCAGGAAGCGCTCGACGTCGCGCTGTTCGCGCGCGCCTCTCACGGATTAGTACTTACGCGCGACGGACAAGCGCTGCTGCCGCACGCCGAGCGAGCCCTTGCCGCGGCCGGCGACGTCGAGCGCGCCGCAGCGGCGCTGCGCCAGGAAGTGCGCGGAAGGCTACGCATCGGCTCCATCCTCGATCCGCAATTCCTGCGGCTCGGCGGGTTTCTCAAACAACTCGTCGAAACGTATCCTCAGATCGAACCGGCATTGCGCCATGGGATGTCGGGTTGGGTGGCGGAGCAAGTGCGTGCGCGCGAGCTCGACGTCGGGTACTACATCGGCCAGCCGGTCGACGACGGCATGCCCGATGGACTATTTCATGTTGCGACGCTGACGCGCTTTCAGTACCGCGTGCTCGCCCCGGCCGGCTGGAAGGAACGCGTGGGCGCTTCGCCCGATTGGCACGCGTTGGCGGCCATGCCGTGGATTTGGACGCCGCCCGCTTCCGCGCACAACCGGATGCTCACGCGAGTCTTCGCGCAGGCGGGTGCCGATCCGATCAAGGTGGCGGAGGTCGATCAAGAGACGTCGATGCTCGATCTCGTCAAATCGGGCATGGGACTCTCGCTCGCACGCGACGCCATTGCGATTGCGGAAGCGCATACGCATGCGCTGACGATCGTCGAAGGCGTCACCGTGCCGACCCAATTGACGTTCGTTTCATTGGCCGCCCGCATGGACGAACCTGCAATTGCATGCGCATTCAAACTGATCGAAGCGCAGTGGGCGATGTGAACCGATGCAATGTTGGCGGACACGGAGCGCCGCTTTTTGTTAGATTCCTTCTTACGCGCTCGCTGTTCACCGCGCGGGTTTTTCCTCCGATTTGCGCTTCCCGTTGTCCTTTACGTCACGCTGCTTGACCCGACCCATCGACGCGATCGGTCCGTTCGCTCAGGCCAGCGGCACTCGATCGGCTGCCCGCCGGCTGGCCGAGCGCCCCGGCTCATTTCACGTTTCGACAGGAGCTCGACATGGCACGCAACATTGAACTCAAAGCGCACGCCCGCGCATTCGACGAACTGCGCGAGCGCGCCGCCGCGCTCTCGGACGACGCGCCGCTCATCTTCCGTCAGCAAGATTTCTTCTACGACGTGCCGCGCGGCCGGTTGAAGCTGCGGCAATTCGATGACGGCACCCCGGCGGAACTGATCTTCTATCAGCGCGACGATCGCGACGGCCCGAAGGCGTCGTATTACTCGCGCAGCCCCGTGACGAATGCCGATGCCATGCATGCGTTGCTCGCGCAGGCGTTGACGATGCGCGGCATCGTCAGCAAAGAGCGCCACGTCTACTTGGCCGGGCGCACGCGGATTCACCTCGATCGCGTCGACGGGCTCGGCGATTTCGTCGAACTCGAGGTGGTGCTCGCGCCGGAAGACGACGAAGAGGACGGCGCGGCCGAGGCGCATGCCCTGTTCTCGACACTCGGCGTATCGCAGGCCGACCTCGTGCCCGTGGCCTACGTCGATCTACTCAACGAGAGCCTCGGCGCCCGCGCCGCCTGAGCTGCCGGACGGTGCGCCCAGGGGGCAACGGTTCAGGCGGGCGCCGCGCCCGGCGCAAGGTGATCGAGCGGTAACGGCCCGTTGCGCTTGAACGTCGTGAGCACGATGTTCGAGCGCACGCTGTCGACGCCGGGCACGCGCATCAGCTTTTTCATGACGAACGAAGACAGCGCGCTCAGATCGGGCGCGACGATGCGAAGCAGGTAGTCGGCATCGCCCACCACGGCATGACATTCGAGCACTTCGGGCAGTACGTCGATCTGCTGCTGAAACTGCTCGACGATCGAATCCCCATGATGTTTCAGCTTGAGGCTCGTGAACGCCATCACGCCGAGACCGAGCTTTTCCGGCCTCAGCACGACGCGATAGCCGTCGATCACGCCTAACGACTCCAGCCGTTGCAGGCGCCGCCCGATTTGCGAAGGCGAAAGCGGCACGCGTTCGCCGAGTTGCTGGTGCGTGGCGCGGCCGAAGCGTTGCAGTACCTCGAGCAGGGCCAAATCGAAGTGATCAAGGTCGAGCATGAAAGATTTCCGCACGAATATTGGTAAGCATGCGCGATTATCGCATATAGACCAAAAATATCACTGATTTTGCGCCCATTGCGCGTGAGGCCCGCACTACACTTGCATCGAAACAAACCACGATGCAGGTACAGTCATGTCCGCCACCGCCGAACTTACGGAAGAACACGAAATAGGCCTCGTCCCGCGTGACGACGGCACGTGCGATCAGCCGTTCGAGCGTTATACCGACACCGACCATACCGTCTGGGCCCATCTGTACGCTCGTCAAGCCGCGCTGCTCGAAGGTCGCGTTTGCCATGAATTTCTCGCCGGGCTAGCAAAGCTCGATTTGCCGAAGGACCGGGTACCGTCGTTCGCCGCGCTCAATCGTCGCCTACACGCCGCCACCGGTTTCGAAATCGTCGCCGTACCCGGCCTCGTACCCGATCGCGTGTTCTTCGAGCACCTCGCCAACCGGCGCTTTCCGGTGACCTGGTGGATGCGGCGGCCCGATCAGCTCGACTACCTGCAAGAGCCCGACTGTTTTCACGATCTGTTCGGCCACGTGCCGCTGCTGATCGATCCGGTCTTTGCCGATTACATGCAGGCATACGGCCGCGCTGCGCTGGCATTCGCGCACGATGCGAGCGCTCTGCCGCTATTAGCGCGGCTCTATTGGTACACCGTGGAATTCGGTTTGATGCGCGATGCGTCTGGGCGGGGTGGCGTGCGCATCTATGGAGCCGGCATCGTATCGAGCAAGGGCGAGACGCTCTACAGCTTGACGAGCGACAGTCCCAATCGGATCGGGTTCGCGCTCGAGCGCGTCTTACGCACGCGCTATCGGATCGATACGTATCAAAAAACGTATTTCGTCATCGACGACTTCCGGCAGCTCTTCGACATCGCGCAAGCCGACTTCGCCGCGCTGATCCGCGCCTATGCCGATGCTCCAGGATTGGCGGCGGCGGACGTGCAGCCCGGCGACATCGTCATCACGCGCGGAACCGGCGAAGGCTGGGCAAGCGAAGGCGACGTCTAAATGCGAACGGCACGCATGGCGTGCCGCTCTTGCGCCCGGTTACATCCGATTGCGTCCTATCGCGTCGCATTGCGCCCTCGCGCTCCCTCGTGTCCCCGCGGCGAGCGTCCCCACCCCACTTGTGAAAGAATGGCTCCACGGCATGGCGCGTTCGCGCGCGGCAAACGGGTCGATCCCCCGCCCCATGCCAACCATCAAAGGAGGTGTATCTCATGATCCACAAACTGACTTCGGAGGAACGCGCGACGCAACTATCGCAGTTGAGCGGCTGGCAAGCCGTCACGGGCCGCGACGCCATCCACCGGCAATTCAAATTCGCCGATTTCAACGAGGCTTTCGGATTCATGACGCGCGTCGCGATCAAGGCGCAGGAAATGAACCATCACCCGGAATGGTTCAACGTCTATCACACCGTGGACATCACGCTGACGACCCATGATGCGCAAGGCGTAACCGAGCGCGACATTGCGCTCGCGCACTTCATCGAAGATTGCGCAAAGCGGATGCGCGGCTAACGCCGTCCTTACACCGAGCTAACCTCGCCCGGCCCGCACGTATGCTTCCCATGCATCGCGTGCGGCCGCCTCGAGCCCGTCTGACGATACGGTGCCTCGACGCTGTACAATCATCAGCGCATACGGCTTGGACAGTGCACTGGCCTCCTTGCACAAGCTGAGCTCGTCGCCACTCGAAGGCGAGCGAGCACGCCAAAAGTTGATCGCGGCTTCCAGTTCGTTGATAGTGATCTCGGACATGTTCCTGATCGATTGGCGAGCGTTTGAGCTTGGCTTGCGGCGGCACGTTTTGCTGTGTGGCGAAGGCATTGCCGGTCGGCGTGCCACGAACGCGTAATCCATTGTACTTGAGTGAATTCCATGCGACTCCTTCTGATCGAAGACGACCGCCCTATCGCGCGCGGCATCCAAAGCAGCCTCGAACAAGCCGGGTTCACCGTCGACATGGTTCACGACGGTATCTTTGCTGAGCAGGCACTCACGCAAAACCGCCACGAACTGGTCATTCTCGATCTGGGCCTGCCCGGCATCGACGGCATGACGCTGCTATCGCGCTTTCGGCAGTCGAACCGTCACACGCCCGTGATCGTCCTCACGGCGCGCGACGAACTGAACGATCGCGTGCAAGGGCTCAACGCGGGCGCCGACGATTACATGCTCAAGCCGTTCGAGCCGGCCGAGCTCGAAGCGCGGATCCGCGCGGTCATGCGCCGCAGCGGCCCGCACAGCGACATTCCGCGCCCCGAAGTGTCGCTCGGCGGGGTGCGCCTGTCGGGCGTCGATCGCCGCATCTTCAACGACGATAAACCGCTCGAGCTTTCCCCGCGTGAATTCGCAGTGCTCGAAATGCTGCTGTTGCGCCATGGCCGTGTCGTCAGCAAAGCGCAATTGCAGGATCATTTGACGCACTTCGGCGGTGATCTCGGCGATACGGCCATCGAAGTCTATGTGCACCGGGTTCGCAAAAAGCTCGAAAACTGCCGCGTCGAAATCGTGACGGTGCGCGGTTTCGGCTATCTGTTGCAGGAAATCCGCCAAGCGTCGTGACATGAACGGGCCTGGTCCGCCGGCGCCTTGCCGGCCGGGCCGATGGCCGATCGCGCACCGCGTCCTCTCTTTCTCGTCCGAGACGATCCGCCACTATGCAGCACGCCGCCGCGACCAGCTTGCGCCGCTCGCTTTTGCGGCGGCTCGCCGCGCCGCTCTCGATGCTCGCCTTGATGAGCGGCCTCATTGCCTATTGGCTTGCTTGGCAATACACGCAGCACGTCATCGACCGCTCGTTGGCCGACCTCGCGACCGCCATTTCGAAGCAAGTTCAAATCGCCGGCCCGAATGCACGCTCGACGGTACCTCCGCTCGCGCAAGCGATGTTCTCGGATCCGACCGACCAGCTCATTTACCGCATTAGCGACGGCGAACACGAAATCGCCGGGCAAAAAACACTTCCCCTCTTCGGCACGCGTGTGCGCGAGCAGCGCGCAGCCTATGTCTTCGAAGCGCAATTCGAAGGCATGCACGTGCGGGTCGCTCAGGTGCGCGTACTGCAAGACGTCGGCAATCCGATCATCGTCGAAGTCGCCCAGCCGCTGCGCCATCGTTACCGAATCGCGGCCGAATTCCTCGTCGCGATCATGATGCCGCTGCTGCTGCTGCTCTTCGCGGGATGGGGGATCGTTTGGCGCGTCGTCAATCAGCAGCTCAATCCCTTGACCGCGTTGGCCGATTCGCTCAATCGGCAGACGCACACGTCGCTCGAACCGGTCGACGAAACCTTCGTGCCGATGGAGATACAGCCGTTGACGAGCGCCATGAACGCGCTCGTCGTACGGCTGAAGGCGGCCCTCGATGCACAGCGCAAATTCATTGCCGATGCGGCCCATCAGCTGCGCACGCCGCTAACGGCGGTGAAACTGCATGCCGAGCAGGCGGCAAACGCGCGCGATCCGAATCAAACGCTGGCCGCGGTGCACGAGTTGCGCGCCGCCGCCGATCGTGCGGTCCGGCTGTCGAATCAATTGTTGTCGCTTGCACGGGCGGAGCCCGGCGCGCAGGCGGCGCGTTTCACCGAACTCGACATTGCGGCACTCGCCTTCGAGACGGGAGCCGAGTGGGTGCCGCGCGCACTGGCTGCACACGTCGATCTCGGCTACCAGCGATTAGACGTTGCCACGCAAGACAAACCGCTCGTCGTACGCGGCAATCCCGTTCTCTTGCGCGAGGTCATCGCGAACTTGCTCGACAATGCGCTCAAGTACTTGCCGTCGGCGAGGCCGGACGGCAATGTCACCGTGACGGTTAGCGAAGCGAGCGACGAACACGGTGCGCGCTTTGCGGAAATCGCCGTCGAGGACAACGGTTCGGGGGTACCGGCCGGTTTGCAGGCCGATTTGTTCAAACGTTTTTTTCGCGGCGATCGCGGCGACGCAGCCGATCCAGGCGTGGAATCGGGGGCCGGGCTGGGCCTTGCGATCGTGCACGACATCATGAATCTGCACGGCGGCAGCGTGCGGTATGAAGACGCTGCGGGCGGCGGCGCGCGATTCGTTTTACGCGTCCCGCTCGCAATCGGCGTGCGTACAAGCCAGGATGCGGCAAAAACGGCGCACACCTGAAGTGCTGGCGGGCGCGCTTTAGCCCTTACCGTTCTTGCCGCGCTTGGGCGCGAGCATCGTCCCACGGCACTTGCGCGCGCCGCATCGGCAGGCGTATTCGTCTTTGAGCTTCTTGGTCTGACGCGCGTCGATCACGAGACCGTAGTCGTAAAACAGCTCCTCTTCGGCCCCGATATCGCGCAGCGCATGGATGAACACGCGGCCGTCGACTTCCTCCGCTTCGCAATTGGGCGCGCACGAATGGTTGATCCAGCGCGCGCTGTTGCCGTTCACCTTGCCGTCGATGACGCGGCCGTCCTCCAATGCGAAGTAGAACGTGTGATTCGGCTCGGCGGGATTGTGCGGGTGCCGTCGCAACGCTTCCTTCCACGAGATGCGCTCACCTTTGTATTCCAGCAGACGCTCACCCTCCTTCAGCGGCACGGCGGCAAATACACCCTTGCCATGCACGCCGGACTGGCGCACGACCAACTTGCGTGAACTCATCGATAAATCCTCAGAAAAACCGGGGTGCCGCCGGCAAGCGGCATTGCGTTTTCGATCGCGGGATGGAAAACGCGGCGCCGAAGGGGCGCCGCGCTAGGTCGTGACGTCGCCGACGTCACAAAGCGCCAATCGTACACGCGGACGGCAACTTCGTTCAACGTCGCGCGAACGAAATTGCATTCTTTTTACGCGTTGTTTGCGGCAATCGCGTCCAGCCACTCGCCGAACGTATCGTGCGCTGCGCGCTCAAGCGTCGGACCGAAGCGCTCGGTATCCGAACGCAACTGCATCGGATCGATCCCCGGCGTCGCCGCTATCTCGTTCGCATGGCCGATTAGCCAGCGCTCGAAACGATCGCTGCGGATTTCGGGGTGACACTGAAACGCCAAGACATTCGAGCCCCAAGCGAAGGCTTGGTTTTCGCAAGCGTCCGTCGAGGCGAGTCGCACGGCACCCGGCGGTAAATCGAAGGTATCGCCGTGCCAATGGAGCATCGAGGTGCGCGAACCGTCGAGGTGGCGCACGGGCGATTGACGTCCGGCCTCGGTCAGCGTGAGCGGCGACCAGCCGATCTCTTTATGCTCCGCCGCGTACACGTTTGCGCCGAGCACGCGCGCGATCAACTGCGCCCCGAGGCAGATGCCAAGCGTCGGCCGGCCGGCGGCGATTCGCTTTTCGAGCAAGGCCAGCAGCGGTTTCAATGTCGGATACGACAGATCGTCGAAAGCGGCGATCGGACCACCGAGCACCACCATCAGCGCCGGCCCCTCGGGCTTCGGCGCTTCGACCCGTGCAAGCCCCACATCGAGATAACGGACCGACCACGCGCGCTCCCCGAGCACGAGTTCGAGCGTACCGAGATCCTCGAAATGCACATGGCGGACGGCGAGCGCTTCGCGATTCATCGACCCTCACGGAGAACATGGATTGCCCGGCGACGCGCACCGGCATCTCATTCGTTAGGCAGGAATATAAACACGGTACGCCCGGCGAGCGGGCATGACGTTCGCCCCGGCTAGGCGGCGTTTTGCGCGAAGATCTTCCAGGTTTTCTTTTGCGCCAGCGAGTCGGCCTCCTCGTGAACCGGGCAATCGAGCCGCAAGTCTGCATCGCCGATCGCGATCTCGAGCGCCGCGCACCGATGCGCGACCTTCTTCGGATTCTTGCTGGCTTCGAAATGCTTGCACGTGACGCACATGCGGTGCGTGGGAATGTCGCCTTGGACTTCAAGCTGGCGAATCATCTTGATCATCGTGCGATAGAAGACAGCCTGCTCCTCATTGCGTAACGTGCCGATGGCTTCCGCCAAAAAATCGGGCCACTGCTGAGCGCGCTTGGCCGCCGTGCGGCCGCGCGCGGTGAGCTTGACCGCGAGCGCCCGGCCGTCCTCGGTGGTGCGTCGCTTTTCGATGAGCCCCTTCGCTTCGAGCGTGCTGACCGCATCGCTCGTCGTGGCGGCTGTGAGCGCCGTCTCGCGAGCGATCTCCCCGAGCCGCAAAGGATTCTTGCGCTGCATAAGCAACACGAGGATCTCACCCTGCGTAGGCGTAAGCCCTGCGCTTTCAGCCCATTCCCACGCTTGGCTGCGCATCGCCGTGCTTAAGCGTAGCAAGCTGTGGGTCACGCGCCCGGTAGCCTGCTCTCCGTATACACCTTCGCTCATAGTCTTTGTTCGCTATTTCGCAATTGACAGCATGCCGCTGCTGATTCGGTTGCCTGCTCGCGCCTTTTACCTCGCGGCGCCCCGGCAGCCCCGTGGGACGGCTCGCTTCGTGCTCGAGCGTGCCGATTTTACTATTCCGAAAGCGCCCGGCCCTCTCGAATGCTATTGCGCCCTTCCCCTGGGCGACGGCGACGAGCCGGCATCAGCGCATTTGTTTTACATCGATGTCGCGTCACGGGTGTGACTTTCGACCCGACAGACGCGCCATTTTAAGCGACGAGGAAAAATAGTACAGCTAAGTTATTCAGTGGTCGTTGTGGATAAGCCCTGTATAACAACTCGGACCGATTGTGCGGCATTTCTGGATAACATCGGACCAAATTGAAATGCCGCTTGAGTTGCCCCGACCTCATGCCAGTTCCACACGCGAGAACCACTTGGTTGTGATTTCTCCAGGTGGTTGAAGCGTCAACGAAAAATCGAGTTTTCCACAGACGCTTCCACCCCTTGTTAACTACTACTACATATGTATACGTGTAAACGTAAACAAACTAAACCCCACGCCATCGCAAGCACTGCTGACGAACCGCTTCGTGCAACGACTTCTCTTTTGCAACGACGCCGCGTAGCCAAGTTGCATCGTTGACTTGCCCTTGTGCGATACCGGCAATTTCGCGCAATGCAGCGGAAGAATGAAGCGCTTCGCCATGCGGCTCGATCACGCGAAGCGTCTCGAGGATATCCTCGAAAATTGGTCGGCGTTCCCCGGTCTGCGGATTGATGCAGGTCCCCCCGAGTCCGAACCGGCACGCCTCGAAGCGGTTGAACGTGTAGACGAGGTAGTCGTCTTCCTTCGGCACGAACGGCCGATCGACGAGTAAATGACGCGCTAACGTTTGGATGTAGCAGGCGATTGCCGCGGCCCGATCCACCGAGAGCGGCGTATCCATCACCCGGACTTCGATCGTGCCGAAGCCCGGCTTCGGACGAATGTCCCAGTAGAAATCTTTCATGCTGTTGACGACGCCGGTCGCGACCATCTTCGAGAAGTATTCCTCGAAGCCCGACCAGGTCAGCACGAACGGGGCACGTCCCGACAACGGAAAAGCGAAGACCGAGTTGAGCCGTGCCGAATGAAAACCGGTGTCCACACCCTGCACATAGGGCGAGGACGCCGACAACGCGATGAAATGCGGAATGAATCGCGACATGGCGTGCAGCAGAAAGAGCGCGCTGTCCGGGTCGGGACAGCCGATGTGCACGTGTTGGCCGAAGACGGTGAATTGCTTCGCTAGGTAGCCGTAGAGCTCCGAAAGGTATTGAAAGCGCGGTGCATCGAAGATCTGCCGCTCGCTCCATTGCTGGAATGCGTGCGTGCCGCCGCCGGCGAGACCGACGTTCAACTGATCGGCGGCCGCAACGAGCGTATCGCGCAATGTGCGCAATTGCGAAAGCGCTTCCTCGTGCGAATTGCAGATACCCGTCGACAGTTCGATCATGCTCTCGGTGATCTCGGGCGTGATGTTGCCGGGCACCTTTTGGTCTTTGACGAGCCGCATGAGGTCGGAGGCGGCCTTCGTCAGGTCGTAATCGTGCGTATTGACGACCTGGATCTCGAGCTCGACGCCGAACGTGAACGGTTTTGAATTGATGAACGGTTCAAGTGCCATGATGTTTTCCTAAGACTGGCCCACTTTGGCGGTCCATCCGGGCCGGGGCCCGGAGGGCTTGCGAGCGGATTTCAAGCGCGCCGCTCGCCGACAAGCGCGAGAGAACGGTAGACGAGCCAAGGCCCGACGAGCTGCAACACGACGATCGAACACATCACGACCGCGCGTAGCGTGGGATCGAAATTCGGGTACAGCGCATAGGTGTCGTCGACGAGCAGGTACGCGAGCGCCGACATCGGCGAGAGCGACAGCCCGAGCGCCACACCCTGCTTCCAGCCTATGCCGCTCGGTTTCGCGAACGCGAGCACGCCGACGAGTTTGGCAACGAAGCGCGCCACGATCAGCAAGAGCGCGGCGAGCCCGCCGAGGGCGATGTCGTGCCATTCGAAGGCCGACAACGTGAGGACGAACAAGATCACGGTCAGCAACCAGCCCGCCGTCCCGAAATGTTCGGGCCACAGTTGGGGCTTCGGTTCGAGGTTCTTCACGATGATGCCGGCTGCCAACAGACTCAGGATCGTCGAAAGGTTGAACAGATGGGCGATCGCGATCGCCAGCAGGACAAGGCCGAACAAGGCGACGAACGAATGCTCGTCCTGCACTTGCATGAAGCGATAAAAGAACATGCAGGCCTTGGCGAGCAGATAGGCAAGCACGAGCGAGCCTATGAGCAGATACAACGGCTGAACGATCGCCGCGAAAACGTTGCCGTAGACCTCCTGGTGCAGCCAGCCGGAGGCGATTTTCTCGATCACGACGGCATACATGCTGTTGAGCGCGGTGAGCGTCAGCAAACGCTGTGTGACTTGCCCTTCCGCGCGCAGTTCGGTCTTCAGTTGAATCACCATGGCCGGCGAGGTCGACATGGCGATGGCCGCGATCACGGTTGCGACGGCGCCGCCGACATGGGCGAACAGCAACGCCACGAGGACGAGCACGAAGGTGAGCGAGGCCTCCGCCAGGCTCGATGCCACGAGCCAGGGGTTGCGGCGTATCCAGCGTAGATCCAAGCGGCCGCCGAGCTCGAACAAGAGCAGCCCCAGGGCGACGTCGAGCAACAGGCGCAAGGTACCGCCGAAGCCCGCGTCGATGGTGCCGAAGCCGGCCGTGCTCGCGATGAGTCCGATGACGGCATAGCCCGAGATCCGAGGCAGACGCCAGGCCCGATAGCAAAGCTCGCCCAGTAGACCGGCAATAAGCAAGGCCAGCCCGGCCCAAAAGACGGCATCGGGCACGAAAGGCCAATGCGGGAGGAAGGAAAACGCCGATTTCATCTGATAGCTGCTCCTTTACGGATAGGCCGTGCAAGGCAGTCACCCTGCTTGCGGCTCATTCTCGTGGCTTGCTTGCCCGGTTTCGCGGCGAGATGCCGCAACGCGGACGGAAACGGTGATTGCCGACGGAACGGCGAGTGCCGACCGTGGCGACGACGAAACGCGCCGGTATCGATGCGTGACGCCGAGCGCTCAGGCAGAGCGCGGCGCGTGCCCGGCGCGACGGAATAAGAGGCGGTGTTTGCGCCGGCCGGCTCACGCCGGCCACAACGCCGTCACTGCCTCCGTAGGCGCGGCTCACCAGCGGTGCGCCGCCATGCAACTTGTGCAAGAGGAAGACCGATTGTGCCATAGCTTGCTTACAACTCGCAGGATTCCTCGTTCATTTGCACGCATCTCGGTATAAACGACATGCAATTTCGCATTGCGGGGAAAAAATGGCCGATTTCCGCTTGCGTTTGGCTTGCCTGTCTGGATACGACCAGACAAAAAAGAGCCCGCGCTGCGGTTCGCCGGTGCTTGGACAGTTCCTGCTCCGGGGCGTGCGCGGTTAGATAGGGTTTACTGTTTACGTATGTATACGTAGTAGCAGTTAACAAAGGGTGGCCAAGTCTGTGGACAAGCCTTGTTTACATCGATGGATCAATAACTTAGAGAACGCATAACCGCATGCGCTGCATGTGTGGGGCGAGCGGCTTTCGAGGCATAACTTTTGGCGATTTTGCTCGAGACTCGAGTTGTCCCGAATGCGTCCACATCGGCCTCACATGAATTTCACCGTCGATTCACGGGTTTATCCACATGTGCCGGTGGATAACATGGCGTAATAGACCGGAGGCCTGGCTGCTCCGGCAGTGAGCTAAGCTCGGTCGAGTTCGCCCAGGCGCAACGAACGCTGTAGTTGGCGGGCGGGATCCAGTGCTTCGGCCAGATCGCGTTCGAGCGGCCATGGCTCGCCTTCGAGTTGCGAGGCGACGAGTTCTGCGCCCAGCGAGGCCCACACCAGCCCCCGCGAGCCGAAAGCGAAGCTGCCGTAAAGGCCTGGGGCACGCGGTAGATCGAGCGGCCAGGCGCCGCGCAACGAAGTCGCCCGGCTGGCGCTCGCGAGTTCGTCGGCGAGCGGGCCGATCATCGGCAAGCGGTCGCTCGTCACGCAGCGAAAAGCGACGCGGCCCGTTAGCGTCGCCGGGTCGACGGCTTGCGCTGCGGTGAAGCCCGGCAGCAGAAGGGCAAGTCTTTCGAGATTTTCGGCGTGGCTTTCGATCCGCAGATCGCGGCCCTCATCGTCGAGGTCGTAGCTAGCGCCCGTCAGCAGGCCATCGATGAGGGGAATGGCGTAGCCGTCCCCGATCAGGGGTACGCGCAGCGCCGGGGAGGCGCTGGGGGCAAGTCGCGTCAATTGGCCGCGCACGATGCGCGTCTGGCCGTAGCGCAGGCCGGCCAGGCGTGCCGCGTCGCGCGCATTGGCGAAGATGACGACGGGTGCACGTGCAATCGGCTCGTCGTTCGCATCGAAGAGTGTCCAGGCATCGCCGTCGCGTTCGATTCGGTGCGCCTCGGTGCCCGTACGCCATGCGATCGCATCGCCCGCTTGCGCGCAAAGCGCCGTACATAAAGCGGCCGGATCGAGCGCCCCTCCCTCGGGGTAGAACCATCCCGCGCGTGCCACGTCGACGCCTGCCACCGCGCGCGCTTGGCTCGCCGATACCGGTTGAACGAGCGCACGCGGATAGCCGAGCGCTTCAATGGCTTCGGTCAGCGCTTGTGCCTCGTTTTCATCCTCTGCGATTTGCAGTAGACCTTCTCGCGTGCGCGCGAAGCCGTGTCCGGCAAGCTCGAGCTCGCGCCACAGACCGAGCGTGTAGAGGAAGCCGGCGCGCGTGATTTTCGACGCGACGCTGTCGTCGCGCGAAAGCAAGGGGTGAAAGACGCCGGCCGGATTGCCCGACGCTTCGGCGCCGGGGCGCATGTGACGCTCTACGATCGTGATTCGCCAGCCGCGCGCCGCAAGCCTTTCGGCCAGCGCGCAGCCCGCAATGCCCGCGCCGACGACGATCGCATGGCGCTCGCCTACCGAGAAGGGCATCGGCGGTTCATGGCGCCGCACGCGCCAACGTGGCATGAAGCGGCCGACGAGCATCGTGCGCTTGCCCGTGAAGCCCTGCGCCTTCTCGCATTCGAATCCGGCATCGACCAAGCCGCGTCGTACCTCACCGGCCGAGCTATAGGTCGCGAGCGTCGCGCCTTCGCCTGCTATTCGAGCGAGTGCCTTGAAGACGGGCGGCGACCATAGATCGGGATTCTTCGCCGGCGAAAAACCGTCGAGGTAAAACGCATCCGCGCGTAACCAAAGCTTCGGCAACAACTCGAGCGCGTCGCCGAAAGCAATCGTCAACGTCACGCGACCGTCTTCGAACGCCAACCGGTGGACGCCCGGCGTCAGCATTGGCCAGGCCTGCGTCAATTGCGCGGCTAAAGCGGCGAGCGTTGCGTCCGCAACGATGCGTGCATGAAGCGCTTTGAGATCGGCGGCGCTGAACGGATGTTTTTCGATCGATACGAACGCAAGCCGTTCGCACCGATTCGGATCGGCGCGCCATGCTGCCCAGGTGGCCAAAAAGTTGCCGCCGATCCCAAATCCGGTCTCGGCGATCGTGAACAGCCGCCGGGTGCGCCAACGCTCCGGTAAGCCGTTTCCGCGCAGAAAAACGTGTTCGGCTTGGGCGAAAGCACCCGCGGCGCTGTGGTAGATGTCGTCGTACGTGGGAGAAAACGGCGTACCGTCGTCGCGAAAAGCCAAAATGGCGGGAATTAGCTTGGAACTCATCGGGAAACCGAAAACGAAAGGAGGCCCGCGGGGCCGAGCTAAGGGGCTACCCTAACCCACTCTTGCGCAAACAGCGCCAATTGGCCGCAAACCCATACTGGGCGGGGGTTTGCGAGCGTTGGCAAAATCCAACGACAAACGGCCGAAACGTCGCGAAGCCCTTGGCAGCAAGGGTTCGCGAGTATGACAATGCTCAAACCCAGCGCCGACAAGGCTCTTCCGCGCTAAATTCTTTGGGAGCCTTGCCGTTATTGGGTTTGCGCTGAGCTATCATAGCAAGCGCCGCAAGGCCGTAGGCCAGGGGTTCAGCGCGACCGAGCGGCGCACGCTTCGCCACAGCTACTCGACGGCACAGCTTGCGTACGTATAATTCGGCGCGTTTTGCGCTGTCCGTGTCACTTCAATCTGATAAAGAGGAACGTTAATGAACAAACAGGAACTGATCGACGCCGTCGCAGGTCAGACGGGCGCCAGCAAGGCTCAAACCGGCGAAACGCTCGACACGCTGCTCGAAGTGATCAAGAAGGCAGTGTCCAAGGGCGACGCGGTACAGCTCATCGGCTTCGGCAGCTTCGGCTCCGGCAAGCGCGCAGCGCGCACGGGCCGCAACCCCAAGACGGGCGAGACCATCAAGATCCCGGCAGCCAAGACCGTGAAGTTCACGGCAGGCAAGGCGTTCAAGGATGCCGTCAACAAGCGCTAAGCTCGCGGCCCGAAGCGGCCCGGCTTGACGTTTGGCGACACCCGCCCAGGGCGGGTTTTTTTTCGTCCGGCGCGTCTGGGGCGTTGCGCCCCGGACGCGGTTCGACGTGCCTTAGTGCACGATTTGACCTTCGTCGTCGCCTTCGTGGTCGTGGTCGTCCATATCCCACGCGGGGAACGGATCGGACATGCTCGCCCAGCCCTGCGGGCCGAGCGCGTATTCCTCATCGGTCAACAGACAGGCATCGAATTTGGCGCGCCAGCTCTCGGCATCGAGCCCGATCCCGATCAGCACCAGTTCCTGACGGCGATCGCCGATCGTCGCATCATCAAGCGCCCCGTACCAATCGGCCGCGATTTCCGCGGCCAGTTCGTCGTCTTCCGGCCATTCGTCGCGCGGTTGGGCGGCCCACCACATCCCAGCCGGACCATGGCGGCAGACGCCGCCCGCTTGAGAAAGCGATCCCGCCACCTCGTTGCGCGTGGCAAGCCAGAAAAAGCCCTTGCTGCGTAGTACGCCCTGCCATTGCTCGTGCAGCAACGCCCAAAGCCGTTCGGGGTGGAACGGCCGGCGTGCTCGGTAGACGAAGCTGCCGATGCCGTACTGATCGGCCTCGCTGACATGCGAATGGGCGGTATGCGCATGACCGTGTTCATGATCATGTTCGTGGTCATGATCGTGCTGATGTTCGAGCGAAGCGAGCCAGCCCGGTGCGCTCGCCGCCGCCTCGAAATCGAAGCGCTTCGTATCGATGACTTCGCTCGGCGATACTTCGCCGAACCGGCTTACGACTTGGATCGCGCGCGGATTGAGCCGGGCTAGGATCCGCTCGAGCCGCGTGAGCGCTTGTTCGTCGACGAGGTCGGCCTTGTTGACGACGAGCACGTCGCAAAACTCGATCTGTTCGATCAGCAGCTCGACGATCGTTCGGTCGTCTTCGTCGCTGGCGGCGAGGCCGCGTTCCGCGAGTGCGTCGGCCGAAGCGTAGTCGCGCAAGAAATTGAAAGCGTCGACGACGGTGACCATCGTGTCGAGCCGGGCGACGTCGGCCAGCGTGCGGCCCTCGTCGTCGGTGAATGCGAACGTCTCGGCGATCGGCATCGGCTCGGCAATGCCCGTCGATTCGATCAAGATGGCGTCGAAGCGTCCGTCGCTTGCGAGCTTGCGTACTTCGGCGAGCAGGTCGTCGCGCAGCGTGCAGCAGATGCAGCCGTTCGACAGCTCGACGAGACGCTCTTCGACGTGCGAAAGCGAGGCCGCGTCCTTAACCAGCGACGCGTCGATGTTTACGGCCGCCAGATCGTTGACGATGACGGCGACGCGCAGACCGGCGCGGTTAGCGAGAATGTGATTGAGCAGTGTGGTCTTGCCCGCTCCGAGAAAGCCGGAGAGCACGGTGACGGGCACAGGCGGATGGTTCATTGCAGTCGACATCGGGTGGGGCGATGGCGCGAGGCGCCGCCGCATAAAGGGCGTAGGGAGCATTGTGCACCAAACGCCGGCAACCCACCCCAGGCGCAGTGTCGCGACGTGGTTTCGCGCGTGTGGCGCCGGCGGCTAACGCTGCGCTTGCAGCAGCTTCCACTGCGAAAGGATGTCGATGATTTGATGGGCGTAGCGATCGCGCAGCGACGGCGTTTCGGAGTGATACGCGCCGACGGCCGCCCAACTATTGCCGTACTTGTTCATTTTTTGCCGCAGGTGCCAAGCCGCGATATAGACGCTTTTGCAAGGCTCCATCAGCGTATCGGAGGAAATCCCGTACTGGGCGAGCTTCGGCAGATGGATCGAATTGATCTGCATGAGTCCGTAATCGGTCGAGCCGTTGGCGTTCTTGTGCAGGGCGTCCGGATGGTTGTGCGACTCTTGCCAGGCGATCGCGCGCAGGATCAGCGGGTTCACCTTTTGATAACGTGCCGCTTCGTCGAAGCAGTCCGCGCGTGCGTTTGCCGACGCAAGCGAGGTAAGCCAGACCGCTAAGATCAGAACTGTCCGTTTCATGGTTCGAGTGCCTTCGACAGATGACTTTTTTATTTGCGGCGCGTCCAACGCCCCGGCCAGGGCAAGGGTAACGCGAGCCGGCTGGGGAAAACCCGAGCTTGCCGTTCGATTCAGTCGAAATATTCGCCCGTATGATACCGGGTGCCGATCGACTGCCGCAGTACACCGTCCGACATAACCGAGCGATTGGCGGTTAGCGGGGGCTGGCGACGGTGCTTATTGTCATGCGTTTGGCGGATGCCACGATGACAATCGAGAAATTTCTGACGTAAAAGCGAAGCCGTGCTCGGGGCTTCGTGATTAATCGGACACAAAAAACTGCTAATGTTCGTTTTCTTGAGAGGCGGGGCGAACATCCGACACTTTTACAACGACGAGGGCCGCGCGGTGTTCGCGAAGTATTACCGCCGAGGGCAAGCACTTTCGCATTGAATCTATCTTCCATGACAAGAAATCGTATGGCACTGCGTCGCATCGCTACCGCGCTCCTGATGGCCGGGCTCATGACCGCACAAGCCGCGCACGCGGAAGTGACGTTGAACTTCGTGAACGCGGACATCGACCAGGTGGCCAAAGCGATCGGCGCCGCGACGAACAAGACGATCATCGTCGACCCCCGCGTCAAGGGGCAGTTGAATCTAGTTTCGGAAAACCCCGTTCCCGAAGAGCAAGCGCTCAAGACGCTCGAGGCGGCGCTGCGCATGCAGGGCTTTGCGATCGTGCAAGATCACGGCGTCCTGAAGGTCCTGCCCGAAGCCGATGCGAAGCTGCAAGGCGCGCCGACCTACGTCGGCAACGCTCCCCAGGCGCGCGGCGATCAGATCATCACGCAGGTGTTCGAGCTGCATAACGAATCGGCCAACAACCTGTTGCCCGTGCTGCGCCCGCTCATCTCGCCGAACAACACGATTGCGGCCTATCCGGCCAATAACACGCTCGTCGTGACCGACTACGCCGACAACGTGCGCCGAATCGCGGCCATCATCGCGGGCGTCGACAACGCGGCGGGACAACAGATCGTCGTCGTGCCGCTCAAAAACGCGAACGCACTCGACCTCGAACCGCAGTTGACCAAGTTGCTCGACCCGGGCTCGATCGGCAGCACCGATGCGACGCTGAAGGTGTCGGTCATGGCCGATCCGCGTACGAACTCGTTGATGCTGCGCGCATCGAACAAAGCGCGGCTCCAGGCTGCCAAGCAGCTCGTGGCCCAGCTCGATGCGCCGGGTTCCCAACCCGGCAACATGCACGTCGTTCATATCAACAACGCGAGCGCCGTAACGCTTGCGAAGACGTTGCGCGGCATGCTCGGCAAGGGCGGCTCCGGCAACAGCGCCGAATCGAGCAACGCGAGCTCGTTCAGCCAAGGCAATTCGAGCGGCAGCTCCACCTCGACGGGCACGAGCGGCACCCCTCCGCTGCCGTCGTCTTACGGCAGCAGCAGTAGCTCGCTCGGCGGCAGCTCGTTGTCGGGTTCGACGGGCGGCGGCATGGGCGGTGCGGGCGGCAGCAACAGCGGCGGCTTTCTCGGCGAGAAGCAAGGCGAGAATAGCGACGACAACCAGCCCGGCGGCATGATCCAGGCCGACGCGGCCACGAACTCTCTGATCATCACTGCATCCGACCCGGTCTATCGCAACTTGCGCGCGGTGATCGACCAGCTCGACAAGCGTCGCGCGCAGGTCTATATCGAAGCACTCGTCGTCGAGCTGAATTCGACGAGAGCCGGCAATCTCGGGATCCAGTGGCAGGTCGCAAACGGTAACCTGCTGGCCGGCACCAATCTCGCTAGCACAGCGGGCAACGTGTCCGGCTCCAACATCCTCGCCGTGACCGCGGGGCTAGCCGCACCGCTCGCGGCCGGCGGCGGAGTCGCGTCGCTGCCGGGTACGCTCGGTCAGGGCCTGAATATCGGTTGGCTTCACAACATGTTCGGCGTCGAGGGCCTTGGCGGGCTGCTTCAATACTTCGCCGGCGTGAGCGACGCAAACGTGTTGTCGACGCCGAATCTCATCACGCTCGACAACGAAGAAGCGAAGATCGTCGTCGGTCAAAACGTGCCGATTCCGACAGGTTCGTATCAAAGCCTGACGACCGGTAACGCGGGCACGGCGTTCAACACCTACGACCGTCGCGACGTCGGCCTGACGCTGCACGTAAAGCCGCAAATCACCGCCGGCGGGATTCTCAAGCTTCAGCTCTATACGGAAGATTCGTCGGTCGTCGGTAGTATTGCCACGAGCACGGCGGCGAACTCGCCGGGGCCGACGTTCAATGTGCGCTCGATCCAATCGACGGTTCTCGCGGATAACGGCGAGATCATCGTGCTCGGCGGGTTGATGCAGGACAACTACCAAGTGTCGAACAGCAAGGTGCCGCTGCTCGGCGATATCCCCTGGCTCGGCCAACTCTTCCGTTCGGAAACGAAGCAGCGCACGAAGACGAATTTGATGGTCTTCTTGCGTCCGGTCATCATTAGCGACGCCGATACGGCGCAGCAGATCACCGAGAACCGCTATAACTACGTCCAAGGTTTGACGGACGGATATCGCTCCGACAACCACGTGATGCGCGACAAGGACTTCCCGGTGGTTCCGCCGATACCGGCCGGTCCGAACCAGGGCGCATCCCCGGCGGCGAATCTGTTCGACTTGAGGCAGATGACCAATAACCCGGCGGCGCGGGCGCAGCAGCAGACGGCGCCTGCGCAACTGCCGCCCCCGCAGCCGCAGACCGTGCAACCGCAGGCCGTACCGCAGCAGCAACCGCAGGCCGTGCCGCTTCAGCCGCAAACGGCCACGCCGGGAGCGGCCCAGTGAGCGACGTTCTCGCTTCTTCCAACGAAGGCATGCCGGGCGAGCGGCAACCGCCCTCGCCGCTCGCGGCGCGGCTCGTGCCTTACGGTTTTGCGCGAAACGGGCAGATCCTCGTCGCGCATCAACGCGCCGAGGGAATCGAAGTCTGGATCAGCGACCGTACGAGCCAAGCGGCGCTGGCCGAGGTTGCGCGCAATTTCGGCGCGCTCACCGCCGTGCGTCTACCGGCCGAAGAACTCGCGCAAGCCATCAACCAGGCTTACGAGCGTAACGACGGCAGTGCTGCGCAGGTCGTGGGCGAGGTCGAGGGCGAGGTCGATCTGTCGCGTCTCATGCAAGACATCCCCGAAGTCGAGGATTTGCTCGAATCGGAGGACGACGCGCCGATCATCCGCATGATCAACGCGCTGCTCACGCAGGCGGCGCGCGAGCATGCGTCCGATATCCATATCGAGCCGTTCGAGAACGCGTCGGTCGTGCGTTTTCGCGTGGACGGCACGCTGCGCGACGTCGTTCGCCCGAAGAAAGCGCTGCACGGCGCGCTGATCTCGCGGATCAAGATCATGGCGCAGCTCGATATCGCGGAAAAACGTTTGCCTCAAGACGGCCGGATCACGCTGCGCGTGGGCGGCCGCGCCGTCGACGTGCGGGTCTCGACGCTGCCGACGGGACACGGCGAGCGCGCCGTGCTGCGTCTGCTCGAGAAAGACGCGCAGCATTTGAATCTCGAAGCGCTGGGGATGGGCCCCGACACGCTCGGAAAATTCGACAAATTAATTTCACGTCCGCATGGCATCGTGCTCGTCACGGGGCCGACGGGCTCGGGTAAAACCACCACGCTCTATGCGTCGCTCTCGCGCTTGGAAACGGCGACGACGAACATCATGACGGTGGAAGACCCGATCGAATACGACTTGCCCGGCATCGGACAAACGCAGGTCAACGAGCGGATCGGAATGTCGTTCGCGCGTGCGCTGCGTTCGATCCTGCGGCAAGACCCCGACATCATCATGATCGGTGAAATCCGCGATTTGGAGACGGCTCAAATCGCGGTGCAAGCATCGTTGACGGGGCACTTGGTGCTCGCGACGCTGCATACGAACGATGCGGCATCGGCCGTGACGCGCTTGACCGACATGGGCGTGGAGCCGTATCTGCTCGCGTCGTCGTTGCTCGGCGTCCTCGCGCAGCGGCTCGTGCGGCGCTTGTGCCCCGTGTGCAAGGAAGAACGCGTCGAGGAAGGCCGCGCGCAGTGGCACCCCGTGGGCTGCGACAAATGCGCGAGATCGGGGTATTCGGGACGGCGCGGCGTGTACGAATTGCTGACGATCGACGATGCGATCCGAACGATGATTCACCACAACGCGGCCGACGCCGAGATTCTCGCGGCGGGGCGTGCCCAAGGGATGCGCACGCTGCGCGAGGACGCCGAGCGTTGGCTGTCCTCCGGTGTCACCTCGCTCGAAGAGGTGATCCGCGTGACGGGCGGGGTGTAGCCCATGCCGGCCTTTCGCTTTGAAGCGATCGATGCGGCCGGGCACCCGCAAAAGGGGGTGCTCGATGCCGACAGCGCGCGCTCGGCTCGCGCGCAGTTGCGCACGCAAGGGCTCACGCCGCTCGTGGTCGAGTTGGCCGGCAGCGCCGCGCGCGGCGAGCGAACGAAGCGTCTGTCGCTCGGGCGCAAGCTGTCGGCGCGCGAGCAAGCGATCCTCACGCGCCAATTGGCGAGCTTGTTGACGGCGGGACTCCCGCTCGACGAAGCGCTGGCCGTGCTGACCGATCAAGCCGAGCGCGACTACATTCGCGAGCTCGTCGCGGCGATTCGCGCCGAGGTCTTGGGCGGCCATTCGTTCGCCAACGCGCTGGGACAGCACCCGCGCGACTTTCCCGAAATTTATCGGGCGCTCGTTGCGGCAGGCGAACATACGGGCAAGCTCGGTCTCGTGCTGTCGCGCTTGGCCGACTACATCGAGCAGCGCAACGCATTGACGCAGAAGATCTTGCTGGCGTTCACCTACCCGGCGATCGTCACGCTGATCGCGTTCGGCATCGTGACGTTCCTGCTCAGTTATGTGGTGCCGCAGGTGGTCAACGTGTTCGCGAGCACGAAGCAGCACTTGCCGATTCTGACCGTGATGATGATGGCCCTCTCGGGCTTCGTCCGTCATTGGTGGTGGGCAGTGCTGATCGGGGTGGCGATCGTCGTCTATGCCGTGCGTGCGATTTTGTCGCAGAAGGGACCGCGCCTTTCGTTCGACCGGTGGTTGCTGACCGCGCCGCTCGTCGGCAAACTCGTACGCGGCTACAACACGGTGCGCTTCGCGAGCACATTGGCGATTTTGACGGCGGCCGGCGTCCCGATTTTGCGCGCGCTGCAAGCGGCCGGTGAGACGCTGAACAACCAGGCGATGCGCGGCAACGTCGACGACGCGATCGTGCGCGTTCGCGAAGGGACGTCGCTGTCGCGTGCGCTCGGCAATACGAAAACCTTTCCGCCGGTGCTCGTGCACTTGATTCGGTCAGGCGAAGCCACGGGCGACGTGACGACGATGCTCGACCGTGCGTCGGAAGGCGAAGCGAGCGAACTCGAGCGCCGCACGATGTTTCTCACGAGCTTGCTCGAGCCGCTGTTGATTTTGGCGATGGGCGGTGTGGTACTCGTGATCGTGCTGGCCGTGATGCTGCCGATCATCGATTTGAACAATATGGTGCAGTAGCCGACGGATGCGCTAGCGGCGAGTGGAACTCGATAGCGCCGGGCGGTTGCCGGCGCTATCGGGTGCAAGTAGATGCAGGCGGATGCAGCGGACGTCGCCGGTTCAGCGGACGTAGATCGTTGGGCCGCCGGCGTTCGGCGCTAGCGGAACTTCGGAGCGCACGCCGTTGTGGTCGATGACGATCGATCGCGCGCGCACTTCCGAGAGCGTGGTGCCATCGGTGATCTTGCTGCCGAGCGCGAGGGCACGGGCGGGATCGTCGCCCACGCCGATGATCGCAGCGGCGCCTTCTCGCAGCGAGAGAATGCCGACGAGCTTGATGTTGCGATTCACTTCGCGCGTGAGCTTGCCGCCGAACAGCGCCGCGGCGTCTTCGACGGATACGCTCGGTGCGACGGCGGCCGCGGGCGGCGGCGGCGCGTGATGCGCGGTGAGCACGACGATCCAATAGGTGAGCGTCGCGCAGAAAACCGCGAACAGCGCGAGCGACAGTAGGCGGATTTGGAGTGTATTCATGCGTGCCATTGTAAGGGCTATTTTCGGCTTTGCGCTCATACTCGAACCCTGATGAGCGAGGCCATTACAATCGTCACGCAATGCGGGGCGCGCTCTTTGCGCTTCGCCGACTATTCATCGAACGAGGTAGCGAATGATGCAACTGTGGAACCAACGTCGTAACGAAGCCGCCGCCTTGCGCGCGCGGCGTGGGCGGGGCTTTACGCTGATCGAAATTATGGTCGTGATCGCGATTCTCGGCATTCTCGCCGCGCTGATCGTGCCCAAGATCATGAGCCGTCCCGATGAAGCGCGTCGCGTCGCGGCAAAACAAGATATCGGGACGATCATGCAAGCGCTGAAACTCTATCGTCTCGATAATGGGCGCTACCCCGCTCAGGATCAGGGCTTGCGCGCGCTCGTCGAAAAGCCCACGACCGATCCGGTCCCGAACAACTGGAAAGACGGCGGCTACTTGGAGCGCTTGCCCAACGATCCGTGGGGCAATAGCTATCAGTATCTCAATCCCGGCGTGCATGGCGAGATCGACGTCTTCAGCTACGGCGCCGACGGTAAGCCCGGCGGCGAAGGCAACGATGCCGATATCGGCTCGTGGCAGTAGCGCGGCGCATGGCGGACACGCCGCGTGGCTTGCCCTGACGCGTTGACATCGAAAGCGAACATGCCCATCGCAGGCGGCATCGGCTCGTCTCGCACTCGGATCGGATCGATTCGAGCGCGAGGCTTCGGGTTGCGAGCACGCGGATTCACGCTGCTCGAAATGATGGTCGTGCTCGTTATCGCCGGGCTGCTCGTCTCGCTCGCGTCCGTTTCGCTCACGCGCAATCCGCGCACGGATTTAACCGAACAAGCGCAACGTCTCGCGTTGCTGTTCGAGTCGGCATCGGACGAAGCGCAGGTGCGCTCGCGTCCGATCGCATGGCAGCCCGTCACGGGCGGCTACCGGTTCGACATGCATACCGAGGACGGGTGGCGTCCGATATTGCGCGACGATCTACTGCATCAACGCAACTGGGAAGGGGGCGTGACCGACGTGACCATCGACTATCCGGGCTCCGATCTGCATCCCGATCGACTCGTGTTCGGCGTGGAAAGCATCGGTCAGGCCGTCACCGTCACGCTCTATTCGGCGGTCGGTCGCGCAACGATTGTCGGCACCGGCAACGGTCGCTACGAGGTGCGTTGACATGCGCCGTTATCGCTCGACGTTTCATGCGCGCGGCTTCACGATGATCGAGGTGCTCGTTGCGCTCGCGATCATCGCCGTCGCCCTCGCCGCTTCGCTGCGGGCGGTCGGCATGCTGGCGAACGACGAGGGCGAACTACATCGGCGCCTGCTCGCCGGATGGAGCGCCGATAACGCGCTGACCGAGGTGCATCTGGTGCGGGAGTGGCCGGATATCGGCGTGCAGAGCTTCGACTGTTCGCAAGGCAACTTGCCGCTCACCTGCACCGAGCGCGTGAGCGCCACGCCGAATCCGATCTTTCGCCGCGTCGAAATCTCGGTGACGACCCCCGGGCGTTCCGGAAATCTGGCTCAACTCGTGACCGTGGTCGCTAATGAAACGAACCGTGGGCTCTGAGATCGGACGCGCATCGACGCGCCAGCGTGGCTTCACGCTGATCGAGCTGATGGTGGCGATCGCCATCCTCGCCGTCATCGCCATTTTGTCGTGGCGGGGGCTGGATCAGATCATGCGCGGCCGGCAGGCGATTTCGACCGCGATGGAAGACGAGCGCGTGTTCGTGCAGTTGTTCGATCAGCTACGCGTCGACGCGCGCCAGGCCGCCACCGACGACGAGGTCGGTCAGCCTGCCGTATCGGCCACGAGCAACGGTTTGCAAATCGTGCGTTCGTTCGGAATCAGCGGTCAGGCGCCGCGTCTGCAAGTCGTGCGCTACCAACTGCAGGACGGTCGCGTGACGCGGTACGCGTCCCCGCCTGTGGCAACAGTCGGTCAATTGCGTCAAGCGCTCGCGGCCTCGAACAAGGGCGGCGATTGGAGCGCGGTGCCGCTCATCTCCGGTGTCGGCAAGATCACGGCCCGCCTGTACGTGCCGAATATCGGTTGGACGACGAAGATGGACGACGTGACTGCCGAAATCGCGCGCAGCGCCAACAATTTGAAGGTGCCTCAGTTCGGCGCCGCGCCGCTCGGCCGCGCGGTAACGGGACTCGAGGTGTCGATCGGCGCCCCTTCGCTGCATGTGCCGGTTAGGCGCATGTTCCTCGTCGGAGAATGACGATGCGTGCGCGATTCGCTCATTGGGGACGTTCCCTCTCGAGGCAACGAGCTAGCGCGCGGCGCCAGCGCGGCGCGGCCATCATCAGCGCGCTGCTTGTCGTCACGCTCTCGGCGATCCTCGTGGCCGGCGTGCTTTGGCGCCAGCAGGTGCAGATACGCCGGATCCAAAATCAGCGATTGATGTCGCAGGCGCTGTGGGTATCGCGCGGCGCCGTGGATTGGACGCGCCTCATTCTGCGGTCGGAAGCCGATACCGCGCCTACCGTCACCTATCTCGGTGGAATCTGGGCCGTCCCTATCGCGAAGACGCGGCTCTCCGACTTTCTCGGCAAGGTCAGCGAAGCCGATGCCGCGGAAGGCGCTCAAACCTACTTGTCCGGATCGATCGAAGACGCGCAGGCGCGATTCAATCTGCGCGATCTCATCGCGGTGCCTGCGCCCGGCTTGCTGCAAGTCGATCAAACGCAAACGGCGACGTTTGCGCGCTTGTTGGCACTGTTGGGTTTCGACGGCGGCTTGGCGAAGAACGTAGCCTTGCGCATGCGTGCCTCGTTGCTGCAATCGGCCACTCGCTTTCAGAATCCGCTCAGCAATCGCCTCGGTTCGGCAGCGCAACAACCGCAACCCGGCAACGCCGCGGGCGGCGACAATTTCACCGACAAGCCGGGCCTTCAAGACGAGAGCAGCAGCGGCAGTATCGATGCCGAGCCGCTCCAGTTCACGAGCGTCGACTCGCTGCTGAACGTGCCGGGTTTCACGACCGAAATGGTCGCGCGGCTGCGTCCGTTCGTGACCGTGCTGCCTACACAAACGCCCGTCAATATGAATACGGCCCCGGCCGAAGTCATTGCCGCGATGGTGCCGGGCATGTCGCTGTCGAGCGCGCAGACGCTGGTGTCGCGTCGGCAGAGCGCGTTCTTCCGCAATACGTCGGACGTGCAGCTTGCTTTGCAGGGGGCCGGCGCATTGCCGCCGGGCCTCGATATCAGCCAAATTCCCATGGATGTGACGACGAGCTACTTTTTAGTACATGGCCGCGTGCAGTACGAGCGAGCTGAAGTGGATCGCACGACGCTCATCTATCGCGATCCGCTCACGCACACGACCCGCGTCGTGCGTGTGAGCGATCAGCTTTGAACCGGATTCGAAAACCAAGAGAGGACGGGCTTTGAGCACGTTGATCGTCTTACTGCCGCCGCGAGATCCGGCGGTGCCGTCGCAGGAATGGCAACTCCCCGAGATGCCGTTCATTCTTCTCGACAAGAGCGGGCGCAAGGAGCGCGCGGGCCGTGCGGCGCTCGCGTTCTTGCCCCGCGCGTCCACGACGGTGTTGATCGTCGCGGCTCGCGACCTGCTCATGCTGGCCGCGACGTTGCCGCCGCTCAAGGGGCCGCGGCTCAAGCAGGCTTTGCCGAACGTGGTCGAGGATTATCTGATTCAAGACGCGCAGACCTGCCATATCGCGCTCGATCCGCTGCCGCTCGCCGATGGCAAGCGCATGCTCGCGATCATCGATCGAGGGTGGTTCCGCTTCATCGTCGAGGCCTTCAACGCGGCCGGTCATCGCAGCCTGCGCGCCGTGCCGGTGACGCGTTGTCTGCCTGCGCCCGCCGTCGTCGTACCGGCCGAGGAGCCGGTGACGGCCGACGCTCAGACCGAGATACCGGCCGGCGAGGCGAACGACGAAGCGTCATTGCCCACGCCATTGATTGCGGCCGTGCTGGGCACCGTCGCGCAAACGGCGCCGGCCATTTTGGCCGATGCGGTGCTTGCGGCCACGCCGGAGCCGGGGTTCATCGATGCTGGCGAGCCGCGCGTCGAACTCGCGCTCGCTCGCGGCGAGCACGGCGAGGGGTTGGCGGTGCCGCTTTCGGCGCTGGGCAGCACGCTGGCCGCCTTGGCGGGCGATGCACCCGTGACGACCTATGAACTGACGGGCTTGCCCGGCGGAGAACCGACGCTTGCCGGTGAGGCGGTGCCGGCCCATGGCGTACATGTCGGAGTGGCGCCGCTCGCATTCGAGACGCTGGCGCATCAAGCGCTCGCAAGCCGCTTCGACTTGTGCCAGTTCGAATTCGAATCGCGGCCGTGGCGACTCGATCGCGCGACGCTGCGTCGTCTTCGTTTGCCGATCGCCCTTGCATGCGCCGCGCTGCTGGCCGCCGTCATCGGCGCCAACGTGCAGTGGATGATGCTCGTGCGCGAGCATGACGCGCTCAATGCGCAGATGACGGAGCTGTTGCTCAATGCCTTCCCGAAGACGACCGTCGTGCTCGATCCCGCTTCGCAGATGACGACGCAACTCGAGCACCTGCGCGTCGCGGCAGGCGAAATGTCGCCGGACGATTACCTCTCGCTGGCCGCACGGCTCGAACATTCGCTCGGCGGTGTACCGGTGAACGGCATCGCGGCGCTCGATTATCACGATCGGCGCCTCGAGGTCGGCTTTAAGCCCGACGTCAAACCGGATCCGGCATTTGCGCAGCGGCTCGCGCAAAACGGACTGAGCGGCGAGATCGATACGAACACCGGTAAATGGGTCATTCGGAACGGGGGCGGGCAATGAACTTAGGCACACTCGGCGAGCTCTGGGCCGGTTTCTGGGAGCCGCGTACCGCGCGCGAAAAGATGCTGCTGACGTGGGGCGGCGCCGCGGTTGCGGTCGTCGTCGCGTATTCGGTGCTATGGGCGCCGGCGCAGCAAGGCCGCGCGCATCTACGCGATACGCTGCCGACGATGCAGCGGCAGATCGCGCAAATGACGGCGCAGGCGGACGAGGCGCGCGCGCTCGCGCCCGCCGCGCAAGGCGCCGCGCCGACGGGCGGTGCGCTGCGCGATGCGTTGACCGCGTCGTTGACGCAAGCCAGTCTTCCCGCCACGCAGTTGCGCTTGACGGGCGATTCGGTCCAAATCGACGCGAAAAATGCTTCGTTTCCCGCGTGGACGATGTGGCTCGACGATGCGCGCAAGCAGTTCAAGGTCCGCGTCATCGAGTTGCATGCCACGGCGCTGAAGGACGACGGACAAGTCGATCTCACGGTCATGTTGCAGCCGGCCACGGCGCCCTCGAGGTCCGCGCAATGACGGCGGTGTCGAAGATGCGCACGCTCGGCGCGCGCATGCGGTGCAAGACGCGAGGTTGCCGATGAGGGGGATGTGGCGGCGCTTGCTCGTCGCAATGCCTTGGCTTGTCGTCGCGATCGTCTCATGCGGCGTGACGTTGATCGTCATGTTGCCGGCTGCTTGGATCACGCCTCAGTTCGCAAAGGCGACCCAGGGCCACGTCAATCTCGTCGACCCTTCCGGCTCGCTTTGGCACGGTTCGGCCACGCTCGTGTTGGCCGCGGGCGGCGGTGGCGGCGCGGGCACGCTACTGCCCGGCCGCGTGAATTGGGATACGTCGTTCTGGCCGCTGCTGACCGGCCGGTTGAAGATGCGGATGCGGCAAACGCCGGCGATGCCCGCGTCGATCGAGGTCGATGCTTCCGCGCGCGCCTCGACGATTACCTCGGGCGAAATTGCGGTGCCGGCGGCGCTGCTCGCGGGCTTGGGCGCACCGTTCAATACGCTCGATTTGCAAGGCGGCGTGCAGCTCGCTTGGACGCCTTGGCGGTTGCTCGGCACGCGTGCGTACGGTCAGCTCGTCGTGACGCTCAGCGACATGAGTTCGCGCGTGTCGCCCGTCAAACCGTTGGGCTCGTACCGTGTAGCGCTGCAATCGCAGGGCAATTCGTCGACGATCGATCTGTCCACCCTGAGCGGCTCGCTGCTGCTAAGCGGGCACGGCACGATCGGCGCGAACGCCAGTTCATTCCACGGGCAAGCGAGCGCGAGCGGCGAGGCTAAGGACAATCTGGCGGGGCTGCTTAACTTGCTCGGACGCCCGACGGGCGACGGGACCGTCGCGCTCGACTACAACCACTAGCGACCGGCGTCGCTTGCCCTGTCCCAAGCGACTCGCCCGCCGGTATTACTCGCTTCGCGCGGGCGAGCCGGCGGTCGGCATCGCAGCCGACGGCGCCGCCATCGAGCCGTTTTCGCGATCGATCTGAGCGGCGTCCCACCCGCCGCCGAGCGCCTTCACGAGCCCGACCGACGACACCATCCGCTGCCCCGCCAAATTCGCAAGCTTTTGTTCCGCCGAGAACGCGGTGGTTTGTGCGGTCAATACGCTGACGTAAGCGACGGTGCCTGCTTTGTATTGGTTCGTGACGATGGCGAGCGCCTGCTTCGCCGAATCGACGGCCTGCCGCTGAACCACGATCTCTTGCGCGAGGATGCGTTGCGACGCAAGCGCGTCCTCGACTTCCTGAAATGCGCCCAACACCGTTTGTCGATACACGGCCGCTTGCTGATCGTAGGCGGCTCGGGCGGCTTCGGTTTGCGCGTGGCGCAAGCCTGCATCGAACAACGTCGCCGCAAGTTGCGGGCCGACGCTCCAGAACCGCGACGGCAGCGTGAACAGGTTCGAGAGCACCGAGTTCTGGTACCCGCCTTGCGCCGATAGCGTAAGCGATGGGAAATAAGCGGAGATCGCGACGCCGATTTGCTCGTTTGCCTCCGCGGTACGGCGTTCGGCTGCCGCGATGTCGGGGCGGCGCTCAAGCAGCGCCGACGGCACGTCGACTGGGACGGACGGCGGCTGCGCGTCTAAAGGAATCGGCGGTAGCGAGAAGGTGGACGCGCTTTGCCCGATGAGCACGGCGATCGCGTGCTCGTTTTGCGCACGTGCGACGCCGTTATCGATTGCGCTCGCCTGCGCCGATTGCCATTGCGTTTGAGCCTGGACCACGTCCGCTCGTGCGGCGACGCCCTGCGCGTATTGGTTTTGCGTGAGCTTGAGCGCTTGCGCGTAGGCGCTCACGGTGTCGTTCAACAGCTGTTGGATCGCATCGAGCGCGCGCAACTGAAAATACGTCTGAGCGAGCGTGGCTTGCGCCGAGAGCCTCGCGTTGGCGAGGTCGGCCGCGGCGCTTTGCTGCCCCGCTTTTTGCGCTGCCACGGTGCGGCTCACCTTGCCCCAGAGATCGGGCTCCCACGAGGCGTCGAGCGCGACGTTGAACGCGTTGCCGATGCCGGCACCGCTACCCGAGCCGAGCGCGCTGCCACGCGAGAGCTGCTGCCCCGAACGCGTCGCGCTGGCCGACAGCCCGAGCGTGGGGAAGTAGGCCGCTCGCGCCTCGGCGACGAGCGCACGCGCTTGTGCGTAGGCAGCCGCGTACTGAGCGATCGTTTGATTCGACGCGTTCAACTGGTCCATCAGCGCATCGAGTCGCGCATCGCCGTAGATCGACCACCAGTTACCGCGATCGGCCCGATCGGCGGGCTCGGCCACCTTCCATCCCGCGGGCGTTTCCTTGTATGCCGCAGCCGTGGGCGTGCTCGGCCGATGGTAATCGGGACCGACCGCACAACCGGCGAATGTGGCGAGGGCGCCGGCGCTAACGAGCGCGGCGGCAACAGAGCGAAGACGATGAGGCAGCATGCCGACGTGAGTTTCCGTGCAATGGATCGATGGTAACGCAGGGGGCCGGCGCCCGACGTTACGGCAAGTTACCGCCGTTATCGAGTCGCCATGAGTTACAGGACCCAACCATCATTGCATAGAAAAATATTGACAAGGCAAGTAAATCCCGAGATATTGGCGCCCAATGGTAATGGTGCTGGCGCACGCGAGTCGAGGCGCGAGCACGGACGAGAACAAGGAGAACGTGCATGACGAACGCGGCTTCGACGTCGCAGGCGGGTCCGGCCCCGTTAAAGGGCGGCACGTTGGCGTTGCTGACGGTCGGTTTGGCCTTCGGCACCTTCATGGAGGTGCTCGATACCTCGATCGCGAACGTTGCGGTGCCGACGATTTCGGGCAGCCTCGGTGTGGCGACGAGCGACGGGACGTGGGTTATTTCCTCGTATTCGGTGGCCGCGGCGATCGCGGTGCCGTTGACGGGATGGCTCGCGCGGCGCGTGGGCGAAGTGCGCTTGTTCACGCTGTCGGTGCTGGCCTTCACGTTGGCCTCGGCCCTATGCGGCCTCGCCGTGAATTTTCCGTCGTTGATCGGGTTTCGGCTGTTGCAGGGGCTTGTGTCCGGGCCGATGGTCCCGCTCTCGCAGACGATCTTGATGCGCAGCTATCCACCCGAGAAGCGCGGGCTGGCGCTTGGGTTATGGGCAATGACGGTGATCGTCGCGCCGATCTTCGGACCCGTGATGGGCGGTTGGATCACCGACAACTACTCGTGGCCCTGGATCTTTTACATCAACTTGCCGATCGGTCTGATCTCGGCCGCGTCCGCGTACTTCCTGTTGCGCGGCCGGGAAACGAAGACGACCAAGCAGCGGATCGATGCCGTTGGCCTTGGGCTGCTCGTCGTGGGCATATCGTGCCTGCAAATGATGCTCGACCTGGGCAAGGACCGCGATTGGTTCAATTCGACCTTCATCGTCTCTCTTGCGCTGATCGCGGCGGTCGCCCTCGCCTTCCTCCTCGCTTGGGAGATCACCGAGAAAACCCCTGTCATCGATCTGACGCTGTTCAAGGACCGCAACTTCGCGCTCGGTGCCTTGATCATTTTTCTCGGCTACATGACGTTTTTCGGTTCGGTCGTGATCTTTCCGTTATGGCTCCAGACGGTGATGGGCTATACGGCCGGCTTGGCCGGACTCGCCACCGCGCCGGTCGGTTTGCTCGCGCTCGTGCTGTCGCCGATCATCGGCCGCAATTTGCATCGGCTCGATTTGCGGATGGTCGCGAGCTTGGCCTTCACCGTCTTCGCGATCGTGTCGATTTGGAACGGTACGTTCACGCTCGACGTGCCGTTCGGGCACGTCATCTTGCCGCGTCTGGTGCAAGGCATCGGCGTGGCGTGCTTCTTCGTGCCGATGACGACGATTACCCTTTCGAGCATTCCCGACGAACGGCTCGCGAGCGCATCCGGGCTATCGAACTTTCTGCGCACGCTCGCGGGCGCGATCGGCACGGCGATCAGCACCACGTTTTGGGAAAACGACGCGATCTATCACCACGCGGTACTCGCGGAATCGGTGAGCGCGTATTCGCCGAGCACGACGTCTTATCAGAGCGCGCTCGGCACGCTTGGCATGTCGGGCGATACGATCAGCGCGCAACTGAATTCGCTCGTGACGCAGCAAGGCTACATGATGGCGACGAACGATTTCTTCCGAATTTCGTGCGCAGCGTTCGTCCTGTTGGCCGCGCTCGTTTGGATTACGAAGCCGAAGCGCGGCGCCGGCGCCGCGATGGGACATTGATCCTCAAAGGCCGTCGTGCGCGACGGCCTCATGGCGGCTCGATTGCGCCTTCATTGGGGCTATCGCTCGGCTCTACGGCGGCGGCTGACTCCCGGTGCCATGGCCTTGCGCCGGCGGCTCGGCACCCGATCTCACGAATTGCTTGAAATCGGCGGCGGCGTTCCAAGGATCGGGACGACAACCGGCCACCGGGCGATCGCAATGCGCGGAGAAGCCGATCGTCGAGGAGCCGTCGGGATTATGCGCGAGCGTGACTTGGAAGGCAGGCGCCCCGCTGCCGCCCGCCGGGCCCGATGTTTCGATCGCTTGGCTGGTGTCGGTCTGTAACGGGTATTGCGTATGCCCCGTTACCCATTGGCGAGCGCGTTGCCACCAGAGCGTGCATTCGTCGGCGCGGCATATGAGCGGCCGCACCGCGATCTGCATCGTGTCCGGATTCACCCGATTCGTGGCGGCGCACCCCGCGACAAGCGCGCAAGCGAGTACCGATCCGATCGTTTTCATGGGAACGCCCTCCCTCTCTGTTCGAGTAGTTCGAGCCGCCGCCACCCGACCCGATCTATACGCTGAAGCGCTCGAGCGTGTAACCGCGATACTCGTTGACGAAGTCGTCGAACGAGGCCGTTGCATCGCGTCGCTCGAGCTCGGCTTGTTCCCGTAGCGATTGCTGGGCCAGCGCATGTGCGGCTTTCAACGCTTGCGGCTCGAGCGGACGCGCACGGAAGTAAGCGGCATGCGCTTCGCTTTGCGCCATGCCGAACGCGAGGAAGCTTTGACCGCGCTCGCGCATCGTCCGCAAGACGCGAGCCGAGGGCGTGGCTTCGGGGTCGAGCAGCTTCGCGCGCTGCGCGGCGACCGCGCGGACATGAACATCCGTGCCGCCCACCGTATCGAGCGCACGCGCGGCCGCTTCGATATGGGCCATCAATTCGTCTGCCCAGTCCCGCATTGCAATGTTCTTGCCGTCACGCACGAGCATCAAGCCGGGGCGGCGTCCTTCGAGCGTGACGCGGCCGAAGTTCGCGTTCGCTTCGGCATAAGCGGACGGCGGCAACGCCGGGCTGTCCGCGAGCGCGCAAACGAGCAAGTAGGCATCGAGAAAGCGTGCCGTCTCCGTGCTGATGCCGGACGGCTCGAACGGATCGATATCGAGGCAGCGCACTTCGACGTATTGGATCCCGCGCGAGGCGAGCGCGTGCAGCGGGCGTTCGCCCGAATAGGTCACGCGTTTGGGCCGGATCGTCGAATAGAACTCGTTCTCGATCTGTAGGACGTTCGTGTTGATCTGCACCCACTCGTCGCCGCGATGGGTGCCGATCGCCTCGTAAGGCGGATACGGCTCGCTGACCGCGCGCGCCAATGCGTCGAGGTAGCCCGGCAGCGTGTCGTAGTCGGGCTGCAAGGCCGCTTGCGCGGTCGTGTTCGAGTAGCCGAGATCGCTCATGCGCAGGCTCGTCGCGTAGGGGCGATAAAGCGTGCTGTCGTCGAATCGTTCGAGCCCGTGCGGACGTCCCCGCAGGAACGGTTCGTCGAGCGCGGGCGAGGCGCCGAACAGATACATCAGCAACCAACTCGTGCGACGGAAGTTACGAATCAGCGCGAGGTAACAGGCCGATTGAAAATCGACGGCCGTCGCATTCGTCGGACGTTGCGCGTGCAACGTGCGCCACACTTCCTCGCTCAGCGAGAAGTTGTAGTGAATGCCGGCGATGCACTGCATCGTTCGACCGTAACGCAGCGCAAGACCGTGCCGATAGACGTGCTTGAGCCGGCCGATGTTCGACGTGCCGTATTCGGCGAGGGGAATCTCGTCGTCGGCAGGCAGCCGGCCCGGCATCGAATGGGTCCATAGCAATTCGTCGCCCAGTTCGGAATAGACGAGACGGTGCAACTCGTCGAGTCGCGCGATCACTTGCTCGGGCGTGGCCTCGGCCGGCGTGATCAACTCGAGCAGCGCCTCGGAATAGTCGGTCGTGAGCGAAGGATGCGTGAGCGCCGAGCCCAGCGCATGCGGATGCGGGGTCATGGCGAGCGCGCCGTTGCGCTCGATGCGCAAGCTCTCCTTCTCGATACCACGCAAACCATGGGCGAGCACGCCTCGTGCGGCCGGCGAGGTCAACACCGACAAACGCTGCGCAAATGCTTCCGACAGGGAGAGTGTTTGGATATCTGACATCGAAGCCGATCGGGCGCCACGCCGCACTGCGCGCGGCACCGCGATGCAATTATTTTTGAGTAGCGGGCACTTTAACACCGTGCCGAGAACCTCGCTTGAAGCCAATGTGGGCTTGGGAAAGCGGCCGGTGGCGGATCGTGTGCACGCCACGCGGCACGAGTGCGGCGCAGCGTATTTAAGTGCTTTCGGAGACGGCGCCGGATGCTCCGATTGCGGCGCGGCAGGGTGGCCAGTCGGGGCCGAACGGGATGCGGCTAGCCGCCGCGCTGGCCATGCGCGCGGTCGGAGATTTCGTTCCACAAATGCATCGCCGCATAGGCGCGAAACGGACGCCAGCGCTCCGTGCGCGCGCGTTGGGCGGGGGCGCGGGCAAGCGCGGGATCGCGCGCCGCGATCGCCTGCATCAACACGAGGTCGGTCGCGGGAAAGGCATCGACGTCGCGCCACGCACGCATTGCAATGTACTCGACGGTCCAAGGGCCGATGCCCGGCAGCGCGAGCAGCGCCGAGCGTGCTTCGGCCAATGCCGTCGACGATATGCGCGCGGCGTGGATGTCGTCGATCGGCACCTCGCCTGACGCGACGGCGCGCGCAAGGCCTTGCAATGCGGCGACGCGTTTGCCCGGCATGCCGATCTGCGCGAGATCGGCATCGGCGAGTGCGGCCGGGCTCGGGAAGCGCCAGGCGGTGCCCGGGTGCGGATGATCCTCGATGAGCGCGCCCGCGCGCACGACGAGCCGGCCGATCAGCGTCGTTGCGGCTTTAACGCTGACTTGCTGGCCGACGATCGCGCGCACGACGAGTTCGAACGCCGACCAGGCACCCGGCAGCCGCAGTCCCGGTGCGGTTTCGACGAGCGGCGCGAGCCACGGATCGAGACTGAGCTGAGCGCCGATCAGCTTCGGATCGGCGCCCACGTCGAACATCGTCGCGACATGCGGCGCGAGCGCTTCGGCGTGGCGTCCCGCCTCGCCCTCGATCGTGACGACGAGACGGTGCTTGCGCGGATGGCGAGCAACGCTGAGCGTGCCGCTGGCCCCGGCCCATTCGATCGCGCGTCGGTAAGTCCCCTGCTCGACCGCTTCCACGCCCGGTGTCGCGCGCCCCGCGAAAAACCGCAGCACGCGAGCCCAGTCATAAGGCGCCTTGAACGGCAGCTCGAAGGCGACAGGAACGGCGGCGCTCAAGCTGCGTCGTCCATATCGTCGTGCGCGACGGCGCCCGGTGCCGATTCGATGCCCGCACGCCGCGCTTCGGCATCGAGCAACGCGGCTTTGCGCGCGAGCCCCCAGCGATAGCCGGCGAGCGAGCCACCCTTTTGCAGTACCCGGTGGCACGGAATCGCGAGCGCGATCGGATTCGATGCGCAAGCACTTGCCACGGCACGCACCGCGCGCGGCACGCCGAGCGATTCGGCGATCTGCGTGTAGCTGCGCGTCTCGCCATAGGGGATGCTGCGCAGTGCATCCCATACTCTCTGACGAAAGGCCGTCGTCGTGATATCGAGCGGCAAATCGAACGTCTCGCGCCGGCCGCGCAAATAGGCGTCGATTTGATCGATGAACGGCGCAATGCGCGCGGCCGCCTCGACGAGCTCGGCCTTGAGAAACGCCTGCCGGAGCGCTTGAACGAGTTCATCTGCGTCGTCGCCGAAGGCGATCCGGCAAATGCCCCGATCTGTCGCCGCGACGAGCACGCGACCGAGCGTCGTGTCGGCACTCGCGTAGTACACGCACAACCCTTCGCCTTGCTTCCGATAAACGGAGGGCGCCATCCCGAGTTCGCCGGCCACGCTGTCGTACAGCCGCGACGGCGAATTGAAGCCTGCGTCGAGCGCGGCGCGCGTTACCGCCTCGCCGCGTTGCAGCGCGTCGCGCAAGGCCGCACCGCGGCGTGCCGCCTGATATTCGCGAGGCGAGACCCCGACGACGCGCTTGAACAGCCGTTGCAAATGAAACGGGCTCAGGTGGACGGCCTCGCTCAGTTGCGCGAGCGTCATCCGCGCTTGCGGATCGGCGTCGAGCGCGGCGCAGGCGCGTTCCACGATGGCCATCTCGCGCGGCAGCCCCTCGGGCCGGCACCGCTTGCACGCGCGGAACCCGGCCGCGCGCGCCTCATCGGCGGTGCCGAAAAAGGCGACGTTTTCTCGACGCGGCAGGCGCGAGGCGCACGACGGCCGGCAAAAGACGCCCGTGGTGGCGACGGCATAAAAGAATGCGCCGTCCGCCTGGGCGTCGCGATGGGCAACGGCGTCCCAGCGCTCGGTGTCCGTTTGATAGGCGGTGTCCATGATCGTCCTCGACGTTGGCTCGGTAAACGATGCCAACTTTATGCGCCCTCGCTATACCATGCGCGCCGAATGTTGCGGTCTAATTCCGGCCCGCGTTGCTCGGGTGAGCCGGTCCGGCCCTTTATGGTCGCCGCCCAGACCTAGAGGGAATCCTCGAGCGGCCGAAATGTCCGATCGCGACATCGCGGAGCGGCCCGGCTGGCGCCCGGCCCCAGCCCTATCGGTACGGTCGCGCCCGGCGATAACCGATACCGTCATTTTCCGTCATAAAAAAGATATTGCATTGCACCATCGACGTGTGTATAGTTGGAACTGTCTCCTCCATGTCTCCTCCTGATATGGATTCAGCCCGCCCACTTAGGCGGGCTTTTTTTTGTCCGCTCGCGGCGCAAGCGCCGGAGAGACCCGCGCAGCTTAAGGCCCATCTTCGCCCGGACGGAACGCTTGCCGTACACTCACCTCCATTCGCGTGCCGCTTGCTTGCTTGCTTCGCGGCCGCTCGACACGGAGGAACGCCTCGATGAAGCCGACCATTCGCGAAATCGACCATGTCGTCATCCGCGCGACCGATCCGCCGGCCTTAGCGCGTTTTTACTGCGAAGCGCTCGGATGCACGATCGAAAAGGAGCAGGCGGACATTGGCCTCACGCAATTGCGCGCGGGGCGCTCGATGATCGATCTGTTGGCGGCGGGCTCCTCGATCGATCGCGCCGAAAGCGGCATGCCGGGTGCGGGGCGCAACATGGATCACTTGTGTCTGCGCGTGGAACACTACGATGCGGCGCAATTGACTGCGCACTTGACCGCTCACGGCGCGCGAATCGGCCCGGAAGGCCGGCGATACGGCGCCGACGGCTATGGCCAATCGCTTTATCTATTCGATCCCGAGGGCAATATGGTCGAACTCAAGGGGCCGCCCGAAAGGACCCGCGCAACGGGCCTGTAGCTTCAATCGCTCGAAGCCGGGGCGAGTCGGCCACCGGGCCTACGCGTTTGCGCGCGCCTTCAGCACGGTTCTTTGCAACTCGATCGGGTCGGCGCTCTCGCTGCCGAGCCAAGCGGAACCGTCCTGCAAAGTGAATTGGAGACGCATCGTCCGTTCGGCCAATTGGGCGAGCGCGTCGCCCACGCCGTCGGCAAGCGACCAGACTTCCAAGTTGCGCAGGCGGTCGACCTTCCCGCGCAGTGCCTCCCACCAAATCTGCGACGTGCGGCCGCCGTAAGCGATCACGGCAACGCGCTCGGCTCGGCCGCTTGCCTTGGCAAGACGTCGATCGTCGGGCTGCCCGACTTCGATCCAGGTTTGAATCGCACCCGTCAGATCTTTTTCCCACAGATCGGGCTCGTCCGTATCGGATAGACCCTTGGCGAGTTCGAGCCGCTCGCTCGCAAAAAACGCGAAGGCCGCCAGACGCACCATCATGCGCTCGTCAGTCTCGGAAGGATGTCGAGCAATGGTCAGCGAGTGATTGCCGTAGTAGTGCCGATCCATATCTGCGATTTGCAGTTCGGCTTTGTAGATCGTCGATTTGAGGGCCATGCGGCTCGGAAGTGCTCGTCGTTAGCGCGAATCGTTCGCGGGGAGGAGACGGGCGATGCGCACGCCCGCTCCCGGCGCGTGATGATATCGAAAAACGAGCGGGCCAACGACAAGCGGCCCGGTACAGACACCGGGCCGTCGTCCAATCGATGAATCGACCACGAAGCGTCGACGCAGAGGATGCGATCCATTCACGCGACGGCCTACGCGCGAGCGAAATTCGCTCGCGCCGCCGCGACGCGGATACTCGACGCTAAATTAGCGTTATTGCTTGATGAATTCCGCGTGGGTCCATAGACCCTCGGTATCCTGGTTCCCCGCATTCACGAATTCGACGTCCCGCCCAACGACGCGCACGACTCGGAAATCGGCATGCTCGGGGGCAGACAAGCATTGGAATCCGGAGAAGAATTCCTGCATCTTTTGTCGTTCGCCCGCTTGCGCGTGCTGATAAGCGGCATCGAGCTTATCTTTCGATAAGCACCCGTATGCATTCGCCTTGAATTGGAACGTCTGTTGAGGCTTCAGGACATCGTCCTGCGCTTGCGCGATCGTCGCGGCGGCGCTGAGCCCCACGATCATCAAAAGCATGCCGGCTCGCTTTTTCATTTCTGCCTCCATGCGGGTTTTTACGTAGGTTAGCTATGTATTTAAAGGCAATACAAAACCCGCGGATTTCAGCCTAGAACATGCGTGTAAAAGCTCAAGCACATTTTGTGTGCACTTGCAAAAGCGACGGATTGTCGCACCGGTTTTTCGCCTTCGAACAGATGCGCTTTGACTCGGCGGGAAGCCTTGACCGGTGGGCCCGCAGGCGACCCGTAAGGCGGCATACCCGCATGCCGCAAGGCTCCGCGCTGGCCGCGCGACACCCTTCGAAAACGAATTAAGCCGTTTAATAAATCGGAAATTTCATTTTGCCGCGGCGCACATAAAGATCTTTTGGCGCGCAGCGGAAAAATGCGTAATAACGGTTTAGCTACAGGACAAAAAGGATGCCTGGTGCCGAGGTGCTCGGCAACGCGTCAAAGCCCAATATACCGATGAATGCGCGCGGCCCCACGAAAGGCGCACGACCGATCGCGCGAGGCGGGCGCCATGCGCTTAGAATGAATCTCACGTTCTGAGCTGACGCCATATACCGGCACGGGAGACTCATCGTGATCGAACGCGTGATTTTGGGTGTGTTTCTCGTTCTGCCGCTGTTGATCGTGGCTTTTCTGTTTTCCGACGAACTGTGGCAGGACCACGTGCGGCAAGCGCGCGATCCGGCGTCGCGTCGCGTCGATTGGCGGCATCCGCTGCGCAGCCTATTGCATCGGCATTGATCGGCGGCCGCCTTCTCTTCCTTCCTCCTTCATCCGTGCGCACCCGCGTGACGGGCGCGGGGGCTCGTCGCTCGAGGCTTGGCCCGCAATCGCGCGATGCTTAGGATCCCTGATCTTTCCCCGAAAGCCCGACCGGCATGATCGGCCGGCCTCTATCGATCAACGGGTTTACGCGGGGCAGACATAAAAAAGGGACATTGCGCTCGATCAAATTCGGGGCAGGGGCCCCGTTTTATCGTCGCTGGTTCCGCCCCATCAATTGTCATACTTAAAAGAATTCGGTCTCGATCGACTTCCAACTCTCTCGTCATTAAAAACGTTTTCATCCGATAAATCACTTAAGGCTTTTTACGGATGTGCCGTTCACGGGCCATGTGACCGGTGCTATCGGGGATGGCACCCGCGGACGGTGAGAGACGTCCTTTAATTGAGGTAGCAAAATGAACTTTTCCCACATGAAAGTGGCGAGCCGATTGGGAGTTGGCTTTGCGCTGGTGTCGATGCTGCTTGCGGTCGTGACGGCATTTGCGCTCCTGCGTATGTCCGAACTCGAAAGCGCGATGATCGATATCACCGATGTCAATGCCGTCGAGGCGACCTTGGCGAACCGGTTGGACGAGAGCATCTCGAACCGAGCGCTCGCGTTGCGCAATCTGATTTTGTTGCAGGCGGATCAGCAAGACCAAGTGGCGATCGAATCCCACCGTTTCGACGACGAAACGGCGATCTACGACGCCAGCCGCGAAAAACTCGCGCAGATGTTCGCTACGCCGGGCACGATGCCGAGCGAAACCACCTTGCTGACTCAAATCGGCGAGCAAGGGAATCTCGCACTCCCCTTGATGCGTCGGGCAAAGGAGTTGGCCCTCGCGGGCAAGCGCGACGAGGCTTATCACCTGCTGCGTTTCGAGTTGCGGCCGATTCAAGCCAAATGGTGGGGTTACGTGCGTCAGTTGCGCGATCTGGAGCATAAGCAGAACGACGCGCTGACGGTCGATGCCAAGGCATCGTACGCGACGGGCCGTATCTGCATCTTGGGGCTTGCGGTGGTGGCGCTCATCGTCAGCATCGTGTCGGCATGGCTCATCACGCGGGGCATCCTCGCGCAACTCGGCGGCGAGCCCGCCGATGCGGCCGACGCCGCCGATCGCGTCGCGGCCGGCGATTTGACGACCGAGGTGTATGTAAAGAGCGGCGACGGCACGAGTCTCATGCATGCGATGAAGACGATGCGCACAAGCCTCGTCGGCATCGTCAGCCAAGTTCATATCAGCACGGGTGCGATCGCCTCGGCCGCGGGCCAGATTGCGAGCGGCAACCTCGATTTGTCCTCGCGCACGGAAGAGCAGGCGGCCTCGCTCGAGCAAACCGCCGCGTCGATGGAAGAACTGACGGCGACGGTCAAGCGCAACTCCGAGCACGCACGCCAGGCCAACGAACTCGCGGCGTCGGCGTCGCACGTGTCGGAACGCGCCGGCAGCGTCGTGTCCGAGGTCGTGCAGACGATGGGCGCGATCAACGATGCGTCGCAAAAGATCGTCGAGATCATCGCCGTGATCGACGGCATCGCATTCCAGACCAACATCCTCGCCCTGAACGCGGCCGTCGAGGCGGCGCGTGCCGGCGAGCAAGGCCGCGGTTTCGCCGTCGTCGCAGCGGAAGTGCGTTCGCTCGCTCAGCGCTCGGCTACAGCCGCCAAGGAGATCAAGGCGCTGATCGGCGGCTCGGTCGAACAAGTGCAATTGGGCAACCGCCTCGTGGACGAAGCGGGCTCGACCATGCGCGAAGTGGTGGGCAGCGTCAAACGCGTCACGCTCATCATGGGCGAGATCATGAGTGCGAGCGAAGAGCAGGCCACGGGCATCGAACAGATCAACCAGGCACTGACGCAGATGGACCAGGTCACGCAGCAAAACGCCGCGCTCGTCGAGGAAGCCGCCGCTGCCGCCGAATCGATGCGCGAGCAGGCCGGTGCGCTCGTCGAAGCCGTCAGCGTATTCAAGCTGCGTGAGGGCGGGGCGGACGGCCACATGCGCAGCCGGCCAGCGTCCGCGCGCGGCAGGTCCTCGGCGGGCGCCTTGCTCGCCTATGAGCCGGCCTGATTCGATTCGACGATCTCGGCCCATAGGGCAAACGTTTGCAGATAAAAACGATGGAAAGACAATCCATGGAAGACCACAGGTCGGCTTGCGGCGCGCAGCAGTGTGCCGCGCCTCTTGCACAGGACGAGCACGTGCGTTACGTGCATGCGCCCGATGCGCCCGTCAACGTCTTTCGACATATCGGCGTGATGACCGACCAAGCTCGCGCGCTGCAATTCGGGCATGCGCCCATGACGTTTTGGCTGACGGGGCTGAGCGGCGCCGGCAAGTCGACGATCGCATTCGATTTCGAGCAGCGGCTCAGACAGGCGCGGCGTCCGTGCGTCGTGCTCGACGGCGACGATCTGCGCAGCGGCTTGAGCCGCGATTTGGGCTTCACGGAGCGCGATCGGCGTGAAAACATCCGCCGTACCGCCGAAGTCGCTCGCATGATGAACGACGTGGGCCTCGTCGTCGTCACCTCGCTCGTCTCGCCGTTGCGCGACGACCGCGGCGTGGCGCGCGACATCGTCGGCGAGGCCCGCTTCGTCGAGGTGTACGTGAGTACGTCGCTGCAAGTGTGCGAGGCGCGCGATCCCAAGGGGCTCTATCGCAAGGCGCGTAGCGGCGAGCTGCCCCAATTCACGGGCGTGAGCGCACCGTACGAGACGCCGCTCGCGCCGGCTTTGACGGTCGATACCTCGCAACTGCAACCCGGCGGCGCCGTGGCGTTGTTGCTGGCGTATTTGACGCGTCGCGACGCGGCTGAAGGAGACGGCAATGTCAACGGATGACGCGATCGGTCCCGCGCCGCAGGCTTACGACGTATTCAACGGCGATGCCGACGGCCTATGCGCCTTGCACCAATTGCGAATGGCGAGTCCGCGCGACGCGCAATGCGTGACGGGCGTGAAGCGCGAGATCGGCCTATTGTGCCGGGTGCCGCCGAAAGCCGGCATCGACGTGACGGTATTGGACATCTCGCTCGATGCGAACGTCGATGCACTAGCCGTGCTGCTCGATGCGGGCGCGCGCATCGACTATTACGACCACCATGCGGCGCGCCGTGCCTTCCCTCACCCGAAGCTGCACCTGCATTGGGACGATTCGCCGCGTGTCTGCACGAGTCTGATCGTCGACCGCGCATTGGGTGGGCGCTATCGGCCCTGGGCGATCGTGGGGGCCTTCGGCGACAACCTCGATGCACTCGCGGCATCGCTCGCGCAAGCGCAAGGCTTCGCCGAGCATGAAATCGAGTCGCTACGGACGTTGGGGCGTGCGCTCAACTACAACGCGTACGGCGAGACGATCGACGATCTTCATATTCGTCCCGATGTCCTGTACCGCGCGATCCGACCGTTCGTCGATCCGTTGGCATTCGTACGCGGCGCACCCGAGTTCTCGCGACTCGAGCGCGGCTATCGAGAGGATTTGGCGCATGCCGATGCGCTCGTGCCTTATCGAAGCAGCGACGCAGGCGCGGTCTACCTGCTGCCGAACGCGCCGTGGGCGAGGCGCATCTCGGGCACCTTCGCGAATCGGCTCGGCGACGAGTGCGGCGATCGATCGTTCGCCGTCCTATCGGCGCGCGCCGACGGCTCGTATTGCGTCAGCATCCGGTCGGCGCACCCCGATGGGCGGCCGGCTAACGTGTTGTGCGAGGGCTTCGAGGGCGGCGGCGGGCGACGGGCAGCGGCGGGCGTCAACGCGCTGCCGGCGGCGAGCCTCGATGCGTTCGTCGAGGCATTTTTCAACTATTTCGTAACGGAAGCATGCGGCCCACGCCGTCGCATCGAAGTTAGAAGCCAGTAATAAGAAGTGAGGATTCAAAGATGAGCATCGAACGAGACCGCGTACGACCACGGCCGGTATTGATGATTCCGCTGCGCCGTTGCGGCAGCCATGCGTTGCGGTTGAGACTGAATCTCAGTCCCGAGTTCTATTCGCCCTATCCGCTGCACATCGTCGATTTCATGCCGATCGTGCCGTTGTACGGCAACCTCGAGGACGATCGCGCCTACTTCCGCTTAGTGAGCGACGTCGTCGGTTTGCAAGCGGCCAGCATGGTCAAGTGGCCCGGCATCGTCTTCGATCCTGTGGATATCTTCGAGGCGATTCGCAACGAGCCGCGCAGCGTCCACCGGATCGTATGGGAGCTGCTGCTGCGCGCCGGCGAGCAACACGGTGCGCGGGTGGTGATGGACAAGTCGCTCGACAGCGTGCACTACGCCGATTCGCTGATGCGGCAATTTCCGGACATGCTGTTTTTGAACGTCGTGCGCGATCCGCGTGCGCAGATCGCATCGATGAACAAGGCGATCATTCACGACTTCGATACGCTGCTGAACACGCACACCTGGCTCGAAGCGCATCGCGCGGCCGATGCGGTTCTGACTGAGTATCCCGAGCGGACGATGACGATCCGCTACGAAGACTTTTTGGCCGACGAGCCGGCCGTTCTCAAACAAATCTGCGCGTTCTTCGGCATCGCGTTTTTGCCGAGCATGGTAGACGTTTCGCGTTCGGAGGAAGCGCGGCAGATTTCGCGCATGTCGGCCCTGTGGTCGACCAATTGCTTCGCGCCGATCGCCGCCAATATCGACAAGTACAAAAAGGTCTTGTCGGTGGACGAGATCGCGGTAATCGAAACGCTGACGAGCGATTACCTGCGGCGTTATGGCTACGAGCGCATGACGGAGGCGACGGCTACGATCGACGCTGCCGCGTTCGAATCCGCGCGGCTTGCTTCCGATGCAGCGCGCGAGCGGGCTTGGGAGACGCTGGAGCGAACCAATTTCCGCGACTTCGCCTTGCGTCGTCATCGCGCCGAATATCTGGCTGCGGTACGCGCACGGATGGAGCAATGCGCGCAAGCGCGTACGCGGCGATCGGACTCGGCACCCGTCAAGCTGGACGAGTTGAGCGAGGCGTTCGAAGTGACGGACTGACGATCCGCCGTCTTCCAACGCAACGCTACCTAAACGAAAGCACCGAGACCTGCCGCATGCATCGATGCGCGCAATGCGCGCATGGGTGCTGACGGACGGCCGTGCAACCTGAGAGAAATCATTTCATGCCGATCGCATTCACCTTGCAGACGCAGATCGCGCTTGCCTTGCTATCGGGCCTATCGATCGGCTTCGCGCTGGGGCTCATCGGCGGCGGCGCCGGGACGTTGTCGGTGCCGCTGCTTCTGTATGTCGTCAAAGTCGGCGACCCGCACGTCGCCATCGGTACGACAGCGGCCGCCATCGCCGCCACGGCGCTCGTCAACCTCGTCTCCTATGCTCGAGCGGGCCTCGTGCGTTGGCGCACGAGCGTCGTCTTCGCCACGGCGGGCGTGGGCGGTGCGTTTGCCGGATCGCGCTGGTCGCTGCATGTGGACGGCGGTGCGATGATGCTGCTGCTCGCGACGATCGTCGCGATCGTCGCCGTGCTCATGCTCTTGCGCACCCAGCCGGCATCCGCATCGTCGACGGCGCCGGCCCTGGCGAGCCGAGGCTTCGCCACGGCCGGCGCGGGCGCTTGCGTGGGCGGGGTCGCGGGATTTTTCGGTATCAGCGGCGGATTTTTATCGGTCCCGGCGCTGCACATCATCGCGCGCGTGCCGATGCTCGAGGCTGTCGCCTCTTCGCTCGTGTCGGTCGTCGTATTCGGTACCACGACGGCGGTCAATTACGCGGCCGCAGGCAAGGTCGATCTGCCGCTCGCCGCCGCGCTGGTAGCGGGCGGCGTGGTCGGCGGCCACGGCGGGATTCGCGTTGCGAAGGCCATTGCCGTCAAGGGCCACGCGCTGCGGCGCGTTTTCGCGGCCCTGCTGCTTCTCATCGCCGCTTATATTGCTTACCGAAGCATGCGCTAGCCGCGCTGCGCAACTCAAATCTCATCATCGAATGCAAAGAGAACGATCATGTCTACCCTCCTTTATCCCGCCGACGCGCCTAGCGCCTCGATAGCGGCGCCGCGCATGGACCACCTCGACTGGCTCGAGGCGGAATCGATCCACATCCTGCGCGAGCTCGTGGCCGAATGCAGCAAGCCGGCGCTGCTGTTCTCGGGCGGCAAGGATTCGGTCGTCGTGCTGCATCTGGCGCTGAAAGCGTTCGGCCTCGGCGCCCAGCGCAAGACGACGCTGCCGTTTCCGCTCGTGCACATCGACACGGGCCACAACTACCCGGAAGTGATCGATTTTCGCGATCGCCGCGCGGCGCAGATCGGCGCGCAGCTCGTGGTCGGTCACGTCGAGGATTCGATCGAGCGCGGCACGGTGCGGCTGCGCCGCGAGACCGATTCGCGCAACGCGGCGCAAGCGGTGACGCTGCTCGAGACGATCGAGCAGCACGGCTTCACGGCGATGATCGGCGGGGCGCGCCGCGACGAAGAGAAGGCGCGCGCCAAAGAGCGCATCTTCTCGTTTCGCGACGAATTCGGCCAATGGGATCCGAAGGCGCAGCGTCCCGAATTGTGGAGCCTGTACAACGCGCGTCTGCACAAGGGCGAACACCTGCGCGTGTTCCCGATTTCGAACTGGACCGAACTCGACGTGTGGCAATACATCGCGCGCGAAGGGCTCGAGCTGCCCTCGATCTACTACGCGCATGAACGCGAGATCGTGCGCCGGGGCGGTCTGCTGGTGCCGGTCACGCCGCTCACGCCGATGCGCGAGGGCGAGCAAAGCGAAAACGTGCTCGTGCGCTTCCGTACCGTGGGCGACATCAGCTGCACGTGCCCCGTCGAATCGGACGCCGACGACGTGGAGAAGATCATCGCCGAGACGGCGGTGACCGACATCACCGAGCGCGGCGCGACGCGGATGGACGATCAGGCGTCCGAGGCCGCGATGGAACAGCGCAAGAAGCAAGGCTACTTCTGAAGCCCGGCACCCGAACAATCGAAGACGGAATCGAGAACATGAGTACTCCTCATCAACCGGCAGACCTCGGCGTGCTGCGTTTCATCACGGCGGGCAGCGTCGACGACGGCAAGAGCACGCTGATCGGGCGCCTGCTTTACGACAGCCGCGCCGTGCTGTCCGACCAGCTCTCGGCGCTCTCGCGCGCGAAGAACAAGCGCACGGTGGGCGACGAGATCGATCTTTCGCTGCTGACCGACGGCTTGGAAGCCGAGCGCGAGCAAGGCATCACGATCGACGTGGCCTATCGTTACTTCGCCACGGCGCGCCGCAAGTTCATCATTGCCGACACGCCGGGGCACGAGCAATACACGCGCAACATGGTGACGGGCGCGTCCACGGCGCATGCGGCGATCATCCTCGTGGATGCGACGCGCGTGACGAAGACGCCGGACGGTCAAACGGTGCTGCTGCCGCAGACGAAGCGCCACAGCGCGATCGTGAAGCTGCTCGGCTTGCAGCACGTGATCGTGGCGATCAACAAGATGGATCTCGTGGATTACAGCGAGGCGCGCTTCAACGAGATCCGCGACGCGTACGTCGAATTGGCGCGACAGTTGGGCATTGCGAACGCGCGCTTCGTGCCGGTGTCGGCGCTCAAGGGCGACAACATCGTGCAGGCGAGCGAGCGCATGCCGTGGTATGCGGGCGAGCCGCTCTTGGACGTGCTCGAAGCGCTGCCGGTGGCGCAGCCCACGGGCGAGGCGTTGCGCTTCCCGGTGCAGTGGGTGGCGCGTCAAGACGGCTCGAGCGCGGACGACTTCCGCGGCTATATGGGCCGGGTGGAAGCGGGCGAGGTGCGCGTGGGCGATACGATCGTGGTGCTGCCGGCGGCGCGCGAAGCGACGGTGGCCGAGATCATCGCGCCGGTGCCCGGCGGCACGGCGCAAGTGGACCGGGCGTTTGCGGGACAGACGGTGACGATTCGTTTGGCCGAGGACGTGGACGTCTCGCGCGGCGATACGTTCGTGGCCGCGCAAGAGGCGCCGCAGCCGTCGAAGAAGCTCGAGGCCGATCTGTGCTGGTTCGACGAAGAACCGCTTTCCACGCAGCGAAAGTATCTGCTCAAGCAAACCACCAATACGGTGTTCGCGCGTATCGGCTCGATACAAGAAATCCTCGATGTCCATACCTTGTCGACGATGAGCGACATACGCAACTTCAAAATGAATGACATTGGGCGTGTCACTGTGACGCTGCAAAAGCCGCTCGTGTGCGATACCTATGATGCACACGCCGCGACGGGCGCATTCGTATTGATTGACGAGGCCACGCACCATACGGTTGCGGCGGGGATGATTCGTGCGATATGTGAATAAACTATATTGCTGAAATCGAAATAATCAGTGTGGACATTTCGCCACGTTAAACAAAAAGTTCATAAACGGCCTGGGGAAATCGGCAAGAATTCGCCCCGGCGTTACCGCTACTAACTAACAAAGACCACTCAAGAGAAATGATGAATAAACGTATTCTCGTGGCTGCCGTGCTTGGCAGCATCGGTGTTGCCGCCCACGCGCAAAGCAGCGTTACGCTGTACGGTTTGATCGACGCTGGCGTGAGCTACGTCAACCATGCCGGGGCGAACTCCAAGAGCCTGTACAAGTACGACGACGGCGTTGCGCAAGGCAGCCGTTGGGGTATCAAGGGCAGCGAAGATTTGGGTGGCGGCCTGAAGGCGATCTTCACGTTGGAAAACGGCTTCAACAGCGGTAACGGTACGCTGGGCCAAAACAGCCGTGAGTTCGGCCGTCAAGCTTTCGTCGGTCTCGCGAAGGACGGCATGGGTTCGGTGACGCTCGGCCGCCAGTACTCGCTGTCGACGGACGTGCTGTCCAACTACACGACGGGTGGCAACACCGTTGCAGGCAACTACGCCTACCACATCAACGACCTCGACCAACTGACGTCGAGCCGTATCGACAACTCGATCAAGTTCCAAAGCGCGAACTTCTCGGGCGTGACGTTCGGTGCGTTGTACGGCTTCTCGAATCAAGCCGGCGCGTTCGCCGGTGCACAGGGCACGGGTGCGACGAACTCGGGTGGCTCGGCTCGCTCGTATAGCTTCGGCGTGAACTACGCAGCCGGCCCGATTGGCGTGGGCGCGGCCTACACCGACATCCGTTTCCCGAGCCAGCAAGCGGGGATCACGACGTCGATCTCGAACGCGACGGTGCCCGCGAACATCAAGGAATTGCGCACGTTCGGCGTGGGCGCTCGCTACCTGATGGGCCCGGCGGCGTTCTGGGCATTGTGGACGAATACGCGCCTCGTGCAGTCGCCGGGCACGGGTTCGACGAACCTCGTGTTCGACGCCTATGAAGCAGGTGCGAAGTACTCGTTCACGCCGGCTCTGACGGCAGGTCTGGGCTACACGTACATGCACTTGGCCGATCTGACTTCGGGTCACTTCAACCAAGTGGACCTGAGCCTCGACTACGCGCTCAGCAAGCGTACCGACGTGTACGTGCTCGGCATGTACCAAGACGCTTCGGGCACGAACGCCAGCGGTGCACCGCTGCAAGCGCAAGTCGGCGATTCGACGAGCTACTTCGGCCCGTCGGGCAGCAACTCGCAATCGCAAATCGCCGCGCGCGTGGGTATTCGTCACAAGTTCTAATGAACGTGTGAGCGGTAGACGGCGGTTGCCGTCTACCGAATGCAAAAAAAAGGGGCGCCACGAGCGCCCCCTTTTTTTCAATGCGAATCCGTTATTTGCTGAGCTCGTACCCGACGACGCCGCCTGCCACCGCGCCGCCCACGGTGCCTAGCGTGCTGCCGTGCGTCAGCTTATTGCCGGCGACACCGCCGACAGCCGCGCCGCCGAGCGTGCATCCCGTCAACAGCGCAAGCGCGGCCGCGCCGGCCACGCAAACAAATCTTAGTCGTCCTAATCGATTCATGATCGTCTCCCATCGGCTCGACGTAGCGCGTCGACGCTCGATCGAGCCCCATGTAAGGTTGCGATAAGCAAACGATCACAACGCAAGCTTCGTGCCGGGGCGCGGCACCCATCCGTCTTCGGCTTGACGGGGCGAGAAAACGGCGGTGATGCCGGAACTACGCGGCTCGGTGGACGAGGTCGTTCAATCCGGCGAAGTCGAGGATCCGCACTTCCTTTCCATGCACTTGAATGAGTCCTTGCTTTTGAAACCGCGACAGCGTCCGGCTGACCGTCTCGAGCTTAAGACCGAGGAAGCTGCCTGTCTCCTCGCGGGTCATTCGAAGCACGAATGCGCTTGCCGAATACGACCGTGCTTGCCAGCGGCTCGATAGATCGAGCAAGAACGCGGCGACGCGCTCATCGGCCGTCATCGTGCCGAGCAGCATCATCGAGTTGCTTTCGCGCACGAGCTCGGCGCTTAGCATACGAAACACGTGGTGCTGGACGGCCTTGACCTCACGCGTCAGCAACTCGAGCAGATCGAACGGCATGACGCAGACGCTGCTGTCCTCGAGGGCGACAACATCGCTCGCGTAGTGATCGTTAGCGATGCCGTCCACGCCGAGCGACTCTCCCGACACATAGAAGCCTGTCACTTGCTCGCGTCCGTCGGCCAATAGCGTCACCTTCTTGAACGAGCCCGTGCGGACCGCGTATAGATTGGTGAAGACGTCGCCGAAGCGATATAGCGCCTCGCCTTTCTTGACATGCCGGTAGCCCAGCACCAAGTCTTCCATTTGCTGCGAGCACGCGAGCTCGTCGGGATTCACGGCGCACACGGGCCTGAGCGAACAGCTCTTACAGGAAGACGAAGTTCCGCCCACAAGCGACCGAGGACGCGCCACCGGCTCCGGGAAGATCTCGATGGGCGCACTACCCTGAGTGGCCGCGTTCTGTTTTCCGGGGCTGCCGAACATTCGTATTCTCCTGTTGCATCGATAAACGCGACCGTACTCATCGTCTGTAGACGAGCGTCGTGTAGGCGAATTCGTACGCGGGTGTAGGGGAATACCTACATAAACCGCTCGAGCCTGCGACAACGGCCGTTACGGCTAGCTTCTTGCGTCGCGGCCGTTTTGTCACGCGTATGCGGCGCGGCCAACGGTCGCATGACGGGATGGTAGGCCAGGCAAGGCGATATCGGACATGATCCAAATCAAATCGCATGTCACGCGCATCTGTTGTAATTGCGCGGTTTTGGCGATCGAGTCGCTGATGAGGCCTTAAGGCCGCGATTCGAATGCGTGCTCTTGACGCATGCCGTGCTTCCGTTTTCGTCTGCATTGATTAGAATCGACGGCACAGCTACGAAAAGATGCATTGCCGTTCCGGTCCGCACCGCTGCAAGCCAAGGGCTAGACGCCGTCGGCGCGCCGTATATCGTTCGTGTCCCCGGAGACGATGACGTGATGCTTAAAAGAAAAATCGGTGCTGTGGTTTTCACGGCGCTTCTCGGGGTGGCCGCTCACGCGCAAGACGCGCAAACCGAGCGGGCGCCCGATACCATGCAAGCCCGTGTGTTGGCGTGCGCCGCCTGCCATGGCGCGCAAGGCCAAGGCACCGACAACGACTATTTTCCACGGTTGGCGGGCAAGCCGGCGGGGTATCTGTACAACCAGCTCGCCGCGTTTCGCGACGGGCGGCGCCAGTACCCGCCGATGAACTACCTGCTCGCCTACTTGCCCGATACCTATCTGCACCGGATCGCGGAATACTTCGCGGCGCAGCGTCCGCCCTACCCGCCTCCCGTAACGGCAGCCGTGGCCGCCCCGCTGCTGGCGCGCGGCGAGCAACTCGTGAAGTCGGGCGATCCGAGCAAGCAGATCCCCGCCTGCGCGGCTTGCCACGGCGCGGCGCTCACGGGCATGGAGCCGGCGATTCCCGGATTGCTCGGGTTGCACGCCGACTACATCAGCGCCCAGCTCGGCGCATGGCGCTACGGCACGCGCAAATCGCTCGCACCCGACTGCATGCATGAAGTCGCCTCGCGTTTGACGAACGACGACATCACGGCCGTTGCCGCGTGGCTCGCGGCTTCGCCGGGTGCGGCCAATCCCGCGTTCGCCTCGGCGGGAAGCTTGAAGATGCCGCTGCGTTGCGGCAGCGAACCGCAATGACGGAGTCTTTCGTGCCAGCCATCCTTTCTTTTTCACGCTCCCTCGCACGCGTGGGCGCGGGCCTCGTCCTTGCCGCATCGAGCGCACTCGCATTTGCTCAAGGCCCCACCTCGGACATCGTCAAACAAGGCGAGTATCTAGCGCGCGCGGGCGATTGCATCGCGTGTCATACGCAACCCACCGGCAAGCTGTTCGCCGGCGGCCGGCCGATGCCGACGCCGTTCGGCACGCTCTACTCGCCCAACATCACGCCCGACACCGAGACCGGTATCGGCACGTGGACGGCCGACGAGTTCTACCGAATGATGCACTCGGGCCGCTCGCGCGACGGCTCGCTGCTCTACCCGGCCATGCCTTACGGCGCATACACGAAGGTCACGCGCGCCGACTCCGATGCGATCTTCGCCTACCTTCGCTCGGTGCCGCCCGTGCGCCAGCCGAACCGGCCGCACGAGCTGCGCTTCCCTTACAACAACCGCGAATTGCTGCTCGGCTGGCGCACGCTCTACTTCCGCGAAGGCGAGTATCAGCCCGAGCCTACGCGCTCGGTGGAGTGGAACCGCGGTGCCTACCTCGTGCAAGGCCTCGGCCATTGCTCGATGTGCCATACCGCGATCAACGCACTGGGCGGCAGCTCCGAGTCCAAGGCGTTCGAGGGCGGCTTGATCCCGATGCAGGACTGGTATGCCCCGTCGCTGACGTCGAACAAGGAAGCCGGGCTCGGCGATTGGAGCATCGCGGATATCGCCGACCTGTTGCAAAAGGGCACTTCCAAGCGCGGCGCCGTCTATGGCCCGATGGCCGAAGTCGTCTACGACAGCTTGCAATACCTCTCGGATGACGACGTGAAGGCGATGGCCGTCTATCTGAAGTCGTTGCCGCAGCACGGCGGGGAAAGCCCGAACGGAAAGAGCGCAGTCTCAGGTGAAGAGCGCAACCTGCTCTCGCAACTGGGCTCGAAGATCTACGACGCCCAGTGCGCGACCTGCCACGGCAAGCATGGCGAGGGCAAGCTGCCCGACTTCCCGCCGCTCGCGAACAATCAGTCGATCCAAATGACGTCTGCCGTCAATCCGATCCGGATGGTGCTCAACGGCGGTTATGCGCCGGGCACCGCGAAGAACCCCTCGCCCTACGGTATGCCGCCGTTCGCGCAGTCGCTGTCCGATGAAGAAGTGGCGGCGGTCGTCACGTTCATTCGTACGGCGTGGGGCAATCACGGCACGCCGGTCGCGGCGAAGGACGCCAACGCGCTGCGCTCCGCACCGCTTTATTGAATCGAGGACGCCATGAATCCGAACAACGAGGCGCATCAAGGCGCCAACGACCCCGAGATGGAGCGGGTGGACGAAATCGTGCGCTCAGGGCCGGCGGGGGCTATCGCGGTGGCCGGTATCGCCACCGCCATCGTCGTGGCGCTCTGGTTCGCGTTTTACTTCCTGGTCTTTTTGCCGCGCGGCGTCATTCACTGAGCGAGCGACATGTCGAATACTCCTTCTTCCAGCCACGGCGGCAGCGCAGCGGTTGCGGCGCGCGTCGAGCGCAAATGGGCGGCGGTTGCCGTCGGCATCATCTTGTTGCTCGTTGCGATGGTCGTCTATACGGGCCTGCACTGGGCCATGATGCCGCCCTCGCGTGTCGAGACCATCGATCCCACGACACTGCACGTGTCGGGCGAATTCATCGAAAGCAATCTGGGCAGCGCGGTGGAGACCGATGGCTCGGTCACCGTGCGCATCGTCGCGCAGCAGTACTCGTTCACGCCTCAGTGCATCGTCGTGCCGGCTAATACGCCGATCACGTTCCGCGTGACGAGCGCCGACGTCGTGCACGGTTTCCTGATCGCCGATACCAATATCAATTCCATGGTCGAGCCGGGGTACGTCTCGACCTTCAAGACGAGTTTCGGAACGAGCGGCGAACACCTGATGCCGTGCCACGAATACTGCGGCACCGGCCACGAAGGCATGTGGGCGCACGTGAAGGTGCTCGATCGCGCCGCATTCGATACGCTCGCGGCCAACGCGCGGAGGCTTAGCTGTGCTCAATAACAAACGACTCGTACTGGCCCACTTCTGGTTCGCCTTCGCGACTTTCGGCGTTGCGCTGTTGCTCGGGGCCTGGCAGATGTACGTGCGCAGCCCGATGCATGCGTGGTTGCATGAGCCGGAGCTGTATTACCGCTCGGTCACGGCGCACGGCTCGGTCATGGGCTACGTGTTTCCGACCTTGATCGCGATGGGCTTCGGCTATGCGATCAGCGAGATGTCGCTCGATCAGCCGCTCGTCGGCAAGCGCTTCGCGTGGCTAGGATGGTGGCTCGTCGCCGTGGGCTCGGTGATGGCGGTGATTCCCGTCGCGCTCGGCCGAGCTTCGGTCCTCTACACGTTCTATCCGCCGATGGTCGGCAACGCGTTCTACTACATCGGCGTGGTGCTCGTCGTGGTGGGCTCGTGGATCTGGGTGGCGCTGATGTCGATCAATCTGCGCACCTGGAAGCGCGCGAACCCCGGCAAGCCGGTGCCGCTGGCGATGTTCGCTAACGTGGCCGGCTCGTATCTGTGGGCCTGGACGGCCGTGGGCGCCGCGATCGAGATTCTCTTTCAGATCCTGCCGGTCGCGCTCGGTCTCAAATCGACGATCGATTCGGGCCTCGCCCGCGTGTTCTTCTCGTGGACGCTGCACGCGATCGTCTACTTCTGGCTGATGCCCGCCTATATCGCCTACTACACGCTCGTGCCGCGCGCCGTCGGCGGCCGCTTGTACAGCGATGCGATGGCGCGCATCTCGTTCATCATGTTCCTCGTCATCGCGATGCCGATCGGCATTCACCACTTGTTCGCCGATCCGCAAGTCGGTTCGGGCTTCAAGTTTCTGCAATCGGTGTTCACGGCCCTGGTCTCGGTGCCGACGTTGCTGACCGTTTTCACGATCTGCGCCTCGGTGGAGATCGCGGGACGACTGCGCGGCGGGCGCGGCCCGTTCGGTTGGCTGCGCGTGCTGCCGTGGCACGAGCCGATGATGTTGGCCGTCGCGTTCTCGTTCGTCATGCTCGGCTTCGGCGGCGCCGGCGGGCTGATCAACATGAGCTACCAGCTCGACTCCACGATTCACAACACGCAGTGGATCACGGGCCACTTCCACCTGATCTTCGGCGGCGCGATCGTGATCATGTACTTCGCGATCGCCTATGAGTTGTGGCCGCAATTGACGGGCCGCGCGCTCACCAGCGTGAAGCTCATGCGCTGGCAACTGTGGCTCTGGTTCATCGGCATGATCGTGACGACCTTCCCGTGGCATTACGCCGGGATTCTCGGCATGCCGCGACGGATGGCCTACTTCGATTACAGCAATCCGGCGATCGCGCCGGAGGCGATCACGGTGGATATGTCGGTCGTGGGCGCACTGATCCTCGTGGTGTCTGCCGTGCTGTTCTTCATCGTATTGGCACGCGGCCATCGCGGCGCACCCGGCTCGCAGCCGAAGTTCGAATTCGCCACCGCGGTGCATCCGCCGACGACGCTACCCGTTGCGCTCAATAGCTTCGGCTTGTGGGTTGCGCTGATGATCGCGCTGACCGTCGTCAACTACGGCTATCCGATCGCGCAATTGGTCGCGCTCAAGCAAACGTCGGTACCGGCGATCTACATGGGAGGCCCGCGATGAGCAACGAACGCCTGTTCTCGCTGCGCAACCGCTGGTTTACCGTCAGCGTCGGGCTGACCGCGGGGGTCGCCATCGTTTCGATCCTAATCGGTTTCATCTGGCTGCCTTCGGTGCAAACCGATTCGCAGTTCACGGGAATCTGGAACGCGATTTGTAGCGCGGCCGGCGTGCCGCAGCAGTGGTTCGTATCGACGCCCGTCACCTCGAAGGTGAAGACGAGCGAGGTCGTCGTCACCCCGACGATGTTCGAACACGCCGACGCACTCTCGATCGGACGCGGTGCGACGCTCGCGCTGCGCTGCTCGATGTGCCACGGCCCGCAGGGCGTCAGCCAAGCGAACTCGCCGAATCTGGCGGGCCAGTACGAGACCGTCATCTACAAGCAGCTCAAGGACTTCGCGAGCGGCGCGCGGACGAACGCGGTCATGAGCCCGATGGTGGGCACGCTGTCCGATCAGGACATGCGCGACCTCGCCGCGTACTACGCCAGCTTGCCGAAGCTCGTGGGCTATCACCCCGCGAACCAGCCCGTGCCGGAAATCGTCGCGACCGGTTCGCCGATGCGCAACATCGCGCCTTGCGCGTCGTGTCACGGCGCGGCCGACCACAAGACCGGTGCGCCCTGGCTGGAAGGAGAACCGGTAGCCTACATCCGCGCGCAACTGCAAGGATTCAAGGCGGGCGATCGTCACAACGACATCGGCGAGCAGATGCGCAATGTCGCCAGGCAAATGACCCCGGCCGAGATCGACGCGGCGGCACGCTACTATTCGAGCCAGCCTTAACGCTCGCATCGATCGATACGAACGCGACGCTTGGGTGCCGAAACCGGCTCCAAGCGTCGCGTTTTGTTTTGGGGCGCAGCCGAGTCGTCAAATGATCGACGACGCTTTGACCATCATCGCGATTGCGATGAGGCCGGCGAATACGGCAAAGCCGCGCTGGATGTGAGCACCGCTTAGGCGCTTAGCGATCAGGCGTCCGCCCAGCATGCCCGCGATCGCACCCGCGGTGAACGGCAGCGCGGTGGTCCACGCCATGTGGCCGCTAACGCTTGCGGCCACGACACCCGACGTCGATACGAGCGCGATTACGGCGAGCGACGTGGCCACGATGCCTTCGATCGGAATGTCGGAGATGCGCCGCAGCGCCGGAACGATGACGAACCCTCCGCCCACCCCGAGCAATCCCGACAGCAATCCGGCGATCGCGCCGGAAAACGTGAGCGCGCGAGCGCATGGCATCGTCCAAGCGAGCTTGCCGCGGACTTCGTCGATATGACAAGGGGCCGGCGTCGTGCGCGCGGGCCGGCTCGCCTGCCCGCGCGAGCGCTGCTGCAAGAACATGCGCGCCGCCACGTAAAGCAGCACGAGCGCGAAGAGCAGCATGAGCGGCGCATTGGGTACTCGGCGGGCGAGCGACAAGCCGAGCGGCGAGACGATGGCGCCCGCGCCGGCCATCAAGGTGGCGGCTTTGTAGCGCACGCGCCCTTCGCGTAACGCGAGCAACGCGCCGAGCGCGGCCGCGATGCCGACGGCGGCCAAGCCGATCGGCCCGGCCGTGGCGACGTCGAGCTTGAGCCCGAACACGAGGAGCGGGACGGCGACGATGCCGCCGCCCGCGCCCGTCAACGCGAGAATCAAACCGACGAGCGAGCCGAGCGCGGCGCTGATTGCGTGCGGATCCGTCATAGTCGCACCGCCCCGTCAAACCGACGTTTTAGTGAGCCACTCGCGGGCCTTGAGCATGCCGTTCCAGTAGAACCACGGCAACAGCTTGGCCTTGAGCAGCCAGCCGAAGGTGCTGGGCCGGGTCGGATCGAGCGGGAACGAAGGCAGCAGTTTGCCGCCGTAGCCGAATTCGGCGAGCACCACCTTGCCCCGCTCGACCGTCAGCGGGCAGGCACCGTAGCCGTCGTAGCGGCGCGGCATAGGGAGCCCCGCGCGCATGGCGAGCAGATTCTCGGCGACGACGACCGCTTGCTTGCGCGCGGCGGCGGCCGTCTTGGCATTCGGCGCCGAGCAGACGTCGCCGAGCGCGAACACGTTTGCATAGCGAGGATGCCGCAGCGTGGCGTGATCCACCTCGCACCAGCCCGCCGCATCGGCGAGTTGACTGTCGCGGATGAAATCGGGCGCGACCTGCGGGGGCACGACGTGAATCATCTCGAACGGCTTGGTGACGCGCGAGACGACGCCCTCGGCGTTCGTCACGTCGAAATGCGCGACCTTGGCGGGCCCGTCGACCGCGACGAGATTCGAGCTGAACGCGAGATTGGCGCGGTAGCGCGTGACGTATTTCATGAGCGACGGCACGAATGCGGCAACGCCGAACAAGACGGCGCCGGCCGTGTTGAATTCGACGTTGATGCGATTGAGTACGCCCGCGCGTCGCCAGTGATCGCACGCGAGGTACATCGCTTTTTGCGGCGCGCCCGCGCACTTGATCGGCATCGCCGGTTGCGTGAACAGCGCCGAGCCGCTTTGAATCGAGCGCACGAGATCCCACGTGTACGGCGCCAAGTCGTAACGATAGTTCGACGTCACCCCATATTTGCCCAGTGCTTGCTCGAGCCCTTCGATGCGCTCCCATGCGAGCCGCAACCCCGGCGCGACGACGAGGTCGCGATACGGCAGCGTCTGCCCGTTGTCGAGCCGCAAGCGGTTCTCGGTGGGCTCGATCCGCGTGACGGCGGCCCGGATCCAGGTTGCGCCTTTGGGAACGACTTCGCTCATCGGGCGGCGCGTGCGTCGCACGTCGAACAGCCCGCCACCGACGAGGGTCCAAGCCGGTTGGTAATCGTGCGTGTCGCGCGGATCGACGATGGCGATTTTCAGGCCGCTTTGGCGGCGCAGCAGGCTCGCCGTCACGGCGATGCCGGCCGAGCCGCCGCCGATTACGACGATGTCGAACGTGCTGTCCCAGGTACAGGCGGGTGCGACGGTCGGCGCGGCTTCCACGGGCTCGGCGGTATTCGCCATCCGGTACAGCGCGGCCGAACGGTTGCCCGTGCGGCAGTAAGCGAGGATCGGTTTCGGCAGCGTTTGCATGAGGCGGCCGAATTCCTGCGCTTGCTCCGGCGCAATGCGGTCGGGTTCGGCCGGGAGATAAGCGAACGCGAGCCCCGCACGTTCGGCCGCTTCGCGTACGGCTTGCGAGGTAGGCTGCGTGGGGCCGCCTTCGCCGTCGGGGCGATTGCAGATCACGGAGCGATAGCCCGCGGCTGCAATCGCCGGAAGATCCTCGGGGGCGATCTGGCCGCTCGTCGAGAAGGTTGGATCGTGTCGCACGAATTGCGTCGCCATCTACGAATCTCCCAATCAGGTACGCGCGGCAATGCGGCGCGTGTAAATCGAATGAAGCGCCATTCCCGCGAGCATCGCGAGAACGAAAAACCAAGCTTTAGGCTGACCGCTCGAGGCGGCGACGAGCGCGGGGCCCGGGCAGAAGCCGGCGAGTCCCCAGCCGATGCCGAACATCGCGCTGCCGGCAATGAGCGGGCGATCGAGGCCGGTGGCGGCCGGCCACGACATCGGCGCGCCGAGCAGGCTCGTGTTGCGACGGCGGGCGAGCGCGAAGGCCAGCGCCCCGATGGCGACGGCGCCGCCCATCACGAACGCGAGCGATGGATCCCACCGTCCGGCCAGATCGAGAAACCCGAGGACTTTCTCGGGATCGGCCATGCGAGAGACGATAAGGCCGAGGCCGAACAGCAAGCCGGCGGCGAACGCGGAGAGAGCGAGCATGTTAGAGGTGCTTGAGAGCAAATACGGCGAGGAACCCGAACGTCATGAAGGTGGCGGTCGCGGCGAACGATCGCTTGGAACTGCGCGAGATGCCGCAGACGCCATGGCCGCTCGTGCAACCCGACCCCAGCCGCGTGCCGAAGCCGACCAGCAAGCCGGCCGCGATCAGCGTCGGATTCGACGCCGCGACGACGATGTCGGGCATGGGTTGCAGCATTCGCCACAGCCACGGTGCCGCGCCGAGTCCGACGAGAAAAGCGAGCGGCGAGGCGCGATCGGCCGTAGCCGTATCGATGAGGCGGCCGAGCATGCCGCTAATGCCGGCGATACGGCCGTTCAGCAACATATAGAGCGCCGCGGCCGCGCCGATCATGAGCCCTCCCGCCACGGCGGAGGCGGGCGTAAAGTGCAACGCGTCGATGTTCATGCGAACTTGCCTTTGGCCTTGCCGCAAAACAGTTCCGACAACGTCTGCATGACGCGCACGACTTCGTGGCTCGCCAGGCTGTAATAGATGTACTTGCCTTCCCGCCGCGCCGCGACGAGCCCTTCTTCGCGCAGGACGCCCAAGTGTTGCGAAAGGCTAGGCTGACGCAGCCCGACACGCGCTTCGAGTTCGCCGACGTTTTGCTCGCCGGCGGTAAGTTGACACAGCAGCAACAAACGATCCTCGTGGGCCATCGCTTTGAGTAGCGCGCAGCATTGCGCCGCGGATTCGCGCAGCTCTTCCCAGTTTTGTGCACTAAGCTGATCTTGCATCTGTGCCCCACGCTACCTAACAATATGTTGACCGACATTATATGAATGGATATATTGAGTGGCAACATACTTTTTGAACCGAGGCATGACGATGCATCCTTGCGTAGAGCCGTTCTTCGATACCGCGACTTCCACCTTCACCTACGTCGTTTTCGCGGGCGATGGGACGCCGGCAGCTATCATCGATTCGGTGCTCGATTACGACCCGAAGTCGGGCCGGACGTCGACGCAATCGGCCGATCGGGTGATCGCATTCGTGCGCGAGCACGGCCTACAAGTGCAATGGGTGCTGGAAACGCATGCGCATGCCGATCATTTGTCGGCCGCGCAGTATCTGAAGGCTCGGTTGGGCGGCACGATCGGGATCGGCGAGCAGATCCGTACCGTTCAGCACAAGTTCAAAGACGTGTTCAATTTGGGATCGGACGTGGCCGAAGACGGCGCGCAGTTCGATCACCTTTTCGCCGACGACGAGATTTTTTCGATCGGCACCCTCGAGGCGCGCGCGATCCACGTGCCGGGGCATACGCCGGCCGATATGGCCTATCAGGTGGGCGACGCCGTATTCGTCGGCGACACGTTGTTCATGCCCGATGTCGGCTCGGCGCGTTGCGATTTTCCCGGGGGCGATGCGCACCTGCTCTATCGCTCGGTGCAAAAGCTGCTATCGCTGCCTGCGCGCACGCGCTTGTTCATGTGTCACGACTACCCGCCCGCCTCGCGCGAGCCGCGCTGCGAAACCAGCGTCGAGGAAGAGCGTCGCGGGAACGTCCATTTGCATGAGGGCGTGTCGGAGAACGAGTTCGTCGATATGCGACTCGCGCGCGACCGCACGCTGTCGATGCCGGTGCTTATTTTGCCTGCCGTGCAGGTCAATATTCGAGCGGGCGACATGCCTCCCCCCGAATCGAACGGCGTTCGCTATCTGAAGATTCCGCTCAACGCGCTTTGATCGGTTTCACACTTCGCACTGGATACTTCGCCCGCATTATTTGCGGGCGAGGCGCACGAGCGGCCGTTCGTTGGCAGTGAGGCCGATCAGTCGCGATAGCTTGCTTTGCTCGGCCGCGATATCGGCCAACGTGAATTTGTCCAGCACCTCGAAATAAGCCCGCAGCGCGCTGCCGAGCACGCCGCGCAGGCCGCAGGCAGCCGTGATGACGCATGCGTTGCCTTCCGTGTCGAAGCACTCGACCATCCGGAAATCCGGCTCCATCGTGCGCACCACGTCGCCCACCGTGATGCGCGACGCCGGCCGCCCGAGTTTCAATCCCCCTGTCCTGCCGCGCGTCGTGCTCAAGTAACCGGCTCGCCCCAGCGCGTGCACGATCTTGACGAGATGCCCGCGCGCGATGCCGAGGGCTTCGGAAATCTCGCCGATCGTGACGAGCTCGTCCGAACGAACGGCCGCGTACATCAGCACGCGCAAACTGTAATCGGTGAAGTCCGTGAGTCGCATAGCGCACCTATAAAGTCGATCGATTGTATATCTTTTAGGCGTGCCGATGCCCTGCCCGCACCGTCGCAGCGCGCGCTCGCGTACGAATCAGATCGAAAGATTGCTGACATACATCAAGTTTCCGATGCTCGCCGGTTCGATAATGATCGAGGGTCGGCAAGAGACACGGTACGTCCACGAGAACGAATATGTCAGCAAATCCGCAGCGCGGCTGCGAAATCCCGGACGGTGGCGAGCACACCGGCGATGCACGCTCGGCCGATATCGAACTATCGGAGGCGTTGATTCGCCGCTTCGACAACGCGGGACCGCGCTACACCTCTTACCCCACCGCCGATCGCTTCTCGGCCGAGTTCGACGAAGCTGCCTATCGCGGTCACCTCGCGCAGCGCGCACAAGCCGTCACGAAGCCGCCGCTCTCGGTATACGTGCATCTGCCGTTTTGCGAGTCGCTTTGCTACTTTTGCGCCTGCAACAAGATCATTACGCGCGATCACAGCCGCTCGGTCGAATATCTCGACTATCTGCTGCGCGAGATTGCGATGGTCGCGCCCGAGATGGGAAGCGCGCGGCATGTCTCGCAGTTGCATCTGGGCGGCGGTACGCCGACGTTTTTCACGATCGACGAACTCGGCCGGCTAACGGACACATTGCGTCGTCACTTCGATTTCGCCGCGAACGCCGAACTCGGCGTCGAGATCGATCCGCGCACCGTCACGGCCGATACGTTGTCGCAGTTGGCCTCGCTCGGCTTCAATCGAACGAGTTTCGGCGTACAGGATTTCGATCCGGCCGTGCAACAAGCCGTCAATCGCATTCAGCCGCTCCCCATGGTCGAACGCGCGTTGAAAGCCAGCCGCGATGCCGGCTTCGAATCGATCAACGTCGATCTTATCTACGGGCTGCCGCGGCAATCGGTCGCAAGCTTCGATCGCACGCTCGACGAAGTCGTGCGGCTCGCCCCCGACCGCATCGCCCTTTACAACTACGCGCATCTGCCGAGCCGCTTCAAGGCCCAACGGCTGATCGACGCGAGCGAGTTGCCGCTTGCCGAGGACCGCCTGCGCATCTTTATGCGAGCGACGCATCGTCTACTCGACGCGGGCTACGTCTATATCGGCCTCGATCACTTTGCAAAGCCGGACGACGAATTGAGCCGTGCGCTCAGAGCGGGCAGCTTGCACCGGAATTTCCAGGGCTATACGACGAAAGCCGAATGCGACCTCGTGGGTTTCGGCGTATCGGCGATCGGCAAAATCGGCCGCAGCTATTGTCAATCGACGCGATCGGTGAAGACCTATTACGAACGCTTGGACGAGGGCAAGCTGCCGGTGGAGCGCGGTTTGACCTTGTCGGCCGACGATCTCCTCAGACGCGAAGTCGTCATGACGTTGATGTGCAGCGTGCCGTTGGAATACCGCGCGATCGAGGCGCGCCACGGCATCGACTTCGCACGCTACTTCGAAGGCGAGCTGAAGGCGCTTGCACCGCTTGCCGAAGCCGGACTCGTGCAATTGAGCGACGACGCGATTCGGATCTTGCCGAAGGGGCGCTTATTCGTACGCGCCGTCGCGATGACGTTCGACAAATACCTCGGACGGCCTAGCGCGGCTTCGTATTCGAAATTGATTTAGACCGACGGAGTGCAGATGCAAAAAGCGAAAATTCGCGTTCAGGACTTTCTTGCTCGGATGCCGCTTTTCAACGAGCTATCCGCGGTTGAGCTCGATCGCATCGCGCAGGGTACGACGCAGCAACCGGTCGCGCGAAAGGAGACGGTCTTCAATTGCGGCGACCCTTGCACGGGCCTGCACGCCGTCGTCTACGGACAGATCAAACTCAGTGTCATTTCGCCGCTCGGCGAGGAGAAAGTCGTTCGGCTCGTTGGGCCCGGCGACAGCTTCGGCGAGGCGCTCATGTTTCTGGGTAAGCCGTATTTTGTTTCGGGGCAAGCGCTCGCCGATTCGCTGCTGCTGCATGTCAGCAAAACGGCGATCGTCGACGAATTGCGCGACCAGCCCGACTTCGCCTGCAAAATGCTCGCGGGCATGAGCGCTCGGCTGCATGCGCTTATGCGCGACGTCGAAGCGTATTCGCTTCGATCGGGCACGCATCGCGTCATCAGCTATTTGCTCGCGCAGCCGGGTGACGCCCAGGCCGATAGCGAGAAGCCCGGCATGCGCGTGCAGTTGGAGGCCGGCAAAAAGATGGTGGCCTCGCGACTGAATCTGACGCCCGAACATTTTTCGCGCATCTTGCACGAACTCGGCACGCGCGGGCTCGTTGCCATCAACGGCCGAGAAATCGTTATTCCCGATCCCTCAAAGCTGCGTGCCGCGTGCGCTTACTGACGTCAGTCGGCACTTCACGCTGAGATAGAGCCGCAACGCACGCGCGATGTTGACGCCGAGCCAGGCACTCGAAATGCCCAGTGCAAGCGCGGCGGGCCGGGTGAAAGCGTTTGGCAGCGCGCTGGCGCAAAGGAGTAGCGCGAGCGCGCACAGGTGCGCCCAATACTGCGCGCGCGCGTGCTCGTCGGGCAGCACGGCCTTGACCTTGGGGACGATGGCCGAGCGCACGTCCAGCGTTGCCTGCAAGTGATACCAGAGCAAAAACGGCACGATCTTGTAGAGCATGCCGCTGATCGCCGATTGAATGGCACCCACCAGCACGAGTACGCCGAGCGCGACGTCGAGCGAAGGATGGCCCGTTACGCGAGCACCCGCCCAAGCTAGCGATGCACCGAGGACGCTGACCATCGACGTCCGCCAATACAAGGTCGTCGTATCGGGGGACGAACGTTTGCGCCCGTGCAGCAAGGCGAGGGTGACGACGGCGAAAACGCCATATGCGACAAACGGCAGCGCGGCAAGCGAAAGCGACGCGCCGAGAGCAAGCGTCCGGACGTACCACACGGAGACCGAGGCGAGCGCGATCGCCATGAGCGAGAGCGGTGCGAACGCGTGTGCGAGCCGGCGAGGGTAGGGCTCTGTGACCAGGAACATCGGAATGACCTGATAGGCCACGCCGGCCGTTAGGAGTCCGATCCAACCTGCAAGCCCCCAGATCAAATGAACGTTCGTCATGCCGACGATAGGCCACGCGAACGGATGCGCGAGCGAAAGGGCGAGGGCGGCGCCGAGCGCGACCGTCACCGCGAAGGCGATCAGCGCCAAGCGAATCGCACGGAGGATGTCGCTGACGCCGCTTGGATGCTGCTCCCGCGCACGCCTGAGCCCGACGAGGCATGCGACGACGAACCAACAGCACGCCGCCCCACATGCCAGTGCGGCGATCGAAAATAGTATGGTGTGCGAAGTGACGAACGCTGCGGCCAGCGCGAGGGTACCGACGCTGAGCAAAGCATGAATGCCCGTTGCGCTGGTTCTTTCAGCCGCGACGTGAGCGCCGGCAACGACGGGCAAGATCTGAATCAGCGCGCCGATCATGACGCTGGCGAACACGCCGAGTGTTAAGACATGCGTCGCGGCGAGCGCGAACGCCGACCACCGCGTGTAAAACGCCGACGGCCCAGCATACCCGAGCAGCCCCGCGGCAATCATGCCGAATACCGGGGCATTCAAGAAAAAGCGGAGCGGGGCGGCGAGCGCGGGCGATGCGTCGAGAGCAAGATCGCGCCGCATCAGCCGCGCCGCCAAATATCGATCGCGTAACGCCCTTTATCGGGCCCTTGAGCGTCGTATTCGAAGCCGCCGCGCGACAGCAACCCATAGAGCGGAAACGGCTCTCGATCGATGATCATGCGTAGATAGGAATCGTCGCCGAGCGAGCGCAGTGCGGCGAGCACGCGCTCCATCGGCTCGGGCGGTTCGAGCCCGCATAAGGCGAGCGTCGTTTCACAGACAAGCGGTTTCATACGCGGTCTTTCGTCGCACCGCTAGCGATGCAAGAAGAAAAAATCGGACACGCCAGCCACCCTAGCAAAGGGCGCGGCGCGCGCGGGCAATACCCTCATTCACGGTAAGCATACGGGTCGCCCGAGATCCCTTCTTGACCCAGGTTAAGGTCCGCGCCGGCAGCTCGCCCCACACTGTCATGTACTTCGATTGTCGTGAGGTTGTCCTGTGTCAGTGCCGAAGGCTGGATTCGAACCCCTGCGTATCAAGGGCAAAACGCTGTTGCCCATCGTCCAGGGCGGAATGGGGGTGGGCGTGTCCGCGCATCGCTTGGCGGGCACCGTCGCCTCGCTCGGCGCGCTCGGCACGATATCGAGCGTCGACCTACGGCGGCATCACCCCGATCTGATGGCGAAGACGGCGCGCTCGCGCGACCGGGCGCTCATCGATTCCATCAATCTCGAAGCGCTCCAACGCGAAGTGCGCGCTGCGCTCGCGCTGTCAAGCGGCAACGGCGCGGTCGCCGTCAACGTCATGCGCGCCGTGTCCGCCTACGCCGACTATGTGCGCTGCGCATGCGAAAGCGGTGCCCATGCGGTCGTCGTCGGTGCGGGGCTGCCGCTCGATCTGCCGGAGCTCACCACCGAGCACCCCGACGTCGCCTTGATTCCGATCTTATCGGATGCCCGCGGCATCGGCCTCGTACTCAAGAAATGGATGCGCAAGCAACGGCTGCCCGATGCGATCGTCATCGAGAACCCGCGCTACGCGGCGGGGCATTTGGGCGCCGCCACGCTCGACGGCGTCAACAACGCCCATTTCGCGTTCCCCGAAGTGATCGAAGGGACGCTCGCCTTGTTCAAAGAACTCGGCCTCGAGCGCGAAAAGATTCCGCTTATCGCGGCGGGCGGCATTCATGCCCATGAGCAGGTTCGAGAGCTCATCGCGCTCGGGGCGACCGCGGTCCAATTGGGGACGCCGTTCGCGGTGACCGAAGAGGGCGATGCGCATCCGAACTTCAAGAAGGTCCTCGTCGAGGCGACCCCCGACGACATCGTTACGTTCATGAGCGTGGCCGGCTTGCCGGCTCGCGCCGTACGCACGCCTTGGCTAGCCGATTACTTGGACAAGGAAGCAAAGCTTCAACGCGTGGCCAAGCCGCGCAAATGCACGGTGGGCTTCGATTGCTTGCAGCAATGCGGCTTGCGCGACGGCATCGCGAAGCAAGGTCAGTTTTGCATCGACCAGCGGCTTGCCTATGCGCTCGCGGGCGACGTCAAACGCGGGCTGTTCTTCCGCGGCTCGGAAGCGCTGCCGTTCGGCAACCGGATTCGGCCGGCGCGTGAGTTGATCGAGTACCTGCTGACGGGAACGATGCCTGCGAACGAGATAGTCTTGGCCGCTGCGGCGGCCGGCGGCGCGTCGAGTCACACGAAGGCGCCGACGCACTTTCACGAAGCGGCATGAGGGCCGCCGCGATGTCGAAAACATTTCAACGATGAACGATCGCTCCCCCCCGATGGAACTCGTATGCCCGGCGGGCAGCTTGCCCGCGCTAAAGAGTGCGATCGACAATGGCGCCGATTGCGTCTACCTCGGATTTCGCGACGCGACTAACGCCCGCAATTTTGCGGGCTTGAATTTCGACGAGGCGTCGATCGCCGCCGGTATCGACTATGCGCATGGGCGCGGCCGCAAAGTCTTGCTCGCGCTCAATACGTACCCGCAGCCGGCGGCGTGGCCCGTATGGCGTGCGGCCGTGGATCGCGCGGCGGCAGCCGGCATCGACGCCGTCATCGTAGCCGACCCGGGGCTCATGCGTTATGCGCGCGAGCGCCACCCCGATTTGCGCTTGCATCTGTCGGTGCAGGGATCGGCAACGAACTACGAAGCGATCAACTTCTACCAGACACGGTTCGGCATCTCGCGCGCCGTGCTGCCGCGCGTGCTTTCGCTCACGCAGGTCGAACAGGTGACCGAGAACACGACGGTCGAACTCGAGGTATTCGGATTCGGCAGCTTGTGCGTGATGGTCGAGGGGCGTTGCGCGTTGTCTTCTTACGTGACGGGCGAATCGCCGAATACGCATGGCGTCTGTTCGCCGGCCAAACACGTTCGATGGCAAAAGACGCCGCAGGGCTTGGAATCGAGGCTGAACGGCGTGCTGATCGATCGCTATGCCGACGACGAAAACGCCGGCTATCCGACCTTGTGCAAGGGGCGCTTCGACGTCGCCGACGAAAGCTATTACGCGATCGAAGAGCCGACGAGTCTGAATACGCTCGAGTTGCTGCCGCGTCTCATGGCCATGGGCGTGCGCGCGATCAAGATCGAGGGGCGCCAGCGCAGCCCGGCCTATGTGGCGCAGGTAACGCGCGTCTGGCGCGAAGCGATCGACCAGTGCCGCGCGAACGCGCAGCGCTATAGCGTCAAGCCGGCCTGGATGAACGAACTCGACAAGGTGGCCGAGGGGCAACAGCACACGCTCGGCGCTTACCACCGTCCATGGAAATGACGCGGCGCGGCCGCTCGCGCCGCCCGCCGGAGCATACGAAGTGAAGATCGCACTAGGTCCGATTCATTACTATTGGTCGCGCGTGGCGACGTTGCAATTTTACGAAGCGATGAGCGCAACGAGTGCCGACATCGTCTATCTCGGCGAGACCGTTTGCGCGCGCCGGCACGAATTGCGGCCCTCCGACTGGATGGATATCGCCGAGATGCTGGCCGACGCGGGCAAGCAAGTCGTGCTCTCGACCCAAATCCTGCTCGAATCGGGCAAGGACGTCGCGACGATGAAAGCGGTCGCGGGCAACGGCCATTATTGGGTCGAGGCCAACGATATGGGTGCGGTGCATTGCACGAACGGCGGCGCATTCGTGGCGGGCCCTTGGCTCAACGTCTATAACGAACCCACGTTGCAAGTCATGGCCGAGGCCGGCGCGAAGCGGTGGGTCGCGCCGCTCGAAATGGGCGCCGACGCGCTGGCTCGGATGCAGGCCGAACGGCCAACGGGATTGGAGACCGAGGTATTCGCCTACGGACGGATGCCGCTCGCGTTTTCGGCGCGATGTTTCACCGCTCGCAATCGAAACCTGCCGCGAGAGAACTGCCAATACGTCTGTCTCGATCATCCGGACGGACTGACGCTACGCACGCGCGAGGGCGAGCCGTTTTTGGTGCTCAACGGCGTGTCGATCCAATCGGCGCGCGTCTACAACCTCGTCGATTCGGTCGATACGTTGAAAGGCCTGGGCGTGGACGTGCTGCGCCTGAGCCCGCAGTCGACGGGGATGAGCGAGATCGTCGAGATTTTTCGCGACGTCATCGACGAGCGGGCCACAGGCTCGCAAGCGTTGGAGCGTATGGAGCAACTGATGCCCGAGGCGCGATGCGACGGCTATTGGTACGGTATGCCCGGGCTCGCGCGGCACGAGCAGACGTGGATCGAACGATAAGGAATAACCGATGAATCAGGCTGCCTATCAAGTGCCTTCGCTGCTTCGAGGCGTGCTCTCGAAACTGCCGGCCTATCCGGGATCGATGTTGTTTACGGGCGGCTTGAACTTCGCGCTCAAGCCGCACTTGCCGGACGATACGTTGCGACAGCTCGAAGGCCGGGCGTTGCGTATCGAGGTGCGCGATGCCGGGATCGCGTTCGATTTCGTCTGCAAAGAAGGCACTTTCCGCGCCGCCAGACATGAAGGTGACGTGGCGCTGACGATCGGTGCGAGCGCCTACGACTTCGTCCAACTGGCGCGCCGCACGCAAGACCCCGACACGCTTTTCTTCAGCCGCCGCCTGACGATGGAAGGCGATACGGAGCTCGGCCTGCTCGTGAAGAACTCGCTCGATGCGATCGACTTGTCGACGCTGCTGAGCGCGCGGCTCGCGCCGCTGGCCGCGTTTCGGCGCATGCGAGCACGACAGCATTAGATAAAAGGCGTCTCTCGCGGCGCCGCTTCACGCTTCGCGTTTTGCATGGGGCGTGGGTGATGGAGGTTCGATCGTGAACAAGGAACGTCGGGCGATACCGCTCGTCTATTCGTGCTCGGGGTGTTCGAGTGCGGCGCAGATGGCCAACTACGTGGCCGTGCAACTCGATCGGCGAGGCGCCGCCGAGATGTCGTGTATCGCCGGCGTCGGCGGCGACGTGCGGGCGCTGGTGAAACTCGCGCAATCGGGCAGGCCCATTATTGCCATCGACGGCTGTCCGCTCGCCTGCGTCAAGCATTCGCTCGCCCGGCACGAGATCGCGGCCGATGAATACGTTCAACTGGCGGAGCGCGGCGTGAAGAAGCGCTTTCATGCCGACTTCGACGTGGAGCAGGCAGAGACGGTGATCGGCGAGGTGCAGAAGCTCGCGCATGAACTCAGCGCGCGGCGACTGGGAACACAGGCCTGCGACGATGGCGGCTTGCAGCGCAAGGGCGACAGTGCACAGTTCGCTCGTGCGGCCTGCGATACGCCGTAAGGCGTCTTGTCGTCGCCGAGCGCCGCTATCCGCGCCGGATATCGAACGATTGAAAGAGAGCGCGAATCCGCTCGATCGTCGCCTGGCTCGGATAACCCGAAACCCCCACCGCATTGAGCGCCGCGTCGCGCGAACCTTGCTTCCGAAAGATTTGGAGCGCGTAACGCGTAACGCCCATCGCCGCTAGCGTTCGGGCGAGCGCCAGCAGTTCTTGCTCGGACAGCAGGCTCGGATGCGCGGTGGTTCGGCACTCGAAATCGACGCCGCTCGCAAGCAGCGCTTCAAGGCTGCGTCGAGCCGGCTCGCCGCTGTCGCGCACGCGCGTGACGCGTTCATATGCCTCGAACGGCGCTTTGACGTCGAACCCCACCCAGTCGAGCAGCGGCAAGACGCGTTCGAACCGGCGCGGATGCGTGCCGGCGCTGTGCATCCCGACTTTGAAGTCGAGGCGGCGTATGTCGCCGATCGCAGGGGCGAGCCCCGGATCGGAGGTCGGCTCGCCGCCGCTGAAGACGACGCCGTCGATGAGTCCGACTCGGCGCGAGACGAGGTGCATGACATCTTGCCAAGTCACGGCCGCGTGCCTCGTGCGCGGTTGCAAATGCGTGTTGTGGCAATAGCCGCAACGCCAGGGGCAGCCTTGGACGAAGACGACGGCCGCGAGCAGACCCGGAAAATCGGTGGCGGTGAACGGCGTGATGCCGCCGACCTTTAGCGATCTGAGCGAAGCGGCCCCCCTCGAGCCGCGTTCGCTTGCCGTGTCAGGCCGCAAGCGAAGCCTCTTCGGTAAAGTACCGGCGTTCGTGGAATTCGCCTTTCTTGCCGGTGTTGAACGAGGAGACGGGACGGTGATAGCCCATTACGCGCGTCCAAATCTCGCAGGGTTGCCGCTCTTCGTCGTTGAGTTGGAATGCGGCGTCGATGGCGTGGTTGATCTCGTTCATGTTGTGGACTCCGTGGTTTGCAAACAATCGGATTTGCGGCGAAGCAGCGCCTCGTCGCATTTGGGACAAAACTCGTGTCGGCCGGGCAGATAGCCGTGCTTGGGGCAAATCGAAAACGTCGGCGTGACCGTGATGTAAGGCAGCGAGAACCGGCTCAGAGTGCGCTTGACGAGTTCGCGGCACGCCTGCGCCGACGAAATCGGCTCGGTCATATACAAATGAAGCACCGTTCCGCCCGTGTATTTACGCTGCAAGTCGTCCTGGTGCTCGAGCGCTTCGAACGGATCGTCGGTGAAGCCCACCGGCAACTGCGACGAATTCGTGTAGTACGGCATCTCGGGCGTGCCGGCTTGCAGAATGTCGGCGTAGCGCTTGCGGTCTTCCTTGGCGAAGCGGTACGTCGTGCCCTCGGCCGGCGTGGCTTCGAGGTTGTACATATGGCCCGTCTCCTCCTGAAAAACGAGCATGCGCGCGCGCACGCGATCGAGCAGTCGAACCGCTAGCGCGTGGCCCCATTCGGTCGTCAGATCGTGCTCGTCGTCCGTGAAGTTGCGGATCATTTCGTTGATGCCGTTCACGCCGAGCGTCGAGAAGTGATTGCGCAGCGTGCCGAGGTAGCGCTTCGTGTACGGGAAGAGCCCGTTGTCGATATGGTGCTGGATGACGCGGCGCTTGATCTCGAGGCTCTCTTTACCGAGCTCGAGTAGTGCGTCGACGCGTGCCATCAGCGCCTCTTCGTCGCCCGCGTAAAGGTAGCCGAGCCGCGCGCAATTGATCGTCACCACGCCGATCGAACCCGTCTGCTCCGCCGAGCCGAACAGGCCGTTGCCGCGTTTGAGCAACTCGCGCAGATCGAGCTGCAACCGGCAGCACATCGAGCGGATCATGTTCGGCTTGAGCTCGGAATTGATGAAATTCTGAAAATACGGCAACCCGTAGCGCGCCGTCATCTCGAACAGACGGGTCGCATTGGGACTGTCCCATTCGAAATCGGACGTGATGTTGTACGTGGGAATGGGAAACGTGAAGACGCGGCCTTTCGCATCGCCGGCCTGCATCACCTCGATGTAGGCCTGGTTGATCATGTCCATCTCGGCTTGCAGATCGCCGTAGCAAAAATCCATTTCTTGCCCGCCGATGATGGGCACTTGCTCGCGCAAATCCTCGGGGCAGACCCAATCGAAGGTCAGATTCGTGAACGGCGTTTGCGTCCCCCAGCGCGACGGCACGTTCAGGTTGTAGATCAGTTCCTGAATGTATTGCCGAACTTGCTCGTAGGTCAGCGCATCCTTGCGCACGAACGGCGCCATGTAGGTGTCGAACGAGCTGAACGCTTGCGCGCCCGCCCATTCGTTTTGCAGCGTACCGAGAAAATTGACGATTTGCCCTACCGCGCTCGACATGTGCTTCGGCGGCGCGGCCTCGACTTTGCCGGGCACGCCGTTCAGACCTTCGGTCAACAGCGTACGTAGCGACCAGCCGGCGCAATAGCCCGAGAGCATGTCGAGATCGTGGATGTGCAGGTCGGCGTCGCGGTGCGCTTGGCCGATCGCGGGCGGGTAGACGTGACTGAGCCAATAGTTGGCTACGAGCTTGCCCGAGATGTTCAGGATGAGCCCGCCGAGCGAATACCCCTGATTGGCGTTCGCGTTGACGCGCCAATCGCGTCGGTCGAGGTATTCGTCGATGGCGGAAGCGACCTCGACACGCGGTTTGACGTGAGCGACCGTTTGCGCGTGGCGGTCCGCGTGTTGAAGGGGAGAGCGCGGCGGTCGGCTGTCCATACGATTCCTTGGTTGGCACAAGATGTTGTGGTGATTTGCATCGTATGCACCACATATCGTGTGGTCAACGTCGCCGACCGCTAATATTGCATGTGCTTGACCTGCGTTAAGTTCGGCGAGCTGCGCGGGCGCCGCGTACGCGACCGATTGTCCTCGCGCCTTGGCTCGCCGAGCCGGCGTTGCGTTAGCCGCTGCACCCGCAGCCGCCGCCCGCACCGCCGCCGCAGCCCGTGGACTGCGCGGGGGCTGCGTCTTGATCGGCCGTGAGCTGAATGGCGAAGTCGATCACGACGCGCTCGGGCTGGCGCTCGACGTATTGAATACGGACCTGGTCGCCGTAGCGGTGCTCGATTTGATGCAGCAGCGGAAGCGGATCGTGGTCGTTGACGAAGCGCATCGTCTCGCCGTGATCGAGCGTTTCGAGCGCGGCGAAGATGGCCGCATGGCGGAAACGCTTGGCGATGCCGCGGGCATCGAGGACATAGGTCGTATCGGGATTGCTGAGGGGCATGTGGGACTCCTTTCAATGACGGAAAAGCACGGTGCCGGTCTGTGCCGGCCCGACAAACATCGGTACTTGGATTGAAAATCGATAGGAACAACGAACGATGCGCGTCACCTCCTGTGCGAAACGGTTCGGCGATCGCGTTTAGCGACCAAGGCTGCGGCGATCATCGCGACGACGAACAGCAGTAGCGCCGCGGCGTTGCCGAGCGCACCGGCGCGGCGAAGCGCGAACGCAGGGACGAGCGAGCCGGCCACGCGCACGGCGAGCGCGGCGTGAAGCGCGATGAGCGGTACGTACAAGAAGGGGCGGTAAGCGACGCGTATGCGCGTGAGTGCGGGCAAGACGATCGGTGCGTGTCCAAGCGCCATCGACATCACAAAGCCGAGCGTAAGCGCGTGCAACGCGGCGTCATGCCAAGGATGCACGTCGCGCCAAGCACCGGCGAGCCCTAGCGCGCCGCTGAACGCTAGCCAGGCATAGCCGGAAAGCAAGCACACGGCGATAAACCGAGTGAGGCCGCGCTGACGGAGCGTGACGCGCGCGATGTCGTAACGCGCAAGCCAAGCGGCGAGGGCGACGAGACACGCGGAGAACGTGCGTAGTCCGAACTCCGGCGAGGGCGGCGATGTCACGATCGCGGCGAGCATGACAATAATCACGGCGACGAAAACGGCTCGAGCGCGCCGTGGCGTGGGGCGCATCCTCGTCAGCTCGAGCCGTTCGGCGGCGATCGTCAACACGAGAAACGCGACCCAGCTCGGTACCGCTTCGAGCACGGAGCCGGTGGCGAGCCAAATCAAATCGCCGAACCACCAAGCGAGCACCCCGAGCGCAAGCACCGAGAGATGCAACGCGCTCTGGCGTTGCAACAGCGAGAGCGCGCTGGCGCAAGCGACCGTCGCCGCGCCGAGCAAAAGCGCCTGCGTCAAAGCCGGCGGTGCGCCCGCCAATAGCAGCGCCCCGCCTAGCGCAGCCGCTATCGGGGCCATCAAATGCAGTCCGCCGCCCAGGGCGACTGCGCGTTCGAGGCTCACCACCGCCCCGAAAAACACCGGCAACATCAGCACGCCGTGCCAAGCCGCTTTTGAGAGCGCGTGATTCGGAACGGATACGCCGAAACGCGCGAGACCGGCAAAGACACCGCAGACGAACGCAAGCATGATCGCCGCCGCGAACCCGAAGCGGGCAATCGCGAGGGCGCGATGGCGCCGAGGTTCGCCCGCGCGAAGGGGGGGCGCAGCCGGACGCGATGAATCGTTCAATCGTCGCTCCATCCGAGCGCCTCGCGCGCCGCTTCGCTCATCATCGCGGGCTCCCAAGGCGGCTCCCAAACAAGATCGATGTCGACGCTCGAACCGATCGCGAGCGAGGCGTCGATCACGGCGTGCACGTCGTCGAGGATCGACTGACCCATCGGGCACGCGGGCGAAGTCATCGTCAGCGCGATGCGCCAGCCGTCGCATTTCGCTTCGACGTCATAGACCAAACCGAGATCGACGATGTTGACGCCGATCTCGGGGTCGATCACTTGCAACAGGGCTGCGCGGATGCTCTCTTGCGTCATCGATGCATGGGACGCGGTCGATAAGGCTTGCATAACGTTCCTCCTGGGGGCGGTGTGCGAGTGCGGCGCTCCGGCAAAGTTGCTCGGGCGCCGCGTTGGTTCATGCGAAGTTAGACACGGCGTGCGGCGATGGATTGAGCGGCCGGTTTTGCCGCTGCCTCGGCCGGACGCGCCGGCTCCACGCGGCGCAGCAGACGCAGCGCGAACCAGCCCAGATAGAGGACGCCGACGGCGAACACGAGATCGCCCGGAACGCGTACCCAAACGAGGGCATGCATGATCGGCGCGTGAATGACCTCGGGCGAGCGCGCGTACCAAAGTCCCTTGCTGACGCTGGCCCAAGCTTCATAGATGCCGGAGGGCAGAATCGACAGGAAGACCATCATGAACAGCCCGATGTTGAGCATCCAGAACGCGGGCTTGAGCAGCTCGTCGTCCCATGCCGCACGCGAGGACAGACCGCGCAGGCAGAACAGCATGAGCCCGATGCCGAGCATCCCGTACACGCCGAACAGCGCCGCGTGACCGTGGGCGGGCGTCATGTTGAGCCCTTGCACGTAGTACAGCGAGATCGGCGGATTGATCGAGAAACCGAGCAGGCCGGCGCCGACGGTGTTCCATACGCCCACGGCGACGAAGCACAGAATCGCCCACTTATAGGTTTGCACCCACGGTGCGGCTTGGGTCTTGCGATAGGTCTGATAGCCCTCGAGACCGATCAGGGCGAGCGGCACCACTTCGAATGCCGAGAAGACCGCGCCCACGGCGATCACGGCGGTCGACGCGCCCGTGAAGTACAGATGGTGCAGCGTGCCCAGGATGCCGCCGAACAGGAACACGATCGTTTCGAGAACGATGGCGCGATTGGCCGTTTCGATCCGGATCAACCCGAGGCGCGAGAAGATCAGCGCGATCACGGCGGTGGCGAACACTTCGAAGAAGCCTTCGACCCACAGGTGCACGAGCCACCACCTCCAGTACTCGATCATCGAATAGTGGGTGTGTTGGCCCCATGCGAGGGACGTCGAGTAGAACGCGCCGATGCAGGCGGCGGAGAGGAAGACCATGCCGATGAGGCCACGGCCGTTCGTTTCGCGGCTCTTCAGGGCGGGCAACAGCGCGCGACCCATCAGCAACAGCCAGAACAACAAGCCGATGAAGAGCAGGATCTGCCAGACGCGTCCCATGCTCGTGTAAGCGAGGCCTTGGTTGCCGATCCAGAAGGCGAAGTTGGTGCCGCGATGCTGAAGCGTCCCGAGCCAGCCGCATACGGTCGAGCCGACGACGATGAACAGCAGCGCGTAAAAGAGCACGTCCACGCCGAGCTTTTGCAGCTTCGGTTCACGGCCGGAGAGCAGCGGCGAGATGTAGAGTCCCGTCGCGAGCCAGGCCGTTGCGATCCACAGCACGCCCAATTGCGTATGAATCGTGCGGCTGACGACCCATGGCAGTATCTCGGCGAGCGGCAGACCGAAGAAGCTATGACCCTCGACCGCGTAGTGCGCGGTGATCGCGCCCATACCGACTTGCGTGAGCAGCAGGCCGATGACGACGTAGAAGTACTTCTTCGTCGCCCGCATCGAAGGCGTCGGCTTGACGTTGAACAGCGGGTCCTCCGCCGGGGTGGCGACGTGATGTTCGCCTTCGTCGTGCGAGGAGTGATACCAGATCATGCCGGCGATACCGGCGAGCAAGAGAATCACGCTGACGATCGACCACATGCCGTTGGCGACCGTCGGCTCGTTATCGACGAGCGGCTCGTGCGGCCAGTTGTTCGTATAGGTGATGCCCGTTTGGCCGGGGCGGTCGGTCGTTGCCGACCAAGCCGACCAGAAGAAGAACGAAGCCAGTGCGACGCGATCGTCCGCGCTCTTAACGGAATCGGCATTCATCGCATATTGATCGCGCAGTTTGTCGAGCGAGCGATCGTTGCCGAACAATGCTTCGTAGTGTGAAGCGACGTCGCGTGCGGCCGTGGCGCGCGCATCGGTCAGCGTGACGCGGCCGTTCGCGGCGTCGTATCGATTCGCACGCATCTCGCGCTTCAGACGGGCGTCGAGCATACCTTGCTGATCGGGGGCGAGGGCCGCGTAGGGTTTGCCGAATTGTTGATTGGCCGAGATCTCGCGCAGTTGCAACGCTTCGCGATGGAGCCAGTCGGCCGACCAATCGGGTGCGACATAGCTGCCGTGCCCCCAGACGGTGCCGAGTTGCTGGCCGCCGGCGGCGAGCCACACTTGCTGACCGCGTTTGATCTGATCGCCCGTAAACAGCGTCTGGCCGCTTTCGTCGACGACCGCGCTCGGAATCGGCGGGGCGGCCAGATAGATTTCCCTGCCGAGATACAGTAAAGCAGCGAACGATAGCAGGCAGACAAGGCCTAGCCATCTCCATAAGCGTCGTGTTGATTGCATATCCTCTCTCCTAGAGGGGTGAATGGCGGTGGCCTTCATCGTTCCGGACGAGCCGCCTGAGTCTGCTTAAACATACATTTCAGATGCATGTTAACGACGATAATATGTTTCCGTATTGATCTATGTAAAGGTGAGGATGTTCGGGGAGCTTCGCTTTTTACGCTTTAAACATTGATCTGCTATCGATGTTTAAAGGCGTTCATTGCTGTTTCGCGCCATTTCGCCGCAGGCCCTTGAAAGCCCCGGATTCGGGCGATAAAGCGGTGTTAAAGGGCGGTTTGCAGGGCGCGGCGGCCGCGCATGCCCTCGGCGAGGGAAACGATTCGGGCTGCCGGCAGCCGGCGAATCGCGCAGTACACCTCGCGCTCTTCCCAATCGGCATATGCGGGGTAGCGGACGGCGAACGCGCTCAGCACCTTGGGGCGCGCGGAAGTTTGACGTACGCGGATGGCGTCGAGCCACGGCCGTACGGTTCGCCACATGCGGGTCAGGGCGTCGTGTTCGGCGTCGAGCGCATCGAGCGATTGGGTGACCTGCGTATCGCGGAGCCGCCGCAGTGCCGGAAACAAGTCGCCTCGCTCGTCGGCGTGGTGCAGCGGCACTTCGCGCTCGAAGTAATCGAGGATGTCATGCGCGGTGGTGCGAGCGGACTCGTCGGGCCCGTAATGAATCAGGTGAATGTCGAGGCGCAGCATGCGCTCCGATAGACGGCGAATGTCGGCATGGCAGCCGAGCAAGAGTTGCATTGCTTCGGCGAGGCCGGGATGGTTGGCAAGATTGGGCAGTTGCATGCGCGGTACCCGCGAAAGGAATGCTTCTGCATTCTGGCAGGTGAGCGCGTGCTTTCCGCTGATGTAAATCAAGGGAATTCGAGGGGGGCATGCGACGAGGCGGCTTTGTCGTCGGCATCCGCGAACAGCGAACGCGCACCCTTTCCCCTTGCCTGCTTCCCACTTCCGTCTCCCTCCGTACAAACCCTGGGAAGCCACGCTTTGTGCCTTTGCGCTCAGGCGTTTGCGTGCGCCGCCGGAGCGCGGCTCGTCATCGGGCTATTGCCTCCGCGCCGCGAGCGCATTAATAATCGCGCTCGCACGAGCAATACCCGATCGCGGCGCTCGGGTTCTCCGGCGCGCGGCAGCCGCGCTCGGCATAGAGGAGGCGAGGCATGACAGAAAAGCACCGAATCTTGGTTTTGGACGACGATCCGCAAGTGCGCGAATGGCTGCACAAAGTGCTCGAGGAAGCCGGGTTCGACGTATCGACGGCCGATACCGCCGCGCGTATGCAGACCTGCCTTTCGGCGGCGCCGCACGCACTCGTGATTCTCGATCTCAAGCTGCGCGGAGAGGACGGCTTAACGATCGCGCGCGAACTGCGCCGCCAATCGAGCGTCCCGATCATCATGATGAGCGGACTCGGCGACGAAACCGACCGTGTGCTCGGGCTGGAGACAGCCGCCGACGACTTCGTCACGAAACCGTTTTCGGGGCGCGAATTACTCGCGCGCATACGCGCGCAACTTAGGCGCACCACTGAGCTCTCGATGCCGCGCGCGGCGAACGGCGCGCCCGCTAGCGGCCCCCGCTTCGGCTTCGACGGCTGGCTGCTCGACATGGCCTCGCGCACGCTGACGCATCACGGCGAGCCGTGCGCTTTGACCCAAGGCGAGTTCGCCCTCTTGGCCGCCATGGTGCAACACCCGTCGCGCGTATGGTCGCGCGACCAACTGCTCGAGCATACCCGCGGCTTCGATATCGACGTCTACGATCGCACGATCGATGTGCTGATCCTGCGCTTGCGGCGCAAGATCGAGCCCAATCCCGCGCAACCGCAGTACATCCGAACTCAGCGCGGCGCCGGCTACCTATTCGCCGCGCAAGTCGTGCGGGCCTGAGGCGATGCGCTCGCCCCTGGCCCGGCTCGCGCCGCCGAGCGTGCGTGCCAAACTCGTCGCGACGTTCTTGCTGCTGTTCGCGATCACGCTCGCCGTGGTCGTCGTCGGCGTCCTGGGCATGCGGGCCAATCAAAAAGCGCTCGACGAGTACGAGGGAGGCGTCGTGCCCGAGATCGCGCGCGCGCTCGAATTGTCGGACAAGGTCGCTCAGCTTGCCGCAGTCGCGCCGAGCGCGACTATGACGGTGTCGCCCGATCTCCTGCATAGCGATACCGACCTGCTGCGCGGGCTGTTGGCCGATATCCGCCGTTTGGCGCCGGACCCGCGCGGCAAATCGGGCGCCGATCTCGAGGTGCTCGACGATCTCGATGCGATCGACGAAGACTTGCCCCGGCTCCTTGCCGTCTCGGGCCGCCAGCGGCAACTCGCCGACGAGTTGACGAAGCTGCGCGGCACGGCGGACCGCATCGGCGATAGCATCGCGCGCCGCAAACAAATCGTCGCGCGCGGCGCGCCGACGCTGATCGAAGTCTGGGCGCGGACGACCGGCGCGCTACAGGCGGCCGATTCCGCCGAACTCGGCAGTGCCGAAAGCGATAATGAAGCGCTGTGGCTGCAAGTGCGCGCGCGCGGCGAAGACAAGCGCGAGCCCGAATTGGCGGCGGCCCTGGACCGGATCGATGGCGGCGAGCGCAGCGTCTTCGACCTCCGCCGAGAATTTTTGGCGACCGAGGCGCAGGCCAACTACCTCGTCACGCTGCTGCGCGGCCACGCGGACCATTTGAGCGGTAAGTCGGCGCACTATGTCGAACGCTTGCGGCAGTTCGCACACGAGCGCAGCGAGAAGGTCCGGCGCGTCGCGGTGTCGAGCCAATCGGGCTTGCTGTTCCTCGCCTTTGCGGGCGTCGCCGTGGCGCTAGCGGGCGTTGCCTATGTGAACCGCATCCTGCGCAAGCTGCAAGCGATGACACGGGTGATGGCGCGGCTTGCGGCCGGCGATGCGTCGGGGCAGATTCCGTCCACGCACCGCCCGGACGAACTCGGCGAACTCGCCCGCGCGTTCGAGGTGTTTCGGACGAACCTGCACGAGAACGAGCGATTGACGCAAGGACTCGAGGCGCAGCGCCGGTTGCAGGCGTCGGTGTTCAATACGATGAACGACGGTGTGTCCGTTCACGACGCGAACGGTTGTCTGATTGCATGGAATCCCACGTTCGCCAAGTTGCTCGGCTTCGCGGACGATATACCTTGGAAAGGGATGACGCTCGCCGAGTTGCGCCATGCGATCGCGGCGCCCGCCCGCTGGCGCCAAGTCTCGCGGCAGACGGCGACCTATAGCGCCGACGGTGTGCGCATCGCCGCCTCAGCCGAATTGCATATCCGCGGCCGGTTGATGCTCGAGTTTCACTGCCAGCCTTTGCCCGACGGCGGCTGGGTAGCGGTGTGCCGCGATTTGACGAGTCGCCGTGCCGTCGAAGCCGAGCTCATGCACGCGCAAAAGATGGATGTGCTCGGGCAACTGACGGGCGGCGTCGCCCACGACTTCAACAACTTCCTCGTCGCGATCCTCGGCAATCTCGAGTTGCTGCTCCCGCGCTTGGCCGAGCGCGGCGACGAACACGTCATGGCCGATCGAGCGCGGCGAGCGGCGGAGCGCGCCTCCCGGCTCACGCGTCGGCTGCTGGCGTTCGCGCGCCGTCAGCCGTTGCAGGCCGAGCGCATTGCGGTCGATACGATGCTCGCCGAGATGCTCGACTTGATCGAATACTCGGCGGGCCTGCGCACGGAGGTGGTGCTCGTCGCATCGGAGAAAGCGGGCTGGGTCGAGGTCGATCGCGGTCAGCTCGAAAACGCCATTTTGAATTTGACGTTGAACAGCGTGGCGGCGATGCCCGAGGGCGGCAAACTCACGCTGTCGGTGCGCCATGACGAAGCCCTGCCGGCAATGAGCGCGCGGCATTCCGTCGTTCTGAGCGTGGCCGATACCGGATGCGGCATCGCGCCGATGCTGCTCGAAAAGGTGGTCGAACCGTTCTTCACGACGAAGGCCGCCGGCGAGGGCAGCGGGCTCGGGTTGAGCAGCGTCTACGGCTTCGTGCGGCAAAGCGGCGGCGACCTGCGGATCCAAAGCGTGGTGGGCCGCGGCACCACCGTCGAGCTGTGGCTGCCGGCAAGCGAGGGGCAGCCCGCGAAAACCGCGCGAGCTGGCGAGGCGCGTCAAGCAGGCGGTCAGCAGGGCACGACGCGGCGCGACACGCGCGTACTCATCGTCGAAGACGACCCCGAGGTACGGGAAACCACGCTGAGTCAGTTCAGCGCGCTAGGCGCGCGCGCACACGCGGTGGCGACCGTTTCCGATGCGCTGGCCTGGCTACAAGCGCACGGCATCGTCACGCTCGTGCTGTCCGACATATCGCTCGGCGCGAGCGGCAGCGGCATCGACCTGGCGGCCCGCATCGCCGAGCGCTGGCCCGCGCAGCGTATCGCGCTCACGTCGGGCTTGCCGCCCGAGGTTCATCAAAGCCACCCGGATTGGCGCCCCGATCTGCCGTTCGTCCCCAAGCCCTTCGATCTCGCGGCGCTCGCCGCCTTACTGCCCTGAGCCGTTGAGCGGCCACCGTTGCGCAATTGTTTCGATTGTTAATGGAGCGCACGGTTTTCGCAATTTTCGATTAACGCGGCTCGTGTCTCATATGCATGACGGCGAAGCGGCGAAGCGAAGATGCAACGCCAGGCAGCCGGCGGCGCGGCCCTGTCAACGCGCCGCAGCCTATACCCATTCGAAAAAAACAGGAGACACTCGATGTTCAAAATCAGGGCAGCCGTCGTGGCGATCGCCGCGGCACTCGCGGCCGGCAGCGCCGGTGCGACAACGTTGCGGCTCGTGTGCGGTTCGAGCGGGATCGATCAAAACAGCTGCGAAAGCGCCGCCAAAGCATGGGCGCAGAAGACGGGCAACCAAGTCGAATTCGTCAGCATGCCCAACAATTCGAGCGAGGCGCTCGCGTTGTACGAGCAACTGCTCAGCAGCGGCTCGGATAAGTTGGACGTATTGCAAATCGATACGGTCTGGCCCGGCATCTTGGCGGGCCAGCTCGTCGACTTGAAGCCCTACCTCAAAGATCGCATCGCCGACTACTTCCCGAGCGCGATCGCGAACGACACGGTCGGCGGCAAGCTCGTGGCCGTGCCCTGGTACATCGACACGGGGATGCTCTACTACCGCAAGGACTTGCTCGAGAAGTACCACATGAAGGTGCCCGCGAGCTGGGAGGAGTTGACGGCAACGGCCCGTAAGATCCAAGACGCCGAACGCGCGGCCGGCGACGAAAAAATGTGGGGCTATGTTTGGCAGGGCCGCGCCTACGAGGGCTTGACCTGCGATGCGCTCGAATGGGTCAGCAGCTACAACGGCGGCAGCATTATCGACGCCCAAGGCCACGTCACGATCGACAATCCGGGCGCCGCCAAAGCGCTGGAGACGGCCTCGAAATGGGTCGGGACGATCACGCCGAAGGCTGTGCTCAACTACGGCGAAGAGGAAGCGCGCGGCGTATTTCAATCCGGCGATGCGGTGTTCATGCGCAATTGGCCTTACGTCTGGTCGATCGCGAACAAGGACGGCAGTCCCGTCAAAGGCAAGATCGGCGTGGCACCGCTGCCCAAGGGCGGCGCCGATGGCCAGCAGGCCGCCGCGCTCGGCGGTTGGCATCTGGCGGTCTCGCGCTATTCGCCGAACCCCAAGCTCGCCGCCGACCTCGTGCTCTATCTGTCGAGCGCGGAAGTCGAGAAGCAGCGGGCCGTGGACGCCTCGTTCAATCCGACGATTCCGTCGCTTTACAAGGACAAGGACGTACTGAAGGCCAACCCGTTCATGGCCGACATGCTGCCGACGTTCAGCACGGCGGTTGCGCGGCCGTCGACGGTGGCCGGGACCAAGTACAACCAAGTCAGCAATCAATTCTGGAATGCCGCGCACGACGTGCTGTCGGGATCGGCCGGCGCCTCGGCAGCCCTGGCGCGTCTGGCCGCTTCGCTGCAACGGCTCGCGCCTAACGGCGAGTGGCATTGAACGCAGGCTCGCTACCGGGCCGAACCCGTAAGCACACGGCTCACGCCGCGACGACGTGAGCCGTATCGATGGAGACGATCGACGTGAGAAGCGGAACGTTAACGCTTAGGACTCCTACGTACTCGGCCGAGACGGCGAAGACCGGTACGCGCGGCAGCGCCATGCTCCGTGCACGCCGCCGCCAAGCTTGGCTCATGATGCTGCCTGCGCTCTTGGCGTTGACGGCCGTGGCGGGCTGGCCGCTCGCCCGCACCGTTTGGTTCAGCTTGACCGATGCGCAGCTCTCCGATCTGGCGCACTGGCACTTCGTCGGGCTCGCGAACTACATCGGTCCCGCGGGCGTGTTGCGCGATCCGGACTGGTGGCATGCCTGCGCGACGACGGTCGCTTTCGCACTCGTATCGGTGTCGCTCGAGACGTTGGCCGGGCTGGCGGTGGCATTGCTGCTTGATACGCCCTCGCGCATGCGCACGGTATTGCGCGCGGCGGTACTCGTGCCGTGGGCGATCCCGACGGTCGTATCCGCGAAGATCTGGAGCTGGATGCTCAACGATCAGTTCGGCATCGTCAACGCGATGCTCCAATCGGTGGGCTTGATCCATACCCCGCTTGCTTTCACGGCCGATGCACGGCTCGTGTTTCCTACGATCGTGCTCGTCGACGTATGGAAAACCACGCCGTTCATGGCGCTGTTGATGCTGGCGGCACTACAGACGGTTCCGCGCGATTGCTACGAAGCCGCGCGCATCGACGGTGTGCCGCGCGCTCGCGTGTTTGCCCGTGTGACGCTGCCGCTGATTTGGCCCGGCGTGCTCGTTGCGATGGTGTTTCGCTCGCTCGACGCGTTGCGCGTGTTCGATCTGATCTACGTGATGACCTCGAATAGCCGCGCGACCAAGAGCATGTCCGTCTATGTCCGCGAACAGTTGATCGATTTTCAGCAAGTGGGGTTCGGCTCTGCCGCAGCCGTGCTGCTGTTCCTCGCGATCGTGCTGTTCACGGTGGGCTATATGGCGATGAACCGCAACCGTATGCAAGGCACCTGAGATGAAAAGGCACCCGCTCGAGCGCGTGTCGTACGCGGTGTTCTCCGCTCTCGTACTCATCGTCGCGTTGTTTCCGTTCGTCTACATGATCAGCACGTCGCTCAAGCACGGCGATGCGCTGTACGACACGTCGCTGCTCGTCGCGCATCCGGCGCTCGACAACTACCGTCAGCTATTCCGGGATCAGCCGTTCGGCGCCTACCTCCTGAATTCGGCCCTTGTTGCCGGCGCGACCGTCGCCCTCTCGATCGTCGTCTCCGTGCCGGCGGCCTATGCGCTCGGACGCGTGACGTTCAAAGGACGCGGCGTGCTGTTGATGTGCATTCTCGGCGTGTCCATGTTTCCGCAAGTGGCGATTCTTTCGGGCCTGTTCGAACTCGTGCGCGCCATGGGTCTTTACGACCATCTTGCCGCGCTTGCGCTGTCGGACCTCGTCTTTACGCTGCCGTTCACGATCTGGGTGCTCGTGACCTTCATGCGCGAACTGCCGCGCGAACTCGAGGAAGCGGCGCTCGTCGATGGCGTCGGCGTCATGACGATGATCTTTCGCGTCTTCATGCCGCTTTTGCGGCCCGCGCTGGCGGCGACGTCGCTGCTTGCCTTCGTCGCCGCGTGGAACGAGTTTCTGTTCGCACTCACGTTCACGATTTCGTCGGCGCAGCGCACGGTGCCGGTGGCGATCACGATGGTGAGCGGCGCCAGCAGCTTCGAATTGCCGTGGGGCGCCATCATGGCCGCCTCCGTCATCGTGACCGTGCCGCTCGTCGCGCTCGTGCTGGTTTTTCAACGTCATATCGTGTCCGGGCTCACCGCCGGCGCGATCAAGGGATGAGCGCGAGCGCATCGACGACAGAACCGATTGCTGGAGAGAACAAATGAGCCGTATCGAACTAACGGGTTTGCAGAAGAACTTCGGTACGACGCCGGTGCTGGCCGACGTCGACTTGGATATCGCGCCGGGCGAGTTTTGCGTGTTCATCGGGCCGTCCGGCTGCGGCAAGTCGACCTTGCTGCGGCTCGTCGCCGGGTTGGAGGAGCCGAGTGCCGGCGAGATTTTCATCGAGGGGCGCTGCGTCAACGAACTCGCTCCCGCCAAACGCGACATCGCCATGGTGTTTCAAAGCTATGCGCTCTACCCGCATATGACCGTGTACGAGAACATGGCATTCGGGCTGCGTCATCTGAGATTGCCCAAGGGCGAAGTGGACCGGCGCGTGCAGGTCGCATCGGCGTCGCTGCGGCTAACCGAGTTGTTGGAGCGCAAGCCCGCGGCCTTGTCGGGCGGTCAACGCCAGCGCGTCGCGATCGGCCGGGCGATCGTGCGCAAGCCGAAGGTCTTCCTGTTCGACGAACCGCTCTCCAATCTCGATGCCTCGCTGCGCGTGAAGACGCGTGTGGAAATCGCGCGCCTTCACCGCGAGCTCGGCGAGGTCAGCATGATTTACGTGACGCACGACCAAGTCGAAGCGATGACGCTGGCCGACAAGATCGTGCTGCTGCGCCCGCTCGAAGGGCGCACCGGCGTGGCGAGCATCGCGCAGGTCGGCACGCCGCTCGAACTCTATCACCGCCCCGCGAACCTGTTCGTCGCCGGATTCATCGGCTCGCCTTCCATGAACTTCGTCGGCGCTGCGGTGGCGGCCACCGCGCCCGGCGAGGTGCGCGCCGTCGTCGGCGATACGGTGCTGCGCGCAGCCGTATCGGCCGAAGGCTTGATCGCCGGCACGCCGGTCACGCTCGGTATCCGGCCGGAGCACGTGCGCATGGGCAGCGGATCGACGACGGGGCAAGTCACCCACGTCGAGCGCATGGGCGAGCACACGTACGTCTATCTCGACACGCCGCTCGCGGCGCAGCCGATCGTGGCGAAGACCGCGCCGTCGATCGTTAGGATCGGAGAACGGGTGCGCTTCGAGTTTCCCGCCGACGCCCTGCATCTGTTCCATGCCGACGGGCACGCGGCGCAGCGACTCGCGCTCGAAACCGACGAGCGGTGGTTGGCGACGGCCTGAGCGCCAAGCAAGCGAAGACAGCGGAATCCGTTTCACGCGGCCTCGGGCGCATGGCCGCACTCGAATCGAGCGCCTCAATTCTCAATGAAAGGTTAGGAATGCTAAACAAAAAACTTTCCGTCATCGTCTGGAACGAATTCGAGCACGAGCGCGAGAATCCGGGCGTAAAAGCCATCTACCCAGACGGCCTGCATACCGTCATCGCCAGTGCATTGGCCGAGACGCCGGCCCTGACGCCCGGCGCGCTGCCGCTCGAGATCGGCACCGCAACTCTCGCGGAGCCCGAGCACGGATTGTCGGAAGCGCGCTTGGCGTCGTGCGACGTGCTGATCTGGTGGGGCCATAAGGCGCATAAGAAAGTGTCCGACGAGATCGTCGAGCGCGTGCAGCGGCGCGTGCTTGAAGGGATGGGCTTGATCGTCCTGCATTCGGGCCACTTCTCGAAGATTTTCCGGCGGTTGCTCGGCACGAACTGTTCGCTCAAGTGGCGCGAGGCTGCGGAGAAGGAGCGGCTGTGGGTGGTGGAGCCGTCGCACCCGATCGCGGCTGGCCTGGGCGAGTACTTCGAGTTGCAGCACGAAGAGATGTACGGCGAGCGCTTCGACATTCCGCAGCCGGATAGCACCGTATTCATTTCTTGGTTCGAAGGCGGCGAAGTGTTTCGTTCGGGCTGCTGCTGGGAGCGTGGCCACGGCCGCATCTTCTACTTCCGTCCTGGCCACGAGGCGTACCCGACCTACCACGACCGCAACGTGCAGCGTGTGATCGCCAACGCCGTGCAGTGGGCCGCCCCGCGCGTGAACATCGCCGACAACTGCCCGAACTCGCAGCCGCTCGAAAAGCTGAGCGAGCGCAGTACGAATTTCGCTAGTGTCGGCATCGTGCAAAAAGTGGGAGAAAACGTATGAACGACGACTACAAAGTCGAGCTGCCGCAGCTCGATGCGGTATTGCGCGGCCGCCGCTTGCGCGTGGGCGTGATCGGACTCGGGATTGGGCGTAAGCACATCGAGGGATGGCGCGAGCACCCGGACGTGGATGTGGTAGCGATCGCCGACCCCGACACGAAGCGATTGGCCGAGCGCGGCGAAGCGTTCGGAATCGACGCGCGATATACGAGCGCGCAAGAAATGTTGGCAACGGAAAAGCTCGATGTCGTCAGCGTGTGCACGCCGAACAAGTTCCACCGCGAGCTGACGCTCGCTGCGTTCGAGGCCGGCTGCCACGTACTCTGCGAAAAGCCGATGGCGATGAACGCCGAGGAAGCGCGCGAGATGTTGCGCGCGGCCGATCGCGCGGGCAAACGCCTGATGATCAACTTTTCATATCGCTTCAGCGCGCAATCGCGCGCACTGAAGGCGCAAGTCGACGCCGGCCTCTTCGGCGACTTCTATTTCGGGCGCACCGTCTGGCATCGGCGGCGTGGCTTGCCGGGTTTCGGTGGATGGTTCGGCACGAAGGCGCTCGCGGGCGGCGGACCGCTCATCGACCTCGGCGTACACCGGCTCGATTTGGCGCTCTGGCTCATGGGCTATCCGAAGCCTGTCTGGGTGCTAGGCAGCACCTATGACCCGATCGGCCGTGAGCTGGCGGCCCGAACCGGAAAGACGTTCGACGTCGAAGACTTGGCCGCGACGCTGATCAAGTTCGACAACGGCGCGACGCTAGTGCTTGAGGCCTCGTGGGCGACGAACATCCAAGAGGCCGAACTGATGGAAACGCGATTGCTCGGGACGCGCGCGGGCTTGTTGCAAAAGAACTTGAACGAAGGCTACACGTTCGACGCGCAAGTGTTCATGGAGCAAAACGGCGCGCAATTCGACATGCGCGTGAGCCCCGCATCAACGGCGCATTCGGCGATGTACGACTACGCCGAGGCGATTCTGACGGAGCGGCCTCATCCGGCGACCGGGGAGGAAGGGCTCATCGTCATGGAGATATTGGACGCCATTTACGCGAGCGCGGCCCTTGGCGAGCCGATTCGCCTCGAAGGATCGAAGAAAGCCGCGATGCCCGTGGCCGACCTCGACATGGCCGGCTAGCGCCCATTTCGATAGGGCCGGCGTGCGGCGCGCCGGCCCTCGATACTGTCCACACGCCGCGACAAAAACGCGCTGTGCATGCACGCAGCTCGATAACGATATTGGAGACACTTGATGACCGAACAACAGGGCGGCGGCGTACGCGCGCGCGATCTTGCCGCGTTCCGATTGACTCGTCTGGCGCTTGCGCTGATGTGCGCCACCTCGTCCGCGGCGATCTATGCCGCAACCGACGACAACGCTGCAACAGCCGATTCCAAGGGCACTGTGCAAGTGGCGCAAGCGACGACGACCGTCGCAGCCGATGGCTCCGCCGTGGCGGCCGCGGGTAACGGTCCCGTGGGAATCGGAAAGGCGACAGGGGTAGTGCCAGCCGATACGAACGCGGCGAACACCGCACCCGCGACACCTTCGACAGCTTGGAATCAGTTGACGCCGTGGACGCAGTTTCACGGATATCTGCGCGCGGGCATGGGCACGAGCGAGGGACACAACCAAGCGTGCTTCCAATTGCCGGGGGCTCAGAGCAAGTATCGCCTCGGCAACGAATGTCAGATCTATAGCGAACTCGAGATAGACCAGAAGCTGTATCAGTTCTCGAACGGGATGCAGCTTTCGGCTGTCGGCATGGCAAGCCTCGTCAATGACCTCGGCTACACGCCGACGTTTCACGGCGACCACGGGGCCATCCGGATGCCGGAATCGTACGTACAACTGACCAATCTGCCTGGGCTTGACGATATGCGCGTGTGGTTGGGCCGTATCTACTATCGGCGCAACGACGTCCATATGAACGACTTCTTCTATTGGAATCCAAGCGGCCTTGGCGCGGGCGTCGAGAACATTCCGCTTGGCCATGGATTGAAGTTGAGCTATGCCTTGTTCCGAGAAGACTACATCGATCAACCGAATTACGCGACGCGTCACGATTTGCAATTGTCCGGCGTGCATCCGAATCCGGGGGGCGAACTGCAATTTGGCTTTTCGTATATTCCTTCGCGCGGGCCGATTTACGGCAGCAATGGACAAGATACGCATAGCGGCTGGTCGTTTACGGTGCAGCATATTCAGACCAATTTGCTCGGCGGCAAAAACAAGCTCGCCTTCCAATACGGGCAAGGACCCGGAACGGGCCTGAGCTATACAGGCACGCTGACGAACGACAACCAATACAAGAGCTTGCGCGTCCTCGATGCGTTCGATTGGCAGGTGACGCGCGATTTCGGCGGACAGGTATTGGGGTTGTACGAACGCGACATCGCGCCGTCGGGCGGTTCGCAGACCTGGGTCTCGATGGGCATTCGTCCTGTTTACGCAATCACGCAGCACGTGAAGATCCAGGGCGACCTGGGTAACGATCGCGTGACGCCGGACAACGGACCGACGCGGACGCTGCTCAAGGCCAGCGTCGCGTTGACGCTCGCCATGGATCGGTCGTTCTGGTCGCGGCCCGAGTTGCGGCTGTTCTATACGTACGCGCATTGGAACCAAGCGGCGCAAAACGCGGCGGCGCCTGGCGATCCGCTATCGACCACGGGGATCTTCGGGGCCTCGCGTACGGGCTCGACGGTTGGGGCGCAAGTTGAATGGTGGTGGTGAGGTGAGTTGATTCGGAAGGCGGGGCTTGGCGTGCGAGAGAGGTCGGGCTTCGCCGATTCATGAGAAACGCGGCGACCAAATCTTGAGAAGTTTTTTATAAACAGATCGGTACGGATATTTGAATATATGCATTTCAATGGCTTTATGCCCGAAATCTGATTTTTGAGATTTTGATGTTTATATCTATGCTAAATCATTCATCGAGAGGAAAGTTTTTCTAAGAACATTCCGAGGTCGAAATAATTTCCGATCCTTCGGCTATTTGACACATTCTTTCACTGCTGTTAGTTTCCGTTTTCCGATTTGAAAGCCTGATTGTCGCGCGGACCGCTGTGCACCGGCCGACAATCAAAGCGCGTAGCGATGCGCCTTCAGCGAGAGAATGGGTTGTGAACGATTGGAACTTGTCGCGCATATCGAGGGGGCCGCTGCCGTCGCAGAAGCATCGCGCCGTCCGCCTTAAATGGAGTGAGCAACACCGAGATCTCGAGTCGTCGCTTTTGCCGCAGCGAGTGGATATTCGTGAAACGTTGTGTGGTGGGGTGGATGGTCGTATTTCGTGTGTTTCGACGAGTGCCGGCATCCCGCTTAATACGTTTATTGGTTTGCCGGTGCAGGTTCAGCTCGTTACGGATCGCGGTGGCTTGCATCCCATCTGCGGCATCATCGTCGACGCGCGAGACGGCGAGTCCGATCGTTCGCTGGCAACCTATCAGTTGCTTATTCGCGACGCCCTTTCCCTATTAGAGCCTCGTTTCAATACACGGATCTTTCGTCAGAAGAGTGTGCTCGACGTCATCCGGACGCTCGTCTCGGAATGGCGAAGCACCAGCGCGGTCCTCGGCGGCGCTTTCCATTTGGACGTGTCGAATCTCGATGCGGCGAGGCTTCCCGTTCGAGAGCAGACCGTCCAATTCGACGAATCCGACGCTGCTTTCGTTCGACGTCTGTGCCGGCGTGAAGGGATCGGCTGGTTCGTGCGGGCAGGCAAGCCGGGCGAAGCGGATGTCGGCAAGGCTGGCGATCCGGCACACACCCTGGTGCTTTACGACAATGCGATCAAGTTGAAACGGTCGGCGATCGGCTCGATTGCCTATCGGCCGGACGCGACGATCGGCGACCGCGACGCCGTGACGTTGTTATGTTCGGCGCGCCAACTGGTCCCCGGTTCCGTTCGGCGTTTTAGCTGGGACTACAAGCCCGCGCGTATGGATCGAATTCAAGGCGGGACGAGGGTCGATCAAGGCGAAGCCGGTAACGATCTTGGTCAGTTGCTGATCGATTCGCGTTTCGACTCACCGCATATCGCGGATTCGTGGAGGGACTACGATCGGCTCGGATTGGCTCGCGTCAAGTCGCATGGCGCACGGGCCGCACGCGTGGATGGTGCGAGTGGCGTGCGCGACCTTGCAATCGGCGAGTGGGTGGAGATCTCGGGATATGCCGACTTGGATTGCATCTCGAAGAACGATCGCCGCATCACGATTACTGCCTTACATCACCGCGCCGAGAACAATTTGCCGAAGGATCTGCACGAACGTGCACAGGCGTTATTCACGGCGAGCCGATGGACGTTCGATGCACCGCCCGTTTCCGTCGACACCCCAGCAAGGCCAAGCATATTCGGGGACTCGACGCAGAGCCGATACGAGAACACATTTAGCGGCGTGCCGCGCGGCATACCGCTTACGCCGACCTACGATCCCCACGTGGATCTTCCGCGAGTCCACCCGATCGTCGGCGTTGTGATGGCGCCCGAGGGCGAAGAGGTCCATTGCGACGAGTACGGGCGAATCAATGTCCAGTTGCAAGGACTGGATCCGGCGGATCACGAACACGCGGGCGGTACCGGCACGAGCGGCACACATACCGATAGCGCCTGGGTTCGGGTCATGACCGGGTTGGCCGGAGATAACTTCGGCGAAAACTGGCTACCGCGCAAAGGCATGGAAGTGCTGCTGGATTTTTTGTCCGGCGATCCGGACAAGATGTATGTGGCCGGGGTCTTTCACAATGGGCCGAATATGCCTGCGGCGTTCAGCAACACCGGGTCGCTGCCGGGCAATCGCTATGTGTCGGGGAACAAGACAAGGGAAGTGAAGGGCGAGCGGTACAACCAACTACGGTTTGACGACACGCCCTCGCAGATCAGCGTTCAACTCGCGAGCCAGCATCACGTCAGCGAGATGAACCTCGGCTTCTTGACGCACCCGCGCAATAACGGTGTCGGTGAGGCTCGTGGAGAAGGGGCAGAGCTTCGCACCGATGCGGCGGCGGCGCTGCGCGCCGCCCAGGGGATCTTGCTGACGACCTATGCGCGCGGGCAAGCGAGTGGCAATCACCTCGACCGCGACGAACTCATTGCCTTGCTTGGCGAATGCACGGAGCTCTTTAAGTCGCTCGGGGATTATGCGGTGCAGCATGGCGGCCAGGCGATGGATACGGCGGGTCAAACTGCCGCGGCGAGTGCGTTGAAGGGATGGCAAGCGCCAGGCGGTGAGCCGTTGATGGCATTCGGTGCACAGGCCGGGGCAGTAAGTGTTACGCCGAAAACGCACGTTACGTATGCAGGCGAGAACATCGATCAGGTCGCCCAAAAACACGTACAGGTGACCAGCGGGCAGCGCATCAATTTGCAGGCAGGCCATGGCGTGGCGATATTCGCGCAGGCGGAAGACGTTACGGCAGTCGCCAATCAAGGGAAGGTGAAGCTTCAGAGCCAAGCCGACGACACGCAAATCGATTCGGCGAAGAACATTCAGATGACGGCGGCGGGCGGCAAGCTCGCGGGCATGGCGAGCGATCAGGTGGTGTTCGTCACGTCAGGTGGGGCTTATCTGAAGCTGCAAGGCGGGGATATCGAATTGGGCTGTCCCGGTAGCTTTACCGTCAAATCGGCGGGGTATACCTGGAGCGGGCCGGCGAGCATGAGTGCCGATATGCCGAAGTTCGATCATGCGCCGCTGGGGCGGGTACCCAAGCTCGTGCGTGCGACAGATGGACAACCCGCGCCCGGATTCGATGCCGAGGTCAAAAAGGTCTCCGGCGACTTACTGAACCAACAGACTGACGGCGCCGGCAAGCTCGCGCCGATCAAAAGCAATCAATTCGAATCGTTGGCCGTGCAGTTCATTAAGAAAAAGATCTGAGTATTCCGCGAGAACCTATTCCATCGAGCATGACGGACTCCATTCTGAACCCAACAACATCGGACGCCGATACATCGGACGCCGATACATCGGGCGCGGCTGGTTCGGGTGCGGCTACGCAAGGGCTGCCTCCGCGGATTGTCGTCGGCGAAGGTCAGGGGCCAACGATTTTCGACTTGGCCAGCGAGTTGATCTGCGTGAAGCAGCAGCCGTTGCCCGGCATCGTCATCTTCGTGCACGGAGTGAACTCGGAAGGAGAATGGTTCGAGTCGGCGGAAGAGGGACTGTGCAAGGGTCTAAACCGGCGCCTTGCGCGGCTCGACGACCAGATGACGCATAAGGGCGTTGTTGCCGGACAACTCACGCCCGCACAGTACACCGGCAGTCTGACGCCCGATGGGTTTCTGAATCCGAAATTGTGGGCTGGAACCTATATAAAAGCGGATCAGTCGTTTTCTCCTGTCATCCATTTCCGCTGGGGTTATAAGGCCAACAAGGAGGAATTGAAGGAGTACGGCGACAAGATCTTTTTGAACGAGCAGAACTATTGGGGAGGCGGTCCATTCGCGAACGGGACTTCGAGCTTGCCGGATCTGTGGCACGAGGGGTTGGACGACCGCATTTTCGGGTTTATCTCCGTGCAAGCGGTCAATCCGACGCAACGCCCTTTATTCCGAACGCCGCCTCGCGGCTATGGGGTACTGGCCGCTTTGCGCCTCGCCAAATTGGTTGAGTCGATCAGGCGGAAACAGGCGAATGTGCCCATCACCATTGTCTGTCATAGCCAGGGCAACATGGTCGGTCTGGCTGCGGCGTTTTTCGGCGATGCATTGCCGCCGGTGACGGACCCATGGAACAACACTGGACGTTGTGTAGCCGACGCGTATGTATTGGCGAATCCGCCCTACAGTTTGGCAAACACCAACACGGGGATGGAGAGCTGGTCGCAACGCGAGGCGCGTGACGATAAGAACCGCGGTGGGCGGGAAACTTATGCCGCGCGCACAAAGACGTTGCGGGCGTTCCTCGACATCATTCGCGAACGCTCGGCGTTCGAAATGCCCGCCGACCAGATTGATCGGGAGATGGGCAATACGCGTACTTCACCCAGCGGCGGCAAGCCATACGTAGCTGGTGACGATAGGACCGCGCACGGCTTGAACGGCCATACCTACGGGCGCGTGACACTCTATTGCTGCCCTCACGACCAAGTGATTTCTGCGGCTACCGTTCAGGGTATGGGATGGCGCGGGCTTGGTTATAGCGCCGCTGAGCCGTCGCAGGAGCTGGACGATATCGGTGCGCAAGGCGTGTTGACACAGCGCGTGTTCGCGAGCGGCATCAAAGTGGGAGTGTGTCGCGAGTATCGGTATTGGGAGGACGATTGGCGTTATCAGAAGGGGAAGACGTCGGGCTTTTGGTATCCCCCTTCACCGCCCGCCAAATACGGGTTGACTCGCGCGTGGAGCGCAAATGAAAACTACCTGGCTAAACTGTTTTCCACCGCATCGGCGCCGGTGCTGTATGTCGTGACGCTGGCGACTTCCGCATTCAGCTTGTTTCGCGTCAATGCCGATCCGCCGAAGGGGTGGACCGTCAAAGTCGATGCACCGCCGCTCGACGAGCCTTTCGAGCCCGAAGCATTGCTTTATGGTCATCGCGTCAGCGTAAGCGATGGTCCTCATGCGACCAGCGTCTTCAACGAGGGTAATGATCCGCCCGCTGCTGCTCGAGACGGGCAAAAGCAGGATAAAAACGCCGACGATCCCTACGACAACTACAAGATCAAGGATGAGGATCAAAAAGCGATCGGCAATGAGGATAGTGAAGCATCGCAACGCTATGAGGACCACGCCATCGTCCGCATGCGCGCGCGCAGGGGGGGCAATTCGTCATGGGTTGACAGCGACGGCAACGTGATCGGCGAGGATGGGAAGAGTGCTGCGCCGGAGGGCTACGAGAAGTGGCATAACAAGCAAGTGACGCAAATTCTCGATGCTGGACGGACTAACAACCCAACGAATCACTCGACGATCATGACGAACCCGATGCATGCTGAAAAAGCGCTCGCGTACGATGTCGCGATCGGATTGTGCTATCTGACGCCCGAGCAGTTGACGCAGTTGCGAATCGAGGCGGATTGGCGTTTTGGGGACGGCTTGATGGATGACAACCCAAATAAGAAATATTCGGACTACTTCTCCTATGGAAAGATGGGAAGCCTATGAGCTTGCCCCCGCAAAACGAATCCCTTGCTGAGCGTTTAAACTCAAGCAAGGAGAGTCAAGAAGATGAACAAGACGACGCGGGCGCGCTACACGCTCGAATTCAAGCTGGAAGCGGTTCGGCTGGTCAAGGCCGGTCAGAGCGTTGCGGCGGTCGCCGCGACGCTGGATTTACCGGCGCAGTCGATTTCCAACTGGCTGAAGGCTGAGCAGGAAGGCAAGCTTGGCGGGGCCGGCACAAAGCCGGTGAGCCCGGAGCAGATGGAACTGTCGAGGCTGCGCGCCGAAGTTGCACGCTTAAAGATGGAGCGCGATATTTTAAAAAAAGCGTGCGCGTACTTCGCGAAGGAGTCGACGTGAAGTACGCGTTCATCGAGCGCAATCGCCATCACTGGCCGATTTCGGTGCTGTGCGAGGTGCTCGATGTGAGCCCTAGCGGCTTTCATCAGCGGCGGCAACGTACCGCGCAGGACAAGCCCCGCCGAAGCCGCGTAAGCGACGATGCGCTGCTGGCGCATATCAAGGCGATTCACGCAGAGGTCAAAGGCGAGTACGGCTGGCCGCGCATGTGGAAAGAGCTGGTTGCACGCGGCGTTCGCGTTGGCAAGGAGCGTGTACGCAAACTGATGGCACAGCATGGTATCCGGGCCCGGCACAAGCGCAAATACATCGCGACGACGAACTCGAACCACAACCTGCCGGTGGCGCCGAACTTGTTGGCGCGCAACTTTACGGCGACGGCGCCGAATCAGGTCTGGACAAGCGACATCACGTACTGTGCGACGGCCGAAGGCTGGGTTTATCTGGCGGTCATCATCGACCTGTTCAGCAGACAGGTGGTGGGCTGGTCGATGCAGTCACACATGAAAGCAGAACTGGTCACCGACGCGCTGCGTATGGCGTGGTTCCGGCGCCGCCCAGACGCTGGCGTCATCGTCCATAGCGACAGGGGCAGTCAGTATTGCAGCGGGCTCTTCCAGGACTCGCTAAGAGCGTACGGTATGCGTTCCTCAATGAGCCGGCGTGGCGACTGTTGGGATAATGCGCCAACCGAAAGCCTATGGGGTTCGCTGAAAGTCGCACGCCTGCATGGTCGGCACTTCGTGACGCGGCGTGCTGCAATGGATGAAATCGTCGACTGGCTTGGCTTTTATAATTCGCGCCGGCTACACTCGACGCTCGACTACGTCAGCCCCATGACGTTCGAGAAAAACTGGTTCGCCGCTCAGCAGGGGCGAGCCGCATAAAGCTCTCAGCTATGGGATTCGCGAAACAGGGGCAAGGTCACCTATTCTTAAAGGACTGGGTGGCGACACAGGATGGAGAAGCTAAACGACCCGAGAAGATAGCCGACGAACGAGAAGGTACGTTTTATCTAAAGATCGGGGGGGCGGTATGAGCGTGCTGATCTCAACGCGGCAACGCCGAGCAGCTATCGCTCTACTTGTCATGGCGCTAGCCGTAGCGATCATCTTCGCGTTTAGTGTTGGGACCGGCTCCGAGTCAGTCTCAGATTTGAGTATGGGAGATTGGATGAAACGATTCTTGATGCTGCCGGGATTGGTTGGATTTGTTGCCTTTTTGATGATGACGGTTGTGGTGCATAGATCCGCTCAGGCGGGGACAATCCAAACGCGAACCGAAGCATCCCTGTCGGCCGACGCATCGTCGAGGCCCTTCATGGCACAAGTCGTGGGGCTCCAATGGATGAATCCGCTGCAACGCCGTGACTACCCGACTGAGTGGCAGGTATTGTGGACGATGGGGCTTGCGAAGCCAAATAAGCATGACGATATGGTGCGGACTGATCCAAAGTCATTCACCACGTTACAGTCTGTGGCTGGCATTGCTTATGGCAATGAGGGCGCGGAGACCTTTAAAGGCTTTTATCACAAATATGTCAGTAGGCTGCTCAGAGTGTTTGGTGATCGCTATGTCACGAATTCAAAATACTTTTATACTGTAAAATCCGATAACCGAAACGATTGGCGCGAACTTGCGGGAATTCATGTCGAAGTTGCAATCCCTAGCCGGCTTGATGCAACTGAAGCGCAAGCCTATCTGCGCAATCAAATTATCGACAACTACGAGATTGGGAATGCCTCGGCGCGGGACCTCTGGACACATAGTACGCCGCCAGATGTGCGTATGACCTCGGGCGGCGCTAACGCCGGCTTCACCTCGCTGAACGCAGCGCTGGACTACCTACAAGCGAACCCGGATAAGAGTGTCTGGGTGATGAACTGGGACGCGCCGAGCTTTCCGCCGAAGGACGGCCAGATCAACGAAAACATGGTGCTGTTGTTCCTAGTCGGGCCGGACTTTAAGACCGAGCGTGCGCCGCTTGCATGGATCGGCCGTGCCGCAACTAGCAACATTCATGACTTCGAGGCGAAAGCTGGGACAACGCGTGCGGTGGAAGCGTGGAAAGCGGCGATCGCGACAGCCGCTCATAACGCCAACGTTTCACCAACGAGCATCAACTACGTAATCCACGACGCAGGCAAGGGCAGCGACGAAGCCTCGTCGCGAATCGGCGTGCTCGGCCGCACCTTGACTGAAACGCTACCCGAATTCGATTTCCAAAAACATACGGTCAATCCCCCGGCACTGCTCGGCGAGATGGGGGCAGGCACAGCACTAACCGACGTGGTACTTGCCATCGGACGAGCAAACCATCTTGGCCAGACGGTCCTAGTCGCCGGAACGACGAATGCAGACCATCCGGTGGCTGTGGTGGTAGCGCCGCCGGCCCAGCCTGTACCGATCGACCCGGACTCAGACTGGTTCCGAGCGCGCGGAGAGAACAACGCGTACCTGCCGTGGTGGGGGCGTCGCTACGATACACAGTATGGCCAGCAGGGTTGGTCCTGGTGAAGGGGAATAAGTTCGTCGAGTGGCGGCGCGCCTTGAGCGCGGTGCTCTTGGGTGGGATAGCACTACTGGCGGCGAATTCAGCGGACGCTGGTGTACCGAGCGAGGCGACGCGGGACACATCTAATGGTGGTTTGGCGGAGCCATTCATTGCTCAAGTAGTTGGGCTCGAATGGCTCAATCCGCTACAGCGGCGAGACTACCCGACTGAGTGGCAGGTGTTGTGGACGATGGGCCTCGCGAAGCCCAATAAGCATGACGACATGGTACGAACCATGCCGGAAAAATTTGGGGCTCTCGGATCGATTGGCGCGCTCGCCTACGGGAATGCGGGCGAGGAGACCTTCGATGGCTATTACGAAAAGTATGTGCACAAGTTGCTGGGGTCGTTCGGCGACCGCTACGTGACGAACGCAAAGTACTTTTATACGGTCAAGCCTGACAACAAGAGAGACTGGAGAGAACTTGCGGGCATTCATGTGCAGTTTGCGATTCCCAAAAGACTGGATTCGCTTGAAGCCGAGTCCTATCTGCGCAACCGCATCATCAGCGAATTCAACATCGGTAACGACGAGTTCACCGACTTATGGAGCCGGAATACGCCGCCTGACGTTCATGTGACCCCGGGCGGCCCGAATGCCGGCTTCACCTCGCTGAACGCAGCACTGGACTACCTGCAAGCGAACCCGGATAAGAGTGTCTGGGTGATGAACTGGGATGCGCCGAGCTTTCCGCCGAAGGACGGCCAGATCAACGAAAACATGGTGTTGTTGTTCCTAGTCGGGCCGGACTTTAAAACCGAGCGTGCGCCCCTTGCATGGATTGGCCGTGCCGCAACGAGCAACGAGCGCAACTCCCGGCCGAACGATGAAATGGTGCTCGTAGTGGATGCATGGAAAGCGGCGATCGCGACAGCCGCTCAGAACGCCAACGTTTCACCAACGACCATCAACTACGTAATCCACGACGCGGGCAAGGGCAGCGACGAAGCGTCGTCGCAGATCGGTGCACTAGGCCGTGCGTTATCTGAAACACTGCCCGAGTTCGATTTCCAAAAACATACGTCCAATCCCCCGGCACTGCTCGGTGACATGGGGGCAGGCACAGCACTAACCGACGTGGTACTTGCCATCGGACGAGCAAACCATCTTGGCCAGACGGTCCTAGTCGCCGGAACGACAAACGCAGACCATCCGGTGGCAGTGATTGTGGCGCCGCCGGCCCAGTCTGTACCGATCGACCCGAACGCAGACTGGTTCCGAGCGCGCGGCGAGAACAACGCGTACCTACCCTGGTGGGGGCGTCGCTACGATACCCAATACGGTCAGCAGGGCTGGTCATGGTGAAGGGGAATCAGTTCGTCGAGTGGCGGCGTGTTTTGCGCGCGGTGCTATTGGGTGGAATAGCACTACTGGCGGCGAATTCAGCGGACGCTGGCGTACCGAGCGAGGCGACGCGAGACACATCTATTGGTAGTTCGGTGCAGCCATTCGTCGCTCAAGTAGTTGGGCTCGAATGGCTCAATCCGCTACAGCGGCGAGACTACCCGACTGAGTGGCAGGTGCTGTGGACGATGGGGCTCGCAAAGCCCAACGACCATGACGACATGGTGCGAACTATGCCGGAAAAATTTGCGACGCTTAGGTCGATCGGCGCGCTTGCGTATGGCAACGCAGGGGAAGAAACGTTCAAAGGCTACTATCACAAGTACGTTGATAAGCTCCTAGGCTTGTTCGGCGACCGCTATGTAACGAATGTCAAATATTTCTACACCGTCAAGTCCGACAACCGAAAGGAATGGCGTGAGCTAGCAGGAATTCATGTTGAATTTGCAGTTCCTACGCGGCTTGATGCTATTGAGGCGCAAACCTACCTACGCGATGAGATCATCGACAACTACGAGATTGGGAATCCCTCGGCGCGAGACCTTTGGACATACGATACGCCGCCAGACGTACGTATGACCTCGGGCGGCCCTAACGCCGGCTTCGCCTCGCTGAACGCAGCGCTGGACTACCTACAAGCGAACCCGGATAAGAGTGTTTGGGTGATGAACTGGGATGCGCCGAGCTTTCCGCCGAAGGACGGCCAGATCGACGAAAACATGGTGTTGTTGTTCCTAGTCGGGCCGGACTTTAAAACCGAGCGTGCGCCGCTTGCATGGATTGGCCGTGCCGCAACGAGCAACGTTCATGACTTCGAGGCGAAGGCTGGGACAACGCGTGCGGTCGAAGCGTGGAAAGCGACGATCGTGACAGCCGCTCATAACGCCAACGTTTCACCAACGAGCATCAACTACGTAATCCACGACGCCGGCAAGGGCAGCGACGAAGCCTCGTCGCGAATCGGCGTGCTCGGCCGTACCTTGACTGAAACGCTGCCCGAGTTCGATTTCCAAAAACATACGTTCAATCCCCCGGCACTACTCGGCGAGATGGGTGCAGGCACAGCACTAACCGACGTGGTACTTGCCATCGGACGAGCAAACCATCTTGGCCAGACGGTCCTAGTCGCCGGAACAACGAATGCAGACCATCCGGTGGCGGTGATTGTGGCGCCGCCGGCCCAGCCTGTACCGATCGACCCGAACTCAGACTGGTTCCGAGCGCGCGGAGAGAACAACGCGTACCTACCGTGGTGGGGGCGTCGCTACGACACCCAATACGGTCAGCAGGGCTGGTCATGGTGAGCAAGGAGTTAGGCAAATGAGAGGCATTATTCGCGTTGGCGATGCAACCAGCCACGGCGGCCAGGTCATCACCGGCAGTGCCGCGAGCAAGGTAATGGATCGCCCCGTTGCCCGGCAGGGCGATCAATGCGTTTGCCCGATGCAGGGGCATCAAAACTGCGTGATCGCCGAGGGCGATCCCGAATTCATCGTCGATGGAAAACCCGCGGCTTTCGACGGCCACAAAACCTCTTGCGGCGCGACGTTGATATCGAGCATATCGTCGTCGGGGCGCGCATGAAGCATCGTAAATAAAGCGGCACGATATCCACACCTAAGCCCCCAATGGACGACCTCCTTCCCGAATACGAGCGCGAGCTAGCCCTACTGCGTCACTCACTTGGCGAGTTCGCCGAGCGCTACCCTAAGGCGGCTGCGCGCTTGGCCATCTCGGGCGAGTCTTCGGAGGACCCCCATGTCGAGCGGCTTATTCAGTCGGCCGCATTGCTAAACGCAAGGGCGACTGCGCGCCTTGGCGACGATTTCCCCGAGCTACCCGAAGCGATGCTCGAGATTCTCTATCCCGAGTATCTACGACCGTTCCCTGCATGCTCGATCGCGCACTTCGAGGGGACCGGCGCGGCGGCAAAACTGACAAAGCCCCTAACCATCGCGCGCGGTGTCGAACTTAAAACGCGCACGGACGAGTACTTTTTTCGAACGGTCTACGATGTGGTGTTCGCGCCGGTGCGGATCGTACAGGCGCGCTACCTGCCCGCCACCGCAGCGCCGGCGAGTGTGCGTCTACACGAAGACACCACCGCTATCGTTTCGATCACGTTCGCCGCGCCTGCAACGGATGCGGCAATCGGCACCGCGATACCGAAGCGTACGCGCGTATTCGTAGATGGCGCACGCCGTATGGTTGCCGCAACGATCGACACGCTTTTATTGCGCACGTCCAGCGCGTACGTCGAAGCCGACGCAAGCGGAACCTGGATCGCGCTAGACGCGGTACCGATATCGGCATGCGGGTTCGAAATCGATGAATCGCTCATCAAACGCCGCGACGGAAATCAATCTCAATTTCGCATTCTTCTTGAATACTTTTCTTTTCCGGAAAAATTCGATTTCCTCGATTTCGATCTTTCGGCGATTACGCGCGCAGCAGGCCGCTGCAACAACGTAACGCTGCATCTTCCGATCAGAGATTTATCGAGCGACAGCGCGACCGCACAATTATTGCAGCGCCTCGATGCGACGACCTTCAAATTGTTCTGCACGCCGGTCGTCAATCTGTTCGACTCCCCGTCGGAGCCGATTCCGCTGGAGAACGTGGACTTTCCCGTTTTCCCGGTCGTGCCTGGGACACTGAATGCCTCGGACGCTTCCGTATACAGGGTAGAGGGAGTCCGGCTGATGGCGGACTCGTCCAAAGGCGCGGTTGCGCGGGACATCGCCCCGTACCATTCGCTCTTGCATCACGCGACGCACCGTGCGCCGGCCGCGTTTTGGCTCGCGGAGCGTGACGGCCGGCTCGCCGACTTGCTGCCAGGCCATGACATGGTGCTATCGCTTGTCGATTCGGATGGCCAGTCGACAGACGCGATCGGTACGCAGATCGAGATGGATCTGACGTGCACAAACGGCCGCTTGCCGTCGCAGATGCGTATCGGTGACCCGAGGGGGGATCTCGTTCACATGGACGAGTCGCTAACCGGTCGCATATCGATGCTGCGCGTCCCGACGGAGAGCGTGCCACGACCGAACGCGTTGCGTCAGCTATGGGACATCGTGGGGATGATGTCCGCACATGACTTAAGCTTGAGCCAGGCCGGGTTGCCGGCACTCAAGAAGCTCATGACGGCGCACGTATCCGCGCGCTCGTCCATTGCGGTGCGGCATATCGACAGCATGATGCACGTTGCACGCGAGTCGGCGCATGAATGGGTATCCATGGATCCTCAGCCGATGTTGGTACGAGGCATTCGCGTTCGTGTGGCCGTTGACGAGCACCAACTCGGCGACTGTGCGATCGCCTCGTTTGCCCGCGTACTGGAGGCGATTCTTCGCCATTTCGCGCCTGTGAACAGTTTCGTGCAGCTCGTGCTGATATCGGGGCGAAGCGGTGCGCAACTGATCGAAGGGCGCCCCCTGCCCGGCGCATTGGAACTCGTTTGACGCCGGGGCGGTCCGCGGCAAATCGATCTTTAATGCTGCTCCGCGCACGCGGGATTGAATACACGCTGGGTCGAGGCAGGATTGTTCTCCAGCTTAGCGGCAGGACGCCGCGGCCGGCTCACGAATTCGCCGCCGCAATTGGGGCATTTTCCCTTTAGCACGTTGGTTGCGCACGCCACGCAGAAGGTACATTCGAACGAGCAAATCAGCGCATCGGTCGATTCGGGCGGCAGATCTTTGTCACAGCATTCACAACCAGGTCTGAGTTCGAGCATCGGCTTCTCCGTTGAGCGCGAGCGATTCGTTGCTAGGCGCTTCGTTACTGCTGAGCTAGCAGGCGTCTCGGTCAGGCCATTGTATCGATGCCGGACCGACGCACGCCCGAATCGAACCGTCAATTCGTGCCAAATAGCAGCCTTTGCGTTCGTTAGAAGGTATCCCAGCCTTCGCGACTGTCGGCCGTAGCCGGAGCCGTGGTCACTAACGCGCTGGACCTAGGCTTCGCCTTCGCGATCGGCCGTGCCGGTGCGATGGTTTTCTGGGCTGTCATCCTTTTAGCCGGAGTCGCGGCGGGAGCCGCGCCGACCGTCTTTATCGTCCCGGCCGAGCCGTCGAGGCGGAACAGCGAAACGGCGTCATGGAGCTGCCGCCCCTGATCTTCAAGCGATCTCGAAGCGGCTGCCGCTTCCTCGACCAGCGCGGCGTTCTGCTGTGTCACTTCATCCATTTGCGTGATCGCGCGATTGACCTGCTCGATGCCGCGGCTTTGTTCAGTCGAAGCGGCGGCAATTTCGCCCATGATGTCGGTGACCCGGCCGACGGCTTGCGTCACTTCGGACATCGTCTTGCCCGCCTCGTTCACCAGCGAGGAACCATCCTGAATCTTTTGCACCGAGGCATTGATCAGATCTTTGATTTCCTTGGCCGCACTGGACGACCGCTGCGCGAGGCTTCGAACTTCGCTTGCCACCACGGCGAACCCACGTCCCTGTTCCCCGGCTCGCGCCGCTTCGACGGCCGCGTTGAGCGCGAGGATGTTCGTCTGGAACGCGATGCCTTCGATGATGCCGGTGATGTCCGCGATTTTGGTGGAGCTTGTGCTGATTTCGCCCATGGTGTCGACGACCTGGCCGACGACCTGATTGCCTCTGCCCGCAATCTCGGACGCATTCGCCGAAAGGGCGCTCGCTTGCTGTGCGTTCTCGGCGTTTTGCTTCACCGTCGAGGTCAACTCCTCCATGCTTGAGGCCGTCTCCTGCAACGAAGCCGCTTGCTGTTCGGTGCGGGCGGAAAGATCCACATTGCCCGATGCGATCTCGCTGGAACCCGTGGCAATACCGTCGGCGGCCGTGCGAACTTGGCTGATGAGACGAACGAGGCTTTGCTGCATCTCGCCCATGGAGGCGAGTACGCTTCCGGCGGGTGCCTCGTGCGCGCCCGCAACCGGGCTCAGATCGCCGCCGGCCACGCGTCGCGTCACCTCCCCGAGTTCGCCGGGTTCGGCGCCGAGCGCTCGCAATATGCCCCGAGTAATAATTGCACCTGCGACTGCCGCCACTAAAACCGCGAGCAGGCAAATCGCCACGAGCATGTTCCGACGACTGGCGAATTGGTCCGCTGACTGCTCGACCAATTGCGCCGCATGCTCGCGAGTGATGTCCGCGTAGTCGTTGGATGCCTTGATGAGGGCCGACAGCAAAGGCCTGCATTTGGTGGCGATTTCCGCCACCGCCGCGTCGCGCTGATTATCCAACGCGAGCCGATCGATCTCCAATGCAACGGGCCGGTACAGCGCCTCGATTCGCGGAAGTTCGGCGGCCAAGCTCTTGGCCTTTTCGCTCATATCGGAAGCATTGGCCACGAGGGCGTTGAATTTTTCCAAATTGGCTTCGACTCTTCGTTCGGCATCGGTAACGGCGGCCTTTTCAATTTCGATGTCGGACGGTGTCGTGACCAGCACCAGGTTGCGTACCGCCATCGCACGATCGTCAACGGCGGTACGCACCGCTTGCGCCGCGTCGGCACGCGCGTTGATGCCTTTGATATAGCCGGAAAACCGATCGTTCGCCTCGTTGAGCGCTTCCAACGACAGCGCTGAGACGATCAGGACGATAACGGCCAAGACGGCAAATGCACCCGTGAGTTTGGTTTTCACGGTCAAGCGATTCCAGTTCATATGTCGATTCCATTTGACTAAGGGCGATACACCCGGACGACGGACGATTCCGTTCGTGATGTCCCCGTCGCAAGGTATGCGTCCAAGCAAACGGCAATTCGTATGCTCGCGCACCATGCATTGAGTTCTACGGCGGCGATACGGCGCGCTGAAGCTCGGGCGCGACCTGAGTTGTGCTTCGCAAACGTTGTCGGGACATTGTATTTTTCTATCGGATGTATAGAGTTAGTTAGCTTGCTGTAATGACAATAGAAGATCTCCCTAATGGTTTCTCCGATCCACGGAATAAAGTGTCCGTTAGGATCGTTTAGCCCATATCCCTCAACCGGTTAGGAGGCAGAGATGAGATCGATGCGGATGCTGTCGGTCGTGGCGGCTGTGTTGTCGCTTGTGTTATCCGCGGGTTGCATGTCGTCGAGCGGTCCGGATTCGTCTTGGCATTCGACGAACAGCGGCAGCGATAGCGGAGGCAGTGGCAGTGGCGGTAGCGGAGGGAGCGGCGGTTACTAAGCTTGGTGCCGGCTACGGCTCATGAGCTTCGAAGCCGACGTTGTCGGATGGCTGCCGCAATTGCGGCGGTATGCGCGCGCGCTGACAGGCGATGCCGCCTGGGCCGACGACTTGGTGCAGGATACGGCCGAACGCGCGCTGACGCGCATGCGCGCTTTCCGGACCGATACCAATTTACGCGCATGGCTGCTGACGATCTTGCGTCATTTGTACATCGATCAACTGCGCGGCCGCCGGGAGATGGCCGTCGATGACGAGGATGCCCCGTGGCAGCGGCTCGAAGCCCCTTCCGGCCAGGTCGATTCGCTCGTGCTGCGCGACGTGCAGCGCATGCTGTATCGCCTTCCGTTCGAACAGCGGGAAGTTCTCTTGCTCGTGTGCGTCGAGGAGTTGAGTTATCAAGAGGTGTCGGCGGTGCTGGGCGTGCCCGCCGGGACCGTCATGTCCCGGCTTTCGCGCGCGCGAGAGCACATGCGATCGCTGCTGGCGGACGGTTCGCATCAGCACGCCGCCGCCCTCAAAGCGGTGAGGAATACGCGATGAACGGCGAATCCAGCCTCATACCCACCGACGGTCTCGGCCAAGCCGATCTCGACGCCCTGTCCGCGTTCGTCGACGGCGAGCTGCCCGAAGGGGAGCGCCGCGCTATTGCCGAACGGCTCGTGCACGACCCGCGCGCGGCGGATCGAGTGACGCACTTTCGCGCTCAACGCGCTGCCTTGCGCGCATTGTTTGCCGATCCCGCGGCGCAATCGAGCGGGCCGTGCATCGTGCTGCGTATTCGTACGCCCTGGTGGCGCCATGCTCTGGTCGCGGCCGGCTCGCTTGCCGCGGGCGTGGTGCTCGCGTGGTTTGCCGGGACCCTCGAGACTTACCTTTTGCCCCCCGCAGCGCAGAGCGCATTTGCTCGGCAGGCCGATATCGCCTACGCGCTATACGCGCCGGAGCAGGAGCACGCGGTCGAGGTGGCCGCCACGCGGGAAGGAACGGTCGTCAGTTGGCTTTCGAAGCGTTTGAATCGTCCGCTCACCGTGCCCTCGCTCGCGGAATACGGCTATGCGTTCCTCGGCGGAAGGTTGCTGCCCGGCAGCGCGGGCCCAGCTGCGCAATTCATGTACGAAAACGGACACGGCGAGCGGCTCGCACTGTACGTCAGCGCCGCCTCGCTTGCGCAAGCTCCGGTCCGGCTCTGGCGCGATGGCGATCGCCGTACGTTTTACTGGGCAAGCCGGCGGACGGCCTATGCATTGTCGGGAGAGATCCCCGGCGATCGTCTTCGTGCAATCGCGGTCGACGTCTGCGGCGATCTCGGCGGACGACCCGAGCAGTGGCGATGACCGCGTTTTTGGCCGACGAGCGGCGCGCATACGCTCGCGTTTTCGGTCGACGGCCACTGTAGTCGCGGGGCATTCGGACTATCGATATGAGGATTCAGGCGAAATTCGTCGGGGAGCGGGCGAACCGTCAATCATTTCGCTCCCAACCTTGGATAGGGAGACCCATCATGATGAAGAGCTTGCTATGTGTCCTTGCGTGCGTCGCCTCCTCGGCGTCGTTCGCCGAACCCCCGAAGGTGCAAGGCGGCATGATCGTCGACGACGAGGGCATGACGCTCTATATGTTCGACAAAGACACAACGTCGGGCGCGAGCGCCTGCACGGGAGGCTGCACGTCCCTATGGCCCGCGGCGCTCGCCAATTCGTACGACAAAGCGAGTGGCGAATGGGGGCTCATCGCCGCCGCGGAAGGCAAGCACCAATGGACCTATAAAGGACACCCGCTCTATCGCTTCTCCGGCGACAAAGGCGCCGGTCAAAAGAACGGGGATGGGTTCCGAGGTGTCTGGCATATCGCTCGACCTAGCTGACAAGCTTGGAATTGTCTGACGTCCTTTGCGTCGGCTCGCCGTTGATGAACCGCTCTAGGCACTGCTTTCTAAACCCACTAGGTCGTCTGCGCCGTCGAACGTCAACGCTTGTCTCGCCGAGAGCGTGACGAATTCCGTGACCCGCTCGGCCAACGGCGGTTCGCGGCGCCAGTGATGCCAATAGAGCGGTACGCGAAGCGGAGAGAGCGGTGCGAGATCGACGAGCCGGCCCGAGTCGAGAAGCGGTTGTGCCTGGTCCGACGGTACGACGCCATAACCGCAACCCATCTCGATCGCACGCAACAACCCATACGATGACGGGAAATAGTGTTTGACGTAGCGCTCGAGCTCTACCCCGAACTGCAACTTCAGAAACTTGTCGTGTAGCGCGTCCTTTCTGTTGAATAGGATCGCGGGGGCCGATACGGCCTCGTGTATTCTCAGGCGATGAGGAAAGTACGTTTGCGCGAAAGCGGGCGTGGCCACGCATCGGTAAATCATCTCGCCGAGCGGCACGGCCTCGAAGCCTTGCGCGGGCTTCGGTTCGTTGCTGACGCAGCCTATGACCTCGCCTCGCAAAAGCATCGGCCACGTGTGATCGAGATCTTCGACGACGACCTCTAACGCCACGGGCAGCGCTTCCAGCAACCTCGCGGAGCACTCGCCGAACCAAGTCGCCAAAGAGTCCGCGTTCACCCCAACGGCGATCCGGGCGCGCTCCTCGCCGTTTTCGGAGGGGGCGAGCTGACGGCAGACCTCGAGCTCCAACATGGCCACAGCTTTCGCGTGCCGCAGCAGGGTTTCACCCGCGATCGTGGGTCGGATCGGACGGTCGCGTATCAGCAAGACGGCGGATACCGCTTCCTCGAGCAACTTGATCCGCTGCGATATCGCGCCGCGCGTGATGCTCAAGGTTGCGGCGGCGCGTTCAAAGCTTTGTTGTTCGACAACAGCCACGAATGCTTCCAATTGATCTCGATCAAGCACGCTCGCTCCTATTTAGGGTAATTGCAGAATGACCACTGCGACTTGCGAGACTGACAGAGCTGTTTGCACCGATTTAAAGCGTTTCCGAGCTGGATCCTTACGATAACGCCCAATTACAGGCGGGTCTGATCACCGACTGCTGCGCCAAGTTCCTTGAATTCGAACTGAATGCAAAGACGCCGGAAACGTTCGAGCCTATTCGGGATGGTTAGAAAAACAGGCGCCCGTTCAAAAAAATTGAGCGCTGGATTTTGTTAAGAAAGACAGTGCTAGGATTCACTCGCACCTGTTCAGTTGTAGAAAAAAACGAAAGACGAGACAAACCCCGCGACGACGTGTCGTCGCTTGTCCGAGGCACTACCCCGAATCGAAAAGAGCGTGAATCTCCCGTCATTTGCGGGAGCGGCGTTCTCGTTTTATCCACCGCAGCCGTAAAGGGATGCCCACTTGCAGATCTGAACTCATCGATGGAGCCATCGGCGTCATATTTTTGCCGATGCAATAAACCAACCAAATTCGTGCATCAAAAGCGCGGAGTTGGATGGTCATGTATTGACGGATTGCTTATTCCAGTCAGTGATATTTATCGGGCGATCTAAGTCGCGTGCGCGACTCATTTCTCGCCGTAAATACGCACGTCTCGAATGCACCATTTTTTGTTTCGCAATCTTGCTCATTAAGGAAGAACGTATGTCAGTGGAACTGATTGTCCTCGAGCTTGTGAAGCTGGCCCAATCCAAAACGGACGGTAATTTCATCCTGCCCTGTTTGACGCTGGACGGGCGGATTAGTGTCGCCGATGCCGTGCGTGGAATGAGTGCATTCGAGCGAGTGCTCTATGAGGGATTGGACGCCGATGGGGCACCCGAGGAGGACTGGACCGAACCCGGCGTGGAAGTCGTCCTCGCCTTCCGCCCCCACGGAAAAGTCTTTCTTTTGGACGCGGAGTTTGCCGCGAGCAACGAGGCGCACCTTCAGATCGCCCAGCGGATCACGGTCTCGCGCAACCTTCATCGTGCCGCGCTGAATGCGGCGATCGCGGAAGGCGTGGAGCTGGAATCTCGACGCGTGGAGATCGTCGGCTACCTCGAGGCGCACGGTCTGCACGCGATCGTCGACACGCTTAAAGAATCCGCGCAGCACATGGCACCGTTGCTGTTTTACGTCGGCACGCAATGCTTCTCGAATTTCTATCAGATCGGCCAGTCCGATTATCCGCGAGAGCACACGGTGGATGCCGCGTTAGCGGAAGTTCGCGAACAAGGGGCACTGGCCAGTATCGAATCGTTGACGCTCATCTACGGCATGGCGCTGCTGCGGTCGTCGGGGGCTTTTACGCGACTGGAGGAAATGAATTCCGGTCAGCTACAAGTGCTTGCCGTCGCGCGCCACTTCCAGGCAATCGCCCGGCGTTATCAGGCGATATGCGAGTTCTCGGACGCGGACGTGGAGTCGTTGAACCGGCATCCGTTGGAGCACCAAGCGCTGATACTCGCCAAGTGGCGAGAGCAGTGTCTGAACTTTGGCCGGTTCGTTAGAGACATCAACGGACTGAACCTGTGCAAGAAGGAGCGCTTTATCCGCCACTGGTCCCTCGATGCGGCAACGCGCAGGCTGACGCAGCGGGCACAGTCGATCGCCTTGATCGAGGACGCACTGCACGGCTGCGAGGATGTCGAGCATATTCTGTCGGTCGAGAACATCGGATACTGGTTGCAGCCGATCGAACCGGGAGATGCGGGACAAGGCTTCGCATCGTTTATCGAGTACGCGATCGACGCCGTGGTGCGTAAGGCCGTCGAGGTCACGGAGTCGGATGTCGGCATGACGCGGGGGACGCGGTCGTTCCCGCAGTTGATTCGCTTGCTCGCGGAGAACGACACGGCCGCGGCCTGTGCCCAGACACAGGCGGACTATTTCTGCCATCCGGTTCCGAGTGCGGCGCTGGAAGGCGCGTTGCCGCCGAAGGCACTGACGATGCTGTTGAACGCCGTTTCGTCGAGGATGCGCTACAACGCCTGGCACTACGCGCCGAGCTATTTCGACATCGAAGCGATCCCGGCGTCGCGCGGCTGGTTTCACGCGCCGCGTATGGCCGATATCGCCGAGTGGTCCGATCAACATCACGCTGGCCATGTCCATGCCAGCGTCCGCTACAGCATCCGCTCGCCGTATCCGATTCGCGTCGGCGAACGGGTCTTGCTCGGCCTGGTGGATTTGCGCCTCATGCGGCAAACGGGCGAGCGCTATTCGATGGTCGAACTCGGTACGGCGATCGCCTACACCGAAGCGCTCGGCCTGATTTATCAAACGCTGATGGACTACGTGGTGGCGAACGGCGGCCCCGGTTTCACGTTCGATTTCGGGGACAAACGCTGGATCGAAAAATTTTATACGAGCGCAGTTGGCGTGGCCTGACAGGAGTGTGACATGACCTTTGTCGTGACCGAACCGTGCATCAAATGCACCTACAAGCACTGCATCGATCCTTGCCCCGTGGATTGCTTCCGGGAGGGCCCCGACTTCCTCGTCATCGATCCGGAGATGTGCATCGATTGCAACGTATGCGCGACCGAATGCCCCGTTAAAGCGATTTATCAGGACAAGGAAGTGCCCGAGGACCAATTGGAGTTCATCGAAATCAATCGCCGGCTCGCACCCGTTTATCAGCCTGCGACCAACATCAAAGTCGACAGCGCCGAAAAAGACGAGTGGGCAAGCGTGCAAGACAAACGCCACCTGCTTCAGCTGCCGGAGCCGATGTAATACCGCGCCGGAAAAGACTGCAACCGAGGCTGCGCCAATCGCCGGCATAGGACCTTAAGACCTTAAGACCGGCACTCGGCGCCAGAACGGCACATCAACGTAGTTCGGACACGATGAGATCGATGATCATGGCGATACCTCAAACGCTCCACGCGGAGCAGGCTACACGCACGCCGGCGAACGTCGGCGCGATATGGACGAAGTGGCTCAGGCAAGAGGACTTGAGCCTGCTGACCGAGCACCCGCTGCTTGTCGCGCTGGAAGACGGCACGGCAAGCCTCGACGTACTCAAACGGCTGCTTGCGCAACACAGTCATTATTCGCGGCATTTCACGCGCTATTTGTGCGCGTTGCTGGGACAGTTCGGCGACGCGCGCAGCATTCAAGCGTTGCTCGCGAATCTGCGTGAGGAAATGGGCGTGGACGACCACGGACACGACACCCATGCGGAAATGTTCCAGCGCAGCCTTCGGCTGGTCGGCGTGGATCCGAACCGGGAGCCGGCGCTGCCGGCAACGGCGCAGCTCACGTCGGCGATGTTGGCGCACTGCAAGAGCGCCGATCCGATGCACGGGCTCGCGGCGATGTGCTTAGGGGCGGAGGCGATCGTGCCGTTGATTTATACCCCCATCTTGCAGTCGCTGCGCCATTTCGGTTTCGGTCACGAAGCGACGGAATTCTTTCGGCTGCATATCGAGGAAGACGAAGACCACGCGCTTACGATGCTGCGCTTGATGGAAGAATTTGCCGAGGACGATCCCGCTCGCGGCGAGCTGGGCGTGACGATCGGCAGCGAGATGATCCGGCGGCGCGTGGAGATGCTCGACGCGGTTTGGGCCAGCACGTCGGCCCCTCTCGGTGCGGTGGAGTCTCGATCGCACAATTCGTCGGACTTCTGGCGGGTACCCAGCAGCTTGACCGCGAATGTCCCGAACCGGCTATGCCACCCGAACGTGATGGCCGTCTCGAGTGCGGCGGACAACAAGTTTTCGGGCGAGCGTAAGCACCGCGTCCATATCGTCGATTTGCCGAGCCATACGATCAGCATGACGATCGGCCATCTCGAGGTGGGCGAAGCGACGGGCGCGCACCGGCACAACTACGAAACGTTGATTTACGTGCTGCAAGGGATCGGTTCGTCCGTGGTGGGCGATCGCGTGGTCGAGTGGAAGGCGGGCGACGCCTTTTACATTCCGCCTTGGGCCGTGCATCGGCATCAAAACAGCGCAAATGAGGAATGCGTCTATATCGCCTGCGAAAACGCGCCCTTGCTGCAAAACCTCGGCGGCATTGCATTGCGCGAGGAATTGAGCGCTCTGCACGAAGCCTGATGTTCGAGGCGTCGACGCACGAGGTGTCGGGCGATCGGAAATCCTATTCGAAACGGAGGATGGCATGTCACAGGACCAATGTCTGGAGATCAATCTAATCGAATCGCCGAGCGTGACGGCGACCGAGGTCGCGGAACTCTATCGGTCATCGGGAATTCGGCGGCCTGTCGACGATCTCGTCAGGATGCAGGCGATGCTGCGCAACGCCAACCTGATCGTCGGCGCGTATCAGGACGGAAAGCTCGTGGGCCTTGCACGTGCGGTGACGGACTTTAGCTACTGCTGCTACTTGTCCGATCTCGCCGTGTCGAAGGAATGCCAGAAGCAGGGCATCGGCAAGCGGCTGATCGAGTACGTGCGCGAAAAGCTCGGACCTCAAGTCATGTTGCTGCTGCTGGCCTCGCCGGAGGCGATGACTTACTACCCCGGGGCAGGCTTCGCCGCGGTCGACAACGGTTGGATCATCAAACGCACGAGCTGAAGCGGACGTCTGCCTCCAATCGCCAACTGAGAGATCGAAACTATCGTGCGGAACTATCGTGTTGCTATTGTGGGTTTTGGGCCACGAGGCCTCAGTCTTCTCGAACGCTTAGCCGCCGTCTACCGCGAGTTGGCGCCGGGCTGGGGGTTGGCGATCGATTTGGTGGATCCCGGCGAGCCGGGACAGGGCGCTCATCCGGCCGATCAACCCGATCATCTGCTCGCGAACACCGTGTCGGGTCAGGTGACGATGTTTACGGACGACTCCGTTCGTCAGGCTGGACCGATCGATCCGGGCCCCTCGTTGATGGACTGGGCGAGAGCCGTCGGCTATCGCAGATTCGGCAGCGGTTTTGCGCAAGCGCAACTTGGGGGAGAGGTCATCGGAGAAAACGACTATCTCCCGCGCAGCTTGCTCGGGCGGTATTTCAGCTACGTCTACGGCCGGCTTCTCGAAGCGCTGCCGCCGAACGTCGTCGTGACCTACCATCGGTGCCTGGCGAAAGACGTTCATCGGCGCCCGGGAGGGGATTACGAAGTCGTCCTCGATAGCGGCGTGCGCTTCGATGCAAATCATGTGGTGATCGTAACCGGGCACGGCGACAACGATCTGACCGAAGCGGACATCAATCTTTTGAATCGCACGCAGGCATTGCAAGCGGTTAATCCACGGTTGCGGTTCATTGCGCGGGTCAAGCCGTTCAGCGTCCTGCAATCCATCCCAAAGGACGCGACGGTCGGCATTCAAGGGATTGGCCTAACCGCTTACGACATCATTGCCGACCTCACGATCGGACGCGGTGGCGAATTCCATGCGGATGCCGATCAACGGCTGCACTATCGCGCGAGCGGGCAGGAGCCTAGGCTCGTGGTGTTTTCCCGGCAAGGGATTCCCTTTTGTGCGCGCGCGACCAATGAAAAGGGTGTCGGTGGACTATACAAACCGCGCTTCTTTACTCGGCCTTGGATCGATCGGATCCGCGAGGAACGCCATCGAGACACCGGCAGCGAGCAATTGGACTTCGACCGCGACTTGTGGCCGGTACTGGTCAAGGAAATGTGCTTCGCCTACCGGCTAAGCGAGACGGGCGAGCTCGATGCGACCGACTACGAACCGCTGCCGCGCCACCGGGCCATCGTCGAAAAGCTTCTGTTTCCGTTCAAAGGAAAAATATTCGATACCGACGAATCGTTCGCGGCGGCCGTCAAGCAGCATGTCGAAGATGACGTGGCGCATGCGAAGGGCGGCAACGTGAGCGATCCGGTGAAGGCGGCGACGGATGTGTTGCGCGACGTGCGCGACTACCTCCGATACGCGGTCGACTATGGCGGACTGACCGAGAGTAGCCATCGCGCGTTTCTCGGCGAAGCGGTGCCGAATATGTATCGGCTCTCGGCCGGCGCGCCGAAGGAACGCAACATGGAATTGCTCGCGTTGCTCGAAGCGGGGTTGCTTTCATTCGGCCCCGGGCCGAACGCGCAGTTGGATCTAGACGAACAACAGGCGCGGTTCGTTTTGCGCTCCACGAGGCTCGGTCAACCTGCCAGCCGAACATTCGACGTGCTCGTTCGCGCACGGACGGATTGCGCGGTGGAGCTAAGCGGGCAGACGTCGCCGTTTCTGCGGAACTTACTGGACGGGGGGATCATCCGGCCGTTTATGAACGGCGCGTTTTCTCCCGGCGGGCTCGATGTAGACAGCGCACAAAACGTCGTCGATGCGCAAGGGCGGGTTCAAAAGCGAGTGTGGGCGCTCGGCATTCCCGCCGAAGGGCCGAACTTTTGCACCTACGTCTTGCCGCGCGTCCAGGTGAATTCGCGTTTCCTGCAATTCTCGGGACGTTGCGCGGTGAGCATTTTGGCCGATATCGATGCGCAAGATGCCGTGCTGGATGCACAGGCGCACCGGCCGGAAGATGTCTCGATCGCCGTGGAGCAGCACGACGGTTGACGCGGCGGCCCGAGCTAGCGCCGCGTGAAGTGCGGCGCTACCACAACGATCCTTTAACGAGCTGCGCGTATGAGCGACATCGAACTGACTGAAATCAGTGCAAGCAACTTACTGACGCTTTTCGAAAAGAAGGACCTATCCCCGGTTGAAGTCATCCGTGCCGTACTCGCGCACGCCGATCGTTTGAACCCGATCCTCAACGCTTTCCGGTTGATCGATTATGAGTGCGCGTTGCAAAGCGCAAAGGAAAGCGAGGCGCGCTGGTTGCGCGGCGAACCGCTCGGCATGCTCGACGGCGTTCCCGTATCGATCAAAGACTTGATTTTGACGAAGGGCTGGTCGACGTTGCGCGGCAGCCTGACGATCGATCCGAATCAATCCTGGGACGTCGATGCGCCTTGCACTGCTCGTCTTCGCGAAGCCGGTGCCGTCCTCTTCGGAAAAACGTGTACGCCCGAGTTCGCATGCAAGTGCGAAACATACTCGCCGTTGACGGGCATTAGCCGCAACCCCTGGGATCCCGATAAAAGCCCGGGCGGCTCCTCGGGCGGCAGCGCCGCAGCCGTCGCGGCGGGCATGGGGCCGCTATCGGTCGGCACCGACGGCGCCGGAAGCATGCGTGTGCCGGCCGCATTTTGCGGGACGTTCGGGCTGAAGCCGAGCTTCGGCCGGGCCCCGACGTTTCCCCCATCGGCGTTTGCATCGTTGTCTCACATCGGGCCGCATACGATGTGCGTCGAAGATGCCGCCTTGTTGATGAACGTGCTGAAGCAGCCCGATGCCCGCGACTGGGGGGCACTGCCGTTCGATGCATCGGATTACCGCGTCGGCTTGGACGACGGCGTCGACGGATGGCGGATTGCATACTCGCCGACGCTGGGTTTTGCGAAGAATGTCGATCCGGAAGTTGCCGCCGCCGTGCGCCGGGCCGCGCTCGAATTCGAAACGCTCGGCGCGCACGTGGAGGAAGTCGATCCCGGAATCGACGATCCGCTCGAGCTGATTGCCGGGCTCTGGTTTTCGGGGATGTGGGCGGCGTGGCAAACGATGACCGAGGAGCAAAGGGCGCGTGTCGATCCGGATGTCTCCCGCCAGGCCGAATTGGGGGCGGCGGTGACGATGGGAGAGCTCTTGCGCATTCAGCAGGCGCGGATGGTGTTGGGTTCGCGAATGCGTCAGTTCATGTCGTCATACGACCTCATCCTCACCCCCACGGTTGCGATCCCGGCGTTTTCCGCGACACCGTCGGCAGCGCCGATGTCCGCTCAATCGCTGCTCGGTTGGACGCCCTTTAGCTACCTTTTCAATTTGACCCATCAACCCGCTGCGTCGATTCCATGCGGGCTGACCGGCGCCGGGCTTCCAATCGGTTTGCAAATCGCGGGACCGATGTTCGGCGATGCGATCGTCCTGCGTGCCGCACGCGCCTATGAAACGCGGCACGCGATTCGCCGACCGCCGAAGCAGGTTTGGCAAGAAGCGCTGATCGACGTATAAATCATCGGAACCATTGGCTATGCAAGATGCGGATCGGTACCAGCGGGGTCTCCAGCGGATGGCGGAACTGGACGACGACGTCGATAAACGGGTTCAACGATTGAACGGCGTCGATCCCGATTTGGCGCGCTATGTCGTCGAGTTCGGCTTTGGGGACATTCTTTCGAGGCCAGGTTTGACGCTGGCGCAGCGAGAACTTTCGACCGTCGCGGCTTTAACGGCGATGGGCGCGCTTGCCCAACTCAAGGTCCATGTGGCTGCGAGCTTGCAGGTGGGCGTCACGCGAACCGAGATTGTCGAAACGATCATTCAAATGGCGTTTTACGCCGGCTTTCCGGCTGCGCTGAACGCGATGAACGCCGCGAACGAAGTATTCCTTCAGTACGATCAGCCTTAATTCTCGAACGATGACGCTTCTGACCGGAAAAGTGGCCGTGGTGACTGGCTCGGCCAGCGGGATCGGCAAGGAAGTCGCGCGGGCTTTGGCCAAAGCCGGGGCCGCCGTCGCCATTGCGGATCTGAATATGACCGGCGCGAAAGCCGTTGCGGCGGAGATCGTCGCGACGGGCGGAACCGCGCTGGCCGTGGCGATGAATGTCACGGACGAGCGCTCGGTGATCGACGGCATGGACCGCGTGGCCGCGGCGTTCGGATCGATCGACATTCTCGTATCGAATGCGGGGGTTCAGGTCGTCAACTCGATCGATTGCTATGCATTTTCCGATTGGAAGAAGATCCAGTCGATCTATTTGGACGGGGCGTTCCTCACGACGAAGGCCGCGCTGACCTATATGTACGAGCGCGACCGAGGGGGTGTCGTGATTTATGTCGGCTCCGTGTACTCGCACGTGGCCTCGCCGCTGAAGTCGGCTTATGTGGCTGCTGCGCATGGCATGCTCGGTTTGGCGCGCGTGCTGGCGCAGGAGGGCGCCGCGCACAATGTCCGCGCCCATGTCGTATGCCCCGGCTTCGTGCGCACGCCGCTGCTCGAGAAGCAGATCCCGGAGTTGGCGAGGGAATTGGGCACCAGCGACGAGGACGTCGTGAAGCAAGTCATGCTCGGCGACACGGCCGACGGGGAATTCACGACCGTCGACGACATTGCGCAGACCGTGCTGTTCCTGTCGTCGTTTCCGAGTGCCGCGTTGACGGGGCAATCGTTCCTGGTGAGCCATGGATGGCACATGCAGTGAAGGCGCCGAGCGAACGCATTGGCGCAAATATCTCAGATGTGAATGGAATATTGATTCTATTGCGGTCTCTTCCGAGTCGTTCCGAAAGATCGATCTATCACTCGTCAATTTGACAAGGAGAAGCGAAATGCCGAAGGCCTACTGGATCACTCAATACCGTGCAATTACCGACCCGGATAAATTCACCGCCTATGCAAAGCTGGCGGGGCCGGCGCTTACGGGAGCCGGCGGCACGTTCCTCGCCCGTGGCGCGCCGGTTAGGGTTTATGAAGCCGGGTTGGATATACGGACTGTTCTGGTTGAATTCTCATCTCTCGACGCTGCTACGGCCGCCTACGACAGTCCTGCTTATCAGCATGCATTGACGGTTTTGGGCGACGGTGCGGAGCGCGATATCCGCTTCATCGAGGCTGCCGACGCAAGTGCCGCCACGGCGGGCGCGCGGCCGGACGGGTCGGCCGATTGATTATGAATCGCGTGTGAAGATTCTTGACCCGATCTCATCGATTATGGCGAATGGATCGGTATCGTTAGAAATCGGCACCTGTTTTTCGGTATGATGCTCGTGCCGACTACTTGATTTGGGCATCGTGATTCAACGAGTGCCGCGCATCATTGCGATGTTTCGCGGCACGCCTTCAGCGCAATAAGCTGTTCTCTCCATTCTTAAGCGAGAAAGTCGATGTCCAGCACAGGGAAAGGTGGCAATTTCATGGCGCTGTCCCCGAATATGGCAATGCTTTTGTTCGGGGTCGTGATTGCGTCGTGGGGCACGATGTGGGTTGTCATTAAGGTGATCGTGGCGGAAGTCTCGCCGCTATGGGCGATTGCGATTCGCAATGGCGCCGCCGCTATCGGACTCGCCATCGTGCTGAAACTGACGGGTCGGTTCGTCGTGCCGCGTCGGGGGGATTGGCCGATCGTCTTGGTGATCTCGCTGTTTCACATGACCGCATTCGCGGTATTGATGACGATCGGGTTGAAATACGTGCCCGTAGGCCGATCGGTTGTGCTTGGCTATACGACCCCGCTCTGGGTCGCACCCGCCGCTTGGCTCTTCTTGAAAGAACCGATGCCGGCCAGGCGCATCATCGGTGTGCTGATCGGCCTGCTCGGCACCGCGCTGCTGTTCAAGCCGGCGTCCCTCGATTGGCACAATCAAAACGCGGTGTTCGGTAACGGGTTGTTGCTGATCTCCGCCTTGTGTTGGTCGGTGAGCATTCTCTATACGCGCGTCCATCGCTGGGTTTCGGCACCGCTGCAATTGGTCCCATGGCAGGCGCTCATTTCCTCGATCGTATTGGCTGTGCTGGCGAGTCTGCTGGAGGGACGCCCGCATTTGGTGCCGAGCACGAAGTTAATCTCGGCTTTCGCTTATTGCAGCATCGTTGGCGTGGTGATCGCGTACTGGGCGATGACGATCGTGAACAGCAGCTTGCCTGCCACGACGACCTCGCTCGGTGTGCTGGCGACACCGGTTGTCGGTATCGTGGTCTCGGCCATTGCGCTCGGGGAAAAGATCGATACGGGCTTGTTGATCTCGGCGGCGATGATTATTGCGGGCATTGCGCTTGGCACGACCGCGGGAACGGGCCGGCGCGCGCCGGTTATTACACCGATCACCGCCGACGCGAAAGAATAGCGCCATAGTGCGATCTCGATGTGTTGAACTGCGCCGGCCCAGTCCTGGGCCGGCGCTTGCCATTTGGCGCGCTTGAGCGTGCTCACCCAACGGTACGCTGAAGGCGATGCCGCTATAAAAGTCCCAACGAATCTCTCTTTCATCTCGGCGAAGCGCGCCTGGCACTGGAGCAGCTTGAACTGCGGCTCGAAGAGCTGGAGGCCGACGTCGTCGCGGCATTCGCCCCGAGCTCCGCTTAGAATCGCGTTATCGACCCAACCGGTGGCGGAGCATCAGATGCGTATTCTGGTCGTCGAGGACGAGCCGAAGACCGGCGCTTACCTCAAGAAAGGCCTTGAAGAGTCGGGCTATCGCGTCGACGTCGCGAACGACGGCGCCGAAGGCTTGATCCTTGCGCAAGAGGAGAACTACGACGTCATCGTCCTCGACGTCATGCTGCCGACGTTGGACGGCTGGACGGTCCTCAAGACGCTGCGCGCCACGCACTCGACGCCCGTGCTGTTCCTAACCGCCCGCGACGACGTTGCCGATCGCGTGCGCGGCCTAGAACTCGGTGCCGACGACTATCTCGTCAAGCCGTTCGCCTTCGTCGAATTGCTCGCCCGCGTGCGCACGCTCGCGCGCCGAGGCCCGCCGCGCGAAAGCGAGATGCTGAGCGTAGGCGACCTCGAGATCGACGTCACCCGGCGGCGCGTGCGCCGCGGCGCCACGCGCATCGAACTCACGCCGCGCGAATTCTCACTGCTGCAACTGCTCGTGCGCCGCCAAGGCGAGGTATTGAGCCGCACGCAGATCGCCTCCTACGTTTGGGACATGAATTTCGACAGCGACACCAACGTGGTCGAAGTGGCGATTCGCCGGCTGCGCGCGAAAATCGACGACGATTTTCCGGTCAAGCTGATCCAAACGGTGCGAGGCGTCGGTTATGTGATCGAGGGCAAAGAGGCCAACGAGACTCGATGATGGCGTCGCGCTCGCTCACCACCACGCTTGCCGCGGCCTTTGCCGGAACGACGCTCGCCGTGTTCGCGCTCGTGGGCAGCGTGCTTTACTTCGCGCTCGACCGTGAGGTCAAGCAGCAGGACGATCTCGACATCGTCTTGATCGCGCGCCATACGCGGCGGCTCGCGCAAGAGCTCGCCACGCTAGACGATTTGCGCAATCATGCCGACCGTCTGACGAGCCAGGTGCTGGGCAACACCGCGCTCTCGATGCAGATCCGCGATGCCGGTCAGCAGGTGCTCGTCGAGCACAACGCCGAGAGCATCGCCGATCCCGCCTCGCCTTCGCCCGCACTGTCGCGGCGCGTCGGCGCCACGCAGCGGATCACGCAAAGCGACATCGCGGAGTGGCACACGTCGCGCGACGTGCCGGTGCGCGGCCTGGCCGCCGACGCCGCGCTACGCGACGGCACGCCCGTCACGATGATCATCGCGCGGAACATGACGGACCGCCTACGCCTGCTCGACTACTACCGCGACCGCCTGTACTGGGCGGGATTGGCCGGCGTGCTGCTCGCGTTTCTGATGAGCTGGATGCTTGTGCGCGAATCGCTGCGGCCGCTGCGGGAGATCGCAAGAACCGCCGGAACGGTTACCGTCGACCGGCTCGGCACGCCTATCGAAGTGGAAAATGTGCCGAACGAACTCGCCGCGCTGATCGCTTCGCTAAACCTGATGTTTGGCCGTCTGCACGACGGCTTTCAGCGTCTGTCGCAATACACGGCGGATCTCGCGCACGACATGCGCACGCCGCTCGGCAACTTGCGCGGTGCGACCGAAGTTGTACTCGCGCGGCCTCGCTCCGCCGACGAATATCAAGCAGCGCTCGCGTCGAATCTCGAAGAGTGCGACCGCATCTCGCGCATGATCGAAAGCGTGCTGTTTCTCGCGCGGGCGGAGCATCCGCAGTTCGTCGCAAGGCTCGGGGATCTCGACGCCGAGAAGGAGCTCGCGCATATCGCCGACTACTTCGAGGGCCTTGCCGACGATGCCGGCGTGCATCTGCACACGACCGGCCACGCGCAACTGCGCGCCGATGCGGAGCTGTTCCGGCGCGCGGTCGGCAACTTGCTGGCGAATGCGCTGCGCTATACGCCACGCGGAGGCGATATCACGCTTTCGGCTGGAGAATCGCCGGACGCGGTGCGGGTGATCGTTGCCAATCAGGGCGCGCCGATCGCCCCCGAACTGCTCGAGCGGATTTTTGATCGCTTCTATCGCGTCGACCCGTCGCGCAAGCGCGAGACGAATACCTCGGGTTCGACCGGCCTCGGGCTTGCCATCGTGCGCACCATCATGGATCTGCACGGCGGCCGCGCGCACGCCGAAAGCGACGAGGCCAGCACGCGGTTCATTTTGACGTTTCCGAAAGCGTTTCATTCGAAGTCGCCTTAGCCGTTTCGCGAATCGACGACGAACTATCCCATCCGCCGCCCAGCGCTTTCAGCAGCGCGACGCTCGCGTCGATGTGGCGCGCCTCGATCCGATCGAGCGTCCGCTCGTTGGAGAGCGCGATCGTCTGCGAGGTGACCACGTCGAGATAGCTGACCGCGCCCGCCTGGTAGCGGTTCGTCGTGAGCTGTAGCGATTGCCGCGCGGCAGCGGTTGCGCGCTGCTGCGTCTGGGCTTCGCTTGCCAGCGTTTGCAGCGCGGACAAATTGTCTTCGACTTGCTGGAACGCGACGAGCACCGTCTGACGATAGTCGGCTACCGTGCCGTCGTATTGCGCGGTCGCTCCTTTTAGCGCCGCATCGCGTCGGCCGCCGTCGAACAGCGTGCCGGCGAGCTGCGAGCCGATCGACCAGAACAGGCTCGGCGCGGTGAGCCACGGTGAGAAGAACGTGCTTTCGAGGCCGGCTGTCGCCGACAGCGTCAGATCCGGATAGAACGCCGCGCGCGCTTCGCCGATCCTGGCATTGGCAGCAGCCACGCGCCGCTCGGACGCGGCGATGTCCGGGCGCCGCTCGAGCAATTGCGAAGGCATGCCGGCCGGAATGCTCGGCACGGTGATCGCGGTCGTGTCGCTCGGCAGCGAGAAGGACGACGCCGGCACCCCGATCAGCGTTGCGATCGCGTGTTGCAGCTTCGCGCGCTCGACGTCGAGGTCGGTGTCCTGCGTGCGAGTACTTTCGAGTTGCGTTTGCGCCTGTGTGACCGCGGACGCGTCGATCCCGCCGGCCGCGAACTGCTGCTGCACGATCTTGAGCGATGTCGCATAGGCGGCGACGGTGTCGTCGAGCAGTTTCTTTTGGATGTCGAGCGAGCGCAGATCGAAGTAGTCGGTCGCGAGCTCGCTCGACATCGACAAGCGCACGGCTTGCAGATCCGCATCGCTGGCTTGCGCGGTGTCGCGCGCATCGACCGTCGCGTCCTTGACTCGCCCGAACAGATCCGGCTCCCAGCTTGCGGCGACGCCCGCCGAATAGTCGGGCACCGTTTTCCCGGCGAGCGAATGTCCGAGCACGTCTTGCGAGAGGCGCGAGCGCGATTGCGAGACGCCCGCGGTTACCGTCGGCGAGTAGCCGGCGCGCTGATAGTCGACTATCGCGCGCGCGGCTTGCAGTTGCGCTACGGCTTTCTTGACCGACTGGTTCGATACGTCGACGCGTGCTTCGAGGCGATTGAGTTCGGGATCGTTGAACAGCGTCCACCACGGGCCGCGAGGCTCGGCATCGGCAGGCGCTGAGACCGACCAACCCTTCGAGGCTTGCGGTGCGCTCGCATAACGATCGGGAACGTCGACCGACGGTTTTGCGTACGGCGGCAGTGTCGAGCAGGCGGTCAACGCGCACAAGAGACCGATTACGGATGCCGTGCGGACGCGAGGGGCGGTCAGGCGCAGCGAATGACCGTGAGCGTGAGAGCGGAGGGATTTCATATCATCGCCTTTTTCGGTCGGCGCCTAGCCTTGCTTGCCGGTGGCTGGGGCGGACACGGGTGCTGGCGCGATGCGCACCGCTTCGCCGTCGACGATGGCGTCCCCAGGGTTGTCGATAACTCGATCGCCTTCGGCCACGCCGGTCGCGACTTCGACGTACGTCCCGAAATCACGCCCGATCGTGACGGGTTCGAGCCGGACCTTGTCGTCGCTGCCGACCACCGCGACGGTCACGCCGTCCGGACGGAACAGCAGCGCGCTGACGGGCAGATCGAGCGCGGGATGCGTCGTTTGCAGCGCAAGATGCGCCTGTGCGTAGGCGCCCGGCATCAGCGCGCCGTCGTGGTTGTCGACGTCGATCTCGACGCGCAGCGTCCGGCTGACGGGATCGATGGCATCGGCGCTGCGCGCGACCGTGGCAGGGAACTGTCGGCCGGGATATTGCTGCGTCGTCAGATAAACCTGGGTGCCCGGCGTGACGTCAGCGGAGTCGTCCTGCGGCACGTTCACGAAGATCCGCAACTTGTCGGTCTGCTCGATATGAAACAGTTCACCCGGATTGCCCGCGAGCCCGGGCGAACCGCCCGCGGTGACGAGCGAGCCGACGTCGACGTTGCGAGTCGTGACGACACCATCGAACGGTGCGGTTACTCTCTCGTACGACACGAGTTCGGTCAGCCGAGCGACGTTCGCTTGAGCGGCTTCGAGCGCGGCGCGCTTCGCTTGCATGTCGCTCGTTTTCGTCTCGGCGTCTTGCTGCGAGACGGATTGCGTTTGCAGCATCGTCTGCCAGCGTTTCGCGGTGCTTGCCGCGTAATCGTAGTTCGCCTGCGCGGCGGCTTCGTCCGCGTGCGCCTGCTTCAATTGCGCGTCGAGCTCGGGCGTTTCGATATCGGCTAGCGTGTCGCCTGCTTTCACTTTCGCGCCGATGTCCGTGTACCAGTGCTGGATATAGCCGCTCGTGCGTGCGTAGATCGACGCGTCGGCGTAGGGCATCACCGAACCGGGAAGCAGCAGCTCTTGTGAGGCGGGCGCGCGGCGAGGCGTCACGGCCGTGACTGTCGGAGCGCGCTGCGCATCGACTTGCTGCGAGAGCGTCGTGCTTGCCGCGAGGCGCGGCACGATGCCGATCGCGAGCAAAGCGGCGGCAATACCGACGAGGGCGATAGGCCACATCGAGCGGCGGCGCGAACGGGTATCGGGCGTCGTGTCGCCGGGAGCCGTGCGAGTGACGGGGGCGGGTTTCGTCGACGAAGAAACGTCGCGATCTTTTTGCAGTGGGTCGGGCGTACTCATGGCGAGTCCTTTGAGATCTTTAAATTTATTGAGCGTGTTCACCGGACGTTTCGGTGGCAGCAGTGCGTGTGCGTGCCGCAAGCCACGTGTGCACGAGGCCGAACACCACCGGGACGAACAACAGCGTGGAGACGGTGCCGAGCGCGAGCCCGCCGATGACCGCGCGTCCGAGCGGTGCGTTCTGCTGGCCGCCGTCGCCGAGCCCGAGCGCCATCGGCAGCATGCCGATCAGCATTGCGAGTGCGGTCATCAAGACGGGGCGGAAGCGGCTGAACCCGGCCTCCAGCCCGGCAACGAGCGCATCGACGCCCTGGCTCAACATCTCGCGCGCGGTGTTGATGACGAGAATGCTGTTGGCCGTCGCGATACCGATACAGAGGATCGTTCCGGTCAGCGCCGGCACGCTCAGCGTCGTATGCGTGGAGAACAGCATCCAGGCGATGCCGGCCAGCGAGCCGGGCAGGCCGCAGATGATGATGAGCGGATCGATCCACGACTGGAAATTGACGACCATCAATAGATAGACGAGGGCGATCGCGAATACGAGCCCCGCGCCGAGGCCTTCGAACGACTGGTTCATCGATTGCACCTGGCCGCGGATGACGATCGACGAGCCGGGCGGCAACTGCGCGCGAGCCGAGTCGACGAGGCGCGTCACGTCCGATGCGACGCTGCCGAGATCTCGCCCTTGCACGGAGGCGAAGATATCGAGCACCGGTTGCACGTTGTAGTGCGAGACGACCGCCTGCTGCGAACTGCGCGAGATCGTGCCGAGCGTACCCAGCTGATTTTGCGGGAGGCTTTGCTGACTATTCGCGAGCTGGTTCGTCGTCACCGGAATATTCCCGAGCGTCTGTAGCGAGTGAATGTCGTACTGCGGCACTTCGGCCACGAGCGGATAGCTCACGCCGTTTTTCGGATCGAGCCAGAAGTTAGGCGTCGTCTGCGAGCTGCCGGACAGCGCGATCAAGAGGTTTTGCGCGACGTCGTGCTGCGTGAGTCCCGCTTGCAATGCCTTGGTGCGGTCGACATTCAAGTCGATGGTCGGCTCGTCGCCCGGCTGCTGAATGCGCGCGTCGACCAGGCCGCGCACGCTGCGCAACTGCGTGAGCAGACGATCGGCGACGACGCGATTGGCCGCAAGCTTATTGCCGACGATCTGAATGTCGATCGGCGCAGGCAACCCGAAATTCAGGATCTGGCTCACGATGTCGGCGGGCAGGAATGCGAACGTCACGCCGGGAAACGACGCGTTCAGCACGTTGCGCAGCTTCGCGACGTATCCGGCCGTTGGGCGGTGATCGGGCTTGAGCGTGACGAGGATGTCGGCGTCTTCTGGACCGATCGGCGCGGACGAGTCGTAGGTGAGATTGATGCCGCTCACGGGCACGCCGATGTTGTCGAGCACGGCAGCCTGCTCGGCTTTCGGGATCACCGTGCGGATCTTGGCTTCGACTTCGTCGGTGATGCGAGCCGTTTCCTCGATACGGGTGCCGGTGGGCGCGCGCAGATGCAGGCGGATTTCACCGGTGTCGACCGAAGGAAAGAAATCGCGGCCGGCGAACGGAATCAGCGCTAGCGAGACGATGCATAGCGCCAGGTAGATCGGAATGAAGCGACGTCGGCCGGCAATCGCGCGTTGCAGTACTGCGCGGTAGCCGTTTCGCAGCGCTTCGAAGCGATGCTCGAACGATGCTTGAAACCGCACGAGTGCGCCGAAGCGTCCGCTTGCGGCTTGTGCATGCTTCGACTGAACGCGCATCAAATACATCGCGAGCGTCGGAATCAGCGTGCGTGAGAAGAAGTACGACGCGCACATCGCGAACACCACGGCCTCGGCCATCGGCACGAATAGATAACGCGCGACGCCCGAAAGTAGGAACATCGGCACGAATACGATGCAGATGGACAGCGTCGAGACGAACGTTGGCGTCGCGATCTCGCCCGAGCCGTTGAGGATCGCATCGTGCAGCGGCTCGCCGTTTTCCAAGTGATGCGTGATGTTTTCGATTGCAACGGTGGCGTCGTCGACGAGTATTCCGACTGCCAGTGCGAGGCCGCCGAGCGTCATGATGTTGATCGTCTGCCCGAGTGCGGCGAGCGCGATCAGCGAAGTCAGCACCGAGAGCGGAATCGAGATTGCGATGATCAGCGTTGCGCGCCAACTGCCGAGAAAGAGCAGGATCATCGCGGCTGTCAGTGCGGCGGCGATCAGCGCTTCGCGTACGACGCCCGAAATCGCCGACTTCACGAATACGGATTGATCGGAAAGAGGCGTGATTTTCAGTGCTGGCGGTAGACCGGCGGCGATCTTCGGCAGCATGGCCTTGACCTGCTGGATGATCGTCAGCGTCGATGCGCTGCCGGTTTTCTCGACCTGAAGCAACGCGGCGCGTTTGCCGTCGCTGCGCACGATGTTGGTTTGCGGCGCGTAGCCGTCGATCACGTGCGCGACGTCGCGCACATAGACCACCGTGCCGTTGACGGTCTTGATCGGCAAATCGTTGAGTGCCGCGACCGTTTGCGTGCTGCCGTTCATTTCGACGTTGTACTCGCGCGAGCCGATTTTTGCGGTGCCGCCGGGGAGAATCAGGTTTTGCGCGTTGACCGCGTTGACGACGTCGACCGGGGCAAGGCCCTTCGCCTGCAACGCACGAGGATCGAGCTGGACTACGATCTGACGGATCTTGCCGCCGTAAGGCAGCGGCACCGCGGCGCCTTGCACCGTGGCGAGCTGTGTGCGGATGAAGCTGTTGCCGAGATCGTAGAGCGACTGCTCCGGCAGCGTGTCGCTTGAGAGGCCGAGTTGCAGCACCGGCACCGTGGACGCGTTGTACGTGATGATGTTCGGCGGCAGGGTGCCGGGCGGCAGGATACGCAGGATCGAAGCGGAGTTCGACGCGGCTTCGGCGATCGCGCGATTGATGTCGGCGCCGGGGTGGAAGAAGATTTTGACGACCGATACGCCGTTGAGCGATTGCGATTCGATGTGCTCGATGTCGTCGACGTCGGATGTCAGCGCGCGCTCGTAGTTGGACGTGATGCGGTTGGCCATGTCTTGCGCCGAGAACCCGTTGTATGTCCAGACGATGCTGACGACGGGGATGTCGATGTTCGGGAAGATGTCCGTCGGCGTGCGCATGATCGCGATCGGGCCGAGGATGAATAGAAGCAAGGCAAGGACGATGAAGGTGTAGGGCCGCCGCAGGGCCAGTTTAACGATCCACATGATGAGGTCTTGAAGAAGGTGCTGCTTGCGGGGGGCCGGCGGTGAGGCGCGACGGGGCTTTATGTGGTGGGGAGTTTGGCGGGGAGGCGTTTGCGGGTGGCTGACCGGGAGATTACGAGTTTGTTATCTGGAGGCGCGCCTGGTCGGGGCGCTGGGGGCATTCGGCGGAGCGGAAAGATAACAAGCTTGTAATGAGCAAGTCAGCATCGGGACAGGCGACGCGGCCAAAAATGAAGCCAACTCTTCATCAACCGAGATGGGGAGGCACAAGGCCCCGTTCATGGTGAATGCGGCCGCTATGCTCTCGAAGGAGAAACGTCATGAAAGGACTGATCAAGGCTGTATTGGTTGCATCTACGCTCAGCGTGCCCGTGTTTGCTTTTGCTCAAGTCGACAATGTGCCGGTGACGCGCGCTGAGGTGAAAGCCGATTTAGTGAGGGTCGAACAAGCGGGGTATTACCCGAAGGGGAACGACGTGTATTACCCCGATGACATTCAGGCTGCGGAGGCGAAGATTGCAGCCCAGAGGGGAGCAGCAAACGCTACTGGGGTTGGCGGGGTGGCGATGACGGGGACGTCGAAGGCTGGCGGGGCGGTTGCGATTCGTGGTGCGCAGTCGGTTTATGCGCATCCCTGATGCATGCGTTTTGTGGGCTGTCGTAGGTTGCGTCGGGCCGTGTAGAGGCGAAACCCAGAAAGCAAAAAGCCCAGCCGTGTAGGCTGGGCTAAGTGCTTGAATTTGTTGGTTGGGCGTGAGTGACTCGAACACTCGACCTACGGATTAAGAGTCCGAGCGTGATCTGTTGATCGAGCGGACACGATGCGGGCTGACCCGCGCTAAGGCGGAAGGGAAAGCGTTAGGCCGCAAGCCAGCGTTCAGCGCCGTCGAGCAGTCCGAGGCCCGCCGACGCCTCGCACAAAAAGAGTCGGTGGCACAACTCGCCCGCGACTACAAGACGACGCGGCAGACCATTATGCGAGTACGAGACAAAGCCTAGCCGCCAGCGCGGAAACGAAAAGAGTTTGTCTGTGAACAGGGGCCCCCTTCGCCATGCACGCGGACGGGCGATGGGCGCTATTGGTCAACGCGCTACGGACGTGGAGTGCTTTGCTAAGCCGCGAGTGCCGACAGAGGACAAACGATAACGGCCCTGACCGTGCTCGAATGTCTCGTGTGCGCGTTGGCAAGAAAGCGCTACCGTAGCGAGGCGATAGGCGCGTGAGCGCTCACCTGGGTCGCCGTCGGCGTCGGAGTATCAAATCGAAGTAACACGCCCTGCGGGCCCCCTGTAATCGCCGGGAAATTGTAGTAGCTGACTAGGACCGAGCCTTCAAGCACATCGCCCGTAGGATCGAGCAGGACTATGCCGACGAGCGTGCCAGCGTTTGCCGCGGCGTTGGTCCCGTAGGCGTTGTCCACGTGCAGTTCGAATACCCAAACACGTCGAGGGAGATCGGCGAGCCGCAGGCAATCTCTCAATTCAGCAGGCATTACGACACTTGCGGCCCATTTCCGCAGCTTTCGCTTTTCTGCGAGTTGCAGGCGAATAACCAAGTTTGCCGCCGCCGCCGCAGTCGCTTGCGCGCCCATCTTTTGTGCGAGCGAATCGAATATCTGATAGGTCACGTTCATCCCGAACGCCAGCGCCTCCTCTCCTGTCATGAAGACATCGGCGGGAAGAAGTGGCATCGCAAATGCGGCGCTCGACAAGCTGTAATCCCCGTTCGGCATAGGCTGTTGCGGTAATGCTTGATACGGCCCGGTATTGTCGTTGTTGACGACGAACTCCGGCACGTAACTGACTGCGTGTTTGATAGCTAGGACCGTGCCTGTTCCGTTAGTAAAGCTGTAGGCGACGACTTGGGCGGCTGCGGGCGTCGGATTCCACGTGTGCCCAATGACCGTAACAGCATGGCCACCCGACGGCGGGAACAGCGCGAGCAGCACGGGAATTTCCGATTCGACGTAGGCGTGAAGGTGGAGTCGCGCTAATGCCAGTTGCAACGGGGTCAGATTCGTTGTCCCGTCAGTTGGGTTGATCGTTCCCAGAGGAATTCTATGCGGCGAATATCCTGCCGCTCGCACTGCCTCTGTCATCTGATCAATCGTCAACCCCTGTCGGTTCGGCCGAACGCGGCCGTGTATGAAGTATCTTGTCGCGGCGTCTGTGATCTGCGCGGGGTCATGGGCTCGATCCCCTTCCCGCTTTCGCAGCGTTCGCAATGACATCCATATCGACGCTTGAGCGCACGCGCCGACAGCGTTGTCCTGTTGCATGAACGGCGTTCCGACCACGCTAAATCGCTTGCCCGCGAGATGGACGGGAAAGTCGTCCGAGCTTCGTAGATACCCGGGACTCAAGCTGCCTGCGATGATGGTTGCTCCGACGGGGGCGCGTGCAACTGGACGTAGTGTGATAAAGCCGAGGTATGCAGCCGGATCGGCGCGATCAATAAAGTTAAGGGCCGACTCCCCCTGCAACGGCGCGGTGAAGAAAAAGTGAAGCCTGGTACACCAACGTTGAACGTGCGCAAATTGCCGACTGTAGTAGGCGCTGAATTCGGCCGCAAAATCGGGATCGCTCACTCGCCGCTGGATTATGACTGCACACGCACGCCCGCTCAAAAGTAGGATCATGCAGTTATCGAGGGGCCGGTTGTTTCCAGTGCCCACTGGATAGGCGCGCGCGCCGAGGTTGTTCATCTCTGCTGCTATCAGATGTTCAAGATCAGCCTTGCTCTGGAGTGAAGCGAGAGAGAGTCGTTCTGTCATAAAAAAAGCCGCCTCTCGGCGGCCACTATTAGCAGATGTTCGGCTAGAAGACCATCACGGACTTCGAATTTTCAAAAGCCTTCCGCTGCTCCGAGCGGATCTCTTCGATCTTCCCCGCCATTCTGTCCGACAATTCGTGCCGGACCTGCTGAGCCACTGCGGGCGTCATGCTCAGCTCCTTGGCTTCCCCATAGGCCACTTCCACAACAAATTCGCCTAATGCTGTGAGTGATTTCATAAAATTCCTCTATCGAGCCCAAAGATTTCTCTTGACAACTCGCTTGATTACCTACTGTGGAGCAAGGATGCTTGAAAAGCAAGTGTCAATGGGCACATATGACTGAAAAGTCAAGCTAGTCCTGCTGCGGGCGGGGATTCTATCAGCCGCGCGGTCTCCACACAACGGAGGCCGACCTGTATATCGGCACGCACACTGCATACCTTAGGGTGGTCAACGGTTACGCTTAAGGGCACGCAACTTGCGGATCACGACAGGCCTTGCCTGTGGTGCCCTTCGCGAATACTTCTCGCCCCTCCGAGTGTCGCAACGACTTCCGACAGCGACTGGAGTATTGCAAACGCTGGCGCTCGCGGTTTGGGTCAAGCCGAAAAGGCGCAGCGCTAGGTGAAACGGGTTACATCCCGGTTACACGAAACCCAAAAAGCAAAAAGCCCAGCCGTGTAGGCTGGGCTTTTTGCTTGAATTTGTTGGTGGGGCGTGAGTGACTCGAACACTCGACCTACGGATTAAGAGTCCGCTGCTCTACCAACTGAGCTAACGCCCCAACAGACTGCGAATTATGCAGGACTTTTTTCGGCTTGCATAGCCCTTTGCCCCAAATTTCGTAAAAAAATTATGTACGCCCCCGCTAACTCCCGTCCGGCGGGCATGCGGCGACCTTGTCCCATAGATTTCTCACTGTCCCGGTATGATGACGCCACCGCAACGCCCACCCGAGCGACCCCGTTTTTGGCGAGCGGGCCATCGATAAGCCGAAGCGAGCTCACCGAGCCCCGCCAGGCCATGGTCCGAAATCGCCGGCGCTCAGCCCGGAACATAGGGCGCCGAGGCACCCTTGCATCGACGCGGCCGACAGGAGACACCCCATGACAGAATCCGCCATCCTCGATCTGCTCGACCGAGTTCTCGCGCCGTGGGTGCGCTCGCTCGCGCTCAAGCCGGTGACCGTCTCCGACGAAAGCGTCACCTTGCGGCTCCCGTTTTCCGGCGAATTCCGTCATTCGGGCGGCGTCATCTGCGGCCAGGTGTTCATGGCGGCCGCCGATACCGCGATGATCGTCGCGATTTCGGCCGCACTCGGCGAGTTCCGACCGATGACCACCGTTTCGCTGAATATCCACTTCATGCGCGCGGTGCGCGCCGGCGACGTCCTTGTGACCGCGCGCGTGCTGCGCATGGGGCGTAACCTCGTGTTCGGCGAAATCGAACTCGTCGATCAAGACGGCAAAATGGCTGTGCACGCAACCACCACGTACGCGCTCGTCAACTAAGCTGCCGAGCACCGTACCGCGCAACCGGAAAAGGAAGGTTTCATGTTCGATCAGGTCGTCTTCGCAGGCGGCGGCAATCGCTGCTGGTGGCAGGCCGGCTTCTGGGACGTCGTTCAGCCTGAACTCTCACTCTCGCCGCGCATCATCACTGCGATCTCGGCCGGCGCCGCAACCGCCTGCATGCTCTACACGCGCGATTCGCAGTGGGTCATGCGCTACTACGAAGATGTCCTTCGCCACAACAAGAAGAACGTCTATTGGGGCAACGTCTGGCGGCGCGGCGCAGCCGTGTTTCCGCACTACGCGATTTATCGTAGGGCTTTGCTCGATATCTACGGCGAATCGTTCGACAAGCTCGCCAGCGCCCCTGAGATTCGCGTCGGCGTCTCGCGCGTGCCGCGCTGGCTGGGTGCTCGCGCGTCCGTTGCGGCCGGCCTCATCGCCTACAACATCGATAAGCACGTCCGCAAAGTGCTGCACCCCACGCTCGGTCGCGCGCTCGGCTTTCGGCCTGAGTTCGTCAGGGCGCAAGACTGCATCGTCGTCGACGAACTCGCCGATCTCATCTTGCAGTCCTCGTGCACGCCGCCGTTTACACCCGTCTTGAGGCGAGACGGCCGCCCGGTACTCGACGGCGGCATGGTGGACAACGTACCCGTCGGTGCACTCGACGATACGCCGGGCCGCGTGCTCGTGATGGTCACGCGCCGCTATCCGCGTCCGCAAACATTCGTCGTATCGCACGGCAAGCAGCAGCGCCTGTACGTGCAGCCCTCGCGCAAGGTGCCGATCTCCAGTTGGGACTATACGCAGCCCGCGCTCATGCGGCCCGCGTACGACCTCGGCCGCAGCGACGGCGAAGCATTCCTCACACGTCTACCGCAGCTCTCCGAACTCGTGGCCGAATAATCACGCAGTAGAAAGCGCGAGCCTCGTCTAAACGACGCTCGCGCCTATCTCCGGCCGGCCGTCGAGACGACGGCTCAACGCCTGCGCACGACGCTCAGCGCCTCCGGATTGACGACGTTGGATACGTCGCCGTCATCGAATGCAAGGATGTTCTTGAACGCTGCGCTGAAGTAAAGCTCGTAGCTTTCGCGCTCGACGTAGCCGATATGCGGTGTGCAGATGACGTTCTCCATGCGCAAGAGCCCGTAGCCCTGCAAGATCGGTTCGCTTTCGAAAACGTCGATGGCGACCATACCCGGCCGGTTGTGCGACAGCGCATTGACGAGCGCGTTCTCCTCGAGCAATTCGGCGCGGCTCGTGTTGACGAATAGCGCCGTCGGCTTCATCCGCAGCAGGTCGGCTTGTTTGACGATGCCGCGCGTGTCGTCGTGCAAACGCAAATGCAGCGTCAACACATCGCTTTCCTCGAACAAGGCCTCGCGGCTCGCGGCGGCTTCATAGCCGTCGGCCTTCGCGGCCTCGAGCGAATGCTCGCGGCCCCAAACGAGCACGCGCATGCCGAACGCCTTGCCGTAGCCGGCCACGAGACGTCCGATCTTGCCGTACCCCCAAATGCCGAGCGTATGGCCACGCAGCACCGTGCCGAGACCGAAGTTCGGCGGCAGCACCGAGGTCTTCAGCCCCGACTGCTGCCACGCACCTTGTTTGAGGTTCGCAACGTACTGAGGAATGCGGCGTTGTGCCGCCATGATGAGGGCCCACGTGAGTTCGGCGGGCGCGATCGGCGAGCCGACGCCTTCGAGCACGGCGATGCCGCGCTCGGTACAGGCGGCTAGATCGATGTGATTCGAGACCTTGCCCGTTTGGCTGATCATGCGCAGATGCGGAAGCTTATCGAGCAGCTGCGACGTGACGCGCGTGCGTTCCCGAATCAGCACCAAAGCATCGACTTCCGCGAGGCGGCTGGCCAACTGCCCGAGGCCTCGCACCGTGTTATTGAACACTTTGACGTCGTGGCCGGTCAGTAGCTGGAAACAATCGAGTTTGCGGACGGCGTCTTGGTAGTCGTCGAGAATGGCAATCTTCATAGGCTAGGGAGGTTCGTTTTGCAGTGCACGATGTACGCAATAGACGCAGTGATATGCTTGTCGGTTCCAACCTGTCACAGGAGAACGAGCTGGCATGAGCGATGCGACACGCACGGTCACGATGCTCACGGCTTTCACTAGGCAGGACCGCCTCTTTTTAACAGCTTGTCGCGCCGGCGCGCAAGCCGCAGATTACGCGCGTGCATACATCGCTCCCGAAAGCGTATCGATGCCACGCGCCCGGCGACAAGCCGTTTCGCTCCTGACGCAACCGTTCGTACGCGCAGCGTACGCGTACGAACGCGCCTCTCGCATGCAGCGTCAGCGAGCCAATCCCGTTTCCTTCTTAACGATCACAAAACGGAGACTGCTCGATGAACCATCCCGCCTTTGGAGGCGTCGCCACATTTGAAGCACCCGCCTACGTCAAACATCGAAAGCTGATCGAGTGGGTTCAGCGCGTGGCCGAGCTGGCGAAACCGGACCGCATCGTCTGGTGCGACGGCTCGCAAGAAGAAAACGATCGTCTGTGCGAACAGATGGTCGCGGCCGGCACGCTCAAGCGCTTGAACGCCGAGAAGCGGCCCAATTCGTATCTCGCCTGCTCGGATCCGTCCGACGTCGCGCGCGTCGAAGATCGCACATTCATCTGTTCCGAGTATCGCGACGACGCAGGTCCGACGAATAACTGGACCGAGCCTTCCGAAATGCGCGCCACGCTCGAGCACTTGTTCGACGGGGCGATGCGGGGCCGCACACTTTACGTCGTACCTTTTTCGATGGGGCCGATCGGTTCGCCGATCGCGCATATCGGTATCGAGTTAACCGATAGTCCATACGTGGTCGTCAATATGCGGATCATGACGCGCATGGGTCGCGCGGTGTACGACGTGCTCGGCACCGACGGTGAGTTCGTGCCTTGCGTGCATTCGGTCGGCGCGCCGCTGGCCGCCGGTCAGGCGGACGTGGCATGGCCGTGCAACCCGACCAAATACATCGTGCATTTCCCGGAAGCCCGCGAGATTTGGAGCTTCGGTTCGGGCTACGGCGGCAATGCGCTGCTCGGCAAGAAATGCTTCGCTCTGCGCATCGCCTCGACGATGGGCCGCAGGGAAGGCTGGCTCGCCGAGCACATGCTGATATTGACCGTTACGTCTGACGAAGGGCGCAAGTATCGCGTGGCCGCTGCGTTCCCCTCGGCCTGCGGCAAGACGAACTTCGCCATGCTGATCCCGCCGCGCGCGATGGACGGCTGGACGATCTCGACGATCGGCGACGACATCGCGTGGATCAAGCCGGGCAAGGACGGTCGGCTTTATGCGATCAACCCCGAGGCGGGGTATTTCGGCGTCGCGCCGGGGACGAGCGAAAAGACGAACTACAACGCGATGGCTACGCTCAAGGCCAACGTGATTTTCACGAACGTTGCGCTGACCGACGACGGCGACGTCTGGTGGGAAGGTATGACGGATACGCCGCCCGCCCACTTGATCGATTGGCAAGGCCAGGATTGGACGCCCGAGATCGCGAAGGAAACGGGCCGCAAAGCCGCGCACCCGAACGCGCGCTTTACCGCGCCCGCGGCGCAATGCCCGTCGGTCGATCCCGATTGGGAGAACCCGGCCGGCGTGCCGATCGATGCCTTCATCTTCGGCGGTCGCCGCTCGAGTACGGTGCCGCTAGTGACGGAAGCCCGCAATTGGGTGGAGGGCGTCTATATGGCCGCGACGATGGGCTCGGAGACGACCGCGGCGGCAGCCGGCCAGCAAGGCGTCGTGCGGCGCGATCCGTTCGCGATGCTGCCGTTCTGCGGTTACCACATGGGCGATTATTTCGATCATTGGCTTCGGGTGGGCGAGCGCTTGGACGCGCTCGGCGCCAAGCTGCCGAAGATTTTTTGCGTCAATTGGTTCCGCAAGGGGCCGGACGGCAAGTTCGTCTGGCCGGGCTTCGGCGAAAACATGCGCGTGCTGCGCTGGATGATCGGACGCGTAGAAGGACGCGCGACCGGCTCCGATCATGCGTTCGGCGTTTCGCCTCGCTACGAGGACATCGACTGGAACGGGCTCGACTTCACACGCGCGCAGTTCGATCAGGTCATTTCCGTCGATGACGCCGATTGGCGACGCGAACTCGCGCTCCACGCGGAGTTTTTCGATTCGTTACGGCACCGGCTACCCGCCGCGCTTACGCAGACGAAAGCCGAAATCGAAAATCGCCTCGCGCCGGCTTAACCATTCGAACTTGCGCACGGCGCCGTACCGCGCCGTGCGGCCTTCTGCAAAAGACCGCCTCGGGCGGTCTTTTTTTTCGACGAATGCCTGGACTGTACCGATTTTTCACAATGTGAATTTCGGGAACAAATGATTACCGCTTGTTTCTCGCTTCGAAACAAAAACCCGTATGCGCGCAACTCTGCGCGCGTTTCAAAGTCGTAGGACAATCACGAATTGGCTCAGGAATTTTTTTCTGAGTAACAACAAGCGGCAGGAGTCGTCAATGGATCATTTGCAGTCAATGCGTGTGTTCGTGAAAGTGGCGGATCTCGGCAGTTTCGCTCGTGCGGCCGGCGCGATGGATATCTCCAACGCCGTCGCCACGCGTCACGTCGCCGATCTGGAAGGCCGCCTCGGCACGCGCCTGCTCAACCGCACTACGCGTAGTCTCTCGCTAACCGAATCGGGCCAGGTCTATCTCGAGCGCGCCCGCCAAATTCTTGATGAGCTCGAAGACGTCGAGCAAATGGTCGTCGCCCGCAATCATGAGCCCGTCGGCACGTTGCGGATCGTCGCGCCCGTGGTTTTCGGCCTACATAACCTCGCGCCGGTTCTCCAGACGTATACGCAGCGCTATCCGAAAGTCGTGCCGGATCTGACGCTCGTCGATCGCAGCGTCGATCTCGTAGAGGAAGGATTCGACGTCGGTATCGTTATCGCCCAAAGGGTGCGCAGCGCGAGCATCGTGACGCGCCGGCTGACGACGGGCTGCATGATCGTCTGCGCAACTCCCGCTTATTTGGAGAAGCACGGCACCCCGACGCGGCCCGAGGAATTGCTCGACCACGCGTGCTTGAGTCTGCCGACCGAGTATTGGGGCGACGAGCGCGTATTTACGGGGCCGGAAGGCGAGGTGCGCGTGCGCCCGTCGAACGTCATCGTGGCTAACAACACGGAAATGCTGCGCCAGTTCGCCTTGCTCGATATGGGCATCGCGATTTTGCCGAGCTACCTGATCGGCAGCGATGCGACGCGCGGCAACCTCGTGCGCGTGCTCAGCGATTACCGTCTGCCTCAAGTCGAAATCAATATCGGCTACCCGAGCCGACGCCACCTGCCGGCCAAGGTGCGGACGTTTATCGACCACCTGGTCGATCACTTCAGCCAGACGCCGAACGGCACGCTCGGCGAACTGTGGCTTAAGGACGCACCCGAGGCGACGCCGATGCCGGCGTTGCAGCAGGCCGAGCCTGTCGACGGCGACGAGGAGGCCTACGAAGTGGACGGCGAAAGCGATGCGTTCGGCAGCCGGCGAGATAGCACACTGCGCAAGATGGCACGTCAGCCGCGTGTGCGCGTGAGCACGCCGTCGCCGCTTTGACGCGCGAGCACCGGTCGAGCGCTATTTAAACGCCGTAAAAAAATAAAGCGAGCGCGTGAGGCGCTCGCTTTATTCGTCTGCATCGTCCCGGCAGCGTTTGGCGTTAGGCGTTGACCTTACGCGCCGTTGCACGCTTCGCCGGTGTTTTGGCGGCCGTCTTCACCGCGGCCTTGGTCGCGGTTTTGGTGGCGGCTTTCTTGGCCGGAGCCGCCGCGGTCGCGGTTTCGGCCGCGCTGTCGTCCTCAGCGCCGTTGTCGGCGGCGGCTTTGCGCGACGCGCTCTTTGCTGCCGTCTTGGCCGAAGGCTCTTTTTTCTCGAACTCGAAGCCGATTTTCCCGTCGCTCTGCTTGACGAGAAACGCCTTGAAGTTTCGGCCCGTGCGCGACGACTTGAAGCTCGTCAGCAAATCGGTGCGGCCTTCGCCAAGTAGCTTCGCCATCTGCTCGCGCGCAATTTCTTGTTGCAAGATCACCTTGCCCGAGCGGAAATCGCACGTCTTGGGATTTGCAACGGAGTTTTCGCAGACGTAGCTCATGCCATGCTCGAATACTCGGGCGTGACATTTCGGGCAGGCGCCGACGCTCTCTTGTCCCGAGAAGTCCGGCGCTTCGCCGTCCTCGCCGCCCGCATCCTGGCCGAAATCGAACTCGAGTTTGTAGTTCTTCGTCTCGTCGTCGAACGTGAGCTTCAGGATCGCGGAGAAGGGCCGCCCCATCTTGCTGCGGAAACCCGACAGCGGACCGATCGACTTTTGCGCGAGCAGCGTCTCGACTTCCTCGGTTTCGAACTGCCGGCTGCCGGGAATTTTCGAAATCGAGAATTCGCATTGCGTGCATGCGAAGCGGCGGTAGTTTTCCTTAACCTGCCCGCCGCAATTCGGACACGGCGTGGCGAGCGTCGCGTAATCGCCGGGAATCGTATCGGAGTCGTATTCCTTGGCGCGCTTGACGATCGTCTGCGTCATGCGCGCGATCTCTTGCATGAACGCGTCGCGTGCAAGCTTGCCGCGCTCCATCTGCGAGAGCTTGTATTCCCACTCGCCCGTCAACTCGGGCGCCGTCAGCTCTTTGACGCCGAGCCCGCGCAACAGCGTCATCAACTGAAACGCCTTCGCCGTCGGAATCAATTCGCGGCCCTCGCGCACGAGGTATTTCTCGCCGAGCAGCCCTTCGATGATGGCCGCGCGCGTGGCCGGCGTGCCGAGGCCCTTGGCGGCCATCGCCTCACGCAGTTCGTCGTCTTCGACGAGCTTGCCGGCGCCTTCCATCGCGGAGAGCAGCGTCGCTTCGTTATAGCGTGCGGGCGGCTTCGTCGTCAGGCCGTGCGCCGCGATCTTGTCGGTCTTGACCTTCTCGTCCTTTTGCACGGGAACGAGGTTGGCATCTTCGCCGCTCGATTCCTTGCCGTAGATCTGCAACCAGCCGGGCTCGACCAGCACCTTGCCTTCGGTCTTGAAGTGATGCCCTGCGACCTCGGTCACGCGTGTCGTGACGCGGTATTCGGCCGCGGGGAAAAAGACGGCCAGGAACCGCTTCACGACGAGGTCGTACAGCTTCTGCTCGGGCTCGGACAGTGCTTTGGGCGCTTGTAGCGTCGGGATGATAGCGAAGTGGTCGCTGATCTTCGAATTGTCGAAGATGCGCTTATTCGGCTTGACCCACCCTTTGTCGAGCACCTGCTTGGCGAACGGCAGGTAGTTGTTGCTCTCCTTGAGCATTTGCAGCGTGTCCTGAACCGTACCGAGATAATCCTCGGGCAGCGCACGCGCGTCGGTACGCGGATAGGTCAGGACTTTGTGCTTTTCGTATAGCGCTTGCGCAAGCCCGAGCGTGTTCTTCGCCGAGAAGCCGAAGCGGCCGTTCGCCTCGCGCTGCAAGCTCGTCAGATCGAAGAGCTGCGGCGAGAGCTGAGTCGAGGGCTTGGATTCCTCCGACACCGTTCCGATGTGATCGCGGCAGGCCGCCACCACCGATTCGGCAGCCGCGACGCTCCACAGACGCGAGTCGCGCTTCTCGGGATCGAACTCGTCGCGCTTGAACTTCGGATCGAACCAGCGGCCTTCGTAGAAGCCGCCCGCGCAGACGAACTCCGCCCGCACTTCCCAATAGTCGCGCGGCACGAAGTGACGAATCTTTTCCTCGCGCTCGACGACGATCGAGAGCGTCGGCGTTTGAACCCGTCCCACCGTCGTCAGGAAAAAGCCGCCGCCCTTGCTGTTGAACGCGGTCATCGCGCGCGTGCCGTTGATGCCGACGAGCCAGTCGGCCTCCGAACGGCAACGCGCCGCGTCGGCCAGCGGCTGCATGTCGCTGTCGCTGCGCAGGTGTGCGAAGCCGTCGCGGATCGCCGCGGGGGTCATCGATTGAAGCCAAAGCCGCTGGACCGGTTTCTTCACGCTCGCGTGCTGCGCGATGAGGCGGAAAATCAACTCGCCCTCGCGCCCCGCGTCACATGCATTGATGAGGCGCTCGACATCCTTGCGCTTGATCAACTTGGTCAGGACTTTGAGCCGCGACTCGCTCTTTGCGATCGGGTTGAGGTCGAAATGCGGCGGAATGACGGGTAAATGAGCGAAGCTCCATTTCCCTCGCTTGACTTCGTATTCTTCGGGCGCGGCGATCTCGAGCAAATGGCCGACCGCCGAGGAGAGCACGTATTCGTCGCTCTCGTAGTACTCGTCATGTTTGGTGAAGCCGCCGAGTGCGCGCGCGATGTCGTTCGCGACCGAGGGCTTCTCCGCAATGATCAGTGCTTTGGACATGACAGGATTAATGTAGTGATCGGGGTCTGATCCCCGATTGAGTTCCCTTCAACGACCGCTTTATAGCACACGGCGCGGTGGTGGCGAATTCTTGCCCCAAAAAGGATCAAGCCGGCGCCGAGGCGCCGGCACCGGCCGCCGCGCTCGGATGCGTGCGGCGCAAGCCTTTGCGGACGGCAAGCCGGCGTGCACCACGTGCACGGAATGTGCCACGGGGCACCATCGGGCGAGATGGCTCGCGGCCAGGCTCAAACCACCGCCAGCGTCGGCCGCACCTTCGGTGCGCCGACCGCGTTGGGCAAGGCCGTTAGGTCGGCAAGCATGCGCTCCGCAATCGCACGGTGCGGCAGGACCGTCCCGAAAAACCGGGCGGTCGTCCCATCCTCGATGAGCAAGGTCGGGAAATTCTCGACGTCGAGATCGTCGAAGCGGTCGGCGTGCGTTTCGATATCGATCCAGACGAAACACATATCGGGGTGGGCGTCGGCAAGCTGGTCGAACGTTTCACGGTATTCGCGGCAAGTGCCGCACCATTGAGCGCACAAACAGGCGACGAGCAGCGTGTTCGGGTCGTTGACCCGCTCGCCGATCTCGTCCGAGTCGGTGTCCAGGTTCAGCGCGGGCATGATGCGTTCCTTCTTTTTAATGCCGATAGCGGTTTGGGGGACTGTAGCACGACGGGTTCGGCCGGCGTTGTGCGTCGCGTCACCCTTCGGTATGCCGAACGTACCGGCCGCCCGGCAGGACGGTGAGACACCCGCGCAGTTCGAGCTCGAGCAGGGCCCCTTGCAATGCCGCGCTGTCCATGTCGGTGCGCGCAGCGAGAATTTCAAGCGCGGCGGGGGCGTGACCGAGCGCATCGAGCAGCCGCTGGCCGTCGGGGGACAGTTCGCGCGGCGCCGCGGGGCTAGGCGTGTCGAAGAGCGCTAGCGTCATGGGGGGCTGCGGCCCGGCTTCGCGGGATGCACGCGGTCGCGGCGGGGAAGACCTGCGTACCGGGCGCGACGAGGTTTCTCTCTGGCGGCCACGCAGGTTCGTCTCGGTCGCGGCAAGGCAAGCGCGGGGCAATCCAAGCCCTTGCAGAACGTCGTCCGGCGTCTCGACGAGCATCGCGCCATCCTTTATCAACTGGTGGCACCCGCGCGAGACGGGCGAGTGGATCGATCCCGGTATCGCGAATACATCGCGCCCCATTTCGTTCGACAACCGGGCGGTAATCAGCGAGCCGGAGCGCAATGCCGCTTCCACGACGAGCACACCTTTCGTCAGACCGGCGATGAGCCGATTGCGCTGAGGGAAATGCGCCGGCTTGGCCGGCGTCGCGAGCGGCCATTCGGAGATGATCGCGCCGCGCGCTGCAATCTCTTGTGCGAGCGCCCGGTGCTGAGCCGGATAGACGACGTCGGCGCCCGTGCCGACGACCGCCACGGTCGCGCCTCCGGCGTCGAGCGCGCCGCGATGGGCGGCGGCGTCGACGCCGAGGGCGAGACCGGAAACGACGGCAAGCCCCGAGCGAGCCAGTTCGCGTGCAAAACGCCCGGCATCGGCAATGCCTTGCGGCGTGGCATTTCGACTGCCGACGATCGCCACGCCGGGCGCGTGTAGCCATTCGAGCCGGCCGCTGACGTAAAGCAGCGGCGGGGGATCGTGCATCGTCAAAAGCGCGCTGGGGTATGCCGGATCGTCAAGTGCGAGGAGCGTGTGGCCGGGCGTTGCGTGCCATTCGAGCGTTCGCTCCAATTGTTCTCTCACGTCGGCGTGCGCGGCTTCGGCAACAGCTTGGGCAACAACGGTTCCCGCCGTTGCTGCAAGCGCCTCAAAGGGCTGAGCGAGTAGCGCCTGTCCGTCGCCGAACGCCGCGAGCAACGCGCGCAGCGTCGCGGGCTTGAGCGCTCTGACGCTCATTAAGGCAAGCCATGCCCGCAACTGCTCGCGGGTCATCGCGCGTGCGTCCATGGGCACACGCCTTCGCTTGGCCGCCTGCGAACTCGCGAGCGCCGTGATAAAATTTTCACCATCCGAAATACCCCAGAACGTAGCCGATGTCGCGCGTATCTCGCCGCGGCGAGCTGCCTGACGGCGTGCGCGGTTCGGCGTATCTTCGATGATCCGAGAGGGCCGCGCTAGTCGACCGAACGGCTAGCGATCCTGTAGACAGACCAATCGACGATGCATATTCCGGCTGCGTCGTAACGACTTTTAACACCATGGCTTTGCTGAGCATCCTCAATTACCCCGACAAGCGGCTGCATAAGGTCGCCAAACCGGTCCAGAAGGTGGACGACCGGATCCGTAAGCTCGTCGCCGATATGGCCGAGACGATGTACGCCGCGCCCGGCGTGGGCTTGGCCGCGACGCAGGTGGACGTGCACGAGCGCGTCATCGTCATCGACGTCTCGGAAACGCACGACCAGTTGCGCGCGTTCGTCAATCCCGAAATCGTATGGTCCAGCGACGAGCGCCGGATCAACGAGGAAGGTTGCTTGTCGGTTCCCGGCGTCTACGATGAAGTCGAGCGGGCCGAGCGCGTTCGCGTGCGAGCGCTCAACGAACGTGGCGAGACGTTCGAGCTCGACTGCGAAGGTCTGCTGGCCGTCTGTATCCAGCACGAAATGGATCACTTGATGGGCCGCGTCTTCGTCGAATATTTGTCGCCGCTCAAGCAGACCCGCATCAAGACGAAAATGAAGAAGCTCGCGCACGCGATGTGACGCGCCTTTCCTATCCGCCGCATTCGTTCGATACATGACCCATACGCTGCGCGTCGTTTTTGCCGGCACGCCCGAGTTCGCCTCCGCCGCGCTCGCCGCCATCCATGAAGCCGGCTTTACCGTGCCGCTGGTGTTGACGCAGCCCGACCGCCCGGCCGGACGCGGCATGAAGTTGCAGGCGAGCGCCGTCAAGCGCTACGCGCTGGAGCACGGGCTCGAGGTTGCGCAGCCGCCCTCGCTGCGTCGAGCCGGCAAGTTTCCGGCCGAGGCTAGTGCGGCGATCGACCTGCTGCGCGCGACGCCGCACGACGTGATGGTCGTTGCCGCGTACGGTTTGCTGTTGCCGCAGGAAGTGCTCGATATCCCGCCGCGCGGTTGCATCAACATTCACGCGTCGCTTTTGCCGCGATGGCGCGGCGCCGCGCCGATCCACCGCGCGATCGAAGCCGGCGATGCCGAGACGGGCATCACGCTCATGCAGATGGATGCGGGGCTCGATACCGGTGCCATGATCGATGTGGGACGCACGCCGATCGATCCGAGCGATACCACCGCGACACTGCACGACAAGCTCGCGGCGCAAGGCGCGCGGCTCATCGTCGATGCGCTTTCGCGCCTCGAGGGCACGGGCGCATTGCCTGCGGCCCCGCAGCCCGATGAGGGGGTGACGTACGCGGAGAAAATCGGCAAGGATGAAGCGGCGCTCGATTGGCATGCCGGCGCGACGACGCTCGCGCGCCGAGTGCGCGCGTTCGATCCGTTCCCGGGCGGCGTCGCCACGCTCGAGGACGGCACGGCGCTCAAGGTCTGGGCGGCCGACGTCGCCAGCGCATCGGGTGCGAGCGCGGAGCCGGGAACGATCGTCTCGGTATCGGCCGACGGCGTCGTCGTCGCTTGCGGCGAAGGCGCGCTGCGGCTCACGCAACTGCAAAAACCGGGCGGCAAGCGCTTGCCGGTGCGGGAATTCCTGGCCGGCACGGCGCTGCAAGCCGGTCAGCGTCTAAGGCTACCCGAAGCCGCCTGAGCAGCGGCGCCGCGCCCTGGCGGGCCCGCGCGCAAACGAGCGCCCGCCATGCGATCATGGTGGGGCGCGCCATCCCCATCCAGGAGCATTCGAGCATGTTCGGCATCGTCCATTTTCCGTTTTTCGTCGCCGCGGTGTTTTTGCTGAATGTCACGCCCGGACCCGATACGGCCTACATCGTGGGGCGCAGCGTGGCGCAAGGCCGCGGTGCGGGATTGATGTCGGCGCTCGGAATCTGTTCCGGATGCTGCATTCATACGATCGCCTGCGCGTTCGGCCTCACGGCGTTGCTCGCCGCATCGGCCACCGCCTTCACCGTCATCAAGTTCGCGGGCGCCATCTATTTGATTTATCTCGGTGTGCGCTTGGCGTTCGGCTCGTCGAAAACGCAGGCGAACGCGGCCCAGGCAAGCGAGACGTCGGCGCAGCAAGCCAGCAGGCCGCTCAGGCAACTGTACTTGCAAGGGTTTTGGACGAACGTTCTCAATCCGAAGGTCGTACTCTTTTTCGTCTCGTTCTTCCCCCAGTTCGTCTCGGCGGAAAGCGAACATAAGGCGCTTGCGTTTCTGACGCTCGGCGGCGTGTTCATCGCGATGAGCGTTGTGTGGTGTCTGTTCCTCGTCTGGGTCGCCAGTAGCGTGACGCGTCGTCTGGGCGGCACGCCCACGGTCAAGAAATGGCTCGACCGCGTGGTCGGCAGCGCGTTCGTCGGTCTGGGGCTGCGGCTCGCTGCCGTCCAGCGCTAGAGCGGCTGCTTCGTTCGCGCGCGGCCGAGATAGGCTGATTCCTGACGAATCGCTTACAATAGAGCGTGACGCCAGGGGCGGCCTATGTGGGGTTCGTCGCCGCGGCGCAAACGAAAAAAGGAGTGCACATGTTCAATTGGGTCAAAACCGCGATGCTGATGGCCGCGATCACGGCCCTGTTCGTTGTCATCGGCGGGATGATCGGCGGCTCGCGCGGCATGATGGTCGCGCTCGTCATCGCGCTGGCGATGAATTTCTTTTCGTATTGGTTCTCCGACAAAATGGTCCTGAGCATGTACAACGCTCAGGAAGTCGACGAAACCAGCGCGCCGCAGTTCTATCGGATGGTGCGCGAGCTCGCCACGCGCGGCGGTCTGCCGATGCCCCGCGTCTACCTCATCAACGAAAACGCGCCGAATGCTTTTGCGACGGGCCGCAACCCCGAGCACGCGGCGGTCGCTGCCACCACGGGCATCTTGCAGATCTTGTCGGAGCGCGAGATGCGCGGCGTGATGGCCCATGAGTTGTCGCACGTGAAGCACCGCGACATCTTGATTTCGACGATTTCGGCCACGATGGCCGGCGCGATTTCGGCGCTCGCCAATTTCGCGATGTTCTTCGGCGGGCGCGATGAGGAGGGCCGGCCGGCCAACCCGATCGCCGGCATCGCGGTCGCGTTGCTCGCACCGATCGCCGCGGCGATGATTCAGATGGCGATTTCGCGCGCACGCGAATTCGAGGCCGATCGTGGCGGAGCGCAGCTCTCGGGCGATCCGCAAGCGTTGGCCTCCGCGCTCGATAAAATCCATCGCTACGCGTCGGGGATCCCGTTCGCGGCGGCGGAAGCGCATCCCACGACCGCGCAGATGATGATTCTGAATCCGCTTTCGGGCGGCGCCGTGGCGAACTTGTTCTCGACCCATCCGGCAACCGAGGAGCGCATCGCTCGCCTCATGGAAATGGCGCGCACAGGCCGATACGACTGAACTCGTTCGCCGCCGAGCGCATCACGCAGAGATAGGAAACGGGCCCCGACGGGCCCGTTTGCTTTGATGCGCTCGTTCGCCGCCAAGCGCGAGAGCGCGCTCGCGGCAAATCGAGCGCGTGTGCGCGTTACAATGTCGCGTTTATTCGCGTGATCCACCCAATCGCGCGACCTTCGCCTTCTCGATGACTCGATCCGCTCCCATTCGTCGCAAGCCGCCAAAAGCCGGCGCGCCGCGCTTTTCCACGCTGCACCTCGCGCCCGATTCGCTCGGCTTCGCGCTCGACTGCGCGGCGCTTGCCGTCGGTGCGGTGCGCGCGGGGATGGCGTTGCCGGCCGCGCTCGCTACCGTGCAAGCGTCGGTGTCGGCCGATGAAGCGGCGCTCGCACGCGGCGCCATTCAAGACATCGCTTATCGCACGCTGCGGCGGCTCGGCACGGCGGACTGGCTCGTCGCTCAGCTCGTGCGCAAAGCACCTGCCGCCCATGTCGGCGATGTGCTCGCCTGTGCGTTGGCGCTCCTGGTCGACGACGCCCATACGGCCGCCTACTCCGCTTTCACGGTGGTCGACCAGGCGGTGACGGCCATCGGCGCGCGCCGCGAATGCGCATTTGCGAAGGGGCTCGTCAACGCGGTGCTGCGCAACTTCCTGCGCGAGCGCGAGGCGTGGCTCGAAAAGGCACAAACCGATCTCGTCGGGACGTGGAATTATCCGGTTTGGTGGATCGAGTCGGTTCAGCGCGCCTGGCCGAACGATTGGCGGCGGGTGCTCGCAGCCGGCAACGAACAGGGTCCGCTGACGTTGCGTGTCAACGCTCGGCGAACGAACGTCTCCGAGTATCTGCGCACGCTCGAGGCGGCCGGCATCGCGGGCACCGCAGTCGGGCCTTATGCGGTACGGCTCGCGGCGCCGCTGCCCGTCGATCGCATCCCGGGCTTTGCCGAGGGTGTCGTCTCGGTGCAAGATGCGGGCGCGCAATGGGCCGCCGAACGCTTGGAAGTGCGCGACGGCATGCGGGTACTCGACGCGTGCGCGGCGCCCGGCGGAAAGACGGGGCACCTGCTCGAACTCGCCGCGCTCGACCTCGTGGCGCTCGAGTCGGACGGCACGCGCGCGGCGCGCATCGAAGAAAATTTGACCCGGCTCGGCCTGACGGCAAAGGTGACGGTCGGCGATGCCGGTGCGCCCGATGCGTGGTACGACGGCAAGCCGTTCGACCGGATCTTGGCCGACGTGCCGTGCTCGGCATCGGGCATCGTCCGCCGGCATCCCGACGTGCGCTGGCTGCGCCGCCCGAGCGACATTCCCGCGCTCGTCGCCGAGCAACGCCGCATCCTCGATGCGCTTTGGCCCCTGCTCGCACCGAGCGGCGAATTGCTCTACGTGACGTGCTCGATCTTCCCCGAGGAATGCGAGGAACAGGCGCGCTGGTTTGAACGGGCGCACGAAGATGCGGTACGATTGGACGCCCCCGGACAACTGCTGCCGACGGGTTCGGGCGCTACAGCCGAGCGCTCGGCTTCTTTATCGACCGAAACGCAGGCCGCTCGATCGGAGCGTTCCGGTGCCGATCTTGATCACGACGGTTTTTTCTACGCGCGCTTTCAAAAACGGTGACGATCAGCAAACGCTTTTTTCGGCTTCGGCTCGTGGCCTTGCTCTGGATTGGGCTGACCGTTTGTTTGGCCGCGGCGGGGTCGGCGCACGCCGACACGATCGCGGTACAGCGCGCGTCCCTCCAGGCCGACGGTACGGGCTGGGATCTCGACGCGCGGTTCGATTTCGAGCTGAACGCCAGCTTGGAGGACGCGGTCAACAAGGGCATCCCGCTCTATTTCACGACCGAGTTCGACCTCACGCGTCCGCGTTGGTATTGGTTCGACGAGCAGCCCGTATCGGCTACGCAAACGCTGCGCCTGTCGTTTCAACCGCTGACGCGCGAGTATCGCGTATCGAGCGGCGGCGGCCTGCAACAAGGTTTTTCCTCGCTGAAGGAGGCGCTTGCGGTCATCAAGCACGTGACCTCTTGGCGCGTGATCGAGCGCAACCAGGTGCAGCCGGGGGAAACCTATACTGCTTCGGTGCGGATGCAGCTCGACACGGCCTTGATGCCGAAGCCGTTCCAAGTCGATGCGGTCAACAATCGCGACTGGACGCTCGCTTCCGATTGGAAGCGCTTCACTTTCACGGTGGCCGAACGTGTTAAATAACGTACGTCGAAAAGCGGACGTGCGAAGCATCCTCGTTCGCGTGATCGTCTCCACGGTAGCCGTCACGGCCTTGCTGCTGCTCGTGCTGCTTGCGGCGGCCAGCGCCAACACCGAGTTTTTCGATCGCTACTACTCGTGGCTCTACGCGGCGAACATCGCCGTCGCGCTCGTCTTTCTGCTGATCGTCCTCGCGCTCGTCGCGATGATCCTCGCTCGGTTGCGCAAGGGAAAATTCGGCACCCGGCTGCTTGCCAAGCTCGCCATTTTCTTCGCGCTCGTCGGCGTGTTGCCGGGCGCGATCATCTACGTGGTGTCGTACCAGTTCGTCTCGCGCAGTATCGAGTCGTGGTTCGACGTTAACGTCGAAACCGCGCTTACGTCGGGCCTGAACCTCGGGCGTGCGATGCTCGATGCGTCGCTGTCGGACTTGCAGACCAAGGCGCACGTCATGGCCGAGCAGCTCGCGAGTACGCCGCCCACGAATACCACGCTCACGCTGCTGCGCATGCGCGATCAGTTCGGCGTGCAAGACGCGATACTGATGGATTCGGCGCGTAGCGTCTCCGGCGCCTCGCCCGATTTGCATGTGCTCGCGCAGGCGTCCAGCAACATTTCCTCGTTGATGCCCGACGATTTGCCGACGCCGATCATGCTGGATCAAGCGCGCGGCCGCGGTTATGCGTCGATCGAGGGCGAGGTCGACGGCGACCCGCACGCGAAAGGTTCGAAGGGTGCGCTGCGCTTGCGCGTCGTCGTCCTCGTGCCCGATGCGAACGCCTCGCTGTTGCAACCCGCCGAGCGCTTTTTGCAACTGACGCAGCCGGTCTCGCCGACGCTCGCGCGCAATGCCGATGCGGTCCAGCGCGCCTATCGGGAATATCAAGAGAAGGCGTTCGGCCGCACTGGCCTGCGCAAGATGTACATCGGCACGCTGACGCTTGCGCTGTTCCTTGCGACCTTTATCGCGATGATGCTGGCGCTCGCGCTTGGCAACCAGCTCGCGCGGCCGCTGTTTTTATTGGCTAAAGGGACGAAGGAAGTGGCCGAGGGCGATTACACGCCCAAACGCGAGATCAAATCGCGTGACGAACTCGGCTTTCTCACGCAGTCGTTCAATGCAATGACGCGCCAATTGTCGGAGGCCCGCGCCGCGGTCGAGCGCAACCGGGTGGCGCTCGAGCATTCGAAGGCCTACCTCGAAAGCATCTTGGCCAATCTGACGGCCGGCGTGTTCGTGCTCGACCGGCAATTCCGGTTGACCACGGCCAATCGCGGCGCGGAGCGGATTTTCCGGCAGCCGTTCCAAGGCATGCTCGGTGCCTCGCTGGAGCAAATCGGCGCGCTCGCGGAGTTTTCCGTACTGGTGCGCAAGGCCTTCGCAGATCGCGAGGCGGCGAGCGGGGGCGGCGTCGACGACGGCGGTCATTGGCAGCAGCAGGTCGCCGTGTCGGTGCCGGGCGAGACCGAACCGCTCACATTGCTCGTACGCGGCACGCGACTTCTGGCGGCCACGCCGCCGGAAGGCAGCGACGAGGCGGGCACGGCCGGCTACGTGGTGGTGTTCGACGACATCTCCGATGTCATCTCGGCGCAGCGGTCGGCGGCATGGGGTGAAGTGGCGCGCCGGCTCGCGCACGAGATCAAGAATCCGCTCACGCCGATTCAGCTTTCGGCGGAACGATTGCAGATGAAGCTGGCCGATAAACTCTCGCCGAGCGATGCCGACGTGCTCAAGCGCGGCGCCACGACCATCGTCAATCAAGTCGCGGCGATGAAGCAAATGGTGGACGATTTCCGCGACTACGCACGCACGCCGCCGGCAGTCCTCGCGAACTTGCAGCTGAACGAGCTCGTTACCGAGGTGCTGGCTTTGTACGGCGTGGAAGAAGGTAAGAGCGCGATCACGGCCGAGCTATCGACGTTGCCGGTGATTCGCGGCGATGCGACGCAATTGCGCCAGGTGATCCATAACCTGCTGCAAAACGCGCAGGATGCGGTGGCCGATATCGCAAGCCCGCGTGTCGTCATCGAAACCAAGACAGTAGAATATGGCGACCCCGACGCCCAGGGCAAAGTTCGCGTCGCGGTTCGCCTGACAGTAACCGATAACGGCCCGGGCTTTCCCGCCCGTATTCTGACGCGTGCGTTCGAACCGTACGTGACGACGAAAGCGAGAGGGACAGGCCTTGGACTTGCGATGGTCAAAAAGATCGTCGACGAACACGGCGCACGGATCGATATTCGGAATCGTGTGAAAGCAGGCGAAGCAATCGAAGGTGCGCAGATCTCGATTTTGTTCCTGCAATTGGCAGACGACGCAGCACCCGTGCGAGGCTCGACCTCGAATGGCGGCACGGCGTCGGGGACGACAAAAGCAATAGCGCAGACAAGGGCAGCATAAATGGCGACCATCCTGGTGGTAGACGACGAAATGGGCATCCGAGAATTGCTCTCGGAAATCCTGAGCGACGAAGGACATGCCGTCGAGGTAGCGGAAAACGCGCAGCATGCGCGCGATTTCCGTTTGCGTCAGGCACCCGATCTCGTGCTGCTCGATATTTGGATGCCCGACACCGACGGCGTGACGTTGCTCAAGGAGTGGGCGGCGAAAGGGCTGCTGACGATGCCTGTGATCATGATGTCCGGGCATGCGACGATCGACACGGCCGTCGAGGCGACGAAGATCGGTGCACTGAACTTCTTGGAAAAGCCGATCGCGCTGCAAAAGCTGTTGAAGGCGGTCGAGCAAGGGCTTGCGCGAGGCAGCGCGGTCGCGCCGATCGCCGGCGCGAGCGTGGTCAAGACCGCTGCGCCGGCGAACTCGACATCGGTCGCGGCGGCGGTCGCGTTGCCGATGCTCGCGGTCGATGCGGTAGCGGCAAGTCCAGTCGCGACGCAGGCAGCGTCGATCTCCTTCGACATTCCGTTGCGCGATGCGCGCGATGCGTTCGAGCGGGCTTACTTCGAGTACCACTTGGCGCGCGAGAACGGCAGCATGACGCGGGTTGCGGAAAAGACGGGGCTCGAGCGGACGCATTTGTACCGCAAGCTCAAGCAGCTGGGCGTCGATCTGAGCAAGAATAAAGGGGAATGACAGCGGGTTGCTCGCGGTGTCGATGCGGTGCGAGCGGCAAGAAAAAACTTCAGCGAAAAAATGCTTGAGTGCCGTAAATCTCCTTGCTATACTCTCGCTTCTTCGTGGCCCGGTAGCTCAGTTGGTAGAGCAGCGGATTGAAAATCCGCGTGTCGGTGGTTCGATTCCGCCCCAGGCCACCACTTGATTCAAGCAAAAAGCCCAACCTAATCCGTTGGGCTTTTTGTTTTTCGCCGCTTCTTTTCTTTGGCTCGACGACAGGCTCATCGAGTTGCGCTCGATTCGGGCCGACGCGGCTAGGGCGCCTGCCGTGAACCGACCATATGGCGCTTGCGATGCGCCCCATGCATGGCCCTCACGCATCCGGCTATAATGACGGGTTTTTCGTCAGCCGCGCTTCGCAACGGTCCGCTAAGCCGAAGTTAGCGCCCGAAGCCACTGCCCGAAATTACGCCCGCATTCGCACATAATCGGGCGGACGTGTACCACGGCGCCCTCTACTGCACGGTATAAGCGCCAGGCAGCTCGACGCTCGAAGGCGAAGCATATACTGCAAGCACCGCGTGGCCGAGCGCCGCGCACCCGCGCCGGCACACGCCGTGCGCTCACCCAATATTGACGGCCCACGGAGTGATCACGGTGATTCGGACAGACGCTAAGCATGGCGCGCTCGTGCTGTTTTCGGGCGGCCAAGACTCCACCACGTGTCTGGCTTGGGCGCTCGAGCGCTATGAGACGGTCGAGACGCTCGGTTTCGACTACGGCCAGCGCCACCGGGTGGAACTCGAGTGCCGCGACGGCGTGCGAGAGGCGATCGGTCGGGCGTTCCCGCAGTGGGCCGAGCGCCTGGGCGAAGACCATATGATCGATCTGTCCGTGCTCGGTGCGATCAGCGAAACGGCGATGACGCGCGAGATTCAAATCGAATCCTCCGCAAACGGTTTGCCCAACACGTTTGTGCCGGGCCGCAACCTGATGTTTATGACGATCGCGGCGGCGGTCGCTTACCGCCGGGGCCTATCGGTGCTCGTCGGTGGGATGTGCGAAACGGACTTCTCGGGCTACCCCGATTGCCGCGACGACACGATGAAGGCGCTGCAAGTCGCGCTGAACCTGGGCATGGATAGCCGCTTCGTCGTCGAGACGCCGCTGATGTGGCTCGACAAGGCCGATACGTGGCGTCTCGCGCGCGATCTCGGCGGCGACGCGCTCGTCGAGCTCGTGCGCGTCGAGACGCACACCTGTTATCTCGGCGAGCGCGCGGAGTTGCACGCCTGGGGCTTCGGCTGCGGCGAGTGCCCGGCTTGCCGCCTGCGCAAGCGTGGCTACGAAGCATTCCTCGCCGGCGAAAAGGTCACCGAACCGGCGTAAGGCGCAGCGGCGAGAAGCCGGACCGATCCACTGTGGGGCGGTCCAAAATCGAGATGGATGAAAGAAGCGGCATGACGTACGCGGTTAAGGAAGTTTTCTACACGTTGCAAGGCGAAGGCGCGAATGCGGGTCGGCCCGCGGTGTTCTGCCGGTTTGCCGGTTGCAACTTGTGGTCCGGGCGCGAAGAGGATCGCGCGAGTGCCGTCTGCCGCTTTTGCGATACGGACTTCGTCGGCACCGACGGCGAGAACGGCGGCAAATACCGCGACGCGCAGGCACTAGTGGAAACAATCGCGTCGCTCTGGCCCGATGGCGAAGCCAACCGGTTCGTCGTCTGCACCGGCGGCGAGCCCATGCTACAGATGGATGAGCCGCTCGTCGCCGCACTGCATGCGGCCGGCTTCGAGGTGGCGATCGAGACGAACGGTTCGCTGCCCGTGCTCGAGTCGATCGACTGGGTTTGCGTCAGTCCGAAGGCCGATGCGCCGCTCGTCGTCACGAAGGGCAACGAACTCAAGGTTGTCGTGCCGCAAGAGAGACAGCGTCTAGCCGAGTACGCTGCGCTCGATTTCGAGTATTTTCTCGTGCAGCCGATGGATGGACCCTCGCGCGATTTGAACACGCGCCTCGCGATCGATTGGTGCAAGCGTCACCCACGCTGGCGGCTCTCGATGCAGACTCACAAGTATCTGAACATTCCCTGATTCACCGTGCTGACGATTACCCGAAAACTCGAATTCGATGCGGGACACCGCATTCCCGACCACCGCAGCCAGTGCCGTAACTTGCACGGGCACCGCTACGTGCTCGAAATCACGTTGCAAGGCGATGTCGTGGAAACGGAAGGCGCGCCCGATCGCGGCATGGTGATGGATTTCGCCGACGTCAAATCGCTTGCGATGGAACACCTGGTGAGCCGCTGGGACCATGCGTTCCTCGTGTTCGAGGGCGATGCGCGCGTGCGCGAGTTCCTCGAATCGATGCCGGAACACAAAACCGTGGTTCTCGATCGCATTCCCACCGTCGAAAATCTGGCCGCCGTCGCCTTCGACGTGCTCGCCCAGGTCTACGACGCCCACTACGGCGTCAATCTGCGATTGCACCGGGTCCGTCTCTACGAAACGCCCAACTGCTGGGCGGATGTCGTGCGCGACAACGCCGCCTAACCTTCGCTTCGCATCCGGGCCGCTCCCGGCCCGCGCCCGCGGGTTGCTGTGGCCGGCACCGGCGCGGGTTCCCCCGCTCCACCTTGCATCCGAACCCTTATTCTCGGCGTATTATCGACCGAGGGCCTGTGTCGCACGGCGACGCGCCCAACAGACGATAAACCAAGGAGCGAGACATGCCGGTCGCTGCATCCCCGAGCGCAAGCCGTTCGGTGACCCCCTTGCGCGCGCGGGAGGGATCCCGATGAGCGCGCTGACGAATTCCCTCAAGCAGCGTTTGAAAGACCGCGAGCCCCTGGTCGGCTTGTGGCTCTCGCTCGCGAGCGCCGATGCGGCCGAGGCGCTTGCCCATGCGGGTTTCGACTGGCTTTGCATCGATATGGAACATGCGCCGAACGACTCGGCCGACGTGAGTGCACAACTTCGCGCGATTGCGGCCGCACACTTGCCGACCGAACCGATTGTCCGGGTGCCGGCGCGTGAGGGCTGGCTCGTCAAGCGTGTTCTGGACGCGGGCGCCCGGACGGTGATGTTCCCGAACATCGAATCGGCCACGGATGCCGCGCACGCGGTTCGCCTCACGCGATATCCGGGCGCCGACGCGCCCGACGGCCTGCGCGGCGTCGCCGGCGTGGTTCGCGCGGCAGCGTTTGGGGCGCGTCGCGACTATGTGCAAAGCGCGAATACGCAGATCGCGACGATCGTGCAAATCGAATCGGCACGGGCGCTCGAGGAGGTCGACGCGATTGCCGCTACGCCCGGCGTCGATTGCCTGTTCGTGGGCCCCGCCGATTTGGCCGCCAGCCTTGGGCATCTCGGGGACTCGAAGCATCCCGACGTGCAGGCAGCGATTGCGCGCGTGCGCGATGCCGCCGCCAAGGCCGGAATTGCTGCCGGCATTTTTGCGCTCGACGTTGCGAGCGCGCGCCAATATCGCGACGCCGGGTTCGCGGTCATCGCGCTCGCCGCCGACGTGATCTGGCTCGTGCGCGCGACGCGAGCGGCATTGCAGGAGATGAGGTCATGACAGCTCGTAAGACGAAAGCCCGGCGACTCTCGATACTGGCGCTTGCCCTCGGTGCTTGGTTCTGGGCCGGTGTCGCGCATGCGCAGACCCCGGCGCAATCCCAGGGCGAAACCGTCGTCGACGACGAAACGCAGACCGCCGTTGCCGACTACAACGCCGGCAATTTCGGCGCGGCGCTCAAGGAATTTCACCATGCGGCCGATCGCGGCAACCGTCTCGCCGAATTCAACTACGCGATGATGCTTCTGAACGGCGAAGGTACGGCCGCCGACGTGGGCGAGGGCCGTAAATGGCTGCTCAAGGCCGCCGAGGCGAATATGTCGCATGCGCAATACGTCTACGGAAAGATGTACGACGACGGCGACTTCGTCACGCGCGACCCGGCCGTGGCGCACGAATGGTTCCTCAAGGCGGCGCAGCAAGGGCACGTGCAAGCGGAGCTCGCGCTCGCGAATCAATTCCTCGACGGCCGCGGCACGCCGCGCGATAACGCCCAGGCGTTTGTCTGGTACAAGAAGGCGGCGGAAGGCGGCGATATGACTGCGCAGTACGTGACCGGCTCATTTTATGAACTGGGCGGCGACGGCGTGCAGCGCAATTTGAACGTTGCCCGTGCTTACTATGCGGCGGCGGCGGCCCAGGGCGATCCGGCGGCCCGGCTCAAGTATCAGGAACTGAGCCAGGCGTTGCAGAAAGAGGCCAAAAGGCAGGGGGCGAAGTAGGACCCGGAAGACAGGAATATGGGCGCGCGCATCGGCGCGCTCAACTTTTCATCAAACGCTTTTGACGACCGACGCTCATGATGAGGCCGACGGCGATCCCGAGCGTCGTGAGCGCCGTGCCGCCGTAGCTCATGAAGGGAAGCGGCACGCCGACGACGGGCAACACCCCGCTCACCATGCCGACATTGACGAACGCGTACGTGAAAAACGCCATCGTTAGCGATCCGGCAAGCAGCCGGCCGAAGAGCGTCGCGCCGTTGGCCGCGATGTACAACCCGCGTGCGATCAGCGCCGTATAGAGCGTAAGCAATACAAGCTCGCCGGCAAGGCCGAATTCCTCCGAGAAGACCGCAAAAATGAAGTCGGTATGCTTTTCGGGGATGAAGTCGAGGTGCGCCTGCGTTCCCTTGAGCCAGCCCTTGCCGAGTGGGCCGCCCGAGCCGATCGCGATCACGGCCTGGATCGTATGGAAGCCCTTGCCGAGCGGATCGGATGTCGGATCGAGCAACGTGCAGATGCGATGCTTCTGGTAGTCGTGCATCAACGGCCATTGCACCTGCGGCTGGCAGATCTTGTCCTGGAACGTCGCGACGAGGCCGATGCCGATGATGGCGGCGACGAGCACGGGCACGATCAACTTGAACGAGAGGCCGGCGAAATAGATGACGAATAGCCCCGAGGCGAACACGAGCACGGCCGTGCCGAGATCGGGCTGTTTCGCGATCAGTCCCACGGGTATGAGCAAGATCGCGAAGCCGGCGACGAAGTCGTACCATCGGATCGAGCTTTCGCGGCGCTGGTAGTACCACGCCAGCATCAGCGGCGTCGCGATCTTCAAGATCTCGGAGGGCTGGATGACGACGCCCACGTTAATCCAGCGCTTGGCCCCCTTCTTTGTGATGCCGAAAATCGCCACGGCGACGAGCAGCGCCACCCCGAACGTATAGAGCGGGACCGCAAAGCGCATCAGCGTCTGCGGCGGAATGGTGGCCAGCACCCACATCAGCACGAACGTCAGCAAGATGTTGCGCAGTTGATCCTCGACGCGCCCGGGCACGTCGATGCTTGCGCTGTACAGCGTGACGATACCGACGCACAGCAGCAAGAAGACCGTCAGCGCGAGCGGACGATCGAATCCGAAAAACATTTTCTTGAAGCGTTCGAGCCAGGCGCGCTTGTCGAAGGGCATGCCTCTCTCCGTTATTCGTTGGTGCCGGATGCGGCCGGCGCGGGGGCCGCCGCATCGCTGCCTGTTTCGCTGGCCGTTTCGCGCGGCGCCACGGCGTCGCTGGCGGCAGCGTCGGGCCGCGGTGCGCGCCGCTTTCTCGGCGCCGGGGGCGGTTGGCGGCCCGTCGTTCCCGAGGCCGGCCCGCTTCGCAAGCGGCGCATCGCTTCGACTGCCGATACCGACACCGTCGTGCTGGCCGCGCTGGCGGCCGTGCTCGGTTTTTCCGCGGTGCCGCCGTCGGTCTTTACGGCCGCGTCTTTGTCCGGCGCGCTTACCGCAGCGGCGGGCACCGATGCCGCCGGCGCTGCGCCGATGACGTCCGATGCGATCAACGGCGCCGACGCGTCGCGCGGCGCTTGAGCCGACACGGCCGGGACCGGTAGCGGTTTGAATCCGGCCGCAACCTTCACGGGAGCGGCGGTGCCGTCCTCGGTATCGGATGCGCCGATCACGGGGCCCGCGATCGCCTGCGTGGCCGAAGCCGCTTGCGCGACGGCCGCTTGCAGCACGCCCGGCTTGCCGCGTTGCAACTGGTAGTAGTCGAGGACGCGGCGCACGATCGGGCCTGCGGCGCTGGCACCCCAGCCGCCATTTTCGACGATACAAGCCACGGCGATCGTCGGATGGTCGGCCGGCGCGAATGCGATGAATAGCGAGTGGTCGCGCAAGCGTTCGGGAATCGATCCTCCGTGATACTTCGCGCCTTGCAGCGAATAGACCTGGGCCGTCCCGGTTTTGCCCGCCACGAGATAAGGCGCGTTGCGGAACACTTCGTAGCCTGTGCCGGAGGGATTGTCGGTCACCGCTTCCATGCCGCGTTTGACGACGTCGATGTCGGCTTGGCTGACGTCGATGCGCCCGCTCTCGTGCGGCACCGTGAGGCGCATATCGCGCGTGATCGGATTTTCGATTTCCTTCACGAGGTGGGGCCGCATGATCGTGCCGTCATTCGCGAGTGTCGCCGTGGCGTGCGCGAGTTGCAGCATCGTGAACGAGTTGTAGCCCTGGCCGATACCGAGACTGATCGTCTCGCCTTCGTACCAGCGCTGCTGCTCGGGCTTGCGGTAGGCTTTCCGTTTCCAATCGGTCGACGGCAAGATGCCGCGCGCCTCGCCCGTGATGTCGATGCCCGTGATCTGCCCGAAACCCCAAGGCTTCATGAACTTGGCGATCGCGTCCACGCCGAGGTCATGCGCGAGCATGTAGAAATAGGTGTCGTTCGACACCATGATCGCGCGGTTCATGTCGATCCAGCCCTGGCCTTGCGGGACGTCGTTGCGGAACGTGTGCCCGCCGAACTGGTAGAAGCCGGGATCGTGAAAACCCCATTCGGGCGTGCGCTTGTGCAAGGTAAGCGCCGCGAGCGCCATGAACGGTTTGTAGGTGGAGCCCGGAGGATAGGCGCTGTGCAGCGGACGATTCAGGAGCGGGTGATCGGGCGAATTATTCAGCTCGTCCCAGGTCTGCTGGTCGATTCCGTCGACGAACGCATTCGGATCGAAACTCGGCGCCGAGACGAATGCGAGCACGTCGCCCGTCGCCGGCTCGATCGCGACGAGCGCGCCGCGCTTGCCCGCGAACGCCTGCTCGGCCACCTCTTGCAAGCCGATATCGAGCGAGAGCACGAGATTGTTGCCCGGCGTCGCCTGCGTGCGCGAGAGCGTGCGCACGGGGCGGCCGCCGGCCGTGACTTCGACTTCCTCGAAACCGGTCAAGCCGTGCAATTCGGCTTCGTAACTTTGCTCGACGCCGATCTTGCCGATGTAATCGGTGCCCTTGTAGTTGTTCGCATCGAGCCGCGGATCGTAATGGTCGGGATCGCTGTCGTTCTGTTCGCTGGCAGCGTCGATCTTCTCCTGATCGCGCTGAGAAATGCGGCCGATATAGCCGATCACGTGCGCGGCCGTGGTGCCGAGCGGGTATTGGCGGAACAGCCGCGCGCGCACGTCCACGCCGGGGAAGCGGAACCGCTGCGCCGTGAAGCGCGCGACTTCCTCGTCGGTCAGCCGCGTGCGGATCGGCAGGCTTTCGAAATTCTTCGAATCCTCGAGCAGCTTTTTGAAACGGCGGCGATCTCGCGCATCGATTTCGACGACGCCCGAGAGTTGGTCGATGACGTGATCGAGCGTGTCGTTCAGCTTCGAGGGCGTGATTTCGAGCGTATAGGCGGAGTAGTTGCGCGCGAGCACGACGCCGTTGCGATCGGTGATGATGCCGCGATTGGGCACGATCGGCGCAACGGAAATGCGGTTTTCCTCGGCTTGCAGCGAATACTTGCTGTAATGCCAAACCTGTAGGAACAGAAAGCGCACGATCAACAGCCCGAAGCAGGCGAGCACGAACAGGCCCGCCGCCGCCACGCGGAAGCGAAACTTCGAGAGCTGCTGCTGAGTGTTTTTGAATTCCGTCATGCTTCTGTGCGAAACGCGCTCACGAACGAGCGCTCGGGTCGGCTCTCAGGCGCTTAAATGGGCCGCGTGTCGTCCGGATCGGCCGGGCGGCGCTGCGGCATCAGAAGCAGCGAACAGGCGAGGGGCCATAGCGCGGCTTCGACGAAACCGTGCACGAGTTGACCCCAGCCGGGAAATCCGGCGCCGGTCAGCAACCGGGTGACGAACGGTACGAGTTGCGCGACGACGAGCAGCGGCGCGACCGCGAAAACTTGTAGGCCGCGCGGCATCCAGAGGACGCGCCGGTGGATCGTGATGGCGCCGTATGAAAGCAACGTGTAGGCGAGCGCGTGCTCGCCGAGCAGGCTTGCATCGTGCACGTCCATCAAGAGCCCTAGAAAGAACGCGATACCCATGCCGACTTTGCGCGGCTGATGGACGTTCCAAAACAGCAGGACGAGCGCGACGAAATCGGGGATGCCGATCAAGCGGCCCCACGGCATGAGGTTCAGCAAAAACGCCGCGGCGAGGCTGAACGCGATGAAGTACGGATTGACCGGCAGCAGGATGTACTGCGGACGATTCATCAATGGGCTCCCGAGGCGGCGCGCGCGGCAGTCGCGCTGTGGGCTTGGGCGTCGGCCTTTGCCGGCGCGGCGCGCTGATCGGCCGGCTTGCTCTCGGCCTTGTCGGTCGCCTTTTTGTCTTCGGGCTTCGGCTCGCCGGCTTTGTCTTCCGCCTTCGCCGCTTTGCCCGCCGGCTTTTCAGCCCCTTTCTCGGCGGCCTTCGCGGCTTTTTTACCCTTAGCGTCTTTTCCCGTCGATGTCGCCTCGGGCACCTCTGGGCGCGGCGGCACGTCGCTTTGATAGTGCAGCACGAGCACATCGCGTGCACCGCGCACCGCCGCGACCGGTGCGCATACGACGCGCGCGAATGCCGTATCGGCTTGCTTGTCGACCCGCACGACCTTAGCGACAGGCAAGCCTTCGGGATAAACGCCGTCGAGCCCGCTCGTCACGAGTTCGTCGCCGGCGACCACGTCGGCGCTGATGGGGACGAACCGCAACTCGAGCGTATCGCCCGCCGCCGTGCCGTAGACGACGCTGCGCAATCCCGTGCGCACGACCTCGACCGGTACGGCTTGGTCCTTGTCGGTCAGCAGCGTGACCTCGGATTGCATCGGGAACACGCGCGTGACCTGCCCGATCATGCCGTCCTCGCTGACGACGGGCGAGCCGTTTTGCACGCCTTGCTGCGAGCCGCGGCCGATCACGACCTTTTGCGTGAACGGATCGCGCATGCCGTATTGCACATCGGCGGGGATCGATTGGGTCGCGACATTGCGCGAGAGGCTGAGCAGCGCGCGCAGATGGGCGTTTTCAGCCGCGAGGGTCGCCACTTGGTTCGCTTGCAGCGAAAGCTGAAGATTCTTGGTGGCGAGCGTTTGGTTGTCCCGCCGCAGCGTGTTGTTGGCGACGGCGAACTGCGCCGCGCCGAGGACGAGGTCGCGCGGCAAGAGCGCGACGCGCTGCAACGGGTAGAGCCCCGCATCGAGCACGGCGCGCACGACTTCGAGCGTCTTGAAGCGTGCATCGGAAACCAGCAGCACCAGCGAGAGGACGACGAAGAAGATGAGCCGCGCGAGCGCGGACGGACCTTGCTTAAATAGAGGCGGCGGACTGTATTCCATGGTCGACGCCGAAAGCGTGAACGTTGGCGGGGATTGACGCGGCGCGCATCAACGCTCGATCCATGGGGAGCGAGGCGTGCGCGCCGAATATGCCTGCAACGTCACTCGTACGAGAAGATGCTGCCGAGCTTGTCCATGCGCTCGAGCGCCATGCCGGATCCGCGCACGACGCACGTGAGCGGATCCTCGGCGACGAGCACGGGCAGGCCCGTTTCCTCGGCGAGCAGACGATCGAGATCGCGCAGCAGCGCGCCGCCGCCCGTGAGCATCATGCCGCGCTCGGCGATATCGGCACCGAGTTCCGGCGGCGTTTGCTCGAGGGCGATCTTGACCGAGGAGACGATTTGGTTGAGCGGATCGGTCAGCGCTTCGAGAATTTCGTTGCTCGAAATCGTGAAGCTGCGCGGGATACCTTCCGACAGATTGCGCCCCTTGACTTCCATTTCCTTGACTTCGGAGCCCGGGAACGCGGAGCCGATTTCCTTCTTGATGGCTTCGGCCGTTTGCTCGCCGATCAACATGCCGTAGTTGCGGCGAATGTAGTTGACGATCGCTTCGTCGAACTTATCGCCGCCGACGCGAACCGAGCCCTTATAAACGATGCCGCCCAGCGAGATCACGCCGACTTCCGTCGTGCCGCCGCCGATATCGACGACCATCGAACCCGTCGCTTCCGACACGGGCAGGCCCGCGCCGATCGCGGCCGCCATCGGCTCTTCGATCAGATAGACCTGCGAGGCGCCGGCGCCATGTGCCGCTTCCTTGATCGCGCGGCGCTCGACTTGCGTCGAACCGCAGGGCACGCAGATGATGATGCGCGGCGAGGGCGAAAACATGCGCGATTCGTGGGCCGTTTTGATGAACTGCTTGATCATCTGCTCGGTGACCGTGAAATCGGCAATGACGCCGTCTTTCATCGGACGGATCGCTTCGATGTTACCCGGCACCTTGCCGAGCATTTGTTTTGCTTCGCGGCCGACCGCTTGAATGGTTTTCTTACCGTTGGGGCCGCCTTCCTGGCGGATCGAGACCACGGACGGCTCGTCAAGGACGATGCCTTTGCCGCGCATATAGATCAGCGTATTGGCGGTGCCGAGGTCGATCGCAAGGTCGTTGGAGAAGTAGCTGCGCAAAAAGCCGAACATGAAATTCCTGTCTCGCGGGAGAGGCCGGGCTTCGCCGTGATGGCGCCGCGCGGCGGCGGAAAAAAATAAAAGCTTCGGGTCTGGGCGGCTGCCGTTCGAGCGCCGCCACGCGAGCGCGAAGCTGCAATGAATTCGACCGGAGGCCGCGGCTCGCGAGGCGGCGGCTTATTGTTGAGGCGCCGAGTGGCCAGAGGCGGGGCCGGTCCGGGTTTGGTTCGAACGCGTAATGATACCTTATAATTTCGACCTATTTGTAGTAAACGGGCGGTCCTTTTTGCCGTTCCCGGCCCCCTCGTCGAGGGCACGATCCGACGCCCTAAACCACTGGCGCAACAGACGTTTTTTCCGCGTTGCGCTGAAGTCCTCGTTTCCGGTGGAACACATGGCTTTGACCCTGACCGATGTGAAACGCATCGCCCATCTCGCGCGGCTCGAATTGGCCGATGCCGACTGCGAGCACACCCTCGCTCAACTCAACGAGTTTTTCGGGCTCGTCGAGCGGATGCAGGCCGTCGATACCTCCGGCATCGCGCCGCTCGCGCACCCGATCGAACAGATCGAGGACGTCGCGCTGCGTTTGCGCGAGGATGCCGTCACCGAAACGGTCGATCGCGATGCCGCTCAGCGTTGCGCGCCCGCCGTACAAGAGGGACTGTATCTGGTCCCGAAGGTGATCGAGTAACCGCCCTTCGGGCTTGCAGGATCTACGGAAAGAACCAATATGTACGAGAAAAGTTTGAGCGAGCTTGCGAGCGCGCTCGCAAGCCGCGCGACGTCCGCCGTTGAGCTCGCGCAGCTCTATCTTCAGCGCATCGACGCGGCGCGCGAACTGAACGCCTTCATCGAAGTCGACCCGGAGCTCACGCTCGCCCAAGCGCGCGAAGCCGATGCGCGGCTTGCGCGCGGCGAAGGCGGCCCGCTCACGGGTGTGCCCGTTGCGCACAAGGACGTGTTCGTCACGCGCGGCTGGCATTCGACGGCCGGCTCTAAAATGCTCGCGGGCTACGAAAGTCCGTTCGACGCCACTGTCGTCGAGCGCCTCGCGCGCGCCGGCATGGTGACGCTCGGCAAAACGAATATGGACGAGTTCGCGATGGGTTCGTCCAACGAGAACTCCGCATTCGGCGCAGTGCGCAATCCGTGGGACGAGCGCGCGGTGCCGGGCGGTTCGTCGGGCGGCTCGGCCGCTGCCGTGGCCGCGCGCCTCGCCCCGGCGGCGACGGCCACCGATACCGGCGGTTCGATTCGCCAGCCCGCATCGTTCTCGGGTGTGACGGGCATCAAGCCCACCTATGGGCGCGTTTCGCGCTATGGGATGATCGCGTTCGCCTCGTCGCTCGATCAAGGCGGTCCGATCGCGCGCAGCGCCGCCGATTGCGCGCTGCTGCTCGGCGCGATGGCCGGCTTCGACGAGCGCGACTCGACGAGCCTGCAACGCCCCGACGAAGACTACACGCGTCTGATCGGACAACCGTTCTCGGCCGGCGCCCCGGCCGGCCGGCCGCTTACAGGCATGCGCATCGGCTTGCCCAAGGAGTACTTCGGCGAGGGCTTGGCGCAAGACGTGCGCGCGGCCGTGGACGCCGCGCTCGCGCAATACGAGGCGCTCGGCGCCACGCTCGTGCCCGTGTCGCTGCCGAAGACCGAGCTTTCGATCCCCGTGTACTACGTGATTGCCCCGGCCGAGGCCTCCTCGAACCTCTCGCGTTTCGACGGCGTGCGCTACGGCCATCGCGCTAGCGAGTATCGCGATCTGCTCGACATGTACAAGAAGTCGCGCGCGCAAGGCTTCGGCCCCGAGGTCAAGCGCCGGATTCTCGTCGGCACCTATGTCCTCTCGCACGGCTACTACGACGCTTACTACCTGCAAGCTCAGAAAATCCGGCGCATCATCGCGCAGGACTTCCAGGAAGCGTTCAAAGAGTGCGACTTCATCATGGGTCCCGTGGCGCCTTCCGTCGCGTGGGATATCGGCGCCAAGGGCGACGATCCCGTGCAAATGTATTTGGCTGACATTTACACGCTTTCGGTCAGCTTGGCCGGCCTGCCCGGCATGAGCGTGCCGTGCGGCTTCGGCACGGGCGCGAACGCGGGCCGCCCGGTCGGCCTGCAAATCATCGGCAATTATTTCGACGAGGCCCGTATGCTGCAAATCGCCGACGCGTTCCAACGCGCGACCGACTGGCAACGCCAAGCGCCGCAAGCGGCTTCGCGGGAGGCATGAACATGGAGTGGGAAGTCGTCATCGGTCTTGAGACGCATGCGCAACTGTCGACCGTCTCGAAAATCTTCTCGGGTGCATCGACGCGTTTCGGCGCAGCCCCGAATACGCAAGCGTGCCCGGTCGACCTGGCATTGCCGGGTGTGCTGCCCGTCGCCAATCGCGGAGCCGTGGAACGCGCGATTCGCTTCGGCCTCGCGATCGGCGCCACGGTCGCGCCGCGCAGCATTTTCGCGCGCAAGAACTACTTCTATCCGGATCTTCCGAAGGGCTACCAGATCAGCCAGTACGAGATTCCGGTCGTGCAAGGCGGCACTGTCACGATTCAGGTGCCCGCCAACGAAAAGGCCGGCATTGCCGCCTACGAGAAGACGATTCGCTTGACGCGCGCGCACCTCGAGGAAGACGCGGGCAAGTCGCTGCACGAAGACTTCGCCGGCATGACGGGAATCGACCTGAATCGCGCCGGTACGCCGCTGCTCGAAATCGTCACCGAACCCGAGATGCGTAGCGCCGCCGAGGCCGTCGCCTATGCCAAGTCGCTGCACGCGCTCGTCGTATGGCTCGGCATCTGCGACGGCAACATGCAGGAAGGCTCGTTCCGCTGCGATGCGAACGTTTCGGTGCGCCCCAAGGGCCAAGAAGCGTTCGGCACGCGTGCCGAGATCAAGAACCTGAACTCGTTCCGCTTTCTCGAAGAGGCGATTCAGTACGAAGTGCGCCGTCAGATCGAGTTGATCGAAGACGGCGGCACCGTGGTGCAGGAAACGCGTCTTTACGATCCCGATCGCCGCGAAACGCGTTCGATGCGCAGCAAGGAAGACGCGCACGATTACCGTTACTTCCCCGACCCGGACCTGATGCCGCTCGTCATCGACGCGGCATGGATCGAGCGGGTGAAGGGCGAGATGCCCGAGTTGCCGGCGGCCATGCAGCAGCGCTTCGCCGAGCAATACGGCGTGACGCCTTACGATGCGGCCGTGTTGACCTCGAGCAAGGCGATGGCCGGTTACTTCGAGGCCGTCGTCGCGAAGGCGGGGCCGTCGCAGGCGAAGAGCGCCGCGAACTGGCTGATGGGCGAAGTGTCGTCGCAGCTCAATCGAGACGGCCTCGAGATCGATGCCTGCCCCGTCTCCGCCGCGCAACTCGCGCTTGTGTTGCAGCGGATTGCCGACGGTACGATTTCGAACAAGATCGCGAAGGAAATCTTCCTGGCGATCTGGGAGGAAAAGGCCGGCGACGAGGGCGCGGCCGATCGCATCATCGAAGCGAAGGGCTTGAAGCAGATTTCCGATACGGGCGCATTGGAAGCGATCATCGACGAGGTACTGGCCGCCAACCAGAAATCGGTCGAAGAATTCCGCGCGGGCAAGGAAAAAGCGTTCAACGCACTGATCGGCCAAGCCATGAAGGCAACGAAGGGCAAGGCCAATCCTCAGCAGGTCAACGAATTGCTCAAGAAGAAGCTGTCCTGAGCGGACGAACGAAGGCGGTTGGCCGGCGCTGCGAGCGCCGGCCCGGTCTGACCAACCAAGAAGGCATAAGAGGGCATGGGCAAGCGCGCGCGATTGGACGACTTTCGAGTCCCGTTTTACGACGGAGACAAAGCAGAAAAAGCAGAAAAGACCTTCTCGCTTGCCGATTTCGATCCGGGCGTGAAGCCCTTCTCGGCAGGTTCGAAGCAAGCCGACCGTGAGCGTTTGGCGGGCTATGCCGTCAAGCTCGACGAGATGCAGGAGCGTTTGCATGCCCAGCGTCGCGAGCGTGTCTTGCTCGTCTTGCAGGGGATGGATACGAGCGGCAAGGACGGCACGATTCGCGCCGTTTTTCATGAGGTCGATCCGCTCGGCTTGCGCATCGCGACCTTTCGCGCACCCACACCCGAGGAAGCCGCTCACGATTTTCTGTGGCGCGTGCATCGTCAGGCGCCGGCGGCCGGCGAGTTGACGATCTTCAACCGTAGCCATTACGAAGATGTGCTCGTCCCTCGCATTCGGGGCGAGCTGACCCACGCCGAACTCGATTGCCGCTACGCCCATATCCGGCACTTCGAGACGCTGCTCGCCGATTCCGGCACGGCTATCCTCAAGTGTTTCTTGCACATCTCGAAGGATCAGCAGCGCGAACGCTTGCAAGCGCGGGTCGACGACGATACGAAGCACTGGAAGTTCGATCTCGCCGATCTCGAGGCCCGCGAGCATTGGGACGCCTATCAATCCGCCTATGCGCAAGCATTGGCGGCGACGTCGACCGAGCGCGCGCCGTGGTACGTCATTCCGGCCGATTCGAAGTCGCATCGCAACGTGATGGTCGCCGCGTTGCTGTTGCGGCTGTTCGAGGGCTTGAATCTCGAATACCCGCCCGCGAAGGCATCGCTGCAAGGCATCACGATCAAATGAAGCCGTGTCGCTGCACGCGACCGTGCAGCCAATCCGCCATACCTCAATCCAGTAGAACAGAACAAGGACGACCATGCTGCGAGTGATTTCGGCCAACTTGAACGGCATCCGTTCGGCGGCCAAGAAAGGCTTCTTCGAGTGGTTCGGGAAGCAAAGTGCGGACATCGTCTGCGTGCAGGAAGTCAAATGCTCGCAAGACGATATGACGCCCGAGTTCCTCGCGCCGCACGGCTTCACGGGGTACTTTCAACATGCGGTGAAAAAAGGCTATAGCGGCGCGGGGCTTTATACGCGGCATGAACCCGACGATGTCGTCATCGGCTTCGGAAGCGAGGAGTTCGATCCCGAAGGCCGTTATGTCGAGGCGCGTTTCGGCAACCTTTCCGTGATCTCGGTCTACGTGCCGTCAGGCTCGAGCGGCGAGGAGCGGCAGCAAGCCAAGTTCCGCTTCATGGACGAGTTCATGCCGCATCTGGCCGCGCTGCGCGCCGAGCGCGAAGTGATCGTCTGCGGCGACGTGAACATCGTCCATAAAGAAATCGACATCAAGAATTGGAAGAGCAATCAGAAGAATTCGGGCTGCCTGCCCGAAGAACGCGCCTGGTTGACGAAGCTGTTCGACGAGGTGGGCTATGTCGACGTGTTTCGCCGGCTCGATTCGCGTCCCGAGCAATACACCTGGTGGAGCAACCGCGGCCAAGCGTACGCGAAGAACGTCGGGTGGCGTATCGATTATCAGATTGCGACGCCCGGTATTGCCGACACCGCCAAGGCCACGTCGATTTTCCGAGACATCAAGTTCAGCGATCACGCGCCGCTGACGGTCGACTACGAACACACGGTCAAGTGATCGATCGCGACCGCCGCGACGGGACGAAGCGCGCCGCTAGCGGCGGCGATGTTCGGGCAGCAGCGGATTTTCCGCGTAATACTGGCGCAGGAACGCGTGCCGCGGCGTGTCGAGATCGGTGATCGTCTTCGTATCCACGGCGATTTGCTGGCGCAGCAGGCCGCCTTGTTCCTCGCGTGAAGCGGGCCACGCGGGTAACGAAGGGTCGTTCGGCGAGCCGGTCTTCACGAAGTGCTCAACGTAGCCTGAAAAGATACGCGAGACGGCATGGTCTTCCGGTCGCCAGACGAATCGATTCGATAGCCCAAGCGTGCCCAACGCGTATTTGATCTCGCTGCTATGCACCGCCCCGTCCTCGGGCAACTGTCCCGGTTCCGGATTGCGTTTATGCGGACGCTTGTGCGTATAAAGATAGAAGTACACGGGTGCACCGCTCGTCTCTCTATGCGCATCCACCCAGCGGCGAGTGGCGTGGCTAATGAAGATGTCGCTGGCCAACGAGGTCGCCGAACGTCGCACCTCGTCGTCGTCGTTGCCGGGGTACAGTGCAAGGACATCGGTCGCGAACGGTCCGAATACGCGCTTTAGCACGTTTCGCCAGTTCTGCGGCGTGGGCGGCTGGGCGTCGAGGATCATCGTGTGAGGCGCCTCGTGCGAATTGCTGCCGACGAGCAACGGCACGCGCGCCTGTGAGCCCGCCTTATAGGTGTCCTCGAGCGAGCGAGTCAGAAAGTGACCGTCGACGGTCGGCCAAAAAAGGAAGTCCGGTTTGTCCTTGGGGCCGGTGGAATCCAACAGGGTTTGGGCGGGAACCTTGCGCAACTCGCTGAGCGATGCGCCGTTCATCTTGCGTTGGAAGGCTTCTGCCGCCGTCGTCGCGTCTTCGCGCGACCAAATCGTCAATGGACCGAAACCGGCGCCGCTTTGGCCGATGGCGCGAGCGAATAGCCCTTCCGACACGGGCGAGGCCAAATGCGCGCTGACGGCCACTGAGCCCGCCGATTCGCCGCCGATCGTGACCTTATCGGGATCCCCGCCGAATTTCTCGATGTTCTCGCGTACCCAACGCAGCGCCGCGTGTTGATCGAGCAGGCCGTAATTGCCGGCAGCGCCATTGGGAGATTCGCGCGCCATTTCCGGCATCGCCAGGAAACCGAATACGCCGAGCCGGTAATTGACCGTGACCGTCACCATACCCCGTGAGGCAAGGGCCCCGCCGTCGTAGCGCGGCTCGGAGCTGTCTCCCGCGGCGAAGCCGCCGCCGTAGAAATACACGAGCACCGGCAGTTTCTCGCCGGCCGATTGAGCCGGCTTCCAGACGTTTAAAAAAAGGCAATCCTCGCTCATTTCGCGTGTGCGAAATTCCGTCGGAAAGAGCGGTAATTGCATACAGCGTGCGCCGAACCGAGACGCGTCGCGCACGCCGGCCCAGGCCGCGACCGGCTGCGGCGGCTTCCAGCGAAGATCGCCGACGGGCGGCGCGGCATAGGGAATCCCGTGGAAGCTGAGCACCCCAACATCGTTGATCACGGTCTTGACACCCTGTATTGCCCCGGCACGTAAATCGACGCGTGTCGCCGGTTGATTCGTCGACGCGCGCAGGGGGTTGGGGGCGAGGACACCGAGCGTGGCGGCGACCAGCGCGACCGCGGCGCGGTGACGCGAAGCGCGCAACAAAGGAAGGTGTTGTATTACCGAAAATTGAGTCTTCATCATGATCCTCTCGATTCGTAAATTAATGAGCGGGACCGCAATTCGCATTGAAGACGCGAAGGAATCATCGACGCCATGATTAAATGGCGTAATGAGATTGAAGCTGAATTGGAGTTATGCGGAGCGATGTCGATATGCATCGATCCTGAGCGGCGACGCGTTATTGCGCGGCGGCGTGAGAAGCATTGTCTTGTAGAACTTGCCGGTAATCGACGTAATTCCTTCAAATAAGACGGACGGAATTATCGTGAGAACAATGATTCATTACGAATAGCGAAGGTGTAAGGCTTTGATGTTTCGGCTATCTCGCAATGCAGCGGGTGCGATGAGGGATGCAATGGGTTTTTGTTTCCGCCATTAATGCGAGATACGAATCCGCGCGCCCGCGACTGCCCGCGCCTTGGTATATAACGCGAGCATATCGGGTAGCCGCTTGACGAGGTCTTGACGTCTGGCGGTGGTGTAAGGGTGCATTGCCATGAAGCTACCGGTTCCGCCGCCGCGGGCGGCGAGCGCCAGCTTGTCCCACAGCGCGATTGCGGCGCGCGGATCGAAGCCGGCGCGCGCGGCGATGTCGGTACCGATGACGTCGGCTTCCGTTTCGTCGATCGCGTCGAATTCGATGCCCGTCAGCGGGGCGGCGGGCGCCGGTGCCGAGGCGTTGCCGAATTCGGTCACCCCGAATAGCCGCGAGAGCGCTACCGAGCCGAACGGCGCGCTCTGCTCGCCAAGCTCTTCGCGCACTTGCTCGCGCAGCGCGTGGGCCATCTCGTGGCCGAACAACATCGCGAGTTCGTCGTCGGTAAGCCGGATATGCTGCGTGAGCGCGCTGTAGACGATGAGCTTGCCGCTTGGAAGACTGACCATGCGGGCGTCGTTCGATCGAACGACGCTGATTTCCCATTGCCAATTTTTGGCGCGATCGCTCCATTTCGCCGCGAACGGCGAGAGCTTGGCAAGCAGCGCCCGTAGCCTCATCACGCGCGCGTCGTCGTCGGGCAATAGAAGGCCGGCCGCGCGGGCCCGGGTGAGGACTCGATCGTATTCGGCTTGCGATTGCGCCTCGACGACAGGGGGCGGCAATGCATTGCGGAACGGACGTGCTGCGCCGAAGCCGACCGACGCGTGCGGCGCGTCGGCTGCAATCGAGGCGGTCGCCGTATCGGCCGCTTCCGTCGCGGACCAGCTAGGCCCGGGCCGACAGCACCAAAGGACGACGGCCGCAACGCCCAACATCGGCCAGCGAGGGCAACGTGCCTTCGCGGCTAACTGCGTTGACTCCATGGCGCGATCCTCGGCAACAGCAACATGCCGGGCGCCGCGAGTGCGGCGCAAACGAGAAAGTAGTCGAACCAGCCGATCTTCGCGACCACAAAGCCGCTTGCGGCCGAGGCCAGCGTGCGCGGCACCGAGGCCAAGCTCGTGAACAGCGCGAACTGAGTGGCGGTGTAACGGGGATCAGTCGTGCTCGCGATGTAGGCGGTGAAGGCTGCCAGCGTGAGCCCGGTGGCGAACGTCTCGAAGCCGTAGATCAGCGCGAGCGCCGCCGGCGAAGGACCGATCTTCGCGAGCCAGGCGAAGCCGAGCGTCGACAGAATCTGGACGATGCCAAAGATCCAGAGCCCGCGCGCGATGCCGATCTTCACGAGCCACGCGCCGCCGACGATACCGCCCGCGAGACTGGCCCACAACGCAGTCGTCTTTGCGATCACGCCGATCTGAGTCTTGTCGAAGCCGAGGTCGAGGAAAAACGAAGTCGACAACGTGGTCGCCATCGTGTCGCCGAGCTTGTAGAGAAAGATGAACGAGAGCACGAGTGCGGCGGCGGCCAGCCCGTCTCGCGTCACGAACTCGGCCAGCGGCGAGACGATCGCCTCGCGTAGATTCTTCGGCGGGGCGCCATGGACTTCAGGCTCGCGCACGACGAGGGTGAGCACCATGCCCGGCAGCATGAACGCGGCCGTGACGGCGAACACGGCCGTCCAAGGCAGATGATCCGACAAAATCAGCGAAAGCGAACCGGGAATAAGCGCCGCGATTTTGTACGCGTTCACGTGTACCGCATTGCCGAGCCCTTGCTCGGTGTCGGTCAGCAACTCGCGCCGGTAGGCGTCGATGACGATATCTTGGCTCGCACCGAAGAACGCGACGAGCGCGGTGAGCGCAGCGACGGTCCAAATCGCGTCGCGCGGCGAGACGAACCCGAGCGAGGCGATCGCGCCGGCTACGAGCAACTGCGTGGCGAGCATCCAGCCGCGGCGGCGCCCGGGGCGCCAAAACGGCAGCCGAGGCACGTAGCGATCCATGAGCGGCGCCCAGACGAACTTCCAGGTGTACGGAAATTGGATCAGCGCGAATAGGCCGATTTCCTTGAGATTGACGCCTTCCGAGCGCAACCAAGCCTGCACGAGATAAACGAGCGTGAACAGCGGCAATCCCGACGTGAAGCCAAGAAAGACGCAAATCAGCATGTGCCGATTCACGAAATCGCCCCACTTGGGGCGCGTTTCGTGAGCGCTCAACGCGGCGCTTTCGTGTGGCGGGGACGGGTCGATCTCTCGTTTGATGGTCAGCCTCTTCGATGCGGTCCGTTCAGGCGGTGGCGGCTCCGTTCGGGCCGCGCCTGACACGGTAGACCGCAAGACTACCACGCCAGTTCGCGCCCCAGCGGACCACGCGCCCGCCGTGCAGCACCACGCGATCCAGAATCTCGATACCGACCTCGGGGGCCAGCGCTTCGAAGTCCTTGATCGTCAGTACCCGGACGTTCGGCGTGTTGTGCCATTGATAGGGCAGCGACTTCGACACCGGCATGCGGCCTTGAAGCACCGACAGCCGATGCGGCCAGTAGCCGAAGTTCGGGAAAGAGACGATGCACTCCTTGCCCACGCGCGCGGTTTCGCGAAGGATCGCGGCGGTTTGGTGGATCGTCTGTAGCGTCTGCGAGAGGATCGCGAAATCGAAGCTCGCATCCTCGAAGAGGCGCAGTCCGTCCTCGAGGTTTTGCTGAATGACGTTGACGCCTTGCTTGACGCAAGCGAGGACGCCCGCATCGTTGATCTCGATGCCGTAGCCGGACACTCCGAGTTCTTCGGTCAGCAGGGCAAGCAAGCTGCCGTCGCCGCAACCGAGGTCGAGCACCGTTGAATTGGGCTCCACCCAGCGGGCGATCGCGCGGAAATCGGCCCGCGTGGCGAGCGAATCGATAGCGGCTTGATTCATGCGCCGACCTCCTCGGCAATGCGTTCGTAATAGGCGCGCAACACGTTGTGGTAGCGCGCGTCGTCCAGCAAGAAGGCGTCGTGCCCGTGCGGCGCGTCGATTTCGGCATACGTGACGCGCCGCTTATGATCGAGCAGTGCCTTGACGAGTTCGCGCGAGCGCGTCGGCGCGAACCGCCAATCGGTCGTGAAGCTGGCCACGAGGTACTGCGCACGCGTATGCGCGAGCGCGGCGGTCAAGTCTCCGTCGAACGCTTTCGCGGGATCGAAGTAGTCGAGTGCGCGCGTGATCAAAAGGTAGGTGTTCGCGTCGAAATAGTCGGCGAACTTGTCGCCCTGATAGCGCAGGTACGACTCGACTTCGAATTCGACGTCGAAGCTGAAGCGATAGTCGTCGTCTGCGCCGCCGGCTGGGCGGCGCAGAGCGCGTCCGAACTTGGTGGCCATGTCGTCGTCGGACAAGTACGTGATGTGGCCGATCATGCGAGCCACGCGCAGTCCGCGCCGAGGCTTCACGTTGTGCGCGTAGTAATCGCCGCCGTGGAAATCGGGATCGGAGAGAATCGCCGAACGCGCCACCTCGTTGAACGCGATGTTCTGCGCCGAGAGCTTGGGGGTGGACGCAATCACGATGCAATGGCCGAGGCGGTCCGGATACATCAGGCTCCAGGCGAGGGCCTGCATGCCGCCGAGACTGCCGCCCATGACGGCGGCGAAGCGTTCGATGCCGAAGGCGTCCGCCACGCGAGCCTGCGCATTGACCCAATCTTCGACGGTCACGACCGGAAAACGCGCGCCGTACGGCTTGCCGGTGGCCGGATCGAGGCTCATCGGGCCCGTCGAGCCGAAACACGAGCCGAGGTTGTTCACGCCGATCACGAAAAAGCGGTTCGTATCGAGCGGCTTGCCGGGCCCCACCATGTTGTCCCACCAGCCGACGTTTTTCGGTTCGTCCGCGTAGACGCCGGCAACGTGATGCGACGCGTTCAGTGCGTGGCAGACGAGCACGGCGTTCGAACGCTCCGCGTTGAGCGTGCCGTACGTTTCGACCACGAGGTCGTAGCCTGCGAGCGATGCACCGCTTCTAAGCGCGAGCGGCTCGGAAAAATGCATGCGTTGTGGAGCGACGATGCCGATCGATTCCATGGATTCCGCCTTCTAACAGGGCGGCTAAACGGTGTCGGCAATGCGCGGGAGGGAGACAGGGCGCGGCTGACGACCTCTTTAGCCGCATTTATAGTGAACCCGGCGAGACTTGCTCGGGTTCGCGCGCCCGCAATCGAGTCGACAAATCGGCGCGCCGCCTTGCGCGATCCTCGCTTCCGGTCAAACGCCGGAGCATGGCTCGCCTAAGGCAATAGTCGGCAAAGCATAGCGGAAAACCGGATAACGCGCTATGGGCCCGTCGACACGGGACCGCCGCGTACAGGCCGCCGTATCTCCGTCACGACGTTCGCATGGAGGAGCTCGTCGCTCCGGGGATACCAGAGTTGGCTCGGCGGCGTCTGGGCGATGCGCTGAATGAACTCGGGAGGTAGGCCCGCGGCGCGGTAGTCGTCGAGCATGGCCTGCGTGATCTTTTGCTGGCCCAGCGCATTGAGTCCGACGAAGGTCGGTTGATGAAAGCCGATACGTGCATAAGGGGATGCGGCTCGTGTTTTGCCTGCCAGATAGACGAAGGTGCAAGCGCTGGCGCATAGCCCTCCGACATAGGTGTCGAGCCCGCGTGCGCGCACCGTTCGCGCAAGTTGCTGCGCCTCGAGCACGCGGCCCCCATTCGAATTGAGTACGAGCCATTGCGCCGTCGGCGTGGCGTCGATCACGCGGGTGATAGCGGCTGCCGAGCCCTCGCGCAACGTACCGGTCACGATCACCGAGCGTGAGTCGGGCGATACGCTCACGATAAAATGGCCGATGGGATCCTGGCCGATGGCGATGAGCCCGAAAACGCGCATTTGGGGCAACACGGTTCGCACGAGATTCGAAAGGCCGCCCACTATCCCGAGGACGATCATGAAGCGTGCGACATACGCCCAGCCCTTCGCGCCGCCCCGAGCGGCGTGATGTCCGGCAGACCGCCATATGCCGACCATCGACCAGATCGACGATAGAACGGAGGCGCTCAATATCGCGAGCGTCGTCCATGCCACGAGGCGCAAGGAAGCTAGACTGTGCTGTTCGATCTCGTTGATCGAGACGATGATCGCCGTCGACGCGACGCTCAGCAAGCCACCGTTGATCCAGTACGACACCGGCAACGGCAGTTCGCCGCGCCAGTGGCGCACGAAGTAATTCGACGGTTTTGCACGCTCCGGCTCTTGGGCGGCGGTCAAGACGGCGTTCGAGCCGGCCGCCGCATCGGCGGCTTCGCTCGCGTTTTCCCAGACGGGTTCGATTCGCGCAGGCCGCTTGCGCTGCTCGGCCTTCTTATGCGCGAGTACTTTGGCGTTGACGGCGAAAAGCAATCCGAGCGCAACGGGGCGGAAAGTCGCCAAGGTCTCGTGCCCACTCAACGTAGCGCCGATGACGAACGTGACAAGCATCAGGAAGGCCGTCGCCAGATTGACGACCCAAGCGGCATTCGTCAGGCCCGGCGACGCATTGCGGCCCAATCCGCGCCATGCCATCACAAAAGGTACGGCGGCGAGGAGTGCGCCTTCGAAGGTTTGCGCAGCGCCTGCCACGCCTCTGGTCAGCTTCGCCGCGGTGGTCAAAGCCGCAATGGCGACCAGCGTCAGTACCGCCGCATTCACGAGCGCCATCGCCCGTACCCATTTGTCGCCCCGCATGACGTTCCCCGATTCTCGTTCGTTTTTTTCGTTCACCGCGGGCGCTTACCGGATGCCCGCGAATCGGCTGCCGCGCGGCCCTCAATGCGCGGCAGCATAGCGCCCGCGCGAGCGGACTGTCAAAGCGGGGGGCAGACGTGCAGGATCAAATGCAATTGCGCCTCGGCATGCTCGGCGGGCGTACGGGTGAAGCCGCTGCGCGCATACCGGTGCCAGCGGCCCACGACGTAGCTGACGAGCAAGTTCGCCCGCATGGCGGGATCGTAGTCGGGCGGTAGCGGGGCGGCTGAGCCATCGGGCTCGTGCCCGGCCGCGGCCTGATTCGCCTCCATGAGCGCGATGCGTAGACTGTGCTTGACCGACGTTTCGACGCGCTCGAGTACCTGGCTCACGCGCTCGGCGAGCCGCGCGTGCTCGCCCACGAGCGCTTCGCCCGTCAGCACACGCGTCATGCCGGGATTTTTCGCCGCGAAATTGAGTAGCATCATGCCGATCGCGCGTGCTTGGCGCACCCCGTTCGGCTCTTTTTCCGCTATTTGGTTGATCAGTCCGAAGAAAGTCGCCTCGATGAATTCGATGAGCGCCTCGAACATTTGAGCCTTGCTTGCGAACTGGCGGTACAACGCCGCCTCGGAGACGCCGAGGCGCGCCGCGAGCGCGGCGGTGGTGATCTTCTCGGTCTTGGGAGACTCGAGCATGGCCGCTAGCGTTTGCAAAATATGCACGCGCCGCTCGCCAGGCTTCATGCGCGGTGCGCGCGCGGCGTCTTTCGGCTCGCTGCCGCGGTTTAACTCCGCGTCCTGCTCTCGAATCGGCTCCATGAGCGCCCCGTTTCGTGACCCGGTCGGAGCGATTTTAGCGAACGAATGCGTCGATCGACATAGTGGGGGCGACCACTACCCGGCCACCGGGCCATTTTTCCGTCGGCGCGTGCCGGCGTCGGGAGGTGCCCGACGATCCAGACGGTGCGGATGCCAAGCCGCTTGTAGCGCTTCAAATGCGAGCGCGTATCTTCCACGAGAATCGCGTCCTCCATGGGCACGCGCACTTCGCGCAAGACCCGGCGCAACATCGGCAGATCCGGCTTGGCATGCCACGATCCGCGTCTGCGCATGTGTTCGATTGCGATCACGCGCTCGAACAGCCGCTCGATACCGAGCTCCGCGAGCACGGCCCGCGCGTAGGTTTCGGGCGCGTTGGTCAGAATCAATTTGCGCCCGGGCAGGCTCGCGACGAGCCGGGCCAGGCCGCGCTCGGCGCGCACCATCGCCGGCAAATCGGGGAACGTATGCACGACGCGCAAAAAATCGTGCGGATCGATCGGATGATGACGGGTAAGCCCGAGCAGCGTTGCGCCGTAGCGTCGTCCGTAGCGCAGCCTGAGCCGGTCGGCCTCGGTCCGGTCGACACTAAGCGCATCGACGATATAGCGCGTCATGGCCTCGTTGATCGCCGGAAAAATGGCGTGCGAGGCATGGTGCAGCGTGTTGTCCAGATCGAACAGCCATACCGGCCCACCGGCGCGCGAGCGCATTCGGGGACGTCGAGGGGTAGGCAACGAGGAGGGCATCGGCAGGTATTCGATGGTCGCGTTCGGGGCCGAGGCCATCGCGGCCCGAACGCGTACGTGCTCAGTGCGAGCGGATCATCGTGCCGAACGGCTGCTCGGTCAGAATTTCGAGCAGCACCGAGTGTTCGATGCGGCCGTCGATGATGTGAACCGAGCGCACGCCGCTCTTAGCGGCATCGAGCGCCGATGCGATTTTCGGCAGCATGCCGCCCGAGATCGTGCCGTCTTCGAACAGCGCGTCGATCTCGCGGGCGGAAAGATCGGTCAGCAGAGTGCCGGACTTGTCCATGACGCCGGGGATGTTCGTCATCATGACGAGCTTTTCCGCGTTCAGGACCACGGCGAGTTTGCCCGCGACGAGATCGGCGTTGATGTTGTACGACAGACCGTCTTCGCCGAAGCCGATCGGCGAGATCACCGGAATGAACGCGTCGTCTTGCAGCGCGCGGACCACGGCCGGATTGATCGATTCGACTTCGCCGACCTGGCCGATATCGACGTACTGCCCCGGGTTGTCGCGGTCGGGCATCATCAGCTTGCGCGCGTGGATGAGGCCGCCGTCCTTGCCGGTCAAGCCGACGGCGTGACCGCCGAAGTGATTGATCAGCGTGACGATGTCTTGCTGCACTTCGCCGCCGAGCACCCACTCGACGACTTCCATCGTTTCTTCGTCCGTCACCCGCATGCCTTGGATGAACGTGCCCTGCTTGCCGATCTTCTTGAGCGCTTGATCGATTTGCGGGCCGCCGCCGTGCACGATGACGGGGTTGATGCCGACGAGCTTGAGCAGGATCACATCGCGTGCGAACCCTTGTTTCAGGCGCTCCTCGGTCATTGCATTGCCGCCGTATTTGATGACGACGGTTTTGCCATGGTATTGGCGGATATAAGGCAATGCCTCGGCCAGAATTTCAGCTTTCAGCGTAGGCGCGATCTGGGCGAGGTCGATGGGCTCGGACATGGCGGCAAGCTCGGCAGGCAACGGTTCAAACGGGGAGGCGAAAACAGGCGGAATTGTACAGGACTGCGCCGCCCGGCCGCGGTTTTTGGTCGCAGTGCGCGTATGACGCGCCGTTTCTTTGACAAAGATGCATGCGGCGTGCCGTGAACGCTGGCATCATCGGCTCATCGTGTTGTTTTTACGACATTTTTTCGTGTTCGATATTAACGGTACCGCCGATGGCCGCTCAAAGTTGCCCGCCCGCCCCCGATTCGAGGGCCAGTTGTACGCGCTGCGGGTGCGCGTTCGACTGCGGCAGCATGACGCGCCCATTCGATTGCTGGTGCGCGCGCCTGCCCGCGCTACCGCGCGCGGGCGCGCAGAGCGGGGCGCGCGGATGCCTGTGCCCGGCTTGTTATGCCGATGAACTGGCCGCCCATGGGACCACGTCGGGCCGTTCCGATGCCGAACCCGAGAACTCCACACAGTAGACTTCGATGCACCGTATTACGAATACCGGCCGAATGAACCTCGGACACTTGTTTTGGCTACGTTGTCTGGCAATCATCGGGCAGCTCGTGACGATCGCCGTCGTGCAGACGTTCTTCGGCGTGCATTTGCCGTTGCCTGCCATGTTGATCATCATCGCGCTCGAGGCGATCTTCAACGCCGCGACCTGGATTCGGGTTTCGAGCTCGCGGCCCGAAACCGATCTCGAATTGCTGGGCCAGCTATGGGTCGATCTCGGGGCGTTGTCGGCGCTTCTATTTTTGTCAGGCGGCACGACGAACCCGTTCGTTTCACTGTATCTGCCCTCGCTCGCGATTGCGGCGGCCGTGCTGCCGTGGCGGCACATGATCTGGCTCGCGATCTTCGCGATGTGTTGCTACGTCGCGCTCGGCTTCGATTCGGTGCCGCTCAATATGGATAACCCAGCCAACGTGTTCGATTACTACCGAACCGGGATGTGGGTGAACTTCATGGTGAGCGTCGGGCTGATCGCCTGGTTCGTCGCGCGCATGTCTGCGGCGTTGCGCCAGCGCGACGCCGCGCTCGGCGATGCGCAGCAACGGCTGTTGCGTGACGAGCGGGCCGTTGCGCTCGGCGTACAGGCGGCCACCGTCGCGCACGAAATGGGCACGCCGCTTTCGACGATCGCGATGGTCACCGAGGAGCTGCGCGAGGCGGCTAAGCATGACGAGGGCCTCGCGCCGTACACGGACGATTTCGCGTTGCTCGAGCAGCAGATGACGCTTTGTACCTCGGCGCTCGCGCGGCTGCGGTCGCGGGCATCGGTTTCGCCCGCTCGCGAGCGGCTCGGCAACTGGCTCACGAGTTTTTGCGAGCAGTGGCGCCTGCGTCATCCGCACGTGAAATTCGTGCGGCTCGGTACGGTCGCCGATGACGTATGGCTCGATGAAACCGCCGCAGTCGGTCAGATCCTGACGATCTTGCTCGATAACGCGGCGCGCGTGAGCTGCGATCACGTGACGTTGGCCGCTGCCGCGGCCGACGGTTTCATCGAATTCGAGGTGTGCGATTCGGGGCCGGGCATCTCGCCGGCGCTGCGCACGAAGCTCGGCACCGCGCCTGTCGACAGCACGCAGGGCGGACACGGCGTCGGTCTTTATCTCGCATTTTCCGCAGCTTCGCGGCTGAACGGATCGATCGAATTACTCGACGGGGAATCGCGCGGCACACGTGCCGTGCTGCGAGTACCGGCCGCGAAGGAAGAAGGGCAATCGCGGCGTGCCGCGCCCACACCATTGAACTCCAAGGAGAACGAACTATGAGCGGCAATCAATTTCTCGTCATCGACGACGATGAGGTTTTCTCGGGCATTTTGGCGCGCGGCCTGACGCGCCGGGGCTTCACCACGCACCAGGCGCACAACGCCGAAGAGGCGATCGCGCTGGCTAATCAACATCGGTTCGATTTCTTGACGGTCGATCTGCATTTGGGTAGCGATTCGGGGCTGAGCCTCGTCGCGCCGCTGCGCGAGTTGCAGCCCGATGCGCGGATGCTGGTGCTCACCGGCTACGCGAGTATTGCAACGGCGGTGCAAGCGGTGAAGGACGGCGCCGACAACTACCTCGCCAAACCGGCGAACGTCGAGTCGATCTTGGCCGCGCTGCAAACCGAGGCGAGCGCCGTGCAGGCCGAAGCGGCTATCGAGCATCCGACACTGCTGTCGGTGGCGCGGCTGGAGTGGGAGCACATCCAGCGCGCACTGGCGGAAAACGGGGGCAATATCTCGGCGACCGCCCGCGCGTTGAACATGCATCGCCGTACGTTGCAGAGAAAACTGGCGAAGCGGCCGGTGAAGCAGTGATCCGGCCGCATTAAGCGGCCGGAACCCCAGCGCTTTCGCGCCGCTTATTCAGCAGGCGGCTCCGCCGGCGTCTCGAGATCGACCTGTGCGGATGCGGGAGCGGTCACAGCGGCCGACTGTCCGCCGGCCGTGAGCCGCTGAAGCAGCCCATGCCTTGGCGCGCTGCGGTCCCATACCGAACTCGTTTGCTCGCCGATTGTTTGCATGAGCATGCCTCGATTCTCGGCGACGAGCGCCGGCCAGCGCGGTAGCCAGCTCTCACTGCGCGCTGTCGCGCCCTCGACGGAAGCGCCCTGACCGATCGGCGTCGTCCCGCTAGGATTGCCCGTCTTCACGAACTGCTCGACGTAACTCGAGAACATCCGCGATACATCGTAGTCGGCGGCTGTCCATGCGTACCGGCGTACGTGATCCAAGTTGCCGAGCGCATAAGGGACTTGGGCGCTGTGTTTCGCCCCGAGGCGCGGATCGGTGTCCTGCGGCTGACCGGCACGTTGGACTTCGGGCGGCAGCGGTTGAGTGTAGCGGTAGTAGAAAACCGGCGAGCGCCCGGTCTCGCGGTGCCGCTCCATCCATCGCCACACCCCGTGGCCGATGAACAGGTCGCTCGCCAGCGCCGTGGCGGCGTGTTTGACCTCGTTCTCATCGTTGCCGGGGTAATGTGCGAGCACCTCCTCGGCATGCGCCGGGAATTTCGCTTTCACCGTTTGACGCCAGTTTTCCGGCGTTGGCTCCGCGTCGCCTAGGATCGCCGTATACGGCTGCTCTTGCGAATTCGATCCTAACATCAGCGGGACCTGCGCCTGTCCCCCGTTCGTAAAGACTTGCTCGGGTGACTCGGTCAGAAAGTGGCCGTCGATGCTAGGCCAAAATGCGATGGATTCCTTCGTGAGGCCCGATTGCCCCGCCGCCGTGAGCAGCGCGTGTGCCGGGAGGGACCGGAGTTGCTGTAGCGATGCCGCACCGACGCGTGCCGCGAATCGGGTACCCGCATGTTCCGCCTCCTGCCGTGTCCAAAACGCGGTGGGCGCGAACGCGCCGCCGCTTTCGCCGATCGCGCCCGCGAACAGCCCGCGCGAAAGCGGCGAGGCCATATGAGCGCTGACGGACATGGACCCCGCCGACGATCCGGCGATCGTGACCTTCGACGGATCGCCGCCGAACTGCGCGATATTGTCTCGCACCCACCGTAGGGCCGAGACTTGATCGAGGAGCCCGTAATTGCCGGCTGTGCCATGCGACGATTCGCGCGCGGCCTCGGGCGGGGCGAGAAAGCCGAAGACGCCGAGCCGGTAATTGACCGTCACCATGACGATACCGCGCGCCGCGAGGTTTGCGCCGTCGTACCGCGGATCCGAGCCGTCCCCCGCGGTGAATCCGCCGCCGTGGAAGTAGACCAGCACGGGCAGCTTCTTATCTGCTGCCTGCGTGGGAGCCCAGACGTTTAGATACAGGCAGTCCTCGTTCATCTCCTTCGCGCGAGCATTGCTTTTGTCGGCGGGAACCGGCTGCATGCAGCGCGGCCCGAACTGCCGCGCTTGCCGCACGCCGGCCCAGCGAGCAACAGGCTGCGGTTCGCGAAAGCGGTATTCGCCGACGGGCGGCGCGGCATAGGGAATGCCTCGGAAGACGCGCACGTCCTTCTTTTGTCCGCGCATTTGCAGGCCTTCGACGATGCCGTCGGTCAGTTTGATTTGGGGCGCGAGCGCCGCTCGCGCGGCATTCGCCGGCACGGCCGATGCGCCGGTGCTGCATAAAAGAGCCGTCGCCGTGGCGATGGCTGTAACGAGATGGCACTTTGCTGAGTGATTCGACGATGTCTGCACGAATTGCCTCCTTTTCGACCGGACTTTCGTCCAATGGGCCCGCCGTGGCGGTAGGAGATTCGATCATTGACGTCGTACAAATCGGCGCGGCGCGGGGCGTGCCGTTTCCGACCGAATTACCGTAGACGAACTCACCGGGCGACAGCAATTGCCGACGTGCCGGGTTGCGGTTGCGGCCCGCTTGCGTCCCACACGGAGTGGGTGTCCGGTCCGATGACCTGCCGCAAGACCTCTTGACTCTCGACGCGCAAGGCCGGCCAACTCGGCACGGAGCCCGTATTGCGCGGCGCCGCGTTCGCCTCGGGTGACTCGCCGGGCACCGATGCGGCGCCGTTGGGATCGCCCGTCTTCACGAATTGCTCCAGATAGCTCGAAAAGATGCGCGAGACGTCGTAATCGGCAGCCGTCCAAGCGTACCGATGCGAATTGCCAAGATTGCCGAGCGAGTAGGCGGCCTGCGCGTCGTGCGCCGCGCCTAGTATCGGCGGGTGCGCCGTCCCTTCGTCGACGCGAATTTCGCGCGGCATGTCGTGCGTATAGCGGTAGTAAAAGACGGGCACTTGCCCCGTTTGCCTGTGTAGATCCATCCATCGCCGCGTACTTTGCGCGACGTCGTCGCTGCCGGGATAATGAGCGAGTTTGACGTCCACTTGATCGACGAACCACATGAGCCTCTCGCGCAGCGTCATGATTCGATGGCTCTGAGCCGGCTCGCTCGCGGTTGACGGCGGCTCGTGCTGTGCGTTCGATCCCAAGAGTAGCGGCACTTGAGTTTGTCCGCCTCGGGCGAATACTTGCTCGGGCGATTCGTTCAAAAAGTAGCCGTCCACGCTTGGCTCGAACATCGCCGGTTGTTCCGAGCGCAGCGGCTGGGCCGTTGCCGCAAGCAGCGTTTGTGCCGGCAGCGAGCGCAATTGGCGCAGCGAGGTTGCGCCGACTCGGCTCGAGAACGCTGCGGCCGCGCGTTCCGATTGCTCTCGCGTCCATAGGGCCTGCGACGCGAAGGCCCCGCCGCTTTGGCCGATCGCTCGGGCGAACAGCCCGCGCGATAGGGGCGAGCTCATATGCGCGCTCACCGAAACCGAGCCGGCCGACGTGCCGGCGATCGTGACTTGCGAAGGATCGCCCCCGAATTGAGCGATGTTTTGGCGCACCCAGCGCAGCGCCGCGAGCTGATCGAGCCAGCCGAAGTTCCCGGCCGTTCCCTGCGAAGATTCGCCGGCCACTCCCGCCGGGGCGAGGAACCCGAAGACCCCGAGCCGGTAGTTCAAGGTGACGGCAACGATGCCGCGCGAGGCGAGATTCGCGCCGTCGTAGCGAGACTCCGATCCATCGCCGGACACGAATCCTCCCCCATGGAAGAAAACGAGCACGGGCAGCTTCGTGCTTGCGCTGCTCGCGGGCGTCCACACGTTCAGATAGAGGCAGTCCTCGCTCATTGTCGTCGAGCGGAAATCCGGCTTGCCGGCGACGTTCGGTTGCATGCAGCGAGGACCGAACTGTTTGGCGCTGCGCACACCGGCCCAGCGGGCCACGCTTTGGGGTTCTCGGAAGCGCAAATCGTCCACGGGCGGTGCCGCGTACGGGATGCCGCGGAACACGCGTACGTCTTTATATTGGCCCTGGAGCTTTACGCCCTCGACGATACCGTCCGCGAGCTGCGCGCTAGGCGCTTGCCGTGCCATGGCGGCATGCGTCGTGCCGTTTGCCACCAGGCAAGAAAGCGATGCTGCGGCCGTGAGGGCCGCGGCGAAACGCGACTGCGTCGCGCGATCGAACGAAATGTTCACGATGGTGCCTCCGTTCCGAATGAACTACGGATTGATCCTCACCAATATGGTGAGTAGCGCGATCATTGACGCCAAACGCGTCTCGGATCGCTCCGTTCGTTCGAATCGGACCGGATGCCCAAGCCCCGGGCTCGCGCGCGGGGCGCTACCTCAAAGCACGTAGCGCGACAGATCCTCGCTTTGCGCGACCTCGCCGAGTGCGCGATCGACATACGCCGCATCGATCGTCACCTTCTGACCCGAATGGTTGCCGGCCGAGAACGAGACTTCCTCAAGCAGTTTTTCGATGACGGTGTAAAGCCGGCGCGCGCCGATGTTTTCGGTACGCTCGTTGACCGAGAAGGCAATTTCGGCCATGCGCTTGATGCCGTCTTGCGCGAATTCCAGCTCGACGTCTTCCGTTGCGAGCAGCGCTTGGTACTGCTTGACGAGGCTCGCATCGGTCGCGATCAAGATGGACTCGAAATCTTCCACCGACAGCGAATCGAGTTCGACGCGGATCGGAAAGCGCCCTTGCAACTCGGGGATCAGATCGCTCGGCTTCGACAGATGGAACGCGCCGCTCGCGATGAACAGAATGTGGTCGGTCTTCACCATCCCGTAGCGCGTGTTGATCGTCGTGCCTTCCACGAGCGGCAGCAAATCGCGCTGTACGCCTTGGCGCGACACCTCGGCGCCGCCCGTTTCGCTGCGCGAGGCGATTTTGTCGATTTCGTCGAGGAACACGATGCCGTTTTGCTCGACGTTCTGCACGGCCTTGGCCTTCACTTCCTCGTCGTTGAGCATCTTCGACGCTTCCTCGTCGGTCAGAAGCTTCAGCGCTTCTTTGACCTTGACCTTGCGGCGCGTCTTTTTACCGCCGCCGAGGTTCGCAAACATCGAGCGGATCTGCTCGGTCATGTCCTCCATTCCGGGCGGCCCCATGATGTCCATGCCGGCTTGCGGCATCTCGACGTCGAGCTCGATCTCCTTGTCGTCGAGCTGCCCTTCGCGCAGGCGCTTGCGGAAAGTCTGGCGCGTCGCGCTGCCGTCTGCGCTGTCCTCGCTAGCGGCTTGCGCGCCGAACCCGACGGGGCGGGCGCTCGGCAGCAAGATGTCGAGAATGCGGTCCTCGGCTTGATCCTGCGCTTTCGTGCGCACCTTGCGCATCTCCGATTCGCGCGTTTGCTTCAGGGCGATTTCGATGAGGTCGCGCACGATGCTGTCGACGTCGCGGCCGACGTAGCCGACTTCGGTGAATTTCGTCGCTTCGATCTTGATGAACGGCGCATCGGCGAGCTTGGCCAAGCGTCGCGCGATTTCCGTTTTGCCGACGCCCGTCGGCCCGATCATCAGAATGTTCTTCGGCGTGATTTCCTGACGCAGCGGCTCGCCCACTTGCTGCCGGCGCCAGCGGTTGCGCAGCGCCACGGCCACGGCTTTCTTGGCCTTGTTCTGGCCGATGATGTGTTTGTCGAGTTCCGAGACGATCTCGGCAGGGGTCATGGTGCTCATCGGTTCCTCTCTCGCTTGGCGCTTACTCGATCGTCTCGATGACGCGGTTATGGTTCGTGTAAATGCACATGTCGCCGGCGATGGCCAGCGACTTCTCGACGATCTCGCGCGGCGAAAGCGTCGTGTTGTCGGCCAGTGCGCGCGCGGCGGCTTGCGCATAGGCGCCGCCCGAACCGATCGCGCAAATGCCGCCTTCGGGATCGAGCACGTCGCCGTTACCGGTGATGACGAGCGTCGTTTGCGCGTCCGCCGTGATCAGCATCGCCTCGAGCCGGCGCAGCATACGGTCGGTGCGCCAATCCTTCGCGAGTTCGACGGCCGCGCGCGTCAGATTGCCCTGGTGCTTTTCGAGCTTCGCCTCGAAACGATCGAGCAGCGAAAACGCATCGGCGGTGCCGCCCGCGAAGCCCACGAGGACCTTGCCGTTATAGATGCGCCGGACCTTCTTTGCGCCGCCTTTCATGACGATGTTGCCGAGCGTCACTTGGCCGTCGCCGCCGAGCGCAACTTTGTCGCCGTTGCGCACGGAGACGATCGTCGTGCCGTGAAATTGCTCCATGGTGCATTCCTCGAGAAACGGAAGGGGCTCGCGCGGCGCGTGGCCGCGCGAGCTTGAGAACGGGTGGCGCCGGGTAAGGTCGCATGCGATCCCGCGCGCACATTCAGCCCATTTTAGGGCGTGCGCGGGTTTATCAAGAGCAGGAGGGCGACGATCTGCGCGACGGGCGCCGGGGGAGACGCCTCGAACCGACGACGAAGCGCGCATCCGCTTCGCATAGGTAAGCTTTTCCGAATCGAGCGCGACCACGGCATGCCGCGGACTGACTTAGCCCGGTGACCGAAAAGAAAAAAGCGCGCGGAATACCGCGCGCCTCGTTGGAAGCTGCGTGCATGCGCGCGGCATGAAGCGCCGCGCTGCCGCTCGATCAGTCGCCGAACAGCTTTTGGCGCAGCTCGCGGCGCTCCTGCGCCTCGAGCGAGAGCGTCGCCGTGGGCCGTGCGAGCAGACGCGGGATGCCGATCGGCTCGCCCGTTTCCTCGCACCAGCCGTAATCGCCCGCTTCGATGCGCGCGAGCGATTGCTGCACTTTCTTCAGCAGCTTGCGTTCGCGATCGCGCGTGCGCAGCTCGAGTGCGTGTTCTTCCTCGATCGTCGCGCGATCCGCCGGATCGGGCACGATCACCGTTTCGCGCAGGTTCTCGGTCGTCTGCCCGGCGTTGCGGAGAATTTCCGCCTGAAGCTGTTCGAGCCTGTTCTTGAAGAAGGCGAGCTGATCCTCGTTCATGTAATCCTTGTCGCTCATCTTCAGGATTTCGGCTTCGGTCAAGAGTCGTTTCGTCGTCATCTGCGTGCTTCTTCAATGTGAGGCAAAACCCATACATATTGCCCGCACTTTCGTATTGCCCGCAAGCGGTGCTAGGGAAGCGCCGGCGCCCGCGGCCCAGTGGCCGTCGAGACGCCGTCGCGCCGATGCGGGGCCGAACTCCGTAAGGAAACCGATCCTCGGGTGCTCCTACCCATTCGATACGGCGTCGCAACACGAGCCTCGCAATACGCGAGCCTCGGGCGGCGTCTTTCGGTGTCTCGATTCTTTTGTTTCGGCCTTGCCCGGATAAGGTTTCCCGGTGCCGTCGCGTAACCCGCCGGTAAGCGGCGGGGACGTATTGTAACTGAATCGAACTACGGCGCTGCAACAGAGAAAACCCTGTCGGGGCGTCGCCAATATCCTGAAAATATAGCGCGCACCCGTGCAAAAAGCGAACCTTCCACCGGTGAGGTGCGTGTGGCGCCCCACCTGTCGGACAATTTAGGCGAGGCAGGCGTCCAAGCCGTCCGTAATGAGGTCCTGCGGCAGATCGATGCCGATGAAGACCATCTTGTTCGTCTTCTTCTCCACCGGCAGCCATTTGGCCGCGAGGTCGCTTCCCATCATTTGATGCACGCCCTGGAAGACGACTTTACGGTCGACGCCCTTCATATAGAGCACGCCTTTGTAGCGCAGCAGCCGCTCGCCGTAGATTTGCAGCACGCCGCCCAGGAAATCCTCGAGCTTGTTCGGATCGAACGGCCGATCGTTGCGATAGACGAACGACTTGATCCGATCGTCATGGTGCGCATGGTGGTGGTGCGCATGCCCTTCATGCTCGCAATGACCGTGATCGTGGTCGCAATGCTCATGGTCGTGATCGTGCGCATGGTCATGGCCGTGATCGTGCGCATGGTCATGGCCGTGATCGTGGTGGTGCGCGTGAGCGTGATCGTCTTCGGCCAGGAAGTCCGGATCGATCTCGAGCTTCGCGTTCAGATTGAAGCCGCGCAGATCGAAGATCTCCTTGATGTCGGCTTCGCCGAAGTTCACCACCTTGATCGCCGCCTTCGGATTCATGTGGACGAGGCGATGGCGCAGGTCGGCCAGCGTGGCTTCGTCGACGAGATCCGACTTGGTGATGAATAGGCGATCGGCGAAGCCCACTTGCCGCTGCACCACTTCGTGTTCGTCGAGTTGTGCATCGGCGTGTTTGGCGTCGACGAGCGTGATGATCGCATCGAGCAAGAACGCGTCGCCGATCTCGCTATCCATGAAGAACGTCTGCGCGACGGGGCCGGGGTTGGCCAAGCCCGTCGTTTCGATGACGACGCGGTCGAACGCGATTTCGCCGGCACGCTTGCGGGCCGCGAGATCGCCGAGCGCGCGCGCCAAGTCGCCGCGGATCGTGCAGCAGATGCAGCCGTTGCTCATCTGCACGATCTGCTCGGCCTGTTCCTGAACCAGAATCTCGTTGTCGATGTTCTCCTCGCCGAACTCGTTTTCGATCACGGCGATCTTCATGCCGTGCTTTTCGGTAAGGATGCGCTTGAGCAGCGTGGTTTTGCCGCTGCCTAGGAAGCCGGTCAAGATGGTGACGGGGATCATATTCAATCGCCTATGGTCGAAAATCAGGGACGGTTCGAGCGAGCCGACCACGAAAATATTGAAGCATACCGGCGCGCGCTCGTTTGCGCCGAGGTCCTCGACACCGGACCTCTCGCTGGGCGCCAGCGCGAATTTGCCCTAAATGGGGGCGGTCATACGATTTGCAACAGCAGTCCCTTCAAATACTCGCCTTCCGGGAACGCGGCCAGCAGCGGGTGATCGAGGCCGGCGCCGAGGCGCTTGAGGATTCGCGCGTCCACGCGTGCGTCGGCCGCTGCGCCGGCGACGATCTTTTGAAAGAGATCCGCATCGATCGCGCCCGAGCACGAGTACGTGAACAGGAGCCCGCCCGGCCGTAGCAAGCGAAACCCCGACAGGTTGATGTCCTTATAGGCGCGCGCCGCGCGGTCCACATGCTCGCGCGCCGGCGCGAATTTCGGCGGATCTAGCACGACGAGGTCGAAACGCTCGCCGTCGTCCACGAGGCGGCGCAGCGTGCGGAATGCATCGGCGTCGAGCCATTGCGCTCGCTCGGCGTCGAAACCGTTCGCTTCGACGTTCGCGCGCGCAAGCGCGAGCGCCTCCCCAGACGAATCGATCGAGACGACGCGCTTGGCGCCGCCGCCCAGCGCCGCGAGCGAGAAGCCGCCCGTGTAGCAAAAGCAATTGAGCACGTCGCGCTCCGCGGCATAGGCTTGCACCAGCGCGCGGTTGTCGCGCTGGTCGACGTAAAACCCCGTCTTGTGCCCGCTGTGCACGTCGACGTGGTAGCGCACCCCGTTCTCGCGCGTGATCAGCGTGTCGGGCGGGGCGTCGCCGGCCAGCACGCCGGTCGTTTGCTCGAGCCCTTCCTTTTCGCGGATGGACACGTCCGAGCGTTCATAGACATTGGGGCAGCCTGTCGCGCCGACGAGCGCCGCGACGATCGCTTGCTTCCATGCCTCCACGCCGGCGGCCATGAACTGGCAAACGAGCTGACCGCGACCGGCACCGCCGTCCTCCGTGTAGTAGTCGACGACGAGGCCCGGCAGGCCGTCGGCTTCGCCGAAGATCAGCCGCACGGCGCCCGTATCGCGTACGAATGCCTGCCGATGGGCGAAAGCGCGCTGCACGCGCCGCTTGAAAAACGCGTGATCGATCGGTTCGCTCTCGTCGAAGCTCCAGACGCGCAGGCGAATTTGAGAATGCGGGCTGTAGGCCGCTCTAGCGAGGAAACGACCATCGTGCGCGCGCACGATGACGGTGGCGCCGGAGGTGGGTTTGCCTTCGACGTGCTCGATCGCGTTGGCATAGACCCACGGGTGGCGGCGGAACAGCGATTTTTCCTTCGAGGGCTTGAGCGTAACGGTGTTCATAGCAAATGCGGAGTTAAGCGGCGCGGCGCGCGCGCGCGGGATAGACCGCGTCAATCGCGCTTTTTCGCGCGCGGGTGGGCGCTGTCGTAGATTCGCGCGAGGTGTTGAAAATCGAGCGACGTATAAATTTGCGTCGCGGCCACGCTCGCATGGCCGAGCAACTCTTGCACCGCCCGCAGATCGCCGCTCGATTGCAGCACGTGCGTGGCGAACGAGTGACGCAGGACGTGCGGATGCACGTTGGCCGGAATGCCGGCTCTGAGCGCGGCGCGTTTGACGCGTTCGCGTACGACGTTCGGCGACATACGCGCGCCGCGCGCCGATAGAAATAGCGGATGCGGATCGGCCTTCACGAACTGGCCGCGCACCGCGAGCCATGCGTTCAGCGCGTCGATCGCCTTGCGGCCGACCGGCACGGTTCGCTGGCGTTTGCCCTTACCGAGCACCGTCACCTCGTGCGCCGCCATGTCGAGCCAGCCGGTCGAACGGTAGCCGTCGCCTTCCGCGTAGGCGGCATCGAGCCCGACGAGCTCCGACAGCCGCAAACCCGACGAGTAAAACAACTCGAGGATCGCATGGTCGCGCAGCCCCTCGGCGCTTTCGGCAGGACCGGCTTCCATGAGTGCGGTGGCGTCGTCGACGGACAACGCTTTGGGTAGCCGCTTCGGTTGCTTGGGCGCCCGCACCGCCGCCACCGGGTTGGCGGGCAGCTCGACGCGTTCGCCGAGCCAGCGGTAAAACGCGCGCCAAGCCGACAAACGATGCGCGATCGAGCGCGCCGACAAACCGCCCGCGTGCGCCCGGGCCACGGCTCCTCGCATATCCACCGCCGATAAGCCGGCTAGCGGCCTGCCGTCGGCGAGTTGCACCAGGGCCTCGAGTTCGTGCGCGTAACTGCGCAGCGTATGCTCGGAGAGCCGGCGCGCATGCGCCAGACCGGCAAGATACGCCGCGATCAGTTCGGAGTCGGTCTCAGGCACGCGCGCGCTCGTCGAAAGGGGCTGAAGGCCGGTGATCAGGCAAGCAGCCGGCTCAGCGCCGCACTTGCGAGCGTGCCGATCTGCATCAGGAAATCGGTCGCCATGCCGTCGTGGAAACGGCGCGGATCGGGCGAGCCCATGACCAGCAAGCCGAACGCCGGCACGGCGGGCGCGCTCTCGTTCGCGCCCTCGGCGACGCTTGCACGCGCGGCCGCGGTTTCGAGCGCGCGCGGCTCGCGCAGGGCGAGCAGCGCGACCGATTGGACGGCTGCGGCGTCGCTCGCGCCGGCCTCGCCGGCGGCAAGCCATTGCGCCGCTTCGAAGCCAGAGTTCGCACCGCAGTACGGAGCATCGAGCCCATTGGCGAACAAGCGTACCTCTTCGCCCACCTGACGCGCGAATTCGGCGTCGCGGTACGTATCGGCCACATCCCAAAGGCGCAGCGCCGCTTGCGGCACGTCGAATACTTCCATGAGGCCTTGCGCGACGGTGCGCGGCAACGCGTGGGCGTCGCGCTCGGCGATCACGCGCGCGGTCCAGCGGTTGAACTTGGCTGCGATGCTGTCGTTCTCATGACCGTAGCGCAACAGTTCGGCCAGGCGACGCTCGAGCACCTTGTTCTTTTCGCGCAGCATGTCCATCTGGCGCTCTTGAAGCGAGACGGCCGCTTTCCCGTGCGGATTGGCGAGCCGAACGGCGGCCAGCAGCTCCGCGTGTTGCGAGAAGAATTCCGGGTTGGCGAGTAAGTAGTCGGCGACTTCGCGATCGTTCATGAGTGTCGGCAAAAGAGCGGGCAAGGCAAGGGGTGAAAAAAAACGGACGGGCCGCAATCGTATCGGTCAGTCCGCGAGTTCGATTTCGCCATCGAACACGGTGGACGCCGGGCCTGACATCATGAGCGAGGCGGCTTCGTCGCGCGCGCCGTCCCAGGCGATGGTCAGCGTGCCGCCGAGCGCGTGGACGGTAACGGGCGAATCGAGCAGGCCCCGGCGAATGCCGGCCGCGACCGCCGCGCAGGCTCCCGTGCCGCAGGCAAGCGTCTCGCCCGCGCCGCGTTCGAACACGCGCAACGCCACTTCGCTGCGCGAGCGGATCTGCATGAAGCCTGCATTCACGCGCTGCGGGAAGCGGGCGTAGTGCTCGATCTTCGGCCCGAGTTCGGCAATCGGAAACGTGCGGACGTCGTCCACGACTTGGACGGCGTGCGGATTGCCCATCGAGACGACCGATACCCAGTACGTGCGGCCGTCGATCTCGAGCGGCCAGAGCGAATCGGCGCCTTCGCGGCGCGCGTTAAGTCCCGCCGAATCGAACGGGACGCGCGCGGGCTCGAACACGGGCGGTCCCATGTCGACGACCACTTCGCCGTTCTCTTGCATCGTGAGCGTGATGAGCCCGCCGTGCACTTGCACGCGCACGCTGCGCTTATCGGTCAGCCCCGTATCGCGGACGAATTTGACGAAGCATCGCGCGCCGTTGCCGCAGTGTTCGACCTCGCCGCCGTCGCAGTTGAAAATGCGGTATTTGAAATCGGCGTCCGCAACGGTCGGCCGCTCGACGAGCAGCAGTTGATCGGCGCCGATGCCGAAATGGCGGTCGGCGAGCGCGCGCACTTGGTCGCGCGTCAGGGCGAGCGGCCGGCTATAGCCGTCGAGCACGACGAAGTCGTTGCCCGCGCCGTGCATCTTGGTGAACTTGAGCTTCATGATGCCGATATTGTAAGGGACGCCTACGGCCCTGCGCTCGCGCGCCCTGCCGGCTGAATCTTGCACCTCAATCGTAGACGCTCGGCATGCCGGGCGGCCGTGTCTTGAAGCGCTTGTGCACCCAGTAGTACTGCTCCGGGATGCGCGGAATCTGTTCTTCGAGGAAGGCGTTCATGCGGCGCGCATCGGTGTCGTCGTCGCCCGTGGGAAAGTTTTCCCAAGGTTTGAAGACTTTCAGCCGATAACCTTTGTAATTGGGCAGTACCTCGCCGATGAACGGCAGCACCTGCGCGCGGCCCACCTGCGCGAAGCGGCCGACGGCCGTCAGCGTGCAGGTGGGGATGCCGAAGAAGGGCACGAAGGTGGAGTTGCGCAGGCCGTAATCCATATCGGCGCCGAGCATGACGGGTTTGCGCTCGCGCAGCCAGCGCAAGACGACGCGGGCGCTATCGGCGCGGCTTGCCATGTCGGCGCCGAAGCGGCCGCGAGCCTGCTTCGCGATTTCCTCGAGTTCGGGGTTGGACATCGGCTGATACAGCGCGGCGCATTGGCGCTGCAATGCGACGTTGATGAAGACCGAGCCCGCTTCGATGCCGACGAAGTGAAAGCCGAGGAGCAGCGTGGGCGGCATATTCGGATCGGTCAGATCGACTTCGCTGTCGACGACGACGAGCTTCTTAAGCTTCTCCAAAGAGCCGAACCACTGCACGCTGCGCTCGACGTAGCTGCGAATCGCGTGGCGAAAATGCTTGCAGGCGATTTCGTCGCGCTTTTGTTCGCTCCACTCGGGAAAACACAGCTTGAGGTTCGTATGAACGATGCGCCGGCGCTTGCTGGGGATCTGATAGAGCAGCCAGCCGAGGCCGTCGCCTAAGCGCGCGACGAAGCCGTACGGCAAGATTGCGAGAAACTTGAGCAGGCCGATGGCGAATTTCGTGCCGATGCGATTTAACATTCGCGGGCCTCACACGGGGGCGTACAAAGGGGACGCTGAGCCGGTGCGAGGACCGCGTAGACGCATGAGCGTGGCGCGCAATGCGCCGAAAAGATGGGAAGAGACACGGCAATTCGCTCTGTGACAATCTCGAGAAGCCGCTATAATACGGGCTTCGCCGAGTTAATAGACAACTTGCGGGGCGAAGTCGCCCGGGCGCCAGCAGCGTCCGAGCGAGCATGAAATCCGCTAAAGCGTCGCCGCTTCAGGCTCCCGAAGCTGGCTACGTGAACTCAAACACCGTAACCTTGGAGTCTGCAACGTGGCAAACGACTACCTTTTCACGTCCGAATCCGTTTCCGAAGGCCATCCCGACAAGGTCGCCGACCAAATCTCGGACGCCATTCTCGACGCCATCCTCACGCAAGACAAATACTCTCGCGTTGCCGCCGAAACGCTGTGCAACACGGGTCTCGTCGTGCTGGCTGGTGAAATCACAACCACGGCGAACGTCGACTACATCCAAGTCGCGCGCGATACGATCAAGCGCATCGGCTACGACAACACCGACTACGGCATCGATTACCGCGGCTGCGCGGTGCTCGTCGCCTACGACAAGCAATCGCCCGACATCGCGCAAGGCGTCGATCGCGCGCACGACAACAACCTCGATCAAGGCGCGGGCGACCAAGGCTTGATGTTCGGTTATGCCTGCGACGAAACGCCCGAGTTGATGCCGTTGCCGATCCACTTGTCGCACCGCCTTGTCGAGCGCCAAGCGTCGCTGCGCCGCGACGGCCGCTTGCCCTGGCTGCGTCCCGATGCGAAGTCGCAAGTGACGGTACGCTACGTCGACGGCAAGCCGCATTCGATCGACACCGTCGTGCTCTCGACGCAGCATGCACCGGAAATCGAGCTGTCGATGCTGCGCGAAGCGGTGATCGAAGAGGTCATCAAGCCGACCTTGCCGGCCGAACTGATCAAGGGCGACGTGAAGTTCCTCGTGAACCCGACGGGTCGTTTCGTCATCGGCGGTCCGCAAGGCGACTGCGGGTTGACGGGCCGTAAGATCATCGTCGATACGTACGGCGGCGCGGCTCCTCACGGTGGCGGCGCGTTCTCGGGCAAGGATCCGTCGAAGGTCGACCGTTCGGCTGCTTACGCGGGCCGCTATGTCGCCAAGAACATCGTGGCCGCGGGTCTCGCCTCGCGCTGCTTGATCCAAGTGTCGTACGCGATCGGCGTGGCGCAGCCCACCTCCGTCATGGTCAATACGTTCGGCACGGGCAAGGTGTCCGATGCGACGATCACCGCACTCGTGCGCGAGCATTTCGATCTGCGTCCGAAGGGCATCATTCAGATGCTCGACCTGCTGCGCCCCGTCTATGAAAAGACGGCCGCTTACGGTCACTTCGGCCGCGAAGAGCCGGAATTCTCGTGGGAAGCAACCGATAAGGCGCTCGCACTGGCCGAAGCGGCCGGCACGGAGCCGGTCGCCGAAGTCGCGTAATCGCCTGACCCAAGCGCGGTAATGAAGCAACGAAACCCCGGCTTATGCCGGGGTTTTTTTCGAGCTGCCGCATAGAAACGGCCGTGATGCATCCGGCTTAGCCGTCTTCGCCGACCTCCGTCGGATTCGGCAAATCGGGGAGCGGCTTGTCGGTCGGTTTGGCGGGTTGGCCGCGCGATTTTTCGTCGGGCGCAGCAGGTTGCGTCGGCTTTGGTCCATCGCCGTCGCTTCCCGTTCGGCGCGAAACTCGGATGCGGTTAGTCCCAGCAGTTGCGGAAGGCGACCGCGACGATAACGGGCACGCACAATACGAGCGGAATGGCGAAGTAGGGCACTTCGAGATCGGTCTTCCAGCTATAGATGAGCCAGCCGATACCGGCCGCGAGCGTCCCCACGCCGACAAGTGCCGTCAAGATGTTCAACGTGCGTTTCGAGGGCGCCTTATGCCGCGGCTTTTGGGGAGAGGGCGTATTCATCGCAAATCTTGGTCTCGCGTGGCGCGGCCGATCGGTCTGTATGTTCGAATTTTACGCTGACGAAAGGCTGCGGGAGCGTGGTGACGACCTCTCAATGGTAGTCGCCCGCGAGCCTAACTTCGATCGATACCCCGAACTCTCTCGGGGAAATGCGCGACCAGCCAGTCGATGAATATCCGCAGGCGGTGCCGCTTTGCGACTCGGGGCACGAGGCGCCCCGGCGATGGTTCGGCTGGCTCGCGGTGCCTAGCGGGCGGCGAATGCGAACCAGCCCGCGCTGGCAGACAGGCGGCGCGGCCGGCGGTTGGCGGTCGCAGCCGCGCGTTGCGCGCTGGCTAGCGCGGCGCGGCGGGCCTTCGTATGACGCAGCAAGCCGCGCAACAGCAAACGGCGCGCGCGCGTCCGGCTGCGCAACATCGAAAATACGGTGCGCAACCAGGTGCGCAACGTGCCACCTGCTTCTTGGGAATGAGCAGTGCGCGCACTCGTACGCGCGGCATGGTGCCGCAGCGCGCGAGCGGGTGTGCGGCGCAACGAGCGTGCCGGGCTCAGCGAGACCCGGGGGCGGCTATGACGGGATGCGAGGTGTTTGTGCATGGCATCAAAAAACGATGAGGGTCCTCGCAACGATTGCGAGGCCGCCGCATCGACGCACCAATCGTGCCATGCGCGCTGTTGCCATGCGCGGGCCGAAGGATGCGGCGAGGGCAAAATCCGGAGAAGTGGCGACGGCTCTCGACGTAAAACGGGGTCGCAGCGAGCCGGAAGAAACAATCGACATGCGGCTCACAGTACACGCGATTCGTGACGCGCGTAAGTCGTGATCACCCTCGCACTGGGCCGGTGCGAACCCGCACCGCGCGCGCACGCTTTAGAATGAAACGTTTCCGCCCCAGCGGCCCTTCAGCAAGGAAGGTTTCATGTCAGCACAATCGAAAAAAGAACAAGTGCAGGAGCTGCGCGAGCGCGGCTTCGTCGTCGTAAAGGGGCTCGTTCCTAGCGAGCGGTGCGTGGCGCTCAAGGGTGTCGCATCGCGCCAGTTGGACGAGGCGGCGCAGCCGCTCGAGTACGAGGCCGATCTGCGGTATCCGGGCGCGCCCGAGTCCAAGCATGCGCCGGGCGGCCATACCGTGCGTCGTTTGCTCGACGCTTACGCGCGCGATGCGCTGTTCCGCGAATGGGCGACGGCGCCGGAGATCAGAGGCTGGATGGAGTTGTACTTCGGCGAATCGCCACGGCTCTCTCGTGCGCATCACAATTGCATGATGACGAAGCATCCCGCCTATGGCAGCCTGACGGGCTGGCATCGCGATGCGCGCTATTGGTCGTTCGAGCGCGACGATCTCGTATCGACCTGGCTCGCGCTCGGGACGGAAACGGTTCGCAATGGCGGGCTCTGGTTCGTCCCCGGTTCGCACGCGATGACGTTCACCTCGGAGCGCTTCGACGCCCAGAAGTTCTTCCGCGCCGATCTACCCGAAAACGAAGCGCTGCTTCGTACGGCAGTCTCGCCCGAACTCGAGCCCGGAGACGTTGTCTTCTTCCATTGCAATACGCTGCACTCGGCCGGGCAGAATCTCACCGACGACGTGAAGTTCTCGCTCGTGTTCACTTACCACGGAACGAGCAACGTGCCGCTGCCCGGCACGCGTTCCGCGTCGAAGCCCGAAATCGCGCTTTGATCGATGGTGCTGGCCCGGCAGGCGCTTCAGCGCTTGCCGGCAGACGAGGCGGTCAAGCCGATCAGGCCGGCGAGCGTCGCCGCAACCCCGCCGGCTATGAGCCAAATGGTCTTGTTGGTAGGCGTACCGGTCACGACGCGCGAAACGTCGCTCGCAAGCGAATGGAACGATTGGCCGCCGAAATAGAGCAACACCACGCCACCCGCGATCAGCGCCAGGGAAATCGCTTTGATCATGGACTTTTCTCATCGATGGTAAGAGCAGGCGGCAGTGTATGAAACTTGCCTCCTCGGTGTCCATCGGTTAGCACCCAACGTCGCCCGCCGCCGACGCATTCATCCACGCACTCAACGAGGATTCTCATGGCCTATGAAGCTGCATCCACCCGCTATTCGGACATGCAATTCCGCACGTGCGGCCGCTCGGGACTGAAGCTGCCCGCGCTGTCGCTCGGCTTATGGCACAACTTCGGCGATACGACGGCCCTATCGACGCAGCGCGAGATTCTGCGCACGGCATTCGATCTCGGTGTCACGCACTTCGACTTGGCGAACAACTATGGGCCGCCGTACGGCAGCGCCGAAACGAATTTCGGGCGACTGTTCAAAGACGATTTCCGCCCGTATCGCGACGAGTTGCTGATTTCGACGAAGGCCGGCTGGGACATGTGGCCGGGGCCGTATGGGCAGGGCGGAGGCTCGCGCAAGTATGTGCTCGCGAGCTTGGACCAAAGCTTGAAGCGAATGGGGCTCGATTACGTCGACATCTTCTACTCGCACCGCTTCGACGCCGATACGCCGCTCGAGGAAACGGCCGCCGCGCTTGCCAGCGTAGTGCATCAGGGCAAGGCGCTGTATGTCGGTATCTCGTCGTACTCTGCCGCCAAGACGCGCGAGATGGAAGCGCTCCTTCGCGAGCACAAGGTTCCTCTGCTCATCCATCAACCTTCGTACAACATGCTCAATCGTTGGATCGAGCACGAGTTGCTCGACACGCTCGGCGAAACGGGGACCGGGTGCATCGCTTTCACGCCGTTGGCGCAGGGGTTACTGACTTCGAAGTATCTGAACGGCGTGCCGGATGACGCCCGGATCAACAAGCCCGGCGGCGGTTCGTTGCAGCAAAGCCATCTGAACCCCGAGAACATCGAGCACGTACGCAAGCTCAACGAGATCGCGAAGCGGCGCGGCCAATCGCTGGCGCAGATGGCGCTCGCTTGGGTGTTGCGCGACGCGCGGGTTACCTCCGCGCTCATCGGCGCGAGCCGGGCCGAGCAAGTACGCGAGAACGTGGGCGCGCTCGCGAACCTCGCGTTCTCGAGCGATGAAATCGCCGAAATCGACCGCTATGCGACCGAAGGCGGCATCAATCTCTGGGAAAAGCCTTCCACCGATCAGCGCATTTAACTTGCATCGGCGCGATCGGCATGACGACGCGTTTCGCCGGTGGGCTCGCCGCGCTACATCAGCGCCGGCAGCCCTTCGACGAGCACAACGGCAAACACCACACCGATCAACGCGCCGAGCACGCGCAACGTGTTGTGCACGAAGCGTGAGGACGTGGGCAGCGCACCGAGGAATAACGCGCCCGCGAGCGCCATCGGAATGACGAGGATGAAGTCGCTAATGGTGAAGTCCGTCGGCATGCTCATCTCCTCCTAGTTTTGTTGCGATGCAATGCTGCAAACGTGCACACGCGTTAAACGAGTATAGGAGACGCTGCGCGATTTGCCTTATGCGAGCTCGGCGCGTTCGCACGATCTGAGCCAAGCGGCTGTGACGATGCCGAGTAGGAGCAAGCCGGCGACGAGTGCCGTCACGCCGCTCCAGCCATAGGCGCCGAATACGCGCCCGCCGTACCAGCCCACTAGGCTCGAGCCAAGGTAATAGGCGAGCAGATACAGCGCCGCCGCTTGCCCTTTTGCATGCTGGGCGAGGCGCCCGACCCAGCCGCTCGCCACCGCATGCCCCGCGAAAAAGCCGAAGGTGACGAGTGCGATGCCCGCGACGATCGAGGCGATCGGAGCTAGTTGTGTCAAGGCGACGCCTACGAGCATGAGAACGAGGCTTGCGATCAAGACGCGCGCGCGGCCGATGAGGTCGGCCATCCGTCCGGAAAGCGGCGAGGCGACGACGCCTGCCAGATAGACGACGAAGATCGCACCGATTTGCGTCTGACTCAGGTTGTAGGGAGCGCCGAGTAAGCGGTAGCCGACGTAGTTGTAGAGCGTCACGAAGCAGCCCATCAGCACGAACGCCATCGCAAAAAGCGCTCTGAGCGCAGGCTTGCCGAGGTGGCCGCGTAGCGCCTCGCGATGGTGCGCGAACGCAAGCGCGCGCCGCGGTACGAAGTGTCGAGAAGGTGGCAGTAGCGCGCGGAATGCGACCATGGCGAGGAGACCGAGCACGCCGATGACGGCGATCGAGATGCGCCATGAGAACAGATCGGCGAGTGCGCCCGCGACGACGCGGCCGGCCATTCCGCCGATCGCCGTGCCGCCCACATAAAGTCCCATCGCAAGGCCAAGGCCGTCCGGATGAACCTCCTCGGCAAGATAGGCCATCGCGACGGCCGGCACGCCGCCGAGCGCCGCGCCTTCGAGCGCACGCAGCACCAGCAGTTCCGGCCAATGGGGAACGACCGCGACGGCGAGCGTGAGTAGAGCCGATGCCGATAGCGAGGCCGTCATCAATCGATGGCGGCTCAGCCCTTCGGATAAGAAACCGGCCGCGAATATCGCGAGGGCCAGAACGCCTGTGGTCAGCGAGATGGCCAAGCTGCTTTGCGCGGGTGTCGTGCCGAACGTCGAGGAGAACGCGGGCAGCAACGGCTGCACGCAATAGAGCAGCGAAAACGTCGCGTAGCCGGCGAAGAGCAGTGCTAGGCTCGCCCGCCAATACGCGCGCGAGCCCCGTTCGAGAAAGGGAGCGGCTACCGCCACGTCACTCCCGAGCGGGGGCCGGCGCCGTGGCCGGAGCGGGCTGCGGCACGGCGCCCTCTCCCGAATGGTAGGCCGTGGTAGCGGTAGGTTTGACGTTGTCCATACCGTTCTGTGCGCATGCGCCTAGCGCGAGCGCGATACTCGCGGCACCGAGTGCGCTTACCCATATTCTGGGCCGTGTGCCATATTGCGATAGGTCGTTCATCTTCGTTCTCCCGTCACGATCGATGCCCAATGCGGCGCGCCGATGGAGCCGGCGGCGTGGCGGCGCCTTGTTCAAGCGCACGCCCGACGGCCCGATCGCGCAATCGATGTGCCGGCTTCCCAAGCGAGATACAGCGACGGGTTGCGGCACATCGACCGCGGCGATGCGCCGCACGTTATGCTTGGACTATACCGCCTGGTACGCGTAACGTATGGCGATGTGCGCCGCTCGCGTGGCGGGTCGCATGCGCGCCACGCACGAATGGGCGAGTTTGCGGGACTCTTGCTATGTGGATGGTCAGCTTTTTGTAAGGACGATCGCTGGAAATAGCGGTTAATCGGCCTCTACATTCGGCTTTCCTCACTGGCCGGTTCCGTGAACAATCGAGTCATCGTTTAACGCCCCAGAGGGGAGACATCATGCAAATCGGTTCGATCGTCAGGTCGGTGCATATGGCCGTGCCATCCGGCGCGCGCGGGATCGTCATGCGCATACTCGGCGATATGGCGATGGTCGTATGGTTTGCCGGGGAGCCCGGCGCGTCGCTGCAATTGAATACCGAGCCGTTCTTCCTTGAAGATCTGATCGATACTGGGGAACTCGTCGCACGTCCGGCAGGATCGCTTGTCCATTGAAGGTCAATCAGGGCTCACGTATTCCTCAGAGGTAGTCGTACGCCGGGCGCCGCGCCGATGCGGCACAATGCCGGCATGAACGAGCCATTTCCCGATTCCCCAGGCGTGCCCGGCCTAGCTGCCACGCACCCATTCACCCGGCTCACGCCGGAATGCGTGCTCGACGCGATCGATAGCGTGCTGGCTCAGACCGGCGTGCGGACCGACGGGCGACTGCTACCGCTCAACAGTTACGAAAACCGCGTTTATCAGGTCGGCGTCGAAGACGGACCACCCGTCGTCGTGAAGTTCTATCGGCCCAACCGGTGGTCGGACGAAGCGATTCTCGAGGAGCACGGTTTCGTCGCCGAACTCGTGCAAGCGGAGATTCCCGTCGTGCCCGCGCGTGAAATCGACGGCCGCACGTTGCATGCGTTCGACGGATTTCGCTTCGCCATCTTCGAGCGCCGCGGCGGGCGTTCGCCCGATCTCGACCGTCGAGATACGCTCGAATGGATGGGGCGTTTCATCGGACGCATTCATGCCGTCGGTAAGCAGAAGCCGTACGTTGCCCGGCCGACGCTCGATATCGCCACGTTCGGCCGAGAGCCTCGCGAGTTTTTGTTGTCGCACGATTTCGTGCCGCCCGAGCTGCGCGCCTCGTACGAGGCCGCGGCGACGCTCGCGCTCGAAGGTGTCGAACGCGCTTTCGAAGCCGCGGGAGACATTGCCTACCTGCGACTGCACGGCGATTGCCATGCGAGCAACGTGCTATGGACCGACGCGGGTCCTCACTTCGTCGATTTCGACGACAGCCGCATGGGCCCCGCGATTCAGGATTTGTGGCTGCTGCTGCCCGGCGGGCGCGCGGATGCCGCGAGCGCGCTGTCGGATCTTTTGGCCGGTTATGAAGATTTCTGCGAATTCGAGCCGCGCGAGCTGCATTTGATCGAGGCGCTCCGTACGCTGCGATTGATGCATTACGCGGCGTGGCTGGCTCGGCGTTGGGACGATCCCGCTTTTCCCGCCGCCTTTCCTTGGTTCAACACGCAACGGTATTGGGAAGCGCGCGTGCTCGAATTGCGCGAGCAGATTGGTGCAATGCAAGAGGGGCCATTGTGGCCCGTCTGACCGGCGGGCGCGGGGCCGGCTCGTGCCGCGATCGATCCAGGCGCCTCAGAATTTGAACATGAGCCGCATCAGCGCATGAAAGCGCCGCCCGTACGGGGGCAATAGCAGCGCGCGCGCGTTCCAGCGCGGTTGCACGAGCACCGGCTTCATTTTCGAGAACGTCGTGAAGCCTTCGTAGCCGTGATAGGCGCCGATGCCGCTCGCTCCCACGCCTCCGAACGGCAATCCCTCGCATGCGATGTGCAGCAGCGTTTCGTTGACCGCGACGCCGCCCGACACCGTCTCGTGCAACACGCGCTCGACAGTTCGGCGTTCATCGTCGAAGAGATAGAGCGCAAGCGGGCGCGGGCGCGCGTTGACGTAACGCAGCGCGTCGTCGAGCGTGTCGTAGGGGATGAGCGGCAGCAGCGGACCGAAGATCTCGTCTTGCATCAGCGCGCATTGCTCGGGCGCATTCGTTACGGCGCACGGCGGAAAGAGCCGGCGAGCCGCATCGGGTTGCGCGTCCGTCAGCGGATGCAGCGCGGCCCCTTGCGCGGCGGCTTCGTCTGCGAGTGTCTTCATGCGCTCGAAGTGGCGTGCCGATACGAGCGTGGTGTAATCGGCGTTGCGGGCGAAATCGGGATAAAGCCGCGCTACGCGCGCGCGTGCACGTTCGATGAACGCTTGCTCGGTTCCGCGCGGTAAAAGGACGTAATCGGGTGCGATACACGTTTGGCCGGCATTGAGCGTCTTACCGGCGAGGATGCTGTCGACTGCATGATCGAAGCGCGCGTGCGGACCGATGATCGCGGGCGATTTGCCGCCCAGCTCGAGCGTGACCGGTGTCAGGTTAGCGGCGGCGGCGCGCATGACCTCGCGGCCGACGGCCGTCGATCCGGTGAAAATCAGGTGATCGAACGGTAAGGCGCAAAACGCTGCGCCGATCGAGGCATCGCCCGTGATGACGGTTACATGCTCGGGCGCGAAGGTCCGCTCGATCAATTGTCGAACGAGCTCGGCGGTACGCGGCGTGTACTCGGACATTTTGATGATCGCGCGGTTGCCGGCCGCCAATGCACAGATCAACGGGCCGACGGCCAGCAGGATCGGATAGTTCCATGGCGCGACGATGCCCACGACGCCGAGCGGCTGAGGTACGACTTTCGCCGTCGCCGGGCGCAGCCAAATGCCGGTGGCGCGCCGCTGCGGCTTCATCCAGCGCTTCCCGTGCTTGAGTGCCGAGTCGATTTCGTTCTTTGCGAGCCAAAGCTCCGACAGCAAGAGCTCGGCTTTCGCGCGCTGGCCGAAGTCGGCGGCGAGCGCTTGCGCGAGCGCGTCGCTATTGTCGAGCAGCATCGCTCGCAGCGCGCGCAAGTGCGCCGCTCGTGTTTCCCATGAAGGATACGGCTCGCGCGCGTACGCTTCGCGCGCAAGCCGCAGGGCGTGATCGAGCGCCGCGGCGCTGGGCAGATCGTTCTTCATTCCTATCCTCCGAGGTCGGGCGTCGACTGCTTTTGCGCGTCGATGCCACGTGCTGGCATCGCTCTACCAGGCGTTTTGATTCGCGTCGAATGCGCGGTCGATTCAGAACTGCAATGCGTGCGCGACGATCGCGCCGTGATCGAACATAGCGGGCAACGTGCCGTAGACGCGCCCGCCTCCGAGCCCCGCCCCGGAATCGGCCAACCGCGTGGCGATGAATGCTTGGGCATGCTCGTCGGGCGCACCGCGCATCAACAAGATCGCCTGCGCGCACAGCACCAACTGTTGGGTAATGCGACGCGCCGCCGCTTCGCGTTCGTGAGGCTGAGCGGCAAGCGAGGCGGCGAGCGAATCGAGCGCGTTGACGAGTGTGGGGGCGCCCTGTGCGTCGGCTCGCCATTGCGTCAGCAGCGCCGATGCACCCTGTGGGTCGCGTTCGATCGCGCGGAGCACGTCCAGACACATGACGTTGCCGGAGCCCTCCCAGATCGAGTTGACCGGCGCTTCCCGATAAAAGCGCGCCATCGGTCCTTCTTCGACATAACCGTTACCGCCCCACACCTCCATCGCTTCGCCGGTGAATTCGAGCGCGCGCTTGCAGACCCAAAATTTCGCGGCCGGCGTAACGATGCGGCGCCAAGCGCGCTCGACGTCGGCTTCGGCCGCGCCGGTACGTTCGGCGGCGAGATGCGCGTCGAAGGCGCGCGCGAGACGCATGAACAATACGGTCGCCGCCTCGCTCTCGAGTGCGAGATCGGCCAGCACGTTGCGCATGAGCGGTTGATCGACGAGTCGCCGCGAGAACGCCACGCGATGACGCGCGTGATGAATCGCCTGGACCAGCGCGGCACGCTGAAGCGCCGCACTGCCGATGACGCAATCGAGGCGCGTGTAGTTCGCCATCTCGATGATCGTCGGCACGCCGCGTCCTTCGTCGCCGATCATGATGCCGTAGGCGTCGAGAAACTCGACTTCGCTGCTCGCGTTCGAGCGATTGCCGAGTTTGTCTTTCAAACGTTGGACGCGAACCGCATTGCGCGCACCGTCGGGCGTATAGCGCGGCACGTAGAAGCACGAGATGGGCGCATCGGCGCTCGTGCGGGCGAGCACGAGATGCGCGTCGCATTGCGGCGCGGAAAAGAACCATTTGTGACCGACGAGGCGATACGCGGCGCCGCGCCCCGATTCGGCGCCGAGCGCGCTCGCGCGCGTTTGGTTCGTGCGTACGTCCGAGCCGCCTTGCTTTTCCGTCATCCCCATGCCGACCATCATCGAGCGCTTGCTCGCGAGCGGGGCATCGCTCGGATCGTGATCGCGCGCGTAGAGTTTCTCGGCGATTTGCGCGAACAGCGCTTGCTCGCGTCGCAGCACCGGGACGCTCGCAAAGGTCATCGTCAGCGGACAGAGCGATCCCGATTCGAGCTGCGCATGCAGGAAGTAGCCGGCGCAGCGGGCCGCCATCGCGCCGGCGCGGGGCGTGTCGAACGGCAGCGCATGCAACCCTTCCTTACGCAAAAGGGCCAGCAACCGATGCCAGCTCGGATGAAACTCGAGCGTGTCGACGCGCTCTCCGCGCGGACTGAAGGTCGTGAGCTCGGGCTCATGGCGATTCGCCGCGGCGGCGAGCGCGAGGATCTCGGGCTCGCCCAATACGGCGCCGTCGCTTGCGAGCGCACTCGCGTGCCAGGCAGCGCCCTCGCGTTCGACGGCGGCGCTCAGCGTTGCATCCACCGTATAGAGGTTGTAGCGTTCGAGCGGTGGGACTTGATTCGTCACTTCGTGCGTGGCCGATGGGGCCTGGGGTTCCATAAGGCGTGTCTCCAACTGGGCGCTCGGTCCCCGCCGATCCTCGGCGCGATTCCGATTCCAGATGTTTCTCGGCGGCTTATTTCGGCTCTGCGTTTGAGATGCTGCGTGCAAACCGCGAGCGTTCTGGCTTGAAGGGGCTGTAGCTGTTCGAACCGCACGCGCGAAGGCCGCGTGCGCCTGCCTATCTAGCCTAATGATAGGTTCGCGCGGCGTGCCTGGTTTAGAGGAATAGCTCTGCCTCGGAGCGCGCGCAGGCCTGGCTAAGCTCCCTACAATGCGCCAAAACACGAGAACGCCGGTCGATGGGACATGCTGCATGTTCCGACCACAGGGTGATGGAGGGACGCATGCAATACGACTACGTCATAGTCGGCGGCGGTTCGGGCGGTGCGGCGCTAGCAGGCAGGCTCGCCAAGCAATGCCCCGACGCGCGCATCGCATTGATCGAAGCGGGACCGCATACGGCCCGCAATTGGCTTGTGAATACGCCGCTCGGCATTGCGGCGCTCGTACCGTTCAAGTTGAAGACGAACTACGGCTATCGCACGGCGCCGCAACCCGGGCTCGCCGGTCGACGCGGCTATCAGCCGCGCGGACGCGCTCTGGGCGGCTCGAGCGCGATCAACGCGATGATCTACACGCGCGGCCATCCCCTCGATTACGACGAATGGGCGAGCCTAGGCTGCACGGGCTGGGGCTGGTCCGACGTCCTACCGTACTTTCGCCGCGCGGAAGACAACGCGCGCGGCGCTGACGAATGGCATGGCACGGGTGGCCCGCTCAGCGTGTCCGATTTGCGATTTCGCAATCCGATCTCCACGCGTTTCGTTGCCGCGGCGATCGAAGCCGGATATCGCCCGAACGACGACTTCAACGGGGCCGATCAGGAAGGCGTGGGGTTTTATCAAGTGACCCAGCGCGACGGGCGACGTTGCAGCGTTGCCCGCGCTTATTTGTATGAAGCTGGCCCCGAGCGCTCGGGGCCGCCCGCGAATGTCGATACGATCGTCGACGCTTGCGCGCTGCGCGTGCTGTTCGACGGTGCGCGTCGCGCGACCGGCGTCGAAATCATGCGCGCCGGCCGGATCGCCACGCTGACGGCACGTGCCGAAGTCATACTCGCCGCCGGCGCGTTCGGGTCGCCGCAGTTGCTGATGTGTTCCGGCATCGGCCCGGCCGACACCCTGCGCGCGTTCGGCGTGCCGCTCGTGCACGAGTCGCCCGATGTGGGGCGCAATCTGATCGATCACGTCGATTTCACGTTGAACGTGCGCGTGGCGAGTACGGAGCCGGTCGGCTATTCGCTGCGCGGTTTCGCTAAGATGACTGCGCAATTGCCCGCGTTCTTGCGCCGCGGCGAGGGTATGTGGTCGAGCAACGTCGCCGAGGCCGGCGGTTTTTTAAAGAGTCGCGCGCCACTCGATCGGCCCGATCTGCAACTGCATTTTTGCGCGGCACTCGTCGACGATCACAGCCGGCGCATGCACTGGGGCCACGGCTACTCGGTTCACGTCTGCGTATTGCGGCCCAAGAGCCGCGGGACCGTTTCGCTTGCCAGTGCCGATGCGCGTGTGGCGCCGCGCATCGATCCGCGTTTCTTTTCCGATCCTGACGATATGCAGACGTTGATCGCCGGCGTGCGCGTCGCGCAGCGCATCGTGGCCGCGCCGGCGCTCGCCGCGTACGGCGGACGCACGCTCTACGTACCGTCGCATGCAACCGATGCCGAGCTGTCCGAGGCGATCGCCCGCCACGCCGATACGATCTATCACCCTGTGGGCACCTGCCGAATGGGCGGCGATGCGCACGCCGTCGTGGATCCCCAATTGTGCGTGCGCGGCGTGACGGGCTTGCGCGTGGTGGATGCATCGGTGATGCCGACGCTGATCGGCGGCAACACGAACGCGCCGACCGTCATGATCGCCGAGCGTGCCGCGGACTTCATCGTGGCGGCGCGCGGCGGCGCTCAATCGTTCGTGGGGGCGCCGCCCGAGTTGTCGGAGCGCGTGTAGACGAAGTCGTCGCCCGGCTGTCCGGGCAGCGTCTCGCGTGCGACGTCGAGCCAGGCACGCGCCGCATGCGAGAGATAGCCGCTCTTGCGCCAAGCGATCGCCATTTCCCAGCGGATTTCCGGCTGAATCACGGGCCGGCACGTAAAGTACGTCGGATCGAGCCGCCGGCAGTAGGGTGCCGGCAGCAGCGCGATCCCGACGCCCGCGCGCACGAGTGCGGCCATGAAGTCCCAATGGCTGCTGCGCGAAACGATTTGCGGCGTGAAGCCCGCATCGCGGCAGGCGCGCGTGACGACATCGTTGAGCGCGAGACTTTCCCCGTAGTAGACGAACGGTTCGGCAGCGAGGTCGGCAAGCTGCACTTGGCGCACGCCGTCGAAGCGCGAGCCATGCGGCGCCACGACCCACAACAGTTGCAACGACATCGGCAAGACGTCGAATACCTGCGGATCGACGGGCAAAAGGACGCCGCCGAACTCGAGTTCCCCCGCCAGCAAGGCCGCTTCGATGGCGCGCGAGCCTTGTTCGAACAGCTTCAGCTCGATCTTCGGATAGCGGCGGCGGAAGGCCGCGATGATGGGCGTGAACAGCGAGCCGCCCATCGGTGGGATGCCGATCGTCAACGCGCCACGGCCCAACGTGCCGACGTCGTCAAGCTCAGCCTGCAACTGCGCATAGGCCGCGAGTACCTCCTGGCCGCGCTGATAGACGATGCGGCCCTCGTCGGTCAACACCATCTGGCGGCCCTCGCGCAGCAGGAGCGGCGCGCCGATCTCTTCCTCCAGCGCCTTGACCATTTTGCTGATGGTGGGCTGCGTGACGAACATGTGCTCGGCCGCCAGCGTGAAACTCTGCTGTCGAACCACCTCGACGAAATAGCGCAGCGCGCGTAGCTCCATGACGATCCCCCGATAGTTCCAAATTGGAATGCCGGCGATGAGTTTAAGTCATTTTATTTATGGCGCCAGGCTTCTTACAATTTCGATGTGGAGTCAATAGGGAGTTTTGCCATGAGCACGAAATCGATCGAACGTCTCGGCCAAGTGGGCCGCATCGCGGGGCAAAGCGCGTTGCTGGCCGTGCTGTGGCTCGGAGCCGATTTCGCGGCTCGGCATCTCGGGCTGCCGATCCCCGGCGGCGTCATCGGCTTGGCCGCGCTGCTCGTGCTGCTGTTCACGGGCGGGGTTGCGCCCCGATGGGTCAAGGCCGGGGCCGATTGGCTGCTGTCCGACATGTTGCTGTTTTTCGTGCCGGCGGCCGTTGCGGTGGTGCAGTACGGCGGCCTTTTCAAGTCCGATGGCTGGCGGCTCGCGCTTGTCGTCGTGGGCGGCACGCTCGCGGTGATGGTGGCGGTGGCCTTCACCGTCGACCAAGCGGCACGGCTCGAGCGCGTCATTGCGATGCGCCGCGCCCGCGCCATCCGTCTCGCATCGGCCGCTTGAGCGTCCGCGCGATGACTTCGCGATCCCATAGCGAGGAGTGAGTCGATGTCTGTTTCGTCCGTTCTTTCCTGGCCGGCGGCCGAGCTGCGGCCGCAATGGATCGCCGCGGCTTGCTTCGTATTGACGATCGTCTTCTACGCGATCGGAAAGCGTTTGTACGCACGGTTCAAGCAACCGTGGCTGACGCCGCTCGTCATCGTGCCGGCGATGCTCGCCGTCGTGGTGCTCGCCATGCACATCCCCTATTCGGTCTACTTTGCGGATACACGCTGGCTCATGTGGCTTTTGGGGCCGGCCACGGTTGCTTTCGCCGTGCCGATTTACGAGTACCGAGAACTCATGCGCCGGCATTGGATCTCGCTCGCGGCCGGCGTCACGGTGGGGATCGTCGTGGCCGTGATCGGCTCGTTCGCGCTCGCCAAGCTATTGCACCTCGAGCCCGATGTCGCGCGCAGCTTGATCACGCGTTCGGTCTCGACGCCGTTCGCTCTTGCCGTATCCGATCAGATTCATGCGCCGCGCCAGCTCACTGCGCTGTTCGTGATCGCCACCGGCGTGTGCGGCATGCTGCTCGGCGAGCTTGTGCTCGCGTTCTTGCCGCTGCGCAGCCGCCTTGCGCGGGGGGCGATGTTCGGCGCCGCCGCGCACGGCGTGGGCACCGCGAAGGCGCGCGAACTCGGTAGCGAGGAAGGCGTCGTGGCGAGCCTGACGATGATGATCGCGGGCGTCGTCATGGTATTGCTCGCCCCGTTGCTTGGCGCGACGTTCGGGTAGGGCTGGCGCGTATTGCTCAGCGCAGTTGTACTCGGGGCCTGCTTACGTCACCAGCGGTCTTCCTTCGGCAGCATGCGCGTGAAGATGCCTGCGTCGCGCGCCTTTGCACGCGTATAGAGCCCCGCCGCCGGCGCGATGTTCGCGTAAAGGGCCTCGCGCGTGACGCTGGGGAGCGCGACCCCGTCGTGCCGTTCCGGCGTGCGGGGCACGTCGCACGTGAGATCGGCGACGGGGATGCGCACCCCGCCCGATGGCGTTTGCGGTCCGTTTAACGTGTAGCGCCCGTCCGCATAGCCGATGCCTACACCGTTTTGACCCTGCGCGTAGATCCACCAGCGTCCGTCCTCGAATTTGAGAAACGCGAAGCCGCGTGTTTGTTCGCGCCCGCACAGCGTTTTACAAGCCGTGCATGCCGCGGAGTAGTCGCTGAACGTTAGGGCGGCCGCGAGCCCCAAGCCGTGGCGGTGTCCCGCCGGATTGAGGTATTCGTTCGCGAGGTGCGCGCGGCTGGCTTGAGCGTGGTAGACGCGGTAGTGATGGCGATCGATCTGATCGATCAGAAGCGAGCATCCGCTGAAGTCGGGTGTAAAAACATAGTGCGAACGCATCGCGAAGCGCGGAATGACGCACGAGCCCCCTTGCGGGACCCAATACCCGTTCAGCGGTTCGTCGTCGGCGCTCGTGGCGTCCCATGCAGCGAGCCGCGCGATTTTGTATCCACTCGCGATTTGATGATGCAAATCGAACTGCCTGGGCCCGGCCGGGATCCTCGGGATCGCGACGGCCGTCATGAAGTGCTCTTTAAGGTATCCCCTCGTCTGTGCGTTGAAAAAGCGATTCCAATTGCTCGACATATCGTCCAAGGCCGCAAGCTTCGATGCGCGTAGTGTGAACGTGGCGGGCACCGGCAGCCATGCGAAAACTCTCGTTGCGATCGAGGCATGGTTCGCTCTGCGATTTTTGATACAATCTATGCGTTTTCGAGGAGCGTTGCGACGGATCATTCCGCCAGGCTCGGAAACTTCAATAGGACGGCAAGCCTTTTGCGTGAATGAAAACGCGGGCGTGCCAGCTCCATCGAACGGCGCTCACGTCTATATTTTCTAGAAACTCAATAGAAAAGGAGGGCGTGATGAACGCCGCAGTTATCGATTCGAAACAAAGCCAAGATTTTCTCGTTGCCGACCTGTCGCTGGCCGAATGGGGTCGCAAGGAACTGACGATCGCCGAGACCGAAATGCCGGGTCTCATGCAAATTCGCGAGGAGTTCAAGGCCGCGCAGCCGCTTAAGGGCGCGCGCATCGCCGGCTCGCTGCACATGACGATCCAGACGGGCGTGCTGATCGAGACGCTCGAGGCGCTCGGCGCCGACGTACGTTGGGCCTCGTGCAACATCTTCTCCACGCAAGACCACGCCGCGGCGGCGATCGCCAAGTCGGGCACGCCCGTGTTCGCGTTCAAGGGCGAATCGCTCGACGAGTACTGGGAGTTCTCGCACCGCATCTTCGAATGGCCGAACGGCGAGTTCGCGAACATGATTCTCGACGACGGCGGCGACGCAACGCTGTTGCTGATCTTGGGTTCGAAGGCCGAGAAGGATCGCTCCGTCATCGCCAAGCCGACGAACGAAGAAGAAGTCGCGCTGTTCAAGTCGATCGAACGCCACCTCGAGATCGACGGTTCGTGGTACTCGAAGCGTCTGTCGCAAATCAAGGGCGTGACCGAAGAAACCACGACGGGCGTGCATCGTCTGTATCAAATGGAAAAGGACGGCCGCCTGCCGTTCCCGGCGATCAACGTCAACGACTCGGTGACGAAGTCGAAGTTCGACAACCTCTATGGCTGCCGCGAATCGCTCGTCGACGGCATCAAGCGCGCGACCGACGTCATGATCGCGGGCAAGGTCGCGGTCGTGGCCGGTTACGGCGATGTGGGCAAGGGCTGCGCGCAATCGCTGCGCGGGCTCGGCGCGACGGTGTGGGTCACGGAAATCGATCCGATCTGCGCGTTGCAAGCCGCGATGGAAGGCTACCGCGTCGTCACGATGGAATACGCGGCCGATAAAGCCGACATCTTCGTCACGGCGACCGGCAACTACCATGTGATCGGCCACGACCACATGAAGGCGATGCGTAACAACGCGATCGTCTGCAACATCGGTCACTTCGATTCGGAAATCGACGTGGCATCGACGCGCCAATACACGTGGGAAAACATCAAGCCGCAGGTCGACCACATCGTGTTCCCCGACGGCAAGCGCATCATCTTGCTGGCTGAAGGGCGTCTCGTGAACCTGGGCTGCGCCACGGGCCACCCCTCGTTCGTGATGTCGAACTCGTTCGCGAACCAAACGCTGGCTCAGATCGAGCTGTTCACGCGCGGCGGCGAGTACGGCAACAAGGTGTATGTGCTGCCCAAGCACCTCGACGAGAAGGTCGCGCGTTTGCACCTCGCACGCATCGGTGTGAATCTGACCGAGTTGTCGGATGCGCAAGCAAGCTACATCGGTGTCGAGAAAAACGGTCCGTTCAAGCCGAATCACTACCGTTATTGATCGGGCGAACGGACACGGGCGTCTCGCGCCCGTGTCCGCCGGCGGGCTAGAAAGGCGGCGTTGCGATGGCCAACGCCGCCTTGTTTACAATTGCAATACCGAGCTGCGGCCGCGCGATCTCGCTTTGCCGCCGATTGACCGATAACAAATCGACCACTACGCCGAAGGAACCCGTTATGACCGTGCTGCTGACTTGGATTATCAACGCGCTCGCGCTTTTGATCATCACGTACCTCGTGCCGTCGATCCATATCCGCAGCTTCGGTACGGCGCTGATCATCGCGCTCGTGCTCGGCCTCATCAATGCCGTGATCCGGCCCGTGCTGGTCGTGTTGACGTTGCCTGTCACGATCGTCACGCTGGGCTTGTTCATCTTGGTCGTGAACGCCTTGTGTTTCTGGCTTGCGGCATCGCTGCTGAAGGGCTTCGAGGTGTCGGGTTTTTGGTCGGCGTTCTTCGGTTCGATCTTGTACAGCATCGTGTCGTGGCTGCTTTCGGCGCTGATCTTCGGCAATCGTAGTTTAGGCTGAGGGCGGCGCGAACTTATCGCGGCTCGGTCCCATACCGGATCACCGGACCATGAATCCCATCGAAATCTCGTTCGAATTTTTTCCGCCGAAGACGCCCGACGGCGTCGAGAAGCTGCGCGCCGCACGCGTGCAGTTGGCGCAGCTCAAGCCGAAGTTCGTCTCCGTGACCTTCGGCGCGGGCGGCTCGACGCAGCAGGGCACGCTCGATACCGTCCTCGAGATGGCCAAGGACGGCGTCGAGGCCGCACCTCACTTGTCGTGCATCGGCTCGTCGAAGGAAAGCCTGCGTGCGATCTTGGAGCGTTATCGCTCGAACGGCATCCGCCACATTGTCGCGTTGCGCGGCGATCTGCCCTCGGGCATGGGCGAAGTGGGCGAGTTGCGCTACGCGTCGGAGCTCGTTGCGTTCATCCGAGCCGAGTACGGCGACTGGTTCCACATCGAAGTGGCGGCATACCCGGAGTATCACCCGCAGGCACGTTCGCCCAAGCACGACCTCGAGAATTTTGCACGTAAGGTGAAGGCGGGCGCGAACGCGGCAATTACGCAGTATTTCTACAATGCCGATGCGTATTTCCGTTTCGTCGACGATGCACGCAAGCTCGGCGTCGACGTACCGATCGTGCCTGGCATCATGCCGATCACGAACTACTCGCAGTTGATGCGTTTTTCGGAAATGTGCGGAGCGGAAGTGCCGCGCTGGATCGCCAAGCGGTTGGAGAGCTTCGGCGACGATCGGGAAGCGATTCGCGCTTTCGGGATCGATGTCGTCACGCAGCTATGCGAGCGGCTCGTGAAGGAGGGCGCGCCCGGGTTGCATTTCTATACGCTCAATGCCGCCACCGCGACTAAGGCGATTTGCGAGCGGTTGACCGGACGGTAACCCGCAAGCGAACTTATCGGTTCATTTCCCCGGCGCCCGTTTCCATGCGGGCTTCCGGGTATTGCTCGTTCCTCGCCTAACTTTCCCAACTGTCGATCCAATAAATGGGCGTCGCCGATTTGCGCTATGTGAGTTCTTGCGTAACGGTCGAGGCCAGTGTTTTGACGTCCACGAGATCGGCTCGATATCGTTGATCGACCGAGGGAACGAGCCTGACCAGTTGGAGGCGCTGAAGGGAGATCGGGGCGGTCAGTACAGCATTCGCGTCAACGGGCAGTGGCGTGTCGGCTTTGGATTTGCCGGCGGCAATGCCACGGACGTTGAAATCGTCGACTACCATTAACTCATCACCAGGAGAAATACATGGCTCGGGAAATTCCGCTAGCAACGCCTGGCGAGATCTTGGCTATCGAGTGGCTTGAGCCGATGGGCGTTTCGCAGTACGCTCTAGCCAAGGCAATCGGCGTGCCGGCACGTCGGATCAACGAAATCATCAAGCACGGGCGAGCGATCACGGCCGATACGGCCGTGCGGTTGGGCGCTTTCTTCGGAGTAGACCCGCAAAGCTGGATGAACCTTCAGACACACTACGACACCGAGAGGGCAAAGGAGCGGATCGGTGCGGAAAAGATTGCGGAAATTCGGCTGCACGCCATAGCGGCCTGATTGCAAGCAAAGACGCGCAACGCCTCACCGCTTCCGGCGTTCATAGCATCCGCACAAAAAAAGCCCGCTGAGCGACGCCAGCGGGCTTTGCGAAATGCCGATGTTCGGCCTTCGCATTAATACCCCAACGCTTCCCCCGCCGGCCGCCGCTCGTCGTTCGCGCCGTAGAAATACCCCACGCGCACCTTACCGCCCACCGACGAATCGTTCCCCGAGCTTTGCGACCCATCCGCCGCCAAACCGGGCAACCCGACTTCGACCAACTCGGCCGCGCCCCAAGGCGTTTGCTGCACCATCTTGTAGCCTTCGCCAGCAAGAATCTTCAGCGTATCCGCCGACACCCCATACGGCTCGTAGTACACGACGTCCGGCAGCCATTGCTCATGAATACGCGCGGCATCGACGGCTTCTTGCGGTTCCATGCCGTAATCGATGATGTCGATCGCCGTTTCGAGCGTTGTCGTAATGATGCGCGAGCCGCCCGGCGAGCCGATCACGAGAAACACCTTGCCGTCTTTCGTGACGATCGTCGGCGCCATCGACGAAAGCGGCCGTTTGCCCGGTGCGATCGCATTGTTCGGGCCTTGCACGAGACCGAACATGTTCTGTGCGCCGACCTTCGACGTAAAGTCGTCCATTTCGTCGTTCAGGAAGAAGCCCGTGCCGGGCGCCATGACCACGGCACCGAAGCGGCCGTTGACGGTGTAGGTCGTCGACACGGCATTGCCGTCTTTGTCGACGATCGAATAATGCGTCGTCTCCTTTTTCTCGGGCAGCGACGCGGCATCGGCCAAGTCCATCGAAGGCGTCGCTTTGTCTGCGGGAATCGACGCGCGGATCTGCGCCGCGTACGACTTGCTAAGCAACTGATCGAGCGGGTTATTCACGAACGCCGGATCGCCGAGCTTCGTATTGCGGTCGGCGTAGGCATGGCGCATCGATTCGGCCATGTAGTGCACCGCCTGCGCCGAATGCCAGCCGAAGCCCTTGAGGTCATAGCCCTCGAGCGTATTCAAGATTTCGCACATCGTCGTACCGCCCGAGCTCGGCGGCGGCGCGGAGATGAACGTATAGCCGTGATAGTCGCAACTCACCGGCGTCATCTCCGTTGCACGATAGTTCGCGAAATCGGCCACGGTCAGCAGGCCGCCGTTTGCCTTCGAAGCCGTTTCGATCGCTTGCGGAATCTTGCCTTTGTAGAACGCATCGGGACCGCGTTTCGCGATCGCCTCGAGCGTATTGGCCAAATCTTTCTGCACGAGCCGATCGCCGGGTTGCAGCGGCGTGCCGTCCTTGCGCAGGAAAATCCGCGCGATGCCGGGATCGTCCTTGAATCGCTTGACGGTCGTATCGAGGATGTCGGTATCGGCGCGCGTCAGCACGAACCCTTCGCGGGCGAGGCGAATCGCCGGTGCCATCACCTGTTCGCGCGTGAGGCGTCCGTATTTGCGCTGCGCGAGGTCCATGCCCATCACCGTGCCCGGTACGCCGACGGCGCCGTAGCCGTACAAGCTCGCGCCCTTCTTCACGTTGCCTTGCTCGTCGAGGTACATGTTCGCGGTGGCCGCGGCCGGTGCCGTCTCGCGGAAATTGATGAACGTGTCGCGACCGTCGGCGAGATGCAGCGTCATGAAACCGCCGCCGCCGATGTTGCCGCAACACGGATTGACCACCGCTTGCGCATAGCCGACGGCGACCGCCGCATCGATCGCATTGCCGCCCATCTTCAGAATGTCGACGCCGACTTGCGAGGCCAGATGCTGCGACGTGACGACCATGCCATGACGCGCTTCGACGGCAGGCCGGGAGGCAGCGTCAGCGACGGCGGAAATCGCGCTTGTTGCGATTAGCGCGGCGGTGAGTGCGGCAAGCAGGGGGGTATCTTTCTTCATGATGATCTTCGCTGTGAGGTCCTGTGTCGTGGGAGGAATAGGCGGCTGGTTATGCGTCCTCGGCGACGCGCCCGGCTCTCAGTGCTTCGATACGTTTCAATCGGTTTTTGGCGTCGACGCTCGCGCGTTGGACGAGCGCGGCGACGACCGCTTCGGTTTGCGCGACCACCGGCACCTTCGTGTCGAACGGCGACGCGCTTTGTACGAAAGAGACGAGGACGGCATCGGCGAAGCTCGCAATCGGCGAGCGCCATTCGTCGGTGAACAGCACGACGTGCGCGCCGAGATCTCGCGCCGCACGCGCAAATTGAACGACGCTTTCCTGGTAGCGGCGATAGTCGTAGACGACCACCACGTCGCCCGGGGAAAGGTCGGCCAGCGCTTCGGACCCGCGTTCGAGCGACGGCTCGACATGCCGCGCGCGCGGGCGGATTTGGCTCAGCAACACGGCTAGCCACGCCGCGAAGAACCCGCTGGCCCGGCCGCCGCAGCACAGTACGGTGCGTTGCGGATCGGCGAGCAACGACACGGTCCGTTCGAAGTCCTCGCGCGATGCGAGCTCGGCTGTCTTTCCGATCGCGAGCGTCAACGAGCCCAGCATCGCTTGCTGCGTGTCTTCGGTATGCGGTTGGTCGGCCGACGATTCGAGTCGCGACAAGGGCGAATTCATTCGCGCATCGACTTCGGCGAGCAACGCCCGCTGAAACTCGGGATAGCCCTCGAAACCGAGCTTTAAGACGAGCCGGTGGACCGTGGGATCGCTGACGCCGGCGGCCGTGGCCAGCTGCGATATCGACGTGAGCGCCGCACTGGGATAGTTGGCGAGCAGCACGGCGATGATGCGCCGCTCGGAGGCGGTGACGGATGCTTCGCGCTGCTTGAGCAGCGCCCTCACGGAAGGGAGTGCCACGATATTTCGTTCGATGAAAATCTTCGATTCGACACGCGGGTTGTAGCTCGCATGTAACGTTCATTACGTGAACATCATGCTAGCAAGCCAAAAACATTCGTCAACGAGGCGATTGCTCGGTGTTTACCCGCGATGAACAGGCAAGGATGTGTCTCGTTCGATCAGGGTGCGTGATAAGCATTACATCGACCGGTCGGTGCGCAATGGACGCCGTGCTACGCTTGTCCGGTCTGCCATTGAAGGAGCGCCTATGCTGGTACGTCGTCCACTATTCGCCGTTCGCTTCGCTGCACATCTGTTCATGGCGGTCGCTGCGGCCAGCGTCCTATTTGGCGCTGCCCATAGCGAAGCCGCCGAGTTGCCGGCCAAGACGCTCGTGTTTTGCTCCGACGCGAGTCCGGCCGGCTTCGATCCGGCGCAGTACACGACGAGCGTCGAGTTCTCGGCCGCCGCATATACGGTCTATAACCGCCTCGTCGAGTTCGAGCACGGCGGCACGAAGGTGGAGCCGGGCCTCGCGCAATCGTGGGAGATTTCCGACGATGGCCGCGTCTATACGTTTCATCTGCGCCAAGGGGTGAAGTTTCATACGACGTCGTACTTCAAGCCGACGCGCGATTTCGACGCAGACGACGTGGTGCAGACCTTCGAGCGGATGCGCGATCCGGACGACGCGCTACGCAAGGCCTACCCCGTCGTCTTTCCTTACTTCTCCGATCTGGGGCTCGCGACGAATCTCGCGAAGGTGGAGCGAATCGATCCCTATACGGTGCGCATGACGCTGCGCCATGCGAGCGCGCCGTTCTTGTCGGAACTGGCGATGCCGTTCGCCTCGATCATTTCCGCCGAATACGTCGCTCAACTGATGCATGCCGGCAACGCGGCGGATTTGAATCGCTTGCCGATCGGCACGGGGCCGTTCGTTTTTCATAGCTATGACAAGGATGCGACGATCCGCTTTGACGGCAACGCCGACTATTGGAAGAGCGGCGTCGTTCGCGTGAGTAAGCTCGTCTTTCAGATCACGCCCGATCCCGCGGTGCGCGAGCAAAAATTGAAAGACGGCGAATGCGAAGTCATGAACTATCCGCGCCCCGCGGATATCGCGGCGCTGTCGAACGATCCGAATCTGCAAATGCCGCATCAAGTGGGATTCAACCTCGGTTTTCTCGCTTACAACACGACGCACAAGCCGCTCGGGAACGTAGACGTACGCCGCGCGCTCGACATGGCGATCGATAAGCAAGCGATCGTCAAATCGGTCTATCAAGGCGCGGGCCAAGTTGCCGTGAATCCCATGCCGCCGACGCAATGGTCGTACGATGCGGCGCTCAAGGACGCACCTTACGACCCGGCGCAAGCGAAGGCGCTGCTGGCGAAGGCCGGCTATCCCAATGGATTCTCGCTGACGCTTTGGGCCATGCCGGTTCAACGTCCTTACAACCCGAACGCGCGTTTGATGGCGGAGATGATCCAAGCCGATTGGGCGAAGATCGGCGTGCAGGCGCAAATCACGACTTACGAGTGGGGCGAGTACGTGCGGCGCGCGCATGCGGGCGAGCACGACGCGATGTTGATCGGCCTCACGGGCGATAACGGCGATCCTGACAATTGGCTTGGCGTTTTGCTCGGCTGCGCAGCGGTGAACGGCAGCAATTTCTCGAAGTGGTGCTATAAGCCGTTCGACGATTTGCTCGTGAAGGCGCGCGAAACGAACGACGTGGCCGAACGTACTCGGCTTTATACCCAGGCGCAGGAAATCTTCAAGAGCCAAGTCCCATTCACGCCGATCGCCCATTCGACGGTCTACCAGCCGCTGCGCAAGAACGTCGTGGGCTTCAAGATCGATCCGTTCGGGCCGACGCAGTTTTGGGGCGTCGGGCTGAAGTAACGGCCCTCTATCGATTCGATATCGCCGGGTTTGCGGGTAAGCCCGCGTTGAATGATCGGACCAATCGTCTAGACATCGTATATCGATAGGGTTGACACGGAATTTTAGTGGCACTAAACATGCGCGGAGCGCAAAGTCAACGCGCACACGTGCCGAGCGTTGCCTTTTCCCGACCGCTTGTTCGGGTAATCAAAGCTCAGTAATATCCGCGTACGCTGGTTTTGGCCGGCCTGAGACCTGGAGGAAACATGAAGCAAAACAAACTGTTGCGCGCTGTGCGGTTGAGCGCGATCGCCGCCGCCACCGTGACGGTATCGCTCGCGGCGACGATCTCGCACGCAGCCGACATTCCCAACAAAACCCTTGTGTATTGCTCCGAGGGCAGCCCCGCCGGTTTCGATCCCGCGCAATACACGACGGGTACGGATTTCACCGCGAATACCTTCACCGTCTATAACCGTCTCGTCGAATTCAAGCGCGGCGGCACCGAGGTGGAGCCCGGATTGGCCGAGTCGTGGGATGTGTCGGCTGACGGTAAGGTCTATACCTTCCATCTTCGCCACGGCGTGAAATTCCAAACGACGGAATACTTCAAGCCCTCGCGCGAGTTCAATGCGGACGACGTCGTGTTCACGTTCGAGCGCATGCTCGATCCGAACCAGCCGTTTCGCAAGGCGTATCCGGTGCAATTCCCGTATTTCACCGACATGGGCCTCGACAAGCTGATCACGAAGATCGATAAGATCGATCCGTATACCGTGCGCTTCACGCTCAAGGAAGTGAACGCGCCGTTCCTCCAAAACATGGCGATGGAGTTCGCGTCGATTCTCTCGAAGGAATACGCGGATCAACTGCTGAAAGACGGCAAGGCGCCCGACATCAATCAAAAGCCGCTCGGCACGGGCCCGTTCATCTTCAAGAGCTATACGAAGGATGCGACGATTCGCTTCACCGGCAACCCCGACTACTGGAAGCCGGGCGCCGTGAAGCTGAAGAACCTGATCTTCTCGATCACGACCGATGCCAGCGTGCGCGCGCAAAAACTCAAGCGCAACGAATGCCAGGTGATGAGCTATCCGAAGCCGGCCGATATCGCCGATCTGAAGAAGGACGCCGACATCGCGATGCCGTCGCAGGCGGGCTTCAATCTCGGTTATCTCTCGTACAACGTGACGCATAAGCCGCTCGACAATGTCGACGTGCGCCGCGCGCTCGACATGGCCATCAACAAGAAGGCGATCGTCGAATCCGTCTACCAAGGCGCGGGCCAAGCGGCGAAGGCGCCGATGCCGCCGACCCAATGGTCGTACGACGGCAACCTGCCGATGGCCTCGTACGATACGGCGAAGGCGAAAGCATTGCTCGCGAAGGCCGGTTTCCCGAACGGATTCGACATTGCGCTCTGGGCCATGCCCGTGCAGCGCCCGTACAATCCGAACGCGAAGTTGATGGCCGAAATGATCCAGTCCGACTGGGCGAAGATCGGCGTGAAGGCCAAGATCGTGACGTATGAGTGGGGCGAATACATCAAGCGTGCTCACGCGGGCGAAGACGATGCGATGATGATCGGCTGGAACGGCGACAACGGCGATCCGGACAATTGGCTCGGCACGCTGCTCGGCTGCGAAGCCGTGCACGGCAACAACTTTTCGGAATGGTGCTACAAGCCGTTCGACGATCTGATCCAGAAGGGCCGCACGACGAACGGGCAAGAGGCACGCACGAAGATTTATACGCAGGCGCAACAGATCTTCGCCGAGCAACTGCCGTTCTCGCCGATCGCCCACTCCACGCTGTATCAACCGATGACGAAAAACGTCGTCGATATGCGCATCGAGCCGCTTGGCTATGCCCGTTTCGATGGCGTCAGCCTGAAGTAACGGCGATACGGTACGCTCTCTTGGGTGGACCCGGGGAGCGCCACCACGCATTTCACGTATTCCGGCGACAGGGACAAGAGGAGTCCCTCGTCGCCGGTCGCATTTTTCCTCCTGCAAGTTAAAGGGACGAACCATGTTCCGATTCGTTTTACGCCGCATCGGGATGGTGATACCGACGTTCATCGGGATCACGATTCTCGCCTTCGCGCTCATCCACCTGATTCCCGGCGATCCGATCGAAGTCATGATGGGCGAGCGCGGCGTCGATCCGGCGATGCACGCCGCGGCGCTGCATCGCCTCGGGCTCGACGAGCCGCTGCCGATGCAGTATGTCCACTACGTTTGGCGCGCATTGCACGGCAATCTCGGCGAATCCATCATCACGAATACCAGCGTGATGAACGAGTTTCTCGCGCGCTTCCCGGCCACCGTCGAACTGTCGATCTGCGCGATGCTGTTCGCGCTCTTGATCGGCCTGCCGGCCGGCGTCGTCGCGGCGCTCAAGCGCGGCACCGTCGTCGATCACGGCGTGATGGGTACGGCGCTCGCCGGCTATTCGATGCCGATTTTCTGGTGGGGCCTCATTCTCATCATGCTGTTCTCCGTGACGCTCGGCTGGACGCCGGTGTCGGGACGCATCGCCGTGGAATACGACATTCCCCACGTGACGGGCTTCATGCTGATCGATGCGCTGCTCGCGCCCGACGAAGGGTCGTTCAAATCGGCCGTCAGTCATCTGATCTTGCCCGCCATCGTGCTCGGCACCATCCCGCTCGCGGTCGTCGCGCGTATGACGCGCTCGTCGATGCTCGAGGTGCTGCGCGAGGACTACATTCGGACGGCACGGGCGAAAGGGCTTTCGCCCGTGCGCGTGATCGTCGTGCACGCCCTGCGCAATGCGCTGATTCCCGTGGTGACGGTGATCGGCCTTCAAGTGGGTACGCTGCTCGCCGGCGCGGTCCTCACCGAGACGCTGTTTTCTTGGCCCGGCATCGGCAAGTGGCTGATCGATGCGATCAGCCGGCGCGATTACCCGGTCGTGCAGGGCGGCATTTTGCTGATCGCGACGCTTGTGATCGTCGTGAACCTGGTCGTCGATTTGTTGTACGGCGTGCTCAATCCTCGCATTCGTCATACGCGCTAAAGGAGCCCGCAACCATGGCAGATATTCAAAATACGGCTCCTCAAAGCGTCACGCCGCGAAGCGGACGCGCGCTCGCGCTGCGCGAGTTTTGGAGCAACTTCTCGCGCAACCGCGGCGCGGTGGCGGCCGGCGCAATCGTGCTCGTGCTCGTGATTGTCGCGCTGTTCGCTCCGCTGATCGCCCCGCATAGTCCGGTCGAGCAGTACCGCGACTACGTCAAGATTCCGCCGGCATGGCTCGACGGCGGCAATTGGAAATTCGTGCTCGGCACCGACGAAGCCGGCCGCGACATCTTGTCCCGATTGATGTTCGGCGCACGCATGTCGTTCTGGATCGGCTGCGTGTCGGTCGTGCTCGCGTTGATTCCCGGCGTGGTGCTCGGTCTTTGCGCGGCGTTCTTCGGTTGGGCCGATACGCCCATCATGCGCGCGATGGACGTGCTGCTCGCGCTGCCCTCGCTGCTGCTCGCGGTGGCGGTCGTCGCGATCATCGGTCCGGGTCTCACGAACACCATGTTCGCGATCGCGATCGTCGCGCTGCCGGGCTATGTCCGTTTGACGCGCGCTTCCGCCCAGGGCGAGCTGCAAAAGGAGTACGTCACGGCATCGCGCGTGGCGGGCGCAGGCACGTTGCGGCTCATGTTCTCGCAAGTGCTGCCCAACTGCACGGCCCCGTTGATCGTGCAGGCGACGCTCGGCTTTTCGTCGGCGATTCTGGATGCGGCCGCGCTCGGCTTTCTGGGCCTAGGCGTGCAACCGCCCACGGCGGAGTGGGGCGCGATGCTCGCTTCGGCGCGCGACTACATCGACAACGCGTGGTGGATCGTGACGATGCCAGGCATGGCGATTCTCATTTCGGTGCTCGCGATCAATCTGCTCGGCGACGGGCTGCGCGACGCGCTCGATCCGAAACTGAAACGGATGGCATGAACATGAACAATTTATTGACCATCCGCAATTTGGCGGTCACGTTCGGCGGTGCGCCCGCCGTAGACGGCGTGAGCCTGGCCGTCGCGCCGGGCGAAGTCGTGGGCGTCGTCGGCGAATCGGGCTCGGGCAAGAGCGTGACGATGATGGCGCTGATGGGACTCATCGACGCGCCTGGGGTCGTTACCGCGGACGAGATCACGTTCGACGGCAAAGATCTGCTGAAAGCGTCGGCGAAAGCGCGCCGAAAGATCATCGGCAAAGACATCGCGATGGTGTTCCAAGATGCGCTGACGAGCCTCAATCCGAGTTACACGGTGGGCTATCAGATCAAGGAAGTGCTTAAGCTGCACGAGGGCTTGCGCGGCGCGGCCCTCGATCGTCGCGCGCTCGAGTTGCTCGATCAGGTCGGCATTCCCGATGCGAAGAGCCGGATTACGGCCTTTCCGCACCAGCTGTCGGGCGGCATGAACCAGCGCGTGATGATCGCGATGGCCGTGGCCTGCAACCCGAAGCTGTTGATCGCGGACGAGCCGACGACGGCGCTCGACGTCACGATCCAGGCGCAGATCATGGATCTCTTGGTCCGGTTGCAGAAGGAGCGCGGCATGGCGCTCGTGCTGATCTCCCACGATTTGGCGGTTGTTTCGCAGGTGGCGCAGCGCGTGGCGGTCATGTATGCGGGCGAGGTGATCGAGACCAATCGCGTCCCGGACATTTTCGCGCAGCCGCATCATCCGTACACCGAAGCGCTGCTGGCGGCCATCCCCGAACACAATCGCGGCGCCAAGCGTCTTTCCGCGCTGCCCGGGATGGTGCCGGGACGCGACGATCGCCCGAGCGGCTGTCTATTTGCGCCGCGATGCAAGTACGTCGTGGACGATTGCCGCAAGGGGCGGCCGGCGCTCGATCCGGTAGATCCCGAAGCTTGCGCCCGCTGTATCAAACCTTTGAATCTCGATGCGATCCGCTCGAACACGACCCAGCACGGAGGCGCCTGATGAATGCGGTACCGGAAGTAACGCGCGCGCCGCGGCATGAGGACGACCTCGTATTGATCGCGGACGGGCTGACCAAGCATTACCCCGTGCGGCGCGGCATGTTCGGCCAGGCGACGGTCAAGGCGCTAAACGGCGTGTCGTTTTCGCTGGCGCGCGGCAAGACCCTGGCCGTCGTGGGTGAGTCGGGCTGCGGCAAATCGACGCTTGCTCGGCAACTGACGATGATCGAGCCGCCCACCTCGGGACGCTTGCTGGTGGAGGGCGAGGACGTGTCCTTTGCTGCTGCGGCTCAGCTCGCCGGGTTCCGCCGCCGGGTGCAGATGGTGTTCCAAAACCCCTTTGCCTCGCTCAATCCGCGCAAGACGGTCGAGCAGACGCTTGCCGAGCCGCTCGTCATCAATGCCGAGATGAACGCGGGCGAGCGTGCCGGCCGTGTCGCGCAGATGATGCGCACAGTCGGGTTGCGTCCCGAACACGCAAAACGCTATCCGCACATGTTTTCCGGCGGACAAAGGCAGCGGATTGCCATCGCTCGTGCGATGATTCTGGATCCGCGCATCGTGGTGGCCGACGAGCCCGTTTCGGCGCTCGACGTTTCCATCCAGGCGCAGATCCTGAATTTGTTTATGGACTTGCAAGAACAGTTCAAGACGAGTTACGTCTTTATTTCGCACAACCTGGCCGTCGTCGAGCACATTGCCGACGACGTGATGGTCATGTACTTCGGCGGCGTGGCCGAGCTGGGCGACAAGAAGACGATTTTCGCCAAGCCTCGCCATCCGTACACACGCTCGTTGATGTCGGCGACGCCGGCCATCTTCGAGGCCGATCGACGCACGCAGATCAAGCTGCAAGGCGAAATGCCCTCGCCGCTCAATCCGCCCTCGGGCTGCACGTTCCATCAGCGGTGCCCGTATGCGATCGAGCGCTGCAAGGTGGAAGAGCCGAAGCTGCGCGAAGTCGACGGCCGCCTCGTATCGTGTCACCGCGCCGAGGAGGTAGGGGACGCGGATGGCTGAAGCACGGGCGGCACGGCGCCGCCCGCGCGAGGGCTCCTTCGCGGATGCCCTCGCGCGGTGGGCGCGAGCCAGCTTGCGACGCATGTGCTCGCTCGTGCTGACGTTTATCTTTACCTTGGCGCTCGACTCGCGTTCCGGCGGGCCGATTTCGCCGGCATTCGCCGGGCCCGCTCCGATGCCCGCCGCTCAAGCCGTGCCGAGCGCCCCTACGCCGCCGCCTTCGCCCGCGGCGGCCATTCCCGGTTTTCACGGACCGCCGCCCGGCTTCGACGGCACGACTGCGAGCGGCCCGGTGCGGGCCGAGCCCGCGCACATGCCGTTTTACGTCGCGACCAAAGGGACGACGACGATCTATCTGCTCGGCACCCTGCATGTCGGCGATCCTTACGATTACCCGAAGAGCCAGCCGTTTCGCCGGCCGATCATGGCGGCGCTCGCCGCTTCGCCCACGCTCGCGTTGGAAATTTCGCCCGACGATTTGCTGCGATCGCAAGACGACGTGTCGAAGTACGGCGTGTGCTCCTATGCGTGCCTGCCGCGCCTGTTGCCCGAGCCGATCATGCGCAAGCTTGCGCTGCGCTTGCGCGGCAACCCCGCCGCGCTCGAGGAAATCAAAAAGACCCGGCCTTGGCTCGCGGCGCTGCTTGTCGAAACCTACGATTCGCTGGCCGCGGGCTTGCAAACCGAATACGGTACCGAAGCCCAGCTCGAAAACGTCTATCTGCCCACGCGCGGCAAGATCGTCGGCTTGGAAACGCTGGCGGAGCAGATGCGCTCGTTTACGAATCTGGCGCTGGCCGAGCAACGCGAGATGCTGGCGCAGGATCTCGCGCAAACGCCTGCGCAGAACATGGACGACGTCAAGACGCTGCACCGGCTCTGGCGAATCGGCGACGCCGACGCCATCTCGGCATGGGCGTCGGCCAAATCGGAGCGTCTCGCGCGCACCCCTGCCGTGGCGAGGGCACTCGACAATCGCATCGTCTACGACCGAAACCGGCGTTTCGCGCTGCGCATGTCCGCGATCGCCGCGCCGAATCGGCCGATTTTCGTGGCGATCGGTGCGCTTCATTTGGGCGGGCCCAAGGGCGTGCTGAGCCTGTTGCGTCAGCGCGGCTTCACCGTCGAGCCCGGTTGAGTCGTCCGTGCTCATCAATCGCCGAGTTCCACGGCGTTGACGCCGATCACCGTGCGTTGACGCAGGGCGATCTTACCCGGCACGACGTGCGATAGCGGAACGTTGCGCAAAGCCGCGTAATTTCGTCGAGCCTGTTCGGTGAAGCGTTGCAAGTCCTGCCGGGACGGCTGCTTTCCATCGTTGCGGCCGACGTATTGGACCTCGGTCAACGGACCGCACGACATCGTCTGCACCATGTAGTACGACATGAGGCTCCCGAATCAAAAGCCGGTATCCGGCCGGCGCAGCCCTTTCATGGCAGCTCCTCCGGTACGTCGAGCCAGCCCGACGCGAGCGATACGAATAGCAGTTCGCAGACGTTGGACGCATGGGCTTTCTTCAAAAGATTGGCCCTATGCTTACGGGCGGTTAGGTCGCTGATGCCGAGTCGACGGGCGATCTGCTTGTCGCTTTTGCCGTCGCCCAGCAGGCCGAGCACTTGCTGTTCGCGTTTGGAGAACGGCGCCGTGCTCGGCTTTTTTTTATTGAGTTCGGACAACTGACGAAATACCGGCGCACGAGCTGCGCCGACTTCGTCGCGCCGAATTTCGCGAGTAGCGCTTCGCGATGCTTCCTGGCCGTCGAGATGGAAAAGGCCAGCCGCGCGGCAATCTCGCGGTCCGTCAATCCTTCGGCGATCAAGGCGAGTACGGTGCCCTCTCGGGTCGTTGGCGTCATGCCGCTCTCCAAGATAAGTTCGAGATGTATTCGGTTGATGCGGCGCGCCGCTCCGGCGCGCGCAGGCTTACGCTCCGGTGCCGTCGCGCACGAGCAAGGCTGCTCTTCGATACGAACCGGTCGTTATCGCCTTCGATGAAATACGTTTCTAAAAAGCGCCTCGATCAAGGGATGCAGGGCTGCCGCATTTTTAGGAGGTCCGGGACAAATCGATTTTGATATTCGGCGCGACAAATCGTATTTAGTGGGAAAGCGATCGCTATTTCCGTAGTGATCGAGTGTTGATTTTGAATAGTGTCGCCGATTTCCCCAGTTGATGGGATTTTGTATGAACAGGCGAAGATTGCGTCCTAAGAGTCGTGACATGAGAGGCTCTGGCAAAGAAGCGTCGGAAGTTGAAACGATTCTCTGCATCGACGCGAAAGGCATCCATTAGGCAAATGATGTAGTGCCGCGAATCCTTAAAAAATGTGAATTTCCGCGATACTCGAGATTGGACGGAAGCGCGTAGTGCGATAGAAACTCTTTCGTTGCTTCGCTCGATAAATGGATTCGTTTTATAGAAATTCGGTTAGTAAATCGCCGGGAGAATCTTTCCTCGTTTTCCTGCCGCGACTACTTCATTTGACGAATGGTGAGGGCCCGCGTGGAAGCCGAGAATCCGTTCACCGCGTATCGACGATGCCGGCGCGCGAATGCCCGGCGTCGGTTGTTGGAACGCGGGACGTGTCGGTCGCCGCGATGGGGTGCCGATGCGTTGCGCGGCGATGTCCCGCCGATCGCCATCGGACATGAGGAGAATGGCTATGGATGGGTTGACGGAGCGCGCGGACGGCGCGCGCGACGATGAATCGAGCGAGGGATCGGCCGAACCTGCACCGGCTCAAAGCGCGCCGCTTGCATCGCAGCGCGTGCTCGCCGGCAGCTTGCTGGATCGGCTCGTGCTGCTGAACGGCGCAAGGCGTGCGCTGCGCGATATGAATTTGCGCGTCGCGCGGGTGATTTGGTGCGATGCGCGTCCGTTCATTGAAATCGAGCGCGAACCGCACACGTCGCTCGCGCCGCTGCTCGATCGTATGGGGCGGCGCATGTTTCGCAGCGTGAATGGGCGCACACGCATCGCCGGCGAATTCATGGGCGTGACGGTGTGTTGGTTCGAGTGGTCGAGCGACGAAAGGGCAGGTGGCGAGCCAAGCAGGCGCGATGCGGCAATGATGAGGGAGGGCGTGGAGCGATGATGCTGCGCCGCTTTTGTCCGCGCTGTGCGGCGGGTCCTCATGGGCAGTGCCCGGTTTGCCCGAACCGATGTCTGTGTCGTGCCTCGGCTGTGCGTGCGCGGCGGGGGCCGGACCCGGAACAGCCCATGATTTGGCCGCTTGCGATGTTTCGCCGCCCGGCGGCTCGCGGTTCGGCCACGTTGCTGAGCATGCACGAACTGACGGCGCTCATGGTGTTGCAGCGCTCCTCCGGCGATTGCGAACTCGATCGCGCCGACCTCGAAAGCCTGTCGGTTCGCAAGATGGTGACCTTCGACATGCTGCCGGGCGGCAAGCGACGCCCGCGTATCACGGCGCATGGCGCCGATTGGCTTGCTGCGGTCATGCGGGGGCGTTGAGGGCGTCTTTTCCTGTAGTCGTTCGATCTGACGTCGTGGACATGCATGTTTAGTTAGTAGTACTAATTTATTGGAATAGATAGGAGCTGGTATGAATTGGATATCTCCCAAGCAGGTGATCGCAACCCAGAGAGCCGGCATCGACACGGTACTGGGTGTGACGCAGACGCTACTTGACGGTTGCGAGCGATTGACCGATTTGAATTGGCAAACGGCGGGGGCCATGATCGGCGAGACGCATGAGCGTGCGTGGCGAGGCGTTTTGCCGAAGACGCCTTTGCAATGGATGATGCCGGCTTCGTCTTGGCCGATGCCGGTCGTGGAGAAAGCGCAGCTTTACTATCGCAAGGCGTACGACATCGCCGCGTCGACACAGGCCGACATCGCGGGTATTTCGCGGGAGGGGAGCGATGCGTACACGCGGCTGTTCGTCGACGATGCATCCAAGCAGGCCTCGTCGGACTCCGATACAGGCATGTCGGCATGGGGCGCTGTCTTCGACGCCGCATACGCGTTATACGAGACGTGGCAAAAGGCGAATCTACAAGTGGTTCAGCTGACGGCCGGGAGCTTGGATCCCGCGATGATGGTCGCGGGGAAGGGGACGAAACGCGGGGCGGAGCATTCGCGGCATTGAACGGCGGTTGGCGGTGTTCTGAGGGCGTCGTTGAAGTGGCTCGTGGCGCGCTTCAACGCGTCCTAAATTTTCAGATGTGGGCGGGGTGGACTTTCGAGACTGCCTATAGTTTCGGCAGTCCTTGCTGCGGCTGTTTCGAGCATGGAAATCCAGCGGCGGAAACTAGTTCCTAGGTTGCTTCGGTCGCCGCCCCTCGCTCACATGTCTGACAGAAAAATCGATCTGATGGAATCAGGTGACACTGCAATAACAAGCGAATTTGTGCTTTGTGTCCCGGCGGGCTGGGACACTTACATATCTCGCGAGTTCTACGAGATTCATCAAAACCTAGCGGAACTTGGATGGAAGGTGATGGTTGTCGGCGAGGTCGAGGACGACTGCATTCTCGAATCGGCGCGCCGCGCACGCGTGGTCTTGCTATGGGAATGCTATGAAATTCTGGAGCGTTACGAGGCTTGGTTTAGTGCACTGCCCAAGGAGGTGAAACGAGTTGCATTTTGCGACGACGTTCACTACTTCACCGCCTATCGGCGCGCTCAGCGGCAGAGAGCCTTCGACTGGGCTGATCTGATCTTGGCTACCTACCCGGAAAAACTCATCGAGTGGTTTTCAGGGGAGGGGAGGCGCATTCGATGGGTTCCTCATTCCGCCGCGTCATTTTTCAGTCCAGTATTCGCACCGGCGTCCGATCGGATTTTGCTGTCAGGGGCACGCACTTGGCCCTATCCGTTCCGACAATTTTGTGCGGAAAAATTGCCCTCTGATCTGTGCGAAGTCGTAGATCATCCTGGCTATCCAGGTTACCCCGGTGATAAAAACAATAAGATGACGGCTAATACGAAGGCTGTTGCGCAAATCGGTGCGGAACGGTACGCCTCTTTATTGCGCCGTTATCCCGCGATGCTCGTTTGCGGTTCTATCTTCAACTATCTGGTAGCCAAAGTATTCGAGGGGATGGCTTCGGGATGCTTGATTATTGCCGACCGTCCTTCGCTCGGCACGCATCTTACGTCCCTAGGGTTCCATGAAGGCGAGCATTACCTGGGGACCGATGTATTTCATGCCATGGAAGATGTCACCGCCGTGCAGAGGATGTATCACGGCGACAATGCTCGTTGGTCAATGCTCACGGCGAACGCCGCTCGCCGCGTGGCGATAGAGCATACGACTGCGATCCGAGCCCAGCAGATTCATGCTTTGTGTGCCAATGAGGTGGCGCACTGAATGCTGTTCCCTCGGCCTGCGTCTTACAAACTCGCAGGGTGAGGTTGACCATGGGGCGTATTCAGTGAAAACACAGAAGCGATGCGGCCTATCAACGCCGCCGCATCCTTCCATCGATCATTCTTGGCAACCCAGGCGCGCTAGCGCCATGGGTCGCCGCGCCCCTCACCGAAACATCAACGCATTGAGAAGCAAGATATTGACGACGAGCAGCAACGCGCCGGTCGGCGCTTGCGCTTTGATGACCGCGTTCTTATCCGGCAGCTCCAGCAACGCCGCGGGTACGACGTTGAAGTTTGCCGCCATCGGCGTCATCAGCGTGCCGCAGTAGCCCGAGAACATTCCAATCGCCACCATCACCGCCGGGTTGCCGTGAAACACGTTCACGAGAATCGGCACGCCGATGCCGCCCGTCATCACCGGGAAAGCGGCGAAGCCATTGCCCATCACCATCGTGAAAAGCGCCATGCCGATGCAGTACACCGCCACCGCGACGAAGCGATAGTCGAGATTCACATAGGCGGTGGCCACGTGCGCGACGGCCTTGCCGACGCCCGCGTCGGCGAATACAAGACCAAGCATGCCGAGCAATTGCGGCAGCACCGCCGCCCACGACAACGCATCGATCAGCCGACGCGCCTCGCGTGCCGATTGGCCCACGGAGTCGCGCGTGACGAAGCACGCCACCGCCAGCGCAACGACGCAGCCGATGCCGAAACCGATGAGCGTCGCGTTCTTCGGTTCGACGAGCGGTGTGCCGCCTACGACGAGCCGGCTGGCCAATAGGGTAACGGCCACGGTGACGACCGGGATCGTCAATGCAGGCACGAACAGAAGATTGCCGAGCCGCTTGGCGCTGGTGCGACGCGCGTCGTCGCTAGGCAGTTTCGGTTTCGCACCCAGCACGCCGCCGAAGCCCGCGATCAGGGCCATCGCGATGACGAGCACGCCGACCCACTCCGCCGGCAGCCAATCGCCGACGAGAAAAATCACTGCATAGATGATCCAAAAGCCGCCGGCCGAAAACCGGCGCGGATGAGATTTATCGGTCACGATCATCGTGCCGACGACAAGCAGTACGACACCGACGAGCCAAAACAAATGGGCGAGCTTGAGCGTCATGGTCATTCCCCCGCGGCGCGCGGCGCCGATTGAACGGGCACGCCGGCGGCGAGCGACGCATTCTGTTCGCGATCGCCGGCGGATGCTTGTGCGTTTTGTTTGAGTTCTTTATCGAGACGCCTGTCGAGCAAATACAACCGCGCGCTATGAATCAAGAACGCGGCGAGGGCGGTCGGCATGCCCCACACGGCGACCTGCATCGGTGCGACACTGATGCCGGCTTCCTTCAAGAAGGTGACCATCAGCACGATGGCGCCGAACGCGACGAAGATGTCCTCGCCGAAAAACAGACCGACGTTGTCGGTCGCGGCGGAAAATGCCCGCAGCTTGTAGCGCACGGCATCGGAAATCTTCCCGTAGCGCGCCTCGGTCGCGCCCTCGGCCATCGGGGCAAGGAGCGGCCGCACCATTTGCGGATGGCCGCCGAGACCGGTCAGGCCCACCGCGGCGGTCAGTTCGCGCACGAGCAAATACACGATCAACAGCCGCCCAGCCGTCGCCGCTTTGATATTCGCGATCCACATTTGCGCGCGCTCGCGCAATCCGTGCCGCTCCAATAATCCGATGACGGCCAACGGCAGCAAGATAATGAGCGGGATATTGCGCGTCTTAAGGAAGCCCGTGCCGATCGCCGCAAGAATCTTGTCGGGTGGGAAATGCGCGCACACCGGGGTGACGACCGCCGCGCAAATGACAATCAACATCGGGTTGAATCGCAAGAGAAAGCCGGCGACGATGACGGCTACCCCCAGCAAGGGCCATAGGTTGGTCTGCATGTATAAGTCTCCAAGTGACGAACGTCGAAACACGTCGAACCCGCCCCTTCGCGTCGCCCCGCTTTATTGAACGATTGCGTGCTGACACGTCGCGGCAAACACAGGCGATGTTTATTTTTGTCGTCATCGCCTTTTGAAACGCGGCTCTTTCGGCCGCTTGTACCGCACTGAACTGTCGGTATTCAAACAAGCATGCGGAGGCCCTTATCCGCATGCAGGTACATCAGTTCATCGATTCAATGGGCCAGCGAGGACGCGGCCAATACATCGACGCCTTGCTCGTCGAGCGTGCGACGCAGCTTCTGCGCGAACGCCAGCGCGTGCGGACCGTCGCCGTGCAGACACAGCGTGCGCACATCGAGCGGGACCCAGTCGCCGGTCACCGTTCGTACCCGTTTGTCGCGCACCATCGACAGCACGTGCGCGAGCATTTCGTCGTCGTCGTCGATCAGCGCGCCCGGTTCGTTGCGCGGCACGAGCGAGCCGTCGGCGCGGTAGCCTCGATCGGCGAATCCTTCTTCCACCGCCGCGAGTCCCGCCTCGCGCGCCATCGAGATGAAACGGCTGCCCGCGAGCCCGAACACCGCTAAGGACGGATCGAAGTCGTGCACGGCCGAAATGATTGCCTCGGCGATGGCGGAATCGCGCGCGGCTTGGTTATACAAAGCGCCGTGCGGCTTCAAATGCGCGACACGCACGCCTTCGGCTTGAGCGATCGCCGACAGCGCGCCGAGTTGGTAGAGTATCCCGGCATAAATGTCGTCGGGCGGCAAATGCATTTCTTTGCGGCCGAAATTATCGGGATCGTGAAAGCTCGGATGCGCGCCGATCGCCACCCCTTGTTTGACGGCGAGCCGGACGCAATCGCGCATCGCGTTGGCGCCGCCGGCATGCCAGCCGCAGGCGATATTCGCCGAACTGACGAGACCGAGCAGCGCTTCATCGGCGTCTCCGCCTTCGCCGAGATCGGCGTTCAAATCGATATTCATGACTACCTCGTTACAAAACCCTCAAGCGGCGCGCGAAAGACGTTGCAGCCGCTCTTCATGCATGGCGATCGCGGCATCGATTTGCCGCAAATACGCGTGTTCTTCCGCAAGCGCGTAGCGCGCTTCTTCGCGCGTCGTGCGCACGAAGCGCACGACGGCGCCCAGCCGGACCTGGGCAAGCTTCCATAAATCCGCGGCGATGACTACGGCGATTCGGGGGTAGCCGCCGGTCGTTTGTGCGTCGCCCATGAGGACGATCGGTTGACCATTGCCCGGGACCTGAATCGTACCGGGCAGCACCGCATGCGAAAGCAGCTCTGACTCTTGCTCTCGCCCCAAGGCACTGCCTTCGAGCCGGTAGCCCATCCGATTGCTGTTCGGCGTGATGCGCCATCGATCCGACCAGAACGCGGCGCGCGCCTCTTCGGTGAAGGAATCGTATTCGGGGCCGCGCAGCACGCGGATCGCTTCGCCGCGCTCGGCACTCGCCAAATACTTGCCGGGCCGCACAGGTTCCCCTGCTGCCGCGGCAAAGCGGCACCACTCCGGCGCCTTGACCCCGAAGGCCGGCGCATCGAGGGCCGTGGCCTTATCCTGCCGCCGGATGCTCTGCCCGATCGGCAGCCGGTCGCCGTCGCGCAGCTTGCGCCCACCGAGCCCGCCGAAACCGGCAGCCAAGTCGGTGCTGCGCGATCCTAGCACCGGCATGACGTCGACTCCGCCTCGCACGCAAAGATAGCCGCGCATGCCGCGCACGGGACCGTGCAGCAGCAACTCCCCACCGGCGCGAACCGGCAAGCTCCACCACGGATGGACGCTTTTGCCGTCCAGCGTTGCCTGAAATTGCGCGCCGGTCAGGGCGATTCGCGTCGCGCGCGAAAAGCGCAGCGCCACCGGGCCGACGGTCATTTCGATGGCGGCGGCCTGAGGGTCGTTGCCGACGAGGCGATTGCCGACCTCGAGCGCAAGCGTATCGAGCGCCCCGGCTTTCGCGATACCGAGATGCCGGTACCCCGTCCGGCCAAGATCCTGCACCGAAGAGAGCATGCCGGCGCGTAGTACGTCGATCATTGCACGATCTCCGCAATAGTGAAGCGGACCCGATCGCCCGGCTCGAGCAGGGTCGGCCGATCCCGGGTGGGATCGAATAGCTGCGACGGCGTACGTCCGATCAATTGCCAGCCTCCCGGGGAGGCGGCCGGATAAATACCGGTTTGCGCGCCGCCGATGCCGACCGAGCCAACGGGAACCGCGACCCTGGGCACGGCCCGGCGTGGCATATGCAGCGCCGGATCGAGGCCGCCGAGGTAGGCGAAACCGGGCTGGAAGCCGACAAAAAATACGATGTATTGCGCACTCGCGTGGCGGCGCACGACTTCTTCGACGGTGAGACCCGTGTACTCGGCCACGGCACGCAGGTCCGGACCGTCCTCGCCGCCGTAGCGTACGCCGATCTCGATCTCGCGCGTACGCGCCTCCACGCCGACGGCCTGGTCCCAGGCCGCCGAAAGATCGACCGCGCGCGCTTCCAGATCGACGCGGACCGGATCGAAGACGATCGTCAAATTGTTCATCCCCGGCACGACCTCGACGACATCGGGCCAGTCGCGCGCCGCCTCGGCGAGCGCCCAGATGCGCTGCTGGCATGCGAGCGTCGCGGGCGCGGGCGCCTCGCAAACGAGGGCGCTATCGCCGAACGGGTAGATGCGAGGCGCGGTCATCTCATGGCGGGCCGGGTCGCTCGAAGCGGCTTGTGCGAGCCCTTCGGAGACCGCGGACGACGCGGGGCGTGCGGATGGTTTCATCTAGGCCTTGGCCGGCGTCGCGCCCTTCACCAAGGGGGGCACTCCGCTCGGTCTTCTGTTCTGGTCAAGGTGCATTATCGATAAATTATCGATATTTTACCCATAAGCGTTTTTGCTAGTGCTGATCGGATGAAGGGCGGCGTACACTTCGCACACTTATTTTTTCCACCTTCAGCTTGTTACTTGCCGCTATGTCGCGCCATCCGACCAAGATCGTGTCTTCGGAACACCTCGTCTCCGAGACGAGCGTCGAGCTCTCGGAATTCGAATACGGTCTGATCATGGCGAGCAATGCGTTCAACCGCTGGATGGTCCGATGCATGTCCGCGGCGGGGGCCAAGGACATGACGGCCATCGAAGTGTCGCTGCTCCATCATGTCAGCCATCGGGAACGCAAGAAAAAGCTCGCCGACATCTGCTTCGTGCTCAATATCGAGGACACGCACGTCGCTACGTACGCATTGAAGAAGCTCGTGAGTAGAGGGTATGTAAAAAGCGAAAAGACCGGCAAGGAAGTCTTCTTCTCTGCAACGCCGGCGGGCCGCGAACTGTGCAATAAGTATCGAGAAGTGCGCGAAAGCTGCCTCATCGCGGCGCTCAAGGAGAGCGGGCTCGCCAACGACCAGATCGGCGAGGCAGCTCAACTGATGCGCAATGCATCGGGGCTGTACGATACGGCCGCGCGCGCCGCCGCGTCGCTCTGAGCGGAACTTGCGGGCCACGCCTGAGCCGAGCGAGGTGCCCGGCGCCTCGTCAAGACGTTTCCAGCGTGCGCGGACGCTCGAATAACCCCGCGTCCGTCACGAGCGCGTCGAGCGGTATGTCGTGCAGCTCGCGCGGCAGGCTCGCGCGGCAAGCTTCATAGCCGATTCCCACCGTGACGGGCCGCGCGACGCCGGGCCACGCGGCGAGCGTGCGATCGTAATAGCCGCCGCCGTACCCCAGCCGATAGCCGTCGTCGTCGAAACCCACGCAAGGGACAAGCAGCAGATCGGGCAAGACCACGAGCGCTTGTTCGGGCTCCGGGATGCGATGCGCGCCGATGCGCATCGGGCTCGCCGGCGTCCACGCATGAAACTGAAGTGCGTGACCTTTCATGGCGACGACAGGTAGTGCGGCCTGACGCCGCGCGTCGCCTTCGAGCCATTTGCCGACGATCGTGCGTGCATCGAACTCACCCGCAAGCGGCCAATAAAATCCCACGGTATGGGGGGCGAAGCGGCCCAGCGCCTCGCTCAAATAACCGGCGAGCGACGTATCGGCAACGCCCTGTGCTTGGGTGTCAAGACGCGCTTGGAGCAAGCGTTTTCGCAGTTCGGCTTTCGATTCAGCCGGGGGGTTGCGTGCTATGCTTTCGCTCAATTTTCGCTCCACGAACCACGATGTCAAAACGCTTTGCCCGAGTATATCGCGCGGCCGCTTTCGCCCTCGCCGCCGTGGCGCTCGTCGCCTGCGGCACGGCTTCCGCGGGACGCCATGCGCACCCGAGCGCCGCCGCACCCACCGACGATCAGATCTTCGTGCGTCTGCGCCAAGCGGCGCTCGGTAACGATCCGGCGCGAGCGGCGCAGCTCGCGGCGATGATCCCGAACTATCCCGCGCCGTCGTATCTCGAGTACTACCAGCTGCGGCCTCAGTTGTTCGACAGCGGCGGCCACGCGCGCATCGATGCGCCCGACGAGCCCGTGCTTTCGTTCTTGCAACGACACGACGGCGAGGCGATCGCCGATCGGCTGCGCAACGACTACCTCGTCGTGTTGGGCGCACGCCACGACTGGAAGAATTTCGATGTGCAGTATCCGCGTTTCGTCCTCAACGACGACACGCAAGTGAAGTGCTATGCGCTCGAGTCGCGTGCCGCCCATGGGGAGAACGTGGCGCAAGCGGCGCGTGCGCTGCTCGTCGAGCCGCGGCTTTACGGCGACGGCTGCGTAGATCTCATTACCGCGCTGGCGTCGAGCCATCAATTTACCGACGACGACGTCTGGCAGCAGATTCGCCTGGCCTACGAACAAAACGCGACGAGCGCCGGCAGCCGGCTGTTCGATGCGCTCGGGCCGTTGCGCCCCGATCAAAAGCTGATCGACCAAGCGACGAGCGCGCCGCCGGTCGTGCTCGCACGCGGCGTGGGACCCGATTCGGCCTCGCACGCACTGGCGTTGCTCGCGATTACGGTAATGGCGCGCAACGACGTGATCACGGCCGCCGCTACGTTCGCAACCGTCGCCCCGGCGCTCTCGCTCGCGGAGCGTGCGATCGGATGGGGCACGATCGGTTATCAAGGCGCCGTGCACCAGGTGCCGGGCGCGGTCGATTGGTATCGGCTTTCGTCGAATGCGCCGCTCTCGTATCCCGCTTATATGTGGCGCACGCGCAGTGCGCTGGCCGCCGGCGATTGGACGATGGTGCGCTGGTCGATCGAGCAAATGCCTAACGCGCTGCGCAATCAGCCCGCCTGGGTCTACTGGCACGCGCGCGCGCTCGAAAAGAGCGGCAGCCCTGAGGACAAGGCGCTCGCCACGCAGGAGTACGAGCGCATCGCCGCGGGCTTCGATTTCTACGGGCAGCTCGCCACCGAGGAGCTGGGCCGCAAGATCGCGGTGCCGCCGAAGACGACGGTGACCGATGCGGAAGTCGATGCCGCGAGCCGGACGCCGGGTTTCGAACTCGCCCGCCGTTTCTATGCGCTCAATCTGCGGCTCGAGGGCAACCGCGAATGGAATTGGCCGCTGCGCGGCATGAGCGACCGTCAACTGCTGGCCGTGGCCGAGTACGCGCGCCGCATTCAGTTGTATGACCGTACGGTCAATTCGGCCGATCGGACCCAAAGCGAACACGACTTTTCCCTGCGCTATCTCGCGCCGTTCCGCGACGTGGTCGAACGCGACTCGAAATCGACGGGGCTGGACGTCGAATGGGCGTATGGGCTCATTCGTCAGGAGTCCCGGTTCATTATCAACGCGCAATCGGACGTCGGCGCGGGCGGCTTGATGCAACTCATGCCGGGGACGGCGAAGATGGTGGCGCGCAAGATCGGTCTCGGACCGCTCTCGCGTGAGCAGATGAACGACATGGATACGAACATTTTGCTCGGCACGACGTATCTGTCGATGATCTACAATCAATTCGACGGTTCGGCCGTATTGGCCACGGCAGGCTACAACGCCGGGCCCGGCCGCCCGCGTCAGTGGCAGGCGGCATTGCAGCGCCCCGTCGAAGGCGCGATTTTTGCGGAAACCATTCCGTTCAACGAAACGCGCGACTACGTCAAAAACGTGCTGTCGAACACGGTCTACTATGCGGCGCTGTTCGAAGGCCGCCCGCAATCGCTGAAGGCGCGGCTCGGCGTCATCCTGCCTCAAGCGCAATGAGGCGGGACGTGCGCGCCGGGCGGCGCGCACGATAAGCGCATTGGCGTAGCGCCGTGGCGATGGCCGCCAGCAGGGAGTCGAAAATGCGACATCAATCCATTGCATTGATCGGCGGTTCCGGCTTTATCGGCACGCATCTGTCCAACGCGCTCGTCGCCGCCGGCAAGAACGTGCGCATTGCCACACGCCGGCGCAGTCACGCCGCGCACCTTACCTTGCTTCCGCTCGACGTGATCGAGCTCGACGTCTTCGATCCCGTCGAACTCGCACGATTCGTCGAGGGCGTCGATGCCGTTATCAATCTCGCCGGCACGCTGCATGGGCGGCGCGGCGCGCCCTACGGGCCGGAATTCGCGAAGCTGCATGTGCAGTTGCCCGCCAAGATCGCGGCGGCTTGCGAGGGCAAGGGCGTGCATCGGCTCGTCCATCTCAGCGCCTTGAATGCCGATTCGAACGGCCCGAGCATGTACTTGCGCTCGAAAGGCGACGGCGAGAAAGCCGCGCTGGCGGCGGCCCAGCTCGCCACGACGATCTTTCGGCCGTCGGTCGTGTTCGGGCCGGAAGATCGTTTTCTCAATACGTTTGCGGCGCTCGCCCGGTTGTTTCCGGTTTTGCCTATTGCGAAGCCCGACGCGAAATTCCAGCCGATTTACGTCGGCGATGTGGTCAAGGCAATCCTCTCGACGCTCGACCTCGATGCCGCGCACGGCCGTATCTACGAACTCGGCGGTCCGACCGTCTACACGCTCGAGACGCTCGTGCGCATATGCGCGGAGATGGTCGACCGGCATCCGCGTATCGTGCGGCTGCCCGATGCGCTCGCTTATATGCAGGCGTTGACGTTCGAAACGTTGCCGGGCGAACCGTTGATCACACGCGACAACCTCGATTCGATGTCGCGCGATGCGATTCTGAGCGGGCCGCTCGCCGTCGAGCTCAACCTGGACCCCGTCGCCATCGAGGCCATCGCGCCCGCCTATCTGAACAGTGCCTCGCTACGCTCGCGCTTCGGCGCGTTTCGCGCAACGGCCGGACGCTGACGCGTCTACGCCATTGTGCAGCGTACGAACGCCGATCGCAGGCTGTGGCAAGATTGCCGTTCGCATAGTTGTTCCGAACAATCAACGTTACTCTTCGTCGCGCATGAAACTCGTCATCGGTGATAAGAATTACTCGTCTTGGTCGATGCGGCCTTGGGTCTTGATGAAGCACGCTGGCATCCCGTTCGACGAGGTGCTCGTGCCGCTCAGGGAGCCCGACACCAACGCTCGCATTCGCGAGTTCGCACCTTCGGGCAAGGTCCCGTGCCTCGTCACCGAGAATGGGCAATCGATTTGGGAAACGCTTGCGATTCTCGAGACGCTCGCCGAGCGTTATCCGCAGCACGCGATCTGGCCGCGCGATGCTGCCGCGCGTGCGCATGCGCGCGCGATCTCGAGCGAAATGCACGCGGGGTTCGGACATTTGCGCTCGAACATGTCGATGAATATCCGCGCACACCGGCCCGGCAAAGGTGCGACGCCGGACACGCTGGCCGACATCGCGCGCATCGATGCGATCTGGAGCGAATGTCTTGCGCAGTACGGCGGCCCCTTCTTGTTCGGTGAAGCGTTTTGCGCCGCGGATGCGATGTACGCGCCCGTCGTGTCGCGCTTCATCACCTACGCACCGCCGCTGTCGGAGGCGGCACGTGGGTACGTCGAGCGCGTGAGCGCCGTGCCTGCCGTGCGCGAATGGTTCGACGACGCGCGCCGTGAAACCCATCGGCTTGCCGAACTCGACGACGACGCATGAAGATTTACGCGGTAGGCGGTGCGATTCGCGATGCGCTGCTCGGGGTGCCCGTATCCGATCGCGACTATGTCGTGGTCGGGGCGACGCCCGAGCAGATGGTGGCGCAAGGGTATCGCCCGGTCGGCAAGGATTTTCCGGTTTTCCTGCATCCCCAAACCCATGAGGAGTACGCGCTCGCGCGCACCGAGCGCAAGACGGCGGCGGGCTATCACGGGTTTCAGTTCTACTTCGCGCCCGATGTCACGCTCGAGGAAGACCTTGCCCGGCGCGATCTGACGATCAATGCGATGGCGCGCGAAGTGCGGCCCGACGGCGAGTTGGTCGGCCCCGTCATCGATCCGTTCGGCGGGCAGGCCGATTTGAACGCGCGCTGCTTCAGACACGTGAGCCAAGCGTTCGTCGAAGATCCCGTGCGCATTTTGCGTGTGGCGCGCTTTGCGGCGCGTTTTCACGACTTCTCGCTCGCACCCGAAACGCTCGCGTTGATGCGCGCGATGACCGAGGCGGGAGAGGTCGACGCGCTCGTGCCCGAGCGGGTCTGGCAAGAGCTTTCGCGTGGGCTCATGGAGCGCAAGCCGTCGCGGATGTTCGAGGCGCTGCGCGAGTGCGGTGCGTTGCCGCGCGTATTGCCCGAACTCGACGCGCTGTTCGGCGTGGCGCAGCGGGCCGATTACCATCCCGAAGTCGACACGGGCATACACGTGATGATGGTCGTCGATTACGCGGCGGCGCGCGGCTATGCGTTGCCGGTGCGGTTCGCGGCGCTCACACACGATCTCGGCAAGGGGACGACGCCCGAGCACATCTTGCCGCGCCATATCGGACACGAAATGCGCAGCGTCGATTTATTGCGGCCGATGTGCGAGCGCTTGCGCGTGCCTAACGAGTGCCGCGATTTGGCGCTGCTCGTCGCGCGCGAACACGGCAACATCCATCGCGTGATGGAGATGGGCGCACAAGCGCTCGTACGGTTGTTCGAGCGATGCGACGCGCTACGCAAGCCGGCGCGCTTTGCCGAGGCATTGCAGGCGTGCGAAAGCGATGCGCGAGGGCGGCTCGGCTTCGAGGCGCGCGAGTATCCGCAAGCCGAGCGGTTGCGTATCGCGCTGACGGCCGCGCGCGCGGTGGATGCGGGCGCGGTCGCTCAAGCATTGGCGAGCGAGCCGGCGAAGATCAAGGAAGCCGTGCATCGTGCGCGGGCAAAAGCGGTCGCGCACGTGCTGGGCGGCCCGAACGACGAGAATTCAGCGCCCGAAGAGTAGGCGGTCGAGCGCCGAATCCGGAAAGGATTCGGCCGCAAGAACGCTTAGCGCCGAGCGAGCGCGAGACAGGCGCCCGACCGCTTAGAGCGTATGCGACCGATCCCCGCGCGAGAACGCATCGAGCGTCCCATCGATACCGCGCGAGAATGCGATCACCTTGAACAGCTCCCCCATTTCGGCTTCGGACATCAGCTTTTGCACGGCATTGGCCGCCGGCAGGAAATGAGCGGCGTCGGCCGGATCGAGCTCGGACAATACGTCGGTGATGCCGGCGTTCATCAGAAAGCGCGCCTGCGACGTATAGCCGAGGAGATCCGCCCCCGTTTCCACGCCCACCTCCGCGATACGCGTGAATTCGACGTGGGCCGTGATGTCCTGCAAACCGGGATAGAGGAACGGGTCTCCGTGTGCGTGGTGCCGGTAGTGGCACATCATCGTGCCCTCGGTGCGCTGCGGATGGTAGTACTCGGCGCGCGGGAAACCGTAATCGATGAAAAACGCCGCGCCGCGGGTGAGCATCGAGCAAACGGTGCGCGTGAAGGCAGCGCCCGCGCCGTGCGTTTCCGCGACGTAGTCGAGATTGGGGTCGATTTCCGCGTCAAGCTGGGCGAGTAGCGCCGCATCTTCCTTCGAAAGCTGCACGCCGGGCGCGTCCAGCCCGCGCGCTTCGAAGCGTAGTGCGCCGGTTTCGCCAAGGCCCACGCCGCGCGCGTGCCAAACACCGCCCGTGCGCGCATAGAGCTGCACCGGCATCGCATCGAGCACCTCATTGCCGACGACGACGCCTTCGAACCGCTCGGGCAGCGCGTCGAGCCAGCGCACGCGCGAGGCCAGCGCGCCGCCGAACGCTTCGATCGTCTTGCGCTGGCGATCGCGCAGCTCGCCGGAGAGATCGACGATCGAATAACTGTCTACGCCGACGCCCAGCCCCTCGAGGGCCGACAAAATGCCGGCGGCAAGCCGCCCCGTACCGGCACCGAATTCCATCAACTGACACGTGCCGCTTGTCTCTAGCGCTTGCGCCAACGCGCGAGCGAGCGTTCGGGCGAACATCGGCGAGAGTTCGGGCGCCGTCACGAAGTCGCTGCCGTCCTGGGCCAGACGGCCGAATTTGCGCGCGCCGCCGCTGTAATAGCCGAGGCCAGGCGTGTAGAGGGCAAGCTCCATGTAGCGGTCGAACGGCAACCAGCCGCCGCCGGCTACGATCGCGTCGCGGATCTGCGCGACGAGTTGGGCGCTGGCCGCGAGCGCATCGGCGGTCGGAACAGGTAAACTAGCGGGTTCGTGAGCTTTTTGATTCATTCCGGCATTGTAAATGACCGTCTCCGTCGATTCTCGCTCTGACGCCGGCGCCCCGGCGTCGCCCTCGCGCGTCGTTCTCGTAACGGGCGCGGCGCGGCGCATTGGGCGTGCGCTGGCGCTCGGCTTCGCGGCCGATGGATGGGATGTCGCCGTCCACTACGGTGCGTCGCGCGTCGAAGCCGATGCGCTCGTCGAACAAATTCGCGCCATGGGCCGCCGCGCGGTGGCGCTGGCCGCCGATCTGGCGCTCGAGGACGAGGCCGCAGGGCTTGTCGGGGCCTGCACGCAGGCGCTCGGCCGGCCCGCTTGTATCGTGAACAACGCGTCGCGCTTTGCCGAAGACACCGCGGGCGACATCGGCTACGCCTCGCTGCTCGCGCATATGGCCGTCAACGTGGGTGCGCCGCTCGTGCTGGCCCGCGCGCTGTTCGAGGCGACGCCTGATGCGGCCGAACAAGACGAGGCATTGCGCAGCGTCGTCATCAACGTGCTGGATCAAAAGCTGTATAACTTGAATCCCGACTATTTGTCGTACACGCTCTCGAAGGCCGCGCTGCAAACGGCTACCGTCACGCTTGCACAGGCGCTGGCGCCGAAGGTGCGTGTCGTGGGCATTGCGCCGGGCCTCACACTTCAGTCGGCCGATCAGACTTCCGAGGAGTTCGCGCGAGCGCATCGGGTGACGCCGCTCGGCCGTGCCTCGACGTCGGAGGATATCGTCGCCGCGGCTTGCTATTTGGCACGCGCGAGCGGCGTGACGGGTACGACGCTGGTCGTCGACGGCGGACAGCACCTGGTGCCGCTGCCGCGTGATGTAATGTTTTTGACGCGTTAAGGCGCGTCGGCCCCGGCCCCGGCCACATCGGGCCTGCTGCGCCGAACGGCGCATTTTTGATTGGAATGAACATGGTTGCCGCTCTCTTGCATCCCCGGCTCGCCGACTGCCGCAGGCTCTTTCTGCGCAATTACGAAGTCTTCATCAACATCGGCGTGCACGAGTCCGAAAAGCGCGGGGAGCAGCGAGTCGTCATCAACGTCGAGCTGTTCGCGCCGCTGGCGCAAACGACGCCCACGGAAGACAAGCTGCACGAGGTGCTCGACTACGACTTCATGCGCGCAACGATTGCCGCGCGCATCGGCCGTGGACACATTCATCTGCAAGAGACGCTATGCGACGACATCGCGGCGGCGATGCTCGCGCATCCGAGCGTGCGTGCCGTATCCGTGTCGACGGAAAAGCCGGACGTCTATCCCGATTGCGACGCCGTGGGTGTCCAAGTGTTTCGCATCAAAGAGGAATCCGTATGAACGCGCCCGAGTCGATTGCCTCAGAAGGCGCTTGCGCGCAGACGCCACCCGTCCAAGCGGCGGATGAGCACGAAGCGGGTGCGGACCGTGCGCTGACGCGTCAAGAGCAAAAGCAAGCCTACGAGAACAACAAGCTCTCCAAGCGGCTCGCTCGCCTCGTCGGCCAAGCGATCGGCGACTTCAACATGATTGAAGACGGCGATAAGGTGATGGTTTGCATGTCGGGCGGCAAGGATAGCTACGCCATGCTCGACATCCTCTTGCGCTTGCGCGAGCGGGCGCCGATTCATTTCGACATCGTCGCCGTAAACCTCGATCAAAAGCAGCCCGGGTTTCCCGAGCATGTGCTGCCCGAGTACCTGACGCAAATGGGCGTTCCGTTCCATATCGAGAACCAGGACACCTACAGCATCGTCAAGCGCCTCGTGCCGGAGGGCAAGACGACGTGTTCGCTGTGCTCGCGGCTGCGGCGCGGCATTCTCTATCGCGTGGCGGGCGAGCTGGGCGCCACGAAAATCGCGCTCGGCCACCATCGCGACGACATCTTGCAGACGATGCTGCTGAATCTGTTCTACGGCGGCAAGCTCAAGGGCATGCCGCCGAAGCTGCAATCGGACGACGGCAAGAATATCGTGATCCGGCCGCTCGCTTATGTGAAGGAAGTCGATCTCGAAAAATACGCGCAATTGCGTGCGTTCCCGATCATTCCTTGCAATTTATGCGGTAGTCAGCCCAATCTGAAACGTGCGGAAATGAAGGCGCTGATTCGCGATTGGGATAAGCGTTTTCCGGGGCGCGTCGAGAACATGTTCAACGCGCTATCGAACGTGGTGCCCTCGCACTTGATGGATGCATCGTTATTCCCGTTCGCGGGACTGCGCGCGACGGGGCAAGCCGATCCGCTCGGCGACATCGCATTCGACGACGAGCCGTGCGCCACCGGGACGAGCGGCGAGTCCGGCAACGGGCAGGCGATTTCGTTCGTCCCGTTCGACGAACTGTGACGGAACGTGCCGCCGCTCGATGTGGCGGCGAGCCGGGTCGCGCAGCCTTTGCGGGAGGGGCCGCATGCTAAAATTGCGCACTTTGTCTCTATATTTTTCGCCGTTGCCATGAACATTGTCATATTGGCCGCAGGCACCGGCAAGCGCATGCGCTCCGCGCTGCCGAAGGTGCTTCACCGACTGGCCGGCCGGCCGCTCCTCTCGCATGTAATCGATACTGCACGCTCGCTCGAGCCGGCGCGTATCGTTGTCGTCGTGGGGCATGGCGCCGAGGCCGTTCGCGAAGCCGTCGCGGCGCCGGACATCGCGTTCGCGCTGCAAGCGGAACAACTCGGGACGGGCCATGCCGTGCAGCAGGCGTTGCCGCTTCTCGATCCGGCGCTTCCCACGCTCGTGCTCTACGGCGACGTACCGCTCACGAAAGCATCCACGCTCAAGCGTTTGGCCGATGCGGCCGTGGAAGGGCGCTACGGTATTCTCACCGTCACGTTGGACAATCCGACCGGTTACGGCCGTATCGTGCGTGACGCCGGCGGATACGTGACGCGCATCGTCGAGCAAAAGGACGCGACGCCGGAAGAGTTGCGTATCGCCGAGATCAACACGGGTATCGTCGTCACGCCGACCGCGCAACTGGCGATGTGGCTCGGCGCGCTGCGCAACGATAACGCGCAGGGCGAGTTTTATTTGACCGACGTCGTCGAGCACGCGATCGAAGCGGGCTTCGACGTGGTAACGACGCAGCCCGACGAAGTCTGGGAAACGCTCGGCGTGAACAGCAAAGCGCAATTGGCGGAGCTCGAGCGCATTCATCAGCGCAACGTAGCCGACGCGCTGCTTGCGGACGGGGTGACGGTCATCGATCCGGCGCGTCTGGACGTGCGCGGCGCGTTGACGTGCGGCCGCGACGTGGCGATCGACGTGAACTGCGTGTTCGAGGGCAACGTGACGTTGGCCGATGGCGTGACCGTCGGCGCCAATTGCGTGCTGCGCGATGCGACCATCGGCGCCGGCACGCGGATCGAACCGTTCACGCATATCGAAGGCGCGTTCGTGGGGGCGAATGCCGTTCTCGGTCCGTATGCGCGGCTGCGTCCGGGCGCGGTGCTTGGCGACCAAGCGCACGTCGGCAATTTCGTCGAGGTCAAGAATGCGACGCTCGGCGAAGGTGCGAAGGCGAACCATTTGACGTATATCGGCGATGCCGACATCGGTGCGCGCGTCAATGTCGGGGCCGGAACGATTACCTGCAACTACGACGGCGCAAACAAGTTCCGCACCGTGATCGAGGACGACGTTTTCGTCGGCTCGGATACGCAGCTCGTTGCGCCGGTGCGAGTGGGCCGAGGCGTGACGATCGCCGCGGGGACGACCGTATGGAAGGATGTACCCGAAGGGACGCTTGTGCTCAATGAGAAAACGCAAGTGACGCGCGACGGCTACGTGCGCCCCGTCAAGAAAAAGAGCTAAGCGTCGTGCGCTCGGCGTGCCGCATGCGCTGTGGCGCACGGACGCGGGCGCGAGCGCGCCGCATGATTCAAGAACGAAGCAGGATTTGCGAAAGGAAGACTCCTCATGTGTGGCATCGTCGGCGCGGTTGCGCAGCGTAATATCGTTCCCGTCCTCGTAGAAGGACTGCGCCGCCTCGAATACCGCGGCTACGACTCGTGCGGCGTGGCCGTATTGACCGACGGCGCGCCGCGTCGGGCGCGCAGCGTCGCGCGCGTGGCCGACCTCGATGCGCAGGTGCAAGAAGGGCATCTCCAAGGCGTGACCGGTATCGCGCATACGCGCTGGGCGACGCACGGCGCACCCGTGACCAACAACGCGCATCCGATTTTCTCGCGCGATACGGTGGCGCTCGTTCACAACGGCATCATCGAAAACTTCGAATCGTTGCGTGAGATGCTGCGCGGCAAGGGTTACGAATTCGTCTCGCAGACGGACACCGAGGTCATCGCGCACCTGATCCACAGCCTCTACCGCGGCAATCTGTACGAGACCGTTTGCGAAGCGGTCAAGCAATTGCACGGCGCTTATGCGATCGCGGTGATGCACAAGGACGAGCCGCACACGGTCGTGGGCGCGCGTCAAGGTTCGCCGCTCGTCGTCGGCGTGGGCAATGGCGAGAACTTCCTCGCATCCGATGCGCTCGCGCTCGCGGGTAGTACCGAGCAGTTCATGTTCCTCGAAGAGGGCGATGTCTGCGAGCTGACGCGCGAGGGCGTGCGGATCAGCGACCGCGAGGGCACATTCGTCGAGCGCGAGATCCGTACGGTGCAGGCCTACGGCGGCGCGGTGGAACTCGGGCCGTATCGGCACTTCATGCAAAAGGAAATCTTCGAGCAGCCTCGTGCGATCTCCGACACGATTCCGGCTGGCGAAGCATTCGCGCCAGCGCTGTTCGGTGCGCAGGCAAGCGCGGCGTTCGACGAAATCGACAGCATCCTGATCCTGGCATGCGGCACGAGCTATTACTCGGGGTCGACGGCGAAATACTGGTTGGAATCGATCGCGAAGATTCCGACGCAAGTCGAAATCGCAAGCGAGTACCGCTATCGCGAGTCGGTGCCCAATCCGAAGGCGCTCGTGGTGGTGATCTCGCAATCGGGTGAGACGGCCGATACGCTGGCTGCGCTCAAGCATGCGCAAGAGCTTGGCCATCGCCACACGTTGGCGGTGTGCAACGTCAGCACGAGTGCGATGGTGCGGCTGACCGAGATGCAGTTCTTGACGCATGCCGGGCGTGAAATCGGCGTGGCGTCGACGAAGGCGTTCACGACCCAACTCGTCGGCTTGTTCACGCTGGCCGTGACGCTCGGCAAGCTGCGCGGCTATGTCGATGCGGCGAAGGAAGCCGATTACTTGAAGCAGTTGCGTCACTTGCCCGCCGCGCTGAACAGCGTGCTGGCGCTCGAGCCGCAGATCATCGCGTGGGCGGAAGAGTTCTCTCGCAAGGAGAATGCGCTTTTCCTGGGACGTGGGTTGCACTACCCGATCGCGCTCGAAGGCGCGCTCAAACTCAAGGAAATCTCGTACATCCACGCCGAGGCTTATCCCGCGGGCGAATTGAAGCACGGGCCGCTGGCACTCGTGACGGAGGCGATGCCCGTCGTGACGGTGGCGCCGAACGACGCGCTACTCGAAAAGTTGAAGTCGAACATGCAGGAAGTGCGGGCGCGTGGCGGCCAGCTCTACGTGTTCGCCGATGCCGATACGAAGATCGTCAACGAAGAGGGAATGCACGTGATCCGCATGCCGGAGCATTACGGCATGCTCTCGCCGATTCTGCACGTCGTGCCGTTGCAACTGCTCGCGTATCACACGGCCTGCGCGCGCGGGACCGATGTCGACAAGCCGCGCAATTTGGCTAAGTCGGTGACGGTGGAGTAAGGGGCCTTCGGGGCGGTGGCGGAACTGATCCTTCGTGGGGCAAACCTACTACCCCGCGTATGGGTCGCTGCCCCCTTTAGGACGGCAGCTTGATCTGTCGCGTAGGAAACTCGATACCGGCGCGCGCCAACGCTCGAGCCTCTTTGCTTCCCCTTGCGATTTGGAGAGCCCCAGCGTGTAGCCAGCGGTAGGCACTATGTCCTTTGCTTACCGTTGCATCCGTTAAGCTGCTCAATTCTTTGAACTCGGGTGTATTCAGCTTGGCCCTGAGCCAGTTGACCTTGTCCACGAGTCTTTTCACTTCGCCCGTGCTCGATGCGGGGTGCGGCTCGACCCAGACTAGAAGTTCAGCTGTTCCGTGCTTAATGCCGACACCATAGTCCCATCGGCATGCGTTGGGCTCTTCGCGTTCGAAATGTGCGTCGAGGTCGATACTTTCCGTATGCGTCCAAGGCGGCGTAGTCAAAATGGCGGCTCGATATTCCGCCTTGATCGCACCTTTTCCGCTTTGCGCCGCAATGCCGGCGCGTGCCGCAGCCATTCCGAACTGCGACGATTCCTTAGTGCTGTTCGGTCTTCGGTTGCTTTCACGCCTCATCGCCCCTCCCCGGTCCTGGCCGGTTGCCTCTTGGTACGCCGTTTTTTTGCATCTGCCTGATTCACTGCTTGCGCGATACCGGCATTCACTTTCGACGCGAATCCGACCAGCCCACCCCATTCCGATTCGTCGATATGCTCTGCACTTGGATCCAACTGCGAGATGTCGTGGGACTGACCGCTTCGATCGAAGAAATAGACACGGTAGTCCTTTGCAAGTGCCGCACCGGCGAGTTCTTTGGCGTATGGCACGGCCGCGAGATCGAAGAGCTTTCTCACATTGGCTTCGTCGGCATCCAGCTTTTTGAATTCTTGCAGTGCCCAGACCATTTCCAGAACGACGGGGGAATGTGTCGATACAACGACACGATAGCCTCTTCTCATCAATTCGAGCACGAGGAGAAGCACGGCTTGGATGCCTTTGGGATGAAGGCCCATCTCGGGCTCTTCAATGACGACCCAATCGATCGTTTCCTTTGCATTGGATCCCGATTTTCGCTTTTGCGTGACCGTACAGAGCCAGTACAGCCCCATGAGCATCGGCGTGAATTCACGCTGACCCGCGGACCAAGAGAGAAAGCTCAGGGCCTTTTTCTGTCCGGGAACGAGCAAAGCGAGGCGCTTTGTGAATTCGCTTTCATCGACAACGAGGCTGCTACGTCCAAACAACTGCTCGCTGATCGGTTGGCGTAAGACTGCGTTGAGTCGATTCGGAGCGGGAAACAACTCGCCCTTCGCCGCGAATTCGTTTTGAATCAGATCGTGGACCGAATCGCTAAATGCGCGTAGCGAATAAGGGTCTCCGAAGTTGAATGTACCGAAATTTTGCGATACGCCGCCCGGCAAGCTCATCACACGTTGAGCCGGTATGTAGAACAATCGTTCGTATCGAGTTTTGCTCTTGCTTGGCCGTGCAAGCTCGCCTAAGGTCGCAGCTTTTCCGTTGAAGCTCATTGCGGAATGGCGACCCCACCCGCTTGCCATTCCACGACCGAAGTAAGCGTCGAGAAAAGCCTCCTCCCGCCCGCCGAACGACATGTTGTGATGCGAGAACATGTCGTGAATGTGATCTCTATCCACCAGCAGCTTTAGCGTTTGGAGGAAGAGACTCTTGCCTGTCGCCTGAGGGCCGATGATAACGGTCAAGTCGCCGAATGCGACGTCGGCCTCCGTGATCGGACCGAAGCGTTTGACGGTCAGGCTAGGTAGCTTTGCTTTCGGCAATCTGCTCTCCTCGTCTCGATGACGGGCGTGATGAATAGCGAGGTCCGATTCTACCTTGCCCCATCACCACGCCGGTCGATCGAGACGATGAATGAGCTCGACTGCCCAACCAATATATAGCCGGCCGCTGGCCTTACGACGCCAACGCTTCCGTAATCGCCGCGCACAGCTCCTGCGGCGCGAACTTCGCGACATAGCCATTGGCGCCCGCGTTACGCACGTGCGCTTCGTTGGCCGAACCCGTCAGCGACGAATGGATGATGACGGGGATATGCTTGAGCCGGTCGTCCGCTTTGATTCGACGCGTCAGCATAAAGCCGTCCATTTCCGGCATTTCCAGATCGGTGATGACAAGCGCGATCTTGTCGCGTGCCTGCACGTTTTCCTTCTCTGCCTCGTCCGCATAGCGCTGAAGCATCTGCCAGGCTTCCTCGCCCGTATTGGCGATCACGTGCGGTGCACCGATCGCCGTGAGCGCCTGATCCAACAACGAGCGCGCGAAGGCCGAGTCGTCGGCCGCCAAGATCTTGCCGCCGCCGGCCGCATAGTTGACCTCGGCGCTGAGCTCCGCCTTGTTGACGTCGCGATGCTGCTCGGGGAACACGTCGCGCATCACCTGCTCGACGTCGAGCACCTGCGCCAAACGCAGTTCGCCCGAATCGCCGTTGAACCGCGCCATGCTCGTGATGTAACCCGCGCCGCCGGCGCATTCGGCCGGATGCACTTGACTCCATTCGAGCCGCACGATGTCGTCCACGTCTTCCACCGCAAACGCCTGCGTGGTGCGCGCAAATTCCGTGATCAGCAAAATGTTCGGCTCACGCGACGGCGTATTGCCCGTCAATCGGCACAGATCGATCACCGGAATGATTTGCCCGCGAATGTCGATCGCGCCCGTCACGGCCTCCGGGGCCCCGGCGATCGGCGTGACCTCGCGATTCGTAATGATTTCGCGGACCTTGAAAACGTTGATGCCGTACAGTCCCGGCGCGGCGCCAGGGCGTGCGGTGCCCAGACGGAACAGGAGAAGTTCAAACTTGTTCTTGCTCGTGAGCTGCGTGCGCTCATCGTGCATGATGTCGTGGGTAGACATGCGTGCCCTCAATATGAAATCCGATCGGCATCCCCGATTGCTTACTGCTTGGGATGTGCCATTAATCTGGTTGTCGGCGGCGCTCGGCAAAAGCTAAGGGCTCGTTACATTTTTCGCGATGCGGGAAAATCAGGGTTGAATTCGCGAAAACGCAGCAGGTCGGCGGCAACGGCGCACGGGAGAGGGGAAAGGGGGAGGACCGAATCGGCCTGTTTATTGCGTCCGAACTTGGACCAATCCAACGACCGTGGGGGCGAATATGAACCGCGACACCAACGATCCGAACACCAACGATCCGAAGCAGATGGCCAACGAGCCCGAGCCGGCGCATCACAGCGACGATGCGCGCAGCCGCATGCCGGAGCGCGATGACAAGTCGCGCCGGCAATCTCCGGCCGACAAACCGGGGCAGCGACCCGGCGAAGGCGAGCCGAGCGTCGGCTAGCGAAGGCGTATCTCGAGAGTGCGCCGGCCCGAGCGGATGCTGGGCCGGCGCGCGAGAGGCGCTACGTGAGTCGGGTTACTTGGCCGCGTCGGCCTCGCACTTCTTCACGAACGACGACTTGGCCGCGCCAGCAAGCGGTTTGCCGTTCGAGCCGACGGCTTTCGCCTCGCAGCCGGCCTTGGCTGTCTTCATCGCATCGGCCTGACATTTCTTCATGAACGACGTTTTCGCGGCGCCGGCGAGCGGCTTGCCGTTCTTGCCGATCGCTTTGGCTTCGCAGCCGCCGGCAGGGGCCGATGCGGACGCGCCGGCGGGAGCCGCCGCCGTGCTCGCCGAAGCTTGGGCGTGTGCCATGCCCACTGCGAACATGCCCGCGATCGCAGCCAAAATGAATTTGTTCAACATGACCATCCCTCCAGAAGTGGCGTGAAGCGACGTGCTTCACTCCGTTAACGGTGCCCGAACGCGATGGTTGACGCCTGATGCACGATTCGGCGCAAACGCCGTCTACCGCTGCTCGTCCGCATCGCGCGCTTGCATGAGGCGCTCCACCCGGCGATCCGGAATGAGCCATAGCAGCGCGGTGCCGGCGAAGAACGCGAGGCCGATACTCGGATAGCCGATCCAAGCGGCGGCGATGCCCGATAGATACAGTGCCGGGGAGGCCTTGCTCTTCTCTCCCTTGCCGATGGCGCGAGCGAGCAGGCTGTCGGGCCCGTGATGGCGGACGAGGCCGGTTTGCAATAACGTCCAGGCCAGCGCGCAAGTGAGCAGATTGACGCCGTAAAGCACGGTTGGCCACCGCGCGAAATGGTTTTCGCCCATCCATCCGGTGCTGAAAGGCAGCAGCGACAGCCAAAACAGCAGATGCAGGTTCCACCAAAGAATGGCGCCGTTCACGCGCCGAGTGGCCTGCAACATGTGGTGGTGGTTGTTCCAATAGATGCCGACGTAGATGAAGCTGAGCACGTAGCTCAGCGCGATCGGCCAAAGCTGAGCGAGCGCATTCAAGTCTTCGCCGTGCGGCACCTTCAACTCGAGCACCATGATCGTGATGATGACGGCCATGACGCCGTCGCTAAATGCTTCCAGTCGATTCTTTTCCATTGTTCCGTCGTCGGCGCAAAAAGGGCGCGCACATTCTCGCGCCGATTGGCCGTTATAGGCAAAGGCTCGTTTTAGCGTGAAGGCGTTGCGTTGACTTCGCTCGTTCACGCCGCATAGAATGGCGCGGCCCTAATTCTCGCGAGGCTCGCGTCTTGGACTCCAGTAGTAGTCGCTCTTCGAGTTTTACCGCCTGACAGGCGGGACGTCCGCGCCAGCTCTCTTCGCCGCCGTCCCGCTTTCGGCGGGCGGTGCGCGTCTTCCGTCATATTCCGCGTGCACCCTTTCAGCGTTTCGGCGCTTGCGCATTCGCGCATGCCGCCGAGGCTTCGTCGCGAGCATCGGCTCGCGTGGACGCTTGCCGCGCAAGGCCTTTGAGCCTCGATGCGCGCAACATCTTATTGAAGTGATGCCTATGATTTCCGATTTCGTTTGGCGGCTGTTGGCCGCGTTCGGCTGTGGGGTGGCGATCGGCCTCGAACGGCAAATTCGCCAGCGCACGGCGGGTTTGCGTACGATCACGCTCGTTGCGAGCGGCGCGGCGCTCTTCGTGACGCTCGGGATGTTGGCGGGCAACGGAGCGGATGGCGTGACGCGGATCGCGGCTTATGTCGTTTCCGGCGTGGGCTTTTTGGGCGGCGGCGTCATCATGCGCGAAAAGGGCTCGGTGCACGGCATCAATACGGCTGCAACGCTCTGGTGCTCGGCTGCCGTCGGCGTGCTCTGCGGCTCGGGGTTCTACGCGCCCGCCGTGGCCGGAACGGCCATCGTGCTAGTGACGAACACCGTATTGCGCGAAGTCAGCCGCACGATCAACGCCACGCCCGTTTCCGCCGCGGACCTCGTGCGGCAATACGTCTTAACTGTCGTATGCCGCGAAGAAGACGAGATCCACGTACGCGCGATTCTTTGCAATCCGATGTCCTCCGCGCCGCTGTCGTTCCAAAGTCTCATGAGTCGCGATGTGCCCGAAGCGCCGCAGCGCATCGAGGTGACGGCGACATTGCGACTTCATCCGAAGGATCAATCGAAGCTCGAACAAATGGCAAGCCGGCTGAGCATGGAAAAAGGCGTGTCGAGCGTCAGTTGGGCAGGGCTCGATACCGAGCCGACGCTCGAATGATAGAGTGCTCGCTTTGCCGCCGTCCGCTCGGGGCCCGCAAGGGCTAATCGGCGCCACCGTTCAGCAATGCCGCAACTGCCACTCGTCGCCACCCAATTTCGCAAGACATGCCGCGCGCTCGCGGGATGGGGCCCGGGGCTGCTCGTCATGCTGGCCGACTGCGACGCGGGCAACGTCGTCGCGGCCGCGCAAAGCGGAGCGCAGTGGGGTATCCGATTGCTCCCGTTGCTGCTCGCACTGGCCGTGCCGCTATATATGGTTCAAGCGCTGTGCGTTCGGCTCGGAATCGTCAGCGGCCGCGGCTACGGCGCACTCGTACGCGAACGGCTAGGGCGAGGCTGGGCCGCCATGGCGGCGATCGCGCTCGTCGTCGCTGTCTTCAGCTCGCTCGTGACCGAGTTCACGGGCATTGCGGGCATCGGCGAGATGTACGGCGTGCCGCGCGCCGCCTCGCTTTCCGTCGCCGCCGCGCTGCTCTTGGCGCTTGTATGCACCGGCTCGCACGAGCGCATCGATCGTGTCGCCATGTTGATCGGATTGGCCGAGCTCGCATTTTTCGCGGTCGCCTGGCATGCCCGTCCCGACTGGCCTCGGCTAGCGCGCCAGGCCGGCGATTGGCCGCTCGGTCATCCTCAGTTCGTCTATTTGGCCGCCGCGCTGATCGGCGCGTCGTTCAATCCGTGGATGATCTTCTATCAGCAAGCGGCGATCGCGGACGAGCGGCGAACGTTGTCCGACGATCGATCGGCTCGCATCGAAACGGCATTGGGCGCCGTATTGACGCAGTGTTTGACCGGTGCGGTACTCGTCGCCGCAGCCGCATCCCTGTCGTCGCACGGCCGCGCATTGGGCTTGCACGACGTCGGCGAGATTGCGGCGGCGTTTTTCGGCGTCGTAGGGGAAGAGGCGGGGCGGCTGATCTTCAGCGTGGGCGTGCTCGGGGCGTCGCTCGTGGCGGCGATCGTCTGCTCGCTTGCGCTGGCCTGGGGCTTGAGCGAGGTTGCCGGCCATCGCGGCTCGCTGCAAACGCCACCGTATCGCGCGCCGTGGTTTTACGGCATCTACGCTCTAGCGGTGATCGCCAGTGCCTGCCTCGTCGGATTCCAACCCGACTTGGTTTCGGTCAATGTGGCCGCTCAAGTCGTCAACGCGTTATTGCTGCCGTTCGTCGTCGGCCCGTTGATCGTGCTCGCGATCGTCGCCCTTCCCGAGGCCTATCGTCTGCGCGGCGCCTATCGATGGGCGGTCAGCCTCTGCGCGATCGCCGTCTGCGTCGCGGGCGTCGCAGGTGCCATTGCGGGCTGGCTGGGTTGACCGCAGCAGGGCCGTTTCGTTGCCGAGGGTCCGTCGCTCAATAAAAAAGTGCTTACAACACTATTGGGTATCGAAAGCGCTGCCGATAAGAGGTCCGTGAAGTGCATCTTTCACGCAAATAACGCGGACTTTCGGTTTCGGATTTATGAACGCTCTCTCTCAAGTGTCTGTGGCCCGCAAGCTACAGATCGTGCTGGCCGTCGCCTTGGCCAGCCTATTGCTGGTCGGCGCTTTCGGCGCCATGCAGATCGCGCGCATCGCATCGCAGAGCGGTGCGATCAGCGGCAAGTGGATGCCGACAGCCATGCAGGCGCAACGGATGGCCCAGCTTGCGGCGACGGTGCGCAACGAAGAATTCGCCTACATTCTCGTGCGCTGGGACCAGCGCGATCAGGTGGCACCCGCCCTCAAGCGCAGCATCAATGCGATGTCGGCGCAGCTCAAGGCGTTCGGCGAACTCCAACTGGGCGATGTCGAGCGCAAGACCTACGAGCACGCGAGCGCCGAGTGGCGCAACTATCTCTCGCTCGATGCGAACCTGCAAGACGAAGTCGATAACGCGTCGCCCAATGCCGCGCGCGCCATCATCATGCAAGACAGCGCAAAGAGTTTCGAGCGCTTCACGGCCGATCTGTCCGAGCTCGCGAATGCGAGCCAGGACGCGGCAACGCAGGCCGGCGACGATGCGACGGGCTCCGCGCATCGATCGCTCACCCTGATCGCGATCGCGGTGGTATTGGCGGTGGCCATTGCGGCTGCGTTGATGACGCTCGTTGCGCGTGCGATCAGCGTGCCGCTGCATGCAGCAGTGCGGTTCGCGCAGACCGTTGCGGGCGGCGACCTGACGGTGAACATCCGGGCGCAAGGTAACGATGAAGTCGCGCTCGTGATCCGCTCGCTCTCGGAGATGTCCGATCGGCTGCGCAAGCTGATCGCGGAGGTGCGCGACGGTGTGGAATCGGTGAATACGGCTTCCAATGAGATTGCGGCAGGCAATCTCGACTTAAGCTCGCGCACGGAGAAGGTTGCGCTCAGGGTGCAGCAAACGGCAACTTACATGGATCAACTGGGCAGCTCGGCGTCGCAATCGACCGAGACTGCGCTGCAAGTGAACGACCTGGCGCAGCAAGCGTTCAGCGCGGCGGAACGCGGCGGAAACATCGTGTCGGGTGTCGTGACGAGCATGAGCGAAATCACGGCGTCCTCGAGCAAGATCAACGACATCATCGGCGTGATCGACAGCATCGCGTTCCAGACGAACATCCTGGCGCTCAATGCCGCCGTGGAAGCCGCGCGGGCCGGCGAGCAGGGCCGAGGCTTCGCGGTGGTGGCGAGCGAAGTGCGCGCGCTGGCGCAACGTTCGGCCGCCGCGGCCAAGGAGATCAAGGAGTTGATCGAATCGTCGGTCGGCATCGTCGATGCGGGCGGTCAGCTCGTGAGCGAAGCGGGCGGAGCGATGAACGACATCATCGAAGCCGTACGTCACGTGAGCGCCTTGATCGGCGAGATTGCCGATGCTTCGCAAGCCCAGCAGCGCGATCTCGTGCAGGTGCGCGAAGCGGTCGTGCATATCGACGAGACGACGCAGCAAAACGCAGCGCTCGTTGAAGAGTCGGCCTCGGCCGCCTCCTCGCTGCGCGACCAAGCGGATCGTTTAGCCTCGCTGGTGGCCGTGTTCCGGGTGAGTGCGGCATGAAAACGATCCGTATTTTCAATGCCTGTCTGATTGTGCTCAGCGTATGGGCGGCGTGCGGCGCCTCGCCGGCGCGCGCCGAGACGAACGAGAGCGCGAAGCCGAAAATCGGCATCGCCATGGCCGAGTTCGACGACAACTTCCCGACGCTGCTGCGCGAGGCGATGTCGAAAGAGGCGCGCAAGCAAGGCTGGAAGCCCGTCTTCGCCGACGGTCATTCGGACAAGCAGCGTCAAGACGGCGAGGTTGCCTCGATGATCGCGAACGAGCACCTCGATGCGATCGTGATCTTGCCCGTCGATGCGACGGCCACGGCCACGATGACGAAGACCGTGCGCGATGCCGGCGTGCCGCTCGTCTATGTCAATCGCAAACCGACCGAACAGCTTGCCGATGGCATGGCCTATGTCGGATCGCAGGACGTCCTCGCGGGACGCATTCAAGCCGATTACGTCGCTCAGCAATTGAACGGCAAAGGCGATGTCGGCGTGCTCGTCGGGCAATTGAGCACCGACGCGGCCGTTGCGCGCACGAGCGGATTCAAGGATTTCCTCGCGCATTATCCGGGCATGCATCTCGCGGCCGAAGAGGTCGGCGATTGGTCGCGCGAAAAGGCGATGACCATTACGGCCGGCTGGCTTGCGCAGGGCAAGAAGCTCGATGCGATCGTTGCGAACAACGACGAGATGGCGATCGGCGCGATCATTGCGCTGCAAAAGGCGGGGCGCGCGCCGAATAGTATCTTCATCATGGGCGTGGACGCGACGCCCGATGCCCTCGCGCAAATGGATCGGGGCGCAATGAAGGCGACCGTCTATCAGGATGCGAAGGGGCAGGGGGTCGCAGCCGTCGATCTTGCGATCGCCATGAAAAAGGGCCAACCCAATCCGCCGCGCACGGTCGACGTACCCTTCAAGCTGATCACGCCGCAAAACTACAAAGACTTGATGGCGTATTGATGGGCAACCGGCGCGGGAATGCGCCGGCTGCCGAACTGCATCGGCATTTAACTTGCTGCATCGGGGCACAACGAGGCATGCGCGCTTGGCGCCGTGCCCTGGCGCGCGCTATGCGAGCGCCCGATTGTCGTTCTTCGTTCGGAAGGAGGGATGTCGCATGTATCGCCCAAACAAGATCGCATCCGCGGCTCTTTTGACGGCTGCCGTCGCCCTCGGCGCGGCGCCGCTCTCGGCGCTCGCCCAGCAAGGCGCGTCGATCGCCAGTCCCAGTAGCGTCGCCGAAGCCCAATCGGCGCCCGCCGGCAGCCAGGACGCCGGCGGCGATTCCACGGCTGCGTTCAAGGCTGCCGACAAACACATGATGGATTCGATGCAGGGGCAAGCCTACACGGGCAATGCCGATGAGGACTTCGTCTCGCACATGATTCCCCACCATCAAGGCGCGGTCGATATGGCCGAAGTCGAGGCGAAGTACGGTAAAGATCCGCAATTGAAGGCGCTGGCCGCTCGCATCATCAAGAGCCAGCGCCGCGAGATCGATTTTATGAAAAGCTGGCAAGCGAAGCACGGTCATCGCTGAACACGCTTGTCGAACATGAGGCGCCCTCTCCCGTAGGCGCCATCGACCAGCAACGCTCCCCCGCGGTGGCGGGATCGTCCCGCCGCCGCGCTTCCCGTCTCTTCGTACGGACCTCTAACGAGCCCGCAATAAATCGCCTGCGCGCAACCTAGCAGGCTCGACGGGTTCGCCGAGTGCTCAGGCTCGATTAAATTACCTCGAACGAGATAAATCGATCTCTTCGGGAGTGAAGCCGCAGCCGGCCTCAAACCATGCCTCGCAGTATCGCTGCGCGTGAGTTTCGCTTCTTTCCCGCAACCGCTTTCGCGGCGGTGACGTTTGCCGTCGCGTGACCGCATGCCCGCGTTTTGGCCGGCATCCCGCAGGAGGTTTCCTGCATCTCATTAATTAGGAGTCCAAAATGGAAGACGTCTTGGCATACTTCGAAGCGCCCTCAACCGCGCTGTTGCCCGTAAAGATGGGTGGCTGGTAATCCGATCCGATCGTCGTAGGTAAGAAGAAGGGGGGAAACCCCCTTCGAAACGGAGAACCGCATGCAGCTACTGTCAGGCCCGTCGCTCGTCAAATTCGATCGCCAGTTTCCGATCTACAACTTCTTCTTTCCGAACCAAGGCAAGGCGCGCGCCCAGGATAGCGTCCCGAGCATTTGGGCCGAAGCCGCGCATCACGTGCGCTCGCGCGCGCTCTATTTCCATATTCCGTTTTGCGACACGATCTGCAACTTTTGTCCCTTCACGCGGGGACGCTATTCGAGCCGAGCCGTCATCGACGACTACGTCGAAGCGCTGATCGCTGAAATCCGGCTCAAGGCCGATTCGATCGACTTGAAGCAAGTGCCGATCGCTGCGATTTTCTTCGGCGGCGGCACGCCGAGCTTGCTCGATCCCGAGCAGATCGCCCGCATAGGCGCGTCGATTCGAGCGGCATTCGACCTGTCGCGCCTGCGCGAATTCTCGTTCGAAGTCGAGGTGAAGAGCCTGACGCCCGAACGCGCCGAGGCCATGCGCGAAATCGGCGTCACGCACCCTCGGTTCGGGTTGCAGACCTTTTCGCCCAAATGGCGCGACATGTTCGATCTGACCGCATCGCTCGATCAGATCGCCGCCGCGGCCACGCTGCTCAAAGAGCGGTTCCCCTACCAAACGTTCGACATTCTTTACGGCATGAGCGGGCAGGACGAAGAGGAACTTATGGCCGACTTGCAAGCGGCCGTCGGGCTCGGCACGACGAACGTGGACATCTATCCCATCGATAACGTCGTGACGCAAGTCGGACTGCACGAGAAGCTGGCCCGCGCCGGCGCCGCCCCCACATCGGCGATGCGCAAGTTCGGGATGAATCTGCTCGTCGATCAAACGATGCGCCATGCGGGCTTCGTGCCGCATAACGGCCATGGCTACGTACGCGCCGGCGCGAGTGCCGAAATCGTGAGCGAGGCGTATTCCTTCATTTACCACGAGCATGTCTACGGCTATCACGACTACGATTTGATGGGCTTCGGCGTCAACGCGATCAGCTCCACGATGGGGCATGTCATGACCCAGACGCATAGCAGGAAGCTCTATGGCGAAGCGATCTTCGCCGGTCGTATTCCGTGCGAAACGAGCATGCATGACCATGCGCTCGACTATGCGCGCCCGATCGTGTTGCGCTTGCCCTATCATGGCCGGATCGAGAAGCGCCATATACGATGGAATGACGTGCATCCCGAGGTGTTGGAAAAACTCGAGCGCTTGAAGCAAGAGGCGCTCGTAACGGAAGACGAGTTCAGCGTCTCGCTCACCAAGCTCGGCTGGTATTGGTACGTCAACCTTATGTACTTCTTGATGCCGCATGAGGATCAACTGCTGATGAACGGCATGGTGATCGACAAGCTCAAAAACCGTGGGCGCCGCTTTTCGAAGCGGGAGCTGCTATTTCCGATCGTACCCATCGCCGTGGCCTAGGAGTGACGATGCTCGCAATGCTGCGCAAGGAACGCCGGCTTTCCGTCTTGTTGACAGGTCATCTCCTCTCGCAAGTCGGCGACGGCGTTCACGAGTTCGTTTTCATCATTACGGTCTTGCACGTCACGCATGCGAACGTCGCTGCGTCCGGTGCCATCTATTTCTTTCGCTTCATCCCCTATGTCGTGCTCGGGCCGCTCGGCGGCGCATTGTCCGATCGCTGGCCGCGCCGTTCGCTGATGGTCTTCGCCGATCTTGCACGGATGACGATCACACTGTTGTTCTGCTGGTTGTTGTGGCGCGAGCGATTGGGCGTTGTCGCGCTCGCGCTGATCGGCATGTCGATGACCGCGCTACGCACGGTGTTCCAGCCCGCGTTTCAAGGCGCGATCCCCTCGCTCGTGCAAGCCGAGCATCTGCCCGCCGCGAATGCGGCGACGCAGACCGTCGCGGAGGCGGGCGGCTTTCTCGGCCCGGCGCTTGGCGGGACCTTGCTCTATGCCGTGACGAATCCCGGGTTTGTCCTCTCGATCGATGCGGCGACGTATCTCGTCTCGGCACTTTGCATCCGCCATGCGATCGGCGCGCCGGTACCCGATTCACGCGACGTCTCGGCCCCTCGTCGGGGCACGGTCGGTCTATGCGCGCTCTACCGCGACTTCGCGGCCAACCTGAAAGCGGCGCTCGGTCGGCGCGATCTCTTCGTGAGTATCGGCTACTCGGCGCTTTGCATCTTGTTCGTCGGTGCGGCGCTGCGTGTGCTCATTCCGACGATGCTGAAAGGAGAAGGCTTCGCGGACAGCGTGATCGGCTACGCCATGAGTTTTCTGGCGCTGGGCGCGATGGCGGGGGCCCTCGTATGCGGCACTTTCTTGCGCGAGTTCAGCACATCGAGCCTGATGACCTATTGGCGCTGCTACGGGTTCATGCTCGCGCTGTTGCCGATCTGCGCGGTGAGCGCCGTTGCGACCCTGGCCGCATGCTTCGTACTCGGCGCCATCGGTGCATTCGTCGACATCGCATTGCCGACGAACATTCAGCGACTCTCCTCGCACGAGAACGTCGGCAAAAATTTCAGCTTGTTTTCCACGCTGGCGAATACGGGCGAGGCGATGTCCGGCGCCTTTGCGGGGGCCCTATGCGTCGTCGCGCCCGTGAGTGTCGGCATCTCGCTGATCGGCATGATCGTCGTTGCCGTGGGCTACCTGGGCGCGGCAAACACGGCGGTCCGCCATGGATGATGTCGAATCGGTTCATCTTGCCTATGGGCGTCATGTGCTCGTCGATATCGCCGATACGAGGGCGGACGTACTCAACGACGGTGAAATGCTCGTTCGTGCATTGACGCGGGCGGTACGGGCCGAGGGCGCGACCGTGCTCGGCACGATCGAGCATGCGTTCGAGCCGGTGGGCGTGACGGTGTTGCTGTTGCTGTCGGAGTCGCACGTGTCGCTGCATACCTATCCGCGCGAAGGACGCGCGTTTTTCGACGCGTTCACGTGCGGGGTGCGATGCGAGCCGTTGAACATCTTCCAACGGTTTGCCGACGAAAGCGCGCTCGGCAGTTACCGCATTATTCGATGCGAACGCGGCGAATCGAGCCGGCGATCATGCGTACCGCCAAAGCGCGAGAAAACCCTCGAGCCGATTTAATTGGGAATCCTAAATGGATGGCGCTCGTTTTTACGAAAGTTTACCGGTAAAAAGCGGGCGGAGCGCTGCGCAGCACAGCGTGGTGGCAGATCGGAACGACTATGAAATCAAAGGCTTGCGAGCGCCGTGGCCGGGCCTCGCGTTAAATTCGATTTCGCGGAAAACCGCTATCGGGTGCGACCCTTGCATATATGCACCCGTTTATTCATGGAATAGACGTATAAATCTTGGGCGGGGTCTGCCGTAATCAGGAACGAGTGCGCCCGAGCGTTCATCGCATCGCTGTGCGCCCGTTTTCGGAAACTCGTAAGGACCCCAAAATGAATCGACTCGACAGCATGACGGTGCTCGGTAAGCTCTTGCTTGCCTTTGCCGTCGTCATCGGCTTCGGCATGGTCGTCGGCGGTGTCGGCGTCTGGGGGCTGGCCACGATGCACGGCATCGCCGCCGACCTCGGCACCTCGCAGATGGATGGCCTTTATGCCATCGAAGAAACGAACAAGTATCGGCTCGACGCGGATCTGTCCGGCGCGAACCTCGGCTTTGCCGCCGACGACGCGTCCAAGCAGCGGCTGCAACGGCGCATGGCCGACGCACTCGTCAACATTCATCAAGATCTTGATCGCTTCGGAGAAACGGTTACGACCGACGAAGGCCGTGCGATCGTCGGCGACGTGCGCGCGAAAGAGCAGGACTGGGATAAGTACATCCGCTATCAGGCCGCGACGGAACCGATGCCCGCCGGTATGGATCACGACGCCATGGTCCGTGGCGTGATCGCCGCCAGCGACGCGCTGCGCGGATCGCTCGAACAGGCGATTCGCTATAAGCATAAGGTCGCGAGCGACAGCGTGGCCGAATCGACGGTGCGCTTCGAGTCGATGCGTTCAATCATGTTCGCGTTTATGGGCGCATCGTTGATCGCCGGCTGCGCGCTGGCCTGGCTGATCGCGCGGCGGCTGTCGCGGCAGCTCGGCGGCGAGCCGGGCTATGCCGCTCAAATCGCCAGCCGAATTGCAGGCGGCGATTTGTCGGTGCGTATCGAAACGCGCGTCGGCGATACGACGAGCCTGCTTTGGGCTTTAAAGGACATGCGCGATCGGTTGGCGGGAATCGTCGCCCGTATCGGCAATTCCAGCGAGGCCATCGCCGGGGCATCCGAGCAGTTGGCGCGCGGCAATGCCGATCTGTCCGAGCGCACGGAGCAAGAAGCGGCTTCGCTCGAGGAGACGGCGTCGAGCATGGAGGAGTTGAGTTCCACCGTTCGTCACAACGCCGACAATGCGCGTCAAGCCAGCACGCTGGCCGGCGCGGCCTCGGAGATCGCCGTCAAGAGCGGCAGCCTCGTGGGCGAAGTCGTTGCGACGATGCGTGAACTGGCAAACGGCTCGAAACGCATGACCGATATCATCGCGGCCATCGAGGGCATCGCATTTCAGACCAACATTCTCGCGCTGAACGCGGCCGTCGAAGCGGCGCGTGCCGGCGAACAAGGCCGCGGGTTCGCGGTCGTGGCCGGTGAGGTGCGCTCGCTCGCGCAGCGCAGCGCCGTGTCGGCCAAGGAGATCAAAGCGTTGATCGAAGCCTCGACGACGAGCGTCGATAGCGGCGCGGAGCTGGCGGAGCGCGCGGGCTCGACCATGACCGAGGTCGTGCATGCCGTGCGGCGCGTGACCGATATCATGGGCGAGATCTCGGCGGCGTCCGGCGAACAGAGCAAGGGGATCGAGCAAGTCACGATCGCCGTATCGCAGATGGATCGTACGGTGCAGCAAAACGCGGCGCTCGTCGAGGAAGCGGCCGCGGCCGCGAGCTCGATGGCAAGCCAAGCGGGACAACTCAAGTCGGCCGTCGCCGTATTCCACCTCGGGGCGTAGCGGCCCGCGTGGTGAAGACAGGCGCCGGTTGGGCGCCTGCCGGCGTTTTCCTTTCCCGCACGTCTTGCCGCTAATCGCTTGTCACGGGTTATTGCCGTCCTTAAACTCGCGCGTGATTCCAATGCGCCGCCGCAACGAGGCGGCGCGATTTCCACCCGCGTGAAGGAGCCCAACCAGCATGGCCGAATCCTATTTTCCGCGCTGGCGCGTCGCGCCGCGCGCCACCGAGGGACGCGTCGTCGCGCCCGACGAGCGTTTGCCGTGGCCGCAGACGTTCGCGATGGGCGTACAACACGTCGTCGCGATGTTCGGTTCGACCGTGCTTGCCCCGCTGCTCATGGGCTTCGATCCGAACCTGTGCATTTTCATGTCGGGCATCGGCACGCTGCTGTTCTTCGTGCTCGTGGGCGGGCGCGTGCCGAGCTATCTCGGCTCCAGTTTCTCGTTCATCGGCCTTGTCATTGCCGTGACCGGCTACGCGGGACACGGCGCTAACGCGAATATCCCGGTTGCGCTCGGCGGAATCATCGCGTGCGGCGTCGTCTACGCGATCATCGGCCTCATCGTGGGCGCGGTCGGCACCAAGTGGATCGAGGCGCTGATGCCGCCGGTCGTCACAGGGTCGATCGTCGCCGTCATCGGTCTGAACCTCGCACCGATCGCCGTCAAAAGCGTCAGCGGTTCGACGTTCGATTCGTGGATGGCGATCGTCACGGTACTGTGCGTCGGCATCGTCGCCGTGTTCACGCGCGGCATGATGCAGCGCCTGCTCATTCTCGTAGGCCTTGTCATCGCCTATGCGATCTACGCGATCGCGACAAACGGCATGGGCTTCGGCAAACCGATCGATTTTTCGATTGTCGGCCAGGCTGCCTGGTTCGGCCTGCCGCACTTCTCGGCGCCGGTCTTCGATCCGCATGCGATGCTGCTGCTCGCGCCCGTATCGGTGATACTCGTGGCCGAAAACCTCGGACACATCAAGGCAGTCAGCGCGATGACGGGGCAAAACCTCGACCGCTATATCGGTCGCGCCTTCGTCGGCGACGGTCTTGCCACGATCGTGTCGGGCTTCTCCGGCGGAACGGGGGTGACGACTTATGCCGAAAACATCGGCGTCATGGCCGTCACGAAAATTTACTCGACGCTCGTGTTCGTCGTGGCCGCCGTGATCGCGCTCGTGCTCGGGTTCTCGCCGAAGTTCGGCGCGGTGATCCAAACGATTCCCGGGCCGGTGCTCGGCGGCGTTTCGATCGTCGTGTTCGGTCTCATTGCCGTGACCGGCGCCCGCATCTGGGTCGTCAACAAGGTCGACTTCTCGGACAACCGCAACTTGATCGTCGCAGCCGTCACCCTCGTGATCGGCGCGGGCAACTTCTCGTTGCAACTCGGCGGCTTCGCGCTCGGCGGCATCGGCACGGCTACCTTCGGGGCGATCATCCTGTACGCGCTGCTCAGGCGCGAACTGGCGCGCGGCCCCGTTCTTTGAGGGGAGCGCCCGGGGCGCGGCGTACCGGGTGCACCGCGGTGGTGCGCCTCGCGCCGCGTCGTGGCGCACCAAGCGCCCCGTCCGCGCTCGGTGCGACGCCCGCCGCATCGCCCGCACAGGCGCTCCCATGTTGGGACAGCGCGCAAGCATAGAGCTTGCTTTCGTCACGGCTACCACTACAGTGAAAAACAAAACGAGGGAGCCCGTCGATCATGTTTTTTGCCTTTCGCGTTCGTAGCAGCATCCGCAGTCGTTTGGATAAAAATGTTCGTTGTGCCGGGGGCGCGTCATGGTGACCCATGTGCGTGAAGATGCCGCCGCCGGGCTGGCCCTCGAATCGGATGTGACCTCGGGCCAGCAACGCTACGCGCTGCGCCATCGCGACCTCACGCTCTCGAGCGTCTTTCAGCCGATTTTTAGTTTGTCTCACCTGCGAGCCGTCGGTTACGAAGGCTTGCTCCGCGCGCATGACATCTTCGATCGCCCCGTGCCGCCGCTCGATGTGTTCGGCGATGCCGCGCGCCAAGGCGAGTTGCACTATGTCGATCGTCTTGCACAGTCATTGCACCTCGAAAACTTCAAGGCGCTGAAAGCGGAGCGCGAGTGGCTATTTTTGAACGTCCACCCCGGTGCGCTGGCCGACTCGTACCATGCCGCGGCGTTTCGCGCCCACCTCGAGCGCCTGAACTTATCGCCGAGGCGCATCGTGATCGAGTTGCAGGCCGTGCGCGCGGAAGATTTCGATAAGCTTGCCGAGGAGGCACGCTTGTTTCGCGAGCAAGGCTTCCTGATCGCGCTCGACGATTTCGGCGCCGGCGATTCGAATCTCGAGCGGATCTGGCAGCTCGATCCCGACATCGTGAAAGTCGATCGCATGATGCTTTCGCAAGCGGCGCATCGCACGCAAGCGGCGGCGATCCTACCGGGCTTCGTATCGATGCTGCACGAAGCGGGCAAGCTCGTGCTCGTCGAAGGCGTGGAGACGGAGCACGAGGCGCAGCTCGCGTTTTCGTGCGACACGGACTTCGTACAAGGCTTTTATTTCGGACGTCCGAGTCCCGCCACGGCGGACAGCGCTTATGCGGGCGACCGGATCGCAGCGCTGGCGCAGCACCATCGCGAGCATAGCGCCGCGCGCGAGCGGTTGCGGGCGGGCCGGCTCGCGCCGTACCTGCATGCGTTCGGGCGGGCCGGCGAGCGCCTGGCCCAAGGCGAACCGCTTGAGGAAGTGTGCTGGAACTTTCTCGCGCTCGATCATGCGGCGCGCTGCTTTTTACTCGACGAAGACGGGCGCCAGGCGGGGCGCAACGTCGTGCTGCGCGCCGATCGCGCGGGCCACGAGGCGCGCTTTTTGCCGGTGGCCGACGCGCAGGGCGCCAATTGGATGCGCCGGCCTTACTTCAACGCGGCCATCGAGACGCCCGAGCGCATTCATGCGACGAAGCCTTACCTGTCGATCAACGAAGCGCTACCTTGCGTGACGCTGTCGATGGCCGTCCGTATCGGCGAGCGCCTGTGCGTGCTCTGCGGCGACATCGACTGGCACGAGGAGGCTGCGGGGTAAGCGCATCCGGACCGCCGCCGCGCCTTTGCGCCGGCGGCTTGATCTGTCCGTCTCGGCGCCTATCATCTGGATAGGCGCGACCGGTGTGTTCCTTTTCGGTGCGTGCGGCGCGCGTATTGCTACCTGCGATATGCGCGCCGCGACCGCATTGGGACGCTCGCTGCATCGCTGGCCGAGACGCGCTCTGATCGATAAAAAGCAAAAGGAGCTAAGACATGATGGTTCGGCATTCGCCGCTAGCGGCGGCCATTCTCGCTTTATCGACGATGGCGATCGTGCCCGATGCGGCGCACGCGCAGGCGCAAGACACGATCAAGATCGGCGTTCCCGTGCCGCTGTCGGGCAGCTATTCGCGAGCCGGCAAAGACATCCTGAACGGCGCGCAGCTCGCGGCCGACGACATCAACGCGAAAGGCGGCGTGCTCGGCAAGAAGATCGAACTCGTCAGCGAAGATGACAAGTGCGACGCGGATGCCGCGGCGCAGGCCGCGCAAGCGCTTGTTCAAAAAGGCGTCGTGGCGGTGGCGGGCGGCTATTGCTCGAGCGCCGCGCTGCCCGAGCTGCGCGTGTTTCACGGTGCGGGTATCGCCTTCGTGATGGATGCGTCGACCAATCCCGAACTGACCGAGAAAGGCTGGAGCGAAGCGTTTCGAACCATCGGACGAGACGACGAGCAGGGCCCGTTCGCCGCGAAGTTCATGAAGGAAGTGTTGCACGCGAAATCCGTTGCCGTCGTCAACGACAACACGACCTATTCGAAGGGGCTGGCTGAGAACACCGTTCAGGCGTTGAATAAGGAAGGCCTCGAGGTGGTGTATGACGATGCGGTGACGCCGGGGCAGATGGATTATGCCGACGTTGCGAAGAACGTCGGCGCGCTCAAGCCCGACGTCGTCTACTACACCGGTTATTACCCCGAGGCCGCGCTAATTGCGAAAGACGTGAGGCAATTGAAATTGCCGGTCAAATACGTGATGGGCGGGGACGGGACGACGGATCCGACGTTGATCCGTACCGCCGGCTCGGCGGCCAAGGGCATGATTTGCACGACGGCGCCGCTACCGCAATTTTTGACGAGCGCAAAGGCCCGGCGCTTCGTTTCCGATTACAAGAAGGCGTACGGCGCCGATGCCGTGCCGGGACCGTATTCGATCTACGAATATGACGCCGTGGCGGTGACGGCCAAGGCGATCGCCGCCGCCAACTCGACGAAGAGCGCGGATATCGTCGCGGCGCTGCACAAAGTGTCGGGCTTCACGGGCGCGACGGGCGACATCACGTTCAACGAGAAAGGCGATCGCAGCAAGGCGGTGTATATGGCGGTGATTGCCGAGGCCACCGGTTTCAAGGCTTATCGCCAACTCGACGCGAACGGAAACTGGATCTCGCCGAAGTAACGCGTTCGCGCGCGGGCGAGTCGCGCCGACAATCGGCGCGACCCGTAGCGCGTCGCCGCAAGCGGGTTACTTGGCGAGCACGACCGGAATGCCGCGCAGCGAGCCGGCGCCTTTCATTTCGTCGAGCGCTTGTTGCACGGCTGGGCTCGTGGCGGCGTCCAGGCCGAGGCGAGTCGCCAGTTCGCGCTCGGTGCGTTTCACGCCGGCGAGGTTGCGCAGCTTGACGTGCCCGTAGCCTCGGACCTTCGCGTGCAACGCGGCTAGGGCGGCCACGTCGTCGGCATTCACGGCATCGAAGATGGCGAAGGCGCGCAGCATCGTGCCCTCGTAGTCGCCTGCGAGCGCGCGCTCCATTCGGCGTTCGACGGTACGCCCGAACGGATCGAGCGCCGTGCCGCGCAACCCGCGCCATTTCGCAAGCATCCCCAGCACGGGCCACATCCAAGTGCCGAATGTCTTTTTGCTCGGGACTTGGTTCCCCTTGGCTTTCGAGAGTGCCGGCGGAGCAAGATTGAATTTCACCGTGAAGTCCTTGCCGGCCGTTCCTTCGAACTGCGCTTCCAACGCCGCGCGCAAGGTACCGTCGGTGTGCAGGCGCGCCACCTCGTACTCGTCCTTGACCGCCAGCAGCCGATAAAAGGTCGTCGCGACCGAGCGCGCTACGTTCGCGGTGGGTACTCGGCGCTCGGCCTCGCGGGCCGCGGCGACGAGCGCGCGATAGCGCTCGACGTAACGCGGGCCGCCGTAGGCGGCAAGGCGCGTCTCGCGATCGGCGATCAGCGCATCGAGATCGAGCGCGGCCTCCGCCGCCTCGCCCGTTGCATGAGCCGTGCGCGCGGCATGACGCTCCGCCCAAAGCGCTTCGAGCGCGTCGGGGGCGCCTGCGGCAAGGCGCCCGACGGCGAAGGCCAGCTTGTTCATCGGCACGGCGACGTTGTTCAACTCGATCGCGCGCATGAGGGCGGCGTGCGAGACGGGCACCAGCCCGAGTTGCCATGCGAAGCCGAGCATCAAAATGTTCGCGCCGATCGTGTCGCCGAGGAACTTGGCCGCAAGCGCCTGCGCATCGCAGCTCGACATGCGCTCGGCCCCTGCGGCGTGACGCATCTTGTCGACGAGCGCATCGGCATGCAAGTCGGCGTCGGGGTTGCCGACGAACGAGGCGTTGGGAATCGCATGCGTGTTCACGACGATGCGCGTGCGGCCGTGACGCACGGTTTGCAACGCATCGGCGCTTGCGCCGACGACCATGTCGCAAGCAAGCAGTACGTCGGCTTGTTGCGTATCGATGCGCACTTGATTGAGCCATTCGTCGCGCGCGGCAAAGCGCACGAACGATAGTACGGAGCCGCCCTTTTGCGCGAAGCCCATGAAGTCGAGCACCGAGGCGCTCTTGCCTTCGAGGTGGGCCGCCATGCTGATCAGCGCGCCGACCGTGACGACGCCGGTACCGCCCACGCCTGTCACGAGGATGTCGTAGGGTGCCGCATCGAGGCCCGCTTGCGGGATCGGCAGGCTTTGGACGCAGCGCTCGAGCGCGGCTTCATCGAAGGCCGCGCCGGCGGCTTTCTTCAGCTTGCCGCCCTCGATCGTGACGAAGCTCGGGCAAAAACCGTTCACGCAAGAGAAGTCCTTGTTGCATGACGATTGATCGATGCGGCGCTTGCGTCCGAGCGGCGTTTCGATCGGTTCCACCGAGAGGCAGTTCGATTGCACGCCGCAATCGCCGCAGCCTTCGCAGACCTCCTCGTTGATGAAAAGGCGCTTGTCCGGATCGGGGAACTCGCCTTTCTTGCGCCGGCGGCGTTTTTCCGCGGCGCAGGTCTGATCGTAAATGAGGACGGTCACGCCCGGCGTTTCGCGCAGCTCGCGCTGCACGGCATCGAGTTCGCGCCGGTGATGGAACGTGGTGCCCTTCGGAAACAGGCCGTGATGGCCGTCGTACTTCTCGGGCTCGTCGGATACGACGACGAACTGCGAGACGCCTTCGGCTTCGACTTGCCTCGCGATTTGCGGAACCGAAATGCTGCCGTCTACCGGCTGGCCGCCCGTCATCGCGACGGCGTCGTTATAGAGAATCTTGTAGGTAATGTTCGTTTTCGCGGCAACGGCTTGCCGGATCGCGAGGATGCCCGAATGGAAATAGGTGCCGTCGCCGAGGTTTTGGAAGACGTGCTTGGTCTTCGTAAACATCGAATGCGACGCCCAATCCACCCCTTCGCCGCCCATTTGAATGAGGCCCGTCGTGCCTCGGTCCATCCACGAGGCCATGAAGTGGCAGCCGATGCCGGCATGGGCGATCGAGCCTTCGGGCACTTTGGTCGATGTGTTGTGCGGGCAGCCCGAGCAAAAGTAGGGCGTTCGGCGCACGCTGTCGGCCGCGTTCGAGAGGATCTTCGGCGCGACCAGATCGACGACGCGCTCGCGCCTATCGAGCGAGGGCTTGTGCCGCGCGAGCCAATCGGCGAACACGGGCAACACGCGCGAGGGCCGCAACTCGCCGAGATCGGACAAGAGCGCGAGACCTTGCGCGTCGTGCTTACCGACAATAAAGGGACGCGCGTGTGCGGTGCGGTTGTACAAGTGGTCCTTGATCTGCTGCTCGATCACCGGGCCTTTCTCTTCGATGACGAGCACTTCTTTCAGGCCTTCGACGAACGTTTCGAGGCGCGTCGTCTCGAGCGGGAACGACAGACCGACCTTGTAGATCCGCACGCCGGCGGCGTCGAGATCGGCGACCGTCAGGTCGAGCCGCCGCAGCGCTTCCATCAAATCGAGGTGCGCTTTACCGCACGTGACGATGCCGACGTCGGCACGCGGGCTGGCCGCGATCCATTTGTCGATGCTGTGCGTGCGCGCGAACGTGCGCACGGCGTCGAGCTTCGCCGCGAGGCGCGCTTCGATGGTGAGGCTCGGCAGATCGGGCCACCGGTTGTGCAGACCGCCGGCCGGCGGCGTGAACTCGGTGGGCAGGGGCCAGTGCGTCGTCAGCGCATCGAGATCGACCGTGGAGCCCGATTCGACCGTCTCCGAGATCGCCTTGAAGCCGACCCAGGCGCCCGAGAACCGCGAGAGTGCGTAGCCGTAGGCGCCGAACTCGAGCATATCGGCGATATGGGACGGATTCACGATCGGCATGTGCCACGCCATCATCGCAAAGTCGCTTTGATGGGGCATCGACGAGGACACGCAGCCATGATCGTCGCCGGCCACGACCAGTACGCCGCCGTGCGGCGAAGAGCCGTAGGCATTGCCGTGCTTCAACGCATCGCCAGCCCGGTCGACGCCGGGGCCCTTGCCGTACCACATGGCGAAGACGCCGTCGACGGTGCGTTCGGGATCGGCTTCGACGCGCTGGGTGCCGAGCACGGCGGTACCGCCGAGTTCCTCGTTGATTGCCGGAAGGAAACGCACGTCGGCCGCATCGAGCAGCTTTTTGGCCTTCCACATTTGCTGGTCGACCATGCCGAGCGGAGAACCGCGGTAGCCGCTGACGAAGCCGGCCGTATTCAAGCCTTGAGCGCGGTCGAGTGCGCGCTGGGCGAGCAAGATGCGCACGAGCGCTTGGGTGCCGGTCAGAAAGATCCGTCCGCTTGTGGCGGAGAGATTGTCGGTGAGCTTGTACTCGGATAGAGCGGGCGTGCCGTCGATCGGCAGGCGGGCGGTCATGGTTATGTCTCCTTCATCCTTTTGTGCCCCCGGGCCGGTGACGATATGACGCATGTGGGGCTGCGAAGGATCTATTCTTTCTCGGCAAAAGGGGAGGATTTTTGCTATCTCGCCTGCGGGGGCCCTTGGATAGGGTGTTTTATGCGCGCAAGGTTCGAGATTGGAGGGAAACTTTTCGAGGCGCATAGGCGGGGGCTTTATGCAGGCTGCGGCAGCGAAGTCCGCTCCCTGCGCGCGGCGAAGCCTGCTTCCGTGTGTTTCCAATCGGCCCACATTGCGTGCACCCGGCTAAGGTTGTAGCGCCCTACGCGAGCCGACGAAAATGCGGTCTCGAAATCAATCCAGTCCATGCCTGTCCTTACTGCGCGGTTCTTCAACCGAAAGGGGCATGTTACCGATCTCGATAAACACCGATCGCGGCGGCGCGATATTCAGCTATGCTTCCCTCGCTGCCCTACCCATCCCTCTCCCGGACGAACGTGCCGGTGCATGGACGTAGGTCGATTTGTGGCTCGGACTTCCCGAGCCACCCCGCATCTCGAAAAGGACGCCGCTTCACTGCGGGCGTCCTTTTCTTTTTGTTCCGTAGTTGCGCGCCGCTCCGATTCCCATGAACAATGACGGGAAATTTCTCGGAGACACCGAATGGAACGTCCTAGCTTTATCCGGCACTGGACCGAGCTCGAAGGTGAGGACAACGCCCATTACAAGGGCGATACCGAACTGATGGCGATCGGTGCGCCGCTCGCGGCGAAGCTCGGCCTCTCGCGCATCGGCATTCACCACGTACGCCTGCTTCCCGGGCGCCGCACGTCGTATCCGCACGCCGAAAGCGCTGAGGAGGAATTCGTGTTCGTACTCGAAGGCACACCCGATGCGTGGATCGACGGCAATCTGCACCGCCTCGCGCCCGGCGACGCCGTCGGCTTTCCCGCCGGCACCGGCATCTGCCATACGTTCATCAACAACACGGAAAGCGAGGTCCGGCTGATGGTGATCGGCGAGCCCGCGAAAGCTGAGAACCGCATTCGCTACCCGCGCAACGACGCTCACGAAGCGACGCGGCCCGATCGCTGGGTCGATTGGCCCGAACGCGAACTGGGGCCGCACGACGGTCTGCCCGATCTCGTGCGGCGGGCGCGCTCGGCACGCAACGACGGGGAGTAGCCGGCCGGGGCGAGTCAGCCTACCGCCGGTTAGCCCAGATCGCTCGAGGCGCCGCCCGATTCGTCGAGCGGCTGCAAGGTGTCGAACTTCGAATAGTCGATGTGCGTGACGCCCTCCTCGTCGTCACGCAGTAGATCGGCAAAGCGATGCCGCCAGCGGATATCCTCGTATCCCCAAGTGTGGCGCCCGTACATGGTCTGCGTCGTCCATTCGTCGGCACCCTCGATCATGAGCATCAGCGACGCTTCGCAGGCCGCAAGGCTTTCGGCCGTCTCGCCGTACAAGGGGCTCGATTCGTCGATCACGTGCATGAGGTTCCAGCCGAGCATGAAGATCGGATGTTGCTCGCGCACGAGCTTCAAATCGATGATGCGCCAGAGCGAGTAGCCTTCCGGCTTCGTCTCGTGACGCATGAGCCGCAGCCGCGCTTTTGCTTCGACGATGACGTTTTGGCGCGCATTCGCGGCGCGCAACATCAGCGTCGGGCGCCCGTCGAGCGGACACACCACGGCGTTGCGCGAAAAGATGATGCGCGCGCGCGGGCGCGAGAAGCGCACGAAAATCAGACCTGTGGCCAACGCAATACTCGACATCCCCGTGAAGATCTCGAGCGAGGCGATTGCGTGCGCGTAGACCGTCTGCGGATGCATGTCGCCGTAGCCGACCGTCGCGAGCGTTTCGACGCTGAAAAAGAACGCACCGAGAAAACCGTCGGGCGCCTGATTCGCGATCGAGCCGTGACCCAGCGAATACAGCGCGGCAAAAAAAGCGTTCAGCAATAGGAAGAAGGCACCGAGCGAGGCGAAGAACGTCGGCCAGCGGGCCGTCAGCGCACGATGGTAGAGATCGAGCCGGGTGCGATCGGGCATCCCGTGCGTGACGATGGTGCCCGTTCCGGTGCGCAAAAGGCGCCCGCCCTTGCCGCCGGGCGCGCGCCGCTTCGGAGCGGGCCGTCGATGGGGCGAACGCGGCACTCGCCGAGGCTCGGCGCTCGTCTCGGAATCGTCGAGATCCGGTAAGTCTGAGAGCGGGGGCGTCTTCGTGTGCATGTGGGCGGCGCGTCGTCGTGAACGGCGCAGCGTAGCACGCACGAACGCGGCGCGCGACTACGGAAACTGTCGCGGTTTCGGCACGCCCGCGCCGCGCTCTACATCGGCCACGGCTTGCCGATGAGCGGACTCGATCGCCTCGGCGGCGTTCGCGTAGCCCGCGTCGCCGCCTATCGTCGTCCAACGTTGCACGGGCTTATCCTGCTGCCGGATCTCATACTCGGCATCCCAACGCGACCCTTCGAGTTCGATAGGCCGAACATGGATCGAATAGACGCCGTAGACGAATTGCTCTTCGGCCATCTTGAACCTCCCTGTTCCGATTGGACTTGGGCGCGCGCCGTCAGGCTACAGTTCGATTTCGCCGAGGATTTGGTGCGCGAGCGCTTTCGCTTCCTCCAGTGCTTCCGTCACGGTGGCACTGACGCCTTTGACTTCGTAGAGCATCGTCTCCGGCTCTGTCGCGTCGTCGCGCGCAAGCTGGACGACGCCCTGAAACCGGCCGTCGTCGAGCGCTTGCACGCCGGGCGTGGCCGTGTAGATCCCTTTGGTGTAAGTGACCTCTTCCATGATGGCGCTCCCGTTCGGACGCATGAATTCATGCTAGCACGCCGTTGGCAGGCAAGCGGCGGCCGTGAGGGCCCGGGCATTTCGGTGTGCCCGGAACACCGTCATGACCGAGCATGCGCCGCGTCTATTGCAGGAGTGCGACGACCTCGTCGAGCGTCGGCGAATGCGCGCCCGCGTGACGGCATGCCGCCGCGCCGGCGGCCAGCGCGAAGGCCAAATGGTCGCGCCAGGCGCGCTCGGGCCGCTGCATGAGGCTAAACAGGAGACCGCCGATCGACGCGTCGCCCGCGCCCACCGTATCGACCACCTCGATGCGCGGCGGCATCGCCGCAATCGTCTCGCCCGGCGCGATCAGTGTGGCGGGCCCCGCGCCGCGCGTGACGAGTACTGTGGCCTCGCGATTCATCGCGCGCAGTTGCTCGAGCGCCGTGTCTTCATCGGTCCCGAACAGGCAGCGCAGATCCTCGTCCGACACTTTGATCAGATGCGCGAGCTTAGCCATCGTTTCGAGCATGGGCCGGTACCCGTGCTGCATCAGATTGCGGTAGTTCGGGTCGAAGCTGATTTTCACCCCTTGTTCGCGCAGATCGGCCGCCAAGGTGGCGAGCGTCGCGCTGAGCGGCGCGCGCGCAAGGCTAATGCCGCCGAAATGCGCCCAACGCGCGGCGCCCATCCAGCCTGGCGGCAGCGATTCGGGATCGAATGCGAGGTCGGCGCTCGTGTCGCCGATGAAGAAGTAGGCGGGCGGATGCGTCTCGTGAACGATCGCGAGCAACGGTGCGCGATCGACGCGCTGCAAGAATCGCAGGTCCAACCCCGCGGCTTCGCTCGCGCGCCAGAGTTCGTCGGAAAAGCAGTCGGTGCCGATCGAGCCGGCAAAAGCGGTGGGCAGGCCCAGCCGTGCCACGGCGCGCGCCACGTTCCAGCCCGCGCCGCCCGGATGCGCGATCCATTGCGCCCCGTCCATGCGGACGAGATCGGTCAAGATGTCGCCCGCGCTGACGAATTGCGGAAATGCGGCCGAGGAGGCAATGTGCGCTGCGTGTTCGCCCGCCGCGGTCGTTGCGGTTGTTGTTTGCATAAGATGTCCGTTTACGCCCGGTTCGCCAGATCGCTGCCGTTGCCGTTTGCCCGCTTGCCGGCGCTCGTATCGATGCCGTCCGCGCCCGTCTGAGGGTGCGCAGCCGAACCCGAGGCCGATTCCGTGTCCGATGCGCTCGCATCGCCGTTTCTCGCGACGAGGGCGTTGAGTACTTCGTAGCAGGCGCCCATCGTGTGATAGTCGGTCTTGCCGGCCGGGCTTTTCTCGTCGCCGTACTTGCGGTTGTCGCAAGTGAGGATCCGATACCAGGCGCCGTGGCGATGATCGACGAAATGCGTCCAGCTATAGCTCCAAATTTCGTCGTACCAATCCCAGAACCGTTCGCTGCCGGTGCGGTGCCCCAGCAGCGCGGCCGTGGCCAGTGTTTCGGCCTGTACCCAGAAGTATTTGTCGTGGTCGCAAATCTTGCCGTCCGGACCGAAGCCGTAGCATAGGCCACCGTGCTCGTCGTCCCATGCGTGCGTGAGCGCCGCGTCGAACAGTTCGATCGCGCGCGGCAAGAGCCAAGGCAGCGGCCGATGGCGATCGAGGATCAAGAGCAGCTTGGCCCACTCCGTTTGGTGCCCGGGCTGAAAGCCCCACGGACGGAAGATGTTCGAACTGTCTTCCTCGTTGTAGTGCCAATCGACCGACCAATCGGCGTGGAAGTGCTCCCATACGAGTCCATGCGACAGCTTCGCCTGACGCTCGGTGATATTCGTCGCCACGCGCTCGGCGCGGTCGAGGTAGACCAGATGCCCCGTGGCCTCATAGGCGGCGAGCAATGCCTCCGTCGTGTGCATGTTCGCGTTTTGCCCACGATAAGTGGACACGTGCCAGTCCGGGGTCGCTTCATCGGCATACAGACCGGCGGCGGGGTCCCAGAAACGGCGTTCCATCAACTCGAACGTTTCGGCGATCTGGAGCCGCGCTTCTTCGATACCGGCCATTGCGGCGTGCGCCTGCGCGAGCAGCACGAACGCGAGACCGTAGCAATGCCGCGTGCCGTCGAGCGTGCGTTTCTCGCGATTACGCCACTCGATTTCCCAGTCGTAGCCGCGATGCTCGGGATCCCAATGCCCGTCGCGCAAAAACGCGAGCCCATGGCGCGCATATTCCAGATATTGCGGATCGCCGAAGTGCCGGTACGCCATCGCGTAGTTGAAGACGAACCGGCAACTGCTGACGAGATGGCGCGAAGTCCGGTTGTAGACGGTGCCGTCGTCTTTGAAGTAGTGGAAAAAACCGCCCGACGGATCGTGCGCCGTGGGCGCGTAAAACGCCAACGTATCGGCCACGTGCTCCAGCAGGAACGCACGATCGCGGAAGTCGTCGACGGGCGGCACCATCGCATTGGTATGGACGGCGCCGGGGGCCGGCTTGGGGCTTCGAGAGGCGTTGGGAAGCTTGGTCATGATGTGGTTTCCGATTCAATACTGGCTGTGCCGAGCGCATCGTGCGCGCCCGCCGTGCTGGCCCGCACGACGAGCCGCACGGGCAGACGTACCGTCAGTTCGCCGGGCGAGTCGTCCAGCAGCATCTGGACCCCGCGCGCGCCCAGCGTTTCCTTGTCGATCGCGATGGTGGTAAGCGCCGGTGTGGCGTGCGAGGCGGCGGGAATATCGTCGAAGCCGACGAAAGCGATGTCCTCGGGCACGCGCAAGCCGCGTGCGAGCGCGACGCGCATGGCGGCCAGCGCCGCGACGTCGTTATAGGCGAATACGGCGTTGGGCATCCGGTCCGGCCCCTGTGCGTCGAGCAGCCGCTGCATCGCGAGCGCGGCACCCTCGTCCGGCGGCAGGTGCGCGTCGATCGACGTTTCGAGGGACGGGTCGAACAGTAGCCCGGCCTCGAAGAACGCGCGCCGATAGCCGAGGGCGCGCTGCGCGATGCTGTAGTGCGCGAGCGAGCCGCCGATGAAGGCGACGCGCTGGCGGCCGAGCGAAAACAAGTGACGCATCGCAAGCGCCGCGCCTTCGGTGTTGTCGAGGTTCACCGAGCGCATGTTGGGCGCCCACAGATCGATCAGAACGAGCGGCCGCTGCATCGCGGCCACGGCGGCGAGCGTCTCGGGTTCGACGAACCCCGCGACGGCGATCGCATCGGGCGCGTGCAAGCGCAATTGTTCGGTGACGTCCTCCGTCGGGCCCGCCGTCAACAGCGAGGGCACGATGCCGTGCGCGCGGCAGGCATCTTCCACACCGTGAAGCACATGCGAGAAGAATGGACTCGCGCCGAAATTGTTGTGCTGGCGGTGCAGCAAAAACGTGAGGCGGCGGATGCGCGGGCGCAACTGCGCCGCGTCGTAGCCGAGCCGCTGCGCCGTCTCGACAACCCGCAACCGCGTGGCTTCCGACAAGCCCGGCTGGTTTTTCAGCGCACGCGAAACGGTGCCGATCGACACGTTCGCCGCCCGGGCAATGTCGCGAATCGTGGTCGCCATCGTCGCTCGCATTCAAGTGGAAGGAATGCGGGCAATTGTATAGTAAAAATGACGAACGACTGCCGATCGAACGCTTAGGAATTCACCTTAAGCGTTGAATCGGTAAGGGATGCGCAACGAATTTGTGTTTAGTAAAAAATGCTAAACGCATTATTCAAAAGGGGATGTCATCCGAGCGCCTCGGCGCGTTGCAGTCGCGCGGTGCCCGCCGCTTCATGCAGATGCAATTGGAGTGCCCCCTCGTCGAGGTCGATCACGAAAAAGCCGCTGGCCTGTTGTTTGGCGCGATGTTTGGCGAGCGCGGCCACGGATGCGATCTCCTCGCTGCCGTAATGCACCGTCTGGCGCGTGCGGGGCGTGACGCGAACGCAGCCGATCGCCATCGTTACGAAGCCGAAAAAGGTCGGATTGCCGCGCCTGTCTTCGCCGTGGATTCCACCGGCGGCGCGGTCCTCGTCGGCATAAAAGCGCAGGGCGCCTGTATCGAAGGCCTGCAACGCTCGCGATACGCGGTCGGCCCAATCGTCGCTTTGAAAGAGGATGAGGAAGTCGTCGCCGCCCACGTGGCCCAGAAAGTCGCGTGTGGGATCGCAAACGTCGGCGAGGACGGCGGCCGCGAACTTGAGCACTTCGTCGCCTTGCCAGTAACCGTAGCGATCGTTGAACGGCTTGAAGTGGTTCAGGTCGACGTAGCAGGCATAAAACTCGGCGCGGTGTTCGACGAGCCGGGCGATGTGCGAGCTGATCGGGATATTGCCGGGCAGGAACGTGAGCGGATTGGCGTAGCGGGCCGCCTCGATGCGCACTTCGGTGACCGCGCGCACGAGCGATTCGCCCGTGCCGAGGCCGACGTAGCGCTCCTCGTCGGTGATGACGAAGCCGTCCGCGAGGTAACGCTGGTCGTCGCTTGCCAGCAGCTTGGCCATTTGCTCGACCGTCATCGATTTTTCGATGATGACGGGCGAAGCGTTGGCGAACAGCATGCAAGGGCGTTTGCCGAACAGTTCGCGGTGATACGGCAGCGCATACCGATCCATGAAACTGCGCCTGTTAATGAGCGCGACGGGACGCTCGTTTTCCACGATCGCGACCGCGTGCAGCGTGGGCAAGCGATTGAACAGTTCGAGCACGTCGTTATTCGTCGCGCTTTTGGGCAGTGCCGGCGCGGTGACGACCATCTTCGCCGCAGCCATGCCGCCCGAGGGCGAGGCGGCCACCGGCGTGCGCGTTGCGCCGGGGAAGACGGCGATATGGCCGGCGCCCAGCGCTTCGCGGGCTCCCTGCGCGAATTCGCGCGAGACCTGCGCGGCCGGGCGGCCGATAAAAAATCCTTGGCCCAATGCGATACCCATGTCGCGCACGACGATCAAATCGGCCGCATTTTCGATGCCTTCGGCCACGAGCCGCGCCCCGCTGGCGCCGGCGAAATGCTGCATTGCGCGCACAGCCTCGAATTTGAGCGGATCGTTCGCGATGTCGTGAATGAAAAAGCGATCGATCTTGACGACGTCGGGCTGCAAGCGCACCCAAAGGTTCATGCTCGCATTGGCCGTACCGTAGTCGTCGAGCGCGAATTGAATGCCCGTCTCACGAAGCGCGCTGACGGCCGGGGCGAACGTGGCCACATCGGCAATCGCGCATTGCTCGGTTAGCTCGAGCACGATCCGATCGACGCCGAGCCCGCGCCGTTGCAGCCAGGCGATCGTTCGATCGCGGGTTTCGCCGAGCGCGACGAGGGCTTCAGCGCTGAAGTTCAAAAAGAGCTTTCCCTCGCAGCCGAGGCGGGCGAATTCCGTGATGCATTTGCGAGCGGCCGCATGTTCGAGCGCCACCGATAGACCCTCGCGCGCCGCCTGCGGGAACAAGACGCTAGGAGATTCGAGAGCGGATCCGGCAGGTCCGCGGATGAGCCCTTCGTAACCCAATATGGTGCCGCCGTCGAAATCGACGATCGGCTGGAAGACGGCGTTAAGCGTGCGCCGGGCGATCAACTGGGCAACCGACGGCTGGCCGAGCTGCGATGACAGGCTCAAGGACATGACGGGACAACAAGCCGGAATGATTGGACATTCGGCTTAACGACCGTGAGGCTTGAGAGTTGAATGAATTTTCGATGAAGCGATGCACCTATATGGTGCAATCGAGCGCCGCTAATCGGCGACCGGCGCGCGCCCCGGCGCGGCCAGCGAATCGTTCGCCGCGTCGCTCCTCGCATGCTCGCGCACGCGCTCGGTCATGCCCGCCGTCTCGACGTCCTTACGCGGCGCGACCGCTTCCGGCGGAGGTTCTGCGATGACGACGCGATTGCGCCCGCTGCCTTTGGCATCGAGCAGCGCGGTATCGGCGCGCCGGATCACGCGCTCGATCGCTTCGCCGCGCACATGCTGTGCGACGCCGACACTGATCGTCAGCGTTACTTCGAACTGACGCCAATCCTCGATGCGGCGGCGCAAACGCTCCGCCACGCGAGCCGCGTCATGCTGATCGGTGCCGGGCAACAGGACGACGAACTCCTCGCCGCCGAAGCGCCCGGCGACGTCGCTCGGCCGCATGCTGTGCTGGATGTGCTGGGCGATCAATTGCAACGCGCGATCGCCCGCGTCATGGCCGAAGCGGTCGTTGACGGCCTTGAAATGATCGGCGTCGATGTAGAGAACCGAAAACGGCTGGGCGACGCGCTCGGCGCGCAATAAGATGCGGCGCCCGAGTTCGAACACGCGGCGCCGGCGCGGGAGCTGCGTGAGTTCGTCGATGTCGGCGAATGCGCGCAGTTGGCGTTCGAGCAGGAAGCTTTTTTTCTGGGAGCGGAGCGCGAAGAGGTTGGTGACGAGGCTCGTGGAAATCGCGATGAACATCGAGAGTACGACGCCGAACTGTTCCACCGCCGACGGCTGGCTGCTCGCCACGAGCGCAAGCGGTCCCGCCAAGGCGAGCGCGGCCGCGGCCGGAAAATCCCACCCGCGTAGCAGCACGGGGCTAAACGTGAGCGGGATGAGGACGAAGGCCGGCAGCACGATTAGCATGCCGTCGCCCCATTGCAGCGCATGCAAGACGATGCCGGCTTCGAGCGCGGCGATGAACGCGAGGGCTGCGAGGCTTGCGCGCAGTCCGCTGCCTCGCGTCCAAGCGACGACGAGAGCCATTGCCATCGGCAGAGCGGGCAGGGCGCTCATAAACGCAGCGGCTCCCATCCGTTGTTTATCGAGCCATGCGTCGCCGGCGACGAGCACGACGTAGCCGACTAGTGCGGTTGCGAGTTGCGCGCAGAGGAACGACCAAAGCCGATGGGCGGCGTAGTCTTCGAAGGAGTGATTGTCCTCCGGCGCCTCAACGGTCTTGGCCCGCCGTCCCCGGATACGCCGCATACGGCGCGACGCCGCCTCGTGGCGAACGTCGGTGGTTCTATCCTCGCTGTTCATTATTGTCTCGCTTGGACGTGCAATGTCGGCATCCACGGTAAAAGCTTATGGCACCCCGTTTCGTCGCGACATTCTAATAGCGCTAAAACTCGCGCGGAGCGATTTTAAGAAGATTTATGAGCGGCGGATGGCCGCCCGCCCGCGCGTCGCGAGCGCCATCGCATTTTCTCAATGAGTCGTTTGGCAGATTTTCCCGATTTTGGAAAATGCAAACGTTTGCCTTCGGCGATGACTATTTCTTGCGAGCAGAAATGCGCTCGAGGTAATCGCTTTTCTATTTTATTGGAGGTTTTTCGGCGCGATGCGATGGGTCGGCGGCGGCCGAAGCCGCGCCGGCGCCGTCAGTGCCGTTGCGCCGCGACGGTCCGCGAGGTTTGCTCGCGCGCGTCGCGCGTCGCCCAGCGTTGAGCGAGTGCCGCGCAGACCATCAACTGCATTTGATGAAACAACATCAGCGGCAAGACGACCGCGCCGACGGCATGCGATGCGAAGATGACTTTGGCCATCGGAATGCCCGAGGCGAGGCTCTTCTTAGAGCCGCAGAAGATGATCGTAATCTGGTCTTCGCGATTGAATCCGAGGCGCTTGCTCGCGAACGCCGTGATACCGAGCGCGGCGGCAAGCAGCAGCGCGTTGACGAAGACGAGCCCGGCAAGCGCGGCGATCGGCAGATGGTGCCAGAGCCCTTCGTTGACGGCTTCGCTGAACGCCGTATAGACGACGAGCAGGATCGAGCCTTGATCGACGAAGCGCAGCACGGCCCGATTGCGATCGATCCATGGGCCGATCACGGGCCGCAGCAGTTGTCCGGCCACAAACGGCACGAGCAATTGCATGACGATGGCGCCGACGGTATGCCAACCGGAGCCGGTCGTGGCCGCGTGATTCGTGACCACGATGCTCACGAGCACCGGCGTGAGAAAAATGCCGATGAGACTCGATGCCGATGCGCTGCAAACGGCGGCCGGCACGTTGCCTCGCGCGATCGACGTGAATGCGATCGAGGACTGAACGGTCGAGGGCAGCGTGCAGAGAAACAAGATGCCCGTATAGAGGGCCGGCGTGACGAACGGCGCGGCGAGCGGCTTCATCGCCAGCCCGAGCAGCGGGAACATGACGAACGTGCTCAGCAGCACGAGCGCGTGTAGACGCCAGTGCGTCGCGCCGGCGACGACGGCCTCGCGCGAGAGCTTGGCGCCGTGCAAGAAGAACAGCAGGCCGATCGCGATGTTGGTCACCCAGTTGACGGCGACGGCCGTGCCGCCTTTGCATGGCAAAAGGCTAGCCAAGACGACGGTACCGATCAGCGCGAGGGTGAAATTGTCGGGGATCAAATAGGGAAGACGACGCATGAGCAACTTCTCTTTATCGCGAAATCAAACGCACGCGCACAGGCGCGAAAACCGAACGGAAATTAGGGATGCAAATGAAGATTTGCGGCACCGCGGAATAATCGCACGAATGCCGCGAGCGAGCCAAAAGCGCCACGGTAACACCGAGTTACAACGGCGTCGCTCGTCTAACACTTTTTGCCTCGACACCTTGATGAGCGGCCCATAAATTACACCTCGAGATCCCTCGGAGCACGATTTATGTGACGACCGCTCGGTAAAGAAGGCGCGTATCGCGCGCCGGTGCGCGACAGCATTCCGGGGACGGTAGGCGAGTGCATCGATCATGGCGGATTGCGTATTGAAAATCATGGGGCGGTGGGTGGCGGTCGTGCTTTGCACGCTCGTGGCTTCGATCGTCCATGCGCAGCCGCCGCACGGCCGTGAGGCTTGGTTCGCGCCCTCTCGCGGCGCGGCGCTCTGGCGGGCGCCGAATCCGCGCGGCGTTCCCAACCGTGTCGCGGCGGCGCCGATCAGGCGCCCTGCCCATCGCACGTTCGTGATGTCGACCGATCCGTATGGGCGCGGCAGCGCACGAATGGTGCCGGCCCCCGTGGTCGAGCCCGCCACGGTCCCGCTGCGTCCCGTCAGCGACGAAGCGCGCATGCTTGCACGCGAAGGCGGTGCAGCGTATCTGCGCGCGGGGTCGATCCGTGCCGATATCGCCCGCTACAACGAAGAGCGCGAAGCCACGCATGTGGCCCCCCCGCCGAATGCGCGCGTCCCCCGGCCGCCGCCATCGCCCTCGATCTACCGCAATTGATTCGATGCGCCGAGGGCATTCGATGCCCCCTTGTCCGGACATATCCCGCCCTTTTTCGCGCCACGCTGCGATCGCCGCGTTCAGCGTCATTGCCGCGTTCGATCGCGGTTCCTTCGTTTGGCCGTTTCCGAACCTGTTGCGCCGATAGCGATTCGCCCCTGACGTTGTGATGCAAATTCGCCACACTTTCGCACCCTGAACCCCGCTTTCCTTCGTCAACGAAGCACTCCTCGGACGAAATCATTTTGTCGTCCGGCACTCGTGCGTCATATTCCTCCCTGTTTCCGAAGTAGCGGCCGAAAGCGAGCACCCGCGTGCGTTTCCGGCCGTTTATGACGCGCGCTCGACGTGCACCGATTTGTGCCGTTGCACCGAGCATGGGCAAGCGCGCCTTCGCATGCAGCACGATTAAGCGAATCGCTATACCGGCAATAAGCGGACGTAATTTTGTCCGGAAATATGGTCCGTAACGATGGTTTCGCCCCCCGAAACAAACAGGCGACCCACAGCGCCGCAAGCGGTTTGCACGTATCACTTTTCTGACAAAAGACAGGAGAACTTATGAAAGCCACCGTCAGCCGCGCGCTGAAAACAAGTCTTCGCATGGCGGCCGTCGCCGCCTTCGCCGCCGCGGCAGGCACTGGCGCGCATGCTCAATCGAGCGTGCAGCTCTATGGCCAGGTCGACACTTGGGTCGGCATGCAGCAATTTCCGGGCGGCCAGCGCTCGTGGGTGGTGGGCGGCGGCGGTATGTCGACCTCGTATTGGGGCTTGAAGGGCTCGGAGGATCTCGGCGGCGGCTATAAGGCCGTCTTCACGTTGGAAGACTTCTTCCTGCCGCAAAACGGCAACTACGGCCGGTTCACGGGCGACAGCTTCTTCTCGCGCAACGCCTACGTCGGCATTCAATCGCCTTACGGCACGGTGACGGCCGGCCGCCTGACGACGCACCTGTTCGTCTCGACGATCCTGTTCAATCCGTTCATCGATTCGTACACGTTCTCGCCGATGGTCTACCACGTGTACCTCGGCAATACGGCGACGCCGACCGGCGCGACGTACGGCACCGATATGGGCATCGTCGGCGATTCCGGGTGGAACAATGCGGTTCAGTACTCCACGCCCGATTACAACGGGCTGTCGGCCAGCATCATGTACGGACTGGGCAATCAAGCCGGCAACAACGGCGCGAAGAAATGGAGCGCGCAGTTCCTGTACTTCCACGGCCCGTTCGCCGCGACGGGTGTCTATCAATACGTGAACTTCAACAACAGCCCGGGCGACCTCGTGAACGTGCCGGCATTCGGTACGATCGTTCCGTTCAAGAGCCAAAGCGTCGCGCAGCTCGGCGCGAGCTACGACCTGAAGGTCGTGAAGTTCTACGGCCAATACATGTACACGAAGAACGACAACCTCACGGGCGGAAGCTGGCACGTGAATACGGGGCAGGGCGGCGTGACGGTGCCGGTGGGCCCGGGTTCGGTGATGGCGTCGTTCGCGTACTCGCGCGACGCAGGCGGTCTCGACCAAACGCGCCGCACGTGGGCGGTCGGGTACGACTATCCGCTGTCCAAGCGCACCGATTTGTACGCCGCGTATATGAACGATAAGTTGAGCAGCTTGTCGACGGGGCAGACGGTCGGCGCGGGTATTCGGGCGAAGTTCTAAGCGGCCGATCCGCTCTGTTACGGCCCAAGGCCGCGGCACGTCTCGTCCCGCCCCGGCCTTGGCCGCCGCGCGTTGGCGCGCGCACCGAGCCTCGCCGCCGGTTGCCTATACTGCAAGCATCAGCTTCGCAGCCGGCAAGCGTGCAAGAGGCTCAGTCATGACCGATCTTTCCGCGCCGCAACGTCAGCGCGCCACGCATTTGGCGCCGGCTCCCCGCTTGCGCTTCGTCACAGCCGCCGCGCTCTTCGACGGCCACGACGCCGCGATCAACATCATCCGCCGTATCTTGCAAGCGAGTGGCGTCGAGGTTATCCATCTCGGTCATAACCGCTCGGTTGCCGAAGTCGCGCGCGCCGCGCTCGATGAGGATGCCGACGCGGTGGCCGTGTCCAGCTACCAAGGCGGCCACCTCGAATACTTCAAATATCTCGTCGATGCGCTGCGCGAAGGCGGCGGTGAACGCATCGCCGTCTTCGGCGGCGGTGGCGGCGTGATTCTCCCCGACGAGATCGACGAATTGATGCGCTACGGCGTCGCGTGTCTCTATTCGCCGCAGGCGGGCCTGCGGCTCGGCTTGCAGGGCATGATCGACGATATGATCGCGCGCTCTCGACGGACGCAGGCTAGCGCCGACGCACCGCTCGAGATCGAGTCGGCCTCGCTCGTCGAGGCGATCGGCGGCAGCGGGTGCGACGCGCGGCGTGCGTTGGCGAAACTGATCTCCGCGCTGGAGAACGGGCACACGGATGGCGCGATGCGCGCCGCGCTGGCCGAGCGCGCGAACGCCGCGGCGCGTGTGCCGGTGCTGGGCGTGACGGGCACCGGCGGCGCGGGCAAGTCGTCGTTGACCGACGAGATCGTGCGGCGGTTCAGGCTCGATTACGGCGATACGCTTTCGATCGCGATCCTTGCGATCGATCCGTCGCGGCGCAAGTCGGGCGGTGCGCTGCTCGGCGACCGAATCCGAATGAATGCGATCGCCGAGTGGGGGAACGGTCCGCGCGTCTTCATGCGTTCGCTCGCCACGCGCCAAGCCGCGACCGAATTGCCCGACGTCATCACCGATGCCATCGCCGCCTGCAAGGCGGCCCGCTTCGATCTCGTCATCGTGGAAACGTCGGGCATCGGGCAAGGCGATGCCGCCATCGCGCAAGTGGCCGATCGCTCGCTCTACGTGATGACGCCCGAGTTCGGCGCCGCGAGCCAGCTTGAAAAAATCGACATGCTCGACTTCGCCGATTTCGTCGCGATCAACAAATTCGATCGCGCCGGTGCGCTCGATGCGCTGCGCGATGTCGCGAAACAGATGCAGCGCAATCGAGGCGCCTTTGACGAGGCGCCTGAGCGGATGCCCGTCGTCGGGACGATCGCTTCGCACTTTAACGACGACGGCGTCACCGTACTCTATCGACGCATCGCCGATGGGCTGCGCGAATTCGGCTTACCTACGCCCACGCCCGGCGCGCGCTTGCCGTGCGCGAACGCACACCATTCGCAGGCGGACGATGCGATCGTGCCGGTTGCACGCACGCGCTATCTGTCGGAAATCGCCGGCACCGTTCGTGCCTATCGCGCGCGGGCGATGGAGCAGGCGCGGCATGCGCGAGAGCGTTGGCAACTGACCGAAGCCAAGCGAATCGCGATCGAAGAGGGCGATCGCTCGATAGCGGAGAAAGCGCGCGCAGCGACGGAGGATGCGTCAGGGGCTGAGGCCGCTCCCGCATCGAACGCGAGCGCGCCAAAGGGCGCCGTGGCCGCGTGCCTCGACGCGTTGATTGCCGCGCGCGATGCGCGTCTTGGCACGCGCGAGCGCGCACTGCTCGAAGCGTGGCCGCGCACGGTAGCCGAATACTCGGGAGACGAGCGGGTTGTCACGATACGCGGCCGCGAATTGCGCACGCCGCTTGCGGCGACGACCCTTGCCGGTATCTCGATCCGCAAGGTGTCGCTGCCGAAGTTCGCCGATCCCGGCGAGACGCTGCGCTGGCTCATGCTTGAAAACCTGCCCGGGTACTTTCCGTTCACGGCCGGCGTCTTCCCGTTCAAACGCGAGAACGAAGACCCGACTCGCATGTTCGCGGGCGAAGGCGACCCGGCGCGCACGAATCGCCGCTTCAAACTGCTTTCCGAAGGCATGCCGGCACGGCGGCTCTCGACGGCCTTCGACTCGGTCACGCTTTACGGCGAAGACCCCGACGAGCGCCCGGACATCTACGGCAAGATCGGCAACTCGGGCGTATCGGTCGCGACGCTCGACGACATGAAAACGCTCTACGAAGGCTTCGATCTGTGCGATCCGTCGACATCGGTGTCGATGACGATCAACGGCCCGGCCCCGACGATTCTGGCGATGTTTTTCAACGCGGCGATCGATCAACACGTCGATAGGCTGTGCGCGCGTTGCGCGGACGAAGGGCGCGAGCCCAGCGAGGCCGAGATCGCGCAGACGCGTGCGCACGCGCTGCGCGAAGTGCGCGGCACCGTGCAAGCCGACATTCTGAAAGAGGATCAAGGCCAAAACACCTGCATCTTCTCGACCGAGTTCAGCTTGAAAATGATGGGGGACGTGCAGGCCTATTTCATCGAGCACGGCGTACGCAATTTCTATTCGGTTTCGATCTCGGGCTATCACATCGCGGAGGCCGGCGCGAACCCGATCACGCAGCTCGCCTACACGCTGGCCAACGGATTCACTTACGTCGAAGCCTATCTCGCGCGCGGCATGTCGATCGACGAATTCGCGCCGAACTTATCGTTCTTCTTTTCCAACGGCATGGAGCCCGAATATACGGTGCTCGGCCGGGTGGCGCGCCGCATTTGGGCCGTCGCGTTGCGAGAGAAATACGGCGCGAACGAGCGCAGTCAGAAGCTGAAGTACCACGTGCAGACATCGGGCCGCAGTCTGCATGCGCAAGAGATCGCGTTCAACGATATCCGCACGACGCTACAAGCGTTGATCGCGGTCTACGACAACTGCAATTCGCTGCACACGAACGCGTTCGACGAAGCGATTACGACGCCGACGGAGGCATCGGTGCGCCGGGCGATCGCCATTCAGCTCATCATCAATCGCGAATGGGGATTGGCGAAAAATCAGAATCCGAATCAAGGCAGCTTTGTGATCGAAGAGCTGACGGATCTCGTGGAAGCGGCAGTGCTCGACGAGTTCGATCGTTTGACGGCCCGGGGCGGCGTGCTAGGCGCGATGGAAACCGGATATCAGCGCGGACGTATTCAAGACGAATCGATGCGCTACGAACATCGCAAACACGACGGCTCGTATCCGATCGTCGGCGTCAATACGTTCGTTGGCGAATCGGCGCCCGAATCGCACGGGCCGCTCGCGCTGGCGCGTTCGACGCGCGAGGAAAAGCAACGTCAACTCGAGCGGCTACGTGCGTTTCATCTGAATCACGGCGATGAAGCGGGACCGATGCTCGAACGCTTGCAGCACGCGGCGATGAATCGCGAGAACGTGTTTGCCGTCTTGATGGATGCGGTGCGCGTTTGCTCGCTCGGGCAAATCACGCATGCGCTTTTCGAGGTGGGCGGGCAGTATCGGCGAAACACGTAAGTGCGCGAACGGCATCCCGCTCAGGCAGCGACCCGCGCCGATAACAAGGCGCCGATTTCATCGACGATCGCGGGTTCCGCGAGTGCGTCGCCGGGGCGGTTGCCGAATGCGACGACCGAGCCTCGGAATTGCATGCCGAGATACTCGGCGGTGAGCCGCAGCGAGTCGACGAGCGGTTCGGCTACTCGCCGGTTCTCGTCGCTGACCGTCGTGACGACCGACAAGTGTTTGCCCGCCATGCGCTGCTTGAAATCGGCGCCCGGCACGCGCAACCAAGCGCTCCAATAATCGAGGTAAAGCTTGGCATCGGCCGGCAGGCTGTACCAATAGAGCGGCACCGCGAAGACAAGGTGCGATGCGGCCAACGTCCGTTCGAGCAAGAATCCCTCGGCCCCTTCGGGTGCGCGGTAAACAGGCGCGCTTTCGTGCCGAATATCGACGAACGGAGGTAGCCGATGGTCGCCAAGATGGATCCACTCCTGCGTCGCATCGGCAGATAGGCCTGCGGCCGCTAGCCGCACGAGCTGTTCGGTGTTGCCGTTGCGTCGTGCGCTTCCGAGCAAGAACAGAAACGATTCGTTGGGATTCATCCGGACTCCTAAGTGTGCTCATCGATCGGAGTGCCAGCATAGGCGGCGGTCCAGCGCCGCGACAAACGAGATTTTTCCCGCGTCAGATTAGTTTGGCTAAACTGGCGAGATGCCCAATGTCATCTCGATCCACAATCTGCCGTTGAGCGCCTTACGTGCGTTCGAAGCCGCTGCCCGTCTCGGGAGCTTTAAAGCCGCGGCTGCGGAATTGTTCGTCACACCCGCGGCGATTAGCCAACAAGTGACGGCGCTTGAAACCTATCTCGGCACGCTGCTGTTCGAACGGCTCAATCGAGCGGTGCGTCTGACGGCGACGGGGGCTACTTTGGCGGGAGACGTATCCAGCGCATTCGCGCAAATGCAGGCGGCATTGATTGCAGCCGCCCCCTCGCACGCACACGCGCGCAATACAGTCGTGCTCAGCGCCGTGCCCTCGTTTGCGTCGCGGTGGTTGGTGCCTCGACTCGATCGGTTTTACGAGCGCCATCCGCAGATCGATTTGCAGTTGATGGTGTCGGAGACGCTCGTCGATTTGGCCGTCGACGCGCGCGTCGATCTTGCGCTGCGCTATGGCCCCGGCCCCTACCGGCAGCTGGACGCTCGGCGGCTTGCATTCGTCGATCTCGTGATGCCGGTATGCAGCCCGGCGCTGCGCGCCAAACTGCCGGCGGAGCTTTCGCTCGTCGGCCGGTCCGTGCCGGCGCCGTTGTTGCGCGTCCCACTGCCGCCGACGACTGCGGGGTCGCGCGGTGCGCGGCCTGCTAACGTCTGGACCGCATGGCTCGCGGCGACCGGCAGGCAGTCGCCGGCTTGGCTTGCCGCGGCCGAATCGGGGCCGTTTTATAGCTTGATGCACTTGGCGATCGAGGCGGCGATCGCGGGGCGGGGCATTGCGCTCGCGCCGTTCTCGCTCGTCGCCGACGATTTGGCCGAGGGCCGGCTAGAACGCGTCGGTACCGAGGCGGTGCCCGACGTCAACGCGTTCTGGCTGCTCGCTCGTAAGACGCAGACGGAGAAGCCTGGGGTGAGGGCGTTCGTAGAATGGCTGCATGGCGAGGTCGCGGCCTCGCCCCGATGACGATCAGCGCAGCGATAGACGCTCGCGCGCTTCGTCGTATTCGCGCTTCAGTCGTTCGACGAGTTCTGCCACGCTCGGCACGTCGTCCATCAAACCGACGGCTTGGCCGGCGCCCCAAATGTCCTTCCACGCCTTCGCTTTGTCGCTCGCGAAGTTCATCGCGGTCTTATCGGAGATCGGCAGTGCATCGGGGTCGAGCCCCGCGTTGACGATGCTCTCGCGGATGTAATTGCCGTGCACGCCCGTGAAGAGGTTCGTGTAGACGATATCCGATGCGCTCGCATTGACGATCGCGCGCTTGTAGTCGTCCACCGCGTGCGCTTCGCGCGTCGCGATGAAGCGCGTGCCCATATAGGCGAGATCGGCACCCATGGCCTGTGCGGCGAGAATGGAGCCGCCGTTGGCGATCGCACCGGAGAGCACGATCGGGCCGTCGAAGATTCGGCGTACTTCGCCGACGAGCGCGAACGGCGAGGTGGTCCCCGCATGTCCGCCGGCGCCGGCCGCGACGAGAATCAGCCCGTCCACGCCGGCTTCGAGCGCTTTCTGCGCGTGGCGCAAGTTGATGACGTCGTGCAGCACGATGCCGCCGTAGCTATGAACGGCATCGATGATTTCTTTCGCCGGCGCACGCAAGCTCGTGATGAAGATCGGTACCTTGTGGTCGACGCACACGCGCACGTCATGTTCGAGCCGCGCATTGGACTGATGCACGATCTGATTGACGGCCATCGGCCCGATACGCGCATCGGGATTCGCGGCGCGATGCGCAGCCAGCGCCTCGTCCATCTGCGTGAGCCATTCGTCGAGCAATTCGGCGGGCCGCGCGTTCAACGCCGGAAACGAGCCGACGATCCCCGCCTTGCATTGCGCAAGCACGAGCTCGGGATAGCTCACGATGAACATCGGCGACGCGACGATAGGCAGCGTCAGATTCTGTAGGACGGCAGGCAGAGCCATTGCGCGTGTCTCCTTTTTGATTAAAAGAACGAACGTTCGAATTATAGGCGATGAAAGTGAGGCCGCCCGGCTGCTTTGCTTTCGAGTGAGTGCTCTGGTTCTACGTTTCGTGGCGTTGCGAACGAGCAGACGTCATCCACACACCTAGAATACGAATGGTTCGAACAACGATAAGAGGCAGGAGCGAGCGCTATGAGTTTCGCCGACTTTACTCCGTTTAGCGTCGACGCCGACGGCGTCGAAATCTTTGGATTGACGGGCGGCGACGGTCCCCCTTTATTGCTGCTGCACGGGCATCCGCAAACGCATCGCATTTGGGAGCGCTGCGCGGCTCGGCTTGCCGAGCACTTCACCGTGGTGGCTACAGATCTTCGGGGTTACGGACAGTCGGGCAAGCCCGCGAGCGATGCGTCGCATACGCCGTATTCGAAGCGCGCCATGGCGGCCGATCAAGTTGCGGTCATGCGTCATTTCGGATTCGATCGCTTTCTGCTGTGTGCGCACGATCGCGGCGCACGGGTCGCGCACCGAATGGCGCTCGATCATCCGGACGCCGTCGAGCGCATGATGCTGCTCGACATCGCGCCGACGCTTGCGATGTACGAGGCGACCGACCGCGCATTCGCGACGGCCTACTTCCATTGGTTCTTCTTGATCCAGCCCGAGCCGCTTCCCGAGACGCTGATCGGCGCGGACCCGGAGACCTACGTGAAATCCGTGATGGGCGGCCGCCATGCGGGGCTCGAACCGTTCGAGCCGGATGCGCTGCGTGCGTATTGCGATGCGTTGCGTGCGCCCGGTGCGGTGCATGCGATGTGCGAGGACTATCGCGCCTCCGCCACGATCGATCTGGAGCACGACCGCGCCGATCTCGAGCGGGGCCGTAAGATCGGCTGCCCGCTGCGGGTGCTCTGGGGCGCGGAAGGTGTCGTCGCGCGCTGTTTCGATCCGTTGCGCGAGTGGCAGCGCGTCGCGCGCGATGTGAGCGGCCGCGCCTTATCTTGCGGCCATTACATCCCCGAGGAAGCGCCCGACGAGCTCATCGCGGAGATCCACGATTTCTTCGAGGCGGACGAATCGGGCGAACGCATGGTGCGCAGCGAAACGCGCGTCAACGAACACCGCGCTTGAGTGCGCGCAGCTTGCCGTCCGGCTCGGCGTCTTTGCGCGCCGGGCCGGCGCCGCGCTGTGTGCGCGGTTCGGCCGCGCCGAGCGGGGGCAAACGCCGTGAGACCGGCGTCGCTTTAACGATCGCGGTGCTGGTCTCGGCACGCTCGCCGACTTTGACGAGGATTTCGTCGAGTTCCTCGATGTTGCGCAAGAAGAGGCGGCAGATAAAGCAATCGTCGCCCGTGACTTTGTCGCACTCCACGAACTCGGGGATGCGGCGAATCTCTTCTTCCACCAGATGCAATTGCCCCGGCAGCGGCTTGACACGCACGATCGCCTGCAACGTGTAGCCGAGCGCGCGCGGATCCAACTGCACGGTATAGCGTTCGATGACGCCTTGCGCCTCTAGGCGCCGTAGGCGCTCCGTCGTACTCGGCGCCGAGAGCCCGATCTCGCGGGCGAGATCGGCCACGGCGGTACGTGCATCCTCGGCCAGAAGACGCAGCAACGCGCGATCGGTGGCATCGAGGTCCGGCAGGCTAGCGCCATCGGCAAGGCGTTTTGGCATTTCGACCTTCGTTTCGAAGAGAGAAACTGGATTTTGCCTAAGTTTATCCCTGTCTTCGCGTAGTTCAAGTCGTTAGACTGATTTGCATCGATCTTCGACTCTCGGCGCGTTGCGACCGACATCACCCAGACAGGTGCATTCATGGCTAACGATACAAGCAAGGAAATGCGGCGCGGCGCGCTCGAGATGGTTGGCGCGATGTTGATCTCGGGCACGATCGGATGGCTCGTCGTGGCGTCCGGACAATCGCCGCAAAACGTCGTATTCGTGCGTTGCGCGCTGGGCGCGCCTACGCTCTTGGCGATTTGCATGGCGCTCGGGATCGTCCGTCGGGACATGTTGACCTGGCGTACGCTGGCGCTTGCCGCCGCGGGCGGAGCGGCGATCGTCGCCAACTGGGTCTTGCTGTTCGCGGCGTACTCGCGCGCCTCGATTTCGATGGCGACGGTGGCCTATAACACGCAGCCGTTCATGCTGGTCGCGCTCGGCGCGGTCGTGTTCCGGGAACGCATCACGGCCTCGACGGCCGCATGGCTCGGCGTCGCCTTTCTCGGGCTCATGCTCGTCGTGAAGGTGCAGCCCGCGGTGCTCGCGGTACCGGGGCAATATCTCGAAGGAATCGGCTACGCACTCGGGGCCGCTTTTTTCTACGCCGTGTCGTCGATCATCACGAAGCGGCTCAAGGGCACGCCCCCGCAATTGATCGCGTTGATTCAGGTGACGCTCGGCGTGTTCCTGCTCGCGCCGTTCGTGAACTACCACGCGTTGCCCGCCACATTCTTGCCTTGGGCGGATCTGGGCACGATTGGGGTGGTCCACACGGGCCTCGTCTACGTGCTGCTCTATAGCGCCATTCAGAAATTGCCGACCCCAATGACGGCCGCGCTGTCGTTCATCTACCCGATTGTCGCGATCGTCTGCGACCGATTTGCATTCGGGCAGACCCTTGCTTGGGTGCAGCTCGTGGGCGCAGCGTTGATCCTGCTGGCCGCCGCCGGCGTGAACTTCGGCTGGCGCATCGTGCCGCGGCGCCAGCGCGGCGCGGTCCCGTCAAGGCAAGGCGCCGCGCAATGCGACTGAAAGTCGCCGTCGTCGTTCCGCAGGGAAATCACCGATGCGTGCGATAAGCACGCATCGGTATCATGACACCTGACGCTGATCACGTCGGAAATTGTGCCGTTCGTCCTCGATGATGAACGGCTTTCTTTTTTGGTGCTCGGATCGAGCGCGCCCCAAAGGGCGCAATGGGCTCAGGCTCGCAGCGCCACGTCCACGACGGGCGCACCCGTCATGGCGATCAACTCCTGCGGCGACAGATTGAATACCGCGTGCGGGTGGCCGGCCGCGGCCCATAGACTGTCCAACTGCAATAAATCGGAATCGATGAGCGTGACCGGCGCGGTGAGATGCCCGATCGGGCACACGCCGCCGATCGCATAGCCGGTCTTTTCTCTGACGAATTTCGCGTCGGCGCGCGCGATGTCGCCGACGTGTCGCGCGACCTTCTCCTCGTCCACGCGATTCGCGCCGCTTGCCACGACGAGCACGGGCGCGTCGTCGTTACGGCGGCGGAACAGAATCGACTTCGCGATTTGCGCGACCGAACAACCGAGCCCGGCCGCGGCCTCGGCCGACGTCTTGCCGGTTTGCGGCAGCATCACGACCGGCTTCTCATGGCCGCATTCGCGCAGCAGCAAGGCCACGCGCTGCGCGGAGTCGGGCAGCGCGACGAGCGGCTCGGATGCGTCGGATGCATCGGGCAGGTTGGTCGATCTCAAGTGGGCATGTTCCATCTTGCGTTGTTTTCCCCCGTGATCCGATTTACGAGGCGCATGCGGCGTTCGCCGCCTTGGCGAGCAGGGCCCGTCCCACTCGCGAGGCGTTCGTGCGTCCGATCGCCTTCGAAATGAAATCGCCGATGCTCACGACGGCATCCAAGTCGACACCGGTCTCGATGCCGAGGCCGTTCATCAGATAGAGCACGTCTTCCGTCGCGACATTGCCCGTTGCACCCTTCGCATAAGGACAGCCCCCAAGTCCAGCGACCGATGCATGGAAGATCTCGATGCCTTCGAGCAGCGCCGCGTAGATGTTCGCCAGCGCTTGTCCGTACGTGTCGTGAAAATGCCCCGAGAGCTGCTCGCGCGGAAACACCTTCGTGACGGCCGCGAAGACTTCTCGCGTGCGTCCCGGCGTGCCGACGCCGATCGTATCGGCGATGTCGATTTCGTCGCAGCCGAGCGCCGCCATGCGCTGCACGACGTCGACGACGGCCGGCACCGGCACGTCGCCTTGGTAGGGGCAACCGAGTGCGCACGAGATGCTGCCGCGCACGCGCATGCCGCTTTCCTTCGCGGCACGGGCGACGGGCTCGAAGCGCGCGATGCTGTCGGCGATGCTGCAATTGATGTTCTTCTGCGAGAAGGCTTCGCTCGCGGCGCCGAAGATGACGATTTCATCGGCTCGCGCGGCCAATGCGCCGTCGAAGCCTTTCATATTCGGCGTCAGAACGGAGTAGATCGTCCCGGGCCGGCGTTCGATCGCGGCCATGACCTGCGCGCCGTCGGCCATTTGCGGGACCCACTTCGGCGAGACGAACGATGCGGCTTCGATATTACGAAAACCCGCGGCGGAAAGCCGATTCACGAGATCGATCTTGACCTCGGTCGCAACGAACTCCTTTTCGTTTTGCAAGCCGTCGCGCGGACCGACTTCGACGATCTTCACTGCGTGGGGTAAAGACATGGAACGTCTCCTCGATGCTATTCGTTTGGAATGCTAAACAAAACGAATCGGCTCGACGACGCATCGAGCGCATCTATGCGCCGAGCCGCGAGCCGCTTCTTTGCGTGTTTCAGTAGCCGCGATCGAGATCGACGATACCGCCGATCGTTTCACCGCGTGCAAGCGCTTCAATCTTACGCGCAATTTGCCGGACCGCCGGTTCGCGTAGCGTGAGCGCGGAGATATGCGGGGTGATCGTCACGCGCGGCATGCGCCAGAACGGGTGCGCGGCCGGCAGCGGCTCTTGAGCGAAGACATCGAGCGTGGCCGCGGCGAGGCGCCCCGTATCGAGCGCCTCGATCAGATGGGCCTCGACGAGGTGTGTGCCGCGTGCGAGGTTGACGAGATAGGCGCCTTGCGCGAGGCGGGCGAATAGATCTCGGTTGAGTATGCCCTCGGTGTCGGGGGTACTCGGTAAGAGATTGACGACGAGTTTCAACCCGTCGAGGAAGGTAGGCAATGCGCTTGCGCCCGCGAATGTCGTGACGCCTTCGATCGTCTTCTTGCTACGGCTATAGCCGCGTACGGACAAACCCAGGTCGGCGAGCCGCTTCGCCACGTGTGCGCCGAGCATGCCAAGGCCCATCACGCCGATGTGAAACGCGTCGCGCGCATGCGGTTCGAGCGGGCGCCACGGCGCGGCGCCGGCGTTCTCGCGTTGCGCAAGTTCGTACTCGTCGAACCGGCGCATGTAGCGCAGCGCGGCGTAGATCGCATATTCGGCCATTTGCTCGGCCATTCCGGCGTCTTCGAGCCGCACGAGCGGGACACCGGACGGCAACGTCCCGGGCGCTCGCCGTTCTAGTGCGAGTAGCGCGTCCACGCCGGCGCCGAGCACGAACATCGCGCGCAGGTTGTCGCGCCGCACGAATAGTTCGGCCGGCGGGCGCCAGAGCACGGCGTAATCGGCTTCGGCCGTATCGCCGGGCGACCATCGGCGCACGTGAGCGGCCGGCAGCGCGCGTTCGAGCGCCGCGATCCACTCGGGGGCGTCCTCGGCATGCGGGGTATGCAAAAGAATCTTCATGCAATGGCGGCCGTGCGACGCGGCGCGGCTCTAGTCGACTGAGAATGGGCGCTATTTTACGGCCCATCTCGTGCAACGAGCTTACCGGTCGGACGCGCAGGCGAGCGGTCGCGACCCGCGCTGCCAGCGAGGCGAGCGACGGGCGGCCGGACCGTGCGTCGCTCGCTCGCCTTAAAGGCCTATGCCCCGAACGCCGTCACCGGTGCGACCGCAGCGGGATCGCTGAAGCTCGAGCGGCCCGTTTCGATGTGGCCGGCGATGCGCCGCAAGAATGTGCCCGTCTCGCCTGCCGTGACCGTCAGGTCGTACCAATGGTGACTGTCCGCCAAGCGCCAGCATGCCTCGTGTTCGCCACGGGGCGCCAACTCGATGTGCCGCGTGGACGCGCCGTAGGCATTGTCGTGCACGGATAACCGTACATGCTCGCCCCCGCAGTTGACGAAGCGCAAATACAGATGGCCGTTCGCCACGTCGTATCCGGTTTTTACCTCGACGTCCAATGGACCGTGCGGATGGCGGCCATCGCGACCGGCGACTGAGCCGTCGAATTCACGCACGAAGCCGTTCGGGCCGTGGACGATGAAGGCGTACGCGCCGTTCGTCACGCTCAGGTCGAACGTCTCGCGCAGCGACTTGTGCGCTTCGACCGTATAGCGCCAGGGGCCGTCCTGACGATTCTTCGCATAGACGTAGAAGTGTGCTCCCTGCGCGCCGGTATTGACGAAGTCCAGCGCAAACTTCGCTTCGTCCGCGTGCAGGCGGCCGTTCACGTGCAACTCGTAAGGCAGCGTTCGAGCGCGGCGTACGCCGGGCTCTTGCGCGTCGATCGTGCCGGGCGTGGCGGGCACGCTGGGCGCCGGTAACGTCGAGCACTGGTTGTCCGCGATCGACTTGTAGTTGCTCGTATCGGGCAGCGGCGGCATCGTCGCATCGGGCGAGCGGAAATCGAACGCAGAAGTCAGATCGCCGCACACGGTGCGGCGCCACGGCGTGATGTTCGATTCATGAACGCCGAAGCGTGCCTCGATGAAACGGATCACCGACGTGTGATCGAACACCTGCGAGCACACGAAGCCGCCCTTCGTCCAAGGCGAGACGATCGTCATCGGCACGCGCGGCCCGAGGCCGTACGGCAGATTATCGGCAGTGAAGTGCCCGCCGCGCCCCGGATTGACGACGTTGTGGATTTCGCCGTCCGTCGTAACGGTCGAAAGCCCTTGCGCGCGCGACGTCGGCGGCTGGGGCGGCACGATGTGGTCGAAGTACCCATCGTTCTCGTCGTACATGATGAACAGGACGGTCTTGCTCCAGACCTCGGGGTTTGCCGTCAGCGCGTCGAGGATCTGCGAGGTGTATTCGGCGCCGTAAGCGGGCGTGTACTTCGGATGCTCGGAGTAGGCGGCCGGCGGCAGCAGCCACGAAACCTGCGGCAGATTGTTCGCGAGCACGTCGGCTTTGAGCTGATCGAGCGAACGCACCGTCATCGCGCGCTGCTGCAACGCCGAGCCTTGCGGCGCGTTGATGTACTGCGCGAAGTTCATCAGGATGTTCGTGCCGTAGTTGCCGTTCAGCGGATCCTTCCAGGTGAGCCCTTGCTGATAGACCTGCCACGAAATCCCGGCCGCTTGCAGGCGCTCGGGGAAGGTCGTCCATGACAGCAGCTGATAGGCCGGCGGCAGATCGCCGTCGACGTAGTCGTTGTTGTCGAGCAGCGGCCCACCCATCGTCCCCGTCGGATCGATCGTGCCCGTCATCAGATATGAACGATTCGGGTGCGTCGCGCAGGGGATCGAGCAAAAGTAGTTGTCGCAAACGGTGAAAGCGTCCGCGAGCGCGTAGTGAAACGGAATGTCGCTACGCAAGTAATAGCCCATCGTCAGGTCGGTCTTGTTGGCCGGCCATTGATCGTAGCGGCCCGCGTCGATTGCGGCCTGCGTGGCGTACCAAGAGTGATCGAGCGCTCCGACGCATTGGGCGCTCGTCGTCTGCGTGTTCAGATGAAACGGCGGAACCGGCTGTGCGGGATTCTCTTTCGACGGCTGTTGCCAGACGGGCGCGCCGTTCGGCAGCGGAATCGGAAAGCGGTCGTTGTAGCCGCGCACGCCGGCCAGGTGTCCGAAGTAATGATCGAACGAGCGGTTTTCCTGCATAAAAACCACGACGTGCTCCACGTCGAGAATCGTCCCCGTGCGCGAGGCCGCCGGAATGGCCAGCGCGCGGCGAATCGACTCGGGAAACAGCGTGACGGCAGCGGCGGCGCCGGCCGATTGGGCCATCGATTGCAGAAAGCGACGGCGGCTATTCGAAGTCATCGGGTGTTTCTCCTGGTTCTTGGCGGCGTGTTCGTTCGAGGAGGAGCTGCGGGACGTGCGACCGCGATCGACACACGCGCGGCGGCCACGCCCGATGCGCGGCAATGCGCCGGACAGTGTGGCGAAACGATAAGAAGAATTTGTGAATCGATGAATCGACAGCGGCGTTTGCCGGCGCCGAGCATGGGGAGAAAGACGCGCCGTAGTCCGAAATTTACCTCGGCCGCGCAATAGACTGCTTCGTCCGTGGGATAAAGCAAGCGACGCGCCTGCGCGCAAGAAACGGGCCCGCCCTTATGGCGTGCGGGCTCATTGTCGTTCACCCACTAGCAGAGACAGAGCGTATGCACATCGAGACGGTTTATCTCATGACCGAAAACGGACGTTTCGTTTGTACGGACAGGTACGGCGACATCAAGATCAAGAAAGATCAAGCGGATGCCACGTGCAAATATCAGGCGGGCTGGGGGCCGGTCGGCCAAAAGGTGGTGATCTACAACCCGGCCTCCGATAGAGGCTGGGCCGTCGCGCCGGATCCGGCCACCCCGCACGTGGATGGCCTGATCACCGCCCGCAAGAGCGATTGGACGTCGTTCAACTACCGCATCGACGAGAAGGACCCGACGCTGATGACGCTAAGCACCGAGGACGGTCAATACGTTTCTCGCGTCGACATCGGCCGGCCGCACGAACTGATTGCCGCGGACGGGGCGAGCGCGGAGGCGGCCAGCCAGTTTCGTGTGATCCGGTTCGCCAACGATGCCGCATAGCGGCGTGGCTAAGGGGCGCTGAGGGGCCGCTAAGGAGCAGTGCTCAGCGGCCGTAAGCTGACAAACGTCGTATCGTCTCAATGACCGCCACAGCCGCCCGAGCACGACTTGTTGTCTTCGCGCGGCTCGGGGCTTCCCGCGCGAATATCCAAACGCTGGAGCAGCTTGCGATCGGCATCGGCTTGCGGGTTGCCCGTCGTCAGCAATAGATCGCCATAGAACATCGAATTGGCGCCGGCGAGGAAACAGAGCGCTTGTAAGCCGTCGTCGAGCTTCTGGCGCCCGGCCGAGAGGCGAACCACAGCGCGGGGCATGGTGATGCGCGCAACCGCAATCGTGCGCACGAACTCGAACGGATCGACCGGCTCGGCATCGGCGAGCGGCGTGCCCTCGATCGCGGCGAGATTGTTGATCGGTACCGATTCCGGATACGGATTCAAGTTCGCGAGTTGGGCGATGAGTCCCGCGCGCTCGCGGCGCGATTCGCCCATGCCGATGATGCCGCCGCTGCACACGTTGATGCCCGCGTCACGGACGTTTTCGAGCGTATCGAGGCGTTCTTGATAGCTGCGCGTCGAGATGATTTGTCCGTAGAACTCGGGGGACGTGTCGAGGTTGTGGTTGTAGTAGTCGAGGCCCGATTCGCGCAACGCCTTCGCCTGACCTTCGTCGAGCATCCCGAGCGTCACGCACGTTTCGAGGCCCATCGCCTTCACGCCGCGGATCATTTCCTTGATCGGCGCCAGATGGCGCTCTTTCGGGCTACGCCACGCGGCGCCCATGCAAAAACGCGTCGCGCCGCTTTCCTTCGCGAGACGGGCCGCATCAAGAACCGCTTCGACATCCATCAGCTTTTCGGCTTTGATGCCCGTATCGTAATGTGCCGATTGCGCGCAGTACTTGCAGTCTTCCTCGCAGCCGCCCGTCTTGATCGAGAGCAGCGTCGAAAGTTGAATTTCGTTCGCGCTGAATTGCTCGCGATGCACTTGCTGCGCGCGATAGAGCAGGTCGTTGAACGGCAGTTCGTACAAGGCGACGACGTCGGCGACGCGCCAGCGTTGGGCGCTGTTCGACTTCGCTTCGTTGCTGCGTGCGGCTTCGCTTACCGGCGAGGATGTCTGCATGGCGTTTTGAGCTTCAGTCATTTCGTTGGTCCGAGTGGGAATCGATTGAATCCAAAAAGGGAGGCCGGGTCGGGCCGTTGGGGTCACGTCAGGTCGCGCAGCGTGCGCACGAGCGTGGTCATATCCAAATGCGTCGCGGCGATCTCCGCCGATGGCGGCGCGAGATACGGGACGGTACCGAGCAGGGTCGTTCCATGTTCGCGCTCGAGCCGCGCGCGGATCGTCTCGATGTTCTCGTCGGCAAAGCGCATCGCCGGATCGACGATATTCGCAACCCAGCCCGCGAGACGCAGCCCGCGCGAGACGATCGCCTCGGCCGTGAGCAGCGCGTGGTTGATGCAGCCGAGCCGCACGCCGACCACGAGTACGACCGGCAGTGCAAGCTCAACCGCGAGATCGGCCGTGTCGAGTTGCGCATCGAGCGGCACGCGAAAGCCGCCGACGCCTTCCACGACCACGACGTCGGCACGTCGCATCGCTTCGCGATGGCATTCGACGATGGGGGCAATCTCGAGCGTGCGGCCTTCTTGTGCGGCGACGATGTGCGGCGCGGCAGGCGCTTCGAGTAAATAGGGCGTTCTGATCTCGGGCGGAAGCAGCACTTGCGCCGCCGCGTCGAGTTGATCGGCGTCCTCGTTGTGCCAGAGTCCGTCCTCGGCATTGAAATAGGCGCCCGCGGCGATCGGCTTCATCGCCGCCGCCGACAAGCCGGCTTTGGCGAAACCGCGCAGCAGCGCGCACGAGACGAGCGTTTTGCCGATCTCCGTATCGGTGCCCGTGACGAATAGCGAAAGGGCCGCGCTCATGCCATCGCTTCCACTTCGACAAGCGCCACGCGCAGCCGCTCCAGATCGGCGAACGTATGCCCCGCCGAGAGCGAGATGCGCAGACGCGAGGTGCCGACGGGCACCGTCGGCGGGCGAATCGCGGGCACCCACAATCCTTCGGCGTCGAGCTGAGCCGCCAGCGCCAGCGTTTGCTCGTTACCGCCGATGACGAGCGGCTGGACGGCCGTATGCGAATCGATCGCGCGCCAGTGCGTGAGGCGCAACGTCTCGCGCGTATGTTCGATCAGTGCAGCTAGATGCTTGCGACGCGCTTGCCCTTCGTCGCCCGCGATCAGCGCGAGGCTGGCGCTAACGGCGCACGCGTCGGCCGGCGACGCGGCCGTGGTGAAAATATAAGGGCGCGCGCGCTGTATCAGCCATTCGATGACGGTTTCGTGCGCGATGACGGCGGCGCCCGCCACACCCACTGCTTTGCCGAACGTACAGAGATAGACGAGGTGCGGCGAGCGCAACGCGGCTTGCGCCACGGCGCCGCGTCCGTTCGGCCCGAGCACGCCGAAGCCGTGCGCATCGTCGACGATCAGCCACGCGCCATGCCGCTCGGCGAGTTCGAGCAGTCGAGCGAGCGGCGCGATGCTGCCGTCCATGCTGAAGACGGCGTCGGTGACGATCGCTTTGACCGGGGCATCCGATGCTTCGAGCATGGCCGCGAGCGCTACCGTATCGGCATGCGGATAGACCTGCACTTCGGCGCGCGAAAGCCGGGCGCCGTCGATGAGCGAGGCGTGATTCAGCGCATCGGAAAAGAGTGCCGCGCCGCGTCCGGCGAGCGCGGTGATCGTGGCGAGGTTCGACATGTAGCCGGTCGAAAACGTCAGCGCGCGCGGGGCATCGACGAACCCGCCCGCAAACGCCGCGAGTTCGTCCTCGAGGACGGCATGCGCGCGCGAATGGCCGCCCAGCAGATGCGAGCCGCCGCTGCCCGAGCCGTAGCGGCGGGCGCCCTCGGCCTTGGCTTTGGCCAGCCGCGGATGAGCGGCCAAGCCGAGGTAGTCGTTGCTCGCGAAGCCGACGATCTCCCGGCCGTCCACCGTCATATGCGCCGCGCAGGGGGTGTCGGCGATGCGGCGTCGGCGCGTGAGCCCGCGTGCGTCCAGATCGGCAAGCCCTTCACGCAAGGTATCGAGCAAAAACATTAACGTCCTCCGGCGGAAAGCGTGGCTTCGAGCGTTTCGCAGGTGCGTGAGCCGAGCAGCGCGATTGTTTCGGAGTCCAAAATATAGGGTGGCATGAGATAGACAGTGCGGCCGATCGGCCGCAACAACAACTCGCGCGAGAGGGCCGCTTCGAAGAAGCGCCGCGAGAACGTGCGAGCTTCGTCGCCGTCGAGCGCTACGTCGAACGCGATGATCGTGCCGGCGCGCCGAATGTGCCGCACCGCTTCCAATGCGCTCACGGGCGAGAGCGCTTCCATGAGCTGCGCGGACTTCTTTTCGTTTTGTGCAAGAACGTCGTCGCGTGCGAATAGATCGAGCGTGGCGAGCGCGGCGCGGCATGCAAGTGGATTGCCGGTGTACGAATGCGAATGCAGGAAGCCGCGCGCAGTGTCGTCGTCGTAGAAAGCCGCATAGATTTCGTCGCGCGAAAGGACGAGCGAAAGCGGCAAATAGCCCCCGCTGATGCCTTTCGACAGGCACAGGAAATCGGGCCACACGCCTGCTTGTTCACAAGCGAAGAAAGTGCCGGTGCGACCGCAACCGACGGCGATCTCGTCGGCGATCAAATGCACCTCGTATTCGTCGCACAGTTTGCGCAAACCCGCGACGTAGTCGCTATCGTGCATCGCCATGCCGGCGGCGCACTGCACGAGCGGCTCGACGATCAGCGCGGCGATGCGCGAGCCGTTCGCGTCCAGCAGCGCGCGCACGTCTGCCAATGCTCGATGTGCGACATCGCGCGCGCTTTCGCCCGGTTCGGCCAAGCGCGCGTCGGGCGACGCGACGATATGGGCGCCGCGAATGAGCGGATCGTAAGCATCCCTAAACAACGCCACGTCCGTCACGCCGAGGGCGCCGATCGTTTCGCCGTGGTAGCCGTTCGCTACGCAGACGAATTCGCGTTTTTCCGAACGGCCGAGGTTGCGCCAGTAGTGAAAGCTCATTTTCAGCGCGATCTCGACGGCACAGGCACCGTCCGACGCGAAGAACGCATGGCCGAGCGTGCCGTGCGTGAGAGCCGACAGCCGCTCGGCCAATTCCACTGCACATTCGTGCGTACAGCCCGCGAGCATCGCGTGCTCGAGCGTATCGAGCTGCGCTTTGAGCGCGGCGTTGATGTCGTCGTTCGCGTGGCCGAATAGATTCACCCACCACGAACTGATGGCGTCGAGATAGCGATGGCCTGCCCGGTCGTAGAGCCACGGACCTTTGCCGCGGGCGACGGGAATGAGCGGCAGGCGCTCGTGATGCTTCATCTGCGTGCACGGATGCCAGACGGCCTTCAGGCTGCGGGCGACCCAATCGTGCTCGGCTCGTTGTTCGTTCAATCACCGCTCCATGACATGAAGCAAGCGCGCGGTTGCGCTCTTCGCGTACGGAAAACGCGCGACAGGTCAGTCGATTCGTTGCTTCGACGCATGCCGCACGGACAAAAACGGCGTGAGATTAACGCGTTCGGCGAGCCATTGCACCTGCCTGCTCGCACTGGGCGAAAGTGCTTTTCTAGGCCGTTAGAGGCATCTCGCGACGGTTTTTACGAAATCGCCAGAAATCGCTTCAGATAGCGACGGCAGAGTGACCCACTCCATGTGAAAAAAATTTGTGGAGGCGGGTCTGGAACCGATTTTTCAGACAGAAAAGGAGACGCGAAACGCGTCGAGACGACGCGTTCGGAGGAAAACTCGGAGGAAAGAGGGGGCGGGCCGATGGTCGGCCCGTGAATCAGTCGCGGCTGGCTAACGCGGATTCGTTCGGCGAGGATTCGGTTTGCGCGGTGCTCGAAGATGGGTCGTTCCAGACGACGCGGTTGTCGACGGCGTAGAGCCGGCACGGCGAGTTGCCGTTTTCCTTGTTGCAGTTGGCGAGCGCCACGGACATCGGATTGTCGCCGCCTTCGGCCCACGACCATGCACCCGATGACGAGACGGCGAACGCGCGCGTCGGATATTGATCGAGGAATTGACGATAGGCGGCGCGGCCGGCCGCATCGACGTAAGGAACGGCATTCACGGCGTCGATCGACGCGAAGCCCGAGGCGCGCGGAATCGTCATGTCCTGGACTTCGTATTGGACGCGCGTGGGCATGCCGATGCGTTCGAGGAACGCCTCGACGGACGGCCACCACACGCGCACGCCGTCGCGGTCGACGACGAGCCGGTGCGCGTCGTTCTTGTAATCGCCGAAGTCGACCATCTGCGCGGGCGCGCCGTGAGCGACATAGCGCGCGTACATGCTCTTGGTTAAGTTAGCACTCCAAACCGAATCGTTATCGCCGTAAATCCACAGCGACGGTACGTGCACGGTTTCGCCGTATTGCTCGAACGCATGCGTCAGGTTGTCTTGCCAGCCGGTGCAGGCGTCCTGGCGCAACCCGCCCGAAAAATTGATTAAGCCGCGCACGCCCGACTGCGCGTCCATGCCGTATGCGATCGTCGTCAGGCCGCCGTGCGAGGTTCCCGCCACGACGATGCGCGAGGGATCGACATAGGCGCGGCTCGACATATAAGCGATCGTTGCCTTGACGTCGTCGGCCTGGGCAACGCCGTTTTTCTCGACGTCGCAGCCTTCTTGCCGATAAGCACCGCCCGAATCCGCGAAGCCTTCGCGATTCGGCGCGACGACGACATAACCGCGCCGCACGAACTCGCGCGCGAACGAGAGCGGGCGGCTGCGCGGCTGCGCGCGCGGATCGCCTTCGATCTTCCCGTGGTTGAATACGACGAGCGGGAACGGACCTTTGCCGTCGGGTTTATAGACGGTCGCCTCGAGCGTGATCGTCCCTGCCGCATCGACGGGAATGCGCACGATCTGTTCGTTCATATTGCCGGCAAGCGCGGGCAGAACATAGGCGTCGTGGCCGAATTCGAGCGGCGCGACGCTCGCGCGAGCGAGCGGTCTCGTGTCATTAGAGGCCAGCGTCAACTCGCGGATCGCATCGTTCGACGACGACGCGCTCGCGCCGGCAAAGGCGCTCATCCATGCGCACGCGCATAAACAACCGACGAATACGTTTTTCAAACTCATGCGCGTGTCTGCTCTGATCACAAAAAAAGCGCCGCGGTGGCAACGCCGGACTTTTCGATAGGCGTCCGGTGAACTCAGTATCCACGAGCCGCTTGCCGCGCCGTTGCCCGAAAAGAGCGGGGCAGCGGCCGCAATTCATCCCTTCGGCCGAGGCAGGAGGCCGGCGGCCAATCGAGCGCAATCGCGGGAGCGGGTGTTGTGGCGATGATCGGCCGCGCGTTAAGCAAATGCTTAAACGGCCCAAGCAGGCGTTGTCGCCGACACGATCGGGCGGCGAGTTCGACGCTTAAGCACCGATGCACCACAAGCCTGGCCATCGTATCGTCGCCAAAATGATCTGTGCAATGCAGGAGAACCCGGGGCGCCGAGCGGCCCGGGTCGATGTGTCGGCAACCTTTGCCGATGCAAAGATCGCCGAAAAAAGCGCGCGAGTTAGCGCTCGCTAACGTCGCCGTCCACGTAGCGCCAGCGTTCGTCGTCGCCGCGCACGAAACGACTGACTTCGTGCAGGCGATGGCCGCGCCCGCGCAGCTTGTAGCGAGCGACGAATTCGACGATCGCATGCCGCGCGTCTTGCGCCTCGAACCGCTTCACTTGCAGGCCGAGCCAGCGCGGCGTGTCGGGCGCATCGATGTCGACATGAAGGTCGGCGGGACACGTGGCAGGGTCCCATGTAGCGCGCAGGTAGTCTGTATGGCCGAGCACATAGGCGCTGTAGCGCGAGCGCATCAATTCGAGCGCCGTGGGAGCGAGGGCGCGGCCGTCGAGGTAGGGACCGCAGCAGGCGTCGAAGCGAGGGGCCGGCGCGGTGCTCGCGCGACCCGGGGCGGTACCCGCGCATGGGCACAGGGCCGGCGCCTCGTTGCGCGCGTTCGCCGCCGTCATGCCGCGAGCCCCCGGGCAATCAAAATCTTTTGAATGTCGCTCGTGCCTTCGTAAATCTGGCAGACGCGTACGTCACGATAGATGCGCTCGATCGGGAAGTCGCTCAGGTAGCCGTAGCCGCCGAACGTTTGGATCGCATTCGAGCAGATGCGCTCGGCCGCTTCCGATGCGAACAGTTTGGCCATCGCCGCCTCGGTGAGGCAGGGCAAGCCCGCGTCCTTGAGCGCCGCGGCGTGCCACACGAGTTGCCGCGCCGCCTCGAGTTGGGTGGCCATCTCGGCGAAGCGGAACTGCACGGCTTGATGCGCGTAGATGGGCTGGCCGAAACTTTCGCGCTCGTGTGCATAGGCGAGTGCGGCCTCGAAAGCCGCACGGGCCATGCCGACGCTTTGCGCGGCGATGCCGATGCGCCCGCCCTCCAGCCCCGACAACGCAATCTTGTAGCCTTCGCCTTCCTCGCCGATGCGATTGGCGGCCGGAATGCGGCAGCCTTCGAAGACGATCTGCGCGGTGTCCGAGGAGTGCTGGCCGAGCTTGTCTTCGACGCGCGCGACGACGTAGCCGGGTGTGTCGGTTGGGACGATGAACGCGCTGATGCCGCGCTTGCCGGCCGTTTTGTCGGTCACCGCCAAGACGATCGCGACGTCACCGTTCTTGCCGCTCGTGATGAATTGCTTGACGCCGTCGATGACGTAGCTGTCGCCGTCGCGCACGGCCACCGTGCGCAGCGCCGATGCGTCCGACCCCGCTTGCGGTTCGCTCAGGCAAAAGGCGCCGAGCATGTCGCCACGCGCGAGCGGGGTCAGCCATTCGCGTTTTTGCGCCTCATTGCCGTAAGCGAGCAAGATGCTGCATACGGGACAGTTATTGACGGAAATTGCCGTGGACGTGCCGCCGTCGCCGGCCGCGATTTCCTCGAGGATCACGGCAAGCGCGAGCGCATCGAGTCCCGCGCCGCCATACTCGGCCGGCACGAGTACGCCGTAGGCGCCCAACTCGGCCAACTGCCGATGCACGTCTTTCGGGAAGGTATGTTCGCGATCCCAGGTCGCCGCATGCGGTGCGATCGCCTCGCGCACGAACGTGCGGACGGCATCTCGTATCATCGAATGATCTTGGTCGAGGACCATTGGCCGGTGTCTCCGTGAATCAGGTTTTCGTTTGGGGCCGTGCGTGCTTAGCTCGCGTCTATCAATCGATCCTACCAATCGATCGACGTGCCGTCGTACTGAATGAACCGGCCGTGATAGCTGTCGCGATCGGCTGCGGCCGCAGCAATGATCGCGCGCATGCCCGTTACGCTGCGCTCGGCGTCGATGGCCGCATCCGCGCCGCCCATGGCGGTGCGCACCCAGCCCGGGTGCAGCGCGAGGCACGTCGCGTGCCGTGTTTGCAGTGCGGCGATGCGCAGCGCGCAGTTCAGCGCCGCCTTGCTCGTGCGGTAGAGCCAACCCGTGGTGCCGGTCGCTTCGGTAATGCTGCCCATGCGGCTCGAGAGGACGGCAAGCACGCCATGGGCCGATTCGACGAGCGGCAGTAGGACCGGCATCAGCATCATCGGTCCGCGCACGTTGGTGGTCATGACGTAATCGAAATCCTCGACCGAGAACGGATCCACGCCTTCCGTGGCCGGTCCGTACACACCGGCGACGATCAGCGCCGCATCGAGGCGCTCGCCCGCGAGTTTGCGCTCGAAGGCCGCGATATCGTCCGGCTCGGTCACATCGAGCGTCAACGCCGATACGTCCGGCGCCTGTAGCTCGGCGAGGGCTTTGCCGTCGCGCGCCGTGGCGATCACCCGCCAGCCGGCCGCGCGGTACTGGCGCACGAACTCATGGCCGATGCCGCGCGATGCACCGACGATCAATACCGTTTTCATGGTGTCTCTCCGCTTGCGATATATCCGCGATGTATCCGCAACCGATGCGCGTGCGCGCTGGCTAGCGCGCACGCGGACGCACCGGCCGCGCCGGATCGATCAAACGATCTCGATGCCCATTGCCGTCGCTTCGCCGCCGCCGATGCAAAGGCTTGCGACGCCGCGCTTGCCGCCGCGCTTGCGCAGCGCGCCGATCAGCGTCACGAGAATCCGTGCGCCCGATGCGCCGATCGGATGGCCGAGCGCGCAGGCGCCGCCGTTCACGTTGACCTTCTCGTGCGGCAGAGCATGGTCGGTCATCGCGGCCATCGTGACGACGGCGAATGCCTCGTTGACTTCGTACAGATCGACGTCGTGCGCCCGCCAATCGTTTTTCTCGAGCAGCTTACGAATGGCGCCGACCGGTGCGGTCGTAAACTTCGACGGCTCTTGCGCGAACGTCGAATGCCCGGCGACGCGAGCGAGCGGTGCGAGGCCGAGCCGTTCGGCCGTCGAGGCGCGCATCATGACGAGCGCGGCGGCGCCGTCGGAGATCGACGACGAATTCGCGGCCGTTACGGTGCCGGTCTTGCTGAACGCGGGTTTGAGCGTGGAGATCTTGTCCAGATTGGCCTTGAACGGTTGCTCGTCGCGGCTGATCGTGACCTCGTCGCCCTTGCGGCCGGCGACCTTCACCGGTGCGATTTCCCACGCGAACGAACCGTCTTCGTTTGCGCGCTTGGCCCGCATCAGCGATTCGACGGCGAACGCGTCTTGCGCCTCGCGCGTGAAGCCGTAGGCGCTCGCGCATTCTTCGGCGAACGTGCCCATGAGGCGGCCCTTCTCGTACGCGTCCTCCAAGCCGTCGAGGAACATGTGATCGAGCACTTGGCCGTGTCCCATGCGCATACCGCCGCGCGCCTTGGGCAGCAGGTACGGCGCGTTCGTCATGCTTTCCATGCCGCCGGCGATCATGACGTCCACGGAGCCGGCCGCCAGCATGTCGTGCGCGAACATCGCCGCGCGCATGCCCGAGCCGCACATCTTGTTGACGGTCGTGCAGCCCGTCGCGAGCGGCAGACCGGCGCCCAACGCCGCTTGGCGCGCGGGCGCTTGACCGAGGCCTGCGGGCAGTACGCAGCCCATCAGCACTTCCTCGATCTGCTCGGCTTTGAGGCCCGAGCGTTCGAGCGCGGCCGCGATCGCCGCCGCGCCCAGTTGGGGCGAGGTAAGCGAGGCGAACTCGCCCTGGAAGGCCGTCATCGGCGTACGCGCCGCCGAGACGATGACGATCGGATCCTTCGTGTTGCGCATTGCTTCAGACATGTTTTATCTCCTTGATCACACCCTCGGCCACCTTCTCGACGTCCGCGAGGCTCGCGGCGTCGGCGGCGACCACGTCGTTTTGCGCCGTGCCGGCTTGTTCGGCCGATAGCGCGGCGACACAGCGTTGGTAGGTTTGCTCCAGCGCGTCGGCGTTCGAAATCGTCATGCCGAGATTTCGCACGCGGCCGTCGTGCACGCCGTAGGCGAGGCCATGCACCGTGAGCGGCTGGCTACGCGCCCATGCGTCGTTTACGATCGTCGTGCGGCATACGTTGACGACTTGCTCGATCGTGTTCAATTCGACGAGGCGCCGATGGCGCGCCACCATCGGCCACTTTTCGAGTAGCGCGGCGTGCTTGGCGCGCACGTCGTGAATATGGTGCAGCCAGTTGTCGGCCAAGCCGACGCGGCGATCGAGCAGCGCGGCGCCGACGCCCGAGCAGCCGTAGTGGCCCACCACCATGATGTGCTTCACCTTCAGCAGATCGACGGCGAATTGGATCACCGACAAGCAGTTCAAGTCCGAATGCACGACGACGTTCGCGATGTTGCGATGGACGAACACTTCGCCCGGCGGCAGGCCGATGATCTGATTGGCGGGAACGCGGGAATCGGAGCAACCGATCCACAAATATTCGGGCGCCTGCTGATCGGCCAAGCGGGTGAAGTATTCGGGGTCTTCGGCGAGCTTGCGCTGGACCCACGCTTCGTTGTTGGCGAAGAGCTGGGCGAGCGGGTGGTTCTGATCGTTCATAGTGCGTCGTCGCAGTGATTGAGCCTTTGCAGCAGGCTATGACGTGAGTTCGGGCGCGCGCTCATGCCGCGCGGGCCGCATCGGAGCTGCCGTCCGCCCCCGTCGAATGTCCTTCGGGCGTGTCTTGAGCGGCGTGCGCCGCGCCGAAGCGAGCGGGAAAGCGGTTGCAAAAGCGTACGCTGCGGTCATAGGGAAAGAAGTCGGGCAACTCGCCTTTGAGCAGCATTTCCTTATGCTTTTGCCAAAGCTGCGGATCGAAGAAATCGGCGTGATGGCGCAGGAAGTACCGGCGCACGGTGGGATCGCCGAGCAAGAACGTGGAATAGGTCTCGGGAAAGATATCGCTCGGCCCCACGGCGTACCAAGGTTCGGCGGACAGCTCTTCCTCCTCCGTTCGCGCTTGCGGCACATGGCGCACGTTGCAGTCGGTCAGGTACTCGATCTCGTCGTAGTCGTAGAAGACCACGCGTCCTTGCCGGGTGACGCCGAAATTCTTATAGAGCATGTCGCCGGGGAAGATGTTCGCCTGCATGAGCTCCTTGACCGCGTCGCCGTATTCCTTGATCGCATGCTCGATGTCGGCTTCGTCGCCGTTTTGCAGGAACAAATTGAGCGGCACCATGCGGCGCTCGATATAGACGTGCTTGATGATTAGAGAATCGCCCTCGTATTCGATCATCGAGGGCGCTTCCTTCTCTAGCTCGCGCACGAGCTGTTCGTTCAGCCGTGCGAGCGGCAGCGCGACGCTCGAGTATTCGAGCGTGTCCGCCATGCGCCCGAGACGATCGTGCCGTTTCACGAGCAGATACTTTTCCTGAATCTTCTGGCGCGTCGTTTCCTTCGGCGGCGGGAAGACGTCCTTGATGATCTTAAACACGTAGGGGAACGAGGGCAGCGTGAAGACGACCATCACGAGCCCCTTGATGCCGGGCGCAACGATAAAGTGATCGCTCGAATGCGACAGATGCTTGAGCAAGTCTCGGTAAAAGAGATTCTTGCCTTGCTTTTGCAAGCCCACCGACGTGTAGATCTCGGCCCTTGGCTTGCCCGGCATGATCGTGCCGAGAAAGTCGACATAGGCGGAGGGCACATCCATGTCCACGAGAAAGTACGAATGCGAGAAGCTGAAGATGATTTGCAGCTGTTCGCGCTTGAGCAAGACGGTATCGAGCGCCAGCAGACCCGGCTTCACATGGCGAATCGGAACGGCGAACGGCAGTAATAACTCGCCGTTGATGATGCGGCCGATGATGTACGCGGCCTTGTTGCGATAGAACAGCGACGAAAGCACGTGCACCTGGAAGTTCACCGCTTCGGAGAAGGCGCCGTACGTTTCGTGGATCGAATCGATGATGCAGGCGACGTCGCGCGTCAGGTCCTCGAAGGGGCGTTCCAACTGGAAATTCGTGACGATCCGCTCGAGCGTCGCGGGCAGCCCGTCTTTGCCCGGGTAATAGGCGCGATAGGTCGGCTTCGCGGCCGGCTCGTCGTTTTCGAGGTACTCCGTCGAGATGACGGGCCGGACGAAAATGAAATCGTTGTTGAAATACGAGCGATGCAAGATCTTGCAGCACACCGAGTTGAAGAACGTTTCGGCGCACTCCGGCTGTAGGTGCTGTGTCAACAAGCCGATGTAGTGCAGCTTGATTTGCTGCCAGATTTCGTCGTCGATGTTCTCGGCGTCGTACTCGTCCTCGAGCAAGCGTACGCATTCCTCGACGCGGTCGTCGTAGGAGGCGATCCGATCGCGCGCGAGCTTTTGCAGCGCGAGCCAGTCGCCGGCTTCGAATAGGGTTTTCGCATGCACGGCGGCGGCGCGGAACGAGCCGTAGTGGCGGTTGAAGCCCTCGAGCATCGACTGGGCGACATCGAAGCCGATCTGCGACGACAGCAGTTTAGGGAACTGTTTCATGGGCGCTCTGCATTTGCGGCGTTTTCGCGGTCGCTGCCGTGCTCGTGCTCGTGGGAAAGCTCGCCGCGATCGAGCGCCGTGCCGCTGCCGGCCAGCATCGCGTGGCACTGCGATTCGTATTGCGCGAGGTCCTCGAGCGTGGCCGTCAAATCCTCCAACTGGCGTTCGAGCACTTGTCTGTGCTCGGCGATCGTTGCGAGGAATGCATGCAATTGCGGTACGGTATCGGTCGGCGATTCGTACAGATCGAGCAGATCGCGAATTTCCGACAATGTGAAGCCGAGCCGCTTGCCGCGCAGCGTGAGTTTCAGGCGCGTGCGGTCGCGCGGCGAATATACGCGCCGCAGGCCGCTCGAGCCCTCCCGGCGGGGCGCGAGCAGCCCCTGATCTTCGTAGAAACGGATCGCGCGGGGCGTAACGTCGAATTCGCGTGCAAGTTCGGTGATCGTAAAGTGCTGGGTCATGGCAGACGCGTCGGGGTAGAATCGACGGACGTTTACGTTATCGTCAACTTTGACAAAGTGCAACTGGGCCGGTGCCTGGTTGCATCCGACCGAGATTGCCCTGATGAATGCGTTGGAACATCAACTCGAGTACCCGTTCGCCGATGCCTTGCCCGAGCCGGGGCAGGTGCGTGAGGTGGCGTCTGGCGTCTTTTGGGTGCGTATGCCGCTGCCGTTCGCGCTCGATCACATCAACCTCTGGCTGCTGCGCGACGAGATCGACGGGCGCTCGGGCTGGACCGTCGTCGATTGCGGTATCGCCGACGAAACGATCAAGGCCAACTGGGAACGCATTTTCGAAAGCGAACTGGCGGGACTGCCCGTATTGCGGACGATCGTCACGCATTGTCATCCCGATCATTTAGGGTTGGCCGACTGGATCTGCAAGGGCGGCGAGCGCGCGCGCTGGGATGTGCGGCTGTGGATCACGCTCGGCGAATATATGCTGGGACGCGTGATGGCCGCGGGCGACGGATCGAATGCGGGGGGCGAAGGGGCGGCGCGCCACTTCGCGCGGCACGGCTTGCAAGATGCCGTCTCGCTCGAAAAATTGCGCAATCGGCGCGAGTATTACGCGAAGCTCGTCCCGTCCGTGCCGACGCAGTACCGGCGCATGCGCGAAGGCGATGCGATCCGAATCGGCGCGAATGCTTGGCGCGTCGTGACGGGATACGGGCATTCGCCGGAGCACGCCGCGCTCTTTTGCGAGGAGCGCGGCGTGCTCATTTCTGGCGACATGGTATTGCCGCGCATCTCGACCAACGTGTCCGTATTCGACATCGAGCCCGAGGGCAATCCGCTGGCCCTGTACCTCGAATCGCTGGGGCGCTACGAGTCGATGCCGGCCGATACGCTCGTGCTGCCTTCGCACGGCAAGCCGTTTCGCGGACTGCATACGCGTATCGCGCAATTGCGCGAGCATCATGAAGCGCGGCTCGCGGAAGTCCGCGAGGCATGCGCCGAGCGCCCGATGAGTGCGGCCGATATCGTGCCGCTCATGTTCAAGCGCGCGCTCGACGTCCATCAGTTGACGTTCGCGATGGGCGAGGCGCTCGCTCACCTGCACCTGCTTTGGCTGGCGGGCGAGCTTTTGCGCGAGCAAGGCGAGGACGGGATCGTGCGGTTCGCGCCGGCAAGTTAAGCCTAGACGGCGAGCGAGCGCCGATCACCCAATCGAGTATGGACTCAATGTGGCGCCGTCGGCGCATCGGCCGTATGCGCTGCGGCCACCGCCGCCGCGACGTCGAGCATGCCGGCGCCGCACAGCGCGGCATCGTGTTTGGCCATGCAGTTCGATTCCGCGGGATAGAGGCGCGCGCTGGCTCTCAACTTATCGCGGATCGCCTCGGGTGTGAGACCCGGTTCGACGGCAAGCATCAATGCCGCCGCGGCCGATACATGCGGCGCGGCCATGCTTGTGCCGTTCAGGCTTCGATAGGTGTCGTCGCCGGGCACGGTGAGTCCTGCGTTCGAGGTCGACAGAATGTCGACGCCAGGCGCGCCTATGTCGATGCGTTCGCCCGAGTTGCTGAACGCGGGTAGCTTGCCGTTCGCGTCGATCGCCGCGACGGCGATCGCGCCGAGGCAACTCGCAGGCTCGCCCACTTCGGTGCCGCCATTGCCCGCCGCCGCGACGAGTGTCGCGCCCTGCGCGAGGACGTCGTCGATGGCCGATTGCATCGCGCGGCCGCAAGGTTGCGACGTCCCGAGACTCATATTGACGACCTTCGCCGGATGCGCGTTGACCGGTATTCCGGGAACCGGAAGTCCCACCGCCCAACGTATCGCATCGATGATGTCGCTTGCCGGCCCCCCGCATTTGCCGAGTGCGCGTACGGGCAAGATACGCGCTTGCCATACGCCTCCCGCGCCGCCGATCTCGTTGTTGGCCACCGCCCCAATGGTGCCGGCGACATGCGTGCCGTGCCATGAACTGTTGCCCGCCAGGCGGTCGGTACCGTCGCATGCCAGCGACTCGTCCACAGTGACCCAGTCGCCCGGGTCCGATGCATCGGCGTCTCGGCCGTCCCCGTCGTTCGCCGTGACGGGATCGGTGAGAAAGTCGTAGCCGGGCAGCAAATGCGCAACGAGATCGGGATGCGGTCGATACCCCGTATCGACGACTGCAATGACCGCTTCGCTCGAACCGGTCGTCGTGTCCCACGCCGCCTCGAAGCGGGCGGCACCGGTCGCGCCGCCGAATCCCCATTGCTTTTCGTAGAGGGGATCGCTGGGCCTCAATTGACGATAGAGGCGATAGTCCGGCTCCGCATATTCGATCTCCGGCTGTGCTTGCAGGCGAGCGGCGATCTCATTGGCCATCTCGCCGCGCACGGGCGTGCTTAAGGTGACGACATGGGCCGCGCCAGACATCGGCCGAGTTTCGACGATTCGTTCCGCCGAGCGGCGCGCGCGCCCGACGGACGGCACCTCGGTTTCTTGCAACACGCGTTCGACGGCGCGACGTGCGAGTGCGGCATGCGCCTCATCCTCCGGCCCATTCGGATGGGTCGATTGCGGCGTCGCGGATGCTTTGACCTTGACGATGAATTGCGCGACGCGCTCTTTCGATGTCGATTCGGCGGTGGGATCGGCATCGGCGGCCCGAGCATCTAGTATGGCCGGGGTGAGCGAGAGTATTGCTGCGACGAAACGATTCACGATGGGTCGGCATGACGTCATGAGGGCTCCTATGTGCTCGTGGATGAAAGCAAATAGAAAGCTTGCCCAGCAGAAACCATTCCCGTGCAAAGATGCGGCCGCGGCCGGCGAAGCCCGTGTTTATCCGCACTCAATGCGCATCGGCATTCGGTCGTAAAGAGAGGTGACGACCCGAGAGACGCGAGCGGGCGTCTCCCATCCGCGAGGTGAGCAATGAACATTCGGCGCAAATTACAGCTGTTTTCGATGGTGACCGTGTTGTCCATGGGCGCCGGCGTTTTCGTATGCGCAATCGGTTTGCATGAGGCGATGAACGCGGAAGACGTCTCCCATCGGCAAGAGAAAGTTTTGCAAGGCATCACGGAAATCAAGGCGAGCGCGCTGTCGACGATCCAGCTCGATCCGACGGCCGACGATACGAAAAAGATCTTCGCCGACGCGGAACGCAACGTCGATGCGTGGTCGTCCAAGCTGGCAACGTTGATCGTCGATCCCGCGCGCGCCGATGCCTTTCGCGCGCTCGTCGCCAAGTGGAGCGCATACGATCGCAAGTCGCACGCACTCATTGAACTCGCGGCGCATGACGCCAAGTCGGCTACCGACCAAACCACGGCGCTCTATCACTCCGATTTCGAGCCGTTCCAACGCGACTTGGAACAGATGGCCGCTCAGATGAATACGCTCGCCGAGCAGCAAAGCGCCGCCGCCCACTCGGTTGCCGATTCCGTCTTCGTTACCGTGCTCTCGGTCATGCTGGCCGGAATGGCGATCGTTTGCGCGATGATTTTCAAGCTTGCTCGCTCGATCAATGCGGGTATCACCTCGCTTCAAACCGCGATCGAGCGCATTAGCGGCACGCGCGATTTCACGCTACGCGCGCCCGTGCTCGGCCGTGACGAACTGACACGCATCGCGGTCGCGTTCAACGATTTGATCGAGCGCGTCTCGGTGGCGTTGCGGGAGGTGTGGACGGCTTCCGAATCGGCCAGCAGCGCGACGCATCAGATCGCCGCGGGCAATGCCGATTTGTCCGCCCGCACGGAAACGCAAGCGGCCTCGCTCGAACAAAGCGCGGCGAGCATGGAGCAATTGACGGCCACGGTGTCCCAAAACGCGGAAAACGCGAAAGCCGCGAGCGCGTTGGCCGGCAGCGCGTCCGATGTCGCGCATACGGCGCACGGCGTGGTTGAAGCGATGGTGGCGACGATGGGCGACATTAGCAAGCATTCGTCGCGCATCGGCGAAATCACCGCGCTCATCGAAGGCATCGCGTTCCAAACCAATATCCTTGCGCTCAACGCCGCGGTCGAAGCCGCGCGCGCAGGCGAACAAGGCCGGGGCTTCGCCGTCGTGGCCGGCGAGGTGCGCGCGCTTGCCCAACGCGCATCGAGCGCGGCCAAGGAGATCAAGGACTTGATCGAGGTGTCGGCCACGACGGTCTGTACCGGAGAGTCGCAAGCGGCTCAGGTGCGCCGCACGATGACCGAAATCCAGGAAGGTGCCGGCAAGGTCGCCGACGTCATCGACGAAATCTCGGCCGCCTCGTCCGAGCAAAGCCGTGGCATTGCGCAGGTCAATCAGGCAGTCAGCCATATGGACGAAGTCACGCAGCAAAACGCCGCGCTCGTCGAAGAGCTATCGGCGGCCTCGCAGTCCATGGCGCAGCAGATGCGCGCGCTGCGCGACGCAGTCGCGATCTTCCATCTCGGCGAAGGGGCGAACGGCGCGATTCGTTCCGCGGCGACGAAGGCGTACGCGCCGCGGGGCGCGCAACTGATGGCGGCTTGACGGGCCGGACGGCGACCCGCCGTGCGCCGCTAACGCGTTCCAACGCCTTCGCCTCAGCGTGTGTCGCGCATCGTCTCGGCACGTTCGAGCAGCAGCGCTCGCTCGCGTGCGTTCTGCGTCATCGCCGCTGCGCGCTCGAACTCCGTGCGTGCTTCGTCGCGTCGGCCGAGCTTGGCCAGCAAGTCGCCGCGCACGCTCGGCAGCCAGTGATAGCGCGCGAGCGCCGGATTGGCCGCGAGCGCCTCGACGATCTCGAAGGCCGCTTGCGGCCCATAGGCCATGCCGACCGCCACGGCGCGGTTCAACTCCACGACCGGCGACGGCGTGATTTGCGCGAGTGCGTCGTACAGCGCGACGATCTGGGTCCAGTCGGTGTCTTCGGCGCGATGCGCGCGCGCATGGCATGCGGCGAGCGCCGCCTGGAGCGCGTACGGGCCGAGCGCACCGTCGAGCGCTTGAGCACGAGCGAGCGCCGCGAGGCCGCGCCGAATGAGCAGCGGATCCCAGCGCGAGCGATCTTGATCGGCGAGCAATATCGGGCGGCCGTCGTGGTCGACGCGTGCGTGAAGCCGCGAGGCCTGCAACTCCATCAGTGCGACGAGACCATGAACTTCGCTATCCTCGCGCATGAGTTCGGCGAGGGTACGACCGAGGCGTAGCGCCTCGTCGCAAAGCGTCGGCCGCACCCAGTCTTCGCCGGCCGTGGCCGCATAGCCTTCGTTGAAAATCAGATAGACGACCTCGAGCACCGATGCCATCCGCACGGCCCGCGCATCGGCATGCGGCACTTCGAACGGTACGCGCGCCTCGCGCAGCGTTCGCTTGGCGCGCACGATGCGCTGCGCGATCGTCGCTTCCGGCGTGAGGAAGGCGCGCGCGATCTCGTGCGTGGCGAGCCCGCCGAGCAGCCGCAACGTCAGGGCGACACGCGCATCGGTCGACAGCACGGGGTGACATGCGGTGAAAATCAAGCGCAGCAAGTCATCGCCGATGTCGTCGGCACGTGCATCGTCGATCGCATCGACGAAATCGGGAACGACATGCGCTTCGAGCGCATCGAGATCGCGTCCGATCGCTTCGTGCTTGCGCGTATGCAGCGCGTCTTGGCGCAGTTTGTCGAGCGCGCGATGCTTGACGGTTGCCATCAGCCAAGCGCCGGGATTGTCGGGCACGCCGGTGCGCGGCCAATGTTCGAGCGCCGCGACGAGCGCGTCCTGCGCGAGTTCCTCCGCTACGCCGATGTCGCGTACGAGGCGGGCGGCATGGGCGACGACGCGCGCGGCCTCGATGCGCCACACGGCTTCGATCGCTCGGTGCGTGGGATTGCTCATGGCTGGCGCAGGCTCGCTTGAACCTCGCGAAAGCGTTCGATCGGCTCGCCGGGCGTGAAGTCCTCCCACTCGAAGAGCGGCCTAACCTCGATCTCGCCGTCGGCCGCCTCTCCGAACGGCGCGGGGAAGCGCCGCGCCCACTCGAGCGCTTCCTCGCGCGAGCGCGCCTGGATCAGCGTATAGCCCGCGATCAGTTCTTTCGTTTCGGCGAACGGCCCATCGACGATCGCGCGCTTACCGCCCGAGTAGCGCACGCGCCAGCCCTCGCGACTGGGCTTGAGCCCGCTCGCGTCGAGGAGTACCCCCGCTTTGGCCAACGCTTCGTGATAGGCCGTCATGGCCGCCATCAACGCTTGCTCCGGCATGACGCCCGCTTCGCTCTGGGCGGTGGCCCGAACCATGATCATGAAACGCATCGCTTCGCTCCTCGCAAGAAGATGGAGGCCGCTTTCCGGGCTCCTACGGCTACGACGAACGACGGGCGCTGCAATCGACACGCCGATCCGCTTTTTCGCTACGAATTCGCGCGGGTTACTCGAAGCAAGGCGCCAAACGCCTGACTTCTACCGTGCACCATTCGGCGGCCGGACATTCGGCCGCAATCGCAAGCGCCTCTTCTTCCCGATCGCAGTTGAGCAGGTAAAAGCCGCCGACCATTTCTTTGGCTTCGGCAAACGGCCCGTCGATGAGGCGGCGTTCCCCGCTACGCACCTGCACGCGCACCGCTTCGTCGGTCGATGCCAGCGACTGCGCGGCGACGAGCAGGCCGCGCGCGCGCAAGTCTTCGCCGAAGCGGACCATCGTGTCGTAGGCGGCGCGGCCTTCTTCGGGCGTGCGTTGTGCGCGCTGGCCGATCGGCTCGACGATCAAGAGCAGGTAGGACATGGACGACTCCTTAGCTTAGGACGAACCGCGCCGGGGCCGGCGCGGCATTCGCCAAGAAGGATAGAGCAGGCATGCCGCGCTCGCCATCAAGCGAGCAAGCGGCGCATGCGGTTAGGGCGCGATCGCCTTGGCGTCGGCTTGGCGTAAAGCCGTCATATTGCCGACGAAGGCGTCGGCAATCTGCTGGGCGAGCGCGGCGACGGCCGCATTTCGCTCGGCCCGCTCGAACGAGAGTTTGGCCGGGACGACGTACGGGGTCCATGGGCGCTTGTTATCCGACCCCGCGGCTGCCGGCGGCACGCCGATGACGGCGAACGGTGTGTCGGGACCGTGCTCCAAATCCGCGACGGTGACGGAGACGTCGGCACCGAGCGCGGCCGAGCCCGACTCCGCGCCGTCGGAGGCGACGGCTGGCGCTTCGCCTTGTAAATGAAATACGCCGCCGATCAACCAGCCCGTAACGGGGGGTTGATCGCCAGGCGCGAGATAGCGCGCCGCAACGCCCGCTTGATTGAGCCTTTGGACGACGGCTTGGGCGACGAGTCCCGCGTCGTGTCCGGCCGCGTGTGCGTGAAGCGCATCTCGCAAGCGTGCGAGCAATCCGGCGGCGGAGGCATTGACGGGCACGGCCACGAAGTTCGCCACGTAGACCGCAACGGGAACGGCCACCATCGGAGCGGGCCCTCGGGGGAGGGGCGCAATCGGCGCGCTTGGTGCAAGCGGCGTGAGCGTTGGCGCGGCGGGTGCGACGGTGACCTGAGCGACCGCCATCGGGGCGACGGTCAGGTGCGTGCTCTCGGCCCGATCGTTGGCGATAGGGGCGCCGACCATGGGATCGCCGGCCGCCGGGGCGCCGGCCGCCGGATCGCCGGCCGCCGGATCGCCGGCCACGAGCTCCCCATCGGCCCGTTCGAGCTGAGTTTGCGCAATGGCGGGGGAAAACGCCGCGATGGCGGCCAAAATCGTGAACGCCGTTACCGTGCGGCCGAGGTTTCGCATGACTGCTCTTAATCGAATCGACAATCCGGCGCCTAGGTTAAAGCGGCCATGTGACAGGCGTCAACGGATGGCCGCATGGCGCTGCTTCATTTCACCGAGACGTCCGCGAAATCCTGGCGGCCGAAGGCGCTGACCTTGTAGCCGTCCACCGACTTGCGCGTGATCGCACTCGCGGTCGGATACCCGAGGGGGATCCACAATGCCTGGTCGTGGATCACCTTTTGCGCGGCCTCGTAATCTTTCGTCCGGGTGGCTTGGTCGGCCGTGGCGCGCCCGTCCGCGATTAGCTTGTCGAGTTTCGGATCGCAAAAGCGGGCGAAGTTGATGCCCGATTTCACGCCGTTGCAGCTAAATAGCGGCGTCAGGTAGTTGTCGGGGTCGCCGTTGTCGCCCGCCCATCCCATGAACAGCAGATCGTGTTGCCCTTGCTTGGCCTGCTTGATGAGCTCGCCCCATTCGATCACCTTGACGTCGGCTTTCACGCCGATTTTGGCCAAATCGGCTTGCAGCAACTCCGCGCCGGCTTTCGGCTTCGGGTTGAGCACGCTGCCTTGCGGGCGTACCCAGATCGTCGTCGAGAACCCATTCGGATATCCCGCTTGGGCCAGCAGCGCCCGGGCTTTGACGGGGTCGTGCGGGTATGCTTCCAGCCCCTGGTCGTAGCTCCACGTGGACGGCGGATAGGGGTTCAGGGCCGGCGTGGCGGTATTGTCGAAGACGACTTTCAAGTATGTGGCGCGATCGAACGCCATATTGAGGGCTTGTCGTACGCGTTCGTCGTCGAGCGGCTTCTTGCTCGTGTTCAGCGCGACGAAGGCCGTCATGAAAGCGGGCGTTTGCACGACGGCGAGCGACTTGTCGCCCTTAGCGGCCGCCACGTCCTCCGGCTTCGGCGACAGCGCGATTTGGCATTCGTCGGCCTTCACCTTTTGCGCACGTACCGTGGGATCGGGCGTGATCGCATAGATCAGCCGGTCGATTTTCGGTTTGGGCCCCCAGTAAGCCGGGTTGACGTCATAGCGGATCACGGCGTCCTTCGTGTAGCTCTTCAATACGAAGGGGCCCGTGCCGATCGGTTTGGCATTCAAGTCCGTTTGCTTGCCGGCTTTGAGCAACTGGTCGGCGTACTGCGCGGAATAGATCGATGCGAAGCCCATCGTCAGCATCGGAACGAACGTCGCGTTCGGCTCGTTCAGGTCGAACTCGACCGTCTGTTCGTCCACCTTTTTCACCGCTTTCACGAGCTTGACGAGCCCCATCGATTGGGCGTGCGGAAAGCCGTTGGCGCCGGCCACCTTGTGCCAGGGGTTGGCTTCGTCAAGCATCCGGTCGAACGTGAAAACGACGTCGTCGGCGTTCAGGGGGCGCGAGGGTTTGAAGTAGTCGGTCGTTTGGAACGGCACGTTCGCGCGCAGATGGAACGTGTAGACGAGGCCGTCGGCGCTGACGTCCCATTTTTCCGCGAGCGACGGGACGACCTTTTTGGACGCTTCGTCGTAATCGACGAGCGTGTTGAAAATGACGTCGGCCGATGCGTTCGTCGTTACTAGGGAGTTGAATTGCACGACGTCGAAACCGTCCGGGCTCGCCTCGGTACACACGGTGAGCGGCTTGGCAAATGCGAGAGCAGGCAACACGGCGAGCGTGGCGGCGAGCAGTTTGACGTGCATGGGTTCTCCGTTTTAGACGGGGCCGGCCGAATAGGGAGGCGGCGGCGCAGCGAGCTGATGAGCTTAGCCCAAGCGCGCGGCGTCGACAACGCCGCGCCCGGGATATCGATATGCTCGTTTGGGCGCGTAGCCTACGCGTTGAGCGTCGAGACTAACCCGCGACCCGCGGCTTGCGCGGCGCCTTTTCGAAAAGCCGGTCGTACAGCCAGCGCGGCAGGCACCTCAGCAACGCGGCGACGATCCGCATCGGCCAAGGCAGTACGGCGAACCGGGTTTTTCTCGCGATGGCCGCGACGGCCTTCTGCGCAAAGCGCTCGGCGTCCATCAGAAACGGCATCGGATAGGGATTGTGGGCCGTCATCGGCGTGCGGATATAGCCTGGCGCGATGGTCACGACCGCCACGCCGAACGGGCGCATTTCGACGCGCAGCGATTCGAGATAAGCCAGCGCGGCGGCTTTCGAGGCGCTATAGGCGCCCGAACCCGGCAACCCGCGTACGCCGGCCACGCTCGCGATGCCGACGAACGTGCCGTGGCGCGCCTCGGTCATGGCTTTGGCGAACGGTTCGAACGTCGCGGCCATGCCGAAGCAGTTGACGTCCATTACTTCGCGAAACGTCTCGAGATCGCCATACCCGGCCGCCACGCCTTTGCTGACACCGGCATTGGCGATGACGACGTCGGGCAAGCCGAAATCGGCGACGAATCGGGCGGCTGCCTGCGCGAGCGCTTGTGCGTCGCGCACGTCGGCCGAATAGGTGGCGATGGAAACCTGGGGAAAGCGCCGAGCGAACTCGGCGAGGGCCTCGAGGCGGCGCGCCACGAGGCCTAACGTCGCGCCTTGCCGCGCGTATTGCTCGGCAAGGGCCAGTCCGATGCCGCTGGAGGCGCCGGTGATGAAGACTTTGAACGACGAGTTCGTACCGGCGGCCCCGTGCATCACATCTTCTTCGCGCGCACTTGCGCCACGAGGTAGTCGAGCACTTGGATCGTGCCGGGCAGGCTATCGGTTGCCGCCGGGCCCGTTTCGTACTTGCCTTGAACGGCCAGCGTCGGCACGCCGTCGATCTTGTAGTCCTGAATCATTTGCTTATCGCGGTTCACTTCGGCTTGCGTCGAGAACGAGTTGTAAGCCGCCAGGAACTTCTTCGTATCGACGCCTTGCGTGGCGAGGAACTTGGCCTGATCGTCCGGCGTTAGCAGATAGTTCTTGTTGACGTGAATCTCATGGAAGATCGTCGGCGTGAGCTGCTGTTCGAGGCCCAGCGCGTTCAATGCATGCAGGAGTTTCGAATGCGGGATGAAATCGTCGCGGAAGGCGACGGGCACGCGTTTGAATACGACGTCCGGCGGCAGCGCCTTAACCCATTTTTCGAGGTACGGGTCGAACTCGTTGCAGTGCGGGCAGCCGTACCACATGAATTCGATGACTTCGATCTTGCCGGCGGGCACATCGACCGGTTGCGGCGTCTTCAAGACCGTAAAGTCCTTCCCGGAAACCGGGGCGGACGGAGAAGCTTGCGCCACGCCCGCGCCGATAACGGCGAGGCTGACGGAAAACAACAGCGTGCGGATCAGTTTTTTCATTGTGCACTCGTGGGTACGATGAACGTGGGACGCCTTCATGCCGATTCTTTGGACGGCAGCGGCTGCCGAGTCAGACTCGCGCCGCCCGCGCATGGTTCATCGCGGGACGGCGCGCGGCCGACTGTGCGTTACTGCTTGGTGAAGCGGATCACCGCCGTGTCGATGCCGGCATCGGACAGGCGTTGGCGCGTCGCATTCATTTCGTCGAATTTCGAGAACGGCCCGATCCGGACGCGGAAGTACGTCACGCCGCCGGCGTCGCGTTGCGACACTTTCGATTCGAAACCTTGGAACGCCAAGCGCGCGCGCTGCTGTTCGGCATCGGCGGCCGTTTTATAGGCACCGACTTGCAGGAAATAGCCCGTGCCCGCGTCGGCCGCGGCGCCGGCTGCCGGATGCGCGCCGCTATTGGCGTTAGGCGCGGCGGCGGGCGGCACGTTCGCCGTTTGCGTGGGCTTCTTCTGTTGCGCCGGGTTCTGCGTGTTCGCTTGGGCCGGCTGCTGCGCTGTCGCACTGGCCGGATTGCCGGCCGCGCTCGATGCGCCGTTCGTGGACGGCACCTCGACGATTTGCGGCTCTTGCAGCAAGCCGGGCGCTTGCGCCGGCGTGGCCGGTTGTCCCGACGACTGGCCCGGCGCCGTATTCGGCGGAGGCGTTTGCTGAGCCGCCTGCGGCACGGGTTGTCCCGGCGATTTGCCCTGCAAGGCGCGGTTCGGATCGTATTGCTGCTCGACCGTTCCCGTTCCGGACGCACCGCCCGGTGCGACCTTGGCCACGAACGGCGTGGGCGAGCGCTCGATGTACAGCGCCACGACGACGGCGATCGCGAGACCGACGATCAAGCCCAGCACAATGCCGAGAAACGTGCTTCCGCTTTGCTTCGCTGCCCCGCTTCGCCCCCGAGGAAGTCCTCGTTGGGAATCGGCGTTCTGTTTCCCCTTGGGGGACGTGCTGCGTGGCGAGGTACGGCTCGGTTTTGCCATTGTCTGAATCACCTGCGAAAAAAGCCCGGGGGCGGCATGCCTAGCGTCAGGCCGCGAGAAGGGCGGCCACCGATTATAGCGATGGCGCGCGGTGGCGCGCGGCGAACGCGCGCGCTGCGTTACATCTTGGCCGGAGAGGATACGCCGATGACCGCGAGGCCGTTGGCGAGCACTTGGCGCGTCGCCGCGAGCAGCGCGATACGGGCGTCACGCTCGGCTTGCGAGTCGACGAGCACGCGCTCGGCATTGTAGAACGAGTGAAATTCGCTCGCGAGCTCGCGCAGGTAGAACGCGATCGCGTGCGGCGCGAGTTCCGATGCGGCGTGGGTCAGCATGTCGGGATATTCCGCCAGCTTATGCATGAGCGACATCGCGCGCGCGCTCGTCAACACCGAGACGTCCGCTTGCGGCAAGGCGGTTTCGTCGCCGGCGTAGCGCGTCTTCCATTCGGCGAGAATCGAGCAAATCCGCGCATGCGCGTATTGGACGTAATAGACTGGGTTCTCGTCGTTTTGCTTGAGCGCGAGATCGACGTCGAAGACGAATTCGGTGTCGGCCTTGCGCGAGATGAGGAAGAATCGCACGGCATCGCGGCCGCGCTGAATCGTCGCTTCGTCGAGCAGATCGGGTGCGGCTTCCTGTCCCGGCACGGCGCCGCCCGACCATTCGATCAAGTCGCGCACGGTCACGTAGCTGCCGGCGCGTTTGGAGATCTTGACCTCCTGGCCGTCGCGCATGACGGTGACCATCTTGTGCAGCACGTAGTCGGGATAGCCCTTCGGGATGCCGACGCCGAGCGCCTGCAACCCCGCGCGTACGCGTGCGATGGTGCCGTGGTGATCCGAGCCTTGCACGTTGATGACCTTCGCAAAGCCGCGTTCCCACTTCGTGACGTGATAGGCGACGTCGGGCAGGAAATACGTATAGGTACCGTCGGATTTGCGCATCACGCGGTCCTTGTCGTCGCCGTATTCGGTCGTGCGCAGCCACAACGCGCCGTCCTGCTCGAACGTCTTGCCCGCGGCGACCAGCGCGTCCACGGTCTTGGCCACGCGCCCTTCGGTATAGAGCGACGATTCGAGGTAGTAGCGGTCGAACTTCACGCCGAACGCCTGCAAGTCCATGTCTTGCTCGTGGCGCAGATAGGCGACGGCGAACTTGCGGATCGCATCGAGATCGTCGATGTCGCCTTTGCCTGTGACGGGCTCGCCGTCCTTGGCCGCTACGGTCTCGCCGTTCATGTAATCGTGCGCGATGTCGGCGATGTACTCGCCGTTGTAGGCGGCTTCCGGCCAGCCGGCATCGCCGGGCTTCAGGCCTTTCGCGCGCGCTTGCGTGGAGACGGCCAGGTTGTGGATCTGCACGCCCGCGTCGTTGTAGTAGAACTCGCGGTGCACGCCGTAGCCTTGGCTCGCGAGAACGTTCGCCAACGCATCGCCGAGCGCGGCTTGGCGGCCATGGCCCAGATGCAGCGGGCCGGTGGGGTTCGCCGACACGAATTCGACGAGCACGCGTGTGCCCGCGCCGTGCGTCGAGCGCCCGAAGCCGGCGCCTTCTGCGATGACCGCGCCGACGACGGCTTGCTTCGCCTTCGAGGTCAGCCGCAAGTTGATGAAGCCGGGGCCGGCGATCTCAGCGGCCTCGATCAAGTCCTTGCCGCCCGGTTGGGCGAGCAGTGCGTCGACGATACGCTGCGCGAGTTCGCGCGGATTTTTTTGCAGCGGCTTGGCGAGTTGCATCGCGACGTTGCAGGCGACATCGCCGTGCGCGGCCGCTTTCGGGCGTTCGAGCGTGATCGCGGGCGCGCCGGCGGCATCGCCGTTCGATTCGGTGACGACTTGCTTGACGCTCGCGGCGAGCAAGGCTTCGAGATTCTGTTTATGTGCGGGCAGCATGTTGGTTCAGTACGGTCGGCTTGAGCGGTCCGCGGAGCGGACGCGAAGGGTTGGCGAGGCGGCGAGCCGGCAGGGCCGCCGTCTTCGCGCTCGTGCGGCGCGCCACGCGCGCGTTTATCTCTAGGCGGATTTTAGCAGGTGCTAATATGTCTCAATGAGGCGTCTGCCAAGGGGGCACGGCCGGCACCGTTCGGCGTAGGCCGCGTAGCCCGGGCGTAACGAATGTCATGGCGCTGTCAGGTGTGGTAAACAAAACGAAGGAAACGGGTCCATTATGTTGATTACATTCAAATGTCGTGCGGCGCCGGACGTCGTAATGCTGGAAAATCTGGCCCAGTATCTGGTTGGCATCGTCGGCAAACAATTGGGCGCGCGCGGTGTCATTACTCACGACGAATTGCCCGGTGCGATTTCGAAGCTCGAGGCTGCGATCGTGACGGACAAGCGGGAGATCGCCGAACACGAAGGGCATTTTCACGAAGGGGAAGACGGACATGAGCCGCACGAGTTGCCGATCGGCCTCGCGCAGCGCGCATTTCCGTTCCTCGACATGCTGCGCGAAGCGCAACGCGAAAACGCCGACGTTCTCTGGGGCGTTTGAGCGAAAGCGCCGGCCCGCCGCGCGGGCGGTGCGGTAAGCGTTGCCGCTTTCTTCGGAAAAAAAGAGCCCGGTTCAGGCCCGCAAGCCTGAACCGGGCTCTTCCGTTTGGGGCTGCGTTTTCAGCGCCCCGCCAATTACAGCAACGGCGCCAGCGCACGCTCCGCGTCGGTCATCGCGATTTCGTTGCGGCGGGCGAAGTCTTCCACCTGGTCGCGAGCGATCTTGCCGACCGAGAAGTAGCGGCTTTCCGGGTGAGCGATATAAAAGCCCGAGACGCTGGCGGCCGGTAGCATCGCGAGCGATTCGGTCACCGTCATGCCGACTTCGTCGGCCTTGAGCGTGGCGAACAGGTCGCGTTTGACGAGGTGATCGGGGCACGCCGGATAGCCCGGCGCCGGACGGATACCGGCGTAGCGTTCGGCGATCAGCGCCTCGTTGTCGAGCGTCTCGGCCGAGGCATAACCCCACAATTCGCGCCGCACGCGCGCGTGCATGGCTTCGGCGAAGGCTTCGGCCATGCGGTCGGCCAGTGCTTTGAGCATGATCGCGCTGTAGTCGTCGTGATCGGCGAGGAATTGCTTTTCCTTTGCATCGACGCCAATGCCCGCCGTCACGGCGAACATGCCGATGTAGTCGGCCACGCCCGAGTCTTTGGGCGCGATGAAGTCGGCCAGCGACCGGTTCGGCCGCATCACGCCGTCCACGACGGGACGCACGCTCTGCTGACGCAGGTTGTGCCAAGTCATCGCCACTTGCGTGCGCGTTTCGTCGGTGTAGATCTCGATGTCGTCGTCGCCGACGGTATTGGCCGGCAGCAGCGCGATCACGCCGTTAGCCGTCAGCCAGCGGCCCGCGATCAGCCGCGACAGCATCGACTTCGCGTCGGAGAACACACGCCGCGCCGATTCGCCGACGATTTCGTCGTTGAGGATCGCGGGGTAGGGGCCGGCGAGGTCCCACGTCTGGAAGAACGGGCCCCAGTCGATATACTGGGCCAGCTCGTTCAGATCGTAGTTCTTGAACACGCGCCGCCCCACGAACGCGGGCTTGACGGGCCGGTAGGCGGCCCAATCGATCTTGGTCTTGTTCGCGCGAGCTTGCGCGAGCGTCACCATCGGCTGCGCCTTCTTATTGGCATGCTGCTGGCGGATCCGATCGTACTCGGTCTTCAACTCGTCCAGATACTTCGCCGCGCCTTCGTCCGACAGTAGATTCGACGCCACCGATACCGATCGCGACGCGTCCGGCACGTAGACCACGGGCCCCTCGTAATTCGGCGCGATCTTCACGGCGGTATGGACGCGCGACGTGGTGGCGCCGCCGATCAACAGCGGGATTTTTTTGATGCGGAAGTAATCGTCGCGCTGCATTTCCGAGGCGACGTACGCCATTTCCTCGAGGCTCGGCGTGATGAGCCCCGATAGGCCGACGATGTCCGCGCCTTCGACCTTCGCTTTGGCGAGGATCTCGTTGCACGGGACCATCACGCCCATGTTGACGACTTCGAAGTTGTTGCACTGGAGCACGACGGAGACGATGTTCTTGCCGATGTCGTGCACGTCGCCCTTCACGGTCGCGATGACGATCTTGCCTTTCGCTCGGACGTCGCCGCCGGCCTCGGCGAGCTTGCGCTTTTCTTCTTCGATGAACGGGATCAAGTGCGCGACCGCTTGCTTCATCACGCGCGCCGACTTGACGACTTGCGGCAGGAACATCTTGCCCTGACCGAACAAGTCGCCGACGATGTTCATGCCGTCCATCAGCGGCCCTTCGATCACGTTGATCGGCCGTCCTCCGGCCGCGTGGATCTTTTGGCGTGCCTCTTCGGTATCTTCGACGATGAAGTTCGTGATGCCGTGCACGAGCGCATGGGCCAGGCGTGCCTCGACGCCTTGATTGCGCCATTCGAGGTTCTCTTCCTTCTTGGCCGCGCCCGTTTTGAACTTGTCGGCGATTTCGAGCAGGCGGTCCGTCGCGTCGGCGCGGCGATTGAGGATGACGTCCTCCACGCGCTCGCGCAACTCGGAATCGAGATCGGCATAGACGCCGAGCTGCCCGGCGTTGACGATCCCCATGTCCATTCCGGCCTGAATCGCGTGATAGAGGAACACCGTATGGATCGCTTCGCGTACGGGATCGTTGCCGCGGAACGAGAACGAGACGTTCGATACGCCGCCGCTCACCTTGGCGTAGCGCAGGTTCTGCTTGATCCAGCGTGTCGCCTCGATGAAATCGACGGCGTAGTTGTTATGTTCCTCGATGCCCGTGGCGACGGCGAAGATGTTCGGGTCGAAGATGATGTCCTCGGGCTCGAAGCCGACTTCGTCGACGAGGATGCGGTACGAGCGCGCGCAGATCTGCGTCTTGCGCTCGAACGTATCGGCTTGGCCCGTTTCATCGAACGCCATGACGACGGCCGCCGCGCCGTAGCGCCGAATCAATCGCGCGTGATGGCGGAAGGACTCTTCGCCTTCCTTCAGCGAGATCGAATTGACGATCGCTTTGCCTTGGACACATTTGAGGCCCGCCTCGATGACTTCCCACTTCGAGGAGTCGATCATGATCGGCACGCGGGCGATGTCCGGCTCGGACGCGATCAGGTTCAGAAAGCGCACCATCGCCGCTTTCGAATCGAGCATCGCTTCGTCCATATTGATGTCGATGATCTGCGCGCCGTTCTCGACTTGCTGGCGCGCGACCGCGAGCGCATCGTCGAACTGCCCGTTCAGGATCATGCGAGCGAACGCTTTGGAGCCCGTGACGTTCGTTCGCTCGCCGACGTTGATGAAGAGCGCGCCGGAGGCGACGTTAAACGGCTCGAGGCCGGCAAGACGCATCATGTGTTCGGTCATGGTTCTCTTCGATGGATGGCGGTAAGCGTGGACGGAGAGCGTGGCGACGCTCGGTTCATGCGGCGTCGCGGTAGTGTGCCCATGCGCGCGGCTTCACACCACTCAGCGCTTTGGCTATCGCTGCGATGTGTTCGGGCGTCGTACCGCAGCAGCCGCCGGCGAGATTCACGAGTCCCGCTTGCGCGAATTCCTTCAATTGGCGCGACGTGTCCTCGGGCGTTTCGTCGAACCCCGTGTCGCTCATCGGGTTCGGCAAGCCTGCGTTGGGATAGCACGACACGTAGGTGTCGCAAATCTTGGCAAGCTCGGCGATGTACGGACGCATCAACGCCGCGCCGAGCGCGCAGTTCAGCCCGAACGTGAGCGGCTTCGCATGGCGTAGCGAGTTCCAAAACGCTTCCACCGTCTGCCCCGACAAGATGCGGCCCGACGCGTCCGTCACAGTGCCCGAAATCATGACCGGCAGCACTTGCCCGGTGTTGTCGAACAATTCGTCGAGCGCGAACAAAGCCGCCTTGGCATTGAGCGTGTCGAAGATCGTTTCGACGAGAAACAGGTCCGCGCCGCCTTCGAGCAGCGCTTGCGCTTGCTCGTAGTAAGCCGCGCGCAACTCGTCGAAGGTGACGTTGCGTGCGCCCGGATCGTTGACGTCGGGCGAAATGCTCGCCGTCTTCGGCGTCGGTCCGATCGCGCCCGCGACGAAGCGCGGCTTGTCCGGCGTCGAGTATTTATCGCAGGCCGCGCGCGCGAGTTTGGCGGACGCGAGGTTCATCTCGCGCGCGAGCGATTCCATCCCATAGTCGGCCTGCGCGACCGACGTGGCGCCGAACGTGTTCGTTTCGATGATGTCGGCGCCCGCCGCCAGATATTGCTCGTGGATCTCGGCGATGATCTGCGGTTGCGTGAGCGACAGCAGTTCGTTGTTGCCCTTCACGTCGCGCCCGAAATCCTTGAAGCGCTCGCCGCGATAGCGCGCTTCGTCGAGCTTGTAGCGCTGGATCATCGTGCCCATCGCACCGTCCAGGATCAAGATGCGCGACGCGAGCAGCGCAGGCAACTCGGCGCCTCGCGTGTAGGGCGTACTCGGAGCGGGCGATGCGGCTGGAGCGGCGGCGGACGGATTCATGGCGGGCGGGCTCGTGGCGTGATCTGGGAAACCGTCATTGTAGCGGCTGCCGGGCACGCCCGCCGGTGGCCGCCTGGCGGCCGGGCAGAGGCGAAAGAAAAGGTAAAAGAAAACCCCGCCCGGCAAGCCGGACGGGGTTCGATGGGATTGTCGTGCCGCCTTGCGGCCTATGAACCGTCAGTGCAAAACGACGGGCTGAGTCATCAAGCTGTCGAACTGACCGAGGAACTCATCGACCTCGTCGAGCGTAGGCTCCTCCTCGATGAGCTTGCGCACGTGTTCTCTAAACTGTGCCGCCATCGCGCCGTCGATGAAGATTTCGCGCTGCGTGTTCTTGTCTACGATTTCGTAGCCACCTGCGTTCATCGCCAGATGGCCCGCTTGCGGTGCGAACTCGACGACACAATAGTTGGGGCTGTTGTAGATCATTTGCATGGCGACACTCCTTATTCCGATTGGCTCCTGGCCGTTTTCCGCCCAGTACTTGGAGCGTATTGCATGGAATTTCAAGGGGTGGGTCTTAAACGGCGCTTAAAACGGGTTGGAACATTGCAACTAAATGTTCGCCCCCAACTACAACCACAAGCCTCAAGCGCCATCGACCTATAAGTTAGACCCCAACCATACAAAACGTTCGAGCGGCAAGGGAAAACATCGAGGATCGTCCGTGTGCCTCGACACACTTGTTAACGGCACGCGAGCGTCGCCGGTTTAGGGGTGCTCGCGCGCCGGTCCGACTTCGGTTGCCGAGGCATCGGACGAGTCATCCGGTGTCTTCGCCATCGATGTTGCATTTTCCGAGCCCGGGGGGCGCAGTGGGCCGCGCCATACGAGCTCGATCTGCGAACCGTTCGGTTCCGTTTGCATGATACGTGCGGGTAGCCACCCAAGCGAAGGGGCAAGCCAGACGTCGATGCGGCGCCGGTCGCCGTCGTGTCGAGGCAATCTCATAAAGTGGCGGGTATCCAGAAAACCTTCGGCAGTCCGAATCGATTCGTCTCCGATCGTCTCGATCGGCCACAACTCGCCGCTATCGTCGTCGGCCACGTAAAACGAGCGTGTGACGCCGGGTTTGTAGGTCTCGGGATCGCCGCGCACGAGGCTTGCAAGCTGCATCACCATGCTGAAGCGGTCTTGCGCGCCGTCCGGCAGCGCAAGCGTCGCGCTCGTGCGCGTGAAGCCGATCCGTTTGTCCGTACGATCGAACGTCGTGACCTGTTCGGGACGGCGGCCGCGCTTTTCGACGTAGTGCTCCGGTGCTAGGCCGAAGGCGTCGATACGGCCGCGGCTTTCATAGGTGAATGTGCCGACGAATGGCAGCGGCACCGATACGAGCATGTCGTAGCTCTCGCGGTCGCTCGACCAGCGTATCGTCCCTGGCGCGTTTTCCACGCCATTGTAAAACGTGTTGTAGTGAAGATCGCCCGAGGGCGGGACCGAGAACTTAAGCCCCGGCGCGGGTTTGTTCCCCACGGTGGAGCCGGTCTCGTCGATGGAATCGGTGCCCGGCGCGCTTGCCGCGAGCGTGGGACTTGCCGCTGCCTCGGTCGTGCTGGCCCTTGCCGCTTCCCGTCGCACCGATGCCGTGGGCGACGGGGTCAGGGCATGGAGCACGGGGGCCGGCCCCGATGGCGTCGAGGGTCGAGCAGGCGCGGGTTCGGTGCGCGCGGCGGGCCGTTGCCGGACGCTGTCGCCGCGCGCGATCGGTTGCGGCGTTAAGAGCGCGACTTGCACCGGCGGTTTGGGCGTTTCGGGCTCGAACGCGGCGCGGTGCTTGACGAACCAGATCGCGGATATGCCGTGCAGCGCGACGGCTGCCGCGAGCGCCACGCCCCAACGCCACGCGCGGCGCGACGTCCCGCGCGAAGCGGGAACGGCACGACCGGCGGCGAGGTGCGGTAAAGAGGACATGGCGATGTGCTCGGCGCTTCGTCGAAGCGCTCGGTAGCTTGAGCGGCGAGAGGCCGCGCTAGATGCATGGACAAACGCACATGATGCCCGCAAATGGCGCATCTTGCCGGACGTGCGAGTCGCGAGCCCCGACGGCAACGAAGGCTTAGCGGCGTTATCGCGCTGCTTCGCTGTAACCCAGTTCGTACGACAGCTTGCGCGCGCATGCCTTGAGTTCGAGCGCGATCGCTCCGTCCCAAGCGAGATCGAACGCGCCTTCGTGGCCGAGTGCGATGAGGCCAAGGGCAAGTTCTCCCGAGGCGTCGAATACCGGCATGCAGAAGGCGTGGATCGTCGGCAAGAGCATGCCGGCTACGCGCGCCGCGCCGTGAGCGCGCACTTCTTGCAGCGCCGTTTCCAGTTCGGCTTCGCTGCGCGGGCCGGTCGTGTGCGAGGAGCGCCGGGAGTCGGCGAGTTCGCGCTCGATCATCGCGGCGGTCTTGCCGCGTGGGAGATAGGCGGCGAAGAGCAGCCCCGTGGCCGACCCGAGCAACGGCATGACGTCGCCGAGCTTCAGGGACGCCTTGGCCGGGTGGCTCGATTCGGTCCAATGAACGACGGTGGGCCCGAGGTTGCCCCATACGGCGATACCGACCGTCACGTCCAGCCGATCGCGCAACTCGCCGAGCGCGAGCCGGGCGAGCTTGACGCCGTCTACGCGAGCAAGGCGGGCGAGGCCCATTTGCAGGGCGAACCCGCCTAGCTCGTAGCGCCCCGAAACGGGATCTTGCGCGACGACGCCAAGGCGCTGGAAGCTCACCAGATAACGGTGCGCCTTGGCGGGACTCATCTGTGCGAGCTTGGCCAGATCGCGCAGCATCATTGCGCGCGGCTCGTTCGTTAGGACCTCCAGCAGCCGAAATCCCACTTCGATCGACTGAATGCCCGAGCGCACTTTCTCCTCGCCGTCTGCGGCGTCTTCGACCGCCTCGGGCGGATCCGCGAGTGCGGGATCGAGCGAGTCGGACGGATCGAGCGGTTGGGTGTGCGTGGCGGACATGGGAAAGCGGATGCGGGTGGAGGGCATGCCTAGACGGCGTGGACTGCGCGCGCGAGGTTCGGCGGCGGGCCGAGGCCTGTCGGGCATTCACCATCGTAAAATAGATTGCTCTTATCGTCATCTCACGGCTTCGGTCCTCGCTAAATGAAACTTGCTACGCTCAAAGACGGCTCCCGCGACGGTCAGTTGATCGTCGTTTCGCGCGATCTGCGCACGGCCGCGATCGCCGACGGCATCGCCCCGACGCTGCAACGCGCGCTCGACGACTGGCCCTTTTACGCGCCGCAGCTCGCCGAGCTTTACGATGCGCTCAATCAAGGCCGCGCCCGCAATACGTTCGCCTTCGAGCAGAAGGACTGCATGGCGCCGCTGCCGCGTGCGTTTCAATGGGCAGACGGATCTGCCTATGTCAATCATGTCGAACTCGTGCGCCGGGCGCGCGGCGCCGAGATGCCGCCCGAGTTCTGGACCGATCCGTTGATGTACCAAGGCGGCAGCGACGATTTCCTGGGCGCGCGCGACGATATCGTCTGCGCCTCGGAGGCATACGGCATCGACTTCGAGGCCGAAGTGGCCGTGATGACGTCCGACGTGCCGATGGCCACGTCGGCCGATGCTGCGCTCAAGTCGGTGCGCTTGCTGATGCTCGTCAACGACGTTTCGCTGCGCAATTTGATCCCGGCCGAACTGGCGAAGGGCTTCGGCTTCTTTCAAAGCAAGCCGGCCACGGCGTTCTCGCCGGTGGCGGTCACGCCGGACGAACTCGGCGAGCACTGGCGCGAGGGCCGGGTTGCGCGGCCGATGATCGTCCATTGGAACGGCAAGAAGGTGGGCCAGCCCGACGCCGGCGTCGATATGGTGTTCCACTTCGGCCAGTTGATCGCGCACGCGGCCAAGACGCGCAATCTGCGCGCCGGCTCGATCGTCGGCTCGGGCACCGTCTCGAACAAGGACGACAAGCGCGGTTACTGCTGCATCGCGGAAAAGCGGTGTCTCGAAACGATCGCGAGCGGCGCGCCGCAAACGGAGTTCATGAAGTACGGCGACACGGTCAAGATCGAGATGTTCGACGAAGCGGGCAAATCGATCTTCGGCGCCATCGAGCAATCGGTGGCGCCCCTGGAGCGCTGACGGCCGCGCCGCGCCGGGTTTGGCCCGATGCGAGGCCGCCCGCGCGAGCCTACACTTGATGAGATAGCATCGGCGCCGCATGCCGCCGACGCACCGATAAAAGAGCGGATACGGATGACCGATAAGACACCTGCCGACGACTTGGCGCTTTACGCGCACTACCATTCGCTGCGTTTGCGGCGCCATCCGCTAGGCGTGCTCGAGATCGTCATGAGCGGCGAGGGAATGAACAAAAGCGCGCTGGCCGCGGCCGACGACCGCATGCATCGCGAACTGGCCGAGATCTGGCGCGACGTCGATCGCGACCCGCTCACGCGTGTGGCCGTGATACGCGGCGAGGGCAAAGGCTTCTCGGCAGGCGGCGACCTGGGTCTCGTCGAGCAAATGGCCGACGACTTCGAGGTTCGCTCGCGCGTGTGGCGCGAGGCGCGCGACCTCGTCTACAACGTGATCAATTGCAGCAAGCCGATCGTGTCAGCAATGCATGGGCCGGCCGTCGGCGCCGGGCTCGTCGCGGGTCTGCTGGCCGATGTTTCGATCGCGGCGAACGATGCGCGCATCATCGACGGGCATACGCGTTTGGGCGTGGCGGCCGGCGATCACGCGGCCATCGTTTGGCCGCTCTTGTGCGGGATGGCGAAAGCGAAGTACTACCTGCTGCTATGCGAGGCCGTAAGCGGCGCGGAGGCCGAGCGAATCGGGCTCGTCTCGCTCGCCGTCGAACCCGACGATCTGCTGCCCCGGGCATTCGACGTCGCAACGCGGCTCGCGCAGGGCTCGCAAAGCGCGATCCGCTGGACGAAATACGCGCTGAACAATTGGTTGCGCATGGCCGGGCCGACGTTCGACACCTCCCTGGCACTCGAATTCATGGGGTTCTCCGGTCCGGACGTCCGCGAGGGACTTCGTTCGCTGCGCGAGCGGCGTCCCCCTCAGTTTCCCGGCGGCGACGAACTTGGCTGAAGCCCCGAAGCGTTTTTAACGACATTTCACCGTATCCGAGGAGCATTCGATGACCGACACAGCAGGCGACAAACCGCCATTCCCCGGCTTCCCAGGTTTCCCGCCCGCGGAGATGCTCGACAAGATGTGGGACATGATGCGCCTCACGCCGTTCGGCGCGGCGTTCCCGGGCATGCAGCCGGGCACGGCGCAAGGCTTCAGTTCGCCGCTCACGGCGATGTCGGACATGATGTCGCCGCTCATGAGCGTCGAAGAACTCGATAAGCGCATTACCGACATGCGCGCCGTCGAGCAATGGCTGAAGCTGAATCTGAACATGCTGCAATCGGCGATTCAGGCGCTCGAAGTGCAACGCGCGACGCTGTCCACGCTCCGTGCGTTCGGTGCGTTCGCGCAGGCGTCGATGACGCAGTCGACGGACGGCGCGGGCGCGCAAGCGAGTCCTTCCTCACCGTGGGGCACTTCGTTCGGCACGCAGACAAGCGCATCGTCGAGCCGAGCAAGCGATTCAGCCGCATCCGAGGCGGCCACGGGTACCGGCGATAGCAGTGCCGACGGCTCGGGCGAGGGGCAGGGCGCCGATTCGCAAGCGGGCGCGGCGGCCGGCGGCGCTTTCGATCCGTCGAGTTGGTGGAATTTGCTCCAATCGCAGTTCAATCAACTTGCCGCATTTGCGATGACCCAGCCGGGCGGCGCCGGAGAGGCGAGTGAAGGCGGCGCCAAGCCGGGCGCGTCGAAAAAGGCGGGCGGCGCGGGTGCATCCGGTAGCAAGGCCGCGAGCGGCTCGGCGAAGGCGGCCTCCGGGCCTGCGGCCAAGCGCACGAGCGCACGCAAAACGGCGACGAAACCCGGGTCGAGATCGGGCGGCGCGGCGCGCGGGGAAAAATGACGGTCGCCGGGAGGCTACGGGTGCCCCGCACCTATCGGTCCTCGAGTGCGCGCGCGTCGACCGCTCTTTTTTGGGGATGCCCGCCGTGCGGTTAGCGCTGGTTTTGATGGGAGGCGGTGCGCGCGCCGCTTATCAAGTGGGCGCGCTCAAAGCGCTGGCGCAGATCGCGCGCGAGGTGGCGCCGACCGAACGCGGGTCGCCGTTTACGATCGTTTGCGGCACCTCGGCGGGCGCGATCAACGCGGCCTCGATGGCGAGCCATGCGGACGATTTCGCGCTCGCCGTGAGTCGGCTCATCGATTTCTGGTCGCACATTCGCGCCGCGCAGGTCTATCGCACGGATTGGCGCGGCGTGGCGGCGGCCGGCGCGCGTTGGCTCGCGGCGATGAGCTTCGGCTGGGCCGTGCGGCGCTCGCCGCGCGCGCTGTTCGACAATAGCCCGCTGGCCGAGCTGCTGCATGGCGCGCTCGATTTCGCGCGTATCGCCGATATGCTCGATACACATGCGCTGCACGCGCTGTCGATCACGGCGCTCAGTTATTCGAGCGGCCGGCATTTGACGTTCTATCAAGCGGAAGAGCCGATCCAGTCGTGGCGGCGGGCGCAGCGCGGTGCGCGCATGGTCTCGCTCACGCCTGCGCATCTGCTCGCGTCGTCGGCGATCCCGTTTCTCTTTCCGGCGGTGCCGCTCGAACTCGACGGCTGCACCGAATACTTCGGCGACGGCTCGATCCGGCAGATCGCGCCGCTGAGCCCCGCCATTCATTTCGGCGCGCAGCGTATCGTCGTGCTCGGCGCGGCGACGCCGCGTCCCGAGGTGCCGGCAGCGGGCCTCGAGAGCGGTTATCCGTCGCTCGCACAAATCGGCCAGCAGGTGCTCGCCAGCGTCTTTCTCGATTCGATCGGCGCCGATATCGAACGTATCGAGCATATCAACGGCATGATTCAGCATCTGCCGCAGCAGGTCGAACCCGAGAGCGGCTGGCGGCATGTCGACGTGCTGCCGATCGCCCCGAGCGAGCGTATCGAACTCATGGCCGTGCGGCATCTGTTGCGTCTCCCCCTTACCGTACGGGGGCTCTTAGGCGCTGTCGGCGGCAATCGGGCCGCCGGTGCGTCGTTCGCGAGTTATTTGCTGTTCGAGGCCGAATTCGCGAGCGAGCTCATCGACCTCGGGTTTCGAGACACCCTCGCGCAGCGCGAGCGACTGACCGACTGGATTCGCGCGACGCTTGCCCAAGAACCGGCGGGCGACGCGCCGGCCGGTGTCGAGTTGCCCCGCGCCTTTCCGTGAAGGCGGGCCGGCCGCCGTTGTGGCTGCGCGTCGGCCCATCCTCTAGGGGGGGCGGCGGCGAGTGCGGCGCATGCTATCATTTCAAAGCTTTCGATCCGTGGGCGAACACCGAAAAACCAAGATCGCGGCTGATCGTTGCGCCGCCGTCCGCTGGACAAACGCAAGGCAAGGGCTCGGCGCGAGGCGCGGCGCCGCGTTCGATCATCGCCAAGGGCATAGCGCCGGGCGATATCTTCACGCGCAGCACCGGCTTGGGCGATCGGCCTTGAGTTCGATCAATAAACGGATGCGATCGCAGCGTAAAATTGTGTGCTTTTCGCCGCACATTGCGGTGGGCGAACACGCGCGGCAATAGTCATACGAGTTGCAATGAGCAGACCAGGGGTGGGACCTATGAACACCATGCTTTATCCGGAACTTTATAAATCGCTGGAATCGGTCCGATGGGATATGGAGAAGGACATTCCCTGGGACAAATTCGATCCGTCGCTGCTGACCGACGAGCAGGCGGCCACGATCAAAATGAACGCGATCACGGAATGGTCGGCGCTGCCGGCCACGGAGATGTTCCTGCGCGACAACCACCACGACAGCGACTTCTCGGCGTTCATGAGCGTGTGGTTTTTCGAGGAACAAAAGCATTCGCTCGTGCTGATGGAATACCTGCGCCGCTTCAAGCCCGATATGGTGCCGACCGAAGAGGAGTTGCACGCCGTGCGCTTCGAATTCGATCCGGCCCCGCCGCTCGAGACGCTGATGCTGCACTTTTGCGGCGAAATCCGCCTGAATCACTGGTATCGCCGTGCCGCCGAATGGCACACGGAACCCGTGATCAAGCATATTTACGAGACGATTTCGCGCGATGAAGCGCGCCATGGCGGCGCTTACTTGCGCTACATGAAGAAGGCGCTCAACAATTGCGGCGATGTCGCGCGCGCGGCGTTTTCGAAGATCGGCGTCTTGATGGCTTCGGCGCGCCGCACCGAAAAGCCGCTGCATCCCACGAATCTGCACGTGAATCGCGATCTGTTTCCGCGCGACACGATTCAATCGCGCTTGCCCGACCCCGAATGGCTCGAACGCTGGCTCGACGAACAGATCCGATTCGACGACGGCTGGGAGAAGAAGGTCGTCGAGCGCATCTTGCACAACCTCTCGTTGCTGTTCGAGCGCACGTTCACGACGGCTCAAGAGTTGAACCGCTATCGTAAGGAAGTTGCGGCACGCTTGCAGGCGAGCGGTTCGGCGGAGCACCAGCCCGCTTAAGCATTCATTCGATCGAATTGTCGAGCCCGCCGGCGCGAGGGGAGTCGTTCCTCGCACCGGCGGGCTTTTTCTTACCGGTACACTAGGCGCAGTCCCATTGGCGCGCGCCCTATTTTCCGCACATGTCTCCCGTCTCGTTCGAACGCAAAATCACCACGCGCGAAGCACTTTCGGCACGGCGCGACACGCTTGCCGGACCCGTCGTTTTTACGAACGGCGTGTTCGATATCCTGCATCGCGGTCACGTCACATACCTCGCGCGAGCGAAAGCATTGGGCGCCACGTTGATCGTCGGGGTCAATAGCGACGCCTCGGTGCGTATGCTCGGCAAGGGCGACGACCGGCCGATCAACGTCGAGGACGACCGGATGGCGCTGCTCGCGTCGCTCGAGTGCGTGGACTGGGTGGTGCTGTTCGAGGAGCGCACGCCCGTGGAACTCATCGGCGCATTGCGCCCGGACGTGCTCGTCAAAGGCGGCGACTATGATATGGACGCGTTGCCCGAATCGGCGCTCGTCCGGGGGTGGGGGGGGCGCGCGCTCGCGATCCCGTTCGAGCACGAGCGTTCCACGACGGCGTTGCTCAAGAAGGTGCGTGCTCAGGCGGATAAAGCCTAGGTCTAGCGGCCAAGCCCGCGGCGCAATCAGCCGCCGAGCGGCGTCGCACTGACGGACGGAGACGGATCGGGTTGACCGACGATGACTTGCCCGGCCGCTTCCGCCTCCGTGATCGGCTTCGCCTTGAGCCACTCGGGATGAATCTGGCGCTCGATATGATTCGACTCGATCGGGCCGGCGGCCGGCAATGGGCCGAGCATGCCGCTGGCAAGCGCGAACGCGATCATGTTCGCAAGCAACAAAATGGCGATTAGCCAACGCAACATCGTCACGTCTCCTTATCGTTCACGTCCCGTTCACTTTCCTCAATCGAGCAACCGCTCCGCCCTTGCATCGCGATCAACGCAAGTCCCGCCAACACGAGCGTGTCGTGACGCGTGTGCGGGACGTCGAGCACCTGGGCGACTTCGTCGGCCGCGCCGCCGCCCACGACGAGCCGCACCGTCTTGCCCCAAGCATGCGACAACTCGCGCCACGCCCGCTCGATGAGCCCTGCCTGAGCGAGTCGCGATCCGGCCGCGATCGCGTGCGGCGTATCGGTCGCAAACCAATGCGCCGGTGCGTCGTCGACGAGTATGCGCGCCGAGTCGGCGGCCAATGTCGGCAATTGGGCCGTATGCTCGCCGAGCGAGCGCATCATCAACGACCACCCGGGGGCGATCATCCCGCCGACGAACCGGCCGTCCGCGGTGAGCGCTTCGAGCGTCGTCGCGGTACCGAGCGTCGCGATCAAAAGCGCTTCGCCCGGAAACGCCGCGTGCGCACCGATGAGACTGGCCCAGCGATCACTGCCGAGCCGCTCGGGGATGCCGTAGCCGTTGATCACGCCGCACTGCCGGGCGCACGCCCGAACGAACGTACGCGGCACACCGGGCCAATGCGTGTCGATGCGCCCCGCCAGCCGCTCGGCGACGGCCTCGCCGGCGACATTCGATATCCAGGCGCCGCTCGGTGCGGGCAACGCCGCCCATTCGGGATCCGCCTCGTTCTCCGGTGCATGCGCGAATACGCCGCCGCGCACGATCGTACCGTGCCCGTCGGCGAGTGCCCACTTGATACGGCTATTGCCCGCATCGATCAAGAGAGACGGCGCGGGGCCGGTCATGACGCGTCGTCGGCGAGCCGCAGCGAGACGTCGCCCGTCGCGATCGCCTGGATGCCGCTCTCGGTTGCCAGCAAGAGCTGTCCCGAGCCGTCGACGCCCGTTGCGGTGCCGCGTGCGAATTCCGTGCCCTTTTCGATCAGCACGACCTCGCGGTTCGCGTAGGCGTGGTAGGCATTCCAGCGGTCGGCGAATGCCGCGAAGCCATGTTTGCCGAAGCGCTCGATCATTTCCGTGAGCGCTTTGACGACGACGGCCAGCGTATCGGTCAGGTTCGCATCGGGCAGCGCTTGCGAAAGTGCGGCGGGCGGGGTGCCGCGCGCTTGCGTCGGCACCGTCGCGGCGGTCGCTTTCAATTCGGCCTCGAGCGCTTCGTCGCGACGCACGTTGATGCCGACGCCGATTACCACGGCGCTCGCGCTTGTCGTGCTCCAAGCCGTCTCGATCAGGATGCCCGCGAGTTTGCGGCCGTCGAGCAGCACGTCGTTCGGCCACTTCAACTGCAAGCGCGTAGCTTCGCTCGGGGTCAGGCGCGCCAACGCATCGACGACTGCAACGCCCGTTGCGAGACTTAGGCCGGCGAGCCCCGACAGCGGGCACGGCAAGACGCAGGCGAGCGAGAACGTGAGCGCGTGGCCCGGCGTCGCTTGCCAAGTGCGTCCTTGCCGCCCGCGGCCGGCGGTTTGCCGATAGGCGGCCCGCACGGCGTGCACGCCCAAGGCGACGCGCTCGCGCGGCAGCGCCTTCATGCGCGCCATCAAGTCCGTGTTCGTGGAGGCGGTCTCGTCGACGATCTCGAGCGCCTCCGATGGGATCGCGCTCGCGCCGCCGGCGCGCGCGCGGTCTCGATCGATGCGCCAGTCGTCGCCGCCCCCTTTCGGGGCGGGTTCCGGGCTCGGAGGAGGAAATAGGGTATCGGTCATAGCTGTATTGTAGTGGGGCCGGCGCGAAGCGGCGTGCCAACCTCGCGGCACCGGTCGGGCGGCAAGACGCCGCGCAAATGGGGAGTTCGGTGCGTTCGAACGCTGCGCTCGCACGCGCCCGCTACAATGGCCGCAACTTACTTACCGTCTGGGCTTTGCCTCCTTGGACTTCGACACCCCGCCCGGCTTGACGATCGAGACCGGCAGCCTCGGGCCGCTCGTCACGCTGTCCGGCCAATGGACCGCGCTGGCGCTCGCGCGCGACCGAGCCCGCGCGGGCGCCACGTCGCGCCTGGCGGCCCTCGCGCGCGCGGCGCCCGCGCATTGGGACCTGTCGGCCGTCGAGCGGATGGACCACGTCGGCGGACAAGCGCTGTGGCGAGTCTGGGGCCGGAAAATGCCCGAGCACATTGCCTTGACGGACACCCAGCGCGACATCTTTGCCCGCATCGCGCTGCTGGAAACGCAGCGCGAGTCGCCCGAGCCCGTGGAGCGCATCGATGTCGTTACCGCGCTCGGCCGTGCAGTATTGGGTTTCGCCGATCACGCCTACGGCGGCATGGCGATGTTCGGCCGATTCGTTCTCGATACGCTCTCGGTGGTACGCCGCCCGGCCCGCGCGCCGTGGCTCGAGATTTCGGCAAACGTCTATAACGCCGGGGCGAAGGCGTTGCCGATCACGGCGCTCGTCGCGTTCCTGATCGGGATCGTGCTGAGCTACCTATCGGCCCAGCAGTTGCGGCTGTTCGGCGCAAACCAGTACATCGTCAATATTCTCGGCCTCTCCGTGATTCGCGAACTGGGACCGGTGCTGTCGGCGATCCTCGTCGCCGGCCGGTCGGGCTCGGCCATCACCGCTCAGATCGGCGTCATGCGCGTGACGGAAGAACTCGACGCGATGCTCGTCATGGGGATTCCCCACGGTCGGCGGCTCGTGCTGCCGCGCGTCGTGGCGCTTTCGGTGGCGATGCCGCTGCTCGTCATGTGGACGAACATCGTCGCTTTGATCGGCGGCGCGCTGGCGGCACAGCTCGTTTTGGGCATCGACATGGCTTATTTCATTCGCGCCTTGCCGAGCGTCGTGCCGATCGCCAACGTATGGATCGGGCTCGGCAAAGGCGTCGCCTTCGGAATGCTGATCGCGCTGGTGGCCTGTCACTTCGGCTTTCGGATCAAACCGAACTCGCAAAGCCTCGGCACGGGGACGACGGCGTCGGTGGTCTCCTCGATCACGGTCGTGATCTTGGCCGATGCGATTTTCGCCATCGTTTTTCAAAACGTCGGGCTATGACCGCTCCCTTGACCGCTGCCGTGCGCAACTGCCCGCCGCCCGCGATCGCGGAGCGCGTGATCGAAGTGCGCGATCTGACCAAGCGCTACGGTGCGATGCTCGTGCACGAGCATTTGGACTTCGACGTGCGGCGCGGCGAGATCGTCTCGATCGTCGGCGGCTCCGGCTCGGGCAAAACGACGCTGGTGCGTCAGATCCTCGGGCTCGAGGCGCCCACGTCCGGCACGATCGAAGTATTCGGGCGCGACACCTCGGCGATCGACGAGCCGACGGCGCGTGTCATGCGCAGCCGGATCGGCATGCTGTTTCAGCAAGGGGCGCTGTTTTCGTCGATGTCGGTGTTCGACAACGTCGCGCAGCCCATCCGCGAACTCGGCCGCGTGCCCGAACCGCTCCTGCACGATATCGTCATGCTCAAGCTCGAGATGGTGGGGCTGCCTTGCAAGCACGCCTCGAAGATGCCGGCGGCGCTCTCGGGCGGGATGATCAAGCGCGTGGGCATCGCACGGGCGCTGGCGCTGGAGCCCGAACTGCTGTTCTTGGACGAGCCCACGGCCGGCCTCGATCCGAAAGCGTCGGAAGACTTCGTGGAGCTCATCGCCACGCTGCACCGCGCGCTCGGCTTGACGGTCGTTATGGTCACGCACGATCTCGATACGATGACCTCGCTATCGACGCGCGTGGCCGTCATCGCCGATCGGCGCGTGCTCGTCGCCGCCCCGATCGAGGAGGCGGCGGCCGTCGATCATCCGTTTATCCGCGAGTTCTTTTTAGGCCGGCGCGGCCGTCGCGCGTTGCAGGCGCTGCCGCCCGAGCGCCGCGCCAAGCTGCCGCCGGCCGCGCTCGTATCCGCCTCCGCCGAGGTGTCGCTATGACGCGAGGGCGAGCGGCCTTTTGAGGCGTCGCGCAACGACGAGACGAAAGCGATGGAAAACAAATCACATGCGTTTTGGGCTGGACTCTTTACGATCGGGCTAGGGCTCACGATCGCGCTCGCGGTGTTCTGGTTCAATCTCGATCGGACCGTGCGCGTGCCCTACGACCTAATCTCGCACACGAACGTGACGGGACTTTCGACCGATGCCGACGTGCGTTACCGCGGGCTCGAAGTGGGCAAGGTGCGATCGATTCGTTTCGATCGCGCGCACCCCGGCACGATCGTCATTCGCATCGCCGTCGACAAGAACGCGCCGATCACGCGCTCCACGTTCGGCAGTCTCGGATTGCAGGGCGTGACCGGCATCGCGTTCGTGCAACTGGACGATACGGGCACCGATCTTGCCCCGGTCCCGACCTCGGAACGCAGCGTGGCTCAATTGCCGATGCGGCCCGGATTGCTCGACCAGTTGCAAGAGCGCGGCGATGCCTTGATGAGCGAATTGCAGAGCGTGGCCGCGCGCGCCGACGCGATGCTGTCCGATCAAACCCGCACGCAGTTGCTCGCAACGGCGTCGAGCCTGCAACACGCGGCCGACGCGGTCACGCAGCTCGCGCAGAGCGCCGCCCCCGCGGCGGCTCAGTTGCCCGGGACGATGAATGCGCTCACGCGCACGCTCGCTTCGACGAACGCCATGGTGACGACGCTGTCCGCGCCGAGCGGACCGCTCGTTTCGAACTTGAATAAGATCGGCTCGGCGGCCGATCGCGCCGGCGGCGCACTCGCGACGATGGACGCTTCGCTGCAAGCGATGTCGACGCGGCTCGACTATGAGACGCTGCCGCGGATGAACAGGCTTGCCACCGATGTGAGCGGGGCCGCGCGTGCATTCGATCGCGCGGCCAACGCCTTCAGCACGAGCCCGAGAAGCTTGCTCTTCGGCGTGGGACGCGCCGAGCCGGGGCCCGGCGAGCCGGGTTTCGCCTGGCCCGCGCCTTCACCTTCGCCCACGGACGCGGGGCATTGAACGAACCGACGAGGAAGCGCACAGCATGACAGGGACATCCGATCGAAGCGCGCATGCGCAGGCGCCGTACGGCGGCGCAAAGGCCGGGCGACGCGCGCGGCGCACGCTTGCGCGCACGTTGCCGGCAGCGGTATGCGTGCTGGCGGCACTTGCCTTATCGGGGGCGATCGCGGGGTGCACGTTCGGCACGCCGGCGGCGATCTCGAACATCCGCTACGACCTCGGTCCGCCGACCCCGCCCGCCTACGTGGGCCAGCTGCCGACGCTGCGCTTGTTCGACGTGCGCTCGCCGGCCTCGCTGGACACCGACGACATCTTGTACCGCATAAGCTACGCCGATCCGCACCGGACGGCGGCCTATGCCAATAGCCATTGGACGATGCGGCCCGCGCAATTGCTGACCGAGCGCGTGCGCGGCGCTTTGGCCGCTCGCGGGGCGGTGCTGAGCGGCGGCGAAGCGGTGAACGCGCCGTTGCTCACGATCGATCTGCAACAATTCGAGCAGGTTTTCGACAGCGAAAGCCAGAGTCATGCCGTCCTCACGGCCCGGGCGACACTAACGCGCGACGGCGTGCTGATCGCGCAGCAGACGTTCGAGGCGCGAGCGCCGTCGAGCACGGCCGATGCGGCGGGCGGCGCGCAGGCGCTGTCGGCCGCGAGCGACCAATTCGTCGCCCAACTTGTGGCGTGGCTCGGCATGCAGTCAAGCGCGGTCGCGAACGCGCGATGAATCGCTCGCGTAGGGCTTAAGCGGCCGCGCGCGGCGCTCGCTATAATCGGCCGACCTCCTCATCCGGCCCGCGCCGCGCAGATGTCCGCGCGGCGGGCGGCACCCTTTCCGAGGCTGAAGACCATGGATTCCTTCTATAAGTACCACGTCTTTTTTTGCACGAACCAACGCGCTCCCGATGCGGAGCGCCCGAGCTGCGGGCGGCGCTGCGACTCGGAGAAAATGCTCGACCATACGAAAAAGCGCGTGAAGAACCTGGGCCTCGCGGGCCCCGGCAACGTGCGGATCAACAAAGCCGGCTGCTTGGACCGTTGCGAGCAAGGGCCGACGATCGTCGTCTATCCCGAAGGCACCTGGTACACCTATATCGACGAGACGGATCTCGACGAAATCGTCGATTCGCATCTGAAGGACGGCAAGATCGTCGAGCGGCTTTTGATCGACCAGCCTACTTGAGTCAACGCGCTTTCGCGCAGCGTCAGTCATGAACGTCCATACCAAGAAATACCTCATCGACGGTCCCGTCGGCAAAATCGAAGTCGCGCTCGACCGTCCCGAGGGCGACGCGCGCGGCATAGCGCTCGTCGCGCATCCTCATCCGCTGTTCGGCGGGTCGATGGACAACAAGGTTGCGCAAACGCTCGCGCGCACGCTCGTGCAGCTCGGCTATATCACCTACCGCTCGAATTTCCGCGGCGTGGGCCAGACCGAGGGGCAATACGACGAGGGTGTCGGCGAACGCGACGACCTCATTGCCGTCATCGGGCACATGCGCGAGCAACCCGGGCAGGCCTCGATGCCGCTCGTGCTTGCGGGGTTCTCGTTCGGCACGGCAGTCGTGTCGCACGTGGCGCGCATGCTCGCCGAGCGCGAGCAAAGCGTCGAGCGGATGGTGTTCGTCGGCACGGCCGCGAGTCGCTTCGAAGTGGCGAACGTTCCCGAAAACACGCTCGTCATTCACGGCGAGCAAGACGATACGGTGCCGATCGTTTCGGTGTTCGATTGGGCGCGACCGCAGGAGCTGCCCGTCGTCGTGATCCCGGGGGCCGAGCATTTTCTGCATCGCAAGCTGCACATCTTGAAGCGAATCGTCGTCGATGCGTGGCGCTGAGCTGCCGCTTCGCTTGCATTGACCTGACGAATCGGCCGCTTGGCTCGGACGGAAAAGGCTTTCACCCGGCCGACGAGAGCCTGCTTTCGCCGCGAAAAGCGCATTTTCAGCGAGACGTGCCGCGTATAATGGGCGAAATTTTTTTCGCGCCGTCTCGTCGATGCGGCCCCGTACGTGTCATGCGTATCGGGTGAAGCATCGGCACACGGGAGCGATCGACGCGAACCGAATTGCGCGCCGCCGGTCAAACGGGCGCCGCGCAAACCGCGTCGCCCGTTCATCGTGCGCCGTGACGGGCGGTTGAGAACCGCCGACCGGCGGCCGGCATTTCCCGATCGCGCGCGCCTGCGCGCTTCGCTTTACTGCACGAATCGATCTATGCGTTCTTCCTCGTTCCGCTTCCCGTCCGTTGCTTCGTCCTTCGTTCCTTCTTCGCTTCACCGTACCGCAGGCATCGCCGCATTGACCGCCGCGACGCTCGTCGCAGGTGCCGTTTATGCGCCGGCCGCGAGCGCGCAGGTGCCGCCGCCCGCCGTGACGGCCCGTTCGTGGGTGCTCGTCGATGCGACGAGCAATCAAGTGCTCGCATCGGGCAATGCCGACGAGCGCGTCGAGCCCGCGTCGCTCACGAAATTGATGACGGCTTATCTCGTCTTCGAAGCGTTGCAGACGAAGAAGATTTCGATGGATCAGGTCGTGATCCCGAGCGAGGCCGTGCGCCGCGTTCGCAACGACGAATCGCGTATGTTCATCGAAGCGCAGAAGCCCGTGTCCGTGCACGATCTCGTCTACGGCATGATCATTCAGTCGGGTAACGATGCAGCCATCGCGCTGGCCGAGCTCGTCGGCGGCAGCGAAGCGCATTTCGTCGAAATGATGAATGCCGAAGCGCAGCGGCTTGGGATGAAGGGGACGCACTATGCCGACGTGAACGGCATGCCGTCGCCGGGACACTACACGACGGCCGCCGATCTGGCCGTGCTGTCGGCGCATTTGATCCGCGACTACCCCGAGTACTACAGCATCTTCTCGGTCAAAGATTTCACGTACAACAAGATCAAGCAGCCTAACCGCAACCGGCTGCTATGGATCGATCCGACCGTCGACGGCTTGAAGACGGGCCACACGCAAGCGGCCGGCTACTGCCTGATCGCATCGGCCAAGCGTCCGCTGCCCGGCGTGGCCGATGCATCGCGCCGCCTCGTCAGCGTGATGATGGGCGAGGAAAAAGAGCACGAGCGCGTCCAAGACAGCATGAAGATGCTGAACTACGGCTACTCGGCTTACGATACCGTGCGCCTGTTCAAAGCCAATCAGAGCGTGCAGACGCCGCGCGTCTACAAGGGCGCGGCCAATTCCGTGCAAGTGGGCGTGAAGAGCGACCAATACATCACCGTGCCGCGCGGGATGGGCGAGAAGATCAAGCCCCAGTTCGTGCTGAACGAGCCGCTCGTCGCGCCGATCGCGAACGGCCAGCAAGTGGGCACGGTGCAAATTGCCGCCGACGGCAAGACGCTCACGCAGTTCCCGATCGTCGCGCTGCAAGCGGTGCCGCAAGCGGGCATCGGCGGACGCGTGTGGGATTCGCTCTTGCTGATGTTCGGCAAGAAGAAGTGATGGAGGTACGAGCATGAGCCCGGTGAACGAGTCCCTATTCGAGTTTCCTTGCGACTTTCCGATCAAGGTCATGGGCAAGTCGCATCCCGACTTCATGGAGACGATCGTGACCGTCGTGCGGCAGTTCGATGCGAGTTTCGATGCGGCGCGCGTCGAAACTCGGCCTTCGAGCGGTGGCAACTACACCGGCCTGACCGTCACCGTGCGTGCGCAAAGCCGGGAGCACCTCGACGATATCTACCGAGCCCTAACCGGGCATCCGATGGTCAAGGTCGTGCTGTAAGCTGCGCGCGAAAATTCGCCACTTCCTCTATCAACCACCCACGGAACGCTTGAACCCGCGCGCTTGCCAATAGGGGCGGCGGGCAGACGAACCAATACGACGCCGCGCTCGGCGCGTCGATCTCGAACAGTCGCACGAGCCGCCCCGTGGCCAGCTCGTGCGACGCGATCGAGCGCCTGACCATCGCGATGCCTTGCCCGTCGAGCGTTGCCTGAAGCAGATTCGACGAATCCTGATAGAGCACGCCACGGCGCGGCTCGGGTACGCCGGCAAGCCCGGCGGCTTGAAACCATGGCTGCCACATCTGATCGTCCGACCGCAACAGCCGCGGCGATGTCGCCAATTCGGCCGGTGTTTTCGGCAGCACGCCGTCATTGAACGTCGGCGCGCAAACCGGGAACGACACCTCGTCCAGTAGCGCCTCCACATACAGATCGGAATAGGGGCCGGTTCCGAACCGGATCCCGACGTCCACATCGTCGCGCGCAAAATCCGTTAGCGCGTTGGTCGACAACAGCTCGAGATCGATATGGGGGTGGCGCTCGATGAAACGTCCGATGCGGGGCGTAATCCAGCGCGCGGAGAAGGAGGACGCTGACGAAACGACGAGCCGCCGTGCCCGCTGGCCTTCGCGTACTTCGCGCGTGGCGTCGGCGAGCGTGATCAGTGCGGCGCGCACGGCCTTGGCGTAGCGGCAGCCTACGTCGGTTAGGCGCACCCGTTTGCCTTCGCGCATGAACAACGGGCTGCCGAGTTCGTCCTCGAGCGCTCGGATTTGATGGCTCACCGCACCGTGCGTAACGAACAATTCCTCGGCCGCGCGCGAGAAGCTTTCGTGTCGGGCGGCTGCCTCGAAGACCTTCAACGCATTCAGCGCCGGCAATTGTCGTAAGTTCACGGAGCCTCGAATTGTTAGTTTTTCTCACATCGACGTGAGAATTGATCGTTTTGGCGATTGCCTTGTTCCGCCTAGGATTGTAGGCATGCAGTCAACCTCGTGGTGTAACGATCATGCGACAAATTTCTTCAAGTATCACGTTCGAAATCGCACCTGGCGAAACGCTGCCGATGATGATCGCGCATAGCACGCGCGTTTCGGTGCACGGTGCGCCGGTCTGGGTGACGCGTAGCAACGATGTCGAGGACTATTGGCTCGAGCCGGGCCATTCGCTGCATCTTAGGCCCGGCGAGCGTCTTTGGCTCAGTAGCGAAGGACCGCATGAAGCGCGCGTCTCGTTCGTCGCGCCGCTCTCGCGCGCGGCGGTGGTCGCCGATCTCGCGAGTGCGTTGTCCGATTGGTGGGCGGCGCGCTGGAGCGGCTGGCGCACGGTCTAAGGTGCCGCCGGTGCCCGAATCGGCTTGATTTCGCGCAAGCGATCCCGGTCCGCCTTGGGCGGATCGGTGCCGATTCCGGTAAACTGGCGGCCATTATGTGTGCCGCATCGACCTCTTTGTCCGTCTCCCCGTTGCCGTTTTCCTCGAATGCGGGGGCGCCCGACGCGGTGCCGAGCGGAGACGCTACCGCCGCCTTGGCGGCGGTGACTGAGCCTGTTACCGAGCCCGTGGCCGCGCCGATCGTCCGTTGGTTGGGCGTCGTGCCGTACGAACTCGGGTTCGACTCGATGCGCGCATTCACGGAAGCGCGCACGGCCGATACGCCTGACGAAATCTGGCTTGTCGAGCATCCGCCGGTCTTCACGCTAGGCCAAGCGGGCAATCCCGCGCATCTACTCGTGGCCGATCCCGCCATTCCCGTCGTTAAGGTCGACCGGGGCGGACAGATCACCTATCACGGCCCCGGACAAGTGCTTGCCTATCTGCTGCTCGATCTGCGCCGGCGCAAGCTGATGGTGCGCGAAATGGTGATGCAGATCGAGCAAGCCGTGATCGATACCCTCGCGGCGTATAATCTCACCGGCGTACGCCGGACCGGCGCGCCCGGCATCTACGTGGCGCCGGGGCACGGAGCCGACGAACACGAGGGCGCGAAGATCGCCGCGCTGGGCCTGAAAATCCGCAACGGATGCAGCTATCACGGCGTGAGCCTGAACGTGAAGATGGATCTGCGGCCGTTTCTCGCGATCAACCCTTGCGGCTACGCGGGGCTGGAAACGGTCGATATGGCGACGCTCGGCGTCGCCGCCGGCTGGAACGAAGTGGCCGAAACGCTAGCGGCACGGCTCGCCGCGAACCTCGCCGGTGCAACTCGCACTCGCTCATCGATTGGATCACCGAATGACTGACGTTACCGCTCAACCGAGTGGCGCCTCCGACGCGCCGCAAGCCGCGACTCCCTACGACGCGACCGCCAAGCAAAAGGCTCAAGCGAAAACGGCACGTATTCCGATCAAGATCGTACCGATCGAAAAGCTGAAAAAGCCCGAGTGGATCCGCGTCAAGGCCGCCACGGGCAGTTCGCGGTTTTCCGAGATCAAGCAGATCCTGCGCGAGCACAATCTGCACACCGTGTGCGAAGAGGCAAGCTGTCCGAACATCGGCGAGTGCTTCGGCAAGGGCACGGCCACGTTCATGATCATGGGCGACAAGTGCACGCGCCGCTGTCCGTTCTGCGACGTCGGACACGGACGTCCCGATCCGCTCGATACGCAAGAACCGGCTAACCTCGCACGCACGATCGCGGCGCTTAAGCTCAAGTACGTCGTGATCACGAGCGTGGACCGTGACGATTTGCGCGACGGCGGGGCGGGCCATTTCGTCGAATGTATCCGTCAGGTGCGCGAGCAGTCGCCCGCGACGCGCATCGAAATCCTGACGCCCGATTTCCGTGGCCGCCTCGACCGCGCGCTCGAGATTCTGAACGCGGCGCCGCCCGACGTCATGAATCACAACCTCGAAACGGTGCCGCGGCTTTATAAGGAAGCGCGCCCCGGTTCCGACTACGCGCACTCGTTGAAGCTGTTGAAGGACTTCAAGGCGCTGCATCCCGACGTGCCGACGAAGTCGGGCATCATGGTCGGCCTTGGCGAGACGGAAGAAGAGATCTTGCAAGTGATGCGCGATCTGCGGGCGCACGACGTCGACATGCTGACGATCGGCCAGTATCTGCAACCGTCCGTGCACCACTTGCCCGTGCGCGCTTACGTTCATCCCGACACGTTCAAGATGTACGAGGAAGAGGCCTACAAGATGGGCTTCACGCACGCCGCGGTGGGCGCGATGGTGCGCTCGAGCTACCACGCCGACCAGCAAGCTCACGACGCCGGTGTGGAGGGCGTGGTCTAACGAATCCGGCCTAGCCCACTAGGCTTTTATTGCGAGCTGCCTGCGCGGCTGCGCGGTCGATCAAAACGGTCGGTCACGCAGCCGCGTTTTGTTTTGGCCTAACAATCGGCGCTAGGGCTTAGAGCAACCCGTGTGACTTTGCGTAATCGCGTAATGCGTCGTTGATGCGTGTTTGCCAGCCGCTGCCTTGAGCACGATAGGCTTCGACGATGTCGGGATCTATGCGTAGCTTCAATGCGATTTTTGCGCTCGCAGATTTTGGACGTCCACGCCGTTTCAACATCTGTGCAGCCGCCTCGTCCCCGAAAAGATCCGGGAGCACCGCTTCCGCGGGTTGTGCTCGAGCGAACTCGGCCTCGCCCCAAATGGGATTTTCGTCCGCGGGCTCAGTCATTTTTCTCTTGCTCATATCTTCCGACCTCCCGGCGGTTTGCTTTGCGCCGGCTGATAACGTGTACCTTACCGTCAATCCTAATTTGTACCCCCAAAAATTGGCGATCGCTTCGCCGAGGTCGACGATTCAGACGCGTTGAGCTGTCCGAAGAGCCGGAGGCCGTGTGATTGAGTTTCCGGGAACCTGGACCGTGAGGAAGTATTTGATTTTAAGAAATAATAAAAATCAAATAGTTAGGAGTGTTTTCGCACTGGCATTGACCTTGCAATCGATGGACCCCACGAACGGCCGCCTGGGCCGGTCGACTTATTTCAAGCTGGGAGACATCGATGCGTCCTCTGAAGAAACCTTTCTATCGAATCCTCTACGTACAGGTCATCGCGGCCATCATTGCCGGCGTGGCGCTCGGGCATTTCTCTAGCGCGCTCGCCATCGACATGAAGCCGCTCGGAGACGCATTCATCGCGCTCGTGAAAATGGTCATCGGGCCGATCATCTTCTGTACGGTCGTCTCCGGCATCGCCGGCATGGAAGACATGAAGAAGGTCGGCCGAGTCGGCGGCAAGGCATTGCTGTACTTCGAAGTAATCTCGACCTTTGCGCTCGTGCTGGGGCTCATCGCCACCCACGTGCTCAAACCCGGCGCCGGATTCAACGTCGACGTGCATTCGCTCGACGGCAAAGCCGTGGCCGCCTACGCCGCGAAGGCGCACGGCCAGAGCACCGTCGACTTCTTCATGCACATCATCCCGCGCACGATGGTCGATGCATTCGCGCAAGGCGAGATCTTGCAGATCCTGCTCGTGGCGCTGCTGTTCGGTAGCGTGCTCGCCACGATGGGAGACCGCGGCAAGCCCGTCACCGATTTCATCGAAAGCGTCTCGCAGGTGCTGTTCGGCATCGTGCGCATCGTGACCAAACTCGCCCCGATCGGTGCATTCGGCGCGATGGCCTTCACGATCGGCAAGTACGGGATCGGCTCGCTGCTCCCGCTCATGAAGCTGATCGGCACGTTCTATCTGACCTCGATCGTCTTCGTGCTCGTGGTGCTCGGTACCGTCGCGCGGCTCGTCGGCTTTAACATCGTGCGCTTCGTCGGCTACATCAAGGAAGAAATGCTGATCGTGCTCGGGACGAGCTCGTCGGAAGCGGCCCTGCCGCAATTGATGGCCAAGCTCGAAAAGCTCGGCTGCTCGCGTTCCGTCGTCGGCCTTGTCGTTCCTACGGGTTACTCGTTCAATCTCGACGGCACGAACATCTATATGACGATGGCCGTGCTGTTCATCGCCCAAGCGACGAATACCGATCTCACGCTCACGCAGCAGCTCACACTGATCGCCGTCGCCATGCTGACGTCGAAGGGCGCCAGCGGGGTGACCGGTGCGGGATTCATCACGCTGGCCGCAACGCTCGCCGTCGTACCGACGATTCCACTGTCGGGCATGGTGCTGATCCTTGGGATCGACCGCTTCATGAGCGAGTGCCGCGCGCTGACCAACATCGTCGGTAACGGGGTCGCTGCCGTCGTCATCTCGGCCTGGGAAAAAGAGCTCGATCGCTCGAAGCTGCGTGCGGCGCTCACGCGCGGCGCGGTGGCGCTCGACGCGGAGACCCAAACGAGCACTGCGGGCGTCTAAGGTTTTGGCGGTGCGGGCGCGGGTAGGCGGCTATGCCACAATAGGTCACGTCCTCGCCGAGGGGCTGCCATCGTGACTCGCCGTCTGATCGTCGTTCTCGCGCTTGCCGCCGCGCTGCTCGCCGTGTGCGCGGCCACGTGGCGCATCGCTTGGCTGCGCGGAATCGACGTGCTCCGGCAGCAGGCCGCCGCGCGCGCCGACCGCACGGCCAGTGCACTCGGCGACACGCTCGAACGCTACGAATCGCTGTCCTATCTCGTGGCGAGCCATCCCGTCGTCGCGGAGGCGCTCGACACGGGCTCGCCCGACGCGCTCGTGCGCGCCGATCGCTATCTCGCGGATGCCAACGCGCATGCGCACGCCGACGTCTCCTACATTATCCGCGCCGACGGCCAGTGCTTGGCCGCCAGCAATTGGGACCGGCCGGATAGCTTCGTCGGCTCGCAATACCGGTTCCGCCCGTACTTCATCGATGCGATGCAAACGCGCGTGGGCCGTTTCTTCGGCATCGGCACCGTCTCGGGCGTGCCCGGGTATTACGTGTCGCAGCCGGTCCGCCGCGACGGTCGCATCGTCGGCGTCGCCGTGCTCAAGCTCAACCTCGAATGGTTTCCCGGAACCGACGCAAACGAGCCGGTGTCGGTCGTCGACAAACACGGCGTAGTGTTTTTGTCGTCGGTGCCCGGTTGGAAATATCGCGCCGTCCGCGATGTGCCGAGCGATGTCGCGCGATCGATCGAAGCGACGCGCCAGTACGCCGGGACGCCGATCGTCAAGCTGCCCATCACGCCGGTGCGCGCACTCGATACGCCCGGTCTTCCGATCGTCCGTGTCGGCGATCGCGCAACCTCGCCCTATTACTTGCTGATCGAGCGCGCCGTGCGCGTGCCCGGCTGGCAATTGATGACGCTTGCGCCGGTGGAATCGGTCGTGGACGATGCGCGCAATACGACCGCCGCGGTCGGCTTCGGCTTCATTTCGCTGTGTTTGCTCGCGTTTTACTGGCGGATGCGCCTTGCACGTGCGCGCGAGCGAGAGGCAGGGCGTGCGCTGCTGCAACGCGCCTATGCGGAGTTGAACCAGCGTGTGGAGGCACGCACGGCCGATTTGTCGGCTGCGAATGCGCAGTTGCTCACCGAGGTCGCGGAGCGCACGCGCGCGGAAAACGAGCTACGCGCCGCGCACGCCGAGTTGCTCCAGACAAGCAAGCTCGCCGCGCTCGGGCAGATGGCCGCCGGTATCACGCATGAACTCAACCAACCGCTGGCGGCGCTGCGCACGTTCTCCGACAACACGCGCGTCTTGATCGAGCGCGGCGAGCTTCCCGCCGCCCGCGAAAATCTCGAAGCGATCGGCGCCCTCACGGAGCGCATGGGCAAGATCACGAACCAATTGAAACTGTTCGTCGGCCGGGCTCAGCCGAGCAATGCATGCTGCCAATTGGCGCGTGCGCTGCGCAGCGCGACGCAAGTGCTCCAAGATCGGCTGCGCCGTGTGTCGTTTCAGGTGCGCACACGCGAAGTCTCACGCTTGCCGGACGCGCACGGGGAGGAGCTCGTTAGCGCAGCGAACGCATATGTTCCGATGAACGTAGAGGCCGAGTATCCATCGCTCGTCGTGCATTGCGACAGCCTGCGTCTCGAACAGGCGCTCATCAACTTGATCGGTAACGCCCTCGACGTGTTGGAGCCGGTGGTCGATCCGCGCCTCACGGTCGATATCGATGTCGGCGCCCAGGCGCTGGCGATTTCCGTGCGCGACAACGGCCCGGGTATCAGCCCCGAGGCCTTGCCCCGGGTCTTCGAGCCGTTTTTTACGACCAAGGCGGCGAGTCAAGGACTGGGTCTGGGACTTGCGATCGCGTCGTCGATTGCGCGCGATTGCGGCGGTACCCTGATCGCCCGCAACGAAGCGGGCGCGGGGGCCGTATTCGTATTGAGGCTGCGTCGCGCGGCCACGCTATCGCAAACGGCGTGGGTGCAAAGCGGCCAAGCGTCGCCCGGCTGATCGGCTTGGACGGCGTGAACTTCTCTCTAGGTATTTCGACATTGCCATGAATGCGACGGCATCCACAGACAACGTGCAGGTGATCTTCATCGAAGACGATGAGCTCGTTCGGCGCGCGAGCGTGCAAAGCCTACAGCTCGCCGGCTTCGCCGTGGGCGGGTACGGCTCCGTGGAGGCAGCCGAGCGCGCCTTCGCGCAGCTCGACGAGCGATTCGAGGGCGTTATCGTCAGCGACGTCCGGCTGCCCGGCGCCAGCGGCCTCGATCTGCTCGCACGGTGCCGGCAGGCGGCGCCGGACGTGCCCGTTATCCTCGTCACCGGACATGGCGACATTTCGATGGCCGTGCAGGCGATGCGCGACGGTGCCTACGATTTCGTCGAAAAACCGTTTTCGGCGGATCGTCTCGTCGATACGATCAGGCGCGCGTTGGAGCGTCGGCGTCTGGTGCTCGAAAACGCCGCGTTGCGTCGCGAATTGGCGGAACGCGACGCACTCGTGCCGCGCATCATCGGCCGTAGCGCGGCGATCGGCGAAGTGCGGCGGCTTATCGCCAATGTCGCGCCGACCGATGCGCCCGTGCTGATCATCGGCGATACCGGTGCAGGCAAGGAACTCGTGGCGCGCAGTCTGCACGAGTTGTCGCCGCGGCAGGCCAAGCCGTTCGTCGCCGTCAATTGCGGCGCGTTGCCCGAAGCGATGTTCGAGTCGGAGATGTTCGGCTACGAACCGGGTGCATTCACGGGCGCGGCGAAACGCCGCATCGGCAAGCTTGAATATGCGTCGGGCGGCACGGTGTTTCTCGACGAGATCGAGAGCATGCCGCTGCCGCTGCAAGTCAAACTGCTGCGCGTCCTGCAAGAAGGAACGCTGGAGCGTCTAGGTTCCAATCAACCGGTTCGCGTGGATCTGCGCGTGGTCGCGGCGGCCAAGGGCGATATGCAGACGCTCGTGGCGGCGGGAACGTTTCGGCGCGATTTGCTCTATCGGCTCAATGTCGTGACGATCGAGGTGCCGCCGCTTATCGAGCGCCGCGAGGACATCGTCCCGTTGCTCGAGCATTTCGTGCTCGAGGCGGCCGTGCGCTATGGGCGCCCCGCGCCGATGCTGACGGCGCGCCAGCGCGCGGACTTGATGGCGCGCGACTGGCCCGGCAACGTGCGCGAGCTGCGCAATGCGGCAGACCGGTTCGTGCTCGGGATCGAGCCCGCGTCGGGTGGGCTCAAGGCAGGCGGGAGCGAGACGGCGCGTTCTTTGAAGGAGCGAGTCGAGCAATTCGAGCGGGCGGCGATCGCGGAGGTGCTCGAGCAGCACGGCGGCGCCGTTTCGCTGGCGGCCGACGAGTTGCAGATCGGCAAGGCGACGCTTTACGAGAAGATCAAACGATACGGCCTCGCCGAACGTGGCGAGGCCGGGAAGGATGGCGGTTAGTCAGCGGATGGACGCCTTGTGGTCCCTTAGCACCTTGCCGCGTTTCGCGACGCACGGGTTTAAGCCGAGCCGAGCGCCTTTTGCAGCAACTGGTCGAGTTCCGCGAATTGCGGCTCGCCGACGTAACGCTTGAGGATCGTGCCGTTCTTGTCGACGACGAACGTTGTCGGCGTCATTTGGACATTGCCGAATTGCTTGGCGGCGCTGCCGTCGTCCATGGCTACTTTGAACGGCAACTTGCGCGTTTGCGCGTAGTTCACGACGTACATCGGCGCGTCGTACTGCATCGCCACCGCCACGAACTCGAGGCCTTGGCCCTTGTAGCGGTTGAACGTGTCGACCATCTGCGGCATTTCCTTGATGCACGTTTCGCAGTCGGTCGCCCAGAAGTTGACGAGGTAGACCTTGCCCTTCAGGTCGGAGGTCGACAGCTTTTGCCCGGACAACAGCGTGAACGTCGCGGTGGGCACTTGTTGGCTGTGGCCGAACGTGAAATATCCGGCGATCGCGATCGCGGCGGCCGCGCAGGCGAAAGCGACGTAACGCAGCGCTCCGGCTCGGCGCGTGGGGGAAGCGGGGGTTTGGCTCATGGATACGACCTCTTGCTGACGATCACGGCTGGGTGGGCGGAGCAACTCGATGGCGAGCGATCCGCATGCGCGATTCGGCGCCGCCATTTTACCCCCTTTCGCAAAACGCAGTCGGTTGCCGCTTGCGCTGGGGCGGTTGGAACGACAATCGTGACGGATAATGTCGGTTTCCGCTTTGCGTCTTGCAGTCGCCACCCCCTTCGCCGTCTATGCGCTTTTCCTTTTCGATTCTGTCCTCCGTGACCGCTCCGCGGCGCGCGGCCTTGCCGACCGGCGCCAAGGCGGCCCGCTCGCGCTTCGCAGTGCCGGCGGCGCTCGCCGTCATCCTCGCTGCCGCCTGTACGCCGGCGTATAACTGGCGCACGGTGACCGATGCCGCAGAGGGCTATTCGGTCGATTTGCCGGCTAAACCGACGGTCGACGAGCGCCGCGTCGAGATCGCGGGCAACGCGCTGCCGATGCACGTGCGGGCGGCTCACACCGAAGGCGCCGTCTTTGCGGTTGCGGTAGTCGACCTGCCACGCGACGACGCGCAGCTGGGACAGATGGTGGCGGATGCGCTGCGGCATGCGCTTGCGCGCAATGTGAGCGCGTCGCCTGTCGAGCACGCCGTCCAAGTCCCCGCGGCGGACGGCGGAGCGGTACCCGGCGTCGATATCGTTGCCTCGGGCGCGGCGGGCGACGCGCACGAACGACGCACGATTCACGCATGGGTTGCCGTGCGCGGTCGCCACGTCTATCAGGCCGCCATCATCTCGCCCGAAGCGCCGCCGCCGGAACAGTCGGATCAGTTTTTCGGATCGCTGAAGCTCAATTGAAACGCGCGTCTGAGCGAGGGCGTCGCGGCAGACGGTCGCGGTTGAAGACGGTTGCGGCGCGCGCATACGACTGAAGGTTCCATCGTAGGAATTGGCGCTAATCCCCGGATTTCTTGTAGGTTTTGAGTCTATCCACAGCTTCTGTGGATAACTCTGTGGGGAAATCGACCTCGTTGGAGCGCAAAGCCCATAGGATGGGGACTCCTATGGGGTGGTCGCCGATGCATTGTTGTCAAAAACTCATTGAAATCAATGGGATATAGCGTTCGACTGAAGCGTTGGATTTAAACGGACGTCAGACGGCGAAAAATGCGGTTGTGTGCATAAGTCAAGTCTTGACAGCTAAATTTTTTGTTCCGACAGGGGGCGAAGCCCTTGCGTGCGCCCCGGTTCCTCGATGTGGCCCGCAATTCGCATGATTTGTCGCTAAATTGGAGTTGCGGCAAAGCGCCCCTGAGTCCCAGGTCGAATAGTCGAGGCATTCATTCGATGAGGCGAGAGACGACTGAATGCCAGAAGTCTGAAATCGCCCGGTTAGTTAGTCGCCTCGATCGCTCACGGTAGCGACAACACCCGCCGATATTGGACGGCCTCGGCGACGTGCGCGGCCGCCGGCATCGCCGCCCCGGCGAGATCGGCGATCGTGCGCGCCACTTTCAGCACGCGGTAATAGGCCCGGGCCGACCACCTAAAGCGCTCGCTTGCCTCGCGCAGCAGCAGTTCCCCCGCGCTGTCGAGCTGGCACAGCTCATCGATCTCGCGCCCATCGAGTTCTCGGTTGGTCTTGCCTTGCCGTTCTATCTGACGATCTCGGGCAAGCGCCACACGCCGGGCAATCGATGCACTCGCCTCGCCGATCTCGGCGGAGCGCGCCGATAGCTCGCTCGGCATCAGCGCGGGCAACTCGATTTGAATGTCGATCCGGTCGAGCAACGGCCCCGAGAGCTTGCGCAGATAGCGGGCGGCTATCTCCGGCGTGCACCGGCAACGGCCCCCGGGGTCGCCGCGCCAGCCGCAGGGGCACGGGTTCATGGCGGCGACGAGTTGGCAAGCCGCAGGGAAGTCCACATGCTGTGCCGCGCGCGACACGGTGATGCGGCCGGCTTCGAGCGGTTCGCGCAGCGTCTCGAGCACGTGGCGGTCGAATTCGGGCAATTCGTCGAGGAACAAGACGCCGAGATGCGCCAAGGTGATCTCGCCCGGCTGCGGGGGATTGCGACCGCCGACGAGCGCCGGGGCGCTCGAAGAATGATGGGGCGCTCGAAACGGCCGGCGTCGCCAATGAGCGGGCGAAAAGCCGTGCGCGCTGGCCGAAAGCAGGGCGGCCGAACTCAGTGCTTCATCGTCGGTCATCGGCGGCAATAAGCTCGGCAGCCGCGCGGCCAGCATCGACTTGCCCGCGCCGGGCGGCCCGACCATCAAGACGTGATGTCCTCCGGCCGCCGCCACTTCGAGGGCGCGTCGCGCACCTTGTTGGCCGATGACGTCGGCCATGTCGGGTGATGTCGAGCCGGCTCGATCGGGCTCGGACGGGGCGGCGGCGATCGGCGTGAGCCGCCCGTCCGGCGCGTCGCACAAATGCGCGCATAACGACGGAAGGTCCGCCGCGCCGAACACGGCAACGCCCGGCACGAGCGCCGCTTCGGCTGCGCTGGCCGCCGGGAGGTAGAGCTCGGGCAGATCGCCCGACGACGGCTCGGCGATTTGCGGCGACGCATCGTCGCCGCCCGTCGGGCCGCTCGCCGAGGCTCGCGATAAGTGCCTCGCTCGTACCAGATCGCGGAAACCGCGCGCGGCTCCGCAGGCCATCGCGAACGCCCCTCGCATCGGCCGCAAGGCACCCGTGAGCGAGAGCTCTCCGGCGAACTCCCGCTCGCCTAGCGCGGAAGCCGGTATCTGCCCGCTCGCCGCGAGGATGCCGAGCGCAATGGGCAAATCGAAACGGCCCGATTCCTTCGGCAAATCGGCCGGAGCCAAATTGACGGTAATGCGACGGACGGGAAACTCGAAGCCGCAATTCTGTAGCGCAGCGCGCACACGCTCGCGGCTCTCGCGCACTTCGAGATCGGGCAAGCCGACGATCGAAAACGACGGCAGCCCATTCGCTAAATGAACTTCGACGGTCACTTCGGGCGCGCGGCCGGAAGCCGGCGCGCGCGAGCGCACCACGGCAAGCGACATGGGTTCTCCTAAACATTGGCGGTAGCCGAAACTGCCGCTCGTTTCGTCAACGGGGAATACTCCAGCGCGCCAGAACGAGTACCGTGCCGCTTATCCCGAGCGCAATGTAGCAATTGCTGATGGGATTCGGTAGCGGCAAACCTCATCGTTGACCATTCGGCCTACGCTTGCTTGCTTCGAACCGAGTGGGCGAGTAACATGGCCGTGTGAATTAACGTGGCCATGTGATTTAACATGGCCAACTGAAATAACATGGGCAAGTGATATGAGCGACCTACGCTTCGTAACCGGAGCTGCCGACCGCCTCGCGCGCCACTCCGTGCATGCACTTTTCCAGAGCCAGGGATGGGACGTCCTTGAGAAGGGCGAGGACGGCAAGGGTGCGGATTTCACTCTGACGAGCCCCCGCGGCCAGACGTATCACGTCGTATTGAAGGCGCTGACCGAAGGGCGCGCCGATCGCGCGATCCCGCTATTCTCGCAGGCTCTGCTGGAGTCACGCGCCCGCGCGAGCGGACGGCACGACCAATCCCGCCCTGCTGTCATCCTCTGGGTGGGAGTCGCATCGCACGCTCTCATCAGAAAGCTCGTGGACTTCCAGAAAGAGTATGGGAGCGGTGAACCGTTCGCCATCCTCTCAGACGTGCCGCTATACGCTAATTTCCCCGAACTGGAGGCCGATGAGCAGTCGGCGAGCGTCCGGCGCAGCAGCCATTCGGCACCGCCGACGCTCGTTTTCTCCGACCTCGCCCAATGGATGCTCAAGCTCCTGCTGGCGGCCGACATCAAACGCGAGGGCCTGATAAGTGCCCCGGGAAAGACGTACATGACGGCGACCGAGCTTGCGCGGGACGCTCGCGTATCTGTCATGAGCGCTACTCGACTCATCAATGCCTTGAAAGAAGAAGGTATGGTCGAATTGGCGCCCCATCTGCGGATCGTGCAGCGACGCAAGCTTGCGCAACGTTGGAAGGCAGCGTACGTGAAACCGGCCGTCGGCGTGCCGATGAAATATCTCGCGGGTGGCGTGCCCGAGGAGCAGCAGCTACGAAAGACGCTCAAGCGCGAAGAAGGGGCGACGCTGGGCCAGTTTGCGGCGGCCAACGCTCTGCGCGTAGGGCACGTTCATGGTGCGATAACGGCCCTCTGGGTGCGCGATCTCGCAACGGCTGAAGGATGGCGGGGTTTGACGCGTGCGCGCGAGGGCGAACGGCCGGATCTGATACTGAAGCAGCACCCGTATCCGCAATCGCTGCTTCGCGGGCGCGTGATGCGCGATGGGGTCTGGGTGTCCGACATCATCCAGACCTGGCTTGACGTTTCCTCCGAACCGACGCGCGGTGCGGAGCAGGCCGCCGAGCTCGAGCACGGCGTTCTGGCAAAAGTAGTCGGAGAAAAAATGTGAGCGACTTCGCGGAATTCAGCAGACTGGCCATGACCCTGGAGCCGTGGCGCACGAAGATTGTCTTCGTCGGCGGATGGGCATTCCGGCTCTATGGCTACGAGCAGCGTGCTTACACGGCCGACCACAAGCCGATCTTCACCCAGGACGCGGACGTGGCATACGACAAGCGCGAGTTGCGCGAAGGCGATATCAAGGCGGCATTGGAAGGGGCTGGCTTCACTGAACAACCGAACCTTGCTGGCGGTTTCAGGCCGCCGGCGATGCGCTACAACCTGGGTGGCGATGAAAACGGGTTTTACGCTGAGTTTCTTACGCCGCTCACCGGTAGCGGGAAAAAGCGCGACGGGAAAGGAGGATGGGAGGAGGACGCGACCGAACTGCACGCGGGCGTCGTCGCGCAAAAACTTCGGTTCCTCGAAGTCCTCTTGTTCAAACCCTGGCTTGTGACCATCCCGAAAGAAGAGTCCGGGCTTTACGAGGCTGTGGCTGATCTTCGCGTGCCGAACCCGGTGAGTTTCATGGTCCAGAAGCTTTTGATCCGGGGCCGACGGGAAGCGAGAAAGCGCGCTCAGGACGTCCTCTACATAAGTGACACGCTCAAGATCTTCTACGGAGCAATCGAGAGTGATCTGGTTCCAATCTGGAAGGAACTGGAGGCCACGCTACATGCCAACCAGCGAAAGTCGGCTCGCGAAGGCGTCCGAGCGCTGTTCTCGGAGATGAACGACGTGCTCCGCGAAGCGGCGGAGATCCCCGATGACAAGCGGGACCCTGAAGCGATGCTACAGCTGTGCAGGGAAGGCTTCGAAGAACTCTTCGGCGAGTTCTAGTCTTGCGGGCAGCAAGCCCGGCAGCCGCGCCGCCAACATCGACATCGATTTTCCCGCGCCCGTCGCCCCGACGATCGAAAACGACGGCAGCCCATTCGCTAAATGAACTTCGACGGTCACTTCGGGCGCGCGGCCGGAAGCCGGCGCGCGCGAGCGCACCACGGCAAGCGACATGGCTATCTCTCCGGGATCGGACGGCATCCGAGAGGCGCCGTCGGGCATAACCGGGCGGCGCGGCGGCCGGTCCGGTCTTCGATATCGCGTCTTGAGGCGAGCGCCTAACGAGGGGCTCAGGTGCGCCCAATGGGCGCGGCGGGGCGGCTTAAGACTCTTGCGACGCGGCGAGGCGCTGTTCGAGTTCGGCGACGCGGCGTTCGAGCTCTTCAAGACGCGTGCGCGTGCGCAGCAGCACTTGAGTTTGCGTGTCGAATTCCTCGCGTGTGACGAGGTCGAGCTTCGAGAAGCCCTGCGACAGCATCGCCTTCACGTTGCGTTCGACGTCTTTAGCCGGCGAATGCTTCAGCAGCTCGCTCATGCGATTTTGGAAATCCTGAAATAAATCATTCGGTTGCTTCATGGTGGTTCCCCTTCGTTGCACAAAAAATGTGCAGCTTCTCTTCCGACTTTGCGCCGGCGATGCACGTTTGATCGAACTTGGTGCGTCCGCCGGCACGCGCTCGTGCACGGACGAGCTTCGTTGGTGCGTACCCAGATCTCGGGCGTGCGGACACTCTAGCAACGTTCGACAGGGCGCGCTAGCGCGACGCCCCGTTGCTGGCCGTTCGGCCGGCTCCGCGGCCATGCTTGCATGGACCGTTCCCGGCCTCGGTCGATAGCGGTTGGCACGCCTGTTGCTTTTCCTGGCCGCACGATTCGGGGGGCTGGCACCCAGTGCCGATTCGCACCGCTCGCGGCGGTGTCGGCATCACAGTTTTCGCAACGAAAAGAGGACATTCATGAAGCTCATTACCGCAATCATCAAGCCGTTCAAGCTCGATGAGGCGCGCGAAGCGTTGTCGGCAATCGGCGTGTCGGGCATCACGGTCACCGAAGTCAAGGGTTTCGGACGCCAGAAGGGACACACCGAGCTTTATCGCGGCGCCGAATACGTCGTCGACTTCCTGCCGAAGGTGAAGATCGAGGCCGCCGTGTCCGACGACATCGTCGAGCAAGCCATCGAAGCGATCGAACGCGCCGCCCGCACGGGCAAGATCGGCGACGGCAAGATCTTCGTGACGCCGATCGAGCAAGTGATTCGCATCCGCACCGGGGAAACGGGCGCCGACGCCCTGTAATTCGAAATTCAAATTCGAAGATTTAGCGACATAGAGGAAACCGAAAGATGCGCAAACTATTGATGTCCTTGGCGATGGCCGCCACGCTGCTTGCGGGCGGCCTCGGCACAGCGCTGGCCGACGACGCCTCGTCGGCCCCGGCCGCCGCGTCCACGCCCGCCGCAACGGCGCAAGCCAGCGCCGCCTCGGCCGCTGCTGCACCCGATGCATCGGCAGCCGCCGCCGCCGCCGCGCCCGCCGTGCCGACGGCGCCGTTCTCGGTCGATTCCTCGAAGATCAATTCGGGCGATACGGCCTGGATGCTGACGTCCACCGCGCTCGTGCTGTTCATGACGATCCCGGGTCTCGCGTTGTTCTACGGCGGCATGGTCCGCAAGAAGAACGTGCTCGCAACCGTGATGCAAAGCTTCGCCATCACCTGCGTCGTCACGTTGATCTGGACCGTCATCGGCTACAGCCTCGCCTTCACGCCGGGCAATAGCTTCATCGGCGGGTTCTCGCGAGTGCTCCTCGCCGGGATGAACTACATCAAGGGCGACAAGGCTACGACGCTCACGGTGAGCCATCTGGCGACGACGATCCCCGAGTCGGTCTACTTCGTCTATCAAATGACGTTCGCGATCATCACGCCCGCGCTGATCACGGGTGCGTTCGCCGATCGTATGAAGTTCTCGGCGATGCTCGTGTTCATGTCGATTTGGTCGATCATCGTCTACTCGCCGATCGCCCACATGGTGTGGGAGCCGACGGGCTGGCTCTCGTCCGCCGGCATTCTCGACTTCGCGGGCGGCACCGTCGTGCACATCAATGCCGGTATCGCGGGCCTCGTTTGCGCCCTCGTGCTCGGCAAGCGGGTCGGCTACGGCCGCGAAGCGATGGCCCCGCACAACCTGATCCTGACGTTGATGGGCGCAGCGATGTTGTGGGTGGGCTGGTTCGGCTTCAACGCGGGCTCGGCGGTTGCGGCCGACGGCCGTGCGGGCTTCGCCATGCTGACGACGCAAGTGGCCACCGCTTGCGCGGCGCTCGGCTGGATGTTCGTCGAATGGATCACGAAGGGTAAGCCCTCGGCGCTCGGTATCGCGTCGGGCGCCGTGGCCGGGCTCGTGGCGATCACGCCGGCATCGGGCTACGTCGGCGCGGGCGGCGCGATCGCGATCGGCTTTATTGCCGGCGCGGTCTGCTTCTGGTCGGCAACGTGGCTCAAGATGAAGCTCGGCTACGACGATTCGCTCGACTGCTTCGGCGTGCACGGCGTGGGCGGGATCATCGGCGCCTTGCTGACGGGCGTTTTCGCGGTCAAGGACATCGGCGGTGCCGACGGCAGCCTGCTGCTGCAAGCGAAAGGCGTGCTGACCACGCTCGTCTACAGCGGCGTCCTGAGCTACGTGCTGCTCAAGATCATCGACCTCACGATCGGCCTGCGCGTGGCCGAAGAGGAAGAGCGCGAAGGCCTCGACGTGGTGCTGCACGGCGAACACGTGGAGTAAAGGAACTTCGGCGACGGAGCCCCTCTCAGCTGGGGCTCCATATCCGGTTGGAGTGCAGCGACTTTTGCCCGCCTTATGGCGGGCTTTTTTGTTGCTTGTTCGTCACATCGGCGCCGGCTCGGCCGTCTTCTGAGAATGACGGTTCGGCGCGTCGTCGCGCCTCGTGCATAGAGGGAAACGGGGATGACCCTTCGAGCTATCGGGTCAATAAAGATCCGTGAAGGCGTACGATCTTGCGTTGGCCCAAACCGCCCCCAAATCGGCTAGGCAATTGCTCTACAATCTTTTTCTCCCCTGTTCATCGAGTACTCAATGGTTCCGCACTTAGTTACGGCGTTAAACGGTCCTCTGCTCGAATTGGAGCGGAAGATCCTCGACGCCACGCCGGCGATCGAGCGTTGGTTCCGGCTCGAATGGCAGGAACATACGCCGCCTTTTTATTGTTCGGTCGACTTGCGCAACGCAGGTTTCAAGCTCGCACCCGTCGATACGAACTTGTTCCCGGGCGGATTCAACAATCTGCCGGAAGAGGTGCTCCCCCTCGCCGTGCAGGCGGCGATGGCGTCGATCGAAAAGATCTGCCCCGATGCGAAGAACCTGCTCGTGATCCCCGAGCGGCATACGCGCAACGCGTTTTACCTCGAAAACGTCGCCCGGCTCGCGATGATCATGCGGCAAGCCGGGCTCAACGTCCGCTTCGGCACGCTCGACGAGAATATCGTCGGCCCCGTCACGATTCCGCTGGCGGACGGCCAAAAGATCGTCCTGGAACCGCTCGAGCGCACGCCGCGCCGGCTGGGGTTGAAGAATTTCGATCCGTGTTCGATTCTGCTGAATAACGATTTATCGGGCGGTTTGCCGCCCGTGCTCGAGAATCTGCACGAGCAGTACGTTCTGCCGCCGCTGCACGCGGGCTGGGCCGTGCGCCGAAAGTCGACGCACTTCGCGTGCTACGACGACGTCGCCAAGAAGTTTGCCAAACTCGTCGAAATCGACCCGTGGATGGTGAACCCGTACTTCGCGCGCGTCGAAGACGTCGATTTCGAGGCGCGGACGGGAGAGGAGGCGCTGGCCGACGCGATCGACGCCGTCATCAAGAAGATCGCCCGCAAATATCGCGAGTACGGGATTACCGAAAAGCCGTATGTCGTCATCAAGTCCGATGCGGGCACCGACGGGCGTGGCGTGATGACCGTGCACGACGCGTCCGAAGTCGCCAATCTGACGAAAGGCGAACGCACGCGCATGTCGGCCACCAAAGAGGGGCTGCAAGTGCATGACGTCATCGTGCAGGAGGGCGTGTATACGTTCGAGCGCGTGGGCGAAGAGGTGGCGGAGCCGGTCGTCTATATGATCGATCGCTACGTCGTGGGCGGTTTTTATCGGGTGCACGGCAGCCGCGAGCGCGACCAGAATTTGAACGCCCCGGGCATGCACTTCGTGCCGCTCGGCTTCGAGCATACGGCCTTGCCCGATGCGCACGCCAAGCCCGGCGCCGCGCCGCCGAACCGGTTTTATATGTACGGCGTCGTGGCGCGGCTCGGGCTGCTTGCGGCGTCGGTGGAACTCGAAAAGACAGATCCGGAAGCGATTCAGGTCTGATCGGCGCCGCCTAGGCGCGAGCCGCGCGCGGCCCGCGCGTCGCGCATCCAACGAACGAATGCCCGCAAACGGGCAGCAGGGGTTTCATGGACATTCTTTTCATTGCCGATCCGCTCGCGCACTTCAAGATTTATAAGGACTCGACTTACGCGATGATGGCGGAAGCCGCGCGCCGCGGCCACGTCGTCTATACATGCGAGCCGAAACATTTGGCATGGAGTGGGTCGAAAGTCGAAGCGACGGTGCGCCGCGTCGACATCGTCGGCGATCCGGCCGACTTGCATCGGCACCCATGGCACGAAAGCGGTCCTAACGAGCATCGGACGATGACGTCGTTCGGCGCAATCGTGATGCGCAAAGACCCGCCGTTCGATATGGAGTACGTGACCTCGACGTGGCTGCTCGAGCTCGCCGAACGCGCGGGCGCTCGCGTATTCAACAAGCCCCAGACGATCCGCGATCATTCGGAAAAGCTCGCGATCGGCGAATTCGCCCAGTTCGTCGCGCCCACGCTCGTCACCCGCGATGCCGCACGGCTGCGTGCGTTTCATGCCGAGCACGGCGACATCATTCTGAAGCCGCTCGACGGGATGGGCGGGATGGGCGTGTTCCGCGTGACGCGCGACGGTATGAATTTGGGCTCGATCATCGAGGTGCTGAGCCATGACGGATCGCGCTCGGTGATGGCGCAAAAGTTCATTCCCGAGATCGCCGCCGGCGACAAGCGCATTTTGCTGATTGGGGGCCAATGCGTCCCGTTCTCGCTGGCGCGTATCCCGCAGGGCGGGGAAGTACGTGGCAACTTGGCGGCCGGCGGCCTTGGCGTGGCTCAGCCCCTTTCGGCCCGCGACCGCGAGATCGCCGAGACGCTGGCGCCCGTGCTGGCCGCGCGCGGCTTGCTGCTTGTCGGGCTGGACGTGATCGGCGACTGGTTGACCGAAGTCAACGTCACGAGTCCCACTTGTTTCCGCGAGATCATGGATCAGACCGGGTTCGACGTGGCTGCGATGTTCGTGGACGCGCTCGAGCGCGCGGTAGCCTAAGCTTGAAGGGCGCCCGGGCGAGGCGCCCCGGCTAGGCGAAAGGTGCGCCTGCTACAATGCCCGTCTCCTGAAACGGCTCGCTCGCCCGGCGTGCAATTCGCTGCCCGCGGGCCGCGTTCGCGCGCGGCTTGCTCGGCGCGAGCATGACCTGGATCTGGCCCTTTTCGGCGCTTTCGTAGCAAGACTGACATGGCAGGCATACTGATCATTGCGCACGCTCCGCTCGCTTCGGCGCTGAAGGAATGCGTCGCACATATCTACGGCGGGTTGCCCGCGCGCATCGGCGTCATCGACGTCTTGCCCGACAGCGACCCTGCGCAAGTCGTCGCTTTCGCATATAGCGAGATCGAGCGCTTGCGAGAGGAAAACGGCACGCTCGTGCTCACCGATATGTTCGGTGCGACGCCCGCGAATATCGCCAGCCGGCTTGCCGCGTTGCCTGCGGTGCGCGTATTGGCCGGCGTGAACCTGCCGATGCTGGTACGGGGCGTCTGCTACCGAGCGTGCGATCTCGATACGCTCGTCGACAAAGCGCTCGCCGGCGCGGCCAAGGGGGTGCATGCGATCGCGCCCCTAACGACAGCGGCCGGTGCGGGGCAGTCGCTCGCCCCAACCGATTGCGCGGCGCCGGGCGTGCCCGTGGTTGGCTCCGCCTCGAGTGCGAATACGACGATGGCCGATGCCGCGACTACGAATTCAGCCGCGAGCGTGGTAGGACCGACCGGCCCGGCGCGCTGATTTTTTTGTTTGCTATTCAGGACGACAGGACGAGCACATGCTTCAAAAAGAAACGACGATCGTCAACAAGTTGGGTTTGCATGCACGTGCATCGGCCAAGCTAACGCAGCTCGCCGGTAACTATCAATCGGAAATCTGGATGACGCGCAATGGGCGCCGCATCAACGCGAAAAGCATCATGGGCGTGATGATGTTGGCGGCCGGTATCGGGAGTACGGTCACGATCGAGACCGAAGGGCCCGACGAGCTCGATGCGATGGACGCGCTCTTGAAACTCATTGCGGATAAATTCGGCGAGGGACAATAAGCGGGAAGCCGTATCGTCTTGCTTTATAAGAAAACGCCGTGGTTCGTCCACGGCGTTTTCTTTCGTAGGCCGCAACGCGCCATTGCGCCGCGGATGCTGCGCCGCACGCAGTCAGCGGGGGCTGTTGGAATTTATAATCACGCATTAAGGTCTATTGCATCTTGCAGCGGTATTACTCCCGCAGCATCACACAACTCGAGGAGGTGCGCGTGTCGTTTTCGCTGCATGGTATTCCGGTGTCACGCGGCATCGCGATCGGGCGGGCCTATCTCATCGCGCCGGCAGCGCTGGACGTCGACCATTACCTCGTCGACCCGCCTCAGATCGAGGGTGAGATCGAGCGATTTCGCGCTGCGTTGAAAGTGGTGCAAAGCGAACTCGACCGTCTGAGCGCCGACTTGTCGGCCGACGCGCCGAGCGAAGTGGGCGCCTTCATCAACGTCCATACGATGATTCTCAAGGACGCGATGCTCGTCCAAGAGACGATGGACCTCATCCGCACGCGCCGCTACAACGTGGAATGGGCGCTGACGGAACAACTCGAGCGGCTTTCCCGGCACTTCGACGACATCGAGGACGAGTACCTGCGCGAACGAAAGGCCGACGTGCAGCAAGTCGTCGAGCGGATCTTGAAGGCGCTGGCGGGTGCGCCGTCGGCGGCCGCGCTCGTCGACGGCAATGCGGATGCGAGCGACGACATGATCGTGGTGGCGCACGATATTTCGCCGGCCGACATGTTGCAGTTCAAGACGCAAACGTTCCAAGGCTTCGTCACCGACCTCGGCGGACGTACGTCGCATACGGCGATCGTCGCGCGCAGTCTCGGCATTCCGGCGGCCGTCGGGGTAGCCCATGCGAGCGCGCTGATTCGGCAAGACGACTTGATCATCGTGGACGGCGATCATGGCATCGTCATCGTCGATCCTGCGCCGATCGTGCTCGAAGAGTATTCGTATCGGCAAAGCGAGAAGCTGCTCGAGCAAAAGAAGCTACAGCGGCTGAAATTCTCCCCGACGCAAACGCTGTGCGGCACGAAGATTTCGCTCTTGGCGAACATCGAATTGCCCGAGGATTCGCGTGGCGCCGTTGAGGCGGGCGCCGTCGGCGTCGGCCTTTTCCGCACCGAATTCTTGTTCATGAATCACAAGGACCGGATGCCGGAGGAAGAGGAGCAATTCGAGGCATACAAACGCGCGGTGGAGCTCATGGGCGGGCTGCCCGTGACGATCCGCACGATCGACGTGGGCGCGGACAAGCCGCTCGACGGCATTGGGGCCGAGGGCTACGAAAGCGCGCCGAATCCCGCGCTCGGTCTGCGCGCGATTCGCTGGAGCCTGTCCGAGCCGCAAATGTTTCTCACGCAGTTGCGCGCGATCTTGCGTGCGTCGGCATTCGGCCAGGTTCGCATCCTCGTGCCGATGCTCGCGCACGCCCAGGAAATCGATCAAACGCTCGATCTCATCCGCGAGGCCAAGCGTCAGCTCGACGACGCGGGCCTGCCCTACGATCCCGGTGTGCGCATTGGCGCGATGATCGAGATACCGGCCGCCGCTATCGCCCTGCCGCTGTTCTTGAAGCGAGTCGATTTCCTATCGATCGGCACGAACGATCTGATTCAGTACACGCTTGCAATCGATCGGGCCGACAACGCCGTGGCCCATCTTTACGATCCGCTTCATCCGGCGGTGCTGCATTTGATCGCCTTCACGCTGCGCGAAGCGAAGCGCGCGGGCGTCTCGGTCTCGGTGTGCGGCGAGATGGCGGGCGATCCGCAGCTGACGCGGCTTTTGCTGGGCATGGGGCTCACCGAGTTTTCGATGCACCCGAGTCAATTGCTGGTGGTGAAGCAGGAGATCTTGCGCGCCAATCTCGCGGCGCTTGAAAAGCCCGTCGCCGATGTCCTGGCAGCCTTCGAACCCGAGGAAGTGCAGGCCGCGCTAAAGCGTCTCGGGGAGGCTTGACGCGCCGCTGGTGCAAACGGGGCAATCGCCCTGGCGGGCGATCTTCATCGTCGTCCATTCCATTCGCAGCGAATCGAGCATCATGAGCCGGCCCGTCAGGGTCTGGCCGATGCCGCCGATTACACGGAGCGCCTCGGCCGCCTGCATCGCGCCGATGATGCCGACGGTCGGTGCGAATACGCCCATCTGCGAGCAAGCGACTTCCTCGAACGGCTGGTCTTCGGGGAAGACGCAGGCATAACAGGGCGATTGTTCATCGCGGAAATCGAACGTGCTGATTTGCCCGTCGAAGCGCAGCGCGGCGCCCGATACGAGCGGTACTTTGTGCTTCACGCACGCGCGGTTGATTGCGTGGCGCGTCGCGAAATTATCGGTGCAGTCGAGCACGACGGTGGCATGCGGCACGTGGGTGTCGAGCCAGGCGTCGTCGACGCGCTGGTCGACTGCATGTACGCGTACTTCGGGGTTCAGCCGCGCAATGGTCTCGCGTCCGGACTCGACCTTCTTCTGGCCGATCGACGCGGTCGCGTGCAGGATCTGCCGCTGCAAGTTCGTCAGATCCACCGCGTCGGCATCGACGAGCGTCAGCGTCCCGACGCCGGCCGCGGCGAGGTACATCGCCGCCGGCGATCCGAGACCGCCCGCGCCCACGACGATGGCGTGCGCATCGAGGAAGCGCTGCTGCGCCTCGATACCGATCTCGTCGACGAGGATGTGGCGGGAATAGCGAAGGAGCTGATCGTCGTTCATGGCGGCGCGCCGAGGGAGTGGACTTGCGATGGCGCCGAGGAGGCGGCGCCTTCGCCGGTACCCCCTTCGCGCTGGGCGCGGCAGGGATGGGCGAAGGCCGGCCGGATACGGCGGGGTTACTTGCTTGGAGCGGACGCGGCAGGCGCGGGGGCGGCCGACGATGCCGGCTTGACCGCGACGGGGGCCGACGCCGAGCGCGGCGGCTTGTTCTCCGCGAGCTTGCGCTCCATGATCGACTTCGACAACTGCACTTGCTTGCCTTCGAGCTTGTTCAGCGCCTGTTGCAGCATGAAGTCGTCTGCCGAGCCGAACTCGATGGGCTTGCGATCGCGTTCCTTCTCGCGCTGCTCGGGCGTGAGCTTGTCGTTTTGCTCCTCGAGCTGCTGCAATTGCAGCATACGATCCTTCTCGCGCTGTTCCTCTTCCTTCTTCTCGTTCGGATCTTGCGTATTGGCAAGGTGGTTCGAGTAGTCGACTTCGCGCGTGACGAGCGCGTCGTCCGGGTCGCCGTTCGCGTATTGATCGACGGGAACGTCGGGGCGGATGCCCTTGTTCTGAATCGAACGGCCGCTCGGCGTGTAGTAGTAGGCCGTCGTCAAGCGCAGCGCCGTATCGGACGTGAGCGGACGCACCGTTTGCACCGAGCCCTTGCCGAACGTCGTCTTACCCATGATCAGCGCGCGGTGCTGGTCTTGCAGCGCCCCGGCGACGATCTCGGAGGCCGATGCCGAGTAGGCGTTCGTCAGCACGATCATCGGCACGGATTTATAGACGTCGGGCAGGTTCTTCAGCGGATCGGAGTCGAACGACGGCAGACGATAGTTATCGTACGTGTCGCGATAGATCTGCTTCGAATCGGGAATCTGGCCGTTCGTCGAGACGACGACCGAACCGGCCGGCAAGAACGCCCCGGCCACGCCGACGGCGCTTTGCAGCAGCCCGCCGCCGTTGTTGCGTAGATCCACCACGAGGCCCTTCAGGTTCGGCTGCTCGCGGGCGATATCTTGCAACTTCGCCGCCAAATCGGGCACCGTGCGTTCCTGGAAGCTCGTGATGCGGACGTAAGCGTAGCCGGGAGCGACGACCTTCGACTTGACGCTTTGCACGCGGATGATCGCGCGCGTGACGGTGACCGGGAACGTACGGCTATCCGTTTTGCGGAAGATCGTGAGCGTGACCTTCGTGCCGGGCTCGCCGCGCATTTGCTTGACCGCTTGGTCGAGCGTCATGCCGCGCACGGGCTTGTCGTTGATGCGCGTGATCAGATCGCCCGGACGCAGGCCGGCGCGGAACGCGGGCGTATCCTCGATCGGGGAAATGACCTTGATGAGGCCGTCTTCCTGCGAGATCTCGATGCCGAGACCCGCGAAACGGCCCTTCGTTTGTTCTTGCAGCTCTTGATAATCCGTCTTATCGAGATAGGAAGAGTGCGGATCCAGGCTCGAGACCATCCCTTTGATCGCTTCGGTCAACAGCTTTTTGTCGTCGACCGGCACGACGTAGTCGTGTTTGATCTGCCCGAACACCTCGGCGAAAAGACGCAACTGATCGAGCGGCAGCGGCGTCGTGGTTTGCTGCTGCGCCGCGGCGGAAAATTGCAGCGTCGCGAAGACGCCGGTGGCGAGGCCAGCGGCGATCAAGCCGATGTTCTTGAGTTTCGTGCGCATAGAGTCTGGTGCGTTCGGGAAACGGGGGGTGAGCGCTGTGGGCGAAGGACGGTCAAGTATAACTGCTCGTGGGCGAAGCGCGGGCCGGCGCCGCCGTGAGTGCGAAGATTGGACCCGCGCCGGGCCGATCGGTTCGTCTTAGGCGGGCGCGCCCGGGCGGCCGGTTGCCGCCTCGGGGCGCGGTTGCCGCGATTGAAGCGGCGCGCGTTAGCCGGCTTTGCCTTGTTTCGCGACGGCGGCTTGCGCTTTCGCGATCGCCTCTTGATCGCCGAGGTAGTAGTTGCGGATCGGCTTGAGGTTTTCGTCGAGTTCGTAGACGAGCGGCACGCCGTTCGGGATATTGAGCCCGACGATGTCGCTGTCCGAGATCCCGTCCAAATACTTGATCAGCGCGCGCAGCGAGTTGCCGTGGGCGGCGATCAACACCTTCTTGCCGCTCTTGAGCGCGGGCGCGATCGATTCGTTCCAGATCGGCAGCACGCGGGCGACCGTATCTTTCAGGCATTCGGTGAGCGGCAACTCGGCGCGCGGCACTTTCGCGTAGCGCGGGTCGTCGTAGGACGCCCGCGGATCGGTCGGCTCGAGCGCGGGCGGCGGCGTATCGTAGCTACGGCGCCACACCAGGACTTGTTCGTCGCCGTACTTGGCCGCCGTTTCACCCTTGTTCAGGCCGGCCAGCGCGCCGTAATGGCGTTCGTTCAGGCGCCACGAGTGGACGACCGGGATGTACATGAGATCCATTTGGTCTTGGACGTGCCAGAGCGTGCGGATCGCCCGCTTGAGCACCGACGTGTAGGCGATGTCGAACGTGTAGCCGGCTTCCTTCAGCAGCAACCCGGCTTGGGCGGCTTCGCGGTTGCCTTGCTCGGTGAGGTCGACATCGACCCAGCCGGTGAAGCGGTTTTCCTTGTTCCACGTCGATTCGCCGTGGCGGATGAGAACGAGCTTGTACATGAGGTTCGTCGGTCGGTAGTGAGGAAGCGCGGCGCGCCGGCGACCTGGCCCGAACGGGGCATCGCCATCGCGTCAATCTATTATTTTATAATGTTCCGTTGCCCAAACACTTTTGGCGGATTCTCGTGACGTTTTTTACCGATTACACCAACCTCGTCCTGATCGCCGCGCTCGTCATTTCGGGCGCCTTGCTGCTATGGCCGACCATTGCCGGGCGCGGCCGCGGCGGCATCTCCGCCGCAGAAGCGACGCAGCTCATCAATCGCCGCAACGCGATCGTCGTCGACGTTCGCCCAGCCCCCGATTACACGGCCGGCCATCTCCCGGCCGCCCGTCACGTCGCGTTCGACGAGCTTCAAGCAAAGATCGGCCAAATCGCGAAGAATAAGGCTACGCCGGTATTGCTCGTTTGCCAGACGGGGTTGCAATCGAACAAAGCGTCGCACATCGTTCAGGCGGCGGGCTTTACCGAAGTCCACGTGCTGCAAGGCGGGTTGAACGCCTGGCAGCAAGCCGGCATGCCGGTCGTCAAGTAAAGGAGTGCGAGAGTGAATTCCGTCGTCATGTACAGCACGCAGGTCTGCCCCTATTGCCAGATGGCTGAACGCCTATTGAGATCGCGTGGCGTGCAGCATATCGAAAAGATCCTGATCGACAAGGATCCGGCCCGGCGCGAGGAAATGATGACGCGCACTGGGCGTCGGACCGTGCCGCAGGTGTTCGTCGGCGATACGCATGTCGGCGGCTATGACGATTTGTCCGCGCTCGATCGCGCCGGCGGCTTGATGCCGCTGCTGGGTCAGGCGTAAGCAAAGGCCGCGCGGCCGGTTGCTCGGCCGCGCCGTTCGTTTTCCCGTCGCGGTACCCAAACATTCGCGCACGCATTCACGCGCAAGCACCACACGCACCTCGGCGGCGGGTTTGCTCGACTGCCGCCGAACCATCCACCCATCGGAGTCACCATGTCGGACCAGAACAATCAGCCGTTCTTCAACATCCAGCGCGTCTATCTGAAGGACCTGTCGCTCGAGCAGCCGAATTCGCCCGCGATCTTCCTCGAGCAAGACATGCCGGCTGTCGAAGTCGAGGTCGACGTCAAGGCTGACCGTCTTGCAGAAAGCATCTTCGAAATCCTCGTCACCGGCACGGTCACGGCCAAGGTGAACGAGAAAGTCGCGTTCCTCATCGAAGCCAAGCAAGCCGGCATTTTCGATATCCGCAATATTCCGGCCGAACAGATCGATCCGCTCGTCGGCATCGCCTGTCCGACGATCATCTTCCCGTATCTGCGTTCGAACATCGCCGATGCGATCACGCGTGCGGGCTTCCCCCCGATCCATCTGGCCGAGATCAACTTCCAGGCGCTCTACGAGCAGCGCCTTGCGCAGTTGAGCGCGCAGCAAGAAGGCGGCGCGGCGGCGAACGCCACGCAGCATTGAGCCAAACGAGAGCGGTGCCGGCCATGAAGGTCGCTGTCCTAGGGGCCGGGGCGTGGGGCACCGCGCTCGCGGCGCATCTCGCGCTCAAGCACGACACGGTGCTTTGGGCGCGGGATCCCCTGCTTGTCGCCGAGTTGGCGGCCAAGCACGAAAACGAGCACTACCTGCGCGGGGTCGCCTTGCCGGCGGCGCTGCGCTACGAGACGCATCTCTCGACCGCGCTCGCGCATGCGGCCGACGATCGGTCGCTCGTGGTCATCGCCACGCCCGTCGCGGGGCTGCGCGCCCTGTGCCGCGCGATGCGCGACGAGGCGCATTGCGTTGCCGCGCATCTCGTTTGGGTCTGTAAAGGGTTCGAAGCCGATACGCAGTTGTTGCCGCATCAGGTGGTCGCGGCCGAACTTGCCGGTCATCCGAGCATCGGTGTGCTGTCGGGCCCAAGTTTCGCGCGCGAAGTGGCGTCGGGCTTGCCTGCGGCGTTGACGGTCGCGAGCACGTCGGCCGCTTGCCGAGAGCGCACGCTGGCGGCCTTCCATCATGGCGCAATGCGTATCTATACGGGCGACGACGTCGTCGGCGTGGAGGTGGGCGGCGCGGTGAAGAACGTACTGGCGATCGCAACCGGCATCGCCGACGGCCTCGCACTCGGGATGAATGCGCGGGCAGCGTTGATCACGCGCGGGCTCGCGGAAATGTCGCGGCTCGGCGTCGCGCTCGGGGGGCGTCCCGAAACGTTTACCGGGCTGACCGGGCTCGGCGATCTGATTCTTACAGCCACGGGCGACTTGTCGCGCAACCGCACCGTCGGGCTCCAACTGGCGCAAGGGCGCACGCTCGACGATATTTTGCTTGCGCTCGGTCACGTGGCCGAAGGGGTGCGCTGCGCTAAAGCCGTGCTTGCCATCGCGCAATCGCACGGCGTGGACGTGCCCATCACGCAAGCGGTCTGCGCCGTGCTGTTCGACGGAGTGGCACCGCGCGCCGCCGTCGACGCGCTCCTACGCCGCGACGCGCGCGCCGAATCGTTCGGCGCCAAAGGGGCGGCAGGGTAGTCGAGCGGCGGGCAAGGAGAGGTTGCCATGACCATGCTGGGCGGATGCCGATTGGAGGCATGCGAGACCGATATCACGACGCTCGCCGTCGATGCCATCGTCAATGCGGCGAATAGCTCGCTGCTCGGCGGCGGCGGTGTCGACGGGGCGATTCATCGCGCGGCGGGGCCAGAGTTGCTGCGCGAGTGCGAGACCCTCGGCGGTTGCGCCACGGGCGACGCGAAACGCACGGGCGGCTACCGGTTGCCGGCGAAATTCGTCATTCACGCGGTGGGCCCCGTCTGGCACGGCGGCGATCGCGGCGAGGCCGAGCAGTTGGCGTCGTGTTACCGCCGCTCGCTTGCGCTCGCGCATGAAGCCCGATGTACGAGCATCGCCTTTCCTGCCATTAGCTGCGGTATCTATCGCTTTCCCGCCGAGCAAGCGGTGCGCATTGCCGTACGAACGGTCGTCGATGCGCTACCGGCGTCGTCGAGCTTGACCCAAGTCGTATTCGCCTGCTTCGGTGAGCCGATGCTGCGTTTGTACGAGCACGAACTCGATCGAGTGGCCTGTCAGGCGCCGCCTTCGAATCCCATCTGACGCCACGCCTCGAATACGACGATTGCGACCGTATTCGACAAATTCATGCTGCGGTTGCCCGGGCGCATCGGCAGCCGCACGCGCTGCTCCGCCGGGAACCGTTCGAGTAGCGCCGCGGGCAGGCCGCGCGTCTCGGCGCCGAAAATAAACCAGTCGCCGCTTCGGAAGCTCGAGTCGTGGAAACGGCTCGAGCCGCGCGTCGTGAAGGCGAACATCCGAGCGGGATCGGGCGCCTCGCTCGCGACGAGCGCGTCCCAATTCGCGTGAACGCGCATTTGCGCATACTCGTGATAGTCGAGGCCCGCGCGGCGCATCTTCGCGTCGTCGAGAGGAAAACCGAGCGGCTCCACGAGATGAAGCCGCGCGCCGGTGTTGGCGCAAAGGCGAATGACGTTGCCGGTGTTCGGCGGAATTTCGGGTTCGACGAGAACGACGTTGAACATAGCTTCGGTGGTACTGAGGTCAATCTTGTGGGGTGCGCAGCGCGACGAAATTGGTCACGCGGCGCGCACCCGCCGTTTTCAATAGGCGTGCAGCGGCCTCTAGCGTGGCGCCGGAGGTCATGACGTCGTCGACGAGACCGACGTGCAGCCCGCTAACCGCCCGCGTGACGCGAAAGGCCGTTGCAACGTTGCGCCGGCGCGCGTCGCGATCGAGCCGCGATTGCGGCGCGGTATCCGAGGTGCGCCGCAAGAGCGCCGCCTCGGCCGCGACGCCAAGGGTACGCGCGAGCGGACGCGCGATCTCCCAGGCCTGGTTGTACCCACGAGCGACGAGCCGCGCGTGAGCCAGGGGCATCGGCACAATGACGTCGGGCAAGTCCGCGTCGCTGCCATGATCGCCGGCCAGCCTCGCCAAGCGGCGCCCGAACTCCTGAGCCACGGCGAGGCGAGCGCGAAACTTCAGACCCAGCGCGAGCCGTTCCAGCGGCGGACGGTAATCGGCCAGCGCGAGCGTTGCGTCGAACGGCGGCGGCGTGCGGACGCAGGCGGCGCAGCGAAATCGGGCGGCGCCGGCACGCCGTGCGCGCAACCCGGGCAAGGGCAGCGCACACGCTAGACAGCGCGAACGTGCTTCGTTCCAATACGCCGCGTCGCAGATGCGGCAAATCGGACCTTGCGACATTGTGCCGCATGAAAAGCCGCAGAGCAGGCACGCGCGGGGTAGCAGTGCACCGGCAAGGCGCCCGGCGAGCCATATAAGCGCCGGGCATAGGCGGGTCGGGCCGTCGCCGTTTGCGCCGCCGGCATTTCCTGAGAGCGGGCTGGGTGCAATCGCCATGAGCGCCTTCCTCGCTGGACGGATCGAAGCGAGCGAGTATACTTCGGGCTCCTCGCACGTTTGACCGTCATGTCTCTCACACCCGCAAAGTCTGGCCGTCCGGCCTACGATTCCCGACTTGTGCGGCGGATCTTCGATCGCCGCGCAGCAACGTTCGGCGACGTGGCGTTCCTTGCGCGCGAGATCGCGCAACGCATGCGCGAGCGGCTCGACTATATCAAGGTGCGCCCGACGCGCATGCTCGATGCGGGTTGCGGCTTGGGCGACGATTTGCCCGCGCTGCGCGAGCGCTTTCCCGAGGCGCCGCTCGTCGGCGTCGATCTTTCGTATTCGATGCTCGCGGGTGCGCTGCCGCAAGCGGGCGCGGATGCCGGCTGGCGTCGCTTGTTGCCGGCCGCGCTCCAGCGTTCGCTCGGCGTGCGCGGCCCGCGCCTCGCCCAGGCGGATTTCGCGGCGTTGCCGTTTGCGCCCGGCGCATTCGATTTCATTTGGTCCAACTTGGCGCTGCATTGGCATTCGCGTCCTGACCTCGTGTTGCCCGAGTGGCAGCGCGTGCTTGAGCCGAACGGTCTGCTCATGTTCAGCACACTGGGCCCCGATACCCTGCGCGAGCTGCGCGGCGCCTATGCGGAAATTGAAGCCGCGCATGGTTTGCCCGGCCGCGCGCACGTGATCGACTTCGTCGATATGCACGATTTGGGCGACATGCTCGTCGAGAGCGGGTTCGAGATACCCGTGATGGATCAAGAGACGCTGACGATTACCTACAAGTCGCCGCAGTCGCTGCTCGCCGACGTGCGCCGCTGGGGCGCCTATCCGCACGCGCGCGACACGGCCGGCCCGATGCGCGCCCGGCGCTTGCATGCGGCGCTGCTCGAGGCGTTGGAGGCGCGCCGCCGTGCGGACGGCACGATCGCGCTTACGTTCGAGGTGATCTACGGCCATGCGTGGAAAGCCGTGCCGCGCCAAACGGCGGACGGACACGCGATCGTGCGGGTGCAAGACATCGGGCGGCGGCGGCCAACGTAAGCGTCGCGCCGGTGCGGTGCCAAAAATAGCAGGCTGCGACGCTTTGTCGCGGATCGTAAAGTTGTGATCCGTTATGGTCGAAATCACGGGGCGGGACGGCGCGCAAAAAAAGTAGCCGAAACCGCGCAAAGGCTTGTCGCGCTTGGCTTGCAGCCCGATAGTCGTTTGCTTGTGGATGCCATTGAACGCGCCTATAATGCGTCAGTTTGTCGCCCGGAGTTCCCCACATCCGGCGTGGCAGGCCCCGAATAGCGCGGTGTGTTTGACGGCATGCGCGGGAGGCGGCGATGGGAGCGACAACCCTGCTGACGGATGCGGAGCCGGTCCTTCGAGACTGGCTGATGAAGCGCAATTGTGCGGTTTCGCCGCGGCAGTTCGTTTGGTTCTATGCGTCGTTGGCGTTGTTTTCGGTGGCGATTGCGCTGTTGCTGGTCGTGTGCGGTGCATGGCCTGTGCTGCCGTTCACGGGCATCGAGTTGCTGGCGGTCGGCGCCGCGTTTGTGGTTCATGCGCGCCATGCGGTCGACTACGAGCGGATCCGGCTCTATCCGAACCGTCTCGTGATCGAGCAGATGAGCGGGCAGCGGTTGACGCAGTACGAATTCAATCCGCGTTGGGTGCGGATCGAGCGCGGTGTATCGCCGCGCGATCCGATCAAGGTCGTGTCGCGCGGGCAAGCGGTCGTGGTCGGCGTGCATCTCGCGCAATATCGGCGCGCGTCGTTCGCAAGCGAGTTGCGTGCGGCGCTGACGCGATGCGGTTGAGGTGACTCGAGCCGAACGTCGAGCGGGGTGAGGGTTTGAATGGAAATTTTGGGTAAGGAAGCTATGAAAACAATCAAGCGAGCCCTCATGGGCGTGCTGGCGTCTTGCGGGCTGCTCAGCGCGCATGCCGCCTTGGCAGTCGGCGATAGTCCGGGCGGCCCCGCCGTCAACGAGATCAATTTCCAGCCGCCCGTGACGAAAATCGCTGAAGAGCTCTATCACCTGCACATGATGATGTTGCTGCTGTGCACGGTGATCTTCATCGGCGTCTTCGGCGTGATGTTCTATTCGATCTTCATGCATCGCAAGTCGAAGGGACACAAGGCCGCGAATTTCCATGAAAGCACCACGGTCGAAATCATCTGGACCATCGTGCCGTTCATCATCGTCGTATTGATGGCGCTGCCCGCCACGAAGACCGTCGTCGCGATGAAGGACACGAGCAATGCCGATCTGACGATCAAGGTCACCGGCTATCAGTGGAAGTGGGGCTACGACTACATCAAGGGCCCGGGCGAAGGCATCAACTTCTTCTCCACGCTCACCACGCCGCGCTCCGAAGTGAACGGTCAGGCGCCGATCAGCGATACGTACTTGCAAGAAGTCGATAACGCGCTCGTCGTGCCGGTAAACAAGAAGATCCGCATCATCACGACGGCCAACGACGTCGTCCACTCCTGGTACGTGCCCGCGTTCGGCGTCAAGCAAGATGCGATTCCCGGCTTCGTGCGCGATACCTGGTTCAAGGCCGAGAAGGTCGGTACGTACCGCGGCTTCTGTACCGAACTGTGCGGCAAGGAACACGCGTTCATGCCGGTGGTCGTGACGGTGCTCTCGGACGACGACTACGCCAAGTGGGTCGACGACCAAAAGAAGAAGATGGCCGGCGCGAACGACGATCCGAATCGTACCTACACGATGGCCGAGCTCATGCAGCGCGGCGGCGAAGTCTATAAGTCCAATTGCGCGGTCTGCCACCAGCCCACGGGCAAGGGTGCGGGCGCATTCCCGGCGCTGGACGGCAGCAAGATCGCCAACGGTCCGATCGCGGGTCACGTCAGCATCGTGCTGAACGGCAAGAATGCGATGCCGAATTGGGGCAAGACGCTGAACGACGTCGAGATCGCCTCGGTGATCACGTTCGAACGCAATTCGTGGGGTAACCACACGGGCGACATCCTGCAACCGCGTCAGGTGGCGGATGCCCGTAACGGCAAGATGCCCGAAGGCGGCGATCACCTCTCGGGCGCGGCTGCCGCGCCGGCCGGTGCCAGCGGCGCGCCCGCGGCGAGCGGCGCGCAGGCAGCGAGCGGACCGACGGCATCGACCGGCGCGAAGGGCGCCGTGACGGCCAGCCGGATGGCTAAGGGACAGCCGGAAGCGGTCGCTGCCCGCACCGCTCAAGCGGCTTGACGTGTCGCCGCACTAATTGCACTAGGAGATTCTCATGTCTAGCATCGGACACGATGTAGCCGCGGGCCATGGTCACGACGACCATGCGCACGCCACGCCGCACGGATGGCGGCGGTGGCTGTTCGCCACCAATCACAAGGACATCGGGACGATGTACCTGTTGTTCTCGTTCACGATGTTCCTCGTGGGCGGCGTCGCGGCGTTGATGATTCGCGCCGAGCTGTTCGAGCCGGGCTTGCAGATCATGCGTCCCGAGTTCTTCAACCAGCTCACCACGATGCACGGTCTCATCATGGTGTTCGGCGCGATCATGCCGGCGTTCGTCGGCTTCGCCAACTGGATGATTCCGCTGCAAATCGGCGCGGCCGACATGGCGTTCGCGCGGATGAACAACTTCAGCTTCTGGCTGCTGCCGGTCGCGGCCGCGCTGCTCGTCGGTTCGTTCTTCGCGCCGGGCGGCGCGACGGCCGCCGGCTGGACGCTGTACGCACCGCTGTCGACGCAGATGGGCCCGGGCATGGACTTCGCGATTTTCGCGGTCCACATCATGGGCGCGTCGTCGATCATGGGCTCGATCAACATCATCGTGACGATCCTGAACATGCGCGCGCCGGGCATGACGCTCATGAAGATGCCGATGTTCGTCTGGACGTGGCTCATCACGGCTTACCTCTTGATCGCGGTGATGCCGGTGCTCGCGGGCGCCATTACGATGGTGCTGTTCGACCGCCACTTCGGCACGTCGTTCTTCAACGCGGCCGGCGGCGGCGACCCGGTGATGTACCAGCACATCTTCTGGTTCTTCGGGCACCCCGAGGTCTACATCATGATCTTGCCGGCGTTCGGGATCGTGTCGCAGGTGATCCCGGCGTTCTCGCGCAAGGCGCTGTTCGGCTATAGCTCGATGGTGTACGCCACGGCGTCGATCGCGATTCTCTCGTTCATGGTCTGGGCCCACCACATGTTCGTGACGGGCATGCCGGTGACGGGGCAGCTGTTCTTCATGTACGCGACGATGCTGATCGCCGTGCCGACGGGCGTGAAGGTGTTTAACTGGCTCGCGACCATGTGGCGCGGTTCGCTGTCGTTCGAATCGCCTATGCTGTTCGCGATCGGCTTCCTGTTCGTGTTCACGATGGGCGGCTTCACGGGTCTGATGCTGGCGATGGCGCCGCTCGACATCCAATACCACGGTACGTACTTCGTCGTGGCCCACTTCCACTACGTGCTCGTCGCGGGGTCGCTGTTTGCGCTCTTCGCGGGCTGGTACTACTGGTCGCCGAAGTGGACGGGTTGGATGTACAACGAGACGCGCGGCAAGATCCACTTCTGGGCGTCGATGATCTTCTTCAACCTGACGTTCTTCCCGATGCACTTCGTCGGCCTGGCCGGCATGCCGCGTCGCTATGCCGACTACCCGGCACAGTTCACGGATTGGAACCAAGTGATATCGATCGGCGCGTTCGGCTTCGGTCTGGCGCAGGTCTACTTCCTGTTCGCTGTCGTGCTGCCTGCTTACCGCGGCGCCGGCGAACTCGAGAAGGCTTCCGACAAGCCGTGGGACGGCGCGACGGGCCTCGAGTGGACGGTTCCGAGCCCGGCTCCGTTCCATACGTTCGAAAACCCGCCGACGGTCGAGTAATCCGATCGGCCGATGGTTGCCGGCTCGTTGCGAGCCGGCGGCCTTGGCCGCGAAAGCAAGGCGAGGGCGGTGCGCCGTCCTCGCCTCAGTAACGAAATTGACGATGAACCACCCACAAAAAAGACGAACGCCTGAGCGCATGCGCGCAGGCAATCTGCGGCTCGCGATGATTCTGCTTGCGGTTGTCGCCGTCTTCTTTGTGAGTGCCGTTCTGCGGCAGTGGTTGTCGCATTGAGCCGTGCGCTCGGCGCATAGCGAGGAAAAGATGTCGACGCCCACTCCGCGCGGCAGCGATTGGACGCTGAACCGTTCGATGCTGATCAAGCTCGTCGTGATGGCGGCGGTGATGTTCGGCTTCGGTTTTGCGCTCGTGCCGCTGTACCGCGCGATCTGCAATATCACGGGGGCGAACAGCCTCGTGAAGCGCGACGTGACGGCGGCCGGTGCGAAAAATACGCAGGTCGACATGAGCCGTACGGTTTCGGTGGAGTTCGACGCGAACGCGCGCGGCGCGCTGTCGTTCACGCCGGAGCAAAACGCGTTCGATGTGCATCCGGGCGCCGTGACGGTCGTGAAGTACCGCGTGACGAACGGCCAAAACCGCACGGTGCAGGCCCAGGCGATCCCGAGTTACGCGCCGGCCGTTGCCGGACAGTACTTCGAGAAGATCGAATGCTTCTGTTTCAAGCAGCAAACGCTCGCGCCCCATGAGACGCGCGAGATGTCGGTGGTCTTCTTCGTCGATCCGAAGCTGCCGCGCGACGTAAAGACGATCACGCTGTCGTACACGTTCTTCGAGTTGGGCGTGCAGGCGAGCGGGACGGGTAGCGCGGGGAAGACGGCGCAAGAAGCGGCGCCGGCCGAAGGCGCATGACGGACGAGAGAGCGGAGTGAGGATTGGAGACAAGCGCGATGACTTCCAACGGCAAGAGCAGTTTTGCCAGGACGATGAAGGCGGTCCTCTGGTCGTTTTTCGGCGTGCGCCGGCGAGCCGACCATGAAGCCGATACGCAGCTCAATCCGCTGCATCTGATTGCGGCGGCCATCATTGCGGCGGCCGTGTTCATCGCGGTGTTGGTGGCCGTGGTGCACATGGTGACGAGCTGAGCGATCGCCCCGGCGAAGCAACTTAAAAGCGAAGCGGCGCGGTCATGACGCGCCGACGAATAGCGAAACAATTGGACTGAAGTGGAGAATCAACAATGAGCGGTCAAAACGAGAGCCCGTATTACTTCGTGCCGAATCCGTCTCGGCACCCAGTCACGGCATCTATTGGCGTGTTCGTGATGCTCGGATCGTTGGGCCTGTGGCTCAACGATACGCCCTGGGCTCCGTATACGATGTTCGCGGGCCTGCTGTGGCTGCTCTTCGTGCTGTGGCACTGGTTCGGCGATGCCATCGGCGAATCCGAGACCGGGATGTACGGCAAGCGCGTCGACCGCTCGTATCGCTGGAGCATGAGCTGGTTCATCTTCTCCGAAGTCATGTTCTTCGGCGCGTTCTTCGGTGCGCTCTTTTACGCGCGCATGATCGCGCTGCACGAACTCGGTAGCCTCGACTACAAGCTGATTTGGCCGGATTTCACGGCGGTGTGGCCGAACGAGGGTCCCGCGGCGCTGGCCGGCCACTTCAAGCGGATGGTGCCGTGGCCCGTGCCGACGATCAACACGGCGCTGCTGCTCAGCTCGGGCGCGACGCTCACGGTCTCGCACCACGCCCTGCGCGACGACCATCGCAAGAAGGCCATCGCTTGGCTCGCCGCGACGGTTCTCCTCGGCCTCGTCTTCTTGTTCATGCAGGCGTTCGAGTATTTCCACGCGTATAACGAGTTGAACCTCACGCTGGCTTCGGGCGTCTATGGTTCGACGTTCTTCTTGCTGACGGGCTTCCACGGTTTCCACGTGTTCCTCGGCGGCACGATGCTGACGGTCGTTCTCGTACGGCTCATCCGCGGGCACTTCACCGCCGAACACCACTTCGCATTCGAAGGCGCCGCTTGGTACTGGCACTTCGTCGACGTCGTGTGGCTGGGTCTGTACGTCGTCGTCTACTGGCTGTAATGCAGCAGCAGGCCCGTTCGCCTGGGCGGACGGGCCTTGGTGCATCGCGCGCATGCGCGATCGCGACCGGGATGCAGTACTCGCGCGCCGCCTGCGACTCGATCGAGGCGGCGTTTGTCGTTTTAGGTGGGGTTGCTGCGGCAATGTGCCGCAGCCAAGAAGGTGGATGAGGGCCGTTTAGCGGCCGAGCGGCACGTGGCTGTAATCGATCCAGCCGAGCCAGTGGGCGAGCCACAGGAACAGGAAAAGGGAAATCGACAGCCCGACGCGTGTCGCGAGCGACCAGACCATCCGCTTGGTCTTGCCCCGGTCGTTCATCATGAAATAAAGGGCCGAGACCATACTGGCGATGATGAGGATGAAAGCGACGGCAACGAAAATGTGCATGGAACCAACCGATGTTCGGAATCGAGAAAAAGCAACCGATGCAATTATCGCACCGGCGTCGGACGTGCATGCGGCCGTCGAGGGCCGGATCGCGCGCGTCAATGTCGAGGGGCGGCCGATGATTTCCGATGAGCGGCTCGTCTAATATGAAAATTCGTCTCGTTCCCGCGTTGCTGATTTTGCTCGTCATGGCCGTGACGATCCGGCTCGGATTTTGGCAGCGCGATCGCGCGCATCAAAAAGAAGCGTTGCAGGCTCAGATCGATCGCTACGAACATGCCCCGGCGCAGCCCATCGGCGTGCAGCCGATTGCGCTCGCTTCGATCGAATATCACCGCGTGCGGGCGGTGGGCCACTTCATGCCCGAGCATGTCGTGTATCTCGACAATCGCCCGTATCGCGACCAACCGGGCTTTTATGTCGTGATGCCGTTCGCGATGTCGGGCGGCGGCTATGTGCTCGTGAACCGAGGCTGGCTGCCGCGCAACGCCGACGTGCGCACGACGATGGCGCCGTACCGTACGCCGTCGGGCGAGGTTGCGATCGAAGGCATCGCGCGCGCGAACGCGTCGCGTGCATTCGAACTCGGCGAAGGCGGATCGGCTGCGCATCAACAGATCCGGCAGAACCTGGATGTCGGCGCTTTCGGCCATGAAACGGGTCTTTCGCTCCAACCTTTCGTGATCGAACAAACGAGCGACGACGGCGATACGCTAGTGCGCGACTGGCCGGTGCCCGCGATGGGCGTCGAGACGAATTACGGATACATGCTCCAGTGGTGGGGCATGGCGGCCGCGGCTTTGGGCTTCGGCTTGTACGCGGCCAGGCGTGCCGCGAAAAAAGGCAATTGAGAGGGAGTGACGCTTGTCGATGTCATCTGAACGTTCCCGCGAGGATAAGAAGCGCACCGCCGGCCAACGCGCGGCCCCGTCGTCCAAGCGTGGCTCATGGCTGAGCGGCCGATGGATGGTGCTGCTGATCGCGCTCGTGTGCGCCGCACCGATCATCGCGTCGTATCTCACGTACTACGTCATCAAGCCGAAGGGCGGATCGACGAACTACGGCACGTTGATCGAGCCGCAGCGCCCGATTTCCGCCGCGTTGATCGTGAAGGACGAGGCGGGTAAGACGATGCCGCTCGCGTCGCTCAGAGGGCGCTGGCTTATGATCAGCGTCGATCGCAGCGCTTGCGATCAAGCGTGCGCAACGAAGCTCTACTTCATGCGGCAGATTCGCGCGGCGCAAGGTGGCGAGCGCGAGCGTATGCTCACCGTTTGGCTGCGCACCGACGCCGGCGCCGTGCCCGACGCCATCGCGCATGCCTATCCGGATACCGCCAAGTTCGTGGCCGATCCGGCCGCATTGTCGGCTTGGTTGCCGGCGCAGCCGGGTGCGACCGATCTGGATCACATTTATCTCGTCGATCCGAACGGCAACTTGATGATGCGGTTTCCGAAGAACCCCGATCCGAGCAAGATCAAGGGCGATATCACTCGACTGCTGAAGTGGTCCAGTATCGGCTGACGCGCACGCCGCCGATCGATTGGAGGGTACTCGATGTTCTTGCTGCAACTGGCCGCGACCGGGCTTTGCATCGCGCTGCTTCCTTTGAGCTACGTATGGATCAAGGGCAGCGACGATAAATTTCGCAAGCTCGTCTGGGTCACGACGTTTCTGACGCTCGATCTGATTATGTTCGGCGGCTTTACGCGTTTGACCGATTCGGGGCTCGGCTGCCCGGACTGGCCCGGCTGTTACGGCACCGCGTCGCCGTTTCTCGCCCACGCTCAAATTAGCGCCGCGCACGCGGCGATGCCGAGCGGGCCCGTGAGCATGGTTAAAGCGTGGATCGAGATGATCCATCGGTACTTCGCGATGGCGATCGGCGTGCTCATCGTCGCCCAGACGGCCGGCGCCTGGATCGCGCGCATCAAACGCCGGGCGTTGCATGTTTCGCCTTGGTGGCCCACATCGCTGCTGCTTTTGATCGTGGTTCAAGGCGTCTTCGGCGCATGGACCGTTACGATGAAGCTCCAGCCCGTGATCGTGACGACGCATTTGCTGCTCGGCTTGACGCTGCTCGGTTCGCTCGCGTGGTTTGCCGCGCGGCTTACGCCGTTGCCGGTTTTCGAGCCTGAAATCGCGCGGTACCGCATGTGGGCGGCGGGAGGTCTCGTGCTCTTGATCGCGCAGCTGGCGCTGGGCGGCTGGGTGAGCACGAATTATGCGGTGCTCGCCTGCACCGATTTCCCGACCTGCAACGGTCAATGGGTGCCCCCGATGAATTTTGCGCAAGGGTTTCATCTCTGGCGTGCGCTCGGCATGACCGGCGACGGCGAGGCGATTACGCAAGACGCGCTGGTGGCCATTCACTGGACCCATCGCACGTTCGCCGCCGTCGTCATCGCCTATCTAGCCATCCTCGCTTTCAAACTGCGCCGCTACGAATCGCTGCGGCGTCCGGCCACGGGCGTCTTGCTCGTGCTCGCGCTTCAATTTGCGACGGGCCTATCGAACATCGTCCTTCAATGGCCGCTGCCGATCGCCGTCGCGCACAACGGCGGTGCGGCGGTCCTGCTGTTGCTGGTCGTTGTGCTAAACTTTCGAACCGCTTCCAGCCGACTTGGCCGCGCCGCAGTTTCGCCGCGCGAGGCCGCACCTGCGTGATCCCATGGAAAGCACGACATTCGCCCGTCATCCGGGCTCCCGCATCGCTCAATACCTCGCGCTCACGAAGCCTCGTGTGACGCAACTCGCCGTCTTTTGCGCGGTCATCGGCATGTTTTTGTCGACACCGGGCATGGTGCCTTGGACCGTGCTCGTCGGCGGGACCGTCGGTATCGCGCTGACGGCCGGCGCCGCGTTCGCGATCAACTGTCTCGTCGAGCAAAAGATCGATGCGATGATGCGTCGTACCGCTTGGCGCCCCTCGGCGCGAGGCGAGATCACGACGACGCAGATCCTGCTGTTCTCGGCCGTGCTCGGCGGCGTGGGGATGTGGATCCTGTATGCGCTCACGAACGCGTTGACGATGTGGCTGACGGTCGCCACCTTCATCGGCTACGCGGTCATCTATACGCTGCTGCTCAAGCCCGCTACGCCGCAGAACATCGTGATCGGCGGCGCATCGGGTGCGATGCCGCCCGCGCTCGGTTGGGCGGCTGTCACGGGGCACGTTCCCGGCGACGCCTGGATCCTCGTCTTGATCATTTTCGTTTGGACGCCGCCGCACTTCTGGGCGCTCGCGCTCTATCGCCGCAAGGATTACGAAAATGCCGGGCTGCCGATGCTGCCCAATACGCACGGCGAGCAGTACACGCGCTTGCATATCCTGCTCTATACGGTGATCTTGTTCGCGGTGACGTTGATGCCGTTCGTCTCCGGAATGAGCGGGCTTGTCTATCTCGTCTCGGCGGTCTTGCTCGGGGCTATCTTCCTCGCGTACGCATGGAAGATCTATCGCGAATACTCCGACGCCCTCGCGCGCAAGACCTTCCGGTATTCGATCGTCTATTTGTCGCTACTCTTCGCCGCACTGCTCGTCGATCACTATGCGCGCGGTCTGATCGGTCTTTGACCTCTTATGTTCAAGCTTTCGCTGATACGCGCCTCGCGCGCGATTTTCGCGGCATGCCTCGTCGGCGCCGCGCTCGTAGTCGCCGGCTGCGGTAAGAGCGCGCCGGCGTTCCAAAACTTGGACCTGACGGGGAACAAGCAATTCGGCACCGATTTTTCGATGCCCGATACCGACGGCAAGCTCCGTACGATCGCCGATTACAAAGGCAAGGCCGTCGTGCTGTTTTTCGGCTATACGCATTGCCCGGACGTTTGTCCGACGACGATGGCGGAGCTCACGCAGGCCATGCAGCAACTCGGGCCCGACGCCAAACGGGTGCAAGTGCTCTTCGTGACCGTGGACCCCGAGCGCGATACGCCGCAGGTGCTCTCGCAATACGTGCACGCCTTCGATCCTTCGTTCGTCGGCCTGCGGCCGAACGACGCGCAACTGGCGAAGGTCGCGAAAGATTTCCGTGTCTATTACGCCAAAGTGCCGGGCAAGACGCCGGACAGCTACACGATGAACCATACTGCGGCGAGTTACGTATTCGATCCCTCGGGACAACTCCGTTTGTTCGCCCGCGACGGGCAGGGCGCGCAGCCCTGGGTTCACGACCTGAAATTGCTGCTCGAGTGATCCGCCCTGGCGGCTATCGCGTGAGCCTACGAAAAGCGACCGATTCGGTCGCTTTTTCGTTCCTGCCGTATTGATTCGTCCTCCTAAATGAATTCGCCGCATGGTCCGATCCGCATATGAATATGCGATCAACGTATTTCACTTTGCGAGACGGCTATGACACCATGGCGGCGTCTTCTTATTTTTCCTATAAAGAAAGCGAGATTTTATGCAACGCAGAACGCTTCTTAAGCTCCTCTCGACGGTCGCGGCGGGCGCGGCATTCCTCGCCGGTTCGGCCGCTCATGCGGACCAAGTCGTCAAGGTCGGCACGATCGCAGGTCCCGACGAACAAACCTGGGCCGTCGTGCAAAAAGTGGCGAAGCGCGAAGGACTCGACGTCAAGATCGTGACGTTCAACGACTACGTGCAGCCGAATGCGGCGCTCGATGCGGGCGACCTCGACGCCAACAGCTTCCAGCATCAGCCTTACCTCGACAGCCAAGTGAAGCAGCGCGGCTACAAGATCGTCACAGCCGGCCTGACGTACATCTCGCCGATCGGCATTTATTCGAAGAAGCTCAAATCGGTAAAGGATTTGCAGCAAGGCGCGAAGATCGCGATTCCGAACGATCCGTCGAACGAGAACCGCGCGCTGTTGCTGCTGCAAGCGCAAGGCTTGCTGAAGCTCAAGGCCGGCGCCGGCACGAACGGTAACAGCGCAACCACGCTCGACGTCGCGGACAATCCGAAGAAGTTCAAGTTGCTCGAGTTGGATGCTGCGCAATTGCCGCGCTCGCTCGGCGATGTCGATGCCGCGGTGGTCAACACGAACTACGCGCTGGCGGCGGGACTCTCGCCGACGAAGGATGCGATCGCACGCGAAGACGTTCACAGTCCGTATGCGAATTTGATCGCCGTTCGTGCGCAGGATAAGGACAAGCCGTGGGTGAAAAAGCTCGTGGCCGCTTATCAATCGCCCGAAGTTCGCGCGTTCATTACCACGCAGTTCAAGGGCGCGATGGTGCCTTCGTTCTGAACGATGTGCGCTAGGGAGGTTGCCGGCATGGGCGATATGTCGATGTGGCCTCTCTCCGCGAACGAGAAAAACGTCACGTTCCCGCGTGGCGTTTTTTTATGGTGCGCTGCGCCCCGCTAAAGCTTGCGTTCCCAGGTTTGCGCGACGAGATTGCGGCCGAAGCGCCGTTCCGGTTCCGTCGAGACGCAACTGAACCCCGCCCGCTCGAACACGCGGCGTCCGTCGTTCAACAGGCCGCACGTCGTCAAGGTCAGCGTCTCGTACCCGGCCCGCTGGGCGAACCCGATGCTCTGCCCCACGAGCAGCGTCCCGATACCTAAACCACGCGACTCCGGCTCCACATAGAGCAGCCGCATGCGCGCAGCATGGTCGGATAGGGCCGTCACGAAGGCGGCGCCGACGACGGTGTCCTGTTGCTCGGCGATCCAGCACATCGCCCGGCTGCGATCGCGCAGTCCAGAAAGCTCCGCCATTTCCTGGGCCGCGAATGCCTCGAAACCCAGATCGCAGCCGTATTCGGCACCGAACAGGAGCGATTGCCGATGGACGAGCCATCCGTAATCGCCAAGCCTCGGCGCGCGCAGCGAGAAGGCCGCGCGCCGCGGCATTCGGTCGAGCAGCCGTTCGATGATGCGCATGGCGGCGATCAACTGCTCCTGGCCGGCCGCCGAAAGTCGTTTCAAGACTCCGCAGACCTCATCGATAGCGGCGACTTCGAGCGGTGCATAGGCGGCGCGCCCCTCGGGCGTCAATTCGAGCAGCGATTGACGTGCGTCGGCTTCCGATTGGCGGCGCGTAATCAGTTGCCGGCGCTCGAAGCTCGTAAGCAAACGGCTCAAATAGCCGCTGTCCAGCCCCAGTACGCGCGCGAGTTCGGTTGCGGTGGAAACGGTACCGAGTGTCAGCTCGCGCAGTACCCGGACTTCCGTCAACGAAAACGGACTCTTCTGTAGAAACTCATGCAGCACGCCGATGTGCTGCGTGTAGAAGCGATTGAAATGGCGCACCGCTTCGGCGCGGTGCTGCAAAGTGGTTTCGATCAATGCGGACGTCACCGTATCGACTAGATTAGTCAGAACTATATGGGATCGTCGTCAACAAACAAGTTTTGCTCCGCAAACTGGGTGGTACCTAACCGGTCCTACTACCCGAACGGTACGCGTCGAGATCGTTGCGATGCGCCCTCGATTCGGTGAGATTGGTATGCTGTGCGGGTAAATCCCGATGCCGCTAAACGCCGCCCGCGGCAGAGCGATTTCGCGCAAAGTCCTTGCCGGACAAGGGATCGGCGTCTCTTGCTCGGTACTGATTGTTGAAATTGACTGGTACTAATCTGGTTATATAATGGGCTCCAATTTCATGGCCCTCCTCGAGCACGACCGCTGTGGGCGCGTGAGTCCGCAACGACAGTGCGCACGGCTCGCGCACTCGAGCTTTATTTGAGATAGCAATCCCATGCTGAACGGAAACATCCTTACGCCGGACGGTTGGATTCGCGGCACGCTGCATTTCGAGAACGGCAGGATCACGGCGCTCGAAGGCTCGAGTGTCGATCCGTCGACGAACGGCGAACCGTACATCCTGCCCGGCTTCATCGATTTGCACGTTCACGGCGGCGGTGGAGCCGACGTGATGGAGGCCGGTAACGCCATCGAAACGATCGCGCGTACCCACGCGCGTCATGGAACGACGAGCTTGCTCGCCACGACGATGACGGCGCCGCGCGACGAATTGCTCGCCGTCGTTTCAAACCTCGGAGACGTGACGCGCAATCGCACGCCGGGCGGCGCGCGCGTGCTCGGCGTGCACCTCGAGGGGCCTTATATCAATCCGGGCAAGCTCGGCGCGCAGCCCGACGCCGCCGTGTCCGCCGTGCTCGACGAGGTGCTGAAGTACCTCTCCGTCGCGCCGATCCGCGTCGTTACGCTCGCCCCTGAAATCTCGGGGCATATGGAGATCATCTCGGAGATGGTTGCGCGCGGCGTGCGCGTTCAGCTCGGCCATTCGCTCGCCACTTACGACGACGCGGTGGCCGCGATGAAGCACGGTGCATGCGGCTTTACGCATTTGTTCAATGCGATGTCGCCGATGCATCACCGCAACCCCGGGCTCGTCGGTGCGGCACTCGCGCATGCCGAGTTCGCCGAGATCATTCCCGATTTGTTGCACGTGCATCCCGGCGCGATTCGCGCGGCGATGCGCGCCATTCCGCGTCTTTATGTCGTGACCGACAGTACCTCGGCGACGGGGATGCCCGACGGCGAGTACCGCCTCGGCAGCCAGCACGTCACGAAGTGTCTGGGCGGCGTGCGCTTGGCCGACGGGACGCTCGCGGGCAGCACGCTCACGATGGACGATGCGCTACGCAATCTCGTCTCGCTCGGGCTGCCGCTCGCCGATGTCTCGAACCGCATGTCGCGCTATGCCGCCGACTATCTGAGCATCGAAGATCGGGGCCGTCTCGCGCGCGGCGCATGGGCCGACGCTGTCGTGTTCGAACGCGACCTAACGCTGGCCGCGACCTACGTCGAAGGGGAACAGATTGTCGAATATGCTTAAAGAGGCGCTTGCCGCGAGCGCCGTCGTGTCGGCCCAATGCGCCGACAGCGCTCGCGTCGAGCAACTGGCCGAGCAACTGGCGAGCGCGCCGCGTCACGTCGCGCTGACGATCGCACGCGGCAGTTCCGATCATGCCGCGAGCTATTTCGCGAGCCTCGCGATGAGCCGTATCGGCTTGCCCGTGGCCTCGCTGCCGATGTCGATCGCGACGCTGCAAGCGGCACCGCTGCGCGTGGCGGGCGAGCTCGCGATCGCGTTTTCGCAATCGGGCCGCAGCCCCGATCTCGTCGGCACGATGAAAGTGCTGCGCGAGGCCGGCGCGCTGACCGTAAGCGTGGTGAACGCACCCGAATCGCCGCTTGCCGACACCTGCGAATGGCAACTGCCGCTGCTCGCCGGACCGGAGCGCTCGGTGGCCGCGACGAAAAGCTATATCGCGATGCTGTCGATTTCGGCGCAGCTCGTGGCGTACTGGCAGCGCGATTCGATGCTGCTCGACGCATTGCGCGCGCTGCCCGATACGCTGCGCGATGCGGCCGCGCTCGATTGGTCGCCGGCTGTCGACGCGCTGCGCGGCGTCGAACGGATGATCGTGATCGGCCGCGGCCTGGGCCTCGCGATCGCGCAGGAAGCGGCGCTCAAGTTAAAGGAGACCTCGGGCATTCAAGCCGAAGCGTTCTCGAGCGCCGAAGTGCGTCACGGCCCGATGGAGCTGATCGACCGCGACTATCCGCTGCTCGTCTTCGCCCCGCGCGGCCCCGAACAAGCGGGCTTGATCCGGCTCGCCGCCGACATGCGCGCGCGCGGTGCGCGCGTGCTGCTTGCCGCGCCGAGCGATGTCGCCGACGCGCAGTTGCCGCTCGCCACGAGTCACCACGTGTCGCTCGACCCGATCGCGGCAATCCAAACCTTCTATGTGATGGCGGCGGAACTCGCCGCGGCGCGCGGGCGCGATCCCGATGCCCCGCGCCATTTGAACAAGATCACCGAAACCCACTGAGCGAGAGATGCGGATGGAACGTGCTGAGGAGTCCCGATTAATGAATCAATCCCCGGACAAAGTGGTTTTGCTCGCACCGCTGACGGGGCCGGTCGTTGCACTCGCCGACGTGCCCGACCCCGTGTTCGCCGGCGGCATGTTCGGTGACGGCATCGCGATCGATCCGCTCGAAGGGCGCCTGCTCGCGCCTTGCGCGGGCGTGATCACGCATTTGGCTCGTACCGGGCACGCCGTCACGCTGCAAACGCCCGAGGGCGCGGAGATCTTGTTGCACATCGGCATCGACACGGTCGAGCTGGGCGGACAAGGTTTCGTCGCGCACGTGGCCCAAGGCGATCACGTTAAAGCCGGCGACTTGCTGATCGAATTCGACCAAGACGCGGTCGGGACGAAAGCCCCAAGTCTCGTCTCGGTGATCGCGATTGCGAACTCGGATGCATTCGACGTCGTCGAGCGTGCCTCGGGCCGTGCAACGGCGGGCGCGACGATGCTACTCGCCCTGCGCGCGAAAGGCGGCACCGCGGCCGCCGCCGCTACGCCGCCGAGCGAAGTGAAGGTGCAAGCGAACCGCACGATCAAGCTGGTTCAGGCCGGCGGGCTGCATGCACGCCCGGCCGCGCGTGCGCGAGAAGCCGTGCGCGGGCTGCAAGCGCGCGTCGAGGTGCACCATGACGGGCGCCAGGCGAACGTCGAGAGCGTAGTGGGCTTGCTCGGACTGGGCGCGGGCGAGGGCGCGAGCGTCGAGGTGATCGGCACGGGCCGCGATGCGGCGCAGGCGGTCGATGCCGTGGCGCGCGAGCTGCTGCGCGAGGTGCATGGCGAGTTCGAGGAAACGCCGGCTCGCATGAAGTCGCCGGCCCCGGGGGCTGCGTTGCGTCCGGCGGGCGTGCCGCTCGATCCGAATACGCTTGCGGGCGTGTGCGCCGCACCCGGCATCGCGGTGGGCAAGCTCGTGCGTTGGGACGACTCCGAGTTTGCCCCGCCCGAATTGGCGGCGGGTACGCCGGCGGCGGAGAGCCGCTTGCTCGATCGTGCGCTCGCGACCGTGGACGCCGAGCTGAATACGACGGTGCGCGATGCGTCCGCGCGCGGCGCCGTCGGCGAAGCCGGAATCTTTGCCGTCCATCGCGTGTTGCTCGAGGATCCGACGCTCATCGATGCTGCGCGCGACCTGATCAGCCTCGGCAAGAGCGCCGGTTTTGCCTGGCGTGAGGCGATTCGCGCGCAGATCGCGGTGTTGGCGCAGGTCGAGGACATGTTGCTCGCCGAGCGAGCCGCCGATCTGCGCGATATCGAAAAGCGCGTGCTGCGCGCGCTCGGCTACACGAATCCCGCCGCCCGCGCGCTGCCGGACGAAGCGGTGCTGGCCGCGACCGAATTCACGCCTTCCGATCTGTCCTCGCTCGACCGCGCGCGCGTCATGGCGCTCGTGATGGCCGCGGGCGGCGCGACCTCGCACGCCGCGATCATCGCCCGGCAACTCGGCATTCCCGCGCTGGTCGCCGTAGGCGATGCCTTGCATGCGATTCCCGACGGCACCCAGGTCGTTGTCGACGCCAGCGCCGGCCGGCTCGAATACGCGCCGACCGAACTCGACGTCGAACGCGCGCGGCTTGAGCGCCAGCGCCTGGCCGGCGTGCGCGAGGCAAACCGCCGTACCTCGGGCCAAGCGGCGGCAACGCGCGACGGCCGCTCGATCGAAGTCGCCGCGAATATCGCGACGATCGAGGATGCGCGCACGGCAGTCGATAACGGGGCCGATTGCGTGGGCTTGTTGCGCACGGAGCTGCTTTTCATTCATCGCGAATCGGCGCCCAATGTCGAAGAGCATCGGCAAAGTTACCAAGCGATCGTCGATGCGTTGGGTGGGCGCACGGCCATTATCCGAACGCTCGACGTCGGCGCCGATAAAGAGGTGCCGTATTTGACGCTGCCGCCGGAAACCAACCCGGCGCTCGGGTTGCGCGGCATCCGGCTGGCGCAAGTGCGGCCCGATTTGCTCGACGACCAGTTGCGCGGCCTTATCGCGGTGCAGCCGCACGGCAGCGTGCGCATCTTGCTGCCGATGGTGACCGATGCGGGCGAACTCGTGCGCATCCGCAAACGGATCGACGATCTCGCCCGCGCGCTCGGGCGCACGGATCCCGTCGAAGTGGGCGTGATGATCGAGGTACCGTCGGCCGCATTGCTGGCCGACCAGCTCGCACGCCATGCCGATTTCCTGTCGATCGGCACGAACGACCTCACGCAATACACGCTGGCGATGGACCGCTGCCAGGCCGATCTCGCGGCGCAAGCGGACGGCTTGCACCCGGCCGTGCTGCGCTTGATCGACCACACCACGCAAGGCGCCGCCAAGCACGGAAAATGGGTGGGCGTGTGCGGCGCGCTCGCGGGCGATCCGCTGGCCGTGCCGTTGCTCGTGGGCCTCGGCGTCACCGAGCTGTCGGTGGACCCCGTCGCGGTGCCGGGTATCAAGGCACGCGTGCGTACCCTGGATTATCAACTGTGCCGGCAGCGCGCGAGCGATTTGCTCGCGCTGGATTCGGCGCAGGCGGTAAGAGCAGCAAGCCGCGAAATTTGGCCGCTCGACTAGTCGGAAAATCCTAACTATTAGGAATCCTAACTAATTAGCGGCCGAAATCGCATTGAGACGATAGACTAAAAGTAGCAACGACGAGACAGACCAACCGGAGGATTCAATGGATGCGAACCCATTTCTAAAGGTACAGCGCTTAGGGCGAGCGCTGATGCTGCCGATCGCGGTATTGCCCGTTGCGGGCATTTTGCTGCGGCTCGGGCAGGCCGACGTTTTGAATATCAAGCTGATCGCCGACGCGGGCGGCACGATTTTCGACAATTTGCCGCTGCTCTTCGCCATCGGCGTCGCGGTGGGTTTCGCAAAAGAGAACAACGGCGTGGCGGCGCTTGCGGGCGCGATCGGCTATCTGGTCGAAATCGCCGTCATGAAGGACATCAACGACAAGCTGAACATGGGGGTGCTCTCGGGCATCATCGCGGGTGTCGTGGCCGGGCTGCTCTATAACCGGTACAAGGACATCAAGCTACCCGATTACCTGGCCTTCTTCGGCGGCAAGCGATTCGTGCCGATCGTCACCGGGCTTGCCTGCGTGGTGCTGGGCCTCGTCTTCGGCTACGTCTGGCAGCCCGTGCAATTGGCGATCGATGCGACGGGCCACTGGCTGACGACGGCGGGCGCCATCGGCGTGTTCGTCTACGGTACGCTGAACCGGTTGCTGCTCGTCACGGGTCTGCATCACATCATCAATTCGCTCGCATGGTTCGTGTTCGGCACGTTCACGCCCCCGGGCGGCGGCGCGGCGGTGACGGGCGACCTGCACCGGTTCTTCGCGGGCGACCCCACCGCGGGCGGCTTCATGACGGGCTTCTTCCCGATCATGATGTTCGGCTTGCCGGCCGCGTGCTTGGCCATGTTCCATGAAGCGCCGAAGGAACGCCGCGCGCTGGTAGGCGGGCTGCTGCTGTCGATGGTGCTCACCTCGTTCCTGACGGGCGTGACCGAGCCGGTCGAGTACACGTTTATGTTCCTCGCCCCGGTGCTCTACGTGATCCACGCCGTGCTGACGGGCTTGTCGCTGGCGATTTGCCAAGCGCTCGGCATTCACCTCGGCTTCACGTTCTCGGCCGGTGCGATCGACTACGTGCTGAACTACGGCCTGTCGACGAAGGGCTGGCTCGCGATTCCGATCGGCCTCGCCTATGGCGTCGTGTACTACGGCTTGTTCCGCTTCTTCATCCGCAAGTTCAACATGGCTACGCCGGGCCGCGAAAGCGCCACGACCGAAGCGCAAGTCGAATCGTTCGCAGCGGGCGGCTACGTCGCGCCGGCCGCGGGCGCGGCAGCCTCGCGTGCCGATCGCTATATCGCCGCGCTCGGCGGCGCGCAGAACCTGACGCTGGTCGATGCCTGCACGACGCGCCTGCGTTTGTCGGTTGTCGATGCGGAGAAGATTTCCGAACCCGCGCTGAAGGCAGCCGGTGCTCGCGGCGTGCTCAAGCGCGACGCGCGCAACGTGCAAGTGGTGATCGGGCCCGAGGCCGATATGATTGCCGATGAAATGCGTGCCGTCATCGCGGGCGGCGCCGCCGCCGCGGCATCGGCAGCGTCGGCCCCCGCGGCCGCAAAGGTGGCCGACGGCCAAGCCGGCCCGCTCGATCCGGACCCGATGCGTTGGCTCGCCGTGTTCGGCGGTGCGACGAACGTCGTGGCGCTCGATCCGGTGGCAGCCACCCGGTTGCGCGTGGTCGTACGCGATCCGGCCGCCGTCGATCGTCAGAGGCTTGCCGCGCTCGACGTGGCTTGGGTGTCGGCCGATACGTTTCACATCGTTTGCGGTCCGGCTGCGCAACGTTACGCGCAGCAACTGGCCACGCGGTTGCCGGCTTCGGGCGGCCCCTCGCCGCAGCCGGTTTAAGCGCAGGAACCGGCGCTTCGTTCGCGACGCGCCGGTCCAAGCGTCATACCCACGAAGACGGCGCCTAGGCGCCGTTTTTTTGCGGCTACGCGCGTGAGCGCTTGGCTTGCACGGTAGCCTTTTCGGTTCTCGATTCGAGCCACATGGCGTTGATGATGCCGAACCCCAGAGCAACGCCGATGCCGAGAATCCAACTGAAATACCACATGATTTGCTCTCCTAACTGACTGGGTTTGAAATCTTTCGGATCCGATCGATTCGCACTCAATACATCGAGTGCCGATTTTCTTCGAGTGCCGTTTGCGTTACCTTGCCGCGCATGACGCGATACACCCACGAGGTATAGGCGAGCACGATCGGCAAGAACACGACCACGGCCGCAAGCATGATTTGCAGCGTTAGCCGGCTCGAGGTCGAATCCCAGAGCGTCAAGCTGCTCTTCGGGTCGAAAGAGGAGGGCATGATGAACGGGAACATCGAGAAGCCCGCCGTGAGAATGATCCCGGTGATCATGAGGCCGGTCGCGATGAATGCCGTTTTCTCGAAGCGAGAGCGTGCGAGCGCGAAAGCGGCGAGCCCGGCGGCGAACGCGAGTGCGGGCGCAGTCATCATCCACGGAAAGCGGCCGTAGTTCGCGAGCCATAGCCCGTTACCCCGATCGACCGTCTTGAGCAGCGGATTGGCGATCGCGTCGAGCGGGGGCGCGCTTTCGATTCGATAGCCCGCGATCGACGTGGCGATCAAGGCGCCCGCGAGTGCGAACGTGACTAAGGCGACGCAACTCGACGCGCGCAGCGCGAGCGAGGCGCGTGCCGCCACGGCGCCGTCGGTTTTCATTTTGACGAAGGCGGCCCCGTGCGCGATTAGCATCGACAAGCTCACGAACCCGGTCAGCAGCGCGAACGGATTGAGCAGCGCAAAGAATGACCCGTGATACGTTGAGCGCATCTCGTTGTCGAACGCGAACGGCGCGCCTTGCAACAGGTTGCCGAACGCGACCCCGAACACGAGCGCCGGCACGAAGCCTCCCGCGAACAGCGCCCAATCCCAGGCCGAGCGCCAGCGCGGATCGGCGCGCTTGCTGCGGTAGTCGAAGCCGACCGGGCGGAAGAACAGCGCGAACAGCACGAGCAGCATCGCGAAGTAAAAGCCCGAGAACGAGGCGGCATAAACAAGCGGCCAGCTTGCAAACATCGCGCCGCCGGCTGTGATGAGCCAGACTTGATTGCCTTCCCAGGTCGCGCCGACGGTATTGACGACGATACGCCGCTCGTCGTCGGTCTTGCCGACGAACGGCAGCACGATGGCCGTGCCCATATCGAAGCCGTCGGTCAGCGCGAAACCGATCAACAGCGTGCCGATGAGCGCCCACCAAATCACCTTGAGCGTTGCGTAGTCCATGATGGTCCTTTGATCGATTCAGGTCGATACAAGCATGTGGGTCAAGCGGGCGTGTCGCTCGCGACCGTCGAAGCGGCACGCGGCTCCGCCGCATAACGGCCGGTATGCAGCGAGGCGGGGCCGAGGCGCGCGTACTTGAACATCAACGTGATCTCGATGACGAATAGCGCCGTGTAAAAGAGCGCGAAGCCGGCGAGACTCAGGTAGACGTCGGTCGCGGTGAGGCTAGATACCGAGAGATTGGTCGGCAAGATGCCGGCGATCGTCCACGGCTGACGGCCCACCTCGGCCACGACCCAGCCGAATTCGGCCGCAAGCCAGGGCAGCGGAATCGCCCAAACGGCCCATCGCAGGAACCAGCGGCGGCGTTCGTCGAGCACGCCCTTGCGTGCGCAAAGCCAGAACGCGTAGACGAACGTCGCAAGGAACAAGATGCCGAGACCGACCATCAATCGGAACGAGAAAAAGATCGGTGCGACCGGCGGAATCGTGCTTTGCGCCGCATCGTGGATCTGTGCGGGCGTTGCATCGATTACGCGCGGCGTGATCGGCTTGAGCAGCAGGCCGTACCCCAGATCGGCCTTATGCGCATCGAACGCGGAACGCGCCGAGGCGGACGTGTCGCCTTGCCTGAGTTGCTGCAAAGCGGCGTACGCCAGCATGCCGTTTTTGACGCGCGCCTCAGCCGAGGCCGCAAGATCCTTCAAGCCGACGACGGGCTCGTCGATCGAGCGCGTGGCGATCAAGCCGAGCGCGTAAGGCACGCGAAGGGCGTAATCGGTACGTTGCTCGGATTGATTAGGAATCCCGAATATCGTGAATGCGGCAGGCGGCGTTGCCGTTTCCCATTCTGCTTCGATCGCGGCGAGCTTCACCTTTTGGACTTCGCCCGTGTTGTAGCCCGACTCGTCGCCGAGCACGATGACGCATAGCGTCGAGGCGAGCCCGAAGCCGGCGGCGATCGTAAAGGAGCGCAGCGCGAATTCGACGTCGCGGCGCTTGAGCAGATACCACGCGGAGATGCCGAGTACGAACATCGACGCGGTCACATAGCCGGCCGACACCGTGTGCACGAACTTGACTTGCGCGATCGGATTGAAGATGACGGCAAACAGGCTCGTGAGCTCCATGCGCATCGTCTCGTAGTTGAACGCCGCGCCCACCGGATTGTTCATCCATCCGTTCGCGACGAGGATCCATAGCGCGGAGAGATTCGAGCCGAGGGCGACGAGAAACGTCACGCTCAGATGCTGCACTTTCGAGAGCCGATTCCAGCCGAAGAAGAATAGGCCGACGAAGGTCGACTCCAAGAAAAATGCCATGAGGCCTTCGACGGCGAGCGGCACGCCGAAGATATCGCCGACGTAGTGCGAGTAATAGGCCCAATTGGTGCCGAACTGAAATTCGAGCGTGATGCCCGTCGTGACACCCATTGCGAAATTGATGCCGAAGAGCTTGCCCCAAAATTGGGTCATGTCTTTATAGACGGTCTTATTCGTCATGACATAGACGGCTTCCATGATGACGAGCAGCCAGGAAAGCCCGAGCGTCAGCGGGACGAATAAGAAGTGATACAGCGCGGTAACTCCGAATTGGAGGCGGGATAGATCGACAACTTCACTACTGAGCATGGCCGACTCCTTGTGGCACGCGAGAGGCAGGAGAGGAAAGCAGTGCCTGAGCGACTGCGGCGGGGGGCATGGACATATCCGCAGCGCGAGGGTGATCGAAGAATGCGAGCTTGAGTCCCATCAAGAGCAGGAGCTTGAGCGTCAGCACGAGGGTGATGTCGCGCGCGAAGGTAGGGCGGCGCGTGAAGCGCGCGAAGGCTGCGCGAAGCGGCGCTCGCAAGGCATCGGACTGGGTGCCGGCTTCGACACCGGGTGTTGCGCGCGTGGATCGCATGGTCTCGTATCCCGTATTCGCAGAACCCGGGTCGCGGCGCTCGACTCGGTGACGAGGGGCTGCGGACGCGCGAGTTCTATGCGTTACGGTTGATCGTAGAGCCGGGTCGGGCGGCCGGTATTGACCTGCGACAATGGTGCGGCGCTAGAGCGCAGGGTGATGTGGCGCTAAATTTGTGCCGCGTGAGGAGGGGGGAAACTTCGCGTGACGGATAAAAAAATCCCGCCGCACAGGGTGCGGCGGGATCGATCGGCAATGGGGCGATACGCCGGGAAACGGCGTGCCGCCTAGGTGAATCGCTTAGGCGTATGCGGCCAAGGCAGTGCGCATCTTCTTCATGGCGCTGGCTTCGATCTGACGAATGCGCTCGGCGGAGACGCCGAATTCGTCGGCCAATTCGTGCAGCGTCGAGCCGCCCGAACCGTCATCCGCGACATTCAGCCACCGCGCTTCGATAATGCGCCGGCTGCGTGCGTCGAGCGAGTCGAGCGCTTGCGCGATCCCATCCGTTTGCAGGCGGTCGTTTTGACGCGCGGAGAGCACGGCCGTAGGTTCGCTATGCGAATCCGCCAGATAGGCGATCGGCGCGAACGATTCCTCGCCATCCTCGATCTGCCCTTCCAGCGCGATGTCGCCGCCCGATAGGCGCGTTTCCATCTCCGAAACTTCTTCCCGCTTGACGTTCAACTCCTTCGCCAAACCGTCGATTTCGTCGGGCGTGAACGCCTGCAACCCTTGTTTATGGCTGCGCAGATTGAAGAACAGCTTGCGCTGCGCCTTCGTCGTCGCGACCTTCACCATGCGCCAATTGCGCAAGATGTATTCGTGAATCTCGGCCTTGATCCAGTGGATCGCGTACGACACCAGGCGCACGTTTTGCTCCGGATCGAAACGCTTCACGGCCTTCATCAGACCGATGTTGCCTTCCTGAATCAGATCGGCGTGCGGCAGCCCGTAGCCCAAATAGTTGCGGGCGATCGACACGACGAGGCGCAGGTGCGAAAGCACCAGGCGGCGTGCGGAGTCGAGGCTGGCCTGCTCGCGGTAATCGGTGGCGAGTTCGCGTTCTTCCTCGGCGCTCAGCATCGGGATGCGGTTGACGGCCTGGATGTAGGCGTCGATGTTGCCGAGCTGCCCGGGCAGCATCGACGGCGCGAGCGTCATTGCACCTGCCGAAGCGGCCTTAGCGGTCGCCGGGCGCACGATATTCGGAAGGGTCATAGCGTTGCTCACGTAAGAAACTCCTTGTGAAACAGAGAACTGCTCAGTCACGAAGACAAACTCCACGGAGGATATTAGCACTCCCTTTTGCAGAGTGCTAAGCATTCGAGTCCGCTCTCGCGGCGAAGTTCCGTGACGCCTATCGAAATTGCGTTCCGATAGGGATTATTTTACGCCGTTCGCCGTTTCGTCGCTCGTCGCACATGCAGCGCACGTGCCGGAGCCGGCGGCGAGCCCTGAATACTATGTTGTGTGAAATGACGTCGTCGCGAAGGCTTCGCCCACAGTAAGATCATTCGACCCCCTGCGCCGTACAGGGATCAGTCGACATGTCTCCCATTCGTTGGAGTATCGAGATGAACAAGAAGAACGAATTGATACGCATCAAAGGCAAGGCAATGGGATGCGCGGCCTTCGCGACGCTTCTCGCCGCGGCGTCGGCGCACGCGCAAGCCTCTACCGCGCAGGCGTCGGAGCACCGGTTCGGCGCCCAGCTCGGCGTCGGTACCTCTTTGGAACACAGCGTCCGGGAGGCCGATCTCGGTTTCGTCTGGGACCCGGGCCTGAACTGGTGGGACACCGGCGGCTGGCACTTCGGCCTGACGGGCGAAGCCCATCTAAGCTACTGGCATACGAACGAAGGTGCTTCCCGCAACGACGTCTATGCGCTCGGTCTCCAGCCGATGGTGCGGTTCATCAAGAATCAAGGGGGCATCCGTCCGTACATCGAGGCTGGCGTGGGCGTGCGCCTGCTTTCGCATCCGACGATCAGCGACGAGTACACGGTGTCGACGGCCTTCCAGTTCACGGAGGTGGTGGGCGTCGGCGCACAATTTGGCGCGCATCAGCAGTATCAGGCGGGTTTGCGCTACCAGCACGTCTCCAATGCCGGTATCAAAGAGCCGAATCCTGGTATAAATTTCACCCAGCTATACCTGCAATACAACTTCTGACGGCGGCGCATTTGCGTGCCGGGTGCAAGGGGGCGGTGCGATGGCTGCAAAGGTGATCGAGGCGATTCGGGCGCTCGAGCGCGATCGGTTTCGCGCGATGGTGGATGGCGACGTGCCCCTGCTCAATCAGTTGCTGTCCGACAGCGTGAGTTTCGTGCATACCAACGGCAAACGCGAGACGAAACAGCAGTTCATCGACGCCATCTCCGGCGGGCACCGTCGGTATCGGCAGATCGAGTTGCAATCGCAAGACGTGTTGCCCGTCGGCAGCGATACCTGTGTCGTTACGGGGCGCGCGCTGTTGGAGATCGAGGCGAACAACGGCGCGTTGCTGTTCCCGATCGCCTATACCGCCATCCAAGCCCAAGAAGGCGGACACTGGCGACTCGTCGCTTGGCAAGCGACGCGCTGCGCACTCGAGTAGAGCCGCGCAGCGCGCCGGTGCGTCTCGCCCGCTCGTGACGGGCGAAGCGCCGGTTGCTCGGCGAACGTTCAAGCCGCGGCCGCCTCGTCGGTTTGCGCTCGCTCCCATCGGAGCCGGTTCAACGCGCTCACGAGCGCGTCGGCGGCCGCCGTTGCCGGATTGATGTGCACGCCGGCGCCGTAGCGCGGGCCCTGGGCGCTCGTATCGGCCCCGCCTTCCAGCGAGCAGGCGACGAAAGCCGCGGTGCGTCCATCGCTCGTGGGAGCGGTCTCGACGTCGCCGATTCGTACGCGCTCGCCCGAGGCCCCCGACAGCGTATCTGCCATGGCGCGAACCCACGCTTCGCCGCTCTCGTACTCGGCGGCCGTGTCGATGCGGGCGAGCTCCCGGTGGCGCCATCGGATGCTTGCCTCGACGCGCTCGGCCGGTCCGGTCACCTCGAAATATTCACGCGAGAAGAGGGTGCATACGGCTTCGCCCGTTACTTCGGCACCCGAGTCGTCGGCGATGCGCTGCACGGCTTGGCTGAACTCGATCTGCACGCGGCGCGGCGGCGCGAAGCCGAGTCCCTGTTCGAGCAGGAAGGCGGCGCCGCCTTTGCCGGATTGACTGTTGACGCGGATCACCGCTTCATAGCCGCGTCCGACATCGGCCGGGTCGATCGGAAGGTACGGCACCTCCCAGAGCCGATCGCTTCGCTGTTGCGCCAAGCCCTTGCGGATCGCGTCTTGGTGAGAGCCGGAGAAGGCCGTGAAGACGAGTTCGCCCGCATAAGGGTGGCGCGGATGGACGGCGATCGCATTGCAGCGCTCGACCACGCGGCGCACGGCGTCGATATCGGAGAAGTCCAGACCCGGATCGATCCCCTGTGTATACAGATTGAGGGCCAGCGTAACGAGATCGACGTTACCCGTGCGCTCGCCGTTGCCGAACAGGCATCCTTCGATGCGATCCGCGCCGGCCAACAGCGCCAATTCGGCGGCCGCCACCGCAGTGCCGCGATCGTTGTGCGGGTGCACCGACAAGACGATGCTGTCGCGGTAGGCGAGGTTGCGATCCATCCACTCGATCTGGTCGGCGAAGACGTTGGGCGTCGCGGCCTCGACGGTGGCCGGCAGGTTGACGATCATCTTGCGCGCGGGCGTCGGCCGCCAGAGCGCACTGACCGCATCGCAGACTTCGCGCGCGAACGCGAGCTCGGTCATGCTGAACGTTTCGGGCGAGTACTCGTAGGTCCACTGCGTGCCGGGCCGCCGCTCGGCTTGTTCCTTGATCAGCCGCGAACCGTCGACCGCCAGTGCCTTGACCTCGTCCTTCGATGCGTTGAACACGATCCGGCGGAACGACGGTGCGATCGCGTTGTATTGATGGACGATCGCGCGGGGCGCGCCTTCCAGCGCCTCGAACGTACGGGCGATCAAATCGGCGCGCGATTGCACGAGCACTTCGATCGTCACGTCCTCGGGGATCCGTTTTTCGTCGATGAGCTTGCGCACGAAATCGAAGTCCGTCTGCGAGGCCGAGGGAAAGCCCACCTCGATCTCCTTGAAACCGATGGCGACGAGCATCTCGAAGAACTCGAGCTTGCGCTCGATGCTCATCGGTTCGATCAGGGCCTGGTTGCCGTCGCGCAGATCGGTGCTCATCCAAATCGGGGCGCGCTCGATGGTGCGATTGGGCCATTTGCGGCCGGCCAACTGCACGGGCGGGAAGGGGCGGTACTTTGCGGCAGGGTTGCGAAGCATGACGGACCTCGGTTCGTCGGGTCGTTTGCGAAACGCGGCGGATCGAGCGGCTGGCCGATTCGCGCTTGGACGCGATGCTGCCACGTCGGCGATTTCGCGATCCGTCCGAGCGGTACTCGGGCGAATGCTGACGACTACGGGTTGTAAAGGAACTGCGCTTGGGGGTGAAACGAAAAACGGCTTGGGATACTGCTGGAGGACCGCGCGGACGAAGCGCGGCGCTACGCCTGGCTTACGCTAGTCGTAGCGATAGGGGCCGCGCTAGGCGGCCGGAGGTAATTCGGAGGGGGTTCAGGATCGAACACATAAAGCGCACTCTATGACAGCGCGCAAGGCGCTGTCAACAGGACAAGCTTCGTCAGGTTCGCACAATCCGCACGATTTCCTGAACTTGGCGCTCGAGCGTGGGAGGAACCGGCGCATGTCCGTCCAAGACCGCGCGGATCCACTGCGCGGTCGTTTCGGCGTCGCGCGCGGACGGTAAATCGGGGCCGATGTCGTCGGGCGAGGACCGTTCGGGCGACACGAGCGTTTGGGCGACGCCGTCGTGAAGCCAATCGATTTGCACTTGGCGGCGCGTGTCGGCGACGGCTTCGCCTTCGGTGCCGCGGGCGAGTAAGGCGCCCCCGGCGGCGGCCTGCGGATGTCCGAGAAAGAGCGCGGCCAGACTGTCGCGATACGAAGGGTGCGTGTAGTTGACGAGCCTCAGGCCCGCCGGCGCGAACGGTTGCAAGATCTTGATCAGCGTATGCGTGGAGTTGCGCACGCCCATCACGCGCCGCAACGCGAGCAAGCGCGCGAGCTTGGGCGCCAACACCTCGACGGGAGCGAAGGCGACGCGGCGCTCGCCGAGGGCGGTCTCGATGTCCGCATGCGAACTCGACGCGGCGATGCCCAAGCACGCGAATATTTCGGCGCTCGTCACGCGGCCGGGGTCCTCGGTCACCCCGTGCACGAGCGTGGGCACGCCCTCCCGAGCGAGGAGCAACGCGAGCAGCGGCACGAGATTCGGTTGCTTGCGCGCGCCGTTGTAGCTTGGGATGGAGACCGCGCCTTGCACCCGCAGCGGCTCGATCGAGGCTTGCGCGGCGGCGAGCATCGCGGCGAGCTCCTCGGCCGTTTCGCCTTTCAGGCGGTAGGCGAGCAAGACGGCACCGAGCTCGACGTCGGAGACGCGACCGTCGAGCATCGCGGCATAGAGCGCATAAGTGTCGTCGGAGGAGAGCGAGCGGGCCCCATGCGGGCCGCGCCCGATTTCCTTGATAAAGCGGGCGCACGGGAAGCGATCGGCGGTGGATGCGGTCATGAGGCGCGAGGGGAGCGGCAATCGCTCGTGTAAGGGTGGAAGTTAGGCGAGTATCGCATTCCTCCGCGATCTGGCAAGCCGGCGCACCGCCGCCGGGAACGCGCTCGCGCTAAACTCGACGTTTTCGCCCAGCCTGAGCGCAGCGGTTCGCGGCGCTCGATGAACCATGGAGAAAGCGCGATGGAGTATGTATTTCCCCCGCCCCCGGTTGTCGCCGTGCCGATCGCCGAAAGCAGCGATGCCGCGAGCACGCGCGAGTGCTTCGCCGTGCGCCGTATTTACTGTGTAGGCCGCAACTACGCAGCGCACGCGCGCGAGATGGGGCACGACCCGGAGCGCGAGCCGCCGTTCTTTTTCTCCAAGCCCGCCGATGCCGTGGTCTACGTCCCGCCGGGAACGACGGGCGAGTTTCCCTATCCGTCGAGCACGCAAGACGTTCACCATGAGATCGAGTTGGTCGTTGCGATCGGCCGGGCCGGCCGCGATATCGCCGTCGAAGATGCCCTCGACCATGTCTATGGCTACGCGGTCGGCCTCGATATGACGCGCCGCGACTTGCAGGCGCAAGCTAAGAAAATGGGCCGCCCGTGGGATACCGCCAAGGGCTTCGATCACTCGGCGCCGCTCGGTCCGATCCACCCGGTGTCGCGCGTCGGACACGTCGAGCATGGCGCGATTTGGCTCGAGGTGGGCAGCGTCGAGCGGCAACGCTCGGATGTCTCGGCGCTGATTTGGTCGACGGCCGAGACAATCGCTTGTTTGTCGACGCTGTTCACGCTCCAGCCCGGCGACCTGATATTCACGGGAACGCCGGAAGGCGTTGCGGCGGTGGCCCGGGGCGACGTCATGACGGGAGGCGTCGAAGGGCTGGGCCAATTGAAGGTCCGCGTGGCGTGACGCCCGAATAAGGAGGAGACGATCGATGAAGCTTTACAGCTATTTCCGCAGTTCGGCCGCCTATCGCGTGCGCATTGCGCTGAACTTGAAAGGGTTGCCCTACGAATATGCAGCCGTGCATTTGCTGCGCGGCGGCGGTGAACAACTGATGCCCGAATATCGGCGCGTGGGGCCCGACGGCATCGTGCCGGCGCTCGTCGACGGCGACCTGGTGCTACAGCAGTCGCTCGCGATCATCGAGTATCTGGAGGAGACCCATCCGACGCCCGCGCTGTTGCCGAACACGCCCGGCGATCGTGCCTACGTGCGCGCGATCGCGCTGCAAATCGCCTGCGAGATCCATCCGCTGAACAACCTGCGCGTGCTCAAGTATCTGAAGCACAACCTCAACGTGGCCGACGAAGCGAAGGATGCCTGGTATCGGCATTGGGTGACGAATGGCTTCGACGTGCTCGAGCCGAGGCTTGCCGGCGATTCGCGTACGGGCAAGTTCGTCTATGGCGATACACCGACGATGGCCGATCTCGCCCTTATTCCGCAGGTGTTCAACGCGCAACGGTTCAAGGTCGACATGTCGCCGTATCCGACGATTGCGCGCATCTATGACGAGGCGCTGCGGCACGACGCGTTCGTGCGAGCGTCCCCCGAGCGGCAGCCCGACGCGGAGTAGCGGGCGGACGCGAGTCGCGCGCGTCGCAGGCTGGGCGTGCGCGGCTCGATGCTCGGCTTAACCGAGCAAGGCGTCGGCGAATTCCTCGGCGTTGAATGGCTGCAAGTCTTCCACCTTTTCGCCGACGCCGATGAAGTACACCGGCACGGGACGTTGGCGCGCGATCGCCGCCAAAATGCCGCCCTTGGCCGTGCCGTCGAGCTTCGTGACGATGAGGCCCGTGAGGGAGAGGGCGTCGTCGAACGCTTTGACTTGCGCGAGTGCGTTTTGGCCCGTGTTCGCATCGATCACGAGCAACACCTCGTGCGGCGAGCCGTCCTGTGCTTTGCCGATCACGCGCTTGACCTTGCGCAGTTCCTCCATCAAATGCAACTGCGTCGGCAGGCGGCCGGCCGTATCGGCCATGACGACGTCGATCTTGCGCGCGCGCGCGGCGCTCACGGCGTCGAAAATGACGGCCGCCGGATCGCCGCTTTCCTGTGCGACGACGGTGACGTTGTTGCGCTCGCCCCAGATTGCGAGTTGTTCGCGCGCGGCGGCGCGGAACGTATCGCCGGCGGCCAACAACACCGATTGATCGAATCGCTGCAAGTGCTTCGCGAGCTTGCCGATGCTCGTCGTTTTGCCGGCGCCGTTCACGCCCGCGATCATCATGACGAGTGGCTGCGCGCGTCCGAGCATCAGCGATTTTTCGAGCGGCTTGAGCAGATCGACGAGCAGCGTGCGTAGCGCCGCCTTCACTTGCTGCGGATCGGTTAGTCGTTGCGTGCGGACCTTCTCGCGCAACGCGCCGAGCAGGAATTCGGTCGCCTCGACGCCGGCGTCCGACATCAGCAATGCCGTTTCGAGCTCTTCATATAGTTCGTCGTCTATTTTCGTGCGAACGAAGATGCCGGTTAGGCCGGCGCTCGTTTTCGACAACCCGGAACGCAGCCGGGCGAGCCACGATTGCTTCTGCGCAGGCTCCGGAGCGGGCGGCGGGACGACCTCCTGCGTTTCGATTTCATCCGCTTGCTCGCTTTCGGCCATCTGCTCGACGATTGCCGCCGGGGCCGGCACGCTTGGCTGCACCTGCGCGGAGACGGGGGGCTGTGCGGCCGGGGCAGGGGCGATCGTGGGCGTGGTAATGGGGGACGGAGCTGCGGCCGGGACTGGCGTAGGCGCGGGCGCAGGCGTCGGCGCAGGGGCGGGCGCGGGTTCGCTGGCCGCCGGCGAGGGCGTTTCCGTGACCGCGCTGTCCTGCGACGGGGTATCGGGCGTCTTTCCGCCCTTGAATCGTTTGAAGAAGCTGAACATGATCTGCCGTGATGGATGCCGTGGCGAGGAGCCCGCGGCGGCAATGAATGGCGCGTGGCCGCGCATGCGCCGCGGTGGACCGGCAATGCGGCAATGCGCTCGATTAAGCGCGTCATTTTACCAGGCGCGCCGGACAAGGCGTGCGCCGGGCCGCTTCTCTCGAGCACGGCGGCGGCTGTGGTAACGTTGGCGGTCGTACCCGCGAGCCTTTGCCCGCGGACCCCATCGCTTTTCACTCTCACGCTTAGTTGCCCGCATGCCCCGTTCCCCATCCGCCTCCCGCGCCCCCGGCGCCGCGCAAGTCCGCGGCAAGTCGCATACCGTCCGCATCATCGGCGGCGATTGGAAGCGCACGCCGCTGCAAGTGCTCGATCTGGAGGGCCTGCGGCCGACGCCCGACCGCGTGCGCGAAACGCTGTTCAATTGGCTCGGGCAGCGGCTCGACGGCTTGCGCTGCCTCGATTTGTTCGCCGGCACGGGCGCGCTCGGCTTCGAGGCGGCCTCGCGCGGCGCCGCGCGCGTGCTGATGGTCGAGCGCAACGCCCGGGCGGCTCGCCAGTTGCGAGAGATTCGCGAGCGCTTGTCCGCCCAAGCCGTGGAGGTGGTGGAAGCCGACGCGTTGCGGCTCGCGCCCGGTCTGCCGCCGCGCTCGTTCGACGTCGTTTTCCTCGATCCGCCGTTCGGTGAGGCGCCTGCGCTTTCGCGTGCACTCGAATCGTGCGCACCGCTCGTCGCCGAGGGCGGCTATCTCTATGTAGAGTCGGGAGCAGCGCTTGAATTGGCCGAATGGGAGGTGCTCGCCGGCTGGCGTATCGCGCGACAGGGTAAGGCCGGCGCCGTACACTACCATTTGCTGCAACGCGAAAATGATGAATAATGCGCGTTTCCAGCAGCACTAGAAGACGCCGGCCACGGTAAGCCGGGTCAAGGCCGGGGGCATCGGTACCAGCGTGCCCGCGTCCCAAACAGGATGATGACAGGAGATGGTCGATGGTAGTCGCCGTGTACCCGGGTACGTTCGATCCGCTTACGCGCGGTCATGAGGACCTCGTTCGGCGTGCGTCGAGCATTTTCGATACGCTCGTCGTCGGTGTGGCCGACAGCCGCAACAAGAAACCGTTCTTCACGCTGCAAGAGCGGCTCGATATCGCACAGGAAGTATTGGGCCATTATCCGAACGTCCAGGTGATGAGCTTCAAGGGCTTGCTCAAGGATTTCGTGCGGGCCAATAACGCGCGCGTCATCGTCCGAGGTCTACGCGCCGTGTCGGATTTCGAGTACGAGTTTCAGATGGCTGGGATGAACCGCTATTTGTTGCCTGACGTCGAAACGATGTTCATGACGCCGTCCGATCAATATCAATTCATCTCCGGTACGATCGTGCGCGAGATCGCCCAACTGGGCGGCGACGTCAGCAAGTTCGTTTTCCCCTCGGTCGAGAAGTGGCTGAAGGACAAGGTTGCCGAGATGACGAAAGGCTCCTAGACGAGTTCCTCGATCTTGTAACTTCTCTGTACGGGCGAACTCGAAGGGGTCTAAAATGGCGGCGCCGCAGCAAAAGCACTCGCCACGCGTAAGCGTGGTGCCGGGTTTGCGGTGTCGGCTAGGAACGACATTCGGCAGCCGCATGCGGTGCGCCGGCGCAGCCGGTCGTGCCGCAACGCCGCCAGAAATCGTTCTACCGTTTTTCCGATGAGAGCATGGCTTTACTGATTACCGACGAGTGCATCAATTGCGACGTATGCGAGCCCGAGTGCCCGAACGACGCGATTTCGATGGGACCCGAGATCTACGTCATCGACCCAGCGAAGTGCACGGAGTGCGTCGGTCACTTCGACGAACCGCAGTGCCGGCAGGTCTGTCCCGTCGAATGTATCCCGAATGATCCGCAGTACGTCGAGTCGCCCGAAGGGCTCCTCGCGAAGTATCACGCGCTTCAAGCAAAGAAGGCCGCGGAAGGTAAGAGCTGATTGGGACGAAGCGCCGAATCTCGGCGTTGGCGACCAAGACAGGAACTTTGCCTCGTCGCCGAGAATTAGTGGGAACTTTGCATTCAGGTTGGAATCTTCATACGTCGTTGGTCGGAGCCCGCATCCGAATCTCTTCCGCCGACGCATCTTTTTGTCCGAAGTGCATCGTTGCCGGTGTCGATTGAGTTGTAATTCTGACGCCATCGGCTTCGCATATTACAAAACGTTCAATACTCGCCGGTTTGCATCGCGAGCGATTCGAACAATGCCGAACGCATTGCACAGTTAGCGTTCGGTTCAATCACGACTAGCAGCACATACGGGGTTCGCTGAATTCGATCGCCACTGCTACGCAGTGACGAGCCCCTTTTGCGCTATTGGTTTCATAGGTCATCTCATGCAATTCATTTTCAAGCCCCCCGCGCCCTGTTCATTAGGACTACTAAACATCGCGGTCGCTGCCGTCTACGCGTTCGCGAGTGCCGGCTCGACGCAAGCAAAGGCCGACACGCCGCCCACCAATTCCATTACGTGCTCGTCGCTAACGACGACGGCCGGCGGTACGCCCCATGGATTGATTTGGGCTGACACACCAGCGTCAAACGGCGTGCGTATGTTTCCGCAGAGCAGCGTTTTCGCACTCCAATTCGTGACGACCGCACCCGTGGCCGATCGTCTCAATTGGTCGATTCAGGACTATGCCGGCAATATCCGCGGCAGTGGAGCGTTCGACGTTCCCGCCGGAACGCGCACGTCCAACCTTTCTTGCACGAGCACGGCCAACGGCTATTTCGCGGTCACCGCGACGTTGAGCAGTGCGGGCGGAACGTTGCCGAGGGCCGGTACGCGGCCGGCCGGTATCGCGACGTTCGGCGTGCTGCCCAATGTGACGTGGGCACTGCCGCCCGCTACGTTCGATAGCCAGGATCAGCATCGCTTCGGCATGCAAGGCGAGAATGACAAGCCCGATCTGCTCGCCGCGCTAGGCGTCACGCAGTCGATCGACTGGCGCCAGATGTTGGTCAACGAGCCGGACGCGGCATACAGCTGGAAACCCACGGCAGCTCAGAGCGTGGCCCGTCTCGATCCGTTGTTCAAGACGGGGCAGGTCTCCCGCCTCGTGCGCTTGGACGGCGTTCCCGCATGGGCAAGCCGGACCGGCGCCGCCGAGCGCGACTCGTATGCGCCGAAGGACCTCTCGTATTTCCAAAATTACATGACGCGTGTTGCGGCCGATGCGAAGGCGATTCACGAGGCCTACTTCCCTAACATGCGCAACAACTACTATCAGGTGACGTGGGAGCCGCTGTGGGCGGACTCGGCGGAGAACTTCGTCGCCATGTACAAGGCCGCCTGGGAAGGCATTCACTCTGTGGACCCGCATGCCGTCGTGATGGGAGTGGCGAGTCCCGATCCCGGCACGACGGGATCGTGGTGCACGGCCAACTTGTTGCGCACCTACGCCCCGCTCGGCCTCATGAACTACATCGACGGGATCGCGACGCATGGCTACTATGCGAACCACGATTCGCCGGCGTTCCCGCCCGAGTTGTACGACACGAACCCGAATCCGTACTACCAACGCCAGGCGCTGATCCGTCAAATGCGCGATCTTCGGTCCGAAATGCAGTCGCTCAAGCCCAACATGAGGCTGTGGTCGACGGAGCTCGGTGTTGCCTACGATGCGGGTATCAAGTACGGCAACGGGATTTCGAGCAATCAGCTCTACGCCCAGGCAGCCGTCGCCGCGCGCGCGCACTTGATCGTGCTCGGCGAGGGCGCGCAAGTCACGTACTTCTTCTTCGGCGCGGATTATCCGGGCGAAGTCGGCTTCGGCACGTTCTTCGATCTCGATCATCCTCAAGGCGATTTCCACGCCGCGACGTTGAGCCCGAAGCCGGAGGCCATGGCGTTTGCCGCGATGACGCGCATCATCGACGGGACGGAAACGCTAGGACACCTGAACAATCTGCCCGCCACGGTTTACGGCTACGCGTTCCAGCGACTCGGCAACGGTCCTGTCGTCACGGCGCTGTGGTCGCACGACAATACGAAGTGGCCGACCTCCGCGGGCGTCTACAGCCAAAGCGCCAACACGACGTACGCGTTGACCGTGGATGGACCGGGCACGAGCGGCAAAGTGACTGTGTTCGACATGATGGGAAATCCCGCGATCGTGCGTTACACGAATGGCGTGGTCAACTTGGCGCTGTCCGAAACGCCGGTCTACGTAGTTTCGTCGAACGCCGATGCGATCAAGGCGAACGTCACGGCTCCGGTCGGTTACACCGGGCAGTAACCCACTCGCGAAATGCCGGGCGCCGGTCCGGCATTTCGCCGCTTCGCCCCGGCTTTGTCCCGCTTCCCATCCCTTCCCGCTCGTATCCCCATATTTGAGCAAGCCCTCTCGGATCGCAGCCCGATCCGCAGCCCTCGTCCGCTCGGACCCAAATCCCGATGAACCGCCGCTGCTGCTTGCCTTGTGGGAAATGCGCGCCGGCGCGCGCTCCGCGCGCGCTGTAGGAAACGTCTGACGCGCGACGCACCAGATATTACAGAAGGTTCAGTGCGTGCCGGATAGGCAACGGATCTGATCTGAACAATACTGCACGTACTGCAGGCCTAGCGTGAATTGCAACGCAACAAGCAGCGCACAGCAGGCCCCGCAAATCGATCGCCATTGCCCAGTATATGGCGAGCCAGTTCAGTGCATTTGGTCGACAGGTTACTCATGCAATTCATCTCGAAGTCATCCGCGTCCCGTTCGTTAGGATTCCTAAATATTGCGGCGGCCGCAGTTTACGCTTTCGCAAGTGCCGGGTCGACTGGCGCGAAGGCCCAAACGCCCCCGACCAATTCGATCATTTGCGCAGCTGCGACGACTACCTCCGGCGGTACGACCAACGGCTTGATTTCGGCCGATACGCCCGTGACCAACGGAGTTCGCCTCTTTTCGAGCGCGAGCACGTTCACGTTGCAATTCATCACGAACGCCCCGGCGGCCGATCATGTCAATTGGTCGGTTCAAGACTATCAAGGCAACATTCGCGGTAGCGGATCGTTTGCCGTCCCGGCCGGCGCGCAAACGTCGAAGCTGCTTTGCCACGCGACGGCAAGCGGTTACTTCGCGCTGACCGGTACGCTGAACAATGCGGGCGGAACGCTGCCGCGCGCCGGCACCCGTCCGGCAGGCATCGCGACGTTCGGCGTGTTGCCGAACGTATCTTGGGCGCTTCCGGCCGCGACGTTCACGAATCAGGATCAGCATCGTTTCGGTATGCAAGGCGAGAACGACAAGCCCGCGCTGCTCGAAGCATTGGGTATCACGCAAACGCTCGACTGGCGCCAACTCTCGAATATGGAGCCGTTCCGCGCGAACAGCTGGAATCCGACGGCAACCCAGAGCGTGGCCAACGTAGATCCGCTTTACAAGACGGGCAAGGTCTCGCGACTCGTCCGCTTGGACGGGATTCCCGCCTGGGCGAGCTCGACCGGCGCGTTCACGCAGGACACGTACGCACCGAAGGATTTCTCATACTTCCAAGGCTACATGGCACGCGTCGGCGCCGATACGGAGACGATCCGCAAGGCGTACTTCCCGAACATGAAGAACAACTATTACCAAGTGACGTGGGAACCACAGTGGATGGATTCCGCCGCCAACTTCGTCTCGATGTATAAGGCCGTCTACCAAGGTATTCACTCGACCGATCCGAACGCCGTCGTGATGGGCGTAACGAGCCCCGATCCGGGCACGGCCGGCAACTGGGGTACCGGTTATACGCTGCGCACGTATGCGTCGCTCGGTTTGCTGAACTACGTCGATGGCATCACGACGCACAGCTACTACGCGAATCACGTTTCTCCCGCGTACCCGCCTGAGTTGTACGACTCGAACGTGAATCCGTACTATCAGCACCAGGCGCTGGATAATCAACTGCGTGACCTTCGTTCGGAAATGCAGTCGCTCAAGCCCAATATGCGGCTGTGGTCGAGCGAGGTTGGCGTTGCGTACGATGCGGGCATCACGTACGCCAGCGGTCCGTCGACGAACCAGCTTTATGCTCAAGCGGCCGTTGCGGCGCGCACGCACCTGACGGTGCTTGGCGAAGGGGCGCAAGTGACGTACTTCTTCTACGGCTCGGATTACCCGACCGAAGTCGGCTTCGGAACGTTCTTCGATATCGTGAATCCGCAAGGCGACTTCCACGCGACGACGCTGAGCCCGAAGCCCGAGGCACTCGCTTTCGCTACGATGACGCGAATCATCGACGGCACGCAAACGCTGGGACACCTGAACAATCTGCCGACGTCGGTGTACGGCTACGCGTTCCAACGGATGGGTACCGGCCAGGCTGTGACCGCACTGTGGATGCACAACAATGCGAACTGGCCCACGAGCACGGGCGTCTACAGCCAAACCGCGAAGACGAACTACACGTTGACGGTCGACTCGCCGGGGACGAGCGGCAAGGTTACGGTTATCGACATGATGGGCAATCCGTCGATCCTGCCTTACTCGAACGGCGTGATCACCCTCACGCTCTCGGAAACGCCGATCTACGTGGTGTCATCGAACGCCAACGTCATCAAGGCTAACGTCACGGCGCCCGTCGGCTACACCGGTCAGTGATGCACCGTTAGTAGTCCTGAAATGAAATGCCAGGCCTTTGCCTGGCATTTTGTCGTTTCGGCCCGCTCGAATTGCATCTTCCTTCCCCCGCTCACCTCCCATACCACCGGGAAATTTTTCCTCGCGCCAGCGCTCGGCAGACTGTAGGAAAGTCCTGACGCGGCGGCACACACGTATGACAGAAGGTTCAGTGCGCGCCGGATAGGCAGCGAATGTGTTCTGAACAATACTGGACGTACTGCAGGCCTAGTCCGATTACCACTGCAAACAGCAGTACTTACCGGGGCCGCGGAAATTCGATCGCCATCGCTTCATATCTGGCGTACCCGTTTAGTGCCAATCGGTTGACAGGTGAGCTCCATGAAATCCGTTTTCAAACCGTCCTTCGCTCCTTCATTAGGACTCCTTAATATTGCAGCCGCGGCTGTGTACGCATTCGCCAGCGTCGGCTCGACGGGTGCGAAGGCCCAAACTCCGCCGGCCAACTCGATTACTTGTTCCGCGCCGACGACGACCGCAGGCGGCACCACTAACGGTTTGATCACGGCCGATACGCCGACCTCCGACGCGACACGTTTGTACGCGCAGGGCAGCGCATTCAAGATGCAATTCATCACGAATGCCCCGGGCGCCGATAGCGTCAATTGGTCGGTTCAAGACTACATGGGCAACATTCGCGGCAGCGGATCGTTCGCGGTCCCGGCCGGCGCGCAAACGTCCGTGCTGTCGTGCACGGGCACTGCAAGCGGCTATTTCGCCATTACGGGGACGCTGGGCAACGCCGGCGGCACGCTGCCCCAAGCCGGCACGCGCCCGACAGGTATCGCCACGTTCGGCGTACTTCCCAACCTCACGTCGGTGGTGCCGGCCGCCACGTATGCGAGCCAAGACCAGCACCGCTTCGGCATGCAGGGCGAAAGCGACAAGCCGGCGCTGCTGAACGCATTGGGCGTGACGCAGGCAATCGACTGGCGTCAGCTTTCGACGATGGAGCCGACCGCCCCCAATACCTGGACGCCGTCGCTCTCGAAAGTCGATCCGCTGTTCAAGACCGGAAAGGTCGCCCGCCTCGTGCGTCTGGACGGTTTTCCCGGTTGGGCGAGCCCGACCGGTGCCTTCCAGGACGACACGTACGCCCCCACCAATCTCACGTACTTGCAAAGCTACATGGGACGTGTCGGGAGCGATTCGGAGTCGATTCGCCAGGCGTATTTCCCGAACATGAAGAACAACTACTACCAGGTGACGTGGGAGCCGCAATGGGCGGATACGCCGCAGAACTTCGTGAACACCTATGCGGCCATCTATAAGGGCCTGCACGCGACGGATCCACATGCCGTCGTGATGGGCGTGACGAGCCCCGACCCGGGTATGGTCGGCAGCTGGTGCACCGGCTATACCTTGCAGACGTATGCGTCGCTCGGTTTGGCCAACTACGTCGACGGCATCACGACGCATAGCTACTACGCGAACCACGTTTCGCCGTCGTCGCCGCCTGAGCTGTACGATACCAGCACGAACGCGTACTATCAGAAGCAGGCGCTCGACCACCAGATGCAAGACCTGCGTGCGCAGATGCAACAGTTCAAGCCGAACATGCGCTTGTGGTCGACCGAGGTGGGCGTCGCCTACGATCCGGGTTCGACCTACGGCACGGGTCCGTCGAACAACCAGCTCTACGCGCAAGCCGCGGTTGCAGCCCGTGCACACCTGATCGTGCTCGGCGAAGGCGCGCAAGTGACGTACTTCTTCTACGGTTCGGACTATCCGGGCGAAGTCGGCTTCGGCTCGTTCTTCGACATCGTCGACGCACAAGGCAACTACCATGCAACGACGCTGAGCCCGAAACCCGAGGCGCTGGCCTTTGCCGCGATGACGCGCATCATCGACGGTACGCAAACGCTCGGACGCTTGAATGCCTTGCCGACGAACGACTACGGCTACGCCTACCAGCAGCTCGGCGGCGGCGCCGTCGTCACCGCACTGTGGACGCATGCCAACGTGAACTGGCCGACGAGCGCCGGCGTATATAGCCAAACGGCCAGCACGAGCTACGCACTGACCGTCGATGCACCGGGGACGAGCGGCAACGTGACCGTCATCGACATGATGGGTAACCCGACGCAGACGAGCTATACGAACGGTATCGTCAATCTGACGCTGACCGAAACGCCGATCTATGTCGTGTCGTCTAATGCGAGCGTCATCAAATCGCAGGTGACGGCGCCGGTGGGTTACACGGGGCAGTAAGACGGAAACGAAATGCCAGGCGCAAGCCTGGCATTTTGCGTTTGGGGCCGCCTCCGGCTTTTACCTTCCGCCGCAGGCGAGTGCGGTGAATCTCGGGAACCGCACGCTCATCCTCGGATGGAGCGAAGCAAGTAGGGCGATGACGAACGCTGGAATCAGGAAGTAAAACCCCACCGCGACGTACGAAGAGTGCAGCGGAACCCACTTGAACGAAATCTTCCGGCAGATCGTGAGCAGCGGCTCGTGCGCGGCGAATACGAAGAAGCTCGTACCGCTCAGACGCACGAGATGGTTCTTGAGGTCGTCGGAGCGAATGGCGTATCGGGTCATCCACAACACGGATACCACGCCGAGCAGGATCGACACTTTATGGACGACCAAGTCTCCGGCGCTTCCGAAGCGAACGGCGTCGAACAGAAGCAGCGGAATATAAACGATCGTCGCGAGCGAGCCGATGCGATCGACGCAAAACGGCGTCATCCCCTTGATCGCCAGCCAGGCGCCGATCATAAAGAACAAGGTGGCATCGCTGGCCGGCACCGCGACCCACCAAATATTCGCGAGCCACAGACCCAATAAGGCGAGCAACAGCGGCGCGCCCAGACGCCGGCACAGCACATACACGAGCGGCGAGAGTAGCACCAGCACCATCAGATCTCGTATGAACCAGAACTGGTAGGAGATCGGCACGCCGTGGATCCCGAATATCAGATCGAGCAGCGCTTCTCCGTTCAAATGCGAGACGGGTGTGGTTTTGCCCGATAGAAACTTCGATGCGGCCGGGACCGATTGCGCGAGCGCAATGACGGTCAGTGTCGCCACGTTCCAGAAAATGAACGGGATCAGTAGCGTTCTCGAGCGCGATTTCAGCTTGCCGGCCAAGCTTTGGATCGTCGGTTGGAAATCGAGGAAAAACAAGTAGCCCGATATCAGAAAGAGCAAAGGGACCGATACGCGAGCGATGCCCTGCGAAACGATGTTTCTGACGAAGTCGAGCAGCGCGCCTGCGTGCGCGAACCCGATCGAGCTGCCGTGCAGCGTCGACGATAGATCGTAGTTGTGAATGAAAACGACCCCGACGATCAACGGGAACCGCAATATCTTCAACCTCAGCGAGGCCTCGTTGCTGAGCATCCTTGCCCTCCAGTCCTTCAGCGCGTCGTGACGGCGTCGGTCTCGGCGACGGCGACGCCGTCGTCGATCATTTCGACGGGGACGGCCGGCGTGCCGTAGTTCTCGAGTTCGCGCCGAGCTTTCGCCTTATAGGGCACGCGTGCGTGCAGCGCATTTGCGAACTCGCCCAATACCGCATCTCTCGATAGCACCGCCTGCGCGAATGCGCGGCCCATACGGCCGAGTTCCGCGCGCAAGGCCGCATCGTCGGCAAGATGCTCGATCGCCTGCGCCAACGCATGGGCATCGCCGGGCGGTATCACCCAGCCGCGCGGCGCGACCACTTCGTAAAGCTCGGTGCCCGGTTGCGCCATTGCGATCACGGGGCGCTCGCTCGCGAACATACCGGTCAGCTTCGACGGCATGACCAAGTCGGCGGCGTCGTTTCGTTGCGGCAGCACGTGGATGTCGGCGAGATTCATGAGCTCGTTCAGTTCTTCCGCCGGACGTAAATCGCTGAAGCGGCAGTTTTTCAGTTCGCCGCAGACGGCATGAATCGCCTCGCGCACGGGGCCGTTGCCGCAGAATACGAAGACGATGTCGTCGCGATTCACGAGTTCGACGGCGGCAGCGGCGAGGACTTCCAAGCCTTGTTTGACGCCCATGTTGCCGGAGTAGAGCACCACTATCGCATCGGCGCCGATGCGCAACGTCTCGCACAGCGCGCTGCGCCGGCCAAGCGGGCGAATCGCGGTGACATCGGCCCAGTTGGGGAAGTGTACGAGGCGTGCGGGATCGACGCCTTTGTCCTGCGCGCGCTCGAGCATCTTCTTCGAAATCGTGGAGACGGTATCGAAGCGCCGCAGCAGCGTGCGCTCGACCCAAAGCGCGGTGCGCTTCAATAGCGAGCCGTTCAGCACGCCTAGCTGAAATGCCGCGTCGACCTCGTAGTCTTGAATATGGACCCACGCATGCGCGCGGCATAGACGCGCCACGAGCCACCCGGTCGGTGCGTTGAGCATGCTCGGCGCGATGCACATCACGACGTCGGGCCGCCAAAACGCTTGCGCGAGCACGATCGGCAGGCTGGAGGCGGCGAAGCTCGCCAAATGAAAGATCCGGCGCACCCCGCGCGGACTATTCGGCACCCATAAGGGCGTGCGCCAGAGCGCGACGCCGTCGCGGCATTCGCGGTTATAGCGCAATGCCGAATAACCCTTTCCGATGCGCCACTGCGGGTAATAAGGCGGCGCGCAAACCACACGCACGTCGTGCCCGTGAGCCTGCAACGTCGCAGCCATTTCGGCGGTGTATTTGCCGATCCCGGTCAACTCCGGCGCATAGTTGATTCCATACACAAGAATCTTCATAAGCTCCCCGCTTGGCGCGATTTTCGATCGAAAATCGCCTATCACTTGTCCTTATCGCATCGTCTCCCAAGCCGGACGTCAATGCGCGCCAGCGTATCGCCTTGCGGAGCCAAGTGGGAGCGGGGGACTAAAAGGTTGGCGGTTATTTCCGGCTGGAATACGCCAACTTTCTGCGTGCCGCGCCAACCGCTTGCGCCGCTTTTCATGGAAGGGCATAACTAACGCGGTTTCTCTCCATATATAGAGCCCTCTATGCAGAAAGTCGCTTTGATTACCGGTGTCACGGGACAGGATGGCGCATACCTCGCCGAATTTCTGTTGTCGAAAAATTACACGGTGCATGGGATCAAGCGCCGCACATCTCTTTTCAATACAGAACGTATCGATCACCTCTATCAAGACCCGCACGAAAAAGACCGTCGCCTGATCCTGCATCATGGCGATATGACCGATTCGTCGAGCTTGATTCGGATCATCCAAGCGGTTCAGCCCGACGAGATCTATAACCTCGCCGCGCAAAGCCACGTCGCCGTGTCGTTCGAGGAACCGGAATACACCGCGAATGCCGACGGCCTAGGCGCACTGCGTATCCTCGAAGCGATTCGTATCCTCGGGCTCACGAAAAAGACGCGCTTTTACCAAGCATCGACGTCCGAGCTCTACGGCAAGGTGCAAGAGGTGCCGCAGAAGGAAACGACGCCCTTCTATCCGCGCAGCCCCTATGCCGTGGCGAAAATGTATGCCTACTGGATCACGGTGAATTATCGCGAGGCCTACGGCATTTACGCGTGCAACGGCGTGTTGTTCAATCACGAATCGCCGCTGCGCGGCGAGACGTTCGTCACCCGCAAGATCACTCGCGCGTTGGCGCGCATTTCGCTCGGCATGCAGGATTGCCTGTATCTGGGTAACCTCGATTCGCTGCGCGATTGGGGCCATGCCAAGGATTACGTGCAAATGCAGTGGCTGATGTTGCAGCAAGACAACCCCGAGGACTTCGTGATCGCGACCGGCGAGCAGCACAGCGTCCGCGAGTTCACGACGCGCGCCGCGCGTTCCCTCGGTATCGAGCTGATGTGGGAAGGCAAGGGCGAGCGCGAGGAAGGGATCGTCGTCGACGTGGGTGTCGATGCCCGCGTCAAGGTCGGCGACGTCCTGGTGCGCGTCGATCCGCGTTATTACCGGCCCACCGAAGTCGAGACGCTGCTCGGCGATCCGACCCGGGCGCGCGAGCGTCTCGGCTGGACGCCCACGACTAGCTTCGAGCAACTCGTCGAGGAAATGGTGCAGAAGGATCTCGCCGATGCGCGCAAGGATTACCTCGTGCGCAAGCACGGCTTCTCTGTGTTCGAGCGCAAGGAGTAGTGCATGACGACGACGAACAAGACGCGAATTTTCGTCGCCGGTCATCGCGGGATGGTGGGTTCGGCGATCGCGCGTCGGCTCGTCGCCGAGTCGCAGGTCGAACTGGTCGTGCGTACGTCCAGCGAACTCGATCTGACGAACCAGGCGGCGGTAAGCGCGTTCTTCGCCGACGAGCGGATCGATCAGGTGTATCTGGCCGCCGCGCGTGTCGGCGGCATTCGCGCCAACGACACCTACCCTGCCGAGTTCATCTACCGCAACTTGATGATCGAGGCGAATGTGATTCACGCCGCATGGGAAGCGGGCGTCAAGCAGTTGCTGGCGCTCGGTTCATCGTGCATTTATCCGAAATTCGCGCCTCAACCGATCGTTGAGGAGTCGCTGCTCTCGGGCGAGCTCGAGCCGACGAACGAGCCGTACGCGATCGCCAAGATCGCCGCGATCAAGCTATGCGAGTCGTACAACCGGCAGTACGGCGTGGACTATCGCAGTGCGATGCCCACGAACCTCTACGGTCCGGGAGACAACTTTCATCCGCTCGACAGTCACGTGATTCCCGCGCTGATCCGGCGCTTTCACGAAGCGAAAGTCGCCGGCGCGGCCAGTACGGTGCTCTGGGGCAGCGGCAACGCGAGGCGTGAGTTCTTGCACGTCGACGATCTCGCGCAGGCTTGCGTGATTGCGATGAACGTGCCGCGCGAGCGCTATTACAGCGTCGCCACCGAGCGCTGTTCTCATCTGAACGTCGGTTACGGCGACGATGTCACGGTTCGGGAATTGGCGGAGTTGATCGCGAGCGTCGTGGGCTTCGAGGGCCGCATCGAACAGGATCTCGACAAGCCCGATGGGACCCCGCGCAAGTTGATGAGCAGCGCCCGCATGATGTCGCTCGGCTGGCAGCCGAAGATCGATTTGAAGTCGGGCCTCGCGTCTACCTATGCGTGGTTTCTCGAAACGCAGCAGCAACAGGTCACCGCATGAGCGTAGCTAGCTCCGGCGCGTCGACGAATGCGCAAGGCGAGGCGCCGGAGACCGGCGCCGACGCCATGCCGCCGCGCATCCAAGACCTGTCGGCGTTCAAGGTTCCTGCGGATTTTCGGGGCAGGCCGGGCTGGTACGTGCAACTGTGGTGGATTGCCGATGCGCTGCTCTTTCGGCCTTCGCCGCAGGTGCTCTATGGCTGGCGGCGCACGCTGCTGCGCTGGTTCGGCGCCCGCGTGGGCGCCGGCGCGATCATTCGGCCGAGCGCCCGCATCACTTATCCGTGGAAGGTGTCGATCGGCGAGCACGCTTGGATCGGCGACGACGTCACGCTCTACAGTCTCGGCCAGATCGAGATCGGGGCGCATGCCGTCGTATCGCAGCGCTCCTATCTTTGCGCGGCCGATCACGACTATAGGCGCCGGACGTTCCCGATTCGCGCTCGCGCCGTCACGATCGGCGCCCAAGCTTGGGTTGCCACAGACGTGTTCGTTGCACCGGGTGTCACGATCGGCGAAGGGGCTATCGTCGGCGCGCGCAGTACCGTGCTGCGAGATCTGCCCCCGCGCATGGTTTGCTACGGGTATCCCGCGCTCGCCGTGCGTCCTCGCGAGTGCCTCGACATCGGTCACGAATCCAAATAGCCGGCGGCCAATCGCGGGCAGCCAATCGCCGATACCTTTACCGCCTCTCGCTAAATTCCCGTTCGTCTCGGCCGAGGCGAACGGGACCTACCGCATTCAGGCGTTCGATCCCGGTGGCGACGCGAACGCTGCGCCATATTCGCCAGGCGTCGCCTCCGTACCTGCAATGAGCTTGACCAATTTGCGTGCGGCACCTTCGATCCGAAATTCCCGGTGGTAGCAGTCAAGTGCCCGCCCGCGCATTTCGGCGATCTCGGCCGGCCCCACCGTGTCGCACCACGTCGCGATGCCCGAGCCGACGCCATCGAGCGTGTCTTTGACGATGACCCCCGCGCCCGATGCGGCGACTTCGCGCCAAATGTTCACGCAATCGGTCGTGATCACCGGGGTAGCGGACGCCAACGCCTCGACGACCGCGATTCCGAAGTTCTCCTGGTGCGAGGGCAGCACGAACACCTCGGCTGCGCGTAGCGCCGCCCATTTGACGGCGCCGCTCAGCATGCCGGTCCAAACGACTTGCGATTCGATGCCGCGCGCCTGCACGATGCGCTTGAGCGCGGCAATCGTGGCATCGTCTCCGGGCCCCGCGATCACGAGCCGCACATCCGGATGGCGCGATGCCACTTGGGCGAATGCTTCGATGAGCAGATCGCAGCCCTTCTTCTCATGAATTCTCGATAGGAAGAGCAAGATGCGCTTGCCGCGCAGTTCGGGGTAGGCCGCAAGGAACGCCGCGCCGCCCGTCGCGTCGTCGGGCGGCGGAGCGATGCCGAATCCGGTCACCTCGAGCGGCATGCGGCGATCGAGAAACGGTTCGCGCGCCAGTTCGAGTTCGGTACGGCAGGTGAACAATACGGCGCGCGCGGCGCGAAATACCCACCGTTCCGCGAGTGCCCAATAGACCCGCTTCTTGAGATGCTTACGCGGGTAGGTGCGTTGAAACCACGGATCGAGCATGCCGTGCGGGAACACGAATAGCGGCGTGCCCGAACGGCCGGCACCGTAGCGGGCGGCAATCGACTGGAATTGCCAAATGCCGTGCACGACGATCGCGTGATAGTCGCCCGCGTGCGCTCGTAGCCAACGCACCGCATTCATACTTAGGCCGTAGGTGCCGCGCGCCGGTCCCAATCGGTGAACCGTGCCTTGCAGCCGATCGCTCACCGGTGAGTCGGGACCGTCGAGCGACGCGACTTCGCCGACACACCCATAGGGCAGCATGTGGTTGACGAGTTGCACCACGGCTTCGGCGACGCCGCCGGCGCGTGGATCCAAGGAGCGCACGACGTGCAGCACACGCAAATTCTTCATTCGTTTTCCGTGGTGGCAGGCGTGAGAGGGGCATGCTCGCGCGCGCGTTCGATGACGGCGTTCGCACCCGAGTCGGCCGGCCGCAGCGCCGGTCTCGACTGCGGCGCGGTGTCGGCCACGACGTCGAGAAATTCGATCAGGCGCGCACCCACTTCGCGGCGCCCGCAAGTGGCCTCGATGACGTGCCTTCCTTGCTCGGCGACCCTTCGATGCGCGTCGGGGTTCTCGACGATCGATGCGATCCGATGCGCAAGGGCGTCGGGTGTGGCCTCGCGTATCAACGCGGCGCTGTCTTCGTCGAAAAGCAGACTCACATCGCTGACATCGGTGCTGAGCACAAGTAGCCCTTGGCTCGCGAACTCGACCACCTTCGAAGGGAAGGTCGTCGTGGCCAGTTCGGTGCCGGGAATCCGAAGCGATAGGCCCACATCGGCCCCCGCGAGCAGTTGGCGATACTCGTGCGGCCCGATGTCCTGATGCAGTTCCACGCATACGCCCACCGTTGCCATTTCGCGGGCCAGCGTCTCGAGCGTTTGGCCGCCGCCGAAGCCGCTGACGACGAAGCGCACGCGGTTCGCCAACGCACGGTACAACTTCGCGAACCGCCGTACGCCTTCGGCAAAGAGATAAAGGCCGGTGTCGGTTTCGATCGTGCCGCCGTAGAGGAACGTGATGGGCGTGCCGAATGCGCGAGGCGGCGTGGCCTGCGCGGCACAAACGCCGTTCACGACGCAAGCGTCGTCGATCGAGAGCGATTGCGCGAGCTCGCGCGACACGACGATCGCGCGCTCGCTGCATAGGCGTTTGAGTACCCGCAGGCTTGCGCGCGTGACGAAGCCGCGCAAGTCGTTTTCGTCCGAGCGCGGACCGTCCTCGATATCGAGCAACACACGCTCGCGCCCGAGGCGTAGACGTAGCCATGCTGCTACGAGGATGTATTCGGGGAAGTAGTTGTACAGAACGACGACATCGTCGCGCTTGACCTGTTGCCATGCGAAGCGCAAGTAGCAAAACGCGGCGAATATGCGGTTCAGGCCGCGCAAACTAATGGCCGGCAAATAGGCGCACGGCAGACTTGCATCGCGGCAGGCGAACCCTGCGAAGAATTTACGGTCGCGGCTGGCCGTGACGATCGGCGAGCTGACGATCACTGCGCGGCGCGCATGCGCGCGCATTCCGGCGACCATCCCGACGACCTTGTGGGCGGCCGCCCCCACGAGAAATCGCTGCCGCTGACGCTCGTTGTAGTGCGGCAGCATGATCGGTGCGAAAAAGAACTGGCGAGCCAAGTCAGATCTCCGGAATGGGAAGCGGGGGGCGCGCCGCTGCCGGCGCGGGAAAACGCGGCGGGGCCGATTCGCGCACGAACGGCGCCTGGCGCGGCGCAGTGGCGCGATAGCGGCCGTGGCGCGCGATCTGGATGGCGAAAACGATGATCACGAGCTTGTCGAAGTTCAGCTCGGCACCGTTTTGCGCCAGCACGAACAGCATGAACAGCCCGGCGACGCCGCCGCCCGAGGCTCGCCATAACAGCAGCAACAGCGGCAGTGCGAGCCAACCGTAAGCGAATACGAGGTTGAACACGCCGTTCTGGAACGGCTCGTCCTGAAACGGCACGATGAGCCGGTGTCGCACGAAGTACGATTCCGCGGCGGAAATCGGCACGCCGAACGGGGCATGCGCGAATACGTCGCCGAGCAACTGGAACGGCTGGGCCAGTCGAATGGCCACCGAGGGGTCGTCGCCCGAGACGATTCGTTCGATTCGCCCCGTGCTCTTCATGGCAGCCGCCGGCAACGCACCGGTCTCGACCGCGAGCAAGCCCGCACTCAACGCGAGCACGCCCGCCGCGAGCGCGAACGATTTCGGCACGCGCGAGGCGTGGAACGCGGCGAAGATCAGCAGGTTGGAGGTTAGACCGAAATAGGTTTGGGCCAAGAACGAGGTGGCGAGCGCGGTGAACAGCGCGAGCCAGCGCAGCCTCGGACGAAGCGTGTGCAAGCACAGGAACTGAAGCAGCAACGTCATGCAGCCGAGGTACGAAGGCTCGGAGAATGCCGCCGCCGGCCGAATCGTCCATGCGTACCCGTGCTCGCGCGCATGCTCGACCCATGCGCTGGCGAGCGCCTGATCGTCGGGATTAGTGAATAGGCGCTGCGGCGGAAAGAGCGCGATGCCCTTCTTGGCGGCAACCCATTGCACCGCGGTGACGAGGAACAGCGCGATCAGCATGCCGAGCGCGAAGCGGCCGTCGAAGCGGTGTGCGGCATGCTTTGGCGCGCCCCATAACGCCGCGAACAGGAAGAGCAGCCCTACGGCGAAGCGCGCCTCGCGCGGCAAGATCGGCTCATCGGGCAACACCACGGCACAAAACACGAGGCTTGCGCCCGTCGCGATCAGCGCCATCGCGATGGGCAGCGGGACGATCCGCAACCGGGTGTTCCAAGCGGTCCACAGGAAAAGGACCGTGGCGACCGATAGGAAGTAGCTCTTGCCATATTGGATGGCCGGCAACATCAGTATCAGGCCGTGCGCGAAGCGATTGCCGCGCCACGCCGCGAGCAAGGCACGCAGCTTCTTCATGACTGTAGGCTCCGTGCGGCCGATTCGGCGTCGAGCTCGTCGGGCCGCAACGTTTCCACGCGCCGGACTTCTTGCAGCCAACGATAGAGCCCGCGCCCGACGCGCGGACCGAGTACCCCGATGGCGAGCCAAAATAGGCTGCGCGAGGAGATGCGATCGCGCCAAGCGGCGCGGGCAAAGTGGCCCACTGCCGCGGTATGTCGATGCGCGAGCGCGGCGCGCCCGTTGGCGATCAGAGCGTCCACGTGCATGCGCCTGCGGAACGCCTCGAAGTCTTGAAACGCGGCCATTGCGGTGCCCCACTTGCGTTCGAACGCAGCGAGTCCCTTCAGACGTCGATCGATATTCACGCTGGTACGGTCGCCGCTGTGCTGGATGAATTCGACGAGCGGCGTCGGCACGTAACGCAATTGGCCGAACTCGAGACAGCGCAGCCACATGTCGTAGTCTTGAAAACTCGGCAGGCTTTCGTCGAATAGACCCGCCTCCAGCAGCACGTCGCGGCGCACGAGCGCCAAGCTCGTCGAGGTCGGGCATACGCCCGATAGCGCCATCTCGCGCGTGAGTACGGGCTCGAAGCCGCGGCAACTGACGGCGCGCCCGAACACGAAGTCGATCTCGATATAGGAGCACAGCGCACCGATGCAGACGTCTTGCGTCAGCAGTGCGATTTGCTCGGTCAGCTTTTCGGGCAGCCAACGATCGTCGTCGTCGAGAAAACCGATCAACTCGCCGCGTGCGCTCAAGATGCCGGTATTGCGTGCACCGCACGCACCCTTGCCGCGCGCGTTGCGCAGCAGCCGCACGCGCGGGCCGAACGGCTCGAGCACTTCACGCACGCGCTGCTGTTCCTGCGGGTCGGTGTTGTCGTCGACGACCAGCACCTCGACGTTCGAGTAGCGTTGGGCGAGCACGCTGCGCACGGCGCGCGGCAACATGTCGGCGCGCTTGAACGTGGGGATGATCGTGGAGACGAGCGGCTGCGAGCTGAGCGGGGGGAGCGCGCTATGGCTCGCTTCGGCTGCGCGCGCATGCTCGTCGCGTCGGGTTTGCATCGGTAACCTCCGGTCAGGATGCCGCTCGGCGGCTCACAAGGTGGGCTCGCCGCGCGGTACGCGCAGCCGCAGCGTACGCAGCAGGGAGCCGCACTGGGTCGGGTGGAAACGGCTCAGATGCCACAGGCCGTACAGTGCGCCGACGGCGCCCGCGATCACGAGCCGCGCGAGCGGCGGCAATTCGGCGGTGTCCGCCAGCAGGGAGTCCATGGCGAACGAGCAAAGGAAAACGCCGGCGCCGAGCAGGATCGGCGCGCCCACCGCTCGCAGCAGCGCCATGCGTTTGAGTGCGAGCAGGTGCGCAATGCACGCGAGGTAAAACGGTGCGGTCGTCAGCGTCGCGACGAGATAGCCGGCCGCGATGCCTTGTAGGCCCCAATGCGAACCGACGAGCCAGCAGGCGATATGCACAGCCGTGTTGCCGAAATTGATCCACAAGAGCGAGCCGGTGCGCCCTTTGACCATGAACGCCGCGGGTGCCGTGCTGAGCACGGATTGCACGAAGCCGACCGGCGCGAGCCACAAGAGCAACTGCCCGACCTCTTCCCAACGGGGCCCAAGCGCGACGGCGACGAACGGTACGCGCAACGCCATCAAGCCGCCCATCAACGTGGCCGTCAGCAACCCGACGAACGAGGTGCTCGACAGCCACGTGGCGGCCAGCCGTTGCGGCTCGCTTTGCTGCATGGCGAGCACCGGATAGAGCGACTTCGATGCGACGAGGGAAACGTTTTGCAGCGGGTACAGCATGATTCGGAAGGCGAGGGAATAGGGCCCGAGTGCGCGCGCGCCGAGCAGCCTGCCGACGATGATCGAATCGGAATTGCGTTGCAGATACATGAGCAGATTCGACAACGTCAGATTCGACGAGAACGCGAAGATGCGTTTCAGTTGGGCGGTGTCGCATTTGAACGAGGGACGCCAGGGCGAAGCCAGAAACAACTGCACCGACGACAAGCACGCTTGCACGATCGCCTGAAGCACGAGGCTCAGTGCGCCGAGCCCCGCATGCGCGGCGACGATCGCCGCGATCATGCCGCTCGTGTAGGACACGACATCCGCGCGCGCCGTGATCCGAAAGCGCGATTCGCGTTCGAGCAAGGCTTGGTGCGCGGCACCGAAGCTCATGATCGGGAAGGTCACCGCGAGTCCGTAGAGAAGATGGGCTAGCGGTGCGGCGTCGAACGCGCGGGCGAGCGGGATCGCCGTTGCGACGACGATGAGCGCGACGACCGTGGCGACGGTCAAGTTGAGCCAGAAAATCGCGTCGACCAGAGAGTGATCGAGCGTGCGTGCGCGAATGATCGCCGGTCCCGTGCCCATGTCGCGCAGCAACCCGGCTAGACTCGTCACAACCGTGGCGAGCGCCATCATGCCGAAGTCCGCGGGGCCGAGCAGCCGCGAGAGGATGCCGATGCCGACCAACTGCACCAGCGCCTTCACGACCTGCGCGGCGCCGAGCCAGCGTGCATTGGCGCCTACCGAGGGTTCTTTGCGCGTCATCGAGCACTCCGCATCGGCGCGATCCGCGCCGACGGCTCGAAGCCACTGGACAACGCCGGCGAGTTGGGCGAGAGCGTCAATGCCGGCAGCGAATCGCGCGCGTCGTTGGACATCGGCTGCGCAAACCGCACATCGGCCGAGCCGTACGTCTGCTCTTCCTGCACATAGGGCTTCGCGCCGCTGTCGATGTCGAACCGCAGGCCGCCGATGACCGCGTTGTGCGAGAGCACGGTGCCCTTGGGTGCGCCCGGCGCATCCGACATCACATGGGCAAGGGCCGGATAGCGCATCGCATACGGCCCCGTCTCGACATGCCGGCTCGCGAGCCGGCTGCGCAGCTGACTATTCGGGTTGGCAACTTCGTTCTTTTGCCACGACAAACCGCGCGAATCGACGTGAACTGCCGGCGCGCAATCGACGAACAAGTTATGCTCGACATGGTTGTCGCGACCGCCGCCGATGAACACGGCTTGATTGACGCGCGCGAACACGTTGCTGCGGATCGTAATGCCGCTCGCCTGATCGTCGAGATAGATGCCCATCGTCGCGTTCGGGCGCGACGGCGAGCCGATGTCGTGCAAGAAGTTGTTGTCGATGACGGTGCCGCGCGCGGTCCAGTCCCGGCCCGTGTAGATCGCGCCGGAGTCGCTCGATTCCCTCACGACGCTGTAGATCGTGTTGCCCTCGATCCGATGGTCGTTGCCGGTGAAGACGATGGCGGCGTGGGGGCCGTTATGGATGACGCTGTGTTCGATGCGATCGCCGACCCCTGCAATGCTGATGGCGGGTCGATAGGAGTAAGCGAGCCGCGCGTAGTCGTCGAACGTGCTGTCCGCGACGACGACGTTACCCGGCGTAAGGTGATTTTGATCGCCGGCCGTGATCGATAGGCCGCCTTGGCCCGTTCGTTCGACGAGCAAGCCGACGAAGCGGCTGTTGGTGGCGCTCGACACGAGCGCACGCGCGCCCGTGTTGCGAATTGCCACGCGCTCGAGCGCGAGATTGCCGCCGCCTTGCAACGTCACGGCGTCGCCGCGCGACATGTCGAACGTGACGTCGCTCACGACGACGCCCGACGCATTGTCCATGCGTAGCAGCGTATCGGTGACCGATCCTTCGATTTCGTTCTCGCCGCCCGGCGCCGGCGGCCAGACGTAGACGCGTCCCGCCCGGCGGTCCAAGTAGTATTCGCCGGGTGCGGCGAGTTCGGACAGCGCGTTTTCGATCACCACCCGCTGCCCGGCTTTGATGCCGAGATTGGGCGCGCGCGCGAGCGTCAGCACGCCGCCTCTAGGGTCGACTGCGCTGACCGACAGCGTCTCGTCGGCCCAGTCCCGCGCCCAATAGCCCATTGCGCGCAGATCGGGCTCACCGCTCCAGCGCGCCGCATTGGCGCCTGTGACGGTGAAGCGGGTGCCGCCCGCTCCGTCGGGGGTGGAGCCGATCGTCGCGTAGCCTTGCTGCGGCCAGCGCGCTAGCGTCAGCGGCCGGTCGCGGTAGAACAATTCGAGCTCCGCCGGTTGCACCGGAATGGCGAAGCCGTACGGCGCGAACGTCGCCGGCAGCGAGATGCCGTTGGCCGCTAGATCGGTCACGCGCACGGCGCCGCGCGCGGCTGCGGGCAGGCGGGCAAGCACGGCAGGGTCGCGTACCGGCGCCCAACCGTGCAGTACGCGGGCGCCCGAGATCACGGCGTGCGCATCGCGCGGCCCGTGTATCGCTATCGGCGTGCCGCGCCAGCCCGCACCCAGCGTGACGGTCAGCGGAGCCGCCAGCCGATAGGTGCCCGGCGCAAGATCGATATCGACGCGGCTGACGTTGGCGCCCATGCGCGCCTTGTCGCTCGCGAGCAGCGCCAAGGCGTCGCGCAGCGACGGTTGCCCGGCGAGCGCGGGCCCGCTCGGCTGTATCGCGCCCGCCGTATGCGTCGCCGCGAGCCGCGCTTCTTGGTCGTTCGTGCGCTCAGCGCTGACGTGCAACTCGAGCACGTCAGCGCTCGTGGTGCTCGTCACGCACGCTGTCGAAAACGCGGCTGCGGCGATGGCGGCCGCGATACCGATCTGCCTTCTCATTTACGTACCTCGGGTGGGAGTGCTTCGACCAACACTTCGTGCGGCATGCTGCCCTTGTGCTGCGCATAGTGCGATCGATACCGGTAGGCATGCAGACCCGTGCTGGGATGGAAACCGTTGAGCACCACGCCTTTGAGCAGCACGCCCGCTCGCGTCAGCCGTTTGGTTGCCTCGGCGAGCCGGGCTGCCGTGGTGACGCGATGCCGCGCGACGATGAGCGCCGTGCCCGCGTGTTGGCCGAGCGTTGCGGCATCGTCCACGGGCAGGGCCGCCGGCGAATCGATGATGACGACGTCGTAGTTCGCGCTGGCCGCGCGCACGAGTTCGCCGAGCGGCGGGCTGAGCAGCAACTCCGACGGATTCGACGGAATGCTGCCGCGCGTGATCAGATCGAGCTTCGGTAGCACCTCGCGATGCACGACTTGCTCGAGCTTGGCGTCGCCGCCGATGAGCTCGGAGAGTCCCGGCGCGGCCGACACGTTGAAATGCCGGCCGAGGTCGCCGCGACGCAAATCGCCATCGATCAGCAGCACGCGCTGATGCGATGCGGCCAGGACTGCGGCGAGGTTCGCGCTCGTGAACGATTTGCCGACATTGGGCTCTGCGCCCGAAATCAGCACGACGTTGTTATGCGCCTCGGGCAGCGTGGTGCGCAATGCGGAGCGCAGGCTGCGCAAGCTGTCGACGGTGAGCGAATCGCCCTGCGCGTGTGCGAGGACCGGGACGCCTGCCGTTTTCGTGCGGCGTTTGTCGAGGCGCGCTTGTTCGCTGCTGAACAGCACGCTTGCGAGTACCGGCAGGCCCGATACCGCTTCGATCTCGCTCGGCTGCGTGATGCCGCCGAACAGGCGTTGGCGTACCCAAGCGATCGCGATACCGACGCACAGTCCGATGATGGCTGCGAGCGCCACCACGAGCGGGCGTTTGGGCTTGACGGGCCGGTCGGCCGGCGTCGCCCGATCGACGATGCGCGCGTTGCCTTTACTCGCGCGTGCCAGATCGAGTTGCTGGAGGTTGTTGAGCAGGCCCGTATAGAGCTCGGTGTTGACCTTGACGTCGCGCTGCAAGCGCACTTGGGTCTGTTCCAACTCCGGCAGTTGGCGCGTTTGCGCGTCGATTTGCGCGAGCCGCCCGCGTAGCGTGGCGATTTGGGCGTCGACGGCTTGAACCGAAGCATGCTGCGGCGTAAAGCTCGCCAGAAGCTCGCTGCGTTTTTGTTCGAGTTCGGTCAATCGAGTTTGCGCATCGACCGATTGTTGCAACACGTTGGTGTCTTGCGCGCCCAAGTCGAGCGTCATGTGTTGCGCGCGGAACGCGTTGTAGGCGTCTTCGGATTCCTCGAGCTGGTGCTTGAGCCGGGGCAGTTCGCGATTCAGAAATTCGATCGAACGCTGCGCTTCCACCGAACGGCGCTCGGCATCTTGCGCGACGTACTCGTCACCGATGTCGTTCAGCACGTTGGCCACTTGTTGCGAGTCCGAGCCCAACAGCGATGCGCGGATCAGATCGGAGTCCTTGCCGGGCAGCGTGACTTGCATGGCGCGCTGGAGATCGTCGACCGCCGTGACCACCGCGACGCGCGAAAGCTTGAACGCCGCGCCGGGGCGGCCCTCGAGCGTCGTCACCACGAGCCGGATCGGCCCAAACGGGGTGGTGACGTTCAAGGGCTCGCCCACGCGGCCCGAGGCGGCGATGTCCACGTCGATGTCGCTGAACGAGGCGAGCAGACGGTAACGTCCGCCGTCTTCGGCCACGAGCTTAAACCGCCTGCCGTAAAGCTGCGCCGGCATCTCGAACGTGCCGAGCTCCGCACGCTCGGCTCCCCAAACGAAGCCGCCCCAGCCGAGCAGGCCGGGACTGGACAGCGAAAGGTCGTGCTCGCGATGCTTACGCTCGGCGACCCAACGGCCGAAGAGCGGGAAATAGCGCGGCTCGGCGCGAACGTTCAGGTGGTACTTCTCCACGACGCGCGATAAGACGAGACGGGAGTTCAGAATCTCCATCTCGTCGGACGTCGCCGTTTTCTGATCGAACATTTGCTGGACGTTCTCGAGCACACTCGTCGGGCTCGTCGGATTGTCCTCCTCCACCTGTACGAGCATGTCGGACTGGAACGTCGGCCGAGCGAATATCGCGTAGGTGAGGCCGAGCAACGTCATGACCACCGTCAGTACGACGATCATCACGCGATTGGCGTGCAGTAGGTCCCATAGCGGGCCGGCATCCAGCTCGCTGCGCGGTTCGTAGGCGGCGAATCCGGGAGTCGGTCTCAAAACGTACCTGCCGGCTCCCGGGTCGGACAAAGGCTGGTGCGACGGTTCAAGCGGTCGGTCCACGTTTTTCGACTCCGAATGATGATTGACGGCGAGTGCAATGCCGGTAAAGGCGCTTCGCTTAAGCGCGAAAGCCTGCAAGACACTCGCGCGCGGCGTGTGGGATGGTCTTGTGGTTTATTTCAGGGTGGCATGCGGCTGCGCGACCGGTATTCGGTCGGCGAGATGCGCAGCGTCTTACGGAAGATCTTGCCCAGCCGATCGCCGTTGCCGATACCGCAACGGCGCGCGATCTTTTCGACGGGCAAGTCGGTCTCGGTCAGCATTCGGCACACGAGATCGAGGCGGGCCCGCAGCAGGAATTCGGACGGCGTGACCCCGAGTTGAAGCTTGAAGTGCCGCGAGAAGCTGCGGCTGCTCATCATCGCCACCTGCACGCCGTCGGCGACGGTGATCGGCCGCGTGCAGTTTTCGTCGAGCCACAGCGCGGAGGCCCGCACTTTTTCCTCGATGGTCTTATGACCGATGTCGCGCAAGAGCAGATCGACTTTCGCCTTGGCGCTCGGTAGCACGCGTTCGCTGATTTGATGTGCGACGTCGTTGCCGAGATCGCGTTTGACGAGGCTGAGCGCACTACGGACCGCGTCGGCCCCGTTATCGACGATACAGGTTTCCTGCGGTTTTTCGGCGGCGGGCATCGCCCAGCCGTTGCGCGAGCCGATGACGTCGCCATGGCTTCGGCGGCTGCCGCCGGCCAGCAACTGCGCATACAAGCCGGAGTCCAAGGCGCGTCCGGCGAGCAGGAACAACGCGTCGAAGCGGTTGCGTTGCTCGAACTGAAAGCATTCGGTCAACATGCGCGCCGAGGACGCCGATTGCAGCGTGCCGCCGAGCGGCGAGAGCATTCTCACGTCGTAGGTCACGCCGCTCATGTCGTGCAGCGAATGCGCGAGCGTATGTTCGTTCGCGAGTTGGAAGACCTCGGTGATTGCGCCGACGCGAAGCAGCGAAAAGCCCTCGGACAGCACGATGCCGATCCGGCGCGTCGTCGGGTGCGCGGCCGGCGCGACGAGTGAGGGATGAATGTCGGCGCGGCCTCTTCGCTCATGGCTTAGCGCGTTGACGCCCACATGCAATACGTTATTGACTTCGCTGACAGGCGTCATAGCGTCACCCTCGAACATTGGATCATGGAGCGCGGTTGGTTTTTATTGGCCTTCCTTTCCTACGTCGGACGCAGGATAACTGAGTAGAAAGATGGTTAATACCGTTTGACCGAAAAAGCCGCCCAATTGGCCAAATTATCCACGAGACAATGGCTGCGCGTCGGTTTTGTCGCAGTGACGAATAAACTATCGGAATGGGAAGCGAATGAGCGTGAGGAATCCCGCCGACCGGAAAATCAAACGTTTTGACGCCACGCCGCGGGCCGTTCGGTCAGGATTACCGCGGTTTTCGGGCTGCGCCGCCTCTACCAACGATCTCAAGTCCGCTATTGTCTTTTTCTCGGAAATTATTGCGGATTCATTAATGAGGTGCCTCCCTACGGAGGTTCGCAAAACCAAACAAGCGGAATCTTTTTTCGCATTCCCTTGTCGCATTTGTATTGCTTTGCACAACGACTCGCATTGGTTAATTGGCAAATGAGTCCGGAAAAGTGGCCGATAAGTCTGGGTCATTGAATTTCGATACCCCGGTTATGCGCTTCGCATCGTTTTCACCCCGACTAATCCGCCAAAAGAGGTGAAGCGCAGCCGCTTAAGTCTTCGCCGGCTCCATCCGTCTCAGCAGCTCGCCCCATTCGTAGTCGATCCGATCGGGGTGAAACGGAAACACGCCCGCGCCGGGCGTAAACGTCAGTTCCCCGAAGTAGATCCGTCCCGCGATGTTGTAAAGGTCGACGCGGACGTAGCCAAGGCCGTCGGCCAGGCGCGTGGCGACATCGATGATTTCTTGCCAGTTCTCCGGCTGGGGCACATCGCCCGCGCTGCGCGGGAAGTGGCCGAGCGACAAGTCGACGCGATTCCACTTCGCGTCGAAGACATCGCCGCGCAGGTTGCCGAACCGGTCGGCCACGATGCCCGTGAGGATGATCGGACCGTCCGGCCCTTTGCCGAACATGTTCATCTTGACGTCGGCGGGCACTAGGCCGTCGGCTTCCAGCAGCAGCGTTTCGAAATATAGGCGCGGCTTGATCGCGCGGTAGTGGCGCTCTCGTGCCTCGCAGTAGTAGTTCGTCGCAAGCCAACGATCGGCCAGGCAGCGCAGCGCCTCATAGGACGTTTTCGACTTGTCGCGCACGATTTCGACGAACCCGCAGCCGTGATTGGCCTTCATGACGAACGAGGCGGGCAGGGCGTCGAAGACGGCGCGGGTGAACGTTTCGGGGACAGCGATGAGCGGCACGAGGTACTGCTCGCCCACTTTGCTCTTGGCATATTCGCGCACGGCGAGCTTATCCGCGAGCGTCGTCCAATGCGGCTCGGGATGGAGACAGCGGCGCAAAATGTAGTCGTTATAGGTAACCGGCTTGCGCAGGTTTGGGAAACGGCCGACCCGGCGGCGGTGACTGACCCATAGAAACAGCGCGTCGGGTCCGAGACATCGGAGTCGACGCCGCGCCGCACGGGCGAGCGAACTCACGACGGCGCCCACCGATCGAATGCCCGCTAAGCGATCGCGCGTATTGCGCGTGAATGCCTGCAAAACACCCACAGCAGCCCGTACCGCTCCAGGCGGCCGTGCGAGTTTGTCAGCTTGCATCGTCATCAGATCGCCCCGTCGTGAAATGCGTACTCGGACTTAGTCCTGTAACGAGCGGAACTAGCCTGCCCGTGGCGCGTTTATCGCGAAAGGCAGAGCGTTGCGGTCTCTTCGCTCGTCGAACTTCCAGCCAATTGTGTGTCCTGCTTAATGTTTCTCATCGGAACATACCCTTCAATAGCCCTGCAATACCGGGGCTCAAAACGTCGAAGTGTTGGCGAGTTTCGATGACGCTTGGCGAAGCGCGACGGGACGGGCGGGGAAAGGGGAGTGGAGGCGGCCGCCAAGTGCTTGGCGGCCAGGGGAGGGTGTGCGTCAGCCCGCGCTATGAAGCTGCATCATTGCGCGTTCGGGCGCGCCTTTGACGACGTGGGGCATGACGGCAAGCGCGCGTTCGATCGCCGCGTCGATGACGTCTTGTTCTTCCTTGCGAGGCGGCTTGAGTACGAAGTTGGCCACATCGGGCTTGGCGCCCGCGCGGGCGCTTTCGGGGATGAGATCGCGCGGATGGCCGATGCCGATCCGTAGCCGCCAGTACTGCTGCGACGACAAATGCGCCGAGATGTCCTTGAGCCCGTTATGTCCGCCGCTGCCTCCGCCGAGCTTGAGCTTCACGGCACCGGGCGGCAAATCGAGTTCATCGTGCGCGACGAGGATTTCGTCGGGCAAGATCTTGAAGAAGTGCGCGAGGGCGACGACCGATTGCCCCGAACGGTTCATAAACGTCTGCGGCTCGAGCAGATGCACTTCCTCGCCGTGCAGGCGAGCTTTCGCGTAAAAACCGTGGAAGCGCCGCTCGTCGCGTAAGGTGGCGCCCGCTTCGCGTGCGAGCTGATCGACGAGCCAAAAGCCGGCGTTGTGCCGGGTGGCCGCATATTCCGCGCCCGGATTTCCGAGCCCGACGATGAGCTTGATCATGCTGTGATACCGGCGAGCCGGCCCGTGAACGAAAGGTGAGAGGGGGCGAAAAAAAACCCGCCGGGCAAGCCGCGGCGGGTCACGTCGTCCGTTCCAACGAAACGGATCGAGAGGATAGGCGCGAAAAACGCCTTAAGCGGCGGGCGTTTCGCCTTCCGCTGCGGCTTCAGCCGCTGCACCAGCCGGCACGGCAGCAGCCGCGACAACCGGGTTTTCGCTTTCGATGTGCGCGACGAGCGAAACGCCCTTCGGCAGCGTGATGTCCTTCGCGTGCAGCGATTGACCGGCTTCGATCTTAGCGAGGTCGAGTTCGACGAATTCCGGCAGGTCGCCCGGCAGGCATTCGATTTCGACTTCGGTCACGACGTGCGAGATGATCGCGCCGCCGGTCTTCACGGCCGGGTTCGTTTCTTGGTTCATGAAGTGCACGGGCACCTTCGTGTGCAGCTTCTTGTTCGGGTCGACACGTTGGAAATCGACGTGCAGAACGAGCTGACGGAACGGGTGGTATTGCACGTCGCGCAGCAGAACGCGTTGCGATTGGCCGGCCACTTCGAGATCGAGGATCGACGAGTGGAAGGCTTCCTTCTTCAGTGCGTGCCACAGGGCGTTGTGATCGAGTTCGATCAGTTGCGGTTCCGCCGTTGCGCCATACACGATCCCCGGCGTCTTGCCGGAGTTGCGCAGGCGGCGGCTCGCACCCGTACCTTGCTTGCTACGCTCGAAAGCGACGACTTTCATGTTCTATCTCCATAGCTGCCCGCGACCAGGCAGTGAAACGGAGCCTTCGTGCTCGCGGACAACCGCCGCGGGCCGGGTCCGGCTCCAGACGAAAACGGCGCGTTTCGGTCACCGAATCGCGCCAAAGTACCGAAGCCGCTCAGTTGCACAGCGACTTCGGGCGATACGTAATGCTTTTCTTCAGCTTTCGGCAAACAGCGACATCACCGAATCGCCGCGACGAATGCGCGAGAACGTTTCGGCGAGCAGGCCTGCGCACGACAGCGAGCGGATCTTCGCACAAACGCGTGCTTCGTCGCTCAGCGGAATCGTATCCGTCACGACGAGTTCGTCGAGCGACGAGTTCGTGATGCGTTCGCTCGCGCCGCCCGAGAGCACCGGGTGCGTCGCGTAGGCGACGACTTGCTTCGCGCCGCGCTCTTTGAGCACTTGTGCGGCTTTGCACAGCGTGCCGGCGGTGTCGACCATGTCGTCCATGATGACGCAGGTCCGTCCTTCGACTTCACCGATGATGTTCATCACTTCGGCGACGTTTGCCTTGGGACGGCGCTTGTCGATGATGGCCAGATCGCAGTTCAGTTGCTTTGCGAGCGCGCGGGCGCGCACGACGCCGCCGACATCGGGCGACACGACGAGCAGGTTCTCGTAGCTCTGCTTGCGCAGATCGCCGAGTAGCACGGGCGTGGCGTAGATGTTGTCGACGGGAATGTCGAAGAAGCCTTGAATCTGGTCGGCGTGCAGATCCATCGTGATGATCCGCTCGACGCCGGCGATTTCCAGCATGTTGGCGACGATCTTGGCCGAGATCGCGACGCGCGCCGAACGCGGGCGGCGATCTTGCCGAGCATAGCCGAAGTAGGGGATGGCTGCCGTGATCCGACCTGCCGACGCGCGCTTGAGCGCATCGACCATGATCATCAGTTCCATCAGGTTGTCGTTCGTCGGTGCGCAGGTCGATTGGAGGACGAAGACGTCCTTACCGCGCACGTTTTCCTGGATCTCGACTTGGATCTCGCCGTCGGAAAAACGGCTGACCATTGCTTTGCCGAGGGGGATGCCGAGGATTTTGACGACTTCCTGTGCAAGCGCAGGATTTGCGTTGCCAGTAAAAACCATCAGGCCGTCATGGCTGCTCATCATGCACCTGCTGCTGGAGGCGGGAACTGCGGGAATGTTTGGCAGGGGAGGAAGGACTCGAACCCTCGCATGCCGGAATCAAAATCCGGTGCCTTGACCAACTTGGCGACTCCCCTACACTGACTCTGAGCTTCGTCGGACCTGCGGGACAGCCCCGACGACGCAAAACCTATGACGCGAAAGCGAAGAGTGGATGCGTATCCAAACTCGATGCCACGGCGCTGATCCAATCTGCTGGCAGCTTGGCTTGCGCCGCTTCCGCTTCGGCGATGCTCCGGAACGCGGCAAAAACACTCGCGCCCGATCCGGTCATCCGTGCCGGTGCAATGGTTTCAAACCATTCAAGCACCTGCTCGACTTCCGCGTATTTTCCCACGACAACTGGCTGCATGTCATTCCGGCCGTAACTTTCAGGCCATCTTGCGTTGCAGCTTTGCTGTGCAAGAAAGTCCGTAATTGTGACGGCTTCCGAATCTCTTGTCAACGACTTATCGGAAAAAATCGCTGCGGTCGGAACATGCGCCTTCGGGGTGACCACCAGAAAGTAGCGCGGCGGCAATTGTACAGCTTCGAGCGCTTCTCCGACACCCTGTGCGAACGCATTTTTGCCGAAAACGAAGAAAGGCACGTCGGCGCCTAGTTGCAATGCCAAAGATTGCAGCACGTCGCGGGCCAGCTCGAGCTTCCAGAGCCGATTGAGCGCCAAGAGGGTCGTGGCGGCATCGGAGCTGCCGCCGCCGAGGCCCGCGCCCATCGGCAAGCGCTTCTCGATCTCGATGTCCACGCCGAGCGGCGAGCCCGTGTGCGCCTTGAGCAGCATGGCGGCGCGCACGACCAAATCGCTCTCCTCGGGCACGCCCGGCACTTCGGTCTTGCGGTGGACGCGCCCGTCTTCGCGCAGCGTGAAATGCAGCACATCGCCCCAATCGATCAACTGGAACACGGTCTGCAACGCATGATATCCGTCGGGCCGCCGGCCCGTGATGTGCAAGAACAGATTGAGCTTGGCGGGCGCCGCGCAGTCGCGCAGCGAGTGGGACGTTTCGATCATTTGTGGTGCGGCGTGAGGCTAGAGCAAAGCATGAACGGACAGAGCGGGCAAGGCGGCGGCCCGCCCGCTCAGCGATCCAAGACGAGCTTGATGTCGAGCGGCGGGTCTTGGCGCGTGAGATCAAGGCGCTTGACGCCCGTCGCGGGGGCATCGGCATAGGCGATGTAGTCGATCGTCCAGCCTTCCTGGTCGATTTCCTTCAAGCGCGAACTCTGATTCGGATCGACGACGGTCTTCGCATGCGAACTCGGCGCGGGCGACGACTCGAGCCAATAGCGCAACCCCTCGATCGGCAAGGCGAATCCCAGCGCGCGCTGCATCAGATCGCTCACGTTGTCGGCCGTCACCGGCTGACGGTTCGGAACTTCGAGCGTGGCCGATCCCGACGACGACGTGACGATGGCGAGGGTCTGCCCGAACGGATTGAGCAGTTGCAGCGTGACCGTGTCGCCCTGTTGCTCCCAGTCGAAGTTGCCGTAGGCGTTGCGCGGCTGCCCGTTCTGGTCGAGATAGCGGACGGAGAACCGGCCGCGATACGCATGCATGGTCTGCGTCGACAGCTCGGGTGTCGTATTCGAGGTCGAGGGTCCGTGCGTCGGCGTGGCGGCGCACCCGGCCAGGGCGACGGCGAAAGCGGCCGCAGCCGAGCGCGCGGCGCGGCGCACGCACACGCCGTCGAGAGTGAGAAAAGACAAAACCGGCATCACAGATCGTTGACGTTCACTTGGAAGCGTTCGAGCGTTTTGACGAGCGTGTCGTTGTTGGGCTCGAGCCTATGCGCGCGCCGCCATGCGTCGAGCGCTTGCTTTTGATCGCCGCTCTTCCATAGCACTTCGCCGAGGTGCGCGCCGATCTCCGCATTCGGCTGGATCTCGAAAGCGTGTTTGAGCAACTTGGCGGCATCGGCCGTATCGCCTTGGCGATACTTGACCCAACCAAGGCTGTCCATGATGAACGCATCGTTTGGTGCAAGCGCCGACGCCTTTTCGATCAGCTTGTCGGCCTCATCCAAGCGCTGGTTGCGATCGGCCAGCGAATAGCCGAGCGCGTTGTAGGCCTGGGGACTGTCGGGCTGCTCCTGCATGACCTTGCGCAGCACGCTTTCCATCAAGTCGTAATGGCCGTTCTTCTCCGCGGCCATCGCGTAGTCGTACTGGATTTCCGGGTCGTTGGGGGAGACATCGTTCGCCTCCTGCAAGCGCGCCTCGGCCTCGCGATAGTGTTTCGCATCGAACAAGATGGCCGCATCCGTGCGCGCGATGACCCCCTGTTCGCGCGGGTCGTCCGTTTGGATCGCGGCCAGCATCTTGCGGGCATCGTCGATCTTGCCTTTTTGCGCCAGCATCTGCGCGCGCGTGACGCGTGCGGTGACGTACTGCTGGCTCGCGGCGGGCACCTTGTCGAGCCATTTGGCCGCATCGTCGTCGTGCTTTTGCTCGAGCGCCAGTTGCGCCAAATATAAGTACGCCTGGCCAGGATCGGCCCCGGGCGCCTTCTCGGCCAGATCGGCGTATTGCGCCAGATATTTCTGGGCCGCGTCGTATTGCTTTTGTTGGATCTTGATGAGCCCGAGCGCAAGCAACGGCATCGGGTCGTTCGCATCCATCGAGCGCAGCGTTTCGAATTGCTTTTGCGCGTCGTCGAGCCGGTCGGCCGACAAATACAGCTGCGCGAGCGCAAGCCGCGCGTTACGCTCCTTCGGGTGCTGCTTCACATACGACTCGATCGACGCAATCGCTTCCTTGCGTTCGTCGCTGCCCATCTGACCGAGCGCGAGCGCGGCCGGCAGGAAATCGGGCTTGATGTTCAACGCTTGCTCGAACGAAGCGCGGGCACTGGGGCGATCGTCGGCCAGCAGTTGCTGCCTGCCGATCGCAAGATGCGCCTCGGGGCGGTTCAGGTCGTTTTTCAGCAGGTTCTGCAAGACTTGCACGCCGCCTACGCGGTTCGGACCGCGCGCGATCAACGTTTGCAGGGCCAGCAGCGCGTCGCCTCGATTGTCGGCCGGCACTTTCGCCAGTTCGCCGGCGAGCAGCGGCTCGGCCTGATCGGGCTTGCCCGACAAGACGAGCAGCGAGGCATCGACCTGGACGGCTCGCTCGGAGCTGGGCGCGTACTCGTGCCAGAGCTGCGCGGCCGCCAGCGCGTCCGATGGGCTTTGGGCCTGCACCGCGATTTCCGTTGCGCGTTCCGCCATCCGCGGATCGTGCGTATCGCGTGCGAGCGCGAGATAAGTTTGATAGGCCGGCGCGGGCTCATTGCGTTGCAACGCGATTTCCGCCGCCAGCACTTGGAATACGACTTGACTCGTCAGCGGGACGTCCGGCAAATCCTTCGTTTCTTCCGGCAGCGAGGCCCCGAATCCGTCCGTCGCGGTTGAGCCGCCGTCATCCGAGGTGGACGGGTCCTGAGCATGCGCGGGCAGCGCGGCCAACGTCCAGGCGCAGAGCGCGGCCGCGACGAGTCGGCCCGCCGGCGCGATGCGCCATGCGGGGCGGGCGCCGACCGGGCGCGAGAAGAGCTGCTTGAGGGACAAAATCATGGAGATCCGTTCGAGGTTTCGGTCGATTGTAACGCGCTCGCTACAATACACGCAGAATTGGACCATGCAAGTTACACACCTATTTCAGTCCCTTTAGACATGCCCGAGTTGCCAGAAGTTGAAGTTACCCGGCGCGGCATCGAGCCGTACGTCACCGGCCGCCTCGTCGAGCGGGTCGACGTGCGCACGCCCGCGTTGCGGTGGCCGGTGCCCGCCGATCTCGCGAGCACGCTCGCGCGGCAAGCGGTCCGTCGGGTCGAGCGGCGCGGCAAATATCTGCTGTTCGAAATCGACTCCGGCTGGTTCATCGTCCATCTGGGTATGACCGGGACGCTGCGCGTGCTGCGTCACGAGCAGGCCGGCGAACCGGCCAAACACGATCATATCGATTGGATCTTCGACGAATTCGTGCTGCGCTATCGCGATCCGCGCCGTTTCGGTGCCGTACTGTGGCATGCGCGGGCCGATGGCGACGTGAACACCCATCCATTGCTCGCCAACCTCGGTGTCGAGCCGTTCAGCGACGCGTTTAGCGGCGAGCTGATTTTTCGGCGCACGCGCGGGCGCACGGCCTCGATCAAGCAACTGCTCCTCGCCGGCGAGATCGTCGTCGGCGTCGGCAACATCTATGCGTCCGAAAGTCTGTTCCGGGCCGGCATCCGGCCGACCACTGCTGCTGGCCGCGTGTCGCTCGCGCGCTGCGAGCGGCTGGCCGATGCCGTGCGCGTGACGCTGGCCGCGGCCATCGAGCGCGGCGGCAGCACCTTGCGAGACTTCGTAGGCAGCGACGGCTCGAGCGGCTATTTCCAGCTCGAGTGCTTTGTCTACGATCGCGCGGGCGAGCCGTGCCGCGTCTGCGCCAAGCCGATTCGTCAGATCGTCCAAGGGCAACGTTCCACCTATTACTGCGCGCACTGTCAGCGCTGAGTCATCAAGTGTACCTATCCGCTTCTCCGATTCCCGCGGGCGAACCCGAGACCCCGCTTCAAGCCGCTTTCGCCGCGCGGCTCATCGCGTGGCAGCGCCGCCACGGCCGCCACGATTTGCCCTGGCAGAACACGCGCGATCCGTATCGCATCTGGCTGTCCGAAATCATGCTCCAGCAAACGCAGGTTTCGACCGTCATCCCCTATTACGAAAGATTTCTCGCGCGGTTTCCCGACGTCGCGTCGCTCGCCGCCGCCCCGCTCGACGAGGTCATGGCGTTGTGGGCCGGGCTCGGCTATTACTCCCGCGCGCGAAACCTGCATCGATGCGCGCAAGCCGTCGTCGAACGGCACGGGGGCGCGTTTCCGAGCACGCCCGAGGAATTGGCCGATTTGCCGGGCATCGGCCGCTCGACCGCGGCGGCGATCGCCTCGTTCGCGTTCGGCGTGCGAGCGACGATTCTGGACGGCAACGTCAAGCGCGTACTGGCGCGCGTGTTCGGGATCGAGGGTTTTCCGGGCGAAAAGCGCGTCGAAAATGCGATGTGGTTGCTCGCCGAGCGCGTGATGCCGGATGGGAAGGCAACGAACGACGAGTTGAGCGCCTATACGCAAGGGTTGATGGACCTCGGCGCGACGCTATGTGTGCGCGGCAAGCCCGATTGCGCACGCTGTCCGTTCGAGGCCGATTGCGTCGCGCGCTTGAGCGGTCGGCAACGCGAACTGCCGGGTGCGCGGCCGAAGAAGACCGTGCCGACGAGACGCACGTGGATGCTCGTGCTGCGCGACGGCGCCAGTGTGCTGCTCGAGCGGCGGCCGCCTTGGGGTATCTGGGGCGGATTGTGGAGTTTGCCGGAGGCCGCCGACGAAGTTTCTCTCGCCGAGCGGGCCGGGCGATTGGGCGCGCACCCGAGCCTCACGCGATTGGCACCGATCGCCCATACCTTCACGCATTTCAAGCTCGACATCGAACCGCGCTGCGCCGAATTGGAAGCGGCGCGCCCGGCCGACGCGAACGACGACGAGACGGCGTGGGTGCCGCTCGCGCAAATCGACGAGTACGGCGTGCCCGCGCCGGTGCGCAAACTGCTCGATGCCCTCAAGGGACCGTTGCTGTAAGGCCGCTCGCGTGGCCTTACGTTCCTTCGTCAGAGCAATTGATGCTGTCGCATGTAGTGATGGACGGCATCGATCCGCTCGCCGGCGTCGATGAGCTCCATGAGCTTTTGCCGCGCTCGCAGCGGGATCTGCAAAATCTCGGCTAAGCGATTGGAGACCCAGCTCGGATCGTCGAAGCGGAACGGCTCCGCGAACGGCACGCTGTCGGCGTCGCGTTCGCGAATCGTCTCGATGATGCGTTCGAGCACTTCCGCGCAGGCGCCGAATTTCGCGACCGCGTCGGCGCCATCCAAGGCGGCATCCTCGGGCAACGGTTCGGCCATGCCGACGAGCAACCCACTTGCCTCCTTACGATGCGAGAGCAAGCGAAATCGCTGCATGCCGCGCGCGCGCACGAGCAGCATGCCGTGCTCGTCGACGTCGCAATGTTCGATACGGGCGAGCGTGCCGATCATTTCGGGCACGCACGGCACGTCGTCCTGAGCGACTTCGCCGCCGCTTTTCAGCAGACAAACGCCGAACGGCGAATCGTCGCGCAAGCAGGCGCGCGCCATATCGAGATAGCGCGCCTCGAAAATCTTCAACGGCAATAGCCCATCGGGAAACAGCACCGTGTGCAGGGGAAACAGCGGCAGCTCGGCGTAGACGGCGGGAATGGAGGACATGGCGCGCGCTTCGGATTGCCGCGTAGGCCGCGGCGGGTTGAGCCGCTAGTGACCTGGGTCGGGAGCGTTCATTGCCCGCAAAGCTCCCGGCTCATGCCACCAACCGTGACGATTCGTCGATGGAGACCGGCGCGTCGCGATGCCGAACGATCACGGTCGCCTCGCGTGCCAGGCGCGAGGCGAGTGTTTCGGCGATGAACACGGAGCGATGCTGCCCGCCCGTGCAGCCGATGGCGACGGTCAAATAGCTGCGGTTGTCTTCGCGAAACCGCGGCAGCCATTTCAAAACGAATGCGTGAATATCGTCGATCATTTCATGAACGATCGGCAAGGCGTCGAGGTAATCGATCACGGGCTGATCGCGGCCCGTGAGCGGACGTAGACGATGATCGTAGTAGGGGTTCGGCAGGGCGCGCACGTCGAAGACGAAATCGGCGTCGAGCGGCAGCCCTCGCTTGAATCCGAACGATTCGAACATCAGCATCAAGCCTTCGCGCTGCTCTTCGATGAAGCGCGTGACCCATGCGCGCAGCACGTTCGCGCGCAAGTTGCTCGTATCGATCTGGTGACCGAATTCCGCAAGCGGCGCGACGAGCTCGCGTTCGCGCTCGATCGCTTCTTCGAGCGAGGCCAGCAGCCCGACATCGGCGTCGTGCGCGGGCGAGCCCGAGAGCGGGTGACGCCGGCGCGTTTCCGAAAAACGCTGAATCAGCGATTGCGTGCTGGCATTGAGAAACAGCACTCGCACGTCGTGTTCGCTTGCCAAATCGCGGATGATGCCGGGCATGTCGTCGAGCGAGGCGCTCGAGCGCGCGTCGATCGCCACCGCCAGCCGTTCGTGCCCTTCGTCGTCGCTTGCCAAATATTGGGCAAGCGCGGGCAAAAAACGCGGCGGCAGATTGTCGACGCAGTAGTAGCCTGCGTCCGCCAGCGCGTTCAGCGCGACGGATTTGCCGGAGCCGGAAATGCCGGTGATTAGAACGATGCGCATGGGAAAGAACCAGTTCGTTTCATCATAGCACTTGCACTCGGGCTCGGTCGCGGCGGCCATGGGTGCTTCCGGGCCGCGGCGCGATGCGGCCCGGGCGGGTTGCATGTCTTACATGAGCTTGCCGGGCAACTGACTGTCGGGATCTTGCATTGCGATCCGTTGCCGATCCATGAAATCGCGCAACGTGTCGATACCGCGAAGCTGCAAAATCGTATTGCGTACGGCGGCTTCGACGAGCACGGCCAGGTTGCGGCCGGCCGCCACTTGAATCGTGACTTTGCTGATCGGCAATCCGAGCACGTCCACGGTCTGGCTTTCGAGCGGCAAGCGCTGAAATTCGCCGTCGGGCCGGCGCACGAGCTGCACGATCAGCTTGAGCTTCATTTTGCGGCGCACGGCCGTCTCGCCGAAGATCGTTTTGATGTCGAGCAGGCCCAGCCCGCGCACTTCGAGCAGATTCTGGAGCAGCGGGGGGCAGCGTCCCTCGACGAAGTCCGGCCCGAGCCGTACGAAGTCGACCGCATCGTCGGCCACGAGCCCGTGTCCACGGCTGATCAGCTCGAGCCCGAGTTCGCTCTTGCCGAGGCCCGAATCGCCCGTCAGCAAGACGCCCATGCCCAAAATATCGAGAAATACGCCGTGCAGCGTGGCGCGCGGCGCCAAGATGCGCGACATGTACAGGCGCAGGTTATCGATGACGGCGGCCGGCGACATCGTCGTCGTGAACAGCGGCGTGGACGAGCGCGTGCAGCGCAAGACGAGTTCCGGCGGCGCGGCGACGCCGCCCGCGACCACGAGAAACGGCGGCTCCAGCGCGATCAGTTCGGCCATGTGCCGAGAGCGATCCTCGTCCGATTGCCGTTGGTAGTAATTGACTTCCGCCTCGCCGAGCACTTGGATCCGGTTCGGGTGGATCAAATTCAAGTGGCCGACGAGGTCGGCGCTCGACGTCGCGTTCGCGACCGTCTCTGCGGAAAAGCCGCGCTCCCAGCCTTCGTGCCCCGTCAGCCAGCTCAATTTGAGCATGGAGGCGTTGTCGTCGAAAATGCTTTGGGCGTTAATGCTGGACGTATCCATGAATCCGTGGCTCCAGGTTGACCGCGACGCGCGCGGCGGCGACGTGCGCCGCCCTGCCCGCCAAGGCCGATGAACGACGCGCGAGGCGCGCCGTGCTTGCGAGCCGAACCAAGCCGTCAGGGCGCGGCAAGCAAGCTCAAGGGTGCCATTGGGTGAGCAGGCGATGCAACTCTTCGCGATTCGGTTCTGTGTGCAGGCGTTCGCGCGCTTCGCGGTCGGACAGCAATTGCGCGATTTCCGAGAGAATTTCCAGGTGCTGCTGCGTGGCCTGTTCCGGCACGAGCAGGAAAATCAATAGCGAGACGGGCTGCCCATCCGGCGCTTCGAACGGGATAGGCTGCTCCAGCCGGACGAACGCGGCCAGCGGCTGCTTGAGGCCCTTGATCCGCCCATGGGGGATCGCAACGCCCTCGCCGAGGGCTGTCGAGCCGAGCCGTTCGCGGGCGAAGAGGTTATCGGTGACTGCACTGCGGGCGATTCCGTTCTGGTTTTCGAAAATCAAGCCCGCTTGCTCGAATACACGCTTCTTGCTGGTAACGGAAAGGCCGAGGACGACGTTTTCGAGCGGTAGAAATTTGGCTAAACGATTCATGTTGGCAGGCTAACGCGTCGCCTCAAGCGCACCTCGGGCAACTGGCTGATTGTCGATTTTCGGCCGCGCGCGTCGGCTCGGTGGACCGACGTCGTCGGGCACTGCTACGGCCGGCTGCCCCTTCTATAACCGGCACATTATAGAACAGGGCCGCCGCATATGGTGCGCCGCGCCAGGCGAGGAAAGATTCCGTTCGCCCATGAAAAAGCCGCCCACGAGGGGGCGGCTCTTCACGCGGGGTGGGCGACCTTTGCGTCGGCCGCGGCGCAACTACTGCGCTTGCTCGCCTACGGGCGGCACATCTTGATGTTTGATCGCCTCATGCTGATGTTCTTGGATGCGCCCTTTGTGGCGTACGACCTGACGGTCCAGCCGGTCGACCATGAGATCGATCGCCGCGTACAGATCGCCGTTGGCGCTTTCGATAAAGATATCCTTGCCCTTTAAGTGAAGATTGATTTCAACCTTCTGCCTCTTATCCTTTTCCTTATGGTTGTCGACCGAGAGGACCACATTGCCATCGATCACCTGATCGAAATGTCTTAGCACCTTGTCGAGCTTGGTGATCACGTATTCTCGCAACGCCGGCGTTACTTCGAGATGGTGTCCACTGATCTTCAGATTCATAGTGCTCTCCAAACAAATGGCTGCCTGGCACCATGGGTGCGGCTGCGCCGGTCGGGAGCGGCCCGCTCGAGTCATCACCCCGCGTGACTGACGAGCGGCGGGTCGTATCGGCCGGCCGATACCGCCGATGGCGTCAGGGCCGGGAAACGCTCTTCGCAAAACGCGAAGAGCCTAAAGAGACTTACGCAAGTTGACTGCGGGGATCTTGAGAGCTTCGCGGTACTTGGCAACCGTGCGGCGCGCCACCACGAATCCTTGTTCCGCCAGCAGTTCGGCTATGCGGCTGTCCGAAAGAGGCGATTTTGAGTCTTCGGCTCCTATCAGTTGCTTGATGAGCGCGCGAATGGCTGTCGACGACGCCGCGCCCCCCGTATCGGTCGACACATGCGAGCCGAAGAAGTACTTGAACTCGAGTGTCCCAAATGGGGTGAGCATGTACTTGCCCGTCGTCACGCGCGATACCGTCGATTCGTGCAAGCCCAGCGTATCAGCTATTTCCCGCAAAACCAAGGGGCGCATGGCGATTTCGCCATGCGCGAAGTAGTTGCGCTGCCGCTCGACGATGGCCTGCGCGACGCGCAGGATCGTCTCGAAGCGCTGCTGGATGTTCTTGATCAGCCAGCGCGCCTCCTGTAGTTGCTGGCGCAGCGAGCCGCTGCCCGGATCGCCACGGTTATTGCGCAGGATGTTCGCGTACAGATTGTTGATGCGCAAACGCGGGACCACCTCGGGGTTCAGTTCGGCCTGCCAGCCGCTAGAGGTCTTCCTCACGATGATGTCGGGCACGACGTAGTCGGCCTCCGCTTTGCCGTAGGCCGCGCCGGGAAAGGGCTCGAGCGAGCGGATCATCGCGTGAGCGTCGCGCAGCTCGTCGTCGTTTGCCTTCAACTGCTTGCGCAAGCGCGTGAAATCGCGCGCCGCAAGCAGTTCCAGATGATTGGCCGCGATCTCAAGCGAGAGTTTGCGTGTGGGCGACTCGGGCAGCCGCAGCAATTGCAGCCTGAGACATTCCGACGCGGAGCGCGCACCGACGCCGGCCGGATCGAAACTTTGGAGCAGCGCAAGCGCCGCGCCGAGTTCGTCGACGTCCACCTCGAGTTCTTCGGGTAAATCGGCCAAGACCTCGTCGAGCGACGCCGTCAGGTAGCCGTCGTCGTCCAGCGATTCGATCAGAAACGTGACGAGCGCACGGTCGCGCGGGCTCGCCTGCGTGACGCGCAGTTGCGCCATCAGATGATCGCGCAACGTAGTGGTCGATTCGTGAATCTGAAGCGGCGGCAGATCGTCGTCGTCGGACGCGCCGGACGAGCGGCCATAGTCGTCGAGATTCCACTGCGACGAATCGGCGCTGTCGGACCCGCTCGTCGTGCCGAATTCCTCGGGCCCCGCGCCGTCGCTCGACTCGCTGCGTTCGGCGTTTTCCGCGGGCGCGTTGCCGCTCATGGGCTCGGGGGCGGATGAGTTCGGGGCTTGGGCGATCACGCTGCCGTCGGCGGCGACCCGCAACGGGCTCGCGATCCATTCGTCTTCGGATTCGAGCAGCGGGTTTTGCGCGACGGCCGTCGCGACTTCCTGTTGCAACTCGAGCGTCGACAGCTGTAACAGTCGGATCGACTGTTGCAGTTGTGGGGTCAACGCAAGATGCTGCGATAGGCGGAGTTGGAGGCTGGCTTTCATGGCAATGTGTCTTTCATTGTAGAGACTTTGCCACGCGCCGGGAACCTCGCTGCGGCCCTTGATGGGCGGTCGCGGCGACGGCGTGCCGCAACCGCTTACGCCGATCGCGTAAAAATTGCCCTATACGGGGACCCGCGACTTACATGCGGAAGTGTTCGCCCAGATAGACGCGGCGGACGTTCTCGTTTTCGACGATTTCGTGGGGGGCGCCCGCCGCAAGGACGGAGCCGTCGCTGATGATGTACGCGTGATCGCAAATACCGAGCGTTTCGCGTACGTTGTGATCGGTGATCAGAACGCCGATATTGCGCTGCTTGAGGAATTTGACGATCTTCTGAATCTCGAGCACGGCGATCGGGTCGACGCCCGCGAACGGCTCGTCCAGTAGGATGAAGCTCGGATTCGTCGCGAGGGCGCGTGCGATTTCGACGCGCCGGCGCTCGCCGCCCGACAACGAAAGGGCCGGGTTTTCCCGCAGGTGCGAAACCTGTAGCTCGTCGAGCAGGGCGTCGGTCCGCGCTTCGATCACCGCTTTGGTGAGCCGTTTGCCGTTTTCGTCGCGCAGCAACTCGAGCACGGCGCGAATGTTTTCCTCGACCGTCAGCTTGCGAAACACCGACGCTTCTTGCGGCAGATACGACAGACCGAGCCCGGCACGCTTATGGATCGGCAACAGGCTGATCGATTTGCCGTCGAGTACGATCTCGCCGGCATCGAGCGGTACGAGGCCGACGATCATGTAGAACGACGTGGTCTTGCCGGCGCCGTTCGGGCCGAGCAAACCGACGACTTCGCCGCTCTTGACGTCCAGCGAGACGTCCTTGACGACGGTGCGCGAGCCGTAGCGCTTTTTCAGATTGCGCACGACGAGCGAACTCGATGCGCGGGCCGGCTCGCTCGTGCCCGCTTCGTTCACGATCGCCGTGGTGGATAACGTATTCACTGCGTTCCGGTTCCTTGAATCGTCGACGCGGGCGCGAGCTTGGCCGGGCCGCCGGTCAAGGGCGCCGGTGCGCCGTTGCGCGGCGATAGCATCGCGCGCACGCGGCCGGTCGGGTTGCCGGGCCCGGCAACGTCCTTGCCCGCGCGCGCCGTGTAGAAGTCGTTTTGTCCGTCGTACGTGACGACGCTGCCATGCACCTGATCCATCACCGTGGTGAGCCCTTGCAGGCGTCGCACCGTGGCGTTCGTGGTGAGGGTGGTCAAGTCCTTCTTGCCATCGTAGTCGATTCGCTCGGCGGTGCCTTCGACATATTCGTCGACGCCTTCGCGCTTCTGATGAAAATAGGCGAGATCCTTGCTGCCCGGGGCCATCGTGCCGGTCGCGTACTGATAGCCCTCCGGGTCTTGGCGCACGTCCACGCGATCGGCTTTGATCAGGATCGTGCCCTTTGTCGCGACCACGTGGCCCGTAAAGATCGTGACCTGCTTCAAATCGTCGTAGGTCATGTTGTCGGCGTCGATGTTCATCGGCTTGTCCTTGTCGGCCTGCTCGGCATGGGCCGCCGGCCCGAATGCGAGGCAGGTCACAAGGGCGAGCGCCGCCGCAAGGCCGAAGTGTGCCGGCCGGCGTACGCGAAGAGAGAGCGATTCGTTCATGCGGTCACGCTACGAAAGGATGGGACCCGATTACTTCGCGCCGGCGCCGGAATTTCCGGTGCCCGATGCGTCGGAAGCCGCGATGTTGCCCCGGACTTTGCCGAAAAGCTGCATCACGCGGGTGACATTGTTGTAGTTCATGGCATTTGCCGTCGCGATGGACAGGCCGCGCCGAAGTTTAACCGGGTTTTTCGACTCGATCACATCGTCGTTCACGAACACGCGAAAGTGAGACGAATCCGCCTGCATTTCAGGATCGCCCGCGCCCGCCGCGCGCACGATGCGAGCGTTATCGTACAAATCGACGATCGAGGCGTCGCCGTTGACCGTGCCGCGCTGACCCGTTGCCGTCACGATCGGCTTGCCCGGCTGGAATGCACGGATCGCGGGCAGCGTCAGATCGCTGTTCTCGTCGTCCTCGTAATGCACCATCTTGGTGGCCATCAACCGGTATTGCGTGGTGCCCGACTGATCGAGTTCGGAAACGGAGAAGTTATCGGCAAAATAATCGGGCGTGTGCGTCTTCGCGCTTTGCGTGTCGTCGGCCGCCGGCGGCCGAGTGGCTTGCAGCAGCCAATACGTGCCGCCCGCGAGCGCGGCCAGCGCGATCAAGGAGAAGAGCGACGTGAGGCGCGAGCTGTTCATGCGCCACTCGCCGCGCAGGCGGCCGCGAGCAGCGCTTCGTAGCGGTGCTGAGCCCGTAGGATCGCGTCGCACACTTCCCGCGCCGCACCTTGTCCGCCGCGAGCTTCCGAAACCCAATGCGCGCGGGCGATCACGTCGGGGTGTGCATTGGCCGGGGCCGCCGCGAACCCGCAGCGCGTGAGCACGCCGAGATCGGGCCAGTCGTCGCCCATGTAGCCGCATTGCTCGGCCGTGACCTGCGTCTCGCGCATCAATTGCGCAAAGGCGTCGACCTTGTTGGCGGCGCCCTGATAGATATGCGAGATGCCCAGTTCCTGCGCGCGTGCCAGTACGATGTCCGAGCGGCGGCCCGTGATGATCGCCGTCTGAATCCCGGCTTTGCCGAGCAGCTTCAGTCCATGGCCGTCCATCGAGTTGAACGACTTCATGTGGTCGCCCTGCGCCGTGAACATCAGGCTGCCGTCCGTCAACACGCCGTCGACGTCGAAAATCATCAGCTTGACGCGACTCGCGCGTTCGCTTGCCGTGAGAGCCGCGGCCATCAAATCACCTTCTTCGAGAACAGGTCGTGCATGTTCAGCGCACCGATGAGCAAGCCGTCGGCATCGACGACGAGTATTTGGTTGATGCGATGGCGTTCCATCGACTCGACCGCTTCGACCGCGAGATGATCGGGGCCGATCGTGCGCGGGGCGCGCGTCATGACGTCGGCGATCGGCAGATCGCGGAAGTCGCCTGTGCGCTCGAGTACGCGGCGCAGATCGCCGTCGGTGAAAATGCCCGCCACGCGGCCGCCTTCATCGACGATCGCCGTCATGCCCATGCGCTTGGCCGTCAGTTGAAACAGGGCATCGCGGACCGTCGCGCGCGCGTCGACCTTGGGCAGTTGATCGCCCGTGCGCATGACGTCGCGTACGTACGTGAGCAGCCGGCGCCCGAGCGCACCGCCCGGATGCGAGCGTGCGAAATCGTCCGCGCCGAAGCCCCGCGCGTCGAGCACGGCCATCGCGAGCGCGTCGCCGAGCGCGAGCGCGGCCGTCGTGCTCGCCGTGGGGGCGAGATCGAGCGGACATGCTTCCTTCGGCACGGCGGCGTTCAAGTGCACGTCCGACAGCTTGGCCAGCGTCGATTGCGGGCGCCCTGTCATCGCGATCAGCTTTGCGCCCAAGCGCTTGACGAGCGGCAAGATCGCGATGAGCTCTTCCGATTCGCCGGAATTCGAGAGGGCAATGAAGACGTCGTCTTGCGTCACCATGCCGAGATCGCCGTGGCTCGCTTCCGCGGGGTGCACGAAGAAGGCAGGCGTGCCGGTGCTGGCCAGAGTCGCGGCTAGCTTGCGGGCGATGTGGCCGGATTTGCCGATGCCGGATACGACGACTCGACCGCGGCAACTCAAAAGAAAGTCGACGGCTGCGACAAAGCGCTCGTCGACTTGGTCGCGAAGCCCGCGAACCGCGTCGGCTTCGATGTCGAGGACTTCCCGGGCGAGCGCCAATGCCCGGTCGCCATTGATTTTCGCTATCATTCGCCGGAGTATAGCAAAGGCGTTGTTCGCCGCGCCGGGCCGCCCTTGGGCCCCAGCCGCTTTCAGGCTCAAAACATCGAATGCGCGGCGCGCTTTGAGCGCGTGACGTGCGTTCCGCTGACGAACGAGGACGCTGAACCCGTGATTTCTCCGCTCGAGATGACGCTTTTCCTGCTGCTCGCGTCAGTGGTGGGCGTCGTGCTGTTCCGCTCGTTGAACTTGCCGCCGATGCTCGGTTATTTGACTGTGGGCATCGTCGTCGGGCCGCATGCGCTCGGCTTGGCCCCCGATTCGGAGCGGGCGCAGAACTTGGCCGAGTTCGGCGTCGTCTTCCTCATGTTCTCGATCGGGCTGGAGTTTTCGCTCGCCAAACTGCGTGCGATGCGCAGGCTCGTCTTCGGGCTCGGGCTGCTGCAAGTGATCGGCACCGTGGGCGTGGCCGTGCTCGTCGGCCTGCTGCTCGAACGCTGGGTGCACGTGAGCTGGCAAGGCAGCATCGCGCTGGGCGGCGCGCTCGCGATGTCCTCGACGGCGATCGTCAGCAAAATGCTCTCGGAGCGGCTCGAGATCGAAACGGAACACGGGCGCAACATCTTCGGCGTGCTGCTGTTCCAGGATCTGGCCGTCGTGCCGCTTTTGATCGTCATCGCCGCGCTGGGGGGGGAGACGCACGATCTGCCGATGACGCTCGGTATCGCGGCGCTCAAGATCGTGGTCGCGCTATCGCTGCTGCTATTCATGGGGCAGCGTTTCATGACGCGTTGGTTCAACGTCGTCGCGCGGCGGCGCTCGCAAGAGCTTTTCGTGCTCAATCTTCTGCTCGTCACGCTCGGCGCCGCGTTTATCACCGACAAATTCGGGCTCTCGCTCGCGCTCGGCGCGTTCATCGCCGGTATGCTGATCGCCGAGACGCCGTATCGTCACCAGGTGGAAGAGGACATCAAGCCGTTTCGCGACGTGCTGCTCGGCTTGTTCTTCGTGACGACCGGCATGCTGCTCGATCCGCGCGTGCTCATCGCCCATCCGCTGCTCGTGCTCGCTTTCCTGATTGCGCCGGTATTGCTGAAGATCGTCATGATCACCGGGCTCGCGCGCTTGTTCGGCGCGACGCCCGGGGTGGCCATGCGTACGGGTATCGGGCTTGCGCAAGCCGGCGAGTTCGGCTTCGTGCTGCTCAATCTGATTCTCGACAAGCACCTCGTGAGCGCCGCGATGTTGCAGGCGATTCTTGCGGCTATGCTGCTCTCGATGCTCGCCGCGCCGTTCATGATTCAGAATGCGGACCGCATCGTCTTGCGGCTGTCGTCGACGGAATGGATGCAGCAGTCGTTGCAGATGACGCGAATCGCGACCCAAAGCCTGCGGCAAAACGCGCACGTCATCATCTGCGGCTACGGCCGCGCCGGGCAAAACCTTGCGCGTATGCTCGAACACGAAGGGCTGCCCTACGTCGCGCTCGATTTGGATCCCGATCGCGTCAATGCGGCGGCCGCAGCCGGCGAATCGGTCGTCTTCGGCGACGCGGCGCGGCGCGAATCGCTCGTATCGGCGGGTATCCATCGCGCCGCGGCGGTGGCCGTGACCTACGCGAACACGCCCTCGGCGCTGCGCGTACTGCACCACGTCCATGAACTGGAGCCGGCGTTGCCCGTCATCGTGCGGACGGTCGACGACGCCGATTTGGAAAAACTGCTCGCGGCGGGCGCGGCGGAGGTCATTCCCGAGATCGTCGAGGGCAGCTTGATGCTCGCGTCGCATACGCTGGTCTTGATGGGCGTGCCCATGCGGCGCGTCGTGCGGCGCGTCGAGGAGCTGCGCGATGCGCGCTATAGCCTATTGCGCGGCTACTTCCACGGTGCCGACGATCCGGGCGACGACGACGGACACGACCAGGTGCGGCTACAATCGGTGGCTGTCGACGGCAATGCCGACGCCGTCGGCCGTAGCCTCGACGAACTCGGGCTGGCCTCGATGGGCGTGCAGGTTACGGCGATTCGGCGGCACGGGATTCGCGGCGTCGAACCCGGCCCGGAGACGAAGCTGCGCGAAGCCGACATCCTCGTCTTGCGCGGGCTGCCCGAAGCGCTGTCGTTGGCCGAGGAGCGGTTGCTGCGCAACCGCCGCGCCGGCGCTTCGGCCTCCTGAGACGGCGCGCCGTTCACCCGACTTACCTCTAACACCACTTGCTCGCCCCGGTGCGGGCGAACCCGGAGAATTTCATGTCCCATGCGCCCGCGGATGCGCCGTTCGATGCCGCCGCGTTCATCAAGAGCCAGATTCGTACGGTTCCCGATTGGCCGCTGCCCGGTGTGCAGTTTCGCGATATCACGCCGCTCTTGCAGCGGCCCAAGACCTTGCGCGTCTTGATCGATCTTTTCATCGAGCGCTATGTCGAAGCTAAGCTCGACTACGTAGCCGGGCTCGATGCCCGCGGCTTCATCATCGCGCCGATCGTCGCTTACGAGTTGAACATCGGCTTTATCCCGATCCGCAAGATCGGCAAGCTGCCGTACAAGACCGTCTCCGAATCCTATTCGCTCGAATACGGCACCGCCACCGTGGAGATCCATGAAGATGCGTGCGGCCCGGGCGAGCGTGTCGTCATCGTCGACGACTTGATCGCGACCGGCGGCACGATGATGGCGGGCAAGAAGCTGCTCGAGCGGCTCGGTGCCGTCGTGGTCGAAGGTGCGGCGATCGTCGACTTGCCCGATTTGGGCGGGTCGAAACTATTGCGCGAAAGCGGCCTGCCGCTTTATGCGGTCACGCAGTTCTCCGGTCACTGATTTCCCGGGGGGGGCGGTGCGCGCCGATGCCGTGCTGCTGTCGCGTAATTGCCGCCCGTCTTGCATGCTGGTCTTTTTCTGAGCGAAAACGATGCCGAATCTTCCGCTGTTCCTCGCCGCCTCGATCGCGGTCACGGCCGCGCCCGGCCCCGACAATTTGCAAGTGCTCGCGCGCGGCATCTCGCAGGGACGCGCTGCGGGCCTTGTGGCGGCGCTCGGTTTTGCCGCGGGCTTGACGTTTCACACGACGCTCGCGGCATTGGGCGTGGCGGCGCTGCTTCGCTCGTCGCCGCTGGCGTTCGAAATCGTCAAGATTGCCGGTGGCCTTTACCTGATCTGGATCGGCATCAAGGCCTTGACGAGTCGCGGGTTGGCCAGCGCGCACGACCGGCCGCCGCAGCCGCTCACGTCCGTATTTCGCCAAAGCGTGATCGGCAACATGATGAATCCGAAGGTGACGTTGTTTTTCGTCGTCTTCCTGCCGCAGTTCGTCGATCCGAGCGGCTCGCAGCGCGTGGGCGTGCAGATGGTCGAACTGGGCCTGATCTTCATGCTGCAAACGCTCGCGATCTTCTCGCTGTTCGGCGTCTTCGCGGGCACGCTCGGCGGGTGGCTCAAGCGTCGGCCGCGCGCCGGCGTGTGGCTGGACCGGCTGGCGGGGGCCACCTTCATCGCGCTCGGCTTGCGCGTCGCGCTGCGCGATTGAGCCGTCAAATCGTCACGATCGTTCGAGGAGCTTCATGAGTTTGACGTGCATCGCCCGTGCGCGCCGTTTCGAGCCGAGCGCGCACCGGCCTTTGTTCATGTCCGCCGAGCAGGTGGGCTGGATCCGCGAAAGCGACGTGCCGTTGCTCGCGCAATGGCCGGACGTGTTCGAGATCGATCCGGCCCGCATCGTGCTCGCCCCGCGTTTCGATATCGACGCGAATAGCCGCTCGGCCGCGCTGGCAACGGTGATCGGCGCGTTGGCGGGGCAGGGGCGTATCCGCGGATGGCGCGACGAGACCTATGCGATCCGAAACGCGTTCGACGGCGAACCGCTCGCCTTCATCGAGCGCGCGGCTGCGCGTTTTTTCGGCACGATGACTTACGCGGTGCATTTGAACGGCATCGTAAAATATGCCGATCGCGCGCCTGCGCTTTGGATCGCTCGCCGTAGCGAGACGAAGGCGACCGACCCGGGTATGCTCGATAACGTCGTGGCCGGCGGTATCGGCTGGGGGTTTTCGATCGAAGAGACGATCGTCAAGGAATGCTGGGAAGAAGCCGGCATCGAGGCGTCGCTCGCCGTGCAGGCAGTGCCGGGGCGCGTCGTGCACGTGCTGCAATCGCTGCCCGAGGGCACCCAGGCCGAACAGGTTTTCGTCTACGACTTGCCGCTGCCCGACGACTTTTCGCCGCGCAACCAGGACGGCGAAGTGGGGGAGCACCGGCTTGCGCGGATCGACGAAGTCGCGCGCTGGATCGAGGACGGTCAGATGACCGTCGACGCGAGCTTGGCGACGCTCGATTGCATGCTGCGCCATCGCTGGATCGACGACGACGCCTGCGCCGGCATCGAATCGCTTTTCGCCGCGCCGCCGGTGACGCTGTGAAGCGGCCCGGCGCGAATCAATCACAGGAGTTCAGAGGTCATATGTCGACCCAACACAGCTTCATTTTGAAACTGTCGTGCCCCGATCGGCCCGGCATCGTCCACGCCGTCTCGGGATTTCTCTTCGAGCGCGGCGCCAATATTCTCGATTCGGCCCAATTCGGCGACAGTCACACGGGTGAGTTCTTCATGCGTGTGCATTTCCAGCAAGTGGGCGGCGATCCGGGCCTCGAGGCGTTGCGCGCAGCGTTTGCCCCGCTTGCGGACGAGTTCTCGATGCGCTGCGAGATTCACGATGCCGCGCTCAAGCCGAAGGTCGTCATCATGGTCTCGAAAATCGGCCATTGCTTGAACGATTTGCTGTTCCGCTATCGGACCGGTCAGTTGCCGATCGAAATCCCCGCGATCATCTCGAACCACAAGGATTTCTATCAACTGGCGGCAAGCTACGACATCCCGTTCCATCATTTTCCGTTGACGGAATCGACGGGCGCAGCGAAGGCCGCGCAAGAAGCGCGCGTGCTCGAGGTGATCGATCAGCACGGTGCCGATCTCGTCGTGCTCGCGCGCTATATGCAGATCTTGTCCCCGAACCTGTGCGAGCACCTGACGGGACGGGCGATCAACATTCATCACTCGTTCCTGCCGAGCTTCAAGGGCGCGAAACCCTACTACCAGGCGTTCGACCGCGGCGTGAAGCTGATCGGCGCGACGGCGCATTACGTGACGACCGACCTCGACGAAGGTCCGATCATCGAGCAGGAAGTGGAGCGGGTCGATCACAGCATGACGCCCGATCAACTGACGGCAATCGGCCGCGATGTGGAATGCGTGACGCTCGCACGTGCCGTGAAGTGGCATGTCGAGCATCGGATCGTGCTGAACGGAACGAAGACGGTCGTCTTCCGTTGACGGCCGCGGCGCCGGCTTAGCGGCCGGCGCCGAAGCTAGATCAGGCGCAAGTAAATCAGCTCGCGCTTGATGTAGGCGTAGAAGATCGGCGCGGCGATGAGCCCCGGCACGCCGGCCACCGCCTCCATGATGAGCATGGCGAGCAAAAGCTCCCATGCGCGTGCCTCGATTTGCCCTCCCACGATTCGCGCGTTCAAGAAATACTCGAACTTGTGAATCAATACGAGAAACACCAGGGAAGAAATGGCCGTCGGCAGGCTCACCGCGAGCGAGACGGCCAGGATCAGCGTGTTGGAGATCAAGTTGCCGATCACCGGCAGCAGGCCGGCGATGAAGGTGACGAGAACGAGGGTCTTCGATAGCGGCAGCCGCTGATGAAAGAGCGGCAGCGCGATGAGCAGATACAGCGCGGTGAACACCGCATTGATCGTCGAGATCTTGACCTGCGCGAAGACGATGCGGCGGAATGCGTCGGCGAAGCGCGTGGCGCGCGAGGCAAGGGCGGTCGAAAGCGGCAGGCGCTGGATGTGCCGCTCGCTCGTGATAGCGATCATCGCGCCGATGATCATGCCGAACAGAACATGCCCGAAGCCGCGCGCGACATTCTTGCCGCCTTGCTGCAATTGGCTCATGTGCGTCTGCACGAGCATGCCGGCCTTTTGCTTCATTTGGGAAACGTCGCCGGGCAGCATCGCCGAGAGCCACTCGGGTAAGCGTAGGCGCGCCTGATCGATGATCTGCATGACCTGCGACAGCAGATTCTGAATGTTCGGCACCGTGTGCTCGAAGTGCTCGACGATGCCGATCGCGAGACCCGCGAGGCCGCCCACTACGACGGCCGCGATGACGACGACGGCGACCCAGCGCGCGCGCTGCCCCGACATGTGGCGTTCGATACCGGGCGCGAGCGTATGGACGAGCTGATAGACGAGCATGCCGCCCAGCAGCGCGCCGAGCAGCTTGAAGTGCAGCACGACCCACATGCCGAACAGGGCGAGGGCATAGCTGCCGATTTCCACGGCGGACAGCTTCGGCAAGCTCATGTCGCTCGTGAGCCGTACGGGACGACCGCCGAGCTCGCGGATGCGGGCGTCTTCGGGGGCCTCGTTGCGCTTAGCCATGATGTTTTAAGTCTCCAACTGTCCTACCGGTATCGGGCGGCGCGGCATCGTCGTGCCGGGCCGCCAACGCTCGCCGCGATCAGCGGCGCTCGAGCAGCGGTGCGAGATAGCGCCCAGTAAAGCTCGCCTTCGCTTTCGCGATCAGCTCGGGCGTGCCCTGGGCGATGATCTGCCCACCGCCCGCGCCGCCTTCCGGACCGAGATCGATGACCCAGTCCGCAGTTTTGATCACATCGAGATTATGCTCGATGATGACGACGGTATTGCCATGATCTCGCAACCGATGGATGACTTCCAGCAGCAGCGCGATATCGTGAAAGTGTAGACCGGTGGTGGGCTCGTCTAGGATGTACAGCGTGCGGCCGGTGTCGCGTTTGGATAGCTCGAGCGAGAGCTTCACGCGCTGGGCCTCGCCGCCCGATAGCGTCGTGGCCGATTGACCTAGCCGAATGTAGCCGAGCCCGACGTCGAGCAGCGTCTTCAGTTTGCGCGAGATCACGGGCACGGCGCTGAAGAACTCGTAAGCATGCTCGACCGTCATGTCGAGTACTTCGCTGATGTTCTTGCCTTTGTACTGGACGTCCAGCGTTTCGCGGTTGTAGCGCTTGCCGTGACAGACGTCGCACGGGACGTATACGTCGGGCAGAAAGTGCATCTCGACCTTCAGCACGCCGTCGCCTTGACACGCTTCGCAGCGGCCGCCCTTCACGTTGAACGAGAAACGGCCCGGATCGTAGCCGCGCTCTTTCGCCGACGGTACGCCGGCGAACAATTCGCGGATCGGCGTGAACACGCCCGTGTAAGTGGCCGGATTCGAGCGCGGCGTGCGGCCGATCGGCGATTGATCGACGTTGATGACCTTGTCGAAATGCTCGAGCCCCTCGATCTGCTCGTAGGGTGCGGGCTCCGCCGACGCGCCGTACAGATGCTGCGCGACGGCATGGTAGAGCGTGTCGTTGATGAGCGTCGACTTGCCCGACCCCGACACGCCCGTCACGCAGGTGAGCAGCCCCACCGGCAGATCGAGCGTGACGCGCTTCAAGTTGTTGCCGTGCGCCTCGACGATCCGCAGGCGCCGCTCGTCGGGCTCTTTGCGCTCGTCGGGAAATTCGATGCGTAGTGCTCCGGCCAGGTATTGGCCCGTGAGCGAGGCCGGGTCGGTCTGCACCTGCTTGGGCGTACCCTCGGCGATGATCATGCCGCCGTGCTCGCCCGCGCCGGGACCCATGTCGACGACGTAATCGGCCATGCGGATCATGTCTTCGTCGTGCTCGACGACGATCACCGAGTTGCCCAGATCGCGCAGATGCTTGAGCGTGGCGATCAGGCGGTCGTTGTCGCGCTGATGCAAACCGATCGACGGTTCGTCGAGCACGTACATGACGCCCGTCAGGCCCGAGCCGATTTGCGAGGCGAGCCGGATGCGTTGCGCTTCGCCGCCCGAGAGCGTGTCGGCGCTGCGCTCGAGCGATAGATAGTCGAGTCCGACGTTGTTCAAGAACATGAGCCGCGCGACGATTTCCTTGACGACTTTCTCGCCGATCTCGCGTTTGGCGCCATCGAGCTTGAGCGTTTGGAAGTAACCGAGCGTGTCGCGCAGCGGCCAGCCGCTCACTTCATAAATGGCACGCGCGTCGCCGTCGGCGCCCAGGCGCACGAAGCGCGCTTCTTGGCGCAGCCGCGTGCCGTCGCATGACGGGCAGGCCTGATTGTTCTGATATTTGGCGAGCTCTTCGCGTACGGCTGCCGAGTCGGTTTCGCGATAACGGCGTTCGAGATTCGGAATGATGCCTTCGAATACGTGTTCCTTGACCGTCGCGCGGCCGCGCTCGTTGATATAGGAGAACGGGATCTGCTCCTTGCCCGAACCGAAGAGAATCAGCTTGCGGACCTTCTCGGGCAACTCCTCGAAGGGCGTATCGATGTCGAATTCGTAATAGGCTGCGAGGCTTTGCAGCATCTGGAAGTAAAACTGGTTGCGGCGGTCCCAGCCTTTGACGGCGCCGGCGGCGAGCGAAAGCGTCGGATGCGCCACGACGCGTTTCGGATCGAAGAACGTGATCTGGCCGAGCCCGTCGCAATCGGGACAGGCGCCCATCGGATTGTTGAACGAAAAGAGCCGCGGCTCGAGTTCCGGCAGCGAGTACGAACAAATCGGGCAGGCGAACTTCGAGCTGAACAGGTGCGCGCTATCGGTATCCATTTCGAGCGCGATCGCACGGCCGTCGGCTAGACGCAGGGCCGTTTCGAACGATTCGGCCAGGCGCTGCTTCATGTCTGGCCGCACCTTCAGGCGATCGACGACGACGTCGATCGAATGCTTGTCGTTCTTCTTGAGCTTGGGCAGCGAGTCGATGTCGTAGATCTGCGCCGTTCCCTCATTGGCGGTGCCGCCGCCCGAGCGAATGCGGAACCGGATGAACCCTTGCGCCTGCATCTGCTCGAACAATTCCGCGTGCTCGCCCTTGCGGTTCGCCACGACGGGCGCAAGGATCATGAGCTTCGTTTCCTCGGGCAGGGCGAGCACCGTGTCGACCATCTGCGAGACGCTTTGCGCCTCCAGCGCGATCTCGTGCTCGGGGCAGTACGGCGTGCCGACCCGTGCATAAAGCAGGCGCAGGTAGTCGTGGATTTCGGTGACGGTGCCCACCGTCGAGCGGGGATTGTGAGACGTCGCTTTCTGCTCGATCGAGATCGCGGGCGACAGGCCCTCGATCAGGTCGACGTCGGGCTTCTCCATCAATTGCAGGAACTGGCGCGCGTAGGCCGAGAGGCTTTCCACATATCGACGCTGACCCTCGGCATAGAGGGTGTCGAACGCGAGCGACGACTTGCCGGAGCCGGACAGGCCGGTGATCACGATCAGTTGATGGCGTGGCAGGTCGAGATTGACGTTCTTCAGGTTGTGGGTGCGCGCCCCACGGATGCGAATCTGTTCCATGAACCTGGCAAGAGGGAGGGGCCAAACCTGCTACTATAACGACTTTTCCAGACCGCCGTTACGGCATCCTTACAGTGCCGGGGAAACGAAAGCTGAAAGCTCCCCGCGCTCGTGACGTTCGCTAGACCTGCCCGAGCGAACCGGCTTGGGAGTGGGAAACAGCAACGACGCCGCTTCGGTTTCCCCTTGCTCGCTCAGATGTCCAATCCGTCCGTTACTTCTTCGCGTATGAGTGCGCCCGAAATGCGCGCAACGGTATCGCTCGCCGGGATTTTCGCGTTGCGCATGCTCGGCCTGTTCATGATCATGCCGGTCTTCTCGGTGTACGCGAAGACCATCCCGGGCGGCGACAACGTCTTCCTTGTGGGCCTCGCACTCGGCGCTTACGGCGTGACACAGTCCCTGCTCTATATCTTTTACGGATGGGCGTCGGACAAGCTCGGACGCAAGCCCGTCATTGCCGCCGGGCTGGTGATCTTCGCGCTTGGCAGCTTCGTCGCGGCGATGGCGCACGACATGACTTGGATCATCGTGGGGCGTGTGATTCAAGGGATGGGCGCCGTATCGTCGGCAGTCATTGCCTTCATCGCCGATCTGACGGCCGACGAACACCGCACCAAGGCCATGGCCATGGTGGGGGGCAGCATCGGCATCTCGTTCGCCGTCGCCATCGTCGGTGCGCCGATCGTTTATCAATGGGTGGGGATGAACGGCCTGTTCGCGCTTGTGGGCGTGCTGTCGCTGATTGCGGTCGGCGTCGTGCTCTGGATCGTGCCCGATGCGGCCAAGCCCGTTCATGTGCGCGCGCCGTTCGCCGAGGTATTGCACAACGTCGAACTGCTGCGCTTGAATTTCGGGGTGCTAGTGTTGCATGCGACCCAGACGGCGCTGTTCTTGGTCGTGCCCCGCATTCTCGTGGCGGGCGGTTTGCCCGTGGCCTCGCATTGGGAAGTCTATTTGCCGGTGATGGGCCTGTCGTTCGTCATGATGGTGCCCGCGATCATCGCGGCCGAGAAACGGGGCAAGATGAAGCCGGTCTTGTGCGGTGCGATCGCGCTTATCCTGATTGGCCAATTGCTGCTCGGAACGGCGCCGCATACGATCTTGTCGGTGGCGGCGATTTTGTTCGTTTACTTTTTGGGCTTCAACATTCTCGAGGCGTCGCAACCGTCGCTCGTCTCGAAGTTGGCGCCGGGTACGCGCAAGGGCGCGGCGGCCGGCGTCTACAACACGACGCAGTCGATCGGCCTGGCCCTGGGAGGGGTCGTGGGCGGTTGGCTGATGAAATCGGTGGGGCAAAACGCGGTGTTTTTCGCTTGCTCCGGGCTGGTATTGGCCTGGCTTATAATCGCCGCCAACATGAAGGCGCCGCGTAAGGCTTGACGGCCACGCGGCGGCGCGTGCCGTGTGCTCGGGGAGCGAGCGCGGCTGCGCAAATGGATTAACTGGAGAGATACATGGCATCCGTAAACAAGGTCATCCTCGTCGGCAATCTCGGCGCCGATCCCGAAATTCGTTACCTGCCGAGCGGGGACGCCATCGCCAATATCCGGCTTGCGACGACGGATCGCTACAAGGACAAGGCATCGGGTGAATTCAAGGAAGCCACGGAGTGGCACCGCGTTGCATTTTTTGGGCGTTTGGCCGAGATCGTCGGTGAGTATTTGAAGAAGGGCTCGTCGGTGTACATCGAAGGTCGCTTGCGCACGCGCAAGTGGCAAGGTCAGGACGGACAGGATCGTTATTCGACGGAAATCGTTGCGGATCAGATGCAGATGCTTGGCGGTCGCGGCGGTGCGGGCGGCGGTGGCGGCATGGGCGGCGGCGATGACATGGGCTACAGCCGCGAGTCTTCGGAGTCGCGCGGCGGCGGTCGCTCGATGGGCGGCGGCGGCGGTGGCGGTGGGCGTAGCGGCGGCGGCGGTGGTGCAAGCCGCCCGAGCCAACCGGCCAGCGGCGGCGGGCTCGACGATATGGATGACGATATTCCGTTCTGAAGGTCACTTTTCCAAGGTGCAAACAACCAGCCTGTAGCCCCGTGGTTACGGGCTTTTTTCTTATTTACAGTTTTTCGTTCTCTCAGTGCTGTGCGTCGAAGGCGTTACCTTTTGAAAGGTAAATAATGGCTGCACCGTTCACCGTTGGTCGTGGTTGTTGAGTCCTGAACGCTCCCCACTGCCGCGGGAAAGTCCCTTGCGCATGCCCTCCTTTGACGCGTCACCGCGTTCGCAGCGAATTACGGCTGCCGTCGTTGAGGCGGAACTCCATGACAGAGCGTTATATCGGGGGTCTGATCAGTTTGCGTGAGCCAATGCTGCGTCATAGTGCCTTGCCCCGCTCTCAAGTTTTGCCGGATGCAGCCGCTAATGGTAACGTGTGGCGTCGGGAGCGTTCGCACGTCAGTGTCGCAGAGCGAAAGCTGCTTGCGCTCTAGCCCGCGAAGTGGCATTATGCTCGGTTCGGATTGCGCTGTACGCGATCTCTTGCTTAACTCTTTTGGAGAGTCCACGATGACAGTTGCTGAGCTTATCGCTGCCGCTAAGGCGTCGGTAGTTGACGACGCAAAGATCGCGGACCTTCGGGCTTGTGTGTCAGCAGCCGACAAACGGTACGAAGAGCAGGCAGATCGCCGTGCGGTCGATGGGGACACATTGGCGCGTACGTATAGCCTCTAATAAGACATCTATTCAAAAAATAGCAGCCAATTGGCTGCTATTTTTTTTCTTGCAATGATACCTTTTCTTGTCTGTCAGTTCGCAAAATATACGCTCAGCAATCTAGTCAAAGAATGCTTTGGTTCGGATTTTCCTGATATCTTTGGCAAGAAGCAGATTGATTATATATTTCGTTATCTCTCCGATCTCAAGGCGAAATCGGTGCTGCTTGAGTTTGAGTATATCGACAAAGATTATATGAAGATTATTCGAGTTTTTACGTAAGGCGGTTCAACAGTCGGGGCCCTAAATGCGCGCGGCTGCATTTCTTCGCACGCGAGCTTGATCATAGAACCTTCGATCAGCTTCTTGCGGATGGGGGCGTCGATGCTTGCCGATCATTGCAGAACGATTATCTAGGCTTTATGGTGGTTAAGCCATTGCCAAAAACGTTCATTGGCAAAACATGTCTTAAACGTTATAACGGATTAAGTCGTAACACTTTTAAACACTCGTTGTCCCGGTCGTACAAGGTGAACTTGTTTGGCCTTGATCTATATGTGGATTCCATCGCGTTCCAAGAACAGGACAAGGTTGTCTCGGCCTGCGCCACCACGTCGATATGGTCCACGCTTCAGGCGCTCAAATGGCGAGCAGTGCGCGAGATACCGTCTTGTAGCGAGATTACTACCAACGCGATTAATTTCATCGAGGGATCAAGCAACAGTTTCCCCAACAAGGAACTTTCTAATAAACAGATCCTTCGCGCTCTCGATGTGTCCGGGCTACGCCATCACTCGGAGTCCTTGTCACGCATTGGCTGGGACGAACTGTCCGAGACGGTAAAGTCGTACATCGACAGTGGATTACCTCTGATTCTCGGGGCAGATGTTTACGCAGTCGCTCCAGGCGGTCTGTTAACGAAGATTGGTGGCCATGCAGTCTGCGTTCTTGGATACAAGCTTGCCCCTTCGGGAAAGGCGTTTTACATCCATGACGACCGGCTGGGGCCGTTCGCGCGCGCCACATACATCGAGCTGCCCTCGGAAGGCTGCCCCGCTGGTCTCGTAGGGAGTTGGGGGCTTGAACTCCAGGGAAAAGATGACGACGGAAATTGGGCCGAGGCGCACGAAGTGCTAGTCCCTAATTTCCTTATAGTTGCCACCGATAGGAAGGTGCGTTTGCCGCTTTCGTATGCGGTGAATACTGCCAAACTTATTACGAAGGTCTACGAAGAAGAGGTAAAAAGCTTGGCAGAAGCAGCGCAGGCTACGGAGTTTGCATCGCTTCAAAACCAGTTGACATTCAAGGTCCGGCTGGCGGAGATATCAGACCTGAAGCGCGAGCTTTTGCAGTCTCCGTTGGAAAGATGCTATCGCGACGTTGACGGGAACGCGTGTGAACTGACCGAGGCAGAATTCGCACTCGCAGAAACCGAGAAAAGCAAATTCCTGACGACGGGGTACGCTCGCTTCCAGTGGGTCATCGACTTTTCATATCGCGACATCCCGGCATTTTCCGTATTGATCGACGCAACCGATATCCCGCAGGGCCACGCGGTATCGGCGGTACTTTCAAAGAACAAATCTGCGGCCGATGTCGTGCTCACTGTGCTCGAGATTTATGCAAAGAACAAAGCTGCCGACGCCGTAGCCGGGAGCAACCTGACATTTTTCGGCTCGTTTCTGCGTCGACTGAAACCCGAAAGCAGCGGAATCTCCGAGCACCTTAACGAGACGTACGGCGAACTTCGTGCTCCCCGCTACCTGAAGGAATCAGAGTTTGCAAATGGCGACGTTAGGGTCAACGCATCCGTCCAGACGTTCTATGAAGCGATAGACGAGCCGCTCGAAGACCTTTTTCCCGGACTGGTGGTGGACGATGAGGAGTCGTATCGGATATGGGCAATAGCCCACGATGGTGGCCTGCTAGTCGGCGAAGAGATTGACAAGATGGGTCATCCTTGCCTCACTGGCTTCAAGCCAGCACGCATCGCTGGCGAACTGCGGCGGACGTCATCCGGCTGGACGATCAATTCCAAATCGGGGCGGTATAGTAGCGACTATTCCGACGCAGACCGACTTCTTGCTAACGCCCTTCGAAAATTTAAAACGATCTTCGGCAGGTCCCAGGGCAGCTTCACCATGGTAGGCCGAGAGCCTAAGCATTGAATGCGGGAGGAGCTCTCGTCGAAGGACTAATGCGTACTTCCCTAAACGGATTCCGCAACCATCGGTACATTGAACACCGACATGCGCGTCTCGATCCAATGCAATAGCTCGCTCGCCGCGCGCGTCAGCATCCTCTCGGAATTGACGAAAACCTTTGCATACTGGTTGCCGAGCATCGGGTGGTCGATCACTCGGGCGACAAGGCGCCCCTCGGCGACTTCCTGACGGACGGAATAGTCGGTCACCATGGCGACGCCTCGGCCGGCGAGCGCGAAGCGCGTCAGCAGATCCAGCGTATTCGCTTGCATGATGGGCGAGAAGCGCAGGTTTTCAGCCGCGGCGACTGCCTCGATCAAGCGGCCGAGTCCATATATCGCGGGCATCGTCGCAAACGGATAGGCGATCGCCCGGCCGAACGGGATATTCCCCGTCTCTCTGGCCAGCGGATGTTCCGGGCACATGGCTGCCACTACGCGGTGTTTGGCATGAGCGTGAAAGCGCAGATGCTCCGACGCCGGCGGGCTATACGCCATCCCTATATGAACGATGCCTTTCTGAACGTCGTGCACGATCTCGACGGTGGCTTTCGTTTGGACCGTCAACCGAATATTCGGATATTGACGGTTGAAATCCCATAAAACCTCATCCGTCAACGACGGAATCAGGCCTTCGCTCGCCGCAACGATGACGCTACCGGATCCGAGATCCTCCAACGATCCGAGCTGACTTTCCAAGTGCTCCAGTTGAGCGTTCCACATGCGGTAGTACTCGAGCAGATGCGCGGTCGCCGGGGTGGGCACCGCCCCCGCCGATTGCCGGTCGAAAAGGATCGCACCGGTTTCGCGCTCGAGCATTTGGATTTGGCGGCTCACATACGATGGCTGAATATCGAGCTTTGCCGCCGCCTTTCTGATTGACCCCGTCGTCACGACCGCTTCTAAGCATTTCAATTGGCTTTTCTTTATTTGATCCATGTCATCTCTTGTCAACCTCTCAATATTGATAGGATGGATTTGGTGCACACCCTGTTGCCTGATGACGGTACTTTGTACGCTGTTTTCGGGGTAAAGTCAGCCTCGCTGACATCTTAGCGCTAAAAACAAACATTCATTCCGAGATTGCTCAATGGCCACCGACACCAACGTATACATTAAAGGTCTGCCTTTATCTCACGCAGGATTATTCCGAAAATTAGATGCTCGTGTCCTCGGATTTCTCGTGGTCTGTTACGCATTGGCGTATGTCGATCGCATTAATATCGGGTTCGCGAAATTGCAGATGCAGCGCGACCTCGCATTGAGCGATGCCGTCTATGGGCTCGGGGCCGGCATCTTCTTTCTTGGCTATGTGCTATTCGAGATACCGAGCAATCTACTGCTCGTACGAATCGGCGCACGCAAGACACTGGCTCGCATCATGATGCTATGGGGGCTCGCCTCGGCCTCGATGTGCTTCGTATCGAGTACGACATCGTTCTATGCGTTGCGCTTTCTTCTGGGCGTGTTTGAAGCCGGATTCGCGCCGGGAATGATCTTCTACCTTTCATACTGGTATCCCAAGGAGCGAATGGCCCGTGCCGTCGCGCTGGTACTGGCGGCGGCGCCGATCGGAGGCATCGTGGCCGGACCGCTATCCGGTTGGGTGATGACATCGCTATCGGGCACGCACGGCCTCGCAGGTTGGCAGTGGCTATTCATCCTCGAGGGCGTGCCTGCCGCGCTGCTCGGCATCGTCGCGCTTTTTTGGCTCAAGGATTCGCCCGACGCTGCCCCGTGGTTGTCGGCCCAGGAACGCGCGAGCCTGAAAGGTCTTGCGGCGCCGGCAATCCCCGAACGCTCCGCCTATCGTTCGCTGCCTGCCGTGCTGTGCAATGCGTCGATCTACCGCCTCGCCGCGGCGTATTTCTGTCTGATCTGCGGGCTCTACGCGATCGGCTTTTGGCTGCCGGCGATTCTCAAGGCGACGGGCTTGCAAAGCGTTCTCCAGATCGGCCTATATTCGGCGGTTCCGTATATTGCCGCGGCTGTGTCGATGTATGCGCTGGCGCGCAGCTCCGACCGAAACAAGGAGCGCCATCGACATGCCGCGGTCGCCGCTGCCGTCAGCGCCGCGACACTCGCGGTGGCGACGATCTACCTCAAACAATTTGGAATCGCGTTCGTCGCCATTACGATCGCCACCGGTGCGATGTTCGCCGCCTATTCCGTTTTCTGGGCCATTCCGCACGATATGTTGAGCGGCCCGACCGCGGCCGGCGGGATCGCCTTCATCAATACGCTAGGTCTGTTCGGCGGCTTCTTGAGTCCCACGATGATCGGATGGGTCAAGACGTTGACGGGGCATACCGAGACAGGGCTATTTGTGATCGCCGGACTGCTTGTCCTCGGTGCACTGCTCTTGTACACGCCCGTTAAGCCCCTGGTCGGAGCGAAACTACTATGAGAATTTACGCAGCCGGATTCCAGCACGAGACGAATACGTTCGTCGATATCCCCGCAAGCTACGCGTCGTTCAACGACCGGGCTGTCGGAGCGATCCGCCGCGGCGAAACGTTTGACGAATTGCGTTCGCTGAACATACCGCTCGGCGGCTTTTTGTCCGCGATCGAGGACACCGGCCACGAGATCGTCCCCGGACTGTGGGCCGGAGCCACGCCTTCGGGGCGCGTTACCAAGGATGCCTACGAACGCATCGCGGGCGAAATCCTCGATGGCATTCGCGATGGCAAACCCGACGCCGTCTACCTTGATCTCCATGGCGCGATGGTCGCGGAACACGTCGACGACGGCGAGGGTGAGTTGCTGCGGCGCATCCGTGCGATCGTGGGCCCGAACGTGCCTGTCGTTGCGTCGCTCGACCTGCACGCGAACGTCACGCAGTGCATGGTGGACCAATCCGACGGACTCGTGGCTTATCGAACCTATCCGCACGTCGATATGGCGAAGACCGGACGGCGCGCGGCCGAGCTGCTGTGCTCGCGTATCGATGCCGGGCCTCGCTGGAAGAAATACGCTCGGCATGTGCCGTTCCTCATTCCGATCAACGCGATGTGCACGCATGCGGAGCCGTCGCGAGGCTTTTACGCGGCGTTGGACACCCTCGAGGGTGGCGCCGTGACCTCGCTTTCTTTTACTCCCGGCTTTCCCGCCGCCGATTTTCCGGAATGCGGCCCTCTGGTCTTCGGCTACGGCACGGACATCGACCCATTGTCGCAGGCTGTCGACGGCCTGTATGAGCGGCTCGTGTCGAACGAGAGCGACTGGTCGATCGAGTTTCTGAGTGCGGACGAGGCGGTCGTCGAGGCCATGCGCCTTTCGAGGGAGGGACGCCGCCCGGTGGTGATCGCGGATACCCAAGACAACCCCGGCGCCGGCGCTGCGTCGAACTCGACAGGGCTGCTTCACGCACTCGTCGCCCATCGAGCGCAGCGTGCGGCGCTCGGTCTCTTTTGGGACCCGCAGGCAGCGGGCATCGCCCATGAAGCGGGAGCCGGCGCAAGCGTCGAGCTGACGCTGGGGGCAACATCCGGTCATCCGTTCGTGGGTCGCTTCGTGGTCGAGTCGTTGTCGACAGGGCGCTGCCATTGCGACGGTCCCATGCTGAAGGGCGCAACCGTCGAACTCGGCCCGACCGCATGCTTGCGAATAGACGACGTCTGCGTCGTCGTCACGTCTACACGGGTGCAGATGATGGACCGCGCCTTCTATCGCGTTGCCGGCGTCGTTCCCGAGGAGATGAAGATCCTGGTCAATAAGAGTTCCGTGCATTTCCGCGCCGATTTCGAACCGATTGCGCAGGCCGTATTGGTCGCGAAATCGGATGGGCGTATGGCTGCCGATCCGGCGGAGCTGCCATGGACCGCTCTCCGGGACGGTATGCGCGTGTCGCCCGAAGGGCGGCCGTTTCAAAGAGCGAAGCGCGTCGCCGATTCCGCCAGCGGTTGCGGCTAGTCGCAAGATGATCGACTGAATCGAGCCGTGTCTGACGACGATCGATTCACCTTATTCAGTACTGCAAAATGTTTATTGTGAATCTGAAAACGCTATTCCAAACACTCGTTCGTGCGCCGATCCAGCGCCGATGGCGCGACGCGTTTTCCGGCTTCCGTCCAGGCGTCGCATCGACGATCGAGGAGATGTCGCGTGACGAACTCGTTGCGTACGCGCGGCAGGTGGATGTCGAACTGGCTCGGCTAACCGCGCAACATGTGAAACCGCTCGCCCGCGCATTCAGACTTGCCAAGGTGAGCGGCCACCATCGCGAGCTGGGCGTCACGACTGCGTTCGATGAAAGCGGATTCGAAAGCGACGGCTACGAGCGGGCGTTCCACATTGCATTCGAGATCGCGGAGCATGCTCCGCGGCGTGCTAGGGCCGACCGCCTCGTGGAGCGGCAACTTGCCCGTCGATATCCGGAAGCCGCGGCGGCGCTCGTCGCGCTGCGCCGGTACGTGCTGCGCGACGCGCTGGATTGGCCCCATGCCGCGCGTCTCGACTATGAGCGCAACATCTTGGCCGATACGCTGGAGCTGACGCCGCGTCATCTTAGACACGAACGCATGGAGTATTGGGCGTCCCTGCTCGACGTCTTTCCGAATCATGAGTTCGACATCGCCGACAAAGCACCGAACTACTATGTGGACGATGGAGCAACGGTGTTCGAGGAGGGGCGTACGGTCGGACGCAAGGGAGATCTCAGTTCGGAGCGGGATAGTCGGTACGCTCCCGGCACGTTCTTGCACGCCAAGTGGATCGACGGGTATCGGATCGGCAAGCGTCAAGTGGCAGTCGAACGGCGCGGCGCGGGGAGACCATGAACTGAATCCGGTCGAGGTAAAGCTTCCGCAAGTCATGGACGGGCTCAGTCGTAGGCAAGGGAGGCGTCGTGCGCTTTGGCGAATGCCGTGGCGACTATTTTTGCGCTTTTGCGCCGATCTTTCCGACGAAAAATCGCCCTAAAATCAGTGCTCTGTCTCGTGGTTACGAAAAACGTGTCGAATAGGGTGGCGACTATTTTGGCGGCTGCGAACGAAGTTGGGCACCTCCGCCAAACGCCTGCTACGAAGAGACGATCCCAAGCGTACTGATTCCACCGCGCTAGCGCGTCCACCTACATCGCCGGCCCGTCGACCTTCGTTTGCTTCTTGCGCTGCGCTCTGCCCCAGATCACCGCGGCCAAAGCCAAGAGCGGTAGTAGCCGCATAGCCAGCCCGCTCCAATCGAAGCCGACGGCGCGAGCCATCTTGCTCTCGAATGCCTTCTCGTCTTCCGTCTCCGGCCCGGTGATGTAATCGGTCAGCTTGAGCTTCGCGGTCGGTTCGCCGGATTGATACGCGGTGTAGCGCTCGACTTCGCGAATCCGAACGCCGTCGACCAGTTTATCGAACGTGCCTTGCATCGCCGCCGCGCGGCCCCTGCCGTCGGCACCGTCGAGTTCCGTCTGGATCGCCACGGTGTAACGCCGGCCCAATACCGCCGCATTGAGAAACGAGGTGTTGTCGACGCCGTGAACTCCGGTCGTCTGGTTCTCGTATAGCCAGTCGAGTTCGTGTCTCGTCCCGTTCCATCGCGGCGCGCGAATCCATTTGATCTCGACGAGGTCGGGTACGGCTTGCTCGGAAGCGGGCGACAACGGATTGAACGGGCTGCTCCGAATTTGCATCGTTCGCGCCAGATCGTCGGGATTCAAATCGATGTCGCGGGTATCGATGTACCCCGTATATGCCAGCGCGATGCGCGTAGTCCAACTGCCGTCGTCGGGGGCGATCACGGCGCTCAGCGAGTCGTTCGATTGATCGCTCGATCCGTCGTTTGCCTCGCCGGCATCGGGTGCATCGTCGTCAAGTCTTGCCGGAAGCGGCGGCAGGTACCGAAAACCCGCCGGCACCATCAGCGTGGCGACATGGCCCAACTGAGCGGTCAGCGGACCCTGCCGCCAACGGGGATCGTTCCAAACGTCGCTCGGGATGCTGGCGTCGGCCGGTACCAGCAAGGAGACTGAGGATGCCGATTCGACGGCGGCGTCGGCGTGAAGCGTCTTATGCTTTGTGGCCTGCGCCGAACCAGTCGCGACCAGGCAGCTCAAAAACAATAAAGCGGAACCGGCGCTCCTCGCGGAAACGTCAATCTTTGTCATTGTGGCTCTCAGGTAACTTTTTATTCGCGGGCCGGAACGGCGTGAGCCCCGTCTTTTTTATAAATATGCGACTTGGACGGTGGCGGAACCCGCGGCACGCATTATAAGTGGGCTGGCGTCGAACGATCGTTCAACGCATCAAGGAACCGTCGAGCCGGCGTTCGTCCGCCGCTGCGGCGGGGAGGGCGCAAGGAAAGGTGAGGGAGGGCGCGGAACGGCGGAAAATCGAAGCGAACTCGAGCATACCGCTATCCGGCAGCTCGACTTAGGCGAACGAGGCGCGGTCGGCCTCGCTCGCTTCGTTTCGATGGAGCGTGACCGCGGCCTTATCGCGCGACCAGCGCGCAATGATCGATCGCGCGCGCATCGTACTTCATTACCGTATTGAAGCCTGCGTCGTTCAGCCAACGAATGTGATCGCGTACGGGATAGGCCATGCCTTCGCCGCTTGCAACGGTGACGAAGTAGAGCGAGGACTTCACCGATTGCAAGCCGCCGGCTTCGTCGTCGTCGCACATCAACGACCAAACGAAAAGCTGTCCGTCGCGTTCGAGGTAGGCGCGGGCCTTCTTGTAAAGAAACTGGATCTTCTCGGGCGAGAAGATTTCAAGCACGTGCGAGAAAATGACACCGTCGCAGCCGCCGGGCCAAGGATCGGAGAACATATCCACGGCCACGCAGGTCACGCGATCGGTGAGGCCGTTCGCCTCGATATTGGCGCGGGCCTTCTCGATCACGGAAGGCAGATCGACGAGGGTCACCATCAAGGACGGATAGCGCTCGCACAGTCGAATCGCGTTCGTACCGTCGCCGCCACCGAGGTCGAGCAGCATCGAGACGTCGGCGAACTCGCTCACCTTCATCATGCGCGGAGACAGTCGCGTATAGGCGCCCATCCCCTCGTGGAAAAGGCGCTCGAGCGCGGGATCGGTGGCCATGCGGCCGTAGAGCGTCGCCGAATCGCCGGGAAACTCATCTAAACCCGCGTTGCGGCCTTCGCGCAGCGCCCGCGTGAAATGTAAGCACGCGCGGTGTTGGATCTTATCGTTCAGGTGGACGAAAGGCACCATCGACTGCTCCGCGTTGCGCAGCAGGCAGCGACGCGTGAGCGGCGCATTCGTGATGGCACCGGTTTCGCTGACGCTCACAAGTTTGAGCTGCTTGAGGCCCAACAGCAGCACCCGGCAGCCATGCTCGTCGATCTCGAGCCGCTTTGCGAGCGATTCGATCGTGGCGCCTCGCTCGATGACGTCGAAGACGCCGAGATCGCACGCGGTGGATAGCACTTGCGTCTTGATGTATCCGTTCATCATCTCACAAAGCGTTTGCCACTCTTCCCACGCGAGTTCTTCCATCGCACACACTCCCCTTTCCGTTATCGATTGACCTACGAATACGTTGGCCGCTCGTTGCGGCCGGCGCGCATCGCGCCAAGCGGTATTGCATTTGCGGATTTCCGGTTTCAGACACTGGCTGTCTGCCCCGCCGGTTGGGCGATGGCGTCGACGGCGGCAAGCTGTGCCTTGCGTTGCGCGAGCCGATCGGCTACGCGCGCCTTTTCGGTGGCGGACAAGCGCTCGGCGTTCCAGCGCAGATAGCATTCGAGCTCGTGTACGCGCATGCCGATCGGCGTCGACGCGCCGTCGATGAACAGGGCGTCGTGCAGTGCCATCGCGCGTATCACCAATAGCGGCTTGTCGGCACGCATGGGTCGAAACGAGTCCGAATGCGCCCCTCGTACGCTGCTCGTGGGATGGAACTCGCCCAACATCAACCCGCACTCCATGTAGAACGGCTTCAAGATCATGTGTGCGCAGTCGATGAACTTGTAGTGCTCCTCGTCCTGCAACCCGAGCGGATACACCGCAAGCGAAAGGAGTTCGGACGGCTCGGGCCGCTCCGCCGCCACGCGATTGAAAAGGTACGGAAGCCGCATCAAGGCGCCGATGTACGTATCGAACGGCATGTCCGCGGCATCGAAGGCGCTGAACAGCAACGCGCGCTCTTCATGCGAGGGCTTTGCAAACGGACACACGGCACCCTTGCGCCCGAGATCGGAGTGGGGCTGCATGATGAAGCGCTGCATCCAAGCGAGGCCTGCCGCATACGTCTCGCGCACGCGGGTATCGGTTAGCGCATCGATATCGGTCGAAGGCGTAAGCGTTCGCTCGATTTCGGCAAGCGCGCGAGCGATATCCGAGGATGTGGTGAGGGTCATGCCGTTGGTCGTGTTCGTATTCGTGTCGGTCGTCTGCATGGTCATACCCGCGAGCCTTGTTTGAATGTCTCGTTATCGATCGGCCGTTCTTGTTCGGTCATGTTTCGAAATAGTTGCCCCCATTCGTAGTCGTAGCGGTCCGGGTGGAACGGAAAGACGCCTGCCCCCGGCGTAAAAGTCAGTTCTCCGAAATAAATCTTGCCGTCGGGCACATAAAGATCGAGGCGTACGTAACCGAGTCCGTCGACCAGCCGCGTCGCAAGACGTACGATCTCGTCCCAATGCGGCGGCTTGAGGGGCGGGATCTTGCTGCGCGGGTAGTGGCCCACGGCGAGGTCGAGGTGATTCCAATTCACGTCGAAGACATCCCCGTGGGGCGTGCCGAACCGGTCCGCGACAATGCCCGCGTAGATGATCGGTCCGTTTCGATCGTGGCCGAACATATTCATTTTTAGATCGGCGGGAATATTGCCGGCCCGGTCCACCAGCAACTGCTCGAAGTAGAGCCTCGGCTTGATCGGCCGGTAGTGTCGTTCGCGCGAGGAGTGATAAAAGTCCTGGGCGAGCCATGCTTGCGCGAGCCGGTTCAATTCTTTGAAGGACGTTTGGCGCTTGTCCTCGACGATCTTGACGAAGGCGCAGCCGTGGTTCGTCTTCATGACGAACGCGTTCGGCAGCGAAGCGAAGACCTCCTCCGTAAATACCTCGGGCACGGCGATGAGCGGAATCAGATGCTCCTCTCCGATGCGCGCTTTGACGAACTCGCGCACGGCGAGTTTATCGGCGAGCACGCTCCACAGCGGCTCGGGGTGCAGGCAGCGTTGTAGGATGAATTCGTTAAATGTCCTCGGCGCGCCCAGGCTCGGAAAACGCCCGACATGACGCCGATGCGAGAGCCGCAGAAACAACTCGTCGGGTATCAAATATTTAGCCGCGCGCCATGCGCCGCGTAAGCCCTTATTGAGCCAAGCCGTAGTACTTCGCATGGTGTCGTTTCGCTTGGTGACGATCGCCGGGCTAGTCACTCCGGTGCACACATTGTTCGGCCCCGATAAAACGGGCCTAGGCAGCGAGAGCGCTGCCCCGTCGCAGCCGGCTGGCGCGAGCGGCCGGCTCAACTGCTGGTCGGGTTCCGCTACTTTAGGCATGGTCCATCCCCGCGTCTTCGATGCGCGTGTTTAGGTCAGTGATCTGTAGACGTGATGGAACCATCCCCCATGAGGGGGAGCAATGCGACGAGCCGGAAGTCGGGAAGGTTTGGCGCTTTATGCCGTGGTTATTCTCGGTGCTGTTGTTTCGAAATCTCTGCTTACAGAATTGGGTATTTGGTTAGGCTTTTTACTCATTAACGGTGGCGGAATACGCCGGGTTTAAAAGGACGCGAAAGCGGCTCTAAAAGCCAACTTCAAGCTTGCGTTGCAAGAAACATGCAGACGGCGGCGCGCTCGATTATGGCCGCAGCCAGCCCAGCCGAATGGGCGCGGCAAACACGCGCCGATGGATAGCGACAGCCCATTGGGTCAACCGCGGCCCGGCGTGCCTCCATGCCGGGGTTAGTGCGATGTGTACCGCAACGGCTACGCCTGCGGCGCCGATCATATCGAGCGGGAAATGGACCCCGAGAAAAATGCGAGCCCACGCCACAGCCAAGCCGCTTGCGAACGTCGCGAGACCTAGACGTGTCATCCGCTGCGCGAAGAGGGTCACGCAAAGCGCGGCGAAGACCGTCGCGTGATCGCTCGGAAACGAAGAGTCGGGTGCGTGCGCGAGAAACGTATGTCCGAGACCGATCATGAAGGGCCTCGGGTGCGACCAAGCTAGGCCGATCAACTGATTCGCGCCGAGCGCAACTAGTGCGACGGCGCATCCTCGCAGCGCCGTTTCGCGACGATGTGTGTCGGCCGACAGCCAAAGGCCGATCAAAAGAAGCGGGATGGACCAAATCAGGCCGTTGGCGACGAAGGCGGCAACGGCGATGCCTAAGGCCGGTGTGGACGGCGTTGCATCGATCGCCAAAAACAGCGCGCGGTTCAGCGCTTCGAGTTCGTTTAGTGCCATGGGGACGTCGTCGTGAGAGCCAGGCCCGATTGTCCGCTGCGGTTGCTTAACGCGGCCTTAACCGGCGCGGGCGGCGATCGGGTACCTCGACACGGCCCTTTTAATCGACTGATGAATTCAATCGAGCCCCTGAAAGTCCCGGAATGAGCCGCTATAATGCGGCGCACCCCTTTTCTCTTAAGTGCCTGATGACACGACTCTTTTTCGCGTTGCTACTCTCGTTCGGTCTGGCTGCGTCCGCGTCCGCATTTGCGCAGGAGTCCGAAGCATCGCGCGTGCTGGCCGCATCGGCCGGTGTGAGCGCCAGTGCGCCGAGCGAAGCGTCGGGGGCCGTAGCCGCGTCGGATGGCGCTGCGGTGACGGCAACGGGAACGGGGTCCGGGCAAGTCCACCGCATCCGCGAGATGCTCACGCAAAAGTTCGGACTCGCGCGTGCCAAAGCGGAACAGATCTCCTCGGCGGTGATGACCTCGGCATCGAAGTACTCGCTACCGCCCGCGCTGGTGCTCGCGATCATCTCGATCGAGTCGCGTTTCCAAGACCATGCGCGCGGCAGGCACGGCGCGACGGGACTCATGCAGGTCGTCCCGGCAGCGCATAAGAGGCTCGTCAAAAACCTCGACCTGACCGAACCGGCCACCAACATCGAGGCGGGCTCGGCCATCTTGCACGGCTACTTGGAATCGGCTCGCGGCGATGTGGGCGCCGCCCTCAAGAGCTATGGCGGTTCCACCGCCTATGCACGCAAAGTCAGCCTACGCGCGAAAGACTTCGAAGTCGTCGACTCGGCGAGCGACGCGACCGCCGCGTCGGCGGCGCGGTAACGGGCGCATGCCGCGTTCGCATTCGGCGCACGCATCCTCGCAAGGTGGTTAGCACACCCCTGCACTTTGCGCCAGGGCGGACCAATACACGAGATTTTCGGGAGGCTTTCACACTATGCTCTGCTAGAATCTGAGCCATCGTGCAAAAAAATATGCAGGACACCAAAATAATTAGCGATTTCGCAAAGCCGGGCCATTCCGAACGTTAGGAAACAAAACATGAATTGGCTCCGCCCTTTGATCGTCTTCACTGTTGCACTAGGTTCCGTGGCGTACGCCGATGCCACGCAATGGACGCCTTTGAAAAGCGCCAGCGATCTAGCCTACGCAGTCGATACCGACAGCATTGCAACCGATTCAGACGGTTATATCGAATACACCGCGAAGACCACGTGGAAGTCGTCTTCGATGATGCCCGGGGCGAGTGCGCCGGTTGCGGTTTCCGTCACGCGGTATCAAATCGACTGCGCCGGTAAGCAGTGGCGCGCGCTCGATACGCACTATCTGGGCGCGGACGGCTCGCCGGCCGGCGCGCTGCGCTCGGGCGATTCGGCTTGGGTGGCGGTGAGCCCGGGCACCGTCGTGGACACGATGTTTCGCAAGGTCTGCTGACGCTGCGTTCGTCTCGCTTGCGCTGCTGTCGCACGATGTTCTTCAACTTGTTCTAGTATGTGGAGCCGCCGCAACTGGGGTGCGGAGCGTGTTCGCACAGGCGGCCTCAACAAACAGGAGAGCAAGATGCATGTAATGCGAAAGCTGAATCTGGCCGTTTTGTTGTGGGCGGTCGCAACGGGCGCCGCGTTCGCCGACACCGTTTCGCTGAAGGCCAATCTCGAGCCGTCCAGCGAGGTGCCGCCCAAGACGTCCAAGGGTCATGGCGCATTGCAGGCGACCTTCGATACGGCTTCGAAAGACCTCAAATGGCAGGTTACGTACGAAGGGCTAACCGGGCCCGCGACGATGGCGCATTTCCACGGTCCCGCGCCCGTCGGTCAAAATGCCGGCGTTCAGGTCGGTATTCCCAAGGATAAGCTCGCGAGCCCGATCGCAGGCGAGAAGACGCTCACCGACGCGCAAGCCGACGACTTGATGAACGGCAAGTGGTACTTCAATGTGCATACTGCGGCCAACCCGAGCGGCGAAATCCGCGGGCAGGTCGTTCCGGCCAACTAAGGGATTCATCGCGCTCGAGCAATGCCGGGCCGCTCGTTGCGCGGGAAGTGCGTTCCCGCGCACAGTCTGCGCCGGCGCCGCAGCGCTTTCGCGTTTGTCCACGTACCATGGCGGTTAGCGTCGAGAATCAAGTTAAGCGCGGAGTGGATAGCGATGAGCTGGCAAAGCGCCGTCGCCTGTTGGTTGCTCAAGAAACAATTTCGCCCTGAAACGCTCAAGCCGCATGTGAGCGTCGAGCGGGCGCGTCTTCACGCGAGCGCGCGGATTCGGCGGCCGAAGGTGCCGGCCGGTTGGCGGTTGACCGAGCAGATGTCGCCGTCCGATGCGCCGCTGCGCGGCGAATGGTTGGAGCGTCCAGCCGATCTCGCCCGGCGCTCGCCGGTGCGCACGATTCTGTATTGCCATGGCGGCGGCTATTATTTTTGTTCGCCGGCATCGCACCGTCCGCTCGTCTTCGCGCTCGCGTCGCGTTCGGGTGCCCGCACATTCTCCCTGGACTACCGGCTCGCGCCCGAGCATCCGTTTCCGGCCGCGCTCGACGACGCGCTCGCCGCCTATCGACGACTGCTTGCCCGAGACGTCCCTGCCGATTCGATCGTCATTGCCGGCGATTCGGCAGGCGGCGGCCTTGCGTTGGCGACGCTCGTCGCGCTACGCGATGCCGGCGATCCGTTGCCGGCGGCCGGGGTCCTCTTCTCGCCGTGGACGGATCTCGCGGCCACGGGCGGCACGATCGAGTCCAACGACGGTATCGACCCGATGTTTTGCGGAGCCGCCATCGGGCGGGCTGCGAAGTTTTATGTCGGCGACGCCGATCCGACGCATCCCTATCTTTCTCCGGTGTACGCCGATCTATCGGGCCTGCCGCCGCTGATGATTCAGGCGAGCAGCACCGAAGTGCTGCTCGACGACACGCGACGCGTGGCGGAGCGCGCACGTTCGGCGGGGGTCTCGGTGCAATGCGAGATCTGGCCGAAAATGCCGCACGTATGGCACTTGTGGACGCCTTTCGTACCCGAGGCGAAGCAAGCCCTCGAGCGGGCGACGCTGTTCGTGCGAACTCACGCGCGCGAGCGCGTAGCCGGCGCTGCCGCCGTCGATTCGATCGCGCGATAGGCCGCCTGTACGGCTGGGGTGCCGTAGCGCCGCTCGAGGCGGCGAACGGTGAAATGTCCGTGCGCCGTCTGCTGGAAGTGATCGATGAAGACGGTATTGACGGCGGCGCCGAGCACGGCACCGATCGCGGGGATCGATTTGGCCGCGATCTGTTCGCTGACTTGAGCGGAAAAACGGGCCGCGATCACGTTCATGAGCCGCACGAGCGCGGGGGCGCCATGTGCCGCGACGCCCTTGCTGGCCAGTTCCGATGACGCCTTCGAGATCGCCTGCGCGAGTGCGCCGCGGGCGATGAAGTAGCCGAAGTCGGCTTCCTCGTCTTGAGCGTTGCTCCCCATCCCGAATACGGCGAGACATTGCAGCCGCGCATGCGCCTCGCGTAGATCTTCGCCTTCGCTGCGCGCAATAGCGCAGATGGACCGGAACATCAGCGTGGTCGTGAGAGGCAATTCGGCCGGCAGCGCGACAAGGCCGAATGCGCCGCCCGCGGCGCCTGTCGTCGCGACAGCCACTTTGTGAAGCCAATCGCGCGGCTTGCCGCTTGCCGCTGTGCGCGGCCGGGCGGTGCCGTCCTCGAGCGCCGGCTCCGGCTTGCCGAGCGTTGCGAGCGCCGTGCGTAAGCTGGCGTCGAGCGCGCGGCGCGTGGCATCGGCGATCGTTTCGTGCGCATAAGCCGGCAATCGCGCGAGCAAACGCTCGATCGGCATGCCAACCGCACCCGCCAGCTTCATCGCCAGCGGCTGTCTTTCAAGCGCCCGTTTAGCCTCGGCCAAGGCGGCGAGATCGTCGACGGTGAGTTGCGGCCCTAAGATAGGGATCGGTTCCATGTGGCAAATTGAGGGAAAAAGAGGGGAGAAGCGCACGAATCGGCGATAGCGCGGCCTGCCGCTCCCCAGCAAATTCTATGCGGCCATGCTATCATTCGGCATTCTTTGACGCATCAACGATTGCTTCCTCAAAAAATGGCCGTTCACACCGCCGCTCATCACTCGCGCGGGCAGCTGCTGCCGTTCCGTGAGTCGCTTCTCGCCATGCTCGGCATCTCCTTCGTCACCATGCTGGTCGCATTCGATCAGACCGTCGTCGGTACCGCGTTGCCGACGATTGTCGCCGAGTTGCGCGGTTTCGAGCTCTATGCCTGGGTGGCGACGTCCTACTTACTGACGTCCGTCATCACTGTGCCGATTTTCGGGCGACTGGGCGACTATTTCGGGCGCAAGCCGTTCGTGATCGCCTCCATCGTTGTCTTCACGGGAGCATCCGTGCTGTGCGGCGCGGCCAATAGCATGCTGTTTCTCGTGATCGCGCGCGCGTTACAGGGCATCGGCGGCGGCATGCTCGTCGGCACGGCATTCGCCTGCATCCCCGATCTGTTTCCCGACTCGGTGGTGCGCCTGCGTTGGCAGGTCCTCATGAGCTCGGCATTCGGGATCGCGAATGCGATCGGGCCGTCGCTCGGCGGGTTTCTGACGCAGTACTACGGCTGGCGCTCCGCCTTTTACGTCAATCTTCCCGTCGGCTTGCTTTCGCTCGTTTTCGTTTGGCGCTATCTGCCGCATGTCCGGCATCTGAAGGCTGGCGGCAAGATTCGGCTCGACTGGCCCGGTTCGTTGTTGATCGCGCTCGCGCTCGGTTCCCTGCAATTGCTGGTCGAATCGCTGTCTCAGCATGGCTTATCGCGCGGCGTCGGGGCACTGGGCGTGGCAGCCGCCGTCTCGGCCGTGGCGCTGTGGAAATGGGAGCAGCGCGCTGCCCAGCCGATTCTGCCGCTCGATATGTTCGCCAATCGCAGTCTCGCCGCGCTGTTCACGTTGTCGGTGCTCGGCGGATACTCGATGTTTTCGTTGATTTTTTACGCGCCGCTACTGCTGCAAGGCGGCTTCGGACTCTCGCCCAAGGATGCGGGCCTGCTGATCACGCCGCTCGTCGTATTCATCACGATCGGCAGTATTCTCAACGGCCGTATCGTAACGCGCATCCGCCGGCCCAACGCGATGCTCTACGTCGGCTGCGCGCTGTTGGCGTGTGCCTGCATCGGTACGGCGGCGGCCACGCGTTCGATGCCGCACCCGCTGCTCATGGGGCTCATGATGCTGGCCGGGGTGGGTCTCGGCTTCGTGCTGCCGAACCTCACGGTGTTCGCCCAGGAAACGGCCGGACGCGAGCACTTAGGGATCGCCACTGCTTTGCTGCAATCGCTGCGCATGATCGGGGGCATGTTCGGGGCGGCCGTGACGGGCACGCTGATCACCCATCTTTACGCTCGCGGCGTGCGCGATGCGCTGACCGATGCGAACGCCATGCAATGGTGGTCCACCATGCGCGATCCGCAAATCCTCGTCAATCAAAACGCTCAACGTACGCTGCTCGAATCGCTCGCGCATGCGGGCCATGACGGCGCCGCGTTGCTCGAACAAGCACGCGTGTCGCTCGTTACCGCGATTCACGCGGGTCTCGCCGTGGCGGCCGTCGTCGCGCTCGTCGCGCTCTGGCGGTGCGCGAGCGTACCGCACGTGAGCATCACCCGTCGTGGCGAGCCCGTACCTGCGGCAGAATAGCGCCGACAAAGGAATAAGGGTTGCACCATGGAAGACTACATCGCGATCGTTCAGCAGTTCGGCCGAACCTATCGCTCGTTCATGTCGGCGTTCGAAGCGCAAGTGGGGCATGCGATGCCCCGCTGGCGCATCTTGCTCGCGCTTACAGACCCCGACGGCGAGTGGTCGCAAAAGCGGCTCGTCGAACGGCTGCGGATCGATCCGGGCGCGCTGACGCGTCAGTTGAAATCGCTCGAAGCGCTCGGTTGGATCGAGCGCAGCGTCGACGCGCGCGACAACCGCATCACGAATGTCCGGTTGACGAACGAAGGGCGCCACGCCGTCGATGCGAGCTTGCCGCAGCGCAACGCGTTCTTGCTCGAAACGATGGGGGCGCTGCCGGACGATGCGTTGTCGGCGTTATCGGACGCGTTGGCGAAGCTCGAGGCGAGGATCGGCGAAGTGGCCGACTCGCCGCCGCTTACCGGCGATACGACGAACTCGAGCGGCGAGGGCGGCCAGCTTGCGCCGGGCGACCGTCGCCGGTGACGCGCCAGCCGGCATCTCAGAAAAACGTTTCGATCACCTCGGTCACGCGGTAGCGCTCGTCGACGACGAGCAACTGCCGCCACTTGTCGAACGTTAGACACGGGTGCGAAATATCGAAGGCGAGCATATCGCCCACTTTCAGATCGGCGCCCGGAACGATGCGCAGATAGGCATGCTGATCCATCATCCCCGTGACTTCCCAGCCCTCGCTCTGTGCGATCTCGCGCGGTGCGTCGGCGCCGGGCCGATAGTGGCGCGCCGGGACGGGCATGCCCGCATCGAAGGCCGCGTCACGCTTGCCGAAACCGACGATCGCCCGGTCCGCCTCCGGAATCGACTGCACGTACGCCCAGAGCTGCAACGCCGGCAGTAAGGCTTCGCCCATTTTCTTCGCGATCGGATTGCGCGCGAGGATCTCGGTTTGTGCCTTCTTATAGATGCCGACGTCGTGCGTCAGATAGCAGCCGGGGCGCAGCACCACGTCGATCGCGCCCGCCTTCGATTGCGCGGCAAATTCCTCCGCGACGATGTCGTACCAGGCCGAACCCGCGCCCGACAGGATCGCTGGGCTGCGCTCGAAGCGGCCTGCCTGCGCGAGCGTACGCGTGGTATCGACCGCCCGCCGCAAGAACGCGCGCACGGCTTGCTCGTCGGCCAGCACGCCCTCGTACAGTTCGATGCCGGCGAGCACCAGCGTGCCTTCGTGACGAGCGATCGCGGCGAGTACGCCTTCGAGCTGGGCATCGTCGCGTACGCCCGTTCGTCCGCCTTGCACCCCCAGTTCGATCAACACTTGCAACCGGCGGCCGGCAGCCTTGAAGAAGGTGCCGAGCTGATCGACTCCATCCGGCGAGTCCACGAGGCAAAAGAAGTCGAAGTCAGGATCGGACAAAAGCTCGGCGATCATCGCCATGTTCTGCTTGCCGACGAGCTGGTTGGCCATCAACACGCGCTCGACGCCGCCATGGTAGGCCGCGCGCGTTTGATGGGCCGTGGCGAGCGTAATCCCCCAAGCGCCCGTGTCGAGCTGCCGGCGAAACAATTGCGGCGCCATCGTCGTTTTGCCGTGCGGCGCGAACTTCAGCCCGTATTCGGCGATGAAGTCTTGCATCCATTTCAAGTTGTGCTCAATCCGGTCCGCGTAGAGGACAGCGGCCGGCAAGCTCACGTTTTCGTCGAGCAGATTCCATTCGAGGTTCTTCGCCGAGTCGAGCGGCACACTCGTGCTCGGCACCATGCCTAAGCCCTTGCCGAGCGGGTCGATGCAGGCGGCCGTATAGCTCGTCATCGTCAATGTCATCGGAGTCGTCCCTGGTGTAATCGTGCGACGGCGTCCCTGCCGGCGTTCGGACTCCCATAGTACAGAAACTGCGAGTACGATTCTCGGCAAGCCGGTGCCGCCGCATCCCGCCGCGGCACACCGCCCTAACGCGCCTCGCACACGGAGACGAACCATGCATTCTCATCCGGAAGCCGCCGATACGTTGATCTACGGTGCCACGCTCTACGACGGGACAGGCAAGCCGCCCGTCGTGCGCGACGTCGCAATTCGCGGCGAGAAGATCGCAGCCGTCGGCAACCTCTCGAATTGGATTGCCGAAGAGATCGTCGAGGCGGACGGCCGCGCGCTGGCGCCCGGTTTCATCGACGTCCACACGCACGACGACACCCATGTCATCCGCGAGCCGCAGATGCTGCCCAAGCTCTCGCAAGGCGTGACCACCGTTATCGTCGGCAACTGCGGTATCAGTGCATCGCCCGTTACGCTGCGCGGCGATCCGCCCGATCCGATGAACCTGCTCGGCGAGCGCGAATCGTTTTGCTTTCCCACCTTCGGCGCGTACGTCGATGCGGTCAATGCCGCGCGCCCGGCCGTCAACGTCGCGGCGCTCGTCGGCCATACGGCGTTGCGCAGCAATCATATGGACCGGCTTGACCGGGGGGCGACGGCGGCCGAGATCGACGCGATGCGCGCACAGCTCGTCGACGCGCTCGAGCACGGTGCGCTCGGCTTGAGCTCCGGTCTGGCGTATGCGTCGGCATTTCACGCGCCGACCGAAGAGGTGATGGCGCTCGCGGCGCCGCTCGCGCAGGCGGGCGCGCTTTACGCGACCCACATGCGCAGCGAGTTCGACGCGATTCTCGACGCGTTCGACGAAGCATGCCGCATCGGCCGGCACGCACACGTGCCGGTGGTCGTCTCGCATCTGAAATGCGCCGGGCCGCGCAACTGGGGGCGCAGCGTCGAAGTGCTCGCGTCGCTCGAACGCGCGCGAGCGACACAGCACGTGGGCTGCGACTGCTATCCGTACGACCGCAGTTCCACCACGCTGGATCTCAAGCAGGTCACGGGCGACATCGAGATCACCGTGACCTGGTCCAAACCGCATCCCGAGGCGTCGGGCAAGCGGTTGGCGGCCATTGCGAGCGAGTGGGGCGTGACGCAGCACGAAGCGGCGGCGCGCTTGCAGCCGGCGGGCGCGGTGTACCACAACATGTCCGAAGACGACGTGCGGCGGATCCTGGCCCACCCGGCGTCGATGGTGGGTTCGGACGGGTTGCCGAACGATCCGCTGCCGCACCCGCGGCTTTGGGGCACGTTCCCGCGCGTGCTTGGCCACTACGCGCGCGACGTGCGGTTGATGCCGCTCGAGGAGGCGGTGCGCAAGATGACGGGGTTGTCCGCGCGGCGCTTCGGGCTCGAGCGGCGCGGCGAGATTCACGTCGGCTATCACGCCGATCTCGTGTTGTTCGACCCCGCGACGGTGCGCGATGCGGCCACGTTCGACAATCCGCGTCAGGTCGCCGACGGTATCGACGCCGTGTGGGTCAACGGCGCGTTGTCGTACCGCGATCGCGCGCCGTCGGGCGCGCGCGCGGGACGCTTCGTGCCGCGCGGCGCGAGGGCGGCCGGCGACGATCGAGGCGCGTCCGCGAGCGAGGCGTTCTGAGCCGATCGAAGCGAGGCGGCGCTCAGGTTTCCGGCGGGAGCTAGGGTTGCCCAGGGCCCCGCCGTACCGGCTTCATCGGATTTTGGCGCTTGCGCAGGCCTTTATTGCCGCGCCGTGCGCGCGTTATCGGGCATCGGCAGGTTGTAGTTGGTGCGAAACGGATTGATGTCGAGCCCGCCGCGACGCGTATAGCGCGCATAGACGGCGAGCTTCACCGGGCGGCACTCGCGCAGAACGTCGATGAAGATGCGCTCGACGCATTGCTCGTGAAAACCCGTGTGCGAGCGATAGGAAATGATGTAGCGCAGCAGCCCCGCATGGTCGATCTGCGGTCCCACGTAGTGGATCTGCACGCTGCCCCAATCGGGTTGGCCCGTTACCGGGCAGTTCGATTTCAGCAAGTTGGAATAAAGCGTTTCTTCCACGGGCGCTTCGCCGTGAGCGGCGGTCAGCAGCGTCGGATCCGGTTGGTAGACGTCGGCATCGAGATCGAGGCGATCGAGCGAAAGTCCGTCGAATTCTTCGAACTCGAGCTTGCTAAATTCCGCGGGCGTCGCGAGACGCACCGAGACGCTCGCGCCGCATGCGGCCGAGACGTCGCGCTTAAGCATCTCGCGCAGCGCGTCGACGGATTCGACGCGCGTCTGCGCAAACGAGCCCAGATAAAGCTTGAACGATTTCGACTCGACGATGTTCGCCGACTCGGCCGGCACGAAAAACGTGGCGATGGCGATCTGCGGCTTGCCGCGCATATTGAGCCAGGACAGCTCGTAGGCGTTCCAAATATCGGTGCCGAAAAACGGCAGCGTCTGCGCGATGCCGATCGCTTCGCGCGCTTGGCTGCGTGCGATGGGAAAGAGCAGCGTCGGATCGTACTGTTCGGTATAGCTCGTGCTTTTGCCGAGCGGCGAATGTTCGGGAGTCATGGTGTCCGGTCGAGAATGGAGGCGTCTCACGCAAGAAAGAGCCGATAGACGGGGTTGCCGCTCTCGTCCCAATGCGGATAGCCGAGCGTCGATAGGAATCGCGCGAACGCTTCGTTGTCCGCCAGCGGTACCTGGATGCCGACGAGGATCGAGCTGTAATCCGCGCCTTGGTTTCGATAGTGAAACAGGCTGATGTTCCAATCGGGCGCCATCGACGAAAGGAATTTCATGAGCGCACCGGGCCGTTCGGGAAACTCGAACCGGAACAGGCGCTCGTCGCGCGCGAGCGGAGAGTGGCCCCCGACCATATAGCGAATGTGCTGCTTGGACAGTTCGTCGCCCGTCAGATCCACGGTGGGAAAGCCATGCTGCTCGAACGTGCCGGCGATCTCCGCCGATTCGCCTCGGCTCTTGATTTGCACGCCGACGAAGATGTGCGCCGCGCTCGCGTCGGCGATACGGTAGTTGAACTCGGTAACGTTGCGCTCGCCCACGAGTTCGCAAAAGCGCTTGAAACTGCCGCGCTCTTCGGGAATCGTCACCGCGAAGACGGCTTCGCGCGCTTCGCCCACCTCGGCTCGTTCCGCGACGAAGCGCATCCGGTCGAAATTCATGTTCGCGCCGGAGGTGACGGCGACCAGCGTTTCGCCCGTCACGCCCGTGCGTTCGGCATACTGCTTGGCGCCCGCCACCGACAGCGCGCCTGCGGGTTCGAGCAAGCTACGCGTGTCTTGGAAGACATCCTTGATCGCGGCACACAGTGCATCCGTGTTGACGGTGAGGACATCGTCCAAATACTGGCGGCACAGGCGGAACGTTTCCTCGCCCACGAGTTTGACCGCGGTGCCGTCGGAAAAGAGACCGACTTCGGGCAAGGTGACGCGCTCGCCGGCCCGGATGGAGCGCGCCATGGCGCACGAGTCTTCCGTTTGTACGCCGATGACTTTGATGTCCGGACGCACCGCTTTCACGTAGGCGCCGATGCCGGCGGCCAGTCCGCCGCCGCCGATGGGGACGAAGATCGCATGAATGGGCGCCTGATGCTGGCTCAGGATTTCCATCGCGACGGTGCCTTGCCCGGCGATCACATAGGGATCGTCGAACGGATGCACGAAGGTCAGGCCTCGCGCCTTTTGCAGCTCGATCGCATGCGCATAAGCGTCGCTATACGATTCGCCGAACTGGACGACCTCGACGGTGGGGCCGCCGTGCGCGCGTACCGCGTCGACCTTCACTTGCGGCGTCGTGACGGGCACGACGATGACGGCCTTGACGGCGAGCCGCGCGGCCGAAAACGCCACGCCCTGCGCGTGGTTGCCGGCCGAGGCCGTGATGACGCCCCGGGCGCGCGCATCGGCGTCGATGTGCACCATTTTGTTGTAGGCGCCGCGCAGCTTGAAGGAAAAGACGGGCTGATTGTCCTCGCGCTTCAAATAGACGCGATTGGACAGCCGGGCGGAGAGATTGCGCGCCGGTTCGAGTTCCGTCTCGCGAGCGACGTCGTAGACGCGGGCGGTCAGGATTTTCTTCAGGTAATCGTGAGACGAGGACATGGGCGTGAGGCGCTTAACGGGCGCGCGTGGCGTGCGGGATGCGAAAGGGTCAATGATAGCGCCAACGGACGGCGGTTTTCTCCTGCCGAATGGATAACCGCAAGGCATAGAAAGCCGCCCGAAAATTGACCGGATGGACGGTCGGCCGGCGGGTTGGGGCGCGGATTCGGCCGTTGCGGCGAGTTCAATCGCGCGTCAACGCGTCTTCGTGCGATGCGGTAGAATTCTGTTTTAAAACCAGGACCGGATAATGCGCTGGCAGCCACGGACGGCCCCTCTCACCCCAGCCCCGCGGGAAGCGCGTCCCGCGGCGCAGCGGCACGCCCGTCACGCACGATCGTGCGGCTAGCGACCTTCTGATGCGAGCAGGCTGCGCTGCCGCCTACCCGCGCGGCGAGCCCTCGCTGCCGACGCCCAGTTTCCAGAAATCATTGCGCGTGACGCGCATTGCCGGCCTTGAACGTCGATGGACGCCTTGGCCGGCCTATCGATCCGTCCGACCATGAACGCACCTCAAGTCTTCGATCCGCACGGCGCCGCGGCTGCCGTCGCCGCCGAACCCGAACCGCGCTTGCGCGAGATTCCGTACAACTACACGTCGTTTTCCGATCGGGAAATCGTCATTCGCCTGCTGGGCGACGAAGCATGGCGCGCGCTCGACGAGCTGCGCGCCGAGCGCCGCACCGGCCGCTCGGCCCGGATGCTGTACGAAGTGCTCGGCGACATCTGGGTCGTGCGCCGCAATCCGTATCTGCAAGACGACCTGCTCGACAATCCGAAGCGCCGCGCGTTGCTGATCGAGGCGTTGAACCACCGGCTGAACGAAATCGAGAAGCGCCGCCGCGCCGACATGGTCGAGCACGGCGACGAAGCGGGGCGCGAACGCGCGTCGCGCGTCGAAATGCTGGTCGCGAGCGCACGCGGCGCCGTCGAGGCGTTCGCCGCCGAATTCGCGACGATGGCCGAACTGCGCCGCCGCGCCACCAAAGTGCTTGGCCGTTGCACGCAAAAAGACAACATTCGGTTCGACGGTCTGTCGCGCGTTTCGCACGTCACCGATGCGACCGATTGGCGCGTCGAGTACCCGTTCGTCGTGCTGACCCCCGACACCGAGGCGGAGATCGCGAGCATCGTCAAGGCCTGCTTCGAACTCGGCCTGACCGTGATTCCGCGCGGAGGCGGCACGGGCTATACGGGCGGCGCGGTTCCGCTCACGCCGTTCTCCGCCGTCATCAACACCGAAAAGCTCGAGCAGTTGGGCGCCGTCGAGTTGACGGAGCTACCCGGCGTGTCGGTCAAAGTACCGACGATTTTCTCCGGCGCAGGTGTCGTCACGCGCCGCGTGACCGAGGCGGCCGAGGCTGCGGGCTATGTGTTCGCCGTCGATCCGACCTCGCTCGACGCCTCGTGCATCGGCGGCAACGTCGCGATGAACGCAGGCGGCAAGAAGGCCGTGCTGTGGGGCACCGCGCTCGATAATCTCGCCTGGTGGCGCATGGTCGATCCGCAGGGCAATTGGCTCGAAGTGACACGGCTCGAGCACAACCGCGGCAAGATTCACGATGTCGACGTGGCCCGGTTCGAGTTGAAATGGTTCGACGGCGATGCCGCGCCGGGCGAGCGGCTCTTGCGTACGGAAACGCTCTCGATCGAGGGGCGCCGCTTCCGCAAGGAAGGGCTCGGCAAGGACGTCACCGACAAATTTCTCGCCGGCCTGCCCGGCGTGCAGAAGGAAGGCTGCGACGGGCTCATCACGTCCGCGCGCTGGGTGCTGCACAAGATGCCGGCGCATATCCGCACCGTCTGCCTCGAATTCTTCGGTCAGGCGCGCGATGCGATTCCGAGCATCGTCGAAATCAAGGATTACCTGTTCGAAACGTCCAAGCGCGGGGGCGCGATTCTCGCGGGCCTCGAGCACTTGGACGAGCGCTATCTGCGCGCGGTGGGTTACGCGACGAAATCGAAGCGCAATGCGTTTCCGAAGATGGTGCTGATCGGCGACATCGTCGGCGACGATGCCGATGCGGTGGCCTCCGCCACCTCGGAAGTCGTGCGCATGGCCAACGGCAAGAGCGGCGAGGGTTTCGTCGCCGTCAGCGCCGAAGCGCGCAAGCGTTTCTGGCTCGACCGCAGCCGTACCGCCGCGATCGCGAAGCATACGAACGCGTTCAAGATCAACGAAGACGTCGTCATTCCGTTGAACCGCATGGGCGAGTACACGGACGGCATCGAGCGGATCAACATCGAGCTCTCGCTGAAGAACAAGTTGCAACTCGTCGACGCGCTCGAAGCGTTCTTCAAGGCCGGCAATCTGCCGCTCGGCAAGACGGACGACGCCAACGAAATCCCGAGCGCGGAGTTGCTGGAAGACCGTGTGCAGCAGGCGCTCGCGCTGCTGACCCGCGTCCGTGCGCGCTGGTCGTTCGCGCTCGACAAGCTGGATTTGTCGCTGCGCGAGGCGCAGCACTACCTGGTTCAGCTCGGCTACGAGGCACTTGCCGAGAAGTTCGCCGACCGCGTGGACGATCAACCGGGCGTCAATGTCTTCCACGTGCTCCAAGACCGCACGATCCGCGCCTCGTGGAAGCAGGAAATTCGCGCCGAACTGCGCCAAATCTTCAATGGCGGCGAGTTCAAGCCGATCCTCGACGAAGCGCAGGCGATCCATAAAAAGGTCCTGCGCGGCCGCGTGTTCGTCGCACTGCACATGCATGCCGGCGACGGCAACGTGCATACGAACATTCCGGTCAACTCCGACAACTACGAGATGCTGCAAGACGCGCATAAGGCCGTCGAGCGCATCATGAAGCTGGCCCGGTCGCTCGACGGGGTGATCTCGGGCGAGCACGGGATCGGTATTACGAAGCTCGAGTTCCTGACCGAGGCCGAGATCGCCGATTTCCGCGCATATAAGGAAAGGATCGATCCGAACGGCCGCTTCAACAAGGGCAAGCTGCTGCCGGGCGCCGACCTGCGCAATGCCTACACGCCGAGCTTCGGCTTGATGGGCTATGAGTCGCTGATCATGCAGCAGTCCGACATCGGCGCAATCGCCGACTCGGTGAAAGATTGCTTGCGCTGCGGCAAGTGCAAACCGGTTTGCGCGACGCACGTGCCGCGCGCGAATCTGCTGTACAGCCCGCGTAACAAGATCTTGGCGACCTCGCTGCTCGTCGAAGCGTTCTTGTACGAGGAGCAGACGCGCCGCGGCGTGTCCATCAAGCATTGGGACGAGTTCAACGACGTGGCCGATCACTGCACGGTCTGCCACAAGTGCGCGACGCCGTGCCCGGTGAAGATCGACTTTGGCGACGTCTCGATGAATATGCGCAATCTGTTGCGCAAGATGGGCAAGAAGAAATTCAACGCGGGCGCGGCGGCGGGGATGTTCTTTTTGAACGCGACGAATCCGCAGACGATCAATGTCGCCCGCACGGCGATGATGGGGATCGGCTACAAGGCGCAGCGGTTGGGTAACGATCTGCTGAAAAATTTCGCGAAGAAGCAAACCGCGCATCCGCCGGCAACGACGGGGCGCCCGCCTGTGGTGGAGCAGGTGATCCACTTCGTGAACAAGAAGATGCCGGGCAACTTGCCGAAGAAGACGGCGCGCGCGCTGCTCGACATCGAAGACAACAAGATCGTTCCGATCATCCGCAATCCGAAGACGACGACCGTCGACTCGGAAGCGGTCTTCTATTTCCCGGGCTGCGGCTCCGAGCGGTTGTTCTCGCAGGTGGGCCTGGCGACTCAGGCGATGTTGTGGGAGGCGGGCGTACAGACGGTGCTGCCGCCGGGCTACCTGTGCTGCGGCTATCCGCAGCGCGGGGCCGGCCAGTACGACAAGGCCGAGAAGATCGTCACGGACAACCGGGTGCTGTTCCACCGGGTGGCCAACACGCTGAACTATCTGGATATCAAGACGGTGGTCGTCTCGTGCGGCACCTGTTACGACCAATTGGCCGGCTACGAATTCGACAAGATCTTCCCGGGTTGCCGCATTATCGACATTCACGAGTTCCTGCTCGAGAAAGGGATCAAGCTCGACGGCGTGACCGGTACGCGTTACATGTATCACGACCCGTGCCACACGCCGATCAAAACGATCGATCCGGTCAAGCTCGTGAACGAGCTGATGGGGTCGAGCAACGACGGCTATAAGATCGCGAAGAACGAGCGCTGCTGCGGCGAATCGGGCACGTTCGCCGTGGCTCGCCCTGACATTTCGACGCAGGTGCGCTTCCGGAAAGAGGAAGAAATTCGTAAGGGCGCCGCCAAGCTGCGCGAAATTGCCGTGACGGCGGCGGGCACCGATGGCGACAAAGCGGCGGCCGGCAACGGTGCGGCCGACGTAAAGGTGCTCACGAGCTGCCCGTCTTGCTTGCAGGGGCTATCGCGCTATAACGAAGATGCGGGCGTCGAAGCCGATTACATCGTCGTCGAAATGGCGCGCCACGTCCTGGGCGAGAACTGGATGGCCGACTATGTCGAGCGCGCGAATAATGGCGGAATCGAGCGCGTACTGGTGTAATAGCGCCCACGCGCGGGGCGCAGACGGTGTAACGCGCGCCCGCGCATGAGTGCTTATCGACGTCGGCTTGAGGCCAAGGGACGATGATGGAATGCGTATTTTGCCGTGAGGAAGGCGGGGTCGTGCTTTGGCAGGACGATGCATTGCGCGTCGTGCTGGCCGACGAGCACGACTACCCGGGTTTTTGTCGCGTCGTGTGGAACGCGCACGTGGCGGAATTTTCGGATTTGCAGCCGGGCGAGCGGCAACGCGTGATGCTGGCCGTCTACGCGACCGAACGTGCGGTACGGCGCGTGCTGTCGCCGAATAAGGTGAATCTCGCGAGCCTCGGCAATCAGGTGCCGCATGTGCACTGGCACGTCATTCCGCGCTTTACCAACGACGCCCATTTTCCGCTGCCGATCTGGGCGCCTCGGCAACGCTCCGTCTCCGAGGCGCTGCTGTCGCAGCGGCGGGCGCAGGCCACGCTGATCGCCGAAGCGCTGCGCCAAGAAATGGCTCAAGCGCAGGGATAACGGCGTAAGCGCGAAGCGCCGCGCGGCCGCGGATTTGGAATGAGAGGCGAAAGATGAGCGGACTGACTCCCGAAACGCCGGTGCCCACGAGCATCGTCGTCCATGCAAAATCGCGCGCGTTGGAGCTGCGCTACCCGAACGGCCTCAGCTATCGGATTCCTTTTGAATTGATGCGCGTGTATTCGCCCTCGGCCGAGGTGCGCGGGCACGGACCGGGGCAAGAGACGCTGCAAACCGGCAAACGCGAGGTGACGATCGTCTCGATCGACGGCGTGGGCAATTACGCATTGCAGCCGACGTTTTCCGACGGCCATGCGACGGGCATCTATTCCTGGGATTTGCTGTACGAACTGGCCACGTGCCAGGACGCACTTTGGCGAACCTACTTCGACAGGCTCGCAGCAGCGGGGCTCGACCGCGATGCGCCGATGACGGCCGCATCGGCTCCCCGGGGCCACTGTCACTGATATGAAACGCGGAGGATAAACGCGATGAGCAAGACCCACTTCGGCTTCGAGACCGTAGACGAACAAGATAAGGCGAAGAAGGTGGCCGGCGTGTTCCACTCGGTGGCCACCAACTACGACCTGATGAACGACTTGATGTCGGGCGGGTTGCACCGCGTCTGGAAGCAATTCACGATTGCGCAAGCGAACGTACGGCCCGGCTACAAGGTGCTCGACATCGCCGGCGGCACGGGCGATCTGTCCAAGGCCTTCGCGAAACAGGCGGGCCCGAGCGGTGAAGTCTGGCTGACGGACATCAACGAATCGATGCTGCGCGTGGGCCGCGACCGCTTGCTCGATCGCGGTGTCGTCACGCCGTCGCTGCTATGCGACGCCGAGAAAATCCCATTTCCCGACAACTACTTCGATGTCGTGACCGTGGCGTTCGGGCTGCGCAATATGACCCGCAAGGAAGTGGCCATTTCCGAGATGCGCCGCGTCTTGAAGCCCGGCGGCCGGCTCCTGGTGCTGGAGTTCTCGAAAGTTTGGGAGCCGCTTAAAAAGGCCTACGACGTGTATTCGTTCAAGGTCTTGCCGTGGCTTGGCTCGAAGTTCGCGCAAGATGCCGACAGTTACCGATATCTGGCCGAATCGATTCGGATGCATCCCGATCAAGACACGTTGAAAACGATGATGGAGCAGGCCGGGCTCGATGGCGTGAAATATTACAATTTGTCAGCTGGCGTGGTAGCCTTGCACGTGGGGGTGAAATATTAGATCCCCTAACCCATTGTTTTCATAAGGAATACCAACATGGCCGGTTCGCTTTCGCATTCTTCCAAACAGCTTTCATGGCGTTTTTCGAAGCGAATCCGGCTCTTCACCGTGGCGACGATGATCGCGACCGGCGCGCTGGCCACCCTCGATGCAGAGGCGAAGCGAATGAGCGGCGGGCGCAGCATGGGGCGCCAGTCGCAAACGATGCAGCGCGAAAGTGCCCCGCCCGCGCAGCCGCTTGGGCGTCAAGCGCCGGCCGGCACGCAGCCGAGCAACGCTGCCCAGGCGGCGCGCGCGCAGCCTGCGCCGGCTCCCACGGCCGCTGCATCGGCGCGTTCGCGTTGGCTTGGGCCGATCGCCGGCCTCGCGGCAGGCTTGGGCATCGCCGCGCTGCTGTCGCATTTCGGGTTAGGCGGCGCGTTTGCGAGCGCCATGGCGAACGTCATCGTCGTCGCGTTGTTGGCGATGGCCGGTATCTGGCTCGTTCGCAAGCTGCTGTCGCTGCGGCGCGCGTCCGCTGCTCCCTCGCTTGCCACGGCCGGCGGGGCGATGCCGATGGGGCGCGACGGGTTCGGCGGCAGCGATGAGACGCCGGCGCCGAGCGCCGGCCGCGCGGCCGCCGTCTCGGCGGCGACGGTGCCGGCCACATTCGAGCGGCCGTCCGGTTTCGACGAGGCCGCCTTCCTGCACCATGCAAAGGTCAACTTCGTGCGACTTCAGGCCGCATGGGATGCGGGTAAGCTCGCCGACATCCGCGCGTTCTCGACCCCCGAGATGTTTGCCGAACTGAAGGTCGATTTCGAAGCGCGCGGCGAGCGTGATGAGACCGACGTTGTGCAGCTCAATGCCGAGCTCGTCGATCTGGCCGAAGATGCGAACGAATATGTCGCAAGCGTGCGTTACACTGGCCTGCTCCGAGAGGGCGGGGGGGCTGCGGCTCAGCCGTTCGCCGAAACGTGGCAATTGACGAAACCCAAACACGGCGGCGATGGCTGGGTGCTCGCCGGGATCGAGCAGACGGCGCATTAAGCCTCGGTTCAGGCTAGATCGCGCCGCGGCCATTGTTGGCGCGGGCGTTCCTAGCCCGACCGTTCCACCCCGGCCATTCGTCATAACGCATTTGCCTAGCGTCGGTTGCCCGGCCATCGGGCGCTACAATAGAGACCCGCGTCGGCTACCGCCCGCGCGGGCTTTTTATTGCTCTCCGATGACACTTGCCGCCAAGCCCTTTGCCGCCGCCGTCAATCACCTGCTCGCTCGCGAAGCGTGGGCGCGTGACCGCCTCGCTCCTTACGCGGGGAAGACGGCTCGTCTGAAGTTCTCCTCGATCACCCTGACGCTTGCCGTCGAACCCGGCGGCTATTTGAGTGCCGTCGATGAAATCGACGCCCGCGCGGTCGACGTGTCCCTGGCAGTCGCCTCCGATGCGTTGCCGGCCTTCATGCAAGGCGGGCAAGCCGCGGTTATGAAGCATGTGAAGATCGAAGGCGACGCCGAGTTCGCCACCCAGCTCGCGAAGCTGGCCGAGCATCTGCGCTGGGAGCCCGAGGAGGATTTGGCCAAGCTGATCGGCGACGCGCCCGCTCATCGCGCTGCCGAGCTCGTTCGTACGGCCGGGGCGCAGGCGCTGCGCGCCGGTCGCGGTTTGCGCGATTCGATCGCCGAATATTTGCTCGACGAGAACCCGCAGCTCGTGCGTCGCGATGCACTCGATGCATTCAATAGCGAGCTTGCGCGCGCCCGCGACGCACTCGCGCGCGTCGAAAAACGGATCGAGCGGCTCGATCAGCAAACGCTCGCGCGCGAGGCTAATGCCTTGCGCCGCGTGCGATAGCGAGCGGGCCACCTATGCGTCTATTGCGTTTCATCAAGATCGCTTACACCGTCTGGCGTTTCGGCTTGGACGAGATGATGTTGAGCCGGATCAGCGATCGCCGCGTCCGATTCCTCGTGCGCATCGGCACGATCGGCCGCCGTTACACGTCGCCGCCGGCTGTCCGTTTGCGCCTCGCGCTCGAAAGCCTCGGCCCGATTTTTGTGAAGTTCGGGCAAGTGCTCTCCACGCGCCGCGATTTACTCTCGGCCGACGTCGCGATCGAGCTGGCAAAACTGCAAGATCAAGTGCCGCCGTTCGACTCGGCCGTCGCCATCGACATCATCGAGAAGTCGCTCGGCGCACGTGTCGACGTGCTCTTCGACGACTTCGAGCGCGTTCCGGTCGCCAGCGCATCGATCGCTCAGGTGCATTTCGCCAAGGTAAAGTCGGGCCAGCATGCCGGTAAGGACGTTGCGATCAAGGTGTTGCGGCCGAACATGCTGCCCGTGATCGACTCGGACTTGGCGCTGCTGCGCGATTTGGCGACCTGGGCTGAGCGCCTGTGGGCCGACGGCAAGCGGCTCAAGCCGCGCGAGGTCGTCGGCGAGTTCGACAAGTACTTGCACGACGAACTCGACCTCATGCGAGAGGCCGCGAACGGCAGCCAGCTTCGCCGCAACTTCGCGGGGCTCGATTTGCTGCTCGTCCCCGAGATGTATTGGGAGTTCTGCACGCCGAACGTGCTCGTCATGGAGCGCATGGTCGGCGTCCCGATCAGCCAGGTCGAGACGCTGCGGGCGGCCGGCGTCGATATCCCGAAGCTTGCGCGCGAAGGCGTCGAAATCTTTTTCACGCAGGTCTTCCGCGATGGCTTTTTCCATGCGGACATGCACCCCGGCAATATCCAAGTCAGTCTCGATCCGGCTCACTTCGGCCGCTATATCGCCTTGGATTTCGGGATCATCGGCGCGTTGTCCGACTTCGATAAGAACTACCTGGCCCAGAATTTTCTCGCGTTCTTCAAGCGCGACTACCACCGCGTCGCCACGTTGCATTTGGAATCTGGTTGGGTGCCGCCCAGCACGCGCGTGGAAGAACTCGAAAGCGCCATTCGCGCCGTTTGCGAACCGTATTTCGATCGCGCGCTGAAAGACATCTCGCTCGGCCAAGTGTTGCTTCGGTTGTTTTCCACGTCGCGACGGTTCAACGTCGAGATCCAGCCGCAACTCGTCTTGCTCCAAAAGACGATGCTCAATGTCGAAGGGCTCGGGCGTTCGCTCGATCCCGAACTCGATCTGTGGAAGACGGCCAAGCCTTACCTCGAGCGGTGGATGACCGAGCAGATCGGCTGGCGCGGGTGGTATGAGCGGCTCAAAGTGGAAATGCCGCAGTGGAGCAAGACGCTGCCGCAGTTGCCGCGTCTTGTTCACCATGTGCTCGCCGAGCGGCACGACGGGACGCGCGCGACGCACGATGCGACCGTCAAACTCCTGCTGCTCGAGCAAAAGCGCACGAACCGCATGTTGCAGGCGCTCTTGCTGTTCGGCGTGGCGGTCGGCGTCGGCGCCGTAGTCGCCCGTGCGTGGCTTGCGATCGCTTACGGAGCTTAACGCCATGACTGAGCCTTCATCGCCCGATCGCCCGGGATCAAAGCCCGCCGGCGGCGCGGCGCCCGCTTTCGCCACACGCGATCCGAATACGGCTGCGTTTTGGGACGAGCGCTTTCGGCAAGGCTTCACGCCATGGGACCAAGCCGGCGTGCCCGCGGCGTTCGCCTCCTTTGCCGCTCGCTCGACCCCGGTGCCTGTCTTCGTTCCGGGGTGCGGCAACGCCCATGAGGTCGGCTGGCTCGCGCAGGCGGGTTGGACCGTGCGAGCGATCGATTTTGCCGCCGATGCCGTCGCGGCCGCACGCGCGCAGCTCGGTCCTCACGCGGCATTCGTCGAACAAGCCGATTTCTTCACCTATCGGCCCCCGTTCGCTCCGGGCTGGATCTACGAGCGCGCGTTCCTTTGTGCATTGCCGCCCGCGCGCCGCGCAGACTATGCGGCGAGGATGGCCGAACTGCTCGAGCCCGGCGGTTTGCTGGCAGGCTTTTTCTTCTTCGACGAGGCGCCTAAAGGCCCACCGTTCGGGATCACGCGAGCGGAACTCGACGCGCTTGTGCGCCCCTCGTTCGACCTCGTCGAGGACGAAGCCGTGGACGATTCGATTCCGGTATTCGCGGGACGCGAGCGCTGGATGAGCTGGCGCCGGCGGTAAGCTGCGCGCGTGCCGCGCGGGAACCGGGCGATCGCTCGCGCGCTGCGTCCCGCACACTTGATTTTCGTTGGCGGCGCCCTCAATTTGCGAGCTGCGCGGCGCCCAGCGTCGCTTAAGCGGGGCCGCGCCCAATTGCGGCTATAATTCAACGCTTTGTAAGCGCTTAACCGTTTTTTTGTCGGAAATAGTCGGGAAGAGAATTATGCCGATCTACGCCTACCGTTGCGAATCGTGCGGCTTCGAGAAAGACGTGCTCCAAAAGATGAGCGACGCGCCGCTGACGCAGTGTCCGCAATGCGAAAAGGACTCGTTTCGTAAGCAAGTGACGGCCGCGGGCTTTCAATTGAAGGGATCGGGTTGGTATGTCACCGATTTCCGCGGCGGCTCCGGCGGTGCGAACGGCACAGCCGCGGCCAAGTCCGATGCCACGCCGGAAGCGAAGTCGGAGGCCAAGTCCGATTCGGCCGCCGTACCGGCCAGCACGAGCACGCCGGCTGCGCCCGCCGCGTCCACGACGTCCGACGCCTGAGCGGGCGTCGCCACGGATGGCGCCGAGGCCGGCGCCGACGGGACGTCGTCGCGCGGCATCGCGCTCATCAAGCGCAGGGCGGTACGAATAAGCGCGCTGATTCATTCCTAGCGGTTCCCTGGCGGTATACATGAAAAAGACGACGCTCAAATCCGTGTTTCTGACCGGCTTGCTGGTCCTCGTACCTTTGGCGATCACGCTGTGGGTGCTGGGGCTTATCATCGGTACGATGGACCAGACGCTGCTGTTGCTGCCCGAATCGTGGCAGCCCGAGAAGTTGTTCGGGTTCCATTTGCCCGGCGTCGGGGCGCTGCTCACGCTGGCGTTCATCTTCATCGTCGGGCTGTTCACGCAAAACTTCGTCGGGCAAAAGCTCGTGACCTGGTGGGACGCGATCTTGCGGCACATCCCCATCGTCGGGCCGCTTTATACGAGCGTGAAGCAGGTGTCCGATACGCTGCTCTCGAGCAGCGGTAACGCATTCCGAAAAGCCCTATTGATCGAGTACCCGCGGCGCGGCTCGTATACCATCGCGTTCCTTACGGGCGCCCCGGGCGGCGACGTGATCAACCATTTGCAGCAAGAGCACGTGAGCGTGTACGTGCCGACGACGCCGAACCCGACGTCGGGCTTTTTTTTGATGGTCCCCAAGGCGGAGGTCATCGAGCTCGACATGTCGGTCGACGCCGCGCTCAAGTACATCGTCTCGATGGGCGTAGTCGCCCCGCAACTGCCGGCGAGCGCGCCGGCGCGCCGCCCGGTCGAGCCGCCCCTTTAATGCCGCCGTGCGGTGATCCGGAATAGCACCGCACGCGCTGCCCTCAAATGCCAAACGAAAGACGAATACCATGTCGATGAGATCTGAATACTGCGGTCTGGTGACCGAACATCTGTTGGGCCAAACCGTGTCGCTGTGCGGATGGGTGCATCGCCGGCGCGACCACGGCGGCGTCATCTTCATCGACCTGCGCGATCGCGAAGGGCTCGTCCAAGTCGTCTGCGACCCCGACCGCGCGGAGATGTTCAAGATCGCCGAAGGCGTGCGTAACGAGTTTTGCGTTCGCGTTCAAGGCGTCGTGCGCAATCGTCCCGAAGGCACGGTCAACGCAGGCTTGAAGAGCGGCAAAATCGAGGTGCTGTGCCACGAGTTGACCGTGTTGAACGCTTCGGTCACGCCGCCGTTCCAGCTCGACGACGACAACCTCTCGGAAACGACGCGCCTCACGCACCGCGTGCTCGACCTGCGTCGCCCGCAGATGCAAAACAATCTGCGTTTGCGCTATCGCGTCGCGATGGAAGTGCGCAAGTATCTCGATGCGCAAGGCTTCATCGATATCGAAACGCCGATGCTCACGAAGAGCACGCCCGAAGGCGCGCGCGACTACCTCGTTCCCTCGCGCGTGAACGCGGGCCAATTCTTCGCGTTGCCGCAATCGCCGCAGCTGTTCAAGCAGCTCTTGATGGTGGCGAACTTCGATCGCTACTACCAAATCGTCAAGTGCTTCCGCGACGAAGACTTGCGTGCCGATCGTCAGCCCGAATTCACGCAGATCGACTGCGAGACGTCGTTCCTTACGGAACAGGAAATCCGCGATCTGTTCGAGCAGATGATTCGCCACGTCTTCAAGGAGACGATCGGCGTGACGCTCGACGAGGCGTTCCCCGTCATGCAGTACTCGGAAGCGATGGCGCGTTTCGGTTCCGACAAGCCCGATCTGCGCGTGAAGCTCGAATTCACCGAACTGACCGACGCGATGAAGGACGTCGAGTTCAAGGTGTTCAGCGCACCGGCGAACACGAAGGACGGTCGCGTAGCGGCACTGCGCGTGCCGAAGGGCGGCGAGCTTACGCGCGGCGACATCGACGGCTATACCGAATTCGTGCGCATCTACGGCGCGAAGGGTTTGGCGTGGATCAAGGTCAATGAAGCGGCGAAGGGCCGTGACGGTCTGCAAAGCCCGATCGTCAAGAACCTGCACGATGCGGCGATTGCGGCGATTCTCGAGCGCACCGGTGCGAAAGACGGCGACATCATTTTCTTCGCGGCGGATCGCGCGAAGGTGGTCAACGACAGCCTCGGCGCGCTGCGGCTGAAGATCGGCCACTCGGATTTCGGCAAGGCGAACGGCCTCGTCGAAGCGGGCTGGAAGCCGCTGTGGGTGATCGACTTCCCGATGTTCGAGTACGACGAGGAAGAAGCGCGCTACGTCGCTGCGCACCATCCGTTCACGAGCCCGAAGGACGAGCACCTCGAGTATCTGGAAACGGACCCGGGCCGTTGTCTCGCCAAGGCGTACGACATGGTGCTGAACGGCTGGGAAATCGGTGGCGGTTCCGTACGGATCTATCGCGAAGACGTCCAGAGCAAGGTCTTCCGCGCGCTCAAGATCAATGATGAAGAAGCGCGGGCGAAGTTTGGCTTCCTGCTCGACGCGCTGCAATACGGCGCGCCGCCGCATGGCGGGATTGCGTTCGGGCTCGATCGTATCGTGACGATGATGGCTGGCGCCGATTCGATCCGCGACGTGATCGCGTTCCCGAAGACGCAGCGTGCGCAGTGTCTGCTGACGCAGGCGCCGAGCGCCGTGGACGAGCGGCAACTGCGCGAGTTGCATATCCGTTTGCGCCAGCCGGAGCAGCCGAAGGCGTAAGACGCCGAGGGGTCGGCGAGGGCGCTCACAGGCCTTCGCACAGAGGCAAGGTACAAAAAAACCAGCAGGTGGATGTCGATCCACCCGCTGGTTTTTTTTATTCCTTGGCTTTATTAGTGCTGCTGCAAATACTGCTGAACCTGCTTTAGTGTCACCTTGCCGCTACGCGCCGTGTCGATTTCCTGGAAATGCTCGGAAACGTAGCCTAGGCCGCTCGCCTGGGCTTGAACCTGCGTGATGGCGGCGTTGTCGCTGAATGCACGGTTCGCGCCGAGACTCGCGGCTAGCCGGTTCTGAGCCTCTTGCTTGAGTGCTGCCCCGGTCGTTGGGGTGTCGGACGATGCGCGTGCGCCGCGCTGGAGGAAAGGGCCATCTACGCCGCCACCGGCGAGCGGCGTGGGGGGCGAAACGGCTTGCAGCGTCGATGCGAAGGCGCCGCCCGCGCAGAGAACGAGCGCGGCCGCCAACGATGCGCGCGGCAACAGGCGCAGCAATGAGATTTGGAACATAACGTAGCTCACAAAAAAAGGTGTCACGAGCGCAAGCCCGAACAACGGGGCTCCGCCACGCATTGGAGATGAGAGATCAGGGGGCCGTCGTGACAGTGGTTGCGACCGTCGGCGTATTCGCCGGGCTCTGATCGGCCCACGGCGCCGCCAGTTGCGCAAGCGTCGTCGCATTCGAAATCGACTGATTCTTGTAATACGACACGAGATCGGCCTGCATTTGCGGTCGCGCAACATTATCCAAATAAATCATGTGACCGCCCTGGTAAAACGTGAGCTGAATGTTCGGATTAATACCTTTTACGGTTTTCAGTCGGGCCAATTCCTTTTCCGTCTCGAAGAACGGTGTCGCGAGATCGTGATAGCCGTTGGATGCCAACACTTTCAGTTGCGGATTGAGCATGAGCGCCGCGAGCAGATCGGGGATCGTATCCGGTTGCGTCTTGCCTCCATGACTGAAATTCCATACGCCGATGATCTTGTCGTTCAGCGTCTGGTAAGTCGCGTGCGGCGCCTGATAGCCGAGGTAGCTCGGCATCTGCGCCGCAAGCGCGGTCGTGAACGGCTGCGAGATCAAGATATCGGACGGGTCGTTGTCGGCGGTAAGGCGCGAATCGCTGTTCGGCAACGAGACGCGTCCGTCATAACGACCGATCGTGTAGCCCGGCACGAGCAGCGTCTGGCCCGGCGAGGCCTCCGTGTCGTAAAAGTACTTGAAGTAAGCGCTCAAGGACGCCGTCGACAGATTCGTCTGGGAAGACCAATTGCTCAACGTGGCGGCGGGAATCGCAACCTGTTGCGTAGCGGTCGAGTACTGTACGAGCGGCGTGTACTGCGCCGTGACGAAGTTGCGGATCTGCTGCGCGTACGTACCGAGGTTCGTCGGCGACGGCGACGCCAGGTTGTAGTAGGCCGCGACCGCTGCGTAGGACGGGAACGACCCGGCCGACGTATCGCCGGTCGAGGCCGCATAATTCAGGATCGACGACTGCAACACGATCCCGGTCAGATGTACTCCGGCCGATTCGAGCGACAGCGAGAGCATGTCCGTGCGCGGCGTGCCGTACGATTCGCCGTACAGATAAAGCGGCGAGCCGGTCAGGTTGTTCACGGCGATGTAGCGGCGGATGAAGTCGCGCATCACCTGAACGTCGGGATCGGAGCCCCAGAACGTCTTGTTCGTGTTCGGTGCGATTGCCTCCGACAGACCGGTGCCCGGCGGATCGATGAACACCATGTCGGTCGTGGCGATCAGGCTTTCCGCGTTGTCGACGAGCGGATAGTTCGGCCAGTTGGTCATCAAGGGATCGGGCGTCGCGACCCGCGTCGGCGCGAACGAGCCGAGGCGCAACCAGACGGATGACGAACCGGGCCCGCCGTTGTAAAAGAACGTGACGGGACGAGGGGTGCCGCTGGTGTTCTGAGCGACGTATGCGACGTACGACATCGTCGCTTCCAGCTTGCCGCTCGTATCCGAAGCGGTCAGATGCCCGGTGGTGGTCGTATACGGAACGCTCGCGCCGCCGCTCGACCATTGGTGATGCATGACGGCCGCTTGTTCGGTGACCTGCGCCGCAGGCAGCGAATCCCCGGCGTTCGGCGAATAGGCAACGTTATCGGTGTACGTTTGGTCGGCTGCTACGGCGGGGGTGGTGGTGCTGTTTCCGTTCCCGCCGCAACCCGCCAGCGCGAGCATGCTCAGCGCCAGCGTTGTCCCTCCTACGCGCCGGGCAAGCGGCCCGATTCCGGCGCCATTTCCAATGCATTTTTCTTTCATTTTTATCCTTATTTGGCTTTTTTGATATTCAACGAACGGCTACAGCAACGGCAAAATCCGATTGATGTGAAAGCATTCGATTTTTATTGTCTTTATGCCTAGTAATAAATCGTAAGAATAAAAAATAGATGGGTCAACCGGGAGAGCGGTTGAATTGTGTGGAGTTATGTCGAGTTTTGTACTTGAGGCGGTCTTGCCCGAAGCGGATTCATCGAGGCACGCGGCAGCGTCGATCGTCGATGGGCGGATGCGTCGCGCGAGCCGGTGCGCAACTGCTGCGCTATGCTGATGGGCGTACTGCAAATCAATCGAACGCCATGCAAAAAACGCCGAAAATTCCCGAGTCGGTCCTCGTCGTCATCTACACGCCCGAGCTTGACGTGCTCGTGATCGAGCGCGCCGACCGCCCCGAATTCTGGCAATCGGTGACCGGATCGAAGGACCGCATCGACGAACCGCTCGCCGAAACCGCCGTCCGAGAAGTGGCGGAGGAAACGGGTATCGTCGTCGGCGGCCCGATCGTTGCGCCCGAGGCGCTGATCGATTGGGGCGAGCGGATCGAATACGAGATCTACCCGGTTTGGCGCCATCGCTACGCCGAAGGCGTCACGCGCAACGTGGAACATTGGTTCGGGCTCGAGGTGCCGTACAAACTCGAGGTCACGCTCGCGCCGCGCGAGCACACGGCCTATCTGTGGCTGCCGTACGAGCAGGCCGCGGCGCGGTGTTTCTCCTCGTCCAACCGCGATGCAATCCTGCAATTGCCGCGCCGGTTGCGGGCAGGCAGCGCATCCGCTGGGATTTCGCAGCTGCCGCCCGAGCGAGCATGAGCGGACGCGGCGCACGCCGGCTCGTGCGGATCGGGGCCGCCCTCGTTTCCAAACGCCGGGCATGGCGGCTCGCCTTCACGGCCGACAACGAAGTGCGGCTCTTCAAGAGCGGTGCCGACTATTTCACCGCGTTGATCGGTCATATCGACGATGCGCGAGAGAGGGTCACGCTCGAGACCTATATCTTTTGCGACGACGAAGCAGGTCGCCCCGTCTCCGACGCGCTCGTGCGGGCGGCAAGCCGTGGCGTGCGCGTGCGCGTGATCACCGACGGCTTAGGGACGGGCCGCCTCCCGCTGTTCGACGAATGGGTGGCGGCGGGCATCGAGCATCGAATCTACAACCCCGGATGGCTGGGCGTATTCGGCCGATTCGGGCTCTCGCGCACGCACCGTAAGCTCGCCTTGATCGACGGCCGAGTTGCGTTTTGCGGCGGCATCAATATCGTCGACGACTTTGCCGCCGCGAACGGTCCGCTCGCGCATCCGCGCTGGGACTTCGCGGTCGGATTGACGGGACCCGTCGTCGCGCGCATCGGCGCCGCGCTGGACACGCAATGGCGGCGCTTAACGCTCGGGCACCGCCCATACGCCGAGGCGGTGCCGCGCGCGCTCGCACTGCGCGAGCAAGCGAGCGCGACGGGCGCCACGGCCCCGTCGCAGCCGTCCGCCCATGCCTCGGAACAGGCGCTGAAAGCGCCGAGCGTCGCCTTTATCGCGCGCGATAACTTCGTCAACCGGCGCGCGATCGAAAAAGCGTACCTGGTCGCCATTGGCCGGGCACGGCACGAGATCTTGCTGGCCAACCCGTATTTCGTACCCGGACGCAAGCTACGCCGCGCGTTGGTGGCGGCGGCCCGGCGCGGCGTCGAGGTTCATCTGCTGATCGGTCGCAACGAATTTATCGCACTCGATCACGCGGTGCCCCATCTTTACCGAACGTTTCTCGGCGCCGGTGCGAGAATCGCCGAATATGAAAAGACGATGTTGCACGGTAAAGTAGCGGTCGTCGATTCGAACTGGGCGACGGTGGGCTCTTCCAATCTCGACGCACTCAGCCTCGTGCTCAACAACGAGGCCAACGTCGTGCTGATCGAGCACCGGGAGATCGGCCAGTTGCGCGAGGCGATAGTGGAGGCGTTCGCGCAGGCTCGTCCCGTCGACCCCGCCGCATACGCCGCGCGTCCTTGGGGGAAGCGCTTAATCAACTGGCTCGCTTACGCGACGTACCGCGCCGTGATGAAGGTCCTGACCGTCGGCGGATACGATTAGCGCCGCCTCGCCGCGCCGCACAGGCGCGCGGAAGACGGCGCCGTCCGGCGCTCGAGCGGGCAAGCGCCCCTAGCTTCCCGGTTAGATTCCAGTTTCTAATAAAGTCCTTGTTTCGAGGGCGGCCGCGCTCAATAATAGTACGGCCGTTCTATTTTTTGATTGCACAGCCAAAAGAACGGTACAGAGAGGCCATGCGAAAAGGTGAACAAACGCGCGCAGCGATTCTCGATGCGGCGCTCGATCTAGCGAGTCGTAACGGACTCGAGGGTTTGACGATCGGCTTGCTTGCCGAGCGCATGCAGATGAGCAAGAGCGGGGTTTTTGCGCATTTCGGCTCGCGCGAGGACTTGCAAGTGGAAGTCGTCCGCGAGTACCACCGCCGCTTTGAAGAGGAGGTGTTTTTCCCGAGTCTGCGCGAGCCGCGCGGCTTGCCGAGATTGCGCGCGATGCTCGGCCGTTGGATGGAGAAACGCATCCAGGAAGTGATGACGGGATGCATCTACATCAGCGGCGCTGTCGAGTACGACGACCGTGGCGACAACCCGGTGCGCGAGCAACTCGTCCTGAGCGTCTCGACCTGGCGGGCGGCATTGCTGAGAGCAATTTCGCAAGCCGTTGAAGAGGGGCATTTGCGCTCGGACACCGATCCGAACCTAATGCTGTTCGAACTGTATAGCTTCACGCTCGGCCTGCATCACGACGCGCGTTTCCTGCATCTGCCCGATGCCGAACGTCTGACGCGGGCCGCGCTGGAAAAAACGATCGTTTCGTATCAGAGCGAAAGCCGTTAGTCAGCCACGCTCCTACCCGGCGCACTGACTGCCACTCACGGCTTGATCTGTACAAGACAAGATGTAAACCTTTGGAGGAAGTCATGGGTCAGTACGCCGCGCCGCTGCGCGACATGCAATTCGTGCTGCACGAACTGCTGAACGTCGAAACCGAAGTGAAAGGCATGCCGAAGCACGCCGATCTCGATGCCGACACCATCAATCAAGTGCTCGAAGAAGCGGGCAAGTTCTGCGCCGAAGTCCTGTTCCCGTTGAATCAAAGCGGCGATCAAGAAGGCTGCACGTACGCGGGCGACGGCGTGGTGACGACTCCGAAGGGCTTCAAGGAGGCGTATCGCCAATACGTCGAGGCGGGCTGGCCCGCCCTAGGCTGCGATCCCGAATACGGCGGCCAAGGGTTGCCCGCATTCGTGAACAACGCGCTTTACGAAATGCTGAACTCGGCGAACCAGGCGTGGACGATGTATCCGGGCCTTTCGCACGGCGCCTACGAGTGTCTGCACGCACACGGCACGCCCGAGTTGCAAAAGGTCTATCTGCCTAAGCTCGTCGCAGGCAAGTGGACGGGCACGATGTGTCTGACCGAACCGCATTGCGGCACCGACCTCGGCATCTTGCGCACGAAAGCCGAATCCAACGGCGACGGCTCGTATCTCATCACCGGCACGAAGATCTTCATCTCGAGCGGCGAACACGATCTGTCCGAGAACATCGTCCACCTCGTGCTCGCACGTTTGCCCGATGCGCCCCCGGGCACGAAGGGTATCTCGCTGTTCGTCGTGCCGAAGTTCCTGCCGAACGACGCAGGCGAGCCGGGCGAGCGCAACGGCATCAAGTGCGGCTCGATCGAGCATAAGATGGGCATTCACGCGAACGCCACCTGCGTGATGAACCTCGACAACGCCAAGGGCTGGCTCGTCGGCGAGCCGAACCGCGGCTTGCAGGCGATGTTCGTGATGATGAACGCGGCGCGTCTGGGCGTGGGCATGCAAAGCCTCGGCCTCACGGAAGTCGCCTATCAAAACTCGCTCGTCTACGCGAAGGAACGCCTGCAAATGCGTTCGCTGACGGGCCCGAAGGCACCCGAAAAGGCTGCCGATCCGATCATCGTGCATCCGGACGTACGCCGCATGCTGCTCGCGCAAAAGGCTTACGCCGAAGGTGCGCGCGCGTTCTCGTACTGGTCGGCCGTGCAGATCGACAAAGAGCTTTCGCACGAAGACGAAGCCGAGCGCAAGGAAGCAGCCGATCTGGTCGCGCTGCTCACGCCGATCCTGAAGGCGTTCCTCTCGGATAACGCGTTCGAGTGCACGAACCATGCGATGCAGATCTTCGGCGGCCATGGCTTCATCAAGGAATGGGGCATGGAGCAGTACGTGCGCGATGCTCGCATCAACATGATCTACGAAGGCACGAACGCCGTGCAGTCGCTGGACTTGCTCGGCCGCAAGGTCCTCGGCGACATGGGTGCGAAGCTGCGTAAGTTCGGCAAGCTCGTGACCGACTTCGTCGAAGCCGAAGGCGTGAAGCCCGAAATGCAAGAGTTCGTGAACCCGCTCGCCGACATCGGCGACAAGGTGCAGAAGCTCACGATGGAAATCGGCATGAAGGCGATGGCGAACCAGGACGAAGTGGGCGCGGCGGCAGTGCCGTATCTGCGCACGGTCGGCCATCTGGTGTTTTCGTACTTCTGGGCACGCATGGCGCGCATCGCCCTCGACAACGAGGCGTCGGGCGACCCGTTCTACAAGTCGAAGCTCGCCACGGCGCGTTTTTACTTCGCGAAGCTCTTGCCCGAAACGGCTAAGACGATCCGCGAAGCCCGCGCGGGTTCGAAGACGTTGATGGAAGTCGACGAGGCGCTGTTCTAAGCCGGCGCTTCCGCCGCGCGGCGCGCGCAAAAGACGCGCCGCGCTCTCCGATTCACCGCGGCTCGACCCGCGTCGCCGCGTGCGACGCGCAGCCATCGAGCCCGCCAAAACGCATGACTCCGAGGGAGGAAAGACGTGAGCAATCTGATCATTCGCAAGGTGGCCGTGCTCGGCGCCGGCGTGATGGGCGCGCAGATCGCCGCGCACCTGATCAACGCCAAGGTGCCGGTGCTGCTGTTCGATCTTCCGGCTAAGGAAGGCCCGAAGAACGCGATCGCTTTGAAGGCGATCGAGAATTTGAAGAAGCTGTCGCCCGCGCCGTTCGGCGCGAAGGACGATGCCCGCTACATCGAGCCGGCGAACTACGAAGACGACATCGCCAAGCTCGAGCAGTGCGATCTCGTTATCGAGGCGATCGCCGAGCGGATGGACTGGAAACACGACTTGTACAAGAAGGTCGCGCCGCATATCGCGCCGAATGCGATTTTCGCGACGAACACGTCGGGCTTGTCGATTACTAAGTTGTCCGAAGGATTCTCCGACGAACTGAAGTCGCGCTTCTGCGGCGTGCACTTCTTCAATCCGCCGCGCTATATGCATCTCGTCGAACTGATTCCGACGACGCATACGCAGCCGCACATTGTCGACGATCTCGAAACGTTCCTGACGAGCGTCGTCGGCAAGGGCGTCGTGCGCGCGAAGGATACGCCGAACTTCATCGCCAACCGCGTCGGTATCTTCTCGATTCTGGCCGTCATCACCGAAGCGGCTAAGTTCGGGCTGCGTTTCGACGAAGTCGACGATCTGACGGGCTCGCGTCTGGGCCGCGCCAAATCGGCGACGTTCCGTACGGCCGACGTCGTCGGTCTTGACACGATGGCGCACGTCATCAAGACGATGCAGGACAACCTCGCCGACGATCCGTTCTTCCCCGTGTACGAGACGCCGGCCGTGCTGGCCGCTCTCGTCGCCAAGGGCGCGCTCGGTCAAAAGACGGGTGGCGGTTTCTATAAGAAGGACGGCAAAGCGATCAAGGTGCTCGACGCGAAGACGGGCGAGTACGTCGACGGCGGTGCGAAAGCCGACGAATTGGTGGGCCGCATTCTGAAGCGTCCGGCCGCCGAGCGTCTGAAGCTGTTGCGCGAATCGGAGCACCCCCAAGCGCAGTTCCTGTGGTCGATCTTCCGCGACGTGTTCCACTACATCGCGGTGCACCTCGAGTCGATCGCCGACAACGCGCGCGACGTGGACCTCGCCATTCGTTGGGGCTTCGGCTGGAACGAGGGTCCGTTCGAGGGCTGGCAAGCGGCCGGCTGGAAGCAAGTGGCGGAGTGGGTCCAAGAAGATATCGCGGCGGGCAAAGCGCTCTCTAACGCGCCGCTGCCGTCGTGGGTGTTCGAAGGTGCCGTCGCCGAAAAGGGCGGCGTGCATACGGCCGAAGGCTCGTGGTCGCCCGCGGCAGCCAAGTTCGAGCCGCGCTCGAACTTGCCCGTCTACGGCAAGCAGGTATTCCGGGCGCCGCTCTTCGGCGAAGCCGGTGTCGATCCCAAGGCTTACGGCAAGACGCTGTTCGAGACCGATTCGGTCCGCGCATGGGTGGATGACCGCGCCGGTGAAGACGACGTCGTGATCGTCTCGTTCAAATCCAAGATGAATACGATCGGCCCGGGCGTGCTGGACGGCCTGGCGCAAGCGATCGAACTCGCCGAGAAGTCGTACAAGGGTGTCGTGGTCTGGCAGCCGACGTCGCTCAAGCTCGGTACGCCGGGCGGCCCGTTCTCGGCCGGCGCCAACCTCGAAGAAGCGATGCCCGCCTTCATGATGGGCGGCGCCAAGGGCATCGAGCCGTTCGTCAAGAAGTTCCAGCAAGGCATGCTGCGCGTGAAATACGCGAACGTGCCCGTCGTGGCGGCGGTCTCGGGCATCGCGCTCGGCGGCGGTTGCGAGCTGATGCTTCACAGCGCGAAGCGCGTTGCGCATATCGAAAGCTATGTCGGCCTCGTGGAAGTCGGCGTCGGTCTCGTGCCGGCGGGCGGCGGCCTGAAGGAAGCCGCGCTGCGCGCCGCCGATGCGGCTAGCGCGATCGGCGCATCGAACGGCGAGCTGTTGAAGTTCCTCACGAAGTCGTTCGAAAACGCGGCCATGGCGAAGGTCTCGGCGTCCGCAATCGAAGCGCGTGCAATGGGTTATTTGAAGCCGTCGGACACGATCGTGTTCAACGTGTTCGAGTTGCTCGATACCGCCAAGAAGGAAGCGCGCGCGCTGGCGGCCGCGGGCTATCGTCCGCCGCTGCCGGTCCGCCAAGTTCCGGTCGCGGGTCGCTCGGCGATTTCCACGATCAAGGCGCAGCTCGTGAACATGCGCGACGGCAACTTCATCAGCGCGCACGATTTCCTGATCGCCTCGCGCATCGCCGAAGCCGTTTGCGGCGGCGACGTCGAAGCGGGCAGTCTCGTCGACGAAGAATGGCTGCTCGCGCTCGAGCGCCGGGCATTCGTCGATCTGCTCGGCACGCAAAAGACGCAAGAGCGAATCATGGGCATGCTGCAAACCGGCAAGCCGGTGCGCAACTAACGGGCAGGAGCTCCAAATGAGCAAACAATTGCAAGACGCATACATTGTCGCCGCAAGCCGCACGCCGATCGGCAAAGCGCCGCGCGGCGTATTCAAGAGCACGCGCCCGGACGAGTTGCTGGTGCACGCGATCAAGTCGGCCGTGGCGCAAGTGCCCGGCCTCGATACGAAGGTGATCGAAGACGCGATCGTCGGCTGTGCGATCCCCGAAGCCGAGCAAGGCCTGAACGTCGCGCGGATCGGTGCGCTGCTGGCAGGGCTGCCGCAGTCGGTGGGCGGCGTGACCGTCAATCGCTTCTGCGCGTCGGGCGTGACCGCGCTCGCGATGGCGGCCGACCGCATTCGCGTCGGCGAGGCCGATGCGATGATCGCGGGCGGTTGCGAATCGATGAGCATGGTGCCGATGATGGGCAACACGCCGTCGATGTCGCCGCACATCTTCGACAACGACGAAAACTTCGGCATCGCCTACGGCATGGGCCTGACGGCCGAGCGCGTGGCGGAGCGCTGGAAGGTGAGCCGCGAGGATCAGGATCGCTTTTCGCTCGAGTCGCATCAAAAGGCGATCGCCGCGCAGCAATCCGGTGAGTTTAAGGACGAGATCTCGCCGTACACGATCGTCGAACGCACGCCGGATCTCGCCACGGGCGAGGTGAAGACGAAGACGCGCGAGATCGCGCTCGACGAAGGCCCCCGTCTCGATACGACGCTCGAAGGCCTCGGCAAGCTGCGGGCAGTGTTCGCGAACAAGGGCTCGGTCACGGCCGGCAACAGCTCGCAAACGTCGGACGGCGCCGGTGCGCTGATCGTCGTGTCCGAGAAGATCCTGAAGCAGTTCAACTTAACGCCGCTCGCGCGTTTCGTGAGCTTTGCCGTGCGCGGCGTGCCGCCCGAAGTGATGGGTATCGGCCCGAAGGAAGCAATTCCGGCGGCGCTCAAGGCGGCGGGCCTCACGCAGGACGATCTCGATTGGATCGAGTTGAACGAGGCGTTCGCGGCGCAATCGCTGGCGGTGGTGCGCGAACTCGGGCTCGACCCGGCCAAGGTCAACCCGCTCGGCGGCGCGATTGCGTTGGGCCACCCGCTCGGCGCGACGGGGGCGATCCGTGCGGCTACGGTTGTGCACGGGCTGCGTCGCCGCAACCTGAAGTACGGCATGGTGACGATGTGCGTCGGCACCGGCATGGGCGCAGCGGGCATCATCGAACGGCTGTAAATCCCGCCGTGACCCGGCAATGACGGTTCGTACGCGCCGGAGCGACCCTCCGGCGCCGCGAACCGTTTTTCCTTTGGAGAGAGACGATGGAAATTGTGATTGAGCGTAGTGCCGAAGGCGTCATGTCGATTGCTTTGAATCGGCCCGAAAAGAAAAACGCAATCACGGCGGCGATGTATCAGACCATGGCGGACGCGCTGGCCGATGCGAACGAGGACGCGTCCGTACGCGCGATTTTGATTCGCGGCGGCGAGCAGGCCTTCAGCGCCGGCAACGATTTGGAAGACTTCATGAAGTCGCCGCCGACAAGCGCGGATGCGCCCGTGTTGCAGTTCCTCGCGCGCATCAGCAGCGCGCAAAAGCCGATCGTGGCATCGGTCTGCGGCGTCGCCGTCGGGATCGGCACAACGCTGCTCATGCATTGCGATATGGTCTATGCCGCCGAGTCGGCTACGTTCTCGCTGCCGTTTTCGCAATTGGGGTTGTGCCCGGAGGCGGCATCCAGCCTGCTCTTGCCGCGCCTCGCGGGCTACGCGCTCGCCGCCGAAAAGCTGATGCTCGGCGAGGCGTTCGACGCCCAAGAAGCGCACCGGATGGGCATCGTCAATCGTCTGCTGCCTGCCGGCGAGGTGGACGCATTCGCCTATGCGCAAGCCGTCAAACTCGCGGCGTTGCCCGCATCGTCGCTGCGCGTGACCAAGATGTTGATGAAGCGCGCGCACGATCAGGAAATCGCCGATCGAATGAAGGAAGAGGTCGTGCATTTCGGCAAGATGCTGCTCGCGCCGGAAGCCCGCGAAGCGATGATGGCATTCTTCCAGAAGCGTAAGCCGGACTTCAGGCAGTTCGGTTAAAGACGCCGCGTACCGCTGGGTTCCGTGCCCGTGCGGTACGCCCTTAGCGGGAAACGCATCGCTTTGCCGCCGAAGGTCGCCTCCACGGTTTCTTGCTGCGCTTCGTCGCTCGCCCACCTTCCGCGTATCGGCACTCTCCATCGCATCGCCTAAATGTTGAGATTGATCGGCATTCGATCGATGCGACGCTTCCTCGATCGGCCGCGGACCTCACAAGCCATGCTCAAATGTTGAGCGCACCTTTCGATCGTTGCCCTTACGTTCGTTCTCACGGCATCGATTTGGTCTATGCTTTCTCTAAAACAATTGAGCAATGAATCGCGTTTCGAGTTGTCCTGTTTCGGCTCGAATAACTAACTCATGTTCGAATCTCATATGGAGTAGGGCTATGGGCGACCAGCCAATCTCTGCACCGGAGAATCAGGCTATTGCATCGGGCGAGCAATCTTGCGATTCGCTGATATCCAACAACCCCAATGAAGGGAAAAGATTGCAGCGCAGCAAGGGTGCGCCTGTTTATTTGTGGATGGGCGAGAGTCCCCGCAAGGTGCCCGATTCCAAGACATATACCAACCTCTTCGCGTCTTGGGACGGTGTGCAAATCTCGAACGACCTTGAATCGCCGGGACCCGATCTCACGTCGGGCGCGAGCCTGGTACAAGCTCAATCGAGCTCCAGTGTTTACCTAGCTACGAATGGTCGGTTTTATTTCATACCGAACGCCAATGCATTCAGTAAGTTTTCGTTCGATTCGACAAAAATCCTAAAGCTTCCCGACGTGATCGTCAACGCCGCTCGGATCGAATCTCTGCCTTGAGATCGGTGCGAGGCAAGCACTCGTCGTTCGCGCTCTTGCGCCTGAAGTTATGTTGACTGGGGATATGATGAACATGGATAGTGTATCTCTGCCGGAAGGCATCGCGCCCATATCGGCTGATCGCAATGCCTTCGGGGGAGAGGCAGTCGATCCGAAATACTACAGAAAACGGGTCAAGAGCAGCAGGAGCAATACGATTTATTTGATTCTGAATGGTATCCCTAGACCGTTTCCTGATTCTCAAACATACTATAATTTATTCAGTTCGATGAACGATGTCATCGTCAACGATGTGCTCGTCGGCAGCTTTATTCCGGGAAATCCGATCACGCCGGGGGCGATATTCGTCAATGCGAACGAGGACGACATCTTTTATTTGCTCGTGGATAACCTCCTGTGCTCGATAGCAGTTTATCCGGTTGGGGGCGAGTATTCTTTTGATCTAAATAAAACGGTCTTTGTTCCGCGTGCGGTGTTGGATGCGATCAGTCTCGGCCCTGCCATTACTTGAGATGAGAGCTTGACGACACGCGGTCTCGTCGCCCCAAACGGACCCTGCGCGTTGCCGGTCTCATCCGCCTCGATATCGACATTCAAGGCCTATCGCACTATTTGCCGAGTTCGTCGCAATACTCGACGAAGCTCGTTTCCCTGCAAAAACTGACGAGCCGAATGCCGGCTTGTCGCGCTATCGCGATGGCAAGCGAGGAGGGTGCCGATATCGTCGCCACCATCGGAATGCCGACACGTGCCGCCTTGCGCACGAGTTCGTAGCTCGCTCGGCTCGATAGAAAAACGAAACCGTTCGTCGTATCGACGCGATCGAGCACCATACGGCCGATCAATTTGTCGAGCGCGTTGTGCCGGCCCACATCCTCGAAGGCCACCACGATCGCGCCGTCGGCATCGCACCACGCGGCCGCATGAAGGCCTCCCGTCAGCCGCGTCAACGCTTGATGCGACGGCAGCTCACGCGCGGCGCGGGCGATCGCACCGGGCGCGAGCCGGTCCAAGAAGCCGCTCGCCGGGACACGCTCGGGCGAGAGGTCGAGCAGGTCGATGCTCTCGATGCCGCAGACGCCGCAACCCGTACGGCCCGCCAGTGCGCGCCGGCGCTCTTTCAGCGCGGCGAAGGCTTGCTGCACGATCGTGAGTTCGACCTGCGCGTAAGGCAGCGTTGCGCCGCCTCGATGAAACGTCACTTCGATATCGCGGATGTCGCTGCCCCGCTCGACGATCCCTTCGGAGATCGAAAAGCCGACGGCGAATGCCTCCAACTCGCGCGGCGTACACATCATGACCGCATGCGAAATACCGTTGAAGACGAGCGCCACGGGCCATTCCTGGCCCACTTGGTCGAGCGCGGATTCGATTTCGCCGTCGCGGTGGCGGCGCACGGTTTGCTCAATGACGCCGCGCTCGTCGGCGCCGTCCAACGGGTCGTTCAACATCGTTCCTCGTCGATAACTCGCGCAGCCGCTCACGGGCCGGCGTTTCACGTATTAGGTTCTAAAATACCCCAAGCGGGCGCCGCGTGCCCGCTTTGCGCCGGCGCATGCGCGCCAAAGGACACCGCCATGGGATTGCATGACACGCCGTTGCTGTTCGATTTCGAGTTGGTCTCGTCGGAGGACCTCACCTACATGCCGATGTCGGTCCGCTTCAATCTCGATCGCTTCGGCCTTCGCATTTCGCTCGCGCAGTGGCAACTGCTGCCGCATGCGGACCGCGCGCTGCTGGCCCGGTTTCCGGTCGACGAGGATGCGCGAATCGAGCCGAACTTCGATCATGCGCTGTTCGAAATGATGCGCACGCACGCGAACGTCGAACCGGAGTGGTTCACCCCCGAGCAGGATCCGGTTTGGCGCGGCACGGCCGCCGTGCCCGAAGGCGTGCTGAACCACAGCCGGGAGGTGGCTGGGACCGCCGTGACGCTGGAGCGCTGGGCCGCGCTCGATCCCTTTAAGCGCTATGTCCTGACGAAACTGACGCGCAAACCGGAAGCGAGCCACGATTTTGTCCCTGCGATGCGAGAGTTCGGCCTCATGAGCTGAGCCGGCGCGGCTCCCGCCGAGGTCCGGCGTCCTCGCAAAATTTTTTTCGCGCCACCCTCAACCCGCCGTAAGCGCTGCCGTTATCCATGAGATGGCACGGAAAGGCTCGCATCGATCCCAGCAAGAAGGGTCGCACGGGCGCATCGCACTCCCACGCCGCGCCGCCCCATCCTGAGTGCCCTGAAACCTGGGAACGCTCAACCCTGGGCACTAGACTCGATCGGCTTTCGACATCCAATGCGTTCCTTTTTATCGAAACGGCTGCTGATTAACGTCGCGGTCGCCGCGGCTGTGATCGGCGCAAACGCGTTCGTCGCTTACGGGCAAATCCGTAGCGAGCGGGCGACCGATTCGCGCACGGCCCGCTCCATGAGCGTCAAGCGCGATCTCGACGTGTACCGGGCGACGCTCGGGTCCGGCCTGGCGGCACTGGGGCGTTTCTCGCGCTCGGGCGAGCCGGTTGGCGACGCGTTCGTCCGCGATCGCGAGATTGCGCTCGCGAACGGGAAAGCACGCCTGCGCGGGGCGCTGGCGAGCGACGCGGCGATGCGGGGCGATCTCGAAGCGCTGTTGGCGTTGGCCGATACGTTGGAGGCACAGACGCATTCCGCCTTGGTCCGCGCGGCAGGGCAAACGGGCGAGCCAGCCGCAAGCGTCGCGGAGCGCGCTTGGGTCGCGCCGGTCTATATGCATGTCGGCTCGGCGCTCGATGTCGTCGACGCCTCGATCGCGAAACTGCGCGAGCGCGAGGACGAGGCACTGGAATCTTCGTTGTCGGCTTCCGAGCACTCGACCCGTCTCGCCACGTTGCTGCTCATCGTTACGATGGTGGCAGGGTGCGGGATGCTGATCTATACGTTCGGCGTACGCGAGAGTGCCGCCCGCGCGAAAATTCGCGTGGCGCGGGCGATGCGGCGCAGCGACGAGCGCTTTCGCGAGCTGTTCGATGCCCATCCGGTGCCGATGTGGATATACGACCGCGAAACGCTGGGTTTTCTCGCCGTGAACGCCGCGGCTGTCCAGCAATACGGCTACGGCGAAGGCGAATTTTTCGGCATGACGATTCGCGATCTGTATTCGCCCGACGAGATCGCTCGGCTTGAGTCATATCTCGTGCGCGGATACGCGGCGCCGCGCCGAGGGCGCGTATCGGCCGGCGTTTGGCGGCAACGCCGCCGCGACGGTACGCAATTGAGCGCCGACATCACCAATCATGCATTGACGTTCATGGGCCGCCCGGCGGTGTTCGTCCTGGCCGACGACGTGACGGAGCAAATCAAGGTCGAAGCGGAGGCGCAGCGGTCCAATCAGATGCTCGAGACCGTCATCGACAACATCCCCCAGCGCATCTTCTGGAAGGATCGCGAGTCGCGCTATCTCGGGTGCAACATGGCGTTCGCGCGCGACGCGGGTCTGGCGTACACGGAGCAGGTCATCGGCAAGACCGATGACGATATGCCCTGGAACGCGCTGGCCGAGTCGCTGCGCCGCGCCGATCTCGACGTGATCCAGACCGGCGTGCCGAAAATGAATTACGAGTTCGAGACGCTGATCGACGGGGTGCATCGCGCCGGCATCACGAGCAAGATCCCGCTCACCAACGGCGACGGTACGGTCATCGGCGTGCTCGGCTCCTATATGGACGTGACCGACCGCAAGCGGTCCGATCTCGCCTTGCGTCTGCAAAGCCGGGCGCTCGACGCGAGCGTCAACGCGATCTTGATTACGGCGGCCTCCGGCAGCGGCCATCTCATCGAATATGCCAACCCCGCGTTTAAGCGCATCACCGGCTACGATCCGGCGGAAATCGTCGGTCAGGATTGCCGGTTCCTGCAACGCGACGACCACGATCAAGAAGGACTGGTCGCGATTCGGGAGGGACTTGCCGCGAACCGCGAGGTGAGCGCCGTCTTGCGCAACTACCGCAAAGACGGGGCGCTGTTCTGGAATCAGCTCTTTATCGCGCCGGTGCCCGATCCCGACGGCAATACTACGCACCATATCGGCGTGATCAACGACGTTACGGATCTGATTCGTTATCAGGAGCAGCTCGAGTACCAAGCGAACTACGACGGTCTCACGCGGCTGCCGAACCGCAATCTGCTGCGCGAGCGGTTGAACCAGGCGATCGCGCGCGGTAAGCCGCTTGCGGTCGTCTTCATCGATCTGGACGGCTTCAAGAACGTCAACGACAGCTTGGGCCATAGCGTGGGCGACCGTCTGCTCGGCGTCGTGGCCGAGCGGCTTGCGCGTAGCGCGAGGCCGAGCGATACGGTCGCGCGTCACGGCGGCGACGAGTTTGTGATCGTGCTGACCGATGCCGTCGACGAAAAGACGCTGATCGGCTGGATGGAGCGCGTGCGGGCGACGATCTCGGAACCCGTCTGGCTCGACGGCACCGAGCTTTACGTCGGGTGCAGCATGGGGGCGAGCTTGTATCCGCAGGACGGCGAGGACGTCGAAACCCTGCTGAAAAAAGCCGACTTGGCGATGTATCGCGCCAAAGACATGGGGCGCAACACGTTCCAGTTCTATCAGCCGGAGATGAATACGAGCGTCGGCGCCCGGCTCAATCTCGAGCGACGTCTGCGTCGCGCGTTGCGCGACGGCGAATTCTTGCTGCACTACCAGCCGCAGGTGGACATTCAAACAGGGCAGATCGTCGGTATGGAAGCGCTCGTACGCTGGCTCGATCCCGAAGTGGGGCTCGTGCCGCCGTCGGCGTTCATCCCCGTCGCCGAGGAAAGCGGGCTGATCGGACCGCTCTCGGAGTGGGTCTTGCGCGAGGCATGCCGGCAAAACAAGGCATGGCAAAACGAGGGATTGCCGCCCGCGCGCGTCTCGGTGAACTTGTCGGCGCGCCAGTTTCAGCAGCGCGACATCGCCAAACTCGTCATGTCGATCCTCGAGGAAACGGGCCTCGAGCCGCAGTATCTGGAACTCGAATTGACCGAAAGCACGATCATGCGCAACGCCGAGGAGGCCGTGACGATGCTGTCCGAGCTACACGCGCTCGGCATCGGCCTTGCCATCGACGATTTCGGCACCGGCTATTCGAGCTTGAGCTATTTGAAGCGCTTCCCCGTCGATCGTCTGAAAATCGACCGTTCGTTCGTCTCCGACATCGGCGCCTCGAGCGACGACGAAACGATCACCTCGGCGATCATCGCGCTCGCGCATTCGCTGCAATTGCAGGTGATCGCGGAGGGCGTCGAGACCGCCGCGCAACTGGACTTCCTGAAAGAGCGCGCGTGCACGGAGATGCAGGGCTACTTCTTCGCGCGCCCGATGCCGCACGACGCCATTCCCGCGCTGCTGCAACGCGCGCGCCCCGACGCGGTTGCTCACTGAGCGCGAAGCAGGCGGTGCGCCCGCTTGGCGGGCGCGCGTCAGTCAGCCGACGTCGGGCAGCTTGCGCGGACGGCGGTCTTTATCGGTCGCGACGTACGTGAGCGTCGCTTCCGTGACCTTCACAAGCTCTTCGGTAAGGCTCATCCGCTGAGCGAACACTTCGACCGAGACGGTAATCGAGGTCGTTCCCGTCTTTACGATGTCGGCGTAGAAGCTGAGCAGGTCGCCGACGAACACGGGCTGTTTGAAGACGAACGAATTGACGGCGATCGTCGCGACGCGGCCGTTGGCACGGCGGCTGGCGGGAATCGAGCCGGCGATGTCGACCTGGGCCATGATCCAGCCACCGAACACGTCGCCGTGAACGTTGGCGTCGGACGGTTGCGGCACGACGCGCAGGGCGCAGTTTTTCTGGGGAAGCAGCGGGGGGGAGATAGTCATCGAAGTTACCTGTTCTGCGACAATGAGCCGAGCCTGCGACAATACACGACATCGATAGGTTGGCCTTCGAAATTGTACGGGTAAATGGCGGCGCGGCGCACGCGCCGCCTTGCCGCGTAGGCCGCCCGCCCCGCCGCCGCCGCGGCTTCGTTCAAGCTTGCACACATGCGCCGCTATAGCTCATCGACAGAACCCGCGCCCGCTCCCGCCCCCGGCGCGGCGCGCAGAGACTGGCAGACGATTCGCTCGCTGCTGCCTTACCTCGCCGATTACAAGGGGCGTGTCGCGCTCGCGCTGTCGTGTCTTCTCGGCGCCAAACTCGCCAACCTCGGCGTGCCGATCGTGATGAAGCATATCGTCGACGGTTTGTCGTCGATGCGCCAGTTGACGGCGCTAGGGCGCGCCGAGCACGACAGCGCGATCGTGCTGGCGGGCGGCATGGGCTTGCTCGTCATCGCTTACGCGCTCGTCCGGCTCTCGACGTCGCTGTTCACCGAGCTGCGCGAAATTCTGTTCTCGAAGGTGACCGAAAGCGCGGTGCGTCAGATCGCGTTGAAAGTGTTCCGCCATCTGCACTCGCTTTCGCTGCGCTTTCATCTGGACCGGCAAACGGGCGGCATGTCGCGCGACATCGAGCGCGGCACGCGCGGCATCTCGCAGTTGATCTCGTACTCGCTCTACAGCATCTTGCCCACGCTCGTCGAAGTGGGCCTCGTGCTCGGTTTTTTTATCGTCAAATACGAGGCCTACTACGCGCTCGTCGCCTTCGTGGCCTTGGTCGCCTACATCGTGTTTACCGTCAAGGTCACCGAATGGCGCACGCATTTCCGCCGGACCATGAACGAGCTCGATTCGCGGGCGAACTCGCGCGCGATCGATTCGCTGCTGAACTACGAAACGGTCAAGTACTTCGGTAACGAAGAGTGGGAAACCCGGCGCTACGACGAAAACTTGAAGCGCTATCGCGCCGCGGCGATCCGATCGCAGAACTCGTTGTCGCTGCTCAATTTCGGTCAGCAAGCGATCATCGGCACGGCGCTCGTGTTCATCTTATGGCGGGCGACGCAAGGCGTCATGGCGGGACGGCTCACGCTGGGCGATCTCGTCCTCATCAACACGTTCATGTTGCAGTTGTATATCCCGCTCAATTTCCTCGGCGTGATCTATCGCGAGTTGAAGCAGAGCCTGACCGACATGGATCGGATGTTCACGTTGCTCGGCGCCGCCCGCGAGGTGCCCGACGCGCCCGGCGCGTTGCCTTTGGCCGTACGCGGCGGCGAAGTGCGTTTCGAACACGTGCGCTTCGGCTACGAGAGTTCGCGCGTCATCTTGCAAGGCGTTACGTTTTCGATCGCGGCCGGTACCACGACGGCCGTCGTGGGGCCGAGCGGTTCGGGCAAATCGACGCTCGCGCGCTTGCTGTTTCGCTTTTACGATCTCGATCGGGAAGCGGGCGGGGCCATTACGATCGACGGTCAGGACATTCGGGACGTCACGCAAGATTCGCTGCGTGCCTCGATCGGCATCGTTCCGCAAGACACGGTGCTCTTCAACGATACGATCTACTACAACATCGCGTACGGACGCCCTGACGCGACGCGCGACGAAGTGATCGCGGCCGCGCGCGCAGCCCATATCCACGATTTCATCGAAGGCTTGCCCAAAGGCTACGATACGCCCGTGGGCGAGCGCGGGCTCAAGCTCTCGGGCGGCGAAAAGCAGCGCGTCGCGATTGCCCGCACGCTGCTCAAGAACCCGCCGATCTTGATTTTCGACGAAGCGACGTCGGCGCTCGATTCGCATTCGGAGCGGGCGATCCAGCAAGAACTCGATCAGATCGCGCGCGGGCGCACGACGCTCGTCATCGCGCATCGGCTTTCGACGGTCGTGCATGCCGAGCAGATCATCGTCATGGAGCACGGGCGCATCGTCGAACGCGGCACGCACGCGCAATTGCTCGAAGCGGGGGGCGCGTTCGCGCAGATGTGGGCGCTACAGCAGCGCGCCGCCATGCGCGAGCCGGCCCACGGCGCCGTGCATGGCGAAGGCGCCTAAACCGGGTGCCGTCAACGGCTCGAGCGCGCCTCGCGCAGCGCTGTGTCGAGCGCATGCAGTTGGGCGGGCGTGCCGACGTTCTCCCAACGTCCTTCGTAAAGCTCGCCGCTCGCAAGCCCGGCGCGGATCGTGTCGCGGTAGTACGGCGTCAGCGCGCGGCGCTCGCCCGGGGCGAGCGACTCGAACATCCGCGTGTCGTACAGGCCGATGTTGCCGAACGTGTAGCGGCGCGTGCCGTCGAGTGCAAGGCCGCCCGCCGCATCGAGCGCGAAGTCGCCCTGCGGATGAAACGGCGGATTCGGCACCATGACGAGGTGCATCCGCGGTTCGGCCGACGCGGCAAGATGCGCGGCCGGTTCGTGCAGGCGCGCGTAGTCGTACTCGCAGAACACATCCCCGCTGACCGCCGCGAAGATGCAAGGCGCACCGTTCGATTCGAGCAGTGCGCGCGCTTGGGCGATGCCGCCTGCCGTCTCGAGCGCTTCGCGTTCGGCCGAATAGACGAGGCGTACGCCGTAGCGCTCGCCGTCGCCGAGCGTCTGCTCGATTTGCGCGCCGAGCCAAGCATGATTGACGACGATGGTGGTGATGCCGGACTGAGCGAGACGTTCTATCTGCCAAACGATGAGCGGCTTGCCGCCGACCTCGAGCAGCGGCTTGGGCCGCGTATCGGTGAGCGGACGCATCCGCTCGCCGCGGCCCGCGGCGAAGATCATGGCCGTTGTGAGCGCATATGCCATCGAGCGTGCCGCCTTTTCAGAACGTATAGCCGACTTGCGTCGAGGTGCTGTCGAATTCGTCGAGCAAGCGCGCGAACGGAGCCAACGGCCGGTAGCGCTGCGCAACCTTGCGCGCATAGCCGACGAACCGCGGCAGATCGTTCAGATAGCGTGCTTTGCCGTCCCGGTAATGCAGCCTTGCGAACAGGCCGAGGATCTTGATGTGCCGCTGCAACCCCATCCATTCGATTTGCCGATAGAACTCGCCGAAATCGGGGTCGACGGGCAACCCCGCTTTTTTGGCGCGTTCCCAATAGTAGGCGAAGCAGTCGAGTTCGAACTCCTCGTCCCAACTAATGAACGCATCGCGCAGTAGCGAAGCGACATCATAGGTAATGGGCCCGTACACGGCATCTTGAAAATCGAGCACGCCCGGGTTGGGCTCGCAGACCATCAAATTGCGCGGCATGAAATCGCGCAGCATGAACGCTTGCGGTTGCGCGCGGGCGCTGGCGATCAGCAGCGCGTAGGTGCGATCGAGCACGCCGCGCATGTTTTCGTCGACCTCGCGGCCCAGATGCCGGGTCACGTACCACTCGGGCATCAATTCCATCTCGCGCCGCAGGAAAGCCTCGTCGAACGGCGGCAGCACGCCTTCGCGCGAGCTCGATTGCCAGCGGATCAGCGCGCCGATTGCGTCGCGCATCAGCGGTTTCGCCCGCGCGGTGTCGCTCGGGTCCATTTCGCCGATATAGGTGCGCGTGCCGAGATCGGTGACGAGCATGAAGCCGGCGTCGAGATCGTATTCGAGCACGCGCGGCGCGTGCAGGCCGGCATCGGCCAGCATCTCGGCGATTTGTACGAACTCTCGACATTTCTCGGGCGGGGGCGCGTCGACGGCGATCAGCGAGGCGCCGTGCTCTGCCGCCGCCGCAAGCCGGAAATAGCGGCGAAAGCTGGCGTCGGCGGAGGCCGGGGCAAGGGTGGGAAGCGCTAGGCCATAGCGGTGCGCGAACGTGCCGAGCCAGGCGGCGAGGGCGTCGCGCCGGGTATCGGCGGGGGAATCGGTCATTGTGTCAACTGAGGGCAAAACGTCTTGCCATATAATACCCGACGACTTTTTACGTTGCGCCCTGTTCCCGTGTCGGCTTTCGCACGGTTCCGTTCGACCGCTCGCCTGCGCGCATGCGCGCGTTCGTCGCTGGCTCGTGCCGCGACACGCCGCTTGTTCGCGCCCGGGACGGAATAACGTGCGACGGGCGCACAGCCCGCCGCCGAGCCGATTCGCAAAACCATAGATGCCGCCCAGACAGCCTTTTTTAACGAATATTCCCGGCGATAAGCTGCCGCGCATGAGGCGGCTCGCCGCGGCATTGATCGCCGTGCCGGGCCTTCTGCCCGCTATCTCGCATGCGCAATTGTCCGGCGCGGCCGCACAGCCGCAGCCGATCGATGCGCCATGGGGCTTGCGGCTCGATCCGCAGTTGCAAGAACACCCGTTGCGTCCGGGCAGCGCGCCCGCCACGTTCGTGACGGGCAACGCAGCCGACGGCACGGCCGACCAAGGCGTCGCGGTCAAGGGTACCGCCGAGCTTCGGCGCGGTGTCGCGGTCGTGAAAGCCGATGCCTTCCACTACGACCAAGACACCGATATGGCCGATGCGTACGGTAACGTGCGCGTGATCGAAAACGGTGTGCTGTTCGCGGGGCCGGAAGCCCATCTGAAGGTGGAGGCGAGCCAGGGCTACATGCCGGAGCCGAAGTACCACTTCAACTCGAACGGCGGCTCGGGTAGCGCCGAGCGGGTCGATCTGCTCGACGACGAGCGCTCGGAATTCACGAGCGGCACCTACACGGCTTGCCAATGCGCGAATCCGTCGTGGTACATCCGGGGTAGCCGGTTCGACTTCGATACCGGCGAGGAACAAGGCGTCGCGCATAACGGCGTGCTCTTTTTCCAGGGCGTGCCGATTTTCGCTAGCCCATGGCTATCGTTTCCGCTCACGAGCGACCGACACAGCGGGTTGCTGCCGCCGCAGTTTTCCATGGGGTCGACCAACGGTTTCGAAGTCTCGGTGCCGTACTACTTCAACATTGCACCCAATCGCGATTTGACGCTGACGCCGCGCATCATTTCGCGGCGCGGGGTGCAAACGCAGGCGATGTTCCGGTATTTGTCGCCGACGTACGCGGGTACGCTGACCGCCGAGTTCCTGCCGAACGACGCGATCAAGCACGAAAACCGCTACGCCGTTTATTGGCAGCACAGTCAGAACCTCGGTCATGGATTCGGCGCGTACGTGTCGTACAACCGGGTATCGGACAGCAGCTACGCCCAAGATCTGGCCACGGCCACGAACCAGTTCCTGATCGGCACCCAGCTCCTGTTCCAGCAGGAAGCCGGCATCACGTACTCGAACGGCCCTTGGTCCGTGCTCGCGCGCGAGCAGCACTGGCAGACGCTGCAAGGCTCGACGCCGCCGTACGGTCGTGAGCCGCAGTTGAACGTCAAGTACGCGCAGTACAACGTCGGCGGGTTCGACTTCGGCGCCGAGGCCGACTACACGCGCTTCCGTATCACCTCGTCGGATGCGACCGAGGGCGATCGGGTGATGTTCAACCCGTACGTGTCGTACGGGATCGTCGGACCGGGCTATTTCGTCGTGCCTAAGGTGCAGTGGCACTTCGCGTCGTACGACCTGAGCAATATCTCGAGTTCCGCGCCGGCGGGGCAGCCCAAGTCGTTCACCGAGTCGGTCCCGACGTTCAGCTTCGATACCGGGCTCGTGTTCGACCGCTCGATGCGTTTGTTCGGCGACGACTATATCCAGACGCTCGAGCCGCGGCTCTACTACGTCTATACGCCGTACCGCAATCAGGCTTTCGCGCCGCTGTTCGATACGGCCGAATCGGATTTCGGCCTGGCCGAGATCTTTACGCCCAATACGTTCGTCGGCAACGACCGCATCGCGGACGCGAACCGTCTAACGGCCGCGCTGACGACCCGGTTCATCAACCCGGCAACGGGCGACGAACGGGCGCGCTTCGTGCTCGCGCAGCAGTATTACTTCACGGATCAGCGCGTCTCGCTCGATTCGTCGACGCCCACCCCGGCGACCGGTCATTCGGACTTGCTCGCGGGGGCGTCGCTGAAGCTGGGCGCGGGTTTTTCGTCGGAAACGGCGTTCCAATATAATGCCGACGACGATCAGCTCGTGCGCTCGAGCATCGGTTTCGGGTACAGCCCGGACGACCGCAAGGTCATCAACGTGGCCTATCGGTATACGCGTGCGAATAAGACGCTGAGCAATCAGCCGATCAACCAGATCCTGATTTCGTCGGAGTGGCCGATCACGCACCGGCTGTATGCGGTGGGCCGGTTCAACTACGATCTGTCGGGGCATCGCCTCGTCGACGGCCTCGTCGGCTTCCAGTACGATGCCGATTGCTGGGTCCTGGGGATCGGTGCGCAGCGCTTCGCGAACGGTATCAATTCGACGGGACAGTACACTTCGTCAACCCGTGTGCTGGCGCAGTTGACGCTCAAGGGCTTCTCGAACGTCGACAACGGGCTCGTGGGGGCATTCCGCGCCGGCGTGGCGGGCTATCAGCCGCCGCCGCCCGCGCCGCCGCCGCTGGCGCGGTTCACCAATTACGAGTGAGCGGACGAGCAACGCGTAGAGCTTTTCGGCTCAAGCGCGGACAAAAGGGGCGCGAAAAGCGGCCCAAGATATTTGGAGCATCTGTGGCAATCGTGAATAAGCTTCGCTTGGCAACGCTCGCGGCCTCTGTGGCCGTCGCCGCTCTTGCGCCGGCAGCCCCGGCCGTGGCGCAGGCGTTGAGTACAAAACAGTCCGCCGGTCAGACGGTCGATTCCGTCGCCGCCGTCGTCAACGACGACGTGATCACCGTCCGTGAGCTCGACGAGCGTGCCGGCCTCATCGTACGGCGGCTCCAGCAGCAGCACGCGCCGGTTCCTCCGCAGGACCAACTGCGTTCGCAAGTGCTCGAGCAAATGGTGCTCGAGCGCATTCAGATCGAAAAGGCGAAGGAAGACGGCATCGAGGTGGGCGACGCCGACATCCAAAAGACGCTGCAACGCCTGGCGGCCGCCAACAACCTGCCGCTCGACGTCTACCGCTCGCGGATCGAGGCCGAAGGCGTGTCCTGGTCGGTGTTTACGCGCGACGCCCGCAACGAACTGACGCTCTCGAAGCTGCGCGAGAAAGAGGTCGACAGCAAGGTGACGGTGTCCGACGCCGAAGTGGCGAACTACATCGCGAGCCAGCGCGGACCGGGCGCACGGGCGCAGCAAGATCTGCGCATCGAACACATTCTCGTCAAGGTGCCGGCCGATGCGGCGCCGGACGTGGTCGCCGCCGCGCAAAAGAAGGCCGAGGCGATCTTGCAGCAGGCGAAGAGCGGCAGCAAATTCGAGTCGCTCGCGAAAGACAACTCGCAGGCGGCCGACGCCAAGCAAGGCGGCGACCTGGGCTTCAAGGCGCCCGGCAACTTGCCCGACGCGTTCGTGAAAGCCGCGGCGCAACTGCGTCCGGGCGAGCTTGCTCCCGAGGTGGTGCGCACCGGCGACGGCTTCGAAGTTGTCCGTCTCGTCGATCGACGCATCGGTATCGGCGGTTCCGCGGCCGATGCGCCGAAGCTCGTGCAAACGCACGTGCGGCACATTCTGATTCGCGTTGCCGACGCGCAATCGGAAGCGGCCGCACGGCAAAAGCTGCTCGATATCCGCCAACAGATCGAGGCGGGCGGCGACTTCGCGCAGTTCGCGCGTACCTATTCGCAAGACGGATCGGCCTCGCAAGGCGGCGATCTCGGCTGGATCAGTCCCGGCGAGACGGTGCCCGAGTTCGAGCGCGCCATGAACGATCTGAAGGACGGCGAAATCAGCGAGCCCGTTCGCAGCGAATACGGCTATCACTTGATTCAGGTGGAGGGCCGGCGCGAGGCCGAGGGCTCGATTCAGCAGCAAATGGACTTGGCGCGGCAGGCGATCGGCCAGCGTAAGGCTGAGCAGGCGTACTCGGATTGGTTGCGTCAATTGCGCGATTCGGCCTACGTGCAATACAAAATCCCCGTTGCGGCTGCCCAGCCGTGAGCCGATAGACGATGACGAGCGCCGCAACCGTTGCCCCATTGAACATCGCGATCACCACAGGTGAGCCGGCCGGTGTCGGGCCCGAGTTGACGGCTGCGGCGCTGGCGGGCGCGCTCGCGCATTGGCCCGGCGTGAACTTCACGGTGCTCGGCGATGCCGCGTTGCTCAAGGCACGCGCGGGCGCTGTGGGCGTCGATTGGGCGGCGCTGCTCGCGGCGGGGCATGTCAGTATCGGGCACCGGCCGCTGGCGGTCGCGTCGGAAGCGGGCCGGCTCGATGCGGCGAACGGCCGTTATGTGCTCGGCTTGCTCGACGACGCCATCGAGGGCGCCCTAAGCGGTGCGTTCGACGCAATCGTGACCGCTCCGCTGCAAAAAAGCACGATCAACGATGCCGGCGTGCCGTTCACCGGGCATACCGAATATCTCGCGCAGCGCACGAACACCGCTCGTGTCGTCATGATGCTCGCCGGCACGGGCGCGCGTCCGCTGCGCGTCGCGTTGGCGACGACGCACTTGCCGCTCAAAGACGTGCCCGGTGCGCTGAGCATCGACAGCCTCGTCGAGACGATCGTCATCATCGATCACGATCTGCGGCGCGATTTCGGTTTGCCCGTGCCGCGTATCCTCGTGACCGGACTGAACCCGCACGCGGGCGAAAACGGCTACTTGGGGCGCGAAGAGATCGACGTCATCGCGCCCGCGCTCGCGCGGGCGGCCGAGCGCGGCATCGACGCACGCGGCCCGTATCCGGCTGACACGCTGTTCCAACCGCGCTACCTCGACGGCGCCGATTGCGTGCTGGCCATGTTCCACGATCAAGGGTTGCCGGTGCTGAAGTACGCGACCTTCGGCGAAGGCGTCAATATCACGCTAGGGCTGCCGATCATCCGTACGTCCGTCGATCACGGCACCGCACTCGATCTCGCCGGCACCGGCCGCGCCGATGCGGGCAGTATGATCGCCGCTATCGATACGGCGGTGACGATGGCGCGCAACCGGCGCGCCGGCTGATCGATCGCCGCGGGCTCGCTCGCGCGGCCTTTTTTCGTTCCTTTCGGTTTTTTCACGAATTCGATGTCCACCAGCAGACAGCATCAGGGCCATTTCGCGCGTAAGCGGTTCGGTCAAAATTTTCTCGTAGACCACGGCATCATCGATTCGATCGTCGCGCTGATTGCACCCGAGCGCGGGCAGCGGATGGTCGAGATCGGGCCCGGTCTCGGCGCGTTGACCGAGCCGCTCGTTGAGCGCTTGGCGACGCCCGAGGCGCCGCTGCACGCGGTCGAACTCGATCGCGATCTCATCGCGCGCTTGCGCGACAAGTTCGGTGAGCGGTTGGCGCTGCACGAGGGCGACGCGTTGGCGTTCGACTTCGCTTCGCTCGTGGATACGCACGAGCGGCCTACGCTGCGGATCGTCGGCAATTTGCCGTACAACATCTCGAGCCCGCTGCTGTTTCATTTGATGTCGTTCGCGCCGATCGTCGTCGACCAGCACTTCATGCTGCAAAACGAGGTCGTGGAGCGGATGGTGGCCGAGCCGGGCACGAAGGCATTCAGCCGCTTATCGGTCATGCTTCAGTACCGGTATTCGATCGATAAGCAACTCGATGTGCCGCCCGAATCGTTTCAACCGCCGCCCAAAGTCGATTCGGCGATCGTGCGGATGATCCCATACACGACGCAAGAGTTGGCCCCCGTCGATATGGCCGTGTTCGGCGAACTCGTGACCGCCGCGTTCTCGCAGCGGCGCAAGATGCTGCGCAATACGCTTGCGGCCTATCGCGACCGAGTCGATTTCGAGGGCATGGGTTTCGATTTGGCGCGCCGCGCCGAGGATGTTCCCGTCGACGAATACGTGCGCGTGGCGCAGACGCTCGGCAAGCGCCCCGCATAACGAACGCCTGCCCTAGTCCGCGCTCGCCGGCCGCGACGGTGCGTTCACGAGCACGATGCCGGCGAGTACGAGCGCGGCCGCGAGCACGAAGCGGCTGCTGAACGATTCGCCGAGCAGGACGACGCCGAACGCCACGCCGAATAGCGGCGTGAGAAACGAAAAGACCGAAAGGCGCGAGGCCGTATAGCGCGTAAGCAGCCAAAACCACGTCAAATAGCTGACGAACGCGACCGCGACGGCCTGATAGCCGAGGCTCGCCAAGGCGAGCGGGGTGACATGGACGTGGCGGGGCTCGCCGAGCGCGAACGCAAGCGCGAGCAAGATGACCGCCGACACCGTAAGCTGGTAAAACAGCGTCTTGCTAGCGCTCGTATGCGAGAGCGAGGTGGCGCGCACGACGACGGTCGTCGATGCCCACATGATGCCGCCCAGCACGCCCAGGGCGTCGCCGAGCACGCCGGCGACGGCCGATGTGCCCGGCGCCGGAGATCGAGTGAAACCGTCGGCGAATGCCAGCGCGATCCCCGCGAACGCAAGCGCCACGCCGTACCATTGCAGGCGGCGCATCCGCTCGCCGGGGACGAATAGGTGCAGCCCAAGCGCCGTGAAGCAGGGTGCGGTATAGAGAAAGACCGCCATGCGCGACGCGCTCGTCAAAGTAAGCCCTGCAAAGATGCAGACGAATTCGCCGGCGAATAGCACGCCGGCCAGCAAACCGGCGCCGAGCGTGCCGTCGCGCCGAACGAGCGGGGTGCCGCGCAGGCGTGCCCAGCCCCATACCAGCACGGCGGCGATCGTGGAACGCAAGCCCGCTTGCAGCATGGGTCCGAGCGCGCCGTTCGTCGATTTGATCGCGACTTGCTGTAGGCCCCAAATGGCGCAAAGCAGCACCATCAATCCGATGGCGAACGTGTCCGGGGCGCGGCGCACCGGCGCCGGTCTGGCGATTGCTGCGGCGGTGTTCATCTGAGTTTTATCGATATAGAGGCGGGATGCGCGGGTGCGTCGCAGGTCATCGGCGACGCGATTCGCATATACGAGCTTGCGTACCATACCAAATCGGAGACAGGATCGCTTCGATTGCACGAAGTAACCCTACGGGCGGCGGGGCGAGCGGCTTCACCGCTTTCTTGGTAGATTCGATGTTTTTGACGAAATCGGAGTACACCATGCGATTGCTGCACACCATGCTGCGAGTGGGCGATCTCGACCGTTCGCTGACGTTCTACACCGAATTGCTCGGCATGAAGCTGCTGCGCCGCCAAGATTATCCCGAGGGACGGTTTACGCTTGCGTTTGTCGGTTATACCGACGAAAGCGAAGGCGCCGTCATCGAGTTGACGCACAACTGGGACACGAAGACTTACGATCTCGGCGCCGGCTATGGCCATATCGCCCTCGAAGTCGACGACGCCTATGCCGCCTGCGAAAAGATCAAGGCGCAGGGCGGGAACGTCACGCGCGAAGCGGGGCCCATGAAGCACGGTACGACGGTCATCGCATTCGTCGAAGACCCGGACGGCTACAAGATCGAGTTCATCCAGAAGAAAACGCAGTAAGCCGGCATCGCGCAGCGCCGGCGCACGCTTAGAGCGTCGGCAGCAGTTCGGGCGGATGATGCTTGAGCGTATGCCGCGCTTCGCGAAATTCCGGGAAGATCGACTCCACCGTTTGCCAAAAGCGCGGGCTGTGGTTCATCTCGCGCAAATGCGCGAGTTCGTGAGCCACGACGTAATCGACGATCGATAGCGGGAAGTGAATGAGCCGCCAATTCAGGCGGATGCGTCCATCGCTCGAACAACTGCCCCAGCGTGTCGCAGCCGAGGACAGCGCATAGCCCTTATAGGCGACGCCGAGCTTTTCGGCATAGTAGGCGAGCCGCTCGCCGAAGACGCGCTTGGCTTCCGTCTGTAGCCAGCCTTGCACGCGGTCTTTGATTTGTTGTGCGTCGGCATGCGTGGGCAGCGCCAATGCCAACGCGCCCGCCTGCGCATCGAAGGCCAGTCCCGCGTTCGCCGAGCCGAGTGCGATGCGCACCGGCTTGCCGAGGTACGGAATCTGCGCGCCGTCGCGCCATTCGATGCGCGGCAAGGCTCGCTGCTCGGTGCGTGTCTGCCATTCCGCGAGCTTCGTGAAAATCCAGCGCTCCTTGGCGGCGATCGCCGTTTCGATGTCGGCCAAGGTGACCCAGCGCGGCGCCGTAATCGCCAAGCCGCTGCCGTCGATCGAAAATCCGATGGTGCGCCGCGCCGAGCGCTTCAGCGCGTATTCGAGCGTGCGCCCATTCAACGTCAACCGTCGCAGCTTCACGCCGCTCGGCGTCGCGTCTGCTCTCGGTGGAGCCGATGGGGGCGGTGCCGCGCCGACGCCCTCGTCGGCCACGTCCGCGAACAGCGGCAGATCGAGCTGCGGGCTCTCGAGCGCAGTCGGTTGCGGGGGCGGGGCGGATTTGGGCATCGGGGCTCAGCTGCGCGCGGTATCGGCTCGATCGGACGCGCCGCGCTTATCCTGCCCGCTCCCGGCGGATCGAGCGGCATCGTCATAGGAGCCGGCATCGATTCGGCGCATTTCCGTTTCGATCCATGCTTCGACGCGCGTATTGAGCTCGTCGGGCGTAAGGCCGGTCGAATCGATCGGTTTGCCGATCGACACCGTCACCGTTCCCTCGTATTTCATGAACGAGTTGCGCGGCCATACATGGCCGGCATTGTGTGCGATCGGCACGACGGGCGCCCCGGCATCGATGGCGAAACGCGTGCCGCCCGTCTTGTACTTGCCTTGCTTGCCGACGGGCGTGCGCGTGCCTTCCGGGAACATGATCACCCATGCGCCTTCGCCCATGCGCCGCCGCCCTTGCTTGACGACCGAGGCGAACGCGTACTTGCCTTCCTTGCGATCGATGTGAACCATCTTCAGCATGCCGAGGGCCCAGCCGAAGAAGGGCACGTAGAGCAGCTCGCGCTTGAAGACGTAGCACAGCGGGCGCGGCATGATGGCCGGAAACGCCAGCGTTTCCCAGGCCGACTGGTGCTTCGAAAGCAGAACGGCGGGACCGTCGGGCAGGTTCTCCCAGCCTTCGATGCGATAGCGGATGCCGTTCAAATACCGAACGACGGCGAGCGTTGCGCGGCACCAGCCCACGGCCATCCAGTAACGCCGGTCCGCGTTCATGAACGGGAAGGCGATGAAGCACGCCGTCGCGTACGGAACCGTAAAGGCGATGAAATAAACGAACAGCAGCAGTGAGCGGATAAAGCGGATGAGTGGCATCAGTGTCTTCGATCTTGTTGCGTCGAGCGCGCTCGCGCGCACTTAGTCGTGCTGATCCGCGAGGAACGACAGCACGAACGCTTTCAGATCGTCGTACACCTTCGTACCCTCGGGCAGCCCCCCGGCCGCGAGCGTCTTCTTGCCTTTGCCCGTCAGTACGAGGTGGGTCGGAAAGCCGAGCGCCGCGCCGGCTTGCAGATCGCGCAAGGCATCGCCGACGACAGGCGTCGCGGCCGGATCGATCTCGAAGCGGTCCACGATCATTTGCAACATGCCCGGCTTCGGCTTGCGGCACTCGCAATGATCTTCCGCCGTATGCGGGCAGAAAAATACCGCATCGATGCGGCCGCCGACGACGGCGGCCGCACGATGCATTTTCACGTGCATGGCGTTCAGCGTGGCCATGTCGAACAGGCCCCGGCCGATGCCGGACTGGTTCGAGGCGACGGCCACGCGATAGCCGGCCTGATTGAGCCGCGCAATTGCCTCGAGGCTGCCGGGAATCGGGATCCATTCGTCGGGCGATTTGATGAACGCATCCGAATCGACGTTGATGACGCCGTCGCGATCGAGGATGACGAGCTTCTTGGCGGAAGTCATATGCGCGTCTCGTTCGCCTCGATTAAGCCGCCAGCTTCGAGATGTCGGCCACGCAGTTCATCTGCGCGTGCAACTCGGCCAAGAGCGCGAGCCGATTCGTGCGCAGCGCGTTGTCCTCGGCATTCACCATGACGTCGTTGAAGAACGTATCGACGGGATCGCGCAGCGCCGCGAGCGCCGATAGCGCGCGCGTATAGTCGCGTTGCTCGAGTTGCGTCTGCACTGCCGGCGCGACCTTCTTCAGTTCGTCGTTCAGCGAACGTTCCGCCGGTTCGACGAGCAGCGCGGTTTGCACGGCCGCCGCGCTCGCTTCCGCTTCCGACTTCTTCAGGATATTCGTGATGCGCTTGTTCGCGGCGGCGAGCGCGCCGGCTTCAGGTAGCGTCGAGAATTCGCGCACGGCGTCGAGCCGCGCGACGATATCGTCGAGCTTGCTCGGCTGCAAACTCAGCACCGCTTCGATTTCGCTCGCCGCATGGCCTCGCTCGCGCAGCAGGCCGCGCAGGCGGTCCATGAAGAAGGCGTAGAGCGCGTCCGTGCAGTCGGCCACTTGCGGCGTGCCGCCGAAGCAGCCCACGGCCTCGCGCAGCAGCGCGACCAGATCCACCGGCAACTGTTTTTCGATCAAGATGCGCAGCACGCCGAGCGCATGGCGGCGCAGCGCGAACGGATCTTTTTCGCCGGTCGGCACGAGGCCGATGCCCCAGATGCCGACGAGCGTTTCGAGCTTGTCCGCGAGCGCGACCGCCGTGCCGACGGCCGTGCTGGGCAGCGCGTCGCCCGAGAAGCGCGGTTGATAGTGTTCGGTGCAAGCGAGCGCGACTTCCTCGGCCTCGCCGTCGTGGCGGGCGTAGTACGTCCCCATCGTGCCTTGCAGCTCGGGGAATTCGCCGACCATGTCGGTCAGCAAGTCGGCCTTGGCGAGCCGTGCGGCGCGGGCGGCCAGCGCCGGATCGGCCGACACGAACGGCGCGACGACGCGCGCGAGCGCTTCGAGGCGCTGAACGCGCTCGAGTTGCGAGCCGAGCTTGTTGTGATAGACGACGTTCGCGAGCAGCGGGACGCGATCGGCCAGCGGCTTCTTCTTGTCTTGCTCGAAAAAGAACTTGGCATCGGCCAGACGCGGGCGAACGACACGCTCGTTGCCTTCGACGATTTCGTCCGGCGTCTCCGTCGCGATGTTCGAGACGATGAGAAAGCGCGAGCGCAGCTTGCCGGCGTCATCGGTCAGCGCGAAGTATTTCTGGTTCGTCTGCATCGTCAGAATCAGGCATTCCTGCGGCACTTGCAGGAACTGATCGTCGAACCGGCATTCGTAGACGACGGGCCATTCGACGAGCGCGGTCACTTCGTCGAGCAGCGCATCGGGCATGACGACGCGATCGCCTTGCGCGTGGGCGTTCAATTGGTCGACGATGCTTGCGCGGCGCGCGTCGAAGCTCGCCATCACGCGGCCTTTAGTGCGCAACGTCTCGGCGTATTCGTCGGCGTGCAAGAGCCCGACCAATCCGTCGGACATGAAGCGATGGCCGAGCGTCGTATCGCCGGCGTCGATGCCGAATGCCGTCACGGGCACGACGTTATCGCCGTGCAGCACCGTGAGACGCTGCACGGGGCGCACGAACTGTACGCCCGCGCCGTCGGGACGCTGATACGTCATGACCTTCGGGATCGGCAGCTTGCCGAGGGCGAGGACGTCGTCGAGCGCCGCTTGCAGGCCGTCGGCGAGCGTTGCGCCCGGCGCGGCGTAGCGCAGAAAGAATGCCTCGGCTTTACCGTCGGAGGCGCGCTCCAAATCGGCGATCGCGATATCGGGAAAACCGAGCGCGGCGAGCTTCTTCGCGAGCGGGGCGGTGGGCTGGCCGTTCGCATCGAGGGCGACCGATACGGGCAGCACTTTTTCGCGCACGTGCTTCTCGGGCGCGAGCTCGCGCACGTTCTTGACGAGCACGGCGAGGCGCCGCGGCGTGGCGAAGCGTTCGAACGACGGCTCGCCGTCGATGAGGTCGCGCGCGGCGAGCCGTTCGACGAGACTTTGCGCGAACGCATCGGAGAGCCGGGCAAGCGCCTTCGGCGGCAATTCCTCGGTGAGCAGTTCGACGAGCAGGGTGGCTTGGTGAGCTTGAGTCATGTTCTTAAAGTCTCGTCATTGCTGGTCGATCTTGCGCTCGACCTTCAGCGGCGGCGCCCATGCCGGCATGGCGGCGTCCTGCTCGTCCGTGGTCAAGCCGGGGACGCCGTGCACGGGGTTGCCGAGCATCGGGAAGCCGAGTTTTTCGCGCGAATCGTAATAGGCCTGCGCGACGAGCCTCGACAGCGCGCGAATCCGGCCGATGTAGGCTGCGCGCTCCGTCACGGAAATCGCGCCGCGCGCGTCGAGCAAGTTGAACGTATGGGCGGCTTTGAGCACGAGTTCGTACCCGGGCAGCGCGAGCTGCGTTTCGATCATGCGCTTCGCTTCGGTCTCGTAGCTGTTGAACAGCGTGAACAGCAAATCGACGTTGGCGTGTTCGAAGTTGTAGGTCGATTGCTCGACTTCGTTCTGGTGGTAGACGTCGCCGTAGGTCAGGCGCCGCATTTCTGGGCCGTTCGGGCCCATTTCTTCCCATTCCGTCCAGACGAGGTCGTAGACGTTCTCGACCTTTTGCAAGTACATCGCCAGGCGTTCGAGCCCGTAGGTGATTTCGCCGAGCACGGGCTTGCAATCGAGGCCGCCCACTTGCTGAAAGTAGGTGAACTGCGTGACTTCCATGCCGTTGAGCCAGACTTCCCAGCCGAGGCCCCAGGCGCCGAGCGTGGGGTTCTCCCAGTCGTCTTCGACGAAGCGCACGTCGTTTTGCTTCAGATCGAAGCCGAGCGCCGCGAGCGAGCCGAGGTACAGATCGAGGATGTTTTCGGGGGCGGGCTTGAGCACCACTTGGTATTGATAGTAGTGCTGGAGGCGGTTCGGGTTGTCGCCGTAGCGGCCGTCTTTCGGGCGCCGCGACGGTTGAACGTACGCCGCGCGCCAAGGCTCGGGCCCGATGGCGCGCAAGAACGTGTGCACGTGCGACGTGCCGGCGCCGACTTCCATGTCGATCGGTTGAAGCAGCGCGCAACCCTGTTTGTCCCAATAGGATTGCAGCGTCAGGATGATTTGCTGAAACGTGAGCATGTCGTGCCTTTCGAGGCAGGCGGCGTATGGGCCGCTGCGATGCCGGAAAACCGGCGGAATCGGGGCTCCCGTCCGGGCGGCCGATGCGCGGGCCGCGGCGACGGCCGCCGCTCGCGCGGTGAAAACGCTAGATTTTACCGGATTGAGGCTGCCTTGCGGCCGTTGCGGGGGATGGGGCGCAGGCAACGTCGGTTCGTACAGGGTGGATGGTCTTGTGCCGGATTGGTCTGATTTTCCGTGCTACCCGCCCAACATTCGTTGCTATTCGATATTTTCTCGTTAGGGTCCTACGGTGCTCGCGCAGCTTTTCGCGAGCAACGTCCGTAGGACATCGAAACCGACGGGAGACCAAACGATGAGTGGCTGCATCAATCAGTTACGCAAGAAGGACACTTCGGGAACGACGGGTATCTTGCCTCGGTGTAATCTACGCGTCATGAGCGAGAAGTCATCTCCTACCGAATCGTGGCACACCATGGCCGAAGAGGCCGTGGCGTATGACCGTTGGCTTCGTGCGAAGGTACAGGTTTCGATGGACGACGAGCGCCAAGGCATTGCCCACGATGATGTGATGGTGGAGATCGACACCATCATTCAGCTAGCCGAATCCAGATCAGCCGCTAACCGGTCTTGACGCAGGCGTCAGAGCACTTGCGGCGGATCACCGGTGCTGGCTATTGAGTGGCGCATCGACGCGCGTAATGATCTCGTTGAGATCGTCGGTTTCATCGCGAAAGAAAACCCGGCCGCAGCCCGCCGCTTTAAGACGCTAATCGATGCGGCTATTGCTCCGCTGGCAAGGCAACCTTACTTGTTTCGACGAAGCGAGCGCGTACCCGGTACGCGCGAGATTGTCGTGCACCCCAACTACGTCGTCTACCGTGTGCAATCGACGAAGATCGAGATCCTAGCGGTGGCACATTCTCGCCAACAGTATCCGCAATCTCGGACTATTTATGTTCCGACGTGACACGGCCCGACCGAACGCGGCCCGACCGAACGCGGCCCGGACCGTATGCGAACCCCAGCGCGATCAACACCAGCGAAACCGCCAGCACGAGATTGTTCCCCACGGTGATATAAGGCGTGCGCCCCGTCATTCCTTGCACCGTCGCTTCAATCTGACCGGCTGTGAAAGCCTGTAGGCGCGCGCTTACGCGGCCTCGCGCGTCGATGATCGCGGTGGCCCCCGTGTTGGTGGCCGCGAGCATCGGTCTGCCGGTTTCCAATGTGCGCATGCGCGCCATCTGCAAGTGTTGATCGAGTGCGATCGTGTCGCCGAACCAGGCGAGATTCGATGCATTCACGAGAATGCCCGCCGGTACCGGGGCCTCGCGCAGGGTACGCGCGATCTCCTCGCCGAAGATGTCCTCGTAGCAAATGTCCACGTCGACCGGTTGGTTGTGGACCATGAACGGGTGCTGAACCGGCTTGCCGCGTGCGAGATCGCCGAGCGGGATGTTCATGAGCTGAACGAACCAGTGAAAGCCCCAGGGAACGAATTCGCCGAACGGCACGAGATGGTGTTTGTCGTAGCGGTAGAGCTGACGCGACCCCGGCGTTACGCCGAAGAAGCTGTTCGTTTCGTCCGTGTATCGCCCGTCGGGTCCGATCGACGCACCGAATGCGCCGATTAGCAGCGACGAACCCGTGTCGTCCACGAACCGCCGCAGCGCGCTTCCAAACGTCTCCGGAAATTGCTGCGGCAGCATCGGGATCGCGGTTTCGGGCGTGACGATGAGGTCCGCCGCGTGCGAGGTGATCATCCGCTCGTATAAATCGAGTGCAGCGCGCACGCCGTCCTCGTCGAACTTCATCTCCTGTTTGACGTTGCCTTGCAGCAGCCGAACGGTAAGCGGCGCATTGCCGGGCAGCGTCCAAGCGACGTGCGTGAGCGCAGCGCCCGATCCCATGACGACGATCGCCGCCAAAGCCGGAAGCACGATCGCCGCGCGCCGTCGTGCAGCCGAGAACCAAGCCGAAAGGCTCTGAACGATCAGCGCGCAAGTGAGCGCCAACATCCAGCCCACCCCATAGACACCGCCGATCGCCGCGAAGCCCGCGAGCGGTCCGTCCACCTGCGCATAACCGCTCGCAAGCCACGGGAAGCCCGTGAACACGGTGCCGCGCAGCCATTCGCCGAGCGCCCAAGCGCTGGCGAATGCGAAGGCGCCGTGCCAGGTCGGCGAAAACGGTCGATCCTCACGCGCGCCGTGGTTCGCGTGGCCCGCGCAAAACGACCAGAGCCCGGCCGAGAAGGCGGGATAGAGCGCCAGATAGAGCGAAAACAGCACGAGCGCTGCGATCGCGAGCGGCGCCGGCATCTCGCCGTAGTGATGCATGCTCACGTAGAGCCACCACACGCCGGTGACGAGATTGCCGAAGCCGAATGCGCCGCCGGTCAACGCGGCGCTCTTCCATCCGGTCGTACGCGTGAGCCACGCATACAGCAACGTGAAGATGCCGATTTCGAGCCAGCCGCCGTGCGGCGTCGGCGCGAACGAGAGCGTGTTCAGCGCGCCCAGTGCGAGCGCGACGACGTAGTGCCAGCGCGAAAGCGCACCGGGTCCCGAGGTGGTGGTCGATGCGGCGGTGTTGCCGCGCAGGCGTGAGGTGATCGATTCGGCCATGGATACGCGGCTTGGGAAATGCATTGAACGAGGGCCGGACGCTGGGCGTGCGAGCGTCCGCCGGCACGGCGCAAAACGCGCATGCGTGGCCGAAGCGAACGGGCCGCCGCGTCCCGGTTAAGTCTGAACGTGTTGCGCGTCGCGTTCGCGTTGGCCCGCGAGCGGATCGCGCCGCACGAGCAGTACATGCACCTGGCGAGCGTCGCCGCGCAGGATCTCGAAGATCAGGTCGTCGATGCGCACGCGCTCGCCGCGATGCGGCACACGGCCGAAATGATGCGTCACGAGGCCGCCGATCGTATCGACCTCCTCGTCGGAAAACTGCGTGCCGAACGTCTCGTTGAACTGCTCGATCTCGGTCAACGCGCGCACGCGGTAGCGACCGTCCGGCGAGGCGATGATGTTGCCGCTTTCCTCGTCGAAGTCGTATTCGTCCTCGATATCGCCGACGATTTGCTCCAGCACGTCCTCGATCGTGATGAGTCCGGCCACGCCGCCGTATTCGTCGACGACGATCGCAATATGATTGCGATTCATGCGGAAATCGTGCAGCAGCACATTCAGCCGCTTCGCCTCGGGAATGAAAACGGCCGGGCGCAGCATGCCGCGCACGTCGAACGATTCCTCCGCGTAATAGCGCAGCAGATCTTTTGCGAGCAACACGCCGATGATGTTGTCGCGGTTGCCCTCGTAGACGGGGTAGCGCGAGTGCGCTTTCTCGAGCACGAACGGGATGAATTCCTCGGGGCTGCACTCGATGTCGATGGCATCCATCTGCGCGCGCGGCACCATGATGTCGCGTGCGCAAAGATCGGACACTTGGAACACGCCCTCGATCATCGAGAGCGAATCGGCGTCGATCAAGTTGCGCTCGTGCGCGTCTTGCAGGATTTCGAGCAATTCGGCCCGCGATTCGGGCTCGGGCGAGATGAAGTCGGTCAGGCGCTCGAGCAGCGAGCGTTTTTCGGTAGGCTTGTCGGTATGGCGTCGACTGGGATAGGCGTCGTTCATGGCGATGCGTCCGGGACGGCTGGACGCGTGGTCAACGAAAGAGTAAAGGATACACCACGCAAAAGCAGGACCATCATTGCCGAGCGGCCTGCTAAAGTGCGCGGCATGTATCGTACGCGCCGCAGCGGGCGCCGCGCGGTGCGTACGATGCGACCCTGTCACCGTTTTTACACTGTTTGCGCGAAAGAAATATGTCGGAAGAGTTCGAAGTGCGCGGACCGCACGAAGAAGCGCTCGAGCATGCGGGCCACGAGCACGGCCACCATCATGAGAGTGGCGGCCATGCGCCGGCCGATCCGTTCGCGGGGCGAATTGCCGTGATGACGGCGATCCTTGCGACGGTCGGCGCCGTTTTCTCGTATCAAGGCGGTTCCACCGAAGGGCTCGCGCTCTTTTACAAGAACGAGGCGGCGATTCGCAAGACGGAAGCGGCCAACCAATGGAGCTACTACCAGGCCAAGGGCGAGAAGCAAAATCTCGCCGAATTGGGCGCCGCGCTGACGGCGGCCGATCCGAAGGCGAGCGGCAAGTTCGCCGCCGATGTCGCCAAATACACGCAACAGAAGACGGCGATCCGAGCGCAAGCGGAAGCGCTCGAGAAGTCCGTCGCGCAGGCCGACGCCGCGAGCGAGCGGCAATTGCATCTGCACCATCGCTGGGCACAAGCGACGACGCTGACGCAAATCGCCATTTCGCTCGCCGCGATTACGCTACTTACGCGTCGCCGCTGGCTGCTCGGCGCCGCGCTCGGCGTGGCCGGGCTGGGTGCCCTGGTCGGCCTGGCGGCGTTTGCGGGATATTGATGCGATGGAGGGGTGAGTTGAGCGGGGCCGCGCGGCCTCGTTCATCATCGGCGGATGCAGCGTTAAACGCAACGCCTGAGCAGCGCTTCGAGCGCGCGGTCGGGCATGCCGCACTCGCGCAACGCTTGTACGGTGCGACAGACGTAATCGAGCGTCGTGCCGTAACGGCCTCGCGCGCAGCCGAGCACTGCCTTGATTATGTCGTCCGAGAGTTTGCCCGTATAAGTCGGCACGTCGCGCCGCATGACGAACGCGAGCGCTTCGATGCGGCGTCCGTCCGCGAGCCAGCAGGGTAGCCAAGCGGGTCGATAAGAGCCCATTGGCATCTCGCGCCGCCAAAGCGCCTCTAAATGCGGGCCGGCGCCTTCGCCTTCCAGCCGGAATGCCATGCCGGTACACGAGCCGCCGCGATCGAGCGCCAATACGAGTCCGGGCTGCTCGGGCGTGCCGCGATTCACGCGCGACCACAGATAGAGCCCGCGGTGATAGCCGCGCACGCGAGCGCGAACCGTCTCCGCCGCCGGCATGCCCGGATTCCAGATCAACGAGCCATATCCGAAGAGCCAAAGGTCGCTCGCGCCGTCCCAGCGGCTCATGGTCCGTGCGAGCGATTCGGCCAACTCCGCATCGTCCAGCAGTCTCGCCTCGCCGAGCATGGGCGGGTATCCGGGGCAAACGGGACACTCGGGCGTCATGGCGGCGGGGAGCAGGGGCGTTTCGGACATCGTGGGGGCCGTTAGCGGGAGCGATCTCCATACGGATCGGCAAAACCGAGCCGCGCGAGGATTTGCGTCTCGAGCGCTTCCATTTCCTGCGCTTCGTCGTCTTCCTCGTGGTCGTAGCCTTGTGCATGAAGCGTGCCGTGCACGATCATGTGGGCATAGTGGGCGACGAGCGGCTTGCCTTGCTCGGCCGCCTCGCGCTCGATGACGGGACAGCAAAGGACGAGGTCGCCGCTGACCGGATCGTCCTCGCTCTCCGCATAGGCGAACGTCAAAACGTTCGTGGCGTAATCCTTGCCGCGATAGGTGCGGTTCAGAACGCGGCCTTCGTCGGCATCGACGAGGCGCACCGTCAACTCGCCGTCGGCCATTAGCGCGGCCTTGATCCAACTCGCCACGTTGGCGCGCGACACCGCCGCCTTATGTTCGGGGAAAGCCTTGGCGGCGGGAAACTGCAACGTCAGTTTCAGTTTCGGCGCGGGGGTCTTCTCGTTCATTCGCTGATTCGGTTTTTCGCTGCGACGAGTCGTCATCGTCCGTCGATCGGCACGACGTCGTCTTTTTTCGTGTGCTTGTCGTACGCCTCGACGATTCGGGCCACGAGCGGATGGCGCACCACGTCCGCGCTCGTAAAGCGTGTGAGCGCGATCCCACGGACGTTCGAGAGCACCTGCTGCGCTTCGATCAAACCGCTCTTGGCGCCGCGCGGCAAGTCGACCTGCGTCGTATCGCCGGTGACGACGGCCTTCGAGCCGAAGCCGATACGCGTGAGGAACATCTTCATCTGCTCGGGCGTCGTGTTCTGCGCCTCGTCGAGGATGATGAACGCGTGATTCAGCGTGCGCCCGCGCATATAAGCGAGCGGTGCGATTTCGATCATTTGCCGCTCGAACATCTTCGCGGTCTTGTCGAAGCCGAGCAGATCGTAAAGCGCGTCGTAAAGCGGGCGCAGGTACGGATCCACCTTTTGCGCGAGGTCGCCGGGCAAGAAGCCGAGGCGCTCGCCTGCCTCGACGGCCGGTCGTGTCAGCACGATGCGCTTGACCTGGTCGCGTTCGAGCGCGTCCACGGCGCAGGCCACCGCGAGATAGGTCTTGCCGGTACCCGCCGGCCCGACGCCGAATGTCACGTCGTGCGAGACGATCTGCTTCAAGTATTCGCGCTGCGCAGGCGTGCGCCCGCGTAAATCGGCGCGACGCGTGTAGAGCTTCGGCCCCAACTCCTCGACGTTTTCGTCATCGAGGCCGGCCGGTTCGTCGAACGGATGGTCGGGATCGTAGCGGCCCGATGCGGCTTCGTCTTGCGCCGCGCCCCGGTTGGCCGGATGACGCGCTTCGACGAGCGCGAGTTGGATGTCGTCGACCGACAATGGATCGCGTGCACGGTTGTAGAACGTTTCGAGCGCGCCGAGCGCGAGTTTCGCACCGCGTCCGCGGATCGAGATGCGATGGCCGCGCCGCTGCAACGTTACGTCGAGCGCCTGCTCGATTTGCCGCAAGTTTTCGTCGAGCGGCCCGCACAGGTTGGCAAGGCGCGTGTTGTCTTCGCGCGGCGCGGTGAATTCCAGGGACGGTGCGGTCTTCAAGGCGAAAGTGGGTTCCTTAAGCGAGTTCCGGCTGCGAGGCGAGTACGAGCTCGCCGCGCAGCGAATGCGGATAAGCGCGCGTGATGCGCACGTCGATCATTTGGCCGATCAGCCGAGCATGCGAGGCGACGGGAGCCGGGAAGTTCACGACTCGATTGTTCGCCGTACGGCCCGCGAGTTCGGTCGGATCCTTGCGCGCGGGGCGCTCGACCAAGATGCGCTCGACGTTGCCGACCATCGATTCGCTAATGCGCACCACGTTGGCGTCGATCGTCGCTTGCAGACGTTGCAAGCGCTCGAGCTTGACCTCGCGCGGCGTGTCGTCGGGCAGATTCGCGGCCGGCGTGCCGGGGCGGGGACTGTAGATGAACGAGAAGCTCGTGTCGTAGCTCATCTCGTGCACGAGCGCCATCGTCTTGTCGAAGTCGTCTTGCGTCTCGCCGGGGAAGCCGACGATGATGTCCGTCGAGAGCGAGAGGTCCGGGCGAATGGCGCGCAGGCGGCGGATCACCGATTTGTACTCGAGCACCGTATAGCCGCGCTTCATCGCCATCAGAATACGATCGGAGCCGTGCTGCACGGGCAGGTGCAAATGCGAGACGAGCTTGTCGACTTTCGCGTAGACGTCGATGAGGCGCTGCGTGAATTCCTTCGGGTGCGACGTCGTATAGCGGATTCGCTCGATGCCGGGAATGTCGGCGACATATTCGATCAGCGTCGCGAAATCGGCGATTTCGCCGGCGCCGGCCGTCAACGCGCCGCGATAGGCGTTCACGTTTTGGCCGAGCAACGTCACCTCGCGCACGCCCTGATCGGCCAGCCCGGCGATTTCGGTGAGGACGTCGTCGAGCGGGCGCGAGACTTCGTCGCCGCGCGTGTAGGGCACAACGCAGTAGCTGCAATATTTGCTGCACCCTTCCATGATCGACACGAACGCGCTCGGTCCGTCGATTCGCGCGGGCGGCAGATGGTCGAACTTTTCGATCTCGGGAAACGAGATGTCGACTTGCGACCGGCCGCTCGCACGGCGCGCGTCGATCATCTGCGGCAGACGGTGCAGCGTCTGCGGGCCGAAGACGAGATCGACGTACGGCGCGCGGGCGACGATCGCGGCGCCTTCCTGGCTCGCCACGCAACCGCCGACGCCGATCAGCAGATCGGGCCTCGCTTCTTTCAGCTCGCGTACGCGGCCTAGATCGGAGAAGACCTTCTCTTGCGCCTTTTCGCGCACGGAGCAGGTATTGAAGAGGATGACGTCAGCGTCTTCGGGGGAATCCGTCTTGACGAGTCCTTCGGCCGCGCCGAGTACGTCGACCATCTTGTCGGAGTCGTACTCGTTCATCTGGCAGCCAAAGGTTTTTACATAAACTTTCTTGGTCATGAAGCTCGCCGTTCGCAGTGGTTGACCTGGGGGCGCGGTAGATCGATTCGTGGAAGCCGACAACAGGCGCCGCATTGGAGGCACGGATGTCGGGGCCGCGGCCGGCGAATGTCCCGAATTGTCCCGAATCGTTCGCGCAAAAGGGGCGCGAAGCGGGATGAAATCCCAGCCGCATAACCCGACATTATAGCCGCATGGGCGTTCGCACTCGCGCAGCGTGCCGGGCGGGGGCGGAGGCGCCGCCGGTTAGAGCCGAAGCCCCGGCAAAGCCGGCCAGTCGCGCTCGACTTGCGCGAACCGCTCGATCAGAAAATCGAGCAGCGCGCGCACGCGCGGCGGGCGATAGCGATTGCGGTGAAACAGCGCATGTAGCGACGAGTCCGGCGCATACCGCCACTCGGGCAGGACGACGCGCAGGCGGCCGGCGCGTAAGTCGGCGTCGATGTCCCACAGCGACTTCAAGGCGATACCATGCCCGTCGATCGCCCAGATGCGCGTGATGGCGCCGTCGTTCGTTTCGCGAGAGGTTTCGAGCGGCACCGTATAGTCCTCGGCCGTCTCGTCCCGTATGAAGCGCCACTCGTTGAGCGACCCCGAGGCGATCGTGAGGACGATGCAGGCGAACCGCGCCAGGTCGGCCGGCGATGCGGGCTCGCCGTGCTGCTCGAGATACGCGGGCGAGGCCACGAGCACGCGCCGGTTCGATGCGAGTCGCCGCGCGATCAGCGACGTGTCCTCGCGCGGCGCGCCGAACCGGATCGCGAGGTCGATCTCGTCTTGCAGCAGATTGGAAACGGAATCGGCCAGCGTCAGTGCGAACGTCACCTCGGGATAGCGCTCGTTGAACTCGTCGAGCCAGCTCATCAGCATGGTGCGGCCGAAATCGGACGTCGTCGAAATGCGGATTTTGCCTCTGACGACGGTGCTGCCCGCCTGCAACTCGGCATCGGCGTCGTCGAGCGCTTGCAACGCGCGCATACAGTGCCGCAGGTAAAGGCGGCCTTCGTCGGTCAGGCGAAGCCGGCGCGTGGTCCGCTCGAACAGCCGGGTAGAGAGGGAGGCCTCGAGTTTGGCCAGACGCGCGCTCGCCGCTGCCGGCGTGAGGCCGAGCTTTCTGCCGGCCGCCGAAATGCCGCCTAAGCGCGCCGCTTCGACGAAAAGGCGAATATCGCCGAGTCGATCCATCGATTATTCGATTTCGTTTGAAAATGATTCAAAGACTGGGGTAATTATCAAACGATGTCGATCTCGGGACAATAGGCGCACTTCTTAATCCCCCGGATGCCGCCATGCCCATCCCGCTTATCGCCCTCGCTTTGAGCGCGTTCGCCATCGGTACGACAGAGTTCGTCATCATGGGGCTGTTGCCCGATGTCGCCCGCGATTTGTCCGTTTCCATCCCGTCGGCGGGCTTGCTCGTGTCGGGTTACGCCCTCGGCGTCGCCGCCGGCGCGCCCTTGCTCGCGGTGCTCACGAGTAAATTGCCCCGCAAAGCTGCGTTGCAGGCGCTGATGCTCGTTTTCGTCGTCGGCAACATTCTGTGCGCCCTCGCGGGGGACTATCGCATGCTGATGATCGCGCGCGTCGTGACTTCGTTCGCGCACGGATCGTTCTTCGGGATCGGGGCCGTCGTTGCCGCATCGCTCGTGCCGCGCGAAAAACAGGCGAGCGCGATCGCACTCATGTTCACGGGGCTCACGCTCGCAAACGTGCTCGGCGTGCCGTTCGGGACGTTCGTTGGACAAGCGTGGGGTTGGCGTTTGACGTTTTGGATCGTGGCCGGCCTGGGCGTGCTCTCGCTCGCGGGCATCACAGCGCTCGTGCCGAATCGGCACGACTCGGGCCCCGTGGGGCTTGCGAGCGAAGTGCGCGTGTTGAAAGAGCCGCAGGTATGGCTCGCGTTGTTGATGACCATTCTCGGCTTCGGCGGCGTGTTCGTCGTCTTCACCTATATCGCCCCGATCCTCGAGCAGATCAGCGGCTTTTCGCCGCGCGCCGTCACGTTGATCCTCGTGCTGTTCGGCGCGGGCTTGACGGTCGGCAACGTCGTCGGCGGCAAGCTGGCCGATCGCGCGCTGATGCGCTCGCTCATGGGCATCCTCGTGGCGCTGGCGCTCGTCATGGCCGTATTTGCAAAAACGAGCCATCTGCCGGTAGCCGCCGCGATCACGGTCTTCGTTTGGGGCGTCGCTGCGTTCGCCACGGTTCCGCCGCTCCAAATGCGCGTCGTCGAAAAGGCGAGCCATGCGCCGCACTTGGCGTCGACGCTCAATATCGGCGCGTTCAACGTCGGCAATGCTTTGGGCGCTTGGCTCGGCGGCGTGGCGCTGACGCACGGCGCGAAACTCGACGCGCTGCCGTGGGTTGCCGTCGCCGTCACGGTCGCGGCACTCGTGGTCACGGCCCTGGCGGCTTATCTCGACGGGCGTCGCGAGGATGCACCGGGCGCGGCCGCGCAATGCGCGTCATCCTCTTGAACGCGATGTGGGGGGCGAAGGCACGGCGATGCGATGCGATGTCGCCTAAAGCTTAGAGGCCTAGCGCTTAGGGGCCTAGAGCCTGCTCTCGGTGTCGAGCGCCGTCTAGCTCCGAAGGGCGCCTGCGCAGGCGCTCTTGCCGTTAGAGCCCGCGCGAGCGCGAGGGCCTTTGGCTGCAACGCGTTCGGGCCTCGTGTATGCTCCTTCGGGCCGGCGTAAGAGCCGGCTTTTATATCTAGTGCGTCTTCAGGGCGGGGTGCAATTCCCCACCGGCGGTATGTCGGCCATGTGCCGGCGAGCCCGCGAGCGCCCGCAAGCGAGAGCCGCCCCGGCGGCGCCCCGCGCGCGGGGTCAGCAGATCTGGTGCGATGCCAGAGCCGACGGTGAGAGTCCGGATGAAAGAAGATGCGCAGACTGCCCGCTTTGCCGCCTCGCTCGGCTCGGCATGCCTTGCCGCGTCGAGGAGGGAGGCGTTCGTGCTGTTTGCGATGCCCTGAAACGTTTTTCGCTATTTTTCTCTCGCGAGGAGCGTTTCACATGTCTCTACCCGTTTCCACGGCAATTGCCGAACTTCCCTTTCTCGATTCCGCATCGGTTCCGCCACGCATCGCCGCGGCGCTGGCCGCATTGCGCGAGGGCCGCGCCGTCGTCTTGCAAGACGATCACGACCGCGAAAACGAGGCCGATCTCATCGTCGCCGCCGAGCGTTTGAGCGTCGAGACGATGGCACTCTTGATTCGCGAGTGCAGCGGCATCGTTTGCTTGTGCTTGCCCGACGAAAAAATCCGCGCGCTCGAATTGCCGCCGATGGTCTCGCAAAACGAGAGCCGGCACGGCACCGCTTTCACCGTTTCGATCGAGGCGCGCCATGGGGTGAGCACGGGCGTCTCGGCTGCCGACCGCGTGACGACGATTCGCGCGGCCATCGCCGAAACGGCGGTGCCCGAGGACATCGTGCGCCCCGGGCATGTCTTCCCGTTGCGCGCGCGCTCGGGCGGTGTGCTCGAGCGCCGCGGCCACACCGAGGGCACGGTGGATCTGGCGGTGCTCGCGGGCTTGTCGCCGGCGGGCGTGCTGTGCGAACTCATGAACGAGGACGGCACCATGACGCGCGGCGCCGATGTCGAGCGCTTCGCCGCCAAGCACGATTTGCCGATGCTGACGATCGAGGAGCTCGTCGCCTTCCGGCAGACGCTGGCCGCCGCGCGCGAGCGCGATTGCTGCGAGAGCGAAGCCTAAGAGTAAGCGCGAGCGGCAATCGCGCGATTGCGCCGGGCGGGCGCCGGCGGCTAGGACAGCACTTGCCCGAACTCGCCGCGCAATCCGGCGGCGATCAACGCGGGCAATTGCTCCATCCGTTCGACGATGCGCGTCACGCCCAAGTTGCGCAGCACTTGCGCATAGCCTTTGGGCACGTGGCTCGCGCCGACGAACGCGATGGTCTTCATACCCGCGGCCCGAGCCGCGGACAATCCCGTCACGCTGTCTTCCACGACGAGGCATCGCTCGGGCGCGACGCCCAATTCGCGCGCCGCATGCAGATAGACATCGGGGTGGGGCTTGGGCCGGGCGACTTGCTCGGCGCTGAAAACGCGGGGACCGAAAACCTCGGCGAGCCCGACCCGCGAGAGCGACGCGGCAACGCGAGCGAGCCGGCTGTTGGAGACGACGGCCGCGGGCAGCGGCACCTGCGCGAGCGCATCGCGCACGCCCGCTACCGGCGCGAGCGCGGACTTCAGTTCTATATCTACGTCGCGCTCGACGCCGGCGAGAAAACCCTCGGGAATGGCAATCTGAAATCGTTTCTCGAGATCGGCGAGAAAGGTCGACGTACGCTGGCCGAAAGCCAGATGGGAGACGCCGCCGAAGTCGATGCTGGGGAAAGTTGCCGACAAGGCGCGTAGCAGCACCCGCTCGGCGATCACTTCACTGTCGACGAGCACGCCGTCGCAGTCGCAAATGAGATGGTCGAACATGAAGAAAATGGCGCGCGCTCGGTGGCCGGCCCAAGCCCCGTAGCGCACTTTGTTGTGTAATGAGACGCCAATGATACGGTCATTGGCGCCTTGGCGCTCTTTTTCTTCATTCGGTCCGACTATTGTGACGATCGGCCCGACTAGCCGGGCGCTGCGGGAGTCGATGCCGCGCCGGTTCTGGGTCGATGCGGCAGTAAGCCGCATCGCGTCATGCTCAATGTGCGTGCACGTACACCCACGATGCCATCGCGCCGCCCATCAGCGGACCGAACACGGGCACCCAAGCGTAGCGCCAGTCGCTGCCGCGCTTACCGGGGATCGGCAGCAGGGCGTGCATGATGCGCGGTGCGAGATCGCGCGCGGGGCTCATCGCGTAGCCCGTCGGGCCGCCGAGCGAGATGCCGATGCCGAGCACGAGCAGGCCGACCGGCAGGGCGTCGAGTGCGCCGAGGCCGACTTGCGGCGAGGCCAGATAAAGCACGCCGAGGATCAGGACGAACGTGCAGATCATCTCCGTCAACACGTTTTGCGGAATGCTGCGGATCGCGGGCGCCGTGCAGAAGCAGGCGAGCTTGATATCGGCGTCTTCCGTGGTCGAGAAGTGCTGGCGGTACGCGAGCCAAACGAGGAACGCACCGGCCATGCCGCCGAGCATCTGCGCCGTGATGTAGCCGGCCACCTTAGCCCAGGCGAACTTGCCGGCCAGCGCGAGGCTGATCGTCACGACGGGGTTCAGATGCGCGCCGCTGAACGATGCCGTCACGTAGACGGCGACGAATACGGCCATCGCCCAACCCCAGACGATGACGATGAGGTCGGCGCCCTTGCCCTTGGTGCGCGCGAGCAGCACGTTGGCGACGGCGCCGTTGCCGAGCAGCACGAGCAGGGCCGTGCCGAGGAATTCCGCGATGAGGGGTGACATGTTGGTGTGTCTCCTGGATAACTATTGTTGGTCGAGCGTTGGTCGATAGTGGTCAATGAAAGGGCGACGCCGGCGGGCGGGGCGGACGCGGCGCGGATCGCCGCGCGTGCCCGCGCTTGCCGAGTCGCGCCGAGTTATTTCGCGTCTGCCCAAGCCTTGGCGGCGTTGATCGCACGCTGCCAGCCTGCGGTGCACTGCTGGACGTCGGCCTGCTGCATCGCCGGCGTGAAGCGCCGATCGAGTTGCCATTGGCTTTCGAGCTCGCCCACGTTGTTCCAGTAGCCCACCGCCAGACCCGCGAGATAGGCGGCGCCGAGCGCCGTCGTTTCGCTGATGCGCGGACGCACGGCCGACACGCCGAGCAAGTCCGATTGGAACTGCATGAGCAGATTGTTCGCGCAGGCGCCGCCGTCCACGCGCAGCTCGCCGATCTTGATGCCCGAGTCGGCTTCCATGGCCTTGAGCACGTCGAGCGACTGATAGGCGATCGAATCGAGCGCCGCGCGCGCGATGTGCGCGCTCGTCGTGCCGCGCGTCACGCCGAACAGCGTGCCGCGAGCGCGCGGATTCCAGTGCGGCGCGCCGAGGCCCGCGAAGGCGGGTACGAGGTAGACGCCGTCGCAATGCTCGACGCTGCCTGCGAGCGCTTCGATCTCGGAGGCGCTCTTGATGATGCCGAGGCCGTCGCGCAGCCATTGCACGACCGCGCCCGCGATGAAGATGCTGCCTTCCAGCGCGTAGTTCACTTCGTTGCCGATCTTCCAGGCGAGCGTCGTGACGAGGTTGTTCTTCGACTCGATCGGCTTTTCGCCCGTGTTCATCATCAAGAAGCAGCCTGTGCCATAGGTGTTCTTGACCATGCCCGACTTCGTGCACATCTGGCCGAACAGTGCGGCTTGCTGATCGCCCGCGATACCGGCGAGCGGAATCTTCGAGGCGAAGACGGTCGTCACGGTATTGCCGTAGATCTCCGACGACGCGCGCACTTCGGGCAGCATGCTGCGCGGAATGTCGAGGGCTTCGAGCAGATCGTTATCCCATTGCATCGTGTGGATGTTGAACAGCATCGTGCGCGACGCGTTCGTGACATCGGTGATGTGCTGGGCGTGTTTCGTGAAGTTCCAGACGAGCCAGCTGTCGACGGTGCCGAACGCGAGCTTGCCTTGCTTGGCCTTTTCGCGTGCGCCGTCGACGTTGTCCAAGATCCAGCGGATCTTGGTGGCCGAGAAGTAGGCGTCGATCGGCAGGCCCGTCTTCGCGCGCACTTTCTCTTCGAGGCCTTGTGCTTTCAGTTGATCGCACAGGCCGGCGGTGCGGCGGTCTTGCCAAACGATCGCGTTATAGATCGGCTGGCCCGTTTCGCGGTCCCAGACGATCGTCGTTTCGCGTTGGTTCGTGATGCCGATGGCGGCGATCGACGTGCCGTTCAGGCCGGCGCGCGTCACGGCCTCGGCCGCGACGCCTGCTTGCGTCGACCAGATCTCTTGCGGGTCGTGCTCGACCCAACCCGGCTGCGGATAGATTTGGCGGAATTCTTTTTGTGCGACCGAGACGATGTTGCCCTTGCGGTCGAATAGCATCGCACGTGAACTCGTGGTGCCTTGGTCCAGCGCGAGGATGTATTGATCCTGCATTGTCTCTTCTCCATGTGTTGTCGTGAGGTACAGCGCCCGTCTGACGAGCGGCTCCGGGGTACTACGGGTCTTGCGGGTACTGCCAATCTCGGTCCGAGCGCCGGGCGTCAGCCCGTCAGTGCGGAAGAGGCGCGCGGCGAACTCGATACGGGTGTGTGCGCGAACCATGCGTCGATTTCGCGCTTCACCTCGTCTTTCGTGTCGGGCTTCAAGTGCAGGCCGAGTTTCGACCGGCGCCAGAGTACGTCCTGGGCATCGCGCGCCCACTCCACGTCGCGCAAATAGCGCAACTCCTGTTCGAACAAGCCCGGCGCGAATTCGCGCCCAAGCTCGGCCAGGCTCGTGGCCGCGCCGAGCACCTTGCGCGCGCGCGTGCCGTAAGCGCGTGCATAGCGCCGGGCCACGTCGGCCGGCAGCCACGGATGTTCGTTTGCGAACTTCGCCGCGAACGGTTCGAATTTCGCATGGGCGATGTCGCCGCCGGGCAGCGGCACGCGTGCCGTCCAGGGTCCCTTGGCGACCGGCACGACCGAGGCCAGGCGGTCCACGGCCTCTTCAGCGAGCTTGCGGAACGTCGTGATCTTGCCGCCGAACACGGAGAGCAGCGGCGCTTCGCCGGCGTTCGCGTCGAGTTCGAGCCGGTAATCTCGCGTGACGGCGGACGGGTTGTCGGCGCCTTCCTCTTCGAGCAAGGGGCGCACGCCTGAGTAGGTCCAGCACACGTCGGCCGGCGTGATCTTTTTCTTGAAGTACCGGTTGATCGATTCGCACAGATAGCGCGTTTCGTCCTCGTCGATGCCGACGACGGACGGATCGCCGCGATATTCGACGTCCGTGGTGCCGATCAGCGTGAACTCGCGCTCGTAGGGGATCGCGAAAATGATGCGCTTATCGGGGTTTTGGAAGATATAGGCGTGGTCGTGATCGAACAGGCGCCGCGTGACGATGTGGCTGCCTTTGACGAGCCGCACGCTGTGATGCGCGCCGCGGCCGAGCGCGTCATGCAGCAATTGCCCGACCCACGGGCCCGCCGCGTTGGCGATCGCGCCCGCGCGGACGTTGATCGACGTACCGTCTGCGCGCTGCAACTGCGCGTGCCATTCGCCGCCCGCGCGCACGGCGCTCGTCAGCTTGGTGCGGGTAAGCACGGTTGCGCCGCGCTCGCAGGCGTCCAGCGCATTGAGTACGACCAAGCGAGCGTCGTCGACCCAACCGTCCGAGTACACGAAGCCGCGCGCGATCGAATCGACGAGCGGCGCGCCGGCCGGATGGCGGCGCATGTCGATGCCGCGCGAGCCGGCCAACAGCTCCCGCCGGGCGAGATGATCGTAGAGGAACAGGCCCGCGCGAATCAGCCAGGCCGGGCGCAGGTTGGGCATATGCGGCATCACGAACCGCAGCGGCCACATGATGTGCGGCGCCGCGCGCAGCAGCGTTTCGCGCTCTTGCAACGCCTTGCGCACGAGCCCGAATTCCTTGTACTCCAAGTAGCGGAGCCCGCCATGGATGAGCTTCGTGCTCGAAGACGAGGTATGGGAGGCCAAATCGTGCTGCTCGACGAGCAGCACGGACAAGCCGCGTCCCGCGGCGTCGCGTGCGATGCCCGCGCCATTGATCCCGCCGCCCACGACGAGCAGATCGTATCGGCTGCCTTGCGTCACTTGCCCTGTCCCCTATTATGCGGATCGCCTATCGTCTAGATAAAGCAAACCTATCAATGTTCGTTTGCGAAATCTAACGAACATATTCGAAAAAGTAAAGGGCCCTTTTAGGTTTCGGATTCGAACTGCTCATGCGCTAGCCGGTGTGGCGGGTCCGCGAAGCGGCTACCATCTGGAAAACGACGAAAGAGGTGTGCGATGCGTGGATGGATGACGGCGGCGGCGTGCGCGGGGACGATGTGGCTGACGGGCTGCGCCGGTGTGCTGCCGAGCGGCTCGAGCTTCGCGACGCTGCAATCGGGATGCGGTGCCGATACGGACTATGGCGCGGACGCGCAATCGGTCTACGCGACGCTGACCGACGCCTATGTGGCGTATCGCCACCGGCGCTTATCGCAGGCCGACTACTGTGCGTTCGAGCGTGATATCGCGAGCCACTACCGCATGCGTGCGGCGGGCGGGCCGGATGCGCAGCGCGCATGGGCCGAGTACTTCAATGCGCAGCGGGTGAAGGCGATCGACTGGCGCGCGCCGATCGATCCGACATTGCGCGGAGGATAGTCGCCGGCACGGCTTCATGCCGCGCGCTTGCGCGAGGCGCAGGCGCGTCATGTCTCGCGCGCGCGCGCCCGGGAAAGCCGCAGAGCGGGCAGAGCTAGGAAAAGCGTTTGATTGCGCGAATGGCCGAGTCGCCGGACTCGGTCAGGCGCCATTGCTGGTGCCCCGAACCTAGACTCTCGAGCCGCACGAGTTGCTGCTCGAGGAGGGCGTCGAGTTCTTCACGGTCCATATCGACTTGGTTCGGAGCGTCCTTGACGAGTAGCAACGTGGCGAATTCATGCGGACTCAGCATTGTTCTCTCCATGGGCAATCGGATTGCCTCGGCAACGGATACTCGGCTACCGTGCGCTCAACCTATCGGGAGTAGGGAAGCGATCGCCTAGGCACGCGTCTCAGACACGTGCTTCGGGGAACTGGAGTGTAGTCAAGCGCCCGTTCATATCCAAATCGTCCCCTGAAAATTTTCCGTTTGACAGCGCTCGTTCGGAGAAGCGGTTCCCTTGGCGGGGCAATTTCGCGAATCTACTTTAAGTTTCGCGTGCGACGCAGCATGGAATAAGGCGCCGCGCGCTCATTCGGATCCGGCGACGTAGACTTGGGTACCGGCCGCGGCGAGCGTCTCCGTCATTTCGGGCGGCGCCGGTTGATCGGTGAACAACGCGTCGATCTGATTCAAATGGCCTTGGCGAACGAGGGCGGGGCGGCCGAATTTCGAATGGTCGGCAGCCAGGAAGACGGTGCGCGCGTGCTCGATGATCGCTTCCGCCACACGCACCTCGCGGGTGTCGAAATCGCGCAGCGTGCCGTCGAGCTCGATGCTCGAGGTGCCGATGATCGCGAAGTCGACCTTGAATTGACGGATGAACTCGATCGCCAGTTCGCCTACGATGCCTTTATCCCAGGGGCGAACGATGCCGCCCGTCACGAGCACCTCGCACTCGGGATACCCGCTCATCATGTTGGCGACGTTCAGGTTGTTCGTGATGACGCGCAGGCCCCGGTGGCGGTTCAGGGCGCGCGCGACTTCCTCGGTCGTGGTGCCGAGGTTGATGAAGAGCGACGCCTGGTCGGGAATATGCGTGGCGACGAGCGTGGCAATGCGGCGCTTTTCGTCATGGAACATGCGTTGACGGGCCGTATAGGAGACGTTCTCCGAGCTCGTCGGCAAGCTGGCGCCGCCGTGGTAGCGGCGCAGCAGGTTCATGTCGGAAAGCCAGTTCACGTCGCGCCGAATGGTTTGCGGCGTCACGGCGAAGTGCGAGGCCAAGTCGTCGACCGTCACGAAGCCGTCGCGCTGCACCCAATCGAGCAATTCCTGTTGGCGGGCGTTCAAGCTCAAACGGGGGTCTCGGCTCATGGCGTACGTCGGCAGGGCAGTCAAAGGAAAGCTATTGTAAAACCTTCGCGCATCCCGCTTTTGACGAAAGAAACGTTTTCACAGCGAGAATACGACATGAACCGCTTCGACTGGCACAACCCCTATCCCACCCCGCGTCTGCCGGTATTCGCCCGCAACGTGGTCTCGACCTCGCACCCGCTCGCGGCCCAGGCGGGCTTGCGGGTGCTCTGGCAAGGGGGCAATGCGGTCGACGCCGCAATCGCGGCAGCGGCCACGTTGACGGTTGTGGAGCCCGTCTCCTGCGGGCTCGGCGGCGATGCGTTCGCACTCGTCTGGGACGGTACGAAGCTGCACGGGCTCAATGCATCGGGCGTGGCGCCGGCGGCTTGGAGTCCCGAGTACTTCAAGCAGCGGCACGGCGAAGCCGGGGGCCTCGCCCGGCAACCGAAGCGTGGCTGGGATACGGTGACGGTGCCCGGCGTCGTTGCCGGCTGGGAGGCGCTGCACGCGAAATTCGGCCTCTTGCCGTTCGGCGATTTGATGGTGAGCGCGATCGACATCGCCGAGCGCGGCCATGCCGTGGCGAGCATCGTCGCGCAAAAATGGGCCGCGGCCGTGCCCGAATTGCAAAATCAACCGGGTTTTGCCGGCACGTTCATGCCGCACGGACGCGCGCCGCTCGTAAGCGAACTCGTCCGTTTGCCCGACCATGCGCACACGTTGCGGCTATTGGCGGCGAAAGGGCCGCGAACGTTCTATGAGGGCGAGCCGGCCGAGCGTATCGCCGCCTATGCGCGCGAGGGCGGCGGGGCCATGACGGCCGACGATCTGGCTGCGTACCGGCCGCTGTGGGTGGAGCCGATCGGCAAAGCGTACCGAGGCTACACGGTCCACGAAATTCCGCCGAACGGCCAGGGCATTGCGGCGCTGATCGCACTAGGGATTCTCGAACGATTCGATCTGCGCGCATTGCCGCGCGATGCCGTCGATTCGCAGCACCTGCAAATCGAGGCCATGAAGCTTGCGTTCGCCGACGTCTACCGCTACGTGGCCGATCCTCGCGCCATGGAGGTGACGCCCGAACAGATGCTCGACGAAGCCTACCTGGCGTCGCGCGCCGCGTTGATCGATCCCAAGCGCGCGACGCATTTCGACTTCGGTTTGCCCCCGGCGGGCGGCACTATCTACCTCACGTGCGCCGACGAGCGCGGGATGATGGTGAGCTTTATCCAATCGAATTACATGGGATTCGGCTCGGGCGTGGTCGTGCCGGGCACGGGCATCGCGCTGCAAAACCGCGGCTGCGGCTTTTCGATGGATCCGCGTTCGCCGAACGTCGTATTGGGCGGCAAGCGGCCGTTTCACACGATCATTCCGGCGTTCGTGACCGAGCGCATCGACGGCAGGCAAGTGCCCGTCATGAGCTTCGGCGTGATGGGCGGCGACATGCAACCGCAGGGACATCTGCAATCCATCGTGCGTATGCTCGACTACGGCCAGCAGCCGCAGGCGGCTTGCGACGCGCCGCGTTGGAAGGTCAATCGCGACTTCACGCTCGATATCGAATCGACGTTCGATCGCGGCGTCGCCCATGCGCTCGAAGCACGTGGCCATCGGATCAAGGCGATCGACGATCCTTATATGGATTTCGGTTCGGGGCAATACATTTGGAAGTTGTCGCACGACGAGCCCGAAAGGGGGTACGTCGCGGCGAGCGACACGCGGCGCGACGGATTGGCGGCCGGGTTCTGAGCGGGCCCATTTGTAATATCTCGTAATTCGAATCTATCTTCAAAATAGACGGTAATGCGTTCGTTTCTCCCGTTCGCGGCGTTTTCGGAACCGTCCTTGCTCATGACGGTCTGTGCACTGTGAAAGCAGTTTCGCGGGACTCCGGCTAAGATCCGGAGATATAAGTTCAACGACATTCAACGTACCGCATCTCGCCATCCGCAACGGCTTTTGCGCGTGGACATGCCGCGCAATGCGGATGAACGGATGCGGTTTTTGGAGCGCAACGTCATGACTATCGACTCCGGCCATGTGATGCCTTGGCGCATCGAAGATATCGACCTCACTCGCATCGACCGGCAGCGTGCCGCGGCAAACGAGGACTTGTTGTTGTTGCTGTGCGCGGCTTCCTTCATCGAGAGCGGCACCGATCTTTATACGAGCAATCTGACCGCCTATTTCCAGGGCGATCCGGAAGTGTCGGCCTGGTTGAACGGCGAATGGGAGCCGGAAGAGCTCCAGCACGGCCGAGCGCTGAAAGCGTATATCGCATACGTTTGGCCAGAATTCGATTGGGACACGGCTTTTCGGAACTTCTTCGACGAGTATTCCAAGACATGCTCCGTGGAAGAGTTCGAGAAGACGCGCGCGCTCGAAATGGTTGCGCGTTGCGTCGTGGAAACGGGCACGGCCACGCTGTACCGCGCCATCAACGAATGCTCTGACGAACCCGTGCTCAAAGAGCTCACCGACCATATCCGCAGCGACGAAGTGCGCCATTACAAGCACTTTTTCAAGTACTTCAAAAAGTACAACTTAATCGAAGGCAATGGACGGCTTGCCGTGCTCGGCGCGCTGATGCGCCGCGTGATGGAAATCAAGAGCGAGGATTCCGAGATCGCGCTGCGTCATGTGTTCGCGATCCGGTACCCGGAACGGGTCCACGATTCCGCTTACAACCGCGAACGGGCGGCGCGAATCAATTCGCTCGTGCGGCGTAATTTGTCGGCCGACATGTGCGTGAAGATGCTGCTCAAACCGCTCGATATTCCCGCGCGCCTTCAGTCCGGCGTCCACTATCCGCTCGCGAAGGTCGCTCAGCATGTCTTCTTCCGCTGAGCCCGCGGCGCGCGCGCTCGATCAGCTCACGTACGACGAATGGCCGAGCACGTTGCGGGCGCTGTTCGACGGCACCGCGTTGACGTCCAAAGCCGGCTTTACGGCGTCGCTGATCACGTGCGATGCCGGAGGGCATCTGCGTACGTCGCTGCTCGGCATCGGCGAGCTCTATGCTCCCGACTCGCGCTCGATCGCGTTCGCGTTGTGGCCGAGCTCGCGCGCCGCGCGTACGCTCACGAGCTCGAGCGGCGATCCGCGACGGCTGCGCGCACAAGCTGCGCTCACGTTCGTGCACGAGGAGGCGTTCCACCAAGTGCAGTTGGCGGTGGAGCCGTTGCGCAGCGATGAGGCGGGAGCCGGTTGCGGCCTTGCGCTCTTCGCCGCCTCGATCGAGGCGGGCGAAGCGCAGCGCGTCGGGTATGCGCGCCTGACGGGCGGCATTACCTTTGAGCTCGCGGGCACGGTGCCGGAGCGGCAGTCCGTGTTCTCGCGATGGGAACGCCAAGTCGATGCGCTGCGCGAAGCGGCGAATCGTCGGTCGCTAGAGGGCGATTGATCGATTGATCGGTTGATCGTCTAAGAGACGGTAGGTCGGCAAGCCGGTTATCTGCGGCTTGCCGTTGCACTTCGCGTTGAACCTCCGGCTCGGTGCCGGCGATCAGCCGCGCTGTGCACCGCGGTTCGGTCCGCCGCTGCGGGGCTTGCCGCCCAACAGCGCACCCGGGTCGTTTTGCCGGCGGTGACGATCCGCCTGCCCGGCCGGTGCCTCGCCCGCATTGCGGCGCGGTGCTTCGCCGCGCTCTTGCCCGCTTGCGCGAGTGGGTTGTTGCCCTTGCCCCTGCGGCTGCTGGGGGCGACCTTGCGGCTTGCCCTGCGATTGCGGACGGCCTTGGCCCTGCGGTTTGGCTTGGCCTTGCGGTTTGGCCTGGCCTTGCGGCTTGGCTTGGCCCTGCGGTTTGCCCTGACCCCGGCCCTGAGCTTGTCCTTGCGGTTTGCCTTGGGGCTGCGACGTCTTCACCGGTTGCGCTGCCGGCTTGGCGGCGCGACCGGGCTGCCCGTTCGATGGCTGTCCGTCGCGGCGAGCCGCGGTGGGCCGCGATGCCGGTTGGCCCGTCTGAGTGCGGGCGTTGTGCTTCGACTGCTCGGTCGCCCGCGGCTGACGGCCCGCGTTGCCTTGCCCTCGACGCTGTTGGATCGGCTCGGGCTTGGCGTTCGGATCCGGTTCGAAGCCCGCGATCACTTCCTGCTCGATCGTCCGCTTAATCAGCTTTTCGATGTCCTTGAGCAGCTGCTTTTCATCGACGCAGACAAGCGACACCGCCTCGCCCGTCGCGCCCGCGCGTCCCGTGCGGCCGATTCGGTGCACGTAGTCTTCCGGTACGTTGGGCAGATCGAAGTTGACGACGTGAGGCAGTTGATCGATATCGATGCCGCGCGCCGCGATGTCGGTCGCGACGAGTACTTGCAGCGTTCCGTCCTTGAATTCGGCCAGGGCCCGCGTGCGCGCCGATTGGCTCTTGTTGCCGTGAATCGCGAGCGCGCTGATGCCATCCTTCGTCAGTTGCTCCGCCAGGCGGTTGGCGCCGTGCTTCGTCCGCGTGAAGACGAGCACTTGGAACCAGTTGTGCTGACGGATCAGATGCGTGAGCAACTCGCGCTTGCGGTCGCGATCGACCGGATGGATCTTTTGCGCGACGAGTTCGGTCGTCGTGTTGCGGCGTGCGACTTCGATGAGCGCCGGCGTGTCGAGCAAGCCGTCGGCCAACGCTTTGATTTCGTCGGAGAACGTGGCCGAGAACAGCAGGTTTTGCCGCTTTGCGGGCAAGCGCGCGAGCACGCGTTTGATGTCGTGGATGAAACCCATGTCGAGCATGCGGTCGGCTTCGTCGAGCACGAGAATTTCGAGGCCCGAGACGTCGATCGTCTTTTGCTGCATGTGGTCGAGCAAGCGGCCCGGCGTCGCGACGACGATGTCCACGCCGCGCTTCAGTGCATCGATTTGCGGGTTGATGCCCACGCCGCCGAAGAGCACGGTCGATTTGAGCTTCAAATATTTGCCGTAAGCGCGCACGCTTTCTTCGACTTGCGCGGCGAGTTCGCGCGTCGGCGTAAGCACGAGCGCGCGCACCATGCGCTTGCCGCTGGCGCCCGCGGGCGCCGGCGCGGTGCTCAAGCGCTGCAAGATCGGCAGCGTGAAGCCGGCCGTCTTACCGGTGCCCGTTTGAGCGCCGGCGAGCAAATCCCCGCCGCACAGTACGGCAGGGATGGCTTGTTGCTGAATCGGCGTCGGCGACGTATAGCCGAGCTCGTGAACGGCTCGCACCAACGCTTCGGACAAGCCCAGGGAATCGAATGACATAACGTTTCTTTGCAATGCGGTGAGGCGGCCGCCGCTCGTCTTGCGCGCAAGCTGGACGTGCGCGCGTGCGAGTTCGAGCGCTCGTGGCGCCCGTGGGCCGCTTGGGTCCTGGCGCGGCAGGTCGGCCGACGCCGGAAATGAGAAAGGGCGCGGCCGCGGTTGCCCGCGTGGCCGCGCCCCCTGAAGGGTTATGCAATTAGTCGAGCGGCGCGGAGCGCAGATCGCTCACTTGCTGCGGCGACACCGGCGTACCGTGGTTGCCCCACGACATCCGAATGTACGTGACGACCGCCGCGACTTCCTCGTTCGACAGCGATTGCGCGAACGGCGGCATGCCGTACGGATGCGGGTTGCCGACCGTGCTCGGGGGATAACCGCCGTTCAGTACCATGCGGATCGGGTTGACGGCCGACGGCATCTGAATCGACTGATTGTTCGCGAGCGGCGGGTAGGCCGGCGGCTTGCCCAAGCCGTTCTCCGCGTGGCACTTCGCGCAGGCGTCGGCGTAGATCTTCTTACCCGTTTGCAGCAACTCGTCGCCGAACTTCTCCGACGTTTCGTACTGCATCGTCTCCGGCGCTTCGTGCTTCTGCGGGATCGTCTTCAGATACGTCGCCATCGCACGAACGTCGTCGTCCGACATGTACTGCAAGCTGTTGTGCACGACTTCGGCCATCGGACCGAACACCGCGCCGCGCTGCGACACGCCGTTCTTGAGCAGATCGCCGATGTCTTTCGTATCCCAATCGCCGAGACCCGCTTCCTTGTTCGAGGTGAGCGACGGGGCGTACCAGTTTTGCAGCGGAATCAAGCCGCCTGCAAACGCCGACGAATTCACCGGGCCGCCCATCAGGTTGATCGACGTGTGGCACATCGTGCAGTGGCCGAGGCCTTCGACGAGATACGCACCGCGGTTCCACTCGACCGATTTCGTCGGATCGTCCTTGTACGTGCCTTCACGGAAGAACAGCGTACGCCAGCCGATCAGCAGATTGCGGTTGTTGAACGGGAAGCGCAGCTCGTGCGGACGGCTCGGTACGGCAACCGGCGGTACCGAGCGCAGGTACGCGTAGATCGCGTCCGAATCGGCACGCGTGACCTTCGTGTAGCTGGCGAACGGGAACGCCGGATAGAGCAGGCTGCCGTCCTTCGAGCGGCCCGTATGCAGCGCGCGGTAGAAGTCGTCCGAAGACCACTTGCCGATGCCGTTTTGGTCGTCGGGCGTGATGTTCGGCGTGTACAGCGTGCCGAACGGCGTCGCCATCGGCAGACCGCCCGCGAATTGCTGACCGCCGCGCACCGTGTGGCACGCGATACAGTCGCCGGCGCGGGCGAGGTATTCGCCGCGCTTGATCAGCGCGGCTTGATCGGCCGGCGTTGCCGCTTCGGCCGAGCCGTTGTGCAGATTGTCGCTGCCCGACCAGAGGACGGGCACGAGCGCGGCGGCGGCAACGACCAGCGCCGACAGAGCGAACAGGGACTTGCGTTTCATAACTGTGTCTCTCCTCGCGCTTACTGTGGTTCGCTACCGCAGGCAAGCGGAGTCTTCATCGAGCGGGCCGGAGCCGGAACCGGATTGGACGGGGCGGGTTGCGTCGACAGCCAGGCCGCGACGGCGGTTACGTCGGCGTCGGTCAGGCGCGAAGCGACTTCGTGCATGCAATCGGGCGCGATCGCGTGGCGCGTACCCGAGCGCCATGCGCCGAGCTGCGCGCTGATGTAATCGCTATGCAGGCCGACGAGACCCGGAATCGCGGGTTCCATACCCGTGAGTCCCTTGCCGTGGCAGGCCGCGCAAGCGGGAATGTTGTGGGCCGAGTCGCCGTTCAGGACGATCTGCTTGCCGCGTGCGAGCACGTCGTTCGAGACGGTCGGCTTGGCCGGCGTCGGGTATGGCGGACGTTGCTCGGAGAAGTAGGTGGCGATCTGGCGCAGGTAGTCGTCCGAGAGGTACGTGACGAGGTAGTTCATCGGCGGGTACTTGCGCCGGCCCTCACGGAAGTTCTCGAGCTGGTTGTACAAGTACTGCGCCGGCTTGCCCGCGAGACGCGGGAAGTAGTCGTTGTCGGTACCTTGGCCGTGCGAACCGTGGCAGGCCGTGCAACCTTGCACGCGCTGCTCCATCGTGTCGGGGGCCTGGGGCTGACTCTGCGCTTGCGCCGCGCTGTAGACACCGGCACTGCCAATCAAGAGAAGGGCGAGTAGCGGGCGAAAAATGCGTCTGGAAGACACGCGTAACTCCATCGTTATCGGGGACCTACCGGGCTGCGATCGGCTCGGTATGGCTTTGGGGCTTGGTATTGACTGTTCGATGCGCGATGTTGCAGCGGTCGCGGCAGGCGGGCTGCCGGCTGGGCCGCGCGGGCCGAGCCAGGCGCTGCGACGCAGCATTCTATCATCGATGGGGGGCTGAGGCTATTTACCGCAACCGCCGGGAATCCGTCCGTGGGCGACGGCGTGACAATTTGCCGCGCGTAAAGCAGTCGCGGCGCGCGTTTCGCTCGAGCGCCCGGATCGGGCATCGCTGTCTCCTTTTTGCACAACGGCGCGAGGAACGGGGAAAAATTCGGCTCGCTCGCATGCAATCGAAGCCGCGTGCGTGGCACCGCAGCGTAAGCGCGGCGCCGGCGGGGCGTGGGTCACTCACTGCGCACGCGCCGTGCCGCGCATGGCCGGGGCGCTTTCGCGGCGGGCATCGCGCGCGGCGGCCTTCGCACGTACACTCTCGCCTGCGGCGCGTCGCCTGCTGCCTTACGGCGTGCTTTACGCCGTGCTTCACGCCAATTCTCGTTCGGCAGCATCGTTTTCAATTTCCTTTCGATTTCGTTCCGATCCGATGACGTTTCTTTTCGCGCTATCCGGCCGTGCGTGCGGCATGCCGCTTCTTCTTTCCTCGCGGCGAGGGGGGCTCGGCCGATGAATGCAACGGGATTGTCGATCGGACAGGTGGCGCTCGCGGCGCTCATGGACATCGCCTATGCATTCGCGATCGGCTCGGCGCTGCTCGACCGTTGGCTGGCGCTCGAGGGCCAGCCGGCCCGCGGCGCGCGAGAACGCGCTCGCGCCTCGCTCGTCGCGGCCTGCTTCGCCCTACCGTTGGCGGATGTGCTGTGGCTGCTGTATCAGTCCGCCGAGATGAGCGGCCTTCCCTTGCTGTCCGCGCTTTCAAAGGTGCCCACGGTGGTCGGGCAAACTCAAGTCGGCCATGCCTGGTGCATTGCGTTCGGCGGTGCCGTGCTCGCCTGCGTCGCGGCGCTGACGGGACGCGGCGGCAAAGCGGGCGGTGCCCTGTTCGTGCTCGCGGCACTGGTCGTGGCCCTCGGTAAGGCCGCCATGGGACACGCGGCCGACGCGGGTCCGTGGTCGCTCGCGGTTGCCGTGCAGGCGTTGCACTTGATGGCGACGGGGCTCTGGGGCGGGATTGCCCTCGCGGGCGGGCTGACGGTACTGCCTGCGCTCGATTCCTCGACGACGCGCGGCGTCTTCATTCGCGTCGCCGGCCGCATCTCCTATATGGCGGGCATGGCGCTCGCGGTGGTGCTCGCAACCGGCCTGTTCAATGCGCTGCGCGGACTGGGCGGCGCACTTGAGCCGCTTTCGGGCAGCGGTTGGGGCCATGTGCTTACGTTAAAGGGCGCGCTCGTCTTGCTGGCCGTCTTGCTCGGGGCCTTGAACCGGACGTCCGCCTTGCCGCGCCTGCGTCGCAGCGCCTCGACCGAGGATGCGCATACGTTCAAGAACGTCCTGCACTTGGAGGCGTTCGTGATGATCGGCATTTTCATCGCGGCGGCGGTCCTTGCGCAGATGCCGCCCGCGGACATGTCGTCGTTTTGAACGCTCGCCCCGGGACCGTCGTAACGCCGAGGGGCGGTCCGCACTGTTTCAGTAGCGAGACGACGAGACGCGCGAGCATGCCCGCGAGCCGATGCGCCTTGCGCCGGCGGTCGTAGCCAAGCGAGCGGTGCGGCGCGAGAGGGCTTGCCGCCGGCGCCCTTGGCCGGTCCGGGCGCGAGCGCTCGGGGACGTGGGGCGCGGTGCGAGCAAGCAGACGCCCGAGATTGCGCGATGGTCATTCATAGCCGAGCCTGTGACTGAGAATGGGCGAAAAGAACAGTGCGATCGTCGAGCCGATGACCTTGCCTTCCAACTCGGCCGAGGACCCGTGCATGACGTAGGGATGCACTAGCACGTCGACGAGCTGCGGCGCGCAGTAGAGCCCAGCGACCCCGATCGCGCATCGTTCGACGAGTGCGATCGGCCAGCCTCGGCTGCATGCGGCGAACCCGGCGAGCACACGTAGTGCGCTAAATAGCACGAGCGCGCCGACCGCCGCTTGCTCGCGGATCAAGTAGTCCGGTATGAATTGCCCCATCTCCGTCTCCTTGGCGTTTTCGTTTTGCGCAAGCGAAAAGCAAGGAGCGAGCCATAGGGTGCGGCCGAGCATGCGAGGCGGCGGCGGCAGGCTTATCGGAGAAGGGTTTCGGAGATGTGCCCGGGCGGTGCGCCGCGATCGGTCGCGGCGCGAAAAGCCCGCTTTTCGCCCGGAACGTTACGGATGTGAACACGACTGTTACGGCGCATCGCGCAAGGTAGTCGCCTAGCGCGTGACCGAAAGATGGGCGCGATGCGCCCATCGAGCCTCACCACTCGGCGACGCTGCCGTCCGCATGCCGCCAAACCGGATTGCGCCAACGATGGCCCACCTTCGCCATCTCGCGCACCTTCGCTTCATCGACCTCGATGCCGAGACCAGGGCCTTGCGGGATGGCGACGAAGCCGTCCTCGTACTTGAAGACCTCGGGGTTGTGCAGGTAGTCGAGCAGATCGTTGCCTTGGTTGTAGTGAATCCCGAGGCTCTGTTCCTGGATGAACGCGTTGTAGCTGACGGCGTCGAGTTGCAGACAGGCCGCGAGCGCGATCGGCCCGAGCGGGCAGTGCAGCGCGAGACCGACGTCGTAGGCTTCGGCCATCGACGCGATCTTGCGGCACTCGGTGATGCCGCCCGCATGCGAGGCGTCGGGCTGAATGATGTCGACGTAGCCGCCGGCAAGGATCGACTTGAAGTCCCAGCGCGAATAGAGCCGCTCGCCGAGCGCGATCGGCGTATTCGTTTGATTCACGATGTCGCGCAGTGCCTCGACGTTCTCCGAGAGCACCGGCTCCTCGATAAACAGCAGCTTATAGGGATCGAGTTCCTTCGCGAGCACCTTGGCCATCGGCTTATGAATGCGGCCGTGGAAATCGACGCCGATGCCCACGTGCGGTCCGACCGCTTCGCGCACGGCCGCCACGTTGGCGATGACTTGCTCGACCTTGTCGTACGTGTCGACGATCTGCACTTCCTCGGAGCCGTTCATCTTCAGCGCCTTGAAGCCGCGCTCGACGACGGCGCGCGCGTTATTGGCCACATCGTGCGGGCGGTCGCCGCCGATCCACGAATAGACCTTGATACGATCGCGCACCGCGCCGCCGAGCAGGGCGTGCACGGGCACGCCGTGATGCTTGCCGAGGATGTCCCAGAGCGCTTGGTCGATGCCGGCGATCGCGCTCATCATGATCGGGCCGCCGCGATAAAAGCCTGCGCGGTACATGACCTGCCAATGATCTTCGATATGACGGGGATCCTTGCCGACGAGGTAGTCCGACAGTTCGTGCACGGCCGCTTCGACCGTATGGGCGCGGCCCTCCACGACAGGCTCGCCCCACCCGACGATCCCTTCGTCCGTCTCGATCTTGAGAAACAGCCACCGGGGCGGGACGACGAACGTCTCGAGCTTCGTGATCTTCATGGGGACAACCTCCTCCTTATCGTCAATGACTGCCGCGCGGCAACGACGGCACGTGCAAGTATCCGTATCCGCGATCGTACATCAAAACGACTTGAAGTACTATTAATAGTATTTATTCGGGCAATAGCGAAAATGCGACGGCGCGGAGCTTGAACGGTTTGCGCTTTGCCCTCGGCCCGCGATAATCGGCACAGAGCCGATGAGGCAAGTGTCCGGCAGCGGTGAAAACGACAGGGAGAACAATGATTCAACGGGATCTGCATGGGCGTGTCGCCTACATGCTGGCGACGGCCATCTTGCGTGGCGATTACGCGCCCGGGGCCTTACTGCCGCGCGAGGCGGAACTGATGGAATCGTTCGGCGTGAGCCGGACGGTGCTGCGCGAGGCGCTTCGCACGTTGACCTCGAAAGGGCTCGTGGAGTCGCGGCCGAAGGTGGGCACCCGCGTGCGGCGCCGCAGCGCCTGGAATCTGCTCGATGCCGATTTGCTCGAATGGTATTCGCACGTGGCCCCCCCGCTCGCGTTCGCGCTAAAGCTACAGGAGGTGCGCGAAATGGTCGAGCCCTACGCGGCGGAATTGGCGGCGCGCGCCTATACGGCGGAAACGATCGAGAGCCTCGAACGCGCGCATGCCTCGATGGTCGCGGCGCGCAACGTCGACGAATGGGTGCGGGCCGATTTGCACTTTCACCTCGGCATCTTGGCCGCTTGCAGCAATGAGCTTTTGATGCCGCTCGGCCCGCTGATCGAACGGACGCTCGAAGCGCAACTCCGGCTCAACGCCAAGCGCGCCGACGTTTTCAACGCGGCACTGAATCAGCATACGGCCGTGTTCGATGCAATCCGCACGCGCCGGCCCGAAGCGGCGCGCGCCGCAATGGCGGAATTGCTCGGCGTTACGCGCAAGCGAATCGAGGCGTAGATAAGTCGCGCAAGTCGCACGTCTCGTCCCGAGACTTTTGCGCCGGGCGCAAAGCTGTTGCCCGGCGCCGCCGATTTATGCGGGGCCCGCCTCCTCCTAAAGTGGCGCTCATCTTCATGAGCCCACTTGCGTAGGAGGCCACTTGTTCGCAGTCCGCATCGACCGTTACGGTCCCCCGCAATCCCTCTATCTCGGCGACGTGCCGACACCGGCCCCCGGCCCGCAGGACGTACTGGTTCGTGTGCGCGCGGTCGGCGTCAATCGCCTCGATCTTCTATTGCGCGAAGGCGAAGTCTTCCGCATTCCATTGCCGCGGATTGCCGGCACCGACCTGGCCGGCGAAATCGTCGCCGTGGGCGAGCAGGTGCCGTCAGAGCGCATCGGCGAGCGCGTGTTCGCGGCGCCGATCCTCTCTTGCGGGCATTGCGCCCACTGTTTGCGCGGCGACGATAATCTATGCGCGCAATTCGGCACGCTCGGTTCGACGATCGACGGCGGGTATGCCGAGTACGTTCGGCTCCCGGCGCGTAACGCCATCCCGTTACCGGCCTCGATGGATTGGGTGCGCGCAGCGAGTTTCGGCTTGACCTATGCAACGGCTGCGGCGATGCTCCGTCGCGGCCGGTTGCAAGCGGGAGAGTCGGTGCTCGTCTTCGGCGCGAACGGCGGGCTCGGGCATGCCGCCGTGGAGTTGGCTCACGAAGCGGGCGCCCGTGTGATTGCCGTCAGCCGCAAGCGCGCGTTGCACGCGGCGCTGATCGAGCGCGGCGCCCATGCGGTCGTGGAGCCGGGGCCGGACATGCCGGATGCCGTGCGTGAAGCCACCGGCGGACGAGGCGCCGACCTCGCATTCGAGCACGTGGGGGCGGCGACCTTCGAGCATGCGGTCGCGGCGCTCGCGATGGACGGACGCCTCGTACTCGGCGGGGTCACGACGGGCAGCGAAGCGACGCTCGATTTGAAAGCGGTCTTCACGAAGCGGCTGGAGGTGCTTGGGTGTCGCGGCAGCGGGCGGCGCGACCTCGATGCCGTGCTCGCGCTGGCCGAGCTCGGCCGCGTGAATCCGCACGTTGCGCACGTGCTGCCGCTCGCGCAAGCGGCTCACGCGCAGGCTCTACTCGAGCACGGCCTACTCGGAAAGATCGTTCTGACCGTTTGACTCGCTGATGAGTCCCACCTTTTAGCATCAAGGAATCGTCATGTTCGTCGTCATGCTGCATTACCTGCAACCGCTCGCAGTGATCGATCGGCACATCGCCGAGCATCGTGCCTATCTCGATCGCCATTACGAGGCCGGACACTTCATCGCCTCGGGGCCCCAAGTGCCGCGCATCGGCGGGGTCATCGTCGCGGCCCGCATGGCGCGCGAAGCGCTCGATGCGATCCTCGCCGACGATCCCTTTTATCGCGAGGGCGTGGCCCAGTATCAGGTCGTCGAGTTCGAAGCCACGAAGGCGGTGCCGGCGGTGCAGCAGTTCGAACGATGAGCGGCAGGCTCGGGCCGGCGCCCGCCGGCCTCGGGCGCATTCCGAAACGACCCTAGGGCCCAGCATGGACTTGCTTTTTGCAATGCGCGTGTTTCAGCGCGTAGCCTCGACGCGCAGTTTCACCGATACCGGCGAACTTATGGGCGTCGCCACCTCGAGCGTGTCGCGCCACGTCGATGCGCTCGAGACGCATCTCGGCGTCAAACTGCTTACGCGCAGTACGCGCCGCCTTTCGCTGACCGAGACGGGGCGCGCCTACAAGGAGCAAGTGGACGCGCTGCTCGCCGATCTCGATGCCATGCACGAGAACATCGCCGCGCATGGCGTGGAGCCGCGCGGGAAATTGAAGGTCAGCGCGCCGCGCGTATTCGGCAAGCGCTTGCTCGCGCCGCTCGTGCCGGCCTTTTTGAAGGCTTATCCGAAGATGACGCTCGAGCTGTCCTTGACCGACGACTATGTCGACCTCGTCGAAACAGACACCGACGTCGCGATCCGTATCGGCGCGCTCGGCGATTCGAGCCTCGTTAGCCGAGCGCTCGGCCGCTATCGGCGCGTCCTGTGTTGCCATCCGTCTTATCTCGAAGGCCGCGAGCATCCGGCCGCGCCGGACGATCTAGCCGGTCATAATTGCTTGCGCTACCGGCGTTCGGGAGAGCGCGTCGTTTGGTCGTTCGGGCAGCCCGAGCGCGGCGAGACGTTCGATTTCCTGCCTCAAGGCGATTTGGCGGCCAACGACGTCGAGGTGTTGCTGTCGGCCGCGTTAGCCGGTGCCGGCATCGCGCAATTGCCCAATTGGCTCGTACGCGATGCGCTCGCCGAAGGGCAGTTGATCCAATTGCTGCCGCACCATCCGATCGCGAGCAGCTTGCAGGCGGCGGGCATTCATTTCGTCTACGCGCTCAACCGGCGCAAGTCGCGCAAGGTGCACGCGTTCATGGAGTTCGTCGCGGAGCGCACCGCGCCGCTGTTGGTTTGAACGAGAACGGGCTCGGCCGTCCGTGCGTCGGCGTCGATCGGCGCTCGCGCGTACTACAATACGCGCGTCTTACGCCCTTCAAGTCCTAACCCCGCCGCTCGTCGGCGTCTTCGGCGCGATGCTCGCAGAACAACGTCACCAACACATCTTGTCGCGCCTGACCAAGGACGGCGCGCTGACCGTCGCCGAACTCGTCCGCGAGCTCGGCGTCTCCCGCGAAACGATCCGCCGCGATCTGCTCGTCCTCGCGCAGCGCGGCCTCGTCGTTACGACGCACGGCGGCGCGCTCAGCACCGACCGGCGCGAGCCCGATCTCGACGTGCGCGAGGCCGAGAACGCCGGCGCGAAGCGAGCGATCGGCGAGCGCGCCGCGCAGTTCGTGCCCGACGGCGCGTCGGTCATCCTCGATTCGGGCAGCACGACTCAAGCCGTTGCGCGTGCGTTGATGGGGCGCCGGCGCTTGTCCGTCTATACCAACGACTGGCGCATCGCGCTGCTGCTCGGCCGTCGCAACGAGAACCGCATCACGTTGCTCGGCGGCGAGCTGTCCGATATCGAAGACGCCGTCTTCGGCCTCGATACGGTGCAGCAGCTGAGCCAATACCATGCGGATTTCGCGTTCGTGGGCGCGGGCGGCATTTCGGCCGAAGGCGCGCTCACCGACTACACCCGGATGGCGGCGGAAGTGCGCGCCCGTATGCTGCGCGCGGCGAGCACGGCGATCGTCGTCGCCGATCATTCGAAGTTCGGGCGCGTGACGCCGGTTCGGGTGGACGGCATCGAGCTCGCCGGCTATGTCGTGACCGAGCGCGCGCCGGCACGGCCGCTCGCCAAAGCCATTGCTGCGCGCGGCCCGAAAATCGTCACGGCCTGAACGCGTGCGGGCGCGCGCCGCCCGCACTAACGCACACGGATGCCGAGCCGGTCGATCGCTTGGCCGATCGCGGCGACCGCGCCGCGCATGGCTTGCTCGTCGATGGCGCCGATACAGCCCACGCGGAACGTGTCGAGCTCGGTGAGCTTGCCCGGATAAAGAACGTAGCCGGCCTCGCGCACGGCGGCATACAAATCGGCGAATCGCCAGGCCGGGTCGCGCGGCGCATGAAACGTGACGATGATGTCCGATTGCACGGCCGCCGGCAAAAACGGCTTGAAGCCGAGCGCTTGCATCCCCTCGATCAGCGTCGCGCGATTGCGCGCATAACGCGCCGCGCGGGCCCTTTGACCGCCTTGCGCAACGAATGCGTCGAGCGCGCAGCGCAGCGCCGCGACGACATGCGTGGGCGGGGTGAAGCGCCATTGCGTCGTTTTCTCCATGTAGAGCCATTGATCGTGCAGGTCGAGCGCTAGTGACGGCGAGCGCCCCGCGCATTGCGCGAGCAGTGCGCGCCGCACGATCACGAAGCCCATCCCCGGTACGCCTTCCAGACACTTGCCGCTTGCCGAGACGAGCGCATCGATCCCCGATGCACGCAGGTCGATCGGCACTGCGCCGAAAGAACTCATCGCATCGACGATGAGTCGCTTGCCGTGCCTCGCGCAGACGGCGGCGATCTCCTCCAGCGGGTTCAGCAAACCCGCGCTCGTTTCCAGATGAACTTGCGCCACGTGCGTGATGCGCGGCTCGCGGGCGAACGCGGCTTCGATCGCATCGGCGCGGGCGGCCTCGTCCTCGCCGAGCGGCAACGTGACGTGAGCGATCCCCATGCGTTCGAGGATGCGGACGATGCGCGCGCAATAGGCCCCGTTGTGCGCGACGAGTACGCAACCGTTGCGCGGCACGAGCGTACCCAACGCCGCTTCGACGGCAAACGTCCCGCTGCCTTGCATCGGCACGCAGACGTATTCAGCCTCGCCTTGCACGAGCGCGAGCAAATCGGCACAGACGCTGCCCGTCATCCGATTGAATTCGCCGTCCCACGAGCCCCAGTCGCGCAGCATCGCCTCGCGGGTGGCCGGTGCGGTCGTGAGGGGACCGGGCGTAAGCAGGATCGGGGAGGGGGCGGACATCGGACAGTCTCCAAAAAAGGGCGAACGGGCACGAGCGGACGAGCGCTCGACGTGCGGCTAGTTTGCACTTTATTGGCAAATTGTGTCAAAACGTGGATTTGTGGCGTTCCGTCATCGCACTGTCACTAAAACCTGTGAATCTTGCGTCGCCGATCGATGGGCCCGGCGGCGCGAGACGCGCCCCGCTCGACGGATTGTCGGCAATCTGCAATTCGGATGTTGCGTCGTGAAATCGGCCGCGCGGCCAGCGCCGAGCGGCCCCGGCTTTCACCATTACACGGGCGGGCCCATGGCATCGCCCGAACATTTGGCTTCACACCTTTGGAGATCGACATGAAACAGAGCCAATCCCCGCGCACGAAGGCCGGCCTCGCACGCCTGCTCGCGGCCGTGGCCGCCGCCGCCTTGTTCGAGGGGCTTGCCCTGCCGGCTCACGCCGCCAATGCCGTCGTGCTGTACACGGCTGACGGCCTGGAGAATCTGTACAAGGACGTGCTGCCCGCCTTCGAGAAGAAGGAGGGTGTGAAGGTGAACATCGTCACGGCGGGCAGCGGCGAGGTCGTGAACCGCGCGACGGTGGAAAAGGATTCGCCCAAGGCCGACGTCATCGTGACGCTGCCGCCGTTCATTCAGCAGGCGGATCAAGGTGGCCTGTTGCAGCCGTATCAGAGCGTGAACTACAAGAACGTGCCGACGATCGCCAAAGCCGGCAACGGTGCCTGGGCGACGTTCGTCAACAACTACTTCTCGTTCGCGATCAATCCGGACACGGTCAAGAGCCAGCCGAAGACCTTCGACGATCTGCTGCATGCCGACTACAGCGGCAAGGTGGCCTACTCGAATCCGGCGACGGCCGGCGACGGCATGGCCGTCATCATCCTGACGACGTCGCTCATGGGTGAAGACAAGGCGTTCGACTATTTGAAGAAGCTCGAACAAAGCGCCAAGTTCCACACGAAGGGCACGGGCTATCTCGACGTGCTCCTCTCGCGCAACGAAATCGCGGTGGCCAACGGCGACTTGCAGATGGATCTCGACGACGCAGCTAACGGCGGCCTGTCGCTCAAGCCGATCTTCCTGTCGGCGAAGGCCGGCGCGCAGCCGACCACGTTCCAGTTGCCCTATGCGATCGGTCTGATCAAGAACGGTCCGAACGAGGCCGAAGGCAAGAAGCTGATCGACTATTTGATGTCGACGCAGGTGCAATCGAAGGTGCCCGACATTTTCGGCATCCCGGGCCGCACCGACGTGAAGCTGAGCGGCAAGAACGGCGAGGCCGTCAAGCAAGCGATTTCGGGCGTGAAGCTGATTCCTGTCGACTGGAGCCAAGTCATGGCCAAGAAGGCCGACTGGACGGCGCGTTGGAAGAGCGACGTCATCGGCAATACGGGTAAGCAGATCGAAGTCGTGAAACCGCAATAAGCGAAGCCAAGTGGAGATGAATCCGGTGAACGGCGCGGGACTGGCTTATCGAAGCGCGGATCCGCGCTTCTCGGGCGCGCAGGGCGACACGCTTGCGGCGAAGGCGGGGGGAATCGAGATCGAGCGGCTCACCGTGCGCTTCGGCTCGCGTACCGTGCTCGACGATCTGTCGCTGTCGATCGGACGCGGCGAGTTCTTGACCGTGCTTGGGCGCAGCGGCTGCGGCAAGACCACGCTGCTCAGGTTCATCGCCGGATTCGTCAAGGCCGATTTCGTGGCCGGCCGCCTGTTCGTGGCCGGCCGCGAACTCACCTACGAGCACGCGCATCGGCGCAATCTCGGCCTGTTGTTTCAGAATTACGCCTTGTTTCCGCACTTGAGCGTCTTCGAGAACGTGGCCTTCGGCTTGCGTGCTCGACGCACGAGCGCGGTCGACATCTCGCGGCGCGTCGCCGATGCGCTCAAACTCGTGCAACTCGCCGACGCGGGACACGTCATGCCCGCCCAGCTCTCGGGCGGCATGCAGCAACGCGTGGCGCTCGCGCGCGCGCTCGTGATCGAGCCCGACGTGCTCTTGCTCGACGAGCCGCTCTCGGCGCTCGATGCCAACTTGCGCGCGTCGGTGCGCTCGGAGCTGAAGGCGCTGCACGAACGGCTGCCGAATCTCACCATCGTCTGCGTCACGCACGATCAGGACGATGCGCTCGTGCTGTCGGACCGCACGCTCTTGATGCGCGACGGGCGCATTGCGCAGATCGGCACGCCGCAAGCGCTCTACGATGCGCCCGCCGACGCGTTCGTCGCGCGTTACTTGGGCGCCGCGAATCTGCTGCCGCCGCGCGTTGCGTTCCCGATCGGAGATGCGCGGTACGGCGAACGCGATCGCCTCGCGTGTCTACGTCCCGAAAGCCTGCGCCTCGTCCCGCTCGGCGAGGGCCATCTGCATGGAACGATCGTTTCCGTCGATTGGTACGGTCCGGCGCTGTCGGTGTCGGTGCTGCTCGACGCGATGCCGGAGACGCCCGTGCTCGTCGCAGCCGCGCGCGGACACGGCTTGACGCCCGAGAAAGGCGCTCGCGTTTCGCTGGACTATGAGGTGGATCATGTCGTCCTCGTTCGACCTTGACGCGGTCGCGGCGCCGGTGGCGATGACGGAATCGCAAAAGGCGGCGCAACTCGCGCACGAGAAAGCCCATCGTGCGCATACTCGGCGACGCGACCTGCGCGCGAACTTGCATCTGGTTTTCGTCGCGCTCGTCGTGCTGGGGCCGCTCGTCATTTACCCGCTCGCGCGGCTCGTATTGCTGAGCCTGACCGGACCCCACGGCGAGCGCAGCTTGCATGCGTACACGACCTTTTTCTCGAACCCCGACGCGAGCGGCGTCATCGGCACGACGCTCGGAATCGTCTTCGCGAGCGCCGGTATCGCATCCGCGTTAGGCGTGGCGCTTGCCGCGCTGCTCTTTTTCAGGCCGTTTCCGGGCGCCGCGATCATCACGCGTTTTTTGGAGTTGTTCGTCGCGTTCCCGTCGTTCCTGGTCGCGTTCACCCTGATCTTTTTGTACGGCTCGCAAGGCTCCGTCAGCATCGCATTGCAGCGGCTCTTTCACCTGAACGCACCGCCGCTCGACTTCCTGTTCGGCGCGGGCGGCATCGTGCTCGCGGAAGTCGTCTTTTACGCGCCGTTCGTCGTGCGGCCGACGCTTGCCTCGTTCGCGCAGATCGATATGCGGCTGCTCGAGGCCGCGCGCAGTCTCGGGGCGAACGGCTTCATGGTGGCGTGGCGCGTGGTGGCGCCGCTGGCGTGGCCCGGCATCGCGGCCGGCACGATCCTGTGCTTCCTGCTCACGCTTAACGAATTCGGTATCTTGCTTGTCCTCGGGAGCGCGCATCTCGTCACGCTGCCCGTGGCGATCTACAGCTCGGCCACGGTCGATCTCGACTTGCCGACGGCGGCTGCCGGAGCCGTCGTCATGTTGGCGATGTCGCTCTCGCTGTATGCGCTCTATCGCGTCGTCGATCGCCGGCAAGCCATGGGAGCGAAATAATGGCGGCTCGGATGGAACACCCCGCGCAAGGCGATTTCGCCGGCCAACAGCGCGCACCGCGACGGATGTTTGCGCGGGTGGCCGCTATCGCCGCGACGGCGTTAGCCGCCTTGCTCTGCATCTGGCTGTTCGTGCTGCCTGTGGTAGTCGTCGCGCTATCGAGCATCGCCGCGCACTGGTCGGGCACGATCTTTCCGACCGGGTTCAGCACGCGCTGGTTCGAGCGGCTCGGCTCGGACGATTTCGATGCCGTCGTCGCGAGCCTCGAGGTGGGCTTTTCCGTCGCGGTGCTCGGCACCGTCCTTGGCCTATGGCTTGCGCTCGCGCTCGAAGGACGCACGCGGCGCGGACTCGGCGCGATCGTCGATGCGGTGACGATGATGCCCAACGGCGTGCCGAGCGTCGTACTCGGTCTCGGCGTACTGATCGCCTATCACAAGGCGCCGCTCGATCTTTCCAGTTCGCCGGCGATCGTCGTGCTCGTGCAACTCGCGCTCGTGCTGCCGTTCAGCTATCGGTGCGCGGCCGCCGCCCTGCGTCCCGAGTTGACGGTGTTGCGCGAAGCGGCCGCGAGCCTCGGCGCGCCGCCTGCCATGGTGCTCAGACGCGTCGTGCTGCCGCAGCTCGTGCCCGCGATGCGAGCCAGTCTCGCCTTGGGCTTTGCGCTATCGCTCGGCGAGTTGGGGGCCACGCTCACCGTCTATCCGCCGGGCTTTTCGACGGTGCCGATCGTCGTCGTCGGCCAAGTCGAGCGCGGCTATTACCTACCGGCTTCGGCGCTGTCGCTGATCCTGCTCGTCGCTTCGTTCGCGGCGCTTTCGCTTATCGCGGCGCGCCTGCCCAAGCGTCGCGCGCGCTAAAGGCCGCTTTCACCCATTGAACGCGTCTGGCTACGAGCCACGACGCACGTCCGCAAATGTGGCAAAATGTGGCGAATTGATGATTAATATGGAGCTGAATTCGATCGAGGTAGTGCGGCGCCATTCGTTGACGGCGCTCGTTCGCGATGCGCTCGAGCGGGAAATCGTCGAGGGGCGCCTTGCGCCGGGCGAGAAGCTGAACGAGGCGTATTGGGCCGGACGTCTGAAGGTGTCGCGCGGCCCGGTGCGGGAAGCGTTTCGGGCACTCGAGCAAATCGGGCTCGTGCAAACGCACAAGAATCGCGGCGTGTTCGTGCGGACGGTCACGCTTACGGAAGCGGCGGAGATCTACACCGTGCGGGCCGTGCTGGAGGAGGCCGCGTGCCGGATGCTCGCGCAGCGCATAAGCGCTGCCGGAATCGCGGTGCTTTCGGCGTCGCTCGAGCGGATGCAGGCGGCACTCGCGGCGGCGGATCGCGGTGCCTATGCGCGAGAAAACATCGCGTTTCATGACGCGATCGTCGCGCAGGTCGGCAATGCGAAGCTCGCGGAGACGTATCGGCGCTTGGTCGGCGAACTCAACTTGTTTCGCCGGGCGGCGTTGGCGGTGACGGACGACGCGGCGCAACGCTCTTTGGCCGAGCACCGCGAGATCGTCGCGGCGCTGGCGGCGCGCGACGGCGAGGCCGCGGCGGCGGCGATGCATGCGCATGTGGAAGGCGGATTGGCGCGTGCGAGACAAACGGCTGTCGGGCGCGTGGCTCGACGCGGCGACGAATACTTTGAAAACGAGGAACGCAATGCAGCAGGCAAATGAACGGCCGGATGACGGCGCCATCATCCACGTGAACGGGCGCGCGTACGACTTGCGAGGGCTCGCCGCGCGGCCGGTGGCCGTCGTCTGTGTCGACGGTTGCGAGTTCGACTATCTCGAGGCCGCCGCGGCCTCGGGCGCGGCGCCGTTCATCGCGCGCTTGCTCGCCGGCGACGCCGCCACGGCCATGCGCGCCGATTGCGTGATGCCCTCGTTCACGAACCCCAACAATCTTTCGATCGTCTGCGGCGTGCCGCCTTCGATTCATGGCATCTGCGGCAACTACTTCTGGGATCCGCGCGCGAACGATGGCGAGGGCGCCGAAGTCATGATGAACGATCCGGCCTATTTGCGCGCCGGCACGCTGCTCGCCGCAGCAGCGCAAGCCGGCGCCCGCGTGGCCGTCGTGACGGCCAAGGACAAGCTGCGGCGTCTGCTCGGTTGGCAATTGGAGGGCATCTGCTTCTCCGCCGAGAAGGCCGACCGCACCACGCTGGCCGAAAACGGGATCGACGATGCCTGCGGACTCACCGGATTACCGGTGCCCGATGTCTACAGCGCCGGGCTCTCCGAGTTCGTGTTCGCCGCCGGCGTGCGCTTGGCCGAGCGCGGCGAGGTGGACCTCATGTACCTATCGACCACCGACTACGTGCAGCACAAATGCGCACCGGGCAGCGAAGGCGCCAATGCGTTCTACGCGATGATGGACGGCTATCTGGCGCGGCTCGACGCACTGGGCTGGACGATCGGGCTGACGGCCGATCACGGCATGAATGCGAAGCACGATCCGAAGACGGGCGAGCCCAATGTCGTCTACTTGCAGGACGAACTGGACGGCTGGCTCGGCGCGTCGCGCTCGCGCGTCGTGTTGCCGATCACCGATCCGTATGTCGTCCATCACGGCGCGCTCGGCTCGTTCGCTACGGTTTATCTGAGCGAGCCTGCCGATATCGAACCTGCGATCGCGCGCATCGGCGCCCTCGACGGGATCGAGTTGGCGATCGGCAACGCGCAAGCGAGCGAGCGTTTCGAACTGATGCCCGAACGCATCGGCGATATCGTCGTCGTCTCGCGTCGCGATGTGACGATCGGCTCGCGCCGCGCCGCCCACGACCTTTCGGGGCTCACCGTGCCGCTGCGTTCGCACGGCGGACTCTCGGAGCAAACGGTGCCGCTCGCGTTCAATCGGCGCGTTGAGCAGATCGATCGGCTATTCGACGGGCGTCGCTTGCGCAATTTCGACGTCTTCGATATCGCCCTCAATCACGCGAGGCAAGCATGAACGCCCGGCTCGACACAGCGGTCCACGATCACGATGCATTTCGCGCCGAAGCGTTGCGCCTATGCGGCGAGCGCGCGGCAAGAGCGCGCACGTTCGACGTATTGGATCCGTATAGCGGGCTGCGCGTGGGGACGGTGCCGCTTGCGAGCGTCGAGGACGTCGGCGCCGCGTTCGAATATGCGGCTGCCTACCGGCCGACGCTCACGCGTTTCGAGCGAGCGCAGATCCTCGAGCGCGCGGCCGCCCTGTTGCGCGAGCGCACCGAGGCTGCGTCCGATTTGATTTCGCTCGAATCGGGCCTGTCGAAAGAAGATTCGCGCTACGAGATCGGCCGCGTTGCCGACGTGTTCAAGTTCGCCGCGCTCGAGGCGCTGCACGACGACGGGCAAAGCTTTTCTTGCGATCTGACGCCGCACGGCAAGCGCCGCCGCGTGTTCACGCAACGTGAGCCGCTGCCGGGCGTGATCGTCGCGATTACACCGTTCAACCATCCGATGAACCAAGTCGCGCATAAGGTCGCGCCGGCGATCGCGACGAACAATCGCGTGGTACTCAAGCCATCGGAGAAGGTGCCGCTTTCGGCGTTGTGGCTGGCCGACTTGCTTTATGAAGCGGGGCTGCCCGCGCCGATGCTACAAGTTCTCACAGGCGATCCGCGCGAAATCGCCGACACGCTGATCTCGCACCCGCTCGTTTCGCTCGTTACGTTCACGGGCGGCGTGGCGATCGGCAAATATATCGCGAGCCGGGCCGGCTACCGGCGCACGGTGCTGGAATTGGGCGGCAACGATCCGCTGATCGTGCTCGAGGATGCCGACGTGGAACGTGCGGCGCAATTGGCCGTGCAAGGTTCCTATCGCAATTCGGGGCAGCGTTGCACGGCGGTCAAACGGATGCTCGTGGATCGGCGTGTGGCCGATGCATTCACCGAATGCGTCGTGCAGATGACGCGGGCTTGGACGTACGGCGATCCGTTCGATGCGGCCAACCGTATGGGAACCGTCATCGACGAGCAGGCGGCCTGCACGTTCGAGGCGCGCGTGAACGAAGCGATCGCAGCGGGCGCGCGCCTGCTCGCGGGCCATCGCCGCGACGGCGCGTCGTATGCGCCGACCGTGCTCGATCGGGTCGTGCCGTCTATGACGCTCGTGCGCGAGGAGACCTTCGGCCCCGTGTCGCCCATCATGACGTTCGACTCGATCGACGAGGCGATCGCCTTGAGCAACGGCACGCCGTTCGGCTTGTCGTCCGGGCTCTGCACGAACCGGCAGGATTGGATTGCGCGCTTCGTCAACGAATTGCACGTGGGCACCGTCAACGTATGGGAAGTGCCCGGGTATCGCATCGAGCTGACGCCGTTCGGCGGCATCAAGGATTCGGGCCTCGGCTACAAGGAAGGCGTGCAAGAAGCGATGAAAAGCTTCACGAACGTGAAGACGTTTTCGCTGCCTTGGGAGTGACGCGATGGCATTGAGTCTCGGCGATATTCGCTTTCTGTTCGAACGCCACGGCGAGATTGCCTATAGCGGCGAACCCGTTACCCAATTGCAGCATGCGCTGCAAAGCGCGGCGCTGGCGCAGGAAGCGGGCGCGCCCGGCACGCTCGTCGCCGCGGCGTTCTTGCACGATCTCGGGCATCTGCTGAACCTGCAAGGGCAGACGCCGAGCGAGCGCGGCATCGACGATCGCCATCAATACTTCGTCTTGCCGTTTCTGCGGCCCGTGCTGCCGGATAGCGTGCTTGAACCGATCCGGCTGCATGTCGACGCGAAGCGCTATCTATGCGCGGTCGATGGCGGATATGCCGCGCGGCTGTCGGCGGATTCGGTGCGCAGCCTCGCGTTGCAAGGCGGCGTGTTCGACGCGCAACAGGCGCGAGCGTTCATCGAGAAGCCGTTTGCCGAGGAAGCCGTGCTGCTGCGCCGATGGGACGACGCAGCGAAAGACCCCGTCAAAAGCACGCCCGATCTCGCGCACTTTCTCGATGTTGTGGGCCGGGTGATGAAAACCGAACAAGATCGGTAGGGCCGCGTGATCGAGGTGCCGCCGCCTGCCGTGGGACTCACCCGGGCGATTAGATAAAATTGTAACGGCGTATTGTCACGATCGTTTCATCGGAATAGGATCGATGGAAACAACCCATCAGGGGATGTTGTGCGTTGCACAACGCCCGTGCCTATGTCCGACGCCTCAACTCATTCGATCGTCGTCCCGCCCGGTCTCGCTTTTGCGCACGACGTGCGCAATCGCGGCGTGCCGTTCGACGCTGCCTGGATCGACGGCTTGCGTGTCAACTCGTCGGCCGTCGAGCGGCGCACTGCCACGCTGGCCGCGCGCCGCTCCGTCAAGAAGGATGCGCAGGCGGCTTGGTTGCTCAAGGCGATCACCTGCATCGATCTGACCACATTGAGCGGCGACGACACCGAGGGGCGTGTCCGGCGCCTCTGCGCGAAGGCGCGCCGTCCGGTGCGCGCCGATTTGATCGAGTCGCTGGGCCTGCCGCCCGATTCGATTGCGACGGGCGCCGTCTGCGTCTATCACCGCTTCGTGGCGGCCGCCGCCGACGCGCTGGCCGGGACGGGCATTCCCGTGGCGGCGGTCTCGACTGGATTTCCGGCCGGCCTGAACCCGCATCCGCTCAAGCTCAAAGAGATCGAAGCATCGGTGGCCGACGGTGCGGCGGAGATCGACATCGTCGTCACGCGCGAGCACATCCTCACCGGCAATTGGCGCGCGCTCTACGACGAAGTGCGCGAATTCCGGGCCGCCTGCGGCGCCGCGCATCTGAAGGCGATCTTAGCCACCGGCGACATCCGCACGTTGGTCAACGTCGCGAAGGCCTCGATGGTCTGCATGATGGCCGGCGCGGATTTCATCAAGACGTCGACGGGCAAGGAGAGCGTGAACGCCACGCTCGACGTCTCGCTCGTGATGGTGCGGATGATTCGCGAGTTCCGCGAGCGCACGGGTGCGCTCGTCGGCTTCAAGCCCGCGGGCGGCGTATCGACCGCCAAGGCCGCGCTCGCCTATCAAGTGCTGATGAAGGAAGAGCTGGGGCGCGAATGGCTCGAGCCGTCGCTCTTTCGGATCGGCGCGTCGAGCCTGCTCGCCGATATCGAGCGCCAGCTCGAGCATCACGTCACCGGCCGCTATTCGGCTTTCAACCGTCACCCCGTAGCGTGAGCGATCCGCGATGAGCGTTGCGCAATACTTTCAGACGATGGACTACGCCCCGGCCCCCGAGGACGATCAACCTGCCCGCGCCTGGCTTGAGCGGCACGACGCCGCGTTCGGCCATTTCATCGGCGGCGCCTGGCGCGCGAGCGCATCGGGCGAGCGCCTCGCGGTGCACGCGCCGTCCACCGGCGAGGCGCTGGCACAAGTCGCGCAAGGCGGCGCCGCCGATATCGACGCGGCGGTGGCTGCCGCCCGCGCGGCGCAGCCGGCTTGGCTCGCCTTGGGCGGCCCCGGTCGCGCGCGGCATCTGTATGCGCTCGCTCGCATGGTGCTGCGGCACAGCCGTTTGTTCGCGGTGCTCGAGGCGCTCGACAACGGCAAGCCGATCCGCGAGACGCGCGACCTCGACGTGCCGCTCGTCGCGCGGCACTTCCTGCATCACGCCGGCTGGGCGCAATTGCAGGAAACGGAGTTCGCCGGTTGGGCGCCGCTCGGCGTCATCGGTCAGATCGTGCCGTGGAATTTTCCGTTGCTGATGCTCGCGTGGAAGGTCGCGCCCGCGATCGCGCTCGGCAATTGTGTCGTGCTCAAGCCGGCCGAGTACACGCCGCTCACGGCGCTGCTGTTTGCCGAACTGGCCAGCCAAGCCGGGCTACCCGACGGCGTGCTCAACGTCGTCACCGGCGACGGGCGTACGGGCGCCGCACTCGTCGAACATCCGGACGTGCAAAAGATCGCGTTCACCGGCTCGACCGAAGTGGGGCGCTCGATTCGTGCCGTGACGGCCGGCTCGGGCAAGTCGTTGACGCTGGAGCTGGGCGGCAAGTCGCCGTTCATCGTGTTCGAGGACGCCGATTTGGACGGCGCCGTCGAGGGCGTCGTCGACGCGATCTGGTTCAACCAAGGGCAAGTGTGCTGCGCGGGCTCGCGCTTGCTCGTGCAAGAGGGCATCGAGGCGCGTTTCATCGCCAAGCTCAAGCGTCGCATGGCGACGCTGCGCGTGGGACCTTCCCTCGACAAGACGATCGACATGGGCGCGATCGTCGATCCCGTGCAGCTCGCGCGGATCGAGTCGCTCGTGGAAACGGGGCGCCGTGAAGGCTGCGACGTCTGGCAACCGAGCGAAGTCGCGTTGCCGAACGCCGGCGGCTCCTACTACCCGCCGACGCTCGTCACCAACGTCGCGCCGGCCTGCACGCTCGCGCAGGAGGAGATCTTCGGGCCCGTGCTGACGGCGATGAGTTTCCGCACGCCGGAGGAGGCCGTCGCGCTCGCCAACAACACGCGCTACGGCTTGGCCGCCAGCGTATGGAGCGAGACGATCGGGCGTGCCCTCGATATCGCGCCGCAGCTCGCTTGCGGCGTCGTTTGGGTCAACGCGACCAATTTGTTCGATGCGAGCGTCGGCTTCGGCGGCTATCGCGAATCGGGCTATGGTCGAGAAGGCGGGCGCGAGGGCGCCTATGAATATCTGAAGCCCGCCGCCTGGGGCAAGGGCGCGCTGCGCGAGGCCTCGGCGGAAAAGTCGCGCGGTGCCGAGGCAGACGAGCGGCTTGCCGATCGTGTTGCCGGCGCGGCTTTCGTCGATCGGACGGCGAAGCTTTTCATCGGCGGCAAGCAAACGCGTGCCGACGGCGGCAATTCGCGCGCCGTCCATGCGCCTAGCGGCGCGCTGGTCGGCGAAATCGCGGACGGCAATCGCAAGGACGTGCGCGATGCGGTGTCCGCGGCGCGCGCCGCGACGAAGTGGACGCAGATGAGCGGGCATGCCCGTGCCCAGGTGCTTTACTTCCTGGCCGAGAACCTATCGGCGCGCGCCGAGGAATTTGCCGGTCAGCTCGAGCGCCGCGCGCAATGCGATGCCGGGGCGGCCAAGCGCGAGGTGGACGCGTCGATCGCTCGGCTCTTCACGTACGCCGCATGGGCCGACAAATACGACGGCGCCGTTCATACGCCGCCGCTGCGTGGCGTTGCGCTCGCGATGCCCGAAGCGCTGGGCGTCGTCGGGATCGCGTGCCCCGACGAAGCGCCGCTGCTTGCGCTGATCTCGCTGATCGGGCCGGCGCTCGCGCTCGGCAATCGCGTGGTGGCATTGCCGAGCGAGGCGTGCCCGTTGATGGCCACGGATCTGTATCAAGTCGTCGAAACATCGGACGTTCCGGCGGGAACGCTCAATATCGTCACCGGCGCACGCGATACGTTGCTGCCGGCGCTGGCCAAGCACGACGACGTCGACGCCCTGTGGTGCTTCGGCCTCGCGCGGCATTCGACGCTCGTCGAGAGCGAGTCGATCGGCAATTTGAAGCGAACGTTCGTCGATTACGGTCGTCGCCTCGATTGGTTCGATCGATCTGCTGAAGGAATGCCCTTCTTGCGTCATGCCGCGCAAGTTAAGAATATATGGATTCCGTACGGCGACTGACGTGCCTCGCCCGCATGCGGTGCGCGCAACGCGGCGCCGAATAACGAACGATTAAAGAAAGGAGACAACGTGCTGAAACATCTCGACCCGCTGCTGAACGCGGACGTGCTCCATGCGCTACGCGCGATGGGCCACGGCGACGAAGTCGTGATTTGCGACGCCAACTTTCCGGCCGATTCGGTGGCCCGTGCAACCGTGCTCGGTAAGCTCTTGCGCATCGACGGCGCCGATTCGGCGCAAGCGGTGCGCGCCGTGCTCTCGGTGCTGCCGCTCGATACCTTCGTTCAGGCGCCGGCGATGCGCATGGAAGTCGTCGGCGATCCGCACGCGATCCCCAACGTCCAACGCGAGGCGCAAGCCGAGGTCGACCACGCCGAGGGCCGCTCGGTACCGTTCGCCCCGATCGAACGACACGCGTTCTATGCGCGCGCCCGCAAGGCCTATTGCGTCATCGCAACGGGCGAAACGCGCGGCTACGGCTGCTTCGTGTTTGCGAAGGGCGTCATCCTTGCCCCCGACGCCCCGAGTGAAGTGCAGCGCGCGGAGCGCGGCAAATGAGCGGGCGCGTCGTCATCCTCGGCATCTACGTCACCGACCTCGCATTTCGGGCCGAGCGCATGCCCGTCATCGGCGAAACGATCGCGGGCTCCGCGTTCGCGATGGGGCCGGGCGGCAAGGGATCGAACCAGGCCGTGGCGGCGGCGCGCGCGGGCGCGCAGGTCGTGTTTTGCACGCGTCTAGGTGACGACGCCTTCGGGGCGATCGCGCGCGAAACGTGGCGGGCCGAAGGCATCGCCGCACGCGCGACGGTCGTCGATGGAATGGCGACGGGTGCGGCGCACATCTTCGTCGATGCGCAAACGGGTTCGAACGCGATCATCGTGGCGGCCGGCGCGGCGGGGACGCTTGGCGCGCAAGATGCCGAAGCGATCGAAGCGGATATCGCCGCGGCCCAGGTGTTCGTCACGCAGTTGGAGCAACCCGTGGCGGCGGCGCGCAGGGGGCTCGAAATCGCGCGCAAGCACGGCGTGCAAACGGTGCTCAATCCGGCGCCGGCCCTGCCGCTGCCCGACGACATCTTCCCGCTGTGCGACTACGTCACGCCGAACGAAACCGAGGCGACCGCGCTGACGGGCGTGGCGATCGCATCGGCCGACGACGCGCGCCGCGCCGCGAATATCCTCCTCGATAAAGGCGCGGGCGCGGTCATCGTCACGCTGGGCGAGACCGGTGCGCTGCTGCACTCGCGTACCCAGTCGGTGCTCGTGCCGGCATATCGCTGCGGGAGCGTCGTGGAGACAGCCGGCGCCGGCGACGGCTTCACCGGCGGATTCGCGGCTGCGCTCGCGCGCGGCGATGCACCGCTTGATGCCGTCCGTTTCGGCTGCGCGCTCGCCGGCATCTCGGTGACAAGAGCCGGCACGGCGCCGTCGATGCCAAGCTTGGCCGAAGTCAACGCCTTGCTCGGCGCGGGCTCGGCCGTCTCCGCATAGCGGCTCGCCCGGTAGGCTCCCGCGGATGTCGAGCATCGAGGAGCAGGTAGCACGCACTGAGCGTCAAGCATCGAGCATCACGCATCACGCATCGCGAAGAGGGCATCGTCCATGAAAGGCTCGTTCGAAATCGGCAAGTGGTTCGGCGACAGACAGTTGAACTTTCTGCTCAGCGTCAACGTGCTCGTCGTGATCGTGGCCGTGTGGCTATCGCACGGCCAATTCGTCGACATCGACAATCTCCAGTCGATGGGATCGCAACTGCCCGAAGTCGGCTTGCTCGCGCTCGGCATCATGTTGTCGATGCTTTCGGGCAACGGCGGCATCGATCTGTCGGGGGTGGGGCTCGCCAACCTGTCGGCGATGATCGCAGCCCTCCTCGTGCCGAAGTGGGTCAGCGGCGACGATTCGCCGGTGCTTTACACGACGCTCTTTTGCGTCGTCGTCGTGACGATGGGTTTGATCGGGGGCTTGATCAACGGTCTCGTCATCGCGCGGCTGCGGCTCACGCCGATTTTGAGCACGCTCGGCACGCAACTGGTATTCACGGGTTTCGCCGTGGCGTTAAGTAACGGCGCCTCCGTGCATGTCGACTATGTCGAGCCCCTTGCCGACATCGGCAACGGCGCATTTTTCCAAGTGCCGATTTCGTTTTGCATCTTTATCGCGGCGGTGGTCATTCTCGGCTGGCTTCTCAAGCGCACGCCGTTCGGGTTGCGGCTTTACTTGATGGGCACCAATCCGCGCGCGGCGTTCTACGCCGGCATCGGCTGCGAGCGCATGCTGATCGCCACCTACACGATGTGCGGTTTGCTCGCCTCGCTTGCCGGGCTCGTCAGCGTGTCGCATACGCTGAGCGCGAAATGGGACTACGGCAGTTCCTACCTTTTGATCGCCATCCTCATCGCCGTCATGGGCGGCGTGAATCCGGCGGGCGGGTACGGTCGCATCGTCTGCGTGTTTTTCGCCGCGACGGTCCTGCAATTGCTCTCGAGTCTATTCAATTTGCTCGGCGTTTCGCAGTTCTTCGGCGATTGCACGTGGGGCTTCTTGCTGCTCGTCTCGTTGGCATTTGCCGACGGCGATCACCTGCGCTCGATCGTGCGCTTCGGGCGCGCCGCGGCCGCGCCGGGCGCCAAGCGCGAGACGGGCGGGTGAGGAGCATCGCGAGTTAGATTCGGCAGTCGACGGACATCTGGCCTCGGGTATCCGTCAGCGCAAACAAGGGGCGTCGAGGAAAAAGGAAGGAGACAACGCAGATGAAGCTGAAACGAACGAGCCTCGCGCTCGCCGCTTGCGCGCTCGGCGCGGGCGTGATGTTCGCCGCGCACGCGGCGACGAACGAAACGATCGTCACGGTGGTGAAGGTGACGGGCATTAGCTGGTTCAATCGGATGGACGAGGGCGTGAAGCAGTTCGCGAAGGACAACCCCGGCGTCACGACCTATCAGACGGGACCGGGTCAGGCCGATGCCGCACAGCAGTTGCGCATCATCGAAGACCTGATCGCGAAGAAGGTCAGCGCGATCGCCGTGGTGCCCTACGATCCGCCGACGCTCGAACCCGCGCTGAAGAAGGCGATGGATCGCGGCATCAAGGTCGTGACGCACGAGGCCGACAACGAGAAGAACACGATGGTCGACGTCGAGGCGTTCGACAACAGCGCCTACGGCGCCGCGCTCAACGACCGCCTTGCAAGCTGCATGCACGACGAAGGCAAGTGGGCGACGTTCGTGGGCTCGCTCGGCAGCCGTTCGCAAGTGCAATGGGCCGACGGCGGCATCGACAACGCGAAGAAGAAGTTCCCGAAAATGCAGCTCGTCGAGACGAACATCGAGACGAACAACGACGGCGAGCGCGCGTATGAGCAAGCGAAGGAAGTGCTGCGCAAGCATCCCGACATCAAGGGCTTCCAAGGTTCGTCCTCGCTCGACGTGCTCGGCATCGGGCGCGCGGTGGAGGAAGCCGGTCTCGTCGGCAAGGTTTGCGTGTTCGGCACCGGGCTGCCGACCGAGGCGGGCAAGTACCTCGAAAGCGGTGCGATCAACGGCATCGCGTTCTGGGATCCGAAACTCGCCGGCTTGGCGATGAACAAGATCGCGAAGATGCTGCTCGACGGCAAGACGGTGCAGACGGGGATGAATCTCGGCTTGCCCGGCTACGAGAAAGTGACAGTGACGAAAGGCCCGGGCAAGGGTGTCATCGTGCGCGGACAAGGCTGGGTCAGCGTGGATAAGTCGAACTACAAGCAGTACAACTTCTGATGTTCCGAAGACGCGGGCGGCCTGCCGCTCGCGTCCTAGGGCGGATATCGATGCGAGCGGACGCAACGAGATGAACGACGAAGCGGTTTCGAATCCCTTGCTGCAAGTGATCGACGTACATAAGCGCTTTACCGGCGTCTACGCGCTGCGCGGCGTGACGTTGACGTTCGAGCGCGGCCAGATCTATCACCTGCTCGGCGAAAACGGCTGCGGCAAGAGTACGCTGATCAAGATCATTTCGGGCGCGCAGCCGCCCGACGAGGGCGAGCTGGTCGTGCAAGGCGAGCGCCATGCGCGGCTCACGCCGCTCGAGGCGCTGGCGGCCGGTATCGAGACCGTCTATCAGGATCTCTCGCTTCTGCCGAACATGAGCGTGGCGGAAAACGTCGCGCTCACGTCGGAGTTGGCCGAGCACGGCGGGCGGCTCGCGCGCACGTTCGATCGACGCGAAATGGCGCGGCGCGCCGCGCGTGCGCTGGAGTCGGTCGGCTTGCCGTTCGATAGCGAGTTCCAAACGACGATCGTCGAAACGCTGCCGTTGGCCACGCGGCAACTCGTGGCGATCGCGCGCGTGATCGCAAGCGAAGCGAAGTTCGTGATCATGGACGAGCCGACGACTTCGCTCACGCAAAAGGAAGTGGCCAATCTCATTGCGGTCCTGGCGAGCTTGCGTGCACAAGGCGTGACCGTGCTCTTCGTCAGCCACAAGCTCGACGAATGCTATGCGATCGGCGGTGAAGTGATCGTGCTGCGCGACGGCCGCAAGGTCGCGCAAGGGCCGATCGCCGAATATACGAAAGCCCAATTGAGCGAGTTGATGACGGGCCGAGAATTGGCGCACGCGCGTTACCGGTCGCAGGCACCCGAGGCCGCGGAGATCGTGCTGGCCGTGCGCGGGCTCGGTCGCGCTCGGCAGTTCCGAGACGTGTCGTTCTCGTTGCGCCGCGGCGAGATTCTGGGCGTAACCGGCTTGCTCGACTCGGGGCGCAACGAATTGGCAAGAGCGCTGGCCGGCGTCGCGCCGGCCGACGCGGGTTCGATCGCGCTCGACGGCATGCCGATCTCGCTGGCCACGCCCGCCGATGCGAAGCGGTATCGGATCGGCTATGTCCCCGAGGACCGCCTGAGCGAAGGGCTCTTTCTCGACAAGTCGATTCGCGACAACGTCGTTACGGCGATGATCTCGAGCTTGCGCGACCGCTTCGGCGGGTTGGATCGCAAGCGGGCCCGCTTGTTGGCGCAGCAAACGGTGACGGATCTTCAGATCGCGACGCCCGATATCGACAAGCCCGTGCAATCGCTCTCGGGCGGCAACCAGCAGCGCGTCCTGATCGGCCGGTGGCTGGCGATCGATCCGCGCGTGCTGATCCTGCACGGCCCGACGGTCGGTGTCGACGTGGGCTCGAAAGACATCATCTATCGCATCATGCAATCGCTGTCCGAGCGCGGCATCGGGATCGTGCTGATCAGCGACGACTTCCCCGAGTTGCTGCAAAACTGCGATCGGATCTTGATGATGAGCAAGGGGCGCGTCACCGGCGAATACGCGGCGCACGGCCTGACGGAAGCCGAACTCTATCGCGCGCTGCTCGCGCAGGCGGCTTGAATCGAAGGATGCGACACATATGAATCAGACGATGAGTTCAACCGATTCCGTCGATATCGCCGGCCGGCGTCGGCCCGCCGATTGGCGCACCAAGCTCGTGCGTCGCCCCGAATGGCTGCCCGGCGGCCTAATCGTAATCTCGTGCATTGTGGTCGCGGCGATCAATCCGCGTTTTCTTCAATGGGCGACGCTGTTCGATCTGCTCCATTCGGCGACGACGACGTCGCTGTTCGCGCTCGGGACGCTCGTGGTGCTCGCTTCGGGCGGCATCGACGTGTCGTTTACGGCGATCGCGGCGTTGACGATGTATTCGATCACGAAGGCCGTCTTCGCGTGGTGGCCCGATGCGCCGTTCGGGCTCATCTTGCTGACGGGGGCCGTGGGTGGCGTCGTGCTCGGGCTCGTCAACGGCTTGCTCGTGCATCGGCTCAAGGCGCCGTCGCTGATCGTCACGATCGGGACGCAATACCTTTATCGCGGTCTGTTGCTGACGTTCGTCGGCACGACGTTTTTCATGAACATCCCGCACAGCATGGATCGCTTCGGCCGCATTCCGCTGCTCGCGTATCGCACGGTCGACGGTCTCGATGCGGTCTTGCCCGTCTCGGTGCTCGCGTTGGCGGCGGCGGCCGTCGTAACCTGGTGGGTGCTCAATCGGACGATGATGGGACGCGCGGTCTATGCGATGGGGGGCAGTCTCACGATCGCGCAGCGGCTCGGGTACAACGTGCGCGCCGTGCACTTGTTCGTCTTCGGCTATACGGGGATGCTCGCGGGCATCGCCGGCATCTTGCACGTGTCGAACAATCGGCTCGCGAATCCGTTCGATCTCGTGGGGTCCGAACTCGACGTGATTGCCGCCGTGATCCTCGGCGGCGCACGTATCACCGGCGGCAGCGGTACCGTGCTGGGCACGCTGCTCGGCGTCGCACTCGTGACGCTTGTCGATAACACGTTGATTCTCGTCGGCGTGCCGAGCACCTGGCAGAAGGTCATCGTCGGCGCCTTCATTCTCGTCGCGGGCGTGCTGTTCGCCTTACGCCGGCGCGGCTGATTTCGAAGCGCCGCGCGCTTTACGCGCTGCGCTTACGCCGCTCTTGTCCCTTTTCGGTGATGACCGAGTCGAAGGCGTCGATCTGCGAGAATCGCACGGCTTTGACGACGCCGAACTTGCTCGAATCGGCGACGAGATGGCTTTCCACGGCATTCGCCATCGCCGCTTGCTTGATCGCCACCTCGTGGAAATTCCAGCACGTGACGCCGCGCGCGCTGTCGATCCCGCCGGCCGAGATGAAGGCCTTGTTGATCCCCATGCGCCTGAGCATCTCGAGGCTTTCGTCGCCCGTGAACGAATCGGACGAGGGCACATAAACGCCGCCGAGCAGAATCATCCGTACGTTGGGCATGCGGCGCAAAATCTCGGCAATATTGAGCGAGTAGCAGACGACGGTGATTTGGATGTCCGCCGGGATCAGGCGCGCGAGCGTCGTGAGCGTCGAACCGCAATCGATGAAGATCGTTTCGCTGTCGGCGATGAGCTCAGCCGCGTGCGCGGACGCTTGCGCCTTGGCGGGCGCGAAGTGATCCTCTTCCTGCTCGAGCGAATAGCCCGCCGCGTTCGGCACGTTGGCCGCACTGACGATGTAGCCGCCGAGATAGGTAAAGCGTTCGGGGTTGGCCGAGATATCGCGCCGGACCGTCATTTCCGACACGCCAAGCAAGGCAGCGGCATCGCGCAAGCGCATGACGCTTTGTTTGGCGAGCGCATCGGCGAGCGCGCGTAGGCGATCGGGTTTGAGCATCGATTCTGTGAAGAAGCGCTTGCTAAGCGTTGGAAGGGCCGCCTATCGAGTACCGCATATCGAGTACCTTATCGACCACGTTACGTTCTTAGCGGAAAGTTGATCGAATTATAACAAGCGTGGGCGAGGCCGCGCAAAGGGAACGAGAACGATCCCTTGCGCGGCGAATACCGGCCCGACGTTATCCCGCCGTGCCGGCCTCCAACTGTTCATGCACCGCTCGTGCGAGCCCAAGCAATACGTTGCGATCGATTCCGCCCGAGACCGCATAGCCGAAATCGCCGTCGACCCAGTAAAACACGTTCACGGGGCCGTCCCGATAGAGCTTGAAAGCGGTTGCATGCGTGCTCGGCTTGCGGCGCGCGATACATAAGGTGACGCGCTCGCCTTGCTGATCGCGATACATGAACAGCGCGGTCGGTCCTTCGGCGCCCGGTAACAAGCGGCCGCCCGTCAGCTCGAATCCGGCGCGGGACAGCAACGGCGGATGGATGTTCGTCCCCAGGCGGTCCGTCAGCCAGCGTACGAATTGACGCTCGTCTTGCTCGGCGGCGCCGGCCGCACGATCGACGGCGGGCATGTAGACGACGTGCGCGATGGCCGCTTGCTCTGCGAAGCCGGTTCCCGTCTGAGCGGTTACCGCGTGCGCGGCGTCGTTGCTCGCGAGCGCGAAGGTGCCGTCCGACAAGTGGCGCACCCCCGAATCGACCCCGACGCCGATGCCGATGCCGAGCACGAGCGTGGCGGCAAGCGCCATCCAGCGATACCGGTGCGGCATCGATCCGCGCGCCTTGCCGTGCAGCGAGGTTTGCAGACGCGCCGGGATCGGTTCGTCCAGCACGCGGTCGTAGCGCTCGTGAAGCAGCGCACCGAGCGAACGGTAGTGGCTTACGCGCTCGGCGAGATCAGGGTGCCGGGCAACGAGCGCGTCGATCTCGATACGCCGTGCGTCGGGCAATGCGCCGTCCACGTAGGCATGCAGTTCGGCATCGTCGATTGCATTCGTCTCGTCTTTCACTTCACCACCCGTAGCTTTTCGACGGGGCGTGCGCCCGTCATCAACGTTCTGAGCTTTTCGCGGCCGCGCGACAGTCGCGACATCACGGTGCCGATCGGCACGTCCAGCATCGATGCCACCTCGGCATAACTCATCTCCTCAAGCCCCACGAGCAGCACGACGGCGCGCTGCTCGTGCGGCAGCCGTTGCAACGCGGCATCGAGGTCCCTCACTTCCAGCGACCGCGTTTGAGACGCCGGCACTGCGAACTCGCGTTCGTCGAGATGTTCGTCGTCGACGCTCACATGCAAGGCGCGCACCGACGCCCGGCGCGCCTGATTGGCGAACAGGTTGTGCATGATCGTGAAGAGCCACGCGCGCAAATCGGTGCCGGGCGTAAATAGCGCGGCGCGGTCCAATGCGCGCTCGAGCGTGTCTTGGACGAGATCGTCGGCGAGTTCCCGATTGTGCAGCAGGGCTCTGGCATAGCGGCGTAGACGCGGGACGTGCGCCGCCAGTTCGTTTCGGATATCCATTCGTCTACCAAGCGCGTGCTTGCGCGGCGGCCGGGATGGCGCCGCGCCTCATCACCTTCTAGAGGCGAACACACGTAGCCCGAGTTTATTCCCGCCCCGGCGCGCGCACCGCGTCAACCGAGTCCTTGAGCCGGTGGGAATAAAGGCGGCGGGGTGGTGTTGGCCTTCATTCGTGCTGTTCCATTTTCGAAGGAGGCTCAAATGAACTGCCGTATGTCTCTCCGGCCGTGTGCGCTTGCGATCGGTATCGCCCTCTCCGCCACGAGCATGGCGCCCGCCCTCGCGTGGGCTCAAAACGTCGCTACCGGCGACGCAGAGGCGGCGTTTCTCGCCGAAAACGACGAGGCCATGACGACTATGATGACCGGCATGGAGGTCAAGCCGAGCGGCGACATCGATCGCGATTTCGTCGCGATGATGGTCCCGCATCACCAGGGCGCGATCGATATGGCGCAAGCCGAATTGCGTTATGGCCGCAATGAAACCCTGCGACGCATCGCGCAAGAGATCATCGTCGAGCAGCAACAGGAGATTGCGGCGATGCGCCTTGCGTTGGGCCAGCCGTTACCGCCGGGGGTGCCCGCCCCCGATCAATTGCAGCCGGAGCGGTAGCACGGGCAGCTAATCGGCGAAGCCGGTGCCGGGAGGAAATGAATCGTCCAAGTGCGTCAATGGCGCTGTCTGAATTGAACGTTTGGTCAATTACCTATTATTTATAGTAGGTCTATCTAATCGGCATACCATCGTCCACGATTGAAGTCACAATCAAGTCAAATTCGCAAAGTATTGAATTTTATGGCCTCGCATGAGTGCCTGACATGGCAATGCTAATAAGGTTGACTTCGAAAAAGCCGTATGCTACTTTGCCGTCTCGATAAGCTTTCAGTTCGCGAACATTTCAACTGTTGGCAGAGGGCGATTCATTATTGCAATGACCTGTTGAAGAACTCCCCGAGTCTGTCGGTCGGCGTTGAATTCGCCGTTCGGGCATGCCTTCCTGTTTTTCAATCCGGAAACAATGCAGACAGGATTCAGCGACCGAGGCGAGAGGTTTCTCGTTTGCTGGTACCGGTTCACGGATAAGAGACGATTCAAAAAATCAATAACCTGAGAGATACCAAAAGCAACTTGCCGAGCAATGTGACACTGATGTGATCGACAAGCGTGATTTCAACGGAGTGTCTGTGGGCGCCTGACGTCCCGCGGCAGCTTTTTCCTTTTCTTGCAAAAGCGCTTTCGTGAGGATGCGATCATAAAACGATCGGATCCGAAAATGTCTTGCGTGCAAGTCGCCAAAGAAAAAATGGCATCGTCTATGTGAGGCGCTCTATGAGTCGCGCTTGCGGAGTCGGTACGCCAGTCACAAATGAATAAGAGATGGAAGGAGGCGTGTATCGATGCGTATTCGTTTTCATCAAAGTAACCCGCGTTTTCCGAAAGTGCGCCGACGAATCGAGGCCGGCATTCAGACGACTGACATGCACCGGTGGGCGCAATGCCCGACGGCGGGTATGGCATCGCCTTTGGCCGGACGCGCGGGCAGCGCGGCGCGCATGTCCATTGAACCGAACACCGGGAAGAGAGGGGCCCAGTGACTCATTCGCTTGATTTATTTGCAGAACAAAAGCTCGCGGAGCTGAGCGCGTCGAACTTACGTCGCGCTCTGACGGAAACGGATCGAAGTGAAGGAATCTGGATCCGTCGCGGTGGACGCCGGCTGCTTTCGTTCTCGTGCAACGACTACCTCAATCTCACCCAGCATCCGGCGGTGAAGGAAGCGGCGATCGCCGCGATTCGCCGATATGGGGCCGGTGCCGGCGCATCGCGGCTCGTGACCGGCAATCACCCGCTGTTCGCCGAGGCCGAAGCGCGGCTTGCCGCTCTGATGGGCACGGAGACCGCCTGCATATTCGGCTCGGGTTACCTCGCGAACTCGGGCATCGTCCCGGCTCTCGTCGGCAAGGAGGACCTGATCCTCATCGACGAACTCGCGCACGGCTGCCTGTGGGCGGGCGCGCAGTTGTCGCGCGGCCGGACGATCGCGTTCCGGCATAACGATCTCGCTCACGTCGAGGCGCTGCTCAGCGAGCACCGGCACGCGCATGGCAAGGCGATCTTGCTGACCGACGGCGTGTTTTCCCAGGACGGCGACATCCCGCCGCTCGAGGAGATGGTCGCCCTTGGCGAACGCTTCGATACCTGGGTGTTGTCCGACGACGCGCACGGCATCGGCGTGGTGGGGCAAGGGCGCGGCGCAACGTTCGCAACCGGGCGCGACGCGCGCGTGCCCCTCAAGATGGGCACGCTGGGCAAAGCGGTGGGCAGCTACGGCGGCTACCTCGCTGCCTCGGCCCCGGTGATCGACTTGATCCGCAACCGCGCGCGCACCTATGGACTGACGACGGGCCAACCTCCGGCGACGGTCGCCGCGACCATCGCGTCGCTCGAGATCATCGCCACCGATCCTGGACTGGTCGGGCGGCCGCTCGCGAAAGCGAAGGCGTTCGCGGCGTTGCTTGGCATGCCCGAGCCGCAGACGCCGATCGTGCCGATCATCATCGGCGACGAGGAGGCCACGATGAGCGCATCGCGGATGCTTGCCGACGAAGGCTTCTTCGTGACGCCGATCCGTCCGCCTACGGTGCCGCGCGGTACGGCTCGCCTGCGTGTCCTGATCAGCGCGGGCCATCCCGACGAAGAGATCGAGCGCCTTGCGACGGTGATCCGGGAGCGCGTTCCGCGCGCGGGCGCCCCGGCCGGGGACTGATCGTCCGCAGTAATCCGTGCGGCGGGCGCGGCGCGCCCGTCGTTGCTACTTCCTGTCGGTTGCCTTGACGTCGCGTCGCGTGACCGATTTATGGAGAAGACATGAGGGAACATGGAGAGAAGGGGCGCGCGCTCGTCATCGGCGCCGGCGTGGCCGGCCTAACGACGGCGCTGTGCTTGCACAACCGCGGGATCCGCGTGACGGTCGTCGGCGAGAACTTCGCGCCAAACATCACGTCGGTCGTGGCCGGCGCGCTGTGGGAGTGGCCGCCCGCCGTCTGCGGCTACCACCACGACGAGGTTTCGCTGGAGCGCTCGAAGCACTGGTGCATGGTCTCGTTCCGCAAGTTCGAGACGCTCGCGGCAGATCCGGCGACCGGTGTCTATATCCGTCCGGTCAATTTCTATTTCCGCAACCGCATCGAGGAGCACGCGCTCCATCTCGAGAAGATGAACGAGATCCGCGAGAACGTGCCGGGCTTCCGGCGCGATCCGGCGCTCATCCGCGAGAACGGCGTGAATCCGGACATCGGACTCGTCGACGCGTATTGCCACCTCGCGCCGATGGTCGATACGGACGTCTATATGGCCTGGCTGCTCGGGCAGGTGATCGCAAAGGACATCCGGGTCGTCCAGCAGCGGATCGAAGGCGACTTGCAGGCGAACGAGGAGCGTTTGAAGGCGGAGTTTGGCGTCGATGCGATCGTCAACTGCGCAGGCCTTGGGGCGGGCGAGTTGAGCGGCGAGCCGATGTATCCGCTACGCGGCGCCGTGATCCGCCTCGTGAACGACGGCAGCAAGATGCCGCGCCTCGATCAGGCGCATTGCGTGTCCCACGACCACGTGACGGGCGTGGACGAGATCGTGTTCATCGTGCCGCGCGGCGAGGACCGTATCGTGCTCGGCGCGATCGCGGAAGCCGACGAATGGAACACGGACATCGGGCTCGACAATCACGAGCCGATCCGGCAGATGTACCGGCGGGGCATCGAGTTCATGCCCGCACTTGCGAACGTCGAGATCGATCCGGGCGAGCCGGTGCGAGCCGGGCTGCGGCCGTTCAGGCACGGCAACGTGCGGCTCGAAGCGGTACCGGGCACGCGCATCTTGCACAACTACGCGCACGGCGGGGCCGGTGTGACGTTGTCGTGGGGATGCGCGCTCGAGGCTGCGGAACAGGTGGAGTCCATGTTGTCGGCCGCAACGGCCGGCATCGAACAAGATGTCCGTCCGGGGCTCGACCATGCGCGCGATCGTATGTGAAGCCTACGATGGCACCGGGGCGCTAGCGCTGCGGGACGTGACGCCGGCGCCGCTCGCGGCGGGCGAGGCGCGCGTCGACGTGCATGCGTGCGGCATCAACTTCGCGGACACGCTGATCGTCGAAGGACGCTACCAGACCAAGCCCGCGCTGCCGTTCGTGCCCGGTTTCGAGATTGCGGGCACGGTCGTCGAAACGGCACCCGGCGTAACGTCGGTATCGGTCGGCGACCGGGTGATGGGCATCCTTGCGTGGGGCGGCTTCGCGGACGAGGTCGTGATGCCTGCCGCGAACCTGTTCAGGATACCGGCGTCGATGGATTTCACGACCGCCGCAGGTTTCGCGATCGCCTACGGTACGTCGTACGGCGCGCTCACCTGGCGCGCGAAGCTGCGCGAGGGCGAGACGCTGCTGGTGCACGGCGCGGGCAGCGGCACCGGTCTGACCGCTGTCGAAGTGGGTCGGGCGCTCGGTGCCACGGTGATCGCGGTGGCGAGCTCCGAGGAGAAACGGGAAGCCGCTCGCCGCAACGGCGCACACCACGTGATCGAAGCCGGCCGGGACGATTTTCGCGAGCAGGTGAAGGCGCTAACCGGCGGGAAGGGCGTGAACGTCGTGTACGACCCGGTCGGTGGGGCCGCGTTCGACGCCAGCCTGCGGGTGGTCGCGCCCGAGGCGCGCATCGTCGTCATCGGTTTCGCGAGCGGTGAGATCCCGCGCGTGCCGGCGAACCTCCTGTTGGTCAAGAACTGCGACGTGATGGGCTTCTACTGGGGGCACTACCGGGCGAGTCGGCCGGACTGGGTGCGCGAGGCGTTCGCCACGCTGTTCGGGTGGTTCGATGCCGGCAAGCTCGCACCGCACGTGTCGCGCGTCATGGAACTGTCGGAGGCGGCGGACGCTATCGAGCTGCTGCGCCAGCGCAAGGTGGCCGGAAAGGTGGTGCTTAGCACCGGGCGGAACTGACGGCCGCCCATTTTCAATTCAATCAACGGAATCGTTCAAATGAGTCATGACACTTCGTCGGACGGCGTTTGGACGTCCGCAGGCAAGCGGAGCGCCGGCTCGGTGTTCGTCGGCGACCGGCTGCCGACGACGCCTAACCCGACGCTCGAGCGCGATGAGCATCTGATCACGAGACTGGGTGCGCGCTGACCGAGCGTCCGCGTCGACCCGACACCATCCGAATTTCTTTAGAGGGGCCGTCATGCATGTCCTTGGCATTAGCGGGCTGGACCGCGCTATTTCGTTTCGCGAGCAGCATTACCCGGATATCCAGCGCCGTGAACTGCGCATCACGCAAGGGCTGGACGCCGCCGCGGCGCTCGTCGGCCCGAGCGGCATCGTCGGCGCGGCGGCGGAAGAGCGCTTCACGGGCCACAAGGGTATCGAGCGCTTTCCGGCCGGTGCGATCGACGCAGTGCTGGCCCAAGCCGGCCTGCGGCTCGATCAGGTCGATCGCATCGCGCACGGCTTCGCCTACGACGCGGTCGCCGCATCGCTCGCGCAGACGGGCGATGCGGACGCCGAGTTCGAGCAGGTCCAGTCGCGCGCCGCGCAACTGAGCGTGCTGCGAGAACGCTTAGGCGACGGGCCGTGGGACGAAAAGTTCGTGCAGGTGCCGCACCATCTCGCGCACGCGGCCAGCGCCTACTACCCGAGCGGTATGGACGACGCGCTGGTGTTCGTCTCCGACGGGATGGGCGAGACGGAGAGCGCATCGATCTGGACCGGCCGCAACGGCCGCCTCACGCAGGTCGCGAGCGTGTCGCACCGGCATTCGCTCGGCGTGCTGTACGGGCTGTTCACGCTGCACCTCGGGTTTCGCTTCAACTCGGGCGAGTACAAGGTGATGGGACTGGCGCCGTATGGCGACCCGCGCCCGTACTTTGCGCAGGTGAGCGAGCTCGTGCGGCTACAGGACGACGGCTTCTACACGATACCGATTCTGCAACTGAACGAGACGCCGCTCGAGATGGCGACCTATCGCGCGTCGTCGCGGGTCATCGAGGAGCTGTTCGGCAAGCCGCGCCTGCCGGACGAGCCGATCACCCAGGCCCATATGGATCTCGCGGCCGCGTTACAGGCCGTGCTGCAAAACACGACGCTGCACACGCTGCGGACCTTCAAGGCGAGCACCGGCGCGCGCCACCTGTGCATGGCGGGCGGCGTCGCGCTCAACTGTACGGCGAACGGCGTCGTGCTGCGCAGCCGGCTGTTCAAGCGCACCTTCGTGCAGCCTGCTTCGGGCGATGACGGCACGGCGCTCGGCGCGGCGCTCTACGTGCAGAGCGAGCATGACGCGGATGCGGTGATGCAGCCGATGAGCATGCCGTTCTGGGGCACGCACGAGGACGACGGCGCGATCCGCGCGGCGCTCGACAAGCCGTGGCTCGAGGTGCGCCGCTTCGACGACTCGGCCGAGCTGGCGCGCGTGACGGCGGACCTGCTGGCGCGCGAGCAGATCGTCGGCTGGTTTCAAGGCGCGATGGAGTTCGGCCCGCGCGCGCTCGGCAACCGCAGCATCCTCGCCGATCCGCGTTCTGCGTCGATGCGTGCGCGCGTCAACGCATTGGTGAAAAAGCGCGAGGACTTCCGGCCGTTCGCGCCGGCCGTGCTGGCGCACCGCGCGCCGGAGTTCTTCGACGTCAAGGCGGGCGAAGTGGAGACCTTCGCGCACATGTTGTACGTGACGGGCGTGAAGGCCGCGCACCGCGACGCGTTGCCGGCCGTTACGCACTGCGACGGCTCTGCGCGTGTGCAGACGGTATTTGCCGACCGCAATCCGCGCTTTTATCAGTTACTCGAAGCCTTCGAGCATGCGGCGGGCATTCCGATCCTACTGAATACCTCCTTCAACGTGCGCGGCCAGCCGATCGTTCGGACCGCGCAAGAGGCCGTCGAGACGTTCCGCGAGGCGCGCCTCGACGCGCTGGTGATCGGGAATTACCTGGCAACGCTTACGGCTTGAAGACAACGACGACACGACCATGAACGCACACACGATCACGCCCGTACCGCTCGACCTACCGCGCGACTATCCCGCGCCGGTCACGCCCCGCTACCGCCGGATGCGACATGACATGGCCGTGCCCGCTGCGACGGCGGAGGCGGCCGGCGCGCGCGCGCGGCACGACGGTTATGCGGAGACGACGCTCTGGCTTGCTGCGCTTGGCATGACGCTCGCCCGCTACGCGGATCAGCGCAGCGTGCCGCTCGACTTGATCACGTACGACGACGCGCAGGGCGAACCGGTGCGAACGCGCGTGACGCTCGACGTCGCGCCGGACGCGCCAGCCGACATGCTGCTGCGCGCGACCCGGGGCGCGCTCGACCAGCGTGCGCCGCACGACGCCGAGCGCGCGCCTGCTCCGGTGACCGTGTCGTTCGCCGGCTTGTCTGTCGATCTCGCCGAAGCGGCATTGTCCGAGGCGGCGCTCGACGATGCCGACGCATTGTTCGTCGAGAGCGAGCTCAATTTCGTGCTGATCCGCCGCGCGGACGCGCTGTCGCTCGCGTGTGAGTACGACGAGGATCGCTACGAAACCGCGACGATCGCGGGCATGCTGACGAGCTGGCTTGGCGCGGCAACGGCGATGCACGACGCGGCGGACACGCCGGTCGGCGAGCTGCCGCTGTGGCCGGCGCATGCGCTCGCCGCATGGCGCGATACGCTGCGCGGCCCGGTGGCGGAGATTCCCGATTTGACGGTCAGCGCGCTGATCCGCGCGGCCGCCGCGCGCACGCCGGACGCGATTGCGATCGAGACGGCGACGCAGCGGCTGAGCTATCGCGAACTGATGCAACGCGCGGCGCGGGTCGCACTTGCGATTCGTGCACGCGGCGTCCAGCCGGGCGAGCGCGTGGCGGTGTGCGTAGAGCGTCGCGTCGATCTGCTCAGCGCACTGCTCGGCGTGATGACGGCCGGCTGCGCGTACGTTCCGCTGGACCCCGGTTACCCGGCCGCGCGACGCGATTTCATCTTGGAGAACGCCGACGTCCGGCTTGTGATCGCCGAAGCGGCGACCGACAGTGCGCAGGGGCGTGCGCAGGTGACGCTGGACGAGTTGCTGGAAGGCGCACCCGGCGACGGCGCGGGCGCCGACTTTTGCGATGTCGATCCGTCCGCGATCGCCTACCTGATCTATACGTCTGGCTCGACGGGACAGCCCAAGGGCGTGCGCGTCGCGCATCGCGCGGCCGTCAACCTGCTGCTCGCGATGCACGAACGCAGCGGCTTGCAGGCCGGCGAAACGTGGTTGGCCGTGACCACACCGATGTTCGACATTGCGTTCGCGGAACTGTTCGTGCCGCTCGTCGCCGGCGGGCGCGTGTGGCTTGCCACCCGCGAGGAAACGGCGGACCCGATGGCACTGGCGAGCCGGATCGACGCGGCACAGGCACGTGTGCTGCAAGCGACGCCGGCCACCTGGCGGATGCTAGTCGCCGCCCAATGGCGCGGTAAGCCCGACCTGACCGCCGTGTGCGGCGGCGAAGCCCTCGACGAACCGCTCGCGCGCGCACTGCGTCCGCTCGTGGGCCGCCTTTGCAACGTCTACGGACCGACGGAGGCAACCGTCTGGGCGACCTGGCACGAGGTGCGCGATCACGGCTTCGTGGCGATCGGCGCGCCACTGCGCAACGTGCACTTGCATATCCTCGACGCGCATGGCGCGCCGGTGCCGCCGGGCGTGGCGGGCGAGCTGTACATCGGCGGTGCGGGCCTCGCCGACGGCTACCACGGCCGCGATTCGTTGACGCGGGAGCGGTTCGTCGATGCGACGCTCGACGGCGATCGCACGGTTCGGCTGTATCGCACCGGCGACCTGGTGCGGGCGAGCGCGAACGGGGCGATCCGCTGGCTCGCACGGCTCGACAACCAGGTGAAGCTGCGCGGCTTCCGGATCGAGCTGGGCGACGTCGAGGCCGCGTTGACTGCGCTGCCGGGCGTGCGCCAGGCGGTGGCCATCGTCGAACGCCTCGATGAGCACGACCAGCGGCTCGTCGCCTACGTGGTGCACGACGACGGCGCGGCCGCGGACCGCTCCGCGCAGTGGCGCGACGCTTTGCGTCGCACGCTGCCTGACTACATGATTCCAGCGGCGTTCGTGTCCATCGAGCGGGTGCCGCTGACCGACAACGGCAAGGTCGACCGTAAAGCGCTGCCGGCGCTGGCGCGTGCGGTATCGCCCGCGCCGCATGCCGCGGCGCACGGCTCGACACTCGAGCGCGTGCAGGCGATCTGGTGCGACGTGCTGCGCACGCCTGAGGTGGGCGTCGATGTCAATTTCTTCGATCTCGGCGGCCACTCGATGCTGCTGCTGCAAATGCAGCAGAAGATCGAGCAGGCTTTCGGCTTACGTGTGCCGCGCGTCGAGTTCTTCCGCAGTCCGACGGTGGCCGGGCTGGCCGCCTATCTCGACGCGCACGGCCAGCCGGCCGGCGCCGCCGGCCAGCCGCGCGGACGCAGCCGGGGCGAGACGCCGGTGCGCTCGGCGAGCGTTGCCGTGGTCGGGATCGGCGTGCGGGTGCCGGGCGCATCGAGCGTCGACGCGTTTTGGCACAACCTGCGCGAAGGCGTCGAATCGCGCACGGAATTCAGCGAGGCCGAACTTCGCGCGGCGGGCGTCTCGTCCGCGCTGCTCGCCGATCCGAACTACGTGCGCGCGGGCTTCGTGCTCGAGGACATCGATTTGTTCGACGCGACCTTCTTCGGCATGAGTCCGCGCGAAGCCGAGCTACTCGATCCGCAGCAGCGCATCTTCCTCGAATGCGCGTGGCAGGCGCTGGAAGATGCGGGCATCGATCCGCAGAAGGAGGGCGAGGGGATCGGCGTATTTGCCGGCACGGACGCGAGCGGTTATCACAAGTCGGTGCTCGCGCCGCTCGAATCGGACTCGGCGCCCGCGGCGGCCTTCCAAATCCGCATCAGCAACGAGAAGGATCACCTGCCGACGCGCGTCAGCTATCGGCTGAACCTGCGCGGCCCGAGCGTCAACGTGCAGACGGCCTGCTCGACTTCGCTGGTCGCCGTGCACCTGGCCGCGCAAAGCCTCTTGCGCGGCGAGTGCGACGCGGCGCTCGCCGGCGGGGTCAGCATCCATGTTCCGCATCGCATCGGCTACCTGTACCAAGAAGGGATGGTCGCGTCGCCCGACGGCCACTGCCGCGCATTCGACCGGCAGGGCGCGGGCACCGTATTCGGCAGCGGCGCCGGCGTGGTCGTGCTCAAGCGGCTCGACGATGCGCTCGCGGCCGGCGACCGTATCTACGCGGTGGTGAAGGGGACGGCGATCAACAACGACGGCTCGGGCAAGGTCGGGTACACCGCGCCGAGCGTCGACGGCCAGGCGGCCGCGATCATGGAGGCGCACGCGGCGGCCGGCATCGATCCGCGCACGATCGGTTACGTCGAGGCGCACGGCACGGCGACGCCGCTCGGCGATCCGATCGAGATCGCCGCGCTGACGCAGGCATTCCGCGCGTCGACCGAGGACACCGGCTTCTGCGCGATCGGCTCGGTCAAGACCAACATCGGCCACCTCGATCAGGCGGCGGGTGTCGCCGGACTGATCAAGGCGGTCCTCACGGTATTTCACGGCGAAATCCCGCCGAGTCTGCATTGCACGCAGACCAATCCGGACATTGCGTTCGACGCAAGCCCGTTCTTCGTCAATACGCAGTTGCGCGCGTGGCGCCCCGAGGGCGGCGTGCGCGTGGCCGGCGTGAGTTCGATCGGCATCGGCGGTACGAATGCGCACGCGATTTTGGAATCGGCGCCGGAGGTGACGCGCGAAGCGGCGGTGGCGGGGCGCGGCGCGCAAGTGCTGACGTTGTCGGCACGCAGCGAGGAAGCGTTGCGTGCGCTGTCCACGCGTTATGCCTCGTTCGTCGAGCAGGGCTCGGCGGATCTGGCGTCGATCTGCTACACGGCAAACACCGGTCGCAGCGCGTTCGAGCAACGTGCGGCGTGGGTGGTGCGCGACCGGGCGGAGTTGGTGTCGAGGCTGCGCGCGTTCGGCGAGGGCGGCGAGCAGCCGGCGCTGTTGCGTGGGGTGTATCGGAACCGCCGGCCGCGAGTGGCGATGCTGTTCACGGGCCAGGGCTCGCAATACGCGGGCATGGGGCGCGAGCTTTATGAGCGCGAGCCGGTGTTCCGTGCGGCGCTGGACGAATGCGCGAGCCTGCTGGAAAGCGAGTTGGAAGTGGGGCTGCTGGAGGTGCTGTACGGGGCATCGACGGCGCTGCTGGATCGTACGGATTACACGCAGCCGGCGCTGTTCGCGTTGGGATATGCGCTGCGCCGGACGTGGGAGAGCTGGGGCGTGACGCCGCAGGTGGTGATGGGCCACAGCCTGGGCGAGTACATGGCGGCGCAGGCGGCGGGCGTGCTGACGCTTGCGGCTGGGCTGAAGCTGGTGGCGAGCCGCGGACGGCTGATGATGAGCCGTTGCGAAGGCGGGGCGATGCTGTCGGTGATGCTGGAGGAGGCGCCGCTGCGCGAGCGGCTGGCGGAGCTGCGCGGAGATCTGGTGCTGGCTGCGCTGAACGGGCCGTCGCAGCAGGTGGTGGCGGGGCCGTTGGCGCAGATCGAGGCGCTGCGTGCGCGGCTGGCGCAGGAAGGTGTGCGCACGGAGTTGCTGCCGGGCTCGCACGCGTTTCACTCGCCGCTGGTGGAGCCGATGCTGGAGGCGTACGAGCAGGTGCTGAAGGCGACGCCACTGTCGGCGCCGCAGCTGTCGCTGGTGTCGAACGTGAGCGGTGCGGTGGCGGGTGCGGAAGTGGCGACGGCGGGGTACTGGGTGGAGCACACGCGTGCGCCGGTGCGGTTCGGCGTTGGGATCGAGGCGTTGGCGGGGCAGGGTGTGGACGTGGTGCTGGAGATCGGGGCGCGTCCGACGCTGACGGTGCTGGCGCGGCAGACGCTCGCGCCGGACAGCGAAGTAGTGTCGCTGGCGAGCCTGCGTCCGGGGCGCGGGGAGGTGGAGCAGATGCTGGAGAGTGCGGCGGCGCTGTACGTGCGCGGCGCGGCACTCAACTGGGCGTCGCTGCATCGCGGCGAGCAGCCGGTTAAGGTCGCGTTGCCGACCTATCCGTTCCAACGTAAGCGCTATTGGGTCGACGCGAGCCAGCACGCCGATGCGTCCGCGCACCGGCACGCGGCGTCCAACGAAGGCGGCCTGCACACGCTGCTGGGCCGGCGTCTGAAGCTGCCGCGTTCGGCCGAGGTCCGCTTCGAGGCCGAATTCCGTCCGGATTGGCCCGCCTATGTGGACCACCATCGCCTGTTCGGCGCGATGGTGGTGCCCGGCGCGTCGCATATCGCGATGTTCCTGGCCGCCGCGGAGGCGGTCTACGGCGAAGCCGGCTGCATTGTCGACGAAATCCTGTTCCTGCGGCCGTTCGTCATGCCAGAGGCGGGACGGCGCACGGTGCAGATCGTGATGCGGCCGGCGGCCGGCCAGTCGCATGCGATCGAGATGGTCACGCTCGCGCCGCAACGCGATCCCGCCGACGACGCGGCGTGGACCCTGCATGTCGAGGCACGCAGTATTCGCGGCCCGCGCGCACTGCCGCCGGCCCCGGACGCATCGGAGCTGGACGCGGTCAAGGCGCGCTGCGCGGACTACCTGTCGGGCGCCGATTTCTATTCGAAAGTGTGGATTCCCGGCATGGACACGGGCAATTCGTTCCGTTGGATCGACGAGATCTGGCGCGGCGATGCGGAGGCGCTGTGCCGCACGCGCTTGCCGGCGCTGCTCGAACCGATCGACGGGCCGTTCCACGCCGGCCTCGTCGAATCCGGCTTCCAGTTGCTCAACAGTTGCTGGCAATTCGCAACCGAGGAGCTGCTTAAGACCGACTACATCTACGTGCCGTTCAGCATCGACAGCTATCGTCTGTACGGACGCCCCACCACGGACCGGCTGTGGGTCCATGCGCGGATCGTCCGGCAGGGCGAGGGCGAGGAGAACGGCGTGACCGCGGATATCCGCGTGTTCGAGGACTCCGGGCGCGTGATCGCGCACGTGCGCGGCTTCGAGGTGCGCCGCCTGCATGGGGGAGCGGTGCACGCGCTGTTGCAGGGTGATGGAACGGATCGCCTGTTCGCGACCCGCTGGCAGCGTCTCGACGGCGCGGCGAGCTCGCCGCTGCCGGCCGACGACTGCGTGCTGGTTGTCGGCGACGGCGCGGGAACCGGTGCGGCGCTGGCCGCCCGGTTACGCGGCACGGGCACGCGCTGCCTGCGAGTCGATGCGGCGTCGCACACCGGCGACGACTTGGCCGTGCCGCTGGCCGATCCGGCGAGCGAGGCGGCATGGCGCGACACGCTGCGCGCGGTCTTGGCGCGTGCGGGCAAGGGCACGCTGCATATCGTGGATCTGCGCGCGCTGGATCTTAGCGCCGGCGCCGACGCGCCGGCCGATCCGCTCGCCATCCAGGCGCAGCTATGCGGTGGTGCGCTCGCACTCGTCGGTGCGCTGGGGCAGCTCGACAGACCGGCTCGCTTGAGCTTCGTCACCCGCGGCGCGCAAGAACTGGGCGGCACGCTGAACGTCGAGCGCGCGGCACAGGCGACGCTGGCGGGGCTCGCGCGCGTGGTCGCCGTCGAGCATCCGGAATGGGGGTGCCGCACGGTCGACTTGGATCCCGCGACCGCCGACTCGGCTGCCGCGCTGGCGCCGCTGCTGCACGCCGCGCCGGACGAACTGCAACTCGCGATTCGCGACGGCGCCGTGCATGCCGCCCGCCTGGGACGCGCAAAGCCGGCGCGCAGGGACGCGCCGCCGCTGGAGCCGAACGGCAGCTACCTGATCACCGGCGGGTTGGGCGGACTGGGTTTGCGCCTCGCGCAGCAGCTTGCGCAGGCCGGCGTCAAACGGCTCGTGCTGATGTCGCGCCGCGCCCCCGACGCCGCGGCGGCCGCCGCGATCGACGCGCTGCGCAAACAGGGCTGCACAGTCGACCTGGCGTGCTGCGACGTCGCCGATCTCGCGGCGCTGCGCGCCGCATGGCACGAGACCGTGCTGTCCGGCCCGCTGCCGCTGAAGGGCATCTTCCACGCGGCCGGCGCGCTGCGCGACGGGGTGCTGGGCGGCCAGTCCTGGGCGGAGTTTGCGGTGCCGTTCCACGCGAAGGTCGCAGGCGCGTTCAACCTGCATTCATTGAGCCTCGACGCGCCGCTCGACTGCTTCGTCTGCTTCTCGTCGATCAGCGCGCTGCTCGGCACCGCCGGACAGGGCAACTACGCGGCGGCGAATGCGTACCTCGACGCGCTCGTCGGTGCCCGCCGCACCCTCGGGCTGCCGGCGACCAGCATCCAGTGGGGGCCGTTCGCCGAAGTCGGGATGGCGGCCGCGCTCGATCGCACGCATCGCGACAAGGCGGCCGCGCGCGGCCTCCAGACGCTGTCGCCGGACGAGCTCCTCAAGCACGTCGAAGCGGCGCGGCGCGCCGACGTGGCCACCGTCGTGATCGGCAACGACGACTGGCAGCGCTATGCGCAGACCGAACCGTCCGAAGGCGTGCGCAAGCTACTCGCCGACTGGCTCCCGAAGGAGGCGGCCGACGCCGCCCCTGCCGCGACCCACGACGAGCGCGACCGCTTCGATGCGCTGCCACTGCCGGCCCTGCACGACGCGCTGTCGACCTATCTACAGGCACAGATCGCGGTGATGCTCGGCCGCACCGCCGAGGAGGTCGCGCCGACGCGCGGTTTCCTCGAGCTCGGGCTGGATTCGCTGGCCGCCGTGGAGTTTCGCAGCAAGGTGCAGCGCGACTTGCGGCTGTCGTTGCCGGCGACCTTCGCGTTCGATTACGGCAACGTCGAGCTCGGCGCCGACTTCCTGTTCGAGCGGCTGAAGGCGGAACGCGCGCCGGTGGCGGACGAGCCGGTGCCGGCGGCGGGCCAAGCGAACGAAGCGAACGAGGCCGACGACATCGACGCGGAACTGGCGCGCCTCGAGGCGTCGCTGCGCCGCTGAGCGTCACGCGCATAGACATGGGGGCATCTTGGTGACTACAACGCAGCAACGGATCGCGCAGGCGCTCAAGCTCGCGCGGGAGCGGGTCGAGGCACTCGAGCGGGCCCAGCGCCAGCCGCTCGCGATCGTCGGCATCGGCTGCCGCTTTCCGCACGACGTCGCGGGCCCGGATGCGTTCTGGGACGTGCTGTCGAACGGCCGGGACGTAACGACGGAGATTCCGGCGGACCGCTGGGACGTCGAGCACTTCTTCGATCCCGATCCGGAGGCGCCGGGCAAGATGTACGTGCGGCGCGGCGGCTTCCTCGACGCGGTGGACGGCTTCGACCCGGCGTTCTTCGGCATCTCGGAGCGCGAGGCCGTGTCCCTCGATCCTCAGCAGCGGCTGTTGCTCGAAGTGGGCTGGGAAGCGCTCGAGCATGCCGGGATCGCGCCGAGCGCGGTGCGGGGAGCATCGTGCGGCGTCTTCATGGGCGTGAGCTGGCACGATTACGAGCGGCTCGCGTTCGGCCGCGACCCGCGGCGCGTCGATGCGTATGCGGGGCTCGGCAACACGCCGAGCATCGCGGCGGGCCGGCTCGCTTACGTGCTCGGTGTCGAGGGGCCGACGATGCTCGTCGACACAGCGTGCTCGGCGAGCCTGGTCGCGGTCCACGAGGCGTGCCAGAGCTTGCGGATGGGCGAATGCGACATGGCACTCGCGGGCGGCGTCGCGCTGATGCTGTCGGCGCTGTCCACGGTGTTCTGCTGCAAGATCCGGGCACTGTCGCCAACCGGCCGCTGCCATACGTTCGACGCGGCGGCCGACGGCTATTTGCGCGGCGAAGGGGCCGGGGTAATCGTGCTGAAGCGCCTCGACGACGCGCGCGCGAACGGCGACCGAATCCTGGCCGTGATTCGCGGTACGGCCATCAACCATGACGGCGCGAGCAGCGGGTTGACCGTGCCGAACGGCCGGGCGCAGGAGCGGCTGCTGGAAGCCGCGTTGAAGGATGCCGGCGTCGAGGCCGACGCGATCGGCTATGTCGAGGCGCACGGCACGGGCACGCCGCTCGGCGACCCGATCGAGCTGGCCGCGCTGTCGAAGGTGTACGGGCGCGGGCGCGCCGCGCAGCGGCCGTTGCTGGTCGGCTCGGTGAAAACCAACATCGGCCATCTGGAAGCCGCCGCGGGGATCGCGGGGCTGATCAAGTCGGTGTTGATGCTGCAACACCAGCAGGTACCGGCGAGCCTCAACTTCACGAATCCGAACCCCCGCTTCGACTGGACCGGCAGCGGACTCGCGGTACCGACGCGCCTGACGGAAAACGACGTGCCGCTGAAGATGATCGGCGTGAGTTCGTTCGGCTTCAGCGGTACGAATGCGCACGCGATTTTGGAATCGGCGCCGGAGGTGACGCGCGAAGCGGCGGTGGCGGGGCGCGGCGCGCAAGTGCTGACGTTGTCGGCACGCAGCGAGGAAGCGTTGCGTGCGCTGTCCACGCGTTATGCCTCGTTCGTCGAGCAGGGCTCGGCGGATCTGGCGTCGATCTGCTACACGGCAAACACCGGTCGCAGCGCGTTCGAGCAACGTGCGGCGTGGGTGGTGCGCGACCGGGCGGAGTTGGCGTCGAGGCTGCGCGCGTTCGGCGAGGGCGGCGAGCAGCCGGCGCTGTTGCGTGGGGTGTATCGGAACCGCCGGCCGCGAGTGGCGATGTTGTTCACGGGCCAGGGCTCGCAATACGCGGGCATGGGGCGCGAGCTTTATGAGCGCGAGCCGGTGTTCCGTGCGGCGCTGGACGAATGCGCGAGCCTGCTGGAAAGCGAGTTGGAAGTGGGGCTGCTGGAGGTGCTGTACGGGGCATCGACGGCGCTGCTGGATCGTACGGATTACACGCAGCCGGCGCTGTTCGCGTTGGGATATGCGCTGCGCCGGACGTGGGAGAGCTGGGGCGTGACGCCGCAGGTGGTGATGGGACATAGCCTGGGCGAGTACATGGCGGCGCAGGCGGCGTGCGTGCTGACGCTTGAGGCTGGGCTGAAGCTGGTGGCGAGCCGCGGACGGCTGATGATGAGCCGTTGCGAAGGCGGGGCGATGCTGTCGGTGATGCTGGAGGAGGCGCCGCTGCGCGAGCGGCTGGCGAAGCAGGGAGTCGCGCTAGTGCTGGCTGCGCTGAACGGGCCGTCGCAGCAGGTGGTGGCGGGGCCGTTGGCGCAGATCGAGGCGCTGCGTGCGCAGCTGGCGCAGGAAGGTGTGCGCACGGAGTTGCTGCCGGGCTCGCACGCGTTTCACTCGCCGCTGGTGGAGCCGATGCTGGAGGCGTACGAGCAGGTGCTGAAGGCGACGCCACTGTCGGCGCCGCAGCTGTCGCTGGTGTCGAACGTGAGCGGTGCGGTGGCGGGTGCGGAAGTGGCGACGGCGGGGTACTGGGTGGAGCACACGCGTGCGCCGGTGCGGTTCGGCGTTGGGATCGAGGCGCTGGCGGAGCAGGGCGTGGACGTGGTGCTGGAGATCGGGGCGCGTCCGACGCTGACGGTGCTGGCGCGGCAGACGCTCGCGCCGGACAGCGAAGTAGTGTCGCTGGCGAGCCTGCGTCCGGGGCGCGGGGAGGTGGAGCAGATGCTGGAGAGTGCGGCGGCGCTGTACGTGCGCGGCGCGGCACTCAACTGGGCGTCGCTGCATCGCGGCGAGCAGCCGGTTAAGGTCGCGTTGCCGACCTATCCGTTCCAACGTAAGCGCTATTGGGTCGAACCGGACGATGCCGAGACCTCAGGCGGTGCCGTCGGCATCGCAGCGTCCGGGCTCGGCGCGCGCGTGGATGTCGCGGATGGCACGATCGTGTTCGAGCAGCGTTGCAGCGCGCGCAGCCACGCGTTCTTGCGCGATCATCGGCTGTCCGGCGCGATTCTCGTGCCGGGCAGCTTCTACCTGAGCCTCGCGCTCGAAGCGTGCGATGCGCTTGGCGACGGGGTCGCGACCGGCGTGCGCGATGTGGTCTTGAGCGCGCCGCTGCGCCTCGCGGAAGATGAGACTCGCGTGATCCAGCTGGTCGTCTCCGCGCAGGCGAACGGTGCGCGGCGCTTCGCGATTCACAGTCGAGGCGATGCCGCGTGCGCCGGTGCGGGTTGGACCGAGCATGCGAGCGGAGAACTGGCGCCGGTCGCGCAGGAAACCGGCGCGCCGCCGTTCGCGGCCGATGACGACGCGCTCGTCGGGCAACTGAGCGGTGATGCGCTGCGCGCGCAATTTGCACAGCGCGGGTTGGTCTACGGCGGCAGTTTTCAAGCGCTTGCCGACGTGCGCCACGGCGCGCGTCGCGCCGAGGCGACCTTGGTTGACCAAGGGACGACGAACGGGCTTGCGGTGCATCCCGGCCTGCTCGACGCCGCGCTCCAGACGACCGCCGCATGCCTCGTCTATCAGCAGCGCGACGGAGCCTTTGTTCCGCTAGCGTTCGACGAGGTCGTACTGTCGCGCGACGCCCGGCCGTTTGCCGCGTCGCGCGTGGCCGTCTGGCTGGACCGCGATAGCGATGCGCAGCCGGACACGATCCGCGCGACGCTGCGCCTCTTCTCAGACGACGACGCGCCGGTGATGGAGGTACGCGGCATGACGCTGCGTCGCCTCGCGCAGCCGGCGCTCGATGCGGCACCCGAGGGGGCGGAGCCGACCGAGCACGCGATCGAATGGACGCCGGTCGACGCAGCCGTTGGGTCGGAGGATCCGGCGGGCGTCTGGTTGTTCGTCGGCACGCCCGCGCGCTGCGCCGCGCTCGAGGCAAGGTTCGCGCGCGGCGGTGCCGGCGTGACGCTCATGCGCCTCGACGAGGCGGCGGGGCGCGACGAGATCGCCGCGGCATTGCGCGAGGCGCCCGGTCCGTTGCGGGGTGCGCTGCGCGTCGTGCCGGAGCTAGACGTCGCGGCGGGCAGCACGGCAATCGCCGGCGTGGCCGCGCGCGTCGGCGCATTGGCCGGCGTACTCGCCGCTGCGCCGCTGGCGCCGAAGTTCAAGCTCTGGCTCGTGACTGCGGGCGCATGGTCGCCGGCCGACGATCCGGAGCCGGGCGTGCCGGCGGCTGGCGCGATCGCGGCGCTGGGTCGCACGCTCGCGATCGAGTACCCGGACCTGCGCTGCACCAATGTCGACCTGGCGCGCGGCCTGCCCGACGACGCGGCGGCGGACGCGCTGTGGCCGGAGCTATGGCGCGCCGACGGCGAGACCGATGTCTGCCTGCGTGCGCGCCGCTATGCGTTGCGGCTGCGCGTGGCCGCCGGCGACGACCGCTTGGCCTTGCCGTCCGCGGCGTCATACCGGCTCGCGGCGGCGGCCGACGGCCGGCTGGAGTCGCTGGCGCTGGTTGCCTGCGAGACGCCGCAGCCGGGACGCGGCGAGGTCGCGATCGCGGTGCGCGCCGCCGGCCTCAATTTCCGCGACGTATTGCGCGTGCTCGGGAAACTGCCGGTCAGCGCGAGCGGAATCGGCGGCGAGCTGAGTGGCGTGGTTACTGCGATCGGCGAGGGCGTGACGACGCTGCGAGTCGGCGACCGCGTCATGGCGATGGCCGACGGGAGCTTCGCGTCGCATGCGGTTGTCGACGCTCGCTACGTGGCGCGGATGCCCGACGACTGGTCGTTCGACGCGGCGGCCACCGTGCCCGTCGCTTTCTTGACCGCGCACTACGCGCTGACGACGCTCGGCGGTCTCGCGCGCGGACAGCGCATCCTGATTCACGCCGCCGCCACGGGCGTCGGCCTCGCGGCGGTTCAGCTCGCGCAACGGATGGGCCTGCAAGTGTTCGCTACCGCGAGCGCGGGCAAGCGCTCCATGCTGGAGCGGCTGGGCGTCGAGCATCGCTTCGATTCGCGCAGCCTGGGTTTTGCCGACGAGATTCTCACGAGAACCGGCGGCCAGGGCGTCGACGCCGTGCTCAACGCGCTGACCGGCGACTTCATCCCGGAAAGCCTGCGTGCACTCGGCCCGTCGGGCGTCTTCTTGGAGATGGGCAAGGCGGAGATCTGGCAGCCCGAGCGCGTCGCCGCATATCGTCCGGGCGCACGCTATCTGCCGTTCGACATCGCCGACGTGCCGGGCGAGCGGATCGAAGCGCTGTTCGGTGAACTACAGGCGATGTTCGCGCGCGGCGAGTTGCAGCCGCTGCCGCGCACGCTCCATCCGCTGCACGGCGCGCGCACGGCGTTCCGCACGATGGCTCAGGGCCGTCACGTGGGCAAGGTCGTGCTTCGCATCGCCGACGATGACGCCGATGCGTTGCCGGCCGGCGCGACCTACCTCGTCACCGGCGCCAGCGGCGCGCTCGGCCGTGACGCCGCGCAATGGCTCGTCGAGCGCGGCGCCCGGCACCTGATGCTCGCTTCCCGTACCCGCAGCGCAGCGCTCGACGCGCTGCTCGAACGCCTGTCGGCGCGCGGTGTGCGGTGCGGCTGGATGCCTGCCGACGTCGGCATCGAGGCGGATGTCGACAGCGTATTCGCCGCGCTCGCGGACGGCTGGCCGCCGCTGCGGGGCGTGCTGCACGCCGCCGGCACGCTCGACGACGCGCCGCTGAGCGCGCTCGACGAGCCGCGCTACGTCCGCGTGATCGCGCCCAAGGCGGACGGTGCGCGCTTGATACACGAGCGGACTGCTCGGGCGCCGTTGGACTTCTTCGTCGTCTACTCGTCGATCGCGTCGGCGCTCGGTTCAGCGGGCCAGGGCAACTACGCAGCGGCCAACGGCTATCTCGACGCGCTGGTCCAGTACCGCCGCCGCCTCGGCCTTCCGGGCCTCGCCGTCAATTGGGGCGGCTGGAGCGGGGCGGGCATGGCGGGCTCGATGGAGGCCGCCGCGTTGGGCCGGCTGCGCGCGCAAGGCCAGCTTCTGCTGAAACCGGCGAGCGGCATGGCCAGCCTCGCGCGGCTGCTAAATGCGCCCGATAGCCAGGTCGCGGTGATCGCGGCCGACTGGGCGAAGGTCGCGCAAGTGCGCGCCGTGCGCCCGTCGCTGCTGGCGGACGTGGGCAATTCTGCGGCCGCGCCGTTGCCGGCGGCCGCCATGCCGGGACGCGACGTCGATCCGCGCACGCTGGTCGAGCAGGCGGTGCGCAAGGTGACGGGCACTCGGTCGTCGACGCGGCTCGACGTGCAGATGTCGTTGCGCGACCTGGGCCTCGATTCGCTGATGGCGATGGAGCTGCGCAACGAGCTATGCGCGCTCACAGGGCGGCGTCTTGCGCCGACGATCGCGTTCGACTACCCGAGCATCGAGGCGCTCGCCGCGCATCTCGCCGCGTTGGCGGACGAGTCGGGCAAGACGGTCGCAGCGGCCGCATCGGCGCCAGCCGCGCGCCGCGATGAGCAGGCCGAGGCCGCGCCGGCCGAGCGGACCGAGCTGTCCGCGGACGAACTGGTCGCCCGGCTAGAACGGGAAATCTCTGCATTGGAAGGACATCTGTGATGACGGTATCGGGTGCTGATTCTCCGCTGTTGCGCGCGCTGTCGGCGCTCGAACGCAGCCGGCTCAAGCTGGAGGCGGTCGAGCGCGAGCGCTCGGAGCCGATCGCGATCGTCGGGGCGGCTTGCCGGCTGCCGGGCGGCGTCGTCGATCTCGACAGTTACTGGGCGTTGCTGGCAAGCGGCGGCGATGCTGTGTCGGGACTGCCGCAGGCCCGCTGGAACGCCCCGGGCCTCGTCGACCGGAATCGCAATGCGGCGGGCAAGGTCTACAGCGACGCGATGGCCGTGCTGGACGGCGCGGACCTTTTCGATCCCACTGCGTTCGGCCTTTCCGCACGGGAGGCGGAGCGCATGGAGCCGCAGCAGCGGCAACTGCTCGAAGTGTCGTACGAAGCGCTCGACCACGCGGGGCTGGACATCGACGGCTTGCGCGGCAGCGACACAGCCGTCTACGTCGGGATCTGCGCGAACGATTTCGTGCATCGGTTCGCGACCGAGTCCGCCGACACCTACTCCGCAACCGGTGCGTCGCTCGCGACTGCGTCCGGGCGGCTCGCCTACACGTTCGGGTTCCAGGGGCCGGCGCTCAGTATCGATACTGCCTGCTCGTCGTCGCTGGTCGCGCTCCACCTGGCATGCCAGGCGCTGCGCAAGGGCGAGACGCGCATTGCGCTTGCGGGCGGCGTGCATGTGAGTGCCGGCCCGGAATCCTCGGTGGCGCTAGCGAAGCTCAATGCGCTGTCGCCGAGCGGCCGGTGCCGCGCGTTTTCGGCGGACGCTGATGGCTACGTGCGCGGCGAAGGTTGCGTCGTGCTGGTTCTGAAGCGCCTGAGCGACGCGCTGCGCGACGGCGACCGGATCCTCGCTTCGGTGCGCGAGACGGCGCTAAACCAGGACGGCCGTAGCAACGGGCTGACCGCGCCGAACGGACTCGCGCAGACCGAGCTGCTGCGCGGGTGCTTGTCGCGCGCGAAGCTGAACCCGAGCGACGTCGGCTATCTGGAGGCGCACGGCACCGGGACCGAGCTTGGCGATCCGATCGAGCTCTCCGCTGCGGCGGCAGCCTATGGCATCGATCGCGCGTCGCCGCTGTGGGTCGGCTCCGCGAAGACCAACATCGGGCATCTCGAAGCGGGCGCGGGGCTGGCCGGCCTGCTGCGCGCGATGCTCGCGCTGCGGCACGCGACGATTCCACCGAACCTGCATCTAAACGGACTCAATCCGCATTTCGACTGGGAAGCCGAGCGGCTACAAGTGCCGACGGCGCCGACGCCGTTTCCGCTCAACCCGTCCGGGAGCCGCATTGCGGGCGTCAGCTCCTTCGGCTTCAGCGGCACGAACGCGCACGCGCTCATTGAGCAGCCGCCGCCCGCCGAGGCCTCGGTGCTCCTGCCCGGCGAAGTCGATGCCGTGTTCTTGAGCGCAGCCTCGGAGGCGGGGTTGCGCGACCAGGCGCGGCGCTTCGCGCGCCGCCTCGCCGCTGCGCCCGCGCAGTGGCGCGAGCTCTGTTACACGGCGCGCGCGCGGCGCAATCCCGGCGCGCTGCGCATCGCAGTCGCGGGGAGCGACGCCGCCGAACTCGCGGCGCAGCTGAACGCGTTCGCGGACGGCGCGGCGCCCACGGAGGTCGTGCGCGGCGAGCGGCTGCCCGGCGAGTGCGGCGTCGTCGCGGTGTTTGCAGGGCAAGGCGCGCAATGGGTTGGGATGGGGCGCGAGCTGATGGCGACGAGCCCCGCGTTCGCCCGTGCGTTCGACGAATGCGCGCAGGCGGTCGAGCGCCATTCGGGGCGCGCGATGCACGACGCGCTTGCCGCCGGCGAAGCGGCCTTCGCGGCGCTCGACGTGGCGACCGTCCAGCCGTTGCTGTTCTCGGTCGCGGTTGCGCTGGCCGCCCATATGCGTGCGCTCGGCGTGCGCTTCGACGCGGTCGTCGGGCAGAGCATGGGCGAAGTGAGCGCGGCGGCTGTTGCCGGCGCGCTGTCGATCGACGATGCCGCGCGCATTATGTGCGAGCGCAGCCGTCTCGGCGTCACGGCGAAGGGCGGCGCGATGGCGATGCTTGCGATGAGCCGCGCGCAGGTTGAGGCGCAGATCGCGGCCGAGGGCCGCGCCGTAACCGTCGCTGCCTACAACGGTCCCGCATCGACGCTCGTGTCCGGCGAGGAAGCCGAGATCGACGCGCTCGTCGGCGCGTGGCAGGCGCGCGGCGTGTTTTGCCGCAGGCTGCGGGTCGACTATGCGTCGCACAGCGCGTTCATGGAGCCCTTGCTCGCGCCGCTGAAGGCCGGGGTGGCCGGTATCTCGCCGCGGGCGGCTCAGATCCCGCTGTATTCGACGGTGACGGCCGACGAGATCGACGGCGCGACGCTCACGCCCGAGTACTGGGCCGCCAATCTCCGGCAACCCGTGCTGCTCTACCCGACGCTCGAAAAACTGATCGCGCGCGGCTATCGGCTGTTCCTGGAAATTTCCCCCCGTCCGGCGCTGAGCGCTTCCATCGAGGATGCGCTGGCGCAGGCGGGCATCGACGGCTGCGTTGCGTGCGCAATGAACGACGACGCGCCGCAGGAACGCACGGCGCGCTTGGCCGCGGGCCGGCTGTTCGCGCACGGTGCGCGTTTCGACGTCGAGCGCGCGCCCGGCCGGGTCGCTGAAATCCCGCCGCGCAGCTGGGAGCATGTCGAGTTTCCGCTGCCCGCCTATCGGCGTGCGGCGGGCGCGGACGGACATACCGATGCGATCCTCGGCGCCGCGCGTGCGATCGCGGGCCAGGCCGGCACCATGGTGGCGGACGGTGGGCTAAGCATCGGGCATCCGCTCGTCGCGCAGCATCGCGTCGACGGCAGCGCGCTGCTGCCGGGCACGGGGTTCCTGCGGCTGGCGTTGCAGGCCGCGCAGGTGCGCTGGCCGGAGCAGGATCTGGCGGTCACCGATGTCGTGTTCCGACAGGTGCTTGCATTGTCCGATGACGCCACCGAGCCGAGGCCTGTACAACTCGTGCTGGTCGACGAGTCGCCCGACACGGCCGGCTGGCGCGTGAGCAGCCGCGACAGCGAGCGCGACGACCGCTGGGTCGAGCATGCGGGCGGCCGCGTGGCCTGTCTAAGCGGCGCGGCGGATGACGGCGCCCAGTCAGGATTGGCCGACGTGCAGGCGCGTATGCGCGACGAGGTGGACGGCGCGACGCTGTATGACGCGCTCGACGGGATGGGGCTGCAATATGGCCCGCGGTTCCGTTGCGTCGAGCGGCTCTGGTGGGCTGACGACGCGTTCGTCGCGCAGCTGGCCGACGGCGGCGCCGCACAGCCGGACGCATTCAGCCTCGATGCCTGCCTGCATGGGCTTGCGTGGCTCGGCTGCCGGCACGGCGAGCCGGCCCGGGTGCCGGTCTCCGTCGAGCGGGTGACAATCGCCGCCGGCGCGGGCACGCCCGCTTGGGTGCATGGGGTGCGCATGCTCGACGGCGATGCATCGACTGCCGATCTGGTCGTGTGGGATGCGGCAGGCCGTGTGGTCGCGCGGATCGTCGGGCTGCGCGCGCTGAGTCCCGATCGCGCCGATGCGGCGCTGCCCGCGCAGGGCCGCTGGCTGCACGGCCAGGCATGGATCGAGCAGCCGTTGCCGGCCGACGCCCAAGCCGAACCATCCGACTGGTTGATCGTCGCCGCTTGCCGCGACGCAACGGTCGCCTGGCTTGAGCGGCTACAGGCGCGTCTCGGCGGCGCTGCGCTGCTGCGCTGGACGCCCGGCGACGGGACGCCGTTTCCGGCAACCGTCCTGCGCGCATGGGCGGAGTCGGAGGGGCACGGGACGCGCTCGATTGTTTGGATCGGCGAGAGCGTCGAGCGTGCGCTCGCGGGCGACGACGACGGCGAGCCGACGATCCGGGCGAGCATCGATGCGCTTGGCCTCGTACAGGCCGTGCTTGCCGCATTCGAAGGCCGCGAGGCGCCGCGCTTGAGCTTCGTCTCGGCCGGCGCGCAGGCCGTCGCCGGCCAGTGTGCGCCGGCCCGCGCAGCGCTTGGCGATGCCGGCCTCTGGGGCCTGGCGCGCGCGCTTTCGGCAGAGCATGCGCAATGGCGCATGCGTTGCATCGACGTCGATGCAAGCGATGCACACATGCAGGCGGATCGGCTGGCCGACGAGCTTGCCGGCGGGTCCGCCGAAACGGAAATCGCGCTGCGCGCAGCGCGCTGGGTCGGCAGGCTCGCGCGCCGGCCGCTCGGCGACGAGCGCGAGCCGGTCGGCCGGCTGGCCGGCGAACCCTATCGCGTCGAGATCGACCGGCCGGGCGTGCTCGGTTCGATGAAGCTGCGGGCGACGCCGCGCGTCGAGCCGCAGGCCGGCGAAGTGGAAATCGAAATCGACGCGGCCGCGCTCAATTTCGCGGACGTGATGCGTGCGATGGGCTTCTTCCTCGCCGACGGCGAGCGCGCCGTCTCGCTCGGCAGCGAATGCGCCGGAGTCGTGTCGCGCGTTGGCCCAGGCGTATCGGATGTGCGGGTCGGGCAGCGGGTCGTTGCGATCGGTGCGCATTGCTTCGCGAGCCACGCGTGCGTCGACGCGGCGCTCGTGGCGCCGCAGCCCGACACGCTATCGGCGGCTCAGGCGGCCGCGTTGCCGATCGCATCGATGACCGCTTGGTACGCGCTGAAGGAGGTGGCGTCGTTGCGCGCGGGACAACGCGTGCTGATCCATTCGGCGACGGGCGGCACGGGGCTGGCTGCCGTGCAGCTTGCCCTGTCGCTCGGCGCGGAAGTGATAGCAACAGCCGGCAGCGAGGCCAAGCGCCAATTGCTGCGCGAGCTCGGCGTGCGGCATGTGTTCGATTCGCGCAACGCGACCTTCGAGCGCGCGACGCTCGATGCAACCGGCGGGCGTGGGGTCGACGTCGTGCTCAATTCGCTCGCGGGTGCGGCGATCGAGCAGAACCTGCGGGTGCTGGCCGCCGACGGCTGGTTCCTCGAACTGGGCAAGCGCGACATCTACGAGGACGGCCGGCTGTCGATGCGCCACTTCAAGAAGCGGCTGCGCTTCGTGGCGATCGACCTGGGCGGCTTGCAACGGGAGCGGCCCGAGCAGTTCGCCGCGCTGTTCCGGCGGGTGCTGGCGGCGTTCGCGCAGGGCGAGCTCGCACCGCTGCCCACCACGGTGCTGCCGGTGTCTCGCGCCGCCGAGGCGTTTCAGCAAATGGCGGCGGCGCAGCACGTCGGCAAGCTCGCACTGACCATGCACGATCCCGGGCTTCTCGTCGCCGAGCCGAGCGGGCCCGCGCCGCTGCTGCGCGGCACGCACCTGATCACGGGCGGCACCGGCGGCCTCGGCGCGGCGCTCGCCCGGTGGCTGATCGAGAACGGCGCGCGGCGGATCGTGCTGATGGGGCGCTCGGCCGCGGGTGCGGCGGCGCAGGACCAGGCTGAGCAATTGCGGCGGCAGGGCGCCGAAGTGCGGACGGTCGCGATCGACGTGGCCTCGCGCGCGGACCTTGCCCGCGAGCTGGACGCGATCGATGCCGATTTCGGCCCGCTGCGCGGCGTGTATCACCTGGCCGGCGTGTTGAACGACGGGCTGGTCGACACCCAGACGCCTGACGCATACCGGCGCGTGCTGGCCCCGAAGGCCGACGCCGCGTGGCACCTGCACGAGCTGACCGCCGGGCGTGCGCTCGATCATTTCGTCCTCTATTCGTCGGCGGCGGCCTTGCTGCCTTCGCCGTCGCAAACGAGCTATGCCGCGGCGAACGCGTGCCTCGATGCGCTCGCCGCGTGGCGACGCGCGCAAGGCCTGCCGGCGCTCAGCCTACAGTGGGGGCCGTTCTCGGACGCCGGGCTCGCGGCGGCCAGCGACGAACGGGGCGCGCGCCTAGCGGAGCGCGGCGCGGCCAGCCTGACGACGGGCGAGTCGCACCGCTACCTCGGCATGCTGATGAAGCGCGACGAGCCGGTGGTCGGCGTGTTCCCGTTCGATGCCGCGCGCTGGCTCGACGCATCGCCCGCGGTGGCGGTCCAACCTCGCTTCGACATGGTGCGCGACGGCGCCGCTACGCAACCCGGCAGCGGCGCGGCGCAGGCGCGCCTGAAGGCTGCGCCGCCGGCAATGCGGCGCGAACTGATCCAAGCCTTGTTGCGCCGACATGCCGCTGCGGTACTGCGGGTGTCGGAAGCTGCGCTCACGCCCACGATGACGTTTCCGCAGGCCGGGCTGGATTCGCTGACGGGCCTCGAACTGCGCAATCGAATCGAGAGCGAAGTGGGCTTGCCGCTGTCGTCCGCGGTGCTGTGGCGTCATCCGACAGTCGACGCGCTCGCCGAGTTCTTGACGCAGCAGCTCGGCGCATCGGACCGTCCGTCCGACGCGCCGCCGCAGGCGCTGCCCGTTGCCGTGCCGCCGCCGGCGGTGGACGCGGGCAAGTGGTTTCTTGTGCCGCGACCGTCGCGAGCACCACGCCTGCGGATCTTCTGCATCCCGTTCCTGGGCGGTCTGGGCTCGGTGTTTTCCGGCTGGGTCCGATACCTGCCCGACGAGATCGAGTTGCAGGCGCTCCAACTGCCGGGCCGACCGCCGCGCCACGCCGAAGCGGCGCATTCCCTTTATCCGGAGCTGGTCGACGCGTTGCGCGATGTGCTGCTGCCGCGCCTCGACGCGCCGTACGCGATCTACGGACACAGCCTCGGCGCACTACTGGCATTCGGTCTCGCACATGCGTTACGCGACGCGGGGGCGCCCGCGCCGGAGCACTTGTTCCTGGCCGCGTATCCGGCGCCGCACCTGCACAACCCCGTCGGCGACATCGCGGGCCTGCCGGAAGCGGAATTCATCGAAGGGCTGAAGCGCCTGCGCGGCATTCCGGAGCAGGTCCTCGCGGACAGGGAGTTGCTGAACGTCTTCCTGCCCAGCCTGCGGGCCGAGATCGCGCTGCTGAACTCCTACACACACGAGGCGCACGCGGCGCGCGCGCCGCTGACCGTCCCCGCGACGATCCTCGGCGGCACGCACGACCACGTCGTCACCGCCGCCGAGATCGACGCGTGGCGGCGGCACTTCGCGGGGGCGGTCGACGTGCGCGAGATCGACGGCGGGCATTACTTCATGAAGGACGCGCCCCGCAGCGTGGTCGACGTCGTGCTGGCGCGGCTCGCGCTCGTCCAGCCGGCGGCTTGATGTCAGTGCGGTGTGCCCGGCCGGGACGGGCGGGCGCACTCGAATTGCAGGCGAACGTTGCCGTCCGTGCGGAGCGGCAGCGGGGAAAACGATCCGCACATTCATGACCAAGGAGATGCAAAAGTGAAAAAGATGCTCATGTCGCTCGCAACCGTTGGTGCGCTGTCCTCGTCCGCTCTCGTGCTGGGCATGATGCCGGCGACGGCTTGGGCCGCCGGCGCGCAGTCGTGCGCGAGCCTGGTCGGCTCGTGGGGCAACCAGCTTGGCTCGACGATGAACATCCAGTCGGTCGATCCGGTGACGGGCGCGATCGCCGGCACCTACCGGTCGCCGTCCGGTACGAGCGGCCAGCAATTCCCGCTGGTCGGCTGGACTAACACCGCGCCGGCGCAGAACGGCCAGGACAACGTCACGCTGGTGTCGTTCGCGGTGAACTGGGGCGGCTACGGCTCGGTGACGTCGTGGTCGGGTCTGTGCCGCACGCAGAACCAGGTGCCGACCATCACCGCGCTGTGGCATTTCGCGCAATCGAACGCGCAGTTCACGTGGAGCCACGTACAGACGGGCCAGGACGTGTTCAGCCCGTCGACCGCGCGCTGAAGCAACGCGCCCGGCGCGCGCTCGCGCAAGAGGCAGGCGGGCGCGCGCCCATTTTCCGGATTCATCAGCAGGGAGACGATTTCATGGCGTCAGCCGCCGAACTGAAACAGAACGCATCGCTGTATTTTCTGGCGCTGGGCGCCTTCGCGATCGGCACCGAAGGATTCATGCTCGCGGGGCTGCTGCCGATCATCGCGAAGGATCTGTCCATCAGCCTCGCGGCCGCGGGCCAGCTCGTCACCGTCTTTTCGCTTTCCTATGCGATCAGCTCGCCGATCCTGACGACGGTCAGCGCGGGCGTCAATCGGCGGCGCTTTCTGATCATCGCGCTGCTGTGCTTCACCGCCGCCAATTTCGCCGCTTGCGCGTCGCCCGGCTATCTGTCGCTGCTGGCCGCGCGCGTGCTGCTGGCCGTGTCGGCCGGCCTGTACATGCCGAGCGCGAATGCGCTCGCCGGCTCGCTCGTGCCGCCCGAGCGCAGGGGGCGCGCGCTCGCGACCGTCCATGGCGGGATCACGATCGCCGTCGCGCTCGGCGTGCCGCTCGGTGCGTGGATCGGCAGCCACTTCGGCTGGCGTGCGACGTTCGCCGGCATCGGCGTGCTGTCTGCGATCGTGACGCTCGGCGTGGTGGTCGGCTTGCCGCGCGGCATCGGCGCGAACCTTTTGGTGCCCTCGCTCGCGCAGCGTGTGGCCGTCGGGCGGCAGCCCGCCGTGCTGGTCACCCTGCTCATCACGACCCTATGGGCCGCGGGCATCTGGACTATCTACCCGTATCTCGCGCCGTTCCTGACGGGCCGCCCCGGCTTCAGCAGCGCGCAAGTCGGCGCCGTGCTGCTGCTGTACGGCGTGTTCGCCGGCATTGGCGTGTTCATCAGCGGCCGTGCGATCGACCGCCTCGGCAGCGGGAAGGTACTGATCGTCTGCTTGGCCGTGATGATGCTGTCGTACGAGAGCCTGACCGCCAGCGCGCTGCATCTCGAACCCGCGCATGCGCGCGTCGCGATCCTGATCGCGATCGCCGCGTGGGGCGCGGCCGGCTGGGCATTCAACCCGGCCCAGCAGACCAAGCTGATCGGCATCGCCGGCCTCGACGTCGCGCCGGTCTCGCTATCGCTCAATTCGTCGTTCACGTATCTCGGCTTCGCGCTCGGCGCGGCGCTCGGCTCGCTCATCGTCGCGTACGTCTCCGTGGCGGACATCGGCGCGATCGGCGGGCTGTGCGAACTGGCCGCGCTGCTCATCACGCTGGCGGCCAACCGCTATGCCCGGCGCGCGGCGACGCGCGTTCATATCGCGGTCCAGGCGGCCGCCCCGCGCGCCGAACGTTCGGCGCAGCCATGAAACGGCGCGTACCCAAGGCAACGAAGGAGACACCATGAGCGGGGAAGCGATCAAGGCGCCGTACGACACCGACCGGGCCGCCGCGGCACCAAACGAGACATCGCGGCCGTTCACGGTGCTGGGCGTGCACCACATTGCGATCGGCGGTCCCGACAAGGCGCGCCTGACGAATCTTTGGGTGAACCTGCTGGGGCTCTTGGTGACCGAGCGCTATCGCAGCGATGCCGAGAACGTGGACGAGGACATCCTGATCGCGGGTTCGGGTGCCGGGGCCGTCGAGATCGACTTGATGCAGCCGCTCGACCCAGCGCGCAAACCCGATGTGACTCGCCCGGCGCTCAACCATATCGGCCTCGCCGTTAGCGACCTCGATGCGGCCGTCGCGTGGCTGGCCGCGCAAGGCGTGCGCTTTGCCGATGGCGGGATTCGGCGCGGCGCCGGCGGGGCGCGCGTCGCCTTCATTCATCCGGCCGCCAGCGCACAGTTTCCGCTGGGCGGCGAAGGCGTTTTGATCGAACTCGTGGAGCCCGTGCCGGCGACCAAGCACGACGCCCGCGACGAACGTGTCCGGCAGTAGGCGTAAGCGGCGCGTTCGCGTCACCCGAAGTCTCACTGGAGGAACCCCCATGTCTGACAATCGAGATCCGGGCGCGCCGGCAGCGGCGCCGAACCTCGCCGCGCTCCAGCGCGAGATGGAGCAGATCCCGCTGAAACCGGTGTACACCGCGGCGGACACGGCAGGCCTGCCGTTCCAGGACACCTTGCCGGGCGCGCCGCCGTATTTGCGCGGCCCGTACGAGACGATGTATACGACGCGTCCATGGACGATCCGCCAATACGCGGGCTTTTCAACCGCGCAGGAGTCGAACGCGTTCTATCGCAATGCGCTGCGCGACGGCGTAGACGGAATCTCGGTCGCCTTCGATTTGCCGACCCATCGCGGCTACGACTCGGACAATCCCCGCGTCGCCGCCGATGTCGGGATGGCGGGCGTCGCGATCGATTCCGTGGAAGACATGAAGGTCCTGTTCGACGGCATACCGCTCGACAAGATTTCGGTCTCGATGACGATGAACGGCGCCGTGCTGCCGATCATGGCCTGCTTCATCGTCGCAGCCGAAGAGCAGGGCGTCGCAGAGTCCGCGCTGACCGGAACGATTCAGAACGACATTCTGAAAGAGTTCATGGTGCGCAACACGTATATCTACCCGGTGCGCCCGTCGATGCGGATCGCCACCGACGTGATCGAATACTGCGCGACCCGCCTCAAGAAGTTCAATTCGATTTCGATCTCCGGCTACCACATGCATGAGGCGGGCGCGTCGCCGACGGTCGAGCTGGCGTTCACGCTCGCCAACGCGCGCGAGTATGTGAGGAGCGTACTGGCGCGCGGTCTTGCCTTCGACGAATTCGCGAGCCGACTCAGCTTCTTCTTCGCGGTCGGCATGAACTTCTACCTCGAGATCGCGAAGCTGCGCGCGGCCCGCCAGCTCTGGTGGCAACTCGTCGGCGAATTCAATCCGGCTAGCGAACGCTCCCGCATGCTGCGCGCGCACTGTCAGACCTCGGGGTGGTCGCTCGCGCGGCAAGAGCCGTACAACAACGTGGTGCGCACCACGATCGAGGCAATGGCGGCCGTCTTCGGCGGCACTCAGTCGCTGCATACCAACTCGCTCGACGAGGCCATTGCGCTGCCGAGCGAGTTTTCGGCGCGACTCGCGCGCAATACGCAGTTGATCATTCGCGAGGAAACGCAGATCCCAAGCGTGGTCGATCCGTGGGCCGGGTCGTACATGATGGAATCGCTAACGCAGGATATCGTCACCCAAGTCACGCAGGTCATGGACGAGATCGAACAGCTCGGCGGTGTGATCGCTGCGATCGAATCGGGCTGGGCCAAACGCAAGATCGCCCACGATGCCTCGCGAAAGCAGGCGCGGATCGACTCGAATGCGGATGTGATCGTTGGGGTCAACAAATACCGGCCCGATACGCCGGACGGCGAGACCGAGGTGCGCAGGATCGACAACAGCGCGGTGCGCAGTGAGCAGGTCGAACGCTTGCGGCGTCTGAAAGCGACGCGTAGCCAGCGCGAGGTCGACGCCGCGCTGGCCGCGTTGCGCGATGCGGCCGCGTGCGGGCCGGGCGATCGAGGCCGGCGCAACCTGCTCGACGCCGCGATCCAGGCGGCTCGCGTTCGCGCGACGGTCGGTGAAATCTCGGCCGCGATCGAGGCCGTGTGGGGCCGGTACTCGGTTCGCACGGAGGTGCTCGGAGGCGTTTATGAGCGTGAGTTTGCGAACGATGCCGGGTGGCAACAGCTTGTCGCGGCGATCGCGCGGTTCTCGGCCACGCACGGTGGCCCGCCGCGTATTCTGATGGCGAAGCTCGGCCAGGACGGCCATGACCGGGGGATCGGCGTGGTCTCGGGCGCCCTCAAGGATCTCGGCTTTTCGGTCGTGACGGGCGCGCTGTTCCAGACTGCCGAGGAAGTGGTCCGGGTCGCCTCCGATGAGCAGGTACAGGCGATCGGCATCTCATCGTTGACGGCTGGACACGGGGTCTCGATTCCGGCCCTGATGGACGGCATGGACCGGCATCTGCCGCACCGGCTGCCGGTCTTTCTCGGCGGTGTGATTCCCGATTCGGATCATCCGGAACTGCGTCGTCTCGGCGTCGCTGATATCTTCGGCCCAGGAACGCCGATCGTCGATTTCGCGATGACGATGCTGCGCCGGATCGAAACCGAACTCGCCACGCGCGGGGCTTCGGATTCTAAGGTGGCAGGCCGCACCGATGCGCCGCCCGTTGCCGAGACGATATCCGGCTAATCGAGAGGGCGTGCGCTGCCGAATGCGCGCGAGCGGGTGGCGCAGAACCGATTGCCTCCCGAGAGGGCTCGGATCCTGATGGGCGCGCCGGCCTACTTGATGCCATGGCGGGCGGCCCGACGCCGCCCTAGGGGCGAACACATGTGCTCCCAAATCTATTCGCGCCCGAAGCCATGCGTCGCAACGCGTGCCCCTAGCCCACCGGGCGTCGGGGCTCGGCTCGGCGATTTCGTTTCGATCGACCTGGGAATAAAAGACACGGGGCCGTGTTGACCTCCACGTAGTCGTGCGCTTCGAGCGCGCAGCACGGATCGGTTGGGCAGCAACCCGTCGAGGCGACTGCACGCCGGTGATCGATTCCATCTTCCCCGTTGACCTAATACAACTGATTAGGATTCCTAATGAAAATAGCCGAACGACTCACTTTCGGTGCGGCGCTGGCCGCCCTGACATTCGTTTGCACGCCGATTGTCTTCGCGGGGCAAGCGCCCGGTGCGGCCGCCGCCGCCGATATCCCGATCAGTCATCGAGACCGCGTCTATGCCGCGGAGCAGTTCTCGAATACCGTGTCGGTCATCGATCCGGCCGACAACCGGTTGCTCGGCGTCATCCGCCTCGGCGATCCGACGCCGGCGAATTTTAGTCCGCTCTATAAAGGCCAACTGCTCGTGCATGGGATGGGCTTCTCGCCCGACCACAGAACGCTCGCGGTCGTATCGATCGGCTCCAACTCCGTCACATTCATCGATACGAAGACAAATGCGATCAAACATGTGACCTATGTGGGCCGTTCGCCGCACGAAGCGTTTTTCACGCCCGACGGGAAAGAGGTTTGGGTGACTGTGCGCGGCGAAGACTATGTCGAGGTGTTGGATGCGGACACGTTCGAGGAGAAGTTGCGCATTAAGGTGCCTGGCGGTCCCGGCATGCAGATCTTTTCGCCCGACGGCCAGTACGGTTACGTCTGTTCCTCCTTCAATCCCGAGACCGAGGTCATTTCGGTGGCCGATCACAAGATCGTCGGCAAGGTCGCGCAAGCCAGTCCATTTTGCCCCGACATCGCCGCCACGCCGGACGGCAAGCAGGTTTGGTTCACGTTGAAAGACGTGGGCAAGACGCAAGTGTTCGAGGCGCGGCCGCCGTTTGCTTTGCTCAAGACGATCGATACGGGACCCATCACGAACCACGTCAACATCGCGCGCAATGCGAACGGGACGTTCGCCTATGTGACGATCGGCGGTTTGAACGAAGTCAAAGTCTTCCGGACGGACGACTTCAGCGAGGTCGCCACGATCCCCGTCGGCAACTTGCCGCACGGCGTCTGGCCCTCGGGCGACGGCAGTCGCGTCTATGTCGGCCTCGAAAATGCCGATGCGATGGCTGCTATCGATACGCTGACGAACAAGGTCGTGGCGAACGTTCCGATCGGACAAGCGCCGCAGGCCGTCGCCTACGTGCCCGAAGCGGTGCCGGAGGGCGACGGTGCGGCGAACTTACAGCCGCTCGGCGTCGCCGGCCGCGCGGCCCAGATCGTACTGCTGCCGCGCGGGGGCGAGCATGAAGCGCGGACGAGCGTTTCGTTGTTCGACCAGGGACTCTTGCAGGTGATGCAAGCGGCGGCGACCGGGTTGCAGCCGAAGCGGCCTTACGTTCTCGGGCTCGCCGATCGCCCCGACGGCAGCGGCACGATCGAGATCCTGGCGCGCTTCACGACGAATCCGGCGGGCGCGGCCATCGTCAATGCGCTCGGCCAAATCCGGCAAGCCGTTTCGGCGCCGGCATCGGGACAGGCCGACGCGCGCCGCTACCTCGTCATTGCGCCGGAGACCGACGGCAAGGTCCGCGAGCCGGTGCAAATTCAAGCAAACTGAGCCGGAGCAAAAATAGGGGGCGAAGCTGGTGCGATACGAACCTGATTCGCCCCTTTTTGGCTGGCGGGAAATGACCCTTCATATAACTTTATTTGGCACTACTTAATAAAATTAATCGAGGTCGAAGCACTCCGGAATGCGTGCAAAAACAAACGTTTACGCCAACGTTTGCGTGTGATGTAAACGTTTTCTTCGTTCGGGTTTAGGAGTACTTCAGATTCGAGGGCGGCCGCCGTTATACCAGACAGGTTTCGAAGGAATAACCGAAAAATGGGATTGCCTGTACTGGTCGTGGACGATTCGACGCTCGCCCGCCGACTGCTTATCAACGCTTTGCCTGAAGCGTGGGACGTCGAAATCACTCAGGCCGCCAACGGCGCGGACGCACTGGCGGCATACCGCCAAGGCCGCGCCTCCATCATGTTCCTCGATCTGACGATGCCCGGCATGACCGGTTTCGACGTGCTCGAGACCGTGCGTGCGGAGGGACTCGACAGCTTCGTGATCGTCGTCTCCGCGGATATCCAACCCGAAGCGAAAGCTCGCGTGAAGGCGCTCGGCGCCGTCGCTTTTATCGACAAGCCGATTTCAAGTGCGAAGCTGTTGCCGGTCTTGAAAGAGTACGGATTGTATGAGTGAGCCTATTCTTAGCGAAGACCAACGCGACGCGCTGCAAGAGATCGCCAACATCGGCATGGGCCAAGCGGGCGCGCGTCTAGCCGCGTTGCTTGGACGCTTCGTGCACCTTTCGGTGCCGCGCATTCGCATGGTGGACACCGATACATTGCCGACGGCCGTGCGCGACATGCTCGACTTCACGGAGCCCGTCACGGCGCTGCGTCAAAGCTTTCGCTGCGACATCGCCGGCGAGGCGATCTCGCTGTTCGACAGCCGCAGTGCCGAGCACATGAAGGTCGTGTTCCGTTCCGACGAGATGCATGTCGAGCAGAGCGACGAAGACATGTCGGACGCGGAAGTGCTGTCGGACGTCGCGAATTTGATCGCCGGTGCGTGCTTGACGGGATTGTTCGAACAGCTCGGGCAGTTGCCGACGTTTACGCCGCCGCGCGTGATCGGCGTGCAACTCGACCTCGAGGATGTCTTGCATCCGTCCAAGCTGCCGTGGGACCGCGCGTTGTTGCTCGAAGTCAACTTGCAGACCGAAGACGGCGTGTTCGGCTCGCATCTGTTGACGCTGATGACGGCCAAAGCGGTCCAGTCGCTCGTGACGGCGCTCGAAGGGTTTCTCGCCAATCTTTGATTTTGTATAGCTGTATGGACATCCCTGGCACCGCTCGCTTGAGCGAGCTCGCACTTGAGCGCGTTGGGCTCGGCATTTTCGCCGTGGATCGCGACTACCGCATCGTGCTCTGGAATCGCTTCATGGATGAGCATAGCGGCGTGGCGGCCGGGGAAGCGATCGGGCGCAGTTTCTTCGATTGCTTTCCCGATTTGCCGCGCGCGTGGCTCAAGCGCAAGTTCGATACGGTCTTTTTACTGCATAGCGGCTCGTTTTCGTCGTGGCAGCATCGGCCGTGGCTGTTGCCGTTCGAGCACGATTGCCCCATCACGGGCTCGCTCGATCTCATGCAGCAAGATTGTTCGTTCATGCCGCTGATCGAGAACGGCGAGGTCGTTGCCGTGTGCGTGACGATCGCGGACGTGACCGAGCTTGCCGTAGCATGGAAGGAGCGCGAAGCCGCACTCGATGCGCTGCGCGACTCCTCGGAGCGCGACGCGCTGACGGGCCTGTACAACCGGCGGCACGTCGATCGCCGGCTGCTCGCGGAGTACAACAGCTGGACGCGCCACCAGGATTCGTTTGCCGTACTGCTGTTCGACATCGACCATTTCAAGCGCATCAACGATACGTACGGCCACCCGACGGGCGACGCCGTGCTGCGCAAGATCGCCGCGACGGTGTCGCCGCAGCTACGCAGCAGCGATATCCTGGGTCGCTACGGCGGCGAGGAGTTCATGGTCGTTCTGCCGCATTGCGATGAGGCGGGTGCGGCGGTGGTGGCCGAAAAAATTCGGCATGCCATCGAGGCCGATGCGCTCGACGTGAGTTCCGGACAATTGAAAGTGACCGTGAGCGTGGGCGGCTGCGCCGCCGCGCCGGGCTTGAGCGGTGTCGCCGCGCTCGTGGCCGAAGCCGACCAAGCGCTCTACGACGCCAAGCACGCGGGGCGAAATCAAGTCTGCATCGTCGCTCATCACGCTTGAACGTTCAGAAAAATGCCGCCGGCGCGTACGACGCGACCGGCGGCATTTTCTTTTGCGGTGCCGGATACTCAGTGCGCTTCGGAGCGCGCGGCGATCCAATCCATGGCCGCGAACAGCACGCCCGATACGATGAACGTCAGATGCAAGATGACGAGCCAGCGCACGCGTGCCTCGTCGAGCGGAATGTCTTGCTCCGTGAGGCTCATGAATGCGCGCAGCAACGAAATGGCCGAGATCGCGACGATCGAGCCGATCAGCTTCATCTTCAAACCCGAGAAATCGAGCGTGCCCATCCAGCTCGGGCGGTCTTCGCTATCGCCCGTGTCGATCTTCGAAATGAAGTTCTCGTAGCCCGAAAAGATCACGATGACGACGAGATTGGCCGCAAGCGACAGGTCGATCAGCGAAAGCGTCGCGAGGATGATTTGCTCGGGTGTGGCGTGCAGCACGCCCATCAAAGCATGCATGAGCTCTTGCACGAATGCGATCACGAGCATGACGAGCGAGAACACGAGACCCACGTAGAACGGCGCGAGCAGCCAGCGCGACTTGAAGAGGGAAAACTCGAGCAGTTTTTCCAAAGGCTTGCGTTGATGCATGAGGTGTTGTTCCTGTTGGATTGCGGGTATCGCGCGGGCGTAGAACGACGCACCGAGCCTTTTACCGCGCGAACCCGCAATTTTACAGTTTCCTTGCGAAGCGCTCGTGACGCGCGCTCGAATTCTACTGTCCAAGCAACCCGAACACCGCGACCCCGTTGGTCGCGCCGACATAGACATGACCGTGGGCGATCATCGGTGTAATGAATTTGTTGCCCGGCCCGAACGTGTCGCGCGATCCTGCCTGATTGCTGTTGTATAGCTCTTGCGCCAAATTGCCTGCGTTGAATGCGTGCAACGCGCCGACGGCGCCGTTTTCCGCGGCCCAGACGATGGCGTTTTGCGTGCCGTTCGCCGAGATGCTGGGCGTCGTTCCCGGATAGGGAAACGTGCCGGCGCTGCTCGAGCTCGGCGTCGTCGCCAGGCGAGCCGACGCTATGGGGAAGGCCTTGAGATGATCGCCGACGGCACCGTAGTAGACGACGTTGCCGTAATAAGCCGGCATACCGAAGACGCCGCCGCCGAGTTGCCCGTCGATTTCCTGCCAGATGGCGTTGCGCGTGCTGTCGAACTTGCCCATCGCATCGCGGTCGACGACGTAGATCTTCGAATCCTTGCCAGCGCCCACCGCCAAATGCCGTGTCGTGCCGGCTCCATCGGTGAGGTTCGGAAGGACAAGCGCGCCGCCCGAGCCGAGATCGATGTCTTGGTTCGATTCGGCGACGGTATTCATCGGAGCGAAGTAGTCGGCGACCGATAGGCTGGGCGAGGTCGCCAACTTCAGGAACGTGTTGCCATAGTCGCCGTTCGAGGGGAGGCCGCCGCTCGTCAGCGTCGAATCGAACGTTCCGTTGGCGTCGAGCAGATACAAAGCGTTCCCGTCCGACGCCATGCCAGCGCCGCTCATCCAGACCGAACCTTCGCTGCCGTTCGGCGTGAGATCGAGCGCGCTCGTTTGCGCGAGCGTATCGGCGTTATAGGCCATGACCCACCCGCCATAGGTGCCTTGGTCGCAATGCGACGTCCAACCGAGATAGACGTTGCCGTTCACGAGCGTGAGGGCTTGACGTTCGGCGTACTGCGCGGGATCGAATCGATCGATGCCGTTCGCGCTGTTCGCGCCGTTGCCGGGGAACGTGGCGGCGATTTCTGTCGGGCCTTTGAAGAGTTCGCCGCCCGTCGATAGGTCGAGCGCGTGCAGACGTTGGTGATAGACGCCGTTCGCGTCCTTAGTCATCGCCACCGCGTAGATGACACCGTTGGCGCCGCGCGACCGGTCGATGACCGGCGTCGACGTAATGCCGATCTCGGGTGTGATTTGGCTGCAACTGCGGTTGTCGCTAGTGGTTTCCCCGCTGCCTAGCAGCGAGCGCCGCCAGATCAAAGCGCGCGTATCGGCGTCGAACGCGTAGAGGCTGTCGTGCTCGGAGGCGACGAATACGACGTTGTGCGTTCCGCCGCCCATCGACACGTTGCTGGCATACAGGGGCTCGGCGTCCACCTTGCCGTCGACGGAAAGAAAGCCGACTTTGCCGAACTGCGTAGCATTGACGTTGGCCGGGGTGAGGGTGGTTTCGGCCAAGTACTGACCCGTGCGGCCAATGTCGTTGTGATAGGTCAGCACGTCGGAGGCCGATGCCATGCCGGTACCGGGTCCCGATCCGCTACCGCTTCCGCCCGCACTCCCGCTCGGCGTGGCGGTCCCCGAATGTCCCCCGCCGCTACAGGATGTGCTCAGTGCCGCGGCGACGCAGGCGAGCGCGCTATACCTGACGGCAACAGACGCGAAGTGAGAGTGGTGCCTGCGGTCCATGAGCATCTCCCAGGAGCGGATAGGCTCGATACGGAGCATTTCTCGTACCGATCGTTATAACGATCTTGCGTCGTTTCGTGCGCCGTATATGCTGCGCAATAGGGCGGCGATGCGGATCAGATCGAAGCCCGGCAAATCGCGGCAACGCTCGACGGAGGTGCGTTATGTCGTCGAATCGATGGATCAAGTTCATACCGATAGCCGGCTGGATGCTGCTCGCCGCCGCATGCACGCCGATGGGGGCGCAAGGCCCGGCAGGGAACAGTGCCAATGCGGGGACGTCGGTGGGGGCGGCTTGTGAGGCTTCCGACGGCAGCATGGTTGCGGACGGCACCATCGTTTCCAAGTGTACGCTGCCGAACCAAGGAATCAGTCAATGTCCGAGTTATACCTGCCAGCGTTGCGATAGCGGCAAATGGAGCGGCGAATATGCGTGCCGGCTCCAATGAAGACGACGCTAAGTATTGATTGAATGGTCCGAGGGGGAATGCAATGTTCAAGATCCTTGGCTCAATGTGCTGAAGCTCCACCCGCGCCTGACGCGCCGCGTGGCGGCGATCAGCGCCGGCGTGACTCAGGCGAACCCCGGCACGGCGGACCCGTTTTCCGACGCCGAACCGCGATTCGTGGGAAGCGCCGGCCGCTGACTAAGCGGCGACGATCGTGCGTGGCGGCAAGCGCGCGAGACGCTGCCCAGGTGGACTAGCCCTAGAGCGTGCGACGAGACTTAATCGATCATGGTCCACCCAGCGCGTAAGCCGCCCGAGCGCGAGACCCCCCAATTCGGGCTCGCGCATTGGGTGCCCGCCGTTTCGATGCTGCGTGGCTATCGGCGCGCTTGGTTCGCCAAAGATCTGTTCGCCGCGCTGGCGCTGACCGCGATGCTAGTGCCCGTCGGCATGAGCTATGCGGAAGCGGCCGGCTTACCGGTCATCACGGGGTTATACGCCTCGATCGCCGCGTTGATCGGCTATGCGATTTTCGGGCCGAGCCGCATTCTCGTCCTAGGCCCCGATTCGGCGCTCGCCGCCCTGATCGCGGCCACCGTGTTGCCGCTTTCTCCGATGGGTGCCGGTCACACCGTGGCGCTTGCGTCGATGCTGGCCATCATGGCGGGTGCCGTGTGCGCGCTCTTCGGCCTCATGAGACTCGGGTTCGTCTCCGATCTGCTTTCCGATCCGATACGGTATGGCTATCTCAACGGTATCGCCGTCACGTTGGCGGCTAGTCAATTGCCGACCCTGCTCGGGTATCCGGGCGGCGGCGATACGTTTCTCGGCGATCTATTCCATGCCTATCGCGCCGTGTTCTCCTGGCAGATCGACGTCGCCACCGCCGCGATCGGCGTGGCGTGCGTCGCAACGATTCTAGTGCTGCGCAGATATGCGCCGGCGCTGCCCGGAATATTCATCCTCGTATTCGTCATGGCAGCGGTCGCCGGCTGGTGGCTCCGACGCGAACACCAACTGGCCGTCCCTGTGATCGGCACGATCCCGTCCGGGTTGACGTTGCCGCATATCCCGCTCGTGTCCTGGCCTGAGATTCGGCGTCTATCGGGCGGTGCGGTCGCCATTGCGCTCGTCTCGTTCGCCGACATCAGCGTGTTATCGCGTGCGTTCGCTTCACGTACGGACCGCAACCCCGACCGCAATCAGGAACTCATCGCGCTCGGCGCGGCCAATCTTTTTGCGGGCTGTTTGCAGGGGTGCCCGGTAAGCAGCAGCGCATCGCGCACGCCCGTTGCGCAGGCCGCCGGTGCGCAAACGCAGATGACGGGCATTTTCGCCGCCGCATGCATCGCGGCGCTGTTGTTGTTCGCCCCAAGCCTATTGGCGCCCGTGCCGCATTCGGCGCTGGCGGCGGTCGTCATCTGTGCGTCGACCGCCGTCATGCAAGTGCGGAATGTGGCGCGTCTCTATCGGCGCAGACGCAGCGAATTCTCCGTATCGCTGTTATGTTTCGTCGGCGTCGTGCTGCTCGGCGTCGTGCAGGGCATCTTCATTTCGGTGGGGCTTGCGCTGCTCTCGTTCGTATGGCGCGCCTGGCATCCCTACGATGCGGTGCTCGGCCGCGTTCCCGGCGTGCGCGGCTATCACGACGTGACTCGCCATCCGAACGCGCGGCAATTGCCGGGGCTCGTGCTCTTTCGCTGGGATGCGCCGCTATTTTTTGCTAATGCAAACATCTTTGCCGACCATTTGCGGCGCGCGATCGCTCGATCGGCCGACGATGTGCAATGGGCGATCGTAGCGGCCGAACCCATTACGGATATCGACGTGACGGCGGCCGACGTGCTCGATCTTTTGCATGACGAATTGCACGCCGAGGGCATTCGACTGTGCTTTGCCGAGATGAAGGGGCCGGTGAAAGACCTTTTGCGTCAATACGGGCTGTATCAGAAATTCAGCGAAACCTCGCCGTTTTTTGCGACAGTCGGCGAAGCCGTCGAGCATTGTGTCGCATCGCGCGCGATTCGATGATCAAATACGCGTCGAGCCGAAATAATCCCGATATGCGATACGAATCGCCTGCCGCATTGCATCGATCTTAAGCGAAAGATAAGGCTGCTCAGGCAAGATCCATGCGTTCATTTCTCTTCCCAGGGGTAACAATGGCCGCCGTGGAACAATATCGTAGCGAGGCTTATGGGCGCGTCGCGCGCCTTCTTCATTGGTTGGTCGTCGTGCTGATCGCGGCGCAATTCGTCGTGGGATGGACCATGCCCGACGTGCACCGAGACACCCAGCCGGTCGGACTCATCGCCTGGCACTTGGCGATCGGCACGGCGTTGATCGTGGCCATGGCGTTGCGGATCGTCTGGCGGCTCACGCACCGCCCGCCCCCGGGCGAGCTGCCGCCGCTGCTGGATTTCGCTTCGCGGGCGACACACTTCCTACTCTATGCCGCGCTGGTCGCCGTGCCGCTGCTCGGCTGGGCCAATGCGTCCTCGCGCGGTTGGGCGTCGACGCTTTCCGGCGCGCTGCCGTTGCCGCCGATCGCGGCCACCGGCTCGAGCGTGGCGCATGCGATGGGCGACGTCCATGGCGTACTCGCTTGGGTGCTCTTTGCTTTGATCGCGATGCATATCGGTGCTGCGCTGTTCCACCGCTTCGTGCGCAAGGACAAGGTCCTCGAACGCATGACCTGGTGAGCCGCGCTTATCGAGCAACGGCACACTAAGCGTTAGCCTTTCCGGCATGGCTTGACGTGAGTCAAGCGTGCCGGGGCCGGCTCCAGCACAATGAAAGGCTGAAGGCGGGAGAGGACCAACGTGGCGACGCTCGCGATTTTGTTCGTCGTGGTGCTGCTGATCAATCTCATGCCGGCATTCGCGCCCCCCACATGGATGGCCATGTCGTGGATGGGTTTCAACGTGCCGGAGGGCAAGCCGTTCGTCTTCGCCTTGGTTGCAGCCGGCGCCGCGACCCTCGGTCGACTGATTTTAGCGACGTTCGCGCGCACCCTCGTGCGCGGGCACTTGATGCGCGAATCCGATCGCCAAAACATCGACGTGGCGAGAGCCTGGCTGGCGCAGCGCAAACGACTGACCGTCAGCGCATTTTTCTTGTACTCGCTGAGTCCTTTTCCATCGAACTATCTATTTATCGCCTATGGCCTATCGGGCTTGCCGCTCAGAAATATCGGAGCGGCATTCTTCGTGGGCCGGACCGCCAGCTATACGATCTGGGCCTATCTCGGTCGATTCGTTTCCGAGCGTATCGATCCGGAAACGCAGTTCGAAGGCGGGTACTTGAGCGCCTACTTCGTCATCACGCAATTGGTGCTGCTTTTGCTGGTCTATGCGATGACCAAGCTCGATTGGAAAGCGCTGGTCGACGAGCGCAAGCTAAGATGGCGACGTTCAATCAAGCCTGCCGGGCGCCCGGAGCATAACCGGGCCGCGCGCCGCTGAAGCGTCGACCGGGCCGATCCGACGCGCTAGGTGCCGTGCCAGATGGCGGGACGTGCCTCTTTATATACGCTCTAAATGAAGACTGAACCGCTCTTCGACGACACGGAAAACGACGAACACACGCCCGCCGAGCGCGCCGCGGCTGCCTCCCGCAGCACCTGGGTCAGCGTCGCCGTCAATCTGTGTCTGACCTTGGGACAGGTGTTGGCGGGAATCGTCTCGGGTTCTCAGGGCCTGATTGCGGACGGGATTCATTCGCTATCGGATCTCGTTGCCGACTTCGTCGTCCTTTTCGCCAGCCATCACAGCAGGAAGGGCGCCGACGAAGCGCACCCCTACGGCCATCAGCGTTTCGAAACGGCCGCGTCGCTCGCGCTCGGCGTAATCCTCGCCGCCGTCGGGGCGGGCATGCTGTGGGCGGCGCTGCGCAAACTCGGCGATCCGGCATCGGTTCAGCGTGTTCATATGGCTGCGCTGTGGGTCGCCGTCGCCGCGTTGATCGCGAAAGAATCGCTGTTTCGCTACATGCTTGCGGTGGCCAAACGCGTCAAGTCGAGCATGCTGGTGGCGAACGCGTGGCACGCTAGGTCGGATGCCGCCTCCTCGCTCGTCGTAGGGGTGGGCATCGTCGGCAATCTCGCGGGCTTTCCGATTCTCGACCCGATCGCGGCACTGATCGTCGGCTTGCTTGTGCTCAAGATGGGGTGGACCTTTGGTTCAGATGCGCTCCACGATTTGATGGATCGATCGGCCGACGAGCAGGAGGTGCACGCGATCCGGCAAACGCTGCTCGGCACACCCGGTGTCATCGGCGTGCACGATTTGCGTACGCGCAAAATGGGCGACATGATCGTCGCCGATGTGCATATCGAAGTCGATGCTGCCCTCTCTGTCGAAGCCGGGCACGACATCGCGGTGGCTGCGCGTCAGCATGTCTTGACGCGCCATCGTGTGCTGAACGTCATGACGCATGTGGACCCTCGCAGGCGCGGCGACAGCGGCGGTCTTGCGCCGGCCGGCGTTTAGCGAGCGGGCATGCGCTTAGTCGCGAAGCGGACTCATCCAGTCGACTTCGACCTTCAACCCGCCTAACTCGTCGGGGGCATCGAGTTCGAGTTGTTGAGATTGGCGGATCGGCCTCGGGGCGATGTCCGTGAGTACCTGTTTGGCGACGGCGCTGAGGTCGACCGCCGTCGTTTCGCCTGTTGTCGCGCCGGCTTCGAGCCGCAGCAGTCGGCCGCTGTCGAATTGGTGTGAGGAGAACGATGGTGGCGGTGATACTAGTATTCCCGCTGGCCTTGTTACGCGCGATACCTCCGAGAACAATGCACACACGTTCCTTAGTTCTCCGGGGTATTTCAAATGAAAAAAAATGTGAGGGGATTCGCGCTCTGCGTGGCATTGATGGCGGCAAGCAATGCGAGGGCGGACGGTTTTTCGATCGATAGCGTTCAACTGACGAACGGTTCGTTCGACAACGCTCAGGTCTCCGATCAGTTCGGCTGCCACGGCCGGAATACGTCGCCCTCGATCCGATGGTCGGGTGCGCCGAGCGGAACGCAAAGCTACCTGCTGACGATCCGCGACGAGGACGCACCGACCGGCTCGGGGTTCTGGCATTGGGTGGTGGCCGATATCCCGGCATCGGTGCATGCGATTGCGAGCGGGGCGGGGAGCGAGACATCTCCGTTGCCTGCCGGCGCGCTTGCGATCAAGAACGATCTCGGCAACGCCGGCTACCTTGGACCCTGCCCGCCGCAGGGGGAAACGCACCGCTACGTCGTTGCTGTGACGGCGTTGAAGGTCGCCAAGCTGCCGCTCGATGCGAACGCCACGCCGGCTGTCGTCGGGTTCGTCGCCCACTATCAGGCGCTCGGGCAAGCCACGACGATTGTCGCCATGAAGCGATAGCGCTTCGGGCCGCGCGCAAGCGGCGCGACTGGACACTCGCGGCGGCGATGGTACATTAGAGGCCCAAACTCGAAACATCGGGTGCGCCCTCGATGCGCCGCCCGACCAGCCATCGGCTCACGGGCCGCTGGCATTGTGTCCAGCAACGCACGTCCCGGACACAGGAGACAACCATGGACGTCCGGCAGCGCGATCACATCGAAACCGTGGTCCTAACGACCACCGGTCAGCCCCCGGTGGCCGCACGGATGCACGATGCCATCATCCAAAGCTCGTGGCACCGGTGCGTGCATCAATACGGCCTTGACCCGACCCGGATGCAGGAGGCGCGGATCGTTCCCGCGCAGCGCCTGCGCGAGCATCAGCAGCGCATCGACGATTTCGCTCGGATCGCCCGGTATGGCCTCGAAACGCTGTATAGCCAGGTGGCAGGGACCGGCTACGTCGTGTTGCTGACCGATGCCGACGGCGTTGCGGTGGATTATCTCGGCGACGAAGGCACGGACGCGGGATTGCGCCGCGCCGGCCTCTACCTCGGCGCCGAATGGAGCGAGAACGGGGCGGGCACCTGCGCCGTCGGTACCGCGCTGGCGACCGGCCATGCCTTGACCGTGCATCGCGCCGATCACTTCGATGCCACGCACATTCCTTTGACGTGCACCGCGGCGCCGCTCTTCGATTCGCACGGCCAGCTCCACGCGATTCTCGATATATCGGCGCTGAGTTCGCCGCTCGCGAAAGACAGCCAGATGTTCGCGCTATATCTCGTACGCACGTACGCGAACAGAATCGAGGACGCGTATTTCTTGCGGCGTCATCGGCGCGACTGGATCCTCAAGCTGAGCCCCGCGCCGGAATTCATCGACGTCAACCCGGAGTACCTGATCGCGCTTGATGCGAGCGGTCGTATCGTCGGCCACAATCGCCGCGCGCAGCAGATGTTGACGGCCGAAACCGGCTTGGACTCGGCGCTGCTCGGCACGCGATTCGACGCCTTGTTCGCGTTGGCGCCGGAGCAGTTGGGGCGCTTCGTTTATTCACGTCCGAGCGAAGAGCGCGTGGTGCGCCTGGCGAGGAGCGGCAAGCGCCTGTATTTGAGTGCGATGCCGCCGATGGTGCCGTTGCCCGTGAATACGGCGGACGAGGCGCAAGTATCGTTGCCGGCCGAACTGGCGGCGCTATCCGGCGGTGACGCCACGTTGCAGCGACAACTGCAATTGGCCGCGAAACTGGTGGATGCGCCCATCAATCTGCTCATCAACGGTGAGACGGGCAGCGGCAAGGAATACTTCGCGCGCGCATTGCATCGGGCAAGCGCGCGTCGCGGCGGCCCCTTCATCGCGGTCAATTGCGCTGCGATTCCCGAGACGCTGATCGAGAGCGAGCTGTTCGGCCACTTACCCAATAGCTTCTCGGGCGCGGGGCCCAAGGCCAAGCGCGGGTTGATCCAGGAAGCCGACGGCGGCACGTTGTTCCTCGACGAGATCGGCGACATGCCGAGAGAGTTGCAGTCGCGCTTGCTTCGCGTGCTCGCCGAGGGCGAAGTACTCGCGATCGGCGCCTCGCGTCCCGTGCCGGTCGACGTGAGGGTGATATCGGCGACGCATCACCCGCTCGATGAGCTGATTGCCGGCGGACGCTTCCGCGAGGACCTGTATTACCGGCTGAACGGTGCGCGGCTCGTGCTGCCTGCGCTGCGCGATCGCAGCGATCTCGATTGGTTGGTCGATAAGTTTCTCGCCGCGCGCGAGGGGGCGCCGGGCTATACGGTTTCGGAATCGGCACGCGTGCACCTACGTCGTCACCGTTGGCCCGGCAACCTGCGCGAACTGCGCAACGCGCTTGAATACGCACGCGCCGTCTGCAACGATCGGCGCATCGAAGCGAGCGATTTGCCCGATGGGATCGGCGAATCCAACAATGAGGGCATCGACGAACTCGCGGCGCCTAGCACCGCCGTCGAGGCTGCGATGGCCGCCTTCGCAGAACCGAAGACGCTCGAAGCCGAACGCGCGCTGCTGACGCAGCAATTGCGTATCCATGGCTGGAACCTAAGCGCCGTCGCACGCGAGCTGGGGATCAGCCGCATGACGTTGTACCGTCGCATGGCGCGCCACGGCATCCAATCGCCGAATCGCAGCGACGCCGTCTCGGCCCGATCGGCCGGCGCGGACGACACGCAACATTAGCCCCCTAAACAGCGACGCGCGCGCCGTCTCCGGCGACCGATACGCCTGTCAATCGCGATACAGCTGATGCTGTGACACCTGTCACGCCCGCTGCTCGAAATCGCCCATTTCGCCGATGCTTTTTTCGGGGTAATCCCGAAGATTTCCGATCTCCAGCAACGGGATTGCGGTTGGCATACCTGTTGCAATTAAGCCTGTCGAGATAAATACATTAGGAGACAGGCATGCGCGAACCTTCACCGGTTCGTCCGCCGGCGGTCGGCATCATTGCCAATCCGGTTTCGGCTCGCGACATTCGCCGCGTCGTGGCGAATGCGAACAGTCTGCAACTGGCCGACCGCGTCAATATCGTGCTGCGCGCGATGGCCGCCCTCGGCGCATGCGGCGTGACGCGCGTGCTGATGATGCCGGACCGCGAAGGCTTGAAGCCGATGCTCGAACGTCATCTGATGCGCGAGCGCGCGGCGTCGACAGGCAATCAGACGTGGCCCCAACTGGAATGGCTCGCGATGCCCGCGACGGGCCGCGTCGACGATACCTTTTTCGCCGCGCGCCTGCTGCGCGAGGCGGCCGTGGCGGCCATCGTCGTACTCGGCGGCGACGGAACGCATCGCGCCGTCGTACGCGAATGCGGACAGGTGCCGATCGCCGGCTTGTCGACCGGTACCAACAACGCTTATCCCGAACTGCGCGAAGCCACGTTGGCAGGACTCGCGGTGGGGCTCTATGCCATGGGCCGCATCGCGCCCGATACCGCGCTCGTCTACAACAAACGGCTCGATGTGACGCTCGATGCGCGCGACGGTGCGCGTCGCCACGACATCGCGCTCGTCGATGTCGCCATCGCCAACGAGCATTACATCGGCGCGAAAGCGTTATGGCGGACCGATTCTTTGGCCGCCGTCTATATGGCCTTTGCCGATCCCGAGGCCATCGGTTTGTCGGCCATCGGCGGCATGCTCGACCCGGTCGGACGTCGTGAGCCCGGGGGGCTATGTGTGCAGGTAGCGCCGCTCGAGCCGCGTGCGCCGCATACCGAGCTCGCCGATCCGCTGTTTCATTTGCATGCGCCGATCGCACCGGGCCTGCTTCAACCGGTGCCCGTCTACGGCTGGCATCGGCTAGCCGACGGCGAGCCCGCACCGGTGCGCCAACGCGCCGGCGTCATGGCCTTGGACGGCGAACGCGAAATCACGTTCGGTCCCGACGATCGATTGACCGTCACGCTGCGCGAGCGCGCCTTTCGTTCGATCGCGGTGGCCGATTGTCTTCGCTACGCCGCCGCGCACGGTTTGTTGCGCGCTCAACGACAACCGGCGTCCGGCCCCGGCGTGCCGTCCCTCCCAATTCTCTTGCACCCCTGAAACAACACTCATCAAAGGAGACACGCATGACAGCGAAACCTACAGCCCTACCGCTGGGGCGTACAGAACTGCTCGACTGCTATCGCAGGATGCGCACCATCCGCGATTTCGAGGAGCGGCTACATGTCGACTTCTCGCGCGGCGACATCCCCGGCTTCGTGCATTTGTATGCCGGCGAGGAAGCGGCCGGCGTCGGCATCTTGCATCACTTGCACGACGGCGACCGAATCGCCAGCACGCACCGCGGCCATGGCCATTGCATCGCCAAGGGCGTGGATGTGATCGGCATGATGAAGGAGATCTACGGCAAGACCGGCGGCTCGTGCAACGGCAAGGGTGGATCTATGCATATCGCCGATCTCTCGAAAGGGATGATGGGCGCGAACGGCATTCTCGGCGCGGGCGCGCCGTTGATCTGCGGCGCTGCGCTTGCCGCGAAGTTTCGCGGCAAAGGCGAGGTCGGGATCACGTTCGCCGGCGACGGCGCCTCCAACCAAGGAACGTTTCTCGAAAGCCTGAACCTCGCGGCGGTCTGGAATCTGCCCGTCATCTTCGTCATCGAAAACAACGGCTACGCCGAGGCGACCGCGCGCGAGTACGGCACCGCCGTCGATAGCTATGTCGATCGCGCCGCCGGCTTCGGGATTCCGGGCGTGACGGTGGACGGTACCGACTTTTTCGCGGTGCACGAGGCGGCGGGCGAAGTGATTCGGCGCGCTCGCGAGGGCGGCGGCCCGTCGCTGCTCGAATGCAAGATGGTGCGCTTTTACGGCCACTTCGAAGGCGACGCGCAAACGTACCGAGCGCCGGGCGAGCTCGACGAGATTCGCGCCCATCGCGACTGCCTGAAGATTTTCGCATCGCGCGTGACCGAGTCGGGCGTGCTCACGCGGGGCGAACTCGACGATATCGACCACGAAGTCGCCGCGCTGATCGAGCGCGCCGTGCAAGAAGCGAAGGCGGCCGAACATCCGAGGCCTGCCGATCTGCTGACCGACGTCTACGTGAAGTACTGAACAGCGAACCCGACGAAACAAAGGAAATACGCATCATGGCCCGCAAACTCAGCATGAAGCTGGCGATCAACGAAGCGATCGACCAGGAAATGACGCGCGACCCGAGTGTGATCATGCTCGGCGAAGACATTGTCGGCGGTGCCGGCGCCGAGGGCGAGAAAGACGCCTGGGGCGGCGTGCTCGGCGTGACCAAGGGTCTTTACGCGAAACACGGCGATCGTTTGCTCGATACGCCGCTCAGCGAAAGCGCTTACGTCGGTGCCGCGATCGGCGCCGCCGCGTGCGGCATGCGCCCGATTGCCGAACTGATGTTCATCGATTTCATGGGCGTGTGCTTCGACCAGATCTTCAATCAGGCGGCGAAGTTTCGCTATATGTTCGGCGGCAAGGCCGAGACGCCCGTCGTCATCCGTTGCATGGTCGGCGCCGGCTTTCGCGCGGCCGCGCAGCACTCGCAGATGCTGACGCCGCTGTTCACGCATATCCCCGGATTGAAGGTGGTATGCCCGAGCACGCCATACGACACCAAGGGGCTCTTGATCCAATCGATCCGCGACAACGACCCGGTGATCTTCTGCGAGCACAAGAACCTCTATGGATTCGAGGGCGACGTGCCGGAGAGCTCGTATGCGATTCCGTTCGGCGAGGCGAATGTCGTGCGTGACGGCAAGCACGTGTCGATCGTGACGTACGGGCTCATGGTGCACCGTGCGCTCGAAGCCGCCACGCAGCTTGCCAAGGAAGGCATCGAAGCCGAGGTGATCGATTTGCGTACGTTGTCGCCGCTCGATATCGACACCGTACTCGAATCGGTGGAGAACACGGGCCATCTCGTCGTGGTCGACGAGGCTAGTCCGCGCTGCAACATCGCAACCGATATTTCCGCGCAAGTGGCGCAGCGCATTTTCGGGGCGCTTAAGGGGCCGATCGAAATGGTCGCGCCGCCCCATGTGCCGGTGCCGTTCTCGCCGACACTCGAGGATCTCTACATTCCGAGCAGCGCGCAGATCGCCGAGGCGGCGCGCCGGACGTTGGGCAAGGGAGGGAAGCACTGATGGCCGCACAGATCATCCCTATCGTCATGCCCAAGTGGGGTTTGGAGATGCGCGAAGGCACCGTGCAGGATTGGCTCGTGACCGAAGGCCAGCGTATCGACGTGGGCGAGGCGCTGGTGGACGTGGAGACCGACAAGATCTCCAATGCCGTCGAGGCCACGGATACAGGGCTTTTGCGCCGGATCGTCGCGCAAAGCGGCGAGACGCTGCCCGTGAAAGCCTTGCTCGGCGTCCTCGCGGATAGCGAAGTAAGCGATGCCCAAATCGAAGCCTACATTGCCGCCTACGAGGTGCCCGCCATCGCGGACGACGATGAAGAGTCGGGACCGTCGTTCGAATACGCGGACGTCGACGGCATTCGCGTTCGCTATGCAAGGCGCGGACCGGAGCAGGGCACGCCCGTGCTGTTCATTCACGGCTTCGGCGGCGATCTGAACAACTGGCTCTTCAACCTCGACGCGGTAGCCGAGAAGCACCCCGTCATCGCACTCGATCTTCCCGCGCACGGCCAGAGCCAAGCGAAGTTGCCCGGTGCGTCCGTCGCGGCATTGGCCGAGTTCGTGCTGAAGTTCCTGCACGCTGCCGAGGTGACGGGGCCCGCTCATTTGGTGGGCCATTCGATGGGTGGCGCGATCGCGATTCAAATGGCGGTGAGCGCACCGGCGCGCGTGGCGAGTTTGGCACTCGTGAGTCCGGCCGGCCTCGATACGGGAATCAACGGCGGCTATACCGACGGCTTCGTGCAAGCGCAATCGCGACGCGAGCTGAAACCCGTGCTCGAGCAGCTGTTTGCCGATCCCGAATTGGTGAGCCGCCAGATGGTCGACGACATGCTCAAGTTCAAGCGAATGGACGGTGTCGAACCGTTGCTCGCCGAACTCGGTGCCGCGCTGTTCGGCGGCGGTAGGCAGTCGGCGGTGTTAGCCGGCGAGCTTGCGGCGTTGGATAAGCCCGTGCTCGTGTTCTGGGGTAACGAGGACCGGGTGATTCCGGCCGAGCAAGCGGCCCATGCGCCGCCGCATGCGAAGGTGATTCGATTCGACGCGACGGGACATATGGCGATGCTCGAAAAAGCCAGCGAAGTGAACGCCGCATTGCAGCGCCATCTATCCGGCGGTTGATGCCTCGAGGCCCGGCCGCAACGACGCGGCTGGGCTTCGGTCTCTCTTTGTCGATCCAATCGGTTTGCGCGTTGTGCAGCCGTGCCGGCGCGCAACCATAACTTTTGTGGAGACACCTCATGACTTCATCGACCGTCACTCGGCACGACACCATGCGCGCGGCCGTCTGGCACGGCCGTCACGACATTCGCGTCGAAACCGTGCCGCTGCCCGATGCGCCGCCCGAGGGCTGGGTACAGATTCGCGTGCATTGGTGCGGCATTTGCGGTTCGGATCTGCATGAGTATCTGGCGGGACCGGTTTTCATTCCCGTCGATACGCCACACCCGCTGACGGGCATTCAAGGCCAATGCATCCTCGGCCACGAGTTCTGCGGCGAGATCGCGGCGTTGGGAGCGGGCGTGCAAGGCTTCGCCGTGGGCGAGCGAGTAGCCGCCGACGCCTGTCAGCACTGCGGCCACTGTTACTACTGCACGCACGGGATATACAACATTTGCGAGAACTTGGCGTTTACGGGCCTCATGAATAACGGTGCGTTTGCCGAGCTCGTCAACGTACCGGCCAACTTGCTCTATAAGCTGCCCGATAACTTTCCGACGGAGGCGGGCGCGTTGATCGAGCCGTTGGCCGTCGGCATGCATGCCGTGAAGAAGGCGGGTAACCTGTTGGGGCAGCATGTGGTCGTGGTCGGCGCGGGCACGATCGGTCTATGCACCATCGCGTGCGCACGCGCGGCCGGGGCTGCGCAGGTGATTGCGCTGGAGATGTCGGCTGCCCGCACGGCGCGCGCGCAGGCGGTCGGTGCGAGCCACGTGATCGATCCGTCGGCTTGCGATGCGTTGGCGGAGATACGTCGCTTGACCGGTGGCCTCGGCGCCGACGTGAGCTTCGAATGCATCGGCCACAAGGACACGGCGAAGCTCGCGATCGATACGATCCGCAAGGCCGGTACTTGTGTGATGGTCGGCATCTTCGAGGAGCCGAGCAGTTTCAATTTCTTCGACCTTGTCTCGACCGAGAAACATGTGATCGGCTCGCTCGCCTACAACGGAGAGTTCGCCGACGTGATCGCTTTCATCGCCGACGGCCGCATCGACGTGACCCCGTTCATCACCGGCCGGATTCAGTTGGAGGACATCGTGGACAAAGGCTTCGAACAGTTGGTCCATCACAAGGAAAACAACGTGAAGATCATTGTGTCGCCGGCCGAGTTGGCGACCGTCTAAGCGTCGGTGAGGACGTCTATCGCTTCAGTGTCTATGCCATTCGATCTCGTCGATTTTGCGAGCGGTTCGGACGATCCGCTCGCCGCGGAGCAGGCGTTGATGTCGCTGGCGGCGGAGGGAAGGCGCGTGGCGCATCTTTGGGTGGCGCAGCGCTCGCTCGTCGTGCCGCGCAGCTATCAGCGCTTCGCGGCGCTCGAGGATGCGCGGGCGGAATTTGCGCGGGGAGGGTGCCCGGTCTTTTTACGCATGTCGGGCGGCGGCTTGGTGCCGCAGGGCCCGGGCATTCTGAATTTGAGCTTGGCCTATCAAGTGCGAGGCACGGTGGGCGAGATGTCCGAGCCGGTCTATCGACATCTTTGCGAACTATTGCGCGACGCGCTCGGCTCGCTGGGGCTGGAGACGCATTGGCAGGCGGTGGAAGGCTCGTTTTGCGACGGCCGTTTCAACTTGGCCTGGGGGCCGCCGGATGATGCGCGCAAGATCGCCGGCACCGCACAGTATTGGCGTCGTCTGGAGGCCGGGTCGGATCCGGGGGCATCGCCGCTGCATGTCGTATTGGCACATGCGGTGTTGCTCGTTAGTGCCGACCCGGAGGAAATCAATCGGCGTGCGAATGCCTTCGAGGACGCGATCGGTAGCGGAAAGCACTACCTCGCCGGGCGAGTGATCAGCGTACAGCAGGCGCTTTGCGCGGCGGGGCAGGGGCTCGAGCCGGCCGATCGGCTCGATGCTCGGGTGATGGCGGCGCTGCGTTCATGCTTAGCGTAGACGGATTCGGAAGGATAGCCGGCACCCCCCCTCCGGGAAGGGGGCCCTGCCGGTCAGAACCGATACCCGAGGCGCACGCTGCCTTGCTGCACCGACGCGTGCGTGGTGTTGAACACCGTGTCGTAGCTCAGCGCGACATCGAGGCTCTTGAGCGGATGCATCGTCACGCTGACACCCGAGGTCAGATATCCGCGCGGCAGCGCCGTCCCGGTTGCATTGAACGGCGTACCGTCCTGCGAGGTCACGCTGACGGCTCGATTCGCATCGAGCAGTTCATGCGCATAGCCGACGCGTAGTTCCACGTTCACGGGCCTCAGCGCATCGCCGAAGGCGCGGTCGAGCGAGAGTTGCGCATACGGCTGAAGGCTGCGCACGTTGTCCGTGCCGACCTGCAAATTCTGGCCGCCGGCACCGTTTTCGCCGAAGCTATCGGCGTGGAAGTACGCGTAGCGCAAACCGATTCGAGGCGTCACCGTTACGCTGCCGAACGTCATCGGCAGGCTCGCCTGGGTACCGAAGTTGAACTCCTGTCCCATGTGATCGCCCTCGGCTGTGCCTTCCGTTCCGAACGGACGCTTGAGCGAGAGGAAATCCAGCCCGGCGCCGAAGGTTGCCGCGAGATTGACCGGCCCGAGCTTGCGCGCGCCGTATAGCGCGGCACGAACTGCGTCGATGGTCCCCGAATCGCCCGTCATTTGCTCGGCGGTCGCCGTGTGATCGTATCCCGCTGCCACACCCACGGCGTAATCGCCGAGCTTCGTATCTAGGCCCGCGAGGAACCCGTAGCGATCCGATTGGAAGCCCGGCGCACCGTTTGTGCCGCCCACTTTGGTGTGACTTCCTGTGGCCGTGACCCAGCCGGCCGGTGCGCCTTGCGTTGCCGTGGAGCCGTTGCCGAGCCGGTCGAGCAGCGCGGCATCTTGCGACTGTGCCCCGGCGATTGCGGCGGTGCCGAGCGCCGTGTAAATCGTCGTATCCGTCGGCGCCACGGTCACCGTCGTCGTACCGGTCGGCGTCGCCGCTGCGTTCAACGCTAGCAACACCGAATCGGCGCTATACGAGACTGTAGGTGTCAGCGTGCCGAGAGCCGCCGTACCGGTATTCGTGACGCTCGCGAACGTACCGCTTACGCTATGGGCCGAAACCAACGTGTATTGCTTTGCGGAGTACGTGCCCGGATCGTAGGCGATCGCGAGCACACCGTTCAGCGTGGCGTTGCCGTTGACCTTCAACTGCGAGGCTGCCGTCGGGCTCACCTCGATCGACAATGCCGCGGTACGGGCTTGGGCATAGTTGCCAGCGACCGCGAGCGTTCCGATAGAACCGCCCGGCATGACTGTGCCGTTGTTGGTGACGTCGCCGGCTACCGTGCCGTGGCCGCGCAGCGTACCGAGCGCATCGACTGCCACGTTACCGCCCAGCACAGCGCCCGGCGTGCCGATGTCGCCCACTTCGAGTAAGCCGCCGGCTACTTCGGTGGTGCCCGTAAAGGCGGCGCTATTGCCGTTGAGAATGAGCGTGCCGGTGCCTTGTTTGACGAACGAACCCGTGCCGGCGATGGTGCCGGAGAACGTCGTCGAATCGCTTCCCCCGACGCTTAGCCGCTGCGTGCCGAGGCTCACCGCGCCGCTTCCCGAAAGATTCGCGATTTGCGAGCCGCCCGCCGTGCCGGAGATATCGAGCACGCCGTTATCGAGCACCGCGCTCGACTGAGCGATGCTGCCGGTCCCTGCGAGGGCTAGCGTCGAGCCGGCGGCAACTGTGGTGGCGCCGGTATACGTGCTCGTGCCGGTCAGTGTTTGCGTTCCGCTCGTCAGCGTGAGGCCGCCTGCGCCGGCGATGACGCCGGCGAACGTGCCGTTCGTTCCCGCGAGGGACAATCCCGCCGTCCCGACCGAAACCGTGCCCGAGCCGGATAGGTTGCCCACGGAGCCGGAGACCTCGAGCGTGCCGTTATCGACGACGTTGCCGATTGCGATATTGTTTGCGCTGGTTAGGACCAGCACCGCACCGCTGTCGATCAACGTGGTTCCGGTGTAGGTATTCACGTTGGTCAGCGTCTCGGTGCCGCCGGCCAAGGTCAGGCCGCCGGTTCCGGAGATGACGCCCGCGAACACCCCGTTCGCATTGGTCAGGGTAAGCGTCTGACCGCCAAGGTTCACGCTGCCGGTGCCGGACAGGCTTTTAATGGATGAGCCGCCCGTCGTCCCGGAGATATCGAACGTGCCGTTCGCCGTCACCCCCGCGGACTGCGCAACGCTACCGGACCCCGATAGGGCGAGCGTCGCACCCGTGCCGATTGCGGTGGCACCGGTGTAGGTGTGCGCACCGGTCAGCGTCAACGTCCCGGTGCCGCCTTGCGTCACGCTGCCGTTGCCCGAAATCGTGCCGCTATAACTTGAATTGGCCGATTGCCCGAAAATCAAAGCGCCGCCGTTCGCGATGTTGCCGGCCATCTGCGACGTGTCGCCCGTCAATTGCAGCGTGCCGCCGTTGATCGTCGTCGTGCCGGTGTAGGTATTGGCGCCTGCGAGCGTCAATGTGCCTGCGCCCGCTACCGTCACGGTGCCCGAGCCGGAGATCGTACCGGCTACAGTCAGGTTGCCGGTGCTGTTCAGGGTGAGCGCGGAAGTGGGCGTATCGAGCTTGATCGCGTTGCTCAGAGTCAGCCCCGAGCTCGCGGCACCGATGGTCGCATTGGTGCCGGGGGCTTGTAGTTCGATCGCCCCGAGCATCGTTTGCCCCGATACCAGCGTGAGCAAGTTGGTGCCGCCCATGAATTCGATCGCGTCGGTCCCGCCGCTGATCGTCCCGCTATTGGTGATCGTCAGGTTCGAGCCGGCGATCCCCAATTGGCCGCCATGGATCAGTCCCGAGTTCGTAATCGGGCCCACCGTCCCGAAGGACGACAGCACGCCGTCCCAGCCGCCGGTGATGGTTCCATCGTTCGTGACCGTGCCGATCGTCCATTGATTGAACAGACCGTACTCGCCGCCGGAGATCAACGCGTTGGCCTCGTTATGCATGGTTCCGATCGTGCCGCTATTGCCGGAAATGCCGAAGACGCCGGAGATACCGTAAGTGGTACCCGTGATCGTGCCGCTATTGGTCAGCGTGCCGATTTGACCGCTGTTGGCGATGCCTCGGTCGCCTGAAATTACGCCATCGTTAGTGAGCGAACCAAGGAAGCCCGAGTTGTCTACGCCGATAAAGTTGCCCGTGATGCTGCCGCCGCTACCGTTGAGCAGCGAAACGATCGTTCCGGCATTGTTGTAAATCCCGTATGCAGACGCGCCCGCAATGGTGCCCCCGCCTTCGTTGGACAATGTTCCGACCGTCCCGGTAACGCGAACGCCGTAAGACGTCCCCGAAATCACCCCGCTATTGGTTAGCGAGCCGCCCGTACCGGAACCGCTTGCGCCGACTCCCGTCGTTGCACCCGAAAGGACCCCGGTGTTCGTGACCACGATCGATGCGTTGCCCGTGTTGGCCCAGTCTACGCATGAGGTCGTCGACCCGTTCAGCGTCGTGTTGTTGAGGACCGTTAAGCACGCGGCCGAGAAGGCCGGCGCCGCATGCACTGCGAGCGCGAAAGCGGCGATCGATGCCGCGGCGAACGGTTGGCGGCGCAATGCGAATGGCCGCCGGTTCGCATGTGGCAAAGCAATTACGGATGAGCGTGCATCGATTTTTGTTTTCATGATGAGCCGTCGTAGCCAAGTCGTGCGTAACGGCTGGTTAACGGCAAGTTAAGCGAAAGCTTAATGAGTCGGCAGACAATAAATTTCGCAAACGTTTGCTGTTGCGCAATTTTGAGGATGCGAGAATGGGGCGACGGTTTGATATCTTCGCAAGTCATCCTTATTTGCGCATCAGTTTCGCCATCTCGCGAATACGTTGCGGCGGCTTGGGCGCTTCGACCTGGCCGAGCCGTACTATCGGTGCTCGGCGTCGAGGTGCATCGCGCGCAAGGTGCAACGTTCGCGCTGGGGCGGGCAGCCGACGCCCGGTAAAACGCTGTTTACCTAGGCGGAGCGCTGTGCTCGGTTATGACCTGGGAAGGTTGCTAGGCCGAATTGCAATGAGTCCTTGCGGAGAGTTGCGAGATGTTAGTGCGGACGGCCGTGGTTCGCGCGCAACGCATCCGGTTCACCCATGGCTTCGACGACGGCGTGATACTTCGCAACCGAGCGGCGGTAAGTCCATTCGAACAGCTCGACGGCGAGCGTCGTATCCAGCCGCTCGTAGACACCGATCATCGCTAGTGCGTAGTCTGACTGCCCAACATCGATAAATGAGAGCGGAGAGCAATTCGCTAGCATGAGCGGCATGTTTGCGGCGAGGCGACTCGTGCGCTTGTTGCCGTCGACGAAAGGTTGCAGGTAGGCGAGATTGACCCACAAGAAGAACGCGGCCTCGACGGGATTGCGGATAAGCCGTGCCTTTTCGATGATTTTTTCTAGTGTCTCTTCAAGTAGGCTCGGCAGCTGACTCGGTACATAAACCGTGTCCTGGATGTTGACGACTTTTTTACGGATCGCACCCAAGTCCGCTGCATCCAGTAGCAAGTCGCGCAGGAGTACGCTTTGCAGGTTTCTCACGACGAGTACTGAGATGCCTTCGCTAGGCACCGCGTCGATCAAGAACTCGATGGCTTCTTTGTGGTTCAGCAGCATGATTGCGTCGCGATCGTCGCTTTCGAGGCATCCCCTCTCGAAGAGGGCTTGTGTGTCCGACAGGCTCTTGCGGTTGCCCTCGAGACGAGACGAATACCACGAGAGGTCGATCAGTAATATCTCCCGCAACTTACGGGCGTAAGTGCCGGCCGGTTGCTGGTCTTTCGATTTGCCGATCTCGTAGAGCTGTGCGCCGAGGGCGGCTGGAAGGAGACTTGAGACGTTGGGCTGATACTGATCTACGTACGACCGATGGTACGAGACGCGATGTCGCGCACCGAGCGGTGCAGACAACGCGGTGATCAGGTTCCGGCCAACGGTACTCCACGGCGGCGAGACATATGCTGTCGCGGCTTCATGCGGTACGGCCGTAACATCGACGGGCAGTGGCGCTTTTTCCGGTACGCGATACGTCACTGAGCGGCCCGCACCTTGGCGCTCGATCGCGCCGATGGCGATCAGGTGCGCTAGTGCGCGGTTGACGTTTGGTCTCGGGCTGCTGATGTAGGCCGCGATAGCGCCTGCCTGGACACCGGGCGAAGTGTCCCCCTGGACGCCTGCGATGTATTCGAGGATGGACTTGAGAAGAGAATGGTTCGCCATGCGACGTCGAATGATAAGCTTCGCGCACCTTGATGAGCTTTGGACGAGGGTCGATGCGTCACGCCACCATCACTTTGCAAGCGCTGCCCGAGCAGTGTGACTTAATCGATCACGCTGCTAGTCTATTGGGCAAAAATCGCTCGCAGTTCGTGCTGGAGGCTGCTTGCGCGCGCGCGGAAGCCGTTGTGCTCGGTCAGGCCTTTTTCAGCCCGGATGAGGATAGGCTGCGGCGGCTTACCGCGTTGCTCGATTCATCGCATCGTACGAACCCGGGTCTTGACCGCTTGATGGCAGTCAAGCCGCCATGGACCACGGGCGACGCATGAGCATGTGGACCAGGCGCCGCAGTCGGTCGCGGAAATGCGTCGCGTCGATGGATGCAATTGCAGCCCGCCGCTAGTCGCCCATAACTAGCGCGCGGCTCTTCCCTTAGCTGCTGATTGGTCCGAAAAGTTGGCGTCTCGGCCGGCTCGATAGCCATCCCAAGCGATTTGCAGTCCGATGGCGATTGCAGTCAGCATCATCGCCCGCTGGGCGAGCGCGTCAAAGCGGCCACCGTTGCTCGTATAGTCGAGCAGCATCACGCAAAAACCGATCGAGCAATAAGAAAGGATGCGATATCGACGCCAATAAATCCTCGCGAAAAACAGCGAGGCCAGTGCCATTAAACCAGGCAGAGCAGCATTAAAAAGCGCCTGGAGCGCCGTATGGTCGATAGTCATCGGGTTCCTGTCCTTGACGGCGAAGCCGTTTGTTCGTTGGAAACCGTTTCATTTTATCGACCATGTCGAAAACGGACGAACGAAAAAACGTTTCCATGCCGCTTGCATAAAGCAGGGGTCATTGATTTTTGCGGTTGATGAGCGTGGCAGCCCTACGCGCATGACCGTCGTTCCGCGTTGCGTCAAAAAATCCGCTTGTTGGCTCACGGGCATTGATCACTGATAATGCTCGCTTTGTGGCGTCTCGAATCAGTATCCAAAAAGAAGAAAGGAACGTTATGCCCGTTCAATGCACATTCAGTCTTAACGACAAACAAACATCGCTTTTGTCTTGCCCAGGCGTCGGCGCCATTTCTGCGTTTTCCGGCAGGGGCGTTGGCCGCGACAATCCGGCGGCGGTCGAGAAAGAAGACGTCGGCCCCATCCCGAAGGGAATCTACTACATCATCGATCGTCAATCTGGTGGTCGGCTCGGCGCGCTCCGCGATTTTTGGGACGCGCATGGTGTCGGAACGACAGACCACAAAAAATGGTTCATGCTCTGGAATTCCAAGACCGGCGACTCGACGATCATCGACGGCATCAAGCGCGGTTCCTTTCGGCTCCATCCGATGGGGCCAATGGGTTTGAGCGAAGGGTGTATCACCGTGGTCAATGGCGACCAATTTAACCGGCTGGCAGAATACTTGCGCTCGCGCGGCGCGGACTTGCCGGTTCCGGGCTCCGGGTTCAAAGCCTATGGCACGGTGGAAGTGAAATGAAAAAGGCGGCTTACATCCTGGCCAACATTCTCGTCGCGCTGGTCGGCGGCTGGTGGCTCGCTCAACTCGTCGGGACTTTGCCTTATGAGATGCCATCGTGGCTCGATTCGGCGATTCGCGGGGGCATCCGCTTCACGGGCAGCGCGCAGCTCGACAACACCGACGACATCGAGACGATCGCGATCATCGTGACTTTCTTGGCATGTTCCGCGCTGGTTGGTGTTCTACTCGCGCTCGCGAACGTTGCCGGCTGTCGTATGCTATCTCGTCGGCGTAGGGCGTCCTAGCGGGGTCCCGCCCTCGCGCAACAGCACCGACTTACTCCTTGCGGCTGTGACGGTTTTTCAGGGTTGCAGGCGATGGACTGCTGCCCACAAGCTTTGTCATGCGCGCCCATAGCGGGCGCACAATGACAAAGGCCCGCGCTCCTAGGAGCAGCGGGCCTTGCGTCGATTTGGTGGCGAATCAGGGATTCTGGTGCTATCGGCCGCAATCCCTTCTAGTTGAGCGTACACGCTGCTTAGGTCGCTGTTTGGCCAGTTCGGACGGCTTCGGCGACGCTATTGCAGCAACGATGCCTTTCTCGAACAATCCACGGGCCATCTTTCTGAAAATGGCCTGTTATAATGGGGTACGAGCACTATCCTGCCTTAGGGTTGCCATCCGCAAGCTATCCAGTTGCTCCGGTTGACGGTCGTTGGCAAGATTAATAGGACGCTATGGAAGCAGAAATCACCGTCACGTTCAAAAAGTCGCTGCCGGATGATATCGTCGCCGTTCTGCGGAAACGCTTTGGTGAATCTTCCGACATTGAGGAAACTGCCAACCTGACTTCCTTGCGGGGAATCAGGCGATTCATAGAGCAAGTGCGCTTTGCGCGCACGTCGAATAGCGCTGTGCGGTTGTATTTTCGTACCGAGCGCCAGGTCGTGAAGATTCATATAGCTTCCGTGGCGCACCTATCTGTTAAGGCTATCCGCCGAGAAATCGAGAGCGAGATTGCAGAGATGGGTCGTCTGGCGAAGTCGTGCAAAAATCGCGTCAAATCTTTGGCGGGCACTATCAGCGCCGAGGGCGCGGAACTGTACGAAGTCAGCCTGCGCTCGCTTGTCGACAAGATGAAGCTGCGGGCAAAGGAGCACATTGCTCCCAAGGTGGCCGTACCACTTGCGACAGCAATCGCAGTATATAGTGTTAGAAGTCCCGCGCCAGATGTGGCCCGCGCCGCCTCGAACGCTGCTATAGCGCTGATTGTGGCGGTTCTCTTCATACTTTTCGATGCGTTTACCCGCACGTCAGCTATTGCGTACTCTGAGGTCTGAAAAATGCGAGAACAAGAGCTAGTCGACCGCTTGACCTCGTCGCTCAAAACGAAGCTTGGCCCTGCGTATCGCGTTACGCAGAATTACGCGTCAGCCTCGATTGAAGGACTGTCACCAGATGCCCGACCTGACATCGTCATTATGCAAGACGGGTCGCAGAGAACCCTCATCGTTGAGGTCAAGACACCAAGCGAGGGGCAAGAGCTACCTTTGGCGACGGCGCGCACGACGTTGGCTTTGAAGCAGGCGAACGCCGCATTCAATCCGCTAGTGGCGCTTGTTACGTCTCCGCGTACCGTTAGCCCTCTGTTGAAAGAGGAACTCGATGCGCAAAGGGTCGCGGTCCTGTCGGATGGCGATTTTGAAACGGTTGTTTCTCGTCTAGTCAAACTCGCCTCGGAAGCTCGATAACCCTTCTATTGCAACGAGCAAGCCACCAGCGATTGAGGGCTTGCTTTCTGCTGTTTCCATTGAGGTTTGTGCTTGGGCTGGCCGTTACGTTGCAGACGCAATGGAAGGATGGCCGCTTGCCTTGAGTATGCGGCCATCTGCATCTATGACGGGATGCAGAATTTTATTCAACCAACCGGTCTGCCAATGCGTCCGCGAAAGCAGGAGGACGCTGCTCCTTCCTCGCCGATGCCCAGCGCCTGTAGTGCCCAGAAGTGACGGTCATTCAGCCGCCAAATATTGCCAACTTCTTGAAGGAGGTCGGCGAGCACGTCGCAGTCGTCGTCGGTCGCGGGACTTTCAGCAATAATGAGATGACTACCCCCGCCCCGCGAGTGAGGGTTACGCTTGTAGGGTGTTTTCCTTCTTGGAGAGGCCATCATGCAAGAGATGACGCTGGTTGGAATTGTGAGATCGCACCGCGTTTGGGCGTGTCTCGCAACACCGTGACCCGTTACTTGGCGTCTCAGGACATGCCTCGCTACAAGCAGCGTGAGCCGCGGCCAACCAAGCTCGATCCATTTCACGCGTATATCGTCGAGAGAATGCGAACTGCTGCGCCACACACGATCGCTAACCGCAGCCATGCTCGACCGCATCTTGCGCCCGCCGTTGACCCGATTACGGAGCCAAGTTATCCAAGTCGCGCGTCGTGAGTCTCGGCGAGGAAAACTGCCAGCGTAGAGGCTGCGCCGACTGCTAGCCTGGTGTGGCGAGGCTGCAAACCTCTCGCGCCTGCGGCCTTACTGCGTATTTCGGACGAACGTGACCGGCCGTTTCGGGATTGTGACCGACGATTTCGGCAACGTGACCGGTCATTTCGGGAACGTGACCGAACGGACCGGAAGGCAGGATTGGCGTTGCGCATGACATCAATCACGCGGGCTATGCTCGCCGGCTTTGGCCGGAGAGAACATGCCCGCGCACCGGATGAACATGCGCATGATCAAGGACGTTTTACGACTTAAATTCGACGGTGGCTTCTCGCACGATCGGATCGCCGCGTCGCTGGGCATTTCCAAAGGCGTGGTCACGAAGTACGTCGGACTGGCGGGCGCCGCCGGGCTGGACTGGGCAAGTGCCTGCGACATGGACGAAGGCGAGCTCGAGCGGCGGCTGCTCGGCAAGCCCACGGGGCCAGCGGCCTATGCCCAGCCCGATTACGGGCGCATCCATCAGGAACTGCGCCGCAAAGGTGTGACGCTGACGCTGCTGTGGGAGGAATACCAGGCCGAGTTCGCCGACCGGAAAACCTACAGGTACACGCAGTTCTGCGAGCACTACAAGGCGTTCACGAAGCGATTAAAGCGCTCGATGCGCCAGATCCACCGCGCCGGCGAGAAGCTGTTCGTCGACTTCGCCGGCCCCACCTTGCCGCTGACCACCGGACGACGCGCTCACGTGTTCGTGGCCGCCATGGGCGCATCGAGCTACACGTTCGCCTGCGCGACGCCGGCCGAGACGATGGAGGACTGGCTGGGTGGCATTGCGCGCGCACTGACCTTCTATGGCGGCGTGCCGCAACTGATCGTGCCGGATAACCCGCGTGCAATGATCGCCGATCCCGACCGCTATGAACCTCGCGCTGGCGACACCGTGCTGGACTTCGCGCGGCATTACGGCACCTCGTTTCTACCTGCACGCGTGTATCGTCCACAGGACAAACCGAAGGTAGAAGTCGCGGTCCAAGTCGTCGAGCGTTGGATCATGGCGCGCCTGCGTCATCACCGATTCGCCTCGGTCCAGTCGGTCGACGACGCCATTCGGCCGTTGCTCAAGAACCTGAACGAGCGCCCGTTCCAGAAACTGCCCGGATGTCGTGCGAGCGCATTCGCCGACCTAGACGCGCCGGCATTGCAACCGTTGCCCGTGCAGCCCTATGAATTAGCACGCTTTAAGACGGTCACCGTCCACATCGACTATCACGTCGAGATCAACAAACACCGCTACAGCGTGCCGCACGCGCTGGTCGGTCTGAAGCTTGATGCGCGCATTACGGCGGGCGCTGTCGAGCTATTGCATCGCGGCCGTCGCGTTGCCAGTCATGCTCGCAACGATCGCGCGGGTGGCTACACCACCGTCGTCGAGCACATGCCGGCGGCGCACCGCGCTCATCTCGAATGGACACCGCAGCGGCTCATTCATTGGGGGCAGCAGATCGGGGCGGCCACCGGCGTGCTCGTCACTCGACTACGGCAAGAGCAACGCCACCCGGAGCACGGCTATCGGGCGTGTCTCGGATTGCTCTCGCTGTCTCGTCGCTATGGCCGCGAGCGCCTCGAAGCGGCGTGTGCGCTCGCGTTGGAACTGGGCGTGCATCGCTACCGCCATGTACGCGACATCTTGATCAATAACCGCGATCGCGCCGCGGCGGCAACGCCTGCCGACTGGGTCAGCCCAAGCCACGCGCACGTGCGTGGCCCCAGCTATTACCAATAACGAGAACCCGCCATGATGATGCAACAGACACTGACGCAACTGCGCGCCCTCAAGCTTGACGGCTTCGCCGACGGCCTTGAAGAACAACTGACACAGCCCGGCTCGGCCAGCCTGAGCTTCGAGGAACGATTCTCGCTGCTGGTCGACCGAGAAGCCAGTTGGCGCGACGATCGACGCCGCACACGCCTGCTCAAACAAGCACGCTTGAAGTATCCGCAGGCTGCCATCGAAGACCTGGACACCCGCGCTGGCCGAGGCGTGGACTCTCGCTCGCTCATGAGCCTCGCTCTCGGCGATTGGGTCGAAGCTGGTTACAGCCTGCTCATTAGCGGCCCGACAGGCGCTGGCAAATCGTGGCTCGCCTGCGCGCTCGCCCAATACGCCTGCCGGTGCGGGCACTCGGCGTTGTATCTGCGCGTGCCGCGCCTGAGCGAGGAACTGCGAGTGCTGCACGGCAACGGCGGCTTCACCAAATGGTTGCTACAAGTGGCCCGCGTTGATGTGCTCCTGCTGGACGATTGGGGAATGGCTCCCCTTGACGCGACGGTTCGAAACGATTTGCTCGAGATGATCGATGACCGCGCCGCAGGCAAGGCGACCATCGTCACAAGCCAGCTACCGATTGAACACTGGCATGGCTGGATCGGCGACGAAACCATTGCCGACGCGATGCTCGATCGCCTCATGCAGCGTCATCATCGGATCACGCTCACCGGCGAATCGCTCAGAAAAGCGGCACTCAAACTCAACACTCCGGAGCCCGAACTCGACCAAAACTGACAAGGAAATCTACAATCGACACCGCGCAACGCCAAAACCCGCCGAATCGGTCACGTTCCCGAAATCGGCGGTCACGTTCGCCGAAATACGCACTTACCATGACCTGTGCCGGGCGGCGCAGCGTCAGTTGGGGCACAAGTCGATTGCGATGACGGAGCACTATGTCCGTGAGCGCAAGGGGATCGGGTCGATCCAACTAAGTGACGGAGGCAGTGTGGCTAGGAACTCGGTGGCGCGGCAGGATGAGTTGCGTGATGCCTTTCGATCAGTTGATGCTATCTCGGGGCTTGAGGGGTACGAACCGACGGAGTTTGACCTTAGTCTCTGAGAGTTGTTTATCTCAGGTGAAAATAGCGTTTGATGAATTCTTGGATCGTTTGTTGACGTACATCAGGGATCGGGGTGTTTAGCGTTTGGGGAGGCAAAGGGGGGGCTGTTCGATAGCCTCGTCTAAGTAGTAGCGCGGGGTGTTGTCAGCTTAAATGCGTAATGCAAAGATGACGCCGTGCGAGTATTATCCTCGTCGGGGAAGCTGTGACACAAACGTAAGCGAGCGTGTGGATGCAGTTATTTCAGCGAGCTGCGTTGGTCCGGTTTCTGAAAAAATAAAACGAGGAAGACCTGATGGCTAATTATTTTAGAACACTGTATCTTGGTGCGCTGAATATTGTTATTCAGCCGCATGCTCCGAGAATCTATGCTGATCGCTTTGAGAAGTGTGCGGAGTTGATGCGTCGTGATTTTAAGAATAAGAAATTTTTTAGTCGTCTTAATGATGGTTATTTGATAACCAGTATACGTGCCATAGATGGTGATGGGGTCAATAATGGGTATGCTGGAGAGATTGCGAGATTCCTGAAGTTTAATCCGAAGGTTGCTAGCCAGTGGCTTAAGCTGTCGGATGGTAAACAGGCGCAAGATGAAGATATTGTTAGCGTCAATGTTCCGGCTGATCTTCAACCAAATTTAGGTATCTTTAAATTTGCTTTTTATCCAAAAAATCATCGACTGGTTTTTGAGACAAAGGCTGAAAGTAGAAATATAAGCCATAGATCGGTGCTCGCTCTCTTTGATCATTTCTTTAATCATTCTGGTCTACCTGCCGGGACAGAACGTGTTCGGATAACCATTGAGCAGAGTAGACAAATGATCAGCCGTATCCTCAAACTAGAGGAGCTGTCGGCAGTCGATCTGAAGTTGGCGCGGCCCAATGATCTCATTTCTGCGCAGGACAAGGAAGAGGCGATCGCTGATATGACCAGGGCGGGTGTTGAAGAGATCGAGATTCGGTTGCAGCGTACGCATGAGAAGGCGATTGAGCTGTGGGATTGGATAAAGAGGCTTGCGGGTTGGGCGCCTTCGAATGGTGCGCTGACGGCAACGGGATATGAGAAGGGAAAGAAGGTGACGCTATCTACGGAAAATCATCCGATCACACATAAGCCAAAATATGATAGCCGGCTTTCTGTTGCCAGCGACGCGTTCCTCGTGGAGTCACAAAAATTAGGCAGCGATTTGGATAAGGGTTGATTGCGATGAGTCTGCGTGGGAGATTAAAGATTTCTATAGGGTTGCCTAGCTACTGGCAGGCCTATGGTGGAATCTCGACGTTATTGAAGTCGAAATTCTTCTATATATCCGTAATCCTGACGTGGGTTTGCTATCCGGTTTGGTCGAAACCTGAGTGGTGGGGGCAGGTCGTTTCTGTGCTGCCTACGATCCTTGGGTTTACGATCGCGGCATTTTCTATCTTCCTGAGTCTTGGGAACAGGATATATAAAGGGGCGATGCACAAGCGTAAGGCAAGTGGTCGAGTTTCTTTGTATCTGAAGATATGCGCGATATTCGCACATCAGATGTTTGTTCAGGCCGGCGCAGTGTTGTTGGCGATCGTTTTGCCGGCGCTATACCAGCGTCCGATTCCCGTTTCGGAGCCCTGGGTTACTCTGAATGAGTGGGCTAGAGTTGGCTCGTGGGCCTTCGCATATTTCTTGTTCATCTATGGGATTTTGTTAGTCGTCGCCGGCGGCTTGAACATCTTCAGCATCGCGACGTTAATTCAAGCTGCGGAAGAAGTTGACGCTGACACGCAGGCCCGCATGGCAGCGAATCGGCGGCGGAGCTGGCTGGTGAAGGCGAAAGGGGTGTTGCAGAAGTCGCCTTGACGACATTCGGAATTGAGCATGCCCAGGGTGGGGCCGCGACAAGGTTGGAGAGGGCTGCCGTGGGTATTGCTGCTCGGTGCTTTGCGGAGCGTTGGACCTTTTGCGGAGCAAAGAAAAAGGGCCCAGCTTGCGCTGAGCCCTTTCTGCAACTGGTGGCGAATCAGGGATTCGAACCCCGGACCTGCGGATTATGATTCCGTCGCTCTAACCGACTGAGCTAATTCGCCGAAGAAGAAAGATTATGGTCATGGCGGGCCCGTCTGTCAACCACTTTCTGCGGCGACCTACGAAAAACTTCGGCCGCCCGGCCCGCCTAACCCACCCTCAATCCTGCGCGTAGATGTTGGAGTCCTTCGTTTCCTTCACGAAAAGCATCCCGATCACGAACGTACCGAGCGCGATCGCCACCGGATACCAGAGCCCGGAGTAGATATTGCCCTGCGCCGCGACGATCGCGAACGCCGTCGCCGGCAGGAACCCGCCGAACCAGCCGTTGCCGATGTGATAGGGCAGCGACATCGACGTGTAGCGGATCCGCGTCGGGAACATCTCGACGAGCATCGCCGCGATCGGCCCGTACACCATCGTCACGTAGATCACGAGCACCGCCAAAATCGCCACCGTCATCGGCCAATTCAACTGCGACGGATCGGCTTTGGCCGGATAACCGGCGCTCTTGAGCGTCCCGGCCAGCGTTTTGTCGAATGCCTTGCCCTTGTCCTTCGCGTCGGCGGCCTTGCCGTCGTAGGTGTCGACCACCGTATCGCCAACCTTGATCTGGGCCATGGTTCCAGCCGGCGCTGCCACGTTCGAATAGTTCAGGCCCGATTTCGCCAGCGCGCTCTTGGCGATGTCGCACGAACTCGTGAACTTCGACGTACCGACCGGGTTGAACTGGAACGAGCACTCGTCCGGGTTGGCGATGACGACGATCGGCGCTTTCTGCTCGGCGGCTTCAAGCGTCGGATTGGCATAGTGCGTAAGCGCCTTGAACAGCGGGAAGTACGTCAGCGCGGCGATCAGGCAGCCGACCATGATCACGGGCTTGCGGCCGATCCGGTCGGACAACGAGCCGAAGAACACGAAAAACGGCGTACCGATCAAAAGTGCGAGTGCGATCAGGATGTTGGCGCTCGCACCGTCCACCTTCAGCGTTTGCGTGAGGAAGAACAGCGCGTAGAACTGGCCCGTGTACCAGACCACCGCTTGGCCGGCCGTCAAGCCGATCAGCGCCAGGATCACGACCTTCAGGTTCTTCCATTGGCCGAACGCTTCGGTCAGCGGCGCCTTCGACGTCTTGCCTTCCGCCTTGATCCGTTCGAACGCGGGCGACTCGCTCAGTTGCATACGAATCCACACCGACACGGCGAGCAAAATCAGCGAAGCGACGAACGGAATGCGCCAGCCCCAAGCGCCGAACGATTCCTCACCCATCGCCGTACGCACGCCCAGGATCACGAGCAGCGAGAGGAACAACCCGAGCGTTGCCGTCGTTTGGATCCACGAGGTGTAGTAGCCGCGACGGTTCGCCGGCGCATGCTCCGCGACGTATGTGGCCGCGCCGCCGTATTCGCCGCCGAGCGCCAAGCCTTGCAGCAAGCGCATCGCGATGAAGATCACCGGCGAGGCGAAGCCGATCGAGGCATAGCCCGGCAGGAAGCCGACGACAAAGGTCGAAAGGCCCATGATCATGATCGTGATCAGGAACGTGTACTTGCGGCCGACCATGTCGCCCAACCGCCCGAACACGAGCGCCCCGAACGGGCGAACCGCGAAGCCCGCCGCAAAGCCGAGCAACGTGAAGATGAACGCGGCCGTCGGATTGATACCGGAGAAAAAGCTCTTGCTGATATAGGCCGCGAGCGAACCCGCTAGATAAAAGTCGTACCACTCGAACACGGTGCCGAGCGACGACGCGAAGATTACTCGCTTCTCGTCGCTAGTCATCGGCGCGTGCGAAACCTGCCCGCCAAGGGTTGCCATCGTTCGTCTCCAATAATTTTGATAATGCGTTCGCAGGCGGTGCAACTCCTTGCACACCCGTCGACGATTATTGGAACGAAAACTTACGGCCTACTGACGCGGACGGCATTTCCAAAAGACCGGGGGTGACGTCGTGGTGGCTACTTTTTGCCGTCTTCTGTTGGTAAATGCAGAAAAAATTCTGGTAAATGTGTTCTACGTCGAAATTCTGCTTCAGCGAGGGGCGCGGCGATGCGCTCGTCTCAGGGTAAGCTCGGGGTGTCGTTCGATATCGGTAAGCTGACGCGCACGAGCGTCCCGGTAAGGCGGGGAGATTCCTGGTAGATGTGATCGTCGATCGTGAGCGTACCCCCGTGCATGACGGCGATTTCCCGGACGATCGCAAGGCCGAGGCCGCTGCCGTCGCCTTCTCGTCCGAGGATCCGATAAAACCGCTCCACCACCTTCGGCCGTTCGGCCGGCGCAATGCCTGGGCCGGTGTCCTCGACTTCGATCAAGACGAATCCGGTATCTCTGCGCGGCCGCACGCGCACGGTAATGCGGCCGCAAGCTGGCGTGTAGCGGATCGCGTTATCGATGACATTCGAGAGCATCTCTCGGAGCATGACCGGATTGCCGTCGACGAAAACCGGCTCGTCCGGGCCTTCGTAGCCGAGGTCCATTTGCTTGGCGAGCGCCGCGCGTACCCAGTCGCGCACGGCCAGCCGGGCGAGATGCGCCACCTCGACCGGCGAGAAGACTTGACCGGAGCTGCGATTCTCGGCCCGCGCGAGCGCCAGCAACTGGGTGACGAGGCGCGCGGCTTGATCGGCGCCTGTCGCGATCTGCTCGAGCGAGCGGCGCACCTCGGGCGAAACGTCGTCGCGCAGCGCGAGCTCGGCTTGCGTGTGCAAACCGGCAAGCGGGGTCTTCATTTGGTGCGCCGCATCGGCGATGAAGCGTTTTTGCAGATCGATGTTCTGCTCGAGGCGAGTCAGCAAATCGTTGAACGAGGTCACGAGCGGTTCGATCTCGGGCGGCGCGCTCGACGCTTCGAGCGGCGAGAGGTCGTCGGGCCGCCGCGCGCGCAGGTTGGCCTGAAGCGACGTGAGCGGCGCAAGTCCACGCGACAGTCCGAACCAAACGAGGACGATCGCCAGCGGCAGGATGACGAACTGCGGCAGGATCACGCCTTTGATGATCTCGTTGGCGAGCGCGCTGCGCTTGTCGAACGTTTCGCCGACTTGCACGAGCACCGACTGTTCGTTGCCGCCGGCCGGGGCGAGCGCCACCGTCGTGTAGGCGATGCGAATGTCATTGCCGCCGAGCGTCGCATCGCGGAATTCCACGAGGCCGGGCTGGGGGCGGTCGTCTTCGTTCGGCAGCGGCATGTCGGGCACGCCGGCCACCAGTTCGCCGCGTGTGCCGATCACTTGATAGAAGACTTTGTCGACGTTGTCGCCCGTGAGGAAGTCCCGAGCGGCTTCCGGCAACGTCAACGTGGCGACGCCGTTCACCGGATGAATCTGCCGGGCAAGGACGTAGGCGTCCGTTTCGAGGCCGCGGTCGAAGGGGCCGTTGGCGATCGTCTTGGCGACGAGATACGTGACGGCGATGCTCATCGGCCATAGCAGCAGCAACGGCGCGAGCATCCAATCGAGAATTTCCCCGAACAGCGAACGAGGCCGGGTGCGGCCTGCGCTCCCCGTTTCGTCGGGCGGGGCGAACGGATTCACCGGATCGGCGGCAGGAAGCGCGTGGGTCCGATGCGCATCGCTGCGGGCCGCCGGCTCCGGTTGCTCGGAGGGTGCCGAGCTCGGTGCGCCGTCGTTGGCGGAAGCGGGCGAGGCCACGATGGGCCTACTTCGGCCGGGCGTTAGCGGCAATGTCGGCTGGCGGCGGCGGGGCGGTCACGTTCGCCACGGGCGCAGCCGGCGTTGCGGCGGCGCCGGGGTTCGCGTTTGCCGTGCCCGCGCAGGTTGACGCGGGCTTTTCGAGGCAATAGCCCAGTCCGCGCACTGTAATGATGCGCACGCCGCCCGGCTCGATCTTTTTACGCAGCCGGTGCACGTAGACCTCGATGGCGTTGTTGCTGACCTCTTCGCCCCACTCGCAGAGATGATCGACGAGTTGTTCCTTCGACACGAGCCGCCCGATGCGTTGCAACAGCACTTCGAGCACGCCCAGCTCGCGCGCCGACAGTTCGAGCACTTGATCGTTGACCGACGCGACGCGCCCCACCTGGTCGTAGGCGAGCGAACCGTGCCGCACGAGCGCGGGTCCGCCGCCGCTGCCGCGCCGCGTGAGCGCGCGCACGCGCGCCTCGAGTTCGTTCAGATGAAACGGCTTGCTCATGTAGTCGTCGGCGCCGAGGTCCAGCGCTTTGACGCGCTCGTCGACGCTGTCGACGGCGGTCAGGATCAGTACCGGCAAGGCCGAGTTGCGCGCGCGCAGGCGGCGCAGCACCTCGAGCCCGGACAAGCGAGGCAGGCCGAGATCGAGAATCAAAAGGTCGAACGTTTGCATCGACAGCGCAGCGTCGGCCTCGCTCCCGGTCTTCACGTGATCGACGGCATAGCCCGATCGGCGGAGTGATCGGACGAGGCCGTCCGCGAGTATGCTGTCGTCTTCGGCAATGAGTATTCGCATGATGCGCCGCGCCGCATGCCGGCGCCTTCGTGCCGGTGTCGGGCGGGTGTCTCCGGTGGTCTTGTGGATCCGACGCGGGGAAGGGGTTCACGAGGCGCCGCCCCGATATTCCGTTGCCGCAACGCAAATCCGCCCGCATCGGGCTTGCAAAGAACCCTGTTTTTTTATACAGTGTCTGCGTTTCGAGCGCTAGCCGGCGAATGGCAAAAATCGTGGCCGTAGTCGCAACCTCGGTCGCGTAGCCATCGGCTCTCATCGCCCGGCCCGCCCGCCGCAGACGCCCGCTCATCATAGCAAAGGACGATTCATGGAAGAAAGCAAGAAAGGCTCGGCTGGACTGACGGCTGAAAAGAGCAAGGCGCTGGCCGCCGCGCTCGCGCAGATCGAGAAGCAGTTCGGCAAAGGGTCGGTCATGCGGCTCGGCGACGGCGAAGTGGTCGAGGACATCCAAGTGGTGTCCACGGGCTCGCTCGGCCTCGATATCGCACTCGGCGTCGGCGGTTTGCCGCGTGGGCGCGTGGTCGAAATCTACGGGCCGGAATCGTCGGGTAAGACCACGTTGACGCTGCAAGTCATCGCCGAAATGCAAAAGATCGGCGGCACGGCTGCGTTTATCGACGCCGAACACGCGCTCGACATTCAATACGCGCAGAAGCTCGGCGTGAACGTCGGCGATCTACTCGTTTCGCAGCCCGATACGGGCGAGCAAGCGCTCGAAATCGCCGATGCGCTCGTGCGCTCGGGCTCGATCGACATGATCGTGATCGACTCGGTCGCGGCGCTCGTGCCGAAGGCGGAAATCGAAGGCGAAATGGGCGATTCGCTGCCGGGCTTGCAGGCTCGGCTGATGTCGCAGGCACTGCGTAAGCTGACGGGCACGATCAAGCGGACGAACTGCCTCGTCATCTTCATCAACCAGATTCGGATGAAGATCGGCGTGATGTTCGGCAATCCGGAAACCACGACGGGCGGCAACGCGCTGAAGTTCTACGCTTCGGTGCGGCTCGACATCCGCCGTATCGGTTCGATCAAGAAGAACGACGAAGTCATCGGCAACGAAACGCGCGTGAAGGTCGTCAAGAACAAGGTGTCGCCGCCGTTCCGCGAAGCGATCTTCGACATCCTCTACGGCGAGGGTATTTCGCGTCAGGGCGAAATCATCGATCTCGGCGTGCAAGCGAAGATCGTCGATAAGGCGGGCGCCTGGTACAGCTACAACGGCGAACGAATCGGCCAAGGCAAGGACAACGCGCGTGAGTTCCTGCGCGAAAATCCCGAAATGGCGCGCGAGATCGAGAACCGCATCCGTGAATCGCTCGGCGTCAACGCGATGCCGGCCAGTACGGGCGGCGACGTCGAAGTAGCGGACGAAGAAGAGTAAGCCGCTCGTGATTCGCAAAGGGCGGGCGGCGCAAGATGACCGGCGCGGGCTCAGCCCTCGCCGTGGGCGTCCGGGCGAAGCCCGCGCTAACAACGAGGCGCGTGCCGATACTTCACGCGATGAAGCATCGCCGCGCCCCGATCCGCTCGATCCGCAATCCGATGACGAGGCGTTCGACTCGTCGTCTCCGGTCTCGGAAGATGCCGACGAGGGCCGCCGTTCGCGCCGGCCCGTTCGCTCGCTCAAGATGCGGGCGATCGATTACCTCTCGCGGCGCGAATACAGCCGCGCCGAACTGACCCGCAAGTTAGCGCCGTTCGTCGAGCCAGACGACGAACTCGATCCGCTGCTCGACGCGCTCGAGCGCGAAGGCTGGCTATCCGAGGCGCGCTTCGCGGAAAGCGTGATGAACCGGCGTTCGTCGAGGATGGGGGCAAGCCGCATCGTCAACGAGTTGCGTCAGCATAAGGTCGACGACACGCTCGTCCAGTCCGTCGGTGCGCAACTGCGCGAGACCGAGCGCGCTCGCGCTCAAGCCGTTTGGCGCAAGAAGTTCGGTGAGCTGCCGCAATCGCCCGCCGAGCGGATGAAGCAAACCCGCTTTCTCGCGATGCGCGGCTTTTCGCACGCGACGATCTCGCAGATCCTCAAAGGCGACGACGACTGGAGCGACGAGTAAGACGCACCAGGCGCTCCATGCGCACCCCGCGCTCCTCGCGATCCTCGCGATCCTCGCGCGCTACGCGGCCGGGGTAGTTGCGCTCTTCAACCGGTGGGTGCAACCGCCTGCGCCGATTCGGCGCCTTGCGACGTATCACAACGTGGGCTTCCGGCGGCCGTAATACTCAGTATGGTAAAATCCAGCGGTTTTCCTCTCCAGCCGTTCCCCTCGCATGCCGCTTTCGCCGCCCGTCTCCCGCCAGTTGCGCCATCGCCGCGCAATCCGAGCGGAAGCCTTCGAGCGCGACGACGGTCTGTGGGACCTCGAGGCGTGTCTGACCGACCATAAGCCGCGCGATGTCGCATTGGCGCCCGGTGTCCGGCCCAAGGGCCTACCGATCCATGAACTCTGGCTTCGCATCACTATCGACCGCAAGCTCACCATCGTCGACGCCGAAGCGTCGTCGGAATGGGTGCCGTATCCCGGTCACTGCGAAGCCGCCAATCCCGCCTACCGCGCCCTCATCGGTCTCAACCTCCTCAACGATTTCCGCCGCCAAGCACGGCGCTTGCTCGCCGGAACGGCAGGCTGTACGCATCTCACCGAACTCTGCTCCATCTTGCCGACCGCCGCGATCCAAGCGTTCGCGGGCGACGTCTGGAGCACGCGCGATAGCGCGACGGACACCGCCGAAGGCGATGCCGAACACGCCGGCGCACATCGCGAACCGCCGTTCCAACTCGATCGCTGCCACGCGCTGCGATTCGACGGCGAAGCGGTGCGCCGCTTTTATCCGCGCTGGTACGGGCACGTACCGCGCAGCCTCAAAACGAGCGACGCATCGGCGGCGCAGCCACCGGCATCGGTGAGCGGCTCCCCGGGCCCCGATGCGCATAGCTCGAACACAACGAATAACTACGAAGTTCAATCCAACTCTCACTCAGACTGAAGGGAATCACGCATGAAGATTCACGAGTACCAGGGTAAGGAAATCCTGCGGAAATTCGGCGTCGCGGTACCGCGCGGCAAGCCGGTGTTTTCGGTGGATGACGCGGTCAAGGCCGCCGAAGAGCTGGGCGGCCCGGTGTGGGTCGTCAAGGCGCAGATTCATGCAGGCGGCCGCGGTAAGGGCGGCGGCGTGAAGGTCGCCAAGTCGCTCGAGCAAGTTCGCGAGTACGCGAACCAGATCCTCGGCATGCAGCTCGTCACCCACCAAACCGGTCCGGAAGGCCAGAAGGTGAACCGCCTGCTCATCGAAGAAGGCGCGGACATCAAGAAGGAACTCTATGTCGGTCTCGTGATCGATCGCGTGTCGCAAAAGGTCGTGGTGATGGCCTCGAGCGAAGGCGGTATGGACATCGAGGAAGTCGCCGCGAAGACGCCGGAGGCGATCCACAAGGTGGCCGTCGATCCGTCGAAGGGCCTGCTCGATTCGGAAGCCGACGATCTCGCGAAGAAGATCGGCGTGCCCGACGCATCGATCCCGCAAGCGCGCGCGATTCTCCAAGGTCTGTACAAGGCTACGTGGGAAACGGACGCATCGCTGGCCGAAATCAACCCGCTGATCCTGACGGGCGACGGCAAGGTCATCGCGCTCGACGCCAAGTTCAACTTCGATTCGAACGCGCTGTTCCGTCACCCGGAAATCGTCGCGTATCGCGATCTGGACGAAGAAGATCCCGCTGAAGTCGAAGCGTCGAAGTTCGACCTCGCGTACATCTCGCTCGACGGCAACATCGGCTGCCTCGTGAACGGCGCCGGCCTGGCCATGGCGACGATGGACACGATCAAGCTGTTCGGCGGCGAACCGGCGAACTTCCTGGACGTCGGCGGCGGCGCGACGACCGAGAAGGTTACCGAAGCGTTCAAGCTGATGCTGAAGAACCCCGATCTGAAGGCGATTCTCGTGAACATCTTCGGCGGCATCATGCGCTGCGACGTGATCGCGGAAGGCGTGATCGCCGGCTCGAAGGCCGTGAACCTGAACGTTCCGCTCGTCGTGCGCATGAAGGGCACGAACGAAGACCTCGGCAAGAAGATGCTTGCTGAATCGGGCCTGCCGATCATCTCGGCGGACAGCATGGAAGAGGCTGCGCAGAAGGTCGTCGCGGCGGCCCAGGGCAACGCGTAAGCGGCCCGGGCGCAACAGGATACGAACAGAGGTCAATACATGTCGATTCTGATCAACAAAGACACGAAGGTCATCACGCAGGGCATCACCGGCAAGACCGGCCAGTTCCATACGCGCGCATGCCGCGAATATGCGAACGGCCGCGAAGCATACGTGGCGGGCGTGAATCCGAAGAAGGCCGGCGAAGATTTCGAAGGCATTCCGATCTACGCAAGCGTGAAGGAAGCGAAGGCCGAAACCGGCGCAACGGTCTCGGTCATCTACGTGCCGCCCGCGGGCGCCGCCGCGGCCATCTGGGAAGCGGTCGAAGCCGACCTCGACCTGGCGATCTGCATTACCGAAGGCATTCCCGTTCGCGACATGATCGAAGTGCGCGATCGTATGCGTCGTGAAAACCGCAAGACGCTGCTGCTCGGACCGAACTGCCCGGGCACGATCACGCCGGACGAGCTGAAGATCGGCATCATGCCGGGTCACATCCACCGCAAGGGCCGCATCGGCGTCGTGTCGCGTTCGGGCACGCTGACGTATGAGGCCGTGGCGCAACTGACGGCGCTCGGCCTCGGCCAATCGTCGGCGGTCGGTATCGGCGGCGATCCGATCAACGGTCTGAAGCACATCGACGTCATGAAGATGTTCAACGACGATCCGGATACGGACGCCGTGATCATGATCGGCGAGATCGGCGGTCCGGACGAAGCGAACGCCGCTTACTGGATCAAAGACAACATGAAGAAGCCCGTCGTCGGCTTCATCGCCGGTGTCACGGCGCCTCCGGGCAAGCGCATGGGCCATGCCGGCGCGCTGATCTCGGGCGGTGCCGATACGGCCGACGCGAAGCTCGAAATCATGGACGGCTGCGGCATCAAGGTGACGCGCAATCCGTCGGAAATGGGCCGTCTGCTGAAGTCGATTCTGTAAGAAGCAGCACAAGGCTTGCGCCTCGCGCGAGAGCACGAGGCGCGGCCGATGCGCCGTTTTTGGTATCCTTGCGAAATTCTTTCGTAAGGCTTCCGACAGACGCAAAAAAGCGAGGGAGCGAATTCGCTCCCTCGCTTTTTTATTGCTGCCGCCTTTGTTGCCCTTGTTGCTCAAGTTGCTCTGGAACGGCGATTGCCCTCATGCTCGACGCTATGCTCGAATTCCTCACGACGCTCCATTGGGGCGCGGTCTTTCAGATCGTCGTCATCGATATTTTGCTCGGCGGAGACAATGCCGTGGTCATCGCGCTAGCCTGCCGCAAGCTGCCTCCGTCCCAACGGATGCAAGGCGTGCTGTGGGGCACGGCCGGCGCGATCTTGCTGCGCGTCATCCTGATCGTCTTTGCCGTCGCGTTGCTGGACGTGCCTTTCTTGAAATTCGGCGGCGGCTTGCTGCTGCTCTGGATCGGCGTGCGGCTCATGGCGCCGTCGCACGAGGCGCACGAAAACGTCAAGCCGGCCGACAAGCTTTTGTCCGCGATCAAGACCATCATCGTGGCCGATGCGGTCATGAGCTTGGATAACGTGATCGCGATCGCGGGCGCGGCGGAGACCGCCGATCCCGAGCACCGAATCGCGCTCGTCATTCTCGGCCTCGTGGTGAGCATTCCTCTCATCGTATGGGGCAGCACGCTCGTGCTGCGCATGCTCGATCGCTTCCCCATCATCGTCACCTTGGGAGCGGCGCTGCTTGGGTGGATCGCGGGCGGGCTCATCATCAACGACCCGGCCGGCGACCGCTGGCCGCTGCTCGATACGCCGCTCGCCGAGTATGGCGCGCACGTCGCCGGCGCGCTGCTGGTGATGCTCGTCGGCTTTTGGCTCAAGCGCAGGCTCTCCCGGCGAGAAGCGGCAGGGGCTTCCGGCTCGCACCGGACGCACTGAGAGGCATCGGACGCCGGCGGTTGGCCGTTCGGCCGGCTGTCCCCGTCAAGGCTCCGCCGATACGCTTTCGACTCGTTGCCCGCCCCTTCCTCGGCGGGCCGCCTGTCGAGGAGCATATTTGCCGATGTCCGTTGTCATTTCTTATGTTGCTCGCCGGCTCCTGCCGGAAGCCGTGCGATATCGTCCGCTGTGCCGTCCGAGAAGCGGTTTTACGTTGATCGAATTGATGATCGTGCTTGCGATCGTCGGAATCGTCGCCGCGTATGCAGTGCCCGCCTACCAGGATTACCTTGGCCGCAGTCGCGTGGGAGAAGGATTGGCGCTTGCGTCGGGCGCGCGCCTTGCGGTGGCCGAGAACGCCGCCGCGGGCAGTGCGTTGAGTAGCGGCTACGTCGCGCCGCCCGGCACGCGCAACGTTAGTGCAATCGAGGTCGACGATGCCAGCGGCGAAATCTCCATTCGGTACACGGCTCGCGTGGCCTCGTCCGGCATGGATACGCTGGTGCTCGTGCCGTCGCTGCCCGACGGGTCCGATCCGCCGACGGCCCGGGTGGCGCTCGAGGCCGGCGTCGCCCAAGGCGGTGCGCTGACGTGGGAGTGCTTTACCTCGGGCAAGCAAGCGTCTTCGCTACCGGCGCCCGGCTCCGGGCCGATGCCGCTCGCGGCTGCGACCTTGCCGGCCAACCTCGCGCCGCCCGAATGTCGTGCTTGAATGTTCGCGCCGATCAGACAGCTACGCACAGTGAAAGGAAATTTTTGTATAGTGCGCCGGTTGCCGACGGCTCCCATACTCATGAATTCTTCATTTACCCGTTATTTGTCGTTTGCGTCCCTGGCTTTCGCGGTGCTGTTGCCGTACGCCGTCACCAACCATACGTACCCGATCCCGACGTTCTACGCCGAGTTCACGGCGCTCTCGCTCTATTTGCTCGTCGGCGCATCCGTGTTGCTGATGGTGACGTCGGAACGCCATCGCATGCAATACGCGATGCCGACCGTGGCGCTCGTCCCTCTGGCCTTCGGGGCCATGCTGGTGACGCAGACCTTCGTGCTGCCGCTGGCGCAGCCTTCGATGGCATGGCTCGGTGCCGGCTTTGTCCTGGCGGGTTTCATGGCCGTGCAAACGGGGTATGGATTCGCGCGGGCGGGGCTCGCCGAGACCGCGTTGCGCTGGATGGCCACCGCGCTTGTCGTGGGCGGTTTATTCGCGGTGTTTTGCCAGGTCGTGCAGCTCCTTCATGTCGAAGCGAAGCTTGCCCCGTTCGTCGTGGCTTACAACGTCACGACCGATCGGCGACCGTTCGGGAACATGGCGCAGGCCAATCACCTCGCCACCGTCATCGCGTTCGCGCTCGCCGGGGCGATGTACCTCGTGCAGACGCGCCGGTTGAACCTTGTCGTCTGGGCTGTCGTTTCGGCGATCTGCGTAATGGGGCAGGCGTTGACCGTATCGCGCGGGCCTTGGCTCCAGACTGCGGTGATCGTCGTCGCGGGTTTTTGGATGGCGCTCGTCGCGCCGCGCGGTAATGGACTTTCCCGTCGCCGTACGCGGGAATGGATGGTGCCCGTCTTGCTCGTCGTGCTGTTCGTCGGCGTGAATATGGCGGTGCGTTGGGCGAACGGGCGTTTTCAGTTGGGTTTGGACGTATCGGCCGCGCACCGCTTCCAGGACAAAGGGCAATTCGTGCTGCGTCTTGCGATGTGGAAGTACGGTTGGACGATGTTCAAGGGGCATCCGTTGCTCGGGGTGGGCTGGGGCGAGTTTCCGCGCTTCGAGTTCGGGCTCGTGAAGCAGCTCGGCGACGTCGAGATCGCCAACAATTCGCACGACATCGTGATCGACTTGCTCGCCAAGAGCGGCCTGCTCGGTCTCGGCATCGTGCTGTTGGGCCTGTTGGCTTGGCTGTGGCGCGTGCTGCGGGCCCCGCATACGATCGAGCGCGTTTTCGGCCTTGCGCTGATCGGTGCGCTACTGATGCACGCTCTCGTGGAATATCCGCAGCAATACATGTTCTTCTTGCTGCCGGCGATGTTCGTGTTCGGCATTTTGGAGACGAAGCCGCTCACGTTCGTACCGGGGCGATTCGCATTCGGCATGCAATGCCTCGTGGTGCTGGGTGGGTTTGCGGCGCTGATGCCGATTTATCGCGATTACGCGCGCGCCGAGGTGCTCTATTACGGCGCGCATCCGGCAGAGGAGTATCGGGCGGCCCCGTCGGTGCTGTTCGGGGCCTGGGGCGAATACGGCATGGCGACCTTGTTGCCGATCGACGGCAACGATTTGCAGACAAAGATCGACATGCACGAGAAGGCGCTTGCGCTGCTGCCGGGTGAGACGGTACTGCGTCGATATGCGACGTTGCTCGCGCTCGACGGGAAGCAGGATCAAGCGCTCGATACCGTCGAACGGCTGAAGATTTTCGCGCTTGTGCTCCACGATTGGCCGTCGCAGCTCAAGGCGCTCTACGAGCTGTGCGACGATGAACCGAAGCTGGCCTCCTTCAAGGCGGAACTGGTCAAGCGCTATGGACCCGGGCCGAAGGCGTCCGATGACGAGGAGGATAGCGGCGATTGATGGTTCGCCGTTATGGGGCCGTCGCGCGCTGGCGTAGGTTGCTCGCGAACATGTCGAGGGTCGTCGTCGGCTTGCCGAGATCTTTCCAGGTCCGCTCCGCGTAAAAGGGGTCTTCGTGGTTCCCGAAATACGCAAACAGGTGGGCGACGCCCTAAGAGCGGCTACCCGCTGAGAGCTGACGCGGCGTCGCTGGTGCGATTCTGTACTGCATGCTGGCCTTGCCAGCGCTACCGCGGGTGTGCGCGCGCACCCCGCGTGTCAGGTATTGCGCCGTCGTGGCCGGGACTCGATACCGTTAGCAGCCAGAAGCTTACGCAGCCGGTGATTTTCCGCAAACAACCCGACGATCACGATAGTCATGATGATCGGCCCCGACCACTGCCCGGTGTAGTGGTAGAAGGCCCACGCGCCCAGTGCGCATGCGATAGCTGTCAGGACCAGGGCGATACGATCAAGAATCCAGTTCATGCGAGTGCCGCCTGCATTCTGGATGCCGCAATCCGATGGCGGGACGCATAGCCTTTCCGCGAAGGGGAGTCCATGATGACCTCGGGGTTGCGCTGCAAGAAGGTCAGCACTGCCGCCGGAATATGAACGCCGTTGCGACCAGCCCATCGTGTAACCGACGACGATACTTGTGCGCTGTTGGTGCAGACCATCGAATCACTGGCCGCGACCATGAGACTTCCAATCACAGCGCCGGTGTACGCCGCCGCACCAATTCCGGCTACCGCCGCCAGGATTTCCAAACCGGTAGTTGCGCCGATCATCTCGGCAATGGTGGCATCCGCGCCAAGCTTGGACAGTGCGCCGAGCATTGCGGATAGGTTGGTCATTGCAGTCGTGTACGTCGAGAACAGACTGTCGGGTGCGGGCAGGTTCAGAGGGCGGCCATGTTCTTCTGGAACGCTGCTTTGAAGCTGGGGCACGTTACGGGCATATTGGTCCTCGGATATTTTTGTCCGGGAATTTTATCCGACAAATGGCTTGCTACCGCCCCGAGGCGGGTGCCCCGCGATCTGTGGGCCCGCGACCGCGCCGAACGCCGCGAACGCACGTGTCATCGGAACCAGTCTGAGCCGCTTCCCATTGACTAGTATCCGCGAACATTTCGGCGAGCTTACGCCCGAGCGGCGAAGGCACAAACGCTTGCGGCAGGGCGCCTGAACGGAACTTCGAGCGGCGCTAGCAAAAGCTTGATGAATCAAACCTTCGACACATCCGCCACCCAATCCCCCGACTTCCCGCCGTGCTTCTCCATCACCTTCACGTCGGTGATGGTCATCCCGCGATCGACGGCCTTGCACATGTCGTAGACCGTCAATAGCCCAACCTGCACGGCCGTGAGCGCTTCCATCTCCACCCCAGTGCGCCCGAGCGTTTCGACTTGAACCGTGCAATGCACGCCCGGCATCGCCTCGTCGAGCGTGAAATCGACGGCCACGCGCGTCAGCGCGAGCGGATGGCAAAGCGGAATCAAATCGGCCGTACGCTTTGCGCCTTGAATCGCCGCAATGCGCGCGATGCCGATCACGTCGCCCTTTTTCGCATTGCCGTCGCGGATGAGCGCAAACGTCTCAGGCTTCATCCGGATCGAGCCGCGCGCGATCGCAATCCGCTTCGTCTCGTCCTTGCCGCCGACGTCGACCATATGCGCCTGGCCGGCCGCGTCGAAATGGGTCAATTCAGGCATGTCGTGCTCCTTCAAGGGGCACCTATGTTAGCAAGGGAACGAGGGCGAAGCCAAAAGGCTCGAGAACCGCTCAACGAGGCAGCGTCTGCTGCGAGGCAGGACTGGCGACGAATCCGAACCGGCGCGGCACATCGCCGCGAGGCATCGTCTCGATCGTCAGCTGCGTACCGGGCCGCCATTCGAGCGCGCCGGCCGTCCCGGTTTCATCGAGCGTCGCCAATTGCGCGAACAAATCGAGGTCGTGATCGTGCAATACGGCCACCCGGCAAGGGTGCGATCCGTCACTGAAGAGTACGCCGCCTTCGTCATCGACGAACACCGCTGACGGCTCGAAGGTGTCGCCCGCTTGATCGGTCAGCACGGGCGCACCGGGCGAGGGCAGGGCAAGCCGCACGACCCACGGCGTATAAGCCAACTCGACGTACACGCGCTGCGGCCCGTTCTGAAAGAACCAGCAACCGTCGTCGTCGCTTGCGTAGTTGCGCTCGATGAACCCGATCAGCGCGGCATGCCGAATCTGCGTGCCGAGCTCGCCGCGTGCTTGCGCCCCTTCGTCGCGCATTCGCCATTGACCGCGCCGATCCAATAACAGCCATCCCGTGCAATGCGGCACGTTCGGCCACTTGGCAAGCGCGGCTTTGACGATGTCATCCATGGTGCGCGTGCGGCTCCAAGAAATTGAATACACGCCGGGGCAGCCAGTCGATGCGGCCCGGGAACGGCCCGGTCATGAAGCCCACGTGTCCGCCCGCCGCGGGCTGATCGAGTTCGATCGCCGAGGACACCTCCGCATGCGTCGGCAGTGCAGCGCTCGGCAAAAACGGATCGTTGCGGGCGTTGAGTACGAGCGTGGGCACGACGACGTCGGGCAGCAGCGGACGCGTCGTCGCGCGCGTCCAGTACTCCTCCGTATTGCGAAAGCCGTGGATCGGCGCGGTGACGATGTTGTCGTACTCGTACATCGTCCGCGACGCCAGCATGGCGTCCCGATCGAATAAGCCCGGGTACTGCTCGAGTTTGCTCAGCGCCTTGCGCTTGAGCGTCTTCAAAAAGCTCATCGTATAGACGAGCGCAAAGCCCTGCGAGAGCGCCCGGCCGCCGGCGTGGACATCGAGCGGCGTCGAGATCGCCGCCGCCGCCGAGACGAATCCCGCATCGGCGCCGCGCTCGCCGAGCCATCGCAGCAGCACATTGCCGCCGAGCGACACGCCGGCCACCACGATCGGCCCGCGATGCATGGCATGCAATCGTCGCAAGACCCAGTCCACTTCGGCGCTGTCGGCGAGATGGTAAAAACGCGGCGCGAGATTGAGCGGCCCGCTGCAACTGCGAAAATGCGGCACGACGCCATGCCAGCCAAGCGCACGAGCGGACGCCATCAGCACGCGCGCGTAGTGCGAGTCGGAACTGCCCTCTAGCCCATGAAACAGCACGAATAACGGCGCATCGGGCCGTGGGGCGGCCCCATCGGCGGGGCCATAAGCGAGCCAGTCGAGTTCGATGAAATCGCCGTCGGGCGTATCCCATCGCTCGCGGCGGTATTCGACGGCCGGGCGGCGCGCGAACAGCGCCGGAACGATCGTCTGCGCATGGCTCGTGGGAAGCCATCGGGGCGGGTTGTAAAGCAGCTCGACTAACCTTTCGGAGGCCGCGGCCCCCGCAGCCGGTGACGAAGCCGGTTTGTCATGTGTGGTGCTCATGACCGTCCCCAAGTCCTGTAAACGCCCGGCCCGCTATCGACTGCCGGCCGGTCAATGCAATGCGCCTTGTCCGTGTCGAATTTTGGCGGCGAACTCGCTGGCCGTTTCTTCGGGCATCGGGCTCGCATGAATATGCGCGATTCGCCATTCGCCGCGTTCATGAACCATCACGTACGTTGCGTAGACCATCCGCGGCGATACGAGCGGTTCCTGCGACCGATGCGCTTCGGCGACCGTGTAGACGACCGTGCCGAGGCTGTCGTATACGCGCACGTCGAGCGGCTCGACGGCTGCCGGCAGCGCGCGCGCCTCGGCCAGCGCGACGAGCCCGGCCCGAATTTGATCCACGCCGTGCCAGTGCGCGCCGCCCGCATTCACGTAGCTCGCGAACTCTTCGTCGATCCAAAGGGCCATCAACGCGTCCACGTTGCCGTCGGCGACGGTCTGGTAGAACGCGTTCAACGTATCGGCTGCGGCTTCGAACAAGCGGGCAAAACGTGGCATGGCTCTCTGGGCTCGTAGATATCGCGCAAAAACGCGCCGTCAGGCTAATTCGTCGCGCCCGCGGCTAGATCGCGAGGCGCGCTCGGCAATACGGTCTTCGGGCTCGGCGTGCGGTGCCCACGCGTCAATGAACGCATAAAGGCACGCGGCCTTCCGTGCGTCAGCGCTCGCCGAGCAACATGGCACGCAAATCGGCGAACACCTGCTCGGGGGACAGCTCGCGCAGACAGCGCAAATGGCCGAGCGGACACTCGCGCGCAAAGCAAGGGCTGCACTCGAGATGCAGCCATTGTACCTTCGCGAAGTCGGACAAAGGCGGGGTGTGGCGCGGATCGCTCGATCCGTAGATCGCGACCAGCGGCCGGCGTAGTGCCGCCGCAACGTGCATGAGGCCCGAATCGTTGCTGACGACGGCGCCGGCGCGCGCGATCAGTGCGCACGCCTCGCCGAGCGACGTCTGTCCGCACAGATTGCGCACGTTCGGGGCTTGGCTCGCGATGGCCTGGGCGAGCGGCGCGTCCTTGTTGGAGCCGAGCGCGACGATCTGCGTATACGGAAACGACTGGCCGACCATTTTCGCGAGCGCGGCGAAATGCTCGGCAGGCCATCGTTTCGCACTGCCGTACTCCGCCCCGGGGCAAAAAACGAGCAACGGCACGCGCGTGTCGAGGTGAAAGCGCGCGGACACGCGCACCGATTCGTTCGGATCGGCTTCGAGATGCGGCATACGCAGGCGCGCCTCGAACTCGGGTACGTCGGCCCCCGGTGCATAAGCGAGTGCGGCGTAATGCGGCGCCATCGGCGCGCGCTCGCCCTTGCTCGGATTCGCATGACGGACGTTCAGCAGGCCCACCCGGCCCTCGCCGGTGTAGCCGATACGCAAGCGAATGCCCGCCAGCCAAGGAATCAAGGCCGATTTGAACGAATTGGGGAGCACGTACGCGGCGTCGTAACCGTTCTCGCGCAAATCGAGCGCGAGCTGCCAGCGCTTGACGAGCTGGAGCTTGCCGTGCGCGAGGTCGGTCGCGTGCACCTCGCCGATCTCCGGCATCCGTTCGAGCACGGGCGCGACCCAGGTCGGCGCGATCGCGTCGATGACGATACGCGGATGAAGTTGTTTGAGCAGCGTGAACAACGGCTGCGCCATCAATGCGTCACCGATCCAATTCGGTGCGATAACCAACGCGCGACGCATCAGTATGGATATCCGAGAAATAAGCAGAACGCGGCGTGCAAGGCGCGCCGCGTTCGGGGATTGAGCGATGAGCGCCTAAGCGCCAGCGCGGCCGGTGTGCCGCGCCGCCACGCGACAGGCGGGATGTTCCCCGCCGGCGAGGGGTCGACGCGGCGTATCAGTGATGCTTGACGACTTCGCCGTCGCGCAGCTTGTAGCGCGTGCCGCAGTAGGGGCAGCGGGCTTCGCCGTGCGTGACGTCGATGAATACGCGCGGATGCGCGCTCCAGCGCGGCATCGACGGATTCGGGCAGTATGCGGGCAAATCTTTCGCCGACAGTTCGACCAGCGGCATTTCCTTCGTTTCGCTCATGAGACGGATTCTCGTTATTGGCGGTATGGCGTGTGGCGTTCGGGTCAGATCTTCGTGAGCCAGTGCGTGTACTTCGCGTTCTTGCCCGCGATGACGTCGAAGAACGCCGATTGCAGTTTTTCCGTGATGGGGCCCCGGCTGCCGGCGCCGATCGTGCGGTTGTCGAGCTCGCGGATCGGCGTGACTTCGGCGGCGGTACCCGTGAAGAACGCTTCGTCGGCCGTGTAGACCTCGTCGCGCGTAATTCGTTTTTCGATGACCTCGATGCCGGCGTCGCGTGCCAGGGTGATCACCGTGTCGCGCGTGATGCCGTCCAGGCACGAAGCCAGATCGGGGGTGTAGAGCTTGCCGTTGTTCACGAGGAAGAAGTTCTCCCCCGAACCTTCGGAGACGTAGCCGTCGACGTCGAGCAACAGCGCTTCGTCATAGCCGTCCGCCGTGGCTTCCTGGTTCGCGAGGATCGAGTTGACGTACCAGCCCGACGCCTTGGCGCGCACCATCGACACGTTCACGTGGTGACGCGTGAACGAGGAGGTCTTCACGCGAATGCCCTTGGTGATCCCTTCCTCGCCGAGATACGCACCCCATGGCCAAGCGGCGATCGCCACGTGGATCGTGTTGCCGCGTGCCGACACGCCGAGCTTTTCCGAGCCGACCCAGATGATCGGGCGCAGATAGGCCGTCTCCAGCTTGTTCTCGCGCACGACCTCGCATTGCGCGGCCGCCAGCGTTTCGTGGTCGAACGGCACGTCCATCTGGAAGATCTTCGCCGAATTCAGCAGGCGCTTCGTGTGTTCCTTCAGACGAAAGATCGCGGTCGCGCCGTCGACGGTCTTGTAAGCTCGCACGCCCTCGAACACACCCATGCCGTAATGCAACGTGTGCGTGAGCACGTGGATCTTCGCGTCGCGCCAGTCGATCAGCTTGCCGTCCATCCAGATCTTGCCGTCACGATCGGCCATTGACATAGGTATCTCCTAGAGGTGCGGTGGGGCAACGCCCCAGTGAGTTCGCCATTTTAGCGTCTTTTGCCCCCTTCCCGGGCAGGCTCGGAATTCACCGATTTGCGACATGCGTTCCCCGAATACGCGACATTCGTTCCAAGATCGGCTTAGTCGGCGGGCCGATCGGCTAAAATGCTCGACTGCCGCCCCGTAGCGAGCCTGAAGGTTCGGTGCGCTCGCCGCGGGCGCGCTCGCCCGCCAATCAACCTGCATGCGTACATTCCCATGAGCCAAGTACTGCGTCTCTCCGATCTGATCGCAAAGGGCTTGCTATCCGGCAAGCGCGTCTTCATCCGCGCCGATCTCAACGTGCCGCAGGACGAGCAAGGCAACATCACCGAAGACACGCGCGTCCGCGCCTCCGTGCCCGCCATCGAAGCGGCACTGGCCGCCGGCGCGGCCGTCATGGTGACGTCGCACCTCGGACGCCCCACCGAAGGGGAGTTCAAGCCTGAGGATTCGCTCGCGCCTGTCGCCAAACGCCTCGCCGAACTGCTCGGCAAAGACGTTCCGCTCGTCGCCAACTGGGTCGAAAACGGCGTGAACGTCGAGCCGGGGCACGTGGTGCTGCTCGAAAACTGCCGCGTGAACAAGGGCGAGAAGAAGAACAGCGACGAGTTGGCGCAAAAGATGGCGCAGTTGTGCGACATCTACGTGAACGATGCATTCGGCACGGCGCACCGCGCCGAGGCGACGACGCACGGCATCGCCAAGTACGCCAAAATCGCCTGCGCGGGCCCGCTGCTCGCGGCGGAGCTCGACGCACTGGGCAAGGCGCTCGGCAATCCGAAGCGTCCGCTCGTGGCGATCGTCGCGGGCTCGAAGGTGTCCACGAAGCTCACGATTCTCAAGTCGCTCGCCGAGAAAGTCGATCAACTGATCGTCGGCGGCGGTATCGCCAATACGTTCATGCTCGCGGCCGGCCTGAAGATCGGCAAGTCGCTGGCCGAGGCGGACCTTCTGAACGAGGCCAAAGCGATCATCGACGGCGCCCGCGCACGCGGTGCCTCGGTGCCGATCCCGACCGACGTCGTCGTCGCCAAGGAATTCTCGGCCACGGCGCAGGCCGTGACGAAGAACGTCGCCGACATCGAAGCCGACGACATGATTCTCGACATCGGCCCGCAAACCGCCAACGCGCTCGCCACGCAGCTCTCGAGCGCCGGCACGATCGTCTGGAACGGCCCGGTCGGCGTTTTCGAATTCGATCAATTCGGCAACGGGACCAAGACGCTTGCCGAAGCGATCGCGAAGTCGCCCGCGTTCTCGATCGCAGGCGGCGGCGATACGCTCGCGGCGATCGCCAAGTACGGCATTCACGACAAGGTCAGCTACATCTCCACGGGCGGCGGCGCGTTCCTCGAATTCCTCGAGGGCAAGAAGCTGCCCGCCGTCGAAGTGCTCGAGTCGCGGGCTTGATCGTGGGCGCGCGCGCTCCGAAATCGGCCAAGAGCCCGGCTCGGCCGGCCCGATCGTCGCGCCGCGCCCCGGCCGTCGAACCCACGGGCGTGACGCCCGTTTCGCAGTCGCCGGCGGCAGCCCCCGCCCAGCCTGTCGAACCCGTTGCGGTGCCGCTCGCCGGCACCGCGGCCGCAGTACCCCTTAAAGACGAAGTCAAAGCGACGCCGGCCCGATCCGGCGCGCACCCAAGCCCTAGTGCGAGCGCTCTGCCCCAGGCGCCCGACGCATCATCTCGCAGCCCGTTTACCAGCGACACCACTCAGACGAGGAGATACATGCATCGCGCCACCAAGATTGTCGCCACGATCGGACCGGCATCGAGTTCGCCCGAGATCCTTTTGCAGATGATGCAAGCGGGGCTCGACGTAGTACGCCTGAATTTTTCGCACGGCACGGCCGACGATCACCGCCAGCGCGCCGAGCACGTGCGCGAGGCGGCGCGTCAGATGGGGCGAGAGGTCGCCATCATGGCCGACCTGCAAGGACCGAAGATCCGCGTCGGCAAGTTCGAGAAGGGCAAGACCTTCCTCGAGCCGGGGCAGCCTTTCATTCTGGACGCCACCTGCGAGCTCGGTAACGACGAGCGCGTCGGCCTCGACTACCGCGATCTGCCGCGAGACCTCAAGCCGGGCGACGTGCTGTTGCTCAACGACGGCCTGATCGTGCTGACGGTTTCGCGCGTCGTCGGCGAGGAAATTCACACGATCGTCAAAGTCGGCGGCGAGCTCTCGAACAACAAGGGGATCAACCGCCAAGGCGGCGGCCTGACGGCGCCCGCGCTGACGGCCAAGGACATGGAGGACATCCGCACGGCGATGTCCCTCGGCGTCGACTACATCGCGGTTTCGTTCCCGAAGAACGCCACTGACATGGAGATGGCGCGCCAGCTCGCGAACATCGCCGGCATGCCGTACGGCAATAAGCCGAAGATGATCGCGAAGATCGAGCGGGCCGAAGCGATTCCGGCGCTGCAAGGCATCCTGGACGCCTCCGACGGCATTATGGTCGCTCGCGGCGATCTGGCCGTCGAAGTCGGCAACGCGGCCGTGCCCGCGCTGCAAAAGCGGATGATCCGGATGGCGCGCGAGTCGAACAAACTCGTCATCACGGCCACGCAGATGATGGAGTCGATGATCCACGCGCCGGTGCCGACACGCGCCGAGGTCTCGGACGTCGCCAACGCCGTGCTCGACGGCACCGATGCGGTCATGCTTTCGGCGGAAACGGCCGCCGGCAAGTACCCGGTGCAGACGATCGAGGCTATGGCCGCGATCTGTATCGAAGCCGAGAAATCCGAGCATGTCGAACTCGACAAGGATTTCCTCGACCGCACGTTTACGCGCATCGATCAATCGATCGCGATGGGGGCGCTGTTCACGGCCTACCACCTCGGCGCGAAGGCGATCGTGGCGCTGACGGAATCGGGCGCGACGGCGCTGTGGCTTTCGCGCCACTGGTCGCACGTGCCGATCTTCGCGCTGACTTCGCGCGTGACGAGCGAGCGGGGCATGGCTCTGTTCCGTAACGTCACGCCGCTCTCGGTCGAGCCGAACAGCGACCGCGATCAAGCGCTCAAGCAGGCCGTCGAGGTCGTCGTGTCGAAGGGGTTCGCCTCGCGCGGCGATATGGTGGTCCTGACCGTGGGCGAGCCGATGGGCCAAGCGGGCGGTACTAATACGCTGAAGATCGTGCGTGTCGGCGATCCGTATTGATCCCGGGCTGAAGAGATTGAAAAAGCGGTGCGCCGGCCATGAGCCGGCGCTCAGCGCCGTAAGTTTGGCGCTTCGCGGGGGATGTTGACCGCCCCAAAGTGGGGGGCGAGCCCCCGCTTCGCGATAAAATCGCGTATTCGCACATAAAAACGTGCCGACCGAGCACCCAGATTTCAATCCAAGGAGTACAGCATGCCTCTCGTATCAATGCGTCAACTGCTGGACCATGCCGCCGAGCACGGCTATGGTTTGCCGGCGTTCAACGTGAACAATCTCGAGCAAGTGCAAGCCATCATGGCCGCGGCGGATCAGGTCGGCGCGCCGGTCATCATGCAAGCGTCGGCCGGTGCCCGCAAATATGCGGGCGAGCCGTTCCTGCGCCACTTGATCGAAGCGGCGATCGAGTCGTATCCGCACATCCCGGTCGTGATGCACCAAGACCACGGCCAATCGCCCGCGGTCTGCATGGCGGCGATGCGCAGCGGTTTCACGAGCGTCATGATGGACGGGTCGCTGCAAGCGGACGGCAAGACGGTCGCGTCGTACGAATACAATGTCGACGTCTCGCGCAAGGTGGTCGAGATGGCGCATTCGATCGGCGTGACGGTCGAAGCCGAACTGGGCGTGCTCGGTTCGCTCGAAACGATGAAGGGCGACAAGGAAGACGGCCACGGTGCCGAAGGCACGATGACGCGCGAGCAGTTGCTGACCGACGTGGAGCAAGCCGCCGACTTCGTGAGCAAGACGCAATGCGACGCGCTCGCCATCGCGATCGGCACGTCGCACGGCGCGTATAAGTTCACGAAAAAGCCGACGGGCGATATCCTCGCGATCGATCGCATCAAGGAAATCCATGCGCGGATCCCGAACACGCACCTCGTGATGCACGGTTCGTCGTCGGTGCCGCAAGAACTGCTGGCCGAGATCCGCGAGTTCGGCGGCGACATGAAGGAAACCTACGGCGTGCCCGTCGAGGAAATTCAGGAAGGGATCAAGCACGGCGTACGCAAGGTGAACATCGACACCGATTTGCGTCTGGCGATCACGGGCGCGATTCGACGCTATTTGTTCGAAAATCCGAGCAAGTTCGACCCGCGCGACTACCTGAAGCCCGCTCGGGAAGCGGCGAAGAAGGTGTGCGTGGACCGCTACCTCGCATTCGGTTGCGAGGGGCAGGCCGGCAAGATCAAGCCGATCTCGCTCGATAAGATGGCGGACAAGTACAAGGCGGGCGAGCTGGCGCAAGTCGTTCGCTGATCCGCCGCACGTGAAGGCCGCGCGAGTACCCGCGCGGCCGTCGTGAATCGATCGCCGTTCCGATCAATCGATGGGAACGGCGTTTGCCTTTTGTTGTTTTGTAGTCTTTTGTAGTGTTTGGTGGTTCAGGCGGCAGCTAGGACACGCCTGGTGTTTCATTCGTTCATCACTTTTGACTGACGGCTCACGACGATGTCTACCCTCTACGAATCCACGCTCCGCTCGCTGCCGCTGCTCGGCCGCGGCAAGGTCCGCGACAACTACGCCGTCGGCAACGACAAATTGCTGATCGTCACGACCGACCGTCTGTCGGCGTTCGACGTCGTCATGGGCGAGCCGATTCCGAACAAAGGCCGCGTGCTGAATCAAATGGCGAACTTCTGGTTCGACCGCCTTCAGCACATCGTACCGAACCACCTCACGGGCGTGGAGCCGGAGACCGTCGTCGCACCCGACGAAGTGGAGCAGGTGAAGGGGCGCGCCGTCGTCGTCAAACGACTGGAGCCGATCCTCGTCGAAGCCGTGGTGCGCGGTTATCTCGCCGGTAGCGGCTGGAAGGATTACCAAGCGAGCGGCGCCGTGTGCGGCGTCGCGCTGCCGCCGGGCCTGCAAAACGCGCAGAAGCTGCCCGAGCCGATCTTCACGCCGGCCGCCAAGGCCGAGATGGGGCATCACGACGAGAACATCACGTTCGAGGAGTGCGAGCGCCGCATCGGCACCGAGCTGGCGGCGACGATCCGCGACATCTCGATCAAGCTCTACCAAGAGGCCTCGGAATACGCGGCCACGCGCGGGATCATCATCGCCGACACGAAGTTCGAATTCGGCCTCGACAATCACGGCCAGCTGTTCCTGATGGACGAAGCGCTGACGGCCGATTCGTCGCGGTTCTGGCCGGCGAACGAGTACCGCGTCGGCACGAACCCGCCGTCGTTCGACAAACAGTTCGTGCGCGACTGGCTCGAAACGCAAGACTGGGGCAAGACGGCGCCGGCGCCGAAGCTGCCCGACGACGTGATCGCCAAGACGAGCAGCAAGTACCAAGAAGCGCTCGAGCGTCTGACGGGCCAAACGCTGGCGTAAGGCTTGATTCGATCGATAGAGAGGAAAGACCGGATCATGACCGAACAAGTCCAGACCGCGCATACGCATGAGGCGCCGATCGTCGGCGTGTTGATGGGATCGAGCTCCGATTGGGATGTGATGAAGCACGCCGTGGCGATGCTTCAGGAGTTCGGTGTCCCCTACGAGGCGAAAGTCGTCTCGGCGCACCGGATGCCCGACGAGATGTTCGCGTACGCCGAGACCGCGCGTGGGCGCGGCATTCGCGCGATCATCGCCGGCGCGGGCGGCGCGGCGCATCTGCCGGGCATGCTCGCCGCGAAGACGACCGTGCCCGTGCTGGGCGTGCCCGTCGCGAGCAAGTATCTGAAGGGCGTCGATTCGCTGCATTCGATCGTACAGATGCCCAAAGGCGTGCCCGTCGCGACGTTCGCGATCGGCGAAGCGGGCGCGGCGAACGCGGCGCTGTTCGCCGTCGCGATGTTGTCCGGCACGTCGAGCGAGTATGCCGAACGGCTGGCGGCGTTCCGCGTGCGCCAAAATCAGGCGGCGCATGCGATGGTGCTGCCCGCGCTCTGAGCGCGTGGGGCCGGGATGAACGTCCGGCCCCGTTTAGAGGTCCCGTTTTCGCGACCGTTGCTTCCCGTCCCGCAGCTCACCGACAGGCCGCGGGCGCGACCGACCACTGAAATGAATCCAGAGAACACTCCCGTTTCACCGATCATGCCCGGCGCCTGGCTGGGGATGGTCGGCGGCGGCCAGCTCGGCCGCATGTTCTGCTTCGCGGCGCAAGCCATGGGCTATCGCGTCGCCGTGCTCGATCCCGACGAATCGAGCCCCGCCGGCAGCGTGGCCGACCGTCATTTGCGCGCGGCCTATACCGACGAAACGGCGTTGACCGAACTGGCGCGCCTGTGCGCAGCCGTCTCGACCGAGTTCGAGAACGTGCCGGCGGCAAGCCTCGATTTCCTCGCGCGTTCCACGTTCGTGAGCCCGGCCGGGCGCTGTGTCGCGATCGCGCAGGACCGTATCGCCGAAAAGCGCTTTATCGCGGAGGCGGGCGTGCCCGTGGCGCCGCACGTCGTCATCGAATCGTCGGATGCGCTGGCCGCGTTGGACGACGCGCAACTCGGCGAGGTGCTGCCCGGCATCTTGAAGACGGCGCGGCTCGGCTACGACGGCAAGGGCCAGGTTCGCGTGGCCAGCGCCGAGGAAGTGCGCGATGCATACAGCGCGCTCGGCGGCGTGCCTTGCGTGCTCGAGAAGCGCCTTCCGCTGAAGTACGAGGTGTCCGCGCTGGTGGCGCGCGGCACGAGCGGCGCAACGGCGGTCTACCCGCTCGCGCAGAACCTGCATCGCGGCGGCGTGCTGGCGCTGACGGTCGTGCCCGCGCCCGACGCGTCCCCCGCATTGAGCGAACAGGCGCAGTTGGCGGCGATCAGCATCGCCGAGAAGCTTGGGTATGTCGGCGTGCTCTGCGTCGAATTCTTCGTGCTCGAAGACGGTTCGCTCGTCGCGAACGAGATGGCGCCGCGGCCTCATAACTCGGGACACTATACGGTGGACGCTTGCGCCGCGAGCCAGTTCGAGCAGCAGGTGCGCGCGATGACGGGCATGCCCCTCGGCGACACGCGGCAGCACTCGCCGGCCGTCATGCTCAATATCCTCGGCGACGTCTGGTTCCCCGTGGATCCGAAGGGCGCGGCCAGCGCAACGCCCGTTACGCCGCCGTGGCACGAAGTGGCCGCCATGCCCGCCGCGCGGCTGCATCTGTACGGTAAGGAAGAGGCGCGGCCCGGCCGTAAGATGGGGCACGTGAACTTCACCGCCGCCTCGCTCGACGAAGCGCGCACGGCCGCTCGCGATTGCGCGCGGCTGCTGCATATCGCGCTCGCTTAAGGCGCTTGAGCAGGGGCTCATCGACGATGACCGACCGTTCGACTTCCTCCGCTGCGTCCTCGGGCCCAGTGGTGTCCGACACGCAGATCGACGAAGCGGCGGCGCTGCTCGCTGCGGGCGAACTCGTCGCGTTCCCGACCGAGACCGTCTACGGGCTCGGCGGCGACGCGCAAGACCCCGAGGCGGTTGCCCGCATTTACGCGGCGAAGGGCCGGCCGGCCAATCACCCGGTCATCGTCCATCTCGCGCCGCACGGCGATCCCGGGTATTGGGTCGATCATTTGCCCGCCGACGCGCAAAAGCTCATCGATGCGTTTTGGCCGGGCCCGCTCACGCTGATCCTTACGCGCGCCGCGCGTATTCCGGCCGCGGTGAGCGGCGGCCAAGACTCGGTGGGTTTGCGCTGCCCGTCGCACCCGGTTGCCCAAAGGCTGCTCCAAGCGTTCGACGCGCGGCGGGGCGGCCATGGCGGGGTGGCTGCGCCATCGGCGAACCGCTTCGGCCATGTGAGCCCGACTACTGCGCAGCATGTGCGCGAGGAGTTCGGCGATGCAATCCACGTGCTGGACGGCGGCGCCTGCGATGTCGGGATCGAATCGACGATTCTCGACTTGTCGCGAGGCTTTCCTGCTTTGCTGCGCCCCGGGCGCGTGACGCCGCGCGAAATCGCCGATGTGCTCGGCGTCGCGCCGCGTTTGCCCGACGGCAGCGATGCGACGGCGCCCCGCGCGTCGGGCACGCTGAAGGCCCACTATGCGCCACGCACCCCCTTGGCGTTGCTGCCGTTCGAACTATTGGAGCCGGAGCTCGCCGCTGCGCACGCTACAGGCGCGCGTATCGCGCTCGTCGCGCGGTCATCGCGAGCGGGTGCTTGGGCCGATGCGCACAACGTGCATTTCGTGGCGGCGCCGGAGGATCCGCACGTCTATGCGCGCGAGCTCTACGGTTTGCTCCGTGCGCTCGACCGTGCGCAAGTTACGCGTATCTTCGTCGAGAAGCTTCCCGATACGCTTGAATGGATCGCGGTCAACGATCGGCTCGGCCGCGCGGCGGCGGCGTTCGAAGCGCGCGATTGACGACGCTTGGCCGATGTCTGCGTCATCGGCGCCATGTGAAATACAAAAGCAAACGCCCGACTCGATGAGAGCCGGGCGTTCTCGTATGGGCATCGCAAACGGCCGTCTAACCCAGCCGTCTCACGCCGCGATCACGTCAGTGACCGATACCCGCAGCCGCGATTTTCGATTCGACGTACTGCGCGAACAGCAGGTGCGTGCGCGTCGCCGGATGGACGTTATCCGCGAAGATGTACGTCTGGTCGGCGTTGGCGGCCGTGAGCGTCTGCTGCGAACAGAACAGCGAAGAAGCCAGCGCGGCGCCGAAGGCCTGGGCCGTCTGCCCCGGCAGGAGCACGCTCGGGTTCTGCGTGGCGTATGCCGTCGCCGACGTTTGCATCATCGTCAGGTTGCAAGCCGTGTCCGTATTCGCCACGGAAAAGCCGTTGCCCTGGTAATTGGCGATGAGGTTGTCGAGCCAAGTGAACGAATCGACGGAAATCACCGCGCCGGCCGGCAGATGGGCAGCCTGCAAGCCGGCCGCTACGATCCCGTTGAACGTTTGAACGATGCCCGAGGTGAGCTGTTGCGCCGTCGCACCGTTCTGGAGCCCGATCTTCACGCCCTGCGGGGTTTGGCCGATGTCCGGCACGTTGACGAAGACCACATGGGTCGCGCCCTTGGCGACGATCGTGGCGACCTGCGTGACGAGCGCTTGCGCCGCCGGACCGAGCGTGGTGCTGACTTCCTTCAGAATGGCGTTCTGGGGCGTCATGCCGCCGCCGACGTCCGTCTGCACGGCGACCAAGAGCGCGTTCAGGTTCGCGAGGATATCGTTCGCGCCGCCTTCGACGAGGACGATCTGGTTCGAATTGAAGCTGCCGTTCGCGCTCAGGTAGTTCGCGACCTGCGTGACGATCGGGGTGGTCGTCGCGGCCATGTTGTTCGGCGCCCAGCCGAGCCCTTGTGCGTTGACGACCTCGGCTCCGCCTTGCGCATAGTCCTGACCGCCCGCCGCCGTCAGAGGCTGGCCGAAACCGCCGACGACAGCCGGCGTGAGCGTACCGCCGTAGTAGTTCGCGACGTTTTGCGTCCAGACTTGGCCCGGGTTCGTCGTGAACCGGCCGCCGCCGAATTGAGCGGCGACGACCGGGGAGTACGTGCCGGCGTCCGACAGACTCGTGCCGAACGAGACGACTTGCATCGACACGCCGCCCGCCGGCGTCGTGCTGGCCGACGAGTCGGAGCCGCCGCCACCGCCGCCGCAAGCGGCCAACAGCGCGAACGCCGCGGCTGCGATCGAGGTTTGCGCCACGCGCAGCCAAGTGTTGTTCTGGGTCTTTTTACGGTGTTCCATCGACTTCATCTCCTCGTATATGCGGCATGGCCGTGATGTGATGCTTGCTGCATGAAAACCGACGCGGTGGACCTCTTTCCGAGCTGGCGGACCTCGCAGCCGCCTGCCCGGCACGACGCTCGCGTCGCTTACTTCGTTATGTTTCTCTCGAGACCGGGGCGCGGGGCGCGGCCGGACCGGCCGCCTCGCGGCTCGGGCCGTCGCGCTCGCCCGCTTGTTCGGCGCGCATCGCGTGATAGGCGCTCGCCCATTCCGGCGGCCCGAAAACCGCGCGCAGTTTATCGCCGAGACGCGGCGCGTGCAGCGCATCGCTCAGCATCGCGCCCCATTCGTGGAACGTGGCGGTCAAGGGGTTGTGACTGCGAAGCGGCTCGACGATGCCGTATTGCGGCGCGTCTTCGGGGTCTTCCGGAACGTAGCTGCCGAACAGCCGGTCCCAAATGACGAGTACGCCGGCGTAATTGCGATCGATGTAGCGCGGGTTGCGCGCGTGATGGCACCGGTGAATGGAGGGCGTGTTAAAGACGTACTCGAGCCATCCCAGCCGCCCGATCGCTTGCGTATGCACGAAGAACTGAAAGGCCAGGTTGACGAGCACGATCGCGATGATCTCGTTGGGCGGGAAGCCGATGAGCGCAAGCGGGATCCAAAAGGCCCACATGCCGGCGATCGGATACATCAGGCTTTGCCGGAAGGCCGTCGATAGATTCAGGCGTTCCGACGAATGGTGCACGACGTGCGCGGCCCAGAACCAGCGAATGCGGTGACTGCAACGGTGGAAAACGTAGTAGAGCAGGTCTTGTGCCACGAACAGGACGAGAAACGAGACCCAACCGCCGTGCCAAGTGAAAAGCCGGAAATGCGTATAGACGTAAGCGTAGACGGGTACGACCGCGAGCCACGCGAGCTTGTCGGCGCCTTGATGCATGAGGGCGAGCGCGGCGTTGCACAGCGTGTCCGGCCAACTGTAGAGCCGAGCTAAGCGGCGTGTGCGCGCGAAGTGCCAGGCTTCCCAGGCGATGCAGGCGAGAAAGACGGGCGCCATGGCGAGTAGAAGCAATTCGGCGTCGAATTGCATGACGTCTTCCTCCTTCGTGTCTCGTCGTTATGGGGCCCCCGCCGGCGCGCGGGGCAAACGCATCCATCCGGTCAAGTGCCGGTCGTTGCCCGACAGCGTACACGCTCGCGTCCCGCCCCGCGTCATTTCCTCGTAGAAGAAGTATTCGATGGTCGACGCCCGGCGCAGTGGGCCGGGCGCATGAAAAGCGCTTAGCGCAAACCCCGATAGACCCACTCGAGCAGCGCGTCGTGGGCCGCGCGAGCCTGCTCCGCGCGCGGTGCGTTGATGAGGCTGACGACGACGTAGCTCTCGCCGTTGGCGGCGGCCACGTAGCCCGCGATCGCGCGCACGTCGTTCAGCGTGCCGGTCTTGATATGCGCGTTGCCGAGCACGGGCTCGTTGCGCAGCCGATTGCGCATGGTGCCGTCGACGCCCGCGATCGGTAGCGACGCGACGAACACTTGCGCAACGGGGCTCGCGTTCGCGCTCTGAAGCAGGTCGGCGAGCGATTGCGCGCTCACGTGCTCGTCGCGCGACAGCCCGGAGCCGTTTGCCAGCGACAGCTCGGGCATCGGGAGCCCCTGCGTGTGCAAAAAGCGCTCGATCACCTGCGCCGACTTTTGCGGCGTGGCGGGCGGTTTGTCGACGACGGCGCCGATCGTCAGGAATAGATTGCGCGCCATCACGTTGTTGCTGAACTTGTTGATGTCGCGAACGATGTCGCCGAGCGGCGGGCCGCGGTGGACCGCGACGAGCCGCGCACCGGCGGGGACGGGGCCTTCGTGGGTCGTCCCGTTGAACGTGCCGCCCACCGAGCGCCACAGGGCGAGAAAGCCGCCCGCGAAGAACGCGCTGTGATCGAGCACCGCGACGTTGATCGTGCGCGGGCCGCAGCGCAGCGGGTATTCGCCGGAGAACAGCGCATCGACGATGCCGTTCGGCTGCGGCGTGACGTTCGGCGTGAGCGCCGTGTCTACGCCGACGCACGGACCCGGGCTCGCGCGCAGCGAGTTGTCGATTTGCAGTTGCGCGAGTGCCGGGAGCACGTCGATGGCGACGTTGCCGTCGGCTGAGGGCGTGAGCGTGAACGAGAGCGACTTGAACGCGTACAGCAGCGGATCGGGTCCGACGTTGTACGGCGCGTTCACGTCGCCGTCGAACGGCGGAGCGTCGCGCGTGGACGGATCGAAGAAGCGTTTGTCGAGCACGAGCGTGCCGTCGATGCCCGTGATGCCGGCCTGCTTGATCTTATCGACGAGATCGATGAGCTCTTCGGGCACGAGCTTCGGATCGCCCGTGCCCTGAATGTACAAATTGCCGTGCAGCACGCCGCTGCCGTCGACGTTGCCGTCGGCGTAGGCGCTCGTGCGCCAGCGGTAGTCGGCGCCGAGGATGGACAGGCCCGAGTAGGTCGTGACGAGCTTCATCGTCGAGGCCGGGAGCATCGGCGTATCGGCGTTCACCGCGACGACGGGCGTGCGGCTGCCGATGCGCTCCACGACGACGCTGATGTCCGACATCGGCACGCCCGCGCGCTTGAGCGCGCTCGTGACGGACACCGGCAGCGGGGCGGGGGCGGCCGCGGGGTGCGCGTGGCGGTGGAACAGTTTGATCCGCGCATCGGCCGGGCCGGCGGTAGCGATCCCGGCCACGGCGGCGAGCGCGCAAAGCGCGCGCAGCATCGCCGCACCGCGCCGAGGGCGCATGACGAGGCGGGACGAAGCGGACGTTGGAGACAGATCGGAGGCGACAGAAGGGCGAGGTGAAACGAGCGTGGCAATCGACATGAAAGGATGCGCAAAGGACCGATGGCAAAGGCGGTGGGCGCGACGAAGCGGCCGAAGCGCTCATTGTATGGGGCAAGCGGCGGCTCGTGGGCGCGAGGCGTCGACGCCGGACCCGCTAGAATGCGCTATCTGAACTCACGGACGCGTTGCGCGTGAAGCGATGCGAATACTACTAGTCGAAGACGACCGCATGATTGCCGAAGGCGTGCGCAAGGCGCTGCGCGGAGAAGGGTTCGCGGTCGACTGGGTTCAAGACGGCGAGGCCGCGCTGACCGCCGCGGGCAGCGAGACCTACGATCTCGTGCTGCTCGATCTCGGTCTGCCCAAGCGAGACGGGCTCGAAGTGTTGCGGGCGCTGCGCGCGCGCGGCAATGCACTGCCGGTGCTGATCGTTACGGCGCGCGACGCCGTCGCCGACCGCGTGAAGGGGCTCGACGCCGGTGCCGACGATTACCTCGTCAAACCGTTCGATCTCGACGAACTCGGCGCACGGATGCGCGCGCTGATCCGGCGCCAGGCCGGGCGCTGCGAATCGATCATCCGTCATGCCGGGCTCACCCTCGATCCGGCGGGGCACCAAGTCACGCTGGACGGCGCCCCCGTCGCGCTTTCCGCGCGCGAATTCGCGCTGCTCGAAGCGCTGCTGGCCAGGCCCGGCGCGGTGCTCTCCAAAGCTCAGCTCGAAGAGAAGATGTACGGCTGGGGCGAGGAGATCGGCAGCAACACCGTCGAGGTCTACATTCATGCCTTGCGCAAGAAGCTCGGTGCGGATCTGATCCGCAACGTACGCGGCCTCGGCTACATGATCGCCAAGGAATAGGGACCGAAGGCTTCGATGCAATCCATTCGCCGTCAACTGCTGTTTTGGCTGATCGGGATCGTTTTGGCGGGCGTGGGCCTGGCCGGTTGGCTCATCTACCGGCAGGCGCTCGCCGAGGCCAACGAACTCTTCGACTATCAGCTGCAAGAAATTGCCGCGGCCCTGCCGTCCGAGCCGTTCGCCCAGATCTTCGGAGCTCACAACGATGCCGACGAAGGGATCGTCATCCAGATCTGGAGCCGCACGGGTTCGCTGATGTACTACTCGCATCCGCGCGCGCCGCTGGCCCCGCGGGCGGAACTCGGATTTTCGACCGAGCGCACCGACCGCGGCGATTGGCGCGTGTACGGCGCGATCGTGGGCGATAACGTCGTGCAGCTTGCGCAGCCTTTGTCGGTGCGTAACCGGCTGGCCGCAAACGTCGCGCTGCGCACGCTCTGGCCGCTTATCGTGCTGCTGCCGTTTCTCGGGGTGGCCGTCTGGGGCGTCGTCGGACGCGGGCTCGCGCCGCTCAGGCGCGTGACGCGCGCGCTCGACGCGCGTCGTCCCGAAGCGCTCGATCCGCTGCCCGATGCGCGTTTGCCGCTGGAGGTGCGGCCGCTCGTGCGCGCGCTCAACGGACTGCTGGCGCGGTTGTCGGCGGCGCTCGACACGCAGCGCGCGTTCGTGGCCGATGCGGCCCATGAACTGCGTACGCCGCTCGCAGCCGTCCAGATTCAATCGCAACTCGTTGCGCGCGCGCAAGACGCCGACGCGCGCCGCGAAGCGCTGGCGGATCTGCAAGCCGGCGTCACGCGCGCAACGCGGCTGGCCGAGCAGCTGCTCGCGCTCGCGCGCGCGGAACCCGACGCCGGCGCGGTCAAGGAGGCGGTCGATCTACGGATGTTGCTGGCCGATTGCGTCGCCGCGCATGCGCCGATCGCACAACGCGCCGGTATCGATCTGGGTTTCGAACGGGCGCAGGCGGCGACGGTTGCGGCCGATGCCGATTCGCTACGCGTGATGTTCGGCAATTTGCTCGACAACGCCGTCAAGTACACGCCCGCCGGCGGCCGTATCGACGTGAGCCTCTCGGCCGACGCCGAAGGCGGCCACCCCAGCGTGCAAATCGCCGATAGCGGGCCGGGCATTCCCGCCGAGGAACGTTCGCGCGTGTTCGACCGGTTCTATCGCGACGCCTCGGCGCGTGCGCGCACGGACGTCTCGGGCAGCGGTCTGGGTCTGGCCATCGTCAAGCGCGTTGCGACGCAGCACAAGGCATCGATCGAACTCGGCGACGCGTCGCTCGGCGGTCTGCTCGTCACCGTCCGTTTTTGAGGGCACGAGGCGGCGCGCCCGCGCCGTCGCCACCCCTGTGAGCCCGACAGCCCGGGCCGATCGGACGGATTCACGGTTAAGTCTCCTTTAAGACAGCCCTTTTACTCTGCCTGACATCAAGCAAGGAGGCCTTTCCCCATGAACGCAAAAACGCTCTCTCGCGGCGCCGTGGCCATTGCCGTGGCGGCTGCGCTTTCCGTCGGTTACGTCGCCGGTACGCGTCACACCGATCCTCAGATCATTTCGTCCGCGCAAGCGGCCGCGCTCATGCCGGCCGAAGCCGCCGCGAAAACCGGTGTGCCCGATTTCTCGGGCCTCGTGGAAACGTATGGGCCGGCGGTCGTCAACATCAGCGCGAAGCATGTCGTGAAGCAGACGGCGCGCCGCTCGATGCAGCAGTTGCCCGTGGATCCGGACGATCCGTTCTTCCAATTCTTCAAGCGCTTTTACGGGCAGTTCCCGGGCTACAACGGCGGCGATAACGGCGGCGGCCAGGAAGACGTCCCGAGCGCGAGCCTCGGATCGGGCTTCATCATCAGCAACGACGGCTATATCCTGACCAACGCGCACGTGGTCGACGGCGCGAACGTCGTGACGGTCAAGCTCACGGACAAACGCGAATTTCGCGCGAAGGTGGTCGGCACGGATAAGCAGTCCGATGTCGCGGTGCTGAAGATCAACGCGTCGAGCCTGCCGACGGTGAAGATCGGCGATCCGACTCAAAGCAAGGTCGGGCAGTGGGTCGTCGCGATCGGCTCGCCGTACGGCTTCGACAACACGGTGACCTCGGGCATCATCAGCGCGAAGGCGCGCTCGCTGCCGAACGAGAACTACACGCCGTTCATTCAAACCGACGTGCCGGTGAACCCCGGCAACTCCGGTGGACCGCTGTTCAATCTGCAAGGGCAGGTGATCGGTATCAACTCGATGATCTATTCGCAAACGGGCGGCTTCCAGGGGCTCTCGTTCGCGATCCCGATCGACGAGGCGATGCGCGTGAAGGACGAACTGGTCAAGACGGGCCATGTGAGCCGCGGCCGTTTGGGCGTGGCGGTGCAAGGCGTGAATCAGACGCTGGCCGACTCGTTCGGGCTGCAAAAACCCGCCGGCGCGCTCGTGAGCTCCGTCGATCCGGGCGGCCCGGCCGCGAAGGCAGGCTTGCAAGCAGGCGACGTCATCTTGGCCGTCAACGGCAACGCCGTGAACGATTCGACGGATCTGCCGTCCCAGATCGCAAGCATGAAGCCGGGCAGCAAGGCAACGCTCGACGTCTGGCGCGACAAGTCCAAGAAGCAAGTGACGGTCACGCTCGGCTCGCTCTCCGAAACGAAGGTGGCCGACGCAAGCGCGCAGGCTTCGGAGCAAGGGCGGCTCGGCGTTGCGGTGCGTCCGCTCACGCCGCAAGAGCGTAACGGCAGCTCGCTCTCGCATGGCTTGCTCGTGCAACAGGCGAGCGGCCCGGCGGCGAGCGCGGGCATCCAGCCCGGCGATGTGATCCTGGCCGTCAACGGCCGTCCGGTTACCTCGGTGCAGCAGTTGCGCGAGGTCATCGCCAAGGCCGGCAACAGCGTGGCGCTGCTCATCCAGCGCGACAACGCGCAAATCTTCGTGCCGGTCGATTTGGGCTGATGTTTGCACCGGTTCCCACGCGTACGGGCGCTATCGTAAAGCGCGCGCCCGTCGCCGGGAACGCGGTTTGCATGCTTGTTTCCCATGGCGCCCAAGTTGCTTAGCGACCGGCGCGCAACAAAAGGAGCGATGCATGAAAACGCGAACCAGCAAGAAAGCGGCGATCGCCGCGGTGGTAGCGACGGCGGCGCTCGGCTTCACGGCCGCCGCATTCGCACAAGCCTCCGACACGGTCGGCGGCACGACCACCGACATGACCAGCGCGGGCAACGTGAACGGCGGTGGCATGCCGCAAATTCAACAGCAAGGCGATATCTCTTATGTATCCGGTGGCGTCGGGACCGACGAGTCGGCCGCCCTCAAGAGCGCCGAGCACCAGTGGCCGCTAGCCATGCGCTTCACGGGGCCGGGCGCGGACTATCTGTCGGACGTCCATGTCCGCATCGTCGGCGCTCACGACACGCAAGTTCTGAAGGCCGACGCACGCGGGCCTTATATGCTCGTGAAACTGCCGCCTGGCCGTTACACCGTGCATGCGCGCTACAAGGACGAGGACCAGACGCGCCAGGTCAACGTAGGAAGAAAGCCTGGCGCACGCGCAGATTTTCACTGGAATACGCAATAGTGAATAGGTCGGCCGCGCATGCGGTCTGACTTTCGTCGATAATGAAGCCACGGGCGCCCGCTCGTGGCTTTTTTTGTGCGTTGCACACGGGCACCCGGCATACGCCTTGCGAGAGGAATTGCCATGACGAATGCCGATGCCACACACCGTATCGAGATTGCGCCGAACGCGCACCGTCTGCGGGTCATCCATCGCGGGATCACCATTGCCGACACGCGCCGAGGACTGACGCTGCGCGAAACGGGATTGCCCGAGGTCTTTTACTTTCCGCGCGAGGACGTGAACATGACGCGTCTGCACCGCTCGGAGAACGCGTCGCATTGTCCGTATAAAGGCGACGCGTCGTACTTCCATTTGCTGACTGAAGAGGACGGTCCCGTGGTCGATGCCGCGTGGAGCTACGAATCTCCGTTGCCCGGTGCCGAGGCGATCAAGGGATGCGTGGCGTTCTATTCGTCGCGGGTGGACCGTATCGATCAGACCTCATAGACGAGGCAGATCGAGGAGGCCGCCATGGAATTGACCGACGCGCTGCGCATTCCGCTTGCCCCATCCGCCGTCTGCGATGCGTTGCAAGACACCGCATTGTTGCGGGCGAGCCTTGAAAACTGCGAAACGTTCACGCGGACGCCGAACGGCGAATATCTGCTCGCCTTGACGGTGCCGCTCGGGCCGCTGCGCGCGCATTACGACGTGCGCGCGCACTTGGGAAGGTTCGAGTCGCGGCCGGCGGGCGAGGGCGAGGGGGCTGGCGCGCCCTGCGACGGCCTGCACCGGACGCTCAATTTCAAGGCCTGCGCCAACGGTGCCGGGTCGTTACGCGGTCAGATCGACATCGCTTTACACGGCGACGAATTTTCGGGCGAAGGCGGCGAGGCTTGCGCCACGCGCATCGACTATTCGGTCTGGGCCACGTTGACCGGACCGCTCGCCGAATTGCCTCCGCGCCAGATCGAGAACGCGCTGCACGAGTTGGCCGACGACTTCTTCGCCGAATTTTGCGCCGTGGTGGAAGCCAAGCACGGTAAGCGCGCGAACCGCGCCGCGACCGGCCCACGCCGGCAGCATGTCTTCTTGCGCCCGGCCGGCTTAGCCGGTCTCGGCCGCAAGGCGTGGGAGCACAATGCCGCGGCTGTAGTCGGCGGGCGCGCCGCGGGGACGCTGGTGTCGCCGCGCGGCGCGCAAGGATTGCACCGTGCCGCGTCGCCGCAGGTCATGCCGGTGTGGGGTTGGGCGGCCATCGTGGTGCTCGTTGCCGTGCTGCTCTACGCGTCGCATTGGCTCGGCTGAACCGCGTTTGCCCTGGCCGCTGCTTGAGGCTACGCGCCTTGGAACTCACGCCGGTAGTTCGACGGCGTCGTCTTGAATGCCTCGGCGAAGTGCTGCCGCAGCGAGACGGCCGAGCCGAATCCCGCCGCTGCGGCGATTGCGTCGACGCTGTCGGCGGTCGTTTCCAACAATTGCTGCGCGCGCGATAGGCGCGCCGCCAAAAGCCATGCTCCCACCGTGGTGCCGGTCGCTTCCTTGAAGCGTCGCGTGAACGTGCGCCGGCTCATCAAGGCGCGCTGCGCCAGCGAATCGAGCGAATGCGGCGCGCTCAGATTTTCCCGGACCCAATCCAATAGCGGCGATAGCCGCTCGTCGCGCGCCCGAACGCCGATCGGCTGCTCGACGAATTGCGCTTGGCTTCCTTGGCGATGCGGCGGCACGACGAGCCGTCTGGCGACGTAGTTGGCCGCCTGCGCGCCACAGCGGCGCCGCAGCAGATGCAGGCAGCAATCGAGGCTCGCGGCGGTGCCCGCCGACGTCAGCACGTCGCCGTCGTCCACATAGAGCACGGCGGCATCGACGCGTACCGCCCGATAGCGGGCAGCGAACCGCTCGGCCCACGCCCAATGCGTCGTCGCGGGACGTCCGTCGAGGATGCCGGCCGCGGCCAGCGTGAAGGCGCCTAGACACAATCCCACCATTTGCGCCCCGCGCGCGTGAGCCTCGCGCAATGCGGCGGTCAGCGCGTCGCTCGGCATCTCGAGCGCATTGTGCCAACTCGGCACGATCACGATATCGGCGGCGGCAATCGCCTCGAGCCCATGCGGGGCGGCGATCGAAAATCCGGCGGTCGTGCGCAGCATGCCGGGCTCGACGGCGCACACGCGCACGTCGAAGCGCGGCACGCCGCCCGCGCCGTAGTCTTCGCCGAAGACGATACAGGGCACCGACAGATGAAACGGGCTGATGCCGTCGAACGCGACGACGGCAATGACGGCGGGCGAGGGCGAAGTGAGCGTCATGGAGAAGGGGCCGGCGAGAACCGAGTCTAAACAGGCGCTTGTACGATTGGCCCGATTATATCGATGAATGGCACTCGGGCCGCTGTCGACGGCGAAGCGATCCGGGAACAATGACACCCATGCCGTTACCGAGCACTCGCAGCAAAACGATGCGAAGCGACGTACCCGGCCCATTATTCAAAGGAGAATCGCCATGTCCACGTCCCCCCGCCGCGCCCTGATCGTCATCGACGTCCAAAACGAATACGTCACGGGCGGGCTGCCGATCGAGTACCCGCCCGTGCAAGATTCGCTGGCCAATATCGGCCGCGCGATCGATGCCGCGCACGCGCACGCGGTGCCCGTGATCGTCGTCCAACACATCTCGCCGCCCGACGCGTCGCTCTTCGCCCGCGGCTCGCACGGCGCCGCGTTGCATGCGGTCGTGGCCGATCGCGCCTACGATCATCTCATCGAAAAAACGCTGCCGAGCTCGTTCGCGGGGACGGATCTGGCCGATTGGCTCGCGGCGAACGCAATCGATACGTTGTCGGTCGTCGGCTATATGACGCAAAACTGCAACGTGTCGACGACGCTGCATGCCTCGCACGCCGGCTTCAAGGTCGAATATTTGAACGATGCGACCGGCGCGCTCCCTTACGAGAACGACGCGGGCTATGCAAGCGCGGAGGAAATCCACCGCGCGTTCACCGTGGTGATGCACGCGCGGTTCGCGGCAGTCGTGAACACCGGCGATTGGATCGACGCCGTCGCGGCCGGCAAGCCGCTCGCCGGCGGATCGATCGGCGCGTCGAACAAAAAAGCGCGTGAGCGCAACCGGGCGCCTGCCTCGGTTCAATGACGCGCGCCGTCTCGGCGTAGCGCTCGGCTCGTGCGCAGCGCGTCGATGCAGGCGTCGATAAACGCGTCGATGTGCGCGGCGAAGTCTTCTTGCGCGGGCAGCAGCAACGTGTCGCGCAAGAAGCCGCCGATGAACGCGTGCAAATACAACGCGCTGCGGCGCGTATCGAGGTCGGCCGGCAACTGCCCATGCGCGACGGCGAGGATCAGATCGTTCTCGATCTTGCCCACGCCTTCGCGCATGCTCGTCTGATGGCGCTCCTTGACGGGGCCCATCTCGTCGACGAACTCGCACTTCAAAAACAAGATATCGAAGACGCGTCGCCGCCGCGGATCGCTCGTGGCGGCCTGCAAGCACCACTTGAGGACGGTGGCCAGGCGCGCAAGCGGATCGTCGCTGGCCGAATCCGCCGGCGGCGCGCCAAGCTCGTCGAGCGGCAGCAGCACGCGATCGAACATCGCGGTGAACAAATCCCCTTTGTTTTCGAAGTGCCAATAGATCGCGCCGCGCGTGACGCCCGCCTGCGTGGCGATGTCGGCTAGCGACGTGCGCGATACCCCCTTGTCGTAGAAGACCTGCTCGGCCGCGTCGAGAATGCGATCGCGGGTGCGCTGGGCCTCTTCCTTCGTTCGTCTGACCATGTCTCGCTATGTGCGCGTGAGGGCGGCAGCCGGCCGCTGTCGGTCCGTTGCTACGAGTTCGCGTGAAATGGCAAGCGACCGTAGCCCCGGAACATCGTGTAATGTGCGTCATTTTACATACAGTCGAGAATGTATATAAAATGCGCGTCTGTGTTGGAAGTGCCCTAACCGAAATCGCGGGTATTATCGTCAGTCGTTTGCGCGCGAATCCGTTTCATGTGCCGTCTTTCGTGCGCTTCTTGCGCGGCCCGCGCAGCGCCATACGCAAGGTATGGCATCTGAGCCGGCGCCCATCGACTTGCTCAAGCGTTTGCGACGACACGTCGCGCCGCGCGCCTCGCGGGGGAAGGGGCGCGACAGGATCATTTTGTTCCCAGCTATAGACCAGAGGTCGCTCCATGCGTGTCCAACCGGTTCCATTTCGCTTAATCTGCGCCGCCACCGCGGCCGTGGCGCTCGCAGCGTGCGGACAGAAGCCGTCCGCGCCGCCGCAGCAAACGCCCGAAGTCGGCGTCATCACCGTCCAGCCGAGTTCGGTGCCCGTGGTCACCGAGCTGCCGGGTCGTACGAGCGCGTTCCTCGTCGCGCAAGTGCGCGCCCGTGTCGACGGCATCGTGCTGCGGCGCGAGTTCACCGAAGGCAGTGAAGTCAAGGCCGGACAACGGCTCTATAAGATCGATCCCGCGCCGTACCAGGCCGCGCTGAACAGCGCGAAGGCGACGCTCGCGAAGGCGCAAGCCAACCTCGCGACGACAACGGCGCAAGCCAATCGCTACAAGGTGCTCGTCGCGGCGAACGCGGTCAGCAAGCAAGACTACGACAACGCGGTGGCCGCTCAAGGGCAAGCCGAGGCCGACGTGGCCGCAGGCAAGGCCAGCGTCGAGACCGCGCAGATCAACCTCGGCTACACCGACGTCGTCGCGCCGATCTCGGGCCGCACCGGCGTCTCGCAAGTCACGCCGGGCGCGTATGTGCAGGCGAGCCAAGCGACGCTGATGGACACGATCCAAGAGCTCGATCCGGTCTATGTCGATCTGACGCAATCGAGTTTGGACGGCCTGAAACTACGGCGCGACATCCAGGAAGGGCGCTTGAAGACGAGCGGTCCCGGCGCGGCGAAAGTCACGCTGATCCTCGAGGACGGCCGCCCCTATCCGCTGCCCGGAAAACTGCAATTTTCCGACGTGACCGTCGATCAATCGACCGGTTCGGTGACGATCCGTGCCATCTTCCAGAACCCGAACCGCGTGCTGCTACCGGGCATGTTCGTGCGTGCGCATATCGAAGAAGGCGTGAACGAGCACGCCATGCTCGTGCCGCAGATCGGCGTGACGCACGACCAGAAGGGCAGCGCGATTGCGCTCGTCGTCGGCGCCGACGACAAGGTCGCGCCGCGCGAGCTCGTGACCTCGGGCATGCAAGGTCCGAACTGGGTCGTCGACGGCGGCCTGCAAAGCGGCGATCGCGTGATCGTGCAGGGCACGGAGAAAGTGCGGCCCGGCATGCAAGTGAAACCGGTCCCGGCGCAACTGCCGGCGGCCGCGAGCGGCGCGCAAGGGGCCCCGGCCGGCGCGGCCGCGCCGGCCTCGGGTGCTTCAGCGCCCGCCGCCTGATAACGGAGAGCCCGCAACAATGGCTAAGTTCTTTATCGATCGACCGATCTTCGCCTGGGTGATCGCGATCATCCTGATGCTGGCGGGGGTTGCGTCGATCTTCAATTTACCGATCGCGCAGTACCCGACCATCGCGCCGCCGTCGATCCAGATTTCGGCGAGCTACCCGGGTGCGTCGGCGAAGACGGTCGAAAACACGGTCACGCAGGTGATCGAGCAGCAGATGAGCGGTCTCGATCACCTGCTGTACTTGTCCTCGACGAGTGACGATTCGGGTACGGCGACGATCACCCTGACGTTCGACGCCGGCACGAACCCCGACATCGCCCAGGTGCAGGTCCAAAACAAGTTGTCGCTTGCGACGCCGCTGTTGCCGACGGTCGTGCAGCAGCTCGGCACGAAGGTGACGAAGTCGAGCAGCAGCTTCTTGCTCGTGCTCGCGTTCGTCTCCGAAGACGGCAGCATGAGCAAGTACGACTTGGCCAACTACGTCGCGTCGAACATTCAGGATCCGATCAGCCGTCTGAACGGCGTCGGTACCGTGACGCTGTTCGGCACGCAGTACGCGATGCGGATTTGGCTCGACCCGAACAAGCTGACGAACTACAGCTTGACCCCGGGCGATATCGTCACAGCATTGCAACAGCAAAACGTCCAGATCGCGGGCGGTCAGCTCGGCGGCACCCCCGCCGTCCCGGGCCAGATGCTGCAAGCGACGATTACGGAGCAGACGCTGCTGCGTACGCCGGCGGACTTCGGCAACATCCAGCTGAAGGTGAACGCCGACGGCTCGCAGGTGCGCATCAAGGATGTCGCACGCATCGAACTCGGCGGCGAAACGTATAACTTCGACACGAAGTACAACGGTCAACCGACGGCCGGGATGGGCATTCAGCTCGCCACGGGTGCCAATGCGCTGCAAACGGCCAAGGAAGTGCGCGCGAAGATCGACGAATTGTCGAAATACTTCCCGCACGGTCTCGTCGTGAAGTACCCGTACGACACGACGCCGTTCGTGCGCCTATCGATCGAGGAAGTGATCAAGACGCTGCTCGAAGGGATCGTGCTCGTCTTCCTCGTGATGTATCTGTTCTTGCAGAACCTGCGCGCCACGTTGATCCCGACGATTGCCGTGCCGGTCGTGTTGCTCGGCACGTTCGCGATCATGAACGCGGTGGGCTTCTCGATCAACGTGCTGTCGATGTTCGGGCTCGTGCTCGCGATCGGTCTGCTCGTCGACGATGCGATCGTGGTCGTCGAAAACGTCGAGCGGGTCATGAGCGAGGAGGGGCTCTCGCCACGCGAGGCGACCCGCAAGGCAATGGACCAGATCACGGGCGCGCTCGTCGGCGTGGCGCTCGTGCTGTCGGCCGTGTTCGTGCCGGTGGCCCTCTCGGGCGGCTCGGTCGGCGCGATCTATCGCCAGTTCTCGCTGACGATCGTTTCGGCGATGGTGTTGTCGGTGCTCGTCGCGTTGGTTCTGACGCCGGCGCTGTGCGCGACGATCCTCAAGCCGATCGCCCCGGGCGAGCATGCGGCCACGACGGGCTTTTTCGGCTGGTTCAACCGCACGTTCGACCGCGGCCGCGACAAGTACCACCGTGGCGTGCATCAGGTGATCCGGCGCTCGGGCCGCTGGCTCGTCATCTACCTGGCCGTGATCGTCGCGGTCGGCCTGTTGTTCGTTCGTTTGCCGAAGTCGTTCCTGCCCGAAGAAGACCAAGGGCTTATGTTCGTCATCGTGCAGACGCCGACGGGCTCGACGCAGGAAACGACGGCCCGCACGCTTGCGAACATCTCCGACTACCTGCTCAAGCAGGAGAAGTCGCTCGTCGAATCGGTGTTCACGGTGAACGGCTTCAGCTTCGCGGGGCGCGGCCAGAACTCGGGCCTCGTCTTCGTCCGGCTGACCGATTTCGGCAAGCGGCAACATGGCGATCAGAAGGTGCAGGCGATCATCCAGCGGATGTTCATGCACTACGGGGGCTATAAGGACGCGATGGTGTTCCCGGTCAATCCGCCGTCGATCCCGGAACTGGGCACGGCATCGGGTTTCGACTTCGAGTTGACCGACAACGCGGGCCTCGGGCACGACAAGCTGATGGCCGCGCGCAATCAGTTGCTCGGCATGGCTGCCCAGAATCCGACGCTCATGGGCGTGCGGCCGAACGGGCTGAACGACACGCCGCAGTTCAAGGTCGACATCGACCGCGAGAAGGCGCAAGCACTCGGCGTGTCGCCGCAAGCGATCGACCAGACGTTCTCCGTGGCATGGGCGTCGCAATACGTGAACAACTTCCTCGATACGGACAACCGGATCAAGAAGGTGTACGTGATGTCCGATGCGCCGTTCCGGATGACGCCGGAGGACATGGGCCAGTGGTACGTGCGCAACGCGTCCGGTGGGATGGTGCCGTTCACGTCGTTCTCGTCCGGACACTGGACCTACGGTTCGCCGAAGCTCGAGCGCTACAACGGTATCTCGGCGATGGAAATCCAAGGCGCGGCAGCACCCGGCAAGAGTACGGGCCAGGCGATGCAAGCGATGCAGCAGATCGCGACGAAGCTGCCGACCGGTATAGGGTACTCGTGGACGGGTCTGTCGTACCAGGAAATCCAGTCGGGCTCGCAGGCGCCGATCCTGTACGGCATCTCGATCCTCGTGGTGTTCCTGTGCTTGGCGGCGCTCTATGAAAGCTGGTCGATCCCATTCTCGGTGATCATGGTGGTGCCGCTCGGCGTGATCGGCGCACTGGTTGCCGCGACGCTGCGCGGGCTCGAAAACGACGTCTTCTTCCAAGTCGGTTTGCTGACGACGGTCGGCCTCTCGGCGAAGAACGCGATTCTGATTGTCGAGTTTGCGCGTGAGTTGCAGCAAAGCGAAGGTATGGGGCCGGTCGAGGCGGCGATGGAGGCTGCGCGGTTGCGGCTACGCCCGATCTTGATGACGTCGCTTGCGTTCATTTTGGGCGTGTTGCCGCTCGCGATCAGTAACGGCGCCGGGTCGGCGAGCCAGCACGCGATCGGCACGGGCGTGATCGGCGGTATGCTCACCGCGACGTTCCTCGCGATCTTCTTCATCCCGATGTTCTTCGTCGTGATCCGCGCGAAGTTCGGCGGCGAGACGGAAGACGTGGACGAAGCGGCGCGCCTGGCCGAAGCGCACCATTCGGCGCCGCATGCGCCGAACGCGGGCGAGAAGAAGAACGGCGATGAAGGACACTGAGATGAAACGATATTCCTTGATTGCGATCGCCACCGCGGCACTCGCGGCGGGCTGCACGTTCCAGCCGAGGTACGAACGTCCGGCCGCGCCAGTCGCGGCCGCGTTCCCGGCATCGGGCGTGTATGCGACTCAACCGACGACGACCTCGGGCGACACGGCCGCCGGCCGTACCGCCGTCGATATCGGCTGGCGCGAGTTCTTCGCCGATCCGCGTTTGCAGCGGATCATCGAACTTGCGCTCGAAAACAACCGCGACTTGCGTGTCTCCGTCTTGAACGTCGAGGCGGCGCGCGCGCAGTATCGGGTTACGCGCGCGCAACTGTTCCCGGCGATCAACGCGCAAGGCACCGGGCAGGTTCAGCGTGCGCCGCTCGACTTGTCGCCCTCCGGACAAACGATTTCCCGCGAGTACCAAGTGGGCCTCAGCGCTTCCTGGGAGATCGATTTCTGGGGGCGCGTCCGCAGCTTGAAGGATCAGTCGCTCGAGCAGTATCTCGCGACGGCGCAGGCGCGCAAGGCCGCCGAGATTTCGCTCGTCTCGCAGGTGGCGCAGCAGTATCTGCAAATGGTCGCGGTCGACGATCTGCTTAAGATCACCGACGATACGTTGAAGACGGCCGAGTCGTCGTACGCGCTGACGAAGCTGCAATTCGATAACGGTACCGGCTCCGAACTCGATTTGCGGCAAGCGGAGACGATCGTCGAACAAGCGCGCGCGAACCGCGAGGCGCAGGCGCGCGCCCGCGCGCAAGCCGAGAACGCGCTCGTATTGTTGGTCGGCGAGCCGCTGCCCGACGATCTGCCGCCCGGTCGCAGCCTTGAAGATCAGCGTTTGCTGACCGACATCCCGGCGGGGTTGCCGTCCGATCTGCTGACGCGCCGGCCCGACATCATGCAAGCCGAGGCCACGCTGCGCGCGGCCAATGCGAACATCGGGGCTGCGCGAGCGGCGTTTTTCCCGCGCATTTCGTTGACGAGCACGGTGGGTACGGCCAGCCCGACCCTCGGCGATTTGTTCAAGGCGGGCTCGGCTGCTTGGACGTTCGCGCCGAATATCACGCTGCCGATTTTCGAGGGGGGGCAAAATCTCGCCAACCTCGACCTCGCCAACGTGCAAAAGCGGATCGAGATCGCCAACTACGAGAAGGCGATTCAATCGGCGTTCAGGGAAGTGGCGGACGGTCTCGCTGCGCGCAGCACGTACGATGCGCAGATTCAGTCGCTCGAGCGCACGACGTTTGCGCAATCGCGCACGCTCGATCTCTCGCAACTGCGCTATAAGAACGGCGTCGACAGCTACTTGCAGGTGCTGACCGCACAAACGAACCTTTATACGGTTCAGCAATCGCTCGTCAACGCGCGCGTGGCGCGACTCGACAGCCTCGTCAGTCTGTATGTCGCCCTGGGCGGCGGTTGGATTGCCAACACGGGCGACACGCCCCGGCCGGCCGACGCACCCGCGACGATCGGCGCCGCATCGGCACCGGCGGCCGCATCGGCATCGACCAAAACCACCGGCTGATATTGCGCGTTTATCCGGTGTCGGTCAGAGTCAGACGGCGAGCAGCGATGCTCGCCGTTTTTATTTGAATCCGCGCAACGTGCGACAAGCGTCAACTTGCCGCCACGCCGCCCCAAAGCGAACGAATGGCTGCGATCCCGTGGGCACCGGCCGCGCGCGCTTCATCGAGCGTCTGGGCGCTCATTCCGCCGAGCGCGAATACGGGGATCTCGGTGAGGGCGACCAACTCGCGAAACCGCGGCCAGCCGAGCGGCGTGGCCGTGGTATGCGTGGCTGTCGGCAACACCGGCGATACGGTGAGCAAGTCCGCGCCGATTCGGTTCGCGTGCAGGACCTGAGCGGCATCGTGGCAAGCGGCCGAAACCAGAAAGTTCGAGGGTAGCGGTCGGGCCGTGCATGCCATGAGCCGCGTGCTCGTCAGGTGAATGCCGTCGGCGCCCACGGCCTGGACGATGTCGACGGAGGCATTCAAAAGCAACCGCGCATCGTAGCGCCGGCATGCGATGAGCGCCTGCTCGGCAAGCTCGACGTACTGCGGCGGCGTCAGCGTTTTCGCGCGTAATTGCACGAGGCGAATGCCGTTTTTCAAGACGCGCTCCAAGTGCGCGACGAAGGCGGCCGGCAACGGGTCGGCCGACGGTTCGGGCGTAACCAAGTAGGTTTGCGGGAGAACGAACGATTGAGGCATCGGTTTAAGGCGAGGTCAACGAATCGAGGATGCCGCGCCCGTCGTTCGGGCGCGATCGCACTTTCGCAGAAGCGTACAGCGTTTTGCCTCTTCGACGAAAGCAGCCGCGACGAATTCCGCCGATCGGAGGGGATAGACGATGGGCCGGGGCTTAGAGCGCCAGCCGCGGGGCGACGTATGCGCCGTAGTCGGGGCCGATTCCCCAAGACTGGACGGGAATGCGATAACCGCCTACGAAATGTCCCTGGATGTATTTGCTGCTGCCGCCATACGAGCCGTCGACGTAAAACGCCGCGAACGCGACCACCGGCACGTAGCTATGCGAAATGATCTGCTCGGCGACGGGCACGACGATCGTGACACCCGTCGGCACGCTGCTGTAGATCGTGGTCTTGACGCCGGGCTCGATCCAAATGTTATCGCCGATGGAAATGGGCGAAGGATTGCCCGAAGCGATGAGACCGCGCACGGTCGGCACGTCGTTCGCGTTGATCAGAAACGACGTCCATTGCCCCGCTTCGCAACTCGAACCGTACAGGTGTCCATTGCCGATTTGGAATTCGTACGGCTTGCCGGTGCTCGGATCGATCGTCGGTTCGTTCGTCGTCGAGTCCCAGTATTCGTTCAGCACACATTGATCGATGACCATCGGAAATAGGCCGCCCGAATCCACGGTCGACGGCGCGGCGGCGACCGCAACGGCGGTCGCGCTCGCCGGCGCGCTGAGCACGTCGAGGAAGCCGCCCAGCAAGAGCGCTGCCGCACCGCCGTTCTGGCCCGCGCTGCGCGTGACGGTGACTTGCACGGCGGGGACGTCGTATAGACCCGGCGTGATCGTCTTCGCCTCAAGCGTCGAGGGCGAGCCCGTTAGATTCCAGAACCCCGTTTGGACCGTGCCGACGCTCAACGTGGCGCCGTCGGAAGCGTTGAGCGAAACCGCCGTGCTCGTTGCGCTCGCGGCGTCGGGCCAATCGGGCCCGCTGCTGCCGTCGATCAGTTTGGCGGCACCGGCGAGCGCAGCGGCATCGGCCGCGTTTTGCAATTCGTTGCGCACGGTCGCAACGCGCGGCAAGTCGACGGCGAATGCGCCGAACGTCAGCAAAATCGCCGCAGTGAGCAAAAACCAGAGCGGCACCGATCCGGCTTGTCGAGCGCGCGGTGCGAAGCGCCGCGAGCGGTGCCGCGTAGGCCTACTCATAGTTCATCACCGTCGTGGCGGAGACTGTCACCGGACCGGTCAACGAACTGAGCGCCGAACCCAATACGAGCCCGTCGTACGTGTAGGTGACGGTAACCTTCAGCGGGCTACCCGGCGAGGTACCCGCCGATTGGTCGACACTCACGGTCGGCGTCGTGGCCGTGCCCCCCGTGACGAGATTGTTCTGCGCATAGGCGAGCGCCACGTTCGACACTTCGCTCGACGTGAGCTGCGGTACGCGCACGACCACGCCGGCGCGCGCGGCCTCGCGGCTCGCATTCGTGATGACGGCCTTGTCGCAAAGCAGCAGGCTCGTATCGACGATGCCGAACAACACCGTCATCAAGAACGGAAACACGAGCACGAATTCGAGGGCGGCAACGCCACGCTCGTCGGCGGCGAGGCGAGCGACGCGGTTCATTCGAGTGCACCTACCCGCGAGATCGACTCGGACGGTACCGATTGAACGCTTGCCGTACTCCCACCGGCCCGGCCTGCGGTGCCGGCGCCTACTGACGACCACCGGTCGCGTAGTTTTCGATAGAAGAGCAGATTGTCTTCGGCCGAGGCCGCCGGCATGTCGGCCGTCAAGATGCTTTTCGCCGCTTGCGCGTTGCCGAGTACGCCATATGCCAAGGCCAAGTTCTCGCGTGCTTGTACGGGGGCATCGGGCAGGCCTGCAACGTCCAGCAAGACGTTCGCGCCTTCGCGCGCACGGTGGTCGAGAATCAGCGACAGTCCCAGATTCGTCTTCAAACCCTGCGCTTCGGGATGACGGGCGAGCGCCGCGCGATAAACGGCCTGTGCTTCGCCGTGCTCGCCTTGCAAATCCAATACGGCGCCAAGCCCTTCCGCAGCGGCGGCGCTGTCGGGATGCGACGCGGCGAGACGGCGATAGCGCACGAGGGCATCGTCGAGACGGCGTTCGCGTAGTGCGACGCGTGCCAGACCCAACTGCGCGCGTGGATCATCGGGCGCGCTCGCCGCGACGTGGGCATACAGCATGCCGGCGCGCGCGAGCTCCCCGATCTGATAGATCGCATCGGCAAGACCGAGCTGGGCTTGCAGCGAAGCGGGGTCGGCCTTCAGCGCCTTTTCGAAGAGCGAGATCGCGAGTTGCGTATCGCCGCTTTCGAGCGCGCTTTCGGCGATCTTCAGATCGGTGCTCTGATCGACGCCGCGGGTCGCCACGAGGGGCCGTGTTTCGATTCTCGGGCTGCTCGCGCAGCCGACGAGCGCGCAAGCGAAAAGCGCGGCGAGCGTGAGCGTGCGTATCGCGGGGTGCCGCAACGGCAAGGGGATCGAGTGCATGAAACCTCCCACGGTTATCTTCAGGTGCGGCTAGCTAGTGCTGATGAAACACCGCGAGCAATCGAATGATGGCCGGCCCCGCCGCGATCAACGCCACGGTGGGCATGATGAAAAGCATCATCGGCAGCGTCATCTTCGGTGCGAGCTTCGCGGCTTTTTCCTCGAGGGCGACGATTTGCATCGCGCGCTCGGTCCGCGAGAGCATGCGCAGCGATTGCGTGATCGGCGTGCCGTACTGTTGCGATTGCACGAGCGTCGTGACGAGGGCGCGCATCGACGTCAAGCCGATGCGCGCCGCCATCGCGTTTAGCGCGGTTGCGCTGTCGCCGCCGATTTGCAGCTCGTCGGCGGTGAGCGACAACTCGTCGGCAAGCGCCGGGCAGATCGCGCTCAACTCGCTCGCGACGCGTTTGATTGCGACGACAAGACTATTACCCGCGTTCGTGCAGATCACGAGTAGATCCAGCGCGTCGGGCAGCGCGCCGGCGATCGCACGCTGGCGGCGCTTGATTGCGGCGCCGAGCACAAGCTCGGGCAGCATCATGCCGATGACGAACGCGGCGGCCATCATCAACAGCCGCAGCACGAAGTAGCCGCCGATACGCGGAAGGTGCGGCGCGAGCACGATGGCGCCCACGGCGAGGCAGGCGCCGCATACGAGCTTCAACCCCGCGAGGATCGACACCGCCCGGGCATCGCGAAAGCCCGCGCTTGCCAGGCGCGCCGCGAGTTTGCCCCGCTCGGCCGCATCGAGGATCGGCATGCGCTCGCCGAGCGTCGCCACGCGATGGGCGAGTTGCTGCGGGACGTTGCGGCCTGGCGCCGCGCTCGCGCGCGCGATGCCGTGCCGCATGCGCTGCGCGATGCGCGAGCGCGCGCTCGCGCCGCGCAGCACGAGTACGAACGTCGCCAGCGCCAGTAACGCGACGAGCCACAGATCCATCCAGACGTCGGTCAGCTTCATCGAGAGGTATCCAAGTTGGCGATTCTGCGGATCGAAACGAGCCCGATCGTGAGCAGCACCGCGGCGAGCGTGAGCATCTTGTGCCCCGCGCGCGTCGTGAACAGCAACGAGACGTAAGGCCGGTTCACCACATAAAGAAAGCCCATGATGAAGAACGGCACGCCCGAAATGATCTTGCTCGAGATCCGCCCTTCGGCCGTGAGTGCCTTGGTTTTGGCGCGTATGTCGCGCCGGCTGCGAACGATGCCCGCGAGGTTTTCGAGGGTTTCGGCGAGATTGCCGCCCGTTTCGCGTTGCAGGACGAGGCATACGGCGAAAAAGGAAAAGTCGGCCAGTTGCAGCCGCTGCGCGGCTTGCTCGAGGACTTCCTTGACGTCGGCGCCGACGAGCAGCGCATCGCCCATCGTGCGGAAGGTCGAGCGCACGGGCTCTTCGCTTTCGACGCCAGCCGTGCAAATGGCTTGCACGGCGGGGATCCCGGCTCGCACGGCGCGGACGATCAGGTCGAGCGTATCGGGAAACACGGCCAAAAAGCGCTGTTTGAAGCGGGCGATGATGAACAGATACATCGTCCGCACCGCGATGACGGCTACGAGGATGCACGCGCACAGCCGAATCCAGAGCGCCAAGCCGGCCAGCGATGCCACGCCGAATGCGATTGTGCTCGCGAGCAAGGCGACGATGACGATGGCGCGCACGCCCGCGCGCCCGGCCAGCGTTTCGACGCGCTGGCGCTTCGCTCGCAGCCACGCTTGCAACGCGGGCTCGTCCTGCGCATGGCGATCGAGGCTCACGAGCTGGTGCGACGGCTTTTCGCTGGGCGAGGTGCGGCTCGCGGCATGGGTGTCGCGCAGCGCCCCCATACGGCGCTTGATCCGCGGCGCCGGCCGGCGCCGCAGCATCTCGCGCAGCGAACGGGCGATCAAGCCTAAGATAACGATGGCAAAGAATGCGCCGGCGGCGACGACGTCTGCGGGCCTCACGATTGCATCGCTCCGATCAGTTGCTCTTCGAGTCCGTAATACGCCGCGCGCTGCGCGAACGCCGGACGCAGCGACGACGATTCGAACGTGCCCCGCACCTGTTCTTCGTACGCGCTTGCGTTGAATCGAAACGCGAACAGGTCCTGCGTGATGACGATATCGCCCTCCATGCCCGAGATTTCGGTCACGCGCGTGACGCGGCGCATGCCGTCGCGCATGCGCTCGACTTGCAAGATCATGTGCACGGCGCTTGCGATCTGACGACGGATCGAGATCAGCGGCAGGTTGCCGTTCGCCATCATCACCATGCTTTCGAGCCGCGTGATCGCATCGCGCGGCGTGTTCGCGTGGATCGTCGTCATCGAGCCGTCATGGCCCGTGTTCATCGCTTGCAGGACGTCGAAAGCCTCGGTGCCGCGCGTCTCGCCGAGAATGATGCGGTCGGGACGCATCCGCAACGCATTGCGTACGAGATCGCGCTGCGAGATGCCGCCGAGCCCTTCGCTGTTCTCGGGACGCGTCTCCAAGCTCACGACATGAGGTTGCTGCAACTGCAATTCGGCCGCGTCTTCGATCGTCACGATGCGCTCGTGCGGATCGATGAAATTCGAGAGCGCATTGAGCAGCGTCGTCTTGCCCGAGCCGGTGCCGCCCGAGATCACGATGTTAAGCCGGCAAGCGCTCGCGATGCGCAATACCTCGACCATCGCGGGCGAGATGTTGCCTTGCTGCGCCATGCGTCCGAGCGTGATGTTGCGTTTGGCGAATTTGCGGATGGAAATCGATGCGCCGCGCAAGGCGATCGGCGGCAGCACGACGTTGACGCGGCTGCCGTCGGCAAGCCGGGCGTCCACGAGCGGGCTGCTTTCGTCGACGCGCCGGCCGACGGCGGCAGCGATGCGCTGCGCAACGTTGACGACGTGTGCGTTGTCGCGAAACTTCAGCGGCGTGAGCTCGAGCCGGCCGGCGCGTTCGACGTAGACCTGGTCGGGACCGTTGACGAGTATGTCGGTGACCTTTTCGTCGGCGAGCAGCGGTTCGATCGGGCCGACGCCGAACATATCGTTGAGCATCTCGTCGACGACGAGGGCCTGCTCCGCGAGCGTGATCGTCAAGCGTTCGCGGGCGATCGTCTCGGTGGCGATCTGCTCGATGCCTTCGCGTACTTGCGCGCGCGACATCATCAATGCCGCCGACATGTTCATCGAGGCGAACACGGCCGTGCGAATCGTCTTGAACGTGTCGGAGCGAATCAACGCCTCATGGCGGTCGGCGGGGAGCGAGGGGGGCGACGAAGGTGCGCGCGATTCGTGCTGTGCCGCACCGGCCGGCGGCGGCGGACTAGGCGTGCTGGGTGCGCTCGGCGTGCGCTGCCGTGCGTCATCGGCCGCAGGCGCCGCGTACCGCTCGGATACGGTCGCGTCGATCTGCTCGGCTTGGCTCCCGACCTCGACGCTTGCCGGCGACTCGAACGCCGAGGCATGGCTGCGGCGCCCGAACATCAGACGGCACTCCGTTTCGACAGCAGCCGCACGTACCACGGCGAGCGTGCGGCGACGGCCGGCGCGTCGGAGCCCGTGATCGCATCGGCGAGCGCCACCACGGCGCGCGCGAATCCCGAGTGTTTGCCTTCGGCAATCGCCTCGCCGAGATTCTCGGCGAGCGCCAGCGTCTGCGGCTCGTAGGGAAACTCGTGCACCGATGCGCGCCCGAGCGCGTGGACGAAATCGGCCTGCGCGACGCGCCCCCGAACGGGCTGCTGCGCGTTGTTCAGCAACACGGATACGGCGGCATTCGCGGGACGGCCTTCGGCGAAGCGACATAGGCGCGCCGTTTCTCGCGCGGCATGTACGGAGCGGTCGGATACGACGTGGATCGTCTCGCAGGCGTCGAGCGCTTCCTCGACCCAAGCGCCGGCTCGCTGCGGCAGATCGAGCACGACGTAGTGGAAATGGCGTTTGAGCGCCGCGACGAGTTCGCTAACGGTCCCGGGACGGAGCACGAGCGGTTGATCGTAGGGCAACTCTGCGCCGAGCACGAACAGACGATCGCTTTGCGCCACGACGGTTTGATGGATCAATTGCTGATCGAGCCGTTGCGTGTTTTGCAGCAGCTCCGCCAGGCCGTTGTTCATAGCGATGCCGAACAGGGATGCGGCCGCGCCGCCGTGCAGATCGAAATCGACGTATGCAATGCGGCGCCGCGTCTTGTCGGCGAGGTGCCGCGCGAGCGCCGAGGCGATCGTCGTTACGCCGACGCCGCCGCGTGCGCCGATGAAGCCGATCGCCTTGCCGGCGCGCACGGAGGTGGACGGATCGGCCGCGCTCAAGGCGCGCTGCACGAGCTCGACGGTGAGCGGCTTAACGAGATAGTCCTGTACGCCCATGCGCAGCAGCGAGCGGAACAATCCCACGTCGTTGCGATCGCCGACGACCACCACGCTCACCGACGGATCGACGACCTCGGCGAGCCGCATCAGATCGGATACGGGCATCGCCGAACCGGAGACGTCCACGAGTAGATGGCGTGGCGCGTGCGGCAGACCGCGCATCAATTCGATGGCGTCGCCGATCGTTCCACGCGTGACGTAGGCGTGGGCGATGCCTTGGTCGAGCATCAGATTCTTGGCGACTTCCTCGCTGCTCGCATCGGCCAGTACCGCGATGATGCGGTCGGTCGCGAGCGGCTGCGCGCGGCGGGTATCGGAGCGGAAATCGAAGGCACCCATGGCGTGGCGTCCTAGTGGTTCTCGATGATTCTCAATGGGTGACCGAGCGCGTCGTCGAGGTCGAGCGCAACGCCTGCGCGCGGCCCTCCTCATACGCGCGCACGGCACTGGCGCCAAGCGCCGCGTCGGCACCGGCATACGGGAGCGGCGCGACGAGATCGGCCGGGCGCGCGAGCATCGCGGCCAGATTCGAATAGGTCGCGCAGCCGAACTCGACGCCGGGCCGGCCTCGACCCGCGTCGATCATGTGCGAGGGCTGATTGAGCCGGTCGCATTGCGGTGGGATGGCGTGCCCGCCGTCGGCGGCGGTGAAGCCGATGACGGAGTCGTCGGGCATGCCGAGCGGCGGATGTTCCGACATGCAGCCCGACAGCCCCGTGCCGAGCGCGACCGTCGCGGCCGCGCAGACGATTCGTAGAACTAAGCGATTGCGCATCGACGCTCTCCGGTCAATAGACGAAGCCGGCCGCGCCGACGAGCCGCGGCGCGTCGCCCTCGAGCGGATCGAGACCGAGCGTACGCTGTAGCGCGAACTCGATATCGCTGCTCGGGTGCGTGACGCTATCGAGCGCGTCATGCGCTTGCCCGGGACCGACCGGCTGCACGATATAAGGCGTCACGATGACGACGACTTCCGATTTGTTGTTCAGATAGTTTTTCGACGAAAACAACTTGCCGAGCACGGGCAGCCGGCTCAGGCCCGGCAACTCGGAGAGCACGTCGCTGCTGTTGCTTTGAAGCAGCCCGCCGATCGCGAAGCTTTGGCCGCTCGAGAGTTCGACCGTCGTCTCCACGCGGCGCACGGTGAGTGCGGGAACCTTGATCGAGCCGGTCGTGACGCTGTTGCTCGGATCGATCTCGCTGACTTCGGGCCGCACTTTCAGGCTGATGCGGTTGTTGGCGAGTACTGTCGGCGTGAAGTCGAGCGAGACGCCGTATGGCTTGAATTCGATCGTGATCGCGCCCGTCGTGTCTTGGGCGACGGGGATGGGAAACTCGCCGCCGGCCAAGAAGCTCGCGGTTTGGCCCGACATGGCCGTGAGATTCGGTTCGGCGAGCATCGTGATCAAGCCTTCCTGATCGAGCGCGTCGAGCACGCCGTCGATCGAGGTGTTGCCCGCATGGAAGCCGCCGAGGATGGAGAACGCGCTCGTCGCCGGCAGCGTGAATAGTTTCGAGGTCGGATCGAGGACGGTGCTGCCGCCGTTGAATAGGCCGGCCACGAAGTTGCCGCGCGAACCGAGTGCGCTCCAATTGATGCCCAGTTGCTGGGTGACGTTGCGATCGACTTCGGTAATGCGCACGCGAAGGTGGACTTGGATCGGTTGCGCCAACGTCAGTCGATTGACGAGCGTTTCCTCGCCGTGCAGATACGGTTTCAACGTTTGCGCGACGGCGTCGGCATCGGCGGCGCTTGGAACGTGTCCCGTCACCATCAGCGAGCCCGGTGCGCTCGTTACCGTGAGACGCCATTGGGGGAAGCGCGCATCGAGCAGCCGCTGGATCGATACCGTATCCATCGCGACGTCCACGGTCTTGCGCAGAATCGGACGGTTGTCGGCGCCGAGCGCGAACAGGGTCGTGGTGCCGGCCTTCTTGCCGAGCACGAAGACGCTGCGCGCGTTGGGAACGTGCACGTCGGCGACATCCGGGTCGGCTACGAACACGGCCACGGCCGGAGCGGGCAGTTGCACAAGCTCGCCGCCGCCTGCGGGTACGCGCAGTACGCCGTCGGGGGTGCCCGCCGCGTGCGCGAGCGTCGCCGCCAGCGCACACCAGGCCCAAGCGCAGGCGAGCAGGGCGAGGCGCACGGCCGAGCGGCGCGATGAGCGGGAGCAAAAATGCGATGAAAAGCGATTGGGACCAGACATCGTTAGAAATCCTAAGCTGCGGGATGAATGCTCGTCGCGGGGGCCGGCGTCGAGCCGGTCGTGGCACTCGGCGCGGCAGGCGGCGCGCCGGAGGGCAGCGGCGGTATCAAGCCGGCCGAGCCGTTCGGTAGGCCCGACAGATCGTTGCCGTCCGCCTCGCTTTGCTTCGATCCGCGATAAACGATGACGGGCCGCGCGCTCGAGCTCATACGCGACGCTGCCGTGTGCGGCCCGCTCTGCGCGCCCGCGGTCATCGCCCGCAACCCGCGCGAAACGTCGCGTGCCCAGACGGGCGCCGATTGCGGCTCGATGACGTCCTCGGTCTGCGGTTGATTGCGATCGCGCGTCGCGAAGCTGCGCAGCGCGAGCGAGAGCGAACCGAGGTGAGCGGCCACCGTCACGACCTCGGCGCTGCGCGGCGTAACCTCGAACGTCACGGTGCGCGCGCGGGCATTGGCGGGGCTCTTTTGCGTGTCGTCGTCCTTCGGACGCTTGAATGCCGAACCGACCGCCAGCACGCGCACGCGTTCGGCGACCGTCTCGGCTTCGACGGTCCGGTCCGGGTTGCTCGGTGCACCGGAAGCCGTCGCGATTTGCTGCGTGAGGAGCACGTCGACATAGTCGCCCGGCTCGATGAGGCCCGCGTTACCCGACACGTCGTCGATCGCGACCGAAATCGCGCGCATGCCGGGTTTGAGGGCCGCCGCGAGAAAGCCCGGCGAGCTTGGGGAGATGACGTCGGCCGGCCCGAGCGGCGTGCCGGCATGCACGGCGTGACGCAGCAAATCGCCCTTCAGATCGTTGACGTCGGGTTGCCCTTCGACGAGTGCGCCGGCCGGTACGTCCGAGCGAGGAACGCTCTTCCAGACGAGATCGCTGTCGCGCAACAGCAGGCCGTCGGGCAGGTCGGCGGCGGCTGCGCGAATGTGGACCGTCGGCGCGGGTTTGGGCGGGGACGGGCGAGAGGCGGTGACATAGAGCGCGCGCAACACCACGGCGCCGATCGCGGCGACGATGATGAGGCCGGCAAGTCTCAGAATGTTTTGCATGACGACGGCGTTCCGTTATATGAGCCGTGCGTGAATCGAGGGCAGCCATGCCGCTTGGTGGAGCGGTACGGTATGCGCATGAGCGAGCGGCAACCAGATGGCGGCGATGCCGCCGGCGGCCAACGCGACGCCGTACGGTACGCCGCGCGCGGGCGCGAGCCATTCGAACGCGGCAGGCGGGCTTGCGCCGTGGCGTGCTCGGCCGTAGGCGAGCTGGGCCAGCGCGATGATCAGTCCGCAGAACGAGACCACGAAGAACACGGCGCTCGCATACGAGGGGCCGGTCCACAGGAACACCGCGGCGAACAGCTTCGCGTCGCCGCCGCCGAGCCATCCCAAGCGCAGCAGCAAGGCGCCGAATACGAGTGCGCCAACGCCGATCGCGATGTGAGCTTCAAGCGCGGCGCGACTTTCGCCGGCGTACCGCGCATGCAGAAAATACAGGGCCGCATAGGCCGCGACCACCGCATTGGGCAGGCGCCGCCGACGCAGGTCGGAGATGGCCAGTATCGACAAGGCGGCGCAGGCAACGGCGTCGATCCAATCCATGAGCATTTGCCTTTCGAGCGATAAGGGCCGCAATAGGCCCAGCGGAGCCGTTCGGCGCTGACGCCGAACGGCTTGAAGAACTCACTTGCCGCTGGCTTGAACTGCCGTCACGTTGTTGATCAAGTTCTGGAAGAGATTGGGCAAGCCGCCCGTGCCGCCGAAGATCGCTCCCGCAGCCGCGACCGCCACCACGACGATGCCGGCCAAAACCGAATATTCCAGCGCGCTGACACCGCGCTCGTCGCGCGAAAGGAACCGTAGGAAACGCAACATTATTAGGACTCCTTAATAATAGACGAAGGGCCAGAGTGGACCACTTTCGCAACGGGGGTGGGAGACGAAAGCTCCCGAATGTGTTTACGGCAATCGTTTGCGCGGATTTAGCCGCGTTTGCAGGAGACCTAAATTTCTATCGATGAAACGAATCGTCTGAATAAATTGCAGACGATCGCAATCGATGATTGAGCCCTTATGGGGAAAGGGTTTGAAGAGAGCAGGAGGCGCGGCCGCGCAATCGTCGGATGAATTTCGTTAGGTGTAAACGATAGTCAGTTCTGCTAACTAATAGGTGCGTCGCCACAGGGCGGCGAGAAGGTAGCGGAAGATTTCGTGGGAGGAAAGGAGCGGGGAGAAAACGCACGATGCACGCGGGCGGGCCAAGCAAGACCCGAAGCGTGCATCGTGGCGTGTTGCCGATTTTTAGCGACAGTCTGAAGCGATCTTCAGTTAATGGATGTCGATAGCCCGTCGCTCGAGTGGGGTGGGCGAACGATCGTCGTGCCGTTCGATATACAAGCTTTCGGTTTCGCTTTCATTTTCCTTGGCGCTCGCACTCGACACACCGTTGAAGATGACGTTGAGCAGCACCGCGGATGCCGAGGCCAGCAAGATGCCGCTATGCAGGAGCGGCGAGAGCGCATGCGGCAATTGACCGAAGAAGGAAGGCGAAACGACGGGCACGAGACCGAGTCCCACGCTGACCGCAACAATGAACAAGTTGTGCGGATTCGTCGTGAAATCGACACGCGACAGGGCCTTGATGCCATTGGCGGCCACCATGCCGAACATGACGATGCCGGCGCCGCCCAGCACGAACGGCGGGACCGAGGCGACTACCTGCGCCATCTTCGGAAACAAGCCCAGTACTACGAGAATGAGGCCGCCCGTCGCACAGACGAATCGGCTCTTCACGCCGGTAACGCCGATGAGCCCCACGTTTTGCGAGAACGACGTATGGGGAAACGAGTTAAAGATGCCGCCCACAAGTGTGCCCAAACCGTCGACGCGCAAGCCGCGCACGAGCGTGGCGCGATCGACGGGCCGGCCCACCATGTCGCCCACGGCGAGGAACATCCCCGTCGATTCGATGAACGTCACGAACATCACCGTGACCATCGTCGCGATCGCGAGCGGATCGAAATGCGGCATGCCGAAATGAAACGGCGCGACGATCCCGACCCAGGGCGCGGCGCGCACGCCGTCGAACGAGACATGCCCCGTGACAGCCGCAATGACGAATCCCGCGACGATGCCGATCAGCACCGAGATGTTGGCGATGAAGCCGCGGCAGAACTTATTGATGAGCAAAATCGCGGCAAGCACGAAGAGCGACAAGCCGAGGAAGAGGGGGGCACCGTAATCGGGATTGCCGACGCCGCCCGCGGCCCAATTGATGCCGACCTCCATGAGCGATAGACCGATGACCGAGATGACTGTGCCCACGACCACGGTGGGAAAGAATCTCAGCAACCGCCCGATCATCGGTGCGAGCACGATGCCGATGGCACCCGCCGCGATCGTCGAGCCGAAGATGTCGAGAATGCCCAGTTGCGGATTCGTGCCGATGGCGACCATCGGGCCCACGGCCGCAAATGTGCAACCCATGATGACCGGTAGCCGAATGCCGAAGATCCACAACCCGAGCGTTTGGATCAGCGTGGCGATGCCGCATGAAAACAAGTCGGCGCTGATCAGAAAGGCGATTTGATCCTTAGGCAGTTTCAGCGCGCCGCCGACGATTAGCGGTACGGCCACCGCGCCGGCATACATGACCAAAACGTGCTGAATGCCGAGCGTAAGCAGTCGCGCAAAGGGCAACTGCTCGTCGCACGGATGAACCGTGTTCGATTGCATGTGTCTCGCTCCATAGTCTCTTTATTGGGTGGCTCTACGGTAGGCGTATGCCGATAAGGGCACAAGACGCCATGGCCTATTCCATCCTTTTCCGAGACGATATGGCCGCGCGCGCGGTTTCGCCGCGCGGCGGCGCCGGGCGGGGGCGGGCCGCGCATGCCTGCTCGATTATGGGTCCGGCCCGGCGCACCGCCGTTATGATGTGTATCGCGCAGTCGATATACAGGCGCCGCTCGAGCGGCGCGCAAGCAACGTGATCCATTGAATCGGAGACGCCCGATGCTCGAATTGATCGAGACCCACCTAGCCCATGGCGGCACCCAAGGCATCTATCGCCACGAATCGAAGACGATCGGACTGCCGATGCGGTTCTCGGTCTACTTGCCCCCGCACGCGCAGCATGCGCGCGTGCCCGCGCTCTTCTACCTCGCCGGGCTCACGTCCACCGAAGAGACGTTCCCGATCAAGGCTGGAGCCCAACGCTTCGCCGCGCAGCACGGCATCGCGCTCGTCGCCCCCGATACGAGCCCGCGCGGCGCGAACATTCCCGGCGAGAGCGACGACTGGGATTTTGGGGCCGGTGCGGGTTTTTACGTCGACGCTACGCGCGAGCCGTGGTCGCGTCATTACCGCATGTACTCGTATGTGCGGGACGAGTTGCGCGAGACGGTGCTCGCCCAACTGCCGATCGACGGCGCGCGGCTCGGCATCTTCGGCCATTCGATGGGCGGGCACGGCGCACTCGTTCTAGCCCTGCGCAACCCCGACATTTATCGCTCGGTTTCGGCATTTGCGCCGATCGCAGCGCCTATGCAATGCCCATGGGGCAAGAAAGCGTTCGCGGGGTACCTCGGAGACGACGAGCAGGCATGGCTCCAATACGACGCGACCGAACTTGTGAAGCGTGCCGGAGAGCCCCGTTTCCCGGAAGGCATCCTCGTCGATCAAGGTCTCGCCGATAAATTCCGTCTCGAGCAATTGCATCCCGAGGTGTTCGAGCGCGCGTGCCTCGAGGCCGGTCAACCGTTGACGATGCGCCGCCATGAAGGGTACGACCACGGCTACTACTTCATCGAAACGTTCATCGAGGATCATATCGCTCACCATGCACGCGCTTTGACCTAGCGTAACGGATAGCTCGACGCGCCGTGTTAGGATCGAACGAGCGTGCGCAAAGGCAGCGTCGAATCCGAGTCTTCTGCCGATCGGTGCGCACGCGTCCTGCCGTAAGCGAGCCGACATGCCTATTCATTACCTGCGGGCGTTCACCACACCGGAGCGCACGGACGAAGCCAATCGTCGCCTCGGCCGTTCGCTCGCGTTCGTCGCGGGCGCCGCCAACGCGGGCGGCTTTCTGGCTGTGGGCCAATATACGTCGCATATGTCCGGCATCGTTTCTTCGATGGCCGACAATCTGGCCCTCGGGGAACTGGGGCTCGCCGGAGCAGGGCTTGCCTCGCTCGTATCTTTTCTAGGCGGGGCGGCCACCTCTGCCGTGATGATCAATTGGGGCCGGCGGCATGCCCGCCGAAGTTTGTATGCGATGCCGTTGATGCTGGAAGCGGCGCTTTTGCTCGTGTTCGGTTTCCTGGGATCCAATCTCGAAGGCCATCGCTTGCTGTTCGTGCCCGCGACCGTTGTGCTGCTGTGCTTCGTGATGGGGCTGCAAAACGCGATGATCACCAAGATCTCGAAGGCCGAGATCCGCACGACGCATGTAACGGGGCTCGTCACCGATATCGGTATCGAGCTCGGCAAACTGTTCTATTGGAATGGACCGGCTGCCGACGCGATGCGCCGGGACTACCCAGTCAAGGCGGACCGTCAGCGCCTGGCGCTGCTTGCCTCGCTGCTGGCCGCGTTTTTTTGCGGCGGCTTGGCCGGTGCGATCGGATTCAAGCACATGGGCTTCGTCTCGACGGTGCCCCTCGCCACCGTGCTCGTGGCGCTCGCCGCCGTTCCGCTGGTGGACGACATGATGGGCCAGCGCTTCTGAGTTCGCTCGTCAAAGCGGCTTGACCAATCCGGTGTATTGCATAACCAGCGGATCGGCCGTGACGAGCGGCACGCCCTCGGCCGACGATTGCGCGACGAGCATTCGATCGAACGGGTCCCTATGCAGCGCCGCCAGCCCCTTCAGCGCGAGCACATGGCGATGAGTGACGGCCAATTCGAGATAGCCGTTATCGACGAGCGCGCGGCGTAGCAGCCGAGGATCGACGCGGAAATCGGCGCGTCCCAAGTCGCTCTTGATCGTGATTTCCCACAAGCTGGCCGCGCTGAACAGCAAGGTGTGGTCTTCATCTTCGATCAGCGAACGCGCCGCGGCCGACAGCCGCTCCGGCTGTCCCGCCGCCCACAGCAATACGTGCGTATCGAGCAATAGCTTCACGAATCCGAACCTCCGAACAAATGTTCGATTTCGCCCGCCGCCATCTGGTCGAAATCGTCGGGGACGACGATTTCGCCTGCGAGGAATCCTAGGCGGCGCCGCTGCGCTCCGCTAGGCGCATCGAGCGGAACGACCTTTACGAGCGGTTTTCCGGCTTTGGCGATGATGAACGCCTCGCCGAGCGCGGCACGGTCGACGAGGCGCGAGAGGTGGGTCTTTGCTTCGTGGATATTCACGATTTCCATAATGGGCTGTTGAGGTGAACTAAGTTTCGTTAGTTTAGCTCAAATCCGCAATAGACCGAACGGCCAACGCGATCTTTCGCAGCGCACCATCGAAAATCCTGGGGCCGCCTTGACATGCCCCGACGTGTATCCGATCATTCGATCACGAACTGAACAATTGCTCTATCAATGAGCGATCGCTCGGCAGGGGCGCGAAACCGCAGACGCGGGCGAATGTGGCGCCGGTCCTGAGTACGAACCGTGCTTCTTCACGAAGCGCACGTGCATTTCCACCACAACGTACAAGACTTAAGGAGACAAGCGATGCAACGCAATGCTCGATTCACACGGCGCGCGCTCGCCGCGGGTGCCCTGGCGCTGGGCGCGCTGGCGGCGCTGCCTGCGTCCGCTGCGACGATCACGGTCGCGGTGGTGAACAATCCCGACATGATCGAGATGAAGAAGCTGTCGTCGGACTTCGAGAAGAGCAATCCGTCGATCAAGCTGAACTGGGTCGTGCTCGAGGAGAACGTGCTGCGTCAGCGCGCGACGACCGACATCACCACGAAGAGCGGCCAATTCGACGTCATGATGATCGGCGCATATGAAGCGCCGCAGTGGGGCAAGCGCGGTTGGCTGACGCCGATGACGGGCCTGCCCGCGAGCTACGACGAGAACGACGTCATCAAGACGGTTCGCGACAGCCTGTCGTACAACGGAACGCTGTACGCGCTGCCGTTCTACGCGGAAAGCTCGATGACGTTCTATCGCAAGGACTTGTTCGCGGCCAAGGGTTTGACGATGCCGTCGAAGCCCACCTACGACCAGATCGCGCAATTCGCCGACAAGCTGACCGACAAGGCGAACGGCGTCTACGGCATTTGTTTGCGCGGCAAGGCCGGCTGGGGCGAGAACATGGCCTATCTGACGACGGTCGTGAATACGTTCGGCGGCAGATGGTTCGACGACAAGTGGCATGCTCAGCTTACGTCGCCGGAATGGAAAAAGGCGGTCAGTTTCTACGTCGATTTGATGAAGAAGGACGGCCCTCCGGGGGCGAGCTCGAACGGTTTCAACGAAAACCTGACGCTGATGTCCTCGGGTAAGTGCGCGATGTGGATCGACGCCACGGTCGCCGCCGGCATGCTCTATAACAAGAGTCAGTCCCAGGTGGCCGACAAGATCGGTTTCGCCGCGGCGCCGACGCAGGTCACGCCGAACGGTTCTCACTGGCTGTGGGCGTGGTCGCTCGCGATTCCGAAGACGTCCAAGCAACAAGACGACGCCAAGAAGTTCGTGGAATGGGCGACGAGCAAGGATTACATCAAGCTCGTGGCAAAGGACGAAGGCTGGGCCTCGGTGCCGCCGGGCACGCGCGAATCGACGTATAACACGCCGGCCTACGTGCAAGCCGCGCCGTTCGGCGAGTTCGTGCTGAACGCAATCCGTACGGCCGATCCGAACCATCCGACGGCCAAGCCGGTTCCGTACACGGGCGTGCAGTTCGTCGGCATCCCCGAGTTCCAATCGTTCGGCACGGTCGTCGGACAGAGCATCTCGGGCGCGCTGGCCGGCCAGATGACGGTGGACCAGGCACTCGCGGCCGGCAATGCCACCGCGGATCGCGCGGTGCGCGAGGCCGGCTACCAGAAGTGACGTAAGCCGGCAGGCGATGCGTTTCACGCGCATCGTCCGCCAGCGGGCCGTCCCTCACGGCCCGCTCTCGACGCCGCCCCGCGCGGGCGGCGTCAGATCGACCAGGAGTCCGAAACAATGGGACATCTTCATATGCCGCTCTCGCACGCCGCGGAGCCCAGCGCGCTGCCCACGCCCGAACGACGAGCCGGCTCGACGCGATGGCTCGCCGCCCCCTCGGTTGCCGTGCTCGTCCTTTGGATGACGATACCGCTCGCGATGACGATCTGGTATTCGTTTTCGCGCTACAACCTGCTTAACCCCGACGCAAAGGGATTCGCGGGGCTCGACAACTATCTGTACCTCGTCACCGACCCCGCGTTTCTCCCGTCGATCGTTCATACACTCGAGCTGATCGGGTCGGTGCTCATTATCACCGTCGTCGGGGGCATCCTCATGGCGGTGCTGTTCGACCGCAAATTCCCCGGCCAGGGTATTGCGCGTCTGCTCGCGATCGGGCCGTTCTTCGTCATGCCCACGGTCAGCGCGCTGATCTGGAAGAACATGATGCTGCATCCGGTATACGGCGTGGTGGCAGCCGTCATGCGGTGGTTCGGTATGCAGCCCATCGACTGGTTCGCGACCTATCCGCTGTTCTCGATCGTCGTCATCGTCGCCTGGCAGTGGCTGCCGTTCGCGTTCCTTATTTTGTTCACGGCCATTCAATCGCTCGACGAGGAACAAAAGGAAGCCGCGCGTATCGACGGCGCGGGTCCGCTCGCGATGTTCTTCTACATCACGCTGCCGCACTTGAGGCGCGCGATTTCGGTCGTCGTGATGATGGAGACGATCTTCTTGCTGTCGATCTTCGCCGAGATCTATACGACCACCTCGGGCGGTCCGGGCAATGCCACGACGATCCTGTCGTACCTGATCTATGCGCTGGGGCTGCAACAGTTCGACGTGGGTCTCGCTTCCGCGGGCGGCATTTTGGCCGTCGTGCTTGCGAACGTCGTTGCGTTCTTCCTCGTGCGCGTCCTCGCGAAGAATCTGAAAGGGGAGTACGAAGCATGAGCCATCCGACCGTACCCACGCCGCGCGTGCAAGTGCCCGGGCTCGACGCCGTCAAGCGCGCGCTGCCGGCGGCGCTTGCCTGGCTGATCGCGCTCGCGCTGTTCTTCCCGATCTTCTGGATGACCATCACGGCGTTCAAGACCGAGCGCGATGCCTATTCGATGGCGCTGATTTTCTCGCCGACCTTCGACAGCTTCCGCGAAGTGTTTGCCCGTAGCGACTACTTCCTGTTCGCGCGCAATTCGGTGCTGATCTCGGTGGGCGTGACCGTACTGTGCCTGTTGCTCGCCGTGCCGGCTGCCTATGCGATGGCGTTCTTCCCGTCGCGGCGCACGCAAAGCCTGCTGCTGTGGATGCTGTCGACGAAGATGATGCCGTCGGTGGGCGTGCTCGTGCCGATCTATTTGCTCTGGAAAAACGTGGGGCTGCTCGATACGGTTTCGGGTCTCGTCATCGTCTACACGCTGATGAACTTGCCGATCGCCGTGTGGATGGCGTTCACCTACTTCAACGAAATTCCGCGCGACATCTTGGAGGCCGGCCGCATCGACGGCGCGGCGACCTGGCAGGAAATCGTCTATCTGTTGATGCCCATGGCATTGCCGGGGCTGGCGTCCACGGCGCTGTTGCTCGTGATCCTCTCGTGGAACGAAGCGTTTTGGAGCATCAATCTGTCCAGTTCGAACGCCGCGCCGCTCACGGTATTCATTGCGTCGTACTCGAGCCCCGAGGGGTTGTTCTGGGCGAAGTTGTCGGCGGCTTCGTTGCTCGCCGTCGCGCCCATCCTGATCGTGGGCTGGCTCTCGCAAAAGCAACTCGTGCGCGGTCTCACGTTCGGGGCCGTCAAATGACGGGGGCGACGATCGGAGCAAACGAGCTGCGGCGCGACCGCGTGCTGATCTGCGATTGCGACGGCGTGCTGATCGACAGCGAGGCCGTCGCCGCCAAAATGCTCGTGCGCGAGTTGCAGGCGCGTTGGCCGCATGCCGACGTCGAACCCGTCGTGATGCCGCTGCTCGGGTTGCGTATCGAGCGCGTGCTCGAAGCGAGCGCGGCGGCGCTGAACGAGACGCTCGCGCCCGTGGAAATGGATGCGATCCGGCGCAGCGTCGAGGCGGCGGCGCAACAAGCGCCCATGATGGCGGGTGTCGAGGCGGCGCTCGCGCAAATCGCGCTCACTAAGGCATGCGCGAGCAACAGTTATACAGCTTATGTCGACGCGGTCCTCGCTCGCACAGGGTTGAACCGCTTCTTCGGATCGCGCGTGTTTTGCGCGGATCGCGTGCCTCGACCGAAGCCGGCCCCCGATATTTATATTGCGGCGGCCGACGCGCTCGGCGTGCCGAGCGGGGCGTGCGTCGTCGTGGAAGATAGCGTGACCGGGGTCGCAGCTGCGAATGCGGCGGGCATGGTCGTATTCGGCTTCGCGGGCGGCACGCACGCCGAACATGGCGGCCGCGCCCACGCCGAAGCGCTCGTGCAGGCGGGCGCCAAACAAGTATTCGACGACATGCGTGCGTTGCCCGCGCTCGTCGACCAATGGATGACCGATGTCGCCGGCGCGGCGCGCACGGCGATGAATGGGAAAGGAGACGCATCATGGCAAGCTTGACGCTGCGTGGCATTGCGAAGCGATATGAGGCGCATGAGGTATTGCGCAACGTGAACCTCGATATCGCCGACGGCGAATTCGTGGTCTTCGTCGGGCCCAGCGGATGCGGGAAGTCGACGCTGCTGCGGATGATCGCGGGTCTGGAGGCGATTAGCGGCGGCGAGTTGTTGATCGATGCGGCTCGCGTCAACGACGTGCCCCCGGCCAAGCGCGGCATCGCGATGGTGTTCCAGTCGTACGCGCTTTACCCGCATATGTCCTTGTACGACAACATGGCCTTCGGTCTCAAGCTCGCCGGCGCGAAGAAGCCCGAGATCGACGAGGCCGTGCGCAATGCGGCGAAGATTTTGCACATCGACCATTTGCTCGATCGCAAGCCGAAGCAGCTCTCGGGCGGCCAGCGTCAGCGCGTGGCGATCGGGCGGGCCATTACGCGCAAGCCGAAGGTCTTCCTGTTCGACGAGCCGTTATCGAACCTCGACGCGGCGCTGCGGGTGAAGATGCGGCTCGAGTTCGCGCGGCTGCACGACGAATTGAAGACCACGATGATCTACGTGACGCACGATCAGGTCGAAGCGATGACGCTCGCCGACAAAATCGTCGTGATGTCGGCCGGCAACGTCGAACAAGTCGGCAGTCCTAATCGTCTGTACCATGCGCCGGCCAACCGGTTTGTCGCGGGATTCATCGGCTCGCCGAAGATGAACTTCTTGGATGGCGTCGTCGAGCAGGTGGACGGCGACGGCGTCCTCGTGCGCTATGCCTCCGGGGAAGCGCAACGGGTGGCGATCGAGACGCGTGGCGTGTCGTCGTCCGGTGCGCGTGCGCTCGAGCGGGGTGCCCGCGTGACGGTAGGGATTCGGCCGGAGCACCTGCATCCGCAGCCGGCTGCATCGGTAGGCGGCGCGCCGACGAACGGTGTTCTGGCGCGCACGACCACGGTGGAATCGCTCGGCGACGCCGCTTATTTGTATGCGGAAGCGGCGGTTGCGCCCGAAGGACTCATCTCGCGCATCGCGCCGCTCGAGCGGCACGTGCGCGGCGATGCGCTGATGCTCGGCGCCGATCCCGAGCACTGCCACCTGTTCGACGAACAGGGCCAGGCTTACGACAGGAAGATCATCGAGGTGCTGTCGGCCGCTTGAGGCCTATCAGCCGCGGGCCCGCCTTCAATGGCGCGCCCGCGTCGAGCCTCATCGTCACTGCCTGCTTGGGCGGCACGTGCAATTGCGCTTGTGAAAAAAACTCGTCGCCGAGTTCCGCGATATCGCTCGTGTCGATCTGCTCATCTTTGAGCTGATCCAGTCGCTTCCAATCAGTTTTTGCCGTTTTGCTCATATCGCTTCGCCTCGTATTTCGTCGCCTTGCGGGCCGACACTATCGGTCGCGAAATATGCTGCTCGAGTGGCGGTTGTGCGCGAGTTCGCGATCTAATCGGACTACCGGAACGCGCGTTGGAAATGAGGGCTCGATTCGGGTGAAATCCGCCCTCCGCGATGTCGATTTCGCGGATGTTCGTTCGTCGAGTAGGATCGAAGGGGCTGTCCCTTCGCTTCGGAGCCCATCATGTCAACGAATAGCGTTCGCCTCCACCGTGTCTTGCGTTCCAGCCCCGACCGCGTCTACCGCGCGTTCCTAGACGCGGCCGCACTCGCCAAATGGCTTCCCCCGAACGGCTTCACCGGTACGGTTCATCACTTGCAGGCCGAAGTAGGCGGCAGCTACAGGATGTCTTTTTCCAACTTCACCACGGGTAACGGCCATTCGTTCGGCGGCGAATATCTCGAGTTGGTCCCGCAGCAACGGATCCGCTATACCGGCAAGTTCGACGACCCGAACCTGCCGGGCGAGATGCAGACCACCGTCACGCTCGCCCAAACGCCTTTCGGCACGGAGATCAACATCGTTCAAGAGGGAATACCGGAAGTCATTCCGGCGCAAGCGTGTTACCTCGGCTGGCAGGAATCGCTCGCGTTGTTGAAGCTGCTCGTGGAAGCCGAAATTCAGGAGTGAGAAGCGGCGCGATGCCGCTGTGGGGCGGGGCGAGCCGAGCGTCGTCGAATCGCTCTTTGCGGGTAAAGAAAGTGGCCGATGACCGTCGGCGTCGGGCGCGCATCAAGCGGGCGTTTGCGCACCGCGTGGCTTGGTTCGTTTGGCTGCGCGGTCGTCCCCGCCCAATGCCGCCCGTGCGCAGGCTTCGTCGGTGACAAGTCCCGACAGCCAGCCGCCCTTGAGCACGGCCAAGACGGCGCCGTGCTTGCGCGCGCCGCCCGCGAAGCCGATCGTCGGCCGCTTGGGCGGCGAATCGAGCGGTACGCTCGTGACGCGGCGGCCCGTGGCCGATTTGATGCACTTACCATCCGCATCGATCGGGAGCCCCAACATCTCCGCCACGGCCCCGCGCTTCGTGAGTTCGCCCACCTCGGCCGCGGTAATGAAGCCGTCCACGTGAAGCGGGCACTTCGGCCCGATGTCGCCGATGCCGACGAACGCCACATCGGCTTGCGCCGTCAGCGATTCGACGATGCGATACAGACGGTGATTGACCCACTGCGCGCGCTCGGCTTCGGTGTCGGCGATGAGCGGCGCGGGCAGCAGGAAGTGCTTCCCGCCTGTCTTTTCCGAAATGTGCAGCGCGACGTCGTATCGGTTCGACGAGCCGTCTTGCGCGATCGCGCCCACCATCGACACGAGCCGGTGCTGCGGCCGATCGATTTGCCCGAGTTGGTCGACGGCCGCCTTCAGCGTTCGGCCGCTGCTCACCGAGATGATCATCGGCTTTTCTTCGCTCAGATAGCGCTCCATCACTTGAGCGCTCGCCACGGCGAGCTTGCGATCGATGGCTTCGGGCGTATCGTCGTCGACGGGAACGACCTCGCACATCGAGAGCCCGTAGCGGGCCTTGAGTTCGTCGGCCAACGTAAGGCAATCGGCGAGCCGGTGTTCGATGCGCACGCGCACGAGATTTTTTTCGACGGCGAAAGCGACGAGCCGCTGCGCGACCGGTCGGGAGACCTGAAGCTTTTCCGCGATCTCGTTTTGCGTATTCCCCGCGACGTAGTAGAGCCACGCGGCGCGTGTGGCCAGGTCGAGCTTTTCGTTGACTTTTGACACGGTGATAGACCCGGTGCGGGTGATGCTGTGAAAAGTTCCGTTAAGCGAGCCGTGCGCGCGAGGGCTCGAACAGCGGCCGCACGTGACGGTAAAGCTCGCGGTATGCGCCAAGGCGCATCCGCAATTGTGCATGACGCTGAGCGTTGGGGGTAAATTGTGCGACCACCGGCGGTTTGGCGAGCACTTGGCGCGGATCGCCGCCGGCCGCAAGCCAGCCCAGGCGCGCCGCCCCCAACGCCGCGCCGGTCTCGCCGCCGCCGTGCTGACGCGTGGGCGTCGACAACGCATCGGCGAGCAATTGGGCCCAAAACGCGCTGCGCGCGCCGCCGCCGAGTAGCGATAGCGCACTTGGCGCCGTACCGGCGGCCGCCAGCGCGTCGAGGCCATCGGTTAGCGCAAGCGTGACGCCTTCGAGCACGGCATAGCCGAGCAACGCGCGATCGGTCGCATGCGTCATGCCGAAAAAGACGCCCTGCGCGTACGGGTCGTTATGCGGCGTACGTTCGCCGGACAGGTAGGGCAGGAAGATCGGCGCGGAGTCGATCGCTTCAGGCGCGAGCGCGGCGGCCTCGCCGACAAGCGTGGGCTCGTCCGTACCGGTGAGCTTGCAAACCCAGCGCAGGCAACTGGCGGCGGACAGTACGACGCTCATCTGGTGCCAGCGATCGGGAATCGCATGGCAGAACGCATGGACGGCCGATGCGGGATTCGGCGAAAAGCGGTCGCCCACTACGCAGAGCACGCCGGACGTCCCGAGCGAAACGAAGCCGTCCCCGGGCTCGGTCGCGCCGATGCCGATCGCGCTCGTTGCGTTATCGCCGCCGCCGGCCGCGACGACGACTTCTCCGCTCAATCCCCACTCGCGCGCGATATCGGCGCGCAGCACGCCCGAGGGAGCGCTGCCTTCAGCGAGCCGCGGCATCTGCGAACGGCTCATATCGCAGGCCGCGAGCAGCGAGTCGGACCAGTCGCGCCGAGCAACATCTAGCCACAGCGTGCCCGCGGCATCGGACGGATCGGAGACTTTCTCGCCCGTCATGCGTAGCCGCAGATAGTCCTTCGGCAAAAGCACGCAGGCCGTGCGGCGGAACACGTCGGGCTCGTGGCGGGCGACCCAGAGCAGCTTGGGCGCCGTGAAGCCGGGCATCGCCAAGTTGCCGGCGACCGTATGCAACTCGGGCGCGCGGCGCGTGAGCTCGTCGCATTCCTCGACGCTGCGCATGTCGTTCCACAAGATGGCGGGACGCAAAACACGGTCGGCATGGTCGAGGAGCACGGCGCCGTGCATCTGGCCGGACAGACCGATGCCGCGTACTTGCGCGAAGGCGTCGGGGCAGACGGCGCGCAGCTTGGCGATCGCCTCGCATGTCCCGCGCCACCAGTCGGCCGGGTCTTGTTCGGCCCAACGCGGATGCGGCCGGGAAACGTGAAACGGCGAACCCGCGGTGGCAAGCACGCGCGCGTCAGCCGAGAGCAGCAAGACTTTTACTTCGGACGTGCCTAGGTCGATGCCGAGGTACATGGCGGACGGCCCCTTGGTCGATGCGATCGGGAACGGAGTCGAAAAACGCGAATGCGCTACTTTACTCGCGCGGCGCGGCTTGCGCCAATGCGGATCAGCGCGTGGCGAGCCATGCATCGACGCGTTCGAGCGCCGCCTGAATCACGCGCTCAAGCCGCGCGTCGTCTGCCAAGCCGCCCCATAGCGTGCGCGACTCGCAAAAGCGCGCGAGCGGATTGGGCGAATCGAACCATGCGCGCACGGCCTCTTCATCGAGTAAGCCATCCTGGTAGATATAGGGCAGATCGCCCTTGTGCCAGCGGTCGAGGAAGCGGAAGAACAGCGCCGGCAAAATCGCCGTGGCGTTGGGCTGCGCGTTGCGCGCAAAGCTCTCGACGAGCGTCGGTGCGATGAAACCCGGGATCTTCGAGAAACCGTCGGCCGCGACGCGTTGGTTCGTATCCTGGATATAGGGGTTGCTGAAGCGGTCGAGCACGACGTCGCGATATCGCGCCAAATCGAGCGGGCTCGGGGTCAAGCAAGGGATGACGTCTTGCGTGACGTATTCGTGAGCGAAACGGCGCACGTCGGGATCGAGCGTGCCTTCGTGAATGTAGGTGTGCCCGACAAGCGTACCCGCCCATGCGATGCAGCTATGGCTCGCGTTCAAGATGCGGATCTTCGCTTCCTCGTAAGGCATGACGGATTCGACGACCTCCGCACCCACGCGCTCCCACGCCGGACGGCCCGCCTTGAAGCGGTCTTCGATAACCCATTGAATAAACGCTTCGCCCATCACGGGGCAGCTATCCGGCACGCCGGTCGCTTCGAGCACGCGGGCGCGCACGTCGTCCGTCGGCCGTGGCGTGATCCGATCGACCATCGAGTTCGGGCTGGTGGTGTTCGCCTCGAACCATTCGAGGAGCGCCGTTGCGCCGCGTGCCGCGAGAAACGCGCGCATGCCCGCCTCGAAGCGCTCGCCGTTGCTGCGCAGGTTGTCGCAGGTTTGCAGCGTGACGGGACCGGCCCCGCTCGCGCGCCGCGCATCGAGGATCGCGGCCAGCGCGCCGTAGATCGTCGAGCGCGCACCGGCCAAATCGGCGGCCAGATCGGGGTTCGCCGTATCGAGCCGATCGTGTTCGTCGAGGTAATAGCCGCCCTCGGTCACCGTGAACGAAATGATCTTGCAAGCAGGATCGGATCCGGCCTCGATAATCGGCTCGAGCGTGGGCGACCACGGCAGCACGCGCGTGATCGAGCGGATCGTTTCGTAGGCGCGCTCGCCCTGCGGCGTGACCGTCTCCAGCGTATAGACGCCATGCTGTTTCGCCAGCGCGTCGAGCGTCGCATTCATGTCGCCGCGAATGTTGCCCACCGTCAGCGACCAATGCGCTTCGTTCGGCGCAGCGGCGGCGGACAGCCGATGCAGATACCACGCTTGGTGCGCCCGGTGAAACGAGCCCACGCCCAGATGCAAGATCACGTTCGAGCCGTTGCCCATGATTTGTCTCCTTTGTGAGCACGAACGCGGCTGCCGATGCCGGCTCGCGCCCCAGCAATGTTGAGTGCGGCGGCCCGAACGCCGTCGCGTTAAAAATGGATCTTTTGTTCTCTGACTGAGCGAATGATCGGTTTGTGGCGCGCGAAAGTCAAGGCGCGGTGCAGCGCGAAAATCGGGGCCCGCGCGCGTGATGGGCGACGCGGGCGGTGGGGTGAGCGCGCCGGCGGGCCGGCTTCAGGGCGTTGGAGGACGATTAAGGACGGTTGAGGCCGCTTCTTAGTGGCGGCGCAGCAAACTTGCGCCGTAGACGAGCGCGGAGAGGGCGGTGATCCAAAAGCTCGTCGGCCAATCGGTGTAGAACGCCAGCGTCACGCCGAACCAAGCCTCGCCGAGCGCGAACAATGCGGCGAGCGCTACGCCGCTCGCGAGCCGCGTGGAGAGATTTTGGGCGGCGGCGGCCGGTCCGACCATCAACGTGAACACGAGCAAAACGCCGACGATTTGCGTGCAAGCGGCCACCGCGAGTGCGGCGATCGCCAAGAACAGCACCGAGACGAGGCGAAGCGAAACTCCTTTCGCTTCGGCGAGCTCGGGCTGCAATGTCGCGAACAAAAGCGGCCGCATGATCGCACCCAACGCGATCAGACTTGCCGCGCCGATGCCCGCGAGCACGATCAGCGTCTCGCGGGTCACCCCGAGCACGTTGCCGAACAGTAGTGCCGTGACTTGGGTGGCATACGCCGTGAAGAAATGCAGAAACAGCAACCCGCAGCCGAGCGCCAGCGAGAGTACGACGCCGATCGCGACGTCGCGCCCGGCCAGCCGTTCGCCGAGGGCGCCCATCGAAAGCCCGGCCGCGAGCGTAAAACCGATCATGCCCCAGAGCGGCGAAATACCGAGGAGCACGGCACCGGTCGCGCCCGTGAAGCCGACGTGAGAAAGCGCATGACCGGCGAACGTTTGTCCGCGCATGACGAGGAAGTAGCCGACCACGCCCGCGAGCACGGCGACGATCCCCGACGCCGCGAACGCGTTCACCATGAAGTCGTATTCAAACATCGTGCGTGTGTCCGTGTGATGAGTCCTGGCCGTGCCCATGGTCGTGCCCATGGTCGTGCGCATGTCCGTGGGCATGATGTGGGCCGGAGCCGCCGTCGTTCTCGTGTTCGTGATCGTGCTTTTCGACTTCGACGTCGCCCGACATGACGAAAATGCGTCCGTTGACGCGCATGACGTCGATCGGCGAACCGTACAGCCGCGAGAGCACGGGCCGCGTGATGACTTCGTCGACGGTACCGAGCGCCGCGCTGCCGCTGCCCAAATAGAGCACGCGGTCGATTGCGTTGAGCAGCGGATTGAGTTCGTGCGCCGAGAACAGCACGGTGATCCCGAGTTCGCGCTGTACGCGCCGCACGAGTTCGACGACGCTGCGTTGATGGTGCGGATCGAGACTGATCAGCGGTTCGTCGAGCAGCAGCAACCGTGGTTGGCCGAGCAGACACTGAGCCAGCAGCAACCGTTGGCGCTCGCCGCCGGAGAGTTCGGTGAGCGGCCGTGCGGCGAGCTTGCCCGCGCCGACGAGTTCGAGCACGCGCTCGACGTCGGCGCGTGTCGCGGCGTCGGCGATCGGCAGGCCCCACCGGTGCCCGTCGGCGGCCATGGCGACGAAATCGCGCCCGAGCACACGGCGGCTCGCCAGTGCGCTACGCGTCTGCGGCATGTATCCGATGGACGGATTGCCGCGCGCGACCGCCTGGGCACCGATGCGAATCTCGCCGCTCGCCACGGGCACCAAGCCGAGCACGGCGCGCATGAGCGTGGTCTTGCCCGCACCGTTCGGCCCCAGCACGCCGACGAATTCGCCTTGGTCGATCGCGAGGCTCACGTCGCTCAGAATCGTGCGCCCGGCCAACGCCAGCGAGACGCGATCGAGTTCGAGCGCCGGGCTGGACGGCCCGCCGGCGGACCTGGTCGGCCGGGCGCTATTGCGCTCGCTATCGTGGCTCATCGTCCTTGTTCTCCGAGCGCTTGCGCGAGCGCGTCGATTTGCTTGCTCATCCATTGCTGATAGGTCATTCCCGCGGGCTCGGTCTCCGTTACGCTGACACTCGTCACGTGGGAGGCGCGGGCCAATTCGAGCATGCGCTGAGTCAATTTGGTCACGGCTTGTGCGTTATAGATCAGCGCGGCGACGCGCTTGCCGCGCAAATCCTGCTCGAACCCGGCGATGTCGGAAGCCGCGGGCTCCGTATCGTTCATGACCGACAGTTGGAAACGCGTGTTCCGCATATTCAGACCGATTGCATCGCACAGATAGCCCGCGACGGGTTCGGTCGCGGTGACGGCGGTGCCCCGGTACTTGGCCCGCAGCGCGTCGATCTTGCCGTCGATCGGTTGCAGCGAGGCGAGAAACGTGGCCAGGTTCGCGTCGTATTCGGCCTTATGCGCGGCATCGGCCTGGCCGAGTGCCTCGACGATCTTCTTGGCTACGGCGGGCATCGTGCGCGGATCGTACCAAAGATGCGGATTATCGCCGGCCTTTTTGCCGACGAGCTGCGCGGCGACGATCACGGCGCGTTTGCCGTTGCTCGAGGCGGCCAAGAGCTTATCCATCCACGGATCGTAGTCGGCGCCGTTGTAGACGACGAGCGCCGCGCGATGTAGATCGCGAGCGGTTTTCGGGCTGGCCTCGAACAAGTGCGGGTCTTGGTCGGGGTTGCTGAGGATGCTCGTCACGGCGACATGCGTGCCGCCCAATTGCTTGACGACGTCGCCGTAGAAATTCTCGGCCGCCACGACCGGAATCGGATTGCTTTGTGCGAGCGCGGCAGCGCTTGCGGTCAGCGCGGCGAGCGCGAAAACGACGCGGCGCGTCAATTGTCGCGCGCGCTTGGCCATACGACCGGCGTGGTCGATCGATTTCATTCGTTCTCCTAATGTCCGGGGGCGTCGTGCCGGCGAGAAAAACTTCATCGCCGATGAGTGGGCTGGCCGCGTCCCTGCCGGCATTCGCCGCACAGGCCGCTTAGCTCGACCACCTGCTTATGAACTTCGAAGCCGTGGGCGGGTGGCGTGGACGAGAGCCGTTCGGCGAGTTCGTCGCCGGGAATTTCGAGCGTTTCGCCGCAGCGTTCGCAGATCAAAAACTGACTTTGATGCGGCTTGCCGATTTCGCAGCACGCGACGAATGCGTTACGCGATTCGATGCGATGAACGAATCCGTGCTCGACGAGAAACTCGAGCGCGCGATAGACCGTGGTGGGCGGGACGCGGCCGCGTTCGGGTTCCAACGCGGCGAGCAGATCGTAGGCGCCGATCGGCTTGCCGGCGGCCGCGACGAGCGCGTAGACCTGGCGCCGCAGTTGCGTGAGCGCCAGACCGTGTTCGGCCGCATACGCATCGGCGCGCGCGAGCCGGGCTGTCAATGAGGCGGCGGGCATGGATTCGTTCCCTAAGGGTGCACGAGTGAGATGATATAACATATCACTCGGGCGTGTCTTGCAATGAGGGGGAACGAATGCTTGCTACTTCGGCATTCGCTCGCGGCGAATGCGGCGCGCGAGGGCGCGGTTATACGGTGACGGCGAGAAACAGCGCGACGGCGGCCATGCACCCTCCGAACACATAGCCTTGGAGTTTGATCGACTTTTCGCTACTGAATCGCTCGAAGAGCACGCGCCCACCGTAGATCCAAGGAAAGTGGCAGACGACGCAAAGCACCGTAAAGACAGATGTGATTTGCAGCACTTGTTGTGCGAGCGAAATGTCGGGCCGTAGGAATTGAGAGAACAGTACGAAAATCATCGAATGGATTTTGGGGTTCAGCGAGACCGATAGAAAACCGTCCAATGCCGTGAGCCGAGGCATGGATGCCTGCTTTTTGCCGGTCGACGATTTGACGAAACCGTAGGCGAGATACAGCGTATAGACGATGCCGATCCACTTGAGCACGTGGGCGGCTGCGGGAACGTCGTGCAATACGCGGCTCAACTCGAAGCCGTAGACGAGACACCAGATGAGATTCGCCGCTTCGAAACCGAACCAAAACGGAATCGTGCCGCGTACGCCGAAGCGCCCGCCGGCGGTGGCGAGAATCGTGTTGCCCGGACCCGGACTGATGATCATCGGCACGGAGAATCCGACGATGAGCATCCAGACTTGCGGCGAAACCATGACTTCTCCTTATGATCGATGAGTGACGATCATTAGACGCAGGTTTGTGCGCGCGACCAAGCGAGGGATTTTCATGGACTCGATAACATGCGATTATCGAGCGCATGCGCCGCCTACCTCCGCTCGGCGCGGTGCGTGCCTTCGAGGCCGCCGCGCGTCATTTGAATTTCACGCAAGCCGCCGCCGAACTGCATGTCACGCAGGCCGCGATCAGCCATCAAGTTCGCCAACTCGAGCAATGGTTGGGGCTTCGTTTATTCGAGCGGCGCGGGCACCTGCTCACGATCACGGCCCATGGCCGCGACTACTTGGCCGAAATTTCGGTCGCGCTCGATCGTATTGCGTCGGCCACGGCGCGGCTCAAGCAGGGCAGCGAAGGGCCGTTGCGAATCACGGTCTTGCCGTCGTTCGCGGCTTGTTGGCTTGTGCCGCGCCTAGGCGGTTTTCGCGAGCAGTATCCCGATATCGAATTGAAGCTGACGACCTCGACGCAGCTATGGGACGGTCTCGACGATCGTTTCGATGTCGGTATCCGCTCGGGTTTGGGGCGATGGCCCGGCCTCAATGCGCAGCTTTTGGCCACGGAATCGCTAAGTCCCGTTTGCGCGCCGTCGCTCGCAACAGGCCGAGAGCCGCTGCGCGAGCCGGCCGATTTGCGGCATGCGCATTTGTTGCACGACGTGCCGCGCGGCGGCTGGCGCATGTGGTGCGAGCGCGCGGGTGTCGGCGACATCGATGTCGATGCCGGCCTGGCTTTCGACGATGCGGGTCTCGTCTTGCAGGCCGCGCTGCGCGGGCAGGGCGTCGCGCTCGGCAGGCTGACGCTTGCGGAGCGCGACTTGCGCGAGGGCCGTTTGATCAAGCCGTTCGATATCGCGATTCCGAACGATTACAGCTATTGGCTCGTTTATCCCGATGCGAAAGCCGATCGCGAGAACGTGGCGGCCTTTCGAAGCTGGGTGCTCGGGCAAGCCGGGCACGGTACCGAGCCGAAGGCACAAGCGGAGCAGCCGGCTTGAGGTCGAGGGGCAATTGCCCGCTTGCCGTCGCTAACTCGCGCGTTTGAACAATCCGAGTTTGTCGGCGCGGAACAGTTTTGCGCCCTAATCGGGGCGCCGGGGGCACACGATATGCGCGCCCGATCCTTCCTTAAAGCACGGTCCTCACGTGCCACAACTCGGGGAAAAGTACGACGTCGAGCATCTTGCGCAGATAAGGTGCGCCGCTCGTGCCGCCCGTGCCTTGCTTATAGCCGATGATGCGCTCCACGGTCGTGACGTGCCTGAAGCGCCATTGACGGAACGCATCTTCCAGATCGACGAGCTCCTCCGCCATTTCATAGAGCTCCCAATGCTGCGACGGATTGCGATAGACCTCGAGCCATGCCGCTTCGACGGACGCGTCATAGGCCGTCGGCTGGGTCCAATCGCGCTCGAGCCGTTCGGGCGCGAGCGCGAAACCGCGCCGCGCGAGCAGACGCACAACCTCGTCGTAGAACGACGGCGCCTCAAGGGTGGCCTTTACTTCGGCGAGCACGTCGGGCCGGTGGGCATGCGGCTTCAGCATCTGCGCATTCTTGTTGCCGAGCACGAATTCGATCTGCCGATACTGATACGACTGAAAACCCGAGGACGAGCCCAAATGCGGGCGCATCGCCGTGTACTCCGAGGGCGTCATCGTAGCCAGCACGCTCCACGCTTGCACGAGTTGCTCCATGATGCGCGAGACGCGTGCGAGCATCTTGAAGGCGGGCGGCAGCTCGTCGCGCCGGACGCAACCGAGCGCGGCGCGCAACTCGTAAAGCGCGAGCTTCATCCACAGTTCGCTCGTCTGATGTTGGATGATGAACAGCATCTCGTTGTGATCGGGCGAGCGGGGATGCTGTGCGTGCAGAATCGCGTCGAGCGAGAGGTAGTCGCCGTAGCTCATCGACTTCGAGAAGTCGAGTTGCGCATCGTGCCAACCCGCCTCGCCCGTGGGGACGTGCGGCGCTGGCTGCGCCGATGCATCGCCGGCGGCATGCTCGCCGCCGTGGCCGAACGGGCAGCCTCGCGCGGCCTGCGGCATCGCTGCCGATTCGGACGTCTCAGGCATGTCCGGTAGGCGCATATGTCCGGTCATTTAGGATTCCTCAGATTGCTCAAGTAACGGAATGACGAGCGGCGAACTCGGGTGAGCGCCACGCTTGACTATCGAGTACGTCGCGCAACGTTTCGACGGCATCCCAGACATCGACGAAGCGCGTGTACAGCGGGGTGAAGCCGAAGCGCAGTACGTGCGGCTCGCGGTAATCGCCGATCACGCCGCGAGCGATGAGCGCTTGCATGACTTCATAGCCGTGCGGATGTTCGAAGCTGACGTGCGAGCCGCGCTGCGTATGGGCGCGTGGCGTGACGAGCGTCAGCGGGTGTTCGGCGCAGCGCGTCTGGACGAGGTCGATGAACGCGTCGGTGAGTGCGAGCGATTTGCGTCGAATCGCGGCCATATCGGTTTCGAGGAACACGTCGAGCCCGGTTTCCACGAGCGACATCGAGACGATCGGCTGCGTGCCGCACAAAAAGCGGCCGATGCCGGCGCCCGGCGTGTATTCGGGGGTCATCGCGAACGGCGCGGCATGGCCCCACCAGCCCGAGAGCGGCTGGGAGAGCGCCTCTTGATGGCGCTTGGGAACCCATGCGAACGCGGGAGAACCGGGGCCGCCGTTCAGATACTTGTAGGTGCAGCCGACCGCGAAGTCGGCATTGACCGCGTTCAGGTCGACGGGCACGGCGCCGGCCGAGTGCGCAAGATCCCACAGCGCGAGGGCGCCCGCGCGTTGGATGATCTGCGTGAGCGAAGCCATATCGTGCATGTAGCCGGTGCGATAGTTCACGTGCGTGATCATCGCGATGGCCGTATCGGCATCGATGGCATCGGGCAACTCGGCGGGATCGTCGACGAGGCGCAAGGTGTAGCCGCGATCGAGCTGTTCGATGAGCCCTTGCGCAATGTAGAGATCGGTCGGGAAGTTCGCGCGCTCGGAGACGATCACGCGGCGGCTCGAGTCACGATCGTTCGCCATCGTCAAAGCGGCCGAAAGCAGCTTGAACAGGTTGACCGAGATCGTATCGGTGACGACGAGTTCATCGGCCGCCGCGCCCACGAGCGGCGCGAGCTTATCGCCGAGACGGCGCGGCAGCGCGAACCAGCCCGCCGTATTCCAACTGCGGATGAGTCCTTCGGTCCATTCTTCGGCGATGACGGCTTGCGCGCGCGCGGCGGCTGCGGCGGGCGGTACACCGAGCGAATTGCCGTCGAGATAGATGACGTCCGGGGTCAGCGCGAAGCGATCGCGTAGATGAGCCAGGGGATCGTCGCGATCGAGTGCGAGTGCGTCGGCACGAGTCTTCATGAACTTGGTGTATGAAAGGGGAAAGAGGAAAACGGCCGGATCAGGCTTCGTTTCGCATCGGCCACGGTCGTAGCACGGCGCGCACGGGACTGGCGTCGAGCGTCGTGAGCTTGAGCGGCAGCGCAATCAGTTCGTAATCGCCTGGCGCCACCGCATCGAGCACGAGCCCTTCGAGGATCGCCATGCGGTGCGCACGTACGCGGCCATGGGCGTCCATCGTTTTGGAGTCCTGAGGATCGAGCGAAGGCGTATCGATGCCGATCAGCATGACGCCGCGCTCGGCGAGAAAATCGATGGTCTGCGGCGCCACGGCGCAAAACGTTTCGTCCCAGCGCGTGACCGGTGCTTGCGCATACGTGCGCAGCAGCACGCGCGGGGGGAGCGCGTCGGCGAACGGCGCGACGTGTTCGGGCAGCACGAGCGGCGCTGCGCCGATGCAATGCACGACGCGGCACCGGCCGAGGTAAGGCGCGAGCGGCACGCGTCCGATGGCGGCGCCCTCGGCGTCGTAATGCAGCGGGGCATCGGCGTGGGCGCCGGTGTGCGGCGAGCAGGTGAGTCGCGCGACGTTGACGGGCGAGCCCGCTTCCATGCGCCAGACGCGCTCGATGCCGACGGGCGTGTCACCGGGCCATACGGGCGTCCCGGCCTCGACCGGCGGCGAGATGTCCCAAATCGTCTCCTTCATGTTTCCTCACTTGTCGGGAAGCTTGGGACGATGATAGGCAACTTCGCGCGCAAAGTGCTTGCGAAATTCTCTCCACCAACGGAGCGGACTAGAACATAATTCGAGACAAACCTAAAAAGGGGGCCAAAAATGAACGCGATCACGCTGGACGCCACCGATTGCCGTATTCTGAGCGTTCTCCAAAATGAAGGGCGGATCAGTAACCTCGATCTGGCCGAGCGTATTTCGTTGTCGCCGTCGGCGTGCCTGCGCCGGCTGCGGCTGCTCGAGGAGCAAGGGGTGATCGAGCGCTATCGGGCATGTCTGAATCGAGAGGCGCTCGGCTTCGAGCTCGAAGCTTTCGTTCAGGTTTCGATGCGCAACGATCAGGAGAATTGGCATGAACGGTTCGCCGAGGCGGTGCGTGCCTGGCCGGAGGTGATCGGGGCGTTTGTCGTCACCGGGGAAAGCCATTACGTGCTGCGCGTGCTTGCGCACAACCTCAAGCACTATTCGGACTTCGTGCTGAGCAAGCTCTACAAGGCGCCGGGCGTCATGGATATCCGCTCGAACATCGTATTGGAGACGCTCAAAGAAGATTCGGGCGTGCCGGTCACGCTAACGCCGGCGGCGCCCGCAGCCCCGGCCCGCTAGGCGCCCAAAACTGCGCGGCGCTCATACGAAAACTCGCAAAAGCGCCGCCTCGAGGGTAAATCAGTCTTAGGTCGCTGCCGGGAGCCGGTCGAGCGAAGGGGCACGGTTATCGTAGGTCGCTCCTTCCTTGAACCGGAGATGGATATGAAATGGAAGCAGGCGGCGATCATCATGCTCGATCCCAACGACCCCGTAATCAACAAGGATTGCTATGCGTGGAAGCAGCGCTACGCCGTTCCCGACGAGCGGTGCTTCACGTTGCCTCACGCGTCGGGGTGCAAGATCCGCGGTTTCACGCCCATCACGGAGGGGTGCCTGTCGTTCTCGGACTTGTCGACGAAACTGATCATCGTCAGTCACGGGACTCCGGGGGGCATCAGTATCGGCCGAAAAATCAGCAATGCCGCCACGGTGTCCGGCTGGCTCGAACGATGGGGCTTGCAAGAAGCGGGGCTGATTGCGTTTCGCGGCTGCAAGCTCGGCGCGGCCGGCTTCCTGCAAGATCTCGCCACGATGATCGCGGTGCGCCGGATGGGGGTTGGCTGGCTCATCGGCTATCGGCACACGGCGCAGCAGTGGCGTGGGACTTGGCACGAAATCTCCGGTGAGCACGATGCGCGCGTGCGCGAGGCCACCGGCGGCTACGGCAAGTGCCCCGACAGCTATCGGGTGCGGATCGTGCAAGGTAACCGGCGCGTGACGCCGGGGGTTTTCACGCGCCGATATCAGCTCGAAACGATCGTCTGATGCCGCCGGGGGCGGCCGCGCCCTGCTCAGAGTGGCTTTACGCCGTGAAACGCGCCGCCGTGGAAGATCAGCGGCGCGATTTCCTCGGCGCCGGGACTGACGCCGCAGCGCTCGACTTCTCCCACGAAGATCACGTGATCGCCTTCTTCGTACCGGCTGCGGTTATGGCACTCGAACCAGGCCAATGCGCCGTCGAGCACAGGCATGCCCGTATCGCCGGCCGCATGCGACACGCCCGCGAAGCGGTCGCCCTTGACGGTCGCGAAGCGCTGGCACAGGTCGAGTTGGGAGGCGGCCAATACGTTGACGACATAGTGGCTGTTCGCTTGGAAGACGGGCATCGAAGCGGATTTCGTCGCCAGACTCCAGAGCACGAGCGGCGGATCGAGCGAGACGGAATTGAACGAGCTGGCGGTGATGCCGATGAGCTGTCCGTTGGGCGCGCGCGTGGTAATCACGGTCACGCCCGTCGCGAATTGGCCCAGCGCGCGCCGGAACGCGGCGACGTCGAAATTCGGGGGGCTCGCGCGTTTCATCGTGCGACGCCCCGGGTACGGCGCACGGCCGCCGCGTACGGCACATGCAAAGGGGCGGCGGAAAGGGAAAGGTCCAAGATCGAAGGTTCGGCGTAAGTTGCGAGTAGCGCAGATTTTAATTGAATCGGCATCGGTCGATGTCGTCATGCACAACTTGCGCCCGCTGGCCGGCCTGCCATTCGCATTGGCTGACATCTTGTGCGAAAACGCACTAAGCTACTCTCTCTGAGCGTAGTGCGCAGATTGGGCGCATTGCCGAAATGTCGAGCAAAAATGAGGAGAGCGAAAGCCATGAGTCAGACAACCGAAACCGCGACGCTGGGCGGCGGGTGCTTCTGGTGTCTCGAAGCCGTTTATCTCGACGTCGAGGGCGTAACCAGCGTCGAATCCGGCTACGCGGGCGGTAACGTCGCGCAGCCGACCTACGAGCAAGTCTGCGATGGCGGTACCGGCCACGCCGAAGTGGTGAAAGTCGAGTTCGATCCGGCACGGATCAGCTATCACGAGGTCCTGAAGATTTTTTTCTCCATCCACGATCCGACCCAGTTGAACCGGCAGGGTAACGACGTCGGCGATCAGTACCGCTCCGTTATCTACACGGACGGCGACCGGCAGCGCGAGATCGCCTTGGAGTCGATCCGCGAACTCGAGCGCGAAGCGGTGTTCGATGCGCCGATCGTCACGAAGGTCGAGCCGCTTAACGGTAACTATTGGCCGGCGGAGGCCTACCACCAGCGTTACTTCGCGCAGCACCCCGAGCAGGGCTATTGCGCCTTCGTCGTGGCGCCGAAAGTGGCGAAGTTCCGCGCGAAGTTCGCAAGCTGGATGCGTCCGGGCGCCTAGCATTGTGCCGACCGGGTGCGCGTGGCGCGTGCCCGGCCGGTGCGCTCAATCCGAGTCGCCCGCGTGCGCCGGGGCGGCTTCTTCCCGCAGCCGCGCGCACGCCGCGGCGATCTCGCGCGCAAGTCCCAAGCAGGTGAGCGGGGCCGAGCCCTCGGCCTTGTTATTGGTCACGATGAGCACCGGCTGTCCCGCAATGGCATACCGTGCGGCAAGCTCGGCCAATGCCGAACGGGTGGCCGGGTCTTCGTCGACGATCCGGTTGAACGGTTCGTACTTCGCCTTCGCCTGCTCATACTTGAAGCCCCCGTGCAGACTCCAACGCACGACGAGCGGCCCGCTCGGGGCCTCGCCGTCGAGCAGCGCAAGCGCGGCCGCTTGCCTGAGCGGATCCGGCATGCGGGCATGGAGTCCAACGCAGTACCGCACCCCGCGCTCGCGCAGCATGCGGATGAGCCGAGGCGTCAGCAGGCAGGCGTCTCGAATCTCCAGCGCGTAACAGGGGCTGCCGTCGTCCGATGTCGATGCCGGCAGCGGCGGCAGCGCGTCGAAAAACGCGCCGAGCCGTTCGACGAAGCCGAGCGGGTCGGCCAGGATGCGCTCGGGCAGCGGCGGGAATTGGAAAACCAGCGAGCCGGCTTTCGCCCCCAAGCCTTCGAGACACGGCGTGACGAACTCACGGGTCGCGAGTTGCGCGTCGAGAAAGCAGGGATTGTCGGCGATCGGCTCGCCGCGTTCGGCCCGCAGCGTCGCATCGGTCACCGAAGCGGGGGCTTTGACGACGAAGCGGAAACCATCGGGAACCTGTTGCGCGTAACGCAGATAGTCGGCGACTGAAAGCGGTGCGTAAAACGAACGGTCGATGCTGACGGTGCGCAGCAGCGGATGCGCGCCGTACGCCGCGAGTCCGTCGCGGGCGAGCTTCGAATCGCTGTAGGCTTCCCCGTAGACGATCCCCTCCCATCCCGGGAACGACCACGACGAGGTGCCCAACCGGACTTGCGGCGGCAAGGCGCTTGCCCACTCGAGCACGTCGGGCGAAGCGGGCGCGGCGAGTACGGCCCGTGCACGGCGGCCGCGCTTGGGCGTGGCGCTTTCGCCGGTTTCGCCGGTTTCGCGGGTTTCGCCGCCGGCGTTCGAGTCGGATTGCTCGGCCTCGGGTGCCGCCGCCGGCGAGGCGGCGTCCATATCGCCGAATAGGTCGAATTGCGAGTCGTCTTTGCTGGCTGCCATCGGTTGCCGGACCCTCGCGAGAGGGTCCAAGTGCGCGCTATGCGTCGAGCGGCCGATCGTACATGTAGCGGCGCGACCAAGGCAACGTTTGGGCGCTGCGTCCCGCCCTGCGGCACACGATTTGGAACAGGGAGACGTCGTCGTTTTCGAATGCATAGGCGCAGCCGGCCAAGTAGACGCGCCAAATCCGAAACTTTTCGTCCTCGACGAGCGTTTTCAACGTCTCGCTATGCCGCTCGAAGTTCTCCGTCCAGATCTCGAGCGTACGCGCGTAATGGCGCCGCAAGCTTTCGACGTCGACAGGCTCGAGTCCGCCGCGCTGCATCGACTCCAGGGCTAGGCTGACGTGGGGCAGTTCGCCGTCGGGGAAGACGTATCGATCGATGAACTCGCCGCCGCCGAGCGCGGTTTCGCCGCTGTCGTAGTCGGTGGACGTAATGCCGTGATTCATCGCGATGCCGTCTTCAGTCAGCAATTCGCGGATTTTGCCGAAGTACTCGGGCAGGTTCTTGCGTCCGACGTGCTCGAACATCCCCACGCTCGTGATGCGATCGAATTGCCCGTCGATGTCGCGGTAGTCTTGCAACCGGATCTCGATCCGATCGGTAAGCCCTGCGGCTTTGACGCGTGCGGTGGCGAGATCGAATTGGTTCTGCGATAGCGTAACGCCCACGCACTGGGCGCCGAACCGGCTCGCCGCGCGCAAGACGAGGGCGCCCCAGCCGCAGCCGATGTCGAGCAGGCGCTGACCCGGTTGCAGCTGGATTTTTCTCAAGATGTGGTCGATCTTCTTGACCTGCGCCGCGTCGAGCGTCTCGTCGCCGTTTTCGAAGTAGGCGCACGAATAAACCATGTTATCGTCCAACCACAGCTTGTAGAACTCGTTCGACACGTCGTAGTGGTACTGAATCGCTTTCTTGTCGGAGTTCTTCGTGTGATTGAAATAGCGCCGCACGCGGGCGAGCTTGCTTGCGCTAGTGACGGTACTCCGGGCGAGGGAGTAACCGATCGAGATGATGTCGGAAAGTTTGCCCTCGATGTCGATTTTGCCTTTCACGTAGGCTTCGCCGAGGTTGTCGAGGCTCGGCTCGAGCAGGAGCGGCAACGCCGAGGCCGAATTGACCTTGAGCGTCACTTGCGGCGCCGCGAAGCTGCCGAAATCGAGTTGTTGTCCATTCCATAAGACGAGCCTGGCCGGCAAGTTCGTCTTGTTGCGCACGTCGTCCACCCACTGCGCCAGCTTTTTCTCCCAGAACATGCGTTTTCTCCGTTGACGTTGAAAATGCAAAGCAGAGCAAAGCAGCCGCCCGCACGCGCGTTCGGCGCGGGCGGCGTGTTCTTGCACAGACGGTCGAGCCCGCCGCCCCGGCAAAACCGGCGCGGCGGGCGCTGGCGCGTCAGCTCGCCATCAAGGCGAAAGTCGCGAGATGCGCCAGGTCTCGGCGCTCTGGCGTGTATAGAGGATTCGGTCGTGTAACCGCGACGGGCGGCCTTGCCAAAATTCGATGGTTTCGGGCACGAGGCGATAGCCGCCCCAGTGCGGCGGCCGAGGCGGCGCCTCGCCGAAGCGCTCGGCGAACGATTTCTCGCGGGCTTCGAGCAGCGCACGGCTCTCGATCGGCCGGCTTTGGTCCGACGCCCAAGCGCCGATCCGCGAGCCGAGCGGGCGCGAATTGAAATACGCGTCGCTATCTTCGGCGCTCGTCTTGACGACGGTTCCTTCGACCCGCACTTGACGTTCGAGCTCGATCCAATAGAACAGCAAGCACGCATGCGGGTTGGCCGCTAGGTCCAGCCCCTTACGGCTTTCGTAGTTCGTGAAAAACACGAAGCCGCGTTCGTCCACTCCCTTGATGAGAACGATTCGCGCGGACGGATAGCCGCGCGCGTCGACGGTGGCGAGCGTCATCGTATTGGGTTCGGGCAGCCGCGCGTCCAGCGCCTGTTTGAACCAGGCGTCGAATTGGCGGATCGGGTCGGCATCGACACTCGTTTCATCGAGTGAGCCGCGTGCATAGTCTTTACGGAGATCGGCGAGGGTAGTCATGTTGTTATGCGACCGCTACACAGTCGGGGTCAGTATAGCTAACCTGCGAGAAACGTGCCGCGTGTCGCGTAGCCGCAATGCGCGTTCGCCCGCCCACGGGCAGACGGCGCGCGAGGCTGCCGGCTGCATTCCCGTTCGATGAGGCAAAATATAGGCTTCGCTCGTATGAATTACACGCAACATGTCCAGTCCTAGCGCCACCGAGATCCCCGCCGACGTTACGCCCGCACCGGGTGCCGTAGACCACGTCGACGAGATCGATCGCGCTCGCCGGTTCGGCGGCATCGCGCGGCTGTACGGCGACGCCGCACTCGCGGCGTTCGAACGTGCGCACGTGGCGGTCATCGGGATCGGCGGCGTGGGTTCGTGGGTGGCGGAGGCGCTGGCCCGAAGCGCGATCGGCAAGCTGACGCTGATCGACCTCGATAATGTCGCCGAAAGCAACACGAATCGGCAAGTTCACGCGCTGAACGGCAATTACGGCAAGCCCAAGGTCGATGCGATGGCGGAGCGCATCGCGCTCATCGATCCGGCCTGCGAGGTACGCCGCGTCGAGGATTTCGTCGAGGCGGAGAACTTCGAGTCGCTACTCGGCGGCGGGTTCGACTACGTCGTCGACGCCATCGACAGTGTGCGCACGAAAACCGCGCTCATCGCATGGTGCGTCGAGCATGGGCAGCCGCTCATCACGGTGGGCGGGGCGGGCGGGCAACTCGATCCTACGCGTATCCGGATCGACGATCTCGCTTTGACGATCCAGGACCCGCTGCTGTCCAAGGTGCGGGCGCAGTTGCGCAAGCAGCACGGATTTGCCCGCGGACCCAAAGCGAAATTCAAGGTGAGCGCCGTCTACTCCGACGAGCCGCTCATCTACCCCGAGGCGGCCGTCTGCGATATGGACGACGTCGCCCAGCACCTGAACACGTCGGCCGGGCACGCAGGGCCCGCCGGCCCCGTAGGGCTCAATTGCGCGGGCTTCGGCTCCAGCGTATGCGTGACGGCGAGTTTCGGCTTCGCGGCCGCCGCACACGTGTTGCGCGCATTGGCGAAAGCGCCCCGCTGAGCGGCCGCCGGCCGCTCGGCCGGCGGTGTGTGCGTCAGGTCAGTAGAGGGCGGCGCTGAGCTTACGGCGCCATTGCGAGACGAGCTCCGGGCGGTGCGCCGCCAAATCGAAGACCGAGAGCATCGTCTTGCGGCCCGCGTCGTCCTCGAACGAACGATCGCGTTTGACGATTTCGAGCAGGTGCTCGAGCGCCGGTTCGTAAGCGCGGCGCGCGATCAACGCATTGGCCAAGTCGAAGCGCGCCTGCAAGTTGGCGGGATCGGCTGCGACCGCGGCCTCGAGCGCGTCGGTCGGCGGCAAATCCGTGGCTGCATCGAGCGCATCCAGGCGGGTCTTCAGCGCGTTATAGCGCGCGTCGATGCCTTGCGTCGTCTTCGGCGAGAGCAATTCGGCCTCGCGGCGCGCGTCCTCCACCTGCTCCTCGTCGAGCAACAGCTCGATCAAATCGAGCCGCGCTTCGTCGAAACCGGGATCGAGCGCCAACGCCGCTTGCAAATGGTCGCGCGCGACGTCGCGTTCGCCTTGTTCCAACGCGTACAGCGCCGTGCGATGTTCGGCTTGCGCCGGATCCGGCACGAGCCGGTCGATAAATGCGCGCAATTGGCTTTCGGGCAGCACGCCCGTGAATTGATCGACGGGCCGGCCGCCCGCGAACGCCACGACGTGCGGGATGCTGCGCACTTGGAAGTGCGCGGCGAGCTCCTGATTTTCGTCGACGTTCACTTTGACGAGCCGCCAGCGGCCGCTGTACTCCTGCTCGAGCTTCTCGAGCATCGGGCCGAGGGACTTGCACGGGCCGCACCACGGCGCCCAAAAATCGACCAACACGGGTGCGACGGCCGAGGCGTCGATTACGTCTTTTTCAAAGGTAGCCAGGGTGGTGTTCATCGCTTCCTCAATGCCTCAATGGTTTGCATGGGTGCAGATGGGTGCGGCTCGCGCCATTTCAACCTTGCGGCGGCTTCGCTGCGCGCTCCGGCAGCGCAATCCATTCCGTCTCGCCGGGTACCTTGCCCATCGCCTGCGCTGCCCACGCGGCTTTAGCCTCGGCGATCTTCTCGCGCGAGCTCGCCACGAAATTCCATTCGATGAACCGTTCGCCTTCGAGTTTCGCGCCGCCGAGCAACATCACCGTCGCGCCGGCACGGCTGGCGAGCGTCGCCGTCTCCCCGGGCACGAGGACGGCCATGTGGTGGAGCTCGAGCGGTTCGCCGTCGATCGATAGGTCGCCGTCGACGAGATAGACGCCGCGCTCCTCATGCTCGGGCGTGAGCGCGAGCGCACCGTCGGGGGCGAAGTTCGCCGCGACGTAGAGCGTGGGGGAGTAGGTGCGCGTCGGGGCTTGCAAGCCGAAGGCGCTGCCGGCGATGACGGTGAGCGTGACGCCGTTGCGTTCCGTTTGCGGCAGCGTCGCGGCGACATGGTGTTCGAACGACGGTTCGTCGGTTTCGTGCGCGAGCGGCAGCGCCACCCACGTTTGAATGCCGTGCATCACCTGGCCGCGCCGCCGCTCTTCGTCGGGCGTACGCTCGGAGTGAACGATGCCGCGGCCGGCCGTCATCCAATTGACGTCCCCGGGCGTGATTTTTTGCACGGAGCCGATGCTGTCGCGGTGGAGCATCGCGCCTTCGAATAGATAGGTGACGGTGGCCAGCCCGATGTGCGGATGCGGGCGAACGTCGACACCCGTGCCCGGCGCATACGTGGCGGGCCCCATGTGATCGAAAAAGATGAAAGGGCCGACGAGCCTGGCCGCAAGCGCCGGTAGGACGCGGCGAACCAAGAGGCTGCCGATGTCGCGCTGCGTCGGCTTGAGGATGGCTTTTACGGATGTCGGCACGGCGCACTCCCTACGGGGATTGGGGCGGACCATTGTACTTCGGCTCGTCGATCCGCCGCCTCGGCCCGTGCTTCGCCGCACGGGCCGCGCGCAGCGTCATGCCATGCGGTTCTTCGCCAGCGGCGGATTGGCCGCGAAGTAACGCTTGATGCCTTTGAGGATGGCGCTCGCCATCTCGCTGCGGTAGCTGTCGTCGTTCAAACGCTTTTCTTCGTCCGGATTGCTGATGAACGCCGTTTCGACGAGGATCGACGGGATATCGGGCGCTTTCAGGACGGCAAAGCCTGCTTGCTCAACCGAACCCTTGTGCAGCTTGTTGATCTCGCCCACTTCCTTGAGTACGAAATTGCCGTAGCGCAGCGAGTCGCGGATCTGCGCCGTCGTCGACATGTCGAACAGCGCGCGGTTGACCGTTTCGTCCTGCGTCTTCACGTTGATCCCGCCGATCAAGTCGGACGAATTCTCCTTATTGGCCATCCAGCGGGCCGCGGCGCTCGTCGCACCGTGCTCGGACAGCGCGAAGACCGACGAGCCCCGCGCCTCGGGCGTGGTGAAGGCGTCGGCGTGGATCGAGACGAACAGATCGGCGCCGACGCGTCGCGCCTTTTGCACGCGTACGTTGAGCGGGACGAAGAAATCGGCGTCGCGCGTCATCATCGAGCGCATGTTCGGCTGCGCATCGATCAGCGCGCGCAATTTTTTGGCGACATCGAGGGCGATATGCTTTTCGTAGGTGCCGGCGCTGCCGATTGCGCCCGGGTCCTCGCCGCCGTGGCCCGGATCGATCGCGACGGTGAGTAGACGCACGGTTTTACCCGATTTCGGCGTCGTGAAGGCGTAGGTATCGCCGCCGTCGAGACCGTCTTGGGGGGCGCCGTCGCTCTTATTCGGACCGCTTTTGCGATCTGCGAGCGTCGGCGGTTCGGCGGAAGGTTTCGGCGTTTTGCGCGAAGCGGAACCGCTTGCGTTCGGTGCGCCGCCCCGCGTGGGCGGGCCGCCGGCGTCGCCTTGCGGCGTGTTTTGCGCATAGCGCTCGAAGAACGCATCGCTATTGTCAGGCGGGGACGGGGGCGAGGCCGGTCCCGCGTTCGGCCCGGCGAGCGGCGCCGGCGTTTGCAGCGCGTCGGCGCTGCGCGCGCTTTGATCCAGGCGCTTTTCCTTGCGCTCGGTTTCGGCCAGCAATTCCATCAACGGATCGGGCGCGACCGTGGGATACAAGTCGAGCACGAGCCGGTAGCGGTAGCTGCCCACGGGCGGCAACGAAAAGACCTGAGGCTTGACCGAGCCCTTCAAGTCGAACACGAGCCGCACCACATGGGGCTGGAATTGCCCCGCGCGGACGGCTTGGATCTGCGGATCGTTCGGCGTGATCTTCGAGACAAGGTCGCGCAGCGCTTGGTCGAGATCGAGACCGTTCAGATCGACGACGAGGCGGTCGGGCCCTTGCAGCAGTTGCTGCGTCGTTTGCAGCGGTTGATCCGATTCGATCGTGACGCGCGTGTAGTCGCGCGCCGGCCAGACGCGCACGCCGAGCACCGAGCTGGCCAGCGCGAGGCGGGGCAATGCGAGTGACGATGCGAGCCCGAGCACGAGCGTCGATGCGCCCGCGCGCAGCATTTGGCGGCGGCGCCAGTTATGCGTCGCCGTCGCCGCCGATTCGATCGACTTGAACGGCTTGATCAACATCTTTCGAGACATGCTTTTCCTGATTCGCTATATGCGCGGGCGTCGAGTCGGCGCCGGTCGTCGTCGATAGGCTCGAGCGCGAAGACGAGATCGGGCGTGCCGAGCAGCGTTCCGGCTTTTTGCGGCCATTCGACGAGGCAGATCGCGCCCGCGTCGAAATATTCGCGAAAGCCCGCATCGGCCCACTCCGCCGGGTCGGCAAAGCGGTAAAGATCGAAATGATAGAGGTCGAGTTCCCCGTCTTCGCGTGCGAGCGCGTAGGGTTCGACGAGCGTGTAGGTCGGGCTGCGCACGCGGCCTTTATGGCCGAGGCCGGCCAGCGTCGCCCGCACAAGCGTGGTTTTGCCCGCGCCGAGGTCGCCCAATAGCTGCACATGCAACCCCGTGAAGCCGGGAAGCTGGCGGACGTACTCGATCGCATGCGCGAAACGCTCGCCGAACGCATCGGTGGCCGCGAGATCGTCGAGCGGAAAGACACGCTCGAGAAGCGCTTTCGCGGGCGGAAAAAACGACGGTGCGGGCGCGGCGGGCATTCTCGTAAAATAGCGGGATGAAACGAAGTCCGGAACAGGCCGCCCTTGGCGCGCGCACGCTCGGCGAGGCCGATGCGGGCAGCGCGACGCAGCCCCTTGACGACATCGCGCTCGCGACGCTTGCGCGACAGATCAAAGCGTGGGGCCTCGAGCTGGGCTTTTCGGCCGTCGGCATCAGCGACACCGATTTGTCGGATGCCGAAGCGGCGCTATTCGCTTGGCTCGAAGCGGGCTGCCACGGCGAGATGGATTATATGGCCAAACATGGCGCCAAACGCGCGAGGCCGGCCGAGCTTGTGGCCGGCACGCGACGCGTGATTGCGGCGCGCATGGCCTATTTGCCTGCGGCTACGCTCGCGCGAGGGCACGATGAAAGCGCATCGTCAGGCACGCCGCACGGCGAAGCCGGCGATTGGCGCGCGCGCGAACTGGCGCGTCTGGCCGACCCGACGACGGCTATCGTGTCGCTCTATGCCCGTGGGCGCGATTACCACAAGGTGATGCGCCAGCGGTTGCAGCATCTGGCCGAGCGCATCGAGGGCGCGATCGGCGCCTACGGCTATCGCGTCTTCAGCGATTCGGCTCCCGTGCTGGAAGTCGCGCTCGCGCAAAAGGCCGGCGTCGGCTGGCGCGGCAAGCACACGCTGCTGCTCGAGCGCGACGCGGGTTCGATGTTTTTTCTCGGTGAAATCTACGTCGACATCGCGTTGCCGACCGATGCGCAGAGTGCGCCCGAGCGTGCGACGCGCGAGGCCGGAGCGCATTGCGGGCAGTGCACGCGCTGCATCGACGCGTGCCCGACCGGGGCGATCGTCGGCCCGTATCGCGTCGACGCGCGCCGCTGCATTTCCTATCTGACGATCGAGCTTGCGGGCAGCATACCCGAAGCCTTGCGGCCGCTGATCGGCAACCGCATCTATGGATGCGACGACTGTCAACTCGTCTGCCCTTGGAACAAATTCGCGCAGGCGGCGCCCGTCGATGACTTCGACGTGCGCCATGGACTCGATCGGGCGACGCTCGTCGATCTGTTCGCTTGGAGCGCCGAGGCGTTCGATACGCGCATGCAAGGCAGCGCGATCCGGCGTATCGGCCATGAGCGATGGCTGCGCAATCTCGCGGTGGCGATGGGCAATGCCTTGCGGGCCGAGCGGGTGGCGGGCGGCGAGGCGGCGCGCGAGGCAATCGTCGACGCATTGCGCGCCCGCGCCGAGGATCCGTCGCCGCTCGTGCGCGAGCACGTGCACTGGGCGCTGCAAGCGGCGTAAGCTACGGGGCGTCAAAGCCGCTGTCATCCACCGGAGGGAATCGATGTACGACGCCGTCGTGAGTGCGCCGTTCGGCAAAGTGGGGATCGAAGTCGATGCCGCCGCGGGCGTCGTGCGCTCGATCGTCTATCTCGAAGATTCGGTTCCGTTTCGGGCGCCCGATTCGGCGATCGCCGAACGGGCCGTGGCGCAAATCGAGCGTTATTTGGCCGATGCCGCCGCACCGTTCGACTTGCCGCTCGCCGAGGCCGGTACGCCGTTCCAACGGCGCGTCTGGCAGGCAATGTGCGAGATCCCGCTCGGCAGCGTGCTGACCTACGGCGCGCTCGCCGCGCAAGTCGGCGGTGTGGCGCGAGCCGTGGGGCAGGCATGTGGCGACAATCCGTTCCCGCTCGTCGTGCCTTGCCACCGCGTGGTGGCGGCGAACGGCCTCGGCGGTTTTTCGCATCATGCGGGCGACGGTTTTTATCCGCGCGTGAAACGCTGGCTCATCGCTCACGAGAGTACGCAACTGGCATTGGGGTTATGAGCGAGACGAACGAAGCGAGCGAGGTGGCGGCACCGGCCGTCCCGTCGCAGGAGCCGCCGGTCGACCCGGCGGTGTTGGCGCTCCAAGCGGCCAACGTGCGCGCGATCGATACGTTCGGCGATGCGCTATGGCTCGAACACGGACTCTCGCGCAATACGCTCGACGCCTATGGCCGGGATTTGCGGCTCTTCGCCGATTGGCTCGCGCGCACGCACGGCGCCGGCATCGATGCGGCGGCGGAGCGGCACATCAACGGCTATCTGGCGGCACGTAGCGACGGCAAACCGACGTCGGCGAATCGCAGGCTCTCGGTCTTTCGTCGTTATTACGCTTGGGCATTGCGCGAGCATCGCGTGAGCGTGGATCCGACGATGCGTATCCGCTCGGCGAAGCAGGCGCCGCGTTTCCCGTCGACATTGAGCGAGGCACAGGTCGAAGCGCTGTTGGCGGCTCCCGACGTCGACACGCCCCTCGGCTTGCGCGATCGCACGATGCTCGAGTTGATGTATGCGAGCGGCTTGCGCGTCAGCGAACTCGTTGCGCTCAAGACCGTGGAGGTGGGGCTCAACGAGGGCGTCGTGCGGGTGATGGGCAAGGGCTCCAAAGAGCGCCTCGTGCCGTTCGGCGAAGAGGCGCACGGCTGGATCGCGCGGTATCTGCGCGACGCGCGCCCGGCGCTCATGGGCGCGCGCGCGGCCGATGCGCTGTTCGTGACGGCGCGCGGCGAAGGCATGACGCGCCAGCAGTTCTGGAACATCATCAAGCGTCACGCGCGTGCCGCAGACGTGCAAACGCCCCTCTCGCCGCATACGCTACGGCACGCATTCGCGACGCACCTCATCAATCACGGGGCCGACTTGCGCGTCGTGCAACTGTTGCTGGGGCATGCCGACATCTCGACGACGCAGATCTACACGCACGTCGCGCGCGAGCGCTTGAAGACGCTGCATGCGACGCATCATCCGCGCGGATGAGGCCGGCTGGGCGAGACGGCGGATGAACGGGCGCACGGTTGCGCTTACAATGCGCCGATGAGCAAAAGCAAACATGTTTCGGAGACCCCGGCGACGCAGTTCCTGCGGCGCCACGACGTGCGCTTCGGCGAGCACCCTTACGACTACGTCGAACATGGCGGGACCGGGGAATCGGCGCGTCAACTCGGTGTGGAAGAACATTGCGTCGTCAAGACGCTCGTCATGGAGGACGAAAGCGCGAAGCCGCTGATCGTTCTGATGCATGGCGACCGCACCGTCTCGACGAAGAACCTCGCCCGTCAGATCGGCGCGAAGCGCGTCGAGCCCTGCAAGCCCGAGGTCGCCAATCGGCATTCCGGTTACTTGATCGGCGGCACATCGCCGTTCGGTACGAAAAAGACGATGCCCGTCTATGTCGAATCGAGCATCCTCGAACTCGATTCGATTTATCTGAACGGCGGACGGCGCGGCTATCTGATCAGTATTTCGCCGTCCGCCTTGACGTCGTTGCTGAACGCGCGCCCCGTTCAATGCGCGAGCGTCGATTGAGCCGCACCGTTCGGTAGAATGAGCCGCCCGCGCGTTGCGCGGTTTGCCCGCTAAGTAGATAGAAAGAGTCCCCTCTATGTCATTGTTGATCGCCACCGTTGCCGCCTATCTGATCGGATCGATCTCGTTCGCCGTGATCGTCAGCGCCGCGATGGGGCTGGCCGATCCCCGTTCCTACGGATCGAAGAACCCCGGCGCGACCAACGTGCTGCGCAGCGGCAATAAGGCCGCGGCCATCCTGACGCTGCTCGGCGACGCGTTCAAAGGCTGGCTGGCGGTATGGCTCGTCGCGCGTTTCGGTCCGCACTTCGGCCTCGGCGATACGGCGATTGCGCTGGCCGCGATCGCCGTGTTTCTCGGGCACCTGTACCCGATCTTCTTCAAATTCAAGGGCGGCAAGGGGGTGGCCACGGCCGCCGGCGTCCTGCTCGCGATTCACCCGGTGCTCGGCCTTTCCACGGCGCTGACTTGGCTCATCGTCGCGTTCTTCTTGCGCTATTCGTCGCTTGCGGCGCTCGCGGCCGCCGTTTTCGCGCCGCTATTCGACATTTTCCTATTCGGCGAGAACGAGATCGCGTGGTCGGTGTTCGCGATGAGCGCCCTGCTCGTTTGGCGGCATCGCGCCAATATCGGGAAACTGATCGCGGGCACGGAAAGCCGGATCGGCGATAAGAAGGGCGGGGCGCAGGCCGCCGCGAAGCCCGGCACGGGCGAGGCCCATGCACGCAAGCGTTGAGCGCATGCGCACACGATAGGCTGGGCGAGGCGCGCTCGCCTAGCTAGCGGCAGCCTCGCGTGCGATGCGCGAGGCGTGCCTGCGGCGCGCGTCAGTCGCGGAAGTTGTTGAAGTCGAGCGGGGTGTCCGTCACGTCTTTGCGCAGCATCGCGATGACGCTTTGCAGATCGTCGCGCTTGGTGCCCGTTACACGTACGGCGTCCCCCTGAATGCTTGCCTGGACCTTGATCTTGCTGTCCTTCACGAGCTTCACGATCTTCTTGGCCAAATCTCCCGACACGCCCTTTTTGATCGTCACGACCTGCTTGACCTTGTCGCCGCCGATCTTCTCGATTTTGCCGTAATCGAGAAAGCGCACGTCGACGTTGCGCTTGGCCATTTTCGAGAGCAGCACGTCTTTGACTTGACCGAGCTTGAACTCGTCGTCGGCGAACATCGTCAATTCGCGCTCCTTTTGCTCGACGCGCGCGTCCGACCCTTTGAAGTCGAAACGCGTTGAGATTTCCTTGTTCGATTGCTCGATCGTGTTTTTGACTTCGACCATGTTGGCTTCGCAGACGACATCAAACGACGGCATATTCATTTCTCCCGACTTCAGTTTTGAACGGCGGTATCGACCGCACGCATCCATGCTTGCGTGCCCGCGCGGTCGCGGGCACTCGCTATAATCACGACCGAACGCCATTTTACCGACGCCTTTCTTCCGAGAAAACGCCGGGCTGCATCCGTACCGCGCGATACGTCGCATTGTGCGACGGTTGTCCCGACGCTGCATCGCAAGCGCGCTTTTCGCCGATGTCCCAGACCGATCCTGATTCGTTTGTGCTTGTACCCGACCAATCGCTGCGTGCCTACAACACGTTTGGCTTCGATGCGCGCGCACGGTGGTTTTGCCGCATCGAAACGCCCGATCAATTTGTCGCAGCGTTGGGCGATCCCCGCTTGCGCGGCGCGCCGCATCTCGTGCTCGGCGGCGGTAGCAACGTCGTGCTGACGCGCGATTTCGACGGGGTCGTCTTGCATGTCGCGCTCGCGGGCAAACGCCTCGTGCGGGAAGACGGCGAGGCCTGGTACGTCGAGGCCGCCGCGGGAGAGAACTGGCACGGGTTCGTCGCCTGGACGCTCGCGAACGGTTTCCCCGGGCTCGAGAATTTAGCGTTGATTCCGGGCACCGTCGGCGCTGCGCCGATCCAGAACATCGGTGCCTACGGCCTTGAGATGGCCGAACGCTTCCATTCGCTGCGTGCAATCGAATTGGCGAGCGGCGAGGCGGTCGAGCTCGATGCGGCGCAATGCCGTTTCGGTTACCGCGATAGTTTTTTCAAGCGGGAAGGGCGCGATCGATTCGCGATTACAGCCGTGACGTTTCGCTTGCCGAAAGCGTGGACGTCGCGCGCCGACTATGCGGACGTCGCGCGCGCCATCGAAGCGAGCGGCGCGCCGGCCACGCCGCAAGCGATTTTCGATGCCGTGGTCGCCGTGCGCCGCGCGAAGTTGCCGGATCCGGCCGTCCTCGGCAACGCGGGCAGTTTTTTCAAGAATCCGGTCGTCGATGCGGCCACGTTCGACGCGTTGCGCGCCCGCGAGCCGCAAATCGTGTCCTACCCGCAAGCCGACGGGCGCCTGAAGCTGGCGGCCGGCTGGCTCATCGATCGGTGCGGATGGAAAGGGCGAGCGATGGGCGGCGCAGCGGTCCACGAACGCCAGGCGCTCGTGCTCGTCAATCGGGGCGGCGCGACGGGCGCCGAAGTGCTCGCGTTGGCTCGCGCGATTCAGGAAGACGTGCGTGCGCGTTTTGGCGTGCAGCTCGAACCGGAGCCGGTCGTCGTCTAACAGGGCGATGACGACGGCGGCGGTTCGGTACGGCGTTGTTACGGGGGCCGGCGAGCGTCAGTGATTGAGCTTGCCGAGCAGCAAGAACTCCATCAGTGCCTTTTGAACGTGCAGCCGGTTTTCCGCTTCGTCCCAGACGACGCTTTGCGGCCCATCGATCACATCGGCGCTGACTTCCTCGCCGCGGTGGGCGGGCAGGCAGTGCATGAACAATGCGTCGGGTTGGGCCAGGGCCATCATCTCGCAATCGACGCACCAATCCGCGAACGCCGCCTTGCGCGCTTCGTTCTCAGCCTCGAACCCCATGCTGGTCCAGACATCGGTCGTCACGAGATCGGCGCCTCGGCACGCTTCGTTCGGATCGGCGAATTCTTCGAAGAACGGCGCGCTGTCGGGCGCGACGAGGGCCGGATCGAGCTTATAACCGGGCGGCGTGGAAATGCGCAGCTTGAACTCGAGGATCTGTGCCGCCTCGATCCAGGTGTAGAGCATGTTGTTCGCGTCGCCAACCCACGCCACCGTCTTGCCCGCGATCGGGCCCCGATGTTCGTAGAACGTGAAAATATCGGCAAGGACCTGACACGGGTGGTATTCGTTGGTCAGGCCGTTGATGACCGGCACGCGCGAGTTTTCCGCGAAGCGGCGGATGATGTCCTGGCCGAACGTGCGGATCATGATGATGTCGACCATGCGCGAAATGACCTGGGCGGCGTCTTCGATCGGTTCGCCGCGGCCGAGTTGGGTATCGCGCGTGCTCATGAACACGGCATGACCGCCTAACTGGAAGATGCCGGCTTCGAACGAGAGGCGCGTGCGAGTCGAGTTCTTCTCGAAAATCATCGCAAGCGTGCGATCGTGCAGCGGGTGATACGTCTCGTAGTTCTTGAACTTGCGTTTCAGAATGCGCGCGCGTTCGAGCACGTACTCGTAGTCGTCCCGGGAGAAGTCGTTGAACTGGAGGTAGTGTCGGATTTGTTTGGCGGCCATGAAGCAAATACGGCGGGCTTCACCCGGCGCGAAGGCACCGGACGGCGCCGCCGTCGGATGTGGTAACTGTATGCAGCATAAAGGATTTCGCCACTTTTGACGAGCCGGCGAGTCCCGCTTGCGCGCCTGCGCCGCGGCGCAGGCGCCGTTTGTGTGCAGTGCGGCAAAAGCGCGTAGCGGTGGTATAATCGACAGGTTTTCCCAAGCCCGGCGGGCAGGCTTCGGGCGAGTCTCATGGGTTTGTTACATGGCCGAAGCACCCCACACTGAATTCTTCATTCAAGGCATCACGAAAGGCGGAAAGAAATTTCGGCCCAGTGATTGGTCGGAGCGTCTCGCAGGGGTTATGTCCTGCTACGGTCCCGGCGCCCAAGGTCCGAACGCGCGGTTGCAATATTCGCGCTACGTCCGTCCCATCCTCCTCGGCGATCTCAAGTGCGTGATTCTCGATTCGCGGTTGCGCGACATCGAGCCGATGGCGTTCGACTTCGTGATGAATTTCGCGAAAGACAACGATCTCGTCGTGACCGAAGCGTGCGAGCTGCCCGACGATCACGGCGCCTCGCGCAAAGCGTAACGGGCCGGCCCGTCCGGCCGCTACACCGTGTGCTCTCGCGGCCGTTGCGTCGGCCGCGTTTCGCGTCCCTTGAGTCGTCCCTTGATGGTGATTGCGCGTAGCCAGCGCGCAAAAAAGCCCGCAATGCGTACATTGCGGGCTTTTTTGTTGCGAAGTCAGTCTGCGGTCGATTCGCCTATCGGCCTATCGGATAACGATAGGCTGACGTGTATCGACCGCAATCGGCGCGGGGCGCATGACGCACCCGCGGCCAGGCTGCTTACGCTGCGGCTTGCAGACCCTTGATGGCTGCTGCCAGGCGGCTCTTATGGCGAGCGGCCTTGTTCTTGTGAACGATCTTCTTGTCGGCGATGATGTCCATCGTCTTGGCCGACGCGCGGAAGAGCTCCGCTGCCTTGGCTTGGTCGCCGGCTTCGATCGCCTTGCGAACGGCCTTGACTGCCGTGCGGTACTTCGAGCGCAGAGCCGAGTTGTGCGAGTTCGCCTTGGCGGCCTGACGGGCGCGCTTGCGTGCTTGTGCGGAGTTAGCCATGAGAGTTCCTTGTCCTGTACTGTTTCGGCGCCCGGCCGGTAGGCCGATCGAGTGCCGCTTTTTGGTCCAAACTTCCGGAAGCGATTGCCCGGAAGTGCAAAAACTTCGGCGAAGCGTATTCGTGGTTTTCGCGATTCACCGCGAACACGGCGCCTAGCGACCACTAGCCGGCGCCCGCCATGGGGTCCTTAGCCGGCCTCTCAGCCAGCAACCGGGGCCGGCCAAAAACGAGGAAAGGCCGGTCGGCGACCGAGGTCGAGCTTCGAAACGCGCGAGTATAGCAACAAAATCAGATAGATGGCAAGCGCGAGCCGGATGAGGCGCCGCTGCAACTCGCGAGCGTGTGTGCGCTCGAAAGGGGCCGGATGTCCGCTCGGTCGCGTAGCCGACGTCCTCGAAACCCATCGATGCGGCCGGTGGCGCGTTTCGCCGATACTCGATGCGGACGACGCAGCTGCCGGTGTCCGTATAATTCGGCCCCATGAATCTCTTCCGAGCCCTGCTGACGGTCAGCGGCTTCACGCTGCTGTCGCGCGTGACCGGACTGGCCCGCGAAACGCTGATCGCCCGTGCGTTCGGCGCCAGTCAATATACCGACGCATTTTACGTCGCTTTCCGTATTCCTAACCTGTTGCGGCGCTTGTCCGCCGAGGGGGCGTTCTCGCAGGCGTTCGTGCCCATCCTGGCCGAATTCAAGAGCCAGCAAGGGCACGACGCGACCAAAGCGCTGGTCGACGCCATGTCGACCGTGCTCGCTTGGATGCTCGCGGCCGTCTCCGTCGTCGGGGTGGCCGGCGCGACGTGGGTCGTCTACGGCGTCGCCTCGGGGCTGCGTGCCGACGGGCAGGCATTCGTGCTCGCGGTGGCGATGACGCGAATCATGTTCCCGTACATCATCTTCATTTCGCTGACGACGCTGGCCGCCGGCGTACTGAATACCTACGGCAAGTTTTCGCTGCCGGCCTTCGCGCCGGTGTTGCTGAACCTCGTGTTCATCGTCGCCGCCGCATTCGTCGCGCCGCATATGAAGGTGCCGGTCTATGCGCTGGCCTGGGCCGTCATCGTCGGCGGGGTGTTGCAGTTCGTCGCCCAGTTGCCCGGGTTGCGCAAAATCGACATGGCGCCGCGCATCGGCTTCAATCCGCTTGCCGCGCTCGCGCACCGGGGCGTGAAGCGCGTGCTCGTCAAAATGGTTCCCGCCACGTTTGCCGTCTCCGTGGCCCAATTGAGCCTCATCATCAACACGAACATTGCGTCGCGCCTCGGGCCCGGCGCCGTCTCCTGGATCTACTACGCCGACCGGCTCATGGAGTTTCCGACGGCGCTGCTCGGCGTCGCGCTCGGTACGATCTTGCTGCCGAGCCTCGCGAAAGCCCATGCGGACGCCGACCCGCACGAGTACTCCTCGCTGCTCGATTGGGGATTGCGCGTCACCTTTTTGCTCGCCGTGCCGAGTGCATTGGCGCTATTCGTCTTCTCCGAACCGCTCACGGCCGCGCTCTTCGACTACGGCCGTTTCGACGCGCATTCGGTCGTCATGGTCGGGCGAGCGCTGGCGGCATACGGCGTGGGGCTCGTGGGCCTCATCCTCATCAAGATCCTGGCGCCGGGCTTTTACGCCAAGCAGGACATCAAGACGCCCGTGAAGATCGGCATCGCGGTGCTCGTCGTTACGCAGCTATCGAACTATGTGTTCGTGCCTATATTGGGGCACGCCGGCCTCACGTTGAGCGTCGGGCTCGGCGCTTGCGTAAACGCTTCGTTGTTATTCATCGGTTTGCGCCGGCGCCGGATCTATACTCCGTCGAGCGGGTGGCTGTTATTTCTCGTCCAGTTGGCGGGTTCGTCGTTGATGCTCGCGGGCGCCATGCACTGGTGCGCGGTCAATTTCGACTGGATCGGCTTGCGTCATCACCCACTCGAGCGCATCGCGCTGCTGGCTGCGTGTCTCGTGATATTCGCCGCACTATATTTCAGTATGCTTGGGCTCATGGGCTTCAAATACGCTTACTTCAGAAGGCGTACTAAGTAACGGTCATGACATCCGTACTCGACTACTTCGCCACCCTCGTTGCCGACGACGACAGCCTGCCGCTCACCGAGACGGCGATTTCGCTTGCGCAGGACACCTATCCCGATCTCGACCTCGAAGGCGTGCTCGCGGAGTTGGACGAACTCGCGTTGCGAATCAAACGACGGCTTCCGGAAGGCGCCGATTTGACTGAAAAAATCGGCGCGCTGAACCGCTTTTTTTTCCGCGAACTCGGCTTCGCGGGCAATCTGAACGATTACTACGACCCGGACAACAGCCATCTGAACGTCGTGCTCAAACGCCGGCGCGGAATCCCGATCTCGCTGGCCGTGCTCTATCTGGAGCTAGGCGAGCAAATCGGCGTACCGGTCAAAGGCGTATCGTTCCCCGGGCACTTTCTGCTGCGCATGACGCTGCCCGAAGGGGATGTCATGCTCGATCCCACGACGGGCCAGTCGCTTTCCGAGGCGCAGATGGTCGACATGCTCGAGCCGTATATCTCGCATACGGAGCAGTCGGTCGGCAACGCCTTGCGCATGTTGTTGCAGCCCGCGACGCCGCGCGAGATCGTCGCGCGGATGCTACGCAACTTGAAGGCCGTTTATTTGCAGTCCGAACGATGGCAACGCCTACTGGCGGTCCAGCAGCGGCTCGTCGTGTTGTTGCCCGGCAATATCGAGGAAGTGCGCGACCGAGGCTTTGCCTATGCGCGGCTCGACTATCTGCGACCGGCACTTCAGGACCTGGAGCGTTACCTCGAAGATTGTCCCGATGCCGAGGACGCTACGGCCGTCGAATCGCAACTGAACGAATTGCGCCAACGTACCGATCACGGCGACATGTAGAAGCGAAGCACGCCGAATGAAGAAACGCCCGGCCGGCGCGCAAGCGCTGGTCGGGCGTTTTCGTCTGATACGTTGCGCTGTGCGGGCCGATTTACTTCGGCTGCATCCGAATCGCGCCGTCGAGGCGAATCACTTCGCCGTTGAGCATCGGGTTGTCGAAGATCTGCTTCACGAGCATCGCATACTCGTTCGGTTTGCCGAGGCGCGGAGGGAACGGCACCATCGCGCCGAGCGCATCCTGCACTTCCTTGGGCATGCCGAGCAGCATCGGCGTTTCGAAGATACCGGGCGCGATCGTCATCACACGGATCGCATTGCGCGACAGATCGCGTGCGATCGGCAGCGTCATACCCGCCACGCCGCTTTTCGATGCGGCGTACGCCGCTTGACCGATTTGTCCGTCGAATGCCGCGACCGAGGCCGTATTGACGATTACGCCGCGCTCGCCGTTCGCGTTGGGCTCGTTTTTCGCCATCTCGACGGCCGCGAGCCGCAGCATATTGAACGTGCCGATCAAATTGATTTCGATCGTGCGTTGGAATTTGTCGAGCGGGTGAGGGCCGTCCTTGCCGACCGTCTTAATCGCCGGCGCGACGCCTGCGCAGTTCACGAGCCCGACGAGCGGGCCGAGACGCGTCGCGGCTTCGACGGCCTGCTTCGCATCCGCCTCGCGGCTCACGTCGCATTTGACGAACGCGCCCGCAAGTTCGCTCGCGAGCTGAGTGCCGGCATCTTCGTTCAAATCGGCGATGACGACCTTGCCGCCTTGTTCGGCGAAAAGCCGTGCCGTTGCCGCGCCGAGGCCCGACGCGCCGCCGGTGACCAAAAATGCGTTGCCGCGAATCTCCATGCTGATGCTCCTTTCATTTTTTCAAGAGGGTGCATTCCCGTTGCCGCCCGGCTCGTGACCGGTAGGCGCGCGGGCCGCCGACGATTGTAATCGCTCGCGGGCGTAAAAAAACCCGCCTTCGGGGGCGGGTTGTGCTGGGTTGACGGCGCGTTATTTCAGCGCTTCGAACACGCGCTGACGAATTTCGTCGACGCTGCCGAGGCCCGAGATACGCCGATACTGCGGCGCGCTCAACCCGTTTTCGACGCCGCGTTGCGCCCATTGCTGATAGTAGTCGACGAGCGGCTTCGTCTGAGCGACATAGACGTCGAGACGCTTTTTCACGGTCTCTTCCTTATCGTCGTCGCGCTGAATCAGCGGCTCGCCCGTCACGTCGTCTTGGCCTTCGACCTTCGGCGGATTGAACTTGACGTGATAAGTGCGGCCCGACTGCGGGTGCGTGCGGCGGCCGCTCATGCGAACGATGATCTCGTCGAACGGAACGTCGATCTCCAGCACGTAGTCGATCGCGACGCCGGCTTCCTTCATTGCTTCCGCTTGCGGCAGCGTGCGCGGGAAACCGTCGAACAGGTAACCGTTCTTGCAATCGGCTTCGAGGAGCCGTTCCTTCACGAGATTGATGATGAGCGTGTCAGGTACGAGTTCCCCCGCGTCCATGAAGCGCTTCGCTTCGATGCCGAGCGGCGAGCCGGCCTTGACGGCGGCGCGCAGCATGTCACCGGTCGAAATCTGCGGGATCCCGAATTTTTCTTTGATGTAGTTAGCCTGGGTACCCTTGCCGGCGCCCGGCGCGCCCAACAGGATCAAACGCATGCTGTTCTCCGAATCGAATGTGAATGCTGCGGCGCGATACGCAAAACGCAAACTCGAGAATGCCAATGGCAAACGCGCTTCCATCCGTTGCGTCGCCAGCGGCGCAAAGGCGCATCGGTCACACGCGCTGGGCGCGCCGCATCGTCGGTACGATGCGGTCGGCCGCCGGTGGGCGACCAAGCGAAACGAACGGGAATCGGAAGCGAATGGTGCGAGATGCTCGCGCAATCGGCCCTGATTATGCCATGGGTCGTTAGCGCTTCGACCGGAAAAGGTTAGGCCTTTGACAGGAAAAGTGTGCGCACGCGCTCGAGATCGGCCAACGTGTCGACGCCGGGCGCCGGCGCATCGCTTGTCACGAGCACCGCGATGCGTTCGCCATGCCACATCGCACGCAACTGCTCGAGCATCTCCGCGTGCTCGATCGGTGCTTGAGCGAGCGACGGATACGTGCGCAGAAACCGCGCGCGGTACGCATACAAGCCGATGTGGCGAAGGACCGCGCCGGCTTGCGGCGCAGGCATCGCCGCGACGTCGATCGCGCGCTCGCCGCATTGCGGCGCATAGGCATCGCGTTGCCACGGGATCGGCGCACGCGAAAAGTACAGCGCGACCCCGCGTGCATCGAGCACGACTTTCACGACGTTCGGATTGAAAACTTCCGCGGCGTCGGCAATCGGATGAGCGGCGGTCGCGATCGCACAATCGGGATGCGCCGCAAGGTGCGACACAACGTCGCGTACCAATGCGGGGTCGATCAGCGGCTCGTCGCCTTGCACGTTGACGACGATCGTGTCGTCGGGCAACGCGAGCCGCGCCGCCACTTCGGCGAGCCGATCCGTGCCCGACGGATGGTCGGCGCGCGTGAGTAAGGCGTCGAACCCATGGGCTTGCACGGCTTGAAGTACGCGGGCGTCGTCGGTTGCGATCAGCACCCGTTGCGCACCCGCCTCGCGTGCGCGTTCGGCCACGCGTACGACCATCGGCTTGCCGGCGATGTCGGCGAGCGGTTTCTCAGGTAGACGAGTGGAAGCGAGGCGAGCGGGAACGACCGCGATGAAAGGCGGCGTATCGAGACTGGCGTTGACGGTCATCGCGGTGCGGAGAAAGACGGTGTCACGTAAGGCGCAAGCGTGCGGGCGGTGCTTCAGGCGCCGCCGGCCGGATCGACGAGCGTGCCTTCCACGGTTTGGCGCGCTTCGTCGACGAGCATCACGGGGATACCGTCACGGATCGGGTAGGCGAGCTTATCGGCTTGGCAGATAAGTTCTTGCTGGCCGCGGTCGTAGGTCAGCGGCCCCTTGCAAATCGGGCAAACGAGGATTTCAAGCAGGCGAGCGTCCACGGAGTTTCTCCACAACCAAATCGATGAGGCGAGCAGGAAGCGTGGCTTCGACCGGGACTACCCAGATACGAGGGTCACGCCAAGCGTTCAATTTTACTGCATCCTTCTCGGTCACCAAGATCGCGTCGACGCGATCGCCCGCGAACGGGTTGTCGTTGAACGCGTAGTGGTCGGGCAGCGGCCTGGTGGCCGGGGCGAGGCCGGCCGCGCGCAGCGTCGCGAAAAAGCGCTCCGGCGCACCGATGCCCGCCGCGGCCAGGACGCGCTCGCCGGCGAACTGCGCGAGCGGGCGCCGCAGACCCGGCTCGCCCAGATGCCAGGCGTCCCCCGGTGTCAGCGACAGCGCGAACGTATCGGGCCACGGCGGCAGGGTGCGCTCGAACGGATTGTTCACGAGCGTGGCGTCGCGCCGGCGCGAAAGCGGTTCGCGCAAGGGGCCGGCGGGCAGCAAGAAGCCATTCCCGGCCAGGCGCTGATCGAACAGCACGAGTTCGACGTCGCGCGCCAGTCGGTAATGCTGCAAGCCGTCGTCGCTGACGATGACATCGACATCGATATGCGCCTCGCGCAGCGCCTTCGCGCAAGCGACGCGATCGCGCGCGACCCAAACGGGCGCGCTCGTGCGCCGTGCGATCAGCACCGGCTCGTCGCCCACCTGCTTGGCCGACGAACTCGAGGTGACGGGGCGCGGCTCGTCGCCTTTGGCGCCGTACCCGCGCGAGACCACGCCCGGCGTGAAGCCCGCGGCGCGCAGCGCCTCGACCAGCGCGATGACGGTCGGCGTCTTACCGGTACCGCCGACGGTGACGTTGCCGACGATGACGACCGGTACGCCGACGCTCACGCATTCGCGCCAGCCGAGCGCGAACGTCGCGCGCCGCATAGCGGCGATCGCGCCGAACACACCGGCGAACGGCGTCATGGCCCAGGCAAACGTGCCGCGGCGCTGCCATTCGCGCGTGACGTAAGCTTCGGCGCGTGCTTTGATTCGGTCGGCCATGCGATTCATCGGGCGGAAGTAGACGTCAAGTTGGTGAAAGCGCGGAGTCGGGAGCCGGCACTGTAGCGCGCGCCGCAAGGGCGCCGCAAGCGCGCCGAGCCCCCTCGGCGTACTTTGCGCAGGGCTTCACTGCGATGCACCGCCTGTGGATAACTCTGTGAAGAACTTCCGAGGTGGCGACCGGGAAGGCCGATAAATAGGACTTCTTATCGGCCAAGCACGATGGTATTCGTAAAAATAATCTATAAAAATCAATTACTTGAAACATGATGTCGCGCGATTCGCGAGTTTTCTTCGGTGTTGTCGGCCACGTCTGATGGCGCTTCGCTATGTGGGAAACCTTGCATGCAATGACGGGGACACTGGACGGGCGCCGCCGGGCGGTCTATTGTCCTGACCGGTCCGAATAAGGTTTCGCATGCAATCTCGCCCCCCATTTCCGCCCGGCGGCGCGTCGACGCCGCTTCCCGCCGCCGCGTTCGAGGCCGATATGGCCGTTCCCGTCTCGGTGCTCAATCGTGCGATCGGCACGATGCTCGAGCGCTCGTTTCCGCTCGTCTGGGTGGCGGGGGAAGTCTCGAATTTCACACGTGCGGCGAGCGGTCATTGGTACTTTTCGATCAAGGATGCCGGGGCGCAGATGCGTTGCGTCATGTTCCGCGGCCGCGCCCAGTACGCGGAATTCACCCCGCGCGAAGGCGACAAGATCGAGGTGCGCGCGCTGGTGACGATGTACGAGCCGCGCGGCGAGCTGCAACTGAACGTCGAGGCCGTCCGCCGTACCGGCATGGGGCGCCTTTACGAGCAATTCCTGAAGCTGAAGGCGCAGCTCGAAGCGGAGGGGCTCTTCGCGGCCGAGCGCAAGCGGGCTTTGCCCACGCATCCGCGTGCGATCGGCATCGTCACGTCGCTGCAAGCCGCAGCGCTGCGCGACGTGCTCACGACGCTCGCGCGCCGAGCCCCGCACGTGGCTGTCATCGTCTATCCCGCACCCGTTCAAGGCGCGGGCGCCAGCGAAAAGCTGGCCGCGATGGTCGAGACGGCGAATGCGCGCCGGGAAGTCGATGTGCTGATCGTTTGCCGCGGAGGCGGCTCGATCGAAGATCTTTGGTCGTTCAACGAGGAGAGGCTCGCGCGCGCGATTGCCGCCAGCGAGTTGCCGGTCGTAAGCGGCGTGGGGCACGAGACGGATTTCACGATCGCCGATTTCGCAGCGGACATGCGTGCGCCGACGCCCACGGGCGCCGCCGAACTCGTGAGTCCGCAGCGAACGATGCTGCTCCGTGAGTTGGATCACCGCACGGCGGCGCTGGCGCGCGGGTTCGGGCGCCTGATGGAACGGCGCGAGCAGCAGCTCGACTGGCTGGCGCGCAGGCTCGTGAGTCCGGCCGAGCGTCTGCGCCGGCAACGCTCGCATCTTCAGCAATTGCAGGCACGCTTGGCCTCGGCGGGCGGGCGCCCGTTGCGCGATGCTCAGGCGCGCTTCGCGATCGTCCGGCTTTCTTGGCAGCGCTGGCGGCCCGATCTCGCCGCGCCGCGCGCCGCGCTCGCGGGCTTGTCGCGCCGGCTCGCCGTCGGTATCGAGCGGCAACGCGAGCGCCGTTTGGCGCAGGTGGCGACGCTCGAGGCGCGGCTCGAGGTGCTGAGTCCGCAGCGTACGCTCGAGCGTGGCTACGCGGCACTCATCGACGCCCAAACGGGGCGTGCGGTGCGATCGCCTTCGTCATTGAAACGAGACAAGCGCTTGACCGTTCATGTGGCCGAGGGCGTGGTCGACGTGACGCTCAAGGACGTGCAGGCCCGGCTTGCCGACGGCTTTTGATCGGCGGCGCGATTCGGTCGCGCCGAATGCGCCGAACGCGCCGTTTGCACGCAGCTGCGACGATCGGGGATCGATCGTCGGTCATTTCCGTCCATCCATGCGACGAAATGCGCGTTGCGGGAGCATTTTTTACGCTGATTACGGCGGCTGACGGTCAATGCTGCCCATAAAGGCCGCTCGTTTGCGGGGTTATTCCAACTCGCCTACAATCCAGTGCTCCAAGCGTTAGCCGCCTACTTCCCCATAACACAGAAGGAACAGCACCATGGAACATACGCTCCCGCCGCTGCCGTACGCGAAGAACGCGCTCGCTCCGCATATGTCGGAGGAAACGCTCGAATTTCACTACGGCAAGCACCACCAAGCCTACGTGACGAACTTGAACAACCTGATCAAGGGCACCGAGTTCGAGAACCTGCAACTCGAAGAGATCATCAAGAAGTCGTCGGGCGGTGTCTTCAACAACTCCGCGCAAGTTTGGAATCACACGTTCTTCTGGAATTGCCTGAAGCCGCAAGGCGGCGGCGCGCCGAGCGGTGCGCTGGGTGACGCGATCAACGCGAAGTGGGGCTCCTTCGACGCGTTCAAGGAAGCGTTCTCGAAGGCCGCCGTGGGCAACTTCGGTTCGGGCTGGACGTGGCTCGTAAAGAAGGCCGACGGTTCGCTCGACATCGTGTCGACGAGCAACGCCGCAACGCCGCTGACGACCGACGCCAAGGCGCTGCTGACGATCGACGTGTGGGAACATGCCTACTACATCGACTACCGCAATGCGCGTCCGAAGTTCGTCGAAGCGTATTGGAACCTCGTGAACTGGGATTTCGCCGCGAAGAACTTCGCGTAAGTCATCGCTGACCACGACGGCATGGGTGCCGCATCGAGCACCCATGCATCGAAAAGGCTCTTCGCATCGGAGAGCCTTTTTTCATGCAACGGCGCCATCTGCGGCGCCGTTCGCACATTGACGCGGTCCGCGCGATGCGGGCAACTAGAGCGTATTGCGGCGCGCGAAGTCGGCGAGCGAGATTCGGTCGGCGAGTACGTCGTCGATTAGCCCATACTCTTTTGCCGCGATTGCCGACATGAAATTGTCGCGATCGGTATCCTTGGCGATCTGTTCGATCGATTGACCGGTACGCTCCGCGAGGACGCTATTGAGCCGTTCCCGTAAAAACAGCACTTCTTTCGCTTGAATCTCGATGTCGGCCGCCGTGCCTTGATTGCCGCCCGAGGGCTGGTGAATCATGATGCGCGCGTTCGGCAGTGCGAAGCGCTTGCCCTTCGCGCCGGCGGCGAGCAGGAACGAACCCATGCTGGCCGCGAATCCGGTGCATAGCGTCGAGACTTGCGGCTTGATGAACTGCATCGTGTCGTAGATGGCGAAGCCGTCGTACACGGAGCCGCCCGGCGAATTGATGTAGAAAAAAATATCCTTCTCGGGATTCTCCGATTCGAGAAAGAGCATCTGGGCGACGATCAAGCTTGCCGTTTCGTCGGTGACGGGACCGACCAGGAACACGATCCGCTCGCGCAGCAGGCGCGAATAGATGTCGTAGGCGCGCTCGCCCCGGCCCGATTGTTCGATGACGGTCGGCACGAGCTGGCTAGTGGGAAGGAAAGGCATGGCGCTCCTCAAATGAGAATCGACGATGTCCGCTTAACGAGGATACGCCTCGCAAGCGGTCTTTGCTGTCATGACGCTTGGCCGAACGGCGATGTGACGCTCGGCCGATGAATCCGCCGCATGAGCCGGCCTACGGAAAAAAACATCCGCATGCTCGTCACATCGGAGCATGCTCGAACGTCAACCTGACGAAGGCGCACGGCGCGCCGAAAGCTCGAATCTGGGAGCCAATTCAATGACGCAAGAAGAAATAGAGAAAACATCGGGTTTCGAGGCCGCCCGCGCGCGGCTCATCTCCATCGCTTATCGCATGCTCGGCAGTCGGGCCGAAGCCGAGGACGTCGTGCAGGACGCATGGCTCAAATGGCACGCGGCCGCCGCTCACGAGCTGCGTACGCCGCTCGCTTGGCTGACGACGGTAACGACGCGCCTGGCAATCGACCGTATCCGCCGGCTGCAATCCGAGCAGACGGCGCGTGCGAACGATTGGCTGATGCAGCCTTGGCTCGACGAGTGGGTCCCCTCCGCGGAGGACGAGGCGATGCGCGCGGCGTCGGTGTCGGAGGCGGTCGCGCTGTTGCTCGAGCGCCTGTCGCCGGACGAGCGCGCCGCGTTCGTCCTGCACGAGGCGTTCGACTACGACTATGCGCAGATCGCCGAGGTCGTCGGCAAGACGGCCGCGCATTGCCGGCAACTGGCCCATCGGGCGCGCCAGCGTCTTGCGAATCGCGAGCAACACGCGGTGGACGGGCGGTCGCGCGATCGGGCCGAGGCGGGAGAGTCGGGTATGGGCAGTTTCGAGCGACTGCGCGATGCGATCCATGGGGCCGATGCCGCCGGCGCGTTGCAGCTGTTCGCGGTTCGAACGGCGGTGACGGCTGCGGCGGCCCGCGGCGCCAGTGCCGGTGCTGCGCGTTCCGCTGTCGAACGCGCCGCGGCGCAAAGCGAAGATGCCGCGTTCGAGGCCTATGCACTACCGTCCGATTGGGGGGGCGCCTTCGCACTCGTGCGCGCGTGCGAAGTCGTCGGCCTGGTTCGCTTTTCGTTCAAGCGTGGACGATCGGGCGGCTGGGAGGGTGAGTTTGCGCTCGTCACGAGCGGGGCGGAAGTGGATGCGCTCAATCGGCGCTTCGGCTCGCGCGCGATCGCCCAATTGTTGTCGCGAATCGCCGGCCGCACGCCCATGACGACTTCATGCGCGGCGTAACGCCTGCGCTCATCCGCGACACGCGCCGCAACGCGTCTACCGCTTTCCCGCTTGCTTTGCCGACGCGCGCCAATTCCTAGGCGTCTTTTCCGATCGGCAGTCTCATTTCCTCAGTCGAATTTCCGCGAACGCGTTCGCCGCTCGTCAATGAGAACGGCTTATCGACGGCTCGACGCCGCTTCCCAATCGATATCGACGCACAGCACCTGTAGCCCACGAGCCGTTTGCGCGGCAATCGATGCCGTCACGCACAAGTGCGCTTCGTTCAGCGATAGATACGGTGCCGTCAAATGTACGGGCCCGGGGGCTCGAACCGCTTCCGTGAAGTACGGACGATGTGCCCAGTTCGCGCCTTCCGAATGCAAGAGCGGCCGGAAGCGCTTGGCGCGTCGCGACACGCGACCGCTCGGCACGACGTTGTCGCCGATCTGCCTGCCTTGGGCGTCGAGTACGAAGCAGCGCGCGGTATCGGGCAGCGCAAGCAGCGCATCGAAAGCGGCGAGCGCCGGCTCGCCCGCCACGAAACGCCCGCACGCTTGCTCTAGCGACCTGACATAGGGCTCGAGGCGCTCCGTCTGCGCGCGCTCGCGGGCAGCGACGCGCTTGCGCAATGCCGCCGAGAGCGCATCGATGAGCCCGGCCGCGGCCTGGGGTTCAACCGGTTGCGCGCTCGGCTCGGCGAAGTAGCTGCCTTGCACGAAGTCCACATTGCATTCGAGCGCAATCAAAGCGTCGCGCTCGGTGGCGAGGCCGCCCATGAGCACGAGCTGTCCCGATTCGTGTAACAGCGAGACGAGCTGAGGCAACACGCGTTCGAAATGCGAGTGCTCGCTGGCCTGCGCGAGGATGCCTCGATCGAGCGAGACGATATCCGGATGCAGATGCCAAACGCGATCGACGTTCGAATGCTTGGCCCCGAAGCCGCCAAGCGCGATCAGAAACCCCGATTTGCGTAGCCCGTCGACGATCTCGGCGAAGCGCCCCGTCTCACCGCCTGCCTGCTCCGGCACCTCGAGGACGACGCGCTGCGGTGGCAGGCCGAGCGATTTGAGGTTTGCGAGCAGGGCATCGCCGTAGCTCGTGTCCATGAGCGCGGCGGGATGCAGGCTCAGAAAGAGCCATTCGTCGTGGCCGTCGATCGCGCTGAAATTGCCCAAATGAAGCGATTCGGCGAGCCGCCCCAACTCCAGCAAATCGCCGCGCCGCGCGGCTTGCGCGAAGACGTCGCGCGAAGGAACCTGCCGCCCCTGTTCGTCGTGCGCGCGCAATGAGGCGTGATAGCCGATCGCGCGACGATGCGAGACCGAAAAGACCGGCTGGAACACGCTGAACACGGTGTAGCCGCCATAGACGACGGTGCGGCGGCTACCCGCGTCGTCCGCGACGGGACGAGGCGGCTGAAAGCCGGGAGGATCCAGATCGATCATGCTCATGGGGAATTCGACGAGGTGAAAACAGACACCGGCGTACGCTTGAAACGGCGCTCCCAGGTGCCTTCGACGCGATGACGCTTGACGTCAACTACGAACTGTACAGCATACAAGAGCAAGTTCCATGCGCAATGTCAAAACGCATACCGGCGGCCCGCACGTCTTGCGTCGTGCGTGCCGAGGCGTGCCCGGACGCACAGACGTGGTGCCCCGATCGCGCGATCGCGGCACCGTAAAGGGGCGTGCTGGCGGGACAGGTGCACCCCTAATCGGCAAGCGCGCGTTCGGCGAGCGCCGAAGCCTCGTGCTCGCCGGCCGGCTCCCATTGCCTCGCGCGCGCGAAAAACGCGTGAGCGCGACGGTCTTGGGCGTAAGCCGCGTTGATGCGAATCCAGGGGCTCGGCTCGCTATGTGGACGGAAGTAGGTGCCCGTCGCGATCGTGACGTCGCAGGCGGCCGCGCAATCGACCAACGACTGCGAATCGTCGATGTGCGGTACGCGAGCCCAAATGAACTTGCCGCCCACGGGTGGCGCGAACAATTGCCAGCCGTTGGCCTCGAGCGTGCGCGCGGTCGCGCCGAGCGCGTCGCTCATATGCCGGCGCAGCCTCTCGAGGAACTTGCGGTAAGCGCCTCGTTCGAGCATCGTCAACGCGACCGCTTCGGCAAATTGCGATCCGCTGATGCTCGTGAGCATCTTGATGTCGCCCAAGGCTTTGACGGTTTTGCGGCTCGCGGCGATGAAGCCGATTCGCAGCGACGAGGACAATGTCTTCGATAGCCCGCCGATGTAAATGACGCGTTCGAGTTGATCGAGCGCCGCGAGACGGTCCGTGGCCGCCGCTTGGAAATCGGCATAGATGTCGTCTTCCACGATCGTGAAGTCGTACTCGTGCGCGAGTTGCAGCAGGCGAAAGGCGACCGAGGGCGCCAAGATCGTTCCCGTGGGGTTGTGGAAGACCGAATTGATGAAGAGCGCACGCGGGCGGTGCCGCTTCAGTTGCGCCTGCAACACATCGATGTCGGGGCCGGTCGCCGTGCGCGGAATCCCCACCACGTTGATGCCGTGCAACTTCAGTAGCCCGAACAAGTTGTAGTAGCCCGGATCTTCGACGAACATCGTATCGCCCGCGCGCAGCAGATAGCGAACGATTAGGTCGATCGCCTGGCTCGCGCCGAGCGTGATCAAGATTTGCGAGGCGTCCGCGGCGATTCCGAGCGGTGCGATACGCGCCTGAAGGTGCTCGCGCAACGTAGGGTTGCCGAGCGGCGTGGCGTAGTCGATCAACGAGCCGGGATCCGTGCGCGCAACGTGCCGCACGGCTTGCGCGATGCCTTCCATATCGCGCCATGCCTCTGGAATGAACCCGCTGCCTAGCTTGAGGGTCTCGCCGGGATGGTTGAATTGCTGGAGGATGTAATTCGATTCCTCCTCCGCGCGGCGCGGATCGGACGCGCCCGCGCGATCGAGCGCGGTATGCGCGCTCGCGCTCACGTAGAACCCTGATCCGTGGCGCGATTCCACAAGGCCCAACGATACGAGCCGGTCGTAGGCTTCGATCACCGGAAAGCGGCTGATGGCGCAATCGTGCGCAAGCTGGCGGATCGACGGCAACTTCGCGCCCGCATGTGCCTCGCGCGAACGTATCCACTGTTCCATGGCTGCGACGATCTGCTCGGTCATCGGGACCGCGCTATCGCGGGCGATTTTGATGTCCATGCGTCTGCTCCGACTGTTCGGCGTTTCAACTGAACAGTTCGGACAAAACTGTTCGGTACTGTGCATGTGATTGTAGTCGCGCCGTCGCAATAATGCGTAGACGGAATATTTTTGAAGGAGTAGGGCGATGCGCGAGATCCGGACGTTTGAAATGGGATACGACGAACCCGCGACGGCATGGCGCGTGGACCGCGCGCTCGTCGTCGAAGTGAAGGCGGGCACGCTTTGGCTGACGTTCGAAGGCGACGCCGAAGATTATTGGGTCGATCCGGGCGAATCGTTTGTGCTACCGGCGGGGACGCGGGCTTGGATCGGCTCGGGGCGCGGCGACGTGCGCTTATCGCTCATCGGCGCGAGCGGTGGGACACAGCTGAGCGGGAATGCCCCGAGCACCGGCGCGCACGCGCCGCGTTCGGCGAACGCGGCAGCGGCTGCCAGGGCTGCAACGGCGGGCGCCCAAGCTTGGCGCTGGTGGCACGCGGCAGTTTGAGCGGCGAAGCGCTTGGCCGCCTGCGCGCCAATCAGCGCATCGGCTCGTCGGGGCCGACGTAACGCGCGCGCGGCCGAATGAGCCGGCCGTCTTCGATTTGCTCCATGGCGTGCGCGATCCAACCTGCGGCCCGGCCGAGCGCGAACAACGAGAATGCCGCGCCTTGCGGCAGCGCAAGCACGCGTTCCAGCGCGGATAGCGCGAAGTCGACAGTGGGTGCGAGTTCCGTCGCATCGTAGGCCGCCCGCACGATCGAATCGATATGGTCCAGTGTCTGGCGTTCGGCGCGCGTGGCGGCCTGTTCGGCGAGCATCTCGAGCAATACCGTCGCGCGCGGATCGCCGTTCGGATAAAGCATGTGGCCGAAGCCCGGCAAGATGGTGCGTTGTACGATATCGGTTCGCGCGAGTCGCGCGGCAAGATAGCGGTCCACGTCGCCCGCTTCCCGAGCCTCGTGAAATAGGGCGGTGACGAGCATCGTCTCGCCGCAGTGACGCGGACCGGCGAGCGCCGCAAGTCCGCCTGTCACCGCTCCGAAGAAATGCATGCCCGTGGAGGCGATACATCGCACCGTGAAGGTGGACGCGTTCAACTCATGGTCGGCGCATACGACGAGCGCGGCGCGCAGCAATTCCAGGTGCCGGCGATTGCGAATCCCCCAGGCGGCCGCGAGTTGCCGATGCAACGGTTCGCGCGATAAGGGCGCTTGCGCGAGCGAGGCAGCCAGTACCCGTAACAGTACCGGCGCGGTTTCTAATTGCGCCTGCCTCCCCACCGAAAACAAGCGCGGCAGATGGGCCGCGGCGGCAGGCAGCATCACGAGCGCGCGCTCGTGCGGCGCGCTCGCGAGCGTCTGCTTGATCCATGCTTGCCAGGCCGACGCGGGGATCTGCGGATCGGGCGCATCGTCGAAGCACGTCGCCTCGCATTCCCATAGCAACGCGGCCGTCTCCTCGAGCGTCGCGGTACGCGCGAGTTCGACGGCGTTGTATCCACGATAGAGGAGGCGGCCGTCGGCGATCGAGGTAATCCGCGACTCGAGGACCGGCACGCCCCAATCGAGCACCTTCTGGGCGACTTTGCCCGCGCGCTTGCCGTCGGCTTTGCGGCGCGCGAGCCGCCGCACTTCGTCGGCGGCATAGAGTCTGCGTTTGCCGGCGCTCTCGGGCGCCGAACTGAGCATGCCCCGGCTGACATACGAGTAGAGCGTCGGCAGACTGATCCCGAGGGCGGCAGCCGCTTCGGCCGCGGTCAAATAAGTGGACATGGTTTAAGGTCGCGCAAAGAACCAAACAAATCGATATATGTTGATTATTTGAATCAAGATTGATCGGCATTGAGGTCGATTTTAGACTCATCGACACCTCAACTCCGTTCTTCTCGAACCATGACTGCGTTTAGCGCGCTTCAATATGTTTGGTCTATAGCCGGTTGCGATGCGGCCGCCTTGGAAGACGTGCGGCTTGCCGGCGACGATCCGGGACTGCCTTCCGTGTATCGAGTCGGCGCGCTCGCGAATGCGACGATCGCCGCGCAAGCGCTGGCCGCCGCGCAATGTTATCGGCTGCGCACGGGCCGCCGTCAAACGGTCGAGGTCGAGCAACGGCGCGCGCTCGCCGTCTTTCGCAGCGAACGCTATCTGCGTATCGACGAAGGTGCGGCCCCCGAGTTGCGCGATCCGTTGATGGGGTTTTACGAGACGCGGGACGGACGTTGGATTCAGCTCCATACGAATTTTCCGCATCATCGGCAAGGCGTCGTCCGCGTGCTGGGGTGTGCCGACGATCATGCCGCGGTCACCGAAGCAATCCGCGGATGGGACGGTGCCGTGCTCGATCAAACGCTTGCCGACGCGGGACTCTGCGCGGCATTGATCAGGAGCCCTAACGAATGGGCGGCACTTCCTCAAGCGTCTGCGCTTGCCGCCTTGCCGCTATTCGAGATCGAACGGATCGACGGCGGCGCAAGCGATGCGCCGCCGGCGCCGATCGGCGGTGCGGGCTCGCTCGCGCGCAGACCGCTCGAAGGTGTGCGCGTGCTCGACTTGAGCCGTATCATCGCGGGCCCCGTGGCGGGGCGAACGCTTGCGCAGCACGGCGCCGACGTATTGCTCGTCAACGGTCCTCATTTGCCGAACATCGCACCGCTCGTGATCGACAACGGCCGAGGCAAGCGCTCCGCACTGCTTGATCTGCGACGCGAGGACGAGCGATCTGTCTTGCAGGCACTCGCCCGAAACGCCGACGTCTTCTTGCAAGCGTATCGGCCCGGTGCGATCGCGGCACACGGATTTTCGCCCGAGGCGCTTGCGCGAGCGCGGCCGGGAATCGTCTACGTGTCCATTTGCGCTTACGGGCATACGGGCCCGTGGTCGGGCCGGCGAGGCTTCGACAGTCTCGTGCAGTCGGCCAGCGGTATCGCTTGGACCGAACGCAAGGCGGCGGGTACGGCCGCGCCCAAGCATCTGCCTTGTCAGGCGCTCGATCACGCGACGGGATATCTCGCCGCATTCGGTGCAATGGTGGCGTTGCAGCGGCGGGCCGTCGAAGGCGGCAGCTGGCATGTGCGCGTGTCGCTGGCTCAAACCGGGCGCTGGCTGCAATCGCTGGGAACGATCGAGGACGGGTGGCGCGCGCCGGACGTGCGTCCGGGCGACGTGCGCGACCTCATGCAAACGATGGACTCGCCGTTCGGCAAAGTCCTCGCCGCGGCACCGGCCGAGGCGATGTCGGAGACGCCGGCCCGATTCGAGCTGCCGCCCGTGCCGCTCGGCACACACGCGGCGCGTTGGGACGCCTGAAGCATCGTTCGGGCGCGCCATGCATGGCGCACGCCGTGCTGCATCGGACTACTTGCGAAGCTCGGCCACGAAGTCGTAGTAGTCGTTGCGGCAGTAAGTGTCGGTCAGCTCGATCGCGCGCTGATCGGCCGTATAGCCGATTCGCGTAATGAGCAGCAGCGCGTCATGCGTCGCGATGCCCATCTGCCGCGCGATTTCCTCGCTGGCGTTGACCGCGCGAAAATGCTGGAGCGCGCGGACGATGGCCAGGCCGCGTTGTTCGAGATAGCTATAGAGGGAGTCGCCGATCGCATGCGGATCGGGGATGACCGACGCGGGCAGCGTGGAATTTTCGACGGCCATCACGATTCCGTTGGCGAGCCGTAGCCGTTTCAGGCGCGTGACGGCCGCGGCCGGCGATAACCCCAATTGAATGACTTCGTCTCGACTGGCGGGCTGGATTTCTTGCGAAATCCATTTCGAGCTGGGCGTGAAGCCGCGACGGCGCAGCATCTCGCTGAAGCTCGAGAGGCGCGATAGCGGATCGTCGTAGCGTGGGGTGATGAAGCTGCCCGCGCCTTGAGTGCGGCGGATGAGACCTTGTTCGACGAGCAGCGCGATTGCCTTGCGGGCGGTGATCCGCGAGACGCCTAGGGCGTCCGACAGCACACGTTCCGAGGGCAGCGCTTCGCCGGCGTTCCAGCGATTTTCGTGGATTGCCTGGCCGAGCTTGCGCGCGAGCTGCAAGTAAAGTGGCGTGTCGTTGTCCGGATCGGGGCGCAAATCGCGCCAGCGGTCTTCCGAGGAAGCTTGGGTCATGGAATGTGCGCGGCGAGGGGCAAGCGGCAATTTTAAGTCATCGCGCGAGCATCAGGGCCGGTTATCGGCGAGCGGAGCGCTCACCGGCCGTCTGATACCCGCCATTCGCAGCCGCGCAAGCAGGCGATACCGTCGATGGCTACACTCGTCGGCATGGTTAATCGTTGAATAGGAGGCCGATATGACGCGCGACGACGCCTTCGTCACGTTGCCCGACGGCGAACGCATCGCCCGCTTGGGGCAAGGTACTTGGGAAATGGGCGAGCGGCCTGCTCGGCGCACCGCCGAGATCGACGCGTTGCGTGCCGGCATCGATCTCGGCATGACGCTGATCGATACCGCCGAGATGTATGGAGAAGGGGCGACCGAGACGTTGCTTGGGCAAGCGCTTGCGGGTTTGCGCGAGCGGGTGTTCCTCGTGAGCAAAGTCTATCCTCACAACGCGAGCAAGCGTGGCGTTGCGGCCTCTTGCGAGGCGAGCTTGCGGCGGCTGAAGACCGATCGGCTCGACCTGTATCTGCTGCATTGGCGCGGCGGTATCCGGCTCGAGGAGACGGTCGAGGGGCTCGAGGCGTTACGGCGCGACGGCAAGATTCGCTACTGGGGCGTGAGCAACCTCGATGTGGCGGATATGGAAGAACTGATGGACGCGGGCGGGGAGGCGTGCGCGACGAATCAGATTCTCTACAACGTGGCGCGGCGCGGACCCGAGTTCGACCTGCTGCCGTGGATGGCGGCGCGTGCGATGCCGGCGATGGCATATAGTCCGATCGATCATATGCGCTTGCCGAAACGGTCGGTGCTCGACGAGATCGCGCGTGAGCGCGGCCTGTCGCAGGTTCAAGTCGCGCTGGCATGGGTGTTGGCCCAGCCGCAGGTCTGCGCGATTCCCAAAGCCGGCAGCGTCGAGCATGTGCGAGCGAATCGCCATGCGCTCGACGTTGTGCTTACCGAGGCGGAACTGGCGGCGATCGACAGCGAGTTCAAACCGCCGCGCAAGAAGATGCCGCTCGAGATGCTTTGAGCGAGGGGAGCGGTGCGTGCTCGACTGATAGGCGGTGCGTTTTCGCAAGGGCGTCGGTGCGTTTGCGGACACTGCTTCGAAAGACATGGTGTGTCTTGGATGGTCGAGCGTGATGCATCTTTGAGACAGGGGCCATTCCCTGCGTCGCATGCGTTTGTCGGACGAAGAGGGACGGTGCAGGCGCGACGGGATCGGCTGTCGTAGTGGGACAGCCGCAATCCGAATGCGGCGGCGGCTCGCCGATGTCGACGAGCCGCCTGGCCTCTCATGACTTAGTGGCCATGGCCGCCACCACCCGCGCCGTTGCCGCCGTTGCCGCCGTTGCCACCGGAGCCGTGACCATTGCCTGAGCCGTGGCCACTACCCGAGCCTCCGTTGCCATTGCCGCCGGAACCATGGCCGCTACCTGTGCCGCCGCCGCTATTTCCGCCCGATCCGTGGCCGCTGCCAGAACCGCCTGCACCGTGTCCGCCGCCCGAGCCCGTCCCGCCACCGCTGCCACCGCAACCGCACCCGCCACCTGGGCCGCCGTGTCCGCCACCGGAGCCACCGGAGCCGCCGGAGCCACCGGAGCCACCGGAGCCACCGGAGCCACCGGAGCCACCGGAGCCACCGGAGCCACCGGAGCCACCGGAGCCACCGGAGCCACCGGAGCCGCCGGAGCCGCCGGAGCCGCCGGAGCCGCCGGAGCCGCCGGAGCCGCCCGAACCGCCCGAACCGCCCGAACCGCCCGAACCGCCGGAGCTGCCCGAACCGCCCGAACCGCCCGAACCGCCCGAACCGCCCGAACCGCCCGAACCGCCCGAACCGCCGGAGCTGCCCGAGCCGCCCGAGCCGCCCGAGCCACTGGAGCCGCCGGAGCCGCCGGAGCCGCCGGAGCCGCCGGAGCCGCCGGAGCCGCCGGAGCCGCCGGAGCCGCCGGAGCCGCCGGAGCCGCCGGAGCCGCCGGAGCCGCCGGAGCCGCCCGAGCCGCCGGAGCCGCCCGAGCCGCCGGAGCCGCCCGAACCGCCCGAACCGCCCGAACCGCCCGAACCGCCCGAACCGCCCGAACCGCCCGAACCGCCCGAACCGCCCGAACCGCCCGAACCGCCCGAACCGCCCGAACCGCCCGAACCGCCCGAACCGCCCGAACCGCCGGAGCTGCCCGAGCCGCCCGAGCCGCCCGAGCCGCCCGAGCCACTGGAGCCGCCGGAGCCGCCGGAGCCGCCGGAGCCACCGGAGCCACCGGAGCCGCCCGAGCCACCCGAGCCACCCGAGCCACCCGAGCCACCTGAACTCCCCGAACTGCCTGCACCGCTGCCGTGTCCCGTCCCTCCGCCTCCAGAGCTGCCGTTGCCACCAGAGCCACCAGAGCTACCAGAGCTACCAGAGCTACCAGAGCTACCGCCCTTTCCGTTCCCTGGCCCGGCCGCGCCGTTGTCGCCGCCGCCGCGAGCGCCACCGAACGCGCCGCCGTTCGCGCTTCCAGCACTACCGTCGCCGCTCGCGGACGTGCCGTCGGACGTACCCCCTAGGCCGCTCACAGCGGGATCGCTGGTTGGGTTTTGCACGCAGCCGGCGCCGCCGCCTGCCGTGCGGCAATCCTCTGGCTTAGCCGTATCCGAGCCGTTCGCCGCAGCGCTTACCTTGAGAGATGACGCATCGAATGCCTGAGCATTGCGTAGCGGCATAGCCGCTCGTGCGCCCGAGTCGCTCGTATTTGCCGCATCCGCTTGCAAGACGGCGCTGGACTCGACTAGCCACTGGCCCATGCCGTCCAAGAACGAGCCCGCATGCGCGCCGCCCGCGAGCAAGACGAGCACTGCGCCGGCCGTCGCCCTGAGAACGCCCCTAAATATGTAGGAGTCCTTATTAATTGCTTTGGTCTTCATCGTCATCTCCCCGGCAGGAACGACGATCGGATGTCGTCGTACTCCTGTCGCCCTAAGGCGACCATGGCTGCCCATGCACGATCGATGCGGATGTCACACGGCGCGAGCGCGTTCGACTGCGAGAACGCGCCCGCGCCCGCGGTCGAGACACCGCTCGAGCGACTGCTGCTGGGCCCGCGTCGGTCACGCGGCCATACGCGGGGAAGTGCGATAACCATGCCATCGAGCGCAATGCCGCACCCCGCTTGAGCGTGGCACCGCACACGCAAAACGGCGTGGCGAAATCGGTTCGGAATGTTTCAACGTTGAAACGCGCGCTCGCGCCGGCAATGAGCGGCATCGCACATGGGGAAAACGCCGAAACGCAGGAACGCAGAACGTGGGTTCAGGCGATCTGCGTTTCGCGTTGCATTTCGCGCAACTCGCCGACCGCGATGTGACAGCGGATGCGATGCCCATCGCCTGCATCGGAGAACGGCGGATCGTGCTCCTCGCAAACGGCTCCGAGCTTGCGGGGACAACGCGTGTGAAACACGCAGCCCGTGGGTGGGGCCGCGGGGCTCGGCGGGTCGCCCGCCAATCGAATGCGTTGCTTGGCGAGCGAGCCGGGACTGCCGAGCGTCGGCATCGCGGAAAGCAGCGCCTCGGTGTATGGGTGGTGGGGGCCGTCGAAAACCGCGTTCGCCGGACCGATTTCGAGCAGCTTGCCGACATAGAGCACGGCGATGCGATCGGCGACGTAGCGCACGACATGCAAGTCGTGCGAGATGAACACATAGCTTACGCCGCGCTCTCGCTGCAAATCGGCGAGCAGATTCAAGATTGCCGCTTGCACGGAGACATCGAGCGCGGACGTCGGCTCGTCGCAGACCACCACGCGAGGGTCGCCCGCGAACGCCCGCGCAATGGCGACACGCTGTTTCAATCCGCCCGACAGCTGCCGGGTGCGGGCGTCGAGATAGCGCGAGGGTAGCCGAACGGCCTGCGCGAGCGTGGCGAGCCGCGCGCCGTGCGCTGCGCCGCGTAGCGCGCCGAGCTTGGATAGCGCGCGCCCGATCAGCCGCTTCACCGAGTGCGCCCGATTCAAAGCCGAATCGGGGTTCTGAAAAACGATTTGCAACGATTTGACTTGCTCGTCGTCGCGGCGCGCAACATGGGCAGGCAAGGGCTTGCCGTCCAGCTCCAACGTGCCGCCGCGGTCCGGCGCGATCAGGCCGACCAGAAGCTTGGCGAGCGTGGTCTTGCCGCTGCCGGATTCGCCGACGAGCCCGAGCGTTTCGCCGGCCGCCAGTTCGAGCGAGACGTCGTCGACGGCGCGCACCGCAGCGCCCGAAGCATCGAACGTTTTCGACAAATGCGCGGCACGCAGCGCGAGTGCACGGTGCGCCGTGCGATCCTTATCGAGCGGTTGCGCTCGCGAGGATTCGGCGGCCGCGCGCGGCAAGCGGCCGGCCTCTTCATGGTAGTGACAGCGCGCCATCTGCGGACCGTGCGCCGCGCCGAATCGATGCGGTGGCGGCGTTTCGGCGCGGCAACGATCGTCGGCCAGACGACAGCGCGGCGCGAACACGCAGCCGGCATAAGCAGCCCCGAGGGGCGGCAGTGCGCCGGCGATCGTATCGAGCCGTTCGCTGTCTTTGCTGCGTCCCGGCTTCGGCAAGCAACGCAGCAAGCCGACGGTATAGGGGTGACGCGGCGTGCCGAAGACGTCTTCGGTTGCGCCTTCCTCGACGAGCCGGCCGGCATAGAGCACCCCGACGCGGCTGCACATCCGGCCGATCACCGCCAAGTTGTGACTGATGAACAGTACCGCCGTGCCGGACTCCTCGCGCAGCTTCGCGACGAGATCGAGCACTTCGGCCTCGACGGTGGCATCGAGACCGGTCGTCGGCTCGTCCAGGATCAGCAACGCCGGCTTCGATGCCAACGCCATCGCAATGACGACGCGTTGCTGCATGCCGCCCGAAAGCTGATGCGGATAGCAACCCATGACCCGCTCGGGCGCCGCGATGCGCACGCGGCGCAGCATGTCCAGCGCTTGTGCATAGGCCTCCCCGCGCGATGCGCCGGCGAGTTCGAAGGCTTCGGATACTTGCCGTCCAATCGTCAACCTCGGGTTCAGCGCACGCGATGGATCCTGATAGACCATCGACACCGTTTGCGCCCGCATCGAGCGCAGCGCCTCGGCGGCGAGCGAGCCCACCTCGCGACCGGCAATCGAGATGTGCCCCGCCTTGATCTTGCCGTTACGAGGCAGATAGGCGAGCGCGGCCAGCGCGACTGTGGATTTCCCGCAGCCCGATTCGCCGACGAGCCCGTATGCCTCACCGCGCCGTACCCGGAACGTCACGTCGTGCAGCACCTCGCGATCGCGGCCGCGTACGCGGTAAGCGAGACTCAGGCCGACGACGGCGAGTGCATCGTCCGCGCTGGGCGAGGCGGTCTCGAAGGCAGGGTTCGTACGGCGTGCGGCATTCGTCATTGTTCGAATACCCCCTGCACGCTATCGGCGATCAGATTTACGCCGACGACGAGCGTGGCGATCGCCGCCGCATCGAAGACGACGGTCCACCAAGCGCCCCCCGTCATCAACGAATAGGACTCGGAGAGCGCGAGCCCCCAATCGGCCGACGGCGGTTGGATGCCGAAGCCCAAGAACGAAAGCGTGGCGACAGCGAAGATGGCATAACCGAGCCGGACCGTGGCCTCGACCATGATCGGCGGCAGCACGTTGGGCAAGATCTCGACGAACATGATGTACGGCGCGCGCTCGCCGCGGAGTTGCGCGGCATCGACATAGTCGAGATGGCGCTCGGAGAATACCGCGGCGCGTACGGTGCGCGCCGTGATCGGCATGAACGTGAGTCCGATGACGAGCACGACCGTCGCGTTCGATGCGCCGAGCGCGGCCAGTGCCGCGAGCGCGAGGACGACGAGCGGCAGCGCGAGCAGCGCGTCGATCAAGCGCCCGACCAAATTGTCGAGCCATCCGCCGAAATAGCCGACGGCAAGGCCGAGCGCCGTGCCGGCGAACGTGCCGACAAGTGTGGCGAGCGGCGCGATCGTGAGAATGTCGCGGGCGCCGACGATCACGCGCGAGAAGACATCGCGGCCGAGTTGATCCGTGCCGAACCAATGCGCGCGGCTCGGGGGGAGCAGCGAATTGAGCGGATCGGAGGCGAACGGGTCGAGCGGGACCAAGAGCGGACCGAAGATCGCACAGATTATCCACACGAGGACGATGGCAACGCCGATGACGAAGCTCGGCGAACGGGCAAGGGCGCGCAACGCTTCGAAGCGAGGCGACGGCAGTGTGCGGTCGCCGGGGCTGACCCGCTCGCGCGGTTCGACGGCCTGGCTCATGCGGCACCCCCCACACGCAAGCGCGGATCGAGCATGACGATGAGCGCGTCGGCGATGAGATTCGCGAGCATGTAGACCACCCCGACCGTGAGCACGCCCGCCTCCAGCATCGGGAAATCCTTGGCCGTGGCTGCGTTGTAGATCAGCGAGCCGATGCCTTGGTAATGAAACAGCGTCTCGACCACGACGAGTCCGCCCACCATATACCCGAGCTGCGTGGCCACGACCGTGATCGTCGGCGTCAGGGCATTGGGCAGCACGTGACGGACGATGACCACACGCCGAGGCAATCCTTTAAGCACGGCGGTGCGCGTGTAGTCGGCATCGAGCGCCTCGGCCGTGCCGGCGCGCGCCATTCTTGCGATGTAGCCGAAGAAGACGAACACGAGCGGCAGGGCAGGCAGAATCAAATGACGCAGTGCCGTCAAGATGCCGGCGTCGTCGGGGTAGCCCGCTTCGCTCGGCAACCAACGCAGCCAAATGCCGAAGACGAGAATCAACGTGATGGAGGAGACGAACTCCGGTACGACCGTCGCGGACAAGCCGACGATCATGATCGCGCGGTCGATCCATCTGCCGGCATGTAGCGCAGCCCAGACGCCGGCCGAAATGGCGAGCGGCACGACGATCGCGAAGGCTAGCGCCCCGAGCTTCGCCGAACGCGCGAGTGCGGCGCCAACGAATGGAGCGACGGGCGATCGATATGCATACGACATCCCCATGTCGCCGCGTACGAATCGGCCGATCCACTGCGCATACTGGGCGAGTATGGGCCGATCGACGCCGAGTTGATGATCGAGCGTGGCGACGGCGCGCGCATCGGCCAGCGGCCCGAGGATGGCGCGGCCGATGTCGCCGGGCAGCAACTGGCCTAGCGCGAACACGATCACCGAGAGCAGCCAGAGGGTGACGAGCGACAGGGCGAGCCGGCCGGCGAGAAAGCGAGCGACGCGCAGCGCGCTGCCGCGCGAAACGTTGGAACGAAATGCAAGAGCGGGATCGGACATCGGCACGGTGATCTGAGTATCCTCAATCCATGGAAAGACTCGACGCCGGGCGCGGCGTCTATGCTCGAGGCGCTTAAGCCGTCAATCGAGCGCGGTCGAAATACATCTGCGAAATGGCGGTGAAGCGCACCCCGGTCAAGTTCTTACGCGTCGCGACGAGCTGATCGAAAAAATACGGAATGATCATCGGCGTTTCGTCGAGCAGCAGCCGTTCGATTTCGCCCGCGATCTTCTTTTGCGAGGCGACGTCGAGCGCGGCGGCGAACTGCTTGCTGAGCTTGTCGTATTGCGGGTTCGCGAAATGCGCGGCATTCCACGCGCCGCCGCTGACGAGCGGCGCGTTCAAGAAAAGATTCGGCACGCCGCGATGGCCGTAGTCGGTGATGCCGAGCGGCGCATCGAGCCAATCGGAGCTGCCGAACGTCCCTTTGCCGTAATACTGTCCTTGGCTTTCGACTTTGAGCGTGAGGTTGACGCCAATCGCCTTGGCCTCGTTTTGCAGGACGACGGCGAGATCGGGGATCTCCATGAATTTTTCGGTGGTCAGCGTAGCGGCGAAACCGTTGGGGTGGCCCGCTTGCGCCAGCAATTTCTTCGCCTGGGCGACATCGAGGCGACGCTGTGGCACCGACGTATCCGTCGAAGGAAAGACCGGGGCGAACGGGCTGTCGTTGCCGAGGGCGGCCCGCCCTTTGAAGAGCCCGCGCACGAGGACATCGCGATCGACCGCGAGCGCAAGCGCCTGTCGTACGCGCTTGTCGTTGAATGGCGCGGTGTCGCAGCGCATGTGAATTTGGCGATGCGCACTCGATTTGACGCCTTGAACGGTGAATTCCGGATTGTTCAAAATGCCTAAGCCGCCTTGCACCGTCAAATCGCCCATGACGTCTGCTTGCCGCCCTTGCAAGGCAAGGATTTGCGCTTGGCTGTCGGCGTAAAAAACGAATTGCACACGTGCCGGGAGCGCTTTTTCGCCCCAATAGTCCGGATTGCGGACGAACGAGGCCCCGCGCTTGGCTTCATAGCGCTCGAGCTTGAACGGTCCGGTACCGATGAAACTTTGTTCGTAATCGCCGTTCGAGCCGGCCGGCAAAATCACCGCGTTGTAGTTATCCGACGATACGTAGTACGGGAAATTGCCGTTCGGCGCATCGAGATGGAACGCGACGGTATGTTCGTCGACGACGCGCGCACCGCCTTTGGACAGCACGCCCTTGAAGACCGACAGCGCGGCCGATCCGCTTGCGGGGTCGGCGAGACGATCGATCGTGGCGACGACGTCCTTCGCGCCGAGGGGCCGTCCGTCGTGGAACTTCACGTTGGGCCGCAGCTTGAACGTCCAGACATCGCCTTTGTCGTTGGCGCTCCACGATAGCGCCAACGCAGGCGTGAGCGTGGCATGTTCGCCTGTGTCGTTGACGAGGAACTCGCCTGTTTGCGCGATGAGGCATAGCCCCGCGGCATCGGCCACCGTTAGCGGGTCGACGCGGCCCGCGGGCGTCAAATGCGCCACGCGTATCGTCGCATTCGCACCGGCCGAGCCGCTTTGCGCGCGCGCACGTCCCGGCGCGACGAGCGCGCCTGTCGCGAGCACGACGCTCGAACAGCCAAGCACGCTCGCATGGCGCAGAAGCTCGCGTCGCGAGATTCGTCGTGCGAGATATTCGTCGATGGCGTGATTGCCCAACTCGCCGGTGTCTTGACGGGCGGCGTCCAGGGCGAGGGCAAGCGCGGCGGGTAGTTTCATCGAAAGCTTCCGGTTCGTGTGGGGAGCGCCCGAGATATAGCGGCGCGGCGGCGACGAGCGGTACTGCGACGATAAAGCCGTTGCAGTTTAACGCGAAGCGGCGGGCACGCGGCTCATGACGAGGATAAGCGCAAGCGGAACGGCCGGGCGGCGCCGATAAAAAAGCCTGTCGGGGGTGCGGCGCCCCGACAGGCTCGACAATTGCTACTCCGATTGACGTATCGGTTGAGGGCTGAATCGCGTTACTTCGTCTTGGCGTTGACGATGCCCTCGGATACGTTGTTCGGCGTTTCGGCGTAATGCTTGAACTCCATCGTATAGGTCGCACGCCCTTGCGTGAGCGAGCGCAGCGACGTCGAATAGCCGAACATCTCCGCGAGCGGTACCTCGGCGCGAATGACCTTGCCGCCGCCTCCGGCGATGTCCTCCATGCCTTGCACGATGCCGCGCCGGCCCGACAGGTCGCCCATGACGTTGCCCATGAAGTCTTCGGGCGTTTCGACTTCGACGGCCATCATCGGCTCGAGCAGCACCGGTTTGGCGCGCCGCATCCCTTCCTTGAAGGCCATCGAGCCGGCCATCCGGAACGCGTTTTCGTTCGAGTCCACGTCGTGGTACGAGCCGAAGGTGAGGGTCACCTTCACATCCACGACGGGATAGCCCGCGAGCACGCCGCTCTTGAGCGTTTCTTGGATGCCTTTATCGACGGCCGGGATGTACTCGCGCGGCACGACACCGCCCTTGATGGCATCGACGAACTCATAGCCTTTGCCGGGTGGCTGCGGCTCCAACTTGATCACGACATGGCCGTACTGACCGCGTCCGCCCGATTGTTTGACGAACTTGCCTTCGACGTCCTCGGCGCTCGTGCGGACCGTTTCGCGGTATGCGACTTGCGGTTTGCCCACCGTCGCTTCGACGTTGAACTCGCGCTTCATCCGGTCGACGAGAATTTCCAGGTGCAGCTCGCCCATCCCGGAGATGATCGTCTGCCCCGATTCCTCGTCCGTTTGCACGCGGAACGACGGATCCTCTTGAGCCAGGCGATTGAGCGCGATGCCCATCTTTTCCTGATCGGCCTTGGTCTTCGGCTCGACGGCCTGGGAGATCACCGGCTCGGGGAAGATCATCTTTTCGAGGATGATCGGATTGGCCGGATCGCATAGTGTGTCGCCCGTCGTCGCTTCTTTCAGGCCGACGGCGGCCGCGATATCGCCCGCATAAACTTCCTTGATCTCCTTGCGGTCGTTCGCGTGCATCTGCAAGATCCGGCCGATGCGTTCCTTCTTGTCCTTCGTCGAATTGAGAACGGTATCGCCCGAATTGACGATGCCCGAGTAGACGCGGAAGAAGATCAGTTGCCCGACGAATGGGTCGGTCATGATCTTGAACGCGAGTGCCGAGAACGGCTCGTCATCGCTCGGATGACGCTCGGCTTCCTTGTCGTCCTCGTCGTGGCCGAGAATGGCGGGCACGTCGATGGGCGAGGGCAGGTAATCGATGACCGCGTCGAGCATCGCCTGCACGCCCTTGTTCTTGAACGCGCTGCCGCACAGCATCGGCACGATCTCGTTGGCGATCGTGCGCTTGCGCAATCCGCCCTTGATCTCGGCCTCGGTGAGCGAGGTGTGGTCGTTCAGATACTTCTCGAGCAACTCCTCGCTCGCTTCCGCCGCGGCTTCGACCATCTTTTCGCGCCACTCGTCTGCGGTGGCGCGCAGGTTCTCGGGAATGTCCTGGTACTCGAACTTCACCCCCTGACTTTCCTCATCCCAGATGATCGCTTTCATCTTGACGAGGTCGATCACGCCTTGGAAGTTTTCTTCCGCGCCGACGGGAATTTGAATCGGCACGGCCACGCCTTTCAGGCGCTCGCCGATTTGGCGCTGAACGCGGAAAAAGTCGGCGCCGACGCGGTCCATCTTATTGACGAACGCGATGCGCGGCACCTTGTACTTGTTGGCTTGGCGCCAAACCGTTTCAGACTGCGGCTGTACGCCGCCGACCGAGTCGTAGACCATGCAGGCGCCGTCGAGCACGCGCATCGAGCGTTCCACCTCGATCGTGAAGTCGACGTGTCCGGGGGTGTCGATGATATTGATCCGATGCTCCGGATAGTTGCCGGCCATCCCTTTCCAGAACGCCGTCGTCGCGGCCGAGGTAATCGTGATCCCGCGCTCTTGCTCCTGCTCCATCCAATCCATCACGGCCGCGCCCTCGTGAACCTCGCCGATCTTGTGGCTCACGCCCGTGTAGAACAGGATACGTTCGGTAGTTGTGGTTTTGCCTGCGTCGATGTGAGCGCTGATGCCGATGTTTCGATAGCGCTCGATGGGAGTCTTGCGGGGCACGTCGATCTCCTTGGAATGTTGGCGCCGCGAATCGGCCGGGCCGGGCCCGGCACGTCACGCAGCCTTACAAGCATAGCGCCTGCTCGAGGCTTTTGCAGGGGACGTGCCAGGGGGCAGCCGACGTGCGCCGCTAAATCGCGCGAACGGCGCGAAGCGATCCGCGCGTAGGAGTGCCGCACGGGTCGCTAACCGGGTTTATCCGATTGATCGCGAATTTCCAGCCAAGTGAATGCGCGCGGAATGCGCGCGTTCCGTTCGGAAGTAAAAAAGCCAACCGCGAGGGTTGGCTTTGGGAGGATGCGCGTGCGCTCGTTACTGCGGTTGCGGCAGCCCGTTGATCTTGGTCCCCGGCCGGATGCCCTTCGCGGAGAACCACCCCTTGCTCATCTCCAACGCGTATACGCCGTTGTTACGTGGGCAATGGTTGTTGGTCGTCTCCGCCTGCATTTCGTCGATGTCGGTGACCGTGCCGTCGGCGCGCATAAACGCGATCGATAGCGGAATCAGCGTGTTCTTCATCCAAAAGCAGTGGACGGCGTTCTCGTTGAAGACGAACAGCATTCCCTCGTTCGGTGCAAGCTGGGTTCGATACATCAGACCTTGCTCTCGGTCCGTGTCGTTGGCGGCGACAGCCGCGTCGATCACGAACATCCCGGCCGTGAGTTTCACGCGCGGGAAGGCCTCGGGCGGCTTGGCGCCGGCGGGCATGGCTTGGGCGAAGCTCGTTGCCGGCACGGCCTGTGCGGCCGCGAGGGCGAAAGCGGGCAAAGCGAAGCGAAGCGCGAGACGCGCTATCCGCGAGCGAAACGAAAATCGCACGACACCACTCCTTTTCGACGACAAGAACTCGCGCATGTTACGCGAGCGGGCGCGTTCAATGCAAAGCCGGCGTGCCTGAAAAAGAAAAAGGCAGGCGCCTTGCGGTCACCTGCCTTCCAACGCCGTAAAGAACGGCAGTACTGCTAGTTCTTGACTGCGTCGTTACAACAAACTTACTCCGAAGCGCCCGAAGCGGCTTCAGCTTCAGCAGCCTTCGCCTTCTTGGCGTGGTGCTTCTTAGCAGCGTGGTGCTTAGCAGCCTTCTTTTCCGTCTTAGCAGCCGGAGCAGCAGCCGAAGCGGCTTCCGGAGCCGAAGCTTGTGCGAAAGCAGCCGTTGCGAACAGGCCAGCGACCAGAGCGGCGATCAGTTTGTTCATTTGTAAATCCTCAGCTTTAGTTAATTAACCAAATGACCCGGTCAATGAGTCAAGTCGGTAAACGTGCCATCCACCTTTCGGTTGACAGCCGCATCAAACAATTTTGCCGACGCGTCTGCGGGCACTCGGCTCGACGTCCCGTATCGCGAAAACGATACAGCCGGCGGCTGCCGAAGGCCAATGCCGGATAGCTTCGGGCGGCATCTGCGTCGGATAACGCGCGACGCGCTCGGGCGGTTGACGCGTTTTCTTTCGATTTTCCGATGCGTCGCGCATTGCCGGGCGCCTAACGGCCCCGTAGCCATTTCGGTTGGTGGAGCGGACAGCGAAAAGACGTGTCCTTACAAAGAGTTAGCCGAACGGCCTCAGTTTGCACCATGCTTGGCACGCCGCTGAAGCGGCACGCCGTCCCAGGGCGAGCGCGGCGGCAGGTCGCACCATTGGCCTGGGCCGAGGCCGAGCGCGAGCACATCGAGTTTGCCGACGGCGGCCCTAACGAGCCGCAGCGTGGGAAAACCGACGGCGGCGGTCATACGGCGCACCTGGCGATTCTTGCCCTCGGCGATCGCAATTTCGATCCAGCTCGTCGGAATGGCGGCGCGGTAGCGGATCGGCGGCACTCTCGGCCAAAGCGCCGGGGGTTCGTCGATGAGTCGCGTTTGACACGGACGTGTCACATAGTCGCCCAAATCGACCCCGGAGGCCAATCTTGCGAGCGCTACCGGGTCGGGCACGCCTTCCACCTGCGCCCAATAGCGCTTGACGAGTTTATGACGGGGCTCCGCGATGCGCGCTTGCAACGCGCCATCGTCCGTGAGCAAAAGCAGCCCTTCGCTGTCGGCATCGAGCCGGCCCGCCGGATAGACGCCGGGTACGTCGACCCAATCGCCGAGCGAGGCACGAGTCTCGTGCGCGGAGAATTGGCAGATGGTGCCGAACGGTTTGTTGAGGGCGATGAGACGCATGAAAAGGGCGTTTGAGCGAGGTGGCGATCGACGTCGGTACGCGCATTGTCGCGCGGGCCGGCGCGGCCGCTCTATGGCAAATGGCGGAATCTTAATGCATAATACGGAATGCCCAAGTCTTTTGTCTTATATAAGACTGAAGACTGACTCTCTCGCTACCGTGGTTCGGCCGCGGGTTGCGAGGGCGGCGGTGTCTATCGTGCCGGAGTGGCGCGAGGCGGCCGCCGCGAATCCGACGTGGGCTAGAATAGCCATCCAGCCGCGTTCGTACTTGAGCCGATGGAGCGCGCCGAACCGAGGATTGGGCAGGTGTTGCGGCAGCGGCGCTCGGCAAGGATAAGAGCCCGTTTGCGCGTTACCGCATCACTGCTTTCCACCCGCACAGCCAACACTGGAGTCGATCATGCCGTATCAGCACATCAAGGTTCCGACGGGCGGTGACAAGATCACCGTCAACGCGGACTTTTCGCTCAACGTTTCCGACCAGCCCATCATTCCGTACATCGAGGGCGACGGTACGGGCTTCGACATCACGCCGGTGATGATCAAGGTGGTCGATGCGGCGGTCGAGAAGGCTTACAGCGGCAAGCGCAAGATTCACTGGATGGAAATCTATGCGGGCGAGAAGGCGACGAAGGTCTACGGCCCGGACGTCTGGCTGCCCGAGGAAACGCTGCAAGTCCTGAAGGACTATGTCGTGTCGATCAAGGGCCCGCTCACGACGCCGGTCGGCGGCGGCATTCGCTCGCTGAACGTAGCGTTGCGTCAAGAGCTCGACCTGTACGTCTGCTTGCGCCCGGTGCAGTACTTCAAGGGCGTGCCCTCGCCGGTGCGCGAGCCGGAGAAGACGAATATGGTGATCTTCCGTGAGAACTCGGAAGACATCTACGCCGGTATCGAGTGGGCGGCGGAATCGGAGCAGGCCAAGAAGGTCATCAAGTTCCTGCGCGAAGAGATGGGCGTGAAGAAGATCCGCTTCCCGGAAACGTCGGGTATCGGCGTGAAGCCCGTGTCGCGCGAAGGGACGGAGCGTCTTGTGCGTAAGGCGATCCAGTACGCGATCGACAACGACCGCCGCTCGGTCACGCTCGTGCACAAGGGCAACATCATGAAGTTCACGGAAGGCGCGTTCCGTGACGCCGGTTATGCGCTGGCGCAGAAGGAATTCGGCGCTGAGTTGATCGACGGCGGCCCGTGGATGAAGTTCAAGAACCCGAAGACGGGCAACGATATCGTCGTGAAGGACGTGATCGCCGATGCGTTCTTGCAGCAGATCCTGTTGCGTCCGGCCGAGTACGACGTGATCGCCACGCTGAACCTGAACGGCGACTACATTTCGGACGCGCTGGCCGCGCAAGTCGGCGGTATCGGGATCGCCCCGGGCGCGAACTTGTCGGATTCGGTGGCGATGTTCGAAGCGACGCACGGTACGGCTCCGAAGTACGCCGGTAAGGACTACGTGAACCCGGGTTCGGAAATCCTTTCGGCCGAAATGATGCTGCGTCATATGGGCTGGACGGAAGCGGCCGACGTGATCATCGCGTCGATGGAAAAGTCGATTCTGCAAAAGCGCGTGACGTACGACTTCGCCCGCCTGATGGAAGGCGCGACCCAAGTGTCGTGCTCGGGCTTCGGTCAGGTGTTGATCGAGAATATGTAAGCGTTGGTTCGGGGACGTTCGCCAACGTCTCGTGAGGTACTAAAAACCCAGCTAAATCAATCGATTGGCTGGGTTTTTTATTGCCACGATGGTGCGGCAACGTCCGGGGAAGTTACGGGGAATTCGGAAAAATCTGCGGGGAAATTCGCGTGGTAGTATGAATTTCCCCGTAACTTTTGGACCCCCGGAGGACAGGTGGCGCAGGCACTTTTGAAGGCGACCGCTATCAGCAATGCACGTCTCAAAGAAGGCGAAGACCCCTATAAATTGAACGACGGCGAAGGTTTATTCCTGTTCGTGCAGCGCCGCGCGAAGACATGGCTTTTTCAGTACAGCGTCAACAGCAAGCGCGGCGAGGTGACAATTGGACGGTTCCCCGAAATCAGCCTTGCCGAAGCGCGCGAGCAAGCACAACGGTTCCGCACGATGGTTGCGCACGGCGAAAATCCGGCTGCAACGAAGCGCGAAGCCAAGCGCGCAGCGAAAGCCGAGCCGCAGCCGGAAACGTTCAAGGCTTTTTCGCTGGTGTGGTTGGTTGAAAAAATGGGCGCGAAAGTGCCGACATACCGCGATCAACTGCACTCGTTTCTTGAACGATTCGTGTGGCCCGAAATCGGCGGAATGCCACTCAAGGAGGTGAAATCCTTGCACATGCGCGATCTGCTCGAAAAGCTGCGCGATATTCCGACGACTGGCGAAAAGGTCCGGCTGATGCTGCAACAGATTTTCCAGTACGCGAACATCAAGCTTTTGACCGAGACGAACCCGGCTGCAAGCATGCGCGGACTGTTCGAGGTACCCCAAGTCGAACACCATCGACATTTGAACGAAAAAGAATTGGGGGCGTTCTGGCGTTCGCTTGCGCGGCAAGCATATGCGCATCCAACGACCATCGCGGCAGCGCGGTTCCTTATGCTCACGATGACGCGCAAGGTGGAAACCATCCGTGCGAAATGGACGGAATTCGACTTCGAAGGGGAGATTTGGACGATTCCTGCGGAACGGATGAAGATGCGCCGCAAGCACGTCGTCCCTCTATCGAGGCAGGCGCTCGAACTACTCGGGGTACAAAAGGCACTGACCGGCCGTTCCGAGTATGTCTTCCCATGTGCGTACAGCCCCCTGACGCCGTTGGCCGATGTGACCCTTAATCATCTGATGAAGCGGCTCGACTTCGGCGTACCGGAGTTCTCGCCGCACGGCACGCGAGGCACGGCGGCGACGTTGCTCGGCGAGCATGGGTACGATGAAAAAGTCATTGATTTGTTGCTCGCGCACAAGGAGCCGAACAAGACGAAGGGGAGCTATCACCATCAAGAACATGCCGAAAAACGCCGAGAGGCCCTTCAATTTCTAGCCGACGCCATCGACCGGTTGGCCGCATCGAACGTGATTGAGCTAGACGTCAAGACCGCGTAGCGGCGGAAGTGGTCGGCGTCTCCACTTGATTTTCCCCCGCCGTCTGTTGCCTGGTGCGGGTAAAAAAATATTCGGACTTTTGGGCGGGAAACAGTAAATCCGGTGTAGGACAAAAACAACCGGAGCTACAAATGTCTAAACGCACCACAGCCATTTTGCCGCCACGCAAAGCAACCGCCGACGCCGCGCCGTCCCCTGCTCGCGCTGGTACGGACCGCATGGTCGACCTCATCGCCGTCTGCTCCATGCTCGGCATTTCGAAAACGACGATCTACGACAAGCTTCGCAATGATCCAACTTTCCCGAAGTCGAAGAAAGTCGGCATCCGTGCTGTGCGCTGGTCGGAGCAGGCGGTAAAGGCGTGGCGCGACGCCTTGCCCGAATATGAGCCGATGAGCCCAGCGAAGGCGATCGTCCGCCGAACATAGCGCATCCGCTTGTCGTGGCGGTGTCGCACCGATATGCCGAACGCCGCAACGCAAAACGTTCGCCGAATTGCCCAAACGTAAAACCACCGCCACGCATCCGTGCGGCCGTGGTGTCCTCAACGTACCTCGGAGTAACCGAATGCCAATTGAAAAAAATGAACTACGCGCGTTGGTCCGTCAGGAAATCGGCGCGTCGATCACCGGTCTGCGTGAAGCAGTTCAGCAAGCCGCGCTCGACGCCGTTCGTACGGCACTGCAAGATTTGCACGAAATCGAGGATGAAATTCGCGCCACAGCTACAGGTGCCATAGATCCTGCGCAGCAAGGTGAGCGGCCCGTACTCAACACGCAGTTGCCGTCGCTCGATTCGATCGCGAAGCTAACGCAATAAGGAGGACAAGATGTCGATTCTCCCCGATGGTGCCAAAGTGAACGAAGTCGAGTTCAACAAAACTCGTGCCGCCACGCACCTCAATACATTGCATTTGAAAGAGCATGCGAAATTTTTGGCGACGCTGCAACTGGAACTCGCGGCGATGCAGGAGCAGATCAACGAGCTTCGCCGCGAACTTGACGAATCGAAAGCCCGAGAGTATCCCAATGCCCTCGAAGTTGAACGGCCGACGCTACGCGTCGCACAGTTGAGCGCGGCATTGTGCGACAGCCCGAAGGCTTCGTCCCGCATGCGGAATCCGGCTTCGGAGCCGGTATGGCGCGTCACGATGTCTATGCCCGTGGAATACATTCAGGGCATCGAGGCACGAGCGCAGTCGCTGGGAATATCTGCGAGCACATATATGCAGCGCGTAATCGCAGGGATGCATCCGCCGCTGCCCGAACTTGCCAAGTGTATCGGCGTCGCTCGCCCGTGGAGGCAGACCGAAGAAGACCGCCGAAGGCGCAAAGCACAACATAAATGCAAGAAGGAAGCGCACCTCGAAGGGGCCGTTCCACCGTTGTGAACGCCGGTCCAAATCCGACGCTAAACGACGGCGTCATGGAATTGAGCTGTTGAGCCGCAGTTTGTGATCCTTAACGCAGCCGCGACCGAGCGATCTTTGGCGGTCGCGCAGCGTTGGACCGACGGCCGTCCGATGTCTCAAGCGCCATAGTGAGAGGCGCAAACAAATGCGACAACGACACGCCGAGCACGGCGCATAGCGAAGCAAGCGTCAGCACAGTCGGGTTAGACGTGCCCGACTCGATCGCACTAATTGCCGCCCGACCTACACACGCCTCGTGCGCCAGGTCCTCCTGGCTTAGCCCTTTTTCGATGCGAATTTCCTTCAGCCGACGCCCCACCGCGAGCGTGATCGGATTCCGGCTTGCCGTTTCGGCGGACGTAGTTTTCATGTTCGCCAGCATGCCGCGCAAACCTTGCATGAACAATATCGTAAACAACGCATTTCATGTATTGTTAACCATACATCAAAACTTGCTTCACGTTATATTCGAGCGAGGCGCTTCGGCGCTCGGGGAAAACATGCACAACAGATCGCCAACAACAGACGGCCTACTAGTCACGATCGGCCCGCCGCAGTCCGCGCAAGGGGCCACCACCGAACCTGCCGCGGTTCGTTTCGTGCCGGTAGACGACGACTCGTCGACGTTGGTGACCGCGCTCATGCATTCTGCAAGCGATGTCTCCACGCCGGGTCAGCCCGCAGTTTCCACACACACTGAAATGCTCGACGCAGCATCGATTCCTGTCGCTCCCGTGGTACCTGACGACCTCGCCGCCGGGCTCACAGTTGGGATAGCAAGTTCTATCGGTACGGTGGCTTTGAGCGCAATGTCGACTGCTCTACGCGCGGCGCGCAAAGCTGGCGCGACAACGATCGCGATATTTCTGTTGCCGCCATTTTTCGACGCGAGGCCGACAGTCGCTGAAATCGGCCAATTTGCCAACGCTGTCCTTTTGCTGCCAGCCGACTCTGCACCGATAACCGTGCAGCAAGTAGTGGCTGCGTACGCGTGTACATGCGAAGGCAACGTAGACGTTCCGGTAGGTGCGGAATTTCTCGATCTGCGCGAAGCGTTTGAGAAAACCGACGGTGCATTTCTTGGCATCGGGTTCGCAAGTGGACACGAGCGCGCGCGTCGGGCCGCAGAAATTGCGATTTCCACCATCCCCAAAGGCTGCCTTGAGGCTAGCATGGGGCTGGCAATAATGGTCGCGGGCAACCGCTCACTGCGCTTGCAAGAGGTTGCGGAAGCAGCGTTCGCTGTCCACAACGCTAGCGCGGGCGATGCGAGCGGAGCGCTGGCCGCACACTACGATGATCGATTGAAGGACCGCCTGCGCGTCACCGTCATCGCGGCCTATGGAATGCCGAATGAACGACACGCTTAACCCCGGGTATTGGACGGAGAGCGACCTCGTGTCAGCGGGATTCCCGAGCCTCGGGCGAAATATACAAATCGCTCGGAACTGCACGATTGTTGGCGCGCAGAATATATACGTCGGCGACGATGTTCGTATCGATGGCCCCAGCGTACTGTCCGCCGCGAGCGGACACATTCGTATCGGCCGATACGTACATATCGGTGGAATGTGCTTTCTCGCGGGCGCTGGCGGAATCGATATGGAAGATTTTTCGGGCCTATCCCAAGGTGTGCGAATTTACAGCGCGTCCGATGACTACTCGGGCGACGCGCTGACGAATCCAACGGTTCCGAGGCGTTACCTGAATGTTACGATTGCCCGCGTAAGGCTCGGTCGACATTCCATCGTTGGCTCTGGCACAGTCATCCTTCCCGGCTGCGACATCGGCGAGGGTGCATCGATCGGCGCAATGTCGCTCGTCAAAAAAAGTCTCGCGCCGTGGGGCATCTATGGTGGGACGCCTGCTCGCTTTATCAGGAAGCGTTCGCAACGACTTCTGTCGCTAGAGGCCGAACTGATGATGCGCGAAGACGAGGATCGAGCGTGATCGCCCCGAACGTTGGTGCGCGGTTGTCGGATTCCGGCAATTTCCGTTGCCTCGGACGCCGGAATCGTTTTTCCGGTGGGTTCGCCCGCCGGACTTTTTATTCAATGGATGCTGGCGATGACTCGCGACGATCCTAGTGGCGAACAGGTCCTCGCGGCAGTTCGCTTGCTCGTGGCGAAGGCAAGGCAATCGCGGGGCCGCCAAGCCGAAAGCATTCCGCACGGGCAACGCAGCGACGAAGACTTTTACGTCGAGGTCGATACAGATAGTGGGAAGGTGTGCGTGAATATTTGCCGCTGCATTCGATAACGATTGGGTGCGCTCGTGGAGGATTTCGATAAGCGCGCTGCGCAGCTTTCGAGGAGCGGAATTCGAGCGTGGCCGGTGCTGCGTCGATCACCGAGGGAGCCTATTTGCGTTGCTTCCCGCGCGTGGGACGCTGGGTGCGCAGCAAGTCGGTAAATTGCTGCACGAATTGCACAACAAGTGCCCGCTCGCTGGCGTCGAGGCCATGCAAAGCCCCGGAGACGATCGACAACTGATCATCTATGCGCTTCGATCCGCGTTGCAACAGCTGATCGACCGAGCAGTCCAAGGCATCGCTAAGTTGTTGGAGTCGATACAGCGTCGGCGCACGGATGCCGCGTTCCCATCGGCTAACCGCTTCCTGCTCAAGATTGATCATTTCCGCAAGTTGCGCCTGCGTTAGACCGCGTGCGCGGCGGCGTTCAGCAATTGCAGCACCGACACGAGACGTGAGCAGCGCGTCTTGTGCTTCGTCGGTTGAGGGATCGCGTCGTGTGGGCATTCCACGATGGTCGTGGCTATTCCATTCGGGGTGAACGCCCTGTCAGGAATATTAAATGCCAATTTTGTTGAATTTTCTCGTCACTGGACGTACTGTGTGGGGGCGAGTCTGGTTCCAGGGCATCGGACGCCGGAACCCTTTCTCGTCGACAGATTCGCTGGCCCATACGTGCTTTTCAGTGGGCCGAGCATGGAGCACCCGGGGCGGCGGCAAGCCGGTATCACGATACGTAGATAACAAATCACTTCACACATGCGAAAGTTGGGAAATATCGTCTGGTTTCTGTTTCTTGGTGGCTTTTTCGCGTGGCTGCTTTGGCTGCTCGCTTCGTTGCTCGCCTTCGTGTCCATCGTCGGAATTCCATGGGGACGCGCTTGCTACAACCTGTCCGAACTGTCGGCCGCGCCGTTCGGGAAAGAGGCGATCAGCCGTCAGCAGCTAACACAAAGGCTCGACCTCGGAACATCGATTCTCGGATCCATCGGAAATCTCGTTTGGTTCCTGGTGCTCGGACTCTGGATGGCGATCGCGCACGGCGCAATAGGACTCGTTTGCTGCGTGACGATTATCGGAATTCCATTCGGCATCCAACATTTCAAGCTCGCCGCTCTTGCGATTTCGCCGATCGGCAAGGCTGTCGTATCGAAGGAACTCGCGGAGGAAGCGCGCAAATCGAACGCGAAGGCTGACCTCGGAAAAATTCGATCGGGTACGGCGATTTCCGGCATCAAGCAATACGATGACATTTGATTCGATATGAAAATCATCTACTCCTTTGTCCTCTGTGCGTTGACAGCTACCGTCGCTCACGCACAAGACATTCCGCAAGCGTGTACGCTCGAAGCGAACGTCCTCGATGCCTGTCACGACGATCTGCAAAGGGTAGATCGCGCGTGGGGGAATCATAATTCGCTCCCACGTGGCACTGACATGGTTCGAGGTGTGCGCGCCAACATTCAAAAGATCGGCGCTGAGAAGCAGGCGAAGTTCTGCGACACCGGTTTGTCGAAACTGGTCAGCGGTTTCGGGAATGTGACCATGGCCGCATCGCTGCAAAATATTCAATTTTCCGACCGATGCGGTCTTGCCATGGTGCAAGCGACGTCGTATGTACAAAACTTGCCAAAGGCCGACGCAGCAACGACGGGCACTTCCGAATCCCATCAGGCTCAACTTGAACAGCACAACGCGATCACGGCTTCTCAGTGGGCACGGGACGCAAAGGAGCGGCGCGCGGATTTCGATACTGCGTACGACTCGGCTACCCAAAAATTGTCGTTGGTGGCCGCAGCGTGCCCCGATGTCGTCCTCCTTAAGCAGCTACCGCCTGCCTCTGCGCCGACCAAGCCGGTCGTGTTGTTCGCGAGCAAGCAATGCGGCTATGCGGTTTCATACTGGCCCGAGTCGGACGATGCTCAGGTCGTGTTCGATAGGATGGAAATCGATGGGTGGATGGGCTACTGCACGACGCCGTTGGGTACGGTGACATCCTGCACGCGAGCGCCGAAATCGGCCGCAGCAGCAGCGATGGGGAAATAGAATCTGGCATTTCCCAGCGAGCATTTTTGACGGCGTATACACAGCGAGCGGCAGTTGTATCGAAAGGGCCTGGGTGCTAGCGTGCCAGAGCAGCGCAAAGGCCGACCTCAAAAAAGCGCTCCGACATGGATGTGTCGGAGCGTCCCGCAGCGCGATATAGTGTAAATATTCCGGCACGGTTAGTTACATAGCGCCCGCGTCATGACGATAGAGATTCCATCCGAGTTGATTGTCGTGCTGCGCAATGCGCGCCACGTAGCGTTCCTGACCGGCGCTGGCGTCTCCGCCGAAAGTGGCATACCGACGTTCCGTGATGCCTTGACCGGTCTATGGGAGAATTTCGACGCCGAGCAACTGGCAAGTGCCGATGCGTTCAGGCGCGATCGCGAACTCGTGTGGGGATGGTACGAGTGGCGACGGATGAAAGTTCTCAAGGCGGAACCGAACGCGGCGCATTGCACGATTTCTACGATTGCATCGAAGGTCCCGCACGTCGATGTCGTGACCCAAAATGTCGATGACTTGCACGAACGTGCGGGCAGCGAAAACGTGGTCCATTTGCACGGTCGGTTGGATCACCCGATTTGTTTCGCTTGCCGCCGCCTGCACGAATTGTCGCTCGGAATTCCCGAGGAGCCAGAAGGCGGCCGTCGCCTCGCCCCGCCTCGATGTGAATATTGCGGCGGATACGTTCGTCCGGGCGTTGTGTGGTTTGGCGAGTCGGTACCTGAGTCCGAATGGAAGGTAGCCGTCGATGCCTGCCGAAAATGTGATGTGCTGTTCACCGTCGGCACAAGCTCGATCGTGCAACCTGCTGCGAGCTTGCCGGTCATCGCCGCGCGCGGACGCGCGATGGTCGTTCAGATAAATCTCGGTCCGACGTCGCTCGACGGCATCGCGCAGTTCAACCTCGTCGGACAAGCGGGCGTTATTATTCCCGCGCTCTTCGACGCAGTGTGGGGCCCTTCGAAATAGCTTCGCCCGTTGCATCGGGGACCCCGCAGCGATCGTATAATCCTCACTGCGACAAGTGCAGCCCAGGCATCGGTGGATACGACGTAACGGAGTCCGCAGGTTGGCCATTCTTGTATGAGCGTGCGCTTACCCGCGTCGGATAGCCTAGGGACCCATAACAATGCACCGCATGGCTTCACCCAAACTCACCCCAGTCGGACGAGACGGCAATTCCGCATACGTCGCGTACGGGGATGATTGTCAGTTCGGCGACATCTGTGGCTTCGCATTCCTAGTCGTTAAGCGTACCCGCATAAAAAGGGTTCTCCGCGAGCTTGATGCGATCAAGGAGAGGTATGGGTTTCCGACTGGTGCGCCGATTCACTGCCGGATACTTTTCAGTGGCGACCAACGGAAGAAGGCGGGGCTCGCTCACTTGACGAAAGCACTTGCCGAAGAAATCATCACCCGCTGTATTTTTTTGCTCAATGATGCGGGGGTTTGCGTCGTGTTTTCTCACTGTCGCCTGAGCGAGTTTACCTCCGCGATGGGTACCCAAATTTCGCTTTGGGATCAAGAAAAAGCGGATCGCGTAGACCTCAATGTTCATGCCGATCCCAAGGGATTGATCGGCTTTCTTTCGCAGTTGTGTTTGATGGTTCCCGCGCACGAGAGGCGGTTCGCACGTCCCCACGAATGGGAGATTGTCGTTTCTCAGGGTAAGCACCCGGCAAAGTCGCCTTGAAGCTCGAGTGTTCTGACGCGAGCATCGTGTCCATTAACAACTTTTAATGGACAGGTGTACACGATGGAAGAACTCGTAGCGAATCCCGAAGTCGCAGTGCAGCCGGTGCGGCGCCGCCGGCATAGCAAAGAATTCAAGGCGGAAGTGATGCGCGCGGCGATGCAGCCGCACGTGTCAATCGCGGCGGTGGCGCTGCACTATCGTCTCAATGCCAATTTGGTTCGCACATGGATCACCCGGCAAGCCAAGCGGCACGGGGCTACACAGGCCAGTCATTCAACCAATGTGTCACCCGCGGAATTTGTTCCGCTACAACTCGCGGCGCCGCCGAGCGTTGCGCCGGCGCCGGGCGCAATCGAGGTGGAAGTGCGCCGTGGAGCGACGGTGGTCACGGTGCGTTGGCCATTGTCGGCCGCCAGCGACTGCGCTGCGTGGTTGCAAGGTTGGCTGCGGTGATTCGCATCGAGGCGATTTGGCTGGCGACCGAACCGCTGGATATGCGCGCCGGCACCGAGACGATCCTCGCACGTGTCGTCAAGGTCTTCGGCTCGGCACGCCCGCATCACGCGTACTTGTTCGCCAACAAGAACTCGACGCGCATGAAGGTGCTCGTCTATGACGGCTTGGGTATCTGGCTGGCCGCTCGGCGTCTGAACAAGGGGCGGTTCATCTGGACGAATGGGGACCTGATGATCGCCACCGCGCTCAACTCCGAGCAATTGCAGGCGCTGGTGATGGGGCTGCCCTGGCGCACGCTTGCCCACGATCACGCGATCACGGTCGTGTAATGTCCCTAAAGCCGTAAACTGGCTTGCTTCCGCGGCGCGGTGGGTTCTGGCAGACTGCCCGCATGAACCTACCCGCCAATCTCGACGCTATGAGTCCCGACGAACTGCGCACGCTGGCTGCGCAGTTGATGGCTCAGGTTGGCGAGAACGAGCGGGAGCTGCGCTACCGCCAGACGCGCATCGACCAGCTCACGCACGAGATTGCTACGCTCAGGCGCCTGCAATTCGGCAAGCGCAGCGAGCAACTGAACGTCGAGCAGATGAGCTTGCTGAACGAAGCCATCGACGCCGACCTGGCCGCGCTGGAAATCGAGCTCGAGCAGTTGAAGTCGAAGCCGCCCGAGGACAAGCAGCGCCAGCAGCCCAAGCGTGCGCCGTTGCCAGCACGCTTGCCGCGCACCGACATCCACCATGAACCCGACGACATCACGTGCGCCTGCGGTTGCCAGCGCGTGCGTATCGGCGAGGACATCAGCGAGAAGCTGGACTATACGCCGGGCGTGTTCACGGTCGAACGTCACATCCGCGGTAAATGGGCCTGCAAGGCATGCGAGACGCTGATTCAGGCACCCGTTGCGCCCCATGTGATCGACAAGGGCATTGCCACCGTCGGGTTGCTCGCCCAGGTGTTGGTCGCGAAGTACGGCGATCACTTACCGTTGTACCGTCAAGAACGCATCTTTGAACGCGCGGGTCTTGCCATCCCCCAGTCAACGCTGGGCGAGTGGGTTGGCGTTTGCGGTGTGCGATTGCAGCCGCTGGTCGACGCGCTTCGGGAGGTGCTTCTCCAGCACGACGTGCTGCACGCCGACGAGACGCCGGTGCAAATGCTCGTTCCCGGCAAAGGAAAGACACAGCGCGCGTATGTATGGGCATACGCCACGACGCAGTTCACCGACGTGCGCGCCGTCGTCTACGAGTTCGCCGATAGCCGCGCGGGCGAACATGCTCGCAAGTTCCTCGGCAACTGGCGCGGCAAGCTTGTATGTGACGATCACAGCGGCTACAAAGCCGGATTCGAGTTGGGCATCACCGAGATCGCATGTGTTGCCCATGCAAGACGCAAATTCTTTGAGCTGCACGCCAGCAACAAGAGTGCAATCGCCGAGCAGGCGCTGAAATACTACGGCGAACTTTACGCGGTCGAGCGCGATGTCGCAGAACTCACTCCCGATCACAGACGTGAAGTGCGCCAAGAACGCGCTCGGCCGATCGCCGATGCGTTACATCAATGGATGCTCGCCCAACGCAAACTCGTCTCTGAGGGATCGGCGATCGCCAGGGCACTCGACTACAGCCTCAGGCGTTGGGAGGCGTTCACGCGTTATCTGGACAACGGGCACGTGCCCATTGATAACAACTGGCTCGAGAACCAGATCCGTCCTTGGGCCATCAGTCGGTCGAACTGGTTGTTTGCCGGTTCGTTGCGCGCCGGACAACGCGCTGCGGCGATCATGAGCCTCATTCGATCCGCGCAGCTCAACGGCCACGATCCCTACGTCTATCTGAAAGACGTCCTCAATCGATTGCCCACTCATCGAGCCGACGACATCGCCGCGCTTCTACCGCATCGTTGGGTACCTGCCGCAGCTTGATCGCCAGCGCTTTGCGCCCGGGATGCCTTCACCGGGTGCTTACTTCTCAGGACAAAACACAGGCGAAGCTATTTGGCGATCGATCCCGCCAGGCCCACCGGCAGGTAACGGGTTTTTCGGAAATTGGAGCATCGGCGGGCGAACTGTTTCAGTATGAGCCATCGATCGGCACAGAGGCGACACACCCTCTGCTCCAATTGGCCGATGTCGTCGTGTATGCCATGTGTCATGCGCAGGACCAAGGCGAAAGAGGAAGATTTTGGCGTGGACTACCGAAAATTCGACTGCTACATCATCCACGGTTTCAGCCGATAAACCCGATGAGGCAGCCCACCTCCACTGTATCGGTTTCGGATGCGACCTGAGCCCCGCCAGCCCACCAAGTTCGTTTCAACCAATATCCTGCGACCACAACGATGAAGTTCACGACCGGAGACGTCACGGATCAAACGCCTTGCCGCGCGGTGAAGCACGAATTTCTCCGATGCACTTAGCGCATCGAACTTATAGATGAGCCATCAAGCTGCAATCTCCTCAACGCTGGCCGCGTCTGCATGCTGTACACGCGTGAGCTTCGTTAGTACCGCGTGAAGGTGACTTTGTGTCCATTGCCCACCGCGCGGTGCGCGAATATTCATGTTGTTCTGCTCTTTGGCATCCGGCGCTGACCGTAGCCCTTGGAGCGAAAAAATTCAATTACCGGTGCCACTTTTTGCGCGAAAGCGTCGGCCACCCTTTGACGAGCTTCGATGTTCGGCCGCAGATTTTGCGGACCGGCCGTTCCAAGTCGCACACCGCGCGCCGCCGCTGCCGCGAGCGCGTCTTTCGTCCGCTCGCCAATCCGCTTCGCCTGGAATTCCGCGAACGCCGCCATGATGTGCAGGGTAAGCTCGTTCGCTTCGGGAAGATCGCAAGCGACGAGCTTGACCTTACTTTCCATCAAGCTCGATATGAAGCGAACGTTCCGAGCGAGCCGATCGAGCTTGGCGACGAGCAACCGTGCACCCGTCTTTTTGCAGAGCGCTAGCGCCGGACCAAGTTGAGGTCGTTTCGATAGCGCGTTCGAGCCCTTGCCTGTTTCTATTTCCTCGAACTCGCCTTCTGCCTCCCAATCGCCGCCGTTCAGATAATTCTTGACGGCTTCTTTCTGCGCAGCCAGCCCAAGCCCTGAATTTCGTTGACGCTGCGTCGATACGCGTAGGTACACGACGAACTTGCTGTTAGCCATGCAATTTCCGCGAAAATTCCGCTTGTGATTCGGTCACTAGACGACCGTTGATGAGAAATGCGCACCCTTTTAGCAGTGCCTCCGCAACCGCATCGAGGAATGCGTCGAGGCGCGCGCTGCGTTCTTGGACACGCTGCGCCCATTCCTTGGCGACCTTTCGATAGTAACGCTGTTGCTCCTCTTTCCATCCTTTATCCGGATAGACCATCTCATGCATCCCCGTCAGGTAGACCCGCTCGATATCAAGATCGGCGAACCTTTGGAAGTGGTGGATCCGGTGTCGCTCTCGAATTTCCTGGTCAAATTCCTTCGCGAATCGTTTGATGAACGGACCGAATTGGATGCCATGTTTGGGCACCAAGGCGTCCACGGCATCAACCAAATGTTTGAGGCGCTCCTTGAACTGATAGATACGGCTGAAGTACAACTCGCAGATGTTGCTCAGATGCTCGTGCCGTGTCACTGGCAAGCCGTTGAACGGGAAGCGGCGAAAGTAGAATTCGCATGATTTCACCGAGAGGACGACGTCGGCCAACTCCATATACCGAGATACGACAGCATGTTGCAAATCGATCTGGGGTGGCAACTCAATCGGCCTCCCTTTTTCGGCGCTGGACGAAAAAGGCTCGTCGTAGGCCATCGCGGCTACCAAGTTCGAAATGCGCGACGCTCTCCAACCGGGAACGGTGTCAAGCTTCGCGATGAAGCGCGCGGTGGCGTCCATCATCTGCTCGCTGGCCGACATTTTCGATTCAGCCGTCTTGTGTTCCATTGCGGTCACTTTCCAGGTTGGCAGCTTTAAGGATTGTCTACGATGTAAGCGCGACATTGGGCGGCACGCCGGAAATGTTATCGCACCACCGGCAAACCGCGTTGGCCCTCGCTTGACGCGTTGATCAGCGGCTGGCTACTCGCTACGCGCGAAAGCCGTCGACGACCGGCACATAAGCTCTCAATGTGGAAATAAACCGTCCGTTTTCTTGCCGTCCCCAAACCCGCTGGAAAAGTGGAAACAAAGTCCGTGTTTCGAAATTGATTTCCGCGAGGTATAATTACCACGTTTTATTTCCATCGAGCGCGCCATGTCCAAGACTTTTCTTTACGCACGCGTGAGCACCGGTGATCAGACCACGGCGAACCAAATCATGCTGGCCGAAAAGGCAGGGTACATCGTTGCTCCCCGTCACGTGTATGCAGAAACGATCAGCGGGACGGTAGCGGCGATGGAACGCCCGATGTTCGCCAAGCTTGTCGCGAAGCTGGACGAGGGCGACAAGCTGGTTGTAACCAAACTCGACCGGCTCGGGCGGAACGCGCGCGACATTGATGCGACGGTCGCGATGCTGCGGAACATGCAGGTCGCGGTAATCGTGCTCGACCTGCCGGTGGTAGAGGTGACGAGCGCGGCCGGTGATCTGGTCCTACGCATGTTCGCGGCCTACGCTCAGTTCGAACGCGACTTGTTGGTCGAGAGGACGCACGCAGGGTTGGCACGTGCAAAAGCTGAAGGGAAAATCGCAGGTCGTCCGCAGTCGCTGACGGTTGCCGAGCGCGCGGAAATTAAAGCCAAGCTGGCGGCAGGCGCGACGGCGCGCGGACTTGCGAAGGAATACAACGTGTCGCACCCGACGATTAGCAAGGCCGCCGCTGCGGCGTGATTAGCAGGTGCGCCGTGGTTATTAGCTGATGGGAACGAAGACGGCTTTGCTTTTCCGGTCTGGCTTGAGTTTGTGTAGGTTGTCGCGACACAAGATGCTCGACAACGGCTTGGCGAAGGTGTTCGGCACATGCTTGGCGATGTCGATCCCGGCCAAGTCGAGAATGGATCGACGGTGGGCGCGGAAGGTTGAAGGCGCGACGAAATCGCGCGGATTGTGATCGGCAGCCCAAAGCTTGAACGTGAGTCGCAGGCGTTTGTTACGAATAAGCGCCGACGCCTCGCTGATCGGTATCGAGGCGTCAACCGGCAGTTCGTTTAGGGCAGCAAAGTAAAGCGACTGCGCGGAACTGACCGTCCACTTGTTCCCATCGGTCAAACCGTGGCGCTTGAGATACTGATGCGAAAGCTTTAGTTCGGCGCGTACGGTTGAGCGCGCGATCTTCAACAAATCGCTCCATACGGATTGCGCTTCGGGGCCAAGAACGGCCTCAAGATGTGCGTGGGCAAACTTTCGCTTGTCCAATAATTCCTGATGTTTGTCATAGAGCACCCATTGCGCCCCGGCTTCCGATGGCGGTGACAGGCGGACGCCGATTCCTGAATCGAGCCACTGCGGACGGAATTGATGCGGGGCCGTGCGGCGCAGATGGTCGCACAAGTCGAGGACGGTTACACCACGAGGAAGCTTTAGGCGGTGCGTAATGTCGATGGCACGAATCTCGAAATGACCGGCGGCCCATTCTTGCACTTGTTCCCTGCTGTAAGTGATTTTCAGTTGATCGAGCGTACGGCAGATGATGGCGGATGCGATCGCGCACACGTTGTTCGTACCGAACACGTTGTGCCCTTGAAGAGCTTTCAGTGGCGAACAGCGGATGACGATGGCTCGTCCGTCGCGGATCGACATTACTTTTAGGGGAGCGCCGTCAGCGTGCAGTTGCACGTTGTGGCTGTAGCGGTCGATACCAAGCTGTATCGCATTCGGGCTTTCCTTGATGCGCTTGTTGCCGAAGGGGGCGTGCTCGATGTAGACCATGATGTCGATGAGGTCGATCATTTGGCTGTCGCGGTTGTTGTCGGATGCTGAAAGATGCGGAAATGGCAATGAAAACGACGATGGGAGCGAAGGGCGGCAGAAAACGAGCAGGGATCGCCTAGTATCGGAAATCGAGTGTCACTGCCCGCTTTTGCGTCTGTGCGTGCCCCTCGCCGGTCTACGTAGACCTGTAGACCTACGGCTCCGTTACAGCAACAGTGCTTCTCGCAGCACGTACGCATTGAATTTTCGGCCGTCGCCTTGCGGCACCTTGACTTGCCTCGTCGGGCGGTTACCTGAGCCGGGGATGAGCCAGTCCGAACTACGGAGCGCATCGTGAAATTCGCGCTCCCCATACTTCGACTTCAACTGTTCAAGTGCTGACGGCCGGATCAACAGAAGGGATTCGCCTGCGCTTGCGTGACGATAGCCAAATGGCTGTCGGACTTCATGTTTCTCGAAGTCAGCGAATGCGGCCATCTTGTGGTGATGCTTGCGAACGTGTGCTTGCACTTCGCGGGTGATCACCTTGGCCGATACGCTGCGGCCCGAGGTCATGCCATCGAACCAATTTGCGAAGCAGGCCCCCATCGCTTGTCCGATCGCAGGTTTCGGAAGATCGATCACATTTGCCTCAACGGCGACATAACCGGCGAACGCGGCGATCGCGAAGTGATCGAGGACGCGGGACTCGATATTATCGAATTCGTCCAATACGAACTCGGCTGCGATGCGTCGGCGAATGCGGTCAAGTTTGCTCGCGTATTCCTCCCTGAGTTCGTCAAGGTGTTTTGCGACGTATTGGATGTACGGGGGCCACGCGACGCCGTACGTTTTGTGGATCATCGCATTCAAATTCTTGACGTAGCTGGCACTATCGGAACTGCCGTGCCAATCGGAAACGATTCCCCTACGCCCTTTGACGTTCAATGTAATGAAGCGGGCGCGGTGTCCGCCTGTAGGCGCGTGACCGACACGACGCATCCGATCAAAAACGCTCTCCTCACCGGCGGTGACGATGACCGTGGACACGGACGAGGGCATCGCGGCACTGCCGTCCGGGGAGGCGCGTAACTTGCCCATCCCATTCGTCAGGTCGTAAATTAGTTGACTGAGGCCGCGAGGGTCCGCCTGCCCGATTTCATCGACAATAAACGGCAAGTCGTTATGGTCTACGGCACGCGCAAGCAAACCATTCGCCGTCCCCGCCCAAGTTGCTAAACGCTGCGGATACGTTAGGAGCGATTGGGCGAGACGAAGCAGCGTGCTTTTGCCGCTGCTCGACTGACCGACAATCGATACGCTGAACGACGAATGTCCGAACGGACGAAGCAACGGCGCTGCGAGCGCGAAACAGATAATTGACAGCGGCAGCGGATTTGCTTCAAGCAGGCTGGTGCACGCTCGCCATTCTTCTATGCTGCCCTTGCATTCGGGCGCGTGATCCTGATCAGCAGCGCGAATGATGCGCATCTTACCGCTGGCATCGTAAATGTATTTGCGAAAGGCGTAACCGCCGCTGCCATCGGGATTGATCCAGCCGTCGCGATGGACGCGCTTATATAGCGGTGTCTTCGGAAGCGACTTCAGGTACGCCGAAATGTGCGCAATAGCATCGGCAGAACTCTCAAGCTCGACGCCGTAGTTGATCAGCGCAAGTACAAGGTCGCGGGGTTGCGCTAACAAGGTTTCGGGAAGTTCGATAACTTTCCAACCGGCAAGAGTCTGAATGCGGATGATCCGCGCCGGACCGCTGCCCGTGCTGTCGATCGCGTAACCCAGCGGGCGCAACGGCGAGCAAATTCGGACCAGGCGATTGGCCGAGCGGAAGTGGAGGCCGTCGTCCAGCAGGACGTACGACACTTCGCGAGATTGGGTTTTCCGCTTCGTAGGTGGTGCGACGAAATCGGGCGTCATTATTCGACACCATCATCGTCAGCACCGCCGACGCAGCTTGCCTTTCCCGGCATACGCTCGGCGCGGATCGCTTTCGCCGCTTCGGCTTGTGATTGCCAATCGAGCAGCGCATCGCGATATGTAAGGATTTCGGACGACTTCCAGCGGATGGAACGTTGCGTGATTCGCTTCGGCCTCGAAAAAGCCGACTTGTTTTTCGGCTTCACGTATATCATCGTGCCGCCGCAACCTAGCAGTTCGCGCGCGACAGGAATAGCGATAAGCGGGTCGATACGGACATCGAGCGGGGCACTGTCCGAGAGAACGGTTCGAGCAGGCATCGGGGCGTTTCCTCCATGTTGGTTGGCCTCGATACGTATTTACTGACGCCGAGAAAAGAAGGCTCAAATTTTTTGCCTCTCGAATTTTTCCTCCATCCCCCGTTCGGCTGTGCGGCAGCGTCGGCTTGCGTTATGAGCGCGGCTTCCCGGGCCGGGTAGCGGGTTCCCGTCGCCATCCAGAGAACACCGATCCCCTGATTTCAATATCCCGGTACCGCGTTGCCTGGCCGACTCGGATGAAAACGATACCAATCACCTACGCTGCTGCACAACAGGCACAATCCAAGTTCCCAGCCGAAAGGGGGCCAGCCATGGACGCCATCACCGTCAAACTCACGAGCGCGCTCGTCCAACAATCCACCATTCACTTTTCGGCTTACGAATTCGGTTGGGGGGACTGCGCCTTCGCAATCCCCCATGGCGTTGCCCAATCGGAACTAGGTGCCGCCGATGAAAGCCCCAAGCAACTGACCCTAGCGTTCGAACTCAGTCGTCCCAAATTGCAAAAAATGCTCTCGCTTAGGACCTTCGACTGCCAAGGCAAACGCATATCGCTCTCAGTCGCCGACCTTCGCCAATAGCGCAACACATATCGCACCCGGCGACGCATGGCGAGCCCGTACAGCGGCGAAATTTACGAACCGGCCTTGCGCCGGTTTTTCAATTGCCGCCGTCATCGCAAGCACGCTGCGTTGTGTTGCTGGCTCCGAACGTAGAAGGTAGGATTAATGCCGCCGGAAAATGTCGGCAGGCAGCATTTTATGATCGCCGTGCTTGCGCGATTTTTGACACTGATGTGCCGGAGAACAGACCATCGGGGACCAGATGCGTTTTGAACTGGAAACGGTCAAGACATGGGCCGAGCTTGCGCTGACTTGCGGCTCGTTGATTGCGCTACCTGTCGGCGCTTATTGGGTCGTTCACAATTTTTCGGTGGAAGATACCCACGAAGCGAATCCGAACATCAGCGTCACTGCGGACGTTATGCCCTACGACGGTGATCGGCGGCTGCTGCTCGTTCACGTCCGCCCAAAGAATGCAGGCAAGGTGCCTATCGAACTGGACGGCGGTAAGGAAGGCGATATCAAAATCACAGTCGGCGAATTGCCTGCGACATTGCCTGACGGCCCGGTGGACGCGGACAAGTTGCCCGTCCAATTCAGCGTGCCAAATTTCGTGGAGCGATATTCGGGCGGCTACGTTATGGAACCGGGCATCGCCTACGATGAGTTGGTGCCGTTCGTCGTGCCGAAGGGTAGGACCTACTTCGTGCGTGCGGAAATGACACACTACGATGACAGCCCCGACGACGAGGTAGACGGCTCGTATATCGTCAAGGTCGAGTAGTCGAAATTCGAGCGCGCAACAAATCAGCAAGGGCGAGGGCGATGGGTCGATCCACCAAAAACGACAAGAAGCGCGAGCAAGAGAAGGCCGTCTTCGATCTGTTCGCCCGCGATTTCGAGCTACCAGAAGGCACGATCCTGCACGGTGATATCCCGGATGTGGTTATCGACGGCCCGCGAAAGATCGGCATCGAAATCACTGACCTGTACCACGTGGACGGCGACAACCCAAGTAGCGAACAGATGCAGCAGAGGTACCGCGATGCTGTAGTGAAGCAGGCGCAAGCGCTGTACAGCGTCGCAGGCGGTCGCCCGATAGAGCTTCATTTCGCGTTCAATTTCGACAAGCCAATCGGCAAGGTCGAGCCGCTTGCCGAGGCCATCGCGGAACTCGGACGAAGCATCGAGCAGGGGCCGTCGGACGCTGTTCCCGACTACGCCTTCGAACATATACCCGAACTCGAATGGGTGTATTGGAACGGTCGCGAATATCCTGATGCGAAATGGCGCGTCACCCAAAGCTACGCTGTGCCTTCGCTCGCATTGCCTCGCATCGAGAAAACCATTGCAGAGAAGACGGAGCGGGCGAAGAAGTACCGCCCCTGCGACGCGTATTGGTTGTTGATGGTCGTGAATTTTTGGAATCCGGCATCCGATCAAGACATTTCTTGGCCGGACGGGGTGACGGTCCACGCGGGGGCCTTCGAGCGAATATTGCTGTACCGAACGCATTTTGCCCCTATCGAAGTGCCGACTTGGCGATGACGCACACGCGAAGCGATGGCCGTGGGCGACTATCGACTGCGCATCCTACGTGCGTCCAGTACCTAGCCCCGTCTCCTTGTCCATTCTTGCTCGATTTTCCGGCGTTCCTCTTCCGCTGCTTCCAATTTCTTGTAAAGAGGGGGGCAATAAATCCATTTCTTACTAAAATCGTCCTGATGCACCGGCAGAACAACAAGCCAACCAAGGACTCCGATCGTCATCCAAACCGGGGAGCTGGTGCCGCAATAATTCACCACCCAGTTTGTGAGCGTGTGATTGGAATGATTTTCTGGTAACAGGTAATTTAATAGAATGAATGTCAGTGAACAAAATGAATATGCCTGCATTTCTCTTAAAGCGATTTCGCTTTCTCGCTCATCGCGCTCGTACTGCTCGTATCTATCCATAAGAAATTTACTTTCTTTTTCATGGGCTTCATCCAATAGTTCGGCCGGTCTAACGCGGTTATGCTCTCTTCTGTGAAATTTAAATGGTGGTTCGTCGATTCCGATCCAATCCCTTTTTATGTGGCTCGTGATCTTCCATGTTTGATATTGCATCTCAATATAAATTAGAACGACCGTCACTTTGAGTGTCGGAAGTATCAGTGATACAAGGCCGGAAAAGGCGACAAATATCAAGGCGACCTCCAGTGCAAGGGAGATGTCGAATTTTCCACCCTCTATAATAATATCCTTAATGCTGGCACCAGAAAAATAAGCCAGCATCGAATCTGAGAAGAACAGGAAGCTCGCGGCAAGAAGGAAAAATTGTGGCCTCACCGCTTTTTCGAGCATGGACAGAAATTTGTCCAACGATAAACTGCTTGCTGTCGCCATGTATTCTCCAGTGATTGTTTAATGTGGGTGTTGTTTTGATTTTAATTTAAGAGGACATGTTGATCGACCTTGAACAACATTCAAGTGCGAAAACAGCAATTCGAATCAATTATCATGACAATTTGTTGCCGCAGAGGTCAAGACCCTTGAGGCCGTGAACGAGGTGGCTGTCGACGCTCGCCTCCTCTCGGCTTGTTATGATGGCGACTTCCCGCAACAGCCCGCGATCATCATCTGTTTCGATATCAAATGCCTCAATTGTCGTCTTTGCGTCGAAATAGTGCTCTAGGTGCTCTGGAAGTGCCCGCAACGCCTCTATCACCTCCTGTTCACTTTTCGTTAAACGGTTTGGCGCACTCGGCGTCGGCCCGGCTTCGTAGTAGACGAGATATGCGTATCGCTTAATCATTTTTGAACTCCAATTGGCTGCTCGTTTGAACTCGCAGAGCCATGCTACATGAGCACCCGAAGAGTTCCAAATCTACTTAGTTGGCGGTGTAATGCTTGCCTTGTTCCGACCTCACAGGCAGGCGCGCAGTTGGATCGGTCGAAGCTGCCCTAAGTGCGAAGCAGACACCTAGAGGCGGTTGCGGAGGCTTTCGAGAACATGTTGCGGTAAGTTGACTGAAAGAATTCATGTTGACATACACGCTTATGATAAAGTTGCATAAAACAAAATCCGAGAGAGGGCCACTTGGCGACACGCAGCATTATTTGCGCTGGCGACTCTACGTCGCACGGCGGCAAGGTTCTTGAAGGAAATCCAACCGCGACGTTAGACGGCAAGCCCATTTCGGGAGTCGGGCACATGGTTGCCTGCCCGCAATGCAAAGGAAATTTCCCGATTTTGCCGGACCTGCTCGGCCGTCGTTATCCGCACATCATCGACAAGCGCGATACGGCGGTTGAAGGCATGCGGACAGCGTGCGGCGCGACGTTGATCGCTTCGCAATCGAATTCCACGATCAGCGACGACGGCGAAGGTCACGCAAATACAGGCACCGCGGTCGCAGCAGCAGCTACTGCAATGCCGCTGTCGCCGACGCCGACACTTTGCCTTGAGTGCTTGATCGCGGCAGCTAAAAGCGGCGCAACGATGGTCATGCGGGGGTAAGTCGTGCAGCCCGCAAAAATCGAAGTTCATTTCGCGCAGCGCCAAGCGCAGGCGTCGCTTCCTGTCCGGCTGTACGCGCTTGTCGACGCCCTGCTATACGGACGCGGTGAAACAGTTGAGCGGCCAGGAGCCACTATCGGATTATTCGACGGAACGCCCGACGCGTCGTTGGCTGACGCTGGGCCGTGGCTGATCGATTTCGCCGACGCGTCGAGCGCCGTGCAACAGTCTCTATTTACGATGGGAGCGGGTGATGACGGCGTTTCATGGCTTGTCAGTGCGTACCCCTTTCCGGCGCTTGCCGAAGAGCTTGCAGGGCGTTTGAACGCCCGTATGCCGGACGGTCGAACCGCCTTGCTCCGCTTTTATGACGCACGCTTGATGAGTGAAATCGCGGAACTGTTTTCGTTCACGCAGCGCATCGAATTCTTTGTGCCGACGTTCGATTGGTTTGTGGAAATCAACGGCGAACTGAAAAGGGTGCATCCGCATGCTTGAACTGACGACAGAGCAGGTTGCGGCGCTCGCCGATATTGACGCCAAACGGTTTGTCGAAGGCGTGCGTGCCGATTTGTGCAAGCAAGAGCCGAAGCTCGCCGACGATCCGACGCTTTCGTCCAGGCTGTGGCGGGCATTCAAAGCAGCGCGTGCGCTTGGCATCGAGCGCGATGAAAATCTGGCCGCGTTCCTTCGTATCGAGGCGTATGCGCCCAGCTTTTACGAGCAGCCTGCGATACGCGCGTGGCTCACGCGTCCGGGCCGTTCGGCTGACGAACGCTTTCATGACTACCTGCGCGTCATGCGCTGGAAAATCGAGCATCCTGAATTTCGTGGGGGAATGAATAATGGCAGGTCTGGCGGTTCCGGTGATCGAGGGGGCAGTGGAGGCCCTTGGGCAAACCTTGGCGCGCGCTGGCGCGGCTTTATTGGGCGGAGCAGCGGTGGGGGCAACGGGTAGTCTGTCTGGTGATACGAAAAAGGAAGACAGCAAGGCAGCGCCCGCCGTGCGTACACTGCCGCGCGCCGACGAAAAGTGCAAGAAATGTCCGCCCGAAGGCGGGTCGAAGATTCGCCGCAACCACGGAGTCAACTGGAATTCTTACAGCTACCAAGCGCGCATCACGGGCTTCGCGTTCGACGTTGAGGAGTGCCGGTGGAGCGACGAATGGCAATGGCTTGGGATCGACTTCGACGGGTTTCAGGCCAGTGAATGTCTTTTGCAGGAAACTAAGGGCGACTACGACCAATTCCTCGATGATGGGGAGCCGATTTTTTGGTACAGGGGCTTCAAGAAGGTGCGCGACCAGCTGAACCGGCAGGCGGTCGTAGTGAACAGCAACCCGCCGACGCGGCTCATGTGGTATTTCATGACACCGCACGCGCGTGAATACCTGCTGCCCGACCTGCGGCGGGCACGTGTTTCCTCGATCTATCAACCGTAAAGCCATGCAATTTATAGCTCAATTTCGCGAAACGCTAGACGTTGCTCAATCCGACTACGTCTTCCACTTGAAACGGGCACGGCGGGTCATTGATGTGCTCGCTGCGAAGGATCGTCGCTTGTCTGAATGGTTTTTGACAGGGGACACGAAGGACGAGGCGCTTCTTTACCCGGTTTACGAAGCTGACGGCACGCCAACGACAGCAGCTATCGCGGTGCTGAACGAGGAATATAGAAATGAAGAGCACCTCGCGAAGTCGATCGCCATGTGGAATGGACACGAGCAAAAGAAAGATGGCGCTGCGCTCTCACTGGCGTTTGATAACGATCCGTTGACGCATGATTTCGACCTCTCGCTAGGCGAAGAGGGCGCGGACGCTTCCCGACTCGGCGATTTCCAATCGGTCGCCCAGGTCGTTGCGGCAATCGCTGATGCCTACGCGCCGTCCTACGTGACAGCCGCGCCGCGAAAGTATTCGCCGAAACAGGTTTTCGACGACAAGCCCGGTGTTGGCTGGATGCTGTACTTGCCGAAGGTCATCACCGTCCAGCAGGTGCCCGAGGCGCGGGCGCTGATTTCCGTGAAGGCGCGGAACGGAAAGGAAACCGGCACGATCATCGCGAGCGTCACTGATGCGGTGTTTTCGGTGGACAACCCCGAACACGTCGAAGCCGCGAACCGCATCGAAATTCGCTTAGTCGATCAGGACTTGCTACCGGCCTACGCGGATTTGTGATTGCAAATCGGTCGTTCGGATGCCGAGGAGTGTATCTGCTGGGCGCTCTACATCGCGGGTACATGCGGTGGGCGTGGCAGAATGTCGCTCGTGCCTGCCAGTACAAACCGACAAGTTTGCCGCATGCTGATAAATCGCAACCCGACGCCGCAGGACAGAGCCGCGATGCAAGCCATCGAGGACTTGGTGAGCGCGAAGAAGCTCAGCGACGTGAAGAAGATATGCAAGCAGGCGGTGATTACCGAGGCAGCCTTCACCGACTTCATCGTGGCTTGCGATTCCGGTGTGCTGCATCCTTGGACGCACCACATTTCTTATCGGGATTTTCCGGGCAGTGTGATATGGACCGATGAGGACGCTAAGAGGATCGGGGATATCAACAACGGCCCGTTGACCGAGACGCAAACGAAGGCAATGCGCAAGTGGTACCAGCTTCTCGAAGAGCGCAGATATCTTGTCGGGCACATCTTCTATTGGCCCGACCATTCGAAGTGGCTGTTCTTCTATTTTGACAACCGCGACGTGTGGCAGTACAAAAATCACTTCAAGGGCGGGCCGCACATGCACTTAATTAACCATCTGTGGCCGGACAGGACGGCGGAATCGGTCTGGAAGGAATTCAGAGACGGTAACCCCGACATGAAGGGAGCCGAGCATATACGGTTCGACCGCCCGTATGAAGGGCCTCCGCAGATATGAAAAATTCGTCGTCGAACCACGACGAGCGGGCGCGTTCCGGTGCAGTGTGGTTACGCCAAGAAATCAGACGCAAAGGGGATGACGGGTGCAGTTCGCCAATGTTGAAGACGAGCGCCGCGAGGCGTTTCCGGGCGGTCACGGCAACTGCTCGACGTGCGGCGCGCCGACCGTCGCGAAATGTGGCCCGCGCGTGATGCATCATTGGGCGCATGCCAGCCGCCGCGACTGCGATCCGTGGTGGGAGAACGAAACGCTGTGGCATCGTGAGTGGAAAAATCGGTTTCCTGCTGACTGCCGGGAAATCTCGCATGTCGCGCCTGATGGCGAAATCCATCGCGCGGATATCAAGACGCCAACCGGCATCGTCATCGAGGTTCAACATTCGGCGATGACCGACGCCGAGCGAAGTTCCCGCGAAGCGTTCTACGGGAACCTTGTCTGGGTCGTCGACGGCAGCGGCTTCCGACAGAATTTTGACATTTATCACCCGCTGCCAGATCCAGCGTCCGAGCTGGCGCGTGATCTGGTCTGGGCCAAGACGTACCGGCATTTACCGGGCACATTCGACGGTGTGTTCTTCCGGGTATCGGACGCCTTGGAGCACAACGCCAACGCGACCAAGGCGGACTTGGGCGGTGACATGCACTTAGTTCACTTCATAGACGAAATTGAAGAGCAGTTAGGGCAAGCGTACAGCGGGCACCGGCAGTACGACTGGGTTCGACCGCGCCGCACGTGGCTCGATGCCACATGCCCGGTCTACATCGATTTTGGCGAAGACTGGCTGGCGAAATTGATGGTGTACGACGAAACAGGACTCCGCTGCATGCGCTACGTGGCAAAACGGAATTTCGTCCACGATGCTATGGTCGAGACGGACGCGCGCGCCATTGCGACACGTTTCTATCCCATCGGCTGAGTGCAAGGTGCGCCGGAAGTGTTGGGCGGCGATTCGTTCCCAACGGCATCATGTCGAATTCCGCGACGGTCGGGCACGTTCGGCATTCGCGCGCGTCCGGCGTTTGGATTTTTCGTGACGGGGAAATTGACGGGGAACGAGCATCTCGCCGCCATCTGGATCGTTATGAATCAATGGCTTATCGGCGATCCGTAGATTTTGATCGAGAATATGTAAGCGTGTATCGCAGGCAGTGTAGGTACTGCCGCGTGGTAGAAAAAACGCCGATAGACCATTGGTTTATCGGCGTTTTTTTGTTTGTCCTGCGGTTCGATCACCGTCGACCGCGCTCCCTACCTGTTCGATAAATGCGCGCACATCGCCGATACCCATTGGCGGATAAATTCCTGGTCGGCCGGTGCAAGGTTATCCAGCAGCGAGGAGATTTCGCGTGCCGGATCGAGCGAACGCCCACCGCCCCCAGCGATCAGCGATTCGGGTGGTACGCCATAGAGCGTCGCAAGCTCGAACAGCCGGAATAACGGCGGGGCCGTGTGACCGCGTTCAAAGCGGCTGATCGTTTCCGGATTCACACCCAGTTGTGCGGACACTTCTTCCTGCGTCATGCGCCGTTCCATCCGCGCACGTGCCAAGGCATCTCCGATGCGTGTAAGGAAGACCCTTTCCTGCGTCGACATCCCCCTGCGCTGGTCGTCCGTTCCCACCTTCGACCCGGTTCGCCCAACACCCGCTCGCCTATCGGTCATCGATCCCCCTTTGCTTCATTTTATCTCACGTCCCTCATCCGAGACTGACGGAGCCCGCCGCCGCCTGGCGCCTCACGAGCTACAGGGGTGGAGCGACTGTAACGATATGAGCAACAAAACAATAGTCAATGTTGGGTGAAGGCAACCTGAAAAGTCGTATAAGTCTCAAATATTGTCAAAATCGGCCAAACCGTCGCTGTAATCGGCCAGCTTTCTGTAAAAATCCGCCGCAAAGCAGGGCGCCTGCTTTGCGCTACCGGCGGAAGAAGCGAAGCCATGGTGTTTTTTTCAACGACGGAAATAGACAAAAAATGAATTCGAATCGAGGGGCGGCCACGCCCGCAAAGTCCAAGGTCTCACTGGCGATCGTCACGGCGCTTGCGCTGACGGCAGGTTACGCCCACGCAGATAACCTTGCGGTGGGCGGCGAAGCGAAGGGCATCGTCTCGACGGTCGGCGGCGCGAGCGCAGCGCCGACAGCAACGACGGGTGGGAGTAACCCCGCTGTCGCTGGCGCGGACGGCACGAGTCAAAACACCGCGGTGGGCAATGCGGTCGTCGCCCAAGGTGGCCAAGCTACGGCTGTCGGTGACCGCGCAACGGCAACTGGCGTGAACGCCACGACGGTGGGCGCGAATACGAACGCAACGGCAAACAACGCGGTCGCAGTCGGCGGATCGTCGTCGGCTACCTCCGCCAATTCGACGGCGCTAGGCGCAACGGCAACCGCCGGCGCGAGCGGCACAGACACTTCGCTGATCGACAACTGGCGCACGGACAGCACGCAACGAAGCACATCCTTCTCGACCGGCAATACAGCCGTGGGATTCCAGTCGAACTCGACCCACAACGGTACGGCTATCGGCGTGTCGTCGAACGCGACGGGCAATGAATCGTTTGCAGGCGGCACCGCTGCATCGGCCACGGGCCGCGTTTCCGTCGCTGTCGGCGGCGCCGCCTTGGCAACGGGCGACTCCGCGATCGCGATCGGCAACACGGCGACGGCAGGCGGTGCTCAGGCAATCGCAGCCGGTGCAGGGGCGGAAGCGAGCGGCTTGCACGGTGCAGCGTATGGTTCGGGCGCATTCGCGAGTGGTGCGAATTCGACTGCGGCCGGCTACAACAGCACCGCGTCCGGAGACAATTCTGTCGCGAACGGCGCGAATTCGAGCGCTATCGGTGCGAACACCTCGGCCTTCGGACAAGGCAGCGTTGCAAACGGGACGAACAATACGGCATTGGGCTCGGGGGCGATCGCCAACGGTTTTTCGACGACCGCAGTCGGCTTCGCCGCCGTGACGGGTTCGTCGGGCTCCGTCGCGATGGGCACGCAAGCGACTGCGACGGGACAAAACACGGTTGCCGCAGGCTGGGCTTCGAACGCAACGGGTACATGGGCAGTCGCACTCGGCGACCGTTCGCAAGCAACGGGGAACATGTCTGTTGCGATCGGCGATCAAGCGAGCGCCGCGAATGCAAATAGCGTTGCACTCGGAAATAGCTCGGCGACGAAGGCTGCAACGACGGTCGCAAGTCAAGTCGTCGGCGGTATCACGTATAGCGGATTTGCCGCTTCCAATCCGGTCGGCGTGGTCAGTGTTGGCGCCGCAGGCACGGAGCGGCAGATCGTCAACGTTGCGGCCGGCCAGATCGCGGCAACGAGCACGGACGCCATAAACGGATCGCAGCTCTTTAGCGTGGCTACGCAACTGTCGTCGCTCGTCGGGAAAGTCAACTCGATGCCGGGCGGAAACACAAACGTGCTCGATGCAACGGGCACGGCAACCGGCACCGGTGCAACGGCGGGCGCTGCCAATGCAACGTCCGTGGGTTCGAGCAGCGACGTTGCCGCGAACGGCGGCACCGCTGTCGGTCATCAAGCGATCGTTACCTCGACCAACGGAACGGCTGTCGGCACGAACAGCAATGTTACCGGGACCAACGGAACGGCAATCGGGTCGAACACCACCGTCACGGGCAACAATTCGGTTGCCTTGGGCGCGGGTAGCGTCGCAGACCGGGACAACACAGTTTCCGTCGGTGCGCCGGGTGCCGAGCGCCAAATCACCAACGTTGCCGATGGTACGGCACCCACCGACGCGGTGAATGTGCGCCAACTGGATAGCGCCGTTGGCTCGATCCGCAGCGATCTAAACAAGTACCGCAAGGATTCGGATGCAGGTTCGGCCGCTGCGATCGCCATGGCGAATCTGCCTCAAGCCGTGCTGCCGGGCGAGAAGGTCGTCGCCCTCGGTGGTGGTACATACGGCGGTCAATCGGCCATGGCCGTCGGTCTGTCGGTCGCTACCCGTTCGTGGATGATGAAGGGCTCGGTTTCCACGCCGGTTTCCGGTCATGGTTCCGTGGCAGCGGGCGCAGGCGTCGGTTATCGCTGGTGATGTCCGCGCAGGCAGCTATTGGGCTCGAAGCTTCCGATAGATGCCTGCGTCTGTAGTTAGACGGTTAAAGCGCCGCCGCAGCCGCCTTCGGTAGTAGCGGCGGCTGCGAATTGTCGAGACAGGGCAGCCGGGCAAAGTAAAGAGGCGCTGCGGCAAACGCGCGAACGCAGACTTGGATGCATGCTGGCCGGCATGCAAAGAGAGATCAAACGTAAAACGCGGACGCGACGGTCGGGGCTCTTTGAGCAGCGGCGCCCATTGTCACCGAAACGGAAACTCGGCCCGGTGCGCCGATCGCGCGCGCACGACATCCAATCGATTCGATACAAGTGGAGCAAGGCGAGCGAAATGCGCCGCGCGTACATCCACTGCTCCGCTCGACGCCGCGTCGTCTACGATTGGCTATCCTCTCTATGCGCATCGACGGGCGACATCCAACGTCTGCCGCGCGAACAGCGCAGAACGTCCACTGAATTTCGACTGTCGAAACTGCATCCGGCGATCAGAATTTTCGTGAGCGGCACGACGCTCGCAGCGAGCGTGCATTACCGGGGCCGCTGCTGGGATTTGCTGAAATGTCTCGAGAATAGACCGGGGAAAGCGCCGGGGGGCTGGATCAATACGATGTCGATACCGGGGCAGCAAAAGGTCTATGACAGCGTGGATGCGCTGTGGAAAGCCGAGGTTTTCGACGGCTTCCGTCGATGGTTCGATCGCGCGTTGAGCGTAGAGCAGGCGCTGATCTTGTACGGCACGCACGATGGCGCCACGTGGGCCGAGCTGATGCCCTTTGCGACGCCTCGCGGTTTGCACGAAATGGCCCGGTTTCCAGTGTGGCAGCACAGCCCACAGGCGGTTGCGCGGTAGGGTATTTCTTTCGGCGCAGGACGTTCAGGGCTGATTCAGCGTCGCCTTCAGTGCCTTGAGCCCGTCGCGTTTGAGCCATGTCGTCAGGTGGTCGATCGCCGCCGACGCGACCTTCCCATCGCTATGTACAAGCTCGGCGCAGACACCGGCCGCCGCTGCGATGATGCGCGCGGTTTCGGGCACATACGGCAGGTCGTTGTCCGTATCGTGGCGCGAGCGAACGACCGCATAGCGCGTAGCCTCCGCAATCGACCACGCGCTTGTGACGACCTCGAACGCCGACACATTCTTCCCGTTGATCAGCGCCGATTGCGTCCGGGCGTCCTCGGAATACCCGAGTGTTTCCAGTTGCTCGCAAAAATCGATTGCCGCGGATAAGACGTGTCGAATCTGATCCCAGTCGGTAGGCGGAAGCTTAGACATCGAAAACTCCATCGGTTGAACGAAAGCACGCAAGTGTGGCATGGGCCGTTGATACATCTCATGTTTTTGCGAGCCTGGAGTGTGCTCTTTGTGCCGTTCGAAACGATGCACGACACGAGAGTACGCCGGTAAGGGCTACGCGAGTCCAAGCTCGGAAATCTGCTCGCCCGAAATAAGGCTGCTGCATTCGGTTTGGACGGAAGCAGCCGACGTCGTCATCAAGCCGGCGCAAACGTCGATCTGCAACGGCGCGTTACGTGTTACTTGGTGCGCCTGATGGAAGTCGGGCTCCCGGATTGGCGAGCGTGACATTGGTTTGACCGTTTAGAATCGCCGCGATATTTTCGACCGCCCCAAGGGCGGCAGCCCGAATCGCGCTGCGCGTCGTCCCAGCGATATGCGGGCTTAGTAGTGCGTTCTCGATACCGATCAAGGGCGATGCGAATTGCGCTTTTTCCTTGGCGAAGGTGTCGATCGCTGCGCCCGCGAGCGGCCCATTCGGATCGGATAGGACTTTCGATAGCGCCAGTTCATCAACTAGCTCTCCGCGCGCCGTATTGATGAGCACCGCACCGCGTTTCATCCGCTTTAGCTGCGGCATGCCGATCATATGCCGCGTCGCTTTGGTCAGCGGGGCGTGCAACGAAACGACGTCAGCGTCGGCGAGCAGTGCATCGAGTGATTGCATATGCTCGATTCCAACCGCGCGAGCTTCTTCGGGCGTAAATCGCTCCGAACCCAAACCAATGACGCGCATCCCCAGCAACCGAGTCTTCTCGGCAAAACGGCGTGCAATGTTTCCGACGCCGATGAGTCCCAGCGTGAGCTCAGACAGTTCGGGCGCGACAGGTCCGGCATTCGATTTCGCCCAGATGCCGTCCTGGCTAGCGGCGTTGTAGGCGATGATGCGCCTTGTGAGAGCGAGCATCTGGCAAAGGGCGAACTCAGCCACCGCATCGGCGTTCGAGCCGGGTGTATTGGTCACGGCGACCCGTTCGCGTGTTGCCGATTCGATATCGATATGGTCGACGCCTACCCCGGCTTGAGCGATCACCGATAGGCGGCGTTGCAAAGCCGGCGCCACGCCGCCTTCGATGATGGACCTGTCGATCGGTACATTGATCCGGGTTTTCAGTGCCTCATGACCGATCCCATCGCGAGTGAGTGCGGCGAGCACCGAGGCGGGGGCAAAGCCGTCGAAATCGTCGTATGAGAGCTGTCCGGCATAGCGCTGACGGACGGCATCGCGCTCCGGTACGTTCCTTAGATTCAGCGTCACGTCGATACCACGCTCCAAAAAGGCGTCCAGCTCCTCGAACAGCAGCGGAGCGGGTGCGGCATCGATCACCAGGGCGCGTGGTCGGAGGGGAGGGATCATTGGTCATTCTCGAGCGGCGCGTCGACGATTAGGCTTGCGTCGAGTGGGCGGATACGCGGATCGACGAAATAACCGCCCGTTTCCGTGTAACGGAGAAACAGACGGCCGCATAGACGACACGCACAAACAGTGCAGCGAGTATAGGCGGCGCGGCGCTTCCGGTCTGAACCTTGTACCGTAAAAAAGGTGGCGATGGACGGCACACCTTTCAGGCTTAGATAGGCCGCGGCCTTTCTTAACGTGCCTTTCTATTTCATTTTGCCTTCTGATAAATATTCAAGACAAATGCGCCGAAAGACGTTAACGTCTTTCGGCGGCACTCCGAGTGACTGACCGTGCCGATTAAAAACCGAGACTGAAAACAAAGGGCAAATAAATTGAAAACAATTTGTAAAGCCGGGGCTGCGAAGTTCAGCTTGTGCGCATCGTTGATTGCGGTGCTAGCAGCGTGCGGCGGCGGTGGGGGCGGGGACACGACGTCGAGTTCTTCGGGGACCTCGACGGTGGCAGCTTCATCGATGAGCGGGACGGTCGCGATCGGCAATGCGCTTAGCGGGTCCCTCGTCGCGGTGATGGATGCAACCGGCAAAACCGTATCGACGACGAGCGACAGCACGGGCGCGTATACGATTCAACTCGCCGGCTTGACCTCGCCGCTGTTGATCACGGCGTCCGACACAAGCGGCGCCAGCTCGACTCTGTACTCGATCGTGACAAGCACGACGACGACCGGTGCGACGTCGATCACGGCCAACGTGACGACGCTGACGACGGCGGTAGCCGCCGAGTTGACCGATACCGGCAATCCGGGGGATCTGGCCTCGAGCACGGCGCTCAGTGCCGTGTCGCCGTCGGCGGTCAACGCCGCCGTGACGCAACTTAATACGTCGCTTGCGCCGATTTTGGCTCAGTACAACCTCTCGCCGGCGACGTTCGATCCGATCGGCGGCAAATTCACGGCCGACCAAACTGGCGCGGACGCCGTGATCGATTCGGTCGAGATCGCGCCGTCGACCAGCGGCACCGGCTTGCAATTGTCGAGCGTGGCCGATCCCAATACCGTGTTTCGTCTGAAGCGCAATAGCGGAACGCCGCCGACGCTGACCGCACCCGCACAAAAGGCCGATTATCTGGCCTCCCTCGTTCAGTCGCTCGGACAGTGCATTGCGAAAAACACGGCCGCCTGCGCGACCGCGATAGACGCCGGTTATTTGAACGACGGCTATCACTCGATGCAGACCCGTCACGGCGGTCTGTTCAGCGCTAAAAGCTTGATCGGCGTCAAAACGATCGCATTCTTGCAGCCTTCGACGCTTTCGGCGATCGGCAATCAAGCCGCACTCGTTTATTTCCTCTACGTCGGTGCGAACGGCGCGCCGACATTCGCCAGCGATATCGTGCAGAAACTGCCGAGCGGTGCCTGGGACATCATCGGCAATCAGGAACAGTTCGATGTCTATATCGCGTCGTTTGTCGGCCGAAAGCAGTTCACCGACACAGCCGATGCCAATAACGGCCGCTTCGAATCGGGGATCGACATCCAGATTCCGCAAGCGCTCGTGGTGAACGGAACGACGACGAACGTCGGTTCCGCATTGGTGCAAGGCCCGGGGATCAGCGGCAACGGCCTGTATATGCTCAATACGGCATCGGGCCTCGGCAACTCGGCGTTCGACCTGACGATTCCGACGACGGCGCTGACGGCGCCCTGGACCGGCTGCGGAACCTGTGCTCAGTCCAACGGCACGACCTCGTCCTACAAGTGGGACTGGGTTTCGCTCTCGGGCGGCACAAGTGCTTTCGCGCCGAACGGTTTGGCCGACTACGCGCCGCAGCCGATCAACGTCGCGTCGCTGCCGCAGCACGGGATCTATACGGTCACGCTGTTCGATACGACGGGCACCCGTATCGGACAACCGACCCAGGTCATGAACATTGCCCCGAACGTCGCGGCGGCTGCGGGCGCGCTCGTGCCTTGGCAGACGCTCGGCAGCGACGTGATCGCCAACTTCCTGACGCCGGGCGGCTCGGCAGCCACGTCGGCTCAGGCTTCCGTCGCACTGGATTGGACTGCTCCGGCGCTGATGGCGCAATGGGCGAAGCCGACCTTCGGCGTGTCGATCGGCGCGGTGACGGCGGCAACGGCAACCGCGCCGCAAGAGGCGTACTATAACAACAATTACCTCACGTTGCCGACGCCGAATGCTTCAGGTTCGTATTCGGAAGTCTTCGCTCCGTCGATCCAAGGCCGCAGCGCCACGACCGAAGGATTGAATGCCGAAGTTTCGCGTTTCGTGAAGCTCGGCTGGCAAGCCGACGGCGTGTACTACAGCAATATGTGGGTTTATAAGAACTAATCGGGTTATTACACGCGACATGCGCCGACGTTTGAAAACATTTCGATCGTCGGCGCAAACCAAGCGAGTCAGGCGCACGTTCGCGTAAATAAAAAAACCCGGCCGAAGCCGGGTTTTCGTAGGCGCTGCTGTCGAATCAGTCTTAAGCTGCGGACTGAATGTTCGACGCTTGCTTGCCCTTCGGTCCTTGCACGACCTCGAAGCTCACCTTCTGACCTTCCTTGAGCGTTTTGAAACCGTTCATCTGGATGGCCGAGAAATGCGCAAACAGATCCTCACCGCCTTCATCGGGCGTGATGAATCCGAAGCCTTTCGCGTCATTGAACCATTTGACCGTACCAGTTGCCATACCAACTTCCCCTGTAACTCATGTCCCACGAGCACGCTCGAAAAGCTCGACAGCCGCATTACGCGACCGCCCCCTCCGCACTAGCTCACCTCGGCATTTTTTTTTCGTGTCCCACTTCTTGGCTAGCTGAAAAAAAGTGCCAGCTTGATTGTTGGATCTCTTTAACCAGGTGTCAAGTGAATTTTGAGATGTTTACTGGAGCGTTGCGTCGAGTAAGCGGCTTCAGGGTTTCTCCCGCTTTCCTTTTGTGCGCTAGCGCAAGCGGTGGGGCTTGAAAAGTCGCATAATCGACTCAGATAGGCTCGGCGTGGCCTCGGGCCGTGGCGTGCAACCTGCTTCGATGCGGTGCCGGGAAAGTCGGCACGCTATGTGCGATACTCGAATCGGCCGCGACGCTCGGCCGCGCGCGAGAGAAGCGGCGGCGGGGCACGGCGAGGGCGCGGGGCGCGCACGATACGGGAGGTCCTCCGGTCGGTGCGCGGGCAGCGCGCGGGCCGCCGCTGGACGGTGGCCCGGTCCACCAACTGGTCGGTCGGGTTTTCGCGCAGATTGCGGGTCCGGCCGAGTTGTTTAGAATGGGTGTATGGCGATTATCCCGGACAAGCAGGATGGCACCGTACTGGAGCGGCAGGAAAAAGCGCTGAAACCGCCGTCCATGTACAAGGTTGTCCTGCTGAATGACGATTTCACGCCAATGGAATTTGTCGTGATGATCGTGCAGGAATATTTCAATAAAGATAGAGAGACCGCTACGCAGATCATGCTGAAGGTGCATCGCGAAGGGCGGGGGGTATGTGGGGTCTATACGCGGGATATCGCGGCGACCAAGGTCGAGCAAGTCGTTACCCACGCAAGGCAGGCAGGGCATCCGCTGCAATGCGTGATGGAGGAAGCATGATTGCCCAGGAACTGGAAGTCAGCCTGCACATGGCGTTCATGGAAGCACGCCAAGCGCGGCATGAGTTCATCACGGTCGAACATTTGTTGCTGGCATTGTTGGACAACCCGACAGCCGCCGAGGTGCTGAGGGCGTGCGCGGCGAACATAGAGGATTTGCGCCAGAACCTGCGCAACTTCATCCATGACAACACGCCCACGGTGCCCGGCACCGACGACGTCGACACGCAGCCCACACTCGGGTTCCAGCGTGTGATCCAACGCGCGATCATGCACGTGCAGTCCACCTCGAACGGCAAGAAGGAAGTGACGGGCGCGAACGTGCTCGTGGCGATCTTCGGCGAGAAGGACTCGCACGCGGTCTACTACCTGCAACAGCAGGGGGTGACGCGTTTGGACGTCGTGAACTTCATTTCGCACGGCATTGCGAAGACGAACGGCAGCGATGCCGCCAAAGCGGGCGATGCGAATGCGGAATCGGAAGACGCCGCGTCGCAAAAGGAAACGCCGCTCGCACAGTTCACGCAGAATCTGAATCAGATGGCCAAAGACGGCCGCATCGACCCGCTCATCGGGCGCGAGGCGGAAGTCGAGCGTGTCGTGCAAGTGCTCTGCCGCCGGCGCAAGAACAATCCGCTGCTCGTCGGCGAGGCCGGCGTCGGCAAGACGGCAATCGCCGAGGGTTTGGCCTGGCGCATCACGCGCGGCGAGGTGCCTGACATCCTGGCCGACGCACAGGTCTACTCGCTCGATATGGGGGCCTTGCTCGCGGGTACGAAATACCGCGGCGATTTCGAGCAGCGCCTGAAGACGGTGCTCAAGGAGCTGAAGGAGCGCCCCCACGCCATCTTGTTCATCGACGAAATCCATACGCTGATCGGCGCGGGCGCCGCGTCGGGCGGTACGCTCGATGCCTCGAATTTGCTCAAGCCGGCGCTCTCGTCGGGCACGCTCAAGTGCATCGGCGCGACGACCTTCACCGAGTATCGCGGCATCTTCGAAAAAGATGCGGCGCTCTCGCGTCGCTTCCAGAAGATCGACGTGACCGAACCGACCGTCGAGCAGACCGTCGCGATCCTGCGCGGACTCAAGTCACGCTTCGAAGAGCATCACGGCGTCAAATACTCGTCCGGTGCGCTCTCCGCCGCGGCGGAGCTGTCGGCGCGCTTCATCACCGACCGTCATCTGCCCGATAAGGCGATCGACGTAATCGACGAAGCGGGCGCGGCCCAGCGAATCCTGCCGAAGTCGAAGCAGAAGAAGACGATCGGCAAGGGCGAGATCGAGGAGATCATCTCCAAGATCGCACGCGTGCCGGCCCAAAGCGTGTCGCAGGACGATCGCAGCAAGCTGCAAACGCTCGATCGCGATCTGAAGGCGGTCGTGTTCGGCCAGGATCCGGCTATCGATGCGCTCTCGGCCGCGATCAAGATGGCGCGCGCGGGTCTCGGCAAGACGGATAAGCCGATCGGTGCGTTCCTCTTCTCGGGTCCGACGGGCGTCGGTAAGACCGAAGTCGCGCGTCAGCTCGCCTTCACGCTCGGCATCGAGTTGATCCGCTTCGATATGTCGGAGTATATGGAACGGCATGCCGTGAGCCGCTTGATCGGCGCGCCGCCGGGATACGTCGGGTTCGATCAAGGCGGGCTGCTGACCGAGGCCGTGACGAAGAAGCCGCACTGCGTGCTGCTGCTCGACGAGATCGAAAAAGCGCATCCGGATATCTTCAACGTGCTGCTTCAGGTCATGGACCACGGCACGCTGACGGATAACAACGGGCGCAAGGCCGACTTCCGTAACGTCATCATCATCATGACGACGAATGCGGGCGCGGAATCGATGCAGAAAGGTACGATCGGCTTCACGTCCCGTCGGGAAACGGGCGACGAAATGGCCGACATCAAGCGGATGTTCACGCCCGAGTTCCGTAACCGGCTCGATTCGGTCATCAGCTTCCGTTCGCTCGATGAGGAAATCATCATGCGCGTGGTCGACAAGTTCCTCATGCAGCTCGAAGATCAACTGCATGAGAAGAAGGTCGATGCGCTCTTCACCGATGCATTGCGTAAGCATTTGGCCAAGCACGGCTTCGACCCGCTGATGGGCGCACGTCCGATGCAGCGTCTGATCCAAGATACGATCCGTCGTGCGCTGGCGGACGAGCTGCTCTTCGGCAAGCTGATGAGCGGCGGGCGCGTGACGGTCGATGTCGACGAAAGCGACAAGGTGCAGCTCACGTTCGACGAAAACGCCGCGCCGCGCAATGCGAGCCCGGAAACCGTGGAAGTCGAGTAAGCGAAAGAAGGTTGGGCGAATCTGCTTCGCCCATGTAAAAACGGCGCTTCGATTTACGAAGCGCCGTTTTTGTTTGAACGCGGGCCGCGGCGAATCAGTGCTTGCCGGTGCTGCCGAAACCGCCCGTGCCGCGCTCGCTGGCCGCGAACTCATCGACGATATTGAATTGCGCTTGCACCACGGGAACGATGACGAGCTGCGCCAGGCGTTCCATCGGGTTCAGCGTGAAGTTCGTCTGCCCGCGATTCCAAGTCGACACCATCAACTCGCCCTGGTAGTCGGAATCGATCAAGCCGACGAGGTTGCCGAGCACGATACCGTGCTTATGACCGAGCCCCGAGCGCGGCAAGATCAACGCCGCGTGGCCGGGATCGCCGACGTGAATCGCAAGACCCGTGGGAACAAGCGCCGTTTGGCCTGGCTCGAGCGTCAAGGCGTGATCGAGGCAAGCACGCAGATCGAGGCCGGCGCTACCGGGCGTGGCGTAGGCGGGAAGGTAATCGCGCATCCGCGCGTCGAGAATCTTCAGGTCGAGTTTCATGAGTTCCGCAATAGGAGGCGAGCGGCCAAAGGGGGCCGCCTCGCCGTCAGGTCGTTCTTAGGAAATGAGGCTGGCGTCGGGCAGGCGCCGCGCGATCTCCTCGATCAGCACGCTCGCCAACGCGTCTTTATCGGCACGCGGCAAATGGGTCGCGCCCGAGGCATCGAACAGCACCACCTCGTTGTCGTTGCGACCGAACGTGGCTGGGCCGAGATTGCCGATCAGCAGCGGCACATGCTTCTTGATCCGCTTTTGCTCGCCGTTCGTTTCGAGATCGCCGCTCTCGGCCGCGAACCCGACACAAAACGGTGGGTTCGGTAGCCGCGCCACTGTGGCGAGGATGTCGGGATTTTCGACGAACGAGAGCGACGGCACGGTTTGCGTCGGGCTCTTTTTGATCTTGTGTTCGCTCACTTGCGCGACGCGCCAGTCGGCTACGGCGGCAACCGAAACGAGCACGTCGTAGTCGGCTACGGCCTGCATCACGGCGTCGTACATCTGCTGCGCCGTTTCGACGTCTTCTCGCTCCACGCCCCAAGGCGTCGATAGCGCAACCGGACCCGCAATCAGCCGCACGTCGGCACCGGCTTGCTGCGCGGCCCGCGCGAGCGCGAAGCCCATTTTGCCGCTCGAGCGGTTCGTCAGGCCGCGCACGGGATCGATCGCCTCGAACGTCGGACCGGCCGTGACGAGCATGCGCCGGCCCGCTAGCAGCTTCGGCCGGAAGAACGAGACGATCGCTTCGAAAGCCGCCTCGGGCTCGATCATGCGGCCTTCGCCGACTTCGCCGCAGGCCTGCGATCCCGCGTCGGGACCGAGGATGACGACGCCGTCCGCGCGCAGTTGCGCAACGTTCCGTTGCGTGGCGGGATTGCTCCACATCTGCCGATTCATGGCCGGCACGACAAGCAGCGGGCACTCTCGCGCAAGACAGAGGATCGACAGCAGATCGTCGGCGCGGCCCTGTGCGAGCTTCGCCAGAAAATCGGCCGAGGCCGGCGCGATGACGATCGCATCGGCCGCCCGCGACAGATCGATGTGCGGCATGTTGTTGTCGATGCGCGCATCCCATTGGCTCGTGAAGACGGGATGTCCCGATAACGCCTGCATGGTCACGGGCGTGATGAACTGCGTCGCCGCTTCGGTCATCGCCACCTGTACGGTCGCGCCGGCCTTCGTCATGAGCCGCGTGAGTTCGGCGATCTTGTAGCAGGCGATGCCGCCCGTCATGCCGAGCAGTACGCGCTTGCCTTCGAGTTCTGCGGTTGCCAACGTTGCCTCCGAATGCACTCGTAAGAGGGCGGGGCCGTCCGCCGCGAAGACGATACGGCCCGCGGCGGGGTCAGCGTGCGCCGCGCACGCGCCGCAGCTCGTCGAGTACGAGCAGCATCGCGCCGACGACGATCGCGCTGTCCGCCAAATTGAATGCGGGCCAATGCCAGCCACCCGCGTGGAAGTCGAGGAAGTCGATCACGCGGCCGTGCACGAGGCGGTCGATGACGTTACCGAGCGCGCCGCCCATGATCAGCGCGAGCGCCGTGCAAAACAGCCGCTGATTGCCGTGACGCTTGAGCAAATAGACGATCACGCACGCCGCCGCCACGCCGAGTGCCGTGAAGGCCCAGCGTTGCCAGCCGCTCGCCGACGACAAGAAGCTGAACGCGGCGCCGCGGTTGAAGATCAACAAGAAGTTGAAGAACGGCGTGACGACGTAAGGCGTGGCATAGGCGAACACTTTCGTCACGGCGATCTTCGTGAGCTGATCGAACAAAATGACGATCAGCGAAATGCCGAGCCACGGTGCGAGCGACGACGAGCCGCTCGTTTGCATCGAACGCGATTTCGCCATTATGCGGCGCTCCTTTTCTCGCCATCGCCGAACAGGTTGCTGAAGCATCGTCCACACAGCGTCGGATGATCGGCGTGGGCGCCGACATCGGCACGATAGTGCCAGCAGCGTTCGCACTTCAGGTACTTCGACGTCACGACGTCGACCCCTTCCTCGGCATCGGAGTCGACTTTAACGAGCGTCGCATCCGATGTGATGAAGACGAACTTCAAATCGTCGCCGAGGCTCGCGAGCGCATCGTAGGCGGCGCCCGTTGCACGAACGGTGACCTGCGCCTGTAGCGACGAGCCGATCCGATCGGTCGAGCGCGCTTCCTCGAGCGCCTTCATCACGTTGCCGCGCACGGCGCGCAGCACCGACCACTTCGAGAGCAGACCCTCGGCGGCCGGGACCTCGGGGTAGGCGTAGTACGTTTCCGTGAAGATCGTGTCGCTGCCCGGTTGGAAGACCTTCCAGGCTTCTTCCGCCGTGAACGAGAGGAACGGCGCCATCACGCGCAGCAAGCCCTGGGCGATGTGATAAAGCGCCGTTTGCGCGGAGCGGCGCGCGGGCGAATTCGCCGCGCTCGTGTAGAGGCGATCCTTGAGCACGTCGAGATAGAACCCGCCGAGATCTTCCGAGCAGAACGTCTGTAGCTTCGCCACCACGGGGTGGAATTCGTACTTCTCGTAATGCGCGAGGATGTCCTTTTGCAATTCGCCGGCGAGCGCTACGGCGTAACGGTCGATTTCCAACCAAGCGCCGACCGGCACCGCGTGTTGGGCGTAATCGAAGTCGGACAAGTTCGCGAGCAGGAAGCGCAGCGTGTTGCGGATACGGCGATAGCTTTCCGTCACGCGCTTGAGAATTTCCTCGGAGATCGCGAGTTCGCCCGAATAGTCGGTCGAGGCGATCCACAGGCGGATGATCTCGGCGCCGAGCCGGTTGGCCACGTCGTGCGGGTCGATGCCGTTGCCAAGCGACTTGCTCATCTTGCGGCCTTCGCCGTCGACGGTGAAGCCGTGCGTGAGCAGCGCGCGATAAGGCGCGCGGCCGTCGAGCATCGAGGCCGTCAAGAGCGACGAATGGAACCAGCCGCGGTGCTGATCGGAGCCTTCCAGGTAGAGGTCGGCCGGGAATTGCGAGACCGCTTTGTGCGAGCCGCGCAGCACATGCCAGTGCGTCGTGCCCGAATCGAACCAGACGTCGAGCGTGTCGCGATTCTTTTCGTAGAGGTTGGCGTCGTCGCCGAGCAACTCGCGTGCGTCGAGCGTTTGCCATGCCTCGATGCCGCCGGCCTCGACGCGTTGCGCGACGGCTTCGAGCAGCTCGAGCGTGCGGGGATGCAACTCGCCCGTTTCCTTGTGGACGAAGAACGCCATCGGCACGCCCCATTGGCGTTGCCGCGAGAGCGTCCAGTCGGGGCGGTTCGCGATCATGTTGAACAGGCGCTGCTTGCCCCACGACGGGTAGAACGCCGTCGCCTCGACGCCGGCCAACGCCGTTTCGCGCAGCGTCGCGCCGCCTTCCTTCGGCGTGAGATCCATACCCGCGAACCATTGCGAGGTCGCGCGGTAGATGATCGGCGTCTTGTGGCGCCAGCAGTGCATGTAGCTGTGCGGGTACTTTTCGGTGTGCAGCAGCGTCCCCGCTCCGGTGAGCGCCTCGACCACCTTGGGATTGGCTTCCCAGATCGTGAGCCCGCCGAACAGCGGCAGCGATTCGATGTAACGGCCGTCGCCCATCACGGGGCTGATGATGTCCGAATCGGCCATCCCGTGGGACTTGCACGATTCGAAGTCTTCCACGCCGTAGGCCGGCGACGAGTGCACGACACCCGTGCCCGAGTCGATCGTCACGTACTCGCCGAGGTACACGGGCGAGGTGCGCTTGTAGCCCGGGTGCGCCGACGAGAGCGGATGATGGAAGCGCAGATTGACGAGCTTCGCGCCCGGTGCCGTGGCGATTACGCTGCCCGACAGACCGAACTGCTTGAGCGAAGCGTCGACGCGTTCTTGTGCGAGCACGAGCAAGCCGCGCTCCGTGTCGACGAGTGCGTATTCGAGCTCCGGGTGCACGTTCAGGGCTTGGTTGGCCGGGATCGTCCACGGCGTGGTCGTCCAGATGACGATCCCGCCTTCGGCACGCGGCAGCGCCGAGAGGCCGAACGCTTGCGCCGTCTTTTCCGGCTCCGCGAACGGGAACATGACGCTGATCGAGGGGTCGACGCGGTCCTTGTACTCGACTTCGGCCTCGGCAAGCGCCGAGCCGCAGTCGAAGCACCAGTTCACGGGCTTGAGGCCTCGGAAGACGTAACCCTTCTCGAGAATCTTCGCGAGCGCGCGGATTTCGTTCGCCTCGTTCGAAAAGTTCATCGTCTTGTACGGGTTGTCCCAATCGCCGAGCACGCCCAGCCGTTTGAAGCCGGCCTTTTGCGTTTCGATTTGCTCGCCCGCGTAAGCGCGTGCTTTGCGCTGGACTTCCTCGGCCGGCAGCGACTTGCCGAACTTCTTCTCGATCTGGATTTCGATCGGCATGCCGTGGCAGTCCCAGCCGGGCACATACGGTGCGTCGAAGCCCGCCATGTTGCGCGACTTGACGATGATGTCTTTCAGGATCTTGTTGACCGCGTGCCCGAGGTGGATGTCGCCGTTGGCGTACGGGGGGCCGTCGTGCAGCACGAATAGCGGCCGGCCCTTGCTGGCCGCGCGGATCTTCTCGTAGATCCCTTGGTCTTGCCATGCCTTGACCCATTGCGGCTCGCGCTTGGGCAAGTCGCCGCGCATGGGGAACGGCGTGTCGAGCAGGTTGACCGGATACTTGGCCTGGGATTTCGAATCGGCTTTTTTGTCGCTCATGGTGCTATCGCTGAAAACGGTGGGCGCCCGAGCCGTGGGCGCTTCGGTATGGGGTCTGTCGTGTTGCTCGGCCGGCGCGGGCCGGCGTTCATGCGGGCGGTTAGCGAATTCGGTCGGTCGCCGATGTCGAAAACCCTGTCGTTCGGCTGCCCGGCGCGGCATCGGCGGCCGTTCCGGCGCCGCGCGAGGCCGGGGCCGAGTCCGCCGCGAAGTAGGCGCGCGCGACCGCCACGTCGTGAGCGATGGCCGCCGTCAGCGTTTCGAGGTCGGGGTACTTCTCCTCGTCGCGCAGCTTTTTCAAGAATTCGACGCGCACGAGTTTGCCATAGGCGTCGCCGTGCCAATCGAGTAAATGCACTTCGAGCAAAACGCGCCCCGAATCGTCGACGGTCGGGCGCAGCCCGAGGCTCGCGACGGCCGGCAGCGGCGCGTCCTCGATGCCGTGGACGCGTACGACGAAGATGCCGGCGAGTGCGGGGCGCTTGTGCGCGATCGGCAGGTTCAGCGTGGGAAAGCCGAGGTCGCGGCCGAGCTTGAGCCCGTGCGTGACGTGCCCGCTGATCGCGTAAGAGCGCCCGAGCGCAGCTCGCGCGGCATCGAGGTCGCCCGCGATGAGCGAGGCGCGCACGCCCGAGCTCGAAATGCGGGCGCCGCTCGTATCGGCGACGGTCGGCATTTGCTCGACCTCGAAGCCGTATTGCTCGCCAGCCGCCTTGAGCGAGTCGAAGTCGCCCGCGCGCTTGGCGCCATAACGGAAGTCGTCGCCGATCAGTACCCAGCGCGCGTGCAGGCCGTCGACCAAGATGCGTTTGACGAACGCCTCGGGCGATTGACTTGCGAACGTCTGGTTGAAATGCTCGACGACGACGCGATCGACGCCGTTCGTGCGTAGCGCTTCGAGCTTGTCGCGCAGCATCGCGATGCGCGGCGGTGCGCTGGCCGGATTGAAGAATTCGCGCGGGTGCGGCTCGAAGGTCATCACGCACACGGGCAGGCCGCGCGCGTGCGCCGCCTCGCTCACGCGGGCGAGCAGCGCCTGGTGGCCGCGGTGGACACCGTCGAAGTTACCGATCGTCAGCGCGCAGGGCGCGCGGCTTTCGGCGTTGGGAAGACCGCGGAAGACTTTCACGATAGCCGTTGGGGTGGGCGGCACGATGCCGCGAAGCCATTCATCGATGGGCGGGCGGCAAATGCCGCAAAGCAAAAGATTATAAACGCTCGGGGCCTGGCGCGGCGGCGCGAGGCTTTGGCGGGTCCCCCGGGTGATAAAATCGCCGGATGAAAAATATCGTGATTTTGATTTCCGGGCGCGGCAGCAACATGGAAGCCATCGTACGCGCCTGCGCCAGCGAGCGCTGGCCGGCGCGTATCGCGGCGGTCGTGTCGAACCGGCCCGACGCGCCCGGGCTGGCGTTCGCTAGCGCCCACGGCATCGCCACGGCCGTCGTCGAGCATGGCGGTTTTGCCGATCGCGAGGCGTTCGATGCGGCGCTCGCCGACGTGGTCGACGGCTTTTCTCCGGACCTCGTCGTACTGGCCGGCTTCATGCGCGTGTTGACGATGGGCTTCGTCGGGCGCTACGCGGGCCGCATGCTGAACGTTCACCCTTCGCTGTTGCCGAGCTTTCCCGGGCTTCGCACGCATGAGCGCGCGCTCGAAGCCGGCGTGACGCTGCATGGGGCCACGGTGCATTTCGTGACGCCCGAGCTCGATCATGGGCCGATCGTCGTGCAAGGCGCTATTCCGGTGACGGCCGCGGACGACGCCGGCTCGCTCGCGCGGCGCCTGCTGGCGGTGGAGCATACGATCTACCCGCGCGCCGTGCGCTGGTTCGTCGAAGGACGTTTGACGCTCGCGGGGCTACGGGTCACGGTTACGCCGCCCGAGCCGCAATGGTTTTTTTCGGATACCCAAGGGACGGCCGCATGAAAAGTATGAAAAAGAAAGACAAAGGCGCGGCAAAAGGCTCGCCCAAGGACAACCGCACCGGGGGCCGCACGGGCGCCAGCCGGCGCGACTCCGCCCTGCACGGGTTTCTGATCGGCCAGACCGAAACGCTGCTGGCCGAGATCCTGAAATTCACGGGTCCGGCCGACGCCACGACGAGCCGTTTCTTCCGCGCTCATCCGAAGCTCGGCCATGGCGAGCGCGGAATCATCGCCGAGGCCGTGTTCGCGGTCTTGCGCCGGCGTATGGAGTTCGCGCACTTGGCCGAGAGCGGAAGCGGCAGCCCGACGCGGCGCCTCGCGCTGCTCGGCTTGATGCAGACGGCCGGCCGTGCGGCGGTCGCGCCGTTCGTCTCCGAGGCCGAGGGCGCTTGGCTCGAGCATGTGTCGAAAATCGATCCGGCGAGCCTGCCGCTGCGCGTACGGACGAATCTGCCCGAGTGGATCGTCGAAGCGCTCGCCAAACGGTTCGACGAGCAGGAGCTCGCGCAGCTCGCCGCCGCGCTGAACTACCCGGCGCCGCTCGATTTGCGCGTCAACCCGATCAAGGCCAGTCGCGAGCAGGTGCTGAGCGCATTGCAGGCGTCGGGGATCGAAGCCGGGGAGACGCCCTTTGCGCCGCTCGGCGTGCGCGTCGCCGGCAAGCCGGCGCTGACCAAGTTGCAGCCGTTCGAGGACGGCTGGATCGAAGTGCAGGATGAAGGCAGTCAATTGCTATGCGCGCTGATGGCCCCGCGCCGCGGCGAGATGGTCGTCGATTTCTGCGCCGGCGCGGGCGGCAAGACGTTGGCGCTCGGCGCCGCGATGCGCTCGACGGGGCGGCTGTACGCATTCGACGTCTCCGAGCGCCGCCTGGCCAAGCTCAAGCCGCGGCTTGCGCGCAGCGGCTTGTCGAACGTGCACCCGGTGCTCATCGACAGCGAGCAGGATGCCAAGATCAAGCGTCTGGCGGGCAAAATCGATCGCGTCTTGGTCGATGCGCCGTGCAGCGGTCTCGGTACGTTGCGCCGCAACCCCGATTTGAAGTGGCGCCAAAGCCCGGCCTCGGTCGAGGAGCTGGTGCCGAAGCAAGGGGCGATTCTTGCGAGCGCGGCGCGTCTCGTGAAGCCGGGCGGCCGTCTCGTCTACGCCACTTGCAGCATGCTCGAGGCCGAGAACGAATCGATCGTCACGCGTTTCTTGGCCGATCATCCCGATTTCGCGCTGATTCCCGCCGGTCAAGTCCTGGCCGAGCAGCGGATCGAACTCGAGATGGGCGAGTACTTGTCGCTTTGGCCGCACCGGCACGCGACCGACGGCTTTTTCGCGGCCGTTCTCGAACGCCGTGCTTGAGTCGATGACGCAAAACCGCATCCTTTCCCACATGCTGGCGGGCATCGTTCGCGATTATGGCGAGCCCGTCATGATTTGGCAGGCGTCGACGCTGATCGGCACGCTGATCGTGGCGTGGCTGCTCGCGCGGTTTGTACGCGCCAGGCTCGATTCGCACCGGCGAGCGCGGCATGAGGCAGCGCGTTTCGGCGCCGAAAGTCTGCATAAGGCGCTGTTCCCGCTGCTCGGCGGCGTGCTCGTTTGGATTGCGCAGACGGTCCTCGACGAGTACATGTCGACCTCGCTGCTCGAGCTCGCGCTCGTGCCGCTCATCGGCATCGCGTTGATCTATATCGTCTTTTTCATCGCGCGCCGGGTATTCGCCCGATCGGGGCAGGCACATGCATGGCTCTCGATCACGGAAAAGCTCGTCTCGTTCCTCGTCTGGGTCGGCATGCTCATGACGGTGCTCGGCATTCAAGACGAAGTGCTGCGCTGGATGGCGTCGGTCCACTTTCGGGTCGGCACGGCGCACATGACGCTTCTGTCGTTGACGACGGGCCTCATGTGGGTCTGCGCCACGGTGATCTTCGCGCTGTGGGTCGGATCCGTGTACGAAGACCGCGTGATGCGCGCGTATTCGATCGACGCGAACTTGCGCGTCGTGCTGTCGCGTCTTGGGCGCGCGCTGCTCGTGCTGGCCGCGCTGCTCGTCAGTTTTTCGCTCGTCGGCATCGACATCACGGTGCTCGGCGTGTTCGGCGGGGCCCTCGGCGTCGGGCTCGGCTTCAGCTTGCAAAAGATCGCGAGCAACTACGTCTCGGGCTTCATCATCCTGATCGACCGGTCGCTGCGGATCGGCGACACGATCAATGTCGCGGGGCTGCAAGGCCAAGTGACCGAAATCCGTACGCGGTACACCACGGTGCGGGGGCTGGACGGCATCGAAACGCTGATTCCGAACGAAAAACTCGTCACCGACGTCGTACAGAATCATTCGTCTTATCTCACGCGCGGGTACGCGAAGGCGGCCGTTCAGATCGCCTACAGCGCCGATCTCGATCGCGCGTTGGCGCTGCTCGTCGAAGCGGCGCAAGGCGTGGAGCGGGTGGTCGTGGATCCGGCCCCGGCCGCCTACCTCGCGAGCTTCGGCGCGGACGGCATCAATCTCGAACTCGGTTTTTGGATCGAAGAGGCCGCCAAGGGGACGGCGGGCACGCGTTCGACGATCAATCGCAACATTTGGCGGCTGTTCAACGAGCATGGTGTTTCGATCCCCTACACCCGGCGCGATGTCCATTTCGTCGGCGGGTTGCCGGCGGCGCTCGGCGGCGGGGTGGAAATGGGACGCGAAGCTGCGGGCGGGTCGATGCCGATCGGCGAGCCGGCCGCGAATGCGGCAGGAGCGGGCACGGCGTTGGCTCCGGGTGCATAGAAGGTGCTCGATCGTCGCTGCGGCGATCGGCCGCAGCGCCTCGCGCAGGCCGTAAATCGGGATAAACCTGGCAGTCGTTGCGATAGCGCCTCGGGGTAAAACCTCATTTGTTACAACTACTTGCGTCGGTTGCAGTAGAATGCCGATCAGTTCTGAAAGCCAGCTTTCAACTTTTTGACGCCCGCAACCGAGCTGGGTGTCCTCGCAATACAGGTACAACGCCTTGCTGAACTCCCTTCTCGATTTTCTTGCACACGGTTTCCTTCGCTTCACTTGGTGGCAAATCGTGCTGTTTGCGCTCGCCGTCACGCACGTGACGATCATCGGCGTCACCGTTTATCTCCATCGCTGCCAAGCCCACCGCGCGCTCGATCTGCATCCGGTCGCGAGTCACTTCTTCCGCTTGTGGCTGTGGATGACCACGGGCATGCTTACGGGCCAGTGGGCATCGATCCACCGGAAACACCACGCCAAGTGCGAGACCGAGGAAGATCCGCACAGCCCGCAAACGCGCGGCATTTGGAAGGTGCTGCTCGAAGGCGCCGAACTTTATCGGGCCGAGGCCAAGAACGAAGAAACGCTGCGCCGTTTCGGGCACGGCACGCCTAACGATTGGATGGAACGCAACGTCTATACGCGCTATCCGATCCTCGGCGTGAGCATCATGATGGTGATCGACGTCGCCTTGTTCGGCGTGGTCGGGTTGTCAGTTTGGGCCGTACAGATGGTGTGGATCCCCTTCTGGGCGGCGGGCGTCGTCAATGGGCTCGCGCACTTTTGGGGCTATCGCAATTTCAATTCGGCCGACGCCAGCACGAACATCTTCCCGTGGGGCATCATCATCGGCGGCGAAGAACTGCACAACAATCACCATACGTTCGCCACGTCGGCGAAGCTGTCGAACAAATGGTACGAGTTCGATATCGGCTGGCTCTATATCCGCATGATGTCGGCCGTCGGGCTCGCGAAGGTCAAGAAGGTCGCGCCCACGCCTCGCCTCGCCGCCCGCAAGCTCGTGCTCGATCAAGAGACGCTGCAAGCCGTGCTGAGCAACCGCTACGAAGTGATGGCGCGTTACGGCAAGACGGTCAAGCGCGCCTATCGTCAGGAGTTGGCCCGTTTGAAGGAAATCGGCTCGCGCGAGAAGTATCAACTGATGCGTAGCGCGCGCAATTGGTTCCACAAGGACGAGGCGGGCCTCGACGAGCCGCAAAAGCGCCAGCTTCCCGAAATTTTCGCGGACAGCCAAACCCTGCGCACCTTCATCGAGCTGCGCAACGATCTGAGCGCGATTTGGGAGCGCTCGAACGCTTCGCGTGAACAGCTGCTCGTGCAGCTTCAAGACTGGTGCCATCGCGCCGAGCAAAGCGGCATCAAGGCGCTGCAAGAATTCGCGATGCGCTTGCGCCGGTACGCCTGAGCACGCCGAAAGACGAAATCCATTAAAATTTCGTTACGTCACACACCCCGCGTCTGGCGGGGTGTTGCTTTTTGGGCCCTTGTAACGCGCTCGGCTCAGCTCGACCGCCAGGCGAGAGGCCAACGCCGGCAGGCGGACTAGAGGAGAACACGATGGATCCGGCCATCAAAACCGTCGAATTCGATAAGCCGCAGGGCGGCGCGGTATGCGGCATCGGCCACGCCTGGGCGAAGGTCCCGCCGGCGCCGGCGCCCGATGAGCGCGCCCGGCTTAAAGCCCGTGTGCGCGAGTTGCTGGTACGAGAAAAAGCGGTGCTCGTCGCGCATTACTACGTCGACGCCGAACTACAGGAACTCGCCGACGAAACGGGCGGCTGCGTAGCCGATTCGCTCGAGATGGCGCGCTTCGGCCGCGACCACGACGCTCAAACGCTCGTAGTGGCGGGCGTTCGATTCATGGGCGAGACGGCCAAGATTTTGAGTCCCGGCAAGCGGATCCTGATGCCCGACCTCGACGCGACATGCTCGCTCGATCTCGGTTGTCCCGCCGACGAATTTTCCGCATTTTGCGATGCGCACCCGGACCGTACCGTGGTGGTCTACGCCAATACGAGTGCGGCCGTGAAAGCGCGTGCCGATTGGATGGTCACGTCGTCGATCGGCCTCGAAATCGTCAAGGATCTGCATGCGCGCGGAGAAAAGATCCTCTGGGCGCCGGATCGTCACCTCGGCAGCTACATCCAGGCCCAGACGGGCGCCGATATGCTGCTTTGGCAGGGCTCGTGCCTGGTCCACGACGAGTTCAAGGGCATCGAGCTCGATCTGTTGCGTGCCGAGCACCCGGGCGCCAAGGTGCTCGTGCACCCGGAATCGCCGGCAAGTGTCGTGGCGCAGGCCGATGTCGTCGGCTCGACGACCCAATTGATCGATGCGGCGACCCGCTTGGACGCGACTCACTTCATCGTGGCCACCGATCTCGGTATCTTGCACAAGATGCGCCTTGCCGCTCCCGGCAAGACGTTCATCGCCGCTCCGACGGCCGGCAATAGTGCGACGTGCAAGAGCTGCGCGCATTGCCCGTGGATGGCGATGAACGGATTGGCCAATCTGGTGGAGGTGCTCGAGCGCGGCCACAACGAGATCTTCGTGGATGCGGCCGTAGGCGAGCGGGCTCGCTTGCCGATCGACCGGATGCTTGCATTCGCGGCGGAGCACAAGAAGCGTGTTCGTGCGAGCGGCGACCTTGCTCGCGATACGACGCTGTTCGCCAACGTCGGTGCGGCCTAACGCCCGACCTTCCCATTCATGCGCCGCGCGCGCTTGCCTGGCCGAGCGGGGCGCAAAGGACAACCTGATCATATGACCGAGCAACAAGCAGCGCACGTCGAGGACGCCGTCTCCCCGCTTTTCGCCGAACTTCACGCGCGCTACGGCGCGGCATTCGATGCAGCGCTCGCCCGAAATGTGGCGGATGCGCTGGCGGAGGATGTCGGTGACGGCGACCGCACGGGGCGACTCGTGCCGGGAGATTCGATCCGCGAAGCGCGCATCATCGTGCGCGAGGACGCGGTGCTCTGCGGCGTGCCCTGGTTCGTGGCGGTGATGCGGCAGGTCGATGCATCGATCGAGATCGACTGGCGTTACCGCGAAGGCGAGGTCATGAAGGCCGATTCGGCCGTTTGTTTTCTGCGCGGGCCTGCGCGCTCGCTACTCACGGCCGAGCGCAACGGCCTGAACTTCCTTCAACTGCTTTCCGGCGTCGCGACGGCGACGCGCCGTTATGTCGATGCCGTCGCCGGTACGCGCGCGCACATCCTCGATACGCGCAAGACCTTGCCGGGCCTGCGGCTCGCGCAAAAGTACGCGGTTCGTGTGGGCGGCGGGGTGAACCAGCGCATTGCGTTGTACGACGGCATTCTGATCAAGGAGAACCACATCGCCGCGGCGGGCGGCGTGGGTGCGGCGTTGGATGCGGCCTACGCGCTGAACGCGGGCGTATCGATTCAAATCGAAGTGGAGACGATCGAGCAATTGGAAACCGCGCTTGCGCACCGGGCCGAATCGATCCTGCTCGATAACTTCTCGTTCGAGGCAATGCGCGATGCCGTCAAACTGACGGCGGGACGAGCGCTGCTCGAGGTGTCGGGCGGCGTGAGCTTCGATACGGTGCGGACCATTGCCGAGACGGGCGTCGATCGCATTTCCATCGGTGCGCTGACGAAAGACGTGCGCGCGACCGACTACTCGATGCGCTTGATCTAGCGCGTACGCGAGCCGGCAAGGCGGGCGGAGCGCCCGGGCCGGCTCGATCGGCGATTAGACCTTCCGATTGCGGACTCGCTCGGGCGAAAGAACAGTTGGCAATGCCTTGGGCAACGCCGACGGCCAATCGCGCGAGAAGTGCAGGCCGCGACTCTCGCGACGCGAGCGCGCACTGTCGACGATCAGGGAAGCGACGTCGACGAGATTGCGCAGCTCGAGCAAATCGCGGCTCACCTTGAAATTCGCGTAGTACTCCTGAATCTCGTCGCGCAGCATCGCGATGCGGTGCTTTGCGCGCGTCAGACGTTTGTCGGTTCGCACGATGCCCACGTAGTTCCACATGAGCCGGCGCAATTCGTCCCAGTTGTGGGCAACGACGACTTCCTCATCGGGATCGGAGACGCGGCTTTCGTCCCAGTCGGGCAGCGGCGCATGAGCGCCGGCTTCGAATCCCTCGGCCTCGATCGCATCGGCTGCGGAGCGCCCAATGACGAGGCATTCGAGCAACGAGTTGCTGGCGAGGCGATTGGCGCCGTGCAAGCCTGTGCACGACGTTTCACCGACGGCATACAAGCCGGCGAGATCGGTGCGCCCGGCCAAATCGGTCACGACGCCGCCGCACGTGTAGTGCGCGGCCGGTACGACCGGGATTGGATCTTTCGTGATGTCGATGCCGAATTCAAGGCAGCGCGCGAGGATCGTCGGGAAATGCTCGTGCAGGAATTCGGCCGGTTGGTGGCTGATGTCGAGATAGACGCAGTCGATCCCGCGTTTCTTGATCTCGAAGTCGATCGCACGGGCAACGATGTCGCGCGGCGCGAGTTCGGCCCGCTCATCGTGCGCGGGCATGAAGCGCGTGCCGTCGGGCAGGACCAGCTTGCCGCCTTCGCCACGAACGGCTTCGGTGATCAGGAAGGATTTGGCGTACGGGTGGAAGAGGCAGGTCGGGTGGAACTGGATGAATTCCATGTTCGACACGCGGCAGCCCGCGCGCCACGCCATCGCGATGCCGTCGCCCGTCGCCGTATCGGGATTCGTCGTATACAGATAGACCTTGCCCGCACCGCCCGTCGCGAGGATCGTATGCGGCGCTTGCAGCGTAACCGTGCGCCCGCCGGCCAAGTCGAGCGCATAAAGGCCGTGGCAGCGGCGGCCCGGCAGGCCGAGGCGATCGGACGTGATTAGATCGATCGCGTAATGGTCTTCGAGGAGCGTGATGTTCGGATGCGCGCGTACTCGCTCGGAGAGCGTCGCCACGACGGCGTGGCCCGTCGCGTCGGCCGCATGAATGATCCGCCGATGGCTGTGGCCGCCTTCTCGCGTGAGGTGAAAGCCGAGTTCCGCGGCGTCGTCGCGCGTGAACGGGACGCCTTGAGCGATCAACCATTCGATCGCCTCGCGACCGTGTTCGACGATGAAGCGTGTGGCGCCCTCGTCACAGAGGCCGCCGCCCGCGATCAGCGTGTCGTTGACATGATTTTCGACGCTGTCCGCCGAGTCGAGCACCGCGGCGATCCCGCCTTGCGCCCAGTCGCTCGCACCTTCCATCATCGATCGCTTGGCGATGACGGCGACGCGCCGCTTCTCGGCCAAATTCAGTGCGACGGTTAGCCCTGCGAGCCCGCTGCCTACGATTACGACGTCGAAATTCATATCTGCAAATCCTTTGTCCCCGATCCGACTTGCGCCCGCCGCCATGTCTGTGCGCGCGGGTAAACGAGGGAGCATACCGCGCCGCGGCACCGAACGGGTAGTGCGCAAAGCAAAAAGCCCCGCACAGGGCGGGGCTTTTTAGTGTCTTCGGGCTCGCAGGAAACCGATTACTTGATCTTCGTTTCCTTGTACGCCACGTGCTTGCGGGCGACGGGATCGAACTTCATGATCTCCATCTTTTCCGGCATGTTGCGCTTGTTCTTCGTGGTCGTGTAGAAGTGACCCGTGCCTGCGGTCGACTCCAGCTTGATCTTGTCGCGTGCGCCTTTGGCCATGACTTACTCCTTAGATTTCGCCGCGTGCGCGCAAATCTGCGAGCACGGTATCGATGCCGTTCTTATCGATGAGGCGCAGACCGGCGTTCGAAACGCGCAGGCGCACGAAACGGTTTTCGCTTTCCACCCAGAAACGGCGGTATTGCAGATTCGGCAAAAAGCGCCGCTTCGTCTTGTTGTTTGCGTGGGAAACGTTGTTGCCGCTCATCGGCGCTTTCCCAGTTACTTGGCATACGCGTGCCATATGAGAGCACTCCTAAAACGCTTAAATTCGGGGTTCAAGCCTGGGTCGGGCCTAACAGGAAAGGTCGACACCGCCGCTTTTCTCGCCGTTCCTAGCTAGCTGGAGCATGCGCCGTATGGCGCGGTGACCCGACAAGCTAAGCCGCGTGAAAGCGATGGATGGTGGACGGCGGGCGGCCCAAACTGGGCACGGGAAGCCGATCAGCAACCGGTCGCGGCGACCTCCCCCCAAGCTTCTGAACGGGGTTGGAAACAGGCAGACGGCGATTCTAGCAGAAAAAGCGCCGAAAAATCAAACCGAATTTACGTCGATGTGTGGCGGATGCTTCGATCGCGCCGCGCATCAAAGCCAGCCGGCCTGCGCGAACGAAAAGATATCATGGCGGCCGACCACGAGGTGGTCGACGAGCCGCACATCGATCAGCGCGAGCGCATCGCGCAGCACGTGCGTAAGTTGCCGGTCGCTCGCGCTGGGTTTGACGGCCCCCGACGGGTGATTGTGCGCCACGATCAAGCTCGCCGCGTTTGCCTCCAGCGCGCGGCGCACGATTTCGCGCGGATAGACGGCCATGCGCGTGAGCGAGCCGCGCGACGTTTCCTCGGTATCGATGAGCCGGTGCCGCGCATCTAAATAGAGACAAACGAACGCTTCGTAGGGCCGGGCGCCGATCAGCAATCGCACATAGTCTTGCACGGCGGCGGCCGAATCGACGAGCGGGCGTTCGCTCGCCTGCTCCGCAAGCGCGCGGCGCGCCATCTCGATGACGGCCAGCAGGACAGCCGTTTTCGCGGGCCCGATTCCGCGCAATCCATGAAAATCGGACGGCGCGGCGTCGAGCATCGCGCGTAACGATCCGAAGCGCTCGAGCAGCGAGCGCGCGACGTCGAAAACATCGTGGCCCGGCACGCCCGAGCAAAGAAAGATCGCGATCAATTCCGTGTCCGACAACGCCGCCGGACCCACACCGATGAGCCGTTCGCGCGGCATGTCGTGCGCGGCTCCCGCTCGCGGGCGACACTTCGCCGCACGCGATCGGTGTGGGGGCGCCCGGAAGGGGACGACGGTGGAACTATCTTGCATCTGCGCATCTCCGAGTAGGTTTTCCGCGAGGCCCTTGCCGACGCGCTCATAGGGCCCGAACTCCCCCGGCGCGAGCTGGCTTACAATAGATGTTTTGTGTCGGGCGGCGATCCGCGGGCGGCCATCCGCCGGGCGGCCATCCGCGGGCGGCCATCCGCGGGCGGCTCCCGTCCCGCACTGCTTTGCGCGCGCCGCGCCACTCACGTTTGCCCAACGAGCTACTGCATGAGCATCATCGATATTTCAGAAGTGAAGGCCGGTTCGCATGTCACGCTTCACTACCGGCTTGCGCTTGCCGATGGGGCCGACATCGTGAACACGTTCGTCGACAAACCGGCCACGCTCTTGCTGGGCGCCGGTCAATTGGCCGAGCCGCTGGAAGCTATTTTGCTGGGCATGAAGACGGGCGACCATTCGACCTTCCGGCTAGCCGAAGGTCAGGCGTTCGGTCCGCGCAATCCCGACCTCATTCAGCGCGTTTCGCTGGCGACGCTGCGCGAGAACGGCATGATGGGCGAGGATATTGCTCCCGGCGATTTGATCGAATTCAATGCGCCGAGCGGCGGCCGTTACGCGGGCGTGCTCAAGGAGATCGGCGAAACCTCCGCGCTGTTCGATTTCAACCACCCGCTCGCGGGCCAAGCGCTGACGTTCGAAGTGCACATCATCGGAATTTTGTAGACATGAGCCTCACGGACACCTCTCTTGCCGCTGCCGAGGCGGAAATTCTGCTCGCGCAGCCGCGCGGCTTCTGCGCTGGCGTCGACCGTGCCATCGAGATCGTCGAGCGCGCGATTACGCTGTTCGGCGCCCCGATCTACGTGCGCCACGAAATCGTCCACAACGCCTACGTCGTCGAGGATTTACGCAAGAAGGGCGCGGTCTTCGTCGAGTTGCTCGACGAAGTCCCCTCGGGCAGCACCGTGATCTTCAGTGCGCACGGCGTCTCGAAGGCGGTGCGCGAGGAGGCCGAAACGCGCGGGCTGCGCATTTACGACGCGACCTGTCCGCTCGTCACTAAGGTTCACATCGAAGTGGCGAAGATGCGGCAGGAAGGGCTCGATATCGTCATGATCGGCCACAAGGGGCACCCCGAGGTGGAAGGTACGATGGGGCAATGCGGCGAGGGGATGTATCTCGTCGAGAGCATCGAAGACGTGAATGCACTCGAGGTCGCCGATCCCGCCCGCATCGCGTTCGTCACGCAAACGACGCTGTCCGTGGACGACGCCGCCGACATCATCGCCGCGCTCAAGTCGCGCTTCCCCTCGATTCGCGAGCCGAAGAAGCAAGACATCTGCTATGCGACGCAAAATCGGCAAGACGCCGTCAAGTTCATGGCGCCGCAGTGCGACGTCGTGATCGTCGTCGGTAGCCCGAATAGCTCGAATTCGAATCGGTTGCGCGAAGTGGCGGAAAAGCGGGGCGTGCCTTCCTATATGGTCGACTCCCCGGACCAAATCGATCCGGCCTGGGTCGCGGGCAAGCTGCGCATCGGCGTCACGGCCGGCGCATCCGCCCCGGAGGTGCTTGCACAGGCCGTCATCGCCCGCTTGCGCGAACTCGGCGTGCGCAACGTGCGCGCCCTCGAGGGCATCGAGGAAAACATCGCGTTCCCGCTGCCCCGCGGTCTCACTTTGCCGGCGTAATCGAGCGAGGTGCGAACGATGCACCTCGATTCGATCGATAGTCGGGCTCGGGGTTTTCCCTTGGTTCCCGGTCTTGCTGAAAAAGCGCGCCCTTTCCGGCGCGCTTTTTTATTTGCCGCGAGATCGCGTGGTTGGAGGTTGCTCCCAATAAATGTCGAAATGTTGCAACTTGGTTGCGACGTGCACCAAATAAGGGTCCCAAAAAAAGGTTGCAATGCAGGAAAACCCTGGCGATTCAGCATATTGGCCGTTCGGCAATTAGAGTTACAATGCGCGCGTCCTCAAGGTCCCCGGGCCTTTGGGCATCGGTATTGAGTAAGGCGCAGGAGACCTAGTTAATGCAAGTCAAGTTTGCTTACGCCGCATCGAGCATCACGAGGGGCGGCGAGGCGAGCATCGGTGTTGCGGCGAGGGCCGTCGCGGTGCCGGCGAACGAGATGGCGACTATCGTCTCCTTGGGGCAGGCCGGATGGTTGACGGCACGCTCCGCGCCTTTGGACCAGGACAAACAAAATAAAAAGCAGGCGGCGTCGCGGTTGAGCGACCACGCGCGGCCAGCTCGCTCACTTCGGCACGTGCCTTTGCGCACGCCGGCGTCGGCGACTTTCCCCACCCGCACCGGGCGCGCTCGATCGAGCACGCGTGGGTATGGCGGAACATTTTCGTTGAGTGTGTTGCCTGTAGCGCAGGCCGCACTCGAAATCGGAGCAACAATCCTTGCGGGCGGCGTGCATGCCGGCAAGGGGATGCCGTCCGCGCTCGTTGCGTGGCGGTATCGCGTCGGTCCGCAGGCAGGTTTATCGTCTGCGCGCCGACACCAGGATGCAGTCTTCGCGCAGTATGGCGAAGCCCGCGCAAGCACGCTGGCGACGGATGCCGCTTACGCGGCGTTCGGCGCAAAGAAGTGTGCCGCCTCGATCGAGACGCCCAAGACGCCTAAGGCGATGACCACCACGCACGCAACTGCGCGGACGGCCTTCATCACCCTCGGCGCCGGCGGCGATTCGCGAGGGCGGTGCCATTACGCTTCACGACTTCAAGGACAGCGCATGCGCGGTTCTCGACGTCGTGGAGGTGTAGTGACGGAGCATGGCAACGCGACGGCACCGGATACCCGACGGTGCCGTTTTTGCATCCGCCCCACCGGTCTGCTGCCGAATCACGGCTTCGAGCGGTAGCTGTGAGGTGGCCGACCCTTACCGGTTTTTTTATCAGTACCCGCAGTGCCGTTGCGGTTTTCGTAGACCGTCCGCGTTACAACCGGCGTGAAGCGAAGATCCAGTCGCACGGGCTAAGGAGCTTTAAATGGATATCTTCATCCAGCAGATCCTCAACGGTCTGGTGCTTGGTAGCGTTTACGCGATCATTGCACTCGGCTATACGATGGTGTACGGCATCTTGGGCATCATCAACTTCGCTCACGGCGACGTGCTGATGGTCGGTGCGATGGTCGCGCTGTCCACCATCAACGTGCTGCACAATCACTTCCCTGGGCTCGGCAACATCCCGACGCTCATCATCGGGCTCATCGTCGCCGCCGCCGTATGCGCGGTCGTCGGGTACCTGATCGAGCGCACCGCGTATCGGCCGCTGCGCCGCGCGCCGCGTCTGGCTCCGTTGATCACCGCCATCGGCGTTTCGATCCTACTGGAAACGCTGGCCATGATGATCTGGTCGCGCAACCCGCTGCCGTTTCCGCAGCTCATCTCGACCGATCCGATCAATGTGATCAAGGCCACCGACACGACGGTCGGCGCCGTGATCTCGGCCACTGAAATCACGATCATCGTCGTCGCGTTCCTCGTGATGGCCGGCCTGTTGCTGCTCGTGCATAAGACCAAGCTTGGCCGCGCGATGCGTGCCATCGCCGAGAACCCGAACGTCGCGAGCCTGATGGGCGTGAACCCGAACTTCGTGATTTCGGCGACGTTCATGATCGGTTCGGCGCTGGCTGCCTTGGCCGGCGTGATGATCGCATCGGAATACGGCAACGTTCACTTCTATATGGGCTTCATCCCGGGCATGAAGGCGTTCACCGCCGCCGTGCTGGGCGGCATCGGCAACCTCGGCGGCGCAATGGTCGGCGGCGTGGTGCTGGGCCTGATCGAACAGCTCGGCGCCGGCTACATCGGCAACCTGACGGGCGGCGTGTTCGGTAGTAACTATCAAGACGTGTTCGCATTCATCGTCCTGATCATCGTCTTGGTCTTCCGTCCGTCGGGTCTGCTCGGCGAACGTGTCGCGGACCGCGCGTAAGGGCAAGGAGCAAAGCAAATGACTTCTATTCAACCGATCGAGCCGTCCACCACGCTCATCCCCGAGAAAAATGCCACGAAGACGCTCGTCGTGGGTGTCCTCACCGCTATCTTCGTTATTGCGGCACCGATGATTATCGGTGCGGCCGGCGGCAACTACTGGGTTCGCGTGCTCGACTTCGCGATGCTCTACGTGATGCTGGCGCTGGGCCTGAACGTCGTCGTGGGCTTCGCCGGCCTGCTGGACTTGGGCTACATCGCCTTCTACGCGGTGGGCGCCTACACGGCGGCACTGTTGACTTCGCCGCACCTGTCCACGCAGTTCGAGTGGATCGGGCGCATTTGGCCGAACGGTCTGCATCTGTCGTACTTCCTGATCGTGCCGATCGCGATGGGCCTGGCCGCGCTGTTCGGCGTGCTGCTCGGTGCGCCGACGCTGCGTCTGCGCGGCGACTACCTGGCGATCGTGACGCTCGGCTTCGGTGAAATCGTGCGGATCTTCATGAACAACCTGGACCGCCCGATCAACATCACGAACGGACCGCAAGGGATTACCGGTGTCGATCCCGTGCACGTGGCCGGCTTCAGCTTGGCGCAGACGCACACGATCTTCGGCATGCAGCTGCCCTCGGTCTACCTGTATTACTACCTGTTCGTGCTGTGCTCGCTGTTCGTGATCTGGGTCTGTACGCGCTTGCAGCACTCGCGTATCGGCCGTGCTTGGGCCGCCATTCGCGAAGACGAAATCGCCGCGAAGGCAATGGGCATCAACACGCGTAACGTGAAGCTGCTCGCGTTCGCGATGGGCGCGTCGTTCGGCGGCCTGTCGGGCGCGATGTTCGGCGGCTTCCAAGGGTTCGTCTCGCCCGAGTCGTTCACGTTCTGGGAATCGGTGGTGGTGCTCGCCTGCGTCGTGCTCGGCGGCATGGGCCACATCCCGGGCGTCATCCTCGGTGCCGTGTTGCTCGCTATCTTCCCGGAATTCCTGCGTTCGACGATGGGTCCGTTGCAGCATTGGCTGTTCGGCCATCAGATCCTGGACACGGAAGTGATCCGTCAGTTGCTGTACGGTTTGGCGATGGTTCTGATCATGCTCTACCGCTCGGAAGGCCTGTGGCCGGCGCCGAAGCATGAGGACAAGATCGCGAAACTGGCCAAGCGCAACGCCAAAAAGCCGGTTCGCGCTTGAAGAGCGGAGGAAACAAGACATGAGCAATAAAAGCATTCGTTTGTCCGTCAAGGGCGTGAACAAGCGGTTCGGCGGCCTGCAAGCGCTGTCGGACGTCGGCCTGCAAATCGAAGAAGGCACGATCTACGGTTTGATCGGCCCGAACGGGGCGGGCAAGACCACGTTCTTCAACGTGATCACGGGGCTGTACACGCCCGATTCGGGCGATTTCAAGCTCGACGGTCTGGACTACAAGCCGACGGCCGTCCACCAAGTGGCCCAGGCCGGCATCGCACGTACGTTCCAAAACATCCGTCTGTTCGGCGGCATGACCGCGCTCGAGAACGTCATGGTGGGCCGTCACGTGCGCACCAAGCACGGGTTGCTCGGCGCCGTGTTCCAAACGCCGGCGGAGCGCAAGGAAGAGCGCGAGATCAAAGAGCGCGCGCTCGAGCTGCTCGAGTACGTTGGCGTGCTGCAATACGCCGACTACACGGCGCGCAATCTGTCGTACGGGCACCAACGCCGCTTGGAAATCGCGCGCGCGCTGGCGACCGATCCGAAGCTGCTCGCGCTCGATGAGCCCGCGGCGGGGATGAACGCGACGGAGAAGGTCGAACTCACGCGTCTTCTGGAAAAGATTCGCGACGACGGCAAGACGATTTTGTTGATCGAACACGACGTGAAACTCGTGATGCACCTGTGCAACCGCATGACGGTGCTCGATTACGGCAAGGTGATCGCTGAAGGTCTGCCGCAAGACGTGCAGAAGAACCCGAAGGTGATTGAGGCATATTTGGGCGCGGGGGTCCACTGATGGCTACGGCAATGTTGAAAATCAAGGGCCTACAGGTCAATTACGGCGGCATCCAAGCGGTCAAGGGCGTCGACATGGAAGTCGCGCAGGGCGAGCTGGTCACGTTGATCGGCGCGAACGGCGCGGGCAAGACGACGACGATGAAGGCCATCACCGGCCTCAAGCCCTATTCGGCGGGCGATATCGAATACCTCGGCGAATCGATCAAGGGCGTGCCGGCGCACGAGCTGCTCAAGCGCGGCTTGGCGATGGTGCCGGAAGGCCGCGGCATTTTCGCGCGCATGTCGATTCTCGAGAACATGCAGATGGGCGCGTACTTGCGTAACGACAACGACGCGATTCAGAGCGACGTCGATCGTATGTTCGGCTATTTCCCGCGCCTGAAAGAGCGCGCGAAGCAACTGGCCGGTACGCTCTCGGGCGGCGAACAGCAGATGCTGGCGATGGCGCGTGCCATTATCAGCCGTCCGAAGCTGCTCCTGCTCGACGAACCGTCGATGGGCCTGTCGCCGATCATGGTCGAGAAGATCTTCGAAGTCGTGCGCGACATCTCCAAGGAAGGCCTGACGGTGCTGCTCGTGGAGCAGAATGCACGCCTCGCACTGCAAGCGGCTAACCGCGGCTATGTGATGGATTCTGGTATGGTCACGATGTCGGGCGATGCCAAGCAAATGCTCGACGATCCGAAGGTGCGCGCTGCGTACCTCGGCGAGTAACGCCATCTCTCGCGCGCCCGTGCGAGAGCACGGGCGCCGTCAATGGGCCCACGGCCCGCAGTAGTACTAACAAAAACCCGATCCAACAAGGGAATTACAACAGTGATTAAGTCGCTTCTCACCGGCTGTGCAGCAGCCGCTGCTCTCTCTTTTGCACTTTCCAGCACCGCTTACGCCGATACGACCGTCAAGATCGGCCACGTCGCACCGCTCACGGGCGGCTCGGCTCACCAAGGTAAGGACAACGAAAACGGCGCCCGTCTCGCGATCGAAGAGATCAATGCGAAGGGTCTCGTGATCGGCGGTCAAAAGGTGACGCTCCAACTCGATCCGCAAGACGACGCGGGCGATCCGCGCCAAGCCACGCAAGTCGCGCAAAAGCTCGTCGACGACAAGGTCGTCGCCGTGGTCGGCCACGAAACGTCGGGCACGTCGATCCCCGCATCGAAGATTTACAGCGATGCTGGCGTCGTGCAGATCTCGCCGTCCGCCACGAATCCGAAGTACACGGAGCAAGGCTTCAAGACGACCTACCGCGTCGTCGCAACGGACGCTCAGCAAGGTCCCGCGCTCGCGAACTACGCGGCCAAGGAAATGCACGTGAAGAAGATTGCGATCGTCGACGACTCGACCGCTTACGGTCAGGGCCTGGCGCAGCAATTCGAAACGGCCGCGAAGGCAGCCGGCATGACCGTCGTGTCGCATGACGCAACGAACGACAAGGCTGTCGACTTCCGCGCGATTCTGACGAAGATCAAGGGCGAAAACCCCGACGCGATCATGGTCGGCGCGATGGACGCAACGGGCGGCCCGTTCGCCAAGCAAGCCAAGCAACTCGGCCTGCGCGCGAAGATCCTGGCAGGCGACGGCGTGTGCACGGCCAACATCGCCGATCTGGCCGGTAACGCGGCGGACAACATCGTTTGCTCGCAAGCCGGCGTCGGCCTCGACCAAATGGCGGGCGGCGCGGCGTTCGCGGCGAAGTACAAGAAGCGCTACGACCAAGACGTGGTGCTGTACTCGCCGTACACCTACGATGCCGTCTACATCATCGTCGATGCCATGAAGCGCGCGAACTCGATCGATCCGGCGAAGATCCTCGCGGCGATGCCCACGAGCGACTACAAGGGCGTGATCGGCGAGACGACGTTCGATGCCAAGGGCGACTTGAAGCACGGCATCATCTCGATCTACGGCTATAAGGACGGCAAGCGGACCTTCATCAACAAGGTCTCGATGTAAGTTCTTTGGGGCGGCCGGTCTGAGCGAAATACGTTCGGGCCCGGCTCCAGCCTCAGCAAAAAGGCCGCATGCGTCGATAACACGCGTGCGGCCTTCTTTATTGCGACCGCGGCGATGGAGAGTCGCCGCGTCCCTCACGTCGAAAGATCAAAGCGAATCGAGGATGGTGCGCAGCATCGCCATCATCTGATCGATCTCCTCGTTCGTCACGTTCAGCGCCGGCATGAAGCGCAGCAAGTTCGGCCGTGCCGCGTTCAGCAGCAGGCCCACGGGCTGCATGTCGCGCGCCTTTTCGACGATCTGCGGCCCGATATCCTTGCCGAGCAGCAAGGCGCGCAGCAGCCCTTCGCCGCGCTCGCCCTCGAAGCCGCGTTCGGCCGAGAGCTCGACGAGCTTAGTGCGCAAGTACTCGCCGCGTGCGCGCACGCCTTCGAGAAAGCCCGGGGCCGTCAGCGTCTTGATGACCGCGTACCCGACCGCCGTCATCAACGGATTGCCGTTGTAGGTCCCGCCTTGGTCGCCAGCCTCGAACACGGCCACTTCGGCTTTCGAGAGCAGCGCCGCGAGCGGCACGCCGCCACCGATGCCTTTACCGAGCGTCATGATGTCCGGTTCGATCCCGGAGAGTTCGTAGGCGAACAGCGTACCGGCCCGGCCACAACCGCTTTGCACTTCGTCGACGATCAGCAGCAATCCGTGGCGCTTCGTCAACTCGCGCAATTCGCGCATGAATTCGGGCGTGGCCGGAATGACGCCGCCTTCGCCTTGGATCGGCTCGAGCATGACGGCAACGGTCTGATCGCCGATGAGCTTTTCAACGGATGCGATGTCGTTCAGCTCGGCTTTCGGAAAACCCGGCACCTGCGGGGCGTAGATCGTGTCCCAGCCGGGCTTGCCGCTTGCCGACATCGTCGCCAACGTACGGCCGTGGAAGCTGTGATCGAACGTGATGATTTCGTAGGCGCCGTTCTTGAACTTCTTGCCCCATTTGCGGGCGAGCTTGATCGCGCCTTCGTTCGCTTCGGCGCCGCTGTTGGCGAAGAAGACTTTGTCGAAGACGCTGTGCTCGGTCAGCAGCGCGGCGAGGTTGGCCATCGGCTCGTTATAGAACGCCGGCGACGGGTTGATGAGCTGGCGCGCCTGCGTCTCGAGCGCCTCGATCATCGCGGGATGGCAGTGTCCGAGGCAGTTGACGGCCCAACCTTGAATGAAATCGAGGTAGCGCTTGCCTTCGCTGTCGAACAGCCACGAGCCCGAGCCGCGCGTAAAGACGATGTCCGGCCGGTTGGTGATGTACATCAGCGACTGCGTCGGGTTCTGCGTCGATTGCATGGCACGGCTCCGCGGTAAGTGAAGGAAAGGTGAGCGGGAAATGAAAAAAGCCACGGTAGTCCGTGGCTTTGCGGTTTTGACCGATTGCGCGCTGCCTGCTTGCTGCCGATTGCTTGCGAGGCGCGCGTCCGCTATGAGCCGACGGCTTCCCTGGCGGGGAGCGAGCGGCGACGTCGGAGAGCGGATTGGGAACGGTTCATGGGCGCAAGAATACGACAGCGTGCGTGTCGATGCAATGACGGCGCCGCATCGGCTGTCGCATTTTCGTCTCGTTAGACCGCGTTGACGAGATCGGCTTCGCTCGTGAACGAATCGGCGTAGAACTCCTCGGCCGGCAGCCCGTGGTGCGCGGTGAAGTCGCGCAACGCCGATTCGACCATGACCGGCGCGCCGCAAGCGTACACCTGATGGCCTGACAAATCAGGCAGATCTTCGATCACGGCGCGATGTACGAAACCGATGCGGCCTGTCCAGCCGTCGCTCGGATCCGGCTCGGAGAGCACCGGGACGAACTTGAAGTTCGGGTGATCTTTTGCCCAGCTTTCCGCGAGCTCGAGCATGTACAGATCTTTCTTGCGGCGGGCACCCCAGTAAAGCGTGATCGGCCGCTCGATATTCTTGAAAAACGCGTGCTCGGCGATCGCCTTGATCGGCGCGAAGCCCGTGCCCGAGGCCAACAGGACGATCGGCTTCTCGGAATCCTCGCGCAGGAAGAACGTGCCGAGCGGGCCTTCGAAGCGCAGGATCTCGCGCTCCTTCATCGTATTGAACACGTGATCGGTGAAAAGGCCGCCGGGCATGTGCCGGATGTGCAGCTCGATCGGGCCTTCCGCGTTCGGCGCGCTCCCCATCGAGTAGCTGCGCCGCTTGCCGTCCTTCAAGATGAATTCGACGTATTGGCCGGCGAGATATTGCAGCCGCTCGTTCGCGGGCAGTTGGAGCTTGAGGACGATGACGTCGTCGGCGCGACGCTCGAGCGCGTTCACGCGGCAGGGCAGCTTCTTGACCTGAACGTCGCCCACGCCCGCGATCTCGCGCACGTCGATGACGAGATCGGACTGGGCCGTCGCGCAGCAAAACAGCGCCATGCCGCGCGTTTTCTCGTCGTTCGAGAGGGCCGACGACGAATGCGAGCGTTGCTCGATTTGGCCGGATACGACCTCGCCCTTGCAGGAGCCGCAGGCCCCGTTCTTGCAGCCGTAGGGCACGCCGACGCCTTGGCGCAGCGCGGCGACGAGCACGGGTTCGTCGGGTTCTACTTGAAACTGCCGGCCGCTTTGCCGGAGGGTCACGTTATATGCCATAGCTCGATGGAAACAAAAAAGCGAAAAAATCTTGGCCTGAAGCGTGCGGAGCGGCGGACCGCTACAATGCGCGCACATGAACGCTATACGAATCTTGCGCCGGCCCCGCGTACTGATCGTCGGATGCGGCGACGTCGGGCTGCGCTGCGCGCGGCGCCTGCTCGCGCGCTCGGCACCCCCGCGCATCATCGCGCTCACGACGCGTCCCGAACGTGCGGCCCAACTGCGCGCCGAAGGTCTGACGCCGATCGTCGGCGACCTCGATGCGCCTCGCACGTTGCGGCGGCTCGCCGCTTTAAGCGCGACGGTCCTGCATCTCGCGCCGCCGCCGCCGCATGGCGACGACGACCCGCGCACGCGGGCGTTGATCGCTGCGCTCGGTACGCGCCGGCCGCACCGCCCGGCTCGCTCGGGCGCGCCGGGTGCGGGACGTTTGCAGACACGTCGCCAAGCGGCCCGGCTCGCGCCGGAGACGCGTCTATTCGCGGCTTGCGGGGGCGCGCGGGCTCAAGCGCGTATTGTACCCGAGGCGCTTTCGAGAGCTTGGCCCCGCCCGAGACTGCGGCTCGTCTATGCCAGCACGACCGGCGTGTACGGCGACTGCGCAGGGGCGTTCATCGACGAAACGCGGCCAGCCAAGCCCGCGAACGCGCGCGCCAAGCGTCGCGTGGCGGCCGAGCGGCGGCTCAGGCGGGCGAACGCGCGCGGTGCGATGACGGCCAGTATCGTGCGTATTCCCGGCATCTACGCGCGCGAGCGTTTGCCGCTGGCGCGGATCGGCCAGGGCAAGCCGGCGCTCGTCGAGGATCAAGACGTCTACACGAACCACATTCACGCCGACGACCTCGCCGCGATCATGCTGCGCGCGGCGGTGCGGGGACGCCCGGGGCGCGTCGTTCATGCATCGGACGATACGGTGCTGAAGATGGGGGCTTATTTCGATCGCGTGGCCGACGCGTTCGGGTTGTCGCGCGTCCCGCGTATCACACGCGAAGCAGCGCAAGCTCTGCTCGATCCGGCGACGCTGTCGTTCATGCGCGAGTCGCGGCGTCTATCGAATGTGCGGCTTAAGCACGAGTTGGGCGTTGCGTTGCGCTATCCGACCGTCGACGATTTTCTAGGCAGTTTGCACGCGCCCTAAATGAGCGCGGGCAACACCTCGAGCAACAAGAAGCAAAGCAGGGCGCCGAGCAAAGCGCCGATCAGATTCGGGTGATAGCGGCGCTTGACGTGCATCACCGCAAGCAATGCGCCGATGAGGATCGCACCGAGCGCCGCGAACGCGAGCGTCACGTACGAAATCTCGAACGCGCTGTTGATGGCCACGGCACACCTCCCTCGAAACGTCCCTTGATCGGAATCGCGCGCCGATGCACGTCGATTTCGTTTCGTTCTTTGAGGGCAGTATAGGCACGGCCGCGCGAGGACCCTATTGGGGCCCCACCCGATATCGAACGTTCCTTCGGATCGGGCGTACGCCAGCCCACATTGCGAACCGGCTCGGCCGCGACCCTAGGCGCGCAGGGCTTGCAATGCCGCGTCGTCGAGCCACTGCCATGCGCCCGGCGCAAGCGTCGACGGTAGCCCGAGAGAGCCGATCCGCTCTCGATGCAGGGCATCGCAGCGATTGCCCGCGGCGGCAATCATGCGCTTGACCTGGTGATACTTGCCTTCGTTCACCGTGAGTTCGAGCAATTTCTCGTCGCGCATGCGAACATCCGCCGCCGCGATCGGGGCCTTTTCGCCATGCAGCAGCACGCCGCCGAGCAACGCTTGCAGCTGGCGTTCGTCGAGCGGATGACGCGTGGTGGCGAGATAGGTCTTCGGCACTTTGCGCTTCGGGGATGTATAGGCGTGCACGAATTGGCCGTCGTCCGACAGCAGCAAAAGCCCCGTCGTGTCCTCGTCGAGCCGGCCCACGCATTGAACGCCGCGCGTCGCCAATTGCGCCGGCAGCAACGCGAATACGCTCAAATGGTGCTGCGGTTCGCGCGAGCATTCGTAACCGGCCGGCTTGTTGACCATGAGATAGGCGCGCTCTCGGTAGCGCCAAGACGTACCGTCGACGTCGAACGCCAGATCGTCGACGGCGAAATCCGCGTCGGGGTCGGTGCAGGCGTTACCGGCGACGACCACACGCCCCTCGGCGATCAACGAGCGGCATTGGCGGCGGGAGCCGAAGCCTTGTTTGAAGAGGATGCTTTCGAGGTCCATGGCTTGCGTCGAATCGAAGTGGCGCGATTGTACGCCCGGCGCGGCGCCCGATCGCACCGCCCTCCGGCGGATTGTCGCAGCCGCCTTGTGCGCGTCGACGCGTGTCGCCGATAATGAAGCGGTCGGAATTGTTCCTATCGATGTCTTTGCTGCGCGCGGTGCGCGCCCCCGTGATGCTCGATCGTCGTTTGCGCCGGTTCGGTACGCTGCTCGGATTGCTCGCAATCTGGATGACCGTGCTCGCCCCGGCGATCTCGCAGACGCTTGCGGCGCATGACCGTGCGAAGCACGGGACCATGTTCGGCGTTCAGTGTTCGGCGCATGCAATGACCGAGCCGTCGGCACACGGGAGCCTCGCGCAACGCGGTCATTCGCACGATGCTTCCGATCATGGGCAGGCATGCGGGTATTGCGCGTTCTTCTCGCATCTTCCGATTGCGCCGAGCCTCGCGCAGGCGTTTCTTCCCACGCGTTTTTCCAGTCCGGCGCCGGATCGCAGCGGATTCGCCGAGCCTACGCTTGCTGAGCGTTTCCTTGCCGCGCAACCGCGCGCCCCTCCCGTCGTTTCCTGAACCCGATCGAGTCAAAGAGATGCCCGCGGTGCAAGCACGCCGCGGTATAAGTGCGCGCGCGACGTAGACGCGCGGCATTCGATTTATATTCGGACTTCGAAATGAACGGCTTTTCGATTTTTTCGAAACGGCATGCGCGGTGTCGCGCGGCGCTATACGCGCTCGCCTGTTTCGCTATGTATAGTTCCGCCGCAATGGCGCACGCCATTGCGGGCGATCGCGTCTTTCCCGTGACGCTCGCCATCGACGACCCCGGCGTCAGCGACGAATTCGATTTTCAATTCGGCCATGTCAAGAACTCGACCGACGATGGCGATCCGATCAACGTCAATACCGCCTCCTACGAGTGGAGCAAGCTGATTACGTCGAACCTCGCTTTCAGCGTGGGCGGCCAGTACGTCAATCAAAACGCGCCCGACGGCGGGTCGGCCCGCGGTTGGGACAACACGGAGATCGGGCTCAAGTACCTCGCTTACGTCAACGCGAAACACGAGTTCATGGCATCGGTGGGAATTGGCGCGGAGCTAGGCGGCACGGGCGCCAAATCGATCGCGAGCGCGTATTCGACATTCACGCCCAATATCTACTTCGGCAAGGGCTTCGGCGATCTGCCCGCATCGCTCGCCTATCTGCGTCCGTTGGCGGTCACGGGACAGTTCGGCCCGCATATCACGACGGCCGACGCCGATACGGGACCGAATTCGTTCGGCTGGGGCTTTGCACTCGAGTACAGCATTCCTTACCTGCAATCGCAGGTTAAAGACTTGCATCTACCCGAGCCGATTTCGCACGTAATACCGATCGTCGAGTTTCCGATGAGCACGTGCACGGCGGGGGCCTGTTCCGGGCAGACGACCGGTACGATCAACCCGGGACTCGTTTGGACGAATCGATATGGACAATTCGGCATTGAAGCGCAGATACCGGTGAATCGGGCGAGCGGCACGCATACGGGCGTGCTCGTCCAAGCACACCTGTATTTCGACGACCTATTCCCCGGTACGCTGGGCAAACCGCTGTTCTAACTTGGGATCCTTTCTAATGAAGCCATCCTCGATTTCGCCTCTCGTTCGCGTCGGCGCGGCCGTGCTCGTCCTCATGTCGGCGCAATGGGCTTACGCGCACGCGCATCCGAAGCAGCAAACGCCGGGCGCCGGCGCGACCGTCGGCGTCGGCACGACGCAACAAGTGTCGATCGAATTCGACGACGCATTGGAAGGCGCGTTCAGTTCGTTGAAGGTGACCGATGCGGCCGGCCGGGACGTGACGACCGGGGCGTCGAGCGTCGACGCCAACGACAAAAAGCATATGTCGGTCGCGCTTCGCGCACTCGAGCCCGGTCTATATACGGTCTCTTGGGTGGCCGTCGCGGCCGACGGCCACCGGACGCAAGGGCATTACGCGTTTACCGTGAAGTGACCCGTGAAGTGACCGCGAAGGCGCCCGGCGTGGCCTGTCAGCCCGTCAATGTCGTGTTGTACGTCGTGGCACCGATCACTACGTTGCTCAAGGTGATCGCATTGACGTTCCAGACATAGATCGGCCCCGGGTTCGTCGCACTGGCCGTGCCGTTCGATACGGGCGTGCCGAGATTGCAGTTCGAAATCGTCACGCCGGTAATCGGCGAAACGGTGGGCGCGGGGGCGGGGCCGTTGTAATCGGCGGCGACTGGCCCTTGCGCGACGATCGCCTGGAAGCACGACCCGGTCTTACCGCCGAGCGTGACGTTGCCGGCCGTCACATTGCTGATGTTGACGTTGCGTATGACGGGCGGGTTCAAACGGACGGCATCGCCGTTCGGCGAGTAGTCGCAATCGAACGCGATGAGTCCGCCTTGCGAAGCCGACGGGTTGCCCGCGCTCGCGGTCGCGACCCCCACCGGTACCGACGTATTGATCGGGCTGCCCGCGATCATATTGCTCGAGCCGTAACCTTTGCCCGTTAGCGCAATGCCGTTCGGCAACGTGACGCCGTCGATGTAGACGTTCTGCACGACGCCGCCGCGGTTCATGTTGCTCTTGATTCGTATCGCCATCTGCAACGGATTGGTCGCCCAATTTTGATTGAGCATGCTCAGATTGCGCGCGTAGATGTTTTGCACCCCCGCGCTCATCTCGCTGCCGAGCGTCAAGCCCCCGTGGCCGCTGTTCATCGTGCAATTTTGGATTACGTGGTTTTGCGCGGGCCCGTACTCGGTGTCGAGCGCTTTCCCCGATTTGATCGCGATACAGTCGTCGCCCGTGTTGAACGTGACCGAATCGGCGAGCACGTTGGAACATGCGTCGGGATCGAAGCCGTCGTTGTTCGGGCCGATGCTGTCGGCGAACACGCCTTGAATGACGACATGGGTGCAGTCGGTCGGATGATGCTGCCAAAACGGCGTGTTCTGGGTGTGATAAAGCTGCATCAATACGTTCGTGCAGCCGATGAATTCGACCATGCAAGGCCGAAGATAGTGACCGTTGCCGAAAATGCGATCGGTGACCGGCACGCCGAGCTCCGATAGCGCGGGCAGATAGTTTTGATCTTGCGACCAGGACGAGGCGGTCAGTAGCGGCAGGATCGTCGCCGCGTTCGATGCCGTGGTTGTCGTGAGGCTCGTCAAGGCTGCGTTGTTCGGATTCGAATAACTCTGCGAAGGGGTGGTCGATCCGGTGCAGCCGTAGGCGAGCGTCGTGCCCTTGAAGGTCCACCAGCATGAAGTGGGCATCGTGCCGTTCGGCTGGATCGGCGTCATGGCTTGGCCGTTCAAGATCGAGCTGTTGCCTTCGCCGGTCAGCGCGATATTGGTCTGCTTGTAGGCATAGATCGGCGAGCCGAAGTTCAGGCAATCGTTGGCTTGCCAGCGGGTCCAATACAGATTGCCGTTGGCGGTCGCATAAGGGCCGCTTTTCGCATAATCGGCCGGGTTGGGGCTGAAGTAGATCGTGCAAGCTTCGCTCAAATGGAAGTTGACGTTGCTGAGCAGCACGATCGGGCCGCCGCAATACCAGTTGCCGGCCGGCACGACGACCCGGCCGCCGCCCGCTGCATTCGCCGCGACGATCGCGTTGTTGAATGCCGCGCACGAATCGAAGGCCGTACCCGTCAAGCTCGACGAGACCATGAGCTCGGAGCCGGGGCTTTGCGGCGACGTGCTTTGGTTCAACCATGGGATGGCTGGGCTCCATGCGGTGGCCGCCGTCACCTGCGAGGCGATCGGCTGTGCGCCGAAACTCGTGACATTGAAATCGACGGCAGGAAACATCGACTGCGTGACGTTTTGCAACGCATTGACGATCTGCGTTGCGGCGCCGTTCGATCCCCAGATCGGATCGGACGACGTGGTACTCGTCGTCGAGCCGGGTGCGGCGCTGCCGCCCGCATCGCTCGAATCGCTGCTGCCGCAGCCGGGCAAGCCGGCCAGCACGGTCGCGCCAGCCGTTGCGCCGGCGAGCGCCATGAAGGCGCGGCGGCCCGGGGACCGCACACGCGATGCTTCGGCAATGGCGTGCAAGCTAGGTTTGTGTTCTGCCATCTCAGTGTCTCCATGAGTTGAGCTCGAACGCCGGGACGCCCCTCGGCAGACCCGGGTCGGCCTGGCAATGAGCCAGGGCTGGCATTTTCGTTATGCAAATTTAAAGTTGTCAAACCTCGTAAACGATAGGCGAGTCCACCGAAAGGGTGGTTTGGACGCGTTAGGCCTTGATCTGCCTTGATGGATCGATAACTTCTGGGGTGCGCTTCCGGTTGGAAGTTGTATTGAAGTGATCGGCAATAGCCAATGTTGTTTGACAAGATGGATTTTCCGGTGATACCGTCCAGCCTGTCAGTCATCAAAACACTCGTTTCGAGGCCCCATGAACGTGTCCCCACTTGTCGAGAGCGAATTCGCCTCGTCCGTGATGGCGGTGCCGCCGCTTGCGCGCCGCGCCGATTTGTCGATCGATGTCGCCGAAAATCAAAAGCTGATCCGTCACATCGAAGCCGGCGGCGTCACCACGCTGCTCTACGGCGGCAACGCGAACTTCTATCACGTCGCCGTTAGCGAATACCGCGAATTGCTCGACATGCTCGCCGACTGCGCGGCGCCGGGTACGCGAGTGATTCCGTCGATCGGTCCCGACTACGGCAAGATGCTCGATCAAGCTCGCATCCTTGCGCAGACGTCTTACCGTACGGCGATGGTCCTGCCGTTCGCGAACTTCGCGACGCCGGCCGGCGTAGAGGCGGGCCTCACGCGAATCGCCGATACGGCGGGCATGCCCCTTACGCTTTACGTGAAGAGCGAGCAGTACGTCGACGTCGATACGCTGGCGCGGCTCGTCGATCGCGGTACGCTCGCCGCCGTGAAGTACGCGATCGAGCGCGACGATCCGTCGAACGATCCGTACCTGCGCCGCCTGCTGCAAAGCGTGAATCCGGCGCGTGTCGTATCCGGTATGGGCGAGCGTCCGGCCGTCGTCCATCTGCGCGATTTCGGCGTGGCCGCTTGGACGACGGGTTCCGGTTGTATCGCATCGCGCGCCGTAACCGAGCTCATGCGCGCCGTACGCGAGTCGCGCGCGGCCGATACGCAGCGCCTGTACGATGCGTTCATGCCGCTCGAGACGTTGCGCGACGACATCTCTCTGATCCGAGTCCTGCATGACGCCGTCACGTTCTCGGGCGTGGCCGATATGGGGGCGATCCTGCCGTTGCTCAGCGAAACGCCGAAGGAGCACCACGCGGCGGTGCGTGCCGCGGCCCAAGCGTTGCTTGCGTTCGAGCAGGGCTTGCGCGCCGAGATCGGTGCTTGACGAAGGGCGACGGAGACATGATGCGCATTGCTGGCGAGATGTTGTTGGGCGCGTCCTCGGTGAGAGGGGCGCAAGGAACGACGCGCGCGTTCGATCCCGCGCGTAACGCCGAGATCGAGCCGTCCTTCGGCATGGGCGGCGTTGCCGAAGTCGAGCGCGCCTGCGAGTTGGCAGCCGCGGCGTTCGATCGGTTCAGGGCGGCACCGCTCGAGACGCGTGCCCGTTTGCTCGAGGCGATCGCCGAGAATATCGCCGCGCTCGGCGAAATGCTGATCGACCGCGCGCAGGCCGAATCCGCGCTGCCCAAGGCGCGCCTCGAAGGCGAGCGCGCGCGCACGGTGGGGCAGCTCAAGCTCTTCGCGCAACTGGTGCGCGCTGGACGCTGGTGCGGCGCCGTACTCGATTCGGCGCTTCCTGAACGCTCGCCGGTTCCGCGGCCGGATCTGCGCGCGCAACGTATTGCAATCGGTCCGGTGGCCGTGTTCGGGGCCAGCAATTTCCCGCTCGCGTTTTCGGTCGCCGGAGGCGACACGGCGTCGGCGCTGGCTGCCGGATGTCCCGTGGTCGTCAAAGCGCACCCCGCGCATTTGGGCACCTCCGAACTCGTTGGCCGCGCGATTCAGAAGGCGGTGGCTGATCTTGGGCTACCCGAAGGCGTGTTTTCGCTCTTGATTGGGGCCGGCAATGCGATCGGCGAAGCGCTCGTCGCGCATCCGGCGATCAAGGCGGTGGGTTTTACGGGCTCGCGTCATGGCGGGCTCGCGTTGATGCGGATCGCCGCGTCGCGACTTGAGCCCATTCCCGTCTATGCCGAAATGAGCAGCGTCAACCCGATGTTCGTGCTGCCCGCGGCGCTCGTTGCGCGCACGGACGCGCTGGCCCGTGGTTTCGTCGATTCGTTGACGCTCGGCGTTGGTCAGTTCTGCACGAATCCGGGGCTCGTCATCGCGATCGAAGGACCCGCACTCGACGGATTCGTCGAAACCGCCGCCCGCGCGCTAGAAGGGAAAGGCGCGCAAACGATGCTGACCGCCGGCATCGCGACGGCGTACCGTAGCGGCATCGACGCACGCGCGAAGACGGCGGGGGTGACGCGCGTGGCCGACGGCGCCGCGAGCGATGCGCCGTGCGCCGGGCGCGGCGCGCTGTTCAAAACGAGCGCGGCCGAGTTTCTCTCGAACGCGCATCTGCAAGACGAGATCTTCGGACCGGCGTCGCTCGTCGTGCAATGCCGCGATGCGGACGAGCTCTTGCGCGTCGCCGAACGTCTCGAAGGCCAATTGACCGCCACGCTGCAAATCGACGAAGCGGATTACGCACTTGCAGCGCGCCTTTTGCCGACGCTCGAACGCAAGGCGGGGCGCATCCTCGCGAACGGTTTTCCGACCGGCGTCGAAGTCTCGCACGCGATGGTGCACGGCGGGCCGTTTCCGGCGACGTCCGATTCGCGCACGACCTCGGTGGGCGCAATGGCGATCGAACGCTTCCTGCGCCCGGTCTGCTACCAAGATTTGCCCCAGGCACTGATGCCGGCGGCGTTGCGCGACGAGAACCCGCTGGGTCTTTGGCGGTTGCGTGACGGCGAGCTGGTGCGCCGTTAAGACGGCATGCGGTGGCCGGCATTTTCACTGATTCAGTATTGCGGAGTCGCACGAAGTGAGCACGAACAGAAAGAAACCCGAGGAGCTGCGCAGTCACCGCTGGTACGGCGTGAACGATCTGCGTTCCTTCGGCCATCGCTCGCGCAGCGCGCAGATGGGATACAGCCGCGAGGAATACGCCGGTAAGCCGGTCATCGCGATCCTGAACACGTGGAGCGAAATCAATCCGTGCCATACGCACTTCAAGGTGCGCGTGGAGGAGGTGAAGCGCGGCATCTGGCAGGCGGGCGGGTTTCCGATCGAGTTGCCCGTGCAAACGCTGTCGGAGCCGTTCCAAAAGCCGACGACGATGCTGTACCGCAATTTCCTCGCGATGGAAGTCGAGGAAACGTTGCGTTCTTATCCGGCCGACGGCGTCGTGCTGATGGGCGGTTGCGATAAGACCACGCCCGCGCTCTTGATGGGCGCGATCTCGATGGACTTGCCCGCGATCTTCTTGCCCGCCGGTCCGATGCTCAACGGCAATTGGAACGGCCGCACACTCGGTTCGGGCTCCGATACCTGGAAGTATTGGGCCGACCTGCGCGCGGGCAAGATCACCGAAGACGATTGGAAGGGCGTCGAAGGCGGCATCGCACGCTCGCCCGGGCACTGCATGACGATGGGGACGGCCTCGACGATGACGAGCGCGGCGGAAGCGCTCGGCTTCACGCTGCCGGGCTTCGCCTCGATTCCCGCCGCCGATTCGCGCCACGCGCAAATGGCCGCGAAAACCGGCATGCGTATCGTCGACATGGTGTGGGAAGACCTCAAGCCGTCGGACATCATCACCGGCAAATCGGTGGACAACGCCGTGACGACCTGTCTTGCGCTGTCGGGCTCGACCAATGCGATCGTGCATATGATCGCGCTTGCGCGCCGCGCCGGTATCCCGCTCACGCTCGGGCACTACGACGATCTGTCGCGACGTACGCCCGTGCTGGCGAATATTCGTCCGACCGGCCAGTACTTGATGGAAGACTTTTACTACGCGGGCGGCTTGAGGGCGATGCTCAAGGAGCTCGGCGAGTTGATCGACGGCACGCAGCGCACGGTCAACGGCAAGACGCTCGGCGAGAACATCGCGGATGCCGAAATCTTCAACGACGAAGTCATTCGTCGCCTAGCCGCGCCCGTGATGCCCGATACGGGGCTCGCGGTGCTGCGCGGCAACTTGGCCCCGGACGGTGCGGTGATCAAGCCCGGCGCGGCCGATCCGAAGCTGCACGTGCATACCGGGCGTGCCGTCGTATTCAAGGATTACAACGACATGGCGGCCCGCATCGACGACGACGCGCTCGATATCGACGAGCAGTGCGTGATCGTCCTACAGCATGCGGGGCCCGTCGGCGCGCCCGGCATGCCCGAATGGGGGCAGTTGCCGATCCCGCGCAAGCTGCTGCAAAAGGGGGTGCGCGACATGGTCCGCATTTCCGACGCGCGCATGAGCGGCACGAGTTATGGCGCGTGCGTACTCCATGTGGCGCCCGAGTCGTTCATCGGCGGTCCGCTTGCGCTGGTGCGCGACGGCGATCTGATCGAGCTCGATGTGCCGGCGCGCAAGCTCAACGTCCTGATCGGCGATGACGAACTCGCTAAGCGCAAGGCGGCGTGGGTGCCGCCCGCGCCGCGCTTCACGCGCGGCTACGGCGCGATGCATCAAATTCACGTCATGCAAGCCGATAAGGGCTGCGATTTCGACTTCCTGCAACGCGAAGGCGCGCAGGGCGCGAGCCGCGACGCCGGTAGCGGCGGCGAACCCGAGATTCACTAAGGAGTACACCCGGTCGTAGCGAAGCGGTTCGGGAAAGCGCGTTTGCAGGAGGCAGGCGCGCGCATCCCGGCGGGCCGGCGCCCGGCGTCATGTCATTAGGAGTCCTAATGATAGCGACGGCCGTAGTCGGCAGGCTTCGATCGATCGGCGGCGGCAGATGTAGTGACTGGGCGCCGTGCGGCGGCCAGGAAGTATTGAGCGGCATGGCAACGCGCCGCGATAAGTCCAACAAAGACCAGGAGATAGGATGAGGCACTACTACAAACACGCCACGATGACGCTCGCCGGCGCGGCGGCGGTGCTGGCGAGCAGCGGCGCGTTCGCGCAGTCCAGCGTGACGCTTTACGGCATTGTCGATACCGGCATCGGATATCTGAGCAACCAGGCGCCCTCAACGGGTGCGACGGCGGGCGGCAAATCTGTCGTGAAAATGCTGGAAGGGGTGTGGGGCGGCGAGCGCTTCGGCCTCACCGGCAGCGAAGATCTGGGTGGCGGCACGAAGGCGATTTTCAAGCTCGAAGAGGGCTTCAACCTCGATAACGGCACGATGGGCAAGAGCGGCCTGGCGTTCAACCGGGCCTCGTGGGTCGGCCTCGACAACGCGAAGTTCGGGACGTTCACGGCGGGCCGTCAGTACACCCCGTACTACACGTTGCTCTCGCCCTATAGCCCCACGACGTGGCTGACCGGCGCGTTCGGCGCCCATCCGGGCGACCTCGACGCGCTCGATACCGATTATCGCGTCAACAACGGGCTCGTCTATACCTCGCCGTCGTTCGGCGGGTTCAAGGTAAGCGGCATGTATGCCCTCGGCGGCGTGGCCGGCAGCTTCAATGCGGGCTCCACCTGGAGCGTGGCGGCGCAATATCTCATGGGCCCCGCGGGCATCGCGGTCGGCTTCGCGCGTTTCAATAACGCGACGAACGGCGGCGGCGCATGGAGCACGAGCTCGACGGCCTATTCGGGTACGGGCGAGCAAGGCGTCTCGAGCATCACCAACGGATATCAGAACGCGGCCGCGCAGCAGCGCTTCGCGGTCACGGGCGGCTATAAGTTCAGCCCGCAATGGGACGTCTCGGCGACGTATTCGAACGTGCAATACCTGCCGGGCATCAGTTCCGGCTTCACCGACAAGGCGATTTTCAACACGGCCGGTGCGGTGCTGCACTTCCGTCCCGCTTCCGTATGGGACTTGGCGGTGGGCTACAGCTACACGCGCGCCACCAAGGCCAACGGGATCCAAGACGCCGCGAGTTACCAGCAGGTCAACCTGACGCAACTGTATAGCCTGTCCAAGCGCACCCGCATCTATGTGCTCGAGGCATATCAGCGCGCCAATGGCCAAACGCTGAGCACGAGCGGCAAGGCGGTCACGGCAACGGCGAGCATCGGCGAGCAATCGGCTTCGGCCACGCGCAGCCAGTTCGCCGCGACGATCGGCATCAACCACCAGTTCTGATCCGGTCGACGGGAGACAGCGGCGCGCCATGCGCCCTGTCCCCGGGTATCTACTAAGCCGCAAGCCGGCAACATGTTAATACAATCACTGACATTGTAAGACAACATAGTCGATTGAAGTGAAGATGTCAGTCGCGCTCGCGGGTCGACACCGTCATAGCCCGCGCGGGCAGCACACGATCCATATTCTCGAGGAGATCACAAGATGAAACGCAAATTGGCCCTGTCCAGCGTCGCGATGGCGTTGGCTGCCTCGTGGCTCGCGCTCGCGGCCGGGACGGCCCAGGCACGCGTATTCCGCGCGGCGGACGTGCATAGCGACACCTTCCCGACCACGATGGCGCTGAAGTTCATGGGCGATGAAATCTCGAAGGACACGGGCGGCAAGGACAGCCTGAAGGTGTTCGGCAACAGCGCGCTCGGCTCCGAGAACGACACGATCGATCAGGTTCGGATCGGTGCGATCGACATGGTTCGCGCGAACGCGGCGGCGTTCAACGACATCGTTCCCGAATCGATGATTCCGTCGCTGCCGTTCTTGTTCCGCGATATCGATCATTTCCGCAAGGTCATGTACGGCCCGGTGGGGCAAAAGATTCTGGATGCGTTCGCCGCTAAGGGCATGGTCGCGCTCACGTTCTACGAGAGCGGCGCGCGCTCGGTCTACGGCAAGAAGGCGATCCATTCGCCGGCCGACATGAAGGGCGTGAAGGTGCGCGTGCAGCCGTCGGACCTCATGGTCGACGAGATCAAGGCCATGGGCGGCACGCCGACGCCGATGCCGTTCTCGGAGGTCTACACGGGGCTGAAGACGGGGCTTGTCGACGCGGCCGAGAACAACATCCCCTCGTACGTCGAAACGAAGCACTATGAAGTCGCGCCCGTGTTCTCCGAAACTCAGCACTCGATGACGCCCGAAGTGGTGGTGTTCTCGAAGAAGATCTGGGACACGTTGACGCCGCAAGAGCAACAAGCGATCCGCAAGGCGGCGGCCGATTCGGTGCCTTACTACGAGAAGCTCTGGGTGGCGAAAGAGGCCGACGGCGTGCAGACGGTCAAAAAGGCCGGCGTGACGATCGTCCCGGCGGCGCAGGTCGATCGCGCGGCATTCGTCAAGGCGATGCAGCCCGTTTGGGCCAAGTACGAAAAGACGCCGGCGATGAAGAGCATCGTCGACGAGATCGTGGCGACCAAGTAAGCGCCGAGACCGCACGCTCGAGCGCCTATGCGCTCGAGCCACGTCGACGCCCCGAAGGCCGCCTCGCAGGCGCCGCCGCGAGAGACGCCAGAGGGGCCGTCACGTCTTGTATGAGAGACCGACCCAATGAACATCATCAAGCGTCCGAGCGGCATGGTGGCCCTCTTGATCACCGTGCTCGCCTCGATTTGCCTCGCCGTGCTTTGCGTACTCGTCATGTACAGCGTCGTGATGCGCTATCTGTTCGATAACGCACCCGACTACGTCGAGCCGATCGGCTTGCTCATGGTGCTCGTGGTGGCGTTCATGGGCGCGGCGCTCAAAGTGCGCGACGGTGGACATATCGGCTTGGATTCGCTGGCCAAAGCCTTGCCGCCGAGGTGGCGGCTTGCGCTCGAGGCGTTGCAGCAGCTTTGCCTCGTCGCGTTTTCGGTCGCCGTTTGCTTCGGCACGAAGGAGATGGCGACGACGACCTTCGACGACCAGATTCCCATTCTCGGGTTGCCGGAAGCGATTCGCTACGCGATTCCATTCGTCGCCAGCGCCTGCACCATACTTTTCTCAATCGAGCGCTTGCTGGCGCTCTTCGCGCCAAAGCGGACGTGATTCACATGGAACTCTTGATTCTGGTCGTCAGTTTTATCGTCTTTCTCGTGCTGGGCGTACCGGTTTCGTTCGGGTTGGGTCTCTCGTGCGTGCTGACCTACCTGTATGAAGGACTGCCGCTTGCGACCGCGATGCAGGCGATGGTTTCGGGTATCAACGCCTTTTCGTTTCTGGCGGTGCCGTTTTTCATCCTTTCCGGCGAGCTGATGCTGCACGGCGGGATCGCCGATCGCATTTTGCGCTTCGCGCAAGCGACCGTCGGCCATTTCCGCGGAGGCCTGGGGATGGCGAACGTCGTCGCCTGCACGCTGTTCGGCGGCGTCTCGGGTTCGCCTACGGCCGATACGTCGGCGATGGGCGGCGTCGTGATTCCGCTCATGAAGCGCGAGGGCTATAGCGCGGCCTACGCGGTCAACGTGACGACGCACGCCTCGCTCGCGGGCGCGCTCATGCCCACGTCGACCAACATGATCATCTACGCGCTCGCCGCGCAAGGGATCACGGGCATCGTCGCAGGGCATTCGGTCAGTGGCGTATCGATCGGCGACCTGCTGTTCTCGGGACTGCTTCCGGTGCTGTGGGTGATGGGTTTCGTGCTGTTGGCCGCCTATTGGCAGGCCGTGCGCTATCGCTTCCCGCGCCGCGCCGACGGCACGTCCGAGCTGCCGATTTTTCCGGGCTGGTTCGCCGTGGGCAAGTCGTTCGTCGGGGCGATTCCGGGGCTGCTCGTCATCGTCATTATCTTGCTGTGCGTCGCCAAAGGCATCGCGACGGCGACCGAGGCCGCGGCGATCGCGGTCGCCTATTCGCTCGTGCTGACGTTCCTCGTCTATCGAACGATGACGCTCAAAAAGCTCGGCGTATCGCTCGCGCGCGCAACGCGCACGACCGGCGTCGTGCTGCTGTTGATCGGCGTGTCGAACATGCTGCGCTTTCAGATGGCGTACCTCGAGATTCCCGACGCAATCGAGCATTTGCTCGAGCACGCGACGACCGTGCCCTGGCTCATGCTGCTCTACATCAACATCATCCAGGTGTTCCTCGGTACGTTCGTCGACATGGCCGCGCATATCTTGATCACGACGCCGCTGTTCTTGCCGATGGCGATGCATTACGGCGTCGGTCCGGTGCAATTCGGGATCATGATCTTGCTCAATTGCTCGCTTGGGCTCGTCCATCCGCCGATCGGTTCCGTGCAGTTCATCGGCTGCGCGATCGGCGACGTGTCGATCGGTGAGACGACGAAGATCGCGTGGCCCTATTACCTGGCGATTTTCAGCGCGATCAATATCGTGACGTATTTCCCGTACTTTTCGACCTGGCTGCCGAGCCTCATCAACGCGCATCCCGTGTTTTGACGCCGGGTGCAGCGGGCGTCGCATTCGTTCTCGCCGATGGGCCCGCTTGCGCGGGCCTTTTTTACGGATGGACGGTGTCCGCGTAATCGAATAACAACGATCGAACGATCAACCCATCAGGAGACCTCATGCTCGAGAACATCAAGATCCGCGCGGGCCTCACGGCGACCGTCTGCGTCTTCGCCGCCTTATTGATGGCCGTGATCGGGATCGGCTATGACACGCTGCGGCACGCCATCGACGGTTTCGAGCAAGCGCAGCGAGGGGCGTCGGCGATCGAGTCGCTGCACGCGAGTTCGGAGAAGCTGTTGCAAGTGCGCCTCGCGCTGTCGAGCTATGAGATCAAGTTTCATGTGGGCAAACCCACAGATGGGCTGCTCGACGAAGCGCACCGATTGCTCGCGCAGTCTAATGCCGATTTCGATGCGTATGCGCATCGCCGGTTCGAGAGCGAAACTCAGCGCGAACTGGGGGCGCAGGTCGCCGCCGCGCGCGCCGTGCTCGTCGGCAAAGCCATCGAGCCCGAGTACAAAGCGCTTGTCGGCGGCGACTTCGCGACGTTCCGCGCGATCCAGGGCGATATCGCCGATAGCAGCTACGGCGCCTATGCGAAGGCCATCGGTGCCCTCGAAGCGATGCAGACGAACTCGCAGCATGCGAGCGCCGACGCATTGACGCGGCGCGTTGGGACGTCGTTGTTGCTGTTCGGCGCCATCGGCGCGGCGGCGATCGCGCTCGGTGTCGCGGCTCGCGCGCTGCTCAGCCGCGCGCTCGTAAAGCCGATCGATCGCGCCATCGGCCATTTCGGCCGAATCGCGGCCGGCGATCTCACCGGTTCGATCGCGCACGGTTCGAGCAACGAGATGGGGCAGCTTTTGGGCGCACTGCGGCAGATGCGCGATGGACTCGCGACGACGGTCGCGGCGGTGCGCGGCGGCGCCGGCGTCATTGCGGCCGGCGTCGAGGAAATCGCCGCAGGCAACCGCGATTTGTCGGTCCGTACGGCGCGGCAGGCGGCGTCGCTCGAGCAAACGGCGTCGACGATGGAGACGCTGTCGTCGACGGTGAAGGAGAACGCCGGTCATGCTCAAGAGGCGAGGCGCCTCGCGAGCGGCGCGCTAGAGACGGTCACGCGCGGGGGCGAGGCGGTAGAGCGAGTGATCGACACGATGAACGGTATCACGGCATCGTCGCGCAAGGTCGCCGAGATCACCGGCATGATCGAGGGCATTGCGTTTCAAACGAACATCTTGTCGTTGAACGCGGCAGTCGAAGCCGCGCGCGCCGGCGAGCAGGGCAGGGGCTTTGCCGTCGTCGCGTCGGAAGTGCGCTCGCTCGCGCAGCGCGCGGCGACGGCCGCGAAGGAGATCAAAGAACTGCTGGGACACTCGTCCGCGCGTATCGACGAGGGTGCGGCCCTCGTCACGGTAGCGGGCGAGACGATGAACGAAGCGATGCGAGCCGTGCGGCGAGTGACGCAGATCGTGGTCGAAATCGAAGCCGCCGCGAGCGAACAGCGCGCCGGTATCGAGGCTGTGAACGGCGCCATCGGTCAGATCGACGACGCGACGCAAAACAATGTCGCGCTCGTCGAGCAAGCCGCGGCCGCCGCCAAGTCGTTGCAAGAACAGGCGACGCTCTTGCTCGATGCCGTCGCGGCGTTTCACCTCGAGTGAGCCGAGGCGCAGGCGCGGCTCAAGCGCCGCGCTTGAAGCGCGCGGCGAGCTGCTCGGCGCCGCGTCCGAGAATGCCGATGTCGGAGCCGACCGCGGTAAACAAACAGCCCAGTTCGATATAGCAGCGCGCGAACGTTTCGTTCGGCGTCAAGATGCCTGCCGGTTTGCCCGTGGCGACGATGCGCTCGATCGTCTTTTCGATCGTCGCTTGCACCTCGGGATGCGCGATCTCGCCGGCATGGCCGAGTGCCGCGGCGAGGTCGCCGGGCCCGACGAACACGCCGTCGACGCCCTCGACGGCTGCGATTCGTTCGAGGTTCTCGAGCCCGAGACGGCTCTCGACTTGCACGAGCACGCACAATTCGTCGGCGCACCGTGCCGTGTAGTCCGCGATGCGGCCGTAGCCGGAAGCTCGCGCGCCCGAGGCATAGCCGCGTACGCCTTCGGGCGGGTAGCGCGTGAACGCGACGGCGTCGCGTGCCTGCGCTTCGGTTTCGACGTAGGGAATCAGGAGCGTCTGGACACCGACGTCGAGCAGCCGTTTGATCGTCACCATGTCGTTCCAAGGCGGGCGTACGACCGGATGCGTGTCGTAGGCCGCCATCGCTTGGAGCTGGCCGACGACCATCGGCAGTTCATTGGGCGCGTGCTCCATGTCGAGCACGAGCCAATCGAAGCCCGCGCCGGCCAGCAATTCGACCGTTATATGATTCGCGAGGCTCGACCATAAGCCGATCTGTTGCCGGCGCGCGGCGAGCGCGCGCTTGAAACGATTCTCGGGCAGGTTCATCGCTGGGTTCCCCCGTGACGTCGAAGTGTGCGCTTAACGCGGCGCGGCGCTGGGCGCGGGCCTGGAGAAATCGAAGCTCGCGAAGCTGCCGCCTTGGTAACGCTGGCCGACCGCATCCATCGCGTTCGGCTTCGCCAGGATCTCGGCCGCATAGTCTTCCGCGTTCTGCGTCGGCCGATAGCCGAGTCGCGCGGCTCCCGTATTGTCCCAGTAGCTGCGCGTATTAGCCGATACGCCCCATACCACCTCGAAGCCGAGATCGGGCACCTCGATCGAGCGGGTGATCAATTGCAGCAGATCGTCGAAGCCGAGCCACGTGCTTAGATGGCGGAACTCGGTGGGTTTCTCGATGCAACTGCCGATCCGGATGCAAACGCTTTCGATGCCGTGCTTGTCCCAGTACAGGCGAGCGAGGCCTTCGCCCCACATCTTGCTGAGGCCGTAAAAGCCGTCGGGACGAAAATCGCAATCGAGACCGAGTTTCGATTCGACCGGATGCATGCCGATTGCGTGATTCGAGCTGGCGAAGACGATGCGCTTCGTTCCGTGACGGCGCGCGCCTTCGTACACTTCGACGAGCGCGCGCAGGTTGTTCTCGATGATTTCGGGCAGCGGGCGCTCGACGCTCGTCCCGGCCATATGAATCAGCACGTCGACGCCGTCGAGCAAGCGATCGACGACTGCGGCGTCGCGCAGATCGCCGTGCATGACGTCTTCGCCGTCGGCGATCGGCTCGAGCCGCTGGGAGCCCGCCGCCGATCTGAGGTTCACGCCGCGCTCGACGAGCGCTTTGCGCAATACGCGGCCGAGTTGGCCAGCCGCACCGGTCAATGCAACTTTCTTCACGATACAAGTCCTTGTCGAAGGGGCTTCAAAGGGGAGTTCGCTCGCCGCTCACACGCTTAGCGCGCCACGGGCGTCGAGCGGTTCGGGACGCGGTCCCGAAGGCTCGTTCGGCAAGATCAGCTTCCACGCCACGATGGCGCCGATGACGTCGAACAGCATCAAGCAGACGAAAAGCGGGTTGTAGCCGACGGTGCCGGCGAGCGCGCCGACGACGAGCGAGAAGATCGTCGCGCCGAAGTAGCCGAGCATCCCGGAGAGCCCGGTCGCGGTTGCCACTTCGTGCTGGCCGAAAACATCCGAAGCGAGCGTGAATAGCGCGCCCGAGAGCGCCTGATGCGCGAACGTGCCGACGCAAAAGAGCGCGATGGCGGCGTATGGGCTCGCGGCGAGACCGACGCAGGCGGGGCCGATCATCAACACGGCGCCGGTCACGATCACGAGCTTGCGCGAGGTGACGAGCGAGACGCCGAACCGCCGCATGAAGAACGGCGCCAGGTATCCGCCGAGGAGGCTGCCGAGATCGGCCGCGAGAAACGGCATCCAGGCGAATAGCGCGATCTCTTTCAAGTTCATGTGCCGCACGGTCACCATGTAGAGCGGAATCCAGGCCCCGAACGTTTGCCATGCCGGTTCGGCCAGCATGCGGGCGATGCCGATACCCCAGAAGCGGCGCGTACGGACGATGGCGCGCCAAGAAGGACGCTGCGCGCTGCCGGTTCGCTGGTTTTGCGTCTGCCCCTGGCGGATGTAGTCGAATTCGGCGGGCGCGAGGCGCGGGTGTTCTTGCGGCGAGCGGAAGAAGACGAGCCAAAGGGCGACCCAGAGCAGGGCTACGCCGCCCGTGATGACGAAGGCCATTTGCCAGTCGTATTTGACGATGCAAAAAACGACGAGCGGCGGTGCAAGCATCGCGCCGAGCGACGTGCCGGTGTTGAGCCAGCCGGCCGCGATCGAACGTTCCTTGGCGGGGAACCATTGGCTGATCGTTTTCATCCCAGCGGGGAAGATCGCCGCTTCGCTCACGCCGAGCATCGCGCGAAACGTTGCCAACGCGGGCCAACTCATGGCAAGCCCGTGAAGCATGTTCGACACTGCCCAGGCGAGCGCGAAGATCGCGAAGCCGATTTTGAGGCCGACGAGATCGATGACGAAGCCGGCGACGGGCTGCGCAAGCGCATAGGCGGCCTGGAACGCGGTGACGACGTACGAATACTGCTGCGTGGTCAGATGCAGCTTCTCGGTGAGTGTCGGCGCGGCGACGGCGAGCGAGCTCCGGGCTAGATAGTTGAAGCTCATGCCGAGCACGAGCAGCCCGACGATCCACCACCGCAATCCCTTGATCGGACGATGTTGCATGGTTTGTCTCCTGACCGCGCCTTATGGATGTTGCCGGTCGGCGCTCGACCGCATACGTCTTCAAGGTGCGCTAAGCGCTCGCGTCGCCCGCCGGCGCCGGCGTATAGTTCGCCATATGTTCGAGTGCGCGCACGATCGCGGAATGGTCCCACCCTCGGCCGCCTTGGGCGACGCATGCGCTAAAGAGCTGTTGCGTGCTGGCGGTGTTCGGCAATGCCATCGCGAGCGCGCGGGCGCTCTCCAGCGCGAGGTTCAGATCCTTCTGGTGCAGCTCGATCCGAAAGCCGGGATCGAAGGTGCGTTTGATCATCCGCTCGCCGTGAACGTCAAGCACGCGCGACGAGGCGAATCCGCCCATCAGCGCCTCGCGTACCTTGGCCGGGTCCGCGCCGGCCTTCGCGGCGAACGTCAGCGCCTCGCCGACCGCTTCGATCGTGAGCGCGACGATGATTTGATTGGCGACCTTAGCGGTTTGGCCGTCGCCGTTGCCGCCTACGAGCGTGACGTTGCGGCCCATCAAGTCGAACAGCGGCTTAGCGCGCTCGAATGCGGCTTGCGGGCCGCCCGCCATGATCGTCAGCGTGGCCGCCTTCGCGCCTACCTCGCCGCCCGATACGGGGGCGTCGAGATACGCGCAGCCGAGCGCTTCGATGCGCTGTGCGAACTCGCGCGTCGCGAGCGGCGAGATCGAGCTCATATCGATCACGAGCTTGCCCGGCGTGAGGCCGGCGGCGACGCCGTTTTCGCCGAACAACACCTTTTCCACGTCGGCCGTATCGGGCAGCATCGTGATGACGATGTCGGCCGCTTCGGCCACGGCTTTCGCGTTTTCGCACGGTTGCGCGCCGGCTGCCGTCAGTTCGCTCGGCACTTGGCGGCGCGTATGCGCGAACAGCTCGTGGCCGCTTTTCAGAAGATGGGCGGCCATGGGGGCGCCCATGATGCCCAAGCCGATAAATCCGACTTTGCTCATCTGCTCTGTCCTCGGTGATTGCTCGCGCGTTCGGTCGTGCGGTTAAAGATAGTTCGCGGCCCAGTGCAAACCCGCGGACGTCGTCGTGGCCGGCTTGTATTCGCAGCCGATCCAGCCCTCGTAGCCAAGCTTGTCGAGGTGGGCGAATAGGAACGGATAGTTGATTTCGCCGGTGCCCGGTTCGTGGCGCCCCGGGTTGTCGGCGAGTTGCAGGTGGGCGATCTTCGGCAGGAGGGCCTCGATCGTTGCGGCCAGTTCGCCCTCCATGCGCTGCATGTGATAGATGTCGTACTGTAGAAAGACGTTCTCGCTCGCGCTAGCTTCGATCAGCTCGATCGCTTGCCGCGAACGGTTGACGTAAAAGCCGGGGATGTCGTACGTATTGATCGGTTCGATCAAGAGACGAATACCGGCCGCGGCTAGGGCTTTCGCGGCGAACTTTACGTTGGCGACGAACGTTTCGCGAATCGCATCAGGCGCCACGCCGGCGGGTGCGATACCGGCCAATACGTTCAGCTGTTTGCAACCGAGCGTATGCGCATAGTCGATCGCCGTGCCGACACCGTCTTGAAACTCCCCCACGCGATCGGGCAGGCAGGCAATGCCGCGCTCGCCCGCGGCCCAGTCGCCGGCGGGCATGTTGTGCAGGACTTGCGTGAGGCCGTGCGTATGCAACTGCTCGGCGAGCGCGTGTTTGTCGTATGCGTAGGGGAATAGAAATTCGACGCCTTTGAAGCCGGCGTTTGCCGCTTGTGCGAAGCGTTCCATGAAATCGACCTCGCCGAACAGCATGGTGAGGTTCGCGCAGAGTTTCGTCATCGTGTGTCTCTTGGGGAGCGAGCGCCAGGCCGGATCGGACGGCAATGCCGATCGTTCGCGACGCGAAAAGCCGAGTGCAGGCATATGAGGCGCGTATCGCTTCGATGAAGCGCCCACGCTGCCGACCATGTAAGACATCGTCGGCCATACAGGAAAAGTTGTCAAGCAAATCTAGGGAGGCCCAGGGCTTTCCCTAACGGCGAGGCGAAGGGGAGGAGAGGTCTCGAAAGATTGCGGGAGAGGGCGGCCGGGTGCAAGCCGCAAGGTCGCCGGCGCTCTTCGCGTTAGGAGCCGAACATTCGGCTCAGTGCGTGTTCGAGGTGATCGCGCATGGCGCGCGTGGCGCGCTGCGGATCGCGCTCCGTGATCGCTTGCAGGACTTCCAGATGCTCTTGCTGAACCACGCGCTGCCGCTCGATCGATTTCACGAGCGATAGATTGCGCGACAAGTTCATGCTGAACACCATCTGCTCTTGAATCGCGGAGAGCGCCGCCACGAAAAATTGATTTTTCGAGGCGCGCGCGACGGCGAGATGAAACGCGAAATCGTCTTTCGCGCCGATCCCCGAGGTCTCGACGATCGTCTGCAAGTTGTCCCATTCGCGACGAATCGCGGCGATGTCTTCCTCGTCGGCTTTCTCGGCGGCCAGCGCGGCCGCGCCGGATTCGATCACGACGCGATATTCGTAGCAGCGCCGAATGTCCGATAACGTCTCGAGCGGCGCAAATCGGCGCACGTCGGGATCGGGCCGTCGCACGACGGTCGTGCCCGAACCGTGGCGCGTGGCGATGATGCCGTCCGCGCGCAACTGCGCGAGCGCTTCGCGCACCGTCGGACGAGACGTCGCGAAACGCTCCGCCAAGGCGTGCTCGGTCGGCAACCGTTCCCCTTCCTTGTACTCGCCGTCGATGATTCGGTTGAGGATGTCGCTGTAAATCCGCGCCGGCATGCGCGGCGCCTTCTGCTCGGCCATTTGGGGCGTTGTTGGATGAGTTGTCATGAGTGTGACCGATTGTAAGTCACGGCAAGTCGTAAATCATAGCGTGCCGCTCGATTGCGCCCCTTTCATGCGGCACCCGACGCACACAGTCGCCGGTATCGCGGCCGCGCCTGCGTGCGAATCGGTCGTTACAACGTCCCGGCGAACTCGGGTTCGGGCAAACCGCGTACGCCGGGGTGCAGCGCGAGTACGAAGCCGTCGTGTTCGCCGACGGTATTCGGACAGATCGTCGTCACGAAGAGCGTATCGAGGCCGGTACCGCCGAATGCGCACATCGAAGGCTTGGCGGCCGGCAGTGCGAGTTTGCGCTCGAGCCGGCCATCGGGGGTGAAGCGGAGCAGCAGGCCGGCGTCGTTCGCGCAGGTCCAATAGCAGCCGTCGGCGTCGATCGCCGCGCCGTCGGGGCGGCCCACATAGTCGTGCAGATCGGCGAAGACGCGGCGATTCGTCGGCACGCCGTCGTCGATGTCGTAATCGAAGGCCCAAATGAGTCGGCTCGACGCGTGCGAATCGGAGAGGTACATCGTGCGGCCGTCGGGCGACCATGCCAAGCCGTTTTGCGTGCACAAGCCCGAGACGACCGGCGCCGATAGGCCCCATTGCGCGGTATATCGATACAGCTTGCCGGCGGGATGCGGATCCGTTGCGTCCTGCACCATCGTGCCGGCCCAAAAGCGTCCCTGTCGATCGCAACGGCCGTCGTTGAAGCGCATGCGCTCGGCCTCGTGCGCGACGGGCGCGAGGCGGCGAATGGTCGCGCGGCCGGGATGGGGACCCGTATCGTCGCCGTGTTGCAGGGGGTCTTCGCTTTCGTGCAACTCGAGCGCGAACAATCCCGTCTCGAGGGCCGCCAGGACGGTGCCGGCGCGGTCGAATGCGATGCAGCCCACGCGCTCGGGCAAGGCCCATTGCGTGCGGCGCGCACGATCGAGTTCGTAACGCACGATCGTTTGCGCCGGTATGTCCACCCAATAAAGCGCGTTTTCCGACGCTCGCCAAACGGGACTCTCGCCCACGGCGCAACGCCGCGGATGGCGAGACTCGAGCCGATAAGGCTGCGCGAGCTGTGTGTGGTCGCTCATGGCTGTTTCCGGTGGGGCGAGGCGTTCGGCATGCAGGCCGATGGCCACTTTGATCGAATGGCATCTATTGTTGTTATACAACATATTAATTGTCAATCATGTGTGCGCCTGAGGCCGTACAGCGGAAGTGCGGCGGGAAGTGCGGCGATCGGCGCATTCTCTCGGCGATAAATGCAAATAGGAATCCGTCTCATTTGCATTTATCATATGCATCTCAAAAATCCCGCTGCTCGACCGAGGGCAGCGGCCTTAAGCATCGTCGGTCGTCAAATAACTATGTCTATTCGCTATCGGGGTGTTGTTCGCGGCGGCGCGCATCGTCGTCGCATTGTTCCTGTTTCCATCGCCGGCGCGTTGTTGGCGACCATCGCCGGCCATGCCGCGGCGCAAGTCGCGGCACCCGCGGGTGCCTCATCGGTCGCCGATGGTGCGTTACCCATCATCGTGGTCAAGGAGAAGGCTCAGCGTTTGCCGGGCGATTACGCCCCGACCTATGCGGGCGGACAAGTCGCACGCGGCGCGCAGTACGGCGTGCTCGGCCAGCAAGCGAATCTGGACACGCCGTTCGCCGTCACGAGCTACACCTCGCGTCTGATCGAGCAGCAGCAGGCGCGCACGCTCGCCGACGTCGTCGCCAACGACCCGGCCGTACGCACCGCGTTCGGCTTCGGCAATTTTTCGCAGAAGTTCGTCGTACGCGGCTTCCCGCTCGACGGCGACGACATCTCGATGAACGGCTTGTACGGGATCGTCCCGCGTCAGCTCGTCATGACGGAAGCCCTCGAACGCGTCGAAGTCTTCAAAGGGGCGAACTCGTTCGTGGGCGGTGTGCCGCCCTCGAGTTCGGGCGTGGGCGGCGGCATCGATCTGCAATTGAAGCGCGCCGACGATAAGCCGCTTACCCGGTTGACGCTCGAGGGAACGGCATCGGGCGAAGCCGGCACGCACGTCGACATCGGCCGGCGTTTCGGCGACCACGATCAATTCGGCATTCGCGTCAATTCGTCCGTCCACGGCGGCGAGACGTCGATCGACGGCGAGCATCGGCGCGATGCGATGACGTCGGTGTCGCTCGATTACCGCGGCGAGAAGCTGCGCTTGTACGGCGACTTCATCTATCAGCGCGAGCGCATCACCGACGGGCGCTCGGTCGTCTACGTGCGGGGCAATGCGATTCCCACCGTTCCTTCCGCGAGCTACAACTACACGCAGGCGTGGAACTACAGCACGCTCGAGGACACGATTGCGATGGCTCGGGCCGAATACGACTTCTTGCCGGGATGGACCGCCTATTTGAGCGCGGGCGTGCATCACGACAACGAGAGCGGGCAGTACGAATCGCCGGGGTACGTTTCGCCCACGGCGACGTCCGGTTATCGACTCGGCGTCCCGTACAAGGCCGATGGCCTAGCCGGCGAGGCGGGCGTGCGCGGCGCATTCGCCACCGGCTGGGTGACGCACCGGCTCAGCGCGGGCGTATCGATTTCGCATCTGAATACCTACAGCGCTTACGACATGTCGGGGACCTTCCCGACGAGCCTGTACGACACGGTGCAAGTCCCGCAGCCTGCCACCGCATTCTCCGGGGGCAATTTATCCGATCCGGGCTTGGTCAGCACGACCCTGATGCGTAGCGCCGCGATGGCGGACACGCTCGGCGTGCTGAACGATCGCATTTTGTTCACGCTCGGCGCGCGCTATCAAAAGCTGCATGTCACCGACTACGACTACACGGGGAAAGCAGCGTCGGTCTACGACCAGTCGGCGACTACGCCGGTGTTCGGGCTCGTGGTCAAGCCGTGGCGGCATCTGTCGTTCTACTTGAACCGTACCGAGGCGCTGTCGCAAGGCGGGCAGGCTCCTTCGACGGCGCGCAACGCCAATCAGATGCTCGCGCCGTATCGTTCCCGCCAAGTGGAAGCGGGCGTGAAGTACGACGCCGAGCGCTACGGCGCGTCGCTGGCCGTCTATCAGATCAACCAACCGTCTGCCTATGTGGATCCGGCCACGCAGATCTACGGCACGAATGGCGATCAACGCCATCGCGGCGTCGAAGTGTCGATGTTCGGCGAGCCGATCAAAGGCCTTCGGCTGATCGCGGGCGGCACGCTCATCGACGCGACGTTGCGCGGTACGTCAGGCGGCATCGACGACGGCAATCGGCCCATCGGCGTTCCGCGCTACATGTTCACGTTCAATGGCGAGTGGGACGTTCCCGAGCTGACCGGCTTCACGCTGATGGGCCGCGCCACCTATACGAGCAAGCAGTATCTCGACGTCGCCAACCGGCTATCGATCGCGCCTTGGACGCGCTTCGACGTGGGTGCCCGTTATCGCCGCAAGGTCCTTGGCCACGATACCGAGTTGCGCGCGATGGTGCTCAACGTCGGCAATCACGCGTACTGGAGTTCGACGCTCGGCGGCTATCTGACCCAAGGCGCGCCGCGCACGGTGATGTTCTCGTTGTCGACCGATTTTTGAGCGGACGATGACGTCGATGCGGATGCTAACGAGTAGGGCAAGCGATGCCCGGGGGCAAGCGCGATGAGCGACTGGTTTGCGTGTGCGCTTAGCTTCGTTGCAGCGGCGTTCGCCTGGCGCGCTTCGCCATCCGCCAATGCGAGTTCGCGCAATATCGTCCGCGGCCGCCGCGCGGGCTACCTCGCCGGGGCGTTCGCGCTGCTTTCGAGCGCGCAGTGGATCGACGCGCACGGTTGGCCCGCGGGTTTGTGCGCGACCTGTGTCTCGATCGGTGCGAGTTGCAGCGTCACGCCGTTCGCCGTCGAAGTCGTTCGGCGTCTGCGAATTCGAATCCGGGCGAGGCGTCCATGCCATTTCGCTTCGTGATCGTGTTCGCCGCGACGCTGCCGTTTTCGGTCGCACTATGCGCCGCATCGGCCATGCTCTTGCCGGGCGGCTGGCGGCACGCCGCGATCGGCGCGATGGTGTTGACGATTCCCGTTTGGGTGGGCACCGCGTCAGGGCTTATCGCCGTAACTTCGAGGCGGCGCTTGTCGGTGTATCTCGTGGGCGGCAATCTTGCCGCGTTCGCGCTCGTATGCGGCGCGAAATGGATCGGTTCGTAAGTTGACGATGCGTACGCAAACACTTCGTGCCTATCAGTGGCTGCATACGTGGACCGGTATCGTTGCAGGTCTTGCGCTGTTCGTTGCATTTCTCGCCGGTGCGCTCACCATGTTTCAAGATCAGATCGGTCGCTGGGAGCGCCGGCAGGCGTGGCACGTACAGCCGTCGGCCGGCGACGTCGACCGGCTCGTCGCGGCAGTGCTTGTCGCGCATCCTACAGCCGCTAGCCGGCTCGGCATCATGTGGCCAAGCCCGGCCATGCCGGATCCGACCGCGTTTTGGTTCGAACGTGGCCACTGGCATTTCGCGGCGCTCGATCGGCGGGCCGCTTCGGCTTCCGCATCTGCATCTGCATCGGCCGGAGCGCTCGTGCCGCTCGACACGCCGAGGCTAGCCCCGTTCATCAACAAATTGCACTACGCGCTCGCGCTGCCGCCGTTCGGAATGTACTTGATGGGCGCGGTGTCCATTGCGTTCGGCTTTGCGATGGTGAGCGGCCTGATCGTGCACTGGCCGCGATTGGCAAAAGATCTTTTTGCGTTACGCCCCGGCAAGAACCGCAAGCGTTTTTGGCAAGATGCGCACAGCGCGCTCGGCTTGTTCCCGCTGCCGTTTTACGCGATGGTTGCCGTGACGGGCGCATTCATGTGCCTCACAACCGCGATCGCATTCGTTTTCAACATCGCGTTCGATCATCGGCTGTCTGCGGCGTTGCCGGCGATGTGGTCGCCGAGCACGCTCGCGGCACCGGGCTACGGAGAGCTGCCGAATGCGGGGCCGTTGTCGGCGGAACAACTTCTCGCGGCTGCGAGGCGCGAAGTGCCCGATCTCGAGCCGGAGTGGGTGACGTTCACCGACTATGGAAAATCGAACGGTAGGGCGGAGGTATGGGGCGATGTCCCGAAAGCGCTCGGAACGCGCAGTGCGGTTGCGCTGCGATTGACGAGCGGTACCGTAACCGGTAGCCAGCATGCCGGCGCGCGCGATGCGAATCACGCGATCGGCAGCGCTATTTACGGGCTTCACTTCGGGACCTATGGGGGACTCGCGTTGCGCTGGGCCTACTTCGCGCTTGGGCTTTGCGGTGCCGCTATGGTCTTCACCGGCAACCTCATGTGGCTCGAGGCGCGGCGCAAGCGCGACGTAGCCATGCAGCCGCTTGCGGCGCGCAACATCGCGCGCTTGACCGTCGGGGTGTGCGTCGGTACTTGTGTCGGTCTAGCCGTTGCCTTTGTGGGCGCGCGATGCTTGCCCGGCGTCGGCGCGGATCGCGTCTTCTGCATCGCGCTCGCGCTGAGCCTCGGCCATTGTGTGTGGCGCGCGCCGATCTTCGCCGCACGCGATCTCCTGATGGCCGCGGCTGTCGCGTCCGCAAGCATTGTGATAGTCGACGTCGCGCTAGGCGCCGGCGATTGGCTCCGTTCGATCGTGCAAAATGACGGGGCGGTGTTCGGCGTCGATCTCGTTGCAGCGGCTGCCGCGTTGCTATTCGCGTATGGCGCGCACATCGTCCATCGTCGTGCAAAGCGAGGCGCGACGACGGGCGTTTGGGCTCTGCATTCGAACGAAACCGTTTAGCCGAAGCTCGTGCGTCGTTAGTGAGTTTCACCCTCGGCATCGAAATGGCATGCGAATATAGGGCGTCTGATATCGCCGCCTGGCACCCGCGTTCGAACGATCCGCGCGCAGGCCCGATCAACCACGCCGAGACGCCTCATGACCGACACTCGCCTTTACCCCGTTCAGGCCCGACCCGCCATCCAAAACCTGGGCGGCTCGCTCATTCGAGAAGTCGCCAATAGCGGCATGGGTCGAGCCGATGTCTTGCCGTTTTGGTTCGGGGAGTCCGATATGGCGACGGCCCAGTTCATTCGCGATGAAGCGGCTCGCTCGCTCGCGCAAGGCGAGACCTTCTACTCGCAGAACCTAGGGCGGCCGTATCTGCGCGAGCGTATCGCGAACTATCTCTCCGAGCTTCATGGTCGATCGATCGCGCCCGAACGTATCGCCGTGATGAGTTCCGGGGTGACGGGGCTCATGATTGCGTCGGAGATGCTGCTTTCCGCTCAGGATCGCGTCGTGGTGGTGACGCCGTTATGGCCGAATATCACCGAGATTCCCAAAATCCTGAGCGCCGAGGTCGAGCGTGTTCCGCTGCGCGTGAGTGATGGCCGCTGGACGCTCGATCTCGATCGCCTCTTAGACGCATTGACGCCGGGAACGAGGGCGTTGATCGTCAATTCGCCGAACAATCCGACCGGATGGACAATCGACGACCATAGTGTCCAAGTCATCTTGAGCCATTGCCGCAAGCATGGCATCTGGATCGTCTGCGACGATGTCTACGAGCGCTTGGTGTACGACTCGAATCGGCGCTCGGCGCCGTCGTTTCTTGCTTACTACGAAGAGGGCGATCGGATCATTTCCGTCAACAGCTTTTCCAAAGCTTGGTCCATGACGGGCTGGCGAGCAGGATGGATGGTCGTACCCGAAGCGCTCACCGCGGATTTGGCCAAAATCATCGAATACAACTTCTCCTGCGTATTCGAGCCTGTGCAACGCGCTGCGGCAATCGCGCTGGAACGCGGCGAGCCGGAAATCGCGCGCTTGCGCGAAAGCTTGTCGCATACGCGAGCACTGCTGTCGCAGGCGCTGACCTCTCTGCCGGGCGTACAGGTGCCCGAAGCCGGGGGGGCAATGTACGTATTTTTCCGTATCGCCGGCCAAGACGATTCGCTCGAACTCGCCAAACGGTTGGTGAGCGAAGTGGGGCTCGGCCTTGCCCCTGGGGCTGCTTTCGGCCCGGAGGGTAACGGATGGCTGCGATGGTGCCATGCCGTCAGTGTCGATGCCACATTACTGGACGGCGTCGATCGGCTATCTCGCTTCCTTGACCGAGGCCATTCGCACGATTAGCGGCGCTCGGGCGCGGATGGAGATAAGCGAACGCCCACGCTATCAATTTTGCTAGCGCGATGCCGCACGTCCTCACATAGCATCTAGCGAGAACACCGATGCGGGGCACGCCGGATGAGGCGCGCCGAGATAGCGAATATTGGAAGACGGGCACGACCATGAACAAGACGGCCAATGCCTTCGCCGGAGCCTACTGCGACGCTGTCACGCACGCCTATCCGTTGGGTGCCGGCTATCGCTGGTATCTGCCGCCGCTCATGCGCTTCGGCGCACCGGATGAGCGTAGCCCTTTCGGGGCAGGGGGCATCAATCCTTACGCCTATTGCGGTGCCGATCCGGTGAACCGGATCGACCCGAGCGGTCGCTCTTGGCTAAGCTTGCTAGCGAGGGGGATCGCGGCAAAGGTCGTGCGAGAAGGCACGCACGAGGCCGCGTCTTCTCTGGCGCCCGAAGAGGCTCAGGCGGCGTCGGAGCAATCGATCGAAAGCGGTACGACGTCGATCGCGCCGGACGCACGCGAAAGGGCAGACTCGAGTTCGAGTACGCATAGTGAATTCGCCGATCGACCGTCGGCGCTGTCTCTCGATTCGTTCGATTCGCCTTCGAACTCGCGGCCGCAGACGCCGCTCCCGCATGAAATTTCGCAGTGGATGGCCAAACAACGGGAAGCCGTGTCGGCGGTCGAGAGCGAAGCGGGCAGGGCATTGGCCCGGCGATCCAAGCGCTTGCGTGCGATACAACGTGAGCGAGCCGCGACCGGGCGTGCTTATCCGCCGACGGCACAGCGGTTTGCTCAGCCGCTCCGAGTGCTGGCCGAGAAAGCGTCTGTCGTGAACCGCGAACTCGGTGACTTCGCGCAGACGCTCGATCGATACGGGGATCGATTCGGAAACCAATTGGACGAAATACGGACGCTTCAGCAGAGCGCATCGAGGATTGCGATAGAAAGCAGTGCGGCGCTTCAGGGATTGGGACAAGTGCAGGTCGATACCCTTCGGGTAGGCCAAGCGTTTCCGACCGTATCGGATCCGAACTGAACCAGGCCAGGCCGTGCTGAGCGCTCACTCGATTGCGTTCACGGGTGCACGTCGCGATCCCGTAACGTTCGCTTATCCGTTAGGCAATGGGTATCGTTGGTACCTGCCCGGACGCATGGGGTTCAATGCGGCAGACGATCTAAGCCCATTCGACGTCGGGGGAATCAATCCCTACATATACTGCGCCGGCGATCCGATCAACCGGCGGGATCTTTCCGGACATTATTCCGTCGAGCCGTTCGTCAATTGGGCGCGTTCGACATTCGCGCGGATCAGTCCGTCGCCGAGCGATGAAGCGCTAGCGGCGGTGCATGCTCGTTCCAGCGCGATCTCTTCTTCAGGGATTGCTAGGCGGGCTATTGGGAGCGGCGCGGCTAAACGCCCAGTATCGATATTGAAATCACGCAGGCTGGGCGATGTGTTCGGACGGCTCGGTTTGGGACGGCGCGCGAGGAAGGGAGTACGGTTTGGGCCCACGGAAGTCGCGGTTCAGCGCGTCGAGGAAGAAGGGGATGCGGCGAACGGTGTGCCGGAGATCGATGCATCCGAAGACGAGCTCGGCGCTGTCGCGGCGAGCAATCTGGACGTCGAGCACTATTTGCGGTTGGCGGAGGGCATGCTTGCCGAAGCCGACGGCGAGCTCGGGAAAATCGAAAATCTGATGAGAGCCGATAAGCCGAGGTCGATCGATCCGCTTACCGGACGCGATCGCGTGGAGTACGAGTTGCCTCGGGGAGTCCGAAAGGCGTACCAGCGTGGCTTGATCGACGGGTATCGAGACAACGCCGAGCGCTTTATGAACGCTGCATCTCAATACCACAACTACGCGCTGCGAATTGTCGCGGCCTCGGATGTTTCGATGGACTCGCTTTTCGATCGCGTCGCCTTGCGGCATGAACGGCTCGGATTAAGGTTACTTCGACTTTGACGCGGATTGTCGAAATACCACTGTGCCGGCCGCGTGGTAGCACCGTCTCGCAAGATGCCGTCGTCGAGCGGGAGGTGCGGGCTCAGTGCAAAGCGCGTGGGGTTTTCCAACCACGACCGGGCGTACTCAAAGGCCCAAAGGTTATTGTTCTCGTGAAGCGTGCCGATTTCCTGACCGTCGATAAAAGCTTGCAGAGTTCGCTCAGTCATCTCGTTTTTGTCCCTTGGGGCCGATAGTGGGCTTAGCGCTATCTGACAAAAGCTCGGCGTCGTCTAAGAGTTTTCGTGCTAATGCTCTGAGTTCTGCACTGGCCTTGTCGGTTTCGACGGATGCCGCTAAGCGTTCGGCGGCCCTCAAGAGCACCTTCTGTCCGGTCGGGGGTTCGGTTAGCCAGTCTTGCGTCCTCGCTCCGGCCGCACCTATGCCGCCTTTTTCGGCGTTAGCACGCAATGCACCGTGGAGCGCCCGCACGGAGGAGCGAAACCTTGCCAAGGCGGCTTGGCGCGTGAGCAATTCGTCGTCTGCGTTGGGGATCTCGACGACCACTCGCACGCCGAGGCCTTGAAGGATCTGAAAAACTTTCCCCCACTGCACCGTGTCCGTGCCGCGCTCGGCTTTGGCCATAAAAGATTCGCTTACACCAACGCTGCCTGCGGCGTCGTCCTGGCGCAATTTCTGAATTTTTCGGGCGGCGCGAATCACTCCGCCGATATCAGAGGCGTGCTCGATTGTTCGACGCATACGGGTAGGCTCCTTGAACGACGACGGCTGGGTACAGCCTGCGTTGCAATGGCTTTGATGCCCGCGACCGCAAGGAGGTCACGGCCACTTGCTCCAATGATGGGCTCGGTCCGGCGCCATTGGCGCGTGATCCAGCATGGCAAGCCAGTAAGCGGACCAATGGGCGCGTGCCGAGCTATAAAAACAGTGCGTCCGAACGGTTTGTGAGGGACGGCAGGAAATGCGATCAAAAACCATGCGAATGCAAGGATTTTATCACCTGTTGCCACCCCGCGTATGTAAACCATGCGATCGCATGGTTTACATACGCGGACGAGCCTGCGAAGGTGAAAACCGTGCGAGCGTACTGTTTTTGGGCTGGTTGTCGACGGGAATTCGTGCGGGGGCGAGAACACCTAGCAAGTGGAATTCTTGGTCGCCGAGCGCGCGGGAAGCGGGTCCCGATATAGCTCGCTACGCCAGATTTACGCCAAATGAAAAGGCCCAGCCTTGCGGGCTGGGCCTTTCACGAGAATTCTTGGTGCCCAGGGCCGGACTCGAACCGGCACGCCTTGCGGCGGGGGATTTTGAGTCCCCTGCGTCTACCTGTTTCACCACCTGGGCTTTCGCCGACGCTTGAACACGCCGGACAGAAGAGCGCGATTATGGCGGAATTCGTCTCGCCTGACAAGGGGGCGTCGACCGCGTCCATCCGCCACGCGTCCGGCACCGTGCATCCTCATCTTGCCGAACGCCCGCCTTCATCGCGCCGGCGCGCCATCATGGCCCCTTTTACCCCGGTTTTTGCCGTTGACGTAAGTCAATCGACAGTTCGCCTCAGCCGCGTATCGTCTGAACAACTGAGCCGCCGGCGGGACGCATCGCACTTCGTCACGTCGAGCGCGGCGCTTTTATCGGTCTACATGCGACGTGGACTGCGCACTTGCTGGGGAACACCGTGATTCAAGCTGTATTTGCGCCTGGAATGGCGCTAATGGGCCGGCTCAAGATGCCCAAGAAGCTCGTCATTCTGGCGCTGTTGTTCATGGCGCCGTTGTCCGCGACGCTCTACGCCACACTTCATTCCGCGCTGCGTGCCTACAGCGCGACGCTGAGCGAGCAAGACGGCCTTGCCATGCTCGCCACCACCCAGGATTTGCTCAAGGCGGTGCAGGTGCGCCGCGGCGCCGGGGCGGCGGTCATGGCCGGCAACGCGGGCATGCGATCCGCCTTCGATTCGTCGAGCATTGCGGCCGAGGCATCGCTGGCTCGCCTCACCGAGCAAACGCAAGCGAGTGCGCGTTTCGACATGCGCGCCGACGTCAAAGCCCTCGCCGATCGGTACGCGCATTTGTCGGCGGCCGGTCTTGGGCCGACCGGCGCGGCGTTGTTCGCGTCGCATACGGCGCTTGTGCGCGAGATCTTTATGTTCGAGCGCGACCTGTCCGATCGCACCGGACTTGCGCTCGATCCCGACGATATCAACGCGGTACTGATCGATTCGGTGGCATACGGGCTGCCGAATGCCGCTGAAACGGCCGGCGTGACGCGTGGGAAAGGCGCCGCTGCATTGAGCGCGGGGCAACTCGCCGAGCTCGATCGCGGCGTGCTGCAAACCCGCGCGGCCTTGCTCGACGATCAAAGCGCCGTGCTACGCCATGCGATTTCCGGCATGCAGCAAGCAGCGACGAGCTCAGCGCTTAGCGCCGCCGTCGCGGCGATGGACCTTGCTCCCTACGATACGTTCCGCCATACGGTCGAAGCGCTCGGCCACGACGGCGCCCCGGCGCTCGATGCGAACGCATTCTTTCAGCAAGGCACGGACGCGATCGCCGCGCTCTATCGCGCACACGCCGAGCTATCTCAAGTTGTCCGCGATCGGTTGGATGCCCGCGCGCGTGCCGAACGCAGCGAGGTCGCCGTACTGTCGCTGCTGAGCGCGATCTCGGTCGGCTGCGCGCTCTATCTATTCGTTGGGTTCGCGTTGCGCACGCAACGAGACGTCGCCGAATTGTCGAATTCGATGAAAGCGATCGGCACGGGCGATTTGCGCGCGTCGATCGACGTTCAGGGCCACGACGAGTTCGCTTCGATCAAACGCGGCCTCAATACGCTGGTCGCCGCCTGGACGCAAACGATCGCCGCGACGCGCGGAGCGGCGCAATCGGTGCTCGTCGGCAGCGGGCAAATCGCGGCCGGCAACCAGGATCTGTCGCAACGCACGGAGACGCAAGCGGCGTCGCTCCAGGAGACGGCGGCGAGCATGGAGCAGTTGACCTCGACCGTGAAGCACAACGCGTCGAACGCGGCGAATGCCAACAAGTTGAGCGCCGAGGCGGCCGAACGCGCTTCGCGGACGGGATCGATCGTGACGTCTGCCGTCGACATCATGAAAGAGGTGCACGCAGGCTCGACGCGAATGGCCGAGATCGTCTCGGTCATCGAAGGAATCGCGTTTCAGACCAACATCCTCGCGCTGAATGCCGCCGTGGAGGCCGCTCGCGCGGGCGAGCAAGGCAAGGGATTCGGGGTGGTGGCCGGCGAGGTACGCGCGCTCGCCCATCGCAGCGCGTCCGCGGCGAAGGACGTCAAGGCGCTGATCCAGACGTCCATCGAGCGCGTGACGGGCGGCTCCGCGCTATTCGTTCAAGTCGACGGTGCGATCCATTCGGTGATCGATGCGATCGCGGACGTCGATCGCATCGTCGGCGAAATCGCCGATGCCTCGGAGCAGCAAAGCGACGGCATCGAGCAGGTGAACGTCGCGATCGCTCAGATGGACGAGGTCACGCAACGCAACGCCGCGCTCGTCGAGGAATCGGCGGCTGCTAGCGCGTCGTTGCAGGAGCAGGCCGAGCAGATGGAGCGGCTCGTCGCGCGCTTCCAGCTCGCTTGAGTGCGTGCTTCGACCTTCCCCTTACTGGCTGATGTAGACGAACTTGCCGCCCTTGATTTCGCCCATGACGCTCGCGCGTTGATCGAGCCCGACGTGATCGCCCGCGCTCGTATTGACGACGCCGTTCGGTACGACGAGTTCGTGCGCCTGCTCGAGCGCCGTGCGCAGCGCCGAGCGGAACGCCTCGGTACCCGGCTGCGCTGTCTTGAGTGCGCGCGCGACGGCATCGTTCAAGCGCGGATAGACGCCGGCAGCATCGCCGGCGAATTGCGTAACCGTGCCGGCCCCGAATTTCGCTTCATAACTGTCGACGAATGCCATTGCCGCCTTTTTCGACGGATGGTCGGCCGGTAACGTGCGCGCGACGACGACAGGCTGTGTGGGAAACAGCGTGCCTTCCACGTCCTTGCCGCCGAGCTTGATGAACGCCGGCGTGGCGATCCCGTGCGTCTGGTAGATCGGGCCTTTGAAACCGCGCTGGACGAGTTCTCGCTGCGGCAGCACGGACGGCGTACCCGCGCCCGCGACGAGGATCGCGTCGGGCTTGGCTTCCATCAGCTTGAGTACCTGGCCCGTCACGCTCGAATCGGTGCGGTTGTAGCGCTCTGTCGCGACGATCGAGATGTGACGCAGCTTGGCGAACGTCGAAAATTCTTTGAGCCAGCTATCGCCGTAGCTGTCGGCGAATCCGATGAAACCGACCGTCTTCACCCCGTGGGCGGACATGTAACGCGTCATTACATCGGCCATCGCGCTGTCGGTTTGCGCCATCTTGAACGCCCATACGCGCGGGCCGGTTTGCGGCTCGACGACGCTGCCCGAGCCGATCAGCGTGATCATCGGCGTATGCGACTCGGCCACCGGATCGAGCGCGGCCAACGCGGCCGGCGTGATGTTCGGACCGACGATGACGTCGACATGATCTTCGTGGATCAGCTTATTGATGTTGCGCACGGCTGCGCCCGGATCGGAGCCGTCGTCGAGGAAGATGTACTGCGCGCTCTGCCCGGCAATCGTCTTGGGCCACATCAACATCGCGTTCTTGCTCGTGATGCCGATGACGGCTGCGGGTCCCGTGGACGACAAATCGATGCCGACTTTGATGTCGGCCCGCGCCGGAGCGGTCTCGGCTGCGCAAACGAGCGCGAATGCCGCGAGCGCGAACGTGCGGCGCAAAGTTGCGGACAACGCCATGCAAAGGTCTCCTGAAGTTCGTGGCTAAGTGCTAAGTGAAATGTGACGCGGTTTGCTTTCGGTTCGGCTCACAGCTCGTAGCTGTCGTGTTCGCCCTTGAGCGCCTGCTCGATCAGCTTGCGATTGAGCGTGGGCGAGAGCAATTCGACGAGCGTATACACATAGCTGCGCAGATAAGCGCCTTGCTTCAGCGCGACACGCGTCAAGTTGCTGCCGAAAAGATGCCCGACCGGCATTGCGCGTAGATGGCGGTCGCGCTCCGTGTTGAACGCGATATCGGCCATGATGCCCACGCCGAGCCCGAGTTCGACGTATGTCTTAATGACGTCCGCGTCGATCGCCTCGAGCACGATGTCGGGCGCAAGTCCGCGCAGCGAAAAAGCTTGATCGATCTTCGTGCGCCCGGCAAAGGCGTTGTCGTACGTGATCAGCGGGTACTGCGCAAGATCTTCGAGCGAGAGCTGCTTGCGCTGCAAGAGCGGATGATCGGCCGGCATGATCGCCACGTGATGCCACTGGAAGCAAGGCAGCGAGACGAGTTCTTTGTATGAGGAAATCGCCTCGGTCGCAATCGCCACGTCGGCGTGATCGTGCATGACCATCTCGGCCACCTGCGTCGGGCTGCCTTGCAGGATCGACAAGTGCACCTTGGGAAAGCGCTTCTTGAATTCGGCGATCGCGCCGGGCAGCGAGTAGCGCGCCTGAGTGTGGGTGGCGGCGATGACGAGGTTGCCCTGGTCTTGCGCCGCGAAATCCTTACCGACCCGCTTGAGGCTCTCGACCTCCTGCAAGATCCGCTCGACCGAGGCGAGGATGATCCGGCCCGGCTCCGTGAGCGAACGCACACGCTTGCCGTGGCGCGTGAAGATCTCCACCCCCAGCTCGTCCTCGAGTTCGATGATCGCCTTGGAGACGCCCGGCTGAGACGTATACAGGGCCTTGGCGGCCTCCGTCAGATTGAATTTCTGGCGGACCGCCTCGCGCACGAACCTAAATTGGTGCAGGTTCATTTATAACCCTATCGACATAAGGAAAGAATTTTTTAGTCGTTTGAAATATAAGGGCAGTTTATTACGATCGACGCACGTTTTTCAATATGTATAGCTGTTTTCGTCATTAGCGCATGACGAGCTTGTCTGAACGAACGCTCGCCATCCGCATCGATAGCGATTTCCGGCTGCCGCGCGAGGCGGTCCGACACTAACCTGGGGTCCCGCATGTATCAATACGATCAGTACGACCAGACCATCGTCGACGAACGCGTCGCGCAATACCGCGACCAAGTCCGCCGCCGCTTGTCGGGCGAATTGAGCGAGGACGAATTCCGCCCGCTGCGGTTGCAGAACGGCCTGTACATGCAACGTCATGCCTACATGCACCGCATCGCCATTCCGTACGGCAACTTGCGCAGCGACCAGTTGCGCATGCTCGCTCACATCGCGCGCAAATACGATCGCGGCTACGGCCACTTCTCGACCCGCACGAACATCCAGTACAACTGGATCAAGCTCGAGGAGACCCCCGATCTGCTGGCGGATCTCGCGTCGGTGCAGATGCACGGCATTCAAACGTCGGGTAACGACATCCGCAACATCACGGCCGATCAGTTCGCCGGCGTGGCGCCCGACGAAATCGTCGATCCGCGTCCATGGGCCGAAATTCTGCGTCAATGGTCGACGTTCCACCCCGAATTTAGCTGGCTGCCGCGTAAGTTCAAGATCGCGGTGTCGGGGACGAAGGAAGATCGCGTCGCCGTGCAGATCCATGACCTTGGCGTGTATCTCTCGAAGAACGAGGCGGGCGAGGTCGTCTGCGCGATTCTCGCGGGCGGCGGGCTCGGCCGTACGCCGATCATCGGCTCGGTGATTCGCGAGAACCTGCCCTGGCAGCATCTGCTTACTTACTGCGAAGCCGTGCTGCGCGTATATAACCGCTTCGGCCGCCGCGACAACATGTACAAGGCGCGTATCAAGATTCTCGTGAAGGCGCTTGGCCCCGAGAAGTTCGCGCAGCAAGTCGAAGAGGAATGGCAGCACTTGAAGGACGGTCCCTCGACGCTCACGCAAGCCGAGTACGATCGCGTCGCGCGCCATTTCACGCCGTCGGCTTACGAAAAGCTGTCGGATACCGATGCGACGTTCGAAAAGCATCTGCTCGAGAACCGCGCGTTCGCGCGCTGGATCGAGCGCAATTTGCGTCCGCATCGCGTGCCGGGTTATGCCGCGGTCACGCTTTCGCTGAAGCCGGCCAAGGGCGCGCCGGGCGATGCGACCACCGAACAAATGGAAGCGGTCGCCGATTGGGCCGACCAGTACTCGTTCGGCGAGATTCGCGTGTCGCACGAACAAAACCTGATTCTGGCCGACGTGCGCAAGCGCGATCTGTTCACGCTGTGGGAGCTTGCCAAGCAGCAAGGCTTCGCCACGCCGAACATCGGTTTGCTGACCGACATCATCGCTTGCCCCGGCGGCGATTTCTGCTCGCTCGCGAACGCCAAGTCGTTGCCGATCGCGCAATCGATCCAAGATCGTTTCGACGATCTCGACTACGTCTACGATCTGGGCGATCTGTCGCTGAACATTTCGGGCTGCATCAACTCGTGCGGTCATCATCACGTCGGTAACATTGGGATCCTGGGCGTCGATAAGGACGGCTCGGAGTGGTACCAAGTGACGCTCGGCGGCGAGCAGGGCACGAGCGCGACGGGCGCCCGTCTGGGCCGCGTGATCGGGCCGTCGTTCGCGGCCGAGGAAATGCCCGACGTCATGAGCAAGGTGATCGACACGTTCCTCGAGCACCGTATCGACGGCGAGCGGTTCATCGACACTTACAATCGCATTGGCGTGACGCCGTTCAAGGAACGCGTCTACGCATCGCGCCAGCCGGCTCACGCGTAAATCACGGGCGAACCAGGGATATTTGCAGATGACTTCGATTATCAAGAATCGCTCGGTGGTACGCGACGACTGGACGGTTGTTCGCGCGCTCGAGGACGGTACGCTGCCGACGGCGGATGCGTTGCCGGCCGGACGCGTACTCGTTCCGTTCGCGCTCTGGAAGCAAGCGAGCGCGGCGCTCCTCGCCTCGCGTGAGCGCGATGCGCTCGGCGTATGGCTGGCCCCGGACGACGAGCCTGCCGATCTGGCCGGCGACTTCGACAAAATTTCGCTGATCGGCGTCGATTTCCCCGTGTTTCGCGACGGGCGAGGCTATAGCACGGCGCGTCTGCTGCGCGATCGGTACGGCTGGAAGGGCGAGTTGCGCGCGATCGGCGACGTGCTGCGCGATCACCTCAATTTCATGGCGCGTTGCGGGTTCGATGCGTTCGCCGTGCGGGCCGACAAGGACATCCACGATGCATTGCGCGCATTCGAGGAGTTCACGGTCAAGTACCAAGCCGCGTTCGATACGCCGCAGCCGCTGTTTCGCCGGCGCGCCGAACTCGAATCGGAGCGTGTATGAGCCTGGACCGCACGCCCGCCGCAGCCGATGTCGACGCGGCGCTCGAAGCGAAGTTCGCGCGTCTGCACGCTTTCGTCGACGAGATCGCGCAGCGTCATGAACGCGTCAAGCTCGCGAGCAGCTTGGCCGCGGAAGACATGGTGCTGACGCATGCCATCTTGTCGCGCAAGGCGGCGATCGGCATTTTTTCGCTGAATACGGGCCGGTTGCACGAGGAAACGGTCGGCATGATCGATCGCATCCGGGAACATTATGGCTACGAGATCGAGCAGTTTCATCCGCGAGCCGAGGCCGTGGACGAATACGCGAAGGCGCACGGCTTGAACGCGTTTTACGAGAGCGTCGAGTTGCGCAAGCGCTGCTGCGAGATCCGTAAGGTCGAACCGTTGAACCGCGCGCTCTCCGGCGTGCAAGCCTGGGTGACGGGGCAGCGGCGCGAGCAATCGGTGACGCGCACCGAGCTGCACGAGCAGGAGCACGATTCGGCGCGGAACATCGCGAAATACAACCCGCTTGCGGATTGGACCGAAGCCGAGGTTTGGGCTTACCTCAAGCTGTTCGATGTGCCTGTCAATCCGCTGCATGCGCGCGGCTATCCGAGCATCGGCTGCGAGCCTTGTACCCGCGCGGTGCGTCCGGGCGAGGACAGCCGGGCGGGACGCTGGTGGTGGGAGTCGCGCGATTCGAAGGAATGCGGCCTGCACGTCACCTCGACCATTCAATTCGCATCGGGCGGCGCGACGAACGAGGCTTCGGCCTGACGCGCCGGCCGGTGTCAAGCACTACACTGAAGTATTCGAATGATGTGGCGGCGGCCAAGGCGCATCGGCGCCGGGCGGCACACGGGCAAACGATAGGAAACCGTCAAGTATGAGCACGATTCTCGAACCCTCCGCGACGACCCCGCTCACGGTCAGCGCAACCCGCATGGACCACCTCGACTGGCTCGAGGCGGAATCGATCCACATCCTGCGCGAGCTCGTGGCCGAATGCAGCAAGCCGGCGCTGCTGTTCTCGGGCGGCAAGGATTCGGTCGTCGTGCTGCATCTGGCGCTGAAAGCGTTCGGCCTCGGCGCCCAGCGCAAGACGACGCTGCCGTTTCCGCTCGTGCACATCGACACGGGGCACAACTACCCGGAAGTGATCGACTTTCGCGATCGCCGCGCGGCGCAGATCGGCGCGCAGCTCGTGGTCGGTCACGTCGAGGATTCGATCGAGCGCGGCACGGTGCGGCTGCGCCGCGAGACCGATTCGCGCAACGCGGCGCAAGCGGTGACGCTGCTCGAGACGATCGAGCAGCACGGCTTCACGGCGATGATCGGCGGGGCGCGCCGCGACGAAGAGAAGGCGCGCGCCAAAGAGCGCATCTTCTCGTTCCGCGACGAATTCGGCCAATGGGATCCGAAGGCGCAGCGCCCCGAATTGTGGAGCCTGTACAACGCGCGTCTGCACAAGGGCGAACACCTGCGCGTGTTCCCGATTTCGAACTGGACCGAACTCGACGTGTGGCAATACATCGCGCGCGAAGGGCTCGAGCTGCCCTCGATCTACTACGCGCATGAACGCGAGATCGTGCGCCGGGGCGGTCTGCTCGTGCCGGTCACGCCGCTCACGCCGATGCGCGAGGGCGAGCAAAGCGAAAACGTGCTCGTGCGCTTCCGCACCGTGGGCGACATCAGCTGCACGTGCCCCGTCGAATCGGACGCCGACGACGTGGAGAAGATCATCGCCGAGACGGCGGTGACCGACATCACCGAGCGCGGCGCGACGCGGATGGACGATCAGGCGTCCGAGGCCGCGATGGAACAGCGCAAGAAGCAAGGCTACTTCTGAAGCCCGGCACCCGAACAATCGAAGACGGAATCGAGAACATGAGTACTCCTCATCAACCGGCAGACCTCGGCGTGCTGCGTTTCATCACGGCGGGCAGCGTCGACGACGGCAAGAGCACGCTGATCGGGCGCCTGCTTTACGACAGCCGCGCCGTGCTGTCCGACCAGCTCTCGGCGCTCTCGCGCGCGAAGAACAAGCGCACGGTGGGCGACGAGATCGATCTTTCGCTGCTGACCGACGGCTTGGAAGCCGAGCGCGAGCAAGGCATCACGATCGACGTGGCCTATCGTTACTTCGCCACGGCGCGCCGCAAGTTCATCATTGCCGATACGCCGGGGCACGAGCAATACACGCGCAACATGGTGACGGGCGCGTCCACGGCGCATGCGGCGATCATCCTCGTGGATGCGACGCGCGTGACGAAGACGCCGGACGGTCAAACGGTGCTGCTGCCGCAGACGAAGCGCCACAGCGCGATCGTGAAGCTGCTCGGCTTGCAGCACGTGATCGTGGCGATCAACAAGATGGATCTCGTGGATTACAGCGAGGCGCGCTTCAACGAGATCCGCGACGCGTACGTCGAATTGGCGCGTCAGTTGGGCATTGCGAACGCGCGCTTCGTGCCGGTGTCGGCGCTCAAGGGCGACAACATCGTGCAGGCGAGCGAGCGCATGCCGTGGTATGCGGGCGAGCCGCTCTTGGACGTGCTCGAAGCGCTGCCGGTGGCGCAGCCCACGGGCGAGGCGTTGCGCTTCCCGGTGCAGTGGGTGGCGCGTCAAGACGGCTCGAGCGCGGACGACTTCCGTGGCTATATGGGCCGAGTGGAAGCGGGCGAGGTGCGCGTGGGCGATACGATCGTGGTGCTGCCGGCGGCGCGCGAAGCGACGGTGGCCGAGATCATCGCGCCGGTGCCCGGCGGCACGGCGCAAGTGGACCGGGCGTTTGCGGGACAGACGGTGACGATTCGTTTGGCCGAGGACGTGGACGTCTCGCGTGGCGATACGTTCGTGGCCGCGCAAGAGGCGCCGCAGCCGTCGAAGAAGCTCGAGGCCGATCTATGCTGGTTCGACGAAGAACCGCTTTCCACGCAGCGAAAGTATCTGCTCAAGCAAACCACCAATACGGTGTTCGCGCGTATCGGCTCGGTGAAGGAAGTATTGGACGTCCACACGCTCTCTCACACGAGCGACGTGCGCGACCTGAAGATGAACGACATCGGACGCGTGGCCTTGACGCTGCAAAAGCCAATCGTATGCGATGCCTACGACGCGCAACCGGCGACTGGCGCATTCGTGCTGATCGACGAGGCGACGCATCATACGGTGGCAGCCGGTATGATTCGTGCATATTCCGCGTGATGGAGAACGAGACGGCGCCTGAGGCGCCGTCCACACACGCGAGAGGACGAAAGCGCAATGGGCAAAGTGTATTTGATCGGTGCAGGACCGGGGGCGGCGGATCTCATTACGGTGCGCGGCGCCCGTTTGTTGGGCACGGCCGAGGTCGTCCTACACGACGCGCTCGTCGAGAGCGCGATGCTCGAATACGCGCCGCACGCGCGCAAGATCGCTGTCGGTAAGCGCTGCGGGCAGCGCTCGACGGCGCAGCAGTTCATCAACAAGCAGATTGTCGATGCGGCGCGTTCGCATGAAGTGGTCGTGCGCCTGAAGGGCGGCGACCCGATGCTGTTCGGCCGGGCCGACGAGGAAATGCGCGCGCTCGAAGAAGCGGGGATCGACTACGAGGTCGTGCCCGGCATCACGGCGGCGCTCGCCGCGGCGGCGTCGGTCAAGCGCTCGCTGACGTTGCGCGGCGTGTCGCGCAGCGTAGCGCTGGCGACCAAGAGCCGCGCGCCCGATACGGAAGCGATTCGCGAGGCGGTCAACGCCGATTCGCTCGTGTTTTATATGGGCCGCGACAGCGCGCCCGAGATCGCACAACAGTTGATCGACGCCGGACGTGCGGGCGCGACGCCCGTCGCTATCGTCGAGGCATGCAGTACGCCGCGCGAACGCACGCTGACCTTGACGCTCGAAGCGCTCGCCATGGGCGAGGCGCAGACGTGGCTCGATGCGAGCCAACCGAGCCTGTTGATGATCGGAGAGGCGTTTGCCGAACGGGGCCATTCGACCCATTCAGCCCATCCGCAAGCGGACGACGCACGCGCCGTCGAACGCGATCCCTACGCGCACGCCGCCTAAGCGGCGCGGCGTTTTCATCCTACGAGCCCATACGCCTATCTAACGGGTCGCCCCAGGGGCCGCTCCGTCGTCGGGGCTCGCGTTCAACTGGCGCAGACAGTAAGCGGCTAGCGCATCGAGAACGGCATCGTCCTCGCCGACGGGCACGGTGCCGCGAATATCGACATGCGGATGGGCCGCGCGGCATGCTTCGATCGCAACCGGCAGATCGCGCCGCACATGGCCGCCTTGCCCGAAAAATACCGGCACGACCGTAATCGAGGTGCAGCCCGCCGCGACTTGAGCGGCGACGGCGGTTGGAAGATCGGGCGTCATCAATTCGAGAAACGCAAGCGATACCTGCGTATCGGGCGCGCTCAAGGCGCGCAGCTTGGCTGCCAGCCGCTCGAACGGCTCGGCCCACCGCGCATCGCGCGCGCCATGGGCGAAGAGCACGATGCCGCGTAAGGGATGGGCGCTTGCGTTCATCGACTCCTGCCTTTGCGGCCTCAGTGCCGGTCGACCCACTTGAGCCCAGCTAGGCCGAGCGCAAGATAGATGAGCCCAGGCGTGGCTGCCGTGACCGGTGCCGGCCATGTGTTGAGCATGCCGACGTGCGAGAAGAGCGTGTTGATGAGCTGAAAGCTCATGCCGAGCATGATGCCGCCGAACACTTTCGCGCCGACGACGCCGGCTCGCGTATGGAGATAGCCGAACGGCAGCGCCAACACGAACATCACGAGCACGGCGAACGGGTAGAGCAGCTTCTTCCAAATGGCGATCTCGTAACGCTGCGTGTCCTGATGATTTTCGACCAGGTGCTCGATATAGCGAAACAGATTGAAGATCGACATCCGATCGGGCGAGACCAGCAGCACCGACAGAATCTGCGGCGTCAACTCCGAGCGCAACGAGTATTCGGGGAGCGTGACCTGCGCCGCGCGATAGACGGGGTTCAGCGCGTCGGCGGGCACCGATGTCGCCGGCGGCGGCAGGCTCTTCAGTTGCGTGTCGGTCACGCCTTTGAGCAACCAGTGGCCGTCGCCTTCGTAGCGGCCCGTTTGCGCCGTGCGCAGATTGGTCAGCCTGAATCCCGGATCGAATTCGTAGATGCGCACGTTGGCAATGGTCGTATCGGGCATCAATTCGCCGACGTTGACGAAGCGCGTGACTTGCTGGCCGTCTTCGCGTGCCGTGAGCGTGTCCTTCACCCAGACGCCCGAGGCGAAGTTGCTCGAAACGGCCGAGCCGAGCGCCTCGAGGCGCACGCGTTCGGACAGTTGATCGGAGTACGGGCCGACGACCTCGCCGATGAAATAGGTGAGGGCGACGAGCGGGATGCCGATCTTGAGCAGCGAGCGCAAGGCTTGGCCCGTAGACAGCCCCGATACGCGGAAGATCGTGTATTCGGAACTAGCCGCCATCTGCGCGAATACGTAGATCGCGCTGATCAACGCCGCGACGGGAATGATTTCGTAAAAGCGCGACGGCGTTTGCAGCGCGACGCGCAGCACGGCGTAGCCGAATTTGTAATTGCCGTGGCCGACCGTGTTCAGTTCGTTGATCAGATCGAAGAAGAAGAACAGACCCGAAAACGCGAACAAGATGAAGATGAACGCGAGGTACACCTGGCGCGCGAAGTATCGTTCGTAGATGCGCATCGTCTCAGGCTCCTCGTCCGAACGCGAGCCACTCGCGTGGAATCAGCGGACGATTGCGCACCCGCAGCCAGAACACGGCAACCACGACGAGCGCGGCCACGACGTGCAAACCTAAGAGCGCGACGACGAACGACATCTTCCCCTGCTCGAGCCACGATTGCACGACGTTGAGCAGGTTCGAATAGGTGAGGAAAATCAGAACGGCCATGACGAGATTGATCGTGCGCCCGCGCCGCGGGTTTTGATAGGCGAGCGGAATGCCGAGCAGCATCAAGTTCACGGCCATGAGCGGTAGCCCGGTGCGCCACGCGAATTCCGCGAGATTGGTGCGCGTGGGGTGCCGCAGCAACGAGGACGTGGACAGGCTCGTGGTGGTGGGTACGTTGACCACCGGCTGATGCGTGATTTTGACGCCGTAATGCTGGAATTCCATGATGCGGAAATCGGGCTTGCCCGGCTCGCCGTCGTAGCGCCGGCCGTTTTCGAGGACGACGAAGCGCGAGCCGTCCTTCATCGTTTCGGTGTGACCGTTTTGCGAAACGACGACGCTCACCTTGCCGTTTTCGGTGCTGGTGACGAACACGTTTTGAACGTGCGTTTGATCGGGCGTCATCTTCTCGATGAAAAAGACGCGGTGAGACGCGGGCGATTCGCGAAATTGCCCGGGCGCGAGCATCGAGACTTCGTCGCGCTGCTGAAACCGCGCGCGAATGAGCTTGCTTTGGGCGTTCGACCAGGGCCAGCCGACATAGGCGAAAAACGCGACGAGCAAGATCAGCGGCGCCGCGAATTTCGCGATCGGCTTGATGAATTGCGTCAGGCTGACGCCGGAGGCGAGCCAGACGACCATCTCGGAGTCGCGGTACCACCGCGTGAGCACGAACAAAATCGAGACGAACATCGTGACGACGAGCATCACCGCGATGTAGCCGATGACGGTCAGGCCGATGAGGACGACGACGTCCTTGGGGTCGACCTCACCGGACGCGGCGTAGCCGACGATGCGGATCATCATCGTCGTGAGAAAAATTGTGAGCAGTACCATGAATACGGCACCGGCCGTATACGCTAGCTCGCGCTGCAAGGAGCGTTCGAAGATCATCGTCGATGCGAGAGGGCGGGCGGCGTTCGCGCTTGCCAAGCGCTGCGTTCCGACGCCGAGGAAAAAATAGCGGATAATTGCGGCTTCGTTACCAAAGTTAAGCCGATTTTATCCGAGGACAAGCGCGATGGACTTTAGCATAAAAGCCTGTGACTGGACGAAGGGCACGACGGGCGGTTTTCTAACGGGGAAATCCGATTGCATCGTGATCGGTGTGTTTGAGGGGCAATCGCTTTCGGGCGCGGCGCTTGAGATCGACGCAGCGACGAAGGGGCTCCTCACACGCATCGTGAAAGCGGGAGACATGCAGGGCAAGAGCGGCTCGACGCTGTTCTTGCATGAAGTGGAAGGAATCGGCGCCTCGCGCGTGCTGCTCGTCGGGCTCGGCAAGCAAGACGCGTTCGGGCAGAAAGCCTACATGGACGCCGCCCGCGCCGCATGGCGCGCGATCCTCGGCACGAAGATCGTTCAGGTTACGTTTACGCTCGCGCAATTGCCTGTGAAGGAGCGCGCGACCGAGTGGAACGCGCGTGCCGCGCTGCTCGCGCTGCGAGGCGAGACCTATCAGTTCGTTCGCATGAAGGGCAAGCCGGAGCCCGTCAAGTATGCGCTCAAGCGCATCGTCGTCACGGTCGATTCGGCCGACGAGAAACTCGCCAAGCTCGCGCTGAAGCAAGCGCAGGCCGTCGCGAACGGCATGGACTTCGCGCGCGATCTCGGCAATCTGCCCGGCAATATCTGCACGCCGAGCTACCTCGGCGAAACCGCGAAGCAACTGGGCAAGGATTTCAAGCTCAAGGTCGACGTGCTCGGCCAGAAGCAGCTCGAAGCGCTGAAGATGGGCTCGCTGCTGTCGGTCTCGGTCGGCTCGGTGCAGCCGCCGCAATTCATCGTCATGCAGTATCAGGGCGGTCCGGCCAAGGCTGCGCCGATCGTGCTCGTCGGCAAGGGCGTCACGTTCGACAGCGGCGGTATCTCGCTCAAGCCTGGCGAGAGCATGGATGAGATGAAGTTCGACATGTGCGGCGCGGCTTCGGTGTTCGGCACGATGCGCGCCGTCGCCGAATTGGGCCTGAAGCTGAACGTCGTCGGCATTGTACCCGCCGTCGAGAACATGCCGAGCGGGCAGGCCACGAAGCCGGGCGACATCGTCACGAGCATGTCGGGCTTGACGATCGAGGTGCTCAACACGGATGCCGAAGGGCGCCTGATCTTGTGCGATGCGCTGACCTACGCCGAGCGCTTCAAGCCGGCGGCCGTCGTCGACGTCGCGACGCTTACGGGCGCTTGCATCATCGCGCTCGGCCATCACAACGCGGGCCTGTTCTCGAAGGACGACGCGCTGGCCGGCGAGCTGCTCGATGCGTCGCGCGAAGCGGCCGATCCCGCCTGGCGCATGCCGCTCGACGAGGAGTATCACGAGCAGCTCAAGTCGAACTTCGCCGATCTGGCGAACATCGGCGGCCGCCCGGCAGGCAGCGTGACGGCGGCGTGCTTCCTGTCGCGCTTCACGCAAGCCTATCCTTGGGCCCACCTGGACATCGCGGGCGTCGCGCATAAGGGCGGCGCGGCCAAGGGTGCGACGGGCCGTCCCGTGCCGCTGCTGACGCAGTTCTTGATCGACCGCGCGGGGCAGTAATGGCGGTGAGCTGGCAAGCAAGTGGGGCGCACGAGTGACGCGTATCGACTTTCATACGAACGTCGGCGATCCGTTGCTATATGCCTGCCGGCTCGCCCGCAAAGCCTATCAGGCCGGCCAGCCGCTCGTCGTGCTGGCCGATCCAGGGCGATTGCGGGCGTTCGACGAGCGGCTATGGACGTTTTCTCCGCTCGATTTCCTTCCGCACTGCATGGCGGATCACGCGCTTGCCGCGCGCACGCCGATCGTGCTCGCGACGGATCTCGCGCGCGTGCCGCATCATCAAATTTTGCTGAACCTGGCGCCGGCCGTGCCGGCGCAGTTTGCGCGCTTCGAGCGTTTGCTCGAAATCGTCGGGACGACCGACGATGAGCTTGGAGCGGGGCGCGAGCGGTATCGTTTCTATCGCGATCGCGGCTATGCGCTCAACAATTACAAGCAGGGCGACAATCCAGGCGTATGAGCGCCGCCGCCGGCGGTGATTTCATTGATTTAGGGAGGCAAGCATGGTCGAGCCCGTCGATCCCAATTCGATTCCGATGCTGACGGACGTCATGGTGCCGGGGCGGCCCGCCGCGGTCCGTCCGGCCGATCCGCAGCCGGAGCCGGAACACAAGGTGCAAGCCGGCGCGCCGGCTCCTACCGAGCCGCAATCGTCGTCACAGGCGTCATCGGCGGCCACGCGCTCCGAACCGATGCCGGCTGCTCAGCCCACCCTCGACGCGCGTGACGTCGAGTTTATTGCCGAGCGTTTGCGTGCGCGTTTTTCCACGTACTTGCGGCGGGACGCGCGTGGCGTGGTTGAAGCGCACTGCCGGGACGCCATCGAAGAGCACACGAACTGGCTCGTGCGGCAAGTTACGCGTGAAGTCGTGGGCGTGCTGGAACAAGAGGTGGCGGGCTGGGTGCGCGATGCCGTGAGCGAGGAGCTGGCACGGCATACGTCACGGCGTTAATCCCTTCGGCCTTCTTAGCCGGTTACGGCTCCCTTATCGGCCGGCCGCGCGAGCGCCGCGAATTTCGCGAGCACGCCGCGCGTATAACGTGGCGCCGGCGGCGTCCATGCCGCCCGACGCCGCTCGAGCTCCGCAGCGTCGACATTCAGTTGCAGTAGTAGCTTGTGCGCATCGATCGTAATCGAATCGCCTTCGTGCACAAGCGCAATCGTGCCGCCCACGAACGCCTCGGGCGCCACGTGTCCCACCACCATGCCCCAGGTTCCCCCTGAAAAACGGCCGTCGGTGATAAGGCCGATCGATTCGCCGAGCCCCTTGCCGATTAACGCGGAGGTGGGCGCGAGCATTTCGGGCATGCCGGGGCCGCCTTGCGGGCCGAGGTAGCGAAGGACGAGCACGTCGCCCGGTCGAATGCGATCGTCCAAGATCGCCGCGAGTGCGCTCTGTTCGTCCTCGAATACGCGCGCGGGCCCCGTGATGACGGGATTCTTCAAGCCCGTGATTTTGGCGACGGCACCGTTCTCGGCCAGATTGCCCTTCAAAATCGCGAGGTGCCCCTCCTTGTATAGGGCTTTCTCGATCGGGAAGATGACTTGCTGATCGGCGCGCGGCACGCTGGGGACGTCTTTCAGTTCCTCGGCGATCGTCTTCCCGGTAATCGTCATGCACTGCCCGTGCAGCAGGCCGGCATCGAGCAGGATCTTCAGCACCTGTGGAATCCCGCCCGCGCGATGCAGGTCCGTTGCCACATATTCGCCCGACGGTTTCAAATTGCAGATGACGGGCACGCGCCGGCGGATGCGCTCGAAGTCGTCGATCGTCCACGGCACCTCGGCCGCGTGCGCGATGGCTAGATAGTGCAGAACTGCGTTGGTGGAACCGCCCGTCGCCATGATCAGCGCGACGGCGTTCTCGATCGATTCGCGCGTGATGATGTCGCGCGGCTTCAAATCTTGCTTCACGGCTTGCACGAGCACACGCGCCGATTCGGCGCTCGAGGCCACTTTTTCGTCGTCGGGGTTCGCCATCGTCGACGAATAGAGCAACGACATGCCAAGCGCTTCGAACGACGAACTCATTGTGTTCGCGGTGTACATGCCGCCGCACGATCCCGTGCTGGGGCAGGCGTTACGCTCGATGCCCTCGAAGTCCTCTTGCGACATGCGCCCGGCCGTGAACTCGCCCACGGCCTCGAACGACGAGACGATCGTCAAATCTTTCCCTTTCCAATGCCCGGGGCGTATCGTGCCGCCGTAGACATAGATGCCGGGGACGTTCATGCGGGCCAGCGCGATCATGCCGCCGGGCATGTTCTTGTCGCAGCCGCCGATCACGACGGCGCCGTCCATCCATTGACCTTGGACGCACGTTTCGATGCAATCGGCGATGACCTCGCGCGAAACGAGCGAGTATTTCATCCCCTCTGTACCCATCGACATGCCGTCCGAAATCGTGGGCGTGCCGAACGTCTGCGCGTTCGCGCCTGCGTCCTCGACGGCCGCCACGGCTGCGTCGGCCAGCTTTTGCAATCCCGCATTGCAAGGGGTGATCGTCGAATGACCGTTGGCGATGCCGATCATCGGCTTGTCGAAGTCGCCCTTTTCGTAGCCGAGCGCATAGAACATCGAGCGGTTCGGGGCGCGGGCGACGCCTTGCGTGATGTGCTGGGACCGACGGTTGTATGCCATATCAGGACTCCGGTTCGTGGATCGGAAGCAGGGCGGCGGGCCGTGGTGCAAGGGTGCGCCGCGAGCGAGGCGAGCGCCGCGCGTCGAGCATCGATCAGCATGCCTCGCTCGGTTTCTCGTGTCCAATATATGATTCATGCCGGACTAGGTCGAATCAGATATCGATGACATTGCTCGGAACCGCCTCCATGACCCCCGATTTGCGTCAGTTGCGCTACTTCGTCGCCGTCGCCGAGGAGCGTCACTTCGGGCGCGCGGCTCGCAAGCTGTCGATGACGCAGCCGCCGCTGTCGCAGGCGATTCGCGCTCTGGAGGAGACGCTCGGGGTCGCGCTCTTTGCGCGAACGAAGCGCACGGTCGAACTCACCGCGGTGGGCGCCGATCTGCTGCCCGAGGTGCGCAAGTTGCTTGCCGCGGCCGATGCGCTGCGTCCGCTCGCGCAAAGCCTTGCGCGCGGCGAGGCCGGCGCGCTTTCGCTCGCGTTCGTTTCGACGGCCGACTACGGCTTGCTGCCGCAACTGCTACGCGAGTTCGCCGTGCGCCATCCGCACGTGCGGTTGAACTTGGCGGAAGCGACGAGCGACGTGCAGATCGAGGAGCTTGTCGCGGGCCGGATCGACGCGGGCTTGATCATTCCGCCGCTGCCGCCGCGCCATGCGGCGACGCTCACCTATCTGCCCGTTATGCGCGAACCGCTGGTGGCCGCATTGCCCGCCGCCAGCGTGCATCATCGCGGCCGTGGCGAGCCGCCCGATTGGGCCGACGAGGCGGTTTCGCTCGCCGATCTCAAGCAATTGCCGCTCGTGATCTTTCCGCGTCGTTTGGCGCCGGGCTTTTATGACATCATTACGGGCTGCTACGGCGCGGCCGGGCTCACGCCGCGCATCGGACAAGAAGCGATCCAGATGCAAACGATCGTAAGCCTAGTGTCGGCCGGTATGGGTGTCGCGCTCGTGCCGCAATCGTTACGTAATCTGCGGCGTACCGGCGTGGTGTACCGGCCCCTGGCCGAAAGAACGCCGCTGGTCGAGACGGGGCTCGTCTGGCGTACGGCCGATGTGAGTCCCGTGCTCGCGGGTTTCATCGATATCGTGCGGGCCCATGCCGAAGTGCACGCGCTCGCGTCCGCGCAAGCGGGTATGAGCCGGCGCACTGCGCGACGAAAGTCTGTGCGGGAGCGCGATGCTTAACCGCCGCGTATGCGTCGTTCGTTCAATGCCTCAATTAACAATGCCGAAAGCCTTACGATGCTGATTCATCCAAATTTCGATCCCATTGCGATTCATCTAGGTCCGCTTGCGGTTCGCTGGTACGGCCTCATGTACCTCGTCGGCTTCATGCTGGCGATCGTCGTGGCTCGGCTGCGCTTGCGCCTGCCGCATGTCGCCGCGCAAGGGTGGACCACGAAGGACATCGACGACATCTTGTTCTACGGCGTACTCGGCACGATCCTTGGTGGACGGCTCGGTTACGTTCTGTTTTACAAGGCCGATTATTACTTCGCGCATCCGCTCGATATCTTCAAGGTTTGGCAGGGCGGGATGTCGTTCCATGGGGGCTTTTTAGGCGTGACGCTCGCCATGGTGCTGTTCGCTTATCAGCGCAAGCGTACCTGGCTGCAAGTGACGGACTTCGTGGCGCCGATGGTCCCCACGGGGCTCGCGGCCGGCCGCCTGGGCAATTTCATCAACGGCGAACTGTGGGGCCGCGTGACGAGTCCCGATGCGCCTTGGGCAATGCTCTTTCAGAATGCGTCGCCCGACGATGCGATATGGCTCGCGCGGCATCCGCAACTCGCGGCGCAGTGGCATCTGGCCGATGTCTTTGCGAAGTACCACATGTTGCCGCGTCATCCGTCCGAGCTCTACGAGATCGCGCTCGAAGGGGTGACGCTGTTTCTCGTTCTATGGTTTTTTGCGCGCAAGCCGCGCCCCGTCGGAGCGGCATCCGCGGTGTTCTTGATCGGCTACGGGCTGGCCCGTTTCACGGTGGAGTTCGCGCGCGAGCCCGACGATTTCCTGGGGCTGCTTGCGTTTGGGTTCTCGATGGGGCAGTGGCTTTCGCTGCCGATGATCGTCGCCGGCATCGCACTGCTCGTCTGGTCGTATCGCCGTAGCCGCAGCGTGCAGGCCGGTGCCGCATCGCATTGAAAATGAAGGCTGGGACGCACGGCCTATGCGGCCGTGCACTCGTCCTAGCCTTTATGCTTAGCCGTATTTGCGGCGATTACCGCGTCATCTGAACGGAGCCGGACACGTTGACGGTCACCGTCGAGGTTCCGCCTTCCACGGGCACCGGTGCCGCGGCTTTGGCTTCGGCCGCCATTGCGCGCATGGCGAACATCGGGCGCGGCTGCGAGCCGCTGTTGCTGTTCACGTCCACTTCGCGAATCGTGAAGGCCGAATAGCCGAAGGCCTTCGCGGCCGTCTGCGCTTGCTCCCGGAAGTTTTGAATGGCTTGGCCCGCAAGGCTTTGTGCCACCGCGCGCTGCGCCTCGGGCGAGAGCGAGAACGTGACGTTGCCGACCTGCATCACGGAACCCAGGTCGCCCGCCAGGCGAGAAGCTGTGCCGAAATCGTGCGATTTCAAAACGATCTCCGTGCGGCCGCGCCATGCGGAAATGCGTCCGTCGCGATCGGTGCTCGGGTAGATCGAGAACGTGCCCGTGCGCGCTTGCACCTCGCTCACGCGTTTGGCCTGCGCGAGCGCCGTCTCGGCATGGTTATTGAGGGCGCTCGTAAGCGAGGTGGGATCCGACGCCTCTTGCTCGTAGAACAATGTGATTTCGACGGTGTCTTGCGGCACTTCCCGGGTCGCCTGCGCCGAGAGCGAGAGCACGCCCGACGGCGCGCTCTGCGTGACCACGGTGTCGGCGCTCGAGGGTACGGCTGTCAGCGCGAGCGGCAAAGCGGCCGCGAAAGAAAGCGCTGCGATTGTTTTTCTCATTTGATTTGGCTCCACTTCATGACATGGCGTTCGGACCGGGACCATGCACACCCGGGCAAGGGCGCTCTCGTCGTCGCGCGCTATGCCAACTGCTCCGTGATAAAGCGCCATTCGTCGTCGGTCACGGGGGTGATCGACAATCGATTGCCCTTGGCCAGCACGCGCATACCGGCAAGTTCTGGGTGCGCGCGCAACTGGGCCAGCGGCACCAGCGGCGTTTTTTTCACGAAGCGCACGTCGACGAGCATCCAACGCGGCGTTTCGCGTGTCGATTTCGGATCGTAGTACACGCTCGCGGGGTCGAATTGCGTCGGATCGGGATAGGCGCCCGACACGACTTCGGCAATGCCGGCGATGCCAGGTTCCGCACAGCTCGAATGATAAAAGAGCACGCCGTCGCCGATTCCCATCATGTCGCGCATGAAGTTGCGTGCTTGATAGTTGCGTACGCCGGTCCACGGCAGCGTTCGCTTCGGCGCCGCGTAAAGGTCGTCGATGCTTGCTTCGTCCGGTTCGGACTTCATGAGCCAGTAGCGCATAGGCGAATCGAGTCAGTGGAGCGAATCGAAAAGGTGGCGCCAGCCGAGCGTGGGCCCCAAATGAAAACGGCATCGGGAGTACCGATGCCGTTGAATAAAATCCCCGCCTTGGCCGCTAGGCCGGCATCCTGAACCTAAGGTTCAGAATTGGTCGCAGTTAGCAGCACTTCGGGTACATCAGACAGAGTGACGCGCACACCCGTGCTACAAATTTCCGCAACCGTGCACATGGCATTGGTTCAAGGAATCTATGACCTTGGCGAACCAGGCAGGGAAGCCGTAAAACTTGTTCTTAATTGCAGAACCGCCGCCCGTTACAGCGCTTCGTGTTGATCGAGCACCGCACCGAGTTTTTCGTTCATTTGATGCATTGTACGCCGGATTTCTTCCGCGGGAAACGCTTCTCCATGACGCACGCTTTGTTGCAGTTTCAAGAGCTCCGATGCAAGCGAGAGCGCAGCCATGACGGCGATGCGATCGGTGCCGCGCACGTTGCTCGCATTGCGGATCTTCGTCATTTCCGCATCGACGCGCGCCACGGCCTCGAGCAGCGCCGCTTCCGTTTCGGGCGAGCAGGCGAGGCGGTAGCTTTGTCCGAGTATCGTCGCTTCGATTTGTTTGGTCGTCATGCGTCTTCTCCTTGCTGCACGGCGCCGGGTTTCACCTGCTCTTGCTGCGAAGCGAGCAGATCGAGCTGGCTGTCGGAATCGTACGGGCCTTTTCCTCGCGGCAGTTTTTCAAGGATCGCATTGAGGCGCACCTGTGCATCGTCGATTTTCGCGACGAGCGCATCGCGCTCCGCTTGCAGCGCATTACGCGCTTCACGCAACTGCGCGAGTTCGGCCTGCGCCGCTTCGTTTTCCAGACGCAACTGCGTGAGTTGTTCCTCGAGCGCGTGGCGTGCCTGCTGCTGGCGCTCGTTGATCGCGATCAGCCGGCCAATATTCTGTGAGAGGGATTCGAGTTCGTTGAGCATCTGCTGCGTCCTCTAAAGACCACGCATTTTAGCGCTAAATAGCCGCAGTTCCGATCGTTCTCTCGTATCCAGACGTAACCGTCGTGCGTTTTCTTTTCGATATGGCCGTTTTGCACGGGATTTGCAGGGGTTTTTACTCGATCGCGCTGCGGCTTTTCGATTCTTGACGCTCTCGCGACCCACTCCTACACTGGCGGCACTTTGGTGCTCGCGCGCTTGGCGACCTTGCGCGCGGTTAAACGGGAAACAGGGAGCGAAGTCCGCCCGGACGAGCCAACCTGTGCTGCCCCCCGCCAACGGTAAGCGACTTGCGCAATCGGCGAATAGCCGCCGCGCACCCGATCCACTGCCACTGCGCGACCTGCGCGGGAAGGCGGATTCGGTTCGTCGCCAGCCCGGATACCGGCCAAAGGGGGAGCGCGATACAAGCGCTCGATCACAGCGCGGTCTGCGGGGAGCAGCTGCGTGACGGTCCCACAGGAAAACCACACGATGTCCACGCTTATCGTCCGTGCGGCGCTCATTGCGTTCGCGGCCGCGCCGTTCGTTGCGCTCGCGCAAAGCGCGCCCGACCGCGCCCATTGCGATCGCTCGCCCGATTCCTCAAGCCCCTGCGCGACTGCCCCGGCCGGCGAACCAGCCACCGGCGGCCCGCCTGAGTCCGCCGCGGCGACTATACGCAGCGGCGCACTCGAGCCGATCGTCGTCACGGCGCAGCGAGGGCCCCAACCTATTTCCGAAGCCATTGCGCAGACCACGCGTTTCTCGCCGCAAGACATCGCCGATTCCAGCGCGACCGATCTCCCCGGTTTGCTCGCACAGGCGCCCGGCGTGCAGGTCGTTCGCAACGGGCCGCCCGGCTCGAACGTGACGATGTTTCTTCGCGGCGGCTCGGGGGCTCAGTCGCTTGTGCTCATCGACGGTATGCGCGTCGACTCGGTGAGTCTCGGCCAAAGCCAGCTCGGGCAAATTCCATTGTCCGAGGTGGATCACGTCGAGGTCGTGGGCGGCGACGTATCGGCGCTCTATGGCTCCGGGGCGATGGGCGGCGTCGTGCAAGTGTTCACGAAGCAAGGCGGCAATCATCCGCCGCGCTTCGATTTTTCGCTCGGCTACGGCAGTTATCACACGCAGACGCAGCAAGCCGGCGTGAACGGCGCGCTCGATAAGGACGGCAAGACGACGTTCAATCTACATGTCGCGCGTTCGAAGGACGACGGTTTTTCCGCGATCGACCCGGCGCTCGCGCCGAATGCAAACCCCGGCGCCGACGGATATTTGAACGAGAGCGTTTCCGCATCGCTGCGTCATACGTTCGAGTATGGTTGGGATGCCGGTGTGCGCTATTTCCAATCGAACGGCAAGGACTCGTTCGACAATGCCTACGGCATGCCGACCGACGTCAATATCCTTTTCAGCACGGTTCGCGTGGCCTCGGTGTTCACCGACGGCAAGCTGACCGATTGGTGGACGACGCACTTGAGCGCGGGCCTCGGCGACGATCGCACGGTGGCCAAGACGAACGGTATCTACAACAACCGCTTCGATACCGACAATCGTCAATTCACATGGCAGAACGATTTCAAGCTCGCTAAGCAACAAACGCTGCGAGCCGGGTACGAGCGGCTCGATCAGAGCCTCGACTCGGATATGGTCGCCGCGCCCGATCGCCACGTGAATTCGGTGTTTGCCGGTTATACGGCCCGTTTCGGCGCCAATCAAATACAGGCGAACGCGCGGCGCGATCAGTATTCGGATTTCGGCGGTGCGAACACGTACTATCTGGGATACGGGTTCGACTTCGCGGACCATTGGAAGGCGACCGCGAGCTACTCGAGCGCGTTTCGCGCGCCGAGCTTCGACGATCTGTATTTCCCCGGCAGCGGCAATCTGTCGATTCGCCCCGAGCGCAGCCACTCGCTCGAGGCCGCGCTGCAATATGCATCCGATACGCTCGGCGTCGTCAGGCTAACGGCGTTTCAAACGCATTACACCGATTTGATCAAGTACGTGCCGACGCAAGGCGGACTGTTCTATCTGGCCGAAAACGTCGGGCGGGCGAAGGTCCAAGGGCTCGAGGGCGCGTGGAGCGCGCGCATCGGCAAGACCGGTGTGCGGGCGGCGTTGACGGTGCAAAACCCCGTCGACGAGATTGCGGACACCGATCTGAACCGGCGGGCGCGGCACTTCGCGTCGTTCTCGGCCAATCGCTCGTTCGGCTCGTGGCGAGCCGCGGGGGAGTGGATCGTCAGCGGGCCGCGCAACGATAGCGGCACCCCGCTGGGCGGTTTCGGTATCGTCAATCTATTGGCGCGCTACGATATCACCAAGGCCTGGTATGTGAGCGCCCACATCGACAACCTATTCGACAAGCACTATGAGCTCGCCTATACCTACAACACGCCGCGCCGCAGTGCGTTCGTCACGATCGGTTGGCGGGAGCCATGATCCTTTCGTCGCGAATCGCTTTTCACGATGCCAAGCCTCGAACGTACCGCGATGAGCCCATCCGCTTTGCGCACGCATGCGCCGATGAACGCTAAGCGCGCAGCGCTCGTGTGGATCGTGCTCGGGGTGGCCGCGCTCGCCGTTTTTACGGCCGCGCTCATGCTGGGCAGCGTTCGCGTCGCACCGGGCCGGGCTTTGCTCGCCTTGTTGCATTCGCCCGCGCATGACGGCGCAGGCGCCGACTTGACCGGCGAGATCGTGCGGACGTTGCGCTTACCGCGCGCCCTCGCGGGGTTCGCGTGCGGCGCGTTGCTCGCGCTTGCCGGCGCGCTGTTGCAAGTGTTGCTGCGCAATCCGCTCGCCGAGCCCTATGTGCTCGGCGTTTCGGGCGGCGCGGCCGCCTTCGCGGTAGCGGCGCTCTTCGCAGGCTATGCCTGGTGGCTCGTCGATCTCGCATCGTTCGGCGGCGCCATGCTTTCGATTGCGCTCGTGCTGGGCCTCGCGCGGCGCGAGTTCTGGCGCGGCGAGCCGCAAGAGGCGTCGCCCCGATTGCTGCTGACAGGCGTCGTGGTTGCCACGGGGTGGGGCGCTATCGTCACGTTGCTTATTGCGCTTGCGCCGGACGATCGGCTCCGCGGCATCGTGTTTTGGCTGACGGGCGATTTGAACGGTGCGGCGGGCCCCTGGGCGGCGCTCGTCGTGCTGGTCGTCGCACTCGGCGTGTGCTTACCCGTCGCGCCGCAACTGAACGTTTTGCTGCGTGGCGATGCGCTCGCCGCGTCGCTCGGCGTGCCCACTACGCGGCTGCGGCTACGCATTTACCTCGTCGCATCGTTGGCCGCCGCGGCAAGCGTGACGACGGCCGGTACGATCGGCTTCGTCGGCCTCGTGGTGCCGCATGCGTTGCGGCTCGTACTCGGCAACGACCAGCGCATGCTCGTGCCGGCCAGCGCTTTGGCGGGCGGAGTGGCGGTCATGGGCGCGGATCTTCTGGCCCGGACGGCAATTGCGCCGGCGCAGTTGCCCGTCGGGGTCGTGACCGCGCTCGTCGGCGTGCCCGTCTTCTTATGGATGCTCGGTTCCGTTCGCCGATGAAGTCGCTGACGCCCATCGATCCCGAGCGTCGTCTCGCGTCGCTATGCGCTGAGCATCTGACGTTGCGCGCGGGGACCCGCACGCTGCTAGAGGACTTCACCCATACGTTTTTTCCCGGCGAGATCTGGTGTGTCGCGGGACCGAACGGTGCGGGCAAGACCACGCTCATTACGACGCTCGCGGGTCTCGCGCGGCCCGCCGGCGGCCGCGTGCAAGTAGATAACGAGGATATCGAGGCGTGGCCGAGCGCGGCGCTCGCGCGGCGGCGCGCGTTGATGCCGCAAACGTCGCACGACGCTTTCGGCGCGAGCGTTCTCGATGTCGTGCTGCTTAATCGCTTTCCCCATTTGACGGGTTGGGGATGGGAGGGGCAGGAAGATCGCGCAGCCGCGCAGGCGGCGCTTAAGCTCGTCGGGCTCGAAGCGTTCGCGGCGCGCAATGTGTTGTCGCTCTCCGGTGGCGAGCGGCAGCGCGTCGCACTGGCCGCGGCGCTATGCCAAGAAGCGCCGTTGCTGCTCCTCGACGAGCCGCTGGCATTTCTCGATTGGCATCACCAGATCGAGTGCATGAATGCACTCGTGCGGTGGACTCGGGCGTTGCCGCGCACTGTCATCTTCTCTTGTCATGATTTGAATCTTGCACGCCGGTTCGCGACGCATGCGCTGTTGCTGGAAGGCAACGGCGCGTCGCATGCCGGCGCTGCACGCGACGTCTTGACGCCGGGGCTCGCGAGTCGCGCGTTCGGGTATCCGCTGGTGCTGATCGAACAAGGCGGCTACGAGGCGCTGGTGCCCGCTTGGCCAGGCGCGCCGAGCGCCTCATGAGCTCGATCGACGCACGGCATGTCACATAGTGGTATGCCGACGACCCGCCCCCGAGCCCTTGGCGGTTTTACCGAATTGAAGCCAACCCTTGCCTGAGGGTATGGTGACACCTTTGCTGCGTGCGACCTGGGATTCGAGCGGAGCGGCCCGAAGTTCGGTGCTCTCAAGCTCACCTCCCGGCCTCGCATCGTCAGCTTCGATATTTGAACTGAGTATGAACGCATCACTTCCTTTGCCTATCGTCGAACCGCTCGATCGCTCGTTGCGCGGCACGCTCTCGCACATGATCGATAACAAGACCAAGCCGCTCGGCAGCCTCGGCATGCTCGAGGTGCTCGCGCGTCAAATGGGCATGATTCAACAGAGCACGCGTCCCACTGTCGCGCGCCCGGCGATGATCGTCTTCGCCGCCGATCACGGTATCGTGCAAGAGGGTGTCAGCCCTTACCCGCAAGCAGTCACGGCGCAAATGGTCGCGAACTTCCTTGCCGGTGGCGCGGCCATCAACGCAATCAGCCGAGCTTCTGGGCTCACGCTCGAAGTGGTCAATGCCGGCGTGGCGACGCCGCTCGGGCCGCTGCCGGGCCTTATCGATGTCCCCGTCCGGCCAGGCACGCGCAATTTCGCTGAAGGGGCCGCCATGACGCGCGACGAGGCACTCGCGGCGATCCGTGCGGGCGCCGCGCGCGTACGTCATCATGCGGCGCTCGGGACGAACGTGATCGGCTTCGGCGAGATGGGTATCGGCAATACGTCGTCGGCCGCGTGTTTGATGAGCCGCTTGTGCGGCGTACCGATCGACGATTGCGTGGGTCGCGGCACCGGCCTCGACAATGCGGGCCTTGCGCGCAAGCGCAATGTGCTCGCCAATGCGCTGGCATTGCATGGCGGCGTGAACGAACCGATCGATGCGCTTGCCACGTTCGGCGGCTTCGAGATCGCGATGATGGCAGGCGCGTACTTGGCCGCGGCCGAGGCCAAGATGACGATACTCGTCGACGGATTCATCGCCACGTCGGCGCTCGTCGTCGCCGATGCGATCGCGCCGGCCGTGCGCGATTACTGCGTATTCGCGCATCTGTCGAACGAGGCGGGTCATCGGCGCATGCTCGACTACTTCGGCGCGAAGCCGCTGCTCTCGCTCGATATGCGGCTCGGCGAAGGAACCGGCGCCGCCTTGGCGGTCCCGGTACTGCGCGCGGCCGTCGCGGTGCTCAGCGATATGGCGAGTTTCGAATCGGCCGGTGTGGCAGGGCCCGACGGTCGATGAAAGACGAGCGGTCGATCACGGAACTCGCTACCGGCACCGCACCGCTTGCGCGCCGCATTTTTTGGCGCGAGCAGGTGCGCTATCTCGTCGCCGCGCTGGGCTACTTCACGCGCATCCCGATTCCCCGATCGATCGCCCTCGATGCCGGCGATCTCGCCGGCGCGGCGCGCTATTTTCCGCTCGTGGGGGCGTTCGTCGGCGGTCTCGGCGCGTTGATTTATCTAGGCGCGCTACAGCTATTTCCGCCGGCCGTTTCGGTGTTGTTGTCGATGATCGGCACGCTTGTCGCGACGGGCGCCTTGCACGAGGACGGCCTCGCCGATTGCTGCGACGGGTTCGGCGGCGCGGCGAGCCGCGAGGATGCGCTGCGCATCATGCGCGATCCGCGTCTCGGCGCTTTCGGGGCGATCGGACTCATGATGGCGCTCGCGCTCAAATGGCAGACGCTCGCCGCATTGCCGGCGGCCACCGCCGCCTGGACGATGGTCGGCGCCCATGCCGCGAGTCGCGCGCTGGCCGTCAGCTATTTGGCTACGCACGAGTACGCGCGCGAACAGGGCAAGGCCAAGCCGGTCGCGCAGCGCATGTCCTTGGGCGCGCTCGGGCTCGCGCTAGCGCTGGGGTTCGTATGGCTCCTCGTGCCCGACTGGCGAGCGGGCGCCCTCGGGCTTGCGTTGGCGTCGGTACTGCGCTTTGGGCTCGGCCGGTATTTCACGCGCCGGCTCGGCGGCTATACCGGCGATTGCCTGGGGCTCGCCCAGCAGGGCTTCGAGCTTGTCTTTTACTTGACCGCACTCGCTTGGACCTCATTCTGATCCGCCATCCGGCGCCCGCGATCGAAGCCGGCATCTGCTACGGCAAGACCGATGTGCCGTTGGCCGGCGATGCGGCGGAATCGGCGCATGCGCTCGCCGCGCGTCTGGCCGCGCTCGCCGCGCCGCTGCCGCACCGGGTCGCGAGCAGTCCGCTACGCCGGTGCGCCGAACTCGCGCAGCGGCTTGCGCCGCTGCTCGGCAGAACCTATGACAGCGACGCGCGTTTGCAGGAGATCGACTTCGGCGAATGGGAGGGGCAGCGCTGGGACGCGATCGATCGCGCCGCGCTCGATGCATGGAGCGCCGATCTGCGCCACGCGCGGGCTCATGGCGGCGAGAGCGTGGCTCAGTTCGAGGCGCGTGTCGATGCTTGGCTCGATATGTGCCGCGAATCGGCAGCGCCTGACGCGAGCGTGTTGGCCGTGACGCATGCGGGCGTCATGCGCATGATTGCCGCGCTGTTGCTCGGCGAGGCGATCGAGACGACGCTCGCGTGGCCGCTCGAGATGGCCGCGGTCGTCTGGTTGCGACGGGGCGGGGAGACCGGCGAGTGGTGCGTCGTGCACTGGAACGTTTGAGCGGCCCCGGTCGAGCGCCTCGCGAATCAGTGCGCGCCTCCTGCATCGGCGCCGGGCCTGCGTGTGCGCGCGAGATCCAAGTCGCGGCATAGCGTTTCGGCACCTTGCGTCAAACGCGGGGCGGGGCGCGTGATGAGATCGCCGTCGATGGCGAACAGGTTGTCGCGCGCGACGGCCGTCATGCGCGGCCAGGCACGCCATGCGGCAAGGCTCGGCAACTGCGCATCGGGTTTCGTGGCGCCGCCGCTCGAGGTCACGATCGCTTCGGGGTCGGCCGCGACCACCGCTTCGGTCGATACGGTCGGTACGAGCGGTACCAGGTTGGCGAAGACGTTGCGCCCGCCGCATAGCGTAATGACGTCGCTAATGATTTGCGAGCCGTTGAGCGTCATCAGCGGATCGGCCCATGCTTCATAAAAGACGGTGACCGGCGATCGTCCCGCGTAACGCGCGCGCAGCGCGGCGATTTTGGCGCGATAGTCGGCGGCTGCCGCTTGCGCAGGTTCTGACGTGCCCATCAGCGTCCCGAGGGCGACGAGGTCCGTTGCCACATCGTCCAGCTTGTGCGGCTCGCTGCGATACAGGGGGATGCCGAGCGCGCGCAGGCGGTCGAGTTGACGCCGGCTATTGCCGTGGCGCCAGACGATCACGAGATCGGGTTTCAATGCGACGATGCGCTCGAGATCCAACGTCGTATTGGTGCCCACACGCGGCAGCGCCCTCGCGGCGTCGGGGTAGTCGCTGTACGACACCGCGCCCACGAGCTTGCTGCCGCCGCCGGCCGCATAGGCGAGTTCGACCGCGTGCGGCGCAAGCGCCACGACGCGCTCGGCGGGGGCGGGGAGCGTGACGCGCTCGCCCGCGTCGTCGACGACCGAGACCGAGGCCCGGGCTGCTTGGGCCCCAGTCAGCGCCAGCGCGCAAGCGAAGGCAAGTGCAACCGCGGATCGTGCGCTCATCGAATACGCTCGCTTTTGACGGTCATCGGCAGGCCCGCGACCATCAGCGTGACGTCGCGCGCGAGCGCGGCGATGCGCTGATTGAGCCGCCCTAGCTCGTCGACGTATTGGCGCGTCATCGCGCCCATCGGTACGACGCCCATGCCGATCTCGTTGCTGACGACGATAACGGGGCCGCGCGTGCGACAAAGCGCCGTCTCGAGCGCCTGCGCGCGCGTCTCCGGGTCGTGCGTCGGGGCGCCGTCGGCGGGGCAGACGACATTGGCGAGCCACAACGTCAGGCAGTCGAGCAAGATGCAGGTGCGGCCGTCGTCCGCCGCGTCGATGGCGTGAGCAAGGTCGACGTCCGCCTCGATCAAGCGCCAATGCGCGGGGCGCCGGGCACGATGCTGATCGATGCGCGTGGCGAATTCCGCGTCGCCCGTGTGGCGCGCGGTGGCGATGTAGGTGACGGCCAGCGACTGTGCGGCGGCCCGCGTCTGAGCGAGTTGCTCGGCGTGGCGGCTCTTGCCTGAGCGGGCGCCGCCGAGCACGAGGGTAAGGTCGGGTGAGATCATCGCGCGATTGTAGCGAGGCCGCGCCCGTCACGGGTCGGCGTGACGCACGCATGGGCGTTGGCGCTCACCCGGCGCATGTGGCTTCCCACATTACGCAAGAATCATCTGCGTACAACGGAATAGGGCGATCGTGTGACCGTCGGGATCGAATACGGAGGCGTCCCAGACGTGCGTGCTGCGGCCGAGATGAACGGCACTGGCCACGGCGCGCACCGTTCCTGCGCGGCAGGTGCCGAGAAAATTGCTTTTTAGCTCGATGGTCGTAAACCCGCGCGCGTGCTGAGGTAGATGGGCCATGCAAGCGTAGCCGCAGCAGGTATCGGCCAGGCCGATGACGGTCGCGGCGTGTAAAAAGCCGTTCGGCGCCAGCAATTGCGGCCTCACGGCCAACTTGCCCGTCAGCGTGCCTTGCCCGAGCGCGACGATGCGCACCCCGAGCAGATCGGGCAAGGTGCCCTGCTGGTGTTCATGGATGGTCTCGATCGTGTAATCGGGGCGTAGCGTCGACATCGAGATAACCTCCTTACGGCCGAATTTGCCGATATTATCGGGAGCTACGATGCTTTTTGATAGCTTAACGGGCTGATTATCTCGATGTGCCCAATCAGCCCGGCGGCGTGACCGGTTAACCGGCCGCATGAAGCGGCCTTCTACTCGGGAGTGTTCATGACGGTGATCGTGGTAGCGAACCCTAAGGGCGGCGTGGGCAAGAGCACGTTGTCGACGAACTTGGCGGGCGCCTTCGCGGCGAACGGCGAATGGGTGGCGCTGGCCGACCTCGATCGGCAGCAATCGTCGCACGGATGGCTGGCCTTGCGGCCGGAAGCCTTGCCTCCCATCGAAACCTGGCACGTCGATCCGGAGGCGCCGGTCAAGCCGCCGAAGGGCCTGGAACGCGCCGTGATCGATACGCCCGCGGGTCTGCACGGCGCGCGCCTTGCCGCGGCGCTCGAGTTGGCCGATAAGGTCATTGTGCCGTTGCAGCCGTCGATGTTCGACATCTTGGCCACGCAGCATTTTCTCGAGCGGCTAGCCAAGGAAAAGGCGGTGCGCAAAGGCGCGATCGAAGTGGGGGTGGTCGGCATGCGCGTCGATGCGCGCACGCGTTCGGCCGAGCAGTTGCATCGCTTCGTGGAAAGTCTCGAGCTGCCCGTGCTCGGTTTCTTGCGCGATACGCAAAACTATGTGCAACTCGCGGCGCACGGATTGACGCTATGGGACGTCCCGCAAAGCCGCGTGGAGAAGGACCTCGAACAGTGGGAGCCGATTACGGCTTGGGCCGCGAAGTAACGCGCGGCCCGCCGGTTCAGCTCCAGCTTTGCACGGGCACGTGGCCGCGGCTGCCCTTGATCTTGTTCTGTTCGTCGACGAATACGAGCTTCGGCTCCCAGCCCGCCTTAAGCTCGGCATCGTCGACCATCGCGAAGGCGGCGATGATGACGAGATCGCCGAGTTGAGCGCGCCGCGCGGCGGAGCCGTTCAGGGAGATCATGCCGCTGCCGCGCTCGCCGCGGATCGCGTAGGTCGAGAAGCGCTCGCCGTTGTTCACGTTCCAGATGTCGATCCGCTCGTTTTCGACGATGCCCGAGGCGTCGAGCAAATCTTCGTCGATGGCGCACGATCCTTCGTAATGAAGCTCGCAATGCGTCACCACGGCGCGGTGAATCTTCGATTTCAACATGTGTCGCTGCATGGTCGTTCCTTCTTCAGACGCCCCCGGGCGTCAGATTTCAAGATTATCGATGAGGCGCGTCGCGCCGAGCTTGGCGGCCGCCAGCACGACGAGTGGCGCGTCTTGTTCTTGAGCGGCGGGCGCGATCAGGTTCGAGCGCTTGCGCACGGCGATGTAATCGGGTGCCCAGCCGCGAGCGGCAAGGCTCTCGACCGCTTCGCGCTCGATCGCCGCGAAGTCGCGCCGGCCTGAAAGCACGGCTTCGCGCACGCGCGCGAGCGTCGCGGCCAGCATCGGCGCTTCGGCGCGCTCGGCTTCGCTCAGATAGCGATTGCGCGAGCTGAGTGCGAGCCCGTCGGTGTCGCGCACGGTTTCCGCGGCCACGATATCGGTCGGCAGCGCGAACTGCTGGCACATCTGCCGCACGATCATGAGCTGCTGGTAATCCTTCTTGCCGAACACGGCCACGCGCGGCTGCACGCACGACATGAGCTTCATCACGACCGTACACACGCCCGTGAAGAAGCCGGGGCGGAATTCGCCCTCGAGGATGTCGCCGAGGTCGTGCGGCGGATGGACGCGGTACTCCTGCGGCTCAGGGTACATGTCGCGCTCGGTGGGCGCGAACAGCACGTAGACGTTCTCTTTTTGCAACTTCTCGATATCGGCTTCGAGCGTACGCGGATATTTGTCGAAATCCTCGTTGGGCCCAAATTGCAGACGATTGACGAAGATGCTCGCCACGACGGGATCGCCGTGCTGGCGCGCGAGACGCATCAGCGACAAATGGCCCTCGTGCAGATTGCCCATCGTCGGGACGAACGCAGTACGGTTCTGGCCGCGCAATTGGTCGCGCAATTCGTGGATCGAGCTGATGACTTTCATGATCGTGCTTGACGGGCGCGACGCCCCGCGAGTTGAAGGCGCGCCGATTGTAGTGGATTTGACGGCCACTGGCATCGAAAAAAAGACGGTCGTTCGATGAGCGGGGCGAGGTGCGCGGTGTCCGGTTTAGGCGGGCAGATACGCGAGACGTACGTAAATCGGTGCGAACGGTTCCGGCTGCGTGATTTCGACGAGCGATTCCCGCGCCAGCTCCAACATGGCGATGAAATTCACGACGACAACGGGCACGCCCCGCGTCACATCGAAGAGTTCCGAAAATTCGACGAAGCGCGCATTTTGCAGTCGACGCAGAATCAAGCTCATGTGCTCGCGCACCGAGAGCTCTTCGCGCGAGATCTTGTGGTGCTGGACGAGCTTGGCGCGTTTGAGCACGTCGGCCCAAGCCGCGCGCAAATCGTCCATCGCCACGTCGGGAAACCGCGGCGCCATGCTTTGCTCGATGTAGACCTCGGCGCGCAGGAAGTCCCGCCCGAGCTGCGGCAGTTGATCGAGCCGCTGCGCCGCGAGCTTCATACGCTCGTATTCGAGCAAGCGCCTGACGAGTTCCGCGCGCGGATCCTCGGGTTCCTCGCCCGTGTCGGCCTTCTTGACGGGCAGCAGCATGCGCGACTTGATTTCGATCAGCATCGCGGCCATGAGCAGATACTCGGACGCCAATTCGAGGTTCGTCTTGCGCAACTGCTCCACATAGCCGAGGTACTGCGCCGTCACGTCCGCCATGGGAATATCGAGCACGTTGAAGTTCTGCTTGCGGATCAGATAAAGCAACAGATCGAGCGGACCTTCGAACGTCTCGAGAAACACCTCGAGCGCATCGGGCGGGATGTACAGATCCTGCGGCAGCTTGAACAGCGGCTCGCCGTAGAGGCGCGCGAACGCAATGCCGTCGACGGTGTCGGGCGTCGTGTCGGTCGCGGGCGCGGTCAGCGCCGCGTCGGGCACCTGCCCGCGATGCCCTTCATCGGCGGCGGCCACGTTCAGAAGTTCTGGTAGTACACGTACGGCGTTTGATTCACGCGCGCGAGCTGTTGGGACGAACGCTCCTCGAGATCGATCGGCTGCTTGTCCCACAGCAGTGCACGGCCGCGGCGCTGCTCGTCTTCCAACGTCGGCTTTTGTTCCTTGAGCTGATTGATGAACTGCGTGATATCCGATTGATACAACATGATGCGGTCATCCTGAAAATGGGGACAGGGCGGCGCCGGTGCCGCCCCTCGAGCAAGCTGCGATTTTAGCGCATGCGGACCGGACGGAACACTGGACGCCTTTCGGCGTCGAAGGCGGGCACGCAAATCGCTCGAGGCGGCGCGCATTCTCGGGCGCGCTCGGGCGTTCGGCCGCCGTGAGGCGCGATCCATGGCTCGGTGCCCGGCGGTTATGGTCAAATGACCGCTTTCGTCGGCGTTTTGACGTTTTATGGGTGGGGCCGGACATCGTTCAACGTGGGAGGTCTTGTTTGCGGGGAGTCGTGATCGCTTCGTCTTGCGCCGGGCGCGGTTCATCGCGCCGGACCGCGCCGGTCGCGAGACCGCTTTGGCCGTCGTTCGTGTGCGCGCTGTTGTTTGCGCTGGCGTCGATGCCGGCGGCGGCCAAATACGACATCGCCATCGATGCCCCACGCGCGATGCACAAGCTGCTCGAAAAGCATCTCGACCTGTCGCGCTTCGCCGCCCGCAGCGATGTGACCGACGATCAATTCGACTTCCTCGTCACGGCCGCGCCCCAGCAAGTGCGGGACTTGGCGGCGACCGACGGCTATTTTTCCCCGATCGTGCGCACCGACGTGCGCACGATCGGGGCGGGGAAAAAAACCGTGACGGTGCACGTCGACCCAGGGCCGCGCACGATCGTCTCCTCGATCGAATTGACCTTCGACGGCCCCGTCCGGACCGAAGAACCGACGCGGGAGAACGCCGCGCGTTTCGCCTTCTCGCTGCATACGGGCGATCCGTTCACGCAGGCGGGCTGGAGCGATGCAAAGGAGGCCGCGCTCAAGGCCTTGCAGGCGCGTCGTTACCTCGGCGCGAAGATCGTGCGCTCCCAAGCGCTGATCGATCCGCATACGCGACAGGCGGCGCTGACGGTGGCGTTTGAGAGCGGCCCGACGTTCACGCTGGGTCCGCTCGATGTCTCGGGCGTTCGGCGCTATCCGGAGCGGATCGCAACGAACGTCAATCCGCTCGCGGTCGGCGAGGTGTACGACGTCGATCGGATCGCCGAGCTTCAGCGGCAACTCCAAAACACGCCGTACTATGCGAGCGTCGCGATCGACGTCGGCAACGACGTCGCCAAGCCGACCGACACGCCTATCCACGTGAAGGTGAGCGAATATCCGTACAACAGCGTGCGCGGAGGCGTCGGCTACGCGACCGATACCGGCGCGCACGTGCAAGGTTCCTATACGTATCTCGATACCTTCGGCGCCGCCTGGCCGCTTTCCGTGCAGGGCCGGCTCGATCAGATTCAACAGTACGGTCAGGTCCAACTGTCGATGCCGCCCGGCAAGCGCGGTTGGGTCAACAGCGCGCTTGCCTCCTATACGAACACGCAGGTCTCCGGTACGCGAATCTACAGTGCGCGTGCCGGCTTGCAGCGGGCACGCACGGCGCAATTCATCGACTACGCGTATTCGCTCCAGTACTACGCCGATCGCCTCGATCAGAACGCCGCCGGCCCGACGACGAGCCACGCGCTCGTGCCGCAGTGGTCGTGGACGCGTCGTAACGTCGACGACCCGCTGTTTCCGCGCAAAGGCAATCTCGTTCACGTCGAAACGGGATTTGCGCTCAAAGGCATCGCGACGGATCAGTCGTTCGTACGCGGCTATGCCCGCGGCGAACAGTATGTGCCGCTCTTCAAGCGCGACCTGTTTCTCGTGCGCGCGGAGTTCGGCGGCGTCTTTACCAGCGGCAGCTCGAGCGGCATTCCGGCTTCGCTGCTGTTTCGCGCCGGCGGCTCGAACTCCGTGCGCGGTTACGGATTCCAGAGCATAGGCAACAACGTCGATGGATCGGTCTTGCCGACGAAGTATCTCGTGACGGCCACCGCCGAGTTCCAACATTGGTTCACGCACGATTGGGGCGCGGCCGCCTTCTACGATATCGGTACGGCGACGGATACCTGGGGGGAGCGCGTCTTTTATCCCGGCATGGGCGTCGGCGTGCGCTGGCGCAGCCCCGTCGGTCCGATCAACGTCGATTTGGCCTACGGCACGCGCAATCACAGCGTGCGGCCGTATTTGACGCTCGGCATCGCCTTCTAGGACCCTCGACCGGATCAACGCATGGATCACGACGCATGAGTCAAGCATCGCCGCCCCGGCCGCACGAGCCGTCCGCTAGCGCACCCGGAACAGGGACGGGCGGGCCGGACGCGCCCGGGCCGCGCGAGCCCGAAGCGCCGCCGCCGAAACGGCGTGCGCGACGCGCGCTCGCCTGGAGTGCGCTCGTGCTCGTGCTGGTGCTCGGCACCGTCGCGGCGACGCTGTACGGTGCCATTGCCACCGAGCCCGGTACGCGGCTCGTCTGGCGGGCGGCCGTCGCGATAACGGGCTCGCGGCTCACGGGTACGTTCGACGGGGGCACGCTCGCGCAAGGGGTGCGCTTGGCTAACGTGCGCTGGCACGAGCAGGCGGGGGCGGCCGGCGGCCCCGCGACGGACATTCGGATCGATCGTTTCGCACTACGCTGGGCATTGACGCGCTCGCCCTGGCGGCTGACCGTGGACGCGCTGCGGGTGGGGACGATCGATGCGCGCCTGGCCCCGTCGACGAGCAAGACGCCGATGCGCCTCCCAACCGAATTGCGCCTACCGATTCAACTCGACGTGCGCGCGCTAAGCATCGACAAACTCATCATGCGCGACGGCGCGGCGACTACCGAGATCGACCGATTGCGCGCGCACGGCCGGAGCGACGGCCTTCGCCACACCCTTTGGATCGACGGCTTCGATACCGCCTATGGGGCGCTCGCCGCCGAGCTTTCGTTGAATGGCCTGCGCCCGTTTCCGCTGAACGGTACGCTGAGCGCTTCGGGTTCGCCGGGCGGTACGCCGGTGCAGTTGCAAGCGCGTGTCTCCGGTACCCTCGAAGCGCTGGTCGCCGACGTCACGGCCAGTGGGATGAAGCTGGCCGGCCGTGCTCATGTCGAGGCGATGCCGTTCGCGTCCGTGCCGCTCAAGCGAGCGACGATCGCGTTCGATCACGTCGACCCGCGCGTCCTGAGCGCGGGCGCGCCGCAGGCCGACCTCTCGCTCACCGCGACGCTCGCGCCGGTGCCCGGCGCCGAGCCGCTCGTCGTTGCAGGGCCCGTCTCGATCGTCAATGCGAAACCGGGGCGGCTCGAGGAGCACCGCCTGCCGCTCGTGCAAGCGAACGCCGACGTTCGCCTCGACGCGCACGAGCAACGGGTCGATCGCTTGGCGGTGCAACTCGTGCACAACGCCACGCTGACCGGTGGCGGTACGTTCTCGGGCGGGCGTGGGCGGTTGGAACTGAACGCGCACGCACTCGATTTGGCAACGCTTACGCCCTATGCGCGACCGACGTCGCTATCCGGGCCGCTCGCAGTCACCGTCGATGGCTCGACGCAGTCGTTCTCGCTCGACTTGGCCGATGCGGCGGCACGCTTGCGCGCACGGGCTCACGTGGCCCTCGAACGGGGCCGCGTCGCGCTGCACGAGGTGCGCATCGACGCGGGCGACGGGCGCCTCGAACTGAAAGGCGCGCTGGTACACGATGCCTCGTCCAGCTACGACTTGAGCGCGATCGCGACGAATTTCGACCCGCGGCTCGTGCTTGCGACCGCGTTGCCTGCGGTGCGTCCGGCCGGCACGGCTGCCGCGAAACCGGTGCATGCCGCCGGCAAATTGCCCGAGGCGCGGGTGACCGGGCGTTTCAGCGCCGTCGGCACGCTTGCCGAGCCGTTCTCGACGAAACTACGGTTCGAGCTTGGCGATAGCGTCTATGACGGCTTCCCGCTGACGGGGGAAGGCAAGGTCCAGCTCGCGGGCGCGCGCCTGCTGCCGAGCGATGCGACGTTGTCGATCGCGGGCAACGATGTCGCGGTGCACGGCAGCTTCGGCGGCCCGGGCGACCGGCTTCGTTTCCACGTCGATGCGCCGCGGCTCGATCGTCTCGGCTTCGGCGTCGCAGGCACGGTGCGGGCGGACGGCGACCTCACGGGCTCATTGGCCCATCCCGACGTGACGCTGCGCTACGATGCCCGCGCGGTAGCGATCGGCACGAATCGAATCGGCACGGCGACAGGTAGCGCGCGTATTCGCGACGGCGCGACCGGGGCGCTCGAATTCACGACCGATGCCCGGGACGTTCATGCGGGCCCGATCGATCTGACGACGTTGACGGCCCATGTAACCGGCACGCGCGGCAAACATGACTTCGATGCGCAAGCGAAGGGCGAGGTGCGTGGACGGCCGGTCGACATGACGCTTGCGGGGACGGGCGCATTGACGGACACGCGAGCCGGCCCGCGTTGGGACGGCGTGCTCGCGCGTTTGGCGAACCGCGGGTTGCCCGGCTTCGAGCTACAAGCACCGGTGGCCGTGTCGGCCGGGGGAGAGCGCGTGACGCTAGGCCCGACGCGGCTATCGATCGAGGGGGCGACCCTCGATTTGAAGTCGTTCGTCTACGACCACGGGGCGATCAGCTCGGCGGGCAGCGCAACGAATCTGTCTGCCGCGCGGCTCATTGCGATCCGGCAAATGCTGACGGGGCAGCCTTCGCGGCTATCGAGCGATCTCGTACTCGCGGCCGATTGGGACTTAAGCCTCGGCCGCACGGCGAGCGGTTACGCGCGCATCGAGCGCCGCAGCGGCGATGTGACGCTGTCGACGGGCTACGGCACGGCGTCGTTCGGGATCACGGCGCTCTCCGCGCGTGTCGATTTGAGCGGTGCGCGCGTGCTGGCGACCGCGCATGCGGCGGCCAATCGAGTCGGCACGCTCGATGCGAATGTCAGCGCCGGCCTTTCCCCCGATCCCGCGCGAGGCGGGATCTTGGGCGTGGGCGAGGGTGCGCCGCTGGCGGGCAGGCTTGCGCTGGACGTGCCGGCGTTGAAGGCGACGGGCGGGCTGTTCGGGCCGAGCTACGTGCTGGACGGCCACGTCGCATTGAACCTTGTGCTTGCCGGCACCGCGGCGAAGCCGACGATCTCGGGCGCGCTCGTCGGCGACGATCTCTCGGCCACGCTCGTCGATCAAGGGATTCAATTGAAGGACGGCATCGTACGGGTGGCGCTGACCGAAAACCTCGTGGATCTGCAACGCGTGGAATTTCATGGCGGCGAAGGAACGATACGCGCCACCGGGCGTATTCGGCTCGATAGCGCCGAGCCCGATCTTGCGGCGCATATCGTTGCCGACAAGCTCGAACTGTTCGCGGCGCCCGATCGGCAATTGTCGCTTTCGGGCAGTGCGACGGTCGCGAACGGCGGCCCTGGCGGCGGACTCGACATCAACGGCAAGTTTACGGTCGATCACGCGCTCTTCGATTTGCCGGAACAGAGCGCCCCGCGTCTATCGGACGACGTGGTGATCGTCCGGGATCACGGTTTCGTGCGCGGTTCGCCGCGGCAGGCGGAGCCCACCAATAAGCCCGTCGGCCGTTTTGCCCCGCGCGCGAGCGTCGACATCGACTTGGGACGCGACTTCCGTTTCCGCGGCCAAGGCGCCGATCTGGGACTGCGCGGTACCGTGACGGCGCTCTCCGCGCCGGATCAACCGCTGCGTGCGATCGGCAACGTGCGCGTCACCGAAGGTTCGACCTATACCTCGTTCGGTCGCAAGCTCGCGATCGAGAACGGCTATTTCACGTTCAACGGGCCCGTGGCAAATCCCGGCGTCAACATTCTCGCCATGCGCCGCAATCAGGAGGTTGAGGCCGGCGTGCAGGTAACGGGCACGGTGCGCACGCCGATCGTCAAACTGGTCTCCGAGCCGAACGTCGCCGACAACGAAAAGCTCTCGTGGCTTTTATTCGGCCATGGCACGGATCAGGGCAACAACCTCAGCCAGCAAAGCTCGATGACGACGGCGCTCGCCTTGCTCGGCAGTGCGACGGGCAAGCGCGTGGCGCAAACGTTCGGCCTCGACGAGTTTTCGGTGGGCCGCAGCGACGTGGGCCTGACGGATTCGCAGGTCGTCATGCTTTCCAAGGCGATTAACGACCGGCTCGTGCTCGGCTATGAACAGGGGCTGCAATCGGCGAGCAATGCGTTCAAAGCGACGGTGAACCTATCGCGCTTCTGGTCGGTGCTCGTTTATACCGGAACGTTTCAAGGCACGGACATCAACTACACGCGACGCTTCGACCGATGGCGGTGGTGAGCGCCGCTTGAACATTTGAGAAAAATGTCAATGCGTGAGCCGTATGTAACGTGGTCTGATTTACGCTCGATTCATTTCAAGGAGTTGTGCGATGACCACCGTATCGATGTGGCGCTGGCCGGTATCGGAGGTGAAGCTTGGCAAGGGCGGTTCGCTGCTCGAGGACCGGGGCAGCTTGCGAAAGGCGATCAAGAACAGCCGTGGCTGGTTTCAGCTTTCCGAGCACGGCGAAGGGCGTAAGCCGCTCGTGATCATCGGTAGCCGTGCGCAAGTGCTGGCGTTTTTCCGGCGTCACGCGGCGAGCGGAATCGAAAACACGGTGCCCGAGCTGCCGCGAATCTACATGGGCATCTCGCGCTACGTCCCGAAAACGCAGTACCGAAAGCTCACGCCGCATCACGACGCGGCGCTGAGGCTGGCGAATATGGCGACGTGGACGGGCGTGGGACCGTATATGCAAGACGTGAGCAACGTCGCATCGCTGGGCGGGACGCTCTACGAGTACGTGCGCAAGCTGCTGCGGCCCGGGATCGCCGAGTCGGCGGCCAAAGCGGATGCGATCTGCGTGACGTTCAGCTATATGCCCGGGGCGGGCATGCGCGAGGTGGGGTGCCACAAGCTCGCTTTCGGCGCTCAAGAATCCGGCGCGGGCATTCAAGCGCTTCTCGCCCACTGATGTGGGCAAACCGGCAGGCGCTGCTTGCACCTGCCGGCTACGCACCGGTTAACGTACGCGCATGCCGGGCTTCGCGCCGGTATGCGGCTCGAGGATATAAAGGCCCGGTTCGGCCTTCTCGTTGGCGCTCGACGCGGCGAGCACCATCCCCTCGGACATGCCGAACTTCATTTTGCGGGGCGCGAGATTCGCGACCATCACCGTCAGCTTGCCCACCAAGTCCTCGGGCCGATAGGCGGATTTGATGCCCGAGAAGACGTTGCGCGTCTTTTCCTCGCCCACATCGAGCGTGAGTTGCAAGAGCTTGTCCGAGCCTTCCACGGCCTTGCAATCTACGATGAGCGCGACGCGCAGATCGATCTTGGCGAAATCGTCGATCGAGATCGTCTCGCTTTGCGCTTCGATGGCCGGGGCAGGCGTCTTTTGCTTCGTCGCGGTGCTCTGCGCCGCGCCGGCCGCCGCCGCGCCTTGTTCGGTCGCTTGCAACGAACCGCGATTGGCGGCGATCAGCGCTTCGATCTGCTTGACGTCGATACGCGTCATCAAGTGCTGGTAGGCGTTGATCGGTTGAGCCGACGACAGCGGCGTATCGGCATCGGCCCATGCGAGCGGGGCCACGCCGAGAAACGTTTCGACCTTGGCGGCGAGCGCCGGCAGTACGGGCTTGAGCGCGATCGAGAGCAGGCGGAACGCTTCCAAGCTGACGCTGACCGTTTCGTGCAGCAAAGCCGCATTGGCCGGATCCTTCGCTTGGTCCCACGGCTTGGCCGTATCGACATAACCGTTGACGGCGTCGGCGAGCTCCATCGTTTGGCGCAGGGCGCGGCTGTATTCGCGCGCTTCGTAGTGCGCCGCAATCTGCGGAATCGCCGCGCGCAGCGTGCCGAGCAGCGGATGGCGCATGGCGCTGTCTTGCACGCGAGCGTCGAAGCGCTTGATCAAAAAGCCCGCCGCGCGGCTCGCGATGTTCACATACTTGCCCACCACGTCGCTATTGACGCGTGCGAGGAAGTCGTCGAGGTTCAGATCGAGATCCTCCATCGTCGCGTTCAGCTTCGCCGCGAAGTAGTAGCGCAGCCACTCAGGGTTCAAGCCCGTTTCGATATAGCTGTTCGCGGTGATGAACGTGCCGCGCGATTTCGACATCTTCGCGCCGTCGACGGTCAAAAAGCCATGTGCGAACACGTTCGTCGGCGTGCGATAGCCGGCGAATTCGAGCATGGCCGGCCAGAACAGCGTGTGGAAATAGAGAATGTCCTTGCCGATGAAGTGGTATTGCTCCGTTCTCGAGCCGGGCTTGATCCATTCTTCGAAATCGAGGCCGCGCTTGTCCGCCAGATTCTTGAAGCTCGCGTAGTACCCCACCGGCGCGTCGAGCCAGACGTAGAAGTACTTGCCCGGCGCACCCGGAATTTCGAAGCCGAAGTAGGGGGCGTCGCGCGAGATGTCCCAATCGCCGAGCTTGGCTTCGCCGGCCTCGCCGAGCCATTCGCGCATCTTATTCGTCGCCTCGGGCTGCGCGAGACCGCTGACCCACTCGCGCAAGAAATTTTCGCAGCGCGTGTCGGACAACCGGAAGAAGTAATGCGTCGACTTGCGGCGCACGGGCGTCGCACCCGAAATGGCCGAATACGGGTTGACCAGGTCGGTGGGCTGGTAGGTCGAGCCGCATACTTCGCAGCTGTCGCCGTACTGATCCTTCGCCCCGCATTTCGGGCATTCGCCCTTGATGAAGCGGTCCGGGAGGAACATCTCCTTGACAGGGTCGTACGCCTGCTCGATCTCGCGTGCGTCGATGAGGCCCGCTTGCTCGAGCTTGCCGTAGATCGTCTCGCACAACGCCTTGTTCTCTTCCGAATCGGTCGAGTAATAGTTGTCGAACGAAATCAAAAAGTTGCCCAAATCGCGCGTGTGTTCGCGCCAGACGCGCTCGATCAGTTGCTTCGGCGTAATGCCTTCCTTTTCGGCGCTCAGCATAATTGGCGTGCCGTGCGTGTCGTCGGCGCCGACGTAGTAGACCTCATGCCCGTGCATTCGCATCGCGCGCACCCAGACGTCGGTCTGGATGAACTCGACCATATGGCCGAGGTGGATCTGTCCGTTCGCATAGGGCAAAGCGGACGTCACGAGAATGCGGCGGCGGGCGGCGCCCGTGCCGGCTTGCGCGGCAAAATGAGGGGCGGATACGGTCATGAGCGTATAGGAAGGTGTGCTGCTTGAGGGAAAGCGTCGATTTTAGCAGGCACGGCACTGTCGTTCGCCGAGAGCCGGCGTTTCGACAGGCCGCTGGGCGTGGCGACGGAAGCTGGTATCGGATTTCTAACCAAACGGCCGCGTCATGCCGGAAATGTAAGAAATATCTGCCAAAGCGTGCCGGCTAGGGATAAGCAGGCAAAAAAAACCGGGGCGTTCGGCCCCGGAGCAACAACGACAAGAGGAGAATGGTGACGCAGCGGCGTTGGCCAGCCACGTACCGAATATACAGACCAGCGAAATGCCGGCGAGTTCGAAAAATTTTTCGGAACGTTTACCGCCGGCTTCTAGGCGCCTTCCGTTGTTGCCTTCGGACCCCGCTCGGGCGTGCCGCGGCGCGCCCCGGGGCCCAACGGCGAGCGTTAGCCCTGCTGGGCCACTGCGCGCAAGTAGATCTCTACGCGACGGTTCTGTTCGCGGCCCGCGGCCGTATTGTTGTCTCCGACCGGGTTGCTGGCCCCGAAGCCTTGCGCATCGAGACGGTTCTGTTGCACGCCGTGCTGCGTCAGATAGGCCGCAACGCTCTGCGCCCGATTGACGGACAACGTTTGGTTATGCGCGGCGCTTCCCGTGCTGTCCGTGTATCCGCGGATCTGCGCGACGACTTGCGGGTTTTGATTCATCTGCGTCGCCAACTCGTTCAGCGTGGGGTACAACTGCGAATTGATTTGGTAGCTGTCTGTGGCGAACGTGACGTTGCTCGGGATATTCAGCTTGAGCGAGCCGTCCGGCTGCTCGGTGATCTGGGTGCCCGTTCCCTTCGATGCGCCCGACAACTTATTGCGGATATTTTGCCAGTTGTAGCCCGTGACGCCGCCGGCCAAGGCGCCGACGCCGGCGCCGATCGCGGCTCCCTTGCCGCCGCCGGCCAGCGCGCCGATTCCGGCGCCGAGCGCGGCGCCGATACCGGTGCCGGTGGCCGTGTTGGTTTGCTGCTGCGTGGCGCAGCCGGCGAGAATCGAGCCGGCAACGGCCAAAACGGTGAGGCGGGTGACAATTTTTGCGTTCATGTTGGTGTCCTCTCTCGAAAACGGTCGCTCGCGCGATGCGGCGACAAAACCGGCAAGCGGAAGCCTGAGCTTAGCCGAGGCGAGGCGCACGCTCCCGCTAACCACTACAATAGTGCCTGCGAGTGCCGATGCGGCACTCTCTTTGCTTGCCGCTGGGCGAAATTGCCCGTCGGTTGGCCGTTTGGCAATGGTACGCAACATTTTCTTTCACTTTTCCGCGGTCTCGCCGTGTTTCCGAAGCGCATCGCGCTTGTCCGCGAACTCGGTGCCGCGTGCATTCCTCCCTCGGAGTCGAATCGATGAGCATTGATCGGGCCTTGGTCGACGCCGCGCTCGCGGCCGTGACCGATCCCAATACGGGTAAGCCGATAGCCAACGGCAAAGGCGTGAGGAACGTCGCGATCGACACCGCCGCCGTTAGCGTCGACATCGTGCTCGGCTATCCGGCCAAGAGCCAGTTCGACGCCGTGCGCTCACTCGTCGAAGCGGCGCTATTGAAGGTGCCGGGCGTCGAACGCGCCCAGGTCACCGTGTCGCAGTCGATCGTGGCGCATACGGTACAGCCGGGCGTCAAACTCCTGCCGAACGTCAAGAACATCGTGGCGGTCGCCTCGGGCAAGGGCGGGGTCGGCAAGAGCACGACCGCCGTGAACCTCGCGCTTGCGCTGGCGAGCGAGGGCGCGAGCGTCGGTATCTTGGATGCCGACATCTACGGTCCGTCGCTGCCGATGATGCTCGGTATCGAAGGCCGGCCGGAATCGCCGGACGGGCAGTCGATGAACCCGATGAAAGGGCACGGCATCGAGGCCAACTCGATCGGCTTTCTCGTCGATCAGGACAACCCGATGGTCTGGCGCGGTCCGATGGCGACGTCGGCGCTCGAGCAATTGCTGCGCCAAACGCGGTGGGGCGAGCTCGATTACCTGATCGTGGACATGCCGCCGGGCACCGGCGACATCCAGCTTACGCTCGCGCAGCGCGTGCCCCTTACGGGCGCCGTGATCGTCACGACGCCGCAGGACATCGCGCTGATCGACGCCAAGAAGGGGCTCAAGATGTTCGAGAAGGTCGGCGTGCCGATCCTCGGGCTCGTCGAAAACATGAGCATCCATATCTGCTCGAACTGCGGGCACGCCGAGCACATCTTCGGCGAAGGCGGCGGCGAGCGCATGGCCAAGGAATACGGTGCCGAACTTTTGGGCAGCTTGCCGCTCGATATCGGCATCCGCGAGCAGGCGGACGGCGGGCACCCGAGCGTCGTGGCGGATCCGCACGGCACGATTGCCGAAACCTATCGCGCGATCGCCCGGAAAGTGGCGATTCGGATCGCCGAACGCGCCCGCGACATGAGCGCGAAGTTTCCGACCATCGTCGTGCAGGACACGTGAAAGCGCATTGCCGCCCATTGTCGGGTGCGCCGCACGCCGCGGCGCACGGCCCCGATTGTGCTTGCGCGTCCCGCGTCGCGGTATCATGTCGCCTTCGCTTGAGTCCGGCTCGGCGGCGCGAGTGGCGCCGTGCGCCGGCATGAGGATCGCATGAGAGAAACAACCGGCTGGCGGCGCGTCCGCCGTCCGAGCGCGGCAGCCGCCCTAGTGCTGGCCAGTGTGGCGCTCGGCGGCTGCGCTGCCTTCTTCGGCCCACACGAAAAACGCGCGGACGCGCAGGTATTGCCCACGGTCGGCAATGCGGCGCGCGGCACCGTCACGTTCATCGAGCGCGCGGACGGCGTGCAGGTGACGTACAACCTGGTCGGTCTGCCGCCGAATAGCGACCACGCCTTGCAGGTGCACGAGCGCGGCGATTGCAACGCGGCCGACGGCTCGAGCGCGGGCGCGGTATTCGCGCCGGCGGCCGATCGCCTCAAAACCGGCGTGCGGCGTGCGGGAGATCTCGGCAACATTCATGCGGATGCGACAGGCGTGGCCGCCGGTTTCGTCGTGGCGACCGAGGTGTCGCTCGACGGGGTGCGCTCCGTCGTCGGCCGCTCGGTGCTCGTCGCTCGCGAGCCGAGCGATCCGGAATTCCCCGATCGGGGCGTCGGAATTGCGCTCGCGTGCGGCGCGATCCGGCAGTAAATCCGCTTATTCAGCGTTTTTTTATGACCATCAAATCCGACAAGTGGATTCGGCGCATGGCCGACCAGCACAACATGATCGAGCCGTTCGCGCCCGCTCAAGTACGCATGGGCGAGGACGGCCGCAAGCTCGTGAGCTACGGCACCTCGAGCTACGGCTACGACATTCGGTGTGCCGACGAATTCAAGATCTTCACGAACATCAATTCGACGATCGTCGATCCTAAGAACTTCGACGAGAAGTCGTTCGTCGATTTCAAGGGCGACGTTTGCATCATCCCGCCGAATTCGTTCGCGCTCGCGCGCACGGTCGAATATTTCCGCATTCCCCGCAACGTGCTGACGGTCTGCTTGGGCAAGTCCACGTACGCGCGCTGCGGGATCATCGTCAACGTCACGCCGTTCGAGCCCGAATGGGAGGGCTACGTGACGCTCGAGTTCTCGAATACCACGCCGTTGCCCGCTAAGATTTACGCGAACGAAGGCGTGGCGCAGGTGCTGTTTTTCGAGAGCGACGAGGTGTGCGAGGTGTCGTACGCCGATCGCGGCGGGAAATACCAGGGGCAGCATGGCGTCACGCTGCCCAAGACGTAGTGTTGGCAACCGTCATATAACGGACGCGCAACGCGTAGAGACTCTAGTGTTTGATTGCCTGCCCTAGGCACCGAGAGCGGCCGCTGGCACGTGGGATGCGATGACCCCGTGCCCGCGGTCCTTGTTTTTGGAGATTCGTCCATGAAGTTTCGTTTCCCCGTCGTCATCATCGACGAAGATTTTCGCTCCGAGAACATCTCGGGCTCGGGCATCCGCGCGCTCGCGGAGGCGATCGAAGGTGAGGGCGTGGAAGTGCTCGGCCTGACGAGCTACGGCGATTTGACCTCGTTCGCGCAGCAGTCGAGCCGCGCCTCCTGCTTCATTTTGTCGCTGGACGACGACGAGCTGATGCTCGGCGAAACGGGATCGGACGGCGAGTTGCCCGAGCTTGCCACCGCCATTCTCGAATTGCGCGCGTTCGTGACCGAGGTTCGCCGCCGCAACTCGGATATCCCGATCTTCCTGTACGGCGAGACGCGCACCTCGCGCCACCTGCCGAACGACATCCTGCGCGAGCTGCACGGTTTCATCCACATGTTCGAGGACACCCCCGAGTTCGTCGCACGCCATATCGTGCGCGAGGCGAAGGTCTACCTCGATTCGCTGTCGCCGCCGTTCTTCAAGGAGCTCGTCAAATACGCCGACGAAGGTTCGTACTCGTGGCACTGCCCGGGGCACTCGGGCGGCGTCGCGTTCTTGAAGAGCCCGCTCGGGCAGATGTTTCACCAGTTCTTCGGCGAGAACATGCTGCGCGCGGACGTATGTAACGCCGTGGACGAACTCGGGCAACTGCTCGATCACATCGGACCGGTCGCGGCCTCCGAGCGCAACGCCGCGCGCATTTTCAGCGCCGATCACCTGTTCTTCGTGACGAACGGCACCTCGACGTCGAACAAGATCGTCTGGCACGCGACGGTGGCGCCGGGCGACATCGTCGTCGTCGACCGCAACTGCCATAAGTCGATCCTGCACGCGATCACGATGACGGGGGCGATTCCGGTGTTTCTCACGCCGACGCGCAACAACTTCGGCATCATCGGCCCCATTCCGCGCGACGAATTCAAGCCCGAGAACATTCGCAAGAAGATCTTGGCGAATCCGTTCGCCCGCGAGGCGCTGGAAAAGAACCCGAATCTGAAGCCGCGCATTCTGACGATCACGCAGAGCACCTATGACGGCGTCGTCTACAACGTCGAGATGATCAAGGAGCTGTTGGGAGACTTTCTCGATACGCTGCATTTCGACGAAGCGTGGCTGCCGCACGCCGAATTTCACGCGTTCTATCAGGACATGCACGCGATCGGCGCGGGGCGTCCGCGTACGGGGGCGCTCGTGTTCGCTACCCATTCGACGCACAAGTTGCTCGCCGGCATTTCGCAGGCCTCGCAAATCGTCGTCCAAGACTCCGAGCACGGCGTGTTCGACCGGCATCGCTTCAACGAAGCCTATTTGATGCATACGTCCACGAGCCCGCAGTACGCCATCATCGCTTCGTGCGACGTCGCGGCGGCCATGATGGAGCCGCCCGGCGGCACGGCGCTCGTCGAGGAATCGATCGCCGAGGCGCTCGATTTCCGCCGCGCGATGCGCAAGGTCGATGCCGAGTACGGCGACGACTGGTTCTTCCAGGTTTGGGGCCCCGAAGCGCTGGCCGACGAAGGCATCGGCTCACGCGAGGACTGGATTTTGCACGCCGACGATCAATGGCACGGGTTCGGTCCGCTTGCCGACGGCTTCAACATGCTCGACCCGATCAAGGCGACGATCGTCACGCCGGGGCTCGACATGGCCGGCGATTTCGGCGAGACGGGGATTCCGGCCGCGATCGTCACGAAATATCTGGCCGAGCACGGCATCATCGTCGAGAAAACGGGGCTTTACTCGTTTTTCATCATGTTCACGATCGGCATCACGAAGGGTCGTTGGAATTCGATGGTGACGGAGTTGCAGCAGTTCAAGGACGACTACGACACGAATCAGCCGCTGTGGCGCGTGTTGCCCGAGTTCGTGGCCCAGCACCCCGCGTATGAGCGGATGGGTCTGCGCGATCTGTGCCAGGCGATCCATAGCGTCTATCGCGCGAACGACATCGCGCGACTGACGACGGAGATGTATCTCTCCAACATGGAGCCCGCGATGAAGCCGTCGGACGCGTTCGCCAAGCTCGCGCACCGCGAGATCGATCGCGTGCCGATCGACGAGCTCGAAGGCCGCGTGACGAGCATTCTGTTGACGCCTTATCCCCCGGGCATCCCGCTGTTGATTCCGGGTGAACGCTTCAACAAGACGATCGTCAACTATCTACGGTTTGCGCGCGAGTTCAACGAGCGCTTCCCGGGTTTCTCGACGGATATTCACGGCCTCGTCGCGGAGACGACGGCCGGCCGGACCGAATATTTCGTCGACTGCGTGCGCGTTTGACAATGTCCAAGCCGAACCCTCCTCTCGGCGCGTTCGCGGCATGGGCCATGCGGTGCGCGCTGCTCGCCGCGCTCTCGGTTGCACCGTTTTCGGCGCGTGCCGAGGCGGCGCGCGCCGATCCGATCGACACGGCGATGCAGAATTGTTCGGCGCGGGCGGATCGCTCGTCCACCCCCGGGCAGGTCCAGTGCATCGAGGCCGCCCGCGATGCGTGGCAACAAGCGATCGATGCCGCGATGCGCTCGATCGCGGCCAGCGCGCCCGACGATCAGAAGCGCGGCTGGGCGCAAAGCCAAGGGCGATGGCTGGCCTGGCGCAAGGAGGAGCAAGCGTTGTTGCGGGCCGTATTCGCGACGACGCGCGGCAGCTCGTACTCGATCACGGAGGCGAATGTTTTGTTGCAGTCGGTGCGCGATCGCGCGCTTGCGCTGCGGCATGTCGCCTCGCGCTTCGCGCCGGTTGCATCGACAGTGGGCGCATCGGCGCCGCTCGGCGCTTCGCCGGCTTCGGCGCCGGCTCCCGGCGCAAGCACTGCTGCGGATGCGCCGGCCGTCTCGAGCCCTGCGGCGACCCGCGCGCAGAGCGAGGACGCTCGCGCGCACGACGAGCGCTTGCGCCCCTGTAACGTCGATGGAGCCTGCGAGCATGCGCAGTTCGATTTGCGGCGTTATGAGCGGTCGCTGCGCGACAAGCTCCCGGTGCGCGCAAGATCGACGCTCGTGCGGGCTCAGCGGGCGTGGTGGTCGTACTTTGACGCGACCTCATTGCTCGGCACCGAGGCCGAGCGCGCGGACCTGATCGGCGAGCGTGTGGCGACGATCAAGCGATTGTCGGAGACCGTGGGAAGCGATTGAGGGATGGGGACGGTAGCGCGACGGCTGCGAGGATCGAGCCGCCGCCGCGCTGGGTGCTTGAACCGCTTCAAGCTGCTTAGCGCTACTGCTACTTAAAGCCGCTTAAAGCGTTTGACGTGCAGCTTGAACCGCGGCGCGAACTTGTTCCGGCGCCGTGCCGCCCGGATGATTGCGGCTTGCCACCGAACCTTCCAGCGTCAAATACCCGAATACGTCCTCGCCGATCAAATGGGCGACGTTCGGCAGTTCGGCGCGCATTTCGTCGAGCGTGAGATCGGCCAGATCGCAGCCGCGATCGACGCAGATCCGCACCGCATGCGCCACGGCTTCGTGTGCATCGCGGAACGGCAGGCCGCGCTTGACCAAATAATCGGCCAAGTCCGTCGCCGTCGAAAATCCTTGCAGCGCCGCCGCACGCATCGCCTGCGGCTTGACCGTGATGCCCGCCACCATCTCGGCGAAAATCCGCAACGTATCGGCGACGGTATCGACCGTGTCGAACAGCGGCTCTTTGTCTTCCTGATTGTCCTTGTTGTAGGCGAGCGGCTGGCCTTTCATGAGCGTGAGCAACGCCATCAGATGGCCGTTCACGCGCCCCGTCTTGCCGCGCGCGAGCTCCGGCACGTCGGGGTTCTTCTTTTGCGGCATGATCGACGAGCCCGTGCAGAAGCGGTCGGCCAGATCGATGAAGCCGACGCGCGGGCTCATCCACAACACGAGCTCTTCGGACAGACGCGAGACGTGCGTCATGACGAGCGCGGCGGCCGCCGTGAATTCGATTGCGAAGTCGCGGTCGGATACGGCGTCGAGCGAATTCGCGCAAATGCCGTCGAAGCCGAGCGTCTTGGCCACGGCGTGCCGATCGATCGGATAGCTCGTGCCCGCGAGCGCCGCGGCGCCGAGCGGCAAGCGGTTCACGCGGGTGCGGCAATCGCGCATGCGCTCGCTGTCCCGCCCGAACATTTCGACGTAGGCGAGCAGGTGATGACCGAATGTCACCGGCTGTGCGACTTGCAAATGCGTGAAGCCCGGCATGATCGTTTCGGCATGCTGCTCGGCCAAATCGACGAGCGCCGTACGCAAGTCTTTGATAAGGCCGCCGATATGGTCGATCTCGCCGCGTAGCCACAAGCGGATATCGGTGGCCACTTGGTCGTTGCGCGAACGGCCCGTATGCAGGCGCTTGCCGGCATCGCCGATCAACGCGGTCAGGCGCGCCTCGATGTTGAGGTGAACGTCCTCGAGGTCGAGTTGCCAGACGAATTCGCCGCGCTCGATTTCACCTTTGATCTGTGCCATGCCGCGCTCGATCGCCGCGAGATCGTCGGCGGCGATGATTTTTTGCGCGGCCAACATCTTCGCGTGCGCGAGCGAGCCTTCGATATCCACGAGCGCCATGCGCTTGTCGAAAAATACCGACGACGTGTAGCGCTTGACGAGTTCCGACATCGGCTCCGAGAAGCGAGCCGACCAGGCTTCGCCTTTTTTGTGCAGTTGAGACGTCATGATGATGGGCGGTGAAGAAATGAGCGGATGGGCGGTAGGCCGAAGCGGCGGTAAGCCGTCGATTTTATCACCGCCCGAGCGGCCTACCGGCTCGTATCGGCTTTATGCCGTGGCCATCAACGCGCCTTCGCAGACGACCGGCCCGGTGGGGCCGTCGGTCCGGCGCGAGCCGCCCATCGGTTCGACCGATATGGCCAGCTTCACGTAGGTGTTCATGCCGTGCAGCTTCATGGCGACGACTTCGCCGGCCGGCAGCATGCCGAGCGAGACCATGCGGCCGTCGCGCATCACGCCCCAAAGCTGTTCGCTCTTGCCGGGCGGCGGCGCGTTGCCCCCGGTCATACGGTGCACGCTCGCCATCGCGTTCTTGTCGTCCCACATCACGAACGCCATCGTCGCGCTTTTCGGCTGATCGGGCGGCACGAGCGCCGCGACGTACGCGACGCGCTCGATCTTCCCGCCGCTGGGCGCCGCCGCGGGCGGGGCGCCTTCCGGCGCGAACGGGCGCAGCGTAACGGCGAGCGTCACCGCCGCGGCGAGCGCCAGGCCCGTCGCTCCGATCGACCAGCCGCGCCAGAAGGCGAGCGAGTCGAACCAGCGCGAGCGCGCTTGGCCAAATGCCGTACGCGCGCCGGCGCGGCGAGTGGGTGCGGAAGCGAAAGCGGCGGCTGCCGACCCCGCGGATGCCGTGTTCAAACCGAGCCTGCGCTCCACGCCTTCCCATGCGCTCGCGGGCGGCGCGACGCTCGGGGCGAGTTCGGTCATCGCCGCGATGCGCGCTTGCCAGCTTTCGGCGGCTTGTCCAATACGGCGATCTTGGCGCGCCAGCGCCTCGAAGCGTTTGCGCGCGCTGCCGCGCAGCACGCCAAGCGCGTATTCGGCGGCAAGGCGGTCGACCAAATCGGGATTCCGGTGCAAGTTCATATCACTTGCCCCCCATGCAAATCTTCAGTTTTTCAAGCCCGCGGCGCACCCACGACTTCACCGTGCCGAGTGGGACCGAGAGCTGCTCGGCGATCTCGCTGTGGCTTTGATCGCGCAGATACGCCAGCGCGACGGCCTGGCGCTGGCTCGCATCGAGCCGCGATAGGCAAATCGCAAGTTGCTTCGCTTGTTCGGACAAAAGCGCCGTATCGGCCGGATCGCGCTCGTCGCCCGCGATGACTTCGTCGAGCGAATCGCTCCATTCCGTCGTGAGCGGCGAGCCGTCGGAGGTGGCGGCTTTTTGCCGGCGCAGGCAGTCCAACGCCCGATTGCGCACGATGGCGGCCATCCACGTGAGCGGACCCGCGAGCGCCTCACGGTAGTCGCCGGCGTGGCGCCAGATGTTGACGAACGACTCCTGCAACGCTTCCTCCGCCCATTCGCGCTTCACCAATATACGGAGCGCGACGCCAAACAGTTTCGCGCTCGTGAGTTCGTACAGCGTACGGAGTGCTTGAGCGTCGCTGGCCGCGACGCGCGAGAGCAGGGCGGCGAGAGCGGACGGCGTGGGTTCGTTGGGTAAGGTCGTCATAGGGCGGCTTCGGCGCCGTCGTGGGTTCGAGGCGCTATCTTACGCTTGGCGCCGGCCGCGCCCGGGTTCACACCCGCACGAGCGCGACGAGCAGCAAGTCCTCGCGGTGCGCGGGCCGCAGCGTGATTTGATCGTAGACGACACGCCCGTGGCGCGGGTGATCGAACGCCCGGCTGCCGCCCTCGCGTTCGCCGACGTCCTGGGACGCCCAAAAATGCGCGAATTCGTCGCTTTCGGCGCTCAATGCATCGATCAACGCCCGAGTCGGGCCATCGTTCAGATGGCGGATCGAATCGGCCCGGAATTCGGCCACGAGGCGGCGTGCGCGCGTTTCCCAATCGACGATCAGCGTGCGCGCCGCCGGCTCCGTGAACGTAAAACGAAGCAGATTGCGGTCGCGCGGCGTCTCGGGCGCCCCGTCGAGCCAGCCGACGAAGAGTTCCGCCGCTTGGGTGTTCCATGCCAGCGCGTTCCACTGACGATCGAGCACGTAGGCCGGTGCATCGAGCAAACCGACGGTTGCGATCAAGGTGGCCGGTGCGTCGTTCGACGCCGGCGTGGGCTCGGCCGGGTCGCGTTCTCCGGCCAGTTCGAACAGATAGGCGCGCTCTGCGCGCGAAAGCCGCAGCGCGACGGCGATACGAGCGAGCGCATCGGCGGAAGCGGAGACGGGACGCCCTTGTTCGATCCAGGTGTACCAGGTCGGACTCACGCCGCACATTTGGGCGACTTCCTCGCGGCGCAGCCCCGGCGTGCGCCGTCGTGGGCCCGGCGGCAAGCCGACGGCCTGCGGCGTGAGCCGCTCGCGGTGCGCCCGGATGAATTCGCCGAGCGCGCGGGCCGGCGACGCTTCCAGCGCCGTTCCCGGCGACGGGGCCGAGGCTGCGTGACGAGCGCTCGTGCTGGGGCGGGGCGGTACGGCGGTGGTCATGATGGTCGGCGAAATCGGTTGTGTCGGGTAGATCGGGGGGTGCGGTCGCAGCCTGGTAGATCCGATACCGGGATATTTGCTTGGCTTGTACCGGTACCTGCGTGGTCATATTGTAGCGGGACGCGTCGTCGAAATGGCCGATCGGGTTGATTTTGGGGCGGCGCGTAGGCCGGCTTGCCGGCTTTTCCCCTATTTGCTGCCCAAGGAGCGCACCGATGAAACATCACGACCAGGTCGCCGACGCATTCGGCTCGACCGCCGCCGCCTATCTGACGAGCCCGACTCATGCGAGCGGCGCCGACCTGGAGGCGCTGGCGCGGGAAGTCGGATCGACGCCGGACGCCGACGTGCTCGATCTCGGATGCGGGGCCGGCCACGCGAGCTTTGCCGTCGCCGCGCACGCGCGCTCGGTGATCGCCTACGACATCGCCGAACCGATGCTGGCGACGGTGGCCGCGGCCGCCCGCGACAAAGGGCTCGCCAATATTCGGACGCAGCAAGGCGCCGCCGAGCAATTGCCGTTTGCCGATGCATCGTTCGATTGGGTCGTGAGCCGCTTCAGCGCCCATCATTGGCGCGATCTCCCGCGGGCCCTGACGGAAGTGCGGCGCGTGCTCAAGCCGGGCGGCCGAGTGCTGTTCATCGACGTGGCCGGCGCCGATCATCCTTTGATCGATACGCATTTGCAGGCTGTCGAGGTGCTGCGCGACGGCTCGCATGTGCGCAACTACCGCGCCGACGAATGGGTCGCCTTGTTTGCCGCCGCGGGATGCTCGGCTACCGTACGGGAGCGCTGGCGTTTGCCGATCGAATTCGCTTCATGGGTGGCGCGCATGCGTACGCCGGCCGAGCGCGTGCAGGCGATCCGCTCGCTGTGGGCGAGCGCCCCCGACGAGGTGCGCGAACATTACGGCGTGCAGCCCGACGGTTCGTTCATGCTCGACGTGGTCATGATCGAGGCGCGTTGCACGCAATGAGCCGGACCTCGCGCGCGGGTCCCTAGCGCGTGAGCGCCGCGTAACGCGCGGCCCACGCGTCGGCCCATGTCGCGAGTGCCTCGCCGGGCATCGGCACCCCGACGAAGCCGCCTTGCGCGACGTCGCACGACAAGTCGCGCAACACGCACCAATCGTCGGGATCGTCGATGCCCTGCGCGATCGTGCGCATGTTGAGCTGACGAGCAAGCAACAGGCTTGCTTTGACGATGGCGCCGAGCGAGGTGTCCCGGCTCGCGCCATGCACGAAGCCGCCGTGAAGCTTTAGTTCGTCGAACGGCACGTCGCGCAAATGCGTGAGAGACGCGTGCCCCGTGCCGAAATCGTCGAGCAGCAGACTGATGCGCTTCAAGCGCAGCCGCGTCAGTACGTCGAGCGAAATGAGGCCATCGCGCGTGATATGCGCGGTGTTGATTTCGAGCACGATTCGAGAAAGCGGGAACCCGGCCTGCTTGGCGGCATCGACGATGAAATCGGGGAAATCCAGCGCGGCCAGATCCTCCATCGACAAATTGACGGCGACGCGGAAATCGTCGCCCAAGCCTTGCCATCGAGCCGCCTCATCGAGAATCGACGGCAGCATCGTGCGCGTCAAATCGTTTAGGATTCCGGAGTACTGCTCGCCCGCCTGCAAGCGATCGGTGACGACTAGCCCGTCGCGTGGGTGCCGCCACGCGCTTATCGCTTCGACGCCCATCAGTTCACCGGTCGCGAACGCAACTTGCGGCTGAAAGCAGGTCACGATTTGACCGGCAGCGATCGCCGCGTGCAGTTCCTCGGGGAGATAAGTGCCGCGCAGCTGACCCGCGGGCGCCGGCGGTTTGACGCAGTGCAGCCGCTGCTGCAATTGCTCGCGCGTGGCCGGTTTCGCGAGCGAGCCGAGCACGTGCAAGCCGCGAGAATAGGCGAGCTTTTCCGCGCTCTTGAGCACGCGCGTATCTTCGCCGCTCACCAGCACGACCTGTCCGTCGTAGCCGCGCTGCACGAGTTGCCGCAGAAATTCGACGCCGTCCATGCCGGGCATTTGCAGATCGGTGAAGACGACGTCGACTTGATGATCCTGCGTCTCCAGTACCGAAAGCGCATCTTGCGCGTGTTCGTACGAAAGGATGTCGTCGTAGCCGAGAGCAGTCAGTTGGCGAACGAGTACCTTCAGTACGAACGGCTCGTCGTCCACGACGAGGATCTTGCGGGGACGTGTGGCTTGCTCCATGTGCTGCACCCGTGCTTACCGATGGTCATACCGCCAAGCCGGGCAAGAACTGGCGCAGCTTCTCGTGCAGAGTGTTCTTGTCGAACGGCTTGACGAGAAAATCGGCGGCGCCGGCCTTCAGGCTGTCGACCACGATGTTGCGTTCGCTATGACCTGTCACCATGAGGATCGGCACATGGCCGAACTGGCCGATCGACTTGATTTTGCGCGTGGCCTCGACGCCGTTCGTATCGGGCAAGCCTACGTCCATGAGCACGAGGTCCGGCTTGTGCTCCCACATTTGCTCGATCGCTTGCGCGCCGCTGCCGGCGAACAACACGTCGATATCGAGCCCGTTCATCAAACGGCCGATGAGCTTTTGCTGAAATTCGTCGTCCTCGACGATGAGCACGGCCAATCGTTGCGGCGCGGGACTCGCGGCCTTGGGCGCCGGCGCGTGCGTGCCGGGGGCCGTCTGCGCCGGCTGCGCGCCGCCGGCTTGCAAGCCGACGAATACCGTATCGGTATCGGCCTCGACTGGTTTCGCGGGTTGCTTGTTCGGCGCGTTGACGCCGGCCGGTGCGGCGCGCGGGGCGACGTCGCCGGCTTGCTCCTTGGCCGCCATGATGCGCAGCGCTTGATGCACGGACATGCGCAAACGAGGCGCGTCGTTCGTTGCCGGCCAAAACAGCACGTAATCGTCGAAGTGACCGGTACTGCACAGATCGTAGACCGTCCATACGTCGTGCTTATTGCAGAGCACGACGACACGATGACGCGTTTCGTGCACGACGGTGCTCATCCTATAGAGCCCGATGTAGTAGCGCTGGGCCGCATCGAGCGTATCGAACGCGAGGACGAGCACGGAGGGACGATGCGTTTCGAAATCGTCGACGGCGAATTCGGATTTCGTCGACAGCTTCACGTTGTGAAATTCGTCTTGCAATAGCTTGCCGACGAGCTCCGCGTCGGCCACGGATTGGCTGGCGACGAGGACTGCGGCGTGCTTGGGCGTCAGATCGTTGAGTTCCGTCATGATTGACCGTCCTGATTATCGTGATTCCACGGCGAGTAGCCGATCGAGCGATTGTTCGACCGCGGCCAGCGCCGCATCGAACTGCTTGGCCCAATTGGCCAGCAGAGCGAGGTCGCCGGCTTTCCCGGCGTTTTCGAGTTCGGCGCACAAATCGCCGAGCGTGAGCGCACCCACCGAGCGCGACGACGATTTGAGCTTGTGCGCGATCGCGCCGGCTTCCCGGCCGCGGCCCGCCTCGCAATGCGCGCGCAACTCGCCGGCCAAGCGCCCAACCGACTGCTGATAGTCGCAAAGCAACTCGCGCACGGTTTCGGGGTCGTCGCCGACGATGCCTTTGAGCACCTCGATATCGACGGCGCACGTGTGAGCCGGCGCCGGTTCGGGGGGCGGCGCCACCTCGGATGCGGCGGGGGTGTCATCCACGGGAAAATGCGAATCGAGCACCGCTTGCAGCCGGGCGAGTTGGAGCGGCTTGGTCAGGTAGCCGTCCATTCCGACGGCCTTCGCGCGGGCCGCTTCTCCTTGCACGGCGTTCGCCGTCAGCGCGATGATCGGCAAGCGCCAGTTCGTGCCTTCCTCGCGACGGATCGTTTCGACGAGTTCGTAGCCGTCCATCTCCGGCATATGCAGATCGGTCAGCAATAACGCATAGCGGTTGGCGCGCCAAAGCGCGAGCGCCTCGCGTCCGTCGCCGGCGATCTCGGCGGCATGGCCGAGTAGGGCCAGTTGGCGCAGGATCACCTTCTGATTGATCGCGTCGTCTTCGGCAACGAGGATCAATCGCCCGAGTTCGCGGGCCTGGGCAATCGACGGCGCGGGGCGGTTCGAGCCCAGTCCGCCGCCGCGCACGGCGGTACTCGCATGCGAAAGGGCGCGATGAACGTCGAGGGCCGCTTCGCCGATCTCGAACGGCAGACTGACCGTGAACGTCGAGCCCACGCCTACTTCGCTTCGCGCCGAGACGTCGCCGCCCATCAACTCGCACAGCCGCCGGCAGATCGCGAGGCCGAGGCCCGTGCCGCCGAAGCGGCGCGTCGTCGATGCCTCGGCTTGGGTGAACGGCTTGAACAGCTTAGGTAGCGTATCGGCGGACATGCCGATGCCGTTGTCGCCGACATGGAAGCGGATCTGCACGCGGCCTGCCTCCGACGGATGCGGCTCGGCTTCGACGGCGACGCTCACCGCGCCGGGTTTGTCGGGGCGTCCGCCCGAGAACTTGATGGCATTGCCGACTAGGTTGTAGAGCACTTGCCGCAGCCGCGTGTCGTCCGACAGCACGACCTGCGGTAGTTCGGGGGCGATCGACTTCGTGAGTTTCACCCCGGCTCGCTCTGCGACTGGCATCAGCGATTGACACAATCCGTCGACGAGATGGGCGATCGAGAGCGGGACGCGCTCGATATGAAGCCGGCCCGCCTCGATCTTCGAGAAGTCGAGGATGTCGTCGATCAGCGTCAGCAGCGCATGCGCCGATTCGCGGATCGTCGTGACCATGTCGCCTTGGTCGGTCGATAGCGGCGATTGCGAGAGCACTTCGATCATACCGATGACGCCGTTCATCGGCGTGCGGATCTCGTGGCTCATCGTGGCGAGGAAAGCACTCTTCGCGCGCGACGCGGACTCGGCATCGGCACGTGCCTGTTCGAGCTGTTTCGTGGCCCGGCGGCTTTCGGTCACGTCGCGCGCGGTCGCGTAGATGAGCCCTTCGAGCTGGATCGCCTTCCACGCGAGCCAGCGCGCGCTTCCGTCCTTGCACAGGTAACGATTCTCGAACTGATCGATCGGCTCGCCGGGGCGGCGGCTCTCGATTTCGTGCATCGTGCGCGTGCGGTCCTCGGGGTGGACGAATTCGATGAACGGGCGCGAGAGCAATTCGTCGGCGGACCAGCCGAGCACCTTCGTGAATGCCGGGTTGACGCGTTTGAACCGGCCTGCCGGGTCGGCCAAGCAAGTCAAATCGAGCGACAGATCGAACAGCCGGTCGCGCTGCGTCTCGGCTTCCTTGCGCCCCGTCACGTCTTGCAGCATGACGAGCGCGCCGCGCACGCCGTCGAGCTCGTAAGGCACGGCCGTCATTTCGCCGACGAACGCGCTCCCGTCGAGCCGCAGCCACTTCTCTTCACGTGCCGGCGCGGCCGTGAAGCGCCGCAGCAGACGGCCGATCCGTTCCTCGATCACTTCGCGATGCTCCGCGTGGGCGAACTCGACGATCGATAGTCCCCGAATTTGCGCGGCCGAATAGGCGCCGAGCATTTCGAGCGCTTTGGGGTTGGCGAAGGCGATCTTGAACTCTTGGATCAGGAACACGGCGTACGGCGACAATTCGATCAGTTGCCGGTAGCGCGATTCGCTTTGCATCAAGGCTTGCTCGTTCGCATGTTCGCGCGTCACGTCGCGAATCAGCGCGACGACGCCGCTCGAGTCGGCTCCGCGCCGCTCGACGCGCATTTCGTAGACGCTAGGGAACGGCGTGTCGAGATTGAACACGGCGTTCGCCGAATGCTTGAGCGTCGCTCCGCCGAGCATTTGCGCGAATTGCTCGGTTTTGCCCTCGTGTTCGGCGCTGGGGTCGTCGCGGAAGAACGCCTGTGCAATTTGGACAGGCGTCGCGGTCGCGATTTCGTCGCCCTGCCAGCCGAGCAGTTCGAGCAGGCGGGGGTTGTAGCCGTCGATTTGGCCGTTGGCGGATAGGCCGAGGGCGCCATCGGGAATCGCCTTGAACAGCGCATCGGCACGTTTCGCCTCCACGATCGTGCGTTCGTGCGCTTCGCGCTCGCGCCCCGACGCGGCTTGTAGCCGGCGAAATAGCCGGCCCTGTTTCGCCCCCGCCGCTAGAATCAAACCGGTCAGCACGACACCCGCGATAACGAGCGCAAGCATGCGCATACGGAACGCGGCGAGAAATTCCGCATTGGAAAAACCGACCATGACCACGAGCGGGTAATCGGGCAGGGTCCGGTAGCTCACGGTGCGCTGAACGTGGTCGATCGGGCTTACGGCGTTGAAATGACCGCGGGGCGAGGTAGAAAGCGCGGTCCGCAGCGGCGAGTTTTGCGGCAGACGCAGCCAGTCGAGGTTGCTGCGATCGCCGCTGCGACGCGCGCGAATGTCGAAATCGTACGTGCCGACGACGGAGACGAGACCGTCGTGACCGAGGCGCAGCGTATCGTAGAGCTCGGTCAGGTACGACGGCGGCATCGAGACGACGATGACGCCCAAAAAGCGCCCTTGCGGGTCGTTGACGCGCTCCGAAAGCTGGATCGAGGTTTTGCCGCTGATGCGGCCGATCACGGGGCGGCCGACGAATAGCCGCGTGCTCGGATCGTCCAGGTGAATGCGAAAGTGTTCGCGGTCGGAAAGGTCGATCGGCTTGAAATCGGGAATCGTCGAGGCGCGCAAGATGCCGTGCTTGTCGATGACCGCAACTTGAACGAAGACGTCGAGATCGAGCAGGCCGGAGTGAACGTAATCGTCGAGCGGCAAGTTCACGCCATTGCGACGGACGAGCCATGCGACGACGGACGCCGCCTGATTCGCCTCGCGCAGAACGCGCGACGTGTGGGCCGAGAGCGCGTCGGCGAGCGCATCGGCCTGGAGCCGTTCGTTCGTCAACTCGGTTCTGACATCCCAAGTCGAAAAGGCACCGAGTGCGAGCCATAAAGCCAGGATCAAACCGAGCGCCGTCGCGTGATTGACACGCAACGTATGCGGGATCCTTGCCAGCGATCGAAAAAGGGACGACACGTTAATCATGATTCGACAAGCATTTTTGCCGACTACGCTTGCTCGCGAAATAGCTGCGACGTGCGCCTCGGGGCGGCGCACCGGCGCCTGTTGCCGTATCCGCCTGTGTCGGGTTTGCAGGCCAATGATTGACATAGTAGGAACGGCAAAACCGGGTATTACGATTTTTTTAACGACCGGAATGCGATAAAACTTGAGCCGCTGGGGGCGGTATAAACACTTAAGGGTAAGCGAAACAAATAGGTGCAGCGCAATAAAAAAGGCCGCTCGCTTTCGCGAACGGCCTTTTTAAACGCAAGCCTAAAACCGGCGCTTTACAGCGCCGGCATAATGGCGCTTAGCCCGTATTGCGTAGGCCGGCGGCGATGCCGTTGATGGTCAAGTGAATGCCGCGCCGTACACGCGTATTCGAATCGCCGGCGCGATGCCGCTTGAGTAGTTCGACCTGCAAGTGGTTCAGCGGATCGAGATACGGGAAGCGGTTCTTGATCGAACGCGCGAGCAGCGGATTATCGGCGAGCCGCTCATCCTTGCCGGTGATTTCCGAGAGCGCGTGCGAGGTCCGTTCCCATTCGGCGACGATCCGCTCGAACACGTGTTTGCGCAGTTTCTTGTCTTCGACGAGTTGCGCGTAGCGCGACGCCACGGCGAGATCGGTCTTGGACAGCACCATGTCCATGTTCGAGAGCAGCGTCGAAAAGAACGGCCAGCTCTTGTACATCTTGCGCAGTATGGTCAGGCGGCGCGTGCGATCGGCCTCGCTCGCCGCGCCTTCCAGATGCGCGGCGACGGCGCTGCCGAAACCGTACCAGCCCGTCAGCAGCAAGCGGCACTGCCCCCACGAGAAGCCCCAAGGAATCGCCCGCAGATCTTCGATGCGGCGGTTCTTCGGATCTTGCAGCTTGCGCGAGGCCGGGCGGCTGCCGATGTTCAACTCGGCGATTTCCGAGATCGGCGTGGACGAGAAGAAGTAATCGGTGAAGCCCGGCGTCTCGTAGACAAGGGCGCGATAGGCGGCCATGGCGGCGTTCGAGAGCGATTGCATCGTCTCTTCGAAAGCGGCGAGGTTGGCCGGCGCGTTGCCCTGCGGCACGAGCGACGCTTCCAGCGTGGCGGCGACGACGGTTTCGAGGTTGCGCCGCCCGATCTCGGCGTTGCTGAACTTGCTCGCGATGACTTCGCCTTGCTCGGTCAGCCGGATCTGGCCGTTTACCGTGCCCGGCGGCTGCGACAAAATCGCCTGATAGGTCGGACCGCCGCCGCGGCCGACCGTGCCGCCGCGGCCGTGGAACAGGCGCAGGGTAATACCGCGCTCGCGGAACAGCGCGACGAGCGCGAGTTCGGCGCGATACAGCTCCCAGTTCGACGTGAGGAAGCCGCCGTCCTTATTGCTGTCCGAATAGCCGAGCATGACTTCTTGTTCGCCGCCCTGGTGGGCGAGCAGTGCATCGACGCCCGGCAGCCCGAAGAACTCGCGCATGATGACGGGTGCGTTGCGCAAGTCGGCGATCGTTTCGAACAGCGGAATGACCATCAGCGAATTCTTCGCTTTGGCGCCGCGGCCGCCGAGCGTGCCCTCGAGCAGCCCCGTTTCCTTTTGCAGCAGCAGGACTTCGACGAGGTCGCTGACGGTCTCCGTATGCGAAATGATGTAGTTGCGAACGGCGCGCGCACCGAAGCGCTCGCGCGTGACGCGGGCCGTTTCCAGTACGGCGAGCTCGCTTTGCACGAGCGGCGAGTAGTCGAGGTAGGGCGAGCGCAACAGCCGCGGTTGCTCGAGTTCGGCCAGCAGCACGCGTAGCTTGTCCGCCTCGGCGAGCGAGGCGTAGTCGCGCTCGACGCCGGCACGCGCGAGCAACTCGGCGATGACGGCTTCATGGACGTCGGAGCTTTGGCGCAGATCGATCGATGCCAGGTGAAAGCCGAACACCTGCGCGGCACGTGCGAGCGGTGCGAGACGCGGCGTGGCGAGCGAGCTGCCGTGATGCGCGCCCAGCGAGTCGACGAGCACGTTCAGATCGCGTGCGAACGCCTGCGCGTCCGCATAGGGCTCGCACTCGCGGTGCACGCCGCTGCGCGTGTGGACGGTGCCTTCGCCGAGCAAAGCGCGCCCCGTCGCGGCGAGCCGCGCGTAGACGCCGATCAGCGCCCGGCGATAGGGTTCGTCGACGCGGTGCGGCGATTGATCGGGGGAAGCCGCCGTCAACGCCTTCAGCGCATCGCTCGAACCGGCCAGCAGATTCGAGACCGAGAGTTCGGCGCCGAGCGCATGTACCTCTTCGAGATAGTGTTCGAAGATGACGGTGGCTTGGCGCGTGATCGCATGTTCGAGCGTGGCTGCGGTCACGTTCGGATTGCCGTCGCGGTCGCCGCCGATCCAGCTACCCATTTGGAAGAACGCCGGGACGTGGGCGGGCGCGCCCGTATGTTCGGCGAGCGCGGTTTCGATATCGTCGTACAGCGCCGGAATCTCGTTGAGGAACGTGGCACGGTAGTACGAGAGGGCGTTTTCGATTTCGTCGGCGACGGTCAGGCGCGAGTCGCGCAGCATCCGCGTTTGCCAAAGCGTCGTCACGCGTGCGCGCAGCATCGCTTCGTTGTGCGCGCGTTCGCGCTCGGTCAACTGTTGATCGCGCTCTGCCAGCAGACGTGCGATGTCGTGCTGGGCGTCGAGAATGCTCTTGCGTTGCACTTCGGTGGGGTGGGCCGTCAGCACGGGCACGATCAGTGCATCGTCGAAGAAGCGCTTGAGCGTGTCGGTATCCAGATTGCCCGCCAGCGCGAGCCGGCTCAGCGCATACGCGATCGTCCCGGCTTGCGGCGCCGAGCCCGCCAGCGCATGGATGCGGCGGCGGCGATTGTGATGGCGATCCTCGGCGATGTTGGCCAGGTGCGAGAAAAAGCTGAACGCACGGACGACGCTGACCGTTTGCTCGGGCGTGAGCGTGCGCAGTTGTTTCTCGAGCGCTTGAGATGCGCTCGTATCGTCCTCGCGCCGGAATTTGACGGCGTTCTGACGAATCGTTTCGACGACGTCGAAGACGGCATCGCCTTCCTGCTCGCGCACGACGTCGCCGAGCAGGCGGCCGAGATAGCGAATGTCCTGGAACAGCGGCTGGTCTTTATCCTCGCGGCCGCGGCCGGCCGTTTTATGCGGTGTGGCGCCGTCGGTGCGCGAGGTGGCGGCAGGGGCCGCGCTTGCTAGCGCGGCGGATTTTTTTTTGGACGAGCGAGGCGATGCATCGTTGCGGCGGGCGGTGCGCGCCGATCCGGAAGACGTCACGGTGGTTTCCTCAGTGAAGCCAGGGTGAAAAGGGGGCTGACTGCTGACAACTACAAAAAAACTGACCAAACGACTACAAAACGTGCTGGCTTGCGCTCATGTGTCCGTGGGCGAAGCGCTCGTGGCGATCGCGCCGGGTGCCGAGGATGTGCTGTTGCGCACGCGTATCGCCGGCTAGCGCGAAAAATGGGGCAAGGCGTGCGTGCTACCATTTCTCGATGTTCTATCCCGTCATTCGAAGTGTTGACTTATGAATTCCGAGACGCTTTCAGCCGCACCGCCTACCGAACTCGTCATTGCCTCGCGAGAAAGTCGTCTCGCGATGTGGCAGGCTGAGTTCGTGCGCGATGCGCTGCGGAAATTATATCCATCTTGCGACGTCCGAATTCTCGGAATGACGACGCGCGGCGATCAAATTCTCGATCGGACGCTCTCCAAGGTCGGCGGCAAGGGCCTTTTCGTCAAGGAACTCGAGAACGCGCTCGCCGAAGGCCGGGCCGATTTGGCCGTGCATTCGCTCAAAGACGTGCCGATGTCGCTGCCCGAGGGGTTCGCGCTCGCCACCGTCATGGAGCGAGAAGACCCGCGCGACGCGTTGGTTTCGAACACCTACGATTCCCTGGCGGCGCTGCCGGCGGGCGCCGTCGTGGGCACGTCCAGCCTGCGGCGCGAGGCCATTTTGCGCGCGCGCTACCCCCATTTGGTCGTGCAGCCGTTGCGTGGCAACCTCGATACCCGGCTCGCTAAGCTCGATCGCGGCGACTACGCGGCGATCATTTTGGCCGCGGCGGGACTGAAGCGGCTCGGGCTGGCCGCGCGCATTCGCGCGTTGCTCGACGTCGAAGACAGTTTGCCGGCGGCGGGGCAAGGGGCCCTCGGTATCGAAATCCGTGCAGGGCGGCCCGAACTCGAAGCGTGGCTCGCGCCGCTCGAACATGCGCCAACGCGGCTTGCCGTCGAAGCGGAGCGGGCGGTGTCGCGCGCGCTCGGCGGTAGCTGCGACGTGCCGCTTGCCGCCCATGCGTTCTGGCAAGGCGGACAAATGCACCTTGCGAGCCGCGTTTCGATGCCCGACGGCAGCCGCCCGGCGGTTGCCCAGGCGTCGGCGGCCGTGACGAACGCCGCCGATGCGGTCGCGCTCGGCGATGCCGTCGCCCGCTCGCTCGTGGCGCAAGGCGCCCGCGAGGTCGTGGCCGAACTCGCGGCCGCGCGCGGCGCCGAGCCGGCGGCCTGAGCGCGGCGCGCATCGATGGCGAGCGTCGAGCCCGGTCACGCCTTTCCAGACGAACGCGCCGCCGGCGCGCGCTTTACGGCCGTGCTGACGCGCCCGGCCGGGCAGTCGGCTGCCCTTGCCGCGGCGCTCGAGCGCGCGGGTATCGCCGCGTTCGACTTTCCTCTGATCGACATCGCCGCCGCCGCGGACGACGCGCCGCTTCGCAGCGCGTTGGCATCGCTCGAGCGCTACGCGCTCGTGGTCTTCGTCTCGCCCAACGCTATCGAGCGGGCGCTTAGCACCGCGCCGGGGCTGGTTTGGCCGGCGCATGTTCCGATCGGCGTCGTGGGACCCGGTAGCGTCGCCGAGCTGGCCCGATACGGCATCGCGGCGCCGTCGCACCAGGTGATCGCACCGGCCGGGGCGGATACGGCCCTTGAAACCGACCCGGCTTCGGCGAGCGCCGAGGCGAACGAGAACGGCGGGGGCAATGGCGATGCGGGCACACGCTTCGACTCCGAGGCCCTTTTTGCCGCGCTGACGGATCGTTTGGGGCTCGCGGCGTTGACCGGCCGGCCCGTGCTGATCGTGCGCGGGGACGGTGGCCGCGAGTGGCTGGCCGATCGCTTGCGCGAAGCGGGCGCCCTCGTGGAAGCCGTGTGCGCCTACCGGCGCGTCGTGCCCGTGCCGTCGGCCGAGGCTTGGGCGCGCGTGCGCGCCCTCGTCGGCGGCGCGCCGCATGCTTGGCTGCTCACGAGCTCGGAAGGGGTGCGCAACCTCGATGCGCTTACGCACGCCTCGCTCGAGCCCGCCGAACGCGCGGCTCTGCTGCATGCGCCGATCGTCGCGCCGCACCCGCGCATCGCGGAAACGGCACGGGCGGTAGGTTTTGATACGATTACGACATCCGGCCCCGGCGATGCGCGCATCCTCGCGGCCTTGCGCGCTCTATCCGCATCGTCTCGCGCCGCACTCGACCCACCGGCTTGGGCTGCCACGGCTCAGGCCTCATCCTCGACTCATTCGCGCATGACTGATACGAACCAAGAATCGTCTTCCGCCTCGTTCCAGCCGGCTGCGACGCCGCCGTTTCCCCCGCCGATGCCGCCCGTCTACGACGCGCCGCGGCGTCGCCGCGGCGGCCTCGTCTGGATCGTCCTCATCGTGCTGGCCGTCGCAACCGGCATTGCGGCCTTCGCCTTGAACCGAAAGCTCGACCGGCTCGATGCCCAACTCGCCGCGCGGCAGCAGGCGCTCGTTGCGCAAACGGCCGAGCTGCGCATGAAGACGGAACAAGCGACGGCGACGGCGCATCAGACCGACGCCGAGTTGCAGCAACTGCAAGGCAAGCTCGCAGACGCTCAGACGGCGCAGCAGGCATTGCAACAGCAGTATCAAAATCTCGCCGCCAACCGGGACGATTGGACGCTCGCCGAAGTCGAGCAAATCCTCTCGAGCGCGAGCCAGCAGTTGCAGCTCACCGGCAATACGCAGCTTGCGCTCTTTGCGCTCCAAAGCGCCGATACGCGCCTGGCGGGATCGTCGAGCCCGCAGGCGGTCGTCGTGCGGCGGGCGATCGCACAGGACCTCGACAAGCTCCGGGCGGCGCCTTCCACCGATCTGACCGGCTTTGCGATCAAGCTCGACGACGCCATCGCTCAAGTGGACACGCTGCCCTTGCTCGGCGAGGTTCACAGCGCCCAGGCGGCGAAAGCGCCGGCGTCCGCGCCGGTGCCGGCGAGCGCGGCCGTGCCCGGCGAATCGCGCGTAGCGCATTGGTGGCGCGTGTTTGCGAACGCGGCCGGCGAGGAGTTGAGGGCTCTCGTACAGGTGCGCCGGCTCGACAACGCCGACGCGATGCTCAATTCGCCGCAGCAAGGCGAATTCATTCGCGACAACGTGAAGCTACGGCTGCTCTCGGCTCGTTTGGGATTGCTCTCGCGCAATCAGGCGACGCTCGAGTCGGATTTGAAGGAGGCTGACGCGGCGCTCGCGCGCTACTTCGACGGTGCCTCCAAACGGACGCAGACGGTGCGTGCGCTGATCAAGGACGTGGCGCAGGGCGCGCAATCGGTCGCGGTGCCGAACTTGAACACGAGCCTGCAAGCGATTCACGACTATAAGAGCCGAGGCTGACGATGGCACTCAGAGGACTCTTGTGGCTCGCTTTGCTGTTCGTGCTTGCGGTCGTGCTGGCCACCGTCGGCCATTTCGACGCCGGCCAGGTACTGATCGTCTATCCGCCGTATCGCGTGGACGTCTCGCTCAATCTCGTCGTCGTCGGGATCGTCGCCCTGTTTATCGTGCTCTATGCGGCGATTCGCTTCGGCCGCAACGTATGGACGATGCCGCAGCGCGTGGCCGCTTATCGCGTGCGGGCGAAAGAGGCGAAGGCCCACGCGGCTTTGCGCGATGCGATCGGTAATCTCTATGCGGGACGCTTTTCGCGGGCGGAGAAAGCGGCGCGCGAAGCGTTGTCGCTCGAATCGAACAAGGGCGCGGCCGGCATCGTCGCCGCTGTGGCCGCGCATCGGATGCGCGAGTACGTGCGTCGCGACGAGTGGCTCGCCGCCATCGATGCGCCCGACTGGCAAGACGCGCGTCTGATGGCCAGCGCCGACATGCGCGCCGACGGACGCGATCCGGACGGCGCGTTGATGGCGCTGACCGAAATGCAGGCGCAGGGCACGCGCCGCATCCATGCGCAGCAGATCGCCTTGCGTGCGCAGCAGCAACTCAAGAATTGGGCGGAGGTGCTCAAGCTCGTCAAGACGCTCGAGAAGCGCGAAGCGCTGCATCCGACCGTCGCCGTGCGCTTGCGCCAGCAGGCGGCCGAGAACTTGCTGCGCGATCGCCGCCACGACCCCGACGCGCTGCTCGCGCTTTGGAACTCCCTGGCTGTCGTCGAGCGTCAATCTCCGCGCTTGGCCGATTTGGCCGCCGAACTGCTGATCGCGCTGAACCGGCAGCAGGATGCGCGCAAGATCGTCGAGGAAGCGCTGGCCCACAACTGGGACGCGAGACTTTTGCGTCGCTATCCGGAGACGGCGCAAGCCGATGCGTTGCCGCTGATTCAAAAGGCCGAAGGCTGGCGCAAGGAGCGCACCGAGGATCCGGACCTGCTGTTCGCCTTGGGACGCCTGTGCTTGCACCAGCAGCTCTGGGGCAAGGCCCAATCGTTCTTGGAGTCCGCCTTGCGGCTCGCCGGCGATAACGATGCTCTCGTGATTCGCACGCACCGCGCGCTTGCGCGGTTGTTCGAAGAGCTCGGCGATGCCGAACGCGCGGCCGAGCACTATCGTGCCAGCGCGCTGGCGATGAAGATCGTTTGAGCCTACGCGCCGCCCACCGCAAAGGTGGGCGGCGTTTTCCGCGCGCGTCTGTTTTTCACTTGTCCACGAGCCGCGCCGGCACGCTGAGCGCGAGCAAGGCGCCGAGCACCATGAACGCGGCGAGCATATACATGCCCGAATCGTTCGCGCCGGTGGCCTGCTTGAGCCAGCCCACCGCATAGGGGCTCAGAAACCCCGCCAAGTTGCCGATCGAGTTGACCATCGCGATGCCGGCCGCCGCGCCGGCACCGGCGAGGAACGCTGTCGGCAGACTCCAAAAGAGCGGCAATGCCGTGATGATGCCGGCCGTGGCCAGCGTGAGCGCGGCCATCGCGAGCATCGTGTTGTGCGCCCATCCAACCGATAGGACGAGACCCAGCGCCCCGGCGAGGCCCGGGATGGCGACGTGCCAGCGCCGCTCGCGCCGTTTGTCGGCGCTACGGGCGACGACGATCATGGCGACGACCGCCACGGCAAACGGAATGGCCGAGAGCAAGCCGATCGAGAAAGCGTCGGTTACGCCGGTGGCTTTGATGATCGTGGGCAACCAAAAACTGACACCGTAGAGCCCCATGACGAACGACAGGTAGATGAGGCTCATGAGCCAGACGCGCCCGCTCGCGAGCACGGTGCCGAGCGAAAGTTCTTCCTTGCCGGCGTCCTCGAGCGCGATGTTGCGTTCGAGCAGTTGCTTTTCCTCGTTCGTCAGCCAACGGGCCTTCTGGATACGGTCGTCGAGCAGAAAGAAGACGAGCACGCCGGCCAGCACGGAGGGCAGCCCTTCGAGCAAAAACAGCCATTGCCAGCCTTGCCAGCCGTTGGCGCCGTCGAAGCTTTTGAGGATATAGCCCGAGACCGGGCCGCCGACCACGCCCGATAGCGCAACCGCCGTCATGAACCAGGTGGTCATGCGCCCGCGCCGATGCGCCGGATACCAGTAGGTCAAATAAAGGATGATGCCGGGGAAGAAACCCGCCTCCGCGAGCCCGAGCAAAAAGCGCATCGCATAGAACATGGCGGGCGTCGTGACGAACATCGTGAGCGCCGAAATTACCCCCCACGACACCATGATCCGCGCCACCCAGAGCCTCGCGCCGACGCGATGCAAAATCAGATTGCTCGGAATTTCGAACAAAAAGTAGCCGAGAAAGAAGATGCCCGCGCCGAGGCCGTAGACGGCATCGCTCAAGTGCAGCGCCGAGGCCATTTGCAGCTTCGCGAAGCCGACGTTGACGCGATCGAGATACGCAACGAGGTAGCACACGAGCAGCAGCGGCAAGAGCCGCCACGACACCTTGCGGTAAGTGGCGGCTTCGAAGCTTGAGCTGGGCGCGAGCTTCGAGAGCGGATCGATGCGATTGGAACTTGCCATGGTGTCTCCTCTTCGTTGTGATAGTTCGTTCGGGTACGGGGTGGGCGATCAGACGCAGCGTCCGCCGTCGACTTCGAGGCTCACGCCGGTGATGAACGCGGCGTCGTCGGAGGCGAGATAAAGCGCGGCGTTCGCGACATCCTGCGGGGTCGAGAACCGGGCTAGCGGGATGCCGGCGAGAAACCGCTGGCGGTTCTCGGGCGTGTCCTCGCAGCCCATGAATTCGGTGAGGAGTCCCGTTGCGCCGATGACGGGATTCACGCAGTTGACGCGGATGCCGTCGGGTCCGAGCTCGGCTGCCAGCGCGCGGCTCGCGACGACCACGGCGCCCTTGCTGCCGTTGTACCAAACGAGGCCCGGTCGCGGCCGCACGGCGGCCGTCGAGGCGATGTTGACGAAGACTCCGGCGCCTTGCTCGCGAAAGTGCGGCACGAACGCCTGCACACTCCAAAAAATGCTTTTGACGTTGACCGCGTAGACGCGATCGAACTCGGCCTCCGTCACGTCCATGACCGGCTTATTGCGATGCGTCGTTCCCGCGTTGTTGACGACGATGTGCACACGGCCGAAGTCGTCGAGCGCCGCCTCGCGCAGCGTGTGCCAGTCGTCGATTTTCGTGACGTCGCCCGTGATTGCGATGGCGCGTCCGCCCGCAAGCGCGATCTCGCTGGCGACCCGTTCGGCCGCCGCGCCGTTCAGGTCGTTCACCACCACGTTCGCGCCTTCGCGCGCGAATGTCTTGGCGATGCCTTCGCCGAAACCCGAGCCGGCGCCCGTGACCACCGCCGTTTTGCCCTCCAACCGCATGGTGTCTTCCTCCTGGCCCGTTCGGCCTGTCGATGTATTGCGCGATGCGTTTTATGGCTTACGTCTTGCGGCCGGTCCAACGCGAGCGGTTAGCCGTGCTTGATCGCGATCGTCTTGAGCGTGGTGAAGCCGTACAGCGCTTCGAAGCCTTTCTCGCGACCGTGGCCCGATTGGCCCGTACCGCCGAACGGCAATTCGACGCCGCCGCCGGCGCCATAGTTGTTGATGAAGACTTGGCCCGCGCGCAGCCGCCGCGCCAAGCGCATTTGCCTTGCGCCGTCGCGGGTCCAAAGGCCGGCGACGAGCCCATAGCGCGTGCCGTTCGCGAGTGCCAGCGCCTCTTGCTCGTCCTCGAAGCGCTGTACGGCGAGCACGGGGCCGAAGATCTCTTCCTGGGCGATCCGGTGCGCGGCGGGCACGTCGGCGAACAGCGTCGGCGCTTGATAGAACCCGCCGCTCGGTGCATCGGCGACGATCTCGCCCCGACCGGCGACGCGGATGCCATCGCGCTCGGCTTCGGCGACGAAGCTTGCCACGCGCGCGTGTTGTTTGGCGTTGATGAGCGGGCCACAATCGAGGTTGCGTTCGCTCGGACCGACGCGCAGCGCGTTGAAAGCCGCGGCTAGGCGCTCGAGCAGCGTGCCGTAGACGGCCTGCTCGACCAGGATGCGGCTGCCCGCGGAGCATGTTTGCCCGGCGTTTTGAACGATCGCCGCGACGAGCATTGGGAGTGCGGCGTCGAGGTCGGCGTCGGCGAAGACGATTTGCGGCGATTTGCCGCCGAGCTCGAGCGTGACGGGGGCGTGGTGCTCGGCAGCCAGTTGCGAGACGAGCGCCCCCACGCTCGGCGAGCCCGTGAACGAAATATGATCGACGCCTGGGTGACGCGCGAGCGCTGCGCCCGCTTCCGTTCCATAGCCTGTTACGACGTTCAGCGCGCCCGCCGGCAAGCCGGCTTCGGCGGAAAGCGCCGCCACGCGCAGCAGCGACAGGCACGCGTCTTCGGACGGTTTGACGACGCATGCGTTGCCGGCGGCGAGCGCGGCGCCGACACTGCGTCCGAAGATCTGCATCGGGTAGTTCCAGGGCACGATATGGCCGGTGACGCCATGCGGCTCGCGCACCGTCATGACCGTGTAGCCCGACTGATAGGGCAGCGTCGCGCCGTGCAGCTTGTCGCACGCACCGGCGTAAAACTCGAAGTAGCGGGCGAGCGCCGCGGCGTCGGCGCGTGCTTCGCGCAGCGGCTTGCCGGTATCGCGGGCTTCTAGGCGAGCGAGCTCGTCGCCGCAGGTCGCAATGAGCATCGAGAGCCGGTACAGGATCCGGCCACGCTCGGCGGCGCTCGTTTGACCCCACGCGCCGCCGGCGGCCGTGCGGGCGGCATCGACGGCCGCGTCGATGTCGTCGGCGTTACCGCGCGCGATGCGCGTGAAGGACTGGCCGTCGGACGGATCGATCGTCTCGATCGACTCGCTCGAGGCAGGCGCGGCCCAGTTGCCGCCGATGAAGTGCTTCGCTTCTTCCATCCAAGCCCCCTCGGGGTAATGCGGAACCCGTCACTAGCGCGATTATGGCGCGATCCACGCGGGAAGTGCACACGCGCCGCTCGGCTATAATGGCGCGCAATGCTTGCTGCCTGCTTGCCGCTCGGCGGGCGCTGCGCGCAGCGCGTCGCGACCAGCCGTGCACCGCCGCCGCGTGCGGCGGCGCGAGCCTCACGTTTTCCCGTTTTTATTTCCACTAGAGAACGCCATGAGCTTCAATCACGTCCCCGCGGGCAAGGATCTTCCGCAAGACTTCAACGTCATCATCGAAATCCCGGCGCAAAGCGATCCGGTCAAGTACGAAGCGGACAAGGAATTGGGCATGCTCGTCGTCGACCGCTTCATCGGCACCGGCATGCGCTACCCGGTCAACTACGGCTACATTCCGCAAACGCTCTCGGGCGACGGCGATCCCGTCGACGTGCTCGTCATCACGCCGTTCCCGCTGATCCCGGGCTGCGTCGTGCGCTCGCGTGCGCTCGGCATGCTTCAAATGACCGACGAATCGGGCGTCGACGCGAAGCTGGTCGCCGTGCCGCACGACAAGCTGTGCCCGATGACGGCGCACATGAAGTCGATCGACGACGTGCCCGCTTACCTGAAGGACCAGATCAAGCACTTCTTCGAGCAATACAAGGCGCTCGAGAAGGGCAAGTGGGTGAAGGTCGAAGGATGGGCCGGCATCGATGCTGCGCACAAGGAAATCACCGAAGGCATCGCGAACTTCAAGAAGTAAGTACCGAGGCGAGCGTGCGCGCGCCTGCCGCGAGCGCACGCTTGTCTGCCGCCGACAGTTGCTTGACTCGGTATTCGGCGCGCAATGCGCTCGACCGATCGGCAAGCTCGAACGAGGCGAGTAGCGCGACGGGCTTGCGCGCGCGCGTATAGCGGGCGCCCTTGCCGGTCGCATGTTTCGCATACCGTGCCTGGACATCGGTGGCGATGCCCGTGTAGACGCTGCCGTCGTCACACTCGATCAAATAGAGAAACCAGGTCATCGCGCTTGGGGCTCTTCGTTTTTCTGTCTTCTACCATGCATCCCGCGCTAGGCGCGCTTTCTGAACGGATCGTGCTCGCGTAGTTCGTCGACGTGTGCGTGGATAAGGTTCGCCTCGTTGTCGAGGAAACGCGCGACCGCATCGGCGAACGCCGGGTGCGCGAGCCAGTGCGCCGAGTGCGTCACGGTGGGCATGAAGCCGCGTGCCATCTTGTGCTCGCCTTGCGCGCCGCCTTCGAACATCGCCAGCTTTTCCTCGATGCAAAACTCGAGCGGCTGATAGTAAGCCGTTTCGAAATGCAGGCACGGCACGTGTTCGAGTGCGCCCCAGTAACGCCCGTAGAGCGTTCCTCCTGTTTTCTCGTCGCGTTGGTAGACGAGCAGCGAACTCGCGATGGGCCGCCCCTCGTGTTCGGCGATGACGAGCAGCAGGTTCTCCGGCATCGATTGTCCGATCGTCCGGAAAAAATCCAGATTCAGGTACGGCGACGAAAAGTGCTCGCGATAGGTTTGCCGATAGCAACGGTTGAACAAGCGCCAATCGGCGTCGGTCGCGTCCTCTCCACGCACGCGCCGAAACGTGATTCCGGCATCGCGTACCTTGCGCCGCTCGGCGCGGATGTTTTTCCTCTTTTTTTGCTCGAGCGTCGAGAGGAAATCGTCGAAGTGGCGGTAGCCGTCGTTGAGCCAGTGAAACTGGATGCCTTGGCGGCGCATCATACCCATTTGCGCGAGCGCGTCGGCCTCTTGTTCGGTGGGGAAGAGCACGTGCAGCGACGATACCTCCGACTGTTCCGCCAGCGCGACGAGCGTCGCCGCGAGCTGGCGACGCGCGGCGTCGTCCACGGCCATGAGACGCGTGCCCTGCACCGGCGTGAAGGGCAGGGCGCAGACGAGCTTGGGATAGTAGGCAAGGCCGTTGCGCTGATAGGCGTCGGCCCAGGCCCAATCGAACACGTATTCGCCGTAGGAATGGTTCTTGACGTACAGCGGCGCGGCGGCGGCGAGCGCGCCTGTTTTGTCGTCGACGAGCGTGACGAAGCGCGGCCCCCAGCCGGTGTCTTCCGTCGCGCATTGCGTGCTCGTGAGCGCGCTCAGGAACTCGTGCCGCAGGAACGGCGTTGGCTGCTCCTGGCGCGCCACGAGCGCATTCCATTCACGTGCGTCGACTTCGGCCGGCGAGCCGAGGAGCCCCATGCGATAATCGATGCGTTCCTGTTTCAACTGTCTAACCGTGTTCAGCGGGACGGCGCGGCGCGCCCGTCGTTCCTTTTTGTCGAGTCATCCGGCCGCACTAAGCGGCTTGCCGCTCACTGCCCATGAAGACCCGTATCGCTTTAGCCCAAATCAACGTTACCGTTGGCGACTTCGCCGGCAACATCGCGAAAATCGTCGATTGCGCGCAAGCCGCGCATCGCGACGGTGCCAAGCTCGTCATCACGCCCGAGCTTTCGCTATCGGGCTATCCGCCCGAAGACCTGCTGCTTCGCCCGGCGTTTTATGCCGCCAGCGCCGCGGCGCTCGCCGAACTCGCGCAGCGGCTGAAACCGCTGACCGGGCTGCATGTGATCGTCGGCCATCCGCACCGCGTTGTCGATAGCGAGAGCGGTCATGGTAATGCAAACCGGCCTATCGAGCGCGGCGTGTCGCCTGTCGACACCTACAACGCGGCTTCGCTGATCGTCGACGGCTGCGTGGTCGGCACCTACATGAAGCAAGACCTGCCCAATACCGAGGTATTCGACGAGAAACGCTACTTCGCGTCGGCCACGACGCCTTTCGTCTTTACGCTCGACGGCGTCAAGTACGGGATCATCATCTGCGAAGATGCCTGGCACGCCTCGGCCGCACAACTCGCGAAAGCGGCGGGTGCGCAAGTGCTGCTGATTCCGAACGGCTCGCCGTTCCACATGAACAAGGAAGCGACCCGCGTCGATATCGTGCGCTCGCGCATCGCCGAGACGGGCTTGCCCGTCGCCTATGTGAACATGGTGGGCGGTCAGGACGAACTGATTTTCGACGGCGGCTCGTTCGTGCTCGATGCCCAAGGCGAAATGGTCGCGCGGATGCCGCAATTTGCCGAGGGCCATGCGATCGTCGAATTCGAGGATGGCCGGCCGCTTCCGGGCGAGCTCGCGCAGGCCGATTCGCTTGAAGCGCAGGTGTATGCGGCGCTCGTGCTGGGCGTGCGCGATTACATCGGCAAAAACGGATTCCCCGGCGCCATCATCGGTTTGTCGGGTGGCGTCGATTCGGCGCTCGTGTTGGCGATCGCCTGCGACGCGCTCGGCGCCGATCGCGTGCGTGCCGTCATGATGCCCTCGCGCTATACGGCCGATATCTCCACGTCCGATGCGGCCGAGATGGCGCGACGCGTCGGCGTGCGCTACGACGAAATCGCGATCGCGCCGATGATGGAAGCGTTCCGCGGGGCCCTTTCAAGCGAATTCGAGGGCCTGCCCGAGGATGCGACCGAGGAGAACATTCAGGCGCGCATACGCGGCACGCTGTTGATGGCGCTGTCCAACAAGTTCGGCTCGCTCGTGCTGACGACGGGCAACAAGAGCGAAATGGCCGTGGGCTACTGCACGCTTTACGGCGATATGGCCGGTGGCTTCGCCGTCATCAAGGACATCGCCAAGACGCTTGTGTATCGTCTGTGCCACTACCGCAACGGCGCGTCGTCGTTTGCTAAACGCGACGTCATTCCCGAGCGCATCATCACGCGGGCGCCGTCGGCGGAGTTGCGCGAGAACCAGACCGACCAGGACAGCCTGCCGCCATACGACGTGCTCGACGCGATCATGCGCATGTTCATGGAAGAGGACTGCTCGCTTGCGCAGATCGTTGCGGCCGGCTATGCGCGCGAGGACGTTGCGCGCGTCACGCGCTTGATCAAGCTAAACGAATACAAGCGACGTCAGGCGCCGATCGGCATTCGCGTCACGCATCGGGCGTTCGGCCGCGACTGGCGCTACCCGATTACGTCGCGCTATACCGAACCCGTTCAGTGAACCTGCCGCGCCGCGGCGTAGAATCGATCCACTTGTTTGTCGGACTCCCACGAGGCACATCATGAAACGCATCACCGCCATCATCAAACCGTTCAAGCTCGACGAAGTCCGTGAAGCGCTGGCCGAAGTCGGCCTGACGGGGCTGACCGTCACGGAAGTCAAAGGCTTCGGCCGCCAGAAGGGACATACGGAGCTTTATCGCGGCGCGGAGTATGTCGTCGATTTCCTGCCGAAAGTGAAGATCGAGGTCGTGGTGGCGGCGGCGCAATGCGACCAGGTCATCGACGCGATCATCGGCGCGGCGCGCACGGGCAAGATCGGTGACGGCAAGATCTTCGTGACGGAAGTCGAGCGGGTCATTCGAATTCGCACCGGCGAAGAAAACGAAGCGGCGGTTTGACGCGGCTACGCCTCGGCGAAATACCAATCCGGGGCGCTCGCCGCGCGTGCGTGGCGAGCCGCACCGACGACGCCGGCACGCGTTGCTACAAACGCTATAAAACGTCGATACAAAAAAAACGGTGCGATGCCCTGACGGGACACCGCACCGATACGCGCCTCTCGCAGCAGCGTGAAACTTGAAACTGTGAAACTCAGTTAAATCTGTTCTTTTTGGCTACGCTACTCGCTTAGAACGAGTGTTGAATACCTGCGTAGACGCCCGTTTGGCTGTGGCCAGGCAGCGGGTTTTCGTTGTACGTCGTCGTCGTGCCCGACGTCACGTTGCCGCCGTTGCCGAACGAGTTTGCGTCGAGACCGAAGTTCGCCGACTTGCTGTTACGCACCGTCGCGATCTGGATGTCGAGCAGCGTGCGCTTGGACAAGTTGTACGAACCGCCGATCGTGTAGATCGTCGCATTGCCGAAGCCGTTGTTCGCGTTCACGTGATAAACCGCGGCGATTGCGGCCGCAGCCGGCGTGGCTTGCCACGTGATGCCACCCCATTCGTGATCGAGCGAGGTCGGAGCGCCTGCGGCACCGTTGTAGCCCGACGTACGGAGCGCTTGGTAGACGCCTTGGATCTTGAATTGGCCGAGGAACACGTTCACGCCGGCGGTGTATTCGCGCGAATACGAGAATGCGCCGTCGCCGCCGTTGAGCGTACCGTTTGCCGGGTTGCGGATTTCATCGTACATGCCGCGCACTTGGAAGAGCGGGCTCGTGTACGTCAATTGCAGACCTGCTTCGCGGCCTTGGCCGTTCGGGTTGTTGCCGTTCCAGTTCGTCGAGTTCGACAGCGCGTACTGACCGTAGACGTCGAAGCCGTTCCACTTCGGCGATTGGTACGCGATGTTGTTGCTCGACTGCGGCCAGTTGCGGCCACGTACGAGCGATGCCGACGACCAGTTCGATTGGCCGAACGGATCGAAGTCCCACACGCCGTTGGCGATGTAGAGCATGCGGCCCAACGAGAACGTACCGTAGTTCGCATTGGACAGACCGATCGTGGCCCAGCGATTGAACAGGCCGTTATTGCCGGGGCCCGTGCCGTTCATCGTGTTGAAGCTGCCTTCCAACTTGAACAGAACTTGGTTGCCGCCGCCGATGTCTTCCACGCCCTTCATGCCCCACAGGCTCGTGCCCCAGTCACCGCTCTCAGCGCGCCAACGCGAGGTCGAACCGGTGTAGCTAGCGTTCGGCAGGCCGCTGATGTACTCGAGGCCGGCATCCAAGCGGCCGTACAACGTCACGCTGCTTTGTGCGTGCGCGATGACGCCAGCCGACATGAGCGCCGCGGCGAGCAATGCTTTCTTCATCTTCTCCTCCATTTACCCTGTCAAAAGTGAAGCCACTACTGCGAATAGCGCTCGGGCGAGGCCATCGCCCGAGCGGGAATCCAGTATCAGGGAGATCCTTCGGAACGCTCGAGGGCTAGCTGCTGGCTTGGTGAGCCGGACGTGCTGCGCTCGGGTTCGAGGCCGCTCGTGGGCGGTGTCTCCTCGTTTGAAGTAAAACTACATTTGCAGAACTTTGTTTTGCTACTTTGGTTACTAATTTAGCAAAAATACATGCCTGTGGCCAAGCAAATCGTAGTCTTGCTAGCAGGTGTCTCTTAATTGCCATATTCATATGCTGGGACCGGGTGCCGCGCTCGGCCGCAGGCCCTTGTAGCTCGTAGTGCGACAACCGACGCACATGTTGCGCAAAGTTGTCGTTCAGGGTTTTGGGGATTGACGGGGAATATTGTTGGAGGTAGTTGCAGTGCGGGCGGTGTCGTCAAAATGGGCGAGTTTGGTGCATATCTAATTGCGGCTTCGTGGCGTGACTGAGTGCCTGCTGCCGTCGTCGCGAGCGCGCGGACGAGTAGGGTGACCGTTCAGTTAATGCTGGGGATGTTCCGAATTCAGAGCGCGTGCCATCGCATTTGCTACGACGATTCGATAAAATTGGCTTCCAATAAAACGCACAAGAATCTGAGAGGGCCCATCCCGATGGGATCGAATACCCTATCCGAAGCGATCTATGCCGGCGGCGTGCAGCGTGGCCGGCTGATTCGGCTCGACACGCCGCTGGGCGAAGATTGGTTGCTGCCGCTCTATGCGAAGGGCGTATCGCGCCTTGGCCGCGACTACGAATTCGTTGTCGAAGCCGCTTCCGTCAAAGGCCGCGAAATTGACTTGCAGGCGCTTATCGCGCAGCCGGTAACCCTGTGGCTTCAGCAAACCGACCGCAGCTACTTCCCGCATCACGGCTTTGTAAAAACGTTCTCCCGGCTGGGTGGCGACGGTTATCTGACGTTTTATCAACTCAGCTTTTCGTCGTGGATGTGTTTCTTGCCGCTGAGGCGGGATCTGCGCGACTGGCAGGAGCAGACGGGCGAACAAATCCTCGCGGACGTGTTCGACGAGCACCCGCAGGCCCGGGGCGCTTATCGATTCGATCTGCGCGAGTCGATGCCGCAGTATTCCAATCGCGTGCAGTGGGAGGACGATTGGAACTTCGTTCATCGCAGCTTGGAAGAAGCGGGTGTTTTCGGACGGTTCGAACAGGCGCGTGACGGCAAGTCGCACACGCTCGTGTTGATGGACGATCTTTACTTCGTGCCGGAGCTCGAAGATAAAACCGTGCGCTTCATTCGTACCGGTCTGCGCGAAGAGGTTGATGGATTCACGCAATGGTCGGAGCGGCAGCGGATTCAAAGTGCCACGCTCACCACTCGGACGTTCGATTACAAGCGCCCCGACTTGCCGAAGCAAGTCGATAGCGCGGCGAGCTCCGCTACCGATGGCGCGGTCGATGGTGAGGTCTACGACTACACCGGCGCCTACACCTGGGGGATACGCGACCGCGGCGAGCAGCAAGCGACGGCGCGAGTCCAGGCATGGGAATCGGAGATGAAGCGTTTCGAAGGCATCGGAAGCTTGCGCTCCGCGATGCCGGGTTATTGGTTCACGCTGGCCGGTCACCCTATCCACGACAAAGAGCCCGAACAAGATCGCCAGTTCGCGATTCTCGAGACGCGGTGGACGATTCGCAACAATCTGCCGGGGATGGACGAGATCGCCGATTTCGCCGAAAGCCTGAGCTCGCAGGTACTTCGCGCGATGCGCTTCAATGGTGGCGGCGTAAAGGTGCGCCATCCTGACGGCAGCGACGGATTCTTCCAGGTGGAGATCGAAGCACAGCGGCGCCGCACGCCCTTTCGCAGTCCTTTCGAGCATCGCAAGCCGGTCCTGGAAATGCAAACTGGCATCGTCGCGGGACCTGACGGCGAGGAGATATATACCGACGCGCTCAATCGCGTGAAGGTATGGTTTCCTTGGAACCGGCGCAATCAGGGAGACGAAGGCGCATCGGTTTGGGTGCGTGCGGCGTTTCCCGACGCGGGATCGAGGCGCGGCGGCCACTTTCCGCTGCGCAAAGGCGACGAGGTTGTTGTCGGTTTCATGGGCGGCGACTGCGACCGGCCCGTCATCATGGGCCGGATGCACGGCGGGCCGACGCCGCCCGTCTGGCATTCGAACGGGCTACTGTCGGGTATCCGGTCAAAGGAATACGCGGGTAGCGGCTTCAATCAGCTCGTATTGGACGATGCTACCGGACAGAACCGCATCCATCTTTATTCGACGAGTGCCGACTCGCATCTGCATCTTGGCTATCTCGTCGATCACACCGGCAACACGCGCGGCGGGTATCTGGGTAGCGGCTTCGATTTGAAATCGAGTGCCTATGGCGCGGTCCGGGCAGAGCAGGGTCTGTATGTGTCGACTTATCCGGCCTCCACCAAGCAGCCGTTGGATGTCGCGCAGGTGCGCGCGGAACTCGTGAATGCCGAAAGCGTGATCGAGGGCCTTTCCGACGCGAGCGCGGCGCATCAGGCCGAAAGCCTGAAAGACGGATATGACGCCCTCAAGGCGTTTACCGATGCGACGCAAAAGAAGACGGCCGGCGACGCGTCGGGTGCAGGCCGAACGGCGGGCGGTGGGACGGGCACTGCGAATGGGTTTGCGCAGCCAGTCATGTTGATGGCGAGTCCTTCGGGCATTGCGTTGTCGACGCAGCAATCGGTGCAGGTCAGCGCCGATCAGCACGTGAATGTCGTCAGCGGCGGGAGTACGCATATCGCGAGCGGGAAATCGTTGATTGCCTCGATCGCGGAAAAGCTCAGCCTTTTTGTGCAGAACGCGGGGATGAAGCTCTTTGCGGCGAAGGGCAAGGTCGAAGTGCAGGCTCACGGCGATGGAATCGAATTGCAGGCGCAAAAAAGTGTGAAGCTCGTTTCGGTTGCCGATGTAATCGAAATGGCAGGCAAGCGCGAGATCTTGTTGACCTCTGGCGGGGCGTATATCCGGATCAAGGACGGCAATATCGAAATGCATGCGCCTGGAACGATCGATGTGAAAGGGGCTAAGCGGATATTTGCGGGGCCGACGGAAATGCCCTATCCGATGCCGCAACTGCCGCGCGAGATCTGCGTAGAGTGCATGATCCGTGCAGCACGCGCCAAGATGCCTTTCGCCATCAGCAATTGATATGAATGATCGAGAACTAATCGAGCAGTTGCAGCTGATAGCGGCCGAGCAGCGAGATGGACTATCCCTATACTGTCTTCTCGATAGCACGGTCTACGCCGCAGCTTCAACCGACGAAATGGGCAAGTCGTATGGTGATCTCGCGGCGGAACTGATTGGTGCAAAAGCGGAGCCACTATTTGCGTACGCATTCAATGATGCGCGTGCAGATGCTTCGCCATTGCTTGTGTCGATCCCGGCGCTCGAAGGTGACCTCGCTGCCCAGATTGCTGCATTGGCTGTCCGATACCATTTAGCGAGTTGGGTGTGGTCGCCCCTATCAAGGCAAGTACTTGCACAGCATTTTGCTCGATTTATACGAGCGGAATTCGGCGCTACTGCGGCGATACTTCGTCCCTACGATCCACGCATCATGGAGGACACGATTGCTTGTTTCGATTTTGGGAGGCAGGCTGCGCTATGGCGGCCGTTGAGCGCGTGGAGCTATTTGGACGAGGACGATGTCCTAAAGCAGTTGCAACGTCCAGTATGGGAGCCTGCGTCTGAACTTAGTTGCCCGCTGCGGCTTGATCGCAACGAACAAGATCGGTTCGAGGGACTTGCGAATCGTATCGCGCTGGCGGGCTATATTGAAGCCCATGGCCCGTCAATCATGGAGTCACTAACATCGGCTGAGCGCAAGGCGTTCTGTATCCAGCAGTTAGAAATTGGCGAGCGGTTGGGAAAAAGGTCTATGGGAGATCTATTCATCGTCGCTGCGCTTTCGGGGGCCCACGGCGTGCAGTGGATTGATGACACCCGCGTGGGACATTTGGTGCAATCGGTGACTGCTGGGAACGTATCGCTGGCAGCCGTCGCAGCAGAGATCGGTGGACGGCTTGAGCAGCGGGGCTAGTCTGCGGTTGCTGTCGACGAAGGTAGACATGGACCATATGGAGTAGACCTCGGCTAACCTGAAATGTCGATCCTGCAACGATTCAACGAGCAATCAAAATAATTGCGTAAATTCTGAGCAAGTTATGCAAACGTCAAGTCGAATTTTTCTCGCCGCTTTCATCCTGGTCGCATTCAATGGCTGTTCGCGAGCGAAGCCAATCGGATTGGCCATAGAAGGCTATAACTACACTAATCGGTATATATCTAGCTTCACTGTAACCGATGAAAGCGGCAATGGCTCATGGGGCGGTGACGTGAAGTTAAGTACGCCGACAGCCGGCGGTGGTGGAAGCACATGCTGCGTGCTGCTGCAACCGAATACTACGCGGGCCGTTCGACTTCGGATCGACTGGACAATCGGTCGAATCGATGATGCCTCCGGCCATACCGTTGCTCCGGAGATTCACAAGGTTGCATCAGTCTCCGTGGAGCCCCCGTTTCCGGATGATCCAAAGAATCTCGAGGTGCACTTTTATCCGGATGGGCACGTCGAGGCAGCGGTCACGCAATGGTCATCGGAACCACGGATAAAACTGCCCGAAGATCGGAAGGAGCAGCCATGAGCGACGCGGCGCTTCGTCCCGATGTGGCGTTACCCGATGCACTTTCGCCTGCGCAGCTCGTGAGCCGCGCAGCCCAAATGGCTCCCGCTGCGATCGAGTCACCCCATACGGCTTCGTCTTGTACGACGGACGTGTGGTTCTCGGCTTTCTTCGATGGAACCAGCAACAGTCTTTATGACGAAGACCACCGCCCCCATGAGCAGCAGTCATACACGAACGTCGCACGATTGTTCTTTGCGCACCAGCCGAGAAACGATTCGAAGGCTATAGCAACTGAGTACATGCCTGGCGTCGGCACTAAGTTTGCAGAGATTGGAGATTCGGGTGGCGCCATGGGATATGCGATGGGCTATATGGGCATGGAGCGCATTGATTGGGCGGAAATGCGCCTAAAGGTCGCGACAGATACGCAAAGGGCGCGCGGCCTGAAGGTGAACACTGTGCATGTCGCAGTGTTCGGTTTCTCGCGCGGCGCAACGCTTGCGCGTGCCTTCGTTAGCAGGCTCGCCAAGCAAGCGAAGCAACAAGGCGGGCAGTGGGTTCGTGATGGCGCCAGGTTTCGTATTTACTTCCTTGGTATCTTTGATACCGTGGCGTCGGTTGGTTTGCCGCGGGATCATAATACCTACTCGAGAGAATTAAGCATCCCGCAGATCGTCGAGCGATGTGTTCATATGGTGGCCGCTCATGAACTTCGATTTGCATTTCCTCTCGATTCCGTACGGCGCAACGGACGATACCCGGCCAATGTCGTCGAATATGTATTTCCTGGCGTGCACTCAGATGTCGGTGGCGGATACGCTCAGAATGAGCAGGGACGTTCCAATGCCTACACGAAACTGCCTTTATATTCGATGTACCGCGAAGCACAAATGGCCGGTGTTCCGCTAAAAAATATCGATGACCTGCCCACGGCTGCGCGGGAGCACTTCAAGATGGATGCGAATGTACTGCCTCATTTTCGTACTTACATGGGGGCGCTGGAAACTACGGGTGAATCGCTAGAGGAGCAGACCTTCGGTCATCTGAGACTCTACTGGCGTTGGCGAAAATTGAGGATGAACAACTTGCAGGCGCCAATCCCGCAGCGGCTCGCGGCGCTCTCACATCAAGCTAAGCAGACGAACAGGTCGTTGTTTGATCGATTGAGATCACTCAGAGACGACGACACCGGACTGATTATGTTTCGCGCCCAGGGCGGAGTTTTGACAAAGAGTCAACAGGCGGAACTTGATAGCAATGCCAGTCAAGAGACAGCCCTGAACGACCAAATTTCAAGGAATAATGAGTTCGACAACGACAAGCAGCAAGCGAAGGAAGCCGACGATAGGCTCGAAGGCGAGGCGCGCGCTCTGTCCCGCTTAGTGGCGAGTGGCCGTGCTGCTGATTGGGAAAAGGCCATCTGGGAAGCATGGAACGATCCGCGTCCATTGCCCGAGGACGTTGTGGCCTTTTTCGATCGTTATATTCACGATAGCCAAGCGGCATGGAGTCATTCGAGAGACGAGGCCGCGGCTGCGATGAACGGCGTCGGCGCCGCGCAGACGTGTGGGCAGTATTTCACGCAAATGGCCGCGAAATACTGTGCGGCCGTGGAGGATGAGAATCGCGCAGCCACCATTGCGTTCCTTCGGCCGCGAACGATTTTCTTTGGCCAGAGCGAAGCAGTCTTTGCCTCCTCGGACACGAATATGTAGTCGAGATGCCAGATCAAATTTGGACGTCAATACGATGAAGGCGTTCGATGTGACGAACGATCCGGATACGCCCGCGATCCTTAACGTCGACACCGCCAACTATCGGAGGTACGTCGAGCAATGTCCTCGCGTGCGCCGCAGACAGTGTGCGATGCACGGGTTAGCTCAAAAGCCGCATGCCAATGAAGAAACGTCATGCAGTTCTAGCGATCTCGCTTTGCCTGTACGTCGGTTCATCCGCACAAGGGGATGGCCTAACCCCGATGCCGAAGTTTTCCGACTATCCGGTACCGGTCTACACGGGGGCGTTGCACGTCGTGTCCTACTATGCGCACGATTCCGACGGCGTTTGGCGCGATGACATGGGAAAGCAAGTCGCTCCCGTTCGCATCAACTTCGCCGGCAGGTACTACCTCGGCGTGCATAGCTGCGGAGCCGAGTGCCGCTATTTCACACTGTCGGACTTGTCCACCGGGCGGGATTCGAAGGCATTGGACATGTTCTCCACTGCCGAGGGCGAGCCTTTGCGAACGCGAGATGGCCGCGCCTACGTGACCGAATTGGCGGGTCGTTCGGATAGTGCAATACTGGTGGCGCGATATCACATCGACGGATCGGCTGATCTTGTATCCGAATGTCGTGAGCGTGTTTTTCTATTGAGTGACGATGGTCGCCGGGTGAGGCCGATTACACCTACGCGCGTCGAATGCCAGTAAGAGTCGAAGCAGGGCATTCGACTAGACCTACGTCAAGTGCAGAGCATCGAAGGCGCGAAGCTTGTTACCGCGCCGACCATCGTCGAGATCACCGAACATCGGCAGCCGCTTCAGCAAAGCCCGGTTTGATTGCCTCCCGCGGCGACCCTCCTACTTCAAACTCCCCGCCAGAAACTGCCGCAGCCGCTCGCTCTTCGCATTGCTGAACACCTCTTGCGGCGCACCTTCCTCTTCCACGCGACCCTGGTGCAGGAACATGACGTGATTCGACACATTGCGCGCGAACCCCATCTCGTGCGTGACGACGATCATCGTCCGGCCTTCCTCGGCCAGCTTCTGCATGACCTTGAGCACTTCGCCGACGAGCTCGGGATCGAGCGCCGAAGTCGGCTCGTCGAACAACATCACATCGGGATTCATCGCCAACGCACGCGCAATCGCCACGCGCTGTTGCTGCCCGCCCGACAGATGCGACGGATACTGCTTTTCCAGCCGCGGCGCGAGCCCGACCTTCTCGAGATACGTTCGCGCACGCTCCTCGGCTTCCTTGCGAGAGAGCCCCAGCACGTGCACGGGCGCTTCCACCACGTTCTCGAGCACGTTCATATGCGACCAAAGGTTGAAGTGCTGGAACACCATCGAGAGCTTCGTGCGGATCCGCTGCAACTGCTTTTGATCCGATACGCGCAGTGCGCCGGTCTTGTCCTTGGCCGTGCGTACCTCTTCGCCGTCGACGAAAATCCGCCCGGCGCTAGGTTGTTCGAGGAAGTTGATGCAGCGAAGCATCGTGCTCTTGCCCGAGCCCGACGAACCGATGACGCTGATCACGTCGCCGGCGTTGGCCTTCAGAGAAACGCCCTTGAGAACTTCGTTGCTGCCGTAGTGCTTGTGCAGATCGTCGATGAAAAGCTTATGCATGAGTTACTTGCCTTGCGGGCGCAGGTAGGCGAGCCAGCGCTTTTCGGCGCGGCGAAACAGTGCGACGAGCGCGAACGAGATGCCCAGATAGAGCAGGGCCGCGATGCCGAACGCCTGGAACGACATGTAGGTCGCGGAATTGGCGTCGCGCGCGATCTTGAGGATGTCCGGGACGGTGGCCGTGAATGCGACCGTCGTCGCATGCAGCATCAGAATGACTTCGTTGCTATACAACGGCAACGCGCGCCGCAGCGCCGAAGGCAGGATCACGCGCCGATAGAGCGTGAACGTCGACATCCCGTAAGCACGCGCCGCTTCGATCTCGCCATAGGCCGTTGCCTTGATCGAGCCGGCGAAGATCTCGGTCGTGTAAGCGCAGGTATTGAGCGTGAACGCGAGCAGCGTGCAGTTCATACCCTGGCGGAAGAACGCGTTCAACATTTCGTGATTGCGCACGATGTCGAGGCTGTAAAGCCCCGTGTAGCAGAGCAGCAACTGCACGTAGAGCGGCGTGCCGCGAAAGATGTACGTGTAGAGCCACACGGCGCCCGAGATCGCCTTGTTGCGCGAGACCCGAGCGCAAGCGAGCGGCACCGACAAGCAAAAGCCGATGCCGATCGACACGACCAGCAGCCACAGCGTGATGGCAAGGCCCGTCGTTTGATAGCCGTCGGTGAACAGGTAGTTGCGCCAGTAGTCGTGAATCAGCTCGATCATGGTGGATTTGGACAGACAGATCTTATAGCTCGGCTTTACGCACGCCGATCGAATATCGCTTCTCGAGCCAGAGGAGGACTAGATTCGAAACCGTCGTGATCGCGAGATAGATCGCCCCCGCGATCAACGTGAAAAAGAAAAAGCGCAGCGTGCCTTTGCCGGCGTCCTGCGAGGCCTTGACGACGTCGGCCAAGCCGATGATCGAGACGAGCGCCGTGGCTTTGACCATCACCTGCCAGTTGTTGCCGATGCCCGGTAGCGCGAAACGCATCATCTGCGGAAACATGATGCGCGAGAAGCTCTGCCAGCCCGTCATGCCGTAAGCGGCGCCCGCTTCGAGCTGTCCGCGCGGCACGGAAAGGAATGCGCCGCGGAACGTTTCGGTGAAGTAGGCCCCGTAAATGAAGCCGAGCACGATGACGCCGGCCACGAACGGGTCGATGTCGATCTCGTCCCAACCGGCCAGATCGGTCAAGTTGTTGAGCCAGATTTGGATGCTGTAGAACAGCAGCAGCATCAGCACGAGATCGGGCACGCCGCGCACGAGCGTCGTATACACCGTGCCGATGCTTCTCGGCACCGGATTTTTCGAGAGCTTCGCCGCCGCGCCGACGAGGCCCAGAACGAAGGCCAGCGCGAGCGACAGCAGCGAGAGCTTGACGGTCTGCCAAGTGCCGGCGAGGATCAGCGGGCCGTAGCCTTGAAGAAACATGGTTGGAAGTGCAGTCCTTGACGGCGCGCGGGAATGTGCGTGCACCGCGAAACGAAATACTAAGCGGCCAAAAATGGCGTGCGGCCAATATTGGGGCCAGCCTGAGCGTCCGCGGCGGGCGACGATGGGCCAGGCGCCGCAATGGCTTGCCTGGGCCGCCGCTCGAGCACGAACGCGCCTCGGCGGGACGACCGCCGCTCCGGGGAAAGGGCGTCCAGCCGGAAAAGCGCGGTATTTTACCTGAAGCGGGCTGCCGCGCTACTGCGACGAACCCGGGTTCTGTTTCTGTCTATCGGCGTCCCGAGCCGGAAGCCGCGAGACAGCGCATTGGCCTCCGCGCGGAACGGCAAAAAAAAGCCGCGACCCGAAAGGGCGCGGCGAAGGAACGCGTGCGCGAAGGGAATGCGCACGCTAGGGGTAGGGGCGGGGGCGTCGTCGACTTATTGCGTTTGCGAGGGCGCGGCACCCGGGGCTGCGTCATGCCCGTGCTCCATCATCCATCCGCCGCGATGCGCCATGCGGGCGAGGTGCTGCTTGATGTCGTCGCTGACCACCTTCTTTTGCTGCTCGCTCAAGCTGTCGTAGACCTTGAGCCAAGCCGCCGTGACCTGCTCGTGCCGTTGCCGCTGGTCGTCCGCGAGCTTTTGATGGGCGTTATGCATCGCATCGAGATCGATCACGGGCTGCTGCGCCATGGCTTCGAACTGCTTGCGCGCCGCATCGTGCTCGGTACGAGCGGCATCGCGCGCTTGCGTCATCGTTTGCAGTGCGTTCTGCCATAGCCGCTCTTGGGCGGGCGTCAGCGTGAGCTTCAGTTCGTTGTGGAGCTTGCCGAGCTCTTTCATGATCATCATGCCGTCGTCATGATGGTGGCCGTGCCAGCCGTGATGCCAGCCGCCGGTATCGCCGGCGGGGCCCGGCGCGTTTTCGGCGGCGTAAGCGGTGCCCAATCCCAGTACGACCGCGGCGGCGCTCACGGCGAGCCAGCGCCGCGAGAGGCGGGAAGTCGGATTCGTTTGGGGCGTGTGCGCCGTAGCGGACAGCAAGCGCGAGAGTCGTTTCATTCGATGCTCCTGAACAATGAAGGAGAAGCCGTAGTAAGGCTTAAGCTCCGTGACGTCAGGCTATGCGCTGCGAAGCGGGGGCGTGTTACGCGACGCGCGCTGCCTATTACGCGTCGTTACGGGCCAGTTTCGCGGTAACGCCCGGTAACCCTTTACGTCGTTTGTGACGGTCTTACACGGGTAGCTCGCGTTAAACTTCACGGCATGGCTACTCAAATCCTGGTCGTCGACGACGACGCCGAACTGCGCGATCTCCTGCGCGACTACTTGGTCCGTCAAGGCATCGAGGTGTCGGTGCTGCACGACGCCGTCTCACTCGAGCGCCGGCTTGAACGCGAACGCCCCGATCTCATCGTGCTCGATCTGATGATGCCCGGCGTCGACGGTCTGACGGCGCTGCGCAAGCTGCGGGCGACGGGCGACGACATTCCCGTGATCATGCTGACGGCGCGCGCGGACGATGTCGACCGCATCGTCGGGCTCGAGCTCGGCGCCGACGATTACCTCGGCAAGCCCTTCAATCCGCGCGAACTGCTCGCGCGCGTCCAAGCCGTGCTGCGCCGGCGCCGGACGATTCCGTCGGCGGCGCCCGAGCAGCGGGAGCCGTTCGCATTCGGCCGCTTCCAACTTGACTTTCAGGCGCGCGCGCTCAATCTCGAGGGGCGTCCGCTGACGCTTTCCGGTAGCGAATTCGCGTTGCTGAAGATTTTCGTGAACCATCCGATGCGTACGCTCACGCGCGAGCGATTGCTGGAACTGCTGCATGGGCCGGAGTACGACGGCACCGACCGCGGTATCGACGTTCAAGTCTGGCGGTTGCGCCGCATCTTGGAATCTGACCCTTCTACGCCGCGTTTTATCCAAACCGTACGCGGCCGGGGCTATGTCTTCGTCCCTAACGGCGAACCGAATGCGGCGCCCAATTGACTCGCTGTTCGGCCGGCTTGCACTGCTCGTCGTCGCCGTTCTGCTGATTTCTCACTTCGCTTGGTTCGTGCTCATTCGTGTCGAGCGCAGCCAGTCGCAGGCACGCTACGCGGTCGAGGAAGAGACCTTTCTGATCGATGCCGTGCGCCAGCACGTGGCCCGATCGCCCTCGGTCCCGCTGCCTTCTCGCGTCCGGCTCGTCGATCCGGCTAGCCCCGAGGTGCCGCCCGCCAAGCAAGACCTGCCCCCGCCGCTGAGGCGCTTTCTCGAGGAAATTCGCGACCGTCTGCCGCCGGGCTCGCTCGTGCGTATTGGGCCGCCGGCCCGCCCGCCGACGCTTTGGGTCCACGAGGCGACCGACGAGAACTGGATCGTCTTACCGATGACGTCGCTGCATCCGCCGCGGCCGCGCGATCAAATGCTGGAATGGCTTGCAGTCATCTTCAGCATTGCCGTGATGTGCGCGCTGTTCGTCGCGTGGCGCCTCCAGCAGCCTATCAGCGCGCTCGCCCAAGCCGTCGTACGTTTCGGGCGAGGGCAGAGCGTACCGCCGCTCGCCGAGCGCGGTCCGCGCGAGCTGCGTGCGCTCACGCACGGTTTCAATCAAATGGTGCGCGAGGTGTCGCGTACCGAGCAGGACCGCGCGGTCATGCTGGCCGGGGTGGCCCACGATTTGAAGACGCCGCTTGCGCGGCTGCGCCTGCGCGCCGAGATGATGGAGGAAGCCAAGCTACGCGATGGCGTCGTTCGCGACGTGGATGCACTGGCCCACATCGTCGACCAGTTCCTCGTATTCGCGCACGACGGCTCGGACCGTAGCGAACCCGTGGTCGTGGACGAACAATGCGCGCGGATCGCTCGGACTTATCGCGCCGTTGCGCCGGGCAGTCCCCCCGTACGCACCGAATTGGCGACCGGCGCCGGTTTCCGGCTGCCGACGGCCACACTCGAACGGATCTTATCGAACCTGCTCGATAACGCCCATGCCTACGGCGCGCCGCCCGTGGTCGTGGCGACGGCGCGCACGCAAGCGGGCTGGGAGCTTTCCGTCAGCGACCACGGTCGCGGCATTGCGCCGTTGGATCTCGTCAACGCAAGCCGGCCCTTCGTACGGCTCGATCCGGCGCGCGGCGGCAATGGCCACAGCGGGCTGGGTCTTGCGATCGTGGAGCGGCTGGTGCGCCGGCAGGGCGGCGTATGCGAGATCGGCAATGCCCCGGAGGGCGGTTTGCGCGTGGCGATGACGTTTCCGTTCGCCGCCACGGCCCGGTCTGCCCGGGAGTCCGAAAGCGCCTGGTAACGCTGCTTTCGGCCGCCGCAACGAAGCCCCCGCGGGCTACTCGGCGAAAAGGGAGTCTAGGGCGGCCGCGGCCTCGCTATCCACCGTGTTGTAGGTGACGCTGTTCGCCTCGAAGATGTAGTGCGTGGTGTACTTGCCGAGCCGAGCCAGAATCTCCTCCTGGATTTCTTCGGGCTCCGTATCGAGTTTCAGGTACCACGAAGTGGACGACAGCCTGGTCTGGAACGCGCCGTATTCGGCCATGAGCTGATCGAATGCGTGCGCATCCTGGTCGCGACAGACGATGACCAGATTTCCTTTCATGCGTATCTCCCGGTAGATCGGTAGGTTCATTCGCCACGAGAGATCGATCATACCCGCTCTCGTCCAAGTGCCGTTCGTTCGCCGATTTCGAGGCGAGCGCGACTTCCGTTCGCCACCCCCGTGGGTTTCGCCCGCCGCCGCTTCGGGGCATAATTTCGCGTTCGCGCCGACACGCCGGGCATTTTTTACGCGCCGGCGTGTGCTTTGCGCAGGCATTTGCGGCAACGACCCGCAGCGGGAGGCAATTTTCGGCGGCCATCGCAAGCGCCGAAGCGGCGCGGCCACGGCGAGCCGTCCTGCGCTCGCTTTCGTCGCACGCATCGGGCCAAGAGGCGAGATTTTTGTGGCCCGCGCGGTTGTGCCTGAAACAAAGGTTGTAGTAGTGTCGTGCCGTCGAAAAGGCGGCAAGGGCCGGCAGCTAGAACGGACGGCTCAACAATCAACGATTCGCGCTCAAAACGCATCACCGCAACCATACGCTCGTCATGCCTGTATTTCGTGTCTCGGATCGCTGCGCCGCCCCGCGCACATGCTTGCGCGCCAGTTCGCCGGCGGCATGCGTTCGCCCGCTCGGCCTGTCCGCGCGTGTTTGCCGCTCGCCGCGCGGCTTGAAGGGGGCTTAATGGATTTCGGTTTCAACCTGAACCGCACCGCCAATGCATCTGCGTGGCGTTTAGCCCCCAATCGCTGGGATTTCGTCGCATTTCCGCTCATCATCTGTGTAATTGCCATGGCGGCGATCGGCTTTCACCAGACGATGGCGCCGATCTCGACGCTCAAGACGCAGGTGATTTCGCTCAATCCCGCGATGTTGCCGGAGTACGCGCTTCGAACGACGCTGCGCATGCTGGCCGCGATCGTGGCGTCGCTCGTGTTCACGCTCGTCTACGGAACCGTCGCGGCCAAGAGCCGCCGGGCGGGCATCGTGCTCGTACCGATCCTCGACATCTTGCAGTCGGTTCCGGTGCTCGGCTATATCTCGTTTACCGTCACGTTCTTTCTCGCGCTATTCCCGGCGCGCGTGCTCGGCGCCGAATTCGCGGCCATTTTCGCGATCTTCACGGCCCAGGCTTGGAACATGACGTTTAGCTTTTACCAGTCGCTGCGCACGGTGCCGCGCGATCTCGACGAAGTCTCGCGCGGCTTTCATCTGACGGCCTGGCAGCGCTTCTGGAAGCTCGAGGTGCCGTTCTCGATGCCGGGGCTGATCTGGAACATGATGATGTCGATGTCCGGGAGCTGGTTCTTCGTCGTGGCCTCGGAAGCGATAACCGTGGGCAACAACACGATTACGTTGCCGGGCATCGGTGCCTATCTCGCCCAAGCGATCGCCGAAAAGAATCTGGTCGCGATCGGCTGGGTGATCGTCACGATGGCGGTCGTCATTCTTGCGTACGACCAGTTGATGTTCCGTCCGCTGGTGTCCTGGGCCGATAAGTTCCGTATGGAAACGACGAGTTCGGGCGATGCGCCCGAATCGTGGCTGCTCGACCTCGTACGTCGCACGCGCTTGATCCATCTGCTGCTCGTGCCGGCCGGATGGATTTTCGCCAAGCTCGCGCGGTTGCCGCTGCGCTTGCCGCGCGTGGACAACGTCTCGTTCGCGCGCATGGCGAGCGGGCGCAAGCGCTCGCTCGCCGGCGATATCGCATGGGGCCTGCTCGTGCTCGCCGGCACGCTATATGTGGCCTGGCGCGTCGTGGCCTATGTGCGCACGGGCGTGACGGGCGCCGAAGTCGGCCATGTCTTCGTGCTCGGCTTCTTTACGCTCATGCGGGTCGTGGTGCTGATCGCGCTTTCGTCACTGGTGTGGGTGCCGATCGGGGTGAAGATCGGTCTGAAGCCGGCCCTCGCCGAGAAAGTGCAGCCGATTGCCCAGTTCCTCGCGGCCTTCCCGGCGAACTTGCTATTTCCGGTGTTCGTGATTGTCATCGTCCGGTTCCATCTGAACGCCGACATCTGGTTGTCGCCGCTCATCGTGCTCGGGACGCAGTGGTATATCCTGTTCAACGTCATCGCGGGCACGACGGCCTACCCGAACGACTATCGCGAAGCGGCGACGAATTTCCGGATTCGCGGGTGGCAATGGTGGCGTCAAGCCATGTTGCCGGGCATTTTTCCGTACTACGTCACAGGCGCCATTACGGCCTCGGGCGGCGCATGGAATGCGAGCATCGTCTCGGAACTCGTGCAGTGGGGCGATACGAAAATCGCGGCGCATGGGCTCGGGGCCTATATTGCGCAATACACGGCGGCTGGCGATTTCCCCAAGATCATCCTCGGCATCGCCGTGATGTCGCTGTTCGTGACGCTATTCAACCGGCTGCTGTGGCGCCCGCTTTATGCCTATGCGGAATCGAAGCTGCGGCTCGATTGACCGATACCGTCCAAGGCGCGCGGCCGCGAAGGCCGCGCCGACCGAGTGCTCAAATCAAGAGTGAAGCGCAATGCAAAATCCTAAAGCTGACCTAAGCGCCGCGCCGTTCGCGGGCACCGCCGCAGCAGCCCCGCGTACGGGCGAGGAAGTCTTGAACGTGAAGGGCGTATGCCGCGGTTTTTCCAAGGCGCAAGGCGAATTGCTCGTGCTCGACGACGTCAATCTGTCGCTGCGCGAAGGTGAGATCGTCGGGCTGCTGGGTCGTTCGGGGTCTGGCAAATCGACGCTCCTGCGGATCATCGCCGGCCTGATCGAGCCGACCGCCGGCGAAGTCAGCTACTTGGGCGCGCCGCTTTCGGGCCCGGCCGAAGGCGTCGCCATGGTGTTCCAGACGTTCGCGCTCTTTCCGTGGCTCACCGTGTTGCAAAACGTGGAAGCGGGGCTCGAGGCGCTCGGCGTCGCTGCGCGCGAGCGGCGCGAGCGCGCGTTGGCCGCAATCGATTTGATCGGCCTCGACGGCTTCGAGAACGCCTATCCGCGCGAACTGTCCGGCGGTATGCGCCAGCGCGTGGGTTTCGCGCGCGCGCTCGTCGTGGACCCGACGCTGCTGTTGATGGACGAGCCGTTCTCCGCCCTCGACGTGCTGACGGCGGAAACGCTGCGTACCGACTTGCTCGACCTCTGGACGCAGCGCCGCATGCCGATCAAGTCGGTGCTGATCGTCACGCACAACATCGAAGAAGCCGTGTTCATGTGCGACCGGATCCTGGTGCTCTCGTCGAATCCGGGGCGCGTGCTGGCCGAGATCAAAGTGCCGTTCGCGCATCCGCGCAACCGGCTCGATCCGGCTTTCCGACGGCTCGTCGACGAGATCTACGCGAAGATGACGGCGCGCCGGACCGATGAGGCGACGAAGAAAGGCCTCGAACTCGGCAGTTGGCTGCCGAGCGTGTCGACGAACTTGATGGCCGGTTTGATCGAAACGCTGGCGGCGCCGCCGTACCACGGCCGTGCCGATATGCCGGAAATCGCGCGCTCGTTGCATCTCGAGGTGGACGATCTATTCCCGATCGCCGAAGTGCTTCAGCACTTGGGTTTCGCCGACGTGCGCGAGGGCGATATTTTTCTGACGCCGCCCGCGCGCGTGTTCGCGGAGTTCGGCACGCAAGAGCGCAAGATGATGTTCGCCGAGCATCTGCTGCGGCATGTGCCGCTTGCCGCTCGGATCAAAAAGGTGCTCAACGAACGGCCGGGCCATCGCGCGCCGCGCGTGCGCTTCGAGCAAGAACTCGAAGATTTTCTCTCGGACAGCGCCGCGGAAGAGACCCTCGATGCCGTCATCAACTGGGGCCGGTACGGCGAGATTTTCTCGTACAACGACCAGACCGAGATTTTTAGCCTCGAGGACGTAGAGTCCTAGGAATCAGGCCGAAAAAGCGCGAAGGCGGTAATCGATACGAAGCGCGCCGCGTGCGTCCCTCCACATGGGATGCGCGCGGCGCGTTTGCATTTATGCTTCCGACGCAGGACCGTCGTCCTCGTCTTCGTACGCGCCGAGCCGGTTGTAGAGCGTCTTCAAACTGACGCCCAACGCCTTCGCCGCACGCCGCTTATCGCCGCCGCAGTGCTTGAGCGTGCCGAGGATGATCTGACGTTGTGCTTCGGCGAGCGGCGTGCCCACCCAAATGCTCATCGCATCGCCTTGCGTGACGGCTTTTTTCGAACGCGCCGCAAGTCGCGGATGTTCGATCTCGACCGTCTTCTCCGCGAGGATAAACGCACGATAGACGCTGTTCTTCAGCTCCCGCACGTTCCCCGGCCACGAATACGTGCGCATCGTTTCCCTGGCCCGTTTACTGAATGCCTTATTCGTTCCTTCTTGGGCGTTCAGTTCGGCAAGGAAATGTTGCGCAAGCAGTTCCCGGTCGCCTTCGCGTTCTCGCAGCGGTGGGGCCCGCAACGGGAACACGGCGAGCCGGTACATCAAATCCTCGCGCAGGCCGTTTTCCTTCACGGCCACCATCGGATCGCGGTTCGTCGCGGCGATCACGCGCACATCGCTGCGTAATAACTCCGTCCCGCCGACGCGGTAAAACGTGCCCGTTTCGAGCGCGCGCAGCAGTTTCACCTGACGCACGGGCATCATCTCGGTGACTTCGTCGAGAAACAGCGTGCCGCCGTTCGCGTGCTCGAAGTAGCCGGCGCGACCCTGAATGGCGCCGGTGAAGCTGCCGCGCTCATGGCCGAACAGTTCCGCTTCGATCAGGCTATCGGGGATGGCGCCGCAATTGACCGCGACGAACGGGCCGTCCTTGCGCGAACTGCGGTCGTGGATCGTGCGGGCGACCAATTCCTTGCCGGTGCCGGACTCGCCGACGACCAACACGGTTGCATCGGTCGACGCGACGCGTTCGATTTGCTCGTATAACTCCAGCATCGACGGCGAGGAGCCGTACAGCATCCCGTACGATTCGAGCCCTGCCGCATCGCGGGCGAGGGTCTTCGCGAATCGCGCCGCTGCGTCTTGATCCCGCGCCGCGGCTGGCGTTTCAACATCGGTAGACTCGGGCATGTGATTGAAGTCCAAGGGGCGTCATCGCCCCGAAAAAAGTATGCGACCTATCCTTCGGCGGCAATGCGCGTAGCTAGTTCCAAACGAGTATTTAACCATGCAACGCAACGTTGGCGCACCCCTGTCCTGCGCTTTGCCCAGGCACGAAAACTGCGACTGGCCGAAATCGACGGTAAGCGGAACTTGGCGCGCGTAAAGCGATCGGAATAAGATCCGAGCGGTGCGCGAACGCCGCTTTACCTCGCATTCGTCAATGCAACGAGTAATGCTAGGGGGATCTCATGGCTCGTCCTAAAATCGGCATTTTTGGTGCACTCGTCGCCGTCGGCGGCGTGTTAGCGTTGCGCTGGGCGCAAAAGCATCGAGCGGCGCAAGCGCGGCTCGCAGGCGAGTTGACTCGGTGGGAGGGCGAAGGCGGTGCGGTAGCGGCGGGCACAAGCGCCACGCAGGCCATGTCCGATAGCGGCCCGGGGCGCGACGTGATGCCCAACGGTGCCGGCCACGGCGCGATGGGACGCATCGGGGGCACGCGCGACGCATGGATCTTCCCGCACGGGCATAGCTGACACCGGTCAGTACGCTGGGCGACCTTCGGCGCCGCCGCTCGGGCGGTGCCGATTTCGTATTGGTGCGACGAATCGCTCGCTTGGCTCGTTGCGTCTAGGCACAATGTCGCAACGAGCCGCGCGAGCGGTTCGCGCTTTTTTGTTTCCAACCCGTTATTCAAAGACCAGCGAAAACAGATGCCACATGTGCTGATAGTCGACGACGACCCCGAAACCCGCGAAGCGCTCGTATCGATCATCGCCGCCGACGGCTTGACGACCGCGACGGCCGGCGATTTGCGCGAGGCTCGCATTCAGCTCGTACGCCAAACGCCGGATGTCGTGTTCACCGATCTGCAACTGCCGGACGGCAGCGGCGTCGATTTGTTCGAAGACCTCGATCCGCGTTCGGGCGTCGAAATCATCGTCATCACGGGTCATGCGACGGTCGAGTCGGCCGTGACGGCGCTCAAAATGGGTGCCTCCGACTATCTCGTTAAGCCGATCAACATGCAGCGCGTCAAGGCCGTGCTCGATCGCCTGCCGCGTGCCGGCGATCTGAAAGCGCAGATTGGCACGCTGCGCGGCGAGCTACGCCGTATGGGGCGATTCGGCCTGATGCTCGGCAATTCGCCGGCGATGCAATCGGTGTACGACCAGATCGGCCGCGTCGCGCCGACTGCGGCGTCCGTGCTGCTCGTGGGCGAATCGGGTACCGGCAAGGAAGTGGCGGCGCAAACCATCCACGAACTGAGCTTGCGGCGCAAGCACGCGTTTCTCGCCGTCAATTGCGGCGCCATCTCGCCGAACCTGATCGAATCGGAGATGTTCGGCCATGAACGCGGCTCGTTTACGGGCGCGGATCGTCAGCACAAGGGCTATTTCGAGCGTGCGAGCGGCGGCACCATTTTCCTCGATGAAATCACCGAGATGCCGGCCGAGTTGCAGGTGAAATTCCTGCGGGTGCTCGAGACCGGGATGTTCATGCGGGTGGGGACCACCAAGGAAATCGAGACGGACGTGCGCGTGATCGCGGCGACGAACCGCGATCCGGAAGAGGCTGTGCTCGAAGGCAAGTTGCGGCTCGATCTTTATCACCGGCTCAACGTGTTTCCGATCAGCCTGCCGCCGCTGCGCGAGCGCGGCAATGACGTTTGGCTGCTCGCGCAGGCGTTCCTCGACGAGCTCAACGAGCGTCACGGTTCGCGCAAGCAGTTCCCGCCCGCAGTGCGAGACATGATGCTGTCGTATCCCTGGCCGGGTAACGTGCGTGAGCTGAAAAACTACGTGCAGCGCGCGTTCATCATGGCCGCGCCCGACGCAGACAGTACCGCTGCCGTGCCGTTGCAGATCTCGCTGTCCAAACCGTCTACGGGCACTGCGGTGACGATTCCGTTCGGCACGTCGCTCGCAACAGCCGATCGTCAATTGATTCTCGCCACGCTCGAGCAGTGCGGCGGCGTGAAGACGCGCGCGGCCGAAATTCTCGGCATTAGCCTGAAGACGTTGTACAACCGGCTCGTCGAATACGGCGAAGATGCGAAATCGGCCGCGAGCGAAAGCGATGCGGCCGGCGAGCCGGGCGAGGCCACGGCTGGACGCTGAAGCAAGCGGGCCGTCACGGCTCGCGCATGCGATCGCGCCTAACGAGTAGCCTGGAGTAATCGACGTTCGGCGCGATCGTTCGCATGGCAAAGGATTTGCTCGCCTATCGTCCTAACTCCATTGGGTCGATCGACGAGGGACGTTTGCCATGCCCGCATCATGTAGCGCATACGCTCAGATTTCCGCTTGTTTCCGCACGCGGCTACGACCGCGAGCACATTTGCATACGCCCGAGCCCGACCCGCCTGTGCCGCCGCCGAAAGAGCCACCGGTGCCGGGGCCGGTTCCCGAGCGCGAGCCGCCCGAGCCGCGCGAACCTCCTATCGGCGATCCGCCCCCGATTCCTTCGGATCTGCCGCCCATGCATTGACGACGCAAGCGACGTTCGGCGGTACCCGTTACAAATCTGACGCAATTGTTACCGCGCGTTCGCTCGTTCGGCATCCTAGACTTGAAAGACATTGCTTTGCTTGCGCGGGCATTCGCCTGCTCTTGGAGACCGATCCATGAGACACCCTGCGTTGCGGCGCTCTGCGCGCCATGCGCTCAAGCGTGAAGCGAAGAACGGCGGCGGTTTTCCCGCTCGCTCGCCGTCTTCCGAAGATGCGTCCGGCCAGAACCGCGCCGCGCCTGACGCGCCCGCGGACGGCGAGCACAATCAGGGTGGGGCTCGCGTCGAGGGGCTCGACTATCAACGCGATCTAGGCTCCGAGCAAGACGCTTAGTCGTAGCTTTGTCGGAAAAAAGTCGGCACGTGCGCGTGTGGGCGCGGCGTAGGGCGCGCTTTCACGTTGCGTATCGTGCGATAACGCGTACGCGCTTGATCGAGTTTCGACAAGCGCGCATTGCCTATTGGGGGCTCGCCTTTACCGCGACGAGTGCGCGAATGGCGGAAACGTGCTTCGAATGGGGATTGCGGCACGGCACTTGCGTATCTCACGCCGAGCGACGGCGAGATGGTTCGCCGCGCGAGAACTGCCAACCGAAGAGGTGGAGCCGCAATGAGCAGACTTATCGTGGTGTCAAACCGCGTCGCGCCGACGCAAGAGGGCCGCCCCGCAGCGGGGGGGCTGGCGATTGGCGTGCTCGACGCCCTGAAGGAAACGGGCGGCGTCTGGTTCGGGTGGAGTGGCGAGATCATCGGTGAATCACAACCGCCCACGATCGAGAACCAGGGCAAGGTCACTTATGCGACCGTCGGCCTCACGCGACGCGATTACGACCAATATTACCGAGGTTTTTCGAACGCGACCCTATGGCCGACATTTCACTATCGCACCGACTTGTCGCGCTACGATCGGCAAGAATATGCCGGTTATCTGCGGGTCAATGCGACGATGGCGAAGCAGTTGAAAGCCATGCTCGAGCCCGACGACATTATCTGGGTTCACGACTATCACCTTCTGCCGTTCGCGCGTGCGCTGCGCGAGTTGGGGGTGAACAACCCGATCGGCTTTTTCCTGCACATTCCTTTTCCGGTGCCGGAGATGCTGCGCACGGTGCCGCCGCACGAAGAACTCGTCAAGGCGATGTGCAGCTACGACGTGCTCGGTTTCCAAACCCAGGCCGATCGCCAGTCGTTCGTCGACTATATCGAGCGGGGCGGGTTCGGCACGGCGAGCGACGATGGGATGATTCATGCATTCGGACGCGTCTTGAAGGTCGGCGCCTACCCGATCGGGATCTATCCGGACGCGATCGCCAAGGCCGCGCAACAGTTCGCGGATCGCAAGCAAGTGGGTACGCTGCGCGACGCGATGCGCGGACGCAAGCTCATCATGAGCGTCGATCGGCTCGATTATTCGAAGGGCCTCGTCGAACGCTTTCAAGCATTCGAGCGCTTGCTTCTCGCCTCGCCGCATTGGCACGGGCGTGTCTCGCTCGTGCAAATCGCGCCGCCGACGCGCTCCGACGTGCAGACCTATCAGCGTATTCGCCAGACGCTCGAAGGCGAAGCGGGCCGCATCAACGGACGATTCGCCCAGCTCGATTGGACGCCGATTCAGTACCTGAACCGCAAGTACGAGCGCAATCTCTTGATGGCGCTTTTCCGTCTCTCGCAAGTGGGCTACGTGACGCCGTTGCGCGACGGCATGAATCTCGTGGCCAAGGAGTACGTGGCGTCGCAAGATCCCGAGGATCCGGGCGTACTCGTGCTGTCGCAGTTCGCGGGCGCGGCCGAGCAACTGCCCGGTGCCCTCATCGTCAATCCATTCGATCTGACGCAGATGGCCGAGGCGCTGGAGCGGGCGCTATCGATGCCGCTCGAGGATCGCAAGGCTCGGCACGCCGACATGATGGCGCAACTGCGCTCGGGCGATCTGTCGACCTGGCGCGATGCGTTCCTGGCCGATTTGCGCGATGTCACGACGGCAGCGTCCGTCACGCGCAAGGCCGTCAAGCTGGCCGATATCGCCGCTTAGCGCGACGGCGCGTCGTCGACACGAATAGGGCCGACTCGTTAGTCGGCCCTATTTGTTTGAAACCGGAAAACGATCGAGCTGCTCCGTCGGCGCATTTGAGAACGCGAGAACGCCAATTAGGACTACAGACGATTAGCAGCCCTAATCGACGTTCTCGCTCGCCTTCAACGCGCGCTACGCTTGCCGCCGCAACTGCGCCGGCGGCACCTTCAGCAGGTTGCGATATTTGGCGACGGTCCGGCGCGCGACGATCATGCCTTCTTGCGAGAGCATCTTCGCGAGGGCGACGTCCGACAGCGGGTTGCGCGCGTCTTCCTGATCGATCATCTCTTTGATGAGCGCACGTACCGCGGCGGCCGAACAGCGGCCGCCCGTTTCGGTCGCGAGTTCACGCGGGAAGAAGTGCCGGAACTCGAAGATGCCGCGCGGCGTAGCCATGTACTTGTTGCTCGACGCGCGCGAGACGGTCGATTCGTGCAAACCGAGTTCTTCGGCGAGCTTGCTAAGGACAAGCGGTTTGAGTGCGATCTCGCCGTAATCGAAGAATGCCTTCTGATACGAGACGATGCATTGCGCGACGCGTTGAATGGTCGTGAAGCGCTGCTCGGCGTTGCGAAGCAGCCAGCGCGCTTCCTGCAACTGCTGCCCGAGCGGCGAGCCGGCTCCGCCCGATTGCGCGAACAACTCGGCGTAGACGCGATGAATGCGCGCGCGCGGCAGGACGGCCGGATTGATCGTCGCCACCCAGCGGCCCTTCACGCGGCGCACGATGACGTCGGGGATGACGTAATTGTCGTCGGCGCGCGCATAGAACTGACCGGGCTTCGGATCGAGCCGTCGCACGAGCGCACACGCCACGCGCAATTGCTCGGCGGAGCACCCCAACTGCTTTTGGAGTTCCGCATGCTCGCGCCGGGCAAGCCGCTCGAGATGGTGTTCGACGACTTCACGCGCGGCGGCACGCCCGGGGGTATCGGGCGGCATCGCGTCGAGTTGCAGGCTCAAGCATTCGGAGAGCGAGCGTGCGCCTACGCCCGGGCGGTCGAGCGTTTGCACGAGCCGCAGCGCGACGCGCAATTCCTCTTCGCTGAGCGGCGGATCCGCTTCGAATGCGCCGGCGAGCTCTTCGAGCGATTCGCGCAGGTACCCGTCGTCGTCGAGCGCTTCGATGACGATCTGCGCGGCCGCGCGATCGCGTTCGCTCAACGGATAGAGATGGAGCAGGTTGTGCAAGTGCTCGTGCATCGTCGGCTGCGCGTGCGCCCAAGCGCCCGGGTCGACGTCGTCGGAGTCGCCGTTGTTGCGCGAGGCGCCTCGTGTGCTCCAATCTTGGCCGAAATCGCCGATCGGGTCGTCGGCCGGCGCCGTGATCGTCGCATCGGCGCTTCCCAGTCCATCGTAAGGATCGGCCGTTTCAACGGTCTGCGGCGCGTCGGCCGCGACGCCGGGCTGAAGGTCGTTCGCATCGCCTGCGTGCGAGCCGTTAGCGGGGCTTTCCGACTCTTCTACGATCGGGTCGTCGTATTCCAGGAACGGGTTGTTGTCGAGCGCTTGCCGCAACTCGTGCTGGAATTCCAGCGACGACAGTTGCAGAAGACGCACCGATTGTTGCAGGCGCGGCGTCAGTGCCACATGTTGTTTGCTGCGTAGCTCGAGTGTCGGTGGCATGTCGAAAGTCCTGTGGAATAGTCCTGGCTGTAAAGCAACGGCCATACCAGGTGTTGCCACGTGGGCAATGCAGACGATTAGCTACCGCAGGAACCGTGCCGCAACGCGAAGAACGCGGCAGCTTTTACAGACTCCAGTGCAAAAGCGCGGCGCGCTTTGCTGCGGCTGCGAACAAAGCGCCGGATGGATGGGGCGGCGCGCGGGGCACGATGCTTGCGGATGATGAGTGCGCAATAGACTCAGGGCGGCATCCCTTCCCGATCGCGCACGCCGGGTTCGGCAATTCCTTCCATCTTTGAGCAGGAGAAAACGTGAAAGCGCTCCCTTTACTCAAAATCGCAGCTGTCGTTGCGTCTCTTTCCCTCGCCGCAGGCGTCTCGGCCCAGACCACGGCATCGTCGACCGAAAGCGCGTCCGCGCCTTCGGGCAGCTCCGAATCGCTAGGGCAGCACATTAGCGACGGCACCGTCACGACGAAGGTGAAGGCTGCGCTGATGACGGCAAACGACGTGAAGTCCACGCACATTCACGTCAAGACGCGGCGCGGTATCGTTTGGCTGACCGGGTCGGTGCCGACGAGCGACGAGAAGACGCGCGCCGAGCAGGTCGCCGCCGGCGTCACCGGCGTGCATGAAGTCAAGAATCGCCTGAAGGTGAAAGCCGAGTAAGGCATTCGACACCAGGCGGCGCGGCGCCCAACTTGGGCCTATATGCGGCCTACGCGTGGCGCTGCGCAAATTCGGAGAGCGGTACCGGCGGCACGGTCGGGTCGAAGTCGGCCCAACGACCCTGCTGCCAGTGCCCGGTGGCGCGTTCGATCGCGAGCGCGCCAGCCTCGTCTAGCGCGTGCGCGGCCTTCGCTTGATTGTCGGGCGACACATGCACGGCGACCAGCACGCCCGAATCGCGCATCTCGTGATGGACCGCATGGCGGACGCGCTCGCGTAACGTCGGCGACATGCCGAGATAGGCATGCAAGCGGCCGCCGAGCAACGCGCCGGCGTAGGCGCCGATGCCCGCCGCCGTCACCGCGGCAATGAACGAGGCCGTCAAGGGCGCACAAATCGCCACGCCGAGCGCGGCGCCGGCGACCGCGCCAGCCGTGCTCCAACGCTGCGCGAGCCCGACTTGCCCGGCTCCCGGTGTAACGGAGTGCAGGCTGTCGGCCGCGGCGTGAGCGTGTTGGCCGCGGGGATTGACGAAAAACAGGCTGACGTCTTCTTCCAGGAAGCCTTGCGCGAATAACTGCCGGGCGGCGGATTGTGCCGCGGCGAACGTAGTGAAACGTCCAGCGACGATAAGCGACATGGCGGCTCCTTGACGGCGTTGCCCAAGGGCATGCCGAATGAGCAAAGCGAAGAACCGGAGGCAGGGCCGCTGGCGCGAGCCGCGCCCCGGGCCATATGCTTGGACACGAATTCTTTGCGTAGGTGCGTCCCCGTGCGGGTTTATCCCGGGAGGGGTGCGTGGGCGCTCGTGTCCCTAGGCCTCATCGCGTCGTCGCTCAGGTTGTTGCGACGGTATGCGGCGCACGCAGGCGCATCAGGCTGACGACCGACGCGAGCCCGGCCACTGTGGCCGCGAGGGTCAAAGCGATCACCGGCCCATGTTGAGGCGAGACGCCGAAAATCAGCGCGACGAGGGCCGCGCCGATCGTCTGCCCCGTTAGGCGCGCTGTGCCCAGCATACCGCTCGCGCCCCCACTGCGCTCGCGAGGTGCCGATGAAAGCATTTGCCGATTGTTGGGCGACTGAAACATCCCGAAGCCCGCGCCGCATAGGGCCATGCGCCAAATAATGGAAAACTCGCTCGGATGCGCCCCCATCGTCGCGAGCAGCGTGAGTCCGATCGTCAGCGCGAGCAGACCGACGCCGCCGAGCAACCCTGCCGAATAGCGGTCGGAGAGCACACCGGCGATCGGCGCGGCGAAAATGATGACGAACGGCCAAGGTGTGATCAACAAGCCCGTGCGCACTTGATCGAAGCCCAAGACGTTCTGAAAGAAGAACGGCAGCGCGACATAAGCCAGCATTTGGGCGCAGAACGAGCAAACGGAGGTAGCGATCGAGAGCGCGAAGACGGGGATCTTCAAAAGGTCGATCGGCAGCAGCGGGGCGGGCCGCGTGAGTTGCCGCCTAACGAACACGTAACCTACGACGAGTAGGGCCAGCACTTGCACGATCAACCAGCCGGACGCTTCGCCGTGACCGAGCCCATCGATCGTGAAAATCAGGAGCCCGAACACGATCGCGTTCATCCCCGCGCTCAGGTAATCGTAAGGCGCGTCGTGTCCCGGGTTGGTCGGCAGCGCGCGCAATGCCCCCGCGAAGGCGATAATGCCGATCGGCACGTTGACCGCGAACAGCCATGGCCAAGCGGCAACCGAGAGAATGGCGGATGCGGCCGTCGGTCCGACGGCCGACGATATCGCGACGACCATCGCATTGATGGCGACGCCGCGGCCGAGCTGGGTGGGCGGGTAAATGGTTCGCACGAGCGCGGTGTTCACGCTCATGATGCCCGCGGCGCCGAAGCCTTGGACGACCCGCACGAGCGCGAGCGCCGGTAGCGATCCGGCCAGCGCGCAGCCGAGCGAGGCGACGGTGAAGAGTGCCAGTCCGCCGAGATAGATACGCCGGTAGCCGATCCTGTCGCCTAGCGAGGCGAGCGGCAAGAGCGAAATCGTGACCGAGAGCTGGTAGGCGTTGACAACCCAAATAGACGATGCGGCGCTGGCATGCAGGTCGTGGGCGATAGTCGGCAGGGCGACATTCGCGATGGCGCCGTCGAGCACGGCGAGCGTGATGCCCAGCGCGATGACGACGATCGCCCAGTAGCGCTGGGGAACGGGAATACCTTGTTCTGCTTCCATCACGAAGAAACTCAGGGTAGCGGGCTGCGGGGACGTACCCCCGCATTCTAAGCGCGCAACCCTTCGGCGTGCTTGCGGGCACGCCTGCGCGGCGGCGGGCACTTTTGGTTGCCTGCGCAACCACCATGCCCTCATGCGCCGTGCAAGGCGGTGACCCGAGAGGTCGCTATTTCATTTCGTAGAGCCCGGTATAGGTGGTCGAGTCGAGCTCGTTCAGATGCGTCATGAAGCGGGCCACGGCGTTGGTCGTTTCCGGCGTGATGGGCAGATGATCGACCTTGAGCGCGTGCAGACGGAAGATATAGCGATGGGGCTTGTCGCCGCGCGGCGGCGCGGCGCCGCCGAAGCCCTGCGTGCCGTAGTCGTTGCGGACCTGGATCGCGCCGGCGGGCAGCAGGCTGCCGTCCGCCTTGCCGGCGCCGAGCGGCAGCGAGCGCACGTCGGCCGGAATATTGACGACGACCCAGTGCCAAAAACCGCTGCCGGTCGGCGCATCGGGGTCGTAGACCGTCAACGCGAGACTCTTCGTATCCGCGGGCGGCGCTTCCCATTGCAGCGCGGGCGAGAGGTTGCCGCCGTCGCCGTCGACGCCGAACGATTTGTCGTTGCACTCCTGAGCTTTGGGCATGAAGCCGTTGCTCGGGAAGTCGTCTGACCAGATTCTGAACTCAGCCATCGGATGCCTCCTTCTTCTTAACGGGGTGGGCGGTACGACACGATGCATCGCGGTGCGGCTCGCGAGCCGAGTTTATCACCGCACCTGCGCGCGCATCGGCGGTGCGCCGCGTCAGCGGGGCGCGTGCAGCTTGCGCAATCTCCAGATTAGGCTGGAGGTATCCAGGCGGTTGCCGCCGAGCGCTTGAACGTCGCCGTAGAACTGGTCGACGAGCGCCGTCACGGGCAAAGACGTGCCGCTGCGCTTGGCTTCGTCCAGACAGAAGCCAAGGTCCTTGCGCATCCAATCGACGGCAAAGCCGAAGTCGAATTTATTCTCGATCATCGTCTTGCCGCGATTGTCCATCTGCCAGCTCGCCGCCGCGCCTTTGCCGATGACCTCCAGCACCCGCGTCATGTCGAGCCCGGCGCGCTCGCCGAAATGGATCGCCTCGGACAGGCCTTGGACGAGCCCCGCGATGCAGATCTGGTTGACCATCTTTGTCAGTTGGCCCGCGCCGACCGGACCGAGGCAGGTCACCGCCACGGCGTAATGGCGCAGGACGGCCGCGGCGCGCTCGAAGGCTTGGGCGTCGTCGCTGCCGCACATGATAGTTAGTTTGCCGTTTTGGGCGCCGGCTTGGCCGCCCGAGACGGGCGCGTCGATGAACTGCACCGCGTGCGACTTCGCCGCTTGCGCGAGTTCGCGGGCAACGCCCGCCGATGCCGTGGTGTGGTCCGCGAAAATCGCGCCGCTCGCCATGCCGGCGAAAGCACCCTGCTCGCCGAGTGTGACGCTGCGCAGATCGTCGTCGTTGCCGACGCACGCGAGTACGAGTTCGGCGCCTTGTGCCGCTTCACGCGGCGTGCCGGCCGCCCGCCCGCCGTATTCGGCTACCCACTGCTCGGCTTTCGCGTGGGTCCGGTTGTAGACGGTGACGTCGAAGCCGGCTTTGGCCAAATGGCCGGCCATCGGGTAGCCCATGACGCCGAGCCCGATGAAGGCGACACGGCGAATGACGTTGACAGGGGAGGAAGTCGGCTCGCTCACGGCGGCTCCTTGGGCGTTTTGGTGGGGTGGGGACCTCGATTATCGCAGCGATGGGCCGTACGGCGGCGCACATTCGCAATGGCCCGTGGCGGGCCTACAATGGACTTAAGCTTTTCCCGCGCCGGGTAAGACAAGGAGGTCGCCATGTCCGATTCGTCGATCGTAATGGTGCTCGTACTCGCGTTCCTTACAGCCGCCGCGCTTGCCGTGGCGACGCGTTACCACACCGATCGCCCGGTGACCGATCTGATGCATTGGATCCAGGCACGCCATTGGTTCGATCGGCTTCACCATCGGCATTAGGCTGCATTACGTCGCACTCGATCGTCCCTAGCGGCGGCGCAGGCGTGGTCGTGCGCGGAGGACCGCGCGCATCGAGGGTAGTGGGGTAATGGGGCAATGGGGGTAATGCGTCAGCCTTCCAGATCGAGGTTGCCTAACAGCACGAACGGCTCGGCCTGCGAGCGCGTGGCCAGGTCGAAATCGCGCGCGGCTTGCCAGGCGGCCAACTTACGCGGCAGCGCCTCGAGATAATGTTCGAAACGTTGCGGGCCGTTATGCTCCGTTAGCGAGGCGATTTCACATTCGTCCCATGTCATCCGCAGATTGAGCGGATGCCGCGCGCCGCGCACCCGTTCGGCGATCGACGCGGTGATCGTCAGTGTCGTCGGACGCTCGGGGCCAGCGTACGGTTCGAGCCGCACGTGGGCATCGGGGCCGATGACGTTTTGAATCGCTTGGGCAATGCGAGGCGCGAATTCTGTATCGAATTGATGAGCTGTCGTCGGGTTCATGAGTGCTTCCGTGGTCAGGCGATGCTAGCACGGAGCAACCAGCCCGTTAGACGACGCCCCCGCGCCGCAACGCATCGAGTTCTTCGCCGCCGATTCCGCACAGCGCTTGCAAGACGTCTTGGGTGTGCTGCCCCAGTGTCGGCGGCGCGCTCGTATATCGGATCGGCGAGCGCGACATCTTGATCGGATTCGCCACGGAGGGGACCGTACCCGAAAGCGCGTGGGGCAAATCCACCTTCATGCCTCGGTGCCGAACCTGCGGATGGGCGAACGTCTGAGCAATGTCGTTGACCGGACCGCAAGGCACGCCCGCCGCGGCAAGGGGCGTGACCCATTGTTCGATCGTGCGCGTGGCCAAGATCTCGCGTATGAGCGGGACCAACGTTTCGCGGTGGGTCACGCGCGCCGTATTCGTCGCGAAACGCGGGTCGCACGCGAGATGCGCGCATTGCGCGATTTCGCAGAATTTGCGGAACTGGCTGTCGTTGCCGACGGCCAATACGATTTTTCCGTCTTGGGCGTCGAAGGCCTCGTAGGGCACGATGTTCGCGTGCGCATTGCCTTGCCGCCGCGGCGTCTTTCCGGAAACGAGGTAGTTCAGGTTCATGTTCGCCAAGGCGGCAACCTGCACGTCGAAGAGCGCCATGTCGATATATTGGCCGTCGCCCGTCTCGGTGCGATGGGCCAACGCGGCGAGGATCGCGACCGTCGCGTACATGCCGGTCATCAAATCGGCGAATGCGACGCCCACCTTTTGCGGCCCCCCGCCCGGCAGCGCATCGCGCTCGCCCGTGATGCTCATCAAACCGCCCATCGCTTGAACGATGAAGTCGTAGCCGGCCCATTGCGCGAGCGGCCCGTCTTGTCCGAAGCCCGTGATCGAGCAGTAGATCAAGCGCGGATTGATCTCGCGCAGATCGTTGTAGGCAAGCCCGTAGCGGGCCATGTCCCCCACCTTGTAGTTCTCGATGAACACGTCGCTTTGCTGCGCCAGCTTGCGCACGATCGCTTGGCCCTCGGGCGTCGCGATGTCGAGCGTGACCGATTTCTTGCCGCGATTCGCCGCGAGGAAATAGGCCGATTCGCCGGTCGGGTTGCCCTCGCCGTCATGCAAGTAAGGCGGCCCCCAGGCTCGCGTGTCGTCTCCCGTGACGGGGCGTTCGATTTTGATTACCTCGGCACCGAGATCTGCCAGCGTCTGGCTTGCCCAAGGGCCGGCCAAGACGCGAGACAGATCGAGAACGCGAAGATGGGAGAGTGCTCCGTGCATGGGGACATCCTGAAGTTGAAGGTGATTCGCTTAGCGGCTGAATGGGTCGGTTCGGTCCGCTATGCGAACCAGAGAGGTAGAATTCGGTTCTACACGCACACTATCGAAGCGCCGATCGAATGTAAACGGTGCCTCGTTCAAATAAATGGATTCTCATTTCATAAGCCATTGAGTGCAAATCCTTATACGGTGTTTGCGCTTTGATCAGCGGAATATCGGAGATTCATCGATCGATCCGCTATGCGAACCGAAATCGAGAAATGTTTGACACGGAGATTTTCACCATGACAGGATTCGGCAAAACCAAAGGCTCGGACGAGCAAGAGCGGGGTGCAGCGGTGCCAAAGATCAAGCGTGCGGTGGGGTCGTCGGAGTCGCGCAGCGAGCAGCGCGACATCGCGCGCTTCGACGAGGAGGCTGCTACCGACCGGCAGTTCGTGACCGCTTTGGCGAGGGGCCTCGAGGTACTGCGATGTTTCGAGCCGCGCGAGCGCTACTTGGGGTTGTCGGAGCTTGCGCGGCGCGCGGGTTTGCCGAAAGCGACGGTGGCGCGATTGGCCGGCACGCTCGCCAAGCTCGGGTATCTGCGTTACTCGGAAGCGCTCGGTAAATACAGCCTTGGCACGGGTGTGCTTTCGCTCGGTTATTCGATGCTGTCGAATTTGGATATTCGCGATGTCGCGCGCCCGTTCATGCAAGAACTCGCGGAGTACGCGAGGGCGTCGGTGGCCATCGGGGTTCGCGATCGCCTTTCGGTGGTCTACATCGAATGGGTGCGTAGCAGCGCCCCGATCACCGTGATGCGAAGCGTGGGCGTTCGCTTGCCGCTCGCCACCACGTCGATGGGACGGGCGTATCTGGCCGCGGCCTCCGAGGCTGAGCGCAACGAGGTGCTCGAACACGTGCGTGCGCACGACGAAGCGAATTGGCCGCGCATCGAGCGCGGCATCGTTCAGGCCGTGAAGGATTACGAGGAACGCGGCTTCTGCCTTTCCGCGGGCGATTGGGACAAGGACATCGCGGCCGTCGGCGTCCCGTTCACGGCGCCCGACGGCACACGTATGGCTTTCAATTGCGGCGGACCGGCGTTCGTGATGAGCCGCGAGACGCTGGAGGAGGATCTGGGCCCCCGCCTAGTGGATCTCGTGAATCGTTTGGGTGCCGCCTTAGGGCGGCGATGACTGGAAAACGGCGCGCGAACGGAGCGCCCGTTGCGAATGTTGTGAAATCGGGAATTGCAGATGATCCGTGACGATGAAACCCTCAACCTTCTTCTGGACGCGATTTCGCGCTTCGTGCGCGAGCGGCTCGTGCCTGCCGAAGAGCACGTGGCGCAGACAGATGAAATCCCCGCCGATATCGTGGGCGAGATGCGCGAGTTGGGTCTGTTTGGCCTGTCCATTCCGGAGCAGTACGGGGGCCTCGGGCTCACGATGGAAGAGGAAGTTCTGGTGGCGTTCGAAATTGCGCGGACTTCGCCGTGCTTTCGGTCGCTGTTCGGCACGAATGTGGGGATAGGGTCCCAAGGGCTCATTATCGACGGGACGGTGGATCAAAAGCAGCACTATCTGCCGAGGCTCGCGTCGGGCGAACTCATTGCCTCGTTCGCGCTGACGGAGCCGGGCTCGGGCTCCGACGCCGCATCCTTGCGTACCCGTGCCGTGCGCGTCGGCGATCACTATGTCATCGACGGCACAAAGCGCTTCATCACCAATGCGCCGGAGGCCGGGATCTTCACCGTGATGGCCCGAACGAATCCCGATATCAAAGGCGCGGGCGGAATCTCCGCCTTCATCGTCGAAAAGGGAACCCCGGGTTTGTCGCTCGGCAAAGTCGACAAGAAGATGGGGCAGCGCGGTGCGCACACATGCGACGTCATCTTTGAAAATTGCCGCGTACCTGCGCAAAACCTGATCGGCGGCATCGAAGGTGTCGGCTTCAAGACGGCAATGAAAGTGCTCGACAAAGGGCGCCTGCACATCGCGGCCATTTGTGTCGGGGCTGCCGAGCGCATGCTCGACGATGCCTTGCGTTACGCGCTGGAGCGGCAACAGTTCGGCAAACCGATCGCGGAGTTTCAACTGATCCAGGCGATGCTGGCCGACAGCCGCGCGGAAATCTACGCCGCGCGATCGATGGTGCTCGATGCGGCCCGTCGACGCGACGAGAACGAGGACGTTGCCACCCTTGCGTCGTGCTGCAAATTGTTTGCATCGGAGATGTGCGGGCGCGTCGCCGATCGCGCCGTGCAGATTCACGGCGGGGCGGGGTATGTCTCGGAATATGCCGTCGAGCGGTTTTACCGCGACGTGCGTCTCTTTCGCATTTACGAAGGCACGACTCAGGTTCAGCAACTTGTCATTGCGCGCGACATGATGCGCAACGCGAGTCTTTGATCCGCGCGCTTCGATTGAGATAGTCAGGAGTACGGTGCCCGTCACCGTTCATCGTTTGGCGTAACGGCGCCGCAGAGCGCTTGCCGAGCATTTTTGCCCGATGGAGGAGAACAAATGGAAATCGATTCGCTGAGCCGGCGAGGCTTGATCGCGCACGATCGCATATGGATCGCGGCGTTCGCTTTTGCGTTTTTGGGTTTGATGGTCGATGGGGCGGACTTGATGTTCTTGTCCTATAGCCTCTCCAGTTTGAAACGCGAGTTCGGGCTTTCGAATGTCGAAGCGGGCACGCTTGGCAGTATTACGCTGGCGGGCATGGCGATCGGGGGGATTTACGGCGGCTGGGCGTGCGACCGGTTCGGGCGTGTGCGTACTGTTGCGTGGACCATCGCACTTTTTTCGTTGGGGACGGCGGCGCTTGGCTTCACGGAGAATTTCGTGCAATTCGCCGTCTTTCGCTTTATCGCGTCGCTTGGGCTGGGTGCCCAGTATGTCGCGTGCAATACGTTGATGGCCGAGTATTCGCCGACGAAATCGCGCACCACCATTCTCGGTACGTTGCAGGCGGGATGGTCGGTCGGCTATTTGGTCGCCACCATTTTGGCCGGGTGGATCTTGCCTGCTTTGGGTTGGCGTTATCTGTTTTTCGTTTCGATCATTCCTGTCTTGCTCGCGTTGACGATGCAGCGGGTCGTGCCCGAGCCGCAAAGCTATGTCGCGTCGCGCGGCACGCGTCGCCGTGACGGGGCCGACGGCAAGCAAAAGCGTGGCGGCGCGATGAAGCTCGTGTTCAGCGATCCTGTGAATCGTCGCATGTTCGTGCTCTGGTCGATGACGGCGGGGTTGCTGCAATTCGGGTACTACGGCGTCAGCAATTGGATGCCCACTTATCTGGAGAAGGAGCTTCATCTGAAGTTCTCGTCGATGACGAGCTATATGGTGGGCACTTACGTCGCGATGATTCTCGGTAAGGTGGTGGCGGGCTGGTTCGCGGACAAATTCGGGCGACGGGCGGTATTCGCATTCGGTGCCTTCGGCTCGGCGGTGTTTTTGCCGGTGATCGTGCTATGGCACACGCCGGGGAATATTGCGTACTTGATGACGGTTTTTGGGCTTCTGTACGGCATGCCCTACGGTGTGAACGCGACGTATATGACCGAGAGTTTCGAGGCACGGATTCGCGGATCGGCGGTTGGCGGCGCGTACAACGTCGGCCGTGCCGGCGCAGCGATCGCCCCCGCCGCGATCGGATGGCTGGCGACGGGAGGCACCATTGGTTTGGGCTTTTTGGTGATGGGCGGTGCCTACTTCCTTTGCGGGCTGGTGCCGGCGCTTTTCATCAAGGAAAAGCTTTACGATCCGCAGCGAGCGTGACGATTTCCGTAGAGGTATCTTGTCGCCTCGCCCGATGTTCGTTTCGCGCGCACGGTGTGCGGTTTGCCGCGGGTGCCGAGGTAGTTCGGATGCGATGTCGACGACATGCATGACGGGAGAATGAGAGTTCCAGGTTTTGTCATGGACGCGATGCAACAAGCGCGAATCGAAGCGGCAGCGCAGGCCAATGCGGCCGACGCTGCTCTTTGGCGTTGGTTCGCAGTCATGTTGGAAGAGCGCCGAATCAAATGGCGCTACTGTTTCAACAATTGGATCGTAAATGTGGACCGGCGCTGTGTTGCCAGCGAAGACAGCTTTGACCGGGCGATCCGCGTGGCGAAAGACAATGCCGAACGTCGCGGATTGGGCTTACTGGACGCCCAACGGTACAAGGAGGCGGGCACTTCGTTCCCGGCAGGCCCCCATCAAGCTCGCGCCCAAGCCGACGCGGAGCTTTGATGCGATGTCGGTAGTGTCGTGCGTATTGGCTTGCGCCCGGCGACACGCGTGATGTGGGCTTGCCTGCGTGCAACGAGCCTCCCGCGCTAAACTGCGCTCCTCTTGGCGGATGCCGCGGTCGGCGCGGCAGGGCTGGGTGGCATCGTTCATCGTTCACATCAATCCGCGTATGGATTCTTTTCGCGCGCTGTCCATGTTTGTGGCCGTCGTCGAGTGCGGCAACTTCAACCGCGCGGCGCTTCAACACGGCCTCACGCCTCAAGCAGTCAGTAAATCGATTCGGCAATTGGAGCAGCACATGGAGGTGCGGTTGTTTCACCGCAGCCCCCGGCAATGCACGCTCACGCAGGAGGGCGAGCGCCTCCTGGCGACTATACGTCCGGTGCTCGATACGCTGACTCAGGCACTGTCCGCCACGAAGGCGGTCCACGCGGACGAAGCCGGGCTGCTGCGCATCACGGCCGACGGCCCGGTCGCGCGCCGTGCGCTGCTGCCGCTGTTGGCAGAGTTCATGCAAAGCCATCCCCGTATCGAAATCGAACTCGTGCTCTCGGCCGAATTCACCGACTTGGCCAAACACCGTATCGACTTGGGTTTCCGGGCCGGCGCCCAGCCGGAGGGAGAGGTGGTGGCACGAAAGCTCTTTCCGCTGCAATTGCTCATCTGCGCGTCACCCGACTATCTTGCGCGACACGGTACGCCGCAAACACTGGACGACTTGCAAGCGCATCGTTGCACTGCGTTCCGCCTAAGCACCACCGGACGCATCTGTCCCTGGACGGTACGGCGCCGCGGTGCTACGGGGACGTTCGTGCCGTCGGCGGTCTTTAGCGTCAATGACACTCAGAGCGAACTGGAGGCGGTATTAGCCGGTATCGGGATCGGGCAGATCGACAGTCTCAACGCGGTTCCTCACCTGCTGGCCGGCCGGCTCCAATTGCTGCTACCGGAGCATGTATGCGCACCGCAGGCGCTTTACCTCTATTACCCTCGCCGAAACGCCATGCCGCGGCGAGTACGACTCTTTGTCGACTTCGCGCTGGCTCGGCTACGCGGGAGTGCCGCCTACCACCTGCCGCAAGGCGGAGACAGCATGGCGGCATGACAACTTTCGGTTGTGGCGCGTGCTACCGCCGGTTCGTTCCTCAGTCCGGCCTCGATCGTTAGAGTTGCACCTGCTCGGTACCCAGCAAATCCATCCTTACCTCACCGGAGAAATCCATGTCTGAACAACTTACCGTTGTCGCCTTCCTGCGTGCCAAACCCGGTGCTGAGGAGGAGCTCGGCCGCCGCTTGATGGAACTGGTCGAGCCTTCGCGCAAAGAGATCGGTTGCCTGAACTACGACCTTCATCGCAGCAACACCGACCCTGCCGTGTGGTGTATGTATGAAAACTGGAGGTCGCAGGCCGATCTCGATTTGCACTTCCAGACAGAGCCGCTACAACGCCTCGTGAAGGACAAGGAGCAATTACTGGTAGGTGATATCGAGATGCACTACCTAAGCATGCATTCCGACCAAGCGGCGATTCGGTCGGCTTGATTTGGCCGATCGCGTATCCGGCGCGGCGCGCTTGCCGCGTCGAGGTGCGTTTAGCGGGGCTTCGGGGCCGCGGCCGTTGGATGTACTGCGGTGGCTGCCCAATGATGCCCCCAACCGAGCGTGCTTGCCTCGGGCATTGGGCAGCCGCAGGCCCCGCCGGACAATGGGGGAGCGAGACTTCTCGGAAGATTGGGAGACGGCGCGGGATCGATGATGGTCCCCCCGACAGGAATCGAACCTGTATCTAGCGCTTAGGAGGCACTTGTTCTATCCATTGAACTACGGGGAGGATCCGCTGACCGGGCGGTGAGCCCGGATGCGCCGGCGCGCGCAGAGTATATCAAAGCCCGGCCGGTTGCCTATCGCAATCGCGCGCACGGTTCCATGCGCGCGCTAGATCTCAAAATTCCACGGCGGCGAACTCGCCCTTGCTCACGTCGCACAGCGGGCACCGCCAATCGTCCGGGATATCCGCGAAACGCGTGCCCGGGGCAATCCCCTCGTCCGGCAGCCCTTCCTCTTCGTTGTACACCCACCCGCAAATCACGCAGACCCAGCTCTTGTACTCGATAACGTCGCTCACAGCGTTCTACCTAGTTCATCTCAAAAAGTCGCTACCTTAGCGCCGCCGGGTTGCCTTGCGGCGTTTCGACGGCGAGGCGAATTGTCGCACTCTTTTTCCGATGCCGCTGTTGGGGTCCCAAACGGCCTCCGGTAGACCGAACGGCCAGCACATGCCGGCCCGCGCCCGGCGGCCGGTACAATGGATGTTTCGATTTTTCGCAGGCGCGCTCCTTCATGTCGCTTTATTCCATCGTCGATGCGCAGCTCGCGTTCGGCCACGTCGCCTTGCTCGATCACGCCGACTTCTCGCTCGAGGCCGGCGAACGCGTCGGGCTCATCGGGCGCAACGGCGCCGGCAAATCGTCGCTGCTCAAGATCGTCGCCGGCCTGATGCACCCGGACGACGGGCTCGTCACGGGTCAGCAAGACCTGTCCACGGTCTACGTGCCGCAAGAGCCCGAGTTCGATCCGCAAGCCTCGGTATTCGATACCGTCGCGGCCGGGTTGACGCAAATGCGCGCGTCGCTCGACGAATACGACGCCGTCGCCCATGCGCTCGCCGATACGCCGGAAGGCGAGCAGCACGATGCGCTGCTCGCGCGCATGAACACATTGCAGTCGGCGCTCGATGCGGCCAACGCCTGGAACTGGCGCACGCGCGTCTCCACAACGATCGCGCAGTTGAATCTCGACGGCGAAGCGCGTGTCGGTGCGCTGTCGGGCGGCATGCAGAAACGGGTTGCGCTCGCGCAGGCGCTCGTCGTCGATCCCGATGTCTTGCTGCTCGACGAGCCCACGAACCACCTCGATTTCGACGGCATCCGCTGGCTCGAGGAGTTGCTCGTGAATTCGCGTGCCGGGCTGTTCTTCATCACGCACGATCGCGCATTCCTCGATCGCGTCGCTACCCGCATCGTCGAACTGGACCGCGGCAGGTTGTTGTCGTATCCGGGCAATTTCTCGGCCTATCAAACACGCAAGGCGCAGCAGCTGGAAGTGGAACGCATCGAGAACGAGAAGTTCGACAAACTGCTAGCGCAGGAAGAAGTGTGGATACGCAAGGGCGTGGAGGCGCGCCGTACGCGCAGCGTCGGGCGCATCGCGCGGCTCGTCGAGATGCGCAACCAGCGCGCCGAGCGCCGCAACGTTCAGGGCAACGTCAAGCTCGATGTCGGCCAGGGCGAGCGCTCCGGCAAGATCGTCGCCGAACTCACCGACGTGACGAAGCGCTACGGCGAACGCACGGTCGTCGATCGGTTTTCGACGACGGTCATGCGTGGCGACAAAATCGGCTTCATCGGTCCGAACGGCGCGGGCAAGACGACGCTGCTCAAGCTCATACTCGGCGAAATCGCGCCCGATGAAGGCACCGTTCGGGTGGGCACGAACCTGCAAGTGGCCTATTTCGATCAGATGCGCGCGCAGCTCGATCAGGAAAAGAGCTTGGCCGATACGATTAGCCCGGGCAGCGATTGGATCGAGGTGAACGGCACGCGTAAGCATGTCATGAGCTACCTCGGCGACTTTCTGTTCGCCCCGGAGCGCGCACGCTCGCCCGTCAAGTCGTTATCGGGCGGGGAGCGCAATCGGCTGTTGCTGGCTCGGCTGTTCGCGCGGCCCGCGAACGTCCTGGTGCTGGACGAGCCGACGAACGATCTCGATATTCCGACCTTGGAGTTGCTCGAAGAGCTGCTGGCCGATTACGACGGTACGGTACTGCTCGTCAGCCACGATCGCGCGTTCCTCGACAACGTCGTCACGTCCGTGATCGCAGCCGAAGGCGACGGCGTTTGGCGCGAGTATGTCGGCGGCTTCACCGATTGGCAGACGCAAAGCGCGCGGGCCGAGCGGCTCGCCCAAGAGGCCGCCGCCAAAAACGCGCCCAAGGCCGAGCCGCGCGAGGCTGCACCGAAAGAAAGCGCCGCCGGACGCAACGCGCAGCGCACGGTCAAGCTTTCGTTCAAGGAGCAGCGCGAGCTCGAAGCGCTGCCCGAGACGATCGCCGCGCTCGAAGCCGAGCAAAAGTCGATCGGGGCCCAACTCGAGGATGGCTCGATTTTCGCGCGCGACGCCAAGGAAGGCGCCCGCCTGACGGAGCGCTACGCCGCGATCGACGACGAATTGCTGGCCGCCCTCGAACGCTGGGAGGCGCTCGAGGCCAAGCGCAAGTAGTTTCCATGGCGGCCGCGGGCCGCCGCGCGCTCTGCGGCTCGGCGAAATGGCCGTCCTCTGCGGCTCGGCGAAATGGCCGTCCCGCGGGGCGCCGCCCGGCGGGTGACCGCTTCAACGAATTGCCGCATGAAACGAAACCAGTAAAATACGGCGCGACTACGGCGGACGCGCATTCGGCGGCGCCGGCCACGCTCGCTTTGCGGGCATGCCGGCCGCTGCGCTGATTCGATTCGCTTTTTTTGAACTTTCAACGCTTTGTCCACGCGGATATCCACACGCGCTGTGGACAACGACCAACACGAGACCATGTCCACGAAAAAGCCAAGCGCCGCATACAGCGAGGCCTCAATCAAGGTGCTCAAAGGGCTCGAGCCGGTCAAACAGCGGCCGGGCATGTACACGCGCACCGAGAATCCGCTGCACATCATTCAAGAAGTCATCGACAACGCATCGGACGAAGCACTGGGCGGTCACGGCCGCCAGATTACCGTCACGTTGCATGCCGATCAGTCGGTCTCCGTCGAGGACGACGGGCGCGGCATTCCCTTCGGCTTGCATCCCGACGAAGGCGTGCCCGTCGTCGAGATCGTCTTCACGCGCCTGCACGCCGGCGGCAAATTCGATAAGGCGGCCGGCGGCGCCTATACGTTCTCCGGCGGTTTGCACGGCGTCGGCGTTTCGGTGACGAACGCTTTGTCGTCGCGGCTAGACGTGACGGTCTGGCGCGACGGCAAGGTCGCGCAAGTCGGGTTCTCGCATGGCGACGTCATCCGCCCGTTGACCGTGCGCGCCGTCGAGAGAGGCGAAAAGCGCACGGGTACACGCGTGACGGCGCTGCCCGATCCGAAATACTTCGATTCGGCCAATCTGCCGCTCGGTGAGCTTCAGCGCCTGTTGCGCTCGAAGGCCGTGCTGCTGCCGGGCGTCGAGGTCGTGCTCGTCAACGAAAAATCGGGCGAGCGTCAAAGCTGGAAATACGACGACGGCCTGCGTGGCTACTTGCTCGAGGGCATGGCCGGCAGCGAGTTGTTGATTCCGCTCTTCGAAGGCGAGCGCTACGCGGATAGCACGCGGACAAGCGAAGATTCATTTGCCGAAGGCGAAGGCGCGGCGTGGGTCGTCGCCTGGAGCGAGGAGGGGCCGCTGCAACGCGAATCCTACGTGAATCTGATCCCGACCCCCGCGGGCGGCACGCACGAGTCGGGCTTGCGCGACGGGCTCTTTCAAGCGGTCAAGAGTTTCGTCGAGCTGCATAATCTTCAGCCGAAGGGCGTGAAGCTGTTGGCCGAGGACGTGTTTGCGCGGGTGTCGTTCGTGCTGTCGGCGAAGGTGCTCGATCCGCAATTCCAAGGGCAGATCAAAGAGCGTCTGAACAGCCGCGACGCCGTCAAGCTCGTATCGTCGTTCGCGCGCCCGGCGCTCGAATTGTGGCTCAATCAGCACGTCGAGCACGGCAAGAAGCTCGCCGAACTCGTCATCAAGCAAGCGCAGGCGCGCACGCGGGCCGGGCAAAAGGTCGAGAAGCGCAAGAGCTCGGGCGTCGCCGTGTTGCCCGGCAAGCTGACCGACTGCGAATCGACCGACATTTCTCGTAACGAGCTCTTCCTCGTCGAGGGCGATTCGGCCGGCGGCTCGGCGAAGATGGGCCGGGACAAGGAGTTTCAAGCGATTCTGCCGTTGCGCGGCAAGGTGCTCAACACCTGGGAGACGGAGCGCGACCGCTTGTTCGCCAACAACGAGGTGCACGACATCTCGGTGGCGATCGGCGTCGATCCGCACAACCCGGACGACAACGTCGATCTCTCGAATCTGCGGTACGGCAAGATTTGTATCCTCTCGGACGCGGACGTCGACGGCGCGCACATCCAAGTGTTGCTGCTGACGCTGTTCTTCAAGCACTTCCCGCAGCTGATCGAACGCGGGCACGTTTGCATCGCGCGGCCGCCGCTGTTTCGCGTCGATGCGCCCGCTCGCGGCAAGAAGCCCGCGCAGAAGCTTTACGCGCTCGACGAAGGCGAGCTCGAGGCCACGCTCGATAAGCTGCGCAAGGACGGCGTGCGCGAGACGCAGTGGTCGATCAGCCGCTTCAAGGGCCTCGGCGAAATGAGCGCCGAGCAACTTTGGGATACGACGATGAACCCCGACACGCGGCGGCTTATGCCTGTTGCGCTCGGCGAACTGGAATACGAAGGCACGGTGTCGCGCATGACCATGCTGATGGGTAAGGGTGAGGCGGCGGCGCGTCGCAGCTGGCTCGAAGAGAAAGGCAACGAAGTCGAAGCCGATATCTGACGCAAGACAACGACTTGTAGGCGCCCACTTCTTCTAGCGTCTCCTGAACACGGACATTATTCTCGATGGATCAACAAGACGATCTGTTCGCACCGGCCGCCGCGCCCGACGGCGAGTCGCTGACGCTCGGCCATTATGCCGAGCGCGCTTATCTGGACTACGCGGTGAGCGTGGTCAAGGGCCGTGCGCTGCCCGACGTTTGCGACGGACAAAAGCCCGTGCAACGCCGCATTCTGTTCGCGATGAACGAAATGGGCCTGGCTGCCGATGCGAAGCCGGTCAAGTCGGCCCGCGTCGTGGGCGACGTGCTCGGTAAGTACCATCCGCACGGCGATCAATCGGCGTACGACGCGCTGGTTCGCTTGGCGCAAGATTTTTCGATGCGCTATCCGCTGATCGACGGCCAAGGCAACTTCGGTTCGCGCGACGGAGACGGCGCGGCGGCGATGCGTTACACCGAAGCGCGCTTAACGCCGATCGCAAAGCTGCTGCTCGACGAAATCGGGGAAGGCACCGTCGATTTCGCGCCGAACTACGATGGCTCATTCCAAGAGCCGAAGCTTTTGCCGGCTCGTCTGCCGTTCCTGCTGCTTAACGGCGCATCGGGCATCGCGGTCGGTTTGGCGACCGAGATTCCTTCGCACAATCTGCGCGAGGTGGCTGCGGCGGCGGTGGCGATGATTCGTCATCCGAAGATTTCGCATGCGGAGCTCATGGAGCTCTTGCCCGGTCCCGATTTTCCGGGCGGCGGTCAGATCATTTCGAGCGCAACCGAAATCGCGGCCGCCTACGAGACGGGCCGCGGCAGCTTGAAGGTGCGCGCGCGCTGGAAGATCGAGGACCTCGCGCGCGGCCAGTGGCAACTCGTCGTCACCGAGCTGCCGCCCAATACGTCGGGTCAGAAGGTGCTCGAGGAAATCGAGGAGCTGACGAATCCGAAGATCAAGCTCGGCAAGAAGTCGCTGACGCCCGAGCAACTGCAAACGAAGCAGACGATGCTGGCGCTGCTCGATGCGGTGCGCGACGAATCGGGCAAGGATGCGCCGGTGCGCCTCGTGTTCGAGCCGAAGTCGAGCCGCCTCGAGCAAACCGAGTTCATCAATGCCTTGCTCGCGCATACGAGCTTGGAATCGAACGCCGCGTTGAATCTCGTCATGATCGGCGGGGATGGGCGGCCACGGCAAAAGGGCATCACCGAAATCCTGCAAGAGTGGATCGGATTCCGCTTCGCGACGGTCACGCGCCGTACGCGCCATCGGCTGACGAAGGTCGACGATCGCATCCACATCCTCGAAGGCCGGATGATCGTCTACCTGAACATCGACGAGGTCATCCGCATCATCCGCGAGTCGGACGAGCCGAAGGCGGCGTTGATGAGCGCATTCGGTCTGAGCGAGCGGCAAGCCGACGACATTCTCGACATCCGGCTGCGCCAATTGGCCCGGCTCGAGAAGATCAAGATCGAGAAGGAACTCGAGGCGCTGCGCGAAGAGAAGGCCAAGCTCGAAGAGCTGCTGGCGAACGAGTCGTCGATGAAGCGCTTGATCATCAAGGAGATCGAGGGCGACGCGAAGCAATACGGCGACGAACGGCGCACGCTGATTCAGCAAGAGAAGCGCGCGATGCTCGAGGCGCGCGTGATCGACGAGCCGGTGACGGTCGTCGTCTCGCAACGCGGGTGGGTGCGTGCGCTCAAGGGCCATGGGCTCGATGCCGCCGGCTTTACGTTCAAGGACGGCGATAGCCTTTACGCGGCATTCCAATGCCGTACGCCCGATACGCTGATCGCGTGGGGCAGCAAGGGGCGCGTGTACTCGGTTGCCGTGGCGATGCTGCCGGGCGGGCGCGGCGACGGCGCGCCTGTTACGTCGTTCATCGACCTCGAAGCGGGCACGCATCTCATGCACTACTACGCGGCGAGTGCGGACCAGCCGCTCTTGCTCGCGTCGAGCAACGGGTATGGCTTCATTGCACGCGTCGGCGATATGGTCAGTCGCGTCAAGGCGGGTAAGGCGTTCATGACGATCGACGAAGGCGCGCAGCCGCTGGCGCCGATGCCCGTGGTGCCGCAGGCGAGCCAAGTCGCTTGCTTGTCCAGCGGGGGGCGTCTCGCCGTATTCGGGCTCGACGAAATGAAGTCGCTCGCGGGCGGTGGGCGCGGCATCATCTTGATGGGGCTGGACGACGGTGAAAAGCTTCTGCAAGCATTGGCGATCGCGCCTGCCGGGGTCGTGCTGTTGGGCACCGGCCGCGGCGGTAAGCCGCAAGAGGAAAGGCTTGCGGGCGCGGCGCTCGCACCGCACGTCGGTAAGCGTGCCCGCCGCGGTCGCGCACCCGATACGCGGCTGAAGATTACCGCGTTGCGGCCCGCACTCGATTGACTTGTCGGCGTGTCCGATGCTCATGCATGGCGGTTCGCCCCGGCATGAGCATCGCAGATTGGAACGAACGTTCTTGGAGAATCTCATGTCCTTGTCGATCGCGATCGACGTTGCGCTCTTCGCGCATATAGCCGCCGTCGCGGTTTGGGTGGGCGGCATGGTGTTCGCGCATTTTTGTTTGCGTCCCGCTTTGGCCGATGTCTCGCCGCAGTTGCGCTTGCCGCTGATCGAGGCGGTGTTCGGACGGTTCTTCAATTGGATCGGCGCCGCCGTGATCGCGATCTTGATCTCGGGTGGCTTTCTGATGTCGCGCTTCGGCGGCGCGCAGGCGCCGTGGCAGATCAATCTGATGGCCGCGTTGGGTGTCGTGATGATGATGATCTTCGGACACGTCCGCTTCGCCGTCTTCCCTCGCATCCGCCGCGCCGTACAGGCGCAACGCTGGCCGGACGGGGCGCGCGCCGTCGATACGATGCGCCGGCTCGTGCTCGTCAATCTCGTCCTCGGCGTGGCGACGATCGTCGCGGCCGTGCTCTCGCGCGGGTTTTGAGCGGGTTTCGAGCAGCGAGTGACGGTTGCGTGCGCAACCATTACGGTTGATTGCAGGCAGACTATTTGCAAGGGTATTGCACGATACTTGAGGCTTTACGAGTAAGCCGCCGATGATTCCCTCCGATCCCGCAAGCGGCGCGTCCGACGACTATGCGAGGCCGCTTCCTCGCATCACGCCGGCGGAGCTCTTGCGCACCTTTGGCGAAATGAGCCTTTACGGCTTCGGCGGTGTCATGCCTTGGGCGCGGCGCATGCTGGTCGACCGGCGCCGTTGGCTCGACGACCGGGAATTCGCCGAGCTGCTCGCGATCGGGCAGATTCTCCCGGGTCCCAACATTTGCAATATGGCGGTGATCGTCGGCTATCGCGCTTGCGGTGCACGCGGGGCATTGGCCGCGGCCGTCGGTTTGCTCGGCGCGCCGTTCGTCATCGTGCTTATGCTCGGCGCGCTTTACCATCGCTTCGGCGCGTTGCCCGCCGTTCAAGGCGCGCTGCACGGCATGATGGCTGTGGCGGCCGGACTCGTCCTCATGACGGGTATCAAGCTCGCCCAAAGCCAGCCTCGCACGCTACGCGGGCTTATCTTCGGTTTGCTGTCGCTCACCGCCGTCGGTATCGTGCGATTGCCGCTCGGTTGGGCGATGCTCGTGTTGATCCCCTCGGCGCTCTGGGTCGAGTGGAGGGCGCGGCGATGATTCTCCTCGAGTTGGCTTGGCGTTTCGCGCTCGTATCGGCGATCGCGTTCGGCGGGGCGACGGCCGTGCTGCCGGAAATGCATCGCTTTCTCGTCGAGCAAAATCATTGGATCGACGATACGACGTTCGCGGCGCTGTTCGCGATTTCTCAAGCGTCGCCCGGTCCCAATGTGCTGTTCGTCGCGCTCTTCGGTTGGCAGGCGGCGGGCCTTGCGGGAGCGGCCGTTTCGACACTGGCGATGTGCGGGCCGTCTTCCGTTTTCGCGCTCGTATTCGAGCATTACACGGGGGCGCACCGCGATGCGCGCTGGATGATCGTGTTCCGGCGGGCGCTCGCCCCCGTGACGATCGGCTTGCTCATGGCCACGGGCGCCATCCTCGCTCGAGGCGCCGACCATTCCGTGCCGACGATCGCTTTGACGATCGCAACGATTGCCGTAGGGTTGCGCACGAAACTCAATCCGCTTTGGCTGATCGCGGCAGGCGCCTTGATCGGTGTGCTCGGTTACGCGTAGCACGTGCCGGCACCGCGCTCGGGTTCATGCGTAGCCGAGCGCTCGCGCCAGCCCGTAGATGGCAGCCACGATGGCATAGACGGCATACACAGGTAGCTTGAGACGCACGAGGCAGACGAACGCGAAAACGGACGTCACGAGTTCGGCGGGTTCGCGAGGGAGATGTTCGGCGATGTGAACGACGGCGGTGAGCAAGAAGGCCGTTGTCGATGCGCGCAGCACGCGCATGCCGTGTTCGAACCGCGCGTTTTCCTCGAGTCGATGCAAGTGGCGGCGCGCGAATACGATGAGGATCGCCGACGGTACGAACAGCGAGCAGGTGGCCGCGACCGCGCCGGCCCAGCCGTGCACGAGATAGCCGAGGAACGGAACGACGTTCAGCAGCGGGCCGGGCGAGATCGGCGAGAGCGCAAATGCGAGCGTGAATTCGCGAGCGGTGACGCCGACCGCCGGCGTTTCGAACAGCGCTTTGAGTACCGGTAACGCGGAGAATCCGCCGCCGAACAACGTCATGCCGGCGCCGGCCAGGCGCGGCCAGATGAGGGGCCCAGCATACTGCGGCGGCAATGGTGCCGCGAATAGCGCGATCAAGGCGAGCACCACGAGCGCGATGAGCTTGTCGGCCAGCCCCAGCGAAATCCGCAGTTTGCCGCCGCGGGCGGGGCTCGCGAACCAGCCGGCGGCGAACGAGCCTGCGAGCAACAAGACAAACGATGCGGTGCCGTGGATCGTCAGCAGGACGACGCAGGCGAGGGCGGCCGCGCCCCATTCGATCGGTTCGTGCACAAGGACTCGGGTCTGCCGGTACCAGGTGATGCCGATGAGCACGGCGAGTACGGCGGCGAAATGGTCGATGAGACCGGGCGTGGCGAGCGCATGGATGAACGACGCATGGTAGAACGTCGCCAAGGTCGTCATCGTGCAAAAGAACGGCAGGACGGCGGCGATGCCGGCCACGCACGCACCGAGGCGCCCGCGCAGCGCATAACCGACCTGCACGGCCACGTTGTAGCCCACGGCGCCCGGGGTCATCCAGGCGAGCGCGACGAAATCGGAAAATTGGACTTGGGTGAAGCGGCGCTCGCGCGCCACGTAATGCATTTCGAGTTGTGCCATCAGCGCGAGCCCGCCCCACGAGAGCGCCGAAAGCGCGCAGACGACGCGAAATAGCGCCCATAGCGGCTCGGGCCCGGTATCGGGCGCGTGCGCGACATACGCCTCTCGCTCAGCGGCAGGGGCGGTGCGCGGCGCTCGCGAAGCGCGTCTCCTGCGCGTGCTGGCATCGCCCATCGATCGGTCCTTCCGTTCGCTCCAGCACCGACCGCATGGGGGCCGATGCGCTTATGCCGATTGTTTGCTCGTGTTCTTCTGGTTTTTGCCGTACGACCCGAACGGCTCGTGCATGTCGCAGACGCCGAAGCGTTCGAGAAGCGCGGGAATGCCTTCCGCGGGCACCGGGCGCGAGAACAAAAAGCCTTGCGCCTGAATGTTGCCGAGCGCGGAAAGCCATGCGATCTGCTCCTCGGTTTCCGTGCCTTCGACGACGACGGTCAATCCGAGCGAGCGCGCCAGATTGACGATTGCCGACACCATCACGCATACGCTGCGGTCGGCCGGGATGGCTTGAACGAACGAGCGGTCGACCTTGAGCGTGTCGACCGAAAAGCGGTTCAAGTACGACAGCGACGAATAGCCGGTACCGAAATCGTCGAGTGCGATGCCGACGCCGAGCCGCTTCAGCGCCACGATTTTTTCCGAGACGAGTTCGGGGTACTCCATCATCGCCGTCTCGGTAATCTCGAGCTCGAGCCGATGAGCGGCGATGCCGGTTTCCTCGATCGCGCGCGAGATCGTTTCGTACAAATCGCCGCGCCAGAACTGGACTGCCGAGATGTTGACGGCGAGCGAAAGCGTTTCGAAGCCGTCGCGCTGCCATGCGGCGAGTTGGCGACAGGCCGTTTCGATGACGAAATCGCCGATCGGCACGATGAGCCCTGTCGACTCGGCCACGGGGATGAACTCGCTCGCCGAGATGACGCCTTGTTGCGGATGGTTCCAGCGCGCGAGCGCTTCGAAACCGGTGATGCAGCGGCGCGCCAGATCGATCTTCGGCTGGTAGACGAGGAACAGTTGGTTCTCGGCTAGCGCCACGCGCAACTGCTGTTCCCATTGCATCAGGTGATCGGCGCGATGCGATAGGTGCGGCGAATAAAACTGGTAGCAGTTCTTGCCGGCGTCCTTGGCGCTATACATCGCGAGATCGGCCTTCTTGAGCAGGTCGATTTCGCTCTCGCTGCCGACCGAGTAGAGGGCGATGCCGATGCTGGCATGCAAGACGAACGAGGTGCCGCGTACGTCGAACGGATGCTCGAAGATTTCGCGGACGTTCTCCGCGAGTTGCACGGCCTGGCGTTCGACGTCGCCGCCCTTGAGCACCACGACGAACTCATCCCCGCCGATGCGAGAGAGGACACCTGCCGCGCCGACCGCATCGGACAAGCGCGAGGCGGTCATCTGCAAGACGATGTCGCCGGCGTTGTGCCCGAGCGTGTCGTTGACGGTCTTGAAATTGTCGAGATCGATGAACAAGATGGCGAGCCGCCCGACGTTGGCCGGATCGCCCACGTCTTGCCGCAGGCTTTGCATGGTCGCGTAGCGATTGCGCAGGCCCGTGAGCAAGTCGTACTCGACGAGGTGCGTCATTTCGCGCTCGCGTCCGAGCAGTTTGCCGATGAGGCCCGTTGCGACGGCGAAAAAACCGAGCATCGCAAGCGAGATGAAGCCCGCCATCAACAGGTAGACGTTGCGCGTATGGTGGTAGTCGGCGAACTCCTCGGCCTGCGATAGGCCGACGAGCACGCCCATCTGATAGCCGTCGATATGCCGGTACGAGACGATCCGTTTGACGTGGTCGATCGGATCGGTCAGCGTGCCCGAGACATGCTCGGAGATCGGATAGGTGCCGCTCGCGGAAAACGCGCCGGCCGGATCGCGCGCGACGCCGGTGCGGCGCGCGAGGACCGCGCCGTTATCGGAGATGACGGCGATGACGCCGTCCTTGCCGATCGCCGCGTTGTTATAGAAGTCGCTCGTGAAGTAGCTCGGGTCCTCGGAGACCACGACGACGCCCGCGAAGGAGCCATCGAGATGGTTCAGGCGGCGGGTCATCTGCAACGTCCACTGATGCGAGACGCGGCCGAGTACGGGTTTGCTGATATAGAGCTGATCGTCGTTCTCGTGCTCGTGCACTTTGAAGTGCTCTCGATCGGAGAGGTCGATCGGCGCCGGGTTGGGTTCGGCCGTGCTCGAGATCAAGATGCCGTGCTCGTTGATGATCGATACTTGGACAAGCGTATCGCTTTGCACGACGCCTTTCTCGACCGTGCTGGCGAGGTCGAAACGATCGGGGCTCTTCTCGTATTCGTACTTGACGAAGCGCGTGATCTGGTCGACTTGGTGGATGGCTTTGACGGTGTGCTGCTCGAGCGCGGCGGACAGGATCGCGGCCGAGGCCGTCGCTTCCCGGTAGGTCGAGTCGCGCTCGACCGATAGCCGCGCGGAGATCACCGTCCAGAGCAGCGCAAGCACGAGTATGCCCAACACCGGGATCGCGATCAGGGCGCGACGGCGTGAGCCCGCGGCGTTGGATCGCGTGCGGGTGTCTCTCGTGGAATGAAGCCGGGCGAAATTCATCGGGGCAGTGAGTGATTGGGAAGGCTTCGAATACCGCAGACGTTCCTCATCGAGGATATTACTGAATGGATAAAAATTAAGATAGCGTCCGTTTATCGGGTAAACGTTCGTCGCACCGGGCACGATTTCGGCAATGGTATTCCCATTTCGCGCCGCCTGACGTCGCGAACGCACTGCGCAAGGGCATTCGACGGTCTGAGGCGGCCCGCGAGCGGCGTCATCGGGCCGCATACGCAGGCTCGATAGACCGATCGGCTATTTCGTTTAGTGGAAGAAAAAAAGGGGAAAGGGCGATGTGAACCGCCCTTCGGAGAACAGTCGCCTATGCGGCTCAGGCTATGCGGAATGTCCCGTCGACGATCGTCGTCGAACGGCCGCCAACCCAGATGCCGCCGTTCTCGGCGTATTCGACCGTCACGCGTCCTTCGCGGCCGATGGCGGTGCCTTGGCGAACCGTGTAGCGCCTACCGGGGCGGCGGTCGCGTGCCGCGAAAAGGCCGGCGAGGCCTGCGTTGGCGCTGCCGGTCACCGGGTCTTCATATATTGCATAGTCGCTGTCGATGACGATGCAGCGCACCTCAAGCGTCGCAGGACCGTCCGGCGCATGCCACGCGTAGAAAGCGAGCCCGGTCATGCCCAGTTTCTGCACAATGCGCGACACCTTGAGCGGGTCGAAGCCGATCGATAAGCAGGTACTCGGCGAATCGACGCCGACCGCGAGCCACGGCGTTCCGTTGTCGAGACAGCACGGCTCGATGTCGCCGAAATCGATCTCATCGTTGCCGAGTGCGGCCGCGAGCGCGCGCCGATCCTCGGGACCGAGCGGCTCGATCCGAGCGGGCGGCGCCGCGAATGACATCGAGCCGTCATCGTGCAGCGCGATCTCGACGAGCCCGACGCCGCATTGCTGAACGAGCCGGCCCGGTTGCCGGGGGCGATATCCGCTCTCGAGCAGCGCATGCGCGGTGCCGAGGGTCGGATGGCCGGCGAACGGCAACTCGTAGGCGATCGTAAAGATCCGCACCCGGTAATCGGCGCCGGGTTCGGTCGGTGCGCAGATGAACGTCGTTTCCGAGAGGTTCGTCCAACGCGCGATCGCCTGCATTTGCTCGTCGGTGAGGCCGTCGGCATCGAAGACGACGGCCAATGGGTTGCCCTTGAACGGCACCGCCGAGAACACGTCGACCTGCTTGAAGCGGACTTGGCGTGCGCTCATCGATGCGCTCCGAATTACGCGAGTTCGGCGATCAGCTCGATTTCGACGCACGAGCCGGTCGGGATTTGCGCGACACCGAATGCGGAGCGCGCATGTTTGCCTGCATCGCCGAACACTTCGCCGAACAGCTCCGACGCCCCGTTCGTCACGAGATGCTGCTCGGTGTATTCGAGCGTCGAATTCACGAGGCTCATCACTTTCACGATGCGCTTGACGCGGTTCAGGTCGCCCGTATGCGCATGCAGCGTTGCGATCAAATCGATGGCGACCGAGCGGGCCGCAACCTTGCCTTCGTCCGTCGTCATGTTCGCGCCGAGCTTGCCGACCCAGGGCTTGCCGTCCTTCTTGGCGGTATGGCCCGAGACGAACAGCGTATTGCCCGTTTGCACGGCCATGACGTAAGCGGCGGCCGGTGTGGCCGAGGCGGGCAGTTCGATGCCCATTTCCTTGAGCTTGTCGTAGACGTTTTGGTTTGCCATGGCGGTTCCTCGATTAGGACGGTGAAAGAGAGCGATTCAGTGAAGCGTCGCGCGATCGGCCCATGTCCCGCCCCGGCGGAGCGAGGTAAGGGCATGGGCCGCAAGCGGTTGAATGCGAGTTAGTGAGTCAGCGAGTTACATACGCTCGCGGATCAGCTTGGCCAAACGCGCGATGCCCTCGTCGATGCGCGCCGGCGGCACGGTGACGAAGGACAGGCGCAGCGCGCTGTGATCTGCGTCGTTCGCATAGAACGGCGCGCCCGGCACGAACGCGACGTTCTCGGCGATGGCGGCTTCGAGCAGTTTCATCGTGTCGATCTGCCCCGGCAAACTCGCCCAAATGAACATGCCGCCTTCGGGGCGGTTCCAGCTCACGCCTTCGGGCATATGGCGCTCGAGTGCCGAGAGCATCGCCTCGCACTGATCGCGATAGAGGGCGCGGATCGTCGGCACATGTTCGTCGAGGAAGCCGTCTTTGATCACTTCGTAGACGATGCGTTGCGTGAAGCTCGGCGTATGCAGGTCGGTGGCTTGCTTGGCCTGCACGAGTTTGAAGTGCAGCTCCTCGGGGGCGATGATGTAGCCCAGGCGCAGACCCGGCGCGAGCACCTTGGAGAAGGAGCCGCAGTGCACGATGTGATCGGGCGCCATCGAGAGCAGCGTCGGCAGCGGTGCGCCGGCGTAGTCCAGCGCGCCGTAAGGATCGTCCTCGATGACGGGGAACGGACTTGTACGGGCGAACTCGGCCAGGGCGCGGCGGCGCTCGAGCGGCAGACGGCGTCCGGTCGGGTTTTGGAAATTCGGCTGAGCGTACAGCAGTCGCGCCCCTTGCGTCAGCGCCGGCGTCAAGCCTTCGGGGATCAAGCCGTTCTCGTCGGTCGGCACTTGCACGTAGCGCGGCTCGTACATCGAGAACGATTGCAGCGCGCCCAGATAAGTCGGCGTTTCCACGAGCACCGGGCTCTCGGGATCGATCAGCACCTTGCCGAGCAGATCGAGCGCCTGCTGCGATCCCGTGACGATGAGCACCTGGCTCGGACGGATCATGACGCCGTCCTTCGAATAGCGCGCGGCCACCCATTCGCGCAGCGGCGCATAGCCTTCGGTTGCGCTGTATTGGAAAGCGGCGGCCGGGGCGTCGCGCGTCACGCGATCGCACGCCTCGCGCAAGCGCTCGACCGGAAACGTGACCGGCGAGGGCAGGCCGCCCGCGAACGAGATAACTTCGGGGCGTTCGGTGACTTTCAGGATCTCGCGGATGGCGGAGCTCGTGAGTTTGCGTGCGCGCTCGGATATGCGCCAGTTCGTGTGCGGCAGATCGCTGTGATCCATGAAACGTCTCCTTAGTCCTCGATGGTGGTTGAGTTGGGTTCCGTCGTCGATACCGAAACACGGGTAATGTTTCGAGACGAGAAGCGCGATTATCGCGCGAGTCGTCCCGTTGCGGGTGTCCCGGATGCGGTTGTCGTCGCGACCGTCCGTACGGCCGCCCGACGGCCGAGCATCACGGTGGCAATGACGGCGGCGGCGAACAGCCACGTCGACGGCGCGACCGTTTCGCCGAAAAAGAGCGAGGCGAATGCGATCGTGAAGAATATCTGTAATAGCTGCACTTGTCCCACCCGCGCGGTTCCACCCATGGCCAGTCCCGCGTACCACGCGAAAAATCCTATGAATTGCGAGAACAGCGTGACGTAGCCGAATGCGAACCACGTCCGCAGCGCGAGAGGCGCCGGGTGGGCCAAGTGCTGTTGCCAACCCAGCCAACTGACGGGGATCAGCAGAAACGGGGCAGCAAGCACGAGCGCCCAACAGATCACTTGCCAGCCACCCAATTCACGAGCGATGCGGGCGCCTTCCGCATAGCCGAGTGCGCCCACCGCGACGGCGGCAAGCATGAACAGGTCGCCCGCTTGGAGCGCGCCGCCGCCTGCGTGCAGAGCATAAGCGATGACAAGAGCGCTGCCGATCGCCGCGCTCGCCCAGAATGCCGGAGACGGGCGCTCGCGCGAGAGCCAAGCCGCATAGATTGCCACAAAAAGGGGTTGTAGCCCGTTGACGAGCGCGCCGTGCGACGCGGGGACCGTCTTCATGGCCCAGGCCGATAGCACGGGAAAAGCGACGATCACGCCGAGCGCCGTGACCGCCAGGCCCTTGAGTTGGGCGCGGTTGGGCAGCCGTTCGCGCCGCCACGCCAGCAGCGCGGCGGCGGGCACGGCCGCGGCGAGCGCGCGCCCCAGACCGTTGAGTACTGGATTCACTTCCTGCACGACGACGTGTGTCATCGGCAGTGTCAAGCTGAAGATGATGACGCCCAGCAAACCGAGCAACATCCCTTGGGTTTCACGCGAATTCGTCATCGAAAGGCTCTCTGAATCGTCGAAAAAGGCGGTGTGCGCACGTTTTACGCAAGGGTCCGCACACCGGCCGGCGTCTCGATTTCGGCCGTGAGTCCCGCCTGGCCGTCCTCGGCGGCCTCCAACTCGACGAGATGGGCCGCGCCGAGCCATTCGAGTTGCGCGCGCAATGCGTCCGCGCGCGGATGACGAGCTTTTAGGGTTTTGAGCGCCAAGCCGTTTTCGGGCAGGCGCGCGCTGGGATGGGCGACGGTGTCCCACTGGATCAAGGTCGGCACGATGCCGTCGCCGTCGCCTTGCCAGGCCGGGAAGCCGCCGTCGGCCGGTACCGTCAGCCGCCAAGTCAGATCGCCTCGCGCCATCGGCATGACGCTCGGGATACGCGCGGGGTATTGCGTTTGCCAGCGGCCGAGATCCTTCGGGCGCGGCACGCGGGCGACCCAGTGCGCCAGATAGGGTCCGTGCTCGAGCCGCGCGTGCGTGGCGGGATCGTCGAGCGCGAACCACCGGGCTCGGGCCGGCGATGCCGAGTCTGCCGCGCCGGTGCGCTCGCGCTGCGGGTCCGGATCGATCGCGATAATTTCCAGATAAGCGCCACCCCACAAGCCGAGCAGTTGGTTGTGCGTGCCCATGGCGGCATGTTTGCCGCCGGGGACGGGTTCGACGCCGAGCGTATCGGCGATAAAGCGCGCGCCTTCTTCGAGTGTACGGGCAGCGACGACGAGGTGATCGAGTTCGAGCGCGGAGGCGTTTTTCATTGCAAAGACGGGGTTGAGCGGCGGCGTAAGACCGGTCTATTCGGACAATGACCGTGCCGAGTCCGGCTGAGTGGGTATACCGATCACTTTAATCGGCATGGCCAGCACAGTAACTGTACAATCGCAACGATACTTCTCTGTACAGTTCCTCGACGCCATGTCTACCGCTCTGGATCAAATCCCTGCTCCGCATGAGGCTTCGTCGCTGACGCTGGTCGAGCAGCTCGTTCAATGGGCGAGGCGCCGGATCGAGGAGCGGGTGTTCCGGCCCGGTATGCGGATGCCGTCGATTCGCAAGCTCGCTCAAGACAAGGGTGTCTCCCGGTTCACTGTCGTCGAAGCCTATGAACGGCTTGTCGCGCAGGGCTATCTCGAATCGAGGCGGGGCTCGGGATTCTACGTCCGCGAGCGCGCCTCGAACGGGCCTGGCGAGCGCGGTTTGGCACCGGGGCGGCAGGAGGTTCCCGCGACGGGCGAGAACGCGTCGCCGCGGCCCATCGACGTCGTTTGGCTCGTGCGCAATACGCTGAAGGCGGGGCCGCCCGAGAAAGGCCCGGGCCTCGGGTACTTGCCGAGCCATTGGCTCGACGGCGAACTCATGGCGTCGGCCCTTCGCGCGCTCGCTCGGCAGAACGCGGCGCAATGGCTCGGAACCGGTTCTGCGCAAGGGTTTCTGCCGCTTCGGCAGCAACTGCAAACCCGGCTCGAGGAGTTGGAGATCGGCGCCTCGCCGGAGCAGATCGTGCTGACCTCCGGTATCACGCAGGCGATCGATCTGATCGCGCGTCTATACATAGAGCCGGGCGACGCCGTGATCGTGGGCGATCCGTCGTGGTTTCAAATGTTCGGCCGATTCGTCGCGCAAGGCGCCCGGCTCGTCGGCATGCCGTACACGCCGGCCGGTCCCGATTTGGACGCGCTCGAGGAGCAGGTCAAGACCTGGCGCCCGAAAATGCTCGTCATCAACTCGGTTCTCCATAACCCGACGGGCACCTCGTTGTCTCCGGCGCAAGCGTTTCGTATTTTGCGCTTGGCCGAGGAGTACGATTTCGTCGTGGTGGAAGACGACATCTACGGCGATCTTTCCCCCCCGGGCCAACCAGTTACTCGCCTGGCGACGCTCGATCAGCTAGGCCGCGTCATCTATTTGGGCAGCTTCTCGAAGACGCTGACGGCGAACCTGCGCGTGGGGTTCATTGCCTGTGCGCCCGAGGTGGCGCAGGCCATTGCCGATCAGAAGATCCTAGTCGGGATGACGACGCCCGAGCTCAACGAGCGCCTGCTCTACAAAATCTTGACCGAGGGGCACTACCGGCGGTACGTCGAGCGGTTGCGTGCGCGGCTCGAGCCCGTGCGCGAACAGTGCGGCCGGATGCTCGAGCAGGCCGGCTTCTCGCTTTTTTCGATGCCGACCGCCGGCATGTTTCTTTGGGCCGATGCAGGCGTGGACGCCGACGCGTTCGCCGCCGCGGGCCAGGAGGCCGGCTTCTTGCTGGCCCCGGGTAGCTTGTTCTCGCCGCACCAATCGTCCACGACTTGGATGCGGTTCAACGTCGCAAATTGCGGCGATCCGGCGCTGCCCGGCTTTCTGGCCGATTACATCGAAGCGCGCCACCGCGTCCCGCGGCTCTTGAAAGGTTAGCGGGACGCCCCCAATTAAGGGGCCGCTCACGCGTCGCGACCGCTCGCCCGGGCCGCGGGCGGCGCGCGAATCGTCGTTTTCCGTCATTTACGAACCGTAACCGTACGCAAAGGAACTTGAGACCATGGCACAAGAAACCATGAGCTTTCAGGCAGAGGTCAAGCAGCTTCTGCAATTGATGATCCATTCGCTCTACAGCAACAAGGAAATCTTCCTGCGCGAGTTGATCTCGAATGCTTCGGATGCCGCGGACAAGCTTCGCTTCGAAGCGATCGCCGATAGCGCGCTGTACGAAAGCGATCCGAACTTGCGCATCCGCGTGGCGTTCGACAAAGAGGCGCGCACGATCACGATCGACGACAACGGCATCGGCATGAGCCGAGACGAAGCCGTCTCGCATCTGGGCACGATCGCGCGTTCGGGCACGAAGGAGTTCTTCTCGAAACTGTCGGGCGACCAGCAAAAGGATGCGGCGCTGATCGGTCAGTTCGGCGTGGGCTTTTACTCCGGCTTTATCGTCGCCGACAAGATCACCGTGGAAACGCGCCGCGCCGGGTTGCCGGCGCAAGACGGCGTGCGCTGGATCAGCGCGGGCGAGGGCGACTTTTCGGTCGAAACGATCGAGCGCGCGCAGCGCGGCACGACGATTACGCTGCATCTGCGCCCTGAGGAAGACGAGTTGCTTTCGTCGTATCGTCTCAAGTCGATCATTCGCAAGTATTCGGACCACGTCGCATTGCCGATTCTCATGAAGAAGGAAGAGTGGGACGCGGAGAAGGGCGAGACCGTCGTCAAGGACGAGGACGAGACGATCAATCAGGCCAGCGCGCTCTGGACGCGGCCGAAGAGCGAGATCGAAGACGAACAGTACAAGCAGTTTTATCACCACCTGGCGCACGACGAGCAAGATCCGCTGGCGTGGACGCACAACCGCGTCGAAGGCCGCAGCGAGTACACGCAGCTGCTTTACGTGCCTGCTCATGCGCCGTTCGATATGTGGAACCGCGACCATCGCAGCGGCCTGAAGCTGTACGTGAAGCGCGTGTTCATCATGGACGACGCGGAGCAACTGCTGCCGCCTTACCTGCGGTTCGTGAAAGGTGTCGTCGATTCGGCCGATCTGCCGCTGAACGTGTCGCGTGAAATTTTGCAGGAGAGCCGCGACGTCAAGGCGATCCGCGAAGGCGTGACCAAGCGCGTGTTGTCGATGCTGGAAGAAATGGCCAACGCCGAGACCGAAGAAGGCAAGGCCAAGTACGCGACGTTCTGGAAGGAATTCGGTCAGGCGTTCAAGGAAGGCCTCGGCGAAGACTTCGCAAACCGGGAGCGGATCGGCAAGCTCGTGCGCTTCGCGTCGACCCATACCGATTCCGCCGACCAGACGGTGTCGTTGGCCGACTACGTCGCTCGGATGAAACCGGAACAGACGAAGATCTACTACGTCACGGCCGATACCTGGCAGGCGGCGAAGAACAGCCCGCATCTCGAAGTGTTCCGCAAGAAGGGAATCGAAGTGCTGCTGTTGACCGATCGCGTCGACGAGTGGGGGCTGGCCTACTTCACTGAATTCGACGGCAAGCCGCTCGCGAGCGTGGCACGCGGCGACCTCGATCTCGATGCGTTCGACGACGAAGAGAAGAAGGCGCACGAGGCGATCGGCGAAACGATGAAGCCGCTCGTCGAAAAGATGAAGGACGTGCTCAAGGATAAGGCGAAGGACGTGCGTTTGACGTTCCGCCTCACCGATTCGCCTTCGTGTCTGGTGGCCGATGACGGCGAGATGACCGGGTATTTGCAGCGCATGCTGAAGGCCGCGGGTCAAAAGACGCCGGAGTTCCATCCGATTCTCGAGATCAACCCTGAGCATGCGCTCGTGAAGGCGTTGAGTCCCGAGCATGGCGATTTCGCCGATTGGTGCAATCTCCTGTTCGATCAGGCCGTGTTGGCCGAGGGCGGCACGCTCGACGATCCGGCAAGCTTCGTGAAGCGCACCAACGCGCTCTTGCTGGCGCGCTGATGCACGCCGCGCATTTGCGCTACGACGCCGCCGGCCGCGCTTGGCGCGCGGCGCGGCGGCCGCTTTCGACGTTCGATCAAAACGATTGGCTCACGCGCGGCGGGTCGCTCACCGCGCATCTGCGCGCGCTCGGTAACGTGCGTGTACGCGTCACGCGCGAGGCGGTCGATCGCGCCTGGCCCGACGAATGTGCGGCGCTGCGCGTGGAGTCGCGCACGCGCGTGTGGGTGCGTGAAGTCGTGCTCGAGGTGGACGGCGTGCCGTTTGTCGCCGCGCATAGCATCGCCCCGCTCGCGGCGAGCCGAGGCGTTTGGCAGGCGATGCGCCGGCTGCGGACGCGCCCGCTTGCCGAGTTGCTTTATGCGGATAGCACCGTGGCGCGTTCGGTGTTGGTCGGCACGCGCCTTGCGCCGAGGCATCCGCTTGCCGTGTTGGCGCGGCGCGAGATCGCGGGGCGTGCGCCGCGAACGTTGCTCGCGCGACGATCGGTGTTCGTGCGGCACGGTGCGCCGCTCATGGTGACCGAATGTATGCTGCCGGCGCTATGGGCGCATCTCGATGGCCGCCGAGCCGGCGACACAGGCGGCAATGCGCTAGCCTCCGCTCATCCTCATCTTCCTCATGATCGCGGCGGACGCCCGGCGCGGCCTTCGCACGCGGGTCACGCATCGAGCCGTGTGACGGAGCGGGCGACGCGCGCTAGCTCATCGTGACGTTCAAGCATTCGTTCGCGCCCGTCGTGAACGAGCATACTCGCGTGCTCGTGCTCGGCAGCTTGCCGGGAGAAGCCTCGCTCGCTCAAAGCCAGTACTACGCGCACCCGCAAAATCGGTTTTGGCATTTGGTTGGGGATGTGATCGATGTAGCGCTGCCGGGGATGGCGTACGAGGCGCGGTTGCAAACGCTGCTCGATCATCGCGTGGGGTTGTGGGACGTGATTGCGAAAGCCAAGCGGGAAGGTAGCCTCGATAGCCGCATTCGCGATCATGCGACGAACGATCTTGCAGCGCTGGTGGCTGCCTTGCCGAATCTCGCTGCGGTAGCGTTCAACGGAGGCACAGCGGCGAAGATTGGCATGCAGCTATTGGCCGAAAGCCGGATGTCGCTCGATCTCATCAAGCTGCCGTCGAGCAGCCCAGCTTATGCGGCCGTGCCTTATGCCGAGAAATTAAGGGCGTGGGACGCGTTGCGCAAGTGGGTGGCGGTGCAGCATCGCTGAATTCCGAATCGTGGCGCCAGTCAGGGTGACCTAATGGCTGGGCTTCGAACGTGGAACATCGAAGGGGAGACTAATGCTCGCATACGCCGTGGATGACTCGGAGTCGACGGTGACGTTCGTGGGCATTACGTACGGTGGCCCAAACTGGACCGAGATCTTTTCTCCGCATCCGTCGGGCATCTAGCGTTCACGTCATTGACGATCGCATCGAGGCGGACAAGCACTTGCAACGCCATTACTGCCTGCCGGCTCGCTCCATGCGACGAATGATCTGGCGGCGCTCGTGATCGCGTTGCCGAATCTCGCGTCTGTTGCATTCAATGGTGGCGCGGCGGGGAAAATCGGGATTTACGAGGTTTCCCCCGCGCCGCTGCGTTTTTGTCGAAGATTCCGCGAGCGAAGGCACGGCTGTAGACGCGGCTTCAACCATGCCGCGTGCCCTACGCTACTTTTTCAGTTCAGGAGCGTCCGCTAGTGCCGACTGTAGTCTGGATACGGCATCGGCGGTCGCAAGCTGCCCAGCAAGACTGAGGTTGTGCTTGAATTGGCTAAACTCCGCGTGGCCGGTGCCGGTCACGTCTTCTGTTACGACCGTCTGACCGCTCGGGTCCGCGACTGTACAGGTGAGCGTAACCGAGAAATCCGTCGGAGGCCACGTGAGGAGGCTAGGGGACGACGACGTGGTCTTGATCGTCGGAGTGATCACGTAGTCGAGATGCTTGGCCTGGATCGTGGCGGCGTCCGGTGTGCTCTTGAGCTTCGTCACGTTCTTGAACACATGCCCGAGCCCTACATATATGGGCAATTCAAGATCGTGGTACGGGTGATAGCTCACCTTGTCGCCCCCGCCGCCCGGCGTAATCACTTCCTTCGATACCTGATCGTCCGTGATCACGAGGCCCACCGTTTTATCGAGCGGCTCCGTCGAAAGCGCCGGGATTTTGCTTGCGTCGCCGGTCAGCGAAATTTCGTGAGCGCAGCCTGCCAATGCCGCGATCATACCTGCTGCCGCGATCGTTCGAATCAATGCCATTGTATGGGGTCTCTCGTAGTGTGGTTGGTAATGTTATTGAATTGCCTCGAGGAAGGCGGGGTCTGCATATAGCTCGCCGAGTAACTTCTGTACGGCGAGCGGATATTCTTCACGCGCTTTCGGTACGGCAATCATTGCCGCGAACGCTGAATCCCATTGCGTGTGCGCGGACTTGACCTGGTCGTAGCGCACCGTTTCGCCTCGCGTCACGACGAAGCGTGCCGACAGCGTCGCGGTGCCGGTGGCAATACCGGTGTCGATGTCGTTTTCCAGTAGCGTTGCCTTGATTTCGACGTCGCTTTGAGGGGAAAGCTTGCCGGCCATCAGCAATTCCTTCGTCATTGCGTCGGCAAGGTATGCACCGAATGAGTTTCCAACCGGGGACTTCATCACGTTCGCGCGCAAGGGGACCGGGTACGGGTTTTTTGCATCCGCGCGGGATTCGAACGTGCCGATCTTCGCGTGAGCGGTGGCGACGTTCTTGAGGGACTGGATATTGTCGACATCGGGGGAGTACGGCGGAGCGACTAGAGAGCAAGCTGTCAATAGAGCGATCGGCGCGGTCAAGCCGACTACACGAACAACATTGAACATATTCGATTTACCTTGTAATTGTTAGCGTCGACATACGCAGGACCCTAGGCTGCAAACGCCGGCCGGCGTCTGGCGGATTTAAGGTCTTGCCTGGTCGGGTCGGATTGGCCCCCTTTGAGGATATCGGCACGGAGCCGCGAACCTTGAATCGTGAAGATTGATATACCGGGTTTGTGCGGGCTGGCTCCCCTAGGCGGTTTCGGCCGATGTCGAATTGACCAAAACCCCAATCGGTTTTGGCATTTGGTTGGGGATGTGATCGACGTAGCGCTGCCGGGGATGGCGTACGAGGCGCGGATGCAGGCGCTGGCCGAAAGCCGACTATCGCTCGATCTCGTCAAGCTGACGTCGAGCAGCCCGGCTTATGCGGCCGTGCCTTATGCCGAGAAGTTAAGGGCGTGGGAGGCGTTGCGCAAGTGGTTAATGGTGTAAGCCTCATCGAGCACTGATCTCACCCATTGCACCGGTCAACGGTCCGTTCCATGGCCAGCAGCAGTCGATCGGCAATAATGGACGTCTGGCAACTCTACCTTATTCGTTTGCGGTTCTCCGTTCCCAGGGGGCGCCCGCTAACGCGCTGACGAACGAGTTCATTCGGTCCGTTCAGCGGCACTTCGTCAAGTTGAAGCGCATCGGCACTAATCGTAGTCGACGGTTACGTTCGCAGGCATCACATCGAACTTCATCAGATATCGTTGATAGAGCTGTAAAATCTCCGGCACCACACTCACGGGGGCAAACCCATGAAAACGAAGCTGACCGCGGCGCTACTGTTAGCCTTCGGTATGCCGATAATCGCGATGGGGCAATCGATTTCAGCACCGACTTTGAGAGAAGGTGATTCATGGACCTATGTCGAGACGTTGGAAAGAGGTCCATCGGGATGGCGTCAGACGCATGACGAGCTTACCGTGCAACGCGTGACGGACTCGCACGTATATTTTGTTGCGAAACAAGCCGGTTCTACGCAAAACGGCAACGAGGCAATCACCGGTGCAGATTGGAGCCGCATACGCGAATTGAACGGTACCGACGTTGTCGTCAATCGGCCGCTTGCCTTCCCGCTCGAGATTGGCAAGAGCTGGGCGGTTCAATATACGGAGCCCCACCCGAACCCGAAGCTCAGCTCCGCGACATGGACGACGAAATACAAAATTGTCGGCTATGAAGATGTGCAAGTGCCGGCGGGAAAATTCCACGCGCTGAAGATCGAAGCGGAAGGCGATTGGCACGCGCAATTGGCTCCTTCGAACTCGGTCGTGCAGGCGGCCCAAACTGTGTCGAACGCGACTACGCTCGTCACGCAAACGCAGCGGGTCACGGCGGAGACAGCGGCCGGCCACACCTACAAGGCGTTCTGGTATGTGCCGGAGGTGGGCCGCTGGGTGAAGTCCATCGAGGAGATATACGGCAGCAACGGTACGCGCACCGAACGCGCCACGACGGAACTCGAATCATACAAACGCGCCGCGCAATAGCGAAGTCGGCTACGCTTGCGGAAACAACCGTTCGGGGATGTGCTCGGCGAGCCGCTGCCTGCCGCGTTGAAATGACCATGCGGGTCAACTCGATCCGCATCTCGACGTTCATGCAGTTGCCACCGCCATCATGCGAATGACATTTCCAGCTCCACGCCTGAGTAGTTGACGCGCGGCGCGACTTCTCGACCCTCGCCTTCTTCGAAACGAACGAGCCCGTATTGCTCCATTGTCCGTAACGTCCGCGATAGATTGGACTTCGCACGGCCCGAGCGCTCCGCTAATTCGCTCAGCGACGCGGGCTTCGTCTCGGCGATCAACGCAAGCAGCGAGCGGTTTCTGTCGGAAAGTACCTGTGCCAGCGTTTCTAGCGACTGGAACCAGACTTTGGGCTCATCCGGGCTGGGCACATAGTCACCTCGGGCAATTGCCATCGTCCGAGCTTTGTATTGCTCCAATGACGCAATCCCGACCTTCAAGACGTTGGCTTTACTCATGCTGACTGCTTCTTCTCGCAAGAATCGCTTCAACTTCGCCCCAGAAATCCGCCAGCAACTTCGCAGCGTTCTCGTAGAAATAGAAACGAACCTGAGCGCCGCGATGCGCGTGGTCATACTCGATACGCGTACGCGTTCCCGGGCCTGAACCCTCGCGGATGGGATGCACAGGACCGTCTATGCGGATGCGGTTGCTGTACGGTTGCGGGCCGTCGTCTGCTTACATACTGCGGCGCGGACCACCTAGGGGCTCGCCAATCGCTAGATGCCAACGAGGGAGTGCCGGCTTCGTGGTGAATTCGCTTGTTTCTAAGACCGAATGCCAGCCATTGCGCAATGGGCCTCTGCATTTAGATATAGGTCGAGCTAACGGCTGCGCTTTGCGCGTAGCGCGCCGGTTAGCGCTGTTGTTCGTTCTATCGGGGCAGACCTGAGCATGTGGACCTACGCGGGTGGGTTAGCGATGCCGTACCCGATGGCAAATTGACTAAAACGCCAATCGGTTTTGGCATTTGGTTGGGGATGTGATCCTGCTCGCTCTTGCCTCAAGTCCGCCGCCGTCGTGTCGATATAGGGTCGGTGTAAGTCCGTAAATCAGGCGTCTCGTCGACGTTTGTCCGCGGCGGCGCGCCCCACGAGGTCGTGCCCGCCCTCTTCATCAACGCATCCGATAGAAACGAAGCCCGCATTGAAACTCAAGAAATTACAACATCCCGCGCGGTCGGCGAATTGCAGGGTATGCGTACTTTCGGTGCAATTCACCGCAGCCTCACGGCGTCGTGAAACGAAAGACAATGCGGCAACGTGCAACGGTCGACGTGCGATCGCCGCCGGAGCGATATTGTGTGCAACGGCCGCTGGCCACGCCTACGCGCAGGCGCCGCAACCGGCGGACGACATACAAGCGACGAGCGCCACGCTACCGGAGATCGTGGTGAAAGGCGTGGCGAACGCGTCATCGGTCGGGCTCGTCGGCAAACGCACCGCAACGGGTACGAAGACCGATACGTCTATCAGCGAGATTCCACAGACGATCAACATCGTCACTGACCAGCAGATCGAGATGACCGGCTCGACCGATCTCAACCAGGCACTGCGCTACCTGCCAGGTTTCGCGTCGTATGGATCCGACAACCGCTCGGACCTGTATGCGACGCTGCGAGGCTTTAAGCCCGCTCTGTTTGTCGACGGATTGCAAGCGCCGAACACGACGTCCATTGCGGATTGGCGTGTGGCCCCCGAGACGATCGATAGCGTCACCGTGCTACGCGGGCCGACGTCGGTGTTGTATGGGGCCGGCGATCCGGGCGCGATCGTCGACGTGCAGACGAAACAGGCCGACGGCGAGCGCGTGCGTAACGCCGGTGTACAGATCGGCAACTACGCGCGTAAGGAGACGATGCTCGACATCGGCGACAAGTTCGACTCCGACGGCAAGTATGCGTACCGTTTCATCGGCGTTGCGCGAGACGGCAACGCACTGACCGGTCCGAATGGGGACCGGCGTGTCGCGCTTGCGCCTTCACTGCGCTGGCAGCCGGATGCCGACACCTCGCTGACACTCACTTCGACCTATCTTCAAGATCGGAGCGATTTCTCACACAACTTTCTACCCGCCCAGGGTACCGTTCTGCCGAACCCCAACGGACAGCTCACGCATGATGTGTACACAGGCGATCCGACATTCAACGACTACCGGAAGAAACAGTGGTCGCTCGGCTATCAGTTCTCGCACAACCTCAATTCAACTTGGACGTTGCGCCAGAATGTCCGCTGGATGCACCTGTCGCTGGACGACGCATCGGTCTTCGGCGCTGGCCTTGCCCCGGGCAGCGCGGCCAACATAACGCGTTTCGCCGGGTTGTTCCAACTGAACTACAGCCGCTTCGATATCGACAACAACGCACAGGCGCGTTTCGGCATGGGGCCGCTCGAGCACACGGTACTGCTCGGCATCGAGTACAACCGGCAGACGTCGACCGACAGCGAGTGGCTCGCGCTGGCGCCGGGCCTGAACCTCTACCATCCGGTCTATGCGCCGGTCACGAGCGCGATCTTCTCGGGCCCGACCTCCCTGGGCCACCCCGATCTGTACACGGCGATGAACACGGTCGGTACCTACGCGCAGGACCAGATCAAATGGGACCGTTGGACCTTGACGCTCGGTGGCCGCGAGGATTGGGTCAACCTGCACCAGGACGACCGCGGGGCCGGCACGCGGTCGAACCAGAACGTCAGCGCGTTCTCGGGCCGCGTCGGCCTCACGTATCGCGGTGACTACGGCCTGTCGCCGTACGTCAGCTATTCGACATCGTTCAATCCGGTCATCGGTGTGAGGATGTTCGGTGGTGAATTGCCCCAGCCAACGCGTGGTAGGCAGACCGAGGCAGGCCTACGCTGGCAGCCGCTCGGCAAAAAACTGATGTTGAGCGCGGTCGCCTACCAGATCAACCAGACGAACGTCGTGACGCCGGCACCGAAAAATCTCGATCCTACCGGCATCTCCTCCGTGCAGACCGGCGAGGTGCGTTCGCGCGGCATCGAGTTGAGCGCGGTTGGAAACGTGACGCGCGAGCTGTCGATCGTCACGTCGTACATCTATCAGGACGTGAAGAACGTAAAGGCGAACGACGTATCGCTGAACAACTGGCCCGTCGACATTGCGCGGCCGCGCCAGATGGCGTCGCTGTGGGCCGACTGGACATGGCATACCGGCGCCCTTGCCGGGTTCGGCATCGGCGGCGGGATCCGCTACCAGAGCGCGTCCGCGGGTGCCCCGGACAACTCGCTGACCGTCCCGAGCTACACGCTGTACGACGCGGCGCTGCACTATGACAGTCGCAATTGGCGCTTCTCACTGAACGCGACAAACCTGTTCGACCGTCGCTACATCAGCGGTTGCCAGTCGTACTCGGTCTGCGGATTCGGCAATGAGCGAACCGTGCTCGCCAGCGCCAATTACCATTGGTGATGTATGTCTCGATCGCCGGATTCGCGGTCATGGCGCCCCTCGTGGTAAAGCTTCCATTCACCGATGCGCGGCGGGGGCGATCGACTATTCGGTCGAAGGCGGCTGCAACTGCCAGCGCAAGATGGGGTGGTCGGCTTCGGGCGGCATAGTCCACATACCAGCCGAGCTGAAGTCCCAACCGGAGAAGCTCGCCGGATTCGACATTTGCGCGGCGATCAGCCCGCTAGCAGGCGGGAGTGCGGTGCCGGATCCCACGCCGACGGAGGTCCCGGTGGAATCTTTGTCCCAATACACATCGTTGCCGATGTCGCCGCTATTGCTGAATGCGATACCGTAACTTTGCACGGTGGGGCCGGTGGGCGATTGCGTGACGGCGCCGGTCACTCGACCGGTGGCAAACGACTGGCTGATCGAACCTTGGTTATAGCCAACGAACGCCGATCCGGCACTGCACAGGGTGGCGCTGTAACACCCTAGAGCCAAGACGTCGCCGGTCGCATACGACCGAGTAATCGACCCCTCGTTAATGAGGACCAGCCCTGCGCCGATGGCGCACCCGCCAAAGCCGCATCCATTGGCGTCCACGGTGCCGGTCGCGTACGACTGGTCGATCGTCCCATAGTAATTGAGGTACACGAGTCCCCCGGCGCCGTAGCAGGTTCCGATGGAGCATTGGCTATCTACCAGACCCGTCGCGTACGACTGAGTGATCGTCCCACCTTCGTTGACAGCGACAAGTCCTCCAGGACCGCCGTTGGGGTCCGACGGGCCTTGAACCTGTCCCGATGCGTGGGACTGAATGATTTGCCCGGTATTCCAACCGACGAGGCCGCCTGCCGCGGTCGATGCGACGAATGCGCTACTGCTCGAGCCCTCGATCGTGCCGAAGTTCTCGCCCACGAGTCCCCCGACGGGCACGCCCGCCCCAAAATAAGTGTTCCCCGCGTTTCCCGACGTGTTGACGCGCAAGACGGTGCCATAATTTTGGCCCGCTAAGATCCCCGCTACTGCTTGTCCAGCGGAGACCACGTTGCCGCTGATGTTTAGATCGTGCACGGTCGCGCTTGCGCCCAGGGTGTCGAACAACCCCGCTAATACGGTGGGATCCGTCGACACCGTCAACGACGAGATCGTGTGGCCCTGTCCATCGAATTGGCCGGTGAAAGGGGAGTTACCACTGCCAATGGGCGTGAATGTGCTGCCCCAAATAACACCGGCATCGATGTCCCTGCCGAGCGCGTAGTTGCTACCCAGGTCGGTAGCGACGTGATTCAGGTCCGTTAAGTTGTCGATGAGCTTGTAAGCCAAGATTTGTGCGGTGATGCCGCTGTAGGTCGGCGAGGTCCACGACGCGTTGGCGAGCATTGTGCCGGGGCGGTAGGTGCCGTTGATGTCGTAGTACGCGCTGACGATGCCCCGGCTTCCCGACCAATTCACGACGCCGTTGTTCACGACGCTGCCGCCGTTATCGCTCGCCGAAGCATCGGCGCGCAACGTCAAATTCCCCGTCCCGTCGTTGATCAATTTCGATGCAGCGTCGATCGTCAACGAGTGATAGGCGCCAAGCGTGAGCGACGCCGCGCCGTTCCAATGCAGGCTGGACGCGACCTCGAGATCGCCGGTCGTGCCGCCTGCGCCGGTTGTTTGGAGATTGAGTGAGGTGCCCTGGTTGAGATTGTTTTGAAATACTTGCGCATCGGCGCCGTCGAGCGTGAAGGTCGGCAGCCTGACGTTCCAGACGTTTGCCTTCACCGTGGGGCCGCCCGCAATGCGCAACCTGGCGGCGGTCGTATCGACGGTGCCGCCGCTGCCGTCCGCATTGGCCGCTTCGACCGCTCCATCGATCCAGACTCTGCCCGTATCGGCCACGAGCCAGACATGACCGTCTCGCGTCGCCGCGCCGGTGGCGCGCAGCACCGCGTGATTGCCGGCGAGCGCATAAACGTTGCCGTCGGCCGCCTGTAGGCTGATCTGCGCCGCTTCGATATCGCCGCGATTGACGACGTTGCCGGCGCTGCCTTGTTGCACGAACAATTGTTGGCTGCCCGCCGAATCTTGCAAGAGCACTTGTTGGCCGGCGACGAGTTCGGTGCTGCCGTTCGGTGCGCTGATGCTGCCGACGTTATCGACTTCGCCATTCGCGATCAAAAATACGTCGCCGCCCGTCGAGGAGATCTTGCCGAGGTTGACGACGGTGCCTTTCGCGCCTCCCGATGGGCGCGAGAAGGTGAGGGGACCGCCGTTCATAAACGCGGTGTTATCGACATCGAGCGTGGAGGCGACGAAGCGGCCCGCCGTCGTGACGACGCCGGAGCTGCCGATGAGCACGCCGTGAGGATTGATCAAATAGACGCTGCCATTGGATGTGAGCGAGCCGAAAATCGATGAGGGATCCGCACCCGTGACTCGATTGAGCGTAGGGCCCGTGTTGTAGATGCTCACATGGTTGCCGGCGCCGATCGAGAAGCTGGTCCAATCGATGACGGAGCGGCCGAGAGCTGAGTCGATCGTGACCGAGTTGGCATCGCTATAAATGAATCCGGAACCGGCGACGAAATGCCCGCCTTGCGGCAACGCGCCGGCGGCGAGAGCGGCGGCCGGCATAGCGAGTGAGACGGCGAGAACGGTGGGCAGGAGCGCGGGCAGTGGATTGCGCCGGATGTCTTGAAAACTTATGCGACGCGAGGCGAGGAGATTCACGGTTATCCCTGTATCGTGAGCGTGGCGGTTCGCCAATGACGAATCGCGAATGACGTTATCCGTTCCCGGCGCACGCAACCCTCGCGTGGGGGAGTGGGCCATCACTCGCTCATGTTATTTGGCTGTAGAAAGATGGCATCGCCAAAATGACAGTGGATCGCGCCATTGATTGATACGGACGCTCGAATCGAGCGGTACGCTAGGGTTCCACGGCCAATTTCTTAGGCATTTCGGCCAGCGACAATTGAATGCCGCTCACGGGCGCCGGGTCGTCTACGCGTCGTCATGCAGGGCGCAGATGTCACACGTGCTGCAAGCGAAGCCGGTGCAGTTACAGAGGCGGCTGCCGCAAGTATGGATGAACGGCTCCCGCCGGCATGACCGACGCACAGGTCGAACTGGAGTCCCAACGGACCCGAACCGCGATATTTTATTTGGTTGTACTAAAGACCATGCCGGAACATGACAGTCGATCTCGCCATCGGCTAAGGCAGTCCGTTTTTGCAGTAATCGAGAAAGGCGGGACGATCGTTCAAACGATCGAAATAGTGTGAAACGGCAGCGAAATGCGGGCGATCGAACGGTGTGCCGAACCAGCGATTCACGGACAACGCGATTGGAATATCGGCCAGCGAAAATCGAGTGCCGGCGATATACGCGCCGGTTGCCGTCAGCTGACCGTTCAGTATGCGCATGTGTCTGGTCCAAGTCTCGATCGATCGTGTCGTCTCATCTGCCGCTTGATGCGTCGTGGACTGCCGAACCAGGTTGAGAAAGGCGTAGCTCCAGGACCGATTGAGCTCCGTGGCTTGCCAATCCATCCATTGATCGATGCCCGCGCGCACCATTGGATCGGTGGGATAAAGATGCGAGCCGTTATAGCGCGACGCAAGATAACGGATGATGGAATTCGACTCCCAAAGAACGAAATCGCCATCGCGTAACACCGGAACCAGACCGTTCGGATTCAAAGTAAGAAATGCCGGCGTTTGCGTAGATTTGAAACCCGATCCCCAATCCTCTTGCTCAAAAGATAGATTTAATTCGGCGCAGGTCCATAGCACCTTACGAACGTTGATGGATGACGCTTTTCCCAGAATTTTTAGCATACCGGTCTGAAAGACGGTTCGATGCGAAGAGTCTAAGCGTCGGTCGATCATGGGCACCATGTACAGTTCGCCGAAGTTTTGCCGTGGCGGTTGCCTTGTCCGTTTGTCATAGCGCTGCGTTCGCTGCGCCATGCGCGAGTAAAATCGCTGGATTGCGCGCACGATGCGCCGCCCGAACGAGTGAATGTGTCATGACTGATTTATCGCTTCCGTCGCCCGAGCTTGCAGCCGAAGGCCCCGCCACCGAGGTTTCCGAAACGGTGCACGGAGACGGACTCTGGCGCGACAGCGGATGGACCGCGCGCGTGATCAAGAACGAGGACGACGACGGCTGGGCTGTCGAAATGATCAAGGACGGAGAGCCGGAGCCCGCGCTGGTCGGCCCGTGGACGATGGGCCGCAACAAGAAAGACCCGAAACCGCTCGATGCGGCGGCATTCAATACGCTCGTGAAAACCGCGTCGGAGGTATTGTGGCGGCACGAGCAGCAGTTGCGCGCGCAACTGCACAAGCGAGTGACCGTAGCGGCCGCAACGGGCGATGGCGATCTGGACGTCACGCTGGACATCGTTCCCGACGAGGACGACCCGTATGCGCTACTAACAGCGCTGACCACCTTCGGAGAACAGCTCGCTCAAGTGCGGGTGGCGCCGAACTTCAAGTTGAATAAGGCGAGCGCGGCGAGCTGGGTGGAAAACGAGTTTCGCCGACCCGGCTGATCGACGATTGCGGCGAAGCCGGTCGTGGGTGTCGCAGCGCATGCATATCGCACGCGCCGCTCGTCAGCTTCACTGCATGACCGTCTACGGGTTCTGCATCTGCCATCTTAAGACGGGATGATCGGCGCCCGCCGGCATCGCCCACGCACCGGTCGAGCTGAAATCCCAACCCGAGAAGTTCGCGGCGTTCGACATCTGCGCAGTGGTTAGGCCGTTGGCGGCCGAGATCGGTGTCCCGGACGCCACGCCGACCGCCGTGGCAGTGGTTTGTTTGTTCCAGTAGACGTTGTTGCCGATCGAGCCCGTGTTGCGCGTCGTGATGCCGGAGCTTTGTGCTTGCGGGCCGGCGGGCGGGTCGATGATTCCGGCCGTCACCAAGCCTGTCGCGAACGACTGACTGATCTTGCCGGCGTTGTCATACACAAGCGCGGAACCGGAGCCGCAATTGGAAGGGTCGATACATCCGTTGGCAATCACGCGGCCTGTCGAATACGACTGGCTGATCGCCCCCGTGTTTTGCAGCACCAGTCCCGCGGCATATCCGCAGCTCTCGGCGCCGCAGCGGCCGGCTTCCACATCGCCGGTCGAGTACGACTGGCTGATCACGCCGTAGAAATTGTCCGAGACGAGTCCGGCGGCACCGCCGCAATGCGAGTCATTGCATTCGCCTACTACCACACCGGTTGCATACGATCGGGTGATCGTCCCGCGGTTATCGCTGACCAGGCCGGCTGGCCCATCGGCGGTGATGACCACCGCAGTTGCTCCCTGAACTTGCCCCGAAGCATGCGAGTCCGCAATCAGGCCGTCGTTTTCGCCGACGAGGCCTCCCACTGTTCCCGAGTTCAGAATCGCGGCGGCGCTCGAATGCTCGATCGTGCCGGTGTTCACGCCCACGAGTCCCCCCGTGATCGCGATGTTTTGCGTAGCAAGCACATCCCAGATACTGCCGGACGTGTTGACGCGCAGAATCGTCCCCTCGTTGATGCCGGCCAAGATCCCCTGAATGCCGTCTTCCCAGTTGTTTTGCGGATCGAGCGCCATCGCGATATTGCCGTTGACGTTCAGATCGCGCACGACCGCGCTCGCACCGAGCGTTCCGAACAGGCCCATCGATTGCGGGCCGGCGCCGCGCATCGTGAGCGAGGAGATCGTATGGCCACGCCCATCGAATTGACCGGTGAACGCGTTATTGCCGCCGCCGAGCGGAACGAAGGAGCCGTCGCTCGACGCGGTCGCGACGATATCCCGGCCTAGTGCGTAGTTGCCCGTCAAATCGCCGTTGACGTTCTCGAGATCCTTATAGAAGTTGACGAGCTTATAACTCGTGATCTGCGATACGAGGCCACTGTCGGCCGGTGCGGTCCACGATCCGTTGGAGAGCAAAGTGCCGGCGGTGTAAGTGCCGTTCATGTCGTGAAACAGGCTGACGATGCCCTGGCTCGTCGACCAATCCACCGTGCCTTTATTCGTGATGCTGCCGCCGTTGTCGATCGCTTGCGCATCGGCGAACAAGGTCAAATTCCCGTTGCCGTCGTTTTTCAACTTGGCGGCGGCTTCGATCGTCAATGAGTGGTAAGCGTCCAGCGTCAGCGATGCAGCGCCGCTCCAATGAATGCTCGAGGCTAGGTCGATATCGCCGGTCGTACCCGCCGCGCCGGTCGTTTGAAGATTGATCGACGTTCCCGCATTGAGGTTGTTCTGTAAGACAGGCGCGGCGAGGCTGTCGATCGTAAGGCTGGGCGTGGTGATGTTCCATTGATTGGCCTTTACGCTCGGGCCGCCCGCGATCCGCAGCGTCGCAGCGTTCGTATCGACGGTGCCGCCGCTTCCGTCTGCGTTGACCGTATCGATTGCTCCGTCCATCCAGACTCGGCCGGTATCGGCCACCAGCCAGACATGACCGTCCCGTACCGCGGTGCCTGTCGCGCGCAGCACCGAATGCGCGCCGGCCAGTGCGTAGATGTTGCCGTCGGCCGCCTGAAGGTTGATTTGCGCCGCTTCGATCGTGCCGCGATTGACGACTATCCCGTGGCTCGGGTTTTGGACGAACACTTGTTGGCTAGCCGCCGAATCGTGCAGCAGCACTTGTTGCCCGGCGATTAGCTCCACCGTCCCCTTCGGGGCCGTAATGGTGCCGACGTTATCGACTTCGTTGCTGGTGATGAGAAAGACGTCGCCCCCGCTGGTCGCAATCGTCCCCAGGTTCACGACCGTGCCCTTAGCGGTACCCGACGGACTCGAGAAGGTAAGGGGCGCGCCGTTCATGAATGCAGTGTCGTCGGTATCGAGCGACGAGGCGACGAAGCGGCCGCCTGTCGAGACCACGCCGCTATGATCGATTAGGACTCCCTGTGGATTGATCAAATAGAGGCTGCCGGTGGCCGAGAGCGAGCCGAGAATCGCCGAAGCGGCGGTACCCGTCACGCGGTTGAGCGTCGCGCCCGTGCCGTTGTTGATGGTGACCTGGTTGCCGCTGCCGATCGAGAAGCTCGTCCAATCGATCACCCCGCGACTCGATGTTTGATTGATTGTCAGCGATGTCGCGTTGCCGTTGATCGACCCCGACCCCGCGGCGAACTTCCCGCCTTGAGGTAGCGCCCCGGCCGCACATGCAATTGCCGGGGTAGTGAGCCATATCGCGAGCAAGGCTGGCGTAAGCACTTGAAGCGACGTGCGAGGTAAGCGGCATGCGTGTTCGGTCCTTGAGGCAAGAAGCATCGCGTTTACCCTCTTTTTTTAGAAGCGCTAGCGCGTTCCGGTACGCGCGTAATGAGCCCCTGGGGGGCGTCATGGTGCGTTCATATTATGAATTTTTCGTCCGGTCGGTATCGCCAAAACCCCGTTAGAACGCGCCAGCGTTTCACACCGACAACAAAGGCTCGGCAGTGTGGTCCAGGCGATCTGTAAGGGACGAATCACTCCGGTCATAGGGAAGCGATTCGTTGGGACGTATGGTCGTTGGAAGATGAGGCGGCCAAAGAGTGAGGCCGCCAGAGATCGTTATTCAGGGAATCGAATGTCGAGGGTTGCGGTCGCTTCGTTCGACTGAGTCAGCCTACAGTGGCGGCCGATCTCTACTGAGTGCATCGATAGCGCAAAGTCTTTTCGTTGTTCGAACGATGCGTTGGGAGACGACGTTTTCAACGACTCTATCGCATCTTCGATCGTCTTCGCCGTAACGTCGCTCGCTAGCTGATCGATAGGGACGCACTTGAGATTGAGGGCGGTGCCCCCGAACAGCCGGGCGATGCCCTGCGTGGTGTCGTCGTCGATCCCTTCGATGATCTTTTGTCCCGCCATCCGTACGGTGTAGATGTCGTGCGACATGTGTCCTTGGGTGACACACAATTCGAAGGTCGATGCGCGGCCGCCGGAAAGGGTCATCGCGCGGCATGCACTGCTCCCCGAAGGAATAGCCAGCACCGAGGCGGCGGGGACCTCATCGACTGCTTGCCGTTGCTTGAGTTGCAGAACCGAACGCTCGATTTCCCGCCTATTGTCCGGTGTCATGTCGGATGCACCGTCGCTCTTGGGCGGCGGTGCGTCGGGCTTTATCTGAAGCGTATAACGAGCGTCGCCCGGCCAATTGCGTTCGGCCTGAGCACAAGCAAGTTTGGCCTCGGCACTGTTCAGCGAATGCGGGAAGATGTTTTGCCGATGTTGCGGTCCGCTACCCGAGAGCGGCACGGATCGGACTAGGTCGCCGTTTTCTCTTCTCGTGTTGACGTCGAGAATCGAAAACGTCCCGCCGGCGCAGTCGAACAAGTAGTGCGCTTCCGCAACCTTATAGCCATAGTCGGTCGAGGGATTTTGAATTTCCTGGTAGGTGTCCCGTTCCCACGCTGTAATGGTCCCGTCGCCATTCGATTGGACCGAATGTAAATCGACTTCCGCTTTGGAAAGCAGGGATAAGGAATAAGGCGGTACGGCCTTGATCCAAAGAGGCTGTGTTGTTTGATGCGGATCCGCCGGCAGGGTCGCCAGGACGTCTTTGCTTTGTGCGCGGTGGCCACTGCTCGCACAGCCTGCGCACAGCAGGACCATCAGTGCGCAAAGTGTCGTCGATTTCATTGCAGGATGCGGTCGTATTGAGTGATTTCGGCGCGCGATATCTGGCATCGCGTCTTGGGATTGGCCATGCAATTATGCCATTGGCGCTAGGCGCTGCACGGTAAGGGCTAACTTAATCGATACGCGGCAATGCCGATTCGATCCATGCTGACGTGGCCAGTAGATCGGTATCCCGATAGCGTGGACCGATGAGTTGCACGCCGAGCGGCATCCCATGAGCAGACATGGCGGCCGGAAGATGCAAACATGGCCAGCCAAGAACCGACCAAGCTACGTTGAAGGCCGACGAGCCGGTGTCGGCGAGCCCGGTCGGCGCTACGCCGGGCACGCTCGGCGTGACGATGAGGTCGGCGTGGCCGGCGAATCTTTCCCAGTCGTAGGTCAATTCACGCCGCACCTCGAGCATGGCGAGATAGTCGGACAAAGGCGTGGCAAGTCCGTCGCGAATACAGCTTCGCAGCGCTTCGCTTAGCCGCCCTTCATACCGGTGCGCAACCGGTGAAAGGCTCGCGGCCAGTTCGTAGCGCATGATCGTGCGATGCGCGTCGGCCAATTGCGCGAGTTCGCCCTGCACGTGTCTCTCGAAGCAGTCCGCGCCTTGCGTCTCGAGTCGTTGGACGACGCTGTCCAGTACGTGACGGGCCTCATCGTCGAGCGTATGCCGATATCCGCCGAGGATCACCGCGATGCGGGGCGCTCGAGCCGGCGGGGGCGTTCCGGCGCTCGAAGGCAGCAGCACGCGAGCGACTTCGGTGACATCGCCGACCGATCGCGCATACCATCCGATCGTATCGAGCGACTCGCAAATCACTTTAATGCCGTCGCGTGGGACTGCGCCGATCGACGGTTTAAAACCGACGACTCCGCAAAATGCGGCGGGGCGGATGATCGAGCCGCCAGTCTGCGTGCCGAGGGCCATCGGCACCATGGCGGCGGCAACGGCAGCGGCCGAACCGCTCGATGAGCCGCCCGGTGTACGCTCGAAATTGTGCGGGTTGCGCGTCGAGCCGGGCGTCCGATACGCAAATTCTGTCGTCACGGTTTTGCCGACCGGCACCGCGCCGGCGGCGCGCAAGATCGCGACGCATGCGGCGTCGAACGGCGCGTCGCCGGTTGACGGCAGGTGTGCACCATACCGGGTCGGCATGCCCGCGACGTCGATGATGTCCTTCACGCCGAAGGGGACGCCGGCCAACGCAGCGGTAGGATCGATGCGATTCGCGCTGGCCAACAGCGTACCGCGCGAGGGGACGTGCGCCCACGCCCGCACGCGCACATCGCAGCGCGCAATCGCAGCCCAGGCATCGTCGACGCACTGCGCGGGACGCGCGATGCCCAATCGCATTCGCGCGACGATATCGGAGACACCGATATCGCCGGACGTTCCCTTTATGTTTTCGCTTTGCCCCACCGCACGCCCCTTCATTCGAAAAGTTGACGAAGCGTAGGCGGCATATCGATAATCGTCCAATTCATAATTGGGCGCCGTTTATTTTGATCTCTGAATTAATCGGGCTCGACGGTCGGCTGCTTGTCACTTTTTGCGCGCTTGCGGAAGAATTGCATTTCGCGCGAGCCGCAGAGCGCCTGTGTATGAGTCAACCGGCATTGAGTCATCAAATTCGGCGGCTCGAAGCGCTTGTCGGCGCGCAATTGCTGACACGCACGACGCGCTCGGTTCAACTGACACCCGCCGGTGCGGTGATGTATGCCCATGCGCAGTTGCTTTGCAGCGACATGGAAAAGATGCTCGAACGCGTGCGTCTGGCGGCGCGCTCGCTTTTCGCCCGTTGCCCCAAAGACCGGAGTTGACGGCGACGATCGTCGTGACGACGCTCAAGGCGTCGGACAATCCTGCCGTATGCTCGCTCGTCGAGGCATTGTGCCGCGAATATGCGAGCACCCGCTTGCCAACGATGCATCGCGAATTCACATTTGATTGATGTCCAAGGAGAACGTGGTGATGAGCACAAACGACCTCTTATCCCGAATGCTCCGCTATCAAGCATGGGCTAATTCGGAAGTGTTGGAGGCGATGAAAGGACTCGACGCCGTTCGCCACGCCGATGAGCGGCACCTCATGCTTCGAATCATGAATCATTGCCTTGTCGTGGGCAAAATCTTCGCGGCGCACCTTGTCGGCGAGCAACATGGCTTCGCTGCGGACAATACTCCCGATACGCCTGAACTCGAGGCGCTGCGTTCGGAGTTCGCCCGTATCGACGACTGGTATCTCGACTACGTGAAGGAGGTGACGCCGTCCGCGTTGAGCGAATCCGTTCCGTTCCAGTTCACGGACGGGGACAACGGCTACATGACGCGCGAAGAGATGCTGACGCACGTGGTCATTCACGGCGGCTATCATCGCGGCGAGGCTTGCGCGGCATTGAAGCGCGTCGCGCTCGCCGAGGGTCCGCAATTCAAGTTGCCTCGCGATACCTACGCCGTTCATTTGCATGGCGCCGAGCCGTCGCGTCGTGCGCAAGGTATCAACGCCGCCTTATCGTCGGTTTGAAGCGCTTGCACCGAGAGATGTGCGGTGCGTAAGCGAATCGGGTATGGAGCTTGCTGCGATCTTTGTAGATTCATACTCGAACGGAGGACGCTCATGACACGACTCATCGCACTGATGCTGCTTGGAAGTACGCTCGCGCTGACCGCCTGCCATACCGTCGCGGGCGCCGGCCAGGACATCTCGAAGGGCGGACAAGCCATCACCAACTCGGCGGACCGCCATTCCGACTAGCGTGAACGGCCTTAGTCGAATACTTAGGCGCACTTAATTAAGCGAACTTAATCGACTGCGTTGTTTGTCGATAGAGAATCGATACGGCCTCCGTGCTGGGACACCCCGGCACGGAGGCCGTTTTTTATTGTCGCACTATTCGTAAGATTGCTTTTTCGCTTTTTATCCCGCCGCCGCGTAAAAGATACCTCAAGTTCCTCGTAAGCCGGCCGTTAAACGAGCGTAAGCAGCCACCGCGGCTATCGGCCGCATTGTGTTGCCGCCCCGTTTCAAACTTTCTGAGGTCTTGTTCGATGCGCAACAACGTGCCTGTCACCGGCCGGGAACATGAGTTGTCCGATGACGCAACCCTGATGTCGACAACCGACGCGCAAAGCTATATCACCTATGCGAATGCGGCGTTCGTCGAGGTCAGCGGTTTTTCGGTCGAGGAACTGGAGGGCCAGCCGCACAACGTCGTGCGCCACCCCGATATGCCGCAGGAAGCGTTCGCCGATATGTGGGCGACGCTCAAGGACGGCGAGCCTTGGACCGGCATCGTCAAGAACCGATGCAAAAACGGCGATCACTACTGGGTGCGGGCCAATGCGATGCCGGTCGTACGCGGCGGGCGCCCCGTTGGCTATATGTCGGTGCGCACGAAGCCATCGCGCGATGAAATCGCAGCCGCCGAGGCCTTGTATGCCGATGTTCGCGAGGGGCGGGCGGGCAACCGTGCCTTCCACAAGGGGCTCGTCGTTCGCAAGGGTCTGTTGGGCTTTACCAGCGCGCTCAAGACGATGTCCGTGCGCTGGCGTATCCGCACGGCACTGATCGCGCTCGTGCCGGTGCTCGTCGGCGCCGCCGCGGCTTCCGGCCAGACCGGCACCGGGCTCGCCGTCTTCGGCGCCGTGACGTGCGCGGCGTTCGCGCTCGCGTCGTTTTGGCTCGAAGCGCAGATCGCCGGACCGGTCGAGCGCTTGCGCGAACATGCGCTCAATGTGGCGTCGGGGCAAGGGCGGCAATCGGCCGAAGCCGATCGCGTCGATGAGATCGGCATGACGTTGCGCACCGTCAACCAGATGGGACTGATGTTCCGTTGGCTCGTCGATGACGTGAGCGGGCAAGTGCGTCACGTGCAGCAATCGATCAACGAATTCGCGCAAGGCAATATCGATCTGAGTTCGCGTACGGAGCAAGCGGCATCGAGCGTGCAGCAGACGGCTTCCTCGATGATGCAAATGACCTCGACCGTCAAGAGCAATGCCGAGACGGCGTCGGCCGCGAACCAGCTATCGAGCACCGCGAGCGAATCGGCATCGGCGGGCGGGCGCGCCGTATCCGAGGTCGTCCATACGATGAACGACATCACGACGAGTTCGCGCAAGATCGCCGACATCATCGGCGTGATCGACGGCATCGCATTCCAGACCAATATCCTCGCGCTGAACGCGGCCGTCGAAGCGGCCCGCGCGGGCGAGCAGGGCCGAGGCTTCGCGGTCGTCGCGGGCGAGGTGCGCAGCTTGGCGCAACGCAGCGCGACCGCGGCGAAGGAGATCAAGTCGCTGATCGATGCGAGCGTCGAAAAGGTCGATTCGGGCTCGAAGCTCGTCGACGATGCGGGTCGTACGATGGACGACATCGTCGCGCAGGTCAAGCGTGTGTCCGATCTCATCGCCGAAATCAGTTCGGCGACGAGCGAGCAGAGCGCCGGTGTGCTGCAAGTCGATCGCGCGGTGAGCGAACTCGATAACATCACGCAGCAAAACGCGGCGCTCGTCGAGCAAAGCACGGCCGCGCTCGCCAGTTTGAAGCAGCAGGCGACGCGCCTCGTCGACGCAGTCGGCGTGTTCCGCTAACCCGTAACGCTTGCCGTCATCGCATGGCGCACCGGCGCGCGCGTGCACACATGCGTTGACGGCCTCGGCCGCACGGCACCGCCGTGCTAGCCGCGCAATGCTATCCTCTCGTCCGATTCAACCCGGCGCCTACGTGCGCACCTATTTTTCCATGACCGATCTCATCAAGCGCGCTTCGGCTGAGGCGCGCGCTTTCGCACGCGGCCAACGTGACGAGCAAGCCAAGCGTAAGCGCTCGCGCGCGTCGCGCCCCGACGCAGCCGACGATTTTCCCCACGATGCGCCGCGTATCGAGCTGCCGCGCAAACCGCGGTTCGCGCCAGTCACGTTCTCCGAAGAGGGCGGCGTGCGCTTTCTGCACTTCGGCACCGAGTGGGTGCAAGGCGCGATGCGTATCAACAAGCCCGACCGCATCGAGCTCGAATATGCCGAGCAAATGATGGCCTGGCTGCTCTTTTTGGAAACGCCGAAACGCGTCGTGCAACTTGGCCTCGGCGCGGCGGCGCTGACCAAGTTCGCCTATCGCTTCTTGCGACGCGCGCACGTCGAAGCCGTAGAACTGAATCCGGCCGTCGTCGTGGCGGCGCGCACGATGTTCGCGTTGCCCCAAGACGACGCGCGCTTGACGGTCCACGAGACCGATGCCTGGGATTTCGTGAACGACCGCGCCAATCACGGGACGATCGGCGCGTTGCAAATCGATCTTTACGATGCGACGGCGCGCGGTCCCGTGCTCGATACCGTGGCGTTCTATCGCGCGGTGCGGGCTTGCTTGACCGGCGCCGGCGTCGCGACGATCAATCTGTTCGGCGATCATCCGAGCTTCGTGCGCAACATGAAGCACCTGAACGCAGCGTTCGACGGTCGAGTGATCGCGTTGCCCGAAGTGCACGAGGGCAATCGTATCGCGCTGGCGTTCTCGGGCCCCGCGCTCGACGTGCCGTATGCCTCGCTCGTGCGCCGCGCGGAGTTGATCGAGGCGAAGCTCGGACTGCCGGCCCGGCGCTGGGTGAAGGCGCTGCGCGAAGTGGATGCCGCTCGCAGCGGCGGCGACGCATCGTCGGCCGGCGCCGTTTTCAGAATCTGAGCGTCGAGCCGATTTGCCCCCCGCATCGCGCGAAGGCGCGGCGGGCGGGCTTGCCGCGTATGGCCGGCCCCGGGTCTGTCCCGCTTGACCGCTCGGGCAACGCTCTTATACTCTTCCCAAGCTTAATAAGCTGAAGGTTGCCGGCCGGCCGCTCCACGCGCGGGTTTCGGAACGGTTCAAATCTGGGTCGTCGCCCTCGAGGGGATGTCCCGCGGGGTGAAAAAGAGTAAAAGAGGAGACGTCATGGCTCACAATGCCGACGCCAATCGGGCCTCCAAGCACTGGCTCTGGCTGCTGGTAGTACCCTGGATCGCGATGATCTGGGTGCCGTCGTATAACAAAGTCGACCCCCAACTCTGGGGCTTTCCGTTTTTCTACTGGTACCAGCTGTTCTGGGTACTGGTGAGCGCCGTCATCACGGGCGTCGTCTATTTCAAGACCAAATCGCGTTCGAAGCCGGGCGCCTCTGCCGGAGACGCTCGATGAACGCAACAGCAACATTTGTCTTCGTCCTGTTCTTCATCGGCGTAACGATCCTCGGTTTCGTCGCCGCGCACTGGCGGCGCGGGGATCTCGCCCATCTGGAAGAGTGGGGCCTCGGCGGTCGTCGCTTCGGTACGATCGTCACGTGGTTCCTGCTCGGCGGCGACTTGTATACTGCCTATACGTTCGTCGCCGTGCCGGCGCTTGTGTTCGGCGCCGGCGCGACGGGCTTTTTCGCGCTGCCTTATACGATCCTGATCTATCCGTTCGCGTTCGTCGTCTTCCCCAAGCTGTGGGCCGTCGCGAAACGCCATGGCTATGTCACGTCGGCCGACTTCGTCAGCGCCCGCTACGGTAGCCGCACGCTGGCGCTCGCTGTCGCAGTCACGGGTATCGTCGCGACGATGCCGTATATCGCGTTGCAGCTCGTCGGCATCGAAGTGGTGATCGGCGGCCTCGGCTTCGATACCTCGGGTTTCGTCGGCGATCTGCCGCTCATCATTGCGTTCGCGATTCTCGCCGCCTATACCTATACGTCGGGCCTGCGCGCTCCGGCTATGATCGCCGTGGTCAAGGATCTGCTGATCTACATTACGATCATCGCTGCGATCATCGTCATTCCGGCGCAACTCGGCGGCTTCGGCCACATTTTCAGCGTCGTGCCGCCCGCCAAGCTGCTGCTGAAAGCACCCGACGCCCTGAGCATGAACGGCTACAGCGCGTACGCAACACTGGCCATCGGCTCGGCGTTGGCGCTGTTCCTGTACCCGCATTCGGTCACGGCAATCTTGTCCTCGTCCTCGGGCAACACCATCCGCCGCAACATGGCGATGCTGCCCGCATACTCGCTCGTGCTCGGCTTGTTGGCGCTGCTCGGCTATATGGCGCTGGCCTCGGGCGTGAAGGATATGCCCGAGTTCGCCCCGTACTTCAAGGCGTTCGGACCGAACTTCGCCGTGCCGGCGTTGTTCTTGCACTTCTTCCCGTCGTGGTTCGTCGGCGTGGCGTTTGCGGCGATTGCGATCGGCGCGCTCGTGCCGGCCGCGATCATGTCGATCGCCGCGGCGAACCTGTACACGCGCAACATCCACAAGGAGTTCGTCAATCGCAACATGTCGCACGAGCAGGAAACCGGCGTAGCCAAGCTCGTTTCGCTGATCGTGAAGGTTGGCGCCGTCGCGTTCATTCTCGGCTTGCCGTTGACCTACGCGATCCAATTGCAGTTGCTCGGCGGGATCTGGATCATCCAAACGCTGCCGGCGATCGTGCTCGGGCTTTACACGCGTAAGCTCGACTCGCGCGGTCTGCTCGCCGGCTGGGCCGTGGGTATTGCGGTGGGTACGTGGATGGCCGCGTCGAACGGGCTCAAGAGTTCGATCTTCGCGATCCATCTCGGCGGCGTCGCGATCCCCGGCTATGCGGCCGTGTGGTCGTTGATCGTGAACCTCGCGGTCGCGATCGTCGTCAGCCTGGTCGTGCGCGCGATCGGTATGAGCCATGCCGAAGACCGCACGCGTCCGGAGGATTATCTCGACGTAGTCGAAGGCTGAGCGCGGGCTCGCTGCGCCGCTCGCCTCGCGCGAGCGGTACGGCGCGCTGCTTGCTCAAGCGCCAGGCGGCCATGCGCCGCCTTTTTTTTCGACCAGCGGATTCGTCGCACGTACGCGTATCGACTCGGCGCCGCATTTGCTCGACAATTGCACGGTGATTACCCGTTTCCGTCCTTTCCGATGGCTTGCGAGTTCGCTCGCGAGCGTCATCGTTTCGCCGTACTACCGCTACCGCCATGCGAGCGTGCTGCATGCCATACGTGTGGGTTTGGCGATGCTCGCCTCCATCCTCGTCACCACCGGCATCCACGTGCCGAACGGCATCTGGGCTTCCGTGACGGTTCTCGTCGTGATCGGCGGCTTGCAGCATCACGGCAACATTCGCAAGAAGGCTGCCGACCGCGCGCTAGGGACGCTGCTCGGCGCCGCAGTGGGGCTCTTGCTGATCGCTCAACTGCATCTGATCGGATCGATGCCGCTTACGTATTTGCTCATGGCGATCGCCACGGGCGTATGCGGGTACTACGCAATCGGCCAAGCCGGCTATATCGCGCTGCTGACGGCCATCACGATCTGCATCGTGGCCGGACACGGCGATAGCACGATCGATACGGGGCTATGGCGCACGCTCAACGTCTTGGTCGGCATCGTGATCGCGCTCGCGTTTTCGTTCGCCGTGCCGCTTTATGCGACCTATTCGTGGCGCTATTTGCTCGCTCGCAACTTGCGCGATTGCGCTCGCATTCGCGCGAGGATCGCACGGGGCCGGCCGCTCGACGTCGAGACGCACGTGGCGGCTTTCGCTGCGCTCAACGGCCGGCTCGTGAAGCTGCGGTCGTTGATGCCCTCCGTCGCCAAGGAAGTCGATATTCCGCTCAAGCGGTTGGAGGCGATTCAGCGGCTGCATCGTTCGACGTTGAGTGCGCTTGAGATGATGTCGACGAGCGCGGCGATGCATCCCTCGACTCGCGCGGAGATGGGCGACGATGCGTATGTGGAGCGTGCCGCATTGCTCAGGATGGCACGTGCTTTGCGATTCGGCTCGCATTCCCGTGCCGGCGAGCGCTTGGCCGTACCCTCGCTTGCAGCGGGGGATGCGCATGAGATCGGCGACGAGCGAAGCGGGGCGCCCGACGACACGATGCCGGGGCCACGCTGGATTGCCGGGTGGTTCGCCCAGCAAGTGGACGTGCTGCGCGCGCTGCTCGCCGATACGGAGCCGTATTGGCACATCGAGGGCGATGCGGCAGCCCGCGCGCGGACGCGCGGTTCCCGTTCGCCGGCAGGTTAAGGCTCGGTATTCTCGACGTTGACCATCCACGGCACGCCGAATTTATCGACGACCATGCCAAATCCTTTCGCCCAAAACGTCGATTGCCAAGGAAAACGAATCTCGCCGCCTTGCGCCAGCGCGTCGAAAATCTTTTCGCCCTTGGCCATATTGTCGAGCGATACGGAGATGCTGAAGCCCGAATAGGCCGGCGCATTCGCGTCGTTCGCGGGGCCGTCGGTGGCCATCAAGGTCGTTTGGCCGACCTTGAACGAAGCGTGCATGATCCGCTCGCCCGCTTCGCCCGCCAACGCATAGTCGCCCGGCGCATCCTTGTGACGCATCTTGAACGTGACTTGCGCTCCGAGCGCTTGCTCGTAAAACGCAAGCGCCTCCTCGCAGCGGCCGTAGAAATGCAAGTACGGTTGGACCACCATGGCGATTACCCCCTTCGTCTGCGTGAGATGCCGTTCAGCGTAGGGCCTCGATCAGCTTCTCGAGCTTGATCGCATCGGCCGCGAATGCGCGGATGCCTTCGGCCAGCTTCTCGGTTGCCATTGCGTCGTCGTTGAGTTGGAAGCGGAACGACGGTTCGTCGATAGCGATGCGCTCGATCTTCTCGCCCTCGCTCGCCTGCGGCGACAGCTTGCGCTCGACCGTTTCGTTGCTGTCGTGCAGCTTTTGCAGCAGATCGGGGCTGATCGTCAGCAAATCGCACCCGGCCAGTTCGACGATTTGATTCGTCGTGCGAAAGCTCGCGCCCATGACTTCGGTGTTGTAGCCGAAGCGCTTGTAGTAAGCGTAGATGCGGCGTACCGACTGCACGCCGGGATCGTTCGCGCCGCCCATCGTGGCTTCGTCCCAGTCCGCGCCGGCTTGCTTCTTGTACCAATCGTAGATACGGCCGACGAACGGGGAGATCAGCTTCGCGCCGGCCTCGGCGCACGCTGCCGCCTGAACGGGCGAGAACAGCAGCGTCATGTTGCAGTTCACGCCTTCCTTTTGCAGGACTTCGGCCGCGCGTACGCCTTCCCAGGTCGATGCGAGCTTGATCAAAATCCGTTCGCGATCGATGCCGGCGGCTTCGTACAGCTTGATGAGTTCGTGACCCTTATCGATCGAGCGCTTGGCGTCGAACGAAAGGCGCGCGTCGACTTCCGTCGATACGCGCCCCGGGATGATCTTCAAGATTTCGGTGCCGAAAGCGATCAGCAAGTGATCGATGATCGCCGTGGCGGGCTTGCTCGCGTGCTCGCGCACGGTTTTCTCGAGCAAGGGCTTGTAGGCGTCCTTTTGCACCGCCTTGAGGATCAACGACGGGTTCGTGGTGGCATCGCGCGGCTTGTATTGCGCGAGTTGCTGGAAGTCGCCGGTATCCGCGACGACAATCGTGTGCTGCTTCAGTTGGTCGAGAGCATTGGTCATAGTCGATTCAGTAGCGCGGCGCGCCTCCGGTATGGGTGGGATCAGGGTCGCACCGCTAAAACCGCTCAAGCGGCGCGACCCACTGTAAATGAGACTATTTTAGGCCTGTCGCGTTCGGGGTGCGATGGGGCCGGAACGGGCGGCTCGGGTTACGTCCGCCGCGCATTCAACACCACCTGCGTAATGACGCCGGCGACGAGCCCCCAGAACGCCGATCCGATCGAGAGCAGCGTGAGTCCCGAGGCGGTCACCATGAACGTCACGAGCGCGGCTTCGCGTTCGCGTACGTTGCTCATCGCATTGGTGAGGCCGGTCATGATCGAGCCGAACAGCGCAAGCGCCGCCACCGATACGACGAGCGCTTTCGGCAGCGCGGCGAATAAGGCTGCGATCGTCGCGCCGAAGATGCCGGCGACGAGGTAGAACAGACCGCACCAAACGGCCGCCGTATAGCGCTTCTTGCGGTCTTCGTGCGCTTCGGGACCCGTGCAAATCGCTGCGGTGATCGCGGCGAGCGTGACGCCGTGCGCGCCGAACGGGGCGAGCAACATCGAGGCGATGCCCGTCGTCGAAATGAGCGGCGCCGACGGTACGGAATAGCCGTCGGCACGCAGCACGGCGACGCCCGGCATGTTCTGCGACGCCATCGCAACGACGAACAGCGGCACGCCCACGCTGACGGCCGCCGATAGCGAGAAGTGCGGCATCGTGAAGACGGGATGCGCGAGCGCGATGTGAAAGCGGCTGAAATCGAGGAGTCCGAGGCCCGCCGCGACGGCCGTGCCGACGGCGAGCGTCGACAAGATGGCGTAGCGCGGTGCGAGGCGCTTGATGAATAGGTAGACGAAGAACATCGTCAGCACGAGCGTCGTCTGATACTGCGCCGCATGAAAGATTTCGATGCCGATCTCGAACAAGATGCCGGCGAGCAGTGCCGCGGCGATGCCGGCCGGGACGCGTTTCATGAGCGCATCGAACCAGCCCGTCAGACCGACGGCCGTGACCAACACGGCGCTCACGATGAACGCGCCGATCGCATCCGCGTAGGGGACGTGCGGCAACGACGCGATCAGCAGCGCGGCGCCGGGCGTCGAGAAGGCAACCACCACGGGCGTGCGAAAGCGTAGCGATAGACCGATGCTCGAGAGCGCCATACCCAGGGAGAGCGCCCAGATCCATGACGAAACTTGCGCGTCGGACAATTGCGCGGCGCGGCCCGCTTGAAACACGAGCACAAGCGAACTCGTATATCCGGTCATCATCGCGACGAAGCCGGCGACGATCGAGTGCAGCGACGTATCGGCGAGCGGGCGCACGAGCGCGCGGCGGACCGAAAAGGGACCCGGCATATCGGGAGCAGAGGGTGATGTCATGGGTGCTTGATACCGGGCAGCGGCGAAAAAAAGGCTAAAGGACTAGACGGCCGAATCGCTCGAAACGCGTGCGAAGCGCGGGGTTATTTGGTGAGCCTGCGCATCGCCGCTTCGAGCCCTGCTAGCGTCAGCGGGTACATGCGCTCGCCGAGCAACTGCCGAATGATCGAAACGGATTGACGATACTCCCACAATCCTTCGGGTTCGGGATTGAGCCACGCATGGTGGGGAAAGCGATCTGCTAGACGGCGCAACCATACCGCGCCGGCCTCGGGATTGTTGTATTCGACCGATCCCCCGGCTTGGAGCACCTCGTAGGGGCTCATCGTTGCGTCGCCGACGAAGATGAGCTTGTACTCGGGCGTGTACTTGTGCAAGACGTCCCAAGTCGGCATGCGCTCTACGTGCCGGCGCCGGTTGTTCTTCCAGAGGTGGTCGTAGACGCAGTTGTGGAAGTAGTAGAACTCGAGGTGCTTGAATTCGGCCTTCGCCGCCGAAAACAGCTCCTCGGTGCGCTTGATGTGGTCGTCCATCGAACCGCCGACGTCGAGCAACATCAACACTTTGACCGTGTTGTGCCGCTCGGGCACCATCTTCAGATCGAGCCAACCGGCGTTGGCGGCCGTGCTGCGAATCGTGTCGGGCAGATCGAGTTCGTCCGCCGCGCCCTCGCGCGCGAAGCGGCGCAGCCGGCGCAGCGCGACCTTGATGTTACGCGTGCCGATTTCCACCTGATCGTCGTAGTCGCGATAGCCACGGGCCTCCCAGACCTTGACGGCCGTTCGGTTGCCGGCCGATGGACCGCCGATTCGGACGCCTTCGGGGTTATAGCCGCCGTTGCCGAACGGCGACGTGCCGCCCGTGCCGATCCATTTGCTGCCGCCTTCGTGACGCTCCTTCTGCTCGTCGAAGAGTTCCTTCAAGCGCTCCATGAGCTTATCGAGCCCGCCCATCGCCTCGATCTGCGCTTTCTCCTCGGGCGAAAGCTCGCGGCGCAGCCGCTGCTCGAGCCAATCGAGCGGCAGCTCGAAGGCGGCATCGGTCCGTGCTTGCACGCCGCGAAAGTAGGCGCCGAACGCCTGGTCGAACTTGTCGAAGTAACGTTCGTCCTTCACGAGCGTGAGGCGGGCGAGATAGTAGAACTCGTCGAGCGAGGGGGCGATTACGCGCTCGCGCAGCGCCTCGACGAGCGTCAGATACTCCTTGACCGACACCGGCAATTGGGCCGCGCGCAGCGAATAGAAAAAGTCGATCAGCATGCCGATGTCTCTGTATGCGCGAGCGCCGAAGGCGCGAGGGTGCGCCGTGGGTTAGCGGTTGTGGCGGTTCATGAACACCAAGCGCTCGAGCAGGCTCATGTCCTGCTCGTTCTTGAGCAGCGCGCCAGCGAGCGGCGGCACGACCTGCTTTTGATCGATCGAGCGCAGGGCCTCGGCGGGGATGTCCTCGGCGAGCAGCAGCTTGAGCCAATCGAGCAATTCGGAGGTCGACGGCTTCTTCTTGAGGCCCGATACGGCGCGCAATTCGAAGAAGCTCGTCAAGGCCGCGCGCAGCAGGTCCTCGCGGATGCCGGGGTAATGTACGTCGACGATGCGCTGCATCGTGGCCGGATCCGGGAACTGGATGTAGTGAAAGAAGCAGCGGCGCAAGAACGCGTCGGGCAGCTCCTTTTCGTTGTTCGACGTGATGACGACGAGCGGACGGTGCCTCGCGCGTACGACCTCGCGCGTCTCGTAGACGTGAAATTCCATGCGGTCGAGTTCGCGCAGCAAATCGTTCGGAAACTCGATGTCCGCTTTGTCGATCTCGTCGATCAAAAGCACCGCGGGTACGTCCGATTCGAACGCTTGCCAGAGCACGCCCTTCACGATGTAGTTCGCGATGTCCTGCACACGCGCATCGCCGAGTTGCGAGTCGCGCAGCCGCGAGACGGCATCGTATTCGTACAGACCTTGCTGTGCTTTGGTCGTCGATTTGATGTGCCACTGATAAAGCGGCATACCCAGCGAGGCCGCGACTTCCTCGGCCAGCATCGTCTTGCCCGTGCCCGGTTCGCCCTTGATCAGGAGCGGACGCTTGAGCGTCATCGCGGCGTTGACGGCGAGTTTGAGATCGTCGGTGGCGACGTACTGCGACGAGCCTTCGAAGCGCATGGCGGCCTGCTTCCTGAGAAAAAAACCCAGTATAAGTCAGAAGGGCTAGGCGACTTTGTCAACCGGCTTTATCGTGTCGGACGGCTTGTGCCCGGCGGTGCCGGGTGGACGCCCGGCCGAGCGGCGCGGTACAATTGCCGCGATTTTTTTGGCCGCTCGTTGCGATTTCGACAACAAGAACGGCGCAGCGCCATTGCCCGCAGGCGTTTAGCGGGCGCTCGTTTCCCCTCAAGCCAGGTTAGAACCTATGAACTCTTTCGTCGGCAAACATGTCGTGACCGCAGCGCTCGCCGCGCTGGCGGGGTTTGCGGTGAGCGCGCAGGCGGCCGATGTGGTCGGCAACGCAAAGGCGGGCCAGGGCAAGGTTGCCATGTGCATCGGTTGCCACGGCATTCCCGATTACCGCACTGCGTTCCCCGAGGTCTATCACGTGCCGATCCTCGGTGGGCAAAACCAGCAATACCTCGATAACGCGCTGCACGCGTACAAGAAGGGCGACCGCCACTTCCAGACGATGCATGCGATCGCGGCGTCGCTGTCGGACCAGGATATCGCCGATATCGCGGCGTACTACGCCTCGCAAACGCCGGCGTCGAAAGACAATCCCGACAAGTGACCGTCCCAACGGACGCTTCCAGCTACCTCATTTCGCGGGATAGGAGAATTCATGAACAAACCTGATCAGGCACTGCGCTTCGCCGTCAAGGCCGCTTGCGCGGCGCTCGTCGCAGCCTTCGGGGCGGCCGGTTCGGCCCATGCGGCCAGCGTCGACAACGGCAAAGCGCTCATCGAAGCGCACAACTGCGCGGCTTGCCACGGCGCCACGTTCACCAAGCCTGTCAGCGGCGACTATCCGAAGCTGGCCGGGCAGCACGCCGACTACATCGTGATGGCCCTGCGCCAGTACCAAATGGGCACGGGCAACCCGAACTTCGGCCGCAACAACGCCATCATGCAGGCCCAGGTGCAAGGCTTGTCGCTCAGCGACATGAAGGACATCGGCGCATACCTCGAGTCGCTTCAAGGCGATCTCGTCGACAAGAAGTAAGCTCGCACGCCGGGGCGTCGCGGTACGCCTCCATGCCCCCGCGCGTTGCCGATCGAGAAGCACCCCGCTATGCGGGGTGTTTTTTTATCGAAAATCGATGCTGCGACAAGATGTCGCAGGATGTCGCAGCCGCCTTGCCCTCAATCCCTCGACGCGCGACGCTCGATGCGGGCTAGGTAGGCGTCGGTGTCGGGCGGCGTGTTGTTGCGCTGCGCTTCCCAGATCGTTTCGCCTAGACACTCCATGATCGCGTGCTGCGCCTCGTGCGTGGAGCCGAGCCGTGCGGCGAGCCGCTCGTACGCGGCTCGGATACCGGGCGGCTGATCGATCGACAGTTGCTCGCTGATCGCGAGATGCATCGACAGATGTAAGAACGGGTTCGTGCGGCCCGCCTCGGGGGCGTAATCGGCCGCTGCCGTTGCCTCATCGGACAACTCGGCATGGTATTCGGGGTGTTCGACGATCCAGTCGGCCGCGATTGCTTCGAGCGGCGTGAGAATGTCTCCGGCGCGCTGCTTGCGCCAGGTATCGATGAAAAAACGTCGGACTTCGTCGCGGCTCGGATTGAACATCGTGTAAATCGACCTTTGTTTCAGGGGTGCCGGGCAGCGTGACCCGTCTTGCGACGGCGGCCAGCGGCCAATCCATTATTTTACGCCGCGATAGGCCGCGCTCGCCGGGCGCTCCATCGCACAGGTAGAATCGATCGGCGCGAAGCGGCGAGCGGCGGCGTCGCGCGCACGCGACTCCAGCCCTCGTTGGACGAAACAAACAAACAGCTCGATTACGACACCCCTTTTTTCGATGCCCGACCTTCACGATCATTCGCGCGCCGATACCTTGCGCGGTGCGTTGCTCGTTGCCTTGTCCGCCTGCGCGTTCGGCGCCATGGCGATTTTCGGGCGATACGCCTATGCGGGCGGCACCGATGTCCTCGGGTTGCTGACGCTCCGGTTTCTCATCGGCGGTACGGTGCTTGCCGCAATCGCGTGGCGTCGCGGCGTGCGTTGGCCGCGCGGGCGCGCCTTGGCCGGCATTTGCGCCATGGGGGCGCTCGGCTATGTGGGTCAATCGCTGAGTTATTTCATCGCCCTTCAGCATGCGCAGGCGAGCCTCGTTGCACTGCTGCTGTATCTGTACCCGGCCTTCGTCACGCTATTGGCTGCGCTCTGGCTCGGAGAGCGCCTGACGCGCGTGAAAGGGGCCGCCCTCGTGCTGTGCCTAGCGGGCTCCGCGCTCATGGTGGGCGGAGGACACGGCGAGCCCCTCGGCATAGGGCTCGCGCTCGCGGCGGCCGTCATCTATTCGCTGTACATCGTGGCCGGCGCGCGGCTTACGGAGGGTGTCGATCCGTTAGCGACCACCGCGGTGGTTTGTTTATCGGCGGCGGCCGTATTTTGCGGTGCGTCGCTCGTGCGCACGCTCTCGGGGGCACCCCCGCATCTGCCCACGACCCCGCTGGCCTGGGCGGCGCTCGTCGCGATCGCGCTCGTTTCGACTGTGACGGCGATGCTCGCGTTTTTCGCGGGCCTCACACGGCTCGGAGCGGCGCGTACTTCGATGCTCTCGACGCTGGAGCCGGTGGTGACGGTCTTGCTCGCGGCGATATTGCTCGGCGAGCGGCTGACGCTGTTGCAGTGGTGCGGCGGCGCGGCGGTTCTCGCCGCTGTCCTATGGCTCGTCGGGGCCGGCGGCGGTCCGCACGATGAGGCCGTGGCCCTCGAAGGCAATCTCTAAATCGACGTCAGCGTGCCGAGCGGGCGCGCCGACGGGCGATCAAAGCTCGGGCGGCGGCGTTTTCGGCTTGTACTCGCACAGCGGCTCGATGGCGCAATGCCAGCACTCGGGGCGGCGTGCCTTGCAGACATAGCGCCCGTGCAGAATTAGCCAATGGTGCGCGTCATGCAAGAACTCGGGCGGCGTGAACTTCTCGAGCGCGGCTTCGACCGCGCGTACGTCCTTGCCCGGTGCGAGCCCCGTTCGATTGGCGACGCGGAAGATGTGGGTGTCGACGGCGACCGTCGGTTGACCGAATGCCGTATTGAGCACGACATTGGCCGTCTTGCGACCGACGCCGGGCAGGCTTTCCAGCGCTTCGCGCTGCGCGGGCACCTCGCCGCCGTACTGTTCGAGCAAGATCCGGCACGTGGCGATGACGTTCTTCGCCTTGGTCCGATAAAGCCCAATCGTCTTGATGTACTCGGTGACGCCCGCCTCGCCGAGCTCGAGCACGGCCTGCGGCGTGTTTGCTACCGGGAACATCTTGCGCATGGCCTTGTTGACGGATACATCGGTCGCTTGCGCGGACAGCATGACGGCGATCAGCAACTCGAACGGCGTCGTGTATTCGAGCTCGGTCGTCGGATGCGGATTGAGGCTTTGCAGCGTTTCGTAGATGGCGCGTCGTTTTTGTGCGTTCATGCTGCGCTTCGATGTGAAATGGGTCAGCGATCCCCGGGTGTGGCCGGACCGTCGCGCTCGTCTTTTCCGGGCTCGGCAGGCGCTTTCGCCTCGGCTGCTCGCGCGTTTGTCGTGGTCGATGCGACGCCTAGGCGTTGGCGACGGGCTTCGGCCGCATCGATCTGAGCCTGAACGTCCGCGCTGACGTTCTCGACGTTTCTCGGTGTGACGCCCTGCGCCGCCTGTGCTTCCTTCTTTTGCCGCGCTCGTTCGAGCGCAGCTTGAATGATCGCGCGCTTGTTCGCGGCTTCGTCCTGAGCCGCGCCTTGCGTTTCGGGCACGCTAGCGTGCGCCGCTGCTTCGGCCCGGCGGGCCGCGGCGCGTGCCTCGGCGGCTTCTCGTTCGCGCGCGAGACGCGCCGTGCGCCGGTCGTGGCGAACCCGGGCCGCATCGGCCTGCTCCGGGCTCCATGCCGCCCAGCCGGTGCGCTCGCCGGTGAGGGGCACCATCTCGATGCAGTCCACGGGGCATGGCGGGACGCACAAGTCGCAGCCGGTGCAAAGCTCGGCAACGACGGTATGCATCTGCTTCGCGGCGCCGACGATCGCATCGACGGGACAGGCCTGCATGCACAACGTACAGCCGATGCAGAGCGTTTCGTCGATGACCGCCAGCGGCCGCGCCCGTTCCTCGCCGTTGACGGGATTCAACGGGATCACGGGCTTGCCGAGCAGGGCGGCCAGCCGTGCGATGCCCTGAGCGCCGCCGGGCGGGCATTGGTTGTAGTTCGCCTCGCCGTGCGCGACGGCCTCGGCATAAGGCCGGCAGCCGTCATAGCCGCACTTGGTGCATTGCGTTTGCGGAAGCAGATCCTCGATGCGGTCTGCGAGAGTTACACGATCGGTCACGTTGAGAACGTCAAGAAGCACGCGGGCCGCATACTCGATGCAGCCCGCGCACGCGTTGCCCCGCGCCGGGCACTGGCCAGGCGCGGTTGCGCTTCGCGTGCGGGAAAAGAGCGCATTATCGCCGATTTCCCGGATTGCCATTGGTCACCCTTGTGCCATAATCGAAGCGCTTTTTCGCACGAGGCGCATGCAGTTTCCCAGAAAAATGGCGCGCTCGTTCACGCTGCCGGCGTAGGTCAAGGAGGGCCGGCCGCGTGACGGGGCAACGCGGCTCACGAAGCAAAAAGGCCACCATGAATCAATCGAAAATCAAAAGAGATCCAGAAGGGACGCGGCGCCGGATTCTGCTTGCGGCGGCCGAAGAATTCGCGAATGGTGGTTTGTTCGGCGCTCGCGTCGATCAGATTGCCCGACGGGCGGAGACGAACGAGCGCATGCTCTATTACTACTTCGGTAGCAAAGAGCAGCTTTTCACGGCGGTACTCGAACACGCTTTCGGCGCATTGACCGAAGCGGAAAAGACGCTCGATCTGAACGGTATTGCGCCCGTCGAAGCCATCACGCGGCTCGCGCATTTCGTTTGGGACTACTATCGCGACCATCCCGACTTGCTGCGCCTGCTCAACAACGAGAATTTGCACGAAGCGCGCTATATCCAAAAGTCGTCACGCATTCGCGAAATGATTTCGCCGATGGTGGCAACGCTGTCGTCTATTTTGGAACGAGGGCAGCGTGCGGGACTCTTTCGCGCGAATATCGATCCCTTGCGCCTGTATGTCGCGCTTTCGGGGCTCGGCTATTACATCGTGTCCAATCGCTTTACGCTCGAGGCTTCGCTGGGCCGCGATTTCAGTGCGCCGGCCGAGCGAGCGGAAATGGTGCGTATGAATACCGAGTTGTTGCTTGCGTACCTGATGCGCAAATAAGCACCGGCTTCAAGCGGCCGGCCCGGCGTACTCGCCGGGCGGCGCTTGGTGCTTGCGGTTACGCTTCGATGGGCTCGCGCGAGCGCTTCGTTTCGCGATTGTGCTCGAGAATGAAATCGCGCAATTGCGGGTAGATGATCGTGCGCCAGCGGCGGCCCGAAAAGATGCCGTAGTGGCCGCACTTCTCGGCGGTGAAGTGATGCTTGTTTTTCTCGGGAATGCCCGCGCATAGGTCATGCGCCGCGCGCGTTTGGCCGCAGCCCGAGATGTCGTCCAGTTCACCCTCGATCGTAAAGAGCGCAGTCTTCTTGATGTCCTGCGGACGGACGGGTTCGCCTTCGATCTCCCAGGTGCCCTCCGCTAGCCGGAACTCTTGGAAGACGATGCGAATCGTGTCGAGGTAATACTCGGCGGCCATATCGAGCACCGCGTTGTACTCGTCGTAGAAACGGCGGTGCGCTTCGGCATCGTCTTCGTCGCCGCGCAGCAGGCTCTGATAGAAGTCCCAATGCGAGGCGGCGTGGCGCTCAGGGTTCATCGCGACGAAGCCCGCATGCTGCAAGAAACCGGGATACACATGGCGGCCGACGCCCGGATAGTTCGACGGCACCGTGTGAATCACGTTGTTCTCGAACCATTGATACGAGCGCTGCATCGCGAGCGAGTTGACGGACGTGGGGCTGCGCCGTGCGTCGATCGGTCCACCCATCATCGTCATCGTGCGCGGCGTGTCCTCGCCGCGGCTCGCCATGAGCGAAATCGCGGCCAGAACGGGCACCGTGGGTTGGCACACCGAGAGCACGTGCAGATTCTTCGCGCCGATGTGGCGAATGAATTCCTGGATGTAGGCGACGTAATCGTCCAAATGGAACGGGCCGTCCTCGAGCGGGACCATGCGCGCATCGACCCAGTCGGTGATGTAGACCTTATGGTCTTGCAACAGCGTGCGTACCGTATCGCGCAACAGCGTGGAATGGTGCCCCGACAGCGGCGCGCATACGAGGACGACAGGTTCGTCCTTCAGCTGGGAGACCGCGTCCGGATCGTCGGCGAAGCGCTTGAAGCGCAGCAGCCGGCAAAACGGCTTTTCGACAATCGTTTGTTCGATGATCGGGATGTTATGGCCGTCTTTGACGATTTGATGAATGTCGAATTCGGGCTTTTCGTAATCTTTGCCGAGCCGATACAGCAATTCATAACCCGCCGACAGACGAGTCGCGCCGGGCACGTAGGCGAACGGGCTCGCGGGATTGGCGAACGACTTCGACGCGGCTTGCGCCCAGGCGGTCAGCGGATTCAAAAGCGCGCGCTGATATTCGTAAAACTGGTAAAGCATGATTTGGGGCTCCCGCGGGGTGGGACGGGGCAATAAAAATGCGGCGCTCGGCGTCGCGGCTGGGGTACCGCACGGTTGCTCGTGGCGATGTGACTCAATTGATGATAAGGGACAAACGTCGTTGTTGCAACGCAGCAATTCGCGGCCTAGGCCAGGGACTTTCCCGGATACTGCTGCGCAGCAATCGTGCCGATATCGGCCCGGCCCTGCGCAGCCGCACCGCCGGGCGGTTCTAGAGCGCCTCGTTGTCCAATTCCGGGGGCGGATCGCTCGCGGCGCCGCTCGGATGCCCCGTGGCGTGTGCCATCGATTCCTCGTGGCGCATCAAGTTCAACCCCGTGTGAACGAGCGCGACGTGGGAAAACGCTTGCGGGAAATTGCCCGTGAACCGGCCGGTTTGCGGGTCGTATTCCTCCGATAGTAAGCCGACGTCGTTGACGAGGTTCGCCAGGCGTTCGTACATTTCGTGGGCCTCTCGCATTCGCCCTTGCAGCGCGAGGTTGTCGACCATCCAAAAGCTGCACGCGAGGAAGGTGCCTTCGCCGGGCGGCAGCCCGTCGTCCACCTTGTGCGTCCGGTAGCGGCTCACGAAGCCGTCGAACATGAGATCTTTCTCGATCGCCGCCATCGTCGAGGCGATGCGCGAATCGTCCGGCGGCAAAAAGCCCACGAGCGGGATCAGAAGGAGGCTCGCGTCGAGCTCGTCGCCGCCGTATATCTGCGTGAAGGTGCGCCGTTCCTCGTTCCAGCCTTTCGTGCACACATCGGCATGGATGTACTCGCGCACCGAGCGCCACCGGTCGATCGGCCCGGACAGGTTGAATTTCTCGGCTGAGCGGATCGCCCGGTCGAAGGCAACCCACGCCATCACCTTCGAGAACGTGAACTGGCGCGGACCGCTGCGCACTTCCCACAGGCCCTCATCGGGTTCGACCCAAATGGTCTCGAGATGCTCGAGCATCACGCATTGCAACGCCCAGACGGCTTCGTCGGCATGCAGCCCCCCGACGCGCGCAAGATGCAGTGCGTTCATCACTTCGCCATAAACGTCGAGCTGTAGCTGCCCGACCGCCTTGTTGCCGATTCGCACCGGGCTCGCGCCTTCATAGCCGGGGAGCCAATCGATTTCCGTCTCGGGTAAGCGGCGCTCGCCGGCCACGCCGTACATGATTTGCGCTTGCGCCGGCGAACCCGCGAGCGCGCGTTCGAGCCATACCCGCCAAGCGCGCGCCTCGTCGTAAAAGCCGCAGCGCATCAGGGCGAGCAGTGTGATCGTGGCGTCGCGCAGCCAGCAGTACCGGTAGTCCCAATTGCGCGAGCCGCCAAGCCTCTCGGGCAGCGACGTCGTGGGTGCCGCGACGATGCCGCCCGTCGGCTTGTAGGCCAGCGCTTTGAGCGTGATCAGCGAGCGCCGGATCGGTTCGGCGTAGCGGCCTCGTACGTCGCATTGGGCGATCCACTCCCGCCAGTACTGCTCAGTGTGTTCGAGCAAATCGAGCGGATTTTTCAACGGCGGCAGACGTTCATGCGAGGCCGAATAGGCGAGCACGAACGGGATCTTTTCGCCTTCGGCCACGGTGAACTCCGCGACGGTATGCATGTTTTCGCCGTGCAACTCCACCGGCGTGCGTAGCACCACGGTGTCGGGCCCGACGACCGCTTTAATGCCGCCCAGGCGGTGCTCGCCGGCCGCCGGGAGCCGGGTGACCCAGGGGACCGAGAGGCCATAGTCGAAGCGCAGCGTGAGCGACATGCGCATCGGTACGCGTCCGCGCTCCCCGACGACGAGGCGGACGAGCTCCGAGCGGCCATTGCCCGGCGGCATGAAATCGATCACGGTGACGGCGCCGTCAGCGGTTTCGTGACGCGTCTCCAGGATCAGCGTTTCGCCCCGATAACGCCGCGTGCATGAGACTGAAGTGCCCGGCATCGGTTCGAGGCGCCAAGATCCATGTTCCTCCTTGCCGAGCAGCGCGGCCAAACAGGCCCCCGAATCGAAGCGGGGCCAGCACAGCCAATCGACGGAACCTTCACGCGAAATGAGCGCGGCCGTGTGACCGTCGCCGACCAGAGCATAGTCTTCGATGTGGGCGGGCATGATGTGGGTGTTTCTCCTCGATGCGGGCGAATGCCAATACAAATACGACGGCAAATGCGTGTCAATGTCCATGCCTGCCCACGCGTTCGCGCGATGCTTAGGTCACGCGTCGGGCGGGTCGGGCCGGAAACGATTTCGCGTTGCCATGGCGCAAAATGGCTGGCTACAATCGGGCTTCGGGGATTCCGGCCGTGCGCTTCCGATACAACGAGCTATGCACAGCGCGACGCGCACTCGGCCACCAATGCGCTAGTCATCAACACCTAAAGTGAGAATTGACGCCATGCTGAATCCGTCGAAGGTCGACTGCATCACGATCCTTTCCGCAGCACGCGAGCTGGGTGACGACGCCTTGCTCCAACTCGATCCCCGCACCCTCGGTCTGACGCGCAACGCCATGGAAACGGCAGCCGCATTCTTGATCGAGCGCGGCTGCTTCAAGCGTCATCGCGACGGTGACGGTCATTATGCTGTCGGCGGCCTATCGTTGCAGGGCAAGCTGCGACTCGACCAGTTCGTCAACGGCTGAGGTCGAGCCGAATGCGGGCCCGGTGCGCCCGCTCAGAGATGCAGCGAGTGAGCGCCCGGGCCTAGCAGCCCCAGCAATCCGATGATGATGAGGTACAGCGCGACGATGTAGTTCAGCAGTCGCGGCACGACCAGAATCAGAATGCCCGCGATCAGTGCGGCGAGCGGTCCCAAGCTGACGAAGATATTCATAGCGGCTCCTTTGATTTCCTTTTTTGAACGCTGAGTCGACGCGCCGCCGCCGGCCGGGCCTTTCGCATGCTATCGAGCCGAGGGCGGTAAGCGTCCACTCGGACCCTATGCAAAGTGCCGGCCCGGTACGAACGTACTTCGGCGATACGGCCGCCGAGTCGGGGTCCGACACCACCGGAGGTTGCTCTTCATGTTGCGCATGGTTCGTCCAATGTCTCGGCGCGCAGCGCATACCGCGCTTGGCGTGCGGTACGCCGGGCTTGCTTTTGCATGTGCCCTCGCCAGTGCACCGGCAATGGCTCAACAGGATGCGCCCGCCGCGGCCAACGCGGGCGTGTACGATTTGCTCGTTGGAACGTATACCGCCGGCAAAAGTCATGGCATCTACGTCTATCGCTTCGATGCGTCGAATGGACAGGTGACGCCGCTCTCGTCCGTGCAGACGGTCAATCCGTCGTATCTCGTCGTGACCCGCGACCATCGGCGCGTCTACGCCGTCAACGAGCTGCCCGGCGATAACGGCCCAGCTACCGAACGAGGCGGAATCAGCGCTTTTACGTTCGACCCGCGCGCGGGGACGCTCTCGTTCGTCAATCGCGTTTCGTCGGAGGGAAACGACCCTTGCTACTTGTCGTTTTCGCCCGACGAACGCTATTTGCTGACCGCGAACTATTCGGTCGCGGCCGATCCCGGCGGGAGTTTCGCCGTGTTTCCGCTGCAAGCGAGCGGTGGGGTCGGCGATGCCGTACTGGTGGTCCATCACGAGGGCGGCGGGCCAGTCAAAGGCCGGCAGGACGACGCGCATGTGCACTCAACGGTGTTCGCCCCCGACGGCCGGTATCTGTTCGCCCAAGACCTGGGCAACGACAAACTGTATGAATATCGCTATACGAATGACGGCAGCCGCGGGCTCATCAGCCCGGTGCCCGAAGGCTATACGCAGATGCCGCCGGGTTCGGGCCCTCGGCACCTGATATTCGACGCCGCCGGCCACTACGCGTATCTGACGAGCGAGTTGGCGGGCACGGTGACGACCCTCCAATATGCGAACGGCAAGCTCCGGCCGCTCCAGGTAGTACGGCTGACCGCACCTGGGTTCAAGGGGAAGATCGGCGCGGGCGCGATTCACCTCTCGCCCGACGGAAAATTCCTGTATGCGACCAATCGCGGCGACGTCAACGAGATCGTCGTTTTCTCGGTCGATCCGTACGACGGGTTGCTCAAACTCGTCGGCCGGTACTCGACGCTCGGCCGCACCCCGCGCGAATTCGCCATCGATCCGACAGGGCGCTGGCTCATCGTCGGCAATCAAGATAGCGACAGTGCTTTTATTTTCAGGCGCGATCCCGAGACGGGACGGCTGGCGGAGCCGGCGCAACTGTCCATCGGCTCGCCGGTCGATTTCGCGTTCACGCCGTCGTCGTGAACGGCGTTGCCTGCGCTCCTTTTCGTGGCCTAAAAACAAAGAGAGCCTACGCGTCAGAGCAAGCGCGTAGGCTCAAATCTACCGCCTCACGGGGGGCGGGGCGGCAGGGGATGACAGGAAATGAACGCAGGGCCGGCCTCGGGGGTCCAGTAACTTGCGGACTTCAGGGCAGCCTTCGCGGTGTGATGCAGCTCCCGTGCCAGAGCGGCGTAAGCGAATCGCATAGTCTCTAGAGTAGGAGTTGCCGGCCCGTGCGAAATGCGGGGCGTGACGCGCTGAAATTGCCCACGAACGGCTAGTTCTTGCAATCGCCGCGTAGGTTTTACGCGCTTATGCCATGGGAGAGCGCATTCATGACCGCCGCTTCGGCTCATCGGTCCCGGGCGTCGTTGCGCAAGCAGGCGATCGACGCTGTGCGTGCCGCCTGCGGTGCCGGTCTTGCCGTCGCGGCGCTGTTTGCCGGGCCATGGGGGCCTTGGATGGCCGCGGCCTTGATTCCGAGCGCCGCGGCGGCGCAATGCGGCGACTCGGACGGGTTTTACGCGGCGCATTGCCGCCGCGTCGTCCGTGTCGTCGGGGAAGGCTCGTGGGATCTGTACTTGACAGGCTATGGCTGGCATATCGACGGTTACACGTCGAGCTACCGCGCATCGCTCAATGCACGCTCGTGGGGCGGCGGAGCCGGAAAGCATTGGACCGATGCGCGCGGCGACGAGGATATCGTCTTCGCCTTCGTCTTTCTCGATTCGCACGACCACTTGGAGCCGATCGGCGGCTATGCGCGCCAGTGGTACACACGACCCGTGCTCGGCGGCCTCTCGTTGGGCGGCGGCTACTTCATCGGCGTCACGGCGCGCGACGACGTCCTGCACTATGCGCCGCTGCCCCTCGCTTTGCCCATCGCGTCGATACGCTATCGCAAGCTGTCCGCGATGGGCACCTTGATTCCGCGGCTCGGCGGGTTGAACAAGGGCGACGTTGCGTTTTTCTGGATGCGCTACGCGTTTTGAGCGCGTGGATGGCGCGGCGAATCAGGGCTCCGAGCTCGGCGGCGCGATCACCTCGCGGCTGCCGTTGACGCCCATCGCCGAGACGAGACCGGCCGCTTCCATTTGTTCGACGAGGCGCGCCGCGCGGTTGTAGCCGATTCGCAGTTGCCGCTGCACGGCCGAGATCGACGCGCGGCGGGTGCGTACGACGAACGCCACGGCCTCGTCGTAGAGCGGATCGGCTTCCGCATCGGGGGCGTCGCCGAACAAATCTTGCGCCGCGCCCTCCGTGGCCGGGCCGTCGAGGATCCCCTCTACATACTCGGGCTCGCCGAATTGTTTCAGGTGTTCGACGACGCGATGCACTTCCTCGTCGGCAACGAACGCACCGTGAACACGCTGCGGATAGCCCGTGCCGGGCGGCAAAAACAGCATATCGCCCTGACCGAGCAGCGACTCGGCGCCCATCTGATCGAGAATCGTGCGCGAGTCGATCTTCGAGGACACCTGGAAGGCCACGCGAGTGGGGATGTTGGCTTTGATCAGCCCCGTGATTACGTCGACCGACGGACGCTGCGTCGCCAGGATCAAGTGAATGCCGGCCGCACGGGCCTTTTGCGCGAGCCGGGCGATCAATTCTTCGATTTTCTTGCCGGCCACCATCATCAAATCGGCCAGCTCGTCGATCACGACGACGATCAGCGGCAAGGGCGACAACGGCTCGGGTGCGTCGGGCGTGAGCGAGAACGGGTTGCCGATTTTTTTGCCGGCTGCGTGCGCGTCGCGCAGCTTCTGATTGAAGCCGGCGAGGTTGCGTACGCCGACCGCCGACATGAGCCGGTAGCGCTTCTCCATCTCGCCGACGCACCAGTTCAGCGCGTTGGCCGCGAGCTTCATGTCGGTGACGACGGGGGCCAAAAGATGCGGAATGCCTTCGTAGACCGACAATTCCAGCATCTTCGGATCGATCATGATCAACCGCACTTCCTCGGGCGTCGCCTTGAACAGCAGCGACACGATCATGGCGTTGACGGCGACCGATTTTCCGGAGCCGGTCGTACCGGCGACGAGCATGTGCGGCGCTTTGGCGAGGTCCGTGACGACCGGGTGGCCCGTGATGTCCTTGCCCATCGCGAGCGTGAGCTTGGAGGCCGAGTTCCGATAGGGGGCGGCGGCGAGGATCTCGGATAGGCGGATCGTTTGCCGCTTTGCGTTCGGCAATTCGAGCCCCATGCAGGTCTTGCCCGGGATCGTCTCGACGACGCGGATCGACGTAAGCCCGAGGCCGCGCGACAAATCCTTCATCAAACCGACGATTTGACTGCCGCGTACGCCGAGGGCCGGTTCGATCTCGAAACGCGTAATCACCGGGCCGGCCGATGCGCCCACGACCGTCACGGGCACTTTGAATTCCTGTAGACGCTGCTCGATGAGCTGTCCGGTTTGAGCGAGTCGCTCGGCCGGAATCTCTTCGGTTTCGCTCGATGCGGGTTCCAGCAGATCGAGCGACGGCAATTCGACAGTCGAAGCGGCCGGCGCTTGGAACGTGAACTCGGTCGGCGCATGGCCGCGCAACGGCGTACGCGACGCGTTTTCCGCGCCGGTGGACGTCGCCGGTGTATCGACGCTAGAGGCGGGGGTGGGGGCGGAGGCCTGGGCCGACGGCGGTTGGGGCGGTTGGCTATCGGGCGTCACGGGGACCGGCGCGGCATCGACGCGGGAAAGCGGGGCGGCCGGTGGCGCTGCGCTGGGCGAGGTCGAGGCCGCATCCGTCGCCGTCGGCGCCGAGAGGGCCGGCGCCGGCAAAGGGACCGGCTGCGGCGACGACGCGAGCTCCAGTAGCACGGGCGCGACCGGCGGCAGGACGCTCGCGGCACTCGGCGCTCCGTCTAATGGCGGTTCGGTGCGGGCATCGGCTGTCGATTCGATATTGGCGGGGGCGGCGCCGGGCACCGAAGGTGCGAAGGGGGATCCCGGTTCGACGGGCGCGGCGGCCGCGGGTGGGTCGTTATCCGAAAGCGTGTCGAAGGGCTCCTCGGCGTCCACCCACGGTGCGAGCGCGGCGGTGTCTTGCGGCGCTTCGCTTACCGGCGCAGGGGCATCCGACCCCGCCGCTTGGGTAGCCGGGCTTTCGGACGATTGCAGATGGGTCGGTCCGGGCTCGTCGAACCCCGCGCCGGCGTCGTCCGCCTTGGCCTCGCCGATCGGGGGTAGCGACGACGCAGAGGGCGCCTGCGGTACTTCGAACGGCGCAGGTTGCGCGAGGTGGTCGTTCACCGCCGCCTCGACATCACCCGCCGGCTTCGTGGCTTCCGATGGCGTATCGGTGGGCATCTCGGTCGCAGCGCTATGCTCGGGCACGTTTGGCCGCGGGGCGGCCGCCGCGCCGCGCCGGGCGAGGCTGGAACTCGCAAGCGCCGTCCATTGCGCCGCGTTCGCTTCAATCGCCTTGAGCGTTTCGAGCACGCCGGGGGACGGCTCGGCTTGTGCCGGGGCATCGGCGGCGATTTCCGCCGGCGGCGCATAGGTCCGCACGACCGGTCTCGTCCGCTCGTTCTGGCTAGTTTGATGGTTTGCGCTCGCACGGCTGCTCGGAGCCGTCGAGGAGAAGGGAATGGAAGGCGTCGCGGGGAGCGCGCCGGAAGACGTCGCCGAGATACCGGCCGCCGCCTGGGACGCGCGCGCCGTCGCGTAGCCGGCGGCCGCGGCGAACGCGCCTTGCGACTGGGCTGCGGGGGCGTCCGGACGGCGGTTCGCACCCGGCACGGCTGGGGTAGCCGGCGGCCGAGTGCGCGCGGCCGCCATGTTCGGGACGCTCGACGTGCCGGCGCTATTCGTCGCAGGGCGGGCGGGCCGCGCGCCGCGCGAAGCGTCGCCGGCGCTCCACGGCGTTTGAGGCGCGGGACGGATCGGCGAAGCGGGCTCGAACGGTTTAGTGTCGATCGCGCGTGCCTCGCGCGCAAGCCCTCGCGCCGCCACCGGTGCGGCCGGCCGTGCCTTGATCCCCGCGCTCGCGGGCGGCTGCCAGACGGTGGGCCGAGCATAGCGGCCGGTGGATTTGGGCGCCATCGCGTTGGTGGTCGACGTGCGTACGACGGACCCGCCCATCGTGCCGCGGGCAAGGCGCGGTTCCTCGTCGCGTGCGCCGGCCGCGGCGCGCGACGATGCGCTCGCCGGCGAGATATTCAGACCGAGGCCGAACGCACGGTCGGCCCAGCGCAACGTGTCGCGCCAAGAGAAGCCCATGAGCCAAGGCAGGCCGGCGATCAAAAGCAAAGGCGAAACCGCGAATGCGCCGCGTCCGAGCGCGCGCACGCCGACGCCCAGCAGCGCATGTCCGAGTGCATTGCCCGTGTTCGGCACGAGCGCTGCTTCGAGTGCGCCGCTGCCGATGAAGACGGCGGCAAAGCCGAGCCAAAGCCTGATCGTGCCGCGCCCGCGGGCGTCGCGCGAAATGGCCCCGATCGCGAGACGCAAGGCCAGCGGTATGGCCCACAAGGCCGAGACGCCGAACCAGCTGAAAACTACCGTATGCATGCTCAAGGGTGAAACATTCGAGGGAGGCGAGCGAGCGCCGTACCGGTCATTGGCCTTCGCGCGCGAAGGTGAGCGTGATGCCGTTCGACGCAATGATGCGCATTTGCTGCGGCGGCCGCATTTGCACGAGCGTGGTATCGATATGCGAGAGCGCGTCCAGATAGGCCTCGCTCAAACGGCCGGCGTCGGCGCCACAGGCGTTACGCGTCGTGGCGAGCGGCCCGAACGTCAACCCGCCGTCGCGCAGCAGATATGACCCCGAGAAACGATTGCAGCCCGAAAAACCGCTGGCAAGGCGTTGACCCGACGTGGCGTCGAGCACGAGCGTCGGCGCGGCTCCTTGGTCGGCGGGCACCTCGAATGCGGTGCGCCCCTCGCTCGTTAGCGCGCTTTGTAAGATCCAGCGCGTGTCGTCGAGCAGTTGCACTGCGGCCGGATTGAGCGGGTTGCTGGGCCCCGCGGCGGAATCGGGATGGGTCGGCATCGCGCAACCGGCGACGGCGAGCGCGGCCGCGAGCACAAGCGCGCACGACGGCAAGCGCCGACGCGAGCGTGCGCGCGTCGGTGCAACGAATGGATTCGACATGGCCCCGAACCTTCTTTTAAAACTGGCGAAGGCGTAAGGGTAACGCACTCCTGGCGTCGCTAGCGAGCTAGCTGCGCACCGGTGCATATCGCACGGGCGAAACGAGCGGGCGCCGCGTCGCTTGGCGGGTGCAAGAATCGCGCGCCGCGCGTGTTAACATCGTCGTCTTTCCTTCTTTCGCATAACGGGATTCGCCATGCAGATCGGTCAACGGATCGGGACGCCGCTCTCGCCCTCCGCCACGCGCGTCATGCTGTTGGGCGCGGGCGAACTGGGCAAGGAAGTCATCATCGCGTTGCAGCGCCTCGGGGTGGAAGTCATCGCCGTCGACCGCTATCCGAACGCGCCGGGACATCAAGTCGCTCACCGGGCCCATACGATCGACATGACCGACGGCGCGGCGATCAAGGCGCTCGTGCAAGCGGAGCGGCCGCATTTGATCGTGCCCGAGATCGAGGCGATCGCCACCGACGCCCTCGCCGATATCGAAGCGCAAGGGCTCGCCGAAGTCATTCCCACGGCGCGCGCGACGCAACTGACGATGAACCGCGAGGGGATTCGCCGCTTGGCGGCGGAAACGCTCGGATTGCCCACCTCGCCGTACGAGTTTGCGGATTCGCTCGACTCGTTCAAGGCGGCCGTCGAACGGATCGGCTATCCCTGCGTCGTCAAGCCCGTGATGTCCTCCTCGGGCAAGGGCCAGTCGGTAGTGCGCGCCGGGGCCGATATCGAGCCTGCTTGGCAATACGCGACGGCCGGCGCGCGCGTCAACGTCGGGCGCGTGATCGTCGAGGGTTTCATTACGTTCGACTATGAGATCACGCTGCTGACGGTGCGCGCCGTCGATCCGGCGAGCGGGGAGGTGCGTACCTCGTTTTGCGAACCGATCGGCCACTTGCAGGTCGACGGCGACTATGTGCAGTCGTGGCAGCCTCAGCCGATGTCGGGCGCGGCGCTCGAGCGTGCGAAGCAAATCGCGGAACAGGTTACCGGCGCGTTGGGCGGACGCGGCGTATTCGGCGTCGAACTGTTCGTACGCGGCGACGACGTCTGGTTCTCGGAAGTGAGCCCGCGTCCGCACGACACGGGGCTCGTCACACTGCGCTCGCAGCGCTTGTCCGAGTTCGAACTGCATGCGCGCGCGATTCTGGGATTGCCCGTCGATACGTCGCTGGTGTCGCCGGGTGCGTCGGCCGTCATTTACGGCGGGCTCGAGGAGGCCGGGATCGCGTTCGAGGGCGTGCGCGAAGCGCTGGCCGTACCGCAGGCCGACGTGCGACTGTTCGGCAAGCCCGAGAGCTTTAAAAAGCGGCGCATGGGCGTCGCCGTGGCGACGGCCTCCGGTATCGACGAGGCCCGGGAGCGCGCGTTGGCGGCCGCGGCGGCGGTGCGGCCCGTATCGGCGCGCTAAGCGTCCGGGCGCGGCGCCGGGCCACGGATCACGACCCTACGTTCGGCCGGCCGCACGCAGGTACGGCCCGTGCAATCTTGCGGTGCTACAATACCGGCCTTTCCGGCGGCATATCCGCCGGCTGGAGCCGGCCGCGCGCGAAGTGCGGTCCTTCGGCAGATGTCCTCCGCGCGCGACTCGCCGTGGCTCCGCCTTCACGTCGACCTTATCGAGCGGCTGTGCTGCCGCCGCCGCGCGCTCGAACGACGCAGCGCCTAGCGGCGCATTTTTAGCGAACGCCACAATGTCCGATCCCGCTGTCACGCCTACTACCCCGACTTTCGACCAGTTCGGTCTCGCCCCTGAAATCCTGCGGGCCGTTACCGAGCAAGGTTACGCCACGCCTACGCCGATCCAGGCCCAGGCGATCCCGGTCGTGCTGGCTGGACGCGACGTGATGGGCGCCGCCCAAACCGGAACCGGTAAGACGGCCAGCTTTTCGCTGCCGATCATCCAGCGCTTGTTGCCTGCCGCGAGCACGAGCGCCTCGCCGGCACGCCATCCGGTGCGAGCGCTGATTCTCACGCCCACCCGCGAATTGGCCGACCAGGTCGCCGCGAACGTTCAGTCGTATGCCAAGCACACGCCGCTGCGTAGCGCGGTGGTGTTCGGCGGCGTCGACATGAACCCGCAATCGGCGGAGCTTCGGCGCGGCGTCGAAATTCTGATCGCCACGCCGGGCCGCTTGCTCGACCACGTGCAACAAAAGACCGCCAACCTCGGCCAAGTACAGATTCTTGTACTCGACGAGGCGGACCGCATGCTCGATATGGGCTTTTTGCCCGACTTGCAGCGGATCCTGAACCTGTTGCCGAAAGAGCGTCAGACGCTGCTGTTTTCGGCGACGTTCTCCCCCGAGATCAAGAAGCTCGCCTCCACGTATCTGCGTAATCCGCAGACGATCGAGGTGGCGCGCAGCAACTCGACGGCCACGAACGTCACGCAGATCGTCTACGAGGTGGCCGAGGGCGACAAGCAGGGCGCCGTCGTGCAACTGATCCGAGAGCGCGCGCTCAAGCAGGTCATCGTGTTTTGCAACAGCAAGATCGGCGCTAGCCGGCTCGCGCGTCAACTCGAGCGCGACGGCGTTGTCGCCTCCGCGATTCACGGCGACAAGTCGCAAAACGAGCGGATGCAAGCGCTCGACGCGTTCAAGCGCGGCGAGATCGAGGCTTTGGTCGCCACGGATGTGGCGGCACGCGGCCTCGACATCGCCGAGCTGCCGGCCGTGATCAACTTCGATTTGCCGTTCAACGCGGAAGACTATGTGCACCGGATCGGGCGCACCGGGCGTGCGGGTGCGTCGGGCGACGCGTTGTCGCTGTGCAGCCCCAACGAGCGTAAGCAGCTCGGCGAGATCGAAAAGCTGATCAAAAAGCCGCTGCAAGTGCAGACCTTGACCGTCGACGCACCGGTGCGCCGTGGGCGCGAGGAGCCGGGCCGGCGCGAACGAGAGGACCGCTCGGGGCGCCGCCGCACGGGCTCGCACGAGCGCACGACGTATCGCGCGAATCATGCGCCGATCGACGAATTTTTCCTGAAGCCGTACGAGCCCTCGCCGTCGGCGCGCAAGGAAGAGGAAGCGAAGAAACAAGAAGCCCCGCAGAGCAAGACGCCCAAGCAGCCGTTGGCGGCGCTCCTAGGTGGATTCGGCATGCCGCGGCGCAACAGTTCGTCCTCCTGACAGTCTTACCGGATACGGCATCGTCGATCGTTCGAGCGCGTTGTCGTACCCAGTCGTATTGAAACAGCCGATATTCGAAGCGAAATCGCGACGGACACAGACCATGTCCACCAAAATGAATCGCGGTCTTCGAACATCGGCAACGAACGATATCGGGCGATAAGCCTGGAAATGCTTTTTTTGGGCGTTTATAAAGTCGGAAACATAATCGACTGACCCTGAAGACCATCAGGGAAATGCCGGCTGCAACGGGGTGTAGCAAAATGGCGGTTGACCAAATCGATGTGAGCGTTGTCGTTCCGGTCTTCAATTGCGCGCAATATTTGGAGACGTTGATCGGATCGCTGCAAGCGCAGAAAGATGTCCGGCTCGAGATCATTGCCGTGGATGACGGCTCCTCGGACGATAGCCTCGCCGTCCTGGAACGGCTTGCCGTCCACGAGCCGCGGTTGCGAGTCGTTAGCCAGCGCAATCTGGGCGTATCGTCGGCGCGCAATGCGGGGCTCGAATTGGCGCGCGGCCGCTGGGTCGCGTTCGCAGACGGCGACGACTGGCTTGCGCCCGATGCGCTCTCCGCTTGGGTGACGCTCGGCGAGGCGCGATCGTTGCAACTTGTCCTCGGCAACGGTTTTCGTTTCGAGACCGATCCCGAACATCATCCGCGTGTCGGACTCGCGAAGTGGCTGCCGGACTCGAGCGTCATGTCGGGCGAGGAGTGGGTCGTCGGCAGCGTCGCTCGCGATGCATGGCACCACTATGTATGGCTGCAATTGATTCGCCGCGACGTACTGCTCGGCGGCAACATGCGGTTCGTCGAAAACATCGTTCACGAAGACGTCCTGTGGAGCGCGCACTTGGCGAATCACGTGCAGCGCCTCGGCGTATGCCCGACGCCGTATTACGGCTATCGGACGCGGCCGGGATCGATCATGGGGTGTCCAAGTCAGCGAGCGGTGATCAAGCGTGCCCGTAGTTATCTGAGCGTGGTGAGCAGCTTGGTTTCCTTGGCGAATGCGCCGGGATGCTCGCCGCGTATGCGGCAAGCGTTGCTGCGGCAAGCCAACGTCGAATCCGGGCACTGGCTCGGGCTGATCCGCAAAAGAATCACCGACCCATCGCGGCGCGCGGTACTGATTCGGCAATACCGGCGCCTGCGCCTGGCACGGCATGTTTTCGCCGGCGCGATGTCGAAAAGCGAATACTGGCGTGCGATGCGCGCATGGTGGCTCACATCCGTGCGGGGCCGCGCACCGGGCGCGTTACCGCTGCGCAGGGCCGCTCTGCTCGACGCTACCTCCACCATCCCCGCGCAACCTCCCGTCAAATGGGAAATTGCGTCGTGGACAAAATCTCTTTGAGCACCATGAACGACCGAATCTGCCGCACGCCCGGCAGATATAGCAATTGCTCGGCGTGAAGCCGATTGAAGCTCTCGCTGTCGCGGGTGCGCACGAGCATGAAGTAGTCGAACTCGCCCGTCACGACGTGGCATTCCATACAGCCGGACACGTCGCGCGCCGCCTGCTCGAACGCCGCGAACGCTTCCGGCGTCGATCGATCGAGCACGATCCCGATCACCACAAGCATGCCCGCGCCGACGGCTTTGGGCTCCAGCAGCGCAACGATGCCGCGAATCAACCCCAGCGACTTGAGCCGTTCCACGCGGCGTAAGCATGCCGGCGCGCTGAGCTTGACCTTGCCCGCGAGCGCAACGTTCGAGATCGATGCGTCGCGTTGCAGGTGCTTCAAAATCGCGCGGTCGATACGGTCGAGTTGCCCGATGGCGGGCACCTGCCCGACGCTCGTTGGAGCGGGCGCCTTGCGTCCCGTCTTTCGGCGGGACCGAGGCGCGACGCGCGTCGCGGCGGTACGCAATTTCGTTGCGCACATGGCTGATAAGAGCTCCGGGTTGTTAAACAAATGGCGCTGAAGGTGGCCTGAAAGTAGGCGCGTCAATAAAAATTCGCAAGCTCATTTCGCGGCGGTTTGCCTATCATTTTCCGGTGTTCGACCCGCGCGCTGCCTGCCGCGACGGCTTGTCCGTCGGCTGCTCGAGCGCTTGTGCGACCCGACCGGAGCCACCATGAATCTCAAGCGATTTCCCCGTTATCCGCTGACATTCGGTCCCACGCCGATCCAACCGCTCAAGCGCTTGAGCGCGCATCTGGGCGGCAAAGTGGAGTTGTACGCGAAGCGTGAAGACTGCAACAGTGGGCTCGCATTCGGCGGCAACAAGACGCGCAAGCTCGAATACCTCGTGCCCGAAGCGATCGAGCAGGGATGCGATACGCTCGTCTCGATCGGCGGCATTCAATCGAATCAGACACGGCAAGTCGCCGCGGTGGCGGCACACCTAGGGATGAAGTGCGTGCTCGTCCAGGAAAACTGGGTCAACTACTATGACGCGGTCTACGACCGCGTCGGCAACATCGAGCTATCGCGCATTCTCGGGGCCGACGTGCGTCTCGTGCCGGACGGTTTCGATATCGGTATCCGCAAGAGCTGGGAGGATGCGCTCGAAAGCGTACGGGCCGCCGGCGGCAAACCGTATGCGATTCCCGCGGGGTGTTCCGAGCATCCGCTCGGCGGCCTCGGCTTCGTCGGATTCGCGGAGGAGGTGCGCGAACAAGAAGCCGCGCTCGGATTCAAATTCGATTACATCGTCGTGTGTTCGGTGACCGGCAGCACCCAGGCGGGTATGGTGGTCGGCTTCGCGGCCGACGGGCGTGCCGATCGCGTCATCGGCATCGATGCGTCCGCCAAGCCCGAAGCGGCGCGCGCGCAGATTGCACGGATCGCCGAACATACGGCCGAACTCGTCGGGCTTGGCCGTCCGATTGTCGCCGGCGATATCGTGCTCGATACGCGTTACGGCGGGCCAGAATATGGGCTGCCGAACGAGGGCACCCTCGAGGCGATTCGGATGTGCGCCCGCTACGAGGGGATGCTGACCGACCCCGTCTATGAAGGCAAGTCGATGCACGGCATGATCGACAAGGTGCGGCTCGGCGAATTTCCGCCCGGTTCGCGCGTGCTGTATGCGCACTTGGGCGGCGCCCCGGCGTTGAGCGCCTATAGTTTTATCTTCCGTGAGGGATGAGGGGCGTACGACGGACTATGCTTGCCGCTCGACAAATCGCTCGCCCCAAGCGGCGAGCGCGTCGGTATAAAACGCGTCGAGCGATCGATAGCCGCGGGCGTCGGCTTTCAATTCGAGCCCCAAGTGCCGGGCCGCTGCCATGAGCGCCGGGAGCGGCTCGCTCGCATCGAGTTCGCGCGCGCCCGTCTGTTTGCTGAGTTTTTCGCCTTGTGCGTTGGCCACGACGGGCACGTGCAGATAGGACGGCGTCGGCACGCCCAGGCAGCGTTGCAGATAGATCTGGCGCGCCGTCGAGTCGAGCAGATCGGCCCCGCGCACGATATGGGTGATGCCTTGCGCGGCATCGTCGACGACGACGGCGAGCTGATAAGCCCATTGACCGTCTGCGCGCTTGAGCACGAAGTCGCCGACTTCGAGTGCGAGATCTTGAGTTTGCCGGCCTTGCCAGCGGTCCTCGAACGTGACGACGGCATCGGGCGCGTCCGGCACGCGCAGCCGCCACGCACGCGCGGGCTTCCCGTGCAGGCCTTGTCGGCAGGTACCGGGATAGGCGAGCGTCGTGTGCCGGGCATGAGCGTTTGCGAGTGAATCGGCGATTTCCTTGCGCGTGCAGCCGCAGGGGTAGACGAGCCCCGCCTGCTCGAGTTGCTCCAGCGCCTGCGCGTACAACGCTGTGCGCGTGCTTTGCCGGACGATGGGTTCGTCGCTTTGCATGCCGAAGCGCGCCAGCGTTTCAATGATGGCGCGATCGGCGCCCGGTATCGTGCGGGGACCATCGATGTCTTCGATCCTCACGAGCCATATACCGCCGTGCGCGCGCGCATCGAGGTAGCTTGCCAGCGCGCCGACGAGCGAGCCGGCATGCAAGCGCCCCGTGGGAGAAGGCGCGAAGCGGCCGCGGTAGGGTGTCCGCGGCGTTTGCGCGGGTGTTTCGGTCGGCCGCGGCGCGCCGCTCACGCCGCGCGTGCCGCGTCCCGGTCGGGATGACATGCGGGGCACGTCTTGCCGGGCGTGTAAAGCGGCGAGTGTTGGGCCTCGGGCGTCACGACGGCGCGGCAACCGAAGCATTGGACGGTCTCGGTCGGCTCGAGCCGGGGATTGAGCGCCGTACGATAGTCGAATACGAAGCATTCGCCGCGATAGTGCGCCCCGCCGACTTCCTCGAAGTATTTGAGGATGCCGCCCTCGAGCTGATAGACATGGTCGATCCCGGCCTCTTTCATATGAATCGCCGCCTTCTCGCAACGGATGCCGCCGGTGCAGAACGAGACGACGGTCTTGCCTTCGAATTCGTCGCGGCGGGCCTCGACTATGGCGGGAAATTCGCTGAACTTCGTAATCCGGTAATCGACCGCATCCTCGAACGTGCCGACGTCTACTTCGAACGCGTTGCGCGTATCGAGCATGACGACGGGGCGTCCGTCGTCGTCGCGGCCTTCGTCGAGCCAGCGCTTGAGCGTGGGCGCGTCGACCGACGGCGCGCGGCCGAGTTCGGGCTGGATCGCGGGCTTTTTCATCGTGATGATTTCGCGCTTGCGCTTGACGAGCATGCGGCGAAACGGCTGCGTGTCGGAAAAGCTTTCCTTGAATTGCAAGTCGGCGAACTTGCCCTCGAACAACGGATCGCCACGCAAGTAGTCGATGAATTCGCGGGCGCCCTCGGGCGTGCCGGCGATGAACAGGTTGATGCCCTCGGGCGCGAGCAAGATGGTGCCGCGTAGGCCGAGCGCCTCGCACCGCTCGGTGAGCTGCGGGCGCCAAGTGTCGATGGCGTCGATGGTGACGAAGCGGTAGGCGGCGAGATTGACGATGCGCATGATGGTGTCGCGATAATGAGTGCCGGTGCGCACGGCCCGATCGCACGGCTGCCCGCTCGGGGCGGCCGCGGTCGTTCGGGGGCGGGGCGGCGAAACCTCTATTATCCCGCAAACCGAGGGCGACTCGTCCTAGGCCATTTGGCGAGCGGTTCGGGCGAAGGCCGGATGTACAATATCGCCCATGTCAGATCCCCGCTTCGTCCATCTTCGCGTCCACTCCGAATTCTCGATCGCCGACGGCATCGTGCGCATTGACGACATCGTCAAGGCGGCGGCCGACGACGGCCAGGGCGCGCTCGCCATGACCGATCTCGCCAACGCGTTCGGTCTCGTACGGTTTTACAAGGAAGCCCGCGGCAAAGGCGTGAAGCCGATCGCGGGCTGCGACGTCTGGGTCATGAACCCGGACGATCGCGACAAGCCTTCGCGCTTGCTGCTCCTCGTCAAGGATCGGCGCGGCTATTTGAATCTGTGCGAATTGCTGACGAAGGCTTGGCTCACGAATCAGTATCGCGGGCGTGCCGAAGTCGATGCCGCGTGGCTCGATTCGCCGCTCAGCGAGGGTCTAATCGCGCTCTCGGGCGCGCAGCACGGCGACATCGGCCTCGCACTCGCGGCGGGTAACGAGCAGGCCGCCACGCGCCATGCGCAGCGCTGGGCCGCCTATTTCCCGAATGCGTTCTATATCGAGTTGCAGCGCTCCGGCCAGCCGGGCGCGGAAGCCTATGTGCAGCAGGCCGTGACGCTCGCGTCGGCTTTGAAATTGCCCGTGGTCGCCACGCATCCGATTCAATTCATGTCGGCGGACGATTACACGGCGCACGAAGCGCGCGTATGTATCTCGGAAGGCGACATTCTCGCGAATCCGCGGCGTCCGAAGCGCTTCTCGACCGAGCAGCGTTTTTGTACGCAGGACGAAATGGTGGAGCGCTTCGCCGATATCCCGTCGGCGGTCGCCAATACCGTCGAAATCGCGAAGCGCTGCAATTTGACGCTCGAGCTCGGCAAGCCGAAGCTGCCGCTGTTCCCGACGCCAGACGGCATGTCGCTCGACGATTACCTCGTGCAGCTGTCGAAAGAGGGGCTCGAAAAGCGTCTCGTCGAACTCTATCCCGACGAAGCGCAGCGCTCGCGCGAGCGCGAGAAGTACTACCAGCGGCTGGACTTCGAGTGCGGCACGATCATCAAGATGGGCTTCCCCGGCTACTTCTTGATCGTGGCCGACTTCATCAACTGGGCCAAGAACAACGGCGTGCCCGTGGGGCCCGGCCGGGGATCGGGCGCGGGTTCGCTCGTCGCCTATGCGCTCGGGATTACCGATCTCGATCCGCTGCGCTATAACCTGCTGTTCGAGCGTTTCTTGAATCCCGAGCGGGTCTCGATGCCCGACTTCGACATCGACTTTTGCCAGGAAGGGCGCGACCGCGTCATTCAGTACGTGAAGGGCAAGTACGGGGCCGATGCCGTTTCGCAGATCGCGACGTTCGGCACGATGGCCGCGAAGGCCGCCGTGCGCGACATCGGTCGTGTGCTCGATCTCGGCTACAACTTCACCGATGGTGTCGCCAAGCTGATCCCGTTCAAACCGGGCAAGCACGTGACGATCGCCGACGCGATGACGGAAGAGCCGCTGCTGCAAGAGCGTAACGACAACGAAGACGAAGTTCGTCAGTTGCTCGAGCTGGCCCAGCGCGTCGAGGGTTTGACGCGTAACGTCGGCATGCACGCCGGGGGCGTGCTGATCGCTCCGGGCAAGCTGACCGATTTTTGTCCGCTGTACACGCAAGGCGATGACGGCGGTGTCGTGAGTCAGTACGACAAGGACGACGTTGAAGCGGTCGGCCTCGTCAAGTTCGACTTTTTGGGGCTGACGACCCTCACGATTCTCGACTGGGCGGAGCGCTACATTCGCCGGCTCGACCCGACGAAAGCCGATTGGTCGCTCGCGCAAGTGCCGCTCGACGATCCCGCCTCGTTCGCCATCCTGAAGAAGGCGAATACGGTCGCCGTGTTCCAGCTGGAAAGCCGCGGCATGCAAGGCATGCTCAAGGACGCGCAGCCCGACCGCTTCGAGGACATCATCGCGCTCGTGGCGCTTTATCGCCCGGGTCCGATGGATCTGATTCCGAGCTTTTGCGCGCGTAAGCACGGACGCGAGGTGGTGGAGTATCCCGACCCGCGTGTCGAACCTGTTCTGAAAGAGACCTACGGCATCATGGTCTATCAGGAGCAGGTGATGCAGATGGCGCAGATCATCGGCGGCTACTCCCTCGGCGGCGCCGACTTGCTGCGCCGCGCGATGGGTAAGAAAAAGCCCGAGGAGATGGCCACGCATCGCGAGATCTTCGCGGAGGGCGCGGCCAAGAACGGCTTGACGCGCGAGAAGTCCGACGAAATCTTCGACTTGATGGAGAAGTTCGCCGGCTACGGCTTCAACAAGTCGCACGCGGCGGCCTATGCGCTGCTCGCTTATTACACGGCGTGGCTGAAAGCACACCACCCCGCGGAATTCATGGCAGCCAACATGAGCTTGGCCATGGACGACACGGACAAGGTCAAGATTCTCTATGACGATTGCAAGACGAACGGCATGGCTGTCTTGCCGCCCGACATCAATCGTTCGGCCTATCGTTTCGAGCCGGTCGCGGAGGCGGACGGCAAGCGTTCGCGCACGATCCGCTACGGCTTGGGCGCGGTGAAAGGCAGCGGCCAAAATGCGATCGAGGAAATACTGCGTGCGCGCGAAGAGGGCCCGTTCGTCGATCTATTCGATTTCTGCGCGCGCATCGACCGGCGTGTCGTCAATCGGCGCACGATCGAGGCATTGATCCGGGCCGGCGCATTCGATTCCATCCATGCGAACCGCGCCCAGTTGATCGCATCGGTGCCGCTTGCAATGGAGGCCGCGGAGCAGGCCAGTGCGAATGCGATGCAGGCGGGCCTGTTCGATATGGGCGACGCACCGTCGCGAGGGCACGAGCTCGTCGACGAACCTGCCTGGCACGACAAGCGCAAGCTACAGGAAGAGAAGACCGCGCTCGGTTTTTACCTGTCGGGGCATTTGTTCGATGCCTACAAGGACGAGGTGCGGCGCTTCGCGCGCATGAAGCTGGCCGACCTGAAGGAAGGGCGCGACAAACTTGTGGCTGGGATCATCGCGTCGCTGCGCACGCAGATGACCCAGCGCGGCAAGATGCTGATCGCGCTCGTCGACGACGGCACGGGGCAGTGCGAAGTCACCGTCTTCAACGAGCAGTACGAGGCGAACAAGGCATTGTTCAAGGAAGACGAACTGCTCGTCGTGCAGGGGCAGGCGCGTAACGATGCCTTTACGGGCGGCATCCGCTTTACCGTCGATTCGGTGATGGACCTCGAGCGCGCGCGTAGCCGCTACGCGCAGGCCGTGAAGGTGCGTATGAACGGCAATGCCGACGCGGGCGTGCTCAAGCGGGTGCTCGAGGCGCATTGCGCCCCGCGCGAATCGGCGCAAGAGGTCAACGCGGCGCTGGCCGCCGGGCCGTCCAAACGCGGCCCCGACGGTGGGCGAGCGCGTGTGAGCACACCCGCGCCGAACGGCCTGGCCGTACGCATCGCCTACAGCGCGCCTAGCGCGCAAGGCGAGATCGTGCTTGGCGACGCCTGGCGCGTTCGCCCAAGCGACGAGCTACTCGCCACGCTGCGCACCGAATTCCAAGGGACCGACGTCGAGATCGTCTATTGATAGTCGAGATAGGCACGAACCGCCGGCTTCGATCCTCGGTATGGCGTCCGGAGCGCGCCGAGGATTGAAGTAAACTGGCGGCTTCAGTATTGACCTGAATAGCTTGCTTCCCAGTGACTTCCCGATTGATCTTATCTAGGCCTCCTCGCAGCATCCTCGTCGTCTGCACGCGTCGTATCGGCGACGTCTTGTTGACGACGCCGCTCGTCCGGTCGCTGAAGGTACGCTGGCCGGATACGCCGATCGACATGCTGGTCTTTCGCGGCACGGAAGGCGTGCTCGAACACAACCCGGACGTGCGCCGGGTCATCACCGTGGCGCAACGCGCGCGGTTGCGCGAGCGGCTGGCCGATGCGGTCCGCATGTGGCGCCGTTACGATCTGGCCTGCGCGGCCACGAGCAGCGACCGGCCTCGCTTCTACAGTTGGTTCGCGGGCAAAAAGCGGATCGGGCTGCTCGATCCGGACCGGGTGACGCCGCTCAATCGGTTCATCCTCGACGGCTTTGCGTTGAGTCACAATCAAGCCGTTCACACGGTCGAAAGCAGCCTTGCGCTGGCGGGCGTGCTCGGTATCGAGCCGATCGCGGAAGTCGTGCCGCCCGGCATCGGCGCGGATCCCGTTCGCCGCGCCGCGTTCGCCGCGCGCTTCGATGCGGCGCCGGCCGCGTCGCCCGATCAGCCGCTCGCGGTGCTGCATCCGGCGCCGATGTTCGTCTATAAGCGCTGGCGGGTAGAGGGGTGGGGCGAGTTGATACGTTGGCTGCGTTCGCGCGGCTTCGCGGTTGCGCTAAGCGGCGGACCCGCCGCGGCCGAACGCGAGTACGCGCAAAGCGTGGTCGAGGCAGGGGGCGAGCCGGTGCTCAATTTGGTCGGCCAGCTCTCGCTCGGCGAAAGCGCCGAGATGTACCGGCGAGCGAAAATCTTTATCGGCCCCGACACCGGTGCGACGCACGTCGCGGCCGCAACCGGTACGCCGACGGTGGCGCTGTTCGGTCCGTCCGATACGGTTCGTTGGGGCCCCTGGCCGAAAGGCTGGCGTTCGGGTTCCAATCCTTGGCCGCTCATCGGCTCCGGCCGTCGCGACAACGTCTACCTCGTTCAAGGCGAGGGCGAGTGCGTGCCCTGCAAAAAGGAGGGCTGCGAGCGGCATCTCGAAAGTACGAGCGAATGTCTCCTGACCTTGCCGGCGAGCCGCGTAATTCGCGCGGCAGCGCAGATGCTCGGGCTCGCTGAGCCGCTTTCCAGCGTGGATGGCGGCGTCGTTCGTGTCGATACGTCAGGGCTCGCGCGTGGGTCGGCGGGCGGTATTCGTCATTAGTAAGACCGATTGGCTCGGCCGTCTGTCATAATTTCGCCCCGTGCGGACGGCGCGGAAGGTCGAGCGTCCGCTCGGCGCGGCCCAAGGGGGCGCGATTGCCGAAAGCAGGCGGCCAATGAGGCGTCTTTGCGCGTTTTCTTGGTGCTGGAGCGCAGCATATATACTGAGCGTCGGAAACGGGTGCCTAGTTGATGTCGTGAGAGCGTCGCGCGTGCCGCAGTTAGCGACGTCGGGCGGCGGTTGGTCGTCTCTCCTGCTCCGTAACCTGTATCTAGATTGAGTTCGTCTGTGCGAGCGGCCGGCCAACATTGTGCATGATTCCTTCAAAGACTTTTGAAACCGGTAGTTGGCGTGTCGGCGAGGCGCTGACAGCCGTATTCGTTCTTGCATACCCATTCGTGACGCTCGCCGTGCGCGGCGGGGCGAGCGCGATGATGATGACGGCGCTGGCTCTCTCCTTGTCCGCGCTGATGTTGCGGCGCTCGGCGCCCGGCACGGCGAGGGTGGATGAAGACCCATTCGACCCGCTCGTTAAATTCATGTGCATTGCGCTCGCGGGTCCGTTGTGCGCGACGCTGGCGAGCGAGCTTTGGCATGGGCGATTCGTGCTCAACCTGCTCGATGCGCCGTGGCGTTTTTTAGCCGCCGTCCCTATCCTCCTCGCGTTGCGTCGGATGCCGCTGCGCGCGTTGCAATGGAGCGACTGCTCGTTCGCTATCGGTGCGATCGGCGCCCTCGCGGTGGCCTATGTGTGGCCGTTTAACGAGAGTACGCGGCTGCGGCTCCCGTTTCTCGATTCGATCCATTATGGCGACATCGCCTTGGTCATGGGCTTGCTCTCCGGCCTGTCGATCGACTGGTGGCGCAAGGATCGTCTTTCGATACGTTTGCTGAAGGTCGTCGGGCTGCTCGCCGGGCTCGCTGCCTCGGTGCTATCGGGCTCGCGCGGCGGATGGCTCGCTTTGCCCGTGATCGTCCCGCTTGTCGTCTATGTCTACGGTCGGGAAAAGTCGCGTTCGTGGCGGATCGCGGTGCTGTTGGCGATGTTCTTCGCGCTGATCGCGGTTTGTGCGGTGTCACGCGAGGTGCAGCACCGATTGTTCGACATTTGGTCCGACATCGTTCAGTACTCGCACGGCCATAAAGACACGTCTACGGGGCTTCGGCTCCAACTATATAGCGCCGCGATTTCTCTGACGTGGCACCACCCGCTGTTCGGCGCTGGTCCGAACGGTTTCGCCAACGCGATGCCGGCGTTCGAGCGCTCCGGCGCAATCACGCCCGCAGCTGCGGCGGTCGGCTATGGCGAGGCACACAATCAACTGCTTGCCGATACGGCCAATTACGGCATGATCGCCGGCCTCGCGGGCATTGCGGTCCACTTCATGCCGGGATGGCTGTTTGCACGTCACTTGAAGGCGCGCTCGCACGCGGTACGCGGAGCAGCTGTGCTGGGACTCACGTTTGTCGTTTCGTTTTTCGTGTTCGGGCTCACCGTCGAGACGTTCGACCTGAAGATGGTCGTCTCGTTTTACGCTTCCATTGTCGCCATCTTGGCCGGCATCGTCATTTCGCCCGCGGCGTCTCGCGCGACGCGGTTCGGTAACCCTTCCTCAATCAACGGCGCCTAATCGCAATGTTCAGCATCCTGATCCCGTCTTGGAATAACTTGCCGTACCTGAAGCTGTGCATCGACAGCATTCGGCGTCATTCGGCTTTCGATCACGAGATCATCGTCCACGTCAACGAAGGAACGGACGGCACGCTGAAGTGGGTGCGCGAGCAAGGGATTCGCCATACGGCGAGCCGCGGCAACGTCGGTGTATGCGTGGCCATGAACGATGCGGCGCGGCTTGCCACGCGCGAGTGGATCCTGTTCATGAACGACGACATGGTGTGCCTGCCCGGCTGGGATAAAGCGCTCTACGCGGCCGCGCAGGAAATCGGCGAAAGCGTACCGATGTACCTGTCGGCGCAATTGATCGAGCCGATCGGTACGAGCAACACGCAAGTGACGGTCGCCAATTACGGGACGACACCGGAAAACTTCGACGAACCCGGCCTGCTCGCGTTCGGCGCGGGGCTGAAGTCGGTCGATCGGCATGGCTTCGCCGCTCAGCCGATGCTTACGCAGACGCGCCTTTGGCATATGGTGGGCGGCTATAGCATCGAATTCGGACCCGGCATGAGCAGTGACGACGATTTCCTCATGAAGATCTGGCTTGCCGGTTGCCGGACGTTCCGCATCGTCGCCGGATGTCACCTTTATCACTTCGCCTGTGCGACGACGCGCCGCGTTCGCCGCAACAAGGGCGGGCGTACGTTTATTTTGAAGTGGGGCATCTCTCAGCAGGCGTTCGTCCGCGACTATGTCCGCAAGACCGGGGAGGCGAATGCGCAATCGCTGCCCAACATCCCCGAGCCGACCTTTGCGGGAAGGATCAAGCGCGCCGTGTACGCACTCGCTCCCCGGTATCCGCTTGGCGATCTGCGCAATTGGGAACCGGATTTGCCGCGGCAGATCGCGATGAACCCGGCACTCGGCGAGCACATCGCCGCCGAATGATGCGGTGACGCGTTCGTTACAACGAGCGCGTCACCCCGCTGCGGTCAACTCTTCCAAGCCTTCTTGCGCTCGCGTGCTGCGATCGGCTAGACGGGCGAGCACTTTAGCGTGGTTGGGGCCCTCGCTTCCGCGCGAGGCTTCCGGATGCCATAGGTGCAGCACCTCGGTGGCCCAAAAGCCTTTTTTACGAACGACGCCGGCGTTGTGCAGGCGGGCGACGAAATCGGCATCTTCATGCCCCCAGCCCACGAAGCTGCCGTCGAAGCCGTTGACGGCCACGACGTCCGACCGCCACGCGGCGAGATTGCAGCCCTTGATGCCGCGCCATACGAAGCCTTGCACGTTCCTGCGCGCCATGTCCGGGAGCCGAGCGAAGAGCGGTGCGATCTTATTGACTTGTCCGGTCGCGCGTTGACGTAACCAGAACGCGAGCGATTGCTCGGCGAGCGGCAGATGCCGGGCTGCCGCGAGCGCGGTGAGCCGCGGCCCGAGCAAGATGCGGCTACCCGTGACGACGGTGCGCGGCGCGGCCAGCGCTCGGTGCCTGGCCACGAAATCGCGCTGGGGCACACAGTCGCCGTCGAGAAAGATCAGGTATTCGCCGCGGGCCTGTACGATGGCTTTGTTGCGGATCGCGGCAAGGCGAAATCCGTCATCGGCATGCCAGACGTGCGTGAGCGGCACCGGCGAGCGGCGCTTGATGCGTTCGACGACCTCGCGCGTCGCGGGACCGGAGCCGTCGTCCGCGACGATGATCTCGAAGGCGCGGTCCGTTTGGGCGAGGCATCCTTCCAGCACCAACTCGAGCGCATCGGGACGGTTGTAGGTGGAGACGATGACGGTAATGAGCTTATCGTGGGTCATGCGCGGTGTCGCCCGAATCTTGCGCAAGCTCGGACATCAGCATGAGCTTGAGGTAACGATAGTAAGTGCCCTCGGCGGTAGCGACGGCGACGATGAAGCCCATTCGCCCATCGAGAAATCCGCGCCGCACGAAGTAGCTACGGACGAAGGCCCACACGCCGTGAGCGAGCGCGAGGCGCAAGCTGCCGCGTTTGCCTTTCGCGTGACGCTGCTTCGCACTTGCGGTGGAATAGGCGTTGAGCTTATCCAACGCCGATTCGAGGTCGTCGTACGAGTAATGGAGAAGCTGGCCGGCGAGCTGCGCCGGCTGCGCGTCGAAGACGAGCCGTTCGTGCACCAAGTCGTCCGAGAACCGCGCCGCGCCGCGTTTAAATAGGCGCGGTACCCAATCGGGATACCAGCCGCCGTGGCGGATCCATCGCCCGCAGAAGTTCGAGATGCGATCGAGCGCGTAGACGTCGGCGCGCGGCGTATCCAGCGCTTGCCGGATCGAGGCCGCTAGCTCCGGTGTGACCACTTCGTCGGTGTCGATGGATAGAATCCAATCGGTATCGAGCGCCGCCACCGCGCGATTCTTCTGCGGTCCGAAGCCCGGCCAATTCGGTTCGACGATCAAACGAGCGCCGTGCGCTTGGGCGATCGTGGCCGTCGTATCGGTGCTGCCGCCGTCGATGACGACGATATCGTCGGCGAACGAGAGCGCGGACAAACACTGCGCGAGACGCCTTTCGGCATTGAGCGCGATAATGGCGACGCCGAGCGTTGGGCGGCGGGGCGAAGCGGAGGTCGTGAGCGGCACGTTCAGGGATACGCTGATATTCAGCGGCGAAACGGAACGCGACAGTATACCCGCGGGCGATCGCCAGCCGCCGGGTTCGCGGGCGTCGCGCCGGCGCCGGCTTATAATAATTCGATTTTTCGGGCGAGTTGCCTCGTGTGTCCAGGCATGGGGCCGGGACCGACGGCGATTTGCCGCAGCAACAAGGAAACTCTTGGAAAACCGAGCCACTTTGAGAAAAACGATCGGCGGCGCACAAACGTCGTCGACGCCGGCCGTGATGCGGCGTTTGTGGCCCTATTTGAAACCGATCGTCTGGGTGCTCGTGCTCGCCGTCGCGGCGATGGGCCTGTCCGCCGCCACCGACGCCGGAATTCCGGCGTTGCTCAAGCCGCTCCTCGACCGCGGCTTCGGCCAGAACGCGAGCAATCACGCGAAGTGGTACGTCCCGGCCGCGGTGATCGGGCTTGCGATCGTGCGCGGCGTGTCCCAATACGCGTCGCAATACCTGCTGTCGTACGTGTCGAATCGGATCTTGCTGCAACTGCGGCTCGATATGTTCCAGCGCATGATCCATACGAGCGCGACGTTCTTTCAACGCGAGACGGCGAGCACGGTTATCAACGCGATCGTGTTCGAGGTCAATCAGATCCTCGGCGTCCTCACGAGCGTGATGGTGACGCTCGTGCGCGATTCGCTATCGGTGTTCTTTCTGCTCGGCTATTTGTTCTATTTGAATTGGCGTTTGACGTTGATCGTTGCGCTCATTTTGCCGGGCATCGGCTGGCTCGTGAGCAAGATCAACCGGCGGTTGCGCCGCCTCGGCCGAGAGCAGCAGACTCTGACGAACGAGCTGTCGTATATCGTCGAGGAAACGGTGGCCGGCTACAAGGTCGTGAAGATCCATAACGGCGAATCGTACGAGATGAACCGCTTCGCGGCGATGAGCCAGCGCTTGCGCGGTTATGCGATGCGCATGACGGTGGCGGGCGGGCTTGCGCAGCCGCTTACGCAAATCCTCGCCTCGTTCGCGCTAGCGATCGTGATCACGATCGCCGTCGTGCAGTCGGCGCACAATCAAACGACCGTTGGCGGCTTCGTCGCGTTCGTTACGTCGATGCTGCTCGTGATCTCGCCGCTCAAACATTTGATCGATGTGAATCAGCCGTTGCAACGCGGCGTGACGGCGGCGGAATTCATTATCGGTCTCATCGACGAGCCGCTCGAACCGGCCGGCGGCACGCGTTCGCTTAAGGCCGCGCGCGGCGAGATCGAGTTCGACGACGTGACGTTCGCCTATGGCGAGGTCGAACGGCTCACGCTCGATCATGTCTCGTTCGTAGCCAAGCCCGGGGAGATGATCGCGCTTGCGGGGCCCTCCGGCAGCGGCAAGACCACGCTCGTGAACTTGCTACCGCGTTTTTTTGCGCCGACGAGCGGGCGGATTCTCGTCGACGGCGTGCCGATTCAAGAATACGACGTGCACGACTTGCGTAGCCAGATCGCGATGGTGAGCCAAGATGTCGTGCTGTTCAACGATACGGTGGCTGCCAACGTCGCCTACGGCGGCACGCCCGATCGCGAACGCGTGCAGGCGGCGCTGGCGGCAGCGAATCTGTGGGATACGGTGCAGGCGATGCCCGAAGGTATGGACACGCACGTCGGCGGCAACGGCATGCGTTTATCGGGCGGTCAGCGTCAGCGGTTGGCGATCGCGCGCGCGCTCTATAAGGATGCGCCGATCCTGATTCTCGACGAGGCCACGTCGGCGCTCGATTCCGAATCGGAACGGCATGTGCAAGCGGCGCTCGAAACGCTGATGAAGGGACGCACGACGCTCGTCATCGCGCACCGGCTTTCGACGATCGAGCGAGCCGATCGCATTCTCGTGATGGAAGCAGGGCGTATCGTCGAACAAGGTAGCCATGAGGCGTTGCTGCAACAAGACGGCCTCTACGCGCATCTGCATCGCATCCAATACCAACAGCAGGCTGCTTGACGGCGAGTGCCCGACCCGCGCTCGGCGCGCTCGTCGTTGACGATCCACGGGGCATTTCATGTACGAAAAACTGTCGCAAGATTCGCAAGCACTCGAAGCGTTGCTCGCACTTACCGTACGCCATGCGACGCAAACGCTGGCCGGGCTCGACCGGCGAACGGTTGCGTCGGCGCCCGGCCCGGTGCAGCCGCAACCGTTGCCTGAGCACGGCGCCGGTTTCGCCGGCGCGCTCGACGAATTCGCCGCGCGCTGGGCGCCGGGCTTTTCGGGCAGCGCCGGACCACGCTATCTGGGTTTCGTCACGGGCGGCGCGACGCCGGCCTCGATCGGCGGCGATTGGCTCACGAGCGTCTACGACCAGAATCCTACGGCGGGTATCGACAGTTCCGCACCGGACCTCGAACGCGAAACCGTGGAACGGCTGCGGCAGTTGTTCGGATTGTCGCAGGTGCATCGCGGCACGTTCGTGAGCGGTGCGACGATGTCGAACTTCGTCGGGCTCGCGATCGGTCGCGAGTGGCTAGGCGAGCAGCGCGGCATCAGCGTGGCCGAGGAAGGCGTCGGCGCGCTCGGTCCGATTCATGTGCTGTCGGCGACGCCCCATTCGAGCATCTTTAAAGCGCTCTCGATGCTCGGAATCGGACGTAAGTCCGTGCAAAAGATCCCGACGCTCGAAGGACGCGAGGCCGTCGATCTCGGCGCGCTGGAAGCTGCGCTCGATCGGCTTCAAGGGCAGAACGTGATCGTCGTGGCGAACGCGGGCACGGTCAATACGGTCGACTTCGACGATCTCGCCGCAATCGCCGCATTGAAAGCGCGTTATTCGTTCTGGCTTCACGTGGACGGCGCGTTCGGCGCCTTTGCCGCGCTAGTGAGCGAGCACGCTTCGCTCGTGGCCGGTATTGATGCAGCCGATTCGGTTTGCATCGATCTGCACAAGTGGCTCAACGTGCCTTACGACTCGGCCGTCCAATTTTCCCGTCGGCGCGATCTCCAGGTTCGTGTCTTTCAAAATTCCGCCGCCTATCTGGGCCTGCCCGGAGACAATCCCGATTTCGTCCATTTGACGCCCGAAAACTCGCGCCGGTTGCGGGCGATGTCGGCCTGGTTCTCATTGGCCGCGTACGGGCGTGCGGGCCATGCGGAGATCGTCGAGCGCAACGTACGGACTGCGCGCGCCTTGGACGAGCACATTGCCGCGGATTCGCGATTCAAGCTACTCGCGCCGACGCGTCTGAACGTGGTTTGCTTCACGCTGGCCGACACACCGAGCGAGGCGCGCGTGCAAGCGTACATGCTCGCGGTGCGCGACCGCGGCGACGTCTTTATCTCGCCCACGGTCTATGGCGGGACATGGGCGTTGCGCGCAGCGTTTTCGAATTGGCGTACGGACGAGCGCGACGTAGAGCGCGTCTATGCATCGCTAGTCGCGGCATTGGGCGAGTAGGGCTTTTCGCCGCCGCTCGCCGTTCGGCTTAAACGCCGCCTGTGACGAGCGGCAATACGGTCAAGTCCGGGTGGGTGCCGTCGACGATCGTCCGACCCACATGCATGCCTTCGTCGAGCGCATCCGCGGCGCTCGCGAAGCCGACGTCGCCGTCGGCGTGAAAGGGCACCGCGTGACCCGGTAGCTTGGGATCCGCGCCCGGGTGGCACACGTAGCCGATGTAGGTATAAGGCTGCCGCGCCGCCGGCGACGTGCTTTCGTCGAGTTCGCGCAGGAGCGGGGCCACGTGCACTTCAAAGCCCTCGTATTGGGTCATTTGCCACAGGGCGTCTTCTTCTTCCGTCATCTCTTTTCTCCCGGCTTCGCAGACGGCGTGCGTCAATGCCAATGTCTGAGCTTGTCCCAAATCCGGTTGTTGTCCATGCGGTGCAGCCACCGGGCCCGCTGATGCTCGCGATGATAGTGCGCTGCAACAATGACGATGACGGCGATCAGCAGAATGATGCCGACGACGATGTCCGCGATCGATTCGGCCATGGTGGTCTCCTTGCTAGCTGCTACTTAGAAAATTCTAGGAGATTTCACCGCGAACGCGCGGGCTGCTGCGCATTGCCTTTGGTCGGTAAGCCCGCCCACCGGACGACTCGATGCGGCCCGAATTTAAGAAACGATAGCGCGAGTGCGCGTATTACAGCGGGCATTACACCTTTTACTCGGTGACACAAGTCATTGGCGAACGTCACGCGTCCGGCGGCCGTCTAACGAGGCAACAGGAGGAGCATCATGAAAAGGTCGTTCGTTATCCTAATGGTTTCGCTCGCGGCGGTAGCGGCGACCGGTTCGCTGTCGGGCTGCGTCGTTGCGCCGGCCGCGCCGGCGTACGGGTATGGCTACGACTACTACCAGCCTGGGTACGCGTATTACCCGGCGTATGCCGAGCCTTCGGTCGGTATCGGCATCGGGGTTGGCGGTGGATGGGGCGGTTGGGGCGACCATGACCATGGCTGGCATGGGCATGGACACGGCGGCTGGCATGACCGCCATTGAGAATAAGAGAGGGGCGGCATCGCCGCCCCGTTTCGTACGTGTTGTCGCCTGAACGATACGACGATTCGCGCGCGCAGACGCGCGGCGGCACTACATCAGAACGATGTCGTACTGCTCCTGGCTTAAATTCGACTCCACTTGCAGCGAGACGGGTTTGCCGATGAAATCGATGAGCATGGCCAGGTGCTGCGATTCTTCATCCAAGAACAAATCGATGACTTGCTGCGACGCCACGACGCGAAACTCGCGCGGGTTGAACTGGCGCGATTCCCGCAAAATCTCTCGCAGCACGTCGTAGCAGACCGTGCGCGGGGTTTTCACCTGACCTTTCCCCTGGCATACCGGGCACGGCTCGCACAGCACGTGTGCGAGCGATTCGCGGGTGCGTTTGCGCGTCATCTCGACGAGCCCCAGTTGCGAGAAGCCGTTCACCGTCGAGCGCGTGCGGTCGCGCGCAAGCGCTTTCTTCAACTCGCCCAGGACTGCGTCGCGGTGCTCGGCGTTCTCCATATCGATGAAGTCGATGATGATGATGCCGCCGAGATTGCGCAGCCGCAATTGACGCGCGATCGTATGCGCGGCTTCGAGATTCGTCTTGAAGATCGTGTCGTCGAAGTTGCGTGCGCCGACGTAGCCGCCCGTGTTGACGTCGATCGTCGTCATGGCTTCCGTTTGATCGATCATCAAGTAGCCGCCCGATTTCAAATCGACGCGACGCGACAGCGCACGCTGAATTTCGGCTTCGATGTTGTATAGATCGAATAGCGGCCGCTCGCCCGTGTAATGGTGCAGCTTCGAACTCACGGCCGGCGTGAACTCGGCCGCGAATTCGGCCAGCATCTGGTGCGTTTCTCGCGAGTCGACTTGAATGCGGGACGTTTCGTCCGTCACGAAATCGCGTAAGACGCGCTGCGCCAAGTTCAAATCTTGGTAAAGCAGGCTCGTCGGCGGCAAACGCTGCGCCTGCGCGACCACGGTTGCCCAGGTCTTGCGCAAATAGGCGACGTCGCTGGCGAGTTCCTCGCTCGTCGCGTCTTCGGCCATCGTGCGGACGATGTAGCCGCCTTTCTCTTCGGCCGGAAGCACGGCCGTCAGACGCGCCCGGATCGCCTCGCGCTCCGCTTCGCTTTCGATCTTCTGCGAAATCCCGATGTGCGGCTCCTGCGGCAGATACACGAGCATGCGGCCCGCGATGCTGATTTGCGTGGATAGGCGCGCGCCCTTCGTGCCGATCGGGTCTTTGATTACTTGCACCGTCAGCGTTTGGCCCTCGAAGACGATCTTCTCGATAGGCTGTTGCGGGCTCGCATGTTCGCCGGCCAAGCGAGGATGCCAAATGTCGGCCACATGCAGAAACGCGGCGCGCTCGAGCCCGATGTCGATGAACGCCGACTGCATGCCGGGCAGCACGCGCACGACCTTGCCGAGATAAACGTTACCCACACGCCCGCGCGAGAGCGTGCGCTCGACGTGCAACTCTTGCACGGCGCCTTGCTGGATCAGTGCGACTCGCGTTTCCTGCGGCGTGACATTGATTAGGATTTCTTCGTTCATGTCGGCGGCTTCAGAAGTCGACGCGCGCCTGACGCAGCAGCGCAGCGGTCTCAAATAGGGGCAGACCCATGATACCCGAATAGGATCCCTCGATTCGCTCGATGAACTCGGCGGCGCGGCCTTGAATGCCGTAAGCGCCGGCCTTGCCGAGCGGCTCGCCGGTCATGGCGTAGCGCGTGAGCCTCGTCAGCGGGACGTTCGCGAACGACACCGTGGAGCGCGAGAGCGCGGCAGGGAGCACGGTGCCGTCGGCATCTACCACCGCCAGGGCGGTCAGGACCTCGTGTTCGCGCCCCGCGAGGCGCGCCAGCATTTGCACGGCGTGTTCGACGTCGTTCGGTTTGCCGAGGATCGCGCCGTCGATCGTGACCGTCGTATCGGCTACGAGGATCGGCGCGCGGGCATGGCCGCTTGCTTCGAGTCGCGCGCGGGCGGCTTCGGCCTTGGCCACGCAAACGCGCACGACGTAGGCGTGCGCTTGTTCGTCGGCGAGCTCGGCTTCGAGCGCCTCGGCGTCTTCGTCGGGGCGGGGGAGCAGCAATTCGAAGCGAACGCCGAGTTGCGCCAGCAATTCTTGCCGGCGCGGGCTCTGCGACGCGAGATAAACGAAAGGATAGGAAGACGGGCGGGTATTCGGCTGCGGCATGTGTCGTTCTCGTTGGGCGTAGGCGCCCGGTTTCACGAAAACGGACGCCGCATCAGACGCGGTGATAAGGGTGATTCTGCGTGATGCTCCACGCGCGGTAAAGCTGTTCAGCAAGCAGTACCCGAACCATGCCGTGCGGCAGCGTGAGGCTCGAGATACGCAACAGCAACTCGGCGCGCGCCTTGATCTGCGGATCGAGGCCGTCGGCGCCGCCGATCACGAAGGCGACGTCGCGGCCTTCGCGTTGCCAGTCGGGCAGGGCGGCGGCCAATTGCATCGTCGTCCAGTCGCGCCCCCGCTCGTCGAGCGCGACCACGAGCGCGGCTTTGGGCAGGGCCGCTTCGATACGCTGCGCTTCCGCCGCCATCACGCTCTGCGCGGAGCGGCCGCCCGTTCTTGCTTCGGGCTTGATCTCGCGTAGCTCGATCCGCAATTCGGGCGGCATCCGCTTCGCGTATTCGTCGAAGCCGGCGCAGATCCAGTCGGGCATCTTATGGCCGACGGCCAAAATATGGAGTTTCATCGCGTCGAGCGAGGCGGAAAACGGCCCGCTGATAGACGGGCGCGTCAGTCCTCGTTATTTGGCGCTCGTCTTACGCGCAGGGCTTTTGCGCGCAGGGCTCTTGCTCGCGGGGCTCTTGCGGGCCGGGGCCGGGGCCGCGGCTGCGCTTTTGCGCGCTGGCTTGGCGGCGGGCTCGTTGTCTTCGTCCTCGTCGTCGTCTTCCGGTTCGCTCGCACGCGCGCCGCCGAACGGGCTCGTGTTCGTAAGCTTGACGCGCACGGGCTTATCGCCCCAAATTTCCTCGAGGTTGTAGTACTGGCGCAGCGCCGGCTGCAAGATGTGCACGACGGCGTCGCCGCAATCGACGAGCACCCATTCGCCGATGTCCTCGCCTTCGGTGCTGACGATTTCGCCGCCGGCTTCCTTCACCTTTTCGCGGACGCTGGAAGCCAGCGCCTTCGTCTGCCGGTTGGAGTTGCCGCTCGCCACCACGACGCGGTCGAACAGCTCCGTCAGATGGCTCGTGTTGAAGACTCGGATGTCTTGCGCCTTGACGTCTTCGAGACCGTCTACGATCGCGCGCTGGAGTTTGCGAATATCCATGGTTACGGGTGATACAAATGATGTTGAAGAATGTAGTCCCAGACGGCCTCGGGGATCGGTTCGACGGCCGGCGCCGTGCCTGACGGCGCCGCCGTTTTTTGCGCAAGCCGCGCTTTCACGTGAGCGCGGATGTCGGTGGCCGAGACATCCAGCGCGAGTGTATCGTCGACGAGCAGGTGCCCTGCGCGGGTGGCGCGTAGCGTTGCCGCATCGGCGCGGCGCGGACCGAGCTCGACCGCCAGCGCGGGCGCGAGGCTCGTCAAGTCGAATCCTGGCCGCGTCGCCGCGCATACGTGCGTGAATTCGAACAATCGGCGCCAGTCGCGCCACGTATCGAGCCGCAATAGCTGATCGGCTCCGATCAGCAGCGAGAGCGAGGCGTTACCGCCTTCGCGCGCTCGCCAGCGCGAAACCGTTTCGACCGTATAGGTAGGGCCGGCATGCTCGATTTCGTCGGTCGCCACCGTGACGGCCACGCTGGGCAAATCGAGCGAGGCGGCGGCCGCGCGCGTCATCGCCAAGCGGTGCGATGCCGCGGAAACGCCCGTTTTCTGATACGGCTGGCCGGCCGGCAGCAGCACGAGTTCCGTCAGTTGCAGCAAATCGGCGAAGCGCCGCGCCAGCGCAAGATGGCCGTTGTGGATCGGATCGAACGTGCCGCCGAGCAGGCCGACACGGCGCGGCAGCATCGGCCGCGCGTCGGATGCGCGGCTAGGCGTGGCGGAAGCGGTCGAGATCAGATGTCGGTCCTCGTTGAGCGGTCGCGGTTCATTCGAGCCAGTCGCGCGGCTGTAGAAAGTCGCTGTAAAGACGCGCCTCGGGCGAGCCTTGCTCGGGTTGCCAATCGTAGCGCCAGTTCGCAACGGGAGGCATCGACATCAAAATCGACTCGGTGCGCCCGCCGCTTTGCAGCCCGAATAGTGTGCCACGGTCATATACGAGGTTGAATTCGACATAGCGGCCGCGGCGATAGCCCTGGAAATCGCGTTCGCGTTCACCATAGGGGGTCGCACGCCGTTTTTCGAGCAGCGGAAGGTACGCATCGACGAACGCATCGCCCACGCTGCGGACCATCGCAAACGAGTGCTCGAATCCGAGTTCGTCGAAATCGTCGAAAAAGATGCCGCCGACGCCGCGCGTCTCGTTGCGATGCTTCAAGAAGAAGTAGTCGTCGCACCAGCGCTTGAAGCGCGGATACAGTTCCGAGCCGAACGGCGCCAGCGCGTCGCGGCAGACGCCGTGGAAATGTACCGCGTCTTCCTCGAAGCCGTAATACGGCGTCAGATCCATGCCGCCGCCGAACCAGAACACCGGCGCTTCGCCTTCCTTGGTGGCGGCGAGCATCCGCACGTTCATGTGCGCGGTCGGGCAATACGGATTGCGCGGGTGCATGACGAGCGAGACGCCCATCGCTTCGAAGCCGCGCCCGGCCAAGTGCGGCCGCAAGGCGGTGGCCGATGGGGGCAGTTTGTCGCCGGCTACATCCGAGAACCCCACGCCGCCGCGTTCGATCAGTGCGCCGTTTTCCAAAATGCGCGTGATGCCGCCCCCGCGCAGGCGCTCGCCGGCCGGTCGTTGCCACGCATCGGTCCCGAACGGCGTACCGTCGAGCGCGCCGAGCGCATCGGCAATGCGCGTTTGCAGCCCTTGCAGGTAGCTGCGCACTTGGGAGACATCGTAGGTCGTGTCGGACATGATAGGACGCACGCGAAAGTGACGAAAACCGGGCCTGAACACGGTCAGGCCCGGATCGAACGACGCACTCTTGCGAGTGCGCTCAGTGCTTGCGGTTCAGAGCGCGATAGCCGATGTCGCGACGATACTGCATACCGTCGAACGAAATCTGGTTAATGGTCTCATAAGCCTCCGATTGCGCGCCGCGCACGGAATCGGACAAGCCGACCACGCAAAGCACCCGCCCACCCGAGGTTAGCAGCTTGCCGTCGACGAGCGAGGTGCCGGCATGGAACGTGACCGCGGTGTCGGTCTCCGCCGGAATCCCGTTGATTCGATCGCCCTTGCGCGGCGTATCGGGGTAATTGTGCGCCGCGAGCACGACGCCGAGGGCAGTGCGCCGGTCCCAAGTCAATTCGACCGTATCGAGCGTGCCGGCGATGGCCGCCTCGAGCACCTTCGAGAAATCGCCCTTCAAACGGGCCATGATCGGCTGCGTTTCGGGGTCGCCCATGCGGCAGTTGAACTCGAGCGTCTTCGGATTGCCTTCGCTATCGATCATGAGGCCCGCGTAAAGGAAGCCCGTATAGCGGATCCCTTCCTTTTCCATGCCGCGTACGGTGGGCAAAATGATCTCGCGCATGACGCGAGCGTGCAGTTGCGGCGTGACGATCGGCGCCGGCGAATAGGCGCCCATGCCGCCCGTGTTCGGGCCCTGATCCTCGTCGAGCAGACGCTTGTGGTCTTGGCTCGAGGCGAGCGCCAGCACATGCTTGCCGTCCACCATGACGATGAAGCTCGCTTCCTCGCCGGCCAGGAACTCTTCGACGACCACGCGCGCGCCCGCGTCGCCGAGCTTGTTGTCGGCCAGCATCATGTCGATGGCTGCGTGGGCTTCGTCGAGTGTTTGCGCAACGACGACGCCTTTACCGGCGGCCAGGCCGTCGGCCTTGATCACGATCGGCGCGCCCATGCGATCGACGTAGGCGTGAGCGAGCGCGGCGTCGGAGAACGTTTCGTACTCGGCCGTGGGGATGCCGTGGCGCTTCATGAACGCCTTGGCGAAGTCCTTCGAGCTTTCCAGCTGGGCCGCTTCCTTCGTGGGGCCAAACACCTTCAAACCCCGCTGGCGGAACACGTTGACGATGCCCCCGGCGAGCGGCGCTTCGGGGCCGACGACGGTCAGTGCGATCTGCTCTTTCTCCGCGAAATCGGCTAGCGCGTTCAGATCGGTGATGTCTACGTTGCGCAAGCGCTCGTCGCTCGCCGTGCCGCCGTTGCCGGGCGCGACGTAGACGAGTTGCACGCGCGGCGATTGCGCGAGCTTCCAGGCGAGCGCGTGTTCGCGACCGCCGCCACCGACGACGAGTAGTTTCATATGATGGTTCCCCGAAGACATAAAAGAGGGGCGGCCGGCGCATTGAGCCCGGCCGCGATGTCGTTGCCCTGCACGCCAGGCGCCCGCTGCCGGCTTCGCGGCGGACGCGGCGCGCGATGCATCCCTTACTCGTCCGCGATCGACGCGTTCGTGTAAACCTCTTGCACGTCGTCGAGATTTTCGAGCGCGTCGAGGAGCTTTTGCATCTTCACGGCATCTTCGCCCGCGAATTCGACTTCCGTCTGCGGCTTCATCGTCACTTCGGCGAGTTCGGCCTTGAAGCCGGCTGCCTCCAGCGCTTGCTTGACCTTGGAGAAGTCGTTCGGGCCGCAGAGCACCTCGACGCTGCCGTCCTCGTTCGTGACGACGTCGTTGGCGCCGGCTTCGAGCGCGGCTTCCATCAGCGTGTCCTCGGGCGTGCCCGGCGCGAACAGGAATTGGCCGACGTGATCGAACAGGAACGACACCGAGCCGTCCGTGCCCATGTTGCCGCCGAACTTCGAGAATGCGTGCCGCACTTCGGCGACGGTACGCGTGCGGTTGTCGGTCATCGTGTCGACGATGACGGCCGCGCCGCCGATGCCGTAGCCTTCGTAGCGGATTTCCTCATAGTTGGCACCGTCGACACCGCCCACGCCGCGCTGGATCGCACGGTTGATGTTGTCCTTGGGCATGTTGGCGTCGTAGGCCTTTTCGACGGCCAGCCGCAGGCGCGGATTCGAATCGATCTCGCCCCCGCCCATGCGGGCCGCCACTTGAATTTCCTTGATCAGGCGCGTCCAGACCTTGCCGCGCTTGGCGTCGGCCGCGGCCTTCTTATGTTTGATGTTGGCCCATTTCGAGTGACCAGCCATACCTTTCTCCGTGGCGCGCGCCCATTTGGCACACGCATGATGCGTTTTGTCGATTGCGAATCGTTTGAACCGTGCGAGTCCTGCTGTGGTTCAGTTCGGGTATCGGGCGGCGTGCCCGCGCGTTTGTAGCGGATGCGGGCCGCGATGCGAATAGAACGGGCCGTCCCAACAAAGAGCAGACCGTGATTTTATCATGCCCAGGCACGCGTACGAGGCCTTGCGCGGCCCCGGGGGCGTTCGGCGCGCGCAGGCGGCGCGCCGGCAATCAAGCGGGAACCGGGTGGGCGCGCGGCGCGCCTTCGCCCGCGCTGCCGAGCAGCGCGCCGAATGCATCGGGTTCGAGCGGCTCGCCGAGCAGGTAGCCTTGCAACTCGTCGCAGCGTAGCGCTTCGAGTTTTTCGCGTTGCGACACCGTTTCCACGCCTTCCGCGACGACGTTCATGCCCAGAGAATGGGCCAGCTCGATGATCGCCGAGACGATCGCCGCGCCCTCGTCGTCGTGGGCGTCCAATCCGTCGACGAAAAACCGGTCGATCTTGAGCTGCCGCACGCGAAAGCGTTGCAAATAGGCGAGGCTCGAGTAGCCGGTGCCGAAATCGTCGATGGCCACCTCGAATCCGCTTTTCTGGAACGCGTGCACCATCTCGGCCGTACGGCGTACGTCGTGCATGGCCGCGGTTTCCGTGATTTCGAACATGACGCGCTCGGCGCCCATGCGCTCGGCTTGAACGATCTGCTGGATCGTCGCCAGCAAGTCGGGCTGCGCGAGTTGTCGGGGCGAGAGATTGATCGCTACCTTGGTCGTTTTCAGCCCGGCCGCTTCCCAGCGGCGAATCTGCCGGCAGGCCTCGCTAACGACCCAATAGCCGATGGGGACGATTTGCCCGTTGCGCTCGGCGATCGAGATGAATTCGGCCGGCGAGAGCTGCCCAAGCGTCGGATGATTGAGCCGGAGCAGCGCCTCCGCACCGGCCAGCGTACCGTCGCGGCCATAGAACTTAGGCTGGAAGCGCAGGGAGAAATAGCCTTTGTCGAGCGCCTCGTGCAGCGCTTGCTGGATCAGCAGCGTGCGGTTGGCCGCTTCGTTCATATTCGATTCGAAAAAGCGGCACGTGCCCCGGCCGGCGCGTTTGGCAGCGTACATCGCCGCGTCGGCGTTCTTGAGCAGCGCCTCGACGGTATCGCCGTCGCGCGGGAAGAGGGCGATGCCGATGCTTGGCGCGACTTGCAACGGCCGGTCGTCGACCCAGATCGTTTCGCGCATCCGCTCGAGCACGGCTTGCGCGACGCGCTGCGCATCGTCGGGCAAGCCGATGTGGCGCATCAGGATGACGAACTCGTCGCCGCCTAGCCGGGCCACCGTGTCGCCGGTCCCCACGCAATCGACGAGGCGCCGCGCGAACGCGCTCAGCACTTGGTCGCCGACCGTATGACCGAGGGAATCGTTGATCGTTTTGAAGCCGTCGAGGTCCATGAATAGGATCGCGAACAGGTTCTTGCCGTGCTTGCCGAGTTCGATCGCGCGCTCGATGTGCTCGGTCAGCGTGCGCCGGTTCGGCAAATCGGTGAGCGAGTCGAACGCGGCCATATAGACGATCCGGCTATTCAACTGGGACACCGATTGGACGAGCGAGGCCGTACGCGCGTCGAAGCGCGAGAGCATCAGCGTGACGATCAGGATCGCGAACGTGAAGATCGAAATGGTCGTGCCGAGCCAACGCAAATCGACGCCATCGGCCGCGCCGCAGATCGCGCCCGGAAGAAAATTCGCCGCCGCGTTCGCCGTGTAGTGCATCCCCGTGATGGCGAGCCCCATGACGAGCGATGCGGCCAGCCGTTTCGACAGAACATGGCGTTGATCTTCCGCGCGGAGCGTGTGCGCCATATAGAGCGCGGCGCCCGAGGCGACGATCGCGATGACGATCGAGGCGGCCACGAGCGTCGGGTCGTAGACGATGGCGGGCTGCATCCGCATCGCGGCGTCGCCCGTGTAGTGCATGCCGACGATACCCAGACCCATGAGCACCGACGCGCACGCGAGCCGCGTCGTCCCGAGGGTGGAGTGCGTAATCACGCGCAGCGCGAAATACGAGACGGCGATCGCGATGAGCAGCGAGCAGGCCGTGATCGAAAAATCGTAGCCGAGCGGAATCGGCAGCGAAAAAGCGAGCACGCCGATGAAATGCATCGACCAGATGCCGACGCCCATAGCCATCGCGCCTCCCGTGAGCCAGGCTTGACGTTGCCTGCGGGTCGGCAGTTGAAAGATGCGCCCCGAAAGATCGAGCGCGGTATAGGAGGCAAGTGTCGCGACGACGAGCGAGAGCGCGACGAGCCAAAAATTGTAAGTGCCGTGCATGGCAAGCTGGCGATGACGGGAGTGGTTCCACGTCGTTTAACGGCACGCCGGGCGGTTTTCTGATGCGAGACAAACCCGAGGGGGGCTCGCGATTTTGATCGGCCGGCGTGTCTGGCGCGGCGCCGACGGCGCCGGGCGGGGGCGCCGCTACGTTTAGCGGGCGCCTTCTAATTGGATCGAACGAATGCTTCCCCGTTATGCTCAGTTTTTCGTGCCGTACAGGCGATCGCCGGCGTCGCCGAGCCCCGGCACGATATAGGCGTGCTCGTTCAAGTGCGAATCGAGCGAGGCCACGTACAGCTTCACGTCGGGGTGAGCGTCTTGGAACACTTGCACGCCCTCGGGCGCGGCCACGAGCGCGACGAACGAGATTTGATCGCCCGCCACGCCGCGGCGCTTGAGCACATCGACCGCGTGCACGGCCGAATAGCCGGTCGCCACCATCGGGTCGCACAGAATGAACGTCCGATCTTCGAGGTCCGGCAGCCGCACCAGATATTCGACGGGACGATGTTCCTCGTCGCGATATACGCCGATGTGCCCCACGCGCGCCGACGGAATCAATTCGAGCAAACCGTCGGACATTCCCACGCCCGCGCGCAGCACCGGCACGATCGCGAGCTTTTTGCCCGCGATCACGGGGGCGTCGATCTGAACGAGCGGCGTCTCGACGCGGCGCGTCGTAATCGGCAAATTGCGCGTGATCTCGTAGCCCATGAGCAGCGTGATCTCGCGCAACAGCTCGCGGAACGTCCGCGTGGACGTGTCCTTGTCGCGCATATGCGTGAGCTTGTGCTGGATCAGCGGGTGGTTGAGGATGAAGAGATTCGGGAAGCGGCTATCTTGTTTCATGACGGGGGCGCGAGGCGGCGCGGCAAAATATTCAGACAAGTTTACCTAAAGGAAGCCCGTACGCCGAATTTTCCTTTCGGCGGGCCGCGCTTTTCGGGATCGGTCGGCCGCTATCGCGCGGCGCGCCGGGCTTGGGCAGGCTTGCGGCGATTCTTCTACAATCGCCCCCATCGCCTATCCTCATCCGGAACTAGTATGGACCTTGGAATCGCAGGACGCACTGCCCTTGTTTGCGCCGCCAGCAAAGGGCTCGGCCGGGGCTGTGCCGAGGCCTTGGCCGCCGAAGGCGTCGATCTCGTGATCGTCGCGCGTACGAGCGAGACACTCGAGGCCACCGCGGCCGACATCCGTGCGAAGACGGGGGTCTCGGTCCGCACCGTCGCATGCGATATCACGACGCCGCAGGGGCGCGCAGCCGCGCTCGCGGCTTGCCCATCGCCCGATATCCTCGTCAACAACGCCGGCGGTCCTCCGCCGGGCGACTTCCGCCAGTTCACGCACGACGACTGGATCCGTGCGCTCGAGGCGAACATGCTGACGCCGATCGCACTCTTGCAAGCGACGATCGACGGCATGATCGAGCGCGGTTTCGGCCGCGTCGTCAACATCACGAGTTCCGCCGTGAAGGCGCCGATCGACGTGCTCGGCCTGTCCAACGGTGCGCGCTCGGGACTGACGGGCTTCGTCGCCGGCGTCGCGCGCAAGGTGGCCCGGCATAACGTGACGATCAATAATCTGCTGCCGGGCTTGTTCGATACCGATCGCATCGCCACTACCTTGAACGCGCAGGCGCAAGCGAAGGGCGTTAGCGTGGACGAGGCGCGGCGCGAGCGCGCCGCCTCGATTCCGGCTCAGCGGCTCGGGCAGCGCGAGGAGTTCGGCAAAGCGTGCGCGTTTTTGTGCAGCGTGCACGCGGGCTATATCACGGGGCAAAACTGGCTGCTCGACGGCGGCGCCTACCCCGGTACGTTCTAAGGCTTGATGTTTCGCGCGAAAAGCGCCCCCACCGATCGCTACGATCGATCTTTTGCTGGTTTGACCAAGAAGGAGCGGTGCCATGACTGCCTGCGTTGCGTTGATCGCGCACGATCATAAGAAAGACGATATCGTCGCCCTCGCAGGCGAATACGCGCAGACGCTGCGCCAATGCAAGCTCATCGCGACGGGTACGACAGGCGGGCGCATCGCCGATACGCATACGCTTACCGTCGAGCGCATGCTCTCGGGGCCGTACGGCGGCGATTTGCAGATCGGGGCGTTGCTTGCCGAAGGGAAAGTCGATCTCGTCATTTTCCTGCGCGATCCGATGACGCCCCAGCCGCACGAACCCGACATTAACGCGCTCGTGCGCGCCTGCGACGTGCACGACGTGCCTTGCGCGACGAACGTCGCCACAGCGCGCATGCTGCTCAACACGCTCGCGGAGCGTATTGCAGCCGGTTGATCGGGCTAGCGCGCACGTTTCGTCGAAATAGCGTAATCCTCGGGGCGACGGCCGTCGGCTTTGCCGCCTTTATCGAACAACGCGAGCTTCGCGCTCGGCAAGGAGAACGGTATGGTGAAAGCGATTCGAATCGAACGCACGGGCGGCCCGGAAGTGATGCAATGGGTCGACGTCGAGGTCGGCGCGCCCCGTGAGGGCGAGGTACGCATCAAGCAGCACGCGGTGGGGCTCAATTACATCGACGTCTACTTCCGCACGGGTCACTACCCGATGCCTTTGCCCGGCGGGCTGGGAATGGAGGCGGCCGGCGTCGTCACCGAGGTCGGTGCGCAGGTGACGCGGTTCAAGGTCGGCGATCGCGTCGCGTACGTGGCGCGCCCGGCCGGCGCCTACGCGGAAGAACGCGTTCTGCCGGCCGACGCGCTCGTCAAATTGCCCGATGCGATCGGTTTCGACGATGCGGCTTCGGCGATGTTGCAAGGGTTGACCGCGCAATATCTATTGCGGCGCACGTTCCGTGTCGAACCGGGCCAGACGATCCTGATTCATGCGGCGGCGGGCGGTGTCGGATTGTTCGTCTGCCAGTGGGCGAAGGCGCTCGGGGCGACGGTCATCGGCACGGTCGGCTCGGACGAGAAGGCTGAGCTTGCGAAGGCGCACGGCTGCGACTACCCGATCGTCTATACGCGCGAGAACTTCGCCGAGCGCGTGAAGGAAATCACGAACGGGGCCGGCGTGCCGGTGGTCTACGATTCGATCGGCAAGGACACCTACAAGGGCTCGCTCGATTGCCTGGCGCCGCTCGGTTATTTCGTGAGCTTCGGCAGCGCGTCGGGCCCGCTGCCGCCGATCGAAGCGGCCGAGTTCTCCAATCGCGGCTCGCTGTTCTTCACGCGGCCGACGCTGTTCAGCTACATCGCCAAACGCGAATGGCTCGATGCGATGGCCACGGAGCTATTCGACGTGATCTCGTCGGGCAAGGTCAGGACCAACGTGCGTCAGCGCTTTGCGCTTGCGGACGTGGCCGAGGCCCATCGCGCGCTCGAAGGGCGCAAGACGACCGGCTCGACCGTCCTGATTCCCTGATCGGCCGATGCACGCCATACCGGGCGCATCGAGGCGAAGCCGATGACGGACGCGGCCATCAACGTCGTGCTGATCGAGGACGAGCGGCAAATTCGCCGCTTCGTCCGCGCGTCGCTCGAGGCCGAGGGCATGCACGTTCACGATGCGGAAACCGGCAAGTCGGGCCTGACCGAAGCGGCGACGCGCAAACCCGATCTCGTCATCGTCGATCTCGGACTGCCCGACGCCAACGGGATCGACGTGATTCGCGAGCTGCGCGCTTGGGCGGATATACCCGTCATCGTCTTGTCCGCGCGTACGCAAGAAGCGGAAAAGGTCGCCGCGCTCGATGCGGGTGCCGACGATTACCTCACCAAACCGTTCGGCGTGCCGGAACTTTTGGCGCGCATCCGAGCGCATTTGCGGCGCCGTCAGCGCGGCGCGCCGGGCGATGCCCCCGTCGTGCGCTTCGGCGACGTCACCGTCGATCTCGCCGCGCGTAGCGTCACGCGCGCCGGCGAGGCTGTCCACCTCACGCCGATCGAATATCGGCTGTTATCCGTGCTGATTCGGCATGCCGGGCGCGTGCTGACGCATCGGCAGTTGCTCAGCGAAGTGTGGGGTCCGTCGCACGTCGAAAGCCAGCACTATCTGCGGATCTACATGGCGCACCTGCGGCGCAAGCTCGAGCGCGACGCAGCCCAGCCCGAGCACATCATGACGGAGACCGGAATCGGTTATCGGCTCGTCGGTCTGCTCTGAGCGGCGGCGGGCCTGTCTATAATGGGACTTCACAGCGCACCGAAGGCGTGACGTAGGTTCGGCGAGCGGATACCGAGCAGGCGCTTGAGGTCACCATGAGAGCGGGGAGGGGGCAATGATCGACGCACTTTCGCTCGGCGCAGGTCTGTCGTGGGCCAGCGGCTTGCGTCTGTATCTGACCGTTTTTCTGGTTGGCTTGTTCGACCGTCTCGGCGTCGTCCATTTGCCCGACTCCCTTTCCGTGCTTGCCTCGGGATGGGTTATCGGCGCGGCGGCCGTGCTGGCCGTCATCGAATTCCTGGCCGACCGCATCCCCGCCTTCGATTCTCTCTGGGACGCCATTCATACGTTCATCCGCATTCCGGCGGGGGCGCTCTTGGCTGCGGGCTCGCTCGGCCACGCCGATCCGGCCCTACTCACGGTCGCAGCACTCGCGGGCGGCGCGCTCGCCGGCTCCGCGCACCTCACGAAAGCCAGCACGCGCGCGCTCATCAATCTATCGCCCGAGCCGTTTTCCAACTGGGTGGCCTCCTCGACCGAGGACGTGCTCGTCTGCGTCGGTCTCGCGCTCGCGCTCTTCGTGCCGTTTTTGTTTTTGTTGCTGATGGCGGGTTTCGTCGCTTTTGCGGTTTGGGCGCTCCCGCGGCTATGGCGCGGCGTGCAAGGGGGCTTCCGGGGGATGGCGACGCATATGGTGTCGCGTCTCGGTTCGTTCGGGGGCAAGCGCGATTGAGCCAAGCCCCGCGCGCCGTCCATCCTAGCCCGCCGCTCGGCTGGCCCCAACTCATCGCGCAAGCTGCGCGCATGACGATGCGCGATTGGCGCGCGGGCGAGTTGACGATGCTCGTCATCGCGCTCGTATTGGCCGTTGCCGCGCTTGCGAGCGTCGGTTTTCTCGCCGACCGCTTGCAGCAAGGGCTCGAACGCGATGCCCGGCGCATGATCGCGGCCGACTTCGTCGTACGCTCCGATCATCCCGTGGACACGGCTTTCTTCGACGAAGCGCATGCGCTTGGATTGAATACGGCCACGACGGCCATTTTCCCGAGCATGGTGACGCGGGCGAGCCCGGCGGGCAGCGACTGGGCGCTTGCAAACGCTCGGCTCGCGGCCGTCAAGGCCGTGTCGGCAACCTATCCGTTGCGCGGTGCGTTGCGCATCGCCGCCGCGCCCGACGCCCCCGATCGTACGGCGCCAGGCATTCCCGCAAAGGGGACCGTGTGGGTCGATCCGCAGTTGCTCGAGACCTTGCACGTGAAAGTGGGCGACACGGTGCAGCTCGGGGATCGCCGTTTCACGATCGGTGCCGTGATCACGCGCGAACTCGATCGCGGCTTTGCATTCGTGAACTTTTCGCCGCGCGTCATGGTGCGCGCCGACGAGTTGGCCTCGACCGGACTCATCGGTTACGGCAGTCGCGTGACCTACCGGCTGCTGGTCGCCGGGAGCGATGCGGCCGTCGCGCGCTTTGCCGGCTTCGCGCACGCGCGCGTCGACGGCGGCAAGCTGCGCGGCGTCGCGTTGGAATCGTTGCAGGACGGCCAGCCGCAAGTGCGCGAAACGCTCGATCGTGCCGGACACTTTTTGCGACTCGTCGCATTGTTGACGGCGCTGCTCGCGGCCGTCGCCATCGCCATGGCCGCGCATCGTTATACGCGGCGCCATCTCGACGGCTGCGCGGTGATGCGATGTCTCGGTTTGGGCGAGCGCGAGTTGCGGATGCTCGTCGCGCTCGAATTCGGATTCGTGGGGCTGACCGGCGGCGTCCTCGGCGCCGTACTCGGTTATCTAGGGCATTTCGCGCTGCTCGCGTGGCTGGGCAGCTTGATCGGCGTTGCGTTGCCGCAGCCGAGCGTGCTGCCGGCACTTGAGGGCATCGGCGCCGGGCTCGTGCTGCTATTCGGCTTCGCCTTGCCGCCGCTCTTGCCGCTCACGCGCGTGCCGCCGCTGCGCGTGTTGCGCCGCGAGTGGAACGGCCAAGCGAGCGCCGCATGGTGGGCCTATGCCGTGGGCATCGCGCTCTTCGGCGGCTTGCTCGTGCTCGCGGCCGGCGAACTCAAGCTCGGCGGTATCGTCGCGGGCGGCTTCGCACTCGGCCTCGTCACGTTCGCCTTGCTGGCTCGCGCGGCGCTTTGGCTTTGTGCGCGTCTCGCGCGCAGCGCGGGCGGCTCGCGGCTCGCGGCGGCCGTCGGTTGGCGCTACGCATTGGCGTCGCTCGAGCGACGCGGCTGGGCCAGCGCGCTGCAAATCACGGCGCTCGCAATCGGGCTCATGTGTCTGCTGCTGATTGCGATGACGCGTAACGATCTCGTTCAGGGCTGGCGCAATTCGACGCCGCCCGATGCGCCGAACGAGTTTTTGATCGATATTCAGCCCGACGAGCGGCAGGCCGTCATCGACTATTTGGCGACGCACGGCATCGCGAACGTCGCGCTCGAGCCGATGGTGCGGGGCCGCCTCGTTTCGATCGACGGTCGGCGCGTCGTACCGGAGTCGTTCAAGACGGACGACGCCCGGCGTCTCGTCGACCGCGAGTTCAATTTGTCGTACCGCAACACATTGCCCGACGACAATCGCGTGGCTTCCGGCAAGTGGTATGGCGATACGACGCGACCCGAGATCTCCATCGAAGCGGGGCTTGCGAAACTGATCGGCGTCAAGGTGGGAGACACCATGCGGTTCGACGTCACGGGTATTCCGATCGAAGCGCCTATCACGAGCGTGCGCAAGCTCGATTGGGGCACCTTCAAGGTCAACTTCTTCGTGCTGATGCCGCCGGCCGTGTTGGATAAGTTGCCCGCCATGTTCATCACGAGCTTCTATCTTCCGCCCGCGCGACGTCCGGTTCTCGACGGCTTGATTGCCGCACACCCGAACGTGACGGCGATCGATATGGCGCCGATCCTCGCCCAAGTGCAGCGCGTGCTCGACCAAGTGATCGGCGCGGTGCAATTCCTGTTCGCCTTCACGCTCGCGGCCGGTTTGCTCGTGCTGTATTCGGCGCTGGCCGGCACGCGCGACGAGCGCGTGCGAGAATCGGCCTTATTGCGGGCGCTCGGTGCCTCGCACGGGCAAGTGCGCTCGGTGCATGCGGCCGAATTCGCCGTCGTGGGCGCGCTCGCGGGCGTGATGGGGGCCGTCGGCGCGCAAGCGCTCGGTATCGTCCTGGCCACGCGCGTCTTCGACTTCCACCTCGACGTCGACCCGTGGCTCTTCCCGGCCGGCATTGCAGCGGGTGTGGCTTGCGCAGGCGTCGGCGGGTGGATCAGCTTGCGGCGCGTCTTGCAGCGGCCGGCCGCGCAGTCGCTGCGCGACGCTTGATGCTGCCGCCATGGTCTGCCGCCGAGGCATCGTTTGCCCAAGGCGGCGTATTGTTTAACTCTTGCTACACCGATTTCGATTGACTGTATGACCACCGATTTGAACGACGACGAAGCGCAGGCGAAGCAGCCGAGCGCATTCGACCTCGTCGGCGGCGAAGCGCGCGTGCGCGAACTCGTCGACCGCTTCTACGACCTCATGGACCTCGAGCCCGAATTCGCGGGCATTCGCGCCATGCACCCGGCGTCGCTCGACGGCTCGCGCGACAAACTCTTCTGGTTTCTCTGCGGCTGGCTGGGCGGCCCCGATCACTACATCGAGCGCTTCGGCCATCCGCGGCTGCGTGCTCGCCATTTGCCGTTCTCGATCGCGTCGTCCGAGCGCGACCAATGGGTGCGTTGCATGGCGTGGGCGATGGACGACGCCGGTCTGCCGGAGGCGCTGCGCGAACGGCTCGTTACGTCGTTTTTCGATACGGCCGATTGGATGCGCAACCGTCCGGGTTGAACGGCCGATGACCGACAGCCGAGGCCAGGTCTGCCTCGCGTCGTGACCGAATCGAAAAAGAAAGCGGCGAGCGCCTAACAAGAGAAAAGAGAATCGAGATGACCGAGTCGAAGGACGCACCGGGCGTAACGTTGCCACGCGCTCCGCTTGGAGCCGGCTACGAAATGAATCGCATCGCGGCCGAGGCCGATTACGCCACGCTCGATCCGGCCGCGCGAGCGGTGCTCGATTTTTGGTTCGGCGAGCCCGGCACGCCCGCATTTGGTGTCGCGTCGCCGCGCTGGTTCAAACGCGACGAGGCGTTCGATGCGCAAATCCTCGCACGATTCGGCGAGACGCTGGCGGCCGCGAGGCGCGGCGAATGCGATGCTTGGTTGCGTACACCGCTCGGCGCACTGGCGCTCGTCGTCGTGCTGGACCAGTTTTCCAGAAATACTGGCCGCGGTAGCGCGCAGGCGTTTGCCGCCGATGCACGGGCGCTCGAGGCTGCACGCCGGCTCGTCGCGAGCGGCGCGCATGCTCGTTTGCCTACCGCCGAGCACCGCGTGTTTGCCTATATGCCGTTCGAGCATGCCGAATCGCTCGACGCGCAGCGCGAATCGGTGCGGTTGTTCGAAGCGCTCGCGCGGGAAACGAACCAAACGGGCGAGGGGAGTTACCTCGACTATGCACGGCGGCATGCCGCCGTCATCGAACGCTTCGGACGGTTTCCTCATCGCAACGAAGTGCTTGCGCGGGCGTCGACCGATGAGGAGCGCGCGTTTTTGCAAGAACCCGGCTCGGCGTTCTGATCGGAGGTCGGGTTACGGCGTGTCGTTGACCTGCAACTGCACGGGCATGCGTTTGCGCACGAACACGCGCAGCAACTCGTCATTGTCGCCGGGGCGAGCGCCCGACCACACGGGCGTCCAACCCGTGCCCGGCTCGAAGTGCGTTTTACGGCCTTGAACGATGAGCCAGCGGCAACGCGTCGTATCGGCGTCAGTCGCGGTATCCGCCAGCGGCTCGTGCAAGATGCCGGCGAAATAGTAGAGCATCGGCGCTTCGGATTCCCCGAGGTGGGCGCTGGCCATGCAGTCGTTGACGTTCCACTCGGTATCGAGATGTAGCGCCAGATCCTCGAACACCGAACGGTAGCTCTTAGCCGCGTCGATCCAAGGCAGCAGCAGCGTGAAGACGAGCCCCCAAACGAGCATGGCGCCGCCGGCCCAGCTCAGTGCGCCGCGCCAAGCGCCCATATCGCGCAGACGCGGCATCAGCGAAAGCCAGCCGAGCGTCAGCGCCAGCGCGACGACGACGGCGGTCGGCTGAATCGGCAGCGTCCAATCGAGGGGGAGCCAGCGGCCGAGCCAGCGCAGGTTCGCATGCGTGCTCGCCGCATCGGTCATCTCCGACCAGACGAGCCACGTCAGCGTCGCCGCCGTGCCGAAGAGCACGCGGCTCAGATAGTCCCACCCGAGATGGACATATCGCGGCCAACGTTCGAGTTCTTGCCCTGCGATAAGGGCGAGCGGCGCGACGAACGGCAGTAGGTAGAGTTCGCGGGCCGTCGCCGACGTTTGCAAGACGGCGAGGCCGACCGCGGCGAAAACGGCCGGAAGCGCGATCGACGGGGCTCGCCAGCGTCGCCATGCGCCCGTGGCGAGCGCCGCCAATGCGAGCGGTCCGGCCGGAAACGCGGCGGTGAGCAGCGCGCGCAACACGAAGAGCGGCTTGTCGTTTTCCGAGCCCAGCGTTGCGACCGAGAAGCCCAAGAAGCGGCCGACATTGTTATCCCAAAACCAAACCTTGAACAGCTCAGGCGATCGGTAGTAGAAGGCGATCGGCCAAATCAGCGCGAACGGGGCGAAGGCGAGGGCGGCGATGCCCATCGCGCGCGCGAACTCGCGGCCGCGGCAGGCGGGATAGAGCACGGGCAACGTGCACAGCGTCGCACCGAACACGAGCGGCAGGAACAGGCCCTTCGTCATGAAGGCAATGCCGACCCCCGCGCCGAACGCCATTGCCGCCCGATCGGCGAGTGCGCTCGAGAGCGAGCCGTCGAAGCGGCGACGCGGCGCGTGGAGCGCGGCGACGAGTTCGTAGAGTCCGGCGAACCCAAGTGCCGTGCCGGCCATCAGCGCGACGTCGGTCATCATGTCGTGCGAGTGCTTGATGACGAGCAGCGTCGTGCCGAAGAGCGCGAGCGTGCCGAGCACGCGCGGATCGAGTGCGTGGCGCGCGCCATGGATGCGGCGTGCCAGATGCGCGACGCACGCAAGCGCAAGCGCCGTGAACAGTGCGCTCGCGAGTCGCGCTGCGTCGTGCAGCGGCAGCCAGCCCCGTGCGAGCCAAGCCAGGCCCGCCGCGACCCAGTCGTAGAGCGGGGGTTTTTCGACGAACGGCTGACCCGCGTTCATCGGCACGACGAAATCGCCCGTTTCCAGCATGTGCTGGATGATCCCGAACGTATACGTTTCGTCCTGCTTCCACGGGTCGTGTCCAAGCGTGCCGACGAGCAGATACGCGAATACGATCGCGACGAGCGCGAGCAGTGCCTGCAAGCCGTAACGGACCGGCGCATAGGCCCCGGCGTGCGCGGATGCGAGCGGCGGCGCCTTGCTTTGCGGCATGGCGGGCGCGATAGCGTCGCCCGTCCTTGCGGCGGACGCGGCGCTCGTAAGCGAAGAGGTGGCGGAGCGCGTCGCCACGGGCAAAGCAAGGGCATCGCGCGCGGACGCGAGCCTGCGCGCGGGTTCGGATATGTCCGTCATGATGAGATGCTTTGGAGTGGCCGCACCCTACATGGGGTGCGGCCTAGGAGGGCTACTCTCGAGGCTGGCCGGCAGCCGTGGACTCGAGCCGAACCACGATCGGCGCGAGGTAGGCGGCTATTGCTAGCCAGTGCGCATCATCGTAGAGGGGCCGCACGCCGATGTCTGGCGAGAAACGTCTCGATTTGTGAAGTTTTGTCGCGACGGAGTCGGCGCGGGCATGCCGGCGCCGCCGGAAAACGGGGGAGGCCGCAGCAGGGCCGCGACCGGCCGGTGCAATCAGCGCCCGCCGCTGACGTCGAGCAGGGCGCCGGTTACGTATGAGGCCGCATCGCTCAGCAGCCAGACGATTGCTTGCGCGACCTCGTCGGCGCTGCCCGGGCGTTTGAGCGGCGTTTGGGCGCCGAGCGCGGCGGCGCGGTGCGGCTGGCCGCCGCTCGCGTGGATGTCGGTTTCGATCAAGCCGGGACGCACCGCGTTGACGCGTACCCCGCGCGGCCCGAGTTCCTTCGCCAAGCCGATCGTCATCGTATCGATCGCGCCTTTCGAGCCCGCATAGTCCACATATTCGTTCGGCGAGCCCAACCGCGATGCCGCCGACGAGATATTGACGATCGCACCGCCGCGGCCGCCGCGATCGGTCGACATGCGCCGCGCCGCCTCGCGTGCGCAAAGGTAGGCGCCGAATACGTTGACGTCGAACATGCGCTTGAGCCGCGCCGTGTCCATCTCCGCCAGCGGTAGCGAGGGCCCGACGATGCCGGCGTTGTTCACGAGCGCATCGACGTTGCCGAACGCGGTTTCGAGTTCGTCGAACATGGCGACGACGGCCGTTTCGTCGGCGACGTCGCCCGGCAGCAGCAGGGCTCGACCGCCCGCGCGCTCCACCTCGTCGGCCGTTTCCTGAGCGGCCGAGAGGTCGCGTACGTAGTTGACGCCGACGGCTGCTCCCTCATCGCCGAGCAGGCGAGCGGTGGCGCGGCCGATGCCGCGGCTGGCTCCGGTGATCAGAACGACGCGGCGGTTGGCATTCATCGGGCGACCTTCGTTCGAGGGAAATGAAGCCTTCGCGGTTAGACGACTTCGCGCTGTGTGGCCCACTTATCGCGGCCGGGCGGCTGATAACGGCGCAGCTTGTCGAGCAGCGCGTTCGCGTCGGTATCGATTTGCAGGACGTTCAGATAGCCTTGCTGCATGAACCCTTCGCGGACCGTGTGCTGAAGCATGCCGACGAGCGGCGCGTAGTAACCGCCGATATCGTAAAGACCGATGGCCTTGTTGTGGTATCCGAGCTGAGCCCAGGTATAGACCTCGAACAATTCCTCGAGCGTGCCCGCGCCGCCGGGCAAAGCCACGAACGCATCGGCCAGATCGGCCATCTTGCGTTTGCGCTGGTGCATATCGGGCACGACGTGCAACTCGGACAAGCCGGTGTGGCCCACTTCCTTGTCGACAAGCAATTCGGGGATGACGCCGACGGCGCGTCCACCCGCTGCCAGCACTTCGTCGGCGATCACGCCCATGAGGCCCACGCGCCCGCCGCCGTAGACGAGCGAGCAGTCGGCCTGCACGAGCGCGCGCGCGAACGCCTGCGCCGCTTGCGCATAGATGGGTTTGGCCCCGATCGACGAACCGCAATAGACGCAGATGGATTTCATGCTTGTGGGTCCTTAGGACGGCCGAGCGCATCGCGCGGCGGCAGATAGTCCTGAAATTGCCGCTTGGGCAGCTTGCCGGAGACGAGATCGTCGAAGAGCTGGCGCGAGCGGCCGCGCAGGTAAGGCGCCATCATCGAAATGACGTGCACGCTCACTTGATGCAGTTCGTCGCGAATCGCTTCTTGATCGTTGTACTTACGCGGATGCATGACGAATTGGTAGGACAGCCAATAGGTGGCGATGACCCCCATGTTCGTTGCGATGACCTGGATCTCCTCGGGCGTGGCGAGCATTTCCTCGTCGGCCACGAGCAATTCGCACATCTCCTTGGCGAAGCGCACCTTGTGGCTAATGATCTGCTTAAAGTGCGTTTCCAGCGTGCGGTTGCGCGCGAGCAAATCGTTCAGATCGCGATACAGGAACCGGTACGTCCACATGAAGTCGGCCATGTATTGCAGGTACGACCATGTTTCGTCGATCGTCGGGCGATGGTCCTCGGGGAACCGAAGTCGCTTCTCGATCGCCTGCTCGAACTGCGCGAAGATGCTGTTGATGATGTCGTCTTTGTTGCGGAAATGGTAGTAGAGATTGCCTGGGCTGATCTCCATTTCCTCCGCGATCGTCGTGGTGGTGACGTTCGGCTCGCCGATCTCGTTGAATAGCTTCAACGATAACTCGAGGATCCGTTCGCGGGTGCGGCGGGGAGTTTTGGCTTCCATGTCGTCCGGCCCTGTGCTGCCGGGCACGCGCGGCGCTCGCGCGACGCTGCGTTGATGCGCCCGGCTCGGTTGGTATGTGGCACTGCGTCGGGCGATTATAAACCGGTCGTTCTGTTCCCCGAATTTTGCGATAGGTTTTTGACGAAACGCTAGTGCCAATGGCCGAACCAGCGGACGAAAAGCGGGCCGACGATGAGTGCCCAAGTCAGCACGCAGGCGGCGAGCGCGACCATGACGGCCGCGCTGCCGAGGTCCTTCGCTCGGCGCGACAGTTCGTGCCGCTCTAGCGAGATGCGATCGATTGCTGCTTCCACGCTCGAATTCAAGAGCTCGACGATGAGCACGAGCAGCACCGATCCGATCAAGAGGACGTGCGAGACCGCATCGACGGGGACGAGCGCGCCGCACGGCACGAGGATCGCGGCGAGCGTCAGTTCTTGCCGGAACGCGCTCTCTTCCCGGATTGCGACGCGAAATCCCGCAATGGAGTTTTTCAGCGCGTGCCAGGCGCGCGTGAAGCCGCGGTTGCCCTTATAGGGGTTGAACGGGAGCGGGGCCAGCGGATCGTCGGGCGAAAGCGGTTCGTGCTGCGCGCTTTCACTCGGCTCGGCCAGATGGGCCCGATCGGCGGATTCGTCGTGCATGAGCGGCTCGTCGCGTTTCATGCGGCCGCGTTTTCCTCTTGCCCGCTTGCACGCGGGAGCGGCTTCAAGTGGGCCGCGAACTGCATCGAGGCGGCTTGCCACGAGAAGCGCTCGGCCCAGGCGCGCGCGTCGGCGCGATCGATCTTCAACGCGTCGAGGCATGCTTCGCGCAAATCTTCGTTCATCGCCCCCGCGTTGCCGCCGGCCAGCACATCGATCGGGCCGGTAACGGGGTACGCCGCGACGGGGGTGCCGCATGCGAGCGCCTCGAGCAGCACGAGGCCGAAGGTGTCGGTGCGGCTCGGGAATACGAACACGTCGGCCGCGGCGTAGACCTTCGCCAATTCGGATTGGCTGAGCACGCCGAGGTAATTGGCTTCCGGGTAACGCGATTTGAGTTCGGCGAGCGCCGGGCCTTCGCCCGCGACCCATTTCGAGCCGGGCAAATCGAGCTTCAGGAAAGCTTCGACGTTCTTTTCGATCGCCACCCGGCCTACGTACAAGAAGATCGGCCGTGCGGTGTTAAGCACCTTCGAATCCATCGGATGGAAGATCTCGAGATCGACGCCTCGGGTCCACAAGACCACGTTGTCGAAGCCGTGCTGCTCGAGATCGCTCTTGACGACGGGCGTCGGCGCCATGACGGCGAGCGAGGCGCGATGAAACCAACGCAAGAAGCGATAGGTCGCCGAAGTCGGAATGCCGAAGCGCGCTTGCACATACTCGGGAAAGCGCGTGTGATAGGCCGTCGTGAACGGCAATCCGTGACGTAATGCGTAGGCGCGCGCGGCTAGGCCGAGCGGACCTTCGGTGGCGATGTGCAGTGCGTCCGGAGCGAACTCGTCGATTCGGGCATGCACGCGCCGGCGCGGGAATAGCGAAAGGCGAATTTCCGGATAGGTCGGGCACGGGATCGTGCGGAATTCGAGCGGCGTCATCAACTCGACGCGATGACCGAGCGCCGTCAACTCGCGCGTGGTGTTCTTCAAGGTACGCACGACGCCATTGACCTGCGGTTCCCAGGCGTCGGTGACGATCATGATTTTCATGCGGTCGGATCCGGTTCGCGAAGCGGTTAGGCCGTAGCCTTGGTTTTGCGCTGTTGCTCGGCCGGCGAGCGCATCACGGTCCAGTAGACCAGCTTGAGTTCGCCGTCGAGGGTTTCGACGAGTGCCGACAAACTTTCGACCCAATCGCCGTCGTTGCAATAGAGCAAGCCGTCGACGTCCCGGATCTCGGCTTTATGGATGTGACCGCAAACTACGCCGTCGCAGCCGCGCCGCCGGGCTTCCTCGACCATCACATGCTCGAACGAAGAGATGAAGTTGACCGCGTTCTTGACCTGGTGCTTCAGGTACTGCGAGAGCGACCAGTAATGCAGGCCGAACCGGCTGCGCAAGCGGTTGAACCAGCGATTGAGGACGAGGATCGCCGTATAGGCCGTATCGCCGAGATACGCGAGCCATTTCGCGTGCTGGATCACGCCGTCGAACAAGTCGCCATGGACGATCCAAAGGCGTTTGCCCGTGAGCGTCGTATGGAACGCTTCGCCGCGAACATGGATGTCGCCGAAGGCGAGGTCGCAAAATTGCCGGGCGCCTTCGTCGTGATTGCCGGGGACGTAGATGACCTGCGTGCCTTTGCGGGCCTTGCGCAGCACCTTTTGGACGACGTCGTTGTGCGCTTGCGGCCAGTACCAGCCTTTCTTCAACTGCCAGCCGTCGATGATGTCGCCGACGAGATACAGGTATTCCGACTCGTTGTGCCGCAGGAAGTCGAGCAGGTAGGGCGCTTGGCAACCGCTCGATCCGAGGTGGATGTCGGACAGCCAAATCGTGCGGTAGCGCAGCGGATCGCCGACGCCCTCGTCATGTTGATGTCCCGATGCGTCGCCCGTATCAGGGCCGGACGGCAGCGCGGGATGGCCGCCGGGCAAGGCCGCATCGAAGGGGACGGTTTCGACGCTTGCGCCGAGTTGCCTAAGGAGGGAAGTCGCGGACGTCGTGCGGTCCATGGCTTCTCGCGTCGAGTTGTACATGGCGCTCATTGCGCCATGCGCCCGTGACTGCCACATGACAGTCACAAGAACTTCTTATTACGGCGATTCGAAAGCGAGAGGCGCGTCGCCCGTTCTCAGTTGCGCTCGATGGTGACGATGCGGGTACCGGCGAGGCGGTCGTGGAGGAATTGCCGGGCGGGGTCCAGGCAGGCAGCGGCGGCCCAGAGCGCGAACCAGGCCGCGGTCGCGGCGAGCGTGGCCGGGACCGAGAGCTGCAAAAGCGGATGCAAGGCGAGCGGCGGGAGGAACCAGAGCCAAGCGGCGATGTAGCGCGCGAGCGCGCGGGCGACGCTGGGTGGGCGGCCGGTTTCGGTGGCGACGAGCCTTAGCCGCCAGGTTTTCATCGGCAGGGTCTGGCCGCCGCGGGTCCAACACCAGACGAAATAGGCGCCGACAACGAGCGCAACCCATATCGTCAGTAGATTGTGGTGCGTCAGGCCGTTGCGCTGTTGCGTGAGCGTGCCGAACAAATAGCCGGCGATGAATACCACGCCGAACAGCAGCACGCCCTCGTAGACCAATGCCGCGAGCCGGCGGCGGATGGAGGGCACGCCGGCGGCGGCCGGAATCTCGGCCAGCGGTGGGGTGCTCGGAACCGGCGAGGCCATCCGGGTCAGGCGCCGCGGAAAATGGACGGCGCGTCCGACGGCGACATCGGCGTCGCCGGCACGGGGACGGTCGAATTCACGGCCCCCGAAGCCGGCGTGCCGCCCGAGGCCGGCAAGCCTGAAGCGGCGCCTGCGGCGGCCGCCGCGCTCGCTGCGCCGCTCGCGGCGAGCGACGGGTTGACGAGTCGGTTCAGTCCGCGGATCTCACTGCGCTCACCCGACGGGGGCGCGCTCACGATCGTGGGCCGGCGCTTACGCCCGATGGCGGTGAGCTTCGCTTTCTGCTCGGGCGTCAGTTCTTGGTACGCCTGCCAGGCCTTTTTGCGCGCCTGTGCGGGCAGCGCCTTGGAAACTTGATAGTTTTCGCGCGCAACCCGCCGCTGATCGGGGGTCATCCGGACCCATTCGCTCATCCGCTCATGCAGCCGCTTTTGCGCTTCCGGCGACAACTTCGCGAAACGCGACGCGATCTTGATCCATTTTCGCTTGCGCTCGTCGCTGAACGTGTTCCATTCGGACGCGAAGGGCGCGAGCGCCTCGTGCTGCGCATCGCTTAGGTGCGACCACGAGAGCGGATTGGTGTCTGCTGCGAGCGGGGGAAATTCGACGGCCAGCGGCGCGGTTGTAGGCAAGGCAACGCCTGGCGCGCCCGCCATCTGACGCGTGGAGGGTTCGCCGAAAAATCGAGGGTAGGTGGCGGCGAACGCGACCGCCGCTGCGATCGCGCATCCGAACACAACCGCCAAGCCGCGCTTGTAGCTCACCCCGTTATTCTCCGCCTGCCTTAGCGCGCTCGCGACAGGTACGCATTGAACCCGTGGTCGAGGTATGCATTGAGGGGCAGATCATCGCTGAGCATGGCCGCGTCGATATCGGCCAGTTCGGCGGAGCGTTGCAGGTTTTCCCAATAGGCAATAACCGCGATGCCGCCGACAAGCGCGACAACGGGCCATATGCGCAAGATGCGGGCAAGCGGCGAGCCCCGCCGTTTGCCTGCGGGCGGAGCGTCGAACGTTGCGCCGGCGTCGGCGCCTGCGTGCGCGAGCACCGGTACGAAAACCGGAGCGGATACGGGTTCGGGCTTCTTGCGTGCGAGGGCGAGACGACGCGCGCCGGCCAAGCGTTCGAGCGTGGCGGCGGGCAAGTCGGCTGTGCTTTCGTCGAGCGCGCGGCGAATCTTCCCCGCGAACTCGAGTTCTTTAGTGTCTGGAGCGGAGCTCATAGCGTAATTCCTTTGGCCTTGAGCGCGACTGCCAATGTGTGCGTCGCTCGCGAGCAGTGCGTTTTCACGCTACCCTCGGAGCAGCCCATCGCGGCGGCGGTCTCGGCGACATCCATATCTTCCCAGTAACGCATGAGAAACGCCTCCCGTTGACGTGCCGGCAATTTTTGAATCTCCGCGTCGATCAGGGCCAATACTTGGTCGCGTTCGAGCTTTTGCTCGCTGCTCAGGCCGGCGCTCGAACTGTCGTCGGCTTCGATGGTCTCGAGCGGGTCGAATTCGTCGTCCTCGCCGCTGCCGAGCGACGAAAATAGGCTGACCCATGTGTTGCGTACTTTCTGACGACGAAAGTAGTCATGCATCACATTTTGCAAGATACGCTGAAATAGGAGCGGCAGCTCGGCAGGCGAACGGTCGCCGTATTTTTCGGCGAGCTTGATCATCGCGTCCTGGACGATGTCGAGGGCGGCGTCGTCGTCGCGCACGGCGTAGACGGTGTGCTTAAACGCGCGCCTTTCGACGCCCGCCAGAAAATCGGCGAGTTCCTTGTCTGATGCCATCCGAGGGGGCGGCGCGAAACTTTCGCGTGCGCCGTAATCGATAGAAAAATGTCGTAAAACTCGCGGATGCTAGCAAACTTTCGGGGCGATGGGTGTGTAGCCGTGTATCGATGAGTAAAAGATGCGCTATTTTGGCGCGGAAAAGGGGCCGATTCCAGTGTGGCGGCCCGTACGCGCGCTAAGAACTTTTGCTTGACCTGCGGGCCCGCAACCGATAAGGTTTCCGGTTCGCGACATAAGTGATTTGTCTCTTTTTGGACGGGCCCATGAGGCTCGTCTGTCAAAGTGGACGCGCCGCTTGAACCCGAGCCACAAGCCCGGTAGAGAGCACCCGATCAATTTTTTGCCGAAAATTCGAAAGGTTAACGATGAACATGCCCAGCGCGGAATTCTCCACGTCGGATACCACTCCTTCCCACGAAGCCGGTTCGATCGGTGCCACCGTGCTCATGCGCGCATTGGCCGACGAGGGCGTCGAGGTGCTTTGGGGCTATCCCGGCGGCGCGGTACTGTATATCTACGACGAACTCTATAAGCAGGACAAAGTCCAGCACGTGCTCGTGCGCCATGAGCAGGCAGCCGTACATGCGGCCGACGCCTACTCGCGCTCCACGGGCAAAGTCGGCGTCTGTCTCGTGACGTCCGGCCCCGGCGTGACCAATGCCGTCACCGGCATCGCCACCGCCTATATGGACTCCATCCCGATGGTGATCATCAGCGGGCAGGTGCCGACGGCCGCGATCGGCCAAGACGCCTTCCAAGAATGCGACACCGTCGGCATCACGCGTCCTTGCGTGAAGCACAATTTCCTTGTGAAAGACGTGCGCGAGCTGGCCGCGACGGTTAAGAAGGCTTTCTTCATCGCTCGGACGGGACGTCCGGGCCCGGTGCTGATCGATATCCCGAAAGACATTTCGAAAACGCCTTGCCAATACGAGCCCGTCAAAAGCGTGACGCTGCGTTCGTACAACCCGGTGACGAAGGGCCATTCGGGCCAGATCCGCAAGGCGGTATCGCTGCTGCTCTCGGCCAAGCGTCCTTACATCTACACGGGCGGCGGGATCATCCTGGCCGATGCGTCGCGCGAATTGAATCAGTTCGCCGATTTGCTCGGCTATCCCGTCACGAACACGTTGATGGGTCTTGGCGGTTACCGCGCGAGCGATAAGAAATTCCTCGGCATGCTCGGCATGCACGGGACGTACGAAGCCAATATGGCGATGCAGAACTGCGACGTGCTGATCGCGATCGGCGCGCGTTTCGACGATCGCGTGATCGGCGATCCGGAGCATTTCTCGTCGCGCCCGCGCAAGATCATTCACATCGACATCGACCCGTCCTCGATCAGCAAGCGCGTGAAGGTCGATATTCCGATCGTCGGCGACGTCAAGGAAGTGCTCAAGGAGATGATCGAGCAGCTTCAGCACGCCGAGCACGGTCCCGATACGGCGGCGCTGGCCGAGTGGTGGAAGGACATCGAAGGCTGGCGCGCGAAGGATTGCCTGAAGTACGACCGCAAGAGCGAAATCATCAAGCCGCAGTACGTGGTGGAAAAGCTCTGGGAGTTGACGGACGGCAACGCGTTCGTTTGCTCTGACGTGGGCCAACACCAGATGTGGGCCGCGCAGTTCTACCGCTTCGATAAGCCGCGTCGCTGGGTCAACTCGGGCGGCCTCGGCACGATGGGCTTCGGCCTGCCGGCGGCGATGGGCGTGAAGATGGCGCATCCCGATTCGGAAGTCGTCTGCATCACGGGCGAAGGCTCGATCCAGATGTGTATCCAGGAGCTGTCCACCTGCAAGCAATACGACACGCCCGTCAAGATCATCTCGCTGAACAACCGCTATCTGGGCATGGTGCGCCAGTGGCAGCAGATCGAATACAGCAAGCGCTACTCCCATTCGTATATGGATGCGCTGCCCGACTTCGTGAAGCTGGCCGAGGCGTACGGCCACGTCGGCATCCGAGTTGAAAAGACGTCCGATGTCGAGCCGGCGCTGAAGGAAGCACTGCGCTTGAAGGATCGCACCGTATTTCTCGATTTCCAGACCGATCCGACCGAAAACGTCTGGCCGATGGTTCAAGCCGGCAAGGGCATCACCGAGATGCTGCTCGGCTCGGAAGACCTCTAAAGACGCATAACGGACCTTTCGCGACCGCTCGCGCGCACAGCCGCCCTCACGAAGGGCGCATCGAAGCGCGGCGAGGCGGGCGTTAGGTTCCTGGCAATCGACATCTGGATAAACGGGAAAGCAACATGAGACATATCATCTCCGTCTTGCTGGAGAACGAACCGGGTGCGCTCTCGCGCGTGGTCGGTCTGTTTTCGGCTCGCGGCTATAACATCGAAACCTTGACGGTGGCGCCGACGGAAGACCGTTCGCTGTCGCGCCTGACCATCGTCTCCATTGGCTCGGACGACGTGATCGAACAGATCACGAAGCACTTGAACCGCCTGATCGAGGTGGTGAAGGTGGTCGACTTGACAGAAGGCGCCCACATCGAGCGCGAGCTGATGCTGATCAAGGTACGGGCGGTCGGCAAGGAACGCGAAGAAATGAAGCGGATGGCGGATATCTTCCGCGGCCGTATCATCGACGTGACCGAAAAGACCTATACGATCGAGCTGACGGGGGCGAGCGACAAGCTCGACGCCTTCATCGAAGCGCTCGACGCCACCGTGATTCTCGAGACGGTCCGCACGGGCAGCTCGGGTATCGGGCGCGGCGAACGCATCTTGAAGGTATAACGCTAAGACGATCAGCGCTCGCCGGCCGGCGGGCGCGTTTAATGAATTTCACGAATACGATTAACGCGAAGGAATCGACATGAAAGTTTTCTACGATAAAGACGCCGACCTGTCCCTCATCAAAGGCAAGGACGTGACGATCATCGGCTACGGCTCACAAGGCCATGCCCACGCACTGAACCTGAAAGACAGCGGCGTGCGTGTGACGGTTGGCCTGCGCAAAGGCGGCGCGTCGTGGAAGAAGGCCGAAGGCGCGGGCCTGACGGTGAAGGAAGTGGCCGAAGCCGTGAAGGGCGCGGACGTCGTCATGATGCTGTTGCCCGACGAGCAAATCGCCGACGTCTACAAGAACGAAGTGCACGCGAACATCAAGGAAGGCGCGGCGCTCGCGTTCGCGCACGGCTTCAACGTGCACTACGGCCAAGTCATTCCGCGTGCCGACCTCGACGTGATCATGATCGCGCCGAAGGCACCGGGCCACACCGTGCGCGGGACGTACTCACAAGGCGGCGGCGTGCCCCATTTGATCGCCGTGGCGCAAGACAAGTCGGGCGCGGCACGCGACGTGGCGCTCTCGTACGCAGCGGCCAACGGCGGCGGCCGTGCCGGCATCATCGAGACGAACTTCCGTGAAGAAACGGAAACCGACCTCTTCGGCGAACAAGCCGTGCTGTGCGGCGGTACGGTCGAGCTCATCAAGGCGGGCTTCGAAACGCTCGTGGAAGCGGGCTACGCGCCGGAAATGGCGTACTTCGAGTGCTTGCACGAGCTCAAGCTCATCGTGGATCTGATCTACGAAGGCGGCATCGCCAATATGAACTACTCGATCTCGAACAACGCCGAGTACGGCGAGTACGTCACGGGTCCGCGCGTCGTGACCGAAGAGACGAAGAAGGTCATGAAGGACGTTCTGAAGGACATTCAAACGGGCGAGTACGCGAAGAGCTTCATTCTCGAAAACCGCGCCGGCGCGCCGACGCTGCAATCGCGTCGCCGTTTGATGGCCGAGCACCAGATCGAGCAAGTCGGCGGCAAGCTGCGCGCGATGATGCCCTGGATCGCCAAGAACAAGCTCGTCGACCAATCGAAGAACTAAGCATTACGGTTCGCTCGCGCGCAGCGATGACGCGCGAGTCCGGCCGATTCGGGGGATAGGACCCCGAATCGCGTTCGCCGAGCGGCGTTAAGCCGCGTTTGGCAGCCGGGCCGACCCCTCAAAAGCCGTCCCGTGCGTCTCGTGCGGGGCGGCTTTTGCTATCCTAGTGGTTTTACAAAAAGTTCGAAACAATCCATGAATTACCCACACCCGATCATCGCACGCGAAGGCTGGCCGTTCATCGCGATTGCCGCCGTCGTCGCGCTGTTGATCCACGCGGTCGCGGGATTCGGCTTTGCCTGGCCGTTCTGGCTGATCCTAATCTTCGTCGTGCAATTTTTCCGCGATCCGCCGCGCCCGATTCCGACGCAGGCGAACGCCGTTTTGTGTCCGGCCGACGGCCGTATCGTCGCGGTCGAAACCACGCGCGATCCTTATGCCGATCGTGAGGCGCTGAAGATCAGCGTGTTCATGAACGTCTTCAACGTCCACTCGCAACGCTCGCCCGTGGACGGCGCGATCACCAAGGTCGAATATTTCCCGGGGGCGTACCTGAACGCCGCCATCGATAAAGCATCGACCGAGAACGAGCGCAATGCCGTCGTCATTCAAACGGCGAACGGGCAGACGGTCACGTCGGTGCAGATCGCGGGCCTGATCGCTCGGCGGATTTTGTGCTACGTGCGCACCGGCGAGCCGCTTTCGCGTGGCCAGCGTTATGGATTCATTCGCTTCGGTTCGCGCGTCGACGTCTACCTGCCGCTTGGCAGCCGCGCGAAGGTGTCGATCGGCGAGAAGGTGTTCGCCTCGTCGACGATCCTCGCCGAACTGTAACGCCGCGGCAGGAGAGTCAGATGGCCGCTTTCAAACCGCGTCGTCCGCGCTCCGGTACGACACCGATGCCGCGCCCGTTCCGGCGCAATCCGTTCAGGCGCAATAAGACGCTGGGGTCCGAGATGGCCCCCGCCGAAAGCCGCCGCGCCGCGCGCCAGCAATTTTTGCGCACTCGCGGCATCTATTTGCTGCCGAACGCGTTCACCACGGCCGCGCTCTTTTGCGGCTTCTTCGCCGTCGTGCAGGCGATGAACGTGCGCTTTGAGATCGCGGCGATCGCGATCTTCGTCGCGATGGTGCTGGACGGTATGGACGGGCGCGTCGCTCGGATGACGCACACGCAAAGCGCATTCGGCGAACAGTTCGACAGCCTGTCCGATATGGTTTCGTTCGGGGTGGCGCCTGCACTCGTCATGTACGAGTGGGTGCTCAAGGATCTCGGGCGCTGGGGATGGCTTGCGGCGTTCGTCTACTGCTCGGGCGCCGCGCTGCGGTTGGCGCGCTTCAATACCAACATCGGCGTCGTCGACAAGCGCTTCTTCCAAGGGCTGCCGAGCCCGGCCGCGGCCGCGCTGATCGCGGGCTTCGTGTGGCTCGCGACCGACAATCGGGTCCCGCTCAAGCTGGTTTGGTTGCCGTGGGTTGCGTTCGCGTTGACCATTTATGCGGGCGTGACGATGGTGTCGAATGCGCCGTTCTATAGCGGCAAGGCCTTGGATGTTCGCCATCGCGTGCCGTTCGCCGCGATTTTGCTGGTCGTCGTGGCGTTCGTGCTCGTGTCGTCCGATCCGCCGCTGATGCTGTTCGGGCTGTTCGTGCTGTACGGCCTGTCGGGCTACGTGTTCTGGGCCTATATGGCCGTGCGCGGGCGCGACAACCCAGCCCGGTCCGTTCCGCACGATCACTAAAAACGTGTCGGCTCTCTCGCGCGCCATGGCGGCTCCGGGAGGGCCATCTTCCCCGGGGCCGCGTGGCCGTCCGGCTGGGGCCGGGCCGATTGCGCGATTTCGCGAATGCCGCTATAGTCGGCGACATGGCAATCTTGACCTTCCCCCGCCTATCCCTTCTCGCCGGTGCGCCTCTATGCGCGCTAGCGCTAGCGCGCCTACCGCGCTGATCGTTCTCGCCCCCGTCTGCCTCGTTCGTTGTTCGGCGTCGCCTGCGGTGGCGCAAACGCCCGAATTCCATTTTCCGTATTCACCCCCGTATTCCGAAAGCAAACGTCCCCTGGAGACATGAGATGGCAGACAAGCTGATTATTTTCGACACGACGTTGCGTGACGGCGAGCAGTCGCCTGGCGCGTCGATGACGAAGGAAGAGAAGATCCGTATCGCGAAGCAACTCGAGCGGATGAAGGTCGACGTGATCGAGGCCGGGTTCGCGGCCAGCTCGAACGGTGACTTCGATGCGATCAATACGATTGCCTCGCTGATCAAGGACAGCACGATCTGCTCGCTCGCCCGTGCGAACGACAAGGACATCCAGCGGGCCGCCGACGCGCTCGCTCCCGCCGACCACTTCCGTATCCATACGTTCATCGCAACTTCGCCTCTGCACATGGAGAAAAAGCTGCGCATGACGCCGGAGCAGGTGTATGAGCAGGCGCGCTTGGCCGTGCGCTTCGCGCGTAAGTTCACGAACGACGTCGAATTCTCGCCCGAGGACGGCAGCCGTTCCGACATGGACTTCCTGTGCCGCATCCTGGAAGCCGTGATCGACGAAGGGGCGACGACCATCAACATCGCGGATACCGTCGGTTACGGCGTTCCCGAGCTGTACGGCAATCTCGTTAAGACGTTGCGCGAGCGTATTCCGAACTCGGATAAGGCGATCTTTTCGGTGCACTGTCACAACGACCTCGGCATGGCGGTGGCGAACTCGCTCGCCGGTGTGAAGATCGGCGGGGCGCGCCAAGTGGAATGTACGATCAACGGCCTCGGCGAGCGCGCGGGCAATACGGCGCTCGAGGAAATCGTGATGGCCGTGAAGACGCGCAAGGACTATTTCGGTCTGGACGTGGGTATCGACACGACGCAGATCGTCCCGGCGTCCAAGCTCGTCTCGCAAATCACGGGTTTCGTCGTTCAGCCGAACAAGGCGGTGGTGGGCGCCAATGCATTCGCGCATGCGTCGGGCATTCACCAGGACGGCGTGCTCAAAGCGCGCGATACCTACGAAATCATGCGTGCGGAAGACGTGGGTTGGAGCGCGAACAAGATCGTGCTCGGCAAGCTCTCGGGCCGCAATGCATTCAAGCAACGGCTGCAAGAACTCGGCATCTCGCTGGACAGCGAGGGCGAACTGAATCAAGCGTTCGCACGGTTCAAGGAACTGGCCGATCGCAAGGCTGAGATCTACGACGAGGACATCATTGCGATCGTCTCCGAGGAATCGGCCGCGGCGGCCGAACGCGAGCACTACAAGTTCGTTTCGCTGGCGCAGCATTCGGAAACGGGCGAGCGTCCGCATGCGCGCGTCGTGTTTTCGGTCGACGGCAAGGAGACGGTGGGCGAGGCGCGCGGCAACGGTCCCGTCGATGCCACGCTCAATGCGATCGAGGGTGAAGTGGGCAGCGGTTCCGAGTTGCTGCTGTACTCGGTGAACGCAATTACGACGGGCACGCAGGCGCAGGGCGAGGTGACGGTGCGCTTGTCCAAGAGCGGGCGCATCGTGAACGGCGTCGGCACGGACCCGGACATCGTGGCGGCTTCCGCCAAGGCCTACATCTCTGCGCTGAACAAGCTGTACGCGAACGTGGAAAAGGTGAATCCGCAGGGCGTTTGAGCGGATACGGGCAGCGCGTGTGTCCGGTTGTATGCGAAACCCTCGTCAGGTTATGGCCGGCGAGGGTTTTTTTCAGATACGTGCACGCGCGCAGTCAGTCGCAGACTTGCTTCACCACATCCGGTCGCGCTCGGGCTCGTGCAGCGGGTCGGGCGTCTTTTGCGTCAGCCGGAGAATGCCCTGCGGATCGAAGTAGAAGTGATAGAGCTGGTACCAGACGTTGTCTTCCTGGTAGCGGTAAGTCCAGACTTCGCGCTTCATCAGCGGGAAATAAGCCGTTTCCTCCGGGCGGCCGAAGTTGACGAGTACGTCCTGTTTCGTCCAAGTGCCGATTTGCGCCTTGTAGAACTCGTTCGGCTGGAGCACCTGGCGCACGGTCACGATCTTGCCCGCGGCGTCCACATCGGCAGCCGTCGTCGTTTCTCCCATCGGCTGGGTTGGCCACATGAGGCGCTTGCCGCCGTTCGGCAGGTCGTAAATTTCGCGTGGCGGACCCAGACGGGCGACAAGTGCGGATTGATCCTGCCCGGCCGAAAACCCTTGCCACGGCTGCGCGCAGCCTGCGAGCGCGACGAACGCAGCACACGCGAACGCGGCGGAAAGTTGCTTGATCATAAATCCTCCGATGACTCTCACGTCCGCGGTTTTATCACAGTCGCACGAATACGGGGCTGCGTCAGTTCGCGGGCCTTTCTATCCGACAGTCTATGATCGGCAGCATCGATGCGGGTAGTGCGGCGGGTAACCGATGTAGACCCGAGCGAACGAGTAGGGCGATGCCATTGCGGACGACGGCGGAACGACGAGCCGCGAACTCCGGGTCGCGGGTGACGCGCTCGAGCGTCGACGTCAGCAGATCTCGACTGAACGCGACGCGCAACTCGGGGTGCCGGCCTACCGCACGGACGATTTGGCCCACCGTTATCCAGTTTAACGACTGCCAGGTGCCAACCGGATCGTCTAGCTTTTGATTTCCGAAGATTCGTCTGTTCATCAAGCGCTCTGTCAAGCGCTTGCCGAAGAGCGTCGGCATATCGAAGTGCGGTTCGTACGGGAATGCATAGTTGGGGCAAGTGAAGCGATAACTGGCGCCGCGCCTTAACCCCATGCCAACGCGCGCGATCACGCCGGCGACGTCGCGTACGTGTTCCATGACGTTGACGGAAAACGCGAAATCGAAATCGTCTCGTGCGTCCAGCGTCTCCGCTTGCTGCTGGAGCACCTTCGGCATACATCCCATCTCGGACGCCAATTGTGCGACCAGACTTTGCATGCGCCGAAAATGCGAGAAGCCGATGCCGACGGGTTCCAGCGCTACGACGTCGAAACCTTCGCGGACCAACTGGCAACTGAGCAGGCACGATCCGGCGCCAACCTCCAGCACGCGCGAACCGCGCGGCAAACGGTCGAGGTCGGTCGCGATGAAGCGGCGTCCGAAGCGAGCTTCGCCCGAATAAAGCTCGAACACGTCGCGCAATTCGGGCGCCTCCCTCTCGATGCGCTCGGCGACGGTATGCAGCCACCCGTCGATATCGTATTGCTTCGCGTTTGCCGAGCTCATGTGTTCGATGACATACCGAGCGCGATTCCCGCGACGATCAGCACGAGTGCCGCAAGCCGCGCAAAAGGGAGCGGCTCACCGAGCATCAGGTGCCCGCCGAGCACCACCATCACGAACGTCACGCCGATATAGACCGGAAATGCGATGGTCAGCGGCAGCTTCGTAACTACGAGTAGCCAGGCCACCGACGCGGCGAGGGCGGCCGCGTACGCCGACAAAATCAGCGGGTCGGCGAACATGGTTACCAGCTTGCCGGTTAGACTCGTCGCAATAGGCAGCGAGGTCGCTCGCCATTTGACCATGAGCTGGCTGTATGCGACGAGCGATGCGACCGGCAAGATTAGCAAATACGAACCCATAGCGAATCAGTTCCGGCAGGCGCTGCTTAGTATCGCGACGATGCGCTCTTGCTGTGCGGCGTTCAAGCCGATCCACAGTGGCAGACGAATGAGACGTTCGGCCTGACGGTCGGTGACGTCGAGGTTTCCATGCACCCTTCCGTAACGTTGTCCCGCAGGCGACGTGTGGAGCGGAACGTAATGAAAAACCGAATAGATGCCACTTTCCTTTAGCGCGTCGAGCACCTTCTGACGCTCTATCCCTTCCGAAAGAAGGACGTAGTACATATGCGCGTTGTGTCCGCATTGCTCCGGGATGTAGGGCCTGCGCAATACCCCTTGCTGCTCGAGCGGCGCAAGCAGCTCGTGGTAGCGCGCCCATGCCTCGAGGCGCGTGTGCGTGATGCTGTCGGCACGTTCGAGTTGCGCCCAAAGAAACGCGGCGACCAATTCACCGGGCAAGAACGACGAACCAACCTCTTGCCAGGTGTATTTGTCGACCTCACCGCGGAAGAAGCGGCTTCGGTCGGTGCCCTTTTCGCGAATGATTTCGGCGCGCGTGCTATACGCGGTGTCGTTGACGAGCAGCGCTCCGCCTTCGCCCGAAATGACATTTTTCGTTTCGTGAAAGCTGAGTGCGCCGAATGTTCCGATGCTTCCGAGCGCGCGGCCCTTGTAGGTCGACTCCACGCCTTGGGCCGCATCTTCCACGACGGCGAGCCCACGACGGCCCGCAATCTCCATGAGCGTATCCATCTCGCACGATACGCCCGCATAGTGCACGGGGACGATAGCGCGGGTTCGGGGCGTAATCGCTTCTTCCACGAGCCGCTCGTCCAAATTCAGCGTGTCGTCGCGGATATCGACGAAGACCGGGATGCCGCCGCGTAGGACGAACGCATTTGCCGTCGACACGAACGTATAGGACGGCATGATGACTTCGTCGCCGGGCGCGATATCGAGTAGCAGCGCGGCCATTTCCAGCGCGGCGGTACACGAGTGTGTCAAGAGCGCCTTTTGGGCGCCCGTCCGTGCTTCCAACCATTGATGGCAGCGTTTGGTGAACGGACCGTCGCCCGCGAGACGATGCCCTTCGTTAGCTTCGGCAATGTACTGTAGCTCTCGCCCGGTCATGTACGGGCGGTTGAATTCGATTTTGTCGCTGCTCATAGTATGTCCGTCGATTCGCTTACGGATGGGCGAGGGCGCGTGCCGTCGTTTTCACAGACGACATGGCAATGCGTATAGGGGATCCAGCGCTTATGGCGGACGGTGGCATGCACGCGATCGAAAGCCGCGCGAGCGAGACCTTCATATCCTTCGAGCGTACGGACATTCCGACCGCGATCCGATTTTACGAGCCAGCGTGCGACCGGATTCTGATCCGCCGTTAGGCACGGATCTAGCGTAACCAAGCGGCCGCCCTCCGCCAATCGGGACGACGCCATGCGCAGGACCCCACGCGCGGTCTCGTCGTCCAGGTGATGCAAAAGCCCGATTGCAATGACCCGGTCGAAACGAGGCAAGGTATCGAGGTCATCGGGGCATAGATGCTTGCATGCGAATCGTGCGCGGCGATCGCCGAAACGACGCCGAGCCGTTTCGATATATTGCTCGCTGATGTCGAACCCATGGTATTCGACGTCCGGCAAATGCGCGAGGATGTCCGCCGGGCCGCAGCCGATATCGAGCACGCGCATGCCTGCGACTGGACGCAGGAATTCCCGTACGTAGCGCTCGCGATCGTCGTATGCCCCCATGAAGCGCTGGAACGCCGAATACACGACGGGTTGTGAGAGTATCGCGCGGATGCCGCTCGTAATTTGCGCCATTAGGCCTGCCTTCCCACTTCGGTTCGCTGACTCATGAACGCATCGAGCCCGTCACGGGCGATGCGGGGTAAGCCGCCAACGCTTGCCAGAACGGTTCGTCGAATGCGCTGACGGAGAACGACAGCGCGGGGTTGATGAACACCTCGCGGCCATGAATGCAAAGGCGCGCCGGCGCCCGCGACGGCGATTCGCCGGGCGCGCGTAGCGCCTCGAGCAACACTAGGCAGCCGCAACGGAAGATCGTGTCCATGACGGATGCAACGGTGTCGGCCGGCTCGGTCGGAAGGACGGCTTGGATGATGGGCCGGCCGGCGTCGACGGCGACATCGACCTCATGGGCGGTTACGCCAATAAACTTCGCGCCGTTTGCGAGCGCCAACTCCACGGGCCGAGTTCCAATGACGCCGCCGTACGCGGGCAGCAGCGAATAGTGCAGATTGATCAGCCGTCCCCGAGCCGCTTCGATCACCGCGGGCGAAAGGATCTTGTGTACGTTGGTCACGACCACGTCGGGTGCGAGCGCTTCGAGCGCGGTAACGACCGCTTGTTGACGTTCGCCGCCGAAATCGAGCACTTCAGTCGGCAGGCCTTGCTCGCGCGCAAATTGATTCGCGAGGCATTCGCGGTCGGTGAGGACGGCCGCGATCGTCGCATCGGGCAACGTACCGAGTTCGGCCGCGCGTGCGATGAACCGTAAATTGCCGCCGCCTCCTGAACAGAGGAATACGATCCGTCGAGTCATGATTCCCGTCGGTAAATTTGCCGAACGATAGTGTACGGGCGTTGTTTGGCCTCCGAAAAGATCTTCGAAAGATAGATGCCGATGACTCCGATGCTCGACATGATCAATCCGCCCAGTAGCCAAATCGAGGCCATCACCGAAGTCCAACCGGTTGGCGGACGATTCAGAAATAGCCAAAACACGAGTAGCCAGACGATATAGACGGCGGCCAGCAACGAGATGCCGACGCCTAGATAGAAAATACCGATCAACGGCGTGTTGCTGAATGCGGTAATCGAGTTGATCAGCAAAGAGAGCTTCTTGCGGAACGTATAGGTCGACGTGGCATTGCTGAGCTTGTGGACCGTCGCGGCAATTTGCGTGAAACCGGTGATGTGCCACAACCCGGCCATGAATACCTCACGCTCCTTGTGCTGTACGAGCGCATCGACGTATCGCCTTGTCATGAGTCGCGCCGTCACGATATTGGCCGGCAGGGACATGTCGGTCAAAGCGTTAAAGAGCGACCAAAACCATTGCCCGCTCACTCGCTCGAACCAGCCGCCCTTGCGTTGTTCTTGCACGCCATAGACGACGTCGCAATCGCGCTCGGTCAATATGCGCTCGAACGTTTCGAGCCATTCGGGCGACTCTTCCAAGTCGCTGTCGATCAGGTAGATGCGCTCGCCCGTGGCGTGCGCGAGCCCCGTCATCATGGCCTTGTGGTGGCCGAAGTTGCGCGACAGATCGACGACTACGACGCGGCTATCGTTCCTGGCGAGTTCGATTGCGATGTCCAGACTGTCGTCGGGGGAGCCGTCGTTGACGATGACGATTTCATAGTCGTCGCCCGCATGCTTGCGAGCAGCCGCGGTGGCTCGCCGGTAAAACTCGTCGAGAAATGCGCGTGAGCGATAGAGGGTGGTGACGATCGATAGCTTCACGGTTGTTTTCCGGTCATGTAGCGCGGGGCGTCGTCGCCGCAATTGAAGAGAAGGTCCAGCACGGACACCTCGTGTGCGAATGGCCCCCACAATTGCGGGTATTCCGGATATGGGCCGTAGCGCATCCACTGCACTTCGATGCCGGCCGCGGCAAACAATGATTCGTCGAGGTAGCCGCGCGCCGAGGGGCCCGAAAGATAGACGGTGCCCCCTGCCTGCCGGCAAAGCGAAACGAGCCGCTCCGTCTTTCCTTCGATGAGCGTGTAATCCCAAGAGTTGCTGATGCGCGTCCCGATGCCGAGGTGGGCGCAAATCGCTTCGATCATCGTGCGGTTGAACGACGAAAGGTCGAGGCAGGCGTTCTCGAGATACAAGGGCGCGAGCCAAGAGGCGATAGGCTCGAAGTGCGCGGCGGCGCTGTAATTGAGCGACAAGGCCTTCCAGTGTTGCGCCGCCCAACCGGTGGCGGGCAGCGCGACGTCGCGAATGCGCCGATGAATGTTGGCGCCGACGGGGATGCTCAACCATTGAAGGCCCGTTGGCGTTTTGATCCGATTACGGTTTCGCCAATCGTTCTTCGTGAATTGCATGTCGTCGTACAAAATGAATTCGTCGACGGAGGCAATGATGTCGAAATAGCCTTTCCACGGGATGTAGTTCGACTGCAAGATCGCGATCTTTTTCACGAGCGCCGCCTCAGCCGATTCGATCGCCGGCGAGCCCCCAGTGCGGGTAGGCGCATTGCGTGCATCGAGCGGCTTGGGCGATCGATGTCAGGTTGAACATGATCAGAATCGCCAGGCAGAAAGACCAGACGGTGAACCCATACGCGCCCAGAGGTCGTCTCGCGAAAGTGATCATGATCCACGTCGCGATCGGCCCGACCAAGACGGCATCGTACAGATACGGGTGGATGGACACGGCTTGCGGCCAAAACAGCAACGTCAGCGCATAGAACGAAAACATATGGGCGACGAACCACCAATCGTTGCCCGCTTCCCGATCGGGGCTCGCGCCGGTAGCTCGGCGGGGTCTCGACAGCCACTGGCCCAGCACGATGAGGACCGGGACCAGCACGAGGTAGGCCGGGCGCCGGAAGTACGGCGACAGCAACGAATTGGCCGCATTGCTAAAGTAGGTCGTGTCGCCGTCGAGTCCGGCGCGAAAGGCCCACGTGCTATTTTCGCTGGCGAAACCGAGCCATTTCGCCACGAGTACGGGCTCGAGGTACACCAAACCGGCAAGGACGCCGAGCAGTACCGGCGCCGCCGCATCGCGCGCGCGCAAGCGCCCTTCGGCGACGATGCGCACGATCATCCCGCAAGCGAAAAGGGCACTCGCCATGGGCATGACCAGCGTCAACGCGATCGCCCAAAACCAAAAGCCGCGCCGCCGCCACTCGCCGTTGGCGGCATAGTGACTCAACATGACAAGCAGGGGCATGACGAAGATGAAGCCGTTGTCGACGTTGAATCTGCCCACGGCGATCCAATAGGTCGGCAATGTCGCGACGTAGAAAAATCCCAACGCCAGAACGATGAGCTTGGACAGCGACAGCCGTGCGTCGAGGCGCTGTTGGACGACGAAGGCGGCGGCCAGCAGCGTCGCCAAGATGGCTAGAGATGCGCCGGTCAAACGCATCGTCGCCGCCGGGATGATGCGCTGCACGTGATAAAGCGCATCCATGAACCACAGATAGACGGTGGCGTGGTTGGCGTACGCCGCTTTCTCGGCGAATCCGTTCGCCGTCAAGAACGTCAGGAAGCCATGCTGAAGCGGCGAGTGCGCCTGCCAAACGGGAAACGTATAGTCTCGCAATCGCTCGGGGTTCAAATTGGCTTGTGCCGCCATGGCGGCGAATCCGACTTTATAGGCGGCTGCGGTCGCCAATATGCAGAGCAGTGCCGTCCCCAAAAGAAAGCAGGCGAGGCGGCTGCGGCTTTGCGGCTTATTCGACATAGTGTTTCAGAAGGCGTTACTCGGCGGCTGGAATACGTCCAGCCTTAGCACGAGGCGAATGACGGGAGTACCGGCGCGGGAACCGTGAATACTATCAGATGGGCGCGGCCGATCCGCGAGGGGGAACCCCGGCAATGTCTCCGACGGCGTGCCGGCGCCCTTGCGAATCGGCGCCTTCACAGCCTATGATCCGCGCTTTCGAATCGTGCGAGAGACGAGCGATGATCAAACAATGGACGAAGTGGGCGGCGATCGCCGGTGCGATAGCCGCGTTCGCGGCACCGCTAGCGAGCGCAGCCGGCGAGGCGGCAAAGGCGCCGATCCGGCTTGCGCTGATCGAGGGCATGTCGGGTCCGTTCGCCGATGCGGGCGCGGCGCTCGAGCGCAACGTGCGCTTCGCCATCGAGCGCGTCAATGCGCGCGGCGGCGTGACGCTGCCCGACGGCGCCCATCCGCTCGAACTGGTCGTTCTCGACAGTCAGGGCAGCGCCCAGCAAGCCCTCGTGCAGCTACGCGCGGCGCAAGATCGCCATATTCCGTTCGTCTTGCAAGGTAACGGCTCGGCCGTGGCGGCCGCGCTCGTGTCGGCCATCGACAAGCAAAACGCGCGGGACCCCGATAACCGCGAACTTTTCCTCAATTATTCGGCCGACGATCCGGCGCTCACGGGCGCGGGATGCAGCTTCTGGCATTTTCGCTTCGACGCCCACGCCGGCATGCGGATGAACGCGCTTGCCGATGTGATCGCGCGCGACAAGTCGGTCAAGCGCGTGTACCTGCTCAATCAAGACTACAGCTTCGGCCATGACGTCAGCGCGCTCGCTCGGGCTGCGCTCGGCGCCCGGCGGCCCGACATTGCGATCGTCGGCGACGAGTTTCATCCTATCGGCCGCGTCAAGGATTTCACCCCCTATATCGCCAAGCTGCGCGCGAGCGGCGCCGATGCCGTCGTCACGGGCAATTGGGGGAACGATCTCACGCTCTTAGTTAAAGCGGCACGCGAGCAAGGCTTCGCCGGCAAGTTCTATACGTTCTACGGCAACAGCCTCGATGCGCCGGCCGCGATCGGGGAGGCGGGCGTGAAGCGCGTCGTGGCCGTGGCCGACTGGCACCCGAACGCGGGCACCGCGGCACCGGCAAGCGAGCGCTTGCCGCATGCGAACGCCGCCGCCTCCGATGCCTACTACGCGGCGTTCCGCGCTCGCTTCCCGGCGGCGCACGACGATTACCTGCTGGCCCGCATCGACGTCATGGTCGAGATGCTCGCGGATGCGATCTCCCGTGCGCACGGCACGGATGCGGTTGCGGTCGCAAAAGCGCTGGAAGGGGCCAAGTTCGAAAACGGCTTCGTTCGCGCATGGATGCGCGCCGACGACCATCAGCTGATCCAGCCCCTTTATGTAATCGAGATGGACAAGGCGGGCACGCCGGGCGTTCGTTTCGACAACGAGGGGTCGGGCTACGGCTTCCGGACGGTCTTGGCGCTGCCGCCGGGGCAAACCGAGAGCGCGAGCGAATGCCGGATGAAGCGGCCATAGGGAGAGGGCGGCCTTGCGGCTTTCGATTGTGCTACAATGCGCCCTTCGTCGTAACCCACGGCACGGCCTTTCTTCCGTGACCGCCTGTTTGTTTTAAAGGAAATCAAATGTCTGTTGCTGATATCAAGAAGTCCGACATCGTCGCGCAATTCGCACGCGGCACGAACGACACGGGTTCGCCCGAAGTGCAAGTCGCACTGCTCACGTCGCGTATCAACGAGCTGACGATGCACTTCAAGTCGCACTCGAAGGACCACCACAGCCGCCGCGGTCTGCTGCGCATGGTGAGCCGTCGCCGTAAGCTGCTCGACTACCTGAAGGGCAAGGACGCCGACCGTTATCGTTCGCTGATCGAAAAGCTCGGTCTGCGCAAGTAATCGGCTGCCCCCGCGTTATGCAAGATGCCTGTGTCAGTGCGCTGATACAGGCATTTGTTTTTGTGCGGTGGGAATAGCGCTTCCCTGTGCGGTACGTCTTACGCCGCAAGCGGGCGCAACCTCTGTAAGGCTAAACGGCACGCACCGTGCGTGTACGTGGTGCAGGACGTAACAATCCCAGGCGCGTATCGATTGCGCGCGTTATAGGGTGCTTCATAGCAGTCGGCAAAGGCGGGCAGAGCTTTGTGTCATTCCAGCGCGGCGAGATGGCCGCCATCGTTCCAGCGCGGCGCTGGAATGGCATAACACTCCTCTTCCCGCAGGTGCGCCGGCTGCCGGCGCCGTCCGGCGATGCCCAGCGTATCGCGGCGGCGATCCCAAAATAGATGAGAAGACAGAAGGAGTGATCTATGTCCATGTTCAATAAAGTCGTTAAAGAATTCAAATGGGGACAACATAACGTTCGTCTCGAAACGGGCGAGATCGCGCGCCAAGCATCGGGCGCCGTCATCGTCGACGTCGAAGACACCGTCGTGCTCGCGACGGTCGTCGGCGCGAAGTCGGCCAAACCCGGTCAGGACTTTTTCCCGCTGACGGTCGACTACATCGAAAAGACCTACTCGGCCGGTAAGATCCCGGGCGGCTTCTTCCGCCGCGAAGGCCGTCCCTCGGAACACGAAACGCTCACGTCGCGCCTGATCGACCGGCCGCTGCGTCCGCTGTTTCCGGAAGGCTTCTACAACGAAGTCCAGGTCGTCATTCATGTGCTGTCGATCAACCCGGAAGTGCCGGCCGATATCCCCGCGCTGATCGGCGCTTCGGCTGCGCTGGCCGTGTCGGGTCTGCCGTTCAACGGCCCCGTCGGCGCCGCGCGCGTCGGCTACATCAACAACGAATACGTTCTGAACCCGACGCGCAGCCAGCAAAAGGAATCGCGTTTGGACCTCGTCGTCGCCGGTACGGAACGTGCCGTGCTGATGGTCGAATCGGAAGCCCAGCAATTGCCCGAAGACGTGATGCTCGGTGCGGTGGTGTTCGGCCATGAGCAAATGCAAACGGCCATCGACGCGATTCACGAGCTCGTGCGCGAAGGCGGCAAGCCCGAATGGGATTGGCAGCCGGCGCCGAAGGACGAAGCGCTGATCGCGCGCGTCACCGAAATCGCACACGGCGAGCTCGTTGCCGCTTATCAACTGCGCAACAAGCAGCAGCGTTCGACGAAGCTGAAGGAAGTTTACGCCGCGACGAGCGCCAAGCTCGAGGAAGCGGCCACGGCCGCAGGCGAAGCGCCGGCGGACAAGACCGCCGTCGGCAACATCTTGTTCGACATCGAAGCGAAGATCGTTCGCAGCCAGATCCTGAACGGCGAGCCGCGCATCGACGGCCGCGATACGCGCACGGTGCGTCCGATCGAAATCCGCACGGGCGTGTTGCCCCGTACGCACGGTTCGGCGCTGTTCACGCGTGGCGAAACGCAGGCGCTCGTCGTGTCGACGCTCGGCACGAAGGGCGACGAGCAAATCATCGACGCGCTCGAAGGCGAGTACCGCGAGCGCTTCATGCTCCACTACAACATGCCCCCGTTCGCCACCGGTGAAACGGGCCGTGTGGGCACGCCCAAGCGTCGCGAGATCGGCCACGGTCGCCTGGCCAAGCGTGCGCTTGCCGCATGCCTGCCGAGCGCCGAAGAGTTCGGCTACTCGATCCGCGTCGTGTCGGAAATCACCGAATCGAACGGCTCGTCGTCGATGGCGTCGGTTTGCGGCGGCTGCCTTGCATTGATGGATGCAGGCGTGCCGATGAAGGCGCACGTCGCCGGCATCGCGATGGGCCTGATTCTCGACGGCAACAAGTTCGCGGTGCTCACCGACATCCTCGGCGACGAAGATCACCTCGGCGACATGGACTTCAAGGTGGCCGGCACGGCCGACGGCGTGACCGCGTTGCAGATGGACATCAAGATCCAAGGGATCACGAAGGAAATCATGCAAGTCGCGCTTGCGCAGGCGAAGGAAGGCCGCATGCACATCCTCGGCAAGATGAAGGATGCCGTGTCCGGCGCCAACACGGAGCTGTCGGCGTTTGCTCCGCGCATGATCACGATCAAGATCAACCCCGAGAAGATCCGCGACGTGATCGGCAAGGGCGGTTCGGTGATCCGCGCGCTGACGGAAGAAACGGGCACGACGATCGACATCTCCGACGACGGCGTCGTGACGATCGCGAGCACGAGCAGCGAAGGGATGGCCGAGGCAAAGCGCCGCATCGAAAACATCACGGCCGAAGTGGAAGTCGGGCAAGTGTACGAAGGCACCGTACTCAAGCTGCTCGAGTTCGGCGCGATCGTGAACATCTTGCCGGGCAAAGACGGTCTGCTGCACATCTCCGAAATCGCTAACGAGCGTATCAAGGACATCAAGGACTACCTCACCGAAGGTCAGCAAGTGAAGGTGAAGGTCATCCAAACGGATGAGAAGGGTCGCGTGCGTTTGTCGGCGAAAGCGCTGCTGAACGAAGGCGGCTCGGGTGCGGCCCCCTCGGAGCCGGCGCCGCAGCAGTAACTGCGTCGCGACTTCGGGAGTGAATCGCTCCTAGCAACGGCCGGCCGCTTTCCAAGCGCGCCGGCCGTTTTTTCATCAGAATAGTGCCCGTTCTTTGTGCGACTGCTCGGAGGTGATGTGAAAGCGATCGAAATTACCGAGTTCGGCGGGCCGGAAGTTCTGGCGCTCGCCGAACGGCCCGACCCGGTGCCCGGTCACGGCGAAGTGCTCGTCAAGGTGTCGGCATCGGGCGTGAATCGCCCCGACGTATTTCAGCGCAAAGGGGCCTATGCGCCGCCGCCAGGCGTCTCCGATTTGCCGGGTCTCGAAATCGCGGGGGAAATCGTCGGCGGCACGCTCGATGAAAAGCACAACCCGTTCGGGCTGAAGGTCGGCGATCGCGTCTGCGCGCTACTCGCCGGCGGCGGCTATGCGCAATATGCGAGCGTGCCGCTCGCGCAGTGCTTGCCGGTGCCGAAGGGGCTTACCGATATCGAGGCGGCATCGTTGCCCGAGACGTTCTTCACGGTCTGGAGCAATGTCTTCGACCGTGCGCGCCTCGGCGAGGGGGAGGGCGGCGAGAACGAAACGCTACTCGTGCAGGGCGGCTCGAGCGGGATCGGCGTCACGGCGATTCAGATCGCGCATGCGCTCGGATTTCGTGTCTTCGCGACGGCCGGTACCGCCGAGAAGTGCAAGGCATGTGAGGCGCTCGGCGCCGAGCGTGCGATCAACTACAAATCGGAAGACTTCGTCGAAGTCGTCAAATCGCTGACGAACGATCGCGGGGTCGATGTCATCCTCGATATGGTCGCGGGCGGCTATGTCCCACGCGAATTGTCGGCGCTCGCCGACGGCGGCCGTCTCGTCATCATCGCCCTGCTGGGCGGTGCGAAGGCGGAGGTCAACCTCTCCGAGGTGTTGCGGCGCCGTTTGACGGTGACCGGTTCGACCCTGCGGCCGCGCTCGATCGAGTTCAAGGCGAAAATCGCGGCACGGCTCAAAGAGCGGGTGTGGCCGCTCATCGATGCTGGGCGCATCAAGCCGATCGTTTATCGCGTGTTGCCCGCACACGAGGCGAGCCAGGCCCATGCGTTGATGGAAAGCGGCGAGCATATCGGCAAAATCGTCCTGGACTGGGCCGCCCTATCGGCCTGAGCGTCGGCATCATGCAACGCATGAACGGTGCCAGCATCCCGCGCAGCCAAGGTATGACGGCCACGTTCCAATATCTGTAAATCCTGCTTTGGACTTGGCCTGGCGCGCGCTATTAATGGTTACGGTGCGATCTTTCATGATGCTTTCAATGATCTGAAAAATCTCGTTTTCGATCCTCGCGAGCAAGCCTGCGTCGTCGCGGTGCGTGGGGGCAGCCACAACGTCGCCGCCAGTGCTCTGCCGCGATCAAGGCGCTAGGATCCGGGGAATGTGTGTCGCCACAATCAAAACGTCGAGCCGTCGGTGCATTGATTCACGCCGGACTGGCATGGCCCCGGCATAGGGAGGCCGGGTGGTAATCGAATGAGAAGGAGTGCGTCATGACGCGTAAATACATCGACTGCCGGGAGTTTCCCAGCGAGATGAACTGCACGATATCGATGGCGGCGGATAGCGAACGGGAGTTGATCGAGGCGGCGGTTCAGCACGCCGTTACGGTCCACCATCATGTCGATTCCCCCGAGCTGCGTTCGCAGCTTGCCAAGCTGTTTCACGACGGTACGCCGCCGCTCGAATCTTCTCGCGCCAAGTAGGCGCGCTCACACGCATTTCGATGCGTCTTTTCAGCCGCTCGCCGCAACGCTGCCCGGGCGGCGAAATCTCCTCCCGCTCAGGCCGTCACCCCGGCGGCTGGCCAATGGCGCCGCCCGGTTTGACCGGGTCCGGCCAGGCACAGTAAAATTGCGTGTTTTGCGTGCGCCTTCGCGTGGCGCGAGCACCGTCCGCGTCGCAGCGGCGGGTACAACACACGGGCGAGACACATGGCGGAACAGCGAGTGAAGTGGGTGATCGGCAATTGGAAGATGCATGGACGCCTCGCGGAAAACGCGGCGCTGTTGCAGGCCGTCGCCGACGGTGCGGCTGCGATGGCCGATGCGATTCGGATTGGCGTCTGCGTGCCGACCCCTTATCTCGCGCAAACGCAGGCATTGCTTTCGGGTAAGTCGCTCGCGTGGGGTGTGCAAGATATTTCCACCTACACGCACGGCGCCTACACCGGCGAAGTCGCGGCCGAGATGGCATGCGAATTCGGTGCAACGCTTGCGATCGTCGGTCACTCGGAGCGCCGCGCGTATCATGCGGAAAGCTCGGAATTGGTGGCGTCCAAGGCGCGCCGCGCACTCCAGGCCGGCCTCACGCCGATCGTTTGTATCGGCGAAACGCTGGAGGAGCGCGAGGCGGGCACGACCGAGGCGGTCGTCGGCGCGCAACTGGATGCCGTGTTGAATTTGCTGTCGGTCGAAGAGGCCCAGCGTATCGTCATCGCCTATGAGCCGGTATGGGCCATCGGAACGGGGCGAAGCGCCACGGCCGAGCAGGCGCAGGAAGTGCACGCGTTTTTGCGCGCGCGGCTCGTGCAAAAGGATGCATCGCTCGCGTGCGTGGCGTTGTTGTACGGCGGCAGCGTGAAGCCCGAGAATGCGCAGGTGCTGTTCGGCCAAGCGGATATCGACGGCGGCCTGATCGGCGGCGCGTCGTTGAAAAGTGAAGATTTCCTCGCGATTTGCGAGCAAGCGAAAGTGGCGAGTCACGCTCACTAACGCCGAGCGCAAATACGCAAGCGTATCCGGCACCCTCCATCGAGCCGGATGCTCAAACCTCAAATTAGGTGAGTCAGATGCTGTTTTTGAAAACGTTGATCATTGTGGTGCAGTTGCTGTCGGCACTGGGCGTTATCGGCCTTGTGCTGTTGCAGCATGGCAAGGGCGCCGACATGGGTGCGGCGTTCGGTAGCGGCGCGTCCGGGAGCCTGTTCGGCGCCACTGGTTCCGCGAATTTCTTGTCCCGCACGACAGCGATTCTCGCGACGGTCTTCTTCATTACGACGCTCGCGCTAACTTACCTCGGTTCGTACAAGTCCCGTCCCTCTGCGGGTGTGCTGGGTGCGGTGACGGCTCCGGCAACATCGGCTGCACCTGCATCGGCTGCGATCGCTTCGGCCCCGGTGGCGGCACCGGCTCCCTCGAGCAACGCAGTTCCGAAATAATAAATTTCGCATAAAGTTGCATTTGTGCGTTGAACAATTCTGGGAAGCACGTTAGAATTTAAGTCTTGAAGCGATTCGCGGGTTCCAACAAGTTGTGTCCCGGATTGCAGACAGTGCCGACGTGGTGAAATTGGTAGACACGCTATCTTGAGGGGGTAGTGGCGAAAGCTGTGCGAGTTCGAGTCTCGCCGTCGGCACCAAAGTTATCCAATGCCAGCCGCATGCTTCGCTTCGGCTGGCATTGTCACTTCTGGAGTCATGCTTACGTCTTGCATGCAGTATAGGGTGTAAGGCGAGTAGTACAACGAAGTGATTTTCTGTAGGGATGGGACCGATCCCTACGGTACTCAGAACCAACCGAAAGAGGATAGTCTTGAACCTCGCAGCCTACTTCCCCGTATTGCTCTTCCTCCTCGTGGGCGCCGGTTTAGGCATTGCACTTGTCAGTATTGGCAAGATCCTCGCGCCCAGCCGCCCCGACAATCAAAAGAATTCGCCGTACGAGTGCGGCTTCGAAGCCTTCGAAGACGCGCGCATGAAGTTCGATGTGCGCTACTACCTCGTCGCCATCCTGTTCATCATTTTCGATCTCGAGACCGCGTTCCTGTTTCCGTGGGGCGTCGCCCTGCGCGATATCGGTTGGACAGGCTTCATGGCGATGATGATTTTCCTGGTCGAACTCCTGCTCGGTTTCGCCTACATCTGGCGCAAGGGCGGACTCGATTGGGAGTGATGGGTTAATCGCCGGTTTCTTGCGGGCGGTGTATAAAGCCAACCGTCCCGTCTGGAGTGCAAAGCAAATGAGTATCGAAGGGGTCTTGAAGGAAGGGTTTGTCACCACTACGGCCGACAAACTGATCAACTGGACACGCACGGGTTCGCTTTGGCCGATGACGTTCGGTCTCGCGTGTTGCGCGGTCGAGATGATGCATGCGGGCGCGGCCCGGTATGACCTCGACCGGTTCGGGGTTGTGTTCCGTCCCAGTCCGCGTCAGTCCGACGTGATGATCGTGGCCGGCACGCTGTGCAACAAGATGGCGCCGGCGCTGCGCAAGGTCTACGACCAAATGGCCGAACCGCGTTGGGTGATTTCCATGGGTTCGTGCGCCAACGGCGGCGGCTACTACCACTATTCCTATTCCGTCGTGCGCGGCTGCGATCGCATCGTGCCGGTCGACGTCTATGTGCCCGGCTGCCCGCCGACGGCGGAAGCGCTGGTCTATGGCGTGATCCAGCTTCAGGCGAAGATCCGTCGCACCAACACCATCGCCCGTCAATAAGCGCAAGCTTCCCCACTTTATGGCAAGCAAACTCGAGACCCTCAAAGCGAACCTCGAGGCGGCCTTTGGCGGCCGTCTGACCAGCATCACCGAGTCGATCGGCGAGCTGACGATCGTCGTCAAGGCGGACGACTACCTCGAGGTGGCCAAGCGCTTGCGCGACGATCGCACGCTCGGCTTCGAGCAGCTCATCGATCTCGCGGGCGTCGACTATCAATCGTACGGCGAAGGCGCCTATGACGGCCCGCGCTTCGCGGCCGTCTCGCATCTGTTGTCCGTGTCGAACAATTGGCGTCTGCGTCTGCGCGTGTTCGCTCCCGACGACGACATGCCGATCGTGCCGTCCGTCGTCGAAATCTGGAATTCGGCCAACTGGTACGAGCGTGAAGCGTTCGACCTGTACGGCATCGTGTTCGAAGGCCACCCGGATCTGCGCCGCATCCTGACCGATTACGGCTTCATCGGCCATCCGTTCCGCAAGGACTTCCCGGTGTCCGGTTACGTCGAAATGCGCTACGACCCGGAAGAAAAGCGCGTCGTCTACCAGCCGGTGACGATCGAGCCGCGCGAAATCACGCCGCGCGTGATTCGCGAGGATCGCTACGGCGGTCTGAAACACTAAGAGGGCGCCATGGCAGAGATCAAAAACTACACGCTCAACTTCGGTCCGCAGCACCCGGCGGCGCACGGCGTGCTGCGCCTCGTGCTCGAACTCGACGGCGAAGTGATCCAGCGCGCCGATCCGCATATCGGCCTGCTGCATCGCGCGACCGAAAAGCTGGCCGAAAGCAAGACCTACATTCAATCCGTGCCGTACATGGATCGTCTCGACTACGTGTCGATGATGGTCAACGAGCACGGCTATGTGCTCGCGATCGAAAAGCTGCTCGGCATCGACGTGCCGGTCCGCGCGAAGTACATCCGCGTGCTGTTCGACGAAATCACGCGCGTGCTGAACCACTTGATGTGGATCGGTGCGCACGCGCTCGACGTCGGCGCGATGGCAGTGTTCCTCTATGCGTTCCGCGAGCGCGAGGATCTGATGGACGTCTACGAGGCGGTGTCCGGTGCGCGTATGCACGCGGCCTACTACCGTCCGGGCGGCGTCTATCGCGATCTGCCGGACGCGATGCCGCAGTACAAGGCATCGAAGATTCGCAACGCGAAGGCATTGGAAAGGATGAACGAGGCGCGGCAAGGCTCGCTGCTCGATTTCATCGACGATTTCTTCACGCGCTTCCCGGGTTGCGTCGACGAGTACGAAACGCTGCTCACCGACAACCGGATCTGGAAGCAGCGCTTGGTCGGCATCGGCGTCGTGAGCCCGGAGCGCGCGTTCCAACTCGGTTTGACGGGTCCGATGCTGCGTGGCTCGGGCGTGGAGTGGGATTTGCGCAAGAAGCAGCCGTACGAGGTGTACGATCAGCTCGACTTCGACATCCCCGTCGGCGTCAACGGCGATTGCTACGACCGTTATCTCGTGCGCGTGGAAGAAATGCGCCAGTCGGTTCGCATCGCCAAGCAGTGTATCGAGTGGCTGCGTAAGAATCCGGGGCCGGTGATGACCGAGAACCACAAGGTTGCGCCGCCCTCGCGCGTCGGCATGAAGTCGAACATGGAAGAGCTGATTCACCACTTCAAGCTCTTCACGGAAGGGTTTCACGTGCCCGAAGGCGAGGCGTACGCCGCGGTCGAGCATCCGAAGGGCGAATTCGGCATCTATCTGGTGTCGGACGGTGCGAACAAGCCGTATCGCCTCAAGATCCGCGCGCCCGGTTATGCGCACTTGGCCGCGCTCGACGAAATGGCGCGCGGCCACATGATCGCGGACGCCGTGACCATCATCGGTACGCAGGACATCGTGTTCGGCGAAATCGACCGGTAAGCGCCGCACGGCGCGCTGCAAACGAGTCGCGAATATGCGTCTCGCCGCGCGCCGGGTCTGCCGCGACGAATGAGGCGGCAGGTTTTCGTTCGGTAGGAATTGAAAGAGTTCGTGTTCTCAAAATGATCTCAGCTGAAGGCCTGAAAGAAATCGATCGCGCGGTTGCGAAGTACCCCGCCGATCAGAAACAGTCCGCCGTGATGTCGGCGTTGGCCACCGCTCAGGAAGAGCACGGCTGGCTGTCGCCCGAACTGATCGAGTTCGTGGCGGACTATCTCGGCATGCCGGCCGTTGCCGTCCAAGAAGTGGCGACGTTCTACACCATGTACGAGACGTCGCCCGTCGGTAAGCACAAGATCACGCTGTGCACGAATTTGCCGTGCCAGCTCGGCCCGCATGGCGGCGCCGAGGCCACGGCCGACTATTTGAAGAAGAAGCTCGGTATCGACTTCGGCGAAACGACCCCGGACGGTAAGTTCACGCTGAAGGAAGGCGAGTGCTTTGGTTCGTGCGGCGACGCGCCGGTGCTGCTCGTGAACAACCATCGCATGTGCAGCTTCATGAGCCGCGAGAAGATCGACGCTTTGCTCGAGGAGCTTTCGAAATGACGTCTTTGCACGACCGTCACATCAAACCCCTGATCCTCGCGGGCCTGACCGGCGAGAATTGGCATCTCGAAGACTACGTTGCGCGTGGCGGCTATAAGCAGTTGCGCCGTATCCTCGAAGAGAAGATCGCGCCCGAGCAAGTCATTGCCGACGTCAAGGCCTCGGGTCTGCGCGGCCGCGGCGGCGCAGGCTTCCCGACGGGCTTGAAGTGGAGCTTCATGCCGCGTCAGTTCCCGGGACAAAAGTACCTCGTCTGCAACTCGGACGAAGGCGAGCCGGGCACGTTCAAGGACCGCGACATCCTGCGCTGGAACCCGCACGCCCTCATCGAAGGGATGGCGATCGGCGCCTATGCGATGGGCATCACGGTCGGCTACAACTACATTCACGGCGAGATTTGGGAAGTCTACAAGCGCTTCGAAGAAGCGCTGGACGAGGCCCGTCGCGCCGGTTTGCTCGGCGACAACATTCTCGGCTCGGGCTTCTCGTTCCAGCTGTACGCGCACCATGGTTACGGCGCTTACATCTGCGGCGAAGAAACGGCGCTCTTGGAATCGCTCGAAGGCAAAAAGGGTCAGCCGCGCTTCAAGCCGCCGTTCCCGGCGAGCTTCGGCGTCTACGGCAAGCCCACGACGATCAACAACACCGAGACGTTCGCGGCCGTGCCGTTCCTGCTCGAGATCGGACCGCAGCAATATCTCGAGCTCGGTAAGCCGAACAACGGCGGCACGAAGATCTTCTCCGTGTCGGGCGACGTGGAGCGTCCGGGCAACTATGAAGTGCCGCTCGGCACGCCGTTCGCGACGTTGATGGAACTGGCGGGCGGGGTGCGCGGCGGCAAGAAGCTGAAGGCCGTCATTCCGGGCGGTTCGTCGGCACCGGTCGTGCCCGGCGACCTCATGATGCAAACCGATTTGGACTACGATTCGATCGCGAAGGCCGGTTCGATGCTCGGCTCGGGCGCGGTCATCGTGATGGACGAAACGCGCTGCATGGTGCGCTCGCTGCTGCGTCTGTCGTACTTCTACTACGAAGAGTCGTGCGGTCAATGCACGCCGTGCCGCGAAGGCACCGGCTGGCTGTACCGCGTCGTGAATCGCATCGAGCACGGCCAGGGTCGCAAGGAAGATCTCGACCTGCTGAACTCGGTGGCCGAAAACATCATGGGCCGGACGATTTGCGCGCTCGGCGATGCGGCGGCGATGCCGGTGCGCGGCATGCTCAAGCATTACTGGGACGAATTCGAATATCACGTGGAGCACAAGCGTTGCCTAGTCGGTGGCCACGCGGGTGCTTCGACCGCTGCGGACGCGGTACTCGCTTAGGCGGCGTCGCGCGACTCCATCGCTTCATTCAGACCGCCCGCCGAAGGTTATTCGGCGGGCGGTTCAGCGAGCAAAGATTGAGCGGTAATAGGTTAAGGACCATTCACCATCATGGTTGAACTTGAAATAGACGGGAAGAAGGTCGAGGTGCCTGAAGGCAGCATGGTGATCCAGGCTGCGCATAAGGTCGACACGTACATTCCTCACTTCTGCTATCACAAGAAGCTTTCGATCGCGGCCAACTGCCGCATGTGTCTCGTCGAAGTCGAGAAGATGCCGAAGGCCGTGCCCGCCTGCGCGACGCCCGTGTCGGCCGGCATGGTCGTGCACACGACGTCCGATAAGGCCGTCAAGGCGCAGCAATCGGTGATGGAATTCCTGCTCATCAATCACCCGCTCGATTGCCCGATCTGCGATCAAGGCGGCGAATGCCAATTGCAAGATTTGGCCGTCGGTTACGGTAAGTCGGCATCGCGCTATGCGGAAGAAAAGCGCGTCGTGTTCCATAAGAACGTCGGTCCGCTGATCTCGATGGAAGAAATGACGCGATGCATTCACTGCACGCGTTGCGTCCGTTTCGGTCAGGAAGTCGCCGGCGTGATGGAGCTCGGTATGCTCGGGCGCGGCGAACACTCGGAAATCACGACGTTCGTCGGCAAGACGGTGGACTCGGAACTGTCGGGCAACATGATCGATCTGTGCCCGGTCGGCGCGCTCACGAGCAAGCCGTTCCGCTACAGCGCCCGTACGTGGGAGCTCTCGCGCCGCAAGTCGGTGAGCCCGCACGATTCCGTCGGCGCCAATCTCGTCGTGCAAAGCAAGAACAATCGCGTCATGCGCGTTCTGCCGCTCGAGAACGAAGCGATCAACGAGTGCTGGATTTCCGATAAGGACCGCTTCTCGTACGAAGGCTTGAACAGCGAAGAGCGCTTGACGCAGCCGATGATCAAGCAAGGCGGCCAGTGGATCGAAACCGACTGGCAAACGGCGCTCGAGTACGTCGCGAAGAGCCTGAAGGGCGTCGCGGCCGATCACGGCGCGAACTCGATCGCGATGCTCGGCAGCGCGCACAGCACCGTCGAGGAGCTGTTCCTGCTCAAGCAACTCGCGCAAGCCGTCGGCACGCCCAACGTCGATTTCCGTCTGCGTCAGTCCGACTTCTCGTCGACGACCGAAGGCGCGCCGTGGCTCGGCATGCCGCTCGCCGATCTGTCGACGATCGATGCCGCTTTCGTCATCGGCTCGTTCCTGCGCCGCGATCATCCGCTGATGGCATCGCGCCTGCGCCAAGCCGCGAAGAGCGGTGCCAAGGTGCATCTGCTGCATGCGACCGGCGACAACTCGCTGATCCCGACCGCGAAGACGATCGTAGCAGCGCCCTCGGCATGGGTCGATGCGCTGGCCGGCGTCGCAGCCGCCGTCGCGCAAGCGCGCGGTGTGGCATTGCCGGAAGGCGTGGCAGGCGTACAAGCCTCGGCCGCCGCTCAAGATCTGGCTAACGCGTTGGCAAACGGCGAACGCCGTGCCGTGCTGATCGGCAACAGCGCCGTTCAGCATCCCGAGTTTTCGCGCATCCACGCGCTGGCGCAGTGGATCGCCGAACAAACGGGTGCGACGCTCGGCTTCCTTACGGAAGCGGCCAATACGGTCGGTGCTCATCTCGTCGGCGCGCTGCCCGGCGCGCAAGGTCTCGATGCGCGCGGCGCGTTCGAGCAGCCGCGCAAGGGCTACGTGCTGCTAAACGTCGAACCCGAATTCGACACGGCGAACCCGGCGCAAGCGCTGGCTGCGCTCGGCGGTGCCGAAACGGTCGTCGTGCTCTCGCCGTTCAAGACGGGGCTCGACTATGCGGACGTGCTGCTGCCGGTCGCACCGTACACCGAAACGGCCGGTGCGTTCGTGAACGCCGAAGGCACGCTGCAAGCGTTCAACGGTGTTGTGCGTCCGCTCGGCGAAACGCGGCCGGGCTGGAAGGTGCTGCGTGTGCTGGGTAACGTGCTCGGCTTGTCGGGGTTCGATTACGACACGGTGGAAGACGTGCGGCGCGCGGCGCTGCCCGCCGGCGTGGAGGCTTCGCGCTTGAACAATCGCACGAACGCGGCGGTTGCGCGTGGTGCGCAAGCGCAGGCCGGCGGTGCGCTCGAGCGGATCGCCGACGTGGCGATTTATCACGCCGACGCCCTCGTGCGCCGCGCGCCGTCGCTGCATTTGACGGTGGCCGCACGCACGGCGAACACGATCGGCCTGCCGGCCGCGCTGTTCGACAAGCTCGGATTGAAGGACGGCGACACGGTGCGTGTGCGTCAGGGCGACCGCACGGTGCAGGCCGGCGCGACGCGCGACGCGGCGCTGGCGGACACGGCGGTGCGCGTTTCGGCGGGCACGCAGCTCGGCGCGACGCTCGGCGGCTTGTTCGGTGAACTCGTGGTGGAGAAGGCGTAAATGAGCTTGTTCGATACGATCAACGCAGGCGGCACCCAGGTGCTCGGCGCGGCGTGGCCCACGGTGTGGGCGCTCGTGCGCATCGTCGTCGTCTCCGTCGCGATTTTGCTGTGCGTGGCCTACCTGATTCTCTGGGAGCGCAAGCTCATCGGCTGGATGCACGTGCGTATCGGGCCGAATCGCGTCGGTCCCGCCGGCTTGCTGCAACCGATCGCCGACGTGCTGAAGCTGCTGCTCAAGGAAGTGATTCAGCCGACGGCCGCCAACCGCTGGCTCTATCTGATCGCGCCGGTCATGACGGTCGTGCCCGCGTTCGCGGTCTGGGCCGTGATTCCGTTCCAAGCCAAAGCGGTGCTCGGCGACATCAACGCGGGCCTGCTGTACGTGATCGCGATTTCGTCGATCGGCGTGTACGGCGTGATTCTCGCGGGTTGGGCGTCGAATTCGAAGTACGCGTTCCTCGGTGCGATGCGCGCCGCGGCGCAAATGGTCTCGTACGAAGTGTCGATGGGTTTCGCGCTCGTCGTCGTGCTGATGACCTCGGGTAGCCTCAACTTGTCGGCGATCGTCGGCTCGCAAATGCGCGGCTTCTTCGCCGACCACGGTGTCACGTTCCTCTCGTGGAACTGGCTGCCGCTGTTGCCCGTGTTCGTCGTCTACTTCATTTCGGGCATTGCCGAAACGAACCGTCACCCGTTCGACGTGGTGGAAGGGGAGTCGGAAATCGTGGCGGGCCACATGATCGATTACTCGGGGATGGCGTTCGCGCTGTTCTTCCTCGCCGAGTACATCAACATGATCGTGATCTCGGCGCTGGCCGCGACGCTGTTCCTCGGTGGCTGGAGCGCGCCGTTCGGCTTCCTGTCGTTCATTCCGGGCATCTTCTGGCTCGTGCTGAAGGTGTTCCTTCTGTTGTCGGTGTTCATCTGGGCCCGCGCGACGTTCCCGCGCTATCGCTATGACCAGATCATGCGTTTGGGTTGGAAGGTGTTCCTGCCCGTGTGCATTCTCTGGGTCATCGTGGTCGGCTTCTGGATCATGTCGCCGCTGAACATCTGGAAATAAGGGGCGACGAAATGAATGCTATCCAAAATTTCTTCAAAACGTTTTTCCTGACCGAGCTGCTCAAGGGGCTCGCGCTGACGGGTAAGTACACGTTCCGGCGCAAGTTCACGGTGCAGTTCCCCGAGGAAAAGACGCCGCTTTCGCCGCGTTTTCGTGGCCTGCATGCACTGCGCCGCTATGAAAACGGCGAAGAGCGCTGCATCGCCTGCAAGCTGTGCGAAGCGGTGTGCCCGGCACTGGCCATCACGATCGAATCGGAAGTGCGCGCGGACAATACGCGCCGCACGACGCGCTACGACATCGATTTGACCAAGTGCATCTTCTGCGGATTCTGCGAGGAAAGCTGCCCCGTCGATTCGATCGTCGAGACGAGCATCCTCGAGTACCACGGCGAAAAGCGCGGCGACTTGTACTTCACGAAGGACATGCTGCTTGCGGTGGGCGATCGCTACGAAACGCAGATCGCCGCGTCGAAGGCGGCCGACGCGCCGTACCGTTAATAGCATTGACGCATTTGCTCTACGCGTAGTTGGGGTGACGCAGCGGGTAAGGCCGCTGCGGCATGGCGCGGCGTGCGCCAACTGCCACCACGCCTGAATGATGAGCTAACGATGAGCCGGTAATCATGGAATTCACGACCGTACTGTTTTACATCTTCGCGCTGCTCCTGACGGTGTCGGCCCTGAAGGTGATCACGTCGCGCAACCCTGTCGGGTCGGCGCTGTTTCTCGTGCTCGCGTTCTTCAACGCGGCCGCGATCTGGATGCTGCTCGAGGCCGAATTCCTCGCGATCTTGCTCGTGCTGCTCTACGTCGGCGCGGTCATGGTGCTGTTCCTGTTCGTCGTGATGATGCTCGACATCAATCTCGACGTGCTGCGCCGCGACTTCAAGAAGTTCGTGCCGATGGCAACGATCGTCGGCGCGATCATCGTCGTCGAGACGGCGCTGATTCTGTGGCACGGCTACGGCGCGACGACGACGCCGGTGGCGGGCGCGGCGGTGGCCGGCGCCTCGGCGATGTCCAATACGTACCTGATCGGCAAGGTGATCTACACCGACTACGTGTTCGCGTTCGAAGTGGCCGGCCTCGTGCTGCTCGTCGCGATCATCGCGGCGATCGCACTGACGGCGCGCAAGGGCAAGGACAGCAAGCGTCAGCGCGTGTCCGAACAAGTGAAGGTGCGCGCGAAGGATCGCGTGCGCGTGGTGAAGATGCCGGCCGAACGTTCGACGCTGCCGGCCACCGCGGAAGGCGCGCCCGGCGAGCCGAACGCGAATGCCGGCGCAGGCGCGGTCGGCAGCAACCGTTGAGCGTCGAGGAGAAAAATATGTTGACCCTGGCTCATTACCTCGTCCTCGGCGCGATCTTGTTTGCGATCGGCGTCGTCGGCATTTTCCTGAATCGTCGGAACGTCATCATCATCTTGATGGCGATCGAATTGATCTTGCTCGCGGTGAACACGAACTTCGTCGCGTTTTCGCACTACCTTGGCGACGTGCACGGGCAGATCTTCGTGTTCTTCGTGCTGACGGTGGCCGCGGCGGAAGCGGCGATCGGCCTCGCGATTCTCGTGACTCTGTTCCGTACCCTCGACACGATCAACGTCGAGGATCTCGATCAGCTCAAAGGTTAAATTCAGGCACTGCGGTTATGTCCACGACACTCAATGAAAACCTGCTGCTGGCGGTTCCGCTCGCACCGCTCGCCGGCTCGCTGATTGCAGGTCTTGGCGGGAAGGTGGTAGGGCGCAAAGGCAGCCACCGGGTCACGATCCTCGGCGTGTTGATTTCGTTCATCCTGTCGGCGATGGTGTTCGCCGACGTCATGCACGGCGGCAGCTACAACGCCACCGTCTACGAATGGATGAAGGTCGGCTCGCTCAAGTTCGAAATCGGCTTCCTCGTCGATTCGCTCACCGCGATGATGATGTGCGTCGTCACCTTCGTGTCGCTGATGGTGCACATCTACACGATCGGCTACATGGCCGAGGACGACGGCTACGAGCGCTTCTTCTCGTACATCTCGCTGTTCACGTTCTCGATGCTGATGCTCGTCATGAGCAACAACTTCTTGCAGCTGTTCTTCGGCTGGGAAGCGGTGGGTCTCGTGTCGTACCTGCTGATCGGCTTCTACTTCACGCGTGAAAGCGCCATCTACGCGAACATGAAGGCGTTCCTCGTGAACCGCGTCGGCGACTTCGGCTTCTTGCTCGGCATCGGCCTCATCCTCGCCTATGCCGGCTCCATGAACTACGGCGAAGTGTTCGCCAAGCGCGAGGCGCTCGCGGCATTGACGTTCCCGGGTACGCAATGGGGCCTGCTGACCGTTGCCTGTATTTGCCTGTTCATCGGCGCGATGGGTAAGTCGGCTCAGTTCCCGCTGCACGTCTGGCTGCCCGACTCGATGGAAGGCCCGACCCCGATCTCGGCGCTGATTCACGCGGCGACGATGGTGACGGCCGGTATCTTCATGGTGTCGCGCATGTCGCCGCTGTTCGAGCTGTCGGACACGGCGTTGTCGTTCATCATGGTGATCGGCGCGATCACGGCGCTGTTCATGGGCTTCCTCGGCATCGTCCAAAACGACATCAAGCGCGTCGTCGCCTACTCGACGCTGTCGCAGCTCGGTTACATGACGGTCGCGCTCGGCGCGTCGGCGTACTCGATCTCGGTGTTCCATCTGATGACGCACGCGTTCTTCAAGGCGCTGCTGTTCCTCGGCGCCGGTTCGGTCATCATCGGCATGCACCACGACCAAGACATGCGAAACATGGGCGGCCTGCGCAAGTACATGCCGATCACGTGGATCACGTCGCTCGTCGGTTCGCTTGCGCTGATCGGCACGCCGTTCTTCGCCGGCTTCTATTCGAAGGATTCGATCATCGATGCCGTGGGCCTGTCGCATCTGCCGGGTTCAGGTTTCGCGTACTTCGCGGTCGTTGCCAGCGTGTTCGTCACCGCGCTCTATTCGTTCCGTATGTACTTCATGGTGTTCCACGGCGAGGAGCGCTTCCGTCATCCGAAGGATTACGGTAACGGCCACGGCGCGGAATCGGCTGCACACGGCGGCAACGGTCACGACGATCACGGCCACGGTCATGGTCACGACGATCACGGTCACGCGCACGAACCGCACGAAACGCCTTGGGTGGTGTGGCTCCCGCTCGTTTTGCTGGCGATCCCGTCGGTCATCATCGGTGCGATCGCGATCGGCCCGATGATCTACGGCGACTTCTTCGCGCACGGCGTGGCGTTCGACAAGGTCATCTTCATCGGCGAGAACCATGGCGCCGTCGAAGAGATGAGCAAGGAGTTCCACGGCTGGTTCCCGATGGCGCTGCACTCGGTGGCTTCGCTGCCGCTGTGGCTCGCGATCGCCGGTGTCGTGACGGCGTGGTTCCTGTATTTGAAGCGTCCTGATCTGCCGCCGGTGATCCGTCGCGCGTTCGGCCCGATCTACACGCTGCTCGAGAACAAGTACTACATGGACAAGATCAACGAAGTCGTCTTCGCACGCGGTGCGGTGGCCATCGGCCGCGGCCTGTGGAAAGAGGGCGATGTCGTGGTCATCGACGGTGTCGTCAACGGCAGCGCACGTTTCGTCGGTTGGTTCGCGAGCGTGATCCGCTTCCTGCAATCCGGTTACATCTACCACTACGCGTTCGCCATGATTATCGGCATGCTGGGGCTCCTTACCCTGTTTGTAACGCTCGGCGGCAAATAAGGCGGGGGACACTTAATGCACTCTTTTCCGATTCTAAGTACCGCGATCTGGCTGCCGATCGCTTTCGGCTTGGCCGTTCTCGCCATCGGTTCCGACAAGAACCCCGGGGCTGCGCGCTGGTTGGCGCTGATCGGCTCGATCCTCAGCTTGCTCGTTACGTTGCCGCTCATCAGCGGTTTCGATACGAGTAGCGCCGCGCTGCAATTCGTCGAACAGGCGAACTGGATCGAACGCTTCCACATCACGTACCACTTGGGCGTGGACGGCATCTCGATGTGGTTCGTCGTGCTGACCGCGCTCATTACGGTGATCGTTGTGATCGCCGGCTGGGAAGTGATCACCGAGAACGTGTCGCAGTACATGGCCGCCTTCCTGATCCTTTCGGGGATCATGGTGGGCGTGTTCAGCGCCGCGGACGGCATGCTGTTCTACGTCTTCTTCGAAGCGACGCTGATCCCGATGTATCTGATCATCGGCGTGTGGGGCGGCCCGAACCGGATCTACGCCGCGTTCAAGTTCTTCCTCTATACGTTGGCCGGCTCGCTGTTGATGCTGGTTGCGCTGATTTATCTGTACGTCCAGACGGGCACGTTCGATCTCGCCACGTGGCAGGGCACGCAGATCGGCATGACGCCGCAGGTGCTGCTGTTCATCGCATTCTTCCTCGCGTTTGCGGTGAAGGTGCCGATGTGGCCGGTTCACACGTGGTTGCCTGACGCCCACGTTGAAGCGCCGACGGGCGGCTCCGTCGTGCTGGCCGCGATCATGCTGAAGCTCGGCGCATACGGTTTCCTGCGCTTCTCGCTGCCGATCGCACCCGATGCGAGCCACACGCTGGCGCCGGTCGTCATCACGCTGTCGCTCGTCGCCGTGATTTACATCGGCCTCGTGGCGATGGTGCAGGCCGACATGAAGAAGCTCGTCGCGTATTCGTCGATCGCGCACATGGGCTTCGTCACGCTGGGCTTTTTCATCTTCAATCAGCTCGGCGTCGAAGGCGCGATCGTGCAGATGATCTCGCACGGTTTCGTGTCGGGCGCGATGTTCCTTTGCATCGGCGTGCTCTACGACCGCATGCACTCGCGTCAGATCGCCGATTACGGCGGCGTCGTGAACGTCATGCCGAAGTTCGCGGCGCTCGCGATGCTGTTCTCGATGGCCAATTGCGGCCTGCCGGGTACCTCGGGTTTCGTCGGCGAGTTCATGGTGATTCTCGCGGCCGTCCAATTCAACTTCTGGATCGCCTTCGGTGCAGCGTTCACGCTGATTCTCGGCGCCGCCTACACGCTGTGGATGTACAAGCGCGTGTACTTCGGTGCCGTGACGAACGACCACGTGAAGGAACTCAAGGACATCAACTGCCGCGAATATCTGATTCTCGGCGTGTTGGCTGCGTTCACGCTGTTCATGGGCGTGTATCCGAAGCCCTTCACCGATGTGATGCACGTCTCCGTGGAAAACCTCCTCTCCCACGTCGCGCAGTCGAAGCTGCCGGTGTCACAGTAACGCCGAGCGGAGGAACGAAAAGATCATGCAAAACGCCCCTATGTCTCTCTTGTTGCCCGATGGGCTGCTGATGGCGGCCGCCGTCCTCGCGTGGCTGAACGAAACGTTCACCGGCGATTCCGGCAAACGCCTCACGTACCTGATCGCCGTGCTCGCGTCGCTCGTGTCGGGCGTCTGGTTCGCCACGCTCGTGTTCGATCCGCAGCCGCATTACTTCTTCTCGCACATGTACGTCGTGGACGGCTTCGCGAGTGCGATGAAGGCCGTGGTGTCGATCGGCTACGCGGTGACGATGATCTATTCGCGTAAGTACCTCGAAGACCGCAATCTGTTCCGCGGGGATTTCTTCCTGCTCGGCATGTTCGCGCTGCTCGGCCAGCTCGTCATGATCTCGGGCAGCAACTTCCTCACGCTGTATCTCGGTCTCGAACTGATGTCGCTCTCGCTGTATGCGGCCATCGCGCTGCGTCGCGATGCCTCGCAATCGAACGAAGCGGCGATGAAGTACTACGTGCTGGGCGCGCTCGCTTCGGGCTTCTTGCTCTACGGCATGTCGATGCTCTACGGCGCGACGGGCTCGCTCGATCTGACTGAAGTGCTCAAGGCGATCGCTTCGGGTCACATCAACAAGTTCGTGCTGCTGTTCGGCGTGATCTTCATCGTGGCCGGTATCGCGTTCAAGATGGGCGCCGTGCCGTTCCATATGTGGGTGCCCGACGTCTATCACGGCGCGCCGACGGCCATGACGCTGCTCGTCGGCGGCGGCCCGAAGGTGGCGGCGTTCGCATGGGGGCTGCGTCTGCTCGTCATGGGCGTGCTGCCGCTTGCGGGCGACTGGCAACAAATGTTGACGATCCTCGCGGCGCTGTCGCTGATCGTGGGCAACATCACCGGTATCGTCCAACGCAACGTCAAGCGGATGCTCGCTTACTCGGCGATCTCGAACATGGGCTTCGTGCTGCTCGGCTTGCTTTCGGGCGTGGTTGACGGCAAGGCCGAGGGCATGGCCGGCGCTTACAGCTCGGCAATGTTCTACAGCATCGTCTATCTGCTGACGACGCTCGGCTCGTTCGGCGTCGTGATGCTGCTCGCACGCCGCGATTTCGAAGCCGACACGCTCGACGACCTCAAGGGTTTGAACAAGCGTAGCCCGGTGTTCGCGTTTGTCATGATGGCGATGATGTTCTCGCTCGCGGGTATCCCGCCGATGGTCGGTTTCTCCGCAAAGCTTGCCGTGTTGCAGGCTACGGTGAACGCCGGTCTGACTTGGCTCGCCGTGCTGGCCGTGATCACGTCGCTCTTCGGCGCGTTCTACTACCTGCGTATCGTCAAGCTCATGTACTTCGATGCGCCGCAAGATGCCTCGCCGCTCGAAAGCGATGCGTCGGGTCGTTGGCTGCTCGTGCTCAACGGCGTTGCCGTAGTGGTGCTCGGTATCCTGCCGGGTCCGCTCATGACGCTCTGCCTGAACGCGATCACGCACACGCTGCCGGTCGCCCTCTGATGCTAAGGCCCCCACGCTCACTTTCGTTCGCTGCCCCCCGAGGGGGCGTGAGCCTCCCTTGGGGCGGCCCGGCGGGAGGCTGAATGTCCGCAGCAGGCTGGTTCATCGTTCTGTTGGCGCTCGTGGGCGCCAACGTGCCGTTTTTCAATCAGCGGCTGTTCGCCGTCGTGCCGATGCGCGCGGCGAAGAAGAGCGCGTGGCTTCGCATCGCCGAATTGATCGCGCTGTACTTCGTGATCGGGTTGATCGGCTTTGCACTCGAGGCACGCGCCGGCAACCGCTTCGATCAAGGCTGGCAGTTTTACGCGATTACGTTCAGCATGTTCGTCGTGTTCGCGTTTCCCGGCTTTACGTTTCAATATCTCGTCAAACGTCGCTGACGGCTCGGCGGCCGTCGGCGGCTCCTTGCAGGAGTGTTGCCGATGGCCCATCCGTCCGATTCCAATCAGTCGCACCCCGACGCCTCGCTCGCGGAAACGCGCATCGACGGCGACACCGCCTACGACGGTAATTTCCTCACAGTCAAACGCGACATCGTGCGCTTGCCTGACGGCAAAGAGACGACGCGCGAGTATGTCGTTCACTCCGGTGCCGTGATGGTCATTCCGCTGTTCGACGACGGTCGAGTCGTGCTTGAGCGGCAATATCGCTATCCGCTTTGCAAGGTGATGATCGAGTTTCCGGCCGGCAAACTCGATCCGAACGAAGGGGCACTTGCCTGTGCGCGGCGCGAGCTGCGCGAGGAGACGGGTTATTCGGCTAAGGAATACACGTTCCTGACCCGCATCCATCCGATCATTTCGTATTCGACCGAATTCATCGATATTTTTCTCGCGCGCGGTTTGACGCAGGGCGAGCCGGATCTGGACGACGGCGAATTCCTTGAGGTCTTCACCGCCGATACGGCGCAGATGGGCGAGTGGATCCGCAGCGGCGAAATTAGCGACGTGAAGACGATCATCGGCCACTTCTGGCTCGAAAAAGTATTGTCGGGGGCGTGGCAGCCCGATCGGACGGAGCCGCCGTTCCCTCTCATGCCCGGCGACGCCTTGGCGCCAAGCGCATAGACTCGGCAGTGGGGGTGAACGACCGTTCACCCCGTTTGCGCTACACTAGGGCCCGTTCATGCCGATGCGTCGACCGATCGGCGCGGGCAAGCTCTAGGCGACCATCCGTTTTCGTTCAGCATGAAGGTTCTCGATCTCCAATGTCCGCATGGCCATCGTTTCGAAGGGTGGTTTGCCTCCGACGATGACTTCGAATCCCAGTTGTCGCGCAAATTGATCGAATGTCCGATTTGCGCCGCGACTGAGGTGAGTCGCATGCCATCCGCGCCGCGCTTGAATCTGTCGGGTGCGACGCGCGCTCGCCACGACGAAGGGCAAAACACGTCGGTACAAGGCGGTGCGGCCGTCGATCGCCCGGCCGGTGCCGACCGGGCGCGGGAGTTCGAGGCGATGGCGATGAAAATGCTGCGCGAGGTCGTCGGCAAGGCCGAAAACGTCGGCGACCGCTTCGCCGAGGAAGCCCGCCGCATCCACTACAACGAGGCGCCGGCGCGCAGCATCCGGGGGGTGACGACACCCGAAGATGCACGTGCGCTGGTCGACGAAGGCATCGACGTCATGGCGCTGCCGAGCGCCTGCGTGCCCAAAGAATCGCTCCAATAGGAAAGCGTCGCATGGGGATCAGCTACGAGGATTTGGAAGTCGGATCGCGTACCGAAGTGGGTACTCACACCTTTACCGTCGAGGAAATCGTCGAGTTTGCCGAGCGCTTCGACCCGCAGCCGTTTCATGTCGACGAAGCGGCAGCGCAAGCTTCGCCGTTCGGCGGCCTGATCGCCAGCGGTTGGCATACATGTTCGGTCATGATGGGCATGCTCGTGCGCAACGTGTTGAACGGATCGACTTCGTTCGGCTCGCCTGGCGTCGAAGAAATTCGCTGGCTGAAACCGGTGCGCCCGGGCGATAGCCTGCGCATGTATAACTCGGTGCTCGCCAAGCGCGTGTCGAAGAGCCTGCCGGACCGGGGCATCGTGACGACGCTGTGGGAAGGGGTCGATCAAGCGGGCGACATGGTCATCAGCGTGCGCGCGAATGTGTTGTTCGGGCTGCGGCATCCGGACACGCCCAGCGGGGCGGCGACGTGACGGGGGCCCCCGGGTTGAATTCGTCCGCAACTCCGTTGATCGTGTACGATGCCGCCGCGCTGCGAGCGCATCTCGGCGGCGATGCGCTTGTGAGCGAGTGGGTCGAGGTTGGCCAATGCCGGGTGAATCAATTCGCGGACGCTACGGACGATCATCAATGGATTCACGTAGACCCGGAACGCGCCGGCCGTGAGTCGCCGTTTGGTGGCCCGATCGCGCATGGTTTCTTGACGTTGTCGCTCATTCCTGCGCTGCTCATGCAAACTGTTTGCATCGAGCAGCGGCTGGGCGTCAATTACGGCCTCAATCGCGTTCGCTTTCCCGCGCCGGTGCCTGTGGGCGCACGCCTGAGAGCGTCGTTCGTCGTAAGCGAAGTGGAGGAGGTCGGCGAAGGCGCGGTACAGGTCACCTGGGACGTCATCGTCGAAGTCGACGGCGGAAGCAAGCCCGCCTGCGTTGCCCAATTCGTTACGCGCCACTATTTCTGATCGTTTTAAATCCGCTGGCGCCCCCGGTACGACTCGAATCAGCATGAGCGGTGCGCCAGCGGTCGATTCCTTGCATCGGCGCACTATCTCACGCTGCGCTTGAAGCGCACGGCTTTCTTGTTGTTACCTATTGAATTTATCAGTGTGCCCGGTAACACGCATCTGTAAGCTTGATGCTCTCTGTTGCTATCGGGAATTGATATGGCGAGCACGATTGTCCTCGGTTTTACCGGTGAGTTTCGAGACTCGGCCACGGCTGCCTATCCGTTGGGTAACGGCTATCGATGGTATTTTCCCGATCTGATGCGATTCAATGCCCCCGACGAGATGAGTCCTTTCGATGCCGGCGGGGCCAATCCGTACGCCTATTGTTTTAATGATCCAATCAACCGCAGCGATCCGACAGGGCATATGTCCCTAGGCATACTGGGCCGACTATTCACGCGTCGGGAGGGGGAGGGCGTCGTTGATAGTCACTTGGGTAGCACCGCGCTTTCAAGCGAGTCTATCGCCGCTGACCGTGCCGCAGCGCGGGGCCATGCGGCGCGGGGAGGGGGTGACAGCAATTACCGTCATGGCGCGCCCCCTGCTTACGACCCCCCTCCCAGTTACGACGAGGCTCTCCCTGGTTACAACGCGCCTGTAGAACACGCTCGGCCTCTACTCACCTATCACCAAGAAGTGATTGCGCCGATGTACGACGGAATCAAACGTGACATCGTTTCATTGAGTGAGGATATGGAAAGCGAAATACTTCGCCTATATGGGGTGCATGGTTCGAGGCGATCCACTCCAAGCCAAGGTGATTTGATATGGTCTTACTTTTTTGATAGAAGAAAATGGGTGAGGCTTAGAGATTGGCGAAATCAAGAAATGGCGACCCGTTTAAATAATTTGGAACGATATCGTGCCAGATTGATCGATTTGAAGGGAAGGATTAATAAGCGGGTCGGCGGTAGAACGATTATGGATGCGGATCCCGTGTTAAAGGGTGAGCTGATTGCGAACTATCGCGAATTGAGGAGGGCATATAAGGAGCTTACGTACTGACGGCAGGACGCCTGTATGCAGCATGCGAGCGGCACGCAATTCAGGACGGTGCCGAGTGTCGTGCGCGACGCCGGCGCGATTCACCGGACGGCAGCCGCAACGAGCTTGCCTTAGTGTTTTGCGTACTGCGTCGCGCCGAACAGCACTTCCTTCGCTTTGTCGTCCATTAGTGGCTTACGTGCCGATGCGAGTACCTCTACGCCGCGCTGTACGGCCGGGCGAGCTGCAATCGCTTCATGCCACCGTTTGACATTCGGATAGTCGGCCAAATCGATCCCTTGGTTTTGCCACGAGCGGGTCCAAGGGAATGCCGCGATATCGGCAATCGTGTATTCCTCGCCGGCGAGGTAGGCCGACTTGCCCAACTGCTTATCCATGACCCCGTACAAACGCTTGGCCTCGTTCGTATAGCGGTTCACCGCGTATTCGATCTGCGCAGGTGCATAGATGCGGAAGTGATGGGCCTGTCCCAGCATCGGCCCAAGGCCGCCCATCTGAAACATGAGCCATTGCAACGTCGCATAGCGGCTGACGGGATCGGTCGGCAGGAACTTGCCTGTCTTCTCTGCTAGATAGATGAGAATGGCGCCCGATTCGAAGAGCGACAGCGGTTGACCGCCTGGGCCGTCCGCATCGACGATCGCCGGAATCTTGTTGTTCGGGCTGATCGCGAGGAACTGCTCCTGAAATTGATCGCCTGCACCGATATCGATCGGATGAGCACGATACTCGAGGCCAGTTTCCTCAAGCATGATATGGACCTTGTGGCCGTTCGGCGTGGCCCAGCTGTAGACGTCGATCATGGCTTTTCCTCGTGACCGCCGGCGCCGCGACGGGCGGCGCCGATGCACGCGGAAATTAGCATGGATCCGCGAGCGTCGCTCGGGGCCGCCGCAAGGCCATGAAGGCGATGGGGGCATCGCAGCGCGTGAGCCATGCATCGCTGCGCGCAAGCGGGCTGCGCGTCGACGGCCCGCGCAGGTCCGGCTACTCAGTGCGCCGCGGCCGAATGACGCGCCAATTCAAGTTTGGCGATGGCGTTGCGGTGGACCTCGTCGGGACCATCCGCGAAGCGCAGCGTCCGTGCGCACGTGTACGCATAGGCGAGCGGAAAGTCGTCGCACATGCCGCCGCCGCCGTGAGCTTGGATCGCCCAATCGATGACTTCGCAGGCCATGTTCGGCGCGACGACCTTGATCATCGCAATCTCGCCGCGTGCCCCTTTATTGCCGACCGTATCCATCATGTAGGCCGTCTTCAGCGTCAGGAGACGAGCCTGCTCGATCATGCAGCGCGCCTGTGCGATTCGCTCTTGCGTCACGGTTTGCGCGGCGATCGGTTTGCCGAACGCGATCCGCTCCGAGGTGCGCTTGCACATGAGCTCGAGCGCACGCTCGGCTAGTCCGATGAGACGCATGCAGTGATGAATGCGTCCCGGACCCAAGCGGCCCTGCGCAATCTCGAAGCCGCGGCCCTCGCCGAGCAGGATGTTCGATGCCGGCACGCGCACGTTTTCGAGCGTGATCTCCATATGGCCGTGGGGCGCGTCGTCGTAGCCGAATACGTGCAACGGGCGGTGGACGGTAACGCCCGGCGCACCCGCCGGCACGAGAATCATCGACTGTTGGGTGTGCTTGGGCGCTTGCGGATCGGTCTTGCCCATGACGATGTAGACCTTGCAACGCGGATCGCCTGCGCCGGACGACCACCATTTGCGACCGTTGATGACGTACGTGTCGCCGTCGCGTTCGATGCGCGTTTCGATGTTTGTCGCATCGGATGACGCCACTTCAGGCTCGGTCATCAGGAACGCTGAGCGAATGTGCCCTTCGAGCAAGGGTGCAAGCCATGTGCGCTTTTGCTCCTCGGAGCCATAGCGCTCGAGCGTTTCCATGTTGCCCGTGTCGGGCGCATTGCAGTTGAACACCTCGGGCGCCCAGGGCACGCGGCCCATGATCTCGGCGAGCGGCGCGTATTCGAGATTGGTGAGTCCTGCGCCGTGCGTCGAATCCGGTAGAAACAGATTCCACAGGCCTGCTTCCCTGGCTCGCAGTTTCAGCGTCTCCACGATTTCGGTGGGCACCCAAGCGTTGCCCGCCGCGCGATTGCGCGCGACTTCGTCGAGAAAGACGCGCTCGTTCGGATAGATGTGCGCGTCGAAGAACTCGAGCAATCTCTCACGCAAGGCTTGAACCTTCGGGGTGTAGTCGAAATTCATGGTTCTTTCTCGGTTGATGCGGCACCGTGCGTTATGCCGCGTTATCGGCCGATGATCGCCCGGGGGCAAGCATCGTTCATGCGATGAGCGGGCCTTTGCCGCTACCGGACTTTGCAGGCGTACGACCATGCGAGTTCGGCCATCGGCCGCGCGCGGCGACCGGCATCCATCGCCTGCGCACTCGATGCGGTGCCGTCTACGACCCGCTTCATGATGCCTTGCAAGATCGCGGCGATGCGAAACATGTTGAAGGCGAGATAGAAATTCCAGTCGCCCGGGATCGTAAAGCCCGTGCGTTCGCGGTAGCGTTCGACGTAGCTCGCCTCGTCGGGGATACCGAGCGTTGCCCAACTCAAGCCCGCGATGCCGCGGAACTGCACGGGGTCGACGTGCCAGGCCATGCAGTGATAGGCGAAATCGACGATGGGGTCGCCGAGCGTCGACAGTTCCCAATCGAGTACGGCGAGAACGCGCGGCTCGCTCGGGTGGAAGATGAGGTTGTCCAGCCGATAATCGCCGTGGACGACGGCGACCGTCGCATCGGTATCGAGCGGCACGTGGGCCGGCAACCACTCGATCAACCGCCGCATGGCTTCGATCGGCTCGGTCTCGGAGGCTTCGTACTGTTTGCTCCAGCGCGCGATCTGGCGCGCGAGATAGTTACCGGTCTTGCCGTAATCCGCGAGGCCGACCGCGTTCGGATCGACGCGATGCAGCGCGGCGATCACGCGGTTCATTTCGTCATAGATGGCGGCTCGCTCGAGCGGCGTCATGCCGGGAAGCGAGGGGTCCCAAAGCACGCGGCCTTCGACGTACTCCATGACGTAGAACGCGCGCCCGATGACGGTTTCGTCGTCGCAGAGTGCAAGCATCTTGGCGACGGGTACGTCGGTCCGCGAGAGGGCATCCATCACGCGATATTCGCGCTCGATCGCATGTGCGGACGGCAACAGCTTGGCCGCAGGCCCCGGCTTCGCGCGCATGACATAGCTGCGCGAGGGCGTGACGAGTTTATAGGTGGGGTTCGACTGACCGCCTGCGAATTGCTCGGCGGTCAGCGGTCCCGCGAATCCCTCGATGCGCTCACGCATCCATCTGTCGAGCGTATCGGTGTCGAAGCTGTGCCGCGCCGAGACGGCGCGCGTGCCGACGAATGCCGAGTAGTCCTGTTCGTTGCTCGTTTGTCCTGCCGACTCGTTCGTTGCCATCTAACGGCTCCCACTTGACGTTGGGTTCGATAACGGATTGCGAAGGTGCAGCGTCGAAAACTCAGGACCGCGCAGACGTCATTCGCGTCGATAGCGCAGATATTGGGAGTAGAGCGATTCCATCGTGGTATGCCGGACGTCGCGAAATAGCGGCGTCGGCGGTGCGTAATTGATGGCGCGTACGACCCAATCGCGCGGCTCGGCGCCGACGTCGAGCGCATTGATGCAGCCGGTCGCCTGCGACAGATGTCCGAAGAATGTCCGCTCGCCGGTCGTAATCGCATGCGAGAGCAGGGCGCGATTGACCCCGCCGTGCAGCACGAGCAATGCGGTGTCCCAGCTATCGTCGGCTCGCAACCGTGCGAGCGGCGGTAGGACGCGATCGAGCAGTTCGCCGATCGTCTCCCCGCCGAGAAAGCGCGTGCTCTCCGGCACCACGCCGTCGAACGCGCTGAGAAACGCGGCTTCGACCTGGCCCGGCGGCAGATCGGCGAGGCGGCCTGCGCGGATCTCCTGCCATTCGGGCCACGTCTCGATCTCGATATGCTGGCCGGTGACGGCGAGTACCTGCTGCGCGGTTTGCACCGTGCGCGGCAAGCCGCTCACGATGACGCGGTCGAACCGCACGCCGTCGGCGGCGAATGCTTCGCCTGCGGCCCGTGCTTGTGCGAGGCCGTGCACGTTGAGCGGCACCGTCTCGGGATCGATCGCGCGGCCCGAGCCGTCGAAGTAGGTCACATCGCCATGACGCATGAGGAAGATGCGGCGGCGCTGGGGTATCTTGAACTCGGTCATGACGGATGGTCTCAGCGATAGCGCGCTGGGCGCTTTTCCAGGAAGGCCGTGATCCCTTCGAGTGCATCGGGGTGATGCAGCGAGGCCACGAATGCGTCGCGCTCGTGCGTCAAATGATCGGGCAGCGTATGTGCACCCGCCGAGGCGACGAGCGCTTTGACGCACGCTTGGGCATTGGGCGAGCCGCGTCCGAGTTCGTCAGCCCAGGCGATCGCCGCATCGCGCAGCTGCGCCGTTTTGACGAGGCGATTGACGACGCCGAGCGCGTGAAGCCGTTCGGCCGATACCGGCTTCGCTTCCAGCAAAATTTCGGTCGCCAATGCGCGCGGCAGTGCCTGCGCGAGGAACCACGAGCCGCCGCCGTCCGGCGTCAATCCCACGCGCGCATACGACATGACGAACTTGGCATCGTCGGCCGCGATGATGAGGTCGCACGCCAGCGCGAGGGAAAAGCCCGCGCCGGCCGCTGCACCGGCCACGGCGGCGATGACCGGCTTGCGCGACGTCCGCAGTGCAAGGATCCATTGGGCCAGCAAATCGATACTTTGCGCTTGCACCGACGGGTCCTTCGCACGGTTCTCCAACAACCGGTTAAGGTTGCCGCCCGCGCAAAAGAATTCGTCCGCACCGGTGAGAACGATCGCGCGGATCGAGGGGTCGCGTTCGGCCGTCTCGAGCGCCTGGATTCCGGCGGCATACATGTCGGGGTGCAAGGCATTGCGCGCGCCCGGATTGGACAGCGTCAAGACAAGGGTCGACTCGCTTTCTGGCGGTCGCGAGGCGAGCAACTCTGCGCTCATGATGTCTCCTTGGTGGTGTCGGGCGGTTCGACCGCGCTCGCGCCGCGACGCAACGCTAAACCCGTAGTCATCGTCGAACTCCCGATCTTTGCCGGTACGGTTAGAATAGCACGGTCGTTTTATTTGAAACGGCCATTATTTGGCGCCACTGTTGGCGCCGCCATCGCCCCTCGCTTGGAGAGACGCATGATTCAACTTCATGGCATTGCGTTTTCGAATTACTACAACAAGGTCAAGTTTGTTCTCCTCGAACACGGTATCCCATTCGAGGAGGTGCGGGTGATGTTGCCGATCACGGACGAGGCCATGCTCGCTTGCTCGCCCCTCGGCAAAGTCCCGTTTATTCGGACCGAAGACGGTGACATCAGCGAATCGCAAGCCATCGTCGAATACTTGGCCGCGCGCTATCCCGAGAAGCGGATCTTCCCGGCGGACCCGTTCGAAGCCGCGAAGGCGCGCCAGCTCGCATCCGTCTTGGAGTTGCACATCGAACTCGTTGCGCGCGAACTGTACCCGCAAATGTTGATCGGCCGTATGACGAGCGAAGAGACGCGGGCTCGCGTCGAACGCACGCTGGCCCGTAATATCGAGGGCTTTAAGCGAATCGCGAAGTTCACGCCGTATCTTCGCGGGGAGACATTCACGTTTGCGGACATCTGCGGCTATGCGAGTCTGCCTTTGATCGCGCTTGCCACGAAGACGGTACTCGGTCGCGACCTGTTGCTCGACGCGGGCATCGATTGGAAAACGTATGTCAAGCGGATCGAGGAAGCACATCCGGCCGCGCAGCGTATCGCGGCCGACCGCAAGGCGGAAACCGCGGCGCTGAGCGCAGCGGCCAAGCCCGCCTAAGCGCGCGCCGGTCAAAGACGCGCGAGCCGCTCGAGCGCGGTCGCAAGCGTGGCTTCTTGTTTCGCGAAGCAAAACCGCACGACGCCCGATTCGTGCGGTTCGTGATAGAACGCCGACACCGGGATCGCCGCCACGCCGATCTCGCTGGTCAGCCACTTGGAAAAGTCCGCCTCGGGCAAATCGCTGATCGCCGAATAATCGACGCATTGGAAGTACGTCCCCTCGCAGGGCAGCAGCCTAAAGCGCGTGTTCGCAAGCCCGGCACGGAAGAAATCGCGCTTGCGCTCATAAAACGCCGGTAGTTCGAGGTATGGCGTCGGGTCGGCGAGATAGGCGGCGAGTCCCATCTGCATCGGCGTGTTGACCGTGAAGACGTTGAATTGATGGACCTTACGGAATTCGGCCATCAATTCGGCCGGAGCGGCGACATAGCCGACTTTCCAGCCCGTCACGTGAAACGTCTTGCCGAAGCTCGATACGACGAAGCTGCGCCGCGCGAGTTCGGGATAGCGCGCGACGCTCTCGTGCGGCGCGCCGTCGTAGACCATGTGCTCGTAGACCTCATCGGAAAGGATCAGCACGTTCGTATCGCGCACGATCGCTTCGAGCCGGCGCATGTCTTGCGCGTGCCAAACGCGGCCGGTCGGATTGTGCGGCGTGTTGATGAGCACGAGGCGCGTGCGCGGCGTGATCGCGCTCGCGAGTTTGTCGAAGTCGATCGCGTAATCGGGCGCCTCGAGCGAGACGAAAACAGGTTTGCCGCCGGCCATCTCGATCGACGGGACATAGCTGTCGTAGGTCGGTTCGAGCACGATGACTTCGTCGCCGGGGTGGACCGTGGCAAGGATTGTCGTCAAGAGCGCTTGCGTGGCGCCGGCCGTTACGGTGATTTCCGTTTGCGGGTCGTAGGCGCGACCGTGCATTGATTCGATTTTGCGGGCGATCGCCTCGCGCAGCGGCAGCACGCCGGCCATCGGCGGATATTGATTGTGGCCGTCGCGCATGGCGCGCGAGACGGCGTCGACGATTCGCTCGTCGCAGTCGAAATCGGGAAAGCCCTGGCCGAGATTGACGGCGCCGCGTTCAGCGGCGAGCGCGCTCATGACCGTGAAAATCGTAGTGCCGACATTCGGCAGACGTGAGGCGAGAGCGAAGGGCGGGCAGGTGGATTCGTGCGGTGCGTTCATGGCGCGGGGTTCAAATGAGGGCGTGTGCGGAAATACAGGCGGCCGCGAACGGCGCGGGCTCGGCGATGCGAAACCCGAAATCGCGGGACGTGCGCTTGTTCAGTTTCAGTAGCGCGCGGTCCTTCGAGACGAGCCAATCGGCCTTCACGGCATGCGCGAGTTCGAGGAACTTCTGATCGTCGCGGTCTTTGCATTTGGGGAGCGGCGAGCCCTCGCCGGATGGGCGCTGCGCCGGCAGGACTTCGGCGAGCCGCGTGACGGCCGCGAGTGCGGCGGATTTGTCGACGGCACGCGCGACGAACTGCGGATAATCGAGCACGCGCGCCAATTCGGCGAGGCATCGCGAGTCGATCAACGCAACGAGACCGCCCTGTTCGAGGGCGGCAAGAATGGGGCGCGTGGCCGGGTCGTCGAACACGAGGATATCGATCCAGACATTGGAATCGAGCACCACGCGCGGCACGGCGTTGACGCCTTCGGCATCGGAATAGGGCATTCGCTACAATCGGGCTTTTCGTTTCCTGCGCTCGGCACGGCGTGCCGGCGAGCCTTTCGGCGAACCCTTATGATAATTGTTTTGTCTCCGGCCAAGTCGCTCGACTATGAGACGCCCCCGCATGTCTCGAAGCACACGATCCCCGATTTCGTCGACGATGCGGCCGAATTGATCGATGAATTGCGGCGTTTCTCGCCGCAGCAGATTGCGTCGTTGATGGATATTTCCGATGCGCTCGCACACCTGAACTTTCAGCGCTACGCCGATTGGTCGCCGCAATTTCATGCCGGCAACGCCAAGCAAGCGGTGCTCGCGTTCAATGGCGACGTCTACGAAGGCTTCGATGCGAAGACATTGGGGGCGGCGGATCTCGACTACGCGCAGCGCCACGTGCGCGTCCTGTCCGGCTTGTATGGCCTGCTGCGTCCGCTCGACTTGTTGCAGCCTTACCGCTTGGAGATGGGCACGCGTTTGCCGAATGCGCGCGGCAAGGACTTGTACGCATTTTGGGGCGAACGCATCACGGAAGCGCTCAATGCTCAGATGAAACGCAACAAGGGCGCGGAGCGCGTACTCGTGAATTGCGCCTCGACCGAGTACTTCAGGTCGGTTCGACCGACGCGGCTCGATGCGCGCGTCGTGACGCCCGTATTCGAAGACTGGAAGGGCGGCCGCTACAAGATCATCAGCTTTCATGCAAAACGGGCCCGCGGCTTGATGGCTCGGTTTGCCGTCGAAAACCGTATCGATACGCCCGAAAAGCTGAAAGACTTCGACCTCGAGGGTTACGCGTTCGACCCGGAGGCCTCGAACGAGGCGACGTTCGTCTTTCGTCGCCGTATCGCAAGCTGAGTCGGCGCCACTTCGTTCATCCAATAGATCAAAGCAAAGGACCTCATGAGCCTATCGATCACGAGCAATTTCGACGCCGGTGCGATCGACGTGGTGTCGTGCGAGCGTGCCGACGACATTCGTCTGCGGATCCGCCCCGACAGCCATGCCGATTTCGCGCAATGGTTCTATTTCCGGCTTTCGGGCGTGCGCGGAGAGCGTTGCGTCATGACGTTCGAGAACGCGGCGCAATGTGCGTTCGCGCAAGGGTGGCACGGGTACCGAGCGATGGCGAGCTACGATCGCGTCAACTGGTTTCGCGTGCCGACGTCATACGACGGGCAGCGCTTGACGATCGATCACACGCCCGATTTCGACGCGATCCACTACGCCTACTTCGAGCCTTACAGCGAAGAGCGTCACGCCGAGTTCCTCGGGGCGCTTCAGCAGATGCCGCAGGCGACGCTCGTCGAGTTGGGCCGTACGGTGGAGGGGCGGCCGATGTCGCTGCTCGTGCTCGGCACGCCCGAGGCGAGCGCGGCAAAGCCGAAGAAGAAGGTGTGGATCGTCGCCCGTCAGCATCCGGGCGAGACGATGGCCGAGTGGTTCGTCGAGGGGCTCGTCAAACGCCTGGCCGGATGGGGCGACTGGTCCGGCGACCCGGTTGCGCGCAAGCTGTACGAGCACGCCGTGTTTTACATCGTGCCGAACATGAACCCGGACGGCAGCGTGCGCGGCAATCTGCGGACGAACGCCGCGGGCGCGAACCTGAACCGTGAATGGCTTGCGCCCGATCCGAAGCGCAGCCCGGAGGTGTTCGCCGTGCGCGAGGCGATTCACGCGAACGGTTGCGACATGTTTTTCGACATCCACGGCGACGAAGCGCTGCCCTATGTATTCGTCGCGGGGAGCGAGATGCTGCCGAGTTTCACCGAGCGTCAGTCGCGCGAGCAGCAGGCATTTATCGAGGCGTTCAAGCAAGCGAGCCCCGACTTCCAAGATCAGTACGGCTACGAAGCCTCCAAGTACAAGGAGGATGCGCTCAAGCTAGCGTCGAAATACATCGGACATACGTTCGGGTGTTTGTCGCTGACGCTCGAAATGCCTTTCAAGGACAACGCGAACTTGCCCGACGAGCGAGTGGGTTGGAACGGCGAACGCAGCGCGGCGTTGGGTGCCGCAATGCTAGGCGCGGTGCTGCGTCAGATCGAAACGTTCGGATAAGCGTCGACCCGAAATCGCGCCGATTGGAACCGGGCCGGCGGCCCGGTTCGTCGTTGTCGGCTTCCCTCTCCCAGGCGGTCAGTGCTTCGCGCCGGACTTGGCCGACGATTTTTTCTTCTTTGCCGCGTGCTTGACCGCGTTGCTGCTGGTGTGGCCCGACGCGTGGCCTCCGTGGCGGCGCTTCGTCTTCTTCTTCGACGAGCCTTCGTTGCGTGCCTTGAGCGGCGGCACGGGGTCGTTCCAAGTGAATGCCAGCATTTGAGTGCCGACGTAGCCGCAGCGAAAATTCAGCGGATAAGGTTCGTGAGACGCTTCGCGCGGGATGCCCTGGCCTTCGACGGTCACGATGTTATCGACGGTAATGCGCTGCTTGCCTTGGTCGAACGGCTGATTCCACGGCTTGATCTCCGCGTGTGCCGAATCGAACGCTTCGGGCGGGAAGTCGACGTGATCGATGACGGTCGAGGTACTCGCGACGAAATTGCCATGCGCGGCGCAATCGGCGACGAGCGGATCGGCGTGCATGTCGTTCACGAAGTGGGCGATCAGCTCATTGCGCTGATCGATGGAGTCGGCGTGGGCGGGGGCAATCGCGATCAAAGGCAAAGCCAAGAGGGCCGAAGTTGCCAATCGTCCCGCGAGCTGCCGCATGCGGCTTGAAATCTTGGAGCTATCCATCCGGTAGGCAGTATTGAGACACAGGCACGTAAGATGCCGCACTCGGAGACGGAGTTCAATGTCGCGATGAATAATTTTTGACAATTCGTGACGCGAGGGCGAGGAAAATGCGGCCGATCAGCGCGGTTGCCGATTTGGAGGGGGGGATCTAGGCGGCTCGCCTGCGTCGAATGTTGAACGAACCTTCAGTTCAGGTTCGGGGGCCGCCGAGCCGATAGCGACGCACGTCGTTGGTTGTGACCCAGGTGGGCCGATAGACGGCGATGAGCGCGGTCGACATCCCCGTGAACCATGCTTCGCCGGTGGCCAATAGAAATACGCTGAACGCATAGCCGAGCGGAATGACAGCCGGCGAGCCGTGCGCGAGCCCGATATGGGCCGCCGCGGCGGCGACGCCCGCGACGGTCACCGCGATCGCGGGCGACACGAATCCCTGCGCGCAGATGAAAACAAACAGGTTACGCGGCAGCCACGCGGTACAGGCGCGTTGGAACAAAGCCGAAATCCCGACGGGCACCGCTCCGTAAATGAGAAAGGTCAGCGCGACACCTTGCCAAGCGGCGTCGAAAATGACGGCCGCGATGCTCGATACGGCCGCCATGGCCACGAGCGCGAGTGCCCAGTCGAACAGCGTGACGAGCAGCGTCGCGCCGAGCAAGTGCATGACTGGGCCGTCGTCGAGCCACGCGTTCGTGGCCCAAAGTACCGAAATGGCCACGATGACGGCGAGCCAGACGTGCTGGAGCGTTCCGTCTTGCAAGCGCCGAAACGGGCGCGTCGCGAGGGCGAGCGCGAGCAGGACTGCGGCTGCGGCCCAGCCAACGACAGCGATCCATAGCGGAAGCGGCGTATAGAGGAAGCCCATGGCGTCCATATTACTCGTTGGGCTGCGAAACGGGGAGAGCATGCGCGAGGCGATTCGCTTTCCCCCCGACTAACGCTTAGCAAGCGGCGCACCGCGCCGGTCAGCCGGCGCCCGGGACGGGGCCGCCGAACGGTACGTCCGGCTCGGCGGCCAGCGGCAGATCGAGCGTCAGATCCGGGCGCGACAGCGGATATTTGAACGATGAGGCTCGCCGGAGGGGCACCGGGCCGCCGCGGCCGAGCACCGGCTTAGGTGCGCCTTGTGCTTCCGTGCGCAGAACTTCGAGTTGCGGCGTGAGCCAGCCGTTATAGATGGCGACGGCGGCGGCCCGATTGGGGGCGCCCAATTGTTGGAAGATGCTGGCCAGGTGGATTTTCACCGTGCCCTCGCTGATCCCGAGCGTTCGCGCGATCATTTTGTTGGTGCTGCCCATGTGGACGCAGCGCATGATTTGCTCTTGACGCGGCGAAAGCGCCGGCGCGAAGCGTTTGCGCCGTGAGATATCGGTGGCGAAGTCGCGGGCGGGCAGCGGGACCGGTAGCGCGCTGTGCGGGGGCGGGCGGTCTTCGCTACCAGGTTCGGGAAAATAAGGCGCATATAGACCGCCCGCCAGTACCAGTTCGAGCAATCGAACGATAAGCAGAGGATTCGTGGATCGCGCGATGACGCCGTGCACGCCCGCATCGACGAGCGTTCGCACGCGCGCCGGCGCAATATCGTCGACGAACGCGGCCACGCGCAGCCGCGGATACTCGCCGAGCAGCGCACGCACGGCGCTAACCCGCATCGCATCTTGCCAGTCGACGACGAGTAGCTCCGTGGGAACCCGGCGCATGGCGCGGCCTGCGTGCATCCAGTCACGAGCTTCGCAAAACCTTGCCTGCCGATCGATCTGCCGCAACAACGCCTTGAGCCCATCGCGCCGTTCGGCTTCCGAACTGAGAACTGCGAACCGCATGTTTTACCTCCTTGTTGTCGGTACGGAAAGCGCAGCGGAAAGCGCCGGACGAGGCCCGGCGGCCACGATGCGCCGTCGCGCAATCATGACAAATTCCTTACAGTCTCGCGGCTATCCGAACGGCATAGGACGCACCATCCCCGCAAGCGAAGCGGCGGGGATGGTGCGAGGAGGGGGGAGGGACCGGGTCAGTGGAAGTGCGGTTGCGCGGGTTCCGCGTCTTCGGGCATCTCGGCGTGGACGATCTCACCGAGCGGATCCGCGTAGAGCGGGACGCCGCAGTCGTCGCAGTATTCGGGCTCGAAGCGGCCGGCGTGGCGGCGGATGTCGGTCACTCCGGCTTCTTTCAGCAGCGCGATGATTTCCTCGAGCGGCCCGCCGGTGTCTTCGGCTTCTTCGTCGATCGCGAGCTCGCCGTTTTCACGACCGTAGAGCGGCCAGACGACGCCATAGATGACGTCGTTGCTGCCGCGGCGCGTGAAACCGACGCGGTATTCGTCGATGCGCCGCTCGCCGAAGCCTGCGACCACGGCGCGCAGGTCCTGCGGCGTTGCGCCGATCGTATCGAATAGATAGCGAATGGCGGTGCGCACGGTGTGGGGCCGGACGCGTTCGTCGGCGTCGCGGCAGGCGGAGTAATAAGCGTCGGGCAAGAGACACTCGAATTCGCAGCCGGGAAGCACGGCCGAGAGATTGGCGCCGCCTTGCGTCGCCCATTGTTCGAGGCACTGGCCGCGTTCGATGCGCACGCCGTTTTCCTCCTCCTGCCAACGGAACAACGGTGCGCCGACCGGCGCGGCGACGACGGCCAACAGGAAGCGCGGGTCGGCCAGAATGGGCGACGTCTCGGGCAGATCCCCGAAGTTCATTTTCGCTGCCGTCCCGTTGAGCGCCGCTTGAATCAATTGCTGCGCGAGGCGGTACGTTTCGACGTGGTGCCGCGGCAGTTGATCGATGCTATAGAGGAACGGCGCGAGCGCCACGCGCGTACTGGCGGCCAGCACGTGCGCTTGCAGGTGAGTGCGCAGGGCGTCGACTGCATCGCCCTTGAGCGGCCCAGACGGGATCATGTAGCGGGTCCACGCCAACACCGGTGCCGCGATCAATAGCGCTTCGTAGGGCGTGCCTTCGTGGTCGATGACGAAAGACTCGCTATGTGTCTCCGCCATGTCGGCGAGTGCGCCATATGCATCGGGATGGTTCTGCTGAAGATGATCGAGCGCCGCGTCGAGCGTAGTTTGATTGCCGTTGCGGACGATCTTCGCGAGCAGCGTGTCGAGCTTTGCTTCCCAAAAGCGGTCTTCGATTCGGCTGCCGGACGCGAACAGCGCGAGGGACAGGCCGACGAGCTTGTCGGCATCGGGGGGGAGGCGTTTAGCGATTCGCGAGCGCATAGGGCTAACTTTGTTGGATTCAATGAGCCCTCCATTCTAGACGCTTCCGTCACACAGTAAGCCGAGCCGCGCTTGATGCGCCCGGTGCGTTCGGAACGGTTCCGCGGGCCCTTCGTTTGCCGTTGCGAAGCGACTGCAAAAAACCGCTTGCGCGGTTCGGATAAGCCGCCTAGAATTGCGCCCTTTCGTGCAGTCAGTGTGACTGAACGAAGAGAAGCGAGGCCTTGTGGGGTGCGGTTTCCGCGAGGTCGTCGTCAACGGTTCTTCAGCAAGCAGATGCAAGCGACGCGAAAAAAACTGTTGACGAGATGCAAAAGGTTCTGCATAATCTCGTTTCTCTGCTGCTGACGCAGCAACGCAAGACGGGTGGTACTGAGAAGAAGGTGTTCCGGTGCTGCTGACGGTTAAGCGACGCGATCTTTAAAAATTTACAGCCGATAAGTGTGGGCGCTTGATGGCGACGCAAGGCGGATTCTTCGGGATCTGTCGAAAGCGAAAGTATCAAGTCTCACACAGTATTAGAGGAAGGTTTATCTGTCGAAAGACGGATTAATCATCGTCAGTACGTTGAGTGAGCGACCGGTTGGTAACACAACCGAAAACAGTAACAGGTATTGAACTGAAGAGTTTGATCCTGGCTCAGATTGAACGCTGGCGGCATGCCTTACACATGCAAGTCGAACGGCAGCACGGGGGCAACCCTGGTGGCGAGTGGCGAACGGGTGAGTAATACATCGGAACGTGTCCTAGAGTGGGGGATAGCCCGGCGAAAGCCGGATTAATACCGCATACGCTCGAGAGAGGAAAGCGGGGGATCTTCGGACCTCGCGCTCAAGGGGCGGCCGATGGCGGATTAGCTAGTTGGTGGGGTAAAGGCCTACCAAGGCGACGATCCGTAGCTGGTCTGAGAGGACGACCAGCCACACTGGGACTGAGACACGGCCCAGACTCCTACGGGAGGCAGCAGTGGGGAATTTTGGACAATGGGGGCAACCCTGATCCAGCAATGCCGCGTGTGTGAAGAAGGCCTTCGGGTTGTAAAGCACTTTTGTCCGGAAAGAAATCCTCTGGGTTAATACCTCGGGGGGATGACGGTACCGGAAGAATAAGCACCGGCTAACTACGTGCCAGCAGCCGCGGTAATACGTAGGGTGCGAGCGTTAATCGGAATTACTGGGCGTAAAGCGTGCGCAGGCGGTTCGCTAAGACCGATGTGAAATCCCCGGGCTTAACCTGGGAACTGCATTGGTGACTGGCGAGCTAGAGTGTGGCAGAGGGGGGTAGAATTCCACGTGTAGCAGTGAAATGCGTAGAGATGTGGAGGAATACCGATGGCGAAGGCAGCCCCCTGGGCTAACACTGACGCTCATGCACGAAAGCGTGGGGAGCAAACAGGATTAGATACCCTGGTAGTCCACGCCCTAAACGATGTCAACTAGTTGTTGGGGATTCATTTCCTTAGTAACGTAGCTAACGCGTGAAGTTGACCGCCTGGGGAGTACGGTCGCAAGATTAAAACTCAAAGGAATTGACGGGGACCCGCACAAGCGGTGGATGATGTGGATTAATTCGATGCAACGCGAAAAACCTTACCTACCCTTGACATGGACGGAATCTTGCTGAGAGGTGAGAGTGCTCGAAAGAGAACCGTCGCACAGGTGCTGCATGGCTGTCGTCAGCTCGTGTCGTGAGATGTTGGGTTAAGTCCCGCAACGAGCGCAACCCTTGTCTCTAGTTGCTACGAAAGGGCACTCTAGAGAGACTGCCGGTGACAAACCGGAGGAAGGTGGGGATGACGTCAAGTCCTCATGGCCCTTATGGGTAGGGCTTCACACGTCATACAATGGTCGGAACAGAGGGTTGCCAACCCGCGAGGGGGAGCTAATCCCAGAAAACCGATCGTAGTCCGGATTGCACTCTGCAACTCGAGTGCATGAAGCTGGAATCGCTAGTAATCGCGGATCAGCATGCCGCGGTGAATACGTTCCCGGGTCTTGTACACACCGCCCGTCACACCATGGGAGTGGGTTTTACCAGAAGTGGCTAGTCTAACCGCAAGGAGGACGGTCACCACGGTAGGATTCATGACTGGGGTGAAGTCGTAACAAGGTAGCCGTATCGGAAGGTGCGGCTGGATCACCTCCTTTCTCGAGCTTAAGCGTCACAAGTTAAGCGTCCACAACTTATCGGCTGTAGATCAAGACAGACTCAGGGGTCTGTAGCTCAGTCGGTTAGAGCACCGTCTTGATAAGGCGGGGGTCGTTGGTTCGAATCCAACCAGACCCACCATTGTCTGCGGTGTGAGCGAACAAGCCCTAGAGTCTCATAAGTCTGTGCCTGGGGGCATAGCTCAGCTGGGAGAGCACCTGCTTTGCAAGCAGGGGGTCGTCGGTTCGATCCCGTCTGCCTCCACCAATCACTAATGACAAGTGTTCGATCTTGTATCGAGTTTTTGTCATTGGCGATTGAGCCAGTCAGAGCGACTGAAGGTATGAGTCGGCTGTCGATCTTTAACAATCTGGAAGAAGTAGTAATGGATATTGGAAGCGTCTATGAGATGGACGTGGAAGATATCATGGGTAGTGATTGTATCAATGTATTTAAAGTGATCGAAAGATGACTTGGAATACGGCACAACGCGAGAACTCAAACCTGTAGCGAGTGTTCTAACCCTGTTGGTGGTGCCTTTTGGGTGCCCCCTACGGGGGTGGTTCCCAGTAAGTGCTAAAGCACTAACTGGTCACGTAAGACGCTCTCGTTATAGGGTCAAGCGAACAAGTGCATGTGGTGGATGCCTTGGCGATCACAGGCGATGAAGGACGCGGTAGCCTGCGAAAAGCCCCGGGGAGCTGGCAAACGAGCTTTGATCCGGGGATGTCCGAATGGGGAAACCCACTCCGAATGGAGTATCCATAGCTGAATACATAGGCTATGCGAAGCGAACGCGGTGAACTGAAACATCTAAGTAACCGCAGGAAAAGAAATCAACCGAGATTCCCAAAGTAGTGGCGAGCGAAATGGGAAGAGCCTGTACGTGTTATCTGTGTTGTTAGCTGAACGCTCTGGAAAGTGCGGCCATAGCAGGTGATAGCCCTGTAAGCGAAAACAGCGTGGAAGAACTAGGCGTACGACAAGTAGGGCGGGACACGTGAAATCCTGTCTGAAGATGGGGGGACCATCCTCCAAGGCTAAATACTCGTGATCGACCGATAGTGAACCAGTACCGTGAGGGAAAGGCGAAAAGAACCCCGGGAGGGGAGTGAAATAGATCCTGAAACCGCATGCATACAAACAGTCGGAGCCTCGTAAGGGGTGACGGCGTACCTTTTGTATAATGGGTCAGCGACTTACGTTCAGTAGCAAGCTTAACTGATTAAGGCAGGCGTAGCGAAAGCGAGTCCGAATAGGGCGTTCAGTTGCTGGGCGTAGACCCGAAACCAAGTGATCTATCCATGGCCAGGTTGAAGGTGCGGTAACACGTACTGGAGGACCGAACCCACTAACGTTGAAAAGTTAGGGGATGAGCTGTGGATAGGGGTGAAAGGCTAAACAAACTTGGAAATAGCTGGTTCTCTCCGAAAACTATTTAGGTAGTGCCTCGTGTATCACCTTCGGGGGTAGAGCACTGTCATGGTTGAAGGGTCCATTGCGGATTACTTCGCCATAGCAAACTCCGAATACCGAAGAGTGCAATCACGGGAGACAGACATCGGGTGCTAACGTCCGGTGTCAAGAGGGAAACAACCCAGACCGCCAGCTAAGGTCCCCAAATATAGCTAAGTGGGAAACGAAGTGGGAAGGCTAAAACAGTCAGGAGGTTGGCTTAGAAGCAGCCACCCTTTAAAGAAAGCGTAATAGCTCACTGATCGAGTCGTCCTGCGCGGAAGATGTAACGGGGCTAAGCTATATACCGAAGCTGCGGATGCGTGCTTGCACGCATGGTAGGAGAGCGTTCCGTAAGCCTGCGAAGGTGCATTGTAAAGTGTGCTGGAGGTATCGGAAGTGCGAATGCTGACATGAGTAGCGATAAAGGGGGTGAAAGGCCCCCTCGCCGTAAGCCCAAGGTTTCCTACGCAACGTTCATCGGCGTAGGGTGAGTCGGCCCCTAAGGCGAGGCAGAAATGCGTAGCTGATGGGAAGCAGGTCAATATTCCTGCACCATTGTTAGATGCGATGGGGGGACGGATCGCGGAAGGTTGTCCGGGTGTTGGAAGTCCCGGTCGCTGCATTGGAGAAGGTGCTTAGGCAAATCCGGGCACGTAATTCAAGGGTGTGGCGCGAGCGGCTTTAAGCTGCGAAGCAATCGGAAGTGGTTCCAAGAAAAGCCTCTAAGCTTCAGTCTAACAGTGACCGTACCGCAAACCGACACAGGTGGGCGAGATGAGTATTCTAAGGCGCTTGAGAGAACTCGGGAGAAGGAACTCGGCAAATTGGTACCGTAACTTCGGGATAAGGTACGCCCTTGTAGCTTAACTGGCCTGCGCCAGAAGGGTGAAAGGGTTGCAATAAACTGGTGGCTGCGACTGTTTAATAAAAACACAGCACTCTGCAAACACGAAAGTGGACGTATAGGGTGTGACGCCTGCCCGGTGCCGGAAGATTAAATGATGGGGTGCAAGCTCTTGATTGAAGTCCCGGTAAACGGCGGCCGTAACTATAACGGTCCTAAGGTAGCGAAATTCCTTGTCGGGTAAGTTCCGACCTGCACGAATGGCGTAACGATGGCCACACTGTCTCCTCCCGAGACTCAGCGAAGTTGAAGTGTTTGTGATGATGCAATCTCCCCGCGGCTAGACGGAAAGACCCCATGAACCTTTACTGTAGCTTTGCATTGGACTTTGAACCGATCTGTGTAGGATAGGTGGGAGGCTATGAAACCGGAACGCTAGTTTCGGTGGAGCCGTCCTTGAAATACCACCCTGGTTTGTTTGAGGTTCTAACCTTGGCCCGTGATCCGGGTCGGGGACAGTGCATGGTAGGCAGTTTGACTGGGGCGGTCTCCTCCCAAAGTGTAACGGAGGAGTACGAAGGTACGCTAGGTACGGTCGGAAATCGTGCTGATAGTGCAATGGCATAAGCGTGCTTAACTGCGAGACCGACAAGTCGAGCAGGTGCGAAAGCAGGTCATAGTGATCCGGTGGTTCTGTATGGAAGGGCCATCGCTCAACGGATAAAAGGTACTCTGGGGATAACAGGCTGATACCGCCCAAGAGTTCATATCGACGGCGGTGTTTGGCACCTCGATGTCGGCTCATCTCATCCTGGGGCTGTAGCCGGTCCCAAGGGTATGGCTGTTCGCCATTTAAAGAGGTACGTGAGCTGGGTTTAAAACGTCGTGAGACAGTTTGGTCCCTATCTGCCGTGGGCGTTGGATATTTGAAGGGGGCTGCTCCTAGTACGAGAGGACCGGAGTGGACGAACCTCTGGTGTACCGGTTGTCACGCCAGTGGCATCGCCGGGTAGCTATGTTCGGAAGAGATAACCGCTGAAAGCATCTAAGCGGGAAACTCGCCTTAAGATGAGATATCCCCGGGGACACCGATCCCCTTGAAGGGTCGTTCGAGACCAGGACGTTGATAGGTCGGGTGTGTACATGCAGTAATGCATTTAGCTAACCGATACTAATTGCCCGTACGGCTTGATCCTATAACAAGTGCGTTTTGCGATTCGCACAGGTTTGAGCGCGTAGTGCCACACAATCGCTGCCCAAGCGACATTACACCGAGCCCAACACGCTCGATACTTCTTCCCAGATTGGCTGTGGCGCCCTGCGCGACACAGCAACAAGTCATGCCTGATGACCATAGCGAGTTGGTACCACCCCTTCCCATCCCGAACAGGACCGTGAAACGACTCCACGCCGATGATAGTGCGGATTGCCCGTGTGAAAGTAGGTAATCGTCAGGCTTCTCCATTGAAAAACCCCCGATAGCACACCGCTGTCGGGGGTTTTTGCTTTGCGCGGCGGAAAATGCCGTCTCTGCATCCCGGTGCACTGAAAATTGCTTCGTAAGCGCCGTGCTACTTATTGCGCACCCGGAAGCGTCAGCGGCAATGGCACGCAATAAACGCGCTAATGAAATGGATATCGCCCGGCGAAACGGGGTGACTTATTGCGCATCGGACGCAAGTTCGATGTTCGTGTGTCAAATAATCAGTCTCGCGTTAATCGGCCAGAATCTTCCTTATTTGCTAAATTGAATGCGAGCGCTGGTATCGTCGAGCGCACTGGTCGGAGGATCAGGCGTCGGAACCACTTCCGGCTCGATATTCCCGATAGATCAGCGCCGTCCGATACGCAAGAAATATCAACCGGGGAAAGCAATGAAAAGGCAGCGGGGGGAGCGATTCTCATCGCGAGTACGGCCGTTCATGCTCGACGATGAGAAAGCGTTCTCGGCCGCCGCCGGAGACGCGATAGAGTCGACGTCTTTAAGCGTTCAGCTGTCACCGCGCGAACGTGAGGCGCTTGCGCTCATCGCCAAGGGATTTTCTCTGAAAGAGTCCGCGAAGATCATGGCGGTCTCGCGCCACACTATCGTCACGTTCGTGCGGCGGTTGTACTTTAAGCTCGACGTACATTCGAAGTCGGAAGCGATCTTCGAGGCGCTTCAGCTCGGGCTATTCAGCCGGGAATCCACTGCCTCGGCCGCTCGCGCCACACACCGCGTGAAGTCGGCCCAGCCCAAACGCATGGAGCCGATGAGCCGCTCCGACGTCTCGCCGCGAAAAGGCGCGATTTAGAAGCCACCGAGAAGCCGGAGTAGCTAGCGCTCCCCGGCATCGGGCCGCCGCCTGTCGGGATCAGCAGGAGGTGCTTAGCCGCGTCCACACGCTGACGGTGTAGAAGCCGCTATTCAAGTTATTTCCGGACCAGCTCTCGTTGAAACCTGTCATGAGGCTGTCCGTCACTACCGTCGTAACATCGGCAGCCGTCGCTACTGCCGACGTAGCACTCGCTCGCGCCATCACGTTGGCCCCTGATTGCGATGACTTCCAGTAGCCGAGCCAGCCATCTTGGCGAAAAGTGCCGTCGGCGCTCAAGCAGACCTGCGTCGTATTGACGGAGGCGCCCGTGGCGAAATCATAGTGAGTGACTTGCCAGTTGCCGACTGGCGACGCGTATGCGGCGCCAGCCGCGCCGAGGCCCAAGAGAGCTGCGATAAGCGGAAGGGCGGTTTTCATGCGGATTCTCCTGCGTGGTCGGAAGATGAAGTTGCGAGCCAATGCCTCGCGCAATGGCGGCCTGGGCGACAGGTGAAGCCTGCCGCCTCACCCATCGGACACCGATCTCATCTTCCTAAGCAGCCCGCGTTTCGTCTGTCGCGCAAATATGCGACACCGAGGCATTCACACGCCAACCGATCACGCCCGCTCGCTCGGTTGGTGTACTGTATATCCATACAGCAAAAAAGCATATACTGACTCTTGCACGTGAATAGAGGCCAAGTGCCGCACTTGGTTTGCATCGATGATGGACAACCCCGACGCCGAATTTCCTATCGCTCCGCCCGCGCCGCTAAAGGGGCGGGGCGCTGTCACGAACTTGCAAGGCCGATATGAGCGCGACGAGCGGGCCGCATTCGATGACGGTTGGTCGCCCGATAGCGAAGGCGACGGCCTTTCGCCTTTGAGAACGCAAGTCTTCGAGGAGCAGGCGCGAAGTATCCTGACGCACAATGCGTCCCCGGATATCCCATTCAGCGTTTCGCTGAACCCTTATCGGGGTTGCGAACACGGCTGTATCTACTGCTTTGCGCGGCCAACGCACAGCTACTTGGGGCTATCGCCGGGGCTCGACTTCGAGAGTCGAATCTATGCGAAAGTCAATGCGCCCGCGCTGCTGGAGCGCGAGCTGATGAAGAAGAACTACATCCCCGAACCGATCGCGCTCGGCGTCAACACAGATGCATACCAACCCATCGAGCGTGACTTGCGGCTAACCCGGCGAGTTATCGAGATCTTGCATGACCACGGGCACCCGTTCGCGGCGATTACGAAATCGTCGTTGATCGAGCGCGACATCGATTTGCTCGCGCCGATGGCCGAGCGCGGCCAGGTGATGGCCGCGGTGACGATTACAACGCTCGACGTGGATATCGCTCGGACACTAGAGCCTCGCGCCGCAACGCCGACGCGGCGGCTGCGCACGATCCAAGCGCTCGCGCAAGCGGGTATTCCGGTGGGTGTCAGCATCGCGCCGGTCATTCCGTTCGTTACGGAGCCGGATCTCGAGCGTGTGCTCGAGGCTTGCGCGCAAGCGGGGGCAACGAGCGCAAGCTACATCGTGCTACGTCTGCCATGGGAAGTCGCGCCGCTATTCAAGGACTGGCTGGCGGCCCATTTCCCGCAGCGTGCCGACCGTGTCATGGCTCGCGTTCGAGATATGCGCGGCGGAAAAGACTACGATTCGTCTTTTTCTCGGCGGATGAAGGGCGAGGGGGCGTGGGCCGATCTACTGAAGCAGCGATTCGAGAAAGCCGTTAAACGGCTGGGACTCAATGCACGCCGCCACGGCATCCTCGATATGTCTCATTTCAAAAGGCCAGTCGCCCCCGGACCACAAAATCCGCAGCTGGATCTTTTCTGAGCTGCGCGGCTCGCCTACTCGGACAGTGATGTACTAATCCCGCCTTGCGACTCGAAGTACGTCTGGAACGTGACCGCGAGTCCCGCCATTAGCCCGAGCGCGCCGATGAACAGCGAAAAAATCACGACGAAGACAACGCCCCAGCCCGAGCGGCTCCGGCGAGCGTCCCCGGCATTGAATTGGGCGTCCCATTTTTCGTCGGGGCGCAATCCGTAGACGATCGCGGCGAGGAAAGCCGCCAGCAGCGAGCTTGCGCCGAGAACGGCGAGCACCCAACCGGGCGTCGATGAACGGTGCGTGGCGATAAGCATGAGTACGCCCGGAATCCCGAGCGCCGTGCCGATCACATGTGCCCAGCCGAACACATCGCGCCGGCCGTAAAGGTAAAAGCGATGGGCACCCACGCTGCCGAACAAGAAAGCGAGCAAGGCGGTAAGCGTTTTGGAGCGAAAACGGGCGGGAGCGGAAGGTACGCGACTGGACATGACCCTGAAGACGGAAAGCGGCGGTTCGTCGAAAAAACGGGCGCTCGACGGCCGCCCGAGCGCGCATTGTACGTCGCGCTAGAGCGGGCGGGGCCGTGATTCGGTTGCTCATATCTCACAGCTGACCGGGTAGGAACGGGTAAGTGTTTGTTATGGTTTCAGTTTCCCGCTATAATCGAGCGTTTCAGTGGTTCCGAACCCCCGGTTTTCAAGGATTACAGTATGGTCATCATCCGCTTGGCACGTGGCGGCTCGAAGAAGCGCCCGTTCTACAACATCGTCGCCACCGATTCGCGCAACCGTCGCGACGGCCGTTTCATCGAGCGCGTCGGTTTCTACAACCCGGTTGCTACGAAGGGCGAATCGCTGCGTATCGCGCAAGATCGTCTGACGTACTGGCAAGGCGTGGGCGCGCAACTGTCGCCGACGGTCGAGCGTCTCGTGAAGCAAGCGCAAAAGGCGCAACCGGCTGCTTAATCGCGTCGGCGGCGTAGTAGGCCGCTTGCTGCATGCACTCGCGCGAGCCGCGTCGTGCAAAAGGCAAGGAGGTCGGTGGCCGCGCGTGAAAGCAACTGTGAGGTTTGTCGATGTCCGTTCATGATTCGGGCGGCTCGGGCCGAGCGAAAGCGGCTTCCCGGGCGCCTGTGTCGTTTGGCGCGTTCGCGCGCAAGCCGGTCGAGCGCAATGCGGTCGGTGCCGCCGCCGGTCAGGTGTCGGGCATTGAGCCAGTCGGGGCGTTGCCCGACGATGCCGTCGAAGTCGGCGCTATCGTCGACGCCTACGGCCTCAAAGGCTGGGTGAAGGTCGCGGCGCATGCCAGCGCGACTCAAGGCGGCGATGCATTGACGAGCGCGAAATCGTGGTGGCTTGTCAAAGGGCGCGAGATGAAGTCTGCGCCCGTCGTCGCGGCGAAGGTACACAGCGATAGCGTCGTCGCGCAGTTGCGCGGCGCCGACGATCGCGATCAGGCGCTCGCGCTGCGCGGCTGGCGTGTCTATGTGCGTCGCAGCGATTTTCCCGCGCTTGAGGCCGACGAATTCTATTGGGTCGATCTAATCGGCCTTGAGGTTGTGAACGAGGCGGGCGTTGCGCTCGGCTCGGTCACGGATCTCATCGATAACGGCGCGCACTCGGTATTGCGTGTCGAATACCCGTCGCAAGGCAAGGACGGGCAGCCGGTCACCGGTGAGCGGTTGATTCCGTTCGTCGGCGTCTACGTGAAAACGGTGGATCAGGCGGCGAAGCGCATTGTCGTCGATTGGGAAGCCGATTACTGAGCATGGTCCACGCTAGGGAGCGCGCGATGCAGTTCGATGTCGTCTCGCTCTTTCCGGAGATGTTCCGCGCGATTACCGAGTGGGGCATTACGAGTCGAGCGGCGAAGCAAGGGCGGTTCGGCTTGAGAACGTGGAATCCGCGTGATTTCACGACGGACAACTACCGTACGGTCGACGATCGGCCTTACGGCGGCGGCCCCGGCATGGTGATGCTTGCCAAGCCGCTCGAAGCGGCGATCGGTGCGGCGAAAGCAGCCCAAGAAGCGCTGGGCGTCAGCGGCTCGCGCGTCGTGATGATGTCGCCTCAAGGGGCACCGCTCGATCACGAACGCGTCATGCGCTTTGCAAGCGAGCCCGGGCTCGTGTTGTTGTGCGGCCGATATGAAGCGATCGACCAGCGTTTGATCGATCGGTGCGTGGACGAAGAAGTCAGCCTCGGCGATTTCGTCCTCTCGGGCGGGGAGTTGCCCGCCATGGCGTTGATGGACGCTGTAGTGAGGCAGTTGCCGGGCGTTCTCGGCGATGCGCAGTCCGCCGTTCAGGATAGCTTCGTCGACGGTTTGCTCGATTGTCCGCATTACACGCGCCCTGAGGAATACGAGGGTATGCGCGTGCCCGACGTGCTGCTCGGCGGCCACCATGCCGAAATCGAGCAGTGGCGCCGGAAGGAAGCGCTTAAGAACACGCTAGCCAAGCGGCCCGATCTGATCGTGCGCGCGAGGCGTAACAAGATGTTGAGTCGTGCCGACGAGGCATGGCTCGCAAGCCTTGCAAAAGCGGCATCGGAATCCTGAGGGAATTCGACTCGCGAGCAGGGCGAAGGCGGCGCCACGAGAGTGGCGTCAGATGTGAACCCATCCTCTATCGGGGCCACGCCAAATCGCCCATGGGGCGCACGGCAGGCATAACGCCGACAAGATGGCTTAAGGAGTCAGTGATGAATCTGATTGCAAAACTCGAGCAGGAAGAGATCGAGCGCGTGCTCGCCGGCAAGTCGATTCCCGAATTCGCCCCTGGCGATACGGTGATCGTCAACGTGAACGTGGTCGAAGGTACCCGCAAGCGTGTTCAGGCCTATGAAGGCGTTGTGATCGCGAAGCGTAACCGTGGCCTGAACTCGTCGTTCATCGTCCGTAAGATTTCGTCGGGCGAAGGCGTCGAGCGTACGTTCCAAACGTATTCGCCGCTGCTGGCCAGCATCGTCGTGAAGCGTCGCGGCGATGTGCGTCGTGCGAAGCTGTACTACCTGCGCGAGCGTTCGGGTAAGTCGGCACGTATCAAGGAAAAGCTGGTCTCGAAGGACCGCGCTGCTTCCTGAGCGTGATAGCTGTAAGAAAAAGCACCCGGTTCGGGTGCTTTTTTCTTTTTTGTTTGCGGCGTCACAATGACGGGTATCCGTCCATGACTTCACGAGCGTCACGTTGATTCGTCCCGTCTTCGAACCCGAAGTGCTACCGATCGAGGCGACCGGTGCCGATTTGCCCGGCGTGGCCGCTTATCGGTTCACTCCCGCCGGCTTGCGCGAGCGCTTCGCTCAACGTTTGGCGTGGGCGCCGGAGCCGTTCGAGACCATCGCCGAGCGCGGCGATCCGCGCGCGGCCGCCGTACTCGTGCCGCTCATCGTTCGAGCGGCCGGGCTTTCGGTCCTGCTTACCCAGCGCGCCGATCATCTGAGCGATCACGCGGGGCAAATCAGTTTTCCCGGCGGCCGGCGTGAACCGTCGGATCCCGATGCGATCGCGACAGCGCTACGCGAAGCGCAAGAGGAAGTGGCATTGGCGCCGGAGCGCGTCGAAGTTCTCGGCGCGCTGCCCGACTATCTGACCGGTACGGGTTTTTGCGTGACGCCGGTCGTCGGACTCGTACACCCCCCGTTTTCGGTCGAAGCCGATGCGCTCGAAGTCGCGGAAATTTTCGAAGTGCCACTGCCGTTTCTGATGAATCCCGCCAACCACGAAGTGCGTCTGCTGCGTTGGGAAGGAGGCGAGCGTCGCTTTTTCGCCATGCCGTATCCGCGCCCCGGCAACGGCGGCCAATATTTCATTTGGGGCGCAACTGCCGGCATGTTGCGCAATTTCTATCGCTTCTTGGCCGCGTAAACGGGTCTCGGGTGTGTGGGATGGGGCTCGGCTGGACCTAGCGCACCCCATTCGGGTGCCACGCCCTGTGCTATCGTTACGCGACATACGAACAAACTCGAATTGTCACGGCCCCTCGCATGACCTTTTTCTCCGTATTGTTGGCCCTTGTCATCGAACAGCTGCGCGCGCTCTCGCAGAGCAATCCGATCTTCGCGCTGCTGCAATACCACGCGGAATCGGCTGCGCAAGGCTTCGACGCGGGCAAGAGAAAACATGGCATGCTCGCGTGGCTCGTCGTGGTGTTGCCTTGGACACTTGCAGTCGGCGCGGTCTATTACCTCCTTTATCGAATCAGCTTCGCGCTAGCGTTCCTTTGGAACGTCGTCATCGTTTATTTCACGCTCGGTTTCCGGCAATTCAGCCATTACTTCACCGATATTCATCTCGCGCTCAATAACGACGACGTTCCGCGTGCGCGTGAAATCCTCGCCGAGTGGACCGGTATGGACACGGTCGACATGCCCGTCGGCGAGATCGTGCGCCATACGTTGATTCATGCCGTCGTTGCCTCGCATCGGCACGTGTTTGGCGTTTTCTTTTGGTTCCTCGTACCGATCGGGCCCGCGGGCGCCGTGCTTTACCGCATCTCCGAATACCTCGCGCGCAGTTGGAGTGTGTCGGTCGGCGAGCGCACCGCGGCTTTCGGGGGCTTCGCCCGCAATGCGTTTTTCGTGATCGATTGGGTGCCGGCTCGGTTGACGGCGCTCGGGTTTGCCATCGTCGGTAACTTCGAGGATGCGATTTACGCTTGGCGCAACCACGCGCGCCAATGGCCGGACGCGAACGACGGCGTCCTGCTGTCCGCCGGCAGCGGCGCGCTCGGCGCGCGTCTGGCGGGTCCGCTGGCCGAGCCCTCGAGCATCGAGACGCTCGGCTCACCGGATGGCGGTCCGATGCCCGTCGGCGACGATTGCACGCCGCGCACGCTGCAATCGGCGGTCGGCCTCGTCTGGCGCGCCGTCATCTTGTGGATGATCTTGTTGCTGATGCTGACGATTGCGGTGTGGGTCGGCTGACGGCCGGCGGGTTTTCCCGCCTAAGTTCAATTTTCAATTCGTTTCGCGTAACGCGCCGCATCGCCAGCATGCGGTGAATTGCGGTTCCAGCGTTTCTCCGCACCCCTGACATCGCCAGGTCGGCACGTCCGGCGCCGGACCGCTTTGGGCGGTTGCCAGGACGCGCCGCGCGAGCGCTTCATCCCGCTCGTCGACGAGCCACAGCTCCGGCGCACATTGGTCCGCCGGAATTTCGCCGAGCGCGCCGTTTAGGTACCGGTTATGCAGTTCGCATTCGATTCCGGCTGCCGCCAGCACATTGACCCAATGCTGGCCGATGACGGGATTCGGTGCGTGGGTCAGTTTCAGCATAGGCGGGCGCGTCGGTTGGATCGTTCGATGCGGGGCCGCTATCGAACGATCTGACTGGCTTCATGCACAAGCTGCGCATAGAGCCCGTGCCGCTCGCGTGCGATCCGCCCTTCGGCCAGCGCGTCCAGAATCGCACAGCCCGGTTCGTGCAGATGGTGGCAATTGTAGAAACGGCAGTGCGCCAGGAGCGGACGGAATTCCGGAAACGCACGCTCGAGCCGGCCCTCGGTCAAGTGATGGAGCCCGAACTCCTGAAAACCCGGCGAATCGATGAGCGCACCGCCGTCCGGCAACGGATACAACCGCGTGAACGTGGTCGTATGGCGCCCGCTATTGAGCGCCGTCGAGATTTCGCGTGTGGCGACGTCGGCATCGGGCACGATCAAGTTCACGAGCGTCGATTTGCCCATTCCCGACTGACCGAGCAGCAGCGTCGCGTGGCCGTGCAATCGCTCATGCAGGATCGTACGGGCTTCGTCGGGGCGTGCCTTGATCGACAACTCGAGCACGTCGTAGCCGAGCGCGCGGTAGGGTGCCAGCCGTTCCCGCGCGGCCGGTAGCGCTTCGCTGACGTCCGTCTTGTTCAGGACGATGACCGGCGTCAGTTCGTTGGCTTCGGCCGCGACGAGCGCACGCCCGAGCAGATCCTCACTGAAATGCGGCTCTGTGGCGAGGACGATCAGCAACTGATCGAGGTTCGCGGCAAAGAGCTTCGATTTGTATTGATCCGAGCGGTAAAGCAGATTGCGCCGCTCGCCGATCTCGACGATGACGCCTTGATCCGCCGACGTCGGCTCATAGACGACGCGATCGCCCACGGCGACTTCGCTTTTCTTGCCGCGTGGGAAGCACTGCAAGAGCGCGTGCGGTTCGTGTTCCGGCGCAACGAGATAGTGGCGCCCGTGCGCGGCGATGACGAGCCCCTGCGAGCGCGCGGCACCGGTGCGCTTGGCGGCTTTAGCGGGACGCGAGCTCATGCGTGCCGCAGCAGTCGCTCGATCCGCTGCGAGGCCGGCGGATGCGAGTAGTAAAAGGCCGTGTAGAGGGGATCGGGCGTGAGCGTGGAGGCATTGTCCTCATACAGCTTGACGAGCGCGTTGACGAGTTCTTGCGCATCGGTCTGGCTGGCCGCGAAGGCGTCCGCTTCGAATTCGTGTTTGCGCGAGGTCAGAGCGCCGAGCGGCGTGACGAAGAACATGAACACCGGCAGTGCGAGGAAGAACAGCACGAGCGCGAGCGCGTCGTTGCTGCCCGTCATCGAAGGCCGCACGCCAAGCCCTTCGTAGAACCACGTGCGCCCGCTGAGCCAGCCGAGCAGCGCGAACAGCCCCAACGTGATCGCGAACGTCACGAGCATGCGCTTGGTCACGTGACGGCGCTTGAAATGACCCAGCTCGTGCGCGAGTACCGCTTCGATTTCGCCACCCGTCAGCCGAGCGAGCAGCGTATCGAAAAAGACGATCCGCTTGCCGGCGCCGAAACCTGTGAAGTAAGCGTTGCCGTGCGCGGAACGGCGGCTGCCGTCCATCACGAACAAGCCCTTTGCCGCAAAGCCACAGCGTTTCATCAGCGCTTCGATTCGGTGGGCGAGCGCTTCGTCGCTGAGCGGCTCGAACTTGTTGAAGAGCGGCGCGATCACCGTCGGATAGAGCACGAGGACGAGCAACTGAAAGACGACGATAACCGCCCACGCCCACAACCACCACAAGCCGCCGGCCCGGCCCATGAGCCAGAGGACGACAAAGAGCAGCGGCACACCGAATGCGGCGCCGAGCGCGGCGCCCTTGGCGAGATCGGCGAAGAAAATGGCTCGCGTCATCCGATTGAAGCCGAATCGTTCCTCGACGACGAACTGCCGGTAGTAGTCGAAGGGTAGGTCGATCACGCTCGTGACGACGAACACGGCCGCGACGAGAGCGATCTGGCCCGCATAACCCTCGCCAAGCCATCCGACGATTGCGCGATCGAGCGCTTGCACGCCGCCGAGCAACGTGAGCCCGATCAGCACGGCGGCCCCGACGATGATCTCGAGCATCGACAGGCGCGTGCGCACCACCGTGTAGTCGGCGGCCCGCCGATGGGCCGCGATGGGGATCGTATCGATGAATTGTCTAGGCACCGCGTCTCGGTGCGCCGCGACGAAGCGGATTTGTCGTGAGGCCAGCCACAATTTCGTGGCAACCATCGCGACCACCATGACGGCGAACAGAACGGTGAAGTCGAGAGCGGGCATCGGGAAGTCCAAGTTATCTATGCGAGAATTATAAAGTTTCGCGGGATCGGGCGAGCGTGCTCGACCTCGCGCAAGGCGCGCATTGCCGATTTCCCCGTTTTGCGTTCGCCGTTTCTTTGCTTCGTTTAGTACCTATCACCGGATTGCCTTCATGACTGACTTACTTGAACCCGTCGGAGAGCCGACGCTCGCGCGCAGCGAGATGAACCTCGTTTGGCTCGATATGGAAATGACGGGGCTCGAGCCCGACACCGACCGCATCATCGAAATCGCCGTCGTGGTGACGAACTCGACCCTCGAGAAAGTCGTCGAGGGCCCGGTGCTCGCCATTCATCAGAGCGACGAAACGCTCGACAAGATGGACGAATGGAACAAGAACACGCATGGCCGGTCGGGTCTCATCGATCGCGTGCGTGCGTCGACGGTGACGGAAGCTGAGGCCACCGAGCAGATTCGCGCCTTCCTCGGCAATTATGTCCCGCCCGGCAAATCGCCGATGTGCGGAAATTCGATATGTCAGGATCGGCGGTTCATGGCGCGCTGGATGCCCGAACTCGAGCGGTTTTTTCATTACCGCAATCTCGACGTCAGCACGCTCAAGGAATTGTGCCGCCGCTGGCAGCCGGCCATCTACAAGGGCTTCCAAAAGCGCGCAATGCACACGGCGCTGGCCGACATCCACGAGTCGATCGACGAACTCAAGTACTACCGCCAGCATTTCCTCGTCGCGTCCAGCCCGGCCAGCGTCGAAGGCAACTAACGGCTGACGACTGACTGCCGGCGGTAGCCGGCAGCCGCTCGGCCGCTCGAGCGCCTTTCACGCGGGCGGTGCGCGCCGGGCGTTCTTCGGGCGGAAAGCCGCGACGACCGAGTCGTGAGTGCTCACGTACGGCCCGCCGATCAAGTCGATGCAATACGGCACCGCCGCGAAAATACCGGGTACTTTCACGGCGCCCGAGTCGTCGCGCAGCCCTTCCAGCGTCTCCTGAATCGACCTCGGCTGACCCGGCAAGTTGACGATCAGCGCCGCATGATCGGCCGTTTCCCGAATCACGGCGACTTGGCGCGACAAAATGGCGGTCGGCACGAAATTGAGGCTGATTTGCCGCATTTGCTCGCCGAAGCCCGGCATTTCCTTGGTGGCGACGGCAAGCGTAGCCTCGGGCGTGACGTCGCGCCGCGCCGGGCCGGTACCGCCCGTCGTCAGCACCAGATCGCAGCCTTGGTTATCCACGAGTTCGATCAGCGTGGCCGAGATTTGCGCCGGTTCGTCGGCGATGAGCCGCTTTTCCACGCGCCAGGGCGAGGCCAGCGCCTGGCCGAGCCATGCTTCCAGCGCCGGCAGCCCCTTGTCTTCGTATACTCCGCTCGAGGCGCGGTCGCTGATCGATACGAGCCCGATGACGATTTCGTCCGGGTGGCTGCGCGTGGGCTTAGGCATCGGTATCTTCGTCGTCGGTTGAGTCGTCCGTATCGGCGTCCTCGGCCGCACCGCCGCCGGCGTTCTTGATCCACTGGAACAGCTCGCGGAAGTAGCGCGGGGGCTTGCTTTGCTGCGCTTCCCTGCGCGCGTTTCGGATCAACGTGCGGCCTTCCTGGGCGTCGACGCCCGGGTGCTCGCGCAAGAATGCCGTGAATGCGTCGTCGTCTGCGATGAGCCGTTCGCGCGTCTGCTCGATCCAGTGCAGCCGCGCCGTTTCGGCCTTGTTCACGCCGCGGTGCGTATCCAGCGCCGTACGCAGGGCCGCGATTTCGTTTTCCGTCAGCGTGCGCATTACGCGCCCGATGTACTGGACTTGGCGTCGTTTGCCTTCGTGGTCCGTGATGCGGCGCGCTTCGCGCACGGCATCGGCCAGGTTTTCGGGCATCGGCATGCGTTTGAGCGCGTCTTTCGGCAATTCGACGAGATCGACGCCCAACACTTGCAGCGCGTGCATTTCTCGCTTCAGTTGCGATTTGCTGGGACGATCGTAGGCGGGATCTTGATCGGCGGAATCGTCGTGCTCGATCGGTTGGATGCGGGTTTTGCGTGTCATAGCCGATATTGTAGCGTGCGCGAGAGCGGTATCCGGCTCGCGCGGCGAGCCGGCGGGGCGGTGAGGAGGAGCAGCCCTTTGCGGCCATGTTCGACGCGTCTTCGCGACCATCCGCCCAAGCCTTGCTATGATCGCGGGATGCGAACGATCGGGTAGGCCTCGCGCGCGGCGGATTCGACGGCGGCGACCCGAGCCATGCTCAACAGACAGCTTTTCACCGGACGGCACTCACGATGGCAGCGGATACGGAAACCTCACAACGCTTTTTCCCGCACACCCAAGATGAATTGAAGGAGATCGCGTCCGACATCCTCAAGCACGCGAAATCGCTCGGCGCAACGGACGCTGCCACGGAAATCTCCGAGGGCGACGGGCTATCGGTCTCCGTGCGTCGCGGCGAGGTCGAAACGATCGAACACAATCGCGACAAGATGGTGGGCGTGACCGTGTTCATCGGCGCTAAGCGCGGCAATGCGAGCACGTCGGATTTCTCGAAAGAGGCCCTGCGCGATACGGTGGCCGCCGCTTACAACATCGCGCGGTTTACGGCCGAGGACGATTGCGCCGGGCTCGCGGAAGCCGAACTCTTGGAAACGGCCCCGCGCGATCTCGATTTGTATCACCCGTGGCATTTGTCGGCCGACGAGGCCGTCGAAATCGCCCGCCGGGCCGAGGATGCGGCTTTCGCCACGGGGCCGCAGATTCGCAATTCGGAAGGCGCGAGCGTGTCGGCGCAGCATTCTCAATTCGTGCTCGCCACAACGCGCGGTTTCCTGTCCGGCTATCCGTACTCGCGTCACTACGTGGCCTGCGCGCCGATCGCCGGTAGCGGCCGCAACATGCAGCGCGACGATTGGTACTCGTCCAAGCGCGACGCGCACTCGCTGGCCGACCCCGAGGCGATCGGCCGTTACGCAGCGCAGCGCGCGCTTGCCCGGCTCGGCGCGCGCCGGCTCGATACGCGCAAGGTGCCCGTGCTGTTCGAGGCGCCGCTCGCGGCCGGTCTGCTCGGCGCATTCGTGCAAGCGACGAGCGGCGGCGCGTTGTATCGCAAAACCACGTTCCTGTTGGATAGTCTCGGCAAGAGCGTCTTCGGGCCGCATGTGCAGATCGTTGAAGACCCGCACGTGCCGGGCGCGATGGGCAGCGCGCCGTTCGACGAAGAGGGCGTGCGCACGAAGCAGCGCTCGGTCGTGAAGGACGGGGTCGTCGAAGGGTATTTCCTGTCGACGTATTCGGCCCGTAAGCTCGGTATGCAGACGACCGGTAACGCGGGCGGCTCGCACAATCTCACGCTGACGAGCAGCGAGACGCGCCCCGAGGACGATTTCAAGGCGATGCTCAAGAAGCTCGGCACGGGGTTGCTTCTGACCGAGCTCATGGGGCAGGGCGTCAACTACGTGACGGGCGACTATTCGCGTGGGGCGTCGGGCTTCTGGGTAGAGAACGGCGAGATCCAATACCCGGTCGAAGAGATCACCGTGGCCGGGACGCTTCAGGAAATGTTCCGCAATATCGTCGCGATCGGCGCCGATTCGATCGTGCGCGGCACGAAGCAAACCGGCTCCGTGCTGATCGAGCGGATGACGATCGCGGGGCAGTAACGGCGTAGACGTTGGAGGCACGATGGGCGTGCGCGAAGAACTTGCTCGGCAAGCGTCGCGACGATAGATCCCGCTGAGGGGAGCCCGTGCGGAAGAGCAAAAAAGAAGCCGCGGACCGCTGCACGATCAGTCCGCGGTTTTTCTTTGCGGGCTAGAAGTCGCACCGGGCGCCGATAGCCTCTTGTATATCCCAGTTGCTTTGGGGCACATCCGCTCAAATTGTGGACGAATTCGGCGAATAGCGCGGAATTGTTGGTTGATCTGATGCTTGCTTGATCTAAGGTGAGAGAGCGCAACGCCCGTGCCGCCGTAGCACCTTTAACTGAAGGGAGATTTGGCGATGCGGCGATCGAGTCGCGTAGTCTTAGTCATTCTTGCCGAAGACAAGCGTATGAAGAGCGCTTATGAGCCAAGTGCCGATTTTTTTCAGTCATGTTGGAAATTTCGCTAGCGCGATGTCGAGCGGAGTAGATCCTAGAACAGGGCTCTATGGCGTGAGGGAGGACTTTGTGGCGCAGTCGTCAGAGATTCCACGGAGTACGTCATCATGGTTATCAGGAAATGCTATGAATCGCACTCCAGCGGCGGTAAGTTGCTGTCAGAGCGCACCTTCGACTATGCCAAGGACAGCGCCAATCTCGGGCGACTGACCCAAACGACCCATACTCACTATCCCAACGACGGCAGCGGCAAGCGCTATGTGACCACGCGCACGTTTGCATGCGAAGACGACCCGGTATGGATAGGCTCATTGCGCTATACCACCGCGGTATTGACGCACGATGGTCTGAAGGTCAGCACCTGGCGGAGCGGTTCGCCTTTCACTGGCCGTGTCTGGCGAAGCACCAATGCGCAAGGTATCACCACGTCCTTCGCCTATAACGCGCTCGGGTATCTGACGGCGCGTACTCGGGCCGTTGGCACTGCGCATGAGAGCACGATGACCTCGGAGCTCGTTTTCACCGACGGCGTCGACGAAGCCTTTCAAATCATTACTGAGGATATCAACGGCAACAAGATATGCGGTGGCTTCGATGCAATGGGGCGATGCTTGTATACCGCGATTAACAGCGTCGACGACGCCGTCGAGGACGCGAATTGTAAACTTGGTTCACAAACGTTCGACCAATGCGGCCGCCTGGTGTCAGTTACTCGAACGGACTGTCTGCTCGACCCGCAAGAGAGCTATTGCGGGACTGACGTTTACCAGTACGACGAGTGGGGACGGCTGTGCCGAATAGACGAGAGCTCCGGCCGTTGGCATAGCACGAGCGTCGACCCGATCGCTCGTACCATCGTCACCACGCGCGGCGGCAAAAGCCAAGACGCAGAAGTTACCACGGGACAGTCGGTGGTCACGTATAGCGCCGGCGGCAAGCCTTTGCAGATGGCTCGTTATGCGGCCGGCGCCGATATCAGCAAGGCCAAGCCATATAGCGTATGCACGATGTCCTACGACGGGCTCAACCGCTTGGCTGCCGCGACCGACGCATTGGGTGGGGTCACCACCTACAAGTACGACCCATGGGGCCGAAGGATCGAGACAGCACTGCCTGACGGCACCGTCGTCAAGCGTCACTACCGAGCGGATTCGCCGGCACCCCAAGCGGTTGAAATCACCGTGACGAACTCGGCGCTACAGGTGGCGGAAACTTCCATGGGCAAGCGCGCGTTCGACGGGCTGAACCGCATCGTATCGGCCGACACTGGGCGGGTGTCATGGAAGTATCAGTACGATGCGCCAAATGCCGACAGTCAGTTGATGGATGTCCGCGCCACGCAGGTGTGCGCGCCCGACGGTACCGTGCGACGGTACTCGTATATTCGAGAACTGCATGGCGCGCTCGAGACTGTGAAGGCATATCCGTCACAGGACGGCCCCGTTGCAATCACACAGACCTACGCCTATGACCCTAAAACCGGGATGCTAACTGGCGCAAGCGAGACAGCCGTGAGCACGGGCAGCTCCAGCGTGCAGTACACCCATCATCCGTCCGGGCGTGCGAAAAGCGAGATTACGAGCTTCGACGGAAAGTCACGGACGATGACGCACGAGCAATACTCGGTGGGAGGCAAGCGTTACAAGTACACGCACGTGGACGGTGCGACGCGCATCACCAAGCACGATTCCTTTGGCCGCGTGAGCGAGGTGAGCGACGACAAGATGAAGGTGACGCTGCACTACGATCCGGCTGGTCGCCTGACCGAATGGCAGACCTTCGATTTGACGAGCGCCCGCAAGTGGCGCACGGCCCTGACGCTAGACGACTACGGGCGAGAGGTGGGGCGAACCGTTTGGCAGGATGGTGACGCGGAGAACAGCCCCACCTGGACTGTCACGCAAATTTGGAATGAGGCCAACCTGTGTACTTCACGCACTATCACCCACGCGGGGAACACCTATCGCAAGGAAACTTACGGCTATGACAAGCGTAATCGTTTGACCACCTGGAAGAGTTCGGTGGGCAGCCCCACGGACCGATATGGCAATATCCTATGCGCTCAGACGTATACGTTGGATCCATTCGGTAACGTCACGCAGGTCGTGAGTTCTTTCCCGAAAGGCGAGAGCAATATCGCGCGCTTCTGGTACGACGGTGATCCGATCGTGCCTTATGTGCTATCGGCGTATTCAAATACCCATGCTTCGTATCCCGCGCATGACGGGAGCCGAGCCACGGTACGGTATGACGGTGCGGGGCGAACTATCGACGATGGCATCGGCAACACCTTTGACCTGTACGATGAGCTCGGCCGGCTCCAACAGACTACTAATGCCGTTCGCGAGTCGGCCCAATACCGCTACGATGCGCACAATCGTAGATATAGCCAGGTCACAAGCGGCTCGACTACCTATTTTTACTACCTGCATGGTGCACTGGTTAATCTGGAGCAAGACGCGAGCACGACTCGGATGTTGTGCTCGCCGGTCGGGTGCCCGTCGCAATACATCGAACAACACAGCGACGGCGGCGTCTGGCTGCTGGTGTCAGACAGCCAGGGCTCGGTCCTGACTGCGAGCAATGGCGCTAGCAGTGAGGACCACGCTTATAGCGCTTATGGCGAAGATCATCCCAAGGCATGTGCCATACAGGGAGGCTACACCGGCCAGTACCGCGACCCGGTATTGCCCGGCTACATGCTAGGCAACGGCTACCGCGCCTATTTGCCGGGGCTGATGCGTTTTGCCCAGCCCGACGCGGCAGCGTATAGTCCTTTCGGTAAGGGCGGCTTCAATCCGTATGCTTACTGCGGCGGCGACCCGATTAATCGCTTCGATCCGTCTGGGCATTTCTTTCTCACCCATTGGATTAAGAGCGTCGACCACGGTATCGGTGATTTCGTTGGCAAGCATGCGCCATGGTTATCGACCTTTTTCAATGCGGCGGGTGACCGTTTGTATAATTTCACCACCAAGGGCGGCATATTGAGTTTCTTGCCGGACAAATATAATCCAGTGGCTCGCTTGGAAAAGCTGGCTGCTCCCATCATCGGATCTAAGTTCTTTGGCGCGACCCCCTTTGGAGCGGCCATTCAAGGTGCGGGTTGGCTCACGAACACCGCCGTCGGCTTCCTTCACACTACCACCGGCCTTTCGACATCCTGGTCCACATTGGCCGTGTTGGGCGCAGAGAGCTTTGCCGGCGACGGCGTGGGCGATTTGTTTAGCGGGACAGGAGCTGTGGGGGAAGTGGGCGATGTCGGTAGCCTTGGCGAAATGGGCGGAATCGATGCAGCCGGCACCGAATTTCCCACGATGGAATACACCCATAGTTCCGGCCCGATCGGACCTGATACTGAGAATGTTCTTCCGACTAAGGAGGCGCCGAGTTTCCCCGAGACGGCACCGTTCAATATAGTGAGGGACGATCTCGATGCAGCGGCCGCCCAGTTAGGGCGGCGAGGTATTTACGACGAGGACACACCATTCAATCGTTCACTCGACGATCAATTCGATCGTATTAGGCATTGGCAGGACCCAACACCTTCCGCCGAATTGTTTCATGTCATCCGCCGCAACATTGTGATGGTCGATGATCAAGGCGTGATCTTGCCGCTCTGGGATGTTGAGCGCACTCGAGTAATTACATGGATAGCGGAGAATAGGCGTGAATGGGGTTTGCCTAACGAATTCGTGCCCGCGCCCGCGCCCGCGCCCGCGCCATGATGTGGGTGTCCGGCATGACTTATGACGCAGCAAAATCGATAAAGTGAGCGAACGCGCCGAGCATATTCTCATTACTTAGTTATTTGCCGGCGATCGATAAATAGGCGATTTGTGGTGGAAAGAATTGTTATCTACGCAATACTACACGGATAAGGGTAACTTAGGTCTGTGCTCCAAACTGGCAAAATAAGATGGACACATTGCCATATAATCGCGGCGGCAACTGCGTAACGTTGGCTGCTTATAAGTATAAAGCTGGTGTTCCGGCCGGCACTGCGGCGGATTGTGATGCGCCGATTTTTGTGATCCACGATCAATTCGGGAATTCGGGGAAATTCACGATTGAGGCGTCCAATGCGGAAACGGACTGGCTCAGCTTTGTGGATGGTTGATCCGGCGTCCTACCGGGGCGGCCGGCACCGATGTCCTGCCCCATCTGCGCTGCTGCCAGCCGCTGCCAAGGGAATCTTAGTTGGCCGATCGTATGTGGCGCTCCACAGCGAACGCGTTAGCTGCGTTCGCGACCGGTCCGTCGATACACGACGCGCATGTAGGCGAACGCTTCCGCGTGATGCGGCTCGCGCGACACCGCTTCCCACCGCGCAGGATCGGGCGCCGGAAACGTCGCATCGCCTTCAACGTCGGCATCGATCTCGGTAATGATTAGTTTGTCGGCGCAGCCGATGCCCTCGGCATAGAGCTGCGTGCCGCCGATCAGGAACGCTTCCGGCGCACCGTCCTTGGCGGCGAGCGCCAGCGCTTCGTCGATGCTCGTCGCCACCTCGCAACCTTCGAACTTTCGCGTCGCATCGCGCGTCACGACGATATTGCGCCGTCCCGGCAGCGGGCGGCCGATCGACTCGTGCGTCTTGCGTCCCATGATGATTGGCGCGCCCATCGTCGTGCGCTTGAAAAAGCCGAGATCTTCGGGCAAGTGCCACGGCAGTTGGTTGTCGCGGCCGATCACGCCATTGCGGGCGCGGGCGACGATGATCGTCAATGTCGTCATGTTCGAAAGCGATGAAGCGCGAAAAAGCGGTGAATTGAACCGCCGATTCTACGCGACCTGCGCAGTGCGTCGACTGCGCTTGGCCGATCGCTTAGCGTCTTGCTTCAGTCCGTTGCCGTTTTGCCCGATCCGTCCACGCTAGATTCGTCGATCTCGTTGGCTCTTTCCTCCGATGCCGCAGGATCCCTCAAACCGTGTGAGCCCATCAGCCGGTAGAGCGTGACGCGAGAAATGCCCAGATCGGTCGCCGCTTCGTTGAGCCGATGCCGGTGGCGCAGCAAGGCCGCTTCGATCGCGCGCTTTTCCGCGGCCTCGCGCGCTTGAGCAAGCGTCATCGATTGCTGTTCGGTGAACTGCGCCAGATCGAGATCCTCCGCGCCGATGAGCTTGCCCTCGGCCATCACGATCGCGCGCCTCACGCGATTGATGAGTTCTCGAACGTTGCCGGGCCAATTGTATTTGTGCATGGCCTCGATCGCCGACGGCGCAAACCCGCGAATGCGACGCGCGCTGTCGGTCTTGAACTTGTGCAAGACGTGTTGCGCCAGGATTTCGATGTCTTTGCCGCGCGAGCGCAGCGGCGGCTCGTCGATACGCAGCACGCACAGGCGATGGAACAGGTCCGCCCGGAACCGGCCGTCGCGCATCGCGCCTTCGAGATCGACGTGCGTGGCCGAGATCACGCGCACGTCGACCGCGATCGATTCGCGCCCGCCGAGCCGTTCGATCTTGCCCTCCTGGAGGAAGCGCAGCAGGCTCGCTTGGCTTTCCAAGGGCAAGTCGCCGATTTCGTCGAGAAACAGCGTCCCGCCGTTGGCCGCTTCGACGCGTCCGATTTTGCGTTGATTCGCGCCCGTGAAGGCACCGCGCTCGTAGCCGAATAACTCCGATTGCAGCAAGTGCTGCGGGATCGCACCGCAGTTGATCGCGACGAACGGCTCCTTGCGGCGCGGCGAGCGTTCGTGGATCGCGACGGCAGTCAATTCCTTGCCGGTGCCCGATTCGCCGGCGATGAACACGGCGGCGTCGGTGTTCGCGACTTTGCGGATCGTGCGAAATAGCTGCTGCATCGCATCGCAGGTGCCGACCATCTCGTCGTCGCCCACGCTCGCCATGCCCGCGGCAAGATCCATATCGCCGAGCGTCACCATACCGAATGCATGGCCGAGCAGATAGTCGATTGTCGAGGCGGTGGCGGGCAGCTTCAGATAGCCGAAGCAATAGCTACGGATAAGACGTTTTGCATCGGGTTCTTCGAGCCGGTCGGGGCTCGCGAGGGCAACCCAAGCGACGAGCGGCTGACGCAAGGCGGACTCCAGCGCGGCGAGCTCTCGCGCATTGAAACGCGACAAATCCACGATGCCGGCGCAAGGCACGTCGAGCCGAATCAAGCGCGCACAATCGCTTGGGGTGCGCGCGAGCGATACCGTCCATCCGCGCTCTTTCAATTGATCGACGAGGTCTTGGTCGGGAGCGCGCGAAAAATACACGAGCATCCGCTCGTCCACCGTGCGTGCGTACTCGCCGCTGCGCTTGCCTCCGGCAAGCGATAAGGCCGGTCCACTGGTGCCGACCGCGCCGACCGATGTCAGATGAGATGTATCGCGCACGATGCCCCCGTATGGTCAAGCATCAAAAGGTGTACGGGAACCGCACGCCGACGACGAAGTTCGGCGCATCGGGCGTCAGGCCGATCGACACCGATCCGTTGATCGTCAAGTGCTTGTTCACCACGTGGTTCAGACCGAAATTCACAGCGGCGGCGACCGTCTCGCTGCCGGGCACTTTTTGCCAGCCTTGGCCGGGCGCCTGGGTTTCGCTTTGAGGCTCGACCGCCATCGTGTAGGAGACGCTGGCCGAATCCTTTTCGGAGAACGCGAGCGCGACACCCGCCCCCCACTGGAACACGTCGCCGAGCTTGACCTTCGCCGGTTGGGATTGGCCTTGGACGGACGAGATATCCGAGAACGAGCGCGCGACGTTGTAGGTGTAGGACGCGCTGCCGAACAGCACGACCGGGTCGTATGTCTTCAGCACCGATACGCCCGCCGTGATGTTCCAAAAGCCGGTGCCGGTGGGCAGCTTCGTGGGTGCGACGAGGCTTGTGTTGTTCGGGTCGACTTGAACGAGCTTGATGCCGAACGGCGACGTACCCGTCGGGGCTTTCACGCGCAAACTGCCGACGACGTCGGGCCAACTCCCGCTTTCTTTGAGGAACTGGTAGTAAAGACCGAAGTTGACGTCGCCGATGGCGCTCGAGTTGCCCGAGGCATCCGACAGCGCGCTCGCCGCGCCGCCGGCGCCGCCCACGATGAAATCGCTATGGCGATAGACGTAAGGCACGTCGACGTCGAAGCTGATGCGATCGGTCAACCCGTAGCGGGCGTCGAGATCGGCCATCACTTGATGCGATTTCGTCTCGCCCAGATTGATGTTGCCGAGGAAGATCGCATCGAGTGCGAGAAAGCCCGATAGCTGCAACTGACGCCGATCGTAATAGGTGTCGCTGATACCCCAATCGAGCGTGAGCTTGCGATCGAATAGCGGTGCATGCTCGCGTTGGACGACCGCGTTCTCGGCTTCGGTTCGCACGGGCTGCGCGGCCTTTTGCGTCGTGCCGATCGCGCTGCCTTGCTCGACGCCGGCCGGCGCGGGGATCGCGGGCGACGTCGGCACGCCGGTCGCGGTCGAGGCGCCGCTTGTCGGGCCGGCGGAGCCCGGGGCCACTTGGGCCACCTGAGCGAGCGGCGGCAACTGCACCGGCAGACCGTCGGCGCCCGGCGGCGGCACCGATGCGCCGTCGCCGTCGGCCGCACCCGCGAGACCACGGCCGCGCTGCGCCATTTCAAGTTGCGTGACTTGCGCTTCGAGCGAATGGATTTGCCGTTGCTGTTCGTCGACCACGCGCATGAGCGTGGTCAGCCGCTCGTCGAGCGATTGCTCCGCGAGCGCTTGTGCCGATGCAAGATGCGGCAGGCCAAGCGCGATGATCGCAGCCGGTATTGCCGCGAGCCGCGTGCGGCCGGCGCGCTGCACGCATAGCGTGCCCCTCGATGTATGGTTCGACATGGTGGTTCCCCCGGTCTTGCTTCGGCATTGCGCGCGATCTGCTGCTTATCGCCTTTCACGCCGGTTTATATCGATTGCCTATTGCTTCAATCGCTCGAATCGCTCGTTCTCCGATCCCTTCATCCAACGCTCACGCACGCGTTCGTCTCGTCAGTGCCTTGGTAGGGCCGAGTTGCGCAACGCGTCCAATACGCCCAACTGCCTGAGCAGCGCGCCCGGCATCGCCTGCGTTTGAACGCTCAGTTGCAGTTGATTCACGACCGCTTGCGCGTTGCCCGCCACCTGAACCAATTGAGCGATGGAGCCGCCGCCCTGAATACCCGCGGGCGTGATCGTCTGGGTGGCTACGCCGGCCGGCGTTTGCAACGTCAGCGCCACGCCGCCGCTTGCGAACGTCACGTCAGCCTTCACGTGACCCGACGCACTCGTCGCCGATGCGCTCGCGGTATTCACGCTCGGCATACCGTTTGGAGCGCCTGCGCCGTTCGTCGACGAACTCGAACCGTTGAAGTCGATCACGGCCGAGTTCGAACTCGTATTGCCGTTGCCGGCGACCTGCGTCACTTGAGAGACACCGCTGACGGAGACGTTTTGCCCGCCGGTGGCACTCGCCTGCGGGTTCGCTCCGTTGCCGGCTACCGCCGTCGTGGGCGATGACGGCGGCGTGTTATTCGACGCACCGGCATTGCCTGCGACGGCGGCATTGGTATTCGGGTTCGCGCTTACGTTTGCGCCTGCATTGCCATTGCCATTGACGCTGCCGTAGTGGTTGCCGTGGGATGCGCCGTCGCTCGCTTGCGCCGAGGTCGTCACCTGCGCCGATAGCGAGTTGTCGGCGTTGCTCGTAATCGTGAGCTTGCCGTGCGCGGTTGCCGATGCGCCGCCCGGCATTTGCCATTGCGACATCAGATCGAGCACCAAGCCGGACACCATCTCGCCGCCCGGCGCTTTGCCGGTTTGACGCGAGAGGACCTCGTCGCCGACGGGCTGCCAACGGATGCCGTCGGCGCTAGCGCCTGCCTGCGCAGAGAGAAACTCGGGCGGTGCGGCGAGCCGCTCGGCGGCGTGCGTGGCACTGATGAGCCCGCATGCGGTTAATGCGAGCGCAAGCTTGAGCGGTGAAATCAAGAAGTGCTTCATGGGGTGTCAGAACCAGTCTGCCTTAGACAATCCGTAATCCACGAAGGGTGTCGTGGCCGTGCTCGCGTCGAGCGCTCGCTCGCGCAGCTTCAACGCCAACGACACGTTGTCCTGCAACAGCTCGGAGTTCTCCTTGAACGGCTTGCCGAGGACCGCGAACACGAGCCCGTTCCAGCTCGCGACGAAATCCTTGTCGAGCACGATGCGATTGCCGAGTGCGGGGTCGGCGATGAACACACGCCCGTTCTCCGCATGCTTGACGATGACGAAATGCTCGTAGCCGCCGATGTTCATCAGCACGAGCACGGGGATTTGCAGGTGATAGAGCGCGTCGAGGTTGACGCGAAAGCCGCGGCCGCGCAGGCCGATCGTTTCGACGAAGTGCTTCATGTCGAGCATCGAAAAGCCGTTTTTGACGACGACCTCCGGTGTCGAAAACGCCATCATGCGTTGAATCAATTCGGGCTCCGGAATATCGATGCCATAGCCGTACTTGAGCAGCGTGGCGAGCGCGGCGGAGCCGCAGCTGTAGTCGTAGCGCTGACTGACGATATGGCCGTATCGAATATCCCGCATGGAGCGCACCGTTTTGATAAGGGGTACGCCGGTAAGGTTAGACGTATCGATGGTCGATTGAGCGTTGCTCGGCGCACATATCGCAGCGCTTAGGAGCGCGACGAAAGTTCGCAATGCCACGAATCGGGCGTGGGCTGGCATGCTGCTTCCCCTCGTGAGGCGCATACCGACCGCCTGTTGGCGGCCGGTATGCGTGAGCGCTTCCTACCGTCGAGACGCAAGCGGTGCGCGTAACCGCTCGTGCCTCGATGGGGGCGCTCAATGGCCGGTGATGTTGGTCGCCGCGATCGCGAGTCCGTTGTGTTGCAAGTTGCCCGCGCCGCCGGCGATATTCACGCCGATGTTGCCCGTGGCGTTTTGCAACGCATTGGCGCCGATCATGGCGGTGCCGCTGATCGTGCCTTGGAACCCGAGGTTCGCCGACTGGCTGTTGTCGTCGGTGGCGACCATCGCGACGGCGAGCGGGATCGCACCGTCCTTCAGGTTCGTCGTCGACGCGGCCAGGCTGTTGTTCTGCACGTTGCCGACACCCGCGGCGATGTTCACGCCCACATTGCCCGAGACGCCGCTCAGCGAACCGTCGCCGAGCGAGGCGTTGAGCATGAAGTTGTTGATCGTCGCTTGCCCGCCGGACGACTGCGTGCTGAAGATCTGTGCGTTGCCGAACACATTGCCTTGATCGACCGACGCGAGCGATGCATCGTTGCTTTGCGCGTTGTCGACGCCTTCGGCGACGTTCATGCCGATGTTGCCCGATGCGCCGCTACCCGCACCCGAGCCTGTCGTGGCCGTGAGATTGCCCGGGGCTTGCGTGTTGATGTAGTTCGTGACCGAACCCGAGACCGTCACGTCCGTCGTGTCTTTCGAGTTGGCATAGGCCCATGCGGCGGAGTGGCTCTTGTTATGCGTCTCGCTCCATGCGGCACCGCCCGACGATTGTTCGGCGAACGCTTGTCCCCCCGAGCCCTGATCGGCATTGAACTTCCACGCCGCGCCTTGACCCGATCCGCTGTTCGCGCTTTGGCTCTTCGACGAGGCGTAGTTGTCGCTCGCGGTACTTTCGAATCCGTTCAGATTGAGCGAGGCGTTCCCGCTGACGTTGCCGTAGCCGTGGCTATCGTCGTGGTGATGGTCGTTGTCGAAGCTGTATTTGTAGTTCAGGCTCGCCGAGCCGCTTGCCGTCAACGTGCCGCTCGCGTCTTGGGCATTATGCGACTCGCTGCTGGCGCTGCTCGATTTTTGGTTGCTGTACTCGTAGCCGCCACCCGAAATCGAGCTGCTTTGGTTCTTGTACGCATAAGCCGACGATTCCTGGAAGGCTTGAGCGAACGACTTCGAGCCCGATTCGCTGCTCGAACTGACGCCGACGGAGTAGCCGCTGCCCTTTACCGACGTAGAGCGATTGTCGAACGTCGTCGTGACCGCGCCCATCATGTAGCTTTGCGCCGTCGGGTCCAGCGTGACGTTCGCGACGACGGCTTGATTGTTGTTCACGACCGCGCCGACGGTGCTCGAGACCGATACGCAGCCGAACAGGCGAACGAAGCCTTCGATGCCGACGTTTTGGGTCACGCTCGTCGCGTTGAAGATGTACGGGTCTTTGACTTGATGTGCGAACGCGGTGCCCGACGCTGCTGCCAGCACTGCCGCTGCGATAAGTGTGCGCTTCATGATGACGCTCCGATACGAGAAGGTGCTGCGTTAGAAAAAAGTGCCCGCCGGGGGACGGAGCACAAAACTGTTCGCCGTGGCATTACCGGCGCCGGCCGTCTGGTTGATTTGCGCGATGCCGCTCGCGTTCTTGAGCACATCGTTGCCGATGTGCACCGCGCGCTCGCCTTGAGCCATCGCCGTTGCATCCATACGTCCTTGCTTAGGAGAGGCCGCGGACAGCACGCTGTCCGAAACGCTCTCCACTCCTGTCGCGGCAGCGCCGATGACGACGCTGTTGCGTTGGAGATTGGCCGCGCCCGCCGTCTGGTTCACCATCACGACGCCGGACACGTTGGAAAATGCGCCGTCCTCGATCCCGGCCTTGGCGCTCGGTACGCGCGCATTCGCCGCCGCGCGCTGGGCGAGACCGTTATCGGCGACGCCGTTCGGTGCCGCGACGATCGCGGCTTGGTTGCTCTGTGCGTTGTTTAGGCCGGCCGCTTCGTTGACCGTGACGACGCCCTTCGAACCCGCGAATGCGCCGGCCGAGATCGTCGCGTTGCCGGTCACCGTAGTCGCCTCCTGCGCCCGTGCGGCTATCGGCGCGGCTAGTGTGCTCAGTGCGCTCAGTGCTGTAAGGCACCTGGCGAGCGCGGCGGCCGTGGCGGCGCGGCGGACAGAGAAGGGCACGTTCATTTCATCCCCCCGACGGCGGATAGCGCCGAAGTCAACGGCGCCAGCGCGCCCGTCACCGACATCGAGATGGTCCCGCCCACGCCCGTGGTCGTCGGCGCAAGTCCGCCGGGGCCCATCGCTACGTTGCTGCCGGTCGCCGAGCCGCCCAACAGCTTCGTCAACACTTGCAAGCTGGCCGTGCCACCGCCCATCGCGGCGCCCGTGATGCCTTGCGACCCATGCGCCTGAGTCAGATCCGCATCGGACACCAGCGTGCCGACCGTCGAATCGAACGCCGGTGCGGGGAACGTCGTGGCGCGCACGGCCACGGGATTTTCGTCATGGGGCAGCGCCTTGAACGCGTCGCGCGGCATGACCTGGCGTTCGACGATGATGTCGCCCGTGTTGCCGTTCGCTTGCGCATGAGCGAGCGTTGCGGCGGCCGCCAGCGCGAGCACGATGCTTTGCCGCAGTGCCGCTTGCGCAAGGCGTCGTTGCGAGGCGAGGTGAGTGAAAGTCATGTCGTTCTCCCGGCGAAGGCGATGCGGTTGCTGCGCTACTGACGGAAATAACTGACGGTGTTGGTTTGCGCGACGTGGGCCGAATCGGCTGGCACCGGTACGGGCGCCGGCGGCGCGATCTCGTCCCACAGCGTGACCGACGGTGCACCGTGCAGCGCGAGCATCGGTGCGCCCACGTTCATAAGGCCGGGCCCTGTGCCCCTTTGACGCGCAAGGGCGCTGTCGTCGAGGGCCGCCGCGCCGGCGAGAAGCGCTTCGTCGCCGAGCGTGTCGGCGTACGCTTGCGTATGTGCCGCGAGCGATGCGAGCGCAATGCCGAGCGCCGCGATGACCGCGCGGGAACGAAGCGAAAGGACCTGAAGTTGTGGCATGGCGTCTCTCCGTGGTGCGCTCCATTACGCGAGAGCTGTGCCATCGACGGAAAACCCTTGCAGGGATTGGCGCTGGGATCGATTGACGCGTGCAGGGGGAGAGGAAACGCCGAAATCCGTTTCAGTGCTGAAACGGTGTGGTCGAATCGGCGTGCGGGAGGCGATTCGTCGTCGGAAATGCGATGTCGCAAAACCGCCACGAATCGATGTTTAAGATGAGATCCGAAATCGGCGTGAAACCGCTAGGCGTCTACGTGGCGGTGCGCTGTTTCAATTTTTACGGCGTGCGCGGCTGCCTCGACGACGGCCCGTATAGTAAGCTGTTGGAACAGTTTCATGTCGATAAAAGCGCCGATCCGATAGCAATTGCTATTAATAATTCCATTGCTCGGGCGGGGCAACAGGGCCACAGGACTGGGAGCGCGGCTTTTGCATCGCGGGAAAGCCACGGTAAGCATTCGCCGGCGCATTGTCCGGGGGAGGTGGGTTGCTTCGCGTTCACCAATAAGAGGTCTGAACAATGGAACCCGCAAATCGACACCTGGTGTATGTCACTCGCGACGTCAACGCGCAATTGAGCGCGCAATTCAATGCGCGCGGCTGGCAAGTGGAGGTCGCAGCCAGTGCCCGCGATGCGCGACGGGCATTGCGCGGCGATGCGGCGGCCGGCGGGTTGCTCGATCTGTCGAGCCGCTTCGATTCGCACGAAATCGTCGCGCTCGAACCGTGCTTGACGATGCCTAACGTTGCCTGGGTCGCGGCCGCGGCACCCGGGCAAATGCAGGAAAGCACGCTGCGCCGCCTCGTGCGCGACTACTGCTACGACTACGTCACGATGCCCTATGAGGCCCCGCGCATCGTCGATTCCGTTGGGCATGCCTATGGCATGGTCGTTCTCGGGGCGCCCGACGAGCAGGCGGCGCCCGCGGTTACGGGTGACGGCGAAATGGTGGGAGCGTGCGATGCCATGCGCCTGCTTTTTCGCGCGATCCGCAAAGTGGCGATGACCGACGCGCCTGTGTTCGTCTCGGGCGAATCGGGTACGGGCAAAGAATTGACGGCCGTCGCGATTCACGAACGGTCGCAGCGGCGCGCGGCGCCCTTCGTCGCGATCAACTGCGGCGCTATCCCGCCGCATTTGCTCCAGTCCGAGCTCTTTGGATATGAGCGCGGCGCGTTCACGGGGGCAAATCAACGCAAGATCGGCCGCATCGAAGCGGCGCATGGCGGCACGTTGTTTCTCGATGAGATCGGCGATTTGCCGCTCGAGAGCCAAGCAAGCTTGCTGCGTTTTCTGCAAGCCGGGCGTATCGAACGATTGGGCGGTCAAGAGTCGATCGATATCGACGTACGCGTGATTTCCGCTACGCACATCGACATGCAACGCGCCATGAACGAAGGGCGTTTTCGGGCCGATCTCTATCACCGGCTATGCGTGCTGCAAATCGACGAGCCGCCGCTGCGCGCACGCGGCAAAGACATCGAATTGCTCGCCCACCATATGCTCGAGCGATACCGAAAAGACGGGGCGCGCCGTCTGCGCGGTTTTTCGGCCGATGCGATCGCGGCGCTCCATAACTATGCGTGGCCCGGCAACGTGCGAGAACTGATCAACCGCGTGCGGCGGGCGATCGTGATGTCGGAAGGGCGACTGATTTCGGCGCAAGATCTCGAACTCGCCGAGTACATCGACATTGCGCCCGTCTCGCTCGCGCAGGCGCGCGAAGCGGCCGAGCGGCAGGCGATCGAATCGGCATTGCTGCGTCATCGCGGCAGGCTCGGCGATGCGGCGCAGGAGCTCGGTATCTCCCGCGTGACGCTCTATCGCCTGCTCAGCGCTCACGGGATGCGCGACGTGCACGTCGAGCCGGGCGATCATCGGATGACGCACTGAGCATTCGATGAGCTCGCGCGCGGCGGCCCGGGCTCAAGTCGGAAATCGCGGCACTTGGTAAAATCGCGGTTTGCGCGGCGCGAGAGCGGCCGCGCGCCACGAGCCGAAGGATTGACGCGCATGAAACAGTACCTCGACCTTGTCCGCACCATTCTCGAGACGGGCAGTTGGCAGGAAAACCGCACCGGCATCCGCACGATCACGATGCCGGGTGCGATGCTGCGCTTCGATTTGCAAGAGGGCTTTCCCGCCGTTACGACGAAGAAACTGGCGTTCAAGTCCGCGATCGGCGAGATGATCGGCTTTTTGCGTGCTTCGCGTAGCGCAGCCGATTTTCGGGCGCTCGGATGCAAAGTGTGGGACGCGAACGCCAACGAAAACGCGCAGTGGCTCGCCAATCCGTACCGCGAGGGGACGGACGATCTGGGCGACGTCTACGGCGTGCAGTGGCGCAAGTGGCCGGGCTATAAAGTCGTCGAAGCGTCGCAGCATGAGTGCGTGGCCGATGCACAAGCGCGCGGCTACCGGATCGTCACGCAGTTCGAGGAAGAGGGCGTGCAAAAGGTGCTGCTCTACAAGGCCATCGATCAATTGCGGCAGTGCCTCGACACGATCATGAGCAACCCCGCCGATCGCCGCATTCTCTTTCACGGTTGGAATCCGGCGCTGCTCGATCAGATCGCGCTGCCCGCGTGCCATTTGCTTTATCAGTTCCTGCCGAATGTCGCGCGGCGCGAAATCTCGCTGTGCTTGTATATCCGCAGCAACGACGTCGGTCTCGGTACGCCGTTCAATCTGGCCGAGGGTGCGGCGTTGCTGTCGCTCGTCGGGCGCTTGACGGGCTATACGCCGCGTTGGTTTACGTATTTCATCGGCGACGCGCACATCTATGAAAACCAGCTCGATATGCTGCAACGTCAACTCGAGCGAGAGCCGTACGAAAGCCCGCGTCTCGTCATCGCCGATCGCGTGCCCGAATACGCGCGCACCGGGGTCTATGAGCCCGAGTGGCTTGAACGAGTCGAGCCCGGCGATTTCTCGTTGGCCGGTTATCGCCATCACGAACCGCTGACGGCACCCATGGCCGTTTGAGCGCGACTAGCGCTTTGATTCAAGCGTAAAAGAAAGAGCCCGCGGTATCGCATCGGGCGGCGCGCCGAGTGGGATCTAATCCCCGACTCGGGCGCCGCGTAGTGCGATACCGCGGGCTTGTTGGCGTTTACCGCCCTTGGCCGTCAGCCTTGATGACGTTCGTGGCCGGCGTGCGACGGCATGGCCGCGTGTTGCTGCTCGTGCTGCTCGTGCTGTTCGTGCTGGGCCGGAGCGGGCCGCGGCTGCGGTTGCGGGTGGGGCTGCTCGTAGTGAGGCTGCGGTTGCGGACGTGGCTGCTCGTAGTGAGGTTGCGGCTGCGGTTGCGGTTGCGGACGCGGCTGCTCGTAGTGAGGTTGCGGTTGCGGACGTGGTTGTTCTACGTGCGGCTGCGGTTGCGGACGTGGCTGCTCGTAGTGAGGCTGCGGCTGCGGTTGCGGACGCGGTTGCTCGACGTGAGGTTGCGGCTGCGGTTGCGCATGCGACTGTTCGAGGTGAGGCTGTGTCTGCGGTTGCGCCTGCTCCGCATGAGGTTGAGCCTGAGCCGGCGTGTGCGGCTGCTCGTTCATCGGCATGTGCTGCCCCGTGATGGGCGCGTGCGGTTGCGTCCAAGCCGGCGCGGGCCGTTCACTCGGTTGCGCACCGTGCTGCGGTTGATTGTTCGCGGCCGGCGGACGCGGTATGCCGTTATTGGGCTGCGCGTGCTCGACTGGGGCCGGGGCGTGGGGCGGTTGACCTGGTCCCGCTTCGACGCGCGGCTGTGCGCCGGCTCCGGGTTGGGGCGCGTGCGGTTGTTCGGCATTTGCCGGGCCGTGCGTCGGTGTGATCACGGGCGAGTGCGTATCGACGACATGCACGGCTTGCGCGGGCATCAGCTGCGAGTGACCGACGATCGGTCCCTGGGCGGAGGGTCGCACGACCGGCGCTCCGGCGCCGGGTACCTTGCCTCCCGCTTGCGCGAGATGAGCGGCGAGCGGGTCGTGGAAGACCGCGGGGGTCGGCGGCGTATGCGTCGCGACGACAGCGCGCGATGCGATCGCTTGCGGCGGACGATAAGTCGCCGGCCGCAGCCCCGACGCGAAGCTTTGCTTGACGGGCGCCACGCCGGCGGCGCCCGGGTTGAATTTGACGTTATGCCACTGGCGAGGGTCGACGTGCTGCGCGAAGTGCGCCACCGGCTTGCCGTTCACGAATGCGGTTGCCGGCACCGCCGTTACGGCGCCCGGTGCGTGGTAGTTGATGTACGTATTGTGGATGTTGGTGATGTTGACGGTCTTGTTGATGTTGACGTTGTTGTTGACGATGACCGTTTGATTGACCCGCTGATAGTAATGGGGACTCCAGCCGCCCCAGCCCGGGTGCCAGACTTCGCCGGGGCCGAGCGGGAACCACGCGAGCCCCGCGGTCGCGGCGCCGCCGATCGATAGGCTGACGCCCCAGCTAAACCCGCCCCCGCCCCCGCCGCCGACGAAGGCGACAAGCGCCGGCGCATAGACGGGCGGCGCGCTGACGACGAGCGGCCCCGGCACCCAGCACCAGGACGAATGCAGGTATGCCCAACGTCCGTAGTGATAAGGCGCAAAACCCCACGGCGCGTCATCGATCCACGTCCAGCCCCAGGGCGCGATCCACGCCCAGTGGCCGTCGTGATAAGGCGCCCAGCCGGCAGGCTCCTGATTCGGCACCCAGACCGCTCCGTACTGCGGATCGTCGCTCCACGTACCGTTCGAATCCAGATCCTCGTAGCCGGGCATGTCGCGCGAGACGTAGCGGGCCGAGACCGAGCGCTCCTCGGCGCCGTCCCGGTTTGCAGCCCACTCGTCGAAATTGTCGGGCGAGGGCGCCTGCGCAACGGAAGCCTCTTGCAGGTTCGTTCCCGTGAAGGTGATCTGCTGGCCGGCCTCGATAGGCACCTGGCCGTTCTGACCGTAAGCCGTGACTGCACCGCCTCGGACCGTGACCGTGGTCGTGCTGCCGTCGGGAGCCACATCGACGCGATAGTCGCCTGGGCGCGTCACGCCGAGCGCGACGTTGGGCGTATCGATCTCGTAGGTCGATCCACTCGGTATCGACCGGACGCGCGTCGATAGCGTGCCCTGTGCAACTTTGAGTTGGGCATTGGCATCATCGAGGTTCATGATATCGAGACTCGTGGACGAGCCGAGCCGCACGGCGGTCGAGCCGATGTGCAATTCCGAGCGTGCGTTAGCGTCGTTCCAAAGCTGGTCGCCCGTGGTCAACGGACGATTGACCGATGCGTAAGACCAGTCGCTGGCGCCGGCGGGTTCGGTCGTTACGGTGCCCGCCGTGTAGTTCAGGCGTGCGACGCGTCCGGGCGGATCCGCGGATTGGCCGGCAGGCGCACCGCCCGGCGCAGGCGGTACCTGCGCGAACGCGGCGCGTGCGGCGAGCGTGAGCGGAGCAAGCGCCAGCAGAGTCAAGCCGGCGATACGTCGAAACGTTACGAGCGATGAACGGGCGTGGGTAGTCATGGTGGTCTCGTTTTGGTGCCGGATCGGGCTACTTCCGTGACTGCACTGTAGCGCTACTGCGTGTATCAATGCGCTCCGTTTTGTAGCCGCGCGTTCCGGCCTGTAACGAAAAATGACTTCGACGTTTTTCGGTCAGGCGGACAGCAAGGCGTCGAACTGTTGCCGGCCGGCGGGCGTGATCCGGAGCACGCGCGGTTCCTGGGCGTGCTCGACCCAGCATTGCCGCGTCCAATGATCGAGCAGCGCCGCGCCGAGCGCGCCGCCTAGATGCGCGCGACGCTCGCTCCAGTCCAAGCAGGTGCAGGCGAAACGGCGTTTGCGCTTGCGCTGCGCGCCGACATCGACGCCCCAGCCGGCCAGCACGGCCGCGCCTTCGTCGGTGGCTTCGACGTCGCCGCCTTCGTCGACGAGCCATCCTCGCGCGAGCAAGTGATCGAATACGCGTACGGCCAACTCGCCGGCCATGTGGTCGTAGCAAGTGCGGGCGTAGCGCATGGCGACGGGTACGGTACGCGCGGCGACGGGCGCCGGACGCGCGGGTGCGCTCGCCTGCGCCAAATGCGCGAGCGCCTCGATGGCGGCCGCGACCTCCGGGGTCGCGATGCGATAGTAGCGATGGCGGCCGCGGACCTCGAGCGCGACGAGGCCGCTTTCGGCCAGCTTGGCCAAATGACCGCTTGCTGCGGAGGGCGAGAGCCCCGCGATAATCGTCAATTCGCCGGCCGGCCTTGCGCTGCCGTCCATGAGGGACCAGAGCATAGCCGCGCGGCCGGCATCGGCGAGCAGTGCGCCGATGCGAGAAAGGCCCGGGAAATGGGCGGTATCGCGCTCGGCATGGGGCGAAGTAGTGACCATCGGATTGCCTCGTCGAAGGAGAAAATCGGGAATGGCTCTACTGTAATCGCCTGATGCATTCGATGCTTCGGCGTTACATGAAATGTCGATTCTCGGCGTCGGCTGGGGCCGTGGACGCAAGGGCGTCGCGCTAGAATGCCGCTTTACGCTGCTTCCCGGCGAGGACGCGATGAAAGGTTGGTGGGCGGCCGTGTTGGCCGCATGGATATGCATCGGATGTGCGCAAAACGGAGCCCCGAGTGCGAACCCGGGCGGCAGCATTACGATGTACGGCACGATCGATCAGGGCATCACGTTTCGTAAGTAAGGGCGGATTGAGTACGATTGGCAGAAAGTGATGCATCATTGTCATTTCTGCCATTTCGGTCCGGGTGAGGATGGGCACTGTCCTCATCACGCCAAGGCTTACCGATGCACGCTGTCTCGTCCCTCGAACTCGGCCGCGAACGCGCCGGCCGCCGCAACGCCCGCGTACTGGCACTTTGTCAGGCGTTGTATACCTCGTCCGTTTCGATCGACCTGACTTTGACGGGGCTCGTCGGCTATATGCTTGCCGACGACAAGGCGCTTGCAACGCTGCCGTTCTCGTTGATCACGGTAGCCGCTGCGCTTACGACGATCTTCGCGTCGTTTTTGATGGCTCGCATCGGTCGCCGTGCCGGTTTCGCATTGGGCGCGGCAGTCGGTGCGGCGGGCGGCGCGATTTCCGTCCACGCGATCTTCATTCATAGCTTTTGGCTGTTTTGCTGCGGGACTGCCACGGTCGGCATATTCCAAGCGTTCGCTCAGTACTACCGCCTTGCCGCCGCGGACGCCGTCGATGCCCATGCCAAAAGCCGCGCAATTTCGACGGTGCTCACGGGCGGCGTCGTCGCCGCCGTGCTCGGGCCGGCGCTCGCCGCATGGAGCCGCGATTGGCTCGCACCCGTGACATTCGCGGGTTCGTATGCGCTCGTGACCGGTCTGGGGCTCGCATCGATGGCGCTCGTATTCGTCGGCTATCGCAACGCGGGCCCGGTCTCGGCCACGCCTTCGGCGGCGATGCCGGGCCAAATCGGCGAGACCGGCGCGCGTCCGCTTTGGCGAATCGTCACGCAGCCGATTTTCATGGCTGCGCTCGCCAACAATGCGCTCGGCTACATGGTCATGATGTTCGTCATGACGGCCACGCCGATTGCCGCCGTCGCTTGCGGTCATACGATCGGCGACGGCGCCCGCATCATCGAATGGCATCTCGTCGGCATGTACGCGCCTTCGCTATTTGCCGCGCGCTTGATTGCCCGATTCGGCGTGCTGCGCATCATCGGCGCGGGCATCGCTTTGTCGGCGGCCTGCGGCGCGATTGCGCTGTCGTCCACGGATTTGCCGCATTTTTACGCGGCGCTTGCGTGCCTCGGCGTCGGCTGGAACTTCATGTTCGTGGGCGGCACGACATTGCTTGCGCAGTCGTACCGCCCGAGCGAGCGCGCCAAAACCCAGGCGACGAGCGAGTTCACCACGTTTGCTTGCACCGCGCTCGCCTCGTTGTCGGCCGGGCAGTTGCTGGCACGCTTCGGCTGGTCCACGATCTGCGCCTGCGTGTTTCCGGCCTTGGTGCTGGCCGCGTGCGCGACGATCGTATATGGATGGTCGCGTTCGCGCGCAAGCGCCGGCGCTTGCGCGGGCGTGTCGTGAAGCAGGCGATGCGCCGCATTCTTTTCGTCTATCAGGACTCCTAATGAAATCGACGACACCGCTTCCTGTTCGCCAAATCGTATTCGCGGTGGCGCCGCATCTGGTGCTCCTCGACGCCTGCGGCCCGATGGAGGCATTTTGGCGAGCCGAGCTCGAGATGCGCGAAGCGCGCAAATCCGTGGGCGACGAGCGCGTTGCCTACCGAATGCGTGTCGCGTCGATCGAAGGCGGGATATTGGAGACGCACGTCGGTTTGCCTATCGTCGCCGAGCGGCTCGAGGACTTGGAGGACGAATCGATCGATACGGTTATCGTCGCGGGGACGTTCGTGGCCGATCGAATGGTGCTCGATGTGCAACTCGTGAAGTGGCTCGAGCGGATGGCGCCGCGTATCCGGCGCATTTGTTCGGTGTGCGTCGGTGCGTTTTATCTGGCCGCGGCCGGTTTGTTGGAGGGGCGACGGGCGACCACCCACTGGCGCAGCGCCGACGAACTCGCGCGCCGCTTTCCGGCCGTGCGTGTCGACGCCGACCCGATTTTCATCCGCGACGTGCGCGACGGCCGAGCCGTATGGACCTCCGCCGGCGTCACGGCCGGTATCGATCTCGCGCTCGCCTTGATCGAAGAAGACTTCGGTCATGCGCTCGCGATACAAGCGGCGCGTCGCCTCGTGGTGTTTATGAAGCGCCCTGGCGGACAGTCTCAATTCAGCGCCACGCTCGACGCGCAACAGTGTCCGACGGGCGAGTTCGACGCGTTGCATGCCTGGATGGTGACCAATTTGCGCGACGACTTGTCGGTCGAGCGGCTGGCCGAGCACGTGCGCATGTCGCCGCGGACGTTCGCACGCCGGTATGTCGAGGCGGTCGGGCGGACGCCGGCCAGGACCGTGGAGGCGCTGCGGCTGGAGGCGGCGGCGAGTTCGCTTGCGCAATCGCGCCGGCCGATGAAGCGGATTGCGCTCGATTGCGGCTTCGGCACCGAGCAAAATCTGCGGCGGGCATTCGTTAGACGCTTCGGCGTGCCGCCGCTTAGCTACCGCGAGCGTTTCGCGCCGCTCGGCACGGCGGCCTAGGGCCGTGCACGCGTGAGAAAGGGTGCGCGGGGCGAATAATGCACCCTTATAATCGGCTCCTTTCTAGCTGCGCGAACGCGCACCACCGGAGCCACGATGAGCACGCCCTCGACCCCCTTGGACCGTTCGGAAACCACGTTTCGTTTCCTCGCCGAGCCGACTTCCGTCAATTTCGGCGGCAAGGTTCACGGCGGCGCACTGATGAAATGGATCGACGAGACGGCGTACGCTTGCGCGGCCGTCTGGTCGGGCCGCTATTGCGTGACGGTCAGCGTGGGCAATATTCGCTTTCGCCGGCCGATTCTGGTCGGCAATCTCGTGGAATTGCGGGCGCGCGTCGTTGCGACGGGGCGTACGAGCATGCATATCCACGTGACCGTGCATGCCGGCGATCCGAAGAGCGGGCAATTGCGCTTGACGACCGATTGTCTCGTCGTATTCGTTGCCGTCGACGAGAACGGCACGCCGATTCCCGTGCCCCCGTTCGAGCCGAGAACGGACGAGCAAAAACGCGTTGCCAAGTATGCGATGGACGTTAAGGCGGCACTCGATGCGATCGTCGATCTCAAGCCCGAGGAAATGGCGAAGGGCATTATTTAACGAGGTGGGCGCTCGTTGATGGGATCCTTGATGGGATCGTACTCACGAGCGCCGTCGTCTGCTTCCCAGGGAAGGGCGAGCGGCCGCTCGTGCCGTCAGCCGCCCCGCCCCGTCATATCCTCCGGCCGCACCCACTCATCGAACTGCGCTTCCGTCACATACCCGAGCGCCAGTGCGGCTGCCTTCAGCGTTGTACCTTCCTTGTGCGCTTTCTTCGCGATCTGCGCGGCCTTGTCATAACCGATGTGCGGATTGAGCGCCGTCACGAGCATCAGCGATTCGTTTAGCAGCGTATCGATGCGTGTGCGATTCGGCTCTATGCCGACGGCGCAATGATCGCAAAAGCTTTGCGCGCCGTCGGCGAGTAGGCGGATCGATTGAAGAACGTTGTGCGCGATCATCGGACGGAAAACGTTCAGCTCGAAGTTACCGCTCGCCCCGCCGATATTGATCGCGACGTCGTTGCCGAACACCTGGCAGCAGAGCATCGTCACGGCCTCGGATTGGGTCGGATTGACCTTCCCCGGCATGATCGAGCTGCCCGGTTCGTTTTCGGGGATCGAGATCTCGCCCAAGCCGCAACGCGGTCCGCTCGCAAGCCAGCGCACGTCGTTCGCAATCTTCATGAGACTTGCGGCCACCGTCTTGAGCCCACCGTGCGCGAAGACGAGCGCATCGGCCGCCGCCATCACTTCGAATTTGTTGGGCGCGCTGACGAACGGCAGGCCCGTCAACCGGCCGATCGCCGCCGCGACGCGCTCGGCGAATTGCGGATGCGCGTTCAGCCCCGTGCCCACAGCGGTGCCGCCCTGAGCCAACTCGTACAAATGCGGCAGCGTCGATTGCAGATGCGCGATACCGTGCGCGAGTTGCGCCGCGTACCCGGAGAACTCTTGGCCCAGCGTGAGCGGCGTTGCATCTTGCAAGTGCGTGCGGCCGATCTTGACGATGTCGGCGAAGGCATGCGATTTGTCGTCCAACGTTTTGCGCAACGCGGCGAGCGCCGGCAGCAGATGGGTGACGATGGCGTTTGCCGCCGCTACGTGCATCGCCGTCGGGAACACATCGTTCGACGATTGGCCGCGGTTGACGTCGTCGTTGGGATGAACCTTTCGTGCTTCTCCGCGTTCACCGCCCAGCAACTCGCTCGCGCGATTCGCGATGACCTCGTTCAAGTTCATGTTGGTCTGCGTGCCCGAGCCGGTCTGCCAAACGGCCAGCGGAAATTCGCCGGCATGACGGCCTTCGATGACCTCGTCGGCCGCTTGCATGATGGCGCGCGCTTTGTCTTCGGCGAGTACGCCCAACTCGAGATTCACCTCGGCGGCCGCGCGCTTGATGATCGCGAGCGCGGTAATGAGTTCGGGCGATTGTTTTTCGGTCGAGATTTTGAAGTTCAGCAGCGAGCGTTGTGTCTGCGCGCCCCACAAGCGCGCGGCCGGCACGGCGATCTCGCCAAACGTGTCGCGCTCCATGCGATGGTCTTCGGTCATGATGCTTCGGCTCCGATACAAGAAGGTGCGGTTGGATGGGTTCGGCCCGCGACGGCAAGGCGCGAATGCGTAGCGCTTACCGCTACAGTTGCGAGTCGACCGGCAACAACAAGAATAGTCCCGTGAGGAGATTGCGTACGAACCCGGCCTCGGGGTCGAGTGCCCAGGTATGCATGTGCGGACCGTTCGCGTCCTCTTGTTCGCCGCTCCATACGAGGCCCGAATCGGGTTCGTTCGAGGCGTGGAGCGTCGTCTCTTCACTGGGCGTGGCGAGCCTGACGCGATAGCTGACGGTGGGCGACATCGCTTGCTCGATCAGTTTGGCCGCTTGATCTGCGATGACAGGGCTGTCGATGACGAGCGCGAGTTCGCTGTTTAGATGCGCGGATCGCGGATCGAAATTCAACGATCCGATCACAAGCGTGCGCCGGTCGATGACATAAGCCTTCGCATGAAGGCTCGCGCGCGATTGCGAACCGGCGAACAGGCGCGAATGCGTCCGTTGCAGCGGTTGGAACTCGTAGAGCTCGACGCCGTTTTTCAGCAACGGAATGCGGTATGGGCTATAGCCGGCTTGAACGGCAACGGCATCGGTCGACGCCATCGAGTTCGTCACGACGGCGACTCGCACGCCGCGCTCGGTGAGCCCGGCGAGCAGCTTGACGCCCGCGTCGTGCGGGACGAAATAGGGCGATAGCAACAGCACTTCGTGCTGCGCCCCCCGCAGTCGTTCGGCGAGCGTGTGCATCGGCGGGCTGCGGTAGTCGTCGTCGGGTTCGGTGATCTTGCGCGGGGAGTCCACGCGAAATGTCGCCGGTGCCCATACGAGGCCCATCTGCTCCTGCGCGATTTGCTTGCGTAGCGGCGCGGCGCGCAGGGGTTTGGCGCCGACGGCCTGCGCCTCGGTACGCCAATGCTGGCGCAATTGGGTGCGCGCCGCGCTCAAATCGCTGTCGGCATAGCTGTGCTTGTCGACGTCCTTGAGCGGATAGGCGCCCGCGCTGTTCCAATACGCGTCGAAGCTTTGCGAAACATCTTTGACGATGGGGCCTGCGGCCAGGACATCCAAATCGCGGAACTGAAGTTTGGGGCTCGCGCTGAAATATTCGTCGCCGAGATTGCGTCCGCCGACGATCGCCACCTCGCCGTCGGCGATCATCGCTTTGTTATGCATGCGGCGCGTGAAGCGATCGATACGCGTCAGGAACGTTTCGGTGCGGCTGAAGACGCTCGCCCGCTCGCTGCCGAACGGATTGAAGACGCGCACTTCGATCCGCGGGTGCGTAGACAGTGCGGCCATTAAGCGCCGCGTATCCTTGAAATTCAGGTCGTCGACGAGCAGGCGGACACGCACGCCGCGATCGGCCGCATAGAGCGCGGCGGCCAAAAGAAGCCGGCCCGTCGTGTCTTCCGTGGCGATGTAGTACTGGAGATCGAGGGTTTTCGTGGCGGCGCGGGCGAGCGCGATGCGCATTTGCAGCGCATCGGTGCCGTCGGTCAACAGACGAAAGCCGGATTGGCCGGCGTGCGCGGCGACGAGCGGCGCGAGTGCTTGGCCCAGCGGTGTCGCCTCCGGGTTGGACAAAGCGTGTGTCGCGGGACGCTCCAGCGAAGTTGCGGGCGGCAAGGTGGAGCAGGCTGCGGCGAGGCAAGCCGTGAGCAGCAGCATGAACCGGCGCACGATCGCGACCGCATCGAGACGAGCCGCATCCCGCGTACCCTCACGATGTCGGGCGCGGGCGGCGCGGCGACGCGCGGACCCATCCCTTGCGGCGCGAAGCCGCGGCCAATACTCATCGAACACGTCGGAGTCTTCCTTCGCTGACGGACCGGCCGGACGAAGCGGGATCGTCCCGGCACGAATAACCGCATTGTAGTGTGAACGCGGCGCTCGTTACCCGTTAGGCATCTGCATGCCCGGACGCCGGCTGAGCACGTCGCGTGCCCGATCCGGCGCGCGTCGGCAAAAGAACACGGCCCGCTTGCGCAGCAGGCCGAGTGTCAACGGCTCTAAGCCGATCGCCCTTGGAGGGTCGAGCGCGCTAGCCGGCGGCCGTAAGCGTCTAACAGGACCTATGCGCCCGGCGCGTGGCGTGTACGTCGATCGAAGCGCAGCGTCATCAGCACCGCGACGCTGGCGAGACCGGCGGCCAGCCCCCACCAAAGGCCGCGCGGCCCCAGCCCGGCATGAAATGCGAGCCAGTACCCTGTGGGAAAGCCGACGCCCCAATAGCCGAATGCGGCCGCGAGCATCGGTATGCGCGTGTCCTTGAGCCCGCGCAGACAGCCCGAGCCGATCGTTTGCATGCCGTCGACGATTTGAAACACGGCGGCAACGCCGAGTAGCGAGGCGGCGGTCGCGACGGTCTGTGTATTGGCCGGGTCGTTGAGATTCAGATACAAGCCGATGATGGCCTTCGGCGCGACGATGAATAGGAGCCCCGTCATCGACATATAGGCGACGCCGAGCCCGAGCGCGACGAACCCGGCGTGGCGCGCCGCCACGGGGTTGCCCGCGCCCATCCAGTAACCCACGCGTACGTTCGCTGCTTGGCCGATCGCGAGCGGCACCATGAACGTCACGGAGCTTACGCTCATCGCGACTTGGTGCGCGGCGAGCGGCTTTTCCCCCATGAGACCGATGAACAGGCCAGTGCAGAGAAACAGCATCGACTCGACGCCATAGGTGATCGCCACCGGCCAACCGATCGCGAACAATTCGCTCATGAGCGGCATCGTCGGCCGTTTGGCGACTACGAAATGCTTGAACCGGGGGCGCCCGTGCAGCAAGGCGACGAGTGTGATCGCACTGAGCCAGACGGTAATCGTCGTGGCCGTGGCCGAACCGAGCATGCCTAGGCGCGGCAGGCCCCAGGCTCCGTGAATGAGCCCGTAGTTCAGCACGCCGTTGAATCCGACGCCGATCAGAGCGACCCAGAGCAGGCGCTTGGCCGCGCCGATGGCCGGTAAGAACGAGCGCATCATGCCCACGCCGATCAAGCTGCCGAGCGAGGCGAAACGCAGCACGCCGGTGTACGCGCCGACATCGCGCGCCAACGTGGCCGGTTCGCCGAATGCGAGCAGGATCGGATGGGCGAACGAGAGCAGCACGAAGGCGGGCACCGACAACAGCACCGACAGCGCGAGCCCCGTCCAATAGATGTGCGGCACGCGGTGGTCGGCCTGCGCGCCGCGCGCATTGGCGACGGTGACGCTCACCGAACTGAGTACGCCTTGCAGCAGCGTGACGATCACGAAGAAGATCCCGGCGCCGAGACCGCCGGCGGCCAGGGCGTCGGCGCTCAACGAACCGAGCAAGATCGTATCCGTGACGCCCATCGCCATCTGCGACAACTGAGCGATGGCGAGCGGAGCGGCCAGGCGGGCGGTATCGGCGGCGTGGCGAGAAAACGGCGGCGGGGCCGGCTCGGCGGCGGCCCGGGCAAACGTGGACTCTGACATGGCGAATCGAGGAGGCGCGACGGGGCCGTCAGCGCATCGCGCGCACGGCCCATGTTGTTATCTTCGGAAAGGAAGAGCTTATTGCTTCCTGGCTCGCCTGTCGATGGCGCTAAGCCGTAGTGAATGAAATGACGGTCCCGAGTGCTCCGCCGTCAGCGCGGCTCGTGCACGGCAATGCGCGTATCGCCCAGCATCACGACTTGTCCTGCGCGGATCTTGCACGTTTTGCGCAACTCGACCCGCCCGTCGACCTTGACTTCGCCCGATGCCACGAGCACTTTTGCGGAGCCGCCGCTATCTGCCAAGCCCATCAGCTTCAGCAAGTTGTGCAGTTCGACGTGATCACCCGTAAGCGTGAAATTGAGATTGGCCATGGCGATAACCGGCATGCGGCGCGAGAGCGATTAGGGCTGGCATCATAAGCCACGCGAGCAGGCGCGGGAAGCGTCTCGACGCTATAGGCTCCGGAAAACCTGATAGGCTAGCGACTTGGTTTTCCCGTCAAAACGCATTGCCGGGGACAAGCCCATACAGTGCGCGTCGTCGCCGACCGTAGAGCTTTACAGCGCCGGCGCCCGCCGATTCGAACGATCGATAGTCTCGCCGTGTCCCCAATTTCCGCCGCCGCCGAGCCGGGTATTCGCTCGCCGGCCGCCCCTTATCTTGAAAAGTTGAACGACGCGCAACGTGCCGCGGTCGAGCATGGCGTCGGCGACGGCGCAAGTCCCGGTGCGCCGCTGCTCGTCATAGCGGGCGCCGGCTCGGGCAAGACCAACACGCTCGCGCATCGCGTCGCGCACCTGTTGGTTAAAGGGGCGGATCCGAGGCGAGTGCTGCTGCTGACGTTTTCGCGGCGTGCAGCCGAGGATATGACGCGGCGCGCAACCCGCATCGCCGCGCAAGCGCTCGGTACGCGCGCCGATTTGGCGCAGGCGCTGACGTGGACGGGTACGTTCCACGGCGTCGGTGCGCGGTTGCTGCGCGAGTACGCGGAGTCGATCGGCTTGTCTCCCGCGTTCACGATCAACGATCGCGAGGATTGCGCCGATTTAATGAATGTCGTGCGGCACGAATTGGGTCTTTCGGCCAAGGAACGCCGCTTCCCCGTCAAAGGGACGTGCTTGGCGATCTACTCGCGCGTCGTCAATACGGGCGCGACGCTGTCCCAGGTGCTCGAGCAGGCGTTCCCGTGGTGCAGCGAATGGGAGCCGCAGCTGCGCGCGCTCTTTGCGGCCTACGTTGCGGCCAAGCAAGAGCAGAACGTGCTCGACTATGACGACTTGCTGCTCTATTGGTCGCGTATGGCGGCGGAGCCGGCTATCGCCGCCGATCTATCGCAGCGATTCGACCACGTGCTCGTCGACGAATATCAGGACACGAATCGCCTGCAAGCGGCGATCTTGCTTTCGATGAAGCCCGACGGGCGAGGGCTGACCGTGGTGGGCGACGATGCGCAGTCGATTTATTCGTTCCGCGGCGCGACGGTGCGCAACATCCTCGATTTTCCCGATCATTTCGCGCCCGCCGCCGCGCGCGTAACGCTCGAGCGCAACTACCGTTCGACCGTCCCCATTCTTGCTGCGTCGAATGCCGTCATCGGATTGGCGACGGAGCGCTTCACGAAAGATCTATGGACCGATAAGAATTCGGCGCAGCGGCCGCGGCTCGTATCGGTGGCGGGGGAGGTGGAGCAGGCGCGCTATGTCGCCGAGGTGGTGCTGCAAGCGCGCGAAACGGGGATGAAGCTCAAGTCGCAGGCCGTACTGTTTCGTGCCGCGCATCACAGCGCCGCGCTCGAACTCGAACTGGCGCGGCGCAATATTCCGTTCGTGAAGTTCGGCGGGCTGCGGTTTCTCGACTCCATCCATGTCAAAGACGTACTCGCGGTGCTGCGTTGGGCGCAGAACCCGCGCGACCGCGTCGCGGGCTTTCGCGTACTGCAATTGATGCCCGGCGTCGGACCCGCGACGGCGGCGCGCGTGCTCGATGCCGTTGCCGTGGCCGGCAAGCTCGCGGCGGCCGTCGGTGCCTACGAGCCGCCGGCGCGTGCGGCCGGCGATTGGCCTGCGTTCGCCGCGCTCATGGAGACCGTCAGTGCCGCGCTCACTTCATGGCCGGCCGAATTCGAACTCGTACGGCGTTGGTATGAGCCGCATCTGGAGCGCAATCACGACGATGCCATGACGCGCCATGCCGATATCTTGCAGATGGAGAGCTTGGCGGCGACGTTTCCGACGCGCGAGCGTTTCCTGACCGAGCTGACGCTCGATCCGCCCGATGCGACGAGCAAAGAATCGGGCGTGCCGCTCGTCGACGAGGACTATCTGATCCTCTCGACGATCCACTCGGCCAAAGGCCAGGAGTGGCGCAACGTGTTCGTGCTGAACGGCGTGGACGGCTGTATTCCGTCGGATCTCGGCACGGGCAGCCAAGAGGAGATCGAGGAGGAGCGGCGCCTACTGTATGTGGCGATGACGCGGGCGAAAGAGGATCTGCATATCGTCATGCCGCAGCGCTTTTACGTGCACAACCAGAACGCGCTCGGCGACCGCCATGTCTGGGCGTCGCGCACGCGCTTCATTCCCGAGTCGTTATTGGCGCTGTTCGATATGCAGGCGTGGCCGCCGGTGGCAAACGTGTCGCCGCCTACGCAAGCCGGCCTTGCCGCGGCCGCGAAGGCGCGCATCGACATCGCGGCGCAGCTGAAGTCGATGTGGGACTGATATCGCGGGTCGTTAGCGGGGCCGGCGCTGCTCGATGCGGGGTTGACCGGGGCGGTTCGGCTGCATGAAGAAGTTGCGCATCCAGGCGGCCATCCGCGAAAAGATGTCGTACGGCTCTTCGACGAAGATCTCGGGCTTGAGCAGCCGCAGATACTCCATGATTTGCTGCGCTTCTTGCTTTTGGAACGAGCCGTGCGCGAGCCCGAGTTTCAGCAAGCCGCGCAACTCGCCGAGCTTTTCGCGCGCGGTGCTGCCGACGCTCGTTTCGCAAGCGATCTTCGCCTCGTACACGCGTTGACGTAGCGATTCCGCGAGCCGCCAGGCCGGCGTCTGCATTTTTTCTTCGAGCGATTGAATGTCGCGCGCCGTCGATTTGATCTGCGCCGAGAGCGGATCGACGAGCGCTGCGTCGCCGCCCGCTTCCTTCACGATGGCTGCCGCCCAGTCGCGCGAGGCCTTCGCCACTTCCTCGGACGTCCATTCGGAACGCACGGCGAAGCTAAAGCCGAACTCCTCGGCTTGACGCATGAGGATGGCGACGACGTCCGGGAATTCTTTCTCGAGCGTGCGCTTGGCCCAGGCGTACTGACCGCCTTGCAGCATGCGTTGCACGGCGTGCTCGGTGAGCGGCACCATGTTGTCGAGCAGCTTCGCTCGTAGGAAGTCTTCGAACGACGGCGTCGCGAATTGCGGGTCGAGCTTGAGCGATACCCGCATAAAGGCTTCGAAGTCCTTTTGAAGCGAAGAGATGGTCTCTTCGCGAAGAGAAAGGGTGATTTGGCCCATGGCTTGTCCTGATCGCGCGTCCCCGACGCCATCGCGGCGTTCTCGCGCGGGCGCCCTACGGTCGAACCGGCACGTGTGCCCCCAAACTGGCGGGCCTGCTCTTCCGGCCGGCGCACTTAACGGTTTTCGCATGCGCGCGTCCAGGCACCATCGATACGGCGCGGCCCCGCGCCGCGCGGCCAAGAAACGCGCTTCGTCTGATTAACGGCGGTCCGGCGAAGAACTTGAGGGGGCGGTGTGCGAAATCTACCGAGGAATGCCTCTCGCGCCGATCCGGACGGCGCGAGAACCCGGCACTAGTGCAAGACGAAGCCTTGCCAGACGAAGAAAACCGCGAGTCCGACCGCGATGGTCACGAGCGGCCTGCGCGTCACGGCGGATACGACGCAGGCGGCAAGGGCGCCCACGAGTTGCGGATTGCGCCAGGTCAGCTCCGGTGCACCGCCGTGGGGCGTGACGGCCATCGGAACGATGATCGCCGTGAGCACCGTGACGGGGACGAAGCCGAGCGCGGTACGCACGAGCGGTGGGAAGACAATGCGCTCGCCGAGCAAAAAGACCGTGGAACGGATGGCGAACGTGATGACGGCCATGCCGAGGATCAATACGACGTAGTTCACGATGCGATCTCCACGGCCCGATCCGGACGATCGGCGGCGCTGCGCTCGACGCTGTCCACCGGCTCCCGGCTGTCGTTGGGCTGGCGTGCCCGGCCATGGCCCGTTCCGCCGCTTGCGGGCGACCATGGACGCGATAAAACGACGCCTACGACCACACCCGCTGCGACGGCGGCCAGCAATCCGAGCTTGTACGGCAAGCCGGCACAGGCGAGCGCCACGATGCCGGCGGTGGCGGCGGCGGCGATGTAGCGGAGAGAGACGAGTTGCGGCACGACAATCGCGATGAATGTGGCCGCCATCGCGAAATCGAGCCCGAGCGACTGCAAGCGCGGGAAGGCCGCACCGAACAGCAGCCCGGCTAGGGTCGCGATTTGCCAACTCAGGTACATGGTGACGCCCGCGCCGAGAAAATAATGCGGCCCGATTTGCCCCGGCGGTTGATTGCGATAGTGCGCGTAAGAGACGGCGAACACCTCATCGGTCAGCAAGCCGCCCAAGACGAGCCGCCAACGTACCGGAAGGCGGGCGACATAGGGTGCTAACGTCGCGCTATAGAGCACGTGACGCAGATTCACAATGAGGGTCGTCGCCCAAATGACCGCGAAACTGGCGTGTGCCGCGATCAATCCGATGGCGATGAACTGGGCCGAGCCGGCGAACACGGCGAGCGACATGATCTGACCGTGCCACGGATTGAGCGGGCCGGCGGTGACGAGCGTGCCGAAGATGACGCCGAACGGTGCACCGCCGACGACCATGGGGATCATGTCGCGGGCGCCGTCTAGGAATTCGTTGAGCGGGGCGCGTGGTTTCAAGGGAAAGTCCTCCTACTTGCGCCCACAATATCGCCCGCGTGCGGGGCAGGCTTGTACGTTCTTGCTTCGGCGGATCGGGCGCTTAGCGGGCGCCGGCGTTAGCCGCTTGCCAACGTCCCGGCGGCACGCCGAACATGCGGCGGAAATGCCGGGTGAAGTGGCTTTGATCGGTGAAGCCGCAGTCGGCGGCGACATCGGCCACGGCCACGCCTTCTCGCAACGGCCCAAGCGCGCGTTGCAGCCGCAACTGATTGCGCCAGGCGTGAGGCGGCATTCGCGTGGCTTGCGTGAAGAGCCGCGCCGCGTGAAACGCGGACAATCCGACCTGCTCTGCGAGCTCGGTCAGGCTGAGCGGGGCGGTCAAGTCGGCTGCAAGCCGTTCTTTCATCAGTGCGACGCGCGGCGGATCGGCCTGCGTTGGGCGTCGATCGCCGTGATGTTGTCCATGGCGTACGATCAGCGTCGACATCGCATCGATGAGGGCGGTTTCGGCCGCAAGCGGATCGCCGTGCGGCATGGCGGGGCCGGGCGAACCGCCTAAGCCTTCGAGCAGACGATGGGCGTAGGCAATCCGAGCCGCGAGGTCGGGGTCTCGGATAACGTCCACCGGGAACCAGGGGGCGAGCTGCGGCGCGCCGGCGATGTCGCCGGCGAGTTCCGTCATGAAATCCACCGGCAGGTAAAACACGCGATAGCGCCAACCCACTTCCATGGCGCGCGATCCGGTATGAACTTCGCCGGGATTGATCACGGGTACGGTGCCGGCTTCGGCGATATGCTGCGCGCCTTGATACGCGAACGACTCGGCCCCGGCCTCGATGACCGGGATCGCGTAGGCCTCGTGCCAATGGGGCGAGAACTCGTGTTCGCGATATTCGGCCGTGAGCATTTCGGCTCCCGGCACGAGCGGCGAGCGCCAATAGCGCGCGCAATCGCGGAAGCGGGGCTCATCCATGGATCGGCATCTCGGCAATGTGAGCGTCGCGCGAGCGGTGCGCTTCAGCGCAACGGCACCGTCGTGCCGGCCGGCAACGGCACGGCGCTGACGCTGTTTTTCGCGCTGCCCGAGACGATGCGATCGCTATAGGTCAAATAAACGAGCGCATTGCGCTTGGTATCGACGATGCGCACCACGTGTAGCGCCTTGAAGATGAACGACATGCGTTCGGTGAATACGTCGGCTTGACGTTTCACGGGGCCGTCGAACTTGATCGGGCCGACTTGGCGGCAGGCGATCGAAGCCTCGGTGGGATCTTCGGCGATGCCGAGCGTGCCCTTGATGCCGCCCGTGCGTGCGCGCGAGACGAAGCAGGTGACGCCGGCGACGTCCGGATCGTCGTAGGCTTCGACGACGACGCGATCGGAGCCCGTGATGTGGAAATTCGTATTGACGCTGCCGATTTCCTCGCTGTGCGCGAGCGGTGCCGCGCAAACGAGCGCAAGGCATGTACCGGCGAGAACGTGAAACGGCGAACGGGCGAAGCGGATCATGGCGAGTTTGCGACGTTTTGCCGCGCCGCGAGAGGCGGTGCGGCCCAAAGCGAACGGTATCACAATGGGTGAGCGACAGCGTCTAGCTCGGAGGGCCGATCGACGACCGGACGACCCATGCAAAAAGGGCCCGTCGCTTGAACGACGGGCCCTTTCGCTGAAGCTTTTGGCTCCCCGACCTGGGCTCGAACCAGGGACCTACGGATTAACAGTCCGGCGCTCTACCGACTGAGCTATCGGGGAACAACGTGCTACGAAAAACGGTACTGCGGCGATACTGCGTAAAAAAGCCCGTTATGACGAACGGGCTTTTCCATTCATTCTTTGGCTCCCCGACCTGGGCTCGAACCAGGGACCTACGGATTAACAGTCCGGCGCTCTACCGACTGAGCTATCGGGGAACAACAACAGCAGAGAAGCGAGATTTTATGTACCGTCTCTCGCCCTGTCAATACCCTTGAGGATTCTTAGCGACAACCGGCAGACCGCCCGCGCCGCCGAAGCGGGGCGAGAGCGGCGCCGCGGCCGTTAGCCGCCGTTAGCGCTCGAGGTATTGCAGCTTTTCCTGGATGTCCTTGAATTGGTCGGCTTCGGGCAACGGAGACTTCGTCTTCGTAATGCTCGGCCAGATCTTGGCCAATTCGGCGTTCAACGGCGTGAATTGCTGTTGATCGCCAGGCACGTCTTCCTCGGCGTAGATCGCGTTCACCGGGCACTCGGCAACGCACACGGCACAGTCGATGCATTCATCGGGGTCGATCGCGAGGAAGTTGGGACCTTCGCGAAAGCAGTCCACCGGGCAGACGTCGACGCAGTCGGTATAGCGGCACTTGATGCAGCTTTCGGTCACAACGTGAGTCATTCAAACTCCTGCAAGTATCTGGGGAATATGCAAATTAGCAAGCGTTGTATTGTAACTGAACGTCCCGCCCCCGACGCGCCAAGGGTCTTAATGCCGCTTAGATCGATTCGTGATTAGTTTATGGGATGCAAGCTACGCGTAGGCTGCGTTCGAATCGCGGCCGCACGCCTGGCAAGCGCCGTTGCGGTAACATGCGGCGATTGCTCGGAGACGGGCGGCGCAGGGGCGTGCCGCCGATTCGCGCGCCTCGGCCGACACTATGATCATCACTTCGCTGCTCGACACGGATCTCTACAAGTTCACGATGATGCAGGTCGTCTTGCATCAGTTTCCCGCGGCCAACGTGGAGTATCGCTTTCGCTGCCGCACGCCGAATGTGAACCTGGCGCCTTACGTGGCGGAGATCCGCGACGAAGTGCGTCAGCTGTGCGAGTTGCGCTTTGCCGACGACGAACTCGACTACCTGCGCCGGATGCGCTTCATCAAGAGCGACTTCGTCGACTTCCTCGCGTTATTCCATTTGAACGAGAAGTACATCTCGATCGAGGAGTCGGCCAAGCGTCCGGGCGAGATCGAGATTTCGATCAAAGGTCCGTGGCTGCATACGATCTTGTTCGAGATTCCGGTGCTCGCGATCGTCAACGAAGTCTACTTCCGCAATACGCAGCGTCAACCCGACTATGCGATCGGGCGCGAACGCCTCGGCGAGAAGATCGCGCTGCTCGGCGCTCGTCCGGAGTTCGCCGACTGCAAGATCGCCGACTACGGCACGCGCCGGCGTTTCTCGAAACGCTGGCACGAAGAGGTGATCCTGACGCTGATGGATGGGATCGGCGAGCAGTTCGCCGGCACGAGCAACGTGTTTTACGCGAAGAAGCACAGTCTTACGCCGCTCGGCACCATGGCTCACGAGTATTTGCAGGCCTGCCAAGCTTTGGGCCCGCGGCTGCGCGATTCGCAGACGTACGGCTTCGAAGTCTGGGCGAAAGAGTACCGCGGCGACCTCGGCATTGCGCTCTCGGACGTGTATGGGATGAAGGCGTTTTTGAACGACTTCGATATGTACTTTTGTAAGCTCTTCGATGGCGCGCGCCACGATTCGGGCGATCCGTTCGAGTGGGGCGAGCAGTTGCTGCGGCACTACGAAGAGAACCGATGCGACCCGCGCACCAAAGTGCTGGTGTTCTCAGACGCGCTCGACATCCCGAAAGTCCTCCAACTGTACGAACGGTTCAGGGGCCGCTGCCGCCTCGCGTTCGGCGTGGGCACCAATCTCACGAACGACCTCGGCTATAGTCCCTTGCAGATCGTCATCAAAATGGTTCGCTGCAACGGACAACCGGTCGCCAAGCTGTCCGATTCGCCGGGTAAGAACATGTGCGACGACAAGGCGTATCTGGCTTATTTGCGCCAGGTCTTCGGCATCGAGGCGCACGTCGACGACCGTCCCGACTGAGGTGTGTCGTTTGGCCTGACGGCCGATGTATCCCAAAAAAGAAGGCCCGTATAATCGTCCATTCATTCGGCTTGAAGATGAGGAATGCAATGGACACATCGGCGGCGCGGCGCAACATACTCGCGCGGATTCGCGCGGCGTCCGGGCGTTCGGCCGAGCCCGAGCCTTCCGAGCGCGAGGCTGCCGCCGATTACCTCGCGCGCCATCCTGCGGGCCCGCGGCCCGAGCTGCCGGCCGATCGCGAGGGGTTGACCGCGCGCTTCGTCGACGAGGCGCGGCTGATGGCGAGTACGGTCGATATCGTCGAATCGCTCGACGATGTTCCCGCCGCCGCGGCGCGCTATTTGGCCGAACTCGGTGTAGCCCCGCAGGCTGTCGCTTGGGCGACGCTGCAATCGTTGCCGTGGGAGCAGGCAGGGCTTGCGGTCGAGTTTCGCAAGCCCGCGAATGGCGATCTCGTCGGCATCACCGGGTGTTTTTGCGCAACGGCGGAAACGGGCTCGCTCGTGCTGCTGTCCGGGCCCGAGACGGAAGCGTCGATGGCGTTGCTGCCTGAAACGCATATCGCCGTCGTGCCGGCGTCGCGCATCGTGGGCGGCCACGAAGAGGCGTTCGCGCTGATGCGTCTAGAGCGCGGTGAGTTGCCGCGCGCCGTCAATTTCGTGTCGGGGCCTTCGCGCACCGGCGACATCGAGCAAACCATCGTGCTCGGGGCGCACGGCCCGTATCGCGTACACACGATCGTCGTGCGGGGCGGCTAACGCCAGTGCCGGCGCAACTGCGGCCGGCGGTTCCACCAATCGAAAGGAAGGTCATGTTTGAAGGACGAGCCGCTTGCGCAAGCAAGGCGGCGGCAGGTGCATTTGCGGCAACGATCGCGGGGTGGTCCTCATGCGCGTCGGCCGCGACGACAGATTCGATGCCTGACGGCGCGCTACTCGGGCCGCTCTGGGCCGTACCGTTCGCGGGCATCTTGCTCTCGATCGCGCTCTTTCCGCTGATCGCGCCGGTGTTTTGGCATCGCCATTTCGGCAAGATCGCGGCAGCGTGGGCCATCGCTTTTCTTGGGCCTTTCGCGTTTGCGTTCGGCGCGGGCGCCGCGGTCCATGCGCTCGCTCATGCGGTCATTACCGAATACGTCCCGTTCATCGTCTTATTGACGGCGCTCTATACCATTGCGGGCGGGATTTGCGTGCGCGGCGCGCTCCACGGATCGCCGCGAGTGAACGCAGCCCTGCTGGCACTCGGCACCGCCCTTGCAAGCGTCATGGGCACGACCGGCGCTGCCATGCTGCTGATCCGGCCGCTGCTTCGCGCCAACGACAACCGCCGGCACGTGGCGCATGTGTTCGTCTTTTTCATCTTCCTGGTCGCGAATGCGGGCGGTTCGCTGTCGCCGCTCGGCGATCCGCCGTTGTTTCTCGGTTTCTTGAACGGTGTGAGCTTTTTTTGGACCACGCGCCATCTCGCGCTGCCGATGCTCTTTATTTGTGCCGTGTTGCTGGCGCTCTTCTACGCGCTCGATACCTACTACTATCGGCGCCCCGGCGAGGAGCGCGACGCGAGCCTCGACCCGTCGCCCGATTCGCTCGGCATCGCCATCGAAGGCAAGCGAAATTTCGTGCTGCTCGCTCTCGTCATCGGTCTCGTCCTGATGAGTGGGTTGTGGAAACCGGGCATCGTGTTCGACGTCGGCGGGGCGCCGCTTGCACTGCAAGACGCGGTGCGCGACGGCGCGCTCGTCGTTTTGACGCTCGTCTCGCTCGCCATTACGCCGCGTACGGCGCGCACGGGCAATGCATTCAACTGGGCGCCGATGCAAGAAGTGGCGAAGATCTTCGGGGCGATCTTCGTCACGATCGCTCCTGTAGTCATGATGCTGCGCGCGGGCGAACACGGCGCGTTCGCTCAAGTGCTGCATCTGGTGACGGGCGCCGACGGCCGCCCGATCGACGCGATGTATTTCTGGGCGACGGGTATCCTGTCGTCGTTTCTCGACAATGCGCCGACCTATCTCGTCTTTTTCAATCTGGTGGGCGGCGATGCGCAGGTGTTGATGACGACGGGCGCCACGACGCTCGCGGCCATTTCCGCGGGCGCCGTGTTCATGGGCGCGAATAGTTATATCGGCAACGCACCGAACTTCATGGTCAAAGCGATTGCCGAATCGCGCGGCGTGCGCATGCCCAGTTTCTTCGGCTACCTCGGCTGGTCGGTCACCGTGCTCGTTCCGGTGTTCCTCGTCACGACGTGGCTGTTTTTTTGATTGCGGAAGGAGACACTCCATGCAGAAGATCTTGGTCGCGCGCCCGATCTTTCCCGACGTCGTCGAACGCCTAAGGCAATACTTCGACGTCGATTGGAACGATGGCCCGGCACTCGCCCCCGACGAGCTCGCTCGCCGGCTCGCCGATAAGGACGGTGCACTGACCGCCGGGGATCCGATCGGCGCGACGATCTTCGCGGCGGCCCCGCGGTTGCGCGCGGTGGCGAACATGGCCGTGGGCTACAACAACTTCGACGTCGAAGCGTTCAATCGCGCGAACGTCATCGCTACGAATACGCCCGACGTCCTGAACGAGGCCACGGCCGATTTCGGTTGGGCGCTGATGATGGCGGCGGCGCGGCGCGTTACCGAAAGCGAGCATTGGCTGCGCGCCGGCAAATGGGGGGCTTGGCGCTACGACGGTTTTCTCGGCGTCGATGTCTACGGTTCGACGCTCGGCATCATCGGCATGGGACGAATCGGTCAGGCGCTCGCGCGCCGGGCACGCGGCTTTTCGATGCGCGTCGTCTATCACAACCGTTCGCGCGTCGCGCCTGAGATCGAGGCCGAACTCGGCGCTGAATATCGATCGAAGGAAGACTTGCTGCGCCAAGCCGATCACGTCGTCCTCGTGGTGCCGTACAGTGCGCAAAGCCATCATACGATCGGCGCGGCCGAACTCGCGTTGATGAAGCCCAGTGCGACGCTGACGAACATCGCGCGAGGCGGTATCGTCGACGACGCCGCCTTGGCCGACGCATTGCACGAGCGCCGCATCGCAAGCGCCGGGCTCGACGTCTTCGAGGGCGAGCCGAGCGTGCATCCGCGCCTGCTGACGGCACCGAGCGTGGTCCTTACGCCGCATATCGCGAGCGCGACGGAATCCACGCGCCGCGCGATGGCCAATCTCGCGGCCGACAATCTCATCGCAGCCTTGGGTATGGGGCCGCACGCCGGTCGGCCGCCGAATCCGATCAACCCCGAAGTATTAGGACGCACGCGTTCATGACGACGATTCTTATTGCGGCGCTTGCCTTCGCCGTTCTGCTGCTGGCCGTCGCCTTGGCGATGGCGATCAAGAGTGCGAGCCGGGCGAACGATCGTGCAGCGTTTGGCGAACTCGGCCAATCCATCGAAACGGCAGGACAAACGCAGGTTCGCGCGTATGAGCGGCTCGAGCGGGAGTTGCGAGGCGAGCTTGCGGAAACCTCGCGTCTTTCCCGTGCCGAGCTCGGCGGCGGTTTCGCGCAGTTTCAGCAGACGCTCGCCGCGCAGTTGACTAGCGTCGCCACCGTCCAGAATCAGCAGATCGACGGGTTCGCCAAGCGATTGGCGCAACTGACCGAAACGAACGCCACGCAACTCGACGCGATGCGCGACAGCCTACAGCGGCACGCGCACGAATCGCGTGACGAGCAGGCGTCGGCGCTCAAGCGTTTCGGCGATACGCTCGCGCAACAACTTGCCCAGCTCATCGAAGCGAACGACCGCCGGTTCACGGAAGTGCGCGCAACGCTAGAGGCGCGGCTCAAGGACATCGAAGCGAACAATGCGACGAAGCTCGAGGAGATGCGCCGCACCGTCGACGAAAAGCTGCATGCGACGCTCGAACAGCGCCTCGGCGAATCGTTCAAGCTCGTCTCGGACCGGCTCGAGCAGGTCCACCGCGGGCTGGGCGAAATGCAGTCGTTGGCGGCCGGCGTGGGCGATTTGAAGAAAGTCCTAACGAACGTCAAGACGCGCGGCACGTGGGGCGAAGTGCAACTCGAGGCGTTGCTCGAGCAGATTCTGACGCCCGATCAGTATGCAAAGAACGTGGCGACGGTGCCCAAGAGCACGGAGCGAGTCGAATTCGCGATCAAGCTGCCGGGCAAGGCCGCCGGGAACAACGGCCAAGGCGTGGCGGTGCCCGTATGGCTGCCGATCGACGCGAAATTTCCGCGCGAAGACTACGAACGCTTGATCGATGCGCAAGAGCGCGCCGATCCGGTGGCGGTCGAGGAAGCGTCGCGGGCCTTGGAGGCACGCATCCGCGGCGAGGCGCGCACGATCGCCGAAAAATACGTGGCGCCGCCGCACACGACGGATTTTGCGCTGTTGTTCCTGCCGACCGAAGGGCTCTACGCCGAAGTCTTGCGCCGGCCGGGGCTTACCGACCAATTGCAGCGCGACTATCGCGTCACGATCGCCGGGCCCACGACGCTGACGGCGCTCTTGAATAGCTTGCAGATGGGCTTCCGCACGCTGGCGATCGAGAAGCGTTCGAGCGAGGTGTGGCAGGTATTGGGTGCGGTGAAGACGGAGTTCGGCAAGTTCGGCGACGTCCTCGCGAAGACCAAATCGCAACTCGAAACGGTGACGCGCTCGATCGAAGCGGCCGAGCGGCGCACGCGAGTCATGAGCACAAAACTGAGGGAAGTCGAGGCGCTCCCGGGCGATCAGACGGAAGGACTGCTCGGCGATGCTTACGCGGGCGTGCAGGAGCCGGACGTCTAAGCGCCGTCGGGGAAATCGATCAAACCGGGAAAACCGGGAAAACCGCATCGGGCAGCACTCGCGGCTGCCCGGGCGTTCTCGAACGCTTAGCGGGCTTAGGCCGCGGCGGCGAGCTTCGTCAATGCATCGTCGGTCACGCGGACGATGCGCCAATCGGGCATGACTGTCGCGCCCATCTTCGTGTAGAAATCGATCGCGCTTTGGTTCCAATCGAGGACCGACCACTCGAAGCGTCCGCACTTGCGCGCAACGGCGAGCGCGGCGACGCGCCGCAACAGCGCGGTACCGAGCCCGCTACCGCGCAGCGCGGGCTGCACGTAGAGATCTTCGAGATAAAGGCCGCGCCGGCCGAGGAAGGTCGAGAAATTCTGAAAGTAGAGCGCGTATCCGACGATTTTGCCTGCCCGCTCGGCGACGATCGCTTCGGCGGCCGGGTGTTGGCCGAACAGCGCTTCGGCCAGCGCTTCCTCGGTTGCCTCAAACAGATGCGTGAGCTTTTCGTACTCGGCGAGCTCGTGCATGAGGCCCAGCATGCCGCTCACGTCGAGCGGCGTAGCTTCGCGAATGATGTCGGTCATGTCTTAGGCCTCTTCAGGAACGTCGGACAAGACGATTTCGATGCCGCCGAAACGCTGGGCCACCCAGTTGTAGACATGGCAGGCGATCCAGAGCAGCACGAAGCCGAGGATCGCATTGAGCAGTACGGCGCTGAAGAAGATGGTTCCCGTCTCGGCGGATCCTTGGCGGAAATAGGCCACGAGCGTACCGAGCAACACGATCGGCGTACTGAAAATCACATAAACGAGGATGAGCGCCTTCGCGGTCTGTCCGGGCGCGATCGAAAGAATTTGTTTTTTCATGGTCCAAGCCTCGTTAAGAGACGATGTGCTATCCGGAAAATAGGCCGCTAACGTTGCGTGCCGTTTAAATGAGCCCTTCGAAGGGCATGATGTCGACGGGCTCGCCGACCGAAACGTCGCCTTGGCCGTGAGCCAGCACGATGAAGCAGTTGGCCTCGCTCATCGAGCTCAGCACGCCCGAGCCTTGCGAGCGGGTGGGCGTTACGCTCCAAGTGCCCGTTTTGTCGCGTGTCGCGACGGCTCGTAGGAATTCCGTACGCCCGGGGCGCTTTTTGATCGGCGCGCTGCTCGCGGCGGCAAATTGTAGCGGCCTTGGGGCGATTGCGCCCGACATTGCGACGAGTGCGTCGTGGACGAGCTGATAGAACGAAACCATGACCGCGACCGGATTGCCGGGCAATCCGAAAAACAGCGCGCTTGTGCCACCCGCGCCGCGTCCGTCGGGCCATAGGCGGCCGAAGGCGAGCGGCCGCCCGGGCCGCATCGCGAGCTGCCAAAACGCGACGTCGCCGAATGTAGCCGTCATGCGTGCGGTGAAGTCGGCATCGCCCACCGAAACGCCGCCGGAGGTCAATACGACGTCGGCGCTCTTGGCGGCGCTGCGCAACGCGGCCTCGATCGCATCGGGTTCGTCGCGGACGACGCCGAGATCGAGCGCTTCGACGTCGAGGCGCGCGAGCATCGCATGCAGCGTATAGCGATTGCTATCGTAGACGCAGCCCGTATCGAGCGGCTCGCCGACGGAGCGCAGTTCGTCTCCGGTCGAGAAGAAGGCTACACGCACGCGCCGGCGCACGGCAACTTCGGCGACGCCGAGCGAGGCCAGCAGACCGAGGTCGGCGGGGCGCACGATGCGGCCGGCTTTGAGCGCGGCACGTCCGCGCGCCAGGTCCTCGCCGGCACGGCGGCAGTTCGCGCCCGGTGCGATGGTTTGCGCATCGAACGCGATATTGGCGCCGGTCCGGGTGACGAGTTCTTGCGGGACGACCGTATCGCAGCCCGCCGGCATCGGTGCGCCCGTCATGATGCGGACACACTCGCCCGCGCCGCAGGTTCGGTCGAACGGATGGCCGGCGCGCGCCTCGCCCGCCACGACGAGCGACGATAGGGCGCCGTGCGCGAACGCGTAGCCGTCCATGGCGGCGTTATCGTGCGCGGGTACGTCGATGGGCGAGACGATGTCCTGCGCGAGGACGCGGTTCAGCGCCGCACGTAGGGCCACGTACTCGATCGCTTCGATGGGCGTGACCGCGTCGCGAATGAACGCGCGTGCTGTCTCGAGCGGCAGCGGCTGGGCTGTCGGCGAGGAAGATGAGCCGGATGTGTCGTTGGGAGTCGTCATCGAAGATGGGGCGCGGCGCGCGCCGCGCGGGCCTAATGCCCGGTTTATCTATCGCGCCCGAGGCGAGCGCCGATCGTTCGTTCGAGATCGGCGAGCTCATGCAAAGAGTTGGCATTGTAAAACGCGCGCTCGTCGGGAAAGGGCACTTCGACGTGCTTGTGGCGTGCGTACCACGTGCGAACTTTGCGCTCGCCATTCATCAAGTAAGCAGCCAGATCGTCGCTCAGCGTGGTGCGCACTAATGCAACGACGGGGTGCAGCATGATGCGGCCCGCGGCATCGCGGGTTCCGGCCACGGCGACGTCGGCATGCTCGGCGTCGAGTGCGGCCAGCAGCCGGGCGGCTAGGTCGGTCGGCAAGCAAGGCGTGTCGCAGGGCGCGCACAGCACGAGCTCGGTCGAGCTGGCTCGCAGTCCCGCAAGCAGGCCGGCGAGTGGCCCGGGGAAATCGCCGGAAGCGTCGGCGACGATACGGGCGTGATGCGCCGAGCCTAAGCGCGCATAGTCGTCGAGATGGCGATTCGCGCTGATGAGGACCGTGTCGACTTGTGCTGCGATGCGGTTCAGGACGTGCGATGCCAGCGGCTCGCCGGCAAGCAATTGCAGGCCCTTATCGAGCCCGCCCATCCGGGTGCCTTGGCCGCCGGAAAGCACGAGGCCGGTGATGCGCATACGCGAGCGAGGGTCCATCGGTGGTCGGCGTGGCGTCAGCCGCCGATGTACGACATTTCGACGCGCGCCTGATTGGCGAGCGCCGGCGCGGCGGCGTTGCCCCGTAACTGCGAATACCGGTCGTCGCGCGCTTGCCAAATCCGGCCGATGGCCGTGGCGATTTCCTCGTCGGTGGCGCCGCCGCGTACGAGCGCGCGCAGATCGTGGCCCGTGGACGCGAATAGGCAGAGATAGAGTTTGCCTTCCGTCGAAAGCCGCGCGCGCGTGCAGGTGCCGCAAAATGCGCGGGTAACGCTGGAGATGACGCCGATTTCACCGCTGCCGTCCGCATAGCGCCAACGCTGCGCGGTTTCCGCGGGCGTATGCGCTTCGAGCGGCACGAGCGGAAAGTGCTCGGCGATGCGGGCGACGACGTCGGCCGACGGCAACACTTCTGTCATATTCCAGCCGTTGGACGTGCCGACATCCATATATTCGATGAAGCGCAGCACGGTGCCGGAGCCTTTGAAGTGCCGCGCCATCGGCAAAATTTCGCCCTCGTTGGTGCCCCGCTTGACGACCATGTTGACCTTAATCGGCGCAAGTCCGACGGCCTGAGCGGCCGCGATCCCGTCGAGCACGGCGCTCGGCGCGAAGTCGGCGTCGTTCATGCGCTTGAACAGCGTGTCGTCGAGCGCATCGAGGCTGACGGTCACTCGCGTCAAACCCGCGTCTTTCAGATCGCGCGCTTTACGAGCGAGCAGCGAGCCGTTCGTGGTCAAGGTGAGGTCGAGCGGGCGGCCGTCGGGCGTACTCAAGGCGGCCAGCCGCTCGATGAGCCGCTCGATGTTCTTACGGAGCAACGGTTCGCCGCCGGTCAGCCGGATCTTATCGACGCCATGCGCGACGAACACTTGCGCGAGCCGTTCGATCTCCTCGAACGTCAGCAGCGCGCTATGCGGCAAGAACGGATAGTCGTTGCCGAAGACGGCTCGCGGCATGCAGTAGACGCAACGGAAGTTGCAGCGATCGGTGACGGATATGCGCAGATCGCGCAGCGGCCGCGAGAAGGTGTCGGCTAGCATCCCGCGCGCGGGGAGCGGCGCGCCGGCGACACTGGGTATTGCGCTGACGTCGGCGACGGGAATGATGCGACGGGACATGACGATGCGGAAAACGAGCAGAGACCCATTCTAGCCGAACCCCGCGCAGCAGGTAGGCATGGCCCCCCCGACGATGCGGATAACGGCTCAGCATCTGACGTATATCAAAAATCGGACGAAAAAAAGCCCGCCACAGTGGGCGGGCTCGTCACAGGGCCGGGCGCCGAAGCGCCTCGACCGTGCCCTGTGGATTTAGGCTTCTTTGTGCGTCTCGACTTGCTGCATCGGGGTCGAGTCGACGGGCGGCAGCGGCTTGCGCTCACGCGCTACGCGCTGCGGGGCCGGCGCTTGCGCGGCGGCTTCCTGTGCCGCACGCAGCTTTTCCGCGTCGGTGTCGACCCAAACGAGACCGGCCGATTCGAGCATGGGGCGCAAGTCGGCGGCCGCGAGGCCGTTCGCACGCGGGCTCGGCGTTGCGACGGCTTCCATCGCCGCGGGCCGTTGCACGACTTCCGTCACGGCGCTGGCGGCTTCGACGGGCGCGGATGCTGCGCTCGCGACCGGCTCGGCCGATACGACAGGCGTAGCTTCCACGACCGGCTCGGGCGCCGGCGCGGCCTCGATGATGTGAGCGATGGCCGATTCGGGCTCCGCGACAACCGGTGCCGGCGCGGCGGGCGCGGCGGGGACGGCGGCCGGAAGTTCGACCGGTGCGCTGCTCGGCTCGCTCGGGGCCGGCGTTGCCTCGACGGCGGGCGCGACGGCCGGCGCCTCGGGCAGCGGCGTGGCGATGGGCTCATGCATCGGCACAGGCATCGCCACGGCTTGCTCGATGCGTGCCGCAGCTTGCGGCTCGGCTTGCGCCGGCTTGGCGGCCTCGTCGGTACGGGCAGCAGCGGGAGCCTCCTCGAGCGTCGCCGCTTGCGGCGGCACGGCTGCCGCGGTGCCTTCGGCTTCGGCTACGTCGGCGGCCAGTGTTGCGTTCACGCCTTCTTCCTCGCGCTCGCGACGGCCACCGCGACGACCGCGACGGCGGCGGCGGCGTTCCTCGCCGTCTCGCGCGGCACCTTCCAACTCAGCGGCCGGAACGCCCGCTGCGACTGCGCCTTCGATGGCCTGCGCTTCGGTACGGGCCATGGCTTCGGCCGCTACCTCGGGTTGCGGCTTGCGACGTTCGCCGCGCTCGCCACGTTCCTGACGTTCGCCTCGATCGGCTCGTTCGCCGCGCTCCGCACGTTCTTGCCGCTCGCCGCGTTCCTGGCGTTCGCCACGCTCCGCGCGTTCGCCGCGTTCCACACGCTCGAGACGCTCACCGCGTTCGCCACGCTCGCGTCGTTCGCCGCGTGCGCTCGTTTCGGCGGCTTCATTGCGCTCTTGACCGCGTTCGCGCGCCTCGCCGCGACCTTCGCGACCCTCACGCGGTTCGCGCTGTTCGCGCGCCGGGCGTTGCGACGGTTGCTGCTGACCCGTACGGCCGCCGGCGCCCGATTCGGTACGGGCCGCACCTTCGCGGCCGCCCGCGCCGCGGCGGTTGCGGTTATTGCGATCCGAGCCGCGTTCCGTGCGCTCGCCGCGTGCCGGACGTGCCGGTTGAGCGGTCTCGGCGGGGGCGGGGGCCGGCGTTTGCGGTTGGGCGCCGAACAGGCTCTTGATCCAGCCGAAGAATCCACCGGTGCTCGCCGGGGCAGCGGCCGGAGCGGCCGCCGGTTGTACGCGCGCGGGTGCGCTAGGCGCGGGCCGCTCGGGCGTGATGCCCTTGACGGCCGCTTCTTGCTTCGGCTTCACATCTTCGCTGCGCTTGCTGTAGGCCGTCTCCGATTCGAGCTCGCGGGCCGCTTCCTCGGCCATCTTCCACGAGGCGCGCGGCTCGTCGAGGCGCGCATCGTCGTGGCGCAGACGTTCGAGCTTGTAGTGCGGCGTGTCGAGATGCTTGTTCGGAATGAGAACGACGCCCACTTTGAAGCGCGACTCGATCTTGTTGATTTCCTGGCGCTTTTCGTTGAGCAGGAAGGCCGTGACTTCGACGGGCACCTGGCAGTGGATCGCCGCGGTGTTTTCCTTCATCGCTTCTTCTTGAATGATCCGCAGCACTTGCAGGGCGGACGATTCCGTATCGCGAATGTGGCCGGTGCCGTTGCAGCGCGGGCAGGTCACGTGGCTGCCTTCGGACAGGGCGGGGCGCAGGCGCTGGCGCGAGAGCTCCATGAGGCCGAAGCGCGAGATCTTGCCCATCTGCACGCGGGCACGGTCGTGCTTGAGCGCATCTTTCAGGCGCTGCTCGACTTCGCGCTGGCTCTTGGCCGATTCCATGTCGATGAAATCGATCACGATCAGGCCGCCGAGGTCGCGCAGACGTAACTGGCGCGCTACTTCGTCGGCAGCTTCGAGGTTCGTGCGCGTGGCCGTTTCCTCGATGTCGGCGCCCTTCGTGGCGCGAGCCGAGTTCACGTCGATCGCGACGAGCGCTTCCGTGTGATCGATGACGATCGCGCCGCCCGAGGGCAGCGGCACCGTGCGCGAGTACGCCGTTTCGATCTGATGCTCGATTTGGAAGCGGGAGAAGAGGGGCACGTCGTCGTGGTAGCGCTTCACCTTGCCGACGTTATCGGGCATCACGATATCCATGAAGGCGCGCGCCTGATCATGGATTTCGGTGGTGTCGATGAGGATTTCGCCGATGTCGGGCTGGAAGTAGTCGCGAATCGCCCGGATGACGAGGCTCGACTCGAGATAAATCAGCATCGGCTGGCCGCTCTGGCCGCTTTGCGAGGCGGCCTCGATGGCACGCCACAACTGCATCAGATAGTTCAGATCCCACTGCAACTCTTCGGCGCTGCGGCCGATGCCGGCCGTGCGCGCGATGATGCTCATGCCGTCGGGCAATTGCAGTTGCGACATCGTTTCGCGCAGTTCTTGGCGATCGTCGCCCTCGATTCGGCGCGATACGCCGCCGCCGCGCGGGTTGTTCGGCATCAAAACGAGATAGCGGCCGGCGAGCGAGATGAACGTCGTCAGGGCCGCGCCCTTGTTGCCGCGCTCTTCCTTTTCAACCTGAACGATGAGTTCTTGGCCTTCGCGCAAGGCGTCTTGAATGCGCGCGGAGCGCATGTCGATGCCTTCTTTGAAGTACTGACGGGCAACTTCCTTGAAGGGCAGAAAGCCGTGGCGATCTTCCCCGTAGTTGACGAAGCACGCCTCGAGCGACGGCTCGATGCGCGTCACGATCCCCTTGTAGATGTTGCCTTTGCGCTGTTCGCGGCCGGCGGTTTCGATGTCGATGTCGATGAGTTTTTGCCCATCGACGATGGCGACGCGCAGCTCTTCCTGCTGCGTCGCGTTGAACAACATGCGTTTCATTGAACGGCTCCAGAGCGGCGTCGCCATGCGCGCCCCGCCGGCGTGGAGCCGGCCGGACGACGCACGATAAGGCGCGCCGCGTCCTTATTGTGTTTTCACAAGCACGCAGGAGCGGGAATGATGGCGGGGAGAATTGCCTGAGAGGACTCGCGTTTGGCCGACGAGGGCCGCAAGCCGCATGGGCGCATGCGAACACGGCTTCAAATAACGGCGCGACACGAGGGCGCGTGCCGAGTGCCCGGGCGATCCTCGCAACAATCCGGCGCACCGTTCGATGCTCGTGCCGGACCGGTGAACGCTGCGCCGCGTGTGGCGGCGCGAAGCCCGATGCATGCTCGACCGCCGCGCGGGCGTGTCTCGCCAATTTTTGACGTCGCCGTGCGTCCCGCTTCACGCGGAACGCATAGGGGCGCTCGCCGTAGTTTTCGCAATCGGGAGCCTGGTTTCGCTCGACAAACGCGCGTCACGACCAAGGCTCACCAGATGAATTCTTTTTTACCAAAATTCCGTTACCGTCGGCGCCGACCGGACCGAACGCGCCTATGGGCGACGTCCCTGCCGCGATGGATGCCGTGCGTGCAACTCGTTGCTTCTTAATTCAGGGCGAGCAACCGGCCCTTGGGTGCAGCCAAGCAAGTAAAATAACAGGTTCTTGCTTCTCCCTGCACAATCCGGGCGAAGAGCCGCAAAAAAATGCGCGGCACGCACGGATGGCTGGGCAAATTATATTCAGAATGAATGAGTTAGGCAAAATATCCCAGAAATCGGTCGCACCCGACCAGGTCTCGATGATACAGGTGGACGACGCAGTCGCCGGGCAGCGCATCGACAATTTTTTGTTGCGCGTCTGTAAGGGGGTGCCGAAAAGTCACATCTACCGAATCTTGCGCAGCGGGGAAGTGCGGGTCAACAAGCGCCGTGTCGATGCCAAATACCGGCTCGAACCCGGCGATGTCGTGCGCGTGCCGCCGGTGCGCGTGGCCCAGAGCGAAGCGTTCGATCCGGGGCTCATGGCGCCGCCGCCGCCCGCGAATTTCGAGATCCTGTACGAAGACGAGTACGTGCTGGCGATCAACAAGCCGGCCGGCGTCGCCGTTCACGGCGGCAGCGGAATTGCCTTCGGGGTGATCGAGCAGATGCGCGGGGCGCGCCCGCTTGGTAAGTTCCTTGAACTCGTGCACCGGCTCGATCGCGAGACGTCCGGTGTCTTGTTGCTGGCGAAAAAGCGCGCCGCGCTGGTCGGGTTGCACGAGCAGATCCGTGAAAACCGGATGGACAAGCGTTATTACGCCTGCGTGCACGGGCAATGGGCGAGCGATTGGGGGCGGCGGCGGGCCGTCAAGGAGCCGCTTTACAAATACCTGACGCCGGAAGGCGAGCGGCGCGTGCGCGTGCAGCCGGACGGCGCGCCGTCGCATACGGTATTCAACCTGATCGAGCGTTGGCCCGAGTACGCGCTTCTCGAGGCCGAACTGAAGACGGGCCGTACCCATCAGATCCGCGTTCATTTGGCGCATCTCGGGCTGCCCATCGTCGGCGATGCCAAATATGGAGACTTCGCACTGAACAAGGCGCTCGCGCGCGCGAATGCGCGTCCCTCGCTCAAGCGGATGTTTCTGCATGCTTACCGGTTGCGTCTCACGCATCCGATCACCGGCGAGCCGATGGAGCTTGCCGCCCCGCTGCCGGACGAATGCCGGCGCTTCCTCGATCAACTCACTGACCTGCGCAACGAGACGCAACCCGATGCCCCGACAGCAATTTGACCTCATCGTCTTCGATTGGGACGGCACGTTGATGGATTCGACGGCGCATATCGCGCGCAGTATCCAGGCCGCGTGCCGCGACCTTGGACTGCCGGTGCCCGCCGATGACGCCGCGCGCTATGTCATTGGTCTCGGTTTGCGCGATGCGCTGCAAATCGCGGCGCCTTCGCTCGATCCGGCGGACTATCCGCGTCTGGCCGAGCGCTACCGTTTCCACTATCTAATTAAGGATGCGCACACGGAGCTGTTCGCGGGCGTGCGCGAGCTGCTCGACGAATTGCGCGGACAAGGCTATCTACTGGCCGTCGCCACGGGCAAGAGCCGCGTCGGGCTCAACCGGGCGCTCGACGAAGTCCGGCTCACGAGCGTCTTCGACGGTACGCGCTGCGCGGACGAAACATTCTCGAAGCCGCATCCGGCGATGCTCCACGAGCTCACGCGCGAATTGGGGCAGGATCTTGAGCGAACGGTCATGATCGGCGATACGACGCACGATCTGCAAATGGCTACCAACGCGGGCGCGGCGGGCGTGGCCGTGACTTACGGCGCGCATCCGGTCGATGCGCTCGTCAAACTCGAGCCGCGTTTCGTCGCCGAGAGCGTCGGCGCGCTCGGCGATTGGCTGCGGGAGCACGCATGAGCGCGGGCGAGCCGGCATCCGTGCGCGTGTGCGCGGCAGCCGATCTCGTCGATGGCGGTGCGGGCGTGCGGCGTGCCGCGCGCTATCTCGATGGCGACGCGGTCGTTTTCTTTATCCGTTACGACGGCAACGTCTACGGCTACCTGAACCGCTGCGCGCACGTGCCGATGGAGCTCGATTGGGTCGAGGGCCAGTTCTTCGAATCGTCGGGCTTATACTTGATGTGCGCCACGCATGGCGCGATTTATGCCCCGGACTCCGGGCGCTGCGTCGGCGGTCCGTGCCGCGGGGCCCGGCTAAGGCCGGTGCGAGTCGAAGAGCGCGATACGCCCGAGGGGCGCGCCGTCTTCTGGCTGCCCGACGCCGAGCTACAGAGCGCGCCGGGCGATGCCGAATCGTGACGTGGTAGAACTTCCTCAATAAAACTAACAACCGAATAGATATGGCCGACCAACACACGCCGGAATCCCAGCAGCCCCTCGAGCCGCAGCGCCGGCCAAGCGACGCGGCGCGCGAAACGAACTGGGAGCGCGCGGCGCTCGAGCGAATCGCGCTCGCCGCGATCAACGAGCAAAGGTCGGCGCGGCGGTGGAAGATTTTTTTCCGTTTTGCCTTCCTAGCCGTCTTGCTGCTGATCGTTGCCGGGATCTACGGCGCATCGCATGAAAAGCCGGTCGCGCGGGGCCGCCATACGGCACTGGTCTCGCTCGAAGGCGAAATCGCCGCCGACAAGAACGCCAACGCGAAGGACATCGACCGCTCGCTGCGGCGCGCCTTCGCCGACGCCGATTCGGCTGGCGTCATTCTCTATATCAATAGTCCCGGCGGCTCGCCCGTGCAAGCCGGCATCATCAATGCGGAAATTCGGCGCTTGCGCGCGAAGTATCCGGCTAAGCCGCTCTACGTAGTGGTGGGCGACATGTGCGCGTCGGGCGGCTATTACATTGCGGTTGCGGCCGACAAGATCTATGTGGACCACGCCAGCATCGTCGGCTCGATCGGCGTGCTGATGGACGGCTTCGGATTCACGGGGCTCATGGATAAACTCGGCGTGCAGCGCCGGCTGCATACGTCGGGCGCGAACAAGGGCTTCTTCGATCCGTTCTCGCCCGATACGCCGGCGATGGACGAGCACGCGCAAGCCATGCTCGATCAGATCCATCAGCAATTCATCGATGCCGTGCGGCAAGGGCGCGGCAAGCGCCTGCACGAAACGCCCGACATCTTCTCCGGATTGTTCTGGACCGGCCAAAAGAGCGTCGAACTCGGGCTGGCGGACGGCTTTGGCGACACGGGTTACGTGGCGCGCGACGTCATCAAGGCACCCGACATCATCGATTACACCGAGAAAGAAAGTATTTCGGATCGCATCGCGCGCAAATTCGGTGCGGCGGTCGGCGAGGGCGCGGTACACGCGCTCGTGCTGGGCGGCTGGAAGCTGCGCTAGCCGGCGCTTAACGGAGCTTAACGGCGCCGCGGCCCCGCCGCCGTGCGATCAGTTCGCGAGCATGAGAAAGATGGCCGGCCGTTTGTGCATCTCGAACGCGCCGGCGTGCTTCTTCCAGTCGCCGGCCGTTCGCGTGGCGATCCGCTCCGATTCGAGCGTCAGGTCGACGGCCACAGTAATCCATGTCGAGGGCGCGCAGCTCGCCACCATCGTCTCGAGCAACGCGCGATTGCGGTAGGGCGTTTCGATAAAAATCTGGGTTTCGCGCCCCTTGCGCGAGCGCTGCTCGAGCTCGCGCAGCGTTTTGGCGCGCTCGCCCGCATCGACGGGCAAATAGCCGTGGAACGTGAAGCGCTGACCGTCGAGCCCGGAGGCCATTAGCGCGAGCAAGATCGAGCTCGGGCCGACGAGCGGTACGACCTTCACGCCGCGCTCATGCGCGCGCCGCACGAGCAGTGCGCCGGGATCGGCCACTGCCGGGCAACCTGCTTCCGAGACGAGTCCGCCGTCGGCGCCCGCGAGAATCGGCGCGAGCAGCCGTTCGATTTCGGCGGGCGGCGTGTTGATGTTCAGTTCGCGAATCTCGATTTCTTGGATCGGTCGAGCAACGCCCACACGTTTCAGAAACGCGCGCGTGCTTTTCGCGTTCTCGCCGACGAAGTAGCCGAGCGATGCCGTGCGTGCCAGCACGCTGGCGGGCAGAACCGTCGCGAGCGCGTCGGCGTCGCCGTCGCCGAGCGCATTCGGAATCAAATAGAGGACGCCGCTCATCGCGCCCCCGCGAACAAGGGGTAGCCGGCTTCGCGCAGCATCCGCGTAAGGGCGATCAGCGGCAGGCCGACAAGTGCGGTCGGATCGTCCGATTCGATCGAATCGAGCAGCGCGATGCCGAGGCCTTCGGACTTCGCGCTGCCGGCAACGTCGTAAGGCGTTTCGGCCCGCAGGTAGGCGTCGAGTTCGGCATCGGGCAAATCGCGAAACCGCACTTCGGTGACGACGTCTTCGGTGAGCGCGATATCGCGCGCGCTGTCGAACAGGCACAGTGCGCTATGAAATTGGACGACGCGGTTGCGCATCATCCGCAGTTGCTCGAGCGCCTTTTCATGGGTGCCCGGTTTGCCGATTTGCAGGCCGTCGAACGTGGCGACTTGATCCGAACCGATGACGAGCACGGGCCCTGAGCCCGCCTCGCGCGCCGCGACGGCACGCGCTTTGGCCTGGGCGAGGCGCAGCGCCGTCGCCGCGGGGGTTTCCGCGGCGAGCGGCGTTTCGTCGAGTGCCGGGACGCAGACGTCGAAGGCAATGCGCAACCGCTCGAGCAGGGCGCGGCGATAAGGCGAGCTGGAGGCGAGGATCAGCCGGGGCGGCTGGGCGCTGGGATCGTGCATGGTTCGGTGAGCGGAACGTGGAAGATGTTCGGGGCGAGCCGCCGGATCGGCGCGCGGGCGACTTGGGTTGATCTTTAAGTGATTGACTGCAAAAGGTAAATCAAATATACTCTCCGGCTTTTCACGGTGTCCATTGGGCGCCGTGGGCACGCAGTCAAGCAGATGGCAGGTTGCTAGTTAGGTCACAAGCGAGTCACAAGCGGGTTACAAGCGCGTACCGATGGGTCGGTGCCGCGAGGAGCGAGGAGCGAACCATGTCCCAAGATACCGGCAAGGCTGGCGGGCTCATCGATCCGCATGCGTTCGATGTCTTCGAATTCGCGCGTAGCGGTCGCCAAGCCGCCGGCGCGCTGCGCGTCTCGCAGTTGCCGCGCATGTTAAACGAAGTCCCGGCGGACGCGCCAGATCGCGAGACCTTGTTCACGTGGCAGGCCGAGGGTTCGACGCAGCCCGAGTTGCAGGACGACGGTACCGAAGCGGCGCAGCCGTATTTGCGGCTCGCCTTGCACGGGGTGGCTTGGCTCGAATGCCAGCGTTGCCTTTCGCCGTACGAGCAATCGTTCGACGTCGATGCGACGTATCGCCTCGTGGTCACCGAAGAGCAAGCCGAAGAGTTTCCGCTCGACGAAGACGAACTCGACGTGATCGTGGGCTCGCGCCAATTCGATCTCGTCGAGCTGATCGAGGAAGAGTTGTTGCTGTCGCTGCCGCTCGTGCCGAAACACGACGTTTGCCCGCTGGTGCACGAGAGCCTCGTCTCGGGTGCAGCCGGCGAGCACGCGAGCGATCTGAGCGAAGACGAAAGCGAAAGCGATAGCGAGGATCCGACGTCCGGTGCCGCCGAGCAGGGCGACGCGGGCAAGCCCAATCCGTTTGCCGCGCTCGAAGCACTCAAGCGCGCAAGCGAGGATGAGGGCGGCAAGAAGCATTGAGCCGTTGCACGAATAGCGCGATCCGGCGCGCCGGCCGTTCGGCCAGTGGCGTTACGCCTGTCGGGCTGTGTTAGAATCTCGAAAATTTTTAGGAGTTATCATGGCAGTTCAGCAAAACAAGAAGTCGCCGTCGAAGCGCGGCATGCACCGCTCGCACGATTTCCTGACGACGACGCCCCTCGCCGTCGAGCCGAGCACGGGTGAAGTGCATATGCGTCACCACATCAGCCCGAACGGCTACTATCGCGGCAAGAAAGTCGTTAAGACGAAGAACGACTAAGCGCGTCGACGCGCGGCGTTCGCCTAATCGGCGATCCTGTGCACGGCGAGTGGCTTGCGTGAAACTCTCCGGTTCGAACAAAAGGCGGCATTCAACTGCCGTTTTTTTGTGTCGATCGCAATCGGCGCTTAGGTGCTCGATGTGGTCTCGTCCCTTGCGGCCGACCGGAGTCGATGCTTCAACGGCTCGGTCGAGTGGGCGCGTTCGCACCTGCTTGGGCGCCGGCCAAAGCCCTCACTCCGGCCTCATGCTTCGCAGTCGATCAGCGTTAGCGCTTCAGCGATCGGACGGCGTTGGTGTTTCGGCACTCACCTCATCCTCAAGCAGAGCACTTACTCTGGTCCCATGCTTCGCGGCCGGTTCCAACCGAGGCCGCGGTTCCACGCATAGCGCCTGAAATTCGTCGCAGTCCATGACTATAAAGCTCACGATAGATTGCATGGGAGGCGACCACGGCCCGTCCGTGACCGTTCCCGCTGCCGTCAGCTTCGTACGCGCGCACGCCGATGCGCAGTTGATGCTTGTCGGCCTCGAAGCGCCGATTCGTGCTCAACTGAAGAAATGCAAGGCGCTCGATAATCCTGCCCTGACGGTCGTGCCCGCGTCGGAGGTCGTCGCAATGGACGATCCCGTCGAAGTGGCGTTGCGCAAGAAGAAGGATTCGTCGATGCGCGTCGCGCTCAACCTCGTCAAGGACGAGGTGGCGCAAGCCTGCATTTCCGCAGGTAATACCGGCGCATTGATGGCGGTGTCCCGCTACGTCCTCAAGACGTTAGCCGGCATCGAACGTCCCGCCATCGCCTCGGCGCTGCCGAATTCGCACGGCTATACGATGATGCTCGACCTCGGCGCGAACGTCGATTGCGAGCCGCAGCATCTGCTGCAATTCGCGGAGATGGGCCACGCGCTCGTCTCGGCGCTCGAGGGTAAGGAGCGTCCCACGATCGGCCTGCTGAATATCGGCGAAGAGGTCATCAAGGGCAACGACACCATCAAGCGCGCGGGAGAACTGCTGCGCGCGAGCACCCTCAATTTCCGCGGCAACGTCGAAGGCAACGACATCTATAAAGGTACGGCCGATGTCATCGTCTGCGACGGTTTCGTCGGCAACGTCGCGCTCAAAACGTCGGAAGGATTGGCGCAGATGCTCTCCGAGATCATCCGCGAGGAATTCGGACGTTCGTTGCTCACGAAACTGATGGCGTTCTTGGCGCTGCCGGTGCTCATGCGATTCAAGAAGCGCGTCGATCACCGTCAATACAACGGTGCGGCGCTGCTCGGTTTGCGCGGGCTCGTCATCAAGAGCCATGGCTCCGCCGATGCTTACGCGTTTGAGTGGGCTATCAAACGCGGGTATGATGCGGTCAAAAATGGCGTCCTCGAACGCCTGGCGCGAGCGATGGAAGAGAACGCATATCCGCTCGCGCAAGCAGCGCGCGACGGCGGTGGCGCCGGTCACGCGAATCTCGCCGGCCGTCCGGCCGAGCCCGACGCCGCGGTATCTTCGAAAGCATAAATGGCTCAATCGAATCTCTACTCCCGCGTGCTGGGAACCGGCAGTTACTTGCCGCCCGGCCGCGTCACGAATCAAGAGCTCGCCGATCGCCTCGCCAAGCGAGGCATCGAGACGAGCGACGAATGGATCGTCGCTCGCACGGGCATCCATGCACGCCATTTCGCCGATCCCGACGTCACGACGAGCGATCTCGCGCTCATCGCCGCACAGCGCGCGATCGAGTCGGCCGATATCGATCCGCAGACGATCGATTTGATCGTCGTTGCCACGTCAACGCCCGATTTCGTGTTTCCGAGCGTGGCTTGCTTGCTGCAAGACAAATTGCAGATCAAGAACGGCGGCGCCGCTTTCGACATCCAGGCCGTCTGCTCGGGTTTCGCTTACGCGGTGGCGACGGTCGACGCCTTGATCCGTAGCGGGCAGCACCGCACGGCGCTCATCGTCGGCGCGGAAACCTTCTCTCGCATTCTCGATTTCAACGACCGCACGACGTGCGTGCTGTTCGGCGACGGCGCCGGCGCGGTGATTCTGCAAGCGTCGGACGAACCGGGTGTGATCGCGAGTGCGCTTCACGCCGACGGCAGCTACGCGAACATCCTTTGCACGCCGGGCCATGTCAACGGCGGCATCGTCGCGGGCAGTGCCTTTCTGCATATGGATGGGCAGGCGGTCTTCAAATTGGCCGTCAACGTGCTCGAGAAAGTGGCGCTCGAAGCGCTCCAGAAGGCCGATATGTCGCCCGACCAGGTCGATTGGCTGATTCCGCACCAAGCCAATATCCGTATCATGTCGCACACGTGCCGCAAGCTCGGCTTGCCGCAAGAGCGCATGGTCGTGACGGTCGGCGAGCACGGCAATACGTCGGCGGCCTCGATTCCGCTCGCGTTCGATCTCGCGGTTCGCGACGGGCGCATCAAGCGCGGCCAGAACGTGCTCATCGAAGGCGTCGGCGGCGGCTTTACCTGGGGCGCCTCCGTCATCCGTTATTGATCGGCACGGGCGAGCGATGCGGTCGGCCTAGCGCCGGCCGGCTAGCACGCGCGCGCAGCACGCACAAAGCTTCACATTTGGGGACGATATGAAATTTGCGTTCGTTTTTCCTGGGCAGGGATCGCAATCGGTCGGCATGCTTAACGCATTCGCCGATCGCGCAGTCGTGCGCGAAACGCTCCAGGAAGCGTCCGACGCGCTCGGTCAGGACCTCGGCAAGCTGATTGCCGAAGGACCGGCCGAAGAACTGAATCTCACGACGAACACGCAGCCGGTCATGCTGACGGCCGCCTATGCGATCTACCGCGCATTTCGCGAAGCCGGCGGCGCCGAGCCCGCGCTTGTCGCGGGTCACAGCTTGGGCGAGTACACGGCGCTGGTCGCATCGGGCGCGCTCGCGTTTCGCGACGCGGTGCCGCTCGTGCGCTTTCGCGCGCAAGCGATGCAAACGGCGGTGCCCGTCGGCGTCGGCGGCATGGCGGCTATTCTCGGTTTGGACGACGACACCGTCCGCGCGGTTTGCAGCGACGCGGCCCGTGAAAGCGGCGCCGTCGTCGAGGCCGTCAACTTCAACGCGCCGGCGCAAGTCGTGATCGCGGGGCATAAGGCCGCCGTCGAAAAAGCGTGCGAGATCGCGAAGACGAAGGGCGCCAAGCGGGCGCTGCCGCTTCCCGTTTCCGCGCCGTTCCATTCGTCGCTGCTCATGCCGGCCTCGAATCAGTTGCGCGAGTATCTCGCGAGCGTCGAGGTCAAAGTGCCGCGGATTCCCGTCGTCAACAACGTCGACGTCGCCGTGGTATCGGAGCCGGCCGCGATCAAGGACGCGCTCGTCCGCCAGGCAGCCGGCGCGGTGCGCTGGGTCGAATGCGTGCAGGCGATGGCCAAGGACGGCGTGACGCACGTGGTCGAATGCGGCCCGGGTAAAGTGCTCGCGGGCTTGACCAAGCGGATCGACGGCAGCCTCGTGGGCGCGGCGATCACCGATCCCGCCTCGCTCGAAGAAACCTTGAAGCTGCTTAGCGCATAGCGCGCAAGCGTTCGGGCGTGCATGCCGCCGCGTATCGCCGCCTATCGCGCGGCGTGCCGGTCGAGCGCGCTGCCCGTTTAACCGATCATCCGAACCATCATGGAAAAAGCTCTCGATAAACAAGTAGCGCTCGTGACGGGCGCATCGCGCGGCATCGGCAGGGCGATTGCGCTCGTGCTCGCGCGGCAGGGCGCGACTGTCATCGGTACCGCGACGAGCGAGTCCGGTGCGGCCGGGATCACCGAAGCGCTTGCGGCCGAAGGTCTGGCGGGACGCGGCATCGTGCTCGAAGTCAACGACGCGCAAACGGTCGATGCCACGATCGATTCGCTCGTGAAGGAATTCGGCGCGCTGAACGTGCTCGTCAACAATGCGGGTATCACGCGCGACCAACTCGCGATGCGTATGAAAGACGACGAGTGGGACGCCGTGATCGATACGAACCTGAAGGCCGTGTTCCGTCTGTCGCGCGCCGTGCTGCGCCCGATGATGAAGGCGCGCGGCGGGCGCATCATCAACATCACGTCGGTCGTCGGTTCGGCCGGCAACCCGGGGCAGGTCAACTATGCGGCGGCCAAGGCCGGCGTGGCAGGCATGACGCGCGCGCTCGCGCGCGAAATCGGCAGCCGCGGCATTACGGTCAATTGCGTCGCTCCGGGCTTCATCGATACCGATATGACGAAGGTGCTGCCCGAAGAGCAGCAGGCCGCGCTGAAAACGCAGATTCCGCTCGGCCGTCTGGGCAGCCCCGAGGATATCGGCCATGCCGTTGCGTTCCTTGCTTCGCCGCAAGCCGGTTATATCACCGGCACGACGCTGCATGTGAACGGCGGCATGTACATGTCTTAACGGATTTCGTTTAACATCCGCGCCGACGGTGGAAGCGTAGTGCTCCCACGGGGCGCCAAGCCTTGCCTTGAGCGCGCTTTTTTGACCAGGCAAACCTGATAAAATGCGCGCACTTGGATTTTTGAACTTTTTCCCTCGGAGGGGTAATGGACAACATCGAACAGCGCGTCAAGAAGATCGTCGCGGAACAACTGGGCGTCGCGGAAGCTGAAATCAAGAACGAAGCTTCGTTCGTGAACGACCTCGGTGCGGACTCTCTCGACACGGTCGAGCTCGTGATGGCGCTGGAAGACGAGTTCGGCATGGAAATTCCGGACGAGGAAGCCGAGAAGATCACGACGGTCCAGCAAGCGATCGACTACGCACGCGCAAACGTCAAGGCTTAAGGCCTGATCGCCTCGCGCTGTACGCTAGCCGCGGTTTGACGCGTTCTGACGTCGGATTCCGATGCTGGTGCCGAATTTATAGCCACAGGGCTCACAGGGTCGGTTTCCTGTGGCCGCTGTGGCTTTTGCTTTTGTCATTTATGGAAAAGGGGTTACCGTGAGCCGTCGCCGTGTTGTTGTTACAGGCCTGGGTCTGGTGTCGCCTGTCGGCAATAATGTTGCCGACGGCTGGGCTAATCTGGTCGCCGGCAAGTCCGGTATCGCGACCATCACGAAGTTCGACGCAACGAACTTCTCGACGCGATTCGCCGGTGAAGTGAAAGGCTTCAACGTCGAAGACTACATGTCCGCGAAAGAAGCCCGCCATATGGATACGTTTATCCATTACGGCATGGCGGCCGGCATGCAGGCGATGCGAGACAGCGGATTGGAAATTACCGACGCCAACGCCGAGCGCGCAGGTGTCGTGGTGGGCTCGGGCATCGGCGGTCTGCCGATGATCGAAGTCACGCAGACGGAACTGCTCAATCGCGGCCCGCGCCGGATTTCGCCGTTCTTCGTTCCCGCGTCGATCATCAACATGATCTCGGGCCACCTCTCGATGCAGTTCGGCATGAAGGGCCCGAACCTCGCGATCGTGACGGCCTGTACCACGGGCTTGCACTGTATCGGCGAAGCGGCGCGCTTGATCGAGTACGGCGATGCCGACGTGATGCTGGCCGGCGGCGCGGAGGCGACGGTGTCGCCCCTCGGCATCGGCGGTTTCGCCGCGGCGCGCGCACTGTCGCAGCGCAATGACGACCCCGCAACGGCAAGCCGTCCGTGGGATGCCGATCGCGATGGTTTCGTCCTCGGCGAGGGCGCGGGCGTGATGGTGCTCGAAGAGTACGAGCATGCGAAAGCGCGCGGTGCGAAGATCTACGCCGAAGTCGGCGGCTACGGGATGAGCGCCGATGCGTATCACATGACGGCGCCGCTCGAAGACGGCGACGGCGCTCGCCGCTGCATGAGCGCTGCGCTGCGTAACGCGAGCGTCAATGCCGATGAAGTGAACTACGTCAACGCGCACGGCACGTCGACACCGCTTGGCGATCTCGCGGAAACGACGGGTATCAAGCGCGCGCTCGGCGATCATGCGAAGAAGGTCGTCGTCAATTCCACGAAGTCGATGACGGGTCACTTGCTCGGCGGTTCGGGCGGGCTGGAGTCGGTGTTCACGGTGCTCGCGATTCACCACCAAGTGTCGCCGCCGACGATCAACATCTTCAACCAAGATCCGCAGTGCGATCTCGACTACTGCGCGAACCAGGCGCGGGAGATGAAGATCGACGTGGCGCTGAAGAACTCGTTCGGCTTCGGCGGGACGAACGGCACGCTGGTGTTCAAGCGTATCTGAGCCTGGCGGTCCGTTGACTGATCCTGACCTCGATCTCGATCGGGGAGCGCCGCGGCGAGTGATGCTGCGGCGCTCGCGCACGGTGCGGCTTGCCGCGCTCTCGTTCGGATGCGTGTGCGTCGCAGCCGTTCATTCGACCGCCGCCGCGCATCTGGGCGCGATCGACGCGCTCTGGCTTGCGGCAGCGGCAGTTGCCGCGCTCGGCGCCTCGTTCGTGCGCTACGAGCGCCGGCAACCCGTGCAGTTGGTGTTGATGCCGGACGGCGTGGCCGGATACGACCGTGCGGGACGGCGCCTCTTTCAGGGGCGCATCGTCGGTATCTCACAATGGGCCGAACGCCTGCTCGTCTTGGCTGTGGCGGGTACCGAGGCGCGCCGCGCGAGCACGTTCGTCGTCGCGGCCGACGCGGTGGATGCGGCGGCTTTTCGGGCGCTGGCGGTGCGCGCTCGGCATGCCGCCTACTAAGGCATCGGGCTAAGCTCGGCCGGCGAGCGGGCCGAATGTAACGGCGGTAACAGCCGTTACACACTGAGCATGGAGCGATGATAGGGACGCTACAATAGCCGTCCGCGACGCATCCCTCCAAGTAAACGGACCCAACAGGTGAGCGAAAAAGAAATCGATCAGGTTCTGGTCGAGCGCGTGCAGCAAGGCGACAAAGCCGCGTTTGAACTCCTGGTCTCGAAATACCATCGCAAGATCATCCGGCTGATCTCGCGGCTCGTGCGCGACCCCGCCGAAGTCGAGGACGTCGCGCAAGACGCATTTATCAAGGCCTACCGGGCGTTGCCCCAATTTCGCGGCGAGTCGGCGTTTTACACGTGGCTTTATCGCATCGCGGTCAACACGGCGAAGAACTATCTCGCAACCCAGAGCCGCCGCGCTCCCACATCGACGGAAGCAAACGCCGAAGAGGCGGAAACTTTCTCGGACGCCGATCAACTAAGGGATATCAACACGCCTGAGTCGTTGTTGATGAGCAAGCAGATCGCGCAGACGGTCAATGCCGCGATGGCGCTGTTGCCCGAAGAGCTTCGCGTGGCCATTACCCTTCGTGAAATCGAGGGCCTGAGCTATGAGGAGATCGCCGAGATGATGGATTGTCCGATCGGCACGGTTCGTTCGCGGATTTTCCGCGCTCGCGAGGCAATTGCGGCAAAATTGCGTCCGCTACTAGGCACGCCGGAAGGCAAGCGCTGGTAGTCGTTTGTCGGGCCTCGCGGCGGCGCACAGCAGAAATAACTGGGTACGGTCGGATTACTACGGGGTGTATGTAAGATGGGGAGCGTCATGGGGTCGGTCTCGATGCAATCGCAGGGAAGCTCGCGCAGCGAGCGTTTGTCGGCATTCGTCGACGGGGAAGGGCTCGACGCCCCCGCATCATTCGATGAGCTGCTGACCGAGTTCGATCATGTCGATCGCTCCACTTGGTCGGCATATCACTTGATCGGCGACGCATTGCGTTCCGACGATCTGGCCGTTCATCCGGCGAAGAGCGACACGTTCCTGGCCGGTTTTGCCGCGCGGCTCGAAGCCGAGCCGCACATCCTGGTTCCCGCCCAGGCCGCCTCGCGCCGCGGTGCGTCCGCCGTTCTGCGGCGCCGCGTCGCACCGGCGCTGGCCGTTGCCGCGGCCGCCGCGATGCTGAGCTGGGTCGTCATTCCGCAGTGGCACGGGTTCGGCTCCCAAGCCACCGTGCAGACGGCCGCGACCAGCACGAACGGCGACGGCGTGCAGTCGGTCGCGATGACGAACGTGCCGGGCGCCGCGGACGGCAACATCATCCGGGACGCGCAATTGGATCAATATTTGGAAGCGCATCAGCAATTCGCGCAGCAGCCGATGGCCGTGGGCTCGATGCCGCTGATTCGCGCCGCGGTCCAGACCTCGCAAGGCCGCTAACCCGATGCTGACATTGCGCTCGATGCGCGCCGCCGCCCCGCGGCAATGGGCGGCGTGGCTGCTTTTCGCGGCCGCCCTGTTTTCGCTGTCCCCGCATGCCGTCCGTGCGCAAACCGAGACTCCGGAGCGCCAGCAGGCGGCGGGTTGGCTCGATCGAATCCAGGACGCGGCGCGGCACGAAAGCTACGAAGGGGTTTTCGTTTTTCAGCACGGCAACTTCGTCCAATCCTCTCGGATCTCCCATTACGCCACGCACGCCGACGGTGAATACGAGTCGGTCGAAAGCCTCGACGGCCAGCCGCGCAAACTCCTGCGTCACGACGACGATCTCTATACGTTCGTACCCGACCGCCACATTTGTGTCGTCGAGAAGCGGCTAAACAGGGATTCGTTCCCGGCGCTGATCAGCGAAAGCGGGGCGCAAGTGCTGTCCGTCTACGACGCCAAGATGCTCGGCGCCGATCGCGTCGCGGGGCTCGATGCGCAGGTTATCGAACTCGACCCGAAGGACGCCTACCGCTTCACCTATAAGCTTTGGGCCGATGCGAAGTCGGGGTTGTTGCTGCGCGTGCAGACGCTCGACCCGACGGGGCAGGTGCTCGCACAAGTCGCGTTCACGCAAGTGCGTGTGGGCGTGCCCGCGCAAAAGGCCGCCATCGCCGCGGGCATTCGCGGAACGAACGGCTGGACGCTCGTGCGTCCGCCCGTTTCGCCCGTCGATATGAAGGCGCAGGGTTGGCGCATGACCCCTGACGTTCCGGGCTTTCATCCCATCCGCGAATTGCGTCGCTTGATGGCCGCCCGAGATCCGAAAGCGGCGCCGATCCCCGTCGATCAAGCGGTCTTCTCCGATGGGTTGTCCACTATTTCCGTATTCGTCGAGCCGGCCGAAGGCAATTCCCGCAAAGAAGGGGCGGGAAGCACCGGGGCGACGCACGTGCTTGTCACACGTTATCGCGATTATTGGATAACAGTGCTCGGGGAAGTGCCGCAAGCCACGCTGCAACGCTTCGCGTCTGCCATAGAATACAAGGCTACCAAGTAACGCTTCGGCTTTCCCTGTTATGACGAATCTCTCGGTGCGCAAATTCCTCGCGGCCGCCGCGGCTATGGCCTGCCTCTCGTTTGCGCCCCATGCGCAATCGGCTGTGCCGGCCGCGAACCTGCCCGATTTCACCGACCTCGTCGACAAGGTCGGGCCGGCCGTGGTCAATATCCGCACCACTACGACGCTATCGAGCGGGCCGTCCAGCCAGCGCCCCTCGCCGCCCGGTACGGGCGACGGGGACATGTCGGAATTCTTCCGGCGGTTTTTCGGCATCCCGTTGCCGCAGACGCCGCACGGCGGCGACCAGGGTGACCGGGGCGACCGAGGCGGCAGTCCGGATCAATCGGACAACAACGACGATGAAAAGAGCGCGGGCGTGGGCTCGGGGTTCATCCTCTCGGCCGATGGCTATGTCATGACGAACGCCCACGTGGTGGACGACGCCGACAACATCTACGTCACGTTGACCGATAAGCGCGAATTCAAGGCGAAGCTGATCGGCGTGGACGACCGCACCGATATCGCCGTCGTGAAAATCGACGCGACGAATCTGCCGACGGTGACGATCGGCGATTCGAACAAGGTGCGCGTCGGCGAGTGGGTCGTGGCGATCGGCTCGCCGTTTGGCCTCGACAACACCGTGACGGCCGGTATCGTGAGCGCCAAGGGGCGCGAGACGGGCGATTACCTGCCGTTCATCCAAACGGACGCTGCTGTGAACCCCGGCAACTCGGGCGGACCGCTGATCAACATGCAAGGCGACGTGATCGGCATCAACTCGCAGATTTACAGCCGCACGGGCGGATTCATGGGGATTGCGTTCGCGATTCCGATCGACGAAGCGATGCGCGTGGCCGATCAGCTTGAGACGACGGGCAAGGTCGTGCGCGGCCGGATCGCGATCTCGATCGGCGAGGTGACGAAGGACGTGGCCGAATCGCTCGGATTGCCTCGTGCACAAGGCGCCCTCGTCAGCAGCGTCGAGCCGGGCGGTCCGGCGGACAAAGCCGGCCTGCAACCGGGCGACATCATCCTCAAATTCAACGGCACGGCGGTCGACACCGATACGGACCTGCCGCGCATGGTCGGCGACACGAAGCCGGGCAGTCATGCCACGGTGACGTTCTGGCGCAAGGGCCAGTCGCGCGAGGTGCCGATCACGGTCGTGCAGACGCAGCCCGAGAAAACCGCCAAGGCTGACGAGCAGCAGAGCCCCGCGCCGAAGCCGCACCCGTCGAATTCGCTTGGGGTGACGGTGTCCGATTTGTCGGCCAGCCAGATGAAATCGCTGAAGCTGCGCACCGGCGGCGTCGAGGTGGAAGCCGTCGACGGTCCGGCCGCGCGCGTTGGGCTTCAGAAGGGCGACATCATTTTGCGGGTGGGCGATACGGATATTTCGAGCGCGAAGCAGTTCGAGCAGGTCGTGGCGCATCTCGATTCGCACAAGATGGTCGCGGTACTCGTGCGTCGCGGCGAGAACACGCAGTTCGTGCCGATCAAGCCCCGCGTACAAGGGAAATGACCGCCTTGCCCGCCCGGCATTTGACGCTTTATTCGCGGACTTGGTGCCATTTGTGCGAGCAGATGCGCGAGGCGCTCGAGCCCCTGCTACGTGAATTCGGCGCTACGCTCGAGGTGATCGACGTGGACGCCGATCCCGCGCTCGTCGAACGTTACGACGAACTCGTGCCCGTCCTCGTGTGCGAAAGCGTCGAGCTTTGCCACTATCGGCTAGACGGCGAGCGCGTACGGGCGGCGCTGACACCGCCCGGCGCGTGAGCCCGATGCAATCGGCGCTTGCTTGCGCGGCAACGCCGGCTGGGTACGAAAGCGCTCAAGATTGCCCGGCCCTCGCACCGGTGCGCGGCCGCCGCGGCGAAATCCGCCGTGAGCAGGCCATTTCGGCTAAAATAGGCCGTTTTTTCACATACTTACAAGGCGTGCTCCGCAATCGTCCGAGCGCGCCTTTTTCGCTTGATCGGCACTGAATGGATCACATACGCAACTTTTCGATCATTGCGCACATCGACCATGGCAAGTCGACGCTCGCCGATCGCATCATCCAACTGTGCGGCGGCTTGTCCGACCGCGAAATGGAATCGCAGGTACTCGACTCGATGGATCTCGAGCGCGAGCGCGGTATCACGATCAAGGCGCAAACGGCTGCGCTGCACTACCGCGCGCGCGACGGCAAGGTCTATAACCTGAACCTGATCGATACGCCGGGCCACGTCGACTTCTCGTACGAAGTGAGCCGTTCGCTGTCGGCTTGCGAGGGCGCGCTGCTCGTCGTCGACGCGAGCCAGGGCGTCGAAGCGCAGACCGTGGCCAACTGCTATACGGCGATCGAACTCGGCGTCGAAGTCGTGCCCGTGCTCAACAAGATCGATCTGCCGGCCGCCAATCCCGAAAACGCGATTACCGAGATCGAAGACGTCATCGGTATCGACGCCATGGATGCCGTGCGCTGTAGCGCGAAGACGGGGCTCGGCGTCGAGGACGTCTTGGAATCGCTGATCGCGAAGGTGCCGCCGCCGAAGGGCGACACGGAAGCGCCGCTGCAAGCGCTCATCATCGATTCGTGGTTCGACAACTACGTCGGCGTCGTCATGCTCGTGCGCATCGTGAACGGCACGCTGCGCCCGAAGGACAAGATCAAGTTGATGGCCACGGGCGCGCAGTACCCGGTCGAGCACATCGGCGTATTCACGCCGAAGTCGAAGAACTTGGAAACGCTGTCGGCGGGGCAGGTGGGCTTCATCATCGCCGGTATCAAGGAGTTGACGGCCGCGAAGGTGGGCGATACGGTCACGCTGGCCACGCGCCCGGCGGGGGAGCCGCTTCCGGGCTTCAAGGAAGTGAAGCCGCAGGTGTTCGCGGGCTTGTATCCCGTCGAAGCGAATCAGTACGACGCACTGCGCGAGTCCCTCGAAAAGCTCAAGCTCAACGACGCCTCGCTGCAATACGAACCGGAAGTGTCGCAGGCGCTCGGCTTCGGTTTCCGCTGCGGTTTCCTGGGCCTATTGCACATGGAGATCGTGCAGGAGCGGCTCGAGCGCGAATTCGACATGGACCTCATCACCACGGCGCCGACCGTGGTCTATGAAGTGGTCCAGGGCGACGGCTCGATCATCATGGTCGAGAATCCGGCCAAGATGCCCGATCCGTCGAAAATCGAAGAGATCCGCGAGCCGATCGTCACCGTGAACCTGTACATGCCGCAGGATTACGTGGGTTCGGTCATCACGCTGTGCACGCAAAAGCGCGGCAACCAGATCAACATGCAGTATCACGGCCGTCAGGTCCAGTTGACCTACGAAATCCCGATGGCCGAGATCGTGCTCGACTTCTTCGATCGCCTCAAATCGGTGTCGCGCGGCTACGCGTCGATGGATTACGAGTTCAAGGAATATCGCGCGTCCGACGTCGTCAAGGTCGATATGCTCATCAACGGCGACAAGGTCGATGCGTTGTCGGTCATCGTGCACCGGTCGCAATCGCAATACCGCGGCCGCGAAGTCGCGGCGAAGATGCGCGAAATCATTCCGCGCCAGATGTACGACGTCGCGATTCAAGCGGCGATCGGGGCGCACATCATTGCGCGTGAAAACATCAAGGCGCTGCGCAAGAACGTGTTGGCGAAGTGCTACGGGGGCGACATCACGCGTAAAAAGAAGCTGTTGGAAAAGCAAAAGGAAGGCAAGAAGCGAATGAAGCAAGTCGGGTCCGTCGAGATTCCGCAAGAGGCTTTCCTCGCGATCTTGCGCGTCGAAGACAAATAACAGGACCTCTCTTACATGGACTTTGCGCTGATTCTTTTTGTGCTCGTCGTTTTGACGGGTATCGCGTGGGTTGCCGATAAACTGGTGTTTTTGCCGCAGCGCCGGCGCGCCGCCGAGGCCGCCGTCGCCGATTTCGATCAGCAGCAAGCGCGCATCGGCGAGCGCTTCGCCGATGAAAACGCACCGCAAACGCGCGCCCGCCTGCGCGACGAAAAGCTGCGCCAGCCGTGGTGGCTCGAGTACACGGCGAGCTTCTTTCCGGTCATTCTGATCGTCTTCCTCGTGCGCTCGTTCGTGGTCGAGCCGTTCAAGATTCCGTCCGGCTCGATGGTGCCCACGCTGCTCGTCGGCGATTTCATCCTCGTGAACAAGTTCGACTACGGTCTGCGCTTGCCGATCGTCAATACGAAGATCACGCAAGGCTCGCCGCTTTCGCGCGGCGACGTCGTGGTGTTTCGCTATCCGAAGGATGAGTCGGTCGATTACATCAAACGGGTCGTCGGCCTGCCCGGCGATACGATCGCCTACGAGAACAAGCGCCTGACGATCAACGGCAAGCCGGTCGCCGAAACGCCGCTGCCCGACTACTTCGACGAAGAGCGGATCGGCTATGCGAAGCAGTTCGAAGAAGATCTGCTCGGACGCAAGCACGGGATTCTGAATAACCCTGCGGTGCCGCCGTTCGTGATCGGTGCGGAAGACTATCCCTATCGCGACAACTGTTCGTACAACAGCGAAGGCGTGGTCTGCAAGGTGCCGGCCGGCCACTACTTCATGATGGGCGATAACCGCGATAACAGCGCGGACAGCCGCTACTGGGGCTTCGTGCCCGATCGCAACATCGTCGGCCGCGCGTTCTTCGTTTGGATGAACTTCGGTAATCTGAAGCGCATCGGCACGTTCCACTAAACGCGTCGCTTGCCGGCGGTGCGATTCTCGCCCATTCGGTTTGCCACGTTTTTTCGCGCCTCGCCCCGTCAGACCGACGGGCGAGGCGCGCGCGTTATACTCTGCACATGCCGCTATCTCCGCTCGAAAGCCGGTTGCGCTACGAATTTCGCAATGCGGAATTGTTGCGCCAGGCGTTAACCCACCGCAGTCACAGTGCCTCGCACAATGAACGGCTCGAATTTCTGGGCGATTCCGTTCTAAATTGCGCGGTGGCCGCGCTTTTGTATCAGCGATTCGGCAAACTGGACGAAGGCGACCTGTCGCGCGTTCGCGCCAACCTCGTCAAACAGCAGTCGCTCTACGAAATTGCTCAGGCCCTTAATATCTCCGAAAGCCTGCGCCTCGGGGAGGGCGAGCTGCGCAGCGGCGGTTTCCGGCGGCCGTCGATTCTTGCCGATGCATTCGAAGCCATCCTCGGCGCGATTTTTCTCGACGGTGGGTTCGACGCGGCGCAGACGGTCATCAAGCGGCTTTACGTGCCGATCCTCGACCATATCGATCCGCGCACCCTCGGCAAGGACTCGAAGACGCTGCTTCAGGAATACTTGCAGGGTCACAAGATCGCGTTGCCGACATATACGGTTGTCGCGACGCATGGCGCTGCGCACAATCAGCAGTTCGAAGTGGAATGTTCGGTGCCTAAGCTGGACGTGAAGGTGTCGGGCTCGGGTGCAAGCCGGCGTGCTGCCGAACAGGCCGCGGCGAAAAAGGCGCTCGACGAAGTCATGGCCGTCCAGCCGGCGCTCGAAGTCAAACCGAAGCGCTCCCGGGGCGCGAGGGCCGGCAAACACGGCGAGCCCGAAGTGGTGCCCGGCGTCAAGGGCATCCAAGCGGCGCTCGATCTGCGAGCGCCCGAGCGGCGGGCCGAGAAAGGGCAACGCGGCGAAGCTGCGAAGCCGCCCGGCGTAGCCGAAGGCGGCGAACGCCCCGCGAACGTGCCGCCGGCGATGATTCGCGCCGCGCACGTCGAACATAAAGCGCAGGGGCGCGGCCAGGATGCTAGCGCGAAGAGCGAAGCGCCGGGCAAGCCCGAAGTGGCGTCCGCGGGCAAGCAAGAGACAGCGGCCGCGGCCAAGCCCGAACCGGGCGGCGCAAAGGTCGACGGCCCCCAAAGCCCTGGCACCGGCCCGCGCGGCGGCGAAGCCGAACTTGTCTCGGACATCGCAGGTGCGACGCGTCCGCGCGCGCCCGAACCCGACCATTCATGACCTCATTCGCGTTCGCGGCGCGCCTTGTGCGCCGCGCCGCCACTTTTCGAAACGCCTGCCTCGCATGATCGATACCCCCAACCCCTCCGGCTTTCGCTGCGGCATGGTCGCCATTGTCGGCCGGCCGAACGTCGGCAAATCGACGTTGATGAACGCGCTCGTCGGGCAAAAAATCAGCATCACTTCGCGCAAGGCGCAGACGACGCGTCACCGCATTACGGGTATCCATACGTTCGAGGACGCACAGTTCATCTTCGTCGATACGCCGGGCTTTCAGACCCAGCACAGCGGGGCGCTCAATCGTTCGCTCAATCGCGCCGTTACGTCGACGCTGACGGCCGTCGATGCCGTGCTGTTCGTAATCGAGGCGGGACGCTTCGGGCCCGACGACCAGAAGGTGCTCGATTTGATTCCGCCATCCGCGCCCACGCTGCTCATCGCGAACAAGCTCGATCGCGTAAACGACAAGAAGACGCTCTATCCGTTCTTCCAACGGATCAGCGCGTTGCGCGAGTTCAAGGAAATCGTTCCGCTTTCGGCCAAACATACGGACGACGTCAAGCGTTTGCTCGACACGGTCAAGCCGTATCTGCCCGAAGGGGTGCCGATGTACGGCGAAGACGATCTGACCGACCGCAGCGAGCGTTTTCTCGCGGCCGAGATCTTGCGGGAGAAGGTGTTCCGTTGGACCGGCGACGAATTGCCGTACACGAGCACGGTCCTCATCGACAAATTCGAGACCGAAGGGCGGTTGCGCCGCGTGTTCGCGACGATCCTCGTCGAGCGCGACGCACATAAGGCGATGATCATCGGCCATAAGGGCGCCAAGCTCAAACAAATCAGCACCGAGGCGCGGCTCGACATGGAAAAGCTCTTCGACGGCCCCGTTTATCTAGAAACCTTCATTAAGGTGAAGAGCGGTTGGGCCGATAACGAAGCCGGGCTGCGTGCCTATGGGTACGAATGACGAGATTCACGACGCGCCGGTAACGCTTGCCGCGTCCGACGACGACGCCGAGCAAGGCGAGGCGGCTCGAGGGCGCGTCGACGCCAAGCGCACGCGTTCGGCAGCCGCGGCCGGCAAGGAGCGGCGCCCGGCCCGGCGTGCGCACGCCGAGGGCGGCGCGCCCACGCATTCCGACGACGAAGGTCAGCGCGCCCCCGCGCGCCGCGCGCCGCGCGAGCCGTCGAACCGCATCGCCGAGCAGCCGGCCTTCGTCCTGCACAGCTATCCCTACCGCGAAACCAGTCTCATCATCGACGTCTTTTCGCGCGACCACGGCCGCCTGGCCCTCGTCGCGAAAGGCGCGAAGCGCCCGCATTCGGCGCTGCGCGGTGTGTTGCAGACGTTTCAGCCGCTATCGATGTCCTGGTCGGGCAAGTCCGAAATGCGCACGCTGACCGGGGCGGAATGGGTCGGCGGCATGTTGCCGCTGTGCGGCGATGCCTTGCTATGCGGGTTCTACGTGAACGAGCTGCTCGTGAAGTTTTGCGCGCGCGAGGATTCGCATCCTCGACTATTCCATCATTACGTCGTCACCCTGACTCGGCTCGCGCACGACGAGCCGCCCGTCCAGGTGCTTCGCTCGTTCGAACGCGTGCTGCTGCGCGAGACGGGCTATGCGATGGCGCTCGACCGGACCGTGGCGCGCAAAGCCGTCGTGGCCGAGGGGCGCTACGTCTTCGATCCCGAACGCGGCGTACGCGAGGCGGCAAGCGAGCTGCCCGCCCATTGGCCGGTCGTCTCGGGGCAGACGTTGCTTGATATGGAGCGCGACGATTACCATCGTGCACAGACCGTCGCGCAAAGCAAGACGCTGATGCGCTTTTTGCTCAACACCTATCTTGGCGGCACGCCGCTCGCGACTCGCCAGATCCTTCTCGATTTGCAGAACCTATGAGCTTCTTCCTGACGTCGCCGAACGTCATCGATCTCGGCGTCAACATCGACCACGTGGCTACGCTGCGCAACGCGCGCGGCACGCGTTATCCGGACCCGGTTCGCGCCGCGCTGCAAGCGGAGGCCGCCGGGGCCGACGCCATCACGCTGCATTTGCGCGAGGACCGGCGCCATATCGTCGATGCGGACGTGCGTGCGTTGCGCCCGCAGCTGACGACGCGGATGAACCTCGAATGCGCGGTCACGAAAGAGATGCTCGATATCGCGTGCGACGTGCGTCCGCACGATGTCTGCCTGGTACCGGAAAAGCGCGAGGAGTTGACGACGGAAGGCGGTCTCGACGTGGCCGGTCATTTCGAGCCCGTTCGCGCTGCCTGCCGGCAATTGGCCGACGTCGGCTCGCGCGTTTCGCTGTTCATCGATGCCGACGAGGCGCAAATCCGAGCGGCGCAGGAAGCCGGAGCGCCGGTCGTCGAATTGCACACGGGCCGTTATGCCGACGCCCACGACGAAGCCGAACAGCAGCGCGAGTACGAGCGCATCGTCCGCGGCGTGGAGCTCGGCGTGTCGCTGGGGCTCAAGGTCAATGCGGGGCACGGCTTGCACTATACGAATGTGCAGCAGATCGCCGCGATCGAAGGCATCGTCGAATTGAACATCGGTCACGCGATCGTGGCGCATGCGATTTTCGCGGGCTGGGACAATGCCGTGCGCGAGATGAAGGCCATCATGGTGGCCGCGCGTCTCGCCGCGAAGCGCTGATCGTCCTGCGCGACGTATGGCCATCTACGGTATCGGTACCGACGTCGTCCAGTTGAGCCGTGTCGCGGCCGTGATGACACGCACGAACGGGCGCTTCGCACAGAAGGTGCTGGGCCCGGACGAACTGCGTGTCTACCATGCGCGCAAGGCGCGCTCGGAGGCGAGGGGACTCGCGTTCCTCGCGACTCGCTTTTCGGCCAAGGAAGCGTTCTCTAAAGCGATCGGCCTCGGCATGCACTGGCCGATGACTTGGCGCGCGCTGCAAACGCTGAACGAACCGAGCGGCCAGCCCTTGCTCAAAGCGTCGGGCGAGTTGGCCGATTGGCTCGCTAAGCGCGGCATCACGGCGCGCGTGACGATCAGCGACGAGCGCGACTACGCCGTGTCGTTCGTCATCGCCGAATCGGACTCGACGGCGGCTTGATCTTTCTGTTCCTTTTTCTCTGACATGCTCCTCGATTCGATGAAAAACCCTCCCGGCCCCGTGATGATCGACGTCAAGGGGCAAGTGCTGACCGACGACGACGTCCGGCGCCTCGCTCACCCCATGACGGGCGGTGTCATTCTGTTTGGGCGCCATTACGAAAATCGCGGCCAACTGATCGCGCTGACCGATGCGATTCGCGACGTGCGCGAGGACCTGTTGATCGCCGTCGACCACGAGGGCGGGCGTGTGCAGCGCTTCCGCACCGACGGCTTCACGGTGCTGCCAGCGATGCGGCGCTTGGGCGAGCTTTGGGATCGCGACGTGCTGCATGCCACGAAGGTGGCGACGGCCACCGGCTACGTGCTCGCGGCGGAGCTGCGCGCGTGCGGTATCGACATGAGCTTTACGCCGGTGCTCGATCTCGATTACGGCCGTTCGGCGGTCATCGGCGATCGCGCTTTCCATCGCGACCCGCGCGTGGTGACGTTGCTCGCGAAGAGTTTGAACCACGGGCTTGCGCTCGCGGGCATGGCCAACTGCGGCAAGCACTTTCCGGGGCACGGCTACGCGAGCGCCGACTCGCACGTCGCGCTGCCCGTCGACGAGCGCTCGCTCGAGGAGATCTTGGCTGACGACGCCGCGCCTTACGATTGGCTCGGCATGGCGCTCGCCTCGGTGATCCCGGCGCACGTGATCTATTCGAAGATCGACGATAAACCCGCGGGCTTCTCGCGGATCTGGCTGCAAGAGATCTTGCGCGAACGGATCGGTTTCAAGGGCGCGATTTTCAGCGACGACTTGTCGATGGAGGCGGCGCGCGCGGGCGGCACGTTGACGCAAGCGGCCCAAGCGGCGCTCGAGGCCGGCTGCGACATGGTGCTCGTATGCAACCAGCCGGAGGCCGCCGAGCGCGTTCTGAACGAGCTGACGTTTAAGCCATCGAAAGAAAGCGCGCAGCGCTTGAAGCAGTTGCGCGCGCGCGGCAAGGCGCCGAATTGGCGCAAGCTGATCGAGCGGCCGGTGTATCGCGACGCGAAAGCGCTGCTGGAGAGCGCCTTCGCCTGAGGCGGAGCGTTACGCCATCTTCATGCGTTGCAGCTTGTTGTAGAGCGTCTTCGGGCTGATGCCGAGCAGCGTGGCCGCGCGATGGCGCGTGCCGCCGACGGCGTCGAGCGTCGCCCGAATCAACAAGTCTTCGACGTCGGAGAGCGGCGTGCCGACCGTGACTTGAACGCTGCCGCCGTTGAGCCTACGACCGCCGGATCCGTTCGCCTCGTCGGCGCGCAGCGAATCCACGGTCTCGCCCGATGCGTTATAGGCGCGGCGCACACGTTCGTGCAGCTCCCGCACGTTGCCGGGCCAATCGTAGGTCAGACATTCGCGAACGAGGTTGGGGCCGATGCGTTTGTTGACCGTGGCAAGTCCGCTCGCGTTGATCTCGCGGTTCAACTCGTCGACCAGTGCCTCGGCGAGCAGTACGGCGTCGTCGCCGCGTTCGCGTAGCGGCGGCAGGGCGATCGAGGCCGCATCCAAACGCAGCCAAAGATCCTCGCGTAGCACGCCCTGCGCGACGGCATCGCGAGCGGGCTTGCGCGTGGCCGCGACGATGCGGCAATCCACGCTCACTTGATTGCTGCCGCCCACGCGCATATACGTCTGCGAGTCGAGCGCACGCAGCAGCGCTTCTTGCTGAGGCAACGGGAGTTCGGCGATTTCGTCGAGGAACAAGGTCCCGCCCGCCGCTTGTTCGAACAAGCCGGGTTCGCGACGTTCGATCGACGGCATGGCGCTTTCCTGACCGAACAGCATGCTGTCCAGCCCGCGTTCGGCGCCCCCATCTCGCGCAAATGCGCGGCAGTCGAACGTGACGAACGCACCTTTGCGGCGCCGGCTCATATCGTGCAGCGTGCGCGCGGCGATCTCCTTGCCTGTCCCCGCCTCGCCGCAAATGAGCACGGCCGATTCCGTCGGTGCAAGGCGCTCGATCGCATCGTAGACATGGGCAATTGCATCGCTGCGGCCGATCATCGGACCGAAGCGGCCCAGCCGGCGCAACGTCGAACGCAGCGCTTGCACTTCTTCGGTCAACTCGTACGGACGCGGGATACGCGCGAGCAGGGAGCGCAGCCGGGGAATATTGACGGGCTTGAGCAGGTAATCCCAAATGCCGTGGCGCAACCCTTCGATCGCGCTTTCCACCGTTGCGTTGCCGGTCATGACGATCACCGGTACCACGCCGTCCGGCTGGGCCGGCAGGTTATGCAGCAAATCGAGCCCGCTGCCGTCGGGCAGATTCAGGTCGATCAATACGACATCCGGAATGAAGCGAGTCAGTGCGGCGCGCGCCTCGGCAAGCGAGGCGGCGGTGTCGACGGAAAAACCGTCCGCAGCGACGATCGCATTGAGACCGGACAAGCTATTGGGATCGTCTTCGACAATCAGGGCGTGTGGCATGGCTGGCGTAGTCAATTAGGAAGTCGAGAGCCCGTCGGCGCCAAGAAGGAATGACGCCATCCACGACAAACGCATTTCGACGGCGCACGGGCTACCGATTGGGCAAAGCATTTGGCGTGCCAGATCGTTCTCCTTTATAGAACAAGGACTTGTGACGGCCACCCGGAAAGAGCGGCAGTCCCGGCCGCGTTATAGTGAAAAAACGACCGGTAAAGTTTGCTTAACCATACACCACTCATACGAAAAAAAAAGCGCCCCTTGGGGCGCTTTCAGTCGGCATAACGTTCCGTATAGGGCGCACAACCGGCGCCCTATAGCCGAAAAACGCTTATGCGCGGCTGCGATATTCGTCAGTGCGCGTGTCGATTTCGATCTTGTCGCCGATATTGCAGAACAACGGGACTTGCAATTCGAAACCGGTATTGAGCTTGGCCGTCTTGAGCACCTTGCCCGACGACGTATCGCCCTTGACCGCCGGCTCCGTGTACGTGATTTCGCGCACGAGCGTGGTCGGCAGCTCGACCGAGATCGCCTTCTCGTTGTAGAAGACGACTTCGCACGGCATACCGTCTTCGAGGTAGTTGAGCGCGTTGCCCATCATCTCGGCTTCGACTTCGAACTGGTTGTAGTCGGCGTCCATGAAGACATACATCGGATCGGCGAAATACGAGTACGTCACTTCCCTGCGGTCGAGCACCACGACGTCGAACTTGTCATCCGCCTTATACACGGATTCCATGCCGGCGCCCGTCAGCAGATTCTTCAACTTCATTTTGACCACGGCGGCGTTGCGGCCCGACTTGTTGTATTCGGTCTTTTGCACAACCATGGCGTCGCTGCCAATCATCACGACGTTGCCGGTGCGCAGTTCCTGTGCAATCTTCATAAAACGATCCTGTGCGAATAAAGTGGCTGATCTGTTGCTCAACGGCATCGACATCGATCGTTCAAGTAGCGCCCGCCGATCTAAACCCGATCTAAACGATTCGGCTTCCCGACTTTCGATTCGGAGCCCTGATTTGGACCCAATTCGACTAGGCACGCTACGCCGTTGGATAACCGTTTATTTTAACTGAGATTTTGCGAACTCGGCTAGGTTCGCGGCGAGGTCGCCGACCGCGGCGAGCTCGATCGCCCAGCTCGCTGCCCGCGTTTCGTAGGCGTGGCGATGTCGCCAGAATTCGGCCCAGTCGGGCGTTCCGGCCCCATTCCACGCGTGCGAGAAGCGACCGAGTGCCGCGCGTGCCGCCGGTGCCATCTCGCGCGCGTAATGTGCGAGCGCGGCATCGAGTTTGGGCAGGTGCGCCGCGTCCGCTTGCGGGTAGATGTGCCAAACGAACGGGCGGCGTGCCCATTGCGCCCGCACGAACGAATCTTCCCCGCGGACGAAGTTCAAGTGGCTCGCCCACAACAAGGCGTCGAATTCGGGCTGGGGGCGAAATGCCAGCGAATGCGCGCGTAAGGCGCCGCGCTCGGCGTGCTCGCCGGCACCGAATGACGGCAGACCGAAGAAGCGGGCGAGTGCGCCCGAAACGCGTCCTTCGGGAACGAGCAGGACGATGGGCTCGGCCGCATCGCGCCATTGTTCGAGCAAGCTGTCGACGGCCGGGTTTTCGTAGCAAAACAGCGAGATGACCGTCGCATCGGGCGCAGGTTGGGCGGCTCCGATCGTTTGCCGCCACCATGCGTCGCGTAGCGATGGCGAAGACTCGAAGGCCGTGCGTGCGTCGTCGAGCGATCGTTCCTTGATGACCCCGCCCGTGCCTGGGCCGAGACCGGGAAAAAAGAATGTTTTCGTCAGCGGATAGCGCATGTGCGGCGAGGGCTTCAGGTGGTACTCGGCCACCCAGTCCTCGGCGCTCAAGTATTCGAGATTGAGCCAGACGGGGCTGCGCTGGCGCCGGGCCATCGCAGCGACATAAGCCTGCGGCAGTTCGCACGCGAAGGCTTCGATGACGATATCGGCCACGGCGAGCGCATCGCCGGCATGCGCCGGCTCGTGCCAATGCTCGATGACGATGCCGTCGATGCGCTGGCGCGTGAGGGTCGCATCGAGCGACGGGCAAAGACGCGCGAACGTATGCAGATCGTCCACGAGCAATCGCACCTGCCAGCCGTACTCGGAGGCGAGCTGCCGGGCCAGACGCCAGCAGACGCCGACGTCGCCGAAGTTGTCGATGACGGCGCAAAAAAGGTCGCACGACAGCGTATCGGCGGCGGGCGGCGCGGGGTGGTCGGTGGTGGTCGAGGGCATGGCGCAATCGGGGACGAGAGGGGGCCGGGAGCGGGCACGGCGCTTGGACGACAGGCCGGGTGGTGCTAGGCGGCGAGGCGCTGCCCGTGCGGTGCGACGGCGCGAGCGCACGGGCAAATGGTCTAAACTGGCGATTCTAAAGCACGCCGCCGCTTAGCCGAGCGCGGCGTTTCGCATCTGACGCGCATGACCGAATCCGACGCTCAAAATCCGCCTTTCGAACCGAAAAAGTTCCTTGCCCAATTGCCGCATCTGCCGGGCGTGTACCGTTATTACGACGCGCAGGAGAATGTGCTCTACGTCGGCAAGGCGCGCGATCTGAAGAAGCGCGTCTCGAGCTACTTTACGAAGACGCAGGTTTCGCCGCGCATCGCGATGATGATTACGCGTATTGCTCGGATCGAAACGACGGTCACGCGTTCGGAAGCCGAGGCGCTGCTGCTCGAAAACAACCTGATCAAGGCGCTCGCCCCGCGCTACAACATCCTGTTTCGCGACGACAAGTCGTATCCCTACTTGAAGCTCACGGGACATACGTTTCCGCGGATGGCGTACTACCGCGGCGCGGTGGACAAGAAGGACCAGTATTTCGGTCCGTTTCCGAGTGCGTGGGCCGTGCGCGAAAGCATTCAGATCTTGCAGCGCGTTTTTCAGTTGCGCACCTGCGAGGATTCCGTGTTCAACAACCGGACGCGGCCTTGCCTCTTGCATCAGATCGGCCGTTGCACGGCGCCGTGCGTGGGCGCGATCAGCGAAGAGGACTACGCGCGCGACGTCTCGAACGCATCGCGCTTCTTGCTCGGCCGCCAAAACGAGGTCATGAAGGAGCTCGAAGTCAAGATGCACGCGTTCGCGTCCGAGCTCAAGTTCGAGCAAGCCGCCGCGGTGCGTAATCAAATGAGTTCGCTGTCCACCGTGCTCCATCAGCAGGCGATCGAAGTCGGCGGCGACAGCGATGTCGACATCCTTGCCGTCGTCGCGCTCGGCGGGCGCGTGTGCGTCAATCTCGCCATGGTGCGCGGTGGGCGTCATCTCGGCGATAAGGCCTATTTTCCGACGCACGTCGAAACCGCATTCGGTGCGGATGACGTGGACCTCGCGGACGAGTCCGGCGAAGCGGCTGATCCGAGCGAGGCGCAGGCTGCCGCCGAACCGACGGCTTCCGAACGGCCGGAGGCTGTGCCGCCTCGGCAGACACAGCCGCTCGAGGGCGCTGAAGTGTCCACGGAGGGAAGCGATTCGACGGAACCGGCGCCTTCGGCCGAACAGAACGAGCCGTCCGAGCCGGAGTCTGTCGAGACCGGAATCGAAGCCGAAGTGCTCGAGGCGTTCATCGCGCAGCATTATCTCGGCAATCGAATTCCGCCCGTGCTCGTCGTGAGCCATGCCCCGGCCAACCGGGAGCTCGTCGATCTTCTGGCCGAGCAGGCCGGGCACAAGGTCGTGTTCGTCCGTCAACCGCAGGGGCAAAGGCGCGTCTGGCTCGGGATGGCCGAGCAAAACGCACGGCTGGCGCTCGCGCGGCTCTTGTCGGAGCGCGGCTCGCAGCAATCGCGCACGCGCGCATTGGCGGAGGTGCTCGGCATGGAGTGCGACGACCTCGCGCATCTGCGTATCGAATGCTTCGACATCAGCCATACGATGGGCGAAGCGACGCAGGCGTCGTGCGTCGTCTATCGCGATCACAAGATGCAATCCGGCGAGTACCGCCGGTACAACATCTCGGGCATCACGCCGGGCGACGATTATGCGGCCATGCGCCAAGTGCTCACGCGCCGCTACGAGAAGCTCGCGCTGTTGGCCGCTCGCAATGCCGACGATAGGGCGCAGGCGCTTGAAGCCGAGACGGCGGCCGATCCGGAATTGGCGGCAGATTCGGCGGAGACGGTCGCGACCGGCGGCGTCTTGCCGAATATCGTGCTGATCGACGGCGGGAAAGGGCAGGTCGAAGTGGCCCGCCAAGTCTTCACCGAACTCGGGCTCGATCGTTCGATGCTGGTTGGGGTCGCCAAGGGCGAGGGCCGCAAGGTCGGATTGGAAACGCTCGTATTCGCGGACGGCCGGCCGGCGCTCGAACTCGGCAAGGAAAGCGCCGCGCTGATGCTCGTCGCGCAGATCCGCGACGAAGCGCACCGCTTCGCCATCACGGGCATGCGCGCCAAACGCGCGAAGGCGCGCCAAACCTCGCGGCTGGAGGAGCTCGAAGGCGTCGGCGCCAAACGGCGCCAGCGTCTGCTGGCGCGCTTCGGCGGCTTGCGCGGCGTGGTGGCGGCGAGCGTCGAGGATTTGGCGAGCGTCGAAGGGATCTCGCGCTCGCTCGCGGAACAGATCTATCGGCAACTGCATTGAGCCTGCGCGGCGCCGGGCCCGGCCCGGCTGCGCTCGTCGGCTTGTGGCGGGTTCGGCGACACGGCACAATGGCGTCTCCTTGATCCGCTCTCTCACTTTCTAGGCTTGCCATTCGCCCATGCCGTTCAACTTTCCGATCTTTCTGACATGGCTGCGGATCGTGCTGATTCCGCTCGTCGTCGGCGTGTTCTACATGCCCGATACGATGATGAGCGGCGCCGAGCGCAACATCGCCGCGGCGGCGATTTTCGTGCTGGCCGCGCTGACCGATTGGTTCGACGGCTTTTTGGCGCGCAAGTGGAACCAGACGTCGGCGTTCGGCGCGTTCTTGGATCCGGTGGCCGATAAGCTCATGGTGACCGCGGCGTTGCTCGTGCTCGTGCAACTGACGCGTATTCAAGCCGCAATCGCGCTCGTCATCGTCGGCCGCGAAATCGCCATTTCGGCATTGCGCGAGTGGATGGCTCGGATCGGCGCCTCGAAGAGCGTGGCCGTCAACCAGCTCGGCAAGTTCAAGACGGCATGCCAAATGGTGGCCATTCCCATGCTCCTTTACTACGGCGACGTGCCGCTCGGTGGTACGCTCACGATCGATACGCGCGTATGGGGGCTCTGGCTCATTTACCTCGCGGCGGTCTTGACGATCTGGTCGATGCTTTACTACATGAAGCTCGCTTGGCCGCAGATCCGCGAACGCGGCGGCGCGCACTGACGAATTCATGCATCGTCATACGAATACCGAACCGACTTGTCTGTCGCGGTATGATGGCGGCGCAACGGGCGGCCGGGGTGCCGTGCTCTCGCGCGAGCCCCGCCGTTCGATCGTTTCAACCCCGTCTGATCCTTCGTTTTTTCGTCGTTCGCTTGCGCGGCTAATCGGCTTGCGCACAACGGCTTCGTAGAGAGAGTCATGTCCAGCGTTTCCCCCGCATCGCCCGCCGAATCGAAGGCCCGTACCGTCTTTCGCGTCGTCAGCGGCAATTTCCTCGAGATGTACGACTTCATGGTCTATGGCTATTACGCGCATGCGATCGCCAAGACCTACTTCCCGAGCGGCAACGATTTCGTCTCGCTGATGCTCTCGCTGTCCGTGTTCGGCGTGGGTTTCATGATGCGGCCGCTCGGCGCGCTCGTACTCGGCGCCTACATCGATCGTCACGGCCGGCGCAAGGGCCTCATCCTCACGCTTTCGCTGATGGCGTTCGGCACGCTCGCGGTGGCGGCCGTGCCGGGATACGCGACGATCGGCATGCTCGCGCCGGTGCTCGTCCTGCTCGGGCGGCTGCTGCAAGGCTTTTCCGCCGGCGTCGAATTGGGCGGCGTCTCCGTCTATCTATCGGAGATCGCGACGAAGGGCCATAAGGGCTTTTATTGCTCGTGGCAGTCGGGCAGCCAGCAGGTAGCCGTCGTCTTCGCGGCGCTGCTCGGCGTCATCTTGCACGACCTGCTGCCGGCCGAGCAGATGGGCGCTTGGGGATGGCGCGTGCCGTTCCTGATCGGCTGCTTGATCGTGCCGTTCCTATTCCTGATCCGCCGCTCGCTGAAGGAAACCGACGAATTTCTCGAGATGCGGCACCGTCCGTCCATCGGCGAAGTGTTCGCTTCGCTCGCCCAGAATTGGGGCGTCGTGCTCGGGGGGATGGGCATGGTGCTCATGACCACGGTCTCGTTCTACCTGATCACGGCTTATACGCCCACGTTCGGGAGGGAAGTGCTCAAGCTTTCGTCGATCGATACCCTGGTCGTGACGGTCTGCATCGGCTTGTCGAACCTCGTTTGGCTGCCCGTGATGGGTGCGGTGTCGGATCGCGTCGGCCGCCGGCCCGTGTTGATCGTCTTCACCGTGCTCACGATCTTGACCGCGTATCCGGCCGCGCAATGGCTCGTGGCGCAGCCGTCGTTCGGGCGATTGCTCGCGGTCGAACTGTGGCTCTCGTTCTTGTACGGCAGCTACAACGGCGCGATGGTCGTGGCGCTGACCGAAGTGATGCCGCGCGCCGTGCGAACGGCCGGGTTCTCGTTGGCCTATAGCCTAGCCACGACGATCGGCGGCTTCACGCCGGCGATTTCGACGCTGCTGATTCACGAGACGGGCAACAAAGCCGCGCCCGGTCTGTGGATGGGCGTCGCGGCGATTTGCGGACTCGTGGCGACGCTGTTCCTTTATCGCACGCCTCAGGCGCGCGAGCAGTACAAGGCGGTCTGATTTTGACGCCATCGAGCGGCCCGAACGGCCGCTCGGCGACAACGACGCGGCGCGCGGACGGATACGTCTTCGCGCCGCGTTTGCTTTATCGGCCGAGCAGCGCGTTCGATAGCGCTTGCGCGACCGTGTCGACGACGCTCTCCCATTGCCCCGGCGACGGTTGCCGCACGAGCCGTGCGCTCGGATACCAGGGACTGCGGTCAGTATGGGTGAACCAGCGCCAATCGGCCGCGAACGGCAGCATGAGCCAAAGCGGCTTTCCTAGCGCGCCGGCCAAGTGGGCGATCGACGTGTCGATCGAGACGATCGCGTCGAGCCGATCGACGACGGCGGCCGTATCGGCGAAGTCGCCGATGCGCGTATCGAGCCGATGAATCGAGGCCGTGCGCGCAAACGTGTCGAGCGCGCGCTTGTCGTCTTCGCTCAAATTGGGCTGCAATACGAGCCAATCGATGCCCTCGAGCGCGAAGAGCGGCGCGAGCATGGCCACGGGCATCGCGCGATTTTCCTGCGCCTGGATGCGGCCCGACCAAGCGAGCCCGACCTTGATCTTCGCGTGACCGCCCAACGAACCGCGCCAGCGGCGGCGATAGGCGGCCGGCACGTCGAGATAGCGGCTCGGGGCGGGCAACGTGTCTAGTGTCGTGCCGAGTGCAAGCGGCAAGCTCAAGAGCGGGCAGTACAAGTCGGCTTGAGGCTTCGCTTCACCCGCGATGGCCAACGCGATACGCCAAGCCTTCGCCAGCGGCGCGACGAGCGGCTCGAGTTCGCGCTGCACCGTCAGTACGACCCGGCCCACGCGTTCGCGCGCGAGCGGTACGAACCGAATGAACTGCAAGGTGTCGCCGAAGCCCTGTTCAGCCTCGATGAGGAGCGTCCGATCGGCGGCCGGCTCTCCGCGCCAACGTACGGCGGAGGGCGCACCCGTGCCTTGCGGTTCGCCGGCCGCCGCTGCCGCGATCGCGAGCCGCGATTCGTAAGCCGGTAAACCCCGAGCGAGATCGCCGAGCGTGAGCAGCGTCAGCGCGCGATTGAGCTGAGCCGACGCGAGCTCGGGCCGCAGCCGCAGCGCTTGATCGAATGCGCGCAGCGCCGCATCGTGCGAGCCGAGCGCATGGTGGGCATTGCCCAGGCCGAGCCACGCGAGCGCGAGTTGCGGATCGAGGCCGACCGCGCGTTCGAACCGGGCGATCGCGTCGGTATGGCGGCCTTGCGCAGCAAGCGCATTGCCTAAACCGAGTAATGCGGGAGGAAACTGGCTCTGCAATGCCAGCGCGGCTTCGAAGGCGATGCCCGCATCCGCGTGGCGTCCCACGGCGTCGAGCGTATTGCCGAGGTTGAAGTGCGCCGCGACGTAGGTGGGTTGCGCCGCCAGCGCCGCCTGAAATTCGGCGATCGCCTGCTCGGTGCGTCCGAGCGCCGCAAGCGCCATGCCGAGATTGTTGTGGGCGCCCGCGTGTCCCGGCCGTAGTGCGAGGGCCCGTGAAAATGCGGCGATCGCTTCTTCGGCGCGGCCGAGCGCATGTAAGGCGTTGCCCAGGTTGTTATAAATCGACGCGTCGTTCGGTTGCAAGCGCAACGATCGCTCGAATGCGTCGACGGCATCTGCATGACGACCCGCGAGCGCGTACGCGTTCCCGAGGTTGTAATGGGCAAGCGCGAAATCCGGCGCGAGCGAGAGCGCATTGCGAAAGCGCTCGATCGCCCCGTCGAGCTTGCCCATCGCCTTCAACGCATTGCCGAGATTCAATTGCAGGCCCGCATCGTTGGGCCGTAGCGCCACGGCTCGGCCGACGAGTTCCGCCGCTTCGTCGTGGCGGCCTTGCTGATGACGGAGCACGCCCAGCAGGTGGAGGGCGTCGGTGTGGACGGGGTCGGCGTCGATCGCGGCGCGGTAATCGCGCTCGGCGTCGGCGAGTCGTCCGTCACGATGCGCCGCATAGGCGCGCGCGAAAAAGGGATCCATGACGGCTGGCAATGGCGCAAACGAGGCATTGTCCCATACTCGGGCGACCGATCTGCTCGGCGGCAAGCGACGGCCATGACCGAATACCCGTGAGATCTAGGCTCCGAGTTCGAACCCCGATCCCGAGCGGGCGGCGTACACTTGGCGAGATCTCGTGATTTGCCGGGAGGATAAGAATGGCCGCCGTCAACGTCAATGCGCTGCCGGTGCTGATCGTAGGGGCTGGGCCGACCGGGCTCGCCTGCGCGATGAGTTTGGCTCGCGCACGCATCAACGTGCGTTTAATCGATCGCGCGCCGCAAGCGGCGACGCATTCGCGGGCGATCGGAATTCAGGCTCGTACGTTGGAGCTATTCGAGCAGCACCGGCTCGTCGACCCGATCCTCGAGATCGGACACCGGTTGCGCGCCGCTAACCTCTATTCGAACGGCGCGCGGCTTGCCCGGCTCGATTTCGACCCGCTGCACACGCGCTATCCCTATCTGCTCTGCTTGGACCAATCGCAGACGGAGCGGGTGATGACCGAACACCTTGCGAGGCTCGGTGTCGCGGTGGAACGCGGCGTCGAACTCGTTGGGCTGCGGCAGGACGCGACGCAAGTCGAGGTGGAGCTTGCGCATCCAGGCGGCCGGCAGGAGCTCTGCCACGCCGCGTATGTCGTCGGTGCGGACGGTGCGCATAGCACTGTGCGCCATTTACTCGGCTTGAGCTTTGCCGGCCAGACGCTCGAGCAGACGTTCTTGCTCGCCGATCTGCAAATCGTGTCCGATTTGTCGGACGACGAATTCCACCTGTTCGCCTCGGCCGACGGACTGGCCGCGGTTATTCCGATGGGAGGAGGGCGTCATCGTTTCATTGCCGACAATGCCTCGGTCGCGATGAACGGCGCAGGACAGCCGGAGGCGACCGGCGAGGCGCACGCCGGCGCCGGTGCCGGTGCCGTTACGCAAGCGACAATGCAAGATGCCGTGCGCATGCACGCGGATGGCCATGTCGCAGCTTCGATCGATGCGAATTCCACGCCGTCGCTCGAGTTATGCCGCGCGGTCGCCGAGCGGCGTGCGCATCATCCGTTGATGCTCTCGGAGCTCGGCTGGTCCAGTTATTTTCACATCAATAGCCGCATGGTCGAGCGGCTGCGTATGCAGCGCGTGTTTCTCGCCGGCGACGCGGCCCATGTCCACAGCCCGGCCGGCGCGCAGGGGATGAATACCGGTATTCAAGAGGCGCTGAATTTGGGCTGGAAGCTGGCCTGCATAGTGTCCGGCTGCGCGGGCGATGCGCTGCTCGACACCTATCAGGTCGAGCGCCATCCGATCGAGCGCGACGTGTTGCGCCAAACCGCATTCATCACCCAATTGGCGGAAGCCGAGCGCGGCCCGCTCAAGCTCTTGCGCGAGTGCGTGATGCCCGTGCTGGCCGCCTTCGGGCCGTTGCGCGATGCGGCGCGGCTGATGGTGAGCGAATTGGCGATTCAGTACCGGCGCAGTCCGCTTACGCTCGAACGCGTCCTGGACGGTGGGCCGCGGGCCGGGGAACGCGCACCCGATGCGCTCGTTCATGTCGTCGACGGGCCGCTCGGGCAAGCGCCGGGCACGGGGCGCCTCTACGATCTGCACGATCCGGGGTTCTTTTCGCTGTTTATCCTCGTCGAGACGCCGAGCGGTGAGGAGCCCACGACGGCGCTCGCCGCGCCCAAGCTCAAGCCGGATCCCGAGCTCGATCGCTTGAGCGCGACCATCGAGGCGGCGCTGCCGGGGGCGGTGCGTATATGGCGCGTGACCGATGCGGGCAACGACGAGAGCGCGTCGCTCACGTTGACGTACGGCCGCACGCGTCCGGCGTTTTATCTCGTACGACCCGACGGGTATATCGGCGCGCGCGGTCGGCCCGCTTCGGATACGAGCGCGCTTGCGCGGCACTGCGAGACTTGGTTCAAGGCGAGCTGATCGGGGAGGCCGGCTGGCCCGCCGCATCTCGAACGGGGACTCGAGGCGGCCGCGCTTGTCGCGGCCTTTACGCGACCGCGTGCGGCGTCAACGTTTCGCGTGCGCGCATAAGCGCTTCGCACACGATCGGAGACATCGCCGCGCTTGCGGCGGGATCGTCGAGCGATGTGAGGATCGCCCGGCGCATACGCGGCTCCCAAAAGCGCCGGATGTGATCGGCGATTCCCACCAGCGCTTCGTCGCGATCGGGCATCGACGCGAAAAATTCGCCGATCTGATTCGCCATCTCGATCAAATGCTCGATGTTCATCGCCGCTCGCCGTCGTTCGTCGGGTTAGTGTTGCTTCGCATCGTACTCATGTACTCACTTACTCATTTGCCGCTCGCCGCATCGGCCAGCGAACGCCCGCGCAGCAACTCGAGCTGCGTTTCGTTGAAGCGTTCGTAGTGCTGCTGCCACTGCGACGGTTGCTGCACCGGCTGCACCTGCACGGCCGTGACCTTGTACTCGGGGCAGTTCGTCGCCCAATCGGAGCTGTCCGTCGTGATGACGTTTGCCCCCGACTCGGGGAAATGGAACGTCGTATAGACGACGCCGGGCTGCATCCGCTCGCTGACGAGCGCCCGTTGCACCGTCTGTCCCGCGCGCGATTCGATGCCGACCCAGTCGCCCGTCTTGATACCCCTGTCCTGGGCGTCGTGCGGATGGATCTCGAGCCGGTCTTCCTCATGCCAGCGCGAGTTCTCCGTCCGCCGCGTTTGGGCGCCGACGTTGTATTGCGAAAGGATACGCCCCGTCGTCAGCAACAGCGGGTAACGCCGCGTCACTTTCTCGCGCGATGCGACGAATTGCGTGATGACGAATTTGCCTTTGCCGCGCACGAACGCGTCGACGTGCATCGTCGGCGTGCCTTCCGGCGCCTGTTCGTTGCAGGGCCATTGGACGCTGCCGAGGCGGTCGAGCAAGGCGTAGGACACGCCGCTGAACGTCGGCGTGAGCCGCGCGATTTCGTCCATGATCTCCGACGGATGGGCGTAGTCCATCTCGTAGCCGAGCGCGCGCGCCAGCATGAGCGTGACTTCCCAATCGGCATAGCGCGCAAGCGGCGGCATGACGCGTCGGACGCGTGAAATCCGGCGTTCCGCGTTCGTGAACGTCCCGTCTTTTTCGAGGAACGACGAGCCCGGCAGGAACACGTGCGCGTACTTCGCCGTCTCGTTCAAGAAAATGTCCTGCACGACGATGCATTCCATCGACGTCAGTGCGGCGGCCACATGCTGCGTATCGGGATCCGATTGGACGATGTCTTCGCCCTGGCAATATAAGCCCTTGAAGCTGCCGTCGAGCGCCGCGTCGAACATGTTCGGAATGCGCAGGCCCGGTTCGGGTTGCAGCGTGACGCCCCAGGCCGCTTCGAACTGATGACGCACTTCGTCGCCGCCGATGTGGCGGTAGCCCGGCAGCTCATGCGGGAACGAACCCATGTCGCACGAGCCTTGGACGTTGTTTTGGCCGCGCAATGGATTTACGCCGACGCCTTCGCGGCCGATGTTGCCCGTTGCCATGGCCAAGTTCGCGATGCCCATGACCATCGTCGAGCCCTGCGCATGTTCGGTCACGCCGAGGCCGTAATAGATCGCGGCGTTGCCGCCGGTCGCGTACAAACGCGCCGCTTCGCGTACTTGCTGCGCCGGCACGCCGGTGACTTCCTCGGTCGCCTCGGGCGAGTTCTCGGGCTGCGAGACGAAGGCGCGCCACTGTTCGAATGCAAGAGGCTCGCAGCGCTCGGCGATGAACGCCTCGTTCAAAAGACCTTCGGTGACGATCGTATGGGCGAGCGCGTTGACGAGCGCGACGTTCGTGCCGGGACGCAGTTGCAGATGGAAGTCGGCCTTCACGTGCGGGCCGTCGACCAAATCGATGCGCCGCGGATCGGCGACGATGAGCCTTGCACCCTCGCGCAGACGCCGCTTCAGGCGCGAGCCGAAGACCGGGTGCCCGTCGGTCGGATTCGCGCCGATGACCATGATCACATCGGCGAGTTCGACGGAGGCGAACGTCTGCGTGCCTGCCGATTCGCCGATCGTCGTTTTCAGGCCGTAGCCCGTCGGCGAATGGCAGACGCGCGCGCAGGTATCCACGTTGTTGTTGCCGAACGCGGCGCGCACGAGCTTTTGCACGAGGTACGTTTCCTCGTTCGTGCAGCGCGAGGAGGTAATGCCGCCGACCGAATCGCGTCCGTACTTCGCCTGCACGCGCCGAAACTCCGACGCCGCGTAGGCGATCGCTTCTTCCCACGTCACCTCGCGCCACGGATCGGTGATCTTCGCGCGAATCATCGGCTTCGTGATGCGATCCTTGTGCGTGGCGTAGCCCCAGGCGAAGCGGCCTTTCACGCAAGCATGGCCTTCGTTCGCTTGACCGTTCTTGTGCGGGGTCATGCGTACGACTTGCGAGCCTTTCATCTCGGCTTTGAACGAGCAGCCGACGCCGCAGTAGGCGCAGGTCGTCACGACCGAATGTTCGGGCTGGCCCGCGAAGGTGATGCTTTTCTCGACGAGCGTCGCAGTCGGGCATGCGGCTACGCAAGCGCCGCATGAGACGCACTCGGAGTCCATGAACGGCTGGCTCTGGCTCGCCGCGACGCGCGATTCGAAACCGCGGGCGGCGATCGTGAGGGCGAACGTGCCTTGCGTTTCCTCGCATGCGCGAACGCAGCGATTGCAGACGATGCACTTGGACGGATCGTATGTGAAATACGGATTCGATTCGTCCTTCACGTCGTTCAAGTGATTCGCGCCGTCGAAGCCGTAACGCACCTCGCGCAAACCGACGACGCCCGCCATGTCCTGCAATTCGCAGTCGCCGTTGGCGGGGCAGGTCAGGCAATCGAGCGGGTGATCGGAGATGTAGAGCTCCATCACGTTGCGGCGCAGCGCTTGCAGCCGATCGCTTTGCGTGCGCACGCGCATGCCGGCTTCGACGGGCGTCGTGCACGAAGCGGGATAACCGCGCTTGCCCTCGATTTCGACGAGACAGAGACGGCACGAGCCGAACGGCTCGAGCGAATCGGTCGCGCAGAGCTTGGGCACGTTGATGCCCGCTTCGATCGCGGCACGCATGACCGAGGTGCCGGCCGGCACGGTGATGCCGCGGCCGTCGATTTCGAGCGTGACGTCGGTGTCGGCGTGCCTGCGCGGGGTACCGTAATCGGTGTCGCCCTGCGGCGCCGCGGCATTCGCGCGGCATGCGCAGTGGGCTGAACCGCACCCACCGGAGTTCGTCGGGGGGCAAGGGGCTTGGGCGGACGCGTGAGACATCTAGAGCTCCGTCAAATCAGGCCGCTGCCGCTTTCGGCGCAGCGGGGCGAAGACCGAAGTCTTCAGGGAAATGGTCCAGCGCGGACAGTACGGGATACGGCGTCATGCCGCCCATCGCGCAGAGCGAGCCCGCGACCATCGTGTCGCATAGATCGCGCAGCAAGTGGATTTGCTTTTCGGAAGTATCGCCCTCGCGGATGCGGGCGATGACCTCGACGCCGCGCGTCGATCCGATCCGGCAGGGCGTGCATTTGCCGCACGATTCGACAGCGCAAAAGTGCATCGCATACTGCGCCAGTTCGGCCAGGTTCGAGGTGTCGTCGTGCACGACGAGCCCGCCGTGTCCGATGACCGCGCCCACTTGCGCGTAGGCCTCGTAGTCCATCGGAATGTCCCACTGGCTTTCGGGAAGGTAGGTGCCGAGCGGGCCGCCGACTTGAACGGCGCGCACGGGACGGCCGCTTGCGGTGCCGCCGCCGAACGTCTCCACGAGTTCGCGCAGCGTCACGCCGAACGCGAGTTCGACGAGGCCGCCTCGTTTGATGTTGCCGGCCAATTGGAAGGGCAGCGTACCGCGCGAGCGGCCCATGCCGAAATCGCGATAGTACGAGGCGCCCCGAGCAAAAATGATCGGTACCGTTGCCAGCGTAATCACGTTATTGACGACGGTGGGTTGGCCGAAGAGGCCCGAGAGCGCGGGTACGGGCGGCTTGGCACGCACGACGCCGCGCTTGCCCTCGAGCGATTCGAGCAGTGCCGTTTCCTCGCCGCAGACATACGAGCCGGCGCCCTTGGCCACCTCGAGTTCGAAGCAGTGCGGATGGTCGAGTACCGTCTCGCCGAGCCAGCCGGCCGCGCGAGCATGCGCGATCGCGGCGTTCAACGTGGCAATGGCATGCGGATATTCGCTGCGCACGTAGATGTAGCCGCGCGTGGCGCCCGTTGCGATGCCTGCGATGATCATGCCTTCGATCAGCGCGAACGGATCGCCTTCCATCGAGAGGCGATCGGAGAACGTGCCCGAGTCGCCTTCGTCCGCATTGCAGACGATGTATTTTTGCGCGGCTTTGGCCTCGCGTACCGTACGCCATTTGATGCCGGCCGGAAACGCAGCGCCGCCGCGGCCGCGCAGGCCCGATTCGAGCACCGTCTCGCAGGCGGCTTCGGGGCTCATCGCGAGGGCCGCCTTGAGCCCTTCTAGTCCGCCGTGGGCCACGTATTCGTCGATCGAAAGCGGATCGGTCAGGCCCAAGCGCGCGAAGGTCAATCGCTGCTGGCGCTTCAAATAAGGCATGTCGTCGACGATGCCCACGGAGCGTACATGCGCGGCGCCGGTCAACCATCCGGAATCAAATAGCGAGGCGACGTCGCTTGCCTCGACGTTGCCGTAGCCGACGCGTCCCGCTTCCGTTTGGACTTCGACGAGCGGTTCGAGCCAAAGCAGACCGCGCGAGCCGTTGCGCACGAGTTCGATATCGAGCGAGCGGCGGGCCGCTTCCTGGACGATGGCATCGGCGATTGCATCGGCGCCTTGCGCGAGTGCAGACGAATCGCGGGGAACGTATATGCGCGTGCTCATGCATCCCCCACGGAATGGGCGACGGCCGATGCATTGGCGCGGGCCGCCTCGAACAACGCGTCGAACTTGCTCGGCGTCACCTTGACATGCAGCGTGCCGTTGATCGTCATCGAGGGAGACAGCGCGCATTGGCCGAGGCAGTAGACCGATTCGAGCTCGACGTCGGCGTTGCCCGCCTCGTGAGCCGCATCGAAGCGGCAGTGCGTGCGGCCTTCGATATGCCGAACGAGCGCTTCGGTACCCATCGAGCGGCACGCCTCGGCACGGCAGACGGCGACGGTGACCGGCGCCGGCGGCTGGGTGTGGAAGTGGTGGTAATACGTAATTACCCCATGAACTTCGGCGCGGGAAAGGTTGAAGGCGCGCGCGAGCGGCGCGACAGCGTCAGGCGGGACGAAGCCCGCCTCGTCTTGAATGGCGTGCAGCACCGCAATGAGCGATGCGCCCGGCGAGACGTGCCGGCGAACGAGTTCGTCCGGCGCCGCGGCGCTGGCGTGTTCCAAGGTGGGGCTCCTCTTAGACTCATCAATATGCACTTGCTCGTCATATAGCGTGCATATATGCTCGGCTCTAGCCGTTGTTCCTGAACAATAGGCGCGGGAAATGGGTTCTGCAATAGGAAGTCGGACAGCATAAATGATTGAGATCAAATGCGTCACGGAATTGATCGTACGCGACAGCGCGGGCCGCGAAGCAAGCCTGACGGACATCGTGCCGCTGCTGGCGCTGATCGATGAAACGGGCAGCATTGCTCAGGCTGCCGGCGAGAGGCGGCTGTCCTACCGCCATGCTTGGGGGCTGTTGCGCGCGCTCGAGGCGCGGCTCGGCGGCGAGCTGATTGCAAAGGAGCGCGGCAAAGGTTCGGCGCTGTCGGCATTGGGAAGGGCGGTCGTGCAAGCGCAGCGGGCGTGCACGGAGCGGCTGGATGGGGCGTTGACGCAGTTCGCGAGCGAGGTGTCGGCCGAATTGAACCGGCAATTGGGCGCGGGCGGTACGACGCGTATTCATGCGTCGCATGGATATGCCGTGGCGGCGCTCGTGACGCGGCTCGGTACGCAAGCGCCGAATGCGGTCGATATCAAATACCGGGAAAGCGCGGAGGCCGTCGCGGCTTTGGCGCGCGGCGAGTGCGACTTAGCCGGCTTTCATCTCCCGCGCGGCGCGTTTCGCGAGCTATGCGCCGATATCTACCGGCGCGCGCTGGACCCTCGGCGCCATGTGCTCGTTTATTTGACCGCGCGTAAGCAAGGGCTCTTTCTGACCAAGGGCAACCCCAAAGGCGTGCGCGGTTTGGACGACCTTGCGCGGCCCGATGTGCGCTTCGTCAATCGTCAGCCTGGCTCCGGTACGCGGCTGTTGCTCGACCTTGCATTGAACAGCGTTGGGATCGATCCCGAACGGATCAACGGTTATGCCTCCACCGAGTTGACGCACAGCGCGATCGCCGCGTTCGTTGCGAGCGGCATGGCCGACGCCGGCTTCGGCGTCGCTCCGGCCGCGCATCACTTCGGGCTCGATTTCGTGCCGATCATCGAAGAGGATTATTACTTCGCCTGCGATCGCGCGCGTTTGACGGCTCAGCCTCTGGCGGCGGCCCTCGCGGTGTTGCGCAGCGAAGAGTTCCGCGCCGGCGTCGCCACGCTCGAGGGCTACGACCCGACGCATTGCGGCGAACTGATCGATGTGACCGCGGGCCTGCGCGGCGCGGGGATCTCCGGTGCAACCGACGCCGGTTGATTCGACGGCGAATCCAAGCGGCTTGCCGACGAGCGAATCCGTTTACCGCGGTAACAGTGTTGGCTGCAAGCCGGTTCGGTTCTGCGTTACGCTTATGGTTCTCCCATTCTTCTGATCTGGACAGCGCCCATCGGCGCGGCAATCGTTATGAAATCGCTTTTCAATTTATGCGCTGGCGCCGCGGCGGCCGGCATGTTGTTCGCGGTGGGATCGTTCGCATTCGCGCAAAACACGCCCGGCGTGCCCGGTGGAATCTTGCAGGACGAATTCAAGCTCCAAGCGCATCCGCAATTGGAGTTCGCCGCGTCGGCCCCGTCGAAGAAGTACCAGACGCGCACGTCGAAGATGCGCAAGAAGGGGGATAACGGCGATCCGGACGGCTGCAATCTGCAATGCCCGTCCGACGCGGAATGAAACCTTAGGGGCAAAAGCAAACGGCCGTGAGTAGTGGGTCCGTTTGGGTGTTGGCGCGTCGTCGATCTTGTAGAGGAATCGAATCGCGGGTTGTTTGGGCTGGGGGCAATACTACGGCCCCAAAGAAAAAGGGCAGGCGCTGTGCCTGCCCTTGTAGTGCCTGCCTTCGTCGCGTCACGCGTGAGCAAGCTCGCGTTCGGGTTCCTCATGCGAGTGTCCGATCAGGGATTCGGCTGGAATTCCAAGGCCCTCATGCAGGCGGCGAATCATCGGCAGCGTCAGCGCGCGCGTGCCGTTCAGAACCTCGTAGACGCGGTGCTTCGGCCCGATGTACGGAACTAGGTCGGCGACAGTAAGACCCTGCTGCTCCATCCGAAACTTGATCGCCTCAATCGGATCGGGCAGCGGGATGCGGAAGTGCTTATCCTCGTAGACACTGACGATTGCGATCAAGATTTCCATGCGGTCGCTGTCTGGCGTTCCGGCTTCGGGGCCAGCGTCGAACAGAGCGGACAGGTCATCTAGCGCCGCGTCGTAGTCCTCTTGTGTGTGAATCGGTCGGATATCCACGATTATTTCCTCCTCAGTTCGACGGTTGCTGCATCGACCTTGTCGTATTCGGCATGCGTGCCGAAGAACTTGATGTACAGCGCCCGAAAACTGTAGTTAATGCCGGCGATCAGCCGATAGTCGTTACCCTTGATGTTGAAGACGACGCAGTTGTTCGCAATGATGCTGACGTTCGCGTACCGGTCCTTTACATCCTGCGGGCTCGACCACTCTGCCGCCGATGCCTCCAGATACCACGCTTTCAAGAATTCCGCCGCTCGAGGGTACTCTTCGCAGTAGTTCAGATAGGTCTGTTTGGAGACGATGTTCATGCCGAATATTAGTCCCACTGTGGGACTCCGTCAAGAAGACCTGCTTTTTTACGAGGTTTTGTCCGCCCGGAGCCTGTCGAGGTAGTCCGCCCACGCCTGCATGAGCTCGCGGCGCTTGTCGAGCCAATGCGTCCGGTTATACGCCCGGCCGTGGACGTCCCGAACGTCGTGCGCAAGCTGCATTTCGACGATTTCGACGGGAAAGCCTAGCTTCTCGACCGCCAGCGTCCGGGCCGTCGGCGCGCCATCCGTGCGGCGTCGCCGTCTCGTTGTCGACACCCCTCATACGGTAGGCCGCGGCGAGAGTGCCGTCGGGTTGACCTGAAGGTACATCCCGAACCCGTCGGCCATGCGGTAGGGCTTCTCGCACGGCGTGGCATTTTTGATCTGGACGTCGGTGAGCGGCATCGTGTGCTTCCCTTTGTCTGGCGTGCGTTCCCGCCGTTTGGGGGTATCGGCTTCCGATGCGTGCCGATGTACCGCCAGCGACACCCCCGCTTTGGTGCGGCTGCTCGCGGAAAAATGCGGAAAATTTTTGGCACTATAGCAACAAAAGCCCCGCCGATGGTCATCGGGCGGGGCTTCGAGGAGAGCTTCGGAGAAGCGCGTATGGGATGTTTGGTGGAGCCGGCGGGAATCGAACCCGCGTCCAAGAGCAGTCCACACCCAGTTCTACATGCGTAGTTCTGTCTTTTGATTTAACCGTGGCGACGCGGACGAACACGCTGCGCAACGGCGATTCACTAAATTTTCGACCTTGGCGTCGTGACGCCACCAAGGCTTAACTGACGTGTATGACCTCTGGCGGTATTGCTACCGGTCTTGCGACGCTAGCCCGTCAGTGAGCTAGGCAGAGGACGGCGGCCCTTAGGCTGCCAGTGCGAACGTTTCGTCGTTTGCAGTTACGTTTTTCCCATTGATTAACGAGGTGACGGGTCCTCGGCATGCCCTGACTGCTTCATAACCCTTGTCGAAACCAGGTCGGCCCCGGGGTTTGCGTGATTATCTCACAGAACACAAGGTGGCGCCCCGCGCCCGGAAATCAAGGGCGCAGCAGCAATAAAGGTGAACGAAAGGCGGCAGCCCTTGCTGACTAAGCCCGAAACGAATGTTCAGCTCAGCATGCCGAGCAGATTCGCCAATTGCTCCGGCGAATCGACGATATGTTGCGCATGCCACATGGCAGGGGGCAAATCGTCGCCGCAGTATCCGTATGCCGCGGCCACGGTGGCCATCCCGGCCGCGAAGCCCGCTTGGATGTCGCGCAGGTCGTCGCCAATGTAGACGATTTGCGCGGGCAGCAAGGCGAGAGCTTCGGCGGCGTGCAGCAGCGGGGCGGGGTGCGGCTTCGAGTGGGGCGTCGTATCGCCGCTCACGACGCAGCCCGCGCGCGCCAAGAGCCCCAGTTGCTCGACGAGCGGCACAGTAAGCCGCCCGACCTTGTTGGTGACGATGCCCCAGCGAATGCCGCGCGCATCGAGCGCTTCAAGCAATTGGGCAATGCCCGGGAACAGCGTCGTTTCGATGCACAAGTCGGCTTCGTAATTGGCGAGGAATTCCTCGCGCATCGGCGCGAATTCGCGATGCTCGGGACCGATACCGAAGGCACCGCCGATCAAGCCTCGCGCGCCAGCCGAGGCCAACGGCCGCAGCCGCTCCACCGGAACCAATTCAAGCCCCCGGTCACGCCGCATCTTATTGACGGCGGCCACGAGGTCGGGCGCGGTATCGGCAAGCGTGCCATCGAGATCGAACAGCGCGGCGCGGCATTGCGCGAGGTTCGGCGCATCGTTCGGTTGGTCGCTGGGCGAGATCGTATGGCTCATAAATCGGAGAAGTCGAGGGCGGGCGAAAGGGTCGAATAGGGGCAAGCGCGGCGTGCGCCGGTGCTTGCCCGCGGCTTAGGCGTCGCGGCGGCAGGCGAACAGATAATTGACGCTCGTATCGTCCGAAAGCGAAAAGTGCTTGCCGAGCGGACGGTACGTAATCCCCTTGACTTCAACGGCGTGCAATCCGGCGGCGCGCGCGAAGCCCGCAAGCTCGGACGGACGAATGAAGCGCGCGTAATCATGCGTGCCCTTGGGGAGCATCTGGGCGATGTATTCGGCGCCGATGACGGCCAATAGATAAGACTTTACGTTCCGGTTGAGCGTCGAAAAAAACACCCAGCCGTTGGGTTTGACGAGTGTCGCGCAGGCTTTGACGATCGCCGCCGGATCGGGCACGTGCTCGAGCATCTCCATGCACGTAACAACGTCGTAGCTGCCGGGCTCGCGGGCCGCGAGCGCTTCGGCCGCGATCTCCTCGTATTCGACGGTCACGCCGCTCTCGAGGCTATGCAGATCTGCGACGCCAAGCGCCTGGTTCGAGAGATCGATGCCTTTGACCTGCGCGCCGAGCGTTGCCATCGACTCGGACAAAATGCCGCCGCCGCAGCCGACGTCGAGTACGCGCTTGCCGGGCAGATGCGCATGGGCGTCGATCCAGCCGAGCCTGACGGGATTCAGTTCATGGAGCGGTTTGAATTCTGCATTTGGATCCCACCAGCGGTGTGCAAGGTCGCTAAATTTCCGTAGCTCGTGGGGATCGGCATTCGTCATAACGTTGCGAGAGGGGTAGACCGGGAATTAGGCTGAGTATATCGAGGGTTGCGCGCTGCCGCAAAACAGGGCGCGGCGCAACCGGTGCCGCCAGAAAAAAACCCCGCCGAAGCGGGGTTTTTCTTGAAGCGGGAGCGGTGGCTTATTGGCCGGCCGGCTTGCTGCTCGTGCCGACAACTTCCACTTCCACGCGACGGTTCGGTGCCAGGCAAGCGATGAGCGCCTTGCGGTTCTTCTGCGCGCAGTCCGTCTTGACCGGATTACGCTTGCCCTTGCCTTCCGTGTAGATCTTGTTGGCGGGCACGCCCTTGCTGACCAAGTAAGCCTTCACAGCTTGCGCACGGCGCAGCGACAGACGGTCGTTGTACTTGTCCGAACCGATCTTGTCCGTGTAGCCCGTCGCAACGACGACTTCCAGGTTCATGCCTTCGAGCTTCGAAGCCAATTCGTCGAGCTTCGACTTGCCAGCCGGCTTCAGGATTGCCTTGTCGAAGTCGAACAGCGTGTCGGCTTGGTACGTCACCTTTTGGCTCGTGATCGCCGGAGCAACCGGAGCGACCGGAGCCGGCGGCGTCGGGGCTTGCGCGACGAGCGCGCCGTCACACTTGGCGTTGGCCGTGGCCGGCGTCCAGAACGCATCGCGCCAGCAAAGCTCGTTCGTGCCGTTCATCCACACGTATTCGCCGGTGCCGTTCACCCAGTTGTCGTTCGTAGCTTGTCGCGACGCCGGCACCGATTGGGCCGATGCGGATGCAGCCACAACTGCGGTAGCTGCAATGAACGCGAGCTTTGAAAATTTATTCATATTTCTCCTCTCGAAATTGAGATTACCGCAGGTTTACTGCGAGCCTGGATGACGAAGACAAGTCATACATTGCTCGAAGTATAACATTGGTGCGGTACAAAAAACGCTCGACCCTGTGGACACTTCGAGCAGTGTCTAACCAAGTGCGTTGGCATTTTGCCATATCGTTCCCTTCTTACGAAAAAAAAATCCCGCCGTCTCCAACCGCCTCTTTCGATTGTGGTGCTTGAGCAACAGGAAGGCGGGGCGCGGCTTTGCGGGCGATCGGCGGCTGCACGTCCCGTGCCAGCTTGCGCGAAACAATCGCCGCTGCGGGTAGCAAGAATGCGCGGCGCCTGGGCGGTTCTCGCGTGCGGCCGTAGGGGAGTACATGCCGTATATCTCGGGCGGCGATGGCGGCCATGTTAGAATCGCGTGATGCCCGGCGCCTCCTGCCGGGCCCGCGGGAGTGGGCGCGCTGTGCTGTTTTCGCTCCGCTCGCGCCCGAAAACGATACGGATAATGGATCAATTCGCCAAAGAGACTCTGCCGATCTCCCTCGAGGAGGAAATGCGCCGTTCGTATCTCGATTACGCGATGAGCGTGATTGTGGGGCGTGCGCTTCCCGACGTTCGGGACGGCCTCAAGCCGGTGCACCGCCGCGTCCTGTACGCGATGCACGAGCTGAACAACGACTGGAACCGCGCCTATAAGAAGTCGGCGCGTATCGTGGGCGATGTCATCGGTAAATACCACCCCCACGGCGACGTCGCGGTCTACGACACGATCGTGCGTATGGCGCAGTTCTTTTCGCTGCGCTACATGCTCGTCGACGGGCAGGGCAATTTCGGTTCCATCGACGGCGACAATGCCGCCGCGATGCGGTACACCGAAATCCGCATGGCCAAGATCGGCCATGAGCTGCTGTCCGACATCGACAAGGAAACGGTCGATTTCGGTCCAAACTACGACGGCAGCGAAAGCGAGCCGCTGATTCTGCCGGCGCGCATCCCGAACTTGCTGATCAACGGCTCGTCGGGGATCGCCGTCGGGATGGCGACGAACATTCCGCCGCACAATCTGAGCGAAGTCGTCGACGCCTGCCACCATCTTCTGAACAATCCGCAGGCAACGATCGACGAGCTGATCGAGATCATCCCGGCGCCCGATTTCCCCACGGCCGGCATCATCTACGGCGTGGCGGGCGTGCGCGACGGGTACCGCACGGGGCGCGGCCGCGTCGTCATGCGGGCCGCTACGCACTTCGAGGAGATCGACCGCGGTCAACGCATGGCGATCATCGTCGACGAGTTGCCGTATCAGGTGAACAAGCGCTCGCTGCTCGAGCGGATCGCCGAACTCGTCAACGAGAAGAAGCTCGAGGGCATCTCCGATATCCGCGACGAATCGGATAAGAGCGGCATGCGCGTCGTTATCGAACTGAAGCGCGGCGAAGTGCCCGAGGTCGTCCTGAACAATCTGTACAAGGCGACCCAGCTGCAAGATACGTTCGGTATGAACATGGTCGCGCTCGTCGACGGCCAGCCGAAGCTGCTGAATCTGCGGGAAATGCTGGACGCATTCCTCTCGCACCGGCGCGAGGTACTGACGCGGCGCACTGTATACGAACTGCGCAAAGCGCGCGAACGCGGCCACGTGCTCGAAGGCCTGGCCGTGGCGCTCGCGAACATCGACGAGTTCATCGCGATCATCAAGGCCGCGCCGACGCCGCCGATCGCCAAGCAAGAGCTCATGGCGCGCCCGTGGGATTCCTCGCTCGTGCGCGACATGCTGTCCCGCGCCGAGTCGGAGAACGCCGCCGCCGGCGGGCGCGAAGCGTACCGCCCGGAAGGCTTGAATCCGGCGTTCGGCATGCAGGGGGATGGCCTTTACAAGCTGTCCGATACGCAGGCGCAGGAGATCTTGCAGATGCGCTTGCAGCGCCTGACGGGCCTCGAGCAAGACAAGATCATCGGCGAATACCGCGAAGTCATGGCTCAGATCGCCGATCTGCTCGACATTCTGGCGCGGCCGGAGCGCATCACGGCGATCATCGGCGACGAGTTGACGGCCGTGAAGGCCGAGTTCGGCGACGCGCGCCGCTCGAAGATCGAGCTGAACGCCACCGAGCTGAACACCGAAGATCTGATTACGCCGCAGGACATGGTCGTGACGATGTCGCACAGCGGCTACGTCAAGTCGCAGCCGCTGTCCGAATACCGGGCGCAAAAGCGCGGCGGGCGCGGCAAGCAGGCCACGCAGATGAAGGAAGACGACTGGATCGATACGCTGTTCATCGCGAACACGCACGATCACATTCTGTGCTTCTCGAACCGCGGCCGCGTCTACTGGGTCAAGGTCTACGAAGTGCCGCAAGGCTCGCGTAACGCACGCGGCCGTCCGATCGTGAACATGTTCCCGTTGCAGGAAGGCGAGAAGATCAACGTCGTGCTGCCGGTGAAGGAGTTTTCCGCCGACAAATTCGTTTTCATGGCCACGGCCCTCGGCACGGTCAAGAAGACGCCGCTCGAAGCTTTCAGCAGACCATTGCGCAAAGGTATCATTGCCGTCGGTCTGGACGAGGGCGATTACCTCATCGGCGCCGACATCACCGACGGTCAGCACGACGTCATGCTCTTCTCCGATGCCGGCAAGGCCGTGCGCTTCGACGAGAACGACGTCCGTCCGATGGGCCGTGAGGCGCGCGGCGTACGCGGCATGCAGCTGGAAGACGGGCAGCAGGTCATCGCCATGCTCGTGGCCGGCAGCGAAACGCAGTCCGTGCTGACGGCGACCGAGAACGGCTACGGCAAACGTACGCCGATCACGGAGTACACGCGGCACGGGCGCGGCACGAAGGGTATGATCGCGATCCAGACGTCGGAGCGTAACGGCAAGGTGGTAGCCGCCACGCTCGTCGACCCCGAAGACCAGATCATGTTGATCACGACGACGGGTGTGTTGATTCGCACACGTGTTTCGGAGATCCGCGAGATGGGCCGGGCGACTCAGGGTGTTACACTCATCAGCCTTGACGAGGGTACGAAACTGTCTGGCCTGCAACAGATTGCGGAAGCCGATCCCGATCCCGATGTCGATGGGGATGCCGACGGCGCCGCATCGGACGACGAAGCGGGCGAGGACGCCGCGCAGTAGTCGGCCGGGCCCGCGGTTTGACGAAAGACAACGAAGCGCGCGAGCGATCGCGTTATAGGTAGGCGGGTCCGTCGTGGTTCACGAGGGCGGATCCGACAAAGCCGCCGCGAGGCTGCGCGCGCGAACGATTCATTTTTTAGAGGGAGTGATGATGCAACGACGATTCAAGCAATGGATGCTGCTGGCTGCTTTCGTGCCGACTTTCGCGATGGCGCAAGCCCTCCAAAGCCAAGCGCCCGCGGCTTCGACTGCCACGGCCGCCGCGCCGGTCGATCCGGCCAAGCAAGCTGCGATCAAGGAGCTGCTGGAAGCGATCGACGCGCAAAAGCTCGTCGGTGCGATCGGTAACAGCGCTCAGATGCAGGCGAAGCAATACGTGCCGGAAATCCTGTCGGAAGCGTTGTCGGAGAACAAGACGCTGAACGACAAGCAGAAGCAAGCCGCCGTGCCGGCGCTGCAAAAGAACGCAGTGCCCAAGCTCGTGGATTCGGCAGGTCAAGTCTTCTCGACCGACGGTTTCCGCCAAGACGCAATGCAAGCGCAATACGACGCATACGCGAAGTATTACTCGACGGACGAACTCAAAGATCTGACGAAGTTCTACAAGAGCTCGACGGGCCGCAAGTTCATCCAGGTGCAAGACCAGGTTGGCCGCGATGTCGTCGGCAGCCTGATGCAGAAGTACATGCCGCAGTCGATCCAGGCTACGCGCACGCAAGCCGATAAGGAAGTGGCCGCGGTCAAGCCCGGCAAGTAAACCGCGTTCAAGCCCGTGAGGGCTTGGCGCGCAGGCCCGCTTGCCGGGCCTCGTGCAAGCGGTTTTCGATCGGCGGTGCGATAATGGCCGTTTGCGCGCGATGCGCGAACGGCCATTATCTATTTCTGACTTGAGTCCGGCGAATTCGACGGCGGCCATGCGCCTCCGCTCGTTTGCGCCCATCCGTTCAATCTTCCTCGGGGGTTCTCACGATGCGCGTCTTCAATTTCTCGGCTGGTCCGGCGGCGTTGCCCGAAGAGGTGTTGCGTCAAGCGGCCGATGAAATGCTCGATTGGCATGGCAGCGGCATGAGCGTGATGGAAATGAGTCATCGCGGCCGCGAGTTCATGTCGATTCACGAAGAAGCGCTCACCGACCTGCGCGAGTTGCTTCAGGCGCCCGCGAGTCACCGAGTCTTGTTCTTGCAAGGCGGCGGTCTCGGCGAAAACGCGATCGTGCCGATGAACATGCTCGGCAAGCGCGACGTCGCCGATTTCGTCGTGACCGGATCGTGGTCGCAAAAAACGTTCAAGGAAGCCGCCAAGTACTGCAAGCCGCATCTGGCCGCGAGCGGCGAGACGGCGAACGGATTCACGCGCGCGCCCAAGCGTGCCGAGTGGCAATTGTCCGACGATCCCGCCTACGTGCACCTTTGCACGAACGAGACGATTCACGGCGTCGAGACCTTCGATATTCCCGAGCTTGGCGACGTCCCGCTCGTGGCGGACGTCTCCTCGCATGTCTTGTCGCGCCCGCTCGACGTCGCCAAGTACGGCGTCATGTACGGCGGGGCGCAGAAGAACATCGGTATGGCGGGTTTGACGATCGTCGTCGTGCGCGAGGACTTGCTCGACCGTGCGCTGTCGATTTGCCCGTCGGCGTTCGAGTGGCGCATCGTCGCCGAGAACAATTCGATGTACAACACGCCGCCCACGTATGCGATTTATATCGCGGGCCTCGTCTTCAAGTGGCTGAAGCGGCAGGGCGGATTGCAGGAAATCGAGGCGCGCAACCTCGAAAAGTCGAAGCTGCTGTACGAGACGATCGATGCGAGCAGCTTCTATGTCAACAAAGTGGAGCGCGAATCGCGTTCGCGAATGAACGTACCGTTCTTCCTCGTGGACGAATCGCGCAATGATGATTTCCTGGCCGGCGCGAAAGCGCGCGGGCTGATGCAGCTTAAGGGCCACAAGTCCGTCGGCGGCATGCGGGCGTCGATTTACAACGCGGTGCCGCTCGAGGGCGTTAAAGCGCTCGTCGAGTACATGAAGGATTTCGAACGCACTCGCGCCTAACCGCGCAGGGTAGGGCGCGCGTGCGACGCCGCCCGTTTTCGATACGGCCGTTTTACGCATGGACGACGAACTTAATTCAAAGTTGAAACCGCTGCGCGATGCGATCGATGCGATCGACGCGCAGGTCATCGCGCTGCTCAATCAACGCGCGGCGATCGCCCTCGAAGTGGGCGAGGTCAAGAAGCACTACAACGCACCGGTGTTCCGCCCCGAGCGCGAGCAGCAGGTGATTTCGCGCTTGCAGGCGTTGAGCGAAGGTCCGCTCGAGGGCGATCACATCAGCGCGATTTGGCGCGAGATCATGGCGGCGAGCCGCTCGCTCGAGCAGCCGGTCACCGCGGCGTATCTCGGCCCGGCCGGTACCTATAGCGAAGAGGCGATGTATGAATACTTCGGCCATTCGATCCAGGGGCTGCCGTGCCCGTCGATCGACGAGGTATTTCGTAGCGTCGAGGCGGGCGGCGCGCAGTTCGGCGTCGTGCCCGTCGAGAACTCGAGCGAAGGGGCGGTGTCGCGCACGCTCGACCTCCTGCTCGAATCGCAATTGCTGATCGGCGGCGAACTCGCCTTGGCGATTCGGCACAACTTGCTGACGCAAAGCGGCGCGCTCACGGGCATCTCGCGCGTTTGCGCGCATCCGCAAGCGCTTGCGCAATGTCAACGCTGGCTGACGGCGAACTTGCCGCATATCGAGCGGCAAGCCGTCTCGAGCAACGCGGAAGCGGCGCGCATGGCATCGCTCGATCCGAGCATTGCCGCGATCGCGAGCGACCGCGCGGCGGCGTTCTACGGCTTGCAGGTCGCGAGCCCGTTGATTCAAGACGATCCTCACAATCGAACCCGCTTCGTGATGATCGGCCATACGCCGGCGGGCCGCAGCGGACATGACCAGACTTCGTTGATCGTATCGGTGAAGAACGAGCCGGGCGCGGTGTTCAAGCTGCTCGAGCCGTTGGCGCGGCACGGTGTGTCGATGACGCGGTTCGAGTCGCGTCCCGCTCGCGCCGGTACGTGGGAGTACTACTTCTATATCGACGTCGAAGGTCATCGCGAGGATTCGCCCGTCGCTCACGCGCTCGCCGAGCTCGGGAAGAAGGCCGCGTTCCTCAAGATCCTCGGTTCGTATCCGCGCTCGCGCTGATGTCGCGCATGTCCGCGACCGGCGCGATCCGCTCGACCCGCGACGATGGATGCGCTCGCGCATCGGCATCCATCGGTCCTACGAATTCGTGCTGTCCGCTTTGGAGAGACTCATGACGATGCAATACGGCCCTTCCTACGTGCGCCAAATCGCCCCCTACGTTGCCGGCAAGCCGATCTCGGAAGTCGCACGCGAATTCGGGCTCGATGAGGCGCGCATCGTGAAGCTGGCATCGAACGAAAATCCGCTCGGCATGCCCGACTCGGCCAAGGCTGCGATGGCGCGCGCCGCTCAAGAGCTCGGCCGCTATCCCGATTCGAACGCGTTCGAGCTGAAGGCCGCACTTGCGGCGCGCTACGAAGTGCCCGCGGAATGGATCACGCTCGGCAACGGCAGCAACGACATCCTCGAGATCGCCGCGCACGCGTTCGTCGAAAAGGGACAATCGGTCGTCTATGCGCAATACTCGTTCGCGGTTTATGCGCTGGCCACGCAAGGGCTCGGCGCACGAGCGATCGTCGTTCCCGCGGTGCGGCACGGCCACGATCTCGACGCAATGCTCGCGGCCATCGACGAGGACACGCGCCTCGTGTTCATCGCCAACCCGAACAATCCGACCGGGACGTTCATCGAGGGGCCGGCGCTCGAGGCATTTCTCGAGAAGGTGCCGAGGCGTGTCGTCGTGGTGCTCGACGAGGCGTACACGGAGTACCTGCCGGCCGAGCTGCGCTACGACTCGATAGCGTGGGTACGCCGTTATCCGAATCTCGTCGTCTCGCGCACGTTTTCGAAGGCGTTCGGCCTCGCGGGGCTGCGGGTCGGATTCGCGATCGCGCAACCGGAGTTGACCGATCTGCTCAACCGGCTGCGCCAGCCGTTCAACGTCAACACGATGGCGCAGGCCGCGGCGATCGCGGCGCTCGGCGATACGGCCTTCCTCGAAAAGACGGCCGCGCTGAACGCCGAGGGCTACCGGCGCTTGACGCAGGCGTTCGATAAACTCGGGCTCGAGTACGTGCCATCGTTCGGCAATTTCGTGCTCGTGCGCGTGGGAAGCGACGACGGCGCCGGTGCGCGCGTCAACCTTGCGCTCCTCAAGCAAGGCGTCATCGTGCGTCCGGTCGGCAGCTACGGGCTACCGCAGTGGTTGCGCGTGACGATCGGTCTTCCCGACGAAAACGAGGCGTTCCTCGCCGCACTTGAACAAGCGCTGGCGCAGGCGTGAGCCGCGCCATGCATCTTGCGCGCGCCGTACGCGTGCGCAAATTTTTTCGTTTTTGAGCCATTCGTGACCACGTTCACCTTCGACAAACTCGTGATTTTCGGCGTGGGCCTCATCGGCGGCTCGCTGGCGCGCGCGATGCGCGAGCGCGCGGGCGCGGCGCACGGCGGACGGATCGTCGGCGTGGGCCGGACGTTGGCCTCGGCCGAGCGTGCCCGTGAGCTCGGCGTCGTCGACGACGTCGCCTCGCTCGACGACGACGCCGAGCTCTCGGCCGCACTCGCGGGCGCGGACCTCGTGCTCGTCGCGGCGCCCGTCGCACAGACCGAGCGGCTGCTTGCGCGCATCGCCCCGTTTCTCGACACGCGCACGATCGTGACCGACGCCGGCAGCACCAAATCGGATGTCGTTGCAGCCGCGCGCACTGCGCTAGGCGAGCGCGTGTCGCAGTTCGTCCCGGGTCATCCGATCGCGGGGCGCGAATCGAGCGGCGTCGAAGCCGCGTTGCCCGATCTTTACGTGGGCCGCAATGTCGTACTCTGTCCGCTGCCGGAAAATCGGCCCGACGACGTCGCTCGCATCGATGCGCTCTGGCGCGCGACCGGCGCACTCGTGAGCACGATGAGCCACGAGCAGCACGACCGCGTGTTCGCCTCCGTCAGTCACTTGCCGCACTTGCTGTCGTTCGCGCTCGTCGAGCTTATCTTGAGCGCGCCGGACGCGGCGCTGAAGTTTTCGTTCGCCGCCGGCGGATTCCGCGACTTCACGCGTATCGCGGCATCGAGTCCCGAAATGTGGCGCGACGTCTGTCTGGCCAACCGTGACGCATTGGTCGACGAGTTGGATAGCTACACCGCGGTGCTCGCCGCGCTGCGCGCCGCCATCGTCGCGGGCGACGGCGCCGCGCTCGAAGCCGTTTTCGCCCGCTCACGCGAAGCACGCACGCAATGGCAGGAACGCGGCGGCCGCGCGGGCGGTCATCTCGTCCCGAAATAAAAGGAACCCTCATGGATTACCTCGATCTCGGACCCTACTCCCGGGCGCAAGGCACGATCCGCCTGCCCGGCTCGAAGAGCATTTCGAACCGCGTGCTCTTGCTGGCCGCGCTGGCCGAAGGTGAGACGACGATCTCGAATCTGCTCGATTCCGACGACACGCGAGTCATGCTCGATGCGCTGGCCGCGCTCGGCGTGAAATTCACGCGCGATGCCGACGTCTGCGTCGTACAAGGTGCGGGCGGCGCGTTTCCCGCCAAAACGGCCGACCTCTTTCTCGGCAATGCCGGCACGGCGATCCGCCCGTTGACGGCCGCGCTGGCCGTCAACGGCGGCGAATACCGCGTGCATGGCGTGCCGCGGATGCATGAGCGGCCCATCGGCGATCTCGTCGACGGTCTGCGCCAAATCGGCGCGCAGATCGATTACGAGGCAAACGAAGGCTATCCGCCGCTCGCCATCCATGGCGGGCAAATCGCTGTCGACGAGCCGATCCGCGTGCGCGGCGACGTCTCGAGCCAGTTCCTGACGGCGCTCTTGATGACGCTGCCGCTCGTCCATGCCAAAAGCGGCGCGATCGTCGTCGAAGTCGAGGGCGAGCTCATTTCGAAGCCGTACATCGAAATTACGATGAAGTTGATGGAGCGCTTCGGCGTGACGGTTGCGCGCGAAGGCTGGCAGCGCTTCACGATCCCGGCCGGCGGCCGCTATCGCTCGCCGGGCGCGATCATGGTGGAAGGCGATGCCTCGTCGGCGTCCTATTTCCTCGCCGCGGGGGCGCTCGCTGGGGGACCGGTGCGCGTCGTCGGCGTGGGCCGCGCGAGCATTCAAGGCGACGTCGCGTTCGCCGACGCACTGACGGCCATGGGCGCTAACGTCACGATGGCCGAGGATTGGATCGAGGTGCGCGGTGTCGGCCACGATCATGGCCAGCTCGAAGCCGTCGACATGGATTTCAATTTGATTCCCGATGCCGCGATGACGATTGCCGTGTGTGCGCTGTTCGCGCGCGGCACGACGAAGTTGCGCAACATCGGCAGTTGGCGCGTGAAGGAGACGGACCGGATCGCCGCGATGGCGACCGAGTTGCGCAAGGTCGGCGCAACGATCGAGGAGGGCCCGGATTTCCTCATCGTGACGCCGCCGGCCGAGCTCATGCCGAACGCGGCGATCGATACCTACGACGATCACCGTATGGCGATGTGCTTCTCGCTCGTTTCGCTCGGTGGCGTGCCGGTGCGAATCAACGACCCGAAGTGCGTCGGCAAGACTTTTCCCGATTATTTCGACCGCTTCAAAACGCTCGCCTGCGTTTGATGTTCGACCTTTTGCCTAGATGAAACCGACTCGCCCGTTTCACCAAACGCCCGTCATCGCAATCGACGGTCCCACCGCTTCCGGCAAGGGGACCGTCGCGGCGCTCGTCGCCGCCCAGCTCGGCTTCCACTTGCTCGATAGCGGGGCGCTGTATCGGCTCGCCGCCCTGGCCAGCGTTCGCTACGGCGTCGCGCCCGACGACGATACGGCCTTGGCCGCTCTCGTGGGCGACCTGCACATCACGTTCCGGGAGGGCTGCGCGCAACTGGACGGCGTGGACGTCTCGAGCGAAATCCGGGCCGAGGAAATCGGCAACCGGGCCTCCGCGATCGCCGTCCACCAGAACGTGCGGGCCGCGCTGGTGGCGCGCCAGCGGGCGTTTCGCAAGGAGCCCGGACTCGTGGCCGACGGTCGCGACATGGGCACCGTGATCTTCCCCGATGCCGTCTTGAAAGTGTTTCTGACGGCCAGCGTCGAGGCTCGCGCGGCCAGACGGTATAAGCAATTGATCCAAAAAGGGTTTTCTGCTAATATAGATAACTTGCTCCGGGATTTGCGTGAGCGCGACGAACGCGACAGTAACCGCGCCGCCGCGCCGCTCAAGCCTGCGGCAGATGCAAAGCTGCTCGATACCTCGGCGCTTTCGATCGACCAAGCGGTCGGCGAAGTGGTGAATTGGTATCGGGTGCGGTAGGTGCTTGAGGCGCCCGTGGTGCCTCGAGCGTGGGATTAACCCTTAACCCCGTATGGCGTTCGCAACGACGTCGCAGCGTGACCGGCGGCATTTCGCCGGCACTGACACCCGCGAAGCCATGCAACTACGATTTTTATGTCCGACCTGCAAACCTCCAACCCGAACACCGAATCTTTCGCGGCCCTTTTCGAAGAGTCGCTGACCAAGCAAGACATGCGCGCCGGCGAAGTGATCTCCGCCGAAGTCGTGCGTGTCGACCACAACTTCGTGGTCGTCAATGCAGGTCTCAAGTCCGAAGCCTATATCCCGCTCGAAGAGTTCCTGAACGACGCGGGCGAGGTAGAAGTGCAGGCGGGCGACTTCGTTTCGGTCGCGATCGACGCGCTCGAAAACGGTTATGGCGACACGATCCTGTCGCGCGACAAGGCCAAGCGTCTCGCTTCGTGGCTGTCGCTGGAAAAGGCACTCGACAACAACGAACTCGTGACCGGCACGATCACGGGCAAGGTCAAGGGCGGCATGACCGTCATGGTCAACGGCATCCGCGCGTTCCTGCCGGGTTCGCTCGTCGACACGCGTCCCGTCAAGGACACGACGCCGTACGAAGGCAAGACGCTCGAATTCCGCGTCATCAAGCTCGACCGCAAGCGTAACAACGTCGTGCTGTCGCGCCGTGCCGTCATCGAAGCGACGCAAGGCGAAGAGCGCGCGAAGCTGCTCGAAACGCTGAAGGAAGGCGCGATCGTGAACGGCGTGGTCAAGAACATCACCGATTACGGTGCGTTCGTCGACCTCGGCGGTATCGACGGTCTGCTGCACATCACGGACATCGCATGGCGCCGCGTGCGTCACCCGAGCGAAGTGCTGTCGGTCGGCCAAGAAGTTACGGCCAAGATCCTCAAGTTCGACCAAGAGAAGAACCGCGTTTCGCTCGGCATCAAGCAACTGGGCGACGATCCGTGGGAAGGCATCTCGCGCCGCTACCCGTCGGGCACGCGTCTGTTCGGCAAGGTCACGAACATCACCGACTACGGCGCGTTCGTCGAAGTCGAATCGGGCATCGAAGGTCTGGTGCACGTTTCGGAAATGGACTGGACGAACAAGAACGTCGCTCCGTCGAAGGTTGTTCAGCTCGGCGACGAAGTCGAAGTCATGGTGCTCGAGATCGACGAAGACCGTCGTCGTATCAGCCTCGGCATGAAGCAATGCAAGCCGAATCCGTGGGATGACTTCAGCCGCAACTTCAAGAAGGGCGACAAGATCACGGGCGCCATCAAGTCGATCACCGACTTCGGCGTGTTCATCGGTCTGCCCGGCGGCATCGACGGCCTGGTCCACCTGTCGGATCTGTCGTGGAGCGAAGCCGGCGAAGAAGCCGTCCGCAAGTACAAGAAGGGCGACGAAGTGGAAGCGGTCGTGCTCGGCATCGATGTCGAGAAGGAACGCATCTCGCTCGGTATCAAGCAGCTCGAAGGCGACCCGTTCAGCAACTTCGTTGCAATGAACGACAAGGGTTCGATCGTCGACGGTACGGTGAAGGCGGTGGACGCGAAGGGTGCTGTGGTTGCCCTGTCGGCTGACGTCGAAGGCTACCTGCGTGCTTCGGAAATCGCGCAAGACCGCGTGGAAGATGCTCGCAACGTGCTGAAGGAAGGCGACAAGGTCAACGCGATGATCATCAACATCGATCGCAAGTCGCGTGGCATCAACCTGTCGATCAAGGCCAAGGATTCGGCTGAGCAGCAAGAAGCGATGCGCGGCCTGGCGGCCGACACGAGTTCGGCAGCGTCGGGTACGACGAACCTTGGCGCGCTGCTCAAGGCCAAGCTCGACGGCCAGAATCAGTAAGCCTTTGAGAGGTCTGCCGCAGTATGACCAAATCGGAATTGGTCGCCCAGTTGGCAGCGCGATTTCCGCAACTTGTCCTCAAGGATGCGGATTTCGCGGTCAAAACGATGCTCGATGCGATGTCCGAGGCCTTGGCCAAAGGGCACCGCATTGAAATTCGCGGCTTCGGCAGCTTCGGTCTGAACCGTCGCCCGTCCCGCGTCGGGCGCAATCCGAAATCGGGGGAGAAGGTGCTCGTGCCCGAAAAGCACGTGCCGCACTTCAAGCCTGGTAAGGAGTTGCGCGAGCGGGTGGACGGCCGGGCCGGTGAGCCGTTGACGGTCGACCGCACGGACGATGCCCTCTAAATGCGCTGCGTTCGCCCGTTCGGGCGGCGCAAAGCAAAGCCGTTGGGTATCGTCGTCGACGCCAACGCCGACAGCGAAAACCGGCAAAACGATTTTGAAAGAGCGCCTTCGGGCGCTTTTTTCATTGGTGCGCCCAGTATGGGCGCAGTCTTGTGGGTGCAAGTCCCACCATGATGCGGCGCCGTTGCGCGATCGGATTCGGGCATCAAGCTAGCGCGTCGTCATAGCGAAACGGCGACCGCTCGATTCACCGATACGGCATGAACCATGCGTGGCGCCAGCACGCGGCGTCCCGGCGCCGCGGCCGGCTCGTCATCCTTTCCATTACAATACGGGCACTTTTGTTGGGCCATCCGGCTTGGGTCGTCCCAGCTTCGGCTATGGGGTCCGGCCGTCGAACTGGGCGTGGCCGTGCCCGCACGACAATCGCAGTTGCCGTCGAGAGAGCGTCTATGAAATTTATCGTCTGGTTGATCCGTGTGCTCGTGTTCGTGGTGCTGCTCGTGCTCGCGCTCGCCAACACGCAAAACGCTACGGTGAACTTCGCCGGATATACATGGCAAGCGCCGTTGATCTTGATCGGTTTGGCGTTTTTTGCGGTGGGACTGTTCGCCGGTCTCGTCTCGGCGCTGCCGGCCGTCGTCCGGCTCAAGCTGGAGAGCGGACGCTTGCGGCGCGAGTTGCGCGCCGCGCGGGAGCAGGCGCCGGTTGTTCCCGTCGAGCCGCCGATGCCGCCCGTCATCTAAGCGCACGCGCGCTTTTCTTCTCGCTTTACCGACCTTCGCATGGATCTCGATTTTTGGTGGCTGCTCGTCGTCCCCGTAGCGTTCGCGCTTGGATGGATGACCTCGCGCTACGACCTCAAGGCGCTGCTGTCCGAAAGCGCCAACTTGCCGCGCTCGTATTTTCGCGGCTTGAATTTTCTGCTCAACGAACAGCCGGATCAGGCGATCGATGCCTTCATCGAGGTCGTGAAGCTCGACCCGGAAACGATCGAACTGCACTTCGCGCTCGGTAACCTGTTCCGCCGGCGCGGCGAGACCGACCGCGCGATCCGTATCCATCAGAACTTGCTGAGCCGCGCCGACCTTCCCGTCAGCGAACGCGATCATGCGCTGTTCGAACTCGGCCAAGACTTTCTGAAGGCTGGGCTGCTCGATCGCGCCGAAGAGGCGCTGGGGCGCCTCGACGCGGGCGAGTACGCGCGCGATGCGCAGCGTGCGCTGCTCTCGATCTATGAGATCGAGAAGGAATGGGCCAAGGCAATCGATGCGGCCGACCGGCTCGAGACGATGGGCGCCGATCGCATGGTCAAGGAGATCTCGCAATTTCATTGCGAACTCGCGCAAGAGGCGTTGCAGCGCAAGGATGCGCCCGGCGCCGCCGAGCAGCTCGAGCTCGCGCTGAAGGTAAATCCCGGCAACGTACGCGCGACGATTCTCACGGGCGACGTAGCGGCCGCGCGCGGCGACCAAGCGGCCGCGATCGAAGCGTGGCGACGGGTCGAGTCGCAAGACGCATCGTACCTTCCGCTCGTTGCCGAAAAGCTGATGAAAGCGTACGCCGCGATTTCGCGCCCGCAGGAGGGCGCCGCGCTGCTGACGGGCTACGTCGAGCAATACGGGACGAGCGATTTGCTCGATATCGCTTATCCGCACGTCGCCCAACTATGCGGCGCCGATACGGCGCACGCCCTCGCGCGTGCGCAGATGCGCGCGACGCCGAACTTGGCCGGGATGACACGCTTGCTCGATGCGCAAATCGAAGCGGCCGAGGAGCCGCGCCGTGGCGAGCTCGAGTTGATGCGTACGCTGATCAAGCAGCGCACCAAAAATTTGCCACGTTACACATGCCAAAATTGCGGCTACCGGGTGCGCCTGTTTTACTGGCAATGCCCCGGTTGCAGCGGCTGGGAAACGTATGCGCCGCGGCGAGTCGAGCCGATCGGGGCGGCGCAGGCTTGATCGCGTCCGTCCTCGCGCCGTTCGACGTAACGAGCCGCGCGAGAGGCTTCATGGATACCCCGGCGGCGGGCGGTACGCGTGCGCGAGCGCACGTGATTCCGCCGGCGGCCGAGCGCCGGTGTTGAGCTGGCACCAACTTGTGGAACGCGTATGAAAATCACCATCATCGGCACGGGCTACGTCGGCCTCGTGACGGGCGCATGCCTGGCGGAAATCGGCAACGACGTTTTTTGTCTCGATGTCGACCAGCGCAAGATCGACATCCTCAATAGCGGCGGCGTGCCGATTCACGAGCCCGGCTTGCAAGAGATGATCGCGCGCACGCGCGCCCACGGCCGCATCACGTTTTCGACAGACGTGAAGGCCAGCGTCGAGCATGGCGACGTGCAATTCATTGCGGTGGGCACGCCGCCCGACGAGGACGGCTCGGCCGATCTGCAATACGTGCTAGAAGCGGCGCGCAACATTGGCCGCTATTCGAACGGTTTCAAGGTCGTCGTGGATAAGTCGACGGTGCCTGTCGGGACCGCCGAGCGCGTGCGTGGCGTGATCGCCTCGGAGCTCGAAGCGCGCGGGTTGAACGCCGGCATGTCGCATGGTTTCTCCGTGGTCTCGAACCCTGAGTTTCTGAAGGAAGGGGCCGCCGTCGACGACTTCATGCGGCCCGACCGCATCGTGATCGGCATCGACGACGACGCGGCCGGCCAGATCGCACGCGAAAAAATGAAGCGCTTGTACGCGCCGTTCAACCGCAATCATGAGCGCACGCTTTATATGGACGTTCGCTCGGCGGAGTTCACGAAATACGCGGCCAACGCGATGCTGGCCACGCGCATTTCGTTCATGAACGAAATGTCGAACTTGGCCGATCGGGTCGGCGCCGATATCGAGCAGGTGCGTCGCGGCATCGGCTCCGATCCGCGCATCGGCTATCACTTCCTCTATGCGGGCGTCGGTTACGGCGGTTCGTGCTTTCCGAAGGACGTGCAAGCGCTCGTGCGCACGGCCGGCGAGAACGGCCAGCAGTTGCGGATTCTCGAAGCCGTCGAAGCGGTCAATCACGAGCAGAAGGAAGTGCTCGTGGAAAAGATCGTGGCGCGGTTGGGCGACGATCTGACGGACCGTACGTTCGCGCTATGGGGGCTCGCATTCAAGCCGAACACGGACGATATGCGCGAGGCCCCGAGCCGGCGGCTGATCGCGGCATTGCTCGCGCGCGGTGCTCGGGTGCGCGCCTACGACCCGGTTGCGATCAACGAAGCGCGGCGCGTATTTGCGCTCGATCTCGCCGACTCGCCCGACGCGCTGGCACGCTTGACGTTCGTGGCTACCCAAGACGAAACGCTGGTCGGCGCCGATGCGCTCGTCATCGTGACCGAATGGAAGGAATTCAAGAGCCCCGATTTTGCGCACTTGAAGTCGGTGCTGAAGACGCCTGTGATTTTCGACGGCCGCAACCTTTACGAACCTCTGGCGATGGCCGAATTGGGCATCGACTATTACGCAATCGGACGTCCTTATGTCCAACTCGATACCCGAACCGATGCGCGCGGCTGATTCGACGCGCGAGCCGGACGTGCGCGATAGCGCGGCGCGGCCCGTGCAGGTTGCGCCCGTGCCGCGCGAACGGCTCGCCAACGCGCGCGTACTGATCGTGGGCGACGTCATGCTCGATCGCTACTGGTTCGGCGACGTCAATCGCATTTCGCCCGAAGCTCCCGTGCCCGTCGTGCATGTGCAGCGGCAAGAGGATCGCCTCGGCGGCGCGGCGAACGTCGCGCGCAATGCGGCGGCGCTCGGCGCGAAGGCGGGGCTGCTGTGCGTCGTCGGGCGCGACGAGCCGGGCGAACGTATCGTCGAGCTGCTCAAGGACAGTGGCGTGGCGCCGCATTTGGAGCGCGATCCCGAACTGTCGACGACGATCAAGCTGCGCGTGCTTTCGCGTCAGCAGCAATTGCTGCGCGTCGATTTCGAGAACACGCCCGCGCACGAAGCGTTGCTGGCGGGCTTGGCGCGCTTCGATGCGCTGCTCGCGCAGCACGACGTGATCTTGATGTCCGACTACGCCAAAGGCGGTCTCACGCACGTGACGCAGATGATCGCGAAGGCTCGGGCTGCCGGTAAACCGGTGCTCGTCGATCCGAAGGGCGACGATTGGGAGCGCTATCGCGGCGCGACGTTGATCACGCCGAATCGCGCGGAATTGCGCGAGGTGGTGGGGCAGTGGAAGTCGGAGGAGGACTTGCATGCACGCGTGGCCGCGCTGCGTGCATCGCTCGACATCGATGCGCTCCTGCTCACGCGCTCGGAAGAGGGCATGACGCTGTTCACCGCGGATGGCAGCACGCTCACCGCGCCGGCCGTTGCACGCGAGGTCTATGACGTCTCGGGCGCGGGCGATACCGTCATCGCCACGTTGGCCGTCATGCTCGCCGCGCAGCTTCCGCTCGTCGATGCCGTGGCGCTGGCCAATCGCGCCGCGGGCATCGTCGTCGGCAAGCTCGGCACGGCCACCGTCGATTATGACGAACTGTTCCCGCCGGATGCGCGTTAGCGCGAGCCGCGCTCGCCCGCACCCGCATCGGCCGCCTATCATCGTTATCGAATCAACGCCAATACGATCATGACTGTCATCGTTACCGGAGCCGCCGGCTTCATCGGCGCCAATCTCGTTGGCGCGCTGAACGCGCGCGGCGAAACGCGCATCATCGCCGTCGACAACCTCACGCGTGCCGACAAATTCAAGAACCTCGTCGCTTGCGAGATCGACGATTACCTCGACAAGACGGAGTTCGTCGAACGTTTCGCTCGCGGCGATTTCGGCAAGGTCCGAGCCGTGTTTCATGAAGGGGCTTGCTCGGACACGATGGAGACCGACGGCCGCTACATGATGGAGAACAACTTCCGTTATAGCCGTGCGGTGTTGGACGCTTGCCTGGCGCAAGGCGCGCAGTTTCTTTATGCCTCGTCGGCGGCGATCTACGGCGGCTCGACGCGTTTCGTCGAGGAGCGCGAAGTGGAGGCGCCGCTGAACGTATACGGCTACTCGAAGTTTTTGTTCGATCAGGTCGTTCGCCGCGTGATGCCGAGTGCTAAAAGCCAGATCGCCGGTTTTCGCTATTTCAACGTGTACGGGCCGCGCGAAGCCCATAAAGGGCGGATGGCGTCGGTCGCGTTCCACAACTTCAATCAGTTCCGTGCCGAAGGCAAGGTCAAGCTGTTCGGCGAATACAACGGCTATCCGGCCGGCGAACAAACGCGCGACTTCGTGTCGGTCGAAGACGTGGCCAAGGTGAATCTGTTCTTTTTCGACCATCCGGAAAAGTCGGGCATCTTCAACTTGGGTACGGGCCGCGCCCAGCCGTTCAACGATATCGCGACCTCGGTCGTCAATACGCTGCGCGCGCTCGAGAATCAGCCGCCGCTTTCGCTCGCCGAGATGGTGCAGCGCGGGCTCATCGAATACGTGCCGTTCCCCGATGCGCTGCGCGGCAAATACCAGTGCTTCACGCAAGCCGATCCCACGCGTTTGCGCGCGGCCGGCTACGACGCGCCGTTCCTGACGGTTCAAGAAGGCGTCGATCGCTACGTGCGTTGGCTATCCGGCCAACTGTAAGGCACGGCGCGCGATTCTTAGACTTGGAGCCTCACGGTCGGTCCTCGCCGGCCGGCTTTTGCATCTGGAGGCAACATGTTCAAGCGCATTCTCTCGTTCGCGGTGGCCCTTGCCGCCGCGTTTCCGTTTCTTTTGGCTCATGCAGCGGATGTCGACGTCAACACGGCCGACGAAGCGGCGCTGCGTGCGATCAAAGGCATCGGCCCCGCCCGGGCGCGGGCGATCGTCGATGAGCGCGCCGCGGGCGGGCCGTTTAAAGACGCCGACGATCTCGGCCAACGCGTCAAAGGCTTGGGCGGGCAGGCGGTGGAGCGCCTGCGTGCCGAGGGCTTGACCGTCAGCGACGCGATGAATGCGGATTCGGGGCGGGTTGCGGCGTGACCGAACGCGCCAACCTGATCCGTTTGCCTCCGTTCGGATGAGGCCCGCCGGGCAAGCGCGGGCGGGCAACATCGCATGCTTGCAGGCTCCTTCAGCCGTCATGTTTCGTCGACGGTTTCCCGCGACGCGTCGCGGGTTTTTTGCTTGGCGGCGGTGCCGGCGATATGCGCCGAAAAAGACCCTACCGGGCGATGGCTTGCGCGGTGCTTTACAATCGAACGAATCGATATCGCTCAACGGAACGGCGCGCAGCGCGTACACGCACATGTCCTACAAAACCATCGAAGACACGATCGGCAATACGCCGCTTGTCCAGCTCGTCCGCTTGGCCGACGATGAAATTCGCAGCCGCAACAACGTCGTGCTTGCGAAGCTGGAAGGCAACAATCCCGCGGGTTCGGTGAAGGATCGGCCGGCGCTTTCGATGATCGCGAAAGCCGAAGCGCGCGGGCGCATCAAGCCGGGCGATACGCTGATCGAGGCGACGAGCGGCAATACGGGCATCGCGCTCGCGATGGCGGCGGCGATCCGGGGCTACAAAATGGTGTTGCTGATGCCGGAAGACCTGTCCGTCGAGCGGCGCCAGAGCATGGCGGCATACGGCGCCGAGATCGTGCTGACGCCCGTGAAAGGCGGCATGGAGTATGCGCGCGACCTCGCCGAACAGATGCAGCGGGACGGCCGCGGCATCATCTTGGATCAGTTCGCCAACCCCGACAATCCGGTTGCGCATTACGAAGCTACGGGCCCCGAAATTTGGCGCGATACCGAAGGCCGTGTCACGCACTTCGTCTCGTCGATGGGTACGACGGGGACGATCATGGGCGTATCGCGGTATCTGAAGGAGCAAAACGCCGCGATCGAAATCATCGGCGCGCAGCCCGAGGAAGGCTCGCGTATCCCGGGCATCCGCAAATGGCCCGAGGCGTATTTGCCGAAGATCTTCGACCGCACGCGCGTCGATCGGACCGAGAGCGTATCGCAAGCCGCTGCCGAGGCGATGGCACGTCGCATGGCATCGGTCGAGGGTATCTTCTGCGGGATTTCCTCGGGCGGTGCTTGCGAAGTGGCCTTGCGGGTGGCGCGGCAAGTCGAGAACGCCACGATCGTTTTCATCGTCTGCGATCGCGGCGATCGCTACCTGTCGACGGGCGTATTTCCGGCCTGACGACTTCGCATGCGGCAGCATCGTGCCGCGAATAGAGATAGCGATGAGAGGGCATCGCGCACGCGCAAGCCGCGTGCGCGTTCTTGCATGACGATGCCTAGCCGATTGAACGGCTAGGCTAAGCGTTCGATGGGCCCTATAGTTCCGTCGGCCGGAGCAAGCGCTCCGCTGCTCGACAGGAGAAGGACATGCAAAAACGCTACCTCGAAGCGGCGACAGCGCGAATGGGCGCCGTCGCCGCTTTTTTTATGCTTGGCGCCGTGTTGTTCGGCGCGCTACTTACTCATGCGTGGGCCGGTGAGCCGTCGGCCGCGAGCGGTGCAGGGCCAAACCCGACTTCGACTCCGACTCCGACGCTTGCGGCCCATGCGCCTCGTGGCGTGCCCCAAGGGTACGTCGTCACGCCGTTCGGTTTCTTTCATCCGTCGTGCGTGCATCCGGTCGGCCGCGACCAAGTACTACTCGGCGATGGACGCATCGAACGCGCCGATGGTACGACCATACCGGTACGTGCGTGCGCCTATCCTAGCTATGCGACCCAAGGCGCGCGAATCGCGCCGGCCGGCACGGCGTCGTCGGCGGGCTTGCCCGTGCCTGGACTGGCCGGGACGTCCCCCTCGGCGGACGGTTGGCTCGAGGCGAGCTGGTTCAACGACAAGGCGCCGTTCGGCGGTATCGCAGCCAAATGGCTCGTGCCGTCCGGGCCGAGTTCGGACGCCGGCCAAGTGCTCTATTACTTCCCCGGACTCGAAGACTACGAAAACGTGGTCACGATCTTGCAGCCCGTACTCGGCTGGAACGGCTTTAACGACCACGCGTGGACGATATCGAGTTGGAATTGCTGCACTTCGGGCAATGTGAATTACAGCAATCCCGAGGGCGTAGGGACGGGCGATACGATCGTCGGCACCGTCAGCGGGGATTGCGCGGCGGGCAAGATGTGTTCGACATGGAACGTCGCGACCGTCGACAAAACGAACGGCCGTCAATCGACGCTTAAACAAACGAGCAGCTTCGGCCAGACCTTCGATTGGGCATTCGCGGGCGTTGTCGAAGTCTACGGCGTCAGTGCATGCGATCAGTATTCGGCCAACGGTTTTGTCGACTTTACGTCGGTCTCGCTACTCGATGTTTACGATAAGCGGATCCGCCGCCCGGGTTGGCAGGCGAGCGGCTTGTTGCAGGACAGCGCGCCGCCTTGCAATTACGGCGTGTCGGTTGCGCCGACAAGCGCCAGTTTGACTTTCTGAACGGAGGGCCGTCGCGGGTGCAACGGCGGGGCGGCCCGCCGTCGACCCATGACGTTCACTGCGGCCGCGGCGGTTCGAGCGGCGTTTGCTGCGACGGCGATTGCGCTGGCGCCGGCGCGGCGTTTTCGGTTGCCGGTTGACCGGGTGCGATCGCGGACGGCGCGGGTGCGGCCGTCGGGGCGGGCGTACTCTGCGGCGTTGCAGACGTTACCGGCGCCGACGTTTGCTTCACGCCGTCCTCGGCCTCGATGCGGGCCTTCACGCGTTGTCCGAGTTCGTAGACCGCGAGCGCGTAGAAGAAGCTGCGGTTGTAGCGAGTGAGCACGTAGAAGTTTTGCAGCCCCAGCATGTACTGGGTAGGCTGGGACGGAGTCGGCAAGTCGATGACCGTCACGGGCGTGCTGTCTTCCGCGGCCAGATCGAAATTGGGCTCGTCGAGTTTCATGCCGGCGCGCAGCATCTGCGCGAGCGGCCAATGCGGCTCCGGTTGGCCGTCGGCCGCAGCCTGCGCGATCCCGATGCTGCCCGCGTCCACGGCGATATGCCATACCACGGGGCGGCCGTTTTCCCAGCCGTTTTGCGCGAGGTAATTCGCGACGCTGCCGATCGCGTCGGCTTCGCTCGCGCGCAAATCGATGTGGTGATTGCCTTCGTAGTCGACCGCGTATTTGACGATGCTGCTCGGCAGGAACTGCGGGATGCCGATCGCGCCGGTGTACGAACCGAACACCGTGGTCGGATCGAGCTGGGCGTCGCGCGTCCAAACGAGATAGTCCTCGAGGTTCTTGCGGAACGTCATCTCGCGCTCGGCGCGGTTCGGCGTATTCGGGTAGTCGAACGCAAGCGTCGTCAGCGCATCGAGTGCGCGGAAGTTGCCCATGTAGCGACCGTACATCGTCTCTACGCCGATGATGCCGACGACAACCTCGGGCGGCACGCCGAATTGTTCATAAGCGCGTTGCAGCGTTGCGCGGTTTTGCCGCCAAAACTTCACGCCCGCATTGATCCGCACCGGATCGAGAAAGCGCGCCTGATAGACCCGCCAGTTCTTCGGGAACGGCTTGGGCGCGGGCGTCACGAGCTTAACGGCCGTCGCGGAGTAACTGACGCCGGCGAACAGTGCGTGCAGCGCCGTAGGGTCGAAGTCGTAACGCGCCACCATGTCGTCGATAAACGCATTGACGTCGGCGTTATCGGCGTAGCGCTGCGGAACGATTTCCTCTTCGAAGGTGGAGCCCGGCGGCGTTGCTTGCGGTGCCTGCGGTGCCTGGTTTTGAGCGAGGCCGGGTGCATGCTTGGCCGGCAACGTGCTCTGGGCGCAGGCGCCCTGCCAGGAAACCGCGGCGCCGAGCGCCAGGGCGACGAACACGGCGAGGCGTCGCCGTTTTGCTGCGGGTGAAGCGTATTGACCGGTCATAGGAGGGCAATGGCAAGGGTTCGGCGCAGTATAACGAACGGCTGCCGCACGCGGAACCGCCGCGCCGAGAATCGTGCCGTTACGCCCTACATGCCGGGGATCGGCGGCCCGCAATCGTGTCGCGCGCAACAGCCTCTGAGCGGAATTGGACGGATTGCCGGCGGCCGGCTGTGGTAACGTAGCTCGATCGCTGGCCGAATCGAGGGCCGACGAAGCAACTGAGGAGACACGCCGCGCCACGCGGCATACGAACGATCATGGCGACCGCCTTCTATTCACACCCCGATTGTTCATTGCATGAGATGGGGCCGGGGCATCCGGAATGTCCGGAGCGACTTGCCGCGATCGAGGATCAATTGATCTCGAGCCGCATATCCGAATTGATCGAACGCGAAAGCGCGCCGCTTGCCGACATCGACGAGCTCGCGCGCGTCCATACGCGTGCGCACATCGAGTTCATCGAGCGCAGCGCGCCGCAGGAAGGGTACGCGTGGATCGATCCCGATACGGCGATGAATCCGCACACGTGGCAAGCGGCGCTGCGTGCGGCCGGGGCCGCCGTCGCGGCGACCGATGCGGTGATCGAGGGGCGCTATGAGAACGCGTTTTGCGGCGTGCGTCCCCCCGGGCATCATGCGGAGCCCGCTCGTGCAATGGGATTTTGCTTCTTCAACAACGTGGCGATCGCCGCACGCCGCGCGCTAGAAGTGCACGGCCTTGCGCGTGTTGCCGTCATCGATTTCGACGTGCATCACGGTAACGGGACCGAGGCGGCGTTCGCGGGCGACGAGCGCGTGCTGATGTGCAGCTTCTTCCAGCACCCGTTCTATCCGTTCAGCGGCGCCGACAATCAAGCGCCCAACATGGTCAATTTGCCGATGCCCGCCCGTACGCCCGGGTCGGCCGTACGCGAGGCCATCGATATGATCTGGCTGCCGCGGCTCGAGGCATTCAAGCCCGAGATGATTTTCGTCTCGGCCGGGTTCGACGCCCATCGCGAAGACGATCTCGGCAACATGGGGCTCGTCGAAAACGACTATACGTGGATCACGCAGCAAATACGCGCCATTGCCGAGCGCCACGCACGCGGACGGATCGTCAGTTGCCTCGAAGGCGGCTACAACTTATCCGCGCTCGGACGTAGCGTGGTCGCGCACATTCGCGCGCTCGCCGGGATTTGATACCGGCCGTATCGATTTGCCGGACTTGGCCGCGTCGAATCGTCCATCGGAAACCATGCGGCCGCTCACCGCTTTTTGCAGTCAACAGATCATGAATTCCTCCGTTTCGTCGTCTCCTTCTTCCCCCACGCTATTGGTCGAGCAAGCCGCTTATGGACTGCCCGGCGTCGTGCGCGTCACGCTCAATCGGCCCGATGCGTTCAACGCATTGTCCGAGCAAGCGATCGACGAGCTGAAAACCGCGCTCACGCAAATCGCGCAGTCCGACGCGCGAGTCGTCGTGCTGGCGGCGCAGGGGCGGGCGTATTGCGCGGGGCACGATATGAAAGAGTTGCAGGCGACGCCCGAGCTCGACTTCTATCGGAAGCTCTTCGCGCGCTGCTCGGCGCTCATGATGACGATTCAGCGCATGCCTCAGCCTGTCATCGCTCGCGTGCAAGGCATTGCGACGGCGGCGGGTTGCCAGCTCGTCGCCATGTGCGATTTGGCCGTCGCGGCCGATACGGCACGGTTTGCCACGTCGGGTATTCATTACGGACTGTTCTGCGCCACGCCCGCCGTGCCGCTCTCGCGCAACATCCCGCGCAAAGCCGCGTTCGAGATGCTGATGACCGGCGACTTCATCGATGCGGCCAAGGCGCGCGAACTCGGGCTCATTAACCATATGACGCCGCTTGACGCGCTCGATAACGACGTGGCGGCTCTTGCCAAGCGCATATGCGATAAGCCGGCCGCTGCCGTAGGCATGGGCAAGTCGCTCTTTTACCGGCAATTGGAGATGGGGATCGAGGCGGCCTATCAAATGGCGGTCCAAACGATCTCCTGCAACGCGATCGACCCGGCTGCGCAGGAAGGCATGCAAGCCTTCGTCGAAAAGCGCGCGCCGTCCTGGAAGGCATGATCGGCCGTTAGGCGTGCGCGAGGACCCACTTGATCAACGCATCGATCACGCGGTCGCGATCGAGATCGTTCATCGTCTCGTGATAGGCGCCCTCGTAGAGCGTAAGCGTGCGGTCGGTGCAGCCGACGTGCGCGGCGAACGCCCGGCTGCCCTCGGGCTCCGTCAGCTTATCGGCCGTTCCGTGGTAGACGAGCACCGGCAACCGCAGCGAGGCGCGCCCTTGTTCGATACGCGCCATGGCGGCGAGGATCTGCTCGCCGGTTCGCGCGGGGACGGCGCCATGATGGACGAGCGGATCCGTGCGATTGGCCTGCACCACGAGCGGATCGCGAGAGAGCAGCGCGGGCTCGATCTTCATCGCCTTGTAGCGCGGCCATAGGCGGCTCACGATGCGGCTTGCCGACAGCATCCAGCGCGGGACGTCCTTGCCGGGTGCGAGCGCCGGGCTCGAGAGAACGAGACCGGCGAGCGGGTGCCGCGCTTTGGCGAAGGCATCTAGGCGCTCGATCGCAAACAACGTCGCGATCGTGCCTCCCATGCTGTGCCCCATCAAAAACAGCGGCGTGCCGGGACGCGACGCCGCGTCGAGCAACGCGCGGGCATCGTCCAGATAGGCGTCGAAACGCTCCACCCAGGTGCGCTCGCCCGGCGAATGCCCATGACCGCGCAAGTCGATCGCCACGAGTTCGATTCCCGCCGCGCCGAGGCGGCCCGCAAGCGCCGTATAGCGGCCCGCATGTTCGGCTAGCCCGTGGACAAGCGCGACCGTTGCGCGCGTCGGCACGGTACTGGGCCACCGATAGAGCGCGAGTTCGACGCCGTCGGCAGCACGCACGGAACCCTCCGGCTGTGGAAGCTCGGCTGTGGTGCGGCGTTTAGTCGCGGCTGAGCCGAATTCGTCTTGCGGCGCTGTCGTCGTGGACATGGCGCGTCTCCATTCTGGTGTCGTTTGCGCTGGATCATAGCCGCTCGTCAGCGCTAGGAAGGCGTACCCGCGAGGTCGAGCGCCTCTAATAGCCTTCAGTCATGAAGACCTGGAAATTAATTATTAAACGCTATTTGTGCGACGCGATAAAATCGCACGTCGTCATTCTTACTCCCATGCTGCAACGGCGGCGAATGCGGCGACCCGGCAGGACCCGGGGTCGGCGCGGTTCCCGCCGTTTCGTTTTTTCATGATCGAACTACGCCATATTTCGCAGCGTTTCGCCGGCCCAAGCGGCTGGGTCGATGCGCTGCACGACATCAATCTGAGTATTCCGGCGGGCCAGATCTTCGGCATCATCGGCCGTAGCGGCGCGGGCAAGAGCACGCTCGTGCGCACGATCAATTTGCTCGCTCGGCCGAGTGCCGGCGAAGTCATCGTCGACGGCAAGCAGTTGAATACCCTGAGCGCTCAGCAATTGCGCGAGGCCCGCCGCGAAATCGGCATGGTGTTCCAGCATTTCAATTTGCTGAACTCGCGAACGGTCTTCGATAACGTTGCATTGCCGCTCGAGCTGGCCGGCATGAAGCGGGCCGAAATCGAAGCGACGGTTTTGCCGCTGCTCGAACTCGTCGGCTTGAGTACGTTGAAGGATCGCTATCCGGCGCGCATCAGCGGCGGGCAAAAGCAGCGCGTCGGCATTGCGCGCGCGCTGGCGAGCCGGCCCAAGGTGCTGCTCTCGGACGAGGCTACCTCGGCGCTCGATCCCGAAACGACGCGCTCGATTCTCGAACTGCTCAAACGCATCAATCGCGAACTCAATCTGACGATCGTCCTCATCACCCATCAAATGGAAGTGATCAAGGACGTCTGCGATCGCGTGGCCGTGCTCGACGCGGGACGCGTGGTGGAAGAGGGCGAGGTTATCGACGTCTTTCTGAAGCCGCGTCACGCCGTCACGCGCGCATTGCTGGGCGACGTCATTGCGCACGAGTTGCCGAGTGCCGTGAAGGCGCGCGTAGCCGAACAACTGAAGGCCGGCGAGGGGCAATTGCTGCGGCTCGCATTCGCCGGCGCCGGCGTCGATCGCCCGATCCTCTCGGAGACGATTCGCCGCTATGCGCTCGACTTCAACATCCTGCATGGGCAGGTCGATGAGATCCAAGGGCAGGCGTTCGGTTCGCTCGCCGTACTCGCCGGCGGCGAGCACGGGCAATTGACCGCCGCGCTTCATTTCCTGCGCGAGCAAGGCGTCGTCGTCGAGGAGCTCTCGCATGTTTGATGAAATGTTCTCGATGTTCGCTCAGTCGTTCTGGGAAACGCTGATCATGGTCGGCATCTCGGGGGTGGTCGGCGCGCTTGTCGGCTTGCCGCTCGGCGTGCTGCTGTTTCTGACGGATCGCGGCGGCGTGCTCCAAAACGTGGCGGCGAACCGCGCGATGGGCCTGACCGTCAACGCCGTACGCTCGACGCCGTTCATCATCTTGCTCGTGGCGGTGATTCCGTTCACGCGGCTGATCGTGGGCACCTCGATCGGCACCGCGGCCGCCGTCGTCCCGCTGACGATCGCCTGTGCGCCGTTCTTCGCGCGGCTCGTCGAGACGGCGTTGCGCGAGGTCGATCGCGGGCTCATCGAAACGGCCGAGGCGCTCGGCGCGAGCACGCGTCAGATCGTCTTCAAAGTCTTGTTGCCCGAAGCCTTGCCCGGCATCGTCGCCGGCCTGACGATCACGTTCGTCTCGCTCGTAGGCTACTCGGCCATGGCGGGTGCGATCGGCGGCGGCGGATTGGGCGATTTGGGGATCCGCTACGGGTATCAGCGGTTCTTGCCCGAGGTCATGGTGGCGGTCGTCGCGATTCTGATCGTGTTCGTGCAGCTCGTGCAGTCGTTCGGCGATTGGATCGTCCGCCGTTTGAGCCATCGATGAGCGGGGAGCGTTAGAGGCGTTGGTCGAAACCCGGCCTGGCGCACGGCGCGCTTCCTCTTTAAAATAAAACGATCGTTCGTTATTGTGAAATGCGCCGCCGCGGCGCGTTCGCGGCATCCCCGGGGTACTGAGTTCAGTGGGGCAGCCCGGCATGGGCCAGCCCCGCATGGGCTACCCATTTTGCCCATTGGGGCTTTGCCGAACCGTCGGTTAGTGCGGTTGCAGCATGGGCTGTCGCTATAATGGCCGCTGGGTTGACGTATTCGTAACTTTGGAGCGTGTGCATGAAAATTTTGGTGCCTGTCAAGCGCGTGGTCGACTACAACGTCAAGGTCCGGGTGAAGTCGGACGGCACGGGCGTCGACATTGCGAATGTGAAGATGTCGATGAACCCGTTCGACGAAATCGCCGTGGAAGAGGCGGTTCGTCTGAAGGAAGCGGGCGTGGCCACGGAAGTGGTGGCGGTATCGGCCGGCGTGGCGCAAGCGCAAGAAACGCTGCGCACGGCGCTCGCGATCGGTGCCGATCGCGCGATCCTGATCGAATCGAACGAAGACCTGCAACCGCTGGCTGTTGCTAAGCTGTTGAAGGCGCTCGTCGACAAAGAGCAGCCGCAGCTCGTGATTCTCGGCAAACAAGCGATCGACGACGATTCGAACCAAACGGGCCAGATGTTGGCCGCGCTCGCCAACTTGCCGCAAGCGACGTTCGCCTCGAAGGTCACGGTGGCGGACGGCAAGGCGACGGTCGCTCGCGAAGTGGACGGCGGCGCGGAAACGCTGACGCTCACGCTGCCCGCTGTCGTGACGACGGATCTGCGCCTGAACGAGCCGCGTTACGTGACGCTGCCCAACATCATGAAGGCGAAGAAAAAGCCGTTGGAAACGATCAAACCCGAAGACCTGGGCGTGGACGTCGCTCCCCGCTTGAAGACGCTGAAGGTAGCAGAGCCGCCCAAGCGTAGCGCCGGCGTGATGGTGCCGGACGTGCAGACGCTGGTCGAGAAGCTGAAGACCGAAGCCAAGGTGCTGTGAGGGGAGCGAAAGACATGACGATTCTGGTTATTGCTGAACACGACAACGCGTCCATCAAGGGCGCGACGCTGAACACCGTGGCTGCCGCGCAAAAAATCGGCGGCGACGTGCACGTGCTGATCGCGGGCCACAACGCGCAAGGCGCGGCCGACGCCGCGGCGAAGATTGCAGGCGTGGCAAAGGTGCTGCTCGCAGACGCACCGCAACTGGCCGAGGGCCTCGCGGAAAACGTCGAAGCCACCGTGCTGAACGTGGCTAAGGATTATTCGCATATCGTTGCGCCGGCTACGGCGTACGGCAAGAACGTGGCGCCGCGCGTGGCGGCCAAGCTCGATGTCGCTCAGATCAGCGAAATCACGGCTGTCGTATCGGCCGATACGTTCGAGCGTCCGATCTATGCAGGCAACGCGATCGCGACGGTTCAATCGAGCGATCCAATCAAGGTGATCACCGTGCGTGCGACGGGCTTCGACGCCGTTGCAAGCGAAGGCGGCAGCGCGTCGGTCGAGAAGATCGAAGCGGCGGCCGACCGCGGCGTTTCGCAGTTCGTGAACCGCGAAGTGACGAAGCTCGATCGTCCGGAACTGACGAGCGCGAATATCATCGTTTCGGGCGGCCGGGGTCTCGGCAGCGGCGAGAACTATACGAAGGTGCTCGAGCCGTTGGCCGACAAGCTCGGTGCGGCGCTGGGCGCTTCGCGCGCGGCCGTCGATGCGGGCTACGTGCCGAACGACTACCAAGTGGGGCAGACGGGCAAGATCGTCGCGCCGCAGTTGTACGTGGCCGTCGGCATTTCGGGTGCGATTCAGCACTTGGCCGGGATGAAGGATTCGAAGGTGATCGTCGCGATCAACAAGGATCCCGAAGCGCCGATCTTCAGCGTGGCCGATTACGGCCTCGTCGGCGATCTGTTCACGCTCGTACCGGAACTCGTGAACGCATTGGGCTGAGCGAGGGTCGCCGAAAAATTCGGCGAATGAAGGTAGCACCCGAAGGGGCGCGGCTCAAAGAGCTGTGCCCCTTTTGCTATCTAATCTCATACCTGCGGGTGCGCTCATCGATCGCGCCGCTCGTTGAAACGCGAGCACGCAAAACAAACGGCGCCCGGTTGGGGCGCCGTTCGTGCTGCTTCCGGCTACTGAGGGTATGCGTGAGCCGTTACGCGTAAGCGGGTTGCGGAGCGCTGCCGAGCTCGCCGAGGTAGCGATGAACGGAGAGGTCGTCCGATTGAATGGCCGGGCGGCGACCCGAGATGAGATCGGCAAGCAACTGGCCCGAGCCGCACGACATCGTCCAGCCGAGCGTGCCGTGCCCCGTGTTCAAGAACAGATTCGATACCGGCGTGCGGCCGACAACCGGGGTGCCGTCCGGCGTCATCGGGCGCAGACCCGTCCAGAACGACGCCTGGCGCGTATCGCCGCCGCCGGGGAACAGGTCGTTGACGCACATCTCGAGCGTTTCGCGGCGCGCTTGACGCAGCTTCTTGTCGAAGCCGACGATCTCGGCCATGCCGCCGACGCGAATGCGGTCGTCGAAACGGGTGATCGCGATCTTGTACGTTTCGTCCAGCACCGTCGATACCGGTGCTTTAGCCGCATCGACGATCGGCGCCGTGATCGAGTAGCCCTTGAGCGGGTACACGGGGATTTTCACGACGCCCGAGAGGAACTGCGTCGAGTAGGAGCCGAGCGCGACGACATACGCATCGGCGCGTAGTGTCTCGGCCCCGCAGCGTACGCCGGCGATGCGGCCGCCGGCCATTTCGAGCGCGTCGATCGGCGTGTTGAACCGGAACTTGACGCCGAGCGATTCCGCGAGTGCGGCCAAGCGCGTGGTGAACAACTGGCAATCGCCCGTTTCGTCGCCGGGCAGCCGCAGGCCGCCCGTGAGCTTATGCGAGACGGCGGCCAGCGCCGGTTCGGCACGTGCGAGCTCGGTGGGGCTCAAGAGCTCGTACGGCACGTTGGCGTCCTTCAGCACGGCAATGTCTTTTTGTGCGCCGTCGAGCTGCTGCTGCGTGCGAAACACTTGCAGCGTGCCGCCCGTGCGGCCTTCGTATTGGATGCCGGTATCGGCGCGCAACGCCTGCAAACAGTCGCGACTGTATTCGGCGAGGCGCACCATCCGGCCTTTATTGACGGCATAGCGCTCGGCGGTGCAGTTTTGCAGCATCTGCCACATCCAGCGCAATTGGAACTGCGTGCCGTCCAGACGGATTGCGAGAGGCGCGTGCTTCTGGAACATCCACTTCACTGCTTTGAGCGGTACGCCGGGAGCGGCCCACGGCGCCGCGTAACCGGGCGAGATCTGGCCGGCGTTCGCGAAGCTCGTGTCGAGCGCCGGTCCCGCTTCACGATCGACGACCGTGACTTCATGGCCGGCTCGCGCCAGATAATAGGCGCTCGTTACGCCGACGACGCCACTACCCAAGATCACGACTCGCATAGCTACTCCCAAATACCGATCAATCCAGTTTATGGCGCTATACTATTGCGACAAAAGCAGTTTTTGTTTCTGTAATTTTTGAGTTTTTGGTGGAAACATCATGAGAACGGAACGTCAGCCGATCCGTAAGCTCGATAAGCTCGATCGCAAGATTCTGAAGGTGTTGCAGGAAGACGGGCGCATCGCGATGAAGGATCTCGCGGAGCGCGTCGGCTTGACCGTCACGCCGTGCATCGAGCGGGTGAAGCGTATGGAGCGCGACCATGTGATCACGGGCTACTACGCCCGCGTGGACCCGGCCCAACTCGGCGCGGCGCTGCTCGTGTTCGTCGAGATCACGCTCGGCAACAAGAGCGGGAACATGTTCGATCAGTTCCGGCGCGAGGTGAACAAGATCCCCGAGGTGCTCGAATGCCATTTGGTATCGGGCGAATTCGACTATCTGATCAAGGCGCGCATCGGCGAGATGGCCGATTACCGCAAGCTGCTCGGCGACATCTTGTTGCAGTTGCCGGGCGCCGTGCAGTCGAAAAGCTACGTCGTCATGGAAGAAATCAAAGAGACGCTCAATATCTCGGTCGGCGATTGACGCCGAGGCGGGGCGATCGCCCCGCTGTCGGCATCGAATGCGCTAAGCGGTTTCGGGTACCGCGTCGAGGAACCCGGTGACGCTTTCGAATCTTCCTTGCGCATCGACCACGCCGAAGTCCGAGCCCTTCACGATCGCATCGCCGCCCGGCGCGACGAGGTGCCAGGAAAACCGCACGTACTGGCCGAATCCGTCCACCTTGGTGCTAAGCCGAAATTCATGCCCCGGAAAGCGCTCGTGGACGGCCGCGATCATCGCGTCGATACCGTCGTGTCCCTTGCCCGCGAGCAGCGGGTCGACGTAGGAGGCATCGTGAGCCCAGGTCCGCGCGATCAACTCGCGGCGGCGCAAGGCATCCGTTTCGTTCCAAGCAGCGAAATAGCGGTCCACTAGATCGAGGTGGGCAGTCATGGTTTTCTCCAAAACGAGGTGGCTGGGCTGACGGTGTAGGCCGTATGTCTTCCGGCGCGTTCACAGGCTTGGCGTACTAGCTTGGGCCGGCGAGCGCCTGAGACGAAGCATCGGATATCGCGCGAGGCGCGTCGATTACGCGTGAGGTAATGGATCTGCTTGCTTTAGTGCGCGTTCAGCGATGGCGCTCGGCGTTCGCGTTTCTCTAGGTCTGAATTGTGGCGCCGCCTCGACGGTCGCCAACGCCGCGAATGTAGATTCGCGGTTTTGGTGAGTGGCGGTCGCGTGTGCGCTTGATGACGAGATGGATGCGAATTCGAGATGTAGCGTTCGCGTGGGCTGCGGCATTGCTAAGCATGCCGGCGTTTGCGCAAGATGCGCCATCGTCCGAGATCCCCCCTGGAGCCCAAATTCAACGGCTCCAGCAACAGCAACTCGAGGCGGCGAGGGAGTTGAACCCCCGCCCGATTGTCATGTCGCCGGCCGGCGAAAGCGCCGCGACGATCAGCATCGCAAGCCTTGCCGTCGACAGTCCGTGTTTCGAGATCGAGCGACTCGTACTCGACGACAGCACATTCGAATGGCTCGCGCGCTTCGTGCAGCCAGTTGTCGGTCAGTGCATCGGCAAGATCGCGTTGAAGCAGATCCAGGATGCCGCCAACAATGCATTGATAGACCGCGGCTATTTGACTTCGCGCGTTCTCGTACCGACTCAGTCGTTGCAATCCGGAACGTTGATGCTCGCGGTCGTACCTGGGCGCTTGGCCGAAATCAGAACCGATGGGGCTGCAATCGGTTGGTTGCGTACGGCATTGCCAACCGTACCCGGTAAGTTGCTGAACCAGCGCGACATCGACCAAGCGCTCGAGAATCTACGCCGGCTGCGGTCTCAGTCGGATGCGACATTCGACATCGCACCGGGCGCGCGCGAGGGCGAATCCGAACTCGTTTTGCATCCGGGAGCGGGAAAGCAGTGGCATATGGTGTTGGGCATCGATAACGCGGGTTTGAACTCGACTGGAAAAACGGGGCTATCAGGATCGCTGACCTACGATTCGCCCTTGTATCTATTTGATCAATTGCAGATCGCCGGCGCGACGAACGCGAACTTCGGTGCGCCGGGCGAGGGAACCCGGTCGATTGCCGCGAACTACAGCGTGCCGATCGGCTATGCGATGTTTTCTGTAGGTGCAAGCCGATCGCGATACAAACAAACGGTTCCAGCGTTTGACGGGCCCGTCCAATACAACGGTGTGCAGTCTCAATTGCAGGCTGGGCTATCTGGTGTGATTTTCCGAAATGCGAGTGCGCGCACGGAATTGCACGGCGACGTATATCGTCGAATTAACCGCAATACATACGACGGTGTCGAGCTCCCTGCCCAAACGCGCGACGTCATGGGCTACGAGCTCGGGCTATCGCACCGTCAATACGTTGGCCGCGTCGTCATGGACGCAGCAATTGCATGGCGAGCATCGCTTCCCGGGTTATCGAATAGACCCGGCATGGTCCTCGACGAGCCCGATTTCGATGGCAAAACGGAAATCGGTTTGGCGAGCGTCGGCGTCCAGCTTCCATTCGAAGTGAGTAACCAATCGCTTTCCTATCGGTTTGACTGGAATACCCAAAACGCGCGTACGCCGCTTTCGCCGGCTGACTATTTCACGATCGGCACACGCTATTCCGTACGTGGCTTCAATCAGCAGATGACGCTAGCCGCAGAGAGTGGGTGGTCGATTTCAAACGAACTGGACTGGTATCTGCCGGCGGCTATTGGAACGCAATCCATTTACGCCGGCGTCGATCTTGGGCGAGTGAGAGGCCGTGCCGCCGATTTTTTGACCGGTCAAACCTTGATGGGCGCCGTACTTGGCGCACGAGGACAAGTTGCACCGAAAAATCCTCTGGGCGCGGCCTTCATTTACGACCTTTCAGTGGGGTGGCCCTTATCGAGGCCGGCCGGAATCAGCGGGTCCCCGACATTCCTATTTCAGATCGGCGCATTGTTTTGACATCAATAGGTGTACCTAAGCGGCGCGGCACTCCGCGCCATTTTTAATGAGTGACAACTCGACTACGGCGAAAGTGAAGTATGGAAAACTGGATACAACAACGTGGATATGGGAAGACGTCGGCGGTGGGAGCCATGTTGGCTGCACTCGCCTTGAGTGCATGTGGCGGTGGCGGGAAAGGCGGCGCAGACGCGGCCGACGCCTCGATGAAGGTGGAAGCGGCCAGTGGTTCGAACTCAGCGGCGATCAAGGTCGAAGGAACGTCAACTTCACTATCGAGCGATTTGAAGACCCTCAATGTGGTCACACCACCGGTTACTTGGGGAGCCGACGGTGCATTTCCGCCGGGTACCGTCCGGCTTACCGGTCGCGGGTATTCTCCTTCCGCGTTGAAAGAATATGCGCCGGGCGTGTACACGAAGCTGCCTTGGGGCGCGCAGGATCTCAGTTTATCGACTGGGACCGTGACCGACATCGCCGGGAATGGTCAATTCGCCATTGGCCGTTGGACGGCTGGCAGCGATTCGTCGGGACATACGTACAACATCAATCAAGGCCGAACATGGGCCGTCGGTGCACCAGTCGACGTCAAACTTCCACTGACGGGAACGAATTGCACGTTGGTGGCCGCGACCCGTCCGACAGCAAGCGATGGAAACACCGCGCCCGGCGTCCTGAAGGGCGCGACGGCGATCGTAGCCGGCATGCGCAATTCGGTGGGGCTCATCGAAAACCGAGGGGCTTTGACGTTGCAGTATTCAATCGGCGGCGATCTCGATCAAACGTTCAGTACGGTCACCCCGTTGGGCTCTATGTACACATCGCGAGCATCTCGCTCGTCGCTGTACACCACGTTCCTGGGCCCCGACGCATCCAAACCTTATCTCGTCGTCTCATACGGTGTGCATGCGCCTACCGTGGGCTTGATCAACGGCATGGCCGTATTGAGTTGCCTTTAATACGCGCTCAAGGGGCGCAAGGGTAATGTCCATGCGCCGCCCACTCCGATTCGTTGCCTGACGATAAAGGCGTACCGTGAATTCCGGAATCTATCGATTGGTGTTCAAATCTACGCTCGGGATATGGGTGCCGGTGGGCGAGCATCTACGGGTGCGTCCAGTTGCGACTCGCTCACGTACGCGCAACGTCGATCTGTCTGCGTCGAGCGACCGAGCCATGCATCTGTGGTTCGTCGTTCGTGTAGTTGCATTCGCTGCGTTATGCGCGTTCGCGATGATGCCGATCGCTGCCGAGGCGCAAGCGACGTTACCGATGATTCCCGATCGTAGCGGCTCGATTCATCCCGTGGTAGGCGTCTCCGCCTCCGGCGTGCCGTTGGTCAATATCGTGGCACCCAACCAAGCCGGCGTATCGCTGAACAACTTCGCGCACTATAACGTCGGGACTCAAGGTGCGGTCATTGTCAACACGCCGCGAAGCACGCAGACCCAGATCGCCGGTTGGGTGCCAGGCAATCCGTTGATGGGCAATGCGCCTGCCCGCTTGATCATCAACCAAGTGACGACGGGTAATCCGACGCGCTTGTTGGGGATGACCGAGATTGCCGGTCATCGCGCCAACTTGATCGTCGCCAACCCCGCGGGGATAACCTGCGCGGGCTGTGGGTTCATCAATATTCCACGCATATCGCTGACGACTGGGCGGCCTTCTTTCAATGCGGACGGATCGCTTGCCGGGTTCGATGTCGTTAAGGGGCGACTTGCGATCGATGGCTCGGGACTGGACGCTCGGGGCAGCGCAATCGATCTGATCGCGCGAGCGATGCGGATCAATGGACAAATTTGGGCAGACACCATTCGCGCGACGGCAGGCGCTAATGAAGTCGCCTACGCTAATGGCGCGGCGACCGTTCAACCCGGCGAGGGAGAGACGCCGAGTGTCGCGATCGATGTACTGGCACTGGGTGGAATGTACGCCAACAGTGTGCGTCTGATCGGCACCGAGGCGGGCGTTGGCGTACGCAGCTCCGGCGTTATCGACTCGCTGAGTGGCGATATCGAAGTCTCGTCCAAAGGAGATGTCACGATCGAAGCCGTTGGGCGTACACAGGCGGCCCGGAACACGCGTATCGAAACCCCGAATCTGACGAACCGCGGGGCGATCGTAAGCAGCGAGACCGTTCACCTTGATACGGCTGCAACCTTCCGGAACGAAGGCGTCGTCGCGGCGCAATTCAATGTCGATATTGTGGCCGACGAGGTCAGAAACGGTGGGGACATTCTCGCTGGCATAGATGCTAGCAGCGTACTTTCCGGACCGGGTAGCATCTCTCTCACCGGCGGGACGCTATCGAGCGAGGGCTTGCTCGCGGCCGGTGACAACGTCAACGTGACTGGTGCGTTTGTGTCTCTCGATACTGGAACCGTATCTGCGGGGAGCGCACTAAATGTGAATGGTGCCGAGGCATTGACGATGCGGGATGCAACGGCCCATGCGCTTAATGCGACGCTGAAATCCAACGGTGCCCTGATCAACGATGGCGGCATGCTCCTCGTCGCTGGCGAGGCGGACATCGAGGCTAGACGGGTGTCGAACCGGGACGGAATGGTCGCCGGCGACATGCTGACGGTGAACGTGGGCGACGTTGATAACACCGGGGGGATGCTAGCAGGTCGGCACGGGGCGAAGATCCGTTCGGCGACCCTAGTGAATACCGACGGAAACATCGGAACAACAGTGGATGTGCTTCACCTGTCCGCGCGGGCCGGTTTGTTCAACGACCGCGGCCGCATCATTGGGGCGGATGGATTATCGTTAGACGCCGGTCGATTAGCGAGCAATCGTCACGGCGAGATTGGTACAGCTCGGGGCGACGCTGACGTTCGCATTGACTTCGATACTAACAACGATCGCGGGACGATACTGTCAGGACAGCGGCTGAAGGTGGTGGTCGACGAGGGAACGTTATCGAACGATCACGGTCGGGTCGTCTCGGGCGATGCCCTCGACGTCGCGGCGCGCTCCCTTGCGAGCAACGTGGCAGGGCACATCGTAGCGATATCCGGAGCGGCGGTGCTTCGCTTCGAAGACGATGCGAGCATGGCAAGAGGGTTTGTCGCTTCGGCCGGCGATCTATCGGTCAAAGCCGCTAGGCTAGACAATCGCGACGGTACGATGCATGGCCGTCAAGTGGAGTTAGATGTTGAGTCCTTGAATAACGAGTCCGGGGAAATCGGATCGGTCGCCGACTTGATCGTGCGCGCTAAAGACAGTGTGTCCAATGGAAACGGGGCGCTCGTTGCGGGCGCAGCGTTGACCGCGACGTCGGCAGAGGCGATCGGAAACATACAGGGAAAAATCTGGGGAGGCGGTGATGTCGAGCTGATCAGCGCGGGCTTAGACAACACCGCGGGAACCGTATCGGGCGCGGACGTTACTCTGAAGACGGGTGACGAAACTGTTGTCAACGCGCTGGGTGTGATTGCCGCACTTGGTCAGCTAGAGAGCGAATCGGGTCGATGGGACAATCGCTCGGGGCTCATTCATGTACGCGGCTCGGCCAAACTCGATACACGCGCCGCCGTATTCGATAACAGTACCTCCGAAGGAGCCGCTGGTGGCGGGCGAGTGATTGTCCAGGGGGCGACGCTCGCCACCGGTGTCCTGAAAAATGACGGCGGCTTGATTTCATCGTCGGATGCGGCGTATTTGACGGGGGAGTCGATATCGAACGATCGCGGCGCGATCTTGTCGCTGGGCCAGCTCCGCATGGAAAGCGCGGGCGAGATATCGAACGTCGCCGGTCAAATCGGCGGCGATGCCGATGTGGCGATCGATGGTGCAAGAGTCGACAACACGGGCGGTGCCGTCCATGCCGGACAGGCATTGACGGTGACGGGCGACGCAATCGTGAACGCGCAGACGAGGGCGACAAGGCTATCGCCGGCATCGATGCTTGAGCCGTTGCAGGCCGGCATCGAGGGTGCGACGGTGTCACTGACGGCAAGCGGCGACATCGACAACGTTGCGGGTGCCATCCGTTCGGGTGAAACGACGAAGGTGCGTGCCAAAACTATCGAAAACTCAGGGGGCGAGATCGGTTCGTCGGGTCGAGTTACGGCCATAGCCAGCGGGACGGTCACAAACACAGTCGGTGAGATCAACGGTGGTGAGGCCATCGAGCTATCGTCCATCGCGCTGATGAACGATGGTCGCATCGAATCGCGCGGCGATGTAGGCATCGAGGTGGCTGGCCAGCTGACGAACTTCGGGCGGATCCTCGCGGGCGGCGATCTGAATGTCGGAGCCGATAATGTGACCAACGGAGGAGCCTTGACTGCTCGGGGTGTCGTTGGCGTATCCGGTCAGAATATCGACAATCAAGTGGGTGGAGAAATCGCGGGTGATCTTCGGACCACTGTTCGTGCCTCGCAGTCGCTGACGAACGAAGGCCTGATCGACGGTGGCCGCACGCGTGTCGATGCGATCGATACGGTGGCGAACCGAGGTCGGCTCTACGGCGATTCGGTCTCGATCGGCGCACGGACGGTACGTAACGATGTAGACCGAAACGGCACGGCCGCTGCGATTGCGTCTCGCGGAAACATCGATATCGGAGCCAAACTTATCGAAAATCTTGGTGGCAGCTTGATCTATGCATCGAACGATATGCGATCGGCTGCAAGCCTCGATGAGAACGGCGGAGTCTCCGACACGTGGTCGGATCGCTTCACGAACAAGGGTGCTGTGATCGATGCGGGCGGTCGCGTAGAAATTGCCGCGAACCGGTTCGAGAATCTCAATGCGAACTTTCAGACCGAACGGATAACGACGGATGCGGGCAAACAGCTTTGGTATACGATCGCCGGCTCGACGGAGCGGATCGATCCTTCGAGCGTGCACTTCTATCAGCCCAACACTCAGGAAGCGAAGCCTGGCGCGGACTACCGATGGGCGTTAGACGACGACCAAAAATTCTTGCTTCTTCCGTCCGGCCGATACCCGTCGGATGAGTTTGCTCGTTACACGATAAACGGCGTGGCCGGAAAGATCGATAACGTCTACTACCCGAGTCTACCGGCGCCTGTCGATCGGTTCAGTGCCACTGCGAGCGAGTCGGAACCGGCTGGTTTGTTTCGGTCGGTGCCTGCGGAGATGTGGGCAAAATTCGGCATCGAGCCGCCACCTTCTCCGCCTAATACTTCGTATATCAAAACCGGCGATTTCTCCGTGCATTCTTGGCTCCAGCATCGGCGCTTAGGGCCGGAGTGGTACACGTTGGACGTACCGATCGTGCAATCTCAGAGGGGCGGTTCGCTGTTGCCGGAGAGGCAAACTTGTCTAACGGCTGTGGCCGATAGCTGCGCCTCGTTCAGGCAATGGTACGAGAGTCTGACACGGTCGTATGGCGCATTGGGCCGCGCGGTAGCTGACTACAACCGGGATGTGGCGAGCCGCACTATTCCGACTTGGACGATCTACGACCTCGACGTGAAATCCACGAAAGACATCGTAACCGCCACGCAGCCGGGCACGATCATGTCCGGAGGCGGGATGACAATTTCCGCGCGCTCCGGTGTCAATGATAAGAGTCAGTTATTGGCCGGCGGTCACGCCTATCTGAAAGAGGCGATTCAAGACAATAGTCAGCCCAAGGGTTTGGAAACCTTTGAGGGAGTGGGGACGGCCATCGGCACGTGGGTCGAATCGGGCGGTGCATTTCGTGGCGATGAACGCAAACATTCGTCTCAGTACTACGCGGCGCCGCTCCCGCCGAAGGAAATCGATTTGCCTATTACGGCGGTTACACCGACGAATCGAGACCCTGTCAAACGTATTGCGGCCGATACCACGATCACGGTTGGCTTGTCCGATGTTCAAGGGAGCGGCGCCGACGCGCGATCTGTGGGAAGCCTCGAGCGGCTTGGCGTAAGCGGATCGATCGACGGGGGCGCTTTGCTCGAACCGAAGAGATCGTCCACCGCTATCGCACACGTCAAACTTGGGCCGATCGAAATTCGCACCGTGGAGCCAAACGTCAAGCTGCCAAGCAACGCCTTGTATCAGGTCGTATCGGATCCGGGCAGTCGGCATTTGATCGAAACGGATTCGCGCTTTACTAACAACAAGGGGTGGTTATCGAGCGAGAAAATGATCGCGGCGCTCACTGTCGATCCCAGTACGGTGCAAAAACGCTTGGGTGACGGTTTCTACGAACAGCAATTGGTTCAGCAGCAGATCGTTCAAGCGACGGGACAACGATTCATAGGCAATTACACCGACAATCAGGCGGCCTATCAGGCGCTCATGGCCAACGGAGTGAGGGCGGCCCAGCGATTCGGGATGAACGTGGGTACCGCTTTGACCGATGCTCAGATGGCCGCGCTGACTGAAGACATCGTATGGCTCGTCAATCGCTCCGTCGAATTGCCCGATGGATCTTTACAAACCGTTCTGGTGCCGCAGGTCTATTTCCGGGCGAATGCAGCGGACGTGACCGGTACGGGGGCGATCGTCGCGGGAGAGAGCGTCGCTTTGAACAACCAAACGGCGCTTGTCAACTCGGGCACGATCTTGAGTCGGACGATCACAGTCATTACGGCTGATTCGATCACGAACGTTGGGGCCGTGGCGGGGCGGACCGTGCAGGTCGAGGCGAAGCGAGACCTGACTAACCGAGGCGGAACGGTCCAGGGAAATAACATCGATTTGTCAGCTGGGCGCGACGTGAGCCTCGCCGGCACGATGCAATCGGCGACCACGGCAAACGGATCGGCAAACGAAATCGATCGACTATCGCATATCAATGCTGGGACATTGTCGGTGCGGGCGGGGCGCGATCTTAATCTGAATGCGGCACAAGTGGTTTCGTCGGGCGACGTTTCACTGACGGCACAACGTGACGTGACGCTGTTAGCCCTGCGAGCAAGCCATGACGACCACGTGCGGTGGGACGAGAAGAATCGAGCGGAACATAGCCGGTCGATCGAGGTCGGTACAGCGATCGATTCCGGGGGAGACGTCGGCATCGTGGCTGGTCGGGATTTCGCTGCGACCGCGGCGAGCGTCAGTGCGCAGGGAAACGTCAGTGCCGTCGCGGGGCGAGACATCAACTTGCACGCCGGCGAACGCAGTGCGAGTGCGTACGACGAACATTCGAGGAAGGAAAGCGGGATATTGTCGTCGAAGTCGACACACACGATAGACGCCAGCAGCTATACGGACGCGATCGGGACCATTTTGTCGGGTAACACGGTTGCTGTGGCCGCCGGGAATAATTTCATCGCAAGAGCAGCGACGATCGCAGGGACGGGCGATGTCTTGTTGGAAGCTGGGCAGGACCTGACGATCACGACGGCGGAAACAGCCTCGAGCGAGTACCACTTCAGGGATGTGAAAAAGTCTGGGCTCGGCACGGCGGGCCCGGGAATTTCCTACGGTACGAATCAAACCATCGATACGAGCCTCGAAAAGGAGAAAGGCTCGCGCGGGAGCTTGATCGGTAGTATCGAGGGAAGTGTTTCGCTGCACGCGGGCAATAAGCTTCACGTGACGGGGGCGGATGTTGTCGCCGAGCAAGATGTGGCCGGTGTCGGTAAGGAAGTGAGGATCGATGCATCCAAAACGGATCGGCATCGACACGAAACCCATGAGGTAAAAAGCTCGGGTTTCACCTTGGCGGTCAAGTCGACGGTGACCGACGCGATGCAGAACGTCAATCAGCAGGCGCACGGTGCGGGTAAGAGCGAAGATGGCCGGGCTGCGGCGCTGCACGCTATTGCGGCTGCGGGCGGCATGGCGGATCTGGTGGGCGCGGCAGGGGGCATGACAGGTGCGCTTGCCGGGGGTGGAAAGCCGGAAGGGAAGATCGAACTGAGCTTTGGCTCGTCCCGCAGCAAGTCGACATACACGCACGAGAGTACGCAGCACAACGGTAGTCATATCAAGGCTGGAGGTCGCGTTGCTTTTGTGGCGGCGGGCGAGACGGATTCAGGTCAAGGAAACATAACCATCGAAGGATCGAGGGTTGCAGGCAACGATGTGTTGTTGAATGCGTCCAACAAGATCAATCTCGTTAGCTCGACCGACACCGAGCGTGTTCGCAGCACAAACGAGTCGCAGAGCGCAAGTGTGGGCGTATCGTTCGGCACGAACGGCTGGGGCGTATCGGCTGCTATGTCCCGAGCCGACGGGTACGCGAATTCCGATGCGACGATGCAGAACAATACACAAATTGCCGCGCGAAACACCGCGACGATCGTGAGCGGTGGAGATACTGACATCGTCGGTGCGAACCTTAGCGCGAGGAAGGTCATCGCGGCCGTTGGCGGGAATCTAAATATCGCGTCGGTACAAGACACGGTGCGTAGCGTCGCGCAGCAGCGAAGTGTCGGTGGTGGTTTCAGCGTCAGTCAGGGTGGCGGGAGCGCGAGCTTCAGTATTCAGAACGGCCGTGCGAGCGGCAGTTACGCCGGTGTGAGCGAGCAGTCCGGTATTCAGGCAGGCGATCGCGGATTCGATATTACGGTGAAAGGCAATACGGACCTGAAGGGGGCGTACATCGCGAGCGTCGCCGCGCCGGAAGAGAACCGATTGAGTACCGGCACGCTATCGTTCGCGGATGTCCACAACAGCTCGGGATATGACGCAAGCAGCGTCGGAGTCGGCGCAGGTGGTGGTGTCGGAGACGGCGGGAACGACTACGCGACCCATGGAGCGAGCACGGGCAAAAATGTGGGCGGCGGGCTGCCGCTTCGAGTTAGTGAAAGCCATGGTAGTCAAGCAAGTACGAGGAGTGCGATTAGTGGTGGCAGGATCACGATCGGGAACGAGGCGAGGCAGAAACAAGATATAGCGCTGCTGAATCGAGATGCGATGGGGCTGAATGGCGAGGTTGAGGCGCTGCCTGATTTGCAGAACGTGCTGAGCACTCAGTCGGATTTGATTGGTGCGGCGCAAGCGTCGGCGGAAACGGTCGCCAAGCAGATCGGGGCTTATGCGGACGCCAGGCGAGCGAGTGCGTTGGACGCGGCTAAGCGAGAGGCTGATCCGAAGCTGAAGGAGAGCCATTCGCAAGAAGCGAAGAACTGGGGAGAGGGCGGTGCTTACCGTGTGGCGTTGCACCTTGCGGGTGGTGCGCTGACAGGGGGATTGACGGGCGGTGGGACGGGGGCGGTCGGCGGAGCGGTAGGGGCGGGTTTGTCGGCGAAGCTCGCACCTCATTTGAAGGAAGTTGCGCGCTCGATTCGAGAAGCCGGGCCGACGGGTAATGACGACGTCGATCAGTTGCTCGGGAATGTGGCTTCGAATTTGTTGGCTGGCGGAGCTGCGGCGGTGGTAGGCGGATCGACCGGAGCGTTGATGGGGGCGGCGACGGATCGGTTTAATCGGCAGTTGGGTGACGATGAGAAGAAGCTCGCAAAGCAGTTGACTGAGAAAAGCGGTGCCAAATACTCGCAGGATCGAATCGAAGATCAACAGCGCATCATGAATGTGTCCGTCAACGGCGAGCACGAATCAGGGGCTCCCACTACGTTGATTGGCGAGGCTCCCACTGACGCTGGCGCAAAATGGATCTCTGGCGGAGTGACGGTCGACGGCAAGCCGATCTTGACGCAGGTTACAGCCCAGGCGGATCCAGAGTTGCAGAACTTCATCTTGGCCAACAATCACTCGGCTTCGCCGGATCAAGTGCCTAGCATTTACACGTACGATCGTCCCAAAAACAATGATTGGGGATTCGCGCTCACCGGGCCTTTTATCGACTTGAACAAAGCCGATGTTGAATTTGCGAGGAACACGACGGCGGACTCGATGTCGATGGTTTCGAAAAATGCTGGACGATTGAGCTCGATAACTGCTGCGGCAGCAAGCGTTCCCTCACCGTACGCGCCTGGTCTTGCCGCGGTGTCGTATGGTGCGACTGTAATGGGTTTGACCGCCGATGCCATCGCGCAGGTGGCGAGGCCCGATATGGGCGAATACGCCTACGGAGGGGCACTGACTTTGGGCGCGAAGGTAGCTTCCGACAGGGTGCCTTTGGCTGCGCCGATTATCAACGAAGCAGTGGCGTCCGCGAAGACCATGCCGTTCTCAGAGCGGATTCGTAGCTGGATCAATGGGCGATGGCGCGCCGTCGCTATCCCTACAGGGAGAAACGAATGAAATTGATTGAGAATGGAAATTTTTCCGAATGGTTCAGAGTCGCGATGTTCCTTGGGGGCGCGGGGATCGCTACTGGTGGTCTGGCATTCGATGTGTTTCCCAACTCAATTAGGGTCGTGGCATTCCTACTGGGGTTCGCCTTCATGGCTTTGGGAGGACTATCAACCAATGCGCATATGTTGGGCATTCGACCATTCGACGACAGCTATCAGAAAGCCCGACGCAGCTATCTGATCTCGGATGACAGTGGGAGGGCCGATGGCTAATCGTTTGTATGCGCTGTGAAATATCGATCGGTTTAACAGGCAGTTGAGTCCGGTCTTGGGACCAGCGCCTTGTTTAACTTTGCAACCGATAAGCCGCTTAGCTCTGCCGAGAGCCATCGGCGGTCTATACGGTGGTGCGATTGGTGGGATATACGGGGCGAATTTGCATCTTTGGGTAGGTGAAGCAAATGCCTGGTTTGAAAAGGCAGTTCTTGGGGGAACGAAACTTGCGCCGGCCTTCGCTGCAAAGCAGGCTGGTGTTCCGCTTGGGAATTCGATAGGCCTGGGCCGCTCAGTTGACCCTCTCTTCGATCCTACCTCGAATCCTTGGTGGGGTTATCAGAACTTGATTAATCAATTCAAGAGGGGTGATCAATGACTCTGGACGCTGGAGTGATCGTTATCTCGCTTGCATCTCTTGCGATGACGTGGTCAATGTTTGGCCGCAGAGATTTGAGGTCGACGCGGGAGAAGTTTTTTTACTGGTTAAAGTCAACGCTGCTTCTCGGTGTGGCGTTGACGGCTTGGTCGCAATATAAAGAGCCGGCCGCCAGTTTCTTACTATTAGTCGCTCTTAGCTTTGCGTTTTCTGCGTTGCTCAACATGCTTAGATCGCAATGGGTTTTTATGCTTCCTTGAACATCGAGCCCAGCAATGCCGGACTCGATGCATATTGGGCTTGGCTATTCGTAAGCACCCGGCAAAGTCGCCTTGAAGCTCGAGTGTTCTGACGCGAGCATCGTGTCCATTAACAACTTTTAATGGACAGGTGTACACGATGGAAGAACTCGTAGCGAATCGCGAAGTCGCAGTGCAGCCGGTGCGGCGCCGCCGGCATAGCAAAGAATTCAAGGCGGAAGTGATGCGCGCGGCGATGCAGCCGCACGTGTCAATCGCGGCGGTGGCGCTGCACTATCGTCTCAATGCCAATTTGGTTCGCACATGGATCACCCGGCAAGCCAAGCGGCACGGGGCTACACAGGCCAGTCATTCAACTAATGTGTCACCCGCGGAATTTGTTCCGCTACAACTCGCGGCGCCGCCGAGCGTTGCGCCGGCGCCGGGCGCAATCGAGGTGGAAGTGCGCCGTGGAGCGACGGTGGTCACGGTGCGTTGGCCATTGTCGGCCGCCAGCGACTGCGCTGCGTGGTTGCAAGGTTGGCTGCGGTGATTCGCATCGAGGCGATTTGGCTGGCGACCGAACCGCTGGATATGCGCGCCGGCACCGAGACGATCCTCGCACGTGTCGTCAAGGTCTTCGGCTCGGCACGCCCGCATCACGCGTACTTGTTCGCCAACAAGAACTCGACGCGCATGAAGGTGCTCGTCTATGACGGCTTGGGTATCTGGCTGGCCGCTCGGCGTCTGAACAAGGGGCGGTTCATCTGGACGAATGGGGACCTGATGATCGCCACCGCGCTCAACTCCGAGCAATTGCAGGCGCTGGTGATGGGGCTGCCCTGGCGCACGCTTGCCCACGATCACGCGATCACGGTCGTGTAATGTCCCTAAAGCCGTAAACTGGCTTGCTTCCGCGGCGCGGTGGGTTCTGGCAGACTGCCCGCATGAACCTACCCGCCAATCTCGACGCTATGAGTCCCGACGAACTGCGCACGCTGGCTGCGCAGTTGATGGCTCAGGTTGGCGAGAACGAGCGGGAGCTGCGCTACCGCCAGACGCGCATCGACCAGCTCACGCACGAGATTGCTACGCTCAGGCGCCTGCAATTCGGCAAGCGCAGCGAGCAACTGAACGTCGAGCAGATGAGCTTGCTGAACGAAGCCATCGACGCCGACCTGGCCGCGCTGGAAATCGAGCTCGAGCAGTTGAAGTCGAAGCCGCCCGAGGACAAGCAGCGCCAGCAGCCCAAGCGTGCGCCGTTGCCAGCACGCTTGCCGCGCACCGACATCCACCATGAACCCGACGACATCACGTGCGCCTGCGGTTGCCAGCGCGTGCGTATCGGCGAGGACATCAGCGAGAAGCTGGACTATACGCCGGGCGTGTTCACGGTCGAACGTCACATCCGCGGTAAATGGGCCTGCAAGGCATGCGAGACGCTGATTCAGGCACCCGTTGCGCCCCATGTGATCGACAAGGGCATTGCCACCGTCGGGTTGCTCGCCCAGGTGTTGGTCGCGAAGTACGGCGATCACTTACCGTTGTACCGTCAAGAACGCATCTTTGAACGCGCGGGTCTTGCCATCCCCCAGTCAACGCTGGGCGAGTGGGTTGGCGTTTGCGGTGTGCGATTGCAGCCGCTGGTCGACGCGCTTCGGGAGGTGCTTCTCCAGCACGACGTGCTGCACGCCGACGAGACGCCGGTGCAAATGCTCGTTCCCGGCAAAGGAAAGACACAGCGCGCGTATGTATGGGCATACGCCACGACGCAGTTCACCGACGTGCGCGCCGTCGTCTACGAGTTCGCCGATAGCCGCGCGGGCGAACATGCTCGCAAGTTCCTCGGCAACTGGCGCGGCAAGCTTGTATGTGACGATCACAGCGGCTACAAAGCCGGATTCGAGTTGGGCATCACCGAGATCGCATGTGTTGCCCATGCAAGACGCAAATTCTTTGAGCTGCACGCCAGCAACAAGAGTGCAATCGCCGAGCAGGCGCTGAAATACTACGGCGAACTTTACGCGGTCGAGCGCGATGTCGCAGAACTCACTCCCGATCACAGACGTGAAGTGCGCCAAGAACGCGCTCGGCCGATCGCCGATGCGTTACATCAATGGATGCTCGCCCAACGCAAACTCGTCTCTGAGGGATCGGCGATCGCCAGGGCACTCGACTACAGCCTCAGGCGTTGGGAGGCGTTCACGCGTTATCTGGACGACGGGCACGTGCCCATTGATAACAACTGGCTCGAGAACCAGATCCGTCCTTGGGCCATCAGTCGGTCGAACTGGTTGTTTGCCGGTTCGTTGCGCGCCGGACAACGCGCTGCGGCGATCATGAGCCTCATTCGATCCGCGCAGCTCAACGGCCACGATCCCTACGTCTATCTGAAAGACGTCCTCAATCGATTGCCCACTCATCGAGCCGACGACATCGCCGCGCTTCTACCGCATCGTTGGGTACCTGCCGCAGCTTGATCGCCAGCGCTTTGCGCCCGGGATGCCTTCACCGGGTGCTTACGGCTATTCGAAGTACGAAGGAATCGAAGTATGGCGCTGGAGCACAGATACAAAGCTTGGGGGCCGCACGCTTGCCGGCATCCATCACACCTACCGCCCGCTCCAAGGCGCAAGACGTCGTTGCAGCGCCCTCAAGCCTAGTTCGAGCACAAACGCGATGACCGCGATCACGAGGATGCCGACAAGCACGACATCGGTCGCTAGATATTGCGACGCCGATTGCACCATGAAGCCGAGACCACGTGTAGCGGCGATCAATTCGGCCGCGACGAGCGTGGACCAGCCCACGCCCAACCCGATCCGCGTCCCCGACAAAACGTCCGGTAGCGCGTGAGGCAACACCACATGCCGAATCAATTGCGCACCGCTAGCGCCAAGTGCCTGCGCCGCCCGCAGTTTCGCGACATCGACGTTGCGCACGCCGTTCGCGGTTGAGATGGCGATCGGTGCGAAGATCGCCAGATAGATCAGAAGCGCTTTGGCGAATTCGCCGATGCCGAACCAAATGACGATCAGCGGCAGGTAGGCGAGGGGCGGAATAGGACGGTAGAACTCGATGAGCGGATCGAGCACCCCACGTGCCATCCGGCTACGACCGATCAGAACGCCGCATGGAATCGCGGTCACGAGCGCGCCGCCAAACGCAGCAAGAATACGTTGGAGGCTCGCCCATAAATGTTGCCCGAGCGTGGCGTCCATATAGCCGTGCGTACTAACGACCACGAGCGCATGCAACACCTGCGCCGGAGACGGCAGAAACAGCGGCGCGATCCATCCGAAACGAGTCGACAGCCACCACAGCAAAACAAGTGTGGCGACGGTGGCCGCGCTGATCGCCGTCGTTGGAAGGCCGCTCACCCGGAGCCGGATACGCGGCCGCTCGGATACGTCACCCTCACGGCTAAAACGCGTGTTGCCATCGCCGAATACGTGCGGCGGATCGATCGAGGTACGACTCATACATGGCTCCCGCTTATCCGTTCCGCGAAAACGCGCTCGAGGATGTGCTCGCGCATCGCGATGAACGATGGATCGGATTTAATCGAGCGCGCATCCTCGCCAGCGGCATAACGTCGTGCAAAGTCCAACGAGCGTCGCTCGAGGATTCGCCCGGGATGAGCGGCAAGCAGCACGAGGTCTGTCGCGAGAAAGACCGCTTCTTCGATGTCGTGCGTGATGAGCAGGGCGGGCTTGCGGCTCGTGCGCCAAAGCGTGAGCAGCAGCGTTTGCATTTGCTCGCGAGTGAACGCATCCAGTGCGCCGAACGGTTCGTCAAGTAGCAGCAATCTAGGCTCCGTGGCAAGCGCCCGTGCCAGTCCGACGCGTTGCTTTTGTCCGCCGGACAATGTCCAGACGGGCCGGCGCCCGAAACCGGCGAGGCCGACGCGGCCCAGCCACTGCGCTGCTTGCCGCTCCCGCTCTTCCCGGGGCACCCCAGCCAGTTGCAGGCCGAATGCGACGTTGCTCAGAACGTCCTGCCATGGGAGCAGTACGTCGTGCTGGAATACGACGCCGCGCTCTGCCCCGGGGGCCGTAATCGCACGGCCGTCGAGCGTAATGGAGCCACTCGCGGGCTTGGCGAAGCCCGCGATCAGGTTAAGCAGCGTCGTCTTACCGCTGCCCGATGGGCCCAGGACGACGAGCAGTTGGTCGTCCGATAGGCTCAGCGAGATATCGCGCAGCACGGGGTCGGGCGCGCCCGGGTGTTGTGCCGTGACGCGATCGAGCACGAGTGTGACCATGGTCGACGTTTTCCCGTCTGGCTTAATGGAGCGATGCCGGCAAGTAGCTGGCGTTCACATACGGGGCATAGTCGACGAGCACGTCATCGATCTTGCCTTGCGCCTTCAGAAAGCGCGCCGTGCTGGCGAGTGCGTTTACGGTCGGCGCGCCGAGTGCGCTTTGCTGCTGCGCGAGGGTGGGGAACTCATTGCCTTCGAGTAGCCCCGGGATGTCCGATTGGCGGGCGCCGGTGATACGTGCAACGGCATCGACGTGAGCCGAATTGGCGAGCCACGCTCGCGGATCGTGTCGATAGTTTTCATAAGCAAGCAGCGTCGTTCTTGCGAACGCTTTGACGACGTCCGGGTGAGCCTCGGCGTAGTCTTTGCGTACGACCCAAACATCGAACGTCGGCGCGCCGAATCGTCCCACCTCGCCCGATGTCACGAGCACGCTGCCGGTCTCCTTAGCGACGCCGAGCGCGGGGTCCCATACGTACGCGGCGTCGATGTCGCCGCGGCGCCATGCGGCGCCGATCGCGGGCGGGTTGAGGTTGAGAATTTGTACTGTCTTGGGATCGATGTGCCAATGTTCGAGTGCGGCCAGTAGCGAGTAATGGCTCGTGGAGACGAAAGGCGTCGCGACTTTTTTGCCGACGAGATCGGCCGGCCTGAGTATGCCGGCGCCGTTGCGCGTAACAAGCACTTCGCTGTTCACGAGTCGCGCGGCGATCAGAAATGTTTCGATCGGCAATTTGCGGCTGGCTGCGGCGGCGTCGGGGCTCGAGCCGAGATAGCCGAACTGCACGCTGCCCGAAGCGAGCGCGGCGACGACGGATGCTCCGTCGTCGAACCTGCGCCAATCGATCTGGCTATGTGTCGCCTTTTCATAGGCTCCGTCGGCTTGGGCGACGACGGCAGGCGACACCGAGGTTTGGTAGGCGACCGTGAAGTCGGCGGCGCGGGCGTTGAGCGCTGCGCCGGCAAAGATTGTCAAGAACGCGAATCGATGAATGAACGGCAACGATCTCATGGTGCAGGATCCTGATCGAAAGTAGGGGGCGGCCGGTGCGCAATCGAGCGCATCACGCATTAGGGCTGCTGCCAAGCGGGCAACGTCGCGCCGTGATAGACCTGCAAGATCGCCTTGGCGACGTTCGGCTGCTGATAACTTTGAACGAGCGTTTTCACCCACGGCGCGTCGCGGTCTTTCGCGTTGACCGCAATGAAGTTCCGATACGGATTACCGGGCAATTGTTCTTGCGCGATGCGCTCCTGCGGAATTTTGATTCCGGCTTTGATGGCCCAGTCGGTGTTGACGACTGCGGCATCGAGATCGCCGATTGCGCGGCCGACAATGCCGGCATCCAGTTCCTTGATCCGAATATGCTTCGGATTCTCCGCAATGCTGGCCACCGTGGGTAACAGCCCCGTGTCGGCTTTAAGCTTGATGAGGCCTAGCGCTTGCAGCAACAGGAGCGAGCGGCCCTCGTTGCTTGGGTCGTTCGGTACGCCGATCTTCGCGCCGTCCGGCAGCGCCGCGACAGCGCCGACTTTGCGCGAATACAGTCCAATCGGTTGAACATACGTATAGCCCACGGGGACGATGTCATAACCTCGCGAGGCAACTTGCGCGTCGAGGTAGGGCTTGTGCTGGAAAGAATTGGCGTCGAGGTCGTGTTGGGTCAGCGCTGCGTTGGGTTGCGTGTAGTCGTTGAACGTCGTTACCTTGACGGATAGCCCGCGCTTCGCGGCATTGTCCGCCACGACGCGCCAAACGTCCTCGTCTTCGCCCGACATGATGCCGACGCGTACTGAGTGCTCGGAGGCTAGCGAATCGAGCGGCTTGATGAAAGATCCACCCGCGAGCAGCAGGGCGGCGATAACACGTAGCGTCGTTCTTTTATTCATGATTCTTACTCGGGTATTGAGTCGAAGGGTCATGCTAACCATCGGCGCAATCCCGCTGCAAATACGAATATCTCGATAGCTAATCCCTACGTAACGACTTTGCTTAGTCGAAAGTCTTCGTTCGCATTCCCTTCGAAGCTTTCGACAATATCGCTGTTTCATTCGATCTCAAGGCAGGCGCCGCGTATACGAGGTGCGCCAATCGCTTTGCGTGCCTACGCGCATGCGCTCCAGTCCTTTCCGTTTTCTTGTCCTTATTCATGCCGACCCATACGACTGAAATCAACAACGCTTCGAGGCCGCGCGCACCGGACCCGCTGCGCGTGCGGCGTCTTTCCACGGATGCCGAGGCGATCGAAGCCGCACACGCATTGGCCGATCGATTCGCGCCGGGCGCATCGCAGCGCGATCGCGAACGCGTGCTCCCGTGGGATGAATTAGACCTGTGGTCCGAGAGCGGACTCGGTGGGATCACGGTGCCGCGCGAGTTCGGCGGAGCCGACGTCTCCTACGCAACGCTTGCGCATGTATTCGTCATCATCAGCGCGGCCGATCCGTCGCTGGGTCAAATTCCCCAAAATCATTTCGGTGTCCTTGGGATATTGCGCGAAATCGGTTCTCCGAGTCAGAAAGCCCGTTTCTATGGCGAGGCGCTTGCCGGATACCGGTTCGGCAATGCCGGCCCGGAGCGCCGTTCGGCGCAAGCGCCGACGATTCTCGATGGCACGACGAGATTGCGCGACACGCCGCAGGGGCTGCGTCTCGATGGGCGCCGCTTTTATTCCACCGGGGCGCTGTTCGCTCATCGCGTACCGACCCGCGCGCTCGATGAAGAAGGCCGTGCGGTCCAGGTATGGTTACCGCGCAACGCAACGGGGCTCGCCGTGATCGACGATTGGAACGCGCTTGGCCAACGAACGACGGCAAGCGGCACGGTCGTGTTCCAGGATGTCCTTGTCGATGCCGACGACGTCTTGCCCGTTTGGACGTTGGCGAACGCACCCGGAATCACGGGCGCGAACTCGCAGCTGATCCAGGCCGCCATCGATCTCGGGATTGCACAAGCCGCGCTTGCCGATGCACTCGCTTTCGTCCGTGAGCGTGCCCGGCCTTGGGTCGACGCGGGCGTCGAGCGCGCAAGCGACGACCCGCATTTGATTGCGGACGTGGGCCGCCTGGTGATCGACGTTCACGCTGCCCGCGAAGTGTTGTTGGAGGCGGCGAGCGTGCTCGATGCAACGCGCGGTCGCCCGATCGATGCCGATGCCGCGGCACGTGCGTCGGTCGCCGTCGCCGAAGCGAAGATTCTGACGACACGCGCGGCGCTCGACGCGAGCGAAAAGCTATTCGAGTGGGCCGGCTCTTCGTCCACGCGGGCGGCGCACAACCTCGATCGTCATTGGCGCAATGCGCGTACGCACACGCTGCACGATCCCGTGCGCTGGAAACAGCATTTGATCGGCAACTACCACGTCAATCGCGCACTGCCGGCGCGTCATGCATGGAATTGAAGATGACATCGATTGTGTCGAACGAACACCCCTTCGCTCTGGGTGAGGTGATCGAGCGCGCCCCCGGGGCTTTGCCCGATGAAATCACGAACGATGAGCACGCGCTCGATGTGGCCCGCGGCATCGCCGCTCGCTTCGCGCCGGGTGCCGCCGAGCGCGACCGTCTGCGTCAACTGCCCTGGGACGAGCTCGATGCGTTTGTCGCAAGTGGCTTATGGGGCATCACGGTGCCGCGCGCCTATGGCGGTCCGGCGGTGAGAAGTGGGACGCTCGCCGAGGTCATCGCGCTTGTGTCGGAAGCAGACGGCTCGCTCGGGCAAATCCCCCAAAATCATTTCTATGCGCTCGAAGTGTTGCGTGTCGGCGCGAGCGCTGAACAGCAGGCGTTTTTCTACGAGCTCGTGCGCGCGGGCGCACGTTTCGGTAACGCGTTGGCCGAGATCGGACACAAGGACTTCAAGCGTCGAACGCGGCTCGTGCGGTCCGAGGACGGTTGGTTCGTCGACGGCCAAAAGTTCTACTGCACGGGCGCGCTGTTCGCGCAGTGGATTCCGACGCATGTGGTGGCTGACGAAGGCGGCCGCGACGTGGCGTATTTGGCGTTCGTGCCGCACGATCTGCAAGGCGTCACGGTGACCGACGACTGGGACGGCTTCGGTCAACGCGTCACCGGCAGCGGGTCGGTGCGCTTTGAGCACGTACGTGTGCGTCCGGAGTGGGTGGTGCCGTTCCAAGCGTCTTTCGATCGGCCGACCACGATCGGTCCGTTCGCGCAGTTGCTGCACGCGGCCATCGATCTAGGTCAAGCACGCGGCGCCTTTGCGGCGACGCTCGATTTCGTTCGCAATCACGCAAGGCCGTGGGTCGACGCTCGGGTGCAGCGAGCGGCCGACGATCCGCTGACGATCGCGCAAATCGGCGATTTGGCTACACGGTTGCGTGCGGCTGAGGTGCTGGTACGTCGCGCCGGGCGATTCGTCGATGCCGCACAGGCGGCGCCCGGCGAGCGCAGTGTTGCGCAGGCGTCGATCGCCGTGGCGGAGGCGCGCGCGGCAACGACCGTCGTTTCGCTCGATGCGGGTTCGCGCTTGTTCGAACTTGCGGGTACCGCGGCAACGCTCGACGACCTCGGTCTTGATCGGTTTTGGCGCAACGCGCGTACGCATACGCTGCACGATCCCGTGCGCTGGAAATATCACGCGATCGGCAATTTTCATCTGAACGACACGCTGCCGCCGCGGCATGGGGCGATTTGATGGCACGCAAAAAGATTGCGCTCAACGCGTTCGATATGAATTGCGTGGGACACATCAACCATGGCTTATGGACGCATCCGCGCGATCGTTCGAGCGAATACCTGTCGCTCTCGCATTGGACCGAGTTAGCTCGAACGCTGGAACGCGGCCTATTCGATGGGCTCTTTCTTGCGGATATCGTCGGCGTCTACGATATCTATCAAGGCAACGTCGACGTGACGTTGCGCGAGTCGATCCAGCTTCCGGTGAACGACCCGACGTTGCTCGTGCCGGCGATGGCCGCCGCGACCGACCATCTCGGCTTCGGCGTGACGGTCAATCTCACGTACGAGGCGCCGTACTTGCTTGCGCGCCGGTTTTCCACGCTCGATCACCTGACGCGCGGACGGATCGGGTGGAACATCGTTACGGGATATTTGGACAGCGCGGCGCGCGCCATGGGATACGACGAGCAGTTGGCGCACGATGAGCGTTACGACCGTGCAGACGAATACCTCGATGTCCTCTACAAGCTTTGGGAGGGCAGCTGGGAGGACGATGCGGTCTTGCGCGACAAGGCGGCTCGTGTCTACGCCGATCCGGCTCGCGTGCACAAGATTAGCCATGCGGGCCGCTATTACAACGTGGAGGGTTATCACCTCGCCGAGCCTTCGCCGCAACGTACGCCCGTCCTGTTTCAGGCCGGCAGCTCCGGGCGTGGACAGCGCTTCGCGGCTCGGCACGCGGAGTGCGTATTCATTTCTCCGCCGAATCGAGACGTGGGGCGCGAGACGGTTAAAGCGTTGCGCGAACAGTTGGCCCGCGCCGGCAGGCGGCCCGACGACGTCAAGGTATTCGTCGGTGCGGCCGTGGTGACGGGGCGCACCGAGCGCGAGGCACGCGAGAAGTACGCCGACTACTTGCGCTACGCCAATCGGGAAGCGGGGCTCGCGCACTTCGCCGCGAGCACGGGCGTCGATTACGCTCGCTATGGGTTGGACGAGACGATCGACTACACGAAGGCGACGAAAGCGATCGAGTCGGCATCGCGCACGGCCGGGCAGCACGGTTGGACGCGCAAGCAGTTGCTCGACATGTTCGAACTCGGTGGCCGCTATCCGGCGATCGTCGGCAACCCGGCACAGGTCGCCCATGAGTTGCAGCGGTGGGTCGAGGAGGCGGACGTCGACGGTTTCAATCTGGCGCGCACGGTTGTACCCGAAAGCTACGAGGATTTCGTCGATCTCGTCGTTCCCGAATTGCAATCGCGAGGACTGTACAAGACGCGCTACGAAACCGGCACGCTGCGGCGCAAGCTCTTCGGTGAAGGCGATCGGCTGCCCGAACGGCATGCCGCGGCCACGTTTCGTCATAGTCACGCACATGCGCTCGATCTGCCTTGAGCCGGGCGGGGCGCTCCTTTGATGGTCGTCATCGACAGGGCCGTCTTAGGCCCCGTCGATGATCGCGCTTAGGCGGCGATTGTCGTGGGCGTCGTGTCGCGCAACGCGTTCGCGGTAGGGTAGGGGACGGGAAAAAAGCGCTCGGTGAACGAGGCGATTCGCTCCGCGGATGCACTCAGCCGGGCGCGCAGCGGTTCCTCGAATACGGCGCCGCCTTCCGGACGACGGACGACTTCCCGATCGAGCGCAAAGACCGAAGGCAAAACGGCTTCGGTGCCGAGTGCCTGGAGGACCGGGCGTAGCGCGTAATCGAGCGCGAGCAAATGCGCGAGGCTTCCGCCCGTGGCCACGGGCAATGCGATTTTGCCGTCGAAGCCGTCTTGCGGCAACAGGTCGAGAAACGCTTTGAGCAACCCGGTGTACGCGGCTTTATAAATCGGTGTGCCGACGATGACCACGCGAGCGCGAGCGACCTTGGAGAGCGCGTCTTCGATCGACGGCGCCGTGGTATCGGCACGGATCAGCGCCTCGCCGGAGAGGGTCGGTAGTGCAAGCAACTCGGTCGCAAGACCTCGTTGTGCAAGAAGCGAGAGCACATGAGAGAGGACCAGTTGCGTTCGGGAATCGGGAGAAGGGCTACCGGAGATGGCGAGAATCGTCATATCAATCGTTCGAAAGAGGGGTTAGGGGCGTTTCCTTGGTCTTTTATCGATGGAGATCGAACGCCTCCATGCAACGATGAGGTGCGTTCTCGGTTGCTTGGCGGTCCCCAAGCAACCGAGAAAGAACGCGGTCTTCGATTTGCGCGAAGCGCGGCGAAACGCGGGTCCTCGGTTTGACTAAATCGACAGGCTCGTCCCACGTGACCCGACCGCGTTCCAGCAGGATGATGCGATCGCCCAGCGCAACGGCTTCTTGCACGTCGTGTGTCACAAGCAGCGCTGTAAACCGGTGTTCCACGCGCAAGCGTTCGATAAGCGCATGCATCTCGATGCGGGTCAACGCATCGAGCGCGCCCAGCGGCTCGTCGAGTAGCAGCAACTGCGGCCGATGCACGAGCGCACGAGCAAGCGCGATGCGCTGCCGCTGGCCGCCGGAGAGTTGCATCGGCCAGTCGTTCGCGCGTGCGAGCAGACCCACGTCGGCGAGCGCGCCGCGCGCATCGTCGCGCGAGGCGCGCCCGAGCCCGAGCATGACGTTATCGAGTACCGATTTCCATGGCAGCAGGCGTGCGTCTTGATACATGATTCGCGTATCGAGCGTGCCGCCCCGTTCGCCGGACTTCATGATCGTGCCCGCGCTGGTCGTCTCCAACCCCGCGACGATGCGCAGTAGCGTGGATTTTCCGCATCCGCTACGACCGACGATCGCGACGAAGCTGCCGCGCGCGATCGATAGGTCGATGCCGTCCAAGACGACTCGATCGCCATAGCGCTTGCCGACGCCGCGTAGTTCGACGGCGACGGAAGCGGGAAGCTCGTGCTCGGTCGTACGCCGCCGGGCGGTGGAGGTGGCGTCGATTGTCTCGCGGACCTTGGCGGGCCTCGGCGATACGAGTTCGGATTCAAGGTCGGCGCCCGCGATCGCGCCGAAGGACGCGGCCAAAATCGTTCCTGTCATGCTGCTTCTCCCGCTAGGTAGGCCGGGTGCCAACGCAATAGCACGCGCTCGAGTCCTTTCGCGAGTACATCGGCGAGCTTGCCAAGCACCGCGTAAAGCAGGATGCCGACCACGACGACGTCGGTCTGCATGAACTCGCGCGCGTTCATCGTCATATATCCGATACCTTCCTGAGCGGAGACGGTCTCGGCGACGATCAGCATCACCCACATGAGGCCGAGCGCGAACCGCACGCCGACCAAGATCGACGGTAGGGCGCCCGGGACGATGACGTCGCGATACAGCGCGAAGCCCTTTAACCCATAGCTTTTCGCCATCTCGACGAGGCCCGCGTCGACGGCACGGATCCCGTGATAGGTGTTGATATAGATCGGGAAGAACACACCGAGCGCGACGAGAAAGAGCTTGGCGCTCTCGTCGATGCCGAACCACAAAATCACGAGCGGGATCGTCGCGAGTACCGGGATGTTGCGGATCATTTGGATCGTCGAATCGAGCACGACATCGGCGGTTTTCGACAGTCCGGTGAGCAGCCCAAGCATGAGGCCGACGCCGCCGCCGATGGCCAGCCCACCGAGTGCACGGCCCGCGCTCACTTTGACGTCGTCCCACATGACGCCCGAGCGCATAAGCGCCCATGCGGCACGTAAGACGGCAATGGGCTCCGGCAGTACGCGCGCCGACAGCATTCCCGAACGCGCCGCCGCCTCCCAACACACGAGGAGCGCCGCTGGCAGGAGCCACGGCGCCGTTGCGCGCGCAACGCGATGCGCGCTCTGGTCAAGGCGGACGCTGCCGAGCGCGAGAAGGATCGATCGAGTTCTCGTCACGTCTTGCTCTCCTTCAGCTTTGGCTCGCTTGCGGCAGGTAGCTGTTGCCGACGACTTCGCCGAAGGGACCGGACAGCGGCCCGTTCGATGTCGAGCGGCCGTCGCCGACGCCGATCAGCGGAAAGACGAGCTCCGCGAATCGATACGATTCCTCGAGATGCGGATAGCCGGACAAGATGAAGGTCTCGATCCCGAGTTGCGCATACTCGCGCATGCGCTGGGCGACTTGCACCGCACTGCCGACGAGTGCCGTTCCTGCGCCGCCGCGCACAAGGCCGACGCCTGCCCATAGATTCGGATAGACCTCGAGCGTTTCGCGCGAGCCGCGCCGGCCGCCATGCAGTGCGGCCATCCGGCGCTGACCCTCCGAATCCATGTTTGCGAAAGCCTGCTGCGCGCGTGCGATCGTGGCGTCGTCTAAGCGGCTGATAAGCCGCTCGGCATCCTGCCAGGCTTCTTGTTCCGTCTCGCGGGCGATGACATGCAATCGAATGCCGAACTTCACCGTCCTCCCACGGGCCGCGGCGAGCGCGCGCACCTCGGCGATTTTCTCGGCGACCGCCGCGGGCGGCTCGCCCCATGTGAGGTAGGTATCGATATGCTCGGCGGCGATCCGATGAGCCGCCGGCGACGACCCGCCGAACCAAAGCGGGGGATGCGGGCGCTGCACGCTCGGATAAAGCAGCTTCCCGCCTTTCGTGCTCAGATGCCGTCCGTCGCGATCGATGCTCTTTCCTTCATGCGCGCCCGCGATCAGATCGCGCCAAATGTGCAAGAACTCGTCGGTAATCTCGTAGCGCGTATCGTGATCGACGAAGACGCCGTCGCCGGCCAATTCCGCTGCGTCGCCACCCGTTACGACATTGATCAAGAGACGTCCGGCGGACAGCCGGTCGAAGGTTGCCGCCATGCGCGCCGATAAGCCGGGGGAGGTCAGGCCGGGGCGGATCGCCACGAGGAATTTGAGTCGCTGGGTCGCCGGTATCAAACTCGATGCGACGACCCATGCGTCTTCGCACGAGCGGCCGGTCGGCAACAGTACGCCTTCGTACCCGAGAGTATCGGCCGCTACCGCGATCTGCCGGAAGTAGTCATAGTTCGCAGCGCGAGCGCCCTCGGACGTCCCAAGATAGCGACTGTCGCCATGCGTCGGAATAAACCAAAATACCTTCATTCGTACTCCTAACGTTTATTCGATGCGAATCAGTTTATGGGTTACCCGTCTCGTTCCGTAACGAACGCTTTCTGCTTTGAATTTCACTGCTCGTGATGAAGCGATCGCAAGCGCACCCCGCGTCCTCTAATGCCAGACGGCGGTCGCGATATCGATCTGCTTCGGTATGAGCTTCAAACGGAAGAACGTATCGGCGATTCGCTGCTGACTCGCGACGACGTCGGCGTCGAGCGGGGTTACCCCGTACGACGCGTGGCTGAGCGAGCGCTCGGCGATGTCGATCGGCAGGCCGATCTGCGGCGCGACGATCTGGGCGGCCTCTTTTCGATGAGCGCCGATCCAACGGCTTTCGTCGTCGATACGGGCGAGCGCGAATTTCAGCGCATCGGCGTGGGCTTGCGCGAACGAACGTGACGCGGTGTAGAACTGGTGGTTGTCGGCGACGCCGCCGCTTGCGTCGGCGAGCACGCGCGCATCGAGCTTCACCACCGCGGCGGATGCGTACGGATCCCAGATCACCCAAGCATCGACATTGCCATTCTCGAATGCGGCGAAGCCGTCGGAGGGGGTGAGGTAGGTCACCTTGACGTCGTCGTAGCTCAGATGGGCTTTCTCTAGCAGGCGCACGAGCAGGTAATGGACGTTCGAACCGCGATTGAAGGCAATGCGTTTGCCTTTGAGGTCGGCGAGCGTTTTGATCGCCGACGATTTCGGCACGAGAAGCGCTTCGCCGGTAGGGGCGGGCGGCTCGACCCCGACGTAAAGCAAATTGTCGCTGGCGGCCTGCGCAAAGACGGGCGGCGTCTCTCCGACGACGCCTAGGTCGATCCCGCCGACATTCAGCGCCTCGAGCATTTGCGGGCCGGCCGGAAACTCGATCCAGCGCACGGCGATCCCGCGTTGTTCCAGCGTACGTTCGAACACGCCTCTCGCTTTGATGACCGAGAGATCGCTGCCTTTTTGCCAGCCGATTCGAAGGGTTGTGGCGGCGTGAGCGGATATCGCGAACGCGCCCAGCAGCAGTGCGACGAAGGCGGCCCGTGCGCCGGAAAAGAAGGCGCCGTGACGATGTGAGGAGCGAATCATGGAATGCGTCGGCAAATGGATGAAAGAGGTGCCGGTCGTGCTGCCCGCGGCGACTGAGAAGGGTCAGTCTAGTCAGCCCCCCAAGGCCAGGCCAACGAAGAAATAACGATTTCCTTATCGAAGGCAGTGCCGTAGCGGCCGATGAAAAGCGTCTATGGCGGCCTAGGGCTAAGCCGGCAGCGCACGAGGGCGCGGTCGGCGGCGATTACCTACGAGGTAATGGAAAGGGCGCGGCGTTTCGCTATGATCGCGGTCATGGACCAGACCTTTACGCCTTCGCGCGCTTCTCGCCCCGTCGCCCACCGACCGAACCGCCCGGTGGGCGATTTGCTGCGCGAGTGGCGTCAGCGTCGCCGTATGAGCCAGCTCGTCTTGGCGACGGAGGCCCAGATCTCGACGCGTCATCTCAGCTTCGTCGAGTCGGGTCGCGCCCAACCGAGCCGCGAGATGCTCATGCATTTGGCCGAGCAGCTCGACGTGCCGCTGCGAGCGCGCAATGCTTTGCTCGTCGCCGCGGGCTACGCACCGCTCTACGCCGAGCGCCAGCTGAACGATCCGCATCTCGATGCGGCGCGCGAGGCGGTCCAACTCGTCTTGCAGGGACATGAGCCGTATCCGGCGCTCGCGATCGATCGGCACTGGACGAAGGTGGCCGCCAACGGCGCGTTGGCGCCGCTCGTCGCGCGTGCCGATCCGCGCTTGCTCGATGCGCCCGTCAATGTGCTGCGGCTGTCGCTGCATCCGGACGGCCTGGCGCCCCATATCGTCGATTGGGCAGGTTGGCGCGCGCATGTATTGCAGCGGGTGGAGCGGCAGGCTCAAGCAAGCGGCGATGCGACACTCGCGGCGCTTGTCGAGGAGCTCGCTGCGTATCCGGCACCGGCGGGCGCCGATCCGGAGCCTAGCCGTGAGCCGGCGCCTTTGTCGGATGTCGTCGTACCGTTTCGATTGCGCACCGATATCGGCCTATTGTCGTTTTTCAGCACGACGACCGTGTTCGGTTCGCCCGTCGATGTGACGTTGTCGGAACTCGCGATCGAGGCGTTCTTTCCTGCCGATGCAGCCACGGGAGAGGCGTTGCGCGCCTATCGCGCAACGCGAGAGAAAGGGGCCGCGTGACGGCCCGGGCGCGGGCGACAGAATACGCCGCGCCGTGGGAAGACGTTAGACGACGCCTTCCGCTTTGAGCCGGTCGATCGTCTCATCGTCGAGCCCGAGCACCGAACGCAGCACGTCCCCGGTGGCTTCGCCGAGCACGGGCGGCGCAAGCCGAACCGGTAAGCGCTCGCCGTCGAGCCGATACGGCGGCGCGAGGACGTGCTCCGTCTTCGCGATCGGATGCGCTTGTTCGGTAACGAGCTGGGCGGCGACTGCGCGCGGCGAAGTCAAGGCCTCGTGTAGCCCCATGACTTCGCCGCAAGGAATACCTGCGGACGCCAGCCGATCGAGCAGCACTGCGCGAGGGCGCTTCGCCAATTCGCCCGTGAGTTCCGCGACCAGCGTGTCGCGGTGCTTGCCGCGCGAGACGTTCGTGCGAAAACGATCGTCTTCGGCCAAGTCGGGCCGTTCGATGACGTCGCGGCAAAACCGTTCGAACTGCGCGTTGGTGCCGACTGTAACGACGATCGGTCCGTCTTGCGCGTCGAAGACGCCGTACGGAATGATCGATGGATGCGCGTTGCCGTAGCGCGGCGGATCTTCCCCCGCGAGCAGTGCTTCGAGCCCGTAATAGGAGGTGATCGCCACACCGCAATCGAACAGCGCCATCTCGACGTGGCGGCCGCGGCCGCTGCGCTGCCGATCGAACAACGCCGCGAGCACCGCTTGCGTCGCATACATGCCGGTGACCAGATCGACGACGGCCACGCCGAATTTCAATGGCGGCTGAGTCGGTTCGCCGTTCAGCGCCATCAAGCCTGCTTCGCCTTGAATGACGAGGTCGTAGCCCGGGCGCGCCGCTTCGGGGCTACCGCTGCCGTAGCCCGAAATCGAGCAGTACACGAGCGCGGGATGCAGCTCGCTCAGCGTCTCGTAGTCGAGGCCGAACTTGCGCGTGCCGCCTAGTTTGAAATTCTCGATGACGACATCGCTTTTGAGCGCCAGCTCGCGTGCGAGCCGTGCGCCTTGCTCGGTCTGCAAATCGAGCGTCAGCGACCGTTTGTTGCGGTTGACGCTGTTGTAGTAGCACGTCTCGGTTTGACCGATGCGCGAGCCCCAATCGCGTGTATCGTCGCCGCGCCTCGGATGCTCGACCTTGATGACCTCGGCGCCGAGGTCGGCCAGCGCCATCGCGCACGATGGGCCGGCGAGCACGCGCGACAAATCGAGTACACGGATACCGGTAAGCGGCAGAGCCGGAGCCCCGCCTTTGATCGATTCGGCCATTGCCTGCTCGTGGGTCAACTGTTCGTGATCGCGTTCGCTTCGATTTCATCGCTCGGTGCACGGCCGAGCGCGATGTAGCGCGCCAAATGATGATCTTCGTCGCCTAGCTGATGATCGATCATGACGAGCCGTTTCGCGTAATGTGCGAGCGGCAACTCCCACGTCATGCCGATACCGCCGTGCAATTGCACGGCTTCGCGCGAGAGGCGCGAGCCGATCCGCCCGACCGTGTACTTGGCCGCCGATAACGCGCGCTCTCGCGCAACGCGCGGCCCATCAAGCGCGGCCGACGCGTTGATGACGGCCGAGCGCGATTGTTCGAGATCGATCGCCAGATCGGCCATGCGGTGTTGCAAGGCCTGGAAACTGCCGATCGGCACGCCGAACTGGCGACGCGTGCGCAGGTACTCGAGCGTCGCGCCGAAGGCCGTCTCCATCGCGCCCAAGCCTTGCGCCGATAAGGCGAGCACGCCTCGGCCGAGGGCGGCTTCGAGCGTCGGGAGGCCCTCGTCTTGCTTACCGACGAGCGCGTTCGCGGGTAGCATCACGTCGCGTAAGAGTAATTCGGCACCGCGCCCGCCGTCGATGAGCGGATAGCCGCGCCCCGTGACCCCAGGCGTCTCGCGCGGGACCCAGAACAGCGAAATTCCGCTCTCGCTATCGACGGCGCCGCTCGTGCGCGCCGAGACGAGTACGCCATCGGCCGCCTCGCCGAACAGCACGACCGCTTTCGTGCCGTTCAGACGCCAGCCGTCGTCCGCGCGCGTTGCCGTCGTCGCGACGCGGGCAAGTTCGTAGCGCGAATCGGGTTCGCCGTGCGCGAACGCGGCCACGGCTTCGCCCTCGATCAACCGTTCCAGCCATGCCCGTTGCTCGGCGTTGCCGGCAAGCGTGATCGCGTGGCCGGCAACGAGTGCGCCGAGGAACGGCTCGAGCACGAGGCCTCGCCCAAGATGCTCGAAAACCACGGCGATGTCATCGCCGGTGCCGCCGAAGCCCCCGTGCTCAGGGGCGAATAGGGCGCCTATCGCGCCCAGTTCGCCGAAGCGCCTCCACATCGCGCGGTCGAAGCCCTCGGGCGAAGCGGCGATCCGCTCGCGTGTGGCGAATGCGTATTGCTCGGCGACGAAGCGCGAGAGCGTGTCTGCGAGCATCCGTTGCTCGTCGGTCAACTCGAAATTCATCAGCTCGCCTCTCAGAGTTCAAGGATCGCTTTCGCGATGATGTTCTTCTGAATCTCGTTCGATCCGCCGAAGATCGACAACTTGTAGTTGTTGAAGTCGCTCTTCGCGGCGTCCGGCGCATCGACGGCGCCGAGTGGGGGGCCATCGTAATCCTCGTCGAACGCTTCGTCGACGAACGGCTCGGCGTAGGGTCCCAATGCACGGCGCATGAGCGAGGCGATCTCCTGGCGGATCTCGGTCCCGCGCACTTTGAGCATGGAGCTTTGCGCGCCGGGCGCGCCCCCGCCCGCGGCGGCGGCGATCGTGCGCAGATTCGTCGTCTTCATGTTCTCGAGATCGATCGCCACGCGTGCCATGCGAGCGGCGAATAGCGGGTCGCTAGCGAGAGGTCGCCCGTCGTGCATGATCTTGGCCGCCGCTTGTTCGAGGCGTTCGAGCGCCGCGACCGAGAAGCCGACGCCCGCGATGTTCGTGCGTTCGTACGTGAGCAGATACTTGGCGTACGTCCAGCCGCGGTTCTCCTCGCCGATGAGGTTTTCGGCCGGCACGCGTACGTCGGTCAAGAATACTTCGTTGACTTCGTGTTCGCCGTCGAGCGTGACGATCGGGCGCACCTCGATGCCGGGCGTGCGCATATCGATCAGCAAGAAGCTGATGCCTTCTTGTTTGCGAACGTCGCTCGCGGTGCGCACGAGACAGAACATCATGTTCGCGTAGTGGCCGAGCGTCGTCCATGTCTTCTGGCCGTTGACGATGTAGTGCTCGCCCTGTGCGTCGACCCCGCGTACCGCGCGCGTGGTCAGCGACGCGAGATCGGAGCCGGCGCCGGGCTCCGAGTAGCCTTGGCACCACCAGTCGGTGCCGTCGAGGATGCGCGGCAAGTAGTAGCGCTTTTGCGCTTCGCTGCCGTACTTGATCAGCACGGGAGCCAGCATGTTCACGCCGAACGGCACGATGCGCGGCGCGCCGGCCAGCGCGCATTCGTTCTCGAAAATGAAGCGTTCGACCGCGCTCCAACCGGTGCCGCCGTACTCGCGCGGCCAGTGATTGGCGAACCAGCCTTGCGCATTGAGAATCGCATGCCACTCGGCCATGTCTTCGCGGGTCAGCCTAAGGCCTTGCTTCACCTTGTGCGCGGTGCGCGTGGGCAATCGTTCTTCGAGAAAGCGCCGTACTTCGCGGCGAAATGCTTCTTGTTCTGCCGTGAAACTCAGATCCATCGCTCAAGCCCTCGCTGACGATCGAGTGAGAGTAACGGGCGCGCGATGCCGCGCGTCCCGTGCGGTAAGTCAGGATGCCGTGCCGTTCAAGCTTGCGAAATCGGCGCCGCGCTCGACGAGCTCGACGATGAGCGGCGACGGTTGCCAGAAGAACGCGTCTTCTTGCGACAAACGCGTGAGTTCGGCCAACACGTTCGGCAGCCCGAGCATGTCCGCGTATTTCATCGGGCCGCCGCGGTAGCGCGGAAAGCCGTAGCCGTAGATCAACGCGACGTCGACATCGAGCGGGCGCAATGCAATGCCTTCGCGCACGACGTTGGCGGCTTCGTTGATGACGGCGCACATGAGGCGGCGCACGATTTCCTCGTCCGTGAAGCTGCGCGGCGAGATGCCGACACGCGTGCGTTCGCTATCGATGATCGCTTCGACCTCGGGATCGGGCGTGCCGGTACGCGCGCCTTCCCTATACAGATAGAAGCCGCGTCCGGTCTTCTGACCGAACCAGCCGCGCTCGCAGAGACGGTCGGCGATCTCGACATAGCGCATGCGTGGATCGCGCGTCGGAGCGCGTCGCTTGCGGGCGGCCCAGCCGATGTCGCCGCCGGCCAGGTCGACGACCTGATACGGGCCCATCGGATAGCCGAACTCGCGCATGGCACGGTCGATTTGGTAGGGCGAGGCGCCGTCCTCCGTCAAATAATCGGCGGCCGTGCGATAGACCGCGAGCAGGCGATTGCCGATGAAGCCGTCGCATACGCCGGCTCGCACCGGTACCTTGCGCACTTGCTTGGCAAGCTCGAATGCGGTGGCGACGACATCCGCGCCGACGCGGGCCGGCACGACGATCTCGAGCAACTTCATGATGTTGGCCGGCGAGAAAAAGTGCAGGCCGACGACGTCAAAGGGGCGCGAAGTCGCGCCGGCGATTTCGTCGATGTCGAGATACGACGTATTCGTCGCGAGAATCGTGCCGGGCTTGCAGACTTTGTCGAGCTCGACGAAGACGGCTTTTTTCACGGCCATGTCCTCGAAGACGGCTTCGATCACGAGATCGACGTTCGCGAGGGCTTCGTACGCGGTGCTGCCGGTGAAGCGCGCAAGGGCCGCGTCTTTGACCTCGGCCTTGATCCGGCCTTTCGCGAGCAGGCCGTCGTAGACGCGCTCGATATGCGCGCGGCCGCGCGCGAGCGCCGCTTCGTCGCGCTCGATCATCGTCACGGGCAACCCCGCGTCGAGTACGGCCACCGCGATGCCGGCGCCCATCGTACCGCCGCCGACGATGCCGACCGCCGCAATCGAGCGCGGCGAGGCGGCCTTCGTTTCCGGCGCCTTGGCGACTTCCCGTTCGGCGAAGAACGCATGGACGAGGCCCGCGCGCTGTGGACTCTCGAGACACTGCATGAACAGTTGACGCTCGAGCGCGAGGCCTTCGTCGAACGGGAGCGTCAACGCGGCTTCGACGGCGTCGACGATCTTCATCGGCGAAAACAGTCCGCGCGACCGGGCGGCCGTGTCTCGACGCGCCGCATCGATGGCTTCGCGGCTCGCCTGGGTATCGGCTAGCGCGCCCGCGGCGCGCGTGGGCCGCACGCCGGCCTTGGCCGCCAGCAATTCGCGCGTGTAGGCCAGTCCCTCGCCGAGCACGTCGTCGGTCGTCCCGATGCGATCGACGAGACCCATCGAAAGCGCTTCCTCGGCGCGCGCGTGACGGCCCGAGAGCATGAGATCGAGCGCGCGGGCCGCGCCGATGAGCCGAGGTGCGCGCTGCGTGCCGCCGGCACCCGGCAGCAACCCGAGCTGCACTTCGGGCAGTCCCAATTTGGCGCCGCGCACGGCGAGCCGATAGTGCGCGGCGAGCGCGATTTCGAGACCGCCGCCGAGCGCCGCACCGTGAATGGCGGCAACGACGGGCTTGTTGCACGCTTCGATGCTGTTGCAGACCGAAGGCAGGAAGGGCGGCAACGGCGGTTTGCCGAACTCGCGGATGTCGGCCCCCGCGATGAAATTGCGGCCGGCGCCGACGATCAGCACCGCCCCGACGGCAGCATCGGCTTGCGCAGCATCGATCGCGTCAGCCAGGCCGCGACGCACATCGACGCTCAACGCGTTGACGGGCGGATGATCGATGGTGACGACGAGCACGTTGCCGTGCAGCGTTCGGGAGACGACTGGGGCTTGTTGAGAGAGTGTCATAGCGGGCGCACAGCGAAGGTGGACGATCGTGCGATTGTTGATCGGATAGCCGCAATTGACAATTAAAGCTTCAATTGACAGACTGTAAAAATTTCCTTGACATTGAATCGTGCGCCTTCCGTCGCCTTGGAAACCATGGATCTGAATTCGCTCTCTTTGCTCGTCGAAATCCTGGAGGCAGGCAACCTCAGCGAGGCGGCGCGCCGGTTGAAGATGACGCGCGCCAATGTCAGCTACCACCTGAATCAGTTCGAGCGCACGCTCGGCCTTCAGTTGGTCCGGCGTACGACGCGGCGCGTGGAGCCGACCGAGGCGGGGCTGCGCCTCGTCGAGCACGGGCGTGCGATCCGGCGGGCGCTCGAGGCGGCGCAAGAGACCGTCGAGACGCTCGGACGAACGCCGCAGGGTCGCGTCCGCCTGTCCGTGCCGAGCGGCTACGGGCAGCTCGTGATGGCCGATTGGCTGCTGCAATTCAAGCGGCTGCATCCCGGCATCGTGCTCGACGTCATGTTCGAAAATCGCGTGGAGGATTTGCTGCGCGATGAAGTCGATATCGCCGTGCGCGTCATGTCGGAGCCGCCGCAGAATCTCGTCGCACGCGATATGGGCGCCGTCCGCTACGTGGCTTGCGCCTCGCGGGCCTATGCGGACGAATACGGCTTGCCGACCGAGCTCGATGCGCTGCGCACGACGCCGCTCATTACGGCAACCGTCGTCGGCCGTCAATTGCGCGTCGCGGCTTATCTCGGCGAGGAGCGTCACGAGGTGCTGCTCGAACCGACGCTGATTTCCGAAAATTTTCTCTTTTTGCGTCAGGCGGTCCTAGCGGGCTTGGGCGTCGGCATCGTGCCCGATTATGTGGTGCAAGACGATATTCGGCGCGGCGAGGTCGTGACGACGCTCGACGCTTGGCGGCTTAGTATCTTCGGCACGCATATGTACCTGCTTTACATGCCGGATCGACATCAGACGCGGGCGGCAGGCGCATTCATCGATTTCGTGCTGGAGCAGGCAAGAAAAGCGGGGCGGACCGGCTGACTGCCCGGGCCGCCCCGCCAGCGAGCGCGCACATCGCGTGCGCGCCCAACGGTCGCTATCAGTGATGCTTTTTCACGTCACGGTCACGGTTGAGCTCGTCCTTCAGGTTTTCCTTCGCATCACCGTAACCCTTGCGAACCTCGCCTGCGGCTTCCTGTAGGTCGCCCTTGGCTTGTTGAGCCGGGTCGTTCGTCACGTTCCCGACAGCTTGGTTCACCTTGCCCTTCATCTTTTCCGCTACGCCCTTTACTTGGTCCTTGTTCATGTGAGCTCTCCTATCAGGGGGTTGCCTCTTTAGGGTGTGCCGCACGTGCGACATCGCTCTATCCGCAACGCACGTGCCCGCCCCGCGCGATGCGCGGGGGACGGAGCACAAAGAAGGGAAATGCGGTTTGCGGGCGATCAGAAAGCCTGTGCCGCGCCGGCGTCGCGGGTGTCCGCGGCGGAGGCTTGCGCCTTTACGTCGCCGTCCTCCGCGAGCACGGGGGCAAGCGAAGGACCGAGGGACTTGAGCAGTTGAACCGCCATTGCGCTCGTATAGTCGTAGCGCGCGGCATACGGCTCGTGCGCATAGGCCGTGAGCGTGCCGTAGAACCGGTCGCCGATGACGAACACGAACACGGCGGTACGATTGACCTTGCGCGATTCGATGAGCCGGCCGCCGCGTGCGTAGACGCCGAAGCGTTGGTCGCCGGTCCCGGTTTTGCCGTACACCGGCAGCGTCCGTCCGTCGCCGAGCGGCAGCCCGGTCGACAGGCGCGCGCCCGTGCCGCCGTTGACGACGTCGTGCAGCAAGCTGCGCACGACCGTGACGATATCGGGCGAGATCGCTTGATTCGCCGGGCTCGGCGCACGGCCGAACCGCGTTTCGAACGGCGTGCCCTCGGCGAACGTCAACGTGTCGATGCTTTGCGCGCGATCGGACTTGCCTTCGTTCGCGACGATCCCGATCAGGTGCGCCAAGGCGTCGGGGCGGTCGCCGGACGCGCCGATGGAAGCGGCGAACGACGGCGTGATCGTCTCGAAGGGATAGCCGAGCGCCCGCCAAGACTTGCCGATCGCATCGTAGGCTTGCAACTCGACCATGTGACGAATGCGACGATCCTGCGTCAGATGATGGCGTGTCTTGAAGAGCCATTTGTACGAGGTGATGCGTGCGTCCCGGCTGGCCTTGCGCAGTTCGTCCTCCGTCGCATTCGGATGTGTGCGCATATACGCGAGCATCCAAAGCGCGATGGGATGCACACCCGAGATGTAGCCGCGATCGTTCAAGTTGAATTTATCGATGGCGTACTTCTCGTAAAGCTTCGCAAGATCGTCATCGGAAATCGACGCGCTGGCCGTATGCTTAAGCGCGTCGCGCATACGGCCCGCAAACCACGGGAACGGTTCGCCCGGCGCCACGCTGCGCAACGCCGTTGCGAGTTTCGGCGGGCTCTTGCGCATGTCGGCGACGAGCGTGTCGATCGCCTCGTCGGCGCTCTTGCCGTGATACTTCACGAAGAACCGGTGTAGATAGACGAGACTTTCCTGATCGACGAAGGCGTCCAGGTACCGACGGCGTAGCGCGGGATCGTCGAACCAATGGGCGGACGGGCCGGCGCTTTGGACCATCTCATAGTGAACGATGTCGCGCATGAGCCGCACGAAGACGAGGTTGACCGAATGCTGGAACGCTTCGCGCACTGTGAGGATGCGTCCGTTTTCGGCCTTGTCGAAATTCGAGAACGTTTGTGCGCCGCCGCCCGTGTAGAACGTTTCGCCGGGACTGGCGGAATATTTACGTTCGACGGCCGCCTCCAGCATGGCGGGCAAAGACCGATCGCTCGTGTGCGCCAGATAGTCCACGGCCCAACGCGAGAGCCCATCGAGCGGGTCCACGTTGACGTGCTTCAATTGCACGGTGCTCAGGTCGGCATAACGCGCATGCAGCGTCGATACGATTTGCAGGTAGGTGATGACTGTCCGTAGTTTCGCGGTCGAGCCCAGATTGAGCCGAGCCCCGCCGTTGATGTCGAACGGCTGGTTCACGCTATCCGTTTGAACGCGTACGACGTCATGACCGTCCTTCTCGTGTTCGAAGAGCGCGAAACTGAACGAGATCTTCGACGGATCGTCGCCGGGGCGCAGCATTTCGAAGCCGTATAACCCTGCGGCTTTCGCGCCGTCGACCGTGGCCGCGGCCTCGAGCTTGTCGGCGACCGCACGCTCCACCGAGTCGTTCAGCGTGGAGTGCACGGTCAGGTCCAACCGGTCGAGGTCGTAAAAGCTGTCGAGGCCGAGCGCTTGCTGCAAACGCGAGCGCACGAGCGTGACGGCCTTGCGTGCGACGAACGATGCCGCCGGCTGCGGCGGCGCACCCTTGTGAGCATCGAGCGAAGCGGCGAGGGCTGCATCGCGCAGCGGCGCCGAAATCACGCCGTTGGCCGCGAGTACGCGCACGTAGCTGTCGGTCAGCCGCTCGAGCGCGGGCCGGTTGCGAACCAGATAAAACGACGGCGCCCGCTGCGCGATCAGCAGCGACAGGGCTTGCTTGAACGCGAGCGCTTCGGCCGCCAATACGCCCGGTGCGGCCGGACCGTTGCCCGTTTCGCTCGTGATCTGCGACAGCAATCGGTTGACTTCGGCGAAGTCGCGCCCGTACCAGGCCGTCAGGCCGTCGCCGAGCCCTTGGACCTCGCCCACGCCCGCACGCGCGGCGAGCGGGACTGTATTCAAGTAACGGACGACGATCTGTTTGCGCGCGGCCGTGGTGTTTTCGCCGCCGAGATACGCGCGAATCGATGCCGATGCGATTTGGCGCAGCTTCTCGGGCGGGGTAGCCGTGCGGCCGCCCGGCGAGTGGCGGAACTTTTCGGTTTGCGTGGCGAGCGTGCTGCCCCCTGGGGTCAATTGATGGCGGTTCACGACCCGCAGCGCCTGATCGGTGAGCGCCCGCGCGAATCGGCCCCAGTCGATGGCCGGATTGCGATCGGGTTGGCTCGTGTCGAGCAGATAACGATCTTCGATGAACGTCAGCGCATTGACGACGACCGGCGGAATCGAATCGAAGTCGGCGTAGGCGAGCGCAGGGTAGCGCGCGGCGAACAGCGGCGTGCCTTGCTCATCGAACAAGCGTAGACCGGCCTGGTCCTTTTCCGCGTATGGCATGAAAAAACCACGGTCGGCGAGCGACGTCATCATCGACGAATCCCTGGCCTGGCTCGTCACGACGTAACCGCGCGCGCGCAATCTGGCTTCGAAGTCGGGCAGACGCGCGTAGCCGAGCCGTAGGTCATAGGGGCCGCCCGGAGACGGGAAGCGGATTGCGGGACTCGGGCCCGGCTCGGTTGAAAACGTTACCTGTCGACCTAGACGCGCAAAATAGGCGGCTTGCAGCCGCGAAGTCTGCATCTCGAGCGAGATGAAGTAGGCCAGGAGCCCGACGAGCGCGGCGATGCCGACGAACGTGAGCCATTTCCATCGTGCGCCGGGCGACATCGTCGAGATGTAGCGCAAGGGCAGACGAGCGATCGGCCGATTCATGATGAGGCTCCGTGGGCGGCGTCGCCATCGCACTGGCGACGCTCGTACTAGTTTAATCACGAGCCGAACGCCTGTGGAGGCCGCATGATGTGCTCTGCCGCACGAATGTTTTTTGTCGCGTTCGAGCCGCGTGCTAGCACCGGCGTCCTTCTACCGACCTTATCAGCAACGCGCAGGCCCGGCGATGGGTCGCGCGCGCCTCATTCATTGCTTCTCGGCGGCCCAACGAAGGTGCATCGACGGTGCATTTGTACATTATGTGCACCCGCTATTGCGCGTAAATATGACGCTCCGGCCGCAATGCAGCATTGCTTTCGGTATTAATTTCCCGTCAAAAACGTTTAATGCTTAAACGAGCTTTGGTTCGATTTTCGTTGGCCAAAAATGTGAGATGATTACGCTCGTTTTAATCGACGCGGGCGAGCGTCGACTAAAACCGCAGCGGGGGTTTATGCAATCCGAGGAGGTCTCGGCGAGATTAACCGTCAGGCGCAGTATGCCTGCGGCGGGCACCGTTCCTCGTCCGCAATTTTCATCGCGTCGTTCGTTTGCCGAACAAGCGTCGCGCGATGTGAAATCGTGGAAATCCAGCCGCTGCAAATCGCAGTATCAGCATTGAAATAAAGAAGAGCCTTTGGCATGCGTCTCATACGAGAGACGCGGCCCGGTTTGCGCCGGGCTGCGGGGGATGTTTGCCGGGATGTCGATGCTCCGGCCGCCGGGCGCGGCCGTTTCGGTATCGCGCGGGTCGTTCGCACGGCTTGCGCGACGACAAGGAGGCATAAATGAAAAGCTGGGCCGAGGAACTGTTGCACGAATTGAATCACACGAGCTCCGATGCGGAGATCTTCAGCAAGATCGAGGCCGCGGCAAGCGGTTTGGGCTTCGAGTTCTGCTCGTACGGGCTGCGCGCGCCGTGGCCGTTGTCCAAGCCGAAGATGCGGTGGCTGAGCAACTACCCGGAAGCGTGGAAGAAGCGGTATCAAGAAGCGCGTTATTTGGACATCGACCCGACCGTGCAGCACGCACGCCGGTCGCAATCCCCCATCGTCTGGAGCGATGCGCTGTTCAGCGGGGTGCCCGAGTTCTGGCATGAGGCGCAGTCGTACGGCTTGCGTCACGGCTGGGCTCAATCGGCGTTCGATAGCTGCGGCGTGGGCGGCATGCTCACGCTCGCGCGTTCGAACGATCCGCTCACGCCCGTCGAGCTTGCCGAGAACGAAGTGAAGATGCGTTGGCTCGTCAGCACGGCGCATCTCTCGCTCAAACGCGTGTTGATGCCGACGTTGATGTCCGATCCGGAACGCGGGCTCACCGACCGAGAGGTCGAGGTGCTCAAATGGGCCGCCGACGGCAAGACCTCGGGCGAGATCTCGAAGATCCTCGTGATCTCGGTCGATACGGTGAATTTTCACGTCAAGAATGCCGTCACGAAGTTGAAGACGACGAACAAAACGGCCGCAGTCGTTCGCGCCGCGATGCTCGGCTTATTGCAATGACTTGTCTGTCTAATCGTTGAAATCGGTTTCAGGCATGTCGACGATGCTGTAAGTTCTCCGCATAGGGTTGCCTGACGACAATTGTCGTTGGGCAATACATTCGCGCCGCGAAACGGTGTTTCGTTAATTTTCTTTCCGTGGTTAAAGTCGTGAAAGTTTGCAACTATGCGATTCGATACGATCGAGTTAATGAGCGCGCGACAGATTGCATATTGCTCATGCCGATCGCGGCTACTTAATTGGAATAAATTGAACGGGCGTGCAGTAGTCGGTGAAGGCGGGGGCAAACCTAGACCCGTCCCGTTCACTGCGGGTGCCTGTAATCGTTCGAAATAAATCAACGAGCGCCGGCCTCGGCTAATGACGCTGCCGCGCCGGCGTGCGTCGCACCGATCGGCCTTCACGATGCCGTGGTTAAGCTCGGACGGGACGGCCCGACGAGCGTTTGGGAGTGGCACAAACGCCCGCCGTCGAGCTCATAGGCGGTCACCCCCGAGCAGGGCGCGGGCTCGGCATTGCGTTGCGCAATTACCACAGCCGTCCCCTCGCCGGCGAGCTCGGCGCCAAGCCCGGCGACTTGTTCCGCTTCGGCGGGCGTCAGGGCGTCGAACGGGTCGTCCAACAGGAGCAGGCGCGGCCGAGACATCAGCGCGCGGGCGATCGCGAGAAGCTGCCGCTCGCCGTCGGTTAGGCGGCCCGCGCTTTGATGCTCGCGCGTCTTCAGGAAGGGCAGCCGCTGCGCCAGTCGCTCGGCCTGCTCCTCGACGCGCGGCCGGTCGGTATCGCGCCAGACCGCAGCCAGCAGGTTTTCCCGAACCGAGAGCGAACTGAAAAGCAATCGATTGTGCGGCACGTAGGCGATGCCGCGAGCGAGTAGCTCGGTGGGACGCTTGCGGCGCAGATCTTCGCCGTCGAAGCGTATGACGCCGCGCTTGGGCCTGACGATGCCCGCGATCGCCATGAACAACGTCGTTTTACCCGCGCCGCGAGGCCCTAGCACGTAGGCGAGGCTGCCCGCGAACAGCGCGAACGAGATGTCGTCGATTACCTCGCCTTTGCCGTAACCGGCGGCGAGCGATTCGATTTGCAGCAAAGGCATGCGCATCGGGTGTCACCTCCGGAAACGGATACGACGTGCGTCAGGGCACGCCGTACTCGAATGCCGTCGATTTCACCCGCCGAGCTTCCAAGCGACAACTACCATAAATGGTAGGTTGTAAACAGCGCCTCTCTCGTGTCCTAGGACAGAGCGACACGCTCGCCGGCCGGCAACGCTGCCTCCATCGCCAGCGCATTGCCCTCGGCGTGCTCGGCCGACTGGGTGGCCGGCGCGCCGGTGGGCCGCGCATGGTGGCTCGTGCTGACGATCGGTTCGGCCGTACTGCGCGCCTGTTCGACGATCCACTGCGCGACGTCGCGCACGTCCTGGCGCGCAGCCGCTTCCGCCTGCACGAGCCAGTACGCGTATCCGCTGGGCTTGCCCTTGCCCGTGTCGATGGCCACGAGCTTGCCTTCGGCGATCAGCGGTTCGACGAGCGCCGCGCGTCCGAGCGCGATGCCTTGACCTGCCAGTGCCGCTTGCACGACCTGGTCGTAGTGATTCAAGTGCAGCATGCTGCGCGGCTTGATTTCGCCGAGGCCCAAGGCGCCCAAATGGTCCGACCAGCGCAGTAGCGGCCGGCGTAGGCCGTCGAATTCGATCAGGACATGGTGGGCGAGGGTATCGGCGTCGACACGCGTGACGCCGAGCGAGGGGCTGGCGACCGCCATGATCGTTTCGTCGAACAGGCGCATGGCGCCGGCAGGGGCATCGGCCACGCTCGCATAGCGAATCGCGAGGTCGATGCTTTCGGTGCGCAAGTCCAGCAGCTTGTCGTTGGCGGCCACACGCACGTCGAGCGCGGGATAGCGTTGCTGCAACTCCGACAGTCGCGGGAGCAGCCACAATGCCGTCACCCCGATGCTGGCGGTGATCGTCACGGGCTGCTTCTCGGTCGGTCGCGTGATCGCCTCGAATGCGTCTTGCAACTGGCGCACGACGCCGTCGGCGGTGCGGAACAGGCGCTCGCCGGCCGGCGTAAAGGAAATCGAACGATAGCCGCGATGAAACAGCGATACGCCGAGCGCATCTTCAAGCGAATGAATCTGCCGGCTGACGGCGGATTGCGTGAGACACAGATCCTCCGCCGCGAGCGTAACGCTCATACGGCGGCCGACAGCGACAAAGCCGCGGATTAGATCGAGCGGGGCAAGTCGAACGAGAGGCGTTGCCATGCGTCTACCTCATGCGAAAGTGACAGGAAAGTAAATTGATTCGAAGCGGGGCATCGGATCAAATGGGAACTGACAGCCATGGGCGACGAATCGTCCATGTGCGAAACTTCGAGTACGGCATAGGGAGAAACGATGAATCAGGAGCGAGCAGAGGCGAGCGTGCCCCGTAAGGTCACGTTCGACGCGCCCGACGGTACGCCGATCAGCGGTTTCGTATGGCAGGCCGGCTGCGGCGAGCGTCCGGTCGTCGTCGTCAATTCGGCCACCTCGGTCCGGTGCCGCTACTACTTCCGCTTCGCCGATTACCTCTTCGCGCATGGCCGCGATGTGCTGGTCTACGACTATCGCGGCATCGGCGAATCGCGCCCCGCCAAGCTCGCCGGTTTCGAGGCGAACTGGATCGACTGGGGCGCGCTCGATTTCGAAGCGGCGCTGCGCTTCGCCGCCACGCGCTTCGCCGGACAACCGATCGACGTCGTCGCGCATAGCATCGGCGGTTGCCTGATCGGCATGGCCCCATCGAACACGACCATTCGTCGCGCGGTGACGATGGGTGCCCAATACGCCTATTGGCGCGATTACGCGCGCGAGCATCGCCTTGCCATGTTGCTCAAATGGCATATCGCCATGCCTGCGCTCGCTGCGTTCTTCGGCTACGTTCCGGCGCAGCGTCTGCGCTGGATGGAGGACACGCCTCGCGGTGTGGCGCGTTCTTGGGCAAGGAGTCGCGCCCGCCTCGAGGACACCTACCGCGCGCGTCCGTTCGCGCTCGACGACGAACGCGTTGCCGAGCTCGTTGGGCAATTCGCCGCCTTGCGCGCGCCGCTGCTCGCCATCAGTACCACGGACGATCCGTTCGGCACGATACCCGCGATCGAGCGTTTGCTCGCCTACTTCGAAGGCTGCGAGACGCGCACGCACCTGCGTCTCGAACCGAGCGCGTTCGATGCGGATGCGATTGGACATTTCGCCTTTTTCCATAGCCGATTCCAGACGCGCCTATGGCCTATTGTGCTGCAATGGCTCGAGACCGCTTCGCTTGCGCAGGCTACAACGGGCGAACGCGTGTCGGTGCGTCGTAGCGCCGGCGAACAGCCGGCGCGAGCGGAGCGCGCGGTGGATTCGTCGCTCGCTTGAGGCGGTTTTTTTCATCGGCAATTCCCCATTTAGATGCGCTCGCAACAAGTGCATCGGATCGTGCCGGATTTAAGCCATTCTTATGCGAAACCGTAACTGGCACATTTGGTAGGCGCATGTCGAACGCCCTTCGGTGAAGGGATTCGGTGCCTATCGAGTGGGGAAGAAAGTGCGAGATTTTGGCCGATCGAAGCGATGCTCTAGCCGCGCGCGAGTGAAATTCGCGGACGCTCGCGCGTCGTCGGCCGGCGCGAGGTGCTACACGATGCCGCCCGCGCGTCGCGGGCGCTTTTGTCGAAATCGCATCAACGTTCGTCGTCGCCTGACTCGTCGGCATCCGCATCGCCTCGGACCGCGTCTGCGAAGCGCGCAAGTGCCGCGAGCGATCCGCTCACGCTTACGTATTGCTCGCGGCCGATCCGCGCATCGAGCAATACCGCCATGCCCGATTCGCGTGCGAGTTCGATAAGGTCGAGTCGCGGTGGTTGTCCTTGCGTCTTGTTCATATTCGTCGAAAGAATCGCTCGGTGATGCCGGGGCTTGCGCGCCCGCCGCCTCCGATGGCGCGGTCTCGCGCCCAACGCGACAGGCTTCGCGATGGGCCCCGCTCTGGATGAAGCATGAGGCGTACCCACTTGCAATGGCCGCTCGGTGTTGCGTCCCGCGAGCATCGACGGGAGGCGCACCGCAGCTGAACTCGACCAACGAGGTACGAAGCGCCGAGCTGTCGAGCATTGAAAAAATCGCCGGCACACGCGGTTTGGACTGATTTGTCTAGACAAGATCGGCGCCCTCTCTCTAGGGCCGGACCTCTCCCCGCATCGGCCGCCGCATCCTTGAAAAGTAGGCGGATTGAGGCATTCGGAGCCAATCTGTACCGCCTATCTGTCTAATGGTTATCCCTAGTTCGAGATTTTTAAAAACAACTTGTCTATACAAGATGGCGACACTAGACTCGCTGTCAGATCGGGGCATGAGGTGGGCGATCCGCCTGCCGTCCTGCCCGGGCAGAACAGACAAACAGCACAGTCGACACAGGATGCCTTCCATGATGATTCTTACGCCGGGCCACTTGACGCTTCCCCAGTTGCGCCGCATTGCACGCGAACGTGTCACGTTGACGCTCGATCCCGCCAGCCGCGCCGTCATCGATGCCGGCGCCAAAGCGGTCGCGGATATCGCGGCTAAAGGCGAACCGGCATACGGCATCAATACCGGTTTCGGCCGATTGGCCAGCACCCACATCCCGCACGATCAACTCGAGCTGCTGCAACGCAATCTGGTGCTGTCGCACGCGGTGGGCGTAGGCGCGCCGATGTCCGAGCCCGTCGTGCGGCTCTTGATGGCGTTGAAGCTCTCGAGCCTCGGCCGGGGCCACTCGGGTATCCGCGGCGAAGTGATGGATGCGCTCGTGACGTTGTTCAACGCCGACATCTTGCCGATCATTCCCGTCAAAGGGTCGGTGGGCGCATCGGGCGATCTGTCGCCGCTCGCGCATATGTCGGCCGTGTTGCTCGGCATCGGCGAGGTCACGGCCCGCGGCGAACGCATGAGCGCGGCCGATGGGCTCAAGCTTGCGGGCCTGGCGCCGCTATCGCTGCAAGCGAAGGAAGGCCTTGCGCTGTTGAACGGCACGCAGGCGTCGACGGCGCTCGCCCTCTACAACCTGTTCGCGATCGAGGATCTGTTTCGCACGGCACTCGTTGCCGGGGCGCTGTCCGTCGATGCGGCCGCGGGTTCCGTCAAGCCGTTCGATGCACGCATTCACGCCTTGCGCGGTCACCGAGGCCAAATCGAAGCCGCGGCCGCGTACCGCGCGCTGCTCGACGGTTCGGGGATCAACTTGTCGCATCGCGATTGCGATAAGGTGCAAGACCCGTACAGCCTGCGTTGCCAACCGCAGGTGATGGGCGCATGTCTCGACCAGATGCGCCACGCGGCCGACGTACTGTTGATCGAGGCCAATGCCGTCTCGGACAACCCGCTCGTCTTTCCCGATACGGGCGAAGTGCTCTCCGGCGGGAATTTCCACGCCGAGCCCGTGGCGTTCGCGGCCGACAACCTCGCGTTGGCCGCCGCCGAAATCGGCGCGCTGGCCGAGCGCCGCATCGCACTGCTGATCGACGCGACGCTGTCGGGCCTGCCGCCGTTCCTCGTCAAAGACGGCGGCGTCAATTCGGGCTTCATGATCGCGCACGTGACGGCCGCCGCATTGGCGTCGGAGAACAAAACGCTCGCGCACCCGGCGTCGGTCGATTCGCTGCCCACCTCGGCCAATCAGGAAGACCACGTGTCGATGGCGACCTTCGCCGCGCGCAAGCTGGCCGATATCGCCGAAAACACGGCCAACATCCTCGCCATCGAGTTGCTTGCCGCCGCGCAAGGCGTGGATCTGCGTGCGCCGCACCGCACGAGCGGCGCGTTGCAACGCGTGATGCAGACCCTGCGCGAGCATGTGCCGCATTACGATCTGGACCGGTACTTCGCCCCCGACATCGCCAGCATTGCCGGGCTTGTCATGAACGGCACGATCGCAAAGGCCAGCCCGCTGTCGTTCGCCTCCGAAGCGAGCGCTCACGCTTGAGTATGGACAGCGTCAAGGCCGTGAATGCACCGGCGTATCAGGGCATCAAAGACTTCATCCTCGCTCGGATTCACTCGGGCGAGTGGGCGGAAGGCGATCAGGTGCCCTCGGAAAACGAGCTCGCGCGCGAGTTCAAAGTGGCGCGCATGACCGTGAATCGCGCGCTGCGCGAACTGACGGCCGAGCAGGTCCTCACGCGGGTCCAGGGCGCCGGTACGTTCGTCGCGAGGCCCAAGTACGAATCGACGCTCGTTGCGATCCGCAGCATTTCCGATGAAATCGCCGCACGCGGCCATCGCTATCACGCGAAGGTGCTCGAACTCGATGCCACGGTGGCGAGCGAGGCGCTGGCCGACGAAATGCAGGTCGCGCCCGGCAGTCCGGTCTTCCATTCGCGCGTATTGCATTTCGAGAACGACGAGCCGGTGCAACTCGAGGCGCGCTGGGTTAATCCGGCCGTTGCGCCCGAATATGCCTTGCAGGACTTTTCGCGCGTGACGCCGAATCAGTATCTGACGCGCGTCGCTCCGTTGCAGCGCGTGGAGTACCGGATCGAAGCCGCGCAACCCGAACCCGATACGCGCGCGCAGTTGCGCATGGACGAGACTGAGCCGTGTCTCGTGCTGCATCGGCGCACCTGGTCGCGCGAACAAGTTGCGTCGGTGGCCGACCTTTGGCACCCCGGCAGCCGGTACCGCTTCACCGGACATTTTTGAGCCGCACGAAAGCCGTATAACCGAGGACTCTCATGAACGATCCGAAACCTTTCGACCCGCGTCTCGATCCGACGCGCACGATCCGCGCGCCGCGCGGCGCCGAGAAGACATGCAAGAGCTGGCTGACCGAAGCGGCTTATCGCATGATCCAGAACAACCTCGACGCCGAGGTGGCCGAGCATCCGCATGCGCTGGTCGTCTACGGCGGCATCGGCCGCGCCGCGCGCAATTGGGATTGTTTCGACCAGATCCTCGCTTCGCTGAAGGATCTCGAAGAGGACGAGACACTCTTGATCCAATCGGGCAAGCCCGTCGGGGTATTCCGCACGCATCCCGACGCGCCGCGCGTATTGCTCGCGAACTCGAACCTCGTCCCGCATTGGGCCACGTGGGATCACTTCCACGAACTCGATCGCAAGGGGCTCATGATGTACGGCCAGATGACGGCGGGCAGCTGGATTTATATCGGCAGCCAAGGGATCGTCCAAGGGACGTACGAAACGTTCTATGCGGTCGCCAATCAACACTTCAACGGTGAGGCGAAGGGCCGCTGGATTCTGACGGGCGGCCTCGGTGGGATGGGTGGGGCGCAGCCGCTGGCCGCGACGATGGCGGGCTTTTCGATGATCGCGGTCGAATGCGACGAGACGCGGATCGATTTCCGTTTGAAGACGCGCTACGTCGACCGCAAGGCGAAGACGCTCGACGAAGCACTGGCGATCGTCGAGGAGGCGAGCGCGAGCGGCAAGAGCGTCTCGGTCGGCCTCGTGGGTAACGCGGCCGACGTGTTCGAGGCGTGCGTGGCGCGCGGCATCACGCCCGATTGCGTGACCGATCAAACGAGCGCGCACGATCCGATCAACGGCTATCTGCCCCAGGGCTGGAACGTCGAGCAATGGCGCGAGCGGCAAAAGACGGATCCGCAAAGCATCGTCGTACCGGCGAAGCAATCGATGGCGCGCCAGGTGCAGGCCATGTTGACGTTGCAAGCGCGCGGCGCGGCGACGCTCGATTACGGCAACAACATCCGGCAGATGGCGCTCGATATGGGCGTCGCAAACGCATTCGACTTCCCCGGTTTCGTACCGGCGTACGTACGGCCGCTGTTTTGCGAAGGCAAGGGCCCGTTCCGCTGGGTGGCGCTCTCGGGCGATCCGGAAGACATCTACAAGACGGATGCGAAGGTCAAGGAGTTGATTCCCGACGATCCGCATCTGCACAATTGGCTCGACATGGCGCGCGAGCGCATCGCCTTCCAAGGATTGCCGGCACGCATCTGCTGGGTCGGCGTCAAGGATCGCTACCGGTTGGGTCTCGCCTTCAACGAAATGGTCAAGCGCGGCGAGCTTAAAGCGCCGATCGTGATCGGTCGCGATCACCTCGATACGGGCTCCGTGGCGAGCCCCAATCGCGAGACGGAAGCGATGAAGGACGGCTCCGACGCCGTGTCCGATTGGCCGCTGCTCAATGCGCTGCTCAATACGGCCGGCGGCGCGACCTGGGTATCGATTCACCACGGCGGCGGCGTGGGCATGGGCTTCAGCCAGCACGCGGGCGTGGTCATCGTCTGCGACGGTACCGATGCGGCGGCCCGGCGCATCGAGCGCGTGCTCTTCAACGATCCCGCGACGGGCATCATGCGCCACGCCGATGCCGGATACGACCTGGCGCGAGAGACGGCGCGCGAAGTCGGTCTGAAGCTGCCGATGCTCGGACGCTGACACGCATGGGCATCCGAACGCAGACGGCGGGGCTCGCTCGCTCGCGCCTGCCGCTGCGGATCGTCCGCGCGCGCGCGCTTGCGGCCACGCCTTGGAAGAACGGTGGCGGTATGACACGCGAGGTCGCGGCATACCCCGTCGGGGCGAGTTTGGACACCTTCGTCTGGCGCGTCAGCGTGGCCGACGTCGCGCAGCCGGGACCGTTCTCGACGTTTGCGGGCATCGATCGGACGCTCGTGCTGCTTGCCGGCGCGGGCATGCGTTTGTGCGAACGCGCAGGTCCTACGCACGCGCTGACGGAGCCGCTTGCGGTAGCGAGGTTCGACGGCGAAGCGTCGCTGCACGCCGAGCTCGTCGACGGGGCTACGCGCGATTTCAATCTGATGGTGCGCCGCGATCGCGCGCGCGCCGAGCTGCAAGTATGGCGAGGCTCGGGCGTGCATAAGCTTGATGCCGACGCCGCGCTCGTGTTTTGCGCGCACGGCGAGCTCGACGTGCGTCTCGACTCCGCTCAGTTCGGTGCCCGGCGCGCCGTTTCCGAGCAAGCGACGCTCGGGGCGATGGATACGCTCGTGCTCGATGCGCCGCGGGCGCTGCACTGCGACGTGACGGGCGAGGGTGCCGCGCTGGCTGTGCTGTTGCAATACTTATAACGGGCAGTTGCCGATATTCCAAGGTCATTATGAGCGAGCGGGTTTGGCGGCATTTCGATTTATGTCCGAGAGGGGACACGAGCGAGTCGATCGCGGACGCCGCGTTAGCCGTGCGTGACGGCATCATCGCGTGGCAAGGCGCTGCGCGCGATCTGCCGCGCGAATTCGCCGCTTGGCCGAGCGAGGATCTGGGCGGCGCCTGGGTGACGCCGAGCCTCGTCGATTGCCACACGCATCTCGTGTTCGGCGGCGATCGCGCCGACGAGTTTGCATTGCGGCTCGCGGGGGCGAGCTACGAAGAGATCGCCAAGCGCGGTGGCGGGATCGTCTCGACGGTGCGCGCGACGCGCGAGGCCGACGAGGAGACGTTGATCGCATCGGCCGGCGCCCGCCTGGAGCCGTTGTTGGCCGAAGGCGTAGGCGCGATCGAGATCAAATCCGGTTACGGGCTCGACGCGGCGAGCGAGCGCAAGATGCTGCGCGCTGCGCGCGCGCTGGCCCGGCGTTACCCCGTCTCGGTGTACACGACGTTCCTCGGCGCCCATGCGTTGCCGCCCGAATACGCGGGCCGCGCGGATGCCTATATCGACGAAGTGTGCGAGCGGATGCTGCCCGCGCTGGCCGACGAAGGGCTCGTCGATGCGGTCGATGTGTTCTGCGAACGCATCGGATTCACGCTCGCGCAAAGCGAGCGCGTGTTCGAGGCCGCCGTACGCCGGGGTCTGCCCGTGAAGATGCACGCGGAGCAATTGAGTCTATCGGGCGGCACGGCGCTTGCCGCGCGCTATCGTGCGCTCTCGGCCGATCACCTCGAATTTCTCGACGAGGCCGGCGTGCAAGCGATGAAAGAGGCGGGGACCGTCGCGGTGCTGCTGCCGGGTGCCTATTACTTCATCCGCGAGACGCAACCGCCGCCGATCGACTTGCTGCGCCGGCACGGCGTGCCGATCGCGCTCGCGACCGATTGCAATCCCGGCACGTCGCCGGCCACCTCGTTGCTCGCGATGCTCAATCTCGGTTGCACGCTGTTTCGCCTCACGGTGCCTGAAGTCCTGCAAGGGGTCACCCGGCATGCGGCACGCGCATTGGGGCAAAGCGAACGGCATGGCGAACTCGCGCCGGGCCGGGCCGCCGATTTCGTCGTCTGGCCGGTCGGTACGCTGGCCGAGCTGGCCTACTGGATCGGCCGCCCGTTGGCGGCTCGCGTCGTACGCGCGGGCGCCACGGTTTATACGGCGCCCGTTTCGCCGTGGACGGGGCGTACCGAAGGACAAGCCGATTCGTTCGAAGGGTTCGAAAGGAGCGTGAAGTGACGACCGACGGCAATGCATTGTTCGCCGCGCATGCGTATTTGCCGCAGGGTTGGCGGCGCGACGTGCTGCTCGAATGGAACGACGAGGGCATGTTGACGGCCGTGACGCCCGATTCGCCGGTACCGCCGGGAGTCGCGCGCGCGAATGGGCCGCTCATGCCCGGCATGCCGAATCTGCATTCGCATGCGTTCCAACGCGCGATGGCCGGACTTGCCGAATACCGCGCGCAAGCGGGCGATAACTTTTGGAGTTGGCGCGATCTGATGTATCGGCTCGCGGCGCGCATCACGCCCGCCGCGCTGGAGGCGATCGCACGGTGGCTCTATATCGAAATGCTCAAGGCCGGCTATACGTCCGTGTGCGAGTTTCACTACGTGCATCACGCGCTCGACGGCAGCCGCTATGAACAGGTTGCCGAACTAGGGCAGCGCGTCGTCGATGCCGCCTCGCAGGCCGGGATCGGGATGACGATGTTGCCCGTGCTCTACGAATACAGCGGGTTTGGTAAGCGCGAGCCGCGCCCCGATCAGCGGCGCTTCATCAATACGCCGCAATCGTTGCTCGAGTTGTTGCTGACGCTGCGCCGTGCCCGGCCCGAGCATGGCGCACTGGCGTACGGCGTCGCGCCGCATTCGTTGCGCGCGGTATCGCAGCCTTCATTGCACGCACTGCTCGATGGGCTCGATGCCCAACTTCCGGGCGCGCCCGTCCATATCCACATCGCGGAGCAGACGGGCGAGGTCGACGAGTGCCTTGCCGCCACAGGCGCGCGGCCCGTCGCTTGGCTCCTCGATCATTTCAACGTCGACGCGCGATGGTGCCTCGTTCATGCGACGCACGTGGATGATGCCGAAGCGGCGGCGTTGGCCGCGAGCGGCGCCGTGGCGGGTCTGTGTCCGACCACGGAAGCGAACTTGGGCGACGGAATTTTTCCGGCGCAGCGATATCTCGATGCCGGCGGCTTAATCGGCGTGGGCTCGGACAGTCATATCGCGGTCGATTGGCGTTCGGAGTTGCGACTGCTCGAATACGGGCAGCGTCTCGCGCTGCGACAACGCAACGTGCTGGCGTCGGCCACGCGGCCGCAGGTGGCCGAGCGTCTCGTCGACGCGGCATTGGCCGGCGGCGCACGGGCCAGCGGCCGCGCCATCGGCGCCCTACAGGCCGGGCGGCGCGCCGACTGGCTCGTATTGGATCCCGCCCACCCGAGCCTCGATGGGCGTCGACCCAACGATTGGCTCGCCGCCGTCGTATTCTGCGAACATGGCGATGCGCCGATCGCCGAAGTGCACACGGGCGGGCGCTGCGTCGTGCGCGAGGGCCGGCATCGAGACGAAGCACCGGCCTATGCGGCTTATCGCGAAGCCGTCGCGGGTTTGCAGGCGTAACGTATGAAGCGAAGGACTCAAGGACACTCGTCTTGGGCGTTGATTTGAATTCGACCGATATCTCCATGAACGCTACGCTCGACCCCGCCGTGTTTTCCGTCCGACCCGGCACCTTGCCGGTTCTGATTTCGATGCCGCACGTCGGCACGCACGTTCCGGCCGATATTTCGGCGACGATGACCGACGTCGCCCGCTACGTCGACGACTGCGACTGGCACCTCGAACGCCTCTATGCGTTTGCGGCGCGCCGCGGGGCATCCTTGATCGTGCCGTCGCACGCGCGTTACGTCGTCGATCTCAATCGGCCGCCCGACAATGAGAATCTCTACCCGGGGCAGGACACGACGGGTCTCTTGCCGATCGATACGTTCGAGAAAGCGCCGCTCTACCATCCGGGCGGCGAGCCGACTCAGGCCGAAGTTTCGCGTCGCGTGGCCCAATTTTGGCAGCCCTATCACGATGCGCTCGCGAGCACGCTCGCCGAACTGAAGGCGCGGCATGGCGCGGTACTGCTGTGGGAGGCGCATTCCATCCGTTCGCACGTGCCGCGCTTCTTCGAGGGGCGCTTGCCCGATTTCAATTTCGGCACGGCAAACGGCGCGAGTGCCGCCCCCGGGATGGCACAAGCGTTGGCCGAGTGCGTCGGCCGCCACGGCGGCTATACGGCCGCGGCGAACGGCCGCTTCAAAGGCGGCTACATCACGCGTTACTACGGCCGGCCCGACCAAGGCATCCATGCGGTGCAACTCGAGCTGTCTCAGATTACCTATATGCAAGAAACGCGGCCGCATGCCTACGACGAGACGCTGGCTGCGCGCGTCGAGCCGTTGCTCGAGACGCTGCTGGACGAAGCACTCGATCGTCTATCTCGCGTTTGACTTACCCCTTCGCTGAGCGTAACGCCGCGCGCCTGTCAACCCGCTTGAAGCCGCGGCGATGCGTCCGGTAGACAATCGGCACTTGTCGATTGACGGATCGATGCTGCGCCGCTATGGTTTCGGGCCATGGCCGATACCGACAACAGTCACCCGGGCGCGATCGTGCGCCAACTTTGCCTCGATCGCTTCAATTTGAGCGTGACGGAGGGCGCGACGGTGCTCGGTGTGAGCCGCCAGGCGCTGACGAATTTGCTCAGCGGCAAGGCAGGCATTTCGCCGGAAATGGCGCTGCGTCTCGACAAAGCGTTCGGCGGCGGCGCCGAAACATGGCTCCAACGGCAATTGGTGCACGACCTCGCCAAAGCGCGCAAGCGCCTCGACGAACTAAACGTCATCTCGATGGCGCAACAGCGCCAGCGTTCGTTGTTCTGACGCTCGCGGGGACGCTTCGCCCGAAGCGTTGCCTCGCCCGACGATCACGCACTTAGCTCTTCCAATATCTGCTCCGCGAGGAAGTCGCATTCGGGGCGGCCCGATCCCGCGCTGCGCGCGAGCACGATTTCAAGCGGCGGCAGCGCCGGCAGTCCGTGCGCGCGGCCCAATTCGACGAAATGCTCCGGCATCGCGCACCGGGCGATCGGCGCGACGGCTAAGCCCGCTTCGACCATGCTGAATAAGCCGAGCAGGCTAGGGCTTTCATACGACGTGCGGTAGGCGATCCGTTCTCGCTTGAGCGCGCGAATCGCGTTTTCGCGCGCGACACTGCCCGCCGCGAATACGGCGATCGGCAACGGACGCTCACGCCAGAGCGCGGCGCCGCGCGGAGCGCCGGCCCACACCGTCGGTTCCAGCCGGACCCGTTTGCCGCGCAGTCCATGCATGCGCGTCATGCAAGCGAGATCGACTTTGTTCTCGGTCACGAGCGGCGCCAGCGCATGGCTGGGCAGACCGATCACCTGTATCTCGACCTTCGGGTACGTGGCGGAGAACTTGCGCAGCACGGGCGGCAAGAGCGACGAGGCATAGTCGTCGGGCACGCCGATGACCACGCGCCCCTTGACCTGCGGATGCACGAGGGCGGCCCAGGCTTCGTCGCGCAGCGCAAGCATGCGCCGGGCGTAATCGACGAGTATCAAGCCTTCGGGCGTCGGCACGACACTGCGCGCGCGCCGCTCGAAAACCGGCTTGCCGAGCGCCTGTTCGAGCGCTTTGATCCGCATGCTGACGGCCGATTGCGAACGGTGTACGGAGGCGGCGCCGCGCACGAAGCTGCCCGCGTCGGCCACGGCAACGACCATCGTCAGCACGTCTATATCGAGTGTCTTCATCGAAAATTCGCCATCAGAAAAACTGAAGATGCGGATCAATATAACGCGTTTGTCTGAAGGCAGCCTAGCCGGCATACTCGTTCGCGACTGGCCGGTCCCCATTCATTTCCGACAAAACACGAACGATGACGACGACTTACGAAGCGCTCAAAGCGCGACGCTTGGCTATCGACATGACGCGCGGCAAGCCTGCTGCCGATCAGCTCGATCTTTCGCAGGCGCTGATCGACGACGCGGCGGCGGCCGGTTACCTTTCGCGCGACGGCATCGATTGCCGCAATTACGGCCATGGACTCGGTTTGCCCGAGGCGCGTGAGCTAGGCGGTCAATTGCTCGGGCTCGATCCGAGCCAGGTGGTCGTCGCCGGCAATTCCAGTCTCGAACTCATGCACGATGCGATCGCCTTCGCCATGTTGCGCGGCATCAACTCGGGGGAGCCTTGGCGCCTTGCCGACGAAGTGGCGTTCCTATGCCCGGTGCCCGGGTACGACCGGCATTTCGCGATTTGCGAGGCCCTCGGCATTCGCATGATCGCCGTGCCGATGAACGACGACGGGCCCGATATGGCGCGCGTCGAAGCGCTCGTCGCGGCGGACCCGGCAATCAAAGGTATGTGGTGCGTTCCACTCTATAGCAACCCGACCGGTGCGATCTACTCGCCCGAAGTCGTGCGGCGTTTGGCCCGAATGCCCGCGGCCGCGAGCGATTTCCGCTTGTTTTGGGACGACGCCTACCGCTTTCATCACCTAACCGAAGAACGTTATGCGAGTCCCGACATCATCGGCGAGTGCGTGCGTGCCGGTCATCCCGATCGGGCGTTGATGTTCGCGTCGACATCGAAGGTGACGTTGGCCGGCGCCGGGTTGGCTCTCTTCGCTTCGTCGCCGCGCAATGTCGATTGGTGGCAACGTTGCGTGTCGGTCCGTACGATCGGGCCCGACAAGATGAACCAGTTGCGGCACGTGCGCTATCTGCGCGACCGGGCGACGCTTGCGGGGCTGATGGACCGGCATCGGGCGATCTTGCAGCCGAAGTTCGCGGCGCTCGAGGCGTCGCTGCAAGCGTTGCTGGGAGAGGTGGCCGATGTTTCCTGGACCAAACCGAAAGGCGGCTATTTCGTCAGTCTCTTCACGCCGGACGGCTACGCGAAGCGGACGGTCGAATTGGCTGCCCAAGCGGGCGTCGTATTGACGCCCGCCGGTGCGGCGTTTCCCTATGGGGACGATCCGCGCGATCGGCATTTGCGTATCGCGCCGAGCTGCCCCAGCCCGGCGCAGATCGAGCAAGCGGCGCAGGTCATCGGGCTGTCGTTGCTCCGCGCCTTGGACGAAGGCGTGCGTCGCCGCGCATGACGCACGCTTACGCGCCGATGCGAGTGGCGATGAATTCGCCTTCGAGCCGCCAGGTCTCGCCATCGGGATCGAGTGCTTCGCCGATCCAATGAAAGCGATCGGCGGTGATCTCCGTGAAGCGCCAGCGCGTCGCTTGGCCGTCGGCGCGCGAGCCCGTTTGTACGATGTCGGCGCCGATGCGCCGGCCGATCTGCGCTTCTCGATGTCCGCCCGCCGGGTTGTTCCATGCGATGCGCCATGCGCGTATCGCAGGGTCCCATGCACGCAGTGTCGACCCATACATATCGTTTTGAGGATCGCGCGCCATGCGCCCCGCGCGTCGATCCTCGCGAGCGGGCATAATCCAAGTATCTTGGACAGCGCGTCCCTCCAGCACCCAGCAGGCATGCATCTCGCCGGTCAGGTCCTCGCCGCGCACGTCGTACCCGCGGTAATGGAGGACTTGCAGCGCCCAGCTGCCGACGAGCCAGCCGTAGACGTCGTCGGCTTCGTCGATTCGCGGCGAACGGCCGGGCGAGGCCAGGGCCGAAAGGAACGCTCCCGAGGCGCCGCTTCCGATGGGGTTCATGTCGATCTCCGTGTGAAGGGTCATGGACCGGCGCTCACGCACGCCGGGTATGTCCGAGTACGGTAAGGCGTGCAGCGAGGCGAAACTTGGCAAAAATTGCGCTGGATCTGGAGCACGCGCTCGCGCGCCGGGCACGCGAAGCATCGAAGGGAGCGACGGCCTCTCGGATCGTCGCGAGCGGCGAGGGGTATTCGGTGGCCGACGTGCTGTGCACCTGCGGTCCCGGCGATGCGGCCTTCGAGGAGCGCCACGGCGCGTTTTGCATTGCGCTCGTCGTGGCCGGCGCGTTCGAATACCGCTGCGCGACGGGGCATGCGTTGATGACGCCCGGCGCCGTCTTGCTCGGCAACGCCGGCGAATGCTTCGAGTGCGGCCACCGTCATCGCGCCGGCGATCGTTGCATCGCCTTTCACTATCGGCCGGAATTCTTCGAGCGCCTATTCGCCGATGCAGGGTATGCGGGCCGCGCGCCGTCATTCGCCGGCGCACGCATCGAGCCGACGCGCGAGCTGGCATCGTACGTTGCCACCGCCGGCGCTGGGGTCGCCGCTTCGGCGAATGGCCCCGACGTGCCGTGGGATGAAATGGCATTGAGCTTGGCGGCGCGCGTGCTGCGGCATTTCGACGGCGCTCGCTCGGTCGAGCCGAAACCGTTGCCGCGCGGTGCGCTGGCGCGTGTCGTCGATACGCTCAAGTGGATCGATGACGCACCCGACACCGCGCTCGGCGTGCACCGGCTTGCCGAGCACGCGGGACTCAGCCCGTATCATTTCTTACGCACGTTCGAGCGCGCGACCGGCGTGACGCCGCATCAATACGTTCTTCGTGCGCGTTTGCGCCATGCCGCGCAATCGCTGGCCGATGACCCCGACAAGGTGGTTGACATCGCGTTTGCTTGCGGCTTTGCCGATTTGTCGAATTTCAACCGTGCGTTTCGGGCGGAGTTCGGCGTCGCGCCGCGTGCGTATCGCAAGCGTTGGCAGCGATGAGTGTGCGCCTGCATCGCGTTGGCCCGCCGCCTCGCGAACGACGGCGCATGCGGTGCTTGGCGGTCTCTTTGTGCGCGTGGGCGGTCTCGCTCGGGGGCGTCTTCGCGTATGCGGCGCCCGATACGGCCAAGACGAGCGAGTCGAGCCCGGTCACGATCGAATCCGATCTGCATGTTTTCATCGTCGCGCATGACGGCTCCGTCGTCGAACACGACGACGCCACGCTGCGGGCCGATACCGTCGCCGGCATCGACGACATCGCGCAGCGCTACGTATGGTTCAACAAGGACATCGAGCGGATCGACGCGCTGTCTGCCGAGTCGATCGATCCGCACGGCGGCGTGCATCCGGTCGGCCCCGATGCGATTCGCGATATAGAGGAGCCGCGCGCGGCCGGCGCGCCGACGTTCGAAGACGGTGTCTTGCGAACCGTGATCTTCCCCGGTATCGAGCCGCTCTGGCGCACGCATCTGACGTTCAGCAAATCGCGCAAGGCGGCGCAGGCCGGCATGTTCGAATACTTCGCCGTACCGGCCCCCGAGAGCGTGCTCGATCAGCGGCTCGTTTTCGACCTGCCGGCCGATATGCCGCTTTACTTCGATGCGCGCGGCTATGTGGCGCGCGAGCCCGTCACGAGCGGCGAGCGCACGCGCTACGAGTTCGACTATCGGCACGGTCCGTTTGCGCGGGCCGAGCAAGGGGCGGTCGGGGCGGCGAACGACGGCGACCGGCTGATGGTAACGACGCTGCCGAGCTATGCGGCATTTGCCGAGCGATACCGGGATAACGCCAAGGATCCGAGTGCGAGCGATCCGGAAGTCGTCGCACTTGCACAAGCGCTCACGCGTGGCGCGCCGGATGACTGGACGAAGGCGGCGCGCCTATACGATTGGGTCCGGGCCAATATCCGCTACGTCGCGCTTTTTCTCGGCGAGACGGCGGCAAAACCGCATCGGGTCGTCGACATCCTTCATCATCGCTATGGCGATTGCAAAGACCATGTGGCGTTATACGGCGCCTTGCTCGCGGCGGTAGGAATTCGCAGCGAGCCGGCGTTATTGGGCTCGGGCGCGGTCTACACGCTGCCTTCCGTGCCGGGCTACGGCGCCGGAGCGATCAATCACGTCATCGTATGGATTGCCGCGCTCGATCGATTCGCGGATACCACGGCGGGCGGCGGCATCGCGTTCGGATTTTTGCCGCCGAGCGTCATGGACCGGCCGGCATTGCTCGTCGACGACGGCGTATTGACGCGTACCCCGGCGACCCAGGCGCGCGAACGGCGGGCGCGTCTGGCGATCGATATCGGCGAGAGCGGCGATGCGCATTACGGCTATCGGGTCGAGGACGGGGGCTTTACGGCCGAACTCGAGCGCAACGTATTTCGCCGTGCGACGCCCGCACGTGCCGTTTTGATTGCTCGCGAGCGGCTGCGGCAAACGGGGCTGCGCGCCACGGCCACGGTCGAAACCGGCGACGTGAATGCGTCGAGCGGTCCGTTCGATGTGACGATGACCGGCGCGATCGAGCATCTGGTTTGGTCCAATGGCACCAGTGCCTTTCCGGCTTTGTCGAGCTTCGCGGGCGGTATCGCATCGCAAGTCGAAGGCTGGCTCGCCGAATCGGTGCGGACGCAATCGTACGTCTGCATGGATGGCGCGTTTTCGGAGGAAGGTGTCGTGACGTTGCCGCGAGATTTGACGCTCGTCTATATGCCGTCGGACGTCACGATCGATGCTGGCCCGATCGGATACGCGGCGCACTATGTCTTCGATCCCGTGTCGCGCGCGGTGCAGATTTCGCGCCGGTTAGAGGCGCGGTTCGGAAAACAAGTGTGCAGTCCGCAAGCGTTCGACGCGATGCGCGATGCGCTGCTGCGCATCGAACGCGATACGTCCGCGCAAATCGTCGTACAGGCGAAGACGGCGCACGCCGTGCGCTGATTGCCGCGATCGTCGATGCCGCCCGGCACGCATCGTCTCGCGCCGGGCGGATTGTCTATCGGTTTATTGCATCGAGTCGCGCGGGCCGGTCTTTAGAACGGCGACCAGCCCAGGCCCCCTTGATTGTGCTCGTCGCCGTCGTCGCCATCGCCGTCACCGTCACCATGGTGTCGACGGTCGAAGCGGAACGCATCGAATAGATCGCCGATCGCAGGCGCATTGACCGGCACATACGGATTGGCGGACGACTGCACAGGGTTCGGCAAGTTGTCGCGGCTGCGCTGGGTGATCGGCGCGAGTTGCCAATTGCGTTCGATGAACTTCACGAGCGAGACGTGATCGGCGTATTGGTGCACGACGCGGCCGCCGCGCGAGTACGGCGACACGACGATCAGCGGAATCCGTGGACCGTCGCCGAAGAAGTCGACCGGCTGGATATAGCCCGAATCGTAGTAGCCGCCGCCTTCGTCGTTCGTGATGAATATCGCCGTCGATGCCCACAGCTTCGGATTGTTGCGTACCGCATCGACGATCTTGCGCGAGAACGCCTCGAACAAGCCGTATTTCGACGAAGACGGGTGGCCGTCGAGCAAGCCGCCCGGCTTCACGAACGAGACGGCCGGTAGCGTCCCGCGCGCGATATCGGCGTACAGATCGGTCGCGTCTTGCAAGTGGGCCTTGACGATTTCAGGCTTCGTCATGATCGCCGTTTCGTAGAGAAACGGGTTGCAGATGTTGCAGTAGGTGCTCGTCGGCGAATTGGCGACGAACGAATTCCAGCCCTCGCCGTAGTATTTCCACGAGACACCTTTTGCGAGCAACGTATCGCCGATCGTGCGGACGGGCGACGGCGGGATCGTGAACGCGTTGGTATTGACCGTCCCGTCGCCGTTATAGCCTGGGTTGTAGTTGTTGAGCAGGTAGTAGGCGCCGGGCGCGCAATTCGCGTTCGGGCGGTACGGCAGCGAATCCAGATAGCTTCTGACGGCACCGACGCCGGGCGCGCGCGGGTCGGAGCAATTGCTATACGAACCGCCCGAGTAGCCGTCTTGCGCATACCAGTTGTTGGTGCCGGGAGCCGGCCGCGGGTCTTCGATTTGATTGGACGGCGGCATGGCCATATGGCCGTGCCCGTCCGTGTAGTACAGGGCATCGGCCGTGCCGATCATGATGCTGTTCGCGCCCGTGCCGCCCATGACGGGCTGGTGATAGTTATCGCTGATGGTGTAGCGACGCGCGAGTTCCGTGAAGTAGGGCATGTCGCCCGTGTTGACGTTGTAGTAGCCGAGCGCCGTCGAGCCTTCGCCGGTGGTTTGGTCCGTGAAGTTGGCCGGCTGCGGCTTGCCGTTGGCGCCGGCGCCGACCGACGTTTCCACCCAGGCGAACAAGTCCATGGCGCAGCCGCTCGGATTCGCTTCGGTCGCGTGCGCCGCGCTGCAATCGGATTGCTGCCAGTTCTGATAGAAGCGATGCACGGGGCTCGCCATGTACTGGTCGTAGTCGGGGCCGACACGCGAGATCTGGTACGGGCCGTTAGGCAGCGCGAACGTGTTTGCGCCGAAGCGCGTATCGGGCACGTGGTGGGCAAGGCCCGTGGCGCCCGTCGTCAGTTGTGCGACATCGCGCGCCTCGAGCACGGCGCCTTCGAACGCTTGCGCGGCGGCAAGCGTGGCGAACGGCGGGGCGTTGGTGTCGCTCGCGGCGGTCGGCGCCGAGCCCGTGTTCGGAGCGGGTAGGACCGGATAGGGCTGCTTGCCGCCAGGGCTCATGTCGAAACGCATCGGATCGACGGCTTGCGCGGTGTTTTGCGCGGCGAGCGCGAAGTGGGGGCCAGGTTTGCCGTCGGCGGTAATGATGCCTCTCGACAGCAGGTTCGATACGCGCTGACCGGCGCGCGGCTTGAATGCGCCGAAGACCTGGTCGAAGGTGCGGTTCTCGCCGACGATGACGATCACGTGCTTGATCGGCGTGACGGTTGCCGTCGATGGATCGTGCGGCTGACTTTCGGCGAGCGCGGGCAGGAGCGCGCCGGCCGCTGCGAGCGAGAGCGTGCCGAGCGTGATACCGGCGCGCGCAAGCGGGTTAATCGGATTACCACCTCTGAGCTTGTTGTATCGCTTCATTGCGAATCTCCGTTGACTGACAGCCGACTGCGGGGATTGGAAGCGTAGCGATGTGGTGGGGCGGGCCTTCGGCCTCTTCGCGTCTTTGATTCGATCGACGGATCGTTTGTGTCGTCGACGATACCGGTCGACGATGACGTATGCGCGAAAGGAATGTGACGCTCGCAAGGCGAGCGGTTGACACGGTGTAAGGTGCGCACGCAAGCCGCCCCGTTTTTGCCGGTGGGCGGCTTGCGCGGATGTCAGGGTGAATGACCTTGGACGTAACGGCTCGTTACTCTATCGCGACACCCTCTCGCTCCAGCGCGCGCCGTACCGCCGCGCGCTCGACCATGTGTTCGGCATGGGCGGTCCATGCAGGGTACTGCTCGCGCATCGGCATGCCGATGCGATTGCCCCAGCGATACAACACGAGCAGAAAGGGATCGACGATGCAATAGCCGCTCGGCATCGCCCACATGCGTCCGTCTCCGAGCGTCTCTTCGATCTTGACGTAGGCCTCTTGGACGATGCGGCGGCCGTTTGCGCGCAGCGTCTCATGCGGAGCGGAATCGGCGGCGCTGAACCGTTCCGGTCGCCAGAGCTCGGCGTAGCCCACGCCATGCACCCATCCTGCGAGCCACGACAGCCACTCGAGCGCGCGCGCTTCGTCGACGGCGTTCGTGTTCGGCAGCAGACCGGCTTTGGGGTGTCGCTTGGCCAGGTAGACGAGAATGGCCGGCAATTCCGTAAGAACGCGCGATTCGCCGGCGATGTCGAGCGCGGGGACGAAGCCTTTAGGGTTGATCGCAAGATAGCGAGCCTGCCGATTTTCCGAGCGGGCGACGGAAACCTCTTCCAACGCATAAGGCGCGCCGATCTCTTCGAGCACGACGTGTACGGCAAGCGAGCAGGCGCCGGGGGAGTAATAGAGTCGATAGTCCATGTCGGAAGTATCTGGTTTAGGTACGTGGCGCAGTCTAGCGAGCGGCGCCTGTCGTGGACAAACGATTAATTGTGGGCATCAAGCATTAGTGGTACTAATGCCTCATGCACAAACGTCCCCATCTCCCACCGCTTCAAACGTTGCGCGCATTCGAGGCCGCGGTAAGGCTCGCGAGCTTCACGCGCGCGGCCGACGAACTCGCGTTGACCCAAGGCGCGGTTAGCCAACATGTTCGCGCGCTCGAAGCGAGACTCGGTACGCCGCTCTTCGCGCGCGAGCGTTCGGGTGCGGTACCTACGCCGCGTGCGCATGAACTCGCGTTGCAAATCCGGCAAGGCTTGAACGTGCTCGAGCGCGCGTTCGATCCCCTGACCCATGGGGCGAGCCGCGCGCGCGGCCGCATGCGCGAATCGGTTCGGTTGACCGTAAGCGTGCTGCCGCCGTTCGCCGATCGTTGGCTGACGCCGCGGCTCGATCGATTCAAGCGCAAGTACCCGCATATCGAACTGGTGCTACGCAAGGAGGCGGCGCTCGCGCGACTCGACCGCCGCGACGGCGTGGACGTCGCATTGCGTTACGGTCCTGGTGCGTGGCCGGGCGTGCAGGCCGAGCGTTTTATGGAAGAAGAGATCTTCCCGGTGATGAGTCCGGTTTACCGTAACGGCGCGGCGCCTCGGCGCTTCGCGGATCTCGCGCATTGCACGCTGCTCAAGCATCGGGCGCAGCCGTGGGAGCCTTGGTTTCAAGCGGTGGGGCTCGATTTGACCGAACCGCGCGGCGCGCCGCGGTTCGACGACGCGCGCGGGCTGCTCGATGCGGCGGAGCAGGGGCAGGGGATTGCGCTCGCGCGGGCTTCGCTCGTTGCGCAAGCGCTACGCGAAGGGCGTCTCGTCCGCTTATGGAAGCGGCGCGTGACCGATATCTACGCGCACTTCGTGGTCTGGCGGGCGGACAGCCCTAAACGCGAGGCGATCGAAGCGCTGCGAGCGTGGCTGCATAGCGAAGCGGGGCGCCGCGCCGGCTGATCGTTCGATCACGGCGCGGCGGGGCGACTACACGACGTTGCGTTCGACGACGGGGCGGTTGTTCAAAACCCGGTCGAAGCCGAGAGGAGACAGATCGAGCGAGACGAACCGTCCTTGCAAGATGAGCTCGGCCACGCCGCGGCCGGTCGCGGGGCCTTGTTGCAAGCCGTGACCGCTGAAGCCGTTCGCGAAAACGCAATTGTCGATGTCGGGGTGGTACCCGATGATCGCGTTGTGATCGAACACGTTGTATTCATAGTAGCCCGACCAAGCATGCTCGACGCGCAGCGCTTCGAACTGCGGCACACGGTGCGCGAGCGTCGGCCAGATCACGTCGTCGAACAGCGCGTGATCGACCTCGTCGAGCGGCAGATCGTCCGGGTCGTGATCGGCGCTCGGCGACGTTCCGCAAATATAGGTGCCGCCTTCCGGGCGGAAATAAACGCCCGTCGGGTCGATCAGCAGGGGACAACGCTCGAGCTTGGCCGGCGAGCTGACGTTGAAGATGCTGCGCCGGCGCGCGTAGACGGGCAAAGCGATGCCGAGCATATCGGCGACACGGCGCGCCCAAGGCCCCGCCGCGTTGACGAGCACATCGCATTCGAGCGTATCGCCGTTTGCCGTAACGACTTCGCTCACGCGCCGGCCTTCGCGCCGGAGACCCGTCACTTCGGTGGCAAGGTAGCGCGCGCCGAGCGATTGCGCTTTCTTGCGCAACGCCTGCACGAGTCCGTAGCCGTCGAACCAGCCTTCGCCCGACACGCCGTAGGTACCGGCGACGAGATCTTCGGTGTTCAGCCACGGGAACGTGTCTTGCAGGGCCGCGCGCGGCAAGTAGCGGATATCGGCGCCGAGCGACGTTTGCAGCGCGTGGTTCTCGCGCAAGATCGTCTCGCCGGCGGGCGTGGCGAGAAATAGATAGCCGCCTTCGTGCAGATCGATCGACGGACTGTGCCCATCGACGGCCAGCCGCTCGCCGATCGAGCGGAGAAATTCGATCCCGTAGAGCGACATCTGCACGGATAAGGGCGTCGAAAACTGTTGGCGGATCGAGGCGGCCGAGAGTGCCGAGGAGGCGCGCGCGTAGGTTGGGTCGCGCTCGAGCACCGTCACCGCGACGCTCGGGTCGGCGTTGCGCAGAAAGTAGGCCACCGCGCTGCCGATGACGCCGCCTCCCACCACTACGATCTTCGAAACCATTAGGACTCCAAAACGAATTGCGAAAAAGACGCGGCGCCCGCGGGCGCCGCGCCGAACGAGCGTAACGGGGTATCGAGGGTTAGGAGCCGCCCTTCGTCACGATCGTCACGAATTGGCCGCCTTTCACTTGGTACATGGTCGAGGAGCCGTTCTTCAGCGAGCCGTCGGGGTTGAACGCGATGTGCCCCGTGATGCCGTCGAACCCAATGCTTTGCAGCTTCGGACGGTAGGCATCGGGCTTGGTCGAGCCGGCCGCTTGCATGGCCTTGATGGCGGCCCAGGCCGCGTCATAGCCGAACGGCGCATACGAGAGCACGTCGACGCCGAACTTTTGCTTGAAGCGATCCGCAAACTTCGCGCCGACCGGCGTGCTGTCGAGCGGACGTCCGTATTCCCAGGCCATCGCGCCCTCGGCGCTGTCGCCCGCGAGCTTGATGAAGTCGACGTCCTTCACGCCGCCGCCGCCCACGAACTGCGCCTTGATGCCGAGCTGCGTCATTTGCTTCATGATGCCGGCGGCTTGCGGATTGAGCGCCCCGACGAAGATGAGATCGGGATTCTTGGCCTTGATGTTCGTGAGCTGCGTCTTGAAGTCCGTTGCCTGGTTCGTCGTGTATTCGCGATCGACGATATTGCCGCCGTGCGCCTTCGCGGCTTTCACGAACTCGTCCGCTTCGCCTTGACCGAACGCGGTGCGATCGTCGATGACGGCAATGCGTTTGGCCTTGGTCGTCTCGACCGCATACACGCCGGCGGTGCCCGCGTTTTGCGCATCGCTCGAAATCACCATGAACACGTTCTTATAGCCGCGTCCGCTAATCATCGGATTGGTGGCGGCCGGATCGATGTCGGGAATGCCGGCTTTTTCGTAGAGTTCCGATGCGGGAATCGTCGTGCCGGAATTGAAGTGGCCGACGACGACCGATACGCCCTCGTCGACAAGCTTTTGCGCGACCTGGACGCCTACGCGGGGGTCGGCTTGATCGTCTTCCGATACGAGTTCGAACGAGACGGGTTGACCGGCGATTTTAACGCCTTGGGCTTTGGCATCGTCCAGGGCCATTTTGACGCCGTTTTCGAGATCTTTGCCATAACTCGCATTAGGCCCCGTGAGCGGAGCGGCAAAGCCGATTTTGACGACGGTATCCGCGCGAGAGGCGAGCGGGGCGAGCGCGAGAAGTGCACCAACTGCAACTGCGATAGGGCTGAGGGTCTTCGCAAAACGCATGTTGTTTCCTTTGTCGGCAAGCTGAAGTGACTGCTTTGGCGTGCATGCCGGTTCGCTCGCTTGCCTGTCGCGCAGCGCTAGGCTTGATCGAGGCGGCGGCCGGTGCACGGCTCTTGTTCGTCTTGGTACGGCGTGTGGCGGGCACCTCCTGCAAGCGCATGTGTTGATCGAACCGCTCGACGTAAGAAGCGCCGCTGCGATCATTCGAGAGGACTATATGGAGCCAATAACGCTCCGTCTTGACCTTTCGCGACGATTCCTGTGCGCATTTCGGCACAGCCAATGAACCCGATCAATCGGGACTATTACGCCCGGTCGCTTATGCGGATTCATCCTATTTGTCGCATTTTTGCGCCGCAGCGAGCGATAAGAATTAAATAGCACTCCGAACAATCCCTAAGGTGCTCGGCGTCAAGTTTGCGCCGCGGCATGCCGTTTACCTGTACGGAGGATCACGAGTCCTCGCAGCTAATTCGTCTGAAGGAATCGTTTGAATGTTTGCTTCAATTCGCGCGCGTGTGCTCGCAGCCTGTCTCGCCATCGTCGTCGGCTCGTTGGTCGTCAATGCGGCACTGAACTTCTTTGTAGTCGATTCCCACGAAAACGACTCGATCAATAACAACTTAGTCGCACTGGCGAACGGCCATAACGCCGGCATCGGCGAATGGGTCGCGACTAAGACGGCCGCCATCCAGGCACTCCAAGACATCACGCTCGGCGCAGCCGATCCTGCCCCGGAATTCAAGCAGGCCATGGCCGCGGGCGGTTTTTCGAACGTCTATGCGGGCTATGCCGACAAGAGCGCCAAGTTCGGCGATGCAACGGGCATTCCGCCCGGCTACGATCCGACGGCTCGCCCTTGGTATAAGCAGGCGGCCGCGGCGGGCAAGCCCGTGGTCACGCCGCCTTATGTCGATGCGGGCACGGGCAAGCTCGTCGTCGCGTTCGCCGTGCCGATCATTCGCGACGGTTCGCTCAAGGCCGTCGTCTCGGGCGACGTCGCGATGGATAGCGTGATCGCCAACGTCAAAGCGATTCACCCGACGCCGAATAGTTTCGGCGTGCTCGTCGACGGCGCGGGGGACATCGTCGCGCACCCCGACGCGAAGCTCACGCTCAAACCGATCTCGACGCTCATGCCGAGCATGAGCACCGCGAGCATTGCATCGCTCGCCGGCGCCGCCGAACCGCTCGAGACGACGGCGGACGGCCGCTCGATGCTGCTGCGCGGCGTGAACGTGCCCGGTACCGATTGGACCGTTATCGTCGCACTCGACAAGACCGACGCGACCGCCGGCATCCGCTCGTTCCTGACGACCTCGGCGATCGCGCTGGTCATCATCGTCGTGCTCGCCGCGCTGATCGTATCGGCGGTCACCGCGAAGGCGTTCAAGCGTTTGTCGCAAGTGCGCGACGCGATGGATGCGATCGGCTCGGGCACCGGCGATCTGACGCAACGTTTGCCGTCCGACGGCCGCGACGAAGTGGCCCAGATCGCGCGTTCGTTCAACTCGTTCGTGGACAAGTTGCGCGACGTCATGCGTCAAATTCGCGATACCAGCGAATCGGTCCGCACGGCGGCCGACGAGATCGCAGCGGGCAACCTGGACCTCTCCGGCCGCACCGAATCGGCGGCGGCGAGCTTGCAGGAAACGGCGGCCTCGATGGAGGAGATCACCTCCACGGTCACGCAGTCGGCCAGCTCGGCGCGGCAAGCGAACGACATGGCCGCATCGGCTTCGACGGTCGCGTCGCGCGGCGGCCAGGTCGTCTCCGAAGTCGTGACGACGATGGGCACGATCGAATCGGCCTCGGGCAAGATCGGCGACATCATCGGCGTGATCGACGGGATCGCGTTCCAGACCAACATCCTCGCGTTGAACGCGGCGGTGGAGGCGGCTCGCGCGGGCGAGCAGGGACGCGGTTTCGCCGTGGTGGCGGGCGAGGTGCGCAGCTTGGCACAGCGCAGCGCGCAGGCGGCCAAGGAGATCAAGTCGCTGATCGAATCGACGATCGATAGCGTCTCGTCAGGCTCGAGCCAGGTCAAGCGCGCGGGCGACACGATGACGGAGATCGTCTCGAACGTGTCGAGCGTGACGACGATCATGTCCGAGATCACGAACGCGGCGGACGAGCAGACGCGCGGCATTCAAGAGGTCAACCGCGCCGTGTCGCAGCTCGACGAGATGGTTCAGCAAAACGCGGCGCTCGTCGAGCAATCGGCCGCCGCGGCGTCCGCATTGCAGACGCAGGCGGTCAACCTCGCCGGCGCGGTCGCGCAGTTCCGGCTCGACTGACGGGGGATGGTGTTCGGCGCGGGGCGTGTCGATTCAGCCCGCGTCGATCGACCATGCCCCCAGCCACTCGCGCGGTTTGGCGATGTCGTCTTGCGCGGCGATGAGTTCGAGCTCGTAGCGGCCCGCGGCGTACGTCGCTTTGAGCACCGCGTGCACGGCCGAAACGGCGTGTTCGAAGGCCGTGCGCAACGAGTCGCCGCTTAAGCGGCGCGCCACGAACGTGGCGCTCGTGAGCTCGCCCACGCCCACCGGCTGCCGCGCGAAGGGGTAGCGCGGATGCTGGGTCATCCAGGCTTCGCTCTTGGTCACGACGAGCAAATTGACGCGGTCGGCCGGGCTGTTGCGGTCGACGAGCTGCTTCACGAGAATCACTTGCGGGCCGCCGCGAATGATCTCGCGGCAAGCGCGCAGCGCCTCGTCGACGGTTTCGATCGTCCGTCCGACGAGCTTTTGCAGCGCGTCGTGGGTCGGGGAAAGCCCGTCGGCGATCGTCGGCATCGTTTCCAGCAAGTATTCGTCGACGCTTGCGCCGGCACCCGCCCCGATGACGGGCGTGCAGAAGTGCCACGCTTCGGGGTTACTCGCCTTCACCGTACGTACGATGTCGATGACGGCTTGCGCATGCGCCTTCGAGCCGAGGTACCCCGAGACGATCGCATCGCAGCGCCGCAGCATGCCGATCGCCCCGATCCCCTCGACGAGGTCGGCCATCTGCGGCGGGTCGATGGCGCTGCCGGCCCAATGACCGTACTGCATGTGATTCGAAAACTGCATCGTGTCGAGCGGCCAGACGTTGACGCCCAGCCGTTGCATCGGAAAGACGGCTGCGCTGTTGCCCGCATGGCCGAAGACGACGTGCGGTTGAATGCTCAAGACGTTTTTCATGATGAGTTCGCTCGCGTGAAGCGCGACGGCTCCAATCGGCTGTGCAACTGGTTCCGGCGATGCGGCGCGGCGCCGCGCGCTGCCCGATATTTGCAAGATACATGAGTTGTTGCGTCGCGTCATCGGGCGCTATTAGCACGTAGCGCGCCCGATTGCCCGTCAGGTGGGCCCAAGATTCCAAAATTGGCGACAAACCGGCAGCGGCAATGAAGGCGTCGGCGTTGCTTGCATCCGACGAAATGGGGCCGCGGGGAGCCGGCTCGTAAGCGTTTTCCCGCACGCACTGCTACAATTGCCTGTTTCCGAAGTTTACAAGCGAGCTGACGGCTTTCCTCGGGCCGCATCGACTGCGCCCAAGGCGTGTCGCTTCAGCGCGCTTCGTGTTCGTTTCGCCTCGCATCAGACAAGTTAAGCGCATTGCGCACGGTCCTCGAGCCGGCCCGCAGCCTTTCGCACACCGGTTCCCGGGGGGCGCCGAAGTCCGTTGTCTTCATGTACGGCACGCGAACATTCACGCGACACGAAAGCGGGTGGCGCGCAAGCCGCGGCAAGGCTTGGCGCCGCACGTCGAGAAGAACGAAGGAGTAGCGAACGTGCCAGCAAGCGTCTCATCGAACGGGTTGTCCCCGCGCCGCGCGCATGCGCCGCAGGGCGGCGCCGTAACGGCGCGCGCGGCCGGTCAAGGCGGCGCGCGATGACTTTTTCTCCCGCCACGCTCTGGGACTGGTTGCTCATCGCCTTGTGCTGCATCGCGACGGCTTATGTCGTCGTGGCTGCGCTGGCGCTGCCGTCTGCGCGCTCGCTCGTCAAGCGCGGAGCGAACGTGCGCACGGGCGGCTTCGCCCCGCGGCGGAGCACGGAAGCCGTGAGCGTGCTCAAGCCGCTCTGCGGCGCCGAGCCGCGTCTTTACGAAAACCTTTCGACGTTCTGCGAGCAGGCGCACCCTTGCTATCAGTTGCTATTCGGCGTGTCCTCGTCGGCCGATCCGGCGATCGCCGTCGTGCGCCGTTTGCAAGCGGCGTATCCCGAGCGAGACATCGCACTCGTCGTCGATTCGCGCGTGCACGGACACAATTTGAAGGTCAGCAATCTGATCAATCTGGCGGCGCGGGCCAAGCATCCGCTGATCGTTTTGGCCGATAGCGATATCGCCGTGACGCGCGATTACCTGCACGCCGTGACCGCGCCGCTGGCCGACCCGGAAGTGGGCATCGTCACGTGCCTGTATCACGCGAAAAGCGTCGGTGGATTCTGGACGCGCATCGGCGCCCAATTCATCAACGAGTGGTTCGCGCCTTCGGTGCGCATCGCGCACGCCGGCGGTTCGCGCAGTTTCGGTTTCGGCGCGACTCTCGCGCTGCGTTCGAGCGTGCTCGCCGAGATCGGCGGCTTCGACGCGCTCAAGGACTGTCTGGCCGACGACTATTGGCTCGCCGAATACACGCGTGAACGCGGTATGACGACGGTCCTGTCGGAAGTCATCGTCGATACCGACGTCATCGAGCCCGATTTCAGCGCGCTGTGGTTGCGCGAAACGCGCTGGCTGCGCACGATTCGCTCGATCAATCCGCTCGGTTTCGCGTTCTTGTTCATTACGTTCACGTCCCCCTGGATCCTGGCGGGGGCGCTGCTCGCCCTGCACGGCCACGCGGGCGTGAGCGGGGTGGTACTGATGGCGTCGACGGTGCTCGGCCTCGTCGCGCGTGTCGGCTTGCATGCCCGCGCCTCGCGCGCGCGCGGCGAGTTCTGGCGCGACTTGCCGCTCGTGCCGCTGCGCGACGCGTTGCTCGCCGCGCAATGGTTCGTGGCGGCGTTCGGTTCGCATGTCGTCTGGCGCGGCGCGCGCATGCCGGTCGTCGCCCGCGTGGCGGAAGGATCCGACGGGCCTTGAGCGGGACCGTATTCGTATTTCGTCGACGGCGCCTCTGGCGCGGCCCGTCGTCCTCACAACATTTGCTTCACCTATAGGTTGCCGGAGCTTCATCCATGAAAACGCTGTTCTTGCAGGCCCCGTCGTATGACGGCTTCGATGGCGGTGCCGGTTCGCGCTACCAAGCCAAGCGCGAAATCCGCTCGTTCTGGTATCCGACCTGGCTCGCGCAGCCCGCGGCTCTCGTGCCGGGCAGCCGCGTGCTCGACGCGCCGGCAGACGGCCTGTCCGTCGAAGAAACGTTGAAGATTTGCGACGACTACGATCTCATCATCATCCACACGAGCACGCCCTCGTTCCCGACCGATGCGCTCTTCGCCGAAGACGTCAAGAAGCGCAAGCCGTCGGTGCTCGTCGGTATGGTGGGCGCGAAGGTGATGGTCGATCCGCACAACTCGCTCACGGCAACCGAGGCGATCGATTTCGTCTGCCGCGAGGAGTTCGACTTCACCTGCAAGGAACTGGCCGAAGGCAAGCCGTTCGCCGAGATCAAGGGCCTGTCGTGGCGTGGCAAGGACGGCTCGATCGAGCATAACGAAGCGCGTCCGATCCTCGAAAACATGGACGAGCTGCCGTTCGTCGCGCCGATCTACAAGCGCGATCTGAAGATCGACAACTACTTCATCGGCTACCTGAACTACCCGTACGTCTCGATCTATACGGGTCGCGGCTGCAAGTCGCGCTGCACGTTCTGCCTGTGGCCGCAGACGGTCAGCGGCCACCGCTATCGCACGCGCTCGGTCGAGAACGTGATCGAGGAAGCGAAGTGGATTCGCGACAACATGCCCGAAGTCAAGGAACTGATGTTCGACGACGATACGTTCACCGACGACCTGCCGCGCGCGGAAGCGATCGCGATCGGCCTCGGCAAGCTCGGCATGACGTGGTCGTGCAACGCGAAGGCGAACGTGCCGTACAAGACGCTCAAGGTCCTGAAGGAAAACGGCCTGCGCCTGTTGCTCGTCGGCTTCGAATCGGGCGACGACCAGATTCTCGTGAACATCAAGAAGGGCGTGCGCACGGACTTCGCGCGCCGCTTCAGCGCGGACTGCAAGAAGCTCGGCATCAAGATCCACGGCACGTTCATTCTGGGCTTGCCGGGCGAAACGCAGGAAACCATCAAGAAGACGATCGAGTACGCGAAGGAAATCAATCCGCACACGATTCAGGTTTCGCTGGCCGCGCCGTATCCGGGTACGACGCTTTACAAGCAAGCCGTCGACAACGGATGGATGGAAGAGAACAAGACGATCAACCTCGTGAGCAAGGAAGGTGTGCAGCTTGCTGCGATCGGTTATCCGCACTTGTCGCGCGACGAGATCTATCACCATCTCGAGCAGTTCTATCGCCAGTTCTACTTCCGTCCCTCGAAGATTTGGGAGATCTTGCGCGAGATGCTGACGAGCTGGGACATGATGAAGCGCCGTTTGCGCGAAGGCGTGGAATTCTTCCGCTTCCTGCGCGCGCACGAGGCGTAAGAAGGTGACACGCTCGGGCCGACGCGCTCTCATCGTTACCGCGGATGATTTTGGGCTGCATCCGCGAGTGAACGCGGGCATCGAGCGTGCGCACCGAGAGGGTGTGCTTAAGGCCGCGAGCTTGATGGTCAGCGCGCCTGCCGCGCAAGACGCCGTCGAGCGCGCGCGCGCGTTGCCGAGTTTGCGCGTCGGCCTGCATCTTGTGCTGGCTGACGGGCTGGCGGCTTCGCCACCGGCGCAGATTCCTGCGCTCGTCGGGCCCGATGGCCGGTTCGGCGATGACATGGTGCGCGACGGCTTCCGTTTCTTCTTCCTGCCGTCCGTACGCCGCGATCTCGCCCGCGAGATCCGCGCGCAATTCGAGGCGTTCGCCGCGACGGGCCTGCCGCTTGATCACGTCAACGCCCACAAACACTTCCATTTGCATCCGACCGTCCTCTCGCTCGTGCTGTCGATCGGGCGAGCGTTCGGCCTGCGCGCCGTGCGCCTGCCGTTCGAAGCGAACGCGCCTGTCTGGCTCAAGCCTTGGATTGGCCTCATGCGCGCGCGTCTTGCGCGCGCCGGGATCGCTTACAACGACTATGTGGTCGGTATCGAGCATACCGGCGGGATGGACGAGGCCGCGATGCTCGATGCGCTTGCGCGGATGCCGGCCGACGGAGTGGGCGAAATTTACAGCCATCCGGCGGAAGCGGGCGAAGGCCCCATCACGGCTTCGATGCAAACGTATCGTCACGTCGACGAACTCAATGCGCTGCTTTCGCCGCGCGTGGCCGAGGCAATCGCCAAGGCTGGGCTCGTTTGCGGCGGGTTTGCCGATGTCTTCAAAGGCAAAGGCGACGGACAAGGCATGGCCGATGCGCGCAATCGTGGCGATGCCGCGCGAGAAGGGGCGTCGCGATGACGAAATGGCTGAAATGGGCCGGTTGGCCTATCGGGATCGCGCTCTTGCTTGCGCTCGTAGTGCGCGACGGCGCCGCCGACGTCATGCACGTCATCGCGCAGGCCGGTTTCGCGCTGCTTTGGCTGGTGCCGTTTCACGCCGTGCCGTTGCTGCTCGATGCGTACGGCTGGCGCATTCTGCTGCGCGGTCGTGCATCGCTTGCGTTTCTCTGGTGGGTGGCCACCGTCCGCGAGGCCGTGAGCCGGCTGCTGCCCGTCCTGGCGGTGGGCGGTGAAATCGTGGGTATTCGGTTGGCTCGCTGGCGCGTGCGCGATGCGAGCGTCGTCAGCGCTTCGGTAATCGTCGAGGTACTGGTGACGATCGCCGTGCAATATGCGTTCTCCGCGCTAGGCGTCATTCTGATTCTGGCCGCGACGGGCGGCGATCATGCGAGGACGATCGCGCTTGCGCTCGTGCTTTCGCTGCCGTTGCCGATCGTGACGGCTTTGCTGCTGCGCCGCGGCGGCGTTTTCCATGCGATCGAACGATTCGCGGCGAACGCGCTCGGGAGCGAACACCGGCTGTTGCAAGGCATCGACGGCGCGAAGCTCGATGCCGAAATCGACGCGCTGATGACGCGTGCCGGCACACTCGTTAAGGCGTTCATCTGGCAATTTCTCGGCTATCTCATCGGAGCGCTCGAAACCTATTGGGCCTTGGCGCTACTCGGTCACCCCGTATCGGCGGGTGGTGCGATCGCGATCGAAGCCCTGACTCAAGCCGTACGGCACGCCGCGTTTATGGTGCCGGCCGGCCTAGGCGTCCAGGAAGTCGCCGTCGTCCTGCTTGCGCAGATGTTCGGCATCGACCGCGAGGTGGGTCTTTCGCTTGCGCTCGTGAAGCGGATGCGTGAAGTGATCTTCGGCTGCGCCGCGCTGCTGTCTTGGCAATGGGCCGAGATTGTCGTCGCGCGGCGTAGCGTTCGCCGAACGCACTCGGCGCGGGACGTCAATCTCGTCCGCTGATGGGATAAGGATAAGGCCGCGCAACGCGCGGCTTGGCGGTTGCACGGTTCGGGCGGGTTTTCCGATCTATGGAAAGGAAATCGTGATCGTCGTAAGGCCGAATTGGGCTACCGCCTGATTAAAGCAGTTGCGTGGCTTGCCGTTAGGATCCGCGGACATGGTGCACGTCGCTGCCTCCGGAGTGCCCGGCAGATAGGAAGCCGGGCTACCGATCATGAGGCTTCCGATGCCATACCAAACGTGGTCGGTGAGCTGAAAAGCGTACTGGCCGGGCTGGCTTCCGCCCCAAGCGACGCTCGCGTTCCACACGAGACTTTTCGAGAAGCCGCCGCACTGGGTGGTGCGGTCGTCGAGGTTGCTCTCCGTGACTTTGACCACCTGCTTGCTATGCGGTTGGACGACAACCTTCTCGGGGTCGACCGACCGAATGCAGGTTTTCGCCCCGGTCGAGATGGTCAGGGTGTAGGCCCCCTGGTTGTCGAAGGTGACGGTGTCCACGAAGTCTGCGCTCTTGCCATGCCCAGGCGCGGTCGACTGCCGTGTTTGAGCGGAGGGCGTTGCCAGAGCGCGGTCGGCGGCTGTCGCTGCGTGCGCCGCGCCAACGGGTATCGCGGTCAGTAGTAGAGAAACGGCGACGCCGAGCACCGCGCCAACAGTGCGGTTCTCTCGGGTGAGCGGTGAAAATCCATCATTCCGGTGCGCAATCATCGTGTGGCCTTTTGTCGATCGGGCCACGGTGGCCCTAGTGTGGGTTACGTCGATGCGTTTAATCGTCCTTGGCCATCGTGATGGTGATGGGCGAGTCGCCCGGCTGATCGGCCCATGTATTGAGGCAATTGTGTCCGCCGCAAGTCGCTGCGCCGACCGTTCCGGGCGATCCGGTCGTCGCGCTAATCATCGTTTGCCATTTCGAAAAAAAGAAACCGTTGTTTTGATGGCGGAAGTCGACGGTGTACACCTTTCCGCCAGTGGGGCCGTAGGTATTGACTTGCCACACGACAAACTTGGCTCCGCCGAAACAGGGCGTGGCTGCGGCGTTTTTATCGACGATCGTGAAGATTTTTGTTCCGTGCGGCTCGACGGTGAACGTCGGGGGGCCCGGGTCCGTCATGCATTCGAATACTTCCCGGTCGAATAGCAATTTGTACGATCCGTTGCTGTTATCGATGGTGACCGTATACTCCGCTGCTTTTTGTTTCGGCTCTTTCTTCGATACGGTCGAATCGGATCGAGACGCCACGTCAGCATTGGGAGAGGGTGAATCCTCGGCTCTTAGCGGTGTCGGGGCGATTGCGAGCGCGGTCATCGCGAATATTGTCGCTTGCAACACCCGATCCCTGAGTGTGCGTTTCAATGCTTGCTTTTTTTCTTGCTCGATCATTTGGGCTCTCCATTGTGACGCTACTCGGCGGTGCGTTGCCTAACGATATGTCGCGCATGGAGAGTTATACATTTGGCGCTAATCGATGATGGCAAGTACCGCGTCGCTGTATCGAGCGATATTCACGATGTGAGAATGCGCAGGGTATTGGCGGCTTTCGAGTCGGTAGGACCGTCGCCGAATCGACTCCAGAACAGTGCGCGATCCGATTGCGTCGGGCGAAACGGCGCATATCGACAGTTGCGGCGTTTTCAATCCGTTATGACGCCGCGTTCAGAGGAAGTCATTCGCTAGCGGGCGAGATTGCGACCTTGTCATCTTGCGGATTGGGCGTGCCATTCGGATAAAAATAAATGGCCGCGATCTTGTCGTCGTAATCGAGCGCCCACTCGTTCAGGCATTCAAGGCGACCGCAGGTGGCTTTATACGGCGTGCCCGGTTTGTCGAAATCGGAGCTCAGAATACGTACGTGCCGCTCCGCAATTTCCACTTTTCCGTGAACTTCGGGGACATCCTGTACGCCGAACTGGATGTGGTAGCGAAGTGCGGGTGCGCCGGCTCGGGTGGCGTCGAATTGTAGGGTGACGTGCTTGTCTTCGAACACGTTACGACATCCTGATAGGATACCGTCATCCTCCGTCACATGAATCTGGCCGATCGAGCCCGGCGGCAGCGATGTGAAATTCGCCCCGACACCAGTGATGCATTGGGGAGAAAGGAATTTTTCGCGGAGCATCAATGTATGGGTTCCCTTTGTATTATCTAGCTTGATCGTGTGACTATTCGGATTTTTATCGAATATGCGCGACTCCTGTTGCTCCGATTGAGTGATATTGCTCGCGGCCTGATCCGCCGGATTTGCGTTGCTTTCAGCTTGTGATCCGGTTGAAGTAAGGGCAAGGGCAACGGCAAGGGCAAGGGCAAGGGCAAGGGCGGCAAAAATCGATGCTGCCGCAAAACGCGACTGCCGCTGTATAGGGCGTTCGAATAGGAACGGTTTTTTTAATGAAGTCATCTTGCGAGTTCTCCTAAAAATACTTGCGAGCCGGTCACGCGCTCAATTTCTTGGGTAAAGGAAAACCGTGTTGTCGTTGCCGGATTGGGGGACCCATTCATCCAGACAAGCGTGATCGCCGCAGGTTGCCGCGTATGGGGTTCCTGGTCTGGAAAGCTTGGTGCTAGCGATCCGGACGCGTCCGTCGCCGTCCATCTTCGGCTCTACACTGAAGAGCACCTTATAAACGATCGGGCGGCCGGCTTGTTCGGGCGAGGCGACATCCCACAAGACATGCTTGGGTTCGCCCAGACAACCCGAAGATTGGCTGTCCCTGACATCCATGCGAACCTCCGCGGTTTCGCCTGGGGCCACGGTAAAAAAGTCCGGTTCGACGGTGGCCACGCATTGCCGTTGGCGCAGGTGCTCACGGAACTCCAACGTTTCCGTCCCCCGGCTGTTGTCGAACTTGATCACGCGCTCGCTCAGCTGGCTCGCAATCGAACTGCCCGCGAATATCGCCGCCACTAGCGCCATCGACCAACGAATTTTGAGTGAAGAGGGAAATCCTATGAATCGGTGTCTTTTGCGCGAGATCATTTTTCGTCTCTCCTATGCCATTTCTTGCTCGGTGGGTGGAAACGAAAGCGTCCCATTTGAGCCAGTAAAACGCTAGGTTATTGGGTCTGGTTTCTTCGTTCGATGCGCCGAAAAAACGCGCCCATTCGCATAACCGGTCCGATCGATGTCGGTTCTATAACGCACAATGCCGTGGCGGGTGAGGTACAGATGTTCCCTATGCGCGTAAACACGCTTTGCATTTAGGTCGCCTCTCGTCCTACATTTAAGCCAACCGGACACGTGATATCGAATTACATCGACACCGATTGAAGGTCAAACGACGCAGCGCCGCGCCGGCTACGGGGGGCGAACGGACGCCATGTGCATAGCACGGGCGGGCGGACGCAAGCCAAAGACGCAGTGCACAGGGACGACGTCGTTCTGCCGGTGCCCGGGTTTTTGCCGACGATCTTGCGTCGCGCGCCATGATGATTGCCGGCCGTTCACGAGAGTGACGGCCGGTTCTGTTTTTTTGGGCCCCCGAATCCTGGCGCACGCCGAGCCGAGGCAGGCGCTCGTCCAAATTGCGGATGTGCGGGGCGGCCCCGAATATCGAAAAAGCGACGCGAAACTTGCGCAATTGCCCCGGCCGGGTCGGCGTCCAGACGTGTACCGGCATCCCGCGGCGTCGCATCAACAGGTCTTTTCGGCGGCATCTCGGTCATGTTGCGCTGCAATAAGTCGGACGGCCGCATTTGAACAAAGAAATTTCGCTTGCGACTATCCGCGCCAGTCGGCAATCACATTCCAAGACGGAGACGCCCGTGTTCCTCTATGGCTTCGGCCCGATCCTTCTCGCTGGCGCGATCAAGACGATCGAATTGTCGGTGCTCTCGCTCGCCGTGTCCGTGTTGCTCGGGCTCGTCGGCGCGGTCGCGAAGCTTTCGCGCAATCGCGTGGTGTCGGGCGCGGCAACGCTTTATACGACGCTCATTCGTTCCGTGCCCGATCTCGTCTTGATGCTGCTGCTCTTTTACAGCATTCAAATCGCCGTCAATCAGATGACGGACGCCCTCGGCATGGATCAGATCGACATCGATCCGTTCGTCGCCGGCGTGCTGACGCTCGGCTTCATTTACGGCGCCTACTTCACCGAGACCTTTCGCGGTGCCTTTCTGGCCGTGCCGCGCGGTCAGCTCGAGGCGGGCAGCGCTTACGGCATGAGCGGCGCGCGCGTGTTCGCGCGCATCTTGTTTCCGCAGATGATGCGCTTCGCGCTGCCGGGCATCGGCAACAACTGGCAGGTGCTCGTGAAGGCGACGGCGCTCGTGTCGATCATCGGTCTCGCCGACGTCGTCAAGGCGGCGCAAGACGCCGGCAAGAGCACCTTCAATATGTTCTTCTTCATTCTGGTCGCGGCGCTGATTTATCTGGCGATCACGACGGTATCGAACGTCGTGCTGCTGTGGCTCGACAAGCGCTATTCCATCGGCGTGCGGCACGCCGAACTTTGATTGACGAGCCCAGCCCATGATCGAAATCCTCTCCCAATACGGCCGTGCGTTTCTCTACTACGACGGACAGGGGCTCTCGGGCCTGGCCGTCACGCTATGGCTGCTCGTCGCATCGCTCGTCATCGGCTTTTGCATGGCCTTGCCGCTGGCGGTGGCGCGCGTGTCCAAGAACCGCTGGCTTTCCATGCCGGTGCGCTGCTATACCTACGTGTTTCGCGGCACGCCGCTTTACGTGCAACTGCTGCTCATCTACAGCGGCGTCTATAGCCTGCAATTCATCCGTTCTCATGAACTGCTGAACGAGTTTTTCCGCAGCGGCTTGCATTGCGCGATTCTCGCTTTCGGTTTGAATACGGGGGCTTACACGACCGAGATCTTCGCCGGGGCGATTCGCGCGATCTCGCACGGCGAGGTGGAAGCGGCCCGCGCCTACGGAATGAACCGCTGGACGATGTACCGGCGCATCATTTTGCCGTCGGCGCTGCGCCGCGCCCTGCCGTTGTACAGTAACGAAGTCATCCTGATGCTGCATGCGACGACGGTGGCATTCACGGCCACGGTGCCCGACGTGCTGAAGGTCGCGCGCGACGCCAATTCGGCCACTTACATGTCGTTCCAGGCCTTCGGAGTCGCCGCGCTGATCTATCTTGCGGTATCGTTCGCACTCGTCGCGGCGTTCCGGCGGGCCGAGCGGCACTGGCTTGCTTACTTGGCCGTCGGCCGGCACTGAGGCCGGCATTGATCAAACGCCATCGATTCATACGGGAGAGCACGGTGCTCCAAGCGACTTCTCAATCCGCCGCCGCCAAACTTGCGGCGCTCGACATCCATAAGCGCTACGGCGACAACGAGGTGCTCAAGGGCGTCACGCTCGAGGCCAAAGCGGGCGACGTCATCAGCATCATCGGCGCGAGCGGCTCGGGCAAGAGCACGTTCCTGCGCTGCATCAATTTCTTGGAGCGGCCCAACGCGGGCAGCATCGTCGTCGACGGCGAGACCGTACGCACCAAGGCGGATCGCTCGGGCAACCTCGAGGTGGCCGATCAGAAGCAGTTGCAGCGTATCCGCACGAAGCTGTCGATGGTGTTTCAGCACTTCAATCTCTGGGCGCATATGAACGTGCTCGAAAACGTGATCGAGGCACCCGTGCACGTGCTCGGGCTCTCCAAGCGCGAAGCCGAGGAGCGCGCCCGGATGTATCTGGAGAAGGTCGGTCTCGCGCCGCGCCTCGAAAAGCAGTATCCGTCGCATCTTTCGGGCGGGCAGCAGCAGCGCGTGGCGATTGCGCGGGCGTTGGCCATGAACCCCGATGTCATGCTCTTCGACGAGCCCACCTCGGCGCTCGATCCCGAACTTGTCGGCGAGGTCTTGAAGGTCATGCAAAAACTGGCCGAGGAAGGCCGCACGATGATCGTCGTCACCCATGAAATGGGCTTTGCGCGCAACGTCTCCAATCATGTGATGTTCTTGCATCAAGGGCGCACGGAGGAAGAGGGCGATCCGGCGGTCGTGCTGGCCCAACCGAACAGCGAACGCTTGAAGCAATTCCTGTCGGGCAGCTTGAAGTAACGGCATGCAAGGCAGGGCGAACGAACGGCGTGCGGCCCGCGTGGCCGATGCTTCGATCAAGCGCGAGGGCTAAATGGTGGCGCGCGCGCAAGCCGGTCCGGCAAGGACGACGCAAGTTGCGATCGTGGCGCTACCGCCCGTATCGATGTCGGGCATCGCACCGATCGTCGATGCGCTGCGGCTGGCCAACGAGATCGATGGCCGTGCGTTGTACCGCTGGCGCACGCTGTCCTGGGACGGGCGCGCCGTGCCGCTCGCGGGCGGGGCGACGCTGCCGGCGGACGACGCGTTCGGCGACGGCCTGTCTTGCGATTGGCTCATCGTGCTCGCCGAGCGCTTTCAGCAATTTGCCGACTACCGGCTGTTTCTGGCCTCGCTGGCCCGGGTCGGGCAGCGCACGCCGCTCGTCACGGGCATCCACCACGGCGTCTGGTGGCTGGCAATGGCGGGGCAGCTCTCGGGTTACCGCGTCAGCGTGAACTGGGAAACGTATCAGCAATTCGCCGAGCAATTCGAGCGCTCGATCGTCACCCAACAGATCTTCGAAATCGACCGCGATCGCGCGACCTGCGCGGGCGGCTTGGCGAGCGTCGACTTCATGCTGGCGATGATCGCGCGCGAGCATGGCCCGGAACTCGCCGAGCGCATCGCCGACGCGCTCGGCGTAGGCGTGTTGCGCTCGGGCGAAGAGCGCCAGCGCATCCCCTACGTCACGGCGCCGGGCGAGCGGCATCCGCGTTTGAACGACGCGCTTCAGCTCATGGAGGCGAACATCGAGGATCCGCTGACGACCGACGACATCGCGAACCTCGTCGGCGTGTCGCGCCGCCAGCTCGAGCGGTTGTTTCGCCAGTACCTCGGCTCGATGCCGTCGAAGTATTACCTGGGGTTGCGGCTCGCGAAGGCGCGCATGCAATTGCAGCGCACGAGTAAATCGATCGTGCAGGTGAGCCTCGCTTGCGGGTTTTCGTCGGCGGCGCACTTTTCGAACGCATACCGCGAGCGCTTCGGCGTGACGCCGCGCGAGGAGCGCCGCAATTGGATCGCCAAACAGCATGGAGCGGGCGTGGCTTATGCAGGCGAGCCTCGCGCGGGCGCGCTGATCGAGCCGCCCGATCGTGCCTGACGAACGCGATAAATCGCGTCGCCCCCACGCAAGACGCCGTGACGATCGTTTTCTAAACTAACGTTTATTGCCCTGGTAAGTGACCCCGTGCTGAGCAAAGGGTCGAAGGGCGCCCACCTACCCCGTAGAGGACCCGCCATGAACGATTTCGCAGTGAACCGCCAGACTTTCGACGAAGTCATGGTGCCGGTATTTTCGCCCGCGTCTTTCGTGCCGGCTCGCGGCCTAGGTTCGCGCGTCTGGGATACGCAGGGCCGCGACTATGTCGATTTTACGGGCGGCATCGCCGTGACGGGCTTGGGGCACGCTCATCCCGAACTCGTGCGCGTCCTGCATGAACAAGGCGAGAAGCTTTGGCACGTGAGCAACGCCTATACGAACGAGCCGGTGTTGCGTTTGGCCAAGCGCCTCGAATCGCTGACGTTCGCCGACCGCGCGTTTTTCGCCAATTCGGGCGCCGAAGCGAACGAAGCCGCGCTTAAGCTCGCGCGCCGCGTGGCCATCGAGCGCCATGGCCCGGAAAAGATCGAGATCGTTTCGTTCAAACAGTCGTTCCACGGCCGCACGTTCTTCACGGTCAGCGTGGGCGGTCAGCCCAAATATGCCGAAGGTTTCGGCCCCGTGCCGGCCGGCATCGTTCATCTGCCGTACAACGATATCGAAGCGGCGCGCGCCGCGATCGGTGCGAAGACCTGTGCCGTGATCGTCGAGCCGATGCAGGGCGAGGGTGGCGTGATTCCGGCCGATCCGGCGTTCTTGCGCGCGCTGCGCGAGGCGTGCGATGCGCACGGCGCGCTGTTGATTTTCGACGAAGTCCAGACGGGCGTGGGCCGTACGGGCTTCTTCTACGCGTATATGGACACGGGCGTGACGCCCGACATCCTGACGACGGCTAAGGCGCTCGGCAATGGTTTCCCGATCGGCGCGATGCTGACGACGAAGGAGATTGCGGCGCACTTCAAGGTCGGCGTGCACGGCACGACGTACGGCGGCAATCCGCTCGGCGCGGCCGTGGCCGACAAGGTCGTCGAACTCGTCAGCGATCCGGCCCTGCTCGAAGGCGTCAAGCAACGCGGCGCGCAAATCAGGGCCAAGCTCGCCGAGATCAACGCGCGCTTCAATCTTTTCAAGGAAGTGCGCGGCAAGGGGCTTTTGATCGGCGCGGAATTGACTGCGGCCTACGAAGGCCGCGCGAAGGATTTCGTCAACGCGGCGGCCGCGCACGGCGCGATGCTGCTGATTGCCGGCCCGAACGTGCTGCGCTTTGCGCCGTCGCTCGTCATCTCCGAAGACGATCTGAACGAAGGCTTCGTGCGGCTCGTCAAGGCGATCGAAGAAGTCGTCGGCGCTACGGCGGATGCGCAGGCCCGCTGATCGCGCAACGCCCAAGGAAACCACCATGCTCTTCGTCCGCCCAGGCAGGCTTTCCGACCTAGATGCGCTCTTGCACATGGCGCATGCCGCGCGGCCCGTGCTGCACTCGTTGCCGCACGACCGGCACGAGCTCGAAGCGCGCGTCGCGTTGTCGGAAGACTCGTTTCGCGCCGATGTCGATTTCCCGGGCGAGGAGTTCTATCTCTTCGTGCTCGAGGACGGCGCAACGGGCAAGCTGCTCGGCACCGCCAGCATTGTTGCGGCGGCCGGCTATGCCGAGCCGTTTTACGTCTTCCGCAACGACGCGCTGATTCATGCGTCGCGCGAGTTGCACGTCAATCGCAAGATTCACGCGCTGACGATGTCGCATGAATTGACGGGAAAGAGCCGGCTTGCCGGTTTCTATATCGATCGCTCGGCGACGGGCGCGGGCGATGCCGCCGCGCATCTGCTCTCGCGCGCGCGGATGATGTATGTGGCCGCCAATCGCCGGCGCTTCACGCCCGAAGTGTTCTCGCTGCTGCTTGGCGTGACCGACGACGCGGGGACGTCGCCGTTCTGGGAGGCCGTGGGCCGCAGGTTCTTCGGCCGCGACTTCGCGCAGATCGAGATCGCCTCCGGTGGGCGTAGCCGCACGTTCATCGCCGAAGTCATGCCCACGTATCCGCTTTACGTGCCGCTGTTGCCCGAGCAAGCGCAGCGCGTCGTCGGCGAGCCGAATGCGAAGGCGCTGCTCTCGTACGACATCCATCTCGAGGAAGGCTTCGAGCCCGATCGTTTCGTCGATATCTTCGATGCCGGCCCGGTGTTGACCGCCCAGATCGATCGCAGCGCTTGCGTGACGTCGAGCGAAACGCGCATGGTTCGCGAAGCCGGCGGCAAACACGTCGAGCGCTCGCGCGCCTACCTCGTCTCGAGCCACCGCGAAGGCGATTTCCGCTGCGTGCTTGCCGATCTGCCGGACGCGCGCTCGCCTGATGCATCGCTGACAGGGCCCGTGCGTGCGGCGCTCGACGTCGTGCACGGCGATACCGTGCGCTGCGTGCCGCTGCACCGTGCGGCAGGGGATGCCGAGCCGGCGGATGCGGACGCGTACCTCGGATCGCTTGCGACCGACCCATCGAAACTTACCGGAGATCGGCGATGATCGTCGTTCGTGCCGTCAAGACTGACGACCTCGATGCGCTCGTCTCGCTCGCGGGGGAAACGGGCCCTGGCCTGACGACCTTCAAGCCCGATCGCGACGCGCTTTCCGCGCGCATCGTGCGCGCGCAGCGAACCATGCAAGGGCAGGCGGCGCCGCATGAAGCAGGTTATTTCTTCGTCATGGAAGACACCGCGACGCGCGACGTGGCGGGCGTGTGCGGCATCGAAGTGCAAGTCGGACTCGAGCAGCCCTTTTATAACTACCGCGTAAGCACGGTCGTGCATGCAAGCCAAGAGCTCGGCGTCTGGACCAAGATGTCGCTGCTGAACATCTCGCACGACCTTACGGGCTATGCCGAAGTCTGTTCGCTGTTCCTCTCGCCGCGTTATCGCGCGCACGGCGTGGGCGGCTTGCTGTCGCGCTCGCGCTTCATGTTCATGGCGCAGTTCCGCGAGCATTTTCCCGAACGGCTCTGCGCCGAGCTGCGCGGCCATTTCGATGCCGACGGCACCTCGCCGTTCTGGCGCGCGGTCGGCTCGCATTTTTATCAGATCGATTTCAACGCGGCCGATTATCTGAGCGCGCATGGACGCAAGTCGTTCCTTGCCGAGCTGATGCCGCGCTATCCCGTCTATGCCGATTTGCTGCCGAGCGAGGCGCAAGCGGTGATCGGACTCACCCATCGCGACACGGCGCCGGCGCGCAAGATGCTCGAAGCCGAGGGGCTGCGGTATCAAAACCACGTCGACATTTTCGACGCGGGTCCGGTGCTCGAATGCCACATCAACGATCTGCGAACGGTGCGGGAAAGCCAGGTCGCGCCGGTTGTCGTCGGACCTCTGGGCGGCGAGCCGGGCGGCGAGGGGGCGCGCTCGCTGGTCTCGAACACGTCGATGTGCGGCTTTCGCGTCGGCGTCGCGCCGGGGTCGATCACGGATGGTGTCATGCGCCTATCGGCCGAGGACGCCGCCGCGCTCGAAGTGAGCGAAGGCGATCACGTGCGCGTATTGGCGCTAGGCAAGAAGAATCAGTAAGGACCGATAGAACATGAGCGAACTTTTTATCGACGGACAATGGTGCGAGGCCGGCGGCCCGGCTTTCGCGTCGCGCAATCCTGGAACGAATGCGGTGGTCTGGGAAGGCAAGAGCGCCTCGGCAAGCGACGTCGATCGTGCCGTGGCGAGCGCGCGCCGCGCGTTCGGCGCGTGGTCCGCGCTGCCGCTCGAGGCGCGTATCGAAATCGTCCAGCGCTTCGCGGCGCTCTTGAACGAACGTAAGGAAAGCATTGCCGACGCGATCGGGCGCGAAACGGGTAAGCCGCTCTGGGAAGCGCGTACCGAAGTCGCGGCGATGGCGGCCAAGGTCGGCATCTCGATTACGGCCTATCACGAACGTACGGGCGAGAAGCGTATGGCGATGGCGGACGGCACGGCTGTGCTGCGGCATCGTCCGCATGGCGTCGTGGCCGTATTCGGCCCGTACAACTTTCCCGGGCACTTGCCGAACGGCCATATCGTGCCGGCGCTCATCGCCGGCAACACAGTGGTGTTCAAGCCGTCGGAGCTTGCCCCGGACGTGGCGCGCGCAACCGTCGAGGTATGGCGCGACGCGGGCCTGCCGGCGGGCGTGCTCAATCTCGTGCAAGGCGAGAAGGACACCGGCGTGGCGCTGGCCAATCATCGGCAGATCGATGGGCTCTTCTTCACGGGCAGCTCCGACACCGGCACGCTGTTGCACAAGCAGTTCGGCGGCCGGCCCGAGATCGTGCTCGCGCTCGAGATGGGCGGCAACAATCCCCTGATCGTGGCCGATGTGGAGGATCTCGACGCCGCCGTGCACCATACGATTCAGTCGGCGTATTTGTCCGCGGGTCAACGCTGCACATGCGCGCGCCGGATCTTCGTCCCGCGCGACGCATTCGGCGATCGCTTCGTTGCGCGCTTGACCGAGGTCACCGCGCGCATCGCCTACGGTCTTTACGATGCCGAGCCGCAGCCGTTCATGGGAGCCGTCGTGTCGGCACGTGCGGCGCAAAGGCTCGTCGCCGCGCAAAAGCGGCTTGTCGAGGCGGGCGCGCGCGCGCTCTTGCCCATGGAACAGCGCGACGAGCGTTTGGGCTTTGTTAGCCCGGCGATCCTTGATGTCACGCAGGTGCTTGAGTTGCCCGACGAAGAGCACTTCGGTCCGCTGGCGCAAATTGTGCGCTACGCCGATTTCGACGAAGCGATCGCGCGCGCGAACGATACGGTCTACGGTCTCTCGGCGGGGCTGCTCGCCGATGACGAGACGCGCTGGACGCAGTTTCATCGCACGATTCGCGCGGGGATCGTCAACTGGAATCGGCCGACGAACGGAGCGTCCTCGGCAGCGCCGTTCGGCGGCACGGGCCGGTCGGGCAACCATCGGCCGAGCGCTTTTTACGCGGCCGACTACTGCGCCTATCCGATGGCGTCGGTCGAAAGCGCGCAACTTACGATGCCCGCGAGCGTATCGCCGGGTCTTCAATTCTAAGAATCGATGAAGGATCGACGATGCAAGCACGGGAAGCCAATTTCGACGGACTCGTAGGTCCGACGCACAACTACGCGGGACTGTCGTTCGGCAATGTGGCGTCGCAGACGAACGAGAAATCGGTCGCCAATCCGCTCGCCGCCGCCAAGCAAGGGTTGCGCAAGATGAAGCAGCTAGCCGATCTCGGCTTTCTGCAAGGCGTCTTGCCGCCGCAAGAGCGGCCCTCGCTGCGGCTCTTGCGCGAACTCGGCTTCTCCGGCTCCGAGCACAAGGTGATCGAGCGCGCGGCGAAGGAAGCGCCCGAGTTGCTGGCTGCGGCGAGCTCGGCATCCGCGATGTGGACCGCCAACGCGGCAACCGTCAGTCCGTCTGCCGATACGCAAGACGGCCGCGTGCATTTCACGCCGGCGAATCTTACGAGCAAGCTGCATCGCGCGATCGAGCATGAGGCGACGCGCCGTACGCTCTCGGCGATCTTCGCCGATCCCGCGCGCTTCGTCGTGCACGAGGCGCTGCCGGGCACCCCCGCACTCGGCGATGAAGGCGCGGCGAACCATACGCGGTTTTGCTCGCAATACGGCGAACGCGGCGTCGAATTCTTCGTCTACGGACGCAGCGAATATCGGCGCGGCCCCGAGCCCGTCCGGTTTCCGGCTCGTCAAACGTTCGAAGCGAGCCGCGCCGTTGCGCAGCGTCACGGGCTCTCGGATGCGGGCACCGTCTACGCGCAGCAAAGCCCCGATGTCATCGACGCCGGCGTCTTCCACAACGACGTCATCGCGGTGGGCAACCGGCAGACGTTGTTTTGTCATGAGCGCGCGTTCGTCGAACAAAGCGCGGTCTGCGATCAGCTGCGCACACAGCTTGCGCTCGCCGGCGGGCAACTGAGCGTGATCGAGGTGCCGGACGCGCGCGTGAGCGTGAGCGATGCCGTCACCTCGTATTTGTTCAACAGCCAATTGCTGACGCGACCCGACGGTCGCGACGTTCTGGTCGTGCCGCAGGAGTGCCGCGAGAACCCGCATGTGGCCGCTTATCTCGACGATCTGGCGAGCGGATCGGGTCCGATCAGCGACGTGCTCGTGTTCGATCTGCGCGAGAGCATGAAAAACGGAGGCGGCCCCGCTTGCTTGCGGCTGCGCGTGGTGCTGAACGAGACGGAGCGCGGGGCGGTGGCCCCGGGCGTATGGATCGACGACGCGTTGTTTGCGCGGCTCGACGCTTGGATCGGCAAACACTATCGCGATCGGCTTGCGCCGAGCGATCTCGCCGATCCGAACTTGCTCGTGGAATCGCGCACGGCGCTGGACGAGTTGACGCAAATCCTCGGCCTTGGTTCGCTCTATGACTTCCAGCGCTGAGCTGGCGATGCTCGCCGATTTTCTTGCGTTCACGCTATCGGATGAGCGCCCCGCGGCCGGCGAGACGCAAGGCGAGACCGCAAGCGGCCGTGTGCGGTTTCGCTGGTTCGAGCCGGGCGTGATCGAACTCGCACCGAGCGCCGAGCTCGATGCGCAGGCATTGCCCAGTGTCCTCGTCTCGGCCGGCGTCCATGGCGACGAGACCGCGCCGATCGAGTTGCTTTCGCGGATGCTCGCCGATATCGCGCGCGGCGATTTGCCGCTCGCCTGCCGGTTGGGCATCGTGCTCGGCAACGTCGCCGCGATGCGGGCGGGCGTTCGTTATCTCGACGACGATTTAAACCGGCTGTTTTGCGGACGGCATGCGCAGTTGGACGAGAGTCGCGAGGCGCCGCGAGCACGAGCGCTCGAAGCGGCGGCCGAGCGATTTTTCGCCGGCGCCCCGAGCGATACGCGTTTGCGCTGGCATATCGACATGCATACGGCGATTCGGGCATCGGTATTCGAGCGCTTCGCGCTGCTGCCGCATACGGGTAAGCCGCCTTCGCGCGCCATGTTCGAATGGCTCGCGAAGGCACGTATCGAAGCCGTTTTGCTGCATACGGCGAAAGGCAACACCTATACCCATTTCACCGCCGAATCGTTCGGGGCCCGAGCGTGCACGCTCGAACTCGGCAAGGTAAGGCCCTTCGGCGAGAACGATCTCGAGCGCTTCGCCGGCGCCGACGATGCCGTACGCGCGTTGGTATCCGGCCGGAAGGGGCCGGATGCGAGGCCGATGCCGCGCGTGTTTACCGTCATCGGCCAGATCACGAAGCACAGCGATGCGTTCGAGCTTTTCATGTCGGACGACGTCTCGAACTTCACGCCGTTCGGCAAAGGCGCCGTGCTTGCACGCGACGGCGACTACCGATACATCGTGACGCACGACGAGGAGCGAATCGTGTTCCCGAACCGCTCGGTAAAGCCGGGCTTGCGCGCCGGCCTGACCGTCGTGGAAACGACGCAAGAGACGCTCGCGGGGCTCGAACCGTAAGCGGCGCGGTCCGCGAACGCGTCATTCGGGCGGATAGGCGGAGTCGATCATGGTGCCGAGCATATAGACGACGCCGGTTTTCTGATTGCATAGCGCCGCGATCAGACTCGTCTGCAACTTCGTGAGATCCGTGGTCGCGAGCGGCGGATCTCCCGAGGCGTCTTGATTGATCGCAAGCGCGAAATGAATCGTTTTATTGTCATGCAACGGTGTCGTATCGTCCCAAATCAGCAGTCGATTCGCCTGTTTGCTGATCGTATCGGGTTCGAGGTCGACTTCATTCGCCGTTTGAGTGAATGCCGCCCCGGAAACCAGATCGCCAACGTGTAGCTGCGAGTCGGTCACCACGGCCAGATCGGTCGCCTTCCAGGTTCGGGGTAGCACGATTTCAGTCGGGGCCTTCGAGCGTCGCCCTCGCCAGACCGTCAGCACGAACTGGCTGTTTCTCAGCCAAATCGTGCCGCCTACGACGGGCCGGAGCCCCGCCCAGTTCAACGGCTTGTTCGAAGCATCCTGCGACATGTCGTTGTAGTAAAAGCTCATCAGGTCGCCTTGAGTCTTGCGCGGATAGGCGCGCTCGACCAACTTGGCGTCGACGTTGTAGCCGCTCGAGAAACCTTGCGCTACCGAGAAATTCTCGCCGTTCCACCCGTCGGCTTTGGTGATCAATTTGTCGGGATTCTGATTTTGGTATTCCGCGTGCTTATCGTAGTAATGATCCCATTGCCACTCCGTGCCCGATAGCGGTAGCGAATAGAAATCCACATATCGGGTTCGGCCGTTGATCGCATCGCTGGCTTCCAGTCCTTGGTACATGGCATGGATCGTACGGACAGTGTCCATTCTTCCGGTGCCGTTCAAGGACGCGCCGAATTCGCTGACGAACGCCGCGTTGTGCCGGAAACGGGCCTCGGTGCGGATCTGATCGAAATGAAAGAGATAGCTCGCGTTATCGACGTTGCGAAAATCGGCTGCTTGACGGCCCGCGTCATAGAAATGTGCGTTGAAAACGTAGCGTGGCCCCGGTTTTTTGTCGAGTAACTGGCCGCCGGTTGCCGGGGCGATAACCCCCGCCGTCGAGTTCCAAAATACCAACGGCTCCGCGAAGACGAGTTTCTTCTTCCAGCCGGCCTCGTCGAGCGTCTTCTTCGCGTTTTCATAAAATGGCCAAAGCTTCGTGTTTTCCCATTCTTTTGGCGTGAGGCCTTCCATGCCGCCGTCGATCGGCTCGTTCCACGGGTCGACCCCTAAGATATAGGCGAACTCGTCCTTGGATAACTTGGATTTTATGTAGGTCAACGACTGCTGCATTTGCCATAAAAAGGCGGTTTGGAGATTGTCTGTCTTGTTGATTTTCGTGGTGAATTTGGCATTGTTCCAGAAATTTCTGGCCGCTAGGCGTATGGCTTCATCCGTAAGATTCATCTGCGCCCAGCTCGTACAGACGAGCCCGCAGTATTCATTGGGATAGTTCGGGACGACCCAGGCGGGGGCGCCGTTTCCGGTGTACCAAGAGTCCTTTTGGAATAAATATCGAGAGAATACGTCTTGGTGATAGTCAAGTAATACGTATATGTTGTGCGCGATCGCAATTTTCATCTGACTGATCGCGCTATCAAGATAGGTGTAGTCGATTATGTTTTGACTGGGATTGATCGCTTCCCAAGAAATTAAGAACCGTATGACGTTTGGCGCCGCCATGTTGGCCATGCTGGAAATGCTGGCCTCGGCATCCTTGTCGGATTTGAACGGCAGCAACTTGCTTTCGAGTAGCTTCGACATGCCGGAGATATTCCATCCGCGAAAGATGACTTCTCGGTTGGTGCCGTCTCTGAAAATTTTATCTCGATACGTCGTCTTCGATGTTTTATATTTCTTGATGCCCGTTTTTATGGTTGCAGCTTTGGGATTGCTGTCAAACGATAAGCTATGATTGATCGTTTGGGCTTGAGATTCGACGACCGATTCGGGGGTGGGCGTATCGTCGGCCTCTTCGTCCTCGATCGGATCCGCAATGGCGTTGGTGCAGCAAGCAAGAGCAAGAATCAAGCAAAGCAATTTGAGTTTTTCTCTAACGCTTGTTTTTGGTTCGATCGAATTCATCATGGTCATCCTTTCGGTGTGTGAGGCGAGAAGACCTTCATCGTGTTTCGATGAGTCGTATCCACTTTCGCGAATGTCGGGATTTAGTTTTTCGTGCCGATTGACGGCGCGAACGTGAGGATCGCTTGCCGAAAACCTTCAAAGGAATGATGAGTTGTTTCGATTCAGCGTAGCAGAGCGAACGAACGCCCGAGGTTGAGTCGGCGGTCGGTGCAATGAATCGTCTCAACTAATGGGTATTGCTCTGTCGCTGCCTGCGCGATCGAGGTGCAACGTGCCCGCGCTCCCCCATGCGGGCCTGTTGACGCAAATCAATGGCGCTTGTGCGGCGCGTCCTAGAGTGAGTAGGCGAAGTGCGTGGTGCGTAGGTATGCACCCCCTCGAATGTCCTCATACCTTTTAGGAGCCAATGCAATGAGCAATGTCACGCGTTACGATCCGTTCTCGATCGAATCGATTCCCGATCTGTTCCAAGGCTTTTTCCGGCCCATGCGTTCGTTGGCCTTGCATAACGGCGATATGCCGCTCGCGGACGTCAAGGTCGACGTCACCGAAACGGATACGGCCTATACGGTCAAAGCGGAGATGCCGGGAGTCGACAAGAAGGACATCGATGTGAAGATCGACGGCAACGTGGTTTCGATCAGCGCCAAAGCGGAGCGCAACAAGGAGCTCAAGGAAGGCGAGCGTGTAATTCGCAGCGAGCGCTACTCGGGCATGATCAGCCGTTCTTTCTCGCTCGATAGCGATATCGACGAAGCAGCCGCGGCGGCGTCTTACCAAGACGGCGTGCTGTCGTTGACGTTGCCGAAGAAAGCGACGGCGGCGAAAAAGCATCTGCAAATCAACTGAAGTTTCGTTGGAGCGGTTAGACGCCGCGCGCGCCGTCTCAGCAGATGGCGCAGCGCGGCGTCTGCGCTTGCATGACCGCGTCGAGCTTCGGGTCCGGGCGAAATACCGTAATGCCCTTAAGCCCGGCCCGCCAGGCCGAAAAGAGCAGGGCGCCGACGTCGTCGTGCGCGCTGTCCGAGGCGATCGTGACGGTCTTCGAAATGGCCGCGTCGACGAACGGCTGCAAGGCGGCCAGCATCGCGACATGGTCCCGCGCATGGATGTCGGCCGCGCGGCGGAAGTATGCGGGCAAGGGCGCGTGCGTACCGTGGATCGCATGGAAAAGGCGCCGCGCATGGTTTTCGACGCGATGGACGCTCGGCTCGTGGCCGCCCAACCGGATCGCTCGGCAATACACCCAGTCGTACGCGGGCTCGATACCGTTCGAACAGTTGTCGGCGAATGCAAGACTCACGCTGCCGGTGGGCGCGAACGAAAGCAAATGACTGTTGCGCAAGCCGTCGCGCGCAATCGCGTCGCGCACGCGCTCGGGCAGGCGCGAGCCGAAGCTGCCGGGCGCGAGATGACGCTCGGCATCGAATAACGGGTAAGGGCCGCGTTCGGCCGCGAGTGCGCACGACGCCATGTAGGCCTCATCGCGCATGCATGCGGCGATGCGAGCGGCTACCGTGCGGGCGGCCGGTGTGTCGTACGGCAGGCGCAGCATTGCGAGCGCGTCGGCGAGCCCGGTGACGCCCACGCCGATGCGCCGCTTCGAAAGCGCTTCTCGCTCTTGCGCGGCCAAGGGCCATCGTGTGGCCGTGACGACGTTGTCCAACAAGCGCACTTGTGTCCGTACGAGCGAGGCGAGGCGCGCGTAGTCGAAAACGGGTTCGCCCTGTGCGCCGAACGGGTGACGCACGAGCCGCGACAGATCGATCGGCCCTAGCACGCAGCTTCCCCACGCCGGCAGCGGCTGCTCGCCGCAGGGGTTCGTGGCCGCAATCGTTTCGATGGGCGCGAGGTCGTTGCATGCGTTGATCGTATCGATGAACAAGAGCCCCGGCTCGGCGCTGTCGCGCGCGCATTCGACGATCTCCCGCCACAAGGCGCGCGCGCCGACTTGCGCGTAGGCGAACGTGCCGTCGGGGCGCTGCGAAGGTGCGTCGGCGAGATGGGTCGGCTTGGCGCGATGCGAAAGCGTCCACGGGGCGTCGTTCGCGACGGCGTGCATGAATGCGTCGGTGACGGCTACCGAAACGTTGAACGTATGCCAGCGCGTTCTACCTCGCTTGGCGCGCACGAAGGCGACGAGATCGGGATGATCGCAACGCAGCACCGCCATTTGCGCGCCGCGCCGCGCACCTTCGAACGTTAGCCGCCGGCACGCATCGTCGAAACGGTCGATGACCGAGCATACCCCCGGCGCGTTATCGCGACGAGTGCTCTTCGGATCGCCATTCGTCGCGCGATCGACGTCGCCGCGTTCGGCGAACACGGGCGCTACGGGCGAAAAATCGTAGCCCACGCCACCGCCCATCGAGAGCGTGGCGCGCGCATCGGCCAACGCTTGCTCCAAATCGCGGGCACGAGCGATGCGACTTCCCGGCGCACACAAAGGCTGGACGAAACAATTGACCATTGTCCCGCGATGGGCTGTGCCGGCATTGGCCATAATGCGGCCGGCGCCGATGGCGCCGCGCAGCATGTTGCGGTAAAACCGGCTCGCGATGCGGTTGCGTAGCGGCTCGGCCTCAACGAAGGCCAAGGCTCGCGCGACGCGCCGGAACACGTCGCGGCAATCGCGCTCCCCCGGGGCGAGGTAGCGGTCGGCGAGGACCGAACCGCTGATCGGTTGCGCGGTTTCGCGGGGCGGCATGAATGGTGCGCTTGGGGGGGGGCGATCGCAACGAGTGCGCTACTGATCGGGCACGACAGGCACCCATCCCTCGGGACAATAGGTCACGTACGGGTAGTACTGTCCGGCCGACTGGCAGTAATACCAATAGGGCCCCATCCCGCCGGGGGCATAAGCCACGTCGCCGGGCACGAACGGATCCGGGTACGGGTAGATGGGCTGCGGATAGAAGTACCAAAGCCCGCCTACGACCCACCACCAGCCGATCCGGCCGTCGTGATGCGAATGATGCCAGCGGCCCGTACGCCATACGTGTGCGTCTTGGTCGACGAAGCGGTGCATATCGCCGCGATAGGGGGCCGGGACGGCGCCGAATGCGCGCGGCGCTTGCTCAATCGGTCTGCCGGGCACGACGTGCGTCGCCATATGCTGCGCATGCTGCTGATCGAAGCGCGGTGCCCCTGCCGGGCCTGGGTTCGGCCGCATCGCGGGGGCGGGTGCGGGGCTGCCCGGCTGCCGACCGAATGCGGGGCTACGGGGCGCGTTGCCCGGCATCCTGTTCGGCGCGGGACGGCCTACGGCCCCAGGGGGCGGCGCGCCGCCGGGCGCGGCTTGAGCCGGCGCACCCTGGCCCGGTGCATGGGCCCCCGTATGTGGGCCAACGGCCGATTCGTGTCCGAGAGGCCGTTCCTGAGCGGGTACTTGAGCCGCCAACATCGCGGCGGCGACGAGCGCGACGAAGGTCTTTGCGGACATGGCACTCTCCCTGCGAGCATCGATTGTCTTTCAGCATAGGCGTTCGTGCGAACGTGCGTTTGACGGCAGTCAAGGGGCCGGATGGGCGCGGCTTCGTGCGCATCGCAATCGCTTGTAGTCCAACTCCGACAAGCGTTGGCAACGCTTGACGCGATTCTCGGCAGGCGCTGATTTCGATCTTCGAGTCCGTTGTCGATACTGTGCTCAAGGGCGTCGCCGTCGTTATCCGCGCAGCGCCAGGCAACGAGTCAGGAGACGAGCGATGGGTGCCGAAAAGATTTCGCTACGGGCGTTGGTGGACAAATGGCTTGCGCCGACGATCGCGTCTCCCGCACGCGTGCTTCGCACCGGCCGGATGGTCGGCAACCGCGCTCGCTACGTCTGCGTCGAAATGCGCGCACCGGATGGCGTGCGCTCGATTTTCCTGTTTCGTCACGGCGACGGGTCCTGGTGTGTCTTCCCCCCGACCGAAACGCGCCCTGCAATGTGTTGCGTTCGCGTGCTCTGAGCATACCCCTACGCACCGACTCGTTATCCGCTTCCCCGCTTTCTCCTCTTACTCGTCCCTTCTGTCTTCCTCGGTCGTTCGTACGCGCGCCAAGCATAGGGCCTCGGCTTGCGCGACGCGCCGTTTGACCGCGACGAAGCTATCAGGCGTCACCGAGATCGAATCGATCCCGCATTCGACGAGAAATTGCGCGAACGCCGGCCGGTCGCTCGGCGCCTGACCGCATAAGCCGACCTTGGCGCCCGCGCGATGCGCCGATTCGATTACGCGCGCGATCATCCATTTCACGGCGTCGTCTTCTTCGTCGAACAATGCGGCGAGCTCGGCCGAGTCGCGATCTACGCCGAGCGTCAGTTGCGTGAGGTCGTTGCTGCCGATCGAGAAACCGTCGAAACGCTGCGCGAACGCCTGCGCCAAGATCACGTTCGACGGTATCTCGCACATGACATAGACCTGCAAGCCGTGCTCCCCTCGAGCGAGGCCATGCTCGGCCATCACGGCGAGTACGCGATCGGCTTCTTTCGGCGAGCGGCAAAACGGCACCATGACGATGACGTTGTCGAAACCGAGTTCGCCTCTGAGGCGCTCGATCGCGCGGCATTCGAGCGCGAAGCCTTCGCGATAGCGAGGCGAATCGTAGCGGGAGGCACCGCGAAAACCGAGCATCGGATTTTCTTCGTGCGGCTCGAACGCGGCGCCGCCGATTAGATTCGCATACTCGTTGGTCTTGAAGTCGCTCAGGCGCACGATCACCGGGTGCGGATATTGGACGGCTGCGATGCGGGCGAGCCCGCGCGCGAGCCGATCGACGAAATATTCGGTGCGCTCGGCATAACCGGCCGTGAGCGCGGCGATCGTGCGTTTGGTGTCGTCGTCCGGCAGCGAGTCGTAACGTACGAGGGCCATCGGATGGACCTTGATGGCATTGCCGACGACGAATTCCATGCGCGCGAGCCCCACGCCGTCGGCGGGCAGTCGCCACCAGCGCAGCGCCGCGGCCGGATTCGCGAGGTTCAGCATGACCTGAGTCTTCGTCTGCGGGAGTTGGCTGAAGTCGATGGATTCGATGTCGAATTCGGCTCGGCCCGCGTAGACGAAGCCGTCGCTGCCTTGCGCGCACGACACGGTGATTTCTTGCTGGTCGTGCAAAAGATGCGTTGCGTTGCCCGTGCCGACGATCGCGGGCAGGCCTAGTTCGCGGCTGACGATCGCCGCATGCGAGGTGCGTCCGCCGTGGTCGGTGACGATGGCGCCGGCGCGTCGCATCAACGGTACCCAGTCGGGATCGGTCGTATGCGTGACGAGGATCGCCCCGTCGACGAAACGTTCGGCCTCGCGCGGATGCTCGATCACGCAAACGAGGCCGCTGGCGATGGCCTCGCCTACGGCAACGCCGGTGAGCAAGCGCGGGCCGGCTTGCTTGAGACGGTACGTCTTGATCGCGCTGGCCTCACGGCGCGATTGCACGGTTTCGGGCCGTGCCTGGACGATGAACATCTCGCCGCTCGCGCCGTCTTTCGCCCATTCCATGTCCATCGGTCGACCGTAGTGTCGTTCGATGGCACAGGCGCAGCGCGCAAGCGAGACGATCTCGTCGTCGGCGAGGACGAAGCGTGCGCGTTCGGCTTTCGAGGTGGGGACGTTCTTCGTCGTACGCTCGCCCTCGTGCGCATAGACCATCTTTTGCGCCTTGCCGCCCAACTTTTTCTCGATGATCGGGCGCAGCGTACGCTCCGAGAGCAGCGGTTTGAAGACCTCGTATTCGTCCGGGTCGACGGCGCCTTGCACGACGTTTTCCCCCAATCCCCACGACGCATCGATGACGACGATTTTGTCGCAGCCCGTTTCCGTATCGATCGAAAACATCACGCCGGCCGAGCCTAAATCGGAGCGGACCATGCGTTGCACGCCGATCGATAGCGCGACGCGTAGATGATCGAAGTGCTTCGCTTCGCGGTAGCTGATAGCGCGATCGGTAAAGAGCGAGGCGTAGCAACGGCGGCAGGCGGCGAGCAGCGCACGCTCTCCGCGCACGTGCAAGAACGTTTCTTGTTGGCCGGCGAAACTGGCATCGGGTAAGTCTTCGGCCGTCGCGCTCGAGCGTACGGCGACGTCGATGTCGTCTTCGCCGGCTTGCTCGGATAGTTGTCGATACGCAAGCGTGATCGCCGTGGCGACTTCGACGGGCCATTCGCCCTGCGCGATGCACCGGCGGATCGCCTCGCCGGCTTGCGCGAGCGTGAGTTTGGCGGCCGCATACGCGTTCAGCGTGGCCGCGATCGGATCGCGCAATGCATTGGCGTCGATGAAGCGCCAATAGGCATCGGCGGTCGTGGCGAAGCCGGGCGGCACGCTGACGCCTTCATCGGCCAGCGTCGCCACCATCTCGCCGAGCGAGGCATTCTTGCCGCCGACTCGCGCGACGTCGGTGGCACGGATCTCGCCGAACCAAAGGACGGTCGGGGCGTTCGTGAGCGCTTCCATGGAGGGACCTTTCGGACGTTGCGGCAGACGGACGCACACCCAACGGCGGAGCGTTCGACCCCGCGGGCCGCGTTTAGATGCTGATATAGCCTTCGAATGTCCAGGGCAGGCGCAGCCGCGACGCGGCGCCCGCGGCTTCGGTCAATTCGAATGCGGTGCCGAAGAATCCTGGGCTGCCGTCTTGGGCGAAGACGGGGACGAACGAAAAGACGTCGTTCACCGAGACGAGAAAATCCGGGTTGAACGCCGAGGGCGCATAGATCGCGACGCGGCTGAAGAACGGTGGGCACGGCGCATTCGGGGGTAAGCCGATCGCATGCGTCGACAGATGGCCGCTCGTCTCGTAGCGCGCGGGCATCTCATAGTTGTGGCCGCCTTGTTCGAGCATCGCGCCGGGGACGAAGACGAGTTCGGCACCCGGGTAAGGCAATGCATAAAGCGGTTGCGTGACGGGCCCGTCGGGGCCGATCGCGAGCGGCGGATGAGCCGATAGCGACAATGTGAGCGGGGTTGCGCGCTGCGCGAAATATTCGGCCAGCCAGTTCATGATCGTGCGTCTCCACCATGCGATCTAGCGATACGCCGCGACGGCGGCGATCGCTTATGCAAATCGATTGTGGCGAGCGCACGGGCGCAACCGTTGATATGGGTCAAAGGCGCAGCGCGGCCAGGCGAGCGTTGCCGGGGCGGCATTCGACATTCCGCATTCGGCATCGGCGCTGCCGGCGACTTGCCCCCGCGCGACACGCAATTGCATCTTTGCGTCGAGGACTACCGTCCGTACCCGCCGGTGCCCGCCGACCCGGCATGCCGCCCTGCGCGCGTCGCGGCGCGCGATACCCGTACAATGCCGGTCCCATCTGCCTTGTGCGCTGCATCAACCGCGCCGCGGGCATTTGAAGGGCAATTTTGGCGCGGCGACGATGCGCGCCTGGTTCCACCTCGGTATCAACTCTGTCTAGGATCAACCTGATGAAATTGAACTTGCGCAAGAAGGTGTCGCTCGCACTCATCGCGGCGACGGCAGTGGCTGCGGCCGGCAGCGTCCGCGCGGCGGATCTCAAGCAGTTGCGCTTCGGTCTCGAGGCATCGTATGCGCCGTTCGAATCGAAGAGCGCATCGGGTCAGCTGCAAGGCTTCGACGTCGACGTCGGCAACGCCGTATGTGCCAAGCTGAGCGTCAAGTGCGTATGGGTCGAAAACGACTTCGACGGCCTCATTCCCGCCTTGCAAGCGCGCAAGTTCGATGCGATCAACTCGGACATGACGATTACCGATCAGCGCAAGCAGGCGATCGACTTCACGGATCCGATCTACACGATTCCGAATCAACTGATCGCCAAGAAGGGCAGCGGCCTGCTGCCGACCGTCGCCTCGCTCAAGGGCAAACACGTGGGCGTGCTGCAAGGCACGATCCAAGAAACGTATGCGAAGGCCAAATGGGCGCCGGCCGGTATCGACGTCGTTTCCTACCAAACGCAAGATCAGGTTTATGCCGATCTCGCCTCGGGCCGGCTCGACGCCGCCTTCCAGGATTCCGAGGCTGCGTCGAAGGGGTTCCTCAAGCGTCCGCAAGGCGCGGGTTTCGACTTCGCGGGTCCCACGGTATCGGATGAGAAGCTGCTCGGCTCGGGCGTCGGCTACGGCGTGCGCAAGGGCGATAAGGCTTTGCTCGCTCAACTGAACGGCGCACTAAAAGCGCTCAAGGCCGACGGCACGATCGAGAAAATCGCCGCCAAGTATTTCGACGTCAAGGTGGTCCTGAAGTAGTCGTCGACGGATGAGGGTGCGTGCCATGGGCGGTGCGGCGAAAACTGCGCTGCGCATGGTGCGGGGCCTCGATTTTCGGTCACGACTTTACGGTTATAATCGCCCCCAACCTGCGCGGAGAACAAGACGTCCAGACCAGCGTCGCGCCGCTAAATCGTAAGAAAAAGAAAGGAGAGGGGCGATGGGGACGATGACCGACTCGGCGCAGCGCCCGGTGGGTGCCGAAGTCAAATCGGATTCGGCCCGCGCCGGCCACGTGCGATATCCCGCAAGGGCGCCGATTCTCGATGCCGAAGGTCTGCTGCGCGGCTTCGAATTGCACTTGCGCGAGTTGCCGGTCGAGGCAGGCGACGAATCCGATGTCCGAAAAGCGATAGATGCGGCCGCCGCGCATTTGCTCGACGCGCTCGGCGCGAGCGATGTCCGCACGGCGCTTTCGGGGCAGCAAGGCTATCTGAACCTCAGTCGTCCGTTGCTGTTCTCCGACGCGATCGCGCGGCTTGCGCCCGATCGTTTCTACCTCGAAATATCGCCCGACCTCGGCGTCGACTCGGAGTTGATCGCGCGCCTTGTGACGCTGCACGCGCGGCGCTACCGGTTCGTGATCGACGACTTGCGCAAACCCGATGAAACGTTTGCGAAGCTGCTCCCTTACGCGTACGCGATCAAGATCGATCCGGCGCAATTCGATCACGAATTGTTGGCGCGGCTGACGAAGGCATTGAAGTCGGCCGGTAAGCTCTTGATCGCACTCAATATCGAAACGCACGAGGCGTTCGAACAGGCCAAGGCGCTGCACTTCGACTTGTTTCAAGGCTATTTCTTCGCGCGCGGTTGCAAACAGAGCGGGCGCCGCGTAAATGCGCCGCGCCAAGCGTTGCTGAATTTGCTGCGCCTGCTGTCGTCGGATCCGAGCGTCGCGCAGCTCGAAGGCGAACTGAAGCTGAACCCGGTTCTCGTCATGCATTTGATGCGACTTGCCAACTCGGGCGAGGCGAGCATCGGCCGTAAGGTCGCGACGTTGCGCGACGCGATCAACGCGACGGGCACGAATCGGATCGCGCGCTGGACTCAATTGTTGCTTTACGCGGACGGCCGAAAGGTTCCGCTCGAGCAAGACCCGCTCGTTCAGCTCGCGGCTACGCGGGCCCGCTTCATGGAACTCGCATCGGCGCGCGTGGCGCATGCGAACCGCAAGGTGGTCGACGGCGCATTTCTGACGGGGGTGTTTTCGCTCGTCGATGCGGTGTTCGGCGACACGCTCGAAAACACGCTCGAAGCGCTGACGCTTGCGAGTCACATCCGGGCGGCGATTTTGCACCGCGAAGGACAGCTCGGCACGCTGCTCGGCGCCATCGAAGCGCTCGAGCACGGCGATTGGGAAGCGCTCGATCGCGCAAGCGCCGCGCTTGCGCCGCTCACGTCGTGCGAATTGGCCCAAATCGCGATCACCGCGGCCGCATGGGCCAGCACGGCCGATCAAAGCAAGGAAAACGAGGGACTCGAGCGAATCGAGGAGTGAGGCGGGCGGGGCAGCACGCCCCGTGGGGATCCGCCATCGTTGCCGCGTGGCGCGGCAACGATGGGATGCTCAGAGCGTTTCGAGTTCGCGTGCGGGCGCGTGGGCGAAGAAACGTCCCAACTCGCGCGCCAACTCGTTGAGTGCGCTCATTTGCGTCTGCGAGACCTTGCGGGTTTCCTGCGACAGCGACCAATCGCCGTAGAGCAGTGCGACGGTCGATTGATGCGCGGTGACCGGCAGCAGAACGAATGACCGCGCATCGTCGAACGCATTGCGATACCACATCGGCAAGCGCGCCATCATCTTCGGATCGCGCGCGTTTTCGATAAAGATGCCGACCGAGTTGGCGATCGCGAGGTGAAAGACGTCCGGTTCGAAGGCTTCCTTGAAAAACAGCGCGGGCAGGGCGCGTTCGACGTCGCGGCCGAAGCCGAGGCGCGCCTTGTAAAAGCCGGAGCTCTGGCGCACGAAAACGACGGTGCGCGTAAAGCTCAAGCCCGCCAATACCGTTTCGGACGCGAGCGCCAGCACGGGCGCGAGCGCGTTTTCCGAGGGGAGCGCGCGCAAATCCTCGAGACCCGCCGCGATCCGAGCTTCCGCGTTGACGCTTGCTCGTGCGATGGCGTCCGCGTTCGCGCGCAGCTCGTCGATTTCGCGCATGAAGCCTTCACCGGCTTCCTCGCGCGCGAGCGAAACGGTCATCTGCGTCAACTCTTCGGGCTCGCTACCGAGCGCGCGGCCGTAGCGCCGCGCCAATTCGGCGATCTGTGCTTCGCGGGTATGCTCGGGCATGTCGGCCGCGCTCAATACGCCCGCCACCTCGGTCGAATAATTCGTGACCGCGCGCAGCCAATGCACCTGCGGCGGCTCCTTGGCATCGGGCTCGTAGGTGCCCATGCCCGCGCGGATCGTATCGGGCAAACGCCACCGTATGGCCGCTTCTTGCCCGAGTTCCTCGAAACTCACGCCGAGCACCGCGGCGCATGCTTGCGTCTCGTCCAGTTCCGAGCTAGCCGCTTTTTGCCGAATCTGCTCCCATTCGTTCTCGAGGTAGAACACGACGAGCAGCTTGCCGACCTGCCGCATCAGCGTGCATACGACGGCTTCCTCGCCCGCCCGCAGGTCGCCTTGCTCGGTGAGTTTGCGAGCCACGCAGCCCGAGAGCATGGTGCGATTGAGCTCCAGCTTCGCGTCGATGCGATGCGGCGCGCTGTGATGAAAGTGATCGACGAGCTTGAGCCCGACGACGAGGTGGCCGACGGCGTCCATGCCGAGCACCATGAGCGCGCGCGTGACGGTCGTGATGTTGCCGCCGAATGCCATGTACATGGCCGAATTCGCGAGCCGCAGTACTTTTTGCGTGAGGGCGAAATCCGACAGCACGACTTGCACGAGCCCCGTGAAATCGAGGTCGTCGTTCTTCATGGCGGCCATCGTCGTGCGTAACGATTGCGACAGCATCGGGAAGTCGCCGCGTTCGCTCATACGCGCCCACAGCTTATCGAGCAGCGCCGCCTTTACCATGTGAATCTCGTTCGAACCATACGGATATCTGTCTATATGTGCCGCGCCGGGGCTCACGCCGCCTCGTGCAAATGGAGCACTCGGTCCTCGAAGCGTTTCGCCAACTCGTCGGACGGCAAAGCCTTGCAAACCAGCCAACCCTGAATATGATCGCAGCCCATCGAGGTCAGCAGCTCGCGCTGCGCTTCCGTCTCGACCCCCTCGGCGACGAGTTCCAGTTCAAGCGTTTGCGCAAGGCCGACCACCGCGGACACAATCGCTTGATCGTTGCGAGAGGTTAGCAGGTTCTCGACGAAACTGCGGTCGATCTTAAGCTTCGCGAGCGGAAAACGTTGCAGATATGCCAGCGACGAATAGCCGGTCCCGAAATCGTCGACGGCAAAGCGAATCCCGATCGTCGTCAAATCCTCGAGCAGAACCTTTGCATGGGCCGGATCCTGCATCAACAGAGATTCGGTGATTTCGAACACGAGCCGGCTCGGATCGACGCCCGTCAAGGCCAGCGCGTCGCGCACGTTTTGCGTGAAACGCGGGTCGCGGAACTGCTGCGGGGACACGTTCACGGCCACATACTGCAAAATGATGCCTTGGGCGTCCCACTGCATCAATTGCATGCAGGCGATTTTTAGGACCCAGTTGCCGAGGTAATTGATGAGGCCGATCGATTCGGCCAGCGGAATGAACGTGGACGGCGGGACGAACCCGTGCACCGGGTGATGCCAGCGGATCAGCGCCTCCACGCCGACGACGCCGCGGCTCTGGCTGCTCGTGATCGGTTGGAAATGGAGCGAAAACTCGCCGTTGCGCACGCCGTCGTATAAGTCGGCTTCCAGTTTGAGGCGCTCGGCGTCGGCCGGATCGGCATGCGCCGTGTGAAACGCGAGCGTATTGCTGCCCGATGCCTTGGCTTGCGAGAGCGCTTGGTCGGCCCGGCGCAGCAACTGGTCGTAATAGCCGGAGGCGTCGCTGTCGTGTGCGGGATCCGGATAGAGCGCCACGCCTACGCTGGCCGAGAGGTGAACCGGCTGGCCGTCCACCGCATAGGGCTGCTGGACCGCGGTCATGAGGCGCCGGCCTAGCGCCTCGGCCTGCTGGGCGGCCAATTCGCGCGTATTTGCGCGCACCAGGACGGCGAATTCGTCGCTCGTCACGCGTGCGAGCGTTTCGTCCGCGGTCACGAGCGCCTCGAGCCGCCGGGCCGTCTCGCGCAGCAGCGTGTCGCCGGCGTCGTAGCCGAGCGCCCGGTTCACGCGCTGGTAATCGTCGAGATCGACGAGCAGCAAAGCGGTGCCCGTGCCGTTCGCATCGGCTTGCTCCTGCGCGCGTTTCACCGCGGCTGCGAGCGCCAGCGCGTTCGCGAGGCCGGTCATGCGATCGCTGTGCAGCTCGTAAGTGAGCCGTTCCTCGTTGGCGCGCCACGCCGAAACGTCGAATGCGCTGATCGCAAAGCCCGCCGTGCCCGCGTGGGAACTGGCGACCACCCGCAATTCGACCGCGATCGGGTATGTCAACGATTTCATCAAGTGCAAGGTCGTGCGCTCGACGCGGCCGCTTTCGGCGGCTCGGGCCATCAGCGCATCGAGCGCTTGAATCTCGCCGCTCGGCACGAGTTCGTGCAGCGTGACCGTTTGCAGGTACTCGCGCCGGTATCCGATGAAGCGGAGGCTGGCGTCGGAGACGTAAAGAAAGCGTAAATGCTTGTCGACGTGCGCCAGGAAATCGACCGCGCCCAGGGTTTTTTCGAGTTGCAACGTCAGTGCGTCGTGCTCGCCACCGGAATCGAAGGCGTGCGTGCGCGCTCTACCTGCGCGGCCACGCAACAGGTCAAGAGCCGCGCGCCATGCGCTGCGGCGCGATGCGCCGGTCAATTTTGCTTCCATTCGTTCTCGCTGGCGACTGATGTCGATCGGACCGAGGGCGTCGGAAAGCGCTGCGCGCGCCTGTCCTCGCCATACCTCCTATCAGGACTCATTATCGGCGGCGCGTAAGAATTCTTTAGGGACAATGCGGCCAATTTGGTCGAAATGCGACTCGGGATTGGCCCCGACATGCTTTCGCGACATATTTTGTGGACAATGGAGCCACGCCTTGCAGGGAACCGGTAGGATCCGGCCCCATCCTAGGCACCGGGCGGCGCGATGGGGCGCGCACTCGCCGGACATCCGTCCGGGCCCTGCTTGCGAGCCGCCGCGACGGCGCTGTCCGGTCGTTGCGCGCTCGTTTGTTCTACACCAAGCTGGATCAGTTATGGCCGAAATATCGATCGTACGCACGGATGCGCCGCCCGTTTGCGATGCACGCGCCCAATGCGAAATCGAGTGTCTGTACCTCGGGCGTCAGCCGATCGTTGCGCGGGGCGGGGGCCTCGAGGCCTATGAGCTGTTGTTTCGCGAGAGCGAGGTGAATCGCGCTCGTATCTGCAACGATGCTCGAGCGACCGCACGCGTCGTCGTCAACACGATGTGCAGCATGGGCGTATCCGCGACGCTCGGGCCGCATCGCGGCTATGTGAACATGTGCCGGGAGATGTTGTTCGACGACTCGGTCATGGTGCTGCCGCCCGAACGCTTCGTTCTGGAAGTGCTGGAAACCGTCTGCGTCGACTCGCCGCTGATCGAGCGCATCGACAATTTGCGCCGTGCCGGTTTCAAGGTGGCGCTCGACGATATCACCGATTTGTCGGACGCCCTGGTCGCCTTATTGCCGCATGTGGACATCGTCAAAGTCGATTTTCTCTCGATCGATCGCGAGCGGTTGCCGGCCCTGGCGGAGACCGTAAAAGGGCAAGGCAAAACGCTGATCGCCGAAAAGGTCGAGACGCAGGACGATTACGCGCTCGCACAGGCGCTCGGCTTCGATCTTTTTCAAGGGTATTTTTTCGCACGCCCCCAAGTTCTTTCGGCACGACGTGGCGATCCGTCGCGGCAATCGTTGCTGCGTATGCTCGCGCTGATCGCGTCGGAGGCGCCGCTCAGCGAGCTCGAGCAGGAGCTCAAGCGCAGCCCCGACGTCGTCATGCAGCTCTTGCGGCTCGTCAATTCGAGCGCTTACGGGCTAGGGCGGCGCATTGCCTCGGTGCGCGAGGCGATTCTCGCGGCCGGGACGCGGCAAATCGCGCGCTGGGCGCAATTGCTCCTTTACGCATCGAACGGCGAATTGCCGTGGCGCTGCGATCCGTTGACCCAACTTGTGGGTGCCCGTTCGCGCTTCATGGAATTGGCGGCGGCGCACGTGCGGCCCGATAGCGAACGTTTCGGCGATAGCGCGTTCATGACGGGCGTGTTTTCGCTCGTGCACGTATTGCTCGGCGATGCCGCGCCGAGCGCTTCGCTTGTGCAAATCGGGCTCGTCGCCGAGATCAGCGATGCGATCGTGCATCGCGCCGGATTGCTCGGTGCGCTGCTCTCGATCGCGGAGGCGGCCGAGACAGGCGCTCACGAACGCGTGGCTCGCGAGCTCGCGCGGATTCATCCGGAATTGGGTGCGCTGACGTCGTCGGCCTTCGCCGAGATCAATCTCGAAGCCGCAGGGTGGGCGCAGGCGCACCAGGAAGCGGCGTGACCCGGGGCGGGCCGACCGCGCATGCTTGCCGGGCAGTTGTCAGCGCCAAATGCGCGGTCATGGTTCAATAGCACGGCGTGCGTCGCGAGAATCCCTCCAACGGGTCCATGCCGTGCCCTTGCATTTCGTAAGGGGCGGGCTGCGCGCGCCAACCCTGAACCGAGGAATCGTGATGAAGCGAAGCATGAACCGCGCCCTGTGCGCGGCAGCACTTGGCGCGGTCCTTTCCGTTTGTTCGTTCGATGCGTCGGCCGTTCTCAAGGTGGGCGACAAGGCACCCGCATTCACGACGCAAGCATCGCTCGGCGGCAACGCTTATTCGTATTCGCTCGCCGACGCGTTGAAGAAAGGCCCGGTCGTCCTTTATTTCTATCCGGCCGCATTCACGAAAGGATGCACGATCGAGGCGCACGAGTTCGCCGATGCCGTCGACGAATACAAGCGCTACGGTGCAACGGTGATCGGCGTCTCGCATGACGATATTGCGACCCTCAAGAAGTTTTCCGTGAGCGAGTGCCGCAGCAAATTCCCGGTGGCGGCCGACCCCGAGCGGCACATCATCGATTCTTATGACGCCGCCATGCCGCTCGTGAAGACGATGGCCAATCGCGTCTCGTACGTCATCGCGCCGGATGGCACGATCATTTACGAATACACGAGCTTATCGCCCGAGAACCACGTAAAAAACACGATGAGCGCCGTCCAGGAGTGGGCTAAGCAGCATCCGCGGCAATAGTCGCGCGGCCGGATTGCTTCTCTCCCGCGTTTGACGTTCGGCGTGGCGCGGCGCCCGCAAGCGCCTTTTCGCGGCGGCCGCGTTTGGTGACGAGCCTCTACGATTTCGATACGGTGCAGCGCAGATAAAGCACGACAATCGAAGCGTCGAAAACGAGCAGTTCGCCACCGCGCCGGCACGCGATTCGGTGCGTGGTTCGACTGCCTGGGAGGGGACGGCATGTTCGAACGACAGGGGCGATCGGCGCGCGGGCGAGCGCGCATCGGTATCTGCCTGCGCGCGGCCGGCATTGCCGCGTTGGCCTCGGCGCTCGCCTCGCTTGCCTCGCTCGCCGGTTGCGGCGACACGGCGCTTGCCGAGCAGGGGCCGCCGCCGCGCATCGAAGCGCTGAAGGCGCGGCAACTCGAGCAAGAGGAAAAGGAGCGGCTGCGCGTGCCGGCGGCAAGCGGCATGTCCCTCGCACGCATGCGCGAGGCGACGCTGCGCGATTCCGGGATCGGCGCGACGATGCTGTTCGCGCGCGGCGTCGATTTTCGCGTGACGGGCGACTTGGGCTTCGTTATTGGCTCGATGGCGGCCACGATGACCCCGACGCGTCGCGGCGAGCCCATCGTCTTCGACGATCCGACGAGCGTCGCGATCGACGTTCATCGCGGCGAAGTCACGCTCGATGCCGACCGCTTGACCGCCGTGTTCGGCGAGTACTTATTCGATTACGCAGGCGCGCCGCTGCGCGATGTGCGCGTGAGCCCCGGTATGGGCGAGTTACGCGTGACGGGGCGCATGTGGCGCGGCGCTTGGGTGCCGTTTGCGCTCGCCGGACAACTGACGCTCGGTGCGCCGGGCACGCTCGTCTTTCATGCCACGCATGTCAGCGTCGCGGGCGTCGACGCCGATCGGCTCATGCATGCAGCGCATGTGCGTATGGCCGATTTGCTTACGATCGACACGCCGATCGCGCGGCTGGGAGGCAACGACATCGTCTTGCGCGCGGCTCGCCTCATGCCGCCGCCCGTGCTGTCGATGACGATCGTCGGCGTCGATGTGGCGCCTGACGGCGTGACGCTTTCGCTCGACGACGGGACGGTCAAATCGATCGACTGGCCCGCGCGGATGCCCGAGCGCGGCATGTTGCTCGTCGGCGGTGATGTGAAATTCATGCGCTCGATGCCGATGAATCTCGACCTTGCGCTGCATCCGCTCGATGCGCGGGGTCCCTTCGTATTCGATCTATATCGCTACCGCGATCAACTGTCCGCGGGGTACATGACCTTTCAGCCGAGCGGCGCGCTCGACGTGTTCGTTCCGTCCGCCGCCATGCCGGCGGCGGTATCGCCCGGCCTTGCCTCGGCGCGTTACAACGATTCCTTCTTCGTCACCCAGCAGCAGGCGCTCGCGAAGGCGAGGGCGATCTGGCGCGCGGCACCGGCGGCGAATGGCGGTGCCGGCGAAATCGTTGCGGACGCAACGAGTGCGGCGCCGGTGTCAAGCAATGCACCGGTGAAAGTGCATGCTTCGTGGCACCCGGCGAGCGCGGCACAAGCGGCGAACGAGCGCGCATCGCCGCGCGCGCCGACCTGCGCGCATTTGTCCGACGTCGACTTCTTCGTGACGGGGAATATCGGTTTTCATGTCCGCTCGCTCGATGTGCAGATGGTGCCCAAACAGGCGGGCGAGCCGGTCGATCTCGACGATCCGAATCAGTACGAGATCAGAATCGTCGGCGGCGAGGTGGTCGAACCGTGGCCCGCGATGGCCGCGCTCTTCAACGACTATTTGCTCGATTACTCGCCGCGCTCGCTCAATGCCGTGTCGATGAGCGCGCACGACGGCGCGCTCCGGGTGACAGGCGGCATCAAGCTTTGGAATCATGTGCCCGGCGTGTGGTTGCCTTTGTCGATGACGGGCGCGATCGACGTGCTCGACGAACGGCACCTCGCCTATACGCCGAGCCGCGTGGCGGTGCTCGGCGTGCCGCAGGGCGGCTTGCTGCATGCGCTGAAGATTCCGCTTGCGTCACTGACGCCGCTCGAACGCAAGGGCGCGAAATTGACGGGCGATCGGCTCGTCTTCGATCAGTACACGGTGTTCCCGCCGCCCATGCTTGCGGGTCGCTTGGAGAGGGCAAAGGTGACCGACGAAGGCCTCGTGCTGAAGTTCGCGCGTGACCCCGATGCGGCCGTTGCGCATCCGCCGGGCCATGCGCAGGGCAGCTACGTTTGGATCGAAGGCGGCGACGTCAAGATGTTCGATTCGCTTGCCGTCAATGCGCGTACGCTGATTCACGGCGGTAGCCGCAAGAGCATGCGGTTCGACCTCTATGACTATCGGCGCGACGTCGCACACGGACGGGTGCGGATGCGGCCCGACGGAACGCTCGACGTTTCGCTCGGGGCCGGCGGTTAGCGCCGAATTCGCGCCTCAATAACCGGGGGGCGGCGGGGGCGGTGGCGTGTAGTAGCGTCGCGTGTCGTAGCCGTTATCGTAGCCCGCGGGCATCGGGACCCGTTCGCCCGCCGCGTACATGCATTGGACGTAGGCATAGTCGTAGCGTCGCTGAATGTCGTACGCCGAGCCTTGGGCGGTGCCCATGCCGATCGCGCTGCCGGTCAACAGGCCCGCGCCGGCCCCGACGGCCGCGCCGCGTCCGCCGCCGAGCGCCGCGCCCGCCGCCGCGCCCACGGCCGTGCCGAGCGCCGCGCTGCCGACGCCGGCCGCCGTCGCCGCTTGATTGGCGCTGACGCCGCCGACTTGACCGAGCGCGTACTGGCGGCAGTTGTAATCGTCGGCTCTAAATTGGTCGAAGCTTTTGCCGGTCCCGGGCAGCGCCATGATGCTCGGCCCGGTCGGCATGACCGTGCAGGCGCCAAGGCCCGCGAGGGCCGCGAGCGGGAGCCATTTCGCACGCCGCTTGGCGTGTCCGATAAGGGATTCGTTCATCGCATCACCGCTCGGGTGCTGGCGGGGTGGCCGGCACTTCTCGCCAGCCGCTCGCACATTGTTTGACGTACGGGTAGTAGGTCTTGGTCTTGTCGCAATACCACCAGCTGCCTTGCGGCGGTCCGTCTTGCGATTGGCCGTCCGCCCCCGGTTGCGGACGTTCGATGTACGTGGTGTCGGGGACGTCGGGCGCGACCATGACGGGAGGCGCATAAGCCGGATAAGGCGCGTAGTAATAAGGCGCCGGCACCACGGGGGCCGGGTAGGGGTAGTAATACGGGCCTGGCATGCCCCAATAAACCCCGACGCGCCAATGCGCCGCCTGCGCGGCACCGCTCATGCCTAGACAGGCCGCGGCCGCGAGAGCGAGCGAAGCGTTCAAACGCCGCACGATGGACTCCTTGTTCGGTTCGAAGCGCCCGTGAAGACTTGGGCGCATCACCTACAAGGCTAGGCCATCGCTTGCGCGAGTGCCATAACGAGTCCGTTCACAATTGTTTCAACTGCTTACTTGAGGCGTGCCGTCGCGTCGGCGCCGCTCGCGCCATACCCTCAGACGGTCCATGTAGAGGTAGACGACGGGCGTCGTATAAAGCGTCAGCACCTGGCTGACGAGCAACCCGCCGACGATGGAGATCCCGAGCGGCGAGCGCAACTCGGCGCCTTCGCCGCGTCCGAACGCGAGCGGTAACGCGCCGAGCAGTGCGGCACACGTCGTCATCATGATCGGACGAAAGCGCAGCAGACACGCGCGATGAATGGCATCGAACGAGGACATCCCTTGGCGCGATGCCTCGATCGCGAAGTCGACCATCATGATCGCGTTCTTTTTCACGATGCCGATGAGCAAGATGACGCCGATGAGCGCGATGATGCTGAACTCCGAGTGAAACAGCAGCAGCGCGAGCAGGGCGCCCACGCCGGCCGAGGGCAGCGTGGAGAGAATCGTCACCGGATGGATGTAACTCTCGTAGAGCATGCCGAGCACGATGTAGACGGCCGCAAGCGCCGCGAGAATCAGGATCGGCATGTCGCTCGTCGACTTTTGGAATGCCTGCGCCGTGCCCGAGAAACTGCCGTGCACGGTCGCCGGCATGCCGATCGCCGCAGCCGTCTCGTTGATGGCCCGCGTGGCGTCCGACAGCGATTTGCCGACGGGCAGATTGAACGAAATCGTCGAGGCAACGAACGGGCCTTGGTGATTGACCGCGATCGGCGTGCTGCCGGGGCCGAACGAAGCGACGGCCGATAGCGGAATCATCGTTTCCTTCGACGTGGAGACGGCCGACCCCGTCGATGCGCTCGTCTTGCCGCTAGCCGCGATCGAATTGGTGGCCAAGTTGCGCGCCGTATCGGCCGCGATCGTGGCGGCGCTGGCGTTCGCGCTCGTCCCGCTCGTGGCGCTTCTCGCCGCGGCGGTGAACGTGCCGGCGACCGCATTGGTCGACTGCGATCCGCTCGCGCTGCCGCCTGCCGTGCTGATAAAGATTTGATCGAGCATCGAGGGGTCTTGCCAATAACGCGGCGCGACCTCCATGACGACGTGGTATTGGTTCAGCGGATTGTAGATCGTCGAGACTTGCCGTTGGCCGAACGCGTCGTAAAGCGTGTTATCGATCTGCGAGGGGGTGATTTTCAGTCGCGCGGCGCTTTGCCGATTGACCGTCACGTAGGCTTCCAGCCCGCCTTGCTGCTGGTCGGAGTTGACATCGGCGAGCTCGGGCCGGTGCTTGAGCGCCTCGGTGAGGCGCGGTGCCCACTTGTAGACCTCGGCGCTCGAATCGCCGAGCAGCGTGTATTGATATTGCGCGTTCGATTGGCGTCCGCCCGCGCGGATGTCCTGCACGGCCTGCAAGAACGTCTGCGCGCCGGCCACCTGCGCGAGCGGTTTGCGTAGCTGAGCGATGACTTGATCGGCCGATGCGCGGCGCACCGTTTTCGGCTTCAGCGTGACGAACATGAAGCCCGAATTCGTCTGCCGCCCGCCGGTGAATCCGATGACGTTCTCGACGTTCGGGTTGTGCTGCACGATCGACATCATCTCGCCGAACTTGACCTTCATCGCTTGGAACGAGGTGGACTGATCGGCTTGGATGCCGCCGACGAGACGCCCAGTATCTTGCTGCGGGAAAAAGCCCTTCGGAACGACGACGTACAGGAAGCCGTTGAGCACCACCGTGGCAATGAGAATCGCGAGTACGAGCGCGGGGTGCCTGAGCGCCCAGCCGAGCGAGCGCGCATAGCCGCTTTGCAGGCGGGCGAATGCGCGTTCGAGACGCTGCGCAAGCGGGCCGTCCTTGGGCCGGTGCGCGCCGTCGGCCAGCAAACGCGAACACATCATCGGCGTGACGGTCAGCGAAACGGCGAGGGATACGGCGATCGCGAGCGACAGCGTCACGGCGAACTCGCGAAACAGGCGCCCGATAATGCCGCCCATCAGCAAGATCGGCAGGAAGACGGCGACGAGCGAGATACTGATCGATGTGACGGTGAAGCCTACTTCGCGGGCGCCGAGATAGGCGGCGCGCATGCGCGGCGTCCCTTCCTCGATATGACGCGAGATGTTCTCGAGCACGACGATCGCGTCGTCGACGACGAACCCGGTTGCCACGATCAACGCCATCAACGAGAGGTTATCGATCGAGTAGTTCAGCAGGTACATCGCGGCGAACGTGCCGATGATCGAAATCGGCACCGCCACGCTCGGAATCAAGGTCGCGCGCCAGTTGCGCAAAAACAGAAACACGACGGTGACGACGAGCAGCACCGCGACGATCAGCGTGCGCTCCGTGTCCTTCAGCGAGGCGCGTATCGTTGTCGAGCGATCGGCCACGGGCGTGATGTCGATCGCGGCCGGCACCGATGCGCGCAGTTGCGGCAACATGGCCAGCACGCGGTCGATCGTCGAGACGATGTTGGCGCCCGGCTGCCGGTAGAGGATGACGAGCACCGAGCGCTGGCCGTTCATGAGGCCGAGGTTGCGCAGGTCTTCCACCGAATCCTCGACGCTGGCGACGTCCGACAATTTGATCGCGGCGCCGTTGCGATAGGCGATGACGAGATCCTTGTACTGCGCGGCGGCTCTCGCTTGGTCGTTGGTATAGATCTGAACGCGGTTTTCGCCGAAATCGATCGAACCCTTCGGACTATTCGCATTGGCGGCGGCCAGCGCCGCGCGCACGTCCTCGAGCCCGATGCCGTAATGGAACAACGCTTGCGGCTCGAGCTCGACGCGCACGGCCGGATTGGCCGAGCCGCTCACGTCCACTTCGCCGATGCCTTGCACTTGCGAGAGCGCTTGCTGCAAGACGGTGGACGCAGCGTCGTAGAGCTGCCCGGCCGGTATTGTCTTCGAGGTCAGCGAAAGCACCAGGATCGGCGCATCGGCCGGATTCATCTTGTGGTACGTCGGATTGCTGCGCAGGCTCGTCGGCAAATCGGCGCGCGCTGCGTTGATCGCGGCTTGGACGTCGCGCGCGGCGCCGTCGATATCGCGATTCAAGCCGAATTGGAGCGTGATCCGCGTTTGGCCGACGCCGCTCATCGACGTCATCTCGGTCACGTCGGCGATTTGCCCGAGATGGCGCTCGAGCGGGCTCGCAACGCTCGTCGCGACGGTTTCCGGGCTCGCGCCGGGCAACTGGGCCTGCACCGCGATCGTCGGAAAGTCGACCTGCGGCAGCGGCGCGACGGGTAGCCTTGCGAACGCGAATACGCCGGCCAGCGCAATGCCGATCGCAAGCAGCGTCGTGGCGACCGGGCGCGAGATGAAAGGGCGCGAGAGGTTCATCGCGCCGGCCCCTCATCACCGGCGAACGAAAGGCGCGGCGGACGGGCGAAAGCGTATCGGCCAGTCATGTCAAGCTCCCGCGTCGCCGGCGCCGGTTTGACGCTCGTTCGCACCGAAGCGCGTGCGCACGCGGCGCGCAAGCGAATCGAAGCCGAGGTAGATGACAGGCGTCGTGAACAGCGTGAGCAACTGACTGACCACGAGGCCGCCGGCGATCGCGATACCGAGCGGATGACGCAGCTCCGAGCCCACGCCCGTGCCGAGCATGAGCGGCAGTGCACCGAGCAGCGCCGCCATCGTCGTCATGAGGATCGGCCGGAAGCGCAGCAGGCATGCTTGATAGATCGCCTCGTGCGCGCTCTTGCCTTGCTCGCGTTCGGCTTCCAGCGCGAAGTCGATCATCATGATCGCGTTCTTTTTGACGATGCCGATCAGCAGCACGATCCCGATGATGCCGATGATGTCGAGGTCGTGCCCCGACACGATCAGCGCGAGCAGGGCGCCCACGCCGGCCGAAGGCAGCGTCGACAGAATCGTGATCGGATGGATGAAGCTTTCGTACAGCACGCCGAGCACGATATACATCGTCACGATGGCGGCGAGAATCAAGAAGAGCTCGTTGGAGAGGGACGCTTGGAACGCCAGCGCCGCGCCTTGGAAGCGCGTTTGGAACGAGGCGGGCAACTCGACGTCGTGCTGTGCCTGCTCGATCGCCTTCACCGCCGCGCCGAGCGAGGCGCCCGGCGCGAGATTGAACGAGACGGTCGTAGCCGGAAACTGGCCCAAGTGCGACACCAACAGCGGGGCGGGGCGTTCCGTGAAGGTCGCGATCGCGCTCAACGGCACTTGCTGGCCCGTGCCCTGCGAGGACGGCAGGTAGATCGATTTGAGCGCATCGGTGTAATGCTGCATCCGCGGGTCGGTTTCGAGAATCACGCGATACTGGTTCGACTGCGTGAAAATCGTCGAAATGATGCGCTGACCGAACGCGTCGTACAGCGCATTGTCGACCGTTGCCGGGGTGATGCCGAAGCGGGCGGCCGTCGCCCGATCGATTTGGACGTAGACCGATCGACCGCTTTGTTGCAGATCGGTGGCGACATCGGCGAGCTCCGGCGCTTGTTTGAGGCGTTCGACGAGCTTGGGCACCCAATTGGCGAACTCGTCGGGATTGGGGTCGGTCAGCATGAACTGATACTGCGTCGCGCTGACGGTCGAGTTGATCGTCAGATCCTGAACGGGCTGCAAGTACAACGTGACGCCGGCGACGTTCGCGGTTTCGCGCTCGATGTCCCTGATGATGTCGGTCGCGCTTTCGGAGCGGTCGCTATGCGGCTTCAAGTTGATCAGCATGCGGCCGCTGTTGAGCGTGATGTTCGTGCCGTCCACGCCGATGAACGAGGTCAGACTTTCGACGTTCGGATCCTTGAGGATCGCATCGGCCAACGCTTGCTGGCGCTCGGCCATCGCCGCGTAGGAGATCGATTGCGGCGCTTGCGTGATGGCCTGAATCACGCCCGTATCTTGTACCGGGAAAAAGCCCTTCGGTATCAGCACGTAAAGCAAGGCCGTCAGTACCAGCGTCAAGACGGCCACGACGAGCGTCGCGCGCTCGCGCGCGAGCACCCAACGCAGCGCGACGGCATAGCGGGCGATGATGGCGTCGATGGCGGCGTGCGCCTTGGCTTCGAAACGATGGCTTTCGAGCGGCGGCGTGTGCTTGAGCAATTTCGCGCACATCATCGGCACGAGCGTCAGCGAGACGACGGCCGAAATGACGATCGTCACCGCCAACGTGATCGCGAATTCGTGAAAGAGCCGGCCCACCACGTCGCCCATGAACAGCAGTGGAATCAGCACGGCGATCAGCGAGACCGTCAGCGAAATGATCGTGAACCCGATTTGCCGCGAACCCTTGAGCGCGGCCTCGAGCGCCGTGTCGCCTTGCTCGACGTAGCGGGCGATGTTTTCGATCATGACGATCGCGTCGTCGACGACGAAGCCCGTTGCGATCGTGAGCGCCATCAACGAAAGATTGTCGAGCGAGAAGCCGCATAGATACATCACGGCGAGCGTGCCGATCAGCGAGAGCGGCACCGACAAGCTCGGGATGATCGTCGCGTAGACGTTGGCGAGAAACAGGTACATCACGAGCACGACGAGCACGACCGACATTGCGAGCTCGAATTGGACGTCGCGCACGGACGCGCGGATCGTCGTCGTGCGGTCGGTGACGACGGCCACGTTGACGGCGGCGGGCAGCGAGGCTTGTAGCTGCGGCAACAGCGCCTTGACGCTGTCCACGACTTGGATGACGTTCGCGCCCGGTTGACGTTGGATGTTGAGCAAGATCGCGGGCGTGACCTTGCCGTCCATACCGACCCATGCGCCGAGCTTCGTGTTTTGCGCGCCGTCGACGATCTTGGCGACGTCGGTGAGCATGACGGGGCGGCCGTTCTTGTACGCGACGATCGCGTCGTTATAGGCTGCCGCGTCGGTGAGCTGATCGTTCGCGTTGATCGTGAAGTTGCGCGTCGGTCCGTCGAAGTTGCCCTTCGGCGTATTGACGTTCAGATTCGCGATGCTCGAGCGCAAATCGTCGAGGTTCAGGCCGTACGACGCGAGCGCGAGCGGGTTGGCCTGGATACGCACCGCCGGCCGCTGGCCGCCGCTGATGCTGACGAGGCCCACGCCGGCCACCTGCGAAATCTTTTCGGCGAGCCGCGTATCGGCAAGGTCCTCGATATCGGTGAGCGGGGTTGTTTTCGAGGTGATCGCAAGCGTGAGGATCGGCGCGTCGGCCGGATTGACCTTGGCGTAGATCGGCGGCGCGGGCAGGTCGGCGGGCAGCAGGTTGCCCGCCGCGTTGATGGCCGCCTGCACCTCTTGCTCGGCGATGTCCAGCGGCAGATCGAGACTGAACTGTAGCGTGATGACGGAGGCGCCCGCCGAGCTTTGCGACGACATCTGATTGAGCGAGGGCATTTGGCCGAACTGCCGCTCGAGCGGCGCGGTGACCGCCGAGGTCATGACCTCGGGGCTCGCGCCGGGGTAGAACGTTTGGACTTGAATCGTCGGATAGTCGACTTCGGGCAGCGCGGAGATCGGCAGAAAGCGCAGCGCGACGAGACCGACGAGCATGATCGCCGCCATCAGCAAAGCCGTGCCGACAGGGCGCAGGATAAAGGCGCGAGACGGATTCATACGAGTGTGTGCGAGCCGTTACTGCGCGCTTGCCGCGCCGGACGCGCTTTTGCGGCGATGCGCGTGCGCGCCCGAGGCCGACGTCGCACCCGAGGCGGCGCGCAGCACGGTGGCCGCATCGGGCGCAACCGTGATCTTCGCGCCTTCGCGCAGGCGGTCGGAGCCGTCGGTGACCACGCGCTCGCCGATGGCAAGCCCCGAGGCGATACTCGTGCGCTCGCCGTCGACGGGGCCGACCTTCACCGGCCGAACGGTCACGGTGTTGTCGGCTTTAACGACGTAGGCGAACGGCCCGTTCGAGCCGTTGAGCACGGCCGAACTCGGTACGATTACCGCTTGACGGATGGTATCGATCAATAGACGCGCGTTCACGAACTGATTCGGAAACAGCATTTGCGAGGCGTTCGGAAAGAGCGCGCGCAACTTGACGGTGCCCGTCGAGGTATCGATCTGGTTGTCGATCGTGTCGAGATAGCCGGTTTCGAGCGGCATCGTATTGTTGCGGTCGTAGGCGGTCGTCGAAAGCTTCGCGCCCGCGTGCATTTGCTTGAGGATGGCGGGCAGATTGTCTTCGGAAGTCGTGAAGATGACGCTGATCGGCTGCAACTGCGTGATGACGACGATGCCGTTCGCATCGGACGGCGTCACGTAATTGCCCGGATCGACTTGACGTAGACCGACCCGACCCGAGACGGGCGCCGTAATGCGCGCGTAGGTGAGATCGAGCTTGTAGGTGTCGATGCTCGCGTGGTCCGATTGCACTTGCCCCTCGTACTGTTTCACGAGCGATGCCTGCGTATCCACTTGTTGGGACGCGATGGAGTCCTGCGCGAGCAGCGTACGATAGCGCTTCAAATCGAGGCGTGCCGTTTGCAGCAGCGCGGTGTCCTTTGCGAGCGCACCCTCGGCGTTTTCGAGCGAAATTTGATAGGGGCGCGGGTCGATCTGGGCAAGCAGCTCGCCTGCCTTCACGAGTTGCCCTTCCTTGAAGGCGACGCTCTGGAGCGTGCCCGAGAGCTGCGTCTTGACCGTCACCGTCGCGAGCGGCGTGACCGTGCCGAGTGCGGTCAATACGTTCGGCATATCGCCGGCGGCGGCCGCCGCCACGTGGACCGGTTGGGGCATGTTTGCCATCCCTGCGGGGGAGGCGCGGCCTCGTGCCGCCGGTCCCGCGCCGCCGCCGCTCGGGTGAGTCCAAGGCCGCCACCAGACGAGCGCGATCAGCACGAGCAAGACGATGACGACGATCGCAATACGGCGCCGCGTTGCGCGACGACGGACAGACGGGTTCGTCTCTAGAGGCTGACGTGCGCCGTTCTCGTGCGCTAAGGGGCGGTTCTCTTGTTCGGCCATCGGAGTATTTTTCTAGCGGCAATGCCAATACGGCGTGGGGTGGGGAGGCGCAGCGTGCATGCCGGCACGGCGCGAGGGGCGCGGTGCGGCGAGCGGCCCGCATCGTGCGAGTAGTCGCGGCCGGCAGTTGCGCAAGCGCGTCGATGCAAGATGCTACGTCTCGCCGCCTTGAGGAGTCTAGTGGCGCATTTTTCGGTTTTTTACGAGCGTTACACTCGCCATTGACGTGCGGGCGCGCGTACCGCGCCGCGAGCGACGGCCCCGGCTCAGTCTCCGAGCCGCTGGTGCGGGCCGCCGCCGATTTCCTGAACGATGCGCTCGATGCATTCGGTCAGCACCGGCGCGGCATGATCGATCAGCCATTCGCGCGGACACAAATGCGCGGCGCCGCCGCAATTGACGGCGTAGCGCACGCCCGAAGGCCCGACGAAGCCCGCCGCAATTGCGTTGAGCTCCGAATACCATTCGCCCGTCGAAATCGAGAAACCGAGCGTCCGGGTTTCCTCCAGCGAGGTGGCCAGGCGCGCGTGGATATGCGGCCAATCGTCGCCCGAGGCGGCTTGCAGCCCGGCCACCACTTCGCGCCGCTCGGTTTCCGAGAGTGCTGCCAAATAGGCGCGGCCGACGGCCGTACGCGCCAAGTCCACGCGCGAGCCGACCTCGAGCCGCGACACGAGCACGGCGGAGCGTGGACGAACGGTTTCGATGACGACCATATCGAGCCGGTCGCGCGCCATGAGATGCACGGACAGCGACGTGCGCTCGGCGAGATCGATCAAGAGCGGCCGCGCGCGAGCGCGGATGTCGAAATTACGCAAAAAGCCATTGCTCAATTCGAGCACGGACGCCGTCAGCACGAATCGCTCGCTGTCTTGCAACTGAAAGAGAAAACCCGCCCCGACGAGCGTAGCGGTGATACGCGAGACCGTGGGCTTCGGAATGCCGGTGAGTTCGGCCAGTTCCCGATTGCTGATGGGGGCGTCGGCCGAGGCGACGCGACGCAACAGCGTCAAACCGCGCGAGAGCGCGATGATTTCGTCGCCGGCGCCTTCATTGGGCTTGGCTGCGCGCGGGCGGGTGTCGGTGCTGGAAGGTGAGATCGCCACTATTGGCCTGTGACAGTTTTTTGAAATTGGGTTTCACGTCTGACGTTTCGTTCAGTCTACGCGAGCATCTCACCGCCGTGAAGCAAGTAATTTTTACTTATTTCATAGACTGAAATCGATACCGATTCCGGGGTACCTGTTAACTTTTCGGAAAAAATTATCTTGACTTCGTCAGCCGAAAAGGAAAGAATGGAATCTCATTTCGAAGCGACGCATCTTAGCTGGTGCGGATCGAGCGAACTTACGGTTCACGCAGAGATCTCAGTTTCGAAATACCGTCTCTCAGGTTCTAGCACGGCCCTCGGAATGGCTAGAACTTCTTTAAGGCGCCACGGTCACGTGGCGCCTTTTTTTTCGTGCATTCGACCGGCCGCGCCGCATCCAGTGGGGTCGCTGTCGTTCGACAGCGGCCGGCGCAATGCGTTTCGTTGTGCTCGCCGGCAGGGCTTGCGCCGTTCTGCTATCGTCAGCGTCGATCCGAACCCGGCGCGCAGCGCCGGATTCGGTCCCACGGACGGCACACGAATGCAAACGATCCTATCTATTTCAAACCTATCGAAGACTTACGCTTCGGGCTTCCAAGCGCTCAAGCGTGTGAATCTGGAGATCCACCGCGGCGAGATCTTCGCGCTGCTCGGGCCTAACGGGGCCGGTAAGACGACGCTCATCGGCACCGTATGCGGGCTCGTCAATCCGAGCGAAGGCACCGTCCTCGTCGACGGGCACGACATCCTCAAGGACTATCGCCGGGCGCGCGCGATGATCGGTCTCGTCCCGCAGGAACTCACAACGAACGCGTTCGAGACCGTGTGGGCGACGGTGGCGTTCAGCCGCGGCCTCTTCGGCAAATCGGCGGACGCAGCTCATCTGGAGAAGGTGCTGCGCGCGCTCTCGCTGTGGGACAAACGCAACAACCCGATCATGACGCTGTCGGGCGGGATGAAACGGCGCGTCCTGATTGCGAAGGCCCTCGCGCACGAGCCGCAAGTGCTGTTCCTGGACGAGCCCACCGCTGGGGTCGATGTGGAATTGCGGCGCGACATGTGGCAATTGATGCGTTCGCTCAAGGAAACCGGGGTGACGATCATCCTGACGACGCACTACATCGACGAGGCCGAGGAGATGGCCGATCGCATCGGCATCATCAATCGCGGCGAAATCGTGCTCGTCGAGGAAAAGACGCAGCTGTTGCGCAAGCTCGGCAAGAAGCAACTGACGCTGCAACTCGCGACGCCGATCGCGCAGGTGCCGCCGCAACTGGCCGACTACGCGCTGGAGCTGTCGGCCGACGGCGGTGCGCTGACCTATACGTACGACGACACCCAATCGGAGCGTGCCGGTATCGTCAAGCTGCTCAAGGATTTGGACGACGCGCGCGTTCTCTTCAAAGATTTGCAAACGACGCAAAGTTCGCTCGAAGACATCTTCGTCGATCTCGTCAAGGAGCGTTCATGAACTTCCACGCAATGCGCGCAATATATCGCTTCGAAATGGCGCGCACCTGGCGCACGCTGATGCAAAGCGTCATATCGCCCGTTATTTCTACTTCGCTTTATTTCGTCGTGTTCGGCGCGGCGATCGGTTCGCGCATTCGCGAGATCGACGGTATCAGCTACGGCGCGTTCATCGTGCCGGGGCTCGTCATGCTCTCGCTGCTCACGCAAAGTATCAGTAACGCTTCGTTCGCCATTTATTTTCCGAAATTTACGGGCACGATATATGAACTGCTGACGGCGCCGGTCTCGTACTTCGAAATGGTGCTGAGCTACGTCGGGGCAGCCGCGACCAAATCCATCATGCTCGGGCTCATCATCATGATCACCGCGGCGTTTTTCGTGCCGCTGCGCATCGACCACCCGTTCTGGATGATCGTGTTCCTCGTGCTGACCTCCGTGACGTTCAGCCTATTCGGATTCGTGATCGGAATCTGGGCCGACGGCTTCGAAAAGCTCCAGGTCGTGCCGCTGCTTATCGTGACGCCGCTGACGTTCCTCGGGGGTAGTTTCTATTCGATCGGAATTTTGCCGCCCGTTTGGCGCACGATTGCGCTCGCCAACCCCGTCGTCTATCTGATCAGCGGTTTTAGGTGGAGCTTTTACGGCATCGCCGACGTGCATGTCGGGGTCAGTCTTGCCATGACCGCCGTTTTTCTGGCGATTTTCACCGGTATCGTGGCATGGATTTTCAAAACGGGGTATCGGCTCAAAACTTAACGACGGCTTTGTCATTCGCTAAAAACGCCGACATAATGCGTCAATCGCCGGTGCTCGACCGGCCGGGCACCCGAAACGATTCCACCGCGAATGAGACTGACCACCAAAGGCTTGTTGTTGATCGCCATTCCGACGGCGGTCGAGCTCGCGTTGCTCTCCGGGCTCGTGAAGGCGCAGAACGACGCGCAGCAGGCCGAGCAATGGGCGTTGCATAGCAAGGATGTGCTGCGTCAGACCAACGCGATTCTCGAGCCCGTGCTGATCGAATCGGTTCGCATGCGCGGCGCCGTGCTCAAGAGTCAACGCGATTCCGCAACGCCCATGACGCTGTGGATCGACCTCGATCGCCGAATCGACCATCTCGTCGATTTGGTGGCGGACAACCCTGTCCAGGTCGAGCGTGCGGCGCAGATTCGCCAAACCGTGCAAGCCTATCGGCAATGGTCCGATCGCGTGCAAGATTTGCTGCGCACCGGACGCCGCAACGACCTGCTGGACCGGTTCCGCAGTCAAACGAGCGTCGACGTCGTCGATCGCTTCCGGGCTCAACTCACGGCGTTCCAGAACGAAGAGCTGCGGATGGACGCCGTGCGCTCGGCCCAGGCGGCGCAAGCGCTCGCGCAGCAACAGCAATTGACGGCGGCCGTCGTGCTGGGCTCGCTCGTCATGACCGCGCTGGCCGTGTTCCTATTCACGCGCGGATTGCGCGGGCGCCTCGCGCGGCTGTCCGACAACGCGGCGCGGCTCGCGCAGAGCGCGCCGCTCGGGCCGCCGTCGCCAGGCAACGACGAAATCGCGCAACTGGACGAGATCTTGCACGACACGAGCCGGCGGCTGCTGGAGTCCGAACGGCTGCAAGCACGTTTCCAAAGCGATTTGTCGCGGCGGGCCGACGAATTGGCCCGCACGAACGAAACGCTGCATCAGCAAACGCAGGAAAACGAGATGTTCATCTATAGCGTGTCGCACGATTTGCGCGCACCGCTCGTGAACCTGCAAGGTTTCTCCAAAGAACTCACGCACGCATGCGACGATCTGCGCGAAGCGGTGCGCGCATCGTCGCTCGAAGCCGCCGAGCGCGAACGCATCGAGCGGCTGATCGACGAAGACATCGGCGAGGCATTGCGCTACTTGCAAAGCGCCGTATTGCGCGCGGCGCATATCATCGATTCGCTGCTGCGCCTCTCGCGCGTCGGACGTGTCGAATACCGGCGCCAAGAGGTCGATGTCGCATCCGTCGTGCGTCATGTGCTCGACGCGATGCAGGCGTCGATTCGCGCTTGCCATGCCGAGATCGTCGTGGACGAATTGCCGCCGGTATGGGGCGACCCCACGGCGCTCGAGCAGATTTTCGCGAACTTGATCGGCAACGCCATCAACTATCTCGATTCCGATCGCCCGGGCCGGATCGAGATCGGCGCGTTGCCCGCACCGCCCGGCGGCGTGCGCTCGTTGCGTATCTTTTACGTGAAGGACAACGGCCTGGGCATCCCGGCCGGCGCGATGCCTCGCCTGTTCAACGCTTTCCAGCGGTTGCACGGCAATATCGCCGCCGGCGAAGGCATCGGTCTCGCGCTCGTGCGCCGCATGGTCGAACGCCATGGCGGCCGCGTTTGGGCGGAGTCGACCGAAGGCGAGGGCACGACGTTCTATCTATCGCTACCGGAGGCGGCCAAGCAGGTCGTCGCCGCATAACGAATCGAGGAAGTAACAATGCATAACCCCATAGGGTCCGCGGGCCAGCCTCACACCGGTCAGCCTCATACGGGCCAGTCGCATATCGGTCAATCGGTGAGCATCATCCTGATCGAAGACGACGATGGCCACGCCACGCTGATCGAGCGAAACTTGAGGCGTGCCGGCTTGACCAACGGTTTCACGCGTTTCGCAGACGGCCAACAAGCGCTCGATTACTTTTTCAGCGAGCCTTCGCAGTTCTTGCGCGAGGATTTGCCGCCGTCGGTGATCCTGCTCGATCTGAAAATGCCGCGCATCGACGGCTTGGAGGTGCTGCGGCGCCTGAAGGCCGATCGCCGTACGGCCTCGCTGCCCGTCATCGTCTTGACGACGACGGACGATCCGCGCGAAATCGAGCGGTGCTACGAACTAGGCTGCAATGTCTACGTCACGAAGCCCGTTGAATACGACGCCTTTATCGAAGCCGTCCGCCGTCTTGGATTCTTCTTGCAGGTGGTGAAGCTACCCGCGGCGACTCGATGAGCGCTCACGCGCTGTTCATCGACGACGACGAAGGGCTGTTGCGCCTCGCGGCGCGTTCGCTCGCGCGCGCCGGTTACCGCGTGAGCACGGCGGCGAGCACCGCCGCGGCGCGCCAAGCGCTCGACGCCGAAGCGCCCGATGTCATCGTCGTCGACTACGCGCTCGGCAGCGCCGAGACCGGGCTCGATTTCCTGCGCGCGCTACGCGCCGGGGGGCTCGCGCTGCCCGCCATTCTTTGCACCGGCTTCACCGACGAAGCGCGCGTGATCGAAGCGTTGCGCTCAGGCGTAGCCGACGTGGTGCCCAAGAGCGAGGGCTATCTGGAGTATTTGCCCGAAGCGATCGAGCGTGTTTTGCGCGAGCGGCGCATCGAGCGCGAGCTGGCGCAGGCGCAGCGCTCGCAGGAGCGCGAAGCGCATTTTCGGGCACTGGCGGAAGAGCGCGAGGCGCTGCTCGCGGCGGAACGCGTGGCGCGGGCCGAAGCCGAACGCGCCTCGCGGATGAAGGACGAGTTCGTCGCGACGCTCTCGCACGAGTTGCGCACCCCGCTCAACGCGATCGTCGGTTGGACCCAATTTCTCCTGCGCGACGCGAGCGTATCGGAGTCGTTGCGCAAAGGCCTCGACGTCATCGATCGCAATGCACGTGCACAAGCGCGCATGGTCGACGACCTGCTCGATTTCTCGCGCATTCTTGCCGGCAAGCTTCGGCTCGAGGCCGAGCGCGTCGATTTGGTCGATGTGGTCGAGTACGTCATTCGCTCCGTCGATCCCGCGGCGCAGGCGAAGGACATTCGCTTCGTGTCGTTGCTCGAACCAGTCGGCGCGGTCCTCGGCGATCCTTCCCGCTTGCAGCAGATCGTCTGGAACCTGCTTTCCAATGCCGTCAAATTCACGGGGCGGGGCGGTTGCGTCGAGGTCAAGCTACAGCGGCGCGATGGCGAAATCGATCTGATCGTCGCCGATAACGGGCAGGGCATCAAACCCGAATTTCTGCCGCACGTATTCGAACGGTTTTGCCAGGAAGACGCGGGCATTGCACGTCAGCACGGCGGCCTCGGGCTCGGGCTTTCGATCGCGCGTCAGTTAGTCGATATGCACGGCGGGCGCATCGTGGCGTGCAGCGACGGTCCCGGCTGCGGCGCGACGTTCGTCGTCACGCTGCCCGCCACCGCGGCGGAGCCGGCGCGCGAGCATGACGCCGACGCGCTGGAGCTCCATGCGCCGCCTGCGTTGGCCGGCTTGCGCGTGCTGGTATTGGAGGACGAGCCGGACGCACGCGAACTCGTCGAACGCGTATTGCAAGAGCGCGGCGCGACAACGCTCGCGTTCGCTTCCGCCTCCGAAGCGTTGGATGCGTGCGCGGTCGAGGCACCCGACGTCATCGTCAGCGATATCGGGTTGCCCGGCGTGGACGGCTACGAATTCATTCGGCGGCTGCGCACGTCGGAGGGACAGCGCGGGCGCAGCACCCCGGCCGCGGCGCTGACGGCCTTCGCCCGCAGCGAAGATCGGCGCCGTGCGTTGCTCGCCGGGTATCAGACGCATTTGGCCAAGCCCGTCGATCCGCTCGAACTGGTGGTCGTGGTCGCCGCGTTGGCGGGCCGCACGACCCCGTTCGTCGGCGACGTTTAAAGCTCGATTCGCGTTCCGAGCAAAGCCAGGAACTGGCGCAGCCATTCGGGATGGGCCGGCCAAGCGGGCGCCGTGACGAACGGCGCATCCGTGACGGCCGCGTCGACCGGAATGTCGGCGTACTCGGCGCCCGCGAGCCGCACTTCAGGCGCGCAGGCCGGGTACGCCGAAATGCGCTTGCCGCGAATCACTTCCGCGGCTGCGAGCAGTTGCGCGCCGTGGCAAATGGCGGCGATCGGCTTTTCCCGGCGCGCGAAATCGCGCACGAGCTCGATGACTTTCGCGTCGAGGCGCAGGTATTCGGGGGCGCGGCCGCCGGCGATCGCGAGCGCGTCATAGCTGTTTGCGTCGATTTCCTCGAAGGTCGCGTTCAGCGTGAATTGATGCCCGGGTTTCTCGGTATAGGTTTGGTCGCCTTCGAAATCGTGAATCGCCGTCTTGATCTTCTGGCCGGCCCGCTTGCCGGGACAGACGGCATCGACGGTATGACCGATTGCTTGTAGGGCCTGGAACGGCACCATCGTCTCGTAATCTTCTGCGAAATCGCCCGTTAGAAATAGAATCTTCTTCGCGGCCATGGCCTGCTCCTTGTCCAGTGAGGGGGGATTAGACGACAACGGAACTACGAACCGGGCAGTGTACTCCTCGAGCGTGACGATGATGCCCGCGGCATCGCTGCATGGGCTCGATAAGCCGGGGGTTGCATCGGGTCTGAAATGTAATTATGATGGTTACAGTTTTGACGCCGAACTCCAGCGATGAACACCAGCAGTCGTTTCGCCTATGCCGTCCATATTTTGGCGCTGCTGTCGTTGCAGCAAGGCGAGCCGTTGTCCTCGGACATCATCGCCGGTAGCGTCAATACGAACCCGGCGCTGATTCGCCGGCTGTTGTCGATGCTGGCGCAAGCCGGGCTCACCACGTCGCAGCTCGGGGCCGGGGGCGGTGCATTGCTGGCGCGTCCGCCGGCGCAGATTCGGCTGGTGGATGTTTACCGCGCCGTGGATGAGGCGAGGTTGTTCGGCTTGCACCGCGTATCGCCGAACCCCGCATGCATGGTCGGCCGGCATATTCAGCACGTGCTGGTCGGCATCGTCGACGACGCTCAGCACGCCATGGAGGCGTCGCTCGGGGCGCGCACGTTGGCGGATGTCACGGCAGGGGTCATCGAGGCCGAAAGTGCGATCGGTACGACAGGTGCGAGGCCCACGGGGCAATAGCGGCAATAGCGGCCGTGGCAGGTAGCGAGAGGCATCGCCTCTCTTTTTTTGATCGATAAATGTAACTAACAAGGTTACACATTGAGCTGAATAGGAGCCTAATCATGCAACAACGTTTGAAAATCGCGCTTTTCGGCGCAACGGGGATGATCGGTTCGCGCATCGCGGCCGAAGCACTCGCGCGCGGCCATGAAGTGACCGCGATCGCCCGCCAGCCGAAGCCCATCGACGGCTTGCCGCAACTGAAGGTGCTTCCCGGCGATCTGTTCGATGCGTCGGCCAATGCGAAGCAGATCGCCGGTTTCGATGCCATCGCGAGCGCCTACGGTCCGGCTCAAGGAGACCCGGCCAAAGTGATCGACGCCACGCGCGCGCTGATCGAGCTCGCACGTATCTCGGGCGTCAAACGACTCGTGGCCGTCGGCGGGGCAGGGTCGCTGGAGGTGGCGCCGGGCAAGCAACTCGTCGATACCGAAGGATTCCCGGACATCTACAAAGCCGTTGCGCTCGCACATCGCGAGGCGCTCGGACTCTATCGCACGGTCAGCGATGTCGATTGGACGTTCTTCGCGCCGGCAGCCATGATCGCGCCGGGCACGAAGACCGGCACGTTCCGCACGGGCGCCGACTCGCTCATCGCCGATGCGAACGGCGCGAGCAAGATATCGGCTGAGGATTATGCGGCCGCGTTCGTGGACGAGATCGAGCAAGGGCGCTTCGTGCGTCGCATCGCGACCGTCGCGTATTGATCGCCTAGCTTGGCGCACTGAGGCCGGACGACGCCTGTCGGCGTCCGCTCAGTGCGGGTTCGGGCAACGGCAGCGAAAGGGCTTCATGCGCGGCGGAGCGGACGTTCATGGTGAATGGGCCGTTGCCCGGTTGAATCGAGGCCCCATTTATATCGGATTATGCGTAAAAATAGTTTCCCTATAATTCCACGATCTCAAGTAAACGTAGAAAAAAATTCCATCAGGGGATCGAAATGGGAATGGATGCTATCGATCGTAAGCTCGTCGAGTTGTTGCAAGCCGACGCGACGCTGCCGATCGCGGAACTCGCGAGCCGCGTCAATCTCTCGCAGACGCCGTGCTGGAAGCGCGTTCAGCGGTTGAAGGAGGAGGGCGTCATCCGAGCGCAAGTGGCGCTGTGCGACGCGCGCAAGCTCGGCGTCGGCACGACCGTATTCGTCGCCGTGCGCACGAACCAGCATACGGAGGAGTGGGCGCGGCAGTTCGTGCAGGTCGTACGCGATATTCCGGAGGTGGTGGAGGCCTATCGGATGAGCGGCGAGACCGATTACCTGCTGCGCATCGTCGTCTCCGATATCGACGACTTCGATCGCGTCTATAAGCTCTTGATTCGCGCGGTGCCGCTCTTCGACGTCAGCTCGAGCTTCGCCATGGAACAGATCAAGTACTCGACGGCACTGCCGGTCAGGTAACGCCTGCGGCGATGCGCGTAGAATGCCGGCTTTCGTCTCGCTATTTTTGCTTGCCGGCTCGTCGTCGACGCGCCGCGGCCCATTCATCCATGAACGATCCTCGCCATTCGAACAAATCGAACCCGACGACCCGCGTCGCCGTCATCATCGTCGTCGTCGTACTGATCGGGATTGCCACATTCCTTTTCAATGCGATCAAGGGCAAGCGCGAGTACGACGAGCAAAATGCGCCGGCGGCATCTCCGGCCGTGGCCGCCAGCGCGTCCGGCGCATCGCAATAACGTCGTTCGGCCGCGGGCGAGCCGTGATCGTGCCGCGCACGGGCGTCAGGCCTCCGTCGGCAGCCGAATGACGCCCGCATCCTTGCGAATGAGGAACGAGGCGGTGAGCATTTGCTTGCATTGGAGCGCGAGCAGTTTGATTTCGCCGATGAACTCAGCCGGTTGCGTGCCGGCGCGTTCGATGTCGACGACCATCGCATCGAGTTCGCGCGTGAGCTGTTTCGTCGTTTCCGCTTGATCGACGGGCGGGGCCTCGCCTGTTTGCGCGCGCGTCAAGTTTTCGCGTACCGTCGACAGCGCCCGCTGTAGCGCCTGCGAGCCGTCGGGCTCGCGCTCGGCCATGCCGCGCAGCAGCGGGGCGGCCGCCGTAATATGCGCGGCCAGCACGTGGCTTTGCACGAGCAGGTCGTTGAGTTCGGGTACGAAGCGCTGGTGCGCCTTCGGCTCGAGCATCATCCGGCGGAATGCCTGCGCCAGATTCGCGAACGCAATGTGAACGTTCTTGCGTGCCAAGCGATAGCGGAAGTCGCGTTCGTCCGTGCCGCTCGTTTCGGCGCTCGTACCGGTCCGCGCTGCGGTGGGCGTGGCGCCTGCACGCGGCGCGTTGCCCCACCACCAAGCACTTTCCAAATATTGACGCGTTGCGGCGAGCACCTCCGTGACGAGCTTGCCCATCAGCCGATATTCCCAGTAGGGGAACAAATGGCTTGCGGCGATCGCGAGCGCGCAGCCGACAAACGTATCGATCGCGCGCTCGCCGATGATGCGCATGTTGCCGGGCGCGAGCAGATGAAAGAGCAGCAACACATACGACGACGTAAATACGACGCTCGCCGCATAGTTGAACAGCAGCAGGCTGTAGCTCATCACCATCGAGGCGAACATGAAGACGAGCAGCACGACCGGCGCCTTGACGAACCAGATCAAGGCGAGGCTCGCCGCGCAGCCGATCGCCGTGCCGACGATCCGCTGCGTATTGCGTTGCTTGGTGAGCGAGTAGCCGGGCTTCATGATGATGAGCGTCGTCATCACGATCCAGTAGGCGTTCGTGAGCGGCAGCAAGCGCCCGAGCCAAAAACCCGACGCGACGGCGATCGTCACGCGCAGGGCATGACGAAAGCTCGGCGAGGCCATCGTCAAGTTCGAGAAAATTTGCCGGAGCGGAACGCGACGATTCGATAGAAAACGCATCAACGTGTGGTCGATGCGTACCTCGGTTTTCAGATTCGCCGTTTGGCTGCCGAGGTTTTTTTTCATTTTGTCGATCTGCCGTACCCCGCTCCAGATGCGCCGGAACGAGGCGGATGCCGCCGCGTAGGCCTCCGGGTTGCGCTCGGGCAGCCCTTGCTTGCGCATGAGCTCGATCTCGTACTCGATCGCGCGCATCTCCGCCTTCACGTTCACGCGTGAATCGGGGAGCCGGTTTTGCAATACGGCCAAGCCGATCTCCTCGAGATCGCTGGCCGCCTTGCGGATCAAGTCGCGGAAGAACAGCATGAGGTCGGCGTTGCCGAACGTGCTGCGCATGAGCGGATAGTCGGTATGCGCGCCGACGAACAGCTCGTGCAGATCCACGGTATTGATAAATAGATTGAAAAGCGTGACGCGGAGCGGGTCGAGCTTGCCGCGCCTAAGCTTGGGTAAGTTGCGCAAAATGATGGCGCGAGCGGCATCCTGCATTTCAACAGCCGCCGTTTGTTTCTCGACGAGCCGGTCGTAGCATTCGTCGAGGTTTGCGTCGACGTCGTAGAAATCGGCTCGCGCAAGCAGGTAATCGGCACACGCGAAGACGTTTTCCGCCAACGCCTGCTTCTCCATGCGATGCGCTTGCCACTGCGAAATCAAGGTAGCCCAGTAGGTGTACCAGAGGCCGCCCAGCAAGATCCAACTCGCATTGATGAGCGCTTGCAACGGCGTGAAATGCTCCTCGAGCGTCATCACCATCATGAACAACGTCGCGAAGCTGATCTGGGGCCAACGGTTGCCGTAGACCACGGTCAGCGACAGCACGAAGGTCAGCGAGACGATCGTGCCCCACAGCGCGAAGATGTTAACGGTCGCGAGCCCCGTGGCGAGTGCCGAGAGAAATCCGAGCACGCTGCATATGAGCATCTCGTTGTGCTTGTATTTGAGCGGCCCCGGCATATCGACGACGCAGGCGCCGAGGGCGCCCGTCGCGATCGTGAAGCCTAGGTCGGCCTTGTGAAAGACGACGAGGCACAAGATAGCCGGCAACGACACGCCGATGGCCGCGCGCAGTCCACCGAAAAAATATTGGCTATAGAGAAATTTTTCGATTTCTTTCGAGTAGCGCATCGATCTCGAGGCGGGCAGCAGGAAGAGCCGGGGAGGGCTGGCGTGAAAGTCTAACGTATTTCGCGAACGCCGGGCATGGCCACCCGGCGCACAACGAAGGGCTTGTCGGCGAATCGTGCATCGGCCCCGAACTGTGCTGGCGGCGGCTTTGATATCCTGACGTTTTTCGCCGGCGGCCCGCGTTCGCGCGCGCGGCGCAGGCTCATCGATCAAGGGTTCATGCTCCAGCTTTTCTATTCGAACCGGTACGAAACGCTCGTTCAAGCGCTCGTCGAAGACCTCGCCGCCATGCCCGCCGATCCATGGACCAACGAGGAGATCGTCGTGCCGAGCGCGGCCGTGCGGCGCCGGCTCGAGCTCGAGCTTGCTTCGCGTCGCGGCATCTGCGCGAACGTGAACTTCAGCTTCCTCGCTCAATGGCTTTGGACGCAAATCGGCGGCGTGATCGATGTGCCCGCGCATTCGCCGCTCGGCGTCGAGCGGCTGGCCTGGCGGTGCTATCGGTTGTTCGAGCAAGGCGGGAAGGGCTCTGAAGCGGGCGAGGGCGGGCAAGACGCGCAAGACGATATGACGACCGAGGGGACGTTCTGGCTCGCCTCGCCTAGGTTGCGCACCTATCTCGAGGCGGCCGATGCCCCGATGCGCTTCGAACTCGCGCGGCGCGTGGCGACCGTATTCGACCACTATCTGACGTACCGCCCCGAATGGCTTGCGCGCTGGCAGAACGGACAGTCGATCTTCGACGGCGGCCACGCGCCTTCGGCGGCCTCGCGGGCGACGCCCGCCGCTCGCGAAGACGAGCGCTGGCAGGCGGCGCTTTGGCGTGCCGTGCTGGCCGAGCTCGCCGAGGCGAGCGGCGCGCCGGACATCGCGCAGGCCGCGCCGCCCGCTCACCGTTTCCTCGAACTCGTCCGCACGCTCGATCTCGACGCAGTCATGCGCGCGGGTTGGCCGCGCGTCGTCAGCGTGTTCGCGCTGCCCACGATCGCCCCGCTCTATATCGCGCTGCTGCGCGAGCTCTCACGCTGGATCGACGTGCGGATGTACGTCCTCAATCCGTGCCGGCAGTTTTGGTTCGACATCGTCACCGAAAAGCGCGCGCTCGCGCTAGAGGCAGCCGATACGCTCGACTTCCACGAGGTAGGCCACCCGCTGCTCGCGGAGTGGGGCCGGCAGACGCAAGCGCAGTTGCATTTGCTGCACGAGTTGACGGAAGGGGCTGCATCGAGCGAGGCGACCCGCTTCGCGCGCAACGAATCCGAGCACTGGCTCGCGCGGGTGCAAAACGCGATGCTCGATCTCGAGCCGGAACCGCGCGATGGCGAGCCCGAAGCCGGCGAGCGTGCGTGCGGCATCGAGGTTCATGTCTGCCATAGCTTGTCGCGTCAACTCGAAGTCCTGCATGATCGGCTGCTCGGTTGGTTCGACGACGCGAAGGCGGCCCGCGGCGAAGCGTTGCCGGGGCTGCGGCCGTCGGACGTCCTCGTCGTCTGCCCCGATCTCGCGACGGCCGCACCGATCATCGATGCGGTATTCGGTACGACGCGCAGCGACGAGCGTGGCCGCATCCCTTATCGCATTACGGGCCTGCCGCCGTCGCAGGCGAACCCGATCGCTCGCGTTTTGCTCGACTGGCTCTCCTTGGCCGAACGCGGGGTCGCCGCGCCCGAGCTCGTCGAATGGTTGCGTGTGGACGCGGTGGCGGCGCGCTACGGCATCGATGCGCTTTCGCTCGACACGGTGCAAGCATGGCTCGCGGCGGCGGGCGCTCGGCGCGGTCTCGCGAACGAGGCGCCGGCGGGTGAGGACGAGCATGGCGCGCATGCGGTGACGGGCGCGCGCCACACCTTCGCCGATGCGCTCACGCGGCTGTTCCTCGGGTACGCGATGCCCGATGACGGCGCGCCCGTCGATGCATGGCTGCCGGTGGCCGGCGCGCGCGGCGCGGATGCGCAGTTGCTCGGGCGCCTTGCCCGCTTTGTCGATGACTTGTACGGCTTCGTTCGCCGCTCGCGCGAGACGCTGACCTGCGACGGCTGGAGCGCGCTATTGGCCGATGCGCTGGCGCGCTTGTTCGATGCGTCGCCGCCTTATGCCGACGCACTCGCGAACGTGCGCGAGGCGGTCGAAAGGGCCCTCGAGGCGATGCGCGACGGCGCGCGCGACGCGCTTGCGCCGGCCGCCGTCGTGCGCGCGGCGCTCACCGTGGCGCTCGACGACGCGGCGCATGGCGGCGTGCCTTGGGGCGGCGTGACGTTTTCTTCGCTGACGAGCCTGCGCGGGCTGCCGTATCGCGCGATCTGCTTGATCGGAATGGACGATGGCGTCTTGCCGAGTCTCGCGCGGGCCGACGAATTCGACTTGATGGCGGTGTTGCCGCAATTGGGCGACCGTCAGCGTCGCGCCGACGAGCGCAATCTGTTTCTCGATCTTTTGCTCGCTGCGCGCGACCGGTTGTTCGTCAGCTATACCGGTCGCAGTATTCGCGACAACGCGCCGCTGCCGCCGGCCTCGCTCGTCGACGAATTGCTCGATCATTTGGCGCGGGCGAAGGCGGGCGCCGATGCGACGCCGGCCGAACTCGAAGCGGCGCGCCGCTCGTTCGTCGTCGACCATCCGTTGCAGCCGTTCGCATCGACTTACTTCGAAGGCCGGCCGGCGCTTTTCACCTACGACGCCGAGCGTGCCCGTCTCGCCTCGCAGCTTGCCGCCGATGCCGCACCCGTGGCGCCGCCGTTTTTTGCCGCGCCGTTGCCGCCGGAGCCGTCCGGCCCGGTTGCGTACGCCGACTTCCAGCGCTTCTGGCAGCACCCCGCGCGCGCACTGCTCCGTGAGCGTCTGGGTGTCGTGCTCGAAAAGACGCAAGGCGAGTTGCTGGAGGTCGAGCCGTTCGAACTCGATTACGCGGGACGCGATGCGCTTGCCGATCGATTGTTGCCGAGGCTCATCGAGCGTGACGACGACCAAGCGCGTGCGCGTGCATGGCGCGTCGCCCAAACGAGCCCCGAGTTGCCGGCGGGCGCGACGGGCGACGTGCTCAAACGGCGCGAACTCGGCGCGCTCGGCCGCCTCGCGGGCAGCGTGCGCGCGGCGCTGGCACAGGGGGCGACGCGGTTGCCGTTCACGCTTCAGGTGCGTCCGCGCTGGCCCGAAACGGACGGCACGGCGCTCTTCGGCGAGTACGAAGCGGCGCTGCGCGAGGGGGTGCGGGAGATGCACCCGGTGCAACTACAGGGAACCTTGAACCGCGTGACCGACGCCGGCCAGGTGCTGTACCGGTATGCGAGCCCGAGCGCTCGCGAATACCTGAACGCCTGGCTCGCGCACCTCGCATACTGCGCGGCCGCGCCCGAGGGCCCATGCCGTACGGTGTGGTATGGGGCTACCGAGCGCTTCGCCTTTACGCGAGTCGACGCACCGCTCGAGCAACTGGCACCGCTCGTGGCGCTCTACATGGCCGGGCGCCGGCTGCCGCTGCGGTTTTTCCCGAAGAGCGCGTGGGCCAAAGCAAACGGCGGCGATTCGGACGCGCTCGCGGCATGGATCAGCGACCGCGTGCGCGGCGAATCCGACGACCCGGCGCTCACGATCGCTTGGCGAGGCGTCGACCTCGCGCTCGACGAGGCGTTCGGTGCCGTCGCGGGCATCGTCTTCGAGCCTTTGATCGCGCATCTGACGGGGGTGCAAGCATGAGCGTGCACGATCGCCTCGCCGCCACTTCGTCGTCGCCGGAGCGCGCGGCGGCGCCGCTCGACGTTTTCCGATGCGCGCTCGCCGGGGTCAATCAGATCGAGGCCTCGGCCGGTACGGGCAAGACTTGGAATATCTGCGCGCTGTACGTTCGGCTGCTGCTCGAACTAGACCTAAACGCGGATCAGATTCTCGTCGTCACTTTCACGAAAGCCGCCACCGCCGAGCTGCAAGAGCGGATCCGCGGCCGTCTTGCGGAACTGGCCCGCGCCATCGAGACAGCCGACGACGGCGGCGATCCTTTCGTCGCCGAGCTCCTCTCGACGACGCTCGGTAAGGACGGGCTCGACCGCGACATGGCCGGCAAGCGCGTTCGGCGCGCGCTCTCCACGTTCGATCAAGCGGCGATTCATACGATCCACGCGTTTTGCCAGCGCGCATTGCAAGAGGCGCCGTTCGCGGCGGCGATGCCGTTCGCGTTCGAGATGCAAGCCGACGATGCGTCGCTGCGTTTCGAGTTGGCCGCCGAGTTCTGGCGCGAGCGCGTCGAACCGGTTGCGGCGGCATATCCGGCGTTTGCAGCGTGGCTCGTCGCGCGTGGCGCGAGCCCGCTCGAGCTCGATGCGCAGCTCGCGCGACGCCTGAAAAAGCCGCTTGCCCAGTTGCGCTGGGGGGCGTCGGGCACCGATGCCCCGTCGCTCGAAGGGCAGGACGGCGACGATGCGCGAGAACGTTTCGACGCCGCTTTCGACGTTTGGCGCGAGGAGCGCGAATCGATCGAGCGACTGCTCGACGGCGCGCAGTCGGCGCTTAAGCAGACGTCGCACAAGCCCGAGGCCGTGCGCGCGGCGCTCGATGCATGGAGCCGCTACTTCGCCGACGGCGATCCGTATGCCGCCCCCGCGAAAGACGCGTTGAAGCTGACCGCCACAGCGCTCGCGAAGGCGACCAAGGTCAAGATGACGCCGCCCGAGCATCCGTTCTTCGCGCTGGCCGACACGCTCGCTCGCGCAGCGGACGCCGCCGACGCGGCCCATCGAACGCGCTGGCTCGCCTTGCTCGCGTTGTGGCTCGAAGAGGGGCCGCGTTCGCTCGCCGCGATGAAACGCACGCGCCGCGTTGCGTCGTTCGACGACTTGCTCGCGAACCTGCACGGCGCGCTGCTCGAGCACCCGTGGCTCGCGCAGACGCTGCGCGCGAGATATCCGGCCGCGCTCATCGACGAATTCCAGGATACCGATCCGCTCCAATTCGCGATTTTCGAGCGGATCTTCGCCGGTCCCGGTAGCGATGGGCAACCGGGGCCGCTGTTTCTCGTCGGAGATCCGAAGCAGGCGATCTATAGCTTCCGGGCGGCCGATCTCCATACGTATCTGGCCGCTCGGCATGCGGCCACGGCGCGTTACACGCTTGCCGTGAACCAACGTTCGACGCCGCCGCTCGTCGCCGCTTGCAATCGGATTTTTTCCGCGAACCCGCGCGCGTTCGTGCTCGAAGGGCTCGACTACACGAGCGTACAGGCGGCCGACCGTGCGCGCTTGCCGCTCGTCGACGAGGCCGATCCCGCGCGCGAGCAGCATGCCGACGGCGCATTGCGCGTGTGGATGTTGCCCTCGGGCGATGCGACGCTCGTCAAGCGCGATGCGCAGCGGCAAGCGGCCGAAGCGTGTGCGCAAGAGATCGTGCGACTGTTGCGCGGGGCGCGCGAGGGCAGCGTGGCGCTCGGCGATGGGCTGCTGGCGCCGGCCGACATCGCGGTACTCGTGCGCACGCATAAGCAAGGCAGCTTGATGAAGCGCGTCCTCGCGGCTTGGGGCGTGGGCAGCGTCGAACTCGCGCAATCGTCGGTGTTCGCCACGCTCGACGCGGAGCAGCTCGAACGCGTGCTGGCGGCAGTCGACTCGCCCGGCGACTTACGGCGCTTGCGTGCGGCGCTCTCGGCCGATTGGTTCGGGCTCGACGCCGAGGCGCTCGCACGGCTGGCGCAACTTGCCGACGCACCGGCCCAGGCGCATGCCGACGAGGCGACGGCGTGGGTGGAGCGGTTTGCGCGTTACCGGTCGCTCTGGCTCGAACGCGGCTTTGCGACGATGTGGCGAACGATGATGCGCGAACTCGCGATCGGCGAGCGGCTGATCGCGGGCCGCGATGGCGAACGGCGACTCACCGACGTCAATCATTTGGCCGAGCTTGCGCAGGCAAGGGCGGCCGTGCATCCCGGCATTGCGCCGACCCTGCGCTGGCTCGCGGCCGAGCGTGCTCGCGGCGGCGGCGAGGAAGCGCAACTGCGGCTCGAATCGGATCGCGATCTCGTGCAGATCGTGACCGTGCACAAGTCGAAGGGTCTCGAATATGCCGTCGTCTTTTGTCCGTTCCTGGGCGACGGCGCCCGCATGGCCGGCGCGAGCACGGGCTTGCCCGACGCGAGCGAGTATCACGACGACGCGCAATCGGGTTCGCGCGCCGTGCTTCATTACGGCTGCGAAGGCGCGGACGCCGAGCGCGCCGAATCCGAAGCCGCGCGCGAGGAGGCGGCGGAGCGGGCGCGGCTCGTCTACGTGGCGCTGACGCGGGCCGTGCATCGCTGCTACCTCGTTGCGGGCGTCTATCTCTCGTCGCGCTCGACGAAGGAGTCGCGTCGCAGCGTGCTCAATTGGCTTGTGGCCGGCGATGGCCGGTCCTTTGACGCGTGGTTCGGCGATCCGCCCGAGGAGGCGGTGGTCGAGGCGGCATGGGCGTCGCTGGCCGACGGGACGATCACGCTCGCGCCGCTGCCGGCTCCGGCAAGGCGAATTCCCCTTGCGCGCGAAGCGTCGTCGGCGGGGCAACTGGCGGCGCGTACCGCGCATCGCCCGCTGACCGAATCGTGGCGTATCGCGAGCTTCAGTTCGCTGGCCGCGGCCGGCGCGCGGCACGCGAGCGAGACGATCGACGACGAGCCGAGGCCCGATCACGACGCGCTGGCCGCCGCGCAGGCGCAAGCGGCGGCCGAGCCGGCTTGGCTGCCGGTATCGGCTGCGGCGTCGCTCGGGGCGGCGCAGCGGCTGGATGCCGACGACATTCTCTCGTTTCCGCGCGGCGCCGCGGCCGGCGAATGTCTGCATCGGATGTTCGAATTGGCGGACTTCTCCGATCCGTCGAGCTGGCCGCTAGCGATCGAACGTGCATTGCGCGAGCGGCCCGTCGCCGCCGATGCCGAGACAGCCGCGCGCCTGCCTGCGATGATGGCGCGGCTCATCGCCGACGTCACCGCGGCCGAAATTGCGCCCGGGATGACGCTCGCGGCACTCGATCCCGCGCGTCGGCTGACCGAATGGCCGTTCCTGTTCGTCTCGCCGGCGCTCGAGCTGTCGGCGCTACGAAGCTTGCTCGCGCGCCATGGCTACCCGGACGTGGCGCTGGAGACCGGGACGCTGGCCGGTTATATCAAAGGGTTCATCGATATGGTGGTCGAGCACGAGGGTCGGTTTTGGGTCATCGATTGGAAGTCGAACTATCTCGGCACATCGCCCGCCGAGTACGGCGCGGCCGCGCTCGAAGACGCGATGGCGCACCACGCCTATCATTTGCAGGCGCTGCTCTATGTGCTCGCGCTGCATCGCTACTTGAAGGCGCGTCGTCCGAGCTACGACTACGACGCTCACATCGGCGGCTACAGCTACCTCTTCGTGCGGGGCGTGCGGCCGACCTGGCGCGACGGGACGTTGCCTTCCGGCGTCCATGCGCGCCGGCCCACGCGCGAATTGATCGAGGCGCTCGATGCCTTGATGAGCGAAGGGCGGATGTCATGACCGCCCCATTACTTCGGAGGTTCCGATGAGCACTGCCGCTCAATCCTCGCGGCCGGTGCTCGCTCGCGAGGGCGGGGAATTCGGCGCCGCGCTGGCCGAGGGCTTCGCGCGCCGCATCGCCGCGCTCGCCGCGCGGCTCGGTGCCAGCCCGGCTGCCGTGACTTGGGCACGTCGCGCCGCTTTCGCGGCGAGCCGCGCGACCGGTGCGGGGCATGTTTGCGTGTCGCTTGCCCGGCTCGCCGAGCGCTACGGCGACACGTTCCAAGCCGCGTCGGCGGGGCTCCGAGCGAGCGGCGTCGTCTCGGACGGCTCGGAGGATGCCACGGCGCTGCGACCGCTCGTCGTCGATCGCGACGGCCGGCTCTACCTTGCGCGCTACTACGACGACGAGCGCCGGCTGGCGCGCGCCGTTGTCGGGCATGCGTCGGGGCGCGGTGCGAAAAGCGCCATCGACACTGACGCCGCTACCGTTGCCGAACGGCTCGCCCGCTTTTTCGGGCCGCCCGATGCGAGCGACGTCGATTGGCAGCGGGCCGCCGCCGCGTTGTCGCTCTCGAGCCGGCTCACCGTGGTGAGCGGCGGCCCCGGCACCGGCAAGACGACGACCGTCGTCGCCATGTTGGCCTGTCTGCTCGATGCGCATCCCACGTTGACGATCGCGCTCGCCGCGCCGACGGGCAAGGCTGCCCAGCGGATGCAAGAAGCGCTGTTCGCGCGCGCGTCGAGCCTGCCGGGCGAGATCGCGGCCCGCCTGCCGCGCAGCGCTCAGACGCTGCACCGGCTGCTCGGCCTCGGGCAAGGGATGCGTGCGCGCTACGGTCCCGATAATCCGCTGCCGTACGACGTGCTCGTCGTCGACGAAGCATCGATGATCGACGTCGCGCTAGCGGCGCAGCTCTTCGATGCGCTATCGCCCGAGACGCGTCTCGTGCTCCTTGGCGACAAAGATCAGCTCGCGGCCGTCGAAGCGGGGGCGGTGTTCGCCGAACTGAGCGCGAAGCCGTCGTTTAGCGAGGCCGGTATTGCCCGTGTCGCGCATGCCACCGGCGTGGACAGCGCGCGCGTGCGAGCAGCGCTGCCCCGTCTCGAGCCAAGCGCCGAGGCGGGTGTCGATACGTCGGCTCCCGATTTGCTGCCGGACGGCGACGAGGCTTTTCCGTTGTTCGACGAGCTTGATCTGCGTGGCTCGATCGACGACGCGCTGACCTGGACGGGACTCGATGAACCCGACGTCGGATACGCGGGCGACGGCGTGCACACGGAAGCGGATGTGCCCGATCTTGCCGAGCCGCACGGCTGGGAGGCCGGCACGGCGCCCATCGACGAGACGAACCTGGCGACACGCCGTGACGCCGGGTATGACGACGATGCGGGCGATGCTCCGCTCGTCGATTGTGTCGTTTGGCTCGAGCGCAACTATCGTTTCGGGCTGGACTCGGCGATCGGCCGTTTGTCGTTGGCGGTCCGGCGCGGGGACGTCGAAGCGGCGCTCGATGCGCTGAATGTGCGGGCGCCGGCCGAGCCGGACTTGTTCAGTGCGCTCGAGCCGCACGTGCAGGCGCAGTCCGAGGCGCCGGCGGTGCTCGACGAAGACACGGGGGCGTCGGTCGCGAGCCGGACGCTCGAACGGTTGGCGCAGGGATTCGCGCCGTATATACAAGCCTTGAAAGCGGCGCTTGCCGAGCCGCAACCCGATTGCGTGCCGTTGTTCGACGCGCTGAATGCTTTCCGGATCCTATGCGCGACGCGACTCGGCGCGCGCGGCGTCGAAGCGTTGAACGTGCAGATGGCCGAGTACGTGCGCCGATCGGCCCGCGTGCCGCTCATGGTCGGCACGAATTGGTTCGCCGGTCGCGCCGTCATGGTTGCCCGCAACGATTACGCGTTGGGTTTGTTCAACGGCGACATCGGTATTGCGCTGCCTACGCGCGAAGGGCAACTGCGCGTGTACTTCCGTACCGCCGACGGCGGCGTGCGAGCTGTGACGCCGGCCGCGCTGCCGCCGCACGATACGGCGTTCGCGCTGACCGTCCATAAATCGCAAGGCTCGGAATTCGATCACGCGGCGCTGATTTTGCCCGCATCGAAAAGCCGCGTGCTCGCGCGCGAACTCGTCTACACGGCGATTACACGCGCCCGTAAGACGGTCAGGATTGTGGGGGCGCGCGATGTATTGGCCGAGGCGATCGCCACGCCCACGCGGCGCGATTCCGGCTTATTCGCCCGGATGCAGGAGGCACGATGACATTGCGGTACCAAGTATTGCCCGAGGAGGTCGAGCTGACGGCGGTTCGCGCGCAAGGCGCGGGCGGTCAAAACGTCAACAAAGTATCGAGCGCGATTCATCTGCGCTTCGATATCCGCGCATCGTCGTTGCCCGATACGCTCAAAATGCGGTTGCTCGCGCTCGAGGACCGCCGAATCACGCGCGAGGGCGTCGTCGTCATCAAGGCGCAAGAGTATCGGACGCAGGAGATGAACCGGACGGCAGCGCTCGCGCGGCTCGAGGAGTTGATCGCGAGCGTGAGCGTGACGCGCCGTCCGCGCATTCCGACGCGCCCGACGCGCGCCTCGACGGCACGTCGCCTCGACACCAAGACGCGTCGCTCGAGCGTAAAAGCGGGGCGTGGGCGCATTGTCGAATAACGCGCGGCGGCTCGCTCGCGGTAGGCGCAAGGGTGGCGCGGTGCCTTCGAACGTTCATTCGTCGCCGCGAAGGGGCGACTGAACGCTCGCGACGAAGTCGACGCAAAAGACTTCCAGTTGGCCCGCTCGCTCGACGGTGACAGCCGCCGTATAGCAATCCTTGCCTTCGGTGAGCGAGTAGTGTGGCCCCATGACGGCGACGCGTCCCGGCGCGGCGAGGGCGCGCTTGAAGTAGGCGCGCCGCGACCAATTGCTTGCCGTATCGGGAAAGAGCGGAGCGAGACGCGGCGATTGAGCTTGCGGCTCGGAGGCGATCGACGGTTGCCGTTGATTGCCGTAACGATCGACGACGAACACCCGGCGCGCCCAAGGGCTGCGAAACGTGTGCCGCGCGGCGAACGACAGGTCGTCGGTGGCCTTATAGGCGCGTGCGCCGCCGAGCACGGCTTCCTCGACGCTGCCGAATTCGACGGGCATGCCGGGCACGCTCGCCGAGCGCGCATGAAAGCGCTGCCACATCGCGTCGATTCGCGCGGGGGCGCTGGTGCAGGCCTGCGTAATGGAGCCGTGCGGCTTGCCTAGCCAAAAGCCTTGCACGAAATCGACGTCGGCTTCCATCAAGGTCATCAATTCGTCTTCCGATTCGATGCCTTCGCCAAGCACCATCGTGCCGGCGCGGTGCAGCATCGTCACGAGTTGGGCCGCGAATTGGTGGTCGCCGCTCGGCCCCGCGACGCGGGCGACGAGCGAACGGTCGAGCTTGACGATATCGGGGCGCACGCGCCAGATGCGATCGAAGTTCGAAAAGCCGGTGCCGAAATCGTCGATCGCGATCAACAAGTCGCGTTCGCGCATGGCCTCGACCATGCGATCGAAGCTGGCCTCGTCGGTGCTGGGCTGCTCGATCATCTCCACGACGAGCCGGTGGTGGGGGATGCCGAAGTGATCGCAAAGCTCGTCGGTGAATACGCGATGGCTTGGGCCGACGCGCAGTAGCTGCGGCAACGCGTTGACGAAGAGCCAACCGGTTTCGACGTTTTGCTCGGCGAAGTTGGCGAAGTGCACGCTGCGGGCAAGCCGCTCGAGCGCGAGCGCCGGCCCGGTAGCTTTGGCTCTGGCGAAGAGTTGATCGGGGGCGATCGGCTCGCCGTCGGCATCCGTGGCGCGCAGCAGCGCTTCGTAGCCGACGACGCGTTTATGCGTAATCGAGACGATCGGTTGAAAGGCGCTGCGCAGCGTAACGCCTTGATAGACGACATGCCACCCGCCGCTGTCGCGGGCCAGATGCGGCAAAATGCCGGCGAGCGTCAGATCCCGTCTGGACGACATGGCAAGCGACGCACGCCCACGTGCCCGGGCCGAACGCGGCGGGCGCCGTGCCAGACGCGGAAAGAGGTCGTGCCGGTCGCGTACGGCAAGCCGCGCCAACGGCAGCGAGCGAAAGGATCGGGCATGTCGCGGAAAGTCCATATGACGAAAGGCCAGTGTAGCGCAGTGTGGGCAGAAGAAAACGAGCCCAGCGTAAAACCGCGCCGATGGCGGCCAACGTTCGATGACAGACGATTCGGGGAAGATGGGCGTGGGGGGGCGCACCGGATGTGGTGCGCCGTACTATTCAGCGCAGGGAAGAGCGATGGGGGAGCGGTCCGGGCGCGGATCGATGCGCCCGGAGGGGGGCTTAAGCCTGCCGTTGCCGCAGGCCAGGGATGCGCTTGACGACGCCCGTTGCGAGCGCGGTGCCGACCAACACGATCGCGCAGCCTTCCAGCATGCCGGCATTGACCTGCTCGTTCAGGAACAAGGCGCCCCAGAGGATGCCGAACACGGGAATGACGAACGTGACCGTGATGGCCCGCGCCGGCCCCGCGACGTTGATGAGGTGGAAGAAGATGAGATAGGCGATGCCCGTGCACGCGACGCCGAGGCTCAGCACGGCACCCCAGGCATGCAGCGAGATCGGGCCGGCGGGCCAAGAAGCGATCGCGAACGGAATCAGCGCGAGGCTGCCGCCGATCATGCTACCCGTTGCGATCGTCAGCGAATCGACGCCGGTCAGGTGGCGCTTCGTATAGCTGGCCGCAATACCGTAAAACATCGCTGCGCCGGTGGCGGCGAGCGCCGCGAGCGCCTGTGTCGTGGCCGACGGGGCGAGCGCGCCGTGGGGCGTGTCGATTTGGCCCCAGACGAGCGAAACCACGCCCGAGAAGCCGATCAGCATGCCGAGCGTGCGCAACGGCGTCAGCCGGTCCTTCAGCCAGACGAAGGCGACGAGTGCGCCCCATAGCGGCGTCGTGGCGTTGATGACCGAGGTCGTCCCCGCGGAAAGGGTGAGCTCGGCGAAGGCGAACAAGCAGAACGGCGCGGCCGAGTTGAGTACGCCGACGACGAAAAGTGGCACCGCGCGCTCGCGCAGCGTCGCGATCGATGCGCGTGGCGTACCGCGCAGCGCGAGCATGATCAGGAGCACGATCGCGCCGATCGAGACGCGCAGTGCCATGAGCGGCGCGACTCCGAATTCGGCGACGCCGACCCGAATAAATAGAAACGACGCGCCCCATAGCGCGGCAAGGACAAGCAATTGGACGATGTGACTGGGTTTCATGGGCGATCTCGGGGCGGAATGATAGGCGTTGTTGGAATGTGATTCTTAAGTGAAATGCATGGTATCACCGGCTTCTAGGCGGATATTTCAGCGCGAGATGAAACGGCAAGAATCGGAAGATCGTTGGCAGGATTTGATGGCAGACGGACCGCCCGAACGTTCGCCGAGCGCACAATGAAAAAGGGGCGCAAAAGCGCCCCTCATGCGAGTCGTCAAAGGCGAGCGCGCCGCGAGGTGCGCCGCCCGTCTTCGTATTGCGGCGTTAGGTCATTGCCGCGTATAGATCTGAGCGCCGCTCTTCACGAACTCGACCGCCTTCTCCTCCATGCCCTTCGCGAGGGCGGCTTCGTCGGAGACGCCTTGTGCTGCGGCGAAATCGCGTACGTCCTGCGTGATCTTCATCGAGCAGAAATGCGGACCGCACATCGAGCAGAAGTGCGCGACTTTCGCCGAATCCTTCGGCAGCGTTTCGTCGTGGAATTCGCGTGCCTTGTCCGGGTCGAGACCGAGATTGAACTGATCTTCCCAGCGGAATTCGAAGCGAGCCTTCGACAGCGCGTTGTCGCGCACCTGCGCGCCCGGGTGCCCCTTGGCCAGGTCGGCCGCGTGCGCCGCGAGCTTGTAGGTGATGATGCCTTCCTTGACGTCGTCCTTGTTCGGCAGCCCAAGGTGTTCCTTCGGCGTCACGTAGCAGAGCATGGCCGTGCCGAACCAGCCGATCATCGCGGCGCCGATGCCCGAGGTGATGTGGTCGTAGCCGGGGGCGATGTCGGTCGTCAGCGGTCCGAGCGTGTAGAAGGGCGCCTCGTCGCACCATTCCAACTGCAAGTCCATGTTTTCCTTGATGAGCTGCATCGGCACGTGGCCGGGGCCCTCGATCATGACCTGCACGTCGTGCTTCCACGCGATCTGCGTGAGTTCGCCGAGCGTTTTCAACTCGCCGAGCTGCGCTTCGTCGTTGGCATCGTAAATCGAGCCGGGACGCAGGCCGTCGCCGAGCGAGAAGCTCACGTCGTAGGCCTTCATGATTTCGCAGATTTCCTCGAAGTGCTCGTACAGGAAGCTTTCCTTGTGATGCGCGAGACACCATTTGGCCATGATCGAGCCGCCGCGCGAGACGATGCCCGTCATGCGGTTGGCCGTCAGCGGCACGTAGCGCAGCAGCACGCCCGCGTGGATCGTGAAGTAATCGACGCCTTGTTCGGCCTGCTCGATCAGCGTGTCGCGGAAGATTTCCCAGGTCAGGTCTTCGGCCTTGCCGTTCACCTTCTCGAGCGCTTGATAGATCGGCACCGTTCCGATCGGCACCGGGCTATTGCGGATGATCCATTCGCGCGTTTCGTGGATGTGCTTGCCCGTCGACAAATCCATGACCGTGTCGCCGCCCCAGCGGATGGACCAGGTCATTTTGTCGACTTCCTCGCCGATCGACGACGTCACGGCCGAGTTGCCGATATTCGCGTTGATCTTCACGAGGAAGTTGCGGCCGATGATCATCGGTTCGCTTTCGGGGTGGTTGATGTTCGCCGGAATGATCGCGCGGCCGCGCGCCACTTCTTCGCGCACGAACTCGGGCGTGATTTCCTGCAAGGCGTTCGCCCCGAATGCGGCTGCGCCGAAGGCTTGGCCCGGATGCTGGCGGCCCATCATCTGTGCGAGCTTGGCGCCGTTCGGGCCGCTCGCGCGCAGGCTTTCGATGTACTCGGCGCGGCGCTGGTTCTCGCGGATCGCGATGAACTCCATTTCCGGCGTGATGATGCCGCGGCGCGCGTAGTGCATCTGCGTGACGTTGCTGCCTGCCTTCGCGCGGCGCGGCGTGCGGTGCAAGCCCGGGAAGCGCAGCGAGGCCGTGGCCGGATCGGCGGCGCGCTCGCGCCCGTATTGGCTTGTGAGACCCGACAGCGGCTCCGTGTCGGCACGTTCCTCGATCCAGCGCTGACGCAGCGCGGGCAGGCCCGAACGGATGTCGATTTGCGCTTGCGGGTCGGTGTAGGGCCCCGAGGTGTCGTAGACGTAGATCGGCGGGTTCTTCTCGCCGCCGAAACCGGTCGGCGTATCGGCTTGCGTGATTTCCCGCATCGGCACGCGGATATCTGGGCGCGAGCCCGTCACGTAAATCTTTTGGGAATTCGGCAACGGGGCGACGGCGGCTGCATCGACGCGCGCTTCGGACGAAATGAACTTCGGGTTGGCACTCATGCGAATCTCCTGACTTAGGGCGCTAATGCAGGAGACGACAGGAAGGTCGAGCGGATGAGAGAAAGGCGTGAGAAGCCGCGAAGCTTCTACGCTTCCCTGCGCTGGCATTATCCAGATCAGGTTCAAAGGGTATTTCTCACCCGCGCGTACCGAGTGCGACGGCACGACGCAGGACCCCCGCGTTAGCACCGCAGAAGATACACCGGGCGGCCCGGCTTTGGCAACCGGCAACCGGGATCTTCGGCGGGCAGCGCGAGGGCTTCCCGCGCACGCTCGTTGCTACGCGAAACCGGCGGCGCCCCTGCGCGCATCCCCTCGGCCCCATGGCGACCCGCTTTTCGGGGAAGACCGTTGCATAATGACGACGTTTGCGCGAAATCCCGTTGCGCTCGCGTCCGTTCCCGAAGGCCGTCGACTGAAATGCCGCCCCGCCTAGCCCGTTTCGCCCGCGCCGTGCAGCACGAGATCGTCTCGCGCTTGCGGTTGCCGCGTACGCATGGCGGACGAATCGCCCTTGCGCTCGCCATTGTCTATCTGGCGTGGGGCTCGGCCTATCTGGCCGTGCACGTCGCGCTCGAATCGTTTCCGCCGCTCTTGTTGTCGGGGCTGCGCAACCTGATCGCGGGCATCGGCTTGTTTGCCCTCGCCACCCGGCGCCCATTCGTTTGGCCCACGCTCATGGAAACGCGCAACGCCGGCATTGTGGGGACGATGCTCGTCGGCTTTTCCAGCGGATTGCTCGCATTCGGCATGCGTAGCGTCGGCACGGGCACGGCGGCGGTGATGGTGGCGACCGTCCCGCTGTTCGCCACGATCATTTCGGCGATCGCCGGCCGGCCTATCGCCAAAGGGGAGTGGGTGGCCGTCGCGCTCGGGTTGCTCGGTATCTTCATACTGAACCGAGGGGACACGTCGAGTTCGTCGACGAGCGGCACGATCGTCATCCTATGCGCCGCCTTGTTTTGGGCTGCCGGCGCGCATCTCGCGAGCCGGCTCGCGCTGCCGACCGATTTATTTATTTCCACCGCGCTGCAAATCGGGCTGGGCGGTGCGATATCGACGCTGATCGCCGTGGCGGGCGGCGAGCGCGTCGCCTCGCTCGGCTTCGGTCCGCTGTTCGCGTTCTTGTACTTGATGTTCGTCGCGACGATGGCCGCGTATGTCGCCTACGGCTTTTTGATCCGGCACACGAGCCCAATCGTCGCCAGCAGCTGCATGTACGTCAATCCGATCGTGGCCGTGGGGCTCGGGGCGCTCACGCTGGGCGAGCCCGTCACCGGTGCAACGTGGCTATCGACGATCGTCATTCTCGCCAGCGTTGCGCTTTCGTTTTGGTTCGACCGGCGACGCGCGAACTAGCAAACGTCGGTATTAGCGCCGCAGGCGCTCGCCTTCACAGTGTCGCGGCCAATTGTGCGCCCTCGCGAATGGCGCGCTCCGCGTCGAGCTCGCTGGCAACCGAGGCGCCGCCGATGACATGAAAGCGGGGACCGCCGGCGTCCTGCGAGGCCGGCACGAGTTCGCGCAGCGATTCTTGCCCGGCACACACGACGATCGTCTCCACGTCGAGCCATTGCTCCGCGCCGTCGCGCTCGATTTTCAGTCCGCGCGGCGCGATCTCGAGGTAGGCGACGCCATCGAGCATCTTCACGCCTTGCCGCACGAGCGTCGCGCGGTGAACCCATCCCGACGTCTTTCCGAGGCCCGCGCCGAGCTTGCCTTTCTTGCGCTGCAAGAGCCAGATTTGGCGTTCGGGCGCTTGCTCGTGCCGCGTTTGCGCAAGGCCGCCGGGCTCGGTGACGCTCAGATCGACGTTCCATTCTGCGCACCAGGCGTCACGCGGTTGCGGCAGCGGATCGCCGGTGCGATGCAAGAGGAACTCGCTGACATCGAAGCCGATCCCGCCCGCGCCGATGACGGCGACCGTGCGGCCGACCGGCGCGCCGCGCAGCACGTCGACGTACGACAGCACATTGGCGGAGTCGATGCCGGGGATCGCGGGGCGTCGCGGCACGATGCCGGTCGCCACGATGACTTCGTCATAGGGCGAGCCGGCGAGTAGCGCCGCGTCCACGCGCGTGCCGAGCCGAACGTCGACGCCGTGCTTGCGCAATTGGCTGCCGAAGTAACGCAGCGTTTCGGCGAATTCCTCTTTTCCGGGAATGCGGCGCGCGAGATTGAACTGTCCGCCGATCGTTTCGCTCGCATCGAACAGCGTCACGCGGTGACCGCGCGCCGCCGCCACGCACGCAGCCGATAAGCCTGCCGGCCCTGCGCCGACGACAGCGAGCGAGCGTGCCCGCGCGGTAGGGCGGTAGACGAGTTCGGTTTCGTGCGCAGCGCGCGGATTAACGAGGCAGCTCGCGCGCTCGTTGCGGAACGTATGGTCCAGACATGCCTGATTGCAAGCGATGCAGGTATTGATTTCGTCGGCGCGGTTCTCGCTTGCCTTGAGGACGAACTGCGGATCGGCCAATAACGGGCGCGCCATCGACACGAGATCTGCATTGCCTTGCGCGATCAGCGATTCCGCGAGCTCGGGCGTGTTGATTCGGTTCGAGGCGATGACGGGCACGCGCACGGCTTCGCGCAAGCGAGCCGTCAGCGGCGCGAAGGCGGCGCGCGGCACCGACGTCACGATCGTCGGCACGCGTGCTTCGTGCCAACCGATCCCGGTATTGATCAGCGTCACGCCGGCCGCTTCGAGCCCGCGTGCGACTTGTACGGTCTCGTCCCACGTGTTCCCGCCATCGACGAGATCGATCAACGAAAGCCGATAGATGACGATGAAATGCTCGCCGCACGCCGCCCGGATGCGCCGCACGACGTCGAGCGCCAAGCGCATCCGGTTTTCGATGCTGCCCCCGTAGCTATCGGTCCGATGATTCGTGCGGCGGCACAAGAACTGGTTCAGCAAATAGCCTTCGCTGCCCATGATTTCGACGCCGTCGTAGCCGGCGCGCTGCGCGAGCTTTGCAGTGCGCGCATAGGCGCGCACGGTGCGCTCGATCCCGGCTGGCGTGAGGGCGCGCGGCGCGAACTTAGAGATCGGCGAGCGGATGGCGGATGCGCTGACGACGAAAGGGTGATAGCCGTAGCGGCCCGCGTGCAAGATTTGCATGGCGATCTTGCCGCCTTCCTCGTGCACGGCCCGCGTGAGTTTCCGGTGATTGTGCAGATCCAATACCGAATTTAGCGTGCCGCCGAACGGAAGCAGCCAGCCTTCCCGATTCGGTGAAATGCCGCCCGTAATGATGAGGCCGACACCGCCCTTGGCGCGCTCGCGATAGTACTCGGCGAGGGCCGGGTAATGCCAAAACCGATCTTCCAAGCCTGTATGCATCGAGCCCATGACGACTCGGTTCTTGAGCTTCGTGAAGCCGAGATCCAACTCGGACAGCAAATGTGGATAAGGCATGGGCAGATTCGTAAAAGTGGATGCGTGCGAACGATAGCGCGCCGCGGTGCTTTCGACGCTGGAGGCGTGGCTCTAATCGCGTGGCTGGGCTTGCCGCACGGTGCTGCGCGCGCGGCCCGGCGTAGTCGAATCAGAGTCAATTGGACGGCATAGGGTTTGCTCCCTAAAAGGCCACGAACGCGCAAGCCGCGATTCGGAGGTACTCGATTGACGCTTGGCATGGTCTGCCAAGCTGTAAATTTCGGAGGTGGTACATGAAGACGGTTCGTAGTTTGGTTGCTGCTGCGTGCGTCGCGGCGTTGTTCGCGGGTTGCGGCGGCAGCTCGAACGACGTCGGCAAGGAAGTGGGATTGCAAAATCCCGAGGTGCATTTCGTGAATGCGGTACCGATTGCGCCCAACGGCGCTGCGGCTCCGAATCTCGATTTGTTCGTCAACGGCTCGACGCTATCGGGACAGACAAACGTTCCATATAAAGGTGTGACGAATTTCGCGAACATCGGCACGGGTAGCACGCAAGTGAGCTACGGCTTGACGGGAACGGCCGCGAGCGCCGCGCTGGCTAGCGGGACATTCGCGAATGTTTCGAACGGCCACGAATATACCGTCATCGCACTGCCCAGCATCGCGGCAAGCAACGGCTACGGTATCGGTTTGATCGACGACCCTTTCGACAAAGGCTTGCTGTCTAACGATGCACGCGTGCGTTCGTTCAACGCTTCGCCTAATGCTACCGACGTCGACGTGTACATCGTGCCGCCCGGGACGACGAGCGTGTCGGGCGTCAGTCCGACCATGGCCGGTGTCTCGTACGGCAACGCCGTGCCGGCTAGCGGCCAGGACTCGCTCTATCTTTCCGGCGGCGCCTATATGGCGATTGTGACCGTGGCTGGGACATCGACGCCGATCTACGAGTCTGCTCAATTTAGTCTAGCGAACAACGCCGACTGGCTCATCTCGACGGTTCCGGCGGGCGGCGTGGCCAGCACGTTGCAACCGGGTCAGATTCACTTGCTGGTGGCTCAAGGCGGGAACACGTCGCAGCCTGCGCTCGAATTGACCAACGCGCTGACGGGGCAGTAACGCCGGCGTGCGGCCAAATATGAAGCGAGGGTGGCGGGAGGGGGCGACGAGTGCGCGCCTTCCCGTCCGGACCGCACGCTAGTGCGGTGCGCCCGCCGTTGCGGCCGGTGCCGTCAGATGTCGAGCCGCAGCCAGGCAGGCGAAGAGAACGCCCGCGGCGCAAACGCCCGTCCACCCGAATGCGCGCCACGCATAGGCCCCGACGGCCGATCCGCTCGCTCCTCCGATGAAATAGCAAACCATGAACACGGTATTGACGCGGCTGCGCGCCTCCGGCTTGAGCGCGTAGATACGCGATTGATTTGAAATCTGAGCGGCTTGCACGCCGATATCCAGCACGACGACCCCAACCACGAGACCGGCGATGCTTGCCGAAGAAAACGCAAAAATGACGAAGGCGAGCGCGACGAGCCCGATCGAGAGCGTGATGACCGCGTGCGGCCCCCGCTTATCGGAGAAACGCCCCGCGATGGGCGCGGCGAGCGCACCGGCTGCGCCGACAATGCCGAACAGGCCTGCGGCCTGTGGCCCGAGATGAAACGGCGCGCCTGCGAGCAGCAGCGTGAGGACCGACCAGAACGCGCTGAATGCCGCGAATAGCGCTGCACCGGTGATCGAGGCGTCACGCAGTCCGCGCAGCTCGAGCGCGAGATGCCACATCGACCCGAGCAGCTTGCCATAGGGCAAGTTCGAGGTGGGGCGGCTATTGGGCAAGCGTGCAATCACGACGAGTGCGAGTAGCGCGAGCGCGCCGACCGACGCGCAAAATACCGTTCGCCATCCGAAGTACTGTGCGATGAAACCGGCTGCCGTCCGTGCGAGCAAGATGCCGAGCAACAATCCGCTCATCACGGTGCCGACCGCGTGACCGCGCTGCGCCGGAGGCGCGAGTTCCGCGGCGAAAGGCACCGCTTGCTGAGCGATCGTCGAAAGCACGCCGATGGCCAAACTCGTCGTGGCGAGCACGGCGAGCGACGGCGCGGCGGCCGCCGCCGTCAACGCGAGCGCAAGCCCCGCTGTTTGCAGCAGGATCAGCTTTTTGCGGTTGAACCGATCGCCGAGCGGCGCGAGAAAGAACATGCCGGCGGCGTAACCGAGTTGCGTCGCTGCCGGCACGGCGCCCACCCATGAGGCGTCAAGCGAAAACGTCTCGCGAAAGCGATCGAGCAGAGGCTGGTTGTAGTAGATGTTGGCGACCGAGACGCCCGCGATCGTCGCGAGTAGCAGCAATAGTGCACGCGAGTAGGGGCCGGCGTCGTCGGCACGGCTGGCGTGATTCATCGATTAGTCGATCAGCGTGCCGTCCGTTTCGTAGAACGGAAACGGGCCTTCGCCTTCGTCGACATAAGCGTGATGCGTGACGACGCCCGTTTCGGGGGCGTACTGATGCAGCGCGAAGGCGGGCGGCTCGAGCCTGAATGCCGAGGGCGCGTCTTTTCGCAGGTCGAGCGCGACTTGGTGAGCCGGTGCGGGCACCGCGGCCGCGATCGTTCCCGCGAAGCGCGTGAAGATCGGGCGGTGCACGTGGCCGCAGATCACGCGTTCGACGTTCGGATAACGGCTGACGATGGCGGCAAGCTGCTCCGCCGAGGCCGGGTCGAGTCGTTGGCGGTCCATGTGTCCGATGCCCGAGACGAACGGCGGATGATGCAGTGCGAGCACGACCGGCTTGCCTTGCGATGCGGCCAGTTGCGCGTCGAGCCACGCGAGCCGCGTCTCGCACAAATGGCCGCCGCCTTGCCGCGGCATTTGCGAATCGAGCGCGATGAGCCGTAGCGGCCCCACGTCGACGGCGTAATGAACGAATTCGCCACCCGTGTGCAAATACGCGTGATCGGCAAACACTGCGCGCAGCGCCTGGCGCTCGTCGTGATTGCCGACGAGCAGGTACACGGGCATCGTGAGCGGCGCGAGCAGCTTTTTCAGTGCCTCGTACTCTACGAGCGTGCCCAAATCGACGAGGTCGCCCGTGATGACGAGCGCGTCCGGCTTCGGCTCGAGCGCGATCAATCGGGCGACGCAGCGTTCGAGATAAGCCGCCGTATCGACGCGCCGATAGGCCAGCGCGCCTGGGCGCTTGATATGAAGATCGCTGATCTGTGCGAGTAGCATGTGTGAGTCCTTGGTCTATGTTTCTTATTGTCGATTGAGGTAGTCGTCAAGGTAACGAAATCAATCCTTCGGGCGCAATTTCGATGCCGACCGCCGCGCCCGGCGCCCACTCGCTGCGCCCTGCGACGTCGATGACAAGCGGTTCCGGCGCGGCGCCCGCCACCGTCACGCGCGTGCGCTCGCCGAGAAACGCGACGGTTTCGACGATACCGCGTAGCGATGCCGCTTGCGGATCGACGAGCCGCCCGTCCTCCGGCCGGAAAAAAATTTCGGATTCGGTCGCGGCGGCGGCAGCGGGTTGGTAACCCACGAGCCGGTTGATCGTGCCCACGAATTGGGCAACGGCGCGATTGGCCGGGCGATAATAAATCTCGCGCGGCGTGCCGATCTGTTCGATACGCCCCGCGCTCATGACGACGATGCGGTCGCCCAGCTCCATCGCCTCGGCTTGATCGTGCGTCACGTAGACGGTCGTGACGCCGAGCCCGCGCAGCAGCGTATTCATCTCGTGTCGCAGCGTATCACGTAGGCGCGCATCGAGTGCCGTAAGGGGCTCGTCGAGCAACAGCACGCGCGGTTCGCGGGCGAGTGCCCGCGCGAGCGCCACGCGTTGCCGCTGGCCGCCCGAGAGCTGGTGAATCGGCTTGTCCGCATGCGCTTCGAGCCGCATCAGCGCGAGCAATTCGTCGACGCGCCGGCGCGCGAAGGCCGGTTCGGCCTTGGCAATCTTCAGGCCGTAGCCGACGTTGCCGCGAACGGTCAGATTCGGAAACAGCGCATAGCTTTGAAACACCATGCCGACTTGGCGCCGCTCGATCGGCAGATGCGTGACGTCATCGTCGCCGAAGCGAACGGTGCCGCCGGCATCGGGCGATTCGAGCCCTGCGATGATACGTAGCGTCGTGGTTTTTCCGCAGCCTGACGGTCCGAGTAAAACGAGCGTTTCGCCGGCGCCGATGGCAAGGTCCAGCGGCTCGAGCACGCGCGTGCCGTGAAATGTCTTCGCGCATTGCGTGAGCGCGATGGGAACGGGGGTGAAGTTCATCGTGATGAGTCGAGCGAAAATTAGTCGGCTTTGCCTTTGAGTTGGCGTGCCGCGTCGGCGCGGCGCATGAGTTCTACCTGGCCGCCGCCTAAGCGCTGCATCGCGACGAGCAGCGGCATCGTCATGGCGAAAAATAGAATCGTGTAGGCGCTGCCGACCTCGATGCGCAGCGATGCATAAGTATCGGCGAGCCCGACGGGCAGCGTTTTGGTCTCGGGCGTGTGCAGCATCCACGTCAGATTGAATTCGCCGATCGACAGCGTGACGACTGCCAGCGCGCCGGCAACGATGCCGGGCTTCAGGTTCGGCAGTACGACCGTGAAAAAGCGCTGCGCGAATGTGGCGCCGAGACTCGCGGCGCCTTCCTCGAGCGTGCGCAAGTCGGCGCTCGCCGCGACGGCCGCGACGGATCGCACCATGAACGGGAGCGTGAACACCACATGGCCGACGACGATGAACGCAATGCTCATGCGAAACGCCGTGAACCCGCCGTAGACCACGATGAGCGCGAGCGCCGAGGCGAGGCCGGGAAGGGCGATGGGCAGTACGAGGAGTTCTTCGACGAGGCGCGCCCACCGCGTTTTGCTGCGTGCGAGCGCGTAGGCGGCCGGTACCCCGGTGACCAGCGTGACGGCGAGCGTGGCCGCCGCGACTTCGAGCGAGAGGAACACCGAGCCGTGATACTGCTCCCAGACTTGCGCGAGCCAGCGCAGCGTGAGCCCACTCGATAGACCGCGAAAGTAATTGACGGTGAGCCCTGCCAAAACCGACATGACGACGGGCACCACGAGAAACGCGCATAAGCCGAACGTGACCAGCCATTGCCCGAGTGCGAGCAGCGTGCGCGGCGCTAAAGACCGAGCGAACGCGGAAGGCCGACGATCGGCGAGGGCGGTATTTGCGAGTCGATTCATTCCGGACCTCACGCGGTGGCGGCAACGGCCGAGCCCGTCGCGCTGCGCGCGATCGCGAGGACGAGCCACGTAACGATACCGAGTATCACCGACAGCCCCGCCGCCGTGATCATGTTCGCGTTCAACGTGAACTCCGTGTAGATCGTCATCGGCAGGACGTCGATATCGGTGGCGAGCGTGAAGGCAGTGCCGAAGGCGCCCATCGCCGTCGCGAAGCAGATCGCACCGGCCGCGACGAGGCCCGGCGCGAGCCCCGGCAAGACGACGTCGCGCATGATTTGCCAAGGCGAGGCGCCGAGCGAGCGGGCCGCCTCCTCGAGCGAAGGATCGAGCTTCGTGGCGGAGGCCATGACGGTGACGATCACGCGCGGAATGGAAAAGTACAGGTAGCCGAGAAAGAGTCCCGTCATCGAATAGGCGAACACCCAGCGATCGCCGGTGAGCTTTTGCGAGAGCGAACCGATGAGGCCCTGCCGGCCGGCGAGCATGATCACCATGAAGCCGACGACCACGCCCGGGAAGGCGAGCGGAAACGTGAGCAAGGCGACGAGCGTGCGTTTGCCGGCAAATTCGCGGCGTGCAAGCAGCAGGCCCGAGATGACGGATAGCACGAGCGTGGCGAACGTGACGGCGGCGGAGAGTGCGACCGTCGCGATGAGGCTGTCCATGTATCGCCCGTTCGTGAGCAGGGCGCGATAGGTGGCGAAGGCGTGACCGTTGCCGCTCACTTGAACGAGCACGGCCATCGGTAGTAGCCAAAAAGCGATGAAAACGGCGAGCGCCGGCGCGATCAAAGCGATGCGCCAACGTAGCGGAAACGTGATGTCATGCATGGTGATGCCCGCTTCTCGAGAGGCGGTGAGGAGATGGACGGATCGCGCGAGGGCGCGGGAGCGCGATGCCCCGCGCGCTCCTACGCCCTCCGATGATGCGTAACCCGCGTGCCGGTTGGCTTGTGCGCGATTAGTGCACGACCTTCAGATATTGTTCGCCGAATGCTTGCTGCTTCTCGGCCATTTTGGCGAAATCGACCGGTTTGGCGCGCGCGTAGTCGCTCGCGGGCAAGAACTTCGCGGCGGCTTCCTGACTCATTGCGCTGGCGCGTACCGGGCGCAAATAGGCGTTCGCCCAGATTTTCTGTCCTTCGTCCGACAGTACGAAGTCGAGCACCTTCTTGCCGTTCGCCTCGTGCGGCGCGCCCTTGACGAGGCTCATCACATAAGGGACGGAGATCGTGCCTTCGGTCGGAATCACGAATTCGACATTGGCGTGATCCTTGTACTTCGCGCGATAGGCATCGAAGTCGTAGTCGAGCAGGATCGGGATTTCGCCCGAGAGCACGCGCGCATAGGCCGTTTGCTTGGGCACGATCGGCTGATTGGCCTTGAGCTTGGCGAACCAGTCGAGGCCCGGTTTGAAGTTCTCGAGCGAGCCGCCGAGCGCCTGGTTCACGGCGACGGCGCCGGCATAGCCGACGAACGCGCTCGACGGATCGAGGTAGCCGACCATGCCTTTGTATTCAGGTTTCAGCAAATCGGCCCAGGAGCGGGGGACGGGCTTGCCTTCGAGCGCGTCCTTGTTGACGAAGAAGCCGAGCGTACCCGAGTGGATCGCGAACCAATAGCCTTGCGGGTCTTTCAGGTCCGAGGGGATGTCGTCCCAGTGCGCCGGTTTATACGGCTGAATGACGCCCTTGTCCTTCGCTTGAAACGCCGAGGACACGCCGAGGTAGACGACGTCCGCCACAGGGCTTTTTTGCTCCGCGATCAATTGGGCGATGGCTTGGCCCGAGTTCTTGTTGTCGGACGGCACGCGGATGCCGGTCTTGTCTTGGATCGCCTTCAATTCGCTCGCCCAATCGGCCCATTCCGGCGGGCAGTTGTAGCAGATGGCCGTTTGCTGGGCGTGCGCCGTCGGGGCGAACGTGCCGGCAAGCGCGACGAGCGCACCGGCGATTGCGGCTAGACGAGCCACGCGAATGCGAAGGCTGAATGAGCGACGTGTCACTTGAGGTCTCCTTGCGGGACGATAAAGGGCGGATCGGGACGTCGTAGAAATGCGGCGGCGGCCCTAGAGGGCCGGCGCTTGATACGAGTGGATGCCCCGCCGTTTAGGCGGCGGGATGCGCGGATTTGGCGGCGTCCGATGCGCCCGAAAGCGCGGCGACCGTCGCGCCTGTGCGCAACATGTGAGGCAACGTGAGGGAGAGCGATTCGCCGTCGTCGGCGCCTTCGATGCGGGCCATCAGGCGCCGCCAGGCGGCGCAGCCGATTTCCCGGTTCGGGGTGCCGATGCTAGCGAGCGGCGGCGACAGCAATTCGCCCATCGCGAGCCCGTCGAAGCCGAGGATCGACATATCGCCGGGCACGTCGTAGCGCGCGCGGCGCAGGCCGCGCATGACGACCATCGCGAGCAGGTCGTTGCTACAGAAGAGCGCCGTGGGGCGCGCCGCGCCCGCGGTGAGGTGCGCAAGTACCGAAGGGGCGAGTTCGTCGGCATTGAAGTCGACTTCGAGCGCGGGGGCGGGGGTGAGTCCGGCCTGGCTCATGGCTTCGGCGTAGCCGCGGTAGCGCAGGCGCGCACGATCGGACTCGGCGAGCGTACCCGCCAACATAAGTACGCGCTCGTGACCGTGTTCGATCAGCATCCGCACGCCGTCGTAGGCAGCGCGCCGGTTATCGACGGAGACCGACGGGCGCCGCACCGTGTCGTTGTGCATGAGCACGTACAGCTTGCCGTCGCGATCGAGTTCGTCGAGCAGCGGATGCGTATCGGCATCGGCCACGGTGAGGATGAGACCCTCGACGCGTTGGGCGAGCAGTGTCTCGATCGCATGGCGTTCGCGCGCGGCGTCGTATTGCGTCGTCATCAGCATGAGCCGATAGCCCTGCGCGGCCGCGAGCTCGTCGATGCCTTGCAGGCATTCGGCGAACACCGGATTCGCGAGCGTGGGCAGCACGACGCCGATCAGGCGCGTGCGTTCCCCGCGCAGCTGCCGGCCGAGGGGGCTCGGGCTGAACTGGAGCGCCTCGATCGCTTCGCGGATCTTCGCGAGCGTGACCCGGTTCACCGTATGAGGCGCATTGATCGCGCGAGACACCGTCGCGATGGAAAAGCCGGCGTATGCGGCTACATCCTTGATCGTATGTTTCATTGCTGTCTATGCAGTCCGGTAGTACTGGGCCTGAAAACGTTTACATCGCAACGATTATCCGTGTCGATTATGACTGAGACATGACCGTTTTGCGCGGTATTTGGGCTGAAAAAAATGTTTTCTTAGCTTGGCTCAGGTTCCATGGCTAGGCATAATCGGTCGCGATCGGGCGCTGGCCGGCCGGCTACCGCCTGGAATGTTCTTCATTTCCCCTAACCTGAAGAAAGAAAGGATCGACGCGTGAGCCTTTGGTTTTTGTTTTTTCTAAGCGTCCTACAGGGCGTCACCGAACTGTTCCCCGTCAGCAGCTTGGGACACACGCTGCTGGCGCCTGCGCTAATGGGCGTGCACATCGACAAGCATGCGCCGCAACTGATTCCGTTCCTGGTCGCGCTGCATTTGGGCACGGCGCTTGCTCTGCTGTGGTATTTCCGCAAACGCTGGGTTGCGCTGATCTCGGGCTGGTTCGGTTCGTTGGCCGGCCGGCGCAGCGAAGAGGGCCACATGATGTGGGCGCTCATTATCGGGACGATTCCGGCAGGGCTCGTGGGTCTTGTGCTGGAAAAGCGGCTCGAGCGGATTTTTCACGATCTGCGGATCGTGGCGCTGGCGCTCGTCGTGAACGGCTTGTTGCTTTGGCTCGGCGATCGTCTTCAGCGCTCGCGGGCACACCGGCCGCCTGAGAAACTGACGTTCAAACAGGCGTTTCTCGTCGGTCTTGCTCAGGTCGGCGCGCTGATTCCCGGTTTTTCGCGCAGCGGGTTGACCATGATCGCCGGCAACGCGGCGGGTCTGACGGCCGAGAGCGCCGCCGAATTCGCTTTCTTGCTGGGCACGCCGATTATTTTCGCGGCTGGGCTGTTGGAAATTCCCAAATTGTTCCACGCGCCGGGGCAGCTCGGCGATGCGCTGCTGGGCGGCGTTCTGACTGCGATTGCGGCGTATTTGAGCGTGCGCTTCTTGATGCGTTATTTCGAAGGGCGTGGCCGCTTGGCTTCGTTCGGCGTGTATTGCATACTCGCCGGCTTGGCTTGCTTCGCTTGGTTCGTGACGCACGGCCAACCGGTTTGATCTCGCATCGGGGGGATCGAGTATAATTCCGCCCCCCGGCCCGGCGTGACCGGACGCATCGCTCGGCGGTGCGCAGCATCGTACAATCACGCCTTCGCCTCCCCATAGTTCAACGGATAGAACACGGGTCTTCTAAACCTGAAATCGAGGTTCGATTCCTCGTGGGGGGGCCAATTAAGCTCCTAACGTTTCCTGTGGTCTACCGAAATCCCAAGCCGGTCAAGGGCTTGTGGCCGTTTTGCTTCCCATTGTTGGCCAGGTTTTGCGATTGCCTCCTGTCGGCCGCGGGTACGTTTTCACCCAAAGTGGCGTTGAGATACTGCCACTTTGCCGGTGCCCCTGACTGGTGCCGCGGTCCGCGCCGCAAAGCTTCGCGAGAAGGCGTACAAGGATGGCCGATGGCCAATGCATGGATCTCCATGTCGAGCCGAGCGGCGCCAAGTGCTGGCGGTTGAAATATCCAGTCGATGGCAAAAGCGGATGCATGCCGTCGGCGTGTATCCGACCGTGTCGCTGCCGGCCGCTAGGAAAGAAGCGGGCCGCCATCAAAGATCAGATCGGCGGCGGCCTAGAGCCGGTTCACGAGAAACGGCGTGCGAAGCTTGCTATGTGGGATGTCGCTGTCACCGAGCGGTAATACGGGTCACTCACTAATGGTTTGCTCCCCGTTGCGTCTTGGCAGTTGCAACATATGATGAATCGCATAGGAGACCAAGACCACACGGGGATTTTATGAACCGCATACTTCTCTCGGCGGCGGCTATGCTCGCTGCGAGCTTTAGTGTATCCGCATCTGCGAACTGTTTCGGCGGCCCGACAATGCAGACTTGCACGGACAACAACGGCAACTCGTACCAGGTGAATCGATTTGGCAATACCACCATGCTCAATGGGTACAACGCGCAGACTGGTAGCTCTTGGAACGAAACCGCCAACACCTACGGCAATCGCACAATTATCAATGGCACGGCTGCCAACGGCGCGAGTTGGAACGAGAACATCACGAATTTCGGAAACGGGACTCGCCTCATTAACGGCACGAATTCACAGGGACAATCGTACAGCCATTACTGCACGGCGTACGGCTGTAACTGAGGCTCATCCCGCCACGCAAGAGAACGTCAGATCCGCTTCCTGCGGCGTCCATCCGCGAACGCCGTGAGTTTTCATCTCGATCGGATGCATCTGCTTGCCTTGTTGCCGGCAGTATTTGTCGGCACGCTTCAGGCTCGACGCCTTGACCTCGCCCCAAGGCGTCATCCCACCTTGCACTTGCGTCGTCACCGTGTAGTTGCCGTCGCCGGCCGGTGTGACGTCGGAGATTGTCGTGCAGCCAGCGATGACAGCAACTGCGGCAAACAGATAAGGAGCGCGCATGTGATTCCCCGTTGCTTGTTTTTTCGCAATCGTATCAGCCGACCCTTGCGGCGCCGGCTTCCCAGCCGCCGAGCGCGCGATGCCGCACTTCTCCGTGACGAGCGTTAGGCGTGCGCCGTCTCCGGTGTAGCAGTGAGCTTGACGCCGAGCGCATGCATTAACTTGAAGACGGTTTCAAGTTTCGGCTTCGAGCCCGGCGCTAGCGTCTTGTACAGGCTTTCCCGTCCAACACCTGCGTCGGCTGCCACTCTGGCAATGCCGCGGGCTTTGGCGACATCAGCGATCGCCGCCATAAGCAGATCCGGATCGCCTTCCTCTAGCGCGGCACTGAGGTAAGCGGCGATGACTTCCTCGCTGTCTAGCTGCTCCGACAAGTCGAAGCGGGCGATCTTGATCTTGTCCTTGCCCTTGCTCATGTTTGCTCCTTGATTGCCTTCCAAATGACCCTGGCGCGCTTAATGTCTACTTTCTGTGTCGATTTATCGCCTCCGCACAGAAGTAGGTAGGTCACACGACCTTCGCGCGCGAAATAGACTCCGTAGCCTGGTCCAACGTTGACCTTCATTTCCGACACACCTTCCGCCAGAACCTTGTACTCGCCGAAGTTGCCCAACTCGGCGCGCTTGATCCGCAGGTAGATCGCGGCGCGTGCTTTGACGTCTGTAAGAGCGTTGACCCAATCGGTAAATTCTTCGGTGGCGTTGATCTTGTTCAAGGTCAAGATTGGAGCGGGGTCAGTTTTCATTGTATCCTTTTGGATACAATGGCGCAAGCGCGCTACACGTACGACATCGGTTATGAGTTATCGCACGCTCTCGAATCTGACTCAAATCGCACTATTCGACGGCCTCACCACGGCGCTGATGGGCATACCATCATCGTTCGCCGGCTGGAATTTCGGGCCTGGCAGCATGTGGGCAATGCCGCCAGGCTCGCCTAACGCGGTGCTTGCCTGAGCGGTCTCGCGTTGACGATGCCGCGCGCCGGATCGTTTCACGCCGGTGCGCGGCTCGTCACAACGGCAGGCGCTGCTGTTTAGGCCGGGCCCCGCACAGAAAATCGGTAATCCGGTTGCCGGCCAAAACGGCCACCAGTACGACCAGCGAAATTTTCAAGATGGGTTTCATTGCTCATCCTTGCTCATTGGGGGCGGCATTGAGTCTATGCATGGCGCATGCCGGCACCTGCGCGAAGTGCCGAATTAGCCGTTCGGCCGACTTTTTCGCTTTGGCCCGATCGTCGATGATGCTTGTGTGGGCGTGAACGTTGGCGCCCGCAATACGCGGCAATCGCGCACGGCGTTGGCGGTACGGCGGCGCGAGGGCGATCTCGTGCCGCGCCCCGAACGAATCCGAGCGAGCTACCCCAATGATGTCGAATGCGCGAGACCAGCGTCGTCCCCAGCCATCTGTCCGATTTCCCAACTCCCCCGTACCCTTGCACGTCCTTACCGGCGATCATCCGTCATTTCACGCACGCCTCACCGAGCTTGAACAAATGACGACCGATATCCGCGAGCGCATGGCCCACGTCGAAGCAGGCCTGCTTCATCTAGCAACGAAAAACGACGTTACGACACTGGAATCGACGCTGTTGAAATGGTTCATCGGAACGGCCATCGCTTTAACGGGCCTCGTATTCGCGACGGCCAAGCTGTTTCACTGACAAGCGGCGTCCGGCAGCGCATGCGATAGCCGCCTTCGTCGGATCATCTATCGGGCGGTCTTTGGCCAGCCCGAACGTCGGACGCGTTGCGTAAGGGTGCTTGGTCGGGTCCGAGATCGGTTTCGGGTAGCGTTTCGGGTAGCGTTTCCGGCGTACGCGCCGGAGGCGTGCCGCGTGCGATATCGGCTTGCGAAGGCTGGCTCTAGCCGGATGCTGTCGATTCAGTCGTATCAGTGTGCCTCCCTTCTAGCGCCGGGCCTCGCCGGCCAGCGGTCTTCATGTCGAAGTCGCAACACTCATGCGGTGCCTTGCGGCCACTCGCTCGCTCACGTTCCGATCTTTCCAGCTCACATCCGCGTTCGGCCGCATAAGTCGATCCTGTACATCGCGTTCTACGCAAATTGAAATTCAGATTTTTCTCGCGGCTATTTGATTTGCATCGTTATTTGATAAGCACAAATTGGCTGCGTGAGATTATTTTGGTGAGATTTTAGGACTAAAAGAAGGTGCGTGGCTTGGTTCCGCGTATTTCAGACAAAATGCATGTCTTTCAGCGTTGTTGGCGTCGTTCGCTTAAGCTAGAATCGAGCGAGCCGTGTACGCGTGTGGCGGGAAACGCCAAGGTTGAGAGGCCTCGCGGTCCGGTGGTGTGAATTTCACGTCACGTCGAATTGATTAAGAATTTTCCTGAAGATAATTCGCGATTGATCGCCTAACACATGGCGGAATAATTACTCGGCTTATTCGTGCATTAATTCGTACCCGCCCAATGACTTAATACATTAGAGCGGCGGTCTCTTCACGTCGCAATGGCAATAGCGAGGATGAAACGCATGACTCCCCGGCAAGTCTTATTGTTGTCCCGTCCCAGGCATCGAATTCGTATCGCGGTGCTCGATGACCATCCGATCGTCGCGCTCGGTGTGGCAACCTATCTGCGCGATCACGCAGATTTCGAACTCGTTGCGAACGTCTCGACGATCGACGACCTATTCACCGTCCTCGAACGTGGCGCGTGCGATGTGGCGCTTGTCGATTTTTACCTTCCCGGCGATCGACTCGACGGCGCTACCTTCGTCAAACGGTTGCGCGTCGAGGCACCGCCGCTCGCCATCGTCGTCCTATCGGCCGCGCGGGCAAGCGATGCGGAATGCGTATGCCATCGCGCGGGCGCCAACGCATTTCTCGAAAAGTCGACTCCGCTTCCGCTTATCGCCGAGGCAATCCGCAATGCCGTCGCCTCGCCGCGCAAATTCTTCGTCATGCGCGAAGGCCGCGTCGAGGCATTGATCCCGCATGCGCGCGAGGACATGTTGTCTGCGGCCGAAATCGAAATCCTGCGGCACATTGCCGAAGGGTTGTCTGTGACGCAAACGGCTGCGAGGCTGCGGCGCAGTAAAAAGACCGTCAGCACGCATAAACGCAGTGCGATGCGCAAACTGCGCGTTGCCGACGATCTGGGCCTCGCGCTGTTTCTTAAAGAGAAGTTCCGGTATTGAGCGCAGGGAGGCCGCGATGGGCGTGGGCGTGCGTTTCGTGCGTCGTGTCGTGCAAGTCGGGTCCCGATCGTCCGGATTGACCCGGCAACTGATCGGCTTGATGGCAGCCGCCTGCCTATCTGGCTCTCTGGACGCGAAGCAAGGCAATCCGAGTGTGTGGCGCGTCGGTGCATATGGCGGCGATATGGCGGCGCTCGACTACGTCGATCATGCGGGCGTGCGGCATGGCCTCAACGCGGATGTCTTGCGAGCGATCGCCCGCGCCCATGCGGTACGGCTCGAGTATCGGGCCGTATCGTCCGTCGGCGATGCTTGGTCCGCGCTGCGGACGGGCGAGATCGACGTCGTACCGGTGGCCTGCGACGATCCGGCGCCGGAAGGCGCAGCAATCCTGTCCCAGCCCTACGCGGCATTGCGAATCGGCGCCGTGCTGCCACGCGGGCACGGCCCGCTTCAAGCGCTTTCCGATTTGAACGGAAAGCGCGTGGTCGTTGCGGACGCGGGCCTCGGCGTCGCGACCTTGCATGCCAAGCTCGCTAGTATCCCTGTCCAACCGATGCCCGAGCGCGCGGCCGCTCTCGAGGCTGTCGCGAGCGGCCGCGCGGATGCCTTCGTCGGCATCCATCCGCTGAATGTCGAGGCCCTTGCCATGCGCGGAATCGGCACGCTGACGCCGGTCGCGCTGCCCGTTTCGGTTGCTCTGTGTCTGGCATCGCGCCGGGACGACGCGCTTTTGACGGCGACGATCGCTGAGGGGCTGGCCGCCATCGCGCCGTCGACGTTCAGCGAAATGGAGATTCAACCGGTGCTCGGCGCGTCGTCGCGCAGCGCGATGGCTGCGCCACTGCGCATGACCGATGCCGAGCGCGAGTGGGCGAGTCGGCACCCCGTAGTGCGGGTTGGCGTTCAGCGGCTGGGCCGTCCCTATGATTTCATCGACGACCAAGGCCGATGGCAAGGGTTCGGTGCCACGTTGCTCAAGCAGTTCGCCCAAGCGGCAGGTCTTCGATTCGAACCCGTACTGCTCGATGCCGCGCATGAGCCTGCGCGAGCCCTTAGGGACGGTGTCGTCGATCTCGTATCGTCGTTTCCGCTCGGCCCCGGTCCCTCGACGAACGCGCTTGTGACGACGCGCCCGTACGACAGCTTCCCCTGGTCGTTCGTACGGGCGGAGCCCGACGATACGCAGGCGAGCCGCATTGCAACGACGCCCTGGCGGATGCGCCGCGTCGTGCCCGAGCCGTTACTCGCCGAAGCCGAACTCGTGCCAAGGACGACCGCGGCCGATGCGCTGCGGGCCGTACTCGCCGGCAACGCCGATGCGGCGCTCGTCAACGCGATCGCGGCTGAAGAGCTGGGCGACCGCTACGCGCCCCATAAGCTAACGATCGATCCCGCCACGGCCGGCGTCGAGCGGATCGGTTTCGCCGTCAAGCCGGCCGATCGTCCGCTCGCCGCGATGCTCGATCGGTATCTCGCATCCTATAGCCCGCGCGAACTTGCCCGCCTGGCCAGCCGAGCCAGGCCGCTGACGATCGTATTGGGCTACGAGAAGCGCGCCGTTATCGGGCTTGCATCGAGCGCCGCCGCCATCGCGCTGGTCGTCATCGGCTCGCTCGCATGGGCCTATCGGCGTACGCAAGCGGCGCGCGCGGCGGCCGTGGCCGCTCGGACGGAGGCGATCGCGGCGCGCGAGCAAGCCCTCGCGGCCGATCGGGCGAAGTCGGCGTTCGTCGCGATGATGAGCCATGAGATCCGTACGCCGATGAACGGCGTCGTCGGCGTGTTAGACGTGCTCGATACGATGCAGTTGCCCGAGGAGCCGCGACGTTATCTCGATATCGCACAGCATTCCGCGCGGCTGATGCTTCGCGTCGTCGACGACACGCTCGACTATTTGAAGATCGAGCAAGGCGCATTGACGCTCGAGACGGCGCCCTACGATGTCTGCGCGCTGGCTGCCGCGGCGGCGGAATTGCATGCGCCGTTGGCGGCGCGCAAGGGGCTCGGGCTCTATCTGGCGGCCATGCCGCATTTCGACCGGCAACTCGTCGGCGATGAAGTGCGTGTCAATCAAATCATGACGAACCTGCTCAGTAACGCGATTCGCTTTACCGACAAAGGCCATGTCGTGCTGGAGGTGCGGCGCAAGAGCGTGCGTGGACGGCCGTGGCTTATCGTGTCGGTCGTCGATACGGGTGCCGGTATTTCGGAAGCGTATCGCGCGCGTCTGTTCGCGCCCTTCACCCAGCAAGACAGCACGACGACGCGGCGTTACGGCGGGACGGGTCTCGGGTTGTCGATCGTCAAACGGCTCGTCGACCTCATGGACGGCACGATCGATATCGAGAGCCGGGTCGGCGAGGGGACGCACGTGCGTGTCCGGTTGCCGATTCGCTGGGGCGGGGATCTGCGCGTTTGGCCCTGCGTCGCCCCGGCGCGCGCGAACTTGAGTATGCCGGTGCCGGCGATGCATCAGGCCGTTCGGGCTTCCCTCGCGAAAATGGGCGTTCGTTGCGTCGCGCGCGGACGCGAGTGCGACTTCGAGGTATCGACCGATCCGGCAGGCGCCGTCGTGGTGAGCTCACGCGATGGGCGGCAACGGCTCGTGCGCTTCGTCGGCGATTTCGTCGAAGCCGTCTGCGCGGCGCTCGGTCGGGCTGAAGCGTCGAGTGTGCCGGCCGTCGAGCGAATCGGCACGGACAGTCGCTCATCGGCTGTCCTCGACCTCGGCGAAAACGGCATGGCCGCGTTATCGGATGGGCATGAGGCGCCGCGCACGATCGGTAGGGTACTCGTCATCGAAGACAACGACGTCAATCGAGACATCGTGGTGAGACAACTTCGCGCGCTCGGCGTCAGCGCCATGCAGGCCGCCGACGGCATACAAGGTTACGAATGCTGGCGCCGCATGCGGCCGGCCATCGTGTTGCTCGATTGTCACATGCCGGGCTTGGACGGCTACACCGTCGCGCGCAATATCCGCAACACGCAAGGCGAGCGTCTGCCGCGCACAACGATCGTCGCCATCAGCGCGAACGCGACCTCCGATGACGTGCGCGCCTGCCGCGAAGCCGGAATGGACGACTACCTTGCCAAGCCGATCACGCGGGTCAAGCTTGCCGCCATGTTGGAAAAGTGGGGAGAGACGGTCGATGTCGACGTATAACCGGCGCGTAGGCGAGATGCGCGAAACGCACGAACAGTGCCCGCTTGACCTATCCGAGTTGGCGGCGCTGTACGGCGAGGCAGGTTTGCGTACGCTGCTTGCCGTCGCGCTGGACGAATTCGATTGCCAACGTCTCGCATTGGACGGCGCGCTCGAGCACGAACAGTGGGAGCCTGCGGCTCAGGCGTTGCATAGGCTAACCGGCACGGCCGCGTTTTTTGTAAGCGATGAATGCGCGCTCGAACCGCTTAGTTGCGCGGAGCGCGCGCTGCGTCTGGGCGATCCGTCGCTGATCGGGCTAGCGATGCCAGCCGCTTGCTCGACGCTCGTCGCGCTCAGACGCGCATTGATCGACGAACGCTCGAAAGCGCACGAGCCGCGGTGAGATGCAAGCTCGTTGCCGCGCAGCGGTGGGGCGAGCCGCTTACCTTTCTGTAACGTAGTCCGGGAATCGCTGCCGCGCGAGGATATCCGCCCGTTTTTGAAAGATCGTCCGACATCGGTCGAACTTTCGAAGCGGAGCATAGCTATGGGGATGGTAGTCAGGTGGCCGACGAGCGGTTCGGTTCAGCGCGGTTCGATCGATATCGAACGCGCCGAGACGACGCTTGGCGGCGATCGTGCCGTTGACGAAGGACGCTGGTCGAATGCGGGCACGCCGACACGACAAGCACCCGAGGGCGTCGCGCAAGGTCAAGACGAAGCGGCACATAGGGCGGCTGCGTCGACGATCGAGCGGCGATTGCGCCGCGCATTGGCCGATGGGCTCGCGCTGACGGCCGGCGCGGGCTTATCGTCCGCGCCGACAGCGTCGACCGTTGCGTCGCGGGACGCAGCGATCCTGGAACGGTTGAACGTCGCGTTGTCGGCATGGGTCGATGAAAGCAAGGCTCGGCGCTATGCCGACCGCCCGAGCGATTTGCTGTGCGCCGTGGCGCACCATCGCCGGCGCGTGATCCCCGATGCGTTCACGACTACGCTCGATCCGTCGCTTTTGGCCGATGAAGCGGTGTTGGACGAAGCGGCTGTTCTCTATGAGCGATTGCAACGGCCGCAAGTGCCCGTTGACACTTCGGGCACGGCCACATCGAACGATCGGCCCTGCGCGACCTTGGCGGAACTGCGCGCTGCCTTTATGCGCGCACTAGGCACCGACTATCCGATACGCCGTGCGCTGGACGCGCTGTTCGTGCCGAGTCCGTCCTTCAAACAAACGGTGCCTTACTTCGACGGTTTCGCGTTGCGTAACGCACGCGGCAAATCGTTCGACGATCTTATCGACCAAGAAGAAGTCTGGTCAGCTCCTACACTGGCTTCGCTGACGAAAGGCGAGCGAAGGACGTTGCTCGCGCGCAAGTTCGAGGAAATGAGCGAATCGACGAAGTTTGCGATCGGCTCACCGGCTCACTCCATGGCGACGGCGCTGTTGCGAATCGAGCAATACAACGAGGCCGCCGCCAAGGAATACGGCAAAGAGGCGGACGTCGTTAGCGCTTTCGCGAAACAAGAAAGCGAGTGGATCGGCGGCAACGCCTATCCCTATCATCCGCGTTTGCTGTTCGCGGCGCATCTGGCTCGCGCTAGCGGATTCGAAGTGCTTTCGAACGAGCAGTTGAATTTGCTCTACGAAAACCAGGTCAATGACCGCGTGCTGGATTCGATGGTAAACGGCGACAGCCAACCCGCCGAATGGGTGGGCCGCTTTTTGTCGGCATGGGCCCCGCTGGGAGGCAGTTGGAAGGATGTCGATCCGGCACGCCGGTCACAGGCGTTCTTGGCGTTGTTCGAAGCGTTGAGGGTGGCCGCCGACGACGACAGCAGCCCGATCGCCGGCTTCGCACGGCAGGTCAAGGAGACGGGGGTGCTTACGCCTAATCGGCTCGTCGGCGGGGATTTCGACGCGCGCGCGGCTGCCGTCATCGAGTATGCGAACGAGCGGTTGCTCCTCGCCTACGGCGCGCCGCCGGCGTTCGATCGACGCCAAGCGGCGATCGCTGTTTTGCGCCGCGCGGGCATGAGCGACGCGGCGATATTCGATGGCCGGCACTATGCGATCTCGGGCGACAATCCGAACCTGATCAAAAACGCATTCGGCGATCTCGCCGACGAATTTCTCGATAGGGCCGATTGGGTGGGTTTGATCGGGTCCTCGATGGTGCTGCCCGATCGTACCCACCTCACGCCGCGCGACGAACTCCAGCGCGAAGAGGTGGCCTTCAACGAACGACTGTCTATGCAGCCGTGGGTCGTAGCCGCGGCCAAGGAGCGCCTGCGCGGGAAGTCGATGCCGGTATCGCCCGAGACGGTGGGCCGGGTCGCGAACGAAATCGCCGGCAACCTGGCCGTCGAAACGGAATCGCACCGGGCGCTCGTGCGAGGGTTCGAGACGTGGATCAATACCGTGCCGATCCTCGGGCCCGTCTATAACATCGAGGAGGGCGTGCGCCATCGCGATGCGGCGCGCGCCGCCTTCGGATTGTTCTTTCTAGGTGCCGACCTGTTCGATCTGTCGACAGGGGCAGGGGGCGGACGCTCGCGGGCAACGCATCCGGTCGTGCCGAGGCTGCGACGCGTGCTTGGACGCGTCGACGCGTCGCAGTTCAATGTCGCGGGCCATCATGAGATGCTCGTCATGAGCGCCGATCCGGTGCACATCTCGCGGCCCGACGCCAATGTTCCCGAACCCTTGCGCGACCTCGCACGACAAGCACGCGAGAACCGCAGCATACGCTGGCGCAACTACGACGTCGTGCATCTCGACCTCGAGGATCGAATCATACCGATCGCTCGCGACGGCGATGCCTTCTTCGAGGTCGATTGGCGTACGCGCCAACGGGTCCCCGACGCGCCGGCTATCGACATCGATCCTCGCACAGGGAAGGGCTATGTGCGCGAGGCGCATCCTCGACTCGGCGAACCGACGGCACGCGGCGCGTGGACGCAAGATCGAATGACCGTCCAAGGCGTGGCCGCGCTGCTCGAGCGTGCCGACGATATGGCGCTGCGCGAATTCGATATCTGTTTTTCCGACTCGTTCGTCTTGCGCGCCCCCCCGGCCAACACGTCGCGGTTCGATGCGAGGTCGTTTTACGACGATCTCTACGAATCGAGCGGAACGTTCCGACGGCTGTTCAATCGACACGCGGTATTGGACTCGCGGGCGAGCAATGCAACGGCGAACGGCTGGAAGAAGTGGGAGTTCGTGATAGGCGAGGCCGGGCCGCTCGGTTCGCCGCGCAAGGCCTATACGGACTTCGAGCACAAGCGCATCTATATGCCGAACGATGCCGACATCGCCGCGATGCCGTATATGTCCGCCGGCGGCTCGCAAACGATGACGCGGGAGCAAGCCTATCTGCACGAAATGATTCACGCATTGACGGGGGGGCGAGATCCGGAGCGCGCATTCGACTTACGCAATCGCGGGCCGGTCGTTTATCTGACCGATAAGATTTTGAGCGAGGCCGGCTACGAAATTCCCGAGCAAGTCATGTATCGCCGCAGCAACGCGACGACGGATACGCCGGTGGACCAAACCGTCGAGTACAACGCAAAGCAGGCCGCACGCCTCGCCGCGAAAGAGAACGGATATTTGGATACGCTTGTCGACGCCAAGCGCGGCGCCATCGCAGCCGAGACCCGTGTTGCGGGCGCGCCGGTCTCGTCGCGTCTGACGGTTGCCGGTACGAAGGCCGCGCTCGACGAGATCGAGGCCGTGGACGATGAAGTGTTCCTCTCGTGGAGCACGTTCAAAGAGAAGTTCGATGAGAACTTCGGCTTTTACGTGCAAAACCGGACGATGACGCCCGAGTTCGCCGGGGACGCCCTGGTCATCACCGACTTTTACGGCCGCCTTTACCACCGGAGCGTCACGTTCCGACGCATGTTCGACAAGATGCCGGTGAACGAAGCCTCGCGTGCCGACCCATGGAAGTTCGTGCTCGAAGGCGATATCGATTTTCAGGCGCTTTCGCCGGGCGGTCGTGCGCATGGCGTCGTCGAACCCGCAAAAAAGATCTATGTCGTCAATGACGGCTTGCGTTATCTCACGGCATCGGGACTAAAAGAGGTCGAGCTCGAGCGTAAGCTCGCATACCAGATGATCTGCGCGGTGACCGGGCTCGGCAAGGTACCGAAGGCGCTCGCCGACGCGAACCGTGGCGCGGCAGTCTACCTGACCGATCGCGTCTTGAAGGAGGCCGGTTTCAACTATCCGCGCCAACTCGTCTCCGCACTCGTGGGATCGGGCGACGTCGCGGCAGAGGCGCAACTCATCGCACGCCAGACGTCGGCGATGCGCAATGCGACGGCGGAGGATCTGTACTTGCAAACGGTTATCTCGTCCTAAGACTAAGAATTTTCAGGATGAGGGTCTGCGCGATAAGGCCAACAATTGAGTCCTTGTTAGAAGCCCGGCGGTAGCGGCCCGATTCAGATCGCACCTCGTATCCGCCGCATGCTTCGATCGCTTGATTTCCACGACTCGACATGACTCTCATCGACGTCCCGCTGCTGCTGCAACCGATCGATGCCGGATCCCCTTGCGGCCCCGACCTCGAATATTCGCCGGCCTTCCTCGAGGCCGCACGCGCACTCGAGGGCAGCCCCGAGGTGCAGTACGGCAGCATGCACGTCGCCGCTGTCGAGGCGGACTGGCGGCGCGTCAAGGCGGCGACGCTCGATTTGATGACTCAAAGCCGCGACTTGCGCTTGGCCGTATGGCTCACGCGCTCGCTTGTCGCGCTCCACGGCGCCGCGGCGATTGCGGAGGGCCTCGCCTTGATCGAAGGCCTGCTCGCGCGCTACTGGGACGCGTTGCATCCGCAGCTCGACACCGATGACGATCTCGATCCGACCGCACGGATCAATACGTTGCTTTCGCTCGACGAAAAGACCGGCTTCGTGCGTGACCTGAAAGTGGCGCCGCTAATCGTTTCCACGGGGCATGGCCCAGTGAGTCTGGACGACATCGAGCGGGCGGCGGAGGAATCGAGCTCGGATTCACCGCCGATCGCCACGGCACCGATCGATGCCGCATTCGCGGCCGCATCGATCGATGAGGTGACGGCCATCCACGATGCGCTCGCTAATGCCGAGTCGTCGCTCAAGCGCATCGATGCGCAACTGAACGAGCGGGTTGGCCATCGCTGCGCCGTGACGTTAGCGGCGCTCGAACTTGTGCTCGGGCATGCGAAGCGGGCCGTCGGTATGCAACTCGCGCGGCACCCGGCTCGAGCGGCGCTCGAGGGCGCGACGGGCGAGCCGTCGTCGAGTGTGCCGGTGCAGCGCGACACCGGCCGGATCGCGGATCGCGACGACGTCATCCGCACGCTCGAGCGCCTGTGCGCGTATTACGCCATTGCCGAGCCGTCCAGTCCCGTTCCGATTTTGTTGCATCGCGCTCGCTCGCTCGTGGGAATGCGCTTTACCGATCTCGTGGCCGATCTAACGCCGGCCGGCATCGAACAAGCGAGGCACTGGGCGGGTTCGGCGCAATCGTGATCGAGCCGGCATTTTTTGTTTGAGCGAACCAGAGGAGAGGTCGTTTGCATGACTAACGAAAGCAGCCAAAAGTTCTTGGGCCGCACGCGTGCACCGCGCGTGCAAATCGAATACGACGTCGAGGTGTACGGCGCGCAAAAGAAGGTCAACCTTCCGTTCGTGATGGGCGTCATGGCCGAGTTGTCCGGTCAATCGACGCTGCCGCAACTACCCGTCGCGGAACGGCAGTTTCTCGAGATCGATAGCGAGAATTTCGATGAGCGTCTGAAGGCGATGAAGCCTCGCGTCGCCGCAATGATCCCGAACACGCTGACGGGCGAGGGCCAGCTCGGAATCGACCTGACCTTCGAATCGATGGACGACTTTTCGCCGGCCGCGCTTGCAGGCCGCGTCGAGCCGCTTCGACGTCTGCTCGAAGCGCGCGCACATTTGGCGAATCTGCTGACCTACATGGACGGCAAGGTCGATGCCGAAGCGCTCGTCGCGCAGGTGCTGGCCGATCCAGCGTTGATGCACACGCTATGCGCCAGCCCCAACGCCACCGCCGAAACCGAGGCTGCTGCATCCGATACCGCAACCGGTACCGATGCGCTGCCCGGCACCTAATTCACGCATTGAGGATCACTCACCATGTCAGAGCTCAGAGCAGCCACCCAGATGCAACCGGCGGCGGCCAGCGGACACGTCGTGGCGGAGTCCGTCGACCATGACGATTTCGGCGCGCTGCTGCACAAGGCGTTCAAACCGAGAACGGACGACGCCCAAGTGGCAGTCGAGCAGGCCGTGCGAACGCTGGCCGAGCAAGCGTTGGTCGATACGGCCTGCATCTCGGCCGATGTGACCGGCACGGTCGAAGCCTTGATCGCGGCGATCGATCTGAAGCTGACCGAGCAGATCAACGAAATCCTGCATTGTTCGGCGTTTCAGCGGGTCGAAAGCGCTTGGCGCGGTCTGCACTATCTCGTCAGCAATACGGAGACCGACGAGCAGTTGAAACTGCGCGTCATGAACATTTCGAAAGCCGAGCTGTACAAGACGCTCAAGAAATACAAAGGCTCCGCGTGGGATCAAAGTCCGCTCTTTAAAAAGCTTTACGAAGAAGAGTATGGGCAATTCGGCGGACATCCGTTCGGCGCGCTTGTGGCCGACTACTATTTCGACAACAGCGGCCCGGACGTCGATCTGCTTGCGCAAATGGCCAAGATCTGTGCCGCGGCGCATGCGCCTTTCATTTCGGGCGCCTCGCCGGCCGTGATGTTGATGGAGTCATGGCAGGAACTCGCCAATCCCCGCGACATCGCCAAGCTCTTCCAAACGCCGGAGCACGCGGCATGGAGGGCGTTGCGCGAGTCGGAGGACTCGCGCTATATCGGCCTCGCGCTGCCGCGCTTTTTGGCGCGCGCGCCGTATGGCGCCGCCAGCAATCCCGTCGATGCGTTCGCGTTCGAGGAAGATACGGCCGAAGGCGACAGCAGCCGCTACACGTGGGCAAACGCGGCCTATGCGATGGCCGCGAACATCAACCGTTCGTTCAAGGATTACGGCTGGTGCTCGCGCATTCGCGGCGTCGAGTCGGGCGGGGCAGTGCAAGGCCTGCCCGTGCATGTCTTTCCGACCGACGACGGCGGCGTGGACGCCAAGTGTCCGACCGAGATCGGCATCAGCGATCGCCGCGAAGCGGAACTCTCGAAAGCAGGCTTTTTGCCGCTCGTCCATATGAAGCACTCGGGCATGGCCGCGTTCATCGGCGCGCAGTCGCTGCACAAGAGCGCCGAGTACGACGACCCGGAGGCAACGGCCAATGCGATGTTGGCGGCACGCTTGCCTTACCTCTTCGCGTGTAGCCGTTTTGCTCATTACTTGAAGTGCATCGCCCGCGACAAGATCGGATCGTTCAAAACCAAAGACGAGATGCAGCGGTGGCTGTATCAATGGGTCATGACCTATGTCGACGGTATGCCGAGCCACTCCTCCGAGGCAACGAAAGCGTCGAAGCCGCTAGCCGACGCGTCGGTCGTCGTCGAAGAGGTGCCCGGAAGCCCCGGCTATTACACCTCGCGCTTTTATTTGAAGCCGCACTATCAGCTCGAGGGTTTGACCGTGTCGCTGCGGCTCGTGAGCAAGCTGCCGGTTGTCGGCGGCGAGTGAATTTCGCTTAAGTTTCCGGACCCGTCGCTTCATATGCATGTTGCGCATGCGGCGCGGGAAGTTTTGATGCATCAATAGGAGTCCTAATGAGTTACGACAATATCGTCAAGACGATGAAGATGACCGGCATTGACGGTGAATCGCAAGTCGACGGTGCCAGCAATGAAATGGACGTGCTCAGTTTTTCGTTCGATGCGGCTATTCCGATGGAAGGGCGCGGGCCTGGTTTGTCGGGAAGCGGCGCAGCCTACGTCTCGCCCGTCAGCGTGACCAAGATGGTATGCGGATCGACACCGAAGATCGAGGCGCAATTCTATAGCGGCAAGCCGATCGGGACCGTGACGTTGAAGGACTATAAGGCCGACGGTGAAAACTCGCCTAAGCCGTTCGTCGTCGTCACGCTGACGAACGCGCGCATCCATACGTACCACGCGGAAGGTACGAGCGAGCACCTGGAGCTGACGTTCGAGAAGATCGAGCGCGAGTATTTCTCGCAGAACACGGCGACGGGTGCGCTTGTTTCGAAGGGCAAGACCGGCTTCGACGTCCTGACGAAGAAGGTGTCGTAAAACACTGGCGGCGAGCGGCGCCGGCCCTTGCTCGGCGCCGCTCGCATCATCCGCGATTGCAACGCTTCGACTTCCCATGGCAGAACTCACGAGCCGAGACCGCTTGCAGCCGGCGTTGCTCGATCGATTGTCCGACGATGCGCCCCATGAGCGCGCCGAGCCGCGCGAGCGACGCGTCATGACGACGAAGCAGTTGCGCGCGAGTGTTTTGCGCGATCTGTCGAGTTTGCTCAACGCGCATGCTTTGTATGGGTGCGCCTCGCTCGATGCCCACCCGCTCGCGGCGGCTTCGGTCCTCAACTACGGATTGCGCGACGTCACGGGAACGGTGCGCTCAAGCCTGAACGTCTGCGCATTGGGGCAGGAAATCGAACGCACGATTACGCGCTTCGAGCCCCGCATCGTTGCGGGGACGTTGCGGGTTGTCCCGTTCGAAACCGATCAAGCATCGATGCACGCGCAAGTCGCGTTTCTCGTGGAGGCCGATCTGTGGGCGCAGCCGTATCCCGAACGGCTCTACTTCAGGACCGAGCTCGATCTGGAGTCGGGACAGGCGCGCATCATCGAGGGGGCCGACTCGGGCGTGTCGGTGAGTGCGGCATGAACGACGCGTTGCTGGCGTATTACGAGGACGAATTGCGCCATCTACGCGAGCTCGGTGGGGAGTTCGCGCAAGCGTTTCCGAAAGTCGCCTCGCGTCTGGGACTCGACGCGTTCGAGTGCGCCGACCCGTATGTCGAACGGCTGCTGGAGGGGTTCAGCTTTCTGGCCGCGCGGGTCCGCATGCAGATGGACGCGCAGTTTCCGCGGTTCACGCAGCACCTTGCCGAGATGATTTATCCGGGCCTGCTCGCACCGACACCGTCTATGGCCGTCGTCCAAGTCGAGCCCGATCGCACGCATCCGGCGCTCGCGCGCGGCATCGCCGTGCCGCGTGGTACGGCACTGTCGAGCCAGCTCGATCGCGACGGGACGACGCGTTGCGAGTATCGGACCGCGCACGCATTGACGCTGTTGCCGCTGCGACTTGCGCATGCCGACTATCGCGGATTCGATTGCCTGCCGCAGGGTTGGATGCCTCGGCTGGACGCCGCGCCGAAGGCGGTGCTGACGCTGCGCTTCGAGTGGGGACCGGCGGCGCAGGCGACGACGCGATTGCTCGATCGCGTGCCGCTTTATCTGCGCGGCAGCGAGGGCGTGGCGGAACTGCTCCATCTGCGGATGGCGGGTCATTGCGCGGCGGCCGCCTTGCGTATCGGGAACGGTCGAACTGCCCGCTATGTGCCGCTTCCGTTGCGTTGCGTGCAGGCGAAAGGATTCGACGATGCGGAGGCGCTGTTATCCGCGCCAAGCGCCACCTATCGCGGATGCCGTGTGCTGCGCGAATATTTTGCGTTTCCCGAGCGATATGCGTTCGTCGAGTTGGCGCATTTGGACGAACTCGCCGCGGTGATAGGCGAAGGCGGCGACGCCGATAAGGTCATGTTCGAGGTCCTGCTGTTGCTCGACGCGTATGACGCGACATTGCAAACGAGCGTCGACGCATCGAGCTTCGCGCTGCATTGCACGCCGGCCATCAACTTGTTTCCGCGTCGTGCGGACCGGATTGCGATCGATGAGCGGCGGTTCGAGCACCACGTCGTCGTCGATCGAACGCGGCCGCTCGATTTCGAAGTCTTTTCGATCGAAGGAATCGACGGCTATGCGGCGGGGGATGCCGCACCGCAAAGGTTCGCCCCGTTTTATCGAGCGCGCGACCCGGGCGAGGGGGGGCGCGCGCCGGGCTATTTCCAAATGCGTCGAGCCCCGCGTTTGCTTTCGTCGAGCGAGCGCATGCGCGGCGCGCGCTCGCGCTATGCGGGCACGGAGGTGTTCGCGGCTCTCGTGACGCCGAACGAGGCCCCGTATCGGGCCGATTTGCGGCAGCTCGGCGCGGACGTACTTTGCACGAATCGAGATTTGCCGTTATCGATGCCGGTAGGCGTCGGCGCGACCGACTTCACGGGTGATAGCGAATTGCAAGCGGTGGAGCACATTCGTTGTCTGGCGGGGCCTACGGCTCCGCGGCCGGCGCTTGCTGAGCCGGCGAACCTATGGCATTTGCTCGACATGCTTTCGACGAGCCGCCTCCCATTGCTTGCCGGCGTAGGCTCGGGCGGGGCGAACGGCGCCGCGCCGTCATCGGGCGCGGACGATGCCCGCGCGTTGCGGCAATGGCTGGCCGCGTTGTGTCCCGCCGACGATGCGGTGGGACGGCACCAAATCGCTTCGTTGCAAAAGGCGAGCGCGAAAACGATCACGCGGCGCCTGCCGCTGCCTGGGCCGGTTTGTTATGGGCGAGGTCTGGAAATCGTGCTGACGTTCGACGAGCGTGCCCAAGCCGGTGCGCGCGCTTCGCTGCTCGGGACAGTGCTGGCCGTGGCGCTCGCGGAGTACATGCCGATCAATCAATTCGCCGAGACCGTGGTGTGCACGCCCGCGCGATCGATCGTTACCCGGTATCCGGCGAAGGCGGGGCGATGCGAGATCCTTTGATTCGCCTCGAAAGATTGCTTCGGGATGCCAAGCAATTCCAATCGTTCCAGGCGTTGCGGCTGATCGAGTGCGCCCACCCCGGACATGCCCGCTTGGGCCGCGGCAACAAGGCGGCGCTCGAGCCGATTCGCCTCGGGCATGACGCGCATTTGCGTTTCAGTTCGGCGCAGGTGATGTCATACGAACCGGGCGATAGCACCCGGCCGGCGCGCCTGGCATTGGATTTCGGGCTGCTCGGACCCGATGGGCCGATGCCGCTGCACTTGACCGAATACGTTCGCGCGCGCGCGCTCCATCGGCAAGACCGCACGTTCGAGCGCTTTCTCGACATGTTTCAGCACCGGATGTCGAGCTTGCTATACCGCGCTTGGGCCGACGCGCAACCGGTCATCGGTTTGGATCGCGCGGGCGACGACCGGTTTGCCACCTACGTGCGCAGCGTGTGCGGCCTCGGCCTCGAGGAGGCCGGCTCGGAGCCGCACTCGGCCATCGGGGACGGCGCGCGGCTCGGTGCGGCGGGATTGCTGGGCGACCGCCGTCGCCATGCGTCCGGTCTCGCGGCGTTGCTGTCTGACGAGTTCGACGTACCGGTGCGTATCGAGTCGTTCGTCGGGCAATGGCTGCCGCTACCCGAAACGGCGGGCGTGCGGCTCGGCCCGCGCCATCGCGGCACGCTTGGCGCCGGATACGTATTGGGGCGCCGCGTATGGGACCGGCAGCAGAAGTTTCGCGTCGTCATCGGCCCGCTAAGCGCCGCGCAATGCGAACGTCTCCAGCCCGGTACGGCTCGGCTGCGGCGCATGGCGCAATGGGTTCGCCTCTATGCCGGGCCCACGCAGGATTTCGAACTCGAATTGAGGCTCACGCACGATGCCGCGCCGGCTATGCGTCTCGGCGCGAAGACGCGGCTTGCGCGGCATACGTGGCTCGGATCGACGCGCTCGGTCGGGGCCGCTCCCGCGTTGCGCTTTCGCGGCGATATCGAACTAGTTAGGACACTGAGTAAGGAACAAGCTTCATGACTGAACTGAGTCGCGCCGCACTGTTCGGCAGATTGGGGGCGCTGGCCTATCGAGCCGTCGAAAGCGGCACCGCGTTGGGCAAGGCCCGCGGCCATGGGCGCGTGGAATTGGCGCACTGGGTCCTGCAAATCGTCCGGCATGACGATTCCGACTTACGGCGTATCGCGTCGTTTTTCGATATCGACACCACCTTGCTCGGACATGAACTGGAGCGCTCGCTCGATCGGTTGCCGAGCCGTGCCGGACAAACGATCGACTTGTCGAACGACGTGCTGGAAGCGGCGGAGCGCGGCTGGATTTATGCATCGCTCATGTACGGCGCTCAGCAGGTCCGCACGGGCCATCTGCTGATCGGCATCGTCGCCACGCCGACGCTTCGGCGCATGTTGACCGCGCACGCGCCCTCGCTCGCGCGGCTCGACGAGGGCGCGTGCGCGCGCGCTTTCGAGCACGTCGCGGCAACCTCGCCGGAAGCAGCGACCGATACGCGCGACGCAACCTTGCCCGAATCGGACGCGCTCGCGCGCTACACCGTCGATCTGACTGCGCTGGCCCGCGACGGCAAGCTCGATGCCGTCGTGGGGCGGCATGAGGAGATTCGCCAGGTCATCGATATCTTGCTGCGACGTCGACAAAACAACCCGCTGTTGACGGGCGATGCCGGGGTCGGCAAGACCGCGATCGTCGAAGGGCTAGCTCAGCGAATCGTCGCGGGCGAGGTGCCCGAGGCGCTGCGTGGGGTTTCGCTGCGCTCGCTCGATATCGGATTGCTACAGGCCGGCGCGGGCGCGAAGGGCGAGTTCGAAGCGCGGTTGTGGCAGATCGTCGAACAAGTCCAGGCGGCGCAACCGCCCGTGATTCTGTTCATCGACGAAGCGCATACGTTGGTCGGCGCCGGCGGCACCGCGGGCACCGGCGATGCGGCGAATCTGCTCAAGCCCGCGTTGGCGCGCGGCTCGTTGCGCACGATCGCCGCCACCACTTGGGCCGAATACAAACGTCACATTGAAAAAGATCCGGCGCTCACGCGGCGTTTCCAGCCCGTATCGATCGCCGAGCCCGACGAGGCGCGCGCGCTCGCCATGTTGCGGGCGGTTGCGCCGGCGATGGAGGCGCATCATGGCGTGCTGGTACTGGAGGAGGCGTTACATGCTGCCGTTGCGCTCAGTCATCGCTATATCAACGACCGGCAATTGCCCGATAAAGCGGTGAGTTTGCTCGATACGGTTTGCGCGCGTGTCGCAGCCAGTCGCGATGCCGTTCCGCCGCTGCTCGATCATGCGCGCGAGCGCGTCGCAACGCTCACAGCGGAGTATCGCGCCGTATCGCGCGAGCGAGCGCTCGGCCGTGGCGAGCCGATGCGCGTGACGCAGATCGAACAAGCGCTTGGTGAGCAGCGGGAGGAAGCGGCCGAGCTTGAGCGGCGCTGGCAAAGCCAGGCACGCCGAGTTGCCGATGTGCTGTCGTTGCGCGCGGCGCTCGACGATGCAAGCGGCCCGGACGACGCGCGCCGCGCCGAGCTTGCGCGCCTCGAATCGGAACTGTGTGAGCAACAAGGGGAAACGCCGCTCGTCGTGGCGAACGTCGACCAGCAAGCCGTTGCATCCGTGGTTCAAGATTGGACCGGCATTCCCGTGCGCCGCATGCTTCGCGACGAAGTCGATACTGTCCTCGGCTTGGCCGCGCGTCTCGATGAACGGATCGTCGGCCAAGCCCACGCCACGGCGCGGATCGCGCGACGCGTGCGATCCGCGCGTGCGGGGTTGCAGCGGCCGGGGCGACCGCTCGGCGTCTTCCTGCTCGCGGGGCCGTCCGGCGTCGGCAAGACGGAAACAGCGCAAGCGCTGGCCGAGGCAATCTATGGCGGCGAGCGCAATCTCATTACGTTCAACATGAGCGAGTATCAGGAGGCGCATTCGGTTTCGACGCTGAAAGGCGCGCCGCCCGGCTACGTCGGTTACGGCGAAGGCGGCGCGTTGACCGATGCCGTTCGGCGTAAGCCGTACTGCGTCGTGCTGCTCGACGAGATCGAGAAGGCGCACCGCGACGTCCATGCGCTGTTCTATCAAGTATTCGACAAAGGCTGGATGGAGGACGGGCAGGGTCGCATCGTGGATTTTCGCAACACGCTGATTCTGCTTACGACGAACCTGGGTGACGAGCGCATCTTGCAGGCGTGGCATGAAGCGGGTGGGGCAGCGGCCGCCGCCCTCGACGCGCTGCGCTCGCCTCTGCGCGACGCGTTGCTCTCGGTATTTCCGGCGGCGCTGCTGGCGCGTATGACCACGATCCCCTACTTGCCGCTTTCGGACGAAACGTTGTTCTCGATCGTGCGAGCGCAGCTCGAGCGGCTGCGCGAACAAGTGCGGACGGAGCATGGCGCGACGCTTGCCTACGACGAGGCGGTCGTGGCTGCGATCGTCGATCGGTGCGCCGAGCGCGAAAGCGGCGCCCGGCTTATCGACGCGGCGATCGCCGAGGCTATCTTGCCCGAAATCGGCCAAGCCTTGCTGTGTCGGCGAGCGCAACAAGATAAGCCTGCGCGGATGACGCTGTCCGTCGAAGACGGCGAATTCGGCTGCCGCATCGAGCCGTGACATTTCGCGAGAAAGGAGTCCGATATGTCGCAACCCGTCGTCGCCGGCGCCGAACTGACGTGCTCGTTCGGCGCGGCGCCTACCGCGCTCGTGGTCTTGCCTCAGGCGCGCGTCTTAATCGAATCGCGCCCCGCGGCGACGATCATGGATCACGCGCCGCTCGTCAATATTCCGACGTTCGGTCTGTGCACGTCACCTGCGAATCCCGCCGTCGCGGCCGCGACGGCGGCGGCGATGGGCGTTCTGACGCCGGCGCCGTGCCTGCCGCAAACCGAGGCGCCGTGGCTGCCCGGTGCCCCGACGGTGCTGATCGGCGGCCTGCCGGCGCTGACGAACGCCAGCGTCTGCCTTTGCGCGTTCGGCGGCAGCATCGTCGTCGCATTGGCCGGCACGGTCCACACGCTCGTGCCGTAACGAGCTAACGCGAGGTATTCGATGCCCCCTTCACTCCAAGCACAGCGTGCTGCGCGGGTCACCACCGCGCTGGGCGACGATACGCTGGTCCTGTCGTCGGCTAGCGGCTCCGACGCGATCTCGCGCCTGTTCGAAATGCGCACCGTGCTGCTTAGCGAGCGGGCCGATCTCGGGGCGGACGCGCTGCTCGGTACGCGTTTGTCCATTTCATTGGACGCTAAGGAGCGCGTGCGCGAATTCAACGGCATCGTCGCCGGCTTCTCGATCGTCGAGCCGGGCGCGGGCGAAGGCCGGCATGGGCTCGTTCGCTACGAGGCGATCGTTAGGCCGACGATGTGGCTGCTGACGTGCGGCACGCATTGCCGCTTCTTTCACGGGCGTACGGTGCTCGAGATCGTCGAGACTGTGTTGGCCGACTACGGCGTCGACTTCAGAAACACGTGCGCTGGCCGCTACCCGACGCTCGACCATTGCGCCCAGTACAACGAGAGCGACTTCGATTTCGTGAGCCGCCTGCTCGAGCGCGACGGCATCTATTACTTTTTCGAACACGAAGATGGGCGCGACCGGGTGGTGCTGGCCGATGCGCCGAGCACGCCGGCCCATAGCGGAGCGATTCCGTTTTCCGACGTGCGGATGGACGCATGGCCGCTTTCGGAATCGATTTATCGCTGGCGTTTCGAGCAGCGTTTGACGACCGGCACGGCCGAGCTGACCGCGTTCGACTTCAAGAATGCGAAGGCGAGCGCACAGCAGCAGGCGCTCGTTGCGCGCGCATCGGCCGATGCAGGCGAACGCCGCTACGTGAAGGCCGAATACGAGACGCACTACCGCTCGCAGGACGATGGGCGCCGCTTGGCGCAGGCACGCATCGATGCATCGCAGGCGGCAAGCGCATGTGCGACCGGAGCGGCGACGGCGCGGGCGATCGCCTCGGGCCGGCTCATCACGTTGACCGGCCACCCGCGTGCGGACCAGAACGGCGCCTACCTCGTCACGCAGGCGCACTACCGAATTCGCGTCGGCGATCATATACCCAGTCCCAACGCCGCGCAGCGCGAGGCGCCCGTTTTCCATTGCACGTTCGACGCGTTGCCGAGCCGTTACCCGTTTCGAGCTGCACGCGTGACGCCTCGTCCGCAGGCGGGCGTGCAAAGCGCATGCGTGGTCGCTCCCGACGGCGACGAAATGGCGACCGAGCAGCACGGTTGCGTCAAAGTGCAGTTCCACTGGGAGCAGCTCGACCCGCCTTCGGCCGACAAACGTCTGCATCGTTGCTGGGTACGCGTGGCGCAAGGATGGGCCGGCCGCAATTGGGGCATGGTGTTTATGCCGCGTGTGGGGCAGGAGGTCATCGTCGAGTTCATCGACGGCAACCCCGATTGTCCGATCGTCGTCGGCGCGCTTTACAACAGCGCCAATCCGCCGCCCTATGCGTTGCCCGCGCACGAATCGATCTCGACGATTCGCAGCGCGTCGTTGGCCGGCGATGGGGAGCGCAACGAGTTGCGGTTCGACGATAAGAACCTACAGCTCTTGCTCTATACGGGCGGACGCGCGGACACCTATGTGAAGCGCGATTCGCTTGCTTGGGTCGGGAAGGATTCGCACGCGATCGTCGAGGGCCGGCAACGCGTCAAGGTGGGCGCTCAAGACCTGACGGTCGATCACGGCCAGCGCGTGAAAGTGGGCGCGAGCGCAACGCTGTCGGCGGGTGTCGATATCGTGCAAGCGGCCGGCGTGAACTACGCCATTCAGGGCGAGATCGTTCATCTCAAAGGCGGCGCGAGCGTGGTCATCGAAGCGGGTGCGATGCTGACGCTCAAGTGCGGAGGCAGCTTCGTCACGATCACGCCCGCCGGCGTGCAAGTGAGCGGTCCGATCGTCGGGTTGAATAGCGGCGGCGCGGCAGGGTCGGCGCCCGGCGGTTCGCCTGAGGCACCGAGCACACCCCAAAAAGCCGACGACGGCTCCGGAGCGAGATGAGACATCTGCGTATCGCCGTGCCGTGCGCCGCCGCCGCGCTGTTGCTGACGTCATGCGCGTACACGGCGCGTGACGGTACCCAAGAACACGCGCACGAACAAGCCCAGGCGCAATGGACCTTGAGCGCATCGTCGTCTGTCAATCTCGACGCGCATGCGCGGCCGGCGCCGCTCGTCGTGCGTCTGTATGCGCTCTCGGCGCGCGATGCATTCGATCGCGCCACGTTCTTCGAACTCTATGACCACGATCAAGCCGTGCTCGGCCGATCGGCGCTTGCGCGTAGCGTGATCGTGTTGCGCCCGGGCGAACGTATCCGCTTCGTCGAGCCGCTCGACGCCGGCACTCGCTCGCTCGCCGTAGTGGCGGCTTATCAGCGTATCGACAAGGCCGAGTGGCGGGCGATCGTCGATGTAAATCCGACGGCATCGCGCTTTGTTGCGGTCGCCGCTGCTTTCGACGGCGAGCGCATATCACTGAGCGCGACCCCCCAACGCGTGCCGGCACGTGACGAGGGGGCTATTTGGCGGTTTATCAAGCCGCTCTGGCAGAAGCTATCGCAATCGATGGGCCGCACAGGCGAATGAGATGCGCGCAAGAAGGCGATCGGGACTTCGTGCCTATCCATCGAAACGAGTGCAAGACTTGGACGATTCTCGGGGAAACGAATGCTTTGTAACGATAGGGTCGTGTGGTCGGAAGGGATGCTGTTGCAGCAACAGCATCTGCAACAGCACGATAGGTACACGCACTGGCTCGTCGGTGCGCGCTGCGCGCCGAGGGGGCCGCACGAATGGGGCTTTTCGGTACTTGAGCTCGACGCTGGGCAACTGGCGCTCGGCAAGCTCGCCCTGCGCGCTTGCGAGGGTGTCATGCCCGATGGGACGCCGTTCTCGCTACCCGAAAACGGCGATTTGCCGTTGCCGATCGATGTGCCGGAGAGCCGGCGCGAGGCGACCGTGGTCTTGGCACTGGCAGTTGCCAGGCCGGGCGTGCCGGAGGTGGAAGAAGACTCGGACGAGACCGGCGCGGCTGGAGATCGGGTTTCGTATGCAAGGTACCGGCGGGCCGAATATGCCGTCGACGATTGCCATACACGCACAGGAGAACGCGCGCTCGTGCAGGTAGCACGTGTACATCTGCGTCTTGCGTTCGCCGATGAAGTCGGCGACGCGTTCACCGCCATCGGCGTAGCGCGGATCGTCGAGCGCCGGGCCGATCATCGACTCGTTCTCGACACCGCGTATATCCCACCCTGCCTCGATTATCGCGTGGCTCCGCCATTGTCCGCATTCGTCGACGAACTCGTCGGATTGTTACGGCAGCGTGCGCAAATGCTGTCGACACGCCTCGCACAACCGGGTATCGGCGCGGTGGCCGAGTTGGCCGACTTTCTATTGCTGCAACTCGTCAATCGCTTCGAGCCGTTGCTTGCGCACTGGGCGCAGAGCGAGGGCATTCATCCCGAGACGCTCTACTGCGCGTTGCTGCCGCTCGCCGGAGAACTGCCGGGACTGACGCGCGGCTCGGTGCGGCCCCTCGAACGCGGTCCGTACCGGCACGATGCACTCGCCGCAACCTTCGCGCCGCTGATCGAGACCGTGCGTGAGGCGTTAAGCCACGCGATGAATCCGCAAGCGGTCGCAATCGGCCTCGAGGCGCGGGCGTTCGGCCTGCATGTTGCGCGCGTCGCGGACTCGAGCCTATTCGCCAGCAGCGGTTTCGTTCTGACCGCGTGCGCCGATATGGCCGCCGATACGCTCGCGGCGGTCTTGCCGCAGCATCTGAAAATTGGGCCGCTCGAGACCATCGACGACCTGGTGAATTTGCAGTTGCCGGGTATCGGGTTGCGTCCGTTGCCCGCTGCGCCGCGGCAGTTGCCGTTCCATGCGCAGCGATGCTATTTCGCGCTCGACGCCCACGATCCGCTGTGGCCGCAGTTGGCGTCCTCCGGCGCGCTCGCGATGCACGTTGCGGGCACCTTGCCTGGTTTGGAGCTACAGCTATGGGCGATTCGTCAATGACGCGCGAGCGGATCGATCCTGTCGTCGTGCCGCCGATCCCAGCGCTCGGCGAGCACAACGCGCTGCTCGAGGCGGCTCGACCGCTACTGGAGCTCGCCTGTACGCTGCGCTTGCGTCAATTCGAAGAGGCGCTGGAGCCGCTGCGCGACCGGTTGTGCGCGATGGTGGAGGCGTTCGACGAGGCGCTCGCCGATGGGCAGATCGACGAACGCGGGCGGATGGCGGCCCGTTACTGCGTGTGCACGTTCGTCGACGAGATCGTTGCCGCGACGCCGGCGGGCGGAGGCGGAGCGTGGGCGAGCCGGAGTTTGCTCATGCTGTTTCATGGCGAGACCTCGGGGGGCGAGCGCTTCTTCTCGCTGCTGCACGACCTTTCGCAGGACGCGCGCACGCATCGCGACGTGCTGGAGCTGATCTACGTCATGCTCGCGCTCGGCATGGAGGGCCGCTACCGCCTGCTCGAAGGGGGCGCCGCTCGACTCGAATCGATGCGCACCGATCTGCGAAGACTCATCCTCGCACAGCGCGCCATACCGCCCGCGTGGCCGGGGCCGGTCATCGGGTGCGAACACCTTTGGCGCGGAGGCGGCCGGTGGCGTTTATGCGGGGCGGTCGTCGCGCTGTCGCTCGCCGCATTCGCGTCGCTGACAGTGTTGCTCGAAGCACGACAACACGCGCAGGCGAGGCCGGTGATCGATACGTTGACGCGCGTCGCGGTTGTCCCGGCTAGTGTCCCCGCACCGGCCTCGACACCCGCGGACAACCCGCTCGCGGACATGCTGGCTCGACGTTTGGCGGACGATCTTTCCGCCGGGCGCATCGTGCTCGATTCCGCCGCCGATCGCGCGGTCCTCACGCTCGGCAGCGACGCGCTGTTTGCGTCAGGCAGCGCACACGTGCTGCTCGGCCGTGTGGCTTTGCTGCGGCGGGTCGGCGTTGCGCTGCGCGGATTCGACGCGAGAATCGTCGTAGCGGGACACACCGACGACGAAGCCCCTTCGCGCGGAAAGCCGACCAATTGGCAACTTTCGCTCGCACGCGCGACCGAGGTCGTGAATCTGTTGCGGGAGCAAGCCGATGCGCCGGAACGCTTTCTCGCGCAAGGGCGCGGCGCGTCGGAACCCGTGGCGCCGAACGACTCGCCGGCGAATCGGGCGCGCAATCGGCGGGTCGTCATTACGATCATTGCGAACGGGGCTGCGCTATGACCGAGCGATCGTCGTCTTGTCTGTCACGTTCGCGAGGCTGCCAAGAATGATAGAAACACTAAAGAGATACGTGCCCACGCGCACCGTCGTCGCGCTCGTCCTTGGGGGCGCGGCCGTCGCCGTCATATGGTTCCAAGCGCCGCGCTTGGGGTTCGACGGGCGGTCGCCGTTCGCGACGACCTCGGCGCGCCTGAAGCTGATCGGTGGATGTCTGCTTGCGGCGGCGATTTGGCTTGCCGTGCGGCGTACCTTACGGTTCTTTCGTGAAGTGCGCATCGTTCGGCGAAAATCCTACGAGGCCCGCGCGGCCCGAACCGCGCGAGCGCACGAGCGGCCCGTCCGCTGCTCATTGGAGAACCGATCGCGCGTGGAGGCGCGCGCGATCGTGGCGGCCGCGTTGCGTTGGGTTCGCGCGGGAGGGCCGGCATGGCGGTGGGGCGCACATAGCGTCCATCGCCTGCCGTGGTATCTCGTGGTAGGCGAGCGTGGTGCCGGAAAATCGACGCTCGCGCGCGCTTTGGGGCAGCGCGCCGAAGATCGCGCAACACGGGCCGTCGACGCGCACGAGGACGCACCGGTACGCGGCTGGTTCGGCAAAGACGCCGTCTTTTTCGAAGCGACGATCGGCGATGGCGAAAGCCGAACGCTCTGGCACGCGTTGATTCGTAGGATGCGGCGCGTGCGCCGGGGGTGTCCGGCGAACGGTATCGTTATTGCCGTCTCGGCGCGCAAGTTGATAGACGGCGACGACGCATGGCGCCTTGGCTACGCCGACAGCGTGCGCGCGTGCATCGGCGAATGTCAGCGTCTTTGGAAACGACGGGTGCCCGTGTACGTACTCGTCACGCAATGCGATCGCTTGACCGGCTTCGAATCATTTGCCGGAGATTTGTCGGATCAAGCGCGGGCGAGCCCGCTCGGGCTTGTCCTTCCATTGCGTGCCAATGTGCTCGGCGATGCGTGGACGACGGGGTTCTTGCAGGCATTCGAATCGTTGACGCGCGGGGCGCGGGCGCAGGTCGTCGTGCGCATGCCGGTGCGTTCGGATGCTTCGGGCGCCGCCATGACGCTCGGGTTTCCCGAAACGTTCAAAGCGTTGGCTACACCGCTTAGCGAGTTCCTGCGCGATGCCTTCGAAGCGTCTCCGGGTTCTCCCGAAACGCCGTTGCTGCGCGGCGTGCATTTCTGCGCCGTTCCGAGGAAATCGGCCGCAGCGGCCTCCATGTCCCCCGCCTTGCAGGCGTCGCCGGTAGCGGCTGGCAGCGGTCGCGCCTGCTTCGTCGACGGATTTTTTCGTGAAGTGGTGTTTTGTGAAGGTGGCCTTGCCCGCTCTCGTCATGCGATGCCGCATCAGCGTGTCGTTGTGGCCCGTGTCATGGCGGCGGCATGTGCCGTGTTGCTCGCTTGTGCCGCAGCCGGGCTCATCGTGGCTTACCGGCAAGGCAGTGCCGCCGTCGCCGCCACGGCGCCTTCCGCCGCGGCACTGGTGAGCGCTGCGCGAGCCGGCGTCGATCTTCGGTCGCCTCGGGAAATGCTGGCATTGCTCGATCGGGCTCGCGGCTTGCCTTGCGGCGAGGCTTGGCAAAGTCCGGGCGGAGCCTGGCTCGTCGGCCTCGGTTTGGTCCGCGAGGTGCATTTGGAGGCGGCGTGCAGGACCGCCTATGCGACCGTGCTCCGCGAAACGGTCCAGCCGTATCTCGTCGAGCGCATGAAAGCATCGCTGCGCGGCACGAGCGAGACGCCGTCGAAGCAATTCGATACGTTGCGCGCCTATTTGATGCTGGGCCAAAAATCGGCTTACGACGAAGCGAGCGTCCTCGCTTGGATCGCGGACGACGCATCGCGGGCCGACCTCTCGTCGAGCGAACGCACAGCATGGCTCGCACACTGCGCGGCGTGGGCCGACACCGCGAAGCAGTCTCCCGGCGTGCCGCTCGACGGCAAGCTGATCGCCGACGTTCGCGCACGTCTGATCGAGCAGCCTCGGGCGCAGCGTCTATTCGATGCAGTGATGCCGGCCCTTCGCGCGGCTGTGCCCGAGCCGCTGTCGGTGGCCGACATGGCCGGTCCCGCGGCGGCCTTGGTCTTTTATCGCAAGAGCGGGGCGCGTCTTAGCGACGGCGTACCGGGCGCTTATACCTTGGCGGGCCTGCGTCGTTACTTCGGTGTGCGCGACGCGATACTCGCGCAGGGCCGCAGCGACGACTGGGTGCTCAACCGGCCGCGTCCCGCTGCGGTGCGACCCGGCGAGTTGGCCGCGAGCGTCGACCGTCTTTACTTTGCCGGTTACGTCCAAGCCTGGGATGCGGTCATCGACGACGTTGGGTTGCGGCCGTTGCCGCATTCGGACGAAGCCGCCGCGCTCGTATCGCTGCTGGCGGGCCGCGACTCGCCGTTGCGAGCATTGCTCGCGCGCGCCGCAAAGGAAACGACGACGACGAGCTTGAACGCCGAGCCGGCGCGCGTGGCGTCGGCAAGCGGCGGTATCGTCGAGCGCCGGGTCCGCCAATGGTTGCAAGGCGCGGCAACGGCGCCGGCGAGCGAGCCCGCGTCGGGCGGTGTGACATCGGCCTCGATCGTCGACGATCATTTCGCGGCGTTGCATCGGCTCGTCGCGGCGTCGGGCGAGGGCGGGTCAAGCGCGCTCGGCGAGGTTCAGTCGCAGCTCAAAGAAGTGGCCGTCTATCTTCGCGCGGCCGATGCCGCGCATGCGAGCGGCTTGCCCATGCCCCCCGACGACGTACTCGAACGACTCACCCAAAGCGCAGTGACGTTGCCGGAGCCGCTGGGCGATATGTTGGGTTCGCTGGCGCGCGAGGGAACGACCTCGGCCCAGTCGGCGCAACGCGGCCGGATCGACGAGCAATGGCGCTCGGAGGTGGGGACGTTCTGCCATGCGGCGATCGATGGTCGCTATCCGTTCTTCCCCAGCGGCGGCGACGACGTGACACCGGACGATTTTGCGCACTTGTTCGCCTCCGGCGGCCTGCTCGATGCCTTCTTCCAGACGTATTTGAAACCGTACGTGGATACTACGGCGACGCCTTGGGTCTGGCGGCCGAACGTCGCGCCACCGGGCATGTCGATTGCCGCGTTGCGCGAACTCGAGCGCGCGGAGCATATTCGAGAGGCTTTCTTTTCCGGGCCGAACAAGACGATGGACGTGCGCTTCACACTGACGCCGCGCGCCATGGACGCCGGCTTGACGCGCTTCGTCCTCGCCGACGGCGCTCAAACGTTGGATTACGCACACGACCCGCCGCGCGCGACGCGCTTTCAATGGCCCGACCGCGCCGGAGCGGCCGCCGCGCGCATCGAGTTCGCGCCGGCGAGCGCGGACGGTCGCCATGGCTTCGAGACGCACGGCGCGTGGGCGCTCTTCCGGCTCATGGATCTCGGCCGGCTCGAGACACGTGCCGCCGATCGGTTCGTATTGACGTTTGCCCTCGACGGACGCAGCGTGGTGCTCGATCTCGCCGCGTCGAGCGTGGTCAATCCGTTCGCGGTGTCGGCGTTGCACGCGTTTCGCTGCCCGTCGGGCTTTTAGCGTCGGCCGCGCGCTGGAACCGTCGTTGCGAGATCGGTTACTCAACGCATTCTTTCCTCATCGGCCGGGCTTATGAAGGGTATTTCCTCGGTGGCGAGATCGTGGCCGATTCAGCGGCTGCGGCACGCATTGGGCGGGCGTCCCGCACGTTGGCTCGCTCGGGTCGGTGCGCGCGGCGACGCGGTGGCGGCGGTTATGATCGCACTCGTGATGGCAATGATGATCTTGCCGCTGCCCGCATGGGTCATCGACGCGCTGATTGCCGTCAATATCGCCGCCGCCGTATTGCTGATCTCGCTTGCACTCTATCTGCCGAGTGCCGTCTCGTTTTCGAGCTTCCCAGTCGTACTGCTGCTGACGACGCTGTTTCGGCTCGGCATCGAAGTCAGTACGAGCCGATCGATATTGCTGCACGCCGATGCCGGCGATATCGTCGATACGTTCGGCCGGTTCGTGGCGGGCGACGATCTTGTCGTCGGATTGATCGTTTTTTCGATCATTGCGATCGTTCAATTTCTAGTGGTGACCAAAGGCGCGGAGCGCGTTGCGGAAGTGGGCGCCCGCTTTACGCTCGACGCGATACCGGGACGCCAGATGGCGATCGACGCCGATTTGCGGGCGGGCTTCACGCGTCCCGAAACGGCGCAATACCTTCGAGAAGAGCTCGCGCGCGAAAGCCGCATGCATGGCGCGATGGACGGCGCGATGCGATTCGTCAAGGGCGACGCGATCGCGGGTTTGGCGATCGTCGTGGTGAACCTGACGGCAGGTATCGCCATTGGCGTGGCGCGTCGCGGGTTGTCGTTCGACGAAGCGCTCGAGCGCTATTCGATTCTGACCATCGGCAATGCGCTGATCGCTCAAATTCCAGCCTTGCTGATTGCGATCGCCGCAGCCGTCCTGATCACGCGCGGCGGCGACGATGCCGCGTCGCCGGCGTCGACCGTGGGCGAGCAGATCGCGCGCCAATTGATCGGCGCGCCCGCGGCGTGGCTGCTTGCCTCGTTCGTGATGGCCGTGTTCGCGGTCGTGCCCGGCATGCCGTGGCCGATGTTCGTGCTACTGGCGTTGACGATGATCGCGATCGGCGTGACGCGCCTGCGGCGGGATACGCGAGCGCGGGCCGGCGCGCTTGCTCCCGCGAAGCCACCCGATTCCACGGCGGTCCCCGACGACGTCGACGTACGGCAAATCGTGCCGCTACGGCCCATTGTCGTTTCCTTCTCGTCGCATACGGCCGGCGAAGACCCCGAGCGCACCGAACGGCATCGCGATGCGCTGACGCGCGCGATCCGACGCGTACGCAATGAGTTGGTCATGCGTTACGGTATGACGGTGCCGGTCATCGAAATCGAGCACGTCGAGCGACTAGCGGCGAACGCGTATGAAATCGCGATTCACGAGGTGGTCGTGGCCTCGGGCGTGTTGCATTGGGACCGGGTCTGCATGCGTTTGCAAGACGATACGGGCGGCATCTTGCAAACGCATGGCGTCGCGCAGTCGTTCCCGTTGATCGAGGGGGCGGTGTGGATCGAGCCGCACCGGATGCCGGAACAAGGCAGCGAGCGGCGAATGGCGCTCGACGCCGTCGGCTACTTTTCATTGTTGATACGCCGGCTGTTGCAACGGCACGCCGGGCGCTTCGTCGGCATTCATGAAGCGCAGCTCGTGTTCAATTGGTTGCAGCGCGAGATGCCCGCCATGGCCAAGGAGCTCGCGCAGGCATTGACGCTGCCGCGCTTTGCGCAGGTCATGAAGCTGCTCGTCATCGAGCGCGTGTCGCTCAGAAACGTGCGAGAAATCGCCGAGACGCTCATCGTGTGGGCCCCGCGCGAACCGGAGGCCGCGGCGCTGGCGGAGCATGTGCGTGTCGCGTTGGGCGAGCAGATCTGCGACGAGTTCGCGCACGGCGGCGTATTGCACGCGTGCTTGCTTGAACGAGCGCTCGAAGCGCGGTTGCGCGACGCCTCGACGGACGGCCCGCTCGGTGTCGCGCTGGCGGTCGAGCCCGATTTAGCACGCGAGCTCGCCCGCCAGGTTCGCGCCCTGAGCGAGGCGGGGGCGCAGAAAACGACGCCGCCGGTCTTGCTGACGGCGCAAGCTTTGCGGCATCCCCTACGTCGATTGCTGGCCGATGAATTGCCCGAGACGCACGTCCTCTCTTATGCCGAGCTTGCATCGACGCAGCGCGTGCATGTCCTTGGCAGCTTGTCGTTGCCGACCGCTCAGCCTGCTGGCGATGCGCTTGCTCGGGAGGGCATGCCCCACGCTTAACGGTCTAGGGAGAATCGAAAGCGACATCGTCGATTTCGATCGGGGTATTGGGCCGCTCGCCGAGCGCTTCGATCTCTTCGACAATGCGAAAGATGATCGCAACGGCTTGGTAGCAATCGTCCGGAATGGCGGCTTGTACGTCGCCGCGGCGATAGAGATGTCGCGCTAGCTTGCGAAAGCGAAAGACCGTCACGCGTTCGAGCAATGCATCGTTCGTCATCCTTATCGCGTCGTCGTCGGTTGCTTTGGCCGCGATCGTCGGTGGATCGGCATCGTCGCCTCCGTAGTCGAGCAGGACGGCAACGTGTTCGGGATTGGTCACGAGCGCTCGACGGCCGTTCGGTCCGCGCGTGCGCGGCGCCGCGGCGAACAGCGCCTCGGTGATCGAGGCGCGCTGCCGGGCTCGCGTCCCCGGGTCGCCTGACGTTTGCTTGAGTTCATCCCTGAGATCGCGATGCGTCATGCGCAGGCCTCGACGGTGTTGGCGTTTGGCGAGAACGAGCGAGACGACGGCCGGAACGGCTAACGCCGCCAGCAGGCCTCTGACGAAGGCGTGTAGCGCGGCCGTGCCTGTACGCAAGTCGAACGAGATCGATTGCCATTCGATCATCGCGCCGATGAAGGGCAATCGCGCGCACGACAACGCATAGGCGAGTGTGCCGACAAGCGCGGCCGACGTCAGTGCCAGCGCGACGGCCGTGAGGTTTTTCATGCCGAAGAGCCCTTTGATGTGGCGCAGGGCATCGAAGCGCTTGAACGAGGGTTTGATCGTCTTCGGCGCGAAGCTGAGGCTACCGCTGACCCAGGCGGCGAGGAGCGCGGCAGCGACGGAGATGACGACGAATAGGCCGATGAAAGCGGCGATCATTGCGACGCAATACGGCAGCAGGCGCAGGCATGCTTGGATGCGATCGGGCTCGGCGAGCGCGGCGAATAGCGCCGCTTGCAGTATGAGCCAGCGATCGATGCCGATGTCGAGCACCGCGAACGCTGCCTCGGTCGCGAGCAGGCAGCCGATGAACCCAGCGAAGATTTCGCTGCGCGCGACGTTGCCTTCGGCGCGTGCGTCGCGTAGACGCTTTTCGGTGGGAGGCAACGGCTTATCGCTCACCGAGCTTCCTCCTGGTTGTGGATAGTGAGCGAGTGGGGAGCGGTCGTTGGAAGACGCGGGTCGCCCCTCGCCCGATCGGCGGGGATTGTCTCGCGTAGTACCTGATGCACTTGCAGCCCATGCTCGCCGACGAGGTCGTGGGCGGCCGTGAGCAAGCGAGGGAGGGTGATCGCGACGAGCATGATGACGACGACGCTCTTGAACGGCAGCGCCGCGACATACGCGGGGAATTTCGGATTGACGCGCGAGAGAATCGCGAAGCACGCCTCGATGGCCCCGAGCGCGAGCAGGTAGGGCGCTGCGAGCGTGAGCGCGAATTGCATCGTTGCGGCAAGCAGCCTGCCGAACGGCGCCCATGCATGCGGACCGAGAGCGGGTAGTTTGGCGAGCACGGGCCAGAGCGCGTAGCTCGTCGAGACGATCTCGATGACGGAGCCTAGCCCCCCGCTATAAATGAGAAACACGATCAGCGCTTGCTGAAGGATTCCGCCCAGAACCGACGCATCGACCGATACGGCCGGGTTGAGTGCTTGCGGATTGCCGCCGCGCTGATAGTCGAGGTAAGTCCCCGCCGCCTCGATTGCCCAAAACGGAACCGCCACGAGGCTTGCGACGACGATGCCGAGCCCCGCTTCCTTCAACGCCAACGCGAGCCATTGCGTGAGGGGAAGCGGTGCCAGCACCAGGACGGTGGCAACGCCGGACGTCGACGGCAATGCCAGCGCGAGCATAACGGTGGCGCGAGCGATTCCGCTCAATGCATGGCCACCGAAAACCGGAACCAACAAGATCGCGGGTAGCCATCGCATCGAGCAGAGCGCGAGAGCGGCTAAGAACGGCAAGGCAGCTTCCATCGTACCGGTCATGCGTACTCCGATCACGTCCGTACGACGCTCGCAAGGTCGAACGCCTGGTCGATCAATCGAAGGAGTTCGGCGCCGATAGCGTGGCTCGTGATCGCGAGCGCGGCGCCGACCACGACCAATTTGACCGCGAACGGCAGCGTTTGGTCCTGAATCTGAAACACCGACAGGACGAGCGAGATCACGATCCCCGCGCAGCCGGCGGCGAGCGATAGCGCGACGGAGACCTTGAATGCGAAGAGCAGCGCATGCTGAAGCAACATCAGCGATTCGGGCATGGCCTCATCCGCGATAGGACAGCACGAGCGCGTGCAGGAGTTTGCCCCAACCGTCGGCCAGCACGAACAGGAGCAGCTTGATCGGCAATGCGACGATCATCGGCGGCACCATTTGCATCCCCATGGCGAGCAGGATGTTCGATACGAGAATGTCGATGACCACGAACGGAACAAAGAGCAACAGCCCGATCTCGAATGCCGATTGAAGTTCCGATACGACGAATGCGGGCACGGCGATGCTCCAATCGTCCGCTTTCGCCGCGCGATGGGCGGGCTCGGGCCATGTCTGTCGTGCCATGTCGAGGAAGCGATCGCGCTCTTGCGGGCGACCGTTGCGCAGCACGAACTGCTTTAGCGGTTCGACGATCTTCAGCCCCGCCTCGATTTGCGATGCGCCCGATGCAGGGGCCTGCGTCAGCCCCTGCGCTTGCGCCATGCACGCCGATAGGGTCGGCGACATGACGAATAGCGTTCCGACGAGTGCGATTGCGTTGAGGGCGAGCGTCGTCGGCGCTTGCTGGACGCCGAGCGCGTTACGAACCAAAACGAGGACGATCGAGAGCTTGAGGTATGACGTGGTGGCGATCGCGACCAGCGGTAACAGCGACAGCAGTCCGAGCAGCGCAAGCAGGGCGAAGGGATTGTGCTCGAGGATCATGACGTTGCGGCGGGCCCGCAGGCGCGAGGCCATCGCGTGACTTCGACTGCAAGCTTGCCATCCAAATCGACGAGTTCGCCAGCGCCGATCGGCTGCCCGTTCGCTTCGATGACGACTTGCGGAGGCATTCCGTCTCTCAATTGCAGCAGCGATCCCTGGCGCACGTTCGCGATTTCGCCGATCGTCAACCGCAGCGTGCCGAGCAAGAACGAAAGCCGAATCGGAATGGCGGCCGGATCGATCGGCGCAAACGAAGTGGTTGTTTGGGGAGCGTGGTCACGAGGTTCTTCGTGTAGGGGATTGGGCGTATGCGTCATATCTTCGACTTCGAAACAACGGGAGGAATCGATCCAGCGGAGCCGCAGCAGGTGGGCGCCGAGCTTGAGCGTCGCGCGACCTGTTACATCGAACGGGGTTGTCGTGAGCCGAACGACGTCGCCGTGCGCGAGGCTGTCGAACGTGGCAATCGGCACGATCGAATCGCCTGCGGTTAGCCTGATTTGCGCTTCCAGGGGGCGAAGCCATGCGGGCGCGGCGGCGGGTTGCGGAAGCCGTGTCCACGACTCGCTATCGAGCAGAGCGTCCAACGTTGCAGCCGTCATTGCGAGTCGCATCGAGAGTCCGATGGAGGGCAGGCGGACCGACAGGGCGACGCTCAAGAGGGGGGCGGTTATTGGCGCGCACCCCGGGGCCGTGCCGGCGGTTGGATCGCCGAGGGCGTCCCGGAACGTGGGCGGCAACGCCGCGAACGCGTAGCGTGCAAGCGCAGCGTGTGCGGATGGCGTCGCGCAATGCGTCGTATCCACGCCCGTAAAAGCGAGAAGCAGGGGAGCGTACTCGAAGGCGATGATGGGGCCGAAGCGTGTGGTAAGCGGTAAGCCTTGCCCCGTGCTTTGAACGCTTTCGCGAATCTGCAACTCGGCGAAAGTACCGTCTGCTAACGGGCACTGTGCGCGATGCGGTTGCGTGAGGCGTTGGCGCGTTTTAGCGACGGCGTCGATGCGGCGCAAGCGAACCGGCGCGCTTCGCCGCGGCGCCGCGTGTGATTCGCCGAGTTCACCGTTTTGCGTCATGGTCGAGTTCGACATGTGTGGCTCGGCCGAATACATGAGTCAGGCTGGATTCGAGCCGATGCTTTCTCATCGTCAGCCATGCGTAGCTTGTGTTCGAGGTGCAGCTCAACCGAATCACGAGATGCGAGCTTTCATGCGTGACGGTCATGCCGACGTAGCCCAGATCCGGTATCGCAAGCGTGGTCCGGTACGTCGTGCCGACTGCGATGCCGCCTTGCCGAAATGGGATCGGCGGTACCGTGGCCTTTGCACACGCGAGCGCCACGTTGTATGCCCATTGCGTGCTCGATGGTTCGTGGGGGCCGATGTGGCGCGATGCTTCCGACACGGGGCGTGCAACGGGCGCGGACACTAGCTGGCGACCGGTTGGCGTGGTGGCGAGGGGAATCATGCGAGATCCAGAGCGTCGAAGCGCTGCCTCAAGATTCGCAATTTTTCGACTTTGCGGGTGCTCGTCCCGTGTCGTTGCCGTGCCTGAATGAGCGCTTTGCTTGCCGAATCCACGTCTCTCGCGTATTCGGCGAGCGCTTGCGCCTGGTCCTGTACGAGACGGTCGTAGCCCGACTGCACTGCGCGCGCGAACTCGATATCGCGACATAACATCTGGCGATCTTTGTGCACGCGATGCCAATCGCGTTCGAGTTCGTTCGCGCATTCGCTCGATCGTGCCAATTGGGCTTCGGCCTGGGATTGCTCATGGCGTAGGCAACGCAGGTAGCGCTCGGCGTGAGCGAGGTTGCGAGCGGCGCGCTCGCAACGAATATCCCATACCGCCGCCAAGATCGGATACGCGAGCGGTGGGCGCAACGCGGGTGGTTCTTCGGCGGGTAGCCGGTAAAGCTGACGATCGAACGCGCCGCGAGATTTATATGCCGCGGACACAGTCATGGAGTTGTTCAAGCGTTGTCTCCCAGGGGGCGGAGGTACGGAGGTCTTGTTTGATGAGCTCGACGAGTTCGGGGTAGCGTGCGACGGCTTCGTCAGCGGCGCGATCGTGGCCCGGCTCATACTCGCCCAGCGTAATCAACCATTCGAGCGCTCGGTGGCGCGACAACAGCGTCCGTGCGTGTTCGGCGTCACGCCGGTGCGCGTCGCTCGCGACAACGGACATGAGACGGCTAAGACTCTCGATGATGTCGATGGCGGGGAACTCGCCACGCTCGGCCTGCTTGCGCGATAGGACGATGTGCGCGTCAAGGAGCGAGCGCGCCTCGTCGGCGATCGGATCGGCGTGTTCGGTTTCGGTCAAGACCGTATAGATGCCGGTGATTGCACCGCCCGCTCGGTTGCCGGCGCGTTCGATCAAACGCGGCAACGAGGAAAAGACCGAGGGCGGATACCCTAAACGACCCGGCGGCTCGTTCGACGCAAGGCCGATCTCGCGCTGAGCGCGGGCGAAGCGCGTCAGCGAATCGATGAGCAAGAGGACGTGCTTGCCGCTATTGCAAAACCCCTCCGCGATCGCTGTTGCCGTGAACGCCGCGCGCGCACGTGCCATCGCCGGTGCGTCGGACGTTGCGCACACGACGACGGCGCGGCGCATCCGCTGCGGACCGAGCTCGCGCCCGATGAACTCGTTCAATTCGCGCCCGCGCTCGCCGACCAGCCCAAGTACGACGATATCGGCGTCGATGCCGCGCGCCAAAGCGCCGAGCAATGTGCTCTTGCCGCAACCGGGCTCGGCGAAGATGCCCACGCGTTGTCCGCGCGCCAGCGTCAGCAGGGCATCGATCGCGCGTACCCCCGTGACGATGTGCCGGTCGATAGGCGGGCGCCGCGTGGCGCAAGGCGCCTCCGCGAGCACGCGCACCGTCGAATAATCGGCAGCCAACGACTCAGCGCTCCGTTGCATGACGCGACCGAACGCGTCGAGGACCGCGCCGAGCAGATGTGGCCCTACGCGCACGCTATGCGGCGCTCCGAGCGCACGGACGAGCGAATGGGAAGCAATGCCTTCGGTCGGCCCAAGGGGGGCGAGCAAGGCGCGTTTTCCTTCGAAACCGACGACTTCGGCAAGGACGGGAGCGTCGGCCGTGTTAGGCACGAGCAGCTCGCATAGGTCACCGATGGCGCAACGCGGCAAGCTAGCGACGACGAGCATGGTGCCGACTTGCTCCACGCGCCCGTAGCAGGCTACGGCGTGCGCCTGGCCCAATCGATCGCGCGCGCGAGACGCCCACGTGGCCAGACGCCCACGCGCCTCGGTCGCTATGCAAGGGCGCGAAGCGGCCGCTTGATCGGTCACCATGTCAGCTCTGCGCGATAGGGTCCCGTGAAGATCGCACGGTTGGCGTCGATCCTCACGAGCGTGAAGGCGCGCCAGCGGCTGCCCGGAACCAGAATGTGGTCGTCATCGGTCACGACGAAGCCGTAGGGCCCCGTGCTCGCGCTGCGGATCGAGAAAGGCGCCCGACGAACCGCCTCGTTCGGATAGAGGGCGCCGCGAGCGATGCGCACGGTCCCGCTTGCCTGATCGGGGGAGGTTGCCGCTGGCGGGACGACTTGTGGGGCACCGGTTGAGGCGGGGGGCTCGCCCGGGATTGCGAGTAAGGCGACAGCGGCCGTAGATGCGATGGCGACGCCGGCCGCCGCCGCCAGTTTCGTTCTAAAGCGTGGGAGCCCTTTCCCGTATCGACCGTGAGGGTCAATCGGTGCAGCCTCGGCGGGCCAAGGCGAGCCTTCGCTTTCGCATCCGATGAGAACCGGCCCTGCGAACCAACGCGCGCCGGCAGTGAGCGGGGTTCCGTTCGCCGTCGCTTCGTCGTCCGAGCAAGCGGCGCTATAGATGCGGTATAGCCAACTTGAACTTCGCGGGCGATAGATCGCGCATGCTAGTGCCGGCATGCCCGGATCGAGCAGCACGATATCGTTCTCGGCTGCGCTGCCGATACGGATCGTGTCGCCTTCGAGCGGAAGGGCGGCCCCGCGGTGAAGACCGGTTAGGACGCGAAGTTCAAGCATGGCGGAGCCGCGTGTTCCCGCTCATAACGCCTTCGCACCAATGAAAATAGCACGTTGTTCGGCGCGTGCCGAGGCAACGGGATAGCTCGCCACCAAGCGCGGCGGCGCTCCGCTTTCTAGCGTGACCGCGGTATCCAACTTCACGCTACTCGTATTTGCCCATGTTTGCCCCGGTAGCCCCGTGGGCTGCGCCATGAGCAGATCGATATCGACGACGACGGCGGGTGCGGCCGCCCCTATCGACGGCACGAGGCGCGCCGCGAGGTCGAGACGATCGCCGTCATTGCCGCTCCGGCCGTTGCGCTGCTCGCTCACGGCTTGATCGGGTGCGGTGGCCGTTTGCGATGCTTCGCCGCCGATCGCGAGTGTGCTGTGCGAGTTGAACCGGCCGACGAGCGTTTGGCGATTGAGCAGGCGCGCTCGGCGGTCCGCCAGTGCCGTGGCGATCGCTTCGTCGAAGCTCGGTGCCGCCGCTTCGCGCCCTCCGTGGCTCGCCGCATCGAGCGCGGCGACGGTCGCGAGGTCCGTCTCGATGACGAAGACGTCCATCGAGACGAGCGACGAAGGTCGATCGAGGGCATCGATGATTTGCGCGATTCGGCTACGCCACCGACGATCGGCCCAGACGATGACCGAGTTTGTTCCTTCGTCGGCGACGATCCTTATTTCGGCCGCGTCGGATAAGGCCCCTCTCGATGTGTGCGTGAGAGAAGCCGGCAAAGGAGAGGAGGGCATGGCGGCGGCGAATCCTGTCCAAGCCCCGATGGGGGAAACGGGCGACGGCGCGTTCGGCAACGGAGGAAGATCGGTTTGCGCTGGGAGGGCGAACCTGGGCTGCGCGGCCGGGGGCTCGGGCGCAAGCAGTTGCCGCAGCAGCGTGGCGGCGCCAGCGCCAACCGCGGCTCCGGTATGGGTGGGTGCGGCGTCGACGGCTCGAGCGAAACGTAGCGGGAAAATCATCGGCTCCTGCTCTGCTGACGGCTCGCCCGTGCGCGCCTGGTTCGTCATGAAACGACGAACGATTGCCCGATAGGCGCTTGGGCCGCCGACGAGCACGGCGTCTTGGCCCGACAGTTCGCCCCATCCGAAGCGGGCGTCATAGATGCCGACTTCCTCGAGGGCGGCGCGCGCGCGGTCGGCGGGCATGCCGCCCAGCTCGACGCGTTGCACGGCGGCGTCGTTCGCCGCACTCAGATAGAGCGTGCGTTCGGCCACGAACCAAGAAAAATGATGGGCGTGAGACAGTTGCTCGAGAAACGCCCGCCCCGTGGGCGCACGCATCCATCCGTCGAGCTTGGCCGTTTTCCAATCGCCGCTCATTTTCGTATCCGCGGCAATACGGATCGTCAATCCGTGATCGGCCGCGAAGCGCTCGAGCACCGTCACGATGGTTTGCTGAGATGCTTCGACTGCATACGGTGCTGCGAGGCTTGCGCTCACCTCGGCGCCGGCCAGGGCGCTGCCCGATGCCGTAAGAAGTACCAGTGCGGCGAGCAACGGCAGGCGCAAGCAAACGCGCGCGAACATACCGATCACCGAATCTCGTTGATGACCGTACGCAACAATGCGAACTTCATCTGAAGGTCTGTGGTGGCGCTCCAATTGGCCAAGGACACGCCACGCAGCGCCTCGACGTACGTTTGCCATTCGGCGGGACGGTCGGGCGACATCTTGCGCCGTACTTGATCGGCGTGACGAAGCGCATTGCGCAATTGGATTTCATTGGGTTCGAGGGTCATTCGGGGATTGGCGAGTGAACGAACAAGGGACCAAAGCATGGGCGTGGCCATTCGACGACGCCCGTGGGCGACGCCCATGAGGGCGCGACCGTACGCATCCGATCGGTCATAGCGCGCCCGCGTGCTCGAAGTGCCTCTCCAACTTCGAACGCAAGCGCGATAGCCGGGAGCGAACGGTACCCACCGGAATACCGAGCGCGGCCGCCACCTCGACATAGCTCACGTTCTCGACGAACAGCAACTCGAGCATGCGCTGCTGTTCCGGCGATAGGGACTGCGCGAACTCGAGGAAGCGCGAGAACGTTTGCCGGACGGAGACGCAACGCTCGGGGGCTCGCGTGTCGAGCAGTTCGTGCTCGTGATCGTCGAGCGATTCGATGACGAAGCGGTAATCGGATGCGCGACTCACATGGTTGCGCACGACGTTGAGCGCGATCGCAGTCAGCCATGTCTTCGGCTGTGCGGTGCCGCGGTACGACGCGCGGTTTTCCCACGCCCCTAGGTAGGTCGATTGCAGGATGTCGGCGGCGTCTTCGGCGCTGCGTACGCGGCGTGCGATGAATCGATATATCGCGCGACCGTGTGCGCGATACCAGTCGTCGAACTGGACGGACTGATCCGCCGCGGCGGGCGAAGAGGGCGGATTCAAGTGCGTCGAGCTCATCTTGGGATCGAGTGACTCATGCCGTAACGATTCCCGCATGATTCCGGCAACGTGGTGCTTTCGAGTCTGATGGGCTCGAAAATAGGACGACATAACCCTCGGTATGCCTCCCCCTTTTTCGCGTGACCGATAACAACGCGACTTCGCCCTGGATGGAACCGGCTCGCGATCGTCGTTACTAAGCTCCCAATTCCGGCGGGCGACGTCTCGCCTTTCGGAAGATCGGAAGTTCGAACGTCAGCGAAGGAGTCGCAATCATGACCATAGCAGCCATAGTTCCCGCAATTAACGCGGTGGGTGCGCTTGCAACGCTTGCCACCTCGGTCGTCTCGGCATTTTCCGGGTCGTCCGGCGAGGCAGCATCGGGTGCGGCGGGCTCACCGAGCGGCGTCGGTGTGAATCAGATGGAGCGTGTCCTGAAACGACAGGAAGCGGCGCAGTTGAGGGCGATGGAAATGCAGACCGAGGCCAACATCCAAAAGATGATGGCCGACACGGCCAACAGCATCGCAAGCGGCCATCTCGATTCTGGAGCGAAGGTGCAAAACGCGAGTATCAAGGCAGCACAAGGCATTCACTTTTAACGTGTTGAATTAGATGGGAGAGTGCGGCGCGCACGTGCCGCACTCGCGTCCAGAGGCAAAACCATGAATGAAGTTTTGGGAGGCTATGTCGCGCATGCGGCGAGCCAGCAGCGGGCGGCGCAATGGGCCGCTCAAACCGGCATTTCATTTGCGCTCGAAAAGCGGCGAGTGGATGCCGAGTCGGCATTGGCGCATATCGACGGTCGAGCGAAGACGGAACTCATCAATGCGCTGCGCGGTATCGGGCAGCAGTTGCGCCCATGAACGGCGTGGCTTGGGCGGTCGGCGCGGCGAGCGTGGCGTCTTTAAACAAGGGGTTGCCCGAATCGCCGGCAGGATTCGATCGTGGCTCGTTTGCGGCGGCAATGGCCACCGTCGATTTGACGAATGTGTTTCCGGCGCCCCTGGGGGCGGAAACGCTTAAGGCGCCGTCCAACATGGGCGGGCCCGCGCTCGGGGCACTCGCGCGGCAGCTCGATACGCTCGGGCGCCACCGTGTGGAGGCTCAGACGTTATCGGCGCAAATGGCTGGAGCCTGGGCCTCGGGCATCGATACGCCCGAGTTGGCGATATCGATGCATCGCCAGGCTCGTGCGACAGCTTCCTACAATATGGGCGTCATGTGGGGCGCGAAGCTCGTCGGTCTGACGGCCGGTGCGCTACGTCAATTGGTGACGGCGACGTGAACATGCCGGCATGAAAATCGAGGTGAGAGGCGCGGTGCGTCGTGCCGTCAGCGCCGGGTTGCCGGTGCTCGCCGTCGTCGTCGCGCTGTCCGGCTGCGAAAAGCGTGTCGAGTTACAGCTAGCGCCCGATGCGCGCCGGGCGAGCGAAATTGCAGCAGCGTTGGCCAGTCATGGAATCCTCGTCGATCGTAAGCCGGAGAAATCCGGTGTGATGCTTTCAGTGGAGAGTGCGGACTTTCCGCGTGCCATGCGCGCGCTGCGTGAAGCCGGTTTGTTACGAAGCGCTCGGCCGAGTGTCGACGAAGCGCTCGGTAAGCGCGGGATCGCGCCCACTCAATTGGAGGAGCGCGCTCGCCACATTCACGCGATCGAGCGCGAGTTGGAGTCGACGCTCATGGAGATCGACGGCGTCATTGCGGCCCGCGTGAGTGTCGTGCCGCCCGAGCGTCCGGCGCCCGGGGCGTCGCTCGCTTCCGCGTCCGCCTCCGTGCTCGTCAAGCACAGTGCCGACGTCGACTTGTCGCCGCTCGTGCCGGGTATGGCGCGGCTCGTCAAGAACGGGGTTCCGGGGCTGGCCGCCGAAGACGATCGGCACGTCACCGTTATGCTGGTGCCCGAGCAACGCGTCGTGATTGCCCATCCCACGGCGCCGGTAGGGTCGGCGAGGTCAAGCGTCCGTACGGCGTTGCAACTAGCGTTGCTGGTCGCCGGTTCGATGGCCGTCGGTTTTTTTCTTGATCGAGGGCTCCGGCGCTTGCGGCGCCGCACGGTCGACGGGAGTGCGGACGATGTCGCCAGAAGCGGGTAACCGCCCTCCGTTGTTCTGGACTGAGTCGTGGCGTTGGGCGGCGCCGGCTTGGCGCAGTCTATACGGTGGGCCGGCGCGCGAGCTCGATTGCCATGAAGCGAGACTCCTGTACAGCGCTTGGGGGTCGTCCTTCGGCTTGGCTCGGGAGTGGCGGCCACCCGCCGATTCGAGATGGTTGACCATCATGCAAGCCCCGCCTCCCATACTGCAAGGTGTGGCAGCAGCACTTGGCCATATCGCTTTGCTCCGTGCCGGCGTGTCAAGCGCGCTGTTGTGCCGAGCACCGGTTGATCGATGGTTGGCGCTCGCGTTGAAATACCGTGAGGTCAATTGCATCGACTCGACCGCCGTTGCAGGCACGCAAAATCCGTTCGACGCCAGCGAGCAAGGCGTCCATGTGTTGAGTCTCATGGCGCGGCAAGATTGGCCGCTCGTGGAGTCGCGCGTTGCGATGCTCGTGCCGCCGAGACCGTCGGACGATCCCGATCCTGCGCGTTTTCTATCGCACACACGCGCCGTCGCGATCGAGCGGGTCGATGTGGGTCGATGTCTTACGATCGGCGGGGCGGTCGTGCGGCAGGCCGCCGCCGAATCGTTGTCGCGAGGTGAACCATGAGCTTTACCGCCCGCCGGATCCTAGTCGGCGGCGAGCAGATCGACAGAGCGGATTTTCCCGTCCACCGAGCGAAGGACATCGCGCGATGGCGCGATATCGAAGCGGTCATCAGCCGCGCGCGGCGCACGGCGTTCTCGATCGTCAAGGATAGCCGTCGAATCGAGAAAGTGCGCACTGCGAGGTCGGCCGCGAGGCGCCTGGCGCTCGAACGCGACGCCGATCGCTCATTCGTGGAACGGGCGGCGGCGCTCGAAGACGCTTACCGGCTTGCACGGCGCGCGTTGATCGACGACTTCGAGGCGACGCTCGATCAGGTGCTCGCCGGTGCGCTGACGCGGATTGGCGCCGAACTGCCGGCAGCGCAGCGATTGCGGATCGTGTGCGATCGATTAAACGAGGCAGCCGGACCGATGCCCGCTGCAAGCCTTTGCTTATGCGCGGCCGACGAATCGATCTACCGGGCTGTGGGGGGGCGTTATCCGTGGCCGGTTCAAATCGACGACACGTTGCAACCCGGCCAATGCCGTCTCGCAACGGAACACGGACATTGGGAAATCGCGTTCGATGCGCTTTTTGCGTCGCTTAGCGCGGCCCTGCTCACGAACGGACAACCCGCCGACGATGCCCAGGCGCACCCAGGCATGAATGAATAAAAAAATGAAAGCGGGGAAGACAGGTTAATCGAATGCTGAATTAATGGGAAACGTCTTGCGCCAGTTCCAATATTCGAGAAGTTTCTCATGAGTGGAGCTGGACGGCGTCCCTACAATTCCATCTTGGTCTAGCGTGGCTACAATTTCTCGATGCATGCCGAAAACGCGTTGCCTGCCTCGAGATTGTCGCGAAGCGGTGCGCACAAATGTCTGGCGTGCGAGACGTAACCTGTCACGGTGGACGATTGATGATGGAAGCATCGTGAACACACCATTGCAGATCATATTGGCGGAAGATCACGGGATTGTCCGATACGGTATTCGTCTCGCTATCGAGACCGGTCATATAGCGCAAGTCGCCGCGGAAGCGTCGAACTCCGACGAGTTGATCTCGCTCGTCAAGGAGCGGGAGTTCGATGCCATCGTCACGGATTTGTCGATGCCCGGCACGCTCACGCGAGACGGTATTCCCTTGATCGACCGCTTGCAGCGCATTCGTCCCGGCACACCCATTGTCGTCGTCACCGCGATGCGCAATGCAGCCATCCTGAATAAACTGCTCGCGAAAAACGTCAGCGCGATCGTCGAGAAAGCGGGTGGAATCAACGAATTGCATAGTGCGCTCGTCGCGGCGGGGCAAGGCCGACCATACGTTAGCCCCGGTATAGAAGCCCTGTTGGCGAATATGAGTCTCGTCGGAACGCGTATCGGAAAGGAAGCGACGTTGACGGCAGCCGAACTCGATGTCGTGCGTCTGTTTGCTCACGAGAAGCTGACGGCCGGACAAATCGCTCAGCGGCTCAATCGAAGCGTCAAAACGGTCAGCGCGCATAAAATGCGGGCGCAACATAAGCTCGGGCTTTCGACTAGCCAGGAATTGCTCGAGTACTGGCTAGCGATCGATAGTTGCCCATTTTGAAAATCGCAATGCGTCCGAGCGTGGGCTGCATCGGGCGTCTGTTCTTGATGTGGTTGCTGCTCGCGGGTGCGCTGTACGGCTGTTCGCGACAATCGGCCAGCAGCGCGCCGCCAACCGCATCGTGGCGATCTAGGATTCCGCTCTCGCACGCCGAAAAAACGTATCTCGACTCGCTACCTCCACTGCGGGTCGGCGTCGACCCGCTATGGTCGCCTATGGCGTTCGTCGATGCGCAAGGGCATATCGACGGCATCTCGGCCGACTATCTCGCCTTTCTTCGCAACACGCTACATCTTCGTATCGATGTCGTGCCTACTCGCTCGTGGGCGGAAACCGTCCGGCTCGCCAACGCGGGAAAGATCGATATCGTTATTGCGGCGTCTGCGTTCGATGGACTGGCGCCCGGCTTCGGACTATCCATGCCCTATGTGCGCTATCCCCTCGTCATCGTTACGCGTGAGACCGCGCCGTTCATTGCCGGGCTAGACGATCTCGAAGGTGCCGAGGTGGCCGTTGTGGGCGATGTCCAGACGGTTCGCGTGCGATTTGCGGGCTTGCCGAGATTGCGTGCGGTGACCGTGGGATCCGCCGAGGAGGGACTAAAGGCCGTAGCGCAAGGGCGAGCGTTTGGCTATATCGGCAACCTCGGCGTCGTCGATCGGATCGTGCGTGGACGCTATGCCGGGATCTTGCGGGTCGCCGCACCGGCCGATCAAATCCAAGAGCTGTCGTTCGGTGTTGCGCCGCGGTTCGCGCCGTTGTTGCCGCTCATCGACCGCGTCTTAACTGCGGTACCGGAGACGGAGCGCGAATACATTCAAAATACATGGCTGTCGACGCGCTTTACCTTCGGCGTGGCTCCGCGCACCTTATGGCTGATTCTGGCGCCGGTCGGCACGCTGACGATGCTGTTTCTGGCGGTTCTATGGTTCAACCTGACCCGGCTGCGCGAAGAGGTGCGCGAGCGGCGCCGGACTGAACGCGAGCTCGTTTCCGAGACGCGCTTTACGACGCTGCTCATGAACACGGTGCCTATCCCGGTGTGCGTCAAGGACGCGCAAGAGCGATTCATTGCGGTCAATCCCGCCTACGAGGAGGCCGTCGGTGTAGGCGCCGAGATACTGCTACGCGAAACGCACCGAGATCCCGACGCGCTCACGGTCATGGCGCGCACGAGCGTCGGCACCGGACAGCCGGCGCAAGGCGAGCTTCGCTATCGTGGCCCCGACGGGCAAATGCACGAGGCGGTGTATTGGGCTCGCCCGTGCACGATCGACGATGACCGGCCTGCCATGCTGTATGCCTTCGTCGACGTCTCCGATTTGCGGCGGACCGAGCGCCGTGAACTCGAGTTGAAACGGCGTCTCGTCGAGCTGACCCAGACCTTGCCGTCGGTCGTCTTCCAACTGTCCTTTCTGCGCGAACGGCGCCCGAATTTCGCGCTTGTCTTCGCGAACCGGCGCGCGGACGAACTCGTCGGCGAAGCCCAGGACGGGGAAACGACGGGCGTATTCGATGCGTTCGTGCGCGCGCTCGACGCCGCTTCGCAGCATCGTCTAGTACGGCTATTTCTACGCTCGGCCATCACCAAGGAGCCGGTGCGAACCGAATTCATGCTGCTGCGGCGCGATGCCGGGCAAGCCTGGTTCCATGTGGAAGCGGTCCCGAGGACGTGCGACGACGGCGGTACGCAGTGGAGTGGATATCTACACGACATCACGCAGCCGAAAGAGGCGCAGGCAGCGTTGATGGCGGCGAAGCAAGACGCCGAGGAGCAGGCGCGCGCGCGCGAATTGTTGATCGCCACCGTCAGCCATGAAATTCGACTTCCAATGAGCGGGATCGTCGGCATCTTGCAGTTGCTCGATCACGACGGTTTGCCCCCCGACGATCGCGAGCTTATCGGCATGGCCGGCAATGCCGGGGAGTCGTTGCTCTTGATTCTCAACGATATCCTCGACTTCGCGAAAAGCGAGCACGGCGAGCTGTCGCTCGAGTACGCGTCGATGAGCTTGGAGGAGATCGCGCGGTACGCCGTCGGCCTCGTTACGCCGCAGCTCGAGCGCAAGGGCTTGACGATGCGCCTCGACATCTCGCCTGCTTGCGCCGCACGTCATCTCGGTGACGCGCGCAGGCTGGGCCAGGTGCTGCTCAATTTGCTGGGCAATGCTGCGAAGTTTACAGCGCATGGCGGGGTGTCGTTGTTCGTCGATGTCCTCGGCGAATCCGACGACCGGCAGACGATATCGATTCGCGTCGTCGACACCGGTATCGGCATCGGCCCCGACGATCAGGGTCGATTGTTCGCGCCGTTTGCTCAGGCGCGTGCCACGCTCGGAAGCGGTTATGGTGGAACGGGTCTGGGCCTTGCGATATGCAAGCGTTTGATCGAGCGGATGGGCGGCACCATCGCGCTCGAAAGCGAGTTGGGGGTGGGCTCGACGTTCGCTGTGACGTTGAGCCTGCCGATCGATCCCAGCATCCTGTGTCCACCTCCGCTTGCGCCGGGTCCTCGCCCAGTTGCTGCGGACGGGGACCGGAATAACGCGGGTCGCGGTCCGCGCATTTTGCTCGTCGAGGATCGCCTCATCAATCGGGAAGTGCTCAAGCGCCAACTCGCACGATTGCACGTGCTCGATTGCGATCTCGCCGAGAACGGCGTGCAGGCATTGAGTGCATGCGAGAGGAACGACTACGCGATGGTCATCACCGACTGTGCTATGCCGATCTTGGGTGGTGCCGAGTTGATCGCGCGCATTCGGCAGCGCGAATCGGGACGCGTGCACCGGACCGTACTCATCGCGCTGACGGCCGATGCGACACCGCAGCAGCGTATCGCCTGTATGCGAGCCGGCGCCGACGAACTGTGCATCAAGCCGCTTTCGCTCGGGCAGCTGCGCGACTTGTTGGCGCGCCACCGCCTTGATGTCGACGCTCAAACGATCGCCTCGACTACGTCTCACGACGAACTCCGGCCCGAGCTGCTGCGCACGCTGACCGCCGATCTGGCCGCCTTGAGCACGCTGTCGTCGAACACCGATCGCGATGAGATGCGCGAGCTTGCACATGCCATCGCGGGTACGGCTGCATGGTTCGGTCTTGCGCCGACGGCGCAAGCGGCGGCCGGCCTTCAACGTGCGTTGGAGGAGGGCGGTGTTACCGATGCGCCGTTGCTTGCGCTGCGCCGCGCAATCGAGCGGGCGCTACAAGCTTCGTACGCAACCGACACTGGGGCGCGCCCGAGCAGCGACGTCAACCCGATAAGTGAGACGTAACGCGCGTTATGCGCAGTCGCGTGCGCAAAATCATTTGCGTGCTGCATCTTGGGATCGGCGCAAGCGTAGAGGGAAAAGCGCGGCGCTATTGCTTCCAATTTCTTGAACGGTGAAAAAAGTCGGCTTAGTATTTTTTTGTTGAAGCGCGCTATCTATGGGGTTTTCATTTAATCGCTTGCTTATCAAAAATAAGTTCATGTTTGTTTACTAGGATGAACGTGAGGTCGCTGTCATATTGAGATCTTGCCCTAGGTTGACTAACTGTCTTTTATCGCTTGACCATTCAAGAGGGATGCATGAATTCCACTATTGCAGAGTCCGACGACGAAATGCCAGAATTCGATCCTCCGGAGGCGAGTTTTCTATTCGTGAGGCGCGAGTACATATGCAAAATGCGGGTGCCGGAATTTAAAAACTCGACGGTATTTGTCATTCCTCAAGTGCGCGATCCAAAGCTTCGTATCGATCACGAAGACTTTGCGAGCGTGACGCTCGATCAAGAGGGACGAGGACAGTTCTCGCTCATCTATCAAGACGGTCCGAAAGATCCGCGGCCGGATGTGCCTGTTAGATTGAACGTCATCGACGAACATAACGTTCAGGTGCGCGATGCCTCCGTGGACTATGTGTTCGGTATTCGAAGCGTCGGCGTTCCCACCGTCGTCTCCGACGACGATTTCGCGGTTCGCGGCGGGCGTATCACCGAGAACGGCAGTATGGAAGTACGGTATTCGAGTTGGAGCGGCGAGCCGGCGCGCGTGGGCGGCATCAAGGTGCGCGTGAGCTCCGACCGAGGGAACGTGTCGTTTTTTGCAGCCGATGGAGCGGATGTTACCCAGACGGGCCGACAAGGCGATCCGACGACGTTCGCCGAGTATGTGACGAGTCCGTTCAACCCGATGACCGCACCTCATTTCGGCACGATAGACGGCAGAATCGCAAGTCGAGGCGTGGGCATCTTTCCCTTGACCGTCACGGTTCCGAACTCGGGGCAGGAGCGCCGCTTCAAACTCGTGACAGTCGATCCGTACGTTTATATCGGGGACTTGCCGCCCTTGCGCACGACATTCGGTTCGACGTTGGATCTTGCCGGGCTCGCCACCACGCACGTCGAACTCGGCTCGGTGCCGAATGGCGTTTCGCCGGCAGCCGCCGTCGTCGTGCTCGTGAACGGCAGGCCGGTGAGCCCCTATGAGTTGACGATGCACGAACTCGTCACCGCGGGCTACGAATTGCCGAAGATCGCCTTCAAGCAAAAGACGATCGACGGTACCGAGCCGGGCGATCAAGCACAGTTGAGTTATTTGGTGGAGTCGGAATCGTCGGCCGCCAATCAAATTCTCAGTGTGGCAAATCAGTTCAATATAAAAAATATCAATCGCATCTCCAATGAGCCCGATCCGACGATTACGGATAGAAACGCACCGATGCCGTTGCTTCCGCGCGTGACCACGGTGAACCTGTCCGTGATCTGGAAAAACAAGCTCACGGTCGTCATCGATTTTTCCGGATCCAAGGTTCCCGTGGGCTGGAGAGGTTATCTGTCGCTCTATGCCAATGGCTACGATTCGGTCAATTCCGTCGAGATCGATAAGCAGACGTTGACCACGGCGACCTTCACCACCGAGGCGGGTGTCGTGGCGCTCGAAGTCGAAGCGACCGCGCTCTGGGGGTTCTCGAGCAACGCACGAGGGCGGCCGAGCAACCTGATGATGGATTACTTCATCGTCGACCCCATCCTTTATCAGCGTTTGAAAGAAAGCGCCGGCCCGGACGGAATCGAAGAAGAAAAACTCGCTTCGCTGCGCAGGTATTCGCAATACGCTCAAGCGGGCTGGCCGCTCGTGACGTCGATATGACCCACGGTGTTTGATGGCGCGACCCTCGTAAGCGTCGCGCCATGGCCGTGGCGCCCATAGGCCGCGAGCCGCAAAAAGGCCGGGACGGATCCGCGCCGGCGGTGCTCACCGCCGGTTCGCCACATGCTGTTCGAGCTCCTCTGGAGGCACGATGATTCGCAGATGGATGATCGCGGTTTGGATGCTCTTCGCGGTAGGCATGGTTCAATCGGCGCTCGCCCAAGCCCAGCAGGGCGCGAGTTCGCAAACGAGAGCCCGGGCCCCGGCGGAGCACGTTACCGCGCAGATGACTGCGCAAGAGCGTGCGGCCTTCGAGCAGTTGCGAAAGAAGGCGGGACCGTCGGGACGCGCGCCTATCGATTTGACCGATTCCGAGCAGCGGCTGGCCTATTTCGCTCTATTGCGCATGCACGGTATTACGCGCAGCAGCCGGCCGGCGCTTTTTGCGCAGTTCGACCGGGCGATCGAAACGCAACGAGGCGAAAGCAAGAGCGGTTCGCCGGTGCGCGTGAGCGATTGTCAATTGCCGACGCAAGGCGCGAATGTTCCGGCCGCTCAGGTAGGTGACTTTCGCGACATTCTCGATATCGATGCGACACCCGATTTCAAGACCGTGAGCGCGAGAGCGCTCGATACCGTGGTCGATCCTGCGACCTATGTGCTCGACATGATCGACGTCTACGACGCGAAATGGGAGAGGGTGCTCTCGAGTGGGACCGACGAGGGATTCACCAAAGCGACGGGCGGCTGTACGGTCGGACAGTGCCTCGACCCTCATCTGCAAATCTTCCAGACCGAGAAAAAGCCGGGGAATAACCCTTCAGGCGGTCCCATCAACGTGTTCGGCACGTTCTCCTATAGAAGCGCCGCGCACACGTATTCGCCGTGCCTCGTCATGCTCAGCGGCCCTGTGCATGGCATGCCTAAGTCGATGGATCTCAAAGATCCGAGCGTTCAGTACGGCAACGATGTCAATCGGCCGATCATCATCTGCATCAACCGGGCGAATAAAACGGCCGAGTACCCGAACGCCTGCGATTACGGTCCGATGATGCCGGGCGTGCACAACAACGACGCGCACGTGCAGGTGTATGTCGTCGGCAACGTCGTCTACAACGATCCGCTCGCGTTGTTCGACGCGAGCGATGCGGCCCAGCCGAACATCTACGGCGAGTTGACCGTCATTCCTCCTGCGACGGGGGGAGCGTGCCCGGTCATCCCGATCGAGGGCAAGACGCTACTCTCGCACTTTTCCGTCAGCGGCGATCGAAAGACCCTCTCGTTCAATTGGCCGCCGCCGAGCAAGAGCGCTAACGGCAGGGGCGATCCCGCCGATCTCGGCAACATCTGCTGGCAGCAGGTCGCCAACAATTCGCTGTGGGACTTCCTGCTCAAGATCCACGTGAAGACGCTCGATCGTGCGGGCGCGCCGGCCTACGAGGTGTACGCAGCCTTTCTGAGTCGACTGCCGGCGAGCACGCTCAACGAGCTAAAGGTCCCTCAACTCGTGTTCCAACTTGGTTGTCTCAAGGGCGGCACCCAGGTCACGATGGCCGACGGTACCCGCAAGGCTATCGAGCAAGTACGGATCGGCGATCTCGTCGCGAGTCCGCACGGGCCAGAGAAAGTGCGAGGGGTCACCACGGGCACCGATACGCGATTCGTAAAGATCGCCACCGCTCAACCCGGCGAGGAGCCGCTCTATGTGACCGAGACGCATCCGATCGCGCTCGACGGGGGACGATCGATGGCGGGATCCAGGCCGCGGCTCGTCGAGGCTGAGGATTTGCTGAGGACGCGCGCAGCGGACCCGGCCGAGGCCTTGCATGTGTTGTGGACGCCTGGCGCAAGCGCGCCGCGCCCTCAGCCGTTCGCCGTCGAGCATGTGACCGGCACGGCTTACCCGGTCTACAACCTGACGCTCGAGCGCCCGGACGGCGAGGCGATTGCGCGTGAAGAGGCCCTGTTCTACGCCAACGGGATCGTCGTTGGCGACAACCGCGAGCAAGGCGCGCTCGAACAAACGAAACGCGAGGCTGCGACGCGACTGCCCGAGTATCGCTTGGGTGGACTTGAGCGCGTCGATTTCGACAATTGGCGGGCAGCTGCGCTTCGCCCGTCGGCAACGCCGGGTACCGGCAAGGTGACGCAATGAGCGATCCGTTGATTAGCAGGGTGATGAAGGCGAGTTACGACGCACGGGGATTCATTACGGTCCGATGGATCACCTCCGACGAGGATCGCGCAACCGGCTTCGTACTCTCGGTGCAGGGCGTGCGGATCGGCGAAAGGTCGATCGGCTCGTTTTATGTGGAAGATGGAGCGAGCCGCGTGGCCGGGTTCCCTTATACGTTCTCGTCCGGTTTCGATTATTCGATATCGGTTACGCCGTACCGCGGCGATACGATGCTCGCGAGCTCGCCGTGGTTTCCGATTTCGGCGCAAGACGAGCCGGCATTGCCCGGGCTGACGTTCGTCGAGCGCCTGCCGTTCACGCCGCTGCTATTGGACGTCGGCTATAACCCCGTCAAGGTCCGACTGGTATCGGCCGACGGTACGCCGATGCGCAACCAAGCGGTTGGATGGTCGGTGCCGGCCGAGTATCCTTCGGTTCGGCTCGAATCGGATTCGGTCACCTACACGGACGACGACGGGGTGGCGGTGAAACGTATTCGGGTGGGGGCATCCCCCAAGCTCCCCGATTTTTTGACTGTTTCCGCGTGGTGGGCCGCGCCGCACCCCAACGATCCGCGCGAGGTCCCGCGCCATGTGTCGACGCTCTACGCCTGCGTTCGGCCGCGCGTAGCTTCGAGCTTCGTGCAGAAGTTCGCGCATCCGCTGTTGCAGACCAGCCAGCCGAGCAGCGATCAGTTCATCGTTTCGACGACGACTATCTTGGACGAGCAAAGCCGGCCGATTCGGGGGCTGCGGTTCGCATGGCGGATGGAGCCGAACGCCGCGACCCTGGCGCGCGAACGCACGTTGCTCGGCACCCTCAAGCCGCTAGAGTGGGTGTCCACGCCGTCCTATGAGGCGGGCTATCCCGCCTCCACTAACGACTTCGGCCAGGCGACGATCCTATTTGCCAACGCCAAGACGACGATCATGACGTTCGCGCCGGCGCTCAACTCCACCGAGTTTCAGAACCAGGTCGTGTTTACGGCCGTCGATTTGGGGCTCGGCGACGACGGTTCCTTGGGACTGCCGCTGGTCGGCAACGTACTCGATCTCGACAAATATCCGGACACCGTCCCGGTCACGTTGCCCGTCAGCGCCCGCCAGCCGAGCAAAGTCGCGATCTGGCTCAACGAGGACATCGCGACGATCGTTTATCGACAAGGTTCGCCGCTGAACGGCGACCCGATCGAGATCCCGAGTTGGCGTTTCGTATCGGGCGACACGTTTAATGCTGCGGGCTGCGTCCGCGGCGATTCGTACGGTAACGGCGAGGACTCGCGTTTGGTCTATTTCAAAGTCGAGGGCAGGGCCCGAATTCCCGCTCCGGCACAGGGCGGAACGTTACCGCCGCCCGCGCTGGTGCAGGGCGGCGTCAGGGTCATCGACGATTCGACGATTTCGGGCGGATTGCAAATTCGCGTGCCGCCGTATCAGGGTATCGAGGCCGGCCAGCGCGTGACGCTGAACGTGTTCGTTTCCGGGTACTACCAAGGCACGCAGTTTCCGAAGGTCGAGTTTCCGATCGTCAAGTACAACGTCGGTGCCGCCGACCTAACCACCGGTTTCATCCTCGTTTTAAACGAAGACGATTTGACCGGATTCGGCACCGGCCCGGCCGGTCAAACCGGCGAATTCGTCGCGCAATACACCGTTAGCCGATCTAAAGACGGGTCCCCCGCATCGCTCTTCTCACGAGTCTTTTCATTGCCCATCGTGACGACGGTCCCGGACAGGCCGTCCGATTGGATCGCCCTTCAATTCGACCCGTCCCGTGTCGGCAGTGACGAGGATGCCGTGAGCGAATGAGGCCTTCCGCGCCGACGGACGAATGGCATTGTGCCCCGGGCGGGAGCCGCGCATCTCAAAAATGCAGAATTTTCGGCTCCCGGCACCGCCTGCTGTTGCGCGAACATACAAGCGATTAGCAAAGGCCGCAGGTGCGCGTTGTCGCGTATCGATGCGCCTAGCACTGCGCCCGGGTGACTTTGTCGATCCGGGCGGCACGGCGCGTCCAACGCGGCAACAGAGGGGTAAATCCATGCTTCGACGGTTTCTGTTTTTATTAGTACTACTAAGTAGCCTGTCATTGGCGGCGTGTCATGGCTCAGGCGGCGGGGGTGCAAGCGTCTCGGCACTGCAAGGGTCAGTTCCGCCCTCGGATCTTCAGTACAGCGACAGTACGCCTTCATACGTCGTCGGAGAACCGATTCCCGATAACGTGCCGCGCAATTCGGGCGGCGCGATCGCGAGCTATTCGGTCTCTCCGGATTTGCCGGTAGGGTTGTCGCTCGACACCGTAACCGGCGTCGTCAGCGGCACGCCGCAGGCGACTAGCGATGCGACCGATTACATCGTGACGGGCGCCGCCTTGGACGGTTCGGTGCAAGCCATCTTGCGCATTACCGTCGCGGACAAACCCGTACCGCCGATCGCCTTGAACTACACGGAAACCTCGGCCGTCTACGACGTGCGCGAACCCATCGCGGACAATAGACCGCATCCGACCGGCGTCGTCGTTCGCTACACCATCGATCCCGCGCTACCGGCGGGTCTGAATTTTTCGACGGAACAAGGGACGATCAGCGGGACGCCCATCGAAGCGAGCGATGCGCGAGACTATACGGTGACGGGCTTCGGTTTGCCGAACCGTATGCAGAGCGACGCGCCGACGGCGATCGAGCATCTAACGATCGCCGTGCAGGGCAACATCGTGCCTCCGCTACCCGAGCCGCCCGTGGTGCCGGAACCGTCCGAACCGCCGGTCGTGCCGCCGCTGCCGCCTCCGCCTGTGCCCCCGGCGCCTACCGGGTTTCACTATCAACGGGCCTGGGCTGTCTACGCTAAAGGGCGGCCGATCTTCGCCAATACTGCCTACCATGACGGCGGCGTGGTGGAGACCTACGCACCGGCGCAGCCGCTGCCGGCAGGGCTTACCGTCGATCCGGCGACCGGCGATATTTCCGGCACGCCGCTCGCGACGACCGGTACGGACCGCACCTATACGATCGAGGCTATCGGACCCGGCGGCAAGGCGTCCACGCAGGTGACGTTCCGAGTGGTGGAGCCGGGCACCTGGACACCGGTGCCGGGCACGATGTCGACCCAGCGCTATGCGTTCGCGCAACTTGCGCTGCCCGATGGGCGTGTGTTGGTCATGGGCGGCAGAAGCGCGAGCCAATCGTCGCTCGCCAGCGCGGAGATCTACGATCCGAATACCGGCCGCTTCTCGCCGGCAGGCCAAATGAGCGCGCCGCGCTTCTCGCCCTTGGCCACGTTGCTGCCGAACGGCAAAGTGCTCGTCGTCGGCGGACGGGGGGCGAACGGGCCGTTGGCCTCGGCCGATACGTTCGACCCGGCGGCTACCGACCCGGACGCAGCTTGGCAGCCGGCTCCGCCGATGAGCAGTCCGCACGCGGAAGGGGCCATCGCGCTCACGAGCGACGGAAACGTCGTCGTAACCGGCGGAGATATCTCGACATCGAATTCGATCGTGATCACGAACTTGACGGACGTCTATTCGCCGTCGAGCGGTGCGAACGGCAGTTGGAGCCAGGGTCCCGCGCTCGGGCAGGCGACTATGTTTGCGACCGCGCTGCCGATGCAAGACGGCGATCGGATTGTCGTGCCGGCCGGAACGGCCAGGACGGCGCGAGGCCTGGCCGCCGTGTCGATCGCTCAAACGTTGTCGAATCCCTGGAACGCGTGGAGCACGGACAACATGTCGAACGGCGCGCGGTCTCAATACGCCGCGTGGTTGGTGTCGCCGAGCACCGCGCTCGTGTTCGGCGGCATGGGGCCGAGTCGCAGACCGGTGGATACGGTGGATCTATACGATGCGGCCGCGCAGACATGGACCAGCGTGCCGGGACTCGTTGCACCGCGCACCAATATGATGTCGGCGCAGTTGAACGGCAACAGTCTGCTCATTGCCGGAGGCGGGGTGGATACGGGGACACTGGGCACCGATACGGCCGAGATCTATACGTTCGATCCGGCCAACCCGGCCAATTCGAGCGCGGCTACGATCAAGCCGATGAATTCGATCCGTATCGGGGGCGCGGCGACGACGCTCGCGGATGGGACGGTACTCGTCGTCGGCGGGTGGGACAACGTGTCGTCGCAACAGTACTGGAACACGGCCGAGCTCTACGTGCCTTGAGTTCGCCGGGCGCCGCGCCATCGGTGCGGCCCTCGCGCGCATGGTCTGCTCGCGTATATCATGGCGAGCGCATAGACCCGCGCGAGATTCATGTGAAATTCGATCCGTCCTGCCGCCGGAACACGGCGTGCGCCATTCGCTTGGAGCCCAGCCGATGAACGCGCGAACCGTTTCGTGCGGCGTTGTGATGCTCGATCGCCGGGGCGATGTTTTTCTGGCGCACGCGACCGATACGTCTCATTGGGATATCCCCAAGGGGCAAGGCGAGGAGGGGGAGGCGCCGATCGAGGCCGCGCTGCGCGAACTGTGGGAAGAGACGGGGATCGTTCTTGCACCCGAGAGGCTGACCGATCTGGGCCGATTCGCGTATCGGCACGACAAGGACCTGCATTTGTTCGCGGCGCGAATCGAGGACGGCGAGGTCGATCTCGCGTGTTGCGAATGCACGTCGATGTTTCCGAGCCGGCGAGACGGCACGCCGATTCCCGAAATGGATGGATTTATTTGGGTAGCGCCCGCCGACGTGGGGCGCTACGCGAGCCGCAGCTTAGCGCGGCTCTTCGACACGGCGCTTTCGTTGGCCGAACTGCATCGAACGCTGTAACACGGCGCGGCAGTGCCGCGCCGTCTACCGCTTATTTTCGCTTACTTGCCCCAGCTGTCGCGCAGGCCCACGATACGGTTGAAGACGGGTTGCCCCGGTTTCGAATCGTAGCGGTCGGCGACGAAGTATCCATGGCGCTCGAACTGGCAGCGATCCTCGGGTTGCAACGCCTCGGCGCCGGGCTCCAAATACGCCTGCACGATACGCTTCGAATCGGGATTGAGCGCTTCGAGGAAGTTGCGGCCGCCCGCATCGGGCTGCGCTTCCTTGAACAGGCGGTCGTAGAGGCGCACTTCGGCCGGGACCGCGTGTCGTGCGCTGACCCAGTGGATGTTGCCCTTCACCTTGTAGTTGTTCGCGCCTTCGGTGCCCGATTTGCTGTCCGGGAAGTAGTTGCAATGCACGGCGACGATATTGCCTTGCGCGTCCTTCTCGGCACCCGTGCATTCGATCACGTAGCCGTAACGCAGCCGCACCTTGTTGCCGGGGAAGAGCCGGAAATACCCTTTGGGCGGCACTTCCATGAAATCCTCGCGCTCGATCCACAACTCGCGCGTGATCGGGAAATTGCGTTGACCGCGCTCGGGGTGGTGCGGATGCACGGGCGCCGTGCACGGTTCGGCGAGATCGGCCGGGAAGTTGTCGATGACGAGCTTCAGCGGATCGAGCACGGCCACCGTGCGCGGCGCTTTATCGTCGAGGTCGTCGCGCAGCGCGCCTTCGAAGACGCTCATGTCGATCCACGAGTCCACCTTCGTCACGCCGATACGCTCGCAAAACAGCTTGATGCCCTCGGGCGTGAAGCCGCGGCGACGTACGCCGACGATCGTCGGCATGCGCGGATCGTCCCAGCCTTGCACATGGCCTTCCGTGACGAGTTGCAACAGCTTGCGCTTGCTCGTGATCGCGTAGGTCAGGTTGAGCCGCGAAAACTCGATTTGCTGCGGGAGCGGGCGCGTGAAGACGCCGGCCTCCGCCAACTCGTTCAGTACCCAGTCGTACAGCGGACGATGGTCTTCGAATTCGAGCGTGCACAGCGAGTGCGTGATGTTCTCGATCGCGTCCGAGATGCAGTGCGCGTAGTCGTACATCGGATACACGCACCAGGCATCGCCCGTCCGGTAGTGGTGCGCGAAGCGGATCCGATAGAGCACCGGGTCGCGCATCGTCATATTGGGCGAAGCCATGTCGATCTTCGCGCGCAGCACGTGCTCGCCTTCCTGAAACTCGCCCGCCTTCATGCGGCGGAACAAATCGAGGCTTTCTTCCGGCGCGCGATCGCGGAACGGCGAGTTCTTGCCCGGTTCGGTCAGCGAGCCGCGATTCGTGCGCATGTCATCGGCGCTTTGGCTATCGACGTAAGCCTTGCCGCGCTGGATCAGAAGCTCGGCGTACTCGTAGAGCTTGCCGTAGTAGTCGCTCGCGAAGTATTGGTGCGAGGTGCCGTCCTTCTCCCAATCGAAGCCGAGCCAACGCACGGCGTCGACGATCGAATCGGCGTACTCCATGCTTTCTTTTTCCGGATTCGTATCGTCGAAGCGCAAGTGGCAGACGCCGCCGTAGTCGCGGGCGACACCGAAATTCAGGCAGATGCTCTTCGCATGGCCGACATGAAGATAGCCGTTCGGCTCGGGGGGGAACCGCGTTTCGACGCGGCTACCCCATTTGCTCGTACGGTTGTCGTCGTCGATGATGTTGCGGATGAAATTAGACGGCGAAGCCGCCGCAGCGTCGTTGCGTTCGTTGTTCATGCGAATGTCGGAAATCGGCGGAAAGTACACGGGGCGCGCCCGCGGCAATCCGATCATTCTACCTAAACGACGGGCCGTCTGGCCCGAGACGCCACGGCGCGGTGCGCGCGCGGCATGTGTTGCGCGCTGTAACAGGAGGTAAAACGCTTTGCTCGCGCATAGGCGGCTCTTCTACGATTCGACCCGTATAGCGCGCCAAAGTCGCCAAAGTCTCTTCGGCCGCCCGGTTTTTTTCGTCTATCCGCATCGCCCCATGAAGATTTCGTCGCTCGCCAAGCTTTCCGTCGTCGCCCTCGTCGTGACGAGCCTCGCCGCCTGTTCCTCGATGTCGCGCTCCCAGAAGCACGCCGCCATCGGGGCGACGGCCGGCGGCGCCATCGGTTATGTCCTGACGGGCGGTCCGATCGGCACCATCGCGGGTGCGGCCGTCGGCGGCATCATCGGCGCCGGGCATTGATCGTGCACGGGCCGCCCGCGCCGCGTTGTCGCCACGACGCGGTTGGCCCGTTCTCGGCTCGACTCCCCATGAAGTCTCGCCTTGAGACCTGACGAGCGGCTTCGGCTTTTGCCACGATCTCGGGTTTCGGGGCGGCGCGACGCAACGCCTTATACTACGCGCCAACCTTCATACCGTTCGCCGTACTGCGCACAGGCGTTTGCGCGAACGCCAAGCGTCGAAGCTTCATGAATCGAATCAAGACTTTCATCCTGCCCGGATACGCGAATTCGGGCACCGGCCATTGGCAAACCCGTTGGGAAGCGAGCGATGCGTCTTTCGTGCGCGTCGCGATGCCCGACTGGGATCATCCCGTGCGCCACGCGTGGTGCGATGCGCTCGATGCCGCCGTCGCGGCCGAGCCGCAAGGGCCGCTTTGCTTCGCGGCGCACAGCCTCGGGTGTTTGACCGCTGCTCATTGGGCCCTGCATTGCGCCGGCCCGGACCAGTTAGCGAAAATCGCCGGCGCGCTGCTCGTCGCTCCGCCCGATCCGGTCGGCACGGCATTTCCGCGCGATGCGACGGGTTACGAGGAGCCGGCGCTCGCGCCGTTGCCGTTCCCCTCGATCGTCGTGGCGAGCAGCGACGATCCGTACGGCTCGCTCGCATTTGCCGAGCGCTGCGCCCGCGCCTGGGGTAGCCGCTTCGTCGAAATCGGCCCGCGCGGTCATATCAATGCGGACAGCGGCCTCGGCGATTGGGACGAAGGACGGCGTTTGCTCGCGTCTTTGCCGGCCTGACCGAACCGCCGTCGCAGGCGGCGGGCGCAATGCGCCCGTATCGCCGGGCTCAAATCACCGATTTGCCGCGCAATTGCGCAATCGCCGCTTCGCCGTAGCCCAGCACGTCTCGCAAGACCGCCTCGGTGTGCTCGCCGAGCGTCGGCGGCGCGCTGCGCACCTCGGGAGGCGTCGCGCTCATGCGGATCGGATTGCGCACGAGCGGGGCCGTCGCGCCGCTCGGATGCTGCGCTTCTACTCGCAGGCCGCGGGCTTGTACCTGGGCATCGTCGAAGACTTCGCCGAGGTCGTTGATCGGCCCGCAAGGGACGCCGGCAGCCTCGAGCGCTTCGATCCATTCGCGTTTGGACCGCGTTCTGACCATGTCGGCGACGATCGGCACAAGCACATCGCGGTAACGCACGCGCTCGGGATTCGTCGCGAAGCGCTCGTCATCCGCCAGTTCCGGGCGGCCGCCCACTTCGACGAACTTGCGGAATTGCCCGTCGTTGCCCACCGCAACGATGATCCAGCTGTCGCTCGTCTGGAACGCTTGGTACGGCACGATGTTTTGATGCGCGTTACCCCAGCGTTGCGGGGCTTTGCCGCCGATCAGGTAGTTGGAGGCGACGTTGGCGAGCATGGCCACTTGAACGTCGAGCAGAGCCATGTCGATCGCCTGGCCTTCGCCGGTGCGATCGCGGTGGGCGAGCGCCGCCAGCACGGCGACGGTGGCGTACATCCCCGTCATCAGATCGGCGATCGCGACGCCGGCTTTTTGCGGGCCGCCGCCGGGCAGGGTATCGCGCTCGCCCGTGATGCTCATGAAGCCGCCCATGCCTTGGACGATGAAATCGTACCCGGCGCGCTCGGCGAGCGGCCCGGTTTGACCGAAGCCCGTCACGGAGCAGTAGACGAGGTCGGGTTTGATCGCTTTCAGCGATTCGTAGTCGAGGCCGTACTTCTTCAATTGCCCGACCTTATAGTTCTCGAGCACGACGTCGCTCGTGGCGGCGAGTTCGCGCACGATCTTTTGCCCTTCGGGCGTGGCGATGTCGACCGTGATCGAGCGTTTGTTCCGGTTCGCGCATAGGTAATAGGCCGCTTCGCGCGTGTCGGCGCCGTCCGGCGTTTTCAAGTACGGGGGGCCCCAATGGCGCGTGTCGTCGCCCGCGCCGGGCCGCTCGAGCTTGATGACGTCGGCGCCGAGGTCGGCTAGCGTTTGCGCGCACCATGGGCCCGCGAGCACGCGGGTCAAGTCGAGCACGCGGAGATGGCTGAGCGCTCCCATTCTTACGTTGTCTCCTCGATCGGGTCGACGCCGGCCGGGCGGCGGGCGTCGCCAGCATGTTAAGCGGTTTTCGGCGAGCGCCCCAAGCCGCTCGGGCGCCGCGGCCCGCTCGTGTTCCCCCAAACCAGTCAATCAGGGGCGATACCGCGACAATTCCGTATAATGAGCCGTTTAGGGGAAAGCGGCCGAGCAGGTCAGGCGCGGCCGGTTTCCAGTCGAGACCGTCCCCCTCAGTTTTCTATGAAAGCCGCCGAAATCCGCGAGAAATTCCTCAAGTTCTTCGAATCGAAGGGCCATACGATCGTCCGTTCGTCGAGCCTCGTGCCCGGTAACGACCCGACACTGCTCTTCACCAATTCGGGAATGGTGCAGTTCAAAGACGTCTTCCTCGGCGCGGAGTCGCGTCCGTACTCGCGTGCCACGACGGCCCAGCGCAGCGTGCGCGCCGGCGGCAAGCATAACGACCTCGAAAACGTCGGCTACACGGCGCGGCACCATACGTTCTTCGAGATGCTCGGCAATTTCTCGTTCGGCGACTACTTCAAGCGCGACGCGATTCATTACGCGTGGGAGCTGTTGACGACCGCCTACAAGCTGCCGAAGGAAAAGCTCTGGGTGACCGTCTATCAAGAAGACGACGAAGCCTACGACATCTGGGCCAAGGAAGTCGGCGTGCCGACCGAGCGCATCATCCGCATCGGCGACAACAAAGGCGCGCGCTATGCGTCCGACAACTTCTGGCAGATGGCCGATACCGGTCCGTGCGGTCCGTGTTCGGAGATCTTCTACGACCACGGACCGGATGTCTGGGGCGGCCCCCCGGGATCGCCCGAGGAAGACGGCGACCGCTACATCGAGATTTGGAATCTCGTGTTCATGCAATTCAACCGCGATGCCCAGGGCAATATGACGCCGCTGCCGAAGCCGTGCGTCGATACGGGCATGGGGCTCGAGCGGATCGCGGCCGTGCTTCAGCACGTGCATAGCAACTACGAGATCGATCTGTTCCAGGCGCTGATCGCGGCAGCAGGGCGCGAGACGGGCGTGGCCGATCTCACGAACAATTCGCTGAAGGTCATCGCCGACCACATTCGCGCATGCTCGTTCTTGATCGTCGACGGCGTCATTCCGGGCAACGAAGGACGCGGCTACGTGCTGCGCCGGATCGTGCGCCGCGCGATCCGCCACGGCTACAAGCTCGGCTGCAAGCATGCGTTCTTCCACAAGCTCGTGGCGGATCTGGTTGCGCAAATGGGCTCGGCCTATCCCGAACTGGCCGACGCGCAAGCACGCGTCACCGACGTGCTGCGTCAGGAAGAAGAGCGTTTCTTCGAGACGATCGAACACGGCATGTCGATTTTGGATACGGCGCTGGCCGAACTCGACGCGAAGGGCGGCAAGGTTCTTTCGGGCGAGTTGGCGTTCAAGCTGCACGATACCTACGGCTTCCCGCTCGATCTTACGGCCGACGTTTGCCGCGAGCGCGAAATGACGGTCGACGAGCCCGCATTCGACGAAGCGATGTCGCGTCAGCGGGAGCAAGCGCGGGCGGCGGGCAAGTTCAAGGCGGCGCAAGGGCTCGAATACTCGGGCGCGAAAACGACGTTCCACGGCTACGAAGAGTCGATTTTCGACGACGCGAAGGTGGTTGCGCTTTATGTCGAGGGCACGGCCGTCAATGAAGTGAAGCCGGGCCAAGACGCCGTTATCGTGCTCGATCACACGCCGTTCTATGCGGAATCCGGCGGTCAGGTGGGCGATACGGGCGTGCTCGCGAACGCGAGCGTGCGCTTCGCCGTGGCCGATACGCTGAAGGTGCAGGCCGACGTCATCGGCCATCACGGCCTGCTTGAGCAGGGCACCTTGAAAGTGGGCGACGTGGTGAAGGCTGAAATCGACGCCATCCGCCGTGCCCGCACGGCCCGCAATCACTCGGCGACGCACTTGATGCACAAGGCGCTGCGCGAAGTGCTGGGCGGTCATGTGCAGCAGAAGGGCTCGCTCGTCGACGACGAGAAGACGCGTTTCGACTTCGCGCACAACGCGCCGATGACGGACGATGAAGTGCGGCGTGTCGAAGACATCGTCAATGCCGAGGTCCTGGCGAACGCGCCGGGTATCGTCCGTGTGATGCCGTACGACGAAGCCGTGAAGGGCGGCGCCATGGCCCTCTTCGGCGAGAAGTACGGCGACGAAGTGCGCGTGCTCGATCTCGGTTTCTCGCGCGAACTGTGCGGCGGCACGCACGTGCATCGAACGGGCGACATCGGCTTGTTCAAGATCGTCGCCGAAACGGGCGTGGCCGCCGGCATCCGCCGCGTCGAGGCGATCACGGGCGATAACGCCGTGCGTTACGTACAGGGGCTCGAAAGCCGCGTCAACGCAGTGGCTGCCGCCTTGAAGGCGCAGCCGTCGGAGCTCACGCAGCGCGTCGCGCAAGTGCAGGATCAAGTGAAGTCGCTCGAGAAGGAGCTGGCCTCGCTGAAGTCGAAGCTCGCGTCGAGCCAAGGCGACGAATTGGCGGCGCAAGCGGTCGATGTGGCTGGTGTGCAGGTGCTCGCCGCGACGCTCGAAGGCGCCGATGCGAAGACGTTGCGCGAGACGGTCGACAAGCTCAAGGACAAGCTCAAGCATGCGGCGATCGTGTTGGCCGCGGTCGACGGCGGCAAGGTGAGTCTGATCGCCGGTGTGACGGCCGATGCCAGCAAGAAGGTCAAGGCCGGCGAACTCGTCAACTTCGTTGCGCAGCAGGTGGGCGGCAAGGGCGGCGGACGTCCCGATATGGCGCAAGCCGGCGGTACCGAACCCGCGAAGCTGCCGGCCGCGTTGGCTGGTGTGAAGGATTGGGTGCAGGGGCAACTGTAATCGCGTGAGCGATGCGGCTGGGCGTTAGCTCGGCCGCCGCCAAATCGTATTCGGGATCCGGCGCCACCGCTGCGATCCCTTCCGGCCGCCCACAGTCTCGTTCGAGCACTGCGGGCGGCTTTTTCATTGGTGCATCCACCTGTCTCATCCGCCGTGCCTTCCAAGCGGCGCGTCTCGCTCGTTTCGTTCCCTTGCATGCTCGTACGAGCGACGTGGCTCTCCTACGCGTCACGTACTCGGCACCTTTGCGCCGGTCATCAATCCGTCATAGGGAAACCCCGATAATCACGCCAAAAGAATTAAAGAGTCACTACAAAGAACGTTTAGCGCGGCGAGGGCTCGCGCGACACACCACGCATCGGGGTTCGAAATGACGATTCGCCATCGCATCACTTTGTTGGTGCTGCTTATGTTCGTCGCGTTGGCGGCGATCGGCGGCTATGCCACCTATCAAGCGCGGCGCAGCGCCGGCGAAGTGCGCGCGGTCACGCAAGGCGTCGTGCCGAGCGCACTGGCTTCCGCGGACCTCGTCTCCGAAGTCAAGGACGTCCAGCTTGCCACGATGACGCTTGTCTACGCGCCCGACGCGAACATGGTCTCGCAGGCCCAAGAACAACTGAAGACGAAGGAAGCCGCACTGCGCCAATCGCTCGAAGTGCAGGCGAAGGCCGCCGCGAGCCACGCGCAAAAGGGCCTCGTCACGCAGGCGAGAGAAAGCCTCTCGAACTATTTCTCCGCGATCGATCAGACGGTGCAGATGAAGGCGTCGGGCAAGGACGCGCTCGCGCAAGCGTTCCTGTTCGCGGACGTCGGCGAATACCGTAACGAGCTGGAAGGCATCGTCGAGACGATGCGTATCGAGAAGAATCGGCAGAAGGATGGCGCGATCGGTGCGCTGAACGGCATGCTCGCGACGACGACGACCGCCATCGGCGGCGCGACAGCCGCGGCCATTGCGCTTTTGACGATCGTCGGCATGTTGCTCTATCGCCAGATCACCCGGCCGCTCACGCGGATGCAGGCGGAAATGAGCGAGATCGCATCGAGCCAGGACTTCGCGCGCCGCGTCCCCGTTACGCGCATGGACGAAATCGGACGTTCGATCGTCGCGTTCAACGACATGATCGAGAAGATCGAGCAAAGCTCTCTACAGCTCAAGCAAAAGACGGCAGACATTCAAGCGATGTTGCAGAACATGCAGCAGGGCATTTTGACGGTGGTCGATCACGGGCTCGTGCACGGCGAATATTCGGCCTACTTGGAAGCCATCTTCGAGACCGAGGAGATCGCGGGGCGCGACGTGATGTCGCTCGTGTTCGGCGATACGAGCCTCGATGCCGATACGCGCTCCCAGGTCGAAGCCGCGATTCACGCCTGTATCGGCGAAGACGCCATGAACTTCTCGTTCAACGAGCACCTGCTCGTGAACGAGGTCGCGAAGACGATGGCCGACGGGCGTGTCAAGACGCTCGACTTGAGCTGGTCGGCGATCACCGACGAAACCGATACGGTCATGCGCTTGATGCTGTGCGTGCGCGACGTGACCGAGTTGCGACGCTTGACGGCCGAATCGACCGAGCAAAAGCGCCAGCTCGAGATGATCGGCGAGATTCTGGCCGTCAGCCAGGAAAAATTCCATCAGTTCGTGGAGAGCGCCAAGGGCTTCATTCACGAGAACGAGCGGATCATCGGGCAGCACGAACATGCCGACGAATCGGCCGTGGCAGAGCTCTTCCGCAACATGCATACGATCAAGGGCAATGCCCGTACATACGGTTTGCGTCATCTGACAAGCATCGTTCACGAGGCCGAGCAGCGTTATGACGAATTGCGCCGCCTCGGCGCCGGGGAAGCGTGGGACCGCGAAGCGTCGATCGCCGAATTGGCGCGCGTGAAGCAAGCCGTCGAGCACTACGCCACGATCAACGAAGTCAATCTGGGCCGAAAAGGGCCGGGTGCGACCGCGCATCGTGCGCAAGGCGGCCGATACATGGTCGTGGATCGCTCGCATATCGACGAGAGCTTGAATCTCGTGGAGTCGGTGAGCGACGGCGATATCGCCGGGCTCGTCGCGATGCGCAACGCCGTGCGCCGCACGCTGCGCTTGCTCGATACCGAAAGCTTCGGCGAAGCGCTGTCGGGGCCGTTGGAGTCGTTGCCTTCGCTCGCCAAGGAACTCGGTAAGAGCGCACCGACGGTCGTCATCGACGACAACGGTTATCGTCTGCGCCGGCACGCGGGCGCCGCACTGCGCGACGTCTTCACGCACTTGCTGCGCAACAGTGTCGATCACGGTATCGAGCCCGCCGGCGAGCGGGCGGCCGCGGGCAAGGGCGAGGCCGGGACGATCGAGATCGAAGTCGGCGTCGATGCGGGTGCGTTGCAGTTGACGCTCAGCGATGACGGCCGGGGCCTTGCGTTGGCAAGGATTCGTGCGATCGCCGCCGAGCGGGGGTGGATGGCGTCCGACGAAGCGATCGACGACGAAACCGTGGCGCGTTTCATCTTCCGCGCGGGTTTCTCTACGGCGAAGGCGGTCACGGAGGTGTCGGGTCGTGGCGTGGGCATGGATGCCGTGAAGGAGATGCTCGAACGCGAGCACGGCCGCATCGAACTGCGCTTCACCGACGATCGACGCGGCGCCGATTTCCGCCGCTTCCAAACGATCGTACATCTGCCCGAATCGTGGGCCGTGGACAGTCTCGGCGCACCCGTGGGACACGATACGAAGGCGGCGCGCGACGACGCGCTCGCATAATCGAGCTGGACGTTGCGTATGAATGAAGCGAGCAAGACAAGCAGTTCGAGTCGGGGAAAGCTGTGGTTCTAACGGATTGGATGTGGGCGGTGGCGGCGGTCGCCGCCGTGGCGCTTGCGGCGCTCGCCGCATGGATCGGTGCTAGGCGCGCGAGCGCCAAAGCCGCGCGTAGGCAAGACGAAGCGACCGCCCGTCTTACCGAGTCGCACGAGCAGGCGCGTTCGCAGGCGGCCGCGGCGCTCGCCGCGCATGAGGCGCGCCTCGCGGCGCTCGCGGGCGAGAACGGTCGTCTGACGGACACGCTCGCACGCGAATCGGAACAGCTTGGCGAAGCGCGGGCCGCGCTCGAGTCGGCGCAGGCGCACCGCGAAGATTTGCTGGCGCATGCGAAGAAGATCGAGGAGCAGGCAGCGCGGCTCAAGCAGTTCTCGGTCACGTTCGAGCGCTGGCACGAGCAGATGATCTCGCTGATGTCCCAAAACCAGGACATGCACAACAAGAATCACGAGCTCGCGCGCATCGTCAATCACGTGTTGATGGTGTCGCTCAATGCGTCGATCGAAGCGGCGCGCGCAGGTGCGGCAGGGCGCGGGTTTTCGATCGTCGCGGGCGAAGTGCGCGCGCTCGCCACGCGATCGCAGGAGCTGTCCAAGAGCTATCGCGATAGCCTCGATCGCAACGATCTCGTGACCACCGCGACCTTCCAGGACATTCAAGCGGGCGGAAAGATGATCACGGCTGCACTTGCGAGCGTCGAGGCGCTTGCGGCGCAGTTCGAATCGAAGCTTGGACGGAAGGCGACGTGATCACCCACGCGGCGCAGGACAGCCTCGAGCGCATCTTCTTCCAATCGGCGCGCACGCGTTTGACCGTCGACGCGGGACATGCATGCGAGATCGTGCCCGTGGCGGCGCGCGGTGAAATCGGCCCGAGCCCCGAAATCATCGTACTGACGATCGCGTCGATCGACTTTCGCATCGTGCTGCTATTGCAGTTCGCCGACGACGAAGCCACCCGCGGCTATTACGCAGTCCAAGGCGCCGACCGTTCGCTGCGCGAAAGCGCGATGGAAATCGGCAACTTGTGCTGCGGCGCGATCAATCAGCAGCTCGTCGAGCATTTCCCCGACCTCGGCATGTCGACGCCCTACGCGTTATCGAGCGATTGCATGGGCTATCTGAGCGAGCTCGATCCGCAGTCCATCGCCGTCTACGACATCACGATCGAGAGCGCGGCCCGGCTGCGAGCGACGCTGTGCGTGTGTGCGCAAGGCTCGCTCGATTTCGTTGCCCAGGTAGCCGATATGCAAGAAAGCGCCGGCGAACTCGAGCTGTTCTAAAACGTCCGGCATCAAGAAGGTAGCTGCACATGAATATGAATAAGCCCGTTAGCAAAGTGCTCGTGCTCGAGGATTCGCCCGCTCAACTCGCGGCGATCCGGCGCTTTTGCGACGAGCACAATCTCATCGGGCTCAAAGCGCGCAAGAGCCGGCTGACGAGCGTGCTGCGCTCCAACATCGATCTGGGCGCCGTGTTGCTTGCCGAAGACTACGGCGGCTCGCCGGACGAAAGCGCGGCAGCGGCGACCCGCATCGACGCTTTGCGCCCCGAACTGCCGATCATCTTGCGGCGCACGGAGCGAGAGGGGCGCGACGGCTTGCCGCCCGCGTTGGCGGATGTCGTCTGCGCCACCTATCGCGCTGACGACACGGCGCCGCTCGTTGCGGCGATCGACGAATACTTGTTTAGCCTCGACTATCCGAATGCGCTCGTGCGCGGTATCTCCGAGATCACGGAGACGCGTCTGGCCGGCATGTTCAAGCATTTGAGCGTGAGTTGGGAAACGCCTTGTATCGTGCGCGACCGCATCATCTTCGGCGAGCTGTTCAGTCTCATCGCACTGGAGAGCGCATGGTGCCGAGGGTACATGCTGATGCAAACGGAGGAGGCGCCGCTGGCGGCCGTCGTACGCGGCAGCGCACTTGCGCACGACGGCAATGTGGAGTTTCGCGATTTGAACGAGTTGCTCGGCGAACTCACGAATTTGATCTGGGGCGCATTCAAAGACCGCTTCCTCGGCGTGCCCGAGCCGCTCGCGCGTGCCCAAGTGCAAGTGCCGCTGCTCGTCAATCACAAGCATCGCTACATCTCGTTCGGCACCGACAACCCGCAGCTTTGTTTCAAGTATCGGCTGACCGACGAAACGACGGGCGCATCCGTCGCGCTCGATCAGCGATTCATCTTCAGCTTGAGTTGGTCGCCCGAGGCGTGTCCGGGATCCGGCGTCGACGTCGACGCGATGATCGAAGCCGGCGAACTCGAGCTTTTCTAATGTTTTAAATCAACATCAATTCGAGAGACTACAGATGGCAAAGATTCTGGTGGTGGACGATTCGAGCACCGTGCGCGACGAAGTGGCCGGCTTTCTGCGTAAGAGCGGTCTGGACGTTGACACGGCCGTCGACGGCAAGGACGGGCTCGCCAAGATGAAGTCGAACCCGGGCGTGCGGCTCGTAATCAGCGACGTCAACATGCCCAACATGGACGGCCTGACGATGGTCGAAAAAATGCGTGGCGAACTCGCGATGGGCTCGGTCAACGTCATTATGCTGACCACCGAAAGCAGCCCCGCCATGAAGGAGCGCGGCAAGGCGGCAGGGGTCAAGGGATGGATCGTCAAGCCGTTCAAGGGCGAAGCCGTGCTCGAAACGTTTAAGAAGCTAGCGAGCTGATCAGCCGGACACAGCCGTAGCGTCGTGCGCTTCGCCATCGTTCGCGCGCTCCGCCTGCTCGTTCGAGCCGGTCGCGGCACGCGCGTCGGCCAGCAGCGCGTCGCGCAACGCGCGCAGCGCAGCCGAGTCGTGGCCGCGCCGCCAAATCAGCAGCGTCGGCACGGCGCCGAGCGGCCCCAGCGGATGGATCGCCACTTCCCGCGCGCCGCCCGGCAGCAAGTCGAGGACCGAGCGCGGCGCCACCGCCACGCCGGCACCCGCTGCCACGCAAGCGATAATCGCGTGATACGAGCCCAACTCGAGCGTGCGCGCCGGCCGTAGACCGTGCTCGGCATACCATCGCTCCACATAACCGCGGTAAGCGCAGCCGCGCTCGAAGGCGACCAGCGTGGAGAGCGCGACGTCGTTTGCCGCCCGGATCGCCCGGTGGCCGCGCGGCGTCACCATGACCAACTGCTCGTCGAAAACGGGGACGGAATCGAACTCGTCCGTAAGCACCGATGCGTCAGGCGGCGTCGCAATGAGCGCCGCGTCGATCTCGAATTCGCGTACGCGGTCGATCAGGCAACCCGTCGTACCGGTGGCGAGCTCGAGCTCCACTTCGGGCCAGTGCTGGTGATAGGTGGCCAGTATCCGCGGCAGGCGGCTCGCCGCCGTACTTTCCATCGCCCCCAATGCGAGTTTGCCGCGCGGGCGATCTTCTCGCAGCGCATGGCGCGCTTCGTCGGCCAGCGCGAGCAGTCGCTCGGCGTAAGGGAGCAGCGTTCGTCCGGCAGGCGTCAGTACGAGCCGCCGTCCCTCGCGGACGAACAATTGCGTGTCGAGCTGCTCTTCAAGCTGCTTGATGCGCATGGTCACGTTCGACTGAACGCGGTTCAGTTTCGCGGCAGCCCGCGTCACGCCGTTTTCCCGCACCACGGCCCGAAATATCGTCAGGGCGGCCAAATCCATAATTCTCTCCAGGGGATGGATTGCATCAATATTATTCATTTTTCGTGATGCTTGCTTGGCGCTAATCTTCCATTAGGGCGGGCCGGTCCGTACCGGCTCTCGGCGACGCGGCGCATGCCCGAAAAGTGCTCGTCGATAGCCGGTGCTCAATTTGTCGGTAATGGGATAGTTCATGGCTCACTTCGATTCGACGGGCGCGGCCGCATGGCGCCGTGGCGGCGAGACGGCACACCCCGGGCGCGTCGCGCTTGCCTGCATGATCACGCTGGCGGCGGCCCTAGGTATCGGGCGCTTCGCGTTCACGCCGCTGTTGCCGCTCATGCTGCATGCCGGTGCGCTCGATCTGCGCGCAGGCGGTCTGCTGGCCTCGGCCAATTACGCGGGGTATTTCCTCGGCGCGTTGACGTGCGCGTTTTTGCCGGTGGAGCACGCGAGAATGGTGCGTGCCGGGCTCGTGGCGACGGCCGTGCTCACGCTCGCGATGGGGCTCATCGATAGTTTTCCGGTCTGGATGGCGATTCGGTTTTCGGCCGGCGTCGTCAGTGCTTGGACGTTCGTCTTCGCTTCTCAGTGGGGGCTCGCACGGCTCGCGAAGCTCGGTGCGCCCGCTTGGGGCGGTGTGATCTATACGGGGCCCGGCATCGGCATCGTGGCGACGGGCCTTATCGTCAGCGCCGCGGCGAGCCTCGGCGCGAAAGCCGGCTGGATCGTCTTCGGCGTACTGTGCGTTGCGGCAACGGCCGCGGTTTGGCGCACGCTTGCGCCGTCTGCGGCCGGAGCCGGTTCGCGAAGCGACGCGGCGCGCGTACCCAGCGAGAAGCAGTCCGCGAGCCCATCGGCTGCGGCCGGGACGGGTTCTGCCGCGCCGATCGGCGCGCGCGAGCGCCGGATGCAAAGTATCGGACTCGTCGTGCTCTACGGTATGCCGGGTTTCGGTTACATCATCACGGCCACGTTCTTACCCGTCATCGCTCGTCATGCCTTGCCGGGATCGCGTTGGCCCGATCTCTTCTGGCCGATGTTCGGCGCGGCGCTGATTCCCGGTTCGCTTTTCGCCGCGCGTTTGCCCGCTCGCTGGGACAACCGGATGCTGCTCGCGGTGAGCTATGTTGTGCAGGCTGCCGGGATCGTGCTGGGCATCGTGCTGCCGACGGCTTTGGGCTTTGCGATCGGCAGCATGTTGATCGGTTTGCCGTTCACGGCAATCACGTTGTTCGCCATGCGCGAGGCGCGTCGGTTGCACGGCGAGCACGCGGCGGGGCTCATGGGCTACGCGACGGCGGCCTACGGTATCGGGCAGATCGCCGGACCGCTCGTGGCCGCGCCGATCGCGGCGCATACAGGGTCTTTTACGCCGGCGCTGTGGCTCGCGGCGGGTGTGCTGATCCTGGGCGCCGCGGGGTTGGCGATGCTGGCGGCGAAGTCGCGCTGAACGGATAAACGCGCACCGCGGTCGTGCGGCGCGGGTCGTCGCTGCAAGAGGGGCAAAGCCGCTAGAATGAGCGCGTTTTGAGCCATCCGGCGCCCCTTGCCCGCAGCGTATCTACACACTATGAGCGACTACCGATTCTGTCCACACTGCGCGAGCGCGCTCGTCGAGCGGCCCGACGCCGTCGAGGAGGGCGGCCGGCTGCGCCGCGTCTGCCCCGACGACGAATGCGGTTACGTGCATTGGAACAACCCCGTGCCCGTCGTGGCCGCCGTCGTCGAGTACGAGGGCAAGATCCTGCTCGCACGCAACGCCGCATGGGCCGAGGGCGTGTTCGCCTTGATCACGGGATTCTTGGAAAAAGACGAGACGCCGGAAGCGGGGATTGCGCGCGAGGTGCTCGAGGAAACGTCGCTGCACGTGCGCGAGACCGAGCTCGTCGGCGTCTACGAATTCATCCGCAAGAACGAGCTCATCATCGCCTATCACGTGAAAGCCGAGGGCTCGGTGAAGCTTTCGCCGGAATTGCTCGAGTATCGCCTCGTCGAGCCGGCGAAGTTGCGTCCGTGGCGCTCGGGGACCGGACAAGCCCTCGGCGATTGGATGCGCCGAAAAGGTCTGCCGTTCGAGTTCGTCGAGAAGGCAGGGCAGTAAAGCGAAGGGTGGGCGACACCCACTTTAGACGCCGGGTGTCGCGGCGCATGCTTCTCGAAGGTCGTTGGGCCGGTAAGTAACCGGTAAGTCGGGCCACTTTAAAGTCGCGCCTGTCCAATGACCTCCTGGAAGCGAAATTGAAAACATCTGCTTTGGCTGTGCGTTTGTTCGTGCCGGTGGCTCTATTTGCGCTCTTTGCCGGGACGGCGCGCGCAGAAGGTGGCGACGTCGGCCGCGGCGATACCTCGGATCAAGGCTTCACGATCCTCAGCAATGCGACGAACGTGACGCGCTGGGGGCTCGGCGCGGGTGTGGGCGTCGCCGAGTCGCCTTATAAGGGATATGGTTCGAAGGTCGATCCGCTTCCGATCGTCTCTTTTGACGACAAGTGGGTGCACGTTTTCGGCACGACGATCGACGTCAAAGTGGGAAGCTGGTATGGCGTGAGCGCGGCGCTGCGAGGAAAATTCTCGCTTGGAGACGGGTACAAGCAATCCGACACGCCGATTCTTAACGGCATGCAAGACCGCAACGGCAACGCGTTTTGGTATGGTCCCGCGCTTGCCTGGCGCACCGCGTTCGGCACGCTATCCGCCGACTACCTCGTGGGCGGCAATAAAGGCGAGCAGGCCAGCGTGGACTACCGTAAATCGTTCGACTTCGGCGACGTGACGTTGACGCCGCATGTGGGTGTCGATTGGCTCAGCGCGAAGTACGTCGATTATTATTACGGCGTGCTGGCGTCGGAAGCGACCGCGGGACGGCCGGCCTACGCCGGAAAGGCCACTTGGAACACGACGCTTGGCGCCAGCGTGGATTACACGCTGACTCGACATCAAACCGTTCTCCTCGACGTCGGCGTATCGCACCTCGGCAGCGGCATCACGGATAGTCCGCTCGTCGGCAAGCGATTCATCCCCGAAGTCAAGCTCGGATACCTCTATCGGTTCAAGTGACCATCGCCTTATGTCGCGAGTTGCAATCGTCGAAGATCATGCGCGTCTTGCCGAGATGGTGGCTCGTGCGCTTGCCGCGGTGGGGATCGAAGCGGATCTTTTTCGAACCCTCTCGGAGGCGACCTATGGTTTGCGCCAAGCCGAGTACGCCGTGCTCATCGTCGATCGCGGATTGCCCGACGGCGACGGGTTGACGTTCCTGCGGACGTTGCGTGCCGCGGGGCAGACGGCGCCGTGTCTCATGTTGACGGCGCGCGATGCGTTGCACGATCGTGTGGACGGCCTCGAAAGCGGTGCAGACGACTACGTGACGAAGCCGTTCGCGATGAGCGAACTCGTTGCCAGGGTGCGTACCTTGATGCGGCGTCCGACGGCCTTGACGGCGCTCGTGGAATCGTTCGCCGATCTCACCGTCGATCCGATGCTTCAGCAACTGCGTTGCGGTGCGTTTTCGGTCGTGCTCGCGCCCGCCGAGTTGCAGATCATGCTCTGTCTGGTCCAAGCAGCCGGGCGAATCGTTCGACACGCGGCGCTCGAGCATGCCGCTTGGGGCCTTGGCGAAGCCGTCACGCCGAATGCGCTCGAAGTGACCGTCCATCGATTGCGAAAGAAGCTTGCGGTGCTCGATACCCAGGTACGCTTGACGAACGTGCGCGGGGTGGGCTTCGCGCTCGAGGAGACCGTCGCGCGATGACGGCAACGTCCGCGGCGGCTACGTGCGCGATCCGCGCCTACGCGAGAGTGTGATGCTCGATCATTGGATTGGAAGTTTGTCGGCGCGGCTCTGGGTGACGACCGTGGTGGCGCTCGGCGCCGGCCTTACCGCGCTAGCCGGGCTGCTCATTTTCGTGTTCGACCGCTATCCGGAGCAGACGCTGGGCCGGCACGAGCAAATCGAAACCGTGCGCAATGTGATCGCCGCGCTTCGCTTCGACAACGCGGACACGCCCGTTTCCGTGCAGTTGCCTGAGCCCGAGGCGTGGCTGTTCCAGGTGGTGTCCTCCGAACTCCAATACCGTGTGCTGGACGGAAGAGGGAACATCGTGCTGGCGTCGACCGGTGCGGAAAAAGGCGGGCCCTGGCTGACGAACGTCGGCGTTCCCGATGCCGACGGCAAGATCGTTCGCGCGTCCGTCGATGGACGGGCGTTTTTCATCGCGACGCGGCGAATTGCGCGGGGCCGCGCCTCGTTCTACGTGCAGACGGCGACAAGCGCTCGTTTCGTCGAAGCGGAAATCGGGCTGAAGGTCAAACCGATTCCGGCCATGGTCAAGATCGTGCTTCTTGTGGCGATCGTCATTTTCGGTTTGGTGCTCCCGCTCACCATCTACCGAGTGCTCCGGCCTTTGCGAGAGGCATCGCGTGCGGCTGCTCGGATTACGCCGCGTCATCTGAAAACGCGCCTATCGGCCGAAGGCGTCCCGAGCGAGATCAAACCGCTCATCAACGCATTCAACGAGGCGCTTGCGCGATTGGAGAAGGGTTTCGCCGTTCAGCAGCAGTTTCTTGCGGCGGCGGCGCATGAGCTGCAAACGCCGCTGACCTTGATCCGCGGACAGATCGAGTTGCAGCCGGAGATCGAAGCCAAGGCGCTCTTGTTTCGAGAGATCGATTTAATGTCGCGGCAAGTGCGACAGTTATTGCATCTCGCCGAAGTCAGCGAGGCGCAGAATTTCGCTTTTGCCGAGGTGAACCCCGCCGATTTGGCGCACGACGTGGTCGAATATCTGACCCGCCGGGCGGATGCCAAGCAGGTCAGGCTCTCAATCGAGGACAGCGGCGCGCCGCCCGAAATCCGGGCCGACAAAGGCGCGTTGTTCATCCTGCTCAAGAACATCGTCGAAAACGCAATCAATGTCTCGCCGGTCGACGGTATCGTGTTGCTGACGCTCGACGGCGCATCGATCGCCATCTGCGACGAAGGGCCCGGTATCCGCGAAGACTATCTTCCGTTTCTGTTTACGCGATTTTGGCGCGCGCCCGGCGTAGAGTACGAGGGCGCGGGGCTCGGCCTCGCCATATGCAACGAAATCGCGACGGCGCACGATTGGCGGTTGACCGTCAACTCGCGGACGGTTGGAACTCGGTTCACTGTCTGGTTATGATCGCGTTCTTGGATGACCGCAACGAGGTATCTATGGAGAGCAACGCGAGTCGCGTTGGAGGGCGTAAGGTTGGAGCGTCGGACAGGCAAGGCTTTCGTCACTTCCTGCCGATCACCACGCGCTGGATGGACAACGACGTCTACGGGCACGTGAACAACGTCGTCTACTACAGCTACTTCGATACGGTCGTGAACGAGTACTTGATTCGCGCCGGGGTGCTCGACGTCGAGCACGGTACGACGATCGGTCTCGTCGTCGAAACGCAATGCAACTACTTTTCGCCGCTCGTCTTTCCCGAGCAAGTGGAAGCGGGACTGCGCGTGGCGCGTATCGGCACGTCGAGCGTGCGCTACGAAGTCGGCTTGTTCAAGCAAGGCGAGCCGCAGGCCGCCGCGCAAGGGCATTTCGTGCATGTCTACGTCGATCGGGCGAGCCGGCGTCCGGTTAGCGCGTTGCCCGAGGCGCTGCGTTCGGCGCTCGAAGCGCTCCTCGTCGACGCGAGCGAAGCGGACGAGGAGCAAGCCTAACGTGCAGGCATTTGCCGTCTCCACGCTCAGCGGCGTCAGCTACGGATTGCTGCTGTTCATGCTATCGGCCGGGTTGACGCTCATCTTCAGCATGCTAGGCGTGTTGAACTTCGCGCATGCTAGCTTTTACATGCTCGGCGCCTATCTCGGGTACAGCCTTGCCGCCCACGCCGGGTTCGGGGTTGCGCTCGTCGGCGCGCCGATCGCCGTGGGTTTCGCGGGCGCGGCGCTCGAGCGTACGCTGCTGCGCCGGGCGCGTACGAGCGGGCCGTTGCACGAGTTGCTGCTGACCTTCGGCGCCGCCTATCTGCTCGCTGAACTCGTGAAGCTCGCATGGGGTCTCGGTAGCGTCTCCATTGCGTTGCCCGCGGTGCTCGACGGGCCGCTGCTCATGCTCGGCGATGCGGCGTTCTCGCGTTATCGCGCGTTCGTCATGACGGTCTCCGTGGCGACGCTCGCGGCGCTATACGGGCTCTTGCGCCTGTCGCGCACCGGCCTCGTGCTGCGCGCGGCGCTCACACATCCGGCCGCCGCGCAGGCGCTTGGGCACGACGTGGCGCGCATCGGGACGCTCGTGTTCGCGGTCGGCACCGGGCTCGCGGCGCTCGCCGGCGTGATCGGCGCACCGCTCGCCGTCGTGGAGCCGGGCATGGCCGAGGCGGTCGGATCGATCGTGTTCGTCGTCGTCATCGTGGGCGGCCTCGGATCGCTCGGCGGGGCGTTCGCCGCGTCGTTATTGATCGGGTGCGTGCAGACTTGGGCGGTCGGCAGTACCGCATCGCTCGGGACGATTGCATCGTTCGGCGGAGTACGGCTGCCACCGGTATGGGCCGCGCTCTCGATGGCGCAAGTCGCGCCGCTCATTCCCTACTTGCTGCTCGTGGCGGTATTGGCGTGCCGCCCGCGCGGGCTCTTCGGAAAGCGCGAAGACGATGCGTGATCCAATCTCCCCTATTGCGCGAAGCGGTGCGGGCGTCCCCATGGTGCCGTGGGCGGCGCTGGCCGTATTGCTCGCGCTGCCGCTCATCGTCGTACGCGAAAGCTGGCTGCTTGCCTACTTCGCCCAAGCCGCCGCGATGATCGTGTTCGCGCTCTCGTACAACTTGCTGCTCGGCGAGACCGGGTTGCTTTCGTTCGGTCACGCCGCCTTCGCGGGTCTCGGCGCGTTCGTCGCCGCACATCTGTTCAACCGCGGCGGCATCGCCTTGCCCTGGTTGCCGCTTGCGGGCGGCGCGGCCGGCGCGGCCTTCGGCTTGATCTTTGGGCTGATCGCGACGCGGCGGGCAGGGACGGCCTTCGCCATGATCACGCTCGGCATCGGCGAACTGGTGGCGGCCGCCGTATGGTCGCTGCCCGAGGGATTCGGCGGCGCGGCCGGCGTCGCGATCGATCGCGGCGCCGCGCCGGCATTCGGTATCGCCTTCGGGCCCGAACGCCAAGCCTATGGATTGATTGCGAGTTGGGCGGCGCTCTCGATCGCCGCGATGTTCGCGCTCACGCGCACGCCGCTCGCACGAATGGCCAATGCCGTGCGCGACAATGCGCTGCGCGTCGCGGCGCTCGGCATCGATCCTCGCCGCATTCGCCTCGCCATGTTCGTGTTCGCGGCGTTTTTCGCGGGTATCGCCGGCACGCTGACGCTCATCGATGTCGAGTTGGCCTCCTCGGAAAGCGTCGCCATGACGCGCTCGGGGGCCGTGCTCATCGCCACGGTGATCGGCGGATCCGCGACGTTTTTCGGGCCGGTGATCGGCGCGCTCGTCTTGACGGGGCTCAGCGTTGCGCTGGCAAGCGTGACGCGCGCGTGGCCGGTGTATTTGGGTTTGTCTTTCGTCGGCGCCGTCTTGTGGTTGCCGCAAGGCATTAGCGGATGGTGGGCACGGCATCGTGCACGTGTGCGTCGCTACGGGGCCCGCTTGCTCGCGCTGGCCTACACGCTTGGCGCGATCGCGGGGGCGGCGTGGATCGGGGCGCTCGTCATCGGTGTCGAGTCGCTTTACGCGCGCCGCTTCGCGGCCGACGCGGGCGGCGTCTGGCGGATTCGATCGGTCGCATTCGACCTCGGCTCGCCGGCGACATGGACGACGCTTGCGATGCTCGCCGCGATCGGGGCCGGCGCTTACGCCGCTTTGCGTTTGTGCCTGCGTCGCAAGGAAAAGGCGAAGCAATCATGACGGCGGCTTACGCTTTGCGGCTCGAAGGTATCGCGCGGCGCTTCGGTGCGACGCGCGTCTTGAACGGCGTCGATCTGGCGGTCGCGGCAGGCGAGCGGCATGCGCTGATCGGGCCGAACGGCGCGGGAAAGTCGACGCTGTTCAACGTCATTGGCGGAACGTTCAGGCCCGATGTGGGGCGCATCTGGCTCGACGAAGAGGAAGTGACCGGGCATAGCCCCCACCGCCTCGCACGCGCCGGACTCGGCCGCAGCTTCCAAACGACGCGCGTCTTCGCGCGCCAGACGGTGTTCGAAAACGTGCGCTGCGCACTATGGTGCGGCGAGGTTGCCGTACATACGCAGGCGGGCAAATCGGCGCCACTTTCTAACTGGATGCGCTGGTGGCGCCGCTCGCCCGAAATCGACGAACGTGTCTGGCAGGTCCTCTCCGATTTAGCGCTGGAGCGGGTGGCGCAAACACCCGCGGGTGCACTCGAATACGGAGCCCAACGCAGGCTCGACCTCGGCATCGCTTGGGCGAGCGGTGCACGCACGCTGCTGCTCGACGAGCCGACGGCCGGTATGAACCGTGACGAAGCGGCGCACGTCATCGCGTGGCTGCAAGGCGTAAGCGCAGGCAAGACGGTGCTCGTGATCGAGCACGACATGGATGCCGTCTATGCGCTGGCCGATCGCGTGTCGGTGCTCGTGCAAGGCCGGATCGTGGCGACGGGAACACCCGATGAAATCCGCGCCGACGCGCGCGTGCGCGAAGCCTATCTCGGCGTGCAGCACGCGAAGGAGCGTCCGTGAAGATACTGCTCGATGCGCGCTCGGTGTGCGCTTGGTACGGCGAGGCGCAGGTTCTGCACGGCGTGGATTTGCGTGTCGATGCGGGCGAGATCGTCTTGCTTTGCGGGCGCAACGGTTCGGGCCGCTCGACGTTCGCGAAGGCGCTCGCCGGTCTCGTGCGGCGCAGCGGTTCGATTCGATTCGCGGGCGAGGAGGTGAGCGCGCTTCCCACGTTCGAGATCGCTCGGCGCGGGATCGGCTACGTGGCCGAACAGCGCGAGGTCTTTCCGACGCTATCGGTCGAAGACAATCTGCGGCTCGGCGTCAAACCGGGCCAGGGTCGCCGTATGCGAGAGCGGCTCTCGGACTCGTTCGCGCGGTTTCCGATGCTGGCGCAACGCCGCTCGACGCCCGCGGGGGCACTGTCGGGCGGCGAGCAGCAAATGCTGGTGCTGGCGCGTGCGCTATTGGGCGAGCCGAGCTTGCTCATCGTCGACGAACCGACCGAAGGACTCGCTCCGGCCGCCGTCGAAGCCGTTCGACTCTGCTTGACGGAACTGCGGGCACGCGGGGGGGCCGTCTTGTTGATCGAACAGCGCTTGACGCTTGCGGCGGCGGTGGCCGATCGCGTCGCGGTGATGGGGCATGGGCGGATCGTCTACGACGGCGCCGCGGACGCACTCGATGCGGCGATCGTGGAAGAGTGGATCGCGCTCGGCGGCGCCGGCCGAGTCAAGGGCGAGCCGGGCCGCCGTATCGGCAATTAACCGGCATCGCGCTGAGCGATCCAATCGTGCGCGGGGTCGTTCTTGAAGTGCCAGACGCGTTGCGGTCCCGCCATCACGTTCAGGTAGTACGAGTCGTAGCCGTACGGCACGACCACGGGATGATAGCCGCGCGGGACCATGACGACGTCGCGATCCTCGACCGCCATCGATTCGTCGAGGTCGCGCGCATCGGTATAGACGCGCTGGAACGCGAAGCCTTGCGGCGGATTGAGCCGATGGTAGTACGTCTCTTCGAGCGCGCTTTCGTGCGGAATGTGATCGGCGTCGTGCTTATGCGGCGGATAGCTCGACGAATGCCCGCTCGGCGTGCGCACCTCGACGACGAGCAGCGATTCGGCCGGCTCCGTTTGCGGAAGGATGTCGCAGACGTACCGTGTGTTCGCGCCTTTGCCGCGGACGGAGCGTTTCATCTGCGACGGCTCGATGAGGCGAGTAGGGTAACGGCCTTCGGCCGGCGCGCTGGCGACGCCGATTTCGGCATCGCGCTCGGCGCGCACGGTCGCCCGCACGCGCGGCGGCACATAGAGCGCGTACGGGGCCGTGTCTTCGAACACGCTGTCGCGGGCCCCGACACTCGTATAGCGCTCGCCGCCGGCTTCGATCGTGACCGTGCCCGAGAGCACGACGATGCACGATTCGCGCGCGTGTTCGTCGATGTAGAACAATTCGTCCTGCGCGAGCCGATAAGCGACGAAGCCGACATAGCGCCAGCCGGCCGTTTCCGGCGTCACGCGCGCGATCGTCATGCCCTCGCGCTGGGCCTTGACCAGCAGACTCATACGACCTCCACCGCGCCCGCGGGCGCATTCGCCGCATCGACGAGCTTGCGCAGCGTTCGATAGCCGAGCTGCGCGTATTCGAAGCTCGGCGCGACGGCCGGGTCTTGCTCGGCTTCGACGACGAGCCAGCCGCGATAGCCGTGGCGCTTTAGTGCGCCGATGACGGCGGCAAAGTCGACTCCGCCGTCGCCGGGCACCGTGAAGGCGCCGTTGATGACGGCTTCGAGGAAGCTCCAATCGCGATTGCGCGCGAGTTTGACGACATCAAGGCGCACGTCTTTGCAATGAACGTGGCAAATGCGCGATGCGTAGGCTTCGAGCGTCGCAAGCGGATCGCCGCCCGCGAACGTGATGTGGCCCGTGTCGAGCAGCAGCCCGACGGCATCGCTCGTGCGCTTCATGAGGTTATCGACGTCGGCCGGCGTTTCGACGTAAGCGCCCATGTGATGGTGGTAGGCCACGCGTACGCCATGCGAGAGCGTGTACCGCGCGAAGCGATCGAGGCGCTCGGCGTAGGCGTCCCATTGCGCCTCGGTGAAAAAGCGCGGGCGCTGATAAAGCGGCAAGGGGGCGCCTTGAATGGTCTGCGCCACTTCGCCGTAGACCATGACGTTCGCCCCGTTCTTGGCCAGCAATTCGAGGTGCGGGCCGACGGCTTCGATTTCTTCATCGGCGCTGCGTTCGGCCAGACGCCCCGAGTACCAGCCGGAGACGAGCGCGAGGTCGTATTGCGCGAGAAGCGCCTTCAATGCGGCGGGCTCGCGTGGGAATTTATTGCCGAGCTCGAAGCCTTCGTAGCCGATCTGGCGTCCTTCGGTCAGCGCGACGGAAAGCGGCGTTTCTCCGCCGAGCGAGGGCAGGTCGTCGTTCATCCAAGAGAGCGGATTGACGCCGATGCGCACTTGAAAATCGGTCATGCTGCGTTCCTTTGTTCGCTTGTTGGTGCGATGTCGATGTCGATGTTCGTTTGCGAGGCCGAGGTATCGTCGCGTTCGATTCGTTCAACCGGCGTGACCATGCTCGTCCTCGGTCCCATGCATCCCGTCACGCTCCGCAACCTTCGCCTCGTAGACGGCGCGCGCTTGACGCACGCTCTCGCGCATCGAAACTTCGGGTACGGCAACTTCCCACCACCAGCCGCCGTCGTCCGTCGTGCGGGCCGGATCGGTGTCGATGACGATAACGGACGTGCGATCTGCGGCGCGCGCGCGGACCAGCGCCGCCTCGAATTCGCCGATGTCGGCCGCGTGCTCGGCCAGCGCGCCCAGCGAACGCGCATGAGCGGCGAAATCGATGTTCGGCGCCCCGAGCGGGCCTTGTAGGCAATCGTCGAGCAGGTTGTTGAACGGCGCGCCGCCACAGGCTTGCTGAAGACGGTTGATGCAGCCGTAGCCGCGGTTGTCGAGCACGACGACGATGAGCTTCGCGCCGAGCATGACCGAGGTCGCGATTTCGCTGTTCATCATGAGATAGCTGCCGTCTCCGACGAAGACGATCACCTCGCGTTCGGGACGCGCGAGTTTCGCGCCAAGCCCGCCTGCGATTTCATAGCCCATGCAGGAATAGCCGTACTCGACGTGATAGCCGCCCGGTCGGCTGGCGCGCCAAAGCTTGTGCAGCTCCGCCGGTAGGGTGCCGGCCGCGCACACGGCGATGTCTTGTTGCGTCGAGCGCGGGTTGGAGCGTTGCACGGCGCCGATCACGTCGGCGTCATAGGGCAACGCGCCGGCCGTCGGCGAAGCATGGGTGCGGGACGTTACCGTCTCGCGCCAAGCGCTCGACAGGGCGCGTGCGCGTTCCGTCCAAGCCGGATTCGCCTGCCAGCCGCCTAGCCGCTCGCTGAGCGCGTCGAGTGCGGCTCGTGCGTCGGAGAGCACCGTTGTCGCACGGTGTTTCAGCGCGTCGAAGGCGTTGGCGTTGATGCCGACGACGTGCGCTTGCGTGAAGAGGGTATTCGAGCCCGTCGTGAAGTCCTGCAACCGGGTGCCGACCGCGATCACGCAATCGGCAACGTGTGCCAGCGCATTGATCGCGCTCGCACCCGTGACGCCGACCGCACCGGCATTGAGCGGATGATCCCAAGCAAGTGCGCCTTTGCCCGCTTGCGTCTCACCGACGGCAATTCCGTGGCGTTCGGCGAATGCACGCAGCGCTTCGGTGCCGCCGCGGCTATACAGCACGCCGCCGCCGGCGACGATGACAGGCTGCGAGGCTCCGCGCAGCGCTTGCACCGCTGCTTCGAGCTCCTCTTCTCCGGGCGTCGGCGCATGAAAGCGGACGATACGCGGTTCGAAGAATGCGCGCGGATAGTCGTAGGCCATCGCTTGCACGTCCTGCGGCAGGGCGAGCGTGACGGGGCCGGCCAGTGCCGCGTCGGTCAGCACGCGGATCGCGCGCGGCAATGCGCTCAGCAATTGCGCCGGATGCACGATGCGATCGAAGTAGCGCGAGACCGGCTTGAGCGTGTCGTTGGCGGACACCCCGCCGTCTTGAAAGTCTTCCACCTGCTGCAAGACGGGATCGGGCGCGCGCGAGACGAATACGTCGCCGGGCAGCAGCAGGACGGGCAACCGATTGACGTGCGCGAGCGCCGCGGCGGTGACGAGGTTCGTCGCGCCGGGGCCGATCGACGTCGTCACGGCCATCATGCGGCGTCTAAAGTGCGCTTTCGCGTAAGCGATCGCGCTATGCGCCATCGCTTGCTCGTTGTGAGCGCGATAGGTCGGCAGCACGTCGCGATGTTGATAGAGCGCTTCGCCGATGCCCGCGACGTTGCCGTGGCCGAAGATCGCGAAGACGCCGCCGAACATCGGCACCGTCGATACGCCGTCTTCGTCCACGACGTGTTGCGCTGCCAAATAGCGCACCAGCGCTTGAGCAGCCGTCAATCGAATCGTCGAAGATGCGGCGTCGTCTTGGCCGGAAAGCGAGGCGCCGGCCGAAGGTTGCGCGTGTCGTACGTTCATCACGCCGCCTCCCGCCGCGTCGCGTGCGACTGCGTTGCGATGCCCGCTTCATGGCGCGCTGCGCGCCAGGCGCCGATCAGGGTTTCGAACGTGCCTCGAACCTGCGCGACGAGCGCTGCATCGTCGATCTCGCCGGCGAGCCAGGCACGGCTCGGCTCGTGGAAAATCGTGCGTCCGACGGTAAACCCTTTGCATGTTTTCGACGCGGCGGCCGGGCGGAAGCCTTCGGTCAATGCGTCGACGGCGGCCGACAGCCCGAGCAGCACCACGCCACGGCAGTACGGATCGCGTTCGGCGATGAGCGCATCGATCGCCTCCCATTGGTCGGCGGGAAGCGGCGCGAGCTTCCACCATTCCGGTTGAATGCCGAGGTTATAGAGCCGCTTGAGCGCGCGATAGACGGTATCGGCAGCTGCGGGGAGGGTGTCGCGCTTGGGCGGGATCACTTCGAGCAGCAGCTCGTGCCCGCTTGCCTGCACGGCGTCATAGAGCGCGCGCAGTTGCGCTTCTTGCTCCACACGTTCGCCGATGGGCGCATCGGGGTGATATTGGACGAGGCATTTGACGACATGCTCGTGCGGCCATGCCACGAGGGCGGTGCCGATCGAGCGTCCGTGCTGGAACACGAGCGGCAGCGAGCCGGGCAATTCCACGGGGCGTCCGATCCACCAACCGCGTCCGGTTGCGGCATTCAAGGCGTCCTGGCCGTACCGATCGTCGATGAGCACGCCGATGCGTCCTTGCAGCGAAAGCGCGTGTTCGGTCTGCGCCACCGCCTCGACGAATAGCTGTTTGAGCGCCGAGATGCGCTCCATGCTCGCGCCGGTTTGCTGCACGAGCTCGAAGAATTGATTGCGGTGATCGAATGCGAAGCCGAGTACTTCTTCGTGCACCGGCCGCGGCACGCTCACGCGGTGCAGGCGCGCGAGCTTGGCATCGAGGTCGGGCCGCTGCATGCTTGCCGGGTCGCGCGCCAGCGCGGCGCGTACATAGTCGAGTTCCGCCGGCGTCGGCATGGCCGGGGCGCAGGCGTGGCGCGACACGACGAGCGCGCCGCACAGGTTGGCGGTGCGCGCGCACTGAGCGAGCGGCGCATCGCGCAGCCATTCGGAAAGGAAACCGGAGGCGAACGCATCGCCGGCGCCGAGCACATTGAGCACTTCCACCTGAATGCCGTGTTCGGTGGGCGCATCGTCGAGCGAAGCGGGGACCTTGCCCTCGATGATCGTGCAGCCGAGCGGCCCGCGCTTGACGACGAGCGTTGCCGGCGTTACGGCGCGAACCATCGCCAGCGCATCGACGAGTTCGTGCTTGCCGCCCGCGATACGGAATTCCTCCTCGGTGCCGATGACGAGGTCGAACAGCGGCAAGATCCGTTGCAGATGCGATGTCACGCTTTCGTCGGCGATGAAGCGCGTTTCGCCGTCGGCTTTGCCCGTCAGCCCCCACAGCACGGGCCGATAGTCGATGTCGAGGATAGTGCGTACTTGATTGCGGCGCGCATAGTCGAGCGCGCGGCGGCTGGCGCGATTCACGCGCTCCGTCGAAAAATGCGTGCCGGTGATGAGCAGCGCCTTGCTCGATGCGATGAACGCTTCGTCGAAGTCGTTTTCATCGATGGCCATATCGGCGCAATTCTCACGATGAAAGATCAGCGGAAAGGTGTCGCGATCTTTGATGCCGAGCAATACGAGGGCGGTGAGCCGATCGAGATCGGTGTGCGTATGGCTGACGTCGCAGCCTTCGCGCTCGAGCGTCTCCGTCAGGAAGCGCCCCATGTGATCGTTGCCGACGCGCGCGAGCATGGCCGAGGCGAGTCCGAGCCGTGCGCAGCCGAAGGCGATGTTGGCTGAAGAGCCGCCGAGATATTTGGCGAAGCTCGTGACGTCCTCCAACCGCGCGCCGATTTGTTGGGCATACAGATCGACCGCGAGGCGGCCGAGGCAGATGATGTCGCGCCCTCGGTCCGGCGCGAAGCGGCTGGTGGTCATGTTAGAGGTAGGAGAGGCAGCCATGAAAGGAATCCTTCAGTGAGCGTCGTGAACCGCGTTAGATCGTTGCGCCGTCGAGCTCGGCAATCATTTTCTGCATTTCCGCGCCGCCGGCCATCATGTCGAGGACGGCTTCCTTGCTGATCGTGTCCTTCGTGAACGTGCCCATCGAACGGCCGCGATTGAGCAACGTGAACGAATCGCCGATCGGGTAGGCGTGGTGCACATTGTGTGTGATGAAGATGACGGAAATGCCGCGCTCGCGCGCCTTGTGAATGAGCTTGAGCACGTTGAAGCTTTGTTTGACCCCGAGCGCGGCCGTGGGCTCGTCGAGGATCAACACGCGCGCGCCGAAGTGGATCGCGCGAGCGATCGCCAGACATTGACGCTCGCCGCCCGACATCGTGCCGATCGGCTGATGCGGATCGCGCACGTTGATGCCCATCTCGGCGAGTTTCTCGCGCGCCGTCGTTGCAGCGGTCTCGATGTCGAGGACATTGATGAGACCGAACAGCTTCTTGCTAGGCTCGCGGCCCATGAAGAAGTTGCGCGCAACCGAGAGCAGCGGCACGAGCGCGAGATCTTGATAGACGGTGGCAATCCCTAAGTCGAGCGCATCCTTGGGCGAGGCGAACTGGACGGGTTGGCCGTCGACGAGGTATTGGCCTTCGCTCGGCTGGTGCACGCCGGCGAGCGTCTTGATCAGCGTCGATTTGCCGGCGCCGTTGTCGCCGAGCAGGCAGTGCACCTCGCCGCGACGCAGCCGCAGCGTGACGTCTTTGAGCGCGATCACCGTGCCGAAGTAGCGGCTGACGTTCTCGAGCGCGAGGATGATGTCGTCGTTTCGATCTTGCATGGGGGTAGCGGAAGTCATCGTTTTCTCCGTCGATCAACGCGATTGCGCGACGCGGCTGCGCACATAGTGGTTGAAGAGCACGGCGAAGAGCAGCATGAGGCCGAGGAACACGCGGAACCAGTCGGAGTCGATGCTCGTATAGGTGATGCCGATTTGCACGACGCCGAAGATCAGCGAGCCGAAGCACGCGCCGACGACCGATCCGTAGCCGCCCGTGAGCAGCGTGCCGCCGATGACGGCCGCGATGATCGCTTCGAATTCCTTCTGCAAGCCGCGGTCGGCAGCCGCCGAGCCGATGTCGCACACTTGCAGCACGGCGAACAGGCACGCGCAGAAGGCGGTCAGGACGAACAGGCGAATCTTGACGCGCCGCACGGGGACGCCGACGTTCTTGGCCGCGTTCGCATCGCCGCCGACGGCGAAGATCCAGTTGCCCAGACGTGTTTTGGCGAGCGTGAAGGCGCACACCGCCGCGAGCGCGAGCCACCAGACGATGACTTTCGGCACGCCCGGCACGAGCGGTTCGCCCGAATCGAGCAGTTTGACGAGGCCCATGTGGCCGAGCCAGCGGAACAAGCCATGGAACGCGACGCCTTGGAACAGGGCGTGGGCCAGCGGGCTTTGAGCGGCGACGTCGCCCACCCCCGAGATGATCGTGCGGTCGGCGAACATGACCGACAAAGCCAGCGTCAACCCGCGCAAGATGAACATGAAGGCGAGTGTGACGATGAACGAAGGCAGCCGCGTGCGCATGACGAGGTAGCCGTTGAGCGCGCCGAGCAGCATCGAGCCCGCGAACGCGAACACGATCGCCAGTTCGATGGGCCAGTGGAAATACATGGTCGGCAGGGCGACCATCATGCCCGCGAAGCCGATCATCGAACCGATCGACAAATCGAATTCGCCGGCGATCATCAGAAGGCATGCGCCGACGGCGATGAGGCCCAGATAGGCCGCGACTTGCGACCAATTCATGATGCCGTCGAGATTGAACATGCCGGAGTTGCCGGCGCCGATCGCGAAGACGAGGAACACCATGACGGTGCCGGCGAGCGAGGCGAACTCGGGGCGGGAAAGGAACTGCTTGAGCCGCGATTCGCGGCGCACGCGTTCGTCGAGCGAGCCGGATCCGCCCGGCGGGTTCGGCTGCGACTGCTTGCGTAGGTTGGCGTGGAAGTGATCGGCGACGCCCATCGAATGTCTCCTTGGGCAGTGCGGGGCGAACCGCTCGGTCCGCGCCGCACTGTCATGCTCTATAGCTTCTTGATTGCAAAGGCCGCTCTTTCAAACCGCGAGCGATGGGTGCTCGCGAGAATCAGCGGTACTGCCCCGCATATTTCTGGACTTTCTCGATGTTGGCTTTCGTGATGAAGCCCGGACCGGAAAGGATCGTATCGGGCTGATAGACGGGTTGGAGACCGTACGTTTCGAGCCGCTTTTGGAACTTCGGATTGCCTTGCAGCGCCTTTTCGATCTTGAGCGGATCGGTGGTGTGGTTTTGCTTCACGATCGCGAGCACGGCGACGGCCAGATAACCTTGCAGATAGGGCTGCTGATCGATCGCGAATTGAATCGTGCCGTCCTTGATCGCACCGGCGATGTCGTTATCGAAATCGAAGGTCGCGAACCAGATCTTGCCGGCCAGGCCCATATCCTTCAGCGCGCGGATCGTCGGATCGGCGGAAAGGGGCCCCAGCGCGAGCACGGCACCCGTATTCGCATGATTGCGCAGATAGGCTTGAACCTTCGATTTCACGCCGTTCGGATCTTGACCCGCATCGAGCGTGGACGACTTGAAGTCGACGCCGAGCGCTTCGGCAAAGCCGCGGCAGCGTTCGAACGACGCCGGATTCGTCGCGTAGTGATTCACGCAGAGGAACGATTTGATGCCGGCTGCCTTGGCCTTCTCGCCGGCCGCATGGCCCGCGACGTATTCGGGCTGGCCGATGTGCATGATCGCGCCGAGTTGCTTGCTTTGCTCGAGCGTGCCGGAGTTGATCGTCACGAGCGGGATTTTCTTGTCCGTGACCTTCTTGATGGAGCTTTTGAGTACGTCGAAATCGGCGACCGTCGTGGCTACGCCGTCGTAGTTGTGCGCCGCCGCTTGTTCGATCAGGCGCGCCATGTCCGACAAATCGCCGTTCGGCGGATTGCGGTAGTCGGTCTCGACGTTGAAGTCCTCGTCCGCCTGCTTGATGGCGTTCTTGATCGTGTTCCACCACGAGTCCGAATCGGGCGCGTGGCTGATCAGCACGAAGTGCGCGTCCGCCGCGTGCGCCGACTGGACAGCGAACGGACCGAACGCGAATGCGAGCGCGGATGTGAATGCCGCCGCGAACGTCCTCAGAGCGGCCTTGCGGGTGCAAAGTCTCATTTGTCTCCACCTATTCGAAGTTATGTCGTTGGGAGCGACGACGGCGTTTGCCGCATCGCTCACGAAACAGATTAGGCCAACTTGTCTACGATTGCAAAGAAAATTTCATTGCAATGAAAAATGGAAAATCCATTCCATTTCATGTCGACCGTGCCTATAATCGGCATCGTCGGGAGGGCGGGGTCGCGGGGTAGGCGGCGTGCCGCTACCCGCTTAAAAAAGGACACAGCGTCATGCAGGAAGACACTAGCGCAGCGCTGCCGAGCGTCGACGAGCTCATGCAGCGCGTGGCCGAGTCGTACGACTCGCTGCCGAGGCAACTCAAAAGCGTGGCTTCGTATCTCGAGCAGCACCGCGCAAGCGTGATGGTGGACCGCACGAGCGATATCGCCGCGAGCTGCGGCGTGCATCCGTCCGCGGTCGTGCGCTTTGCTCAGCGTTTTGGCTTTTCGGGGTTTTCGGATTTGCAGGAAGTGTTCAAGCAGGCGTATGCCGGCCAGAATCCTTCGGGGCAAACGTACAAGCAGCGCATTCGCAAGCTCATCGACGAGAAGCCCGGGCGTCTGTCGGGCGGCAATGTGGCGCGCGAGTTCGTGGCGGCGTGCCGCAACGGCCTCGACGAACTCGAAGCGACGCTCGACGACGAGCAGTTCGAGGCCGCCGTCTCGATGCTCCAGCACGCCGAAAACATTTATGTGATCGGCGTGCGGCGCTCGTTCGCCGTGGCGAGCTACATCGTCTATGCGTTGCAGCACACGGCCAAGCGCGTGCATCTGGTTTCGGGCTTCGGCGGGATGTTCCGCGAGCAAATGCGCAGCGTGAAGAAGGGCGACGTCGTGATCGCCATCAGCTTCGAGCCGTACGGGCGCGAAACCCAGTACTGCTTGCGTATCGCACATCACCATCAAGCGCAGACGCTTGTCATCACCGATAGCCGTCTGTCGCCGCTCGCACGCTACGCGAGCGCGCAATTGTTCGTGAAGGAAGGCAGCGCGTTCGCGTTTCGCGCGCTGACGAGCACGATTTGTCTGTGCCAGGCGCTGTTCGTGGCGCTTGCGTACCGGCTCGAATTGAATGTTGAAGAATCCAAGGACACAGGAGGATACGATGACTGACACCAAGAGCGGCGCGATCGACGTCGCGGTTTTCGGCGCGGGCCGCATCGGCCGCATTCACGCGGGCAATCTCGCGAGCCATCCCGGCGCACGGCTCAAGTACGTCGTGGATGTGAACCGCGTTGCGGCGGCCGAGCTCGCCGCGCAATACGGCGCGACGGTGGTGGAGGCCGATGTCGCGCTGGCCGATTCGAGCGTGGGCGCGAGCGTGATTTGCTCGAGCACCGATACGCACGCCGATTTGATCGAACGCTCGGCCGCGGCAGGCAAACATATCTTCTGCGAAAAGCCCGTCGACCTCGAACTCGAACGCGCGCGTGCCTGCGCACGTGCCGTGGAGCAAGCGGGCGTCGTCTGCATGATCGGTTTTCAGCGCCGCTTCGATCCGACTTTTTCCGCCGTCAAAGCGCGTATCGATGCGGGCGAGATCGGCACGCCCGAAATGCTCGTCGTAACGAGCCGGGATCCGGGGGCGCCCCCCGTCGAGTACATCCGCCGCTCCGGCGGCATCTTCAAGGACATGTTGATCCACGACTTCGACATCTTCCGCTGGATCCTCGACGACGAAGCGCTGACCGTCCACGCGAACGGTAGCTGCTTGACCGATCCGGCCATCCTCGATGCCGGCGACGTCGATTCGACCGCCGTCACGATCCGCACGAAGCGCGGACGTCTATGCCAGATCAATACGACGCGTCGTGCGGCGTACGGCTACGATCAGCGGTTCGAAGTGCTCGGCAGCGCGGGCATGCTGCAAGCCGGCAACGTACGGCCGACCGAGGTGGTGTCCTACACGGCGAGCGCGGTATCGAGCGACCTGCCCGAGGCGTTCTTCCTGGAGCGCTATCGCGCGGCGTATGCCACTGAGATCGCGCATTTCTTCGATGCCGTGACGCAAGGCGCGCCCGTGCGGACGACGATTGCCGACGGCGTCAAAGCGCTCGAATTGGCGGAGGCGGCGACGCGTTCGTGGCGGGAAGGGCGCGTCGTGACCGTAGGCGAATAAGGTGGCGAGATAGATGGCGCGGGCGCGTCGCGACCGGCGAGCCCGCGACCTGAAAAAGACCTGCAAGGAGCGAGACAAGTGACGACGATGGCAAAGCGCGGGCCGGTCAGGATCGGCATCGCGGGATTGGGCCGGCTAGGCAAACGGCATGCGACGAACCTGGCCTACCGCGTGCCGGGGGCGGTATTGGCGGCGGCGTGCAGCCCGGTCGACGAAGAACTCGGCTGGGCGCGCGACACGCTGAACGAACCGCGCCTTTATACGGACTACGAAGCATTGCTGGCCGATCGCGAAATCGATGCCGTCTGGCTCGTCACGCCGTCTTCGTTGCATGCCGATCAAATCGTCGCGGCGCTGCGAGCCGGTAAGCACGTGTTTTGCGAGAAGCCGCTCTCGCTCGACGTGGCCGAATGCGAGCGCGTGCTGGCCGTAGCGCGCGAACATCCGCATTTGGAGGCGACGATCGGCTTCATGCGACGGTTCGATCCGAGCTATCGCGATGCCTATGAGAAGGCCGCCGCCGGTACGATCGGCCGGCCTTTCATGGTGCGTTCGCAAACGACCGACCAAAACGATCCCGAAGGGTTTTTCGTGCGATTTGCGCCGACCTCGGGCGGCATCTTTCTCGATTGCACCGTTCACGATATTGACGTGGCGCGCTGGTTTTTCGGCGGCGCGCGGGCCACGCGTGCGTATGCCACGGGTACGATCGCACTGCATGAGGGGTTACGCGCGTGCGGCGACGTGGACAACGGCGTGGGCGTGGTCGAATTCGAGGGCGGCCGACTTGCGGTGTTTTATGCGTCGCGGACGATGGCCCATGGCAACGACACGCAAAGCGAAGTGATCGGCACGGGTGGGGCGCTGTCGATCGGCCACGATCCGCGCCGCAATCGCGTGCAAATCTACGACACGCTCGGCGTGCGCAGCGAGAGTACGCCGACGTTCTTCGACCGTTTCGAGGACGCGTTCCTGCATGAGGCGTATGCGTTCGTGCAGGCGGTGGCGGGGCGTTTGGCTGGCGTGGCGAGCACAGAGCCGGCCGGCGCGACGCTTGCCGATGCGCTCGAAGCGACACGCATCGGCAATGCACTGAGGCAGGCGTGCACGAGCGGATTGCCGGTCGTCCTGTAGGGTCGCATGCTTTGAAGGAGCGCGGGGATCGATAGATCGCCGCCTCGCGCGATCCAAGGCTTACGGATGCACCTTTGCGCCCGGTTGAAAGCCGCCCGCGCCGATGTCTTGTTCCAAGAACGCATCGAAGCCGGCCAACTGATCGGACGTCAATATCGCGTTGCCACTCTTGTCGTGCTTGTAGATGTCTTGTTCCTTGGCAAACGTAGCGATCTGATCGGCGACGTCGCCGTTCTTGACCGACTTCATCCAGGCGATCATGTCTGCGTTCGTCTTGCCTTTGGCCTTGAAATAGGCGGTCAGGAAAGGACCGGCGCTCGTCGCGCCGAAATGATCGTTCATCAAGTGCCGTGCGAACGGATCGGCCAGATTGTCCGGCACGCCTTGTACCTCCAGATACTGTTTGACGGAATCGCCCTGGTGGATGATGTCGTCCTGGTTCGCGAGAAATTGAATACCCGCGGCGCCGATGTTGATAACGACCCCCACACCGGTCCAGCCATCGGCCGTCAAGCCCGCGAATGTGGCGCCGGCTACATCCTCTAGCCCCAATTCGCCGGCCCCTTGAATTGCCGAGCGAGCCAAATAGGTGCCGAGGTCGGCGACGCCGGCTAGCCCGTATGCGACGTCGTGCGCGGGGTTGGTCGTCTTGTCTTCCATGATCTGGGGGATGAGCCCGAGCCATGCCACGGCGGCGCCGGCCAGGTCGCCGGTGCCGCTCAGCGCCGTTTTCAATGCGGCCGAGGTCATCTGCTTGCTGCCGTCGGACATGCTTGACGCCATCACCTTCGCGAGCGCCGCCTCGAGCACTTTGCGCTGCGGGGTCGCAGCCGCACCGGTCGTGGTCAGACCGAATACGCTCTCTTTCCAGTTCGGTGCTACGAAGTTCATCATCTGCGAGACGCTGAGCGTGCTGTACAGCGCGGCGAACCCTTCGTTGTCGATCGTCGAGAGGCGTTGTGCCCATGGGCTCGCGCCCGGTGCCTGCTGCGTGGCCGCGCTCGCGGCGACGAGCGAATTGCCGTAGAACAGTCCCGACATGAAGCCGGTCATGAGCCGCGGCGCGATGCCGGCCCCTCCCGTCTTGCTGTTTCCGAACAGCGCGTTGAGCACTTGCGATCCGTCGTCCGCGGTGGCCGAGCTCGGCAGTCCCGATTTGGCCAACTGCTGCGTGAAGAATTTCATCGAGCCCGTCGCCACGCGCGATTGCCACCAAAATTGCGTGAGCGGCACACTGGTGGCTTGGATCTTGGCGGGGTCGAGGCCGGCGCCTTTGACGAACGAATCGATCGTGCTCTTGACGCTGTTCGAACGAGAATCCCACCAGGCGTTGGTGCCCACGGGCGAGTCGTAGCCTTCGCCGCCGAGCGCGTTGCCGTAGCGGTCGAGCACGCCCTGGAATTTGGCGTAGTACTGCATGGCCTTCGTCTGGCCGTCGACGATGCCCTTAAGATCGCCGGCCAGCGGCCCGTTCTTGAGCGCTTGTACCGTCGCGTTTTTGTCGCTATCCGATTGCAGGCCGCCCCACTCGTTGCTGGCCGGGCCGCGCTCGATCGGTACGAGCAGTTGGGCGGCCTGCGTTTGCAGCGGGTCCAGATACATGCTCTTGTATGAGTCGATGCCTTCGGCCAGTGCCGCATAGCCGGCCTTGGAGAAGAGCACGTTGCCGGTGGCGTTGCCTTTCGCCGCGAGTGCGGCCGGCAACGCCGCGCTGCCGTCCTTGCCGAGTCCGAGCGCGAGCCAATCGACGAGCGGTTTGCCGCGCTCCATCAAGGTCACGCCCGGCATTGTTTCGCCTTTGTCGATGGCGTCCATCAAATAGCCTGCCATCTTGTCGACGGTGTCTTTACCTTGCGACATCCCAATCGAAGGGTCGTCGCTGTCGAACGTGCTCTGCATCGCGGCCGAAAAATCGAGCACCGTGTCGCGCATCGTATTCGTCTCTCCCCCGAACTGGCGCACCCCGTCGGCGATGTTGTCGGCGATCTTGCGCATGATGTCCTGCACCTGCGGGTCGGCCGCGATTTGCGCGACTTTTCCCGGCAGCTTCGCGTTCGGATCGAGCTCGATGCGCAATTGGTGCGCGGCGGCCGCCGCGGCTTTGGCCGCCGCATCCTTGCCGCCTTTCGCTAACGCGGTGTTGTAGGCGCCGACGATGCGCTGCGCGGGCGCGTTGACGAAGAGTTGTTGCTCGGCGGCGTTCGAGGCGTTGCCCACCAGCGCGCTGTTCTGTGCGCCGAGATAAGTCGCGTACACGCCGACGCGTGCCCGCATGGCCGTCTCGGCTTGCGCCGCGTCGCCCCCCGTGCTGTCGAGCGTCGCCTGGCCCACGGCAACGAGTTGCTGTTGCATATCGGCGCTGAGCTGCTTCGCGTTGCCCGCTTTGGCATCGGCGATGATCTTGCCGAGTTGATCGGGCGTGCGGCCCCAATCTTTGAGCTCCGTTTGGATATTGCCGACCGCCGCCTCGACGGCGCTCGCGAGGTGCACATCGTCGGGCGCGCGCTGTTTGATGGTGTTCGCGATTCGATCGAGATCGGCTTGCGTCGGCACGGGCGTGAGGAGCGTCGCATATTCGATTTCGCTCTGCACGGGCGCGACGATCGAATCGAACGCATCTTGACGGTCTTGCGAATCGAACAGTTTGAACTTGCCGTTCATCGATTCGTAGCTCTGCAAGGCGCTGCGCTCGGCCGAGAGAAAGTCGAGCCGTTTGCCGTCGAGCACCGTGACCGTCGAGCCGATCTGCATGTCTTTGACCGCGTTGGCCGGGTTGCCCGGGCGATCGCCGAATGCGCTCGGATCGAGCCATGGCGTAGCGGGCAAATTCTTGGCGATGATCGGATCGGGATCGTTCGAATTGGCGAACAAGCCGAGTTGGCGGTAGATCGCCCAGATCGTGTCGCCGGATTTGACGTCGATTTCGTTGTCCGTAGTCGAATCGCTGGGCGGGAGCGGCGCGATGCCCGAGCCGTTCGCCGACGTGGTGGAGCCGGTTGGCGACGTCGAGTCGTTCGGCGGGTCCGTTCGTGCCGGCTTCGGTTGTTGCGCGGTCGGCGCGGGATATTGCGCCGATTGCGGCAACGTGCCGTCGCCGCCGTCGATAGCGATCCTCATGGGGTGCTCCGATACTTTCGAGTGAAACGGTCGATCAGCGCGGCAAGACCCGGTCGGTTTGCCGGCTCATCCAAAGCGCGGTTTCACGAAGTATTTATCGTCTATGGCGCGCGCAGGACGGTTGCACTCGTAGTGCAACCGGGCGAATTTCGCGGACCGGGCGCAGCGACTACCGATCGTCGGCGTTGCGGGGTTGGAGGGGGCACGGCGGGGGTATCCGCGCGCGCTGGCGCCACGGAGCGCGGCGCCAGCGGCTAGGGTAAAATTCCTTTCTTTTGCGTCTTTTGGCTAGGCACGGTGCGCTCGGTTGCGCCCCGCCCAAGCGCAAGCGGGGCGCTTTACTGCAAAGGCCGATTGTCGATGGAAATTCATAAGGAAGTCGATGCGCGCGGGCTCACCTGTCCGCTGCCGATTTTGCGCGCCAAAAAGGCCTTGGCCGATATGACCAGCGGCCAGATTTTGAAGGTACTGGCGACCGATCCGGGCTCGCAGCGCGACTTCGCCGCATTCGCCAAACAAACGGGCAACGAAATCGTCGAGACTTCGACGCAGGATAAAACGTTCGTCTTTTTGATGCGCCGGCGCTGAGCGCGCGCGTTGATCTTTCTCCTCCTCAGACGGCATGCGCTTTCGTTTGCGCGTCGTGGCCGTTTCCGCAGGCGAATATCGCGTCTCGCCTTCGTGTGCGGCGAGGGGCGCCTTTCGCATCGATTTCCCGGAATGTGCTTGGCAATGATGGCACGCCGCGAAGAGGGATTCGGCCCACCGCTTTTAAGCTCGGCTTGTCGAGTCAAGAACGGCCCATTGCGGGCCGTTCGCGCTTATAGCGCCAGCATCTAAGACTGCATTCGATCAATGCGTCGATTCGACTTTGACGAACCGAGTCCGCGTCCCTACGATTCGAGTCCTGGTACTGCATTGTCGTTCCTACAATAGCGAGGCCAAGGCCATGAATCCGAGTGATCTTGCCGGTTTTACCGGCGTATATAGGGATTGTGCGACGTTTGCCATACCGCTCGGCAACGGATATCGCTGGTATCTGCCTTGGCTCATGCGCTTTGCTGCCCCCGATAGCTGGAGCCCGTTCGGAGCCGGCGGCATCCATCCGTACGCTTATTGCGCAGCCGATCCTATCAACCGCAGCGATCGTAGCGGGCATATGTGGAGCGGCCTGTTGAAGGATGTATCGGAGACCGCTGGGGAAAATACCCGCGAAGCTGCCGGGGAGGCAGCCTCGTCGCTAGCCGCCCAGACGTCGCAGCGAGCGACACAAGAGGCAACCAAAAGTACGCCTTCAACGAGCGGCGAGGCGAGTCGCTCAAGCGACGACAGCGCTTCAGGCGCTGCGCAGCGTCCCCGAGCGGCTAGACCGACGACGCTGCAACTGAATCCCTTTGTCTCGCCGGGCACCTTGACCGTGCGCACGCCCGAGCCTGCGGAGGTGAACGAATTGATCGCGAGGCATCGGGGAACGGCCGCGGAGATAGAACAAAAGGCACTCGCTATCCGACAGCAATGGCCCGATGTGATGCAGGAATATCGGCGGGAAAGGGCAGTGCTTGGAAGAACCGATCCCCATGTGGCTCAAGAGACGAGGCCCGTGGTCCATGATTTGGCCGTCAATGCCAACCACCTTCTCGCGAACTTAACTCAGCTTGACGAGCAACTGGGCCGGCGCGCTAGCCAATTTGAGCGTGAGCGGGCCGAGATAAGAGGGCTTCAAGAGAGGATCGGAAACATTTCCGCGGAGGCCTGGAGTCTGCATGGGATCTTGAGACGACAGATCGATTTCGCCTCCACATCCGTATTCGATTTCGATTGGGATCGGAACGCTAACTGAACGACTGTCTGCGTCTACGATGCTCGTCCGGGCCGATTGCGCGGCACTGTGGATCTGCCTGCGCACCGCATGGTCGACGGTCTGAGGCAGCTAATCGTTGACGAGGGGCGGTGCGCGTCGACTCTGCCGTTCGCGCCGAAATCGCTTTTAACGGGAACCCTCGCCCCTTGGTGTGGGCGAACGCAAAGACTTGCCGCGCTATTGACGACTACCTCGCGTATCGGCTCGTGGCGCGACATGGGGTCTCGTCGCTGTCTGCCGTTAAGAAACTCATAGAAGGCGATCCAGTGCGGCTGTTGGCCATCGTAAGCGGGGTGATTTGATGGTGGCGAAGCAGTCCTCAATGCTTTCGCAGCACGCGTACTTGAGGGACCTGATTCAGCGGTTTGGGTTAGCCCTGCCGAGGTTTGCACAACGGATCAGCGTGCCAGAAAAACGCTCGACAAGTGGCTTGCGCCGGCAGGGGCAAGCGATTTTCGCAACACGCCCAAGGTGGTTTGGGCCTATATCCGCGACATTTTCGAGTGGGACGCAAAAAGGGCTTGAGATTCCCCCAGTGGGAGTATGTGACGAGTCCATCAACAGGAGCTTTTCGTGAAGCCTTCTATCGCACTGAACGCGTATCGCGCGGAGATTTGCAGGATCGTGGAAGACAATCGCGCGTCGAACGCGCGCGTGTTCGGCTCGGTGCTGCGTGGTGAGGATACGGACGAAAGCGATCTCGATCTGTTGGTCGAGCCGTTGCCGGGTATGTCATTGATTAACGTTGGGATCATTCGTTACAAGCTGGCCGATTTGCTCGGCGTCGCGGTAGACGTGCTGACGCCGAATGCTCTGCCGGATAACTTCCGGGCGCGAGTGCTCGCCCAGGCGCAACCGGTATGAGCAACAAGGCACCTCGCCTGCCGGATTATCTCGGCCATATTGTGGAAGCCATCGATCGTCGAGTCCTACGTTGGCGATATGTCGAAGGCTGATTTTCGGGCGAATCAGCTTCTGATTGATGCTGTGGTCCGCAACATCGAAATCGTCGGCGAAGCGAGCAACAGGATCTACAAGCAGCATCGCGAGTTTCGCGATGCGCATCCTGAGGGACCACTACGAGCACCGTCAGTAGACGGGACGCTTCCGGTGGATGAGGAATCCTACACGCGTATGTCCGCGCGCACGCGCCTTTGAAATCGGAGTGGTGCAGAACACCGACTGCCGGACTCTTTCGTCCACAACCGCGCGAACGATCGAATCGGACTGGGCCGCGTCGATGACCGGCGCCCACAAAAAAAATTTAGGGGCTACAGCCGATACCGGCTGTAGCCCCTTTTCCCTCAATCGCTTCGCGTCGCTTTAGCTATCCATCACCGGCGAGCGCGTACGCAGATAGTGCTCGAAATCCTCGGCCACTTCCGGGTGGCGCAAGGCGAACTCGACGGTCGCCTTCAGATAACCGAGCTTGCTGCCGCAATCGAAACGCGTGCCGTGATACTTATAGGCGAGCACTTGTTCGTCGCCGAGCAGCGATTGAATGCCGTCGGTCAGTTGGATTTCGCCGCCCGCGCCGGGCTTGAGCGCGCGCAGATGATCGAAAATGCGCGGCTTGAGCACGTAGCGGCCCACGACGCCCAGGTTCGACGGCGCGATTTCGGGCGCCGGTTTTTCGACGATGCCCGACATCTTGATGATTGCGTCTTCCCACTCCTTGCCGTCGACGATGCCGTACGAGCGCGTATCTTGCGGCGGGATTTCTTCCACGCCGATGACCGAGCTATGGTAGTGATCGAACACGTCGATCATCTGCTTCATGACGGGCGGCTCGGCGTAGAGCAAGTCGTCCGCGAGGATGACGGCGAACGGATTGTCGCCAACGAGCTTCTCGGCGCACAGCACCGCATGACCCAGCCCGAGCGCCTCGGGTTGGCGCACGTAGAAGCAATCGACATGGCTCGGCTTGATGCTGCGCACGAGTTCGAGCAGCTTCTCCTTGCCGCGCGCCTCGAGCTCGGCCTCGATTTCGTACGACTTGTCGAAGTGATCCTCGATCGCGCGCTTGCTGCGCCCCGTCACGAAGATCATTTCGGTGATGCCGGCGGCCATCGCTTCTTCGACCGCGTATTGAATCAACGGTTTGTCGACGATCGGCAGCATTTCCTTCGGGCTTGCCTTGGTGGCCGGAAGAAAGCGCGTGCCGAGGCCCGCTACGGGAAAGACTGCCTTGGTGACTTTTAGCATGGCGTTACCCTATTTGTACTGGTGGGACCACGTGCCCAATCGATGCAAATGGTCAAGCGGGCAGGCGCGCCAGTTGCGCGCTGAGCTTGGCAATGGTGTCCCGGTATTGTGACAGCCTTTTCTGCTCTTGCTCTACGACGATAGCCGGTGCTTTTGCGACAAAAGCCTCGTTTCCGAGCTTCGCCGCGCACTTGACGATTTCCGCGTCGAGCCGAGCAATTTCCTTGCCCAACCGTTCGCGTTCCGCCGCGACGTCGATTTCGACGAGCAAAGCGAGCTTGCCGCCGCCGACGATGGCGATCGGCGCGCCTTGCGATTGCGCGTCGAGCGTGGCTTCGTCGGCCATGATGCGCACTTCCGACAAACGCGCGAGCGCTTGTGCGTAAGGTGCGAACGTCTGCCATTGACCCGCATCGCCGTGCACCAGCAAAGGGACCTTCGTTGCGGGCGATAGGTTCATTTCACCGCGCAAATTTCTGCAAGCGTCGATCGCCGCTTTCAAATCCGACGCCCATTGCTCGGCATTTTCGTCGATTTTTTTCTCTTCGCTGCGCGGGTAGGGTTGCACCATAATCGACGCTTCGCCGCTCGCGGCGCCCGGCGGGTAGGCATCGGTCAACGGCGCCACTTTCTGCCAAAGCGCTTCCGTGATGAACGGAATAACCGGGTGCGCGAGCCGCAGCACGGTTTCGAGCACACGCAGCAGCGTGCGGCGCGTGGCGCGTTGCTGCTCGGGCGTGCCGTTCTGGATCTGCACCTTCGCAAGTTCAAGGTACCAGTCGCAGTACTCGTCCCAGACGAACTTGTAGATCGTGTTCGCGACGTTGTCGAAGCGATAGTCGGCAAAGCCCTTTTCGACTTCGGCGGCCACGCGCTGCATCAGCGAGACGATCCAGCGGTCCGCTTGCGAAAAGTCCGTGTAGCCGCCGGGGCCGCAATCGCCGGGTGCGCAAGCGCCGGGCTTCGAAAAGCCGCAGTCGTGCCCTTCGCAATTCATCAGCACGAAGCGCGTGGCATTCCACAGCTTATTGCAGAAATTGCGATAGCCCTCGCAGCGCGCGAGATCGAAGTTGACGTTGCGCCCGAGCGTGGCCATCGACGCCATCGTGAAGCGCAGGGCGTCGGTACCGAACGCCGGAATCCCTTCAGGGAATTCTTTTCGCGTTTTTTTCTCGATCGTCGCGGCTTGCTTCGGGTTCATGAGACCCGTCGTGCGCTTGGCGACGAGCGTTTCCAGATCGATGCCGTCGACGATGTCGATCGGGTCGAGCGTGTTGCCCTTGCTCTTGGACATCTTCTGGCCTTCATGGTCGCGCACGAGCCCGTGCACGTACACCGTGTGAAACGGTACCTTGCCGGTGAAGTGCGTCGTCATCATGATCATCCGCGCGACCCAGAAGAAGATGATGTCGAAGCCCGTGACGAGCACGGACGACGGCAAGAACGCCGCGAGCTCCTTCGTTTCGTTCGGCCAGCCGAGCGAGGAGAAGGGTACGAGCGCGGACGAGAACCACGTGTCGAGCACGTCCTCGTCGCGCTTGAGCGCGCCCGTGTAGCCGGCCGCTTGCGCTTGTTCGCGCGCCAGCGCCTCGTCGCGCGCGACGAACACTTCTCCGTTTTCGCCGTACCAGGCGGGGATTTGATGGCCCCACCACAGTTGCCGCGAAATACACCAGTCTTGGATGTTCTCGAGCCACTGGTAGTAGGTCGTCGTCCAGTTCTCGGGGACGAACGCGATCTCGCCGTTGCGCACGACGTCGAGCGCGACTTGCGCGATCGACTTGCCCGGATGGAACGTGCCTTCGGGCGCCGCCTTGCTCATCGCGACGAACCATTGATCGGTCAGCATCGGCTCGAGCACCACGCCCGTGCGGTCGCCGCGCGGCACCATGAGACGGTGGTCTTTAACCGATTCGAGCAGACCGAGTGCCTCGAGGTCGGCGACGACGCGCTTGCGCGCCTCGAAGCGATCGAGGCCGCGATAGGTCGCCGGGGCGTTATCGTTGATCTTCGCTTCGAGCGTGAGGATCTCGATTTGCGGCAAACCATGGCGCTGGCCGACTTGGTAGTCGTTGAAATCGTGCGCGGGCGTGACTTTGACGACGCCCGTGCCGAATTCGCGCTCGACGTAGTCGTCGGCGATCACGGGAATTTCGCGATCGCAAAGCGGCAGCTTGACCATGCGGCCGATCAGGCTCGCATAACGCTCGTCCTCGGGGTGGACCATGACGGCCACGTCGCCGAGCATCGTTTCGGGACGCGTCGTCGCGACCGTCAGATGGCCACTGCCGTCGGCGAGCGGATAGCGGATGTGCCAGAGATGGCCGCTTTCCTCTTCGCTCGCCACTTCGAGGTCGGAGACGGCCGTCATCAGCTTCGGATCCCAATTGACGAGGCGCTTGCCTCGGTAGATCAGGCCCTGCTCGAAAAGCCGTACGAACACGTCGCTGACGACCTTGGACATCTTCTCGTCCATGGTGAAGTACTCGCGCGACCAATCGATCGATGCGCCGAGGCGCCGGACTTGGTTCGTGATCGTCGAGCCCGAGTGCTCCTTCCATTCCCAGACGCGTTCGACGAATTTTTCACGGCCGAGATCGTGGCGCGAGACGCCTTGCTGGTCGAGTTGGCGTTCGACGACGATTTGCGTGGCGATGCCCGCGTGATCGGTGCCCGGCAGCCACAGCGTGTTTGCGCCGCGCATGCGGTGATAGCGCGTGAGGCCGTCCATGATGGTTTGGTTGAACGCGTGCCCCATGTGCAGCGTGCCGGTGACGTTCGGCGGCGGCAGTTGGATCGAGAAGTTCGATTGCGCCTCGTCAGGCCGCGCCGGGTCGGGCGCGAAGGTCGGCTGTGCGTAGCCGCGTTTTTCCCATTCGGGGCCCCATTGGGCCTCGATCGTCTGGGGCTCGAAACTTTTCGCCAGCGTGGTGTCGGTCATGGTTGGAAATCCGCCGAAAAATGCCTGAGGTGATGTGGATGATCGGGGTAGGAACCTGCGCGCCCGCCACAGCCGGCTCGGGTTTGCAAGTCCGAAACCGTCAATTATAAGGGGAGGGGCGATGCCTGCTGCGCGCGGCCTTATAATGTTGGGCTCGCAAAGCGTTGCCGCATGCGGCCGCATCCGGCCATTACACGCTCCTTCGCTCCGTCCGCCCGCTTGAGAACCGCTTCCTCCATGCCAGAACTGCTCGCCAATCTGAATCCCGAACAATACGCAGCCGTCACGCTGCCGAACGAACCGGCATTGATCCTGGCGGGCGCGGGTAGCGGCAAGACGCGCGTGCTCATCACGCGCATCGCATGGCTGATCCAGCAAGGCTACGCGTCGCCGGCCACGGTGCTCGCCGTGACCTTCACGAACAAAGCTGCGCGCGAGATGATGAGCCGGCTGTCGGCGCTGCTGCCGATCGACACGCGCGGCATGTGGATCGGCACGTTCCACGGTCTGTGCAACCGCATGCTGCGGGCCCACCATCGCGATGCCGGGCTGCCCGCGACGTTCCAGATCCTCGATACGGCCGACCAGCTATCGGCGATCAAGCGCCTGATGAAGGGCCTCAATGTCGACGACGAAAAATACCCGGCGAAGAACCTGCAATACTTCATCAACAATGCGAAGGAGCAGGGCCTGCGCCCCGATCAAGTCGATGCGACCGACAGCTTCAACCTGAAATTCGTGGAGCTGTACCGGGCGTACGAACAGCAGTGCCAGCGCGAGGGCGTCGTCGACTTTCCCGAACTGCTGCTGCGCTGCTACGAATTGCTGGCGCATAACGCGCCGCTGCGGGCGCATTATCAAGCTCGCTTCAAGCAGATTCTCGTCGACGAGTTCCAAGATACGAACAAGCTGCAATACGCCTGGCTCAAGCTGCTGGCGGGGCAAAGCAACGCCATTTTCGCGGTGGGCGACGACGATCAATCGATCTACGCGTTTCGCGGTGCGAACGTCGGCAACATGCTCGACTTCGAACGTGAGTTCAACGTCCGCAACTTGATCAAGCTCGAGCAGAACTATCGCTCGCACGGGTACATCCTCGATACGGCGAATGCGCTGATCGCGCACAATTCGCGGCGGCTCGGCAAGAACTTGCGGACGGACGCGGGACATGGCGAGCCCGTACGCGTCTACGAGGCTGCGACCGATTCGCAGGAGGCCGGTTGGATCGTCGAGGAAATTCGCGCGCTGATCAACACCGGGCTCACGCGCGGCGAGATCGCGGTGCTTTATCGCAGCAACGCGCAGTCGCGCACGATCGAACACGCGCTCGTGAGCGCCGGCATCGCTTATCGCGTCTACGGCGGTCTGCGCTTTTTCGAGCGGCAGGAAGTCAAGCACGCGCTCGCCTATCTGCGCCTCATCGACAACCCGAACGACGATACGGCGTTCGCGCGCGTGGTCAACTTCCCGACGCGCGGCATCGGCGCGCGCTCGATCGAGCAGTTGGCCGACGCGGCGCGTCTCTACGGCTGCTCGATGGCGGCCGCGATTCCTTACGTAACGGGCAAAGCCGGTACGAGCCTCGGCTCGTTCGCGAATCTCGTCGCGAAGATGCGCGTCGAGACGGAGCGGATGAGCTTGCCCGAAACGGTCGAATACGTGGTGCGCGTGAGCGGCTTGGCCGAGTTTTATCAGAACGAGCGAGAAGGCCAGGATCGTCTCGAGAACTTGCAGGAACTCGTCAACGCGGCCACGGCGTTCGTGAGCGAAGAGGGCTACGGCCTCGATACGCCCGCGCGCTCGGTCCGCTTGGCGCCCGGCGCGACGGCGGCGCCCGAGCTTGCGGCTTCTTCCCTCGATGACGAAACGGTCGTGCTCGATGCCGCGAGCATCGGCGATCCGGCGCAAAACCCCGATACGATGACGCCGCTTGCGGGTTTTTTGTCGCACGCTTCGCTCGAGGCCGGCGAGAGCCAGGCGCAAGCGGGACAGGACGCCGTGCAATTGATGACGGTGCACGCGGCGAAGGGGCTCGAGTTCACGGCCGTCTTCATCACCGGGCTCGAAGAGGGACTGTTCCCGCACGAAAACAGCGCCAAGGAAAGCGACGGGCTGGAGGAAGAGCGCCGGCTCATGTACGTCGCGATCACGCGTGCGAAGGAGCGGCTCTACCTCTCGTTGGCGCAAAGCCGCATGTTGCACGGGCAGACGCGTTACAACGTGCGGTCGCGCTTCTTCGACGAGTTGCCCGAAGCCACGCTCAAGTGGCTGACGCCGAAGGCCGAGGCGGGATCGCGCTGGGGCGGCCGGTCGGACAACGCCGGGTGGGGGCGCGATTGGTTCGCGCGTCCTGACCGCGGCGGCCCTTCCGCGAGTTTCGAATCCGCACCGTTGCCGGCATTCGCGAACGAGCAGCGCGCAGCGGACACGGGTTTCCGTGTCGGTCAGCAAGTGTTCCATACGAAGTTCGGCGAGGGCGCGATCACGGCGCTCGAAGGCAATGGAGCCGATGCGCGCGCGCAAGTGCGATTCAAGCGGCACGGCGAGAAATGGCTGGCTCTGTCGGTCGCTAAGCTCCAAGTGATCGAGTGACCTTATTCCCAAGAAGAAACCGATGAGCATGGTTGAACAAAACGATAACGGCGGCAATGGCGGCAGCGCTGTGCGCCGCCTAGCGGTATTGGCGGCGCTGCCGCAAGAACTAGGTGATCTCGTGGAGGCGATGCGAGCCGAGGGCGAGGTGCGCACCATTACCTTGGGGCGGCGCGACTATCACGTCGGCAATGCGCATGGCGTACCGTGCGTCGTCACGCTGGCTCGCGTCGGCAAAGTTGCGGCCGCCGCCACCGCGAGCGCGCTCATTCATGCGTTCGGTGTCGATGCCATGGTGTTTGCCGGCGTGGCGGGTGGCGTGGGGCGTGATGTGCGCGTGGGCGACATCGTCGTCGCCGATTCGCTGTTGCAGCACGATATCGATGCCTCGCCGCTGTTTCCCCGCTACGAGGTGCCGCTGCTCGAGCGCGCGCACTTTCCCGCCCACACGCCGTTGGCCGATGCGCTCACTGCCGCCTGCGAGGCGTTCGTGGCCGACGAAGGCCCGGCACTTGCCGAGCGCTTCGGCTTTCAAGCGCCGCGCGTGCATCGCGGGCTGATCATCAGCGGAGACCGCTTCGTCTCGAGCGCGAGCGAAGTTCGCGCGTTGGCCGATGCGTTGCCCGAGGCCATGGCCGTCGAGATGGAAGGGGCGGCGATGGCACAGGTCTGCTACGAGCACGGCGTGCCTTGTGCGATCGTCCGCACGATTTCCGATACGGCCGACGATCATGCGACGGCTTCGTTTACGAATTTCTTGACCGATATCGCGGGCGCCTATTCCTCGGGCGTGCTGCGCCGTTTCCTGAGTGCTTATTCGGTTTTGGCTGGCGTTCGCGCCTGAGCCGTTCATTCAGTTCCGAAGGCGCGGCGGCATCGCTCGATGCTTGATCCTTGATGCTCGCGGGCTGGCGAGCTAGCGGGCAGCGCCGACGTCCATCACCCAGTTGGGTTGAGCGTATTGGACGAGGCCGCTTTCATACAGCGCATTCGCCAGTTCGAGTGCGCTGTCTCCCGTGACCGCGCCGACCTTGTGAGCCATTCCATCGGCAATGGGCGCCGCGCGAAAGCCGCGCACGTGCAACCAAGCGTGTACGCGGTCCGCACTGACGCCGTCGGCCACGAGGAATAGGATGCCCGGTGCTTGCGTCATGAGCCGTCCTTTGCCCGGATGCGGTTCGGTGGTGTAGACGTTCAACGCTTGTTCGCCTCTCTCGTCCGATGTCGCCTGTGCCCGTGCCTGTGCCCGTGTCCGAGCCGCGAGCGAATCGTTCGCTCCTTGAATATGCCGTGCGTGTTTTCGCTCGAATGGCGGCTGGCGATACAGCGGCCTTTTGGTCTCCCCGTCGTACCAGTAGCGTTCTGGCGCGTGTGCTTGCGGCGCCGACGAGGCGGATGAGTTCGAGCACAGCAAAGCGGCGGCGCAGGCCGTGAACAAAGCGTGTTTTCGCATGGACGTGGATGACTAGGTGATCTGAAGGAGGGCGCTGCGTAGGCGTACCGGTACGCCCGTCCCGGCGGTGTCCTCGATGCGAAGCAACCAGTCGCCGCTTGCGGGCTCGTCGAGTGCCGTCACCGCGTGCGTACGGTATCGATGGCCGAAGCTTGCCGTGCCGCAAAAATCACCCGATTCGCCGCGCAATTGGAAGGTCCTCTCGCACCGCGGGTATTCGGGGCTCAGCACGATTTCCGTGCCGAGCGGGGACTCGAGCGTCACGCGTAGCGCGCGGAAGTTCGGGTGTTCCAGCGTGATGTCGGCTTCCAGAAATTCGACGGTTTGGCCGCCGCATCGAATCGGTAGCGTTTGCGCGACGGTGCGCGACGAGGCTTCGCTGCTGCCTGCCGAGCCGCCCTCGCGAAACGACACGTTGCAGTTCCGTGCCCAAAATGCCTGCGATGAGCCGCCCACCGACACGAATCGCTCGGCGTAAGAGACCGCCGCGCTCGCATCCACTAATCCGAAGCCGTAGCGCGTGCTGTAGCGGTAGGGCTTGCCCGTGTGCGCGTTGATCGCACCTGTCCGAACCCACTGCGCGTTCGGGTCACGCTCCATCGACGGCAAGATGCGCGCGGTGCGCGCGAGAATCAGGCGCACGTCGCGCCAAGTCAGGTTCGGGTTCGCTTGCAGCATGAGCGCTACTACGCCCGACACGGCGGGCGCCGCGGCTGACGTGCCGCCGAAGGTATGGCTATAGCGCCCGTATGGCTCGGTGGTGGTGATCCCTGGGGTGGGCGGTACGCCGGCGAGGTCGGCCGACTCGCTGCTCGGCGCGCACACGAGTAGGTTCGAGCCGTAGGCAGAATACGATGAAGCGAGGCCGTTCGCGTTGACGGCGCAGACGATCAACGATTGCGCGGGCCGGTGCCCGTAGAAGTTGCTCGAGGTATAGCGTGGCGTGCCCTCGCTCGATTCCAAGAACTCGAGCGGGTCCAGATCGCTGTTGCCGGCGGCGAATACGTAGACGATGCCTTTTCCGGCGCGGCCTTGGTCCACCCCCTTGCGAACGATCGCGGCCAACATGGCATCGATAGGGCCTGGCATGCCAAGGCTGTCCGGTCCCCAGCTATTGTTGGATATCGCGATGCTGTTGTCGGCAATCCCGCGGCCGAGCGCATCGACGGCGTCCGAAGCATATTGCGTGGAGAGCATGTTCAGGCCGGCGAGCTTGGCGCCCGGGGCTACGCCGACGCCGCCGGTGCCGTTGCGCGCCGCGGCAATGACGCCGGCGACCATGGTGCCGTGCGAGGCGCTGCGGTCGGGCGGGGTTGGGTCGAGGGTGCCGGTTCGATAGTTGAAGCCGAGTCCCGGCGCGATGTTCGGGCGCAAGTCTTCATGCCCGATTTCAATGCCGTTATCGACGACGGCAACGGTCACGCCCCGCCCGTCGAAACCGCGCCGCCAAGCGGGCGCGACGTTCAGATCGACCCCGGGCGAGCCGCGTAGCCGCAGCGCCGGATCGCCGATTTGGCCCGTGTTCACGAGATGCCACTGCAACGGCAGTAATGGATCGGCCCGCTCGGGGGCGGAAGACGAAGCGACCGGCGCGCCGGCGCTATGACGATCGCCGCCGCCGGAGCAGCCGGCACAGGCTGCAACGGCAAGGCCGAGGGCCGCGTAGCGCGCGGCCAACGAGCGTTTCGATGCGGTGCGAAAGCTTCGGCATCGCTCGAATCGGATCATCGGCGACTCCTTTGCGAGGAGGAAAAGAAGCTCGCAAAGTAATCGGTTCGAGATCCTAGCGGCTCGCGCGGCGCAGATTTCGGACAAAAAGAACCCCGCGCACGGGCGGGGTATCGATGCGGGTTAGGCGTGCGCTACGCGTTTTTGTTCGATATTGGGCAGGAACATCGTCAGGACGCCGATCAGCGGGAGGAACGAACAGACCTTGTAGACGAAAGCGATGCTCGTGGCGTCGGCCAAATCGCCGAGCACGGCCGCACCTACGCCGCCGAGGCCGAATGCGAAGCCGAAGAAGAGCCCCGCGACCATGCCGACGTTGCCGGGAATGAGCTCTTGCGCATACACGATGATTGCCGAGAACGCGGAGGCGAGCACGACGCCGATGATGACCGTGAGCACGCCCGTCCAGAACAGGTTGGCGTACGGGAGCATCAACGTGAACGGCGCAACGCCGAGGATCGACGCCCAAATGACGTACTTGCGGCCGATCCGATCGCCGATCGGGCCGCCGATGATCGTACCGGCGGCAACCGCGGCCAGGAACACGAACAGGTGAATCTGGGCGGCCTGGACTGACAGATGGAACTTGTCGATCAGATAGAACGTGAAGTAGCTGTTCAAGCTCGCAAGGTAGAAGTACTTCGAGAACACGAGCAGCACGAGCACGCCGACGGCGAGCGCGACACGCGACTTGGGCAGCGACGGATGCGCGGCCCGCATGCCTGGCTTTTTCTTCGTGGCCGGGTGCCGGCTGTACCAGCGGCCGATATTGAACAGCACGACGATCGCAACTAGCGCGGCCACGGAGAACCAGGCGATGCTGCGTTGACCGTGCGGAATGACGATGAGCGCCGCGAGGAGCGGCCCGAGCGACGATCCAGCGTTTCCGCCCACTTGGAAGAGCGATTGCGCGAGCCCGTAGCGTCCGCCGGACGCCATGCGCGCCACGCGCGACGATTCCGGGTGAAACACCGACGAGCCGCAGCCGACGAGCGCGGCGGCGACGAGCAGAACCCCGAAGTTCGGCGCCATCGACATCAGCACGAGCCCGGATAGCGTGAAGCCCATTCCTATCGGGAGGGAGTAGGGCTGCGGGCGCTTATCGGTGTAGAGCCCGATGAGCGGTTGCAGTAGCGAGGCCGTGATCTGATAAGTGAGCGTGATCAACCCGATTTGCGCGAACGACAGCGAAAAGTTCTGCTTCAGCATCGGATAGATCGCAAGGATCAACGACTGGATCATGTCGTTGAGCAGATGCGAGAAACTGATCGCGCCGAGCACGGTATAGGCGGTGCGGGAAACCGCGCCGGCCGCCGCGTGAGCGGCGGGGGGTATCGCCGTTGCCGGGTCCCCGGCAAGGGTATTTTTCTGAATACTCGTTTGCATCGTGGGCACTTTAGAAAAAAGAAAAACAGCGCGCACCGCGGAGGGCGGCGCGCGGAAATCGACTTGTCAGTGGATATGTGCTTTGAGTGTAATTTGTCTTGAAAGCAATAAGCGGACAATTTTTGTCGCAAATGAGACATGCAGTGCCGCAACCGCCCAGATGCCGATACCAAGCCGGATGGTCGGCGCCGCGAAACCGTCCCACCTTCGCCCCGGGGCGGACATGGACCGATGGTCGCGCGCGCCGACGCTTTTCGCCGCTTTGTCTTTTTGTCAGGTTATAAAGGCGTCGGCATCGAGCCGTCGGCGCGCCATGAGCGGCCGATACCGGGTTTTACATAGGGATCGCGCACTAAAGAAGTGCGTGCGCGATGCCGTTGACCCGAGAAGGTCATCTAAGGTTTGCGTCGTCCAACCCACGGCGGCGAGTGATTAAAAGAAGGGGATTTCATATGAAGGCAGTTTCGCTGGGCAGGCGTTCGAGCGCGGGGTTCGTTGCGGACGGCACCGGGGCGGGAGGTCGGTCCCAAAAGCGCGCGGCGAAGTCGAGGCTCAATTCGTTGTCGGTCAAAGCCTCGCTGCGGTTAGCATTCGCGATCGTGCTTGTCGGTACGCTCATGATCGGCGTGTTCTCGCTGATGCAGATCGAGCGTTTGAACGGCTCCACTAAGTCGATCTACGAACAGGGACACGTCGCGAGCCGCGCCGTCGAGGAAGTGCGCGCGAATGTGTTGCGCGCGAGCCGCGCGCAAAAAATGCTGCTGACGGCGACGACGGCTAAGGAGCGCGACGAACTTGGCGAAGACGTCGAGAAGGGGCTCTCCGCGATCAACGGCGAACTCGATACGCTACAGAAATACACGGACGCTTCCGACGCCGACGGCATCGCCGAGCAAAAGAAGTTCGCGCAGGCGGTAGGCGCATGGGCCGGCCATCTGCGTACGTTCGTGACCCTCGTGAAAGCGCAGTCGCTCGATCTGTCGCAAATGAATTGGCAAGTCGGGATGCAAGACGTGTCGCTGCTCGTCGAGACGGGCAAGCTCGAAAAGCTCGTCGACGAGCTCGTGGAGCGCCGCGGTACCGCGGCGAAGGCGACGATCAGCGCCTCGGCCTTCATCTTCAAATCGTCGTTCGTCATGATCGCCGTTATGACGGTCGGGCTGATTATCGTGGCGTTCGTGGTCAGCGAGTGGGTCGTGCGGCGTCTGACGCGCCAACTGGGCGGCGAACCGGCCTACGCCAAGGAAATCGCGAGCCATATCGCAGCCGGCGATCTGTCGAACCATATCCGGCTCGGCAAGAAGGACAACTCGAGCGTGCTGTACGCCCTCACGGAGATGCAAACGGGTCTCGCCGCCACGGTCGGCGAGATCGCCGCCAGTGCCGAAGCGATTTCGTCGGCCGCGGGCGAGATCTCCATGGGCAACCTCGACTTGTCGCAACGTACGGAACAGCAAGCAGTCTCGCTCGAGCGCACCGCAACGAGCATGGAAGAGCTCACCTCGACCGTGAAGCAAAACGCCGATAACGCCAAGCAAGCGAGCACGCTGGCGAACAACGCGTCGGAAATCGCGTCCACCTGCGGTGACGTCGTATCGCGCGTCGTTACGACGATGGGCGAGATCAACGACAGCGCGAAGAGCATCGGCGACATCATCGGCGTCATCGACGGCATCGCGTTCCAGACCAACATCTTGGCGCTGAACGCGGCGGTGGAAGCGGCGCGCGCCGGCGAACAGGGCCGCGGCTTCGCGGTCGTGGCCGGCGAAGTGCGCTCGCTCGCGCAGCGCAGCGCGGCGGCGGCCAAGGAAATCAAGACGCTCATCAACACCTCGCTCGAGCGCGTCGCGAACGGCTCCAGTCTCGCCAGCGATGCGGGGCAGACGATGGACGAGGTGGTCAAGGCGGTCAAGCGCGTGACCGACATCATGGGCGAGATATCGGCGGCTTCCTCCGAGCAAAGCGCGGGCATCGAGGAAGTGAACCGCGCCGTGACACAGATGGATGCCGGCACTCAGCAGAACGCCGCGCTCGTCGAGGAGGCGACCGCCGCCGCCCGCTCGCTAGACGATCAGGCCAAGGCGCTCAAGCGTCTGGTCGGCCAGTTCAAGCTGCGCGCCGGACACTGACGCTTAAGTTTGGACGATGGAACGAAATGGGCCGCGCAAGCGGCCCATTTTCATGGCGGCGACCGGTCTCGCCGCCCCGAGGTGTCGCGGGGTGTTTAGCGCGTTTAGCGTTGCGTGTTCGACGCCGGGTGCGCGGTCTTCGTCTCGGGACGGGCCGAAGGCGTGACGACCACCGTGCAGGTGGTACCGGCGGCGAGCACGATGCCATCGGGCACGCTGTCGATATGAATCCGTACGGGCACGCGCTGGGCGAGCCGGACCCAGTTGAACGTCGGGTTCACGTCGGCGACGAGTTCGCGGCTCTGCGGATTGTCGCGGTCGTAAATACCGCGGGAGATGCTTTCCACGTGGCCCTGAAGCGAGCCGCCGCTCATCAACCGAATTTCCGCCTTGTCGCCGACTTTCACGCGCGGCAGTTTCGTTTCCTCGAAGTAGCCGTAAACCCAGAACGAATGGCTGTCGACGATCGCGAGCTTGGGCGTGCCGGCGGTCGCATAATCGCCGCGGAACACCTGCAAGTTCGTGACATAGCCGTCGACGGGCGATACGACGGTCGTGCGCGCCAGGTTTAGCTTGGCCGCGTCGAGCGCTGCCACGGCTTGCTGATATTGCGCCTGCGCGGCGGTTGCCGCGCTCGAGGCGTTTTCGCGGTTTTCCCTCGACACCACCAAGCTGTCCATATCGGCTCGCCGCTGGGCGTCGGCGCGGCGCATTTGCCACTCGGCGCGGCGCGCGGCCACGGCGGCCTCGGCTTGCTCGACGGCCACTTGATAATGCGACGGGTCGATCCGCATGAGCACTTGGCCTTTCTTGACGAACATGTTGTCGGCGACCGGGAGCTCGACGATGGCGCCGGAGACGTCGGGCGCAATGTTGACGATCTGCGCGCGCACGCGGCCGTCGCGCGTCCACGGTTCATCCATGTAATGGACCCAGAGCCGCTGGCCGATCGCCAGCGCGAGCACGAGCAGCAGGGCTGTGGCGATGAAACCGATGAGTTGTCGAAGCGTCATGATTGCGGGTTGAAAAAGCGATCGGCGAAAAAAAGAATCAACGGTAGACGGCAAGCCCGAGCGCGCCGCAGATGCAAGCGAGCAGGCTCGCACGAAAGAGCGCGGGGTGCCAGACGAAACGGTACAGGCCGATCTGCGCCAGCAGGCGATCGGCCAGCCAGGCCAGCGCCGCCCCGGCGAGGCAAAGCGGGATGAGCCCGGGAATATAAGCGCCGAGAACGGCGATCTCGCGAGACATGTGAGAGCTCCTTCAGGCCGGCGCCGCGGTATCGCGCCGAGACTCGCCCGCATAGCGCGCGAGCGGCGATTGAGGGTCGATGAGCGCCGTGCGCACGAAGTGCAGGTAGCTCAGGATGCGTTGTAGACGGTGTCTGTCCTCGCGCGGTGGCGCGAACGTCGCGAGCGCCTGCTGGGTGGCGGCGATCGCGTCGAAATTGGCGGCAAGCGCGGCGTCCAGGCGCGCATCCGTCGGGCGTGCGAAGAGTGCGGTGACGGCCTTGGACGAGTGCGTGATGGCGCGGCGCCAGGGCATCGTGCGCGCATAGCGCGCATCGCTGGGCAGGGCGGCCAGTTCGCGGCGCAAATCGATGACGGCGTGCCCGACTTCCAACACGGCGATCAGCCAAGCGAGGGCGCGCCGTTGCTCGGACGGATCGTGTTCCAACAAGGCATGCGCTTGAAATGCGAGATCGCGGGCGCGGCTCTCGAAGCGCGAGCGCACGCGCGCGAGCGGCGCTTGGCAGGCCCAGACGACCTGGCGCCGCAAGTCCGAGAGCAGATGCCGGCGCAGCCACGGCGTCGACGGGGGCAGCAACACCGCGAAGGCGAGCGCGCTCGCGATCATCGACAAAATGAGCGCGACGGCGTCGTTCGCGTAGCCCGCCGGATCGTAATGCACGAGGTTGTCGGGGCCGGCGAGTACGCAAAAGAAGATGCAATAGCCGGCACCGATCCCCGCGAGCTTCGGCCGTATCGTCAACGCAATGCCGAGTGCGAGCGCGGGCGCGAGGGCGACGCACAGTAGCGGGAAACCGTCGATGTAGGGGTACACGCCGAATACGACGATGAACCCGATCAGCGCCGCCAGGCTCGTTCCGAGCGCCATCTGGTAAGCCATGCGCGTCGGGCGCGGGGAGGACGAGGCAAGGGCGCATACAGCGGCGGCATTGAGCACGAGCATCGAGCCGTTCGGCCACGCCGATGCAATCCAAAACGCGCTGAGCATCGCCATCACGACCGCCCCGCGCACGCCCGCCACGAACGTCAGCACGCCATTGGTCTTCGGTTCGTAGCGCTCGGGCGTACGTTCGCGCTCGTGCGTCGAGGCGGCAAGCGATGCGTACGTGAGCGCGTACGCGTGCATATCGTCGACGAAGCGGTAGAGCAATTCCGCCGCGGTGTCGAAGTCGAGCAGCGGAAATTCCGGCTCGTCGGCAAGCACCGCACGTTGGTCGCGCACGCGCCGCGGTAGCGCGGCTTTGAACGCTTCGAGTTTGCGCGCCGAGCCGGCGGCGTCGCGCGAAGTCAGCACGGGTTCGCCAGCCGTATGCAGCAGCGGGGCGAGTTCCTTGAAGTACGGCTCCAACGCATCGACGGCTTGCGTCGCGCCGGCGCCGCGCAGGCGATTCATCAACTGATGCAGCGCATGAAAGCGCGTCGAAGCCGTCATGAACTCGCTGTTCAGCCTGGCGAGCCGCCCGCCGCGGCCGCGCGACTCCGGCCCTTCGAAGACGGCGATGCTGCGCATGGCCTCGAAGCCGACGATCTCCGCCAAAAAGCGTGCGTTTTGCCGTTCGATTTGCGCGCGATCGACTTGCCCCGACAGCGCCGCCGCGACATATTCGACGAACGCCGAAAAGCGCGCGCGCACCGTCGTGCGCATTTGCGTGCTCGCTTGTTGCGGGAAAACGAGCGCGCCGACGAGGCCCGCGCATACGACGCCGAGCGTCACTTCCGCCGCGCGCGTGAGTGCGGATAGGAACGCGGTGTCCGGATGCTGTGCCGCGGGGATCCCGATCAATGCGGCCGTGTAACCGGCGAGCAAAAAGCCGTACGAGCGGAAATTGCGGTTGCGTGCGGCGCCGGCCGTGCAGATGCCGGTCCACAGCGCCAGCGCGCCGAGAAAGAGTTCGCGTTGCGGCGCGAACACGGCTACGAGCAAGAGTGTCGCGACGAGCCCGACGAGCGTGCCCCCGATCCGGTAAAAGCTCTTGGCTAGGATGGCGCCGCTTTGCGGCTGCATGACGATGAATACGGTCGTCATCGCGGTGCGAGGCTGGGGTAAATCGAGCCGCATGGCGATGCCGAGCGCGAGAAACGCGGCGACGAGCGCCTTGAACAGGTAGATCCAGGTCAACCCGTCCGTGCGGGCCCAATCCAAGAACGCGGCCTGAAGGGCGGGCAGCGAGCGTAGCGAAGGCAAGGCGGGATCGGACATGACGATCGTCCTAGCGCGACGAGGCGGTCGGCTCGCCGGCCTCGCGAGCGGCCGCGGCGTGACCGCCGCTCGGTGCGAGATGCTTGAGCAGTTGATCGCCGAGCGCGATATGCGGCGCCGGTTGCATCGCCTCGGCCTCGGGCCCGTCGGCGGGCACCGTGAGCCCGCCGCCGAGGGCGCCCATCAGCGACGCGTAGGCTGCGAGCCGTGCGGCCCGCACCTGAGCGACGCCTTGTTGCGCGCCGAGCCATTGCGTTTCGCTGACGACGACATTGACATAGTCGTTCAGGCCTCGCTTGTAGCCGACCTGCGCGAGCCGAAAGCTGCGTTCGGCGACGCTGGCCGAACGCTCGGCATCGCCTTGCTGCACGGCGAGCGAATGCAACTGCACGACTTGGTCGGCGATTTGCTTGAGTGCCGACACGACCGTCGCGTCATAGTGATCGACGGCCTCGTCGTAGCCCGCCGCCGCCGCGCCGAGTCGAGCCCGCAGGGCGCCGCCCTCGAAGATCGGCAGAGAGAGCGCCGGCCCGGCAGTCCAGGCGCCGTTGGCCGCGTGCAGGAATTGGAACAACGGGCCGCCGGCAGCAAAACCGCCGAGCGATGCCATGAGATCGATGTTGGGATAGAACGCGGCGTGCGCGACGTCGATCCCGCGCGCAGCGCCGGCGATGGCCCAGCGTGCCGCGACGACGTCGGGCCGATGTCCGATCAGCTCCGCGGGCAGCGCCGAGGGCAGGGCGACCGGCGCATCGAGCGCAAGCGCCGGGCGGCTCAAGGCGGCGCCGGCACCGGGCCCCTTGCCCGTCAGGGCGGCAAGCTCGTTGCGATCGAGTTCGATCGCTTCGCGCAAGGCTTCGATCCGGCGCTCGTATTCGGGCAGCGGCGCCTGCGCTTGGCTCACTTCCAGTTGCGTGCCGATGCCCCCTGCGAGCCGCCGCTGCGCCAGCGCCGCGAGCTGTTGTTGACGCGCGAGCGTATCGGTCGCGATGTCGAGCAGCGCGTATTGTTTCGAAAAGTCGACGTAGGCACGCACGAGATTGACCTCAAGCTCGAGCTGCGCGGCACGCCGATTCGCCACGCGCTCTTGTGCGGCGTTGAGCGAGCGTTCGTGTGCGCGTTCGTCGCCGCCCCAAAGGTCGAGCCGGTACGAGAACCCGAGCGTGCCGGTGTTGTTCCAGGTGTTCTGGTCGGCGAGTTCGCCGGGGCCGTAGTAGAGCGGGTTGTCGGCCCAATGTTGGCGCGTCATCGACAAATTGCCCGTCACGTGCGGCGCCAGCGCGGCCGCGGTCACGCCCGCGAGCGATTGCGCTTCGCGCACGCGCGCGTCGGCGGCGGCAAGCGACGGATTGCCGTCGATCGCCGCGGCGACCAGCGAATCGAGTTGCGGGTCCGCGTAGGCGCGCCACCAGTTGGCGTCGGGCCAGCGTGCGCTAAGATCGGCCGCTTTCACGGCCGCGCCGACATCGAGCTTGGCCGGATCCATCGGCGATTGTTGCGGCGCAATGCCGCGGCTGCTCGCACAGCCGGCTATTATTATCGACGCTGCAAGAAATGCGCTTGCGGCACACCACTTGCCGAACGGCAATCGCACGATTTTCTCCCTTCGGCGACGTTATTGAGTGCAACCAATTATATTTTTTGGTCGATTGTCGAATAAGCCGTAAGGATGTAAGGCATTCTTACCACTTTTGAGATAATCGGTGTTGCGGGATATGCAACAATCGCGGCGCACAGGGACAAAGGGGTGGGTATGGACACGCTTCAAAATATGCGCGTATTCGCGCGCGTAGTGGAGTCGGGCAGTTTTACCGCGGCTGCGCAACACTTGAACACGACCACTGCATATGCCTCGCGCGCCGTGTCGGATCTGGAAGCGCATCTGCATACGCGGTTGCTGAACCGTACGACGCGGCGCATCGCGCTGACCGAGGCGGGCGAGCGCTACTTGCAGCGCTGCCAGCAAATTCTTGCTTATGTCGAACAGGCCGAAGCCGAAGCGAGCGACGCACACGCGCGCCCCTCGGGCAAGCTTCGATTGCATTCGATGGCGAGTTTCGGCACGCGCTACATCGTGCCCGCGGTCGGGCGCTATCAAGAGCGCTACCCCGACGTCTCCGTCGATTTGACGCTTGCGCAGCGATTTCCGGACCTGCTCGACGAAGGTTTCGACGTCTCGGTCGTGATCGGCTACGACCTTCCCGATTCCGGGCTCATCTCGCAGCGGCTCGGTAGCGTCTTCAGCATCGCCTGCGCATCGCCCTCCTATTTGGAGCGGCGCGGCGTGCCGCGCACGCCGGCCGATCTTGCCCATCATGCTTGCCTACGGATCGTGACGCCGGCGTCGGTATTCGATCGATGGAATTTCGACGGCCCGAAGGGCACGGAGACGATTACGGTCTCGGCGCCGACCTTTCAGGTGAACAGCGCGGATTCGATGGCCGTGGCCGTTCGCGAGGGAATGGGGGTCGCGGTCTTGCCGACCTACGCGGCGATGCGTTGGCTCGAAAGCGGCGAATTGGTCTGGATATTGCCCGAGTACACGTCGATGCCGCTCAATATCTACGCGCTGTATCCGTCCCGGCAATACCTCGACGCAAAAATCCGCACCTGGGTAGATTTTCTGCATGACGAATTGCCTGCGACGCTGGCGTTGGAGCAGGTGGCGTTGCGCAAATTCGCGCGCACTTAACCGCCGCGCGATACGGCTCGCGCGGGAAGCAGGCCGACGCGCAGCGTCGGCTTGCGTCAGTGGCGTACGACGCGACGTGTGGCGTCAGTGCTTCGTGCGGTGCCAGCCGAGCATGTGATGCTCGGACAGCCAGTGATGAATCATCCCTTCGCCGTTGTGCTCGCGCTTGTACGAGCGGGATTCGAAAATCGTCAGTGCAAGCAGCACGAGCAGTCCGACGGCTAGCCCGACCAGGCCGGCGATCGATTCAGCGTCCATGGCAGCCTCCTTTCGCGATTTCGTGAACTCGCGCACCTACATACTAGGACACGCTGCACGAAATGGGCGAATTGAGTGACCGGGGCGAGGGCAGTATCAGTCGCGCTCTTGCACGCACACCCAGGGCGAGACGACGACGGCCCAAAGGTTCGGATCGCGCGCCGCGAAATCGGCGGCCGTCTGAGCTTGCATGCGTTGCACGAGCCCGGCGCTGAGCCAACCGGTCACCTGAGCGGAATCGTCCTCGGCGATCGCCGTCGCCACCGTCACGAGATCCATATCGCGCGCGACGAGCAGCAGCATGCCGCGCGCAAAAAAGCGCTCGAGTTCGGGCCAGGCAATCTGCGCCGTTTCGGCGAGCAACTTGAGGTAAAGCGGGCTATGGCCGGTATCGGCGGGGCGCTCGGGGGACGTCATGGCGATGGCAGGGTTCATGCTCGGGGTCGTCACTATAAACCATGGAAGCCCACCCGCGGGTGCGTCGGCTCGCGCGCCGCGGCCCGTGGCAAAGGCACCGAGCGTTACAATCCCCGCGCGCTTTCGATTTCGTCCGATCACGAGGTAATCATGTCCGGCCCCGTCGCTGTTTCGAAATACGACCCGTTTGCCCGCCTGCTTCATTGGCTCGTTGTGCTCTTGCTTATCGCGCAGTACATCGTCGCTTGGACGATGCCCGGAATCCATCGCGGGACGCGCCCCGAGGGGTTGATCGTCGTCCACCTGGATCTGGGCGCGTTCATCATCGCCGTCATGATCGTGCGCGTGATATGGCGCATGGTGCGCAAGGAACCCGACGTCGTCGACGGCACGCCCTTCACGCGCGGCGTCGCCTATCTGACGCACGGTTTGCTCTATCTTCTGTTGATTGTCCAGCCGCTCATGGGATGGGCCAACGCATCCTCGCGCGGCTGGCAGGTTACGCTGTTCGGTATCGATTTGCCGGCATTGTCGCCGAAGGGCTCGACGATCGGCCATACGCTCGGCGACGCGCATCGAGTCTTCGCGTGGGTCATGCTCGTGGTGATCGGCCTGCACGTCGCTGCGGCGCTCTACCATCATTTCTTCTTGCGCGATCGCGTGCTGCGCCGGATGGCTTAACGTATGCCTCCCGGCGATCGCGTGTATGCCGGCGCGCGTCAGCCGAGCGCGCGCAGCTCCCGGCGCACGATCTTGCCCGTGGCCGTCATGGGCAAGCTCTCGACGAAGGCCACGGCCCGAGGATATTCATGCGCTGCCAGCCGGGTGCGTACATGTTCCTGAATATCGCGCACGAGGGCATCGCCGGCTTCGTATCCGGGGTTCAGGACGATGAACGCCTTGACGATTTCGGTACGCGTCGCGTCGGGCACGCCGATCACGGCGGCCATGCGCACGGCCGGATGCCCGAGCAGGCAGTCTTCGATCGGGCCCGGCCCGATCCGGTAGCCGGCACTCGTGATGACGTCGTCGTTACGTCCGACGAAGCGAATGAAGCCGTCCGCATCCATCACGCCGATATCGCCCGTGACGAGAAATTCGCCAGCGAATTTCTCGCGGGTAGCTTCGGGATTGCGCCAATAGCCGAGGAACATGACCGGATCGGGTGCATGGATGCCGATGTTGCCTTCGGTGCCGATCGGCAACACGTTGCCGGCGTCGTCGACGATTTCGACGCGATGCCCCGGCACGGCCTTGCCGATCGAACCGATGCGCGGCTCGAACAGCTCACTGCACGAGCTGACGACGACGTTGCATTCCGTCTGCCCGTAAAACTCGTTGAGCGTGACGCCGAGCGCGGCGCGGCCCCATTCGATCAACTCTTCGCCAAGCGATTCGCCACCGCTCGAGACGGCGACGAGCGACAGCGTATATCGCTCGCGCGGGCGCTCGACGGTACGCAGCAGTTTGAGCGCCGTCGGCGGCAGGAATGCGTGGGTGACCCGGTGGCGCGCCATCAACTCGAAGGCCGCTTCGGCATCGAACTTTTCGAACCTACGGGCCAGTACGGGGATACCGTGATGCCAAGCGGGCAGCAGCACGTCGAGCAGCCCGCCGATCCAAGCCCAGTCAGCCGGCGTCCACATGAGCCCGGCATGTTCCGGGAAAAACGCTTGCGGCATCTCGACGCCGGGCAGATGCCCGAGCAGCACGCGATGCGCGTGCAATGCGCCTTTCGGCTTCCCCGTGGTACCGGACGTATAGATGATGACGGCCGGGTCGTCGGCGCTCGTATCGAGCGGTTCGAGCACACGCGTTTCATGCTCGAGCGCGGACCAAAACGGCAGGACGCCCGCCGCTTGCAACGCCTGCTCGTCGCCGTCGATGCAATAGATCGTCTTCAACTGGGGCAGCGAATCGCGGATCTCGTCGATCTTCTTCAAGCCCGCGGTATCGGTGACGAGCGCGACGGCGCCGCTATTCGACAGGCGGTACTGCAAGGCCTCGACGCCGAACAGCGCGAACAGCGGTACGGCGATCGCCCCGAGCTTGTAGGCCGCCAGATGCGCGAGCGCCGTTTCGGGTGCCTGGGGCAGGAAGATGCCCACGCGCTCGCCGCGTGTCACGCCGTGGCGCGCGAAGCTATGCGCCAGTTGATTGGACAGAGCCTTGAGCTCGTCGAAGCTGTAGCGCAGTACCGTCCCGTCGCGCCGCTCATAGACGAGCGCCAGGCGGTGCGAGCCGTCGGCCCACTTATCGCAGACGTCGACGCCGATGTTGTAGCGTGCGGGGATCCGCCATGCAAAATCGGCGACGAGCGTTTCGTAGTGGTTGGTTCGGGTAAGCATGCCGTGTCTCCTTCTATCGTCTTATCTTCGGTCGACCCAACTAATTCGCCGATAAAAAAATCGACAAAAATGCAGAACAATTGCAAGTCGATCGATTATGTCAGCTGATTGGCAGTAAATCAGCCGACCAAAGGCAATTGCAATTTCGCTTGCTCATCCCCGTCGCTCGGCGCGTCCCGCTCGGCGCTCCGGGTTTTTACTAACGACGCGACGGCCAATTCGCGAGCGAAGCCCTATTTCTATGACATTATCTCTGCACTATGTGCCAATTACCGCTCTTTTCGCAATAAATCCATTGTGGATGTATTGCGAAATCGGTAAATTTGTAATCGGCGCATGGCGAACCGGTCCTTTGCCTCACTGCGCCGAACCCCCGTTGGCCCGGCTCGTCCGGGCCTCTTTTTTTCGGGGTGCGCCGCAACTTCGGCTTTACTTTAACGCGACGGCAGATAACGCGAAGGATCGATCGATCGTCCGCCGTAGCGCAATTCGAAGTGCAGCGCCACGCGGTCGTTATCGGTATCTCCCATCTCCGCGATCTTTTGGCCTTGGGTGACGCGTTCGCCTTCCTTCACGAACAGCGTTCGATTGTGCGCGTAGGCCGTCAAGAAATCGCCTTCGTGCTTGACGATCAGCAAGTTGCCGTAACCGCGCAAGCCGTTGCCCGCGTACACGACCGTGCCCGGCGCGGCGGCGACGATCGGCGTACCGGCCGCGTTGGCGATGTCGATACCCTTATAGGTGACGCCGTCGAAACCGTGGATGACCGTGCCCGTTGTGGGCCATACGAGCGAGATGCCGTTGGCGGGGGCGACGGTGGCGGGCGCGGCGCGCGATGCGGCGCCGGTACCGGAAGTGGCGGGAGCCGAGCTTGGGGCCGTGCGCATCGGTGCGCTCGCCGTGCGCGTAGCGCCGGGCGGAGCGACGCGCAGCACCTGACCCACTTCGATCGCATCGGGGTTCGATAGGTTGTTCCAGCGGACGATGCTTTGCACCGACTCGTGGTTGGCGCGCGCGATCTTAGTGACCGTGTCGCCACGCTCGACCCGATAGTACCCGGGCCCGACCGGCGCCGATCCGCATGCGGCCAGCACCGCCCCCAGCGGCACGCATGCGAGCCGCATCATTGTTTTGCGCAACATTGAACCTCGCTTGACGCTCTAAACGCGCCGCCGCGCCGAGAGGGCGGCGCGGCGGACAAAACGTCCGATTGTAACGGCGCTCAGCTTACGAATGTGCGTAAAACGGCGAATCGGACCTGCGACGACGGCGCGCCGGGCGCTTAGTCGAGCTCGGCCACGCGAATGACGAGCGTCGCCGATTCGACGCGGCCCGGTTCGAGCCAGCGTAGCCCGAGGCCGTTGTGGATCGCATCGGGTAGGCCCAGCCAAGGTTCGACGCAATAAAAATCGGAGTTGTCGGCTTCGGTCCACGTCGTAACCGCGTACCACGGCACCGAGCCTTCGCAGTCGAGGTCGATTTCGATGCGCCGGCGCAGCGCCGGGCAGTCGAGCCGCACGGGCGTGGCGGGGATGCCTTGCAGGCAATGGAAACGATCGTGGATGAGCCGATCGTCGAGCTTATAGCGAACGGCGCCGGCCTCGGGTGCGCCGATCGATCCGTCTTCGAGTTGCCGGCGGCGTTCCGTCGGCGGCAACTCGAGCGTCGTTTCGCCACGCAGCGTGTGCGGTAAGGCGAAGTAGAAGTGATGGCCGGCGTAGTAGGGCAGCGGGGCATCCCCGAGATTCGCCGTGCTGAGCGTCACCTCGAGCGTGTGGGTGTCGGCAAGCCGGTACGCGGCTTCGAAGCGGAAGGCGAACGGATATTGCGTGCGCGTGGTCTCCGTATCGGTCAGCGTCATGCGCACGCCGTGGCCGTCGGCATCCACTTCGCATGCGAACGGCAAGTCGCGCGCAAAGCCGTGCATCGGCAATGTGCGCACGACGCCTTGCGCGTCGCGCCACTCGCCGATGCGGCCATCGACACGATGCCGCCCGAGGAACGGGAAGAGCAACGGATTCCCCCCGCGCACGCGCGGCACGTTGCTCCAATCGGCCCCTTCCGGCCAATGAATGACGGTTTCGTCGCCGATGCGCCAGCTCAGTAGCCGCCCGCCCAATTGCGGTGCAAGCTGAAGGCGCGAAGCGCCGTGCGCGATGTCGACGAGGTCGGGCTGCAAGGAATCGGTCATGAGGGGCGGTATTCGGTGAGGTTCAAAGGGTGGCGGGATGCCCGTGCCTTCGCCGCGGGCGACATGCGATTGTGCCTCGGGTTCGCGTCCGGAAAAACCCTGCTGGGGAAATTGCCGCTTCCGGGCGGGCAGGCCCGAGCGCATAATGGCTTCGCCTGCGGATATTTTGTCTTTTTCAGCCGTGGCGCGACCCGTGCTCGACGCGGGCCGCCGCGTGCGCCGCCGCCGTCCGCTGAAGCGTCAACCGCAAAAACGTTCCGGAGCCATCATGGATCTCGCCATGGCAATGGGCCTTTCGCTGTTCGGCATCTTTGCCGGCAGCACGGTCTTTTTCTTCTACCGCCTCCCGCGCTGACCCGGCGCGAGTGCCCGAAGGCCGGGCGCGTGCCGCAAGCGAGTGCGTGTGTCGCCGCGCCGCGTTGTTTCGTCTCCACGGTTTAACGTTTGCTAATGCCTGCCGCGCGTCAGCTTGACATACGTCAAACTGACGCAGTAGGGGTTTGTCGTATCGTGGGAGGGTTTATCAAACCGTCCATCAACATGACCGAGAACCTGGCTACGGCTGGCGCGGATTATCACTTGTCCGAACGTGACGTGACGATCTCCCGCACTGATACGACGGGGCGCATCGTCTACGTCAACGAAGCATTCGTCAAGAGTAGCGGCTATACGCGCGAAGAGCTGACGGGACAAGCGCAGAACATCGTCCGCCATCCCGACATGCCGAGCGAAGTATTCCGCGATCTATGGAATACGATCGAGCACGATCAACCCTGGACCGGCCTCCTGAAGAACCGGCGCAAGAACGGCCAGGCGTATTGGGTCGTCGCCAACGTCACGCCGGTGTTCGAGAAGGGCAGCAAGGTCGGGTACATGGCCGTACGCACCAAGCCCACCGACGAACAAATCGAGCAGGCCGAGCATCTTTACGAGATGCTTAGTAATCCTAATGACCAGCGCGTGCGGCTGGCCGGGGGCGAAGTGGTGCGCACGGGCGTGCGCGGTGCGATCGATCGCGTCTTGGGCTTGCCGGTCGCGCTGCGTCTGTGGGGCGTGATGGCGCTGTTGATGACGCTCTTTGCGCTGCAATCGATCGCGACGACGTATTCGTTCGTGCCGGGCGTCTCCAGGCAGGCGCTTAGTGTGGCGCTGGGCATGTTCGGCATCGCCATGGCGGCCGTGACCGGCTTTTATTTAATGCGCGAAGTGCTGATGCCGCTCAAGGCGCTCAACGACAGCGCGCTGAACGTGCTGTGCGGCCATATTCGAGCGCTGTTTCCGGAGCGTGGCGATGCGCAGGCGCGGCGATTGGCGCGCATGCTCAATCAGATGAACGCGAAGCTCATCGGTATTTTGATCGACGCGAAAGTGTCGATCGATGTGATCGAGCGTGCGACGCAGGAATTCGTGAACGGCACGACCGATCTCGCGAACCGGACCGACGAGCAAGCGAGCGCGATCGAGCAGACGACGGCGAGCCTCGCCGAGATCACCGAAACGGCGGAGCGCAACGCGGTCGGCGCGGAGCGGGCGAACGCGACGGGCCATGAAACAGCCGAGTCGGCCGAAACCGCGGCGCGCGAGGTGCAAAAAACCGTGGAGGTCATGGCGCAGGTTCGCGATCATTCGCGCAAGATCGCCGAGATCACTTCGCTGATCGACGGCATCGCGTTTCAAACGAACATCATCGCGCTGAACGCTTCGGTCGAGGCGGCGCGGGCCGGGCAATACGGCCGCGGCTTCGCGGTCGTCGCAACCGAAGTGCGCAATCTCGCCCAGCGCGCGGCGGGGGCGGCTAGGGAAATCAAGGATCTCGTGGAGAGCTCGCTCGATACGGTGACGACGGCTACGCAAACGGCAAGCCGGGCCGGCGAAACGATGGGCACCGTCGAGCAGTTCGTCACGCGACTCACGACCACGTTGGACGAGATCGTGCTGGCGAGCCGCGGACAAAGCGCGCAGATCGCGCAAATCAACGAAGCCGTCGGGCAGGTCTCGGAGATCACGCAGCGCAACGCGGCGCTCGTCGAGCAATCGGCGGCGGCATCGATGGGACTGCGCCAGCAAACGCAATCGCTCGAGTCCGCGGTCAGCGTCTTTCACCTCGCGGGCGAGGCGGCTCACGCGTCTTAGACTGCATCGCGAACGGGCCGCACATGCCTTCGAAGGCCGCGTTCGTCGATTTCCTGCGCGAACCGCTTCAGGAAAGGAACATGCGATAAGCGCGGTTCTCGGTTTCCTCGCGATGTGGGTAGCCGAGCGACGAAAGAAAGCGCGCGAAAGCGTCGCGCTCGCCGGCCGGCACTTGCATGCCGACGAGAATCGAGCTTTGATCGGCGCCTTGGTTGCGATAGTGGAAGAGGCTGATATTCCAGTGCGGCGCCATCGAGTTCAGGAACTTCATTAGCGCGCCGGGCCGTTCGGGAAATTCGAAGCGAAACAGGCGCTCTTCGTGCGCCAGCGGCGAGCGGCCGCCGACCATATAGCGCACGTGCTGTTTGGCGAGTTCGTCGCCCGTTAGATCGACGGTCGGAAACCCGCCCGCCTCGAACGCGCCGGCGAGCTGCACCGATTCGCCGCGGTGCGCGATTTGCAGGCCGACGAACAGATGAGCGCGGTTCTCGTCGGCGATGCGATAGTTGAACTCGGTGACGTCCCGCTCGCCGACGAGCTCGCAAAAGCGCTTGAAGCTACCCTGCCGCTCGGGCAGGGTGACGGCGAACAGCGCCTCGCGCGCTTCGCCCACGTCGGCGCGTTCGGCGACGAAGCGCATCCGATCGAAATTCATATTGGCGCCGGAGGTGAGGGCGACGAGCGTTTCGCCGGCGACGCCCGTGCGCTGCGCGTACAGCTTCGCGCCCGCGACGGCCATCGCGCCGGCAGGCTCGAGCAAGCTGCGGGTGTCTTGAAAGACATCTTTGATCGCAGCGCACAGCGCATCGGTATCGACCGTGACGACCTCGTCGAGGTAGGCGCTGCACAGCCGGAAGGTTTCCTCGCCCACGAGTTTGACGGCGGTGCCGTCGGAGAACAGTCCCACCTCGTCGAGTTCGATGCGCCGCCCGGCAGCCAGCGATTGCGCCATGGCGCAAGAATCCTCGGTCTGCACGCCGACGATGCGTACGTCGGGCCGCACGGCCTTCATATAGGCAGCTACGCCCGCTGCGAGACTGCCTCCGCCGATCGGCACGAAGATCGCGTGGATCGGCCCTTGGTGTTGCCGTGCGATTTCCATCGCGACGGTACCTTGGCCGGCGATGACATAGGGATCGTCGAACGCCGGGATGAACGTGAGATCTTGCTGATGCTGGAGTTGTTTGGCGTAGGTGTAGGCCTCGCTATACGACTCGCCGACGAGCATCACTTCGACCGTCGGTCCGCCGTGAGCGCGAACGGCGTCGACTTTGATGCGCGGTGCCGTTTGCGGCACGACGATGATCGCGCGCACGCCGAGTTTGGCTGCCGATAGCGCGACCCCCTGCGCGTGATTGCCGGCCGAGGCCGTCACGACGCCGCGCTCCAGCGCCTCGCGCGAGAGGTGCGCCATCTTGTTGTAGGCCCCGCGCAGCTTGAACGAAAAGACGCTTTGTTGATCCTCGCGCTTGAGCAAGACGGTGTTGCCGAGCCGGGCGGATAGACGCGGCGCGTGTTGCAGGTCGGTCTGGCGTGCAACGTCGTAGACGCGGGCGGTCAGGATTTTCTGAAGATAGTCGGCCAACGTGTCGGGACGTTTGGGCGAATCGACGGCGCGCGGGGCGAGCGAGGTCTGCATGGGAGGCTCCTTGTTTCGCTAGGTATTGCAAGGAAGCCCATGAGGCGGAAATAAAAAACCCGCCTGTTGGGCGGGTTTTCGTGTCTGCTTTGCGCGCGCTAACCCACCATTCTTGGAATGGCGGGAATAATGATGACGATGAGCGGTTGGCGGCAGTTCATGCGGCTAAGGATGGCGCATCGGCGTGCGGCTGTCAATCTCCGCGCGCGGCGACCCCTTGCTCGTCGCTGCCGAGGGTCGCGGCTGGCCGAGCCTTCGGCGTGGCCTCGGTGTCGCTGACGATGAGCGGATAGACGACGGCCGCAACGATGGCGCCGATGGTCGGTGCCAGCCAGAACAGCCAAAGCTGATCGAGCGCGGCGCCGCCGGCGACGATCGCCGGGCCGGTCGAACGCGCCGCATTGACGGAGGTTCCGGTGACGGGAATCGTTATCAGATGGATCAACGTGAGGCACAAACCGATAATGAGCCCCGCGAAACCGGCCGGGGCGCGTTTGTCGGTCACGCCGAGCACGACGAATACGAAGAAGGCGGTCATCACCGCTTCGCATAGAAATGCGGCCTGCATCGAATAGTGGCCGGGCGAGCGATCGCCGAAACCGTTCGATGCGAAGCCGCTCGCGGCCGCATCGAAACCGGGTGCACCGCTGACGATGAATTTGAGGACGAAAGCCGCCGCGATCGCCCCGATCACTTGCGCCGCGACGTAGGGCACGACGTGTTTCGATTCGAATCGCCCCGCAACGGTCAGCCCGATCGTGACGGCCGGGTTCATGTGGCCGCCGGAGACCGGGCCGATGGCATAAATCATGGTCGCGACCGCGAGCCCGAATGCGAGCGAAACGCCAACCAAGCCGATGCCGCCGCTGTCGGCGGAGGCATGAAAATTCGCGGCGATGAGCGCACTGCCGCAGCCGCACAAGACCAGCCAGAAGGTGCCGATCAACTCGGCGACATAGCGTTGCAATGCCCGCATAGTTAGGACTCCGAATCAGGTGGATATAAAGGAACGAGACGATCCGACTTCGACGGCCCCGCGGTGCTTGAATCTTATTGGCCGCGACAAGGCCTCGATCAAAACTATTGTAAAGAGCTTAGTTCATGAAGCCGGCTCCGGCGCCGGCGGACGCTTTCGTATGCCGATCGATTCTTCGAATATGAGAATAAATCGATGGCTCCGATAAAACCCAAACCGAATACGACCTAAACGAAATTGCGTTCTTGATTTTGCTAAATGCGCTAAGAATAATGAGCCCGAAAACGCTTGTTGCGAGGCACGTATGTCGGATACGTTGCGCAAGGCCGCGCTCATCGAGGCATGGGGCGCAACGCTGCACTGGATGCGCAGGTGTATGCAATCGGTGCGGTCGCCGCGGCCATGGCGCATGCAATGGACGCCCCGTGTCGCGGCGTTAGCCGTTGTTGGCGCGCTCTTTTTCGCTTGGGCCTTTCTGCGGATCGTCCTGATCGTCGTCTTTCCTTATTCACCGCCGCGCTGAAACGAACGATCGGGGCGTTTCACGGTGCACTCGTCGAGCCCGCCTGCCGGATCCCGTGCTGGTTATGCGGAATAATATTGAGAATGATTCGCGTTTACGTTAAAGTTCCGGCCATTCGACCGACGACCGATGGAGGGAACCGATGTCAAACGCATGGGCTGAGGCGCACGTGAGCTGGCGGGGCGCCGCGGACGACGGCGATCGTCCGGGTGTCTGCGGGGCTTGCCCGGCGGCCGTGCGGTGCGGCGGGGCGCTGCTCGACGTGCTCGTCTCGCACCGCGCTTCGTTGATCCAATTCGCCCGCTCGTTCGTCGGCTGCATAAGCCGCGCGGAGGACGTCGTGCATGACGTCTTCATCAAGCTGACGGGATTTCGGAATCAAGAAGACATTCGTCAGCCGCTCGCATACGTCATGCGCATGGTGCGCAACGCCTCGATCGATGCCTGCCGCCGGCAGTCGCTTGAAAACGTTTGGTATGCCGGCGAGGAGGAGGGGCTCGACGTCGCCTCGCCCGAGCCTTCGCCCGAAGCGGCGCTGCTCACGCGCGACGCGCTGCGCAGTGCTTTCGATGCCCTCGCCGAGCTTCCCGAGCGTACGCGCTGCGCCTTCGAGCGCGTGCGCTTGCGGGAAGAGACGCTGCAAGAAACAGCGCGGGCGCTCGGCGTTTCGCAAACCCTGGTGCATTTCATGGTGCGCGATGCGGCGCGTCATTGCGCCGATTGCGTCGAAGGCAACGGCGATCGATCCATGCCGACTAAAAAAAGGCGCGCCTCGAACGTCAATCACCTAGGCACGCCGGCGTCGTGAACGGCTGCGCTCAACCCGAGCGAGGCGGCGTTTCGCTCGGTCTATCCCTCAACGTTTGCTCAGAACCTCGAAAGCCATGAATTCGTCCACTTCCGCGAACGACGACGACATCGAATACTCGGTGGTCGTCAACGATGAAGAGCAGTACTCGATTTGGCCGACGTTCCGCACCGTGCCGGCCGGCTGGCGCGAGATCGGCGTGCGCGGCCCTAAGGCCGCCTGCCTCGACCATATCGAAACCGTCTGGACCGACATGCGGCCCGCGAGCCTGCGCCGGCATATGGACGCGGCCCACCAAGACGCCTGAGCGTCGCGGCGTTCGACCTGATTCCTCTTGCGGAGAGCTTATGACAATACGCGTTGCGAGCGCCGAGGATTTGCGCATCGAGCCCGGCTTGCCGACTGTGATTTCGCCGCGCGAGCAGGGCGCGCTAACGCTCGACGAGGCGGCCGGCGCCTTGCGCGCCGCGATCGACGAGTGCCTCGAACGCGCGGGAGGCGTTCTGCTGACCGGCTTCGGGCCGCCTTCGGTCGATGGTTTTCAGCGCTTCGCGGCATCGTTCGGCGCGCCGCTCGTCGATTACGCCTTCGCGTCGACGCCGCGTAGCCGCGTGGAAGGGGCCGTCTATACGTCGACCGAATACCCGGCGCATCGCGCCATCCCCCTGCACAACGAGCAGTCTTACACGCGCGAGTGGCCCCTGCGCATTTGGTTTCATTGCGTCACGGCGGCGCAAGCGGGCGGGCAGACTCCGATCGCCGATAGCCGCGCCATCGTGCGCGCGCTCGATCCGGCGCTCGTCGAACGGTTCGCCCGGCGCGAGCTGCTGTACGTACGCAATTTCGGGCAAGGCGTCGATCTGCCTTGGCAGCGTGCATTCGGCACCGACGATCGCGGTAGCGTGCAGCGCCAGTGCGATCAGCGCGGGATCGAGTGCGAATGGCGCGAGGATACCGATGGCGAATGGCTCTTGCGTACGCGCGAACGATGCCAAGCCGTGGCCGTTCATCCGAATACGGGCGAACTGATCTGGTTCAATCAGGCGCACCTGTTCCATCTGTCGGCGCTCGATGCGCCCGTTCAGGAGGCGTTGATCGAGACGGTGGGCATCGAGAACGTGCCGCGCAACGTCTTTTACGGCGACGGTACGCCACTCGAGGCCGAAGCGCTTGCGCAGATTCGCGCCGTAATGGACGAGCGGCAAATCGTATTTCCTTGGGCCGAAGGCGATGTCCTGATGCTCGACAACATGCTGTGCGCGCATGCGCGCGCGCCGTTCTCCGGGCCGCGCAAGGTCGTCGTCGCCATGGCGCGCAATCATCGCGCGAGCGAGACCGAGCGCGCCGCCGCGGCGCAAGCGGTCCGCGCGCTCGCCGAGGCGCGCGCCATCCCGGCTGCGGCCGGCGCAGGCCGATGACGCGCGCGGCCATCTCGGCACGCGCGCTTAGCGCGGGCTATGGCGGCCGGGTCGTCTTCGACGGACTCGACGTCGAACTGCCCGCGCATCGGGTGACGGCGTTGTGCGGTCCCAACGGCTGCGGCAAGAGCACGTTGCTGCGCACGCTCGCCGGTTTGCAGGGTGAGCTCGGCGGCCGCATCGAGGTGGCCGGCAGGCCGCTCGCATCGTATCGGCGCCGCGATCTTGCGCGTACGCTCACGATGCTCTCTCAGTTCAACGAAGTACCGGTGGGATTGTCGGTGCGCGAGCTCGTGGCCTACGGCCGATTCGCGCACGGCAAGTGGTTGCGTGGGCCCACGAAAGACGATCGCAAGGCCGTGGACGAAGCGTTGGACGCGACCGGCCTTGGCAAGTACGCGGCGCGCGATCTCGCCGCGCTGTCGGGCGGCGAGCGGCAACGCGCTTGGATCGCGATGGCGCTCGCGCAGGGCGCGCCGATCGTCTTGCTCGACGAACCCACGACCTACCTCGATATCCGGCATCAGCTAGAGGTACTCGGTCAATTGCGGCGGCTCAATCGCGAGCGCGGTCTGACGCTCGTTTGGGTGCTGCACGATTTGAATCAAGCCGCCGCGTTCAGCGACGAAATCGTCCTCATGCGCGAAGGCCGCATCGTCGCGCAGGGCACGCCCGACGAGATCATGAAGCCGATCCATCTCGAAGCGGCGTTCGACGTGCCGATGTTGCGCCTCGCACACCCGCAAACGGGCGTGCCGTTCTGCGTACCGGCGCTAGCAGGCGATCGGGCGGCGGGCGCCGAGGTGGCTGCATGAACGCGCGCTTGCCCAGTGGCATGCTCGGCGGCGGTGCCGCGGCGAGAAGCGAGAGCGGTGCGCGCCGCGTGTCGGTGCCGGCTGCTTTGGTCGCGATTGTCGCGATCGTCGCGATCGTCGATATGGTTCGGCTTGCCCCCGATCTCGCACGGTACTGGCACGCGAGCGTTGGATCGCATGCGTCCGGCTCCGCTCATAGCGATGCGCTCGCGCTCGCGCGCGTGATGCTGTTCGAACTGCACGGTCCGCGCGTGTTGGCGGCATTCGCCGCGGGGGCGTCGTTCGGCGCGGCCGGCGCGGTCTTTCAAGCCCTCGCCCGCAACGCGCTCGCATCACCGGATGTGCTGGGCGTGACGGGCGGGGCACAGCTCGGACTGTTGCTCGTCATGCTCTGGCCGGCCCTCTCGGGTGTCGCGACGCCTGTCGTGCTGCTCTGCTCGGGACTCGTCGCGGCGGGTGCCGTGGCGGCTGCCGCGGGCGGCTGGCGCGCTACGCCGCTGCGGCTCTTGTTGGCCGGCAGTGTCTGCGCGTTGCTGTTTTCGGCAATCACGACGCTTGTGCTGGCTTGGTCGGAGCAAAGCATCGCGGGCCTCGTCCTGTGGTCGAACGGAAGTCTTTATCAACCCGGCGCGCAAGGGCTCGTATACGCGCTCGTTTGGCTTGCGCCGCCGCTCGCTTTGATGCCGTTGCTTGCCCGTTCGCTCAATGTTTTATCGCTCGGTGAACAGACGGCCACGATGCTCGGCGTACGCGTCGATGCGGTGCGATTCGGCGCGCTCGTCGCGGCGGCGGGTTTCACGAGCGTGGCCGTCGCCATCGCGGGGCCGATGTCCTACGTCGGTCTCGTCGCACCCAATCTCGTTCGGCGCTGGCCGGGCCTGCGCGCCGTTCGTATCGGTCCGCTGGCCCTATGCTCGGCGCTCGTCGGCGGGCTCGTCGTCTCGGTCACCGACGCAGCCGTATTCGCATTCGATCTGGACGGCACGCTTTCGACGGGCGTCGCCGTCGCGCTCGTCGGTGCGCCCCTCATGCTCGCTTTGATCCTGCGCGGCGGCGAAAGCTGGTCGGCACGCGCGGGCGGGGTAGCCGGCGCGGCGTTGCGCGCGCCCGCTTTCATCGAGCGCTGGTCGCGGCGCGTGCCGGCGCTGCGCTGGCCGCTCACGTCGTTCGGGCTCCTGGCGCTCGCCATGGCCGCGCTCGCGGCAGCTGGGGCAATAGGGCCCGTCGTCGTGAATCCGGCACGTGCGTGGGCCGGTTTCGCCGGCCATGATGAATTCGCGCGCGCGCTGCTCGTGCTCCGGATGCCGCGTGCCGCATGTGCGCTGCTTGCGGGCGCACTGCTGGCGGCTAGCGGGGTGCTCATGCAAAGCGTCGTGCGCAATCCGCTCGCGGGGCCGGAAGTGCTCGGCGTGACGCAGGGCGCCTCGCTTGCCGTGCTCATCGCGATGGCGGCCGATGAGCGCGTCGGACATGTCGGTACGCTGGCGGCTTCGCTGACGGGGGCGATGGCGACGCTTATGTTGGTGCTCGCGCTCAATCGACGTACGCGTTACGCGCCGCTCCCGGTCGCGTTGTCGGGGCTCGTGCTCGGCACGCTCGCGACGACGCTCGCGCAATGGCTGATCGCCCAAACGAGCATGCAACCGGCGCGCTTCGTCGTCTGGCTCGTCGGCGGTACTTACGGGCGCGGGCTCGACGATGCCCTCGCATTGTTGCCGTGGGGCGTGGCGGCAGTCGTGCTCGCCGGTCTGCTGGCGCGGCCACTCGATCTGCTCGCGCTCGGCGACGAGCAAGCGGCGGCGCTCGGCGTGCCCACTTCGTGGGTCCGTCTGGGCGCGCTCGTCGTTGCAACGCTTCTCGCGAGCGCGGCAGTGGCGGCCGTCGGCCCCATCGGTTTCGTGGGGTTGATGGCGCCGCATGCGGCTTCGCTACTCGGCGCCCGCACGCACCGTGCGCGGCTCCTGCTCGCCGTCGCATTCGGCGCACTGATTACCGTGGCGGCCGATATCGGCGCGCGTATGCTCCTCTCGCCGCGCGAGATTCCGGCCGGCGCATTGACGGCGATGATCGGCGCCCCCTATCTGCTGGCCTTGCTAGTCGTTCAAGCGCGGCGCCAGCGCGCGGGGGCCGGTTGATGAAGGCCGCACCGTGCCAGCCCTTCGCGGCGCTCGTCGAAGGTTCGCCGCTGACGCGATTGCTCGGGCACGTGTGGCTCGGCATGCCGGATACGGCACCGCGTCGCGATGATGCGTTCGATGCCGATCTCGTCTATGTGAAAGTCGATGAACTGGCCGGCCAGGGCGATCGGCTGCTCGATGCGATGGCCGAGCGATACGCCGGCGATGCGGCGCACCACGGGCGCGCCTTGCTGTCGCAGTGGAGCAAATTCTATTTTCGTTTGGCGGCGCCGGCGGCGATCGCGGCCGCGGTGACGCTGCGACGCCCGCTCGAGATGCCGGCCGATCGATGCACGGTCGCACTGGCGGACGGCATGCCGGTCGCGCTGTACCTGCCGAGCGATGCGCTATCGGCCATGACGAACGAGCCTGCGCCGCGCTACCGCTCGTTCGTGCATGCGCACCTGCGCGTCGTCGTCGATATCCTCGCCGAGCTCGCCCATATCGCGCCCCGCGTGCTTTGGGGCAACGTGGGAAATCTGATCGATGCGTTGCTCGACGCGTATTGCGACGATGCGGACGGCGAGCAAGCGTCGCGCGATGCCGCTTGGATCTTCGGTTCGCCCTGCCTCGTCGAGGATGAGCGCAATCCGCTGCGTGAGAGCGTGCGTCCGATGACGCCCCGATCGGCGCTACTGCCTACGCCGTTTCGCGCACGCCGCGTTTGCTGCCTGCGCTATGAGATTCCCGGAGAACGACAACTGTGCGCGAGCTGCCCATTGCTGCTGACGATGAACGACGAACAGATCGCCGAACAGACGGCGATCGATTGAAGCCGCGCCGCTTGCAGCGCACGCGTCGGCGCGCGACGCTGACGGTAATCGCTTGCGCGGCGCTTGCCTGCGTGGGCTTGCCTCGATGGGCGAGCGGTGCGCAAGCGGGAACGGTGTCGACGTGCGGACCGATCGCCGCCAATCCGACGATCGTACAAGCGAGCGCTCAACTGCCCGCACGCCCCGTGCGCATCGTCGTACTCGAATTCATGTTTGCCGAGGCGCTGGCCTCGCTCGAGATGACCCCGGTCGGCATGGTCGATACCGCCTACTACCCGGTGTGGATCGGCTACGACGTCGAACGTTTTCGTTCCGTGCCCGATGTCGGCACGCGGCAAGAGCCGAGTCTCGAGGCGATCGCGGCGCTTTCGCCCGATCTCATCATCGGCGTAGGGTTTCGGCATTCGCCGATTTTTGGGGCGTTGCAATCCATTGCGCCGACGGTGCTGTTTCGCTTCAATCCCGACGGACAACCGAACGCGACGCAAACCACGCAACTCGAATGGTCGCGCCGGATCTTCGATACGATCGGTTGCATAACCGGGCGTGAAGCGCGCGCGAGCGCGGTAGAGCACGCATTGGACGGAGGCCTGGCGAACGATCGCCGGCGCTTGGCGGCCGCGGGCCGTAGCGGCGAATCGTTCGTATTGTTGCAAGAACTCGGACTCGCCGATCGCTACTGGGCCTACACCGGTAACAGCATGGCGGGCGGTGTCGCGCGCGAACTCGGCCTCGCGCTATGGCCGGCCCAGGCGACGCGCGAAGGCACGCGCTACGTGAGCTCCGAAGACTTGCTTGGGCGCAGCGGCTCCAGCGTGCTGCTCGTCAGCGCAACGGGGGCCGACTCGACGCTCGCGGACAAACTTTCATCGCCCGTTTGGCGTTACGTGCCCGCACGGCGCAATGGGCGGGTGGCGCTGATCGAACGCAATGTATGGGGGTTCGGCGGGCCGATGTCGGCGCTGCGGTTGGCCAACACGTTGACCGATGCGTTATTGGCCCTGCCGGCCCCCGACGGCAAAGCGCAGGGGGCCGCTACGGCCTCGCCTCGCTGACGACCGCGCCGTTTTCGAGCTTGACGATGCGGTCTGCATTCCCGAAGTAGCGGTCGTCGTGCGTGACGACGACGACCGTCTTACCTCGCGCGCGCAGCTCGGGCAGCAACTGTTCGTAGAACACCGCCTTGAACGACGGATCCTGATCGGCCGCCCATTCGTCGAATAGATAGAACGGACGGTCTTCGAGGTACGCGACGACGAGTGCAAGCCGTTTGCGTTGACCCGTCGATAGCGCGCGCGTCGAAAACGCGCCGTGCTCGACGCGTACTTTATGGTCGAGCGCGAGCTTGGCCAGCAACGCATTGGCCCGGGCGTCGATTTCGGTGCGGTGCGCGCCGTTCGAATCGCCGATGCCAAGCAGCGTGTCGAACAAATGGAAGTCGTTGAACACCGCGGAAAAGCGCTCGCGATAGGCGGGGCGAGATGCCGCATCGACGCATACGCCGTCGACCTCTACGGTGCCCGTCTCCGGTTCGTACAAGCCGGCGATCAGCTTGGCGAGCGTTGTCTTGCCGCTCCCGTTGCCGCCGACGATGAAGACGATCTCGCCGGGCATGAAGCTCAGGTCGATCGGGCCGAGGCGAAATAGACGCTCCTCGCGTTCGTGCATATAGGCGTGGGTCACGTTGCATAACGCGAGGCTTCGAAACGACGCCGGACCGGGTGGTGCTCCCTTGACGGCGTCAGCCTCCGTTAGCCGGTGCGGTGCTTGAAAGCCGGCCAAAACCGATTCGATGCGCGCGAGCGAAAGGCGCGCGGCGTTGAGCGTGGGGATGTTGTTCAGCAAGCCGTCGAGCGGCACCAGCATGAACAAGAATACGATGACGTAGCTCGCGGCCTCGCGGGCATCGGCGTGGGCGCCGAACGAAGGCATGAATGCCGCGACACCGAGGAAAACATAAAACAAGAAGACGATCCAACCGACACCGGCCGCATAAGCGGCAAAGGCACGGCGCCGCGCGTGGCGCACTTCGTCGATGGCCGTGCCCAGTCGGTCGTCGAGGAAGCGGCGGCTACGCTCGCGATGCAGCCGCAACTCCTTCGCGCCGGTAAACAACGCACCCAAATGATCGAACAGGCGATCCTGCGCATGGCCGGCCCGCTCCAGTGCGGCGAGCGCACGCGTATCGCCGAGGCGGTAGCCGAGCGAGCCGATCGCAATGGCGGAGACGGCCAGCAGGCATACGGGCCAGGACAAGTAGGCAAGGTAAGCGAGGCAGCCGAGGACGATCGAGCCGTGCATCACCAGATTGGGCAACGCGAAAAAAAGCATGGAGACATTGGTGGCGTCGTCGGTCAGGATCGATTGAATGGGCGCGGCGCCCATCCGCTCGAGTTCGCGCAACTCGGCGTGGGCGACACGCCCGGCGACGTGAGCGCGGAGATTGCCGATCGTGTCTTGCGACAAACGCGCGAACAGCATGCCCGACGTGACGCGCGAGGCCAGGGCGACGCAAGCGCAAACGGCGAATGCAAGGGCGAGCCGTTGCATGCCGGAAGAGGGCGTCGCGAGCGCTTGTTCGAGCGTCGCGACGAGCAGCACGCTGGCGGCGCCGTTGGCGATACAGGCGAGCAACGCGCACGCGAACGTTCCGCGCGATTGACGCAGCAACGTGAGCAGCAGTTGCGTTGCCGGTCGCGATGGAGCCGGGGCGTCTAAGGGCGGTGCGAGAAGATGGGCAGTCATCGATGGCTCACGAGTTGGGATCGGGACGTCACGCGAGGCGTGTCCATCGATAGACGATTGAGCGGCAAGAAGTTTTACTCGATTCGCGCTTGGGCGCCGGACAGACCCGAAGGCGAACGGCGGGCGGTCGAGAAAAAGGCCGACGCCGCGCGTTGGCCCTAAAAATTTGCGATCGAGAAACGTCATTGGTCTGAAGCTGCCGCAAACGCCGCGCTCGACGAGTCGTATCGGTTCGTCCATGCCCGCGGCTCGAGGCGGCGCACTGGACCAACCGAGGGACTTGATGCCCATGACGACCTTCCCGACCGCATTGCACCATCGCTTGCATCGCCTCGCGCGTCTCGACCCCGATGCGCCCGCGCTCGCCTCGTTCGACCCGAACACGGCGCGTATGAGCCGGGGCGAACTCGATCTGCGCGCCGCGCGCCTCGCTACCGTCTTGCGTTCGCACGGCGTGGGCATCGAAACGCGCGTGGCCGTGTGCGTCGAGCGTTCCTGCGATCTCATCGTGGCGTTGCTCGCCGTGCTTAAAGCCGGCGGCGCGTTCGTGCCGCTCGATCCGAGCCTGCCGGTCGAGCGTTTGCAGTGGATGGCGCGCGATGCCGACGTCCGACTCTGCATTGTGGGATCGGGCGATGAGGGCGCGTTCTTGGGTGGGGTGCCTTGCATCGGTGTCGGCTGCGCGCTCGACGCGACGGTGACGCCGATCGCGATGGACGAAACACATCCGCATACGGCGGCTTACTTGATTTACACGTCGGGCTCGACCGGCACCCCGAAGGCCGTCGTCGTCGAGCAGGGTCCCCTTGCGGCGCATTGCGACGCGGTCATTGCCGCCTATCCGATCTACGAGTCCGATCGCGTATTGCATTTCGCATCGGTGAGCTTCGATCTCGCCCATGAATATTGGCTCGCACCGTTGGCCGCGGGCGCGAGCATCGTCATCACGGGGCGCGGCCCGCTCGAACCGCGGGCGGTATTGCAACTCATGGCGCGCGAACGCGTGACCGTCGCCGCATTTCCGCCGGCGTACCTGCAAGCGTTCGCCGATGCGGCGGCGAAGTCGGGCGTGCCAAGCGCGCTACGCGTGCTCGCGTTCGGCGGCGAGGCGATGGCGGGGGACCGCTTCGAACGGGTGCGAGCGACGTTTCCGGGCGTTCGTTTCATCAACGGATACGGTCCGACCGAAACGGTGATCTCGCCGATGCTATGGCCGATCGACGCGAATGAGGTCGTCGAAGATCTGGGTTCCGCCTCGTTGCCGATCGGGCGTCCCATCGGGCCCAGGTCGGCCCGCGTCGCGGCGGGTGCCGATGGCGAAGGGCAGGCGGGCGAACTGCTGCTTGGCGGCGTCTGCTTGGCGCGCGGTTATCACGGCCGGCCGGCACTGACAGCCGAACGTTTTGTTCCCGACGAGGCCGGTATCGCGGGCGCCCGTGTCTATCGCACGGGCGACCTCGCGCGGTCGCGCGAGGATGGGGCCTTCGATTATCTCGGTCGCCTCGACGACCAAGTGCAAGTTCGTGGCATTCGCGTCGAGCCAGGCGAAATCGAGCAGGCGTTGCTCGCTTATCCGAACGTTCGCGACGCGGCCGTTCTTTCGGACAAGTCGAACGGAGACGTGCGCTTGATTGCATTCTTCGCTGCGCAGGCGCCGATCGACGATGCGCAATTGCGTGCTTACTTGGCCAACCGCCTGCCGCAAGCATGGATGCCTGCGCGTACGATCGCACTCGATACGCTGCCACGGGCGCTGAGCGGCAAGCTCGATCGGCAAGCGCTGCTCGCGCTCGCTCATACGCGGTCCCCGAATGTCGCATATCGCGCGCCGAGCGAAACCACGGCCGTGACGCTCGCGCGCATTTGGCACGCGATCGTCGGGGGTGCGGCGATCGGGCTTGACGATCGATTCATCCTGCGCGGCGGCGACTCGATCGGCGTGATGCAGGTGCAAAGCGCAATTGAGGCCGAGTGGGGCGTGCGATTGCCCCTTACCGTCTTATTCGACGACCGCACGCTCGAGCAACTGACGACCCTCGTTGCATCGAGCGCGAGTAATGAAGCGAAGCAGCATTCGAGTCTAGTTGAAGAGCCTTCCGCTGTCGGCGCTGAACATGACGAAAGCGAAAGCGACGCCTATCACGGTGCCTACGTCGAGCATCCCGCATCGCTTGCCCAGCGGCGTTTTTGGGTTCTGGCACGCATCGGCAATGCCGCTCACGCGTATCACATCGCGGCACACTGGCATATCGAAGGACGCATCGACCTCACAGCGCTATCGCGCGCCGTCGCGGCGCTCGTGCGGCGATACGATGTGTGGCGGACGACGCTCGCCGAGGACGAAGACGGCAACGTCGTGCAGCGCGTGTACGCGCATCGCGACTTGCCGATCGAATGTATCGATTTGCGCGGCGTCGACGAGAGCGAACGCGAGGCACGTGCCCGCGCGATGGCCGACGAGTGGGCCGACCTGCCGTTCGACCTTACGGGCGGGCCGTTGTTGCGTGCTGCGCTCGTGACGATGAGCGAGCATCGGCATTGCCTGATGCTGACGCTGCACCATGCGATCGGCGACGGCTGGTCGTCGCGGATCGTCTTCGGCGAACTGGCCCAAGCATACCGCGCGTTTTGCGAGGGCAGCGAGCCGGCGTGGCCTGCGTTGCCGCTGAGGTACGCCGATTTTACTCGTCGGCAGATTCGCTGGCTGGACGGTGGCGCACGAGCCGGTCAACTCGCATACTGGCGCGGCGCGCTTGCCGATGCGCCGGGCGCACTGGCGCTGCCTGTCGATCGCGCGCTCCCCGCCGAACGATCGCTGCGCGGCGCGCGGGCGACGCGTCGGCTCAGTCCCATCGTTTCGCGCACCATCCGTTCGATCGCGCGCGAAACGCACGCCTCGACGTTCATCGTCTTGTTGTCAGCGCTGCACGCATGGCTGTATCGATTGACGGGGACGACCGATATCGTCGTCGCGGCGCCCGTGGCGAATCGTCGCCAGGCCGATTTGGCGTCGCTCGTGGGGCTGTTCGTCAATACGGTTGCGCTGCGGGCCGGCGTCGTCCCGCGCGCGGCGTTCTCGGCCTTGCTCGCGCAGGTTCGCGAGACGACGCTGCGTGCCTACGAGCATTGCGACGTACCGTTCGATGAGGTATTGGATGCGGTCGCACCGCCGGTGCGGCGCGGCACCGATTGGCTGCGCGTGAAATTCGCCCAGCAATTCGTCTACGACGAGCGCGTGGACTTGCCCGGCGCGACGGCGCGCCTAACGCCGGGACCCGACCACGCCGCGCGTTTCGATTTCGCGATCGATTTCACCGACGATCCAGCCGGCATCGAGCTCGTCGCGGCGTGGGCCACCGATTGCATCGACGACGTCACGGGCCGTAACTGGCTCGAGAGCTTCGTCGCACTCGTCGAACACGCGGTGCGCGCGCCGTCGACGCCCGTTGCGGCGCTCGAGTGCCATGGCGATCCGGCTTCGGTGATGTTGAGGGGGCCTTCGTCGGCATTCGAATTCGTCTGCGTCCTTGACGCATTTGCTCACCATGTGGCGCAGACGCCGGAGCGCATGGCTGTGTCGGACGACCTGGGCGAATTGACGTTCGCCGGTCTCGACGCGGCTTCGTCGGCCGTGGCGCAGGCGCTGCGCGAACGCGGCATCGGCGACGAATGCGCGGTTGGGCTCGGCATCGAGCGATCCGTCGATTTCGTCGTCGCGTTGCTCGGTACGATGAAGGCCGGTGCGGCGGCGGTGCCCCTCGATCCGGCGGCACCGCTCGCGCGCGTGGCGCAGTGCGTCGCCGCGTGTTCGCCTCATTGCTTGATCGTTGCAGAGTCTTTGCCTTCATGGCTAAGCCTGCCGGTGGCGTCGATCCGCCTGTCGGATTTGGAGGCACAGGGGCGGCGAAGCGCGCGATCGTACGTTTTGAACACGAAGGCGAGCAACGCCGATCGAGCGGCATATGTGATTTTCACGTCGGGCTCCACCGGCGCGCCGAAGGGAGTGATCGTATCGCACCGCGCGCTGGCCGATTATGTCCAAGGCATGCTGGCCTCGCTCGATTTCGAACCCGGCGCGAGCATGGCGATGGTCTCGACGGTCGCGGCCGACCTCGGCCATACGACGCTGTTCGGCGCGCTGTGCGCGGGCCGCACGTTGCATTTGCTGTCGCCCAGTTGCGCGTTCGACGCCGATCGATTCGCGCATGCGATGCGTAGCCGCGATGTCGGCGTACTCAAAATCGTGCCGAGTCACTTGCGTGCGCTACTCGAGGCGCAGCGTCCTGCCGATGCGTTGCCGAGCCATGCGCTCGTCGTCGGCGGCGAGCCGTTGCCGCAGGCGCTCGCCATACAGATCCGCGAGCTCAAACCGGGCTGCCGGATCGTCAATCATTACGGACCGACCGAGGCGACGGTCGGTGCGCTGACGCTCGAATTCGAGGCGGGCAAGGGACATCCCGGACGGGCTTTCGTACCGACGGGGCGGCCATTGCCGAACGTCCGGGCTTGCGTGCTCGATGCTTCGGGGGCGCCCGTTCCCCCGGGAGCGTACGGCGAATTGTTCCTTGGCGGCCCGGGGCTCGCGCGCGGTTACGCGTCGCGTCCCTCGGCCACAGCGGAACGCTTCGTGCCGGACCCCACCGGCGGAGCGGGTGCACGCCTCTACCGTACGGGCGACCGTGCCCGGATCGGGGCCGACGGCGTTATCGAATGGGCCGGCCGGCTCGACGATCAAGTCAAAATTCGCGGCTATCGCGTCGAGCCCGCCGAAGTGAGCGCCGCCCTCGTCGAAATCGAAGCGGTCATGCAAGCCGAAACGCTGGCCGTGCAAGATGAGCGAGGCACTCGCCTCGTAGCGTTCGCGGCGCTCGACTACGCCGGACCTGGAGACGTACGCGAGATCGACGGAGCGCAGCTTCGCGCGCGCTTGGCCGAGCGTTTGCCCGACTATATGGTGCCGGCATCGATCGTCGTTTTGGATACGTTGCCCGTGACGCCTAACGGCAAGGTCGATCGAGCGTGCTTGCGCGAACTCGCCAAAGCCCCGGCGCGCGAGAACGCCAGCTCGTTCGACACGCCGCGAGAGGGGGTGCAAAGTGCGCTCGCACAGGTGTGGAAGGACGTCTTGCGCCTCGATCGCGTGGGTCGAGACGAGAATTTCTTCTCCCTCGGCGGCGATTCGATCATCGCTTTGCAGGTCATCGCACGTTCGCGCAAAGCCGGGATCCGCTTCACCCCGAAACAACTGTTCGATCATCCCACGCTTGCGCAACTGGCCGACGTGGCCGTGCTGAATTCGAGCCGGTCGAGCGACGGCAACGCGGCTGCCAAGGTCCCGACGAACGAGCGCACAGGCGCCGAAGTCGCGCAATGGACACCGGCGCAGCACCGCTTTTTCGCGCTCGATGTCCCGCAACCGCATCATTGGAATCAGTCGGTCGAACTCGAGCCGCAGGGCATGTTCGACGTCGATGCGTTCGCGCAGGCGCTCGGCAGCGTGTTGTCGCACCACGACGTGTTTCGCCTGCGCTTCGCCAAGGGATCGCGTCAGGGCAGCGGATGGCGCACCTGGTACGAAGCTAGCGCATTCGATGTGCTGCCGCTCTCGGTTCAAGACGCGCGCGACCATGAAGATGCGTTGGCGCGTTTCGATGCGCTCCAGCGCGGGATCGATCTGGCGCGCGGCCCGCTCGTGCGCGCGCTCGTCGCGACGCTGGCCGACGGCGGCCTACGGGTGTTCGTCGCGATTCATCATTTGATCGTCGACGGCGTTTCTTGGCGCATCGTTCTTGAGGATCTGTCTACGGCGTACGAGGCGGCACTGGATCACGTTGCTGTGCGTCTGCCGGCATCGTCGACCGGCGCGCCGGCGTGGGCTGCCCGTCTGAAGCGCGCAACGCCTGCGTTCGCGCAGGAACTCGAATACTGGCTCATGCTGCGCGATAAGGTCGCGGCGTTGCCGCGCGGCGCGCGCGAGCCGTGGGCCACGGCGGGCGATACGACGCGGCCGAGCAACGAGACGGCGCGTACGCTCGTGCGCGGCTTGGGGGCCCAATTGACCCAAGCATTGCTGACCGACGCCAATCTAGCCTGGCGCACGCAGACGCAAGACCTCTTGCTGACCGCATTGGCTCATGCGCTCGGCGACGAAGGCTCGAGCGGGTCATGCCTCGTCGAACTCGAGGGCCACGGGCGCGAGGCGTTGTTCGATGACGTCGATGCGAGCCGCACGCTCGGGTGGTTGACCAGCCACTATCCGATGGCTTTGCCGATCGGTGCCTCGCTCGTTCAAACGCTGACGGCAGTCAAGGACGCGATGCGTGCCGTGCCGAATCGTGGCTTGGGCTTCGGTGTGTTGCGCCATCTCGGCGACGAGGCAACGCGCGCCCAGTTGGCGGCTTTGCCGCGGCCGCGCGTCACATTCAACTATTTGGGCCGGTTCGAAGCCGTGCGAGGCGAGCGCTTTGCGGCGCGCTTCGGCGGCGTCGGCTGCGAGCGCGATCCCGCAGGGCCGATGGCTAACGCGCTAGCCGTGCATGCATTCGTCGACGAAACCCGCATGCTGTGCATCCATTGGGTTTATAGCGCCGAGGTGTTCGACAGCGACTGTATCGACGCGCTGGCCGGACGTTTCGAGCAGGCGCTGGCGTCGCTCGTGCAAGCTTGTCGCAATCGGGTAGCGGCCGAAGGCGGAGGTGCGACACCCGGCGATTTTCCGCTGGCGCAGCATGCCGGCCTGACGCAGGCGACGATCGACTCCACGCGGTTGGACTGGCGCGCCATCGACGACGTCTACCCGCTTTCGCCGATGCAGCAGGGCATCTTGTTTCAATCGCTGCTGGCGCCCGAGCAATCGACCTATGTGAACCAACTCGTCGCCACGCTCGACGCGCCAGACGTCGAGCCCTTGGCGGCCGCATTCGAGCGGACGATTAGCCGGCACGACATTTTGCGCACGAGCTTTCTGTCCGAGATCGACCCCCCGCTTCAGGTCGTGCATCGGCGTGCGGTACTGCCGGTTGAAGTGCTCGACTGGCGCGATGCTCCACACGCCGATTTCGAGCAATGGCTGACGGCGGATCGCGCGCGCGGGTTCGCGCTGTCCGCCGCGCCGCTGATGCGCCTGACTTTGATCCGGATCGACGAGTGCGTGTGGCGGCTCGTCTGGACGCGCCATCATTTGCTGCTGGACGGATGGAGCACGGCCAGCTTGTTCGCGCAAGTGCTGCGCGAGTATGCACAAGGGACGCAAGCCCCGAAGTTTCGGACGGGACGTGGCACGCGCTATCGCGATTTCATCGCTTGGCTCGCCGGGCGTGACGAGGCGAGCGACCGGGCGTTCTGGTGCGAGCGGTTGGCGCGTCTGGACGGCCCGACGCTCGTGGCCGCCCCGGTCGTTTCATCGTCCGTCGATAGCCGCTATGGAAGATGGCATGCGCAACTGGACCTGTCGGTCACCGAAGCGGTCGTTGCGTGCGCCCGGCGCTCGCATGTGACGCTGAACACCGTCGTGCAGGCCGCTTGGGCGCTGACGCTGCAACGCATGACGAATCAGCGTACCGTCGCCTTCGGCGCGACGGTGGCCGGCCGTCCCGAGGCGTTGCCCGAGGTGGACGCCACGCTAGGCTTGTTTATCAACACAGTGCCGGTCGTCGCCACGCCGGCGCCGAACGTACGAATCGCCGATTGGCTGTCGGCCCTGCAACGCGAAAGTGCGGCATGCGCGGAGCATGCGCATACGCCGTTGTTCGAGATTCAACGCTGGGCCGGCCGTACCGGTTCCGCCTTGTTCGATACGTTGATCGTCTTCGAGAACTACCCCGTCGACGAAGCTTGGTCGAGCCTAGGCGCCGACGCGTTGCGCTTTTCTGATACGCGTAACGTGGATGCGACGGACTTCGCCCTCACGCTCGTCGTGCAAGCGGGCGATCGGCTTGCGATCGACTATGGATTCGATCGCGCGCGGCTCACCGACGAACGCGTTCAAGCGCTGCATGGCGCGTTCGTTCGATGCATCGAGGCATTCGTGGCCGATGCGCAAGCGCCGCTCGGCAGCGTGTGCATTGCGGCCGAGGACGATCTCGCGCGGCTTGCTCGATGCAACGCGACGTCGCGCGTATGGCCCGAGCGGCAACGCGCACCGTTACATCGTCAGTTCGAGCGGCAGGCGGCCGCGCATCCGAACGCCACGGCATTGCGCTGGCGCGATGAAGAGGCGCCTCCCGGCGAGCCGCCGCGGCGCATGACGTACGCGGAACTCGACGCGCGCGCGAATCGCGTGGCGGCTTCGTTGCGTGCGGCCGGCGCGAAGCCCGATACGCCGATCGCGCTTTGCCTGACGCGTTCGGCGGAGATGGTCGTCGCTTTGCTTGCCGTCATGAAAACCGGTGCGGCATGGCTGCCGATCGATTCCGACTATCCGCCGGCGCGAATCGCCTACATGCTCGATGACGCGCGGCCCCCATGCGTCGTGACACAGCGCGCGTTGCTCGATCGCGTGGCGCCGGCCGCGGCCGATGGCGGCGTCGCGCTGTATTGCGTCGATGCGCTCGATTTGCCGCTGTCGTCGCCGGAGCCTGCCGGGCCGTTGCGCATCGATGCGGCCGAGACCGCCACCGACGAACTCGCCTACCTGATCTATACGTCGGGCTCGACAGGGCACCCGAAAGGCGCCGGCAACACGCATCGAGCACTCGCGAATCGGATCGCTTGGATGCAGCAGGCCTATGCGCTAACGCGCAACGACGTCGTGCTGCAAAAGACGTCGTTCGGCTTCGACGTGTCGGTTTGGGAATTTCTCTGGCCGCTCTCGGCCGGCGCGACCTTGGCGCTCGCGGCGCCCGGCGCCCATCGAGAGCCGGCGCGACTCATCGACGAGATCGAAACGCTCGGCGTCACGACGATCCACTTCGTGCCGTCGATGCTTGCCGCATTTCTATCGCACCTCGAATCGTTCGGCGCGGCGTCGCATTGCAGCTCGCTCGTACGGATCGCGTCGAGCGGGGAAGCGCTGCCCGGCGAACTCGTCGCGAAGGCGAACGCATTGATGCCGCACGCCGTCGTCCATAACCTTTACGGTCCGACAGAGGCTGCGATCGACGTCTCGCATTGGACCTGCGATGCGGCTTCGTCGTCCGGCACCGCGAACGTGCCGATCGGAATCCCGATCGCCAACACGCAGCTCCACGTACTCGATGCAGCGTTGCAGCCGGTGCCGCAAGGGGCGGTCGGCGAGTTGTATCTCGGCGGCGCGGGGCTGGCGCGCGGTTATCACCGCAGACCGGCCCTAACGGCGGAGCGCTTCGTTCCCGACCCGTTCTCGGCGGGCGGACGACTGTATCGCACGGGCGATCTCGCGACGCGTAGACCGGACGGTGCACTCGAGTATCTGGGGCGCGCCGATCAGCAAGTGAAATTGCGCGGACAGCGCATCGAGCCGGGTGAAATCGAGGCAGTGTTGCGCGCGCAGCCCGGCATCGACGATGCCGTCGTGATCGTGCGCGAGGAACAACTGATCGGCTATGTCGTACGTGCGGCATCGACTCGGCTCGACCGAGACGATGTCTTCGCAAGGCTGCAAGCGCATTTGCCCGCCTACATGGTCCCCGCGCATTTGATCGAACTCGACGCGCTTCCGCTTACGCCGAACGGCAAATGCGATCGGGCGGCTTTGCCGTCGCCGGCCACCGAGGCCGAATTCGCCGCGCCGGCCAGCGAGACCGAGAGGGTGCTGGCCGAGATTTGGGCGCAAGTGCTGCGCCTAGACCGAATCGGCCGACACGACGACTTCTTCTTGCTGGGCGGACATTCGCTGCTCGCAGCGGCCGCGCATGCAAGGACGAATCGCCGGTGGTCGTTGGCCTTGCCGCTGCGTGCGCTGTTCGAGGCCCGCACGCTCGAACGGTGCGCGGCTTTGATCGACGCCGAGTTGTCCGCGCGCGAACGGCAAGGGCAAGGCGATGCGTACGCAACGATCGGCGCATTGCTCGACGAACTCGAAGCGAGTTGAGGCGAGGGTATTCGATGACGAATTCACTATCAAACAATACGCCGCCGCTTCGGCCAATGCCTTCCGAGGCCGAGCTGTCCTCACTCGCGCAGCGATTCGCTCGGCTGCCGACCGAACAGCGCGCACGCTTCGTCGGCAAGTTGCGCGATGCGGGCATCGACTTTCGCTTGCTGCCGATCCCGGCCGGCGTGGTGCCGGCTGTCTCGCGCGCGTCGTATGCGCAGACGCGAATTTGGCTGCATGCGCGCTTGATCGACGAGCCGGCGGCCTATCACATCGCCTTGCGTCTGCAACTGGACGGAGAACTTGATCGTGGCGCATTGCAGCGTGCATTCGATGCGTTGATCGCACGCCATGAGGCGTTGCGCACACGCTTTGTGGAGTCGCCCGGCGGCGGGCTAGAGCAGCATGTCGTGGAATGCGCCCTGTGTCCGTGGCACATGAGCGACGTGAGCGGTCAGCGTGCGGAGTATGCCGCGCGCGCTGCGGCTGACATCGCTCGCGCGGAAGAGGCCGAACCTTTCGATCTCGCGCGCGGCCCGTTGCTTCGCGCACACTTGATCGCCCTTTCGCCGAACTTGCATTGGCTCGTGGTGACGATCCATCACATCGCGGCCGACGGCTGGTCGGTCGATATCGTGCTTAGCGAGTTGTCGTCGCTCTACGCGGCATTGCTCGCGTCGAACGGCGATGCGTCCGTATCGTCTTTGCTGCCTGCGCTACCGATTTCGTACGCGGACTACGCGCAATGGCAAAGGCAGTGGCTCGAAGCGGGCGAGAGCGAACGTCAGTTGGCGTTTTGGCGGCAGTGCCTGGATCCGGCGGCCGGCGCGCTTTCGCTGCCCGGTTCTCGTCCGCGGCCGATGCAGCGCGACGCGCAAGGCGCGCGCCACCACTTCGTGCTCGACGCCACCTTGGGGCAACGTGTGCGTGCGTTAGCCCAAGCTCGACGAGCGACGCCCTTCGCGGTCTTGCTCGCCGCATTGCAGGCGCTGATCGCCCGAGCGTGCGGTGAGCGGCGCATCCAGATCGGTGTGCCCGCGGCGAATCGGGCCCGCGCGGAAACGGTCGGCCTGGTCGGCTGTTTCGTCAATACGGTGGTCGTGCCGGTGGATGTGGTGCCGCGGGGCCGATTCGATGTGCTCGTCGATCAGGTTCAGCGCGCACTCGTCGATGCGCAGTCGTATGAAGAGGTGCCGCTCGATCAGGTTATCGAGGCGTTGGGCGCAACTCGTCATGCGAGCCACCATCCGTTGTTTCAAATGATGGCGACCTACGGCGCGGCGCAGCCGCTGCCTCGGTTCGGACGCGCGCGTGCAATGTCGCTGCCCACCGACCTGTGCTACGCGAAGTTCGACTTGGCGATGGGTTTCGAGGCTCGCGAGGACGACGCCTTCGATGCGGCCTTCGTCTATGCGGTAGACCTTTTCGATGCGCGAACGATCGAGCGCTTCGCCAGCCGGTATACGCATTGGTTGACGAATGCGCTTGCGGCACCCGAGACCGCGATCGGCGATCTCGAATGGCTGACGGACGAAGACCGGCGCGAAATCGATGGATGTAACGGCGCTGCGGCACCCATCTCGGAGCAAGTCGCGGTGCAAGCGTCGGCGTTCGTGCCGATTCACGCTCGGCTCGCCGCGCTCGCAAAAGCCGAGCCGCAGGCGTGGGCCCTCGCCGATTCCTCGGTGAGGTTGACGCGCGCCGCGCTCGAATCGCGGGCCAACGCGCTTGCCCGGCAATTGATGCGAGCCGGCGTAGGCCCCGAAGTGCGCGTGGGTATCGCGCTGGGGCGCTCGGTCGAGCTGATCGTGGCTTTGCTTGCGATTTTGAAGGCGGGCGCGGCGTTCGTTCCACTCGATCCTTCGCATCCGATCGACCGCACCGCGCATATCGTCGACGACGCGCGAATCGATTTTGTCGTGACGCAGACCGAGCACGCGGCCAAGTTGCCGTTGCGCCCGCGGATGCGCTTATGGTTGCTCGACGATATGGCGCAGTGCGACGTATCGATGGACGACGAGGTTGTCGTGAACGCCATACCGCATCCGCGGCAAGCGGCGTATTTGATTTACACATCGGGCTCGACGGGCACGCCCAAGGGGGTGGTCGTCGAACACGGGGCGATCGCCATGCACTGCGAGGCGATTGCCGCTCGTTACGGGATGCGCGACGGCGATCGCGTGCTGCACGTCGCGTCGATCAATTTCGATGGCGCACACGAATGTTGGATGGCGCCGCTTGCCGCGGGCGCTCAGGTGCGTCTTAGCGACGATGCACTGTGGTCGCCGCAGCAGACGCTTTCGACGATTGCGCGCGAATCGATCACGGTCGCCGCGTTCACCCCGGGCTATGCGTTGCAACTCGCGCAATGGGCAGCGCGTCATGGTGCCCCGGCTTCGTTGCGGTCGCTGACCGTCGGCGGCGAGGCCACGTCGCTCGAAGCCTGCGCGACGTTACGCGCAGCGTTCCCGCGCGTGCGTATCGTCAACGGTTATGGCCCGACGGAAACGGTGGTCACGCCGCTCCTGTGGATGATCGACAGCGGCGACGAGGCGCCGGTCACCGAGGGGTCGGCTTATCTGCCGGTCGGCACGCCCGTCGGTGCACGCACGGCGCACGTGCTCGATGCCGGCATGGGCCTATTGCCGATCGGGGCGGTCGGCGAACTCTATCTCGGCGGCTTCGGCGTTGCCCGCGGTTATCACGCCCGCGCGGCGCTAACCGCAGAGCGCTTCGTGCCCGATCCGTTCGGCGAGCCGGGGACGCGTTTGTATCGGACGGGCGACCTCGTGCGTCGCCGCGCCGACGGCGTGTTCGAGTTCATCGGCCGCATCGATCATCAGGTCAAGCTGCGCGGTTTGCGCATCGAACTCGGCGAGATCGAGTCGCGGTTGATCGCTCATCCGAGCGTGCGCGATGCGATTGCGCTTGTCCGCGGTACTGCGGGCGACGCTCAGCTCTTGGCGTATGTCGAGCCGCTCGGTGCCGCATCGCTGGTGGACGGCGACATGCTATGCGCTTACCTGCGGGGCGTCGTGCCCGATTACATGGTGCCGTCGCGCGTGCTTGTCTTGGGGCGGCTGCCGCGCACGCCCAACGGCAAGATCGATCGGGCCGCGCTGCCGGCGCCCGAGGCGCGCGAGCGACGCTTCGAGGCGCCGGCGCCCGGTATCGAAACGGCGCTCGCTCAGATCTGGTGCGAGGTGCTCGGTACTCATCGCATCGGTCGAGACGACGAATTCTTCGCCGTCGGCGGCCATTCGCTGAAAGCGGTTGCAGTCGCGGCGCGCGTGGCCGAGCGGCTCGGCAAGGACGTGCCCGTGCGGGCGCTGTTCGAGGCGCCGACGCTTACCGCATACGCGCTGCGGGTGAAGGCGGCGGCGTCGCGCGTGGCTAGCGAGCGAGGCGTCGAATCGGACTCTTCTACGGCGCATGCGGTTCGACAGCCGGAGCAGGACGGACGCCTCTCCCATGCGCAGTCCGCGCTTTGGTTCCTATGGCGTGCCGCGCCCACGACGGCCTCGCATCACATCGCGGTGGCGATGAGGCTAGCCGGGCCGTTCGATGTTTCGGCATTGCAACAGACGCTCGAAACGACTGCTCGACGATTTTTGGCTTTGCGCACGGGCATTGTCGATGCAGCGCATCCGCGGCTCGTCGTGGCGGCGTCGGCGTCCGTCGAGTTCGTCTTCGACGATCTACGCGGGCAGGGTCACGAACAAGACCGAGTGGCGTACGCACGGCGTTGGACGGATGAAGATGCATTGCGTCCCTTCGCAATGAACGGGGCACCGCTGTGGCGGGCACGCTTGATCTGTCTCGACGATGACGACCATGTTTTGTCGCTGGTCGTTCATCACGTTTGCGCCGACGGTCAGTCGATCGCACTGTGGCTCGACGCGTTGCGAGAAGCCTATTGCGTCGGTATCGAGGGGGCAGCGATCGCACGCACGGTACCGGATGCGGGTCCGGTCGCCGGCCTAACGAGCACCGCGCCCGATACGGGCGAATCCACGGAACGCGACATAGCCTATTGGCGCGGGCAGTTGCTCGACGCCGCGCCGTTGCGGCTACCGCAGCCGACACAGCCCGTATCAGTCGAATCGATGGGGGGCTGGGCCGCGACGCGTATCGCCTTCGCATTCGATCGCGCGGTCGTGGATCGCGCAAGGGCGTGCGCGCAAGCCGCCAAAGCGACGTTGCCGATGCTCATGCATGCGGCGCTGAACATCGCGTTGGCACGCGAGCTAGCCGTGCTCGATCAGCCCGTGGGCGTGCTCGCGTCGAATCGAGACGCCGGCAATAGAGACGAGATGGGCCTGTTCGTCGAAACGTTGATCGTGCGCACTCGGATGCGCGAGGACGCGACGCTGCGCGATGTCGTGGCGGCGGTGCGCGACGCGACGCTCTCGGCCTACGAACATATGGCGACGCCGCTCACGACGGTGCTGGGTGCGATGCGCGAGGAGGGCGGCGACGGCCATCCGCTGCTGGCGGCGCTTTTCAACTACGTCCGAGCCGAGGCCGAGCCGATGCAATGGGGCGCCGTTCGAGCGGCACCGTTCAACGACATACGCCGCCGCATGCTCTTCGAACTCGAGCTCGATATTGCCGAAGACACCCAAGGAAATTTGCGCGGTGCATTGTCGTTTGCTCACGAGCGAGTCGATGCGGTTTTTGCACGGCGTCTCGCAAAGGTTTACACGGTCGCCGTCGAGCAACTGGCCGACCAACCGGCGGCGCGTGTGACGAAGGCGATTCTCGCCGCTTCGACGGTGGGCTCGGCACACATGGAACAGCAATGAATAAGAAAGATCGGTTGTCCGAAGCGAACCTATCGATCGTGTTTTCGGGGATGGAAGGCACGCCTGAACTCGCCGTCTCATGGGCCGGCGAGACGCTTACCGTGAATCGAACCGTCGCTACGGGAAGCGAGAGATCGGCGGAAGCGACTGTGTTGAACGCGCGGTGGCAACCGCAAGGCGGACTTGCCCAACTGACTTGGGCTGACGCGGCGGACCATGCGATACAGCATCCGGCGCTGTTGGCCGCATTAGCGGGGGCATTCGCGGCCGATCGTGCGTGCCGCGCAGTGCGCCTCGACACAGAGCGCTTAAGCCCTCGCGCACTCGATGCGTTGCGCCGTTGCGGCGTATTGACCTCGGATGGGCTATGTCTACGCGAGACATGGTCGCAGCAGCCCGACCTATGGCTGACCCAGGCCGCTCAGCTACCGCCGACGGCGCTCAGCTACGAGATGACCGGCGGCGTTCGCCATCCGCGCCGCGCGCCTTACCGCGACGGCATCGTCTATACCCGCGAGCTTCCCGCATTCGGCCACCGTTTCACGCTGCGAACCGCCTCGATCGAGTCCGATCTGGCCTTGCTCCACGGCTGGCTGAACGAGCCTCGCGTGAATCTGTTCTGGGGAGAGGCGGGCGAACTGGATGCGCACCGTGCTTACCTCGAACGTCAATTGGCGTCGCCCCATGTGCATCCGTTGATCGGCGCTTTCGACGACGAGCCGTTCGGCTATTTCGAGGCGTATTGGGCCAAGGAGGATCGGATCTCGCCCTTCGCCGAGCCCGGCGAACACGATCGCGGCTTGCACATGCTCGTCGGTGAAACGCGTTGGCGCGGGGCGCGGTGCGTAGCCGCGTGGCTGCCGTCGCTCGTGCATTACCTGTTTCTCGACGATCCGCGTACGCAAGCGGTGGTCTGCGAGCCGCGCCACGACAACGTTCGCATGATCGCTTATCTGCGCGAGCACGGCTTCGCCGCAGTGCGGCCGTTCGATTTTCCGCATAAGCGCGCGCTATTAATGCGCACCCTCCGCGAGTCCTTCTTCGATGCGCGGCCCATCTGACGGAAAAACATCTTGACTAGGAGAACTGTCATGACCAAACGAGACGAGGCGTACGACCTCATCGGCGTCGGCTTCGGTCCATCCAATCTCGCCTTGGCCGTGCGCTTGGCGCAAGAAGAGAGGGCAACGCCGTTGCGAACGACGTTCCTCGAACGTCAGCCCGAGTTCGGCTGGCATCGCGGCATGCTGCTCGACGATAGCCGCATGCAGATTTCGTTTCTAAAAGATCTTGCGATGCTGCGCGATCCGACGAGCCGTTTCACGTTCGTGAACTACCTGTTCGAGCAGGGACGCTTGCAGGACTTCGTCAACTTGAAGCAGTTCTATCCGACGCGCGTCGAATTCGAAGACTATCTGCGCTGGGTGGCACGCGGCTTCGATCATCTGGTCGGCTACGGAGAGAACGTCACGTCGATCGAACCCATCCTCGATCCTGTCGATCGTCGTGTCGTCACGCACTTGCGCGTGCATTCGACCGATGCATCGGGGCAAGCGCGGGCCCGCAACGCGCATGCGCTGTCGATCGGGATCGGCGGAGCGCCGGCGGTGCCTGCGCCGTTCGCCTCGCTCGCGTCGCGGCGCGATCCGGCGCTCGTGCATTCGTCGGCTTACCTGTCCTCGATCGGCCGCTTGGTGGGCGACGGGGCCGTGCGCAAACGGGTGGCCGTGATCGGCGGCGGTCAGAGTGCCGCCGAGGTATTCGTCGATTTGACGCGCCGTTTCCCTCACGTGGACGCCACATTGATCATGCGCGCGCCCGCGCTGCGGCCCGCCGACGATAGTCCGTTCGTCAACGAGATCTTCAATCCGTCCTTTACCGACATCGTCTACGCGCAACCGCGCGACGCCCGACGCGCGACGCTCGATGCGTTCAGGAGTACGAACTATTCGGTCGTGGATCGCCCGCTGATCGAATCGATCTATGAACTCTTCTATATGCAGCGCGTACGTGGGGACGCGCGCCACCGATTGATCGCCAATGCATCGATCGACTCGGCGCGACGCATCGATTCGAGCGCAAGCGCGGGCGGCGAAATCGAGTTGCTCCTGCGCAGCGCAGTAGATGCCGAGCGATCGGTCGAACGCTTCGATGCCGTCGTGCTGGCTACGGGTTATCGACGCGACGGTCATTGGGCGCTCTTGGAAGGACTGGCCGATGCGCTCGGCGCTTCGCCTGCAAGCTGCGACGTGACGCGCGAGTACCGCTTGCAAACGGGCGAGCACTTCCAGCCGCGCATTTACTTGCAAGGGTGTTGCGAGGATACGCACGGGCTCAGCGACACGCTGCTGTCGGTCCTCGCCTGCCGGGCGGACGAGATCGCCGGTTCGCTGTTGCAAGCGACGGCCGGGTACCGAACGACGAAAGACATTCGCGCGCAAGCGCGCAACGGGTGTGAGCGACAGCCGCGAGGCCTTCGCTCTGTAATCGACCGTCGTTGCGGCGGGAGCGCTGCGCGGCACCAACTAGTGAAAAGAACGGAGTCATCGATGGAGTGGTTTGACGGCAAGGAACGGCGAGCGATTGCTGTGGCCGCGAGTGCCGCATTGTGGGCGGGGGCGCAAAGTTACGCGCATGCGCAATCCGCGCAAGGACAAGACGAGCGAGCGGGCGGCGTGAGCGTCCAAACGGCGCCGGGGACATCGGCCCAGCCGAATCAGTTGAACGGGGCGAACAATGCGGGCCCCGTCACGAAGGGCGGTACATTGCCGGCCGTGCGCGTGCGTGGTTCGAGCGCGCAAGATAGCGTGCGCGGCTTCGTCGCTCGTCGTACGAGCACGGCGACGAGAACCGACACGCCGCTCGAGGAGATTCCGCAAACGGTGAACGTGGTGACCTCGGCCCAAATCGAGGCGCAAGGCGCGCGCTCGATCAACGAGGCATTGCGGTATGTTCCGGGCTTTTCGTCTTACGGCGCGAGTACGCGTTCGGACTGGTACACGGCGCTGCGCGGCTTTACACCGAACGTCTACGTAGACGGCTTGCCCGTGCCGAGCACGATGAACCTCGCCGCTTGGCGCGTCGATCCGTATCAAATCGATACCGTGACCGTCCTGCGCGGTCCGACGTCGGTCCTCTACGGCCAAGGCGATCCGGGTTCGCTCGTCGACGTGCAAACGAAAAAGCCCACTAGCGAGCCGATCCACGAGATCGAGGTCCAAGTGGGCAACGACGCGCGCAAACAAATCGGCCTCGATCTCGGCGGCAAACTCAATCGCGATGGAACGCTGACGTATCGGTTCGTCGGCGTGGGGCGCGACGGCAATATGCCGACCGGGCCTAACGCAGACCAGCGTTTGATGCTCGCGCCGTCGGTGCAATGGCGGCCCGATGCCGATACCTCGCTGACGCTTTCGGCCACCTACCTGCACGACAGCACCGATGTATCCGACAACTTCTTGCCGGCCGTCGGCACGATTTTGAACAATCCGAACGGCGCGATTTCGCGCGATCTCTACACGGGCGATCCGTCGTTCTCGCGATACGACAAGCGGCAATGGTCGGTCGGCTATGCCTTCGAGAAGCGGTTGAACGACGTCTGGACGCTGCGCCAAAACGCGCGCTATGCGCATTTGTCGCTAAACAACGAGACCGTGTACGGCGGCGGGCTCGACACGTCCGATCCGACGCAGGCGACGCTGACGCGTTATGCGGGGTTGTTCCAGCCCAACTACACGCGGTTCGATCTCGTGAACGAGGCGCAGGCGCAGTTCCGGACGGGATCGATCGCGCACACGGTGCTATTCGGATTCTCGTATAGCCGGCAGTTGTCGACCGACAGCGAGCAGGCAGCGTTGGCGCCGAGCTTGAACATGTACAACCCGGTGTATACGCCGGTGTCGTCGGCGATTTTCTCGGGGCCCACCTCGTTCGGGCCCACCGACGTGCGCAGCACGCTCGATAGCTTCGGCCTGTACGCCCAAGACCAGATCAAATTGACGCCGCGCGTGGTCGTGACGATCGGCGGGCGCGAGGACATCAGCCGTACCCGTACCGACAACGTCGTCGCCGGCACCGAGCAAAGCCAACGCAACACGGCGTTCTCGGGCCGCGTGGGCTTCGTCTTCCTCGGCGATTACGGCCTTTCTCCCTACGTGAGCTACGCGACATCGTTCAACCCGACCATCGGCGTGACGGCGGGTGGGACGCCGTTCGCGCCGACGCGCGGCAAGCAGATCGAAGCGGGGTTGCGCTGGAAGCCTACGGCGAAAAACTTGATGTTGACGGCGGCCGTCTATCAGATCGACCAGACCAACGTGCTCACGCCCGATCCGAACGATCCGACGCACGTGAACAGCGTGCAGACGGGCCGCGTGCGCTCGCGCGGCATCGAGTTCAGCGCCGTGGGCAATGTGACGCGCGATCTGACCGTGGCGGCGGCCTATGCCTATCAGGACGTCAAGAACGTCGAGGCGAACGATGTTTCGTTGGACAAATGGCCCGTCGCGATCCCGCTGCCGCGCGAAACGGCTTCGGTGTGGGGCGACTGGACTTGGCACACCGGGCCGCTCTCCGGCTTGGGACTGGGTGCCGGCGTGCGCTACACGAGCGGGGCCGCGGGCGGTGCCGACAACGCTTTGCAGGTGCCGGCGTACACGCTATTCGACGCGGCTATCCATTACGACGTACGCAATTGGCGCTTCGCGGTCAATGCGACGAATCTTTTCAACCGGCGCTATGTGACGGGGTGCCAGAGCGATGCCGCCTGCTTTTACGGCAACGGCCGTACCGTTATCGCTACGGCGCGCTACGACTGGTAACGAGGAGAGGAATTTCGATGAACGAGCCGGCAGCTATGCATGACACCGTCCACGCGAGCGCGATCCGCTTACCGTACCCGCCGTGCGACGATCCGGCCGCTTTGCTGCCGAGCTTGGCCGAGTGGTTCGGCGCCGAGCGAGATCGCAAAACGGCAACGATCGCTTTGCGGTGCGAGGATGCAGCAACGCATGGGGCAACGGATGCGGAAAAGCGGCTTGCGTCGTTTGCGATGCGGGCCGTACGTGCCGGAGTGGCCGACCGTGTTACGCGCGATGGTGACACGCTGCTCGTTTCGACTTCGCGTGCGACGTTCTGGCAACATCCGTCGCCGTGGCTGACGGCGCCGTCCTCGGGCGGTGCGGCGCTCCGCTACGTGACGCAGGGCGGGCGCCGCTACCCGTCGCGACCGCCCAAGCCGACGGGGACCGTCTATCGGCGCTACCTGCCGGCACTCGCCTCGACGTTTTCATTGCGCACAGTGGACGTGAGCGAAGATACCGAGCGGTTTCATAGGTGGATGAACTCGGAGCGCGTCGCGCGGTTTTGGGGACTGCGCGGTACGCGCGAGGAACACGCCGCTTATCTGGAAGCGCAATGCGCCGACGCGCATGTCCACCCGCTCATCGGATGCTTCGACGATCGCCCCTTCGCCTATTTCGAGGTGTATTGGGCGAAGGAAGACCGCATCGCGCCGTTTTACGATGCGCATGACTTCGACCGCGGGCTGCATCTGTTGGTCGGGGAGCGCGATGCGCACGGACCGGGCAAACTGCACGCGTGGTTCAACGGCGTGCTGCATTACATGTTCCTCGACGATCCCCGCACGCAGCGAATCGTCGGCGAACCGCGCATCGACAACACGCGCCACATCGCGTATATGCATCGGCTGGGAGCCTATACGCTTAAGGAGTTCGACTTCCCGCACAAGCGTGCCGCGCTCATCGTGCTCGAACGCGACACGTTCTTCACGCACCACGGACCGTAATCGGTCGCTGTGCTATTTCGCCGGTCAATTGCCGGTTCGGCCCGGTTGTTGATCCGGCTCGGGCTCGGGCGTGCCGACGTCGGGAACGTCGTCGGGCGAGCCGGGGTTCGGTGCGTCGGGGATCACTGGCTGATCGGGGATCGGCGGGGTAGTGGGATCGCTGGCGGATAGACGCATGGCAGAGGTCCTCCTCGAATAAGTTAAATCGCAGCAAGCCGAGCGTGTGTTCAACCTTGGCTGTGCACGCCGCCTTGTAGCTCTGGAATGTTGCCGGGCCGATCGTGTACGACGAGGCGGTCGTCGATTTCGTCCACGCCGGAGATCGCGCTGATGGTCTGCACGAGCGGCGTATGCTCGGCGGCGAGGATATGCCCGGACAGTCCGACGCAACCGCCGCTGGCGGTGACGTCGATGGCACCCGGGCGGCTCGTTAGGTGGCCGAGTTGGCTTCTGACGCGCTCGGCCAAGATGGTGTCGCCGACCGGCTCGCCGCCTCCGTCCATTCGCGCCTGCGCCTTGGCATAGAGGCCGCGCGTTTGATCGGCGGTGCGCTTTGCTTGCGTGCCGGCGAAATTCGTCGCGCTGCGCTTACCTGAGCGGAGTTTGTCGCGCAGCGTCGCTCGACGCCGCCGTCCCATCTGCGGATCGAGGTAGTACATGACTGCCGCGCCCGCGGCGAGCGTCGCGATGCTGTTCAACAAGCTCTTCATGGGAGTCTCCGGTGAATCGCGGTTCGATTGCGCCCGCCGCGAACGCGGGGGCGAGTCCGTTTCCGGTCCAGCATCGCGCGTGCCCCGAGTGGCAGGATTACGCGCCGCCCCATTGCATACTGAGGCCGCCGTCGATCGTCCATGTTTGCCCAGTAACGTAATCGCCATCGTCGCTAGCGAGAAATAGCGCGACGCGTGCGATTTCCTCCGGCTGTCCGGCGCGATGCCAAGGAATCACGCCGAACGACTTGTCGCGCTTGGCCGGATCGTCGAGCCGGCTCTGGGTCATCGGTGTTTGAATGAGCCCGGGGGCGATGTTGTTGACGTTGATTTTGTCTTCCGCCACTTCGCGCGAAAGGCTGCGCGTCAACGAGCCCACACCGGCTTTGGCCATGCCGTAAGGCGCGCTGTCCGGTGTCGGCAAATGTTGAGCGACGGAGGAAATGGTGACGATGCGTCCTCCGCCGCCGCTTTGCTTACGGAGTTTGACGAATGCGCGGCAGCAAAAGAGCGGCCCCATTAAATCGGTCCGCAACACGCGCTCGAGTTCGGCATCGTCGATCTCAGCCACCGGTGCCGCGTTTGCGCCGACGCCCGCGTTGTTGACGAGAATGTCGAGTCCGCCCAACTCGCGCACGGCTTCGTCGAAGCAGCGTTGGACGCTGGCCGGATCGCCGACGTCGCCTTGCATGACGAGGGCTCGGCGTCCCGCGGCTTCGACGCGCCGGCGGGTTTGCTCCGCGCCGTCGCGATCGGTGTGATAGACGACGGCGACGTCGGCGCCTTCTCGCGCGAAAATGTCGGCGATGGCTTGTCCGATGCCCGAATCGGCGCCCGTGACGAGCGCGCGCTTATCTTTCAATTTCATCGTGGCCTCCAGTGTTCAAAGGATGCGAATACCGCTTTGGGACGGGGCCGCAAGCGCCATGCCGAGCACTGGGGCACAATGCCTGCTCGCAACGATAGAGATAGCGCGACGAACGCTGCGTGCGCCGGTGGCGCGATAGGCGGCCCGGCGTGGATCGCGGCAGTTGAGTTGGAAAGGGACAGTCATGACGCAAGAGAACGGTTACGCAAAGACGGCGCCGACGCGCGCCGAGGTGGATGCGCTTATGGGGGCGGCAGTGCTCGAATTCGGCACGGATTGGTGCGGGTACTGCCAGGGCGCGCAGCGTCATATCGCCGAGGCGCTTGCGCGCGCGCCGCAGCTCAATCTCAATCACCTGAAGATAGAGGACGGCCCCGGGCGTCCGCTCGGACGCTCGTTCAAAGTCAAACTCTGGCCTACGCTCATTTTCTTGCGCGACGGGGTCGAGGTGGCGCGGGTCGTACGCCCGACCGACGCGCGCGCGGTCGCAGAGGGAGTCGCGGCGCTGGCGTGAGCGCCTCGCTATCCGCGCGCGGTGTCGGCAGACGCTACGCTGCGCGTTTCGTTCTGGGGCATGATCGTGGCGTTTCCGTAGGAGTACTGACGATGAAGACGGCGCGCAATCCACGTGCCGCGCGCCCTAGGTAATGTCCCTCGACTCGGTTGGCCGTTTTTTCTGAAGTCGCACGTCCAATTGAAATGAATTAGAAAGTTTCGGGCGCATTGAATAGAACGATCTTTATATCTTAATTGACGTTTGCCTTACTAATGGTGCGAACTCAATGGATATATGGATTGCTAAATAAAATAAAAAAAGTTCCCGCGATCACTCGTAGTCGAAAAAGGCGTGCGCCACGGCCGTCCGTGCCGATTCGCGCGCCGTGCCTTGACAAGCATATTATTCGCGCATAGTTTCTTACCGCCGATGTCGTCGGCACATTTTCATTCGAATTACCCTCCGAAATCCGGCAGTAAAAAAGCTCCATCGGCAGTTCGTTTCAAACGGTAATTATTTCGTTCGGTTTGATAGTCAGGCTCTTGGTCGTGATCGAGAAGAGGGCTGGATGTCGACCGTTGTCGTGCATTGCGTGTCGCAAAACGGCGTGCGAGAGACGGCCCGGTCATCGAGAAACGGCAACTCAAACACCAAGGACAACAATGAAGATGCGAGATAGGAGTGGTATCCAGGTAGCCCCGCGTCATGCGCGCGGCGGTCTATGGCTCGGTGCGATCGCGGCGGCGGTGCTTGTGTTGGCCGGCTGCGGCGGCGGTGACGGCGGCTCGTCCGCCGTGACGAGCGCGAACGCGCAGCAGGCGGCCACGGCGGCGGCTTCGCCCGTCGCCAATGCGCAAGGTCAGCCAATGCAGAATTGCTCGACCGATCAGCCTTATACGGACCCGGTCGCCTATTCGGGCAACGCGACCGATAGCCTCGACCCGTCGCTCGTATCGGAAAAAGCGGCGGTCATGCATCACACGTGGACGTCCGGCAAGAAAACCGTCTACTACACGACCACGACAGGACACTTGACGGCATCCGATCTCGGCGGCAATGCCGAGGCGACGATGTCGTATGTCGCCTACACGGCACCGAGCACGAACGGCAAGCCGCGTCCGGTCACGTTCTTCTATAACGGCGGCCCCGGCTCATCGTCGATTTGGTTGCGGCTCGGCTCGTTCGCGCCCACACGCGTGGCGACGCCCGACCCGCTCATGACCAATTGGCCGAACTTCCCGCTCGTCAATAACGAGCAGAGCTTGATCGATACGACCGACATGGTCTTCATCGATCCGCCGGGGACCGGTCTGTCGGAAGCGATCGCGCCGAACAAGAATCAAAAATTCTGGGGCAGCGATCCCGACGTGAGCGTCATGCGCGACTTCATCCGTCGCTATATCGCGGTGAACCACCGCACGAGTGCGCCGCTGTACTTGTACGGCGAATCGTACGGCACACCGCGCACCGACATGCTCGCGCTCTCGCTCGAATCGGCCGGCGTGCCGCTGACGGGGATCATGCTGCAATCGTCGATCCTGAACTATTTTGCCGATGCGATCGAGGCCGTGGCGATTCTGAGCGGCAATACGATCGATATGAACGCGCTCAAGCTCGATACGGACACGCTAAGCGGTTACTACCCGGGTTATGCCGCGGTATCGGCTTACTTCAATCAACTGGCGATGCCGAGCATCCAGCCCGATCCCGCGCTGTTCGCGTTCCAATCGGAGCTGTTCGCCTCGACGCACTATCATGCGTTCAAGCAATACGCGCAGTCGTGGGTGCTGAGCCAATTGGGCGTGCCCGATTTCCTCGGCCCGCCGGTGTTCCCGAGCGCGCCGACGCTGGCTTCGTGGACGTGGGCGTCGGGTTTGTCGATGCAGTCTTTGACGGGCTACTTCAATGTGAACCCGTTCAATTCGATGTTGCTGCCGGGGACGACGATCGGCCGTTACGACGGCCGCGTCTCGCTGCCGAACTCGGATCCGAGGCTGCAAACGGACGGCGACCCGTCCGACATTCTGATTTCGCAGCCGTTCACGACGGCCCTCGCGGTTCAGATGCCGACGTACTTGGGCTATAACGCGCCGAACGCGACGTACCTGCCGCTGAACGACAACATCATCAACGTCTGGGATTTCTCGCATGACGGCCAGCCGCTGCCCGATACGGTGCCCGACTTGTTGGCGGCGATCGAGCTCAATCCGCAGTTGAAGGTGATGGCGTTGAACGGGTATCACGATTTGGCTACGCCGTTCTTCAGCACGGAAAAGCAACTCGCGCGGTTGCAGACGGTGCAAGGCTTGAATCCGAACTTGCAGGTGACGTTCTATCCCGGTGGGCACATGATCTACCTCGACGATCATGCGCGTCCGAAGATGAAAGCCGATCTGCGTGACTTCTACGCGGGCCGGCCGGCGCCTACCGCGCTCGGGTTGTGGATGTTGCCGCCGCCGTGGAGCGACGAAAGCCCGGCGGGCACGCCGACGCTGGCGGCCGCCCAAACCACGACTCGGTAACTGGCGAACGCTCGTTACTTCGGCTACCTTTTACTTGTGAGCGGATCATGTCACCTATCGATATGCTAAGACGCCTTACCCCTTGGATCGCGCTTGGCGTGCTGGCGAGCGCGGCCCACGGCGCGACGCTGCAATCGGTCGCGCCCGTGCAGTTGCCGCATCGCGGCAGCGGCGTGGACGGCCCGTATTTCCCGAGCAAGCGGGTCACGGCGGTTATGCCCACCACGGGCAGCGAACTTCAACAGCAGGCACAGGCGCGGCTCGACGCGCGTCTAGGCGCCAACACCGTGTTCAGCAACGGCGCGGCGATTACGAAGTCCCAAGCGCAAGCGAACGGGCTCGGCTATATCGCCAATCACTTCAACGAGATCGACACGAGCCATAGCGGACGCGTCACGATGAGCGACGTCAAGCAGTACCTGCAACAACGTCAGCGTCAGCAGTAACCGCTTCGCATCGCCGGTCGTCACCGCTGCCCACGCGCGTTTTTTTCGCGCGCGGGCAGTTTTTTATTGGAGATCGATCGCGCGCAAGCGCGGTAGGCATGCACCTTGCGGCCGCTGGAATGAAGCAAGCGATGAGCTTGGCCGTCAGCCATCTTTGCCATCTTGTATAGGAGGTGCCTCATGCCAGAACGCAAAACGCTCGCGCGCGCAGAAGCGGACAAGCGCGCCGGCAAGTCCCCGTCGACGCAAGCGGGGGAATTCGTCAAAGAGGAAATCGACCGCGTGCGTGCCGGCAAGCACGGTGTGCGCTCCGCGAAACAGGCCGTCGCGATCGGCTTGTCCAAGGCACGGCGCGCCGGCGTCGAGTTGAAGCCGCCGAACAAGGGCGCGGCGAGCGAGGCGACACGGAAGAAAGCCGAGAAAGATACTGCCGCGGGGCAGGGCAAGGCGCGCCCGTCAGCGAACAAAGAGACGAAGGCTAAACGCTCGCGCACTACGACGGCCGTTTTGCAACGCGAAAGCGGGCGCGGCGCGTCGCACGAGGCGGTGTCGAAACAGGCGAAATCGGCTGCGGCTAAACGCCCAGCCGCCAGCCGTTCCGCCGCCGCGAAAAAGGCCGCAAAAACGAAGGGCGCCGCCGTACGCTCGGCCGCCGCGAAGAAAGCCGCTCGCACCCGCGCCGCGCGTGCCCACGCGCATCATTGATGCGGATCTAAACGCGCCGGACGCGAACGTTCGCGGGGCCTCGCGCATGCATGGTCGACGAGCCCCGGAACGCCCATCGCCTCTTGATCCAAATCAACGCGATGCGCTCGGTCGGCCGCAAACGGGGGCCGATCCGTCAGATCATTGCACCGGTGTGCGCATCGCGTCGATGCGCGTTTACCTGATCCGAAAACAACGCACAAATCGGCGTCGAAATCTAAAGAATCCTGGCTGAGAAGTCGTTAACGCGAGCATGAGCCGATCGAACGCGGCTCGCTGTCTCGCCCGCTTCGCACTGCGGGTCGAGAGCAAACAAGAATCGCTACGGGGAAAGTACCTTGAATCAGCAACGAACGTCCTGGACGCGTACGGCCGCGCCTGGTGAAGTCATCTATTCCGAAGGTTTCGCCGGGGAGGCCGTCCTTTACGTCATCACCGAGGGCAAGGTCGAATTGTCGACGCGCTGCGACGACAAGAAGGTCGTGCTCGCGACGATCGGCAAGGGCGAGTTTTTCGGCGAAGCGGTGCTGCTTCAAGCCGAACCGCGGGCGCATACGGCTAAGGCGTTGTCGTTTTGCCAGTTGACCGTCGTGCACGCGAGCATGGTCGAAGAAGAACTAGAGCGCGCGTCGCCGCTATTGCGGCACATCGTGCGGACGACGATCCGCCGCGGCCGCAAAAAAGACGATCTGCTCGCCACCTACACCCATGCCGACTTCCTGCCGGGTGTCGTGTCGTATGCGCACGTGCTCGCGTTGATGGCGAACGTGGACAACGCCGATTCGATGGACGGACGCATGCGTCGCGGCCAGCCCGACGAAGTGGCGGTGCCGTTGCCCGAGGTCATCAAGAAATGCCGCGCGATCGCGGGCCATTCGCGGCCGCACGTCATGACGATGCTCGGCCGCATGGAAAAGCTGAACCTCGTTTCGTTGGGGACGGGGCGCGCGGAACATCTGAGCGGCAATTCCCGCCTCGGCGGCGATCCCGCTTCGAACCGCCACGTGGTGACGTTCGATCCGTTGCGCATTACCGAGCGGGCTCAGCAAGTGGCCGACCAGGATCTCGACATCGCGATCAATAGCGAATTGGAGCTGATCGAGCTCGCCGATCTAGAAGCGTTGGTCGGCGTCGAGCGCAAGATGTTGCTCAACAAGCTGTCGCACGACGAGATCGCCGAGGATGTGTTCGCCTTCCGCAAAACGAAGGTGCTCCACTACGTCGAGGAAAAGGGCGTGAGCTACTTCGCCAAACGCGCACGCGGCAGCGGAGAGATCAAATCGCTGGAGGACATCGAGTTCGTGGATCACCGCACGCTGTTCGACGCGGTCAGCGCGACCGATACGTACGATTTGGCGAAACTGGCGGCCTCGACGGGCGACCAGGCGATCGTCGACAAACTGTTCTCCGTCATGACCGAAGCGCGCAAGAAAGAAGTGTCGTGGGTCATGCGGCGCGATTTGAAGCTCGATCAAGCCGAAGTGGAAGACATCGAACAGCGCTTTCTCCAAGCGATTCGCGACCTGAAGGCGGCGAGCGGCCACGAGCCGGCGCGCATGAGCCGCGAAGCGTGACGCAAGCCGCGGGCGGCCCCTTAGGTGGGGGCTGCCGCGCGCGGCGGCGGTCCGCTCGGGCCGCGTGGCAAACGTAAAAACGTTCGGAGACCTCTTATGGATCTGCTAACCGTTATCGGCGCGCTATTCGGCGCGGCGGCCATCGGTGTGGGTTTTTGGCTCGAAGGCGGGCATTTTTCGACGCTGCTTCAAGGCGAAGCGTTCGTCATCGTGCTTGGCGGCACGTTGAGCGCGGTGATGATTCAAAACACGTGGTCGCGCTTTTTCGACGGCATCAAACAGCTTCACCTCGCCTTCATGAAGGCGCGGCAAGTCGATCGCGACAGTTTGTCGACGCTGCTCGAATGGGGCGATCAGGCCAAGCTGAACGGGATGCTCGCGTTCGAGTCGATCGATGCGACCGGCATCAATGCATTCGCGAAGCGCGGACTGGAGCTGCTGGCGAACGGCGTCTCGACGGCCGTCCTCGAGGATGCGCTGCATCGGGAAATTGCGGCCTACGAGCGCAACCGGATGGCCGCCGCCCGCATTTGGCAGCAGGCCGGCGGCTACGCGCCGACGTTCGGCATCCTCGGCGCGGTGCTCGGCTTGATTCACGTCACCGGCCACGTCCTCGAGCCGGCGCAGCTCGGCAGCGGCATCGCGACGGCCTTTACCGCGACGCTGTACGGCCTCGCACTGGCCAACCTCGTCTTTTTGCCGCTGTACGGAAAGATCAAGGCGCAAGTCGATAGCGAGCTGCGCTTTCGGCGCCTTTATATGGATGGCTTGCTTGCAATTTCTCGCAAGGAATCGCCGCAGACGATCGAGACGCGACTTGCCGCCGAGGTGCGCGAGCGGGCGGCGGAATCGCTGGCCTGATGCGCTCGCTCGCCACGGATTGGAGTGACTGCCGATGAGCACGTTGACGGACGGAAAACGCGCCGGGTCCGGCCAAGCAGATCACGACGCGCACGACGCGGAGCACGAGCATTCGGAGCGTTGGCTCATTTCCTACGCGGATCTGATTACGACGCTCATGGTGTTTTTCCTCGCGCTGTACGTGCTCGAACTCGCGAAAGACCGCGATTTGCAGACGAAGGCATTGGAAGCGCAGGTCGCCAGCACGCGAGCGCAGAGCGTAACGAACGCGAACAAGGCGCTCGACGCGCGCCGCACGGCGGCGCAAGCGGCACTCGTTGCACTGCTGGAACCGCTCAGCGACCAGCATGCGATCACGGTGGCGCAATCGCCGCAGGGCGTGGAAATCGCGATCAACGCGAAGATTCTTTTCAATTCGGGCGACGCGCGTCTATTGCCCGATTCGGTCGGCGTGCTCGAGCGCGTGGCCAAAGTATTGGCCACGCATTCGGCGAAAAACATTTTGGTCGAAGGGCATAGCGACAGCGTCCCGATCGCCAACGCGCAATACGCGTCCAACTGGGAGTTGTCGGCTGCGCGTGCAGGCGCCGTCGTGCGTTTCTTCGTCGAAAAGGGTATCGAGCCGCACCGGTTGGCCGCGATCGGCCGAGCGGACAACGTGCCGCTCGTACTCGGTGAGGATGCGGCTGCGCGCGCGGCCAACCGCCGGGTGACGATACTCGTGCAGCAGTAACGTCACGACGGCTCGCCGCGCGAGCCGATCAGTCGCGCTTGTTGAGCGTGCCGGCGGAGCCGTTGCCGCCGAAGAGCGCGTTCAAATAGGTCTTGCTGTTGTTCAGCGACGTGAGCAGCCGGTTCAACGCCGTGAACTGCGCGTTGTATTGCGCCGTGAGCGTCTGTTGATACGTTGTCAATTCACCTTGTTGCTTCGTCAGCGATTTCAGCTCTTCGTTGAGCGAAGCCGAACGCTTGTCCATCTGCCCGACGGTGGTCAGCGTGTAGTCCCCGAGCATCTTGTCCAATTGCTGACCGATGCCGTTCTTGCCGTTGAACACCGACGACACGAACGACGGATTCGACGTCAGCATCGATTGCAGCTTCGACGAGGAGAATTCGAGCGTACCGTCGTGCTTTAGATCGAGGCCGATTTGGCCGAGGCTGTAGGTCTTGCCGTCGACCGTCACGCCGCTTGCCAAGATGCGGCTCAGGCCGTTGACGGCCGAGGTCAGCATCGAGTCGCCGAGCAGGGGGCCGGCTTGCCTCGTGTTCGGATCGTAGGCGGAGAGTTGCTTATGCGTGCTAACCCAAGCGTTGTACGCATTGGCGAAGTTTTGGACCGCCTTGCCGATCGCCGACGGATCGGGCTCGACCGTGATCGTCTGCGTGGTGCCTACGGCGGCCGAACTCAGCGCGAGCGTGACATTGTTCAGCGCGTCTTTGACGACGTTGCTCGCGCTCGTGACGGGGTTGCCGCTCACGGTGAGCTTCGCATCTTGCGCCGCGGTGACCTGCTTGAAATTCGCCGTGGCGAGTCCCGCATCGAGACCGTTCGTGCCGGAGACCGACACCGTGTTGACGGCGCCCGTTTCCTTCGACGTGAGCACGAGGTGTTCGCCGTCGCTACCCTTGACCACGGCTGCCGTTACGCCTGGATTGTGCGTGGAGCCGTTGATCGCCGCCGCGATGCCGTTGAGGCTGTTGTTTTTGGCATCGATATCGACCGACATCGATGCATTGCCGACGCCGATCGTGAGCGTGCCGCTGCCGAGCGTTGCATCGTGCGCGAACGGCTTCGAGGAGATTTGGTTCGCGCTCGCGAGCTGTTCTACCGATACCGAATAGGCGCCTGACGCGGCGCCGCTCGACGTCGTCGCGACGATGCCTTTGCCCGTTGCACTGGCCGCGAATTGCGAAAAGATGCTGCCGTCCGCGAGACCTTCGAGCGACGTTTTCAGCGCGGACATGACCGATTTGAGCGTGCTCAGAGAGGACAGCACCGTGTTATCGGTTTGTTGCTGACGAGCGAGCGCGGATGCGCGACCGGCCGTATTCCCGGTCACGAGCGCCGCGACGAGCGTATTGACGTCGAGCGCGGAGCCCGTTGCGCCGCTCAGGATGGATTGCGCCGCTTGTTGAATCGGCGAGGGTTGCGTACTCGAGTTTCCCGACGGTAAAGACACCGAACTCATGCAAGGCTCCGTGCGTGGCTGGGTTGTATTGTTTTTCCTTCGAAGGCGGATTGTAATCTAGCAAAGTAACATTTGGAAATACTTTGTAATGCCTCCTGCGGCAGTTGAGCCGATTTAAGCGGGACGCGATAGCGGTGGCAGTTTGGGTGCATTGAAAGTGCGCGAATCGCGCTGTCATCGCACTGTCATTTATCGGTAAACCCGATAGGTCAAATCGTCGCGAGCGCTCTACTCGCGCGAGGCCGCATCCCCTACCGTTACGGGCATCGCACTCATCGAGGATGCCAATGTCGAAATTGAACTTGAAATTGCTCGGCCCATGCCTGCTTGCCATTGCAATCGATGCAATGGGCTTTGGCCTTGTATATCCGATCATGGCCGCGATCTTTTCCGATTCGCATTCCGGAATCGTCGGTCCCGATACTGCCGACCATTTGCGTAACTTTTATTTGGGCCTTGGCTACGGCGTTTATCCGCTTTGTATGTTCTTCGGCTCATCGTTGATGGGGGAGCTGTCCGACGGTTACGGCCGGCGCGCCATCATGCTCGTTTGCCTGTTCGGCCTTGCGCTTGCCTACCTGCTGATGGCGCTCGGTGCGTGGATGCCGAGCCTTGCGTTGCTGCTCGCCGGCCGGGGGCTCAGCGGTCTCATGGCGGGCTGCCAAGGCATCGCCCAAGCCGCGATCTCCGATATGAGCACCCCGCAAACGAAGGCCTACAACATGAGCATCATGTCGATGGCATTCAGCGCCGGCGTCATCGTGGGGCCCGTGCTCGGCGGCGTGACCTCCGATCGAACGATCGCGCCGATCTTCGGTTACGGTACGCCGTTCTTGCTCGTTTCGGTGCTCTCGCTCTTCTGCGGCTTATGGACGCTCGGTTTTTACCGCGACGCGCTGCCTCCGAAGGGCGCCGCGCGCATCGACCCGCTGCTGCCGCTGCGTATCGTGGTCCAAGCGGGCATGCATCGGCGGATCGGGTTGTTGTCGGTCGTCTTTTTTCTGATGCAGGTCGGCTATGGCCTCTATCTACAGACGATCATGCTTGTGCTTCAAACGAGGTTTCATTACGCGAGTTCGCGGCTCGGCTTGTTCAGCGGCCTGATCGGTATCTGCTTCGTCTTCGGGTTGACCGTGATCGTGCGTCTCATGCTGAAGGTGTGGAACGTCGTGGATATCGCGAAGCTGGGCTTGCTGATCGCGGGAATGGGGCAGATCCTTTCGGCCCTCATGCCGCAGGAAGGCGCGCTCTGGGTGCTCGGCATGATCGTGGGCTGCTTCGACATGGTCGCTTATACGACGATGTATACGGCCTACTCGGATGCCGTGACCGAAGATCGCCAAGGATGGGCGCTCGGCGTAGCCGGTTCGGTCATGGCCATCGCATGGGTCGTGACAGGCTTGCTCACGAATCTGCTTCCGGTCCTCGGCGAATTGGGGCTCCTCGTCGTGGGCGGCGTGAGCTTCATGCTCAGCTTTGCAACGATGACGATGTACGGCCGCAGATGGTCCGCGCCGGCGATCGGCGTCGCGACGCGCGTCTAGCGTCCGTACGTGCCGGCGAATCGATGCGCCGCGCGCACTTATGCTAATAATTCGGCTTCGTTTTCGACGGGCGGTGAATCCATGGATGTCTTGGCAGCAATGCGCATCTTCGTGCGCGTCGTCGAACGGGGCAACCTGTCGCGCGCCGCGAAAGACCTGGGGCTCGGGCAGCCTACCGTCAGCGATCGTATCGAGCGGCTGGAGCGGCATCTCGGCGTCAAGCTGCTGCTGCGCAGTACGCGCGCCGTTTCATGTACCGACGAAGGCTCGCTCTTTTATCAAAAGAGCAAGATCGTGCTCGATGCGGCCGACGAGGCGCATGCGGCCGTATCGCCCGAGGCCGACGGGATTCGCGGGCGCATCCGTCTTGCAGCGCCGCACGGCGTCGGCGAAGTGGTGTTGCCGCCCATCTTGGCGGCGATCCGCGAGCGGCATCCGCAATTGCGCTTGGAACTCGTGCTCAACGACGAACTGATCGATCCCGTCACCGAAGGCGTGGATATTTCGCTGCGGCTCGGGCAGTTGGTAGACGGCAGCTTCGGCGCGCATCGGCTTGGGCACGTGCGGCGCGTGCTCGTCGCGTCGCCGGCCTACATCGAGCGGCATGGGGCGCCGCGCGAGCCGGCCGATATCGTTGCGCATGCGTTCGTTCGCGTGGCGGGGCTTTTCACGGACGGCCGCCTTGTCCTTCGCGACGGCACGAACGCCTCGCACTCGGCACCCATCGATGTCGCGATCGGCGTAAGCCATTGGCGGCCCGTCTACGAGCTGCTGCTCGGCGGAGCAGGCATTGGCGTATTGCAAGAGCCCGTATGCGCCGATGCGTTGGCGCGCGGAACGCTCGTGCGCTTGTTGCCCGGTTATACGGTGCCGGGATTCGAGCTGCATGCGCTGCTACCGGTCACGCGCCCCGTGCCCTCCAAAACGCGAGCGGTGCTAACGATCCTCGAGGCGCATTTGCCGCGGGCCATCGAGCCGATCGCCGACGTCCCGGCCGCCGTCCGCACACGGCGCGACGCCGCGCTGGATGCGCGGTAGGGCGCATCCAGCGCGGGGATCAGGCAGGGGTCATTGCTGCATCTGCTTGGCTTGCAAGTACCGACGAACGTCGTCCATCGAGACGCGGCCCGAATGTGCGGCGTCGATCTCCTTGAAGTGCTGCGCGATGTAGCCTAGGCCGTTGCTCGACGCTTGCGTCTTCGTGATCGCGGCGCCGTTGGCCAGCACGCCGTTCGCACCGAGCCGCGCTTCGATCCGCTGCTGAGCTTGCTGCTGCAACGCATTGCCCGTCGTCGGCGCGACGGCGGCGACCCGCGTCTTCGGAAAATACGGACCGTCCACGCCGCCCGTGCGCTGTTGGAGCTTAACGGGCGCGACGGCCTGGAATCCCGCGGCATGGGCACCGGCGGCCAGGGTGCCCAGTGCGATGAGCGCACACGTGCGCCGTACTACTTCGATAAGAGACATGATTGACTCGCAAAAAAGGAATACGGAAAGAGCCCACGGCCCCGGGTTAGCGTTTCGACGCCTGCGCCATGACGGTCGGCGTGCCCGCCGGGCTTTCGTCGGCCCATGCCGCCGGCAGCGTGCTTAGCGTCAACGCGGTCGGAATCGGAGTGCCGGCAAAGTAGTTGTCCAGGTCGGACTTCACCTGCGCGCGAGCCGTGTCGTCCAGGTAGACCATATGGCCGCCTTGATAGGACGTGACTTGCAGATTCGCGTTCAGGTTTTGCACCGTTTGAAGCCGAGCGAGTTGCTTTTCCGTGTTGAAGAACGGCGTGGCCAGATCGTGATACCCGTTGATCGAAAGCACCTTCAGACTCGGGTTCAACTGCAACGCGCCGAGCAAGTCGGGGATCGTGTCCGGCAGGGCTTGTCCGGCATGCGAGAAGTCCCATGACCCGATGATGCTGTCGTTCAGCGGCGTGTAAGTCGCGTTCGGCGCCGAGTAGCCGAGGTAGTCCGGCAACTGGGTTTGTAGCGTCGTCGTGAACGGCTGCGAGATGAGAATGTCGGATGGGTCGCCATCGTTTTGCAAGCGTGAATCCGAATTGGGCAACGACACGCGCCCGTCATAGCGGCCGATCGTGGTGCCCGGCAGCAGCGTAGTTTGGAACGGCGTGGTGCTGAAGTAGCCCTTGAGCGCTTGATAGGTGAGGCTCGAACCGGATTCCCACGATTGAAGCGTCGATCGGCTCGGCAGCCTAGGCGAGCCGAGCCCATTCGGATCGCCGATCTGGCTGAGCGTCCACGACTGCGAATAGGCGCCGAAACTGTTGTACTTCGCGGTCACGAAGTTTTCCATCTGCTGCGCGTACTGCGCCTGGCTCGCGGGTGCCGGCGATACTTGGTTGAAGTACGCCGCGACCTCGGCGTAGCCCGGGAAATAGCCCGACAGCGTATCGGTCGCGAGCGCGAGGCCGCTCGTCGATTGGGTGACCGCCACGGCTTCCGTCGCATCGGCGAAGTAGTTGAGAATCGCCGATTGCAGGACGATACCGGTCAGCGGTACGCCCGCCGTTTCGAGCGACAGCGCGAGCATGTCGGTGCGGGGCGTGCCGTACGACTCGCCGTACAAATAAAGGGGCGAGCCGCTTAAATTGTTGGCCGCGATGTAGCGGCGAATGAAATCGCGCATGACGGTCACGTCTTGGTCGCAGCCCCAAAACGATTGGTTCGTGTTCGGCGAGACGGCCTCCGATAGCCCCGTGCCGGGCGGGTCGATAAAGACCATGTCGGTGGTGGCGATGAGGCTTTGCGCGTTGTTCACGAGCGGGAAGTTCGGCCAATTCGTGAGTAGCGGATCGGGCGTGGCGACGCGCGTCGGCGCGAACGAGCCGAGCCGCAGCCAGACCGACGAGGAGCCGGGTCCGCCGTTATAGAAGAACGTAACGGGGCGCGGTTTGCCGTTCGTGCTCGGCGCGGTGTAGGCGACGTACGACATCGACGCTTCGGGATTTCCGTTGGCGTCCGACGCGGTTAAATGGCCCGTGGTCGTCGTATAGTTGACCGTCGTCGAGCCGGCGCTCCATTGATAGTGCATGACGGCGGCCCCCTCGTTCACTTGCGAAGGATCGAGGCTGTCGCCGGCATTCATCGAGTAGGCGACTTGATCGGTGTAGGGCTGGTTTGCATCCGCCGCTTTCGCACGGCTTGGCTGTTGCGCATTGGCGGCCGTGGCCGACGATGCCGCGCCATTGCCGCCTCCGCAGGCGGCGAGCAGCAGCGCGCCGAACGTCAACGCGCCAAAGCCTGCGAGCCGGCCTGGTAGGCCGCGCGGATGGGCGATCTTGCTACGGTTTGTTTTCATCTCTGTCCCTGCTGGAAAGTGAGGTTGTCATCGAGCCGGTTCGTCGACGAGTCGGCCTGCGCGTCTTCGACGAGCGAGGACGCGCGCGCACGGCGTCGCTAACGACGGCGCGTATCGAGCTTCGATTCCGTGATTCTCGAATTGCCGCGAGAGTCGTGGTCTCTCGCGGGAAACAACTGCCTAACCCTCTAGTGCTTAGTCTTCTAATGCTTGGACATGACGGCTCTAAATAGCGCCGAATCGACTACGAATTTAATCGGTTTTGTCGAAGTCTCGAATCGGCGCTATACAACGTACGAGGCCAAATGAAATTTGACAAGGTGCCGAGCGACTACGGAATGCCTATCGCGCATGCTAAGGATTCCGGCTTGGGGCTGTCGCGATATGCACAGAAAGGCCCGTTCGCCATGGGGTAGCGCGTCACACGAGTCCCGCTCATGCGCTATAGGTGACGACGAAGACCGGAAGCGGCGCAGCGCGAAACGCCGAACAAAATGGTCGGTTCGTTTTGTCTTTTCTCGTTTAAATCCCGAAATGTGTTTTAAAAAAATTGAATGATTCGATGCGAATTCCGTAATCCCGCTGCGGCGAGCACAGCATAAGCGATGGTTTTGGGGGCACTAAAGCCGCTCGTGCCATCGAATTTTTTGTAGTAACTTGCGAAATCTCTTGTTGGCACGTCCGCGTATCGTCGCGAATAATGGAGCCGGACCTCGCCTCTCACCTATCTCGCACTCGCCATGACCTCCACTCAACTGCGACTACTGGCCGTCTTTTCGCTCGGGTATTTCATTTCGTACCTGTTCCGAGGCGTCAATCTCGGATTTGCGCCGTTCATCATCCATGACCTACACGTCTCGCCTGCCGACTTGGGCACGTTGACGAGCATGTATTTCCTTGGCTTCGCGGGGGCGCAAATTCCCGTCGGTGTCATGCTCGATCGCTACGGTCCGCGTCGCGTAACCGCGTGTGTGATGTTGGTGGCGGCCATCGGTGCGCTGATCTTCGGCCGGGCGGGCGGCCTTGGCGCAATGATGGTCGGGCGTTTGCTGATCGGGGTGGGCGTATCGGCCTGTCTAGGCGGTGCATTCAAGGCGACGGCCCAGCATTTCGACGTCGGCCGGCTCACGCTCGTGAACGGCTTGGTGATGGCGGCGGGTGGGCTCGGCGGGGTGGTCGTGGGCGCGCCGCTCTCATGGTTGCTCTCGGTCGCCGGCTGGCGTGCGATCGCGACGGGTCTCGCGGTACTGACGGCCGCGGCGGCCGCGGCGATTTGGATCGGCGCGCCGACCAAGCATGAGACTCGTTCGAGCGCGGGTTTGCTCGAGCAATTCAAGGGGACATGGCATATTTTGACTAGCCGCGCGTTTTGGAAGCTGGCGGCGTTTTCAGGCCTGACGCAAAGCGTTTTCTATGCGATGCAGTCGCTTTGGGTGGGGGCATTCATGCGCGATGTTGCGCTCGCCGGTACGAACGAAGGCCCCGCTCGCGCAGCGACGCTCGTGTCCGTGCTGGGCGGCGCGTTCATCGCGGGCAACGTAGGCTTCGGCGCCTTGGCGCGTGCGTTGGAGCGGAGGGGTATTAGCGTGTATCTGACCTCGGGGGCCACGATGGTGCTGTTCGTCGTCGTTCAGGCAATGATCGCTGCGCGCGTTCCCTTTCCTCAAACCATGCTGTGGGGTGCCTATGGCGCATTGGGCGGGACAGGGATTTTGACCTATGCCGTGTTGGCCGAGCACTTCCCGGCGCGCTTGCTCGGACGCGTGAATACCACGTTCACGCTTGTGATTTTTCTCGCGATCTTTGCGTTGCAAGTCGCGATCGGTGCGGCGTTGGGACACTGGCCGATGCAGGGCGGACACTATGCGGCGGAGGGGCACATAACGGTCTGGACGGCGTTGATCGCGCTGCAAGCGGTGGCCGCCGTATGGTATTTCTTGCCCGCGCGGCGCGCTCGCCCCGCGGCGGCTGCGGTCTAAAGACGAAAGCTGCCGGCATGCTCCACGTTAGATGATCCTCGGATACTCGAGAGTATGCCGGGTCTAGTCCCGGTCGGGAGCGCCGAGCGGGAAGAAGGGGGCGATCAAGCGAAACATGAAGGGGACATTGCGCTCGTAAAGCGCGATGAGCGGCTTCCGACGAACGAGGCGAATGGGTGCCCATAAAATTCCAGCATCGTCATTGCAGAGCTCCGTGCTATCGCAAGGCGATTTCGATCATCTCGAACTGCAACGCGGTGCCTTCGCGGCGTTTCTCGGTCCCATCGCTGCCGTCCAGAAAGACGATTTGCTCCGTGTAGGACACCCGGGTCGATTGGCCGCTCGGCTCCAACTCGAGACTGGATAACGTGACCGAATGAAAACGTCCCGAGTGATGCAAGTCGTAGGCATAGACCAAGCGACGGGCCGGTTCGATGACATGGAAGCGCGCGTCGAACAGCGTCTCTACGCCGCTTTCGTCGAAGCGGCCTTCCAACACTTCCTGACCGCCCACGCGAAAATCCATCGATCGTCGGATGAGCGACCATCGATCCGCCGGCCCCGTGAACCATTGCGCTTTCACTTGCGGGTCGGACCAAGCGGCAAAGACGCGCTCGGGCGTGGCGGCCCAGACGCGGTTTAGCGTAAACGTACCGTGGAAAAACGGGACGTGCGGTTGCGTCATGGCTGCTCTCCTTTGAATGAATCGCTTTCGAGCAATCGACCGAGGCGGTCGAAGCGGCTTTCCCAAAGTTGCCGGCGTTCGCTGAGCCAACTTTCGACGCGCTGGACCGCCTCGCTGGAAATGCGGCATTCACGCGTGCGTCCATGCTTTTCCGTTGTCACGAGTCCGCTCGCCTCCAAGACGCGCACGTGTTGATGAATCGCGGCGAGCGACATGCCGTAAGGCTCCGCCAGTTCGCTCACGGAGGCGGGGCCGCGCGACAGGCGATCGAGCATTCCTCGCCGCGTAGCGTCCGAGAGCGCATGAAAAGCCAAATCGAGCTGTTGGGATGGATACTCAAGCATTTGCTTAAGTTAGAGTTGTTCCGAGGGAAAGTCAAGCAAACGGTTAAGTGTTCGCATGCGGGTAAGCGCCGGGTGGGCGCGTGCTACCCGGTCGTGCAACGAAACGAGGGGAGGAGGGAGAGCTAACTAAGAGGAACGCTCAGATGCCGTTGCGAAGCGCGCGCATCAAGCAATGGGGCGATTGATGGGTATTGACGGCATTGACGAGGTCGGTCAAAAACCACGGGAGATTCAACTTCGTATTCGGATCGCTGACTCCGACGGTGAGGGCCGGCCGTGTCGACGTCGCGCCGGGGGCGGCCGATGCATCGGCGCTCACATTGCATTCGTCGGGGGCCGTGCGCGTGGACCGTGCGGTTTCGGCGCTGGCGTAGCATAGCGCCGAGAGCGAGCCGGCGGCGATAACGATAGACGCGACGGCGTAGCGAAAGCCCTTCATGATGACGATTCTCCATGGATATGCAATATGACCGCCTCGATGGCGCCGAGTTCGCCGGAGCGCATGAAGGCAGTTGTCCCTTAAGTGTGGCTTAAGGGGCTGGAGCGACATTGTCGAGCATGGACAGTCTCATGTTTTGAGGCGGCTTCCGAATTGAGAGTTGAACAAACGCACATGCCTTATTTTTTTGGAATCGGTCTTCACGTCATTGTCGCGGTTTACTTTGCGGTGCATGCCGTTCGTCACCAGCAGAACATCTATTGGTTGTTCATGCTGTTTGCCTTCCCGATGCTCGGCAGCCTCGTGTATTTTTTCGCGGTCTATCTACCCAGTTTTCGGCAATCGCGCGGTGCATACGTCGCCACGCGCGCGATCACGCAGTTCGTCGATCCGAATCGTGCCGTCCGCGAAAGCCGCGCGCAGTTCGATCGCGCGCCTACCGTGGCGAGCCGTATGCGTCTGGGCGCCGCTTTATTGGAGGCGGGCAATGCGCAAGAGGCGATCGAACATTATCAAGCCGCCGCGGCCGGTCCGTTTGCGGACGACCCCGCGCTGTTGCTCGGCTTGGCGCGCGCTCAGTTTGCATTAGCGCGTTTCGCGGACGCCGATGTCACCTTGACGCGGCTTTTCACGGTCGATCCGCAGGCGCGCAATCAGTCGCAACCGGCGTTGTTATATGCCCGTTCTCTTGCGGCGCTGGGCGCGGCAGGGACGCGCGAGGCGTTCGAGACGGCATTGGCGTGCGCGAGCGATGCGGCACCGCGTTGCCTATTCGCCGATTGGCTTGCCGCCCAACCCGCGCAAGCCGACCGCGCGCGTGCCGTGGCGCTGTACGAGGACATCGTGCGAGACGGCAAGCATTGGCCGCGACATGCCCGCGAGCACAATCGCGAATGGCTGACGCGTGCGCAATCGGCGCTAGCGGCCATGGCCGGACGCTGACGCGGCGGATTCGATCGAAGTCGTGCCGCGGTAGGTTGGGACCTGAACCGTGCCTAGCGTGTAATAGCCGTCATCTTGCGCGGTCGCCAGCGCGAGTTGCATCGGGAGGGCGTGGCGTCGCGCATCGACGACGCGCAGATCGAGTTCGTAACTTCCGGCGCGTATGCCTTCCGGTAGGACGAACTGGTCTTCGAACGCGGTGCAGTTTTCGGGCAGTACCTTGCGCAAGTCGAGCGCCGACGTGAAATGTGCGGCCGGTTGAGACGTCGTCGTCGATAGCGGTCGCAACCGAAACTCGATGCGCCATCGAGCATACGTGGGCGTAATGCCGGTATTGCGCCATTCCGTGGTGATCGAGAGGCGCTTATCGGGAGATGGTGAGGTCGCAGCCGCGGCGCCGAATCGAACCGCGACCGACGCGGGCGCGTACCGATATCCCGCCGATAGACCCGCGGCCCAAATGGCCGACTGTTGGGTTCGCGTCAACGCGGACCATGAACCTGTGCAAAACGAGGCGTTCTTGATATCGGCGATATGGTATTGCCGGACCTGTTCGAGAATCGCGAGTCGATTCGTGGTTGGATCGATCTCGAACGTCTGACACGGAAACGTAGGCGAACTGCCGTTGCCGAAAGGCTCGACGATGAACGGTGCGCGTTGCCATCGCGTGGCGACGAGATCGGTGCCGTCAGCCGAACGGCAAGTCGAAATCGCCGGGAAGCCGGCGCGCCATCCCGTATAGGAGCCGAGACTGTCGCGTCGTAGGCCGATCGGCAGGTTGCCCGTGTCGATACGCATAGCCTCGCATAGCGAGTCGGAATCGTCGGTAAGCATGACGAGCTGCTTATCCGGGAAGGCGCGCACGTGGGCCTGAATGATTGCCGACTTCGACGCTGTGGTGCCGGGGCGGTACGCACCGATTACGCCGTTGTTCGCGAGGTAAGCTTGGATATTCAATATGTACTCGGTATCGGTAGGCGAGTACGGAATGCGGCCCCATTTGTAATCGTGCGTGTCCGGAAGTCCCCCTGTATGCCATTCCCCCCAGCTGCCGTAGAGACCGATATCGATCGTCCCGATCCGAGGATCGTTATCGTAGCGACGGCCAAGAGCTGCAAGTAGGGCGGTCATTTTATCGATGACGAATTCGTCGTTCCAATCGGGCACGAAATAGTGGCCTTGCGAAGGATCGGACGGCGAAACGGGTAGGAGCCAGCCGTGCGCGCGGCCGGTGTTGTCCCTCAGCAAATAGGCGGGTGCGTCGCTATAAACGGGATAGCCGTCGGCGCCGAAGGTGACGTTCGTGTCGAGCTTGATTTGCGGATTGAAGGCCATCACACGAAAGCCGAATGTGCCGCCTTCGGGTAAGCACGCCGTTTTGCCCGGCGGCGAGGGACACGGTGTGAGGACGCGGTCTATGACCGAGAAGTCGTAACGTCCTTCAGTCGCCTCGAGGGTATGCCACGAGACACGTCCATAGACGTTTGCCGGGGTACCGGGCAGTGGCGCGGAATCGGATCTGTTGGGAATGAAATCGAGATCGGGCGCGCACGATGCGCAAGGCGGATTGTTCCGTCCGATAGCCCGTTGTGCGACTGAGATATAAAAGCCGCTGGTCGGATTGAATAGCTCGCCGGTGACCCGCCATTGATTTGTCGCGGGATCGAATTGGGCCGAGGCGGGCGCAAGCTGCCGTGGCGTTAGGCGTTGAACGCCGGTTTCGGCGGCCTCCTTTGCATGACTCGCCAGCGCGCATGTCATGAGCCAAACGGCGCAAAAGAACATCGCAGATAGACTGACCTGTCGACAAAGCTGGGCGTGCATATCGACATCTCCCGTCGTTCGTTTGAATGGCGGTGGGCTATTGACTGCGAACGCTCGGCGATTATTGCCTCGCTCAGTCGGTGAATAATTGTAGGGGATTGCGGCAAGAGCAAGGGCCGAGATCGGCCGTGGCATCGCGCGCGGTAGGCCAGATCCGTTAGCTGCGCTAACGCGATTGTGCGCGGCGTGGTAAGCAAGAAGCTCAGTTCCTTCAACCTGTGCGGCTCGGCGAACATCGCTCCGTGGTCTTCGAGCTTGCGCACATCCGTGAACGACAAGATGCGCTCGCTCGCCGTACTTTGCCGGTATCGCCACGTTTCGCCCACGCGACCTTCGTCGGGCCGGTCGATGCGTCACTCGCTCGCGCTGTTCGGTATCCCCGCATGTCCTCCTCCCATCTGCTCCGGACCTGAGGCGCCCGAGTCCATTGGAGGCGTGGTAACGAGCGGAGGGGCAGGGGTAGGCGACATCACGGCCGCAGGAGCGGAGGTCGTATCCGTTGCGGGACTCGATACGGCCGGCGCAGGTGGAGCCTCGCTCGGCGCTGCGGCGGCGGTGTCCGACGCCGCCGGTGCAGGAGGCTCATCACTGCTTTTGCCGCATCCGGCGAGGGTCATCGTTCCTAAAGCGAGCGCTATCAGGAGAGGTGTTTTCACGGTCTCGTCCCTTTTTTTGCGATTGGAAATGAGCGCCGGAGATTGCGCCGCGCTCGCCGGTTTTCGATCGATTTCAGCTTACTCAACGCGGCCGTTCGCTGCTAGTGGTCGGATGTCGATGCGAGCGAGCTGATTAGGTGTCCGAATTTTCTCGATGGCGCAGAACGACGTGTGTGGCCTTCTCCGACGCGACGGATTGCACGCATTCGTACCCGAGCGCCCGCAAATCGATCGCATCGAACAGCGATTCTCCTCGGCCAAGCAGGACCGGCGCGATAGCGATGTGCAATTCATCGATCAGGCCCTCGCGAAGATACTGCCGGATCGTATGCGATCCGCCGCCGATGCGCACGTCCTTGCCGGCAGCGGCTTTCCGCGCTTGGTCGAGTGCGTCGCGAATGCCTGTGGTGACGAAGTGGAACTTCGTGCCGCCTTCCATTTCGATAGAGGGACGAGCGTGATGAGTCAAGACGAAGACGGGAACGTGATAGGGCGGATTGTCGCCCCACCAGCCGGTCCAACTCATGTCCGGCCACGCGCCGCGAACGGGACCGAACATATTCCTTCCGAGGATCCAGGCGCCGACGTTCCGAAAGCCGCGGGCGGCGAACTCGTCGTCGATTCCGGTTGTACCGGCGTCCTTGCCGAAGAGCGTCTGCTGGAACGTCCGGGTTGGCAGTAGCCATTGGTGCAATTCGGTCCCCCCGACGCCAAGGGGATTATTGACGTCTTGGTCTGGACCTGCTCCATATCCGTCGAGCGAAATCGTGAAGCCATGAACGCGAACTCGGGTCATCGTTTGTCTCCGGTTTGATCGCCTACCGGACGGGCTCGTTCGGCGCGGCGTTTATCGACTGGTCCATATTAGTCCAGCCAAAATGCTCGGTCCGTTGCAGGCGAGCGCGGGGTTAGCGCAGGTCGTTGCAAGGCGGCAGCTTTTTCTGGGGATCCTCTAATCCGGGGGCAACGGTTCTTTCTCTTCTGACTTCGCGCTAGTTGATCACCACGGCCAGTATAGATAACCGCTGTCCTCTCAAGGGCTCAGGGAATCGCTCATACAGCCCCCGGTCCTCGCCGATCGTTCGGCCGACCGAGACGGCGCGATTGCGACCATTAAGAGTGTTTGCGTGCCTACGTTAGAGCTAGGCTGGGCACTGTGCGGCCGGGCGATTTTCGAATTCGGCCGCAGATCTTGGCAGACCGTGAACTCGTCTGATAATGGCGGCGGCTTGCCGACAGGCTCACCTTCGGTAGTTACGCTGTAAGTTCACCGCACCCTTGCCTCACGCGGCATTCGCCCGCCTCATTTTCACTTACTTAGGCGATTGCCGCTGGCGATCGTTGAAAACGGGATCTGACGGGGTGCGCTGTTCGCTGCGATACCGAGGGTAGTAGAAATAACTTCAATGACAATGCCTAATAGAATTCCGTACTTTAAACCGGAAAGGGTTGGCTTCTTTTCGACTGAAACGAAGTGGAAAAAGGATCTTTGTAAACCGTTGAGCAATCCGCAGGCGCGTATCCTGATGGACAGGGCACCTAAAGGATGGACGCCGCCACCGCGGAAGGCAGAGGAACTGAAGGCCGTCGATAAGGCTCAGAGGGAGCCCGAAAAGCCGCTTCCCGATCCCCCAACGTCCGCCTCGCCGGTAAAAAGCAAAGATGACGGGGACGACGACTGCCGCACGCCGCCGCCGTTCGATATGCTCGATATTCCGGGCGCGATGAAAAAGATGGGCTTTCATGTCGCAGCCAAGTTAGCTTGGCGTTGGTTTAACGGGCGTAAATATATTCTCCCGACGAATAAAGCTGATCCATATCCCGACAATATGGTCGATGCTGAGACGGTCACACTGGATTTTACGCTAAAATATGGTGGTGCGGAGGCGAGGCTCAGGACTTTGCTCAATAAATCGATATACAGCATTAATGCGATAAAGGCATTGAAAAGAATCATGCGTAGAATAATCGAGGAGCGATTTGTTAATGAGGGAGTGGCACTTACGGGTGATATTGATGCTTGGAAATTGTCAGGTGGTAAGATTCAGGATTTTCATAATGGCTATCAATTTCAACTGGAGAGGGTCACTGACCTAGATACGATCGATGCAAATGGTGGGGTGACTGATTTGACGGCCTCGCTAGGGAATTTCTTTTTCTTGGCTGCGCTCGCGAACGCGAAAGTGTATTCAGAGAAATACTATAAATACACTGGGCCTAATCCGGAATTTTGCTGTAGATCTTCGGTGGAAGTGACGCATGTGTATGTATATGCGCGCGACAGCTATTCTTTCGCCGACAGGCCGGGAAGGACGGCGTCGCAATACCTCGGTCATTGGAATCGATATGGTGTAATTATGGTGCCCTCAGCTGTGGTTGCGAATCTTATAAATAATGGCAGCGAAAAAGGCGGGGATTTTAAATGGGGAAATCACCCAGGCACCCCACCGCTGCCGCTACTCTACGATAATGGTTTCAAGAAGCCGGTGGATGTCATAAATGGGCTTTTTGGGGGTGGCATGAGGAGGCAGGATGTTTATTACCCCGTCTATAATGGTGATTACAATGCTTGGAGGGAGAAGTATAATCGCGGTGGCGACTTTCTGATCTATTCGGATCGCAGGCGAGTACGGCTGCCGAAGACGATTCGGTTCACTTTGGAGGAAATATGCAGGCCGGGAAGATGAGGTGGACTAAGGCGGCATGGAGAATCGTCGAGCGATTATTAATTTCTGTTTTTGTGCTGTACGGGGCAATATTTGTACTTGATAAAAATTTTCCCGATAGATTTTACGAGTGCGGGCGGGATACGATGGATTTAAAGGGTGGTGTCAAGATTTTTGATGGGAGAAAATACCGGATAGTACTGTGCGGGACGGGTGGCGACGAAAGTCGCATGAATGACAAAATAAGATTGCAGGTTTTTTCTGAAAATGGAGTGTTGCTGGCGCAGCGCAAATTCTATGTTAACTGGATGATGACGAATTGGCCGAATGAGCTCGAATATGGTTCGAGCTATCTGATTTACTACGATGCTTCACGACAGGACAACTCCGAGCATCGAATCAGCATGCCTCCCACGTGGTGGGATTGGGTGAGGGCGAGATTGCCGCTATTGAGTTAGTTCGCGACAGGCAAGGAGCCGCGGTAAATCAAGTGATTTTGGATGAGAGCCATTGAGCGTGGACCGATTGGGTCTGCAAGCGCTGAGACATTCCTGAGTGGGAGCGTGCGACGGCGCCCCTCGATCTGCAATAGATGCCAATGACATACTTGCCGCCGCGAAAAATTGAGCGGCGAATCTGGTACAGGATCTACTGCAACGGCAGCGGTCCTATCAGAATTGAGGCGAAGCGCAACAGACAACGTCTTCGATGGAGCGCCGTGTCGCCAGGTCCTCATTCAGAGCACCGTCTTACAACGAACAGCGAAGCATTCGAGCTCCGCGGCCATCGATGACTTGCCTTAAGTTGCCTATTGGATCTGTAGAGAACCTATGCGTAGTTGCTCATACATCGCACTACGCCAAATTTACGCCATACGAAGGCGGAACCCTCACAAAACCAACACTTTGATCGCGAGTTCTGGTGCCTGGGACCGGACTCGAACCGGCAAGCCGTGAGGCGGCGGATTTTCGTCACACTGCATCTTTCGATGCCGGCGATGCGAGCATTGCCGTTCGTGCGCTGGACTATGCCTTCGCCGTCGGCGTACACGATGCTGATCGCGCAAGCCGCATTAGGCGCCCCCCGTCTAGTCTCTACACCTTCCGCGAAGCAGCATTGCAGCTGCGCTTCGGGCTTGGCTCGGCGTTGCCTCGGCGTCTTCGCGAATGCGATCGGCCAGGGGGTTCACCGAATTTGAAGGGTTCTGCACCGGTCGTTTCCGGCCGGGCACTCAATTGCTTAAGTCCGCTATGTTTACCAATTTCATCACCCAGGCAGGGCGGACGCGATTCTACCACCGGTCGCGCCGAATTCAATCGCGTGTCCCGCAGCGTTTCTCCCCGAGCCTCCACCGAGCGGCAACTTGCTGCCCGCGTAGCGCGATTCCCTCTTGCACGAGCAGTGCTAGCATGATCGCCATGTCCGTTCCGACGGGACGAGGAGGTGGCTATGGATGGTTTCCTGCGACATCACATGGAAGGCGTTTGCGTCGATATTCAAATCGTGCCTGCCGAGCCGAGCGGCTATGCTGCTCGCTTCAGGGTGTCGGGCGAGGCCGGCGACGAAGCAAACTGGCCGGTCATTCACGTGGCGCGTGGCCCGTTTCCCACCGAGCAGCAAGCCGAGGAGGCCGCCAAATCGGCCGCGCTCGAGCATATCCTCGAACAAGGCGGCGCGACCTGATTTGCATAACGATGTGCGCATCGATCGACGCTTAAGCGTGGCGGCCTGGGTGTGTTTTTACACATGCCTCGCCGGGCCCGGTAAAATGCTCGGCTGACCCATTCACATACTGGCGGCGAAAGCGCAAGGATTTCCCGAACATGACCGATCTTCGTTTTACCTCGCGGTTCGCCGCTTTGGTTTTGGCCGGCGGCCTCGTTGCCGGTTGCAGCACCTCGTCTCCCACCAAGGTCGATTACAAAAGCGATTCAAAGTCGAAGCAAGCCTCGCTGGCCGTTCCGCCGAACATGCTCGACGAGGTCGCCGATCAACGTTCGTTGCCGCCTCAAGGCGGCGCAACGTCCGCCTCGGCGCTCGCTCAAGTGCAAAAGGCCGCTCCGCCTGAAAACGCCGTGATGCCGCCGGTCAAGGGCATGCACATCCAGCGTGACGGCACCGAGAGCTGGCTCGTCATCGATAGCCGCACGCCCGACGAAGTATGGCCGCGCGTGCGCCGCTTCTGGCAAGAACAGGGTTTCTTGCTCGTGGTCGACGAGCGCAACAAGCACGTGCTCGAAACGGATTGGAACGAAACGCGTCCCCAGATCAATCTCGGGATCATCCGCAACACGCTGTCGAAAGCGATGGGCAACGCGTACGTCGCAGCCGAGCGCAACAAATTCCGCACGCGTCTCGAGACGGCGCCCAACGGCGGCACTTATGTTTTCATCAGCCAAAAGGGCATGCGCGAAGCGCTCAGCGGCGTGAACAACGATACGACCACGTGGGAGGCGAAGCCCAACGATCCCGCGCTCGAACTCGAATATCTGAAGCGCTTGATGGCGGGACTTGCGTTGGCCGACGCGCGCGGCGATCAAGCGGGCCCCGTTGCCGCCGATATCGCACCCAATGCCGCAAGCGATGCCGCCGCGGCCAAGGGCGGTAAGGCGGACGCCGCCGCTGCTGCCGTTGCGGCTCGTAACGCGGAACTGGCCGGACAGTCGCAAGCCGCGCAAAGCGCGGCGACAAACGCGCAGTACACGTCGACCGAACTCACGCTGGACGAGTCGTACGATCAAGCTTGGGCGCGCGTGGGCCTGGCGCTCGACCGCTCCAATTTCACGATCGACGACCGCGATTCGACGAAGGGCCTGTATCAGGTTCGCTACGTCGATCCGCATGACAAGAGCTCGGAGGAGCAAGGGTTCTGGAGCCAGGTGTTCCATGGCCGCAAGGAGAAGGTGGCGAAGCAATACTTCGTCAACGTAAAGGCGGTCACCGAAAACCAAACCCGCGTCGCGGTAGTAGACGACAAAGGCAACGTCGAGACCTCGCGCCCCGCGAAGGAAATCATGTCGCTGCTCGTCGATCAACTGCGCTGATCGAGTCTCGGCGTAACGCGCCGTACACCGAAACCCGCCGCTTCCGTTCGGCGGGTTTTTTTTCGGGTCTCAGTTTATCGACCCGTCATACCGATCCCATTCCGTTGTGTTCCGTTCGATACCCACGATGTCACGTGACGTTACGCCGTAACGTCACGGCGCGCCGTTTCGGCCGGGAAACGATTTGGGCTCGCACAGTCGCATTTTTTCTTTTTAAATCAGCGAATTGCCCGCGTATCTTAGGGTGGCATGCAAGCTGCTTTTATTGAGCCCGCAGGGCAAAAATGCAGGGAGGAATGAGGCGGGCCTTCGGCCAAAAAATAGGCGATCGCAAGGGCGTCGTCGTTCGACGCGAGCCCAAAGAAGTCCAGATCGATTCTGAGTCTTGCCTCGTAAAGACACGGCTCGCGTGTGCCCGCGCGAGCGACGGTGGCCCCGTCGCCTATCCTCGTAGGGCGACGGTTTTACCCGCGTTCCACGGAACGCGGGTATTTTTTTGAGCGGCCGTTAATCGCGTTCCTTAGGACAACCAATCAATTCGATTACGCCGATCAATGATTGGCCTGCGGCACGTCGAGGATCAATATGATGGTCCAATCGGCATCGCCATCATGGTGGTATTGGCGCTCGACGACGATAAACGGTTGCTGTTTGCCGGCCGGGCCGAGGAATAGCACGTCGCCTTCCATCGGCAAGCATTCGACGGGCGGCAGGGCGAGAAACGCTTCTTGCGAACCGCGCGGCATCAGCTTCTCGATCTTGCGCGATGCCGCTTCAGTCCATTCGATATCCAACTGGATGTTGCTCATGCTGTCCTCTGGCGCACCATGGTGCGCGCGGGTTGCGAAATGTTCGGGTGTTTCGGGTGCGCGACTTTAGCATACCCCGCGCGCGACCTCGTCAAACGAAAAAGCCGAAGCCGGCGGGACCGGCTTCGGCTCATCGAGCAACCGCGGCGCATCGCGGCCGCGGGTCGGCGGTTACTGGCTCGCGCCGCTGGCCGCCGCTGCGTTGTCGGCCTTTGCGCTGCCCTTCGCCGCATGCTTGTGCATCGGCTTATGGTGCATGGGCTTGTGATGCATCGGCATTTTTTCGTGCTCTTGCATCGGCATTTCTTGTTGCTGTTGCTGGAGCGCTTGCGCCCGCTGTTCGACATCGGCGGCCTTGGCCGGGTCCGTACTCATCATGACCCCGCCTTCATCGGTTTGCGCATAAGCGGCGCCGGCCAGCAGCGAAAGGGAAAACAAGACAGTCAGGGACGCTTTCTTCATTATTGCCTCCGTGCGAAAAATGGATGGATGGTGGTCCAGATGCTGCCCGTCCGGCTGGACATTGCAAATTCTAGCCAGCATAAGCCCAACAACGAGATTCGTGTGGAGCAAATGCGACGGTCGGTTACGTCTCGTTACATGTCGGGATCTCGTCGTCAGAACCAGCCCAAGGCTCGATACACATGGAACTGGACCATACCGATCAGTTCATGCAGCGCGATGTTGGCTGCGGCCAAGTTCGGCCGGCGCGGCAGCAGGCCGCAGCGAACGGTGCGGCCGTCCGATGCGCTTTGCTGAGGCATAAGGCCAAACCGCCGGAAATCCATGAGCGCGCGCGGCATGTGGTAAGCCGACGTCACGAGCATCAACGAATCGTAATGTTCGCTGCGCAAAATACGTGCGACGTACTCGGCGTTTTCGTATGTCGTTCGGCTCGCGTCTTCGAGCACGAGATCGGCTGCTTCGACATGCGCTTGTAACAGATACGGCGCATAGGTCTGTGCTTCGGATGCCGTATGCCGTTGAGGATTGCCGCCGCTTACGATGACTTCGCAGTGCTGCGTTTGCTGCTTGCATTGCGCATATAGCGATGCGGTTTTCTCGAGGCGAGGCATGACGTCAGGCTTCGGCACGAGTCGGCCGGACTGATCGTAGCGGGTCCCGCCGCCCAGCACGACGATGACGTTGCGCTCGCCGAAACGGGGTGGCGGTGCGTGCTCGGCATCGCCTTGCACCGACGCCACGAGCGGGGCGGTCAGCCACCCGGCGGAGAGGAGCCAAAACAATGCGAGGGCGGCAATGGCGATCGCCTTCCTCGCGCGCCGCCAAAGCACGAAAAGCACTGAAAAAAGCGCGAATAAAGTGAATATGATCAATTGAGATAGGGTAACGTATGGTTTCGGGGATAGCGCCGCTTGCGGCGGCGATACGTTGAATGGACCATGGGCAATCGCGCATTCCGAGATGCGGCGAAGGGCCCGATTATAGGCAGTACGCACGATATGACGGGACCGGTACAGCCGGTTGCCGCCCCGGCTCGACGGCTGGCGCTCACCGTACCGGCCGCCGTAAGGCATGCGCCGTCACGCGTGACGGCGGCCGCACTTTAAGAAAGAGTCGAGATGACCACGTATTCCAACGAAGCGGTGCTCGAAGCGCTTAGGCGAGTGCAATATCGTCAGGTTCCCTGGGCTAAACGCCCCGGTGTGTTCGAATATTTACGCGGGTTGGGTCTGATGGAAACGGTCCGCCAGCGTACGGTTGCACCTGGCGCGGGTTTTCATGCGCCCGTCGATATCGCCGTTCTGACCGAGAAAGGACGCGCGGAATTCAATCGGCTGGCTCGCGAGGAGCGGGCGCTCAGCTGGACGGATGCGAAAGCCGGCGAATACGCGCCCAGTGAAGCGGCCGCCGCAATCGAGCTACGCTCCTAGTCCGCAAGCGCGTCGTACCGCCTCAGCCAATCGGCCTAGTGCGTCGCCTATATCCCAATAAAAAAACCCGTATCGCGAGGATACGGGTACCGGATATTTCTGCTGCCACGCTGTGCTCATGGCAAATACTCCGACTGGCTGAACGGCCAGTGGTTCCCGTCGATTCGATTCGCGTTGTTCGATTGGCGGATTGCGCCTTTCACGTCAACGCCGATGCGGACCGCGAGGGCGAGCGCTGTTTTCATTCCAGCGCGCATTGCTCTCGATGTCGCTGCGCAAATTGCCGCGCGGGGCCGAAGCGCCGCTGGGCGCGGGCGCTGTCGGGGCGTGCCAACCCGCCGACATCTCCGGTGGGTGCCGCGTCGACGGTTGCGTAGGCTGCGCGCGGGCGAGCGTCGACTGTGCGACAGCGATGCCGAGGCTACATACGAGCAAACCCGCTGCGTGAATGACTAACTTCATTCGAATGTCCGGCACAAAATGCCGGCGGCGTGTCGGCATGCCGACACGATAGGCGTGCGAGCGAAAGCGCGCTGTAAATATTAGTAAATGGATGTTTCGGAGTCGCACTGCCACGCCAACCGGCGAGGAAGCGGGTAGGGCGCGGCGGCTGATGCTCAGCCGCCGGCTATGGATGCGGTGCGCTTGTTGCGAGCGTGCGGGAGCGTTAGGCCATCTTGACCGGCGCCCGCCACGATTCCGGGTTGGTCCAGAACGCGCCGCGCAAGCGTTCCGGGCTACGCGGCGCGGGCGGTTTGACCGCAGTCGCGCCGATCCGTCCGCGCAGCGAGACTTGACGGCCACAGCTGCTCAGACGTTTGACGATTTCAACGAGGGTGCCGTCCGTTTGCCACTCGTCGAAGCGGCGCCGGCAAGTAGGCGGCGACGGGTAGCGGCCCGGCAGCTTCGACCATCCCTCGCCAGTGGATAAGACCCACAGCACTGCGTTGACAACGGCACGCGCTTCGACGCGCGGGCGTCCGCGTCGCTCGCTCCTTGCGGGCTCGGCACAGAACAGCGCTTCGACCAGCGCCCACTCGTTATCTCTCAAATCGTCGAACACCATATGTCCTCACCTCAGCGAAACTGACCCCGGTGCGCTGCCCCGTGCCGCACACCCCTAAGACACCCTCTTGGGGTGTCGAGCGAGCCGGTCGGCGCCGGTACGATGTTGATCATCGAACAGCGCGCCGACCGCAGCGCGCCGAGCAATGCATGGACCGTGCCATGTCGATGGCGAATGCCTGGAAGCCCCTGTGCCACGGGCTTGTTGGGGCGTCAGCTAGGGGCGTATAAGACGCCAAAACGCCGGGGTCGGAAATCAGGGCAATCACCAATCTAGTGCACCCTCGCGCGCCGAAAGTGCGCCGGTGCCCGCTTATTGCGATGCGATAAATCGGCGTGCGGACGAACGCCGAGGCGGCCTGTCTCTCGCTTGTGACGGGCGCATGCGACGTATGCGAGTTGCTTTGCTATTGCAGCAATACCAAAGGGTCTAGACGTTGCTTCGGGACGCTGCGAGCCTGTTCAATATTTGGACTTCGGTGCGCTTTACGCCACGGTGGCGTCGTTTGATTCGTTCTTTACGCCCCCGGGCTTTTTGCGTAAGATGGCGTTCAGTCACGCGGCGCCTTCTCCGGAAAACCGCTGCTTCGTCCGGCTGGGCTTGGCTCGAGCGCTGCTCGATTCGCCGCCCCCCGGTCCGTGCTCCCATCAATATGACCGATCAAAATCGGGCGAGCGCGTCTTCAGTTCCATTTCGTCTGTTTGATCCGGTTCGTTGACCACAGGGTCTGACCTAGCTGCATGAATACCCAAGAGGCGAAGATCGTCCTCGAGACTGCTTTGATTTGCGCGCAGGAGCCGCTCAAGGTCGGCGATTTGCGCAAGCTTTTCGCCGATGCCGTATCGGCGGATACAGTCCGTGCGTTACTTGAGGATCTGAGAAACGAATGGTCCGGGCGAGGCGTAGAACTCGTCGGGCTCGCAACCGGCTGGCGCTTTCAGAGCAAGCCGAGTATGCGCGGTTATCTCGATCGCTTGCATCCGGAGAAGCCGCCGAAGTATTCGCGCGCCGTTCTCGAGACGCTCGCGATCATCGCATACCGGCAACCGGTCACGCGCGGCGACATCGAAGAGATTCGCGGCGTCACCGTCAATACGCAGGTGATCAAGCAGCTCGAGGATCGCAGTTGGGTCGAAGTGATCGGGCACCGGGACGTACCGGGCCGCCCTGCGCTCTATGCGACGACGAAGCAGTTTCTCGACGATCTGGGGCTGAAGGCGCTCGACGAGCTGCCGCCGCTCGAAGATCCGACGAGGCAAAACGCGGCCGACCTGCTCGCGCAACATGCGATCGAGTTTCCGGACGATGCGGCGCTCGTCGAAGGCCTGGCGCAAGAGAGTGCGGCCGAGGATGCGCATGGGCACAGCGCTGCCGAGCCGAGTGAGGCAGCCGGCGCCGAGCAGGCCGTTGGTTTGCTAGACGTTGGTTTGACGGAGAGCGACGCCCGCGCGAGCGCGGGTGACGAAAGCGCTGTCCAGACCGACGCCGAACCGTCCGTATCCGCTCGGGAAGAGACGGCTTGCGGCGAACATGAGAACACGGATACGAGCGCATTGCGCGACGGGCAGGCAAACGTTGCGCCGTCCATCGGCGATGCGAGCGCTGCCGACAGCGGCGAGCGCGACGAGAGTCGCGGTTTGCCGGGGAATGGGGCGTCCGACGAGGTCGACGCCGAACCGCAAGGGCGTGGGCAAGGAGAGGGCGCTTTACCGAGCGCCGATGCCCAATCGGCGGATACCTTTGGTAGACGCGCGCCCGAGAACGGCCAATCGGCCGACGACGCTGACGCTTATACAGACGACGAACCCGCGTCGCGAAGTGCCTGACGTAATCGAACGCACGCTGCGCCTGCAACGGGTGCGCGCAATTGACATTTGAGGTTGTTTTGACGAATACCCACGACACCGATTTGTCCGCATCCGGGCATGCCGTAGACGCTGCGGGCCGCGACGATGCGCCGGGTGAATCCGAGCACGGCGCCCATATCGCGGAGACGGGCGATCAAGAGCGTCCCCGCCGCGGTTTACGGCGAGGCCCGCGCAGTCTGATTGCGCGGCGGCGCGCCGCCGCCAAGACGAAGGGCGAAGCCGGCGCCGCGGTGCCCGGCCAGGATGCTCCCGAAGGCGATGAGGCGCAAGCGCCCACCGCGGCGCCGTCCGCGGACGTCGATGCCCCCGCACCTACGCGCGCGCCGCGTAAGGCCGCGCAAAAGGGCGGCCGCAAGCAAGCCGGCAATCGCCGCGAAGAAGGCGGCGGCCAGGAGCGCGAGGCCAAGGAAAAAGGCAAGCCGGCGAAGCGCGTCGAGCAGCCGGCAGCGGGCGCTCAGGACGATTTGTTCGCCTACGTTACGTCCCCCGCGTTCGACGCCGACAACGGCACGACGGGCGGCGTGCGCGCGCCGATGCTGCGTCGCGGACGGCAGGCGCCCCCAAAGCGCGTGCTCGCGCCGGATGACGATGCGCCCAAGCTGCATAAAGTTCTGGCCGAAGCCGGGATGGGCTCGCGCCGCGAGATGGAAGAGCTGATCGTCGCGGGTCGCGTATCGGTCAATGGCGAGCCTGCGCATATCGGCCAGCGCATCATGCCGACCGATCAAGTGCGGATCAACGGCAAGCCCGTCAAGCGCCGCGTGCAAACCAAGCCGCCGCGCGTGCTGCTGTACCACAAGCCGACCGGTGAAATCGTCAGCCACGCCGATCCGGAAGGGCGCCCGTCGGTGTTCGATAAGCTGCCGCCGATGAAGACGGCGAAGTGGCTCGCCGTGGGCCGGCTCGACTTCAATACCGAAGGTCTGTTGATGCTGACGACCTCGGGCGATCTGGCCAACCGCTTCATGCACCCGCGCTACAGCGTGGAGCGCGAGTACGCGGTTCGGGTTGTCGGTGAGCTCTCCGAGAGTTCCCGGCAGAAGCTGCTGCACGGGATCGAGCTCGACGACGGTCCCGCCAACTTCTTGCGGATCCGCGACGGCGGCGGCGAAGGTACGAATCATTGGTATCACGTCGCGCTTGCCGAAGGGCGCAACCGTGAAGTGCGACGCATGTTCGAAGCGGTGGGTCTGATGGTTAGCCGGCTCATTCGCACGCGTCACGGCCCGATCTCGCTGCCGCGCGGTTTGCACCGCGGCCGCTGGGAGGAGCTCGAAGAAGCCCAAGTGCGCAGCCTGATGGCAGCCGTCGGGCTGAAGGCGCCTACCGAGGAGAAAGGCGCGAAGCGCCAGGGCGCCGAGCGGCGCCAGCCCGATCCGATGCAAACGTCGATGGGCTTCATCAGCCGCGAACCCGTGCTGACCGCGCATGGACGTTTCGAGCAGCCTGGACGCGGCGCCGGCCGTCGCGGTGCGGGCGGTTTCGGCGCGGGCGCGGGCGGCTTCGGCGATACGCACGGCGGCGGCTACGGTAACCGCGGGCGCGGTGCCGGTGGCGGCGTGGGCGGTGCCGGTGGCGGTGGCCAAAAAGGCGGTCGTCCGCGCGATGTCGACGGCAATCGTGCACCGTCCTCGTCCTCCCCGGGAGGCGGCAAGCGTGCCTTCGGCGGCGGCAATGCCAACGGCAATCGTGGCCCGGGCGGTAACCGCTCCGGTGGCGGCGGTAATCGCGGCGGCGGTCAAGGCCCAGCGCCGCGCGGTCGTTCGCGCGGTCGCTAGGCCCCGTTTGCGCTCGCCTCGCCGCGAACGATCGCGTACCGCGGCGAGGCGCGCAAGCTTTTCTTGCGGCTGCATCTGTTGCGTGAACGCCCCGTCGCCGGGGTATTCACGCGGCGGTTGCTTTGCAACGCGTCGCGAAAAATGCTAAACTTACAAAGTCGCTGGGCGTGCGGCTTTCTGTGCGGCTCAGGTGCGACCACCGGTAAGAAGATGATGGGCGTTTAGCCCATTTTTTTTTGGCGGTAACGGTTCGGCATCTCTGCCAGCAGCACCATTTCGCGCGTCCGCATGGCGTGGCGCGCGGCCCCTTGGGTAAAACGCGCGAGCGCGAACACCTTAGAGGGCACTGTGCAACTGACGGAACTGATAGAAACCACGGTCTCGAGCATGGGCTACGAGCTCGTGGACCTCGAGCGCACCGGGCGCGGCATGCTGTGCATTTATATCGACCAGCCGGCCGGTATCGCGATCGAGGATTGCGAAAAAGTCACGCGTCAGCTCCAGCACGTTCTGACGGTTGAGAACATCGACTACGAACGGCTCGAAGTATCGTCGCCGGGACTCGATCGTCCGCTCAAGAAATTGGCGGACTTTTCGCGTTTCGCCGGTAGCGAAGTCGTCGTGACGTTGAAAAAGCCGTTGGACGGGCGCAAGACGTTCCGGGGCATCCTGCATGCGCCGAACGGCGAAACGATCGGTTTGGAATTTGAAGGAAAGGAAGGCGCCGCGATGCTCGATTTCACGCTCGCGGACATGGACCGCGCACGCCTGGTCCCGCACGTTGACTTTAGGAGCCGGAAACAATGAGTCGCGAAGTACTGATGCTGGTCGATGCACTGGCGCGCGAGAAGAACGTCAATAAAGATGTGGTGTTCGCTGCGCTTGAAGCCGCACTTGCGTCGGCCACCAAGAAGCTCTTCGAAGAAGACGTGGACATTCGCGTGCATATCGATCGGGAATCGGGCGAGCACGAAACGTATCGCCGTTGGCGCGTCGTGCCGGACGAGGCCGGCCTGCAAGAACCGGATCAAGAAATCCTGCTGTTCGAAGCGCGCGAGCAAGAACCCGAAATCGAAATCGACCAACACATCGAAGAGCCGATTCCGTCGATCGAATTCGGCCGGATCGGCGCTCAGGCTGCCAAGCAAGTCATCTTGCAAAAGGTGCGCGACGCCGAGCGCGAGCAAATCCTGAACGATTTCCTCGAGCGCGGCGAAAAGATCATGACCGGCACGGTCAAGCGTTTGGACAAGGGCAACTTCATCGTCGAATCGGGTCGTGTCGAAGCGCTGCTGCGCCGCGATCAACTGATTCCGAAGGAAAACTTGCGCGTCGGCGACCGTGTGCGCGCCTATATCGCGAAGGTCGACCGCACGGCACGCGGCCCGCAGATCGAACTCTCGCGCACGGCGCCCGAGTTCCTGATGAAGCTGTTCGAAATGGAAGTGCCCGAGATCGAGCAAGGCCTGCTCGAGATCAAGGCGGCGGCGCGCGATCCCGGCGTGCGGGCGAAAATCGGCGTGGTGGCTTACGATAAGCGCATCGATCCGATCGGTACCTGCGTGGGCATTCGCGGCTCCCGCGTGCAGGCCGTGCGTAACGAACTCGGCGGCGAGAACGTCGACATCGTGCTATGGTCCGAGGATCCCGCCCAGTTCGTGATCGGCGCGCTTGCGCCCGCCGCGGTTCAGTCGATCGTCGTCGATGAAGAGAAGCACTCGATGGACGTCGTCGTCGACGAAAACGAACTCGCCGTCGCGATCGGCCGTAGCGGCCAAAACGTGCGTCTCGCCAGCGAATTGACCGGCTGGCAAATCAACATCATGACGCCCGACGAGTCGGCGCAAAAGCAGAACCAGGAGCGCGGCGTCTTGCGCGACTTGTTCATGGCGCGGCTCGACGTCGACGAGGAAGTCGCCGACATCCTCATCGACGAAGGCTTCACGAGCCTCGAAGAGATTGCCTACGTGCCGCTCAACGAGATGCTCGAAATCGAGGCGTTCGACGAAGACACCGTCCACGAGTTGCGCAATCGCTCGCGCGATGCGTTGTTGACGATGGCGATCGCGAACGAGGAGAAGGTCGAGGGCGTGGCGCTCGATCTGAAGAGCCTCGACGGGATGGATGCCGACCTGCTCACCAAGCTCGCCGAGCACCAGATTCAAACGCGCGACGAGCTGGCCGAGCTAGCTGTCGACGAATTGGTCGAAATGACCGGAATGCAAGAGGAAGCCGCGAAGGCGTTGATCATGAAAGCACGTGAACACTGGTTCCAGTGAGTGAATGACCATGGCGCACTGATTAGATAGCGATCTTTGGATCGCATGACCCGATGTTAACCGCAAGGAATCGGTCCTTGCATTAAGAGGAATGAATGGCGAGTAACAACGTAGCCCAATTTGCCGCGGAACTGAAAATGCCGGCTGGAGTGCTGCTCGAGCAGCTTCAGGCGGCGGGTGTCCAGAAAGCGAGCGAGGACGATGCACTGTCCGAAGCGGACAAAGCGCGTCTGCTCGATCATTTGCGCAAGTCGCACGGCTCGGCCGATACCGACAAGCGCAAGATCACGCTGACTCGCCGGCACACGTCGGAGATTAAGCAATCCGACGCGACGGGCAAGGCTCGCACCATTCAGGTCGAAGTGCGCAAGAAACGTGTATTCGTGAAACGCGACGAGGCGGGCGAAGCCGGGGCGGAAGCCGTGGCGGCGCAAGCGTCCTCCGTGGACGAAAGCGCCGAGTTGCAGCGTCGCGAGGAAGAAGCGCGCCGCGAAGCGGAGTTGCTCGAGAAACAGGCGCAAGAGCTGCGCGAGCAGCAAGAGCGGCTCGAGCGCGAAGAAGCCGAGCGTCAGGCGCGCGAAAAGGCCGCCGAAGCGGAGCGTCAGCGCGCCGAGGAAGAGGCGGCGAGAACGCGTGCGGAAGCCGCGGCTCGCGAGCAAGCCGAACGCGTCGCCGGCGAGGACGAGCGCGCCGAGGCGGAACGCGCCGCGCAGCGCGAAGCGGCCAAGAAGGCCGAGGATGCGGCTCGCGAGGCTGCCGAAAAGGCGCGCGCGGAAGCCGCCGAGAAGGCTCGCGCCGAGCAAGACGAGATTCGCAAGCGCCGTGAAAAGGCCGAGGCCGAAGCACGCGCCATCCGCGAAATGATGAATACGCCGCGTAAGGCGCAGGTCAAGGCGCCCGAACCGCCGCCGCCCGCGAAGCCGGCTGAAGCCGCGAAGGCGGCTGAGGCGAAGGGTACGCTGCACAAGCCCGTGCGACCGGCCGGCGAAGCACCGCGGCCCGCTACGCAAGCGCGCAAACCGGCCGCCGGCGGCACTGCGGCGCCGTCGAGCACACAGCCTTCCACGGCACCGGGCTCGGCCGACAAGAAGAAGCAAGGCGGCAAGGGCGGCTGGCAGGACGATGCCGCCAAGCGTCGCGGCATCAAGACGCGCGGCGATTCGAGCGGCGGTGTAGACCGCGGCTGGCGCGGCGGTCCGAAGGGACGCGGCAAGCATCAGGATTCGGCGACCTCGTTCCAAGCGCCGACCGAGCCGATCGTGCGTGAAGTGCACGTGCCGGAAACGATCACCGTGGCCGACCTCGCCCACAAGATGTCCGTGAAGGCGTCGGAAGTCATCAAGGTGATGATGAAGCTCGGCCAGATGGTCACGATCAACCAGATGCTCGACCAGGAAACGGCGATGATCATCGTCGAGGAACTGGGCCATCATGCGGTAGCGGCCAAGCTCGACGATCCGGAAGCGTTGCTCGTCGAAGGCGAAGCGACCGATGCGGAGCAACTGCCGCGTCCGCCGGTCGTTACGGTCATGGGTCACGTCGACCACGGCAAGACCTCGCTGCTCGACTACATCCGCCGTGCGAAGGTGGCGGCCGGCGAAGCGGGCGGCATTACGCAGCACATCGGCGCTTATCACGTCGAAACGCCGCGCGGCGTCATCACGTTCCTCGATACGCCGGGTCACGAGGCCTTTACGGCCATGCGTGCGCGCGGTGCGAAAGCGACCGACATCGTCATTCTGGTGGTGGCAGCCGACGACGGCGTGATGCCGCAGACGAAGGAAGCCATTGCCCACGCGAAGGCCGGTGGCGTGCCGATCGTCGTGGCGATCAACAAGATCGACAAGCCCGATGCGAACCCCGATCGCGTCAAGCAAGAGCTCGTCGCCGAAGGCGTCGTGCCGGAAGAGTACGGTGGCGATTCGCCGTTCGTCGCGGTTTCGGCGAAAATGGGTACGGGCATCGACGACCTGCTCGAGAACGTGCTGCTGCAAGCCGAAGTCCTCGAGTTGAAGGCTCCGGTGGAAGCGCCGGCCAAGGGTCTCGTCATCGAAGCGAAGCTCGACAAGGGTAAGGGCCCGGTGGCGACGATCCTCGTGCAGTCGGGTACGCTCTCGCGCGGCGACGTCGTGCTCGCCGGCAGTGCATACGGCCGCGTGCGGGCGATGCTGGACGAGACGGGCAAGCCGACGAAGGAAGCCGGTCCGTCGATTCCGGTCGAAATTCAAGGTCTGTCGGAAGTGCCGGCGGCCGGCGAAGAAGTCATCGTGTTGCCCGACGAGCGTAAGGCGCGCGAAATCGCGCTGTTCCGTCAAGGCAAGTTCCGCGACGTCAAGCTCGCGAAGCAGCAGGCCGCGAAGCTCGAAAGCATGCTCGAGCAGATGGGCGAGGGCGAAGTGCAAACGCTGCCCCTCATCGTCAAGGCCGACGTGCAAGGTTCGCAAGAAGCGCTGGTTCAGTCGTTGCAAAAGCTGTCGACCGACGAAGTGCGCGTGCAGATCGTGCACGGCGCCGTGGGCGGCATCAGCGAATCGGACGTCAACCTCGCGACGGCATCGAAGGCGGTCATCATCGGCTTCAACACGCGTGCCGACGCACAGGCGCGCAAGCTGGCCGAGGCGAACGGCATCGATATCCGCTACTACAACATCATCTATGACGCAGTGGATGAGGTGAAGGCGGCGATGTCGGGCATGCTCTCGCCCGAGAAGCGCGAGGTCGTCACAGGTATGGTCGAAGTGCGCCAAGTGTTCAAGGTGCCGAAGATCGGCGCGGTGGCGGGCTGTATGGTCACGGACGGCTTCGTCAAGCGTTCGTCGTCGGTTCGCGTGCTGCGCAACAACGTCGTCATCTTCACGGGCGAGCTCGATTCGCTCAAGCGCTTCAAGGACGATGTGAAGGAAGTGAAGCAAGGCTTCGAATGCGGTATGTCGATCAAGAACTTCAACGATATCGTCGAAGGCGATCAGTTCGAGGTGTTCGAAGTCACGGAAGTCGCGCGTACGCTCTGATACGCAAATGCGCGGCTCGGGGCGGAGCGGGCGGCAAGCCTCCTCCGCCCCGTTGTTTTTATAGCGGCGCTCAAGCTTTTGAGCGTCCGCCGGGGTGCATCGGTCATGACAATGCGCCCTAACCGCTAGGCGGGTTCATCATGTCGAAGAAACGTACATCCCCAAATCGCAACGTCCAGATCGCCGATCAAATTCAGCGCGATCTGTCCGAGCTCATCATGCGCGAGGTCAAGGACCCGCGCGTCGGGCTCGTCACTATTCAAAGCGTCGAGCTGACGCCCGACTACGCGCACGCCAAGGTCTACTTCACGACGCTGACGGGAGATGCGCAAGCCACGCAAGTCGCGCTCAATCATGCGGCGGGGCACCTGCACAATCTGCTTTTCAAGCGTTTGCACATCCACACGGTCCCTACGCTGCATTTCCACTACGATAAGTCGATCGAGAAAGCGGTGGAGATGTCGCGCTTGATCGACGAGGCGAACGCCACGCGCGCGAAAGACGATTGAACGAACGTGAGCCGGGCCGCCTTGTCGTGCCCGCCGTTCGCGCTTTTGAAACGATTCGATGAAACCACCTCAACGTCCACGCGTGCCGCGCCGCGCGCTCGACGGCGTCTTGCTGCTCGATAAGGGCCTCGGGCTGTCGAGCAACGACGCGCTCGTGCGCGCCAAGCGCCTTTTGCTCGCTCAGAAAGCGGGCCACACCGGTACGCTCGACCCGCTTGCATCGGGTTTGCTGCCCCTGTGTTTCGGCGAGGCGACGAAGTTCTCGCAAGACTTGCTCGAAGCGGATAAGACCTACGAGGCCACCATGCGCCTCGGGATCCGCACGAGTACCGGCGATGCCGAAGGCGAAGTGCTCGAAACTCGACCTGTCGAAGTCGACGTGCCCCGCATCGAGGCGGCGCTCGCGCGTTTTCGCGGGCCGATCTCGCAGGTGCCGCCGATGCATTCGGCGCTTAAGCGCGACGGCAAGCCGCTTTACGAATACGCGCGCGCCGGCCAGGTCGTGGAGCGCGCCGCGCGCGAGGTGACGATCCACCGGCTCGAGTTGCTGGGCTCCGCATTGCCTGACGTCACGTTTCGAGTCACCTGTAGCAAAGGCACCTACGTGCGTACGCTAGCAGAGGATATCGGCGCGGCGCTCGATTGCGGCGCGCACCTCGTTGCGTTGCGACGCACGGGAGTCGGCGTGCTCACGCTCGAGCATGCGGTGACGCTCGACGCATTGGAGGCGATGGAGCCTGCCGAGCGCGACGCGTGCTTGCGTCCCGTCGATGCGCTGCTTTCGACGTTCCCGGCCATGCGTCTGGGCTCGGTCGAAGCGAAGCGGTTCCTTCAGGGGCAGCGGCTGCGTCTGGCCGATTTGCCGCCGCCGGCGCCGGTCGATCCCCAAGCAGTAGCCGTCCCGCGCGGGCATGGCGATACGCGCGTGCGCGTCTATCGCGACGAAGACGGCGCGTTGCTCGGGGTGGCGCGGGCGGAGCAGGGCGTGCTCGCACCCGAGCGGCTGATCGTGACGGCGTCCGTCTCCGCATAATCGCAGACATGCACGACGAAAAAAAACGCCTGGCGGTTCAATGAACCGACCAGGCGTTTTGCGTTTTGTGCGTCGGCTAGTGCGCCGCCGATGCCGCGGCGCTCGAATCGCCGCCGCCGGAGCGTTCCGGTCGCGTGATCCAAATGAGCGCGATCAGCACGATGAAGATGACCGACGAGATATAAAACAGGTCGTTTACGCCGAGCTGCGCCGCTTGTTGCGTGACGAGCCGGTCGAACATGCCGTAGCGCTGCGCATTGTCGAGACCGAACGAGCCCAGTTGCGTCATCGATTGACTGAACGTCGGATCCAATATGCTCGCACGCTCGGTCAACTGCGCATGGTGAAAGCTCGTGCGGTGATCCCAAGCGGTCGTAAAGATCGACGTGCCGATCCCCCCGCACATGATCCGCACGAAGTTCGAGAGCCCCGATGCGGCCGCGATGCGATTGCCCGGCAGGCCCGATAGCGTGATCGATACGAGCGGAATGAAAAAGCCGGCCATCGCGATCCCTTGCACAAGCGTCGGCAATGCGAGCGACCACGTGTCGACCCCGGTCGTATAGCGCGAACGCATCCAGAAGCAAAGCGCAAAGACGACGAACGCGGCCGTCGCGATTTTGCGCGGGTCGGTACGCGGCAAGAACTTGCCGGTGATCGGCGAGAGCAAGATCGCGAACAGTCCCACGGGCGCCATGACGAGGCCGGCATCCGTCGCCGTATAGCCGATGTCGGTTTGAAGCCACAGCGGCAGCAGCACGAGGTTGCCGAAGTAAAGCCCATAGCCGATCGACAGTGCGATCGTGCCGCCCGTGAAGTTGCGTTTCCTAAAGAGCGATAGGTCGACGACCGGGTGTTCGGCCGTCAGCTCCCAGACCACGAAGAATGCGAAGCCGATCAGCGCCGTCAACGCGAGCACGACAACCGTCGTCGAGGAGAACCAATCGAGGTCTTTCCCCTTATCGAGCATGACCTGGAGCGAGCCGACCCAAATCACGAGCAGCGCGAGGCCGACCGAATCGATCGGGGCCTTCTTGATGACCGAATCTCGCGTGCGGAAGATGGCCCAGGTGGCGATCGCCGCCACGATACCGACGGGAATGTTGACGTAGAAGATCCACGGCCACGAGATATTGTCGGAGATCCATCCGCCGAGAATCGGCCCCGCGACAGGGGCGATCAGCGTCGTCATCGACCACATCGATAGCGCAAGCGGCGCTTTCGCGCGCGGATAGCTCGCTAGCAGCAGCGTTTGCGACAGCGGAATCATCGGGCCGGCCACGGCGCCTTGGATCACGCGCGACATGAGCAGGAACGGCAGCGTCGGCGCAAGTCCGCACATCCACGACGAGATGACGAACAGCACGATCGACGCGAGGAACAGCCGCACTTGGCCGAGCCGTTCGGTCAGCCAGCCCGTGAGCGGCACCGAGATCGCGTTGGCGACTGCGAACGACGTGATCACCCACGTGCCCTGATCGGAGGACACGCCGAGATCGCCCGAGATGGTCGGAATCGACACGTTCGCGATCGACGTATCGAGCACGTTCATGAACACGGCCAGCGATACGGCGATCGTGCCTATCACCAGTTGAGCGCCGGTCAGCGGCGGATGAGGGGCTTGGGGCTGAGCCATTGAGCGGTTGACCTCGGAGCGTTCGTTATGTTGTCGACAGGCGAATCGGCGCTTACATCAGCTTCGCGCCGCTGCTCGCGACCTTCGCGGCATGGCTCGCCGACGCATGCGTGCTCGCGCTCGGCTGCTTTTGCTGCGCAAGGCCGTTGTTGCCGCCGGCGTTTTGCTCGATGATGCGCGCGATCTCGGCATTCGCTTCGTCGCCGTACTTGTCGAACACGTTCGTTTGATAGACGGTGTTTTGCGCGGTGCTCAACTGGCTACCCGAGTCGTTCTTGATATTGACGTCGGCTTGCATCGAAAGACCGATGCGCAGCGGATGAGCACGCAGCTCGGCCGGATCGAGCGCGATCCGCACAGGCAGACGTTGCACGACCTTGATCCAGTTGCCGGTTGCGTTTTGCGCCGGCAGCAGCGAGAACGCCGAACCGGTCCCGGCCGAGAAGCCCACGACCTTGCCGTGATAAACCACGGACGAGCCGTAGATGTCGGCCGTGAGCTGTACCTCTTGGCCGATGCGCATGTGCGTGAGCTGCACTTCCTTGAAGTTCGCGTCGACCCACACCGATTCGAGCGGCACGATGGCCATCAGCGGCGTGCCCGGGGAGACGCGTTGGCCCACTTGCACGGCACGCTTCGCCACATAGCCCGTCACCGGGGCGGGCAGCACGTTACGGGCGTTGCTCAGGTACGCGTCGCGCACCTTCGCGGCGGCCGCAAGAACGTTCGGATGCGTGGCGATCGTCGTGTTCGTGGTCAGCGCGCGGTTCGAGGCGAGCTGCTGCTGCGCCGCATCGAGCGCGGCCTGCGCCGCCTTGACCGTGTCGCGAGCGTGCGAGATTTCTTCTTGCGACACCGCGCCGGTTTGCGCGACGGCGACGCGGCGGCGCAGGTCGTCCTGCGCCCGCGACAAGTCCGCTTCGCGCTGGGCGATCTGCGCTTGGAACTGGTCGTTGTTCACGAACAAGCCACGCACTTGCCGCACGGTTTGCGCGAGATTCGCCTCGGCTTGTTGCAGCGCGACGCGCGCGTCCGCGCCGTCGAGCACGACGAGCGGCGCGCCGGCAGTCACCGTCTGCGTGTCGTCGGCGTTCACGGCGATGACCGTGCCCGTCACTTGAGGCGTGATCTGGACGACGTTGCCGTTCACGTACGCATCGTCGGTATCCTCGTGGAAGCGCGCGTCGAGGAAGTAGTACAAGCCGTATGCGACGGCCGCGACGAGGATGACGCCGACGAGCAGGGTCATCAAGCGCTTGCGTCTATTGTTGTTCTGCGACTGCACGCTCGCGGCGGTTTGTTGAGTGTCGCTCATGGAAATGCTCTCCGTTTCTCGAGTCTCGACTTGTCGAAGCTCTATCGTTGAATCTTGCTTGAGTGATGAATCTGTTCTGTTCTTGCTCTGACTGTTACTGCTCAGCCCGCCGAGGGCGCTTGCGCGGCCGTGGCTTCGGAGGCCGGCAGGGCTACGCCGGCCGACTGCGCGTCGAAGCCTCCGCCTAATGCGCGAATCAGCGCGAACTGAAGATCGCGGCGCTTCATCGCGAGGTTTGTCACGGTTTGCTCCGCGGCGAGCCGGTTGTTGTCGGCGGTTAGCACCTGCAACTGCGGCGACAGGCCGGCCTTATAGCGGATCACCGCCAAGCGGTAGGCCTGGGTCGATGCGTCGAGCGCGCGCTGCGCATCGCTCATCTCCGTGTCGATGGAGCGGATCGACGCCACTTGCGTGGCGACGTCGGACATCGCGTTGATCAGTGCCTGGTTGTAATTCGCCACGTCGAGTTCGAAGTCGGCATAGCGGCCCTTCAGTTGCGCGCGCAGGGCGCCGGCATCGAAGATCGGCAGGTGAATCGCAGGGCCCCCTTGGATCTGGCGGCTCGCCGCCGTCAGGAAGTGCCCCCAGCCGAACGCGTCGAAACCGATCCCAGCCGCCAAATTGATGTCGGGGAAGAATTCGGCCTTCGCTTCCTTGACGTTCGCGAGCGCGGCTTGCACCTGCCAGCGCGCGGCGACGATGTCGGGGCGGCGCGAGACGAGGTCGGCCGGCAGATTCGAGGGCAGCGTTACCGCGCCGCCGGCCGCAAGCGCAGGCTCGGCGATGGCGAGTCCGCGATCGGGGCCCTTGCCCAGCAGTGCGGCCAATTGGAAGCGCACGGCCTTGATTTGACCGTCGAGGTCGGACAGCGTGGCTTGGCTCGACGCCACGTTGCCGCGCGCCGTTTCCTTTTCCACGTTCGTGTCGAGGCCGGCCGCGACGCGGCCGTTCGTGATCGTGCCGACTTCCTGGCGATTGCGGATTTCGCGCGCCGCGATGTCGCGCAGCGCATAGAGCTGGGCCAGTTGGTTATAGGTACGCGCGACCGACGAGGCGAGCGTCACGCGCGCTTCTTGCATGTCCGCCTCGGCCGACTTCTCCTGCGAGAGCGATGCGTTCACGCGTGCGCGGTTCTTGCCCCATAGGTCGAGGTCCCACGAAGCGCTGGCGAGCGCGTTGTGCTCGGTGAACCAGCCGCCGCCGAAGGGCGGGGGATACAGTCCGTTCTCGGAGAAGCGCTCGCGAGTGACCGAGTAGCTGCCGTCGACGGTGGGCAGCAAGGTCGAGCGCGCGCTCTCGGTGTAGGACTGCGCCTTGGCGATCCGCGCGCGAGCCTGCGCGATCGACGGATTGCCTTGCAAGGCCTCGTCGATGAGCGTCGGCAGTTGAGGGTCGCCGAAGCTCTTGGCCCAATCGAGCGTCGGCCACGCGCCGCCCTCGCTCGGCAGGCTCTGCGCCGATTCGAGCGAGGTGGCCGACGTGATCTGCTTGTCGCTCTTGATCCCCGCGTAATTGGCGCATCCCGCCATCGCGAGCACGGCGGCAGCGGCCGCGACCGCGGCCCGGACCGTCTTAATGCGAGCGGCGGTGAGAGAGGAGGTCATCGCCCGGCCTTTCGAGGTGAGTGTAATCATGGACTTTGCAACTTATTTTTTACGATTGAAGGTCGAAACTCGTTGCCATGTCAGCCAACCGCGCCGACGTCAGGCGCTGCCGGCGCCGCTAATCCGCCGCGGACTCGGCGGTGTTGGCGAGAATCCGCCGAAGCATGCTTTTCAAGAATCCCACTTCTTCGGGCGTGAAGCCCGCAAGCGCCTTCTCGACGACGCCGCCGAAGATCGCCGGCATCCGTGCGGCCAGCGCGCGGCCTTCCTCGGTCACGGCAAGGTGAACCGCGCGGCGATCTTCGGAGCTGCGTACTCGCGACAGCAGATTACGCTTTTCCAGCCGATCGATCAGCCGAGTCACCGCGCTTGCGTCAATCCCGTAGTCGCGGGCCAGTTCCGCCGCCAGCGAACAGCGCCCGCTTGCGATCATGAACAGCATGCTGGCCTGCGTGCTCGTGATGCCAAGCTGATCCAGCGTGCTTTGCGTCACCAGGTTGGACAAGCTCGATTTGGCGCGGGCAATCAGGTAGCCGACGCTTTCGTCCAACTGGTAGTTGCACACCTCGGGCGGCAGCGGCGCGGGTGTTTTCGTCATGGCGGTTTCCGTGCGATTGCAATAGTTGACTAGGCATGATTATAGATGCAAATCGTTTGACACGGCAAGCATCGGATGGCGCCACCCGTACGATTTAAGCAAACCCTTAAAGCGGATGGCTATTATGAGGCTTTCCTCATAACCGTGCTGGCGGGGGCGCAAATCGGCACGGCGTATGCGGCGGAGATGTAGTAGTTGGAACCGGCGCGTTCGATGTCACGACCGCGTGGTAGAATCCCGAGTTACCCAGAAAGTGCGCGCACCCGTTTTGGCTCTCCCGTCGCATCCTGTTTCGCGCACGCAACCGCCCCTTATTCTTATGACTCGCGCTATACGCAACATTGCCATCATTGCCCACGTCGACCATGGCAAGACCACGCTCGTCGACCAACTGCTTCGCCAGTCGGGCACGTTCCGAGAGAACCAGCAGATCGCGGAACGCGTGATGGACTCGAACGACATCGAAAAAGAGCGCGGCATCACGATCTTGGCGAAGAACTGCGCGGTCGAGTACGAGGGCACGCACATCAACATCGTCGATACCCCGGGTCACGCCGACTTCGGCGGCGAGGTCGAGCGCGTGCTGTCGATGGTCGATTCGGTGCTGCTGCTCGTCGATGCGGTCGAAGGTCCGATGCCGCAAACCCGTTTCGTGACGAAAAAGGCGCTCGCGCTCGGTCTCAAGCCGATCGTCGTCGTCAACAAGATCGACCGTCCCGGCGCCCGGATCGACTGGGTCATCAACCAGACGTTCGACCTGTTCGATAAGCTCGGCGCCACGGAAGAGCAGCTCGATTTCCCGATCATCTACGCGTCGGGGCTCAACGGCTACGCCTCGCTCGACGCGAGTGCGCGCGACGGCGACATGCGCCCGCTGTTCGAAGCCATTCTCGAGCACGTGCCCGTGCGCGACGCCGATCCGGACGGTCCGCTCCAGTTGCAAATCACGTCGCTCGATTATTCGACCTACGTCGGCCGTATCGGCGTCGGGCGCATTGCGCGCGGCCGTATCAAGCCCGGCCAGCCCGTTGCGCTGCGCTTCGGGCCCGAGGGCGCCGTGCTCAATCGCAAGATCAACCAAGTGCTGTCGTTCCACGGGCTCGATCGCGTGCAAGTGGAAGAGGCGCAAGCGGGCGACATCGTCTTGATCAACGGTATCGAAGATATCGGGATCGGCGCGACCATCTGCGCCCCCGAGACGCCGGAAGCATTGCCGATGATCACGGTCGACGAGCCGACGTTGACGATGAACTTCCTCGTGAACTCGTCGCCGCTCGCCGGTAAGGAAGGCAAGTTCGTTACGAGCCGCCAGATCCGCGATCGTCTGACGAAAGAGCTGAATCACAACGTGGCGTTGCGTGTGCGCGACACCGGCGACGAAACGGTCTTCGAAGTGTCGGGCCGCGGCGAGCTGCATCTCACGATCCTGATCGAAAACATGCGCCGCGAGGGCTACGAGCTCGCCGTGTCGCGTCCGCGCGTGGTTTTGCACGAGGTCGACGGCGTCAAGCACGAGCCGTACGAACTCTTGACGGTCGACGTCGAGGACGGCCACCAAGGCGGCGTCATGGAAGAGCTGGGCCGCCGCAAGGGCGAACTGCTCGACATGGCATCCGACGGCCGCGGCCGCACGCGTTTGGAATACAAGATTCCGGCACGCGGGCTGATCGGCTTCCAGGGCGAATTCATGACGCTCACGCGCGGCACGGGCCTCATGAGCCACGTGTTCGACGAATACGCGCCGGTCAAGGAAGGCACGCTCGGCGAGCGTCGCAACGGTGTGCTGATCTCGCAAGACGACGGCGCCGCCGTCGCCTACGCGCTGTGGAAGCTGCAAGATCGCGGCCGCATGTTCGTGAAGCCGGGCGATGCGCTGTACGAAGGCATGATCATCGGCATTCACAGCCGCGATAACGACCTCGTCGTGAACCCGATCAAGGGCAAGCAGCTCACGAACGTGCGCGCGTCGGGCACCGACGAAGCCGTGCGTCTCGTGCCGCCGATCCAGATGTCGCTCGAATACGCGGTCGAATTCATCGACGACGACGAGCTCGTCGAAGTCACGCCGCAATCGATCCGTCTGCGCAAGCGCCACCTGAAGGAGCACGAGCGCCGCCGCGCAAGCCGCGAGGCTTCGGTCGACTAAAGTCGAACCCGCCGGCCGCCGGCATTCCGCCGACATTCGAAAAAGCCACTTTTCAAAGTGGCTTTTTCTATACTGGACGGGCGCTCGCAGCAATCTAGACTATTCGTTCTGTGATATGCTCCGCGGAGCTAGTTTTAGGTCCTTCCAAGCAAGACTTGATTCGCGCAATCCGCTAAACGGTCAGGCCGTGTCGCGGAAGGTTGAGTAACCCGCTATTTCTCGAGAAGCTCGAAGAAAGGTGAGCGTAAACATGATGAAGCAATTCCAGCTGAACTCGTATTTGTTCGGCGGCAATGCTCCGTACGTCGAAGAATTGTACGAGCAATACCTTGATAACCCGGCGTCGGTCCCCGATAACTGGCGCGAATATTTCGATGCGTTGCAAAACGTGCCTGCCTCGGACGGCAGCGCGGCCAGCGACGTGGCCCATGGCCCCATCGTCGAATCGTTCGCCCAGCGCGCGAAGGCTAATGCATTCATTCCGCGCGAAGCCGAAGCCGGCGGTAATCTCGCCACCGCGCGAAAGCAAGTCCACGTTCAGTCCCTGATCAGCGCTTATCGATTCATGGGCTCGCAATGGGCCAATCTCGATCCGCTCAAGCGCCGCGAGCGTCCCGCTATCCCCGAACTCGAACCTGCGTTCTACGACTTCACCGAAGCCGACATGGACCAGACGTTCAGCGCGAGCAACCTGTATTTCGGGTTCGAGCAAGCGTCGCTGCGCGATATCGTCAAGGGTCTGCGCGACACGTACTGCGGCACGATCGGCGCCGAGTTCATGTACATCAGCGATCCGGAGCAAAAGCGCTGGTGGCAGGAAAAGCTCGAATCGATCCGCGCGACGCCGAGCTTCTCGCCCGACAAAAAGAAGCACATCCTCAATCGCCTGACGGCCGCCGAAGGCCTCGAGCGCTATCTGCATACGAAATACGTCGGCCAGAAGCGTTTCTCGCTCGAGGGCGGTGAAAGCTTCATCGCCTCGATGGACGAAGTCGTTCGTCACGCCGGCGCGAAGGGCGTGCAGGAAATCGTCATCGGCATGGCCCACCGCGGCCGCCTGAACGTGCTCGTCAATACGCTCGGCAAGATGCCGTCGGACCTGTTCGCCGAATTCGAAGGCAAGCACGTCGACGATCTTCCGGCCGGCGACGTGAAGTACCACAAGGGCTTCTCGTCCGATGTGGCGACCGACGGCGGCCCCGTGCACCTGTCGCTCGCATTCAACCCGTCGCACCTCGAGATCGTGAACCCGGTGGTCGAAGGTTCGGCGAAGGCGCGCATGGACCGTCGCGGCGACGAAGCCGGCTTGCAAGTGCTGCCCGTGCAGATTCACGGCGATGCGGCATTCGCGGGTCAGGGCGTCGTCATGGAAACGCTGAACCTTGCGCAGACGCGCGGTTACGGCACGCACGGCACGCTGCACATCGTCATCAACAACCAGATCGGCTTCACGACGTCCGATCCGCGCGACGCGCGCTCGACGCTGTACTGCTCGGACGTCGTCAAGATGATCGAAGCGCCCGTGCTGCACGTGAACGGCGACGATCCCGAAGCGGTCGTGCTGGCCACGCAAATCGCGATCGATTTCCGGATGCAGTTCCACAAGGATGTCGTGCTCGACATCGTCTGCTTCCGTAAGCTCGGCCACAACGAGCAAGATACGCCGGCGGTCACGCAGCCGCTGATGTACAAGAAGATCGCTCAGCACCCGGGCACGCGCGCACTGTACGCGGAAAAGCTCGTGCAGCAAGGCGTGATCACGGCCGAAGATGGAGAGAACTTCATCAAGGCGTTCCGTCAAGCGATGGACGAAGGCCACCACACGATCGACCCGGTGCTCTCGAACTACAAGAGCAAGTACGCGGTCGATTGGGTCCCGTTCCTGAATCGCAAGTGGACCGACGCGGCCGATACGGCCGTGCCGCTCGCCGAATTGAAGCGTTTGGCCGAGCGCATCACGACGGTTCCCGAAAACTTCAAGGTGCACCCGCTCGTCGAACGCGTCGTCAACGACCGCCGTGCGATGGGCCGTGGCGAAGCGCCGCTCGATTGGGGCATGGGCGAACACCTGGCCTACGCATCGCTCGTCGCATCGGGCTATGCCGTGCGTTTGACGGGTCAAGACTCGGGCCGCGGTACGTTCACGCACCGTCACGCCGTGCTGCACGATCAAAACCGTGAGCGCTGGAACGACGGCACGTATATCCCGCTGCAAAACGTGGCGGACGGTCAAGCGAAGTTCACGGTAATCGACTCGGTGTTGTCCGAAGAGGCGGTGCTGGGCTTCGAATACGGCTACTCGACGGCCGAGCCGAACACGCTCGTGGCCTGGGAAGCGCAATTCGGCGATTTCGCCAACGGCGCGCAAGTCGTGATCGACCAGTTCATCTCCTCGGGTGAAGTGAAGTGGGGCCGCGTGTCGGGCCTGACGATGCTGTTGCCGCACGGCTACGAAGGCCAAGGCCCCGAGCACTCGTCGGCGCGTATCGAGCGCTATTTGCAACTGTGCGCCGAGCACAACATGCAAGTCGTGCAGCCCACGACGCCCGCGCAGATCTTCCACTTGCTGCGTCGCCAGATGATCCGCTTGTTCCGCAAGCCGCTCATCGTTGCCACGCCGAAGTCGCTCTTGCGCCACAAGGAAGCGGTGTCGGATCTGTCGGAACTCGCCAACGGTTCGTTCCAGCCGGTGCTGGGCGAAGTCGACGGCACGATCGATGCGAAGAAGGTCAAGCGTGTCGTCGCCTGTTCGGGCCGGGTCTATTACGATCTCGTCGCACATCGCCGCGAGGCGAAGGCGAACGACGTCGCGATCGTCCGTATCGAGCAGCTCTATCCGTTCGCGCACAAGCAGTTCGAGGCGGAGATGAAGAAGTACGACAACGCGACGGAAGTGGTGTGGGTGCAGGACGAGCCGCAAAACCAAGGCCCGTGGTTCTACATCGAGCACCATCTGAAGGAAGGCATGAAGGAAGGGCAGAAGCTGGCATACAGCGGCCGCCCGGCTTCGGCCTCGCCTGCGGTCGGTTACTACGCGAAGCACTACGAGCAACAGAAGGCGCTGATCGAAGGCGCATTCGGCCGGCTCAAGAGCGCGCAGATCGCTAAATAACTAGATTGAGGGCGAACCGGGAAAGCGCGAATGCGCTTTCCCGCGTCGGTGCAAGCGCAAGAATGCGAGGCGCGACGCGAAACCCGGTTTGCCTCCCACACCAGATTAAGAGTTCAGGAAAGATCAAATGGCTATTGTTGAGGTCAAGGTTCCGCAGTTTTCGGAGTCGGTTTCGGAAGGTACGATGCTTCAGTGGAAGAAGAAGCCGGGCGAAGCCGTGACGCGCGACGAGATTCTCGTCGAGATCGAAACGGATAAGGTCGTGCTCGAAGTGCCGGCGCCGGATTCGGGCGTGCTGGCCGAAGTCATCGTTGCCGACGGCGAAGTGGTCGCATCCGAGCAACTGCTCGCGAAGATCGACACGGAAGGCAAGGCAGGCGCCGCCGCCGCCCCGGCCGCCGCTGCCGCTCCCGCCGCTGCTCCGGCCGCGGCAGCGCCCGCCGCAGCCGCAAGCGCCACGGCGTCGTCGACCGTCGCTTCGCCGGCAGCCGGCAAGCTGATGGCCGAAAAGAACCTCGCGGCCGATCAAGTGCAAGGCACCGGCCGCGACGGCCGCATCACGAAGGGCGACGTGCTGTCGGCAGGCGCCCCTGCCGCACGCGCGCCCGCCGCCGCACCGGCCGCGAAGCCGGCCAAGCCGTCGCTGCCCGACGTGAAAGCACCGGCTTCGGCCGAATCGTGGCTGCAAAACCGCCCGGAACAGCGCGTACCGATGTCGCGTCTGCGTGCGCGTATCGCCGAGCGTCTGCTCGAATCGCAACAGACGAACGCCATCCTCACGACGTTCAACGAAGTGAACATGGCCCCGGTCATGGACTTGCGCAACAAGTACAAGGACAAGTTCGAGAAGGAGCACGGCGTCAAGCTCGGCTTCATGTCGTTCTTCGTCAAGGCCGCGGTGCACGCACTGAAGAAGTTCCCGCTCGTGAACGCGTCGATCGACGGTAACGACATCGTCTATCACGGCTACTTCGACATCGGTATCGCCGTCGGCTCGCCGCGCGGCCTCGTCGTGCCGATCCTGCGCAACGCCGATCAAATGTCGCTCGCCGACATCGAAAAGAAGATCGCCGAGTTCGGTCAGAAGGCCAAGGACGGCAAGCTGTCGATCGAAGAAATGACGGGCGGTACGTTCTCGATCTCGAACGGCGGCGTGTTCGGTTCGATGCTGTCGACGCCGATCATCAACCCGCCGCAGTCGGCCATTCTGGGCGTGCACGCGACGAAGGAGCGCCCGGTCGTCGAAAACGGTCAGATCGTCATCCGCCCGATGAACTATCTCGCCCTGTCGTACGACCACCGGATCATCGACGGCCGCGAAGCCGTTCTGTCGCTCGTCGCTATGAAGGATGCGCTCGAAGATCCGGCGCGCCTGCTGCTCGACCTGTAATGTCGCTCGCGCTCGCTTACGGCGGGCGAGCGTCTCAATCGCAATGACCGAAACCGCGGCGGCGCGCGTTTAAGCGCCGCGCCGCCGCGCAATCAAAAGGATTGTCATGTCTCAAGAATTTGACGTCGTCGTGATCGGCGCGGGCCCGGGCGGCTATATCGCCGCGATCCGTGCGGCGCAGCTCGGCAAGACCGTCGCGTGTATCGAGAAGTGGAAGAACCCGGCCGGCGCCTTGAAGCTCGGCGGCACGTGCTTGAACGTGGGCTGCATTCCGTCGAAGGCGCTGCTCGCCTCGTCGGAGGAGTTCGAAAACGCATCGCATCATCTCGACGTGCACGGCATTAGCGTGGGCGACGTGAAGATGGACGTCACGAAGATGATGGCGCGCAAGGACGGCATCGTCGAAAAGATGACGGGCGGCATCGAGTACCTGTTCAAGAAGAACAAGATCACGTGGCTCAAGGGGCACGGCAAGTTCGTCGGCAAGAACGACGGCGGCGTGCAAATCGAAGTCAGCGGCGAAGGCGAGATGCAAGTCGTCTCGGCCAAGAATGTCATCATCGCCACGGGCTCGAAGGCGCGTCATCTGCCGAACATCCCCGTCGACAACAAGATCGTTGCCGATAACGAAGGCGCGCTCGCATTCGACGCTGTGCCCAAGAAGCTCGCCGTCATCGGCGCGGGCGTGATCGGCCTCGAACTCGGTTCGGTTTGGCGTCGCCTCGGCGCCGAAGTGACGGTGCTGGAAGCGCTGCCCGCGTTCCTCGGTGCAGCCGACGAAGCGCTGGCCAAGGAAGCCGCGAAGGTCTTCAAGAAGCAAGGCCTCGACATTCACCTCGGCGTGAGCATCGGCGAAGTCAAGGCATCCAAGGACGGCGTGAGCATCGCCTACAAGGATAAGGACGGCAACGCGCAGACGCTCGACGCCGACCGCCTGATCGTGTCGGTAGGCCGCGTGCCGAACACCGATAACCTCGGTCTCGAATCGATCGGCCTGAAGGCGAACGAACGCGGCTTCATCGACGTCGACGATCACTGCCGCACGAGCGTGCCGAACGTCTACGCGATCGGCGACGTCGTCCGTGGTCCGATGCTCGCGCACAAGGCTGAAGACGAAGGCGTGCTGGTGGCCGAAGTCATCGACGGTCAAAAGCCGCACATCGATTACAACTGCATTCCTTGGGTCATCTACACCGAGCCTGAAATCGCTTGGGTGGGTAAGACGGAGCAGCAGTTGAAGGCCGAAGGCCGCGAGATCAAGAAGGGGCAGTTCCCGTTCTCGATCAACGGCCGCGCGCTCGGTATCGCGAAGTCGGACGGCTTCGTCAAGATGATCGCCGATGCGAAGACGGACGAATTGCTCGGCGTGCATATCATTGCCGCGAACGCGTCGGATCTGATCGCCGAAGCCGTCGTGGCGATGGAGTTCAAGGCTGCGTCGGAAGACATCGGCCGCATCTGCCATCCGCACCCGTCGCTGTCCGAAGTGATGCGCGAAGCGGCGCTCGACGTCGACAAACGCTCGCTCAATAAGTAACGCTCACGCGCCGGCTAGGGGCTTCCCGATTGGCCGGCAGCGAGACGCCACGATGAAGGCGGGCAGGGCAGACCCCTCCCGCCTTCTTCTTTTTGTGTTTGCACGATGAACGTCATCGAATACTACGAGCACGAGCTCAAGACGCGCGGTTACGCTTCGGACGCGGCGCAGCGCGCGGCCGTCGATCGGCTCCAGCAGTGCTACGAGGAGTGGATTGCCTACAAGGCGCGTCGCTCGTCGGCGTTGCGCAAGCTGATCGTCCATCCGCAGTTGCCGCGCGGTGTTTATATGTGGGGCGGGGTCGGCCGCGGCAAGAGCTTTCTGATGGATAGCTTTTACGCGGTCGTGCCGGTACAGCGCAAGACACGTATTCACTTTCACGAATTCATGCGTGACGTGCATCGCGTGCTCGAAGAGCTCAAGGGCCAAGCCGATCCGCTCGACGAACTCGCGCGCCGGATGGCCAAGCGTTATCGGTTGATCTGCTTCGACGAATTCCATGTGTCCGATATCGCGGACGCGATGATTTTGTATCGCTTGCTCGACCGGCTTTTCACGAACGGCGTGCAGTTCGTGATGACGTCCAACTACGATCCCGACACGCTCTACCCGGAGGGGTTGCATCGGGATCGTCTGCTGCCCGCGATCGAGCTGATCAAGTCCAAGCTCGACGTGCTGAACGTCGACGCGGGCGTCGATTATCGTCAGCGCACGCTCGCGCAGGTGAATGTCTACCACACGCCGCTCGGTGCGCAGGCCGATCGCGAACTCCGCGCAGCCTATGCGCAACTGGTCGCGGTGCCCGACGAGAGCCCGTTACTACATATCGAAAAGCGCGAGATCAAAGCGCTGCGGCGCGCCGACGGCGTCGTCTGGTTCGATTTCGCGACGCTCTGCGGCGGGCCGCGTTCGCAAAACGACTATCTCGAATTGGCGACGCGGTTTCACACGGTCATTCTCTCGGACGTGCCGCAAATGTCGCCTCGGATGGCCTCCGAGGCACGCCGCTTCACGTGGCTCGTCGACGTCTTCTACGACCACAAGGTCAAGCTGCTGATGTCGGCGGCCGTGCGCGCGGAAGCGCTGTACACGGAAGGCCCCATGGCGGGTGAGTTCGGCCGGACGGTCTCGCGTCTCGTGGAGATGCGGTCGAAGGAATATCTGGAGACGCCACGTAGGATCGTCGATGCGACGCTGACCTAACGTCATCGTGCCGCGCGCTGAACTTTCGGAGTATTCCGATAGGCAGCGCAAGCGCGACGGCATATCGTGCCTTTTCCTCGTTTTGAGAAGGAGGCGCGAATGAGCCCATATTGCGACATTACCGACGAACAATGGGCGCGCATCGTGCCGCTCTTCCCGGAACTCTGCTCTCGCGGGCGAGTCCGGGGGCGTCCCGTGACCGATACACGCGCGGTGCTGAACGGCGTGCTATGGGTGATTTATAGCAACGCGGCATGGGCTTCGTTACCCAAGCGCTACCCCGCATATCAAACCTGCCACCGGCGCTTCATGACCTGGTATGCAGCCGGTATTTTCAAGCAGGTTTTGCTGCGGTTATACGGCGATACCGGGGCGGCGCTATGCGACACGATCAAAGCACGCATGCGCGAGAAGCGTGCCGCCAAGCCGCGCACGGCTCCCTCGCCGGCATTCGTCACCGTGGATTTACCGAGGCTGACTTATCTCGCTTCGCTGCGGCGGGCCGCTTAGGCGGTGTCGATGCGGGCCGCTCATGCGACCCGGCATGAACGCTTAGGCGCGCGCGGCGGCGCCTAAGTGCGCTCGATACGTTAGTTCTTCGCTTGGGCGGAGTCCTGGCGCACCCAGGTCTGCGAGCGGCCGAGCAACGAGATGCCGATGTAGCCGCGCACGACGAGCTTTTGTCCGCCGTTCTCGAGGTGCATGTTGCACTTGTAGACCTTGCCGTTTTCCGGGTCGAGGATGCTGCCGCCGTCCCACTTGTCGCCGTCCTGCTTCATGCTCTTGATGATCGTCATCCCGAGGACCGGTTGGTCCTTGCGCTCGTCGGTGCAAGCCGTGCACAGTTTGCCCGGTTTGTCGTGAGGATCGAGGCCCTTGATGACCTTGCCGCTCAGCGAGCCGTCATCGCCTTGCGCGATTTGCACGAGCGCCTTCGGTTGATGCGTGCTGTCGTCGATCGTCTGCCACACGCCGACGGGCGTATCGGTTCCTTGCGCGAATGCGGTGGCGGCCCCGGCCAACAAAGCACCGGCAACGGTGGCGCGTTTGATAGCGTGCCAGGCCGTCCGTTTGGCTTGCTGCGAGAAGTGCGTCATGTGTTCCTCCTGGTGATGAACCGTCTGTCGTTCGATGCGCGGCGGCGAGCCGCGTCTTCTCGGAATCCTTTGAGGATACGCGCGAAAAGTGTAGGTCAATTGATAGTGGTACCTCTAATCAGAAGGGCTGGCGGTATCTCGTTCACTCAATAGAGTTGGTACGAGAACGTCGCATTCAAACGCGGACTGCGCGATGGACTTTCGATCGGTGCATCGCCCACGGCCTTGGCGAGTGAGAGATCCAAGCTGTAATGCTTGTTGTCGGTGACGCGAAAACCGAACGCGACCGAGGCGAGTTTGTTCGGCGCGCTCGTACCCGTGTGCAGGTAGACGCGCGCCATATCGCACGCAACATATGGCGTAAACGTCTGCATATAGCGTGCGCCGACGGCGATCGCGCGATCGATCTCGAACGAGGCGCCGAAACCCGAATCGCCCGACGCTTCTCCGGGCTCGTAACCCAATGCAAAGCGTTGGGCGCCGAAAGCGATCTGCTCCGAGGTCGGCAGCGAATCCGCGCTGTACTGACCGGTGAAGGCAATCGTGGTCGCAAGCTTGAAAGGCCAATCGTTCGTTTGCGAGAAGCTCGCGCCCGTTCGAAGAAACGTCAACGAGGCGGGATTGATCTGCACTACGCCAGGAACGTTCGTGTCGGCGGCTTTCGATGCGCCAAGCAGATCGTATGCCTTCGCCATGTTCAAACTCGCGCGGCGGTGGGCATCGACATAGTCGAGTTGAACCTGTACGACGCGAACCTGCGAGCGCAATGAAATCGCTGCCCCTGTCAGCGTGTTTTCGTAACTGTTCTCATCGTGCGAGGCATACGCCGAGAGCGTGCCGAGGATGCTGCGCGCATTGCTCAGATAGAGCGGGTAGGCCGCCGAGAGGCCGATCTTGTCGTTGACCACCGTGCGTTTCACGTAGGACGGCAGCCCCGGGTTGTCGACGGGGTTGCCGTGGTAGTGCGAAGCGCCCAGCTTCGCGATAAGACCTTCGGCGCCGATCGGCAGCGCGCCGTTGGCGGCGTAATAGGTCTGGTTGTCGCGTCCCTTCGGGACGAGCGTGGAGACGCTGATGTCCTCGCCGAGCGAGGCGAGGCCGTTCTCCGTGACGGTGACGAGCCCTTGCACGCCCGGGTGGTGGAAGTCGATGCCGGTGGCCACGTTAAACGGCTTGCGATCGACGCTCAAATCGAGCGAAGTCGCGCCGTCGGTGGATGTCGGCGGCTGGACCGTGGCTGCGATTTTCAAGCCGGGCAACAGGCCAAGCGCGTTGACGTACCGTTCGAACGTGGCGCGTTTCAGAGGACGCTCGCCAACGATGTGAGCGGCGATTTCGCGGATCTTATGCTCCGTGCGGCCGGGATTGCCTGTGACGCGCACTTTCGATACGAATCCCTCCACGACAGCGATGCGTACGACACCGCCCGCGAACGTTTGAGCGGGAACGAACGCGAACGACAGCGCATAGCCGCGGCTTTGATAAAGGCGCGTGACGTCGTCTGCCGCCGCGACGAGCTGTCCGATCGTGATGTCCTTGCCCACGAGCGGTGAGAAATGACGTGCGACGTCGGCAAAGGCGATCGCCTTGACACCCTCGATTTGAAACGTGGCCGGTGTCAGGTGTGTGTCGAGCAGTCGCTGCATCTGCTCGGCGTTCGGGGCGATATGTACGCTGACGTTCGGCGCCGGGCTAGGCGTTTGAATTCGAGGAAGCGCTTCGAGCGGGTTGCCGCTCGCAGAAGACCTCGTCTGCGCGATAGCCGAGGCGCTTGTCGCGGCGGCAAGCGCGAGCCAAAGCCATTGGTTCGGTATCCTAATCATTATTCTGTCCTCGTCGGCCGGGCGATGGGCGAGCCTGATCGGATCGCCTCTTTCGTTTGCTTCTTGTCTCCTGCGCGCCGGTGAGCGGTCGCGCCGCGCGGGCCACTCCTTCGGCCCGCGTGTCGATGCGATCGTTACGGCAGCTTGCCGGCGAGCGGGAGTCCTCCGCCGAGCAGCGAGCCCAAGCCGGAGCCGGCGGGCGTGGCCGAGCCCGCCGAGCCTGTCGTGCCGCCGCCGGTGCTGCCTACCGAACTGAGCGCGCCCGTCAGCGATGACAACGGACCGGTGCTGGTGCCACCCGAGCCGAGCGCGCCCGTCAGAGAGGAGAGCGGGCTTGCGCCGCCGAGTGCACCCGTGAGTGAAGCGAGCGGGCCGCCGGCGCCGCTGCCGCCACCGCTGCCGGTGGACGGGCTGCCCGGTTGTACTGAGGTCGTGGAGCTGCCGACGAGGCTCGTGATCAGACCTGGAATCGGCGCCGCGCCGTTGGGGCCGTTTGCGTTGACGAGTCCGCCCGCATTGGCGACGGTGTTGCCGATACTCGAGACGAGGTGGCCGGCGTCCGCCGCCAATGGATTCGTGGAAGTACCGGCCACTTGCGTGCCGGCGCTTTGCACCGCTGCGCCGATTTGGCTGAGCGCCCCCGAAAGCGGTGCACCGATCCCGGTTGTCGCGCCGACGTTTTGCGTTTGCTGGCCGAGTGTGACGACCAGCGGCGTAATGGCCGAACTCAGGGGTTGCGTGACTTGCTGAACGGCAGACGAAGACAACGTATTCGCCAGTACTTGGCCGCCGGCGCTGACGCCGTTGGCGGCGGTATCGAGCGTGCTGGCCGCCGGCGTCGTGACCGGTGCGAGCGGGGCGAACGGCCCGGTGCCGAGCGCGTTCACGGTTGCGCCAACGCCTGCGATGACGCCGCTCGTCGCGCCGACGGTCGTGCCGAGTCCCGCCGCTGTCGTGCCGACCGGGTTCGACGTCGAGCCGATTTGGCCCAGACCGCTGCTTACCGCATTGGCTGCCGCATCGATGACGCCGCCCGTTGCCGACACCGTGCCGCCGACACCTTGCGTCAGCGCGGGGTTCACGCCCGGGACTGCCGTCGACGCAATGGTCCCGCCCAGATCGCTCGCGCTCGAGCCAAGTGTCGTCAATGCGCCCGAGGTGGCATTGGCCGTTGCGGGTGTCGGATTGGGGGAGGGCGTAGGCGTGACCGTGCCGCCGGCCGAGGCGGCGGCCGGCGGTGCCGTCAACCCGCTCCCTCCGCAAGCCGACAGCAAGTACGCGACGGCGAAAGCGGTGAACGGCGCGCGCAGCGTCGTTGCATTCGTACGGGCTGCTTCGATGATCAAGCGTTGCTGTTTCTTGGACATGATGGGCTCCTCGTGGACGGGGCGTTATTTCTTGGCGAGCGGCGCGGCCAGTCCGCTCGTGAGCGACGTGAGGCCGCTCAACGGATTAGAGGTGGTGGTGCCGCCGCTAGCGGCCCCGGTCAATGCGCCGGTGACGGTCGTGAGCAAACCGGTGACCGGTGCTAAGGGGTTGCTGCCGTTCGAACTCGCTCCGCTCGTTGCGCCGACGGCGCCCGTGACGGTCGAGACGAGCCCGGTGACCGGCGCCAGCGGGTTCCCGCTCGCACCGCCGCCCGTTGTACCGGCGCTGCCGGCCAGGCCGGATAGCGCGCCCGTGAGCGGCGCAAGCGGATTGCCGCTGCTCGTGCCGGTAACGAGCCCGCCGAGGCTCGTGGTTGCCCCCGCGCCGGACGTGAGGACATTGCCGATCCCGCTCGTTACGGGATTGCCTCCTGCCGAGGCGACGGCGGTGCCCGCTTGCTTGAGACCGCCGCTGACGGTGCCGAGCAGGCCGGCGAGCTGCGGACCTACGCCGGTCGTCATGCCGACGGTCTGTGTCGTTACGGCCAGCGTCGACGTGATCGGCACGATGGCCGTGCTGAGCGGTTGGGTGATCTGATGCACGGCGCCGCTCGCGAGCGTGCCGCCGAGCGTTGCGCCCCCGGCCGACACGGCATTGCCGAGCGTGCCAAGTGCTCCACCGAGCGGGGTGGTGAGAGGCGCTAGCGGAGAGAGCGGCCCGCTCGCGCCTAAGCTCGTCGTGAGCGTGCCTACGCTCGTGACGGCGTTGCCCGCCTGCGTGACGGCGGGCCCCGCGCTGACGAGCGTGGTGCCGATAGGATCGCTGGTCGCGCCGAGTTGACCGAGTCCTTGAGAGATACCGTTGCCGAGCGTAGATACCGCCGAGCCGACGCTTTGCACGACGGCGCCTGCCGCTTGCGTCGTTTGCGCATTTGTTCCGGGCAGCGTTTGTTGACCGACCGCGGCACCTAGGCTCGATATCGTCGAGCCTGTCGTGCTGACGATATCGCCGCCGCTCCCGAGCACTTGACCGACGGCGTTCGCCGTCACGCCCGTGCCGGTGCCGCCGGTGCTTCCGGTGCCGGTCCCCGCGCTCGCGCCGCTCGTTCCCGTCGAACCGCCGCTGCCCGACCCCGAGCCGCCGTTCGTTGCGCCGCCGCTCGAGGCGAGCGCGCCGCCCGATGTGCCGCCGGATCCGAGGCCCTGACTGAGCGTGCCCGATCCGCCGCACGCCGTGAGCGCCAACGTCGTCGCCACGGCTGCCGCTGCCCATGTCCTGCGTAAAACCCCGTCTCGTCTCTGTTTGTTCATTGCCGCTCCTCGCTGTGGTTTATCGGAATCGTTGCGGCGCAAGCTCTGCAATGGGCATGCCAACGCGAGGCCGCGTTGCGTTCGAGATCGTTAGGACTACGAGGGAATGTCGGTGCAGCAAAGGCTGGAAGGTGAATTCGATCTGCAAGGACGGACGGCAATGCGGCCAATCGCGCGACGAGCGATGAAACGATTAGGCGCGATAAGAGGCGGATGTAACGTAACGACGGTACCGGGTCGTTACCAGCGAGGCCGTAACGTGACACGGGCCGAAGGTCGAACTCGGAACCTCGACGCGGCGAATGAGGCAGACGACGAAAATTAGTAGACCTAATCTAAACTATCGTAAGCCCTAACTCAGAAGCGATCACAAGGCGCCGTCGATGAGGGTAGAGTCGCCCTGTAGTGAAAACGCATCGTCAACGCATCGGCTATAAGAGAAAAAACAGCGCCGATAAAAGACAGGAGGTCGCTATCGAGTCATCTCTTGCAGTTCATTACTAAAACGCACTGCCATAGTCGCATTGCGGGCGAACGGCATATCAGCGAAGCCACACCACGAAGCACACTTGAGTCGGGCAACGAAGCTTGCTCCGGCCTTTCGTTGCATGCCGGCGAGCGAATCCCGCGCGACGTTCGTCGATTTTTCGAGGGGCATCATGAACAAGCTCGTCAAGCGTTTCCTTATCGAAGACCGCGGCGTAACCGCCATCGAATATGCACTGATCGCCGGGCTCATCGCAGCCGCTATCGCCACGGTGGTCGGCTCCGTCAGCACGAATATCCAAGCGGTGTTCACCACCGTTGCCGCCGCTATCAAGACCTGATTGCGCTAGTTGTAACGAAATATTAAATAGCCGATTTACGCTTTTCTCGAGAGCGTTGGGAATGTGCTGATTGCTTCGGCAATCGGCAGGGATCGGTTCGGTCGTTTTAGGGCTTTTCGATAATACGCATGCTGCTTTCAAGCGCTGTATTTACCGTCTGGGCCGTGTTCGTCGCTTGGTTCGACTGCCGCGTACGCCGCGTGCCGAATGCGCTCGCCGCTGTCGGCGCCGTGGCCGCGTTCGTGTGCGCCGCGATGCACGTCGCGCCGCTTCAGCTCACGCCGGCCTCGGCCGCTTTCGGTGCGCTCGCGGGCTTCGTCGCGTTGCTACCGTTTTTCGTGCTTGGTGTCATGGGCGCCGCCGACGTGAAAGTGTTTGCCGTAGTCGGTGCCTGGTGCGGGGCCACGGCGTTGCTCGGCGTATGGGTGATCGCGAGTATCGCGTCGGCGTTGCACGTCGTCGCGCTGCTTGCCCACGCGCGGATGCGATCCGGCGCCGGCTCGCGTTGGGTGCCCTGGCCGGGCGGTCAGCCGACGTTCGCGATTGGGGCGCGCCGTGCAACGCCATACGCGGCGCTGCTCGTCGGCGCCGCATCGCTTCATCTACTGGGACGTGCGCTGACGGGAGCGATGCATTGAAGCGCATCGCTCGTTCGTCGCGCCAAGGTATGCGCTGCGCCGGCAGCGCGGCCGTGGAGTTCGCACTCGTGTTCCCGCTCTTGTTTTTGGCGTTGTACGGCATCGTGACGTACAGCGTGTTGTTCGTCGCCGAGCAGAACCTCACGCTAGCCGCCGAGGAGGGTGCGCGCGCGGCGCTCAATTATCAAAGCGCGACTAGTATCGCAGCGGCCTTGGCGGCACGCGGCAGCAACGCATGCATCGTGGCGAACGAATCGACCGGGTGGCTCGGCGCATACGCGCAGTGCGCCTCGCAGGTTCAAGGCTGTACCTATGACGGCGCGATGTCGTGCATGCGGATCACGCTCACCTACGATTACGCGAATCATCCGCTCGTGCCGAGACTGCCGCTCTTAAGTCTCGCTCTACCGCAAACGTTGTCTAGCGCGGCAACCGTTCAACTCGATCCGGAGAACGTGTTATGAACCATCGCCGATTGCGCATCCACAGCGGGCCGGGCGACGCGAGGCTCGCACTCAGCGTGAGAGCGAGGATCGGAGCATGAGGCATCTGAACATAACGAAGATGGCGGCGATCGCCTTGCTCGCAGCAGCGCTGCTGCTCGCGTTCTATGCATGGGCGCTGAGCCGGCGTCCGACTGCGGCGCCCACTGTCGTAAAGACTGCCGTCGCGCCCGTGACGTATCCCGTCGTGATCGCCACGCATGTGCTGCCGGCCGGTGCGCCGATCGCCGATGGGGATTTGCGTGTCGTCATGCTGCCGGTGCGTCCGAGCGGCGCCTTCGCCGAACCGTCTCTCGTTGCGCGGCGGGTGCCGCTCGCGGACATCGGTGCGAACGTGCCGGTACTCGAAGCTGCGTTGTCGTCGGGATTCGCGGAACAAGTTGCGCCGGGCGAGCGCGCCGTGGCTATCCATGTCGATGAGGCCAGCTCCGTCGGCGAGCGCGTACGCCCGGGTAACTTCGTCGATGTCTTCCTCACGCTCAAGCGCGATGGCATGGGTGCCGGGCCGCATGCCGAGATTGCTCAATCGCAAACTCGGTTGTTGCTTTCGCGCGTACGCGTACTCGCGTTCGGCACGACGGCGTCGGGCGCGGGCAATCCCTCGCAGTTCGGCGTAGGTGCCCGTACGGCGGTATTGGCCGTGCCGACAGCCGACGTCGACCGGCTTGCATTGGCCGATAGCGCGGGCCATGTCCTGCTGGCGCTGCGCAATCCTCGCGATGAGGAAAGCATCGCGCCTAATGGTTCGGGGCCCGGTGCGCTGCGCGTAAGTGCATTGCGCCGTACCGACGACGCGCCTTCCGCGCAGGCGGCCGCCGGTGTTTCGTTGAGCGAGCTCGCGCGCGAAACGGCTCCTGCGCGTGCACCCGCGTATGCCCATGCGACGCGAACCTATGCCGGCTTGGGCATCGAAGTGATACGAGGCGGCCAAGCGCAAACGCTCGGCAATTGATCGGCAACATAAAAGAGGCTTGAAGCGAGGGCCGTCGAATACATGGCGAAACAAACGGCGATGGTGAACTGGAGTGCGAGGGCACGTGTTTGGGCGTGCTGCGCCGCGCTCGTTTTATGCGGATTGCCGAACATGGCGGACGCGGCGAGCGATCGCGCACGCGCGCTCGAGCCGGCGGCGCCTTCGATCGTCACGATATCTGTTGGCGAGCAAAGACAAATCGAACCGGGGAAGCATCTGGCGCGCGTGGCGGTCGGCGATCCGGCCGTAGCCGACGTGCTCGTTATTCGCGATGGCGATGGGCATGGGGGTGTCCTCGCGATCGGCAAGGCGCCGGGGAGAACGAATCTGCTGCTCTGGGAACAAGGGCGCTCGACGCCGCGAACGTTTGCGCTCGTCGTCGAGCCCGGCGCAGCCGCGACGCTCGCTAGCAAGGACGCACCGAACGTAGAGACTTATGGTCGCGATGTCGTCGTCACGGGCAATACGCCGACGATGGAAACGCATCGGCGCGGCAGCGATCTCGCGCGGCTCGCGGCGAATGCGGCTGACCGCGCGGCTAGGCCGCATGGCGGCCGGCAAACGTCGGGGGAGGGGCTTGCCGGTGCGGGCCAGGGTAGCGTCGACGATGCGGGCGCGATCGTCGACGAGTCGACCGTGGGTACGCGTAGCGTCGTGCAAGTCGACGTACGCGTCGTCGAATTCAGCCGAACGGTGCTCAAACAAGCCGGCCTGAACCTGTTCAAGCAGAGCAACGGGTTTTCGTTCGGCACGTTCGGACCGTCGAGCTTGAACTCGGTCGCGGGCGGCGGCACCTCGAGCTTTCAGGTGACGAGTACGGCGCCGATCGCATCGGCATTCAATCTCGTGCTCAATTCGGCGGGGCGCGGCTTGTTTGCCGACTTAAGCCTCATGGAGAGCAACAACCTCGCACGCGTGCTGGCCGAGCCGACGCTCGTCGCGTTGTCGGGGCAGAGCGCGAGCTTTCTAGCGGGCGGCGAGATTCCGGTTCCGGTGCCGCAGGCGCTCGGTACGACGTCGATCGACTATAAGCCTTATGGGGTTGGCCTGACGCTCACCCCGACCGTGCTCAGTGCGCAGCGCATCGCATTGAAGGTTGCGCCGGAAGCCAGCCAACTCGATTTCCAAAATGCCGTGACGATCAATGGGGTATCGGTACCTGCGATCACGACGCGTCGCGCGGATACGACGGTGGAACTCGGCGATGGAGAAAGCTTCGTCATCGGCGGCCTCATCGATCGCGAAACGATGTCGAACGTCAGCAAGGTACCGTTGCTCGGTGACCTGCCCGTCATCGGCGCGTTCTTCAAGCAGTTGAACTATCAGCAAAACGACAAGGAGCTCGTGATCGTCGTCACGCCGCATCTGGTCTCGCCGCTCGCAAAGGATGCGCGATTGCCGTCGACACCCGGCGAGCGGTCGGAGCAACGCAACGGTTCGGTGTGGCGTTCGTATTTGGGCGGCGCGCTGTCGAGCGATGCCGGTCCCGGATTTTCGCGCTGAGATGCGCCGGCACGAGGCGAGCTTAGGAGAGCGGCATGAATGCAAGAGCCCCATCGTTAAGTGACGCGGATCGCACAACCGTTGAACAGTTCGTGTTCGCCTCGAACGACGAAAGCAGCCTGCGTTGGCTAAGCGATGCGTTGGCGGCGACGGGGGCGGTGCAACGTGCGACGCACGATCCGGCGTCGCTCGGGCAGCAGTTGTCGGCGCTACGGCCATCGCTCGTGTTCGTCGATTTCTCAGGAGTCCTAATCGATTCGGCGGCGCGAACGGTGCAGGTCGTGCGCGCGCTGGCGCCGCAAGTGCCAGTCATCGCGGTGGGCCGGCTGGCTCAGCCCGAGGGGGCGATCGCCGCGCTTCGCGCCGGCGTACACGATTTCGTCGACCTTGCCGGCGCGGCGCACGAGGCGGCGCGTATCGCCCGAGAAGCGCTCGAGAACATGGCGCAGGTCCCGGCGCGGCATGGCCGGCTGACGGCATTGCTCGGCGCGCGGATCGGTAGCGGAGTGTCCACGCTCGCGGCGCATTTGGGCGTGCTCCTGCAAAAGCGGGGTATGCCTGCGCAGCGACAAGCGGCACTCATCGATCTCGGCCTGCCGGCGGGCGACGGCCTGCTTTACTTGGACACGCGCAGCGAATTCGATTTCGTGGAGGCGGTGCGCAATTTGCGCCGTTTCGACGAGACCTTCGTGCATACGGCGCTGGCGCGCCACGGAAGCGGACTTGCGTTGACGGCGCTCGCACCTGATCTCGCGGCGCTAAGGACGGTGTCGTACGCCTCCGCCGGTGCGTTGCTTGCGCGCTTGCGTGCCTTCTTCGATCACCAGATCGTCGATCTCGGCGGCTTTTCGAACCTGGAGTTCGTCACGCAAGTGGCGCAGGCCGCCGACGAGGTTTGGCTCGTCTGCGATCCGGCGATCGCCTCCCTCGTGTCGGCTGTCGAGCTACTGCGGGAGCTCGCCGCAGCCCAGTTCGACACGGGGCGCATCGGCCTCGTCGTCACGAAATACGACGCGCGGCTCGGCTTGACGGCCGAGCAGATCGCGGCGCGGCTCAGCTTGCCGCTCGTCGGGACGCTGCCGTCGCGGCGCGTGCCGCTCGTGCAAGCGGCCAATCAAGGCAAGCTGCTGACCGATACGGCCGAGCGCGATCCCTATGCCCGCGCGGTCGAAGCGCTCGCCGAGCGCCTTGCGCTCATGCAAAGCGAGCGTGCGGACAGCCGCGTCGCGTCGCATGGCGAGCCGGCGGCGCCGACGGGATTCGAGCGATTCAAGCGATTCATCCACCTTCCACCGAAGCGGTCATAGACGATGCCAAACGACATCGAATTTGCCGACGATGCCTCCTCGTTCGCGCATACGCAGCAATTCCAGGACATCAAGAATGCGGCGCACGAGCATCTGCTCACGCGTATCGAGGAGCTCGGCGCGGAGTTTGGCCGCTGGTCGCGCGCGGCGATCAATCAGTTCGTCGATCTGGAAATGGACAGCTTCGTGCGATTGCGCCGAATACCGATCAACGAAAGCGAAGTGAGGCTGATCGCGCAAGCGCTCACCAAGGAGCTCGCGGGCTTCGGGCCGATCGAGGATCTGCTTGGCGATCCCGCGGTAGAAGACATCCTCGTCAACGGCTACCGCGACGTCTATGTATCGCGTCATGGGATCTTGGCGAAGATGCCGGTGCGCTTCGCCGACAATGCGCACTTGCTGCGTATCGTGCGGCGGATCCTCGCGCCGATCGGCCGTCGCTTGGACGAATCGAATCCGATGGTCGATGCGCGTCTGCCCGACGGCGGCCGCGTCAACGTCGTCATCGAGCCGCTCTCGATCGACGGTCCGGTCGTATCGATCCGCAAATTCCGCAAGGATCCGCTGCGGCCTTCCGATCTCTTGGAGAACGGGACCTACAACGCCGAAATCGGCGCGCTGCTCGAGGCGGCCGTGGCGGCGCGCTGCAACGTGCTCGTCTCGGGCGGCACGAGCTCCGGCAAGACGTCCTTGCTGAACGCGCTCGCGTTTCATATTCCCGAGCCCGAACGCGTCGTGACGATCGAGGATACGGCCGAGCTGTCGCTGAACCATCCGCACGTCGTACGTCTTGAGAGCCGGCCCGGAGGCTTCGACGGTTCGGGGCTCGTCACGATTCGCGATTTGCTGCGCAATACGCTGCGCATGCGGCCCGATCGGATCATCGTCGGCGAAGTGCGCGGTCCCGAAGTGCTCGAGATGCTGCAAGCGATGAACACGGGGCACGACGGCTCGATGGGCACGGTTCACGCCAGTTCGCCGCGCGAGTGTTTGTATCGGCTCGAGATGTTGGCGGGCTTTGCCGGATTCCAAGGAACGGAATCGAGCTTGCGGCGACAGATCGCGAACGCGATCGACTTCATCGTGCAGATCGGCCGTCTCTCCAATGGCCGGCGACGCATCTTGTCCGTCACCGAGGTCACAGGTCTCGCGGATACGATCATCGCCACGCAGGAGCTATATCGCTACGAACCCGTCGCGGGCGCGGACGGGGAGGAGCTGGATCACTGGGTATCGCTCGGCATCCATCCCCATTCGCCGAAGCTCGCACGCTTTAGAAGCGTGCTCGGTGCGCGCTTCGACGACGGCTTCTCTCAAGGCGGGTTCCGTGTCTAAGAGCGTTGCCATGCTGCTCGCGATGGCGTTCGCATGCGCGGCGTTTGCGCTCGTGTTGTGGCAGCGCGCCGCGCGCGGCCAACGTCGGGGCAGCGTCGAGCGTTTCGTCGAGCGCCGGGTGGTCGCATCCGGCATCGGCGCGATGAACGGCCCATCGACGAGCGGGCGCGCGCAGGGCTCGCGGCCGGGGCCCGCGCCATCGCGAGCGGGCAAAGCGGGGCCTTCGTCGGCGCCAGGCGAGCGATCGAGGCAAGAGGGCGCGGCGCGCTTCGCGCAGGCGCTCGAACATCTTGGCGTGCGGGCGGGGCTCTCCAGCGCGGGCAAGCCTTTGCTGTTCACGTCGTTGGCCGTCGTCCTCGGTGTCGTATGGATCGGGATGCGTACGAGCGTCGTGGCGGCCTGCGCAGCGGCGGTCGCGTCGGCAGCGGCGGTGGCGCTCGTCGTAACGGCTCGCGCGCAACGGCGGCGGCTCGCCATCGTTACGCAACTACCCGCGTTTCTCGACGGCATCGTGCGCCTCGTCACGCTCGGCAACAGCGTGCCGGCCGCGTTTCAGGCCGCGCTGCAAACCACCGAGGCGCCGTTGCGCGAATGCTTGGATCATGTCTCGCGCATGATGCGCGCGGGGGTAGAGATCGATCGCGCATTGGCGCACGTGGCCATCGTCTACCGAGCGCGCGAATTCGAATTCGTCGGCGCGGTTTTGCGCTTGTCGGTCAAGTATGGCGGACGAGCCGATGTGATGCTCGAACGAATGTCGGCGTTCATGCGCGATCTTGAACAGGCCGAGCGAGAGTTATCGGCGATGTCGGCGGAGACCCGGCTTTCGGCTTGGGTACTCGTCGCGCTGCCGCTTTTGATCGGGGGTTTTTTGATCGCGACGAATCCCGCCTACTTTCAGGCGATGTGGGGCGATGCGACTGGGCGCCGGCTCATCTGCCTCGCGTTCGGCTTGCAAGCCGTCGGCGGTTACCTGTTGTACCGCATGACGCGGCTGAGGGCTTGATCGATGCAAGGCGATCGAATCGTGGCATTGGCGCTTGCGCTGGGCGCGCTCGGATGTGTTTTGCTGGCTTACGTCGCGCTCGCGCGTCTGAAAGCCGCGAGGCGCGGGGCGCAAGCGCTCGAAAGCGCACTCGAGCGACGCGCGGCGCTGGCCGCCGGGTCTGCTTACGCGGGTGCGCACGAGGCGGCGCGCATGCCGTTGCCCACCGCGCTCGATGGCGCGATTGCGCAGGCTCGGTACATGGCGCCCCCAAAGACGGGCCAGCGCAGCGCGCCGAACGTCAAGGCGCCGCCCCGGGCGTTCGCGGGCCGCCTAGCGGTATGGCGCGCACGTTGCGGGGAGGCCGGTTCGCGTTGGCTCGATACGCCGCTCGGCAGGCAAATCGTCGCGGCCGAAGACCGGCGTCTCATCGAGCAGTGCGGCTTCGTCGACGCCAACGCGCGCGGGCTCTTCCTGCTGTCGCGTCTTGCTTGCGCGCTCGCGGCGCCGCCGATTGCGACCTGGGTCTGGGGGACTAGCGTACCGGGGGCGTACCGCCTGGCGTTCGTCGTTGCGGCATTCGTCATTGGGTTCATGCTGCCTAAGTTCGCGCTTGGGCGACGCGCGGCGCAACGTCGCGGCGCGGTCGCGGACGAAATGCCGGTCCTCGTCGATTTGCTGCGCTTGCTGCAAGGCGTGGGGTTGTCGCTCGACCAGAGCTTGCAGGTCATGATCAACGATTTTCGCGCGATGCTGCCGGTGCTTGGCGGGGAGCTCGAGTTAGCGCAGCGGCAATTCGCAGCCGGGCGTACGCGCGAGCAATCGCTGCAACGCTTGGCGAGCAGTTTCGACAACGAGGATCTGCGCGCGGTGGTACGGCTGATGATCCAAGTCGATCGCCATGGCGGAGCGGTGCAAGAGCCGCTCAAGCAGTTCGGCGATCGCTTGCGCGATACGCGGCGTGCAAGATTGCGCGAAAAGATAGGACAACTAACGGTCAAGATGACGGGCGTCATGATCTTGACGCTGTTGCCCGCGTTGTTGATCGTGACGGCGGGCCCGGGCTTGCTGGCCGTCATTCGATCGCTGGCCGGCGTGCATCGATGACACGCGCATATTCAGCTCCCCATTTGACCGCGAGATGGACGATTCGATGAACCCACCGATGCCTGAGTTACCGATGACGCGCGCGGCGCGGGCAGCTTCGTGCTATCGCCTCGTGCCGGCGCTTGTACTCGCGTTCTCGTGCGCCGCATGTGCTTTCAAACCATCCGGCTACGGCGTCCCCGCGCAGGCGGAGAGGGCGGCGGCGCAGGCCGCGGCGGAAAAAGATCCGGCGCCCGATACCCCGGGCATGTACCTCGCCCTCATCGATCGGATGCAGCGCCAAGGACTGTATTACGCCTCGTTGGCCCATATCGATGCGTACGAAAAGCAATACGGCACGACCCCCGATTCGACGTTGCTGCGTGCGCAGGCGCTGCGTGAAACGGGGCAAAGCGCAGCGAGTGCCAAGGCCTACCGGGCTTTACTGCCGACACCGCTCGCGGCGAGCGGCTATCGCGGGCTCGGCCTACTTGCCGGCGCCGACGGGGACTTTGGCGGCGCGTGCCGTGCGCTCGGGCAAGCAGCCGTGCTCGCGCCGACCGATGCGGTCACGTTATCCGACCTCGGTTATGCGCGGCTGCGCGAGGGCGACGTTGCGGGCGCGCGCGTGCCGCTGCTACAGGCCGCGGAGCTCGATCCGAGTAGCGCCCGGATTCAGGCGAACGTCGTCCTGCTATTGATGTCGCAAGGCCGTGCGAAGGAAGCCCGCGCGCTGATGGACGAAAAGCAATTCACGACGGCCGTGCGTTCGGCCCTGCGCGACGACGCAAGGAAAGTCGCCCAAGCGGCGCGCGCCCGCAAGCTCGATTCTGCATCGGCGGGCGCCCCGTCGGACGGGCGAACGCTATCCGGTCGCAGCGATCAATGAGCGATGCGCAATGAAGGAGAGAATGATGTATCGCAAACAGGCGAGATCGACCGCGGCGCAAGCCGCCCTGGCTCTAGCGCTCATTCTGAGCAGCCTCTACGCAGTGCCCGAGGCGCAAGCTCAATCGAGGGAGCACGCCGGTGCGAACGAGATCGGCCGAAGCACCGAGGCATGGCTCGCGTTGCAGCGTAGCAACGCCGCGGCCGCCCCCGCGTTGCCGATGCCGGGTGCGCAGGCGACGTTGGCCTATGAGCGGTATATGAACTCGTTCCGTACGAAGATTCCGGAGTCGTTCGGTTCGACGCTCTCCGGCGAGAGCGGGACGACGCGCCTCGATCGCTGGAGCGGTGGATCGGGTGCGACGCAGCCCGCGGGTACCGACTGAACGGCCTCGACCGTGTCACACGCCCCGATTCGTCATGCCGTCGATCGCTTGCCGATCGCCGCCAGTGTGCCGCACCACCTGCGGCGGCCGCATCGCGCCGAGCGCGGCGCCGTCGCACCGATCGTCGCGTTGTTCTTGAGCGTGTTGATCGCGTCGCTCGGCGCGCTCGACGTGGGCAATATTTTTTTCGCACGGCGTGCATTGCAGCGGACCGCCGATCTGGCGGCTTTGGCCGCTGCGCAAACCATGAACGACGGGTGCGTGAAGCCGACGGCGATCGCCCGGGCGAACGCGGCGATCAACGGCTTTTCCGCCGATGCGACGGGCCAGACACTGAGCGTCGTGTGCGGACGCTGGGATCCGAGCGCCAATGCCGCCCCGAGCTATTTTGCCGAGACGAACGCGACCACGCCGCTCAACGCGGTCCATGTGACGGCGACGCGCAGCGTGCCTTACTTCTTCCTCGGTCCGACTCGCACGCTGAGCGCCAGCGCGACAGCCGAGGCGACCGACCTCGGCGCGTTCACGGTCGGCACGACGCTCGCGCAACTGCAAGGCGGCCTCGTCAATGCAACGTTGAGCGCGCTGCTCGGTGCGAATTTGAATCTTTCCGTCGCCTCGTACGAATCGCTCGCCAATGCGCGCGTGCGCGTTCGCGATCTCATGGCCGCGGCCGGCGTCGGCACCGTCGATCAATTGCTCGCGACGCAGGTGAACGTCGAGCAACTGGCTCGCTTGATGATCGGGGCGTTGTCGTCGACGACGATCGCCGATGCGAACTTGCAGACCGATGTCGCGACGTTGCAAGCGATCGCCGGGGGGGCGAGTGCCGGCGCGGCCTCGTTTGCGCTGGGCGATGGAGCGGGCGGACACGGCGTGATCGCACTCGCCGCGGCGGACGGGGAGGCGGCGCTGGACGCGACCGTGAGCCCGTTCGATGCGTTGCTCGTCGCGGCCGAGGTGGCGAAGGCGGGGCAGCCGCCGATCGATATCGCGGCAGGGCTCCAACTCGCCGGCCTCGGTGCGACGCTGAAGGTGCAAATCGTCGAGCCGCCGGTCCTGGCCGTCGGAGAGGCGGGCTTCGATCCGATCAAGCAGCGCTGGCGTACGCAAGCGAGCACCGCGCAGGTGCGCCTTTACCTCGACGTCGCGCTCGGCACGCCTATGCTGCCTGTCATCGGTTCGATCGGCGTGAATCTACCGCTTTCGCTCGAAGCCGCGCCGGGCACCGCCTGGTTGCAATCGACGAATTGCGCACCGACGCAAGCGGCCAGCACCTCGACGATCGGGGTGCAGCCCGGGCTTGCGAATGTATGCCTCGGCGATCCGCCCGCGAATCTTTCGGCCTCGCAGCCGTTTTCGTGCACGAAGCCGGCCACGCTCGTGAACGTCGCCAATGTCGTCACGGTGACGGCAAACGCGGCGCTGCCCGCGACCGTGCCGCCGTCGTCGGCGACGACGCTGACCTTCGTGGGCGCCGCGCCGACCGACGGCGCGTACCAAAGCGCCGATTCCAACGCCGTCGGCAGCATATTGGCCGGCGCGCTTCAAGGTTTGACCGCGTCGCTCGCGCAGCCCGATTCGCTGAACGTGACGCTGCTCGGCGGCGTGTCCCTACCGATCGGCGAGTTCGTCGACGCGCTGCTTGCCGTCGTCTCTCCCACGCTCGATCAGTTGCTCTCGGGAATCGATCCGGCCGTCGATCCGCTGTTGCAACTGCTCGGCGTTCAAGTCGGCGTAGCCACCGTGCACGATCTTTCGCTCACGTGCGGTGCGTCGAAATTGGTTTATTGATGTTTAGGATCCCTAATAACGATGAGAACCGGCCATACGATCGAGGAACTGGACATTTATGTCTGGGAGGGCAAGGCTGACATCGTCGAGCGCGTAGTGCGCTGCATGTCGAGCTTCGACGTCGACGTCATTCGCGCAGACGATATGACGAATGCGCCCGAGCGCAACCCGTCGCGTGCTTCCCTTGCCGTCATTAGCGTGAGCGTGATCGGCGGCAGCGGCGCGAAGCTGCGCGATTGGCAGGCTCACACCGGCATGCCGGTGATTTGGGTCGGCGCGTTGCCGCGCGAGCGCGATCCGGCCATGTACCCGCCCGAATACTCGCACGTGCTTCCGCTCGACTTCACGTGCGCCGAGCTGCGCGGCATGGTGACGAAGCTGCTCACGCAACTGCGCGCACATGCGGCGCAGGCTTTGGCGCCCACGGTGCTCGTTGCACAATCGGAGTGCATGCAGGCGCTGCTGCACGAGGTCGACACGTTCGCCGATTGCGACACGAGCGTCTTGATTCGCGGAGAGACCGGCGTGGGCAAGGAGCGTATCGCGCAACTGCTGCATGAGAAGCACAATCGACTTCGCGACGGCCCGTTTGTCGCCGTCAATTGCGGCGCGATTCCGGACGGCTTATTCGAGTCGCTGTTCTTCGGCCATGCGAAGGGGTCGTTTACGGGGGCGGTGGGCTCGCATAAGGGCTACTTCGAGCAAGCCGACGGGGGCACGCTCTTCCTGGACGAGATCGGCGACTTGCCGCTATACCAACAGGTCAAGCTGTTGCGGGTGCTCGAGGATTGCGCGGTGACGCGCATCGGGTCGGCCGTGCCTGTCAAGGTCGACTTCCGGCTGGTGGCCGCGACCAACAAGGACCTGCCGCAGCTCGTGAAGGACGGCGCTTTTCGGGCCGATCTGTATTACCGGCTCGCCGTCATCGAGTTGCGGATCCCGTCGCTGGAGGAGCGCGGCGCCGTGGAGAAGATCGCGATCTTCAAGGCCTTCATCGCCGCGGTGGTCGGCGCGCAGCGGCTCGCGGCGCTGCCCGAAATTCCGTACTGGCTGGCCGATGCCGTTGCCGATACCTACTTCCCCGGCAACGTACGCGAATTGCGCAACCTCGCCGAGCGGATCGGCGTGACCGTGCGTCAGATCGGCGCGTGGGATACCGAGCGCTTGCGCCGGCTCATCGCCCACGCCCGCAATGCGCAACCGGCGCCGGCCGAAAGCGTGGCGCAGATCGTCGTCGACCGCAGCAAATGGGATATGGCCGAGCGCGAACGCGTGCTCGCCGCGCTCGCGTCGAATGCGTGGCGACGGCAGGACACAGCACAATACCTCGGGATCAGCCGAAAAGTCTTGTGGGAAAAAATGAGGAAGTACCAGATATTCGATGAGGAGCCCGAAACGCGGGAAAGTGAGGGATAATGGCGCGCTTGAGTCAAGCTGTCTCAAAAGTAGAACTATTCCAGCAGGAAACGACACATGAGCCACTATTCGCGTATGCGGGGGACCGCGCTAACAGCGCTTATCGCAATCGGGGGATTGGGTATCGACGGCTGCGCCACGGCGCAGTCGGCCGCGCAAGACACGGCAAACGTTGTACCGACGGCAACGGCTTCGGCTGCGCCGGCGGCACCTGTCCTGACCACTTCGTCAGCTGCTTCGACGCAGTTGTCGGCTCCGGTCACGTCAGCGGATCAGTCAGCGTCAAAGGACGATGAAGCGACGGATGGGCAGGGTGATGTTGCGCAATTGCAACAATTGATGCACGGCAACGAGCTCTCCGAATTGCGCACGGCATACAACGGTACGTACGGCGCGAGCCTGCTTTTGCACGGTACCGACATGACGTATTACGCGGTGCTCTTTCAGCAGAAGAATTTCTGGCGCGTGATCAAGACGACGAACGCCGACTACGCGGAATCGGTCTATGCCGAGTTCGTGCGACGCAGTGCGCAGCTTGCCGATGTCGAGATCAAGCGCACGGTACTCGCGGCGCAAAAGGCTTATACGGAAGAGCAGCTCGCGAAGGCGCAAGCACGAGCCGATCGCCTGCAAGCGGATCTCGAGGTGGCGCATAAGCAGCAAGCGCTCGTCGCCGCCCGCCAAAAGCAAGCTCGCGAAGAGGCGGTGGCATTGCAGACGCAGAAGGCGGCGGCTCAGGAACAGTTGAGCGCCATGCAGCACCAAATCCATCTGCTGCAACGTGAAACGCAGCAGGGTCTGCCGGCTAAGCATCCGCATTCGCATCGCCGCAGCAAGCATTGAGACCTCGGTGGCATCGGGCGCGCTCGATGCCACTCGTTGCCTCGGTCCGCGACAGCTGCGACCGCCTTATCTCATCTAGCGTCTCGTGCGGCGAGGGGATCGGGTCGCCGCTCGGCGAATGCTTGCGTGACGACTCGTTCGACGATGCGCTTCGCGCTCGCCAAATGGGTCGCCGTCATGGCGCGCGCGCCGCGCGCATCGCGCTGCCGGCAAGCCTCCAAAATAGCCTCGTGCTCGGGCTGAAACGCGGCCGTATCGGCGAGCAGCGTGCTTTGTAGCCGCTCGTAGCGTTCGACCTGGCCGCGCAGTTCGCGAATCGCCTTCAATTGCCGGGCGTTGCCGCAAGGCGCGTACAGCAATTCGTGGAACTCTCGGTTCAACTCGCCTTGCTTATCGGCCGTCTTCGTCTTGCCTAACAGTCGATGCACGAGCTCCGCACGCACGATCGTTTCCTCGTCCATCTGCTTCACGGCGCGAAAGATCGCATCGCCCTCGAGTAATGTGCGCATCGCATAGATTTCCTCGACGTCGCTCGGCGTAAGCGCGCGCACCGTGGCGCCGCGGTTCGGATAGATCTCGACGAGGCCTTCGGCCTCGAGCTTTTTCAGTGCTTCGCGCAAGGGGATTCGGCTGACGGCGAAGCGGGCGGCCAGGTCACGCTCGACTAGACGCATGCCGTCGCCCAATTCGCCTGTCGCGATAGCCGCGCGCAGCGATTGTGCGAGGGCGTCAGCCGTGGAATCGATCTTCGTTTGCATAGGGTGTCCCATCATCGGTCGGCATAATGGTATACCAAGCGCTGGGGGCGATGCGATTCGCGGGACGGGAAGGATGATGGCCAGGGGCGGCGCGCACTAGTTCGATGCGGTCGCCGCTTGGACGGTGGGTGCGCCGAGAAAGCTTCGGGATCGCCGACCGGATTGCTAAAAATAGTCTGAACAATATGCGACGCGCATCGCCAAAGGCGAGCACATCGCTTCGTTCGAACGGGACTTAAGCGAACGCAATCCGGGAGCAGGGCGTCGCCGCGGGACGAGGCACAGCGTTAGCCGGCAACGGCGCCGCGCGGCGGCCGCCGCGGTTACTCGTCGCGGTGATCCGAGCCGTTCGTATCGCTGGACGGGTTGTTGTTTTGCAGTGTGCTGAACGGACGACGCCGGCGCGTGACGACGACGGGCCCTTCGGACGAGCGATGCTCGCTGCTCGAGGACGGACCGTATCCTTCACGTGGCTCGCGCGGCTCCCTCGGCTCGCGTGCTTCGCGCGGCCCCGACCCTTCACGCGGGCCGTGACGTTCGCCGTAACCGCCGCCGGGACGCGGGCCGCGTGGGCCGGGGCGCGTACCCGTATCGATCTGGATCGTCGAAATGGCGCGTTTGTAGATGCCTTGCAGCCCCACGGGCGTGCGCAGCATGACGAGGTATTGGTCGAACGACTCGATGCATCCCGTCAGGCGGATGCCGTTGACGAGATAGATCTCGACGCGCTTGCGCTCCTTGCGCGCGGCGTTCATGAAGTCGTTCTGCGGATGCGATTCGGACGGATTCGGCATTGCGAGTACAGCAGCGGGGGCTGCTCCACGGTTAGTTGGCGGCTGCGCGACGAGGCGCGCACGATTCACGATTGGCCGGGATTTTACCCCGGGCGCGCGATGCGCGTATCGATTTGGCTGAGATCGTCCGTATACATGCGTCGCGACGTCGTTTTTCGCCGATCTTTCGCACTGCCCGGCCCCCGCGCGGCAGGGTGTCGGGGCCAAAAGCGGTATTTGCCGCACTCGTTTTCTTGAAGCAGCATCGGCAGTGCCTATCATGAATGAAGAAAATTCGGACGGCATCGCACCGGTCGCGCTTTGCCGCGCCTTGAGCCATTGTTTCGACGCGCGCAGGAGTATTCGATGACGAGCGTACACCCTCCGAACCTGTCCGAAACGCAGTTTTTGCGCGCGTTGCGCGAGTTGGCGTCCGTCGTGGGGGAAGCGAACGTACAGCGCGCAAAGGATCGTCTGGACGACTATGCCGATCCATTTACGCCGCAACCCATGGCGCAATCTTTCGCCGCATCGGCGGCGGTGTTGCCGCGATCGACCGACGAAATTCGGGAGGTGCTCAAGATCGCGCGGGCGTATCGGCTGCCGCTTTGGCCCGTCTCGACGGGACGAAACTTCGCCTATGGCGGCGCGGCCCCGCGTTTGCGAGGGTCGGTCGTACTCGACTTAAAGCGCATGAATCGCATTGTCGAAGTGGACGAGACGCTGGCCTATGCGCTCGTGGAGCCCGGCGTGACTTATTTCGATTTGCATGACTACTTGCGCCGGCATGGTATGAAGCTATGGATCGATCCCGCTGCCGCCGGGTGGGGCAGCGTGCTCGGCAATGCACTGGAGCGGGGCTTCGGCTACACCGCCTATGGCGATCATGCGGCGGCTCAATGCGGCATGGAAGTCATGCTCGCGAACGGAGAGCTCGTGCGCACGGGGATGGGGGCGATCGAAATCGGCCGCACGTGGCAGTTGTACAAGGCGGGGTTTGGGCCGTCCTACGACACGATGTTCATGCAATCGAACTTCGGCATCGTCACGAAGCTCGGCCTTTGGCTCATGCCCCAACCGCCGGCTTACTTGATCGCGCACGTCAAGCTGCCGCGCGAGGACGACCTCGCGGCCGCCGTCGAAACGCTTCGGCCATTGAGGTTGAACGAAATCGTCCAGAACCATGCCGTCATCGAAGGGGCGATTCGCCATGCCGCGGGCGTCTCCTCGCGCGCGGATTGGTACGACGGAGCTGGCCCGCTGCCCGAATCGGTCGTTGACGCCATCGTCGCGCGGCTCGGCATCGGCCGCTGGAACGTTCACTTCGCCCTTTATGGCGAGCGCGATATCGTCGATGTGCGTTTCGCCGCTGCGCAAAAAGCATTCGCGCGTTTGCCCGGCGCCGCAATCGAGGCCCACCGGTACGAGGCAGGCGATGTGCCGACGGGCGGCAGCGAGGGGAACATGGCCGGCATCCCCGCGATGAGCGCATTTCGCATGCTCGACTGGCGCGGCGGCACGGGCGCGCATGTCGATTTTTCGCCGATTTGCCCTTTCACGGGACCCGATGCGATGCGGCAATATTCGGTGGCCAAGGCGCGTTTAGCCGAGTACGGATTCGACTATTACGGCGGATTCACGGCCGGCCAGCGGCACTTGCATCACATCGTCGCGACCATCTTCGACCGCACCGATCCGCATCAAGTGGATGCCGCGGCCGACTTGCAGCGCGTGTTAATGAGCGATACGCGCGCCGAGGGCTATGGTGTCTACCGCACGCATTTGGCGACGATGGATTTCGCCGCGTCCCAGTACGATTTCAACGACGGCGCGCTGCTCAAAATGTCGGAGACGATCAAAGACGCGCTCGATCCCGACGGTATTCTCGCGCCGGGCAAGTCCGGCATCTGGCCTCGCGCTTGGCGGGCGAAACGCGGTGTGTTGTGAGGAGTTTCGACGATGGATCGCCGCACCTTTTTGCGTTCGAGCCTCCGCGTAGCGGCGATGAGTTGCGCGGTGCCGGGCCTCGATTGCGTTGCCGCTCGAAATAGGGCATCCGCGCGCTTGCTTGTCCTGATCGACGCCGCTATGCCTATCAGCCGCTCGTACGCAGCGCTCCGGCAAGGAGCGGACGCACGGTACCTTCGCGCCGGCGCGGATATGGGCGTGCTTTGGTACGAAACGCTGCGCGATTGGCCGGGGCGGATCGAGGGCGTATTGCGTTCGTCCGATTGTTTCGTACTGCGAAGTTTATCGCTTGCGTACGGCCGGGACTTTCATTCGACGGCGGTCGACCCGCGCGCGCAGGGACGCACGACCGACGCCTGGGCGATAGCGTTCGAGATCGATGCGGTGCCGCCCGTTTCCCGGCAATGAAACTCGCCGCGACGGGGGTATCTCCGGCGACGACCGCGCGCGAGTTGCTTGGACCGCCGCCGTGCGAACGCACCTCAGTGCATCGCCGTTGGCGGCGTGGCGCCGTCGGTATTAGCGGTATCAGCCGTATTTGCAGTATTAGCGGTCGCATTGCGTAGCGTGTCGAGCTTGGCGAGTTCTTCGTCGCGTAGGGCCCGCCGCAAGATCTTGCCCACGTTCGTCTGCGGCAACTCGTCGCGGAATTCGATCAGCTTAGGCACCTTGTAGCCCGTCAGATGCTGGCGGCAGTGCTGCAAGATCTCGTCGCGCGTGAGTCCAGGCGCGCGCGGTACGATGAAGACCTTCACGCGCTCGCCTTGCGCGTCGTCGGGGATCCCAATCGCCGCGACTTCCCGCACGCCCGGATGCATCGCAATCACATCTTCGATTTCGCTCGGATAGACGTTGAAACCCGACACGAGGATCATGTCCTTCTTGCGGTCGATGAGCTTGATGAAGCCGGCGCTGTCCATGATGCCGATGTCGCCGGTTGCGAGCCAGCCGTCGGCGTCGAGGACTTTCGCCGTTTCGTCGGGCCGCATCCAATAGCCTTTCATGACTTGCGGTCCCTTCACGCATAGCTCGCCGGCCTCGCCGATGCCGGCCCATGCGCCGTCTTCCTTGCGAAAGCGGACCAGTGTCGACGGTGCGGGAAGACCGACCGAACCGTCGAATTCGCGCAGATGCTTCAAATCGACGGGATTCAACGCGACGATCGGCGAGCACTCGGTAAGGCCGTAACCTTCGACGATCGGTTTTCCCGTCACCGCTTTGAAGCGATCCGCGACGGCGCGTTGCGTCGCCATCCCGCCCGCCATCGCCAGCTTCAAGTTGGAAAAATCCCGCTTGCAGAATTCTTCGTTGTCGAGAAAGGCCTTATAGAGCGTGTTGATCGCCAAGATGCCGGAGAACGTTTGGTTGCGCAAAATCCGCATGACGCGCTTCATATCGCGCGGATTGGCGATCAGAATGTTGCGGCCGCCGAGGCCGAGGAAGATCAATCCGTTAACTGTCAGCGAGAGGATGTGATAAAGCGGCAGCGGTGTGAGCACCGTCTCGACGTCGCCGCTCAATTGACTTTCGGCCCAAGCTTTGGCTTGCAGCAGGTTGGCGACCACATTGCGATGCGTCAGCATCGCGCCCTTGGCGACACCCGTGGTCCCCCCCGTGTACTGCAAAAACGCCAGGTCGTCGTGCGTAACGTCGACCGGCATGAACGGAGATTTGGCGCCTAGGGCAAGGGCTTCGCGCATTCGCACCGATTGGGGCAGGCGATACGGCGGCACCATCTTCTGAACGCGCTTGACGACGAAGTTGAGCAGGCGACCCTTCGCATTGATCGTTTCGCCCAATAGATCGCCGAGCGCCGTCACGACGACATGTTCGACGGCCGTGCCGGGCATGGCCTGTTCGAGCGTTTTCGCGAAATTCTCGAAGACGACGATCGCTTTCGCGCCGCTATCCTTCAGTTGATGCGCGAGTTCTCGCGGCGTATAGAGCGGGTTGACGTTGACGACGACGGCGCCGGCCTTTAGGACGCCGAACAAACACACCGGATATTGAAACGTGTTGGGCAGCATGATCGCGACGCGATCGCCACGCCCGATGCCTATCCTTTGCAGATAGGCCGCGAATGCCTTTGCTTTATGGGCCAGCGTGTCGTACGACATCTCGGAGCCGATGCTGACGAAAGCCGTTCGACCGCTGAAGCGCGACGTGCATTCGTCGAAGAAGTGAGCGACCGAGGCGTATTGACCGACGTCGATCTCGTGCGGCACGTCGGGCGGATATGAGGCATACCAGACACCGTCCGTATCCGCTGCATCGAGATGCATGCCGGCGAGCGCGCCTAATGCGCCCGATGCCGCCTGCGGGGCAATGGGTTGATCCATATCGTTTTCTCCCTGGGTTGTCGTCGCCGCGACGACCCCGCGGCGATCAAGCCGATCGAGGGCGACCGGCGTTGATTCAAAGATCGGCGGGGGCGGTCTTGCCGACCGGCTGCTCGTCGTCGCCGCGCGGGGTGGGCGGCGCGTCATGCGTGGCTTGCGAGCCGACGGCAGGTCCGCTCGCCGTGCGATCGAAATCGGTGGGAAAGTCGTCGACGTGTACCAAGTTCGCACCGTCGCGCGCGTAGCGATCGAGCACCTCGCGCTCGCGCGGCTCGATCCATGCGCGCTCTTCGGCGATGCGGGCCCATTGCGGCAATTCGGCCAAGCTTTGCGGCATGGGCCGCGCATGACCGCTGCGTACGGCCTCGCGCAGTTTCGTCTCGATTTCGGCCACTTGTTGACAGAGCTCGAGCAATCGCTCGCCGCACGCGACGGGATCGTTCGAATCGGGTTGCGCGGGCACATGCGAATCGGCGAGCAGCCGCTCGCGTGCCCCGCATGGCGTTTGCAACAGCAGCGCGATCGTACTGACGAGTCCGTCGGAGGGCGGCCGGTGGCGCAATCCGAGCGGGAAGGCAAGCGTGCGGATGAGGCCGGCGGCGAATCGATTCGGATAGTTCGCGAAGAGGCCCTCGAATGCCTGCTCGGCCGCGAGCAGCGCGTCCTTGACGCCCCATCGCACGAACGGGAGGTCCTCGGGGTGGGCGCCCTCGTCTTCGAAGCGCTTGAGCGTAGCCGACATCAGCACGAGTTGCGAAAGCACGTCGCCCAGGCGCGCCGATAGCCGCTCGCGGCGTTTCAAGGCGCCGCCTAGCAATAGCATCGAGGCGTCGGCTACGAAAGCGAACGCGATGCAAAGGCGCGTGACGGCGCGATAGTAGTTGGCGAGCGTCGGGCTCGCGGCCTTTGGCCTTCTGAGAAACGCGCCGCAGGTTATGCCATGCGCGAAGCTGCGCAATGCGTTCGAGGCGAAAAATGCCGCATGCCGGAACAGCGCGTAGTCGAACGCGATGAGCGCGCGCTCGTCGTCGTCATCGCGCGCGGCCGTCATCTCCTTGAGCAGGTACGGATGACACCTTATCGATCCTTGCCCGAAGATGATGAGCGAGCGCGTCAGAATGTTGGCGCCTTCGACGGTGATGGAAATCGGCAATTGTTGATAGGCGCGCGCGAGAAAATTCGAGGGGCCCATGCAGATGCCTTTACCGCCGGCGATATCCATCGCATCGTTGATGACGCGGCGCGATCGCTCGGTTACGTGGTATTTAGCGATCGCCGATAGCACGGCAGGCTTCTCGCCAAGATCGACCGCTTGCGCACATAGCCGGCGCATCGCATCCATGACGTACAGGTTGCCGCCCATGCGGCCTAGCGCTTCGTGAATGCCTTCGAATTTGCCGATCGGCGTTTTGAACTGGCGGCGTAGCGCGGCATAGGCGCTTGTGCCGCGAACGGCCAGTTTCGCCGTACCCACCCCGGCCGACGGCAACGAGATCGCCCGGCCGGCCGCAAGGCATTCCATCAGCATGCGCCAGCCGTTACCCACTTGCGCGGGGCCGCCGATTACCCAATCGATCGGAATGAAGACGTCTTTGCCCGAGGTCGGACCGTTTTGGAAGACGGCGTTTAGCGGCCAATGCCGGCGGCCGATCACGACGCCAGGGTGCGACGTGGGAATCAACGCGCACGTGATGCCCGGCTCGACGTCGCTGCCAAGCAGGCGTTGCGGATCGCGGGCGCGAAACGCGAGACCGAGCACGGTGGCGATCGGACCGAGCGTGATGTAGCGCTTGTCCCAGGTCACGCGAAAGCCCAGTGTTTCGCGACCCTCGTATTCGCCTTTGCAGACGACGCCGACGTCGGGTATCGCCGCTGCATCCGAGCCGGCATAGGGGTTCGTCAACGCGAAGCACGGTATTTCCTCGCCGCGTGCGAGACGCGGCAAGTAGTGGGCCTTTTGCGCTTGCGTGCCGTAGTGCAGCAACAATTCGGCGGGCCCGAGCGAGTTGGGCACCATGACCGACACGGTGGCAGCCGAACAGCGCGACGCGAGCTTCATCACGACTTGCGAATGGGCGTAGGCGCTGAACCCTTTGCCGCCGTGATCCCGGTCGATGATCATGCCGAGAAAGCCTTCTTGCTTGACGTAGCGCCAGGCTTGCGGCGACAGATCTTGCCAACGCGCGGTGGTCTCCCAGTCGTTCGCGAGATCGGCGAGCGTCGCGCACTCGGTGTCGACGAATGCCCGCTCTTCGTCGGACAGCACGGGTGGGCCGTACGCGAGCAGCGCATCCCAGTCGGGGCGGCCCGTGAACAATTCGGCATCCCACCAAACCGTGCCCGCTTCGATCGCATCGCGCTCGGTCGCCGACATATCGGGCAGCGCGCGGCGAAAGAGCGCGAGCAGGTGACGGCTGACGAGCGCGCGCCGCAAGGGCGCCAACGCGAGAATCATGGCCGGCAAGATCAGGACGATGCCGAGCGCGATGCACCCGGCGATGCCGGCCGCGCCCGTGAGCGCGACGATGGCGAGCCAGAGACAGAGCGTGCCGAGCCACCAGAGCGCGGCGGCTTCGGCGAAGATCAAGATCGCGCCCGCGACGACGAGCGCCACGACGAGCCAAGTCATTGAGCGTTCCTCCGAGCGGCGCGCGCGCCGCCCCTCGTTAGAAGGCGGGGCGCGAACCTTCTTGCAGTTGCGCGGCGGGCGTAGCGGCGGCTTGCAGTGTCGTGGCCGCCACGAGCTGCGATGCTGCGGTCTCGCTTGGGCGATCGAGCTCGTCGTGCTCGGATGCATCGAGCGTGGCGTCGAGCTGGGCATCGAGCGGCCCGCATGCGCTGATGCCCGCCGCGGCGTCGCAGCTGTCGCCCGCATCGCCGAGCACGGCGGCGAATGCGGCGAGTTGAGCCGCATCGGGCAACGGTGCTTTGAGCGCGGCCACCATCAACGACGCGAGCCGGGCGATCAGATGCAAGTCGCTGATCGTTTGCCCTTTGGAAAACTCCGCGATGAGGCTGTCGGTATCCGCGCCCGCGAGCACGCCCGAAAGCGCGCCGATCGCGAAGTGCAGCCGCCAGCCCAGCTCCTCGCGCGGCAGATGCGGCAGCGCGCGCTGGAACGCATCGAAAAATCGTTCGGCGACGTCGGCGTAGTGCCCGTTCAAAAAGTCGTGGATGAAGGCGGACGGATCCGTATAGGCTCGGCCGAGCAAGCGTAGGAAAGCGGGGCCGCCTGCGCGCGTATCGCGCGAAAGGCGCAGCGCCGGAATGAACATGGCGCCGAGTACGTGCTCGCAAGTCAGGCGATCGTCGAGCTGCGCGTTGAATCGCTCGAGCAGCTTCAAGCGCTCGACGTTCAGCTTATCGAGCCGACGCGAGAGCATCGCGTGAATGAGCGCTTCCTTGCTCCCGAAATGGTAGTTGACGGCCGCCAGATTCACGTCGGCACGCGACGTGATCTGGCGCAGCGACATTGCTTCGTAGCCGCATTCGATGAAGATGTCTTCGGCCGCATCGAGGATGCGTGCCTTCGTGTCGCCGGTGCTTCGGCTGGATGTACGACCTGCCATGTGCGCCTCCCTTGCCGGTTACCCGGCCGCGAACAAGCGATTCAAGTCTCTGATTGAAATTTGCTTATTTTTAGCACGATAAAAACGTGAAGAAATCGCGGCAAGCGTTGTTTGTCGACGGACTCCTCTAGAGCGCGTCTCGCGGCTCGATCGCGCTGCGGTGCAGCACGTCAAGGATAGTTCGTGTGCGCAAAGGAAGAAAGGCGCCGGAGCGCCTTTCTTCGTGGACGAGGGTGAGCGATTAAACGGAGGTCGACGATGCGACTTGCTGCGCCGAGCGCGTCATGTCGATGCCGCGCCGCTCGGGGCCGAACAGAATGAACACGGCGATGACGACCGAGGCGATACCCGCGACGATGGCGAGTGCGAAGGCATAATTGTTGCCGGAGCTGGCGGCCACCGAGGCTTGCATGGTCGCATTGACCGATGCGATCAAGTTGCCGAGCTGATAGACGAGCCCCGGGAACGTGGCGCGAACTTCGTCGGGCGAGATCTCGTTCAGGTGGACGGGAATCACGCCCCACGCGCCTTGCACGGAAATCTGCATGAGGAACGCGCCGATGGCGAGCATGACCGCGCCGCTCGAGAACGCCCACAAGGGCAGGACGGGCAGGGCAATCAGCGCGGCGATGCAAATGGCGCGGCGCCTACCGATCTTCTCCGAGATCGTCCCGAAGACGAGGCCGCCCACGATCGCGCCGATGTTCAAGACGATGGCGATGATCGATACCGTATGCGGATCGAAGTGATGTTGCTCGCGCAGGAACGTCGGATACAAATCTTGCGTGCCATGCGAGAAAAAGTTGAACGCCGTCATCAAGATGATCGAGTACAGCGCAAGCGTCCAATTCTTACCGATGGTGGCGAGCAGGCCCGCGCGGTTGTGCTGCTTGGCCTCCATCGCCTTGAAGGCCGGCGATTCCGGCACGTTGCCGCGAATGTACAGCACGAGCAACGCCGGCGCGACGCCGACGAAGAACATACCGCGCCAGCCCACGTACTGATAAAGGACGCCGAAGACGATCGAGGCGATCAGGTAGCCGCTGGGGTAGCCCGCTTGCAGAAGGCCTGACACGACGCCGCGCGAGCGCGCCGGGATCGTCTCCATCGTCAGTGCCGAGCCCACGCCCCATTCGCCGCCCATCGCGATGCCGAACAACGCGCGCAACACGAGCAGCGTCATGAGGTTGGGGGAGAACCCCGATAGCAATTCGAGCAGCGAGTAGATCGCAACGTTCACCATCAGCGTGGGGCGCCGGCCATATTTATCGGCGAGGCGGCCGAAGATGATCGCGCCGATGGGGCGCATCGCGAGCGTAAGCGTGATCGCGAAAGCGACGGCGGGGATCTTGGTATGGAATTCGGTCGCGATGTCCTTGAGCACGAATACCATGAGGAAGAAGTCGAATGCGTCGAGCGTCCAGCCTAGGTAGGCCGCGATCGTCACATTCCGTTGTTCCTTGGTCCACTTCATTTGGTTATGTCTCCTTGGGTCTCCAGGTCTTGCGCGCCGGACGCTCCACTCGCATGCTTATGGCGCACGGCACGCATCGTCCCGTGGGTGATCAAAGTGTACGCGCTCTTTAAGCGGACGCAGGGTTCGGAAATGCGCTCTACGGGCTAATCCCTAGGCGCTTCGGGCATGCAGCGCGTACCTGACGGCGAATCGTTTGGTAGTTGAAAGGCGATTAAAAGGGCGATATTCAGATGAATGTAGGGAATGGTAAACGTGCAATTTGTGCGCCACAGGCTCACGGATCCGGTATCGCCTTGCCCGCGCTCGATACGCCGCGTTTGCTGATTCGCGGGCGCACGCTCGACGATCTCGAAGCGTGCCTTGCGATGGACCGGGATCCGGAGGTGACGCGCTTCGTCAAAGGGCCGTGGAGCGACCCGGTCGAGCACCGGCGCTTTTTGGAATTTCGGATCACGCGGCCCTATCCGCCGGGCCTCGGGTATTGGTCGATTCGGGAACGCGCGGCGCCCGAGGTCTTCTTAGGCTGGGTCATGCTCATTCCCGATCACGGCGTTGGGCCGGAGATCGAGATCGGCTGGAGACTCGTGCGGACGGCTTGGGGAAGGGGTATCGCGAGCGAGGCGGCGCAGGCGCTTGCGACCCACGCGCTCGACACGGTCAAGCTGCCCCGAGTCATTGCGGACATCGACCCGGAAAACAAGGCGTCACGCGCCGTGGCCGAGAAGATCGGAATGAGGCTCGCCGCGCTCGTTGGCGAGCGCGACGGGGAGACGGTGGCCCGATATCGATTGGAGCGGGGCGAGCGTTGTCGTCGAACTGTTTGAGTAAGAGCGCTTCGCTTCCGATTCGAACGTCAATGCACTCGATAGGGTTTCAATTGGGCGAGGTGATATCGAAAGCCGCTTGCATGCCCATGCGCTGCGGCTGCGGGCGGTCCCGCATCATCGCCTTCAGCGTATCTTCCATGTCGCCTCGGATACGGCCCGGCATCGCCGCCCGAATCTCGTCGCTGATCCAACTCGCGTGACGGTCGTTCATTCTGCGGATGAGAAAGACGAAGTGTTCGTGCCACAGCCTTTGCGGACCGACGGCATCTAGCCCCGTATTGGGGTAGCGGCTATACAGAGAATGCGAACGCTCCAATCGCGGCCGCGATTGCTCGATCTCGCTGAGCGTCGACTGCGTCGCATCGAAGACGAAGTCCAGACGCCGTTGCCATTCTGCGTGTGCGGCGGCCTTCGCCGTATCGCAAAGCTCGGCGGCTTGGGCCGCCGCCGCGGCTTGTGCGGGCACGCGCCGCATTCTTTCCGCCCACGCTTGCTCGGCTTGTTCGTCCACCGCTAGGTAGTTCTCGAGCGCCTCACGTGCGGCTTCCTCCTCTCGATAGGCGGCGACGATCGGAACGCGATCGCTTCGCATCGATCCGCTTCGTTCGGGACGATGATGTCCAAAAAACTTGGCGAGCGTCGAGCTCGATGACTTGGAATGCAGCGCGGAATTTTCCGCATCGATCGATCCGTCGGGCAAAGCGGCGCGCAGGCGGCGGGTCATCTTGCCCAACCAACCCCACGGCGCATGCCCAGAAGGATCGCTAGCGTTGATCGGATCGTCCATACAGTAGACGTAAGGATTGATGCCGCCAGGACCGAAGGGACTCCAGTCGTCGCTCGACATGAATCGCATGAGCGCAGGGTTGTACCACCGGTAACCATTTCCTAACACGCAATAGCGGGTACCGGTATCCACATGGCTTCCCGTGTATCCGATCGCAAACGGCTGCTCCATGGTGTGGCCTCTTCGTGGTTAGCGCTCGCTCGCGTCGAGCGGATGGGGACGTGATGTCGTCCATTCGTGGCTCATGGTCGAATGGGGCGAAGAGCTTAGGGCCATCCGACTCGGCTGGGCGGCGGCGGAATGTCCCGTGCCAAATCGACCACGGCCTCGGGTGTGCGGTATTGCCAGTTTTTCACGCCTGGGATCCATGCATGCCCCGCAAACTTCTTCCATGCGCCGTTTTCCCATGCATAGTGCACATGAGCGAGCACACGCATTGGAGTCTGTTCCGTCAAGACCGTCCATTCGAGCGTTAGTGTTTGCTGATAGCCTCTCGCGAGCCAACCCACCGGCGGCACGGCGTTGAAGGTCTCTTCGTCGAAGAGCGGAGGGTTCTCGAGCAGCGACTGGGCGGCTTGAATACGCTGCGCTCGTTCGATGGGCGTAACCGGATCCCGACGCCATGCCAGGTAGGTCCGCTCGCTTCCGAGCGGCGGTCGCAAGGAAGGTGCGACGACCGCGGTTGGGGTCGATGGCTTCGGCGACGGGTTCTTAGTCGTGGGAGACCCTTTGGGGCTTGCGCTATTTTCCGCAGCGATGGGGCGGTCGGTATCGCGCGGAAATTCATCGAGGCGAGTCGCGGGAGGCCGCGATCGAGTGTCGCTATGGGCAAACACGCTTTGTAACGCATCCAGTTCACCGAGATCGATATTCATGTGCCCGGTTGGGTCCATGCGATCGATGGGATCGTCATCGCTGTATGCGTACGCGTTGAGCCCTCCCGCTCCGAACGGGCTTAGGTTGTCGAGCGCGTTCAAACGCATCAACGACGGTAGATAGATGCGATAGCCGTTACCCAAGAGGTAGCCCGGCATCGCGGCATCCCTAAGGGCGCCCGTAAAACCCAGCCTGCAACGAGTACGCATGGCCTTTCCTTACGTCGGACTGCGTGGTGACTTGTTCGCGCGGTCGAGGCTTGAATTCCGAGGGGCCATTAATAAGGCGTGAGATTGAACGCTGTGCGTGCCGAGAGCCCCGGCGTGTACGGCACTTGGGACGATACGAATTGGCGAAGTGTTGCGTCAATCCGCATGCGTAATATTTCGAGAGATTCACTATGCTGCGCTTCGCTTGCGAAAGGGGCTGGATGGGACACTCTGGCCCGCCATATGTTCGTGAGAAAGTTAAACTGCAACCGCGTCCTCGTGCGGTCGATAGGGTCGATTTCTCCGGGATACGGATACCGGCCGTATATTGAGTTTGACCGGGTACGAGAGGGACGGGCATTCAGCAATTCCGCTATCCGTCGTTGCGCGCTCACGTATTGCGTGTGCTCGCGTGCTAGTCGCAGGGCGGCTTCTTGCCTGATCGGCGCCATCATGTCGTCGAATGCCTGCTGCCGTCCCTCGGCGCGCCGCGCCAATTCCTCCTGCTCATCGTCGATTTCCTCCTCCGTGGGTTCCCATTGATGCGGTGGCTTCCGATAGTTCGGAGGCGGCTCCGCAGCCCCGATATGACGTCCGGAGGTGATCACAACGGACGAGTCTTGCCCCGTGGATCTCGCAGCGGCGGTGGCGTCTTTCGCGGCGGTCGGCGTGCTGTTTCCGAAACCTATCGACCGCGCGAGCTTTCTGATCCAGCTCCAAGGCGCATGGCCTGACGGGTCATGGCGATTGATCGGGTCGTCGTCGCAATAGACATAGGGATGAATGCCGCCGAGACCGAAGGGGCTCCAATCGTCGCTTGATGTAAATCGCATCAAAGCGGGGCTATAAAAGCGATACCCGGCGCCCAATATGTAAGCGTTCGAGCAAGTGTCGCCGTGGCTACCTGTGTAGCCCATCATGGTTGGCTTATTCATGAGTGTAGGTCGTTGCGATCTCGCGATTAGCCGCCGAGGGTGCTTGGAAAGAAATTGAACTCGTCCTCGTCGAATTCCGAAGCGGCTGCCGTGACCGGAGTCTTGTATGGGCCATCTACATTGGGCGTAGCTGAATCCGTAGATTGTTTCGGAAAGCAGACTCGAGTTCGGCTGCGCAGCGGGTCGGGGGCGCCGACGCCATGCGCACCCTGAAAGTGTTCGGTGCCGTCGACATTGAAGCGCTGCACGAATGCCTCGAGCGGATATACCGACGCTTCTCGTGGTGCGTGCTTTACCAAGATCTGCTCGCTCAGGATTTTGTCCGGGCGATCGAATGACTTTAACGTCATCTTCTCCAAGATCGTCAGGGGACGAAACAGGTGAATGCTCGGCGCTGGCAGTGTCTGCCACTCGGGTTTATGTATCGCACTCGCGCCATGCGGCTTTGGTGCGGAAACGATCGATGGGCGCTTGGCCGTTTCTCCCGCATGAAGCGCTCGTTCGCCTGACGATGCACCTCCACCCTCGGAGGCATCGGTTGCGAGCGCCGCCGCGACCGAACGGCCTTTGTCGTGCGCGGCTAAGCGTGCCAAAAATCGCTTGATGGCACGACCCGTCACCGACCAACTGAGATGTCCGCTGGGATCGACGCGATCGATCGGGTTGTCGTCGCAGTAGAGGTAGGGGTTGATCCCTCCCGCCTCGAACGGACTCAAGCTATCGGTCGCGTTGAAGCGCATCAAAGCGGGGATGTACCACCGAGCGCCGTTGCCGAGCGGATAGCCGGCGGTCACGCTATCGAGATGCGCTCCCGTATAGTTCAGGACGAAATTTTCTTGCATGGATCTCTACTCCAATCGATAGCGGATGCGGCGAGACAAAGACCAAGCGAGGTGGGCCTATTCGGACCTAAGCCTCGTCAGCCGGAAAAAACGTCGTAGGTCTCGAAAAATATCTTGTTGCCTACACCCCAGCTGTTGTTAGGGTCGCCAACTACCTTGACTCGAATGTCTTTCGCTTCGAACAAAAGCCATTCTTCCGACCAATGGGGCTTAATTCGGAAAGCGGTGCTCATCTGTTCGGCAATGACCGGGATGGCGTTCGGCACGGCGAGGCCGAAGTCGACCACGGAGTACCTGGCGTCGAAATCGGCACGCGGAATCGGCCACTGTTCGCCGGCACGTCCGGTGACGACGGCATCGCCGCGCAGTGCCTTCATTTTTCCCTCGCGGGTCTCTATCTCCTGCACCGCACCCTCGACAAAATAGAAACGATAGGAAATGGGCTTCTTCGCCGCCATCATCGTCCGCTCCACCTGGGGCGACCCCTCGTTGGCCGGCGCTTGTTCGCGCGGCACCGAAACGTGATGCCCTGGCTCGCGTCCCGAAGCGGTGGCATGCTCGGCCGTGGCCATCGGCTCTCTGGCGGAGATGGCGCGGTCGTCGTCGCGTGCCGCCTCGCGGGTCACGAACATGCGCACGTCATTGGCCGCCGCGAACCAAGCGATGTGGCCGGTGGGATCGCGGCGATTGATCGGGTCGTCATTGCAATAGATATACGGGTTGGGGCCGGCTGCGCCGAACGGACTCAAGCTATCGGGCGCAGTGAAGCGCATCAATGCGGGAAGGTACCAACGGTAGCCGTTGCCGAGCGCAATGCCGAAGGTGGCGCAATCGCGCAATGCGCCGGTAAAAGCAAGGACGGGACCGTCGTTCATGGTAAGGGCTAAGTCTTTCGAGTGTCAGCGATCGCGGAAACGATTGGAAAGAAATCTTCGATCGAAATCGTGCCGTAGCGTTTCCTGTTCGCGGTCGGCTACATCCAGTCTGTTTTTTAGCTCGGAATTCAAATTGCTTTTGACGGGCGCGATTGTGTCGATGAGCTGACGAGCCGAGTCCAAATCGGCCAATCCTTCTTCCCTTTCTTCAAAGGCCAACTGCATCACGAGCTCGGGATCGTGGCTGCCGCGCGCGCCGAGTTGAAGCAAGCGAGTGCGTTCTCGATGCACCCGGGCTGCGGCAAGATCTTTGTCGACGCGCTCGAGTCGCCTGGTAACGGCACGTGCCAATTTTTTGGGACTTGCCGCTTGCTTGGCGGTGAAGGCGCCGGCGTCCTTACTGTTCGTGGGGCGGTCCGGCGAACGGTTCCTGGCAGAGACGTCGCGAGTGGCCCAGGTCTTGTTGACCGAGGCGCGCTCGGCATTGAATGCGCCGATGTGTTCGTCTATGCGCAACCCGTCGATCCACTCTTTGACGGGGGCGCGGAACTTGCGAACAAGCAGCGAGCCGGCCGCCTTGACTGCGATGGCGGTCACTGAGCCGATTGCAAGGACGGCTGGCAAAAAGACGTGTCCGCTCGGATCGCGTCGATTGACGGGATCTGCACCGCAATACGTATAGGCGTTGATGCCGCCTTCGTCGAAAGGGCTAGAGGTATCCGACGCGGTAAACCGCATGAGCGACGGCAAATAGATTCGGTAGCCGCAACCAAGCGGATAGCCGCCTGTAATCGGATCGTAGTCGTACCCTCCATATTGGAGCGTCAAAGCCGTGCTCATCGGCATTCTCCCATTGCGGCTTAGGCTCCCTCTTGGACCTTGAGCCGCGCTAGCCGTTATTCGATGTAACCGAGCCACCATAGCAATTCGGCCTTTCTTTCGAAGACTGGCTTTCCGAGATCCACCTGATCCTGATAACTGATTCGCATTTTTCCCAACGTCGATGAGCCGTATCCCAATCGCCTGGATAAGGTATCTATCGGTAGATTGCCTTGCAGGTAACGCGCCGGCACCCGATTTTCTTGAAGCACGCGAACTAGGGAGAGCGTCAGTTGTTGTCGGCTCAACGCATCGTCGTAGGAAGGGTTGGGCCAATAAAGGCGGACCTCGGGCAGTGAAATCTCTGCGCGGCGATCGATCGCCTCCCGCATCACTTCGCGAAACGTCGGTAGCTCGCTCGGCGGCGGGCTCGGCGACCCGAGGTAGGCTATCGTCGAAGCAGGCGATCCCGGATCGTGTTGAGCTGGAGATGCGGGATCGAATTCCGTCTCTGTGAGGGGGACGGGCGATACCTGGCGTTCCCCCAGTCTCCACTCCGCGGGCGGTTGCCAATCACGAAGGAATGCGTGAACCGGGTCCGAGCGGGTGGGCGTGCCGGGTACGCGCGTCGGCGTGGAAAAACCGCTGGAAGGAGGCGATCGAGTCGCGTGGCCGGCGTCATTCGCTGCAATGGCTCCGCCGGCGTCGCGATCGGATTCGAACATACCTTCCAACTCGCGATTCAATTGCGTGGGACTCCACATGTGGCCATTCGGGTCGCTCCGATCGATCGGGTTGGCGCCGCAATAGAGATAGGGATGAGTGCCGCCTAGTCCAAATGGACTCCAATGATCGGGGGCGCTGAATCGCATGAGTTCGGGCAGATACCATCGATAGCCTTGACCGAGCGGGTAAGCGGCCGTCACGCGATCTCGGAAGCAGCCGGTATATCCGAGGACTGAATCGACACTCACTCGCTTTCTCCACTTAGTCGCGCTGTATTGGATAGACCTCGCCGCCGATGACGGCCGGCGTGCGAGGTACATCGATTCGGCGTCGCCGCCGCCCGAACGGGTGCGCTCATCCGGCGAGCGGGGTGGATTGCGCAAGCACTCTCGATTGGTTTTGGTTGTTGTTCGACGGCGCGGGAGGCGCATCGCCGCGCAATCCGAGCCGGCCGGAATTCTCGACCCGCGGTTCGACGCGGGGCGGGTCGTCGAACGTAAACGGTATGAGCAGCGCGGGCGAGTTCATGATCGTTTGAATGCTTAATCCGGCAACCAAGCGAACTACGCGTTTGAATAGCGAAGTAGTGACTTTTCCGGTGCTGTCGAGCGCGGCGCGAGCACTTCCCCTGACGGCGCCCGCGACGCTTTGCGCTATTTCACCCACGTCGGCCATTTTCGTTGCCGATTTCGCGAAGGCTTCGAAGCTGGCCGATATGCCTCCCCCGGCCCCCGTAACCATCGCACCGAGCGACAAGCCTTTTGTCACCGACGCTATACCACGACCGGGGATCGCGCTGGTTACATCCGAGGCGACCGCGAGATCGCCGCTGATAATATCGAGGTTCGCCGCGACGAAGCCCAATAGCTCGAGGCTTGCGCCATCCGTGAACACGGACAGAACCACCGCCATCGCGATAAATGTCACGTCTTGCACGACGGACTGCACGACCGACTCCGCCTTGACGATCGCTTTCGGTACCGTCGCGCCGAGCGCCGGAAGAATTTTGTTGACGGTCAACCAAGCTACGCTCGTGTAATTGAAAACCGTTTCGAAACCCTTCCCGATGTAAGTGAAAATATCGAAAAAGCTGAAATGTCCGGTCGGATCCACTCGGTTGATCGGGTCGCCGGCGCAGTAGGCATACGGGTTTGGGCCACCGACGCCGAACGGACTTTCATCGTCCGGCGCGTTGAACCGCATGAGGCCCGGCAAGTAAAATCGATAGCCGTTGCCCAACGGAACCGCGGCGGTAATGGGATCCGAAAAGGCTCCGGTGAACCCCTGTGCGAACATCGTGTTCATCTGCGTTTCTCCTTCGACCTGGGCGTGGGGTGGATTAGGCGTCGCGTGTTAAGTGATATCGGGTTTCACGATAGGCTTGACCGCCTCTTCGCCATAAGCCGTATACACGCGCTCCTCGGTCGTGGCGCCGTCGCTGCCGCTCGTCACCGAGCCAAGCATGTCCGCACCCAATAGCCAGGCGCCGGCATTGCTGCCCGTATTGAATTGCGCGGCGGGTGCACCGGAAAGCGATCGGAACAGTCGCTGTTGGTCGTCGCCTTGGATCAAATTCACGAGTTGATCGAGCTTGTCGTGAAGCTTGTAATAGAAATAGATCGGATCGTTCTCATCGCTACGCGTTTGCCGATAGAGCCGATTGTGGTGGTCGTAACCGTAGTCGCCTTTCAGTCCCGTTAGCGAACTGGTCGCGGACGAGACGCGACCCAGCGCGTTATAAGTCAGCCGTGTCTCCATGCCGTCGTAGGTAATCCGGCCCGCTGCGTCGTACTCGATCTTCCCGCCCGGCGGATAGCTGGCGTGCGTGTTCGATATGCTCACGAGCAGGCAGGGATGGGTCGGGTCGTAGGTAAAGGCCGCCTCGTTCGTGGTCTTGGGCGTTGTGTTGAACGTCGTCGTGGCCAACGTGATATTGCCGTAGCCGTCCATGACGAAATCTTGCCCCGTCATCTCATTGCCGTATCGATCGTATGGGCGCGACGGGCCGTTCTCGTCGTTGCGCGTAACGCTCCAAGAGGTCAACCGGTTTCGCGAATCATAGGTGTAGGAATACTTCGTCTCTTTGCCGCCGTTCTTCGAAATCGAGCGAGTTTGCAGAAGATCGTTTGCGTACCATTCTTGCGTCGTAGTCCATACGTCGCTGGTCGCGCTGTCCTTCACGGTGCGGCCCGTTTCCCGGCCCATGTCGTCGAGCTGCAATGTCGTGGTCAAGGTATGCGCGGGATTGCCCCCGATCAGCTCGGACGCCGTCCAGCCCGTCAAGCGCCCCGCGCTGTCGTACAGAGGCGAGACCGAAACGCTATCGTCTGCCACCTGTGTGATCCGGCCGTTGCTGTCGCGGGAAACCGTCGAGACGGCATTGTCGATATGGCGATAGCTCAGCAACGCCCCCCCAACGGTGTAATCGAATTGCGTGGGTTGGGGGGCGGATTTTCCGTCATAGGTGATGGTTTCGCTTTTTAAGCGCCCCGAATCGTATAGTGTGAATTGCGTCGCCGAGTTCTCGTTGGTCCCGCTCGACTGCGCACCGTTCATGACGCCGCTGATCGGGTCGTATTGATAGCTTTGGTTCACATCGGCTACCGAGACAGTCCAAAGCGCTTCTGAAAGTTGCGGGTTATAGGTGTAACTGAGCTGTTGGTTGTCGGGCGTATTTTCGTATTTGGGCTTACTGTCGGTGGCAGCCGCGTATTGGTACGTCCAAGGTTTTCCTGACACGGTCTTGGCCGTGACGCGGCCGAGGCCGTCGAACTTCCGATCGCCGACGGATTTCCCGCTGACGGCTATGTCGCTGACGTACTTCTCCGGCGACGTATCGCTGTATTGGCGCAGCACGACCGTACTATCCGGCAACTGTGTCTGCGATAGGCGCCCCCATGGGTCGTATTCATAGCTGCTCGTAAAGTTTTTCGATACGCCGGAGCCGTCCGCATCGGATTGTTCGGTTTCGCTACGCAGTAAGTGCAAGCCGTCGTACAGCTTGGTTTGTGTGCTGTAGGGGGCGTCCACGCCAGGTGTTTTGCCGGCGAGATAGCGTTCGATCTTGACCGGCTTTTTACTGAAGTTGTAATCGAGCGTGGTGACCTGCGTGCCGGTGACCGTCGTGGGGCCGCTATGGGTGACGGTCGTCGTTTTACGAGCCGGATCGTGCAGATGCGTTTCCACGGTCTGGTCGCTGTATGTCGTCGTCGCCGCATTGCCCCAGTCGTCGTACGCCAGCGTTTTTTCGAGGCTGTATGTCGTATTGCGGACGAGGTCGTAATCGAATCCTGTCGACTTCAGCAGGCGGCCTCGGTCATCGTATCGCCTACTCTCGCTAGTGTGAAATCGGGCGGGGTCGCTGCTATCGCGGTCGTTGACATCGGTGAAAAGGACATTCCCGTGTCCGTCCATTGTGTAGCAGATACGGTTGTGGTTGCCATCCGATTGGATGATCTGGAACGGCCACTTGCCGGCGTGATTCGTAGTCTGATCTTGTTGACTCACATAGTTTTCGTAAGTCCATTGATTCCGGTAGCCGTCGGTGGACGCCGAATTCAAGGTGCGGGTTTTCGGCCGGCCGAAGCAATCGTAGGTGTAGGTAGTGACGTTCTGTTGAAGATCCGTCGTACTCAGCACGCGTCCCGTGAAAGCCGAGATCGTTTTGGTGTCGGTGATGGTTAGATTGTCGTAGGTATCGAGTGTGTGGTTCGTCGTCACCTTGTCGACCGTACTCGGATAGTCGAACGTCTCGCTCGTGACGTAAGTATCCCCATTCGAATTGTTCGAGTAGTGCGTGAACGAGTGGGCTTTCAAGCGGCCGGCGTCGTCCCCGCCGAAATAGTCGAACGTCGCTTCCGAGAGCAAGGTCCCGCCCGCGAGTTCTCCGCTTTGCGTGTCCACCGAGCCGCCGCTTAAGTGCGACTCGTAGCTCTTCAGTACGACGGTGGTCACCTGATCGTTCTGGAATGCGGGCGCAAATCCGGCGTAGCGGAAATTGGTTTGTTGAATGCGAGCGTCCTTGAGCTGGGAGTCGACCTTAGTGGGGTCTACGCGCATCCATCTCGCGAAGCGTACGAAGCCGTTCGGATCTCTCGGGCAATGCGGATCGTCAGGGGCGTTCGCGGCTCCGTAGTAGTAGGTCCATTGCGTGATGGCCCCGTCCGGGTCCGTTCGCTTTAGCGGATTGCCCCAATCGTCCCATTCGCTCTTCACCGTCTCAATGGTGGTCGCTCCCTGGCCGTTGTCCCAGGTGGTCGCCTTTTTAACGGGCATTTGGTAATACGGGGGCTGCTTCTCGAGAAACGTATTGGGCTTGATGTCGTAGTCCGTTTCGATCAGTTGCGTGACCAGGCCGCACGTCGTCTTTTCTCGGACCTGCAAGTGATAGGCGTTGTAGAGGCGCTCGATGTTCGTATCGTGCCTATTGGTGCCCTGACCATGCACCTGGGTTTCTATGCATGAGTATTGGTAGCTCGCATCGAACGGGCCGCTCATCAGCGTGTCTTGGCTGGAATCCCAATTTTTACCCGATGCCGCGCCGAGGTAATTTCTTGCCGAAAACGAGTAGGTCGATACGACCTTGGGCTGGCCGCCGCCGGGATCGCGCTCGAAACGGTTCGCGTACGGCATCGGAGCGCGATACGGCGCGCCCTGGGGCCATTGGTGGCCTCCACTTTCAGGGTAAAACGCGTTTTCCGAATACCCGCCGGGTGCGGTCATCCCCGTGATCCATACCCCCCAGGAGCCGTCCCCCACGCTATGCCGGTCGAAGCTCCACTGCATCTTGGCGTTGTCGCTTCCCTTTGCTACTAGGTTCGCGAGCGAGCCCGCCTGAAAATTGAATTCGACGCGGTAACCTTCCGTCGTATTCCCGGGCAGGATTTCAAAAGTCGCGCCTAGCGTGGAGTAGGTGGCGGAAAGCAGCGTAGTGCCTTTTTCGTCCTTGACCCATTGCAGTTTAGGGACGTCCTGGTTTTCGACCCATTTGAAGTTCAACCAATGGCCGGCCGCCGTATAGATCTTGTACGGGAGGCAGATGTTGGAGCCTGCACCGAGGAATTCGAGGGCGCCGGACTTATGGGCGATCAGATAGCCGATCACTTCGCCCTTTTGGTTTCTTTGCGTCTTGAACGTGAGGCTTTTCAGCGGATGTTGCCGAAGAAAGACGTCGCCGCTGGTTTCTTGAACGCCGTATTGCTCGCCGGTGGAAAGGAGCAGTGCGGCCGGGACGCCCGATTGGCTGCGCCGATACGCGGAGGTGTCGAACTTGAAACCTCGGCTCAAGCCGAAGTCGATTTGGTTGAGCGGAGAGTATCGGAGCGAAAGCGGCAGGCTGGGGCCCAATCCTCGGTTACCCGAGAATTTCCCCAGATTGATGCTGACGCCGTACAGTCCGGTGCGCGGATCGACTGCGCCCGATATTGCGCTTAGAAAATTGGTTGCCTGCGTGACGAAAGTGGGGCTAGTCATGATTTTCCTATTGACTCAGAGCGATTGATTTGAGTTTCGATCCAATCCATCCAGATTCGAGAAAATTGCGGCCGCGATCCGTCGGCTCAGGCGTGCTTCAACACGTAACCGGATAATTCCGCGACGTTCAGGCCGCGCAACAGCACCAACGGCGAAATGTCGATCCCCGTGCGCTTGTTCAGCGTTTGAGCCAATTCGCCAGCCATCAACGAATCGAGGCCCAGTTCGCTAAGGCGGCTTGTTCCTCGGATTCGTGCCGAGTCTTTGATTTGAAGAACCTTGCAGATGCTGTTCGTCACTTCCGCATAGACAAGTTGCCAATGCTGGTCGGCCGGCAGGGTGTCCAATTGGCGCGAGAGAGAAGGTCCAGCGTCGCGCTCGGCTTCTTGCTCGCCGGCGGGCGCTTGAACGAGACCGGCTAACCGGGGGTCGACAGGTCCCCCGACCTGGGCGACTCGCCGCCAGCGCGCCCAATCGATATCGAAGATGCCGAGGCTCTCCCAGTTGTGTGCGATAGCTTGGCCCAGGATCTCCAAAGCATCTTCCGCAGCAATGCCGTGCAATCCTCGGGCTTCCAACGTGGCTTGGAGCTCGGCGCTGCGCGCGACCATGCCGACTTCGCCGATCACGCCCCACTGTACGTTCGTGCCGCTTTTTCCCTGGGCGCGCCGCCACCTCACGAGGCCTTCGAGGAACCCGTTTGCGGCTGCATACGCGGCCTGGCCCGGATTCCCGATCAAGGCGCTGACCGATGAGTAAGTGACGAAAAAATCGAGTGGGCTGTCGATTAGCGCGCTATGCAGATTCCATGCACCGATTGCCTTTGCTTGAAATACGTTTTCGATTGCGCGATCGGTTACCGTACCGAAGCTTGCATCTTGCACGGTCGCGGCGGCATGAACCACGCCGCGTATGGCGGGCATGACCGACTTGAGCTTGGCTAGCGCGCCTTGCAGTTGCACGCGCTCGGCCACGTCGCAGTTAACGATCCATACCGACGTTCCGCCGGCTTGCAGCTTGCCGAGCGTTTGGTGGGCCCATTCGTCGACCGGTCCTCGACGGCTCAAGATCGCGATATGCCGCGCCCCGCGTTCGGCCAACCACCGCGCGGTCATCAAACCGAGGCCGTTCGAGCCGCCGGTGACAAGATAGGCGCCATCCGTTTCGGCGAACGAAGCGCCGAGCTGCGTCGATGCCCGATTGGGGCTGGGAAGCTCGGCGCGCTCGATTCTCGACACGTAGCGCACGTCCCCGCGGAATGCCACTTCGCTATCCGCTTGAAGCGCGGTCCATTCCGCGTGGACCGTTTCAGCGGCGCGCTGGGCGTCGCGCGTGTCGACGTCGATCGAATGGATTCGCCAATCGGGCCGTTCCGCGCGTAAGACGCGCAACAGGCCAATCAGGGCCTGCTGCCCGGGATGCCCATAAATTTCCTTAGCGAGAACGGACTGGGCTCGATAACTGACGACGAGAAAGCCGAGACCGCCTCGCAGGTTATGACGCTCGACCTCTTGTGCGAGATGGACCGCCTCGAGTACATCGCTCAGTCCCGTCGGGTCTTGCGCGGCGTCGGTTTCGACGGCTTCGCAGAAGTACGCTATCGCATCGATTTGCGGCGCGCCGATCTCCGTGAGCACTCGGCGGATGTCGTTGCGTGCGCCGCGGCTGACGTCGAACGAGTAGGCGTCATGTCGTCGATAAGCGGTGCCGGCGTGGATCGTGATGCAGTTGTCACCCTGCTTACGCGCGCGCTCCGCCCAGGCATCGCCTATGCCTGCATCGTCGCAATGAACGATCCACGTTTGCGGCGATCTCCCCGCGTTCTCGACTGGCTCGACAGGGGCCGGTACCCACGCGGTTCGATAGGTCCAGTCCCGCGAGGCAGGTGCGTTGGCCGCGGTCGCTAGGTGCAACGTGCGAACGCTGACACCCGTCAGCGTTGCGCTGATTTCCCCGTCGGCCGTAAACAGCGTGACGGATCCGGTGGCGCCACCGTTATGCCGTTCGGTGATGCAGGCTCGGCAGGTTGCCGCAGCCCCCGCTTTTCGATAAAGGCGAACCTCGTGAATCGAAACAGGAAGGCATAGCGTCGATTCGAGTGCCGGTTGATCTAAAACCAGCGTCAAGAGCGTTTGAAGGGCACCGTCCAGCAAGCAAGGGTGAATGAAATACTCGGCTGCTTCGATTGCCTGCGCGCTCGCGAGTGCGATGGCGCCGATCGACTCTCCCTCTCCACGGGTGATGCGTCGCAGGCAGCGAAACGCGGGGCCGAAATTCAGGCCGAGATCGGCGACGCGCGAGTAAAACGCATCGACGTCGATCTCCGCTTCATGGGGGCGGCCGGCATGCCATGCGGCACGATCGAATCGCGTCGTAGGGCATGGTTGCGACTCGGCGCCGAATCGGCCGGAGGCGAATCGGCTCCAGGGCGCATCGGGCGTACGCGAGCGACTGTAGATCGCAAAGTGTCGGCCGTCGCTGTCGACTTGTAGGCGAACGAGAGGGCTGTCGTCGATAGCTAGTGCATGATGCAGTGTGAGCTGATCGATGCAGCGTGGACCACAATCGTGCCCCGGATAAGCGAGCAACGCCATTTCGATCGCAGCGGCCGCGGGGAAGATCGTCTCGCCGGCGATTCGGTGGTCGAGCAAATAGGGATAAAGGTGGGCGGCTATATCGCCTTCCCAGCTAGGCTGCGGCTCGCCGATCAACGCACTGAGCAGCGGATGGCCGGGCAAGCCGAGACGATCGGCGCGGGCCAGCTGCGTTTCGGTCCAAAGTTGCTCGCGGTCCCAGGGGTACGCGGGCAGCGCGATGCGGCGGCCGCCATGATAATGGGTACGCCAATCGAGGTCCGCACCGGCCGCGTACAGCCTCGCCAGCTCATCGAGCAGCGTATCGACGCCTGTATGATCGCGACGGTGCAGCGCGCAGGTCATCGCGCGCTTGCCGGCCTGCGACGCACATTCGGCGATCGTTCGCGCCAACACGGGGTGAGGGCCGATTTCGACGAAGGCATCGACGCCGTCGTCGAGCATGGCAGCGAGGGTGTCGCCCCAGCGTACCGGCGCTCGCGCGTTGCGCCACCAGTAGGTCGCGTCTTGCGAGGCGGAGTCGATGCGCGATGCCGTAACGGTCGAATACAAAACGGCATCGGGCTCGCGCGGGACCAGCGAATCGAGGGCTGCCTTGAACTCGGTTTCGAACCCGTCAAGATGACGGCTGTGGTACGCCACCTCGGTATCGAGGCGCCGGTGAAACACGCCGGCGTTTGTCATCTCGTCGCAGAGGCGATCGATGGCTTGCGTATCGCCGGCCAAGGTCGTGGCGTGGGGGCCGTTGAACGCGGCCAGATCGACGCTTTCTCGGGCACTCGCCAGATAAGGGGCGAGCTCGATCGGCGACAGCGCGACCGCGAGCATCGCACCTCGTCCTCGCACGCGCTCCATCAATCGGCTGCGATGGTGGACGATACGAAGCGCGCTTTCGAGCGTGAGTGCGCGACTCGCGTAAGCGGCGGCGATTTCGCCCACGCTATGGCCGACGTAGCAGTTGGCGCGCAATCCATATGTCGCGGCGACTTCGGTCAGCATGACCTGCAAGACGAAGTTTGCGATCTGGGCTTGCCTTGGTGCGGTGATCGGCTCGTGCTCGGATTCCTCGAACAGCGACGCGAACGGTGCCTCGCCAAGCTCGAGCCAGATTTTCTCGCACTGCTTGAGTACGGCTCGTGCGGCGGGCTCGCGCGCAACCAATGCGGCACCCATGCCACGGAATTGAACGCCCATGCCCGTATAGACGAAGGCGATTTTCAGCGGTTGCGTGCCTATTGCGTCTTCGCGCTCGCCACTTTCCGGCGAGCGCTCCCAACGATCGAGTTGCTCGGCCAACTGCGTCGCATCTTGCGCAACGAAGGCGACGCGGTGATCGTAATGTGGACGATGGCATGCCTGGGTGTAGCCGATTTCATCCAAGTCCAGAGCCGGGTTTGCGCGCATCCAGTTCGCGAGTTGACGAGCGCGAGAGGCGAGCGCGCGGGGACTCGCCGCCGACACGGGAAAAACGGCCGGACGTGCCCTTGCGACGAACGCTTGCTCGCCGGCGGGTGGGGCCTCGAGCAATATGGCGTGGGCGTTCGTGCCGCCATAGCCGAAGGCATTGACGGCGGCGCCGGCACGTTCCGTGGTGGGCGGCCAAGGGGTGGGCTCGAGCGGGATGCGTAGGCGCAACGCGTCGAAGTCGATCGCGGGATTCGGAGCGTGGAGATTCCCGTGCGGCGGAATCGTGCGATGTTCGAGCGCTAGGGCGGTCTTGATGACGCCGGCAATCCCGGCCGCGGCTTCCAGATGCCCGATCGCCGTCTTGGCCGAACCGATCCATAACGATTCGCCATCGACGCGGCGTGTGGCGATCGTCGTACCGATGGAGTAGGCCTCGGTCCGATCCCCGGCTTGCGTACCCGTTCCATGTGCCTCGACGTACTGAATCTGATCGGGCCACACGCCTGCGTCTTGCTGCACGCGTCGTATCAGTGCGCACTGTGCCTCGGCGCTCGGCGAGGTGATCGAGTCGGTGTGTCCGTCTTGATTCACGCCGGTGCCGGCAATCACAGCGCGAATCGTGTCGCCGTCGCGCAGCGCATCGTCCAGCCGTTTCAGTACGAGTACGCCGGCGCCTTCGCCTCTACCATATCCGTCGGCCGTCGCATCGAAGGTCTTGCATAAGCCGTCCGGAGAAAGAAATCCGGCCTTGGAAAGCGTGATCATGGTGTCCGGCCAGAGCATGACGTTGACGCCGCCGCATAGCGCCGCGTCGCACTCCCCGTTCGAAAGCGCACGACATGCCAAATGCAGCGCGACCAACGAACCTGAACATGCGGTGTCCACCGTGAGGCTCGGGCCTCGCAAGTCGAAAACATGCGACAACCGATTCGAAAGCATGGACATCGTATGGGCGACCGCTGTGTGCGGACCGGTCGCCGAGCGTTGCAGCGGGCTGTGCGATTGCAGCCGATCGAGCATGAAGCCGCCTACGTAGACGCTCGTGAGCGAGCCGCGGATATCGGCGGCCATCCCGCTGTCTTCGAGCGCTTCCCACGCTACCTCGAGGAGCAGCCGTTGTTGCGGATCGAGGCACATGGCCTCGCGCGGGGAAATCCGGAAGAAACGCGCGTCGAATGAATCCAGCGGCTGGGAAAGAAAGGCGCCGCGATTGACGTGGCTGCGCCCGGGAATATCGGCCTGAGGATGAAAGAATCGCTTTAGACTCCAGCGATCCGCCGGTATTTCGGCGGTTGCGCTTACGCCTTCGAGCAGTGCTTGCCAGTAGGCGTCGATCGAGTTCGCTCGACCGGGGAAGCGGCACGCCATTCCGACGATCGCGATATGCGCGTCTGCGCATTGCCCATCGACGGGCCGCTGCTTTCCCACCCATTGCATGAATGCGGTCTCCCGAAAGCGTGCGCCATGGCGTCTTTCATGGACAGGGGCGCGATGCAAAGACTTGCAAGGCCGAGCAAGGTCGGGTCAGGGCGTGGCGGAGCCTTTGCTTGCGCTTGCCGGTTGCGCGCTCGGTCGCGTGATTTCGAAACCGAAATAGGGCTCCGCCAACGTCGTAAGGAAGGTCAGCTTGAGCTTCGGATTAGCCGCTGCCGAAATCCCTTCCTCGACCTTTCGCACGATTTCCGCGATTTGCGGCCCCTCGAACAGGTATTGAGTTATTTCGGGGTGTTCGGATAGGAAATGATCGAGCGCTGCGAAAAAAGTGTGGGCGATCTCGTCGCCGGACGCGAAATCGAGGGCCGTCTCGGAAGGACCGCCTGCGCAAGCCGGCAAAAGCTCCCTGGTGCTATCGTTCACCAGCGTCAAGCCTAGGTATCGATGCTGTTGAGCGGGAAGGAAGGTGGTGCCGTCTTTGTTTTTCAACAGGAAGCTTTCGTAGCTATAGAGATCTACGTTGTGGCTGTAGATGAAGTGTTTGTTGAATCCAAAAATGATTCGCTTTCCGCCTACTAGCGCCGGGATGTAATCGCCGTCGAGTTCTGCCGACAATTGATCCGAAGTGGCGGCTTTGCCGACCCAAAAATCGTTTGCTGCGCCTTCGAATAGCGATTCGATTGTTTCGGCACGAATTTTAGATATGGTTCGCATAAGATTCTTAGTTGTAAATTGGGAATGAATGGATATGGACGGATCGTGGGACGGTTAGTCGATATTTCCGCCGTAAGTCCCGCCTGGCGACGGAGAGGCGCCACCGAACGTCACGCTGTCGCTAGCGTTATCGATGCCACTTTTTCCGTCATTCGGGGAGGTTGCCGGATCGAAGTAATAGCCGGAGCCCGCGCGGTCTACGGTCCAGCTCGCCGAATTGCTTCCCCAATATGGGACCGCGAAGTTGAATGTAACCGTCGTGGGGTCGGTCGGGGTCAATTTGTCGATTTTGTACACGACGCTTCCTTCGGCCCCTGTACAAAATCCATGCGATTCGCATGTGAACGATCCCCAGGTGCCGATACCAATTTCGGTGGGGGCACCATTGTCACTCCATTGTCCGGATGAATTGGAGCTTCCTGCGACCTTTAAAACCGAATCGCTGTTATTGTAGATCGATACTGTGTACGATCGTGCGGAATTCGTTCCGCTTCCGCTCTTTACTTGATAGTAGAGATTCGTTTTGTTGTCCATGATATATGCCTATTGAAAATTTTTTCGATCTGAAATTGAAATTAAAGGAGTATATTGTTTTGTTTTGATTTTTAGTTGTTATCCAAAAGCTGCGGTCTCACGCGATCGTTGCCAATGGTGATTTTGAATTTTCCGATATTCCCATAGTCATCGTAAATGGTGGCGTACAAAGGATTGTTCCATCCATCTCCATCCGCGTTGTAATTAGATATCATGCCTCGAGCTATGCATAGTTGATTGGCTCGTTGGTTATACGATACGTTGATGTCCAAGAACTTAACCACATCCGTTCCATAGTCGCCGGTAGGCCATGCGTAAAAATAGACGTGAACGCCATTGGATACGGTTACCGCAAAAGGAGAGTCGACGGTATTTCCTGTGATATAGCTGCTTTTTATTTTGAATCCGGGGTCCGTGATTTTAAAGAAAAAATTTCCGAGATAGCATGTCGAACCTGCGGGAATTCGAGCGTATCCGTAGTCCTGATAATCCAATTTCGCGCCGTTGGTGTTGAGGGAGCTATAGGTTTTCGGCGTGATGGCGTTAAGTTGAACGGAGGCCGGAGCCGTCCCCGTTGCCGTGGTGTCCCAGGCTAATGGCTTACCTGTTTTCGGGTCTTTCCACGCGATGCAAGAGGCGACTTGCAGCCCGTCGTTGGTCCCTGAGTTATCGGAGAGGTAAAAATGGCGGTACTCAAATTCAGGCGTACTATCTAGCGTTTCCGTCGAGGGCTGATCCGACGGATTCGTAGTGTCGTGACCGGGGCCCGCGCCTTGCACAAAGGGATTGCAATAATCCCCCTTGATGGTGCTGTATGACCAGCCCGGTACTGGGTTCTCCACGGTCGGCGCACCGTCATCGCTGCACCGAATGGGTGCGCCTGTCGTGTACTCGACGAGCGTGACGACGGCCTTGTTTTGAGTCGGATCGGGATCCACCGCCGATCCGTCTTCCACGCCGATGGTGAATTTAACTTGAACGTGAATTTGATTTAAGGAATTGGAATAGATTGTATTAGTCTCTTTGCTGTCCAGACTGATGTACTGCGTGGCGGTATAAGTGCCGTCGTCGCCTGTGTTGCCGCTCATTTTGCTGCTCCTTCCTAAAAAGGCCCTGGGCTTGGGCGAGCGCTACATAATCAATCGACGTCGCGAGCTGTAAAAGTGTGTTGCGCAATAATTTGCGCGCCTGATCGCGCAAAATGGTTTCAACAAGAAAAGCTGTTTTTAAATAGTTGCTTGCGATGATCGTAAAAATTTTCTTTCGTAATCAGGGTAGATCTGGCGAATGGCGTTGGCAACTATAAACAATTACAGGGAGGGGTATTGCTTGTCGTGTTTAGACATTGCGCGATATTGGTTTTTCGGTGAATTTTAGTGTCTATTGGGCATGCCTTCTCACATGCTGAGAAATGCGCCGTGCGGTTGTGGATCAACATGAGCTATGTTGTACTCAGTATTTGAGTGGGATTCGAATGAAGTCGTGCCGGATCGGCCTTCATTGTTTCGATACTGTGAATTCAACTATGTCAATCGTGATTGCGCTGGGGTATACGGCTGGATATCGTGATTTGGTCTGCGATGGCTATCCGTTGGGGAGTGGTCATCGCCTTTACCTTCCTCGAATCTTGCGCTTCACCGCCCCGGATGATTCGAGTCCGTTCGGTATCGGGGGGCTTCATCCGTATCTGTACTGTGCGGATGACCCTATCGACCGCCAAGATCCTTCGGGACGCGTGTCGTTTGGAGTGGCCGAGAGAGCGGTCTCTGAGCCCGCGAAGACGGCGGATAGGGCACGCGAGGTCGCGGGTGACTCGATCGCGGGCTCGCACGCGCAGGAATCGTCACGCGCGGCATCGATAGCTGCTGTGGCGGGCCCATCGATGGAACGTTTCAGCTCGCAAGAGGCGAGTACGTCGCGTCCCCTCCATGCACCGCTCACGCATTCCGTCGTCGATCGAATGCAGCGATTGCAGCTTGGCGAGCCCCAGGCGGCCGATCGCATTCACGCGGATCTTGAACGAATCGAGCGTGCCTTCGACCAGTTGGAGCGAACGGTAGAAGAAACGACGAATGTGTGGCATGACGGCGGCTGGCAGGTGCGGCATTTGATGCGCGAACATGCCGCGCACATCATGCGCGAGGCCGGCAGGATAGATTACGACAGCCGGATCCTTATCCAACGCGCGACGAGTGGGGGATTCCGCGACCAAGTGGCGCATGCGCGCACCCTGCGTTCATTGGCCGGCAATTATTTAAGGCTGGCAGACGAATTGATGCAAAGCATCGATAACGACGGGGACTTGAGGCAGCGGGAACAATGGGGAATGTTCAATCGCTTGCGCAACGGCGGGGCGCGCGTCGACGATAGCAGCAATTAGGAGCCGGTCCGCTGCCGACGTCGACGCACGTGCGTGCTATTTCTTTTCAGTCGCGGGTTGGCAAGGCACCGCGCTGGCATGGCCGGCCAGTTCGGCCCAGGGAAGGGTCGCTTTCGAATCGCCTTGACCCAAGAATGTGACGGTCTTTCGTAAGTGGTCGACACCGACCTTCCAAATCTGGCGCGGGCCGGGGGCGTACACGGCCTTCCTCCGCTCGTTCCGCTCATCATAGCCCGTGACCAGAATCGCATAGCGGTTGTCGTCGAACGTCATAGGCCAATAGCTTAGGCCACCGTATTTGACGACGTCGCATGTCAAACTCGGCGGGTTTCCTTGTGCGTCGACGGAGCATCTCGCCCTTGCGACGGTGCCGCAGATTTGGAAAGCGGACGGTGCCTTCTCGACCGGTTCTTTGACTACGATGGGAACCTGCAAAAAGGGGGGGGCACCGCCATCGATCGTGCTATCCGCAGCGGCGGCAATCAGCGGTACTGCCGATAAGGCGGCAGCGAAGATCATCGTCAGTTTCTTACCGTTCATCAATTGGACCCTTGGTATGTTGAATGACAAAAGCGATGGCTCCGGACAGCGGCGTTCGCTTTTTAAACCGCGATGATGAAAGAGCGGGGCTCTGCGCCGGTACACGAAACGTCGCTGAGCACAAGCATATGGGGCGATGGCGAGTGGCGCGCTATGAATACTCACAGGTCCTGTGCAATACGAAATTATTTCGGCGCTCGATGAATAACGATTGGCTATCGCCTTGCCCCGGACATACGAATCGCGATCGACGAGGCGATCTGTTGCCATGACCCGAACCGATACGCTATCCTCCGGCATCGTCCCTATAACAAATCGGAGCTTGACCGAAGATGCCTGTTGCCGCTAAGCCGGGTACGAGGACCAAGCCGCCGGAGACGCGGCGCAGCGACATCATGAACGCCGCGCAGCGGCTATTCGTGGAACATGGCGTGGCCGCTACGACGGTCGACCAGATCACGGCCGCCGCCGAAGTCGCGAAGGGTACGTTCTACCTGTATTTTTCGTCGAAGGACGAATTATTGGCGGCGCTCGGCGCACGCTTCGGCGAAGAGCTGCTCGAAAGCATTCGCCGTGCGACGAGGCGCATCGAGTCTGACTGGCCCGGCAAGCTTGCGGCTTGGGCGAAGGCTTATGCCACCGGGTATTTGGCATCGATACGCGTGCATGACGCCGTATTTTGCGCGACATGGCCGCGGCCGCGAGACGGCCAATTGGACAACTGCGTCGTGGACGATTTGGAGCGGTTGCTCGAGGACGGAGAACGGGCACTCGCGTGGTCGATCGACGATACGCGCATGACGGCCGTATTTTTGTTCGGCGGCATTCACAGCATCGTGGACGATCTATCGCGCAAGCAAAATCGTAAGACGCGTGCGAGCTTAGCCCGCACGGTCGAGAAGCTGGCGTTGCGCAGCGTCGGCTCGTCGAGCTGACGCCGCATCGAACTTAGTCTTTCGGAATACCGTCGCGCAGAATGCGCGGAATCGGAATGCCCAAAGCGACCATCTGCCTAAACGGGTTCATAAATTCGCGCTGCTCCTTGATCTTGCCGTCACGGAACGCAAAGCTGTGAATGAAGTGGTTCTCGTAGTGGCCTTCGGGATACCCGGGGAATAGGATCTTTCCGTGTCCTTTGCACTCGACCCAGAAACGATTCGGGTCTTGCGTTTCGAAAATCTGAACGTCGGTCCATTGCCAATCGGGAAAACATTTCAACGACCAGGTCGCATGTTTTTTCAGCGTTTCGTGCCCGCACGCGACGATAGGTTCGAGCGTGTCGTTGGTCCATAGGCCGCCGACGCCGTCCGATGTGAACAGCTCGTAGCGCGTCAAGCGTCCTTCGCCGCGCCGGCTCATGTAATCCTCGACCACGGCGCGATTGCGGCGGCGCAATTCCGAATCGTTCTCCTGTACTTCGACTGCCGAAACGTCCTGTGACATGTTTTCTCCTGACTACGGTTGATGACGGGGCCGATGTACCCCATGGTTATTACCAGCGAACGAACTGGCCTTTTGCGACGATGACCGCGCTGCCCGATACGTGAATCGGGCCCAAGTTGCCGAGCGTGCCGCCTACCTTGGCGCGCATTACGGAACGGCGTCCCATCTCCACGCCTTGTTCGATGTCGATGCTTTGTCCGAAATCGAGTAGCCCGTGGCGAATCAAATGCAATGCGAGCGGCCCGGCCGCGGAGCCTGTAGCGGCATCTTCCGCGACGCCGTATGCCGGCGAGAACATCCGCAAGCGCCATTGATGGCCGTCGCCGGCGAAGCAATTCGCGGCAACGTCGGGCAGCAAGGCGAGAATCCGCTGGTCCGGCTTGACGGCGGAGAGGGCGGCGAGACTGGGTAAGCCGACGAACACGTGGCGTGGACCGTTTCGATAGACCTCGACAGGCAATGTGGACGCCTCGAGCCCGAGGCCCCTGAGCAGCGTGTCCTCGAATTCATAAGAGGACCAAGTGGGTACGGGTTGCGCCATCGTCGCCGAGATCATCTGGCCGTTCTCGTCGCGCTCAAGCGCGAACGGCACGTTTCCCATCGCCGTCTCCATCACCAATTGCTGCCGGGGGTGCGTGCGACCCAGCACGAATGCCGTGCCAAGCGTAGGGTGTCCCGCGAACGGCAACTCGTTGACGGGGGTAAAGATCCGCACGTGATAGTCGCCGTCGCCTTTCGGGCGAAACACGAACGTGCTTTCCGATAGGTTCAGCTCGCGCGCGATGCGCTGCATGTCGCTCGCGGTGAGACCGGTCGCGTTCGTGAACACGGCAACCGGATTGCCGCAGAGCGGGGTGTCGGTGAAAGCGTCGGCAACGACGTAGTCGTAAAACTCGGAAGCGCTCATTGGATGATCTCGTGAATGGAGCGAACAACGGTTCAATGGACCGATTCAAGCTGCGTGGACAGCACGCTCAGCAGGGCCTCGGACACGATGCCGATCCCTCGTTCGGTCAATACCGATTCGGCGTGAAATTGAATCGACGAGAAGCCTTTTCCGCGGAGTGCATGCACTTCGTTGGTCCGTGCGTCGCGGCAGACCTCAACCTTTTCGCCGTCGTGCCAAAGCTCGTCGCTGCCATAGGTCCCGCTAAAGGTGTTGTAAAAACCCACACGCTCGCGTGCACCGAAATAGTCGATTTCGTGTTGCACGCCCTGATTGGGCTGATTGCGCCGGGCGATCGGCATCCCCAACTCCAGGCAGAGCATTTGATGACTCAAGCAGACCGCGAAAAACGGCTTGCGCTTGGCGAGTGCGTCGGACAGCGCCTTGCGCAGCGTACGCACGCGCACATCGGTATTGCTACGCGGATCCCCTGGGCCGGGACCGAAGACCGCTAGATCCCAATCGCCGGTGCGTACGCGCTCGTCGTCGAAGCGTGCGAGCGAAACGGTCAGCCCCATCGCGCTCAGTTGATGACCGAGCATCGAGGTGAAGGCGTCTTGCGCATCGATAATCAGCAGCTTGCGCCCTTCGAGTCCGGGGATCGCTTTCGCGCGCTTATCGGCATCGGATAGCCAAAATTCCGAAATGCCCACGTTGCGATCGTTCAACGCCGAGCGAACGAGCGGGTGAGTCGAGAAGTTTTGCGTGGTTTGACCCAGCGCGTTCAATACCGCTTGCGCCTTCGCGCGCGTTTCCGCGGCTTCCGAGTCGGGATCTGAGTGTCTGACGATCGTTGCGCCGACCGAGACGCGCAGCCCGCCTTGCCGGTCGATGTCGGCCGTGCGAATTAAAATGGCCGAGTCGAGTTCCACGCGGTCTTCTTCGTCTCGGCCGAGCAAGGCCAGCACGCCGGCGTAGTAGCTGCGTCCCCCGTCTTCATACTTTGCGATCACGCGGCAGGCGTTCTCGATCGGGCTGCCGGTGACCGCGGGCGAAAACAACGTTTCTCTCAGGATCGCGCGCGGGTCGGCTTGCGTTTCGCCTTCCAATACGTATTCCGTATGCGCAAGGCGCGACATTTCCTTCAATCGAGGCCCCATGACTTTGGCGCCGTCGGTGCAAAAACGCGCCATCATTTTCAGCTCTTCATCGACGACCATATAGAGTTCGTCGGTTTCCTTCTTGTTCGCGAGGAATTCCACGATCCCGCTGAGCGTCGGGCCGCTCGGCGGATAGCGGTACGTACCGCTGATCGGGTTCATGCTTGCGATGCCGGCCTTGACGCTCACATGACGTTCGGGGCTCGCGCCGATCCAGGTCCGATCGCCCGTGTGCACGAGGAAGGTCCAGTACGCGCCCACTTCGCGGCGCACGAGGCGACCGAACGCGGTCAATGCCGTGCTCAGCGAGTAATTGTCCAAACGTGCGCGGAACGTGCGCTTCAAGACGAAGTTGGAGCCTTCTCCCGCGCCGATCTCGTCGGCGATGACACGCTTCACCTGCTCCGCGTATGCGGCGTCTTCAACATCGAATTGGCCGCCCGAAACGTCGATTTGCGTATCGGGCCAGGCGCGCAACGCCGCATCGAGCGGGACGCGTTGCTCGCGCTCGATGCGAATCACGCGCAGCGGTTCGCCATCGTCAATGGCCGCATAGCCGCGTTCGACGAGTTGCCGATAGGGCACCACGGCGATGGCGGACCGACCCTCGCGGCCCGTCGGCGGCAGCGGAATGTCCTCAAGGCGGGAGCAGGTCAGTGCCTCGCCCGTATAGATTTCAAGGATCGGCTCGTTCGCGCGGTCCCCCCGAACGATGAGCGCGAACGGCCCTACGCTTTCGGGCTCGGCCATAAGCGAGGAAAGGAGCGAATCGTTCATTGCCAAACCTCCTCGGTTCTCGTCACCACCGCGCACGAGCGCGCGGCGTAGTTGAGCGCCATCAGGTGATCGTCGCGATTGAAGTCGGCCACGGCGTCGGCCACGATGAACGTTTCGATGTCGTTGGAGAAGGCGTCGATGGCCGTGGCGAGGATGCCGATATGCGCGTATACGCCGCAGATGATTAGTTGGTCCCGGCCTGCCGCGCGTAGCGAGCGTAGTAAGTCGGAGTTGAAAAATGCGCTGTAGCGCCACTTGGTGAAAATCCAATCGCCCGATCGCGGGGAAAGGGCGCCGGAGATTTCACGGTCGGCAGGCGCCACAGCCATGCCCGGGCCCCAAAAGTCTTTCAGCAGGCCGCGTTGGGCCGGCGTCATCCCACCCGGTTGAGCCGTATAGGCAATGGGCACGCCGAGTTCGCGCGCACGCGTCACTAGGTGCGTTACGTTTTGCACGAGCGGTTGCGCAATAGCGTCGACGGGTAGCGGGCGCAAGAAAAAGCGCTGCATGTCATGCACGAGCAGCGTGGCGCGCTCGGGGTTCGGCTGCCAACCCGCGATGTTCGCGCATACGTCCGTCGTGCCCGGAACTTGATAAGGGGCGATTGTCGGAATGCCTGCCATGGATCTCTCCCAGGTTCGTTTGAGTGCCGGCCCGACCGCCTAGGCGACGACCGTTCTCATCGTTTTGCTCGTCGCCCTTTTGAGGCTCGTTACAGGCGACGAAAAACGATCGAGCGGCACTCGTTCTATTCACTGACACAGCTCGCTCGCCGGCGCGAAGGCACCGGCAAAGCACGATGCCTTCGCGCGAGGCGAGGACAAGCGAAGGTTCAATTACGGTTGCAGTCGATGGTTCGTCCACGCGCCGCCGGCGCTTTCATAGCGCAGCCGCTTATAGATGCGGTCGGGCGAAAACTCCCAGAACTCCACGGCGGTGGGATGCACGATATAGCCGAGCCATCCTTGCGGCCTGGCCAGCGAGTCGGACTTGCTGGCAAGCTGGATCTCGTCGGCCAGCGCACGCTCGTCGTCCAGCGGGGCACTTTGCTGGCTTACGGTCGACATCGCGTGCGACTCGTGAGGGCGCGACGCCCACAGCGCGTCGGATTCCTCGTCGGCTAGCGGCGTGACCTTGCCGGTGACGATGACTTGCCGCTTGGTCTCGCGCCAGTACCAGACGCCCGAGGCCCACCCGGTCGCGGCGATATCGCGCCCTTTGGGGCTTTGCGCATGCGTGGCGAAAACAAAGCCCTCGTCTCTCACTTCGAGGACCTGGATCATCCGGCTCGACGGCACGCCGTCTGCACTCACGGTGGCGAGCGCCATGGCGCCCGGTTCGGATGCGTTTTGCGCGATCGCATGAGCAAACCAGGCGCGCACAGCCGTAATGGGGTTTTGGGGCGAATCCTTGAATATCGATTCGCTAATGAGGGTTTCGTCGGTCGTTTGCATAGAACTCCGCTGGGGGTCGTAGTCGGGTCGGCGCTCGAGCATGCTCAGGCAGCCTCCCGCGACGTTTTCAATTCCGCGTGACCAATGAGGTCCGTGGTCCAAGCGCTTCGAACGTACTGTCCGAAATTGATATCCGGTCGCAGCGCGACGTGCGAGGTCAAGGTCTGGATATCTCGCCAGACCCGCTGCAAGGCGCTGTGCTCGAAATGCATTTGGCTTCCGCCATGCTTGAAGAGACGGCTGACGGCGGTCAGCACCATCTCCGCGGCGAGCGACGCGTCGCGCGCATTGCGCGCGGCGAGCGCGGGCGGCAAGCCACCGCGATCGGCTGTTTCGCAGCCACGTTCAACGAGCAAGTAGGCCGCGTCGATTTCCGCCGCCGATCGGGCGTAGGCGGCCCCCATCTCCGCGGCCGGTGGCGTATTTCCGAACACCGAGCTCCAGTAACCGAGGGCGGCGATCGACGCGCCGAGCGCGGCGGCCATGAACAGATGCGGATCGGCGGCGATGGGCGATACGTGATAGCCAGGCCCCGTCGCATGCGACGAGCGTCCTGCCCAAAGTTCGCTCTTGAGGAACGTCCTATCCCGGGGCACGAAAACGTTATCGAGTTCGATCGACTTGCTCCCGGTCCCACGCATGCCGAGCGTGTGCCAGTCGTCGATGACGCGAATGCCTTGCCGCGACTTCGGCACGGCCGCATAGCGCGGCGCCCGTTCTTCGCCGCTCGGCTCGATGCAGACCAGCATCCATGCGGCGAAATCGATACCCGATAACGAGTGCCATTGCCCGGATAGCACCCATCCGCCGGCGGCGGGCTGCGCATGGCCGGTTGCGCGAAACGACGCGCAGATAGGCGTATCGGGACCATCGAGCCAAATCTCCTGTTGCGTATGTCTAGGCAAATAGGCTGCCATGCGCGCGGCGACGGCGTAAATCGCACCGCACCAGGCCGCGGATGTGCACCGCATTGCCAATGCACGAATGTTCGGCATCAAATTCGAGAACGAGCCATGCGTACCGCCGAATTCGCTGGGGACGAAATGACGGACGACACCGCGCTCGATCAGCACGTCGACGACGTCCGAATGCAGCTTTCGAATTCGGTCGGCACTCGATGCATGCATGCCGAGCACAGCTATCGATCGTTCCAGCCTTTCGCTGCGACGGTCCTCGTCAATCACTTGCTCCAACATATTGCGATCTCCGAAATGAGAATGGCGCATGCTGTTAGCCGTGCTCGGCTATGGTCGATTTGGTCAATATCCGTTACTTGACAGCTACTAATTTGCGCAGCCTATCTCCCGGATTTCAGTGGCGAAATCTATTCATGAAATGCATATGAGTAAACGTCATTTCCATCAATTATCAGTTTCAAAAAGACGACTTCATGCCGGTTGACGAGACAAAATCGCTACAAGAAAAGGTAGTAATGAGCTCGTCACTTTGAAATTGGATAGCAGAACGCAGTAATGACACGATGTTCATTACGCGCGAAGTCGTTGCAAACCGGATTGGGTACATGATAGCCTGAGTATGACTGGGAGTCAGTCACTTGTCACGAGGGTGCGGCAAAATTGAGGCTGCGAAATCTGGTAGGGCAGTCCGAAGGCGCTGCGTAATATCGTGATTTATGTACGAAAAAACGCGCTTCATCACGCGTGCTTCCTACGCGAATACGTCGTTTTTTTGGCTCGAGGTCGGAAGGCGAGGCCCGTGCATCGCAGATTCATTCGTCAGTGCGAATTGTGTGCAAAACCGCGATGTTCATTGCGATGAATATTAAAGTTCTGTGAATGACGCGATGATGAGGCGTGCCCTTTTTGTTTGTGCTGAATTCACGCCGCTTTTCTTCTTTTAAGTGAATGAACTGCTAGATATCTTAGTTGCATAATCCACGCGGCTTGCATAGAGTCCGTCCGTGGTTTCATCCCGTCGATTTACGGAGAGGAGGAAGTGCGATGCAATCGATATCGTGGTCGCCAGACCATGACGCCGTGCAGTGCCTGCCGTCCCCGGCAGAGTTACTGGAGGCACTGCCGACGACGCCGCGCGCATTACATACCGTTCAAAAAACCAGAAACGCGATCGTCGATATTTTGAACGGTACGAACGATCGGTTGGTGGTGATCGTAGGGCCGTGTTCCGTGCATGATCCGGTCGCTGCGCGCGACTACGCCGCCCGGCTCGCGCTACAGCGGGCCCGTTTTGCCGACGAATTGGAAATCGTGATGCGCGTGTATTTCGAAAAGCCGCGCACGACAGTGGGATGGAAAGGGCTCGTCAACGATCCGTTGCTCGACAATAGCCATCGGATCGACGTGGGCCTTTATACCGCGCGCGCGCTGCTCTGCGATATCAACAATCGCGAGATGCCGGCCGCCACGGAGTTTCTCGATCCGCTTTCGATTCGATACTTGAGCGACCTCGTTGCTTGGGGCGCAATCGGCGCACGGACCGTGGAGTCGCAAATTCATCGGGAGATGGCGTCGGCGCTTCCGCTGCCGGTCGGGTTCAAGAACGGCACGGACGGCAACGTGCAGGTTGCCGTCGATGCGATGTCGGCAGCGTCGCGTCCGCACCGCTTCATCTCGATCGACGCGCAAGGTCAACTATGTGCATTGTCCACGGCGGGCAATCGTCATACGCACTTGGTGTTGCGTGGCGGCAGCGAGCCGAACTATGAGGCGCATTGCGTGGATGCGGCCTGCAAGCGCGTCGCGGCGGCGCATTTCACGCCGCGCGTGATGATCGACTTCAGTCATGCGAATAGCCGCCGGCAGTACCGCAATCAGGTGGGCGTATGTGCCGATGTCGCCGATCAAGTGGCAGGCGGCGACGAGCGCATCGTCGGCGTCATGATCGAATCGAACATCAAGGAAGGTCGGCAAGACATCGTTCCGGGTACCGCCCTCGCGTACGGGCAGAGCATCACCGACGCGTGCGTATCGCTCGACGATACCGGCTATCTGTTCGAAGCGTTGGCCGACGCGGTACGCGCACGCCGTCGCATTCGCATGGAAAATCTCGAACGCGAGCAATTGCGTGCGTAGGGCGCGCTGTCGACGCACGCGCGCTTGAGCCGGCCGCGCCAAGGCGCCTAGCGCCACGGCGCGGCTCGCGTGGGTTCGAGCCGGTTCGAGCCGGTTCGAGCCGGTTCGAGCGAGAGCCGAGAGAGACGGGATCAAAGCTGCGGTTTGGCCCCCACCTGAACGGCCGGGTTTGCAAGAGTGCGTATGCGCGCAAGCATTTGCACGATGGCGAGTCTTTCCACGGGTTTGCGAATGTGGTCGTCGTAACCGGCCGCCACCGCTTGGCGGATGTCCTGGTCCCGCGCAAGTGCCGTCACCGCGAACGCGGGAACGGTCACGCCCTCGGTTCTGACCGACTGCATGAATTGATAGCCGTCCTCCTCGGGCATGCAGATATCGGAGAAGATGGCGTCGAACGTTCGTTGACCCAGGGCCGTTCGTGCCTCCTGTGCCGACATCGCGGAGGTCACGTCCACGCCCAAGCCCATCAACATGAGGCGGAAGCCTTCGAGAGAATCGCGATCGTCCTCCACGAGCAGCACGTTCAGCCCGCTGAAATCGTTTCGCGAATCGGCAACGGAATCGTCGTTGCTCGAATCGTGCGAGCACTGATCGGCGGTGTATTCCAGTCGCGGCAGCGCGACCGTAAACGTCGCGCCCTTGCCCAATCCCTCGCTGAACGCTTCGATGCGCCCGTTATGCAGCGAGATGAGTTTGCGTGCGATCGCGAGCCCTAAGCCGAGTCCGCCGTGCTTGCGCGTGGAGGACCCGTCCACTTGCGCGAACGAGGCGAAAATCGTGTCGAGAAACTGCGGCGGAATGCCTTCCCCCGTATCGGCGATCTCGATCGCGAATTCGCCGCGCCGCGAGGTGAGCGAGACGGAAATGCTGCCGCCCGCCGGTGTGTGCTTGAGCGCGTTGCCGAGAATGTTGCCGAATATCTGCCTAAGCCGCGTCTCGTCGCCGAGGATAGGCGCTTGCGGCATCCATTCGGCCACGACCCGAACTGCCTTGCGGTCGGCGAGCGGGCGCAGGGCCTGCACCTCCGCGCTCAGGACGTCGGCCAAGTTCACGCGATCCTCTCGCATTTCCAGCTTGCCGGCGGCGATACGGCTCGCGTCCAAGAGGTCGTTCAACAGACGGGTTTGACTGAGGAGATTGCGCTTGACGACGACGACGCACTGATTGACGAAAGACGGATCGCCGGGCTTGCGCTCGAGCAATTCGATCCAGTTTTGAATGGCGTTTAGCGGCGTGCGCAACTCGTGCGAAGCGGTGGCGATGAACGTATCTTTCATCCGGCTCTCGCGCTCGGCTTCGATACGGTGCAGTCTTTCGTTTTGCAGCAGGCGATCGCGTTCCTCCTCGGCTCGCTTTTGGGCCGAGATATCGATCGTGATGCCGTCGAAGCGCGTAGGAACGCCTTGGGCGGAATGGCGCACCGCGCCTTTCGCGCGGATCCATCGAACCTCGCCCTCAGGGGAGAGCACGCGGTATTCGATGTCATAGGCGCGGCCCTCGTATACGGCTCCGTTCACGGCTGCGCGGGCCCGCTCGCGATCGTCGGGGTGGAGTCGCGAGTAGAACAGGTCGAAGTCGACCCTGGCATCGGGCGGTACCCAGAAGTGGGCGGCACACTGCGCATTCCAATAGATGCGGCCCATCGGCAGCGGAACGTAGAACGTCCCGATATCGGCTGCCTCAACGGCCATCTCGAGACGACTCGCCGTTTCGAGCAGAAGCCGATTGCCGGCACTGCCCGGCACACGGCTGAACCAACGGCGCTGGGCGAGCAGCTCCGACTCGGTCGTCGTATGTTCTTTCGGCGCGGCTCCTTGCTTGCGTTGCGGCTGCGCTTGACATGCGATCGCACGCTCGCCGTTGCCCCAGAGCGGGTAGAGGGTGACCGAGGGGGCCGAGTGCGTCGCGTCGACGGCGACCGATTGCGGCCGCCCCGAATGCAATGCCGCTTCAATCGCCAGATGAAGTTTTTCGACGCTCGGCAGCCAAGCGGGATGATCGAGCGATTCGCCGATTTCGCTCAAATGCATGCCGACCAAGCGCGTCGGTTCAATATTCTTTGTGCTGACGACGCGTAACCCGAGATCGAAAACAATTAGCGGGCCCGGATCCCAATCGTTTTCCGAAGTTGTAGAGGGCATATAGACTTGCATGCAGGTTCCTGAAAAGTCAGTCGTGCTGACGCTTACCTCGCATTGCGCCGTCGCTAGGCGCGGTCGGTGCGCCTGGGATCGGGGTTGCGGCAACATGCAAGACTAGCGCCGATCGCACCGTTAGCTCAAGTGCATCTTGTCGCGCGCTCGACGTTGAACGGGCACGTGCCATGCTGCACGCCGTGCGATTGCCGCGTCCCATGTTCTTAATATGAGAATTAAATTCCGACTTGTAAATTTAATGCTTTATGATTTGAGAAAAAACTACCGAGAACGTTGTTCGTTTATTTCTAAAGCAGGGCGGTCGCGAAGAGCAAAAGGGCAATAAATCTGGCAACATGGCGGCTCGTCCAATTGATGTGTCACGGACTGAGTGTACGGAGCATGCATGGCCACAGCGGCACCCCAAAGCGTCGATGACTTGATTGCCAACTGCGCAAAGGAGCCCATTCACATTCCCGGCGGCATTCAGCCGCACGGCTTCTTGTTTAGCGTGGACGACGATGGTCTGATCGTCCAAGCGAGCGAAAATTCCGTCGAACTGACCGGGATGGCGTTGAGCGCCATTGTCGGGGCACCGTTGGAGCACGTGCTGGGGGAATCCGCCGCGGCGATGGTGAGGACCGCGCTCGCCGGGCTTCACGAGGAAGGCGTGCCGCTGTATGTCGGATCGATCGAACATCCTCGGCGCGCCGCGCTCCCGCAGAGCGTGCCGCTTGCGATCGTCGTCCACCGATACGATAGCGTGGCGTTGCTCGAGTTGGAGCGGGCGCGTGGCACGGACGACGTATTTTTCTCGATGTATCCGCTCGTGCGTACGTTCGTCGGCAATTTGCAGAAGGCGCAAAACGTCGTCGAACTCGCCAATCTCGCGGCGCAAGAGGTGCAGCGCATTACCGGTTACGGACGCACGCTCGTCTACAGCTTCGACGAACAGGGTAACGGCGTCGTGCTGGCGGAGGCGTTGCAACCGGACTACTACTCGTATTTCGGCCAGCATTTTCCGGCGTCGGACATCCCCGAGCAGGCACGCGCGCTTTACGTGCGCAACCGTATTCGCGTGATCGCGGACGCGGGCTATACGCCGGCGCGGTTGGTTCCGCCGGCTCACCCTAGCACGGGCAGGCCGACCGATCTGACTCATGCTTCGTTGCGCAGCGTCTCGCCGCTGCATACGCAGTACATGAAAAACATGGGCACATGGTCGTCGATGTCCATGTCGATCGTCGTTCGCGGAAAGCTCTGGGGGCTCATTTCGTGCCACCATGCCACGCCGCGCATGCCATCGTTCGAAGTGCGCATCGCCTGCGAACATATCGCTCAAGTCTTGTCGTTGCAGGTGGAGGCGAAGGAGGATCGAGAGGAAGCGCAACGACGTCTCGCCTTGCGCACGCGGTTGTCGGCGCTGCTCGCGTCGATGGCGAACTCGGTCAATTTCGTCGATGCGTTGGCGCAAGACCCATCGGCGTTGCTCGATCTCATGGGCGCAAGCGGCGCCGCGATCGTATTCGACGGGCACACGTTGACGGTGGGTACGACACCGTCGGCCGAGACCGTCAACGAACTCGTCACGTGGCTCGATACGAAAAGCGAAGACATCTTCTCGACAGACGATCTCGCATCGGCATGGGGCAAGCCCGTGGATCCGGAGAACGCGGGTATGCTCGTGCTGTCGTTCTCGAAGCTGTTTCGCAACTACATCATTTGGTTTCGCACGGAAGTCGTACGAACGATCGAATGGGCAGGCGATCCGCGCGCCAAGCTCGCGTCGTTGTCGTCGTCGTTATCGCCGCGCGAAAGTTTCGATGCATGGGTCGAGACCGTCAGGGGACGTTCGCCCGCGTGGGGTCATGCGGAGCTTGAAATCGCGATCGAGTTTCGCACGGCGTTGCTAGGCGTCGTCTTGCGCCGTGCCGAAGAGCTTGCGCAACTCGCGATGCAGCTCGGCCGCGCGAACCAGGAATTGGAAGGGTTTTCCTATACCGTCTCACACGATCTTCGCGCGCCGCTACGTCATATCGTCGGCTTCGCCGATTTGCTCTATCAGTTGGATGGCGACCGGCTTTCGGAACGCGGCAGACATTTCGTCGAACGCGTGATCGGCGCGGCGCGTTTCGGTGGACGACTCGTCGACGATCTACTGGCGTTTTCGCGCACCGGCCGCTCCGCGCTACATCCGGAGCGATTCGCGTTGCGCCCGGTCGTCGAGTCGGTGATCGCCGAGGAATCGAAGGATGCGGCGGACCGGAGCATCGAGTGGAAAATCGGCTCCCTGCGCGAAGTCGTGGCCGATCCCGTGCTCCTTAAGGTCGTGTTTCAAAATCTGATCGGCAACGCGCTGAAATTCACGCGAGAAGGGGAGTGCCGCGAGCAGAGCGGTCATAGCGTCATCGAGATCGGGTGCGAGCCGGGCGACGGTTTGCTGGCCGATCAAGACGTGTTTTACGTGCGCGACAACGGCATCGGCTTCGATATGCGCTATGTCGATAAGCTCTTCGGCGTCTTCCAGCGGCTTCATCGTTACGAGGAATTCGAAGGTACCGGGATCGGCCTTGCGACCGTGAGGCGCATCGTCGAGCGTCATGGCGGCCGGGCTTGGGCGGTCGGGGAAGTGGGGCGCGGCGCGACGGTGTACTTTTCGCTGCCGCGCATATTCAAACCGCAGATCGTGGAAGACGAGGAAACGGCCAGCGATGCGCTCGCGCGTCTCGCCGCGCTCTCGCAAGGCCAGCCCTTCAGGCCGGTACTAAAAGATTCGAAACAAGAGGAAAACGCCCGTGTTAAGACCGATCCTGCTGGTTGAAGACAATCCGAACGACATCGAGTTGACGATGATCGCGCTCGAGCGAAGCCGCATCGCCAATCCCGTCGTCTCGGTGCGCGACGGCGTGGAGGCCCTCGATTTCTTGCGTAGAGAAGGGCAATACGCGGCGCGCTTGAACGAGAACCCCGCCGTGATCTTGCTCGACAAGAAGCTGCCGAAAATGGACGGCCACGAAGTGCTCAGCGCCGTGCGCGCCGACGACAAACTCAAGCGAATCCCCGTCGTCATGCTGACGTCCTCGCGGGAGGAAAAAGATCTATTGCGCAGCTACGATCTCGGCGTCAACGCCTATGTCGTCAAGCCCGTCGAATTCGACGACTTCATGGCCGCGATCAACGACCTCGGCATGTTTTGGGCCGTGCTCAACGAGCCTCCGCCGCACGCGAGTTGATTGGGAAGGCGTCCACGATATCGATCAATGCGTCGAACGCATCGCTCGCGCCGTCGCACGCTTCTTCGATCTGGCTTTCGTCGGTCAATGCCGTTTGCAGCGCGGCGATGAATGTTCGCCACCGTGCGCCGACCGCTGCGCCCGATGCGCCTAGATAGCGCAGCGGATGGGGCGCGAGTCGCGCACCCAAGCGGCTCGCCAGCACCTTGCCGCCCAGTTGCGAGCCCTCGATCACGTAGGTCACGCCCCAACGATAGGCCTGGCTCGTATGACGAGGGCGCCACGCGATGGCCTTCATCGCCGGCGCCGGCGTCATCGACGGCTCGCTAAGGTCGGCGTCGATGAGCGGCGCGCGTTCGATCGACGCGAGTATGCACGGATTCTGCGCGCCGTCGTCGAACTCGGCGAGCCACGTTTCGATCGGCACGAGCCACGCCTTTAGCAGTATCAGATGATCGCCGTAATCGTCGAGCGTCGCATCTTGGCGCGAGAGCGGCATCGCGTGCTCGAGCGCAGCGTGCCGCCGGCCCGTGGCCTCGCGTATCGCTTCGAGCGGTTCGAGGATAGCGATGGCCCGTTGGCCGGTTTCGAGAGGCGAGTCAGTCATGCGGGCGGCTAGCAAATCGAGTGAGCCGTGACTATAGCGCAGGGCTCCCGTTTGCCACTTGCCATCGCAGAACAGGGTGCGTCGCACCGGCCGGCATGGCCCAGGCGCCGTTTGTCCCGAAGTCCCATCCGACGAAGCTCGCCGCGCGGCTCATCTGCGCCGTGGTCAGTCCGTTTCCGGCCGGTGCGCCGCCGCCGTTGGCCACGCCTGTCGTCTGGATGTTCCAGTAGTTGTCCGACGTCACTGTGCCCGAGTTGCCGCTCGTGATGGCGCCGATGTAGGGCGTGACTTGCCAATCCCCCGAGACCTGGCCTGTGGCGAACGACTGCTTGATCGTGCCGGTGTTGACGCCGACCAAACCGGCGGGCACCGACGGATGCATCATCCCTTGTACTGTGCCCGTCGAATAGCATTGAGAAATCGTGCCGTCGTTCTGGCCGACGAGACCGCCCATATAGCTTTCACGCCCCGTGACATTGACGCTGGCGCCGGAACGCTCGATGAGGCCCGTGTTTCGTCCGACGAGACCGCCCAGTTGCATCTCGTCGAACGAGAACACCGACCCGCTCGCGAAGACGTTCGCGATATGCCCTTGGTTGATGCCCGCGACGAGTCCGGCCGGCGCCATCGTGTATGTCGAATTCGCGATCCATTGCGACGACCCGGACACGTTCAGATCGCGCACCACCCCTGCGCTTCCGATCACGCCGAAGAGTCCTGACGGCAGGGGCAAGCCGTCCGCCTGACCGTACACGGCATTGATGTTGATACCGCCGATCGTGTGCCCCATCCCGTCGAATTGACCGGAAAACGGTGTGGCGAGCGTGCCGATCGGCGTGATGCTGACGCCGTTCAGGTCTTTGCCGAGCGCATAGTTGCCCGCTAGATTCTGCGAGACGCGCTGCAAATCGCCGAAGGAATTGACGAGCTTGTATCCGGTGATCTGCGTGACGAGCCCGCTGCCCGCCGCCGGCGTCCATGCCTTATTGGCGAGCAGGGTGCCCGGCGCGTATCTGCCGTTCATGTCGTACAACGCACCGACGATACCCGTGCTAGCGGACCAATCGAGCGTGCCGTTGTTGATGACGGAGCCCTGGTTGTCGATGCCGGAGACATCGGCGCGCAGCATGAGGTTGCCGCCGCCCTGATTGCGAATCGTCACGCCTTTGTCGACGGCGACCGAGCCGTAAGCGCCGAGCGTGAGCGAGGCATTGCCTGTCCAGCGCAGATTCGTGCCGACCTCGATATTGCCCTGTGCGGTGTCGACGTTGACCGAGGTGCCCGCGTTCAGACTGTTCGCGAGCGTCGCACCGATCTGCTGCGTGACCGTCAAGCGCGCCGTGGCGATATTCCATTTCGCGGCTCGCACGGTCGAACCGAGCTGATCGGGAGCGAACGTCCCGGCGACGGTATCGACGATACCTCCCATACCGTCGGCGTTTTTCGCGCTGACCGATGCCTCCATGTCCACGGTGCCTTTATCGGCAACGAGCCAAACGTGGCCGTCGCGCTTGGCGGTGCCGGTTGCGCGAATCGCGGAATGATTGCCGCTCAAGGCGAACACGTTGCCGTCGGCCGCTTGCAAACTGATTTGCGCCGCATCGAGTGAGCCGATGTTCGTGACGGTTCCGCGGCTGCCGGCTTTCACGAACACTTGCCGGCTCGTGGACGAATCCTGAAGCAACACGCTCTGGCCTGCGGCTAGCTCGGCGGAGCCTTTCGGCGCCGACACTTGTCCCAAGTTGAGGACTTGGTCGTGCGCGATCAAGAACACATCACCGCCGCTCGATCCGATGTGGCCGAGATTGACGACGACCGCATCCGAGTTGCCCGTCAGGGTCAACGGGCCGCCTTTCATGAACGCACCATCGCTCGCATCGAGCGTTGCGGCAACGAAGCGGCCTCCTGTCGCGATGGTGCCGCTCGGGCCGACGACGATGCCTTGCGGATTGACGAGGTAGACGCTGCCGCTGGCCGCGAGCGACCCCAGAATCATCGAAAGGTCACCGCCCGTTACGCGGTTAAGCGTCGCGCCGTTGCCGTTGTTGAACGTGACGCGATTGCCTGCGCCGATCGAAAAGCTTTTCCAATCGATCACGCCGCGCGACGAGCTCTGGTCGATCGTTAGAGACGTTCCGTTGCCGGCGATCGTGCCGCTTCCGGCGACGAAATGGCCAGCGTTCGGCAGCGCGCCGGCGTGAGCCGAAGACGATCCGCCGTAGACGATGGCGATTGCAACGGGGACAAGCGAAGCGAGGCGCTTACGTTTGAAGAGAGTAGGACGGACTTGAATCAGTTTCATGAGGCTGTTTATATTTATTGAATTGTGCTGCGACGATCACGGTTACTGATTCGGTACGCCGTCCGTTTGCCACCGCAGGACGGGATGCGTCGCACCGGCCGGCATGACCCAAGCGCCGTTCGGGCCGAAATCCCAGCCCGCGAAACTCGATGCCTGGCTCATCTGCGCCGTGGTGAGGCCATTGGCTTGCGGCACGTATCCCCCGACCGCCACACCGGTGGTTTCGACGTTCCAGTAGTTGTCGGCCGCGATAGTGCCGGTATTGTCGCCCGCGATGGCCCCGGGCGCGGCCTGCCAATCGCCAGAAAGCGGACCCGCGACGAACGACTGCTTGATCGTTCCTGTGTTGACGCCGACGAGGCCTGCCGGCAGTGTCGGATGAGGCGCGCCCGAGACGGCGCCGGTCTCGTAACACTGCGAAATCGTGCCCTCGTTCTGCCCGACGAGCCCGCCGATATAGCTCGTTCCGCCGCTAACGTAGGCGGCCGAGGCGGAGCGCTCGATGAAGCCTTGGTTAAGACCCACCAGCCCACCGATTTGAACCGCGTCGGCAGTACCTACTTGACCGCTCACGAAGACGTTCGCGATATGGCCTTGGTTGATGCCGGCGAGCAGGCCGGCTTGCGACCATGTATAGGTGAAGTTGATCGGGTCCGCGTTGCCGTTCGTGATGTTCAAGTCGCGGGCCACGCCCGCCGTGCCGATGACGCCGAAAAGACCCGTCGGGCCGGGCGGCTGTTCGTAGGGTTGACTACTCACGATCGGATAGATGGTGAGTTGATCGATCGTATGACCCATGCCGTCGAATTGGCCGGTGAAGGGCGTGGTTGCGTTGCCGAGCGGCGTGAACTGGCCGCCGGTCGCATTGATATCTTTTCCGAGCGCGTAGTTAGCCTTCAAATCTTGCGAGACGTTTTGCAGATCGGCGTACGTATTCACGAGCTTATAGCCCGTCATCTGCGTCACGAGTCCGCTGCCGTCCGGAGGTGTCCACGCGGCATTCGCCAATTGCGTGCCGGCGGTGTAGGTGCCGTTCATGTCGTAGAGCGCACGCGTGATGCCCGTGCTTGCAGACCAGTCCAGTGTCCCGTTGTTGGTCACGGAGCTGCCGTTGTCGATGCCGCTCGCATCGGCGCGCAGCGTCAGGTTGCCTGCGCCTTGATTGCGAATCGTCACGCCGTTATCGACCGAGACGGAACCATAGGCGCCAAGCGTGAGCGACGCGTTGCCGGACCAGCCGAGGTCGGCGGCGACATCGATATTGCCTTGCGTCGTATTGACGTTCACCGAAGTACCCGTGCCGAGACTATTCGTGAGCGTCGCGGCGATCGGTTGCGAAAGCGTCAAGCTCTGCGTAGCGAGATTCCACTTGCCGGCTTGCACGGTGGCGCCGATGCCGTCGGGCACGAAGGTACCGGCGACAGTATCGACGGTACCGCCGGTACCGTCCGCGTTCTTCGCGCTGAACGTGCCTTCCATGTCCACGGCGCCCGTATCGGCGACGAGCCAGACGTGGCCGTCGCGCGTAGCGGTACCGGTCGCGCGGATGGCCGAATGATTGCCGCTCAAGGCAAAGACGTTGCCGTCGGCTGCTTGCAAGCTGACCTGGGCCGCGTCGATCGCACCGACGTTGGTGACGCCGCCGCGGCTGCCGGTCGTCACGAAGACTTGACGGCTGGTGGAGGAATCTTGGAGCAGCACGGTTTGCCCCGCGGCCAATTCCACAGAACCCTTGGGCGCACTGATCTCGCCGAGGTTGACCACTTGGCTGTTGGCGATGAGGAAGACATCGCCTCCGCTCGAGCCGATATGGCCGAGATTCAGGACTTGCGCAGCGGAGTTGCCCGTCAGCGTCAGCGGGCCGCCTTTCATGAACGCGGTGTCATCGGTATCGAGCGTCGTGGCGACGAATCGGCCTCCGGTCGAAATCTTGCCGCTCGAGTCTACGACGACCCCTTGGGGATTGATCAGGTAGACGCTTCCGCTCGCGGAGAGCGTGCCGAGGATCATCGAAAGATTGCCGCCCGTCACGCGGTTGAGCGTCGCGCCGTTACCGTTATCGAAGACGACTCGATTGCCTTGCCCGATCGAAAAACTATCCCAGTCGATCACGCCGCGCGTCGAACTTTGGTTGATCGTCAGCGACGTCCCGTTGCCGGCGATCGTCCCCGTACCGCCGACGAAACGCCCCCCGCCTGGCAACGTACCGGCATTCGCTATCGGCGATGCCCCATAAAGCGCGGCGATCGCGGCTACGATGAGCGACACCCTTTGTTTCGGCCGAGCCAAATAATGAGTCATTCGATTGGTTTTCATGAAGCCCCGTGTCTTTTGTCGATATTCCGGCGCGGAATGCGATTCCGTCGTGATCCTATCTCGCAAGACAATGCAATCGGCGCGCGGTCAAGGACTGAAGGATCATATGATTGTTTTGCGGGAAATCAACTGCTAAATGTCACAATCGAGGGGGTATTTCGGACGTAAATTCGTATTTTTGAGACAAAATCGATTTTCGCCTTCTGTATGCGCTGGAAATTGACCGTTCATTAGCGTGGGTGTATCGAAATTCGATAGTCGTCAATTCGGTTTGTTTTAAAGAGCAATATTCTTTCTGCCATTTGTCGAGTGAATGCCTATCGCGTTGCTATGGGCGCTGTGCTTGGGTACGGTCGTTGCGTCGACTGACGACGGATTGACGACCGACGGCGTCACCGAGGTGCGCAACGAGCTGACGGGACAAGATTCGCCGAAACAACGGCCGCTCTAGCGAAGGCCGCTGCGCGGCCGCTTAGCGACAGCCCTCATTGCTCGCCCGGATCGGCAGCCGATGCGGAACGATTTTTGCGTAGCCTCGCGGTGAGTCAGGCGCGGCGCACCGTCAAAGCGGCGGTGCCATTTCTCCAAACGTCACCGAGGTAGAGGCTGAAACCAGCATGTCGACCCCATCCAGTCCCGTACGTATCGTCAACGTGTTGTCCGTGATTTTCTGCGGTCTCACGGCTATTTACCTTCTCATCGGTGGGGTATGGCTGCTTGCAGTCGGCGGTACGCCGTATTACCTCGCGACCGGCATTGCGCTGGCTACCGTCGCGTGGCTGCTTTGGCACCGGCATCCCGGCGCGTTTGTACTTTATGCGCTCGTGCTTGTCGGCACCGCCGGTTGGGGGCTCTGGGAATCGGGGCCCGATTTTTGGGCGCTCGTGCCGCGCTGCGACGTTCTCGTCATTTTCGGATTGTGGCTGCTGCTCGTCGGGAGCCCACTGCTCATGCCGCCGCGAGGCATTCCCGTCGGTGCGCTGCTGAGCGCGTTGGTGATTTGGGGCGGGGTACTCGTATATGCCGTCTTCAACGATCCGCAGACCGTCAACGGAACCGTGAGCGCTCAGGCGGCGCCGGCTCCCGCGAGCGGTGCCGATGCGGCCGATTGGCCCGCTTACGGCCGCACCGAGCAGGGCACGCGCTACTCTCCGGTCGCGCAAATCACGCCGGAGAACGTGAAAAACTTGAAGGTGGCCTGGGTGTTCAGGACGGGGGATATGAAAGGCCCCAACGACCCGGTCGAGATTACGAACGAGGTCACGCCGCTTAAGATCGGCGACATGCTTTATCTGTGCTCGCCCCATCAGATTTTGTTCGCACTCGACGCGCGCACGGGCCAACTGAAATGGAAATTCGATCCGAAGCTGAAGGCAGATCCGTCATTCCAGCACGTGACCTGCCGCGGCGTGTCGTACGCGGACCTTTCGGCGACCGGCGCCGGTGGAACGGCAACGGAAACCGCAACGGCTCCCGGCGCCGCGTCGGCAAGGGACGCGGCCGCGGCAGCGAGTGTGTGTACGCGTCGGATCTTCCTCCCAGTCAATGACGGTCATCTCTACGCGCTCGATGCGCAAACGGGCCAGCGCTGCGCCGACTTCGCGAGCAACGGGGATCTAGACCTCCAACACAACGAGCCGGTGACGACGCCCGGCATGTACGAGCCGACCTCGCCGCCCGTCGTGACGAGCAAGGTCATTGTCGTCGCGGGTTCGGTCGAGGATAACTTTTCCACGCGGGAGCCGTCGGGCGTGATCCGGGGTTTCGACGTGCGCACGGGCAATCTGCTCTGGGCTTTCGACCCGGGCGCGCAAGATCCGAACGCGATGCCGGGCCCGGGCGGCCATTACACATGGAATTCGCCGAACTCATGGGCGCCGGCCGCCTACGATCCGACGCTCGACCTGGTGTATTTGCCGATGGGCGTCTCGACGCCCGATATCTGGGGCGGTAACCGCACGCCGTTGCAGGAACGCTATGCGAGCGGTCTGCTGGCGTTGCATGCATCGACAGGCAAGCTCGCATGGTTCTACCAGAGCACGCATCACGACCTCTGGGATATGGACCAGCCCTCACAGCCGACGGTCGCCGACATTACGGGCAAGGACGGCAAAACCATCCCGGTCGTCTACGCCCCCGCGAAAACCGGCAACCTGTACGTACTGGACCGGCGTACCGGCACGCCCGTCGTGCCGGCCCCCGAGCGCCAGGTGCCGCAAGGCGCCGCGCAGGGCGATCACGTCGCGCCGACGCAGCCGTTTTCCGCGCTCACGTTCCGCCCGGAGAAGAATCTATCCGGCGCGGACATGTGGGGCGCGACGATGTACGACCAGCTCGTATGCCGGGTGATGTTCCATCGTCTTCGCTACGAGGGCATCTACACGCCGCCTTCGGTTCAAGGGACGTTGGTTTTCCCGGGCAACCTCGGCATGTTCGAGTGGGGCGGAATCGCGGTCGATACGGATCGCCAAATCGCGATCGCCAATCCGATCGCGCTGCCGTTCGTTTCGCGTCTCATCCCCCGAGGCCCCGGCAATCCGATGGAGCCCGTGGCCGGCGCAAAGGGCAGCGGCACCGAGGTGGGGATACAGCCGCAATATGGCGTGCCCTTCGGCGTGACGTTGAACCCGTTTCTTTCGCCGTTCGGTCTGCCCTGCAAGCAGCCCGCATGGGGCTACATGGCCGCGATCGACTTGAAGACGAACCAAATCGTTTGGAAAAAGCGCATCGGCACGACGCGCGACAGCTCGCCGATCCCGCTCTCGTTCAAGCTGGGTATGCCGATGCTGGGCGGCCCGATCGTGACGGCGGGGGGCGTGGCGTTTATCGGTGCGACGGCCGATAACTATATTCGCGCCTTCGACGTGAACGACGGTAAGGAGCTCTGGCGCGCCCGTTTGCCCGCCGGCGGCCAGGCGACGCCCATGACGTATTCGGTGAACGGCCGCCAGTACGTGGTGATTGCCGCGGGCGGCCACGGCTCGTTCGGGACCAAACTCGGCGATTATGTGATCGCCTACGCGCTTCCGACTCAGTAAGTCATCGAAGCGCGGCGCCATGATCGAATGCATCTAGCGATCCGATCATGGCGCGAATGCGGCGTTCCTCCATCGCGCGGGTGGTGCTGGCGTTTCGATCCAGCGCTCAATTCATGTCCGAACGGCCAATCGATAAGCCGAACGTGCTATCGAGCGTTTACCGAGCCGCCGCATTCTTGATCCTCGCCGGGCTCGTCGGCGCGATTTGCCCTCGTCAAAGGGTTCGCATTGCGGACCGATATTTCAAATCATCCGATGGATGCGGTCATTGAATGAAGTTGCGATAAAGATATGCCTGAGTTCGCTATGCGAACCATTATCGGAAATGAATTGACATGAAGTTTTTCGCCGTGACAGGATTCGCGGCAACCGATAACAGCGCTCGGCGTGTCATTGCGCAATACCTTCCGGCAATTGCCGCCCGGCGGCACTTTAGATGGGAATGAAACTATGCGCGAAGCGGTCATTGTCTCTACTGCGCGTACGCCGATGACTAAGGCGCATCGCGGCGAATTCAATATCACCCCCGGCCCGACGCTCGCGGCGTTCGCGGTGCGCGCGGCTGTCGAACGTGCCCGAATCGATCCGGCGCTGATCGAAGACGCGATTCTCGGCTGTGGCTACCCGGAAGGAATCACCGGGCGCAACGTCGCACGCCAAGCTGTGATTCGCGCGCAATTGCCTTCGTCGATTGCGGGCACGACGGTCAATCGTTTTTGTGCTTCGGGCTTGCAGGCCATTGCAATGGCGGCCGGACATATCGTCATCGACGGTGCACAGGCGATGATTGCCGGCGGGTTGGAAAGTATTTCCGGCATTCGCACGCGCGAGGACGGCGCGAGCGGCCTCGACCCGTGGATCGCGCAGCACAAGCCGGCGCTCTATATGGCGATGATCGATACGGCCGATGTGGTCGCGCATCGCTACGGTATCAGCCGAGAGGCGCAGGATCGCTTCTCGGTGCAGAGTCAACAACGCACCGAGGCTGCCCAACTGGCGGGTCGCTACGAGGACGAGATCGTTCCGGTGACCACGACGATGGCCGTGACCGACAAAGAGACCGGCGTCGTGAGCGAGCGCGAAGTGACAGTGTCGGCCGATACGTGCAACCGTCGAGGCACGACTTACGAGGCGTTGGCGAAACTCGCGCCCGTCAAAGGCGCCGATCGATATGTGACGGCCGGCAACGCTTCGCAGCTTTCCGACGGGGCATCCGCTTGTGTGATGATGGAGTCGAAAGCGGCGCAGCGAGCGAACCTCGACGTGCTCGGCGCATTTCGCGGCTTTGCGATCGCCGGGTGCGAGCCGGACGAAATGGGTATCGGCCCGGTGTTTGCCGTGCCTAAGCTGTTGTCCCGCCACGGGCTCACGATGGATGACATCGGACTGTGGGAGCTCAACGAGGCGTTCGCATCGCAGGCGATTTACTGTCAGCAACGCTTGGGGATTCCGCAAGAGCGTCTCAACGTCGATGGAGGTGCGATATCGATCGGCCATCCGTTCGGTATGACGGGTTCGCGCTTGGCGGGGCATATCCTCATCGAGGGCCGTCGGCGCGGCGTGAAGTACGCGGTCGTCACCATGTGCATCGCCGGCGGGATGGGCGCTGCGGGGCTGTTCGAAATCTATTGACGGCGTCCGGTGCGTAGCGGTATCGCGCGCACCATCGCCGCGCGCCGCTTCGTTGAGATGTATCAAGACGCTGTCGCTCGCCGCGTGCCACATTGATCTACGGATTCGCGGCGGAGTGACCACTCGTCACGCCTGCCGCTCGGCCTCTGGAGAGCGGGATGCGAAGAATATGGCTCGTGGTGACGATGCTCGTGCCGCTGCTGTTGACGGGCTGCGGCTATAACCGGCTACAGGCGCAAGACGAACAGACCAAGGCGAGTTGGTCGGAGGTCGTCAATCAGTACCAACGGCGCGCCGATCTCGTGCCCAATCTCGTCAATACCGTGCAGGGGTACGCGCAGCAAGAACGCGATGTGCTGAGGCAAGTCACGGAGGCGCGTTCTCGTGTCGGCTCGGTGCAGGTGACGCCCGATGTGCTCGACAATCCCGATGCCTTCGCACGATTTCAAGCAGCGCAGGGTCAATTGACGACATCGCTTTCGCGCTTGCTCGTCGTATCGGAAAGCTATCCGCAGTTGAAATCGGATGCCAATTTCCGCGACTTGCAAGCCCAGCTCGAAGGCACCGAAAACCGGATCACGGTTGCGCGCAATCGGTACATTCAGGCCGTTCAGCAGTACAACACGACGGTCCGGTCGTTTCCCTCGAACTTGACCGCGAAGTGGTTCGGGTTCAAGGAAAAGCCGAACTTCTCGGCGGCGAACGAAGCGGAGATCGCGAAGCCGCCGCGCGTCGATTTCAATGCGCCGCCAGCGGGGGCGCGGCCCGCTTCGGCAGGAACGACCAATTGAACGTGCTGCGCAAATGGTTGGCTTTACTCGCTGTCGGGATGACGCTGCTTGGCGTGTCCGTCGCGGGTGCGCAAGTTTCGGTGCCGCCGCTGACTGACCGCGTAACAGACCTGACCGGCACCCTGACGCCTGATCAAAAGGTCGCGCTCGAGAGCACATTGGCGCAATTCGAGCAGCGCAAGGGCACGCAAATCGCCGTGCTGATCGTGCCGACGACCGAACCCGAGACGATCGAACAATATTCGTTGCGTGTGGTCGAGCAATGGAAGCTTGGGCGTCGCGCGGTCGACGACGGTGCGTTGCTCATCGTGGCCAAGAACGATCGCACGCTGCGGATCGAGGTGGGATACGGTTTGGAAGGGGCGTTGAACGACGCGGTGTGCAGCCGGATCATCCGCGAGATCATCGTGCCGCGTTTCCGTGAAGGCGACTTCTACGGCGGTATTGCCGAGGGCGTGAATCGGATGATCGGTGTGGCCGAGGGCGAACCCCTGCCGCCTCCGAAAGATCTCGGCGCGCGCGGGTCGACCGATCTTTGGCGTCTTGCGCCCATCGTTTTCATGCTCGTCGTCGTGTTCGGCGGGGTGCTGCGCGCCTTGTTCGGCCGGCTACCGGGCGCGGCGATCGCCGCGGGCGGGGCGGCGATCGCGGCATGGTTGCTGACGGCCGGGCTGCTCGTGACGATAGCGGTGAGCGTGATCGCGTTTGTACTGACGCTGACCGGCACCGGGATAGGCGGCTACGTCGGCACTCACGGGTTTGGCCGTGGCGGCGACTCGGGGGATCGGCACGACGGCTTCCGTGGTGGCGGCGGAGGCTTCGGCGGCGGCGGTGCATCGGGGAGGTGGTGAAGATGGACGCACGGCGTGCGCTCAGGCACTTGCTGACGACTCACGCGACGCTTGCGCGGGCATTCGATCGAGATGCACTACGCGCAATCGAAGCGGCCGTCGTTTCGTGCAACGCCGAACACGTGGGCGAAGTATGTTTCGCCGTCGAAGGTGCGCTCCATAGCGCCGCGTTACTGCGCAATCAATCGCCGCGCGAGCGGGCGCTCGAGGTATTCGCGCAACTGCGCGTATGGGATACCGAGCACAACAACGGCGTGTTGATCTATGTGTTGTTTGCCGATCGCGCCGTCGAGATCGTGGCGGATCGCGCGGTTCACGCACGCGTCGGCGCGCGCGAGTGGGAGGCGATTTGCGGCGCGATGCAAGAGGCGTTTGCTCGCGGCGCATATCGCGATGGCGCGGTAAACGGCATTCAGGCTGTTGGACAGCACCTCAAGCGACATTACCCGGTAGTCGGACCGGGATCGGGTGCCCTCAAATGCGCCCACTACAGCGCATAGCTTCGAGACGTATCGCCGTCTTGAGCCGAAGATCCGCGAGGCGCGTTTTCTTGACGTCGTAGCGCGGGTCGCCGGGAGAAAGCGCATTCAGTTCTTCCATCAAGGCCGCAATCTCTTTGAGCATCTCAACTTCCGGCGGAATGTGTCCCGCGTCTTTAAGAATCTTGAACGGAAGGCGGAATTCGTCGGGTGTCTCGTGGAATCCCGGGTCTTCTTCCTGAGATTTTCCCCAACTCTTTGCGCATTTGAGTTCACCGCTTTTTTGACTATCTTCGATTGCGCGCGCAATCTGCTCGTCAAGCGTGGGCATAACCGTCGTGCTCCATTCTGGAAATCACATCCGTCGCGAAATAGGCGAGAGCCGGTCGATGAACATCTCCGGATGCGCTGTCTCGCCGCGGTAGCAGCCGCGCGCATCGGTGTTCGGAATCGCGCCTATGCTTTTCGAGGCTATTCTGACAGCAATCGGCGAATGTCGCTTTGAAGGCTGCGAGCGCTTGCGTGCAACTGAAATACCGTGAACGGACTAGTTTGACTAGGCTTAAGCGGACGGGTTGTTTAACGGGAATGTGAAAATCCGCCACGGTGAAATAGAGGAGGGCTCGGTTGTATCGCAAAGCGGCAGACCGAGACGCCTCCCACTTGCATCTATCCGTTAAGAAGCATGGAGCCCGTTTCCTTGTAGCGCGCATACATCTCGAACACCTTCGCGAGATCGTGCGGCGTCTGGCCGCCGTGCTTGAGCGCATCGTTATAGTAGTCGCGCAGCAAGTCGCGATAGCTTGGATGCGTGCAGCGCTCGATGATGAGCTTGGCACGTTCGCGCGGCGCAAGGCCGCGCAAGTCGGCAAGACCTTGCTCCGTTACGATTACGTCCACGTCGTGTTCGTTGTGGTCCACGTGCGGGACCATGGGGACGATGCTCGAGATGCGGCCATCCTTCGCCACGGACTTCGTCGCGAAGATCGCACATGCGGCATTGCGCGCGAAATCGCCTGAGCCGCCGATGCCCCGTCACCGGCTGGATCGATCTGTCTTTCATCCCGCGTTGTTGCTGCGATGCGGGTAGAGATGCGTGATGGGGAAGTGATCAACCGCTTCCGATCATATCAACATTCCACGTATTGTTCGGCTTTATCTTGGAGTAGTGCATTGCCGATTGCGTCGCAAGGAGCGCAGCTACGGCTCGATTCCTGCGCTGTGTATACATTCACGACGAGCTTTTTTGTCAACTGCCATTCGGATTGTGAATGGGAGTGAGGCTGGATACTGTGATTTCGGTTGAGCGTATTCGATGTCAGTGTTCATATTTTGAATCAGCCTTCGATGTGTGGTGGTGAGTTTGTGACAAATATGCATATAGAGCAAATCGTCTAAATTGATAATTTTATTTTACATGTCGGTGCTTGTAATTTAGGCTTTCCATGATCTTGTTGTATTAAGTTGTTATCGATTTTCTCAATGTATTTGGTGGATTTCTAATTTGGTGCATCAATTGCATCAATTGCATCGATCTGGTGCATCTTACGCGTATTGCATAAATAGTGCGATATAGAGGGGGATGGCCCAACTCAGCGCTCCGCTTGTTCGGTCCCAGCGCGAGCCCACCTTTGTAGCAATTGTGCGTGGTTTTATGTGGCCGCGCATAGGGCTATCGTTGGCAAAATGTTTATGATCGGTTCGTGGAAAATTTGAGATGAAAACGGTATCTTATGTCGATAGAATCGTTAGCCAAGATCCAGTAATTCATCTGAATTGCAGGGCTCATCAGATTCTTGCTTTGCTGTATTCAAGAAATGCGGACGTTGATTTATTGTATTGCTCGGCGTTTTTTGATACGGGTCGAATATACGATCATGTCTATCGGAAGGGGCTGTATCGTTGGTCGTATGAGTATGATTACGTCGAGCAGCGGGCATTGAGCATCCTTGGTGTGAGCGTGAGGCGTTACGGCACGCTTCCGTTCGACGACTTTTACGCACTGGCACGGGGGGCGATAGCGCACGACGATGCTTTGTCGTTCTTCGCGCCGCGTTCACAAATTCCATATCAATCCGACTACCTCCGCGCGATGGGCGTGCCGGTGGAAGGCTTTTTGCCGCATTCATTTTTGTTATGTGGAGCGGCACGCTCGTCCGGTGATTTGCTTATCCGAGACGACGCTACACTCAACCACGAATTCGCGAACTTCACGGTTGATGACGAGACCATCACTAAGGGATATGAAACGAGCCCCTCGGAATGGTTCGCAGACGTGACGATGGTTGAGATGAGCACGAGCGAGTCGTGCGTCGACCTCGCGGAGCGCATTTACATCGACACTCTCGATCTCAATCGCGACGATCATGAACTCTATGACGTACTGCGCGACGCAATTCCAACCGAGTTGCAGCGACTCCCACATCTGTTTGCAGCTTCGGGGTTGAACGCCCTATCGATGATCGCCGGATCGCGGCTATTGTTCGGCCGATTCCTGAAACGAACGACACATTCCGCCGAGGCCAAGGCGCTTGCCAGGGGGACAGTCAGGACTGCTTGCGCCATGCTCGATGCCGTGACCAACCTGTATGCCAAGCCTGATCCGATTGCGATGGGGCTGGTGCAGCGAGGCTTGGCGGAACTGCGTAACAAGGATGAGGTGCTGCTACGGCAGCTTAAGGACGAATGCGCGGCGGCACGTAGTGCCCACGCCCGGATCGTTACGGAGCGGCAGACTGGAATGCCGCCCGCTGGATCACTTCAGTATGGAGGACGATAATGCGTGCCTTACTTTTTCCGGGGCAAGGTGTTCAGCGCACCGGCATGGGCGCAGAGCTGTTCGCAGATCACAGCGTACTTTGCGACGATGCATCGAACGCCCTCGGCTACGATCTTGTCTCCGTTTGCCTTGATAGCTCCGGGACGCAGTTGCGACGAACGGAGTACGCGCAGCCCGCCATCGTATTCGTCAATGCGTTGGCACATCTCGAAGCGCGCGGAGCCGGTCGCGACAGTGACTATTACGCGGGACATAGTCTCGGTGAGTTCAACGCACTCGTCGCAGCGGGAGCGATCGATCTTATCTCTTGCCTCAAGCTCGTATCTCTGCGGGGCAAGGCGATGTCGTGTATCGAAGATGGCGGGATGTTGGCTGTATTCGGCCTCACTCGCGAAGCGGTATCCGAAGTTTTGGGCGAATGTGGGTTTGCCGCGGTCTATATAGCAAACCACAATTCCGATGAGCAAATCGTGCTCGCCGGAGAGCGCACGATGCTTAAGCAATGCGCTCGATTGCTACCGACCGCAGGCGCGACGAAAGCCGTCCCGCTGAATGTTAGCGGGCCTTTCCATAGCCCGCTAATGGCCCAGGCGCAAAGGACATTCGGCCGACATCTCGCAGAGATCGAATTCGGCCCACTGACCAAACCAGTCGTCTCTAGTGTTACTGGCACCAGCGTGGAGGTGTCAGAGATAAGGCGCATCCTACGCGATCAGATCAGCGCGCCGGTGGAATGGGTCGCCGCCGTGCGGCGATTGAGGCAATGCGGCGTTACCTCGTTCGACGAAGTCAATGGCAGTACGTTGATGCGTCTCTCTGAACATATCTCTGCCAATTGAAGGGAGTGGTCATGGCTAGCAACATTGCAGTCGTCGGCATGGCGGTGGACCTGCCCGGCGCACACAACATCGACGAATTTTGGGCAATGACGTGCCGTCAGGCGACGACTACAAAAGTATTTCCGGAGCGCCGTAAACGCGACATAGTCAACTATGTGCAGTACGCTCGGAACGCGGCTGTCAAGCCGCTGCTAGATACCTCGCTCAAGTTCCACAACGGCAGCTATCTCGACCGTATCGACCTGTTCGACTACGGCTTTTTCAAGATCACGCCCCGTCAGGGAGCATTGGCGGATCCCGTGCAGCGTTTGTTGCTCAAGACGTCGTATCACGCGCTGGAAGACGCGGGATTCAGTGGCGCTCGCTCCAAGGCACTGCGTGTGGGCGTGTACGTCGGCTATTCTGTGAATCCGGGGCAAACCTACGTCGACTACCTGACGCGCACCGATCCATCGCTGACGCCGCTCTGCCTCACCGGTAATATGGGGACGATGTTGGCCAACCGTATCTCGTTCGAACTGGACCTGCATGGGCCCAGTTTAGTCGTGAACTCAGCGTGTTCCGCTACGTTGGTCGCAATCCACGAGGCGAAAAATGCGTTGCTGCTGGGCGACTGCGATGTCGCGATCGTGGCCGGCGCGCGTATCATCCTGGCACCGCTCAAAAGCTCTGAGCGCGCATTGGGTATAGAGTCTTCCGACGGCAATACGCGTACGTTTGACGAACAAGCGGACGGAACCGGCTTCGGTGAAGGTGCCGGTGCTATTGTATTGACCCGGCTCGACGATGCGTTGGCGCGTGGCGATCAGATCTACGCGGTTATTGCGGGTAGCGCGGTTAACCACGACGGACGATCGGAAATGATTACTGCGCCGGACAGCAAGTCCCAGACGGCTCTGCTGCTCGATGCATGGTCGAATAGCGGCGTTAATCCGCGCGATATTGGATACATTGAGGTGCATGGTACCGCGACGCGGATCGGTGATCCGATCGAGTTCAATGGGCTGAAGCACGCGTTCGCACAGCATACGGCGGACAAGATGTTTTGCGCAGTGGGCACGGCCAAGACGAACGTCGGCCATCTTTTCGAGGCATCCGGCGTCATCGGCTTTATCAAGGCCGCGCTGGTGCTAAACAGAGCCACGATTCCAGCGTTGGCGAATTTCACACAACCGAACCGTCGCATCGATTTTTCCGAAGGTCCGATCCGCATTCCGACTGTCAACGAAACCTGGCAGTCAGGCCCGGGGCCGCGCTACGCCGGTGTCAGCGCGTTCGGGATCGGTGGTACCAATTGTCATATTGTGCTTGGAACGGCGCCCGAGCCGTCAGATCCGATTTCGGTTCCGGCTTCGCAGCTGTTTGTATTGAGCGCGAATTCGGAACGTTCGCTTCGTATGCTTGTGCAAGCTTATGCTCGCCATTTGACTCAGGTCGAAACTCCGTCACTCGCGGACATCTGCTATACCTCTCTCGTTTCGCGTTCGCACCATGCGCTGAGATTGGCGCTCAGGGTGGCTTCTATCAGCGAACTAGGTGAGGCGCTCGCCGCGCTCGGCGACGGTCGGACGCCTGCCACCGAATTTGTATCGTCGATTCCCGGTTGGGGAGTTACGAGCAGCGACCCCGTCCTCCTTGCTTATGTGGGCGGCGTATCGCTGCCCGAGTTGCCGCACGGGCGCATTGTTGCTTTGCCGCCTTATCCATATGACGAGGAGAGGTGCTGGCAGGAATTTCCAGTCAATTGGGGGGACCTCGTTGGAGGGCGTCTGAACCTTCCTGGTAATCAAGTTCATCCGTCGACTCATGACATCGTATTCCGCTCCGAGCCGTTGGGAAGCGAGAATTCGAAGACGCGCGGCGTTTTGGTGCTCATCGATCCCGATACCCGAGCCGAGCAGCGCCTTGCAGTCGCACAGCGGCCAAACGTTACCGTTTTGAAGCTGGGCGATCACGGTAGCCCGGACAGGGGAGGCTTCGATGTCACTGCGGAGGGAATGCAAAGAGTGGCTGCGCATGTTGTGGAGCATGACTATAGCCATATCGTGCACGCGCTGGCCTTGGAAATCGAGCCGAGCACTTCGGTGCAAGAAGTCGATCGCCGTATCCGGAAGAACTTGGAGAGCCTGTTTTTGCTTAGCCAGGCACTGATGAGAGCAGGCGTGCGCGCGAAACTGTCGGTATTAACGCAAAACGCGTGCGCGCTGCACGACGGCGCGATGGTCATAGCGCCCGAGAACTCGAGTTTGGCGGGGTTGGCTAAAGTGATTGGGCGGGAGTTTCCGTACCTGAAAACGCGGGTGGAGGACGTGGATGCTACAGCTTCCCCGGATCTGGTTTGGCGCGAATTGATGCGCGACGAGCCAGGGCTTCATCTGCTACGCGACGGCGTGTCGTACCGTGAGGAATTCGAGGAACTACTTGAAATTGAGTGCGATAGGCCAGGCGCTTATCTGAAGGCTGGCGGCACTTATCTAATCACGGGCGGCACCGGTGGGATTGGGCTGGCCATCATTGAAGATTTCGTTCGTCAACAACCGGATATCAATCTCGTGTTGCTCAGCCGATCGGGGGTGCCACCGCGGAAGGAATGGGACAGCATCGACGAAGACGTACACGGCTGGCGCGCTGCGCGTACCGTGAGCGTCTTGCGGGATGCTGAACGCTCGGGCGCTAGAGTTTACGGATTCGCGGTCGATGTTGGTGATCCCGAAGCGCTCGCCGCCGTTCTGGCGCAAATCGCTGGGTCGGTCGGCACGATCGACGGCGTCGTGCACGCAGCCGGCATTCCCGGTCGCAACATGATCTCGTTGCGATCGCTTGCGGACTTTCGCGCTGTGGTCGCGCCGAAAATTCTAGGCGCGAACATCATTGAATCCGCATGTGGGACGAAAGCGCCTGACTTCGTAGTGTACTTTTCGTCGGTCGCGGTGGTTTTTCCTGCATCCGGGCAGGGTGACTATGCAGCAGCGAACTATTACTTCGACACCTTAGCTCGTGCGGCGCGCGCGGACGACACACACGTGGTCTCCATCGATTGGGTCGCTTGGCGCGACACCGGTATGGCTGTCGATGGGGGAACTTGGATGGATACGACGTTCAAGGCCTTGCCGACAGAGGCGGCGATCAAAATCTTGGATCGGGCGCTGCGCTCTAAACGGCGTAGGGTATTCGCCGGCGAAGTGAATTACGACGGAAACCTGGTTCACATCTTCAAGTCGTTCGACGTGCGTTTGAGCGATGGTGTCGCAAAAAAGATGTCGGACGCCGAAGAAAGTCTTCAGGAGCGGCTGCGTGCCGCCGCGCAGGCCAAGCGCCAGGAGATCGAAGCCGTCGAGCTCAAGCTCGAGGGCGGAATCGACGGACGGTATCGCGATGCTGAAGTCGTCGTAGCGCGTTGCTTCGCGCATGCATTAGGCTACGACGCGATCGATGTCACCGGCGATTTTTTCTCGATCGGCGGTGACTCGTTAATGGCGACCTCAGTTGCATCTAGTATCGCCATGTGTCTAGGAGTGGAGTTCGACGTCGCAGACTTGCTCATGCAGCGGACCGTAGTCGCGATTGTCGATTCGCTCGAAGCATTCGGAGAACTCCGCTAACCGATGTACCGCGACCGTCGGGATATACCGCTCGTCCCCGACGCAAGGCGGAAAGAGAGGATCGTGTGAAGTGTGTTTTCCGATGGGCCCGAGACCCGGTAATGCGTGCGCTGCTTGCCCTGAGCTTGCCGATGACGCTAGTCAACCTTGTCCAGCAGTCGTATCTCATTGCGGATAGCGTGATCGTCGGGCGCTATGTCGGTGTATCGGGTTTGGCTGCGGTCGGTGGCGCGCAACCGGTCTACTATCTGGTGAGTTCAGTGTTTCTGGGTTTGCTGAATGGTTTTACGATTAGGATCGCCACACTGACGGGGCGCGAAGAGGACGGGACGCGGCAGGCCGTGATACTCGCGCTGGCTGCGTTCGTGCTCATTTGGTCCGTGCTGTGCATCGCACTGATCGCGCTGGGTGCGGACGCCATGCTGACCGCGATCGGTATCCCCGAAGCCACGGCTGCGGGAAGTATCGTCTATCTGCATACCCTCGGGATCGGGTTGCTGCCCATCTTTTGTCAGGGAGCATTGACCGCGGTCTTTCGCGGGATGGGGCGCCCGCGCCTGATCATGCCCGTGCTCGCCGGCAGCAGCGTGCTTAACATCGCGCTGGCATGGCTGCTCGTGGGCGCGTGTGGGTTAGGGGTGCGCGGAGCGGCGCTCGGTACGGTGGGTGCTAGCGCGTTGTCGAGCTTTGCCGGCGCGGCGCTTGCCATGCACCACTACGCGATCCACCGATATCGCGCTTCTTGGGCCTCGTGCGTGACGCAGATGAAGGGATCGCTGCGGCTCGGATATCCGATGGGTATCCAGTTTGTCTTCCTTGCACTGGGCAACTTCGTGCTAACGTCCCTGGTCGCGCCGTTCGGCGCCGTTGCGTTGGCCGCTATATCTATCGCGGCGCGGCTCGAAACCGTGACGAGCCGGGTCTTCCTTGACTTGTCAGGTGCGGTCACGGTACTCGTCGCCCAGCGACGCGGCGCGGGCGAAGTCACCGAAATCCGGCGTGCCGTCCGGCTGAGCTTATTGTGCAGTATCTGGGCGACGTTCGCGGTCATGTCGATCGTCATTGCGCTGCATGCAGATATCGGCGCATTGTTCACCCGGTCCACAGCGGTCGCGGCGATCTTGGATCGCTACATCGTCATCACGTATCCGTTCTTTCCGTTGTTCACATTGATGGCCGTTGCGCACGGTTTCCTTAACGGCCTTGGGCGTACTACCGTGCCGCTGCTCTGCACGATCGTGTCCTATGTGGTGGCAAGGGTGCCCTCAGCCGCGCTCTTGAGCCGGCATTGGGGAATCGACGGCGTAATCTGGGCGGTCGATATCGGCTGGTTCGTCGGCGCGACCTTCACGGCGTGGGTGGTCGCGCTGCAATTGCGCGAGCGTCGTCTTTACGAGTGGACGAAGGGGGCGGCGGCGTAGGAAAGCTCGGGTGCATCGCAAAGGGGCAGACCGAGACGCCTCCCACTTGCATCTATCCGTTAAGAAGCATGGAGCCCGTTTCCTTGTAGCGCGCATACATCTCGAACACCTTCGCGAGATCGTGCGGCGTCTGGCCGCCGTGCTTGAGCGCATCGTTATAGTAGTCGCGCAGCAAGTCGCGATAGCTTGGATGCGTGCAGCGCTCGATGATGAGCTTGGCACGTTCGCGCGGCGCAAGGCCACGCAAGTCGGCGAGACCTTGCTCCGTTACGATCACGTCCACATCGTGTTCGTTGTGGTCCACGTGAGGGACCATGGGCACGATGCTCGAGATGCGGCCATCCTTGGCCACGGACTTCGTCGCGAAGATCGCACATGCGGCATTGCGCGCGAAATCGCCCGAGCCGCCGATGCCGTTCATCATATGCGTGCCGCCCACGTGCGTCGAATTCACATTGCCGTAGATGTCGCATTCGAGGGCGGTATTGAGTGCGATCAACCCAAGACGACGGATCACTTCTGGGTGATTGCTGACCTCTTGCGGGCGCAGGACGAGCTTGTCGCGATAGCGGTCGAGTTCGGCGAGGACCTGGGCTTGGCGCGGCGCGGAGAGCGTGATCGAGGAGCCGGAGGCAAACACCATCTTGCCGGCGTCGATCAGATCGAACGTGGAGTCTTGCAGTACTTCCGAGTACATCGTGAGCGCTTCGAACGGCGAGTGCGCAAAGCCCGACAGCACCGCATTGGCGATCGTGCCGATCCCGGCTTGCAACGGCGGCAGTTGCGCCGGCATGCGACCATGCGTCACTTCATGCATCAAAAATTCGATGAGATGGCCGGCGATGCGCGCGGTCTCTTCGTCGGCGGGCAGCACGGTCGAGGAGCTGTCCGGCTCGTTCGTGATGACGATGGCCGCGATTTTCTCGGGCGGAATCTCGATCGCCGGGGTGCCGATCCGATCCTGAACATGCACGATGGGCAGCGGCTCGCGCAGCGGACGGCGGCCCGGGATCCAGATGTCGTGCATGCCTTCGAGCGCAAGCGGCTGCGAGAGGTTGACTTCGACGATGACCTTCTCCGCGAGAATGGCGAAGCTCGCGGAGTTGCCGACCGAGGTCGTGGGTACGATGGCGCCCGTCTCCGTGATGGCGGCGGCCTCGATGATCGCTATGTCGAGCTTGCCGAGCAGATTGGCGCGCAACATTTCGACCGTTTCGGATAGATGCTGGTCGACGAACATCACCTCGCCGGCGTTAATCGCGCGGCGTAGCGTGGGGTCGGCTTGAAACGGCAGTCGACGCTCGAGTACGCCGGCTTCGGTCAGCATGCGGTCGATGTCATGGCCGAGCGATGCGCCGGTCATCAACGTGATGCGCAGCGGCTCTTTCTCCTCGCGCGCGCGGCGCGCAAGTTCGAGCGGTACGGCCTTCGTGTCGCCGGCGCGCGTAAAGCCGCTCGCGCCGACACGCATGCCGTTGCGCACTAGTCGCGCCGCCTCGGCGGCCGTCGTGATTTTCGGGCGTAATGCGGCGCAACGAATTCGGTCTTCGTACATCCATGTCTCCAGAAACGCTTTGATTCCTCTCATGACCTCGTCGGCTGCCGTGTCCACTCACAGGGGGCGGCAAATTCGCGCGGGCAGGGTGGTCAAGGTCGCGGTACCGATAGCGAAGTACTGAAATCACTATATGGCCGAAATCGCGGCCGATTAAGACGCGAAGTAGAAAGGATCTTTCCGAGGGGTTAGGGGATCGCGGCGGGGCGGTTCTTCAACGTCGTCGACCGTCGCGCCGAGCGTGGCGCGACGGGGAGGCACTGACCGGGCAGTTCAGGTCGTGGGGAGCCAGGGATTGGTCGACGCTCGTCGCGGGCCGGACAGCGACGCGCATAACCAGGAACGATGATAAAAAGTTTCGTATAGGAAAAATACTAGTATGTAAGGAAAGTTTTTTGGGATACATTGCTCGCTCAGTTCCCCAGTTCGATGATGACGGGCCGATGCAATGCAAGAGCAGAAGACAGTAGTGGTGATCGGAGGCGGGATCGTCGGCCTCAGTTGCGCCTTTTTCGCGCGCCGCGCCGGATATCGGGTGCGCGTGATCGATCCGGACGTTCAGGACCGGCGCGCCAGCTTCGGCAACGCCGGCATTTTGGCCGTCTGCGAAACGCTTCCGCTCGCGACCCCCGCGCTTGTGCGCGAGTTGCCCTCGTTGCTGCTGTCGCCGGACAGCCCGCTGCGCCTTCGCTGGCGCTACCTCCCCGCGCTGCTGCCTTGGTTGGTCCGCTTTGTACGAGCCAGTGCCCCGAGCGCGTCGCTGCGGTCCACGCTCGCGTTGAACTCGATTCTGACGACGGCCCTCGACGCGCATCTCGAGTTAGCGACCGCTTGCTCGGCAACGCAGCTACTCGTTCCTACCGGGTGGATCAAGGCCTATCAGTCGGAGCAATCCTATTTGAGCCAGTCGGCCGAACGTTCCACGCTTGCTGACTGGGGCGTAGCCATGCGGCCTCTCGGCCGTGCCGAACTCGACGCGCTGGCTCCCGGTTTCCACGGCGTGTTCGCGAAGGCGACCTTGTTCTCCGACTGTCAGCAGGTGAAGAACCCCGGGCAATACGTAAGGCGAATCGCTCAAGGCTGCGCGGAGCAAGGCGTTGAGTTCATCCAGGACACCGTTCGGAACTTCCGGTTTTCGGGCAATCGAGTGACGGGCGCGCAGATGACGGATCGAGCGATCGACGGCGATGTCTTCGTTATCGCCTGTGGAGCGTGGTCTAAGCGACTCGCCGCTGAAATTGGCGAGAAGGTCCCGCTCGACACCGAACGCGGGTATCACGTCATGCTCGATGCGAGCGATCGCACGCTGCTACAGTCGCCGCTCTTTTGGCACGAAAAATCGGTGGTGTTTTCCCAGCTCGACAGCGGTTTGCGGATGACGAGCAGTGTCGAATTCGCCGGACTGAACGCGCCGCCTCGATACCGGAGTATCGATCGCACATTGGCCGCCGCGAAGCGTCTTGTGCCGACGCTGGCGGGACTGCCGGTCGAGTCGCGATGGCTCGGCTTTCGCCCGTCGATGCCGGATTCCATCCCTGTGATCGGGCGCTCGACACGTCAATCGAACTGCTTTCTTGCGTTCGGCCACGGCCATCTTGGCCTGACACTCGGCCCGCAGACCGGACGTCTCATCGCCAAGGCGATTCAAGGCGCGCAGACCGAGATCGATCTTGCGCCGTTTTCACCCTCGAGGTTTTCCATGCGGCGTTCGAACGACGCCGCGGCGGCTTGAGGTCCCACTTTCGCCGGAGCTTTCCCGACGTGCTTATCCTCGACTCTTCCCAGACCACAACCGTGCTGCCGTTCGACCGCTTGGTCGATGCGATCGACGCAATGTTCGTGAACGGCTGCACGGTGCCCCTTCGTCACAGTCATTCGATCGAAGGCGCCGCAGCCGATCTGCCTGGAACGCTATTGCTCATGCCGGCGTGGCAAAAGGGTGGACGCCTCGGTATCAAGACCGTTTCTGTCTTTCCGTCCAACACAGGCCGCTCGCTTCCGGGGCTTCATTCGACTTTTATCCTCCTTGACGCGAAGACAGGCGTGCCGCTCTCGATGCTCGACGGCGATGCGATTACGTCCAGGCGTACCGCGGCTGCCTCCGCGCTCGCAGCGCGTTTTTTGAGTCGGCCCGAATCGACTGACCTCCTCGTAGTCGGGGCCGGTCGTGTCGGCTCTTTGATTCCGGACGCCTATGCAGCGGTGCGCCCCATCAAGACGGTTGCCGTATGGGACATCGATACGGGCCGCGCCGACGCGCTGGTCACTAATCTAAACACGCGCGGTTTTTCCGCGGAACGCGTGCGCGATTTGGAGCGCGCGGTTGCAAACGCCGACATCGTCTCGTGTGCGACGTTGTCGACGCAACCGCTTATCCACGGCGCATGGTTGCGGCCCGGCACCCACCTTGATCTGATCGGCGGATTCACGCCGGCGATGCGCGAATCCGACGACGTTTGCTTTGCAGGTACCTCGGTATTCGTGGATACGGACGAAGCCCTAATGAAGGCCGGCGATTTGTTGTCGCCCATGCAATCGGGCGTGTTCGATCGAGCGTCGGTTCGCGCGACGCTCACGCAGCTTTGCCGCGGCGAACACCGAGGGCGGCAGGCACATGACGAAATCACGGTTTTCAAAGCCGTGGGAACAGCACTCGAAGATCTCGCGGCCGCATCGCTAGCGTACGACGCATATGTAGGCCCTTGAGTCGCCGCCCCTTTTTATCCACCGACCCGAGCCGGCGAACGCCGGCGCATAAACGGGCTGAAATTTCGAAATCGCCCGACTCATCATGGAGATGCACATGTGTGTTCTGAACAAGATCCGGTTCACTGCGATCGCGGCTGCTGCGGGCCTCGTCTTGAGCGGTGCGGCAAACGCCGACGACGTCACGCGCATTGGCGTGGCAGTCCCGCTGACCGGCAATAACGCGGCATACGGCAAGGACATCGAGAATGCGGTCAAGCTCGCGGTTTCGGAGGCGAACGCATCGAATATCACTGTTGCTGGCAAGCCGCTAAAGCTTGTCGTCGAAGCGGGCGACGATCAGGCCGATCCACGAACCGGCGTGCAGGTTGCGCAGCAATTAGTGGACAAGGGCGTGTCGGTCGTCATTGGACACTTCAACTCTGGAACGACGATTCCGGCGTCGAAGGTCTACTCGAGCGCCCACGTCCCAATGATCACGCCCGCTGCCACGAATCCGACGATCACGCAGCAAGGTAGCTCGTACGTCTTCAGCATCATCGCAACCGACGCCCAGAACGCCGGTGCGGCAGGCCGCTACGCCGTCGACGTCACGAAGGCGAAGCGCATTGCCGTAATCGACGATCGCACCGCTTTCGGACAGGGCGAGGCCGACGAATTCGTCAAGGCGGTGACGGCCGCGCGCGGCGATATCGTCGATCGACAATATACGAATGACAAGGCCGTCGACTTCAGCGCGCAACTGACTCACATCAAAGGTCTAAACCCCGATCTCGTGTTTTTTGCCGGACTGAATCCGCAGGCCGGGATGGTGAAGAAGAAGATGAAGCAGCTCGGTATCCGTGCGCAATTCGTAGGTGGGGGAGGTGTTGTCGAGCCGACGTTCCTCGATATTGCCGGCGCGGACGCAGACGGTGCGATGGCATGGGAGTACGGTTCGCCGATCGCTTCGCTTCCTCGCGGCAAGGAATTCGAGGCGAAGTATCAGCAGAAGTTCGGTTCGGCGATGCTGTCGTATGCACCTTTTGCGTATGACGCAACGTGGACCGCCATCAAAGCGATGGAGGCTGCGAACTCGACAGTGCCCGCGGATTTCCTGCCGAAGCTGCACGCGCTGGATTACGCGGGCATCACCGGCGATGTGCAGTTCACCGCATCGGGCGCGCTGACGCATCCGTCGACGACGTTGTATCAGGTCGTTAATGGCAAGTGGACCCCGGTCAAGACGGTCAGATAAGCCGAACGATAGCGGCCTCGGCGCGCGCCCGTCACGTAGTTGGCGGCCGCGCCGTTCTAGCCCAACGTAACGTGGGAGCAGACCCAAAGGACTTTGGCGTCTTCATCGCCGCCGGAGACGCAGGCATGCCCCATCGCGCTATCGAAGTACATCGCGTCGCCCTTGTTCAGGCTGTAAGGGGCATAAAACTCGGTATTGACGACGACGGTACCTTCGAGGACGTAGATGAACTCTTCGCCGGCATGACTGAGCAGGTTGCGGAATTCTCCGATGCTGTGCGCTTTGATCGTCGTGAAAAGGGGAACGAATCGTTTGTCGGCGAGGTCGCCGTTCAGCACTTCGTACACATATTGGGGCGTCTCGTGCACGATTCCTTCGCCCGCCTTCGTGATGCTGCGTCGCCCCAGCGGAACCGGCTTCGGCGTCTGACCGAACAACTCGCTGACGTCGACGGATAGACCGATAGCGAGCGCTACGATCTTTTCGTAGGTGGGCGAGAGCTGTCCGTTTTCGATCTTGGAAAGCGTCGAGATAGAAATGGACGAGCGCTTGCTCAACTGCTGCAACGTCAAGCCGGCGCTGCCTCGCAATCTGCGCAGCCTTTCACCGAGCGCGCCGGGTTGCCCGTCGCGACCTGCGCGTTCCTGCACCGCTATGTCTTCTTGACCGTTCACGTATCCTGCGGCCCTTCGCCGGACCCATGCGTTTATGTTCCGTCATTGTATCAAAGCGAAAGAAATTTTCTGATGCGAGAACGGGTCGTGAGCGGGTATGGGACGCTCGTGCCGAAAGCGAACGGCGTCCCGGTGCTCCGGTTCGGGAGTTCGGCTCGGCTTTTATCGATGACTACACTGAATTGAAGTCAGTCTTCATCAGGCACTAGCTTTTGTGCTTGTGCACTTTGCTTCCTGGGCGAAGAAATGAACAAGGCCAGCTTGCGCTGACCTTTTTAAATATGGTGCCCAGGAGAGGACTGGGCCTATCCGGTTTCTTGTGCCAGGAATTGATGTCGCCGTCGCTTATGCCGCCGGCTTTGCTTCGTCGAGACTCATCACGGGCCGAACTTGGCCTCATTCAGCCGGTTTCCTCTGTCGGGAACCGGTCATTCCTCTGACCTCGACCCGAGACTCCGCGTCGAGAAGATCGCTTCCTGGGCGGAACGATGAACAAGATCAGCTACCCTTGCCTCAAGGGCGGGTTCGATTTACATTATAATTTAACGGATAGTGTACAGAATGTGTTAATTGGGGGCGGTAATGAGCTTGCGAGCCTGTGACGTGGTGCCGATTAGCGAAGCGCGAGCACGACTAACCGAGTTAGCCGACGAAGTCGTAGGCGGTGCGGAGAAGGTCCTAACCAAAAACGGCACGTCCTTTGTTGCGCTCGTTGACGCCAAGAAGCTTGACTACTACCACGCGCTGGAGGTTGAGCACGCGAACTTCGTGCTGCTCGATGAGGCGGAGGCAGGTTTGCATGAGCTGGTGGGCGGTCAGTGGGTCGGCAACGATGAGTTGATGCGGGCGTTGACGACGCCGATGAAGTTCTGATGGCCCGGGTAGTTGTCGAGGCGGCGCCCAACTTTCTTGCGACGCTCGATGAAGCTCGACGTTTTCTTGTCGAGCAGGATGCGGATACGGCTGCGGTACGTTATGCACGGCTCCAGGCCGAGCTAGTTGAGATGGTTCAGATGCTCGGTTGGTCGCCAGGATGCGGCCGTTATGCTCGGTTCCTGGCTGCGCGCTCTGCCCAGGCGAGGTTGCGCCTGGCACGCGCGCAACGCCTTGCGGCCGAGGTTGCGTTACCGGATCTGCGTGAATTTGTCCTGGAGCAATACGTGGTGCTCTATGCGCACTCATCGGAGCGCGTCGCGCTGTTGGCCATTAAACACCAGCGCCAGTTTACCTATGGCGCGTAATAGGTAAGCAGCGCGCAGGCCACCGGTACACCGGACGTGTACGCAGACGATTGTGGACATGATGAAAGGCTGCCGAGACTTGACCGACGCGAGAGAGAGCCGACCGTGCTTACGGGGAGAACCGTAACAACCACGGCACGCTCGCAAGCAAGTCAGAGGACTGGACAAATTACGCAAATTACGTAAAATACGCATAATTCTGACCGGGGGGCTCATGACTACTGTAACCGCCACCGATCTCGCCCGCCGTACGAACCAGGTGCTCGACGCCTTGGCGCGCGGGGAATCGGTCACCATCACTCGCAATAACACCGTGCTTGGCACGATCAACCCGCCCGAGCGGGCTGTCACACTTCGCGACGCCTTCGAGCGCATCCCAAAGATGTCGCCCGAGGTTGCCGATCGGTACATGGCTGATATCCGAAATGCTGAATTCGACGACGAGGTGCGTGATCCGTGGCAGAAGTAATCGTCGATACATGTGTCTGGATCGATCTCAGTAAAGGCGCTCTCGACTCCGAAGCGATCTACAACGTCGCTGGGTCCCAATTGGTCCATGTCTCCGCGATCTCGCTTGGGGAATTGGAATTCGGCGCGCAACTTCCAGGCGACGTTCGCGAGCGAGCAGAGCGCACTGCATTTCTGCGTGCCATCGAACGGATGTCGGTGCTCGCAGTGACGCGAGAGACCGCTCGATCATTCGGGCTGCTCGCGACCATGATGAAGGCGGCGGGCCGTAGCCCGCGCCCGCGTTATAACGATCTCTGGATCGCTGCTCAGGCTCATGAACATCATCTGCCGCTTCTCACTAGCAATCCAGATGATTTCCGCGCACTAGACATGATCGAAATCATCGAGGCCCCGAAGACGGCTCATTGAATGCAGGCGTCGCGCGGTTTATCCCAGTGAACGCTCCTTTGCCGTGGGATAAAAACCGGACAACGATTCCCTATTTGGTGAGCCTGCGTATCGACTCCGGCTATTGATATAGCCATCAGCAGCCTCACGTGCTGTCGAGGCGATGAGCGATTAGTCGGATGGCGGCACTGAGAACAAAGATCATTGAGTTCTGGCCGTGATGAATTCAGGTGCGCTTTCAAACCAACCCAAATGTTTTCCGCAGGCTCGTATCGACTGGTCCAGCAGGCATGAAGCGACGCAATTTGCTCAGAAGAGAGGCTTGGCCTTTCGGCGTGCGCCGCATTCTCCATGCGCCCAAAGCGGCATCGACAATCGTGGTGGCGACACCATCCGGTGCCGGCGCCTCGTTGACACTCTTCTGAATTGCACGTGACACGACCGCGCGGTCGTCGTCATAGGCCGAGATTTTTGAAGCCGCATGGGGCGCATTGAGATCCAGATTGGTCCTGGTGTAGGAAGGTTCGACCAGTACAACGCGGACGCCGAACTTGCGCACCTCGTGATCCAGGGTTTCGGACATTCCCTCAACAGCATGCTTGGAGGCCGAATAGAGCCCCATGTACGGAGCCGGAAGAAAGCCCAGCACCGAGCTGACGTTGACGATTCTTCCCGAACCCTGCTCGCGCATGTGTGGCAGTACCGCCTGTATCGTGCGCAGGATTCCAAAGACGTTGGTTTCGAACAGCGACTGCGCTTCGGCAAGCGATGTTTCTTCCGTCGCACCGAGCAGGGTCACGCCCGCGCTATTGACTAGCACATCGATGCGCTTGGCCTGCGCGATGATGCTCTGGAATCCACGTTGGACGGAAGCGTCGTCACGGATATCCATCTCGACCTGCACAACACCGGGTATCGACGGTGCTTTTGTAATGTTGCGTACGGTGCCGAATACCTTGCAGCCCCGTTTGGCAAACTTTTCTGCGGTGGCACGTCCAATGCCCGATGACACGCCGGTAACAACGACAACGATCGAATTCGACATAGTAGTTCCTTTGGAGAGTGACGTTATTTATCTCTGGTTGGCGGACGAGTCCTCAAACATCTGCTCCGCAGGTTGTGCCCGTTCGTGCTTGCCTCCTTGTGGATCAGCTGTACTACCCGGCCTGATCTTGAACCAGATGGAATACATGGCGGGCAGGAACATTAGGGTCAAAATCGTCCCAGCAAACGTACCGCCGATCAGTGTGTACGCGAGCGTCCCCCAGAACACCGAATGCGTCAGCGGAATGAAGGCGAGGATCGCCGCCATGGCCGTGAGAATCACAGGCCGGGCGCGCTGCACCGTAGCCTCGACCACTGCATGGAAAGGATCCAATCCCGCCAGCTTGTTCTGATGGATCTGCCCGATCAGAATCAGCGTGTTGCGCATCAGAATCCCGGATAGCGCAATGAGGCCGACCAGCGCATTGATGCCGAACGGCTGACGGAACAGGATCAGGGTCGGGACCACGCCGATCAAGCCGAGCGGGCTCGTCATGAATACCATGACCATCGCGGAGATCGAACGTGTCTGGAAAATGATGATGACGAGCGTGACCGCCAGCATGATCGGGAACAGCGGCAACATGGCCTTCGTCGCTTTGCCCGATTCCTCGATGGAACCGGCCTGCTCGATCCGGTAGCCCGCTGGCAGCTTGGCGATAATCGGTTGCAGCTGCTTCGTCATCGCGGTCGACACGTCGGGCGGCTGGAGATTGTCGGCGACGTCGCCCCGCACTGTGATCGTCGGCACGCGATCGCGCCAGCGCATGATCGGCTCCTCCATGCGCACTTCGACCTTGCCCACCTGCGATAGCGGGATGCGTTGCCCACCCGCGCCCGCCAGCGTGAAGTCGCCGATCTTTGCCGGGTCGAGCCGAACGTCGCCGGCCGCACGCGCCACAACCTGTACGGTTCGGATGTCCTCACGCACCTGTGTGACGGGGACACCCGTCAGCAAGAATTGCAGTTGTTGGGCCACGGCACTGGACGTCAGCCCGAGCGCCTCCAATCGATCCTGCTGCAAGGTGAAATGCAGCGTGGGCGAGCGCGTGCCCCAGTCTGAATTGACCGTGCGCATCATCGGGCTGGCATCCATCACTTGCTCGACTTGGGCTGCGATACCGCGCAGCTTGTCCGGATCCGGGCCAGAGATACGATAGGCGACAGGGAACGGCGAATACGGACCGAATACGAGTTGAGTGACCCGCACGCGCGCCTCCGGAACGAGACCGTTGGCGATGGCTTGGCGCAGTCGCTGTTTCAATGCATCGCGTTCTTCCTGACTGTCCGTGCGCACTACGATCTTGGCAAATGACGGATCGGGCAATTCCGGCCCCATGGCCAGGTAAAAGCGTGGCGCACCTTGCCCGACGTAAGCCGTGACGATCTTGGCTTCCTTCTGTTTAGCCAGCCACGTCTCCACCTTCTCGGTCGCGGCGCTGGTTTGCGAAATGGACGTGCCATAGGGCATCTGCACCTCGACGAGCACTTCAGGACGGTCCGAGATCGGGAAGAACTGTTTTTTGACCACCCCCATGCCAAGAATAGCCAAGACGAAAAGCCCCACGACCGAACCGGCGACCAGCCATTTGCGCGCGATGACGCGCGTGAGCAGTTGACGGAAGCGGTTGTAGCGCGGCGTGTCGTAGATTGCGCCATGGCCACCTTCGACCTTTTTGAAGTTGGGCAGCATCTTCACGCCCAGGTAGGGCGTAAAAATCACCGCGACAAGCCAAGATGCGATCAGCGCGATGCCAACGATCCAGAACATGTTGCTGGTGTATTCGCCGGCGGTGGACCGCGCGAAACCGTTGGGCATGAAGCCGACGGCCGTCACGAGCGTGCCCGACAGCATGGGCGCGGCGGTGTGACTCCAGGCATAGGCGGAGGCGGCCACGCGGTTGTAGCCTTCTTCCATCTTCACCACCATCATTTCGATGGCGATGATCGCGTCGTCCACCAGCAGGCCGAGCGCCAGGATCAGGGATCCAAGCGTAATGCGGTCGAAGTTCTTGCCGGTCGCGGCCATCACCACGAACACGATGGCCAGCGTCAACGGTACGGCCGCTGCAACCACCAAGCCCGCGCGCCAGCCCATGCTCACGAAACTCACGAGCATGACCACCAGCAACGCGGCAAAAAACTTGAGCATGAACTCGTCGACCGCCGAATGAATATTGACGGCTTGATCGGTGACCTTGGTCAAGCTCATGCCCAGCGGCAGTTCGGCGTTGACCGCGCGGACTTCGCCGTCCAACGCTTTGCCGAGTTCGAGCCCGTTCCAACCGTCGCGCATGACGACGCCTAGCAACAGCGCAGGTTCGCCGTTGTTGCGGATCATGAATGTCGCCGGATCTTCATAACCGCGCGTGACGGTAGCGATATCGGAAAGCTTCAGCGTACGACTTTGTGCCACGATCGGCGTATCGCGGATCTTCTGCAGCTTGTCGAAGGCGCCGTCCAGGCGAATGAATACCTCCGGACCCTTGGTTTCGACGGAGCCGGCTGGCGTCAGCGCGTTCTGGCCATTGAGTGCGGCGAATATATCCTGCGGACTTACGCCCAGCGTTGCCAAGCGATCGTGGGAGAACTGGACGTAGATGCGCTCGGCCTGCTCGCCGATGATGTTCACCTTCTTCACGCCCGGCACGTGCAGCAACCGCTGGCGCAGCGACTCGGCATCGCGCACGAGCAGGCGCTGCGGCTCGCCCTTGGCCTTCAGCGCAAAGAGTGCGAAGGTGACATCCGCGTATTCGTCGTTGACCATGGGCCCGATCACGCCAGCCGGTAGGTTGGCGGCTTCGTCGCCGATTTTTTTGCGTGCCTGGTAGAACTCTTCCTGCACTTCCGACGGTGGGGTGCTGTCGAGCAACGTCAGGGTCGTGAAGGCCAGGCCGGGCCGCGTGTAGGTCTCGGTGCGGTCGTACCAGCGCAGCTCCTGCATGCGCTTTTCGATTTTCTCGGCGACCTGATCATGCATTTCCTGCGCGGTGGCCCCAGGCCACGCGGTGACGATGGTCATCACCTTGACGGTGAACGCCGGGTCTTCCGCGCGCCCCAGCTTGAAGAACGAGATGAGACCGGCAAGCGAGATCAGGCAGATCAGAAACAGGGTGATGGAGCGCTCGCGCACGGCGAGCGCCGACAGGTTGAAACGGCCTTCACTCACGGACGGCCTCCCTCGGAAGCCACGGCGACGGCTTGCCGCGCCAACCGTACCTGCTCACCTGGGCGCAGCAACTGCGCGCCGAGCGCGACGACCCTTTCCCCTTGCTTCAATTGACCAACAACACGAGCGCTTTCGTCGTCAAGACGTTCGACCGTTACCGGCCGCCAGGAAACCTTTGCCGGTTCGCCGTCGATGACCCACACCCCGGGTCCCTTGCCCGTATCCAGCAGGGCGCCTATCGGCACTTGCCATCCACCTTGCGCGGCGGAACGCGCATCCGGCAGCTGTATCGTTACCGTAGCGCCCAACGGGGCATCCGCCAACGCACCTTGCAGCACATAACGTGCTTCGAAGGTGCGGGTACGCGGGTCCGCCGCATCCGAGAGCTGACGAAGGGTGGCCGGTTCGCTAACGCTGCTGTTGCCGAACAGTGTGGCTTGCGCGATCGAACCGATGGCTGGGCGCAACGTTTCGGGTAGCTGGATCACGGCCTCGCGACGCCCGGCGTGGGCGAGGCGCACCACGGGCTGTCCCGCGCTGACGACTTGGCCCGGCTCGGCCAATGTTTCCATCACGACGCCATCGCCGTCCGCCACCAGCTCGGCGTATCCAGTTGCATTGCGCGCGACGTCGGCGTCGGCCTCAGCCGCGCTGAGCTGCGCTTTGGCGGCATCGGCCGCCGCTTTGACCTGGTCGTACGCCGAAGCCGATATTGCGCCGGTGCCGCGTAGGTCGCGGTAGCGCTCTTCGTCCTGCGCGGTTTGCTGTGCCCGTGCTCGCGCGGCGGTGACCGCCTCCTGCCGGGCCTGTGCGGCAAGCTTCAGATCAACGGGATCGAGGCGCATCAGCGGCTGGCCGCGCTTGACGACTTGACCCGCATCCACGAGCCGCTCCAGCACTTTGCCGGAAACGCGAAAACCCAAATCGCTCTGCACCCGGGCAGCTACGGTTCCCGTAAACGAACGCGATGCGGCGGTCGCGCCTTGGACGGTGGCGACACGCACCAGCGGTGCCTCGGTGCGCGGATCGGAGGGTGCCTTTCCGCTGCAAGCGACCAACGCAAACGGCAAGGCACAGACAACGGTAGAGGTGGCGAGGCGGCGCGAGCGCATGAAAGTCCCATCGACGAAGTGATGATGGCTTTCATTATGGTTCTAGTGACTAATGCAGTCAACAGTCACATTCGCTTTATCACGTTACGGCGACAGACTGCGGAGCACCAAGCCGGACAGTTGTGCCGGCGCCTCCTCGGTGTAATCGAAGCTATGCTGCAGGATGAGCGGGTTGAGGTAAGGGCGCATGACCAGATAGATCGCCGCCGCGGTTTCATCGAGAGGAGTCTTCCGCTCGAAGTCCCCGCTCTGTCGGCCCGCCTGTAGGATGTCCTGAAGCAATTTCTGGATGCGCTCCTCATAGGCGAGCGTAGCCTGCCAGTGCTCGGTGGCGGCCGACGCGGCAATCTCATAAAGCTTACGGTCCTGGGAGAACAGGCGAAGGCTTGCCTCCACAATCGCCTTGAACATTCGCCGCAGCTTCTCTGGCGGCCGGTCGGCCTCTTCGACGGCCGCTTTGATCTCGCTCTCGATCTCGCGCAGGCAGTTCGCGCAGATCATCTCGCCGATGGCCTGCTTGGACTCGAAGAACTTGTAGATGTAGGCCTTGGAAAAGCCGATGGCTTTGGCGAGATCGGAGACGGTCGTCTTCTCGTAGCCATATCGGCTGAAGTGCTCGGTGGCGGCAGCAACGATCTGGTCGCGCACCTCATGGTCGGCGGGGCCGCGGGCCGAAACGGGATAGGTGATTGCATTTTTCATGGTTAGCAGCTTACCGCTGCTCTCAAGAATCGACAACAAGTGACTAAAGTGTATTATAGTCACATTCATCCCATTGCATTCTCCTTCACCGGAAGAAGCTCATGCTGCCCAAACACATCCTTGCCGTGCTTATTGTCGCCTGCCTCTCGGCAGGCTGCGCCGTCGGCCCCGATTACGTTCGGCCCAACGTACCCATGCCGGAGCGGTTCCAGGGCCAGGCTGCGGTCGATCGGCGACCTGCAACGGCCAGTGCCGATCTCGTCACCTGGTGGACGGGTTTCGGCGATCCGCAACTGACACGGTTCGTGGCACTCGCGCTGGAGCAAAACCTCGACCTCGCGCAGGCATCCGCCCGCATTGCACAAGCGCGTGCAGGGCTTGGGGCAGCGAATGCCGCGTTGCTGCCGTCCGGTAATCTCAGCGGTCAGGCGGCCAGAGTCTACCAGTCCGTAGAAACGCCCCTGGGACGAGTCTTGAACTCGACCCCTGGTTTTGACCGCTATGGCAATCAATACGAAGCCGACCTCACCGCGAGCTGGGAAGTGGACGTGTTCGGAGGCTTGCGTCGTGGACGGGAAGCGGCGCTTGCCGAGTACCAGGCTTCGGAAGCGGGTGCGGTGGCCACACGATTGGCGGTGGCGGCGCAGACCGCCGATATCTACATCACCATCCGTGGACTGCAAGCCCGTCTGAACGTTGCTCGGCATCAGGTGCAGACGCAGCAGGAACTACTTTCAACCATCAATCTTTTGTACAGCAAGGGGTTGGCGGCCGAGCTTCAAGTGAGTCAGGCCGAGGGGGCGCTTGCCCAGGTTCGTGCATCCGTCCCGGTCCTCGAGACGAGTCTTGACGCGGCCATGAACGCGATGGATGTGATGCTGGGCTCGCAGCCCGGCACACATCGGACGGAGCTGATGAAAGCGAGCGACATCCCGGTCGCGCCGCAGATCGCGGCCACTGGATCTCCGGGTGATCTGCTCAGGCGCCGGCCCGACCTGATCGTCGCCGAGCGACGCCTTGCTGCATCGAATGCGCGTATTGGTGTCGCCATCGCTGAGTATTACCCGAAGCTCTCCCTGAGTGGATTGATCGGCAGCGCGACATCCGTGGCCAGTGGCAATCTCTTCACGGGCGGCGCCAATCAAGTTGCAGGCATGCTGGGGCTGCGCTGGCGTCTGTTTGACTTCAATCGCATCAATGCGCAGATCAACCAGGCCAAGGGCCAGGAGGCCGAGATGTTGGCGGCGTATCGGCTTGCCGCGCTCCATGCAACCGAAGACGTAGAGAACGCTTTTTCTGCACTGGTCAAGCGCGAGGAGCAGGCTGCTGTGCTCACCCAGGGCGTGGACTCGCTGGGTCGCGCGCGAGCGGCGTCGTTTGCAGCCTATCAAAAAGGCGTGGTCAGTCTCATCGAAGTCCTACAGGCCGACGAAAGCTTGCTGCGCGCCTCCGATGAGCGGGTGCAGGCCAAAACGGAATCAGCACGCGCAGCGGTGGCGGCCTTCAAGGCGCTCGGTGGTGGCTGGCAACCCAGCGAATCCGAGGCTGCGGTAGCCATCAGATAACAATCGAACGCACATGTAGTGCCGAAGGCGGAACATGGACTTCGCCATCGTCGTTGCCCCTTGGCCGTTGTTGAGGATTCCTTTCGCCACGGGAGTGATTCATGTGTGGATGCGCTGAGGTAAGTACACGGTCGACACCCAGCATATCAACCCGTGGAATAGGCGAGCGGCTTGCATTGCAGGACTGGACGTCCAAATCCAATGGCGCAACGAAACCCATATCCCAGATGGCCGAACACCTTCTCACATGCCACGCAAACGATTGACGCGCGAAGAGCATCGCGAACGGACTCGCTGTCGTTTGCTCGACGCTGCGGCGAAGACCTGAAAAAGCAGTTCACCTTGTTTTACGCGCAGCGCTATCGCGACCAAAACAACTACGTAATCTGGGCTGAGGCACGACTGCACGCCATGCGTGACTTGGAGTTCAGGCACCGCATGAACGCCACGTGCCTGGAAAAGCGCGATACGATCGTCTACTTCATCGAGCAGTTCTGCGAGCACCTTAACGTGCAATTGCCAGGCGCTTGTTCCGACCACGCGCTCGCTGTCCTCGCGTTGATTGACGGCATCCTCTACTTCAGCATTGCCATGCCCAACGAACTGCCGGAAGCTTCGGCCGAAGCGGTTTTGAGCAACATCTTTACGAGCATGTTCGTCAGTACTCCGATCTGAGAGAAACCGGTTCGCTCTCGTTCGCTGTTCCTCAGTCTGCGTCCGGTTGAGGGATTCAATCCGTTGTCCTCGTGGCCTGATCGAGGCAGCGGACGACGACGCGTTGATCACTGCGACTAAGTCGGCGACGTCTTCTTTGGGAGGTCCGGGGGGGCGAAGGTTACGCTAGATGCGGGCGGTGCTTACGGGATGCGCAATGCACTTGCACATGGCTACTATGCCGTGGACCCCGACATTGTTTGGAACGTCGTGAGAAACGATTTACCATCACTCGCCCGTGACGTTGACGGGCTGTTGCGCGAGTTGATTAAGAGTGATGCGCCTGCGTCACCGGGGCCGGCATCTTAAAGGGAACGTGACGGGGAACTGACTCGTCTGCGAAGTTTCCCGGCAGAGGCGCGAGGCATGCGGAGAGTAGGTTTCCACGAACCCGAACTTTCGTGTACTCAGAAACGTACTCGTTCGACATCGGCTCATCGCGGAACGCGAGCACGTTTCAGGCGCCCCGAAACGCAAAAAGCCCGCAAGAGCGGGCTTCATCGCGAACATCATCCAGTAACTGATCTGGATCTATTTTTCTGGTGCCCAGGAGAGGACTCGGTCACACGAGCGCGACCCCGGCTGCGCTTGCAAGCGCAGCCTTTCGAGTCCTCACGCAAAGTGCGCAGGCACTTTGCTTCCTGGGCGCAATAATGAAAAAAGGCCAGCTTGCGCTGACCTTTTAAAAATGGTGCCCAGGAGAGGACTCGGTCACACGAGCGCGACCCCGGCTGCGCTTGCAAGCGCAGCCTTTCGAGTCCTCACGCAAAGTGCGCAGGCACTTTGCTTCCTGGGCGAAGAAATGAAAAAAGGCCAGCTTGCGCTGACCTTTTTAAATATGGTGCCCAGGAGAGGACTCGAACCTCCACGGTGTTGCCACCGCTAGGACCTGAACCTAGTGCGTCTACCAATTCCGCCACCTGGGCTCGCTGCGAAAGCGAAGGCGCTATTGTAGCCAGTTCGCCGCGACTGTCAACAGTCGTCGATAAATAATCGCATCGCTCAGCCGCAAGAGCCCTTAACTCCCAATCACGATAGACACCTGCGCGATAGGCGCCTTCGACGCACCAGGCACGACAGCCCGCAACGGCTGCCCATACGTCAATCGCGCATTGACGAACCGCGACCACTGAAAACGCACCCCCACGCCGACGCTCGATAACATTCCCGCCTGCACCTCGCCCGGCTGATCGAGCTTGTTCCAAACGTGCCCGGCATCGACAAAAGCAAACGGTTGAAACGCCGGGCCGTCGTCGCCGAAGAATGCGATCGGCGGAGTACGCAATTCGGTCTGCAAATTCCAGCCGCGGTCGCCTTGCACGCTATAGGGCTCATAGCCCCGCATCGTATCGTCGCCGCCCAATCCCATTTCCTCGCTCGGCAGCAAAGTATTCGGCGACCATTGGAAATGTCCCCGTGCCGAAAGCACGAAGCCGGCCCCGATCGTCAAGCTGCGCTCGGCAAGAAGCTGCAAGTACGTATAACGTGCAGTCGCACCGTTGCGCGTGGTGCCGAATGTGCTGTCGGCATTGTTGCCGTCAAGATGTCCCGGGCTTGCGAAGAGCGCGGCGTTCGCATGCGTCTGACCGAGGGCGTCGTTTTTAGTCGCATCGTAAGTGACGACAAACTGATGCACGTGCGTATTGGCGTTGAAAACCTGAAAGCCGCCGTACTCCAAGTCGTTGTTGGAACGTTTGAAGTCATAGCCGAATTGCACTTGCTGTTGCCAGCCGTCGACGAACGGCAAGTGCCGGTCGTAACGGAAGCTGAACTGCGCGGAAATCCCCGATTGATTGAAGCTATCCGGCAGCCGCGGCGTACTGCGCGCATAGACGCCGAACAGCTCGACGCGGTCGAGCCAAGGAAGCGGCGCCGAATAATTGAACGAATGCGCTTCGAGACGAGGCCGGTTCGGCCGCCCTTCGATAGGCGGGTTGCCGCTGAATAAGTCGTTGCTCGCCGTATATTGATACGAGATCTCTTGGTCTAGGCCGAACAAATTGCCGTAGTCGATGCCGGCGAAGAAGCGATCTCGCGCCAAATCGGCCGTCCCGGCGTTGTCGTACCCCGCGGTCACCCGAAGCGGCAGCCGATCCTGCGTTTGCAGGATCACGTCGGTCGAGTTCGGCGTCTCGCCGGGCGCATACACGACATCGACACTCCGATACGGATTTCCATTCAAGAGCGCGAGCCCGCTCAGCACGTCCGACTCGTGAATCGGCGCGCCGCTTTGCAACGGCATCTCGCGCAGAAGCTGGGCCTGCGAAAAGTAGCGATTTCCGCGCGTACTGACTTTGCCCAAATGAAATTCGGTCACGGCGATACGCACGATGCCGTCGCTCACGTCCTGCTCCGGCACGTAGACGTCGACCAGCGGTAACCCGGTGCCTCGAAATCGTTCGATAACCGCGCGGCGGATCTCGGCCAACCTGGCGAACGTCAACGGATGACCGATGTCTTTCTCGAAGCCCGAAAGAAACGCGTCGTCGAGCTCCGGCAAATTGACCGCGGCAACGTGCTTTCCGTCGGGCAGGTTCTGCGATCGCACGACGATTTGCCCGTCGTCCTTCACGAAAACAAGACCGTGCAACACCGCAACAGCGGCCTGCTGAGAGTCGCTTTCCGGCGACGGTGGGCGCGGTGGGGTGCTCGGCCGGCTCGGCGCCGGCGGAGGGGTGGGGGCGAAATCGCGATACGACTGCGCCGCGGCAGTGGCGCTCACCAGGGCCAGCGCCGCCCCGGTCCATTTAAGGTTGCCGCCGAATGTGCGCTTCATGCGCGCGTTAGCTGCATCATTTTGTAGGTCCCCGGATCGCGCTTGCGAATGACTACGCGCGCGCGATGTCTTTGATTTTGCGTGCCGGCACACCGCCGACCAATGTGTAAGCCGGTACGTTCTTGGTTACCACGGCGCCTGCCGCGACGACGGCGGCCTCATGAATCGTGACGCCCGGCAAGATCGTGGCACCGGCGCCGATCCAAACCTTGTCTTCGATGCGGATTTCGTGATGATCGAGTCCGCGGCCGACGTTCGGGGCGAACACGATGTCGTGCGTCGCCGTCTCGAACGAGACGCGAGGACCGATTTGCACGTCCGCACCGATAGAAATCCTGCTATTGCGGCAAGCCAGCCGGGTATCGGCGTTCAAGTACGCACGGTCTCCGATCGAAATGCCCCGAATCGTATCTTCGTTCAAACTGAGTTCGACGCTCAGCGGCCCGATGATCGTCACGTTCGTGCCGATCGCCATGCCGGCCCTGCGATAGAAGATCGGACGGATGCGATTGAATGGTCCATACGTCGGCATTGCATTGCCGAGGCTCATGAACAAGTGCCGCTTGAATGCCTTGAATAGCTTCATCACCCATGCTTGCATGCCAGCGCATCGCGCTCCAATCCGCAAGCCTAACGCAGCCGGTCGGTTCGGTCCTCCAGGTGGCGCATTGAGCGGGTTATTTGTCGCAAATCTCGGCTTCGCTACACGAACCGTGCGCCTCTTCGAGGCAGCGCCCCGCTTAAGTGGACAGCACACGTCATCTCGCCTCGGGCCCGCACGAAGCGACCGAAATCGTCATCCGCCGCGCTTACCCCTACACATAAAGGGTCGAATTTCTTTTTTATTCCATTCCTTTTTTGTGTTCGGCCATCAGGAATATTTTCCGAATTTCCGACAAACATTGTTCGAAAACTAGGGCATTCACCTATGTGGTATCGGTAAGAATGCGTCGCCAAGCCGTAACAAAAAGATACGAAAATACACGCTCCGGCAAGTTTGACCGCGCGGCGCTTTTCTTGGCCTTCCTGTCGGACGAATCCTACACATTCTGCGCATGACCTACGCAATGTTCCGACTACGCTGATTTCGCCGGTATGCGCATTCGCCGATACTGAGTGCCGACAAGTTGCTGCCGCAATCGCCCGCATCGCGCGAGGCATCGAAACGGGGCAAAACGTAGCGGTTCTTCATACGAAACGATGCGCCGGACTACGGCTTGAAAGTTTCGAATTTAGTTAGGAATCCTAACTGTTGTCAGTTGTTCGCGAATGCGCTCGGAAAGCTCGATTTCGTTCTTCGCAAAGCCGCTGGCCTTTATCCCCTGTTTCGCGCGAGCCCGATCTCGACGCTGCAAAGAGACCCCGTAACATGAAACGACGTCAATTCCTCGGCTGCCTGACGGCGGCGGCAAGCAGCTACGTTCTCGTCGCCTGCGGCGGCGGCGGGAGCGGCGCAGGCTCAAGCGGCGCGTCGAGCGCGGCGAGCGGTACGACCGCGGTCGCCAATGCCAGTACGACGGGGACGAGCACGGCTTCGCCCAACGGTACGACCGTGCCCTCGGCTGCCTCTCTCGTGGACAACGCCGCAAACGTTTGGACTCTCTCGAACGGCTACATCTATAAGAATGGCGTCAAGGATCCCAATTCGTACAACGTGATCATGCTGCTGTGGTACGGCGGCTCGGTCTATCAAGAGAACACGAGCAAGGCGTTCTACCAGTACACGGGCACGACATGGGTACAGTGCCTCGATCCGCGCCTTGGCGGCACGTCGGCCGACGGCACGGCGATTCCGCCTGCGCCGTACATCATCGACAAGCAGAACAACCAGTACACGCTGTCGAACGGCTACATCTATAAGAACGGCGTCAAGGATCCGTACTCGTATAACGTGAGTCTGCTGCTCTGGTACGGCGGCATGATCTATCAAGAAGGCACGGGCGGGCAGTTCTACGTCAAGACGTGGATGAATACCTGGAAGCCTTGCCGCGATCCGCGCATCAATATGGCCGCGACCGCGGGTGCGTTCTACGGCATCAACGGTCACTACGACTACCCGTTCACGCCGACGCAAGTCGTGACGGCGTTACAGGCCCTGGGCTGCACGACGTATCGAGTGGGCTGTATCAATACGTCGACGCAGCTAAGCCGGGTGGTGGCCCTGGCCCGGGCGTTCCAAAGCGCGGGCATGACGCTGTTCTCGCTTCTCGACTACGGTCTGCGCGACTCGACCGGCACGCTCTATACGAGCGAATCGGCTGCGTACAGCGCGTCGTATTCGGGTGCGGCGGCCATTGCAACGGCCTTGGCCCCGTACGGCGTCACGATGTACGAATGCGGCAACGAACTCACGCGCGATCCCGCCATCATTTTGAATTCGGCGACGGCCGGTACGAGCAATGCCGACTTCAACAACGCGAATTGGCCGATCATGCGCGGCGCGATCCGCGGGATGATCGACGGCATCAAATCGGTCCAACCCGGCGCGAAGGTGGGTGTGAATTTCTGCGTGGCCGATATCGCCGCGTCCGACATGCTCTGGGACGGCGTGCAGCCGGACGGCTCGGGCGGTTATCCCACGGTTCGTTGGGACATCACGACTTGGCATAACTATCAACCGTACGGCGACATCTTTAACGTCGGCACGGACGGTGCCGGTCCGGGGTTCAATCTGCCTTCGTACTGCAAGGCGCGTTATGGCGTGCCGTTCATGATCACCGAATGGAACGCGAGCCCCGAGCAAAACGAGACGTTCCGTTCGACCTACGTGACGCAGCAATTGGGTGAGTTCTATGCGGCCCGCAAGACGCAGGGGATTCAATCGGTGATGTACTACGAGCTGACGAGCGGCGACTATACGTACGGCATCGTGCTCGACGACCTTACGCCGATTCAACCGACGTACGGTTCGTTCCAGACCTTCACGCGCAATAACCCGGACAATTAATCGATCGGCGCCGGTCGTCTCGGCGAAAAAAATGGCTTGACGCGTCGTGCGCCAAGCCATTTTTTATTTTTTAACGACCGGTGTTCGGTGTCGGGCTGGCCGCGAAACGCGGACCGCGCCGGGGAACCGGCATGCGCGGCGGCCCCGTAGGGACGGGCCGACGCGCGAAAGCGGGGAACGTGACGCGTGCGCGCGAGGCCAACAGCAGGGAGATGACGAGCGCGATCGGAAGCATGTTCGACGGCGTCGTCAATCGGTGCTCGGTGGCCGACATCGCGAGTAGACACACCGACGCGAGCTCGACAAAGCGGAACGCGATGAAGTTTCGACCGTTCTCGCGCGCGGCGGCCCAGGCGCCGCGCTGGCACCAGGTCACGAGGCGCCAATAGAAGGCCAGCATGAGCGCTAGGCCCACGATGCCCAGTTCCGCCAGCAAGTTCAGATACGAGTTGTGCGCATGCGAATCGCTGTGCTCGGCGGTGATCCCGACGGCCCGTCCGAATGCGCCGAAGTAATTCACGACGAAGCCGATCGTATCGTCGAACGAGCCGAAACCCATACCGATGAGCGGGCTCTGACGGAAATAGGCGAGGGCGCGCGGCCATAGCCATTCATATCGGATATCGAGGTTGGCGACCTTCTCGTCGGCGTTCTGAATGCTGAACTGATAGCCCATGTAGTCGGTCGAGCCGTGCGTGTGATACGCGGCGATCGCGAGCGATGCGGCGATGAGGCCGCCGACCATCGTCGCGAGCATCCAGCGTTTGCGGCCGAACACGATGTACGGCAACAAGACGAGGATGCCGAACATCGACCCGCGGCTATAGGTCGAAAAAAGCATCAGCGCGTTGAGCCCCATCAGCGCAAGCAGAGAACGGCTGCGCTTCATCGAATAGCAAGCGATGCCGAGACATAGCAAGATCGCAAGGAAGCCGCCCGCGGCATTGCGTGCGATGAAATAGCTGCCGAACGTATCGGCCGGATGACGAAAGATCGTGAGCAGACCGTTCTGGGCGACGTACCAGAGATAGAACGGCGCGTTGATCAGCACGGCGAACAGGTAAAAGCGCCGCATGACCTTGTTCATATCCCAACGATGCGTGTATACGCATCCCGCGAGGATGGGAATGTACGAAATGAAGAAATTCCCGTCGTGCCGGTAGAAATCGAATTCGAGGAACGATTCGGGGTTGTAGTAGAGCGTCGAGACGATGGCGAACGCGCCGAAGATGACGAGCGGCGTGATAAAGGCGGGATAGCGGCGCCCAAAGAACCGCCACCCGCACAGCAGCACAGGAACGAACCCGATCGCGCTGATCGGAACGAAATTGGTAACGCTGAAAATCAGCGCGATCAGGGAAACGTAGGCCACGCGCGTCCGCCCTCGACTTACTTGGTAACGATTGCCGCCGTCAGACCGGCATTGATCGCAGGCAACAGCAAGCTCAACACGCGGTTGAAGCGTACAAGCGGGCCGTTATCCACGTAGACGACGTCCTTCGGTTGCAGGTCGAATTGATTGGCCAGCAGCATCGAAACGGGCGAGGCCGAGTCCAAGTGGTATACGAGCGGCTTGCCGTTCTCTTCGCGGATTACATAGAGCTGCCGCGGATTCGCCGTTCCCTGGTTGATGAAGCCGGCTTGGCTCAGCGCATCGCTGAGCGTAAGCAGGCCGTCGGTCGTCGGCGTGGCGGCGATCGGCTTATTGACTTCGCCCATCACGTACGCTTGATTCTGATCGCGCGAGGTCACGCGCAGCATATCGCCGGGCTGGAGCAAAATCTCCTGCGGGTTCTTGCCGTTGGCCGTCATCAACGAGAGGTTGATCGGATAGGACGTGCCGTTGCGCGTGAGCGTCAGATGCGAACGGTCGGCGTTGGCCGTAAAGCCGCCGGCGCGGTTGACCGCCTCGGTCAGCGTCATCGGAATATCGTTGATCGCTTCGCCGCCGGGGTTGCGCACCTCGCCGTCCACGTACACTTGTGCCGAACGGTAGGACGCCACCCGCACCGTTACCTGCGGTTCGCGGAATTCCCTGCCCAAATCGGCTCTGACCTGGCGCTGAACTTCTCCGATGGTCTTGCCGGCGGCATGGATCGGATGCGACAGATACGGAAAGGTCAGATTGCCTTGATCGTCGATCACGAAGCCTTGCGTCGGATCGGTCGTCTTGTTGTTTTGCACTTGCTGGCCAAGCGCCGCGGCGAGTTCGGGATGGTCCCACACCGTAATTTGCAGGACGTCTCCCGGTCCGAGCTTGTAGGGGCCCGGCTTCGCGAACAAGTCGAGCTGGCTGGCGACCTGCATCTGGCCGCCGCCGGCGTTCAATTGCTTGATCAGGTTGAGGTCGATCGGCACGATGGGCACCTGCTCGGCATCGCGCACGGTGCCGTCGGACGTCGACGAAATGGGCAGGCTCGGCGGTGTCTCCATATGCTGGCCCGGGACCACCGAGCATGCGGCGAGCAACGTCGAGAGCACGGCGAGCGCCGTCGTGCAGCTCTTGGCGGCGCGTGCGCGCGTCGTATTACCGGTCGGGGCAAGCTGTTGTAGTGTCATTTTCATTGTTTGGCACTCCATGCATCAATAAGCGTTCGTGTGGCGCAGGCCCTTGAAGATCGTCGCAAGGATGATCCGCATATCGAGCCGGAACGACCAGTTGCGCAGGTAATAAAGATCGTGGGCGACGCGCTGCTCCATCTTTTCCACACGTTCCGTTTCACCCCGAAAGCCGTTCACTTGCGCCCAGCCCGTGATGCCCGGTTTGATGCGGTAGCGATGGATGTAACCCTGAACGATCGGCTGATAAAGGTTGTCGTGCTCAATCGCGTGTGGACGCGGCCCGACGACCGACATCTCGCCGCGCAGCACGTTGATGAATTGTGGAAGCTCATCTAGGCTGGTACGGCGAAGGAATGCGCCCACGCGCGTGACGCGCGGATCGCCTCGCTTGGCTTGCTCGAGCACGCCGGCCTTTTGTACATGCACGCGCATCGAACGGAATTTGTAGATCGTGAAGACACGGCCGTCCACGCCCTTACGACGTTGTTTGAAAAAGACGGGGCCCGACGAGCTCAGCTTCACCGCGATCGCAATCGCGATCATCACCGGCGCAAGCGCCAGCAGTGCGGCGGCGGCGAAGAGCCGATCGAACAAGTCTTTCTTGATCAGTGCGCTCGGCGGAACCGGGGACGCGATCAAATTGATCGTCGGCAGTCCTAATAGATTCGTCACGCTGCCCTCGAAGAGCGAGAGGGTACGCACGTCCGGCATGAAACGGATGTTGACGAGGTCGTTGCGGAATTCGTTCACGAGCTTGAGGATCGCGGCTTCCTCCGTCAACGGCAGGGCGAGCCACACCTCGTCGAGATCGTGCTCGCGCACGAATGCAGCGAACGCTTCATGATCGTCGAAGACCGGAATCTCGGGATGCGCGAGCGGCGCGGCGCCGGGATTGACGTTATAGATCGCCGTGGCACGAAAACCCGTGGTGGGCGCGATTTCGATTTTGCGGATGATGTCGTCGCAATGGCTGCCGCAGCCGGCGATGGCGACTTGGTGCAAGTTCATGCCAGCCGTGCGCATGCGGGCGAGCAGTGCGTGCATCCAAAGCCGGCCGCCGATCATCGCGACGCCCGACAGCAAGGACCAATACCCGAACCACAGGCGCGAGACGAGGTTGACCATATGCAGCGAGAACATCAGCGCCATATCGCCCACCTGAACGAGCGCCCAGGCAAACGCGACTTGGCGGATCAGCGCTCGTTTCGAGCGGCCGCGCCACGACTCGTAGACGCCGAACGTCGGAAATACGAGTAGCGACAAAGTGGCGGAAAAGGCGACGAAAGCCCAATACAGGCGCCCGTCGGCAACGTCTTCGAATCGCAGTTGCGATGCGATCAGGGCGCCTAGCACGATCATGCCGACGTCGAATACCCGCGCCCATAGGTCTTGCAGTCCACGCATTTGTTCACTCCCAACCTGTGATCGTCGGTGATCGCCTTGCAGCGATCAGCGCGTCGCGACGCGAAAAGCGCGCGCTACTGACTCAACGCATGCTTGCGATAGATGGTGGGCGATACGCCGTAGCGTTTACGGAACAGTCGCCCGAGGCGATCGCCGTTGCCCATCCCGCAGCGTCTCGCGATTTTGTCGACGGGCAGCTTGGTGCCCACGAGCATCGCGCAGATCGCCTCGAATCGAAGCTGCATCAGGTACTCGAGCGGCGTGACGCCGAACTCGCTCTTGAAGCGCCTCAGGTAGTTGCGCACGCTCATCGCGGCGACGGCGGCCGCATCCGAAACGGAAATGTCGCTGCCGAAGTTTTCTCGCATCCAGCGCGTCGACTCATGAATCTTGTCGACGGTGGTGTTCAGACTCGGCGTTTCGCTGCGCGTCTTGACGACCTCGCCGACGGACGGCGGCAGGCTGCTGGCGATCCGAAGCGACATATCTTCGCCGTGATCGGACGCAATCTGTGTCAATGCCATTTGCGCGGCCTTTTGGTTCAGTGCCCATGCGGGCATCGAACCGGAACCGATCCAGAAGACGGGCACGCTAGGGCGCACGTGTGCGGCGATATCGACACCGAAGGCGGACGCATGGCGCGCTCCGGCCGCGGCCGCATGTGCCGGCGCGTTCGACCCCGACAGCCAGCGAGCGAGCTGGACGTCGAAGCCGGATGTCACACGCACGTCGTTACTGGCGACGTATAACGCATGAAAATCCCCGACCGAATACGCATCGAGCCGCTGAGTCATTACGGCGATCGACGAGGAACTGGTCACGGGACCTCCAAGCTTGGACAGCAACGACACGCGATACGGCGGCTGACCGCTGGAAAAGCGCATCAGTGCGTTGGCCAATTGAAAGACCTCGCTGATCACACCCGTCGTGAACAGGCAGTGACCGTCGAAGATGAGGATCCCGATATGGCGCGCGTCGGCCAGCGAGGTCATCTCTCGCCGCATGACGTGCGGTGAAGTAAGTACAGTGGCGCGATCCACGAAGCTTTCCTCCGCATGGTGAACACACATAGGGTGTTGCGGTGCATCATCGTAATCATCATGATGCCATGTCGATTTTTGTAGAAAAAGCTGGCCGAAATCGACGTGTATTTGGCGCCGGTGGTCGTGTCTCGAAAATATATGCGTCGTAGTATTTTTTATATTTTTGTTATAAATTTTTACAAACGCGGATTTTTTTCATGCACCTCCTCGGTGGGCGGGGAGATAGGCCTGAAGGCCTTGTGCGGCCGAGCTCGGTAAAAAATGTCGGCTATTAATCGGAAAGATTGTCGATTCGCATAATTGCATCGATCTGCCATTTACCGATGTTAAGCGTTCGGGCTAATGTAATGTTTGTCGACACTCAACTAAATCGGTCAACACATCGGGCTTTTGCGACCATCGGGAATGCGCATCAGCATGTCTGGCTATGCTTCACAGCAACATGAACCCAAGCGGTGGGTCGGGCCATTTTTGCGCGCCGTCGCCGCACTTCATGCTCATGGACCCACTAGGAGAACAAGCTGATGAGTACTCCTGTTGAAACGAGAGAAAGACCACGTATGAACGGTGTGGCGACGAAGTTGCGCGCACCGCATACGCTGGCCGCGCAGTCGGCGCTGCGAACGCGGGCCGTCGTGCTCGCGGGCGGCTCGGGTACGCGGCTTTGGCCGCTCTCGCGCAAGCATTTCCCGAAGCAGCTCGTCGACGTGCTCGGGGCGGGATCGTTGCTGCAAATGACGGTCAGGCGACTTCAGCGGCTCGCCGATGTCGAGCTCGCGATCGACGAGTCGCCGATCATCGTGTGCGGCGCCGAACATCGCGCCGTTAGTGCGCAGCAGTTGGAGCAACTCGGCATTCGTGCGCGCTTCATCATCGAGCCGAGCGGGCGCAACACGGCGCCGGCGCTGTCGCTGGCCGCGCTACATGCGCTCGAGGATGGCGGCGATGCCGTGCTCGTCGTCATGCCCGCCGATCACATGATCGCGGATGTGGCGGCGTTCCAGCGCGCCGTCGCGGTGGCTTCGCGTCACGCGGAGCGCGGCGCGATCGTGACGCTCGGTATTCGTCCGACGCGCGCCGAAACCGGCTACGGCTACATCGAACCGGGCGACGAAGTGGACGGTACCGCACGCAAGATTGCGCGTTTCGTCGAGAAACCTCCGATCGAAGTGGCGCGTTCTTACTTGGCCTCCGGCAAGTATTTCTGGAACAGCGGCATTTTCGTGGTGCGCGCGAGCGTTTGGCTCTCGACCTTGCAGCAGATGCAACCTGAAACCTTCGCCGCCTGCTCGGCCGCCTACGAGGGCGGGCAAGACGGGGCCGGAGGTTTCAAGCCGCACGAGCAGCTGTTCGCCGACGTGCCGTCCGATTCTATCGACTACGCCGTTATGGAAAACCTCGCGCGCGGCGGAGACGTCGAGGGCGTGGTGGTGCCGCTCGATGCCGAATGGTCCGACCTCGGCTCCTGGGATTCGGTGTGGGACGCGCTCGGTAAAGACGAGAACGGCAACGTCGCATCCGGTCGTGTGCTAATGGAAGACGCGAACTCGTGCTACGTGCGCGCCGAAAGCCGGCTCGTAACGTGCGTGGGCGTATCCGATCTCGTCGTCGTGGAAACGGCCGATGCGGTGCTCGTCGTCGATCGTTCGCGTGTGCAGGACGTCAAACGTATCGTCGGGCGTATCGCGGACCAGCAAGGTCCCGAAGTCGATGCGCACCGCAAGGTGCAGCGTCCATGGGGCTGCTACGACTCCATCGACAAGGGCGAGCGTTTCCAGGTCAAGCACATCGTTGTCGAGGCGGGCGCGCAGCTCTCGTTGCAGCTTCATCATCATCGTGCCGAGCATTGGATCGTCGTGCGCGGTACGGCGCTCGTGACACGCGGCGAAGAGCAATTCCTACTCGGCGAAAACCAATCGACGTATATCCCGCTCGGCGTCAAGCACCGGCTCGAGAACCCGGGGAAGGTACCCCTTGAGCTCATCGAAGTTCAGTCGGGTGCCTACCTCGGAGAGGACGACATCGTCCGTTTCGAGGACGTCTACGGACGCGCGAACTGAACGGCGCGGCCGCGAGCGATTTTTTTGCGAGCGGCCGCGACGCGTTTGCCGGCGGAGCATACGTAGCAACCGTTTTTGAACTCGATCCATGAACGTTTACGACGCTGCGTTGGAGCATGTCCGAAATTCGATCGCGACGGCGGAAGTGCTGGGCCTGAAGTCCTGCGCGATCCTCGTCTCCGATCTGAAGCTCGTGCTCGAGATGCTGGAGGATGCCGTGCGCAACCAGCAGGGCGGCACGCAACAAAAGGCGCAATAAAGGCGGACGCGATCCTGACAACGCTACATTTTCGAGGACGACGCCAGTGAATGATTTGGCTCTAAATTCTCTTTACGTGCAAACAAGCGGCGAACGCAGCCAAATGTCGGCACGTGACATCTTGAGGCTTTTGCGCGACCACATCTTCGAGGTGCTGGGTGTCGCATTATTCGTAACCGCGTTGGCGCTTGCCTACGTATTTCTCGCTACGCCCGTGTACGAGGCGGATGTCCTCGTGCGCGTCGACCAAACCGAACCGAATGCACTCGGGCTCTCCTCCTTGAACGGACAGCAGGGCCAGCAATACGCGCCGCCGGCGCCGTCTCCGTCGGCTGAAATGGCCGTGATGCAAAGTCGCTCGGTGCTCGAGCCGATCATCGAAAAATATCGGTTCGACGTAACGATCACCCCCAAAACGCTGCCGGTCATCGGCACCCTCGTGAATCGGCTTGCCACGCCCGGACAGCCTGCGGCCGCTTGGTTCGGCATGCGCTCTTACGCATGGGGCGGCGAGCAGATCCATGTCGGCCAGTTGGCCGTGCCGCCCTCGCTCGAGGAGCGCGATCTGACATTGACCGCGCTCGAAGGCGGCCGCTACGAATTGGCGGGCCCCGGCGGTGCGATCTTGACCGGGAAAGTGGGCGAGCTCGCGCGTTCGAGCAACGGCGTCGCGATTCAAGTCACGCAGCTCGTGGCGCGGCCGGGCACCCAGTTCGGCGTCAAGCACTGGGCGATGCTCGATGCGATCAAGCGCTTCAGCAAGGATCTGAAAGTTAGCGACAAGGTGAAAGACACGGGCCTCGTGCAAATCGCCTATACCGATTCGCACCCGGGCATGGCTGCCGAAGTCGCCAACGCGATCTCGCAGCAATATATGGCGACGGCCGTGGCCGCCCGCCAGCGCAACGACACGGCAACGCTCGCTTTCATCAACAAAGAGCTGCCGCGCCTGCACGCCGAACTCGAGCAAGCCGAGCAAGCACAAGCTTCGTATCAAACCTCGGCGCAGTCCATGCAGCCGACGACCGAAGCGCAAGCTTATTTGCAAGGCGGCATCGACTTCGATCGGCGCATCGCGGATCTGCAAATTCAGCGGACGCAGTTGCTCGACAAATACACGCCCGACAGCCGGTGGGTGCGTAACATCGATCAGCAACTGAGTCAGTTGCAATCGCAGAAAGATCAGTTCAATGCGCGCTTCACCGCCATGCCGGCCTCCGAGCGCAAGAACGCCGATCTCGCGCGCAATGCGAAAGTGGCCGAAGCGGTCTACCTCGGCATGACGCAAAAGGCCGAGGAGTTGTCGGTGCGTCGCGCGAGCACGACCGGCGGCGCGCACATCGTCGATGAAGCCGAAGTGCCGTTCAAGCCCGTGAAGCCCGAACCGCTGCTGATTTTGCCGGGCGGTGCGGTGCTGGGCCTGTTGCTCGGAACCATGTCGGTGTTCGTGCGCCGTCATGTGATGATGGGCGTCACCGATCCGCTATTCGTCGAAGCGCGCCTGGGCGTGCCGTTGATGGGCGAAGTGTTTTATAGCCAGCAGCAAATGCGCTTGGATCAGGAAATCGGCGCGCTGCAACGGCGCTCGCTGGCCTCGCGTAGTGCAACGGGGACGCCGGCACGCCTCGGGCACCAGGCACCGGTCGCTGCGCACACGGCCCCACCGGGAGCCGGGGTATCGAAAGTCTTGGCCGATCGCTATCCGGACGACCCTACGATCGAAGCGCTGCGCAGCGTGCGCACCGCGCTCTCGCTCGATCTGGCGCACGCGCCGAACAACATCGTGATGATGGCGGGACCGACGCCGTCGGCCGGCAAGAGCTTCGTCGCTGCGAACATGGCCGTGCTGCATGCGGAAGTGGGTGCGCGCGTGCTGTTGATCGATGCCGACATGCGTAACGGCCATCTTGCCTACTTCTTCGGCCAACCGAATCGAGGCGGGCTCTCCGAAGTCCTGAAGGGGGCCATGCAGCCGCATGAGGCGCTGCGCCGTACGAGCGTGGAAGGGCTGACGCTGATGTCGTGCGGCAGCCGCATCACGAATCCCGCCGCGCTCTTGATGCGCCAGAACTTCCGCGGGATCTTGCAGCAGTTCTCCCAAGAGTACGACCTTGTGATCGTCGATACGCCGCCGTTCCTTGTCGTGACCGATGCCGCGATCATCGCAGGCGATGCCGGGGCAACGGTGCTCGTGTTGCGCTCGGGTATGCAAAGCGAGGAGGAAATCGCCGAGACGGTCAGAAAACTCGAGCGCTCGGAGGCCCGGGTGGCGGGCGCGGTGTTCAACGCCATTCCGCCGACTCGCAGCCACCGCTACTACGGGTACTACGGCACGGGCGACGACACCGAGCCGGTGTTCGACGCGCAAGCGTGAGTTTGACGGCCGCATGCGCGCGCTTGCGCGACAGACAATCACTTAGGAACACTATGCATCTCGTGGTCAACGGCAAGTTCACGGCGCAACGCCTGACCGGCGTTCAGCGCGTGGCTTACGAGCTGATGCGCGCTGTCCGGTCCAATCAAACGGCGACGGACGAGATCGAGGTAGCCGTTCCCCAGAATGCGATCGATTCGGCCTCGCCGATCGATCGGCTGCGGCCGGTGCCGTGGCTCAAGGGCGATCTGTGGGAGCAAATCGCATTGCCGCTCGCCACGCGCGGCGAGCTGCTGCTCAGTTTGTGCAACAGCGGCCCGGTCTTCAAACGGCGCCATGTCGTCATGGTTCACGACATGGCCGTCTACGATACGCCTCACACCTTCTCATGGCTGTTCCGGACGTGGTATCGCATCAAGTTTTCGATGCTGATTCGCTACGCCCCGATCTTGTTGACGGTATCGAACTTCTCGAAAGCCCGGATATGCTCGCTGCTCGGCGTGGACGAATCGCGGGTGCGCGTCGTTCGTCCGGGCGCGGACCATTTCGAGCGTATTGCCGCGGAGCCGGCGATCGTCGAGCGGTTGGGATTGTCCGGCGTGAAGTATTGCGTGATCGTGGGCAGCCTCGATCCGCGTAAGAACCTCGCGCGCGTGCTGGCCGCGCTCGGCAAGCTCGGTCATCTGCGCGACGTGAAGTTCGTCGTCGTGGGCGGTGCCAATACGCGTGTCTTCGCACAGTCGGGTTCGTCCGGTCTCGCCGCGGAGGCGAGCGCCGAGAACCCGCAGATCGTGCGGGCGGGCTATGTCTCGGATGGCGAACTGAAGGCGCTTTACGAGCATGCCGCTTGCCTCGCGTTTCCTTCGTTGTACGAAGGATTCGGTTTGCCGCCTCTCGAAGCGATGTTCTGCGGGTGCCCGGCGATCGTGTCGCGCCACCCGGCGTTGGTCGAGGCATGCGGCGACGCGGCGATGCATTGCGATGCCGAATCGGTCGACGACATCGCGCAAAAGATCGAACGCATGTTGACCGACGATGCGTTGCGCGCGAGCTATAAGCAATTGGGCTTGCGGCACGCGCACGCACAAAGTTGGGACCGCTCGGCGCGGGAATTGACCAAGATCCTGAGAGGGGAGACGTATGAAACCGAGACAGCGATCGCCGTTCGATCAGCCGCGTAGCGCGCCCATGAACGAAGAGCGTATTGCATGACGGAAGCGTTTGGATTTTCGCGTCGGCGCAGGGCATTGCTCGCCGCTATGGCGGCGACGGGCGTGGCATCGAGCGCGGGTACCGCGGGTGCGCGCGCCGCGCGTGCGCTCGGCGGCGCGCGCCGGATGGCGCAGTTGATCGGTGCGAACGGTTGGCCGATAACGCCGGCCGACGTCGCCATGTGGCACGCGATGGGGATCAGTTGGGGGCGCGATTCGGTTGGACCCGGACAGCGCAACACCCCCGACGATCCGGTCGAAGTCGACAAGACGGGCGCGGCGTTCGATCACGATCTGCCGCCTGTCATCGTGCAGAACAAGCGCAACGGGATCGGCTCGCTGTTGCTGCTCGGGTACACGCCCAAGTGGAATGCGAGCGTCCCCGGGGACACGCGGTCGGCACCGAAAGACGAAAGCGTCTGGACGCGCTATGTCGAAGCGGTGGTGCGTACTTACAGCGCGCCACCCTATAACGTGCGGTATTTTCAAATTTGGAACGAGGCCGCCGGCCGATTGTCCGGAGGGGCGGCGCAGGCGACGTTCTGGCACGGCAAGAACTTCAGCGCTCACGCCGATCAGGCGAAGCCGTACGACCGAGCGATGCAAGACTACGTCGAGCGCGTGCACGTGCCGGCCGCCCGCATCGTGCGCAAGTACGGCGGCTATGTCGTCTACGGCGGCTGGCCCGATCAGGGCGGCCTCGAGACGTATATGCAATGGCTCGAATATCGCAGCCCCGCGGTGGGGGCGCGCATGCTCGATTGGGTCGACTATCTCGACACGCATTACCTTGGCGTCGATGCATTGACGCCGCTCTTCGAACGATATGTCGCGAACGGGCCCGCGCGCGGTGTCTGGCAGACGGAAATCGGCGATCGCTATATGAGCGACCCGCATTACCTGCCGATGTATTTTTTCAAGTTCGCGGTTTGGGCGCTCCATCACGAATGGGACGATCCGAACAAGTACGTATCGATGGTTTATCACTGGGACGGATTCGAGCCGTATCGCCTGACGCATCGTGGCAATCCGCGCACCTATAACGTCTCCGGTCGATCGCTCGTGGTGTTGAACCAGGTAGCGGGCGCGGCGCTTGCTCCCTTCGACGGCCGCCTCGTATTCGGTCCGGGCGCGTCGGGGCTTGCGCTGCACTCCGGTGCGAACCTTGTCATTCAGGTCAAGGCGAGCGCGGGGCCGAGAACGGTGCGCGTCGATGGATGGCCCGGCGCCCAATCGGGCAATCTCGGTGTAACGATGGTGGATGCGTTGACGGGCGACGCTGCCGCGATTTCGGCAAGGTCCGATGGCGCCGCCTTGTCGATCGATTTTCGGATCCCGCGAACCGGGAACGACGGAGTCGGTGCAATGCCCGCTCAGCTTGCCTATCTTGTGGTGTCGCCGAAGGCGTGACCGAGGGGCGGTTGAAGCGGGGGCAATTTACTATAAATACAGGAGATCCGACGTGAATGAGGTTGACGCAACACAGCGCTTATATGCCGGCGGGGGCAAGGCTGCGGCGCTTCAGGAGTCGAGCGGCGCGGCGCCATTGGAGCCCGGCGCTGCGCCCTCGCCGCCGTTGCATGTAGCGCCGCAAGCGCAGGGTCGATCGCCGCTGTATGGCGCCGTGAAGGTGCTTGCCCGCACGGCGAAGCGCTTCTTGCCCGATTACCCCGTGGTCCAGATTCAGCACCGGCGGCAGATGGGACGGTGGGCGCGTTTGTACCCGCCGAAGACGTACAGCGAGATGATCTTGCTGCGATGCCTGCGTCCCGACCTAAGATGGGTCGAGCTCACCGATAAGCTTGCCGTGCGCGAGTACGTGAGACAAAAAATCGGCGATGCGCATTTGATCCCGCTGATCGCAGTGCCCGAGACCTTTACGCGCGAAGTCTTCGACGCGTTGCCGACGTCGTTCGTGATGAAGGCCAATCATGGATGCGCATTCGTCGAGGTCGTGCACGACAAATCGAAGACCTCATTCGAGGCGCTAAGCGAGCTCGCGCAGCGCTGGCTGGCGACCGACTACTACCGCATCTTGCGCGAGCGGCACTATCGTTTCATCAAGCCGAGGCTCTATTTCGAGCAATTGTTGCTCGACGGCGCGGGCAAGATCCCAGCCGATTTGAAAGTGCACGTATTCGGCGGCCGGCCCGAAGGACCGCGGATTCACACGATGATCATCGCGGATCGCTTCGGCGATGCGCGCGGGGACATCTACGACGAGCAGTGGCGCCGCATGCAAGTGCGCTTCGGACGCTATCGCCCGAGCGACGCCGCGGTACCGCGCCCCGCGAACTGGAACGAGATCGAGCGAGTAGCGACGCGCTTGGCCGAGGATTTCGCCTACGTGCGCGTCGATCTCTATTCGACGGGCGATCAAGTGTATTTCGGAGAACTAACGTTCACGCCGGGGGCCGGGCGGATGCGCTTCGTCCCGGAGAGTCATGAATACTTTTGGGGACGCATGTTGAGCGATTCCATGGAGGGGTTCGAGAGGATGAGACGTGCAGGCTGTTTGTAACGTTTCGCGCCTTGAGTAAATGGGGCCGTCTGCTAGTATCCGAAGCAAAGGCATGCCCGTGCGGTATGGGGTACGCCTGCGAAGGAGACCTGCCATGGTTGCCGAGATCGCGTTTGCCGGCGAGATGGTCGAGATTTTGCTCGTGGAAGATAGCCCCACGGATGTCATGATGACGCGCGAAGCGTTCGAGTACCACGACGTACTCAATCCGCTGCACGTGGTCGAAGACGGCGTCGAGGCGTTGGCATATCTGCGTCACGAGGGCGCTTATGCCGGTAGCCGGCTACCGGGCCTCATCATTCTCGATCTCAACTTACCTCGTAAGAACGGCCATGAAGTGCTCGCCGAGATCAAACGAGACCCTTCGCTTCAATGCATCCCCGTGGTGATCTTGACGACTTCGACCGCCGAGTCGGACGTACTGGGCACTTATGCGGGTTATGCCAATTGCTACGTGACCAAACCCGTGGATTTTCAAAAATTCGGGCACGTGGTGCATGCGATACGCGAATTTTGGTGCGGCATCGTCACGCTGCCCTCAAAGACGCGATAGGGCATTGCCGGTCCGCCTAATCGGTCAAGACCTCGGGGTTTTTAGCCCGGTTGCCGCGATTGCCATGCGTGTCGCTTATTCTGCAATGCAACACATCGGGGTCGCCGAATCATCCGCTTGGCGAGGGGAGCAGGCAGCGTGACGAGCAAGCTCGGCTGCCGAGGACGAATTTTTCAGTGAACGATTGCCAAAAGGAGTTGCGTGCCGATGAAGTCCGTCACGATCGCGATCTGCAACTATAACTACGAGCGGTTTCTTGCCGACGCCATCGATTCCGCCTTGGCGCAGGACTATCCCGCGACGCGCGTGCTCGTCGTCGACGACGGTTCGACCGACAGGTCGCGCGACATCATCGCGAGTTACGGCACCCGGGTCCGTGCCGTGCTGAAACCGAACGGCGGGCAGGTGTCGGCTTATAACCGCGCCTTGGACGAAGTCGATACCGAGTATCTGATCCTGCTCGATGCCGACGACTTGTTGTACCCGACGGCGGTGACCGAGGTCATGCGTCGCTTCGAGGGCGGCGATTATGCGAAGGTGCAGTTCAGACTCGACGTCATCTCGCGCGACGGCACGGCCACGGGCGTGACAGTGCCGCATTCGGATGCGCCGTCCGATTGCGGTACGCTGCTGCGCCAAGGCTGGCTCTATCCATCGCCGCCGGCTTCGGGCAACGCCTACAAAACGAGCGCGCTGCGCCGTTTCTTCCCGATTCCCGAAACGTCCGAGGGCCGTTACGGTGCGGATTTTTTCGCAATTTACGGCGTCGCGCTGGTCGGTCAAGTTGCCTCCATCGCTCAGTCGTTAGGTGCGTACCGGGTTCACAAATCCGCGCCGAAGGACGTTTCGTTCGCGAACTCCGAAAAGAACACGAAGGCCCCGAAGGCGTATATGGCACGCTGGGGCGCGTTGCGATACGTCGTACGTCAGCGGCTCTCGATCGAATTGCCTGAAGCGTTTCATGATTTTTCGCACGAAAAAGCCATTTTTTGCAGCGAGGTCTACGGCGCGCCGCTGATCGTGCGTTGGCGTTGGTTCGCGTTCGAATCGAGCGACTATTTGCACTCGATCGTCGCCAACCCGTTTTGGGGCGTGGCGAAGAAAATCGCCACCATCGGCCTGTCGTGCCTGTGCCTCGTTCCGTACGCACCGCTTTCCGACTACGTGGTGCGCTTCATTTCCAATCCGCTAGCACGCCGCAGCAGCGCTGCCCACTGAGTTGCGTGGGCCTGCGAGCCCGGCGTCCGCGTCGCTTCAAGGGCGGCGGTCTATGAAATATTGCTATGGACAAGAAAGAGAACACCCGCGTACTCGTTTTCGTGTACGCCGGCTACATCATGAGGTACTTGTACCTCCTGGTGGTCATCCCGTTCTATGGGCGTGTGCTCGGCGTGACCGAGTACGGCCGCGTGCTCGCGGCTATGTCGTTGATGAACGTCATCTGGATGCTCGTAAGCTTCGGCTTCACGTTTGTCGGCATGCGCGACGCGTCGCGTGTGCATGAAAAGCACGAGCACCATCACATCTTCTCGCTGCACATGAGCGCGCGCATGGCGATGGGCAGCCTCGGCGGCGTCATCGGATTGGTCGCCACGTTCTGTTCGCCCGTGCTGTCGCAGCGTCCGCTGATCGGAATATTCGCCACGCTGTTGGGTGTGCTCAACGGTTGCAACGTGAGCTGGCTATTTCAAGGAAGACAGCGTTTTCGCACGCCGATCATTCTCGAGGTGGTTGGCTTCGCGATGAGTCTCGTACTCGTTTTATGGCTCGTTCACGGACCGAGCGATTCGACGATGGTGCTCGCGAGCCTGCTGGTGGCCGGCATTTGCACGACCGTGATCGCGTACCAGCTGACCGTGAAGGAGATCGGTTGGCCAAAGGTCAGTCTGCGCGGCGTGCCCGGGCTCATGCGCGATTCGACGATGCTGTTCTTGTACTCGACGGGGTCGGTCGTGCTGACGTCGGCGTCGACCTACTTGCTGACCCTGCTTTCGACGCCTACGCAGGTCGGCTACTACGGCGCGGCCGAACGATTCGCTACCATCGGCTTGAGTCTCATGGGACCGGCCTCGCAGGTCTTCATTCCGACGATCTCGCGGCAGATCGCACAGAACGATCATCACGGCGCGCGCGTGACGACGCGGCGTGGCGCGGCGTTGCTCCTCGGCTATGGATTTCTTGCGCTCGGGGGCGCGCTCGTGTTGTCGCCGTACGTGTTGCCGCTGATCCTGGGCGCCGCGTTCAAGCCGAGTGCGCACGTCCTGCAATGCTTTGCCTGGATGTTTCCGTTCTCGGCGTTCAATCAGTTCGTCGGGTTTTATATCCTGTTGCCGCGTAAGAAAGATCGCTTGATGGCCGTGGCAGGATTGATGTCGGCAGCGGCCAACCTCACGTCGGCACTGTTGCTCGCGCCGACCTACGGCGCGGTGGGGATGGCGCTTGCGCGCGTGATCGGTGAGGGCACGCTGTCGACGACGCTGTTGATCTTCGCTTGGCGCACCGGTTTGCTCGGCGCTATTTTTGGGCGCCCGGTACTCGATGAGCAACCCAAGGCGCAACCGAGTGCGAGTACGAGTTCGAATACAAATGCGAGTGCATCGCGGGACGATCGTGCGCGCGGGATGACGCATCTCGTCGAACAAAACGATTCGGCGTGATGCGCCTTGCCTTAAGCGCCTAGCAACCGGTTAGGCGGTGCTTAGACTTAGCGTGCCACTGGTCGACCGATTAAGCGGCCTTGAGCTTGAACACTTCCACTGTCGAGCGCAGGGCTTCGGCTTGCTCGGCCATGGCCTGCGCGGCGGCCGACGCCTGTTCGACGAGCGCGGCGTTTTGCTGCGTGACTTCGTCCATCTGCGTGACTGCAATGTTGATCTGCTCGATGCCGTTAGTTTGATCAGAGCAGGCGGAGGAGATATCCGACACGATAGTCGTCACCTGTTGGACCGATTCGACGATTTGGCCGATCACGCCACCCGCGCCGCGTACGATTTCCGCACCCGCCTGTACGCTCCCGGTCGACTCTTCGATCAGTGTTTTAATTTCGCGCGCCGCGTTCGCGCTACGTTGCGCGAGTGTACGAACCTCACCTGCGACAACGGCGAAGCCTCGGCCCTGTTCGCCCGCTCGCGCCGCCTCGACTGCCGCATTGAGTGCCAGGATGTTGGTCTGGAACGCAATGCCTTCGATCACGCTGATAATTTCGCCCATTTTTGATGAGCTGGCCGAAATGTCGCCCATCGTCCCGACGACGCGGCCCATTGCTTCGCCGCCTTGATGGGCGATTAGCGAGGCTTTTTCGGCGAGCGAGGACGCATCGTTTGCATTGGTCGACGTACGCCGCACCGTACCCGTCAGCTCCTCCATGCTTGCTGCCGTCTCTTGCAGCGCAGCCGCTTGCTCTTCAGTGCGCTGAGACAAGTTCAGATTGCCCGCTGCGATTTCGGAACTCGCGGCCGCGACACATTCGGCATTGCGCCGGACGCTGCTGACGACTTTCGAGAGGTTTGCTTGCATCTCGTGCAGTGCGACGAGCAACTCGCCGATCTCATCCGCGCTGTCGGAGTGAATCTCGGTAGAAAGATCGCCCGTCGCGACCGTGCGCGCGACGCCGACGGCGCGATTGAGCGGATGGGTGATCGTCCTACTGAACGCGATCGCACCGGCCAGGCCGGCCGCGAGGGCAACGAGCATAAGCGACGTACTGATCATGGACGCACGGCGTGCGTTGACGGCTGCTTGCGCCGAGGCGTCCGCGGCGAGCGCGGCGATCTCATGGGCGGCCTGCGCCAGCAACGTCGCGGGCTGACGATCGACGCCCGCGACCACGTGGTCGCCGGCCGTCGGATCGAACTGGGCTGCCTTGAAGGCCTCGAGCCCCTTGCGATAACCCTGACCCATCGTCTCGTGTGCACTCAAGAATTGCTGGACCAAGTTTCGCGCGGCCCCCTCGGGGAGCTTGGCGAGCAGGTCTTTGCATTGCGCGTCGACGGTACGCTCGTCGTTTTCGAATGCTTCCCAGCCGTGTGTCAGCTTGTCCGGATCCTTGCCGCGCAGCAAGATGTCCTTCCATTCCTGGACTTGCATCTTGAAGTTGAACAGGGCGCTTGCGATTTCGCGCTCGTTGGCGACTTGCCCCTGTATGACGGATTGGTACTCGTTGATCGATTGATTCAGCGAGAACAGACCGTAGGCGGCACTCGCGAACAGCAACAGCAAGAACGCGGCGAAGGCGAGGGGTAACTTCAGAGAGAGCTTCATAAGGCGCTTCTTTAAGATGAATGGCAGCGCCGATACGCCGGGGACGAAAAGATACTGGGTCGGTTCGATCCGTCCCTCGTCATGTCGGCGCGATACGAAAGCTGGCGTTGCCATTCTATTGACGGCGAAGCGCGGCGTTACTTTAGGGTTCGTTAAGCCATTTCCATTCTTTCGACGATTGCTTTGGGATCCTAACGATTCGTTAGATGAAAATACAGGGTCGGGATTATCACGGACATAGTCAGACTAAAGGCGCAAAACCAGCTCATGCCGTATAGGTAGACCCAGAGCATGGCGTCGCTACGGCCAAGCGCGGCGATGACTGTGTTGCAACGGCTGACGAGTTCCGGAACACCGATGACCGACGCCGTGGAGGACGCCATGACGATCACCACGAAATAATGGGTCAGGTGCGCGAGGAATAGACGTGCACGTTGCGCGGACCCGGCCCGCCAATCGCGTAGCGGCCCCAGTAAATTGTCGGACGTAAATCCCGCTATCGCGAGCGCGAGGGCCAAGGACGCTTTCAACCACGCCGGCGCCGGGACCGCGACCGCAACGAACGGCAATGCGAGCGGATTCGGCAACATGAACATTAAGTAGTACTGAAAGACGAATGTGGGGACGTTGCGCGAAGCAGTCGTGAGCCATCGTCCGGTTCGGGATAAAGCGGGGCGCGACGAAAGGCGAAGCGAAGCCAGTGCAAAGCCGGCGGGGAGGCCGACGAGCAGCGCGACGAAGGAGATCGCGACGTTCCATACGAAACCGCCGGCGAGGTAGGGCGTCCACGCGGCGAGGGATCGAGCGGCGAATTCAAGCTGCGGCATCGACCCACCTCCGCGCAATCGACTGCAACAGATGGAGGACAAGCCAGACCAAACCGGCGAACGCGAGCATCAGCGTATTCATCATCGTCGCCACGTTGCCGTGTTCGGCGACGATCGATGTCGAAACGGACAGAAGCTCCGGCACCGCGACCGCGCTTGCCATCATCGTCGCCTTCGTCACATTCACGAGCAGCGCGGTGACGGCGGGATACGAGCGCCGCAACAGCAAGCCGAGCGTTGCGGGGCGAATGGCGAAATCGGGCGCACGTGCGCGTTCGTGGCGCGCGGCGTCCTGAAGCGTTCGCATGATGCCGGCGCCCGTATACGCGCTCAGCGATACGACGACAATCCAAAATGCGCTCGGATGCAGATGCCAATGCGCGGCCAAGATAGCGCCGAGGCCGAACGTCAGGACGTAGATTTGCAGCAAGGGCGGCGTGGTTCGAGCGAGCAGCGCAAGGATCCGCAGCACCGCGCCTGCGAACGGGATGGGCGCGGCGGCGAGCAAGGTCCATGCGATGGCGCAGCCAAGACTACCGGCCACGCAACATACGGTTAGACACAGCGTAAGCGCTGCGGCCCGCAGGAATTGGCGCCGCTCGTAGCTGTCGTATAGATACGTGAGATCAATGCCCGTGCGCTCGGCGAAGGCGAGACCCCATCGCCGCAAACCTGTGACGTCGGCCGACGTGACGAAGGCGGGGTTGCGGCAGGCAACCGGCCAGCGCCCATCCGCCGCGCGCGTGCACACGTATCGGCCGGCGCTGTCGCGCGCGGTCCAGAGCTGATGCATATCGGCTAAAAACGGCGACGGCGGGAGGTCCCATTTGCGTTCCAAGGCAAGCAAGAAGCCTTGCCGGTGCCAGTCGGCCACGGTATCGCCGATGAAGCGCGCTAGCGCGCCGCCGTTTTCTCTCCGAGCGACCGCAATCGCCCAGGGCGTCGATAGCTGCGCCGGCAGCGCGAGCCGATAGTTGCGCCAAGCCTGCGAGCGCAGATCGCCTTCGATTGCGGTGTTGTCGAACAGCCATCCGACGCAGCGGCCGTCGCGTACGGCGAGTTTGGCGTCGCGCCCGTTCGCGTAGATTTGAAGATCGAGCACGTAGCGCTTCGCCATTTCGTGATTGAAATAGCTGCCTTGCGTGGCGCAAACCGTCGCTGCGCGTACGTCGGCCCAAGTCTCGATCGTCGAGTCTGCCCGGGTCATGAGCGCGACGCCCGAGGCGTAGTAGTCGGGCTCGATCAAGGTGGCCATCTTTCTACGCTCGGCCGTATCGCCGAGTGTCGCGATCGTCACGTCGGCGCGGCCTTCGTCGAGTACTTGAAGGCGATTCGTTGCACTCACCGAGATCGTACGCAAGCGGACTCCTAGCCGTCGCGCCAGGTCGGCCGCAAGGTCGTGTTCGAAACCTTCCTGGCTGGCGTCGCTCGCGAGCATGCCGAAGGGCGGGTAGTCGGTCTTGACGCCTACGACGAGTTCGCCGCGCGCTCGAATCGCATCGAGGCGATTGGCCGCGTAGGCTGTGCCGACCGCATAGAGAAGCAGGCATGCGGCGAATCGAAGAACGGCGGCCGCAAGCCGCCGGCCAATCGATCGACGACGCGCGCGCAGGCGAGCGCAAACACGTTGCGTCATACCGGCACCGCGAGCGCGCGGATCCCATAGCCGAGCGCGGGCGGCAGTAGGCGAGCCGCGAGTCGGTCGAGTCCGGAAAGTGTGCGCGACTGCGAGACCCACCATTCCGGCAATAGACTTTCGGCCTCGCAGCTTTGGACGGCGAAGCCCGCGGCCGAGAGTTCGCTGCGCAGTTGCTTAGGCGAATATAGATGGTAGAAGAACGTGAGCGGTTGGCCGTCCACATGGCGCGTGAAGTAGATGTTGCCGTCTTCGCTGAGTGGCGGGAACGTTACCTGTAAGCGGCGTGCGAGCGACCACTTCAAGAGTTCTCGCGGTCGACGGCGCAAGCTTGAGGGCACCGATACGATGAGGCGGCCGTCGGCGCGAATCAACCCGCGCATGCGCCTAAGTGCTTCGATGCGGGTGGCGCGGTCGCCCAAATGCGACAGCACGCCGAAGAGCATGAGAATCATGTCGTAGCGCGGCGAACGGCCGAGGCGGGACCAGTTGCCTTGGACCAGCCGCACGCGTTCGGCGTAGGGCGTGCGGCCCAATTCGTCCTCGAATTGCGCAAGGGACGCGGCCGAGATGTCGTATCCGGTGATATCGGCGTTGCTTCGCGCAAGCAGTGCCAGCGCATACCGGCCGTTGCCGCAACCGAAATCCAAGATGCGCTCGGCGCCAGCCGCGCCGTTTCGCAACAAGTACGCGAGCGTCGAAGGATTGGGCCGGGGATAACGGACACGGTAGCCGTCGTTTTGAAAATACCGGTCGTAGGTGTCGGCCATTTTGTCGGCGATGAGGTTTGGTTTCATGTCGTCTATCCCCTGGTTGAACGACTACATCCGTTTGCGTGGTCAATGTCCGATGGCTCGGCGCAATTGCGCGAGCACGCGGGCGCTGCCTCTTGCCTCGGGCGTCAGGTGGCCCGCGAGCTTGCGTGCCAGCGAAAGCGCGGCTTCGGGCGGGACGGCGCCTCGGCGACGGTATCGCCGGATCCACCAAATCGCCGCATGGGCGAGGGCGATGTGGCCGAGCGCACGTATCCGCTCCATTTCGTAGACGACGTTCAAGGCGCTCAGCACGACCCAGAGGGCAAGCAAAGGCGTCAAATAGGCATCCAACACGCTCGCGACGGCCATGGGCAGATGTGAATAGATCCATGGCGTGCCGTTTCGATAGAAGTCGTCGACGAGACGGTCCGGTTGGGTCCCGTTGCCCGAATAGCGCGGGAAGGCTCCGGCATCGCTCACGTAAGTGCGGCGGCGATGAACCTCGCGCATGGCTTCGAGTACCGCATACGCCGTGGCAGGGGCGATATCACGCCGGGCGACCACGGAAATCGTCGCCGCGAGAAGCTTGGTGTCGCGCGGCGGGATGTTGTGCGAGAGGTCGTAGATGCCCGCCGGCAACGTGACTTCGCTCAGATAAGGCAACTGAGCTGCCAACGCGTCGCGTTGCGCGACTTCGACCATCACGAGGTTCGGATCTTTGGCTAGATCGGCGACGAGATCGCTATCGGCAGCGAGGATGAAGAGGCCCGCGTCGAATGTGCCTTGTTTCAAGCGGGCAATAGCCTCGCCTAGCGGGTAGAACGCGATGCGCGTGTTAGCTTCGTCGATTCCGCCCGACGAGAACACGCGCAGCATCGTATCGACGGTTAGGCTATTGCGCGGCGGCAACACGAGCGATAGCCCGCGCAGGTCGGAGATCGACCGAATTGGGTGCGCGCTCGCGGTGTGGCGATTTTCAAAAATGAAGATCGGTTGGAGCTGAATGTCGCCGAGCGAGATCAGTTTTGCGTTGCTTGTCCCTTCGCGGCTGTCGGCGGTAAAACCGAGATCCAAATGCGAGCGATCGTCGGCGACGCGCGCTTCGATTTCGCTCGTGTTTTGAAACGGCACGATCTCGACGCGATAACCCTTGCGTTCGATGTGTGCCTTGTACTGCTGTGCCGTTTCGTAGAAGCTGCCGCCGACAGGGCCCGCTGCAATCCGGATTTGCGGCGAAGGCTGCGCCCGCAAAGCCGCATAAGTTAGGACGGCGAGGGCGCAAGCGACGAGCGCCGCACGCGCTTGCTTCGCTTTAAGCCGAATCGGTGGATGCGTATCCATGGTTCGAACGTGCGCGCATTGACTGCGATAGCTCGCGCTGCTCTCCGGTAGTCAGGTTGTTGTGTCAGGCGGCGAGAGGCCGATGGGTCGAAGACCGGCTGCTCTTGCTTGATTGGGATCGATTTTCGAAGGCATCGGAACGCCTGACCATGCGGCATCCGTCGCGGGCCGCAGCGCCTGGGAGGGCGCTCCCGTGTCGATCCGGCTAGAACGCGATCGCGAATCGGCAACAAAGTAATTGATTGAAATGAAATTGTAATGATGTATTCGGAAATATATTCCTATACTGATTGGTCTAGTTTTGTGCTGGGCGGGACTGAATAGGAGACTATCGATTTCCGCTGTGCACTCTATTAGAATTCAACCCTCACGAATTCCCGCGGTCTGCGTATAAATAAGGAGTGCCGACATGAAGTTCGGCCCGCTTTTCGACGCGCTGTTTTACGGCAATGCGCAACACAATCGGTTAATCAAGCTCGATACGCCTTTGGGCGAGGATTGGCTCGTCCCGCTTCAGGCGACGGGCACGTCCCGCCTCGGGCGCCATTTCGAGTTCGTCGTGGACGCCGCCTCGGCGCGCGGCGACCGAATCGACCTCAAGGCGCTCATCGGTCAGCCGGTCACGCTCTGGTTGCAGCAGACGGATGGCTCGTATCTGCCGCATCACGGATATGCCCAAGCGTTCAGCCGCTTGGGCGGCGATGGCGCGCTCACTTACTATCAATTGAGCTTTTCGTCTTGGATGTGCTTTCTGCCGCTACGCCGCGATATGCGCGATTGGCAGGAGCAGCCGGGCGAGCAAATCGTGGCCGACGTCTTCGAGGAGCACCCGCAGGCGCGAGGGGCGTATCGCTTCGATTTGCGCGAAGCGATGCCGCGCTATTCGAATCGCGTGCAGTGGGAAGACGACTGGAATTTCGTTCATCGCAGCTTGGAGGAAGCGGGGGTTTTCGGCCGCTTCGAACAAGCGAAGGATGGAAAGTCGCATACGCTCGTGCTGATGGACGATCTGTATTTCGTCCCAGAACTCGAACAAAAGACCGTGCGCTTTTTGCGCACCGGTTTGCGCGAAGAGGTGGATGGATTTACGCAGTGGAAGGAGCGCCAGCAGATTCAAAGCGCGAAGCTGACGACGCGCACCTTCGACTATAAGCGGCCCGATTTGCCCAAGCAGGTGGACGGCGCGCTGAGTACGCGCGACGACGTTCCCGCGCAAGGCGAGGTGTACGACTATACCGGCGCCTATACGTGGGGCGTGCGCGACGGCGGCGAACATCAGTCGACCGTGCGCGTGCAAGCTTGGGAATCGCAAATGAAGCGTTTCCAAGGGATCGGCAGTTGCCGTTCGTTGATGCCCGGCTATTGGTTCACGCTTAGCGGGCATCCCGTACACGACAAGGAGCCCGAGCAAGACCGGCAATTCGCGATTTTGTCGACGACCTGGACGATTCAAAACAACCTGCCGGGGATGGACGATGTCGCCGACTTCCCCGAAAGCTTGCGGTCAGAGGTACGGCAAGCGGCGGGCGGAGATGCTGGTGGCGTGAAGGTTCGCCACCCGGACGGCAGCGAAGGATTCTTTCAAGTCGAGATCGAAGCGCAGCGTCGCCGCACGCCGTTTCGCAGCCCGCTCGAGCATCGCAAGCCCGTCATGCAATTGCAAAACGCCATCGTGTCCGGGCCCGATAGCGAAGAGATCTACACCGATTCGCTCAATCGCGTGAAGGTCTGGTTTCCTTGGAATCGGCGCAACGAGGGCGATGAGCGCGCGTCCGTCTGGGTGCGCGCGGCTTTCCCCGATGCGGGTTCGAAACGCGGCGGGCATTTTCCGCTGCGCAAGGGCGACGAGGTAGTCGTCGGGTTCATGGGCGGCGATTGCGATCGGCCCGTCATCTTGGGCCGCATGCATGGCGGCGCGACGCCGCCCGTGTGGCACACGAACGGGTTGTTGTCGGGGATTCGATCGAAGGAATACGGCGGGCGCGGATTCAATCAGCTCGTGATGGACGACTCGACGGGGCAAAACCGCGTTCATTTGTATTCGACGAGCGGCGACTCGCATCTGCATCTCGGCTACCTCGTCGATCACACCGGCAATACCCGCGGGGCGTATCTCGGTAGCGGCTTCGATTTGAAATCGAGCGCTTACGGCGCGATTCGCGCCGAGCAAGGGCTGTACGTGTCGAGCCATCCGGCCTCCGCGAAACAGCCGATGGATGTACGGCCGGCCAGCGCGCAACTCGTCAATTCCGAAAGCATCGTCGAAGCGCTCTCCGACGCCAGCGTCAAGCATCAAGCGGAAAGCTTGAAAGAAGGCTACGACGCACTGAAGACGTTTACCGATGCGACGCAAAAGAGCGTGGCGGGGACGGCGTCGGACAGCGGTAGGACGGCGGGCGGCGGTACGGGGAGTGCCAACGGTTTCGCCGATCCGATCATGCTGATGGCGAGTCCCGCGGGGATCGCGCTCTCGACGCAGCAGTCGACCACGGTGGCGGCGGATCGGCATGTCAATGTCGTTACCGGTGGCAGTACGCATATCGCTAGCGGGAAGTCGTTAGTCGCTTCGATCGGCGAGAAGCTGAGTTTGTTCGTGCAGAACGCGGGGATGAAGCTTTTTGCGGCGAAAGGGAAGATCGAAGTGCAGGCCCATTCCGATGGGATTGAGTTGACCGCGCAGAAAGCGGTGAAGGTCGTGTCGGCGACGCAGACGGTGGAGCTGGCGGGCAAGCAGGAAATCTTGCTGACGTCGGGCGGCGCGTATATCCGCATCAAAGACGGCAACATCGAGATTCATGCGCCGGGGACGGTGGATGTGAAGGGCGGACAGCGCAGCTTCAGCGGGCCGGCGAGCATGGATTACAACTATCCGCCTTTGCCGATCAATCACCTCTACGATCAACCTGTCTGGGTGGTCGATAACCGTGGCTATGCGGTTCCGAATAGACCGATCCGCGTGCATTTGAAGAACGGACAAGCCGTCACCGGAATGACCGATCACGACGGCATCGCGCAGCTCGCGATCAGCGATAAAGCCGATATCTTGCGTGTCGAGATCCTGAAGAAGTTGAGTGGGAAAAACATATGATGCAAGACAACGATCCGTTGATCCCGCCGCTTGCGCCGGATGGAGGCGATGCTTTCCCTCCCTTCCATCGGCGCGGGATCGACGAACAAGATATTCGCGACGAATTCAGCGATACCGGGACTCTCTGGCCCGATCTGACGGGCAATATGTGCCAGGTCGATCTGTCGAACGATCTGCTCGAAAAACTGCGTGCGGCCGCGGAGGCCGCGGAAGTGCAACAACAACATGATGTCCCGCTGAGTCCGCGGGCCGATCCCGCTCAAGCGCCGGCACCCAACGACGCGCCTCAAGATCCGGCGCCGAGCGGTGCGCCTCAAGGCCCAGCGCCGAATGATGCGCCTCAAGGTCCGGCGCCGAGTGGCGCGCCTCAAGGCCCGGCGCCGAGTGGCGCGCCTCAGGGGCCGGCGCCGAGTGGCCCCCCGCATGCGCCCAACGGTGTACCGCATGGTCCGGCGCCTAACGGCCCGCCGCATGGTCCCGGGCCTAACGGTCAGCCGCATCCCGCGCCGCAACCACCACACGGCGCGCCTAAACACGACCCAAAGCGCAAGAACAAAAATTCGAACAACGATCATGACGCGCTAATCGCACGGCTGAACAAAAAGCCTCATGTGATCGAGTTCAAGGGTGCCGAGCTCGACCATAACGAGCGCCTTAAAATCATCGCAGCGGTGGCGATGTGCGAAAGCGGGAGCGATCCGTTCGCCGCGGAAAACAAGGACCAGGAGTTCGTCGGTCGCCACGGTACTCATAAAGGTATCGAAACCAGCTATTCGCGGATCGTCCATATTGGGTTGTCATATGGCGTGATCCAATTCACCCAAGACGGAGGACCGTTGGGGGGTGTTCTGACGAAGTGCAACCAGAAGAACCACCAGAAGTTCGTCGAGACATTCGGCGACAACTGGCAGGAGCTGCTTACGTTGACCACGACAGGTATCGACGTACCCGGCGTGAACTATGCGTCGGGCCTCGAGCATTGGCATGCAATCTCGGGGACGAAGGACGGAAAGGCGATCGCGAAGGACGCCGCGAAAGATAGTTTGCCTGTCGGTAGCGAGATTCGCGGTAAGCGGGTGCAGCCGATCGCGATTACCGTAGGCGGCGCGAAGCAAGACCTTTGGGAGGGGACGTGGGCGCAGCGCTTCAAGGACGCGGGTAAGGTGACCGACTTCCAGGAAGCGCAGTTGGAATACGCGGTCGATCAGTATCTGAATCCGACGCTGTCGTTCTGCAAAACGAATAACATTCGGTCGGGCCTTGCACTTGCGTTCGCGGTTGCATGCAGGGTGCGCGGGGTCAACCCTCAGTTGCTGGTCGAAGCCGCGAAAAACAAAAAGTTGAAGGTACCGTTCGAATCCGAAGCGGACGAGCGCGCCGCCGTCGAATCGATTTCGAAAAACGAAGTCAAAAGCTATCAAACCACGGTCAAAGGCAAGGCTAAGACGGTAAAGGTCGCCAAAGAAGAATCGGTTCGCGCCGGCCGCTTGATGAAGGACGAGACCGGATTCCTCGCCGAAGATATGTACTGGACCGATAGCTACGAGAGCAGCTATGACAAGTGAGAAAGGCAAAGCAATGTTGACACGCGTTTTTGGATGTTTATCGATTTCGTTGCTCGCGATGCAAGCCGCGCACGCCGCGGGGCTTTGCAAAGCCGAGGAGACGACGGTTTTCAGTTGCGAGCTGAAGCAGAATCACAAGACGGTATCGCTTTGCGCGTCGAAGAGCTTCACTGAGCAGGATAGTTTCCTGCAATATCGATTTGGCCAGCTCAGTAAGATCGAGCTTGTCTATCCGAAAGAGCTGAAAGATTCCTTGGCGCGATTCGGCTATGACGAATACTCGCGACCGGATCTGAGCACGTTCATCGTTGGCTTCAACAACGGCGGTTATCGCTACGAGCTGATGGAAACGACCGAAGGGGGTTCGGACGACGGTACGACCACTCGCAAGCTCGTGGTGACCTCGCTGGCCAAGAAGCGCAGCGTGGAAATGACCTGCCTCGACAATCAAAACACAGTGTCGGATATCACGTCACTTGACGGCGTGCTTAAGTGCGACAAGGAACACGAAATCGTGGACGGCGCTTGCCAGTGAGTGGTGGGCGAGTTGGCGGGCGGCTTGCACGCCAACTCGCGGATCGCTTCTCCCCGCGCCACATCCTTTCGTTCCATCCGCGTGCGATCTTGCGGTGAGCGTATCGCTCGCCCGCCCTACCGAACCGCAAGCGAAACGAACGTCCGTGTATCGTCACGCTGGATCAGAAGCGCCACTTCCTTTCCTGCGCGCGCAAGGACTTTATCCAACGCCTCGGGCGTTGCCACCGATTCGCTGTTGACCGACAACACGATATCGCCTGCTTGGATCCCGGCGTTCGCAGCGGCGCCAGTCGCTGCATCGACCACGACGCCGGCAGATAGCTCGGCCGTGCGCCGCTCGTCGTCGCTCAGTGCATGCACGCTGAGACCCAATCGCGCGAGCGCCCCCGCATCCGATACGACAACGGATTCTTTCGAATCGGCGCGTCCCGCGATGATCGTGGTCGTCAGCGACATCGTCTTTTTGTTGCGAACGATGGTTAGCGCGACCTTGGTGCCCGGCTGCAACGCGGAAATATAGTCGTTCAAATCCGCTTGGCGCTGGATCGGTTTGCCGTTGATCTGCGTGATTACATCGCCCGGTTTCAGACCGCTAGCCATACCGCCGCGCGCGCCCGACGACACGTCGGTCACAAGCGCGCCCATCTCTCGCGGCAAACCGAAGGCAGCGGCGAGTCCGGGATCGATGTCCTGCACGTGCGCCCCCAAGCTGCCGCCGGCGAGCTTGCCTTGTCCTTGCAATTGCGCACGCAGCCTCACGGCGGCCTCGATGGGGATCGCCAGCGTCAGGTTTCGATAGCGGCCATTGTCCGCATAGACTTGGACGGCGACGCCGATTACCGTGCCGTTGCGATCGAGCACGGGACCGCCCGAGTCGTCGGGCTCGGGTGCGATATCGGTCTCGAGTAGCGAGAAGGTCGAACCATCGGGCAAGGTATGCGGCGTCACGCTGACCAGCCCCGATGCGGCCGCGTTTTGCGGACCGTCCGGCGCGCCGATCGCCAGTACGCGCTCGCCCACGCGCGCGCGCGAGGAATCGCCGAGCCGCATAACGGGCAACTTCGACCCATGTTCGATCTGGAGCAAAGCGATATCGGTTTGCGGATCGACGGCAAGGACGTCGGCTTGAAATTGGCGCTTGTCCGTCAGCGTGACGGTCACTTGCTCGGCGCGGTTCACGACATGCGAGGTCGTGACGATCACACCATCCGCGCTGATGATGAAGCCGGAACCCGTACCCCATACGACGCGCGGCGTACTAGCGACGCTCGGCTGCGCGGGCGATGGCGTCCCTGTCCTGGCGAGCGCGAAGACGGGGTCGTCGGGATCGAGGCTATCGAGCCCAGGCGCGGCAACTTGCCGATCGGCTTGATCTGCGGCGTCGGGCGGCGCCGCGGTGCTGATGTTGACGACGGCGGGGCCGTAGCGGTCGACCATCGCAGCGAAGTCGATTTGCGCTAAAGCGGGCGAGGGCGGCGGCGCAGAAGGCGCGCGCGCGGCCTTCATCGGCGGCGCTCCCGTACGCGCGGCGTATGCCGCCCACGGAACAAGCATAACGCCGCCGAGCAACGCGATCGTCGCTGCGGTGCGGCGGACAGTTTGGCCTTTGGCCCTCGGTCTCTGGCTATTCACGGCTCACCCCCTGCACTGGTTGTTATGCGGGCGGCCGCGAGGACGGGTTATTGGTTTCCTTGTTGGTATGTCTAGGTCGGTCACCAGCGCAACCATTGTCATGCGCTCGCGATGGCTCGGCTGTGACCGACCGCACGATACGCATAACAAGTAGACGTTATCGATTCAATCGCCCGCGCGTATAAGCAAAGGCACGGGCCTAATGCGTAGCAGGTGCGAATTTGACGAACGTCAATGAACAACGAGCCCAAACATCATGTTGCTCGAAAATAGGGCGCCGATTGGAGTAGGATCGTATGAACAAATCATTGCGCTGCCTCGGCGGCACCGATCGATGAGCGAAACGCCCGAACCCATGCACCAGGAGCCCAGCGCCGAGGTACCGATTCCCATCGGAGAGCCCCTCGCTTGGCCGCTACTCGATCAGAACGGCACGCTGCTCGTGCGCGCCGGTTCGATCATCGCGAGCGAGGAGGAACGCCGCTTCCTCGTCGAACATTTTTCGTTTTATACAGGGGCCGCAAGGCCGATCACGAGCGCACACCCGAGTTCGGGCGACGCGCGCGGCGAGCCCATCACGCTCGCCCAGATGCGGCTCTCGATCGGCTCCCCAATCGGCATGCGCAGCTTCTTCGCGGCGACGAGTCCGATGCGGCGAAGCAGGGTCATCGGCTTCAGTCCCGACCGCTCGCTATTTGTGACGGCGCCGAGGGTGGGCAAGCTGCCGCTCGTTTTGTCGGTAGGAGAGAATGTCCAAGCGGTGGCGATCGGCGCGCATGCGGTCTATTCCTTCTCTTGTACGATTTTGGCGACCTGCGATCAGCCTTTCCACTATTTCGTGCTATCCGAGCCCGGTGCCGTGCGCTCCCTGCGCGAGCGCAAGGCGGCCCGCGTGCACACGCGGCTTGCCGTCCGTTACACCTCTGCGGGCTCGGACGGCGAGCTGCAAGGGCTCGGCCTCGGTCGCGATTTGAGCGTGCAAGGCATGTCGCTGTTAAGCCCGCATCCGATAGGCGAAATCGGCTCGAACGTACACGTTTCGTTTCCGATCAGCACCGCCCAACTCGATACGCAATTCGAGGCGGTAGCCGTCGTGCGCAACATGAAACACAGCGGTGCGGCGGACGGCTTGGTCGCATACGGGCTCGAATTCGAATCCGTGAGCGGCGACCAACAATTCGCGCTGCGCTCGTTCTTGTTCGATTGCTTGAGCGCGAACTCGCTCTAGCGTAGGCCGAGGGCTGGCTCATTGCCGCTCACCGAATGCCTGCGCCTGGTCGCCGTAAATCGTGATCGACGGGTCCCAATAGAAATATCCCTGTATGTTCAAGGCTGCGCCGCGCGAACCCTTGGCGACATAAAACCAGACCTGATAGCGCTCCATCCCCGTGCCTGTCACATGGCAATCCACGCTGTAACTAAGCGTGCGCGTGCCGTCGCCGTCGTGCGGATCGACCGTGCCGTCCGGTTGCAGACGCGGAAGCGCCCGCCAGGCGCGAGCGAGCCTCGGCTCGGCTGCCGCCGTGGTCGGCAGTCCCGCGAATCGTTGGAGTTTGTAGACGACGGCGTGCTGCGCGCCGTTACCCGGAAAGGAAACCGTCCGCCAGCGCATGATATCCCCCGCGAGGGCGGTCAGTGCCAGATCGGCGGTGGCTTGCGTCGCCAGATCTGGCACATGCCGCATGGCCGCTATTAAACAAGCATCGTCATGGTCGACAGCTGTCGGCGCATTCGGATTGCGGCTCACATTACGATATTTTTCGTTCAAAGCTTGTATATCGAACACGATCGCGACGTCGATTATTTTGTTCATTGGCCGGTCTCCGTCGCGCCTTCCCCGTAGCAAGGCTCCACTTCCGAAACCTCGTCGTACCGACGCGCACTTCGGCCGCCTCGGTCATCGGACGTGTCGCCTCCTGGAACACACGATATGGCAATGCGGAGTTAAATGCGATTACAATCGATTACACCGTGAGAATCGTGCGTCAAAGAAATAACAGCGCGCGGTTCAGTTCGGTTTCCGCATGCGGCTTCGCAAGCCAGCCTTGCCTGACGGGGACATCGTAAAGTCGCGGCGCGCCGAAGCGCGGCCAAAAGTGGCATAAGCCCGGCACGATCGTTTGCACGACGCTCAAGCCGATATCGGGCCGCGTCTTATCCACGACGAGCGCCTCCATTCCAAGCGCCGCGAGGCGCGCCACGCACGTTTGAACATCCTCGCGTAAATCGATGCCGCCGATCGGCAACCATGTCGTCGCATCGGTGGGCGGCTGGCCGGCCGCGGGGTGGAGGAAGCGATCCGACGAGAGCTTTTCTCGGTCCCAAGGCGGCGGCGCTTTGGCGGCGACGTCGAGCAATTGATTGACTTCGGTCAGCGCCCGTTGCAACGCAATACGAGGGTCGAGATGGCAACCGAAGCCGATAGAGAACCGTCCGCTCTCGGCGTGATGCGCGAGCGCGGCGAACGTCGGGATACGCAGATCGTGCGTGATGTCGATTGCCCAGAGTCGCCAGCCGATCGAGTCGTATTCGCGGCAAAGCGCATCGAAATACGGATCGTGGAAGCTTCCGATGTCGACGCCGGGACGTTCGAGCTGGTTGTACCACCAGATCGCCACCGCGTCGCGCTCGACAAGCTCGAGCAGCCCTTGCAACACCGCCTCCTCGAACGAGCTGCCCGCCGCACTGCCGTTGGGATTGTGCACGCAGACGTTCGCCGCCTGCATGTCGGGCGTTTCGGCGAAGCAATAGCTCAGCGGCACGAGCCGCTTCGCGCCGCCGCCGATCGGCCACGCCGGCGTCCAATCGATTACCTCGTCGAGGCCGAAGCGTGGCGGCACATGCTTGCGCACGTCGTCCGTCGTGGCGTTGATGGCTTCGCGCGCTTCGAACTGACGTTCGCTGAATTGTTGCAGCGCATTCGGAGGGATGGGTTCTCCCTCTTGTGCATCGTGCTGGGCCAATTGCCGGATGCTGCCTCGAACGGTCGCCTCGTCGCCTTGATAGACGCCACTAAAACGCTCGAGCGCTTCGCAAAGGGCGCTGACGCGGGCTTGCGCCTCGGTTGCGCCTTTGCCCGAGCAAATGCGGTCGAAGCGATTGCCGCGAGCCGGCGAACGCGGACAAACGACGTAGCCGGCGACATAGACGTAGCGCGAGCCGGCGTGTCGCCCCGGCATCGGGTGCAGGTAAGCGACCGCGCCCGTCAACGGAGAAACCAAGTGCCGATATCGCTCGAGGATCGTTTCGGCGTCCGCCTGCCGGTATCCGCCGGTGGGCCGGGCGCCAGTCAGGGCCGATGCCAGCGCGCGAGGGCGGAAGGCCTGCTCGCGCATGAGCGAAGGATTGCCGCAGCACGGGCACTGCGGGCGCTTAATCAATCGATGCCAAGCCGTCTCGAAGCTATCGGTGCGAACCGCCAATAGGTGGTTGCTCGCGTGCGCGCGCCTTATCGGATCGACGGCGAGCCGTTCCACGAACGAAACGACGAGCGACGCCAGCATATGCAGACTCGCGGTGCTACAGGCGACGGGCATACGGGCCGCGCGTTCGCCGTGACGGCGCGCGAGCAATGCTTGGACCGGCCGGTTCAGACCGATCCAATAGCGTACGCAAGCGATACAAGGGGAAGAGGCATCGCCTGTCGCGCCGAGTAGCGGACCGATGCAAGGCTGTACGCCCGTGGGACCCACGAGCAGCAAGCGGGCCCCGCGAGCGGCGGCTCGCTCGGCTGCGATCAGCAATTCGGGGCGCGTATAGCTGTCGCACAGCGCGATCACGAGCGTCGCCTCGGTCGTGAGTTCGATGCCGCATGCGCGTAAGGCCTCGATTTGAGGTGCGGGATCGACGCCGTAGGCTTCGACCTCCACCTGAAGGCCTTGCGTCGTTGCGCACGCGCGGTCGCCGTCGAGACCGGATCGCTCGTGATAGCCGCGTGCGGGATCGAGGATGTCGGGTTCGTCCGCCCGCAAATAACCGCGCTGAAGAAAGTGGTCGAGCGCGCGTAGGATGTCCCAGTCGGAAAAGCGCGGCGCCAGCGCGGCGAGGATCTGACCGATCGAGCGCGCATCGCGCACGTACTCGGCAAGCGCAGGGAAGATCGCGCCGTTCAGGACGGAACGCTTGAATTCGTCGACGATATAGAGCGTATCCGGGCCGTCGTCGAGCAGCAGCAGGTGCGGCTTGAAACGCAACTTGCGGGAGAGATCGTCGAGCATGCGCGCTCCGCTTCGATCGAACGCGCGCTGGCGCACGCGGGGTTCGTACTCGAGTCGCGGCGAACGCGTCGATCACGCGCTCGCCGCGACTCGAGTTTGTGGCTTCGCGGCTGCGCCGCGGCTAGCAGCAGGTGAACAGGTACGCGGGCCCCGCATCGTTATAGGCGGCGAGTGCGATCGGCTCCTCGACGACGTCGGACGGGCGTGTCGGAATGCCGAACGTCATCGTATGCGGCGGCAGGGACCAGGTGCGCGTCTTAGGGTCCCAGCCATACTTGGGACCGGGATCTTTCACTTTGAGCTCCAGCAGCCAAGGGGCTTCGTAGCCGAGATAACGTGCGAGCGCATCGGACGCGTCGGTGAGCAGCGCTTGTTTGAACTCGGGATCGCGCCAAGCCAAAGCGATCGCACGTAGGTAGACCTCTTGCAGTTCGAGCAAGGATTCGAAACTCGGGATGCCGTTGTTCGCTGCCATTTCAGTGCTCCGCCAAAGAGATGGGATTCAGGTGCTTAGCGTTGTATGCGGCAAGTGCCACGGTCATTTGATCGGCTTCGGGCGCCGGCGGAAAAACGAGTTCGAGCGCATTGAATTGATTCGTTTTCCAGCCGCCCGTGAGTCCGGGCATCCAGGTCGACGTATCGTTTTGCACTTTCAAGTTGACTTGCGCGGGGTACTCGTAATTGAAGCGTTCCTTCAGCGCGTGCTTCGGGTCCTCGCGCAACTCCGCGAGAAAGGCGGGATCGCGCCACGCGAGTGCGATCGCTTCGATGATGACGGCTCTAAACTCGAGAAACTGATCGTAAGACGGCAAGATCGTGGGTGAGGTCATTGCGCTTCTCCAGTGGTTGAATAGGCTGCTTCTTGCAGCATGCGCAGTTCTGTCTGCGCTATGTCGGCGATGTGCCGCATCGCACCCCGGCGGGCCGCGGCGATCGCTCGCACACAACTTTCTCGCGCGGCCAAAAACGATTTTTCGTCATGGCGTTCACGCAGATATCGCGCTTTCATGACGAGCAGTTGCGGTAGGTAGTAGCGTTCGCCTGTCGACTCCGACAGCGAAAGGCACTCGTCGAGCACGACGAGCGCATGAGCGAAATTGCCGCGTCGTACGTCCAATTCGGCGACGAGCGATGCATAGAACGTGAGACCGAGCATGCAGCCCGTTTGCTTGAGCGCATCCACGTTCGCGACCGCCGTCTCGAGATCGTCGACGCACCATGCCTGTAGGATCGCGGCGTAGCGTTCGACGGCGTTCAACCCGTAAATTCTCGACAGCTCCAAGATGGCCGACGACGTCACGCGCGCCCCTTCGCGGTCGCCGACCCATTGCTGCATGCGACCCATGTACATCATCGTCACGCCGATCGTGGGCAGGTGGTCGCTGCACGTGGCGGCGTGGACGGCGCTGCGGGCTTGTTCGACCGCGCGCGCGTCGTCGCCGTCGATGCACCACACCACGCCCGCGAGCGAGGACATGGCCCAGGCCCTCGTATCGAGCCCGAATATGCGGCGATGATCGTGGTCGCGCGCGGGGCGATAGGCGTCGAGCGCGGCTTCGAGTGCGCTTCGGGCCTGGGCGTACTCGCCGTCCACCCAATAGTTCATGGCGCAAATCGTGTCGGCGACGACCGCGAGATCGTCCCGGCCGGAGGTGCGCGCGAGGTGCGTCAGTTGCGCGCCGATACGATGCGACTCGCCGCGGTCGCCCGCCACGTGATGGTGCAAAGCGATCGTCCAAAGCGCGCTGCCGGCGAGTGTGGGATCTTGCAACGCGGCGGCCCGCGTGAGCATCCTATCGGCGCTCTCGCGTACGTGCGGCGCGCCCCATCCGTACCGGGCCATAAGTGCGTGCGAGAGCGTGAGATCGAGCGCGACGTAATCGCGATCGTGGCCCGGATAGTCGCACTGGCCTAGCCAATCGCGCGTGGTGCGGGCGTAATGGATCGCGTCGTCGTGCAACGCACGTTCCAGCGCACGTCGGGCCGCGGCCATGCCGAAGGGAACGGCTTCGGAAAACGCCTGCGCGCGCGCGAAATGCCCGGCGGTCGCCGCACAGCGTTCGAGTTGATCCGTCTCGTGCGCGCCATTCGACAGCGCTCTTGCGATGCGCAGATGACATGCGCGCCGCGCCGCGGCCGGCATCGATTCATAGGCTGCATCGCGTAGCAGCGCGTGCCGAAAGACGAATGCGACGCCGCTCAAGCGGTGCTGCGCGTAGAGAATGCGCCCCTCGAGCAAGCGCCGTAGATCGTCTTCGACGACCGACGAGCTGTGTGCGGATGCGCTCGTTAGCAAGCGCGCATCGAATTCCAAGCCGATCGCGGCGGCAAGTTGGACGGTATCGCGGGCGCCGTCCACGCGCTCGAGCGAAAGTTCGAGCACTTCGCGCAAGCTGCCGGGCAGCGGATCCGTCTCGACCGCCGCGGGCACCCCATCGGCTTCGGCATAGCGGGCGAATGCGCCGCGCGATTCGAGTTCTCGAACGAGTTCTTCGACAAAAAGCGGAATACCGTCCGCGCGACGCACGAGGCGGTCGAGCGAGCGCGGATCGACATCGATTCCCGGCATGAGCGCCGTGGCGAGTTCGTGCGCCGCGGCGCGCGGCAGTCTTCTGAGCGCGATGCGCTCCGCTCGATGCTTCCATCGCTCGAGTGCTTCGGGCCGTGAAGTCAGGACGACGCAAATGCGCGCCGAGCACGGATGACGCGTGAGCGCATCGAGAAAATCGATCGTGACGTCATCGATCCACTGCACGTCTTCGACGATGAGCAGGACCGGGCCGTCCGGGCTCAGCGACGCGAGAAGCTGGCACAGCATATCGAAGAGCGCATGTTGCTGCCGTGCGCCGGACCACCGCGACAGGTCCGCGCCGAGCGGCCGGCCGAGCCATGCCGCAAGCGTCGCTCGGGCCGCGGCCTGCTCGCTTTGATCGAGCTGCAATACATGCTGGAGCGCAAGCAGCGGGTCGCTAGCGTTAGGGTCTTCGACGTCGAGGTGCCATCGCGTCTTCACGAAGCGAAGGAGCGGTGCTAGCGCGTGGTTCGTCTGATCGGGAAGACAGGCGCAATCGGCATAGCCGTGGCCGCGCGAACGCACGGCTTCGCGCAGTTCGTGGACGAGACGCGATTTGCCCATCCCCGCATCGCCGACGACGAGCGTCATCCGCTGTGGGCCGGCGCTCGTGCGAACGTTGGATTGCACGCTTTCCCATGCGCGCATCAACGCGGCCAATTCGCGCTCGCGGCCCACCATCGGATGCGCGGCGCCGTGCTCGAGGGCGTCGAACGGCGCATGCTCGTAGCGCTCGCCCAACAATTCGCGCACCGGTTGCGGCGGCGTGCCGGGAAGCACGAAGCGAAGCGGCAGCGATACCGAATCGACATGGCGCTCGACGCGCCGGGCGGCCTGCTCGCTAAGCAAGATGTGCCCAGGCTGCGCCATCCGCTGCAAGCGCACGACGGCACCCGCCGTGATTCCGCCGTGCATCGTGCCGGCGTGGGATGCGATGGTGCCGGTGTGGATCGCGGCGGCGATCTCGACTCGCATGGCAGGTGCGTCGGGTGCGACCGATATCGACTGCGTGTCCGGGGGCGCGGGGCGCCCGGTCGACTGCGCCGCATGACGGGTCATTTCGAGTGCCGCGCGGCAGGCGCGTTGAGCGGGGCGATCGATCCCGTCCGGATAACCGAAGTAAAAGAGCAGCAAGTCGCCGAGCATGCCGGCCGCGTGCCCGCCATACCGGATCGCAATGTCGGTGCAACGCGTAAGCCATTGCGCTTGATAGGCGTCGAGCGATTCTTCTGGCAGGCCTTGCGTATCGGCCGCTTCTTCAGCGGCGATCGAGACGCTACAGCAAAGCGCGGTAACTTGACGGCACTCGGCGGCCGGCTCCGTCGTCGCTTTGGGCGCGTCGGGCTCTTGCCGCGTCAACGCGGCGGGCGGGCGACGAGCGGGACGATAGCGCAGCGCACCGACCAGCGCGGCAAAATGCACGGCGCGAAACCGGGCCGCGAGGGCTTCGGCCGATTCGGCGCGCTGCTTCGGATCTTTGTTGAGCGCTTCGCGCAACACGGCGCCAAGCGGATGCGCGGCGATGGCGGGCGGCAAGCCGACGTCGACGGGGCTCAATTGCTGATAGAGAATGTCGGCGACCGTCGATCCCTGCATGACCGGTTGTCCCGTCAAGCATTCGATGACGACCAGGCCCCAGGCGTAGAGGTCGCTTTTTGCCGTGGGGGGCTCGCCGCGCAGTTGCTCGGGCGAGCAATATTGCGGCGAGCCCAGTACTTCGTCGGTCCGCGTGAGCGTGAGCTCGTCCCCGAGCTGTGCGTTCGGAAGCAGCGCGCCAATGCCGAAGTCGAGAATCTTGGCTTGGAGCGCGCCGTCGACGCGCGTCACCATCACGTTTTGCGGCTTGAGGTCCCGGTGAACTACGCCGCCGCGGTGGGCATGCGCGAGTCCGTCGAGCACCTGCGCCATCAAATGGCCCGCGGTCTCGGCCGGCAACGGACCGTCCGCCGCGAGCATTGCGCGCAAGGTTTGGCCCGGCACGTGTTCGAATACCGCGAAGAGCCGCCCGTCGGACGTCTCGCCGTTATCGAGCAATGCAACGATATGGGCATGCGTGAGCCGCGCGCATAGCTGCGTCTCGCGGCGGAAACGCGCGCGCAAGCGCGTGCGCTCGTCCGCATCGCGCGTGGCATCCTCGCGCAATAGCTTGATGGCGACGCGCTCCCCGGTGTCGACACGCCAGGCTTCGTATACAACGCCTGTGGCCCCTTCGCCGAGCGGCGCGCCGACCCGGTAACGGTGCGTGGCGACGAGTGGCGCATCGGGCGGCGCCGGTATGGCGGGCAGCGGTCCGGCAGGTCCTGGCGCGGCGCCTAGGAGGGCGGGAGCACGAGACATGGCGGGCTCAGCTCGCCGAGGCGCGCGCGACTTCGGATGCGGCGAATGATAGCGGCGGGGCCCAGGTTCCGGGCGCATCGTCCACGGGCGATTGGCATTCGAGCAGATCGGCGCGCACGATACTGAACGGCAGGGCGCCGAAACGCACGCCTCCGCGCCGGCGTTCCACCAATTCCGGCGAGCCGGGTGTCAGCACGGCGCCGAATTGCATCCGCGCGCGATGAATCTGAACGTTCACATGCGACAGGTCGAGACCGAGCATGTGCGCGAGCGCGCCGAGCTCGACCCATCCCTGCGACGCGTTGTCATATCCGGCCAGGGCATCCGCGTGGCGCTTGCGCGCAAGCGTCACGAGGCAATAGTGATGCGCACGCATACCGAGATCGAGCGCCGCGCCGCGCGTATGCAAGATGGCCGCGACATGTTCTTCGTCGCGGCTCACGTGCAGTTCGATTCGCTGTGCGCTCGGCTCGAACTGAGCGAGGCGGGGCAGTGCGGCGGTCGTGTCGTGCGCGGGGGCGTCGGCCGGTGCATCGAGATTCGATACGCGCCATGGCGCGCAGCTTGGGCTGCCGAAATGGATCACGTCGCCGAGTTGCAAAACGACGTGCCGGCCCTCGCCGACGAATGTGCCCCCGACCAGCGCGCCGTTGCGGCCGTGAATATGCAATTCCCATCGGGGGGCGTTCCAGCGAAGGGTGGCATGAATGCGCGATACGAAGGGAAGTGCAATAACGGTGTCACAACGCGTTGCGTCGCGGCCGAGGACATGCGTTGCCCTCAGCAAGCATGATTGCCCCGTCAGCTCGCTTTTTAGAATTGCCATTTCCCTACGCCCTTAGTGAACGCGCGGGCCGCGCCGCACGGATGGGCGACTCCGTCAGTGGATTCGACGAAATCCCTATAGATGGACTTTGATCATAGGAAAGACGGAACCTGTCGGCAAGGTGTAATTGCGTGTAATGCGTTTTGCCTACAGGGTGGTCTATCTTTCGCTCCGCCCGGGCGGGAGATCGATTGGCGGGTTTTTCAGGGAATGAGCCAATTGCGGGGGCGAATTAGTTTCTCTCGTTATCAAACCCCATATTCCCCTCGTATGGAATTGCGCCGGACATTTCGAAAAATCCCCCATGCATAGGGCGGGTTCAGTACGGCATCGCCCTAGGGCATTCCCGGAGTGCTTGCGAGCAGATTTGCCCCGATTGCGGTAGCCTAGCCCCTCGTTCTTCGTTAAGGGGGGCAGCATGGAATATCGGCATCTCGGCGCGTCGGGATTGACAGTCCCGGTGCTCAGTTTCGGTACGGGCACGTTCGGCGGCAAGGGCGAGTTGTTCAAAGCTTGGGGTGAGACGGATGTCGCGGAGGCGCGCCGCCTGATCGATATCTGTCTAGACGCCGGTGTGACGATGTTCGATACCGCCGACGTTTATTCGCGCGGCGCGTCGGAATCGATTCTCGGCGAAGCGCTAAAGGGCCGCCGCGACCAAGTGCTCGTATCGACCAAGGCGACGTTTCGGTTCGACGACGAGCCGAACAACGTCGGCTCGTCTCGCCATCATTTGATCAAGACGGTGGACGCCTCGCTCAAGCGGTTGCAGACCGACTACATCGACTTGTTCCAGCTTCATGGTTTCGATGCGAAAACGCCGGTGCAAGAGGTGCTGTCCACGCTCGACGATCTCGTGCGCGCGGGCAAGATTCGCTATACGGGGGTGTCGAATTTCTCCGGCTGGCATTTGATGAAGTCGCTCGACGTGGCCGATCGCCACGGCTATCCGCGCTACGTCGCGAATCAAACGTATTACTCGCTGATCGGCCGCGACTACGAATGGGAGTTGATGCCGCTCGGGCTCGACCAAGGCGTGGGGGCCGTCGTTTGGAGCCCGCTCGGCTGGGGGCGGCTCACCGGCAAGATCCGTCGCGGCCAACCGATTCCGGCCGTGAGCCGGCTGCACAAGACCGCCGATTACGGACCGCCGGTGCCCGACGAATATCTCTATCGCGTCGTGGATGCGCTCGATGCGATCGCCGAAGAGACGGGCAAGACCGTCGCGCAGATCGCGCTCAATTGGCTGCTGCAACGCCCGACCGTTTCCACGGTTTTGATCGGCGCGCGCAACGAGGAGCAACTGCGGCAGAACCTAGGCGCCGTCGGCTGGAATTTGACCGCCGAACAAGTCGCACGACTCGATGAGGCAAGCAAGGTCCGCCCTGTGTACCCGTATTGGCACCAGGAAGGATTCGCGGAGCGCAATCCTTCGCCGGTGTAACGCACTCGCACTCTGTCCCTCCAAATCAAGGCCACGCACGCCCGCACTCGCGGGCGTGTTTGATCGGCACTGCCAAATAATCGTCATCACGGTTTCACACTAGGCGTAAACACGCGGTCCGCGGCGATGAAACCCCGGTTTCATGGGGATATAAGCGCTGTGACATGTGCTGCATGTTCCTCCTCTGATAGGCCGGCCACGGCCCTTCATCTAACCTTCGCAACGGCGAAGTGCGAATGACGTGGCGATAAAAGAGCGCGTCGTATGGCGCTAAAACGACCAGGCCACGGTGTCGAAGCGATGAGGCGCTCATACGCCCGTCCGATCCCCAGACGTTGCCGACCAGCCTAAACCTACTAGATCCGAGACAAACCTGACGACGGTTGCAAGGCCGTTTCAGCACGCTGATAAAGGAGCAAGCTCATGAGTGATACCCCCGCGCAGTCGACGGTCCGCGTCGGCGCTAGAGACGATTTCGGCCATATGGGTGTCATCGATCGATATTTCGGGATTTCCGCGCAGGGCAGCACGCAGCGTCGTGAAATCGTCGCGGGTATTACGACCTTCCTCGCGATGGTCTATTCGGTGTTCGTCGTACCGGGCATGCTGGGCAACGCGGGGTTCGACACGAGCGCCGTTTTCGTCGCCGTCTGCCTGACGACTGCGTTCGGTTCGCTATTGATGGGGCTGTGGGCGAAGCTGCCGATCGCCATCGGTTGCGCGATCTCGCTTACGGCATTCACCGCGTTCGGTCTCGTGCTCGGCAAGGGCATCTCGCCCGCCGTCGCGCTCGGCGCCGTTTTCTTGATGGGGCTTGTGTTCACGGCTATCTCCGTCACCGGGGTACGCTCATGGATCTTGCGCAATCTGCCCGCGGGCGTCGCGCATGGCACGGGTATCGGCATTGGGCTCTTCCTGCTCTTGATCGCGTCGAACGACGTCGGCCTCGTGATCAAGAACCCGGGCGGCGGCTTGCCGCTCGCCCTCGGGCATGTCAGCGCGTTCCCCGTGATCATGTCGGTAATCGGTCTGGCCTCGATCTTCGGCCTTGAAAAGCGCCGCGTGCCCGGCGGCATCTTGCTCGTCGTGGTGGGCATCTCGGCGATCGGCTTGGCCCTCGATCCGAGCGTGAAGTATCACGGCGTGTTCGCGCTGCCTTCGCTGAGCTCGGCGGGCCACGCTTCGTTGATCGGCGCGATGAATATCAAAGGCGCCTTGTCGGTGGCGGTGCTGCCGAGCGTCTTTGCGCTCGTGATGACGGCCGTGTTCGATGCGACCGGCACAATTCGCGCCGTGGCGGGGCAAGCGGGCCAGCTCGACGAGACCGGTCGCATCATCAATGGAGGCCGCGCGTTGACGGCCGATTCGTTGAGCTCGATCTTCTCGGGCTTTCTCGGCGGCGCACCGGCGGCGGCTTATATCGAGTCGAGCGTAGGCGTGGCAGCCGGTGCGAAGACGGGTTTGGCTGCCGCCGTCGTCGGCTTGTTGTTCCTCGTCGTGATGTTCTTCTCGCCGCTCGCCGGTCTCGTGCCCTCGTACGCGACGGCGCCCGCGCTGATGTATGTCGGTCTGCTCATGCTCTCGAACGTGAGCAAGCTGCATATGGACGACACGATCGATGCCATGTCCGGACTCGTCACCGCGGTCTTCATCGTGCTGACGGCCAATATCGTGACGGGCATCATGCTCGGCTTCGCGACGCTCGTGATCGGGCGTCTGGTCAGCGGCGAGGTTCGCAAGCTCAATGTCGGTACGGTGTCGATCGCGATCGTGTTGGTCGCGTTCTACCTCGGCGGCTGGGCTATTTAGAAACCATTCATCGCGCTGCGCCGCATCGTCGGCGCTGCGCCGACTCAAGGTAGTCTCCTCCGCCATCTGTCTCGTTGGTGGACCTCAAGCCCGGAAACGTGTGTTTCCGGGCTTTTTTATCGCGCCCTCTAGGGCAGGGCGGCTTTTCAGTGCGACCAATACGGCTCGCTCACAGTTTGTCAATCCCCGATTGTCGAGCGCGTATCGTTTTTGACGAAGCCGTACACGGGGCATATCGCGCAGTGCTATATTCGGCACCAAATGAGTCGAAGAACTCTTACAAAGTGTCCGTGAGACCGTTAATGACCCAATGCCATTCCGGGGCGTAGATAGATGCTAAGCGGTAGACCAATCGTTCGATGCGTCGCGCAATGCGACGGCTTCATCGGCAAGCTTTCCAATACCTTAATACGCAAAAGCCGCGGACATCGCGCGCCTATAGGCCAGCGGTCGCGGCGGATCGATACGCCGCGTGCGCGCGTGCCCACCTGACGTTGTCGATCCGGCTGGCGTGCGGCCGAATCGAGCATTTCCGAAAGCAGCACCCTTGCGATTGCAATTCGTTATGTCCTCGATTTATATCGAGCGGCGTATGGATGAACGCGGGTGCGTTTATAAAGTCCATCGGGGCGCAATAGAGAGAAGCCCCGTTTATTCGATGCATAAAGGAGCATTACCCCATGCGCACTCATCCCTCGTTGCGCCGAGCCGGCGAATTCGCCGCGGCGGCTGTTCTCGCGTTTTCGCTGACCGCATGCGGCGGCGGCAATTCGTCCGTTAGCGCTTCTTCGGGAAGCGCGCCGGCCGCGAGCGTCACGGTGGAGCAAGTATCGACGCTCGCGGGAACGGGTACGTGGGGGGCCGCGAACGGGCAGGCCGCGGTAGCGACCTTCAACGACCCGTGCGGTGTATTCGTCGATGCGGCGGGCAATGCCTATGTGGCCGATACCGGCAACCATCTCATCCGCAAGATCGACGCGAGCGGAAACGTGACGACGCTGGCGGCGACGACGCATTTCGATTTTCCGAATGGGCTCACCGTGGATGCTAGCGGGAACGTCTATATCGCCGATTCGGGCGATAACCTGATCCGCAAGATGGATCCGAACGGCAATGTGACCACGCTCGCGGGTTCGAGCACTGGGGGGGCGGCCAATGGACGAGGCACCGCCGCTTCGTTCAACTTCCCGACGGGCTTGGCCGTCGATGCAAGCGGAAACGTATTCGTGGCCGACATGGGCAACAACCTAATCCGCAAGATCGATCCGAGCGGCAACGTGACCACGCTTGCGGGCTCCGGCGCCCAAGGATCCGCTAACGGATTGGGTACGACCGCTTCGTTCAAGTCGCCGCGGGGGCTCGCCCTTGATGCGAGCGGCAATCTCTACGTGGCCGATTCCGGAAACAACGTGATTCGCAAAATCGATGCGAGCGGCAACGTGACGACGTTCGCCGGTTCGGGCGCTAAAGGTTCCGTCAATGCGCAAGGCACGGCCGCATCGTTTAGCGCGCCGTCCGGCGTGTCCCTGGACACGAGCGGCAACGTGTACGTCGCGGATAGCGGAAACAACCTGATTCGCAAGATCGACGCGGCCGGTAACGTGACGACGCTTGCAGGCTCGGGCGCGCAAGGGATGACGAACGGCCAGGGCGCGAGCGCCTCGTTCTACGATCCCGAGGGCATCAATGTCGACGCGGCCGGCAATGTCTATGTGGCCGATACGTTGAACAACGTCATCCGCAAGATCGTCGCGACTCACTCGTAATCGCTAGAACATGCAGGAAGGGCGCCTTGCCGTTATCGCGCGGCGAGGCGCCGCGCCGCCACGTCCTCGCGCTTTCCAAACTGAAACAGTTTTCCCTCTTTTGTCCCATAACGGATTGCGCTTCCCGTTTTCTCTTGAAGCCTAGATTTCGGCTCGGTACATAGAAAGAACCGACCGAGTCGCGCTCAGCCACACTTCGCCGCCCGGGACGACCATTGCCCCGGAGGAGACGACCAAGGGGCCCACGAATACGGACATCCATTGGAGGAGCCGTTTCATGAGATCCGATCCCCGTATCGATTCCCGCATGATTCGCCGCGTCGCACTGGCCAGTGTGATCGGCGCGACGGTCGAGTGGTACGACTTTTTTCTCTACGGCGTAGTGGCCGGCATCATTTTCAACAAGCTGTATTTCCCGAGCGGCGATCCGCTCGTGTCCACGCTGCTCGCCTACACCACGTTCGCCGTGGGATTCGTTACGCGCCCCGTGGGCGGCGTCCTGTTCGGACACTTCGGCGACCGCATCGGCCGCAAGTCGGCGCTGATCCTCACGCTGTTCATCATGGGTGTTTCGACCGCCGGTGTCGCGTTGGTGCCGACCTACGCGCAGATCGGCATATGGGCGCCGATCGCGCTCCTGTCGCTGCGCGTGCTGCAAGGTATCGGACTCGGCGGTGAATGGGGTGGGGCGGTATTGATGGCCTACGAGTATGCCCCGCCTGAAAAGCGCGGCTTGTACGCGAGCCTGCCACAGATCGGCTTGTCGATCGGCCTATGCCTGGCCTCCGGCATGGTCGCGGCCGTCTCGCATCTGCTCTCCGAAAGCGCATTCTTCGCATGGGGTTGGCGCCTCGCGTTCGGCGCCTCGCTGTTGCTCGTCATGATCGGCCTCTACATTCGCCTGAAAGTGATGGAAACGCCGGAATTCATGGCGTTCAAGCGCTCGCGCCGCGAGGCGAAACTGCCGTGCCTCGAAATGCTCGCGAACTATCGCCGCGAGTTGTGGGTCGGCATGGGCGCACGTTACATCGACGGCGTCTTTTTCAATATCTTCGCGGTCTTCTCGATCGGCTACCTCACGCAACACATCGGGATGGAACGCACCGACGCACTCGTCGGCGTCATGATGGCCGCGCTCGTCATGTGCTTTTTTATTCCGCTGTTCGGCGCGCTGTCGGATCGCATCGGCCGCGCCCGGGTTTATATGTGGGGATCGCTGCTGTGCGGTGCGGCGGTCTATCCCGCGTTCTGGTTGATCGAGCGTCATCCGGGCAATACTGCGTTGATTTGGCTGGCGATCGTTATACCGTTCGGTATTTGCTACGCGATGGTCTATGGTCCCGAAGCCGCGCTGTTCTCCGAACTGTTCGACGCTAGTGTTCGTTATACGGGCATCTCTTTCGTCTATCAGTTTTCGGGGATCTTCGCGAGCGGCTTGACGCCGATCATTGCCACGGCGCTTTGGAAGATGAGCGGCGGCAAGTGGTGGACCGTATGCGCCTATGTGTTGTTTTCGGCGCTCGTGTCGGCCTACTCGGCACGCGCGATCGAACGTGGCCGCAGCGCACATGCGGCCTCGGGCGACGAGCATGCCGTGAGCGCGTCGTAACGCAGCGACGAGCCGGCGTCACGCACGGAAGGTTCTCGCCGTTTCCTCGGCCGCGTGCCGCAGCTCCGGCTCGAATGCCAGCAGATCGTCGAGCGTCACGCGGCCGACCGGCGCTTGCACCGCGATCGCCGCGCAGGCGCGGTTACGGTCGAGCAAGACCGGCACCGCAATCGCGATGAGCCCTTGCAGGTGTTCTTGATCGTTGATCGCGAGGCGGCGCCGGCGCGTCGCGGCGAGTTCTCGGCGCAGCGCGTCGCGATCGGTGATCGTTCGCTCCGAATAAGCGCGCAGCGGCAACGTTTCGATCATCCTTTCGCGCCGGTCCTTCGGCAAAAAACTGATCAATAGCTTGCCGCTCGCCGAGCAATGCAACGGCACATGGGACCCCGGCTGTAGGTGCATGCGCAACGGCCATTCCGTCTCGACTCGATCGACGTAGACCACATCGTTGCCCGAGAGCATCGTCAAGTTGCAGGTCTCGCCCACCTTCGCCACCAACTGCTCGAGCAACACATGGCGCGCCGCCGCGGGCCCCGCATGCATGAGTACGTTGACGGCCAGCATGCGCACGCGCGGCGAGCATTCGTAGCGTTTGTCGCCGGCGCCCCGCGTGACGAGCCAAGCATCGGTCAATTGAACGAGGATGCGATGCACCGTTTGCTTGGGCAGGCCGAGCGCATGGACGAGCTCCGCCATGGAAAGCGGTTGCCCCGCCTGCGCCAGCGTCTCCAGTACGCGAAACGCGCGTACCGCCGCGGCGTTCGATTGATTCGATGTCGACATCCCGTCTCCCGATTCTGACGATCGCGCCACTCGTTACCGCATTGTGTATCGGATCGCGCGGCTTTCGGGACTTAGGGAAGTCCCGAAATTCGATGTTTTCGCTGCGCCGTCGGTCGTTGTCGACGAATGCGCGGGAAACGGGACAGGCAAGGGCGCTTGCGCCGAATAGATTGGCAGTACGCCAATTCATTATTGATTCGATCGGAGCGCCGTTTATGAACGTTAGGGCTACAACAGCCGAAACCGCCGACGTGCAGGCACGAGAGAAGATCGAGCAGCGCATCGCCGAACTCGTTGCCCGCGCCCGCGAGGCTCAAGGCAGGTTCGAGTTTGCCGGTCAGTCGGTGCTCGACACGGCGGCCGCGGCCGCCGCTTGGGCCATCATGGAGCCCACGCGCAATCGCGCGCTCGCCGAGCTGGCGGTGCGAGACACCGGGCTCGGCGACGCCGACGACAAGTTTCGCAAGAACTTTCGCAAGACGCTGGGGCTTTTGCGCGACCTGCACGGGCAACTCACGTGCGGCGTGATTGCGCGCGATCCCGCGAAAGGAATCGTCGAGATTGCGCGGGCGGTCGGCGTCGTTGCCGCGGTCACCCCATCGACGAACCCGGCGGCCACGCCGGCGAACAAAATCGTCAACGCGCTCAAATGCGGCAACGCAGTGATCGTCGCGCCTTCGCCGAAAGGCTATTCGTCGTGCGCGCTGCTGATCGAGTTCATCCACGCGGAGTTCGCGAAAGCCGGGCTCGACCCGGCGCTCGTACAGATCGTCCCGGAGCCGGTCAGCAAGGCCGCTACCGCCGCGCTGATGCAACAGGTGGATCTGGTCGTCGCGACGGGCTCGCAAGCGAACGTCCGCATGGCCTACGCCAGCGGCACCCCGGCGTTCGGGGTGGGCGCGGGAAACGTGGCCTCGATCGTCGAGCGCTCAGCTGACTTGCGCGATGCGGCGCACAACATCGCCCGCTCCAAAACGTTCGACAACGCGACGAGTTGTTCGTCGGAAAACAGCGTCGTCATCGAGGAAGCGGTCTACGACGCCATGCTTGGCGAACTGGAACGCAGCGGCGGCGTGTTGCTCGACGCGACGCAAAAGGCACGCCTGCAAGCGGCGATGTGGCACGACGGCAAGCTTTCCGAGCGCTGCACGGCGAAGTGTGCGAAGCGGATCGCTCAGACGGCGGGACTCGAGGACGTCGCCGCGCGCGAGCCGCGATTTTTGATGGTGGAGGAGGACGGCTTCGGCGCCGAGCATCCGTTCTCGGGGGAAAAGCTCGCCCCTGTGTTGGCGGTGTATCGAGCTCGCGATTTCACCGATGCGGCCTGCATCGTCCGCAATATCTATGGGTACATGGGGGCGGGCCACTCGGTCGGGCTGCATACGGCGAAGCCGGAACTCGCCGTCCGCTTGGGCGAGCGGTTGCCGGTCGCGCGCGTCATCGTCAACCAGGCGCACTGTCTCGCGACGGGCGGCAACTTCGACAACGGACTGCCGTTTTCGCTGTCGATGGGCTGCGGGACGTGGGGGCGAAACAATTTCTCGAGCAATCTGACGTTCCGCCAGTACTTGAACGTGACGCGCGTTGCGTATCCGGTCAAGGAGCAAGTCCCTGACGTCGATGCGCTACTCGGCGCGTATTTCGGGAGGGTCGGTCGATGAGTACGCCTATGACGATGCGTGCACTAATCGACGCGCGTGCCAAGCAGTATCCCGACAAACCGTTCTTGCTGAACGGCTTGGAGGATGGCGACGGCAACGAACCAAGCGGTACCGCTGTCACCTTCGCCATGTTGCGCGAGCGTTGCAGGGCCCTCGAGTCCGAATTTCATCTGGCGGGGCTGAGTCCGGGCGACGTCGTCTCGGTGTTCATGCCGAACGGCATTCAGACTGCGGCGCTCTTGCTCGGCGCCATGTACAGCGGCCTCGTGGTGCATCCGTTGAACTTGCTGTGCCAGCCCTCGCAGCTCCGCTACATCGTCGAGCACTCGGATAGCCGCATGATCTTCGTTTGCGACGAAACGAAGGACGCCTTGGCCGCGGCCTGCGTCGAATCGTGCGGACAGGTCGCGACCGTCCATACCGCGCCCGATGCGCTCGAATTGCCCGCTTTGTCCCCATGCACCGCTCACGAGGGCGGCGACCACGCTTTATCCGACGTATCGGACCCTCGTTGCGGACCTAGCGACATCGCGTTGTTGATGTACACCTCGGGCACGACCGGCGCGCCCAAGGGCGTGCTGTTAAGCCATGGAAACCTGCTTTCGAACGCACGCAACATCAGCGACGAACACCGGCTGGGAACGCAGGATCGGGTTCTGGCGTCGCTGCCGCTCTATCACATCAACGGCTTGGTCGTGACGCTGCTCGCGCCGCTTTTTCACGCAGGGTCGGTCGTGATGACGCCGCGCTTTTCGGCGCGCACGTTCTGGCGCGACGTGGCCCGCCACGCCTGTACTTGGATCAACGTCGTGCCGACCATCGTCGCCTATCTACTCGGAGGCGAGGAACCGAGCGGGTTGGATCTGTCCGCGCTGAAGTTTTGCCGCAGCGCGTCGGCGGCGCTCCCGAGCGATCATCACCGCGCGTTCGAGTCGCGCTTCGGGATCCCGATCATCGAAACCATGGGGATGACCGAAACGGCGGCGCCTGTATTTAGCAATCCTTACGAACCGGCTCGGCGGCGTATCGGCAGTATCGGGTTGCCATCGGGCGCGCAGGCGAAGGTGATCGATCGCAACGGGCGCGAATGCGCGCCCAATGAGCCGGGCGAGATCGTGCTCAGAGGCGAACAAGTCATGCGCGGCTACTACAAGCGCCCCGACGAGACGGCCAAGGCCTTCACGATCGACGGCTGGCTACGCACGGGCGACCTCGGCTATCGCGACGAGGACGGCTACTTCTACATCAACGGCCGTTCGAAGGAACTGATCATCAAAGGCGGCGAAAACATCGCACCGCGCGAAATCGACGAGGCGCTGTTGCGTCACCCCGGCGTACTCGATGCGGCCGCGGTGGGCGTGCCCGACTCGGCCTATGGCCAGGAGATCGTGGCGTTCGTCGTGCCGCGTGCGGCGAGCGGAGCAGGCGGGCCCGGCCCCGAGGAACTGCTCGCCCACTGCTTGCGCGAATTGGGCCGCTACAAGACGCCGAAGGAAATCCGCTTCGTCAGCGAGCTGCCGCGCGGACCGTCGGGCAAGGTGCAGCGCTTGAAATTGGTGGCGCCGGCCCCCGACTGATACGAGCGAGCGCTTTGGGGCGGCCACGCATCGACGCTCGCGCCGCCATGCACGAAACTCAACGATAGAGACGGTAGGAGACACCAGCATGAAAGAGCGTGCGCAGCGCGTCAAAACGCGCCATATCATTTTGGCGGTGATGTGTCTGATGTATTTCATCTCTTACATCGACCGCGTCAACATCGCGGTCGCCGGACCGCTGATCCGCCATGAGATGGGGCTGTCGGCGGTCCAACTCGGTCTCGTGTTTTCCGCGTTCGCTTATCCGTATGCGGCCATGCAGATCGTGGGCGGCTGGCTGTCGGACAAATTCGGTCCGAAGCTCGTGCTGACGGTGCTTTCGTTGATCTGGGGCGCGGCGACGCTCGCCACGGGCTTTGCTGGCAGCGTCGCCATGCTGGTGGCGCTGCGCTTCGCGCTCGGGATCGGCGAGGGCGGGGCGTTTCCCACGGCCACGCGTGCGTTCACCTATTGGATGCCGGTGTGCGAGCGCGGCTTCGCCCAAGGCATCACGCACAGTTTCGCGCGCTTGGGCGGCGCGGTGACGCCGCCGCTCGTCTTGGCGGTCGTCGTGGCGGGCGGTTGGCGCGACGCGTTCATCTTGCTCGGTATCGCCAGCCTCGCGTGGACCGTCCTGTACTTGTTCGTCTTCACGAACTCGCCCGAGCAGAATCGGCGCATTACGTCCGATGAAACGGCCGAAATCGGCTATCGCATGGGCGATTGCGAACGTGCGAAGCGCTGCGTCACGCCCTGGCGCAAGTTGATTCGCCGCATGTGGCTCGTGACCTTCGTCGATTTCTGCTACGGCTGGCTGCTTTGGGTTTACCTGACCTGGCTGCCGTCCTATCTCAAGGAGTCGCGCGGTTTCGATCTCAAGCATCTCGCGCTGTTCACCGCATTGCCGCTGTTAGCCGGTGTCGTGGGCGATACGCTCGGTGGCGTGGTGTCAGACCGGATCTTCAAGGCAACGGGGCGGCTACGGCTGGCGCGTTGTTCCGTGCTCGTCGTGGGCCTGGGCGGCTCGCTCGCATTTTTGCTGCCGATGATTTCGGTGGCCGATCCGTTGACTGCGGTTTGGCTGCTGACCGGGTCCTTCTTCTTCCTCGAAATCACCAATCCGGTCTTGTGGACGCTGCCGCTCGATATCGCCGGCAAGTATGCGGGGACCGCGGGCGGGATGATGAACACCGGCTTCGGCGTGGCGGGGATGCTCTCGCCGGTCGTCTTCGGCTATCTCATCGAGCACACGGGAAGCTATAACATACCGTTCGCCGTTTCCGCAGGGCTGCTTGCGATCGGGGCCGTGGCGGCGCTGTTCATCGATACCGATCGAACCGTGGACGCCGACGAGGAACGCGAGCGCAGCGAGGGGGTGGCCGAGCGCGGCGCCTTCGCGTTCCTCGATGCGGTGCCCGCCGTGCGGATGGAGCGGCACACGCTGCGCCGGCCGCTGCGTTGGCGTCGCTAAGCTTGTCCCTTACGCACCGGCTTCGATATGTTCGGGTTTCGATACGACACGGCCGTCACGATCTTCGAGAATCATATCGGCGGCCTTCTCGGCGATCATGATGACCGGTGCGTTGGTGTTGCCCGAGACGAGTTCGGGCATGATCGACGCATCCGCCACGCGCAGGCGCGCAACGCCATGCACCCGCAACCGGTCGTCCACGACGGCCAGACGATCGTGGCCCATCTTGCAGGTGCCGGCCGGGTGATAGATGGACTGGCTGAATCGCCGGGCGGCATCGAGTAACTCGGCATCGCTTGCGTACTGGATACCGGGCACGTACTCGGAGACGATGTGCGGCGCGAGCGACGGCGCCGCGGCGATGCGGCGGGCGACCTTGATCGCGCCGACGACAACCGGATGGTCGCGTTCGTCCGACAAATAGTTGGCGTGGATGAGTGGGTAGTCGAGCGGATCGGCCGAGCGGATCTCGATCCGGCCGCGGCTGAAAGGGCGAAGTTGGCAAACCGACGAGGTGAAGGCGGAAAACGGATGCGCGCCTTGCCCGGGTTTGTCCGCGCTCAAAGGCTGCATGTGAAATTGGATGTCGGGCCGCGTAGCGGCCGGGCTTGAGCGCGTGAAGATCGCGACTTGGCTGGCGGCGAGCGTCAGCGGCCCCGTGCGCCACAGCGCGTATTGCATGCCGATCCAAGCTTTGCGCAGCGGATGATTGACTTCGTCGTTCAACGTTCGTTCGCGCGTCCGAAACACGAGGCGAACTTGCAGATGGTCTTGCAGATTCGCACCGACGCCCGGCAGATCGCGATGAACGCATACGCCGGCACGGTGCAGCAGGTTCGCCGGGCCGATACCCGATTGTTGGAGAAGCTGGGGCGAGCCGATCGCGCCCGCCGCAAGGATGACCTCGGCACGTGCGCGCGCGATCGTGCGACGGCCGTCGCGCATGAACTCGACGCCGACTGCCGTATTGCCTTCGATCAGCACGCGACAGGCTTGGGCGCGCGTGGCGATATGCAGGTTGGTACGTGCGCGCGCGGGCTTCAAGAAGCCCTTGGCCGTGCTCCAGCGAAAGCCTTTGTGCGCGGTTTGCTGAAAGTAGCCGACGCCTTCTTGGCTCGCGCCGTTGTAATCGGGGTTGAACGGGATGCCGATTTCCTGCGCGGCCGCGATGAAGCGATCGGCGATCGGCCGTCGCAGGCGCAGGTCGGAGACTTTGAGCGGGCCGCCCACGCCGTGATAAGCGTCAGCCCCGCGCTCTTGGTCCTCCGATTTTTTGAAGTACGGCAACACGTCGGCGTAACCCCATCCCCGATTGCCGAGTTCGGCCCATCGATCGTAGTCTTCGCGCTGCCCGCGGACATACAGCAGGCCGTTGAGCGAACTCGATCCGCCCAGGACTTTTCCGCGCGGCCAATCGATGCGGCGGCCATCGACGTTTTCGTCGGGCTCCGTGCGATAGCACCAATCGAGTTCGGGGTCGTGCATCGTCTTGAAGTAGCCGACCGGCACGTGAATCCACGGATTGGTGTCGGCGCCGCCCGCTTCGAGCAGCAACACCGTATTGCGCGGGTCCGCGCTCAAGCGATTGGCCAGCACGCAGCCAGCCGATCCCGCACCGACGATCAAGTAGTCGACTTCCAGTTCCATGACCAGCCCCTCTGGGTTTTCGCCTCAATGTCATGGATGGCGGCGGCGCGCGCAAGCGCGCAAGCGCCGCGCGTCGCCAAACTGAAACGGAAAGTATCGAAACGGGATCAAAAGGCGCCTTGCGCGGCTGTACCAGCCGAAACCGGCTGACTGGCCCTATCGACCGGTGCGGGGGGCCGATAGACTCCCTCTGCGAGAGTAGGCGTTAAGCGGCTTGGCGATCGAGCGATCGCGGGGAGAAAGCGTGACGAAGGATTTTATGCAGGCGGCGCCCGATTGCACGGTGTCGGTACGCGAGCAATTCGGCATCGACACCGATCTCCTGGTGCCGGCGTTCTCCGAGCGTGACGAGCATGTGCCCGATATCGATGCGGCCTATCGCTTCAACGCCGAAGTGACGTTGGCGATTTTGGCCGGCTTCACGCGCAATCGGCGCGTGATGGTTCAAGGCTTGCACGGCACGGGCAAGTCGACGCATATCGAGCAGGTCGCCGCGCGTTTGAGATGGCCTTGCGTGCGCGTCAATCTCGACGGCCATATCAGCCGGCTCGATCTCGTCGGCAAGGATGCGATCGTCGTGCGGGACGAGCGCCAGGTCACGGAGTTTCAGGAGGGGATCGTGCCGTGGGCGCTGCAACGTCCGGTCGCGCTGATTTTCGACGAATACGATGCGGGGCGTCCCGACGTGATGTTCGTCATTCAGCGTGTGCTGGAGCGCGACGGCAGCTTCGTGCTGCTCGACCAAAACAGGGTGATCCGCCCGCATCCGTATTTCCGCTTGTTCGCCACGACGAACACGGTCGGCCTCGGCAATCTGAACGGCCTGTATCACGGAACGCAAATGCTCAATCACGCGCAGATGGACCGTTGGAACGTGGTTGCGACGCTCAACTATCTGGATCCGCTTGAAGAGGCCGGCATCGTGCTCGCGCGCGTGCCCGACATGGCCGACGACGCGGGCCGGGCGCTCGTCGAGGCGATGATCGGCATGGCGGCGTTGACTCGCAAGGGCTTTGCCACGGGCGATCTTTCCACGCTCATGTCGCCGCGAACGGTCATCGATTGGGCGGAGAACAGCCTGATCTTTCGCGATCCCATGCTCGCATTTCGCCTAACCTTCCTGAATAAATGCGACGAATCCGAGCGGCCGATCGTCGCCGAACTGTATCAGCGATGCTTCGGCGCAGAGTTGCAGCCGGATGCGGTGCAACGCGAATCGGACGGCCGTGCACCGTCGCCTCGCGTATGAGCGACGCGACCGATGCCCTAGGCGTCGCGCTGCGCAACGAGGCGCTGTGCGCGGCGGTTGTGCGTGCCTTCTCGGGCGATCGCGCATTGCACTATCGGGATGGCTGTCTTTGCCGACAGTCGCGACCGTTGCCGCTTTACGCGCCGCACGTGCGCGCAAACGCGTTCGAGGAGCGTCTCTCGGCACTGCGCGGCGTCGCCGACGGCGCCGCCATGCGGCTCATGTTTTCCGACGCCGCGTTGCATCGATCGATGTCCCCCGAGGCTCCCGTCGAGCGGGTCCTATTCGAGTTGTTCGAGCAGATCCGGTGCGAGGCACTCGCGCCGCCCGCGATGCGCGGTCTTGCGGACAATCTCCGCCTTCGCTTCGAGGGTTGGCTGGGTGCGTACAGCCGTGCGGGACGCATTGAAGATCAGTTGGGCATCCTCGTTTATACCGTCGTGCAGATCGTGTGGTCGCGTGTGACCGGTTGGCCCGTACTCGAGGAAACGCAAGACGTGATCGAGGCCACGCGCGCGGCCATCGTGCCTGCGATCGGGGCGCAGCTCGTAGCGCTGCGCCGGCATCGCGAGGATCAAGCGGCGTATGCGGCGCATGCCTGCGCACTAGCCGAGTGCGTCGCTTCGATGCTCGAGCGCGAACGTGCGATGTTCGCGACCGATACTGAAGCCGCCGCGCGTGAACCCCTCGACGCCTTGACGTCCTTTTCGTTGTGGGTCGATTTCGATTTCGACTTCGATGAGCGCAACGACTCGGCGCCGGGCGGCGCGGGAGAGCATGAGAGCCGGCTTCGCCCGGCCGACGCGCCGAGCTACCGCGCTTATACGACCCGATTCGACCGAGAGGTGCGCGCGAGCACCCTGGTCAGAGAAGCCTTGCTGCGCGAATACCGCGAACGGCTCGATGAGCGCATTGCCGCCCAGCGCATCAACGTCGTGCGCATTGCGCGTGTGCTGCGCGCGGCGCTTGCGGTTCCTGAGCGCGACGGGTGGTCGTTCGGCGAGGACGATGGACGGATCGACGGCAGACGCCTTGCGCAAATCGTCGCCTCGCCGGCCGAGCGGCGCGTATTCGTGAGGGAGCGGATGCGTCCGCGCGGCGATTGCATCGTCGGTTTCCTGGCCGACTGCTCGGCCTCGATGAAGGCGCACATCGAACCGGTGGCAATGCTCATCGATATCTTGGCGCGTGCTTGCGAGCAAGCCGGCGTCGCGACGGAAGTGCTCGGTTATACGACCGGCGCATGGAACGGCGGTCGCGCGCGGCTCGAATGGCTCGCACGCGGACGCCCGCCGCAACCCGGGCGGCTCAACGAGCTTTGCCATATGGTGTTCAAGGGCGCCGAGGACAGTTGGCGGCGCGCACGCGCGTCGATCGCGGCACTCTTCAAACCGGATCTGTTCCGCGAAGGGGTGGACGGGGAAGCGGTGCAATGGGCATGTGCGAGGCTTGCCGCGCACGCCGGCGCTCGCCGTATCTTGGTCGTGATTTCGGACGGCAGCCCGATGGATGCGGCAACCGTGCAGGCGAGCGGTGCGCGTTACCTCGACGCGCATCTGAAAGACGTGCTGGAGCGGCAAGCGCTAGCGGGCGATGTGGAAGTCATCGGGCTCGGATTGGGGCGAAACCCGATGCACTTTTATCGCGATTGCGCGACGCTCGATCCCGCCGCGCCGCTCGATATGGGCCGCGTGGTGGCGCTGGCGCAATGGATCGCGGCGCGCCGTTAGCGCGCCGCGTTAGTCACGGTGAGTACTTCAAGCCGCGTGCGGCTCCGTGGAACGATGGCTCCGACGTTCGTGCGCCGCTTGGGCTTGCACGGCGGTCACGGCAATCACGTGGAAGACGTCCTCCGCGCTACAGCCGCGCGAAAGGTCGTTGGCGGGGTGATTCAGCCCCTGTAGCAACGGTCCGATCGCCTTCGCGCCACCGATTCGCTCCGCGAGCTTGTAGCCGATGTTGCCGGCGTCCAGATTCGGGAAGACGAGTACATTCGCGTGTCCTCCCACTTGCGAGTGCTCGATCTTTCGCTCCGCGATCTCGGCGACAATTGCCGCATCGAGTTGAACGTCGCCGTCGATGGCAAGGCCGGGGCGCAGCGCTTTGACGCGCTGCGTTGCTTCGATCACCTTGTCGACGTGCGCATGATGTGCACTGCCGCTCGTCGAGAACGAGAGCATCGCCACCCGCGGCTCTTCCATCAAGAGACTGCGCGCGCTGTCGGCGGCGGCCATCGCGATCTCGGCAAGCTGCTGCGCGTCAGGATCGACGACGAGCGCGCAATCGGAGAACACGAGCCCGCCTTTGTAGCGATGGAACGGCTCGCACAGCATCATCAGAAAGAAGCTCGATACGAGCTTGAACGAGGGCTCGATACCGATCAACTGGATCGCGGTGCGCACGACGTCCGCCGTCGTATGGACGGCCCCCGCCACGGACCCGTCCGCATAGCCGCACCGCACCATCAACGCCGCGAAAACCAGCGGACTCAGCACCTCGCTTTCCGCCCGCTCGCGCGTCATGCCTTTGCTGCCGCGCAGCGCTACGAGCTCGTCGACGAACGGCGCTCGCCATTCCGATGCCTCGGGATCGACGAGCGCGATGTCCTCCAAGTCGAGGCCCTCGTGCGCGGCCGCTGCGCGGATCGCGTCCGGATTACCGGCCAAGACGATCCGTGCGATCCCCTCGCGGCTCGCCCGAACGGCGGCGGCGAGCACACGCGAATCTTCGGCCTCGCTGAGCACGATGCGCATCGGCGACATGCGCGCGGCCTCGATGATGCGGTTCAGGGGTTTCACGGCAATCCTCAGACGTAATCCTGGTACTTGTCGAGCAGGCGTACGGGCTTGGACAACGCATCGCGGCGGAACGGATCGCCGAGTTCGCGCGTACACATGATTTCGATGATCGTCGTTTTACCTTCGTTCATCTGCATATCGATCGCACGCTTGAGCGCGGGCCCGACGTCTTCCAATTGATCGACGACGATGCCTTCCGCCCCCATCGCCCGAGCGATGGCCGCAAAGCTTTGGTTATCGAGCTCGCCGGCAACGAAACGGCGGTTATAGAAGTCGACTTGATTCTTCTTTTCCGCGCCCCATTGCCGGTTGTGGAACACGACGGCCGTCACGGGAATCCCGTGACGCACGCACGTCATCGTTTCCATGAGGCTCATGCCCCACGCGCCGTCGCCCGCATAGGAGACGGCCGGACGATGCGGCGCCGCCACTTTCGCGCCGATGATGGTGGGGAACGCGTAGCCGCAGTTGCCCCAGCTCATCGCCGCGAAGAAACTGCGCGGCTTCTCGAAGCGCAGATAGCTGTTGGCAACCGAGTTGATGTTGCCGATGTCGGTCGAGACCATGACGTCCGGCGGCATCGCCTTCTCGAGCTCGCGCAGCACCTGGCGCGGATGCAGATAGCGGCCGCCGTTGAACGTGCGCTCGTGCTTTTGCTCTTCGATCATGTCGAGGCTGTAGCCGTCGAGTTCGTGCGTCCAACCGTCGAGCTCCTTCTCCCAAGCGGCTTTTTCCCCGGCGATCTGGTCCACTCGCTCGCCGCGCGTGGCATCGCTCGCGAGCACGCGATCGGCCAGACGCTGCGTGAGCGCGCCGGCGGCCGCCTTCGCGTCGCCGCAGATGCCGACGGAGATCTTCTTGACCAACCCGAGCATCTTGTGATCGGCATCGATCTGGATGATCTTCGCGTCTTTCGGCCAGTAGTCGAGCCCATGCTGGGGCAGGGTGCCGAACGGCCCCAAACGCGAGCCGAGCGCGATCACGACGTCGGCGCGCGAGAGCAATTTCATCGCCGCTTTCGAGCCCTGATAGCCGAGCGGCCCGCACCAGAGCGGGTGACTGGCGGGGAACGAGTCGTTGTGCAAGTAACTGTTGACGACGGGGGCGCCCAAGCGCTCGGCCAATGCCTTGCATTCATCGACGGCATCGGCCATGACCACGCCGCCGCCCGCGATGATGACGGGAAACTTCGCCTGGGCGATCAACTCGGCGGCTTCGTTCAGGCTTTGTTCGCCGCCCGGGCCGCGGTCGAGTTTGCGCGGTTGCGGAATCTCGACTTTGATCTTGCCGTAGAAGTAGTCGCGCGGAATGTTCAACTGCGTGGGGCCCATCTCGGCCTGCGCGCGATCGAAACAGCGCGCCGTGAATTCGGCCATGCGCGCGGGGTGCGTGACATGGCCTTGATATTTCGTGAACTCCTGAAACATCGGCAATTGATTCGCTTCTTGGAAGCCGCCCAGGCCGATGCCCATGGTCCCTGCTTCGGGCGTGACGATCACGACTGGGCTATGGGCCCAATACGCGGCCGCGATCGCTGTGACACAGTTGCTGATGCCCGGTCCGTTTTGGCCGATCACGACGCCGTGGCGGCCCGATACGCGCGCATAGCCGTCGGCCATGTGCCCGGCGCCTTGTTCATGCACGACCGGGATCAAGCGGATGCCCGCGGGCGCGAAGATGTCCATGGCGTCCATGAACGCCGAGCCCATGATGCCGAACATGTCGGTCACGCCATTGGCCGCGAGCGTTTCGACGAAAGCTTCGGACGGCGTCATGTCTTGCGGGCCGTTGGCCGTTGCTCGCTGGGGGGTGGATTGCTCGCTCATAGGGTGTCTCCGATGGTCATTTGACGGAACTAGGTCGTTCCAGATACTAGGCAGTGCCGGACTCGGGTCAAGTCATTCCCTGAAGACCCGGGCGAATTCGGAATGAAATGAAATGATTCGTTTCAAAACGCTCGGTTTGAACGGGGCGATATGAAGCTAGGCCCCTCAAACTGGCTGCTTCGGGCGCTCCTTGCGGAACGCGCGCTTGCGCGCGATGAGCCCGTCGCGAAACTCGAACAAGTCGCAGCCTTCGGCTTCGATCCGCCATCCTTGCGTGTGCGTGCCCGTGAAGACCCATTCGGACACGCCGCGCTCGCCGACGACGTAGTGACGCCCCTGGCCCCAGTGCGCGTCGGGGAAACTCGCGAAAACGGCAGCGAATGCGGCGCGTACCGCATCGCGGCCCACAAAGCGTGCGCCGTGCACCTCGGGTCCCGCGGCAGCGTCGAATACGCAATCCTCGGTCATGAAGCCCATCAACGCGTTCGCGTCATGGCGGTTAAAGGCGTCGGAAAACGCCGCGAGCGTCTTGGCCGTGACGTTGGATGGGGCGAGGGATGCGTCGGTCATACATGTCTCCTGTCGAATGCGCGATGCGGGCGGTGGCCGGGGTACGCGAGATACCCGGGCGACCGATAAGGAGACGTTAACGGGTGCGGGTATACGAAGGTAGCGCCAGTGCGTGCATTTTCGTGGGGCCAGCGGGCGGAGAACCGCGCGGGCGAGGGCCAGGGGCGGGCCTTAGCGCTGGACCCATCGGAACCTTTGACGTGGCACTACCGGCTACCTTATTGATTGACAATCCTTCACTAAACGAACACGCAGGCAAGCGAGCGGAGGGTTCCGGATAGAGCGGGATGCTCGGGCGCGCTGACTATACTTTTAGTGGGTTGTCTTGAGCATCGCATCGAGAACTTCAGGAGACGTCAGTGAGAGTAAGAGCCCTTCCCGAACACGGTAAAACGATGGAGCGCCGAGAAGCGTCCAGCGAGCCGAAACCCAAATTGCGCCGCGCGCGGGCCGGCATGAGTTCGTATTGGTTGACGGCGGCCGTCATTGCGATCTGCGTCGTGATCTGGCAGGCGGTGTCGATGGCCGGCTTCTTTCCGCCGTTCGCGCTGCCTTCGCCTGTGGAGGTCTGGCAAGCGTTCGTCCAGATCGTGCGCAACGGCTACGGCGGACAATCGTTGCTCGACGACATCCTGATCAGTTGCTTTCGCATCGTCATCGGGTTCGTCGGGGCCGTCTTGATTGGCGTGCCCATCGGCCTGCTCATGTCGCGCAACAAAATCGTCTTCGACATCATCGATCCGCTATTGCAGTTCGTTCGGCCGGTGCCGCCGCTCGCCTATATTCCGCTGCTCGTGGTCTGGTTCGGCATCGGCGAGTTGCCCAAGGCCATCCTGATTCTCGTCGGCACGATCCCGGTCATCATCATCGGCACGATGTCGGGCGTGAAGAGCACGCCGCCGCTGCGCATTGCCGTGGCGCGCACCTTGGGTGCCACCAACGCGCAAATCTTTCGCAGGATCGTGCTGCCGTCCGCGATGCCGGAGATCTTCACGGCGATGCGCGTGGGGATCGGTGTCGCCTGGACCTGCCTGGTCGCGGCGGAACTGATCGCCGCCAGCAGCGGACTCGGCTGGCTCGTGCAATTCGCGGGACAAGCATTGCAAGTGGCCGTGGTGATTCTGGGCATCGTGATCATCGGGGTGATCGGCTATGCCATGGAGTTGGTGATACGCAAGCTCGAGAATTGGATCGTGCCTTGGCGCGGCCACGAGTGATTCGAACCCTCTGAGGAGACGAAGCATGAAAACGAAATATGCGATCCGAACCGCCGTCGCGGTCATGATGCTCGGCTGTGCATTGAGCGCCGGCTCTATCCACGCGCAAAGCAAACCGCAGGTCATCATCGGCTACGAAGACAACGGCGCCGATCCGTACATGGTGTCGATGGCCGAGCACCTGTTCGAGCATCATATGAATGCCGACGTCCAGTACAAGCTGTTCAGCTCGGGGCCCGCGGCGATGAGCGCGCTCGCGTCGAATAGCTTGTCGTTCATGTGCGGGCTCGGGGTGCCGCCGCTCGTCACCGCGATCGCGCAGGGCTTGCCGATGACGATCGTCTATAACCAGGAACGGTATACGAACGCGGCCGGGATCGTCGTCAAGCCGGAAAGCGGGATACACGACGTGGCCGGTCTGCAAGGCAAGAAGATCGCGATCGTGGCCGGCTCGCAGGCCTCGTTTGAATTGGCGACGTTTCTCGCCGAGGCGCATGTGCCGTATTCGGCGGTCACGCAAATCAATATGGCGCCGCCGCAAATGCGTACTTCGTGGGTGACGGGGGCGATCGATGCGGCGATCGTCTGGGACCCCGTATTCAGTGCGTTGCGCACGGCGGGAGGCAAGGCGATCAAGACCGATGGGGATTTGCCGCGCGGTGCGTCGAGCTATAACGTTTGCATCGCCAATGCCGATTGGGCGAAAGCGCACCCCGATCTCGTACGCGGCTTCGTGGCGGCGCTCGATGCGGGCTATCAGGTCACGCAAAAGGATCGCGAAAAAGCGATCGCCGAGATGGCGCGTCAAACCGGCGTCACGGTGCCCGTTGCGCAAAGCGAGCTGGCCGGCTACGAGCTCTTTTCCGGTGCCGACCAAACGACGCCGAAGGTCATGGGATCGGGCGCGGGGGTGAAGACGTCGGCGACCTATGAAACGCTCGCTAACACGGCCAAGGTATTGCAGTCGATCGGGCGCATTCAAAGCCAGCCCGCAAGCTTCGAAAACAATGTCGCACCGCAGTATTCGCAGTCGCTCGCCCATTGAACCTCGCATTGAACCGCTTCTCGAGCGGCCGGGCGGCGCAGCCGCTCGGCAAGATCGATGCGCAGACTTACCCGGTTAGCAGGAGAGGCCCTTGAATATCGTCATCGATTCCCTGTACAAGACGTTCGGCGCCGTGTCGGCGCTCGAAAACATCAATCTACAGTTCCAAGGCGGCGAGTTCGTCACCGTGCTGGGGGCTTCAGGCTGCGGCAAGACGACATTGCTGCATCTGCTGGCCGGTTTGACGCTGCCCTCGAGCGGCAACATCTTTATCGACGGCGAGGTGAAGGCGCAGCCCGGCGAGGATCGCGTGGTCGTCTTTCAGCAGGCGGGGTTGTTTCCATGGCTCAGCGTGCAGGAGAACATCGAGTTCGGCTTGTCGCTGCATTCGGTGCCGAAGGACGAACGACACCGGGCGTCCAACGAGATCCTACGCACGATCGGACTTGAAAACTTCGCGCAGCACAGGCCCTATCAACTCTCGGGCGGCATGCAGCAGCGCGTGGCGATCGCGCGCGCGCTCGTCATGAAGCCGAAGGTGTTGCTGATGGATGAGCCGTTCGGCGCACTCGACGCCCAAACGCGCAGCGCGATGCAAACGTTCCTGACCGCGCTGTGGGATCAGTTGCGGTGCACGATCGTGTTCATCACGCACGATATCGACGAAGCGATTTTTCTCGGCACGCGCCTCGTGGTGCTTTCGTCCCGGCCGGGGCGCGTTGCTTTGGATGTACCCATCGAACTCGAGCGGCCGCGCACGCCGCAAGTCGCTTTCGAGCCGCATTTTCTCGAGTTGAAGAAGCAGGCGATGGGCATCCTCGCGCATTGAGGCAGAGGTGGCCTCGAGGGGCGGGGCGGGCTGCGCTTGCGCTTTTGCGACTGCCCTCGGCTAACCTTCGCTTACCGACAGCAGCGGGGCGAGCCGCGCCGCCGCTTCGCGCATGCGCGGCACGGCCTCGAGCAAATCGTCCAGCGTCGCGCGCGCGGTCGGCGCGTGCACGGCGAGCGAGGCGAGCACGTGTCCGTCGTCGGCGGCTCGAACCGGCACCGCCACGGCGACCATTCCACGCACGAATTCTTCGTTGTCGATGCCGACCCCGCGCGGGCCCAGGCGCTCAAGTTCGGCAATGAGTTGCCGCGGATCGATCAACGTGCGATAGGTCATCTTCTTAAGCGTCAGCCGTTCGAGCATCGCATTGCGTTCCAGCGTCGTCATCTGCGAAAGGAATAGCTTGCCGCTCGCGGTGCAATGCAACGGCACCCGCATGCCGGGACGCATTTCGAGCCGCAATGGCTCGGCCGTTTCGACGCGCTCCACGTACAGCACCGCATCGTTGTCGAGCGCGGTCAGGTTGCACGTCTCGCCTAGGATTTCGACGAGCGCGCGCAGAACCGACCTGCACGCGCGCGTGAACGTATTGTTTGCCAGCGTGCAGAGCGCGAATTGCGCGGCGCGGGGCCCGAGCGTGATGGCCCGATCGCGTCCGCGCGAATCGGGAACGTGCATGACGTAACCGCGCGATTCGAGCGATTCGATCATCCGCAATAAGGTGGCTTTGGGGATGCGCAGGCGCACGGCCAACTGCGACAGCGTGTACGGTTGCCCGGCCGATGCCAACGCCTCGAGGATCGCAAGCGCACGCAACACGCGCGCATCCTCGGCCGGCGCGGATAGGGGTTCGGTGACGGGGGCGGACATGGGTCTCCTGCGATGCGACGAGCATCGGCGCGCGACCGGCGGCGCCAATGAACCAATTTGTTTCAAATCACAGCGTGAGCCAAGAAGCCGGCGGCGGATATGCTGGTTTTTGCTGATGACTGCCGAAGGCACGTTTTGCGCCTATTGCGCCGCGTTTCGATTAAACGCGTCCTGGTCCAAGTGAATACCCCTCACTGGTTCTACCTCGCTGAAATCTGCCTACCTACACTTTCCTCGACAGATCGGATCGCCGCGTCGATGCCTGAACGCAAGGTCGATCGAATAGAACAATCAGGAGATAGGTACATGGAATACACCTCAGTCGAGCGTGCCACGAGCGGTTTCGCGCAGGGCGATGCCGCCGATCGGCGCTACGATCCGACTTACGACCCGCTCGTATCGCCGGGGCCGGGGCAAGGACGAGACTACGCGCCGACATACTGGATTGCGACTGCCGGGAGCCCGCCGCCCGACGACGGCCCCGTTACGAAGGACATGGATGTCGACGTGGCGATCGTCGGCTCCGGCTACACGGGGCTGGCGACGGCGTTGTGCCTAGCGCGCGAGCACGGAATCAAGGCGGTGGTGCTCGAGGCCAACCGAACGAGCTGGGGTTGCAGCAGCCGTAACGGCGGACAGGCGCAAAACGCATCGGGCCGGCTATCGCGTTCGCAGTGGGTCGAACGCTGGGGCAAGGGCATCGCCTTGAAGCTGCACGAGGAAATCCTGCAAGGATTCGATCATTTCAAATCGTTCGTGGCCGAGATCGATTGCGATCCGCAGCCGGGTGGCCATTTCTTGATCGCGCATCGCCCGCGCATCATGGAGAAGCTCGCGGCCGAAGCGAAGGTCTGGAAGGACGTGTTCGGTTATCCGTCCGAGCTGCTTAGCGCCGAGACGTTCCGCCGTGAGTTTTTGAACGATCACGAGGCCGCGGGTGCGCTGCACGAACCCGAAGGGATCGGCATTCACGCGGCCAAGCTTGCGTTCGGCTATCTGCGTCTTGCGCGCGCGGCCGGTGCAAAAGTGCATACGAGCAGCCCGGTGCTCGGCTGGGAAACGATCAATGGCATCCACCATCTGCGTACGCCCGGCGGCATCGTGCGGGCCCGAGCCGTGGGCATTGCGACGGGCGCCTATACGGCGCAGACGTTGCACCCGTCGTTGCGCAGCAAGGTGATGCCGATTCTTTCGAATTCGATGGTCACGCGCGTGCTGACCGACGAGGAAATTAGCGCCTGCAACTTCCGCACGACGCAAGTGCTGACCGATACGCGCACACTGCGCTTTTACTATCGTTTTTTGCCGGACCGGCGTTTGCAGATCGGCAGCCGCAGCGCGATAACGGGTCGCGACGCACCTCATCCTCGGCACTTGGATTTGCTCAAGGAAGGCATGGCCCGCAAGTTCCCGGCATTGCGCGGCGTGCAAATCGACTACTCGTGGTGGGGATGGGTGGACGTGAGTCACGACATGATGCCGCGTATCTGTCAGCCCGATCCCAGACAGTCGGTCTATTACGCACTCGGTTACGGCGGCAACGGCGTGTCGTACTCCCAGCAAGCGGGCCGCCGGCTTGCCGAGCGAATCGCGGGCAAGAGCGCGCATCTAACGCTACCGATCTTCACGAGCCCGCTGCCGGGTCATCCGTTCGCGCCGTTTCGGCGAATCGGGCAGCGTCTGCTTTACCTCCAATATTTCAGGCGCGACGAACGGCCCTGACGGGCTTGCGCGTTACGCCTTACCGCACCCTCGTCGATCGCCGTTACGGCGGCGATCGATCCATTTTTGCGTTCTTCGGCGGAAGAGGCACCTCGACGAACAAGAACTCGTCTCGTATGGGCAGCGACGATCTATAGCGCCAGCCGATAGTTTCAATCATCGAATACGACTTTTTGCCGCTGCCGCTCGCACGTAGCATAGACGCACCAAGTCGCCGCCCGTGGTGCGAGCGCCGACATTATCCGCGAAAGAGGAGCCACGATGGATCATCATGCGCGCACGCAAAACGAGAAGCTCGAGGTCAAGACGACGACCTGCTACATGTGCGCATGCCGTTGCGGCATACGCGTGCATCTGCGCGACGGCGAAGTGCGCTATATCGACGGCAACCCCGATCATCCCTTGAACCAGGGCGTAATTTGCGCGAAAGGCTCCTCGGGGATCATGAAGCAATATTCGCCTGCCCGGCTCACTCGGCCGCTGTTGCGCAAGGCCGGCACCGAGCGCGGGGACGCGCAGTTCGAGCCGATTTCGTGGGATGCGGCGTTCGATATGTTGGGCAAGCGCCTTGCTCATCTGCGGGCGACCGACCCCAAGCAGTTCGCGCTGTTCACGGGCCGCGATCAAATGCAGGCGCTGACCGGCTTGTTCGCCAAGCAGTTCGGCACACCGAACTATGCGGCACACGGCGGTTTTTGCTCGGCGAACATGGCAGCCGGCATGATCTATACGATCGGCGGGTCGTTCTGGGAATTCGGCGGCCCGGATCTCGACAACGCCAAACTGTTTTTCATGATCGGCACGGCGGAAGATCATCACTCCAATCCGTTGAAGATCGCGCTGTCGAAATTCAAGCGTTCCGGTGGGCGCTTCGTTGCGATCAATCCGGTGCGCACCGGTTACGCGGCGATTGCGGACGAATGGATCGCGATTCGTCCCGGTACCGACGGCGCGCTGTTCATGGCGCTGATCCGCGAGCTCATCGAGCACGACGCCTACGATCGAGCCTTCGTCGAGCGCTTCACGAATGCGGGAGAGCTCGTCGATCTGCGTGAAGAGAGCGACACGTTCGGGCTATTCGTGCGCGATCGCGGCGTGCCCGAAATCAATACGCTCTTTCCGCAGGACCATCTATGGTGGGACGCGGTCACGAACCGGGCCGTGCCGAATCACGCCGCCGATGCGAGGCCCGCGCTCGAGGGCCGCTACGTGCTGGCCGACGGAACGCCCGTTGCGCCTTCGTTTGCGTTGCTGCGCGAGCAAGTGGCGCACTGTACGCCGCAGTGGGCGGCGGATATCACCGGGATCGCCGCGGACACGATCGAGCGGATCGCGCGCGAGATGGCCACGGCCGCGCGCGAGCAGCGTATCGTGCTGCCGATTCAATGGACCGATTCTTGGGGAAAGACGCACGATACCGTCGAAGGTGCGCCGATCGCGTTTCACGCCATGCGCGGACTGGCCGCGCACTCGAACGGCTTTCAGACGATTCGCGCCATGGCCGTGTTGATGTCGCTGCTCGGCACGATCGATCGTCCGGGCGGCTTCCGTCACAAGGCGCCGTACCCGCGCGCGGCGCCGCCGTCCGCGAAGCCGCCGAACGATCCCGGCGCAATCAAGCCCAATACGCCGCTCGCCACGGGGCCGCTCGGCTGGCCGGCGGCGCCCTCCGATCTCTTCGTACACGAAGACGGCACGCCCGCGCGTATCGACAAAGCATTCTCCTGGGAGTACCCGCTCGCAGTGCATGGGCTCATGCATTCGGTGATTACGAATGCTTGGCGCGGCGATCCGTATCCGATCGATACGCTGCTGATCTTCATGGCGAACATGGCGTGGAATTCGTCGATGAATCCCGGGCAAGCCCGTAAGATGCTCGTCGATAAACGCGAGGACGGCGAGTATAAGATCCCATTCCTCGTAGTGTGCGATGCATTCGAATCGGAGATGACCGCCTTTGCGGATTTGATCTTGCCCGATACGACATACCTCGAACGGCACGACGTGATGTCGGTGCTGGACCGACCGATCTCCGAGTTCGACGGTCCGGTGGATTCGGTGCGGGTTCCCGTGGTGCCGCCGACCGGGGAATGCAAGCCCTTCCAAGAAGTGCTGATCGAGCTGGCGAGCCGTCTGAAGCTGCCGGCTTTCACGACAGCCGACGGTAAGCGCAAGTTTCGCGACTATCCGGACTTCGTCGTCAACTTTCAGACGGCGCCGGATTCCGGCACGGGCTTTTTGATCGGATGGCGCGGCAAGGACGGGACGAAAGCCGTGGTGGGCGAGCCGAACCCGAATCAGTGGGAGCAATACGCGAAGAACAATTGCGTCTACCACCATCGATTGCCGGAATCGCTACAGTACATGCGCAACTGCAACGGGCCGTATATGCAATGGGCCGTCGAGAACGGGATGCGCAAATTCGACGTGCCGATCGTGATCCAGCTCTATTCCGAGGTGATGCAGACGTTTCGGCTCGCCGCCCAAGGCAAGCGCGCGGGGCGGCAGCCGCCTGAGCACTTGCGCGCACGCATCGAGCGCTATTTCGACCCGTTGCCGTTCTGGTATCCGCCGCTCGAGCGCGACGTGACCGATCTCGATCGCTACCCGCTAGCGGCGATCACGCAGCGGCCGATGGCGATGTATCACTCGTGGGATTCGCAAAACGCGTGGCTCCGTCAAATTCACGGCGAGAACCATCTGTTCGTCAATCCGGCGACGGCTGCGAACGAGGGGATCGAGGACGGAGGCTGGATCTATGTCGAGTCGCCTTGGGGCAAGGTGCGTTGCCGGGCGCGTTATAGCGAGGCGGTGGAGCCCGGAACCGTATGGACCTGGAATGCGATCGGCAAGGCGGCCGGTGCTTGGAACTTGAGTCCCGACGCCGGGGAATCCCAGCGCGGCTTCTTGCTGAACCACGTCATCGCCGACGAGTTGCCGAGCGATACGCGTACCGGCGAGCGCATGTCCAATTCCGATCCGATCACGGGCCAAGCCGGCTGGTATGACGTGCGCGTGCGCATCTACCCGGCCGAGGCCGAGGCGGCGACGACGCTACCGCAGTTCGCGCCGATGCGGCCGATGCCCGGGACGACGAACGTCGTACAACGCGTGCAAGCCTATTTCGCGGGCAAGGGCGAATTCGCGGCGCGGTTGCGCCGGGCCGCTTCGTTCGGCGAGGCGCCGCGCGACGCACGCCGCAAACAGGGAGACGAGCAATGACGCAGATGGCGCTGGTCATCGATCTGAACGTATGCGTGGGGTGTCATGCCTGCGTGACGAGCTGCAAGGAATGGAATACGTCGGGCGAGGCGGGCAGCCTGACCGACGCTCGCCCCTATGACGACGACCCGTCGGGCACCTTCTTTAATCGTGTGCAGACATACGAAGCCGGTGTGTTCCCGATGACGGACACGATTCATCTCCCGAAATCGTGTCTGCATTGCGAGGACCCGCCGTGCGTGCCCGTTTGTCCGACCGGCGCGAGCTACAAGCGCAAGTCCGACGGTATCGTGCTGGTCGACTACGACAAGTGCATCGGCTGCAAGTACTGCGCGTGGGCTTGTCCCTACGGTGCGCGCGAACTCGACGAGGGCCGCAAGGAGATGACGAAGTGCACGCTGTGCGCGGACCGGATCGACAATCCTGCGCTGCCGGAACGCGATCGCAAGCCTGCGTGCGTGCTTGCTTGCCCGACGTCGGCGCGGATCTTCGGCGATATCCACGACCCTGAATCGGACGTGTCGCGCGCGATTCGCGAACGCGGCGGCTATCAACTGATGCCCGAGTGGGACACGAAGCCTTCGAATCATTACCTGCCGCGCGTGAAGACCGAATCGTCGTGCGGTTGCGGTAAAGGCGGCGGGTGCGGCACCGGTGCGAGCGCACGCGACGAGTCGTTCGAAGCACGTTTCGAACGCGGCGAGATCGATCTCGCGGCCTTGGCGGTGCATCGATAGCGGCCGGTTCGCGCTAAATGTTCCCTTATCGGTATTGACGGAGTCTATTCATGCGGCCCGCTTTCTCGGTCATTTTTCTCACTACGCTGTGCGGCGCAGCGCAGGGGCTGTTGCTCGCGCTCGTCGGTGTGCAAGTCGCTTCGGGGATGTTGGGGCTCGAAGTGCCTTCGGCGTTCTACGTTTGCGGTGCGGCGCTGGCGGTCGTGCTCGGCATCCTAGGCCTCGTCGCGTCGTTTTTCCACCTCGGCCATCCGGAGCGCGCGTGGCGGGCGATCGCGATGTGGCGTACGTCGTGGCTATCGCGCGAATGCATTGCGTTGCCCATGTTCTTGGCGCTCGCGGCGGCATACGGCGCGGCGCATTGGGTAGGAGCAAGTGTTGCGCTCGAGCTGACGATCGGCGCGCTCGCCGCCGCAGCCAGCCTCGCGCTATTCGTCTGCACGGCGATGATCTATGCGTGTCTCCGTTTTCTGCAAGAGTGGGCGAGCCCGCTTACGCTCGTGAATTTCGTGCTGCTCGGGTGCGCATCCGGATGCACGCTGGCGACGGCTTGCGCCGCATGGCTCGCCCCGACGCTTATGGCGGGCCTGGCATCGTGCGCCGGCGCACTGACGCTCGCGGGCTGCGCGACACGCCTCGCTTCGCTTGCGCGCAACGTCCGGTTGAAGCCCAAGTCGACGGTTCAAAGCGCGACGGGCATCCGCAATACCAAGGTGACGCAAACTTCGCGCGGCTTCACGGCGAGCGCATTCAATACGCGCGAGTTTTTTCACGGATGCGGCGGCGATACGCTGCGTGTCGTCAAGGTGGGCTTTTTGGCCGGAGCGTTCGCAGTGCCGATGGTTCTGATCGGGGCGGGTGTGTGGGCAGCGCGACCGGGCGCGGCGGCCGTCGCGCTAAGCGGCGCATTTGTCATTCAGTATGCCGGGCTGCTCGCCGAACGTTGGTTCTTTTTCGCGGACGCCCGTCATCCGCAGAACATCTACTATCAGCGCGCGTCTTGACGGGCGCCCGCGCCCGCACCATCAGATACCGGTCGCCTGTGCGTCCACGCACTGCGCGAGGGCGCGCACGCCGGCGTCGATCTTCTCCGGCGCGATCGCCGAGAAGCCCATGCGGAAATAGCGTCGCGCCTCTTTGTCGTCGTTCATAAAGAACACGTTGCCCGGCTCGATCAGTACGCCGACGGCTTGCGCGTCGGCGGCAAGACGCTCGGCATCGAGCCACTCCGGCCCTTCCACCCATGACGAGGCACCGCCCGTGATGGGCACGTAGCGCGCTTGTGGAAGATGCGCGTCGAGCGCCGCCATTAGGGCTTGCGAGCGGTCTCGGTATGCGTGCGCGAGCCGCCGCAGCAACGCATCGTGATGTCCCAAGGCGAGGAAGGTCGCGAACGCGCGCTGCACGTAGCCCACAGGATGGCGCACCATCAACCGCCGCAATGCACGCAACTCGCGGATGAGTTCGCGCGGGCCCACGACATAGCCCAAGCGCAGTCCCGGCGCGAACGTCTTCGAGAGGCTGCCGACGTAAATGACGCGATCGGCCGTATCGAGACTCTTCAATGCTGGGTGCGGCGTGCCGGAAAACGTGTTCTCGCTTTCGTAGTCGTCTTCCACGATGACGAAATCGTGCTTGTGCGCGCGCTCGAGCAGCGCGCGCCGCCGCTCGAGCGGCATCGTGGCCGTCGTGGGGCACTGGTGGCTCGGCGTCACGTACACGTAGTCGCAACGAGCAAGCGAATCGTCGAGTGCCTCCGGCGCGATGCCGTTGCTGTCCACGCGCAGCGGCAGCAGCCGCGCATTGCGATTTTCGAAGATGTTGCGCGCATCGGGGTAGCCCGGGTTCTCGAATCCGACCGTCGTATCATCGTCGCAGAGCAAATCGGCAATCAGGTACAGGGCCTGCTGACAGCCGTTCGTGATGATGATCTCGTCGGGCATCGCGAATACGCCACGGCGAGGCAAGACGCGCGTGCGGATCTGCTGGATCAGCGATTCGTCGTCGCGCTCGATCAAATCGGGCGCCCAGTTGCGGATCTCCATGATCGACAGCGCTTTCATGCAGCACTCTCGCCAGTCGTTGGTCGGAAAGAGCGATTGATCGAATTGCCCGTAGATGAAGGGGAATTCGTAGTGCTGCCAGTTGGCGGGCTTGACGATATTGCGCTGCTGCGAGGGGGGATTCGAGATCCGTTTGCGCCATACCGGGCGTGCGGCGATGTCGTCGTCGGGAGGCGCCGATGCGGGCGGCGCGCAGCGCGAGGCGGCCGCGCCGCGCAGCATTTCCGGGTGGACGAAGTGCCCGCTGCGCTCGCGGGAAATCAAATAGCCTTCCTCGACGAGCATTTGATAAGCGAGCACGACGGTATTGCGTGCGACGCCGAGTTGGTCGGCGAGCTCGCGGCTCGACGGCAGCGCGACATCGGGCGGCAATTGGCCGTCGAGGATGGCGGCCACGAGCATCTGCCGGATCTGATCTTGCAGGCTCGTCTTCGATGCCGACGACCGCGTGAATTGCTGGGCCCATAGGGCCGCCGGTGTGCGGCTCGGCATGCTGACTCCTAACGTTGATCGAGGATCGAAACGGCGCTGCGTACTGCGATGATAAAGGCGATGCGCACCCGGCTCAAATGCGTGTTTGCTCGGCTGCGTCGGCCAAACACGAGCGAAAGAGCGCACAGGCGGGCGTGTCTTGCGCATCGGCGCACCAGGTCGTGCTGACGGGCCCGAGCGCCGCGCCGAGACTCAGCGGAAGGATTTTGAGCGTGCCATTCTCCTCGTGATGCCGCGCGAGCGAACGAGGTAGCAGGCCGAGCATCGGGCACGCCTGCAACATCGCCACATTGGCGTCGATCACCACCGACTCCACGGTATTGATCGGCGTATCGACCCCGTGCGCGTTCAGCACGGAGAGCAAGTGCCGATGCATCGGCGCACCGGCACTCGGCACGATCCAAGCCAAACCGGCCAGGTCGGCCCATTTGATGCGCTTGCGGCGCGCGAGCGGATGCGTGCGCGCAACGACGATGACGGTAGGGTCGTCGAAGAGCGATTGGGTGGCGAATTCCGGTGCCGCGAGCCCGCGGGCCTGGCGCCCCACGATCATATCGAGCTGGCCCGCGCGCAGCGCCGGCACGAGTTGATCGAGCGTGCCTTCGTGCAGACAGACGGTGGCGGTGGGCGCGCGCTGCTTGAATAACGCCACTGCCGCCGGTATTAGGATCGGCGCGGCTACCGACAACACGCCCACCTCGACACGGCCCTCAGTGCCGCCGGACATCGCGTGCAACTCCTCGCTGGCGCGCTGCGCGAGCAGCAGCAGCTCGCGCGCATGGCGAATCATGCATTCGCCATGCGCCGTGGGACGAATGCGCCGGCCGTCGCGCTCGAAGAGCGCTACCCCGATGCCTTTTTCCATTTCGCCGAGCATCTTCGAGACCGCCGGCTGCGTGACGTGCAACGCGCTCGCCACTTTACCCACCGTCTGCCGTTCGGCGAGAGCCACCAGCAATTGCAAATGGCGCAGCTTCAATTGACGAGAGAAGTAACTGTCGATCGCGGTGCGATCGAGCGGCATGGCGGCAGGGAGCTTCGACCCGGAAATCACAATCCATAACCTTTATTTTATGAATCGAAGGCAATATCTCATTGGACCGTCACGATGTAAATGAGGACAATCGACGATGCATGCCGAGATTGCAATGCCGGTAGCGCGACCTTTAAGGCCCGCGCTACCGAGACGACTTAAACACGAGACGCCGCCGCGCCCAACCGCGGGAACGGCCGCAGCTATCAGGAGATGACCATGCGGATTCACCCGGCGCTGCCCCGCGCGAACCGGCGGGCTATCGTCGCCAGCACGATCGGCAACGCTTTCGAGTGGTACGACTTCATCGTGTTCGGCTTTCTATCGGTCGTCATTGCGCGGCAGTTTTTCCCGTCTTCCGATCCGACGGTTTCGATGCTGATGACGACGGCCACTTTCGGCAGTGCGTTCTTGATGCGGCCGATCGGCGGCATCTTGCTTGGGATCTACGCCGACCGCGCCGGACGTAAAGCGGCGCTCTCGCTCGTCATCGCCTTGATGACCGTGTCGTCGGCCATGATGGCGTTCACACCGGGCTACGCGACGATCGGCATTGCGGCGCCGATCATCGTCGTGCTGGCGCGATTGCTTCAGGGGCTATCGGCGGGAGGCGAGTTCGGCAGCGCTACGTCGATGTTGATCGAATATGCGCCGCCGGATCGGCGCGGCTTTTATGGAAGCTGGCAAAACTTCGGCCAATTCGTGGCGGCCGTGACGGCGGCGCTGATGGGAGCCCTCGTCACGCGCGGACTCAGCGAACATGCCCTCGATGCCTGGGGATGGCGCATTCCGTTTCTGTTCGGCCTCTTGATCGGGCCTGTCGGTTTTTACATTCGTACGCGATTGCACGAACCGCCTGCCTTCGAGCAAAGCGGCGATACGAACGAATCCGGCCGGGCGCCGCCGTCCGCCAAGCGCACCTCGACGCTTGCGATCGTCTGGCGCGAGCACCAGGCCGCGCTCTGGATCGCCTTCGGGCTCGTCGTGGCCAGCTCGGTCGCGCAATACGTGCTCAACGTCTATCTGCCCGCGTATTCGGTGCGGCAACTCGGGTTGCCTGTGTCCGCACCGTTTATCGTGCTCGTGGCCACGGGCACATTGCGGATGATTTTGACGCCGCTGTTCGGCTTGCTGTCCGATCGCATCGGCCGCAAGCCGGTGATGGGGGCGTCGATGGCGCTTTACGTCGTGAGTATCTATCCGCTATTCGTCTGGCTCGTGGCCGGGCCGAGCTTGCCGCGGCTGCTGTCCGTCGAACTGGTGTTTGCCGTGCTGATGGCGGCCGCGCTGGGACCGGCCTCGACCGCGCTCGCCGAATTGTTTCCCGCCCAGGTGCGCGCAACCGGGCTTTCGATTTCCTACAACGTGGCTACGACGCTGTTCGGCGGCTTCTCGCCGTTTCTCGTGACCTGGCTCATCGATGCGACCGGCAACAAGATGATGCCGGCGTACTTCGTCACGGCGGCGATGCTGGTCGGTCTTATCGCGCTGCGCCCGATGCCCGATCTCGCGCCGCGTGCCGCCGCATCGCGTGGGGCCGCGCGCGACCGCGCGCTATCGCGCTGAGTGTCCGGATCCCGCCTCGAATTCGAATACTGAAAGATGTCGACGATACGCAATGTGCTTTTCGTGATGTGCGACCAGTTGCGGGCAGATCATCTGTCTTGCTATGGCCACCCCTATCTCGCCACGCCGAACATCGATCGCTTAGCCCGGCGCGGCGTGAAGTTCGACCGAGCCTTCGTGCAGTCGGGCGTATGCGGCCCGTCGCGCATGTCTTTTTACACGGGCCGTTACGTGGCGAGCCACGGGGCGACATGGAATCGCGTTCCGCTTTCGATCGACGAGATCACGCTCGGCGAATACCTTGCCGAGCGCGATATGAAGCTCGCGCTCGTCGGCAAGACGCACGTCATGCCGGATAACCGGGGATTGCAGCGTCTCGATTTAGACGGCGGCAATGCCTTGGGTGCGTTGCTGCGCGAGGGGCATTTCACGCTCGTCGATCGCTACGACGGTCATCACGCCGAACCGGCGGGCGGCTACGCCGGCTATCTGCGCGAACGCGGTTATCGAAGCGACGATCCGTGGACCGACTATGTGATTTCGGCGCAGGACGAGCAGGGCCGCATCGTCAGCGGCTGGCAGATGCGCAACGTGCACTTGCCGGCGCGCGTGCGGGAAGCCGATTCGGAGACGGCCTACAGCACCGATCAGGCGATCCGTTTCATCGAGGGGCAAGGGGATGCGCCCTGGGCGATGCATTTGTCTTATGTGAAGCCGCATTGGCCGTATATGGCGCCGGCGCCTTATCACCGCAAGTATTCGTTCGACCAATGCTTGCCGGTGCGACGATCGCAACGCGAGCGCGCGGCGCCGCATCCGGTAACGGGTGCGTACTTCCAGCAAGAGGAATGCGCCAATTTCATGCGCGACGAGGTCGTCGCGAAGGTGCGGCCCGCTTACCAAGGTTTGATCGGCCAGCTCGACGATCATCTCGGCAGGCTTTGGGAGACGCTGGACAAGCTGGGTCGCTGGAAGGACACGTTGATTGTCTTCACCGCAGACCATGGCGATTTTCTTGGCGACCACTGGCTCGGCGAAAAGGAATTGTTTTACGACACCGTGCAGCGCGTGCCGTACATCGTCTACGATCCTTCGCCCGAAGCCGACGCCACGCGCGGCCGCGCCGATTCGCGTTTCGTGGAGGCGATCGACACGGTACCGACGATCTTGGATGCACTCGGCATGCCGATCCCGGCGCACCGCATCGAAGGTCGTTCTCTATTGGCGCTGACGCGCGCAGCGGATGCGGGCACGCCGTGGCGCGACGCGGTTTTCTCCGAACTCGACTACAGCTATCGGCAAGCGCGTTTATTGCTCGGCCGCGAGCCCGATGCGTGTCGCGGCTGGATGGTGCGAACGGATGCGTGGAAATATATCCATTGGCAGGGCTTTGCGCCGCAGCTCTTCGATTTGCACGCCGACCCCGAGGAGTTCGTCGACCTCGGAACGGATCCCGCGTTCGGTGCGGTAAGGCAGGCGATGCGCGAGCGTTTGCTTGCGTGGACGCTCGGCCTGAAAAACCGCACGACGGTCACCGAGGACGACGTGGAATGCGGCACGCACCGATACAAGCGCGCCGGCGTGTTCTACGGCGTTTGGTAGATTTGTGAACGGCGGCTGCATCTCGCCTGTCTGCGCGGCTGCGGGTAGGCGAGAAGGGGCCGGATCGCCATTAGCTGGCGATATGTAGGAGTACGAAGTGAAGCGCTTGAACAAGCGCTTCACGCATTTCCATCGGCCTGAGCTCATAGGCGAGCCCGACCGGACAGCTCAATAGAGCAATCACGAGATATTTCATTTTGGCCTCCTCACGGACGGGAATCGTGAGGTTGATTGGCCAAGAACAGAGCAGATGCCGTGCCATCGACGTTCGTTGCAGGGACGACGCGAGATAGCGCCCGCTGAAGAGGGCTAGACGTTTCGCGCTCGAAACGCGAGACCTCGACGCGCGCGTTTTCGGCAAGGGATGGATGAAAGCGGCGGCAAAAACGACGCTCGCTTCATTGTCGCTCCGCGCTCGACAATGGCCGCTTTCGGGGGCTCGAGGGGTGGTTTCAAGAAAATGCCGGTCGAGGCCACGGCCGTATGCGGGCGCACAAAACCGTCGCAAGAATGAAACGTCGCGGTCGGTGCGGGGCGTTAAGCTTCCTCGGCTTCCACCACGGCAAGAGGGAGCGTCGCGGCCAGTACGAAACCCGATCCCGGCGACGTCGTGATTTGGATGTCGCCGCCTAACAGGGCAGCTCGCTCCCGTATTCCGAGCAAGCCGAACGAGCGCAGGCCCGCGTTCATGTCGAAGGCGGCGCCGCGGCCGTTATCGGCAACGCGTACGACGCAATACGAGTCGTCGCACGCTAGGTTCAGCACGACTTCGGTCGCGCCCGAATGTCGGGCCACGTTCGCGAGCGCCTCCTGAATGATCCGGAACAATTCGATGCGGCTGGCCCGATTGAACGTGATCGCGTGCGCATCGATGTGGCGCACGATACGCACGTTATGGCGCCTTGAAAACTCGTTCGCGAGCCAGTCGATCGCGGCGATCAGGCCGAGATCGTCGAGCATGGCCGGGCGAAGTTCGGCCGCGATTTGCCGCACGGAATCGATGAGTTTATCGACGAGGGCTGCCGCCGCACGCGGGTTGCGCCTGATGGAGGCGCTCGAATCGTCGCTGGGGAGGGCATTTTCCATCATTGCGACCGCCATTTTGAGCGCGCTTAGCTTCTGGGCGAAGTCATCGTGCAGTTCGCGGGCGATGCGCCCGTTTTCTTCCTCGCGGATCTGTAGGATGTGCGCGGACAGATGCCGTAGCTCTTCGCGCGAAATACGCAGCGCTTCCTCGGCGCGCTTGCGTTCGCCGATATCCGCAACGACGGAGATGAAATAGTCGGGTATGCCTCCGTTATCGCGCACTAACGCGACGGTCAGCTCGATCCACAATTCGCTAGCATCTTTTTTTAGGTAGCGCTTTTCGAGCGTGTACGTATCGAGCCGTCCATCGAGAATCTCGCGCATTTGCGCGAGGTCGGTGTCGAGATCGTCGGGGTGCGTGATGTCCTGAAAGGTTTTGGACAAGAGCTCGTCGCGCGTGTAGCCGACGATATCGCACAGCTTTTGATTCACGCGCAACCAGCGCCCGCTCGTCCCCACGTGCGCGATACCCACGGCGGCCTGCTCGAACGTGGTCCGAAAGCGCGTTTCGCTGTCGCATAGCGATTGCAACGTATGTTCGAGTTCCTCGCTTTTTTGACGAAGCGAATCGGCTACGCGCTCGAGCTCGGCGGTGCGCTGCGCGACGCGCTGCTCTAGTTCGCGATTCAGTTCCTGCAACTGGAATTCCGTTTCGCGCCGCGCGGCGATCTCGCGAAGGAGGTTGTCGTTGGCGGCTTTCAGTTGCCTAGGACTCGGTAGGGCAAGCGCCTTCGGTATGAGCGGCCAAACGACGACGGCGGTGGCGAGCGAGGCGATCGCGGTGATCGTTTTCACGCTTGCATCGAGCCAATACTCGGGCTGCCAGATATCCAAAATGGCGATGAGATGAGTCGTGCCGCATGCGAGGATAAACAGCGCGAACATAAGAAACAGCCAACTGAATGGCAGTTCGCTGCGGCGGCGCGAAAGCGTCCACAGTGCAATGGGAATCGAGTAGTACGACAACGCGATGACCGCATCCGCGCCGACATAAGTCCAAAGCAGTCCGGGAGACCATTGAAAGCAATAACCGTGCGGCATGAATCCCGCGGACGTAAACCATCCAGCGATAGCGTTCATCGGATCCTCGCCAACGCCATATCGACGTCTCCCTCGAGTGCGAAGCGTGGCTGCGGTCGCCCCTGCGGCGATTCGCATGGAAGTGGGACCCAAGCGGCAATAGAGAGCGGATCGATCGTCAACGTCGGACGACTCGAGTGTCCCCGCCTGGACGCCTGGAAAATCACCGGATTCACTAGATCGTACGAAGTATAGTCAAGCGCCTGCAATTTAAAAGAGGGCGCGCAAGGGCACCGGCCAACGTTGGAATAAGTGACACTTGCAACGCAATGTTCGGATTGACGCGGAGTCGATCGTTGCCGCCGGATTGCGTTTTTTTATGCAATGCAATTAAGGGGCGGCGCCGAAAGAAAACCCATAATTACGATTCGGTTTTCCCTCGGCGGGGGCGAAATTTACTCGACGTGGATTGCCGCGTCGCCCAAATCGGATTTCGCGGTGCGCTCGGCGAGGAGCTTGGCGAGCGCCGCCGATGCCAGGCGTACGCGCAGCGAATCGGCGCGGCTCGTGAGAATGATCGGCAAACGCGCGCCGAGCACGAGGCCGGCACCGTCCGCGCCCGCGAAATACATCAGTTGCTTGGCAAGCATGTTGCCGGCTTCGAGATCGGGCATCAGCAGGATGTCCGCTTGGCCGGCGACGGGAGAGACGATGCCCTTGGTTTTCGCCGCCGCGAGATCGACCGCGTTGTCGAACGCGAGGGGACCGTCCACGAGGCCGCCCGTAATTTGGCCGCGCCGGGCCATGACGGTCAGCGCGGCGGCGTCGAGCGTGGATTGCATCTTGGGATTGACGGTTTCGACCGCGGCAAGAATCGCCACGCGCGGCTCTTCGACGCCCATTGCGCGCAGAAAGTCGATCGCATTCTGGCAAATATCGCGCTTTTGCTCGAGGTTCGGCGCGATGTTGATCGCCGCATCCGTGATCACGAGCGGCTTCGGATAGGCGGGCACATCCATCGCATAGATGTGACTGATACGCCGCTCCGTGCGCAGTCCCGAGCCCGGCGCGACCACGGCGGCGAGCAATTCGTCGGTATGCAGGCTGCCTTTCATCAATGCCGCGACCTTGCCGGAAGATCCCAACTCGACAGCGCGCGCGGCAGCGGCATGGCTATGTTCGACAGCCTCGATCGGCATGCCGTCGAGGTCGATCCCGGCGGCGCTCGCGGCGGCACGGATCTTCGCTTCCGGGCCGACCAGAATCGGCTCGAGCAGATTGGCCTCGCGCGCCTCGACGGCTGCGCGGATCGCTTCGGGCGAGCATGGATGGACGATCGCGGTGCGCAGCGCCGGGTGGCGGCGCGCGTCGCGAATGAAGGCTTCATAGCGATCGTGATGATGTGCCGCCGAATCGGCACCGGTCAATTTGTCGATGAGGCGGTCGCGCAATAGGTCTTGGTCCGCGTTTTCCATGGTTCGATCTCGCTCCCTCGGGGGCGCGTATGCAATCGGCGATTGCGGCGCGCGTGGACTATGGGCGATAAGGCGTACACGTCCATGATCATACGAACGCCGAAGCGGATGACGGTTGACCCATATCAACCGCTCAGCCGCCTATAAGCGGACGATATGCACTTGAGGTTCGGGCGACGTGCCCGGATCGAGGTGGCCCGCGGTGGCTGTCGACACGAATGAAATGACGTGTCTTGCTGGGTAACGGGAGTACGGCGATGCGAGCCAAGTACCGAGTCGGATTTGCAACGTTTTCCATCTTTGTCGCGATTTTCGGCATCTTCGCGGCGATTCGCGGAGTGGTCTTCGACCAAGACAACTTTGTGCGCTATGGCATAGCGGCCTTGATTTCGGGGGTGGCGGGATTCGTCGTCTTCCTCAATCCGCGCGAGGGGATGGATGACGAGCTGACCGGACATCACAAAAAGTAGCGAACGCGGTTCGCGAAGCGCGAACGTCGGCGACTCGCAACCCGTTACGCCTTTTACTGACAGCGCCTCATGCAATGCCACGCGGAAATTGCCTCCCAAATCTCATCGGCGGATTCGGCGTAGGTGAACAAGTCGACATCGTTCGGGGCGATCGTTCCTTCGTCGACAAGAAAATCGAAATCGATCGCCCGCCGCCAGTACTGCTCGCCGACGAGCACGACGGGCAACGGCGCGATCTTGGCCGTCTGCAACAGCGTGAGCACTTCGAAGAGTTCGTCGCACGTGCCGTAGCCGCCGGGAAAGAAAACGGCCGCCTTCGCGCGTTCGAGCAAGTGCATTTTGCGGATCGCGAAGTAGTGCAGTTTGAAGCAAAGATCGGGACTGATGTAGGGGTTGGGACGCTGCTCGTGCGGCAATGAAATATTCAAACCGATGCTCGGGGCGCCCGATTCGAATGCCCCGCGGTTGGCCGCCTCCATGATGCCGGGGCCTCCGCCCGTCACGACCGCGAGCTTCGGAAGGAGGGCGGTGGCACGCTGGCTACCCACGAGCCGGCCGAATTCGCGGGCGATCGAATAAAACCGGCTCTTGTCCAGCAGGCGCTTCGCGGTGTCGACGGCGGGCGCACGCGTCGCATCCGACAGTACCGCACGCTCGGCCAAATCGAGCCGCTCTCGAGCGGCTCGCGGCTCGACCAAGCGCGTGCTGCCGTAGACGACTACCGTATGCTCGATGCGCTGGCGCTGCAAAATCTCTTCGGTTTTCCAAAAGTCGAGCTGCAAACGCACGGCGCACATCTCGGGGCGCATCAAAAACGCTTGGTCTTCATCAGCTTGCAGATAGCTCGGGCTTGCAATGAGCCTTTCGATTCGCTCGGCGGCTTGTGCTTCGTCTTCTGTCGGGTCTTCGTGATTCTTACGCTCTGTCATTGCGTGCGTGCCTCGGGATGGCGGGGGGGATGCCTTCAGGATGTTCGTCAAATCATCATCCGCTTAAATCGCCGGCCCTTGCTGACGCAAATCAACTGCGTCCATTAGAAGGGGAATCGACTTCGCGGCCGGGGACTGCTACAGGCGGCGAGCATCCCTCGGCCCATGGCGCACCGCACAACAATCAACGGTTGACTTTACGAAACGTCTCCTCGAACATTCGATGCGCAACCGGTTGCGCGCATTGTTTTCCCGTCATTTCGATGATGTTTGTTGCGCAACCGGTTGCGCAACCGGTTGCGGGAAAACGCGCAGGCAGCCGCAATTGACAAACCAAATCGAACGATTTCCAGGAGACATGTTATGAAGACCCCCGTCCGTCGCCGCGTGCTGGCCGCATGCATCGGGTTGGCTGCCGCCGTCATGCTGCCGGCAGGCGCGCAGGCGCAAGACGCCGCGCACAAGCCCAAAGTCGCACTGATCATGAAATCGCTGGCGAACGAGTTCTTCCTGACGATGGAAGACGGCGCCAAGGACTACCAGAAACACCATGCCGCCGACTTCGATCTGATTTCGAACGGGATCAAGGACGAGACCGACACGGCCGCCCAGATTCGTATCGTCGACCAAATGATCGTATCGAAGGTCGATGCCATCGTGATCGCGCCGGCCGATTCGAAGGCCATGGTGCCGGTTATCAAGAAGGCGATCGATGCGGGCATCATCGTCGTGAACATCGACAACCGCCTCGATCCGGATGTGCTGAAGTCGAAGGGCCTCACGGTGCCGTTCGTCGGTCCCGACAATCGCAAGGGCGCGCGCTTGGCCGGCGACTACCTCGCCGCGAAACTGAGCAAGGGCGACGAAGTCGGCATCATCGAAGGCGTGTCGACGACGACGAACGCGCAGCAGCGCACGGCCGGCTTCAAGGACGCCATGGCGGCGGCCGGCATGAAGGTCGCCTCCGTGCAGTCGGGCGATTGGGAAATCGACAAGGGCAACGCGGTCGCGTCTTCGATGCTTAACGCCGATCCCAACCTGAAGGCGCTCCTGTGCGGCAACGACAACATGGCGCTCGGCGCGGTTGCGGCGATTCGTGCGGCCGGTCGCGCGGGCAAGGTGGCGGTGGTGGGCTATGACAACATTGCCGCCATCAAGCCGATGCTGGCCGACGGCCGCGTTTTGGCGACCGTCGATCAGTTTGCCGCGAAGCAGGCCGTATTCGGTATCGACACGGCGCTCAAGGCGATCCACGGGCATAAGAAGCAAAGCGAGCTGTCGAGCCTCGTCGAAACGCCCGTCGAACTCGTCGTCAAGAAGTAAGTTCGACGTATAGTCAGGCCGGGGACCAGACCGGCCTGCGCTGGTGCGCTTGCGAAGGAGGGTGCATGAAAGCAGTTTCAACGGCCGCCGTGCCGCGCGGCGGCCCGGTGCTGACGGTGAGCGGAGTGGGCAAGACGTACGCCGTGCCCGTCCTCGCGGGCATCGATCTCACCCTGAACGCGGGCGAGGTGCTCGCGCTCACGGGCGAAAACGGCGCGGGCAAGAGTACGCTCTCGAAGATCGTCAGCGGTCTCGTCGAACCGACTGCCGGCGTCATGCATTATTGCGGACAGCCCTATGCCCCCACGAGCCGCCGCGAAGCGGAAGCGCTCGGCGTGCGGATGGTGATGCAGGAGTTGAACCTGCTGCCTACGCTGACGATCGCCGAAAACTTGTTCCTCAATTGTCTGCCCGCCATCAAAGGCATCGGGTGGATCTCCCGCAAGCGTCTGCGCGAAGACGCGCGGGTCGCGATGGCGCGCGTCGGGCTCGAAGCGCTCGATCCCGATACGCCCGTCAGCGAACTCGGGATCGGCCACCAGCAGCTCGTCGAGATCGCGCGTAACTTGATCGGCGACTGCCGCGTGCTGATCCTCGACGAGCCCACCGCGATGTTGACGGGCCGTGAAGTCGACTTGTTGTTTCATCAGATCGAACGTCTGAAGAAAGACGGCGTGTCGATCGTCTATATCTCGCATCGGCTCGAGGAATTGGCGGGTATTTCCGAACGCGTGGCCGTGTTGCGCGACGGTAAGCTCGTAAGCGTAGGGCCGATCGCCGAGTACACGACCGACCGCCTCGTCACGCAGATGGTGGGGCGCGAGATCGGCGAGACGATCGACTTCGGCGAGCGCAAGATCGGCGCACCCATGCTGCGTGTGGATAAGCTCTCGCGCGGAGCGGCCGTTCAGAACGTCTCGTTCGAGGTCAAAAGCGGCGAAATTTTCGGCATTAGCGGTTTGATCGGTTCGGGACGCACCGAGCTGTTGCGGGCGATTTTCGGCGCCGATCCCAAGGATGGCGGCGAGATCGCGATGGGCCTGCCGCCCGAACGCGTGTCGATCGGCTCGCCCGCCGACGCCGTGAAGCGGGGCATGGCCCTCATCACCGAGGATCGGAAGAGCGAAGGGCTGCTGCTCACGCAGTCGATCGCCTCGAACATTGCGCTCAACAACTTCGGTGCCGTTTCGCGCTTGGGGTGGATCGACACGGCTCGCGAAAAGGCGCTGGCCAAGCGGCATGTCGACGCCATGCGGATCCGCTGCGCCGACGAGCAGCAGGCGGTGGGCGAGCTGTCGGGCGGCAATCAGCAGAAGGTGGTGATCGGGCGCTGGCTCGAACGCGATGCCGATGTGCTGCTGTTCGACGAGCCGACGCGCGGCATCGACGTCGGCGCGAAATTCGAAATCTATAGCCTGCTCGGCGAAGAAGCGAAAAAGGGCAAGGCGCTCGTCGTCGTCTCGAGCGAGCTGCGCGAACTCATGCTCATTTGCGATCGAATCGGCGTGATGTCGGCGGGTAAGCTCGTTCGCATCTTCGAGCGCGACGAATGGACTCAAGACGATTTGCTGGCCGCGGCATTCTCGGGCTACGCAAAACGTGACGCACTTTTGACGAGAGAAGCATCATGACGATTTCCTCCAACACGCCCATCGACACGGCGGCCCCCAAAGTGAAGAGCGCGACGCGGTTCGAACTCACGAGCTATCTCGGCCTCGTCGGCGCGCTGGCCGCGATGATCGCGCTGTTCTCCACGCTCAGCTCGCACTTTTTCACATACGAGACGTTCGTCACGATCGCTAACCAAATTCCCGATCTCGTCGTGATGTCGGTCGGCATGACGTTCGTGCTGATCATCGCCGGTATCGATTTGTCGGTCGGCTCGGTGCTCGCGCTGTCCGCCTCCGCCGTCAGCGTCGTCGCGCTGCAATGGCATTGGAGCGCGGTCCCGGCGGCGTTCGCCGGCCTCGTCGTCGCCGCGCTCGCGGGCAGCCTGACCGGGTTCGTGACGGTCGCATGGCGAATTCCGTCGTTCATCGTATCGCTCGGCGTACTCGAAATGGCGCGCGGGCTCGCCTATCAGCTGACCAATTCGCGTACGTCTTATATCGGGAGCACCTTCGATTGGCTGGCCAATCCGTTCGCGGCCGGCATCTCGCCTGCGTTCGTTATCGCGATGGTGGTCATCGTCGTAGCGCAATTGGTGCTGCGCCGGACCGTGTTCGGCCGCTGCCTCATCGGTATCGGCACGAATGAAACCGCGGTACGGCTGGCCGGCATCGACCCGCGGCCGTACAAGGTCATCGTGTTCGCGTTGATGGGCGCGCTCGCCGGGCTCGCGTCGTTGTTCCAGGTTTCGCGCCTCGAAGCGGCGGACCCGAACGCCGGCGTGGGGATCGAGCTGCAAGTGATCGCGGCGGTCGTGATCGGCGGGACGAGCCTCATGGGCGGACGCGGCTCGGTGATCACCACGTTCTTCGGTGTACTGATTATCTCCGTGCTCGCGGCGGGCCTGGCGCAGATCGGCGCGAACGAGCCGACCAAGCGCATCATCACGGGGGCCGTGATCGTCGTCGCGGTGGTGCTCGATACCTATCGGAGCCGGCGCGGCGCGCGTCAGGCATAAGCGCAGACGCTTCGCGCGCGACCAGCGAACAGATCATGTGGACTATCCGAGACGTAGCAAAGCGAGCAGGGGTGTCGTACACCACGGTGTCCCACGTCCTGAACAACACGCGCCCTGTCAGCGAGGAAAAGCGCGAGCGCGTGCTGGCGGCCATCGCCGAGATGAACTATGTGCCGTCGGCGCCCGCGCGTTCGCTGAAGGCGAAGACCACCTCGACGATCGGCCTCGTCGTGCCGAACAACACCAACCCGTACTTCGCGGAGTTCGCGCGCGGGATCGAAGGCTCGCTCAGGCGTCGCGGCTACTGCGTCTTTCTCTGCAATTCCGATAACAACCTCGTCACGCAGCGCGAATGTTTGCGCGCGCTGCACCAGAATCGGATCGACGGCGTCATCGTCGCCTCCGTCGACGACGACGAATCGGTGGCCGACGATTTGAAGGCGGTGCGCGTGCCGATCGTGATCGTCGACCGTCCGATTGCCGGGCTCGATGCCGACCTCGTTCAGATCGATCATGAAGCCGGTGCAATGATGGCGACGCAGCATTTGCTCGAGCTCGGTCATACGCGCATCGGCTGCATCGCGGGAGCGAGCGATACGGTCGTGAGCGCGATTCGCGTCGCGGGCTTTAGGCGTGCGATGGCCGAGCGCGGCGTGCCGGTGTTGCCCGGTGCGGTCGTGGAGGGCAACTTCACGTGCCCGGGCGGGTACGCCGCAGCGTGCGAACTCTTCGACACTATCGCGCCGACGGCGATTTTCGCGAGCAACGACCTGATGGCGATGGGTGCGCTGCGCGCTGCCGCCGAACGCGGGCTGCGCATCCCGGCCGACTGCTCGATCGTCGGGTTCGACGATGTGGAAATGAGCCGCTATGTCTATCCGGCGTTGTCGACCGTGGGTCAGGCGATTTTGCGCCTAGGCGATGCGGCGGCCAATACCTTGCTCGAACGCATCAACGGTACCGTTACGGGTCCCGCGCGCACGCTCTTGATCGAGCCGCGCTTGCTCGTGCGCGAGTCGAGCACGCGCCTTCTCGCGCATGCGGGACATGAATCCAATCACATTGCCTCATGACATCGATGAGTACAACAGCAGTGCAACGAGAGGCAGGCCGCGTCGCCGTCGTCGGCAGCCTGAACATGGATCTGGTGATTCGCGCCCCGCGCTTGCCGAGCGCGGGCGAGACGTTGGCCGGCCGATCGTTCGTTAAGGTGCCCGGCGGCAAGGGCGGCAATCAGGCCGTTGCGGCGGCACGCTTGGGTGCGCACGTCGCGATGATCGGTTGCATCGGTAACGATGAAAACGGTGCCCAGCTCGTCGCGGGCTTGCGCCGAGACGGTATCGATTGCGGCGGGATTGCAACCGATCCGACGTTGCCGACGGGCATCGCGATGATCGTCGTCGACGATGCGGGACAAAACGCGATCGTGATCGTCGCCGGCAGCAACGGCGCGCTGACACCGCGTGAGGTCGCCGCGCACGAGAAAGCGATCGAGCAGGCCGACGTGCTCGTTTGCCAGCTCGAAGTGCCGTGCGAAACGGTGCTTGCCGCGATGCGGGCGGCGCGCGGCCACGGTCGGATCGTCGTGCTCAATCCTGCGCCGGCCACCGAACCGCTTTCGCGCGAATGGCTCGAGAGCGCAGACTTCTTGATTCCGAACGAAGGCGAGGCGTCGGTGCTGTCGGGCGTTGCCGTCGATTCGCCCGACAGTGCGCTCGAGGCGGCGAGGGCGCTGCGGCGGCAGGGGGCGCGCAACGTGATCGTCACGCTCGGCAAGCAGGGCGTGCTGGTCCTGGCCGAAGGTGAGGACGGGCGCCACTATTCGGCGCCCGAAGTCGCCGCGATCGATACGACGGCGGCCGGCGATACGTTCGTGGGCGGCTTGTGCGCGGCGCTCGCCGCGAAACGCTCGCTCGACGAGGCCGTGCGGTTCGGCCAGGCCGCTGCGGCGCTTTCCGTGACGCGCGCCGGGGCGCAAACCTCGATTCCGTATTCGCACGAAATAACCCGCTGGGCCGACTGAACGACATGAAGAAGACGCACTTACTCAATAGCGCGCTGTCGCGCCTCGTCGCAACGTTGGGGCATGGCGATATGGTGTTGGTCGCGGATGCCGGAATGCCCGCTCCGCATGGTGCCGGCCCCGAGATCATCGATCTCGCGCTGACGCCGGGCGTGCCCGATCTCGCCACGACCGTTCGCGTCTTGCTGACCGAGATGCAGGTGGAGTCGCATATCGTCGCCGGCGAGACGCTCGCGCGAGGCGACGCTTGGCTTTCGAGCGAGTGGGCGGACCAGATCGGTACGCGCGAAGTGGTGACGCACGAGGAATTGAAGCGGCTTTCTCATCGGGCCCGCGCCGTGGTGCGTACGGGCGAATGTACGCCGTACGCGAACCTCATGCTGGTGGCCGGCGTCACGTTTTGAGGCTGCCTTCGAGCCGTTGCGTCATTCGAAGCGGATGAATTGCGCCGACGACCATACCTTGCTGTCGTCACGCTGCCTCCCGAAAAAATAGACGGGCCGAAAGCCGAACGGCCCGTTTTTCGGCGCAACGTCGACACTGCCCGCTAGATCAATCGGAAGGGGCTGCTCGGTCAGCCGCTCGACGGCGACGAACAGCTCCGTGCCGCCTAACGCGTGGGTCGACTTGCCTCGGGCGAGCAGCTCGGCGCCGCTGATCTCATAGCGAAAGCTCGGCGCATGCGCAAATGGGTTCGCTTGCGACGGGTCGCCGACTTTGACGAAACTGTCGATCGTGCCCTCGACGACGATCGTTGCCGCGGCCAAGTTGCTGACGTCGATCTCGATGGAATCCGCGTCGCCGTACGTATCGCTCCTAAACCCGATTTCCGTAGCGCCTACTCGCCAGGCCGACTCCTCGATGTGCTCGAAGCCGCTGGGGATTACGCGATGGATCGTTCCGTTGCGTATGACGATACGTCCGCGCCAAGCTGCCCAGCGATAGCGGTCGCGAATGCGTGCGCCGCCCCAGCGAACTCGAATCAAACGTTCGGCGTACCCCAACTCCTCGTGCAGGTTTCGCTCCCAGAGCAGGCCGTCGTGATCGTAGGCCGCAACATACTCCCACCCCGCACGGCCTAGCAGCCGATAGTCGAGCGTAGCGGGCCCGCGATGCGTGAATTCGTCGCCTTGCCAGTGCTCGCCGCTGTGCACGAGCAGCGCGCTGTGTTCTCCCGTCGTGGCCCACGTGCGTCGCGCGCGCAAGGCACGTCCTACCGTGCGCGCATCGAGGGTGTCGGCGAGCACGCCGGTCAACCCGCCATGTACCCCGAAAACCTGTACACCTGGCGCGCCGCCGCCGGGCCGTCCGCGGTGCTCGTCGCCGCTCGCCGCCACGCCGAGCCGGTAACCGCGCGCGATGACATCCTGATAGAGCCAGCCGAAATGGCCCCACGAGGAGGCGATTTCAACGAGCCGTTCAAGCTTAGGGTGATGCCAGTCGGGAATGTAGCGGCGCCCGCCGACATGAGGCATGACGAGGTGATTTTCTGCGTCGTCCGCGTAGGCATCCCATAGTTCCTCAACCGGCCAGCGCCCCAGCTTGACCGCGTTGCCCTTCATGTCTTCGTTCCAGACGAGGGTGCGGTTGTGCTCGCCGCGGGCGTTATAGGGAAAGCCAGGCTGTCCGTCGCCGAGGAATACGACGTTATGGTCGCCGCCCGCCGTCGAGCTGCCGCACCACTCCTGGACCGGGTAGACGACGAAGCGGCCCGGCACGTTGAATGGTGCTACGTCACGTAGACCGAGCTTCCAGTTTTCGTCCGTGATCTGAAAGTCGTTCGCCGTATAGCCGAGGACATCGATCCCTCCGATGTCCCTTGCATATTGCGCGTTGTACGCGGGACTATTCGTGCCCACGGTGTCGTGCGCATGCACATGCAAATCGGCATATAGCGAGCGTGGTGCGGGCAATGCGGCGTCCACCGCCAGGTAGGCGACGGCCGTCCGTATATCGGGATCGGCCGGTACGTCGGCGACGATGTGCAGCGCACCCGACGTGGTGGGCAGATCGTCGAGCGCGCACGTGGCGAAGCCCGCGGCCGGCAATGCGTGCTCGCGGGCGTAGACGATTCGATTCTGCGCGTCGTACGCGACGACGCGCGCCGTTAGGCCGCCGTCACGGCCGCTTGTGCCGAGGTCGCGGCAAGCGTTGCCCCAACGGTCTTGCAGGGACAGCCTGAACGGTGCCGCCTCGCCGGGGCGAACGAAGCGCGGGCCGGCGAGCAGCACATCGGCGGGCGCACCGGCATGAATATCGATTGAAATGTCGTCGGGTACGGTCACGAAGCGCGACGTGCCGAGCGGATCGACAGAGAGGCGAAACCGAAAATCATCCTCGGCAAAGGTTTGAACGCGCGTGCCGGGCCCGCGTCGCCGGTCGCCGAGCCGAATGACGATGTGATCGCCGGCGTTTAGATAGCCGTCCACCACGTCGACGATCACGGCCTTTTGATAGGGGCGTTCATGGCCCTTCTGATCGAAACGCACGTTCAACGCCTGTACCGTGGCCGGACTTTGTCCCGGCAGGAGCGGCGAGGCTTGGTATTGCGCGCTGATATAGTTCGCCGCGCTCGGGTCGCTCGTTTGAAACAGCGACCAGTCGGAGTAGAACTTGAATGTGGCTTTCAGCCAGCCGCCATCGGCGATCCCGGACGATCCGACTTCATAGTCCAGCACGATCTCGCTCCAGCTTCCGGCCTCCAGCCTCGTTACGTTGCAGCGCGCGCTGCCCGCGAAAGGCAATTGCTTCAGCCGTTCGTAGAGCCCTTTGGGGGCAACGTGCGGGCCGAGGCGCTCGCGCAGCGCATGCGCTTGTTGCGGCGCCGAGTCATAGGCGTGGCTCATGTTTGATTTTTGCGTAACGTGAGAAGGGCAGGGCTTCAATGCGCGAACGGCCAGGGCGCGGCGGCATCCCACACCGGCACGCCGAGGAACGCGTACCACGGAGCGATGACGCATAGTCCATAGACGATGGCGATCAGTACCGATACGGCGCCCACTTTCGCGTAGTCGGCCGTCGTGAAAACGCCGCTGCTATAAGCGATCACGCCTGCGGTGATCTGCGTCGGCAATAGATAAGCGAAGCTGTCGGTGTCGCTCACGAGCATCGTGAATGCGACGGGGTTTAGCCCGAGACGCAGCGCCAGTGCGAGTGCGATCGGCGATATCATCGTCACCGCCGCGACGTTCGAGAGCATGCCGATGCGGATGACGTGCGTGGCAAGCATGACGATCGCGAGCGTAGCCCACCATCCGTGACCGCGTGCGAAAACGTAAATGTGGTCGGCGGCCCATTGCGCAAGGCCCGAGGCGCCGATGGCCGCGGCAAGCGAGAGCGCGCCGCCTAGCAGAAACAAGGTGCCCCAGATGGTGCGCCGCTCCACGTCGGCCCAGCCGAACGAGAGCACGCCCGGTGCGAACAGGATCGCGAGCCCGATCAACGCCACGAGTTCGGAAGGCACGTGATGAAAGGCTTCGGTGGCCCACATGCCCGCGACGCCGCCGAATACGGCGAGCACGGTCCAATCGTTGCCCGTAGAGGGCGCAAGATTCGCTCGCATCTGGGCGATGGCCGCGCGGCCGCCGGGGATAGGCACGCGGCGTGAACGGAAGTAGTACTGCACCCAGCATTGCGTGATGGCGAACATACCAAGGTAAGGCCATTGCAATTCGAACCATCTGAGGTAGGAGATGCGGATGCCGAGTTGCTTTTCGATTAGTCCTGCCACCACCATGTTCGGCAAGTGTGCGGTCAGAATGCACATGCCGCTGATCATGGCGCCGTAGACGAGCGTCTGAATCACGATCGCTTTTTTCGCCGCTCGTTCACGCGGCGAATCGCCGAACAGTCCGACGATCCCGTTCGTCACGGGTAGCAGCGCGGCGGCGCGTGCGTTAGCGGCGGGCACGACGCTCGACATGACGAAATTCACGGCGAACATGGCCCAGATCACACCGTTCGCGGTTCGCACTTTGAAGCGATTGAGCAACGCGAGTGCGATGCGGCGATCGAGACCGCTCGCCTGCATGATGGACGAAAACAGGAATGCCGCCAGACACAAAAAGACGACCGGTGCGGCAAAGCCGTTTGCCGCTTTCGAAAACGTGGGACTCGCGTGCGAAAGCACGAGGAGCATCGGTACGAGCATGCCGCTCACGCCGACAGGGATAGCCTCGGTGACCCACACGATCGCCACCCAGGCAACCACGGCGAGCGTTGCCTTGCCCTGAGCACTGAGCCCCGTGGGCGTGGGAATCAGCCAACCGATGGCGACGAATGCGAGCCAAGCGGCAAAGAAGCCGAGCCGGGCACGCGCGACGGCAGAACGACCGTCTCGCCGTTTAAATGCATTGGTGAGGGGCGCCCCGATGCTCGGGTGCGTGCCGCTCGCAAGCCCGCGCACGTGCTCGTGCCGCGGCACGCCGAGGGTTTCATCGCTCACGGCCATTCTCCTTGTTATGTTCCGGCTATGCCGTCCAACGGGGCCGGCAGCGGGATGCCATGATACGAAGTAATACCAGCGAAGCCATCCAATTGCTTCTCATATCGATATGACAAGCAGTGCGAATCGTTAGTTTTCCTAAGATTTGGAAGGCGATAGCGTGGATGGGCGGAACGGGGGGCAATCGATGGAGCTGCCTCCCGAGCCCTAGCGCAGTGCGGGGTAGCCAAGCGCGCTCGCCTCGCGCGCCATCTGTTCGATCCGATCGTAATTTTCGGCGGGTAGCGATACGAAGCCGCGAAGTCGCAGCATGCTCGCTCGGTGCGGGTCGGATTCGAGCGCCTGCTTTAATGCGACGCGCAGCCGATCGAGAGACGCCTCTCCGAGCGTGTGCGATGCGATCAACGGTAGGCCCGGCGCACAGGCGCTCATACCGATCACGTGTAGGTCATGTAGCAAGTCGGGGAGACCGTCACGCAGTAGGGCGAGCGTCACGCAGTCGATTGCGGCGATGTCCGCTCGCCCGCCGGCTAACGCTTTGAGCGACTCCACATGAGAGCCGCTCCACAAGACCGAGGAGAAGAAGCGTCCCTCGATCGCATGCGCGGCGACGGCATGGCGCAGGGCGTTCATACCGCTGTGCGAATCCATGCCGTTGCACGCCGCCCGCAATCCAAAACAAGCTGGTAACGCCGTGGCGCCGCGCTGCCACGCTGAAGCAGACACGACGAACGCGCTGCGGTAGTTCGGTCCATCGCAACCTTCGGCGTCGAAGACCGGAGTGGCGACTAGATGAACGTCGTCGCGCAGCCCGAGCATGCGATAGGGAAAGCCGCAGGTTTGGGAGAGCAACAAGTCTGTGCGTCGCCATAGCCCCGTGAGTTCGCCGAGCGGCTCGTCCGCTATCGCGACGCGGTCCGGGCCGCCGGCGCGGGCGAATGCGGCGAGCGTATCGGCCAGCAGGGCGCGCCACAACCGCTCGTGTCGCGGCGTGACGTTATACATGGGGAGGGCGGCGATCCAACGGTTCATCGGCGCATTGTAGGTCGTTCGGGCGTGCGCCGTGAATGAGGTCAGCCGAGGCACGACTGCCCGGCGCTAGCGCCTCATGCTTGCGCGGATAAGCAAATTCGAATCCATTGGTTAGCCCGAACGGAGTCTTTCGCTATGTTATGAGCCTGCGCCTTCCCTCGGCGTGACGTCCAAGCCCACCGCGACCAGAATGGCCGAATACTTCGACACGGAACATGCGCGCGAAATCGCGGCGCTGCAAGGCGACTTCTTAAGCCGTAGCGAGTGGCCCACCTGGACGCTGATCGTCGCAATCTACGGTAGCTGGTTCGGCATTTTGTCGATGCTGCACAGTGGACGTTTGTTGCCGGTCGTTGCCACGCCGCTACTAGCACTGCTTGGCGCCTGGCACCTGTCCTTGCAGCATGAGTTGCTGCACGGGCATCCCACCCGTTGGGCCCGATTGAACATGCTCCTCGGCTGGCCGCCGCTTTCGGTGTGGTATCCCTATACCCTCTATCGAGAGAGCCATCTTGCCCATCATCGCGACGAGGCGCTGACCGTTCCCGGCATCGATCCGGAGACGAACTACGTCGACGGGGACGAATGGGCCCGCTTGCCGCGCTGGCGCCGAGCGCTGTGGCAGGCACGTAAAACGTTAATCGGGCGCATCGTCGTGGGGCCGCCGACGAGCGTCGCCGCGATGCTTGCCGAGGAAGCGAAGGCCGTTGTCCGAGGCGATCGGCGCCACGTACCGATGTGGCTTGCGCACGGCGTGGGAGTCGTGCTGCTGCTAGGCTGGGTCGAGCGCTACGCGGGTATCGCTTGGTGGCATTATCTGGTCGGCGTCGCGTGGCCCGCGCTTGGCCTTGCAATGGTGCGCTCGCTGTACGAGCATCGGGCGGCATCGCATCCGAAGGCGCGCATCGCAATCAATGAGGCTGGGCTCGCGATGCGTCTTTTATTCTTGAACAACAACTTCCACCTCGTTCATCACGATCTGCCCGCGCTGCCTTGGTTCCATCTGCCGCGCGCCTACCGGATGCGGCGCGAGGCCTACCGGGAAAAATCCGGCGGCTTCGTGATCGGCGGCTACGGCGCGCTCATTCGGCGATACGCATGGCGGGCGACCGATGCCGTCGAATACCCGTCTTCTAGACCGAACATCAACTGATCGGTTTAAGGAATAACCCGACTGTCAACGCAACGCCGATGCAGACGATCGCGATCCGCAGGACGCGCTCGTTCACGCGGCGTAGGGCCCATACGCCGGCGAGCCCGCCGACCATGGCACCCGTCCCGAGCACGATGGCTTCGCGCCAATGCAACAGCGAGGACGTGACGAAGATCGCGACGGCGGCGGCGTTCATTACGCCGGCCAACGCATTCTTGGTCGCACCCGCGTTGCGCGTGGGCAGCCCCGCCATCGCCAGCGCCGCCATCATTAGAAATCCGATGCCTCCACCGAAATAGCCGCCGTAGATCGCAATCAAAAATTGAGCGAACGCGGCTGCGGTAGGCGAAAGATGCGTCTTCGTTTCTTGCGTACGGCGAAAGAAGCTCCCCCAAGCGAATACAGCGGTGGCGAAGAGCACAAGCCAAGGAACGAGCCGGGCGAAGACCGATGAAGGCGTGACGAGCAACAACACGCCACCCAGCGCACCCCCCACCACGCTGACGCCGAACAATACGGAAAACGGCAATCCATTGGCGCCGGTCACGAGGCGCCGCCCGGCGACGCCCGACATGACCTGCCCCGGAAACAACGCGACGGTCGAGGTGATGTTGGCGGCAAGCGGCGTCATACCCGACACGATCAATGCGGGCAGCGTGACGAACGAGCCGCCGCCGGCGAGGGCGTTTTGTAGGCCTGCCCAAACGCCGGCCAGAAGAACGAGGGTTAGCAGCATGAATCGAGCGTGGAGAGAGAAGTGGTCGAAAAGTACTCGATACTACCTCGCTCCTGGGCGGCTCAACATTTAACTGGTCGGCGCAGTGGGCGCGCGTAGCTCAGCCGCTCATTGCGGCTTGATGTTACGCCGCGCGACCATGGCCGCACTGAGCTTCTCGAGCTGCGGGCGATCGAGCCATGCTTCGGCCATGGGAAACACCTCCTGTTCCTCGAATGCCATGTGCTCGCGATAGGCCTGCACGAAGTTCTCCACGACGGGCGGTTCGAGCGGTGTCGCGATCCCTTGAGCGATATCCGTCAATACGGCGCGTAAATCCGCCCAGGCTGCGTCGAGAACCCGGTGCAAGTCGGGCAACGACGCGATCCTTTCCGCGAGCGGCGAGCCTCGGCGCCGGCTCGCCTCCAATAGCAGCGGCAAAAGATCCTGCTCTTCGTCGGCATGATGGTGGGGCCCCGCGATATCGAAGTAACGCATGATGTTTCTCGCAGCTTGCTGCGCCTGCTCGTCGGCGCCGTGCGTTCGCAGGTGAGCGGCAAGCCGCTCGAGCGTCGCGCACTGCGCGGCGATGCGTTCGTGGCAAGCCCTAAGCATTTCGAGCGGTTCGTCGAACGAGGGGGCGGGTTGACTCAAAGGGTTGATCGGTTTCATAGGGCGAAGGATAAGTGGCATTGCATGAAGCGCGAGTGACCGGTCGAATGGATACCTACGCGCATTCAGACATTGCGCCGATTCAACTGAAGCATCACGAGAGAACCGGCGCAGACAAGACACGCGGCAAGCGTTGCGAGCGAAAGCGCGGGCGCGATCGCGAATTGCCTCGTCAGTACGCCGCGCATTAAATCGACACCGTACGCCGCGGGATCGTATGCGGCGGCGTACCGGATCCATGGCGGTGCGAGGTCGAGCGAATAAAGCGCGCCCGATAGAAAGAACATCGGTAAGAGCAGGGCGTTCGAGACCACCGGAAAAACGATCACCGATCGAAACGGCAACGCCAAAGCAAGTCCAAGGGCGGAGAACGCAAGCGCGGCGAACGCCATCGCAGCCAGTAGGGCGATCAAGTTCAACGGCGTCAGCCCGATCCCGACGACCGGTGAAAACGGTAGCAGCAAGAGGCTCTGCACCCAGGCCACGGTTGCGCCGCCGACGATCTTCGCACCCGCCACCTCGAGCCGGCTGACGGGCGAAACGAGCAACGCGGCGAGCATGCCGGTTTGCCGGTCGTGCACGATACCTACGGCGGCCGATAGGGAGGTGAACATCAATGAAAGTCCGATGACGCCCGGATAAATATACGCTTGATAGCCGCTGATCTCCGCATAGGTTCCACCCCTGAGCGCCGCGCCCAAAACCAGCAGATATAACAAGGGCTGCGTGATGCCGAATACGAGCCGAAGCGGCGACGACCAGAATCGTTTCGAATCGAACCAGACGATTGCTAGTAGATTGCTCATGCCGTCGTCAACTCACGTGTCGCGATTGCCTCTTCATCGTGTCTCCCGATGCAATGCTGGAGGACGTCGTGCAGATCCGGCGTCGCGATCCGCACGACGTCCACCGCATACGGAATCTGCCGCAGCAGGGCAGGCAACACGGCTTGCGGATCGGCGCACGCTACGGCGACCGCATCTCCCTCGCACTGCGCCGAATAACCGTGCTCGCTCAGCCATCGGCTCGCCTCGCGGGCATGCGGCGTTTGCAGACGCACTGCGCCGGCCACGGAGCCGCAGAGCGAACGCCACGACGCATGCGCGAGCACACGCCCCCGATCGAGGACGACGACGCTGTCGGCGTCGCGCGCTTCGTCGGTGTGATGCGTCGAACACAGGATCGTATGCCCGGTGTCCGCAAGCGTCTTGATTTCCGCCCAGAACGCCTGACGTGCAGCAACATCCAGGCCGATCGTCGGCTCGTCGAGCAACAGTACCTGCGGGCGCGCCACGAGTGCACGAGCGAGTTCTAGGCGCCGCCGCTGGCCGCCCGAGAGCGATCCGACGCACGTTGCCGCTTGTTCGCCGAGACTGAGAGACGCGAGCAATTCGTCCACGCGTTGTCGCGCCGCGCGCCCGCGCAATCCTTGGCAACGGGCAATGAACCATAAGTTCTCGCGCGCACTGAGGCGAGGCTCGAGCGCCGATGCCTGAAAAACCACGCCGATCGATGCTCGCACCTTGGAGGGCTCGCGTGCGGCGTCGATGCCGTTCACGACGATGCGGCCTTGACGTGGCACGGCCAGTGTCGCAAGCAGCGAGATGAGCGTGGTTTTTCCGGCACCATTGAGCCCGACCATGGCAACGAGTTTGCCGGGTTCGACGGCGAGGTCGACATCGCGCAAGATATCGCGCGAGCCGCGAGCGTAGCTGACGTTAATGACTTCGATACGGTGTCGATCGGGCATCGCCGCTACTCCTGCCGTCAATCATTCGAGCCGCGCCGGCCGCAGCGTCGGATCCGTAAATTGCACGCGTTCGGCCATGGGAGCCGATACCCAAACCCGGCCTTGCGCATCGACGAGCAACACGGAGTCGACACCGACCTTGCTCGCAAAGGACATCGCAAGCGCAGGCCCGGCGACGAACGGCGCTTTGCTCGCACCGTCGGACAATGCACCGGCGTGCGGACCCGGCCTCACGAGAACGGTCACCGACTCGCTAAGCGTCGCGGGAAAGCCGGTGCGAGGATCGATGATGTGGCAATAGCGGACGCCGTTGCTCCGGTAAAAGCGCGCATAGTCTCCGCTCGTGCCGATGGCCTCGCCGTCGCGCAACTCGAGCGTCGCCAGCGTGCCGGCTTTGCGCGGGTCTTGAATGCCGACTCGCCAGGGCGCGCCGCCCTTCGTACCGATGGCGAGCAGGTTGCCGCCCACATCCACCAATGCGTTCTTCACGCCGCGCTGGCGCAGAATTGCCGCCGCCTCATCGAGCGACCAACCCTTGGCATAACCGCCCAGATCGAGCGCGACTGCCCGATTCGCGCTCGCAACGACGCCCGAATCCGAGATCGTGAGGTCCGCGATGCGCGGATGCGACGCGTGCTCGCGCAGCACGCTCTCGCGCGATGGCGGTTGGGTATCGAACTGATCCGCTTGAAAGCCCCAAAGCCGCACGAGCCGGCCGATGCCGGGATCGAACAATCCTTGCGTCTGCAACGAGAGCGCGCGGGCATGACGAAGAATCGCCGCTAACTCCGGTGTCGCTTGAAACGGTGTGCCTGCCGCAATGCTTTGGTTCAGCGCAGTGACCTCGGACGGTTGCCAAGCATGAAGCTCTCGGTGCATCGACCGGAAGTGGGCAAAGACGGCATCGGCGTCTTGCTGCGCGTGTTCGAGCGAAACCCCATACACGGCCAATTGCACGCGCGTACCGAAGACGTAGGTCCCTTGAACGTAGAGCTCGGGCGTCCTCAACGTGAGCCAGAGGACGGCGGCCACGACGAGCGAAAGCGCCGCGGCGATTGGAACGAATTTTCGTGAGCTCAACGATCCCCCGACGCCTCGAAGGGTTTGACCAAAGTAAGGATAACTAATCGATGCACGCATCGATTTGCCGGCGATTATGGTTTCGCGGCCCGTCTACTCGCTTGATCGATATCAAGCGTCACGTCGCGCGTTCCCTGTGTTCCCGGCTTGCCCGCGGCACCTCGCCGCAAGCAGTACTTAAAAGATGCATTAAGTCTACTTCATTTGAGTTCGATCAAACAACATGAGGGTGCGGGCACGTGACACTAGCGGGGCGATGTGGGCGACACCGCTCGCATCGAATCAGAAACCTCACCGCTACCTGTCGCGAAACCGAATTGAATAGTGAGAATGTGATGACTTTTATCAAGGGAAAATCCGAAGAGACTGTGGCTCAGCCCGACACGAGGCGTCGCAGATTTCTCACTTCCTCGGCCGTCGCGGGGCTTGCCGGCGCGAGTTTGTCGCTCGGCCTGGCGGGCTGCAATAAGAACGGAAACGGGGCGCCTGCCGCTGCCGCGAGCGGCGCAAGCGGCGGCGCGAGCGCGGATGCGGCGATCAACTGGGACAAGTACGAAGTCCATCCGGGCAAGCTGGACACCTATTACGCGTTCTCCAGCGGTGGCCACTCGGGTGACCTCCGCATTCACGGATTGCCCTCGGGGCGCGAGATTCGGCGCGTTCCCGTTTTCAACGTCGACTGTATGTCCGGCTGGGGCATCACGAACGAATCGCGCAAGATCATCGGTACGAGGCCGAACGGGCAGCTCAATTACATCAACGGCGATACGCACCACGTGCACATGTCGTATACCGACGGCGTTTATGACGGCAAGCACATTTTCGTCAACGACAAGATCAATGCGCGTGTGGCGCGCGTGCGTCTCGATACGATGGAGTGCGACGCAATTACGCAGTTGCCGAACGTGCAGGGCTTTCACGGAATCTTTCCCGATAAGCGCGATCCGATCGACGAAAAGATCAACTACACCACGCGCGTTTTCTGCGGCGGCGAGTTTCACATTCCGCAGCCCAACGACGGACGCGATCTGAACGATCCGAAAAAGTATTTCTGTCTTTTCACGTGTGTCGACGCCAAGACGATGGAGCCGCGTTGGCAAGTCAAGATCGACGGTAATCTCGATTTGGTGGCGTCCTCGTACGACGGCAAGCTTGCATGCTCGAATCAGTACAACACCGAGAACGGCGTCCATTACGAAGAGATGATGGCGGCCGAGCGCGATGCTTGCGTGTTCTTCAATGTCGCCCGTATCGAAGCGGCCGTGAAGAACGGGAAGTTTTTCCATATCGGCAACTCGCCGGTGCCGGTCGTGGACGGCACGCACGAAGCCAACGCCGATCCCAAGACGGCGCTGACCTGCTACGTGCCGGTGCCCAAGAATCCCCACGGCGTGAACGTTTCGCCCGACGGTAAGTACTACGCCTGTTCCGGCAAGCTCTCGCCGACGGCGACGTTGATTTCTCACGAGTTGGTGTTGAAGTGGTTCGACGGTGGCCTCAAAGAGCCGAGGGATACGGTGGTCGCCGAACCCGAGATCGGTCTCGGCCCCTTGCATACGGGCTTCGACGGTCGCGGCTTCGTCTATACGACGCTGTTCCTCGACAGCCAAATCGTGAAGTGGGACCTCGAAGCGGCTATCAAGGCATACAAGGGCGACAAGAACGCGAAAGTCGTCGTCGATCGCATCGACGTGCACTATCAGCCGGGCCATGGCTTCACCTCGATGGGCGAAACGAGAGAGCCCGACGGCCAGTACTTCATTTCCGACAACAAGTTCTCGAAAGACCGCTATCTGCCGGTCGGACCACTGCACCCGGATAGCTCGCAACTGATCGACATCAGCGGCGAGAAGATGGTGCTCGTGGGAGACCATCCGCTTTATCCGGAGCCGCACGACTCGATCATGGTTCGCCGCGACATCATCAAGACGCGGCAAATCTATGACCTCGACGAGTTTCCGCTCGCCGTGAAAACGCCGAAGGAAAACCGCCTCGAACGGCAAGGTAAGAAAGTCACGATCTATCTGACCTCGCAGGCTCCGACGTTCGGATTGCGCGAATGGACCGTGAAGAAGGGCGACGAGGTCACGATCATCCTGACCAATCTCGACAAGGTTGAGGATCTGACGCACGGGTTCGCGATTCCCTTTTACAACATCAGCTTCGTCGTGCATCCGCAGCAAACGCAATCGGTGACGTTCGTCGCCGATAAGCCCGGCGTCTTCTGGTGCTACTGCACGAACTTCTGCCATGCGCTGCATTTGGAAATGCGCTCGCGAATGATCGTTCAGGCATAACTCGAGCGGACACCCCACCATGTCTAAGCTCCCGCTCGCGGCGATGTCCGTGGTCGCGACGGCCCTCATGCAGGCTTTTGCCGCGGCGGGCGCAACGCTCGCCGTCTATCCGGGGCAGCGCGTGAGCGCCGCCATCGACGCGGCGCGGGCGGGAGACACGATCGTCATTCATGGCGGGCACTACGTCGAAAACTTGAAAATCGCCAAGCCGCTGACGTTGCGCGGGGAAGGCCATCCGGTGATCGACGGCGGCGGCGCCGGAGACGTGATTCGCGTCGCTTCGCCCGACGTCACGATCAGCGATCTGGCCGTATTCGATAGCGGCGCAGATCTGACGGCGCAAAACGCCGGCATTTACGTGCAGCCCGGCTCGGATCGGGCTCGGATCGATCACTGCGAGCTCGTCTACAACTTGTTCGGGATGTGGATCGAGCATGCGGCGGACGTGCGCATCACCGGCAATGTCATCGTCGGCAAACGCGACTTCCTGTCGCCGCAGCGAGGCAACGGCATCCAGCTCTACAACACGACCGGTGCCCAGATCGTCGGCAATGCGATCAGCTATACGCGGGACGGTATCTATGTGGACGTGTCGCATCACGCATTGTTCAAGAACAACGTGATTCATAACGTGCGCTACGGCACGCATTACATGAACTCCTATTACAACGTGTGGGACGGCAATCGGGTCTATCACAACCGAGGTGGCCTCGCGATCATGGAAGCGCGCAATCAGGTCGTGAAAAACAACGAGGTCTGGGGCAATACCGACCAAGGGATCATGTTGCGGACCGTGCAAGACTCCGTCGTCGAAAACAACGTCGTGTCGGAAAACCAGCGCGGTTTCTTCATTTACGACGCCGAGTACAACACGATTCGCGACAACGTCGTCGCCGACAACGCCGTGGGCGTTCACTTGTGGGGCGGGTCGGTCCATAACGACGTGGCGGGCAACGACTTCATCGGCAACCACGAACAGATCCGCTATGTCGCCGCGAGCGATGTCGCATGGACCGGAAACTATTGGAGCAACTATTTCGGCTGGGACAAGCGTTCGCGCGGCGTCGGCGATATCCCGTACACGGCGAACGATCTCGTCGATCGCCTGACCTGGCGCGTGCCGATGATCAACGTATTGATGAACAGCCCTGCATTGCAATCGCTTCGTCTGATCGCTCAGCAGTTTCCGTTGATGAACGTGCCGAGCGTTGTCGACCAAGCGCCGCGGATGCGGCCGCTGCATGCGGCTTGGACGCGCCAAATGGAGCAATCCAGATGATCGAACTTATGGGCGTGGCCAAGGCCTTCGGCGGCGTGCGCGCGATCGACGGCGTCGATCTGAGCATCCGTCAAGGCGAGCTCTTCGGGCTGATCGGCCGCAACGGCGCCGGCAAAAGTACCTTGTTTCAGTTGATGCTGGGACTCGTGCCGGCGGACGCGGGCGAGGTTCGCATTCGCGGCGAAGCGGCGCGCGGGCGCGGCTTTCTCGCGGTCAAGCGCACGCTGGGCTATTTGCCCGAAAACGTCGTGCTCTACGACAATCTGACCGGCATCGAGACGTTGCGCTTTTTCGCGAAGCTCAAGGGCGTCGGGCTTGCTCAATGCGAGCCGCTGCTCGACGAGGTGGGCTTGAGCGGCGCGGCGTCGCGCAAGGTACGCGAGTATTCGAAAGGGATGAAGCAGCGTCTCGGTTTTGCGCAGGCGCTGCTCGGCGATCCTAAATTGCTGTTCCTTGACGAGCCGACAAACGGGCTCGATCCGAAAGGCATCCGCGAGTTTTATCAAACGCTGAGAACGCGCCAGCAAGCGGGCGCGACGATCGTCGTCACATCGCACATCCTGGCGGAGATTCAGCAGCGCGTGGATCGCCTGGCGATCTTGCACGGCGGCCGGATTCGCGCGGTGGGCAGCGTGCAGACGTTACGCGGCCAAACCGATTTGCCGATTTCGATCGACGTCCTCGCCAATAGCGACGATATCGGTCCGCTCGAAGCCGAGTTGCGCCGCGCACCGTTTTTCAACTTGACGGCGCGTGGGCGGCATATCGGCTTGCAATGTCCGCGCCACGCGAAGATGACTGCACTCGCCGCGCTGTCGTCGCTCTCCGATCGGATTGCGGATCTGCAAATTCAGGAACCCTCGCTCGAGGACGTGTTTCTCGGTTGTACGGAGACGATGGCATGAGCGCCTCGCATTGTACGTATCGGACGCAGGTGTGCGTCATCGCCGGCAAGGAATTCCACGATCGTCTACGCAGCCGCTGGGTGCTGGCCGTCTCGCTCGTATTCGCCGCGTTCACGGTCGTGACGTCCTACTTCGGCGCGGCCGTGCAGGGCGTGGTCGGCTTCCAGGGCATCGAACCGCTGATCGCCAGCCTCGTTAGTCTCACGATTTACCTGCTGCCGCTCATCGCATTGATTCTCGGTTTCGATGCGCTCGTCGGAGAGCGCGAACGCGGCACGTTAAATCTGATGCTGTCCTACCCGATCAGCCGTATCCAACTCGTGCTCGGCAAGTACCTGGGTCTGGCCGCCGCGCTCACGTGCGCGACGCTCGCCGGGTTCGGGCTCGCGGGCATCGTGATCGCGCTGCGCGCGCCCGCCGCCGATTGGTATCAGTACGCCGGCTTCGTCGTCAGCGCAGTGCTGCTCGGCTGGGTATTCCTAAGCCTTGCCGTGTCGGCGTCGGCGTTTTGCCGCAGCCGTACTTCGGCGAGCGGCGTCGCGGTGGCGCTGTGGTTTTTCTTCGTACTCGTCTATGACTTGCTGCTGCTCGGCGCACTCGTGCTGACGGGCGGCGCCGTCGTCGGCCCGTTGTTTCCGGTGCTGTTGATACTCAATCCGGCGGACGTTTTCCGCATCTTGAACATCTTCGGTCCCGGCGATTTGCACACGATGTATGGACTCGTGAGCGTGTTTCCCGCCGCGCTCGCCGAGCCCATGGTTCTTGGTTTGGCGATGCTGGCGTGGATCGTGGCGCCGCTAGGTCTCGCCGCTTGGAGATTCGATCGATGAATAGGCGATTTTCCGGATGCATGGCCGTCGCCGCGCTGCTCGTCGCGCTGACCGCCGGGTGTGGAACCCGCGAACAGCCGTTGCCGTCGCCGCATGAAGTGACCGATACGACGGTCAGCGTGCTGGACGGCATGAGTTTGAACGACTACCCCGGGCCGAAAGCGCAAATCGTCTATGCCGATGGACAGGCGGACTTTTTCTGCGACACGCTTGGCCTGTTCTCGGTCTTTCTGCGTCCCGAACACGACAGAAAGATCGGTGCGATGTACGTGCAGGACATGGCAAGCACCGATTGGCGACACCCGGTCGGGCATTGGATCGATGCCAAACAGGCCTACTACGTCGTGGGTTCGAAACAGCTTGGCGCGATGGGGCAGACATTCGCCTCTTTTGCGAAGGAAGACGATGCCCGGCGGTTCATGCAGGCCGAAGGCGGAAAACTCTATCGGTTCGATGGCATTTCCATCGATATGGCGACGACCGATGGCGGGGTCGTCAAAGATCAAAACATGTAGGAGAGGTCGCATGACGCATTTCTTTCAGCACGTGCCGTCGGAAGCGGCATTACAACTCGATTCGCTCAGTCGGTTGCTGTACGACTTGCGCGAAGACCGCAAACGGATTTTGGGCGCGTACGGCGTCGAGCAAGAAGACGTTTTACTCGAACGGATTGCTTCCAGCGAAGTCGACGAGCATCCGGCCTACGAGCGCTATCTCGCCGCCAAGACGCTCGCGCAAACGCGCGACGCAGTGCGTGCGCAGTTGCGCGAATTACTGGCCACCGGAGTATGACGATGCAGCATATCGAACTGAAAGAAAGCATCGAGACGACATTCGGCGCAATGCCGGAAGTGTCGGTCACGTTGTGTCGCGATGCGATCGAGGTCAGCCTGCCTAACGGCGTTGCCTTGCTCATTCGTGTGGCCGAGCGCAACGAATATGCATTCGAGTGGCGCTGGGGCGAAGCCGAGATGCGGATCGATACCGCGCCGGTGCATCGCGGGCTCGCCACGTATCCGAACCACCTGCATATGCCCGACGGTACCGTCGTCGCGGATCCCGTCAGCGAGATCGACGCCGAGCCCTGGCGCAACGTCCGGATGCTCATCGAGCGGCTGCTCGCGCAACCGCTTCTCGGTTACGAATCTCGGTTTGGGTGCGAGACGCCGGAAGCGTCCGGCACGCAAACCCCTGTCTGTGCCAATGCTTGATAAGGAAAGACCATGAAAAGCCGTAACGTGTTGATCGCAGCAGTCGGATTTTCCCTCGTATTCGGTTTGGCGGCGTGCGATAAGGGCGGGGCCGGCCCGCAAACGGCCGCTGCCGCTTCGCCGTCGAAGCCGATCGCCCCCGTTGCATCCGTGTCGACCGAAGCGCCCGCAGCCGCGGCGCCGGAAGCGGCGGCCGCCGCGCCGAATCCGACGGGCGAGAAAGTGTTCAAGAGCGTTTGCTTCATGTGCCATCAAACGGGGGCCGCCGGCGCGCCGGTGTTCGGCAATAAAGCCGATTGGGGACCCCGGATCGCGAAGGGCAAGCCGACCTTGTACAAGCACGCGCTCGAAGGCTTCACGGGCAATAACGGCACGATGCCGCCGCGCGGGGCGAATCCGGGCCTGAAGGACGACGAGGTGAAGGCAGCCGTCGACTATATGGTTGCGAAAGCGTCGTGAACCTAACGCCCATGAAGATAACGTCTTGGCTTTTCGCGTTGATATTGCTGGCGATGACGGCGTCTCCGACTTTCGCTTCCATGTATGAGCAAGAGTTGCCGGATGCGCTGTTCAGCCAACCCGATCTGTGTAAATGGACCGACTGCGCGGGCGTGCTGCCGGGCACGAACGCGTTTTCGGCGCGAACGGGCAACCCGCCGTACGTGAAGGCTTACGCCGACGATGGCCATGCGCGCACCCTGAAGGGATATGTATTTTTGTCGACGGACATCGTCGACATCCAAGGGTACTCGGGCAAGCCGATCGTGACGTTGATCGGGATGGATACGAAAGGCGTTATCACGGGCGTTAAAGTACTGAAACACAGCGAGCCGATCTTGCTGGTCGGCATTCCCGAATCGAAACTGCTGGCTTTTTTGCATCAATACCTCGGCAAGTTTGCCGGCGCTCGTTTTGAAATCGGCCGCGGGGAAGCGGGGAGCGCGGGGCTGGATGCGATTTCGGGCGCGACCGTCACCGCCATTGCCGAAAACCAATTGATTTCGCGCTGTGCGATCGCGGTCGCGAGCCAGGTCGGGATCGTCAAGGAAGCCGCCTTGCCCCAGGCAAAGTTGGCGCCGGCGGATGCGCGTTACGGTTGGCAGGCGCTCGTTGCGATGGGCGCCGTTCAACATTTGGAAGTCCATGCTAGCGATGTGGGCGCGGCCGATACGGGCGGACCTTACCTCGATCTCTATTATGGGTATCTAAACGCACCCGCGATCGGCAAGAGCATCCTCGGCGATTACGACTATACGCAGCTCATGGATCGCTTGAAACCGGGCGAACACGCGCTGTTCGTCGTCTCGAACGGTAGCGAGTCGTTTAAGGGATCGGGTTTCGTTCGCGGCGGCATCTTCGATCGGATTCAAGTGAGGCAAGGCATCAACGCCTTCACGTTCAAAGATTCGGATTACCTGAATCTGTACACATTGCAGGCCGCCGGGGCGCCGTCGTTCAACGAAACGGGCATTTTCATCGTTCGAAGCGGCAAATTCAGCGCGGCCTACCCATGGAAATTCGTTTTCCTCGGCCACAAGATCGATCAGGAAACGGGAGCCAAGAGCTTTTCCGCATTCAACTCGCCGTACTGGCTGCCCGGGCGCTTTCTCGTCGGCGGCCGCCCGCATGTCGAGGCGGCCGCGCCGGCCTGGCACAGTGCATGGCGTGCCAAAGCGTTGGAGATCGGGCTCTTCGCGAGTTGGGCGTTTGCGGTCGTGTTCTTTTTCGTCATGCGCGATCGCTGGGTACGCTTGGCCAAGCGCAACGACAAGCGCTGGGTGGCATGGCCGAAGACCGCAAGCTGGCTCATTGCGGTGGGCTTCGCGGGAGGGTACGAGCTGGCGCAGCCGTCGATCACGCAAGTGTTGACGCTGATTCATTCGCTGTTCGGGGGGTGGAACATCGGGCTTTTCTTATCCGATCCGTTCATTTTTATGTTTTGGATCGTGATCGCCGTTACGGTCATCGTTTGGGGGCGCGGTCTTTTTTGCGGCTGGATGTGCCCGTTCGGTTCGATGTCCGAAATGCTCTTTAAGATCGCGCGCGCGGTGGGCCTAAAGAAGTTGCAGCGCAAGCTGCCGATGGTCTGGCACAACCGGCTTCGCAAGCTGAAGTACGTCGTGTTCGCGGTTTTGCTTGCCGTGTCGTTCTTTTCGATGCCGTGGGCCGAAAAGCTCGCGGAAGTCGAGCCGTTCAAGACCACGTTCCTCGTTGGCGTGTTCCACCGGTCGTGGCCGTTCGTGCTGTTTTGGACGGTTGTCGTCGGTGCTTCGATTTTCGTCGAGCGCCCGTTCTGCAAGTATCTGTGCCCGCTCGGCGCGAGCCTCGCGCTGCCTGGGCGCTTGCGCCTGTTCAAGCTACGCCGCAAGAGCGAATGCACGAGTTGCCATGCATGTGCCGTCGGCTGCGGCTCGCAAGCCATCGATGACGCGGGGCGGATCGATCAAATGGAATGCATGCTGTGTCTCGACTGCATGGTCATGTACTACGACGAGCATGCATGCCCACCGTTGTCGAAAGAACGAAAACGGCGCGAGCGGGAAGGGTTGCCGCTTACGCCGGTCGGCAAGGATGGGCATTTCATTCCCATCAAACGGATATGAGGCGTTTAAAGGCGCTGAATCCGGCGCTTGCGAACGCCTAGCTTAGCCCAGCAACCGTAGGGCTTCCTCGATCGAGAGGACGGTCGTGCGCGACTCGAATGCGGTGGCGAACAAGTGCTCATGCACGATTTCGTCTGGGTCGTAGCAACAATCCTTGACCGTGTACAAACGGAAATCGGCGTCGCTCGCATAGGACACCGACGAAAGGACGACGCCGGTCGACGCAATGCCGACCATGATCAGCGAATCGATCCCTCGCGCGGAAAGCCGAACCTCTAGGTCGGTGCCGACGAATACGCTGGCGCGGTGCGCATAGATGAGCGGTTCGTCGGCGCGCCGGTCGAGCTCCGGTGCCAGGCGATCGTCGGTAAACAAGCCAAGGCCCTTGATGCCTTGTCCGTTCTTATTCGCTGGGCTGACTTCCGGGTAGCCGGGGCTGAACCGTAAATTCGCAAAAAAGATCCCGACGCCTTTGGTCCGCGCTGCCTCGCATAAGGCGCGCGTATTTGCGAGCAAGCCTTCGGCGACAGACGGAAACAGCCCAAGAATGTCGGTTTGGTAGTGCATGACGAGCAGCGCGCATCGCGTAGGGACGATCGCAGGAATGGGCGGCGTTTCATCGTGCCTGGCTGTCTCGTTCTTATTCAAATCCGAAGTCATACCGGCTGCCATCGTGCCTCCAAATCGAATGGGTGGTGCGGGATAGCAAGTATGACCCCATTACGTGCCAGCCATCGCAACGAAGCTTCGTAGGCATCGGAGCCGTCGTACGAGGCGATCGATCGGCATCGTAGTTTGAAATTTGAAATGCATCGATTCGCAGCGGGCAACTACGAATGCTTGCCTTGCGATGCCTACTAGGTTCCGCGATATTTTGACGGGTCGAAGCCGAGCGCAATGCATCGGCGCAGCCGCCTATCGCTCGCCCATCTTCGACTTACGTACCCCAGCTCGACCCAAGGACCGTAGGCAATAGGCTTGTCACCGGACTTGGCGATAACCGGAAAACCGGAAAACCGATGATCGACGGACCGAATGGCGTCATGATGGGCGTGCCGGTGAGGCCGGTGCCCAGCAATCCTCCGCCTCCGCCTTCCGCTGCGGATGTTTCGAGTGCGCAAAGCGCATTGCGCGGGCAACTCAAAGACCTCCCTCCTAACGATGCAGCCGCTTTGCAAGCGGCGATCGAGCAGATCGAGCGGACTAATGCTGCGATCAGCCGGGAGGCGCTTGCGCGCGCGGCAATTTTGCTGCAAGCGCAAGTCGACGCCGCCCATGCCGCACAGACCGATACGCATGTCGACCCAATCGAGCAAGCCGCGAGCGAAGTCGGTCTTACTCACGTATTCGACTACTCGACCCTCGATGCGGCGACGAAGTCGCTGACCGACCAGCCGCTCGCGACGAGTGCGGCCGATACAAAATCGCCGATCGACGCGGATGCGGCACGCACGGCCATCCAACAAGGGTTGGACGGCGGAATGACGCTCGCCGAAGCGGTCAACGCCGCTCGCGTTCAGTTCGGCGGCGACGAGCGCAACGAAGTCTCGCTCGACGAAGCGGCCACGGCGATCGAAGGCGATGCCGCGGCGAAGACCGAGGCGGGTCATACCGATTTCGATCCGTTGCAAGCCGCTACGCAGCAGGTAGATGGACTGGGTATTTTCGCGAAACCGGTACAAGAGGCCGCACTGAAGGCGTTGACAGTCAAGGTCGACCCTAGCGCCGGGCTCGATGCGGCGGCGACGCAGGCGCAGAACGCTTACCGAACGTACCAAACCGATAAGGCCAATCACGCGACCGATGCGCAACTGGCACGCGATGACGCGGCCTATCATCAAGCGCTCTCGACCGAACTCGATGCAGCGGCAGGCCAGTCCAACGGGAACTGGCGCGGCGATCTCCTGCAAATCGATCGCCGCTGGCAAGCCGAGCAGACGGTAGTCAAGCTGAACACGGCCAAGGGCGTGGCGGGGGCGCCGAAGGCCGACGATCTGCTCGTCTCGCTAAAGGCGGCACAAATCGTCGATGCGGTCGCGGCCGCTCGGGGCGGCGGCGCGAATGGAAATATCAATGCGGCGCAAACGCTGACGCGGCAACTCGCGGGTGCCCCGACATGCAGCGCGCTCGACCAAGAGGTTAGCGACGATCAGCGTATCGTCTATCTGCGAGCCGCCGCGCTTGCCGATATCACCGGCGCACGCGGAAAAAGCGCGCAAGACACGCTGGACGCCGAAGGCGCGGCACTATCGAAGTATCGCGGCACGGCGCTCTTCGACCCGTTGCTGCACGATACGTTGGCCGCGAGCACGACCCAGCAAAACATGCAGGCGGTCGGTACGCCGGGCAACCTGTCCGACATCGCAGATTTGCTGGAGGGGACGGCGAAGGCTTCGCCGGAACTGGCGAAGGCGCTGTACGCGAAGTTGCAAGACAAGATCGTCTCGCTTGTGGGTGATGGCCCGGAATACATGTTCGCGGGCACGGAGACGATGCGTCAGCGCGATTCCTATTACGGTCCGCTCGCGCGTATCGTCGATGCGGTCGGCGGGCCGCAAAGCACGGTTGTGCAGCCGCTCGTCGGCGCGTTGAAAACGAAGTTGCAGGCGTTGCTCTCGGAGCTGAATCGGGAAAATGCGGCGCATGAGGATACGCTCGCGAATGCGTTTCAACCGCTGGCCTACCTGAGCAATTCCCAGCTCAACGATCCCACGGCGCTTTACCAGTCGCTAATCGATCAATCGCCCGATAGCGACCTGGGCAAGACGCTCGCGAAGTACACGAGTCTAAAGCCGAACGCGGCGCCGGTGACGCCCGCGGCCGACGGCGCCGGGACGCTGGCCACGGCGGAAAGCGCGCTCAGCCCGCAGTTGAAGACTGGCCAGTCCGATGCCGCGGCGCTAGAAAAGGCGCTGGCGGCAGTGCGCAAGGCGAACCCGTCGATCGACGATCGGACTTGGGCCGAAGCGATGCTCGCTCAGCAAGGGCAAATCGACGCGCAGGCGATCAACAGCGGCAAGGCGAAGGCGCCGAGCGATTTGATCGCTCAAGCGGCATCCGAACTGAAACAGGATCAGCTATTCGATGCGCGGACGTTGGACGCCGCGACGAATACGCTGCAATCGGGGCAAGTCGCAAATGGCGGGCTTACGCCGAACATCCCGCTCGCCGACCAAGGCGGGCCGAGTGCGGCGCAGTACCTGCAAAGTCTCGTTTCCGACGGCATGACGATGAAAGAGGCCATCGCCCTGACCCGAGCGTGGCTGAGCGGATCGAAGCAATCGGACGTCGTGCTGACCCAGGCTGCGTTGACGGTCTTGGGGCAGCAGAATTTGCCCTCGTACTACAAGGATCCGACGAGCGCCGATCCGATCGATCTCGCGTCGCAGCAGTTAAAGGCGTTGAACCTGATCGACGCCTCGACCATCGACAAAGTGGTGAACGGTGCACCTGCGTCGTCAACCGATCCGGCCATCGTCGGCATGAAGCAGGACGTCAAGCCCGATACCGATGCGTTGTCCGGGAAAAACGGCGGCGGCGGACTCGTCGATAAGGTCAATACGGCCTACGCCGCGTGGCAGGACGCCCAAAGCAAGGCGGACAAAAACAAGAACGATGCTAGCGACCAAAGCGCCGCGGCCGACGCGTTGCGGCAGTATCATGCGGCGCTCTCGGCCGCGTTGAACGCGGCAGCCGGCAAGGCGCCTACAGATAGCGCGTGGCAGTCCGATCCGCTTCACCTCGATACGATGTGGAAGGCGCAAAACGAACTCGAATTGACGGCGCTTGCGCCGCAGATCGAAGCGGCACAGTCGGCCGGCAAGGATTCGCCGGAGGCGAAGGCGCTCGAGAGCGCCTTCGATCAATGGCAGACGGGGCTCAACGCGCTACAGATCGTCGGGCAGGTGCAGTACGCGCAGCAAGCGGCCACGCCCTCCGGGGCCGATGCGTCGGCAGGCGACGTGGCCGGCGCGCAAATGCTGACGTACGAGACGTCGGGGCTGGAGCAGGGCGACCCGCAGCTTTATCGGCAAGTGATGGGCGATGCGACGATCTCGCAATTGAAGGTATCCGCGCTGAACTCGATCATCGGCTCGGCTCCGCCGAGCGCGGGTGGCGACGCGGCGAGCCTTCGGGCGCGCCTGCATACGGTGAGCACGCGCTTGCAGGCGTACCAAGGCACGATGTTCTATGCCGAGTTGCTCGACGGCGCCGCCAACGATCCGTCGGTCAAGCAACTCATCGGCGCGATTCATGATGCGGTGTACGGCCAAAAGAAGGATCCCGATAAGCTCAAGACGCTGGCCGATATCTTGCAAGGGACGAGCCCGGATATGGCGGCGCTCGTGCTGCATCAGTTGTTTCCGGCCGGGGCCGACGCTTCGGGATTCTCGACGGCGCAGCTCGTGGGATGGACGAAAAGCGCTAACGATTTGACGCAGATTTCGCGGATCTACGTCGAGGGCGGCGGAGCGCAGAACGCGGATATGACCGCCTTGCGCGGGGCGCTCGAGCAGATGATCGTCGGCGATAAGGAGTTCGGCAGCGTTGATTACAGTTCGCGCCTGAATACGCAAACGATCATGGATGAAGGCGGTGCGGTCGTTTGGGGCGAAGGCCTGAATCTCGGCAGCCTGAAAAAGCAAGGCGGGCAGGTGCAGCTTGCGCAGGACATGCTCGACGACGACCCAACGAGCGACCTCGGTATCGAAATCGCGCGCGAGACAGGAATTCCCAATCTCGGCAAACCGGCGAAACCGATCAACGTCGGTCACGACGGCAACGGTGCGCTCACAGCCGATACGGCATTCGTGCCGGGCAGCGGGACGGTCGTGACGGCACAGCAACATCTCGCCGGACTGCAATGGCAAGACGGTATGCAGGTAGCCACAAGCTACGATCAATTTATCAATACGCTCGGTCAGGCCAATGGGTTGAAGACCGACTACAGCCCCACCTCGCTTGCCGACGAGCAGGCCTTATCGATCGGCGAATTCGCGCTATTTAACGTCAACGACGTGATCTTCGATGCGTCGGGCCATAAGACGACACTCGGCGATGCGGCGCAAGCGTTGTTGCAAGGAGAGGGGGTCAAAAAGCCCGACGGTGCTTCGCCCGTCACCGTCGCCTCGCTATCGGGCCAATGGTGGAAATCGCGCGCGCCGTCGAAGGACGATAAAGCGACGAGCTTTACGCTACTCGAAGGCGTCGCGGCGGACGGGCACATGATCGACGTAGGCCCCGCCGACACCACCGCGCGCAACGGCTATTCGGATTGGCAATCGCATACGGGATTCAATAAGGGATTCATGCTCGTCCAGCCGCATTGGGTCGTCGATGCATCGGGCGTGGTCCAGACCGGCAATGCCTATTTCGTCGATTACAAGCCATACGACCACTGGTACGACTGGGAAAACCTGCGTGGCGACATCGTGACGGGGCTAACCATCGCGGGCGGGATTGCCGCGATGATCACGTTGCCCGAGACCGCGCCGCTATGGCTCATGATGCTTTCCGAGGCGGCCGATATCGGATTTGCGGTGAGCGCGGCGGCCGGAACGGTCGATGCGGTCCGCAAGTTGTCCGCGCCGGGCGGTACGCACAATTGGGTCAATTGGCTCACTCTCGCGGCCAGTGCATTCGGCGGCGCAGCGAGCGGCGCGGGCTTGCTTGCGCGCACGGGTACGATGGCAGCGCGTTTGTCGGCCGGCGACGCGGCATTCGCGAACGCCGCACGCATCATCGGTGTCTCGCGCGATGCGAGCCCGCTCGCGCTTGCACGTGCGGAGTTGGCCGCACCGGGTTATCGCGGCATGCGCGTGTTCGACGATAGCTGGACCGCGCGCTTGCTGCGTGCGCGGTTGACGGGCTCCAACGCAGCGGCGTTGCGCACCGCGGCGGCCACACGCGGCTTGACGTCGCTCGCCGGCGCGAGTGGGTTTAAGGCCGCAGGCATCCTGGCCATGCTGACGAATCTCGGCTCGATGGCGCAGCAAGGCTATGGGTTGGTGACGAGCGGCGGTCAAGCGAGCTTGGGAGACTGGCTCAACTTCTTTTCGTCCGCCGGCCTCATGGCGTCGGGCGCCGGAGTGAGCCGCATGCACGCGGAAACCGAAGTCGCGCAAGCGGCGCATGTGCAAGCGGTGAACGAAGCGCTGCCGCAGGGCGTGCGTTTGCTGCGATCGGGCGAGGTCAACATCAGTGAAACCGCGCTGATCGGGCTCGACGAAAACCAGGCGGCGCGCATTGCCGAATTGACCGGCAAGCGCCAAGTGCCGGACCTGCTGCAAGCGAGGGATGCCGCATCGGAGACTGGGTTGTTCGGCGGCGGCGGAAACGGCGATCGCCGCGCGCCGTTGACGCCGGAGGAAATGCAGCAGTTGAGCGATCTGCTTCCCGCCGGTGCGAGCGTCGATCCGTCGCGAACGATCACGCTTGGCGAGTCGCCCGAAGACCAGGTCGTTGTCCGCAACGCCCGACTTGCTGCACTAGCGAGTGTGCTTTTGTCTCGCACGCAGCCATCCAAGTCCACGCAAACGGGCGACGAGCCCGCACCGTCGCAAAGCAATCAGCCGACGATCAATGTCGACGGTCTAGCCGTCTCCGCGCATGAAAATCCGCTGACGGTAGTCGGTTTCTCGCGCTCGGCCGACGGCCGCTCGGTGCAGATCCGGCTCGCGGACGGCAGCGTTATCGATGCTCAGGCGCTAGGGGGCGCGCGGACATCGGCGAACGCGCAGCCGGACGACATCTTGTTGCCGAACCAGCCGGACCGAGGTCAGCGTTTCGAAGTCGTCGCCGATCCGGATACCGGCGAGTATGTGCTGATGCCGCGCATACGCGGCGGCGCGACGGACGACGACCCTTGGGCCATGGGCGACGACGCGCAAAGCCCAAGCAACGCCATGCGCCCGTTCGGCGGGTTGCCGCGACTGACGCGTCCGAAGGCGCGCCCCGGTGAACGCGACCAATTGTTCTATTCGGCACTGCCCGTGGTCGAAGATCCCGCGGCGTTGCTTTATGTTCCTCGCAAGAGCGTTGCGATAGCGGACGAGGCCGAGTCCGAGAATGCCGCGCGAACGGGTGTCGATGCGGGCGGTGCGGGTCCGAATCCGTCTCGGTCGCCTATCCGCCGCTCTCCCGAAAACAAGGGGCCTTTCGAAACGGGCTTTCCCGTCAAGAAGAGCGAATATCCGCTGAACCAGTGGATGGCGACCTACGTCAACGAGACCGGTCTTATCTACACCGAGGCGAGAAAGGTCGATACGCAGTGGGTGTTCCGCCCCAACCACGAGCGCCGCGACGCGACCAACGTCATTACGATCGCGCCGGATGTCCATGTGGTCAGCGCGCTTGGCACGCCCGACGCGCTGTTCGATCTGAACGGACGACCGGTCACCGCGATCATGGATTTGCGGCGCCGGCTCGTTACGCCGCAGCGTCTGGCCAATCGCCTCAGCGAGAACTTCGGCCTCGAGGAACGGACTTACACGCCCGGTCAACCGATCGCCGTGCTGGCGGAATATACGGCCGGCGGCGCGGACTCGTTCGCGCAGCAGTTGGCCAATGAAATGCACGCGCCGGTGTACGGCCTCGAAGGCAGCTATGAGGATCGCAACTGGCTGTTGCATTTTCCGGATGCCGTTTCGCATCCGGTTTGGCAACCCGATATGAACCGAGGGCTGTCGCAGCCCGACGGCGCGCAGCCGATCCGCGTCAAGTGGAACTTGCTCGAACAACGGCAATCGTCGAACCTCGAAGTTTTCGCGGATGACGATCCGGTCAAGATCGACACTTACCTCGCGCCGCAAGGCATGTTCGTCATCAACGGCAACACGAGCGAGTTGCTGGCGCGCGGACCTTCGCAAGTCGCCGAATCGGCCCGCGCGGCGGGGCATACGTCGAATGCACCCGTCATGCTGTTGACCACGGTGCCCGATGCGCAGCGCCAGCCGTTCGCGCGCGCGCTCGCCGACGAGCTCGGTAGCCCCGTGCTCTTAATGACGGACGACGCCTGGGCGCCCGACGGCAATGCCGTGCGCAAGAACACGGTGACGGTGTCGCGCGTCGAAGGCGCGCAAAACAAGCGCGTACATCTCGACGACGAAGGCAACGTCACGTTCCTCGATACGCAGCAGAACCGAGGCTCGGTCGTCTGGCTCAATCTCGGGCCGATGCAGCGATCGCTCGACTACTACGAGCAAAAGCGCGGCGGGATGGACGACGTCGTGATGCATACCTTCGAGGTTCCGCGATCGGTCCTCGACCAGATCCGGCGCAACGCCGTGCATCAGGGCGACGCGACGGCGCCCGGCAACGAAGACAAACCGGTGCTCGGAGATTGGCTTGCTTCGCCCGATCAATTCGGGTTGCGCTGGGCCGATGCGATGGACCTGCAAAGTCGGATCATCCCCGGAAGCGCGAAGACGATCGAAATCCCGCCCCGGGGTACCGGTCCCGTTAGTCGCGGTGCTCAGGCTTCCAAGCCCGCCGCCGCTTCGAACGTCGCGAAATTCGCCGCGTCGCCGCCGACGGCGGCCTCGAGCGAGGCGCCGCCGCCGCGCATTCACCCGCGACGCGACGAACACGGCAAACCGGTTGTCATCGAGGCGCCCACCGAACCGAGCGCCCAGAGCACGTGGCACGACCCGGCCGCGACGGCCGTATTCGTACCGGACGGTGCCCATCCCGATGTCCTGGGCGGCGTGCCCATGACGGCATGGGAGCCGCCAACGACACTGGAGGGCTGGCAGAACGTCTCCGGTCAGAATCCGGACCTGGTCGAGCCGGCGGCCGACGCCTCGGTCAAGAAGGCCGGCGTAGTGATCGTCGAACCCGACGGACGGGTGTGGATCATCGAATCGACGAATCACTTTACCGGGCACCGCACGTTTCCCAAGGGCTCGGTCGACGAAGGTTTGTCGTTGCAGGCGACCGCCGTCAAGGAAGGATATGAAGAGACCGGGTTGCACGTCGAGCTCTTGGCTTATTTGACGGATTTCAAAACGAAAACCGGCAAAACGAAGACGCGCTACTACCTTGCTCGCCGCATCGGCGGAAATCCTGCGGCGATGGGGTGGGAAACGCAAGGCATGTACCTCGTTCCGCGCGGCGAGTTGGCCGGCACGGTTAGAACGGCACGCGATGCGCGCGTCGTTAGAGCGTTGTTCGAGCATGAGGGCAATGCCACCCCGATCGAATCGACGGTAGGCGAGCCGGCGCCGCCCGAGACGGTCGGCCTGCCCACACGCGTGTTGTCCGACGACGAGCAGGCCTTTAACGCACAGCTCGTCGGAACGACGATCGGCGACGATGCCTTCGAGCTTGCGCACGAGACCGATCCCGCGGTGGCCGTCAATCTCGTTGCCGAGGATGCGACCGGACCGATCGGAGCCGGCCCGGTCAACGCGAGTACCGTTCGTGTGCTCGATCTGCGCAAGGGTGGCTTGCCGAAGGGCAGCGGCCATCAACTGCTCGCTTGCGCGCTCGAGCAAGCCAACGTGCGGCCTACCGGGCGATTGGTGTTCGACGACGTCGAGCATCCGGAGACCGTGGCGGCGCGCGATGCGGGTGTGCCGGCCGCGCAAACGCCGCTCGCCGGCACCGGCATGCGCGCGCTGAGCAAGCTAGGGTTGACGCCGGCCTCCGCGCATTACGAAGCGAGTCCGCGCGGATACTGGAATCTCGTGATCGAGTTGACGCACGGGGGTGGAACGACGATGCCCGACGCGTCGTCCACCGTCGAAGCGCCGGGCGGATTCAAGGATCCCGACGCGATCGCGGCCGAGGCGTTCCATGAGGTCGCATCGCAGTACGACTTGAGCCCGGAGGCGCTCGAAGACCTTCAGTGGACGTCCCCGCGCGATAACACGACGCAGTTTTTCGATGCACGGCAGGGCCACGTCAAGGCGACAACCGTGAGCGACGCGAGCCGTCATGTTGAGGCGACCGACGATACGGCGTATTACATCTCCGCCGATATCTACAACCTAGGCGGACTAAATGCAGCGTTCGAAGATGTGGCCGAACACGCGAATGTCCACTATCAGGCAATGGCGCATATCGCCGACGAGGAACTGTCGCGAACGGGAGCCAAGGTCGTTCCTATGCGGACGGGAGGCGACGAATTAGGATTCGTCGTGGTGGGCTCGGCCGATGACGAGTCGATTGCGTCCGCGCTGCAATCCGCGCGCGATCGCATCGCCGGCTATGCGAAAGAACAGGGGCTCGCCGATATTCCGCATCCGAAGCGCAAGGGCGAAAAAGGCGTCGGTATGCACTTCGGCGCTGCGCCGATTTTGCCCGGACTGTCGCTGTCCGACATCTTCACCGAAGCCGACCTCGGTGTGAATCGCAGCAAGACTTCGGGCAATCGTTCGACGGACGAAGCACCGAGCGTATCGGAAGACGAGGGCGCACAGAACGTCTCGGCGCTTGCGCCGCCGTCCGGGCCGGGACGACAGAGCGCGCCGCCGGTCGAACCCTTTGCCTACGAGCTGCGGCCCACGACGCACGTAACAGATCCCGCCGAAGCCGCGGCACTCGACTATATCGAGCGGGCATGCGGTTATGGATTGACGCCCGAGCAGGCGCGCTCGCTTGTCCAGCCCGTCGCGCTCGACGACGTTTCGGGCTTCTTCGACGCGCGTCAGGCGTCGGTCAAGTCAAGCACCGTCAAGCGTACCCGCGACTATGTGAGAAGCAGCGACGGTACGGCGTATTACGTGTCCGGCGACATCTTCAACCTCGGCGGGCTCAATGCGGCGATGAACGACGTCGCGGAAGTGGCCAACGCGCATTATCGTTCGATCGTCGGTATCGTCGCCGACGAGCTGGCGCATACGGGGGCCGATGTCATACCGATGCGTACGGGCGGCGACGAGGTGGGCATCGTCGTGGCGGGTCCGCTCGACGAGGGGGCGCTGCGCGGGGCCTTGCAGGGCGCGCAGCGGCGCTTGACCGCCTATGCGGAGCAAAACGGGTTGACCGATGTCCCGCACCCGAAACGCGAGGGCGAATACGGCGTAGGAATGCACCTCGGGTACGCGAAGATTACCGAAGACAGTACGCTCTCGGAGATCTTCACGGAGGCGGACAAGGGGGTGAACCGTAGCAAGACGTTGCAGGCGACGCTTGCGAAGCTGCAAACGGGGCGTTTGCAAAGCATCGAGCCGTGGAAGGACGGACGAACCGTGACGTTGACGCTCGACTCGGGCGCCACGGTATCGGCGCGGGTGCTCGGAACGGGCGCGCGTGCGCTCACGCTCGATCCGGCCGATGTGCGTCTGCCCGGAGGGCCGGCGCAAGGGCAACACTTCTTACTCGTGACCGATCCCGAAACCGGCGAATTCTTCATCACGCCCGTGATGCGGGGCGGAGCCGTTGACGAGGAACCGGCGAGCGAAATCGAACCGGACGGCCAAGCGCCCGAGGTTACACTGAGTGCGCTCGAGCAAAGCAGCGACGCACAAGGCAAAGCTCGATCGCATTTAGCCGCAACGGCGGCGGCGCCGGGCCTGGACCGTATTGCATCGAATGGGAGCGAAGAAGATGTCACAGCAAACGCGGGACGCGCGCCTGGGGCTGACGGGGTTGACGCCGAAGCAGCGCGAGGAGCGGATTCGTCAACTGGAGGAGGAAGCGGCGCGCAAGCGAGCGGCGGCCCAAGCGGCGCTCGAGAAGCAACGCTCTCAACGCAAGAAGGACAACGCGTAGCGCAGGGTGAGCCGGCACCGGTTGCCGGCGAGGCGCTGGTTTGGTCCAAGGGCTGGAACGGCGATCTTACCGCCTCGGTCGCTGACGACCCCGCTTCATACGTCTTGATCTCGCCGCGGCAAGCCTCGGGCATCCATGGCGACGCACCCCAGGTATTGCTTTCCAGCGGATGGAGTCTAGAGCCGTCGCGAGGCGGACGCGTCGTCGCCCAGGTTGTCGATGCGATGGGGCTGACCAATGCGTCGGCGCTGACGATCGGCGGCGGCGATCGTGCGAGGGAAACGTCGGAGGCCGTGGAGCGCGGTGTCGATGTGCGCGACACCGTACTCGGCCGCACGTTGGACGAGGCATGCGCGCATTTGCAGCGCACCCCCGTCGATTGGAGCCTGGCCGGTGGCCTTCATAGCCGAGTGACTGCGCAGTTGGCGCCCGATGCGGCGTTGCCGTCCTCGACCGATACAGCGTCTTCCTTGCTGACCCTGGCGCGGCAGATGCCCGATCTCATCGTCTCGTCTCCTCCGACCCGTACGCCACTGAGTCGATTCGGCAACGCGCCGAGCACGCATGGCGACTTCGTCGTCGCGGCGGCGGTCCGCAACGGCCAGATGGTCGACGGCGCGGGCATGCCGCTGTCCGCGGAGGCGCTCGCGCACCAGGTCGTCGGCGCCGATACGTTCCCCAAGCGGACGCGCGTGGTGCTGCTGACCGATGCGGATGCGCCCGAGGCGGCGCCGACATTAGCTCGTTTACTACGGCATCTGCAAGTCCCCGTGCTGGCGCGCGACGGCGCTTCGAACGTCGATGACCCCCGCGCATGGCGGCTGCATACGGGGGAGGATGCGGTCGTCCCCGCCGGCGAGGGCGAAACGGCTGATGTCGTTCTCGGCTACGGCAACTCGAAGGTGGCCTACGCGATCAATACGCCGTCCGGGGCACCGAAGGTCGTGACCGTGCTGCGAGATTCGCGGCCCGCCGAGGCGCTGGATCAGGAAAAGGCCGTGCTCGAGGCGTTGCGAGGCGAAGGCGTGCCGGTGCTCGACTTGGAACAAGGGCGTTACCTCGGCAGGCCCGCGGTGTTTTCCGATCGCTATGCGACGAGCTACAAATCCCTGATGAAAGCGATCGAAGGACAGCCGCGGGACGTGGTTGCCGAACGCGCGATGCTCACGTTGCTCCGCCATGCCGGCATACCGATTACACCCGAGACGGCCGCCTCGATTACGCACGTGCACGATTCGTTGATCGCGCGCAGCATCGACATCACCGACTTCGACATGTTTTTGGGCAAGATCGGCGAGAACGGGCGGCCCGATGGCCGTGCGGTCGTCGCCGATCCGTTGCGATGGAGACGGGCGATTCCCGTGGGACCGCATCTCGACGATTTGCCTTGGCTCTCGGGCGTCGTGCGCAACGCTGCGCGCGAGACAGGCGGCGGCGAGCCGACCGCCGAGCGCATTGAACTCGGCGACTTGGCTGATGTGACGCCGAGCGAAGACGGTCGTTCCGTCATATTGACCGATGCGGCCGGGCAAACGGCGCAAGCGGTGCTATTGGGCGGCCGCCATGCGCCTCCCACCGATCCGAACGACATCCTCATGCCGAACGGCGTCAAGCACGGACAACACTTCGAAGCGCTGCGCGACCCGAGTGACGGCACGCTCGTCATCATGCCTCGCATACGGGGTGGCGCGGTCGATGAAGATCCGGAGACGCAAGCTCGGCCGCCGCTCTCGGGTCCGCTGAAGGCGCTCTACGAGACCACGCTCGCACCCGACGCATATGGCCGGTTGCTGGCGGATACACGGGCGTCGTTGCAGCCTGCGAACGGCATCACACCGGCGCGCTCCGATTTTGTCGACGCGTTGCGCACGCGCATCGAGCCCGTGTTGCAAACGGAACCCGCTCAGCCGCGCGGCGAGACGGGGAAGCGTCGAACCGTCGAAGGCGAGGGCGAGCAACACGACGCCGCGGTGCGTTACATCGTCAATAGTGCCTTGCTCGTGGCGCGCGCATCGGTTTCGGATGGCGAGCTGCATACGGCTCCGTTAATCCGGACGCATGCCCAGGCGCTGGATTACGTCGTCGGCATTCGTACACTGAATGTGCGCAATAGCAAGAGCCTCGCATTGCGCGATGCGGATCACTACCTGTCGAACCTAGTCCAGGAGTGGCAAATACCGTTAGAGCGAAGCGGGGTTGGCCAAGATCGGACACCTTCGACTCGGCTGGCCAGGCTTTCCGGCATGGTCTCGCGAGCATACGACCTGGCGAAAGCCAGAGGGCGAGCGGATTCGACACAGGATTTGCCGCTCGACGCGGACATTTCGCTGATGGAGCCCCACGACATCGCCGCATCGGCGCCCGGCGGCCGCGCGTGGGCAGCGCTGGGCACGCGCGATTTCCTGCGGATGTCGAAGCAGGCCGGCGCGCCTAACGTCGAGTGGATGCTGACGGACGCGCCTGGCTCGACATTATCCATATAGCCGTCGCGCCCCGCCCATTAGCGCGATGACATTCACAAAAGAGCGCTAGAAAGTGGCATGCCCTGTCCCCTTTCAACGCTTCGGGGGACGGGGGCGCGACCGCCGGCTTGGCGTGTCCGCGCGGTTGCCGCGAGCGCGCGCACCCATTACACTCTGCGGCGACTATTCATCGAACCCGCGCGCAAGGCCGCCGAATCTGGAAGAAAGCAATGAAACGACTGTTCCTGGGGGTACTCGCGGCCACCTGTTTAACAGCTGGCGCGCACGCACAAAGCGATGACACCGGGCCGATCGTCACCCCCGCGGGAAGCGTGCAATTCGCGCGCTTGGAGGGCGATTTCGTCGCGTCGCTCGATGGGAAGCCGTTCGATCGCTTTCATGCGAATGCACTCACGCATTTCGACGAGCTCGCCGATACGACCGACACCGTCGCGCGGTCGGTTGTGACGACCGATTCGGGCCCCGTGCTGTACGACTTCCGCCGCAATCCGCCGCTGGTGCAGCGCTCGGGTAAGCGAATGAACGTCAGGCGCGTGTTTTGGCAGGGTGACGATGTCGTGATGCAAGGCTCGGACGGGTGGTTTCGACTCAAAGGCGGCGTCTTGACGCGGCTTCAATCTACCAAGAGCATCTACCGCTGATTGCGTTGTGCGCGATCGCTAGGGTATTGCGCGGCTCGTTCTATTTGATGTAACGCTACGACATGACAAACAAACCGACGGCCACGCCGTTTAGCGACCTCGCACTCGCGCCCGCCACGCTAGCCAACCTCGCTCGGCTCGGCTATGTGTCCATGACGCCGATCCAGGCAGCAAGCCTGCCCATCGCGCTGGCGGGGCACGACTTGATCGCTCAGGCGAAGACCGGCAGCGGCAAGACGGCGGCATTCTCGCTTGCGTTGCTCGCGCGGCTCGATGCGCGCCGTTTCGACGTGCAGGCAATGGTGCTATGCCCCACTCGGGAGCTGGCCGATCAAGTGACGCAGGAGATCCGCCGCCTTGCGCGCGCCGAGGAAAACGTCAAGGTGCTGACGCTGTGCGGCGGCACGCCGATGGCGCCCCAGAGCGCGAGTCTCGAGCATGGCGCGCATATTGTCGTCGGCACGCCAGGGCGCATCATGGACCATCTGGCACGCGGCAATCTTCCGCTTGGCGCGCTCAATACGCTTGTGCTCGACGAAGCGGACCGCATGCTCGACATGGGCTTCTACGACGATATCGCGACCGTTGCGAATCAATGTCCGAAGGAGCGGCAAACGTTACTGTTCTCGGCGACCTATCCGGAAGGCATCGCCAAACTTAGCCAGCGTTTTTTGCGTAACCCGAAAGAGGTGATGCTCGAGGAGCGTCACGACGACAGTAAGATTCGGCAGCGCTTCTACGAGGTGACCGAGGACGAGCGGCTGCATGCGGTCGGTCTACTGCTGAATCACTATCGTCCCGTGAGCACAATCGCGTTTTGCAACACGAAGCAACAATGCCGGGACTTGCTCGATGTACTGCGCGCACAGGGTTTTCATGCCTTGGCGTTGCATGGCGAGCTCGATCAGCGTGACCGCGATCAAGTGCTGATCCAGTTTGCGAATCGTAGTTGTTCGGTGCTCGTCGCAACGGACGTTGCCGCGCGCGGCCTCGACTTCACGCAACTCGAAGCCGTGATCAACGTCGACGTGACGCCGGATCCCGAAGTGCACGTTCACCGGATCGGACGCACGGGTCGCGCCGATCAGGATGGGTGGGCGCTCAGTCTTGCGAGCATGAACGAGATGGGGCGCGTCGGTGCGATCGAGCAAGCGCAAAAGCGCGACGTCGAATGGCATCCGCTTGGCGAACTGACGGCCGCGAAGAGCGAGCCGCTGTTGCCGCCGATGGAAACGATCCAAATTCTTGGCGGCCGCAAAGAGAAGATTCGTCCCGGCGATGTGTTGGGGGCGCTAACTGGCGAGGCGGGTTTCAGTAGCGCACAGATCGGCAAGATCAACGTTACCGAGTATTCGACCTATGTTGCGGTGGAGCGCGGTATCGCACGCGATGCGCTGCGCAAGCTCAATGCCGGTAAGGTTAAAGGCAAGAAGGTAAAAGTCCGTTTGATGGACGAGTGACGCGCGATCATTTCTCTTATTTAGTCGGATTCGCTTCGATGTCCCATTTCGATCGACAAATCGATACCGAGCGCCTCATGCTGCGGCTGCCGAGCCGCGACCATTTCGAAAGCAGTGTCGCGATGTGGTCCGACTCGGGCGTGACGCGCTTCATCGGCGGCCGGCCTTTCACGCGCGAGGAAACATGGGCTCGGCTGCTGCGTTATATCGGTCACTGGCAGATGCTGGATTACGGCTATTGGGTGGTCATTGAGCGCGAGACCGGGCGCTACGTCGGAGAAGTGGGCTTTGCGGACTATCAGCGCGATTTGGGTTTGCCGTCGAAAGGGGTGCCCGAGGCGGGCTGGGCGCTAGTGCCGGACGTGCACGGAAAAGGGTATGCGACGGAAGCGGTGCTTGCGGCGACCCGCTGGGCCGACCGGCGTTGGCCGAGTAGTCCCACAATTTGCATGATCGATCCGGAGAACGCTCTGTCGCTGCGCGTGGCCCAGAAGTGCGGCTATGTACCGATGCAGCGCGTGACGTATCGGGGGATGGAGTCGATGATATGCGAGCGTGTGGTGGGGGCGGGACAAGCAGGATGACCTCCCGGACGAGGACTCGCTTACTCCACGAACGGTAGCGTGTCTTGTCCTTGCGCTCGCATGTTGAAGACGTTCAACGTCATCGCCACGAGCGCGTAGTAGCCCAGCAAGCCCACAAGATTGATGACAACGGTTTCGCCGAAGTGCTTCACGGCGGCGTTGTAGGTGATATCGCTGACGCGCGATTCTTGGTAGAGCTCGGAAGCGAAGGTGTAGATGATCTGGTCTTCGGCAGTCTTGAAAGTAGGAGGGCGGCCAGTCCTGATCTCGTCCAGAAGGTCCGCCGGCACACCGGCCTCGACGGCAATCGGGTAGTGGATGAACCATTCCGCCTGCGAACGCCACCGCGCCGCGGTGACTAGGATGGCAAGCTCGGAATGACGAAGCGATAACCCCGTTTTGTAGCGACAAAAAGCACCGAGCCGCTGAGCATGATTCGCGAGTTCGGGGCTATGAATCCAACCTAGAAAGGGGCCGTTCAAGTTGCCTCTGGGGCCCGTCAGGATTTCCTCGAGTACGGCCTTCTGTTCATCGGACGCGGTGTTGATGTCGAAGTCAGGGAGTCGATTGGACATATTGGGCAAGCCCTCGTATCTCGGGAATGGATTGCCCTCATATAGAGAATAGAGGGCAACGCTGCGAATTACTGAACGGAGCCGATGGCCGCGTCGACGGCTTGCTGCAAGCGTTCCACAATCGTTTCGATTTGCGAGTCGGTGGTAATGAACGGCGGGGCGAGCAGGACATGGTCGCCCACTTTGCCGTCGATCGTGCCGCCCATCGGATAGACCATCAGCCCCCGCTTGAACGCCTCGGATTTAATTCGCGCGTTGATTTTCAGCGTGGGGGCGAACGGCTTCTTGGATTCTCGCGAATCGACGAACTCGATTCCAACGAACAGACCGCGGCCACGGATATCGCCGACGTGCGCGTTCGAGGCAAAGGTTTCCTTCAAAACGCTGCGAAGCTGTTCGCCTCGAGTGCGAACGTTATCGAGAAGCCTTTCTTCTTCGATGACCTTCTGCACTTCGAGTGCGGCGGCCATGGCTGTTGCATGGGCCATATAAGTGTGACCGTGCTGGAAGAAGCCCGAGCCGCCGACAATCGTGTCAAAGATTTCGTCGGTTACAAGGGTTGCGCCAACCGGTTGGTATCCGGCTCCCAAGCCTTTGGCGATCGTCAGGATATCCGGCGTCACGCCGTCTTCCTCGCATGCGAACAAATATCCGGTTCGTCCCATCCCGCACATGATCTCGTCGAGGATCAGAAGCACGCCGTACTTGTCGCAGACGGCTCGGATTTTCTTGAAGTATTCGCGAACGGGCGGCACGGCACCCGCAGTCGCGCCCACTACCGTTTCGGCGACGAAAGCGGCGACACGGTCTTCGCCAAGTTCGACGATCTTTGCCTCGAGTTCATCGGCCAGACGTTGAGCGAATGCTTCTTCCGATTCGTCATTGCGTTGTTCGCGATAAGCAAAGCACGGCGTAACGTGATGAGCTTCTATCAGGATCGGGAGGAACGGCTCGCGTCTCCAAGCGTTGCCGCCGATGGCAAGCGCTCCCAATGTATTGCCGTGGTAGCTCTGCCGCCGCGCAATGAAATGCCGACGTTGAGGTTGCCCTTTTTCGACGAAATACTGGCGCGCCATTTTCAACGCCGCCTCGACGGCTTCGGAGCCGCCGCTCAGCATGTAGACGTGATTCAGACTGCCCGGTGCCGTGCGCGCCAATCGCTCAGCGAGTTCTTCCGCCGGTTCGCTGGAGAAAAAGCCGGTATGCGCGTATGGCAACGCCTGCACTTGCCGCTTGATCGCATCGATCACACGCTGGTTGCTGTGACCCAGACAAGAGACCGCGGCGCCACCGCAGGCGTCGATATAACGCTTTCCCGTGGAGTCGATGATTTCGATACCGTCACCGCCGACCGCGATCGGAAGATTGACGCGAGGCACCCGATGGAAAACGGAAGTCATAACACTCTCTTTCGCGAACTGCGTTCCGGCGTTTGGGTCTCGATGTTCAATAAAGACAACGTTCGATTAAATAATGATAGGTAATGACAACGAATGTTGTCAAGAAAAACCAGACGGCTGCCGCAGAGTCCTTTTGAAGGCGCTTTTGTGGAGAGGATCTACGCCATGTAGGCGCCGTGTCGATGCAGGGCCGTCTCGGACAGACCTAACCGTTCGACAGCCTCTGGCCCTTCCAGGGAAAGCAACTGCGCGACGAGCCATTCCGCGATTGCATTCGCTGCGAGCAGTGAGGGGAAGAAGGAAGGCGTGTCGTGCGAAAACAGTAAGACCTGGTCTGCATTCAGCGCGATCGGCGAGACGACGCTATCCGTCAATGCGATCAGTTTGGATCCCTGGCTGACGGCTGCTTCGGCAACGCGCACCGACTCGACGGAATAGGGCGCAAAGCTCACTACGATCGTCGCGTGCTTGCGTTCGATGGCGCGAAGTTGCATTTCGAGCGTGCCGGCTTCGGCGGAGATGAGGCTAACCGACGATCTAAACAGTCGATACCCGTACACCAGGCTAAACGCGACAGGAAAGCAGGAACGGAAACCTGCGACGTGTACATGCGGCGCCTTCCGTAACAGCTTGGCGGCGCTAGCGATGGACTCTGCGCTTTGACTGAAAGTCAGTTCCAGATTATGTGTCTGAGCCGCGGCGAGTCGATGCGACAGGGAATCGACTGAGTTTGCATTCATCAACGCTTTGGCGCGAGACGTTAAAGGCTCCGGGCGGGTTCGAACGCGGCCGACAAAAACCTCTCGAAGCTCATTCCAACCGGGAAAGCCAAGCTGTTGAGCCAGCCGAACCAATGCTGCCGGTTGAACGTTTGCCCTCTCGGCCACTTTACGCATCGATAGGACTGCGATCTCGTCGGGGTTGTCGAGCAGAAAGGCAGCACCGGTCTGGAACTGCGGACTGAAATCTTGGAACCGCTCGCGGATTAGCGTGGCAAGGGCTTCGAAATGGGTGGTCACGTTTGTGGTCTGCGCAACGCGCAATCGATGAGGCAGTTAGAGCAGGAACCCTGCCGCGGGCTTGGCTTCTGATGCGTCAGAGATCGGCCTTTGGTGCATAGTCGACTCATATTACAACGTTTGTTGCCACTCGTTTGAGTTGCTCGTTCATTTGTTGGACGACGCCCTAGATCGATGCAAACGGATGGTTCAGACGTAAGAATGAGTCGATTGCGACTGCGGGGCGGGCAGCTTTTTTACAACATATCTTGACAATCGAAAACTGCAAAAACAGAAAGAAAATTGAAAGATCCGGTGTAATTTTCGAAAATATCACGCCTTTCGAGAAGGCTTTGTCTAATCGGCCTTTGACCTTTGTACCGGCTGGATCCGCGCCGTTTTTCCGGCACAAAGCGATACCTTTCAACAGGACGGTTGATAGAGGAATGCGACCGGGTCGAAAGTCAGCCGGCGTTACCCGATAGCTTTTTTTAACCGATTTGTCTGTTGATTTTTGTTAGCATGCGCCTCGCAGTTTCCGGGGCGATTCGGCATAGCGTAGCGCTGTGCCGGGGCAAGACAAATAATTCATCAAAAACCGAGCGCAAGCCTGCGATTGAACGCGGACTGGACGCATCGGCGAAATAGACCAATGCAATTGCGGATAGGCCGTGCGGGGTTCACGGGTAAAGCCGTCGAATCGAAGGGTAGGTTGTGGCTGCGTGCGCGCTGGCATTCGAGCCACGCGGCGCTGCTGGCGTTTATGGTGGTCCGGCTTGCACATGCCGGCGCCGCGCCCGGCATCGTGCCGGACGGCGGCACGTCCACGCGCGTGACCACTTCGGGCGACGGACGTCAAACCGTTTCGATCGCTCCCGCCACATACGGCGTTTCGAGCAACACGTATTCGAGTTTCAACGTCACGCGAGCCGGGGCGACGCTCGACAATACGAGTGCCAATGCACGCACGATCGTCAATCAGGTCACCAGCACGAACCCGAGTCTGATCGAGGGCGACATCACCGTGCTCGGCTCTCGCGCGAACGTCGTGCTGGCCAATCCGAATGGGATTACCGTCAACGGTGGCTCGTTCGTCAACACTGGCCACGTTGCGCTCACCACCGGGCAAGTCAGTTACGCGGACGTACAGCTGGCGCCGGGACAGTTTCAGCGAAACGTTTTGCTGGGCACGCAAGGCGGAACGATCACGATCGGGCCGGGCGGCCTCGCCGGCACGCTGATCGGACTAGAGCTGATCGCGAAGCAGGTCCAACTGAATGGTCCCGTGACGAACGCGTTCTCGTCGTCCACGGCCTATGTCCGCGCGGTTGCGGGCACTTCGCAAGTGACGCTGAATACGGGCGTGTCACCCAACGACAACAATAACGATTGGCTCTCGTTGGCCAACGCGCAGGCGTCCAATCCGAACGCCATCGCGATCGACGTCGAGCCCGCCGGCAGCGTCACGGCGGGCTCCATCAAGCTCATCGCGACGGATCTGGGCGCGGGTGTGCGCAGCGCGGGAACGATACTCGCCAACGCCGGCGATTTCACGGTCGATGCGGCGGGTGGGATCCAACTGCTCACGGGCAGCACCGTGACCGCCGCAGGCAATGCTGCGATGCAAGCGACGGGTGCGCTATCGCTGAAGGGCGCAAGTGTGGTGGCTGGCGGCGGCGTCACGATCTCGAGCGCCGGCTTTAGCGCAACGAACGACGGCGTAACCGAATCGACGATCTCCTCGCAGGCGAGCGGTGTCGTCATTCAAAGCAGCGGCGATATCACGCAGACGAGTAGCCTGATTCAAGGCGCCACGCGTATTTCCGGCAATACCGCCTCGCTCGGCGCCGTCACGTTGTCGGCAGCCGGCAATTTCACCAATGCGTCGGACACGACGCAGCCGGGCACGCTCGGTGTCGTCTTCGGTCAGAAAGACGATGTGGTGATCAAGGCCGGCGGCAACGTGATCAACCACAACGCACGGATCGAATCGAACCAGGCGGTAACGATCGCGGCTGGCGGCGACATCGATAACATCATCGACCATACGTTCGGCGCGAACGGTGGCACACCGACTTCGTATTCCAATCACGGCCATCGCTTCATCTTTTCTGACGACGTCAATCGGTTCGATGTCGACTACGGCTCGCTGCAAGCGCCGACGCAGACGTCGTATATCTGGTCCGATAGCGGCGACATCAAGCTAAGTGGCAAGAACGTTGTCAACGACGGCGGCTCGATCACGACGAACGCCGGCAAGATCACAATCGCCGCGCAGCAGCAGTTCACGAACGAAGCCGTGTTTACGGGGCAAGCGTCGTTTCAGCAGTCGTGCTTGATCTTTTGTCACGAGAGCGCGTCCAGCACCGTTCAGCCTTTCGGCGGAATGATTCAGGCCGGGGGTGATATCTCCGTCACTGCCGGGACGCAAGCGCTCAACGTGGGCGGATACGTCGACTCGTTCGGCGGCAACTTGACCATCGCCGCGCCGACCGTCATCGCACGCGGCGTCATGGGCTATTCGGCCTACAACCGCAACTTCGGGCTCAAAGCATGGTTCGGCAATAGCTGGGCGACGCTGTATGCGGACGATGACGGCGGCGTGTTCGAAGCCGGATCGGGCCAGGTCACGCTGGTCGGCCAAGGCGTCATCGACGGCGGTGTGTTTTCCGGAGCGGGTGGCGTGACGGCAACGAAAGGCATCGTGACGATCTCCCCGCCGCGCCAACAGCCGGTGACGATCGGTGGCCATTTGGGATTGGTCTCATGGCTCGGCCTGTAAGCGTTGCCTTGATGCGGCTTTCGGCGGCATTGGCCTTGTCGTGGCCGGCATGCCACGCGGCGGCGCAAGGGGTGCCGCCGTCGCCGCCACGGCCGGCGCCGGGGCAGCCCAGCTTGCCGCCGGCGCCACCGCCCGCATTGCCGACGGTTCAAGATCCGGGGCAGCGCATGCTCGATGACGCGCGCACGCAGCAGCGGCAGCGCGAACTCAACGCCGCGCCGGCACAGATTCAGGCGGCGCCTGCGCCGTTGCCCTCGGTGCCGAATTTGCCGGAAAGCGCTGACATCGAAACGCTGCCCGATCCGGGGCCGACGTTCCTGATCGACCATATTGCGTTCTCAGGCGAAACGGTGCTGACGGATAAGCAGCTCGATGCGGTGACGCGCCCCTTCATCGGCAAACGCCTCGGCCGCAACCGTATCGACTTGCTGCTGCGCCGATTGACCGAAGCGTATATCGCGCACGGCTACATCACGACGCGTGTCTATCTGAGCACACCGCAGCATCTCTCCACGGGCACGCTTGCCGTGACGATCGTGCCCGGCCGGATCGAAGCGTTCATGCTGAACGGAGCGCCGCTGCGGCCGGCTCCGCCATTGCCTAAAAGCGGGTTGCCGCAGACGAAAGGCGGTGGATTGCTCACCGATGCGGGGACGGCTTGGGCATTTCCCGAAAGCGTCGGCGACGTGCTGCGGTTGCCGGATCTCGAACAAGGCGTCGATCAGATCAATCGCTTGCGCCGCAATCAAGCCCAGATCCAAGTGTTGCCGGGCCAAGCCGCCGGCGATTCGATCGTCGCGATCACGAATGCGTTCGGCAATCGATTCAACTACAACCTCGGCGTGGACAACTACGGCGACCCTTCGACCGGCAAGCTTCGTTATCGAGGCGGCGCCGAAGCAGACAACGTACTCGGGTTTCAGGAGTCGCTGGGGCTTTCGTATATCGGGAGTACCGATACGAACGCGGTCGTGCTGTCCGCCGCCGTGCCGTTCGGATCGCAGACGTTCAGCTATACGACGTCGGTATCGGAATATCAGCAGTTGATCGGCGATACGGCGTTGCTGTACGGCCGCACGTTCAGCCAGATCCTCGGGTGGAACGACGTGTTCGCACGCTCGGCCACGTCGCGACTTTCGGTCGACGCGACCCTCACGAAGATGAGCTCGCAGCGCAACGTCAACGATTTCGAGTTCGAGCCGGAGAACTTGACGGTCTTGCGCTTGGCGTTGTCCGGTCTTTGGCACTTCGCGGCACACAACCAGCCTGGCGCGTTCACGGCGGAATTCGGGGTGTCGCAAGGCTTGCCGTGGTTGGCCGCTTCACACAACCAACCAGGCATCGGCGAGAGCGATGCGCACGCGCAGTTCACACGGGCCGATTGGAATGCGACGTTGCAATTGCCGCTCGCTAGCATCGGACCGACCGATTGGACCTATCGCGGCACGTTGAACGGCCAGTACAGCCATGATGCACTTTTCGGCAACGAGCAAATCTTTCTGGGCGGCAGCGACACCGTGCGGGGCTTCTCGCAGGCGGCCGTGAGCGGGGACACCGGGTTCTATCTGCGCAACGAATGGGTTTGGTCGAACGCGCCGGCCTGGCGCGGCGGGCATTGGGAGCCGTACCTGTTCCTGGACGGGGGTAAGGCGCATCTGGTTGCGCAAGGCGGTTGGCCGTCGATGGCGGGCGTCGGGATCGGTGCTCGCATGCAGTGGACCTTTCATTCACAGTCGATTTCGGGCGAGGTGCTGGCAGGGCAGGCTTTATTGCAGCCCGCGGCCTTGGGGCCGAAATCGCGCGTGCTGCTTTTTACTTTGAATTGGGCGACGTAGCGAGTATTGCGCTGCACGTTGCGTTATCGAACTTAAGAATCACGAGGACATCCGATGAAAAACCAACAGAACCTGAGAACGACGTTCAAGCACGGCATCGCTGTGACGGCTCTATTGAGCATGCTCGTCGCGCCCGCATTCGGCGCGCAAGAGTCGGCACCGGCCGCTCCCGCTGCGGGCGTTACGCTGCCCACGGGCGTTGCCGCTCGCGTCAATGGCGTTTCGATCGCGCAAGCGGACGTGGACGCGGCGGTGCGCCAGAGCGGTCAGCCGGACACGCCCCAAGTACGCACGACGATGAAAAATCAGCTCATCGCGCGTGAGCTGTTTCGTCAGGCTGCGCAAAAGGCCCACTACGACACGCATGCCGACGTGAAGGCTAGCCTCGAGCAGGCGAAGGCCATGCTCATGATGCAAGCGTATCTGCGCGACGCCATCAAGCCGGCGCCCGTGACCGATGCGGATGTGAAGGCCAAGTACGATGCGATCGTCGCCTCGCTCGGCCAAAACGAATACAAGTCCAGCGCGATCGTGGTCAAGGATGCGGCCACGGCGAAGACGGTGCTCGATCAATTGAAGAAAGGCGGCGATTTCGCGCAGCTCGCGAAGCAATACAGCCAGGGGCCCAGCGCTGCGCAGGGTGGGGCGCTGAATTGGGTGTCGTTCAAGACGCCGATCGTCGAAGGTCAGACGCAAGGCTGGCCGCAACCGGTAGCCGAAGCGCTCGTGAAATTGCCGCAGGGCGCCGTTTCCAGCGCACCGATTCAATTGGGCGATCAGTTCTGGATTTTGCGTGTCGATCAAATGCGGCCGACGCAGATTCCGACGTTCGATCAATCGAAGGCGCAATTGCGCAAGGAGCTCGAGCAAGTCGCGATGGCGAAGGCGACGGCACAGGTCGTGACGGACCTCGTGAAGAGCGCGCACATCGAGCAGTGAGCTTGGGCAGCGGTTGTAAGCAAGTCGTAGTTGGGGTGGGCATCGCTCGATGCGATGCAACGCCGGCTGGCCGCCGGCAAATAGAACGACGTCAATAAACTAACAAAAATCGCACCGACATGAACAAGTCGATACGGGGAAGCTGGCAACGGTTCGAACAAGCACGTGCAGCGCGTGAGCGTTTGCAATTGCATTCGGACAGGACCATCGCAAGGGGTGAGGCACGCCCTTACCGCATGTGGCAGCGTGCGCTGAGCGCGCTGCTTGCGGCTACCCTGTTTATCGGCCCAATCACGGTGACGGTCGAGCAAGGCCGTGCGGATGCGGGCGTGCTGGCGGCGGGCGAGCGGCATCTGAGCGACGATGCGTGGGGCGTGATTCAAGACCTTGCCTCGCTGCGTGTCCGGTTCGCGATGCAAGTAGCCGAAGCCGCTGCAATCGCCGATCCCACGGCACCGCTCTCGTTTCAACCGAAGCTGACCCAATCGACGGGGGCGAGCGGCGGCGTACCTGTCGTCAATATCACGGCGCCTAATGCCGCTGGGATCTCGCTCAATCAGTATCAGAGCTTCAACGTCGACCCGGTCGGGTTGATTCTGAACAACAGCCTGCAAGGCGGAACGACGCTGACGGGCGGCAACGTAACCGCCAATCCGAATCTGAACGGCCGCACGGCCAGCATGATCGTGAACCAGGTCACCTCGACCGGCAGCGCGTTCATGAGTGTGCTTAACGGTCCGCTGGAAGTGTTCGGCGCACCGGCGACCGTGATCATCGCGAATCCGAACGGGATTGCTGTGCGCGGGGCGGGGTTCACGAACACGATCGGCGTGACGCTCACCACGGGTACGCCGCAGTTCTTGACGGGCATAGGCGGGACGCAAACGGACTTCACGAATGCCCAAGCGGTCGCGTACGACGTGAAGGGCGGCCACATCCAGATCGAAGGCAACGCGGGCACGAACGGGCCGGGGGCGGGGATCGAAGGTACGGTCGGGACGATCGACATGATCGGCGAGACCGTGGGCATCAACGCGCCACTGTATGCCGGTACCCGGATCAACGTGATCGCGGGCGATCAAGTCGTGAGCCCGAACGCGACGGATGCAACCGGCACGACCTACGCGACGCGGTCGAACGGAAGCGCGAATACCGCAGCTTCGATCGGCAATGCGACGCAAGGCTATGCGATCGATGCGACGAACTTCGGTGCGATGACGGCGGGGCAGATCTCCGTTATCGGTACTGCGCAGGGCATGGGCGTGAGGACCGATGCGGCGCTCTCGGCCAATGCGGGGAATTTGACGCTGTCGTCGAATGGGGATTTGACGGCTGCCAGCCACGCCGCGCAGCAAGACGTGTCGATGACGAGTGCGGGGAACGCGACGTTGTCGGGGACTGGGTTAGGCGTGGGCGGATATGAGTTGAGCGCCGGCGGTGACTTGACGTCGACGGGCACGTTGCAATCGGGCGCGAACATGTCCGTTGCGGCGGGCGGCAATGCAAATATCGCCGCGTTACAGGCCAACGGCAATGCATCCGTCACGGCTGGCTCGTCCCTCACGCTCAATACGTCGCAGATCGGCGGTTCGCTAACCGTTGCGACGCAAGGGCAGGCTGCCGGCGACATCATGCTCAACGGCCCTATGACGAGCGGCGGTGCATTCTCGGCCAGTGCCGCCGGCAATCTGACGATCAACTCGAACGTCAATGCAGGCGGGGCGATCGCATTTACCTCCGGCGCGACGACGACAATCGGCAGCGCGTCTCAAGTGACCGGTCAAGGCACAACGCTGACTGCTGGGCTCGATGCACAAATCGACGGATCCCTTGCTTCCGGTGCGGCCTTGTCGGTATCTGCCCAGCGCAATCTAGCTATCGCGGGAGGGATCGCAGCAACCGGGGTAGCGACGCTCACTGCGCAGCAGGCAGCCGAAGTCTCCGGCGTCGTACTAGGCCAAGCGGCCGGCACGCTGACGGCAGGTACCGATATCACCGGCGACGGGTCGATCGCGTTCGGCACGCAAGGCGGACTGACCGCGGGCAGAGATGTCGCGCTGACGGGCAAATTGGTCGGCGGGGAACTACAAGTCGTCGGCGGCAACAGCGTGACGCTTGCGGACGTGGAATCCACGGGCAACCTAAGCGTGACCGCAAACGGGACCGCCGGAGCGGGCGATGTCGCGCTTAACGGCAATGGCTCCTCGATCGGTGCGACGAACGTCATGGCAGCACGCGATATCGCTATCAAGGGCGCTTTTGCTGCCGCCGATGCGATGAAGCTGAACGCCAAACGTAACGTCTCTATCGCAGGAACCCTTCAAACGGCCGGTACCAGCCAGGCGATGACAATCTCCGCCGCTGGCGCGGTCTCATCGACGGGCAAGCTGAACGCCAGCGGCGCATTGAGTGTGAACTCCGGGGGAGCGTTGACGTTAGGCGGCGCCGCATCTAGCGTCGGCGACACAATGTTGACCGCTGGCGGCGATCTCTCGGTGACGGGCACCCTGGCCGCGCAAGGTAACGGTACGCTGACGTCATCCGGCAAGCTCGATATCGTCGGTAGCGCGAACTTCTTGAAGGACGCGTCGCTTACATCGAGTGGTGACACCAACGTCGAAGGCGCGCTGCAAGGTGCGAATGTCGGCATTACCGCGGGCAATACCGTCACCCTTGCCAACGTCCAAGCGAACAAGACGTTGAACGTAACGGCGCTAGGCACATCGGGTGGCGGAGACGTAACGCTGAGCGGCGCCATCTCTTCGTTCGGTGCCGCGAAGCTAGCGGCTGCGCGTGACCTGACGCTTGCCTCGACCGGGACCTTGGCCGGAAACGATACGGTCGATGCAACCGCACAACGCAACGTCAGCGTAAACGGTGCATTGAGCTCGATCGGTGACATGTCGATAAAGGCGACAGCCGGGTCATTGAACGCCGTTGCGAACGTAAGTACGAACGGTTCGCTGACAATGTCTGCCGGACAGGCGCTTGCGCTTGGTTCACAGCAAACAAGTGCGGTGGGCAGCGCGGCGATATCGGCGGGGCAATCCCTATCGTTGGGCGGTGCGCTCGTTGCGTTGAGTGGGACGCTCGCGGCCGGTACCGACATGACCGGTGCCGGGGCGACGGCATTTACCAAGGCCGCTGTGTTGACGGCCAACCACGATGTCGACTTGACCGGCGTGCTCGAGGCCGGGCAACTCAACGTTCAGGCCGGTAACAGCGCGTCGCTGTCGAACGTCGAATCGGGTTCGACGCTGGCGGTCGGTGCATTCGGCTTGGCAGGAGGCGGAGACGTAACGCTAAACGGCGCGTCGAGTACTGTCGACACCACGACGCTCAATGCAGCCCGTGATGTCAACGTAGCGGGCACGTTATCGGGGGGAAGTGCGATTGCGCTGAATGCCGGACGCAATGTGTCGGTAACTGGCGCGATACAGTCCGCAACGGATCTTGGCATCACCGCAAACACAGGCAATGTGACGACGAGCGGCGCGCTGAACGTAGGCGGCAAGTTCACCGCTAGCGCGGGCACCAACCTCGCGTTGGGTGGACCAACGACCGTCGCGAGCACGGTGATGCTCGGCTCGGGCCAAGACATGACCTTGGGCGGCGCGCTGAATGGAAAGGCCTCGGGGTTGCTCGTCGTCGGCCGCGATCTGAACGGCACAGGAAGCACGGCGTTCGCGCAGAGCGCGACCGTACTGGCGGGACGTAACGTTCAACTCGGCGGATTGTTGCAAGGCGCGGGCGTTGGCATTACCGCCGGCAATGATTTGACGCTGGCCGATACGGAGTCTTCGAACGCATTGATACTGAGGGCGAACGGTACGGCAGGCGGCGGTACGATCACGCTTAACGGCACGTCGGCTGCTCCGGGCGCTGTCAGCTTGACGGCTGCGCAAGACGTCATCGTCAACGGCAAGCTCGGCGGCGGGGCGGTGACGAACGTGGGCGCGTCGCACGATATCAAGGTGAGCGGTGCGATCGAATCGGTCGGCGACACCACCTTGGTCGCCACGTCAGGGAGCCTCTCGGCCACGGGCGGGATCAATAGCGGCGGCAAGCTTACCGTCGCGACCGGCCAAAACATCGCGCTCGGCACGTCGACGAGTGCGATCGGCGACGTCGACCTGAACGCCGGCGGCAACCTGACGCTTGGCGGGACGCTCGTTGGCGCAAACGGGACGCTCACGGCCGGCGCCGCGATCAACGATCTGGGCGGCGGGACGACTACCGGTGTGTTCAGTGGGGCGGCGACCCTCAATGCCGCGACCGATGTCAATTTGACCGGCTTGCTTCAAGCGAACGCGATTCAAGTCACCGCGATTGGAAGTGCAACGCTCGGCGCGTTGACATCCGCGACGTCGATTGCCCTTACGGCCAAAGGAACGGCGTCCGCTCCTCTTGGTGGACCCGGAGACGTAACGGTGAACGGCGCAGTCGCCTCGCCCGGCGCCTTTAGCGTAAATGCGGCGCGAGATGTCGCACTGATGGGCACCCTTGCATGCGGTGCATCTTGCAGCGTCAATGCCGGCCGAAACTTGTCCGTGGCCAATGCTGTTACCGCAACGACCGATCTCTCGCTCAGTGCCGCGTCCGGCAACTTGACGACTTCCGCGGGCTTGACGACGGGCGGGGCATTGACTGCGTCGGCTGGAGCCAATGCCACATTCGGTGCGGGGGTTACCGCGGCGACGGACATCGTTGCGAATGCCGGTGCCGCTCTGACGGTATCTGGTGCAATGAGCGCACAAGGTAACGCCACGCTGACATCGGGTACCGATCTTAGTGGAGCGGGTGCGATTTCCGCCGGCAACGCTGCCGTGTTGACCGCCGGGCACGATACGGCTCTCACTGGTTCGCTTGCAGCCAAAACGGTTAGCGTCACCGCACGCAATAGCGCCGGTCTAGGTAGCGTTCAAGCAAGCCAATCGCTAACCGTGACGGCGACCGGAAATGCCGGCGGCGGAGACGCGAAGTTCGGTGGCAACGTCGCTGCCTTGGGTGCATTGAACGTTTCAGCCGCACGGGACATCGCGGTCGCAGGGACGACAAACAGCGGCGCGGTTACGACATTGAGCGCGGGACGCAACCTTACGTTGACGGGTGCGCTCAATTCGGTCGGCGACGTATCGATGGCTGCGCAAACCGGCGCCTTATCTGCAAATGGAGTAGCCGGACAGGGCGCATTGACGGCATCCGCGGGGCAATCGCTCGCTATCGGCGGGGCGACCACGGCGAATGGCGATATCGCGCTCACGTCGGGTACCTCGATGACGCTCGGGGCACTGAGCGGGCAAGCGGCGGACGCATCCGCCGGGGTGCTGCAAGCGGGCGGCGATATAAATGCGGCTTCGATCGCGTTCGGCAACGGGGCTGCCACTTTGCGCTCGGGAGGCTCGATCGGCGTCGTGGGTGCCCTGACCGCAGCGAAGGAGGTCAACGCGAGCGCTGCGAACGATGCCTCGTTTGGCAGCGTACAGTCCGGAACGACGCTGACGTTGCAGGCCCTGGGACACAACGGGGCCGGCGATCTTACCGTTGTAGGCGCAGCGCAAGCGGGCGGCGCAGCGACGCTGTCCGCCGCGCGCGATTTGACGGTTGGAGGGCAAACGACGGCGGGCGGTGCCTTCACGGCCACTGCTGGGCGAAACCTAACGATTAGCGGTTCGCTCGGCGCGAACGGCGATATCAATGTCGCTGCCACGAACGGTGCGCTGGCATTGAATGGACCGGTATCGGCTGTTACGAACCTCACGGCGACTTCCGGGGGCGCGCTGTCGATCGGCTCCGCGCTCGTCAACGGAAACACGAGCCTGACATCGGGCGGTGCGATGTCGATTGCCGGGATGCTTTGGGGCGACGGTGCGGGTACGTTCCAAGCGGGCGGAGACATGACCGGTACGGGCGGCCTGGCCTTTGGGCAAGCGATCAACGCTACGGCCGGTGGTGCGCTTTCGCTCGGTCAGGGCATCGAGAGTGCCAGCAACGTATCGGTCCATAGCGCTAACGATCTGACGTTGGGGATGCTCACGGCGGTCGGTAACGCGACATTGACGTCTACGGCCGGCAGCATGAGCTTCGGGCCTGCGCAAGTCGGCGGCACATTCAACGCGACGGCGGCCCACAACCTGACGGCGACATCGGGCATCGCAGCGGGCGGCGCGCTGACGTTGACCGCGACAAGCGGCAATTTGACCGCGGCAGGTTTGCAAGGTAATGGCACGGCAACGTTGACCGCAGGCCAAAACTTGGCACTTGGCGGTACGAATGTGCTGGCCGGCAACGTCTCGTTGAACGGCGGCAACGTCACGATGACGGGAACGACAACCGCATCTCAAGGCTTCACGGCTGCCGCGCGGGGCACCGTGGACACCACCGCGGCACAGCTCTATGTCACGCACGATGCCGCGATGAGTGGCGCCGCGATCCGTAGCGGGTCGATGATCGTCGGTGGTGCGCTGACAGAAACGGCGACGAGCGCAATTACGACCTCGGGGCAGACCCTAGTCGCGGGTGCGGCATCGTTCAACGCGAACGGCGGCTCGTACACGAACGCGGCGAACAGCCAGGTGCTGTCGGGTGGTCCGCTTACCGTCAGCGCGGGAACGATATCGAACGGCTCGGGCGCGTCGCTCGCTTCAACGGGGGCGACAACGCTGACGGCATCGTCGAACATGACGAACGCCGGCACGATCAACGGTAAAACGACGACCATCAACGTTGGCGGCAATCTGGCGAACGGCGGTGGGACGATTCTCGGCAATGATGCCGTGACGGTCACAACGGGCACGTTCAGCAATGCGAACGGCTTGATCATCGCCGGTAACCCGTTTCAGGCAGGGGCGACGACCGGCAATTTGTCGTTGACCGTGTTGGGTGGAACGGGGGGATTCGACAACACCAACGGGCAGATGAGTGCGGCGTATAACGCGGCGCTATCGCTTGCAAACATGGCGTGGGATCCGTCTGCCGCATCGGGCGGTGGGATTTATGCCGGTGGGCAGCTGTCGATGACCGTGGGTAGCCTCGATGTTGGCGGGACGTGGAATGTCAACGCGGGGAGTGCTTCGGTTAATGCGCTCAACGGCGCGGTAATTCACGGGGCGGTCAATAGCACGGGGGCGTTTTCACTTTCATCGAATGGCGTAATCGAGAACTTCGGGCAAGTTGTCGGGGGCTCTTCGGTCAATATATCGGGGGTGTTGTCGAATGCCATCGATGGGCGCGTGCATGCCGACGGTGATGTCAATCTGTCCGGCGCTGTCATCAATCGCGGGACGATCGAGGCGCAAGGCAGTGTCAACGCGTCCGGGTCTAGTTTCGATAATCAATCAGGTACGACTCAGGCCCAGGGCAATGTGGCGTTCAATCTCTCGGGGGATGTGAACAATACCGGTGGGAAGATTGTCGCTGGGAATAACGTCAGCATCACGGCGGCCACAATTGAGAACGATCAGACGATGCCAACGGGGGCGACGACCTCCACGACGATTGTTACCGATCCTAACGTTCTTTGGTCATCGGTGGTTGGCACTGAGCAATGGCAGTACCCATGGCAAGAAACCGCAGCCGATGGCGACAGCGGTACTGGACTCATATCCGGAACGGCTACACTGGGGAACTTGCTGTCGCCGACCGGCCTGTGGGGTACGCTTCAGAACGCGACCAATAGCAATCCTGCGCAGGCGGGCCGGTGCGAGGCCGATTGCTCGCTGGCATCACAAACGCCGATCGCCGGATCCGGGACGGTAACGTTCAACGAGTTGAATGTTGAACTCCTTAGTGACCACGGCGCTGGCGACATTCCGGTGTTTGCTAACGAATGGTTTGTCGAACCCAGTGTAATGAATGGGGCGTTGGCGTCGGTATCCCTTACGCTCCCGACGGTATATCGAACTACCACCGTCCAACAGCCGGGCAATGCCGGCACCATTTCCGCGGGCGCCAACGTTTCGTTGGTGGCGAATTCGTTCTCGAATCAAGGCGGGCAAGTGGGGGCCGGCGGTAACGTTTCGCTGAACGTCCAATCGTTGCGTAACGGCGCTGTAGCACCGACGCTTACGCAGACGTCCACCACGTGGGTCGATCCAGCGCAGTTGACATCTTTCGTCAACCAAATTCTTGCGGTGGTGCCTTTTGGCGCACAGTGTCAATACCCGTGTGAGCCGGGGATTACTGCACCTAATTCGCTGGACCCGGCAAACAATGTTTATCCGTTGCAGTTCGTGCTTGGCAATCTCACGCCTGGTGTGGCTAACGCAACGTTAACTTGGTCCACTCCGACGGGTCTAGTGGCTGCCGGCAACGATCTGAACATAAGCGGTGGAAACCTAGTTAACGAGGGAACGCTTTACGCGCAGCACAACGTAAACTTGTCCGGTGCGACGGTAACGAATCAAGGCGTCAATAACCAGCAAACGTCGACGCAAACGGGTTGCGTGGCCGGGACGACCGGATACAACTGTCTTGATTTCAACGGGTACGTTAGGGGCGAGAACCCCAATACGGCGACGTTCAGCTATACGCAAGACAACGCCTCGATCATCGCCGGCAATGACTTGACGATTTCCGCAGGCACCATTAACAACACCTACGGGAACTTGATTGCAGGCCACAACATTGTGGTGTCGGGCGTTGGGTCAAGTGCGGGATCGACTACTGCCGCTCAGACGTTGACCAATACGTCGGGCAACATCCTCGCTGGTAACGACATCTCATTGAACGTCTCGGGGGCGATCACAAATACGATGCCGCCACCCGTACCGGTGCATCAGAATTACGGCAAGATCGAACAGTACTCCGGGTGTATGACCGCCGGCGGGTACAACAGCAGCTACTGCGAGGGATACGTCGATCAGCAATCGGGCGAGTCGTCCGTCATCGGCGCCGGCAACACGCTGAATATGCAAGCCGGGACGCTGACGAACGTGGGCAGCCTGATCACCGCCGGAGCGAACGCCACGATCAATGTGGCAGGCCCCGTTGTCAATCAAGCGCAAACGCTTAACGCGTATTGGCACTCGCACTGGATCCAGGACCGAGGCGATTTCAGGAAGGACGCGACGCACGAAGTATGGGGCTGCGGTAGTTCGGCCGAGTGCACCGCACTTTACGGCAGCGCGTACACGAATGTAGGTGGTGTGATCGATCCGCCGACGCCGGTCGGCAATATCGCTTCGACGATCGAAGCCCCGAATCTATCGATCACCTCAGGCGGGAAAATCGTCAACGTTGGCAATGTGGTGGGGCAGACGGTCTCGCTTACCGGCACAAACCTGGCGAACGGCATCACGAAGTCGAATACCTACACGCCCACGGTAGGCAATCCGCCGCAAGTGATCAGTCTCGCCCCGGCTTCGGGCGGGCTTAACTTGTCGATCCCGGCAACGCTTGGCGTGCAACCGTTTTCCGCTGTGCGAGCGGCGGCGTCCAGCAACGCCACACGGGGGCCGAATTATGTACTTGGCGGTACGGGTACGAATTTGGATGTCGTCACGCCCGAGCTGTTGCTCGCGAACTTGCCGTCAAACCTCCAGCCAGGCACATCGCTGTTTTACTACAACCCGCAGGCGGAAGATGCGGCGTTGCAAACGCAGGCTCTGAAGGAAACGGGCCAGGCGACGTTCGTCAATGGACTCGCGAGCGATAGCCAAGAGCAGCTATCGGTCACGGATCAGGAAAAGCTGGTCCTGTATGCCAACGCAACGGAGTATGCCAAGGCGAACAACATCCAGTTAGGTCAAGCGCTGACGCAGCAGCAGATCAACGAGCTGACGCAGCCGATGCTGTGGTACGTGGAGCAGACCGTACCTGAGCCGGGGTGCTCGGCGACGGGCACGCTGGCATGTCCGACCGTGACGGCGCTGATGCCGCAGGTGTACTTGCCTGCGAATACATCGGCGCTATCGGCGGACGGGAACATCGTCGCGAGCGACAGCATCAAGCTCAATTTTGGAAATAAGGATAACGGTGGCAGCGTTCTGAACACCGGCACGATCGCTTCGGACGGATCGTTGACGGTCAATACGGGAACGTTGACGAACCAGGCGAACCAGGTGGACGTCGGCCAAATCTGGACGAACGCTGGTAACGACATGGATTCGGGATACGAAGAAACGACGGGCACGGTCGTACAGCCAGGCGGTTTCATGACTGCGGCGGCTGGGCAGATGTCGTTGAACGTGTCGCAGCTCAATCAGATTGGTGGGCTGTTGCAGGAAGTCAATGCGGACGGTTCTGCGAACAACGCTGCGACACAACAGTTGCTGGGGCAGGTGCTTCAGCAGTTGGGCGGCAATTTCACGCAGACGACGGTTAGCGACAACCTGCACACGAACTTTGTGGCGGCGGGTGGGTTCGGAGTGTCGCAGATCGCTGCGATGGTGGCGGCTATTGCGGCTTCGATCGTGACGGCTGGCGCGGCAGCGGCGGCGATGGGCGCGACGTTAGCAAGCATGACGCTCGGGGAAGCGGTCGTCGTCGGCATGGCCAGCGGAATGGCGGGAAGTCTCGCGAGTCAGGTGATCTCCGGCAACGGGATTAATTTCGGTTCGATCTTGGAAGCGGGGGCAATCGGTGGGCTGACGGCAGGCTTAACGAACGGCATTACCTACAACAGCACCACGGGCTCTCTTGGTATCGGAAACTGGGACCAAGGGTTGAATAGTCTGCCGCAGAATACAAGCACGCTGGGGCAGTTGGCGGGTATTTCTAACATCGGCGGCTCGTTGGTTCCCGAAGCAGGTCAAACGGCCGCGAGCAATCTGCCGACGGAAATTGCGGCCATGGGCGCGACCGCAACGATCAACGCCGGAGTGCAGACGGCGATCGAAGGCGGCAGCTTCCTCAACAACCTGAAGAACGATGCTGTAGGCGATTTGGCGGCAGCGGGGGCATACGCGATTGGTAACGCGGGAGAGGACTCGAGTTCGTTCTTCGCGCAAGGGTCTATTGGCTACGATGTAGCACATGCGGCGTTGGGCTGTGCTGCGTCCGCCGCGGAGGGGACGGGGTGCTTGGGTGGGGCCATTGGTGGGGCGGCTAGTGCGGTATTGACGCCGTTTGTTGCGAACGCGGTGACGGGTGGTGATCCGAACATTACGTCGGGGCAGACTGCTGCGATTGGTGGGATCGCGTCACTCGTGGGCGGTCTTGCCGCGGGGCTGGCTGGGCAAAATGCGATGGGTGGGGCGAGCGCTGCGCAAAACGAAGCGCTGAACAACTGCTTGGGGCACCCGGAAAGCTGCTTGCAGATGGCTAAGAACGTGCTGGGCAGCGTCAGCGACACGGCCACGAACGCCTTCAATCAGCTCGCGTTCCATATGCCGGACAACGTTGCCGATGGGCTCGTCGCGGGCGCGAATGTGCCGGCGATGGAATCGGCGACGAACCTGGATCTGCTGAAGGGGATGGGCAACGTTGGCTTGAACCTGGCAAGCGGCTCGTTGCCGGGAGCGTCGGGCTACACGCCGTACTTCCAATACGGCAATCCGGTGGTGGGCGGTATCGGTGAGACGTACGGCGTCTTCGGGATTAGTGGGCTCGTTGCGGGTAGTTTGTCGAGCGCCGCAGCAACAAACCCGACCGCTGGGGCAGATAGTGCAGCTAACGTCATCAATGGACTAAACCTAAACAAGTCGTTGGCGAGTCAAGAGCAACTGTCGCAGTTGATGTCCGGAAACGGTATTAGCATTGCAGGGAACGGGACCAACGTTACTTTGAGGGATGCCTCCCGCCTGGTCTCTGAGTATGGCGGCCAGGTCAGCGATTGGAGCAAAGTGAGCAGTACAAGCTATACGGCTGCAGACGGATCGCAGTTTGAAATCCACGCCTATCGGAATGCAGTGACTGGGCAGGTGGTGGAGCCGAAATCGATCCCGCTGAGATGAGATCACCGCGCTATGAATGAAACAGAAACTGTAGAGCACAACCGATTGGTATCGGTAGCGCAAGCGATGTTAGATGGCGAGCTGTCGTTTCTTGAGGGAGCGGTACAGGTGCTCGCCATCAAAAGTCGGTTGAGCGGGATCGCAGACAGAGATCCTGATTTCGATGCCTTCGTCGTTATCCAGTCGGAGACCGATCATCTGCCTCTCGAAGCGCAGCGGTCGTTATGGTCTCCGGCTGCTCTTGCTGCATTGGAACCGGAGTTCCAACGGACTGAGGAATGGGCAAAACCGTTTGCTTCGCCGGCCTGTAGGAATCTGATTGCGCGATTCGGCGCGGGCCGGCATCCGTAACTTGTGAGGGCGGTGCAAGGGTTGTTGCTCGGACTACAGCAATGGGCAAACCCAGTTGTACATCGGTCTGCTGGGCTGTGGTCCACTCAAGCAGGAGTGATTACGAGCCGCTGTTGCTGGACTTCGATCTTAAGTCGTTGGTAAGGCATGAAGCCGGCTTGCTCCAGCCACCGGCCTGAGAGCTTGAACCAAGGCACGAGGGGCGGTGCGGGCCGTCGGCGGGGCGAGTAGGGGCGCCAGCGTGGCGATTGCTGAATCGTGACGCTGCGCGGAGGATGAGCGTCGTCAAATGCTTTAAGATTGGCGTCAGCCATATCGACTCCTAGTGCGAGTTGATGGTGGTCAGCGGGTCGTATGGGTTGCAGCCCATGCGGCCCGCGCTGCGCTTACGGCGCTGGAAGGGGTGTCACCTTCCGGCATAAAGGAGCCGGGGCGTTTTCGGCATATAGGCGCCAGCAGAAGTGGGTAGAAACGAGCATCTTTGCTGTTCAAGAATGGGCCGTTTAGGTGGCGTTTGCAAGGTTCAAGTGATGCTCCGGAATGTGTCGTGGGCTTCGATAGGAATGACCGTCTAGCACCAAGCAGTAAGCGTTGTGGCGCAGGCGGTCGAGCGTGGCCGAGGCGAGCAATCGATTGGCCGGGAACGCTTGATCCCATTCGGTCAGATCGAGGTTGCTCGTGACGATGGTGGACGCCGCCTCGTAACGTTCGGGGATCAGTTCATGCAGGTCCTCGTCGGCGGGCGGACGTAGCGGCTTGAGCCCAAAGTCATCGATGATCAGCAATTCGACGCGCATTAAGCTGGCAAGTCGGCGCTCGTAAGCGCCGGTGGCACGTGCTGCATTCAAGCTCGTGGTGAGCTGGGTGCAGGAGGTGAACAGCACGTCGACGCCTTGACGAACGGCGCAATGGCCGAGAGCCTGGGCCAAGTGGCTCTTACCAGTACCGCAAGGCCCGACGATGAGCACCGGGGCATGTTCGCCGAGGTAACGGCCGCCGGCCAGATCATGCACGAGCGCGCGGTTCAATTGCGGCAGCCGATCGAAGTCGAATTGCTCCAGTGTCTTGCTCGTGCGGAAGGCGGCGCGTCGCATGCGCAGCGCAAACTTCTTCTGTTCACGCCGGGCGACTTCGTCTTCGATCAGCAGCGCCAGGAAGTCGACGTAAGAGAGCTTCGCATCGATCGCTTGGCGATTGCGCGCTTCGAGCGAGTCGAGGATACCGGACAGACGCAATTGCTTCAGATGCGGGGTCAAGGCTGGCATGGGTTGCATGGCCATCTCCTGGGTTAATGACGCACATCGGCGTCGGGAGCAAACAGAGACTGTGCGTCGCGGGCGAAACGCGCGCCGGGGGCGTGGACGTGTTCGCTGCAATCGCTAAGTGGATGTTGGTCGAAGCCGCCCACAAGAATGGTCTTGACGGTCCGATAGAAGGGACTGGCGTGTGCCAGCGCGCGAGCGCAGGCCGCTTCCAGGCGCGAGGCGCCGTACGGCTTTTGCAAACGCATGACACCCTGTGCCGCGCGCAAGCGTTCGAGGATGTGATCGGCCAGTAGCAGCTCGATGAGCTCGGCACAAGCCGGTCCCACGCGCCTCGCCTGTTCGAGACACCACTGGCGATCGTGAGCGAGAAACGCGCGAGCCTCGGGCGGCAGATGGTCGCGCACGGTGAGCCGATCGCCGGGACGACGGCCGCGCACATGCGAAGCCACGAGTCGGTAATCGTCGTAGATGCAGATCGAAGCATCGGTCGCACGCAGCCACAACCGCTTGCCGACCAACGAGAATGGCACGGAATACAGCATGCGCTGATGCGCGACATGGCAGTCGCGGTGGACCGAGACCTTGTGCCAAGTGCCCAGGTCGGGTGCGACGTCCGGCAGTTCGCGCATTAGCGGCCGTTCGAGCTCGAACAGATCGAGTGGGGCCTTGCGCGTAGTGCCGTGGATGCGACGTCCCGCTTCGTGCATGACCCAGTGACGGGTCTGCTCGTTCAGATCCGTGAAGTCGCGGAACTGGCGCAGCGGCAAGAAATTGCCTTTTACGTATTTGACGCCGGCTTCGACGATGCCCTTCTTGGGCGGATCGGCCGGCGGGCAAGGGTCGATGCGGAAGCCGTAGCCTTCGGCACATTCTGCATAGGCGCGTTGCACGACGGGATCGTACGTACAGGCACGCGTGATTGCGCACTTGGGGTTGTCGATGATCACGCGCGCAGGCACCGCGCCGAACCATTCGAACGCGCGGCGATGGCACCCGAGCCAAGTCGCAACCGTCTGGTCCCAGACGAATTCGACGTACTGGTGTCGCGAGAAGGCAAGCGTCATCACGAACGCCCACGTGCGCCGGAACACGCCGTCGGCGTCGGGCAGCATCGGGCCGGCGCCGAAATCGACTTGGGCGGCTTCGCCGGGCGCAAAGCTCAGCGGCACGGTGGCGTCGGGCGGCCGATCGGCGTTGATCGAAACGATCATGCGATACACCGACGAATAGCTGCCGGTGTAGCCGTGCTCACGCCGTAATGCGGCCAGAATCGCGGTGCCGGGCACGTTCTGCTCGAGCCAGGACGCAATCAAGGCGCGGTGGACCTCGAGCCCTGAAACAGTCGACCTTGCCTTGTGCGGCGGGCCTAGCGCCGCGGCGATCTCGGCGTCATCCGGTAGCGGCGCATCGGGCTTGAGCCAGCCGCATTGCTCGGCCAACTCTCGCAGTGCGGCGAGCTTGCGTCGGCCCATGTAGCGGCAGCGCGCCAGTTCGCGCTCGGAATCCCCGTGGCGCATGCGCACGAGAACCTGTCGATATTGATGCATCTCGATTCTCCGTCGGCCCATCGCAGCCTCCCTTGGGGGATCACGCCCCACAAGTTAAGCCTGCAATGAGCATCACAATCGAGATGCTCGATTCCTTCCCTGGCTCCTATATGCCGAAAACCGGCTGGCTCCTATATGCCGGAAACGAAGTGGCTCCTTTATGCCGAAAACGCCCCGGCTCCTTTATGCCGGAAGCCCGGTGGCTCCTATATGGCGGAAGATGACAGCCCCCAAGGGGCTCCCCAATTAGCCGTTACTGCGTAACGGAAAACAACCCCTCAACGCAAAAGCGCGGATTGGCATGCGGTGCAAGCCGCCGAGTCGTCTCGCACCGCAGTGCTGAGCGTGGAGAACCTACCCGACACGACGACGGCGCTGGGCGTGCCAAATAGAGCGATGCTGGAAACGCCGTACTGCACGGGGATCCGGCGGATGGATATCACCGAGCTACAACAGCGCGACGTCGATTACGATCGCGGCACGCTGATGATCCGGCAAGGCAAGGGCAAGAAAGATCGGATGATTCCGATCGGCGATCAGGCGCTGGCGTGGGTGGCCCGGTATTGCGACGAGGTGTGGCCGGAGCTGGCGATCGCGGGCGACGACGGCACGCTGTTCCTTACGGTAACGGGCCAAGCGTTCTCGGATAACCGGATGACGCAGACGGCGCGCAATTGTGAGCGAGCGGCCGGGTTGGGCAGCATCGGTAGCTGTCACCTGTTCCGGCGCGCGATGGCCACGCAGATGCTGGAGAACGGGGCCGACGTTCGGTTCGTCCAAGCGATGCTAGGGCACGCGGACATTAAGACGACACAGGTTTACGCGCGGGTGAGCATCCGGGCGCTGAAGGATTTCCATGCGGGGACGCATCCGGCGCGGCTTGGCCGTACGGCGCCGGCTCGGCGCGGTGACGAGCGCGACGAACCGCCGACGGCGGCTGACCTGTTAGCCATACTTGACGACGAGGCGGACTCGGAATAATGAGAGGGAGTATAATGCGTTATACGTGTATAGCAAACTTGCCGGAAGCTGCCATGCTAGCCATTCGTTTATCCGAAGAACTTGAATCTCGCCTGGAGGCGCTGGCCAAGCGCACCGGGCGCACTAAGACGTTCTATGCCCGCGAGGCCATCGAGCAGCACCTGGAAGACTTGGAAGATCTCTACTTGGCCGAGCGTGTAGCCAAGCGCGTCCGATCTGGTAAGGAACAGACCTCGTCGTTAGACGAGGTGGAGGCGCGGCTTGGCTTGGCGGATTGAGATCTCGCAAACTGCCGAGAAGCAGCTCGGCAAGCTAGACCGTGCGGTTGCTCGGCGTATCGTGATCTTCCTTCGAGAGCGCGTATCAGCATTGGACGATCCGCGCTCGATTGGCGAAGCCCTCAAGGGCAGTGAGCTAGGCGAATTCTGGAAGTACCGCGTTGGCGACTGGCGGTTGATCTGCCAGATCGAAGACTCGCGCATCACGATCGAGGTGCTGCGCTTGGGCAACCGGCGCGAAGTGTATCGGTGACGAGCTAGTTGCAGGCCGACGCGCTAGTTGCAGGCCGACGCGCTTCCTTCTTAGCCGCGCTTGTGCGGCACTCTCCATCCCTTCCAGCTAACTCCGACGGGCCGATACAATCGGCCCGTCGGCGCTTACGCGCCATCGTTCTTTAACTTCCCTCACCGGGGCATCCAAGGGCTGAAAAGCGCGTCTAGGCAAAAAATCCTTCTGGCCAAACCGCATCTAGGCGATGCCGGGCTGCAAAGCCAAGCCGCGTCTAGGTTTGCGGGCTGTTGCGGTCAGAGGTTGCCTCGGGTGTTGGATATGGGGCCATAGGTGGGGCGGTGTCGGCGTTCAGTGCGAACACGATTGCCACGGCGGTAACGGGGGCGACAGTCCGTTGCTGACGGGAGGGACCGGGGCAGCGCGAGGGGGCACGCTGCCCACGACGACGGGGAGTCGGACGGCGGTGCCGCTAGATGGTGCGGGCGGGGTTATTATCGACGGCAAGATTGGTGGTCAGCCTGAAGCGCGCGGATGGACGCAGCAAGAAGTGCAAGAGGTCGTCAGTGATGGACCTGTCGGATCGACGATGGATAATCGATCCGCGGCGAAGGCTCCTGATGGGTTGCCGAGAAACGATCCGGCATCTGTGTATGGCTCGAAGAGCGGTTACGTGGTGGTCAATGACCGGACCGGCGAAGTCGTTCAGGTAAGCGGCAAGAACGATCCTGGTTGGATTCCCGATAGTCGAATTAAATGGAAGTGAGTCGCGGTGAAAATTGATCTCCAACGTTGCTACGATTCATCGGACGACTTCTTCTTAATCGGCGGGAGTGTCGTGATGAAGCTGTCCGCCAATGCGGCAATTGCCGTTTGTGAGCGAGCGAGTCAACATGGTTTGGTTATCGCTCGGATCGAGGGTGGGATATGGCATACACCTGGATTCGAAGCGAGGCTCGATTGCATTTGGGACGGAGTCGAGCCCCCTGTTGATATTGGTGCCGCGGAACGAAACAATCTAGCCGCGGCCGAGTTCATTCGCTCAGAAAGCGAAGCGCACGATGTATTTGTTGTGACGGCACCGCGGCTGACCGGCTGGTGATCTCTAGACAGACGCGGTGGGAAGAATGCACAGGGGCACAGTGAGGCTTTATGGTGAGGACTACAACGCGGCAATCCATTTACTTCTGGTTGCCGCGCGCGGACTCACTCAAGCATGCGTGATGACGAGCTTACCGAGTTGGACTTCGATCGTGAGTCGTTGGTAAGGCATGAATCCGGCTTGCTCGAGCCACCGGCCCGAGAGCTTGAACCAAGGCACGAGCGGCGGTGCGGGTCGTCGGCGAGGGGAGTAGGGGCGCCAGCGTGGCGATTGCTGGATCGTGACGCTGCGCGAGGGATGAGCGTCGTCAAATGCTTTATGATCGGCGTCAGCCATATCGACTCCTGATGCGAGTTGATGGTGGTCAGCGGGTCGTATGGGTTCCAGCCCATGCGGCCCGCGCTGCGTTTACGGCGATGGAAGGGGTAGCCTTTCTCCCGTTAGCTGCGATGTTAAGTCTTTGATTGTAATAAAAATAAGTAGTCCTAACTATTAACCGATCGGCCTAGTACGCTGGGCAGTAATGCCAGTGCGGGCCATGCGGCCCGATACCGAGAGGAAGAGAAGAAGTGCCGTGCTGGAGCGGCCCGGAAATCCTGACCGGTGGCCAGGATTGGTCACGAAGGGTTTGAGCGGGCCGGTAGGCCTGGAGATGTGACGAGGAGGGTTCTTGCGGCCCGTCGGGCCGAGGGTAACGAAGGGCTGGGGGTAATCGTCTGCCGGCTGCCCTCGTCCCTGTCGGACATCAGCCGATTGAACATAACGCAAAGGCAATTATCAACAGCCGATTCCCGGCAGTTGATAACGCAGCGTTATGTCTTGCGCCCCCGACCAACCCGGATGCATGTGTTGCGCACAGACGATTCCACGGGCCGCGTTGCGGCCAAATCGCGAGATGTGCCCCGTCCTCCGCACCGTCCGCCGCAAGGTGCTCGCGACCTGCGGCATAACTTCGTCGGACTGGCGATGCTCGGTCAAGGAGATATCCAGACGAAGCCGTTGTCCATGCGGGTAAGCATCCGAGCGCCGAAGGATATCCATTCGGCTAAGCATCCGCCGAGGCCGACGCGTGTGACACTGATGCCAGAGGTCGAACCGCCGGCGACGGTGGCCGCTTCGTTAGATGCATTGGACGCCGAGGCACAAACCGAGGGCGAAACGGAGGAATAGGGTGAACTTACTGGAGTGGTTAAAATGGCGCCATGCGTGACTGAGCTTAGGGGCCGAAAAATGGGAACGAGCTACGAGAAGGACGTGGTGGCATGGGCCAATGAACAGGCTGCGTTGTTGCGCGCGGGCAAATTCTCGGCGCTGGACATCGAGCACATCGCAGAGGAAATCGAGGACGTGGGCAAGAGCGAACAACGCGAACTAATCAGCCGCATGGCCGTCCTGCTGGGGCACCTGCTCAAGTGGCAGTTCCAGTCCTCGCGTCGTGGCGCAAGTTGGCTAAGAACGATCAAGGCTCAACGACTGGACGTTGCCTACCTTCTGGATGAGGCACCCAGCCTGAAACCGAAGTTGGCGGATGCTGCGTGGATGCGGGTTGTATGGGCAAAGGCTCTCGCACAGGCGGTTAGCGAGACCGGACTCGATATATTCCCCGAAACTTGCCCGTGGTCCATGGAGCAGGTGTTGGACGAGGAGTTTATGCCGGACTGATCGTAGGGGCGCTAACAGGAGCCCGCCACGGCCTGTTCAATGCCAACGTAGTCGCTCAAGAGACAGCGCAATCACAAGCCGCTCGGCCGCCGCCGCAATCCCCCCCGCTCACCGCTCGCGCGAGACCAGAAATAAAAAAAGCCAGCTAATCGCTGGCTTTTTCTAAAACTTGGTGCCCAGGAGAGGACTCGAACCTCCACGATGTTGCCACCGCTAGGACCTGAACCTAGTGCGTCTACCAATTCCGCCACCTGGGCAGGTGTGCGTTTTGCAACAAAGATCGCTACTATAAATGTCGTAGACTGGGCTGTCAAGCACTTTGCCATTTTTCGAAAAGCGAACCGCACCGAGCCCCATTTCCCGCCCAAGACCGGCCATCGACGCAAAACGCCCGCCCAGCCCCGAGCGGCGGTCGCCACGGCTTCTACGGGTGTTAGAATGGCGCGCATTGCCGTGTCAAACCGTATCGAGCCAGAACAATCATCGACAAGCGCCCCTTGAGCAAATACCCGTACCCGATCCCTAGCCGCGAGGAAATCCTCGGTGTGCTGCGCACGAGCGAAACGCCGCTCGCCGCCAACGACATTGCCGAGACCCTGTCGATCAAGCGCCAGGAGCGCGAAGGATTCTTCAAGCGCCTAGGCGCCATGGAGCGCGACGGCCAAATCCGGCTCGATAAACGCGGCTACTATCAGCTCGCTCATCCGTCCAATTTCGTCGCCGGCCGCGTGCAGGGCCATCGCGACGGCTACGGCTTCATCATTCGCGACGACGCGCAAGACGATCTGTTCCTGCCGAACGCCGAAATGCAAAAGGTCATGCACGGCGACCGCGTCCTCGCACGCATCGTCGGCTACGATCGCCGCGGCCGCCCCGAAGGGCATATCGTCGAAGTGACCGAGCGCGCCAACAAACGCGTGATCGGCCGCCTGCTCAACGAAAACGGCGCCCTGATCGTCGCGCCCGAAGACAAGCGCATCAACCACGACATCCTCGTCACGCAAAACACGAAGAAGGCCAAGGTCGGTCAAATCGTCGTCGTCGAGCTGACCGATTTCCCAAGCCGGCATTCGCAGCCGCTCGGCCGCGTCGTGGAGGTGCTAGGCGACATCGACGATCCCGGCATGGAAATCGAAATCGCCGTGCGCAAGTACGGCGTGCCGCACGAATTCAGCGACGCCGCGGTCGCGCAAGCCGCCGGGCTGCCCGACGAAGTGCGCCCCGTCGACATCCGCCATCGTGTCGATCTCCGCGATGTGCCGCTCGTGACGATCGACGGCGAGGACGCCCGCGATTTCGACGATGCCGTCTATTGCGAGCCCACGAAGGTCGGGCGCGGCGACGGCTTCCGGCTCATCGTCGCGATCGCCGACGTCTCGCATTACGTCAGGCCCGATACGGCGCTCGATTCGGACGCGGTCGAACGCAGCACCTCCGTCTACTTCCCGCGCCGCGTCATTCCGATGCTGCCGGAAAAGCTCTCGAACGGACTGTGCTCGCTCAATCCCGAGGTCGATCGCTGCGTACTCGTCTGCGACATGCTGATCACCGCCCGCGGTGAGATCAAGGCCTATCAATTCTATCCGGGCGTGATGCACTCGGCCGCACGGCTCACTTATACGGAAGTGGCCGCGGTGCTCTCGAATACGAAGGGCCCGGAAGCGGCGCGGCGCGCGGCACTCGTCCCGCAACTGCAAAACCTGTACGGCGTTTTCAAGGCACTGTTCGCCGCCCGCCAGAAGCGCGGTGCAATCGACTTCGAAACGACGGAAACCTATATCGTCTGCAACGCGCAAGGCAAGATCGAGCAGATCCTGCCGCGCCAGCGCAACGACGCGCACAAGCTCATCGAAGAATGCATGCTCGCCGCGAACGTCTGCGCGGCCGACTTCATGAAGCGCAACAAGCATTCGGGGTTGTACCGGATTCACGCGGGGCCCACCGCCGAAAAGCTAGAGAACTTGCGCACGTTCCTGCGTGGCATGGGCCTCTCGCTCGGCGGCGGCAATACGCCGCACGCGAGCGACTACGCGGCGCTGATGGCGCAAATCCGCGATCGGCCCGATGCGCAGATGCTGCAAACGATGCTGCTACGCTCGATGCAACAAGCCGTCTATAGTCCCGACAACATCGGTCACTTCGGTCTCGCCTACGATGCCTACGCGCATTTCACGAGTCCGATTCGGCGTTACCCGGACTTGCTGACGCACCGCGCGATCTACGCGATCTTGTCGGGTACGAAGTATCGACCGGAGGCGCCCAATGGCGTCGTGCTCAATACGGCGCTGTCGCCGCGCGCTCGCGCGATGCAGCAGGCCGACGAGCAAACGCGCACGCGCTCGCGCGAAAACACGGCGATCTGGGAAGAACTCGGCTTGCATTGCTCAGCCAACGAGCGGCGCGCCGACGAAGCATCGCGTGACGTCGAAACCTGGCTCAAGTGCTACTTCATGCGCGACAAGCTCGGTGAGGAGTACGGCGGGATGGTGAGCGGCGTGACCTCGTTCGGTATCTTCGTGCAGCTCGACTCGCTGTTTATCGAAGGGCTCGTGCATGTGACCGAATTGGGCTCGGATTACTTCCAATACGACGAGATCAAAAACGAGCTGCGCGGCGAACGCACGGGCATTCGCTATCGGCTCTCGGATCGCGTGCGCGTCCAAGTGAGCCGCGTCGATCTGGATGCACGCAAGATCGATTTCCGGCTCGTCCGCGATACGCCGGCCAAGGCTGCCCCCACCACGCGAGCCCCCGCCGGTCGTCCGGTCGGAGAGCCCGAGCTGCCGCTGCCGGGACGTGGGCCACGCGTGCGTGCGCTGCCGCAGGCAGAGGGCGCACGGCGCAAGAAGGCGGCGCCGAGCAAGTCGGCAGCGGTCGTCGAAGCACGGGCCGCCCGAGCTCAAGCGGCTAAGAAACGCGGCACGGCGGCCAAGGGCGCACCGAAGGCACGCCCTCGCAAGAAGGGCTGACTTTCCGCGTTCGACTCGCGGCGACGCTCGGTCGCGCCGCGACGCATTCATGGGCACAGCGAGTGCATCGGAGCGCCGCTGTGCTTTCGCCTTTTTAGGCTTGACGTTATACCGATTTCATTTAGCTATGGCACGTCTCAAAGTTTTATACGGCTTTCATGCGGTGACCGCACGCTTGCGGCACGACGCATCCACCGTCGAAGAAGTGTTTTACGACGCCACGCGACGCGACCGTCGCATGCAGGAGTTTCTGCAAACGGCCAAGGAAGCCGGGGTGCGTTTGATCGCCGCCGACGAAATGCGTCTGTGGGGGCTCGCGCATACCGAGCGTCACCAAGGGGTCGTTGCGCGCGCAACCGATTTGCCGCTTGCGCAGAATCTCGCGGAACTGCTCGACGGTATCGACGGCCCCGCGCTACTGCTCGTGCTCGACGGCGTGACCGATCCGCATAACCTCGGTGCCTGTCTGCGCGTGGCGGACGGGGCGGGCGCGCACGCGGTGATCGCGCCGCGCGATAAGGCCGTGGGCTTGAACGCCACCGCGGCCAAGGTGGCCAGTGGCGCGGCCGACACGGTGCCCTACATCACGGTCACGAATTTGGCCCGCGCGCTGCGCGAATTGAAGGATGCCGGCGTGTGGATCATCGGTACCGCCGGCGACGCTAAAGCGACGGTCTACGAAACGAAGCTCGACGGTCCCGTCGCGATCGTCATGGGCGCGGAAGGCGAGGGGATGCGCCGCTTGACGCACGATACCTGCGACGAAGTGATGCGCATCCCGATGGCCGGCACGGTGGAAAGCCTGAACGTGTCGGTGGCGAGCGGCGTATGTTTGTTCGAAGCCGTTCGCCAGCGCGGGATCAAAGCTTAAGTCAGTAGGCCTGATCGTTCGAGGACGACTGCCATGTCGCCTCGGACGACGCTAGCGCATCATGCGGCACGTAGTCCGCAATGCTGAAAAACCGGTAATCGCTGAGCAAATCGAGACCGGGAAAGCCTTCCGGATGAATCCGCCCATGCACGCCCGCTCGCGGGCTCAATCCGGCAAGACTCATCGCCAGGATGAATTCGTTGAACGGCATCATGAGCTGACGCGACACGAAGTGCATGCCCCAATTGAACACCGACGGTAGTAGATCGGTGCGCGCGTGGGTCCCACGTCGCGGCGTTCCCGCTTGCGTCAAGTTCTCGGCCCAGGGGCTGTGCCCTTCGACCGCCAGGAAACCATGGCGAATATGCGGTTTCCAACGCCTAATCATGTCGATCAAATCGGCCGCGGCTACATAGCCCGGCACGAGCCCTCGTGCGTCGCTATGGGCCACGCGGAAGAGGTTTTTCAATTGCGCGAGCGTGAGCGGCACCAGGCCGTCCGCGATATCCACCACGGTCCCGAAATACGTGTCGATCACAGCACGCAACTGAGTGGGATCGAGTTCCTCTAAGCTGCGCTCGAGAATGGCTTCCGCCTCCTCGCGGCCGCGTACTTTGAGCCTGCGGTTATGCAGCAGGAACATGTTCGTATGCAATAAATCGGCGAGACGGGCAGGGCGCGCGATGCCGTCGATATCTCGAACCGTTAGGCCGCTCTCCGCTACCGCGCGATCGTATCCGTCGGGGTCCGAAATGTCGGCGCTCAGTACGCGTACGGCGGGACGCATGTCCCGAGCCGTTCGGCAAAGCAATGTCCGCGCCTAAGATTTTCATCGTCGATTGCAAAAACCCAAATATTGAAAATCGGTCGTTACTTTATCGACGCGATTAACGACGGCATAGCCGCAATATTTGGTAGGCGACTCTCGATCGATGCCCAACGAATAAATGCTATTAAAATAAAAACGGCGCGTTATACGCGCCGTCTTAACCTCGCAATTTCGTAGACCGTTATCTTTCGATCTGCTGATTCCAACGCGTATCCCACTGCGCGCGGTGCGCGTTGATCGCATTCCAGTCGACGACGGTGACCTTATGCACGAGCTCGTCGATATTGCCGAGGCTTTGCTGCATCGATGCCGGCATTTTGGCGAGATGATTCGTAGGAATTTGCTTGCCGGCTTCGGCGGCTTTCTCTTGCGCGGGCGCGGAGAGCAAGAACTGCGCGAGTTTTTGCGCGAGCTGATCGTCGGGATTGTTCTTGACGACGCATACGTCGACGAGCAGCAGCACCGGGCCTTCTTTAGGATTCACGTATGCGACGGGCAAGCCCTTGTCCTGCAAGTCGGCGACGCCGGTCGGCGTAAGCGGGAAGAGCGCCGCTTCTCCGGTTTGCACCATCTCCGAAATCTTGGCCGAGTTCGGAATGTATTCGACGACGTTGGGGCCAACCGTGCTGGGCCATTTCGTGAAGGCCGGCTCGACGTTTTGTTCGCTGCCGCCCCAAATGCGGTTCAACGCCAACAACCCATGCAGGCCGAACGTGCTGCTCGAGGCCGATTGAAAGACGACCTTGCCTTTGTATTTCGGATCGGCGAAGTCGAGCCACGAAGTGGGCGGCGCCCATCCCTTCTCGGCAAACAGCTTCTTGTTATAGGCGATTCCCGTCATGCCGAGCTGCACGCCCGCACCGACGTCGTCCTTCATGCGCGCGAACGGATAGAGCTCCTTGAGCACGGGCGAATCCTCGAGCTTTTCGCAGACGCCAAGGCTAACGGCACGCGCCATCACGCCGTCGTCGAGAAAGGCCACATGCACTTGCGGGTGTGCGCGGTTGGCGAGCAGCTTAGCCAAGATATCCGATGAAGTACCCGGTACGACGGTGACTTGTACATTGTTCGCCTTTTCGAATGCCGGCAGGACTTGGCTCGTGTAAGCCTTCTCCATCGGCCCGCCGTTCATGCCGATATAGATCGTCTTCGACTGCGACCATGCGGCAGGCGAGGCCAGTGTCATGCCTGCCAGGATCGTGGCGGCCGAGAGAGTGCGGATTACTTTCATTCAGGTCTCCTAATGATTGAAGAGCGAAGCGTCATGCGGGCACGGCCGAGAAGCGGTTGACACCGAATGCGTCGAGCGGCGTCTCGGTGGCGCCGTCGATCACGAGGTCGGCGAGAACTTCGCCGACGCCGGGTGCGAGCAAAAACCCGCCGCCGGAAAAGCCGAATGCATGCAAGAGGCGCGGCACGTTGCGACTCGCGCCGATCACGGGATTGTGATCGGGCGTGCAGCCTTCCACGCCGCTCCAGGTTCGAATGAGCAGGGCATCGCGCAATGCCGGCAACAGCGCGCAGGCATCGCGCATGACGGCTCGCGTCGCATCCGAGGACGGCTGAGCGAATTGCCCGTCGCCATGGCCGCGTCCGCCGCCGATCACGCAATTGCCGCGTTCGACTTGGCGGGCGTAGATCCCGCCGCCGAATACGCCAAGGTTGTGGTCGAGAAAATGCGGTAGCGGCTCGGTTACCCACATATTCGGATAGATGGGTTTCATGGGGACGGCGTCGCCGAAGCGTTCCGCGAGCGTAAGCGCCCATGCGCCGGCGGCGTTGATGAGCCAGTCGCTTTCGAAGGTCGCCTCGCCTGCATGCAGCGAGAAGCGTTTGCCGTCGTAGTGCGCCTGCGTGAGCGCGGTCTGCTCGAGGACGAGCGCGCCGGCCTGGCGCGCCGCGCGTGCGAATGCGGGCGAGACGAGCCGCGGGTTCGCATGGCCGTCGCTCGCGCACAGCGAGCCGCCGATCGCGGCGGCGCCAAGCCAGGGATAGCGCCGCCGAAATGCGGCGCCGGACATGATCTGCAACGCCAAGCCGTGTTCGGCGGCCATTCGCGCGTAGGCCTCGAGGCCGGCGAGATCGGCCTCGCTGCGCGCTAGGCGCAAATGTCCCGACACCACGAATTCGCCGTCGATGCCGATCCGCCGAGGCAGATCGTCCCAAATTCGTCGCGCGCGCATCGCGAGCGGCAGCTGCTCGGCGGGGCGTCCTTGGCAGCGCACGCCGCCGTAGTTCACGCCGCTCGCTTGCGCGCCGCAGTAGCCGCGCTCGATGAGGAGCACGCGCATTCCCCTACGCGAGAGCGCGAGCGCGCTCGATGCGCCGACGAGCCCGCCGCCGGCGATCGCGACATCGAAGTGGCGTGCCGATTCATTCATCGCGTGCGTCCTCGGGTACGGCCGCGACACGCTCGTCGCACAGCGCGGCCGCGAGCGGAATCGGTTTGATCGGGGCTTGGGCCCGCATGCGCCCCAACGCCTCGGGGGGCAGATGCGTTTCATGCGCGAGCAGTGCCACGGCCGCTTCGCCGCACATTCGGCCCTGGCAGCGTCCCATCCCGACCCGGGTCAGCGCTTTGAGCCGATTGATTTCGCGCGCCGCGCCGGAACGAATGCATTGGCGTAACGCTCCGGCTTCGATTTCCTCGCAGCGGCAGACGGTCATCGTGTCCGGCCAGGCGCCGGCGCGTTCGAACGGCGCGGGGAACGCAGATTCGAGTCCCGCGCGAAACGTACTCGTGCGCAGCTGCGCACGACGCAGTGAAGCGGCGTCGTCGATCCGCGAGGGCTTGTGCGGCGGCTTGCGCCCGGGCGAGCGTTCGTCCAAATCGTCTAGCACTGCAAGCGCGGCAAGACGTCCGGCGCCCTCGGCCGCGTCGGCCCCCGCGATGCCGGCGCCATCGCCTGCGACATAGATGCCGCGGACCGACGTGCGTCCCGCGTCGTCGCGTTCGGGAAGCCAGCATCGGTTGAGCGCGTCGTAGCGAAACCGGCAGCCGGCGATATCGGCGAGTTGGGTTTCGGGGCGCAGGCCGAAGCCGAAGCCGACGGCATCGCATTCGAGCGTATGGATATGCTCGCCGATCGAACCGGGCGCCGCCGCATCGGTACGCCAAGCGATACCGGCGACATGTCCTTCGCCGAGCACGCGTTCGAGCTGCACGCCGCGCTCGATTCGAATACCTCGCGCGAGAAGCCAGCCGACGTAATACATGCCTTTCGCGAGAACGGACGGCTGTGCCATGAGCTTGGGCAAGGCTGCGGCTTGCTTGCCGGCACGGCTCGTATCGAGCACGGCGAGCACGCGTGCACCGGCTTTTGCGTATTGATAGGCTACGAGATAAAGCAACGGTCCAGTACCGGCGAAAACGATGCGTCGGCCGATTGCGCATCCTTGCGATTTGAGCGCGGTTTGCGCGGCGCCGAGCGTGTAGACGCCGGGCAACGTCCAACCCGGCATCGGCAGCACGCGATCGGTTGCCCCGCTTGCGACGATCAGATGCGTAAACGGCACGTTCTGCTCACGCGTACCGCACAGCGTGGCCAGTTGGCCCGCGAAGGGGGGCGAATCGTCAACGGGCGATGTCGATGTCGAGTCCGCACTTGTTTGCGTGTCGCACGCCCAAGCCAGCGTATGGGGACGATAGTCGAGATGCGGCAGCAACTTGGCCATCGCGGTGTGCAACGCGGTAGCCTTGCGCGCTTCGAAACCGTACAGCTCGCGCGGCTCGCGTCGAAAGCCTGCGCCCTCGGGTTGCTGACGATAGATTTGGCCGCCCCAGCGCGCGTTTTCATCGATGACGATCGGACGCACGCCCTCGGCGACGAGCGTCTCGGCTGCGCGCACGCCGGCGGGACCGGCGCCGACGATGACCACTTGTGCTTGACGAGTCATCGTGCTGCCTGCGTGGGTGTGCGCTGGGTATCGGGAGCGTGCGTAAGCAGACGCATGCCGGTTTCGATTGCGGTCGTGCAGGCGCGCAGCCGCCGTCCATCTTCGGTCCTTACCCAACAGTCCTGGCAAGCGCCGATCAAGCAAAACCCGGCGCGCGGCTCGCCGCTGAAGTCCGAGACGCGCAGCGTGCGCCGGGCGGTCAAAATGGCCGTCAGCACCGTATCGCCCTCGAGTGCACGAGTAGGGGTGCCGTCGAGCGAGAAGAACACGGGGGGGCGGTCGCCTTCGGCTAAGCGCACCAACTGTGCTTCGTCTTGGCACATATTTCGAAGTCCTAAGTAAGGATGAGGCGATGCGTTCAATGCTGACCGATCAGAATGCGGTTCAGTCCGTAGATGCGATCGAGCAGCAACATCGCGCCGGCCGTGACGAAGATCACGAGCGTCGATACGGACGCCATCATGGGATCGATCGATTCCGTCGCATACATGTACATGCGTACCGGCAGCGTGACCGTCTGCGGCGACGTGACGAAGATCGACATCGTGAGTTCGTCGAAGCTATTGATGAACGCGAGCAGCCAGCCGCCCGTAATTCCAGGCACGATCATGGGCAGAGTCACGCGCCGAAAGGTCGTCCAAGCATCGGCCCCGAGCGATTGCGCGGCATGCTCGACGCTGCGATCGAGCCCGGTCGCGGCGGCTAGAACGAGCCGCAGCACGAACGGGGTCACGATGACTGTGTGGGCCAAGACAAGCCAGGCGAACGAGCCCGTTGCGCCGATCAGGGCAAAGAAGCGCAGTAGCGCAATGCCTAAGACCAGCCCGGGGATGACGAGCGGCGACAGCAACAAGGCGTTCAAAAAGTCGCGCCCGGGAAAACGCGCCCGAGCGATGGCCAAGCCGGCGGGCAATGCGATCGTCAACGAGAGCGTGGCCGAGGCGAAGGCGAGCTTCACGCTCGTGAAGAAGGCCGAAATGAAATCGGGATATTGCAGGATCGCTTTGAACCATCGCAACGAGATGCCGTGCGTGGGCAGCGTCAGCGTTTCGTCGGGCGTAAACGCGACGAGTACGACGATGACGAGCGGCGCCAGCACGAATGCAATGACGAGCGTATGGAAGGCGAGGGCGAAGGGGCCGTTGCGTCGCATGTCGATCTCCTTGGCTCAGCCCATCGCGCGGCCGTAACGGCGCTCGAGTACGCGGTAGTAGGTCAGCATGATGACGAGGTTGGCGGCCAGCAGCAGCAATGCGATCGTCGCGCCGAGGGGCCAATTAAGGGAGCCGAGAAATTCGTCGTAGACAGCGGTGGCGGCCACCTTCAACCGTCTTCCGCCGAGGAGCCCCGGAATCGCGAAGGCGCTTGCCGAGAGCCCGAACACCATCAAGCTGCCCGAGAGTACGCCCGGCATGATCTGCGGCAGCACGACGCGGCGTAGCGTCGTGGCGGGCGAGGCCATCAACGACAGCGCGGCTTGCTCGGTTTGCGGGTCGAGCTTTTGCAGCGAGGTCCAAACGGGGATGACCATAAACGGCAGCATCACGTGCACGAGCGCGATGACGATCGCAAAGTTGGTGTATTCGAGCTTGTACGGCCCGAGACCGAAGCGCGCGAGCGCTTGGTTGACGACGCCCGCGGTGCCCAGCAGCATGCTCCAGCCGAATGCGCGAACGACGACGGACACGAGCAGCGGCGCGAGGATGACGAGCAGGCAGGCCGAGCGCCACGGGTCGCGCATCTTCGACAGAACGTAGGCTTCCGGCGCGCCGATGGCTGCGCACAACAACGTGGTGATTGCCGCGATGCCGAACGTACGCAAAAAGATCGTTTGGTAGTAGGGCGAACTCAAGACGTTGACGTAGTTGCCGAACTGGAACGCGGCGATCGAACCGACCGACGGATCGAAGCGGTAGAACGTCAAGACGAACGTCATCGCGAGGGGCACGAGGACGAGCGCCGCGAATAAAGCGAGCGCCGGGGCGCATAGCAACCACATCGGGGCATAGGCTCGCCAAGGCGCGCGGCGCTCCGGGTGTGCGGCTTGCGGCCGCGAGGCCGGTGCCGCGGCAGCTTCGAGCGTCGCGTTAGGCATGGCGGGCGTCCCTCGCGACCAAGCGCACGGCTTCGCGCTTCCAATCGATGCCGACCGTTTCGCCTTCCGCAATCGGCTCGTCGCCTTCGTTCTGACAGCACACGAGGATTTCGCCAAGCCGGCAATCCACGCGATAGAGCCACTGGCTGCCGAGGAAGAAGCGGCTCGTGACCGTTGCAGGCACGCGGCCGTTGCCGGTGAGATCGAGGCGAACCTTCTCGGGGCGGATGCAGACCGTGACGGCGTCGCCGATCGTCAACGGATCGGTTCGCTGATGCGGGGCTTGACCGACTTCGATGCGATCGGCACCGATCGAGACGTGCACGTTCGCGTCGTCGTGCGCCACGACCGTGCCCGAGAACAGATTGGCCTTGCCGATGAACTCGGAGACGAAGCGATTTTCCGGGCGTTCGTACGCGCGATAGGGTGTGTCGACTTGCGTAATGCGGCCCGCCTCCATAACGACCACACGATCGCTGATGGACAGCGCCTCCGATTGGTCGTGCGTGACCATGATCGTCGTCGTCCCGATGCGGCGTTGAATCGCTCTGAGCTCGAATTGCATCTCCTCGCGCAGCTTCGCATCGAGGTTCGACATGGGTTCGTCGAGCAGTAGAACGGGCGGTGCGATGACGACCGCGCGAGCGATCGCGACGCGCTGACGCTGCCCGCCCGAGAGTTCGCGCGGAAAGCGATCGGCCAGGGCATCCAGGCGCACGAGCGAGAGCGCTTCGCGCACGCGCGCGTCGCTTTCGGCCTTGCCGATGCGCCGCATCTCGAGCCCGAAGCGCACGTTTTGCGCGACGGTCATATGCGGAAACAGGGCATAGCTTTGAAAGACGATGCCGAGCCCGCGCTGATTGGGCTTCGTATCGGTGATGTCGCGGCCGTCGAGCACGATGCGGCCGCTCGTTGCCTGGACGAAGCCGGCAATCATTTGCAGCGTGGTGGTCTTGCCGCAGCCCGAGGGGCCGAGCAGCGAAACGAATTCGCCTTTTTCCACCGACAAATTCAATTCGGTGACTGCATGCAAGTTGCCGAACGATTTCGAAACGTCGGCAAGCGTGAGGAACGACATGGTTCGGCTCCCTTCCCTGATAGGTACGCCCTCGCGATGCGCAAGCGGCATCGGGCATCAGGCTGAGCCGATTCTGTCCAGCCATATAGACCGAGTCAATTTCGAATTCCGTTCAACGATAGGAAAATAGAAAATATTCCGGCCAGTGGAACGCGTTTCGGACCGAAGCGTGAGAGTATTTCATCGCATGCGGTGAGGGTTATCCCTCGATGAAGACTGCGGCAGGGCGGAGGGTATCGAAAGCTGAGGTACCGCGCGGGCGATCGATAAGCCCGAATAAATTCCATTGATTAGAACCTGAGGACGGAGGACGATGATATGAGCGGGGTACGCCTATCGGAGGACGACTTCAACGGCGGCGACGAGCATGCGGATGCACCGGGCGTGGGGATGCTTCCCCGGGCGTTCGCCCTTGTGCGTGCGTTGGCGTCGCAGCAAACGAGCGGGGTGCGCGTCACGCAACTCGCGAAAATCGTCGGGCTTACGCAAGGCACGACGCACCGTATCTTGCGCGCGCTGATCGCCGAGGGCGTCGTCGAACAAGACGAGCGCTCGAAGCTATACCGGCTCGGCGTGGACTTTTTCGCGCTCGCGGCGCAAGCGGGGAATCCAGGCGGGATGCGGATGCTGTGCCGCCCTGCGTTGCTGAGGCTTTGCGCGAGTCTCGGGGAAACGATCTTCTTGCTCGCTAAAAGCGGCTTCGATGCGGTATGCCTCGATCTATGCGAAGGCCCGTTCCCGATTCGCTCGTTTACAAACGATGTCGGCGGGCGGATCGCGCTTGGGGTGGGACAGGGCAGCCTTGCGATCCTAGCGTTCTTGCCGGAAGCCGAGCGCGAAGAAATCATCCGCTTTAACGTACCGCGAATTCGCGGCCATGGCGTGCTCGACGAGGTTTATCTGCGTACTGAAATCGAACGGGTACGGCAGCTCGGCTACGCCGCGCGCAACAGCGGCGTCCTCGAAGGGATGGCGGGCGTGGCCGTGCCTATTCTCGATCGCACGGGAACGGCCGTGGCGGCGTTGAGCGTCGGCACGTTGTCGTCTCGTCTCGGCGACGACCGTTTGCCGATGGTCGTCGAATTGTTAAAGCGTCAAGCGGACCTCATCGGCCCCATGACGAACCCCTTCGACGTCGCCCTCAAGCGGCGGCCGGCGCACGGACTTAGCGCCTCGCTCGGGGCGTAACGGCGTCGCGAGCACGCCGCTTCGCCGGGCGCCAGTCGAGCATCGATGGCGCCGTCCCGGCTCTATTGGCATATTCGTTCGAATCGACAATTTCATTGAATTGAAATATAGGATTATTGTAATAATCGATGATTTAATCGGAAAGATCTGTTTGATTTTCATATCGGCAAAACGCATGTGAGGATGGGGTGGTCGTGACCTGGTAGTATTTGTAGGAAAAGATATTTATTCTGTATTTATGAATGGAGTTTAATGCGGATCGCGGAATAAAGCGCGCGCCAGATCGAGATGAATTTGAAAGACTGGCGATCGTCGAAAAAGTAAAAGACCAGTCAGTACCTACCGGGGCAATCTCAAATTTCTGGAGGTCATTGATGAAGCGATCCCTGTTGGGCGCATTCGTTTGCGCGACCATGCTGGCGGCGGGCGCGCAGGTCGCCGCCGCCGCTACGACGGCTCCGACGCTCGTGACGGAGCCCGACCAAGGTTTGACGCCCATCTACACGCTTATGCAGTCCGCGACCAAAACGCTCGATATGACGATGTACGAACTCGTCGATACGCAGGCCGAGGACATTCTGGTGCAGCTAGCGGCCAAGGGCGTGGCGGTGCGGGTCATCCTCGATCAGAACCTCGAATCGAGCCACAACCAGGCCGCGTACGACTACTTGAGCGGAAACGGCGTGAACGTGGTGTGGGCGAACCCGAGCTACTCGGCGACGCATGAGAAGGCGATCGTCGTCGACGGGCAGACGGCTGCCGTCATGACGCTCAATCTCACGAGCCGCTATTACGCCAGTTCGCGAGATTTCGCCGTCATCGATCACGATGCGAACGACGTCGCCGCCATCGAAACCACATTTGACGCCGATTTCTCAAGCGATGCCGTTACGCCTCCGACGGGCGACGATTTGGTTTGGAGTCCTACGAATTCGACGAGCGCGCTCCTCAAGGTCATCAACTCGGCGACGAGCACGCTGCAAATCGAAAACGAGGAAATGAGCAATTCGAAGATCGTGACGGCGCTCGTCAACGCCGCCCAGCGCGGCGTGCAAGTCCAGGTGACGATGACCTACAACTCGAAGTACGCGAGCAACTACGACAAGCTCAACGCGGCGGGCGTGCTGATCAGCACCTACGACCCGAATGCGTCGCTTTACATCCACGCGAAAGTGATTCTTGCCGACTACGGTACGTCGAGCGCCGATGCCTTCGTCGGTTCCGAGAACTTCTCGGTCGCCTCGCTCACCCGCAATCGCGAACTGGGGCTCGTGACCCAAGATGCGACGGCAATGGCATCGCTCGCGTCGGTGCTGCAATCGGATTTCCGAGGCGGCACGCTTTACGGCACTGGAGCGAATTCGACGCAATCGCCGTTCCTCTGAGCTCTGCGTCAGGGCGGTCTTGACGCGTTGACGGCATAAGAGGAAGCGCCTGCCCGCACGAATTGCGAGGGGCGGGCGCGACTCCGGTAAACTCACGCCTTTCGCCTGCAATTTTTCCTCGCGCCATGACTCAAGACGAACTCAAGCGATTGGTCGGCCAAGCCGCCGCCGATTATGTAAACGCCAACGTGGCCGAAGGTGCCGTGATCGGCATCGGAACCGGTTCGACCGCGAACTGTTTCATCGATGCGCTCGCGGCGCAAAAGCATCGCTATCGCGGCGCCGTATCGAGTTCGATCGCCACGACGGCGCGGCTGGCGCAGCACGGCATCAAGGTGTTCGATTTGAACGAAGTGGAATCGCTGCCCGTATACGTCGACGGTGCCGATGAAATCGATCCGAAAGGCGCGATGATCAAGGGCGGCGGCGGTGCGCTCACGCGCGAGAAAATCGTCGCTTCGGTGGCCGAAGTATTCGTCTGTATTGCCGATGCCTCCAAGCGCGTGCCGGTGCTGGGCGGTTTTCCCCTTCCGGTGGAGGTGCTGCCGATGGCGCGCACGGCCATCGGCCGCAAGCTGACGGCGCTGGGCGGCGTGCCGGTTTTGCGTGTGAACGTCCAAGGCGCTCCGTATATCACCGACAACGGCAATGAAATTTTGGACGTCAAACATCTGACGATCCACGATCCGTGCGCGCTCGAAGCGCAAATCAACGCGTGGCCCGGCGTTGTCACCGTGGGCCTGTTCGCGAGCCGCGGCGCCGATTTTTGCTTGCTCGGTTCGGACGAGGGCGTACAAACCCTCGACTATCGCTCGAACGGCTAAAGGGTGGATCGGTTTTTGCCGTATAACCCGGTACCCGGTAGAGAAAAGCCGCCGCGACGCAGCGCGTGGCGGCGCACCATACGTTTTAAGGATTGATCCGATCATGCAACGCGAACTGAGGCAGGCCCTCGATACGGCCTATTCGCGGCTGAAAGACGGGCAGGCGGAGCCGACGGCGTTCGCAAGCAACTACGCGTTAGGGCTTGGCATCGTCGTCGGCGGACAGGCCTGCGGCGGAATGTCCGAGCAGGAAGCGGCCGACGAGCGTGCTCATCTGGGCATGCTCGCCGCGCTGTTCGAGGTCCAAGCGCGGATACGAATCGGGTCCGACGCCCGTTGAGCGAAGGCGGGCGAGAGGCGGCGCAATCGAGCCGCCCCGCCGGACGCCGTTCAATCGATCGTGTTCGTTTGATGCAGACTCGGAAGCAGCCGGTCGAACTCGCGCTTGACGAGCCCGTAGCACTCGCACGCGCGGGCTTCGAGGCCTTTGCGGTCGAGCACTTTGATGTGGCCGCGGCTGTGATGGATCAGTCCTTGATCGTGCAGCTTGCCGGCGGCTTCCGTGATCCCTTCGCGCCGCACGCCGAGCATGTCGGCAATCAACTGTTGAGTCACGGCCAGCTCATTGGTCGCGGCGCGATCGATTTCGATCAAGAGCCACCGGCATAGCTGCTTGCTCAGCGAATGGTGACGATTGCAGGCTGCCGTTTGCGCCACTTGCGTCAGCAAGGCCTGCATGTAAAGCAGCATCAGCCGGCGCAGTAGATCGGAACGTGCGATTTCCTGCTTGAGCTGTTGCGCGCTCATCCGGTAGGCGAAGCCCGAGCATTGCACCTGCACGCGGCTCGGCATCGTCTCGCCGCCCGTCAGTACTTGTACGCCCGTCATGCCTTCGCGTCCCACCGCGGCCAATTCCACGGAGCCGCCGTCTTCCATCATCGAAAGGATCGAGATGATGGCCGTGGTCGGGAAATAGACGTGGTGAATCTTATGTCCGCAGTCGCAAAGCAATTGCTCCGTGCGCAGATGGACCAATTCAAGGTGCGGCGTCAGAGCCTGCCATTCGTGCGACGGCAGCGCGCCGAGCAGGTGATTGCCGTGAAGGTCGGATTGTAGCGTCAACATGATCGGTCCTCGGTAGCGTGCCGCGTCGTGCGTCTCGTACACGTGCTCTTGCGGCTTGTTTGTTACTTGGCGGGCGAAGCGCGCGGGCATCGACGAGGATTGAATCATCGGCTGATGATGCTCGCACGTTCCGGCGTCGTTTTGGCCTTTCTCCCTGGCCGTTGCGCCGTCTGTGCGGCAGCGCTCGGTGTGCGCCCCTCATTCGCGAGGATCGTGCCAAGCCCTGTCGCAACGAGGCTGGGCTCGACGCGTGCGCGGCCGCATCGAGCCCAATGTGCGCTACCCCCGCTTTTTGTTTCAAATCTGCACATCCGGCTAGGCCCTTAGCGTGTTGCAAAGCACGTTCAAATAGTGAATCCAAGTGTTTGATCGGCTTAGGGTTCGAGGTGGGCGCGAACGGTCTATCGGCGCGTACGTCCGCCCGGCGGGGCACGCGGCGAGCGCGCCGCCGCCGAGAGAATTGATTCAGTTGTGTTGCACGGCGCACGGGCCTTCTCGCTCAGTTGCCGTAAGGCGGCCGCAGCCTGCGCCAACCGGTGCGGGTCCCCGCGGCGGCGCCGTTTTAAACGGCTCCTTTGCGAACCCTTTCGAGCCGGCCGATCCAAGCCCGTAGACCGCGTTCGCTCGCGCAAAAGCGGCGTGCCGCAAATGAGTCATTGTTGAGACACGGACGCGATGCCTTGTCCTTGCGTGATTTCCCCTATGGCGAATGAACCGATCGATCTGGGTGCGATTGCGAACGGTATTACGGTTGCGGCGGACGTACCGTGCAGCCATGACGATTCGTCGTACGTTGCTTCGGACAACGAAACGTTTCGTCCGTGGTCGAATCTATCGAGGACGTGAGCTGCGTCAAGGTGGTCGCCGCAGGCTCGCGAAATTATGCAGTTGTCCGAACTAAATGGGAGCGCGCCGGCGGGGCGGCCAGATGATCGGACGAAACGCGGTGTGCCGCATGCACCGATTTCGTCAGAGGGATAACCCTGTTCAGGCGTTTCCCAATGGCGCGTCGCGACGGATCGAAGCACCGTAACGCTTACCGGCCGAGGTTTGGCGGGAGGTGCGCAATGAATCAGGCAAAGAAGCGTCGCATGGCGCATCGGGGGGAGTTATGGAGCAGGGCAAAGACCGTTCGCTGGTGAGCAAGGTCATGGACGGGCTCGTGAGTGGGATCGTCGAGGAAAAATACGGTGCGATTCTGCCGCCGCAGGACGTGCTATCGAAAGAGTTCGACGTAAGCCGCACGGTCATGCGCGAAGCGCTATCGATGCTGCTCGCACGCGATATGCTCGACGTTCGGCCGAAAGTGGGCACGCGGATACGGTCGATGCGCGATTGGCGCATGATCGACGAGGACGTCGTGAACTGGCGTTTTCGAGCGAAGCCCGATCCGCAGTTCATGCGCGACGTGATCGAGTTTCGGATGCTGATCGAACCGCGCGCCGCGGCGCAGGCCGCTTCTCGCGCAAGCGTGTCGGAAGTGGCCGCGATTCGCGAGGCGTTTGAAGTGTTTAAAACGCTCGCGCCCGGCGATGCGGGCTACCAAGCCGCCGACGAACTGTTGCATACACGCATCGTTCACGCGAGCGGCAATCAGTTCTTCCAGCAAATGGCGGCCATCATTCGCGGCGCGTTATCGGCCACTCACCCGATGCTGAGTCAAAAGCCGGGTGCATGGGAGATCTCGGTGCGTACGCACGAGCGGCTCGTGGAGGCGATCGAGCGGCGAGATCCAAAGGAAGCCGAAGCGGCGGCGCTCGCCGTCATCGACTTTGCGGCGGATGAAATCAGCCGTGAGTTTTCGGTGGAAATGCCCAACCGGAAATGATCGATCGCGCATCGCGCGCAAGACCGGCGCCGTGAGCGGCCGGTCTTTTCATTTCAGGCAATGATTTATCGATCTTTTCATTTTTCGGGAATAGAACGCATGGCAATCGCGTGCGTCTTATGATGTCGGGCGTTTCGATCGAGGACCATAGGGTCCCGCGATCGCGCCGCTATTGAACGAGGAATGAGCCGACGATGAACGAAACTGGAACGATCGATTGGGGCATTGTGGGTGCCGGGCGTATCGCGCATCGCTTTGCGCAGGGCCTGGCTCACGTACCCGGCGCGCGCATTGCCCGTGTCTGGTCGCGTCGCGCCGAAAGCGTCGACGCATTTGTGCATCGGCATGGCGGGCAAGCAAGCGCAAGCGTGGATGAGCTTCTGGCCAGCGACATCGACGCCGTCTATATCGCCACGCTGAACGATACCCATGCCGATTTCGCCCGCGCGGCATTGGCGGCCGGCAAGCACGTGCTCTGCGAGAAGCCGGCGACGTTGAACGCGCGGCAGCTCGAAGCCGTGCTCGAGACGGCGCGTGCGTCGAAACGTCTGTTCATGGAGGCGATGAAGCCGCCGTTTTTCCCGCTGTACCGAAAGTTGCGCGAGCATCTGCGCGATGACCCGGTCGGTCAGGTCGGCCTCGTGCGGGCGGGATTTGCCGTCGCCGATGTCCCCGCCGATCATCCGTCGTTCTCGCTGACGGAGGGCGGCGGCGCGTTGCTCGATATCGGCATTTATGAAATGTTTCTCGCCGTCGATTGGCTCGGTGCGCCGCTCGACGTGCAAACGTTCGGACGGCTTGGGCAGTCGGGCGTCGACACGTTCGCAAGCGTCCATTGCCGGCACGAGTCGGGCATCGCTCAGATCTTTTGTGGGCTCGATTTGGACGGAAAGGGCGATGCGCTCCTCGCGGGACCGCTTGGGCACGTTTGGATCCACGAAAAATGGTGGAATCCCGTGCGCGCGACGATCAGCTATGCCGGCGGGCGCGTAGTCGAATTGAACGTGCCGTTCGAAGGCGGCGGGCTCAACTACGAGACGGCGCATTTTTGCGAGTTGATTCGCGCCGGTGCGTTGGAAAGCCCGGTGATGACGCACGAGAAGTCGTTGCAGATGATCGCCATGTGCGACGCCGCAAGGGCTACGCTCGGCTTGAAATTCCCCGGAGAATAGCGGCTTTACACGACGTTTAGGTTATTGCCGCTGCCATTCCCGCCGCGTCATTCGATAGATAAACCCCGATATTCACATACTCTGGGAAGCCGCGTTTCGCGGCGTCGATGCTAGGGCCTCGATGGGATATAGGCGATATACGATGTCCTATCGAAGGCGCTTATCGCTTTCAAATCTATCGATATTTTCGTGCTATGCCGATCGCGGCCGATAGCGCCGATCGACATAGTGCAAATCCCTGTCGCGGAGAGATTATGCTTAAGGCGGATAATAACGGGCTTGTATTGACGCCGTACGGCCACATGCCGGCGTCCGATGTCGTCGCGGTCGGCGCCGGTGAGATCGTGGGCGTGTCCAATGGCCGATTGGTCTCGAAGGATATCCAATCGGGTGCCATCGTTGCCGACCATGGCGCGGTTTCCGAAGACGCATCGAGCGAAGATCCTCGCGCTCGCGCAAAAAGACTCTGTTCCGAGCACCTCAAAGCGCACGGATTGTCCGGCGATTACTTAGATGTGGTTTATCCGGGGTATTTCACGTCCGCGGGCGCGACGCGTGTCGGGCGGTTCAGTACGACTTGGGTTGTTCCCGAATACCCGCACGAACCCGACGAGAAAACGTTCTTTCTATGGAACGGCGCGGATGGCGGGACGTTGCAGCCGGTCTTGCAGTGGGCGAACGGGTTGATGGGCTACACCATCGCCAATTGGGCGTTCGTGGGTGGCTATGCGGTGCACAGCACCTTCCTGCCGGTGGAGCCCAAGGAAGTGCTGACGGGCGTCATCAAGTATGTCGGCCGTTCGGCTAGCTACTGGACATTTAAGCAATCGTTCGAAAATTTTGTGGAAGCGGATCTTACCGTCGAACGCCCGAACGATATCAGTTCTATATGTCAATGCTTCGAGGCCACTTCCAACGAACCGCGCCATTGGCCGGTCAATGAGTACACCGCGATGAGCAAGATCAATTTGGTTCGAAGAGAGGGGGTGACGACTCCCGCGAGCCTCAATTGGCAGATCAGCACGACGACCAAGCCTCCTGTCACGCAAAGCGGTAAGACAACGGTGATCGTGAGCAATTCGGCGGTTGACGGGGAGATCGATTTCTACTTTCACTAAGCCTTTGCTACCGGTGCCTCGATGGCGAGGCGGGGCACCGGACGCTCTTAGGACGGTGGCGGACCATGCTACGATGCGGCCTTGCAATTGCCGCATCGCGGGGATGAGTATGCCGCGCGTTGACGGCCGCACGAAGCATCAAAGTCCATCAAGGAGCGGCTTTCATGTCCAAGTATTTCGCCAATCTCTGGCGCTCGAATAAGAACCTCGTCGCGTTTCTGTTTTTGATGGTGCTGTTTCGCAGCGCGATCGCCGATTGGAACGTCGTGCCTACGGGGTCGATGCTACCTACGATCCGCATCGGCGACCGAATTTTCGTCGACAAGATGGCCTATGACCTGCGTGTACCGCTTACGCATATCGAAATCGCGCATTTGGCCGATCCCCAGCGCGGCGATATCGTGACGGTCGATTCGAAGGCAGCCCACGAATTGCTCGTCAAGCGCGTCATCGGCGTGCCCGGCGATGTGATTGCGTTGCGCGAAAACGTCTTGTATGTGAACGGCGTGCGCGCCGCCTATCGCCCGCTTTCGAAAGCGCCGATGAACGATGTGGCGTCCGGGCAGGCCGTCTATTTGGCCGAGCGATTCGACGGCGTCTCGCACGTCGTGCGCCTGTCGCCGATGGCGCCGAGTCCTGTTAGCTCGTTCGGTCCCGTAACGGTGCCGGCCGGGGAATACCTGATGCTCGGCGATAATCGCGACGATAGCGCCGACTCGCGCTATTTCGGCTTTATTCCGCGCAACGAGGTGATGGGGCGTGCACGCAACGTGGCGTTCTCGCTCGATCCCGAGCACTTCTTTTTGCCGCGCGTGAATCGCTTCGGCGCGGCGCTCGATCAACCGCTCGCTTCGAATTGAGCGCGCCGGGCCCGGCCTTCAATGGCGGGTCGGCAGCGCCAGCCGGCGTTCGTAGCGGTGCTGCACCCATTCGAGGACCTGACACAGCATCCAGTAGACGGCCGCCGCTGCGAGGTAAAGCGGCAGCGGTTGATACGTCGAGGCGATGATTTCCTGAGCGCTGCGCAGCAATTCGGTAACCGTGATGACGGATACGAGCGACGTATCCTTGATCAGGCTGATGAGGCTGTTGGATAGGCTCGGCACGGCGATGCGCAGTGCTTGCGGGCCGATCACGTAACGCAGCGTTTGGCGGCGCGAAAGGCCGAGACTGTAGGCGGCGAGCCACTGTCCGCGATGAATGCCGTTGATCGCGCCTCGCATGCTTTCCGAAAGATAGGCCGCGACGTTCGCAGACAACGCGATGACGCCGGCCGGTGTCGGGTCGAGCGAAATCCCGAGGCTCGGCAGTCCGTAATAAACCACGAAAATCTGGACGAGTAGCGGCGTTCCGCGCATCACGCTCACGTAGACGCGCGCGATCCAATTGAGCGGCTTGCTATGGCTGATGCCCATCAGCGCGAGAACGACGGCCGCGATCAGCCCGAAGATCATCGAAAGAACCGCGAACTTGACCGTCAAGACGGCGCCCTGTGCGAGCACGGGCATCGATTGGACGAGCAGCGTAGTGGTGGACATAGCGTTTGTTGTTGAGGACAGCTAACGAATCGGCCCGAGGGCGTCGGGCAGGTGAGCGCACATGATATACGCGCCGACCGTGCCGCGTTGAAGAGGCGCGTCGCACTCGTCGAGACGTGGCCCACGCCAAAAGCGAAGGGCGGCATCCAAGCGATGCCGCCCTCGCGCGTTCATGCTTTCTGCGAGCCGATGAATTACTTGGCGACCGGCTTCGTGACGTCGATGCCGAACCACTTCTCGGAGATCTTCGCGAACGTGCCGTCGGCTTCGAGCTGGTTCATCGCGTCCGCAATCGCCTTCGCGAACTTCGGGTTGTCCTTCTTGAACGGAATCCCCGACGGGTTGCCCGTGCCGACCATCGCGCCCGGGCGCAACGGCAACTGCGAGTTTTTGAGCAAGTAAGCGACCATCAAGCGGTCGTTCAGCGCGGCGTCGATCCGTCCGGCGGCGAGATCGCTCAGATACTCGGGCGCGCCCGGATAGGTCTTGACGTCGATGCCCGGCACCGACTTGGCCATATCCATGTAGTTCGTGCCGAGGCCCACGCCGAGCTTATGGCCCTTCAGCTCCTCGAGCGACTTGAACTGACGGTCGTCGTTCTTGCGCTGGATCAGCTCCGCGCCCGAGAACGTGTAGCCGGGCGAGAAATCGAGCACCTTCTGGCGTTCGGGGGTCACGCCGACTTGATTGACGATTACATCGAACTTGCCGGCTTGCAAGCCCGCGATGATGCCGCTCCATTCCGTCGTGATGAACTCCGGCTTCACGCCGAGCTTCGCGGCGACAGCCTTGGCGATGTCGACGTCGAACCCAACCAGCTCGCCGTTCGGGGCTTTGGAGTCGAACGGCGGGAACGTCCCTTCGCAGCCGATGCGCAGCGTGCCGCGCGCCTTGACCTGATCGAGCAGGTCTGCCGCGTGAGCGGTCGCAGCGACGAAGGTGAGGCCGACGACGCCGGCGGTTAGGACTTTCTTGAACATCGCGAATTTCATGGTTTCAGTCTCCTTTGCGAAGCACCGGAAAAGGGGGGCGCTTGCGGGTGCAGCCATGATAGCGAAAACGCAATCACGCCATAAATACCGTTTGTTTATGTTTATATGCGGGCCGCATGCGCGATCGCGTCGACACATTCGCCCACAAGCGCCGGACCGCGATAAATGAAGCCCGTGTATAGCTGCACGAGGGACGCGCCCGCCGCCAGCTTGGCCACGGCATCTTGACCCGATGCGATGCCGCCCACGCCGATGATGGCAACGTCTTCGCCGACTTCGGCGCGCAGCTTCCGAATAACCGCGTTCGACGCATCGAAGACGGGCTTGCCCGATAAACCGCCCGTCTCGTCCGCATGGGCCATGCCTGTCACGGCTGCGCGCGAAAGCGTCGTGTTGGTTGCGATGACCCCTTCGATACGGTGGCGCAGCAACGTATCGGCGATCGCTTTGATCTGTTCGTCGTCGAGATCGGGGGCGATCTTCAGTGCGAGCGGCACGAGCTTGCCGTGCATATCGGCAAGGCGCTGTTGCTTGTCCTTCAACGCCCCGATGAGCGCATCGAGTTCGTTCGCGCCTTGCAATTGCCGCAGATTTTTCGTGTTCGGCGACGAGATGTTGATCGTGACATAGCTCGCGAACGGGTAGACGCGTTCGAGGCAATACAGGTAGTCGTCGGCTGCTCTTTCGATCGGCGTGTCGGCATTTTTGCCGATGTTCAGGCCAAGGGGCCCGCGATAGCGCGCGGCTTGAACGTTTTTGACGAACTGATCCACGCCGCGATTGTTGAAGCCCATTCGATTGATGAGCGCGCCGGCCTCGGGGAGACGGAAAATGCGCGGGCGCGGGTTGCCCGGTTGGGCGCGCGGCGTAACCGTGCCCACTTCGATGAAGCCGAAGCCGAGGGCGGCGAGCCCGTCGATGCAGGCGCCTTCCTTGTCGAGGCCAGCGGCGAGGCCGACCGGATTGCGGAAGGCAATGCCCATCACGGTGCGCGGCAAGTCGGGCACGTGCGGCGCAAGCAGGCGCGCGAGCCCCGTGCGGCCGGCGGCGCCGAGCATTCCGAGCGTGAGATGGTGGGCATCTTCCGCGTCCATGCGAAAGAGGCGGGAGCGGACGAGCGGGTAAAGGGAGCTGAACACTAGAGGGCCGGCGTTTAAGAAATATGAAGCTCGCTATTTTACCGGTATCCGTTCGGTGGTCGTTTTGACTCCTTGCTAGGGCCGCTCCGTGATGTCGAGCGGCGCCCAGTGCCCATCCACGAGTCCTTCGAGCGGTCTGAAGTTCGACTTATAGGACATCTTCGCGCTTTCCCTGATCCAGTAACCGAGATAGACGTATGGCAGTCCTAAGCTTCTCGCTTGCTCGATTTGCCAAAGGATGTTGTAGGTGCCGTAACTCGCATGGACGGCATCGGGCTCGAAGAACGTGTAGACCGACGAGAGTCCGTCGCCGAGGATGTCGATCATGCTGACCATGCGCAATACGCCGATCTCGTCCGGCGCGTTGGCCGGCTCGCGGAATTCGACGAGACGCGAGTTGATTCGGCTATGCAAGAGGAATTGCTCGTACTGGTCGCGGCTGTCGCGATCCATCCCGCCACCGGCATGGCGCGCGGCCTGGTAGCGCATGTAGAGCACGTAATGCTCTTCCTCGTAGTGCAGCGGCGAGACGGCGGCGACGAGCGTCCCATGCCGCTTCCAGACCCGTCGCTGGGTTCGGTTCGGCATGAATGCGCACACCGGTACGCGCACCGGTACGCAAGCATGGCAGCGTTCGCAATACGGCCGATAGGTAAAGACACCCGAGCGCCGGAAACCGGCTTTGACGAGGTCGGTATAAACGTCTGAGTTGATCAGATGGCTCGGCGTCGCGACCTGCGAGCGCGCGATACGCCCTTCCAGGTAGCTGCAAGGATACGGCGCGGTCGCATAAAATTGCAGCGCGGAAAGCGGTGAAAGCGGCAGCTCATTCGGGTGAGTCATCGGCGGCTCTCAATGCATTGTCCGTTATTCCAACGGGCCGGCTCGCATATCGGCGAGCGGCGGCACGCGCGTCAAGCTACACCGCATGCGGCAGGACTTCGAGCAACGCCGCCTTGTCGAACTGCCACGGAATGGAAGCCGCGGCCACGGCGGTGCGCAGATGGGCGACGAACGTCTTGCGCGCGATCTCGCGTCCGCCAAGGGAGGCGAGATGCGGCGTGTTTTGCTGGCAGTCTATCATTTCTATTTCGTGACGGCGCAGGTGACCGACGAGAGCGGCCAGCGCGATCTTCGATGCGTCGCTGACCTCCGCGAACATCGATTCGCCGAAGAACATGCGCCCCAGCGAAACCCCGTACAGGCCGCCCACGCGCCGGCCGTCGAGCCAAGTTTCGATACTGTGCGCATCGCCGATACGATGGAGCGACGTGTAGGCGTCGAGAATCTGGTCGGTGATCCAAGTGCCTTGCTGGCCGCGGCGCGGCGACTGTGCGCAACTGCGCATCACCGCCGAGAAATCGGCGTCGACGCGAATTTCCCAACGCGGATCGCGTAACACCCGTTTAAGCGTTTTGCGTAGCGATGGCGAGACTTTGAATTCGCGCGGGAATAGGACCATCCGCGGGTCCGGGCTCCACCATAAGACGGGCTGGCCTTCGGAATACCACGGGAAAATGCCTTGCCGATAGGCGTCGACGAGCCGCCAAGGGAGCAAATCGGAGCTTGCGGCAAGCAAGCCCGGCGCGCCGCTCGCGCGGCCGAGCGCACGTGCGACGGGCGGAAACGGATCGTCGGGGCCGAGCCAGGGGACCATGCTAGGGCGCGTTCATGGGAGCGGCGGGGGGCCGGCGCTCAACCGTCGCGCAGTGAGCGGAAGATATCGCCCGTGTGCAGACCGTAGGTGCCGGCGGTGCGATCGGCGAAGAAAAAGCGCAGCGTTTGGCCAACCGTCGGGAAAGCGATATCGTCCCAAGGAATATCGGCCTCGTCGAACAAACGCACCTCTAGACTTTCCTCGCCGGCTGCGACATCGATATCGAGCAGGCGAGCGAGATAGAACAAATGCACTTGATGGACGTGCGGGACGTTCAGCAGCGAGAAAAGATGCTGCACCTCGACGCGCGCGCCGGCTTCTTCGAGCGTTTCCCGCGCGGCCGCTTCGGCCGTCGTTTCGCCCATCTCCATGAATCCGGCGGGCAGCGTCCAATAACCGTAGCGCGGTTCGATCGCGCGCCGGCACAGCAGCACCTTGTCTTCCCAGACGGGGACGGTGCCCACGACGTTGCGCGGATTTTGATAGTGCACGGTGCCGCAGTGTTCGCAAACGAAGCGTTCGCGATTATCGCCGGCGGGGATGCGTAAGCTGACTGCTTGACCGCAAACTGAGCAGAATTTCATAGGGACGGTGCGGAACTGGGTGATGCGAGTGTATCACCGGGCGCGCCGCATGCAGCACGACGGGCGCCGCGTTCGGACGCCTCGCCCGAAAACGAAAAAGCCGGGCTGGGCCCGGCTCGTCCAAGCTGCGCTTCGGGCGCGTTTAGCTGAACAGTTTCATCGCTTGCCTCAGAGTGTTGACGACACCCCAGGTCAGCGGGATCAGCACGTAGGCCCAAAACACGATTAATTTGACGGCACTGGTTTGCCGCGTGGGTTGCGTAGCGTTTTGCATGGTTGGGTCTCCTTAGCGCTCGGCCGCGAGTTCGTCGTCGCTCATGTGATGAGCCGGATCGACGCGCTTGACGAGCAGGTTGCAGACGAAGCCCACCACGAGCAGCACGGCCATGATGTGAACCGTCATCGTGTAGGCGTCGGCCTTGGCTACGCCGTGAGCGACTTCATAGGCACGGATGTAATTGACGAGCACCGGGCCCGCGACGCCCGCGGCAGCCCATGCCGTAAGCAGACGGCCGTGGATGCCCCCGACGAACGCCGTGCCGAACAGGTCGGCGAGATAGGCGGGCACGGTGGAGAAGCCGCCGCCGTACATCGAGAGGATCACGCAATAGGACAGGACGAATAGGGCGATATTGCCCGATTGCGCGAAGCTGGGAACCAGGTAATAGAGTACCGCGCCGAGCACGAAGAACACGAAGTAGGTGTTCTTGCGGCCCAATTTATCGGACGACGATGCCCAGACGAATCGCCCACCCATATTGAATAGCGAGAGCAAACCGACGAAGCCGGCGGCCGCCGAAGCGGTTACCGTGTTCTTGAAGCTTTCCTGGATCATGACCGACGCTTGACCCAGAATGCCGATGCCCGCCGTAACGTTCAGGAACAGCACGAGCCAGACGAGATAGAACTGCGGTGTCGTCAAGGCGCGGTCGATGTGCACGTGGTTGCGCGTGATCATCTTATGGGCGGTGTCCGGCGGCACCCAGCCCGCCGGTTTCCAGTCGACGGGAGGCACGCGGATGGCGAGCGCGCCGATCGTCATCGAGATGAAGTAGGCAATGCCGAGTACCACGAACGTCTCCGCCACGCCCACGCTCGTTGCGCTCTTGAAGTGATTCATCAAGGCGACCGAAAGCGGTGCGGCGATCATCGCGCCGCCGCCGAAGCCCATGATCGCCATGCCCGTGGCCATGCCGCGGCGATCGGGAAACCAGCGAATCAACGTCGAGACGGGGGAGACGTAGCCGAGCCCCAGCCCGATGCCGCCGATGACCCCATAGCCGAGATAAAGCAGAACGATTTGATGTAGCCAGACGCCGAGCGCTGAAACGAGGAAGCCCCCGCCGAAGCAGCTTGCGGCCGTAAGCATCGTGCGACGCGGCCCCACATGCTCGAGCCATTTGCCGGCGAACGCGGCCGACAGTCCGAGGAATACGATGGCCAGCGAGAAAATCCACCCAAGCGTCGTGAGCGACCAGTCGCCGGGGGCGGATTGCGTGATACCGATGACCTTGGTCAGCGGCCCGTTGAAAACAGAGAACGCATAAGCCTGGCCGATGCACAGATGCACGGCGAGGGCGGCGGGCGGCACCATCCAGCGCGAAAAGCCTGGTTTAGCGACGGTCGCCTGTTTAGAAAGAAACGGCGGTGAACCGGCTAGGCCGGACGAATGGGGCGTGCTGTTCACAGGGGTCTCCATCTCGTATCGTTGTCGTCGATCGGCTAACGAACATGCATGATCGTCATGCGAACATATTCGATGCCTACTCAACGATATGAGGGGAGGTTAGTACCTGCAATAGGAAACCGGAATGCATAAAGGGTTCTGACGGATGACTTAGGTGCATGTTAATCAGCAAGCTGATCACATAGTGGCCCGGAGCTAGGCCCGAAAAAACAAAAAGCCCGATCAAGGGATCGGGCTTCTGTGTTTTTCGCGATGTTCCTGAAAAGCGCTTTCGGGCGGACTTTCCAGCTTCTTTCGCGATTGTTGCGCTTTGACTGAACTGGCTTTTAGCTTAAGCGCTTGGTTGCGGGGGTAGGATTTGAACCTACGACCTTCGGGTTATGAGCCCGACGAGCTGCCAGACTGCTCCACCCCGCGTCCGTCGAAAGATGAGATTATAGGGGAAACCAAAAGGCCGTGCAACACAAATCGACGGAAGGGAACAAATCGACGACGTGTCGACGCACGCCCGCCCGCTGCCGGTACGCTAGAATCGGCGCATGAACCTCGAACACGACCTCCAAGCCATCACCCATCAAGAGCGAACGCTTGTCTTCACGCGCTTCGATGCCGCGCGCGCATGGACGCTCGGCGTTTTTCTGCGCGAGCTCGCCATCGCCCGCAATCACACGATCGCGATCGACATTCGTACGTTTGGATTGCCGCTCTTTTTTTCCGCCCTGGACGGTACCGCGCCCGACAACTCGGCGTGGGTGCGGCGCAAGAGCAATGTCGTCGCGCATTTCCGGCGCAGCTCGTACGCGGTCGCCTTGCGGTTGCAACAGACGAGCGCGACCCTCGCGGAAAAATACGGTTTGCTCGCGGCCGAATATGCGGCGGCCGGCGGCTCTTTCCCGATTACGCTGGCGGGCGTCGGCGTGATCGGCTCCGTCACCGTTTCGGGACTGACGCAGCGCGCGGATCATGAGCTCGTCGTCGAAGCGTTGTGCGCCGAGCTCGAACACGATTTCGCCGAGCTCGCGCTCGATAAGGTTTAGTCGATGCGCGGCTCGGGTTATGCGTGGCTGGCTATCGCGATCGTGGCCGAAGTTATCGGTACCTCGGCGCTACGCGCCTCCGAAGGGTTCACGCGCCTTGCGCCGGCGCTGGTCGTCGTCGCAGGATACGGGCTCGCGTTCTACTGCTTGTCGATGACGCTCAAGTCCATGCCGGTCGGCATCGTCTACGCCATTTGGTCCGGCGTCGGTATCGTCCTCATCACGCTCGTGGCGATGGTGCTTTACCGGCAAGTTCCCGATTTGGCTGCCGTGGCAGGGCTCTCGCTGATCGTCGCGGGCGTGGTCGTGCTCAACCTCTTCTCGAATATGCAGGCGCACTGACGAGCGGTTGCGAAGGTCAGGCGGCGGCTCCGCCGCCTTGATCGACGAGAATTCGAATGCCCGCTTGCGCCACCGCTTGGCGGCTCGTTTCGCCGTCGGGCGTGGCGGCGTCTTCCCATAGGCTGATCGCGCGCGGCACATCGATGCCGTGACGCTCGGCATAGTCGAACCACGCGGTCGATGCCTCGGGTTCCGGCACAGAGCGGTCGTGGAGAAAGTACTGGTCCATGGCGGCGTTCGCTTGAATGTCGGCTGTCATTGTGTAGCAAAAAACGGGCACGGCCCGCAAGACACCGCATGCGCCGCGCGCGTGCTACCTTGGTCGTTTATCGACTTTTCGCCCGCCCTCATGTCCACGCCAGAATCGATTCCCGTCGCCTGCGACGAAGTGCTTACCCGAGTCGAAAACCGTATCGGTTTCATCGAGTTGAATCGGCCGCAGGCGCTGAACGCGCTTTCTCTGCCGATGATTCGCGCGATTCATGCCGCGCTCGACGCGTGGCGCGACGATCCGCGGGTGCTGGCGGTCGTTGCACGCAGCTTGCATCCGCGGGCATTTTGCGCCGGCGGCGACGTGCGTTTTTTCTATGAGGCAGGGCGTCGCGGCGATGTCGCGGCGCTCGATGCGTTCTTTACCGAGGAATACGCGCTCGATCACGCCATCTTCACGTATGGCAAGCCCTACATCGCGCTTATGCAGGGCGTCGTCATGGGCGGCGGCATGGGTATTTCGCAGGGCGCCCATCGCACCGGCGGGATGCGGATCGTGAGCGAGACGACGAAGATGGCGATGCCGGAGACGCGCATCGGCTTTTTCCCCGACGTCGGTGCCGGCTGGTTTCTCGCGCGCACGCCCGGTGCGATCGGTCGCTATCTGGCTGTGACGGGCGCGACGATCGGTGCGGCCGATGCGATCTATGCCGGGTTGGCCGATGCCTATTTGGAAACGTCTGAGATTCCCGCGTTGATCGACGCACTCGCCGGGGCGCCGCTGTCCGATGCGCAGGACGTTCTGGCCTGCGTGGCGCGGTTCGCCAGCCGCACCGCGCCCGTCGCGCAGCTTAGGCAAGGCGAGTATTCCGACGCGCTCTCGCTAGCCGCGGCGCGAGGGTGGATCGATCGGCATTTCAGCCAGCCGGACGTCGCGGCCATTCTCGCGTCCCTCGAATCGGAGACCGAGCCCGGCGGGCGAGAATGGGCTCAGGATGCGATCCGTTCCATGCGGGAGCGCTCGCCTTTGTCGATGGCCGTCGCGCTCGAGGTCGTGACACGTGCGGAAGGACCGATGTCCGATTGCCTACGGCGCGATCTCGATTTGACGCGATCGATGTTCGATCATGGCGACGTCATCGAAGGCGTGCGTGCCCGCATCGTCGACAAGGACGACCGTCCCGTTTGGCGTATCGCCGGCATAGAGGACGTGACGCGCGCCGAGGTCGAGCATATGTTCGTGAGTTCGTGGTCGCTCGAGGGGCATCCGCTGCGCCAGTTGCTCGGTTAGGCCACGTGGCGGTGGTTTTCCGCCCGTTACGATTCGTCTTGCGAGGGGCGCATGAAGGCGCGCATGAATACGAGCGCTCCCCAGCCCCAAACTGCATTCGCCGCGAAACTCACGGCCAGATGCGGCAGCATATTGCCGCTCGGCCAGATTCCGCGCGCCGGGTCGACGACGAAGATGCGCGCGGCCGTCAGGACGATCCCGCCGAATACGAACGCCGGCAACCAGGGGGCCGCACCTTCGGGCCCAACGCGCAGCAGCCACGCCATCAGCACTGCCCACGCGGCGCTCCAGATCGCGTTCGCGATGAATTCCGGAATGCCGAGGGGAAGAAACGGATCGGTGGAAAAGCCCGTGGCGGCGATCAAGCCTGCGGCATGCAGCAACCCTAGCGTGGCTTCCCGGAAAAACAGCGCCGCAAGAAATCCCGAGACGAAAGGCAGAATGAATTTTTGCATGTAGTGCGGGGCGAATGTTCTTGATGCGGACCGCATGGCGCGGCCCGTGCGCGTTCGCGAAAATCGAAACGAGCGACATTATAGGCGGGGCTGGCTCGATCGCCCGCTGCATGGCGTGCCGCGGTCTGCGCAACGCTCAGAAAATGCTACTCTGAAAGTGCGATTGCACATGTTAAGGAGTGGGCCATGTCCAAATCCTTGAGTCCTGACGCGGTCGAGGCGCTGCGGCGCTTGGACGAAGTGGGCGTCGGCCAAGCGCCGCCGCTTGTCTCCACCTCGATCGCCGCCGAGTTGTTGAGCGCGGGCCTTGCCGACGAAACCGGCAGTGGAGTGATCGAAATCACCTGTGACGGACGCAAGTATTTGTCCGGAGATTGCGATTAGGCGACAGGCGTCGGCGTGCGCCGGCGGCAAGACGGTATCGGAGGGGCGGCTATGGAACCGAACGGTCTCGATATGGGCGATTACATCGAGCGCTATCGTGGATTTACGCTCGAAGTCGCCGTCGAACAGGTCATGACAGGCCTGAAATCGCATTATCGCGTCTTGCGCGACAGCGAAATTGCCCTGGATTGGCGTTTGCTTTCGGTCGACGATGCCTGGCCCACCGAGCAGCGCGCAGCCCAGCATGCGCTCGGCGCGGCGCGGGCGGCAGTCGATGCCGAACTGTTGTGCGTTTGGCCGCGCGAGCCTTAGCGGCCCACGCGTCGCTCCATACGTCGATGCGCGTCCCTTCCCGCTCGCCATGGGCCCGTACGACGGGCCGCATGGGCGATCGGTCAGGTTGTCGACGGTTCGCTGGCGTGCTCGGCGGAGCCGGCTTCGCTCTCGTCGCGCGTCTCGGGTAGTGCCGCCCAAACGAGCAGTACGGCCAGCGCACCCGCCGCGGCCAGCCCCATGAAACTGACGGTATTGCCGAAGCGATCGGAAATGAAGCCGGCGGCGAGCGTGCTCAGCGTTGCGCCGATACCCGCCGTGAGCCCGAACAAGCCGATGCAAAGGTTGTAGTGGCCTTTGCCGCCCGCGACGTCCGCTGCGATCAGCGGCAACATGACACCGAAGACGGCCGCACTGATGCCGTCGAGCAGTTGCACCGGCACGAGCAGATAGGGGCTCGTGACACCGGCGAACAGCAGCGCGCGTACCGGCAGCGCCGCGAACCCGAACACGAGAAGCGGGCGGCGCCCCCAGCGTTCGGCCGAGCGCCCGACCCACGGCGACATCGCCGCCACCACCATTTGCGGCACGATGATGCAGGCCGCGATGACGAGTTGCACGTTGTCGGTCATATGGGCCGTCACTTCGCCTGCTGCGAGATTGAGCATCGCCGCGTTCGATAGATGGAACAGCGCGATGCAGGCGGCGAAAATCAGGACGCGACGGTCGCGCAGCAGTGAACTGATGCTCTCGCGGTGTTCGCGGGTATCGGCGGCGGACGTCTTTGGCGCCTCGGGCACGCTCGTTTCGCGCCGTGAGGAGAGCGCGGCCCGCCCGGTATGCTCGATCATCGTCAACGCAATGAGCGCGGGTACGGTCAAGGCGGCGGTCAGCCAGAACACGGCGCGCGCCGACGAGTATTCGCCGAACGCGCCCATCGCCGCCGCGGCGAACGCGCTGCCGATCGAGGCGAAGCGCGCATTGCGCCCGAGCCGGTCGCCGAGCGCATGGCGGCCTACCAGTGCGAACGAGATGGCGGCGATCGCCGGCGTCAGCATACAACTCGCGAACCCGTGAAAGAGTTCGGCGGCTAGAACAGGCAACAAGGTCGGGCTGGCGGCGAGTAGTAGCGCGCAAGCCGCGATCGCCACGATCGCCGCGGCGCCGGCGGCTTTCTTATTGCGCAGTGCGTCGATGAGAGCGCCGGCCGGCACTTGGCTCAACATGGCCGTGGCTGTGCCGACGCTCAAGGCGATGCCGATCTCGCCCTGGGTCCACTTATTGGCGGTCAGGTAGGACGCGATGAACGGGCCGAACCCCGTCTGGACGTTGGCCAGAAAGAAGTTCAGCCAATCGAGCGCGCGAAGACTTCGTGTAATTGCCATCTGCGCGTTCGTTACTTGTTGGGACGGCCGGCCGACGCTGCCGCGTCGGTCGCGGGCGGCGCGACGGCGCGTACCGGTTGATTGGGCATATAAGGCGGTGCGGCGTTCACTTGCGCGTCCGACAAATCCGTTTGTAGCGTCAGGGCATCGTCCTTCGGAACGAAACGCAGCGCGGACCAGTCGGCCGCGATGCTGCGCCGCTCATGAATCAAACTGCCGACATCGACGACGGCCGCTTGCGGTTCTCCATGACTGTCGATCAGCACATCGACAACGCGTCCTACGCGCGCGCCGTTGCCGCGTTCGGTCGTAGCGTCGATCACGCCGAGCAGGTGCGCATCGTTCGCGCCTGCGCCGCCCGGTTTGCCGGCCGCGTTTTCCTTGGCTTTGGCCGAGGCGGCCGCGGGCGCTTCGTTCGGGCCGATCGAGAGCGTAATCGGGGCGGTGCCGCGTTTCGGGTCGAAACGAAAATCGCTCCAGGGGAAGCGCATCTTACGGTCGCCGATGCCCATGAAGCCGGCTAAGTTGACGAGCATCTCGCGCGGCTTGCCGGCCATATCGACGAACATATCGATGGCGCGTCCGATGACCTTGCCGTCGGGGCGTTGCACGCGCGCATCGAGCAAGCCGTGCGTTTCGCCGGCTGCGAGCGCGCGCGTTGCGATCAACGGGGGCGGCGGGGCGGGCTTGGCCGGCTGAGGCGGCGGCACGGGCTGCGGTTTGCGCGGCGGCCGATAGACGGGCTTGGGCGCGACGCGCTTATGTTCGGGCGCTTCGCGGGGCGTGGACGCTGCCGTGGGCGCGGAGGCTTGCGGCTCCGACGCGGGCTCCGTCGGCTCGGGCTCGACGGGCATGACGTTGAGATCGGGGTCCTCCGCCGGGGTAGGGGGAGGTGGTCCGAACAGTGTGCTGCATCCGGCCAGCATCGTTAGCAGTAGGACGAGAAGGGCGCGCCGGACGAGGCGCTGACGGGGCGATCCGTCGTTCATTGACCAAAGCTCCTAATATCTGCGGCGGCGGGTAAGGCGGCGCATTCGCAGGCGCCGCCGCGTTCACGCGGCCTCCATTCTAGCGGCTGAGGTAAAATTACGGGCTTGCCGTTTGTTTACTCATCATGTCGCCACTCCCCTCAACCAGTCCTCGCCGTGTTTCCGTCGCGCCGATGATGGACTGGACCGATCGCCACTGTCGCTACTTCCATCGGCTCATCTCGCGCCATACCTGGCTTTATACCGAAATGGTGACGACGGGCGCGTTGCTGTTCGGCGATGTCGCTCGACACCTGGCCTTTACGGCAGAGGAAAGCCCCGTGGCCTTGCAGTTGGGCGGCAGCGAACCCGACGACCTCGCGCGCGCCGCCAAGCTTGGCGAGCAGTGGGGCTATGAGGAAATCAATCTCAATTGCGGGTGTCCGTCCGAGCGTGTGCAGCGAGGGGCGTTCGGGGCCTGTTTGATGAACGAACCGAAGCTCGTCGCCGATTGCGTGCGCGCGATGCGCGATGCCGTTTCGGTTCCCGTGACGGTCAAGCATCGAATCGGCGTCGATGCCGTCGAGGATTATGCGTTCGTGCGCGATTTCGTCGGCACGATCGCCGAAGCCGGATGCGAAGTGTTCATCGTCCACGCGCGCAACGCGATCTTGAAGGGCCTTTCGCCGAAAGAAAATCGCGAAATCCCGCCTTTGAAGTACGAATACGCCTACCGCCTCAAGCGCGATTTTCCGTCGCTCGAGATCGTCATCAACGGCGGGATCAAGACGCTCGACGAAGTGCAGTTGCATTTGCAGCATGTCGATGGGGTGATGCTGGGACGCGAGGCTTATCACAATCCGTTCGTGCTGGCCGACGTCGATGCGCGCTTTTACGGCGGCGAGGGCGCCAAGACCCGTGAAGAAATCGAGGCGGGACTCATCGACTATTGCGCGAGCGAACTCGCGCGCGGCACGTTTCTCGGTGCCATCACACGCCATACGCTCGGGTTGTACCGCGGCGTGGCCGGCGCGCGCGGTTGGCGACGCGTGCTTTCGGACAACAAGCAGCTAGCAACCGGCGATCTGTCGATTTTCGACGAGGCGCGCAGCCATCTTCGCGAGCCTTCCGAAATTATCGATTAGGGGCTATGCAAGCGGCAATTCTATTCGTATAATCTCGCTTCTTCGTTGGCGACGCCGGCGAAGAACAAGAAGTAACAGTGGTGGCTGTAGCTCAGTTGGTAGAGTCCAGGATTGTGATTCCTGTCGTCGTGGGTTCGAGTCCCATCAGCCACCCCAAAGAATTCAAGCAAAAAGCCTGATCCTTGTGATCGGGCTTTTTGCTTTCCAGCATCGGCTGAGCATCGAACTCTTACGCCACCTTCTCGACCCGTGCGACTTCAAGCAAGGCGTCCACTGTAGCGTCGCGCGCGATTTGGCATCGTTTTGCGGCGAATTTGTCACTCGCCGTGGGTGCCGCCTTCGCGATTGTTTTGGCATGACTCTCGGAACTGCATGCCAAGAGTCTCTCCCTTCCCGTGCCGCTAGCCGCTCTTGGCTCCATCATTGTCGAGAGCCACGGCCAACGCCACGCCCGGCATGCCGCCGACCCGCCTGATTGATGTGGCGTACTGAATGATGGCATGTCGAAGCTCGCAAAACTTCCCTGAGAACTCTAAGAATGGATCGCCAGAATCAACGACTATCGAGGCATGATTGCGGCTCGAAATGTATTGCGACGTGAACAGAAAACAGCCCGGAGACCTCCCGTCAACAGTGAACCCATAGGCTTGGCCATGAGCAAAATCGTCCCCGCGTCGGGACGCGGCGTTTCGCTCCGTCGAGCTAGGCGGGGGCAAAGCGATCAGGTCGCTGATTCTAGGCGGATGATAGCGCGGCTTCCCGTCGCTTCGGCGTAGCGGGATAGCGTGCGCAGCGACGGCATCGTGCGGCCACTCTCCATACGTGCGATGGTCGATTGCGTCGTCTGCATCCTCTCGGCCACCTGTTCCTGAGTCAGTCCGGCACGCACGCGAGCGGCGATGAGTTCGCTCGCGACGGCAAATTCCGGCGCCTGCTCCTCGTACTCGGCCCGGGTAGCAGGATCCGCCAGCAGGCGCTTCTTCAGGGTTGCGAGGTCAGTCATTGTTCAGTCCTCTTTCATCCGGGCGTAGGCCGTTTCGATGGCACGGCGCGGGGTCTTTTGCGTCTTCTTCACAAACACGTGCAGCACAACCAGCCGCTGCCCAGTCCTCGTAACATATACCGCCCGCGCGATGCCATCTCGGCCCGTCATGCGGATTTCCCATAGCTTCCCCTCCAGCGGGCGCACATGGGGCATCCCTATACGCTGCGGTCCGAACTCCGCTAGCATCTCCGCAATGTGCAGGAAACGGGCGCGCATATCGGAAGGCAGCTCCATCAATTCGGCTTCGGCCTCGGGTATCAGTTCAACATGCCACGTCATCAGTTTATCTCTTTTTTGCTATGTTTGCAGATTGCTGACTGACCGCCTGCTGACCCTGTTGGTTCTGCTCGGGCCTGAAGCCGATACCTGCCTCCTTGAGAATCCATGCTTCCAGCTTGTCGTGCCACATGCGCAGCAGGTCGAGCGGGTGCCCGTTGTAGTGGCGTTCAGCGATGGCGGAAGGCTTGGGGCCCCTGATTTGCGTCTTGATGTCAGACGGGACTTCCGTCCACTCGCCCAGACTCGAGAATGACCGCCGCAAACCGTGCAGCGTCACCGGCGCAGTTCGGCCAGTTCCTCCCGGCGCGCGCCGGTAAGTAGCAGGCCAACCAGATACCCTTCCATGACCGGGTAATTGAGCTGGCGGAGCGCACCGAACCACGCGGCTAGCTGCGCGCTTTGAATGAAATCGGTCTTGGCGCCCTGCTTCGGCAGGGCGTCTCTTGAAAGGCGAGCGGCGACGGCCTGCGGGTCGATGAGCCTTTGGTATTCGCCGCTCGATTCGTACTTCCATTCCGTAGGGGGAGGCTGATCAATGCGTAATTGTGCTGTTCGTGCGCAGACGCGCCAGCACAGCCGCAACACTCCATATGATGGCGGTTGAGACGACGAAGCTCAGCACGAGCAGTACGCAGAGCAATATGGTTTCCTCACCCTCGATTCCAACCGCATCGAATAACCGGAACAGCGGCGACAGCGTGGACCATGCTGCTTCACTTCCTACCCAGCGCGCGAGCGGATCGATGCGCGATAGCCCAAGAAAAACCGGGCCGGTCAGCATAAGTGCCATTACGAAACGCATGAGATGTTTCATCGCACATCGACGTACGGGCCATTAGCGAAGAATGCGGCGACGGCACCGAAGCCGCTGCAAGAGAGCATTGAGGTGTTCTTGCCATTTAGAGTGAATACGCACTGGGCTGGCATCTTGTCCTCGACCGCGGTGAGGCGCGTAATGTATGACGAAAGGCAAAAGATTTGCAATCTCATGAGCAAGCTTTAAGACTAAAGAGCGCGCCGCACCATTCGACATGGTGTTGCTCTCTCGCTCAATCCGACGAAGGTGATCCCAGCTCTTACGCCACCTTCTCGACCCGTGCGACTTCAAGCAAGGCGTCCACGCCGTGCAGCCGCTCGATCGACCAAATGCGCTCGATCAGCGCGTCGCCGTTTTCGCGCGTCACCGTTTTGCCCACCGTGCGCCAAAACTTCGCTTCGATCATCGGACGGGTCAGGGGAGCGCCGGCTGCGCCCGGTAGGTCGTCGACGCGTTCCGATAGCACATCGCCCGAGCGCAGATACACCGACACGCGATTCGGTATGTGCTTGGGATAGAGCGCGGTGAGCGCCGGGTCCTCCTCGACACGAATTTTTTGCATCAACTCCCGAACGTCGGCGGCGCCTAATTTCTCGGGCGCGTAGCTCTCGTTCGTCAAGGTACCGTCGATCAACGCTCGGCCGACGACGTAGGGCATGCTGTGGTCGGCGGTTTCCTTAGTGGCCGGCGCCCAGACGTAAGGTCCGCTTCCGGTGATTTTGTACCCCGGTTCGGTAGTCGCGACCACGATCTTCTCGATTTGGGAACGATCCTTGATTTTGGCCGAGAGCCGAATGGCCGCCTCTACCGCAGTCAGGGTGTGCCCTTGTGCCGGATAGGGCTTCACAAGGACATCGACGATCCGGTACGGGTGTCCTCGGCCCCCGAAGGTAGCCGTATCGATGGGGATAGGGTGGCCGGAGACAAGCTTCTCGAATCCGAAGTTGCCTTCGAAGATCGGACTTGGGCCTGTAATTCCTTGGCGCGCGAGCGTTGCCGCGAAAAAGCCGCTCTTTGCCGCCGAGGCGTCGGCGAGTCCCTTCCAATTCGAGAGCACTTGAGTTCTCGTCTGGTTCATCGCGACGTGATCGATGAGGGCAATGTTGACGGCTTGAGTCAACTGATCGACAGAGAGTTGCATCAACTTTCCCGCGGTTAGGGCGGCAGTGACGACGCCATAACTCGGATTGTCCCAGCCGAGCGGGCTGATCGCGGCGGCGTCGAACAGCCGGCACTCGATTTCATAGGCGATCAGCGAGGCTAAGACGAAGTCCTCAATCGGGCGCCGTTCGGCTTGCGCGACGGCGAGACTCACCGAAATGAAGTCGCTCGGATGGCCGATTTCCTTGGCCGCATAGCCGTCGTTGAGATCGTAGTAACGGATGGCGGCGCCGTTCGCGAATGCGGCCAACTCAGGCGTCGTGCGCTGCCCCGTTCCGACCAGCGTAGACGCGCCGTTCGTCGCCGCTTCGGCCACATCGAAGCAGCGCTGAACGACCGGTTCTTTCAACGCTGCAAGGGCGCAGCCGAACGTGTCGACGAGCCGAAGCTTTAGTGCTTCGAGCGCACTCGCGTCGATATCTTCATAGCGCAGCCGATGAACATACTCGGCGAGGCGGTTGGCGATCGGCTGCGGCGCAACATCGGCCGCGTTCCCACCATTGCCAAGCGATCGCGGCGATGAAGTGCCAGCGAACGCGAAGCCCGCGGTGCCCGCCAGCGCGTGGAGCAAAAACGCGCGTCGACGGGGCAAAGTGCTAGACATAACTCGGTCTCCTCATGGGTGTCGGGTCGCGTTTTATCCCTGCCCGGGAATGTAAAATTGCGACATCCGATAAAATGAAAGTGACTTTCATTTTTTTATTTGGCGGGAATTTCGTCAAGCCTATCGTTAACCCTTGTGAGATTTGAGCTGGCAGAGACGGCGGAGCTGTGGGCGAAGTCAGCGGAGGGTAAAGAGGGTTTTTGAGGGCTTAAAAAGTGAAAATTGGTTTCATTTTTCTATGCGGCAGAGGTGAGCGCTCGATGCGACGTTTGTTCGGAGATAGCGCGGTTCAACGGACGCAATCCGGCGAACGCGATCTGAGCGATGTGCCTTCCGAGACGCGCGTTACCCGTTCGGCTAAGCGATCGAGCAGCGGTTCGATGCATGACAGGTGGTACGATTCGTCCATTGGACGGCGGCGGACACGGGACGCCGACGAGAACAACCCGAGAAACGAGCGAGCCAACATACGATCATGGGCACACACAAGACCCACCCCAAACTCGAGCAAGCATTGACGCGCGGCGATCTCGCGATTCGGCAGGCGAATTCCGTGCGCGCCACGGCAGTTTTGCAGGCCCTAGGCAAGATGGTCGTCGACGCTTGCGCCACGATCGGCGTCGAAGCGTTCACATCGATTCCCGATGGCGAGCGTATTTACGATCCGGACGGCGGCCTCTGGCCCCAGACGCTATTGATCTCGCTCGACGGTCCCGTCGCGGAGGCAGACCCGGATGAGATCCGTACGGTGTGGTTGCTGGCGGATACGCCGTCGGTCGTGTTTCGTCTCGAATGGCAACGCGCGGACGGCAAGGTCGGCCGGCACGAGGCCCGCCCGTTTGCGATGGTTGCGTTCATCAGCGACGTCGACGTGCCCTGGAACGACGACGAAGAGTAAGAGCCGCAACGCGCTGGCGTCTCGGCACGCGCGGTTGGGCCGTGCGTTTTGCCTGCGTTTTACCGCATCAAACGACGCCTAAACAAGACGGCGCAGATAAAGAACGGCGCGATCGCGTACACCGCGAGCACGCCAAGATGCAGGGCGACGCCCTCCACGGGGCGTCCCAGCATAGCGGCGCGTATGAGCTCCACTGCATGGGCTAGCGGTAGAACCATCGCGGCGTGACGCACGCCCTGCGGCAACTGCGACAGCGGAAAGAACACGCCCGAAAGCAGCAGCATCGGGGTGAGTACCAGCGTTTGGTAGAACATGAAGAAGTCGTACGACGGGGCGAGCGCCGTCACGATCATCGCGAGACTTGCGAATGCGAGTCCGGCCAGCGCCACGACGGGTAGGGCCATCAACATCGACGGAAACTGCGCATAGCCCAGCACGCCGGCCACCAGCATGATCGCCGAGCCCGAGAGGATCGCTTTGCTCGCGGCCCAAATAATTTCACCGACGACGATATCCCCAAGCGTGAGCGGCGTATGCATGATCGCTTCCCACGTTCGCTGCACATGCATGCGCGAAAATCCCGAATACATGGATTCGAACGTAGCCGACATCATCACGCTGGAGCCGACGGTGCCGGCCGCGAGAAAGGCAATGTACGACACGCCGTCGACGTGCCCCACCATCAAGCCCAGCCCAAGGCCGAGTCCGAACAGATAGATCATCGGATCGGCCAAGTTGCCGATCAGTGAAGCCGCCGCGAGCTTGCGCCAAACGAGATAGTTGCGTCGCCAAACCGCGGTCCAGTTTGTCGCGTTGGCCGGTAGCGCCAGTCGCCAACGGTTTCCTTGCGCCTGTTTGGCCGCGCCGCGTGTCTGCGCACGCGTCTCGTAGGAGGGGGCATCCATGGTTTCGTTCTCGTCAACCGTTATGCACGTCTCAATTCGTCTTCGTCGTCATCATGCGGAGCACCATGCCGAACGGGTACCCACGCCAAAATCACACTCAATCCTGCATTTCTCGTCCCGTCAGCCTTAAGAAGACGTCTTCGAGATTCGCGGGCCGATGCACGTAGCGCAAACCCGCGCGACCCGCCAGGCGTGCATGGACGGGTTCGGCGTCGCGTACATAGCAAAACAAGGTCTCGCCGCTGATCTCGGTGCGCGTCGCAAAGGGCGCCAACTCATCGCGCAAAACCGTTGGCGCCGGGCCGTAGACTTCGATGACATCGCAGCCGATTTCCTGCTCGACGAGGTCGCGTGGAGCGCCTTCGGCGATCTTGCGTCCTTCTTCGATGATGCAAAGCCGATCGCATAGCCGCTCCGCTTCCTCCATGAAATGCGTCGTAAGCAAGATCGTTTTGCCGCGAGCGAGCAAAGAGCGCAACCGGTCCCAAATCAGATGGCGCGCTTGCGGATCGAGCCCGGTCGTCGGTTCATCGAGAACCAGCACGTCCGGATCGTTGATCAGCGAGCGGGCGAGCGTCAGCCTGCGCTTCATACCGCCCGAAAGTTCGCCGACGCGTGCATCGGCTTTGCTTTCGAGGCGCGCGAACTCGAGCAGCTCGGGCACCATGGCGCGCGTCTTGCTCGCCGATAGTCCGTAGTAGCGGCCAAACACCAGCAGGTTTTCGCGTACGCTGAAATCGGGGTCGAGGTTATCGAACTGTGGAACGACGCCCACACGTTGACGCGCAAAACGCGCGCCGGACGGAATGGCATACCCGCACAGCGCGATTGTTCCGGCATCCGGTTCGACGAGCCCGAGCAGCATCTTCAGGGTCGTGGTTTTGCCGGCGCCATTCGGCCCAAGCAGGCCGAAGCATTCGCCGGCGCGAACATGGAACGACAAGCCGTCGACGACGGCTTTATCGCTGTAGTGCTTCACCACGTCGCGAAATTCGATGGTGTTGTTGGACATGAGGACGGACGAGAGGTACCGCACAAGTTCAGGGCCGACGGTGCCCCATTCTATTGCATCGCGCACTGTCGTCCTCGTGAAGGCAACGCATGCTTCGCTGGTGCGGCGCAGCGCAGGCGGCGATGCGTGCATGAGCCGATGAGCGAGATCTAGGCGTTTTCCTAGCCTTGCAAGTCCAAATGCGCCGCACCATGATTGAAACGACACACCGCGATCCGCGCGGGCTCGGAGGCCATAATGGCGAGCTACAAAAAAATCTTACTGTGTTATGACGGCACGCGCGAAGGCCGCAAAGCCTTGCGTTGCGGTGCCGATCTCGCGCTCGATCTCAAAGCGGAAACGCACTTGCTATCGGTCGTCGATATGCGCACGAGTATCGCGCAAAGCGCGGGTCTGCTGACGGACGTGGCTTGCGGCCGGTTCGAGGATGCCGCTCGCGAAATTCTTCAAGAAGGTGTCGACTGGTTGACCGAACGCGGCGTACTGGCGCACGGCCATTTCGCCTTCGGCCATCCGATCGATGAGATCGCCAATTTGGCGGATGAACTGAAGGTCGATCTCATTGTCGTCGGCCATCGCGCGCGCAGCGGGTTGTCGCGATGGTGGATGGGCTCCGGCAATACGCTTTTGCTCGATCGCGTCTCTTGCAGCATTCTCGTTGCGGTATCGACCGCGCACGAGAAGGAAGCCGTCGATGTCAAAGCGACGGCCGCCACATCGGCTGGCGGCGCCGGTACCTGAGCGTGGCTCTATTGCTGCCGGCCTGCGGCGATCGCTGCCACCACGCGAGCCGGAGACGTCCGGCTCATCTCGTCGCTTATCGGCGCGTCAACGATTGAGCTCGACCGCGTCGATTTGCCACGTGAACCAGCCGCGGCGATGCAAGATGACGCTATAGGGCACGCCACCGGTATCGCGCGTATACGTGACTGCGAACGTGCTCGTATCGCGATAGCCGGCATCTGCCTTGGCGCGCGGCGCGGACACTTGGCCCGGCGCGGAAGCGGGTCCCGCCGGCGTTTCTTGGGCTTGCGGTGCCGCGCCCGCTTGTCGATCTCCGGCCGGCGGCGGTGCCTCTCCGGGCTCGCCTCGAGGCGGCATGCCTTTGAGCAATGCGACGACGCCGTCCGGTGTCGCATAGGCATCGACGAGCGGATTCACGAATGCCATACCGACTAGCGCGCCCAATGCCGTAAGCGGATGTTGAAGCTTTTCCGCATCGACACGCCGACTCAACATCTGAGTCACTTCGACCTTGAGACTAGCTCGCAACGCGGGATAGTCGACATAGCGATTGATCGTTGCCGTATCGCGCGCTTGCACTGCCTCTCTCAGCCGGCTGAGGACGAGATAGGGCGAGGCGTAAGCGAAAACGGCAAGCACCACGACGATGAATACGATGCCTGTCACGAGCGTTGTCGTGAGTGGCTTTCGTGGATTGGAACGGTTCTCTGCGGTCATGAAAGGATGGCCTTTATCGATGTTCAATGTTGTTCATTGACAGCGATCGCGCCGAAACGATCCCCCATGCCGCCCATTCTCCCGCAAGCGTCTCAACCCCATTGCGCCGCGGCTACGCCTGCACGTTCATCGTCGATGCATCGATCGATCATTTTGCATACGGCGTCGATCGAGCCGACGAGGATCACACGAGACGGACCGTGATAGACGCGAACCGGCGCGCGACGTGCCGGTTCGGCATGCAGTGCGCTATTGAGCGAGACGCGCGCGAATGCCGGCAACGCGGCAGGCTGCGTTGCCGTGTCAGGCTGCCGCGCGGGGCTGATCGCGGCGGCCTCGAGCGGCGGGCACTGGATGAGTCCGCGCAAATGGCGCAAGCGGCCGAAAGTGCGGAAAGGCATGAGGCGGGCAAGGCGATCCATGGCGGCTCCCTAACGTGTGCGGAATCAAAATTCGGACGGGCGAATCAGCCCGACCGCAATGCCTTCGAGCGCGAAATCGGCGCTGCCGGCTTGAACGAAGATGTTCTCGTAGTCCGGGTTTTCGGCGATCAGCTCGATACCGTTGGGACGGCGTTTCAGGCGTTTGACGGTCACGTCGTCTCCCAGACGGGCGACGATGATTTGGCCGTCTTTGGCTTCGGTGCGCTTTTGCACGGCCAACAAGTCGCCGTCGAGAATGCCGGCGTCGCGCATCGATAGCCCGCGCACCTTCAATAGGTAATCGGGCTTGCTCGAAAACAGCGCCGGATCGCAGGCGTAGTGCTGCGAAATGTGCTCTTGCGCGAGGATCGGGCTGCCGGCGGCGACGCGGCCGACGAGCGGCAACGAAAGCTGCATCAAAGCCGGATGCGGTAGCGAGAACTGATGCGGCATGTCCTCGGGCGCCAGCAGCCGAATGCCGCGCGAGGCGCCGGCCGCTAATTCGATGACGCCTTTGCGGGCGAGCGCGCGCAGATGTTCTTCGGCCGAGTTCGCCGACGAGAACCCAAGTGCCGCAGCAATCTCGGCGCGAGTGGGCGGGAAGCCGCTCTGCTCGATCGATTGGCGGATCAGATCGTATACCTGCTGCTGCCTTGCGGTAAGTTTGGTCATGTCGCACTGTATGGATAGACAGGTTGCTGTATTTTTATACAGTATTCGACGAAGATCAAGCCCTGTGTTGCGACCCCACCGCAGCTTTAGTACGAATCGATATAAAAAAATGAGGATTTATTAGTTCTGGGAATAAAAAGCTTCGCCTAGACTGGCTCGACCCGGGCGCCGAGAGTCGGCGCCGACCGACGATTCCGCTTGTTCTAGAGAGACACTCGCATGAACTTTCAGCAGTTGCGCTTCGTGCGCGAGGCGGTGCGCCGCAATCTGAATCTGACGGAAGTCGCCAACGCGCTATTCACGTCCCAGTCGGGCGTGTCCAAGCAGATCAAAGATCTGGAGGACGAACTCGGCATCGACATTTTCGTGCGCCGCGGCAAGCGGCTCACGGGGCTCACCGAGCCGGGCAAGGCCGTGCATCAACTGATCGAACGCATGCTGCTCGACGCCGAGAACATGCGCCGCGTCGCCCGGCAATATGCCGACGAGCAGACGGGGCACCTCGTCGTCGCGACGACGCACACGCAGGCGCGCTATGCGCTGCCCAAAGTCGTGCGCGAGTTCACGCGCGCCTATCCCAAAGTGCAACTGGCCTTGCGCCAAGGCAATCCGCAACAGATTGCCCAAATGCTGATCGACGGCGAGGCCGATATCGCGATTTCGACCGAGGCGCTCGATCGTTTTTCCGACATCGTCACGTTCCCTTGCTACTCGTGGCACCACATCGTCGTCGTGCCCAAGGGCCACCCGCTTGCCGGCCGGGAGCGCGTGACGCTCGAGCATGTCGCGGAATATCCGATCGTGACTTACGACCGCGATTTTACGGGCCGCTCGCATATCGACGCGTCGTTCGCCAAAATCGGCGTGCTGCCGGACGTCGTGCTGACGGCAATCGATGCCGACGTCATCAAGACGTATGTCGAGTTGGGGATGGGCGTGGGTATCGTCGCGGCCATGGCTTACGATCCGAAGCGCGATTCGGAACTTGTGGCGCTCGACACGCAACATCTGTTCGAAGGCAGCACGACGCGCGTCGGTCTGCGCAGGGGGGCCTTCATGCGAGCCTACGCATACCGCTTCATCGAAATGTTCGCGCCGCAGTTGTCCGAAGCCGGCATGTCGGGGCAGTTGCGCGAAGCGGCTTGAGTTCCACCCTCGTTGCGGCATCCGCGCAGCGAGGGTAGGTGAAATCAGGGCGTTCGCCGCGATACGCGGCGCGGTTAAAATGGCGCCCATGATTACGACCCAAACTTCCTCCTCTCAAGCGGCGCTGCCGCGCATCGCCGTGCTGGCGACCGGCGGCACGATCGCCGGCTCGGCGGCCGATGCTTCGCAAACCTCGGGCTATCAGGCCGGCGTCGTCGGCGTCGATAAGCTGCTGGCCGCCGTGCCGGCGTTATCGAGCGTGGCCCACATCGAAGCGCAGCAAGTGGCGAGCATCGACAGCAAGGATCTCGATGCGTCGCTCTGGACGACGCTTGCCGCGCAGATCGCGGTGCTGGCTGCGCGCGAGGACATCGACGGTATCGTCGTGACCCACGGCACCGATACGCTCGAAGAAACGGCTTACGCGCTGCATCTGACCGTCAAGACGCCGAAGCCCGTCGTGATGACGGCGGCGATGCGCCCGTCGTCGGCGCTTTCGGCCGACGGTCCGTTGAATCTGCTCGGCGCCGTTACCGTCGCCGCCTCGCGGGCCGCGCAAGGGCAGGGCGTCTTGGTCGCTTTCAACAATCGAATCCACAGCGCGCGCGACGTCGTGAAGACGAGCACCTACGCCGTCGACGCGTTTCACTCGCCGGAGATCGGCGCGCTGGGCTGGGTGCAAGATGGTCGCGTGGAATTCGCGCGAACCGTCACGCGCGCACACACGGCGGCAACGCCGTTCGTGGCGGGCGAGGCCTGGCCGGTGGTCGAAGTCGTCACGAGCTATGCCGGTGCGTCGCGCATCGCCGTCGATGCGCTCGTGGCCGCGGGCGTGCACGGTATCGTCGTAGCCGGTACCGGTAACGGGTCCATCCATGCGTCTGTCCAAGCGGCGCTCGCCGACGCGCGCTCGCACGGCATCGCGGTCGTGCGCGCATCAAGGGTCGGCTCGGGGCATGTCATGCGTAACGGCGCGGCGCCCGACGACGCGCTAGGGTTCGTCAGCGCCGGCTCGCTCAATCCGTACAAGGCGCGTGTGCTGTTGATGCTCGCGCTGGTCGTGGGCGTACGCGAACCGGTCGCGTTGCAGCGCATGTTCGACACCTACTGAACGAAAAGCGTAGAGCGGGCCCTTTGGGGCCCAAATTGAAGCGCACGAGCGAACGCTCGCGGCGATTGAAAGCGTGACAATCCGACAGGCGGACACCCGACGACGACGTCTGACCGACCAAGGCTTCCCCGGCGTCGCCGGGTGCCGCTGCGGACCCCACTGCCGCTCTCAGCCCGAAAGCGGCTTTTTGCCTGCCATGCGCGTGCTCGGTGTCGACCTCGTTTTCGCCGGCCATCATGCGATGCCCGGGTTGCCCCTCGGTCTTGCCTTGCACGTGCCGGCGAGGCGCCCCACGTGCTGGCCGTTCGGTTTTCATCGAACGGCCGAATACTGCTGAACGGCTACGCTGTCAGGCGGCCACCGCTTCGGCCGGCGCTTCGGCGATCTCGAAACCGGACATGATCTCGAGTGCGCGCAGCATCGCCGAGTGATCCCAACTGCCGCCGTCGTGCGCCGCGCATACGCTAAACAGCTGCTGCGCGCTGGCAGTGTGGGGCAGTGCGACGCCGAGCCGGCGCGCGCCGTCGAGGGCCAAGTTCAAATCCTTGCGGTGCAAGTCGATCCGGAAGCCGGGCTTGAAGGTGCGCGCGGTCATGCGAGCGCCGTGCACCTCGAGGATGCGCGACGCGGCGAAACCGCCCATCAGCGCGCGGCGCACGCGTTCGGGATCCGCGCCCGAGCGTGCCGCGAACAGCAGCGCTTCCGCGACGGCCTCGATGTTCAGGGCGACGATGATCTGGTTGGCGACTTTGCAGGTCTGTCCGGCGCCGTTTTCGCCGACGAGCGTAATGTTCTTGCCCATCAGTTCGAACAAGGGCTTGGCGTGCTGGAACGCTGCTTCCGGGCCGCCGACCATGATCGAGAGCGTCGCCTCGCGGGCACCGACTTCGCCGCCCGAGACGGGCGCGTCGAGGTAGTCGCACCCGAGCGCGTTGATGCGTTTGGCAAACTCTTGCGTGTCGAGCGGCGAGATGGAGCTCATGTCGATCACGAGCTTGCCGGCCGAGAGGCCCTTTGCCACGCCGTCGTCGCCGAACAAGACGTTGGCGACGTCGGGGGTATCGGGAACCATCGAGATGACGATCTCCGATTCACGCGCAACCGCTGTCGAATCCGCCTCGACCGTTGCGCTTTCGCGCAAATCGTCCGGCACCGGATAGGCGCCGTTCACGACGAGCGTATGCCCGCCCTTGAGGAGGTTGCGCGCCATGTGCGCGCCCATAATGCCGAGGCCGATGAAACCGATCTTTGCCATGTCGATGTAGTCCGTTTAGCTGTATGTCGTCTTAGGAGGTGCGAGGGCGTTCGAGCGTTTCCCCGCGAAGGGGCATCAGCGCGCGCCGCGCGCGCCGGCGATCTCGCGCACCCACGAAAGGCCCTCGAGCGTCGTTGTGCGTGGCTTGTATTCGCAACCGATGTAGCCGCTGTAGCCCAGCCGGTCGAGCCAATCGAACAAGAACGCGTAGTTGATCTCGCCCGTGCCCGGTTCGTGCCGCCCGGGGTTATCGGCCAGTTGAACGTGCGCGATGCGCGGCAGCAGTTTTTGCAACGTCGCGGCGAGCTCGCCCTCCATGCGTTGCATGTGATAGATGTCGTACTGGAGATAGAGATTGCTCGATGCCACATCGCGGATCACCTCGAGCGCTTCGCTCGATCGATTGAGTGCGAAGCCCGGAATGTCGTACGAGTTGCACGGCTCGACGAGCAGCTTGATGCCTTCCTTTTCGAGCGCGCCGGCGGCATAGCGCAAGTTTTCGACGATCGTCGAACGAGCGCGTTCGGGCGAAATGTCGGAAGTCGGGATGCCGACGAGGCAATTGAGTTGCGGCACGCGCAACGCTTTCGCATATTCGATGGCGCGTCCTACGCCGTCGCGGAACTCCGCCACGCGATCGGGCAGGCACGCGATCCCGCGTTCACCGGCCTCCCAATTGCCCGCCGGCAAGTTGTGCAAGACGAGACGCAAGCGATTCGCCTCCAGCCGCTCGGCCAGCTCGGCCGGGCTGAACGGGTAGGGGAACAGGAATTCGACGGCATTGAATCCCGCGCGTGCCGCGGCCTCGAAACGCTCGAGGAACGGCACTTCGTTGAACAGCATGGTCAAATTGGCTGCGAATTTCGGCATGTTGCGGTCACTCTTCGGTCGGTCAGGGGAGCGACGATCGCTGCGAGTGCGGCGATCGTCGGGGCGTTCGATATGTCGGGTAAGCAGCACGGCCTACGCGTCAGTCGAGCAGCGAGATCGCCGTCGGCGCGTCGTTGCGCGAATCCGCGAGCGGCTCGAATTCGTTGATGGCGTCGATTTCCGTGCCCATCGCGATGTTCGTGACGCGTTCGAGGATCACTTCGACGACGACCGGCACGCTGAACTCGGCAGCCAAGGCTTGCGCCTTTTGCAACGCGGGCGCGATTTCACCCGGCTCGAACACGCGCAGCGCCTTGCAGCCGAGACCTTCGGCCACGGCCACGTGGTCCACGCCGTAGCCGTTAAGCTCCGGTGCGTTGATGTTCTCGAACGCCAACTGGACGCAGTAATCCATTTCGAAGGCGCGCTGCGCCTGGCGGATCAGCCCGAGGTACGAGTTGTTCACGACGACGTGCACGTAGGGCAGCTTGAACTGTGCGCCGACGGCCAACTCTTCGATCATGAACTGGAAGTCGTAATCGCCCGACAACGCGACGATCGGACGGCTCGGGTCCGCGGCCCGCACGCCGAGCGCGGCGGGGATCGTCCAGCCGAGCGGGCCGGCTTGGCCGCAATTGATCCAGTTGCGCGCCTTATAGACGTGCAGGAACTGCGCGGCGGCGATTTGCGAGAGCCCGATCGTGCTGACGTAGCAGGTATCGCGACCGAAGACTTTGTTCATCTCTTCGTACACGCGCTGGGGCTTGATCGGCACGTTTTCAAAGTGAGTCTTGCGCTGCAAGCTGCGCTTGCGCGCTTGGCAGGCGTCGCTCCAGTCCGAGCGATCCTTGAGCTTGCCTGCGGCCTTCCATTCGCGCGCCACTTCGATAAACAGTTCGAGCGCCGCCTTCGCGTCCGATACGATCCCGAGATCGGGGCCGAACACGCGGCCGATTTGCGTCGGCTCGATGTCCACGTGCACGAATTTGCGTCCCTTCGTGTAGACATCGACGCTGCCCGTGTGGCGATTGGCCCACCGATTGCCGATGCCGAGCACGAAATCGGATTCGAGCAGCGTTGCGTTGCCGTAGCGATGCGACGTCTGCAAGCCGACCATGCCGGCCATCAACGGGTGATCGTCGGCGATGGCTCCCCAGGACATGAGCGTCGGTATGACGGGCACGCCGAGCGTTTCGGCGAATTCGACGAGCAGCGCCTCCGCGCCTGCATTGAGCACGCCGCCGCCCGACACGATCAGCGGACGCTCGGACGCATTGAGCATCTCGAGCGCGGCTTCGATCTGCTTGCGCGTCGCCTTCGGCTTGTAGACCGGCAGCGGCTCGTAGGTGTCGATGTCGAATTCGATTTCGGCGAGCTGCACGTCGATCGGCAGATCGATCAGCACCGGACCGGGACGGCCCGAGCGCATCAAATGGAATGCTTGCTGGAACGCGCGCGGCACGAGCGCCGGTTCGCGCACGGTGACGGCCCACTTGGTGACCGGCTTGGCGATCGATTCGATATCGACGGCTTGGAAGTCTTCCTTATAGAGCCGAGCGCGGGGTGCTTGACCCGTGATAGCGAGAATAGGAATCGAGTCAGCTTGAGCCGAGTAAAGTCCGGTAATCATATCGGTACCGGCAGGACCCGACGTCCCGATGCACACGCCGATGTTGCCGGGTGCGGCGCGCGTATAGCCCTCGGCCATATGGGATGCGCCTTCGACGTGACGAGCGAGGACGTGGCTGATGCCGCCGGCGCGGCGCAGTGCCGAGTAAAACGGGTTGATCGCGGCGCCGGGTACGCCGAACGCCGTCTCGATGCCTTCTTTTTCCAGCACGAGCACGGCTGCGTCGACGGCTCTCATCTTAGGCATGGGTGTCTCCTTTTCCTGTTCGTCCAATGCACAAATAGCGGGTTAGTTGCACTGTAGGACTACGGGAAAGGTTTGATAAGATCGCTTCGGGTTCGGTATTTCGATACAAAAAGTATTGAATCGATGGATGCGAAGCGAGCGGCGCCCACCCGGGCGGCGCCGGGCAAGGACGAGAAGATGGACCGTTTCAAGCAGATCGAAACATTCGTACGCGTGGCCGAGGCGGGCAGCCTGGCTTCGGCGGCGTTGGAAGAAGGCGTGTCGCCCGTGATCCTTGGGCGCCGCATCGACGCACTCGAAAAACGCCTCGGCGTAAAGCTCATGTACCGTTCGACGCGGCGCCTCGTCGTGAGCGAGGCGGGCGCCGCTTTTCTGGAGCGCTGCAAGGGGCTGCTCGCCGATTGGGATCAGGCGGAAAACGAGTTGGCCGCCGGGCGGCAGGCCGTCAGCGGGCACTTGATCGTCTCGGCGCCGGCGGCGTTCGGGCGCAAGCACGTCGCGCCGCTTGCGCCGCCGTTTTTAGCGGATAAGCCCGGGCTGCAAATGTCGTTCAATTTGACCGATCGCGTCGTCGACCTCGTGCGCGAGGGCTACGATTTGTCGATCCGGATCGGCGGGGCGGTGGACCCGAACTTCGTCGCCGTCAAACTCGCGACCAACCGGCGGGTCGTCTGCGGTACGCCCGCGTACTTCGCGCGGCACGGCCGTCCGCGGTCGCTAGAGGATTTGCTCGCGCATAATTGTCTGGCCTTCAATCTTCAGGGCGGACAAAACCGCGGCTGGTACTTTCAGCGCGGCGGCAAGCGCGTGACGATGCGGGTGACCGGCTCGCTCGATTGCAACGACGGCGAACTGTTGCACCGATGGGCATCGGAGGGCCTCGGTCTCGGCTGGCGCTCGACCTGGGAGATTGCCGACCAGCTTGCCCGGGGCGAGCTTCAGACCGTCTTGGACGAATTCGCGTTGCCCGAGTACGACATCCTCGCCGTCTACCCGCAGTTGCGCTACGTGCCGGCGAAGGTACGGTATTTCATCGATTACCTGAAAGAGGTCTATGCGCGCCCAGGCTATTGGGGCGGCATCGCGGAAGAGGCCGATTAGCCGGATACAGGGCGGCGGCGGGCCGAACGCAAGATGCAAATTGCGCTCCCGCGCCCGATCCGCTATACTTTCCGGCTTCTCACTTGCCACACCGGTTGGCTCGATCCGCGCGATCATCCATGGGATTCGGATTCGCGCCCAGGTATCGGGCCATCGACGCCCGGGTGGCTTCAATCCACAAGGAGTGTGTATGCGTCATTACGAAATCGTCTTCGTCGTACACCCCGATCAAAGCGAGCAAGTGCCCGCGATGATCGAGCGGTACAAATCCACGATTACCGCGCGCGGCGGCAATATCCACCGCATCGAAGACTGGGGCCGTCGCCAATTGGCCTACATGATCGAGAAACTCGCGAAGGCTCACTACGTCTGCATGAACATCGAATGCGACCAAGCTACGCTCGAAGAGCTCGAGCACGCATTCAAGTTCAACGACGCCGTGCTGCGTCACCTGATCGTCAAGATGAAGAAGGCCGAAACGGGCCCTTCGCCGATGATGAAGGAAGTGCAGCGCGAAGAAGCCAAGAAGGCAGCTGCCTCGTCGCAGCCGTCCGAAGCGCAGGCTTAACGGTATTCACGGTTTAAGCCACCTGGGTTCCACCGGTTTTTCGCCGCTCTCGTGAACAGGCTGCAACTTACGGCTAGCGTGGTCGAGCGCGAGCCGCTGCGCTATACGCCGGCGGGCGTTCCGATCGCAAGCTGTACGCTGCAACATCGCGGGGAAGTCGTCGAGGCCGGCATCGTCCGGCAAGTTGAATTGACGATGCCCGCCTTGGCCGCGGGTGCCGCTAGCGGGAAGCTCGAAACGTGTGAGATGGGCGTCGAAACGCTCTTCACCGGCTTCCTGGCGAAGAAGAACCGCAACGCGAGAACCTTGGTGTTTCACATCACAGAATTGCAGGACATTGGAAAGGACTGAACATGCCCCGCCCGACTGGTAAGAAATTCGACAAGCGCCGTCAGCAACAAAACCCTCTGTTCAAGCGCAAGAAGTTTTGCCGCTTCACGGCTGCTGGCGTCGAGTACATCGACTACAAAGACATCGAAACGCTGAAGGACTTCATCGGCGAAAACGGCAAGATCACGCCGGCTCGTCTGACGGGTACGAAGGCCCACTATCAACGCCAGCTCGATACGGCGATCAAGCGCGCACGTTTCCTCGCGCTCTTGCCGTACACCGACCTGCACAAGGCCTAATCAGACGACGCGATAAGGAGAATCCGAATGCAAATCATTCTTTTGGAAAAGGTCGTCAACGTCGGCAACCTCGGCGATGTGGTCAAGGTCAAGGACGGCTATGCCCGTAACTTCCTGATCCCGCAAAAGCTCGCACGCCGTGCAACGAAGGCCGCGATCGCTGAATTCGAAGTGCGTCGCGCCGATCTCGAAAAGGCTGCCGCAGAGAAGCTGGCTGCTGCGCAAGCGCAAGGCACGAAGATGGAAGGCCTGACGATCCAGATCGGCCAGAAGGCTGGCGTCGACGGCCGTCTGTTCGGCTCGGTGACGAACGCCGACATCGCTGAAACGCTGACGAAGCAAGGCTTCGCGGTCGAAAAGGCGCAAGTGCGTCTGCCGCAAGGCCCGCTGAAGATGGTCGGCGACCACCCCGTGCAAGTTTCGCTGCATACGGACGTGACGGTCGACGTGACGGTTTCGGTGCTCGGCGAGCACGCTTAAGCCGTACCGCTAGCCGAACCGGGTATCGCCCCGGTTTGGCGCATAGATTGAAGAGGGCAGGAGCCGGAGCGCCGGTTCCTGCCTTTTTTGTTTTGGCCTCGTTTTCGCCGCTGGCGAAGGCCCCGCCATTTCGCGATAATGCCTCCCCATGAACGCACCGACGAACGATCCGCAACTCGAATCGCTGAAAGTCCCGCCGCATTCGATCGAGGCCGAGCAATCGGTGCTCGGTGGCCTGCTGCTGGACAACGCCGCCTGGGATCGCATTGCCGATTTCCTGTCCCAGAGCGACTTCTACCGGTATGACCACAGGATTATTTTCGAGCATATCGGTAAGCTGATCTCGACGACGCGGCCGGCTGACGTCGTGACCGTGTACGAGGCGCTGACCACGTCCGGCAAGGCGGAGGACGTGGGCGGCTTGGCGTATCTGAATGCGCTCGCCCAGAATACGCCGAGCGCCGCGAACATCCGGCGCTACGCGGAAATCGTGCGCGATCGCGCCGTGCTGCGGCGCTTGGTCTCGGTAGCTGACGAGATCTCGGCCGACGCGTTCAATCCGCAGGGCAAGGAAGTGCGGCAACTGCTGGACGAGGCTGAATCGAAAGTGTTTTCGATCGCCGAGGATGGCGCGCGCGGTACGCAGGGCTTTCTCGAAATCGGGCCGTTGCTTACCGAAGTGGTCGAGCGCATCGATACGCTTTACCACACGGCCAATCCGAGCGACGTCACAGGCACGCCGACGGGGTTCGTCGATTTGGACCGGATGACGTCCGGTATGCACGGCGGCGAGCTGATCATCGTTGCCGGACGCCCGTCGATGGGTAAAGCGCAGCCGCTCGACGCGCGAGTCAAGACGCTGACCGGCTGGAAGCGGATGGGCGATCTCGAGCTTGGGGACGCGCTAGCGTCCGTCGATGGTGCTCCCTCGATGGTGACGGGCATCTATCCGCAAGGCGAACGGCAAGCCTATCGCGTAACGTTCTCCGATGGGCGTTCGGCCGAGTGTTGTGACGAACACCTTTGGCGAGTCCATTTTCGCGGGTGGGAGCGTCCGCGTGTTGTCGATACGGCGCAATTGCGGACGCTGCTGACGCGCGAGCGGTACCGGAATCGCTTGTGGATCGATCTGCCGAGCGGCGATTTCGGCCACGCCGAAGCGTTGCCCGTGGACCCTTGGGTGCTCGGCGCGTTGCTGGGCGACGGGGCGATCGGCGGGACGTCGGTGCGCTTTAGCGTCAAAGCCGACGAGACGCTTGCACGGATGCGCGCGCGCGCCGGCGAGAACATGCAGCTTGAGTACGCGGGGCAGTACGACTGGCGCATCAAACGCCGCCCGGCTATGGCCGGCACAGTGCGTCCGAACGTGAACCCGATCAAGCAGGCATTGGAGCGGCTCGATCTGTGGGGGTGCACGAGCTACGACAAATTCATCCCGCGCGCTTATCTGGACGCTGCCAAACCGGCCCGGCTCGATCTGCTGCGTGGTCTGCTCGACACGGACGGGTGGGTCGAGTCGTGGGGCACAGTGCGATATTCGACGGCGAGTGTGCGGCTCGCACGCGATGTGACGGAACTCGTCCGCTCGCTTGGCGGATGGTGCTCGGTATCGCCCAAGAAGACGTGGTTCGTGCGTGACGGCGTACGGCAGGAAGGGGCAACCGCCTACCAATGCACGATTAGCCATCCCGACCCGCAAAGCCTCTTTCTGTTCGAAGGCAAGCGGGAGCGGCTCGAGCGCGGGCGCACGAGGCGCAAAATGCCGGTCGTCGTTTCGATCGAACCTACGCGGCGTACGCAGACGCAATGCATCTCCGTGTCGCACCCGTCGCGGCTTTACGTCACGGACGATTACGTCGTCACGCACAACACCGCATTTTCGATGAACGTCGGCGAATACGTCGCGGTGGAGTACGGATTGCCCGTCGCCGTATTCTCGATGGAAATGCCGGGTACGCAGCTCGTCATGCGGATGCTGGGCTCGGTCGGCCGGCTCGATCAGCACCGGATGCGTACCGGGCGCTTGACCGATGAGGATTGGCCCAAGCTCACGCACGCCGTGCAGAAAATGAGCGAGGCGCAGCTTTTCATCGACGAGACCGGCGGCTTGAACCCGATGGAATTGCGCTCGCGCGCGCGACGCTTGGCACGCCAATGCGGCAAGCTCGGACTCATCATCATCGACTACTTGCAGCTGATGTCGGGCTCGTCCTCGGGCGAGAATCGGGCAACGGAAATCTCCGAAATCTCGCGTTCGCTCAAGGGGCTGGCCAAAGAGCTCGACGTGCCCGTGATCGCGCTCTCGCAGTTGAACCGTAGCTTGGAACAGCGGCCGAACAAGCGGCCCGTGATGTCGGACTTGCGTGAGTCGGGCGCTATCGAACAGGACGCGGACGTGATCTTGTTCATCTATCGGGATGAGGTGTACAACCCCGATAGCCCCGATAAAGGTACGGCCGAGATCATCATCGGTAAGCAGCGTAACGGCCCGATCGGCCCCGTGCGGCTCACGTTCCACGGGCAGTACACGAAGTTCGACAACTTCGCGGGCCCGCAGACCTTCATGGGCGGCGAGTAACCACGCACTGCCGTCCGCGACTACCTCTGCTGCGTTCTCGCTCCCGGTGTGGCCGGGAGCGGGTTTCGCGCGTTCGATTCTTCGGTGCGAAATAAGATCGAATTCCTCCCGATCTCATCGACTACATAAAACAAAAAATACCGCACGGCTTTTCACCTCTCATTTTATTGAGGGGTAGGGTATTTTCCTAAACACACCGTCATTCTGATTTTGATGTTTATAAGCCGCTCGAAACAATCATATAGCCGAAGCGCATACATAAATTCATTGACACCTCTCATTCATACTACTATATTTTCAGCGGCCATATCCCTCGCCAACAGGTTTTTCGAGTGCTCATCAGAAGCACTGCCTCGTATCTGTATTTTTCATATTATCGCGGCATAAGAATCAGGTCGCGATTAATCAGCTCCCGATCGATATCCCCAATCGATTCCACTCAGGAGAAAGAAAGATGAGACGAGAGAAATTCAGGTCGCTGTTCAATATTTGGCTAAAACTTCTTTTCGCCGCTTTGCTGACTAATGCAAGCCTGTCCCAAGCGGCGTCGAACCCGCCGCCATCGTCGGTCGGCAGTTACTCGGTGGTCAACGGGAACACGGTCGCATTCAACGCGTCGGGTGGTGCATGGATCATTTTGCATTATGTAGTCGGTAACAATCCGCAAATGAACGTCGCCATGACGATGTCGGGAACGAATGGGGCGTATTCGGTAACCGGTATTCCGACCGGGAATGTCGTGAACTATGCGTTCACGGTGGGGCAGGCGGACGGCTCCGCATTCGACACGACGTGGGCTCAATTCACGATGGGGGCGGGCGGATCGAGTCCGCCTCAAGGGTCATTTCCCGCGGCGGGAACGACGATCAATCTAGTCAACGGCACCAATGGCGCGTACCCCGATAGTCAGGTGTACTGGACCATAGTGGGTATGGACCCGGCGAATAATAATGCCTATGTCCACGTCAATTGCGCTGGCGCACTCGTTCCAATGAGTGCATCCGATGATTCGGAGCAGGCGAAGAATGGCATCGGCTATGCGAATTATTCGATTCCGCTGTCGCAATGCAACTCGGTCACGATTCCACAAATTACCTCTGCCCGTATGTACCTGAGCCTAGGCAGTACGATGTATCTGCAAGCGGTCGGCAACCCAGTGACGGGCTACACCGGACCGAATATCGACAATCCGACCGATCCGAACATCGACGTGACGTTCGATTTCATCGAGTTCGATATAAACAGCTCGAATTTCTTCGGCAATACGACGCGCGTCGATCAGTTCGGCTTCCCGCTTCAACTGCGGTTGCAGGGCCAAGGCGGGTATGACAAGACCGTGGGCGAAACGGAAACGCGCGCGGCGCTGTTCCAGGAGTTTCAGGCGCAGGTGCCCGCCGCCTTCCAATCGCTGGTTCACGCCCCGTATCGCATCGTTGCGCCGGGGCACGGCGGATTCAGTGCGGGCGGTCCCAACTCGACTTATCTGGACAGCTACATCCAATCGATCTGGAATCAATATACGACGCAAAACCTAACCTTTACCGACGCCCAAGGGACCTTTACGGGGCATGTCGTCAATGGACAGTTCCAGTTCACGGATGGGCAGGGCACGTATTACATCAATGCGATGCCGACGACAGGCGAGGTGCTGCTTGGGAACGGCGTGCTCAATGACGCGAGAAACGCCGCACCGGGTGCGGCTACCGCTAAACAGTTGCAGATCCAGGCGCAATTGTGCGCGGCTCTCAACCGGCACGTTGCGGAGAATCCCGCGTTATGGAGCAGCGCCGGCGCTTTCTATACGACCCAGCCTACCAATTCCTATTCTCAGTTCTGGCATGCCCATGCGATCGGCAATCTCTCATATGGGTTTCCGTACGACGACGTGAGTGGCTTTAGCTCGTCGCTGGTCGGCACCAACCCGACGATCGCGACGGTCAGAGTGGGCTGGTAACGGTCGACATTGGCATCGCGACGAAGACGGTCTTTCGGCGATATCAACAATGAAGGCGCGGACAACAATCGCTGTCCGCGCCTTCGTTTTATGTGCCTTGATGCCTACGAGTCAATAAGGATAGGGGCACCCGGGGGTGGACGGGTCGACATTCGTGATCTGAGCCGCTCCATTGAAATTGCAAAAGCTCGGATTCTGCCCGCCATTCTGGAAGAAGCTGTTCATCGCATAGGAGGCGTGCGCGGCAAGCGTGTTGGGAGAGTAGCACGCACCGCCGGCCTGGATAGGCGCGCAATTCCCCCCTGCGCCGCACGCGTAGTCCAACGCACTCTCAAGGGTAGCCGTGGACGCATTCGGGTTTGCAACGCACCAAATCGCCGAATCCGCCATCGCAGTGTAAGCACCCGGTGAAGGCATCCCGGGCGCAAAGCGCTGGCGATCAAGCTGCGGCAGGTACCCAACGATGCGGTAGAAGCGCGGCGATGTCGTCGGCTCGATGAGTGGGCAATCGATTGAGGACGTCTTTCAGATAGACGTAGGGATCGTGGCCGTTGAGCTGCGCGGATCGAATGAGGCTCATGATCGCCGCAGCGCGTTGTCCGGCGCGCAACGAACCGGCAAACAACCAGTTCGACCGACTGATGGCCCAAGGACGGATCTGGTTCTCGAGCCAGTTGTTATCAATGGGCACGTGCCCGTCGTCCAGATAACGCGTGAACGCCTCCCAACGCCTGAGGCTGTAGTCGAGTGCCCTGGCGATCGCCGATCCCTCAGAGACGAGTTTGCGTTGGGCGAGCATCCATTGATGTAACGCATCGGCGATCGGCCGAGCGCGTTCTTGGCGCACTTCACGTCTGTGATCGGGAGTGAGTTCTGCGACATCGCGCTCGACCGCGTAAAGTTCGCCGTAGTATTTCAGCGCCTGCTCGGCGATTGCACTCTTGTTGCTGGCGTGCAGCTCAAAGAATTTGCGTCTTGCATGGGCAACACATGCGATCTCGGTGATGCCCAACTCGAATCCGGCTTTGTAGCCGCTGTGATCGTCACATACAAGCTTGCCGCGCCAGTTGCCGAGGAACTTGCGAGCATGTTCGCCCGCGCGGCTATCGGCGAACTCGTAGACGACGGCGCGCACGTCGGTGAACTGCGTCGTGGCGTATGCCCATACATACGCGCGCTGTGTCTTTCCTTTGCCGGGAACGAGCATTTGCACCGGCGTCTCGTCGGCGTGCAGCACGTCGTGCTGGAGAAGCACCTCCCGAAGCGCGTCGACCAGCGGCTGCAATCGCACACCGCAAACGCCAACCCACTCGCCCAGCGTTGACTGGGGGATGGCAAGACCCGCGCGTTCAAAGATGCGTTCTTGACGGTACAACGGTAAGTGATCGCCGTACTTCGCGACCAACACCTGGGCGAGCAACCCGACGGTGGCAATGCCCTTGTCGATCACATGGGGCGCAACGGGTGCCTGAATCAGCGTCTCGCATGCCTTGCAGGCCCATTTACCGCGGATGTGACGTTCGACCGTGAACACGCCCGGCGTATAGTCCAGCTTCTCGCTGATGTCCTCGCCGATACGCACGCGCTGGCAACCGCAGGCGCACGTGATGTCGTCGGGTTCATGGTGGATGTCGGTGCGCGGCAAGCGTGCTGGCAACGGCGCACGCTTGGGCTGCTGGCGCTGCTTGTCCTCGGGCGGCTTCGACTTCAACTGCTCGAGCTCGATTTCCAGCGCGGCCAGGTCGGCGTCGATGGCTTCGTTCAGCAAGCTCATCTGCTCGACGTTCAGTTGCTCGCTGCGCTTGCCGAATTGCAGGCGCCTGAGCGTAGCAATCTCGTGCGTGAGCTGGTCGATGCGCGTCTGGCGGTAGCGCAGCTCCCGCTCGTTCTCGCCAACCTGAGCCATCAACTGCGCAGCCAGCGTGCGCAGTTCGTCGGGACTCATAGCGTCGAGATTGGCGGGTAGGTTCATGCGGGCAGTCTGCCAGAACCCACCGCGCCGCGGAAGCAAGCCAGTTTACGGCTTTAGGGACATTACACGACCGTGATCGCGTGATCGTGGGCAAGCGTGCGCCAGGGCAGCCCCATCACCAGCGCCTGCAATTGCTCGGAGTTGAGCGCGGTGGCGATCATCAGGTCCCCATTCGTCCAGATGAACCGCCCCTTGTTCAGACGCCGAGCGGCCAGCCAGATACCCAAGCCGTCATAGACGAGCACCTTCATGCGCGTCGAGTTCTTGTTGGCGAACAAGTACGCGTGATGCGGGCGTGCCGAGCCGAAGACCTTGACGACACGTGCGAGGATCGTCTCGGTGCCGGCGCGCATATCCAGCGGTTCGGTCGCCAGCCAAATCGCCTCGATGCGAATCACCGCAGCCAACCTTGCAACCACGCAGCGCAGTCGCTGGCGGCCGACAATGGCCAACGCACCGTGACCACCGTCGCTCCACGGCGCACTTCCACCTCGATTGCGCCCGGCGCCGGCGCAACGCTCGGCGGCGCCGCGAGTTGTAGCGGAACAAATTCCGCGGGTGACACATTAGTTGAATGACTGGCCTGTGTAGCCCCGTGCCGCTTGGCTTGCCGGGTGATCCATGTGCGAACCAAATTGGCATTGAGACGATAGTGCAGCGCCACCGCCGCGATTGACACGTGCGGCTGCATCGCCGCGCGCATCACTTCCGCCTTGAATTCTTTGCTATGCCGGCGGCGCCGCACCGGCTGCACTGCGACTTCGCGATTCGCTACGAGTTCTTCCATCGTGTACACCTGTCCATTAAAAGTTGTTAATGGACACGATGCTCGCGTCAGAACACTCGAGCTTCAAGGCGACTTTGCCGGGTGCTTACATCGCAGTGACAGGTTCGGCTATTCCTCCTAACACGCTGGCCACAGCGACAGCTACAAACTGTAAGCGAAAGCGTGCGCGTGTCGGAAACATATGTACTCTCCATCTTTGGTGATAATGCGAAACAGCCTAACTCAAATGCGAGGGGAGATGCGTTAGTGAGTTGCTGAGTTTTGAAGGGAGAAGGATGTTTGGAAAGTAATTTTCTTCATATTGATAAATTCCAGATAGATTAATGGGTGGATTTCTTCGTTTGTTTAATTTAAGTAAGCGAGGATCGCGAGAGCTAGGTACTTGGGCGCCGTCTTGGCCTTCAACCCGTCTTCGTTCGCGCACGTGGATCAAGACGGCGCACAGGATCTAGATCGATGGCAAGCGCTGGAGGGCGATGTGCTCAGCAACGTTTTGGGTGTGTTCAATCGGCCGTGCCGCTATGCTAAATCACTTAGAGGAATCACGATGATTTCCCGGTCACTTTTTCGTGCGTTGCAAAAAAATGAAAGGATTTGCATACAAAATCGACGTTTTTGCGGATTGATTTTCATCAATTGTCGTTAAATTAGTTGTGATTGTGTGTAGCATAGTGCTGATATTGCGACCTTCCAGTTCCTTTACGACTCAAAAGGCACGTATGGCGGATATAAAGAGTTGCTCGACAATTCGCAGGGCGGTTCGCTTGGATGGGCGGTTGTGGCCGCGAACGGCGTCGAGGTCAGCGGCACCATGGTAGGCGATGCCGGCTCTCTTCTGGGCGGCGTTGGCGATGGCGGTGGGGATGGTGGCGACGGCGGTGATGGTGGTAGTGGTGGGGATGGTGGCGACGGCGGTGATGGACATGTAGGACTTCAAATCGGGAAGCAGCAGGAGCGCCGCGATATTCCGGCTGCGTCGCTTGGTAGCGCTCGCGACGATCAGCGCGCCAACGATGCCTATCACGGCTCCCAGGAACGCGCCGAGCAAGTCCTGCCAGTGATGAAGTGCCGACAATACCGATCGGTCATGAGATGTCACCTGCGAGCATACCAATTCTGAGGCCGCAGTGATTTTGCAGACGATCGAACCGGGTTCTAGCGTCAAGGTTCGCTCTGAAAGGGAGGGGCCTGAAATTAGGGGCGTGCGCCTCTAGTATATTGCCGTTGGTAGAAGATGGTGCCTGCTTCGTAGTCTCCTACGGCTCCGGGCAATATCCCGACACGTCTTTTCTTGTTGTTAAATTCGAGTAAGAAGCTGGCTGCGCGAATAAGCAGAGTCTCGATTTCTCGTTCGTGCTTTTTCGCTGCAACTACGTAGAATGAAAAGTACGCTAGCTCTAGCTGATTCCGTTTCTTTCGGGCAGCGAGCCTTTGAAAGATGTTCCCGCGCCCTATGTACCGAGGGCAACCCATAGAGTCGTGAGCGATGTATACGCCGTTCGTCGAATGCCCTTGGTCCTTCAAATGTCGGCGAACGTCGTCTAAAGCGTCAAAAGGCAATTTCTCACCGACAATACGGAAGAGGTGTTCCGTACTGGCTGCGGTGGGAGGACGGCCACGTCGCAGCTTGGCTTCCTGCAATTCGCCGTAGTGAATGACCCATTGCGCATCCTGATACATGGCTCTTTCCAACGTGATGCGCTTGGATGCACCCTTGTTCGTAGCCTTCGTTGCGGCTTTTGTTCCGTCCTTTGATTTCACAGTATCCCCGGCTGAGTCGGTCAGTTGCGTCGTGGTTGTTGTTCGCTAGGCCCGGCTATTGAGAAATGGCCGTTCATGCGAGGGTACATGTTATCCGGCCAGCGTGGGAAGTCCACTTCGCAAGGGCGCCTAGTGGCGTGAGTAAGCTAGTATGTCGTATCGAACGCAGAGCGACGGATGCCATGGGCCGATCTACAAAGAACGACAGGAAACAGGCGCAGGAAAGAGCGGTCTTCGAAATGTTCGCGCGTGACTTCGAGCTACCGGAAAGTTCCATCGCGTACGGTGACATGCCGGACGTGGTGATCGACGGGCCGCGAAAGATTGGCATCGAAATTACAGACCTGTACCCCGAAGACGGGGACAATCCCGACAGCGAACAAGCGCAGAAACTGTACCGCGACGCTGTAGCGAAGCAGGCGCAAGCGCTATATAGCGCCGCAAGCGGTCGCCCGATAGAACTTCATTTCGCGTTTAATTTCGAGAAGCCGATACGCAGGGTTGAGACGCTTGCCAAGGCCATCGCGGAACTCGGACGGAGCGTCGAGCATGGGCCGTCTGACGCCATTCCCGACTACGCCTTCGAACACATACCCGAACTCCAATGGGTTTACTGGAACGGTCATGAGTATCCCGACGCCAAATGGCGCATAACGCAAAGCTACGCCGTGCCTTCGCTCGCGTTGCCGCGCATCGAAAAAAACATTGCGGAGAAGACGGAGCAGGCGAAGAAGTACCTTGCGTGCGACGCGTATTGGTTGTTGATGGTTGTGAACTTGTGGAACCCGGCATCCGATCAAGACATTTCTTGGCCGGGAGGGGCGACGGTCTACGCCGGGGCTTTCGAACGAATATTCCTGTACCGAACGCACTTTGCGCCTATTGAAGTGCCGACTTGGCGATGACGTAATCAGACGATCTATCGCGCAGCGACATACCGGAGAATCTGACGCGCTGCACTTGTGGCGGTATCTTCGCCAAAAAGTCAGCCTCCCGGGACCTGGGTTGGAAAACACCGTTGACGGCGATGTGAAGCAGATCGAGCGGGCAGTGGCGCACTATCTCAATAGCGCTGCCGATGGATGCTAACTTGGCCGCAACAACACAACGAGGGTAGAAAATTTCATTCAAGCCGTCTATAACTACACAAGGGCTCGTGTATTGAAGAGTCAGATGGAGTGAGCTATGAAAACGGGGATGGCAGCTCTGCTGGCTGCGTGTGAACTGATGTCCGGATGCTGTTTGCTCTGCACGCCGAATAAAGAACAGGTCAGCCCGATCGGTGCTCAACTCAACGGGTGGTCCGCCTATCAAAGCACCCTAGCCAATTGGCTAAACACCGATATCGGACGGCCAAACAACATGCGTGTCGCAGCGGTCAAGATTGCTTTTCCAATAGGGACAGTGCTACGCGGCGATGATTCCAATACCGAGATTTCCAATACTTGTTTATATAACCATGCTGATTTGCCTCTGCCGGATCTTGGGCCGATCATACCGAGCTTTACTGCGAACAGGGCAGTCAGGATTTCTGCCGACCCCGGTGACTTGCTTACTCATGCGATACCGCAGCTACAGGCGTTGAATATTTCCCTTAGCACAGGCCCCTCTTTGCGTGCGGATATTTCGGACATATCAACCCAGATACTATCTGAATCAGCAACTATGTCGATTCTTAAAAATCCGGCGTGCCTTACGGCGGTGGACGGTGCGAAGGTGTCCATCATTCGCGGCTACATTTCTGCGAAATATACGGTTTCCAATACGGATGGTATGAAGTTTGGTGCTGACGCAAAGGTGATGAACACCGATTTGGCATCAATCACCTATGACGGCACGGGTTCATTTTCGGTTACTGATGCTCAAGCGGAACCGAAGTTCTACATCTTGTCCGACGGGAAGATTAATAGCAAATACATATTGGCTGGCGGATCAGTCTTGGAGTCGGTCTCTTTAGCTGGTGCAGCGGTCAACCCTAGCAACCTTGCTGGTGCATGTGCCGCAGTAAAGAGCATAGTTCTCGACCATCCGACTACGACGGACTCGTCAGCATCTATTGGGATGTTCGGCTCGTTGGAGGAATGCAAAAACTACATACAATCATGCGCCACCAGTCCAAGCGCTATGAAAAAATGCATAGCCAGCAGCCTTACTAGCCAATAATTGAAACGCTTCTTCCTACGGGGGAGATTGACCTGCGGGAGAAGACAGAACCGGCGCAATAACTTGCCGACTTCGCTGCGATGGAGGGCGTAGTTTCTGCGGTCGCCCGAGTCCACAACCCCGTCTATGTGTTGGTCGGGCCAAGAGCGTATTCCGAGAAACATGTGTTCGACGAAAAGCCCGGTGTCCGCTGGATGCTGTACATCCCGAAGGTCATCACAGTGCAGCAGGTGCCCGAGGCTCGCGCGCTGATTCCTGTACCGGAAACGAGTAGAAAACAAATCGGAACGATCATCGTGAGCGTCACGGATGCCGTATTTTTGGCCGATAACTCGGAGCATGTGGAGGTTGCGAACCGCATCGAAATTCGCTTGGTCGATCAGGACTTGCTGCCGTCCTACGCGGATATCTAAAAAACGCCAACGAGGGATGATAGGTGCAGTTCGCCATCGTTGAAGATCAGCGCCGCGAGGCGTTTCCAGGTGGTCACGGCTCTTGCCCTACGTGCGGTGCAGCCGCCATTGCGAAATGCGGTCCCCGCGTGATGCACCATTGGGCGCACGCCAGCCGCCGCGACTGCGACCCGTGGTGGGAGAACGAAACGCCGTGGCACCGCGAATGGAAAAAACTGTTTCCTGCTGACTGCCGCGAAATCTCACACGTCGCCCCTGACGGTGAAATTCATCGGGCCGATATCAAAACTCCGACAGGTATCGTCGTCGAGGTGCAACATTCGGCAATTACCGATGCCGAACGTGTGTCGCGTGAAGCGTTCTACGGCAACCTTGTGTGGATCATCGACGGGCGTGGATTTCGGCGGAACTTCGATATTTGCCACGCTCTGCCGGATCCGGCATCGGAGGTTGCCCGCGATCTTGTTTGGGTAAAGGCGACGCGCGATTCGGAGGGAGCATTCTTTCGTCTATCGCAATGCCTGACCTATAACCCTAAGGCGACTAAGGCCGACCTTGGCGACGGCTTGCACGAGATTCACCCGATACGCAGAGTTGAGAGTCAATTGAACGCGACGTATAGCGGGCATCATCAATACGATTGGGTTCGACCGCGCCGCACGTGGCTCGATGCCACATGCCCGGTCTACATCGATTTTGGCGAAGACTGGCTGGCGCAATTGATGGCGTACGACGAATCAGGACTCCGCTGCATGCGCTACGTGGCAAAACGGAAATTCGTCCACGATGCTATGGTCGAGACGGACGCGCGCGCCATTGCGACACGTTTCTATCCCATCGGTTGAGTGCAGGGTTCGCCGGCAGTGTTGGGCGGCGATTCGTTCGCAACGGCGTCATGTTGAATTCCGCGACGGTCGGGGTTCGTTCGCCTTTCGCGCGCGTTCGGCGTTTGGATTTTTTCGTGACGGGGAAATTGACGGGGAACGAGCATACCGCCGCCATGTAGATCGTTATGAATCAACAGCTTATTGGCGATCCGTAGATTTTGATCGAGAATATGTAAGCGCGAGTTCGGGGGCGTTCGCCAACGTCCCGTGAAGTGCCGAAAACCCAGCTAAATCAATTGATTGGCTGGGTTTTTTATTGCACGACCGTGCAGCGAGGTTCAGGGTCGCGAAAATCTGAAATCTCCACTTCCGATCGGGCCAATATTTCATGCTGGTGGAAGCTGCGTAACAGATTCGTCGCGTGAACGGTAGTAAAACGAAAGCGGCTCGATGACCGGTTTTTCGTTTCTGAGCGCCGGGCTCGACGCACCATTAGCGGAAGATGCAAAGCAAATAATCTTTTCGGGTCCCTAAAGTTTTTCTGACCCCGTGCCGATAATTCGTCTGATGAATAGGTATCCGGTTCGTCGGCCCGAGCTCAGGCGTTGCGCTCGGGCTTTTGTTCAACATATGAGAAAAACTATGAAACGACAGATCACGAAGAAATTGCTGTTGGCCGCAGTGCTGTCTTCCGCTTTTGTTGGCGCTCACGCGCAAACTACCGGTGCGATCACGAAAACAACGACGCCTTCGAGCGTCCTCATTTATTCGAACGGTACTGAGCTTGCCCCCGCAAAACGAATCCCTTGCTGAGCGTTTAAACTCAAGCAAGGAGAGTCAAGAAGATGAACAAGACGACGCGGGCGCGCTACACGCTCGAATTCAAGCTGGAAGCGGTTCGGCTGGTCAAGGCCGGTCAGAGCGTTGCGGCGGTCGCCGCGACGCTGGATTTACCGGCGCAGTCGATTTCCAACTGGCTGAAGGCTGAGCAGGAAGGCAAGCTTGGCGGGGCCGGCACAAAGCCGGTGAGCCCGGAGCAGATGGAACTGTCGAGGCTGCGCGCCGAAGTTGCACGCTTAAAGATGGAGCGCGATATTTTAAAAAAAGCGTGCGCGTACTTCGCGAAGGAGTCGACGTGAAGTACGCGTTCATCGAGCGCAATCGCCATCACTGGCCGATTTCGGTGCTGTGCGAGGTGCTCGATGTGAGCCCTAGCGGCTTTCATCAGCGGCGGCAACGTACCGCGCAGGACAAGCCCCGCCGAAGCCGCGTAAGCGACGATGCGCTGCTGGCGCATATCAAGGCGATTCACGCAGAGGTCAAAGGCGAGTACGGCTGGCCGCGCATGTGGAAAGAGCTGGTTGCACGCGGCGTTCGCGTTGGCAAGGAGCGTGTACGCAAACTGATGGCACAGCATGGTATCCGGGCCCGGCACAAGCGCAAATACATCGCGACGACGAACTCGAACCACAACCTGCCGGTGGCGCCGAACTTGTTGGCGCGCAACTTTACGGCGACGGCGCCGAATCAGGTCTGGACAAGCGACATCACGTACTGTGCGACGGCCGAAGGCTGGGTTTATCTGGCGGTCATCATCGACCTGTTCAGCAGACAGGTGGTGGGCTGGTCGATGCAGTCACACATGAAAGCAGAACTGGTCACCGACGCGCTGCGTATGGCGTGGTTCCGGCGCCGCCCAGACGCTGGCGTCATCGTCCATAGCGACAGGGGCAGTCAGTATTGCAGCGGGCTCTTCCAGGACTCGCTAAGAGCGTACGGTATGCGTTCCTCAATGAGCCGGCGTGGCGACTGTTGGGATAATGCGCCAACCGAAAGCCTATGGGGTTCGCTGAAAGTCGCACGCCTGCATGGTCGGCACTTCGTGACGCGGCGTGCTGCAATGGATGAAATCGTCGACTGGCTTGGCTTTTATAATTCGCGCCGGCTACACTCGACGCTCGACTACGTCAGCCCCATGACGTTCGAGAAAAACTGGTTCGCCGCTCAGCAGGGGCGAGCCGCATAAAGCTCTCAGCTATGGGATTCGCGAAACAGGGGCAAGGTCAGTACCGGTGGGTCGGACGGGGAATTTTTCTCGTTGACCGGACCTGATTTTCCGGGCTCGCAACTCGGTGCAACAAAGACGCTGACCGGCTTGAACGTTCAGATTACGTCTTATGTCGGCGCAACGAGCGATGCTGTTTCCGTCTGCTACTTTGCGCCTTACACGACGCAACCTGCACAGTGTGTCTACAATCTCGCCGCCGGAACGAACAACAATATCGCTGCTTTCAACAATTATTTCTTTGGCCAAGGCGCGTCGGTTCGAATTATGCATAACATGACCGGATCGCCTCATGCAAGGCTGAACCCGGTAGGTACCGAAACGGTGACTTACAACTACTCGTATTGATGAGTCTGCGCCCCGCGTTGCTTTCTCACGCGGGGCCGTTGATTTGATGAAATGGGGCCTCTTATGGAAATCAGTTCGAACCTTTCGATGGCGACCAACGGTACCACCGCCAACGCTGCTACAGTCAAATCGGCCGTAACGCCGACGACAAATGATGCGGCTGGCTCGACTGCTGCATATGCCTCTGCTTCGACGCAACCGGCGCAGACGGATAGTGTAAGTCTTAGCGGCGAAGCGATTATGCTTTCGCGATTGTACGGCTCGGAACAGGCGGTTCCGGCAACGCCGCTAGTCGGAATGTCACAAGCGAACGTCGGCGCAAATCCTGTCATGTGGCTCACTGCTGATGATCGCAGCGCACTGTCGGGTATGTACGCGTATGCACAGCAGACGGGGGCGGATCCACGTTATGTGGACTACGTGGCGTTTCAGCTTGCATATTACCGGCAAACCGAAGGCACGCCTGTGTCGAACTGGAATGATACGCCGCGATACGATAATGAGGGCCATCGCCTTACCTTCTATTTCAGTGATGAAGATGCGGCGTCGGCAAAGGCGATTCAAAGCAACAGTAGTAACACAAAGCTAGACCAAGGGTTCTTGAATTACATTTTAGACCCCGGCTACGGTCAGAATCACATTATGAATTTCCAGTTTCTGGAAAAGTATGCAACGCGCGATGCAACTGCTGATAATACGAATTCGCTTGCGGCAGAATTCGGGACGTTTGCTGTTAAGCAGGAGCAGCTATCCACCGCATCTAAAGGGGTGGAATTCCATCAAGAAGAACCGGATACCATTAATGATAATGGCGTGTTCAGCATTACCGCCAAGGGCGTGAAAGATGGCTTTGTGATGATGAACGGTCAACCAGTTCAGGTGGACAGGACGAATTCCGTTCAGTTGAAAAATGGACACGTCGCGCTGAATATCCAAAAGCCGTCTTTCACGAAGATGCTGCTCACGATGATGAAAAATGTCGCTACTTCACGTAGCAGGTGAAAACCGGTTCATTGCCCGGTTTATTTTTGCACTGTCAATAGGTCGGTGGTTTCGAGTTTTTTACCGCTTCGACATTGGATGTCATGCTAATGTGCTGCTTTAGTCCCTGTTGATGGACGGCCAGCAAACCGAAAATGACACTGCCAACTTTCCGGGCGAGTTCGTCATCGAGCTTGAAATCTACCTCATCCAGCGGCCTCGGCACGACCAAGGCCGCGTATAGGCGTTTGGCAAGCGAATCGCGAAACGGAAATTCGTTCACGACGCGATGGTCGAGAGGGACGCCCGAGCCATCGCAACGGGCTTTTATCCGATCCGAGAATTCGGTGCGTGCACCGAATAAATTCTTGGGCTGCTCAAAAACTGCGCCTCCGTTACATCTCGGCGGCGCAGTTTTTCCCGGAGCGGTTATGACGCATCGGGCAGCGACGCGATGTAATCGTCAATTTCTGACTCTATCCACCCGACCACGCGCGCACTGAGCTTTTTGCGAGCCGGAAAATTCTCGTCCTGCGCTATCAATTGGTAAACCTTCGCGCGGCTGATACCCGAGCGTTCCTCGACTTCAACGGGGCGCAAAATGCGATTGCCGCCTTTGGCGCTGTCGTGTTCGCGTCTGACCTTGCCGACCGGTTTGCGTTTCGGCACGAGCCCGGTGATAAAGTCTGCGCGGCTCAAGCGGGCTGGTTCCTTTACCATTTTCGTTTCCTTTGATCCATCTGTAGTCGCTGCATGCGGCCAAAATCTTTCGGGCTATCGACGGCCCGAGACGTTGCTGAACAAATCCGTTCAACGAACTCCATTTGCTGGGGCACGCGAAATTCGGCAGTTTTTTTGTGACGGTGGGGCCGCCCTTGCTGAAACGGTGGCGGTTGCGCCGCCGCCACGGACAGGGGCACGCCGGTTGCGATGGTGACCGGGGGCAGGTCGCTTTCCGGTACACTGTGCGCCGTCACAAATTTGTCACCTACAGCCGCCGTGCGAGGTCGCCCGGGAAGTCGCGATATCTACGGGCGAACGGCCAAAGTCGAAATGCGTATGAGGCGCAAAAAGCGTCGAAGCGGTAGGTGTCGCGCTCATAACTGATTGATTTTAAGCGGTTTTAGTTAATCCTATGTTCGGTCGATTCATGCCCACCGAGGGCAAGTTCTTTGAAATTTTCAACGAGCACGCGAAGTGCATCGTTTCTGCGAGCGAGGAGCTCGAACGACTCGTCGACAACCTCAGCGAAGCCGAAGTCCACAAGCAGCGCGTGCAGGCCAGCGAAAAGGCGGCAGACAAACTGACGCACGAGACGATCGACCTGCTGCACAAGACTTTCATCACGCCGCTCGACCGCGACGAGATTCATAAGCTCATCACGACGATGGACGACATCCTCGATTTGATGGAGGACGTCGCGACGGCCGTGTCGCTCTACGACGTGCAGGTCATGACGTCGGAGGCGAGCCAGTTGGCGCACATCTGCACGCAAACGGCCAAGCACGTCCAAAACGCCGTGAACATGCTGTCGGACATGAGCCAGGCGCGTCAGATCCTCAGCGCCTGCGAGGAAATCGATCGTCTCGAATCGGAGGCCGATCGGGTCCTGCGCGCGGCGATGTCGAAGCTGTTCCGCGAGGAAGACAACGTCAAGACGCTCATCAAGCTCAAGGCCGTGTACGAGTTGCTCGAATCGATCACGGACAAGTGCGAAGATGTGGCGAACATCATCGAAGGCATCGTGTTGGAAAACGCGTAACGCGGGCGGACGATACCGATGCAATCGATTCAGATCGCCACATGGGGTCTCGCGACGTTGATCATCGTCGCGCTGGCCTTCGATTTCATGAACGGCTTTCACGACGCGGCCAACTCGATCGCGACCGTCGTGTCGACGGGTGTGCTCAAGCCGCAACAGGCCGTCGCGTTTGCCGCGGCCTGCAACGTCATCGCTTATTTCATCTTCCACCTCAAGGTCGCGCAGACGGTCGGCAAGGGCACGATCGATCCGAAGATCGTCGACCACTATGTCATTTTCGGCGCCTTGGCCGGCGCGATCGTTTGGAACATCCTGACCTGGCGCTTCGGCATCCCGGCGAGCTCCTCGCATGCGCTGATCGGCGGGCTTGTGGGTGCTGCGCTGGCCAAATCGGGCTGGTGGGCGTTGAACATCGACGGCATCTTGAAGACCGTCGCATTCATTTTCATCTCGCCGCTGCTTGGTTTCGTGCTGGGCTCGTTCTTCATGACCGCCGTGTCGTGGATCTACTTCCGAACGCCGCCAAGCAAAGTCGATCGGCGCTTCCGGCGTTTGCAATTCATTTCGGCCGGTCTGTATAGCCTCGGGCACGGCGGGAACGATGCGCAAAAGACGATCGGCATCATTTGGATGCTGTTGATCGCCACCGGTTACGCATCGGCTACCGCCTCCGCGCCGCCGGTATGGGTGATCGGCGCATGTTATCTGTCGATGGGTCTCGGCACGCTCTTCGGCGGCTGGCGGATCGTGCGCACGATGGGGCAAAAGATCACGAAGCTCAAACCGGTCGGCGGTTTTTGCGCCGAAGCGGGTGGTGCGATCACGCTGTTCCTGGCATCGGCGATCGGCGTGCCCGTCTCGACGACGCACACGATCACGGGCGCCATCGTCGGCGTGGGCGCGACGCGCAAGCTATCGGCCGTGCGTTGGGGCGTAGCCGGTAGCATCGTCTGGGCATGGGTTCTAACGATCCCGGCCTCGGCGCTCCTGTCCGCGGCCGCTTGGTGGCTCGGACACCGGTTCCTGTAATCGAAGAATCGAAGGCGAGGTGCGGCCCGGAACGATGGGTCGCTTGACACGCTCGTGCAAGAGCGATGCTTGGGCTTGCGGCCCTAGCATCGCTTTTTTCATTTTGGGAAGCCGCGCGGATCAATCGCCGTTGTTGGCGAACCGGGCAATCGGGTCGTCGCTGGTCGAAGTCGGCGCACGTTCGCCGCTTGGCATCGTCGAAGCGCGCATGACCTGCACGTTCGATTCCGCGGGCATAGGGTGTACTGATACGGCGCCGGCTCGACGGGCCTGCTGCGCCGCCTGACGAGCGACCGGCGGAGGCGGCTCGAAGGCGTCGGCTGCGGCCGCGATCGCGTCTTCGCCATCCGCGGCGGTAGCCGGGGCGGGCGGGGCGGGCACCGGAGCAGGCGCCGTCGATGCGACGGCGGGCGCCGGTGCGACGGTTGGCGCCGGCGCCGTCGATGCGGCCGGCTGTTCGGGCATCTGCGCCGCGGCAACCGGTAATGCGTTTGTCGTCGCCGTGCCCGTGCCTACGGCCGCAACGGCCGATTGTCTTGGTTGCGCAGCCGGCGAATCCGGTTTCGCCGGCATGCGCGGCGCCGCGAGTTCGGTCGGCGCATCGAACGGCGAGTTGGGCTTGAGCGGCGCGGCGACGCGCCGGATGCCGTCGAAGTGTTTGGCCCAGTAGGGATTGGTCAGATAGTCGAGCCGCACGGTGCCGCCGGTCGAAGGCGCATTCACGAAGCGCAGCTTCCCGACGTAGATTCCCACATGCGAGTGGGCTCGGCCTGTCGTGTTGAAAAAGATCAAATCGCCCGGTGCGATTTCATCGGGCTCGATCGTTTCCCCTCGATGACTCATATCGGCCGTCGTTCGCGGCAAATCGACCTCGGCGGCGCGCGCGACGACATACCTCACGAGACCGCTGCAATCGAACCCGCTGTCGGGCGTATTGCCGCCCCAACGATACGGGATGCCGATGAGGCTCATTGCCTCGATCGAGATTTCCTCGCGGCCGGTACTGTGATCGACGAAGCGCGGGAAGCCGGGCGGCATGGTCCGCCACGTGTTTTCGCCCAATGTCGCGCCGCTCGAGCGCACGGCCCTCGGCGGCGCGCTCGAGCACGCGGCCAAGAACAGCACGACAAGAATGACAAGCCAAGATCTCATGGAGCGATCAACCGTGGGTGCACGACGCGAGGCCGCGGACTGGCCAGGGGAAGTGCTCCGGCCAGCAGCAGCACCTCTCGCAACGCGCTGTTGCGGCCGATAGTAGCCCTGCCGGCGGGCCTTCGGCAAGAATTCTTCATAATTTACTTGAAGTTCGGCCGGGATGCGTTGCGGTGCACCGACATACAAGCACGAGCAAGTGCTGCGACCCCAAAAAAGAAAAACGCCCGGCAAGCCGGGCGTTTGAGCCATCGCGGCGACCGGAACCGAGACGGTCCCGGCGGTCGATCAGAGGATGTCGGAGGCGTAGTCTGCGAGCCGCGAACGTTCGCCGCGGGCAAGCGTGACATGGCCGCTGTGCGTCCAGCCTTTGAAGCGATCGACGACGTAAGTCAGCCCCGAACTGCCTTCGGTGAGATACGGCGTATCGATCTGCGCGATGTTGCCGAGGCAGACGATCTTGGTGCCGGGGCCCGCGCGCGTCACGAGCGTCTTCATTTGTTTCGGCGTCAGGTTTTGCGCTTCGTCGATGATGAGGTACTTGTCGACGAACGTTCGGCCACGCATGAAATTCATGCTCTTGATCTTCAAGCGGGAGCGGATCAGCTCCTGCGTGGCGGCGCGGCCCCATTCGCCCGCGCTGTCTTCCGTGCGTTGCAGCACTTCGAGGTTGTCGTCGAACGCGCCCATCCAAGGCTGCATCTTCTCTTCCTCGGTCCCGGGCAAGAAGCCGATATCCTCGCCCACGGGCACCGTCGCCCGCGTCACGATGATCTCGTTGTAGCGCTTCTCGTCGAGCACCTGGGCGAGGCCCGCGGCCAGCGCGACGAGCGTCTTGCCGGTACCGGCTTGACCCAGCAGCGTCACGAAGTCGATGTCGGGGTTCATCAAGAGGTTCAGCGCGAAATTCTGCTCGCGATTGCGCGCGGTGATCCCCCAAACATTGTTCTTGTGATGGCTGTAGTCGCGTAGCGTCTGTAGCACGGCCGTTTTGCCGTTCAGCTCGCGCACGATAGCCTGGAACGGCGGTTCGCCCGTTTGCGGCTCAAGATAGACGAACTCGTTGACGAGCAGCGAAGGACACAACGGACCGGTGACACGGTAATACGTGGTGCCGGTCTTGTTCTCCTGCCAGCTTTCCATGCCCTTGGCGTGCTTCGTCCAAAAGTCTTGGGGCAGCGCGCGTACGCCCGAGAACAAGAGATCCTTGTCCTCGAGCACCTGGTCGTTGAAGTAATCTTCGGCCGGCAGACCGAGCGCGTGCGCTTTGATCCGCATGTTGATGTCTTTCGACACCAGCACGACTTGACGATCTTGGCGATCGCGCTGCAACGCGCGAACGACGCCCAGAATCTGATTGTCGGCCTTGCCCTGCGGTAGCCCCTCGACGGGCTCGATGTCCGCTAGCTTCGTCTGGAAGTACAGCCGCCCGAGTGCTTCCCGGCTGCCGAGTCCGGCGAGCGGCAGCCCCTCGGTGATCACTCCGGCGTTCGCCACGAGCGAATCGAGCGTCCGGCTGACCTGGCGCGCATTGCGGGCAACTTCCGACATCCCCTTCTTATGATTGTCGAGTTCCTCGAGCGTCATCATCGGCAGATAGACGTCGTGTTCCTCGAAGCGGAAGAGGCAGGTCGGATCGTGCATCAGCACATTCGTATCGAGGACGAAGAGCTTGCGCAATTCGGTCTCGACCACGGCTGCTTTCGTCGTCCGGGGCTTGGCGGCGCCGCGCGTGGCGCTCGCTTGCGCGGCCGGCTCCGTGACCGCGGCCGGTTCTTGCTTGCGTGCTTGCGCGGGAGCCGGGGCGGCGGCGGGCGTCGCCGGCTGCGTCACGGGCTGCAATAGCGCGGCGGTCTGCTTCGTTTTACGGCTACGCGGGGCGGGAGCGGGCTCGGCGGCCGGGGAGGATTGCATCGGGCGCACCGTTGCGCCTGCGTTGGCGGCCGTGCCCATCGGGGCGGCGACATGGGCGGTCGCGCCGTACTCGGCCGCTTCGGTTTGCTCCCCCATCGTCCCCTGTTTTTTGGCGCCACGCGCCGGCCTGGCTTTCGCCTTGAATTCATCGGGCGGCAATAGACTGCCGAGCTTGCTGGGCGGGGTAGGCAAAGGCATGGTTTCCCTCAAAGAATCGGGTCGCATCTCGTGCGCCGTCGAACGCTCGACCCCTCGTTCGCGGGGGGCCGGCTATCGCACGGCGCGTTTCAGGTTTCGGTTCGCCGGTTCGCCTAGATTTCGATCAGCTCCTTCGCAAGAGACCGGCGGCGAGCAACGACGAAGCCGCCGAAAAACAAAAAAGCCGCCGCTCCTGTTGCGATGGAGCAAGCGGCTCGGTTTCGAGCGTCGCGCGGCGCCTGACAGATGAAACGTCGATCTGATCGACGGCGCTCAAGCGGACAAGACGAAGTGAACGGGAACTCATTGCAACGCAATATAACGCGCGTCAAAGTGCTTGTACAGCCTCCAGCGTTTCATCGACATGCCCAGGGACTTTTACCCCACGCCATTCGCGCCTAAGGACGCCTTCTCCGTCGATCAGGAACGTCGAACGCTCGATGCCACGCACTTCTTTGCCATACATCTTTTTCATTTTGATGACGCTAAACAGCGTGCACAGCGCCTCGTCGGCATCCGAAATCAACGGAAACGGCAACTCCAGCTTGGATTTGAAGTTTTCGTGCGAACGCAGGCTGTCCCGAGACACACCGACGATTTCAGCGCCGGCCTTCTTGAACTTCGGATACAGGTCGCGAAACTGCAAACCCTCTGTCGTGCAGCCCGGCGTGTTGTCTTTCGGATAGAAGTACAAGACGAGCTTCTTGCCGCGCAGGCCGGACAGCGTGAAATCGCCGCCCGTCGCGGGGGCCGAAAAATCAGGGACGGGTTGGTCGACTGCAATGGGCACGTGGTTCTCCTGTTTTTATCGCGCAAATGGTCGAGTGGGCCGATGCGGGTGGCATGGCCGCCGGGCCAGCGGCGCTCGCTCAGTCCGGTTGGACGATGAGCTCGCCCGAACGCCCCGGAATCGCACCCCAGGTGACAGGGTACGATGGCAACTGGCCGAGGTCCAGCGCGGCATGGTAATCGCCCATCGTCGCAAATGTGTGACCCTGAGCGTGCCAGCCCGCCAGTAGCCGCTCGAAGATGGGCGCAAGCTTTTGCCCCTCGAGCTCGGCGTGCAGCGTGAAGACTTGATCGGTGGGGCTGCGTTCGGTCGCGGCGAGCAGGCGCTCGGCGACGTTGGATTCGTCGCAGCCGTCCACGCCGATCAACTCGTCTAGTGTGGGCAACGTCGTCGGCAACTGCACGTGATTTAGCGTCTTGCCGCCCACGACAGGCCGATAGGGCGAGTGGCCGCGCCCATCGGACGCGTAGCGCATGCCCCAAGCGTCGATCTGCTCGAACGCATGCTCGTTCATCTGCCAGCCCGCCGAACCGTGCGTGGCGGGCGGCGCGCCGAAGACGTCGACGAACCGGGCAAAGCTTTTTTGCATCTCGCCGGCGGTCCAGGCTTGCCCGCGCGAGCGCACGTTGTCCTGCCAATAGACGTGATCCCACGTGTGAATGCCGCACTCGAAGCCGGCCTCGTGGATGGCGCGCATCTCGGCTGTCGCCCGCAGGCCGATGTCGGGGCCCGGCAACAACACGCCGTACATCAGTTGCTTGATGCCGTAATGCTCGAGCACCGACGTGCGCGAAACCTTCTTCAAGAAGCCCGGCCGCAACACGCGCCGCAGCGCCCAGCCCGTATGATCCGGGCCGAGGCTGAATAGGAAGGTCGCGCGCGCCTTGAAGCGGTCGAGCATGCGCGCGAGGTTGGGCACGCCCTCGCGCGTACCGCGCAGGGTGTCGACGTCGATTTTCAGAACGATACGAGGCAACGGCGGTCCTTCAAGCGTGGCGGCTGGGCGGCGAAGCCGAGATTACTGCTGCTCGACGAGTGCGCGCGCTTCGGCCACGTGGCCGCGGTACGCTTCGAAAATCTTGCGCAGCGCCTCGTCGAACGTTGCCTTCGGTGCCCAGTTGAGCTCGGCCATCGTGTTTTCGATCTTCGGCACGCGGTTTTGCACGTCTTGATAGCCCTTGCCGTAGTAAGCGCCCGAGGACGTCTCGACGAGGTTCACGGCCTTCGCCGATTCGGCGTACTCCGGATATTCGGACGCGAGCGCGAGCATCTTGTGGGCGAGCTCGCGCACCGAGAAGTTGTTCGTCGGATTGCCGATGTTGTAGATCTTGCCCGACGCGATGCCGTTCGGATTTTCGATGATCTTCATCAGCGCGCTGATGCCGTCGTCGATATCCGTGAAGGCGCGCTTTTGCGAGCCGCCGTCGACGAGGCTGATGTTCTCCCCGCGCACGATGTGGCCGAGGAACTGCGTGACGACGCGCGAGCTGCCTTCCTTCGGCGTATAGATCGAATCGAGGCCCGGCCCGATCCAGTTGAACGGGCGGAACAGCGTGAAGTTCAGGCCTTCTTGCATGCCGTAACCCCAAATCACGCGGTCCATGAGCTGCTTGGAGCAAGCGTAGATCCAGCGCGGCTTGTTGATCGGGCCGTAGGTGAGCGCCGATGCTTCCGGGTCGAATTCGTCGTCGGCGCACATGCCGTAGACTTCCGACGTCGACGGAAAGACGAGGTGCTTACGGTATTTGACGGCCGAGCGCACGATCGGCAGGTTCGCTTCGAAATCGAGTTCGAACACGCGCAGCGGCTGTTGCACATAGGTGGCAGGCGTTGCGATCGCCACGAGCGGCAAGATCACGTCGCACTTCTTCACGTGATATTCCACCCATTCCTTGTTGATCGTGATGTCGCCTTCGAAGAAGTGCATCCGCTCATGCTGCGTCAGGTCGCCGAGGCGGTCCGTCTGCATGTCCATGCCGAACACTTCCCAGTCGGTCGTCTCGAGGATACGCTTGGATAAATGATGGCCGATGAAGCCATTGACGCCGAGAATGAGGACTTTCTTGGCGGAACGTTCGGTTTTAACGGAATTCATGGGTGGCGGGAACCATAAGTGAGCTGGGCGAACTGCGAAGGCGTGACGACGGTTTCTTGCCCGTCGCGCTGATGCCGCAGCTCGGAAATGACGATGGCGCGCGCGTCGCCGCACACGCCGAAACAAGTATTATCGCTTACGTGCAGACCGGGGGGCAAATCGGCCAGGTGCGCTTGGGCCATGGCCTCTAGGCCGGCCAGGCGAGCACGGGCGACGACGAAGCGATCCTCGCCGATCTCGGTGAAGGCGCCGGGGTAAGGCGGGGCGACCGCGCGGATCAGGTTATAGACCTGCGCCGCGGGTTTGGACCAGTCGATCCGGCCGTCCTCGGGCTTGCGTCCGCCGAAGTAGCTGCCTTTGGCAAGGTCGTTGGGCAGGTGGGGCGCTTCTCCCGCCACGAGCGCGGGCAACACGCGCCAAAGCGTCTGCTCGGCGGCGACGGTGACCTTGTCGAACACCTCTTGCGCCGTGTCGTCGGGCAAGATCGGCACGCTCGTTTGCGCGACGATCGCGCCCGCGTCGGGCTTGGCCGCCATCTCGTGCAACGTCGCGCCCGTCTCGGTTTCGCCGTTCAGCACGGCCCAATTGGTCGGCACACGGCCGCGATACTTGGGCAACAGCGAGCCGTGCATGTTGTAGGCACCGCGCGGCGCGAGCGCAAGCAGCTCGGCCGGCAGCATGTGCCGGTAATAGAACGAGAAGATGAAATCGGGCCTCGCGCGCGAGACCGCCTCGCGAAGCGCCGCCCCGGCCGGATCGGTGGGCGTAATCGTCTCGATGCCGTGCTCGGCCGCGACCTGCGCGACGCTGCCGAACCAAATGCGCTCGGCCGGATTGTCTTCGTGCGTGACGACGAGTGCGACATCGATGCCGCGCGCGAGCAGCACGCGCAAGCAGCGCACGCCGACGTTGTGATAGGCGAAGACGACGGCGCGCGGTTTCATCGGCTGCGCTCCTCGGGGCCTGCTTGGACGCCGCCGGCCACGGCCGGCGCGCGCGCGGTCGAGGGGACGTCGCCGGGGCGCCCTTCGAGGATCGTCTGGACGAGATAGCGAGGCCGTGCGCGCACCTGTTGATAAATGCGGCCGATATACTCGCCGAGCAGGCCCAGCGCGAAGATGATGACGCCGAGCATGAAGAACGTAATGGCGAAGAGCGTGAATACGCCTTGGACTTCAGCGCCGATCACGAAACGCCGTATCACCAACAGGAGAAACAAGCCCGCCGAACCCATCGACAAAATCACGCCGATGAACGAGAGCCATTGCAGCGGCACGACCGAGAAGCCCGTCACAAGGTCGAAATTCAACCGAATGAGGCTGTAGAGCGAGTACTTCGACTCGCCGGCGAAGCGCTCTTCGTGCGCGACGTCGACTTCGATCGGGTTCTGGGCGAACGTATAGGCGAGGGCCGGGATGAACGTGTTGACTTCGCCGCAGCGGTTGATCGTATCGATGATCCCACGGCTGTATGCGCGCAGCATGCAGCCCTGGTCGGTCATCTTGATGTGCGTAATCCGCTCGCGCAGCCGGTTCATCGCGCGCGAAGCCTTGCGCCGCCACAGCGTGTCCTGGCGCTGCATACGGATGGAGCCGACGTAATCGTAGCCCTCCCGCATCTTCGACACGAGCTTGCCGATTTCCTCGGGTGGATTTTGCAAGTCGGCATCGAGCGTAATGACGATTTCGCCGCGCGACGCTTCGAAGCCCGCGAGGATCGCCATGTGTTGGCCATAGTTGCCGTTGAGCAGAACGACCCGGGTGGTATCGGGGCGCGCGCGAAATTGCTCGGCCAGCAGCGCGGCCGACTTGTCGCGACTACCGTCGTTGATGAAGATGACTTCGTAACTCGTGCCCAACGCATCGAGCGCCGGGTACAGGCGTGCGTAGAGGGCGTGCAGTCCCGCTTCCTCGTTGTAGACGGGGATGACGACCGAGACTTCCGGTTGTGCCGGTCGGTGTTCCGTATAACTCATGTCCGCTTATTTCCCATATTGTTCGCAGATCTCATTGACGGCGCCGCACACGCGGGCCACGTCGCGCTCGGTCATCAGCGTGAACAGCGGCAGCGTGACCGTCGTCGCGCCGAAGCGCTCGGCATGCGGGAACATGCCGGGCGCAAAGCCGCGCGCGCGGTAAAGCGTGAACAGGTGAATGGCCGGGTAATGCAAGCCCGAGCCGATCCGGTAATCGTCATGCAGCTTTTGCATGAAGCTCGCGCGGTCGATGGTCAGGCGCTCCAAGGGCAGCGTGATCTGGAACATGTGCCAGTTGCCGTTCTCGAAATCCGCGAGCGGCAGGCCCACGCCGAGCGAGACCGCCGCGCCGCCTTCGAACCCCGCGAAGTAGGCCCGAGCGAGCGCCTTGCGCTGGGTGATAAAGCGCTCGATCTGCGCGAGCTGGCCCAGTCCGACGCGTGCCGCCACGTCGGTGAGATTGTACTTGCCGCCGAGCAGGTCGCAGTCCATGCCGTCGTAGCCCTTGCGCGTGATGCCTTGCAAGCGGTATTTGCGCGCCAGTTCGGCTTCGTCTTCGTTATTCAGCACGAGCGCGCCGCCCTCGATCGAGGTCAGGTTCTTGTTGGCGTGGAAGCTGAAGGAAACGATGTCGCCGAGCTTGCCGATGCGCTCGCCTCGCCAGGTCGAGCCGAAGGCTTGTGCTGCATCCTCGATCACGCGCAGCTTGTAGGCCCGCGCGATCTCGTAGAGACGATCCATATCGACCGGCAAGCCGCCCAGGTAGACGGGAATGATCGCCTTGGTGCGCGGGGTGATCGCCTTTTCCAGCAAACCGAGATCGATATTGCGCGTGACGGGGTCGATGTCGACGAACACCGGCGTTGCGCCCACCTCGAGAATGACGTTCGCCGTGGCGACCCACGATGCCGGCGTGGTGATGACCTCGTCGCCCGGGCCCACGCCCGCGATGCGTAACCCGATTTCGAGCGTAGCCGTTCCCGAGTTGAAGGTGCGAACGGGCCGGCCGCCGCAAAACGCGGAAAGCTGCTCCTCGAATGCCTGATTTTGCGGACCCGTCGTGATCCAGCCCGAGCGCAGCACGTCGGCGACACCGGCGATCGTTTCTTCGTCGATCTCGGGTCGCACGAAAGGCAGGAATGAAAGGGTGTCTTGGGTCATGGGCTTGGCTCGAGTATCGAAGTGTGTAGTTAGGTTGGCGCGGCGCGCGGCGCCGGGCAATGTTTTTCAATGCGTCTCGAAGCGCGGCTGCCGCTTCCGGGGGGGGGCGCTCAGCTTCGCGCCAGTACGAATACGCCGAGCAAGATGATGCCGATACCGACGAGGCGCTGCACGCTCAAGACCTCGCCGAACAAATACCAGGCCGCGAACGCGTTGAGCACGTAGCCGAGCGAGAGCATCGGATAGGCGATCGAGACATCGACGCGCGAGAGCCCGACGATCCAAACGACGACGCTCACCACATAGCAGGCCAGGCCGCCGATGATTGGCAGTTGGGTGGCGAGTTTGAAGCCGATCGGCAGAATATTCGCACGGGTGAATTCGAAGTGTCCAACGGCGTTCGTACCCGCCTTGAGCAACAACTGCGCGCAAGCGTTCAACGTCACGCCGGCCAAAATGCAAAAAAGAGAGATTGGATTCATCAAGTCAAAAAAAGGCGTTGCGGGCGATCAGGGCTTTTCGACGACGACGCGCCGCGCATCGCGGGCGATGACGCGCATCGGCACATGCTGGGCGACGAGGTCGCGATAGCGGTCGGGCGGCATCTCGGCGAGGGCGGGCCCGCCGGCATTCCAGCGGGCGATCCACGCTTCGATCGTCGGTACCCATTTCGACGGCTCTTGCGTGACGCCGAACAGCAATTCGTCGGGGCTGGCGACCATGATCATCGTATGGCCGATATAGAACGGCAACGTATGGTCGAGCATGCCGACGGAATAAAACGGCGCATCGGCCGGCAGGCGAGCCAACTCGGCCTTGACAGCCGGTGCGAGCAGCGCCCCCGAGCTTTGGCGGCCGAAGACTTCGTGGCCGGTGCCGGCGATGGTGCAGAGCGCGACCCAAGCCGCGCCGAACACGGCCGCCGATGCCAGCACGCCGCGCTCCGTGCGTTTGAGGACCGCGAGCGCCGCTAAGGTCAGGACGAACGCCACGCCGAGTGCAACGAATACCCAGATGCGGAAATCGCGATATAGGGCGTTAGGCGTTCGCGCATCGCCGAGGCGCGCGATGAATACGGCGCCGATCGCGGCCGCCACCAGAAAGACGGCGTAACCGACGAGATGGCGGCGCCACGCTTGACGCGATACGTGCGGCAGGTACGCCCCGAACAGGAGGGCGAGCGCCGGCGCGACGGGCAGCACGTACGACACGAGTTTCGAATGCGACGCGCTGAAGAACAGGAAAATGAAGGCGCACCAAATCACGAGCAGCTTGCCCGGCGCGAAGCCGTTCAATTGTCGCGGCTGGGCCAACGCGTAACGGATACTGCGCCAAGCGATGGGCAGCCAGGGCAGGAAGCCTACGAGCAGCACCCAGACGAAGTAGTAGACGGGGCCGGGGCGGTGCTGGTCGGGGGTCAGATATCGATCGAACTGCTGAACGATGAAGAAAAAGTTGAAGAACTCGGGGTTGCGCTGCTGCATCAGCACGAACCACGGCGTCGCGACAGCGAAAAAGACGACGAGGCCGCTCGGCAAGTAGAGCCGTTTCCATAACGCCCAATCGCGCTGGATCAATGAATAGACGACCAGTACGCCGCCCGGCAGCAACAGCCCGATGAGGCCTTTCGACAGTACGGCGAGCGCCATCGCAGCCCAGCACACCCACATCCATCGGCGCGCCTCGCGCGCGCCGATGCCGATGCGCTGCGCGAGCAGCATCGCGCACAACGTGACCTCCATCCAAAAGGAGAGCCCCATGTCGAGCGTATTGAAGTGGCCCATCAGTTGCCAATACGGCGCGCTTGCGAGGACGAGCGCCGCCGCGAAGCCCGCGGCCGGATTGACGAGCCGCGCCGCCGTGTAGCCTGCGACGAGGACGCCGGCAAAGCCCGCGAGGGCGGTGTAAAGCCTTGCTTGCCATGCGCCCATGCCGAACCAGGCGAACGTGAGCGCATTCATCCAGGTTTGCAGCGGCGGCTTTTCGAAATACTTGTAGCCGTTATAGCGGGGCGTGATCCAGTCGCCGGTCACGAGCATCTCGCGCGCCATTTCGGCGTAGCGGCCTTCGTCGCTCGGCACGAGGTGGCGCCAGCCGAGCGGAACGAACCAAAGCAGGGCGAGTGCAAGGACGAGAAGGACGATCGTGAGCCCGCTAACGGGCCAAGACGTCGCCGCGGCCCCGGCGGGCGGCGTGCGGTTCGATGCGACGGCGCTGTCGGCGCGGGAATATCGTTGAAGCGGCATAGGGCGGCGTTCGGGAGGTCTATCGGTGTGAGCGGGCGGCGCGGCTTGCCTGCGCGCACCACACGACATGTGTCGGGCCGGATGCGGGCAGGCAAGCCGCTCGCGCGTTCATCGCTCGATGAGCAGGGCGGCGGCGACGCGCCGGCCTTCGGCCATCAGGATGTTGTAGGTGCGGCAGGCGGCCATGAAATCCATGGTTTCCACGCCGATACGCCGGGCAGCGAGCGCAGCCGTGAGGCGCGGATGCGGGAAACGCAGGCGCGCGCCGCTGCCGAACACGACGAGCTCGGGTGTCTGCTCGAGCAAGAGCTCGAAGTGTTCGGGCGCGAGCGCCTCGAACGACGTGACCGGCCATGCCTGTACAGGCGTGTCGGGCATCAGCAAAATGCTGGTTTCGTGACGCACGAGATTGACGTCGACGTAATGGGTGCCGTAACCGGTCACCGTATTGAGCGCGCCGCTCGAGTCCTGGTGTAATTTCAAATTTGTTTCCGTTGTTTCGTCGGCCCGGGCATGACCGCTCGCGGGCCGCATCGAGGCCGAAAGGGGCTTTCGCGACGAATGGTGCATTGCGAAACTCGGCCGAAATCCGCTAAATTATAACTTTTTAGCCGCCCCGCGGCGCCCAGCATCGTGCACGCGCGCGAGCAAATCCGATTAGTCGCCATTCGGCGCGCCAAAAGTGCGCCGTCAAACGGGCGAACAGGCCGCGCGCGTTTTATCCGGCGAACCCGCCGTCACATGGGCGCAGCAATGCTTTGCGCGCATCCGATACCCGCGCGCTCGGCCCGCGCCCCCCGTCTTTCGGCTCTCCCCAGGAACTGTGCTCGCCGTGAAACCGATTCTTAAATCGAACAAGCTGCTCAACGTCTGCTACGACATCCGCGGGCCTGTGCTTGAGCACGCCAAGCGTCTCGAGGAAGACGGACATCGCATCATCAAGCTGAACATCGGCAACTTGGCGCCGTTCGGGTTCGACGCGCCGGACGAAATCATCCAGGACATGATCCGCAATTTGTCGGCCTCGTCCGGCTATTCGGATTCGAAAGGGGTATTCGCCGCGCGCAAGGCGATCATGCACTACTCGCAGCAAAAGGGCGTGGTCGGCGTCGAACTTGACGACATCTACATCGGCAACGGCGCCTCGGAACTCATCGTCATGGCGATGCAGGGGCTGCTCAACGACGGCGACGAAGTGCTGCTTCCGGCTCCCGACTATCCGCTCTGGACCGCGGCGGTGAGCCTCTCGGGCGGCACGCCGGTGCACTATTTGTGCGACGAATCGAACGCGTGGATGCCCGATCTCGACGATCTTCGCTCGAAAATCACGCCAAACACGCGCGCGCTCGTCGTCATCAATCCGAACAATCCGACGGGGGCGCTCTATTCGGACGAACTTCTGCTCGATCTGCTCGAGATTGCGCGGCAGCACGGGCTCATCGTCTTCGCCGACGAGGTGTACGACAAGATCGTCTACGACGGCAAGAAGCACACGTCGCTCGGCGCGCTCTCGGAGGACGTCGTCACCGTCACGTTCAATAGCCTCTCCAAGAGCTATCGCTCGTGCGGCTATCGCGCTGGCTGGATGTACGTCTCGGGGTTGACCGGCGAAAATCGGCGCCGCGGCAAGGACTACTTCGAAGGACTCGGCATTCTCGCGTCGATGCGGTTGTGTCCGAACGTACCGGGACAGTACGCGATCCAAACGGCGCTCGGCGGCTATCAGAGCATCAACGATCTGATCGCGCCGGGCGGACGGCTGTACCGGCAGCGGCAGGTCGCCTACGAGATGCTCAATGCGATTCCGGGCGTGAGCTGCGTCAAGCCGGAAGCGGCGCTCTACATGTTCCCGCGCCTCGATCCGGAGGTGTATCCGATCAAGGACGATCAGCAATTCATCCTCGATTTGCTGCTCGAGGAGCGCGTGCTGCTCGTACAGGGCAGCGGCTTCAATTGGCCGCGACCCGATCATTTCCGCGTCGTCTTCTTGCCGAACGTGGACGATTTGACCGACTCGATCAACCGCATCGGGCGCTTTCTCGAAGGCTATCGCAAGCGTCACGGCACGTAAGCCGCGGCTTGCGGCGGGCGGCCCCGGCCGGCCGCCTCGCTTTCCCCTTTCATTGAATCATCTAAATTAGAAAACGCTGCATGGAACCGATCAAAGTTGGCTTGTTGGGCTTCGGCACGGTGGGCAGCGGCACCTTCACGGTGCTGCGCCGCAACCAGGAAGAAATCAAACGCCGCGCCGGCCGTGGGATCGAGATTGCCCGCATCGCGGTGCGCAATCCGGCCAAGGCGCTGGCCGCGCTCGGCGAGGCCGCGAACACGGTGCAACTCGGCAGCGATTTCGACGCCGTCATCGACGATCCCGCTATCGATATCGTGGCCGAAATGATCGGCGGCACCGGCATCGCACGCGAGCTCGTGCTGCGGGCCATCTCGAAGGGCAAACACGTGGTGACGGCCAATAAAGCGCTGCTGGCCGTGCACGGCACCGAGATTTTCGCGGCTGCGCGCGCCCAAGGCGTCATGGTGGCGTTCGAGGCGGCCGTGGCCGGCGGCATTCCGATCATCAAGGCCCTGCGAGAAGGGCTGACCGCCAATCGGATTCAGTCGATCGCGGGGATCATCAACGGCACGACGAACTACATCCTCTCGGAGATGCGCGAGCGCGGCGTCGATTTCGCGACGGCGCTGGCCGGCGCCCAAGCGCTGGGCTATGCTGAAGCCGATCCGACGTTCGATATCGAAGGCGTAGACGCGGCCCACAAGCTCACGATCATGAGTGCGATCGCGTTCGGGATCCCGATGCAGTTCGATCGTGCGTACGTCGAAGGGATCAGCAAGCTCGCGTCGATCGACATCAAATACGCCGAGGACCTCGGCTACCGGATCAAGCTGCTCGGGATTACGCGTCGCACCGAGCGCGGCATCGAGCTGCGCGTGCATCCGACGCTGATCTCGGCGAAGCGACTGCTCGCGAGCGTCGAAGGCGCGATGAACGCGGTGGAAGTCCACGGCGACGCAGTCGGCACGACGCTTTACTACGGTAAGGGCGCCGGCGCCGAGCCGACCGCCTCGGCTGTCGTTGCCGATCTCGTCGACGTGACGCGTTTGCATACCGCCGATCCGGGCCACCGCGTGCCGCACCTCGCATTCCAACCGCAAAGCTTGGCCGATACGCCGGTGCTGCCGATCGAGGAAGTGACGAGCGGCTATTACCTGCGTCTGCGGGTGGCCGACGTGACGGGCGTGCTGGCCGATATCACGCGCATCCTGGCCGAGGCCGGCATTTCGATCGACGCCTTGCTGCAAAAGGAAGCCGAGCAGATCGCGGACAACGGCGAGACCGACGTCATCATCATCACGCACGACACGCTCGAAAAGAATGTGAATGCGGCTATCGCGCGCATCGAGGCTCTTTCGACCGTCGTCTCGAACGTCACCAAGCTGCGGATCGAAGCCCAGGGCTAAGTCCGACACCGAAATCGAAGTTATCGAGTTGACCATGAACTACATTTCCACGCGCGGCGCCGGCATCGGTGAGCGCCATACGTTTTCCGACATCTTGCTCACCGGGCTCGCCAAGGACGGTGGCTTATATCTGCCGGCCGACTATCCGCGTGTGACGTCCGAGGAACTCGCACGCTGGCGTGCGTTGCCGTACGCCGATCTCGCCTTCGAAGTGCTGAGCAAGTTCTGCGACGATATTCCCTCAGCCGATCTGCTCCAACTGACGCATCGTACCTATCGCGCCGACGTCTATCGCAACGTGCGCGCCGGCGAGAATGCGGGCGACATTACGCCGCTTACGCCGCTCGGTGTCGAAAACGGGGCGCAGTTGTCGCTGTTGGCCCTGTCGAACGGGCCGACGCTTGCGTTCAAGGATATGGCGATGCAGTTGCTCGGCAATTTGTTCGAGTACACGCTTGCGAAGCACGGGCAAACGCTGAACATCCTCGGCGCGACGTCGGGCGACACGGGCAGCGCCGCCGAGTATGCGATGCGCGGCAAGGCCGGCATCCGCGTGTTCATGCTTTCGCCGCATCGTAAGATGAGCGCGTTCCAGACCGCGCAGATGTACAGCTTGCAGGAGCCGAACATCTTCAATTTGGCCGTCGAAGGGGTGTTCGACGATTGCCAAGACATCGTGAAAGCAGTCTCGAACGATCACGCTTTCAAAGCGCGGCACCGGATCGGCACGGTCAACTCGATCAACTGGGCGCGTGTCGTTGCCCAGGTCGTGTACTACTTCAAGGGTTATTTCGCGGCGACGCAGTCGAACGACGAGCGCGTCTCGTTCACGGTGCCGTCGGGCAACTTCGGCAACGTCTGCGCCGGGCATATCGCGCGGATGATGGGGTTGCCGATCGAAAAGCTCGTCGTCGCCACGAACGAGAACGACGTGCTCGACGAGTTCTTCCGCACGGGCAGCTATCGCGTGCGCGGCGCGGCGCAGACTTACCACACGACGAGCCCGAGCATGGACATCTCCAAGGCGTCCAACTTCGAACGCTTTGTCTTCGATCTGCTCGGCCGAGATCCGGGGCGCGTGCTTCAACTGTTCCGCGACGTCGAAGAAAAGGGCGGGTTCGATTTGGCCGCGAGCGGAGACTTCGCACGGGTGCGGGAGTTCGGCTTCGTCTCGGGGCGCAGCACGCACGACGATCGCGTTGCAACGATCCGCGACGTCGATGCGCGCTACGGCCAGGTCATCGATACGCATACGGCCGATGGGCTTAAGGTCGCCCGCGAGAACTTGGATCCCGGCGTGCCGATGATCGTGCTGGAAACCGCGCAGCCGATCAAGTTCGGCGAGACGATTCTTGAAGCGCTCGGGCGCGATCCCGAGCGGCCCGCTGCATTCGCCGGGCTCGAATCGCTCCCGCAGCGCTTCGACGTACTCCCGGCCGACGCAGCCCGGGTGAAGGCGTTCATCGCCGACCACACGGGCGATTGACGGCGAAGGGCGCTTTACGTTTCCCATCAAGACGGCAGGCGAGTTGCGCCCACGCGCAGCTTGCCGCTAGTCCTATGTCCGATCGGCCGACGCCTCGCTACAATGGGAGTTTTCGCAGCGAGAATCGCTTGCCGATGTCCACGCCATCTCCATTGACGCCCCGCGCGCCGCTTCTGTCGACGGCCGAAGCACTCGCCACGTTGCTTGCCGCAGCCGCACCCATCGCCGAAACCGAATCGGTCGCGACGCTCGCTGCGCTCGACCGGGTGCTTAGCGCCGACGTCGTATCGGCACTCGACGTGCCGCCCACGCACACCAGCATGATGGACGGCTACGCGGTGCGGATCGCCGATCTATTGCAAGGCGACCGCCGGCTGCCCGTTTCTCAACGCGTGCCCGCCGGACATCGCCCCGAGCCGCTGGCCGCCGGTACGGCCGCGCGCATCTTCACGGGGGCGCCGATTCCGCCCGGTGCGGATGCGGTCGTCATGCAAGAACAAACGGAAACGGACGGCGACGCCGTCGCGATTTTGCATACGCCGAAGGCGGGCGAGTGGATCACCGCACAAGGCGCGGATATTCGCCGCGGGGCCGTCATTTTGCCGGCCGGCACTCGGCTTTCGCCGCAAGCGCTCGGGTTGGCGGCTTCCATCGGAGCGGCACGGCTCGAACTCACGCGGCGCCTGCGCGTTGCGGTGTTCTTCACGGGCGATGAGCTGACTATGCCGGGCGAGCCCTTGCAGCCGGGCGGCATTTACAACTCGAACCGCTTCACGCTACGGGCGCTGCTGGCGCGCCTGAACTGCGACGTGACCGATCTCGGCATCGTCCCCGACCGTTTCGATGCCACCTGCGATGCGCTTGCCGCGGCGGCGCGCGAGCATGACCTGATCTTGACGTCCGGCGGCGTGTCCGTGGGCGAGGAAGACCATGTGAAGCCCGCTGTGGAGTCGCAGGGCCGGCTCGCGTTATGGCAAATCGCGATGAAACCGGGCAAGCCCCTAGCATTCGGCGCCGTGCGCCGCGACGCGGCGTCGCCCCGAGGCGGAGAGGCCCATTTCATCGGCTTGCCGGGCAACCCCGTTTCGAGCTTCGTCACGTTCTTGCTTTTCGTGCGGCCGTTTTTGTTGCGTCTGTCGGGCGTACGCGACGTCGAGCCCCGCGCCATCTCGCTGCGCGCCGATTTCACGCAAGCGAAGGCCGATCGGCGTAACGAATTCCTGCGTGCCCGCATTAATGGCGCGGGAGGGCTCGATGTGTTCCCGAATCAAAGCTCCGCGGTGTTGACTTCGACCGTTTGGGGAGACGGCTTGATCGACAATCCGCCGAATCACGCGATCAGCGCCGGCGAGACGGTGCGTTTTCTTCCATTCTCCGAATTGCTAGGCTGACGGGGTGCGCCTGCGGGCGCCGAAACGGTAATCCAATATGAAGATCGAGCTTAAGTATTTTGCGAGCGTGCGCGAGGCGGTCGGCCTCGCCGGGGAAGCGGTGACGGTGCCGGAAGGCATTGCCACCGTCGGCGACGTCCGGGCATGGCTGCGTACGCGCGGGGGCGCATGGTCCGAAGCGCTCGCGGAGGGCCGCGCCCTGCGTATGGCTTGCAACCACACGATGACGGATGCCGGCGCACGGCTCACCGACGGGTGCGAAGTGGCGTTTTTCCCACCCGTCACAGGCGGCTGAGGATCGGGAGCCAGCAAATGACTGTTCGCGTGCAAACGGAAGACTTCGACCTGTCGACCGAAATCGCGGCGCTACGTGCCGAGAATCCCAAAATCGGTGCCGTGGTGGCGTTCGTCGGGACCGTCCGCGATTTGAGCGAAGGCGAAAACGTCGAGGCGATGGAGCTCGAGCATTATCCGGGCATGACCGAAAAAGCGCTCGATGGCATCGAGCAGGAAGCGAAACGGCGCTGGCCGGGCTCCGAGGTGCTGATCGTGCACCGCGTGGGCAAACTTTTCCCGCGCGACCAGATCGTGTTGGCGGCAGCGACGTCTGCGCACCGACAAGACGCATTCGACGCCTGCTCGTTCGTGATGGACTATTTGAAGACCCAGGCGCCGTTTTGGAAGAAAGAGACGACGCCGAACGGCGCGCGCTGGGTGGACGCCCGTGTGGCCGACGATGCCGCGCTCGCCCGCTGGGGGATTGCGGGGGCCAATGCGGCCTCGGATGACACGCCGCCGGGCTGACGCCCGTCGGTCGCCCGTATCGCCACGCGATCAGCCCTCGCGCCCCGGTTGTTCATGCGACAAATCGTCGCGTGGACGCTTCGGGGCGATGCGATCGAGCAGCGCCTGCTGCTCGGGCGGAATCGCATAATCCCAGCCGAAACGGCTCAACTGCAAGCTTTGCGCAATTCTGAGCGCAGGTTCCATGAAACGCACGGCGGCCGCCGGTTCGTAGCGGTCGCACACCGTATCGAGAAACAAACGCAGCCAACGGCTGAAATGTTGCGGTTCGATGCCCTCTAGGGGCTGGTGCGCTTGTTGGACGTTGCCGCGATAGCGCTTATCGCCCAGTACGAGGCTGCCCCAGAACAGGCACATCTTCGGCAAGTGCTCGTCCCACCGGCCTTCCAATACCGCGTCGAATACCGGTCCCAGCAGCGCATCGGCACGCACGCGATCATAGAACGCATACACCAGTTCGCGGATGTTCTCAGCGGTGGGTTCGCCGTGACGCGCGAGGGGCCTTGCTACGGGCGCGTCGTTCGAATTCATGGAGGGCGGCATCTAAGTACGAAAGTCCAAAGCGGTTTTTGATCTAATCCCCCGCAAACCGCGTGCAAAGCACGCTAAATTATTGGGAAAGCGCCGAGCGCACATGATATTACCTGCGCGGCCAATGCATGTTATGGTCAAGCCGCCGCCCATACAACCCTTCGCGCGGTGAGGTTTTGCCGCGGGGCGCACTGCGTCCCGCCGCTTTCGCCGCGCGCCAATCGAGCCGTTGCCTGCCGATGAGACTCACCGACTACACCGATTACGCGTTGCGCGTGCTGCTGTTCTTGGCCGTGCGCGACGAGGGCCTAACGACGATCCACGACATTTCGGACGCCTACGGCATTTCCAAGAACCATCTGATGAAGGTCGTTCAGCGGCTTGGCGAACTGGGCTGGATCGAGACCGTGCGAGGACGGCACGGCGGCCTGCGACTCAATGCGCGCTCGTTGAGCTTGACGATCGGCGAGGTGGTGCGCGGAACCGAGAACGATTTTGCGCTGGTTGGTTGTTTTCCGCGCGAAGGTGCCGAGCCGCGCCGCTGCGTCATCGAGCCGCAGTGCCGTCTCAAGCATGTATTCGAAGCGGCGCGCGGCGCGTTCCTTGCGGAACTCGATCGATACACGTTGGGCGAGCTCGCGGGCCCGGCGGCGCCGCTCGCCGAGCTGCTCGGTTTGCCCGCCGTCGGGAGTGTGAACACCCGGCCCGTGGTGCCGATTGCGGCGACTTAGGACGGGTTCAACGCATAAACCTGGCACGGCGAAGCAAAAATAGCGCTTGAAACCCGCCGAGAGCACCTCATTTTGGTGATAGTCAAAAATTGGAGGTCTCTTCATGAGAATCGACAAGCTCACCACCAAATTCCAAGAAGCGCTCGCCGATGCCCAAAGCCTCGCCGTGGGTCGGGGCCAGCAGTACATCGAACCGCTTCACGTCCTGGCCGCGCTCGTGGCGCAGCAAGACGGCTCCGCGCGCTCGCTGCTTTCGCGTGCCGGCGTGCATGTGCAGGCCCTGCAAACCGCGTTGAACGAGGCGATCGGGCGCCTGCCGCAGGTGCAGGGCACCGACGGCAACGTGCAGATCAGCCGCGAGCTGAACGGCTTGCTCAATCAGGCCGACAAGGAAGCCCAGCAACTCAACGATACGTTCATCGCGAGCGAAATGTTCTTGCTCGCCGTGGCCGACGACAAGGGCGAAGCGGGGCGGCTCGCGCGTCAGTACGGTCTCACCCGTAAGTCGCTCGAGGCGGCGATCGCGGCTGTCCGCGGCGGTGCGCAGGTGCACAGCGCCGACGCCGAGAGCCAACGAGAAGCGCTGAAGAAGTACACGATCGACCTGACCGAACGCGCGCGGGCCGGCAAGCTCGACCCCGTCATCGGCCGCGACGACGAAATTCGTCGTTCGATCCAAATCTTGCAGCGCCGCACGAAGAACAATCCTGTGCTGATCGGCGAACCCGGTGTCGGTAAGACGGCGATCGTCGAGGGCTTGGCGCAACGCATCGTGAATGGCGAGGTGCCCGAGTCGCTCAAGAGCAAGCGCGTGTTGTCGCTCGACATGGCTGGGTTGCTCGCGGGTGCCAAGTATCGCGGCGAGTTCGAGGAACGCCTAAAGGCTGTCTTGCAAGACATCGCGCGCGACGAAGGCCAGACGATCGTTTTCATCGACGAAATCCACACGATGGTGGGCGCGGGCAAGGCCGAAGGCGCGATGGATGCCGGCAACATGCTTAAGCCCGCGCTTGCGCGCGGCGAGCTGCATTGCATCGGCGCGACGACGCTCGACGAGTATCGCAAATACATCGAAAAGGATGCGGCACTCGAGCGGCGCTTTCAGAAGGTGCTCGTCGACGAGCCGTCGGTAGAAGCCACCATCGCCATCTTGCGCGGGCTGCAAGAAAAGTACGAGCTGCACCATGGCGTCGAGATTACCGATCCGGCGATCGTCGCCGCGGCGGAGCTTTCGCATCGCTATATTACAGACCGTTTTCTGCCCGATAAGGCAATCGATCTGATCGACGAGGCCGCCTCGAAGATCAAGATGGAGATCGATTCGAAGCCCGAGGAAATGGACCGGCTCGATCGCCGCTTGATCCAGTTGAAGATCGAACGCGAGGCCGTGAAGAAGGAGAAGGATGAGGCGTCGCAAAAGCGGCTGCAACTGATCGAGGAGGAAATCGAGCGGCTCAATCGCGAGTATTCCGATCTGGAGGAAATCTGGATGGCCGAGAAGGCGGCCGTGCAGGGCAGTGCGCAGCTGAAGGAAGAGATCGAAAAGACGCGCGCCGAGATCGTACGCTTGCAGCGCGAAGGGAAGCTCGAGAAGGTGGCCGAGCTCCAGTACGGCAAGCTGCCCGAACTCGAGGCGCGCTTAAAGCAAGTGACGCAAGCCGAAGCGAAGGAGCAGAACAATCCGACGCAACCGCGTCTGCTGCGCACGCAGGTCGGTGCGGAAGAGATCGCCGAAGTGGTCTCCCGCGCAACGGGGATCCCCGTTGCGCGAATGATGCAAGGCGAGCGCGAGAAGCTGCTTCAGATCGAAGCGAAGTTGCATGAGCGCGTGGTTGGACAAGACGAAGCGATCGTGGCCGTGGCCGATGCGATCCGTCGCTCGCGCGCCGGGTTGGCCGATCCGAACCGGCCTTACGGCTCGTTCTTGTTCCTTGGGCCGACCGGCGTCGGTAAGACCGAGTTGTGCAAAGCGCTGGCCTCGTTCCTGTTCGATTCCGAGGAGCACCTCATTCGGATCGACATGAGCGAGTTCATGGAAAAGCATAGCGTCGCGCGGCTGATCGGCGCGCCGCCGGGCTATATCGGCTACGAGGAAGGTGGTTATCTGACGGAAGCGGTGCGCCGCAAGCCGTACAGCGTGATCTTGCTCGACGAAATCGAGAAGGCCCATCCCGATGTCTTCAACGTGCTGCTGCAAGTGCTCGACGATGGCCGTATGACCGATGGCCAGGGACGTACCGTCGACTTCAAGAACACGGTGATCGTCATGACGTCGAACCTCGGTTCGCAAATGATTCAATCGATGGCCGACGAACCGCAGGAAGCCGTGCGCGACGCCGTGTGGGGAGAGGTCAAGCTGCATTTCCGACCCGAGTTCTTGAACCGGATCGACGAGGTCGTGGTGTTCCATTCGCTCGATCGCAACAATATCGAGTCGATCGCGAAGATCCAATTGCAGCGTTTGCACGAGCGTCTCGCGAAGCTCGACATGCAGCTCGTGGTGTCGGATGCGGCGCTCGAGCAGATTGCGAAGGTGGGCTACGATCCGCTGTTCGGCGCGCGGCCGCTCAAACGGGCGATTCAGCAAGAGATCGAGAATCCGGTCGCCAAGCTTATTCTTGCGGGTCGCTTCGGGCCCAAGGACGTCATTCCCGTCGAAGTGGAAGGCGGCAAATTGGTGTTCGAGCGCGTGGTGCATTAACGGCGCGATAGTCGTCTAGTCATGGCCGAGCGTTCACGCGCTCGGCCATTTTTTTTGCTTTGCGAAGGCGCTTGACTTAGAGTGCGCTCGAAGTCTTAACGTTGAGGTCGTCATGTCGGAAGCACTCACAATCGGTCGAATGGCTGAAACACTAGGTGTTTCGACCCACACGCTGCGGTACTACGAACAAGCGGGGTTGATTCGAGCTGTGTCTCGCTCAGGGGCGGGGCACCGGCTCTATTCTCCGGTCGACATCGAATGGTTGCGCTTGGTGATGCGGCTCAAGGCCACGGGGATGCCGATCGCTCGTATGCAGGCGATCGCGGAACTGAGAGCCCAAGGCCCCTCGACCGCTTACGAGCGGCGCGCGTTACTGCTCGAGCATCGCGATGCGGTGCAAGAGGAGTTGCGCCAGTGGCAGGCCAATCTAGCCGCGATCGAGCAGAAGATCCGCGACTACGATGCGATGCTGATCGACATGACGGATGACAAGCCCAACCCTCAACCGTCAAAGGAACAAGCATGGCAATCGACACGAACGCAAACAACGACCGCTACGCACGTGGATGGGAAAAGCTGAAAGAGGTCGACGGCGAAGTCGGCGAGCGGGTGGTCGCGTCGCTGGCCGAAATCGCGCCGGATTTCGGGCGGCTTTTGATCGAATTCGGCTTTGGCGACATCTATAGCCGCCCGGGGCTCGACCTGAAGTCACGCGAGATTGCGACGATCGCCGCGCTCGCTGCCCTCGGCAATGCGCAACCGCAATTGAAAGTGCATATCGAAGGGGCGCTCAACGTAGGCTGCACCCGCGAGGAGATCGTCGAAGTGTTCATGCAGATGGCCCTGTATGCAGGGTTCCCCGCTGCGTTGAACGCACTGTTCGCGGCGCGCGAGGTGTTCGCCGCGCGCGACGCGGCTACGGCTGCTGCCGCCGCCTAAGCCGCGTTAGGGCGCCGCCGGTGCTTCGCGTATCCGGCGTGCGCTGATCGCGCGCAAATGGGCGAATAAACCGGCGCCGGCCATGGCTAGGCTGGCTGCGCTCGCGGCCCAGAAGCCGCGCGCGCCCGTGAGCCAGGGCGGAATAGCGCCGCTCACGTCGAAGCCCAGCGCGTAGCCGCCGCCGAGCCCAACGCCCCACAGCGCGAACGCATAGATGACGGTCGGTACGACCGCGACCTTATAGGCTCGTAGCACGAACGCCGTTACCGTCTGGAACGTGTCGAAGATGTGATAGACGAGCATGATCGGCAGCAAAGGCATGGCGGCCGCGACGACCGCCGCGTTGGTCGTATAGCCCGCCAAAATCGCCGGCCTGAAGACGAAGGCGAGAATCGCGTAGGCGAGCCCGATCGAGCAGGCCATGACGATACCGTGCCGCGCCAACGTGCGAGCCTCCTCATACCGATGCGCGCCGAGCGCTTGGGCGACCAGCGTCGACGTCGCGATACCGATCGACATCGGCGTCATATAAAGCACCGCGCCGAGGTTGCCCGTGATCTGGTGACCGGCGAGCGTCGTCGTGCCGAAGCGCGCGATGAACAGCGCCATGAACGTGTACGAGGTGACTTCGATCAAATACGAGAGTCCCATCGGTACGCCGAGCTTGAGCAGGGCGATCTGGCGCTTGCGCTCGGGCCAACAGAAATGCTTGAAGATCTCGAATTGCTCGAAGATGTCGAGCTTGGCGAGCAACGTCAGGCCGATGGCAGCGAACGAGTAGTTGATCACCGTGCTGGCGAGCGCGCAGCCCGGACCGCCTAGCGCCGGCACGCCGAAACCGCCGAAGATGAACCACAGGTTGAGCGGAATCTTGAGCAGCAGCGCGGCGACTTGCAGGATCATGACGAGCCGTGGCTTGCCGATTCCATTCGCAAGGGACGTATAGACGCGGAAGACGAGGCTCGCGGGCAATCCGAACGCGGCGATACGAAGATACGTTTCGGTGCGCTCGTGCAGCGCGGGCGGCACTTTCGAGATGGCCAGCAACGGCCCGGGGAAAAACATGACGACAAACCCGAGCACGGCGAGGGCCGCCGACAGCCAGAGCCCCTGGCGCACTTCCTCGCCGATTTCCGTGTAACGCCGCGCGCCGAACAGTTGGGCGGTGATCGGTTGCATGGCGAGCACGACGCCTGTGAGGCCGACGAACACCGAGACGTAGACCGAAGAGCCGAGCCCGAGCGCCGCCAAATCGACGGCGGAATACCGGCCCACCATCACCGTGTCCATGACGCCGAAGGCGATCACGGCCAATTGGCCGATCAAGACCGGCCAGGCGAGGGCGGCGATTTTACGGATATCGGCAAACATGGGAGACGCTAGGAGCGACGTTGGCGGATAGTGTGTCGATGCCGCTCGACTTTGGGCGCGGGCCGATCGACGCGCACGTAAAGGCGGAACAGCTCGTCTCGGTCTGCCGCGCGCCGGCCTTCCCACACGAGCTTCCAAGCGTAATTGAGCATCGGGCTGGGCGCGCTGAAGTCGGCGGTATCTTGCCGGAGCAGTACGTCGCAGTCCTGATTGAACGAGAACTGCATATCGGCGAAATAGGCGAACGAGGCGAGTTGTGCATCACCAAGCCGAACAGGGGAGATGCAGGTGTAGTCGTCGGGGAGATGCTCGGCGATTTGCAGCGCGACGTCTCGATAGGTCCGGCTGTAGTTCACCATGGGCAGCCATAGCGTCATCAGTAGTACCCACATGAGCGTCGTCCCGGCGCTGGATAGGACGACGCTGCGCCAGAGCACCTTGGGGTGCCGCGCGATGCGCCAGCGCACGAGCGCGAGCCAGCAAACCGTTGCCGCGATCGCGCAGGCGAGCGACAGCACGTTGAATTGAGGGACGAAGCCCGGGACGAGCCGGGCAAGATTGTGCGCAAGCGGATGCGGAAAGCCGGTTTGCGCCGCGAGCCAGACGAGCCAAACGAAGATGCCGAGAATCGAAAAACTGAGCACGGCAAACCAGTCGATTGCATTGATCGCGCCGCGCTTGAGCGTCGGCAGCGCGAAGGCGGCCAGCGTCGCCAGCGGCGGGAGCAGCAAGATATAAAGCCGATTCGTTTGATGGCTTTGCAGTACCGCGAGCACGATCAGCGGCAATGCGACCGACACGGGGATCGCCACGTGCGGTTTGCGGCGCAACCCGCCCCAACTGACCCAGGCCCAAAGGGCCAGCGGCCATGCGGGCCAAGTGAACAACGGCAGGTTCTTGAACGCGTAGAGCCAGACGTGGCCCGGCGGAGCCGAAAACCGGTTGATGCTGCCGTTGATCCATTGCTCGACGAACCACCGCGCATCGTCGGGGTACGCGTGCAAGATGACGAGCGGCCACGCTAGCGAGAGCGCAACGGCGAGCGGGAGGCCGACGACGAGCAGCCAAACGGAACGCAGCTCGCGCACCGCCACGATCATGGCCAGCGTGCTGAGGAGCAATGCGATCACGAGTAACGGATTGCCCGATAGCGCCAGCATCCCGAGGGCCAACGCCCACCATAGCGCGCCCTGCAACGGCTTGTCGGCACCGCGCACGAGCGCATAGACGAGCATGGCGACGGCCATGAATTGCGAGAGCTGCGGGGTGGACTCGTGTCCGCGCTCGGCGAGTCCGAAGCATGCGACGAGAATCAGGAGGGCGCCGTCGGCCAACGTGCGGCCGTAATCGCGCGGCTCGGGTTCGCCGCCGAACGCATACTTGAACGGCTGAACTTCTGCTCGCCGGCCGAGCAGATACGCCGCATACCAGACAAACGCGCACGTCGCGCAAAACAGCAAGCCCGTAGCGAGGCGCGACGCGTTGGAGGCATCGACCCAGGGCGCGAGCGCGCGGATCGAAATGGCGCCGAACCAGTATCCGAGCGGTCCGTCATCGGTGATGAACTTGCCGACAAGATTCGGCAACAGCCAATCGTGCGCATTGCCGCCGGCCATCGTCCACATCACGCCGAAGCCCGCCGCGTCCTCGTTTTTCCAAGGATCGCGGCCGAACAGGCCGAACGCCGCGTAGACGATGCAAAGCGTAAGCAGCAGCCAGCGCGGAAGCGCGCGCGTGGCGGATGCGGTAAGGCGAACGACGGGTCTCATGCAGGCTGCGGGTCTCGGACGGCGGTTGTCATGCTTATAGGGCGGGCGGCAGGGCGCGCGCGATCCGGCATTGTAGTCGCGCGCCGCCGCGCCCGCCATGCGACGCGACGGATCTGTTCCTTCGCACCAACGAAAATGGGCAGCGTTAGGCTGCCCATGTCGTAAAAAAGGGCAGCATATTGCTGCCCTTTTGTTCGGTCCGGCGTGAGGGCCGGGCGCATTGCTTGGCGCGTGGACTTACTTCGCTGCCTTGCCGGCTGCGCGCGCGCCGAACTTCTTGTTGAACTTCTCGACGCGGCCTGCCGTGTCCATGATCTTTTGCTGACCCGTGTAGAACGGGTGCGATTCCGACGAAACTTCGATCTTGGCGAGCGGGTAGGTCTTGCCGTTGTGCTCGACCGTTTCGCGCGTTTGAATCGTCGAGCGCGTCACGAACATGAAGCCGTTCGACAGGTCGTGGAAAACGACTTCGCGGTAATTGGGGTGAATGCCTTCTTTCATGATATTTCCTTTAGTCTGGCGGTAGCCAACCCACGCTGCATGGCCGCGCGAATCTGCTCCAGCGGAGCGAGCGTACGGCATGCCGAAGGCGCGAGCCACTTGCCTAAGGTCGAAAAACGGAGATTATGCCAGAAAATCAGGCGGTTGACGAATTATTCGTGCGCTAAAAGCGAGAGGCGCGGCCGCTCGATCAGGCGTTGGTTTCACCGGCCCGGCTAGGGCTAGCGGGTATCGGTATCGACGAGAACGCCTTTGCGCGCGGGATCTTGACGGTAGTAGCGCGCCAGAAGGCGGTAGAGCTCCGGGTATTGCTGCTCGAATGCCTGCGGCTGCACGAAAAGCGCCTCGCTACAGACGGCGAAGAACTCCGAGGGATGATCCGCCGCGTAGGGATCGATCAGCGATTCGCGCTCGAAGCGCGCCCAGCGGCGGCGCGGGACGTTATCGACGAAGGCGCAAAAGCGATCGTAGGCATGATCGAATACGTCGGCCCAGGTTTGCGCATCGAGTGGGGCGTGCCAACGCCGGAATAGAGGCGGGTGGCCGTCCGTTTCGCCCGTCAGCATGTCGATTTTGTGCGCGAATTCGTGGATGACGACGTTATACGCGTCTTGACCGTCGGTCAGTTGCGCATCTTCCCACGAGAGAATGACCGGGCCGCCTTCCCATGCTTCGCCGCTCGCGTCGTGCTCCACTTCGTGCACGACGCCGTCTTCGTCCTCGACGGTCTTGCGAATGACGAACTCTCCCGGATAGACGGTGATGCCCACCCAGCCGCGATACAAATCGAGGCTGAGATTGAGCACCGGGAGGCAGGCTTGCACGGCGATGCCGACCATCATCTTGTCGGTTAGCTCAAGCTCGTGCGTGGTCGAAAATTGCTTTTGAGCGATGAACAGACTCGTCATCTCGCGTAATCGGACGAGATCGCCGGCGTCGAGATAGCCGAGAAAAGGCAAGCCCTGTAGCGTTGCCTGCCACAGCGCATCTTCGATGGCGTGTTCGCGCAACGCGCGCTCGCGGCGGCGCGTATCGAACCAGCGCGTGAGCTTCGAGAGCATCGGGGGAGAGAAGAGGGAGGGTTGCCGCCTTCGTCGTTCGACGAAGGCGGCGCGATGCCTTAGCCGCCGCGGCGCATCAAATCGAAGAACTCGGAATTGCTCTTCGTTTGGCGGATCTTGTCGAGCAAGAACTCCATCGCTTCGACTTCATCCATGTCATGGATGAATTTGCGCAACACCCAAATCTTTTGGAGGATTTCAGGCTTGATGAGCAATTCTTCGCGACGCGTGCCCGACTTGTTCAAATTGATCGACGGGTAGACGCGCTTTTCGGCGAGGCGACGCTCAAGGTGCACTTCCATGTTGCCTGTGCCCTTGAACTCTTCGTAGATCACGTCGTCCATGCGGCTGCCCGTTTCGATGAGCGCCGTGCCGATGATCGTGAGCGAGCCGCCTTCTTCGATGTTGCGCGCCGCGCCGAAGAAGCGCTTCGGACGTTGCAGCGCGTTCGCATCGACACCGCCCGTCAACACCTTGCCCGAAGCGGGAATCACCGTGTTGTAGGCGCGCGCGAGACGCGTGATCGAGTCGAGCAGAATGACGACGTCTTGCTTCATCTCGACGAGGCGCTTCGCCTTTTCGATGACCATCTCGGCCACTTGCACGTGGCGCGTTGCCGGTTCGTCGAACGTGGAGGCGATGACTTCGCCTGCCACCGAACGCTGCATTTCGGTCACTTCCTCGGGGCGTTCGTCGATCAACAGGACGAACAGCACGACATCGGGGTGGTTCTGCTTGATCGCGTGCGCGATGTGCTGAAGCATCACCGTCTTACCGGACTTCGGCGAAGCGACGAGCAGGCCGCGCTGACCTTTGCCGATCGGGGCGATCATATCGATGATCCGGCCCGTGACGTTTTCCTCGCCGCGCATCTCGCGCTCGAGCAAGAGCGGCTTGTTCGGATGCAGCGGCGTGAGGTTCTCGAACATGATCTTATGTTTCGAGGCCTCGGGCGGCTGTCCGTTGACCTTGTCGACCTTGACTAGTGCGAAGTAGCGTTCGCCGTCCTTCGGCGTGCGCACTTCGCCTTCGATCGTATCGCCCGTATGCAGATTGAAACGCCGGATTTGCGAGGGGCTGATATAGATGTCGTCCGTGCTCGCGAGGTAGGACATCTCGGGGGAGCGCAGGAAGCCGAAGCCGTCGGGCAGCACTTCGAGCGTGCCGTCGCCGAAAATGGTCTCGCCGGTTTTGGCGCGCTTCTTCAGGATGGCGAACATCAGCTCTTGCTTGCGCAAACGGTTCGCGCTTTCGATCTCGAGGCCGTTCGCCATCTCGATCAATTGAGACACGTGCAGAGACTTAAGCTCGGATAAATGCATACGGAAATCCCGCCGGGGAAGGTGCGACGAAAAGAAATGTGGGAGGAGAGTTGAGCGGAACCGCTCAGAGACTTATACGTCTTGAAGTCTTATGATTCTAGCATAGCACAGAGAACGTGCGGCTCTATCGGCCGCTATGCCGCACACCGGGCCTGTTGTCGTGTTGCAACAGGCCCGGCAGGCTCATCACAGATGGCTGTCGAGAAACGCGGTCAATTGCGACTTCGACAATGCGCCGACCTTCTGCGCCGCCACGGCTCCGTTCTTGAACAGGATCAGCGTGGGGATGCCGCGCACGCCGAACTTGGCCGGCGTCGATTGGTGCTCGTCGACGTTGATCTTGGCGATTTGAAGACGGTCGCCGTAATCCTTTGCAACTTCGTCGAGAATCGGGGCAATCATTTTGCACGGACCGCACCACTCGGCCCAGAAATCGAGAAGCACGGGCTTGTCGGATTTCACGACGTCCTGTTCGAACGATGCGTCGCTGATGTGCTTGATTTGTTCGCTCATGTAAAAGTACCTCTTCGGGTTCGAGGCCCGCGTCTGAAATTGCTCGCCACGATACACTAAAACCGGAAATCGTTCCGAGTGCGCATGGCCGCACGGGCATACCGGCATCGGACGCGGCGCCGGCTTCGTATAAAAAGCGCGTAAGGACGAGCCGTTCTACGAGGCTCGCGTGAATCGAATCGCGGGTCGCCTAGTTGTCATATTAGCCCAAATTGCTATGCGTCGTACGAAGCGATAGCCCCGGCACGCGCGCTTGCGCACGTGGTGCCGGGCAGGGGCCGCCCCTTCCGCGCACAAGTGCGGCGATGGTGCGGTGCGAAACAAATTGCGCGAATCGCCTGAACCGATGATAGAATGCGACGTGACGGGCCTCCTCGCATGGAGGGGCGGTCAACCTGGTCAGGTCGGGAACGAAGCAGCCACAGCCGTTTTCCACCAGTGCCGAGGGTCGGGCTCGTCACCTTCCGCTTTTCTCTTCTCTCGTTTCTCTCTCGCTGTTTCCCCTTCCGCTGTTTCGCATACGCTTGCCGTATCCGGCGTCGCGATCGCATTTCCCGCGCATTTCCCCTTATCGTCGCATTCGCCCCGTACTCGGACCCTGGGATTCGTGGCCCGCTCGTTGCGTGCTCTTGCGTCGCTTCGCACAGCGCAATCGCATTGGCGCCGCAGCGTTGCTGATACAATTTCGCGATGACCTATCAAGTTCTCGCACGCAAGTGGCGACCGAGGGATTTCGCTTCGCTCGTCGGACAAGAACACGTCGTGCGCGCGCTCACGCACGCGCTCGACGGTGCGCGTCTGCACCACGCCTATCTGTTCACCGGAACGCGAGGCGTCGGCAAGACCACGCTCTCTCGTATCTTTGCCAAAGCGCTCAATTGCGAAACCGGCATCACGGCGAAGCCGTGCGGCGTTTGCCGCGCGTGCCGCGAGATCGACGAAGGACGTTTCGTCGATTACGTCGAAATGGATGCGGCAAGCAATCGCGGCGTGGATGAAATGGCCGCGCTGCTCGAGCGCGCCGTTTATGCGCCCGTCGATGCGCGCTTCAAGGTCTATATGATCGACGAAGTGCACATGCTGACCAACCACGCCTTCAACGCGATGCTGAAGACGCTGGAGGAGCCGCCGCCGCATATCAAGTTCATCCTCGCGACGACCGATCCGCAAAAGATCCCCGTCACGGTGCTCTCGCGCTGCCTGCAATTCAATCTGAAGCAGATGCCGGCCGGCCATATCGTCGGGCATCTCGAAAAGATTCTCGAGGCCGAGCAGATCGTTTTCGAGCCGCAGGCCTTGCGTCTGCTTGCGCGGGCGGCGGAAGGCAGCATGCGCGACGCGCTGTCGCTGACCGATCAAGCGATCGCGTACTCGGCCAATCAGGTGACCGAGGAAGCCGTGCGCGGCATGCTCGGCGCACTCGATCAGAGTTATCTGATTCGTTTGCTCGATGCGATCGCCGCCTCCGACGGTCCGCTCGTGCTGTCGATCGCCGACGAAATGGCTTCGCGCAGCCTGTCGTTCTCCACGGCGTTGCAGGATTTGGCGAGTCTGTTGCATCGCGTGGCCTGGGCGCAGTTCGCGCCTGCGTCCGTGCTCGACGAATGGCCCGAGGCAAACGACTTGCGCCGATTCGCCGACGCGCTCACGCCCGAGCAAGTTCAGTTGTTCTATCAGATCGCCACGCTCGGGCGCGCCGAACTCGGTCTTGCCCCGGACGAGTACGCGGGCTTCACGATGACGTTGCTGCGCATGCTCGCGTTCGAGCCGGCGTTGCCGCCCGGGTCGGGGCCGGCCGGGCCGGCACCGAAACGCCCCGGTGGGCCGGGTGCGTCAGCGGGCCCGGCGGGAGCGCGCGGTGCGGCCGTTGTCGCTCAAGCAAATCGCGGCGCGGCTCAAAACGCGGCGGCGCCGCAGCCGGTTGCGGGCGAGACGCCGGTGCGCGCGCCTGCGCCGCAATCGGCGGCCTCGTCGCCCGAGGCGCCGAGCCGAGCCGGTTCAACCGATGCGGGAGAGGGCGCTGCGCCCGTCGCCGCGGTCGAACGCGATGACGGTGCGTCCACGGCCGCCGTTGCGTCGATGCCCGATCCGGCAAGTACGAACGAAGCGGCGGCGGTCACAGCCGACGCCGGCGACACGCGCGCGTTGCAAGCCGAGATCGACGCGTCGCCCGAGTTAGCCCCGACGGCGCCCCCGAATTCGCAGACGCAGCCCGCGACGGCTCGCGCGACGCCCGCTGCGCCCGAGGCGGCGCCGAGCGTGCCGCGAGCCGATGCCGGCGATCCTTTCGCCGAGTCGCAGGGCGAATCGCGCTCGCGTACGGGTGGCGCGAGCGCCGCTTTGGACGTCTTGCGCAATGCGGGCTTGCGCGTATCGACGGATCGCAATCGGCCGGCGGCCAAGCCCGCGGTGGCTGCTCCCGTCAAACCCGCGGCGCCTCGTACGCCGGTCGTCGTCCCGACGCCGCGTCCGCGCGCCCCGGAGGCCATGTCGCCTCGGCCCGAGCGATCGGCCGCTCCCGAGCGCAGCGCGGCCCCGGCCCCGTGGGACGATATGCCGCCGCTCGACGACTATCCGCCGCCGTCCTCGGAGGACGACTACTTCGCCGGGCCGCCCGACGATGGGTTTATCCCCGTCTTCGGCGCCGGACCGGACGACGTGCGGCTCGACGCGCGCTTCGATTCGCCGGCCGTACCCACGACGCCCGCCGTCGACCTCAGCAAGCTGCCGCCGTCTATTGCGCTCGACGCCGTCGGGTTCTCGGGCGATTGGCCGGCGCTAGCGGGTAGCCTCGGGCTGACGGGGGTCGCCCATCAGCTCGCGTTCAACAGCGAGTTGACCGAATTGGAGGGCCAAACGCTGTCGCTGAGCGTCCCGGTTCCGCAATACGCTGACGCCGCCCAGGTGGCCAAGCTCAAAGCCGCGTTGGCGGAAAAGCTCGGCACGGCCGTCGATGTCCGCGTCGTGGTCGGTCCGGCGCGCCGCACGGCGGCGGTATTGGACGCGGCCGCACGCGCGGAGCGCCAGCGCGAGGCCGAGCGCGCGATCGGTTCCGATCCTTTCGTTCAGTCGTTGATTCGCGAATTCGGTGCGAGTATCGTGCCGGGCTCGGTCAAGCCGGTGACGCCCGATTCCGAAGCGGGAGCGGGAGCACGCTAAGCGGCGAATGCAGCTGCGTAGCGCAACGAGCAGAATCGCTTTTTTCCATCATCCATTCGCGGCGCCGCCTTGATGCGAGCACCGCATGCAACGTCCACACGATCCAAGGAGCACATCCATGATGAAAGGCCAACTCGCCGGGCTCATGAAGCAAGCCCAGCAAATGCAGGAAAACATGAAGAAGATGCAAGAGCAGCTTGCGCTGATCGAGGTCGAAGGCCAGTCGGGTGCCGGGCTCGTGAAGGTGACGATGACTTGCAAGAACGACGTGCGCCGCGTCTCGATCGATCCGAGCCTGCTCGCCGACGACAAGGACATGCTCGAAGACCTCGTGGCCGCCGCGTTCAACGACGCGGTGCGCAAGGCCGAGGCGACGGCGCAAGAGAAGATGAGCGGCATGACGTCCGGTCTGCCGCTGCCGCCCGGATTCAAGCTGCCGTTTTAAGGAGGCGCTCGCGATCCGCTTGGCGAAGCTCACCGAGACATGAAACAGCCTTCCGCACTCGTCGCGCTCGTCGAAGCGCTGCGCACGCTGCCGGGCGTCGGACCGAAATCCGCGCAGCGTATGGCCTACCACTTGATGCAGCACGATCGGGAAGGCGCCGAGCGCCTAGGCCGTTCGCTGCTTTTCGCGACCGAGCATCTGCGTCATTGCGAAAAGTGCAACACGTTCACCGAAGCACGCGTATGCGACGTCTGTAGCGACGAGTCGCGCGATCCCACGTTGCTGTGCGTCGTCGAGACGCCGGCGGATCAGATCATGCTCGAGCAAACGATGACCTACCGCGGGCTGTACTTCGTCCTCATGGGGCGCTTGAGTCCGCTCGACGGTATCGGCCCGAAGGAAATTCACTTCGAGCGGCTCGTCAAACGCGCCTCGGACGGCGTGGTCAAGGAAGTGGTGCTCGCGACGAACTTTACGAACGAAGGCGAGGCGACGGCCCACTACCTGGCGCAGACGCTGAAAGCGCGCGAGTTGTCCGTGACGCGGCTTGCGCGCGGCGTTCCCGTGGGCGGCGAGCTCGAATACGTCGACGCCGGCACGATCGCGCGGGCGATGCTCGATCGGCGCTCGCTATAAATCGGACGTGGGCGCGCCCACGCTCTTGGAGGAGACGATACAGATGAGCCCATCGGCCGGCCCGCTTGCGGGCGTCAAGGTGCTCGAACTCGGTACGCTGATTGCGGGCCCATTCGCCTCGCGGCTGATGGGGGAGTTCGGCGCGGACGTCATCAAGATCGAAGATCCGAGCGGCGGCGATCCGCTGCGCAAATGGCGCATGCTTTACCCGGAGTCCGGCGGTACCTCGCTCTGGTGGGCGGTTCAGGCGCGCAACAAGAAGTCCGTGACGCTGAACTTGAAGGCGCCGGAGGGCAAGCGGATCTTGACGCAACTCGCGCGCGAAGCCGATATCGTCGTCGAAAACTTTCGACCGGGCCTGCTCGAAAAACTCGGCCTCGGCTACGACGTACTGAGTGCCGAGAATCCCGGCCTCGTCATGGTTCGTCTATCGGGTTACGGTCAGACCGGGCCGTATCGCGATCGGCCCGGGTTCGGCTCCATTGCGGAGGCGATGGGAGGCCTGCGCCACATCACCGGTTATCCCGATCTGCCGCCGCCGCGTATCGGTATCTCGATCGGCGATTCCATCGCCGCGCTGCACGCGGTGATCGGCGCGCTCATGGCGCTTCATCATCGGCAGGCGAACGGCGGGAAAGGGCAGATCGTCGACGTCGCGCTTTACGAGGCCGTCTTCAACATGATGGAAAGCATCGTGCCCGAATACGGCGTCTACGGCGCGGTGCGCGAGCGCACGGGCGCGTCGCTGCCGGGCATCGTCCCGTCGAACACTTACGCGTGCAAAGACGGCAGCATCGTCATCGGCGGCAACAGCGACCCAATCTTCAAACGGTTGATGGTGGCGATCGAACGCGCCGATCTCGCGAACGATCCGGCGCTCGCGCACAACGACGGCCGCGTGCCCCGTACGCGTGAGATCGACGATGCGATCTCCGCGTGGCTGGCCGGACGTACGATCGACGAAGCGCTCGATGTCTTGAACGCGGCCGACGTGCCGGTCGGCCGCATCTATAGTGCCGCCGATATGTTCACCGATCCGCAGTTCGCGGCGCGCAAGATGATCGAGCATTTCAAGTGGCAAGATGGGCTCGATATCGCATTGCCGAACGTAACGCCGAAGTTTTCGGATACGCCGGGCGGCACTCGCTGGCTCGGACCGTCACTCGGCGAGCATACGGATGAGGTGCTGGCTGCCCTCGGCTACGATGCCGCCGCGATCGCCGACCTGCGCGCACGCAAGATCGTCTAGCGCCGAAATCGGCGCTTCGAGGGGCGAATGCCGCGTCGGCGTATGCCGAGCGGCCGATAGTCTGAGCGCAACGGTTCAGGGCGTGATGACGATCTTGCCTGTCACGCGCCGCTGCGCCATGTCCGCCAATGCGCGCGGCGTATCTTCCAGCGCATAGCGTGCGCTCACGTGTGGGCGCAGCTTTCCCTCGCGCAGCCAGCGCAATAGCGTCTCGAAAGCCTGCGCATTGCGCGCCGGTTCGCGCGCCGCGAATTCTCCCCAAAACACGCCGACGATGCTCGCCCCCTTCAACAAGGGCAGATTCAACGGCAGCTTCGGTATCTCGCCGCCGGCGAAGCCCACGACGAGATACCGGCCGCGCCAGGCGATGCTCCGAAACGCCGGCTCGGCGAACGAGCCGCCGACCGGATCGTAGATGACATCGGGTCCGCGGCCGTCCGTCAGCGCGGCGATTCGTTCGCGAAGATTCTCGGTGTCGTAGCGAATCGTGGCATCGGCGCCGTGCTCGCGCGCGACGGCGAGCTTTTCGTCGCTGGAGGCGGCCGCGATCACGCGCGCGCCGAGCGCTTTCCCGATTTCCACCGCGGCGAGCCCGACGCCGCCGGCGGCGCCGAGCACGAGCATGGTTTCGCCGGCGCGTAGCGCGCCGCGGTCCACCACGGCATGGTGCGAGGTTCCGTAGGCGAGCGTGAACGCGGCCGCCGCGGCAAAGTCCGCAGGCTCGGGTAGCGGCACGCACGCCTCGGCGGACGCGAGCGCTTGCTCGGCGAATCCGCCCACGCGCGTAAAGGCGGCCACGGGCATCCCGATGCGCACGTTCGACACGCCGTCGCCCACCGCGCGCACGATGCCCGCGACCTCCGAGCCCGGCGTGAACGGCAGCGGCGGTTTGAATTGATACTTGTTCTCGATGACGAGCACGTCCGGGAAATTGACGCTCGCTGCTTTAACGTCGATGACGACCTCGCCGGGGCCCGGCTGCAAATCGGGCAACGTATCGACGACGAGCGTGTCGGGTGGTCCGTACTGATGGCATCGGATGGCGCGCATGGGCATTTCCTCGAGCGAATGGACGGGGCCTCTCAACGCGGTGCGAAATGACGACTCCAACGGTTGGTTTCGCGCGCGCTGCCGGGGCGCCGATGCAGTGTAGATCAAGTCGAACGACCGTGCCTTTTTTCGGAAGAACGTTTCGATGTCGATAGGCTCGCTTGGGCATTCAGACGCCAGCGCTCCTCGGTTACAATCGGCGGATGCGAATCCTACTGAGCAACGACGACGGTTATCTCGCGCCCGGTCTTGCGGCGCTCTATCACGCTCTCAAGCCGCTTGGCGAGGTGACGGTGATGGCGCCGGAGCAAAATTGCAGCGGCGCATCCAATTCGCTGACGCTATCGCGTCCGCTATCGGTCTGGCGATCGGCCAACGGGTTCTACTACGTGAACGGTACGCCCACCGACTCGGTGCACATTGCCTTGACGGGGATGCTCGACGACAAGCCCGATCTCGTCGTCTCGGGCATCAACAATGGCCAAAATGTGGGCGAGGACACCCTGTACTCGGGCACGGTCGCGGCCGCGACGGAAGGGGTGATGTTCGGCGTGCCGGCGATTGCGTTCTCGCTTGTCGAGAAAGACTGGGCCCATCTGGAAGATGCGGCGCGCGTCGCGGCCGACATCGTCCGTCACTTTCTGGCGCACCCGTTGCCGACCCATCCGCTGCTGAACGTCAACATTCCGAATGCGCCGTACGAGGCGCTCGGCGAATGGGAGGTCACGCGGCTCGGCAAGCGTCACCCATCGCAGCCCGTCATTCGGCAAACCGATCCGCGGGGAGAGCCCATTTACTGGATCGGACCGTCGGGTGCCGCGCTCGACGCGAGCGAGGGTACCGATTTCCATGCGCTCGCGAACGGCCGGGTGTCGATCACGCCGCTCCAGCTCGATTTGACTCATACCCAAATGATGGCGGCCACGCGCGAATGGGCGCGTGCCGCGCGTCGCGATTCATGACGAGCGAACGGGCCAAGCGTTTTCCGCTCGGGCTTGCCGATCTCGAGCGCAAGCCGCGTGCGGCGGCGGATACCCGCGAGCGCACGCGCCCACGCGAGCCGCTTGCGCCGCGCGAGAATGCAGCGCGCCGGCCTGACACGCAGGCGTCGTACGCCGCCGACAAAATCGGCGCACCCAACGTGCCGCTCGCGAGTTCGTTCGCGCTGACGTCGGAACGGGTGCGCGAACGCATGGTCGAACGGCTCAGAGCAAACGGTATTGCCGACGCTCGGGTGCTCGACGCATTGGCGGCCGTTCCGCGCCATATGTTCGTCGACCCGGGGCTCGCGGTGCAGGCGTACGAGGATGCGGCGCTGCCGATCGGCCATCACCAGACGATTTCGAAGCCGTCCGTCGTGGCGCGCATGCTGGAGCTGGCTTGCGCCGGCCGCGCGCTCGATCGTGTGCTCGAAATCGGAACGGGTTGCGGTTATCAGGCGGCGGTATTGAGCCGTGTCGCCAAAGACGTCTATTCGATCGAACGAATCAAGCCGCTTTACGAGCGTGCGAAGCTCAACCTGCGGCCGCTGCGGGTGCCGAACATTCGCCTGCACTATGGCGACGGGCGCGTGGGTTTGTCCGCCGCCGCGCCGTTCGATGCGATCGTGATCGCGGCCGCGGGGCTCGATGTGCCGCAGGCCCTGCTCGAGCAACTGGCGGTCGGCGGTAGGCTCGTCGCGCCGGTCGGCTCGCAAAGTGCTCAGGCCCAGGTGCTGACGCTCATCGAGCGCATATCCGCCAGCCAGTGGCGGGAGTCTCGTCTTGATCGCGTTTTCTTTGTCCCTTTAAAATCCGGAGTGATTTGACACCGATGTTTACGTTGCGCGCGATGCAAACAAACAACGAACAGCCTCGGCTGACCGCCGTTCAGCGCGTCGTCTGTGTGCTTGCCCTCACAACGCTCGCCGCGTGCGCCACGCGGCTCGATCAAGCGCCTGTCGTCGATCGCTCGAGCGCACTTGCCACGAGCGGCGCGCCGGCGGTTGCGCAAGGCGCATCGCAGCCGGCCGTGCCGCTCGGTCCGCCGCCGCCCGGTTACTACCGCGTGAAGCCCGGCGATACGCTCTACCGCATCGCACTCGAGAACGGTCAGAACTATCGCGATATCGCTGCTTGGAACAACCTGGCGAATCCGAATCAGATCGAAGTCGACCAATTGCTGCGCGTCGCGCCCCCGGGTGCGAACGTAGCCGCAATCACGCCCGGCGTCGCAACCGCACCTGTGACCACCGGGGGCGCGGTCACAGGCGCACCGCTGACGCCATCCTCGTCGGCCAGCGCCGCCGGGGCAGCGAGCGCGAACGCGGCCGTGCCGCCGGTCTACGGTACGGGTCCCGGCGCGACGGCAACGACGATTCCGCCGCAACCGGCTGCCGGCGCATCGTCGGCCAGCTCGCCGATGGCCGACGGGAACGTCAACTTCTCGTGGCCGGTACGCGGCCCGGTCCTCAACGCGTTCGACGACTCGACGAACAAAGGCCTGAATATCGGCGGAAGCGTGGGCGAAGCGGTCAAAGCGTCCGCGGCAGGACGTGTTGTCTACGCAGGAAATGGGCTGCGCGGCTACGGCAATCTCATTATCATCAAACACAACGCAACGTATCTCACCGCCTATGCACACAACCGCACTTTGATGGTAAAAGAGGGGGATGCGGTGACGAAGGGGCAGGAGATCGCCCAGATGGGCAACACCGATTCCGACCGCGTGATGCTGCACTTTGAGATCCGCCGACAGGGCAAACCTGTCGATCCGATGAAATACTTGCCGCCGCAATAAGCGATACGACCATGCCGACATCGAAGCGCCGCAAGCAGCAAGCCGAAACGGACACGCTCAGCCGCGTTACGCACGAGTTGGTGCACGACGCGGGCGCTTCGACGAACGAGCCCGAGGAGGACCCCGCCGACTCCGAAACCGAGTTGGAGCAGGAAAGCTCCTCGGAGCAAGCCGAGGAGGGCGGCGAGGAACGCGAGGGGTCGACCGAATCCGGCCCGGATCCCGACGATTTCCGAGCCTTGCTGCAAGCCGAGCTGACCGCCGACACGATTCAGCATTACCTAAATCGCATCAGCGTGAAGCCCCTCCTGACGGTGGAAGAGGAGCAACGCTACTCGCGACTGGCTAAGGCGGGCGAGTTCGAGGCTCGGCAGGTCATGATCGAGCGCAATCTGCGGCTCGTGGTCAGCATCGCCAAGGGCTATCTGAATCGCGGCGTGCCGCTGCTCGATCTGATCGAGGAAGGCAACCTCGGGCTGATGCATGCGATCGAGAAATTCGATCCGACGCGCGGCTTCCGCTTTTCGACCTACGCGACCTGGTGGATACGCCAGAGTATCGAGCGGGCGATCATGAATCAGGCGCGTACGGTCCGGCTGCCTGTGCACGTGATCCGCGAGCTCAATCAGGTATTGCGCGCGAAGCGGCACCTCGAGAAGAATTCGATGAATTCGGGTGAGCCGGCCGAGCGGCGCGATGCCAGCATCGACGACATCGCCTACTTGACGGGCAAGACGACCGACGAGGTCACGGATATTTTGGCGTTGAACGAGCATACGGCCTCGCTCGACGCACCGCTCGACCTCGATCCGGCTAGCTCTTTGCTCGATTTGCTCTCCGACGATCAAAGCCAGTCCCCCGATGCCGAAGTGCAGCATCGCGAGTTGGAAACGCTTACACGCGCATGGCTCTCGCGGCTGTCCGATAAGCATCGTCATGTGATCGAGCGGCGCTTCGGGCTCAATCACATCGAACCCGCGACGCTCGAGGAATTGGCCGACGAAATGGGTCTCACGCGCGAACGCGTGCGACAGATTCAGCAAGAAGCGCTCGTGCGCTTGAAGCGCTTTTTCGCGTCGAACGGCGTGCGCAAAGACGCAGTGCTGTAGGCGCGGGCGCGGTACTTTAGATATTCATGATTCCGATTCTCGTTTTCGACATCGAGACGATTCCCGATGTCGCCGGCATTCGCCGTCTCGACGATTTGCCCGATTCGATGAGCGACGCCGATGTCGCCGAACACGCATTCGCCGCGCGCCGGGAAAAAACCGGCAGCGATTTCCTCCCGCACTACCTCCAGCGCGTGGCCGCGATCTCCTGCGTGTTCCGCGACCGGGCGGGTTTGCGTGTGCGCTCGCTCGGCACCGTCGAGGACGGCGAGGGCGCGCTCATTCAGTCGTTTTATCGCGTCATCGAAAAGTACACGCCGCAATTGGTCTCGTGGAACGGCGGCGGGTTCGATTTGCCCGTTTTGCATTACCGCGCACTGGTGCACGGCATCCCGGCCTCGCGCTATTGGGATCTTGGCGAGGACGATCGCGACTTCAAGTGGAATAACTACATTAGCCGCTATCACTCGCGGCACACCGACTTGATGGACGTGCTCGCGATGTATCAAGCGAGAGCCAATGCGCCGCTCGATTCCCTGGCCAAGCTATGCGGTTTTCCGGGCAAGCTCGGCATGGATGGCGGCCAGGTCTGGAACGCGTTCCGCGAAGGGCGTATCGACGAGATTCGTAACTACTGCGAAACGGACGTCGTCAACACCTACTTGCTTTACTGCCGATTCCAATTGATGCGTGGTGCATTCTCGCCGGACGAATACGCCGACGAAATCGCCTTCGTCAAACAATCGCTTACGCAAGAGAGCGCGCCTCACTGGGGCGAATACCTCGCAGCGTTTTCCGAGCCGGCTATCGCGTCCGCAACGCTGCGCTGAAAACGTTTTTGCGCGGCACTCGAGTCAATCGATTTCCACGACGATCGGCTGGTGGTCGGAAGCCTGGGTCTTGCCGTCGATCTCGCAGCTTCGCAGCCGAGCGCGGATGTCCTCGGTCACGAACACGAAGTCGCACGTGATCGGCCCGTCGCTCCACTGCGCTGTGTCGTAGACGCCGGCCGTCAGCGGCGGCGTCGCCCTGGGGTGCAGTGCGGTCCAGGCGTCGACGAAGCCGGGGGCGCCCGCCAATGGCGCGATGAACGCCTGATACGCCTGCGAGCCGTACTCGCTGTTGAAGTCCCCGCATACGATTGCGCTGACGGGGCGCGAGGTTGCGGCGAACGGGCCCATCGCATTTTCGGCCGGCGCCGGATGCGCGGCGTGGTCGGCGGCCTCGCGTTGTAGACGTCGCAATTCGTCGACCTGCGCCAGACGCTGCTTCAGCGAATAAAATTCGAGATGAGTAACGAGAATTCGTAGCGGACCTTGGTCAGCGACGACGACGGCCTCGAGCGCGACGCGTTGCATCGAGGGGGCGGCGGCATCGGCCGGCCAAGGCAGCGAATGACGGATGACCTGCAAGACAGGCAGGCGGGTGGCGATGGCGTTGCCGAATTGACGGCGCCTTGGCGAGCCGTCGAGCGACGGGAGATCGGCGCCGACGGCGTCGAGAACGGCGAATCCCGGTAGCGCTTGGGCGATTTCCTCGAACTGATCGGGGCCGGGGCCGCCCGGCAAGACGCCGAAGCCGCGCGTGATTTCCTGCATGCAGAGGATGTCGAAATCGGCGAGGTGCCGGGCTTCGTCGATTGTTCGGCCGAGATCGACGCGGCCTAGCGCGTCGCGCCCCCATTGCACGTTCCAACTCACGAGTTTCACGATCGCCTCCGTCCGCTTGCGCTGTTCGTCTACAATCTCGCCTTTCGTGTCATGTCCATCAGGAAGCCGCAGGTGTCCGAATTTCCCCGTAGTATCGCGCGTCGCTCCGAGGGCGGCGCATCGCCCGCCGAACCGCCTGTGATCGAGATCGATTCGCTCGACATGGAGGCGCGTGGAGTGGGGCGTCTGACGACCGAGAACGGCGAGCCCGGCAAGGTCATTTTCGTCGAAGGCGCGCTGCCTGGGGAGCGCGTCACTTATTCGAGCTACCGCAAGAAGGCGAGTTTCGAGCAGGCGCAAGTCGTCGACGTGCTGCGCGCAAGCGGCATGCGCACGACGCCGCAATGCCGTTTTTTCGGCACCTGCGGCGGTTGTTCGATGCAACATCTCGACGAGCGCGCGCAAGTGGCGATTAAACAGCGCGTGCTCGAAGACAATCTCTGGCATCTGTCGAAGCTCAAGCCCGAAACCGTTTTTCGACCCATTCACGGACCGTCGTGGGGCTACCGCTATCGCGCCCGGTTGACGGTGCGCCACGTCGCGAAGAAGGGCGGCGTGTTAGTAGGGTTTCATGAGAGGAAAAGCAGCTACGTTGCGGACATGACGAGCTGCGAGGTGCTGCCGCCCGACGTCTCGGCGATGCTCGTGCCGCTGCGCCGGCTCGTCGAGAGTCTGTCGATTCGCGACCGCCTGCCGCAAATCGAGTTGGCCGTCGGCGCGAGCGTCACGGCGCTCGTGCTGCGCGTACTGGAACCGATGACGCCTGAGGACGAGGCGCACGTTCGCGCATTCGCCGATCAGCACCGGGTGCAATTCTGGGTGCAGCCGAAAGGACCGGATACGGCCGTGCCGTTCTATCCGCTCGACGTCCAACTCGATTACACGCTGCCCGAGTTCGGCATTCGCATGCCGTTCAAGCCGACGGACTTTACGCAGGTCAATCACGCCATCAATCGCGTGCTCGTCGGTCGCGCGCTGCGATTGTTGTCCCCGGCTCGCAGCGATCGCGTTCTGGACCTTTTTTGTGGCCTCGGCAACTTCACGTTGCCGTTGGCGCGTCTGGCGCGCGAAGTGGTGGGGATCGAGGGAAGCGAAGCGTTGACCTCGCGCGCGCTCGCCAATGCCAAGGTCAACGGCGTCGATCGGCACACTTCGTTCGCTTGTCGCAACCTGTTCGAGGTGACGGCGGACGATTTGCGCGCACTGGGGCCGTTCGACAAATTCCTGATCGACCCGCCGCGCGAAGGCGCACTCGCCGTCTCGAAGGCGCTCGCGGACATCGCTCAAAGCGGACAAGGCTCGCTACCGAGCCGAATCGTCTACGTGTCGTGCAATCCGGCCACGCTGGCGCGCGACGCGGGGCTGCTCGTGCATGAAGCCGGCTACCGGTTAAAAGGGGCGGGCGTCGTCAACATGTTTCCGCACACGTCGCATGTGGAGTCGATCGCGCTTTTCGAGCGCGATTAACGCGTTCGTCGCCGCTGCGCGCGGCGCATAAAACAAAGCCCCCATGCTGCATAGGCAGACATGGGGGCTTTTCGTTTCAGGCTACCTATCGCCGCCAACCGGCGGCGCGACGCTAAGCGAGCGCAACGCGCCCGCCGGCGATCAGTTCCGGTTGTTGCCGCCGAAGATGCCGAGCAGCGACAGCAAGTTCACGAACACGTTGTACAGATCGAGGTAGATCGCAAGCGTTGCCGTGATGTAGTTCGTTTCGCCGCCGTTCACGACGCGCTGGACGTCGAACAGCATGAAGCCCGAGAAAATCACGATCGCGAGCACCGACACCGTCAGCATGAGCGCCGGTAGATGCAGGAAGATATTCGCCACCGACGCGAGCAAGATGACGATCACGCCCATGAACAGCCATTGGCCAAGCCCCGAGAAATCGCGCTTGCTGACCGTGGCGATGGACGCCATCGCGGCAAAAATGACCGCCGTGCCGCCGAACGCCATCATGATGAGCGACGGGCCGTTCGAGAAGTGCAGGATGATCGTCAGAAGCCGCGAGAGCATCAGGCCCATGAAGAACGTGAAGCCCAACAGGAAGACGACGCCGAGGCTGCTTTGCTTGGTGCGCTCGATGGCGAACATGAAGCCGAATGCGATCGCGAAGAACGCGAGCATGCTCATCATCGGGCTCGTCGCGGCGAACAGCGAAAAACCGCTCACGACCCCGATCCAGGCGCCGATCACGGTGGGCACCATCGACAACGCGAGCAGCCAGTAGGTATTGCGGAGCACGCGGTTGCGGATGGCCGCCGAACCGACGGCACCGCCGCGGGCGACGTTATACGGATAGTCGTTCATGCTTTCTCCTTGCGTTAAACGCATTCGAAACCGGGTTGCGCTTGGGGCCGGTTTGGCGGCCGCGCATGCCCATCCCGTCGCCTCCTAAGATCGGTCCTATGAGCGGGAGTTTCAAGCTCCCTTTCGACTTTTCGGACGAAGTTTCATCGGAGGTGGGGATCGATCGCAATCATACACTGGAACATGCTACAATTGCAGATTCGTTAGAATTCGTAACCCCTTAATTTTTTGGAGTTTTTATGGCGATCGAGCGTACCCTGTCGATTATCAAGCCCGATGCAGTGGCGAAGAACGTGATTGGCCAGATCTACAGCCGCTTCGAAAACGCGGGCCTGAAGATCGTCGCGTCGCGCATGGCTCAGCTTTCGCGCGCGGATGCAGAGAAGTTCTACGCCGTTCACGCCGCTCGTCCGTTCTTCAAGGATCTGGTCGAATTCATGATCTCGGGCCCGGTCATGGTGCAAGTGCTCGAAGGCGAGAATGCGATCCTGACGAACCGCGACCTGATGGGCGCGACGGATCCGAAGAAGGCCGACAAGGGCACGATCCGCGCCGATTTCGCGGACAGCATCGATGCGAACGCCGTGCACGGTTCGGACGCCGCCGAAACGGCAGCCGTGGAAATCGCGTTCTTCTTCCCGGAAATCAACGTCTACTCGCGCTGATCGCCGGGTACGTACGTAAGCATATGCCGCTTGGCGCGGGCGGCTCGCCCGGCCCGGCGCCGCGCCTTAGCGCGGCTGCCCCGGGTGCGCCGCACTGAAACAGCAGGATCAAACATGACGAGCAGTCCTACCGTCAACCTTCTCGACCTCGATGCCGCGGGGCTCGTCGCCTATTGCGACAGCCTCGGCGAGAAGGCATTTCGCGCCAAGCAGTTGCAGCGCTGGATTCACCAGTACAACGCCGCCGATTTCGACGGCATGACCGACCTCGCGAAATCGCTGCGCACGAAGCTCAAAGACCGCGCGGCGATCGTGATGCCGCCCGTGGTCAGCGATCACGTGTCGGGCGACGGTACGCGCAAGTGGCTTGTCGATGTCGGTAACGGCAATGCCGTGGAAACGGTATTCATTCCCGAAGAGACGCGCGGCACGCTATGCGTGTCGTCGCAGGCCGGCTGCGCGGTCAATTGCCGGTTTTGCTCGACGGGCAAGCAAGGTTTTTCCCGCAATCTGACGACGGGTGAAATTATCGGCCAGCTTCGGATGGCCGAATTCGCGTTGCGCGCGGCGCTTGGCCGCCCGCACGCGCCGGACAACAAAGGCGAGCGCGTCATCACGAACGTCGTGATGATGGGCATGGGCGAGCCCCTGCTCAACTACGACGCGCTGGTGCCGGCACTTCGCCTGATGCTCGACGACAACGCTTACGGCCTGTCTCGGCGGCGCGTGACGGTATCGACCTCGGGCGTCGTGCCGATGATGGATCGGCTCGGCGCCGATCTGCCGGTGGCGCTGGCGGTATCGCTGCATGCGCCGAACGACGCGTTGCGCGACATCTTAGTGCCGCTGAACAAGAAGTATCCTCTGCGTGAGTTGATGGCGGCCTGTCGGCGCTATCTCGAAGTCGCCCCGCGCGATTTCATCACGTTCGAGTACTGCATGCTCGACGGCGTGAACGATAGCGACGCCCATGCGCGCGAATTGCTCGCGCTGACGGCCGACGTGCCGTGCAAGTTCAACTTGATCCCGTTCAACCCGTTCCCGGAGTCGGGGCTGTTGCGTTCCAAGAACGACCGGATCAAGCGTTTCGCGCAGGTGCTCATCGATGCGGGCGTCGTGACGACGGTGCGTAAGACCCGCGGCGACGATATCGATGCCGCCTGCGGACAACTCGCCGGCGCGGTCAAGGATCGCACGCGCGTCGCGCAGCGGATGGGGCGCGCCTCGGGCGGCTCCTCGGGCAAGATCATTGAAGTGCGGCCCGTGCGCTGACGCGGGCGGACGAAAAGGGGAGGCGGCGCTGTGTGCGCGCCGCCGAAACGTTGTGAGACAGACGGTCCGCGCATCGAGGGCATCGAATGAGCCCGGCGGGCGCGGGGTGGAAAAAGAGAATCGACGCGAGGATCAGGGATGAGTGAGCCGCAGCATCCGCAATCAGAAGGCACACAGACGAGTTCGGGACGTTCAAGCGCCGTGCCGCAGACGGCGCCCGGCGCCTCGTACGCACCGCTGGACTCGCTGGCCGCGGTGGGCGCTCGTCTTGCGCAATTGCGGGAAGCGAAGGGTTGGTCCGTCGATGACGTATCGGCTCGGCTGAAGGTCTCCCCGAACAAAATGCGTGCGCTCGAGGCAGGCGACATCAGCCAGTTGCCCGGCACCACGTTCGCGCTCGGCGTCATCCGCAGCTACGCCAAGATGCTCGGCACCGATCCTGAACCGTTCGCGCAGGCATTGCGCCGCGTCAAAGGCGAGCCCGAGCCCGATTTGTCTATGCCTGCTTCGACGGGCGCCGATTTGCCGCGGGGGCGCGTCTCGGTGTCGCTCGGCGGCACGCCGAAGCATCGCTCATGGTGGTGGGGCGTCGCGGCCGGCGTCATCGTCGTCATTGCGCTGGCCATGTGGCACCAGGGCGGCGATTCGTCGGCCTGGCTCGCACGCCTGAAGGCGAGTGCGGGCGGCATGGCGGCGAATCCGGCCGGTCCGGCGTCGGGTGTTGCGGTGCCCGCATCGGGGGCGACTTCGACGGGGCTCGTCCTTACGCAATCGGCGGGCGCCTCCGGCGCGGCAGCCGCGTCCGACGCGGGGTCGGCATCCACGGAGGCGAGTGCGCCTGCGATCACCCACCTCGAGCCGACGTCGGCCCCCGCCGCTTCGCAGCCGAGCGGCGAGCAAACGGCTTCGGCGACCGTTGCGGCGTCGGTGCCGGCGGCACCCCCTGCGGCCGCTTCGGCGGCGGCGCCCGCGCCGAGTCAGGCCGCTGTGCCACAGCCGCAAGCGGGTACGAGCGAGCAGGCGTCCACGGCCGCGTCGGCCCCGGCATCGGGCGTCGCGACGGTCGGCGTCACCGTTTCCAAGGACAGCTGGTTTAGCGTCCGCGACAAGGACGGCAAGGAAGTCTTCTCGGGCCTCGTCCACGCCGGAGAGACGAAGCAAGTGCAGGGCGTACCGCCCTTCAAGGTCACCGCGGGCAACCGCGCAGGGCTCGAATCGATGACGCTCGACGGACAACCGGTCGACGCGGCGAAATTCGGTCCGAACAAAGGCAACGTCGCGCATTTCACGTTGCCGTAATGGTCCAATGCCGCGGCGGCGCGCCGCGGCTCGATCTTCATTTCGGGCGCGTGGCCGCACGGCGAGCCGCGCGCGCAGCATAACTAGGACTCATGGGTCTTTCGATGCCTACCGACAGCAGCAGTCAGATTTGTTCTTCCGTGCCGGTTTTCGGCGGTCCCGCGAAGCGTCGCGCCTCGCACGCGGTCGATGTTCGCTGGGGCGGCCAACTCGTCACGATCGGCGGCGATGCGCCCGTGCGTATCCAATCGATGACGAATACGGATACGGCCGATGCGATCGGCACGGCTATCCAGGTGAAAGAGCTCGCTCAGGCGGGCTCCGAGCTCGTGCGCATTACGGTCAATACGCCGGAGGCCGCTCAGGCCGTGCCGGCGGTCCGCGAGCAGCTCGACCGGATGGGCGTAACCGTGCCGCTCGTCGGCGATTTCCACTACAACGGCCATTTGTTGTTGCGCGATTACCCCGCGTGCGCCGAAGCGCTGTCGAAGTATCGGATCAACCCGGGCAACGTCGGCCAGGGCGCGAAGCGCGACACGCAATTCGCGCAAATGATCGAAGCCGCGGCGCGCTATGACAAGCCGGTGCGGATCGGCGTTAACTGGGGCAGCCTCGATCAGGACCTGCTCGCGCGCATGATGGACGAGAACGCCGCGCGCAGCGAGCCGTGGGAAGCGCAAAGCGTGATGTACGAAGCGCTGATTCAGTCGGCGATCGGTTCGGCCGAACGCGCCGTCGAATTGGGCTTGCCGCGCAACAAGATCATCCTTTCGTGCAAGGTGAGCGGCGTGCAGGACCTGATCGCCGTCTACCGCGAGTTGTCGCGCCGTTGCTCCTTTGCCTTGCATCTCGGCTTGACCGAAGCCGGCATGGGCTCGAAGGGCATCGTGGCCTCCACGGCCGCGCTCGGCGTGCTGCTGCAAGAAGGTATCGGCGACACGATCCGCATCTCGCTGACGCCCGAGCCGGGCGCATCGCGCACGGGCGAAGTCATCGTCGGTCAGGAAATCTTGCAGACGATGGGCCTGCGTTCGTTTACGCCGATGGTCATCGCGTGCCCGGGCTGCGGCCGCACCACGAGCACGCTGTTCCAAGAACTCGCGTCGCAGATTCAAAACTATCTGCGCGCGCAAATGCCGGTCTGGCGCGACGCGTACCCCGGTGTCGAGAAGATGCACGTAGCGGTCATGGGGTGCATCGTGAACGGGCCCGGCGAGTCGAAACAAGCCAACATCGGCATCAGCTTGCCCGGCTCCGGCGAAAACCCGGCTGCGCCCGTCTTCATCGACGGCGAAAAGGTCAAGACGCTGCGCGGCGAGCGCATTGCCGAAGAATTCCAGCAAATCGTGAGCGATTACGTCGAGCGCCGTTACGGCAGCGCGAGCGTCGCAAATTAACGAGTCAACCGAACAACGATGACAGAACAGAAGCGAAAGCTCGAGAAGCTTGCCGGCGTCAAAGGCATGAACGACATCCTGCCGGCGGATGCCGCGCTGTGGGACTTCTTCGAGTCGACGGTCAAATCGATGCTGCGTGCGTACGGCTATCAGAACATCCGTACCCCGATCGTCGAGCACACGCAACTCTTCACGCGCGGCATCGGCGAAGTGACCGATATCGTCGAGAAGGAGATGTATAGCTTCGTCGATTCGCTCAACGGCGAGCATCTGACATTGCGTCCGGAAAATACGGCTGCCGTCGTGCGCTCGGCCATCGAGCACAATTTGCTTTACGACGGCCCGAAGCGGCTGTGGTACATCGGGCCGATGTTCCGTCACGAACGTCCGCAACGCGGCCGCTATCGCCAGTTCCATCAAGTGGGCGTCGAGGCGCTGGGCTTTGCGGGCCCGGATACCGATGCCGAAATCATCTTGATGTGTCAGCGGCTTTGGGACGATCTCGGCTTGACCGGTATCCGTCTCGAAATCAACTCGCTGGGCCTGGCCGAGGAGCGCGCGGCACACCGCGTCGAGTTGATCGCTTATCTCGAAAAGCATATCGACGCGCTCGATGAAGATGCGAAGCGCCGCCTTTACACGAATCCGCTGCGGGTGCTCGACACGAAGAATCCCGCGTTGCAGGAGATCGCGCAAAATGCGCCGAAGCTGATCGACTTCCTCGGCGACGCATCGCGTGCGCACTTCGATGGGCTGCAACGTTTGCTCAAAGCGAACAACATCCCGTTCACGATCAATCCGCGGCTTGTGCGCGGTCTCGACTACTACAACTTGACGGTGTTCGAGTGGGTGACCGATAAGCTCGGCGCGCAAGGCACGGTTGCCGCGGGCGGTCGTTACGATCCGCTGATCGAACAGTTGGGCGGCAAGCCGACGGCGGCCTGCGGCTGGGCGATGGGTGTCGAACGTATCCTCGAATTGCTGAAGGAAGAATCGCTCGTCCCGCAAGAAGAGGGATGCGACGTCTACGTCGTCCACCAAGGCGAGAGCGCACGCGAGCAAGCGTTCATCATCGCGGAGCGTTTGCGGGATACCGGTCTGGACGTGATCCTTCATTGCAGCGCGGATGGCGTATCTGCCAGCTTCAAGTCGCAAATGAAGCGAGCCGATGCGAGCGGGGCTGCATTCGCGGTCGTTCTCGGCGAGGACGAGGTGGCGAACGGCACCGTCGGCATCAAACCGCTGCGTGAGACCGCGACGGCGGAAAAGAGCGAACAACGCACTGTGCCGGTTGAAAACTTGACCGAATTTCTAATCAATGCGATGGTTGCAACCGCCGAAGACGGCGACGACTGACGCAATGGTCGCCGGTCACGATAAGAACGGCTCGAGACAAGAAGGAATCGCTTAGCGATGAGTTATCACGACGAACAAGAATCGATAGAGAGCTTCAAGGCTTGGTGGGCGCAGTGGGGCAATGCGTCCACTTGGATCGTCCTCGTGGCGCTGGTCGCCGCGGCCGCTTGGAACGGCTGGCATTTTTGGCAGCGGCGTCAGGCTACGCAGGCTGCGGTGCTCTATGAGCAAGTGCAGCAGTCGGTCCGTGGGACCGATAAGGCCGTGATCGCGCGCGACGCCGGCGATATGGAGTCGCGCTACGGCGGAACCGCATATGGCCAAATGACCGCGCTCGCGGCTGCCAAGGCGCTCTATGAAGCGGGTGACGTCACCGGCGCGAAGGCGCAATTGCAATGGGCGATCGATCACGCGAGGGACGACGAGTACAAGGAAATCGCGAGGCTGCGTCTGGCCGCCGTATTGCTCGACGAGAAGGCGTACGACGCCGGGCTCGCGCTGCTCGACGGTACGCCGCCCGAGGGCTTCCAAGGCGCCGTGGCGGATCGTCGCGGCGATCTGCTGGCGGCCGCGGGCAAGCGCAGCGACGCGCGCAGTGCTTATCAGCTTGCGCTCTCGTCGCTGAGCAAGAGCAATACGTCCGCTCGCCGGCTGATCCAATTCAAGCTCGACGCGCTCGGCGGTTGAGTGGCGCGTCCGCGTCGCCGCTAGCCGGTCTTAACTGAACAACCTTTGACGAAGCCTCGCTCACCGATGAATTTGCTGAAACGTTTCGCCGTGCCCGTCGCTTGCGCGATGACCGTCCTTGCGATGGCCGCTTGCTCGTCCACCAAGGACCCGCGCCGTGACCCGGTGCCGCTCACCGAGTTCAAGCCCGTCTTCAAAGTCGAGCAAGCCTGGAGGACGAGCGTGGGCAAGGCGGGGCGTTATTTCTTCTCGCCGCTCGTGGTTGGCGATTACGTCTACGCTGCGGGATCGAACGGGTCCGTCGCGAAGATCGACGGGAAGACCGGGCGAAAGGTTTGGAGCACGAAGCTGCATGACGACCTGACTTCGGGCGTGGGCAGCGACGGCACCTATACGGCCGTCGGCGCGGAAAAGGGCGGCGTCGAGGTGCTCGATGGGGACGGCAAGCTGCTGTGGAAGACGACGGTGCCCGGCGAGATCGTCTCGCCGCCGCTCGTCGGCAACGGTTATGTGGTTGTGCGCACGATCGACGGTCAAATCAGCGCGTTCAATGCATCCACGGGCGAATTGCGCTGGCAATATCGCAACCGGGCCGTTCCGTTGAACTTGCGTGTATCGGCCGGCATGGCGTTCGCAGCCCAAGCCGCGGTACTTGCTGGCTTTCCGGGCGGCTCGCTGTCGGCAATCAACCTGAAGACGGGCGACGATTACTGGCAGGCGCCCGTGTCGTTCCCGAAGGGCGTGACCGAAGTGGAGCGGATCAACGACGTAACCGGGGCGCCGACGCTCGTCGGCGCCGAGGCCTGCGCCGTGACGTTCCAAGGCCGCATCAGCTGTTTCGATGCGAACAGCGGTCAGCCCGTTTGGGAGCAGACGTTCTCGGGCGTGGCAGGCCTCGCCGCGGACCGCACGGCGGTGGTGGCGCCCGACGATTGGTCGGTGCTCCAAGCGTTCGATGCGACTACGGGCAAGCCGCTGTGGAAGAACGACCAATTGAAGAACCGGGATCTGAGCACGCCTTACCTGCTCGGCCCCGATGTCGTCGTCGGCGATTACAAGGGCTACGTTCACTTCCTGTCGCGTGACGACGGCAAGTTCCTCGCCCGCGCGAAGACAGACGGAAGCCCGATCACGGCCGCGCCCGTCGCGGTGGGCGATACCTTGATCGTGCAAACGCACGACGGCGACTTGTACGGATTCGTCTCGCACTGAGCGGTTCGTCGAGTCGGGTCGTAGACCGCAGGCCGGCTCAGCCGGCCGCGGGCGTTTTTGAGTACCGGCGCGCGTGGCACGCCGCCGGCAGATGGATGCGCGGTGCCTTGCACGCCGTCGTATCGTGATAATTTTCGAGCAGTGGCGCACTGTCGTGCGCCCTGCGGCCGCTTGCGAGCAAGCGCGATGCTAGGGGCCGGCGCGTCCTGCCGGCTCGTGCCGTATGCGGCGTATCGATGCGCCGTTGGTTCCGCAACTCGCCGCATCGGCGAGCCGGCACCGTGGCGCATGCCTCTTTTAGATAACGTCAGATGAAACCCGTAATTGCCCTAGTCGGGCGCCCCAATGTGGGGAAATCCACCCTGTTCAACCGGCTCACGCGTTCGCGCGACGCCCTCGTCGCCGATTTGCCGGGCTTGACGCGCGATCGCCACTACGGCGAGGGGCGCATGGGTGACCGTGCGTATCTCGTGGTGGACACCGGCGGCTTCGAACCCGTCGCCAAGGACGGGATCTTGCACGAGATGGCGCGGCAAACGCGGCAAGCCGTCGAGGAGTCGGACGTCGTCGTCTTTATCGTCGACGGACGTAACGGGCTGGCGCCGCAGGACAAGACGATCGCCGATTATCTGCGCAAGACCGGCCGTCCGATCGTGCTCGTCGTGAACAAGGCCGAGGGCATGAAGTACACGGCCGTCGCATCCGACTTCTATGAACTCGGTCTCGGCGATCCGCGCGCGATTTCGGCGGCGCACGGCGACGGTGTGACCGAGATGATCAACGACTCCCTGGAAATCGCCTATGCGGGCCATCCGGAAGAGTCGGAAGAGGAGAGCGGCGCGCGCGGCGTGAAAATCGCGATCGTCGGGCGGCCCAACGTGGGCAAGTCGACGCTCGTCAATACGCTGATCGGCGAAGAGCGCGTGATCGCGTTCGATATGCCCGGCACGACGCGCGATTCGATTTACGTCGATTTCGAACGCCAGGGCAAGAAGTACACGCTGATCGATACGGCCGGCCTGCGCCGGCGCGGCAAGGTGTTCGAAGCGATCGAGAAATTTTCGGTCGTCAAGACGCTACAGTCGATTGCCGACGCGAACGTCGTCATTTTGCTGCTCGATGCACGCCAGGACATTTCCGATCAGGACGCCCACATTGCCGGATTCGTGGTGGAGCAAGGGCGGGCGCTCGTGGTGGGCGTCAACAAATGGGACGGCCTCGATGCGCACACACGCGATCGCACGAAAGCCGACATGATTCGCAAGCTGAAATTCTTGGAGTTCGCCAAGTTCCATTTCATCTCGGCGACGGAAAAGACCGGCATCGGCCCGCTCATGCGATCGGTCGACGATGCCTACGCAGCCGCCATGGCGAAATTGCCGACGCCGAAGCTCACGCGCGCACTCATCGAAGCCGTGGAATTCCAGCAGCCGCGCCGGCGCGGTCCGGTGCGCCCGAAGCTGCGTTACGCGCACCAAGGCGGTCAAAATCCGCCAATCATCGTCATCCACGGCAACGCGCTCGACGCCGTGACGGAAACCTACAAGCGCTATCTGGAAAATCGCTTCCGCGAAACTTTCTCGCTGACGGGAACTCCATTGCGCATAGAGTTCCGCTCGTCGACGAACCCGTACACCGATAAGAGCTGATTCGGCGCCCGCGGCGCCTTGGCCGGATGGCCTGGGCGGCCCGAGGGACAACGAAAATCGGCTATAGTGTAGCGATTGGCGGCGGATTTCTTTTTCTTCGTCCCAATCCGGATCCAACCTGCAAAAAAACGACGGAGTTTGCTATGAGCAACAAAGGGCAACTGTTACAAGACCCGTTTCTGAACGCACTGCGCAAAGAGCACGTGCCGGTTTCCATCTATTTGGTCAACGGCATCAAGCTTCAAGGGAACATCGAATCGTTCGACCAGTACGTCGTGTTGCTCCGTAACACCGTGACCCAAATGGTCTACAAGCATGCCATTTCGACGGTCGTGCCGGCCCGTCCGGTGAATTTCCATCCGGATGCGGAAGCGGCCTAATCTCATCTTAGCGGCCGGCGCGGCGCCGACTGATCGGCGTGCGCGCCGGCCGCTTCTCATTTAGACGCCCATCAATTTGATCAACGCAGCGCTCGTCGGCATCGATTTCGGAAAAATCGACTTCGAAGCCAGTCTCGAAGAACTCAGTCTGCTCGCGCAAAGCGCGGGCGCACATCCCGCCGTGACCTTGACCGGGCGTCGCTCGAGCCCCGACGCGGCGTTATTCGTCGGCAGCGGTAAGGCCGAGGAATTGCGCCTTGCTTGCGAGGCCAACGACGTCGAAATCGTCATCTTCAATCACGCTTTGGCGCCGGCGCAGCAGCGCAATTTGGAGCGCACGCTTAACCGGCGGGTCGTCGATCGCACGAGCCTTATTCTCGATATCTTCGCGCAGCGTGCGCGTAGCCACGAGGGCAAGTTGCAGGTCGAATTGGCGCAATTGCAATACATCGCCACGCGCCTTGTGCGCGCTTGGACCCACCTCGAACGTCAAAAAGGCGGTATCGGCCTGCGTGGCCCTGGCGAGACCCAGCTCGAAACCGACCGTCGCTTGATCGGCGAGCGTATCAAGATGCTCAAGGGGCGGCTCGACAAGCTGCGCCGTCAACACGGTACGCAAAGGCGCCAACGGGCCCGCAATCGCGCGATGTCCGTATCGCTCGTCGGCTATACCAACGCGGGCAAGTCCACGCTGTTCAACGCGCTGACGAAAGCGCAGGCCTATGCGGCGGATCAGCTCTTCGCCACGCTCGATACGACCTCGCGACGGCTCTATCTCGGCGATGAAGCGGGGCAGGTGATCGTTTCCGATACGGTCGGCTTCATTCGAGAATTGCCGCACCAACTCGTGGCCGCGTTTCGAGCGACGCTCGAAGAAACGATTCACGCCGATTTGCTGTTGCATGTCGTCGATGCATCGAGCGCCGTGCGCCTCGACCAGATCGACCAAGTGAACGAAGTGCTCGGCGAGATCGGCGCGCAAACCGTGCGGCAGGTTCTCGTCTTCAACAAAATCGACGCAGTGCCCGAGTTGGCAGCTCGCGGCGGCACGGTCGAGCGAGACGAGTATGGTAATATTTCGCGCGTCTTTTTGAGCGCGCGCACGGGGCAAGGCTTGGATACGCTGCGCGCAGCCATCGCCGAAATCGCCACCTCAGAACATCTCCCGGATAGCGGGCGGGCGCAGCCGGAAGCGGCACCGCCGGCGCATGGGCATGAAGACCCAGACGCATCGGGCTCGTCCGATGTGTGGACACGGCGCTCCGATCTGCATTGACCGGTTCTCCCAACTCGAGCGAACGAACACTGGTGAACGAATACAACGAGCGGAGTTTCTGGCTGCGTGCGCGCGCCATTCTATCGATCAGCGATCCCCGCTGGGGGCGAGGCGACGGCAATGGCAGTCGCCAGCGGCCGAACGAGCCGAAGCGTGGTCCCGGCGATGAAGACGGCCCGCCCGATCTCGATGAAATGTGGCGGGAATTCAACCGCCGCTTGTCGCGTCTGTTCGGCGGCAAAGGCCCGGGTTCGGGTCCTGGCGACCGGCGTCCGGATAACGGGCGCGCAGCGCGCATCGGCGTTGGCATCGTCATCGGCGTGCTCGTCGCGATCTATATCGGCAGCGGCGTGTTCGTCGTGCAAGACGGTCAAACGGGCGTCGTGCTGCAATTCGGCAAATATCGCGGCACCGTGGAACCCGGCGTGCACTTGCGCATGCCGTATCCGTTCGAAACGCATGAAATCGTCAATGTCGCGCAGGTCCGCTCGGTCGAGATCGGCCGCGGCAATGCGATGAGCGACGCCGGCACGAAAGACGCTTCGGTGGTCACGCGCGACGGGGATATCGTCGACGTGCGTCTAGCGGTTCAATATCAAGTGAAGTCGGCAACGGATTACCTGTTCCGCACGGCCGATCCGGATCTCGCCGTTACCCAGGCTGCGCAGGCGGCCGTACGCGAGATCGCCGGGGCGCAAAGTACCGAGAGCCTGCTCGGCGGCAATCGCGATGCGCTTCGCGAGCCCATCACGCAAGCGATCCAAAAAGCACTCGACCTCTATCGCAGCGGGCTTGCTGTGACAGGCGTCACGATCATGTCGATCGACCCGCCGGCCGCCGTGCAAAGCGCTTACGCGGACGCTACGCGCGCAAAGCAAGAGCGCGCGAACGCGAAGGCCGAGGCGCAAGCCTACGCGGGGCAGATCCTGCCCGGTGCGAAGGCTCAGGCTCAGCGGACCCTCGACGACGCCAAGGCCTACGCCGCACGTGTCGTCTCCGACGCACAAGGCGACGCCGAGCGCTTCAATCAGGTCTACGCCCAATACGCGAAGGCGCCGGCTGTCGTGCGCGAGCGGATGTATCTGGAAACCATGCGCGACATTTACGCCAATTCGACCAAGATTTTCGTAAGCGGTAAGGCGGGCGGCAGCGTCGTCAACCTCTCGGTGGACAAGCTGCTCGAGGGCAATCGACACGGTTCGTCCGAGGCTGCCGGCGCGCCGACAGCGAGCGCGCCGTCGGCGGCATCGAGCACCGCACCCACCGTGCCCACGGCGGCGTCGCCGGCTGAGCCGAATGCGGCCAGCCAGCCGGCCGCCGCCAGCGACGCGTTGCGTTCGCGCGATTCGCTGCGCAGCCGTGCGCGCGAAGACGACTTGCAGCAATAAGGAGCGCTCGACATGAATCGTATCGTTGCGCTCGTGGTGGTCGTCGTGGCCGTCTTGTTCGCAGGGGCGTCGACCGTGCTCGTCGTCGATCAGCGGCACGTCGCGGTCGTTTATTCTCATGGCGGCGAACATCCCACGCTCGTGGGCCCCGGCTTGCACGTGAAACTGCCCACGCCGCTACAAGCGGCCATGTTGGTCGACACGCGCGTCCGTACGCTCGCCTCGACTGACGCGGAGCGTTTCGCTACGTCCGATAAGAACGACTTGCTCGTGACGCCGGTGTTGAAATACCGCGTGGCCGATGCGCTCAAGCTGTTCGCCGAAACCGATGCGGACCAGCAAAGCGCGCTGGATCGGCTCGCGGGACAAATGCGCGTCGCGCTTGGGGCGGCGTTTGCCAAGCGCACGCTCGCCGACGCGCTCTCGCACCAAGGCGAGCTTGCGCAAGAGGCCAAGGCGGCCATGGCGGCGCAGGCGAAGGCGCTCGGTATCGACCTCGTCGATCTGAGTCTCGTACGCGTCGACTTTCCGCAAGCAAGCGCGGAGGCGGTCTACAAACGGATGTCCGCCGCGCAGGAACAGGTGGCGAGCGACGAGCGCGCGCAAAGCGCGACCGAGGTGGCGCAGATCAAGGCCGATGCCGAGCGTCAGCGCGAAGCGGTGCTAGCCGATGCCTATTCGACGGCGCAGGCGGTCAAAGGCGAGGGCGATGCCAAGGCGGCTGCGATTGCCGCGGACGCCTTCGGTCGCGACCCGGGCTTTTATCAGTTCTACGAAAGCTTGCAAGCGTATCGCGGCGTGTTCAAGCCGGGCGACGTCATTGTCGTCGATCCGGACAGCGAATTTTTCCGCTTCATGCGCAGCCCCGACGGTAGCGGCGCGCCCGTCACTCCGGCCGCCTCGGCTTCACGCAAACATTGATTCAGGGGCGCGGCCGATCGATCGGCTGCGCCGGCATCTCCATGGATATGGCTGCCTCGTTATTGCTTGCGATTGCTCTGATGCTGATCATCGAGGGCATGTTCCCGTTCGTGTTTCCGACAGCGTGGCGCGACACGTTTCGTAAAATAGCGGAGCGGCCGACGCACCATATTCGCATCGGAGGATTGATCGTCATGGCGCTCGGCCTGCTGCTGCTTCTCGCGGCCACCTGACGGCTGCCGCGGCCGTTCGCGCGACAGGCGCGTGCCGTTTCACGCTTCGCTCGATTCGCTTTTGGCTGCGCCTCGCGCGCCTTCATTTACGTCGTAGGACTGATCCGATGTCGACCTGGCTGCTTCCCGAAAATATCGCCGATGTGTTGCCTTCCGAGGCGCGCAAGATCGAAGAACTGCGACGCGCGCTGCTCGATCGCTTCCGTACGTACGGATACGAGATGGTGATGCCGCCGCTGCTCGAGTACCTCGAGTCGCTGCTGACGGGCGGCGGCAGCGATCTGAATTTGCGCACCTTCAAACTCGTCGATCAGCTCTCTGGGCGCACGCTCGGGCTGCGCGCCGATACGACGCCGCAAGTCGCCCGCATCGACGCCCATCTGCTCAATCGGCAAGGCGTGACGCGCCTCTGTTACGCCGGCAGCGTATTGCATACGCGCCCGCGTGGCTTGCACGCCACGCGCGAGCAAATCCAGATCGGCGCCGAGATCTACGGTCATGCGGGCCTCGAAGCCGATCTCGAAATTCAACAGCTGATGATGGACGTCCTGCGTTTGGCAGGCATCGAAAACGTCCGGCTCGATCTTTGCCACGCGGGCGTGCTGCTCGCCTTGTTCGAGCGCGATCCCGCTGCCAGTGCACGCGGCGAGACGCTGTACGAAGCGCTGGCGGGCAAAGACGTACCGCGTATCGAAGAGCTCACGCGCGATCTCGAGCCGCAAGTACGCGATGCGCTGCGCGCGTTGCCCGCGTTGTACGGCGATGCGTCGGTGATCGAGCGCGCGCGGCAGCAGCTACCGCAGTGGCCGGCGATTACGCAGGCACTCGACGACTTGGCGTTCCTCGCCGCGCGTGTCGAAGGCGGGGACGTCACGATCGATCTCGCCGATCTGCGCGGCTATGCGTATCACAGCGGCGTGATGTTTTCGGCTTACGTCGCCGGCGTGCCGAACGCGCTGGCGCGCGGTGGACGTTACGACCATGTCGGCCAAGCGTACGGGCGCGCACGTCCCGCGACGGGTTTTTCGCTCGATCTGCGCGAAATCGCACGCATTTCCCCGATCGAAGCGCGCAGCAGCGCCATCCTCGCACCTTGGAAGCATGACGATCTGTTGCGCGAACGCGTCGCCGCGTTGCGCGACGCGGGCGAGGTCGTGATTCAGGCATTGCCGGGGCACGATCATGCGCTCGACGAGTTCGCGTTCGACCGCGTGCTCGTGGAGCGCGACGGGGCCTGGGTCGTACAGGCGCGCCAACCGAATGCGGGAGCTTGACCGGGTGGGGCGTCAGGTGCCCTAACGGTCATGCTCGAATGGTCCATGCCGTTGAAGCGAAACGGAAAAATTCGGAAGCTTCCGCGAACATGGGTAGAATACGTTTTTAACCAGCTAACGAAACAACATGTCTGCCAGCGCAGTGAATGCAGCCCAGGGACGCAACGTCGTCGTCGTCGGGACTCAATGGGGTGATGAAGGCAAGGGCAAGATCGTCGACTGGCTGACGGACCACGCGCAAGGCGTCGTACGTTTCCAGGGCGGCCACAATGCCGGGCACACGCTCATCATCGGCGGCAAGAAGACGATTTTGCGCTTGATTCCGTCGGGCATCATGCGCGCCGGCGTCGCTTGCTACATCGGCAACGGCGTGGTGCTGTCCCCCGAGGCGCTGTTCAAGGAGATCGACGAGCTCGAAGGCGCAGGCCTCGACGTGAGCCGTCGTCTGTTCATCTCCGAGGCAACGACGCTGATTCTCCCGTACCACGTGGCGATCGATCAGGCCCGCGAAGCGCGTCGCGGTGCCGGCAAGATCGGTACGACCGGGCGCGGCATCGGGCCGGCATACGAAGACAAAGTGGGGCGCCGCGCACTGCGCGTGCAGGACTTGTTCTTGCCCCAGACGTTCGCCGACCGCCTGCGCGAAAACCTCGATTTCCATAATTTCGTGCTGACCCAATACCTGGGCGCCGCCGCCGTCGATTTTCAGCAAACGCTGGACACGATGCTGGGTTACGCCGAGCGTCTCGCGCCGATGGTCACCGACGTATCGCGTCGCCTGTACGAGGAAAACGAGGCCGGCCGCAATCTGTTGTTCGAAGGCGCACAAGGCACGCTGCTCGACATCGATCACGGTACCTATCCGTTCGTCACGTCGAGCAACTGCGTGGCGGGTGCCGCTTCGGCGGGCGCCGGGGTGGGGCCGCAGAAGCTGCATTACATCCTCGGTATTACGAAGGCGTACTGCACGCGCGTCGGTTCGGGTCCGTTCCCGAGCGAACTTTATGACGCGGACAATCCCCAGCGCCAGGAAGCCGTGGGCGTGACGCTGGCCAACGTCGGCAAGGAATTCGGTTCGGTGACGGGCCGTCCGCGCCGCACCGGCTGGCTCGACGCTGCCGCGCTGCGCCGCTCGATTCAGATCAACGGCGTGTCGGGACTTTGCATGACGAAGCTCGACGTGCTCGACGGCCTCGAAGAAGTGAAGCTTTGCGTCGGTTACAAGGTGGACGGCAAGAGCGCCGATCTACTGCCGCGCGGCGCGGCTGAAGTGGCGCGCTGCGAGCCCGTGTACGAGACGTTCGGCGGCTGGAAGGAAAGCACGATCGGTATCACGCAATGGAGCCAACTGCCGGCCAACGCGCAGGCGTACCTCACGCGCGTGCAAGAAGTCGCCGGTGTGCCGATCGATATGGTTTCGACGGGGCCGGATCGCGACGAAACGATCTTGTTGCGCCATCCGTTCAAGGTCTAATCGATGACGCAGAACATGACGATGATCGCGATGACGGATCCTCGCAACGACGACAAAAACCTCTGGGTGAGCTGGGACGAATACCACCGGCTCATCGAGTTGTTGGCGCTCGGCGTGCACGAGTCGGGATGGAAGTTCGACAACATCCTGTGTCTGGCGCGAGGCGGGCTGCGCGTCGGCGATCAACTTTCGCGCATCTACGACCTGCCGCTTGCGATTCTCGCGACGAGTTCCTATCGCGAAGCGGCGGGCACGCAGCAGGGCGACCTCGATATCGCGCAGTACATCACGATGACGCGCGGCGATCTGTCTGGCAACGTGTTGCTCGTCGACGATCTCGTCGATTCGGGCGTGACGCTCGCGCGCGTGCAGCAGCATCTGAAGGAGCGCTATCCGGCCGTCACGGCGGTGCGCTCGGCCGTGCTTTGGTATAAGGCCTGCTCGAAGGTCAAGCCGGACTACTTTGTCCAGCATTTGGCCACAAACCCGTGGATTCACCAGCCGTTCGAGGAATGGGATACGGTCCGGCCCCATAATCTTGGCGCCTGGATCAAGCGCGGCGTTGCCCAAAATATGCCGTCCGGCACGTAATTTGCGTTTAGTCTGACTACGGCATTCGTGACTGCACCGACAATTGAGCGGAGTCGACTGACTCCGCTCTTTTTGTCTGTATTCCCCATCGTTGCACCGCTAGAATAGCGCTCGCTCTCGGCTTATCCGGGTACCACCCGGTCGCGTTTATGACAGACAACAACCACGACGATCTTCGACAGCATTCTTTGCCGTCGCTTGCGCTAGCGGCGATTGGCGTCGTCTTCGGAGATATCGGCACAAGTCCGCTGTATTCGCTCAAAGAAGCGTTCAGTCCCGCCCACGGTATCGCGTTGACCGATCATTCGATTCTCGGCGTGATTTCGCTGCTGTTCTGGGCAATTATTTTCGTGGTGTCGATCAAGTACGTCCTGTTCGTGATGCGGGCGGACAACAACGGCGAGGGCGGCGTACTCGCCTTGATGGCGCTCTCCCTGCGGCCGTTCTCGACGAAATCGCGCTTCGCGGGCTTCCTGATGATGCTCGGCATTTTCGGCGCCTGTATGTTCTATGGCGACGCCGTCATTACGCCCGCTATCTCGGTTATTTCGGCGGTGGAAGGGCTCGAGATCGCCACGCCGCAACTCTCGCATCTCGTCTTGCCGATCACGATGGTGATCCTGGTCGCGCTATTTTGGATTCAGCGCCACGGCACGTCGCTCGTGGGCAAGCTCTTCGGCCCGATCATGCTGGTCTGGTTCGCGACGCTGGCCGTTCTCGGCGTTCACCACATCATGCACGCGCCGCAAATCATCGCCGCGCTCAACCCGTATTACGCGTTTTCTTTCATGCACGCGCATATGCTCCAAGCGTATGTCGTGCTGGGATCGGTTTTCCTCGTGCTGACGGGCGCGGAGGCGCTGTATGCCGACATGGGACACTTCGGTGCGCGGCCGATCCGTCTTGCGTGGTACCTGCTTGTCATGCCGGCGCTCGTGCTCAATTACTTCGGGCAAGGCGCTTTGCTGATGCAAAACCCGAAGGCAATCGAAAATCCGTTCTTTCTGATGGCGCCGCAATGGGCGCTCTTGCCGTTGGTTGTCTTGTCCACCGTGGCGACGGTGATCGCCTCGCAAGCCGTGATCTCGGGCGCCTATTCGCTGACGAGCCAAGCCATCCAACTCGGCTACGTGCCGCGGATGAAGGTGCTTCACACCTCCGAACTGGCGATCGGCCAGATCTACGTGCCTGTCGTGAACTGGCTGCTGCTGTTCATCATTTTGTGCGTCGTACTTGCTTTCAAGAGCTCCGACAATCTTGCCGCCGCGTACGGCATCGCGGTCACGACGACGATGGTCATGACGACCGTGCTGGCCTGCGTCGTGATGGTCAAGGTGTGGAACTGGAACAAAGCGCTCGTGGCCGTCATCATCGCCGCATTCATGACGGTGGACGTCGCATTCTTCGGGGCGAACTTACTGAAGGTCGCCGAAGGGGGCTGGCTGCCGCTCGGTATCGGCGCCTTGCTGTTCTTCCTGCTGATGACGTGGTACAAGGGCCGCTTGCTCGTGAAGGAGCGTACGGCAGCCGACGGTATTCCGCTGGCGCCGTTCGTGCAGGGGCTGTTGGCGCACCCGCCGCATCGTGTGTCGGGTACGGCGATTTATTTGACGGGCAGCGACTCGCTCGTTCCGGTGAGCTTGCTGCATAACCTGAAGCACAACAAAGTGCTGCACGAGCGAACGATCTTTTTGACGTTCGTCACGCGCGACATTCCTTACGTCAAGGACGACGAGCGCATCACGCTCAAGGACGTCGGCGGCGGCTTATATCTCGTCCGGGCCGTGTACGGCTTCAACGAAACGCCGGACGTCAAAGCGGTTCTATTCGAGCTCGAACGCATGTGCGGCATGCAATTCGAACTTATGGATACGTCGTTCTTCCTGGCGCGCGAAACGGTCGTGCCGACGCAACTGCCGGGCATGTCGATCCTGCGCGAGCGCATCTTTGCTTGGATGCACCAGAACGCCGCCAAGCCGACCGACTTCTTCCGCATTCCGGCTAACCGCGTGGTAGAACTCGGAACGAAGATCGAGATTTAAAGCAAGATGGCGACGTGCTGCGTCGCCCATCCCGCAGGAACAAAAAAAGCCGCGTTCGATGAGACGCGGCTTTTTTGTTCATGCGCCCGTTCGCACTCGGCATGAGCACTATGACCGCGACGCGCACGAATACGTCATGTCAGTGCCGGCCGGTGGCCGGATCGTCTTCCACCCCTCCGCTATACACCGCTAAGCCCGGAATACAGGTGCCGAATACCTGTCTTGGCAGTGCGGAACGTGACACGACTCGTGATAGGGCGAATGCACCATTTTTCTCGCTGCACGGGCCCGCTATCGTCGTTACACCCGCCGACTCTTTTGCGTTGAGCACTGGTCGTAGCAATCGTGTACTGACGCGTCGGCACCTTCACAGGTGCTCGATCCCGGTTCTATCGACGTGGATAGTCCGATGGTCGGCTGGGTCATCGCGTATCCCTTTCGACTCCTGGAGTGAAGTCATGTCCGATCTGAATACCTCTCACGATTATCACGACGAGATCAAGGAAGGTTTGGTCCTTTTTCTCGATCCCGCAAAATTCGGTAACAGCGAGGTGTCGCACAATGCTGTACCCGTTCAGGGGGGGCATTACTTTGTGTGTCTTGGACGTAGCGGCAGCACGCTTAGTCGCTGGTTTCCCGTATTCAGCACTAACGACGGGAAGAAGACGTTATTGCCGGGCGTGAAGGCGGGTATTGATCATTGGACTACGTCCTCAAGCTATTACTACCGCAATCAGGTATGGACCCTTGAGGACGCAGTGGTCAATGCTGCGGCATATGCTGACACTGCGACCCAGCATGGCTTGCGCAATTCGATAGCGCTACCGACGGATTTCGAGAACATCTGATCCGCCCTATGCGGAATCGCACGTCCGATGGAGTGAGCGGGCTCAGGGGGAACGCCACACCCGACGCAATGTCGGCAGTAGCATGCCCTCGCTGAGCACGCGCCGGTTTAGCGCTGTTTGAGCTTGGCGAACGCCGCCGCCATCGCGCCCGCCGGTTCCGCCTCGCGCGTACGCTGCTGCGGGCGCGACGCTCCTCCCGGACGGCTGCCGCCGCGCTCGTCGCGCGAGGCGGGGGCCGCGTCGTCGGCAAGCCGCATCGTCAATGCGATGCGCTGGCGTTTGACGTCGACGTCGATCACCTTGACCTTGACGACCTGGCCGGCTTTGACGACCTCGTGTGGATCCTTGATGAACTTGGTCGACATCGCCGAGACGTGAACGAGCCCGTCTTGATGCACGCCGATATCGACGAACGCGCCGAATGCGGCGACGTTCGTGACGACGCCTTCGAGGACCATGCCAGGCGTCAGATCGGAGATTTTCTCGACGCCTTCGCGGAACGTGGCCGTCTTGAATTCGGGGCGCGGATCGCGGCCCGGCTTCTCGAGCTCGGAGAGGATGTCGCGCACGGTCGGCAGGCCGAAACGTTCATCGACGAACTCGGTGGGCGACAAACCGCTCAGCGCTTCGCGATTGCCGAGGACGTCGCCGATCTGCTTGCGAATTTTCGCGAGCATGCGCTCGACGACCGGATAGGCTTCCGGGTGCACCGAGGACCGGTCGAGCGGGTTCTCGCCGCCGTTGATACGCAAGAAGCCGGCTGCTTGCTCGAACGTCTTGTCGCCGAGGCGAGGCACTTTGCGAAGGTGTTCGCGCGAGGGGAAGGGGCCGTTCGCATCGCGAAACTCGACGATGTTGCGCGCGAGTGTGCTGTTTAGCCCCGAGACGCGGGCGAGCAAGGCGATCGACGCGGTATTGGCATCGACGCCAACCGCGTTCACGCAGTCTTCCACCACCGCATCGAGCGAGCGGGCGAGCTCACGCTGATTGACGTCGTGCTGGTATTGGCCGACGCCGATCGCCTTCGGTTCGATCTTCACGAGTTCGGCGAGCGGATCTTGAAGGCGACGCGCGATCGACACGGCGCCGCGCAGCGAGACGTCGAGATCCGGAAATTCCTTGGCGGCGAGTTCGGACGCCGAATAAACCGAGGCGCCGGCCTCGGAAACGACGATCTTTTGCAGCTTCAGTTCAGGGTGGCGGGCGATGAGTTCGCTCGCCAACTTGTCCGTTTCGCGCGATGCCGTGCCGTTGCCGATGCTGATCAGCTCGGCCTGCGTTTGAGCCGCGAGTCGGGCGAGCTTGGCGAGAGAGCCGTCCCAGTCGCGACGGGGCTCGTGCGGGTAGATCGTATCGGTCGCGAGCAGCTTGCCCGTGCGGTCGACGACGGCCACCTTGACCCCGGTGCGCAGACCCGGATCGAGGCCGATCACGGCCTTCGGGCCTGCCGGCGCGGCCAGCAGCAAATCCTTCAGATTGCGCGCGAACACGCGAATCGCTTCATGCTCGGCGGCTTCGCGCAACTGCGTGAGCAGTTCGTTTTCCAGGTGCGGCTGCACTTTCACGCGCCAGGACCAGCGGCAGACGTCGGAAAGCCACTTGTCGGCCGGGCGGTTTTGATTCGAGATGCCGGCGTGGCGAGCAATGATCGCCTCGCAGGGATGCGGCACCTGCGCGTCGAGCTCCTCGCCGAGTCCGAGCTTGATCATCAACACGCCGGCATTGCGGCCGCGGAACAACGCGAGCGCACGGTGCGAGGGCACCGTTTTCCAGGTTTCGGCGTAATCGTAGTAATCGCGGAATTTCTCGCCTTCCTCGTTTTCCTTGCCTTCCACGACCGACGAGGAAACGATGCCGCGCTCGGTCAGGTACTCGCGCAGCTTGCCGAGCAATTCCGCCGTTTCGCCGAACTGCTCCGAAAGGATGTCGCGCGCGCCGTCGAGCGCCGCTTTGACGTCCGCCACGCCTTTTTCGGCGTTGACATACGCTGCCGCTTCCGTTTGCGGATCCAGGCGCGGATCGGCCAAGAGCGCCTGCGCGAGCGGTTCGAGCCCCGCCTCGCGCGCAATTTGCGCGCGTGTGCGGCGCTTGGGCTTGTAGGGCAGATAGAGGTCTTCGAGGGCTTGTTTGCTGTCGGCAATATCGATGGCCGTGCGCAGCTCGTCGGTCAGCTTGCCTTGTTCCTCGATGCTCGCGAGGATCGTGGCGCGCCGCTCTTCCATTTCGCGAAGATAAAGCAGGCGCTCTTCGAGGTGGCGCAGTTGCGTATCGTCGAGGTTGTCCGTGACTTCCTTGCGGTAGCGGGCGATGAACGGGACTGTCGCGCCTTCGTCGAGCAGTTGCACGGCCGCGGCGACTTGGCGCGGCTGCACGGTCAGTTCGGTCGCGATGCGCTGTACGATCTTGAGTGCTACGGTGTCCGTCATAGAAGCGTTTGGCTGCGGGGCCCCGGTAGCGTGCCCCGAAAATGGGGAAACGCCGGCCGGCGGCCGGGTTGCTGAAGCGGCGCATTTTGCCACAAATGCCCGGGCGGTCGGGCGTGGGTGTTAGAATTTCGACCATGTTCCGATCCCCGCCTACGACGTTGCCAACCTCCCGTTTTTCCTTTGTTCTGCGTGCCGCGACTCTCGCCGCGACGGCGCTCGCGTGTTCGTTCGCGATGCCGGCCGCCATTGCACAAGTCGCACCGGCCGACGCGCCCGCAAGCGACGCGGCGGCCGCACGCACGCGCGATTTCCAGGCGCGCCAGCAGGCGCTTGACACCCGCACCGCTGAAAACGAGTACGAATACGGTGTCGCAGCGCACAACTGCTATAGCAAGTTTTTCGTCAATGCCTGCCTAGACCGCGCGCGCGACAAGATGCGCACCGCGCGCGGGCGTATCCACGCCGAACAGCTCGCGCTTGACGACGAGCGCCGGGCCGCGCATGCGCAGCAACGCGACGAGCAAGACGCGCTGCGTCGCGCACGCGACGAGCAGCAAGCGCCGCAGCGCGAGGCGACGGCGGCGGCCAATACCCAGGCGTACGAGCAAAAGCAGCGTCAGCACGAGCTCGATCAAGCTCAGCGCGGCGCCGAGGCGCCGCAGCGCGCGGCCAATCAGGCGGCTTTCGGCAACAAGCAGTCGGACTATCAGCGCAAGCTCGATCAGGCCCGGCAGAACGCGGCGAAGGACGCGGCCGAGCGAGCCGATCGAGCAGCGCGATTTGCGCAAAAGCAGACGGATGCGGCGCAGCACAAGACCGATGTGGAAGCGCGCCAGAAGCAGGCTGCGCAAAAAGCGCAAGAACAGCAGCAGGAACAGAAGCAGCAGCAGGAACAGCAAAAGCGTCTGCAACAGGAGCAGCAGGACAGCGACTGAGGCATAGCGGTTTTGCTGGTGGACGGTAACCTCGGGCGTGTTAGCCGCAAGGAGCGGGAGGCGCGCCCAACGAACCGAGGAGTCGACCATGCGTGGCCATCAGGCGATCCAACCGAACACGCTTCGCGATCGTATTTTGCAACTGCAATCGGAGCATAGCGAACTCGATCGCATGATCGATAAACTGGCGGTCTCCTCGGACATCACCGACCTTGAGCTAAGGCGTCTGAAAAAACGCAAGCTCAAGGTCAAAGACGACATCTTGTTGCTGCAATTGCAGCTCGAACCGGACGGGCACGCGTAAGCGGCGAACGGGCAAGCGTTCGCGCCGCGCGCCTCGCGCCGGTCATTGCAGGGAAACGCTTGCCTTGAATTCACCGCTCGATGCCTCTAACGAGGCGCCGCTCGCCGCGGCGCCGCAATCGCCCAAGGGGCAGCCCGATGGCGCCGCGCAGACGGCGCCCGCCAAGCAGGACGTGCGCTCGCCGCACGCGCTTGCCGCTGCGCTCGCCCCGCGCCGGCGCGCCGAACTCGACGCGATTTTCGCGAACGACGGCCTGCTCGCGCGCACGATCGACGGCTACCGGCCCCGCGCATCTCAAATCGAGATGGCGTGCGCGGTGGCTGCCGCCATGGAGGCGTCTGGGCGCGCCATGCCCGAACCCGCTATGTTCGAGGCGCAACGCCGCCCCGCGCGCCGTTTGCGCGGCGAGGGCGAAGCGCGTGCCGAGGGCGCGGGTGCCGCGCGCGATGAGCACACCCCATCCGAGGAAGGCGCGGCCGGCGAGAACACGCTGATCGTGGAAGCCGGCACGGGCACCGGCAAGACATTTGCGTATCTCGTCCCCGCCATGCTCTGGGGCGGCAAGGTCATCATCTCGACGGGCACGAAGCACTTGCAGGATCAGCTCTTTCAGCGCGACGTGCCGACCGTGCGCGACGCGCTCGCCGTGCCGGTGTCCGTTGCGATGCTCAAGGGGCGCGCCAACTACCTGTGCCATTACTATCTGCAACGCACGGCCGACAATGGACGCTTGCCGTCACGGCAAGATACGGCCTATTTGCAGGACATCGTTCGCTTCGCCAAGATCACGCGCACGGGCGACAAGGCCGAACTCGCGAGCGTGCCCGAGACCGCCCCCGTCTGGTCGATGGTTACGTCGACGCGCGAAAACTGTCTCGGTCAGGAGTGCCCGAACTACAAGGACTGCTTCGTTATGCAGGCGCGGCGCGAGGCCCAGCAGGCCGACATCGTCGTCGTCAACCACCACCTGTTTTTCGCCGACATCATGTTGCGCGACACGGGGATGGCCGAACTGCTGCCGACGGCCAATACGATCGTATTCGACGAAGCGCACCAACTGCCCGAGACGGCCACGCTCTTTTTCGGCGAAACGCTATCGACGGCGCAGCTGCTCGAACTGGCACGCGACGTGGTGGCCGAGGGCTTGGCGCATGCGCGCGACGCCGTCGAATGGGTTAAGCTCGGCGCGGCCCTGGAGCGCGCGGCGCGCGACGTCCGGCTCGCGTTCAAAGACGACACCCTTCGCGTCTCCGCGGCGCAGCTAGGCGAGGATCATCCGCTGTACGGCGCGCTCGACGCCCTCGAGGCGGCGCTGGAGGCGGTCGCGGCCGCGCTTGCCGGTCAGGCCGAGCGCGCGGAATCGCTCGGCGCCTGCATGCGGCGAGCGCGCGAATTGCAAGATCAGCTTTCAAGGTGGACATCGCTGCCTGCCGAGGAAACGCCCGCGCCGGCGGCCACGGCCGCGTCGTCCGCGGCAACACCGTCCGGCGGCGCCGATTTCAACGAACGGATTCGCTGGGTAGAAGTGTTCGCCCATTCCGTTCAACTCCATGAAACGCCGCTTTCGGTCGCGCCGATTTTCGCGAAGCAGCGCGCGGGGGTGCCGCGCGCATGGATCTTCACGTCGGCCACCTTGTCCGTGCGCGGCGACTTCACGCACTATGCGGCGCAGATGGGGCTCGACGCTCGCCGTTCGATGACGCTGCCCAGTCCTTTCGATTACGGTACGCAAGGGCTGCTTTACGTTCCTCGCAATTTGCCGCAGCCGTCGTCGCCGGCTTTCACGGACGCCGTGTTCGAAGCTGCGTTGCCCGCCATCGAAGCGGCGGGCGGGGGCGTTTTCTTCCTCTGCACGACGTTGCGCGCGGTGGATCGCATCGCGAACAAATTGCGTGAAGTGATCGAGGCCCGCGGATGGGCGATGCCGTTGCTCGTCCAAGGCGATGCGAGCCGCACGGAGTTGCTCGACCGTTTTCGTGCCTACGGCAACGCGATCCTAGTCGGAAGCCAAAGCTTCTGGGAAGGCGTGGACGTACGCGGCGACGCGCTTTCGCTCGTCGTCATCGACAAGCTGCCGTTTGCGCCGCCCGACGATCCGGTGCTATCGGCGCGGCTCGACGCGCTGACGAAAAAGGGGCTTAGCCCGTTCGCCGTGCATCAGTTGCCGCAGGCGGTCATTACGTTGAAGCAGGGCGCCGGCCGCCTCATTCGCGCCGAAACCGACCGGGGCGTGTTGATGATCTGCGATACGCGCCTCGTCGATAAACCGTATGGCCGGCGAATCTGGCAAAGTCTCCCGCCGTTCAAGCGCACGCGCGAAATCGAGGTCGTGCGGGAATTTTTCGAGGAAGGCAAAGCGCAGCGTTGAGCGGGCAAGTCCCGCCCGTCCAATCGAAAGACGACAAAAAACCGGCCCAAGTGGCCGGTTTTTTCTTGGCTCGGCGCCGCGCCCGCTAATGGGTCTAACGTGCCGAACCGTGGGCGCTTCGCCGGTCTTGGCTTAGAACTGCCACCAGGATTTCTTCGTGCCGGGGCGCGGGTGGCCGGTGATGTAGGGGCTATCCGGGAACGTCCCGGCGAGCACGCGGCGCGTGTCGTCGGCAAGCTTCGTCTCATTGAGCTTCGTGTACGAGAGCATCATGATGTGAAGCGCGTCCTCGATCGCGGGGGCGTTCTTGTACTCCTTGACCGCCGACTGCGCGCGGTTGATCGCCGCCACGTATGCGCCGCGACGATAGTAGTAATCGGCCGCGTGCACTTCGTAGGAAGCGAGTGCGTTCACGATGTAGCGCATGCGAGCGGCCGCATCCGGCGCGTACTTGCTATCGGGATATTTATCCACGACGACTTTGAAGGCATCGTACGACTCGCGCAGCGATTTCGGATCGCGTTCGCTCATGTCCTGGCCGGAGAAGCGCCCGAACAGGCCGAGGTCGTCGTTGAAGTGAATCATCCCCTTCAAGTAGTACGCGTAGGCGATGTCGGGGTGATCGGGGTGCAGTCGAATGAAGCGATCGATCGCTTCATCGGCAGCGGCCGTCTCGCTGTCTTTCCAATTGCAATAGGCGACGTTGATCTCCGCCTGTTGTGCAAAATGGCCGAACGGGTCGCGGCCTTCGAGCGCCTCGAAGTATTTCGCGCACTTGCCCCAGTCGCCGCTCGTCAATGCATCCTGGGCCTCCGAGTATAATTTGTTATTCGCCCAGCCAGCCGTCTCGTCGGTCTTTTGCGGCAGGCCGTGGCAGCCTGCCACGAGCATCGCGGCCGCGGCAAGGGCCAGGCCGGCCGAAGCGGATTGAACCGCACGCTTCGCCGCGCGGCTTGCCGCGCACGAGGCCGTGCGCATCATGGTGTTGAAGGCTCGCCGCATTTCTCCACGCTTCCTAGCAATCAGTCTCACTCAGTGACCCAGTTTCAATGACCCGCACACGTCCTTCCGGCAACATGCTCGGCCCTATCGATGAAAGCGCCGATTATAGCCGAAGCAGCAGTCCCGCCGACGCTCGCGCAGACAAGACCTCGAACGCTTGCTCTGCCTCCGACATACTTAGCGCCGCAAATGCGCCGGACGACGCGCCGCGCATCGCGCTCGTGCCCGCCGCGCTAGCCGGAGAGCGGCTCGACAAAGTACTCGCCAAGGTGTTTCCGGAATTCTCGCGCAGCCGCTTGCAAAGCTGGACCGAAGCCGGGCGTGTATTGCTGAACGGCGCGCCGGCGAAAGTGCGTCAGGCGGTGCCGCTCGACGCGCGCATCGAGCTTACCCCCGATCGTCTGCCGGAGCAGCTTGCGTTTACCCCTGAGCCGGTGCCGCTCGACGTCGTCTACGAGGACGAGACGCTTGTCGTCATCAATAAGCCCGCCGGCCTCGTCGTGCACCCGGCCGCGGGCAATTGGAGCGGCACGATCTTGAACGGGCTGCTTTATCGCTACCCCGACGCAGCCGGATTGCCGCGCGCCGGTATCGTTCATCGGCTCGACAAAGAGACGTCGGGCCTGATGGTGATCGCCCGTACGCTCGAAGCGCAAACCGATCTCGTGCGTCAACTCCAGGCGCGTACCGTCAAGCGCCGTTATGTCGCGCTCGTATGGGGCGCAATGCCCGGCGAAGGCCTCATCGACGCACCGATCGGGCGCGATCCGCGCGAACGTACCCGCATGGCCGTGGTGGCGGGGGCCTCGGGCAAAAGCGCGCGCACGCGTTTCCGTCTCGTCGATCAGACGATTTGGAAACAGCAAACCGTGAGCGCCATTCATTGCGATCTCGAGACGGGCCGCACCCATCAGATTCGCGTGCATTGCGCGCATGCCGGGCATCCGTTGCTCGGCGATCCCGTGTACGGCAGCGCACGGGGCCGCCGCTCGAGCGCGCCGTTGCCGGGCGGCTTCGCGCGGCAAGCGCTTCATGCGTGGCAACTTGGGCTCGTGCACCCGGGCACGGGACGGCCGATACGTTGGCGGGCCGAGCTGCCCGACGATATGGCCGAACTCGTCCAAGCGCTTGGCTTCGGGCAGGAAGCCGCTCAGTTCGAAGAAGGCGAGTTCGACGACGAGGGGTACGACGAGTCCGACGTTTTCGAGGGCGACTACGAGGACGAAGACGCCGATATCGAATGACGGATGCTCAACGAACGACTAAGACAACCGATGACGATGAAACCCGATATCGCGCCGCCGGCGTTGACCGAAGCGCAATGCCTACGTCCCGATTGGGATGTGCCGCCGCGCGTACGCGCGCTCGTCACGACGCGCGCGGGCGGCGTAAGCTTGCCGCCCTACGGCCGCTGGACGGGCGAGGGCGAAGCGCCGGGCGGCCTGAACCTCGGTCTGCATACCGGTGACGATCCCGTTCATGTGACAGCCAATCGAGCACGTTTGCTTTCGCTTGCCGGCGTGCGTGCCGCATGGCTCGAACAAGTTCACGCAGATGCGGTCGTGCTCGCCGACGAAGTGCCGCCGGACGTCCCGGTGCGAGCCGACGCAAGCGTGACGTCGAAGCCCGGCGTGGCTTGTCTCGTCATGGTGGCCGATTGCTTGCCGGTTCTGCTCAGCGACGAGCAAGGGCGAGCGGTGGGCGCGGCGCATGCGGGCTGGCGCGGCCTCGTGGCCGGCATTGTCGAAAAGAGCGCGCGGCGCGTTGCCGAGCTCGCGAATTGCGCCCCGGACACGCTCCATGCGTATCTGGGGCCGGCTATCGGCCCGCAGGCATTCGAAGTCGGCGACGAGGTGCGCGACGCCTTTCTGGCGGCGGCCAAGCCTGCGGAGCGCGAGGCGACCGCTCATGCTTTCGTGCCGCGCGCGGGAACGCCCGGCAAGCATTGGGCTGATCTATACGCGCTCGCACGTCTGCGCTTGGCGCGACTCGGCGTGACGCGGGTGAGCGGCGGGGACGCCTGCACGGTGACCGATCGCGAGCGTTTTTATTCGTATCGGCGCGACCGTGTGACGGGCCGAATGGCGGCGCTTGTCTGGCTGGCCGACTGACGCGGCTCGGCATCCCCGCGCCGCACAACGAGCGATACCGCGAAAGCCCCAGGCTCGGCCGCGCGGAGCATGGGCCGGCGGTGCGCGACCGGGCGCGCATGCCGGTGGGGCTTGGCTTGCGCGTTCGCGATCGACATCGGGAAAACGATAATAAAAAACCTATCGCGCTGCGGCAAAATCGGTCCGAAGCATTGACATGCCTCGTGGCGGGGAGCAAGAATGACCGCTCGCAAGGGTGAGCGCAGCGAGGGTCGCGAGGGTTCGCCCACGTATGCTCGACGCCCGCCTCTCAACCAGTCTTCCGAGACTCACGGCCAAAAGCGGGTATGACTGCATCAAAACGTCGATCGACTTCTTCTCAGACCGAAACGTCTTCGAGCCGCGAGCAGCAAGCCGAAGCAGGCAACGCGGACATGCAACGGATGTTCGAGGGTTGGATGGGCGCTTGGCGCTCGTTTGCCGATCCGAGCAAATGGCCGGCGGCGCAGCCCGGCGCGATGGCGGGCCAAGCGCCGAACGGCCATGCGGGCAATGGCGCGTTTCCGTTCGGTTTTCAGATGCCGCCTATGCCGCCGATTCCCTCGCTTGGGCTGCCTTCGATGGCCGACGCCCAGCAGGCCTTCGCGGGGATGAAGCTCCCCGTCGCGTCGATCCCGCCCGAGCGGCTGCAAGCGCTGCAAGCGGATTACTCGCGCGATTGCCTCGCGCTGCTGCAACAAGCGAGCGGCGCCGACAAAACGACGCCCGAGTTGCCCGATCGGCGCTTCAGTTCGGAGGCCTGGAAGGCGACGCCCGCATTCGCTTATACGGCCGCTTGGTATCTGCTCAATGCGCGCTACCTGCAAGCGTTGGCCGATGCGGTCGATGCCGATGCGAAGACGCGTGAGCGGATCCGCTTCGCGGTCGGACAGTGGACCGCCGCGGCCTCGCCGAGCAACTTTCTCGCGTTGAATCCCGAAGCGCAAAAGGCGCTGCTCGACACGCACGGGGAGAGCCTGCGCCAAGGCGTCATGAATCTCTTGGCGGATATGCGTCGCGGCAAGATTTCGCAGAGCGACGAATCGCGCTTCGTCGTGGGCAAGAACATCGGCGCGACCGAGGGCGCCGTCGTCTTCGAAAACGAGCTCATCCAGCTGATCCAGTACCAGCCGCGCACGCCGAGCGTGTTCGAGCGCCCGCTGCTGATGGTGCCGCCTTGCATCAACAAGTTCTACATTCTCGATTTGCAGCCCGAGAGTTCGCTCGTCGCGCATGCGCTCGAGAGCGGACACCAGGTCTTCATGATTTCCTGGCGCAATGTCGATGCGTCGCTCGCCGGGAAAACCTGGGACGACTACATCAACGACGGCGTGCTTGCCGCGATCGACGTAGTCAAGAGCGTCAGCGGGCGAGAGCAGATCAATACGTTCGGCTTCTGCATCGGCGGCACCATGATCGCGGCGGCGCTGGCCGTGCTCGCGGCGCGCGGAGAACATCCGGCGGCGTCGATGACGCTGCTCACGGCGATGCTCGATTTCTCCGATACCGGCGTGCTCGACGTGTTCGTCGACGAAGCCCACGTGCGCATGCGCGAGCAAGCGATCGGCGGCGGCAACGGCGCGCCGCCGGGGCTCATGCGCGGGATCGAGTTTGCCAACGCATTCTCGTTTCTACGCCCCAACGATCTCGTATGGAACTACGTGGTCGACAACTATCTCAAAGGGCGCACGCCGGCGCCGTTCGACTTGCTGTACTGGAACGGGGATTCGACGAATTTGCCGGGACCGATGTACGTCTGGTATCTGCGCAACACATACCTCGAGAACAAGTTGCGCGAGCCGGGTGCGTTGACGGTGTGCGGCGAGGCGCTCGATTTGTCGCGCATCGACGTGCCGACGTTCATCTACGGCTCGCGCGACGACCATATCGTGCCGTGGCGTACGGCATATGCGTCGGCCCCCTTGCTGACGGGGCCCCAGCGCTTCGTGCTCGGCGCGTCGGGGCATATCGCGGGGGTCATCAACCCACCGGCGAAAGGCAAGCGCAGCTATTGGTCGCACGAAGGCAATGAAAAGACGCTGCCGGGCAACCCGGACGACTGGTTCGACCAAGCCGTCGAGAAGCCCGGCAGTTGGTGGCCCGACTGGATGGCGTGGCTCGAGCCGTACGGAGGCAAGAAGGTGAAGGTACGTGCGCAGCTCGGATCGGCCGAATACCCGGTCATCGAGCCCGCGCCGGGGCGTTACGTTCAAGAGCGCGATTGAGCGCGCCCGCTAAGATTTCCAACTAGGATGCGCGGCTTTTCATTGAGCCGCCTCACCCGCAAGGAGTCGCAAAATGACTGACGTAGTGATCGTATCGGCCGCTCGCACCGCCGTGGGCAAGTTCGGCGGCTCGCTCGCGAAGATCCCCGCACCGGAACTCGGTGCGACGGTCGTTCGCGCGGTGCTCGAGCGCGCGGGCGTCAAGCCCGAGCAGGTGAGCGAAGTCATCTTGGGCCAAGTGCTCGCGGCCGGCTCAGGCCAGAACCCGGCGCGTCAGGCGCTGATCAAGGCTGGGTTGCCCTCGGCCGTGCCGGGCATGACGATCAACAAGGTATGCGGCTCGGGTTTGAAGGCCGTGATGTTGGCCGCGAATGCCGTGATCGCGGGCGACGCCGACATCGTCGTTGCCGGCGGCCAAGAGAACATGAGCGCGGCGCCGCACGTGTTGCCCGGATCGCGCGACGGCTTCCGCATGGGCGATGCCAAGCTCATCGACACGATGATCGTCGACGGCCTATGGGACGTCTACAACCAGTACCACATGGGCATCACGGCCGAGAATGTGGCGAAGGAATACGGCATTACGCGCGAAGAGCAGGACAAGTTCGCCGCGCTGTCGCAAAACAAGGCCGAGGCGGCGCAAAAGGCCGGACGTTTCGACGACGAAATCGTTCCGGTCGAGATCCTGCAACGCAAGGGTGAACCGATCAGCTTCGTCACGGACGAATTCGTTCGTCACGGCGTAACTCCGGATGCGCTCGCTAGTTTGAAGCCCGCCTTCTCGAAGGAAGGCACGGTGACGGCGGCTAACGCATCGGGCATTAATGATGGCGCCGCGGCCGTGCTCGTCATGTCGGCGAAAAAGGCCGAAGCACTTGGCCTGACGCCGCTTGCGCGCATCAAGGCCTACGCTAACGCAGGCGTCGATCCTAAAGTGATGGGGATGGGGCCGGTGCCGGCTTCGCGCCGTTGTCTCGAGCGCGCGGGCTGGTCGGTGGGCGACCTCGATCTGATGGAAATCAACGAGGCGTTCGCGGCGCAGGCGCTGGCTGTCCACAAGCAGATGGGCTGGGATACGTCGAAGATCAACGTGAACGGCGGCGCGATCGCCATCGGTCACCCGATCGGCGCATCCGGTTGCCGGATTCTCGTGACGTTGCTGCACGAGATGAAAAAGCGTGACGCGAAGCGCGGTTTGGCCTCGCTTTGTATTGGCGGCGGGATGGGTGTCGCACTCGCGGTCGAGCGCTTCTGATCGAAGCGCGAAGCGCCGCCGCGAAGGGCCGCGCGCGGCGGTACGGAGGAGGGGCGCCGCAAGGCGTCCCCAGAAAAACAGGAATGGAGCGTGACTCATGACTCAGCGTATTGCGTACGTAACGGGCGGGATGGGCGGCATCGGCACTGGGATTTGTCAGCGCCTGCATCGGCAAGGCTTCAAGGTGGTGGCAGGTTGCGGTCCGAACTCGCCGCGCCGCGTCACTTGGCTCGAGCAACAAAAGGCGCTCGGCTACGATTTCGTCGCGTCGGAGGGTAACGTCGGCGACTGGGAATCCACCAAAGCCGCATTCGACAAGGTGAAGGCCGAGGTAGGCGAGGTCGACGTGCTCGTCAACAACGCGGGCATCACGCGCGACGTCGTGTTCCGCAAGATGACGCACGAGGATTGGACGGCCGTCATCGATACGAACCTCACGAGCCTGTTTAACGTCACGAAGCAAGTGATCGACGGCATGGTGGAGCGCGGCTTCGGACGCGTCATCAACATTTCGTCCGTGAACGGGCAAAAGGGTCAGTTCGGGCAGACGAACTATTCGACGGCCAAGGCCGGCATTCACGGCTTCACGATGGCGCTGGCGCAAGAAGTGGCGACCAAGGGCGTGACGGTCAATACGGTATCGCCAGGCTATATCGGCACGGATATGGTGAAATCGATTCGCGCGGACGTGCTCGAAAAGATCATCGCGACGATTCCCGTTCGGCGCCTGGGTACGCCCGAGGAAATCGCCTCGATCGTGGCTTGGCTGGCCTCGGAAGAGTCGGGTTTCTCGACGGGCGCCGATTTCTCGCTGAACGGCGGTTTGCACATGGGCTGATGCGTTTTGCGCCGGCGGCGATCGATATTGCCGCCGGCGTAAAACGGGTTAAAGTGTATAGGTTTGGGGGTCCGGTTCGCTGCGGGAGACGCGGCGGACTACGAGGGCGCCGTTATTGCGCTGCGTTGCGTTCATAAAAGGCATTACATGTCGACTACAAAGAAAACAGCCGAGCGATTCATTAAAAAGTACCCGAACCGCCGGCTCTACGACACCGAAACGAGCACATACATCACGCTTAGCGACGTGAAACAGCTCGTGCTCGATCAGGAGGACTTCAAGGTCATCGATGCGAAGACCAACGAAGATCTCACGCGCAGCATCTTGCTCCAGATCATCCTCGAAGAGGAGAGCGGTGGCGTGCCGATGTTTTCTTCGTCGATGCTGTCGCAAATCATCCGGTTCTACGGTCATGCGATGCAAGGCATGATGGGCACCTATTTGGAAAAGAACATCCAAGCGTTCATCGATATTCAAAACAAGCTCGCCGAGCAATCGAAGAACCTCTACGAAGGCAATGCGCTCAATCCCGAGGTGTGGTCGCAGTTCATGAACATGCAAGCGCCGATGATGCAAGGGATGATGACGAGCTATATCGAGCAGTCGAAGAACATGTTCGTGCAGATGCAAGAGCAGATGCAGAACCAGGCTAAGACGATGTTCAGTTCGTTCACGTTCAATAAGCCGGGCCAAGGCCCCGAGCCCGAGAAGAAGTAAGGTCTTCTCCGGCTCCGCTCGCATTCGGCGCCGCAGCGCCGCGGCGAGCGCCGCGAGTTCCGGCGGCGGCAATGGATGCCGCCTCGCGGTACAATACGCGGTTAGTCCGGGAGGCGGCGCGTCAATCCTTGCGCATGATTTGGTCGCCCGGCGTCATTGCCATTCGCTGGATCACCTCATGTCGCACACTCCCACTTCCGCCGTGCCCACCCCGGCTGCCGGCACGCCGGCCGCACCCAAGGTCGGCTTCGTCTCGCTCGGCTGCCCGTAAGTCACTTGAAATATATTGCCGGGTCGAAGGTGTGGGCGAGGAGCGACTCGTACGTGCCATGTTTTGGAGCTGCGCGTAGTGTCCCTAGATCTCGCGGCTTCGCCTTTTCGGGACAGGAGTATAAGGTTGGATCGAGGGCCCTCGGCTGCCACGCCAGATGATGCTCTAGAAGTTTTTGGCAACGAAATTCGTAAGGCAAAAATTGCACAGGCAGAAGTACTGCCCAAAATGTCAACCAAAGTCGTTGACATTGCACTTACAGCCCCCTAATATTGCTAGTACGATTAGGCGATGCCTGAATCGCTCGTCGAACGGGGAAGCCCGGCGACAAATACGGCCACAGGCCGCCAAACAGCCGCTTAAGCGGCTGTTTTCATTTCCGGGGACAGAAGACTGTGACGTACATCTGCTACATCGACGAAGCAGGAAACAGCGCTGCGTTGCCGTCCGGCAATACCGACAACCAGCCCGTGTTGGTCATTGCGGGGTTGATCGTGCAGCAGGACGCGCTGTCAGACATCACGCGCGAATTTCTGGCGCTCAAACGCAAATACTTTCCCGGCTCTTTCACGTCGATCCACCTACTAGATGACGTTCGGGAGGAAATTAAAGGCTCCGATTTGCGAAGCGCGATTCGGAAGAAAGCACACAAAGCAACGACTCAGTTGCGGTTCATTGACGAGACTCTCGAACTGCTTGAACGCTACGAGTGCCGAATTCTCGCTGACATCTGGGTCAAGGGCATTGGTACTGAATTCAAGGCGCGTGAAACCTATACCCAGTCCGTTCAACATGCTTGCCGGTCGTTTCAAGCATATCTGGAGAGCAAGGACGCGCGCGGCTTCATGGTCGCTGACTTCAGAACAACGCAACTGAACGATCAGGTTGCCCATTCAATTTTTACCCAAAAGTACCGAGCGAAGGGTGACCCGTTTTCGCACATCCTCGAACTGCCAACGTTTGGCGTCAGCAATAATCATGTCGGCCTCCAAATCACGGATATTCTTTGCACCACGTTGCTATTTCCGATGGCGTCGTCTGTGTACTGCTTTGGTCACGTTACAGGTGTCCACGTCAACGCTCGCGATTTGGTAGTGCGCCGTCGCTATGCGAAGCGAGTAAAGAACCTGCAATTCAAGTCTGGCGCTTACTGGAGCGTCTCGGTCTGGGACAAGCTCAAAAAGCGGGCGTCTGCCGAGCTGTTCGTTGTACCTCCGCTCGCCGCCAAGTCCACGGCGCAAGCGCAACATGCAAAAGTCGAGCAAATGGCGAAACGGACCTCACGACCGGCCCAGGTCGACAATTTCGGCTTGATCTTGGAAGAAGTCTTGAAAAAGGGATCTGTACCGACGAACGATCCAGCCGCGCCAGTTATCACTTCATCGACCGACGGGGCACGTTTAAGCGATGAAGCGGATAGGGCTGCGAAATGACCTTGTCCCTGCCTCGCGAATCCCATAACCGAGAGATTTATGCAGCTCGCCCCTGCTGAGCAGCGAACTAGTTTTTCTCGAACATCATGGGGCTGACGTAGTCGAGCGTCGAGTGTCGCCGGCGCGAATTATAAAAGCCAAGGCAGTCGACGATCTCATCCATGGACGCACGCCGGGTCGCGAGGTTCCGGCCATGCCAGGCGTGCAACTTTCAGCGAGGCCCATAGGCTTTCGGTCGGGGCATTGTCTTAACAATCGCGCCGCCGACTCATCGACGAGCGCATGCCGTAGGCTTTCAGCGTGTCCTGGAACAGCCCGCTGCAATACTGGCTACCCCTGTCGCTACGGACAATGACGCCAGCGTCCGGGCGGCGCCGGAACCACGCCATACGCAGGGCATCGGCGACCGGCTCTGCTTTCATGCGTGGCCGATACAATGAGCGAAACGCCTGCGTATCATACAAAGAACACAACTGGCATCCGGCTGCCCGACGGAAGGTTCGTGCCGCGAGATGGCGGCACGCTACAATAGCGGTTTAGCCGCGCTCAAGGCGTCGTAATATATGAATTCCCCTTTGAAATCAAATGCCTCGCCCAAGATTGGGATGGTCAGCCTCGGCTGCCCCAAAGCGCTCGTCGATTCCGAGCAGATCATCACGCAGCTGCGCGCCGAGGGCTATGAAATTTCGGGGACTTATGACGGGGCCGATCTGGTCGTCGTCAATACCTGCGGCTTCATCGACGAAGCCGTCCAGGAGAGTCTCGATGCGATCGGCGAGGCGCTGACCGAAAACGGAAAGGTCATCGTTACGGGGTGTCTCGGCGCGAAGAAGAGCGCCAGCGGCTCCGGGCTCATCGAGGAAGTGCATCCGAAGGTGCTCGCCGTGACCGGCCCCCATGCCGTCGGCGAAGTGATGCAGGCCGTGCATAGTCATTTGCCGAAGCCGCACGATCCGTTCGTCGATCTCGTACCGGCCGCGGGCATCAAGCTCACGCCGCGTCACTATGCCTATCTGAAAATCTCCGAAGGCTGCAACCATCGCTGCGCGTTTTGCATCATTCCGTCGATGCGCGGCGATCTCGTGTCGCGGCCCGTCGCCGAAGTCATGCTCGAGGCCGAAAACCTCTTCAAATCCGGCGTGAAGGAGTTGCTCGTCATCTCGCAAGATACGAGTGCCTACGGCGTCGACGTCAAATTCCGAACCGGCTTCTGGAACGGACGTCCGCTCAAGACGCGCATGACGGAACTCGTCGGTGCGTTGGGCGAACTCGCGGCGCAATATGGCGCTTGGGTGCGGCTGCACTATGTCTACCCGTATCCGCACGTCGACGAAATCATCCCGATGATGGCCGAGGGTCCGCTCAAGGGACACGTGCTGCCGTATCTCGACATTCCGTTCCAGCACGCCGATCCGGAAGTGCTCAAACGCATGAAGCGGCCGGCCAACGCCGAGCGTACGCTCGAGCGCGTGGCTGCCTGGCGCCGTATGTGCCCCGAGCTCACGATCCGCAGCACGTTCATCGCCGGCTTCCCCGGCGAGACCGAAGCGCAGTTCGAAACGCTGCTCGAATTCATCCGTGCGGCTGAACTCGATCGCGTCGGCTGTTTCGCATACTCGCCCGTCGAAGGCGCGACTGCCAACGAGCTCGACGGCGCATTGCCCGACGAAGTGCGCGAGGAGCGCCGCGCCCGCTTCATGGAAGTCGCGGAAGAAGTCTCGTCGCGCCGGTTGAAACGCAAGGTCGGCAAGACGCTCAAAGTGCTCATCGACGAAGTCAATGCGGACGGCGGTATCGGCCGGACCGCGTCCGACGCGCCCGAGATCGACGGTGTCGTCTACGTGGCGCCCGCCTCGAAAGCGTCGAAGCGCTATAAGGCCGGCGATTTCGTATCGGTCAGGATCACGGGCGCGGACGGCCACGATTTGTGGGGCGAGGTCTGAACGCAACGCCCGGCCATCATGCCGTCCATCGCTGGAGGGAAGTCACGGTGAGCTGCGGTAAGCGAGTTCGGCATGGAATGCTTCGTACCGCGCGCAGGCGTCTGTGCGCGCGATTCGTGTCCTTTTCGCTGCTCGTGCTCGTCGGCCTATCGCTTCATCCGGCATGGGCTCAACAGGCGACGTTGCCGGCCGCGGTCATGAAGGAGCAAGCCGACGACGCCGCCGATCGGGTGGCGCAGCAGCGTTCGGATGCAGCCGCCGTCATATCGGAAGGCAGCTCCGATGCCGCCGAATCGGTCGCAACCGAAGCTGCGGATGCGGCCGACTCGATCGTGCAGCAATCTGCCGACGGCGCTGCCGCGGCAGTCCCGCAGGTCCCGCAGCCGCTTGCGCCAAATCCCGAATTTGCCCATTTCCCGCGTTATGTCGGCATGCTCGGCACGCGAAAGATCGAACTGCGCCTCGGCAAGAAAACCGACGATCCGACGGGTGTTCACGGCGAATACCGATTTGCCGACACCGGTGAAGTCGTGCTCGTCGCGGGCGACCGCGAAGGCGACGTGCTGGAAATCGAGGATTCCGATGACGGCCGTTCGATCGCCGGCAATTGGGTCGGCCGCTTCACGGCCGACGGCACGCTGGCCGGCGACCGTATGAACGCAGACGATTCCGACCCGCAACCGTTCGTTCTCCATCCGCTCTCAGCCCCTTTATCGACTCGCTGACTATGACCGATTCCGCATCCTCTCGCGCACGCCAGACTCGCCTCGTCCATCCCGAGCACGACATCGCTCCTGGTTTCGAATCGTTCGCGACGCCGGTGATGCGCGCATCGACCGTGGTATTTCCCGATTTGGCGGCCGTGCGCAGCGCCGATTGGCGCAACGATGCGCAGTGGCGCTACGGGCTGCATGCCACGCCCACCTCCGCGGCATTGATGCAGCGGCTTGCCCAAATCGAAGGCGGCAAGCATGCGCTGTTGCAGCCGTCCGGGTTGAGTGCGATTTCGAACGTCTACTTCGGCTTGGTGAAATCGGGCGACGACGTTTTGATTCCCGACAACGTCTACTCCCCGAATCGCGAACACGGCAATTGGCTCGCGCACGACTTCGGTCTATCGGTGCGTTTCTACGATCCGATGATCGGTGCGGGGATTTCGGAGTTGATTCAGCCGAACACGCGTCTGATTTGGATCGAGGCGCCGGGATCGGTAACGATGGAAGTGCCCGACGTTCCCGCAATTGTCGCAGCGGCACGCGCGCGCAATGTCGTCACGGCGATCGATAACACCTACTCGGCGGGGCTCGCCTTCCGTCCGCTCGAGCATGGCGTGGATATCTCCGTCCAAGCGTTGACGAAGTATCAATCGGGCGGCAGCGACGTGCTGATGGGCGCGACGATTACGGCGAGCGACGAGTTGCACCAGAAGCTCAAGCTTGCGCGCATGCGCATGGGCATTGGCGTGTCGGTCGACGATTGCTCTCTCGTCCTGCGCAGCTTGCCGAGCATGAAGGCTCGCTTCGAGGCGCACGACCGTAGCGCGCTTGCGTTGGCGCATTGGCTCAAGGCACGCCCCGAGATTGCGGCCGTCTTGCATCCCGCGTTGCCTGACTGTCCGGGCCACGCGGCGTTCATGCGCGACTTCACGGGAGCGGGTGGGTTGTTCTCGGTCATATTCGACGAACGCTATAGCGCAGCGCAAGTCGATGCGTTCGTCGAGGCGCTCGAGCTATTCGCCATCGGCTGGAGCTGGGGTGGTGCGCATAGTCTGGCGATGCCTTACGACATCGCGTCGATGCGGTCCGCGGCGCAATGGCCTCACCGCGGCACGCTGGTACGTTTCTATGTGGGGCTGGAGGAAGAGGCCGATCTGCGCGCGGATATCGAGCGCGCCATGGGGCTAGCGTTGCGCTGAGCATCCGTTTCGGCGCGGGCGAGCGCCGGTAGCCGGGCTCGCCGTAAGCTTGGGGCGCGCGCGTGCGCCCCTCGCTGTTCAGAACAACCGCAGCAGGCCGTCGAGGCCCACGTGATTGAACGCGACGTTGGCCGCCGCGCGAACGACCGGCTTGGCGCGGAAGGCGACCGACAAGCCGGCTTCGGCCATCATCTCGAGGTCGTTCGACCCATCGCCCATCACAATCGCTTGCGACGTCGCAATGCCGAGCTTGGCGCAGGTCTGTTGCACCGTCCGCGCTTTCACGCTTGCGTTCACAATCTCTCCCGTCACTTTGCCCGTCAGTTTTCCGTCGACGATTTCCAGCGTGTTCGCATGCGCGAAATCGAGGCCGAGTTGCGCTTTGAGCCGCTCCGTGAAGAACGTGAAGCCGCCCGAGACGAGCAGCGTGCGCAAGCCGGCGGCCTTCGCGGCCGAGAGCATCGTTTCAGCCCCGGGCGACAGCCTTAGGCGTTCGACGAAGACTTGCTCGAGCGCTGTTGCGTCGAGCCCTTTGAGCAGGGCGACGCGTGCCGTCAAGCTTTCGTTGAAGTCCTTGATCTCGCCGCGCATCGACGCTTCGGTGATCGCCGACACCTCTGCCTTAAGCCCGCAAAAATCGGCGATTTCGTCGATGCATTCGATCGTGATCAACGTCGAATCCATATCCATCGCGACGAGCCCGAAATCGCGCAGCGTGCGACCGGCCGGCACATACGCGTAATCGAGCGCGTGCGTCGTGCAATACGATTCGATGTCCGGGCGCTGCGCCGGATCGGCTTCGGCAATGCGAAGCGCGCATGGATCGAGCGACTGCATTTGCGTCCCGCGCGAGAGGGCGACGAGCGGCTTGACGTGGGCGGCCGCTAACGGTTCGGGGCTTTGTACGACGAGATTCATGAACGATGCGCCAGGGAGTGCCACCGGATTCGGCGGGCGAAAAAAAGTGCGGCTATTGTAGCCGGTTCGATCGTAAGTCCTCGATAGCCGAGGCCGGGGGGCGGCACGAAGCTTGCCGCATTGTTGCCATCGCCGATTCGCGCGATCGCTCCGTGCGGAGGAGGGGATCATGAGGATGCAACCCGATAACGATGTCGTGCGCAAGCGGGGCAACCCCCGACGGGCCGACGCAGTCTTTCGCGCGAGTTCGGATTAGACTGGGAACGCGTTATCGACATCGCCCCCGTGCTCTAAAGCGCGGCGCGGCTCGCCAGGAGGTGCACATGAGGGTTCGCTTGAAACCTGTAGCGGTTTGGGTGTTCGTCGCCGCATCGACGGCCGGCTTCGCGGGGCTCGCGCAGGCTGCGCCGCCCATCACCGTCACCTCGAAGACGCCCGCCGACGGACCGATCAAGTACACGGTCAAGGTCGCATCGAAGACGTACGGCAATGTCCAGGACACGCGCACGATTCGGTCGGGACAAACCGACGACTATACGTGGAAGAGCACGCCGCCCGGTGCTGCCGTAAGCGCATCCGAGCCATGCCCCAACTATGGATCGATGTCCCTCGATGCGAACGGCACGGTGCAGCGGCAAATGCGCATTCGGCTCGCGCCGACGGTTGCGGCCGACGGGACCGCGACCGTGCAAATGAGCGTCCAAGCGAGCACGCCGCACGGCAAGACGTCCGTCAAAGTGCACGGCAAGACGCTCCAGTGCCCGGGCGTCGATATGCTGAGTCAAGTCGTGCGGTTCACGATGCCGACGAGCGGCAGCGCGAAAACGGTCACGCTCAGCGACGGCACGCAGGTGACCGTTTCGGCGCAGCGATAACCTTAGCGGCGGCGCCCGCGTGACTGGGCACGCCGATCAGCGCCGCGCGCCGCGCTCAACGAGCCTTGCGGCAAGGAACGTATGGTCGGCGCTGAACAAGCGCCGATAGGTCAGCAACACGGCGCCGACCGTTCCGAGCGCCGATGCCGCCGCGATCAAAAACATGATGACGATCTGGTAGCGCACGGCTTGCAGCGGCGATTGGCCGGCGAGCACCTGCCCCGTCATCATCCCCGGCAAGCTAACGACGCCGACCACGGCCATTTGATTGAGCGTCGGAATCATCCCCGCGCGCACGGCCCCACGCGCTGCGTCGCGCGCAGCCTCCCAGCGCGTGGCCCCGAGCGCGAGCGCCATTTCCACGCGGTCACGCCGTGCCGTCAGGGTCTCCGTCATGCGTTCGATCGCGAGCGACACGCCGGTTAGCGTGTTACCCAAAATCATGCCGAGAATGGGAATCGCATATTGCGGTTCGTACCAAGGATGAATCCGCATGACCGCGAACAAGCCGACGGCCGCAATGAGCCAAGCACTGATCCAAATCGAGACGAGACTGTCCATGCGTTGCCCCGCATAGGTATGCGTCCCACGCGCGGCACCCGCGAAACCGGCGATGATCGTCATGAGCGCCATCAACGCCAGCACGACATACCAGCGATCGACGGAGAACACCCATCCGAGCACATAGCCGACGAGCAGCAACTGGACAACGGTGCGCACGGCGGCCAGTGCGAGTTGGCGCCCGAGGCCGAGCGTCAGCGCGACGGAGATCGCGCCGTTGACGACGATGAGCAGGGCCGCGATCGCGACGTCGACGAAGCTCAATGCATGCAAGACGGGGGTCATGGGCGGGCCTCCGTATGCGGGGCGAGCGCGCCGGCACGCATCGTCAACCGACGCTCCCCGACACGCTGGGCTTGCGCCGGGTCGTGCGATACCCAGATCGATGCGCGCACCGCGCGGCTCGCTTCGAACCAGTCGGCGACGAGCGCTTCGATGGCGCGCGCCGATTCCGGGTCGAGCGAGGCCGTGGGCTCGTCGAGTAGCAGAACTTCAGGCTCGAGCTGAAGCACGCGAATCAGCGCGACGACTTGTCCTTCGCCGCCGGATAGATCGCTCGCGCGTTTGGAAAGAAAGTCCTCGTGTTTGCCGGCCGCGCTAGCGAGCCGCGCGGCGCGGTCGCCGTCGAAGCACGTATCGCGATAAGCGTGTAGCGAGTACGGATAGCGCAGGTTATCTTCGACCGTTCCGTCGATGAGGGCGGGGCGCTGTTGGACATAGACGACGCTTCGCCGATAGCGCGGGATGGCGTGACGATCGATGCGTTGCCCATGCCAAGACACTTGGCCGCCATCGATCGGATCGAGCAATGCGAGCGCGCGCATAAACACGCTCTTACCGGAACCGGACGGTCCCGTCAGTGCCACGCGATCGCCTGGGCAAAGCGAGAAGTCGACTGGACCGAGCAGCGTTTTCTCGGTGCGCGCCGTATCGCGTCGGAGCAGGGCACGCGCTTGCAGAAGAATGGGTGCGGTCATCTGTTGCGGGGGGGAGATCGATGATGCGATGAATCGGAGGCTCGAACCCGCATCATAGGTCATAGGGCCCGATGCAAGGCACGGCAATTGCTGCGGAGTCGAGCAGGAAGGCCGCGCTCGCCGCCGTTACGGTGTCGCACCGCGCCGCTCAATAAACGATCGAGACTCTTTGCATGCCGTATCCTGCCACTGTCGCTCGTACCATCGGCAAGATCCTCGCCTGGATCGTGGTTGTGGTGCTCGTACTGTGCGCCGCACTTGCCATCTTCGTTCTGACCTTCGACTGGAATCGCGCTCGACCTTGGGTCGACGATAAGGTTTCGCAAGCGATCGGGCGGCCGTTCGCGATCAACGGCGACTTACGGGTCGGCTGGCAACACCCGGCAAACGAACATGGCTGGCGCGCATGGGTGCCTTGGCCGCGTTTTTCGGCTTATGACGTGACGGTCGGCAATCCGCCATGGACCGCTTCGATGACTTTCGCACGGCTCGATTCGATCAGTTTCGACGTGGAGGTGCTGCCGTTGCTTTCGCATGTCATTTCGATTCCCTCGATCGACCTCGTCAATCCGTCGATCGATCTCGAGCGGCTCAAAGACGGGCGTGCGAATTGGACGTTCAATCTTCCCAAGTCGACGACGCCGTCGCGCTGGACGCTGCGCCTGGCCGATCTAGGTTTTGCGAAAGGCCATATCGCGCTGTCGGACGAAATGGATCAGATCACGTTGCACGTGGATGTCGATACGCTCGGTAAGCCGCTGCCGATCGGCGACGTCATGAAGCAGCAGGAAACGGCCTCGCGCGGCTCGGCCGCTCACTTGATCGGCGAGCACGGCGCGCGCAAGCTCGCCGCGCAGGAGCAGACGGCATCGGGCGCGCGCGAAGCGTCGGCCGAGATCGCGGCGTCGAGTCCGCCGCCCGCTTCCTCGCCGGCCGCTTCGGCGGCTGCTGCGCCCACCGCCTCCGGGACGGCGGCAGGCTCGCGATCGTCGCTTCTCTACGCGCTCGCTTGGCAGGCGAAGGGGCGTTATCGCAAGACCGATGTCTCGGGCACCGGCAAGCTCGGCGGCGTGCTGGCGCTGCGCGATGCGACGCGTCCCTTCCCGATGCAGGCCGACGTCAAGATCGGCGACACGCGCCTCGCGCTCGTCGGCACGTTGACCGACCCCGTCCATTTGTCCGCGCTCGATCTGCGGCTCTGGCTGCAAGGCCAAGATCTTTCGCATCTCTATCCGATTCTGGGCGTGACGTTGCCGCAGACGCCGCCTTATGCGACCGATGGGCATCTCACCGGACACTTCGAAACGGGCGCCAGCAAATTCACGTACAGCGACTTCACGGGCCGTGTCGGCGGCAGCGATTTAGAAGGAACGCTGACGTATGCGTCGCGCAAGCCTAGACCGTTGCTGACGGGGCACGTCACCTCGAATGTGTTGCAGTTCTCCGATCTCGCACCGATCGTCGGGGCCGATTCGAATGCGAACAAGGCGCGCCGAGGGGAGAGCGTCAAACAGCCGAGCGCCCGCGCGTTGCCGGTGGAACCGTTTCATACCGAGCGATGGAAAGCGATCGATGCCGATGTCACGTTCAAGGGCCGGCGCATCGTCAAGGATCCCTCGCTGCCGATCACGGATCTGGACACGCACGTCGTCATGAAAGACGGCGTGCTGACGTTCGAGCCGTTGAACTTCGGCGTAGCGGGCGGAACGTTGTCTTCCAACTTTTACCTCGACGGCTCGAAGGTGCCCCTACAGGCGCGGATGAAGCTCTCAGCGCGTCACCTGAAGCTGAAACAATTGTTCCCGACGCAAAAGACCATGCAATCGGCGATGGGCGAGTTGAATGCGGACGCGAGCTTGTCGGCGACGGGCAACTCGCCGGCCGCATTGGGCGGTACGCTCGACGGGGAAGCGAAAGCGCTGGTCACGCAAGGCAAGCTGAGCCGGCTCATCATGGAGGCTGCGGGACTGAACGTGGCGAACGTGGTCTACGAGAAGCTGTTCGGCACGCGCGACGTCGATATCAACTGCATGGCCGCCGATTTCGCCGCAACCGACGGCGTGCTCGATACGCGCACGTTCGCGCTCGATACGTCGGATGCGCTCATCGGGATGGACGGAAAGATCAATCTGCAAGACGAGACGATGGATTTGACGATCCATCCTCATACGAAGGGTTTCCGCATCTTCACGCTGCGCTCGCCGCTCTACGTGAAGGGCACCTTCAAGCATCCCGACGTCGGCGTGAGCAAGACGTCGATCGCTCTGCGGGCGGGCGCGGCGGTGGGGCTGGGCTTGATCAATCCGTTCGCGGCGTTGATCCCGCTCATCGCGCCGAGCAATGTGAAAGGCGCGCCGTGCGACTTACTGCTCGCGCAAATGCGCGCGGCGCCCAAAGCGCCCCCGCCCGGCGCGCACCCCGCGCACTGAAGACGGCTCCTGGGCCGGCCACGGCATGGGGCCGGAATAGCCGGCGGCGGCAAGCGGGTGGGGTCGGCGAAAGCTTGGTAAAATACCGGGTTTTTCGCCGATCACCATTCGAAGGGACGCGCCGTGCTGTCTACCGCCAATATCACCATGCAATTCGGGCCGAAGCCCTTGTTCGAGAACATCTCGGTCAAGTTCGGCGAGGGCAACCGCTACGGTCTCATCGGCGCGAACGGCTGCGGCAAGTCGACGTTCATGAAGATCCTCGGCGGCGATCTCGAGCAGAGTTCGGGCACCGTCATGCTGGAACCGAACGTTCGCCTGGGCAAGCTGCGCCAGGACCAATTCGCCTACGAAGACATGCGCGTGCTCGACGTCGTCATGATGGGCCACACCGAGATGTGGGCCGCGATGACCGAGCGCGACGCCATTTACGCGAACGCCGAGGCGACCGACGACGACTACATGCATGCCGCCGAGTTGGAAGCGAAATTCGCCGAGTACGGCGGCTATACGGCAGAGGCTCGTGCGGGCGAGCTGCTGCTCGGTATCGGCATTGCGATCGAGGATCACAACGGCCCGATGAGCAACGTCGCTCCGGGCTGGAAGTTGCGCGTGCTGCTCGCGCAGGCGCTGTTTTCGAATCCCGACGTGCTGCTGCTGGACGAGCCGACCAACAACCTCGACATCAACTCGATTCGCTGGCTGGAGAACATCCTCAACGAGTACAACTCGACGATGATCATCATCTCCCACGACCGGCACTTCTTGAACCAGGTCTGCACGCACATGGCGGACATGGATTACGGCACGCTGAAGCTCTACCCGGGCAACTACGACGACTACATGCTCGCCTCGACGCAGGCGCGCGAGCGCCAGGCTGCGGCGAATGCGAAAGCGAAGGAGCGGATCTCCGATCTGCAAGACTTCGTGCGCCGCTTCTCGGCGAACAAGTCGAAGGCCCGTCAGGCGACGAGCCGCCTCAAGCAGATCGACAAGATCAAGATCGAGGAATTCAAGCCGTCCTCGCGCCAGAATCCGTTCATTCGCTTCGAGTACGAAAAGAAGCTGCACAACATCGCCGTGGTGGCCGAGCACATCACGAAGCGTTACGAGCGCACGATTTTCGAGAACTTCGATTTGAGCGTGCAACCGGGCGAGCGCATTGCGATCATCGGTGAGAACGGCGCGGGCAAGACGACGCTGCTGCGCGCGCTGCTCGGCAATTTGGCGCTCGACGGCGGCTCGATCAAATGGGCCGAGAACGCGAACGTCGGTTATATGCCGCAAGACACGTATGAAGAGTTTCCGAACGACGTGACGCTGACCGATTGGATCGACACCTACCGCAAGGAAGGCGACGACGACCAGATGGTGCGCGGCACGCTCGGACGTTTGCTGTTCAATGCCGACGACATCAAGAAGTCCGTCAAGGTCCTCTCGGGCGGCGAGAAGGGGCGCATGATCTGGGGCAAGCTGATGCTGGGCCGCCATAACGTGCTCTTGATGGACGAACCGACGAACCACATGGATATGGAGTCGATCGAGTCGCTTCAGATCGCGCTCGAGAAGTACGAAGGCACGCTCATCTTCGTCTCGCACGACCGTGAATTCGTGAGCGGTTTGGCCAATCGCATCATCGAAGTGCGCACGGACGGCACGCTGTACGACTTCGGCGGGAATTACGAGGACTTCCTGGCTAGCCAGGGCGTGCAGTAAATTGCTTGCTTGCGGCTGAGGGCGGGCCGTCCGCCTGAGCCGCATCGGGTTCGTATCGAATCCGTATCGAACGATCCAACCGGCGATTGGGCCGCGTCCGATCGTTTTTTGCCCGACGCTGAGTAAAATGTGCGAGTCGAAACCCACAAGGTGAACACTCGCATGAAAATCTACGATCGGCTTTATATCGGCGGCCAATGGCTGACGCCTTCGGGCACGGGCACCATCGACGTCATCGATTCGGGTACCGAAGCGGTGATGGGCCGTATCCCCGAAGGCTCGGTCGCCGACGCCGAAGCCGCTGTCGAAGCGGCGAAGCTCGCGTTCGACGCATGGGCAGCGACGCCCGCGGCGACACGCGCCGGTTACCTCGAAAAAATCGCGGCGAACCTCAAGGCGCGCACCGACGCGCTGGCCGCCTCGATCTGCGGCGAAGTGGGCATGCCGCTCAAGCTCTCGCGCGCCATTCAAGTCGGCAGTCCCGTCTATAACTGGAACCTCTACGCCAAGCTCGCGCGCGAATTCGAGTTCGAAGCGCGCGTCGGCAATTCTCTGGTCGTGCGCGAGCCCGTCGGCGTCGTGGCCGCGATCACGCCTTGGAACTATCCGCTCAATCAAATCACGCTGAAGGTTGCCGCCGCGCTGGCGGCGGGCTGCACGGTCGTGCTCAAGCCGTCGGAAGTCGCGCCGCTCAATGCGTTCATGCTAGCGGAAGCAATCGACGAAGCAGGCCTTCCGGCCGGCGTATTCAACCTCGTCAGCGGCTACGGTCCCGTCGTCGGCGAGATCGTTGCGAGCCATCCGTTCGTCGATATGGTCTCGTTCACGGGTTCGACGCGCGCGGGCAAACGCGTCGCCGAGCTTGCGGCCGCGAGCGTCAAACGCGTCGCACTCGAGCTGGGCGGCAAATCGGCTGCCGTGCTCCTCGACGATGCCGATTTTGCGACGGCCGTGAAAAGCACAGTCTCCGCTTGCTATCTCAATTCGGGACAAACGTGCTCGGCACATACGCGTCTCATCGTGCCCGAATCGCGTTATGAAGAGGTGCGAGCGCTGGCAAAGGCCGCGGCCGAAACGTTCGTCGTGGGCGATCCCCGCGATGAGACGACGCGTCTCGGGCCGCTCGCATCGGCTGCCCAACTGACGCGCGTACGCGAATTCATCGAACGCGGGATCGCCGAAGGCGCCGAACTCGTCACCGGCGGCGCGCATATGCCCGATGGGTTGACCCACGGCTATTTCGTCAGGCCGACCGTTTTCGGTCGAGTCCACCCGAAGGCGACGATCGCACAGGAAGAGATCTTCGGCCCCGTCTTGTCGATTTTGACCTACGAGGACGAGGACGAAGCGCTCCGCATCGCCAACGATTCGATCTACGGGCTGGGCGGAGCGGTCTGGGCGGGTTGCGACGAGCGAGCAATCAGCGTCGCGCGGCGCATCCGTACCGGCCAGGTTGACGTCAACGGCGGTGCTTGGAACATGCAAGCCCCGTTCGGCGGCTTCAAACAATCGGGCTACGGCCGCGAAAACGGCGTCTACGGGCTCGAGGAGTACCTCGAGTACAAATCGATCCAATTGAAGGTGCCCAAGCCCGCGTAGTTCGTCGGCCGGCCGGCAAACGATGTTGATGCGCGACCGGCTGTCGCACCGCGGCATGTCTTGGCCCATGGTTGATTGGGGTCAACCCCTTTCGTCGATAACCCACAAAGAATGTAGGGGTTTAGACGAGAGGGAATCGAAATGCAAATCCAACGCTGCACCACAATCAAGCACTTCACTATTGCGGCATGTCTCATCAGCGCTTCGCTGGCCGCTTCTTCCGCGTTCGCAGCCGACGACGCTGCGCCCGTTGCGGCGCCGGTTGCTTCAGCGCCCGACTACTCGGGCAACGGGGCACTGCACACCGGCGACTGGCTGGTCCGTCTGCGGGCCATCAGCATCGAGCCGACCGCCCGCACAAACGAGACGCTCTCGGCGCTCAACGTGGGCGTGAACAACGCGATCGTGCCCGAGCTCGACTTCACGTACATGATCCGCGACTACCTGGGCGTCGAGTTGATTCTCGCGACCTCGCGTCATCAACTGACCTCGAGTCTCGGCAATCTCGGCGGCGTGGGCGTGTTGCCGCCTACGTTGTTGCTGCAATATCACTTCAATCACCAAGGGCGCATCAGGCCCTATGTCGGCGCCGGCATCAATTACACGCTGTTCTACAACAACGGGCTGAACGCGGGCGGGCAGTCGATTGCGATCGACAACCATAGCTTCGGCCCGGCCTTGCAGGCGGGCGTCGACGTGCAGATCACGAAACGGCTCTATGTGAACGCCGACATCAAGAAGATCTGGATCAAGACCGGCGCATCGCTGAACGGCCAGTCGCTCGGCACGCTGCATATCGACCCGCTCGTGATCGGCCTCGGGGTCGGCATGAAGTTCTAAACGAGAGCGCGGCGCGGGCCGCGAGCGGTTCGCTGCTGTAGTCGAACGCCGGCTTAGCCCGGCGTTTTTCGCTTTCAACGGCGGGTCAAAGGTTGTCGTTCCTAAAACGCATTGCCGTGCCTTCGCGCTCGATACGCACCCAAACGGCGCGTTTTTCCGTATCGCTCATGAAGACCCAATTCGAGACTTCGGTCGCCGTGCGGCCGCAGCCTTTGCAGACTTCGTCGAAGAGCGTCGAGCAGACGCCGATGCAGGGGCTGTCGGGTAGGGCGTGAAGGTTTGAAGCCATGAAACCATTTCTCGTATGCGGGTCGAACCGTATGGTAGCCGACGCCGCGCCCGCCCTGCGAAACCCCATACCGCGCAAGGGGCCGGCGCCTGCGGGGCACCACGCGTCCGCCGCAGGCTATCCGAAAGGCTAATCGAGGTTTTTTTCAAGTGGACAAGGGCTCATAACCCGATAAAATTGCGCCCGATTCAGCGTACCGGACCATGTTATCCGGCAACGCGAGGGCTCATATGTGCCGTTTGCGCGACAGGTGATCCGAGCGGCTCGTATTTTTGTGCCGCGGGTGAATGTTTGATGGTAGCTTTCGGGTTTTTCAGAGGAGCCGCGGGCGGGTTGTCGCGGCACGGGCGGGGTTGAGGCCGGGCGAACCGGTCTGCATCGGAGAACGGGATGAAAAAACAGGTGATGGGCGGGCTCACCGCACTGGTTTTGTGCGCGGCGCCGTGGGTGGCGTCGGCCAAGGATACGCAGCTAAATGTCTATAACTGGTCTGACTACATCGCCAAGGACACCATTCCGAACTTCGAAAAACAGTCGAGTATCCACGTCCGCTACGACAATTACGATAGCGACGATACGCTGCAAGCGAAGCTGCTGACGGGCAATTCGGGCTACGACATCGTCGTGCCGACGAGCAATTACGCGGGCAAGCAAATCGCAGCCGGTATCTTTTCGCCGCTCGATAAGTCGAAGATCCCCAATCTCAAGTACCTCGATCCGCAATTGATGGCCCTCGTGGCCGGCGCGGACCCGGGCAACAAATACGTAGTGCCTTGGGCGTGGGGCACGACGGGCCTCGGCTACAACGTGACGAAGGCCCAGCAAATCCTCGGCAAGAACGTTGCGCTCGATAACTGGGACATCCTGTTCAAGCCCGAGAACATCTCCAAGTTGAAGGCTTGCGGCGTGTCGGTGCTCGACGCACCGGATCAATTCTTCGCGGCCGCACTGCACTACATCGGCAAGGATCCCATGAGCACGAACCCGGCCGATTACGAGGCCGCGCTCGCGATGATGAAAAAGATCCGTCCGTACATCACGCAGTTCAATTCGTCGGGCTACATCAACGACATGGTCGGCGGCGATATTTGTTTCGCGTACGGCTGGTCGGGCGACGTCGTGATCGCCAAGCACCGCACGCTCGAAGCCAAGAAGCCCTACAAGGTCGAGTACTACATCCCGAAGGGCGGCGCACCGGTTTGGTTCGACGTGATGGCGATGCCCAAGGACGCCTCGCACAAGGATGCGGCGCACCAGTGGATCAACTATATCGAGACGCCGCAAGTCAACGCTGCGATCACCGATGCGGTCTACTACCCGACGGCGAACGCGGAAGCGAAGAAGTACGTCAATCCGAGTATCGCGAACGACCCGGCCGTCTATCCGCCGGCCGACGTTGTCAAGACGCTGTTCCTCTTGAAGCCGCTGCCGCCTGAAATCCAACGTCTACAGACGCGGCTGTGGACCGAATTCAAGACGGGCCGATAATTTCGTCGCCGCAAGCGGCACGCAGTCATGAAGCCCCCGGAGCCAACGCCGGGGGCTTTGTACGTCCAACGAGTGGAGTCAAGCAGCACATCATGAGCGATCAGTCGAGCTCGCAGCCGGCCGCCGGCGCGCGCCCCGCAGGTTCAAATTCGGTCGGCAACGCATCGGCCGACAACTTCGTGCAGATCGTCGACGTCGTCAAGAAGTTCGGTGAAACGGTCGCGGTCAAGAATGTCAGCTTGTCGGTGGCGAAAGGGGAGCTGTTTGCGCTGCTCGGCAGCTCCGGCTGCGGCAAGTCCACGCTGCTGCGGATGCTGGCCGGCTTGGAGTCGGTCAGCTCGGGCAAGATTCTGATCGACGGCGAAGATCTCGCCTTGATGCCGCCGTATCGCCGTCCCGTCAATATGATGTTCCAGTCGTATGCGCTATTTCCGCATATGACGGTCGAGTCGAACGTCGCCTTCGGGCTCAAGCAGGAAGGCGTGCAAAAGGCCGAGCTGAAGGAGCGCGTGCATGCCGCCCTCGAACTCGTGCAAATGGGGCGTTTCGCCAAGCGCAAACCGCATCAGCTATCGGGCGGTCAGCAGCAGCGCGTCGCACTCGCAAGGTCGCTCGTGAAGCGGCCGAAACTGCTGTTGCTCGACGAGCCGATGTCGGCGCTCGACAAGCAGATCCGCCAGCGCACGCAGATCGAGCTCGTGAATATTTTGGATAGCGTCGGCGTGACCTGCATCATGGTCACGCACGATCAAGAAGAAGCGATGACGATGGCCGATCGCCTCGCCGTGATGAGCGAAGGGCAGATCGTCCAGCTCGGCACGCCGCACGAGGTGTACGAGTATCCGAATACGCGTTTCTCGGCCGAGTTCATCGGTTCGACGAACCTGTTCGACGGACACGTCGTGGAAGACGAGCCGGATCACGTTTTCGTCGAGACGACCGAGCTGCCTTGCCGCCTCTACGTCAATCACGGCATTACAGGGCCGCTCGGCATGCCCGTGACGATCTCGGTGCGCCCCGAGCGCATCGCGCTGACGCGCAAGCCGCCCGAAGGCGCTTACAACTGGGGGCACGGCACGGTCGCGAACATCGCCTACATGGGCGGCTACTCGCTTTATCACGTGCAGCTCGATTCCGGTAAGACGGTGGTCGCCAACGTCTCGAGCCTGGCACTGACGGAGATCGAGTCGCCTACCTGGGGCGACGAGATCTACGTGCGCTGGAGCGCATCGGCCGGGGTGGTGCTGACGGCATGAAAGCGCATTTGCTCTCGCTCGCAACCTGGCCGGCTCGGCGTATGCGGCTGACGGGCGGTACCGCCGTCGTCGCCGGTCCGTTCATCTGGTTGCTGATGTTCTTCTTCGTGCCGTTTTTGCTGGTCGTCAAGATCAGCTTCGCGGAGTTGCAACTCGGTATTCCGCCGTATACGGAACTCGTTGCCATCAAAGATGGCGTGGTTCAGATTTCGTTGAACATTGCGCATTACGCGTTTCTGTTCACCGATAGCCTGTACTTCGCCACCTACGTCAACTCGGTGCTCGTTGCGGGCGTCACGACGCTGCTGTGTTTGCTGCTCGGCTATCCGATGGCTTACTACATCGCGCGCTCGAATCCCAATTCGCGCAACATCTTGATGATGGCGGTGATGCTGCCGTTCTGGACCTCGTTCCTCATTCGCGTGTATGCGTGGATCGGCATTCTCAAGAACAATGGGCTGCTCAACAACTTCTTGCTGACGATCGGGCTCATTCATACGCCGATCGAGTTGTATCGGACCAATACGGCCGTCTATATCGGCATGGTGTACTCGTATTTGCCGTTTCTCGTCATGCCGCTTTACGCGCATCTCGTGAAGATGGATCTCACGCTGCTCGAAGCCGCTTACGATCTCGGTGCGAAGCCGTGGAAGGCGTTCGTCCAGATCACGTTGCCGCTCTCGAAAAACGGCATCATCGCCGGCTGCCTGCTCGTGTTCATCCCGGCGGTGGGCGAGTACGTGATTCCCGAACTGCTCGGCGGCGCGGATACGCTCATGATCGGCCGCGTCATGTGGAACGAGTTCTTCAACAACGCCGACTGGCCGATGGCGTCCGCGGTCACGTGCGCGATGGTCTTGCTGCTGCTGGTGCCGATGGCGATGTTCCAGCATTTTCAGGCTAAACAACTGGAAACGCGGCGATGATCAAACCGAACCGTACATTGCAAGTGACGGCGCTCGGCGTCGGGTTCGCGTTTCTCTACGTTCCGATCCTGAGCCTCGTCGTCTATTCGTTCAACGCGTCGCAGCTCGTCACCGTGTGGACGCACTTTTCCACGCGTTGGTACGCCGCGCTCGCGCAAGACGACGAACTCATCGCGGCGTTTTGGCTCTCGTTGCGCATCGCGTTGCTGACGGCCTTCGCATCGGTATTCATCGGCACCTGGGCCGGCTTCGTGCTCGCCAGGATGGGGCGTTTTCGCGGCTTTACGCTGTTTAGCGGCATGATCAATGCGCCGCTCGTGATCCCGGAAGTCATTCAGGGCATCTCGTTGCTGCTGTTGTTCATCGAGATGGGCAAGTGGCTCGGTTGGCCCGAGCGTCGAGGGTTTGCAACGATCTGGATCGGCCACGTCATGCTGTGCATGTCGTACGTGGCCATCATCGTTCAATCGCGTGTGCGCGAGCTCAATCCCTCGTTGGAGGAGGCCGCCCTCGATCTCGGCGCGACGCCGTTCAAGGTGTTCTTTTCGATTACCTTGCCGTTGATTTCCCAAGCATTGATGGCCGGCTGGCTGCTTTCGTTCACGCTGTCGATCGACGACCTCGTGCTGTCGGCGTTCTTGTCGGGCCCGGGTTCGACGACGCTGCCGCTCGTCGTTTTCTCGCGCGTACGGCTCGGTTTGAATCCCGAGATGAATGCGCTGGCGACGCTGTTTATCGGCGTCGTCACCGTCGGTGTCATCGGCATCAACTACTTCCTGCTCCGCGCCGAGAGGCGCAGGCTCGCTGAGGTCGTCTAAGCCTTCGTCGCCGTTAAGGCGATGCCGCCGAACCTGGTACCGGGACGGCGGCATCGACCATGCCGGCGTCCCGGTTTGCCGGTCACTCGGTCGCTTGCGGCGTACCCATCGCTTGATAGAGCAAGGCGGTATCGCCAAGACGCCGCCCGGACGCGCGAATCGCGGCCAATCGCTCGTTCCAGTATTGCTGCTCGCTAACACGCACGCTTAGATCCGATACCGCGCCGAGCTTGCCGCGCGAAGCCGTTTCCTCGAATGCCTGCTGGGCCGAAGCGGCGGAGACGTCGCTTGCCCGCGCCGCCTGAGCGTCGTATTCGAGCGCCGCAAGCGTATCGGCCACGTTTTGGAAGGCCGACAGCACCGCCGCCTTATATTGCTCGGTCGCCGCCTGGTAGAAATCGATCGCCGCACGCCGCTGCGCGAACAACGCCCCACCGTGAAAGAGCGGCTGCGTCAGCGAACCGCCGATACTCCATAGCGCACCGGCACCCGATAGCGCAGCCGGCCAGCTGAACCCGCCTTGTCCCATCGACGCCGTGAGCGACAAATTCGGGAACAATTGCGAGGTCGCCAAGCCGACGTCGGCCGCCGCGGCCTTGAGCGCCGCTTCGGCCGCCGCGATGTCGGGGCGCGTATGCAACAGCGACGACGGCACGACGACCGGGACGTGCTCGGGCAGCGTCAGACTCGCGAGGGTCGGAATGTCGGGCACGGCATCGGGCGTTCGGCCGATGAGCACCGCCAATGCATGACGGGCGGCTTGCCGCTGCTGCAAGAGCGGCGGCAGGCTCGCTTCGAGATCCGACGCGTTTTGTTCGGACGCCAACGCTTGCGCATGCGGCACGGCACCCAGTGCATAGCGGCGCGCATCCTCTTGCGCCGTTTGGCGCGCCAACACGACGAGCCGCCGGGTTGCCTCGACTTCGTCGTTCAAGGCGGCGGCATCAATCGCCGTCGTGACGATATTGGCGGCCAACGTGCGGCGCGCCGCGTCGAGTTCGAACGCTTGGACGTCGACGCGTGCGTGGAGTGCGGCATTCGCATAACGCACGGCGCCGAACAAATCGAACGTGTAATGCGCCTCTAGCTGACCGACGAAGACGTTGTACAACACGGTCTGCGGCCCCGCACCGGGAATGCTGAGCGCCCGATTGCGCGTGGCTTGTCCGCTCGCGTCGATCGTGGGCAGCACCGACGAGCCGATCTGCGCGCGCAGTTGCTCGCGCGCGCCCGCTAGGTTTTTCGCGGTGGCGGCAAGCGTGGGGCTGTTTTTCAGGCCTTCGTCGACGAGCGCGTCCAGTTGCGCCGAGCCATACAGATGCCACCAGTTCGGCACCGGCTGCGCCCCGACATCGAAATGCTGAGCGACGCCGCCGGCCGTAGCCGTTTGCTCGGGCAGCGCCGCTTGCCCGTAGTGGGCCGGCGAGGGCATGGCCGGCGGTTCGCCGTTCGGCCCGAGCGAGCACGCGGCCAGCGCCCAAGCCGCGGCCAGCGCGACGACGAGTGTGCGGCGTTCGTAAGCGATACGCGAGACGTTCATGATTAATTTCCCGTATGCGCGTCGGCGTTCGGCGGCGGATCGCGTTCGTCAAGCCGCACCCTGAACGACAGAGCGTAGAGCGCGGGTAAGTAAAAGAGCGTGAGCACCGTGGCGCTCGTGATGCCGCCCATCAAAGCGGTCGCCATCGGCCCGAAGAAGTTCGAGCGCAGCAGCGGAATCAATGCGAGGACGGCAGCGGCTGCGGTGAGGGTGATCGGCCGGAACCGGCGCACGGTCGCCCCGACGATCGCATCGAATCGTCGGTGACCGGCCGCGATGTCTTGCTCGATCTGATCGACGAGGATGACCGAGTTACGCATGATGATGCCGAACATCGCGATGACGCCGAGCATGGCGACGAAGCCGAACGGCTTACCGAACAGGAGCAGCGTGAGCACGACGCCGATCAAGCCGAGCGGCGCGGTCAACACGACCATCAAGACGCGCGCGAAGCTCTGCAATTGAATCATCAGCAGCGTGAGGACCGCGATCGCCATGAGGGGCATTTGCGCATTGATCGACGACTGGCCTTTCGCGCTTTCCTCGACCGAGCCGCCCACTTCGATTCGATACCCGAGCGGCAGCGATGCTCGCACCGGCGCCAGCGCGCGATCGAGATCGTGCGTGACGTCGATCCCTTGCGCGTTGCCGCGCACGTCGGCTTGCACCGTGATGGTCGGTTGGCGATCGCGTTCCCAGACCACGCCGTATTCGAGCGTGTTGCGCATATGCCCGAGCGAGCCGAGCGGCACGGGACCGTTCGGTGTGGGCATCGCCAGACCGAGCAACCGTGCGGGGTCGACGCGCTCACGCTTCGGCGCACGCAAATCGACGCTGATCAGCTTGTCGCGCTCGCGGTATTGCGTCACCGTGTAACCGGAGAGGGTCATCGCGAGGAAGTTCGATACGTCCTCCGAGGTCACGCCGAGTTGGCGCGCCTTGTTTTGATCGACTTCGAACGTCATGGAGCGCTCGGCCGGCTCGTCCCAGTCGAATTGCACGCCGCGCGTGCGCCGATCGGCGCGCATCGTCGCCGCGACTTTTTCCGAGATCGCACGCACGGTCCCGATATCGTCGCCGCTGACGCGGAACTGCACGGGATAGCCGACGGGCGGGCCGTTCTCTAACCGAGACAGCCGCGTGCGTACCGCCGAAAAGTCGTTCTCCAGACGCGTATCGAGCCATTGCGCGAGCTTTTCGCGCGCCTCCACGGATTTGGCGGTGACGACGAACTGCGCGAAGTTCGGCTGTTGCAACTGTTGGTCGAGCGGCAGGTAAAAGCGCGGCGCGCCGGTGCCGACGTAATCGACGAAGTGGTCGATTTCGGGACGGCCGTCGAGCGTCTTTTCAAGCCGCTTCGCTTGCTTGAGCGTCGCCTCGAACGAGGCGCCCTCGGGCAAGCGCAGATCGATCAGCAACTCGGGGCGATCTGAGCTCGGGAAGAATTGCTGCGGCACGAGCGAAAATGCGGCGAGCGCGGCAATGAAGAGGGCCACGGTGATGCCGAGGACGATGAAACGGCGTTCGACGCACCAGGTGATCCAACCGCCGAGCCGACGGTAAAAGCGCGTGTCGTAAATGTCGTGCTCATGGTCGTGCGGCTCATGGTGCTCGCGCTTGCGCTCGGGCAGCAGGTGATAGCCGAGCAGCGGAATCAGCACGACGGCCGCGATCCATGAAGCGATCAGTGCGATGGCCGATACCTCGAAGATCGATCGCGTGTACTCGCCGGTACTCGACTTGGCCAGCGCGATCGGCAGAAAGCCGGATACGGTGACGAGCGTCCCGGTCAGCATCGGGAACGCCGTACTCGTGTAGGCGAAGGCGGCGGCGCGCGTGCGCTTCCAGCCCTGCTCGAGCTTCACGGCCATCATTTCGACGGCGATGATCGCATCGTCGACGAGCAGGCCCAGCGCAAGCACGAGCGTACCCAGCGAGACCTTATGCAACCCGATATCGAAGAGGTACATCACGAGCGCGGTCACCGCGAGCACGATCGGAATCGAGATCACGACGACCATCCCGGTGCGTAGCCCGAGCGAAACGAGACTGACGATCAGCACGATCGCCACGGCCTCGCCGACGGCCTCGAGAAAGTCGTCGACGGAATGCGAGACGGCGAGCGGCATGCTCGACACCTGTTCGAGCGTCAGGCCGGCCGGGAGATGCGCGCGCAACTGCACGGCTGTCGCATCGAGTGCCTTGCCCAGGCGAATCACATCGCCGCCGGTCTGCATGGTCACGCCGATGCCGAGTACCGCGTGGCCGCGATTGCGCATCTCCGTGACGGGCGGGTCGTCATATCCGCGCTTGATCGTGGCGATGTCGCCGAGCCGTACGCTGCGATGGCCGATCGGGATCAACGTGTCGGCCAATGCGTGCAGGTCGCCGAATTGGCCGCTCGGCCGCACGAACACGCGATCGTCGGCGGTCGTGACGGTGCCCGGCGAGGCGACGGCATTTTGCGACGCGATCGCTTGGGCCAACTGCTGCGGCGAAATGTTCAGACGCGTGAGTTGCGCGTTCGTGATCTCGATGAACACGTGCTGATCGGGATCGCCGAAATAGTCCACCTTGGCGACGCCCGGTACGCGCAGCAAGACCGTGCGCAATTCATCGGCGTAGTCGTGCAGTTGCGCGGGGGAGAAGCCGTCGCCTTCGAGCGTGTAGACGTTGGTATAGACGTCGCCGAACTCGTCGTTGAAGAACGGACCGACGACGCCGGGCGGCAGGGTCTGCGCAATATCGCCGACCTTCTTGCGGACCTGATACCACGTCTCGGGCACGGCCTTGACGGGTGCCGAGTCCTTCATCGTGAAGAAGATCATCGATTCGCCGGGCCGCGAATAGCTGCGCTGAAAATCGATGTAGGGCGTCTCTTGCAGCTTGCGTTCGATGCGATCGGTGACTTGTTCCTGCACCTGCCGGGCCGTCGCACCGGGCCAAAGCGTACGAATCACCATCACGCGGAACGTGAACGGGGGATCTTCCGACTGGGCGAGGCGCGTGTATGCGAGGATGCCCGCGAGCGTCGCGAGGACGATGACGAAGACGACGAGCGCCTGATGCCGCAGCGCCCACGCCGATAGATTGAACCGACCTTCTTCGTGTGCGCTCGTGGGAGCGGGCGAGGCGGGCAACGCGGCCGTATCTTGGCGATCGGGGCCGCTCATGATGCGAAGTCCTCGGGATGCAACGGGGGAACGACGCGCACGTGTTCGCCGGCGCTCACGGTATGGACGCCTTGGTAGACCACGCGGTCGCCGTCTTGCAAGCCTTGCGTTACGGAAAACGTCCGCTCGTCGTAGCGTCCGACGGCCACGCGGCGCAACTCCAGCGTGTCGGTGCCGGCGCGCACGACCCAAACGGCGGGTCCGCTGCCGCTGTGAAACAGCGAGGTAACGGGGAGCGTGAACGGATGGCCGTTGCCTTGCGCCCTCGTGCCCGCAAACGCGATCTGCGCGGTCATGCCGAGCCGCACTTGGGCGTCGGGCGCAGCGAGCGTCAGTTTCACGCGATAGGTGCGGCTTTGCGGATCGGCAGCCGGCGCGATCTCGCGCACGTGCGCCGTGAACTGCTTGCCCGGCAACGCAGGCAGCGTCACCTCGGCGCTCGCGCCGGTGCGCAGCGCGCCAAGCGCGCTTTCGGGCGCGTCGCAGACGACGTCGACCTCGCCCGACCAGGCCAGCGCATAGACGGCTTGCCCGGCCGAGACGTTCTGGCCGGTATCGGCTTGCTCGGCGGTAATGACGCCCGCATGGTCCGCCACGAGCGCAGCGTACGCGAGCTGATTGCGCGCCAGCGACACTTGCGCCTGCGCCGCGTCGCGCTGGGCGGCCGCCGAGGCGTACGCATCCTGCGTTTGTTCGAGCTGAGCGGGCGCGATCAGTTTTTCGCTCGCCTGCGCGCTGTCGCGGTCGAGCTGCTGCTTCGCATAGACAAGGCGGTGTTGCGCACTATCGAGTTGCGCTTGCGCATTGGCGAGGTTCTTTTGCAGGTCGGCCGGATCGAGTCGGGCGAGCACTTGCCCCGCCTTGATCGTGTCCCCGAGCCGCACGTCGCGCTCGATGATCTTGCCGGCTACGCGAAACGACAGCGGGGTGTTGTAGCGCGCTTCGATATCGCCCGGCAAGCTTTCAGCCGGCGGGGCACCGTCGGGATGAACCGCGACGGCGACGACTGGGCGCGGCGGCGCCTCGGCCGGGGCGCGCTGGTGGCAGCCCGCGAGCGCGAGCGCGCAACAAACGGCTGCCGCAACTCCGTATCGCTTGAGCGCGGGACGGGAGACGAACAATTCCAAACTTTTGACCTGCACGCGCGCCTTACTCGGCACGTCTAGATCGGGATGAATCAAGATGACCCCACGCAAGAGAAGTGTGCGAACCAAGCAAGCGCGTGAGGCCCGCAAGGCAAGGGCCTCACAGCGCTCATAGCAATCGCTGGCGGACCCGGTTCAAAACTACAGGGGCGGATTCTAATACAGGTGTGTATTTGAATGCAAAGTCGAATTTAAATGAACGATGGTGCTAAACTTCACACCATGAAACGCAAACGCTTGACCCGTGAAGAGAGCAAGGAACAGACGCGCCTGCGGCTGCTCGATGCTGCGCAGACTATTTTTATGAAGAAAGGCTTCGTGGCCGCGAGCGTCGAAGACGTCGCGGAGGCGGCCGGCTATACGCGAGGAGCGTTCTATTCGAACTTCGGGAGCAAGTCGGAGGTCCTGATGGAGCTTCTGCGACGCGACCATGAGCGGATGCAGATGGATCTGCATTCGATCTTGCAAGACGGGGCGACGCGAGAGGAAATGGAAGCGCGCGCGCTCGCGTTCTATAGCCAGTTCTTTCGCGAAAACGACTGCTGCTTCGTCTTATGGGCCGAAGCGAAGCTGCTGGCTTCGCGCGACGCGAAGTTCCGCGCGCACTTCAACGAGTTCTCGCGCGAAGAGCACGCGTTTTTCACGGGATATGCCCGCATGTTCTCCGAGCACGTCGGCGTGCCGTTACAGATGCCGGCGGAGGTGCTGGCGATGGGACTGATTGCGCTGTGCGAGGGCGTCCAGGCGATTCGCATGTGCGACCCGCAATATGTCAGCGACGATCTCACCGAAGCGGTGCTGGCCGGATTTTTCGCGAAAGCCGTATTCGGTACCGGTACGCGCTGAGCGCGTAGACCGCTTGCGCCGCTAACGCCAGCCGTTTCGCCGTCCTTATAGTCCGAGCCCCGGCCCGTAGTTGCTGCCGATCAATTGCGTCACGTCGTCGACGCCCGCATAGTCTTGCTCGGGCAACCCGTCGAGGATCGCGAGCAATTCGTTGCTAGCGCCCGCATCGCGCGCCGCGTCCACGAGACGGTCTTTGTTGGCCGGATACCGAACCGCGCCCAAGACATCGGCAATCTGCAAGTCGATGGCCTCGGCTGGGACGGCCGAAAGGTCGGGCGCCGAGGCGCCGTCGGCGTTCGTCTTCGCTCCGGCAGCCGCCCCTTGCGGCCGTTGCTTGTCGGGGGCGCTCACGTGCGGGCCTGCCGTTCGTGGGCGGCGAAGCGGCTCGCCAGTTCGTGCTGCTTAGGTAGCGCGATGCGCCGCCAGTGGCCACGCGACGCGGCGGGGTCGGTCATGACGTCCGGAGCGGGGGGCGCGACCGGGGCCGCATTAGCGCGAGCCGCCGCCAATGTGGCGCGGGCCGTGGCGCTATCGAATCTGGCGGTATGGATCGGTGCCGCAAAGCACGAAGCAGAGAGTAGGGCCATAGTTGTCAGTGTCGAGACTTTCATCGCTCGACCTCCTTTCGATTGGGCATGCGTCGATGCGTACGGACCGGTCGATCGGGTCCGACGTCTCTTGCCTTTCCGACACACGTCGCAGCACGTCCTGTGCCTAGGCCACGCCCATCGCGGCCCTAACGCAGCACCTCAAAGCGCGTCCAAGGCCACGACGGCCGGTCGCGCATATAACCGTTCAGCCAATTCCACTGTGGATGGCGCCTCATGAACGCTTGGGCGTCGAAGGGCTTCCCGCAGGGATGCCCCCAACGCGCCCAAAACGCCAGATCGCGCGCCATTTCACTATCGACGACCTTGCCGTCGCTCGCACCCCATGGATTGAACGGGCCCTGATCGACGCCGCCGGTGTGCGCATCGTCCAATTCGGGATGCCCGCAAATCGTGCGCAAGCAGGGGTTGTCGTCGCGGTTTAGATAGACGTCGTAGTGGTCGGCAATCATCTGCTTGGCCAATTCTAGGTCGATCTTGCCGTGGTGCATCTCGGCCAGTTGCATGAATCGCAGCCGTCGCGCGCCGTTGCCGCGCGCATCGCCGTAGCTGTCGCCTTCGGCGACGCATTCCTGACCGCGGATCTTTTGATCGGTCGCGGCGTTGTAGCCGCTGTAGAACCCGTCTTTCGTGCTCTCGAACCCCGAATAGTGCAGGCCGAGTTCGTAACGCGCGATCTCGCCCGTCTTCGTATCGCCGAGCAGCCAACTGTTCGCGTAGCCGCCGTTGTTCGAGAGCGCGAACATTTCGCACCAGTCGCCGATGCTGTTCGCGTACTGGGTGGCGCGACGGGAACGATAGAACTCGGGGGCGCCCGCGCTGTTATAGCCCGCGAAGTCGGAAACCGTCGTCTCGGTGATCATGAGTCCGGCCGAGGTCAGCCAAAAGTCGGTGAGACTCGAAATGCAGCCCGGCAGGCCTTGCATGAGTATTCGATGGCCCGAATCGGGCACGATGTCGAACACCACGTTGAACGCGTCGCCGGCCGCGTAGCGGTCCCAGGAGTTGTGCGCCATGACGATGCGTCCGTCGCGCGTTGCGCTGCCGGTCGCGATGAACGCACTGCAATGATGCCCGCGCCGGGCGACCGAGGACTTCGCGCCCAACTCGGATTGGCGCTGCGCCACCTGGGCGGGCCACCAGCTTTGGAGCAAATCCATATAGCCGTTCCAGGCGAGCACCTCGTCGAAGTGCAGCTTCGCACCGTCGGCGATCCCCTGGATTTCGTCGGCGAACTCCGTATCGAGCTTCGAGGCGAATTGCGAGACGGCCGCCTTCGTGAAAGTCTCGAAATCCTCGCCGGTCTCCCAGTTGGCCAGATACTTCGCAGTGCGGATCGCGTTTCTGATTTCAGTGGCGAGCAACTGACCGTGCTGTTCGCCGCGATCGTACGGTTCGCCTTCGATGTGCACGAAAATCCAACCCGCGTGGTCACGACGCACGGCGTCGAGGGACGGTTCACTCATCTTCGCTCCTGATCGACTCGCGATCGAAAGGGCTGCGCTGCGCGCGCCGAAGGACGGCGCGCGGCGGGCTCGGCGGCCTGCTTTTCATTGTAGAAAATATGTGGCGCTTTGCCATCGTGGCAAGCGCCGGTTGCCGAGCCTCGATGAGGGCGTCAGATAGCGGGATTCATCCGACGGTAGGCATCCAGCAGCGTCGTCTTATAGACGGCGCCGAGCAGCGTCGGCGCTTCGGCGCATTCGACGACAGGCAGACGCTCGCCTTGGAATGCGAGGAAATGCTGCAACGCGGTGCCGATCGGCATGTCGGGCGTGAGGACCGCGAACCCCGGCTGCAAATAGTCGGCAGCCGTCCGCGAAGAGGTGTCGCGTTTTTCGAGCAGGTCGGAGGTGATGTCCTTCAAGGCGACGACACCGCGAAAATGTCGCGCCTCGTCGATGACGTACAGATACTTGACCGGATATTCGAGGAAGACGCGCGTCATCTCGTGAACCGACGCATCGAGGCGAACCACGGTGTCGGCGGGCTTGACGAGTTCGCGCACCTGGCTGGCGCGCAGGCGCGTACGTTCTTGTTCGTCCGCATGACGGCGCAGCGTGACTTCGTACATCGAGGTCTTGTTGATCGCGCGCGCGACGAAATACGCGACGACGCACGAGAGCATCAGCGGTAGGACGACCTGATAGCTCAGCGTCATCTCGAAAATCATGAGGATCGCCATCAAGGGAGCCTGCGTCGCGCCCGCGAGAAACGCACCCATGCCGACCATTGCATAGGCGAACGCGCCCGACGTGCCGTGCGGCCAAAAGCCATGCACGACGAGCCCGAACAGCGAGCCGAGCGTCGCGCCGACGAACAGCGTCGGCGTAAATACCCCGCCGACCGCGCCGGAGCCGACGGTCGCCGCCGTCGCGACGATCTTGCACGCCAGCACGACGACCAGCGCGCGCCAGGTCCAAGGCGAATGCAGGATCGAGTTGACGACGCTGTAGCCGTTGCCCCAAACCTCGGGGACCCAGACGGAAATAATGCCGACGACGACGCCGCCGAGCGCGAGGCGCACTGGCAGCGGCAACGGCAAACGGCGAAAGCGGGCGCGCGAGGTTTCGATCAGATGCAGGAACTGCGGCGCCACGGCGCCGCACAGCAGGCCGAGCGCGACGAAGAGCAGCACTTCCGGGCCCGTGATCGCCGGAAACTCCGGCATCTCGTACGGCGGCTTGTAGCCGGAAAACTCGCGCATGACGATATTGGCGACCACCGACGAAACCAGCATCGGCCCGAAGTTTTCCATCGCGATCGAACCGAACACGATTTCGGTCACGAAGAACGCGCCCGCAATCGGCGCGCTATAGGCCGAGGTGATCCCTGCCGCGGCGCCGCAGGCGACGAGCAGGCGCAGTCGAGCCGGATCGAAGTGGACCCAACGGCCGACGACGGAGCCGGCTAATGCGGCGAGTTGCACCATCGGGCCTTCGCGGCCGATCGACCCGCCGAAACCGATCGTAAACAGCGAGGAAACGCTGCGCCACAGGCTATGCCAAACCGGTACGACGCCATCGCCGATCGTGATGGCTTCCATGTAATCCGAGTTCGCTTGCGTATCGGCGCTACGGCGGGCGACGAGCAGGAAGAACCCCGCAATCAATCCGCCCGCGGCCGGTAGCCACCATCGAATCGAGGCGGGCAGCGCATGCGCCATCGCGACGAAGCTGCCGCTGCGGCCCGAGAGCACCCATTGGAACGCTTCGATCGCATGCCGGAATGCGACGGTCGCGAAGGCGCCGAGCAGGCCGACGACGACGGCCCAAACGAGCATCGTATGGGCCTCGGACAAACGAAAAAGCGATTGTGCGCGCGTGCGCAGTCGAAGCAGAAATGAAAGCACGGAGAAAGCGTCGGCTCGGGGTTCGATGAAATTAGCGCGAGCGCAAGGATAGCATCGGCGGGCGCTGGCGGACCGCCCCGTCTGCTCGTTGCCGCACGCGCGCGAACGATTGTTGGGCCGCGGTCAATGCGCGGCGCCGTCCAGCTCGGGGTAGTGCCGAAAGATGCCGGTTTCGTTGAACGGCAAACGGCGCCCCGACGCCAAGTAGGCGGCGATGTTCGGCCGCGCGGCGACCCCTTTGCGCAATGCCGCCAGACGCGGATAGTGCGACGCGAATCGAGCGCATGCGCGCGGGAAAGCGTAATGGAGCCCTTCGATCAACTGGAACATCGATAAGTCGACGTACGTCAGCGTGTCGCCCACGAGGTGCTGCGCCCCATGCGGGTTCTGAGCCAGCACGCGCTCGAAATAGTGCATGAATTTGGGCAAGCGATGCGCGAGGAAGTCGGCCGCGCGCGCTTTGGCGGGCACCTTTTGCTCCTCGTAATACTGACCGCTGGCGATCGGGTGATGGGTGTCGTGCACTTCGGTCACCATGTCGGCAATCGTCAGTTGCAGGCCGTGCACGACGTAGCGCAGATCCGTCTCGGGCGCGAGACCGATCTTCGGGCCTAGGTAGAGCAAGATGTTGGCCGTTTGCGAGACGATCAGATCGCCGTCTTTGAGAAACGGCGGCGCGAATGGCAGGAACGGCTCCGTCTTGCTGTTCAGTAGATCCATCATCGCGGAGTCGCCCTGGCCGTCGTCTTCGCTACCGCGGACGATATCGACGTAGGGCGCTCGCGCTTCTTCCAACGCCAGCCGGACGAATTCGCCGCGGCCTTGCAATCCGTTCCAATAATAGAGTTCGTATGGCATTGAGGCATCTCCGGAAAGCGGCGACGCGCCGCCCCTCTATCATCGCTCCCCGATGCGGGGCGCGACAACGCGAGCGAGCGGCGCGGCGTGTTGTGACGGTCGATCGGCCGAATCAGCCGAATACGTGCTGAACTCCCCAGGTGATGGCCAGACCGCCGACGATGAGCCAGGCATAGAGGATGAACCCGGTTGCCAGCGCGCGCGGACCGGCGCGCCGCACCTGCGACACATGCGTTTCGATGCCGAGCGCGGTCATCGCCATCGTCAGCGCGAACGTATCGAGCGCATTGACGGTTTGCGTGGCGACGGCGGGAAGCACGTGAAGCGAGTTGACGATCACGCAAGCGAGGAACCCGAGCGCGAACCAAGGCACGGCAATCTTGCGCGATCCATGGGCACGGCCGTGCGCATCGGCCGTCTCGCGGCGAGCCGAGCGGGCGAGCCAAACGCCAAGGAACAGCAATACCGGTACGAGCAGCATGACCCGCGTCATCTTTACGATCGTTGCGATATGCGTGGCCTCGGCGCTCACGTTGCTGGCTGCGCCCACGACCTGCGCGACCTCATGAATCGTGCCCCCGAAGAACAAGCCGACGCCGAGCGTATCGAGATGGAGCCAGCCGGCGCGATACATGAGCGGGTACAAGAACATCGACAAGGTGCCGAACAGCACGACGCTACCGACGGCAACGGCGCTCTTTTCGGGCTTGGATTGCAAGGTCGATTCGAATGCGAGCACGGCGGCCGCGCCACAGATCGCGCTGCCCGCCGCATTCAGGATCGCCGTGTCGCGATCGAGCTTCATGACCTTCATGCCGAGCCATGTGCCGAGCACGAGCGTACTCGCCACGATCAGGACGGACTCGGTCAGCCCCGGAAGCCCGACTTGGGCGATCTCTTGCAGGCTGACGCGCAACCCGAAAAAAGCCACGGCGATGCGCAGCAGTTTGCGCGCCGAGAAGTTGACGCCGGCGGCCCAATGCGCGGGCATACCGGCTCGCAGCGTATTGCCGTACAGGGCGCCGCAGACGATGCCGACGATCAGTGGGCTGATACCCAACCCCGTAATCGCGGGCAGGGCGGCCAAGCGCGTTACGGCCGCCGCGAAAAGGCCGACGAATAAGACGCCGTTGAGCTGACCGTGCGAGGTGATCTGTGACGGAGTGGAGAGGGTAGGCGAATGGGACATCTTGTGTGCCTCTGAGCGGGCGGGTTATGACGGTCCAATCCTATTTCAGATATAAGCTTATGAAAAATCGTCATTTGTGACGTAATATATCGCCTGAACCGATATTTCATCGCCAATGACGCCAGATCAGCTGATAACATTCGCGGCCGTTGCAGAGCGCCTGAACATCAGCCGCGCGGCGGAGGCGCTGCACTTGTCGCAGCCGGCCGTCTCGGGGCAATTGCGTCAGTTGCAAGACGAGTTCGGCGAGCCGCTTTACCGGCGCGATGGCCGGGGGATTCGACTGACGCCGAGCGGTGCTCAGCTCGCGGAATACGCGCTGAAGGTGCGCGATGCCTTCCGTCAGGCTCAGGCGTATCGCGACGCATTGCGCGGCGTGGCGCGCGGCACGTTGCGCATCGGGGCAAGCACGACGATCGCCAGCTACCTGCTACCGTACCTGATCGCCGACTTCCAGCGTCTTTATCCCGAGGTGGAAGTCCAAACCGCGGGTGGCAACACCGGCGAAATCGTCGCCTCCTTGCCGGCGCTCGACATTGCCATGATCGAGGGACCGATCGGCACCGATCTGCCCGAGGGAACCGGAGTCAGAATGTGGCGTGAGGATACGGTCGTGGCGATCGTGCCCCGCGGTCATCCTTTGGCCGAGCGCGTCTCGATCGATAGTGGTTCAAACCCAACCTTGGCCGACGTGGGACGGTATCCGCTCGTGATGCGCGAAGAGGGCTCAGGGGTGCGGCAATTCGTGGAGCAGTCGTTCGAGGCGGCTGATCTCCCCATGCAAGTCGCGTTGAACGTGGCGAGCGTCGAGGGCGTGAAGGAGGCCGTGCGCGCGGGGATGGGCGTGGGATTCGTCTCCGCGATGTCGATGCGTCACGAGGACGGCGCGCTCGTTCAACTATCGATCGCACCCAAGGCGCTCACCCGCAATTTTTCGATCTTAGTACCGCACGAAGGTGCGCCTTCGCGCGTTGCCGCGGGGTTCCTGGCCCTATGCACCGCCGCGGCGGGCGAGCGCCCGTAGGGATTACCATGATGGCGTGTCCGCTGACGGCGCAGGCAAGATAAACGCATTCGAGCCTGTCGCTCGATTTTTTTCTCTGAAATCTGGAACCGGTTCCATTTCATGTTGAAGATAACAGGTACGCATCACGCGGCAGGGGACGTCGAGGTCGTCGTGGTGGCCAGCGCCTTTGGACCTCAGGCGGTTCGCCGCGCCGGCCATAAAGCGTGGATCGAGACGGTGGGACTTGCCGGGGCAAGCGGATTCGAGGTCCGGCGCGAGTTGTTCGCCCACGAGGCCGAGGCTTCTTTCGAGGCACTGCGCGCGCTTGGCGCCGCGATTGCCGGGCGCGGCCTGTGGTCGGTCTATTCGACGCCGGCCACGCTTTATCGTGAAGACGGCGAATTGGACGCGATGACGTTGGCCGCAGCGTACGCAGAGGCCGACGCGCTCGGCGCGCGTTGGGTAAAGCTGCAATTGGGCGGCTTCGCGGGTCAGGCCGACGGCGAGCGTATCGGCCGTGTCGGTGCGGGGCGCCGGGCCCGGCTCGTCGTCGAGAACGGCCAGGGCGAGCGCGACGGGACGATCGCGCAATTCGTCGCGTTGTTCTCGGCGCTCGAGCGCGACGGTGCCGCCGATACGCTAGGGATGACATTCGACATCGGCAATTGGGACTGGGCCGGCGAGGAGCCGGTCGACGCGGCCAGAGCACTTGCGCCCTATGTCGAGTACGTGCATTGCAAGTCTTCCGAAGGGCACGGCGCGAGACGGTTTCCGGTCGCACCGAAAGCAGACGATGCAGCGATCCGAGCGGTTTTCAGTATGCTGCCGCGCACCGCGCCTCGGGGGATCGAGTTTCCGCTTGCCGAGCAGGCGGTGCAAGACGATGCGACGCGCCACGTCGCCTGGCTCGCCGCGGCATGAAACTCGATGCGCTCGGGTGTTACGAAGCTGTGAGCGCGCGAGCCGCCTACCCGGCGATTCGACCGAACGTTTGGATGTGAAACTAGGAGCCATAGATGTCTTGCCCCATCGACGTGTTGACCTACGGTGAAGCCATGGCGCTTTTCGTGGCGGACGACGCGGGCCCGCTCGCGGCGGTCGACCATTTCACGAAACGCATTGCCGGTGCTGATCTGAATGTCGCGATCGGTCTGTCGCGGCTCGGCTTTCGCGTCGGCTATATCAGCCGAGTCGGCGCCGACGCGTTCGGACGATACGTGCTCGATACGCTCGCGGGCGAAGGCATCGACGCGAGTCATGTCAGCATCGATACGCGCCACCCGACCGGCTTCCAGTTGAAGTCGAAGGAAACCGACGGCCGCGATCCGAGCGTCGAGTACTTTCGCAAAGGGTCGGCCGCGAGCCATCTGTCCATCGACGATTTCGACGCCGAGTACGTGGGCGCCGCGCGCCATCTGCATTTGACGGGCGTCGGTCCCGCTATTTCCGCCTCGTCGCGCGAGCTCGGCTTTCGCCTTGCGCAATCGATGCGCGCGGCGGGCAAGACGATCTCGTTCGACCCGAATGTGCGTCCCACGTTGTGGTCCTCGCGTGAAGCCATGGCCGCCTCGTTGAATGCGCTCGCCGAGCTGTCGGATTGGGTACTGCCCGGCGTGGGCGAGGGGCTTGCGCTGACGGGGTACGAGGCGCCCGAAGACATCGCGCGGTTTTATCTCGATCTCGGCGTACGCGGCGTCGTCGTCAAACTCGGCGCGCACGGCGCGTATTTCAGAACGGCCGAGGCGTCCGGCTACGTGGCGGCGCAGCCGGTGGCCAATGTCGTCGATACGGTCGGAGCCGGCGATGGATTCGCCGTGGGCGTCGTCAGCGCGTTGCTCGAAGGGCGGGATCTGCCGAGCGCCGTCGCGCGCGGCAACCGCATCGGCGCGTTGGCGATCCAGGTGATCGGCGATTCGGAAGGACTACCCACGCGGGCAGAATTGGACCGGATAGAACGGTCGACCGCAGCGGTCTGATTTCGTTCGTCGGCACACGCCAGCCAAGCCGCCGGAGTCCGCCGTAGCGGGTATGCGAGCGGCACGCTGCGTCGAGTGCGCCGGAGCAAGCGCGGTTGCGTTTGCCTACACTGCACGCCAAGCAGGAGCGAGCAGGCGGGGCTCGATGCCGCCGCTCATTTGAAACGCAGCATAGGAGGAGACAGCCATGCACGCAACGATTGCACCTCGCAGGTGGTGGATGATCATGCCGATCATCTTCATCACCTACAGCCTCGCTTACCTCGATCGCGCGAACTTCGGCTTCGCTTCCGCCGCCGGCATCAACAAGGACCTGGGCATTAGCCCCGCGCTGGCCTCGTTGATCGGCGCGTTGTTCTTTCTCGGCTATTTTTTCTTCCAGATTCCCGGGGCGATCTACGCCCAGCGGCGCAGCGTTCGACGCCTCGTATTCGTGAGCCTGGTGCTGTGGGGCGGTTGCGCGGCGCTCACGGGCATCGTGAGCAATATCGCGTCGTTGATCGCGCTGCGGTTTCTCCTCGGCGTCGTCGAGGCCGCAGTCATGCCGGCCATGCTCATTTTCATCAGCAACTGGTTCACGAAAGCGGAGCGCTCGCGCGCCAATACGTTCCTGATTCTCGGCAATCCCGTCACCGTGTTGTGGATGTCGGTCGTCTCCGGTTACCTCGTGCACGCGTTCGGCTGGCGCGAAATGTTCGTCTTGGAAGGGGCGCCGGCGATCGTTTGGGCCGTTTGCTGGTGGTTCACGGTACGCGATAAGCCGAGCGAGGTCGCCTGGCTGTCGACGGACGAGAAGCGCGCGCTAGAGCAAACGCTGGCCGCCGAGCAAGCGGCCATCAAGCCCGTGCGCAACTATGCCGAAGCATTTCGTTCGGCGGCCGTCGTCAAGCTCAGCGCGCAGTATTTCTGCTGGAGCATCGGTGTCTACGGGTTCGTCCTGTGGCTGCCTTCGATCTTGAAGAACGGCTCCGTGCTTGGCATGGTCGAGACCGGCTGGTTGTCGGCGCTGCCTTACCTAATGGCGACGATCGCGATGCTCGCGGCCTCGTGGGCCTCCGACAAGCTCGACGCGCGCAAGGCGTTCGTCTGGCCGTTCCTGCTGGTGGGCGCCGCTGCGTTCGCTGGCTCGTATGCGCTCGGCTCCACGCATTTTTGGTGGTCCTACGTATTGCTCGTCGTGGCCGGAGCCGCGATGTACGCGCCGTATGGACCGTTCTTCGCCATCATCCCCGAACTCTTGCCGAAAAACGTCGCGGGCGGGGCGATGGCGCTCATCAACAGCATGGGTGCGCTCGGCTCGTTTGTCGGTTCGTACGTAGTCGGTTATTTGAATGGCTCGACCGGTTCGCCGGCGGCTTCGTACGCATTCATGAGCGCGGCGCTCGTGGCGGCCGTCTTGCTCACGCTCGCCGTCAAGGCGCAGCCGACGAGCGACGCCATGCTCACGGCGCGAGCCCATGCCCACGGAAAGTGAATCGCATGCTACCTACGATCGTCGTCTACAAAAAACTGCCGCAGGATGTACTCGACGATCTGCGCCGCCAAGCGCAGGTCGTCGTTCTGGAAGCCGAACCCGGCGCTAGCCACGAGGCGCTCGCCGATGCACTTGGCGCGGCGCTGGTCGACGCCGACGGCGCGATCGGCGCAAGCGTAAAGGTGACTCCGCAGATGGTCGCGCGCGCGCCGCGGCTCAAAGCCATTTCGACGATCTCCGTCGGCGTCGACAATTTCGACCTGGCCGATTTAACCGCGCGCGGCATTGTGCTCGCGCATACCCCCGACGTGCTGACGGAATCGACGGCCGATACGGTATTCGCACTCGTGCTGTCGAGCGCGCGGCGCGTGGTCGATCTCGCCGAATGGGTCAAGGCCGGCCAATGGCACGGCAGCATCGGCCCCGAGCAATACGGTGTGGACGTGCATGGGAAGACGATCGGCATCGTAGGGTTGGGCCGCATCGGCGGTGCGCTCGCTCGGCGAGCGGCGCTCGGATTCAACATGCGTGTCCTTTATACGAACCGGCATCCGAACGAAGCCGCCGAGCGCGCGTTCGGCGCCCGGCGCGTCGAGCTCGGCGAGTTGCTGTCGCAATCGGATTTCGTCTGTTTGCAAGTGCCGCTTACGCCGCAGACACGGCATTTGATCGGTGCGGCCGAGCTGCACGCGATGAAACGCAACGCGATCCTCATTAATGCCTCGCGCGGCGCGATCGTCGACGAGGCGGCGCTCATCGAGGCGCTGTCTGCCGGCACGATCGCCGGTGCCGGACTCGACGTCTTCGAACAAGAGCCGCTTGCCACGAATTCGCCGCTGCTTTCGATGCGCAACGTCGTGGCGTTGCCGCACATCGGTTCGGCCACGCACGAGACTCGCCACGCCATGGCGCGTTGCGCCGCGGAGAATCTCATCGAGGCACTGGCCGGCCGCCTCACGCGCAACATCGCGAACCCCGAGGTCGTGGCACGCTTACGCGCGCGTGCCTACTAGAATTCGTCGTAGGTGCGCGCCGTGCGCTTGCACGGGTGGTGCGCGATGAAGCCCTGCGCTATGATGCCGCCACCGTATGAATTGCAAAGCGCGCCCCGGCGCGCTTTTCTCTATCCGCCGTGCCATGCCGAGGCTGCAAGGCATAGGTCTTTGACGAGGAGGTTCCCCTTGGTTTCCGGTTCTTTCGAGACGCGCCAGACGCGCGCCGCCGAGCAATGAGCATCGGCCCCATGGGCATCAACCGCCGAGCGACGATCAGCGACGTTGCGCGCGAAGCCGGTACCGGCAAAACGAGCGTCTCGCGCTACTTGAATGGGGAGACGAACGTCCTGTCTTCCGATCTGCGCACACGCATCGAAGCGGCCATCAAACGGCTCGACTACCGGCCCAATCAAATGGCCCGCGGTCTCAAGCGCGGGCGCAATCGTCTCGTGGGCCTGCTCGTCGCCGACATCACGAACCCCTACACGGTCGGGGTATTGCGCGGTGTGGAAGCGGCATGCCACGCACTCGGGTTGATGCCGCTCGTTTGCAACGCGGCCAACGAAGTGGAGATGGAGCGGCGCTATTTGCAACTGATGACGACCTATCGCGTAGAAGGGGTCATCGTCAATGCGCTCGGCGTGAAAGAGGAAACGCTTCGCCCCGTCGGCGAGGCGGGGACGCCCGCCGTCCTCGTCGACCGTTCGATCGAGGGCCTCTCGGCCGACATGGTCGGACTCGACAACGGCGACGCCGTGGCGCTCGGTATGCGGCACCTGGTCGAGCAAGGCTTCGACGATATTCGGTTCGCCGTGCAGCCTTATGAGAACGTCAGCTCGCGGCGCTTGCGCGAAGCGGCGTTTCGCGCGGCGCTCGAGCAAGCACGGCAAGGTCGCGACGCAACGGTTTCGCCGCTGCGAGGCGAAACGATGGTGCTCGATCTGAGCGACGAGGACGCGGTCGCACTCACGCATGAAGCCGTCGACCGGCATCTCGAGGAGGCCGCGAAGCAAGGCGGCCGGCGCGTGGCATACTTCGCGGCTAACGGCCCGGTCGCGCTGTCGCTCGCATTGCATCTGCACGCGCGCTACGGCTCGCGTTGGCAGGAGCGCGTCGCGCTGATGTCGATCGACGACTCCGAATGGGCCGAGCTCATTGGCGTCACGGCGATTCGGCAACCCACCTACGCCATCGGTTATCGCGCCGTGGAGTTTTTGCACGAGCGCATCGAGGGTGGTGTGGAGCCGGCGCGCGAAGCGATGTTGCCGGGCGAGCTGGTGGTGCGCCGCTCGACCGTCTGGCGCCAAGACGATTGATCGATTGATTCGCACGGGCACGTCAAATTAGCGCGCTTACCCTTGTAGGCTCGCGAGCTATCGCCTGCCTTCGCGTGACACAGTTTTGAGCCTCACGATGGAACTTTACCGATTCGAATGCCCGAGCCCCGACGTCGAGGCGCTCGCCCAAGCGGCCAGCGATCTCTTTCCCGAGCAGACGGTTTTTGTCGAGCGCGCGGGCGAAAACGGTATCCCATGCCTGGACGTGCAGTGGGTGGCGATGCGATTCGGATCGACGGCGCGCCGCATGACGCTGACCGTCGAATTCGCCGCGCCCGCGTTCGCCCGCTATCGAGCGTCGCCGCCGCGTGCGCGTGCGCGCAGCTATGCCGTGCTACGGGCGTATGTCGAAGCCGCGCTGGGTTCCCTCGAGGAACAATATGCGGCCGGACAGACCGTGCCGCGCGAAGTCACGATCGAGTTGGGCGACGAATTCGCGTAGGTTTGGGTGGCGCGCCTGCTGCGCGCGCCCGGGGAGTCCGGTTACGCGGGCCGATAAACCTGAGCGAATCGATCGGCGCGTACGACCCCGTAGTCGCCGGGCGCGTATTGCAATACCCAGTCGCCGGCGTTGCCGTTCAACACGTCGCCCGCCGCTCGGCGGGCCATCGCAAACGGCGCATCCATGCGCTTGGCCAACACGACAGCAGGGCGGTTTCGATAGCGGCCGGCCGCGCCGTGCGAAAGGGCCGGCTCGGCCGGGACGTATTTCTCGTCGAACCGAGCCCGCTCGACTACCCAGCGTGCGCCGCCCGTGCCCGTAATCAGTGCGTCGCCGGGAACATACCGGTTCGCGCCTTCGAGGCTCATCAATGCGCCGGCCGCCTGCGCGAACTCGACGGTGACCGTTTCGTCTTTTACATACCTTCCCGCCGCGGGGTCGTTGCGCAGGTCGATGTCTTTCAATTCGTTCATGGGAAGCAAGCCAAACGTCAAGAAGGCGTGAGCGTAGCGGTAAATCGCGCGACGCGCACGCCTTTCATTCGGCCAAGGGACATTCGGCGCCTTCGTTTGATGACGGCTGCGCGAATGCGAAGGGGCGAGCGCAATCAGTTCTTGGCCGGGGCCCCCGACTTGCCGGCGCGCTCGCCATGGTCACGCACCTGCCGGAACGTCGTATCGGCGAGCTTCTTCTGTTCCGGCGAGAAGCTGTCGTAAAGCGGCTGGAACGCGTCGACCAGCTGCTTCATATCGTCCGCGTGCGCTTGGGCGATTTCGGCGTATTGCTTCATGTTGTCGATAGCCGATTGCGTCTGTTCGGCCTCGTTGCGTTGGCGGAAGAGCCGGCTCATATTTTGGCCGTTGGTCCGCATCACTTCGGCAAACGTCTTCCATTGCGGCTCTTGCTTTGATGTGATCTTCAGCTGGGAATGCAAATATGCAATCCGCTGTTCGACGTGCGCTTCGCGCTTGGCCGCATGAGCGTCGGCAGGCGTACTGGCCGCCATACCCGTCGCCGCCTGTGGCGCCGACGCTTGTGCGAACGCGCCGCTCGTGGCAAGCGCACACGCGAGAATGACGATTGTCCGTTTCATGGAACCTCCTGCGTTCGTGTGGACGAAGTCAAAGCCGGCGCACCGGGGCGCCGGCGGTTGGACCGTGCATGCTTGGCGCATGTTCATGGATTCCGGCTTAGTGTAACCAGACCGAGCCGATGTATTCGGCCGGTGAGACATACGCTTACATCTGAAACGCATCTGTTGTGCAAGTCGTATGCAGGCGCGTTTTTTCGCTCTGTATTACAGTGGCAGCCGCAACGATTGGGACTGAGCGATTTCGGAGATCGATGATGCGTATTTTGGTCGTGGGCGCCGGCGCGGTCGGCGGATACTTCGGTGGGCGGATGGCCTTGGGCGGCGCGGACGTGACGTTTCTCGTGCGCGAAGCGCGGGCCCAGGAGTTGGCCGAGCACGGCCTCGTCATCAAGAGCCCGAAAGGCGACGCGACGCTCGCTAACGTCAAGACCGTCCTCAGCGCACGCATCGACGCGCCATACGACCTTATTTTGCTCAGTTGCAAGGCCTACGACCTCGACAGCGCAATGGATGCGTTCGCGCCGGCCGTCGGGCCGTCGACGACGATTTTGCCGCTGCTGAACGGCATGCGGCATTTGGACGTGCTGCGGGGCCGCTTCGGCCAGGCAAGCGTGTTGGGCGGCGTCTGTCTGATCGCGGCCACGCTCGATGCATCGCGCGCGATCGTTCAGATGACGAATATGCATACGATCGTATTCGGCGAGCTGGACGGAACACAAAGCGCGCGTGTCGACGCGATTGCAGCCGCCTTGCGTACCGGTGGATTCGACGTCGAGGCGATCGATGCCATCGTGCAGCAAATGTGGGAAAAATGGGTCTTTTTGGCAACGCTGGCCGGCAGCACGTGTCTGTTTCGCGCCAGCGTCGGCGACATTTTGGCGGCTCCCGGCGGGCAAGTTGCCATGCGCACGTTGTTCGACGAGTGCGCGGCCGTTGCCGCCGAGCATGGGCACGCCATGCGCGAGCCGTTCGCCGAACGTTCGCGCGCCATGTTGTTCGCGCAGGGCTCGCCGCTGACGGCATCGATGCTGCGCGATATCGAGAACGGGCTGCGAACCGAGGGCGACCACGTCCTAGGCGATCTGCTCGCTCGGCGCCGTGCGAATCAGCCTGCGGGCGCGCCGCCCACGCTGCTCGAGCTGGCGTACACCCATGTGAAAGCCTACGAGGCTCGGCATGGGCGATAATCCGATGCTTTCGCTCATACCAGCCGCTTCGAATCGATGAGACCTCCGCGCCTCGACCAGCTCGACGAACTCGACCGCAACCTGCTCACGCTCCTACAGGAAAACGCCCGGGAGAGCGTGGCCAACTTGGCGCGCCGGCTGAGCGTGGCGCGTACCACGGTGCTGGCCCGCATCGAGCGGCTCGAACGCATGCAAGTCATCGCCGGCTATGGCGTGCGGCTCGGTCAGGATGTGCTCGACGCCAGTATCAACGCCTACGTCGGCATCATCCTTGCGCCGAAGTTCGGTCCGAGCGCGCTCAAGCGGCTCGAAAAGATGGCCGAGGTGCAATTGCTTTGCGCCGTAAGCGGCGAGTACGACTACGTGGCGTGGCTGCGTGCCGCCTCGCCCGATCGCCTCAACGAATTGCTCGACCAGATCGGCCAACTCGAAGGGGTGGAGCGCACGACCACGTCCATCATCCTCGCACGCAAGATCGATCGCGGCGCATTCGGCAACTGAATTCGATCGATTTTCCCGCGTTGCACCTGGGTCCGCGCCCGTTCTCTGCATGCCGTTTCGACGAAATGTAGCGCCATATCGACGTTTCGTCGAAAACTGACGTCGAAACGCAGCATTTTGGTCCTATATTCCGTTTTTACACCTTCCTAAACTGTTTCGAACGCAACGGCACGCGCATAGCGTGGACCCGCGCATCACGATCACAACAACGCGAAACACGAATTGAAGGAGAAGCGCATGAAAGTAGCCATCGTCGGTGCAGGGCTGATCGGCCATACCATCGCCCATATGTTGCGGGAAACCGGCGACTACGAAGTCGTGGCGTTCGATCGTGATAATCACGCCCTCGAGAAGCTGGCCGCACAGGGTATTGCGACGCAGCGCGTCGATTCCGCCGATTCGAACGCGATTCGCGCGGCCGTGCAAGGCTTCGACGTCTTGATCAATGCGCTGCCGTATTACCTCGCCGTGAACGTGGCCGCCGCTGCCAAGGCAGCGGGCGTCCATTATTTCGATCTCACGGAAGACGTGCGCGCCACGCATGCGATTCGCTCGCTCGCCGACGGTGCCTCGCAAGCGTTCATGCCGCAATGCGGCCTGGCCCCGGGCTTCATCGGCATCGCAGCCCACGAATTGGCCAAGCGTTTCACGGAAGTGCGCGAAGTGAAGATGCGCGTGGGGGCGCTGCCCGAGTTTCCGACCAATGCGCTCAAGTACAACTTGACGTGGAGCGTCGACGGTTTGATCAACGAATACTGTCAGCCGTGCGAGGCGATCCGCGATTCGCGCACGCAGTGGGTCCAGCCGCTTGAAGGGCTGGAGCATTTCTCGCTCGACGGTACCGAATACGAAGCGTTCAACACCTCGGGCGGTTTGGGCACGCTGTGCGAAACGCTGGCGGGCCGCGTGGAAACGCTCGATTACAAGTCGGTGCGCTACCCGGGCCATCGCGACCTCGTGAAGTTCTTGCTCGAGGATCTACGGCTCGCGAGCGATCGCGACACGCTCAAGACGATCATGCGCCGCGCCGTACCGTCCACCTCGCAAGACGTCGTGCTGATTTTCGTGACGGTCACCGGCATGCGCGACGGGCAACTGGTGCAAGACGTGTTCACGCGCAAGATCTTCGCGAAGGCCGTTTGCGGCATGCCGATGAGCGCGATTCAGATCACGACGGCCGGTGCGATGTGCGCGGTGCTCGACTTGTTCCGCGAAGGCAAGCTGCCGCAGAGCGGCTTCGTGCGGCAAGAGCAAGTCTCGCTGGTCGAATTTCTCGACAACCGTTTCGGCCGTTTGTACGAAGGAGCGACGCTCGACACGATGGTGACGGCCTGAGGCAGGCGGGTAGGGGGGACGATCGCCCGGTCGGCGCAACGCCGGACCGAGGGCGACCTGGGAGAGCGGCGGCGCCATGCGGCGCGCCGCATTGATGTAGCGGCACTGAGCTGGGCCTCGAGAACGCCGCTCGAAGAAGAGGGCAGCCATGCATGCGCCGGTGCATGCGTGGCGAACCTCCCGCACCGCGCTTTAGCCGCTTGCGGCCGGTTTCAATATATTGCGCAATAGCACGTCGAATTCGGCCGCCGTCGGCGCGGTGTTATCGAACATGATGAGCCCCTCGCGCGCGGACCCGCTCGGCACGAAGCGGCGCTGCCGGTACTCGTCCCAATGAGCGAGCTTGTAGGCATCGTTCGGGTTATGGCGAGCGACGATGCGGGCATGCGCCGTTTCCTCCGACGTATAGACCCAGACGATTCGAATCTCGACGTCGGCGCCGATCCCGAGCCAGGCGCGATCGAAAAGCTTGCGCTCACGCACCTCGCGCGAGAGCGGTCCGACCACGATGACGCCGACGCCCAATTCCAAGTTCTCGCGTGCCGTATCGAGCAGGCCTTGGTACTCCGGTTCGCGCAGATGTTGGAGGTACAAGGGGCTGTCCCGGTCGTTCGGGTCGCCCGTCAAAGCGCCCATCGCCGCCGCGCTGTAGCGCCCATAGAGCGTGTCCTTGTCCAGCAGACAGAAAGCTTCGCCCGTCTCGTGCATGAGCGGGCCGACGAGGCGTTTGGCGATCGTCGTCTTGCCCGTGCCGGCGTGGCCGCACATGAAAACGAGATGTGTCACGAGCCCGACTCCTTGAGCAAAGAGGGCGCAAGCGCATCGCCGGTTTCGTGACCGGCCGGCACCGCTTCGATCAGCGTGTCGAGACGGCGGTACATATCCTCCAGCATCGGTTGCCCCAAGCGGGCTTCGAGCAGCGCGTACTGCGCATCGACCCGTGGCAGGATTTGCGCGATCATCGCCCGGCTCCTCGTAGTCAAGCGAACGATCCATTTACGCTGGTCTTCAGGAGGCCGCTCGCGAAAGACGAGCCCATCGCGCTCCATTCGATCGAGCACGCCGGTAAGGCTAGGACTCAGAATGCATGCCAGCTTGGCGATTTGGCCCGCTTCCAATTCGTTGCGCGGCGCCTCGTCGAGCGTACGCAAAATCCGCCATTGCTGCTCCGTTAATGAAAAATCCTTCAGGATCGGCCGAAACACGCCCATGAGCGCCTCGCGCGCCTGTAGCAACAGCATGGCCAGATTCCGGTGTTCGAACGTACGCGTCATGGTGGCGAAGAAGGGAGTGGCATGTGGGCATATTAACAGCGTGCCGCGCGCGCAGGTCCCTACGCGACTTCGCGCGCAGGCCCGGGCACGGGCCGTGCATCAAGCGCTGACGCCGCGCCTGTACCCGTTCAAGCGCGGCGCATTCGTTCGATGCGGAGGCCCGTCGATGCGCATTGCCCAAGTCGCGCCGTTGTACGAATCCGTTCCGCCTTATGGATATGGGGCCACGGAACGGGTGGTGCATTACTTGACCGAGGCGTTGGTCGCACTCGGCCATCACGTCACGCTGTTCGCCACGGCCGATTCGACGACGTCGGGCGAACTCATTCCCATCTGCGAGCGTGGCCTGTGGCGCGACACCGGCGTGTGGGACACACTAACGCACCATGTGCGCGAGGTGGAAGCCGTCGTTCAACGGGCAGGGTGTTTCGACGTCGTGCATTTCCATACCGACCCGCTTTATTTCCCCTCGGCGCGGCGTCTGCCTTGCGCTCACGTGACCACCATGCACGGACGTTTATTACCGGCCGACCATGGACCGCTCTTGCGGGAGTTCTCGGAGGCGCCGCTCGTATCCATATCGGACTGCCAGCGACAGCCGATTCCATGGGCGAACTGGCAGGCAACGATCCATCACGGATTGCCGGAAAACGCTTTCGCGCTTCAAGAAGATGCTGAGGATTACTTATTGTTTCTGGGCCGGATGATGCCTGAGAAACGGCCGGATCTTGCGATCGAAATCGGTCGCCGTGCGGGGCTGCGGTTGAAGATGGCGGCGAAGGTGCATCCGGGCGAACAACGGTATTTCGAAGAGCGCATCGCGCCGTTGATCGACGCGAACCGCGATACGGTCGACTACTTGGGCGAGGTGGGCGGACAGGCGCGCGTCGAGTTGCTGTCGAGGGCCCGCGCGTTGATTTTTCCCATCCAATGGCCGGAGCCGTTCGGGATGGTCATGATCGAGGCGATGGCCTGCGGCACGCCCACGGTTGCGTTCCGGTGCGGCGCTGTGCCCGAAGTGCTCGAACACGGGGTGACGGGGTATATCGTCGATAGCGAGGAGGACGCGGTCGATGCCATCGGGCGTCTGGATGCCATCGATCGACGCCGATGCCGGGCCGCGTTCGAGACGCGCTTTACGAGTATGCGGATGGCGCGCGAGTACGTGGACGTCTATGAGGCGCTATTGGAACGCGGCAGTGCTCGCGACGGGCGTGTTCGGGCGGTTTCTGGGCGAGGGTAGGGCAACTTCATCCAAAAGTTGGGAGCGCTGTCGCCGCGACGAGCGACTGACCTTGTCATGATGGTGAACAACGCAAGTATCGAGCGTCTCGACGTGCGGTCTGGCCGCGCGTCGAACATATTCTCAATATCTAATGATTCGCCGACGATCGTTAAATAAAAGATCGGTCTCTCGCGCAATTTTTCTCTACACTGACTCCAATGGCTTGAATCATATAGGATGCTTATGATTTAAAGCTTGGGTGACATTATTTTTGCAATCTGCGGTTCACTTTATCGTAAATCCGAATCAATTTAAAACTGCGCCGGCCAATTGCTGTCGATCGACGTTATTCAGCCGATAAAGCTGGGTGCATTCATAACTCGTAGCTTGGGACAGAAGATGACAATTCTAAAAGCAAGCGAATCGCACTCGAGTAGCACCCAGAATTTGATGCAGTCGTCGTTTCAATACTACACGGATAAGGCCAACTTGGGTCGCCCGAAAACAAGTACGCACGTTCATTATTCCGACGACGATCCTCAAAAAAGCTACACGGCGACGCAGTCATACGAATACCAGCCCGACTCCGATCTGCCTGGCGCGCTGAAGTATAGTTCGACGATGACGGCGAATGACGGTTTGTCGCGCACCGCAACCGGCAGCCATTCAGTCTGGACCGGTCGAGTATGGCAAACCGTCGACGCTAAAGGCAATGCTACCTCCTACAAATATGACGGCTTGGGCCGTGTGATAGAGAAGACGCTTGCGCCGAACACACCGTACGCCTGCACCACTGCTTATAACTATGCCCTGAGCGATGGCGGCACGGAGTCGTTGTTAATCACGATTCGCACTACGTCGTCGAGCGTCGTCAACGGCGTTACGGTAGTCGGCAATACGACGCGCTGCGGGTTGGACGCACTGGGCAGATTGCTCTACGGTGAAACTAGCGATGTGGACAACGGTGTAACCGAGCCATCGCATGACCATCAGCGTGCGGTCGTTAGCTACGACGAGCTTGGACGCACGAAGCAACGCACCAACAACGACTGGCTCCCGAATTTCAGCCAAGCCTACAGCAGTGTGGAAACATCGTCGTATGACGATTGGGGCCAGCAGAACCGACTCGATACCGATGGCCGCTACGTGAGTTCCAGCTACGATCCTATTGCGCGCCAACGAACCGTTGGCCGCGGTAGCGGCACTGGCGCCATACAAACAGCGCTGACGGTCACCACTTACGATGCCGGTGGCTTGCCAATAAAGATTGCGCGCTATGCGACCGGTGACGATCCGAGCAGCGCACAGCCTTACAGCACGCGCTCGATGGAGTACGACGGCCTGCACAGGTTGCGCAAGCTCACCGACGAGCGCGGCCACACGACGAGCTACGACTACGACGATTGGGGGCGGGTGGTCAAAACGACATTGCCTGCTACCACTAATGAGGTGACCCAGCAGACCATGCCGGTGGCGGTAGTGACGCGTAAGTACCGTCCCGACTCGGGCAGCAAGGATGTGACGCAGATCCTGGTCAACGGTTGCCTGTCAGGCACCCAGCAGTTCGATGGGCTCGGGCGAGTCGTCTACAAGACTGTCGGCTGTGAGGCAATTGCATCGGCAATCGCTGACAAGAACGTTTGGAGCTACACCTACGATAAACCCGAGGATACCCAGGCATCACAGATCACGCCGCCGCACGATAAAGGCACCGCGCCAGAAACAGTCGCTCTGCAGTTTGCATACCGTAGAGAGCTGGGCGACACGCTCATTTCATTGAGCGCTAGCGACGGGAGCCATACCTTTTCATACGACAGCGTGACGGGCTTCCCGACGGAAGCTGCGGCAGCTTCAACCCAGATTCAGTCTACGCCGTACCCTTCAGGCCGAATGCAGAGCCAGGCGATTACGCTGGACGGAAACCAAACCTGCACCGGTTGGATATATACCGTGGACGGCGCTCCCTATCAGTACACGCACGTCGACAAAAAAACGACAACCATCGAGCGCTATCCAGACGGACGGGCACAGACGATAAAAGACGACGATATGTCGGTGACGCTCACTTACGACGCGGTCGGCCGACTGACGGACTGGGTAGCCGCTGATGCAACCAACTCGCATCAGTTGCATACGCATATCACGCCGGACGATTACGGCCGTGAAATTTCGCGCGTGATCACCGACCTGATCACCGACAAGGGCACACAGGTATGGAAGTTGACGCAGACGTGGAATGAAGCCGATCAGCTCACCCGCCGGACCACAGGCTACTACGACAATGCGACGTACCGCGACGAAACGTATGGCTACGACGAGCGCAATCGGTTGGTTTCCTGGACTTGCACAGCGGTAGACGGCGCTTACCCGAAAGACCGCTACAACAACGAACTGCAAAGCCAGAAGTTCGTCTTCGATGCGCAGAACAACATAACGAATGTGGTGACCGCTTTCGCCAAGGGCGGCAGCAATACCGCCGTTTTCACTTATGCCTGTGCAACCGATCCCTGTAGGCTAACCTCTTTCACGAATACGCATTCCTCTTATCCCGCGAGCGGCAAGCCCAGCTACGATGCGGCCGGGCGCATGACCGACGACGGCATGACGCTTTCGTTCGTTTATGACATGCAAGGACGGATACAGGCTGCGCAGGACAGCAAGACGAACCGAAAGGCGACGTACGCTTACGACGCCTATAGCCGGCGCTACAAGCACGTGCGGGACGACCAATCGGACGCGACGACCTATTTCTACTATCTGGCCGATCGATTAGTCAACGTTGTGCAAGGCGAGAACGCCGTGCGCATGTTGTGGTCGGCAGCAGGATGCACGTCGCAATCGATCTCGGGTGCGAATTCGGGGGTGTGGCTCACCAGTGCGGATCACGCGGGGTCCGTTTTGGGCGCGAGCAATGGCACCGCCAAACCCGAGCAATTTGGGTACAGCCCCTACGGCGAACGCTCGGCCGCCGAAAGCGCGACGGTGCTCGGCTACGATGGCGAATACCGCGACGAGGTGATCCAAGGCTACCTGCTCGGCAACGGCTATCGGGCGTATCTGCCGTCGCTGATGCGGTTTACGTCGCAAGACAATATGAGTCCGTTCCTGGCGGGCGGTATTAATCCCTACGCCTACTGCTCCGGCGACCCGATTAATTATTCAGATCCGACCGGTCACTTCAATATCTTCCATATTTTCAAGAAGGTCCTGCATGGCGCGGGTGACTATTTCAGCCACGCGATAAAAGGCGGCGCACTTTCCCTCGTACTTTACCCGCTTGGGCTGGACAAATATAACCCTGTCATTTACTTGAAGCATTGGGTTGGCGAAGGAATACAAGATTTCATGAATTGGAAGGGCGCGAAGTTCTCGGGGGCATATTGGGCGCTCAAGGGCATTGGATGGGCTCAGGGCAAGTTCGAAAATGGACTCCTTGAAAATGATCTGCACATTTCCGCTTCATGGGCCAACGTCATATCCACAACGACGCTATCGGTAGCGACTCTGGGCGCCGGGGAGTTGCTCGGTGCTGTATCGAAGTTCGCCGCGGGGGCGTTTTCGGAGGCGGAAGAGGCCGGCATAGAGTTTGAGGAATTTCCCCAAGATCCGTCGACCTTGAACGACGGAATAGACGCAGAGGCCCAGGAAGCAGAGCGGGTCCGGCAAGCAGCGTGGCGGGAAGTAGCGCGCCGCAACGCCGGACAGGCCGAGCTGGATCCTACCCCGGAGCAAGCGAGTATGAACGCACGCACGGGGGCGATCAGATCGGGGATTGACGTGGCGCGATCGGGCGTGAACACATTGATGCGTCGGTTTTCGGCGGAGATGGCCAACACTGAAGACGATGGTGTGTCCCTAGCGTGGTGGCGCGAGGAATCAATCCTCTATCGCGTGCGGATCGGATTTCTGCTCGCGGGCACCTATGTAGGGCGCACTGCGAGCCGATTGGTGGACTGGATCGCGGTGCGCTAGCGCGCCACCGTCTCACGACCCTGTCGATGTTTGACATCAAGGACAATTTAATTGGGAATTCGATTCATGAGTAACTTGCCCAGTTTTTATACACAAGCCGGTAATTTCCGTAACGACGTCGAAGGCTCGGTCGACCCGCGCACCGGTATGTTCAACGTCAGCATCAAGCTTGGCGAAGTTGTTGGGAACAACCATCTCGGCCCCACGCTTCCTATCGCCCTGAGCTATAGCCCGCTTGCGTCGCTAAACGGTCCCACCACAACTGTATTCGGTCCAGGGGTGTCGTTGAATACGACGCAATACGATACGTCTCAGACGCCATGCCGGCTTTCGCTGTCAACGGGGGAGCAATATATCGTCAACGACGATACTATGGAAATTCTCCAAAAAAAGCTCGACCACGTCAGGATCGAGAAAGGCGCAGATAACTATAAGATCACTTATAGATCCGGTGCCGTGGAGATTTTGGATGGGCCTGGTGCGTACCCATCTCGACTAAAAATGCCCAAACAGTTGATCAATCATCTGGGGCACAGCCTAACGCTTCACTGGAATACTAGCGGCCCGGTTCCGAGGCTCGACTATATTGTCGATGATAATGGTACCAAACTGCTCAGCGTAGATTATTCTCAACCAACTGGCCCTACCTTCACCTTCTACCCGGGGCAGACGGAAACGTACGATGTGCAGCTGCTTGTGAGTGACGGCATCCTGACCATCAAGAATTTCAGTCTTGGGACAAACAACCCTTTGATATGGACGTTGACCTATGACACGGTTGGACAGAACGGATCCTGGGGGGCATGGGTTACGGGTGTCACCACACCCGGGCAAAGCGGAAACGCCAAAACGGAAAGCGTTCAATATCTCGATGACGGCACGGGTGCGTCCTTTCCCGACTCGTCCACCCCGCCGTTGCCGCTCGTAGCTTCCTATACGCGTGATCCAGGTTGTCAACAACCACCCATAGTCAGTAAGTACGCATATCTCGGAGGCAGCTTTCTTGGGGCTAATACGGGCGGTGCATCCTCCAGCACAAGCGATGCACTATACGGCGTTTTCGACGATTATACGTACGGCAGCGTCGAAACGAAAACATGCGGCGCCGACTCTGTCGTAACGACTCGCAAATACAATCGTTATCACCTTTTGATAGAGGAAAAAGTAAACCAAAACGGATACGTGCGCACCGTTACAACTGAGTACGCAAATCTCAAAAAGGGTAAAACCTTCGATCAGCAGGTTTCGAACTGTCAATGCCCGACGAAAAAAACGACAACCTGGACGTCATCGGGAAATCAGCAGCAGCACGTGGTCGTTACCAAGTATGACGATCAGGGCAATTTGACCGAATCGACGGCATACGAAGACGAGGGCTGCCAAAGCCAATGCTCACCTAAAACTACCTGGGCGTTCTATGTTGGCGACGGCAGTGATGGTACGGATTGTCCTCAAGATCCGCTCGGTTTCTCGAAGCGCTTTATGAAGAGTGTAACAAAAACACCCTATTTGACGTCGTATTCGGATGTGCCGTCGTTGACGACAGTATACAGGTACACCGATATCTCATAAAAATTATATCCGCTTTGAATCGAGTTTTATTCGTCAGGCGTTCGATTTTCATTAAGGCATTCGGAGAAGGACAATGAGCGATACCGTTGATTTCGCGACGATAGCAAACCCGTCTATCAAGGCGGAAAGTAGTTGCATATACGCAAATTCATATAATCAGATGAAGCTTACTGTTCAATTTGTCGCCTTGAACGCGCAGAGCAAGCCCGTTTCGCTTACAGCGGCTGATCTTCAGGCATGTGTCTGGTTGATCGACTACAATGCTACGAGCTTCAATCAGAAGCTCGCCGATGATGATAATTGGGCTGTCGATACGGCTCCTAGTGAGTTTTATAATTATCCATCTCAAAGCAGTTTGGCGCCGCAAATTTCCAGCGAGCAGGATGATCCGATAAATAGCATCGATTTCTATGTGCGCACGGGTCATTATGTAAGTAGTGTGCAGATCGGCTGGGTTATTAAAACAACCACTGGCGCCATTTACACGTGCTCGAGCCAGCAACTTGGTTCACCAGATGTATCCCCTAATTACAAGTCTCCCGCCAGTTTTTCATTGATCGAGGCGGTTGTGTATACGATGGATAATTGTAAAGTTACCGTCGACAATCAAACGGTCAAAACAAATGACTATCAGGCATGGATTCATTCTCTTCAAATAGATCATTCGAAGGATGGTGAAGGTGTTCCTCGGGGTGCAATCATTCATAGTCTAGTTTTTAGTGATTTGACATGTACGATCGATCCCAATATCTCGGGCTTCAACCCATATTATTTTTACAACTATTGGAAGTTGGATCGATATAGTGACAATGGTGGGCGATGGTGGATGATATTCCAGCTATCTGCGGGCGTGTCGGGGAGTTGGAATTTTTGGTTTAAAAACTATAATATGGGTTCGATACCCTATAATTTAGATGGGTCGGCCGTCACCAGTGTATATTACTACCATACTTCTGCCGTGCCGGTTTCCCCTGAAGATGTCAGCGACGCTTTACCGCCTCAGTTCATGATATTTGACCAATTCGGCAACTCGGGGAGTTTTGCTGTAGAGAATCAGGATGGCGGAGAGAATGGGTACCTTGTATACAAGTCTACGCCTGATTGATTCCGGGGCAACCTCGGGCCGTGTCGTTATACACAAGGGCCAATACGGGTGGTGGCTCTTCCGGCGCAAGCGATGTGTCTGACGTTTTCGGCGGTTATATGCACGATAGCATTGAAACAAATCAGCAGGATCCGAATTGTGAGATCTCTCTGCTGTGAGGGAGAGGATGGTGCGCGCTGTCGTCAAGATTCGCTCCGTGGCTCGAAACGCTTTATGAAGAGCGTAATAAAAACACACTATTTGACGCCATATTCGGATGCGCCGTCGTTGACGACCGCGTACACGTACACAGATATTTCGTAAAAATAACATTCGCTTTGAGTCGAGTTTTATTCGCCGTGCGTTCAATTTTCATCAAGACATTCGGAGAAGGCTAATGAGCGATACCGTTGATTTCGCAACGATAGCAAGCCCGGCTATCAAGGCGGAAAGTAGTTGTATCTACGCAAACAATGGTAATCAGATGAAGATTACCGTTCAATTTGTCGCCCTGGATACGCAGAGCAAGCCCGTTCCGCTTACAGCGGCTGATCTTCAGGCATGTGTCTGGTTGATCGACTACAATGCTACGAGTTTCAATCAGAATCTCGCCGACGATGATAATTGGGCTGTCGACACGGCTCCTGGTGATTTCTATAAATATCCACCTCAAAGCAGGTTGACTCCACAAATTCCCAGTAAACAGGGCGATCCGATAAATAGCATCGATTTCTATGTGCGCACGGATCATTATGTAAGTAGTGTGCAGATCGGCTGGGTTATTAAAACAACCACTGGCGCCATTTATACGTGCTCGAGCCAGCAACTTGGGTCTCCAGATGTATCCCCTAATTACAAATCTCCCGCTGTTTTTTCATTGTTGGAGGAGGTTGTGTATACGATGGATTTGTGCAAGGTTACCGTCGACGATCAAACTGTCAAAACAAATGACCATCAGGCATGGCTTCATTCTCTTCAAATAGATGACTCGAAGGAAGGTGAAGGCGTTCCTCTCGGTGCGGTCATTCATAAGTTACGCTTTAATAACTTGACGTCTACAAATCCGACCGATCCAAATAATGTGGGCGAGAACTCATGGGATATTTACAACTATTGGAAGTTGGATCGATATAGTGACAATTCTGGGCGCTGGTGGATGACATTTCTATTCACCCTGGGGCAAAGTGGTAATTGGGAATTTTGGTATAAGACATATGATATGGGTTCGATACCCTATAATCTAGATGGATCGTCCGTCACTAGTGTGTATTACTACCATACTAATGCTGTGCCGATCTACCCCCAAGACACCCAGGACGTCTCACCACCTCAGTTCACGATATTTGACCAATTCGGAAACTGGGGGAATTTTGCTGTAGAGAATCAGGATGGCGGAGAGAATGGGTACCTTGTATACAAGTCTACGCCTGATTGATTCTTAGTTTGATGAAACGCTGCGGTTGAAGCCTGAACGCTGATGAAAACGTTCGGTACCGCAGCGCGTATCGGTCGAACCGTTCGGAAAAGTAAGACGTGATGCGCCGGACCATCGCACCCGGCGAGGAGCGCGTCATGAAGGTCTTGGTATGCGGGGCGAGCGGATTTATCGGTAGTGCGATTTCAAGGCGGTTGACGCAAGACGGGCATGGGGTGGTTCGCGGCGTACGGCGGCCGCAGCGCTCAGAAGAAATCGCGATAGACTTGCGACCGATGTGTCGGCGCAAGACTGGCTCGATAAAGTTCGCAATGTCGATGCGGTGATCAATGCCGTGGGCATCATCGTCGAGCGAGGGAAACGGACGTTTTCGCGCATGCATACCGAAGCACCGATTGCGCTATTCGAGGCCTGCCGCCTGCAAACGATACGGCATGTCGTTCAAATTCGGCCGGCCTTGGTCTATGGCGCGGTGGGGACGTCGGCCCGCTTATTTCGCGCTTTGGCGGGCGTGCCGATTCGCTTTCTGCCCGGGAGCGGCGAGCAGGTATTGAGGCCCGTCCATATCGACGACGTATGCGATCTCGCGCTTGTTGGCTCGCGACGGCGAAGCGTCTTGTTCGTGTATCGATGCGGTGGGCCACGGAGGTCACCTATCGAGAGATGTTGGGTGCCTACCGCGCGTTATGGCTCTTACAGGCGGCGCTGATTATCGGATATACCGTGCTGATCGCGGCCGTCATGCCCGAGTTCCTGATCGAGCCGTTCGCGCCCATTCTCAAGAATCTGCCGATCCTCGCAATTCTGTTTGTCCTCTACAGTGAGGAGAGGCGCACATGAACGCGTATTTGCTCGTCAAGACATTGCATATCCTCTCATCGGTACTTCTTGTCGGTACCGGGTTAGACCGTGTACTTTCTGATGGTCGCAAAGCCGGCGCTGTTTTAGCGCAGCGCCGGCTGGGTCGGTTTCCGCGGTTAACTGTGCCCTTGTTCCTTCGAGCGATCGACTTCGGTTAGATCGTCCTCATGCACTTCGGCTTTGCGGACAGTCGTACCTTCATCGTCGGTTTCGGAGACGTCGGTCTTGAACGTGCCGCCCGTTTCGTCTTGCTCCGAACCGGGTTGCCCGGTTGAGGTTTCAGATTGATTCGGCGCCTGTTTATTTGCCATGATGCGACTCCTTTCGATATGTTTTCGTGAGGAACGGCAGCGGCGCTGCCTGCATGTACGAACGAGCAAACCCCGTGCACGTGATGGCAGCCTCTGCGGTGACTTCAGTATGATAGAAGTGACGTCATTGCTAGCATTGGCTGGAGAATTGATTATGGCGATTCTGACCGTACGCAACGTGCCTGACGAGGTCCATCGCGCCCTTAGGCTTCAGGCTGCACAGCATGGGCAAAGTACCGCGGCGGAGATCCGGGAGATTCTCGCGAGTGCCGTCCAACCGGAAAAACGCGTTCGCTTGGGCGACGCCCTGGCCGCTCTAGGACGCAAAGTGGGGCTGACAAATGAGGATGTCGCGGCGATGGATCAAACGCGAGAAAAGAAGCCGGCGGAACCGGTGAGGTTCGAATGATCGACCTCGATACCAACGTCGTTTCGGAAGCCATGAAGCCGGACTCGACTGTTCTCGATCGGGTCATCGCAGCGTCGTATGCGCTTGTTGTTGCATCGGAGTAAGCCCAATCCCAACGCCGCGGTCGATTACTTGTGTGTCGTGAGCGCACTGGCGGGCAGATCGTCGAGCCGAGCGGCGGGCGAGCGCAGGATGATAAACGCCTGAATTGCGAATGCGGCAACCGCCACGACAAGACACGGCCGCGCGCCCGCCGCGCCGCCCAACGTCGCGCCGATCAAAGCGCCGACCGGACGCGAGCCGTAAGTCGCGGTGCTGATCAACGCCGATACGCGGCCCAGCATGGCCTGGGGCGTGATCGCCTGCCGAAGGGTAGTGGAGCTGATCACCCAAAGTATCGGCCCGAAGCCGAGTTCGAAATAGGCGGCTGACGCGATCCATGGTGAAGGGACGAAAAGCGTTACGCATAGCGTTAGCGATGCGGCGAGCCCGCATAGCGGTCCCACGATCAGCACGCGACCGAAGGGCAGCAACATCGATATCTTCGGAGCGCATAACGCGCCGATGATCATGCCTACGCCGTAGGCGGCTAGGGTCGCACCGACTTCCGCCGCCGAGAGTCCGAGGTGCAGTCTCGCGTACGGGACATATACCGCTTGGATGACGAAGAAGCCGATATTAAAAAAGACTGCAGTCGAGACGACGGCTCGCAAAAGAGCGTTGCCCGCTACGAATGTTGCGCCGTCGCGCAGTTCGGATGTGAATCGTCGCGTTTCCGTGGGCGCGCGCGCCGGTTCTCTGATCTTTGCGAGCAGTAAGACGGCCACAGCGGAAAGGCCGGCTGCGGTGATGAAAGCGACCGGAGCGCCAATCATGCCGACCAGCAGCCCACCGATTGCCGGGCCGGCTGAATAAGCGACGCTGCGAGCAAGCTCGATGCGCCCGTTCGCTGCGGCCCATGCGCCGCGTTCGACCAAGGTCGTGACAAGCGCTGGCGCTGCGACGTTGTAGGCGACCGTGCCGCATGCGGCTATGAATCCGCAAACGGCCAGCACCGGTAACGACAAGCTGCCGGTGACGAGCGCGGCGAGGATAGCGAGGAGGGCAGCGCAGCGCACGGCTTCGGCACAGGCCATCAGCTTTTGGCGTGAAGTTTGATCGGCCCAAACGCCGAGCACAACCGATAGAACGAGGAACGGCATGGTCTGGGCCGTTTGCAGCCAACCGGTTTGACCGGCTCCGGCGCCAAGCGTGAACACAGCGACGATCGGCGTCGCGGCGAGGCAGATTTGTTCGGCGCACTGGGCCGCGAGATTCGACCAGGCGAGGCGATGAAAGGCCGCAGGTAGCGATGCGGCGGATGGGGGTGTCGCGGTTTGGACTGGCATTGCGTTGGAAGCCTGCTTAGCGAGTGGAGTCAGGCGTATGGTGTCCAACGCGGCTCAAGCGGGCTAACCGCATCTTGCGGTTTCGTTGAGTGCGGTCGGCGAGTCGGGTTTATCAGCAAGTTATTTATAATGTCGGCACAAAAAATAGAGGGCCATATTTATACCGGTTAGCTGCATGTTCTACCTAAACAATGAACGAATGTCCGTACTTCAATGCCCTGGGCTCGGCGCGGTCGCCGCTTTTTCGGGAGACGGGTCGTCCATCGATAACCCAGCGGCAACAGCCAAACAAGACGAAGGGCCACTCCCGAAAGGCACGTATTACATCATCGATAGGCAATCCGGCGGGCACTTGGGGTGGTTGTGGGATGCGGTTAAAGATGCATTGGTCCATAGCCAGCGTAGCGAGTGGTTCGCGCTGTACCGCAATGACGGCGTAATCGATGACTATACGGTTATCGATGAGGTCAAGCGCGGACACTTCCGGTTGCATCCGGTGAGGCGGTTAGGCGAGAGCAAAGGTTGTATTACGCTGGCGAATCCAGCACAGTTTCAGCGGCTCCGCGCGTTTTTGAAGAGGCAGCCGACTATGAGGATCCCCGGGACCACCATAGAGTATTACGGAACGGTGGAGGTGCGATGAAGCGTTTCCTTTTTCGGCTCCTCGTAGCGATTGTTCTTACGATCCCGATCGGGTGGGCCCTCGGATCGCAACACTGGTTTTGGTCGCTGGTCAGAAGTCCGATAGGACACCGCATATTGCGATGGGCTTCGAAGCCGTTTGAACCGCTTGACGGGGAGAGCTATGACGATCCAGTTGTTGCGGTGATGCTGCTTTTAGGGTTTTTCATCTCCGCATTGATCGTGTGGGGAGGACTGGCGGTATTGGATCTCAATCGCCGTTTAACGCGCTAGCGTCACTGACGACCAACTCCGCCGCTGTGAAATGCAGCGTCAATAAGCGGCTCGTCGCATCGTCCACGTAGTCGCCGTCAAGTCGACGATTGCCGGGCTTGGCTCGATGACCAGACACCAGCCCGGCCGGCCCGTGTTCCCGAAACCGGGCAGCCAGCCGGCGAATCTGCCGCGTCGTTAGCTCCAGCCGGTTGGCCGCACGCCATGGCTGTAGCTTGCCGTCCACCACGTCCTGAATGACCTTCAATCTGTCCAGCTCGCGCATGCTCATGGTGATCAGTCCTGAACGCGTCAGGGCGATCTCCGGCAGGTCGAAACTCCGCCAGAATGCGCCCAAACAGCCCAGCACTACGACATCTGAACTTTGCCCAGATACGACATTAGAACTTTGCTCTTACACTTCTTAGGTTGATAATTCATGTTATGTCAAATCAACAATCCAAGCGCCGGCCCACCTAAAATGAACCTAGCTACCCCTCGAACAGCCACCTAGCGAGGTCGTCATGCTCCAACTGCTCACGGTAACCGTCTCGAACCCGGACAACCTGAACTTCATCCTAGGCCAGACGCATTTCATCAAATCGGTCGAGGACATCCATGAGGCGCTATACGAAACCGTACCCGGTATTCAATTCGGTCTGGCATTTTGCGAAGCGTCCGGCAAACGGCTCGTCCGCCACTCGGGCACGCATAGCGGTTTGACCGAGCTCGCCTGCCATAACGCCCAGGCTATCGGCGCCGGACACAGCTTCATACTTTTCCTCGGTCAAGGCTACTTTCCGATCAATGTCCTGCCGAAGGTCCGCGACGTCCCGGAGGTCTGCCGCATTTTTTGCGCAACGGCCAATCCGGTTGAAGTGGTCGTAGCCGAAACCGGCCAGGGCCGCAGCATCCTCGGCGTGGTCGACGGTTTCCCGCCCCTCGGCATTGAAAACGACGAAGAAGTCGTTGCCCGCAAAACCCTGCTGCGCGATTTCGGTTATAAAGCCCAGCCTTGAGCGGCGGCAGCGCGGTCGAATGAAACCGCAAGTTTCGATGGGCGAATGCCTGAGAGTCAGTGCACGATATCTGCATCGAGATCATCCGCACTACGCGCACCGCTAAGCATGCCTATCGTTAAACCCGTTCCATTCGCGCCCGACGGCAAGCTCGCCGTCAATCACGCCGCCCCCGACGAGTCGCCGGCCGAGAAGCTGCGGAGCGTCCATTGGCCCGATATCGAGGCCTCGCTCGACGCGCAAGGATGCGCCGTCGTCTCCGGGATGCTGACGGCCGCGGAATGCCGCGCCCTGGCCGCGCGTTACGACACCGAATCGCTCTACCGCAGCCGCGTGATAATGAGCCGGCACGGCTTCGGACAAGGCGAGTACAAATATTTCGCCTACCCGCTTCCTCAACCTATCGCCGCCCTACGCTCGGCCCTGTATCCGCATCTCGCACCGATCGCCAATCGTTGGAACGAAGCGATGGGCATTGCGGTACGGTATCCGAAAACCCATACGGCGTTTATCGAGCGCTGCCACGAAGCAGGCCAACAGCGTCCCACCCCGCTCATCCTTCGATACGGGCCGGGCGACTACAACTGCCTGCACCAAGATCTCTACGGAGAACATGTGTTTCCGTTGCAAGTTGCGATTTTGCTGTCGCAACCGGGCACCGACTTCACAGGGGGCGAGTTTGTGCTCACCGAACAGCGCCCCCGTATGCAATCGCGACCCGAGGTCGTGCCGCTCCAACAGGGCGACGCCGTAATCTTCGCCGTGAGCCACCGCCCCGTCCAAGGTACGCGCGGTCCCTATCGCGTCAACTTGCGCCACGGCGTGAGCCGCGTCCGCTCCGGGGAACGCCATACGGTCGGCATCATTTTTCACGATGCGCTCTAACCTACCCCAACGCTACGTAGCGCCAGCCCGAGCCCCAACGTGGGCAGGCTTGTCTACGTTTTCTGCGCCGAGAACCGCTCGAACGTAGCTGTCGCCGGTTGCAATGCATTGAGCGTCAACGGCCAGCCGGCGTAGACGGTCATATGCATGAGCAGCTCCACGAGTTGTTCTTGCGTCCATCCGGCGAGCAGGCAGCGTTCTAAATGCGAGGCGATCGCGCTGCGTTCGTTGCCACGTGCAAGTGTCCTCGACAACTCGACCAACCGCCTGTCGCGTGGGCCGAGCGGCATCCCTTCCCAAGTCTCGATACCCTCGAGCGCGAGCAAGACATCCGTGTGCCGCGAAGCGCCGAACAGCAAATAGGCCATTTCACGGATGTCCTCCGGAATCGGCTGGGCGTGCCCCGGCTCGCGCAACGTTGCGCCCGCACGGCCCCGGCTCTTCGCCACGACATTGCGAGCGACGACCATCGACGCCTCGAACGACCGCATTTCGGCGCCAACCGCCGCCAACAAAATGACCTGCGTCATTTCGCGCGGCGTCCAGCCTGTTCGCAACATACCGACACAATGCAAGTCGAGCGCCGAAGGCACGTCGCCGAGCGCGACAAGTATCGCCACCGTGACCAGCTCCCTGTCCTTCAACGATAACGCCGGGCGGCTGATAACTTCGCCATAGATCTGTTCGATCAAAAGCCGCGCAAATTCCGGCGACAGGCGCTGGAGCGTTCCGACGAGCGCATCGCCCTTCTCTCCGCCGATGGCTTCGAGCGCAGCCAAACCGTCGGCCCGGATACCTGTATGCCGATCGCGTTGCCCCGACTTCCCCCGTCGCCGCGAACCCGCACTCCATGAGCGACGCCACGCTCGAACGGCCGATGCCAGCTTGTTCGATACGCCTCCCGATGCGCTCTTCTCCACATATTCAGGCTGTTGCTGTCCGTCTTGCACGTCCGACTCCTCTGCGACCGCGACATCATGCATGTCGCATGTTGGGTCACGTGCAAAAACGCTTGCACGCGTTCGTCCCTTTGACGGTAGTCAGCACATACCTATGAAAACTGAACAAAGGTGACACGTATTCGCATGCGCCGCCAGTATGCTCAAGTACTGACGAACCCGTGCGAGACAAGTACCCGCTACACCCTTGCAATTCCCTCCTAAAATGCAACGTGATGGTCGATCCGTTGCCCTCATCTAGCGTAGGCATCGCTATGTTCGCGTTGTTTAAAGACCGCAACGAGGCGGGCCGCATACTCGCCGAGCGTTTGCGCAAGGAAGCCGGTGCGGGCACGGTCGTACTCGGCCTGCCGCGCGGGGGTGTCCCGGTCGCTTTCGAAGTCGCCATGGCGCTCGGGGCGGAACTCGATGTGTTGCCGGTTCGCAAGATCGGCGTACCCGGTCATTCGGAATTGGCGATGGGAGCCATTGCGTCCGGTGGTGCGTTGCACGTGGAGCACGACACCATGCAGGCGGCGCACGTGACGCAAGCCCAATTCGATGCGGTATTGGCTCGAGAGCGTATTGAATTAGCGCGACGAGAGTCGGCTTACCGCGGAAATCGCCCGCCGGCGTCTGTCGAGGGACGCACGGTGTTGCTGGTCGACGACGGCATCGCAACCGGCTCGACGATGAAAGCAGCTATTCGCGCTTTGCGCGCGCGTCGCCCGGCTCGCATCGTGGCGGCACTGCCCGTTGCGCCGGCCGGTATCGAGGCCGAATTCGAAGATATGGTCGATGCTTTCTTCTGCGTCGCGCAGCCGGCGCCGTTCTTCAGCGTCGGCCAGCACTACGAGGACTTCGGAGAAACCACGGACGAGGACGTGCGCGCCTTACTACAGCGGGCATGGGGCGGACAACCAGGACAAGCGCAGTGAGGCACCGCGCTTGTCCTCGCTACAGTCGTACCGCCGGCGGCGTATAGCGGCAGTCGTAGCGCTTCCTAACCGTGCCGTTTTCGTCGACGCTCTCAAGGTAGACGTCGAACTGCCACAGCCTCGCCATATGCTTGAGGACTTCGTCGCTATCGCCGGCTAGATGCCGGTTCTCGCTCATGAAGTGCCGCAGCGTGAGGCTGCGATCGCCCCGCGTATTGACCGACCAGACCTGGATGTTCGGCTCGCGATGATGCATGTCGTACTGACGCGAGAGCGATTGCCGCACGTGTTGATAGCCGCTGTCGTCGTGAATGGCAGAGACTTCGAGCGCGTCGCGCGTATCGTCGTCGAGCACCGAAAACAAACGCATATCGCGAATCAGATGCGGCGACAGATATTGCGCGATGAAGCTCTCGTCCTTGAAGTTGCGCATCGCGTAGTGCAGCGTTTGCAGCCAAGGCGTGCCCGCGATGTCCGGGAACCAGCGGCGATCCTCTTCCGTCGGCGCTTCGCAAATCCGACGGATGTCGCTCATCATCGAAAAACCGAGGGCGTACGGGTTCATCCCGCTGTAGTACGGCTTGGTGACCGGCGGCTGATAGATGACGTTGCTGTGCGAATGCAAGAACTCCATCATGAACCCGTCTTCAAGCAGCCCTTGATGGTAGAGCGTATTCAGTAGCGTGTAATGCCAGAACGTCGCCCAGCCTTCGTTCATCACCTGCGTTTGCCGCTGCGGATAGAAGTACTGGCCGATCTTTCGTACGATACGGATGACTTCCCGCTCCCAGGGCTCGAGCAGCGGTGCGTTCTTTTCCGCGAAATACAGCAAGTTTTCTTGCGGTTCGGGTGGGAAGCGCCCTTCTTCTTCTTCCGTCAGCGGCGTTTGGTGCGAGGGCAGCGTGCGCCAAAGCTCATTCACCTGCGATTGCAGGTACGCTTCGCGTTCACGGCGCAGCGCGGCCTCCTTGGCCAGCGACAGTTTTTGCGGCCGTTTGTAACGGTCCACGCCGTAATTCATCAATGCGTGGCACGAGTCGAGCAATTCCTCCACTCGATCCATGCCGTAACGCTCTTCGCACTCGGCGATGTAATTCTTGCCGTAGACGAGATAGTCGATGATCGCGTGCGCGTCCGTCCAAAGGCGGAACAGGTAGTTGCCCTTGAAGAACGAGTTGTGCCCATAGGCCGCATGGGCGATCACGAGCGCCTGCATCGTCATCGTGTTCTCTTCCATGAGATACGCGATGCACGGGTTCGAATTGATGACGATTTCGTAGGCGAGCCCCATTTGGCCTCGCCGGTAGCTCTTCTCGGTCGACAAGAAGTGTTTGCCGAACGACCAGTGCCGATAATTGACGGGCATGCCGACGGAAGCGTACGCATCCATCATCTGCTCGGCGCTGATGAGCTCGAGTTGGATCGGATACACATCGAGCTCGTATTGCTCGGCCACTCGCGCGATGTGCGTGTCGTACTCTTCGATCAACTCGAAGGTCCAATCGGACGGCCACGGTAACGGTCTGCGGTCGGCGACATTCATACGGGGTTCCCTTTGCGCCTGAACGGGAGGAAGTGCTTCGGCATGGCCTGGTGCTTCGGTGTCGGCTGGCTGCTCGGGTTTCGTCTGTTGCTCGCTGCGCGCGTGCGCGCCTTTGCGGCGGCGCTCCGGCTGGTAACCGCGCGACTCGTTATGCAAATGCTTAGTACTCATGAGGCCGCCACCTGCTTTTCGAACAGCTCCCGGAACACCGGATAGATATCGGCCGCGGCATCGACTTTCTTCATCGCCAGATGCGGTTCCGTCAGGGCTAGCTGCGCATACTCCAGCCACAGATTTTGCTCTTCGGGCGCGACTTGAATATAGGCGAAGTACCGCACCTTTGTCAGGATGTCATCCTGCAAGATACGGCGGCACTTGGGCGAGTCGTCGGTCCAGTTGTCACCGTCGGACGCCTGTGCTCCGTAAATATTCCATTCACTCGGCGAATAACGTTCGTTCTGGATCTTACGCATCAGTTCCAGCGCACTCGACACCACCGTCCCGCCGCTTTCCGTCGAATGAAAGAACGTGTCCTCGTCCACCTCTTCCGCACGCGTATGGTGACGGATGAAGACGACGTCGATCTTTTCGTAGTTACGCTTCAGGAACAAATAAAGCAAGATGAAAAACCGCTTCGCGAGATCCTTGCGCTGTTCGTCCATCGAGCCGGAGACATCCATCAAACAGAACATAACCGCCTGGCTCGACGGCTGAGGCTGTTTGACGCGATTGACGTAGCGCAGGTCGAACGGATCGATGAACGGGATGCGCCAGATGCGCCCGCGTAGGTGATGCAGCTCCTCTTCGAGGCGCTTCAATTCTTCGGTGTGATCGCCGGGCTCGGCTTGGAGCAACTCGTACTGCCGCTCGAGTTCATGCAACTGGTTGACGAGCGGCGCGCCGAGCGCGATGCGCCTGCCGAGCGCGCTGCGCAGCGAGCGCACGACGTCGATATTGTTGGGCGTTCCTTCCGCCGCCCAGCCCGCACGAATGTTCTTCCACGTGGGGACGGCCAGCAGATGCGTCTTCACGAGCCGCGGCAGTTCGAGGTCGTCGAAGAAGTACTGCATGAACTCGTCGCGGCTCAACTCGAAGACGAAATCGTCCTGGCCCTCGCCCTCGTTGCTCGCCTGGCTTCCGCCACCGCCACCACCGCCGTTCGGTCGCGGGATCTTGTCGCCGCGCACGTAATCCTCGTTTCCTGGGTGAACGAGTTCGCGGCGGCCGCCGGGGCCGTGGCGAAACTGAGGCTCCGCGATATCCTTGCGCGGAATCGTGATGCTCTGGGTGTTCTGAATGTCCTTGATACTGCGATCGCGCACCGCCTCAGATACGGCGCGCCGAATGTAGTTCTTTACGCGGCGCAAAAAACGCTCGCGATTCGCAATGCTCTTGTTCTTACCAGCCAGCCTGCGGTCGATGATTTGATGAAGCACATCCAGTCTCCCGCTTTAATTGCCGAAAGCGACACGGCGACTCCCGGCGCAGGCCGTATGCCCACACAGCGCGTCGCCCGCGCATGCCGCGCCGGAGAATCAGGCGCTCACGGGCGGCAAACCCGCGAGCGCTTGCCAGCGCTACGACTCGTCCCACTGCTCTCTTTTATGACGACTTGCGCACTCGCAGATACCAGTCGCACAGCAGACGTACCTGCTTCGGCGTGTAGCCCTTGGCGACCATGCGATTAACGAAGTCTTCGTGCTTGCGCTGCTCCTCAGCCGAACCCTTGGCATTGAACGAGATGACGGGCAGCAATTCCTCCGTGTTCGAGAACATCTTCTTTTCGATGACGACGCGCAACTTCTCGTAGCTGATCCAGGCCGGATTCTTCCCGCCGTTGGCAGCCCGGGCGCGCAACACGAAGTTCACGATTTCGTTGCGGAAATCCTTCGGATTGCTGATGCCCGCCGGCTTCTCGATCTTCTCCAGTTCGGCGTTCAGCGCTGCGCGATCGAAGCTTTCGCCCGTATCGTGATCGCGGAACTCCTGATCCTGGATCCAGAAGTCGGCATAGGTGACGTAACGATCGAAAATGTTCTGGCCGTACTCCGAATACGACTCGAGATACGCGGTCTGAATCTCCTTCCCGATGAACTCGGCATAGCGCGAAGCGAGCAGGTCCTTCACGAACGACAGATACTTCTGCTCCGTTTCGGGTGGGAATTGCTCGCGCTCGATCTGCTGCTCGAGCACATACATCAAGTGAACGGGATTCGCGGCCACCTCGCTCGTGTCGAAGTTGAAGACCCGCGACAGTATCTTGAAGGCGAACCGCGTCGACACCCCGGTCATGCCCTCGTCGACGCCCGCATAGTCGCGATACTCTTGATACGACTTTGCTTTCGGATCGGTGTCCTTCAGGTTCTCGCCGTCATAGACCTGCATCTTCGAGAAGAGGTTCGAATTTTCGGGCTCTTGCAAACGCGTAAGCGCCGAGAATTGCGCCATCATCTTCAACGTGCCCGGTGCGCAGACGGCTTGAGCGAGCGACGAATTGCGGATGAGCTTTTCGTAGATCTTGATCTCTTCCGAGACACGCAGGCAATACGGCACCTTGACCACGAAAATCCGGTCGAGCAATGCTTCGTTGTTGCGGTTGTTGCGGAATGCCTTCCATTCCGATTCGTTCGAGTGCGCGAGGATGATGCCGTCGAACGGAATTGCGCCGAACCCTTCCGTGCCTTTGAAGTTGCCTTCCTGGGTCGCCGTGAGCAAGGGGTGCAGCACCTTGATCGGCGCCTTGAACATTTCGACGAACTCGAGCAAGCCCTGATTGGCGAGGCACAGACCACCCGAATAGCTGTACGCGTCGGCGTCGTCTTGCGCGTACTGCTCCAGCTTGCGGATGTCCACCTTCCCGACGAGCGAGGAGATGTCCTGATTGTTCTCGTCGCCCGGCTCCGTCTTCGCGATACCGATCTGACGCAGTATCGACGGATAGCGGCGCACGACGCGGAACTTGCGGATATCGCCGTTGTACTCGTGCAGTCGCTTAACCGCCCACGGACTCAGGATGCTCTTCAAGTAGCGGCGCGGAATGCCGTATTGCTCTTCGAGGATCGGTCCGTCTTCCTCGTAATCGAAGAGCCCTAGCGGCGATTCGTTGACCGGAGAACCCTTGATCGCATAGAACGGTACACGCTCCATGAGCTGCTTGAGCCGTTCCGCGATCGACGACTTGCCGCCGCCTACCGGGCCGAGCAGATAAAGGATTTGCTTCTTCTCCTCGAGCCCTTGCGCGGCGTGACGGAAGTAGGCGACCACCTGCTCGATCACATCCTCCATCCCGTAGAACTCTCGGAACGCTGGGTAAACCTTGATGACCTTATTCGCGAATATTCGCGACAAGCGGGGGTCGTGGCGCGTGTCGATCTGTTCCGGCTCCCCGATCGCCGTCAACATGCGTTCGCTCGCCGACGCGTACGCGGCGGGATCGTTCTTGCAGAGCGCGAGATACTCTTCAAGCGAGAGTTCCTCCTCTCGGGTTTTCTCGAAGCGGTTCGCGAAGCTGCTGTAAATATCCATGCTACCTCCTCGCCGAAGTCTGCGGACGATGTCGTCTACTTGGTGGCTATACCGAAACGACCTCGCTCGAATTCATCCTAAACCCTTTTAAATTTTTTTTCACGACCTACGTGTCGCTGTGCACTACACGTGTGCCCTAACTTGGATATGCGGGCGCACTAGCCTACAATCTTCATCCTGCTTCTCGCTCGCCCCCCGTTGCGACATGCTCGCGAGCAGGTCCTCGTTCTCGCCGCACTCCCCTCGTCCCTGCAATCAACCTAGACCACACGAACACGCGCCGTGTGTCTCGTCGATATCGTCGTGTGCGCCAACGCTGCATCGCACGCACGCTTCTCACATACCGGCATCCGTTCTCACCGTCGTCGAGCGAGTTTCAGGCGGCTTGCTCGCCGGCGAAGCGCTACACGCCCATCGCCCCTTCGCACGTGCGATGCCTGACCACGCCGTAACCTTATGCTCTGCGCGCCGATTGCCCGCTCTTTACCCGTCGCTCTTCACCTGTATACGCACTGACAAGCGTTTCCGATGACGTCGGTGAACGCCGGTTACAAGTTATTTTTCGAATGGCCGCTACCTGGCGAACAACGACAATCCCGCCGTGCGGTACACGATGGTTGTAGCTTTTTAGGGGCAGAAAAGCGACGAGCCCGATCGTTCGGTATCGAAGCGATCGGGCTCGTGTGCGTCCGGAACCGGACGCGCTAGATCAAGATGGCGAAAGGGCCTTTAGCAGCGGACGTTAGAAGGTTTCCCAATCGTCGTCCGACGCCGCGGCCTTCGCGACGTTTGCCGTGGGGGCTTTGCGAACCGCGGCAGGCGCCGCCGCGGCGGAAGGTGTCGCGCTCTGGACCGTCGCGACAGGTTTCGCCTGAGCGTCGCGCTGAGCGTGGGACGACGTCGTTGCGGCCGGCGCGGATTTCGGCGTCGCCGACACGGTGGCAGGAGCCGCGCTCGAGGTGCTTGCGGGCGCAACGGCCAGACGTTTGGGCGCGGATACCGCCGGCGTGCGTGCCGAGCGCGCTATCGTGGGCTTCGCGGCAGGTTTGGATGCCGCCTTTGCCGGCACGCTCGCCTGCGCCGGCGCGGAACGCCACGTGGCGCCTTCGTCGGCCAGTTGGAAGACGCTCACGGCCGTGCGCAAGCGGTCGGCTTGCTCCTGCAACGAATGCGCGGCCGCCGAAGCTTGTTCGACGAGCGCGGCGTTTTGCTGCGTCACCTCATCCATTTGCGAAACGGCGCGCGCGACCTCGCCGATACCGCCGCTTTGCTCTTCCGAGGCCGCGGCAATCTCACCCATGATGTCCGTCACACGCTGCACCGCGGCGATGATTTCCTCCATCGTGCGTCCCGCTTCGCCCACGAGTGCCGATCCCGAGCGTACGCGGTCGACCGACGTATCGATCAACGTCTTGATCTCCTTGGCCGCGCCCGAGGAGCGTTGCGCCAGCGCGCGCACCTCGCCGGCCACGACCGCGAATCCGCGGCCTTGTTCGCCGGCGCGAGCGGCTTCCACGGCCGCGTTCAACGCAAGGATGTTGGTTTGGAACGCAATCCCTTCGATGATCGTGATGATATCGGCGATTTTGGCGGAACTGTCGTTGATCTCGCCCATCGTACCCACGACCTGCCCCACGACCTCGTTACCCTTGTTGGCGATTTCCGATGCGTTGGCAGCCAGCGCACTGGCCTGGCGGGCGTTGTCGGCGTTTTGCCGCACCGTGCCGGTCAGTTGATCCATGCTGGAGGTGGTTTCCTGGAGCGATGCCGCTTGCTCTTCGGTGCGCGCCGACAAGTCGAGGTTGCCCGCCGCGATTTGCTTAGTCGCCGAGGCAATCGATTCGCTGCCACTGCGGACCGTACGCACCGTGTCGGTCAGGCTGCGTTGCATTTTTGCCAACCCTTCCAGCATGAGGCCCATTTCGTCGCGCCTGCGCACGACGACCGGACGCCGCAGATCGCCCGAGGCGATCGCATCGAAATAGGCAAGCGCCTCGGCCAGCGGCTTGGCAATCGCTGCGCGCAGCGTCAGGTAGGACACAAGCGCCGCCGCAAGCGCCGCGGCAAGCAAAACGAGCGTGACCACGCGGAACGTCTCGTAGGTCGATTGCGACGCCTCGAATTCGGTCTTCGCTTGCGAGAACTGCACTTGGCTCAACGCTTCGTCGCTTTTCGACATCGCGACAAAAGCGACTTGCAAACCGTCAGCAGTGCTAAGAATTTTGTCGTGATCGTTCGAATTGATCGCGTCGATATAAGTCGAAACAACCGAACGCAGCGCGTCACGTTTGGCGGCAACGTCTTGCGCGAGCCGGTCCTCCTCGGCATCGCGCGGCAATTGCAGATACTTCTTCCACCAATCCTCCGAACGAGCACGGAGTTCCGCGGCGCGGTCGACGTTCTTTTTCGTCTCATCGGCCTGGCCCGCGTGCATCGCCGCCCGGTCCAACGCTAGACGTTCGCGCGCGGCATAGCTTTCCGCCATTCCGATGGCCACCGCACTTGGCATCTGGTTCTGATAGATATCGCTTGTCGCTCGACTTGCCTGTCCCATACCGGACAAGCCGAGTACGCCGAGTGCCAGCAACAAGGCGGACAAAAACGCCATCGCGATGCCGATGCGCGTTTTGATCGATATACCGTTTTTAAGCATTAGAACTCCGTCCTCTCAGAACCAAAGGCTCGAGCGCACCGTTCATCGCACCCTGCGAGGGAAGCGCGCGCTCTGTCTAACGTTTACGGCCCTTCAGGAACGTAACTTGAGGAGAACTAATTGATAGGACAAATCGTGGGGCAGCCGCGAATAGTCCATATCAATGAAAACGGACTAGCAAGATGCGTTTTGGGTGCGGGACGGGATGGGCCGTCGAGGGAATGGCCGGCCCCTCGCGTCCTAGCGATGAGGGAGCCGGCGCTTAGGCGCAAAGCGCGGCGCTGACGGGGCCGGCAAAGACCGCTGTCGACTCGCGCAACACGAGCCGCGGCGTGATGACGCGTCGGCGCGTCGGGCCGCTCACGACGCCGGTGATGCGCTCGATCAGCATCTGCGCGGCAGCCTCGCCCAGCGTACGAACCGATTGACCCACCGTCGACAGTGCCGGGTAGGTGTAACTACTGAGTTCGATGTCGTCGAACCCGATGATCGAGCAGTGTTGGGGCACGCGAATCCCGCGTTCGGCTGCGACGCGAAGCGCGCCGATGCCCATCATGTCGTTGCAGGCGAAAATCGCCGTCGGCCGCACGGTATCGAACAACTGCCCGGCCGCCAGTTGACCGCCCTCACCCGAAAAATCGCTTTCCACGATCGCGCTGGGCTCGATGTCGATGCCGCGCTCGGTCATCGCCCGAATGAATCCATGCACGCGCATCGCGCTAACCGCGGTTGCCACGGGCCCCGTGATGCAACCGATACGTACGTGGCCCAGTTCGAGCAAGTGTCGCGTCGCCAGGTAGGCGCCGCGTTCGTGATCGATCTGAACGAGGTCCGCGGCAAGCCCCTCGATATTGCGGTCGACGACGACAAGCGGCTCGCGCGTATCTGTGAGGCTACTCGCGAGAACGGCGTCGTCTCCGGCGGAAGCGATGATCAGGCCGTCGATCCGCTTTTCCTGGAGGATTCGCAGATAGTTGCGTTGTTTTGCCGGATCGTCGTCGGAATTGCAAAAAAACATGCAATACCCTTGGCGCGCGCAACCATCTTCGATTCCGCGGGCCAATTCGGCGAAATACGGGTTCGTGCTGTTGGGCACGACGAGCCCGATCGTTGCCGTCGCCCGCGCTTTCAGCGACCGCGCGACCGCCGACGGCACGTAGTTCAATTGCGCGATCGCGCGCTCGACTTTCGTGCGCACGTCGGCCGACACCGGGCGCGTATTGTTGACCACGTGTGACACCGTGGTGAACGACACGCCGGCCATGGCCGCCACATCTTTGATCGTCGCCATTACCGATACTCTCTCGCTTGTTGTTGTGTGCGGGCCGAACGAGCCCCACAGCTACCCCATCCATCCGTTGATACTACCGATCCGCCGCGTTTCCCCGCGCGGTGCCCGGATCGGCCACTTCGCGACGCACTTTTTACGCCACACTTGCCTCAGCCTATCGATGCCCGCGCGCTTTACCGCGAATTCGTTCGCCCCGATTGCAACCGGTTGCGGCCGAAGACTGCGCGCAGGGATACCGCGTGAGCCGAGCGTGTGACGACAAGAGCGAGCACGAACCCGGCGCAACGCCGAGCAAGACGATGAACGGCTCGATGCGCCGGCCCAACGTCCCTTAGCCACTATGACGCTTATGTCGGAGGATAACGGCACCGGCGTGAGCTTTCTTGAGCGCGCCGGTTCGATCCGCACGCAGCGGCGCGGCGCCGGCGCAATACCGGGCGCGCCGTTCGCGGCTGCGGCAACTACTTCGAAGCCTTCGTGACGAGGTCGACGGGCGTTTCGACAACCTGCGATAGCTCCGATTGTTTCTTATGCTCTTCGATTGCCTTGAGCGCGGTGTCGATGCCGAATACGGCTTGCTTCGCCGCGTACTGATTGGCGGTCGCGAGCACGCGGCCATCCTTGAGCATCGGCTTGATGGCGTCGATGTCGTCGTAACCGACCACGAGCACCTTGCCTTGCTTGCCGGCCGCGCGTATGGCCGATACGGCGCCGATCGCCATATTGTCGTTACCGCAGAGCAACGCCTTGATGTTCGGATATTGATTGAGCATCGCCGATGAAATCGCGTTGCCCTTGTCGATTTCCCACTCGCCGGATTGAGTCGAGTCGACCTTCGCGCCGACCTTTTGCATCGCGTCCTTGAAGCCGGCGGTGCGCTGCTGGGCGTTCGTCGTCGTGGAGACGCCTTCGACGATGCCCACTTCGTCGCCTGCTTTCAACTTCTTGGCCAGGTAGTCGCCGACTTTTTCGGCGCCTTTGCGATTGTCGGGACCGACGAACGGCACGTTCAACCCTTTGGACTTGACGACGTCCGGGTCGAGTCGGTTGTCGATATTGACCACGATGATGCCCGCATCCACCGCCTTCTTCACAACCGGCACCAGCGCCTTCGAGTCGGCCGGTGCGAGCACGATCGCATCGACGTGGCTGTCGATCATCTGCTCGACGATATTGATCTGAGCCGCCGTGTCGGTTTCGTTCTTGATGCCGTTGGTGATGAGATCGAACTTCGAGGCGTTGTGTTGTTGATAGTCCTTGGCGCCATTTTCCATCGTCAGAAAGAACTCGTTCGCGAGCGACTTCATCACGAGCGCGACCTTCGGTTTCGTGGCGCCTACGGCCAGCGCGTCGCTCGATGCAAACGGTGCGAGGCTTGTGCAGGCGAGCGCTGCGACGGCGACAAGCATACGGCGACGGGTGCGGTGCAGCATAAGGTTCTCCTTTCTTATTCGGCCCGAGGGGAGCCGTGATTTTTCGATTCGAACGCCGGCGAGAATTACCGCGGCGCGTCATCGCTTTGCACGACGAACGGCCGCGTTCCCCGCGATGAACCGGGGATCGCCTATGCTGGACCCATCTTCGCGAACGCGCAAGGAGATGCGCCGTCCCGATCGACGCGCCGCGGCGGACCCTACGCGAAACGCTTGGGTACGCTCCTCACACGAATTCGTTTATGTCGCCGATGACGCTAATGCTCGAGCGAGGCGCCGTCGACCTTGCCGTCGATAATGTCGCGCGCGTATTGCACGCCGATGCGATGCGCTTGAAGTTGGTCGTCGAGCGGCGCGTGTTCGGGAACGCCGAACATCTCCGGCTTGGCTCGGTCACCGCTCGCCTTGCGCGTGATCGTCACGACAATGTCGAATCTGCGCGGCGCGTCGTCCGATTGATCCGGCTCCTTCGCGCGCCGAAGCGCCTGCACCCCGATCGCAAAACCCTTGTATTGCTCGGAAAACGGTACGGCCATGACTGACGCTCCATCGATAGAAAGACTGTCTGTCCCGCGCCAACCGCTGCGGTGTGAGTTGACCTTTGACGGTCATACCAATGAACGCAAAAGGCGTTCCCTTTATCGCGTCGAACGCTAGCGCGCTTGCCCGGTGGCGCGCGCTTTCGTCGAAGATCCGAAATGCCGGGAAGTTTGAAGAAATTACCGGTCGGCGCCGCGATACGCCGCGCGCTCGGCCTATCTACCTGTTATTAGGAGCGACGATTCGTCGCATTTCTTCTATGATGGCTGCCAGGACGGCCCGCTAGAACCCCTATGACATAAGCCATCGGGCCACCGTCTCGTCGTGGATGCGTGAGTGCATTGCGGAGGCATAAATGGCATGGAGACATAACCGCTGGGTAAGACGTTGGCTCGTCGTCATCGTCTTTTGGGCAGTCCCGGTGGCGATCGTCGCGGTACGCGAGATTCAGGACGAAATGTCGTACAACATCGTCGATCTCGACCGCGCGCTGACGACTTGGCAACTGACCGACGCTCAACGCGCCGCGGGCGACGCTGCGCGCTGTCGCGGCAAACCGGACGACGCGCGCGCGGCCGGCTGCCCTGCCGCCGTTCTCGCGGCGAACGCGCCGCGTCAGCACGATGCCCTCGCCGAATATGCGCTGCGGCGCCGCACCCTCTTTCTCTACCTCTGGCATGCGTTCGTCGGCTACTGGATCGTTCCCGCCGCGTTTATTTTTGCCGTCGGGGTTCTCATTGCGGGCATTCGGCGCGCGCTGCGACGCCCGCCGGTCGTCAAGCGCACGGTCCAGCATTGAGCCGCCTCGCACCGTATTATGCAAATTCGGGCCGGGCCCTGGCATGGACCGTGCTCGGCTCTCCTTGCGTTGTGTGACATCACGCTTCGTCCGAACCCGCCGTCGAGCGGTTTGACCGACGGAACATAACGGAGAGAGTCCATGCAGAAACAAACCTTGATGCGCGCGGCGGCAGCCGCCGTCGTGGTCGGCGCATTTGCCCTCGCCGGCTGCACCGCGACCACGAACAACGGCAACCCTGTCGGTTCGACACCCGGTAGCAATGCGTCGAAACGCCAGGAGATCAACTCGGGCGTCGATGCGACGCTCTCTCGCATGTATGCCCAAGTCCCAGGCTCGCGCGAGCTGGTGCAAAAGGCGCACGGCGTGCTCGTGTTCCCGAAGGTGCTGCAAGCCGGCTTCGTCGTGGGGGCGCAATACGGAGATGGCGCGTTGCGCGTAGGCGGCCAAACGGTAGGCTACTACAACACCGTCGCGGGCTCGTTTGGGCTCCAGGCGGGTGCCCAATCGAAGGCCGTCGTCTTCCTTTTCATGACGGACGATGCGTTGAACGCGTTCCGTGCGCGTGACGGCTGGTCGGCCGGCGGCGATGCTTCGGTTGCCGTGCTGAAGATGGGGGCGAACGGCGCCATCGATACGACGACGGCCACCAAGCCCGTCGAAGTCATCGTGATGACCAACGCGGGCCTCATGGGCGATCTCTCGCTCGAAGGGACCAAGATCACGCGGCTGAACATCTAACCCGCGATCCAGCGAAAATCGGCGCGCTACCCGAGGTAGCGCGCCGCGACATCTACCTTCAATATCGGCTTGGCGGCCGTGGCTCGTGCGCTTAGGCGCCCGTTGTGCCCGAGCTCGACGCCGAATCCACTACCTTGAAGCGCGATCGCTTCTGCGCCCGAATAACGGACTGGTAGGCCGCTACATACTGCCGCGCCATGTGATGCGACGTGAACCGCTCTTCGAAGCGTTGCCGCACGCGCGCTCGCGGCAGCGTATGCAAGCGGTTCACCGCCGCCACGGCGCTGATTTCGTCTTCGACGATGAAGCCCGACAATCCTTCGTCGACCACCTCGGGCACCGATCCGCGATTGAACGCGATGACCGGCGTGCCGCAGGCCATCGCCTCGATCATGACGAGCCCGAACGGCTCCGGCCAATCGACCGGAAAGAGCAGCGCGTGCGCGCCCGATAGGAAGCTCGCCTTTTGGTCGTCGGCAATCTCGCCGATGAACTCGACGTGCGGCAAATCGAACATCGGCTTGATCTCGCGCTCGAAATACTCGCGATCGGCCGAATCGATCTTGGCTGCGATCCGAATCGGCAACCCGCAGTGGGCGGCGATTCGAATAGCCGTGTCGACACGCTTTTCGGGCGAAATGCGACCGAGGAACGCGAGATACTTTTGCTCGACCGGCTGCGGCGTGTAAAGCGCTTCGGGCAGACCGTGGTAGACCGTCGTCAACCACTTTGCCTGCGGCATCGGATGGCGTTGGGCATTCGAAATCGAAATGACGGGCGCGGTATTGAACGTATCGAACACGGGCTGCTGCTCGGGCAAATCGAGACGCCCGTGCAGTGTCGTGACGAAGGGCGTGTCTTGCCGTTTGAAGAGCGAAAAGGAGTAGTAGTCCATGTGGAAATGCAGGACGTCGAACTCCTCGGCCCGGCGCCGCACGAGCTCCATGAGGAGCATGTGCGGTGCGATGCGATCGCGAATGGCGGGATCGAGCCGCAGCGCACGCGGCCATACCGCCTCGAGCTTCGCGCTCGTTTTCGAATCGCCGCTCGCGAAGAGGGTAACGTCATGCCCCAGGTCCACCAGTGCTTCGGTGATGTAGGAGACGACACGCTCGGTGCCGCCGTAAAGCTTTGGCGGCACCGATTCGGTCAACGGCGCGATCTGCGCAATTTTCATTCGATGGACTCCATGCAAGGGGACCTCTAGGGATGATTCTTCTTCATCCGGTCCGGCCGGTTACTCGGAGGCGCCGAGACGGCTTCGCTCGTCCAAACCCGCGAATGCGGCGCCATGGCTTCAATTATTCGGTACGACAGCCCCCGAAACCGCGCTTCTTTCATTTGCTGCGCGTTGTTACAGTCGCGAAACAGGCTTCTGCACGCCCCGCAAATCGGCCAAAAACGTATCGCGCCACACGCCTAAATCGTTGCGTCTGAGCACGGCCATATTGACTTCGTGACGTTGCTTACGCTCCTCGAGCGGCATCGATAGCGCGCGTTCGAGGGCTTCCGACATCCCGACGATATCGTGCGGATTGACGATCAAGGCGGCGCACAGCTCGGCGGCCGCGCCGGCGAATTCCGACAGCACGAGCACGCCCGGATCGTCGGGATTCTGAGCCGCGACGTATTCCTTCGCGACGAGATTCATCCCGTCGCGCAGCGGCGTGACGAAACCGACTTGCGACTCGCGGCACATCGACATCAACTGCGAGCGGGCGAAGCGCTGATTCAGATATCGAATCGGCGTGTAATCGAGGCCGGAGTACCGGCCGTTGATGCGCCCCGCCTCGTATTCGAGGTTTTGCCGGATTTGCTGGTAGCTTTCGACGTCGGCTCGGGTCGGCGGCGCGACTTGAACGAACGTGACGTTGCCGCGCCATTGGGGCGCGTGTTCGAGCAATTGCTCGAACGCACGGAATCGCTCGATGAGGCCCTTCGAATAGTCGAGGCGATCGACGCTCATGATGAGCTTGCGGCCCTCGAGACTATGTTTGAGTTCCAGCACCTGCTGACGGCTCTCGTTGCGCTCCGCCTCGGCTGCGATTTGATCGGGAAATACGCCGATACGATAGACGCCCGTACGCAACCGGCGCCCGTAGCATTGGACTTCGCCGTCCGCGCTGACCGTGCCGCCGGCGTGCCGTTGCACGTAGTCGTGAAACGCGCGGAGATCCGTGTCGGTTTGGAAGCCGAGCAAATCGTAGCAGCAGAGCGACTTGACGAGCTCCTGGTGCGGCGGCACGTTGAGCAGTATCTGCGGCGACGGAAACGGCGTATGCAGGAAAAAACCGATCCGATTGGTGACGCCCTCGCGCCGCAACGCCTCGGCGAACGGAATCAGGTGGTAATCGTGCACCCAGACGATATCGTCGGGCTCGATCAGTTTGACGAGCTTATGCGCGAGCCAGGCGTTGACGCGGCGGTACCCCGCATACTCCTCGCGCTCGTAGCCCGCGAGATCGTTGCGGTAGTGAAAGACCGGCCACAACGTCGCGTTCGAAAAGCCGCGGTAGTACTGATCGTAATCGCGCCGCGTCAGGCCGATCGTCGCGAACGTGACGGCGCCCTCGGGCTTGAGCGTCGGTCCGGCGTTGGCTACCGCTTCACTGACGACATCGCCGCTCCACCCGAACCAGACGCCGCCCATGTCCTTGAGCGCGCTGTAGATGCCGACGGCAAGTCCGCCCGCCGAGCCCTTCGTTTCGGTGGGTGTCGCGACACGATTCGATACGGCGATGAGTCGACCCATAGTGATGGCGTTCAGTTCGAAAGATAGTTCGATCGTTCGGTACCGCGCTGCCCGCGGCGCGTTAGTCCTTCATTCGCCCTTGCACGGAAATGCCTTCTCGAGGCCCAGCGAGACGGCCGTACTGGCGTTGTACTCGGCCGTGTCCGGGTTCTCGGCGACGTAGCGGCGGATCGCGTCCACCAGGCGTTGCGAATCGACGCGTTCGGGCAGGCAGAAGTATTGGCCTACGCGCGGGCCGGTCGTCCCGCCGATCGCATCGATCGTATTGAACACGCCGTCAGCGGCCCCCTTGATATAGGCAACGCAGGCGGTGCGCGAAATCGCGTCGGTCTGGGTGCACAGCCGATGCAGGTCGCCGGCCGTGAACTTGCCTCCCCCCAGCGTAACCGCCGCCATCGCGGCGACCGGCATGGCAAACGCGCCGACGCATATCAATGCCCGCAACATAATCTTCCTTTTCTCCGAGCGGTGAACGGGTACGACTGGCCCGGCGCATGCGTCCGGGCCAAAAAACGATCATTTTGCACCGTTTTGGGCCGGAGCAGACGCACCGACCGCACCGGATGCCGCCGCGGCTTCCCGGGCGTACATGTCTTCCATGGCTACGGTCACGTCTTTCGCGTGGTAGCGCTTGGCAAAATCGAGCGCGGTCAGGCCGAGTTGATTCTTCACACGTGAATCGGCGCCGCCGTCGAGCAAGACCTTGACGGTGGACAGGTGGTTGCCGCGCGCGGCCATCATGAGCGGCGTCGTGCCGTTCGGCGAGCCAGCGTCGATATATGCCGAGTTATCGAGGAGGATCTTCACGATATCGTCGTGGCCGTTCGAGGCAGCGTAGTGCAGCGGCGCCCAGCCTTGCTTGTTGACCTCGGCGCCCTTCTCGATCAGCGCTTTCACGAGATCCGCGTCGCCGTTGAGCGCCGCGAGCATCATCGCGTTTTCGCCCGCCGAGTCGAGCTTTTCGATATCGGTCTTCGAATCGGCCATCAAGGCTTTGGCCACCTTGTCCGATTTCTCGCGCGCCGCGAGCACGATCAAGGGCATGCCGTGCGGGTCCGTTGCGTTGGGATCCGCGCCCTGCTTGAGCGCCTTTTGCACGGCATCGACGTCGTCGAACTTGACGGCTTTGATGAGCGAGTCGAGACCGGAGGCGTGCGCGGTCAATGCCGCCGATGCGAGGACGCCCGCGCACACGAGCGCGAGGCGATGCATGAGGCGTCGGGAAACGGTCGAGAGCGACGGATCGTTATGCATGTTCAACTGGTCTTCCTTTGTTTTGTCGTATTAGAGGGGGCGTTCGTTCAAGGGGCATCCGGCGTTGGGATGCCGAACAAACGGAAGAAATTTTGCGTCGTCGCGGCACCGAGGTCGGCATCCGACAGGCCCCGCGCCTGGGCAATGAAGCGTCCGACATAACTTACGTACGCAGGTTCATTAGGCTTGCCCCGATACGGCGCTGGCGCCAGGTACGGCGAATCCGTTTCGATCAGCAGCCGGTCGAGCGGCACGCGGCGTGCCACGTCTTGGACATCCGTCGCGCTCTTGAACGTGACGATGCCGGAAAGCGAAATGTAAAAATTCTGCGCCAGCGCGCGTTCGGCGACGGGCCACGGCTCCGTAAAGCAGTGCATGACGCCGCCCGGGACATGAGCTTGCTCCTCCTCCATGATCCGCAACGTGTCCTCGCTCGATGCACGGGTATGCACGATAAGCGGCTTCATGACCGCTTTGGCCGCGCGGATATGCGTGCGAAAACGCTCGCGTTGCCACTCCATATCGGCGATCGAGCGCCCCTCTAGGCGGTAATAGTCAAGGCCCGTCTCGCCGATCGCGACGACCTTCGGATGCGCCGCCAGCTCGATCAGCTCGGCGAGCGTCGGTTCGCGCGCGTCCTCATGGTCGGGGTGCACCCCCACCGAGGCGTACACGTTCTCGTGAGCCGACGCCACGGCAAGCACGCTCGGCAGCGTTTCGAAGTCGACGCTGACGCACAGCGCATGCGTCACGTCGTGCGAACGCATGTTCTCGAGCACCTGCGGCAGGCGCTCGACGAGCCCCTCGAAATTGATGTGGCAATGCGAATCGACGAACATCTTATTCCTTACACCTTCGTTCAGATGGTTTGGCAACAGGCGCCGGAAAACGTTTAAGCGGACGACTCGCCGACGCGAAGCCCGAGAATGACCAGGTCGCGCTCGATACCGTCGAGCACGGCCACGCGCGGCAGCAACCCCCAATCGTGGAATCCGCAGCGCCTGAACAGCGCGAGGCTTGCCGCGTTGTGCCCGAAAATGAAGCCCAGCAAGGTATCGATGCCGAGCGACGGCGCAGCATCGAGCGCGGCTGCCAAAAGGCGCGTGCCGAGGCCTTGCCCACGCGTGTTCTCGTCCAGATAGATGCTGACCTCGGCCGTGCGCGCGTACGCGGGACGGCCGTAGAAATCCGAAAAGCTGAGCCACGCCACGATGCGCTTGGCATCCGCGCCGCCTGGCGCTTGCCCCTCCACCACCCAAAGCGGCCGTTTGTTCGGCCCGTGCGCCTCGAACCAGGGCAAACGGCTCTCCACGGTGACAGGCGTGAGGTCGGCCGTTACCGTCCGAGACGGAATCGTCGAGTTGTAGATGGCGACGATCTCGGGCAAATCGTCGAGTGTCGCATCGCGGTAACTGACATGCATGACTCGGACTCTCTCGGTTGAACTCGGCAAACAAAAACAAGGCATATCGCAGGGTGATCGGCGCGACGCCTAAACGAACAAATCTCGATACCCGAGAAACAGCGCTTCGAAGACGAGCCGTGCGTTGAGCGGATGGTTTTCGACGGCACGCTCCCGCGTGACCGCTTTCATGAAGCGGGCGAACGCGTTTGCGTCGATGCGCGTCGCGCAGCGCTCCAACTCGCGCTGCGCGGACGGGAAATACCTTGGCTGCTGCGCGGCGCGTTGCGCAACGAGATCGTAGAGCCAACGTTGCAGCCAACCGAGCACGACGGGGACCGGCAGCTTTTGCAGTGCTTCGGCGCACGCGAAGGCGTCGCATTCGGGGCCTGCCGCCAATTGCTTGAGGGTGAAGTCCCGTAACGGCCGGTTCTCGTCGGCGGCCAGCGCCAATGCGGCAAGCGGCGCACCGCCGGCTTCGGCCAGCAAAGCGGCCGGATCGGGCACGCTTTGCTCCGCGAGCCATGCGCGTGCCTGCTCGGGCGACGGCGTCGACATCGGCCATTGCCGGCAGCGGCTGATGATCGTCGGAAGCAACCGGTCGATCCGCGCCGACACGAGCAGAAACACGACGCCGGACGGCGGTTCCTCGAGCGTCTTGAGCAGCGCGTTGGCGGACGCCGCGTTCAGCGCATCGGCCGGATAGACGAGCACGACCCGCGCGCCGCCCCGGTGCGCGCCGATTCCGCAGAAATCGAGCAGCGCCCGCACTTGCTCGATCTTGATTTCCTTGCTTGGTGCACGCGTCTTCTTGCCTTCCTCACCGTCCGCTTTGTCGTCCGCCGGTGCCGCTCCGATGGCATCGCCGGCTAGCGCTTCGGGGAGGATGGCCCGGTAGTCGGGATGGTTGCCTTGAACGAACCAATTGCATGCGGCGCACTGGCCGCACGGTTCGCCGTTCGAGGTCGGCGCTTCGCACAACATGCCCTGCGCCAAGTGTTGCGCGAAGCGCAGCTTGCCGATGCCGGCTTGTCCGTAGAGCAGCAAGGCGTGCGGCCATTTCGCACGCATGCCTTGCAGGCGGTCCCAGTCATCGTGTTGCCACGGATAGATCATCGTCGAGCCCTCTTCTTCGTAGGAGCGATGGGTGCGCTGATTGCGGAAACGCTCATAGCGCGTCGATGACCTCGCCGAGCTGTTTGCGGATCTCCTCGATGCTCAGCGACGCGTCGACGACGGTAAAACGATACGGTGCCTCTTGCGCTCGGCGTAGATACTCCGCGCGCGTACGGGCGAAAAACGCCTCGGTCTCGCTTTCGAACTTGTCGGGCGAGCGCACAGCGCCGCGGCGTTCGCTCGCGGTTTCGGGCGGCAAGTCGAACAAGACCGTCAGGTCGGGCTGAAAGCCCCCTTGAACCCACCGTTCGAGCGTCTCGAGCTTATCGCGCGGCAAGCCGCGCCCGCCCCCTTGGTAGGCGAAGGTGGCGTCGGTGAAGCGATCGGATAATACCCAATCGCCGCGCGCGAGCGCCGGCTCGATGACTTGCGCCAGATGTTCGCGCCGCGCGGCGAACATTAACAGCGCCTCCGTCTCGAGATCCATACGCTCATGCAGCAGCAACTCCCGCAATGCTTCGCCAAGCGGCGTGCCGCCAGGCTCGCGCGTCGTGACGACGGCGCGTCCCGCGGCGGCGACCTTCTGCTCGAGGCGCTCCCGAAACCAGGCCAAATGCGTCGTCTTGCCCGCTCCGTCGATGCCTTCGAACGTGATGAACTTGCCTCGCGCCATTTATTCCTGTCCTCGGATGTATTTGTCGACGGCGCGGTTGTGGGCGCCGAGCGTGTCTGAAAAGATACTGCTACCGTCGCCGCGCGAAACGAAATAAAGGGCGGCGGTGGGCGCCGGATTCAGGGCCGCTTGCAGCGATGCCACGCCGGGTAGCGCGATCGGCGTGGGCGGCAAACCGCGGCGCGTGTAGGTGTTATACGGCGTATCTTGCTGCAAATCGCGTTTGCTCAAGCGCCCGCCGTAGCTCTCGCCCAACCCGTAAATGACGGCCGGGTCTGTCTGTAACGGCATGCCGATGCGCAACCGGTTGGCAAAGACCGCCGATACGAGCGGACGATCGCTCGCCTTGCCGGTTTCTTTTTCGATGAGCGAGGCCACCGTCAGCGCCTCATAGGGCGTGCGGTACGGCAGGCCCGGCGCCCGGGCAGCCCAAGCGGCGGTCAAGCGCTGTTGCATCAGCTTATAGGCCCGCCGGTAGACGTTCACGTCGCTCGTTCCTTTGTCGAACAAGTAGGTGTCGGGGAAAAACAAGCCCTCGGCGCTTGTCTCAGGCGAATCGCTGGCGCCGATAGCGGCCAGCAACTGTGCGTCGTTCATTCCCGCGGTATCGTGCTTGAGCGCCGGATTGGCGTCGAACTCGGCTCGCATGTGCTTGAACGTCCAGCCCTCGATGACCGTGACGACCGATTCGTTCACGTCGCCCAGCGCCAGCTTTTGCAGGACGACGTACGGGGTGACCCCGGTGCGGAACTCGTAATTGCCCGACTTTAGACGGCTTTCCAGACCCAGCAGCCGCGTCATGATGACGAACGGCTGCGGCTCCACCGGGATGCCGCCGCGATTCAATTGCGCCGCGACACCGCGCACGGTGCTGCGGGGTTGAATCGTCACGTCGACTGTGGCGGCCGGCAGCGCCAGCGGACGGGTGGCCCAGTAGTAGCCGCCCACGGCGGCAAGCAGGCTAAGCAAAACGGCAACGACTACCCCGAAGGCGAGGCATTTCTTCAGCAAGGTCATGCGAAACAAGGCTAGGGAGGACCCCATATAATACTTGTTCGCCTAAGCCGAAGTCAGGATTGACTAGTCACGAATTCCATGAACGATCAGAACGCTCCCGTGTCCCCCTGTGCCGGCCCGTCCCAGGCACCGTCGCACCCCGCTGCCGCCGAGTTCGAAGCGGTCCTGTCGCACGGCGCCTTCATGCCGCTCGATCAGTTCGGCGTGATCGACGCGGTAGGCGACGAGGCGGCAAGTTTTCTCCATGGCCAACTCACGAACGACGTTCAGCATCTGGACGCCGCGAGCGCGCGCCTGGCCGGCTACTGCTCGCCCAAGGGGCGGCTGCTGGCCTCGATGCTGATTTGGCGCGCGGCCGACACGATCCGCCTGCTGGTCTCGAAGGAGTTGACCGCGCCCGTGCAAAAGCGGCTGTCGATGTTCGTGCTGCGCGCGAAGGCGAAGCTTGCCGACGCGAGCGATTCCGTTGCGGTAGTTGGCTTTGCCGGCGACGTACGCGCGCCGCTCGCCAAGTTGTTCGACGCGTTGCCGGACGGCGTGCACGTGCATGTTGCCGGGCCCGCCGGGTCGCTCATTCGGGTACCCGATGCCGCTTCCCGGCCACGATACCTTTGGATCGGACCGAAGGCGCTCGTTCAGGAGCGGTTAGCCGGGCTCGACGCCGAACTCACGCGGGTTTCGCCCGGGGTCTGGGACTGGCTTGACATTCACGCCGGCGAGCCCCGCATTACGCAGGGTGTGGTCGAGCAGTTCGTGCCGCAGATGGTCAACTTCGATGTGCTGGAGGCCATCAACTTCCGCAAGGGCTGCTACCCTGGGCAAGAGGTCGTCGCGCGCAGTCAATATCGCGGGACGATCAAGCGGCGCATGACGCTCGCGAGTGTGGCCGGCGGCACGGCCGAGGCTGCGGACAAGTCGGTGAATCCCGGTACGGAGCTGTTCCATTCCGATGATCCGGGGCAACCGTGCGGCATGATCGTGAACGCGGCCACGTCGCCTAAGGGCGGGTTCGATGTGCTGGCCGAAATCAAGCTGGCTGCACTAGAAGGTGGAAGCGTCCACGTTGGCTCGGCCGACGGACCGCAGCTCGCGTTCCAACCGCTGCCGTATGCGTTGCCGAGCGAAGTCTGAGCGTATCGGCGGCCAATTCGGCTCACCGGGGGCGTTGAGCGGACGAAAGTATCGCTCGCCGGTGGGCCGACCGCTCGCGCGGCACTGCGGCATTCGGGCGTCGAATCAGGGCCGACTTACCCTCAATCCTCCGGCCAACGTCACCTTCGCCCCTACCTACCCATGTGCTTGATCGTATTCGATTGGCGTCCTAACGCCGAGACTGGCGCCCTCCTCACGCTTACCGCCAATCGCGACGAGTTTTTCGCGCGTGCCAGCGCGCCCCTCGATTGGTGGGACGACGCCCCAAGCGTACTGGCCGGACGCGACCTAGTGGGCGCGGGCACTTGGCTCGGGCTCTCGCGCGACGGACGCTTCGCCGCGCTAACGAATCATCGCGACCCGCGTGCCTTCCGCACCGACGCGCCCACGCGCGGTGCGCTCGTCGCCGATTACCTGACGGGGCCGCACCGTGCGCCGCTCGATTATCTGGACGACATTGCGAAGCGAGGCGCGGCGTATAACGGCTTCAATGTGATCGTCGGCGACTTCGCGCGGCGCGAACTCGGCTGGTACTGCAATCGCGCCGACACGGCCCCTTGCCTCTTGCCGGCGGGCGTACACGGCATCTCGAACGCCGTGCTCGACACCCCTTGGCCTAAGCTCGTCCGTAAGCGGGCCGAGCTTGGCGCGCTGGTCGACGGTGACGATGCCCCGGGACTCGATACGCTCATCGAGCTGATGCGCGATCCCCGTGTCGCCGCCGACGAAGCCCTGCCATCGACCGGGATCAGTCTCGAACGCGAGCGCGCACTATCGGCCGCCTTCATCGAAACGCCCGATTACGGCACACGCGGCACAACGGCGTTACGTGTCTTTACGCGCGACACGGTACTCGGCGCGGATATGGCGGAGCGCAGCGACGACGACGGCTCGCACCGGATCGTACGCCCGGGCTCCTACGAACGCCGCTTCGCATTCGACTTCGCGATCTCCGGGCAGCCCGTCTAGCGAGCGCTACTCGCCTATCGGCGCAATGCTCGAAGTACTCCGTCTGCCCACGACCCTCGATGCGGCGTCGACATTGTCGGCCACGGGCCGCTAGCTAATCGCTCATTTTCCCAACTGTCGAACCATTTCGATATGCTCGACGCCGGCCTCGTAGAACGGCTCGCCCACCGTCGAAAACCGATGCCGGAGGTAAAATGGAACCGCATCGCGCTGCGCGTAGAGCCGTACGCATTCGTCGCCACGCTCGGTCGCACAAACCAGTAGCGCTTCGAGGATCTTCGACCCTACTCCGGCGCTGCGCTCGTGTGGCAGGACCGCGAGCCGCCCGATCGCTCCATCGGGCAGCAAACGAGCCGCCGCGATGGCATCGCCCTCCCGATAGGCAACCACATGCACCGCGGCAAGATCGGCTTCGTCCGATATCAACGGGGCCTCGATGCCCAACTCGCGCACGAACACGGCCTCGCGCACACATGCGGCGTCTTTGCCGAGCCCATGCCAATCGCCCGCCCGAAGCGTTAAATCCTGCATCGAAATCTCCTTGTATATATCGAGCCCGGCGCGTGTCGCGCCGGTATCTAACGAGTCAAACGTCTCAGACACTGCCGTCGGGGCGGAGCGAAGGATCGCTCGGGGCCCGCATCTGCTCGATATCCTCGTGGCGAGTCCGGACGCTTGCCATGATCGCCGGGTGCGTGATGACATAGAACCGATCCGAGCGCACCGCATCGAACGTCGCCTCGGCGATATCGGTCGCGGCGAGCCGGCCCGAACGTACGGCTTTGCGAATCTCCTTGCTCGCGAGCACCTGCGACGCCGACGGCGGCGCTTCGTTGCGCCAGCGCGCGGGTCTCGAGCGCTCGGCTTGCGCGATGCCGGTGGGCACGAACGCCGGACACAGCAGCGAGCATCCGACCTTTGCGCCTGTGCGGCGAAGATCGTGATAGAGCGTTTCCGTCAGCGCGACCACAGCATGCTTGGACGCGTTGTAGATTCCCATCGCCGGCGGCGATACGAGGCCAGCGACCGACGCCGTATTGACGATATGAGCGGGCTCGTCTTGGTTCAGCATAATCGGCGTAAAGACGCGCACGCCATGAGCGACGCCCATCACGTTGACGCCGAACACCCACGACCAATCGTTCGCGCTCATCTCCCAAATAAAGCCGCTCGTGCCCACACCGGCATTGTTGAACAGCAGATGCACTTTGCCGTAGGCATCGAGCGTACGTTGCGCCAACGCTTCGACGGCCGCACCGTCGGAGACGTCGGTCGGCACCGCGATCGCGTCCGCTCCCACTGCGGTAAGCGACTCTACGACATCCCCAAGCGCATCGCCGTCGATATCGGCCAACACGAGCTTCATTCCGAGTTCTGCGCCCTTTTGCGCGAATGCGCGGCCGAACCCGCTCGCGGCGCCGGTTATGACGGCGACCTTGCCGTCGAATTGTTCCATGCCTCCTCCTTAACTTGGATACGGCCGCCCGCGCCAAGCCGATCCAATCGTTAGGCGATCTTCACTAATTGCTTGCCGAAGTTCTGGCCGTGCAGCAAGCCTATCAATGCCTCGGGCGCACGCTCGAGGCCATCGGCGACGCACTCGCGGAATTTCAGTTTCTTTTGGGCGACGAGGCGAGTCAGCGCGCCTAGCGCTTCGGGCCAGACGTCGAGGTGCTCGGTGACGATGAAGCCCTGCACGAGCAAACGCATCGTCAAAATGATCGACGGTTGTTTGAGCGGGACCGGTTGCCCGTCGTAGCCCGCGATCATGCCGCATAGCGCGATACGGCCGAACGGATTCATCCGCGAGAGCGTCGCATCGAAGCTTTCCCCGCCGACGTTTTCGAAATAGCCGTCCACACCGTCAGGCGTTGCCGCCTTCAGAGCCGGGTATAAGTTGCCCGCTTTATAGTCGACGCAGGCATCGAAACCGAGTTCTTCAACGACATAGCGGCACTTCTGTTCGCCGCCCGCGATGCCGACCGCCCGGCATCCCGCCAGCTTGGCCAACTGCCCGACGACACTGCCGACGGCTCCGCTGGCCGCGCTGACGACGATCGTTTGGCCGGACTGCGGCGCGATAATCTTGTTCAACCCGTACCAAGCCGTCACGCCCGGCATACCGGCTACGCCCAAATATGCCGTGAGCGGCACGAGCGCATCGTCGACCTTGCGCACGCCCACGCCGTCGGACGTATCGTAATCTTGCCAACCGAACATGCCCGTTACTTTGTCGCCCACGACGAAGCTCGGATGCTTCGATTCGACGACCTCGCCCACGGTGGCCCCGATCATGACATCTCCGATCGCAAGCGGCTCGGCGTACGACTTGGCGTCGTTCATCCGGCCGCGCATATACGGATCGATAGACAAGTAGTGATTGCGGACACGAAACTGGCCGTCGCCCAACGTCGCGAGCGGCGTTTGCTCGAGCCGGAAGTTATCGGGGGAAACGGCTGTTTGCGGGCGCGAGGCCAGCACGATGCGGCGATTCATTTGGGTCATGGCGATTTTTCTCTCCGATTCGCGAATGGGCGGGAAAACGGCGACGAAAACGCAGAGCCCCGAGCGATCAGCCGTCGCTCGGACCGGGCTGGGTGCCGGGCGGCCGGCGCCTTCTTTGCTCGACGACTTCGCGGCCAACCGCGAGCCGCCGCATGTACTTGAACGTGCCGAGCGCCTTGGCGACGAAGTTTCCGCTATCGTCGCGGACCTCGCCTTCGCAGTACGCCATAGTGCTCGAACGGTGCAGGACGCGGCCATAGGCGCGCAACTCGCCGCGACCCGGTTGCATGAAGTTGACTTTCATTTCGACGGTCACGACACCGACGCCGTCTTCGGTCAAGCTGCGTGCCGCGGTGGCGAGCGCAACGTCGGCAAGCGTCATCGTCACGCCGCCGTGCGCCACATTCCACGTGTTCATTTGCGCGTCGCTCAACGTAAGCGCGACCTCGCTTTCACCGTTCGCCGCGGCGATCAGACGAACGCCAAGGTGATCGACGAATGGGCTTTCGATCGTTCGGTCCTGCGCGCCCTGAACGGGTTGCGCGGCTTGCGATTTTTCTCGCTCCGACATCATGCCTTCGCTTCGTTCAGCGCGGTTGCGCAGCCGTCAAACTTCGAAGTCGACGCATTCGCGCGACTCACGTACGGCCACCACGAACTCCTTGATGGCTTCATGCTTGGGATGGACTTGGTACGCATCGAGCGCTGCTTTATCCGCGAAATCGGAAATCAGCACGACATCATAGGTCGAGTCGAGCCCCGGCGTGGCAAGACCGACTTCGATACGCAAGATGCCCGGTACGATATCGCGGCAACCGTCCAAGCGTTCCTTCAGCTTCGCCGCGTTTTCGGCACGGCTCGCGCCCAGCGCATTGTCCTTCAACTTCCACATGACGATGTGACGAATCACTTTGCTTAACTCCTCGACGCTTGGATGGCGATTGATTTGACCGACAGCGACGGATGATACTCGCTTCCCCCGAACTAGCCAGTTCTCCGAACGGCTATGCCCTCTATCAGCCCCCTCCGAGCGCGAGAAACAAATCGATTCGATTTTCCAGGCGGGCCAGTCGATTCGCCGTCCGGTCCAGCTCGGCCGAACGCTGAACACGCTGCGCCTCGAGCCATGGCGCCGCATCGGTCGTGCCTAAGTCGAAGCGTGTCCGGGCCACGGAGACGGCAAGCTTTGCCTCCTCGAACGCATGCGTGCGTTGTTCCGCTTGACGCTCGAGTTGGGTCTTAGCCGACAGTGCGTCCTCCACTTCCGCTAGCGCACCGTAGAGCCCTTTACGAAATGCGATCGAGGCCTCGGCAAACTCGTTTTCCGACAATGCGGCCTTCCGACGCACGGTATTCCATTGTATGAACGGCAACGCCAGCGCTGCGCCGAGCGAGGCAACCGGATTTTGCAAGGTGCGCAGCAGCATGTCGCTGCTCGTACCCATCTCGCTGGTCAGCGTGATCTCCGGATAAATGGACGCTCGCGCGAAATCGACGTTGGCCAGTTGCGCCCGCAAACGCGCTTCGGCGGCTCGCATGTCGGGCCGCCTGGCCAGTACGACGGCCGGCAAGCTGGCCGCGACGCCGGGTATCGCCGCATCGCGCAAGCTCGCCGGCTCCGCGCCACGCTCGTTCGGCGGCCGGTTCAGAAGTAGCGCCAACGCGTTTCGTTTCGCCTCTCGCGCCATCGTGGTTTGCGCAAAATCCGCTCGCCGCGCGGCAAGCTGCCCCCGTGCTTGCGCCGCGTCGAGCGGCGATGCGGCGCCCGCGGCGACACGCGCCTCGACGATCTCGACCGTCCGCTGCGCATCGACAATGGAAGCCTGATCGAGCGCAATCGATTCGTTCAGATAGCCGATGCCCCAATATAGCTTCGCAGTCGTGCCGATCAATAGTAAGGCGGCGACATCGCGATCCGCTTCGCTCGCCTGCGCGCGCCAGCTCGCTTCGTCGCGCCGCGCGGCCAGTTTCCCCCACAAGTCGAGCTCGAAAGAGAGCGCCGCGTTGACGCCGGTCGACACGCGAGCACGATCGGCACCGAACGCCCTCGTCGCGCCGACGCCGGCCGCCAGCGCGCCTTGCGGCCCGGTCTCAGCGCGGACGAGTCCCGCCTCGAGTTGCGCTCGGCGAACGCGAATCGCAGCGATCGCGAGATCCGCATTGTTGGCCAGTGCCGTCTCGACGAGTTCGTCTAAAACGGTATCGCCGAAACGCGCCCACCAACGTTCGGGCGACGCTGCGTCGTGTGCCGGCTGGGTTTCGGCCGACGCGGCGGACCAGCTCGCCGGCAGTGCCGGCCAAGCCAGTTCCGGGCGGTGCTCCGAGGATGCGCAGCCCGAGAGCCATAGCATGGTCAGCGCGGTCGTTGTGGCCACCGCGGTTAAGCCCGACAAACGTTTGAATGATTGCAAGGAACCTCCGATTCAATCGCGTGCCAGCGCTTGCACGGGATCGAGCCGCGCAGCGTTTCGAGCAGGGATAAAACCGAATGCGACGCCGATCGCCGTGGCGCATGCGACGGCGGAAATGAGCGATCCCGTCGAGAAGACCATGCTCCATTGCGTGACGAATGCCGAAAACACAGCGCCGGCGCCGAATGACAACGCGATACCGATCGCTCCGCCCATCAGGCAGACAAGCACGGCTTCCACGAGAAATTGCAGCATCACATCGCCGGGCCGCGCGCCAACCGCCATCCGGATACCGATCTCACGCGTGCGCTCGGTTACCGACACGAGCATGATGTTCATCACCCCGATTCCTCCGACCACGAGCGACACGACCGCGATCAGCGAAAGCAACAGCGTGAGCGTCCGCCCGGTCGAGCGAACCGTTTTGACGACGCTGTCCATGTTGTACGTGAAGAAGTCCTTGCGACCGTGGCGGCGAGTCAGCAACTCGGCGATGCCGCGTTCCGCCGCTTCGCTCGGCTGGCCCGCCTTGATCCGCACGGTAACAGCGTCGAGCCTGCGCCCGCCCACGAGCCGTGCACCGACCGTGGTGTAAGGCGCCCAAATCGTTAGCTCGCTCGCGCCGCCGCCCCAGGCCGAACCTTTGTCGGCCGCCACGCCGATGACGACGCACGGCACGTTGCCGACGAGTATCGTTTTCCCGACGGCCTCGGCCTGCGCACCGAACAGTTTGCGGCGCGCGTTCGCATCGATTACGGCGACCTGGGTATTGCGCCGCACCGCCTCCGCATCGAACGAGGCGCCTTCGGCCAGCGTCAAACCGCGCACGTGAAAGAAATGCTCGCCCACACCGCTGACCGTCGCCTGGACGTCGACGTTGCCGTGCCGCACCGTCGCGGATCGGCTAACACCCGGCGTGACGCTATCGACGTAAGGCTCGTTGCCGAGTGCGTGCGCATCGGCGGCGACGAGCGTTTTGATTTGACCGGCCTCGCTGTCGCCCCAATCGCGTCCCGGGTAGATTTCAATCGTATTGGTCCCCATCGCGGCGATTTCGTCGAGCATGTAGCGTTTCGCGCCTTCGCCGACGGCGACGATCGACACGACCGCCATGATGCCGATGACGATGCCGAGCATCGTCAGCATGGTGCGCAGCCGATGCGCCAAGAGCGCCGCCCAAGCAATGGCGAGGGCCTGAACGATACGAGCCGATATGGCCCGAAGACCGCAGATCGGGGCGGCATCCGCCTTGAAGGTCGGCAAGGCGCCTACCCGTTTCGGCGCCGCCCGAGCCGGCATTACATTATCGCGTCGCCGATCGCTGACGATCGCGCCGTCACGCATTTCGACGATCCGGTGCGCGTACGCGGCCACGTGTTCGTCGTGCGTGACGAGTACTACCGTGCGGCCTGCCGCATGTAGCTCGCACAGAATACGCATCACTTCGGCGCCGCTGCGGCTGTCGAGTGCACCTGTCGGTTCGTCGGCCAGAATGACATCGGGATCGTTCATCAATGCACGCGCGATGCTGATCCGCTGCTGCTGACCGCCTGAAAGCTGGTTCGGATAGTGCCCCGCGCGTTCGCTCAAACCCAGTTGCTCGAGCAATGCCTGGGATCGCGAAACCCGCGCCGCTCGCGCGACGCCGGCGTAGACGGACGGAACCTGAACGTTGTCGGCCGCCGTTAGATGCGGCATCAAGTTGTACCGCTGAAAGACGAAACCGAAGCGCTCTCGCCGCAACCGCGCAAGCGCGTCCGGCTCCAGCTCGCGGACGTCGACCCCACCGACGCAGTATCGGCCCACGCTCGGACGATCGAGGCACCCAAGCAAGTTCATGAGCGTCGACTTGCCCGAGCCCGACGCCCCCATGATCGCCACGAATTCCCCGGCGTCGATCGTGAGATCGATGCCGCGTAAGACGTCGATCTCCTTGTCGCCCAAGCGATAGCGACGAGCCGCGCCGTCGAGTGTCAGAAGCGGTTCGGTCATCGCTCAACCCGCTTCGCCGGCATGGCTCGCCGCGTCGTCGGGCGCCGCTTCGCCGACGACGACGCGCTCGCCCTCGCGCAGTCCCTCGAGCACCTGCGCTTTGACTTGATTGTTCATCCCTATGCGCACTTGGCGCGTTTGCAGCCGGCCGTCATCGGCTAGCACGCGAATGGCGATCGCGCCGTCGGCGGCCTTCGCGCCCAACGCGGACACCGGCACGGCAAGCGCGCCCTTCGCCGTCCCCTGCACGATCGAGACTTGAGCCGTCATCGAAATGCGCAATCGATGCGCGGGATTGGGGACTTCGAACAGCGCGTTGTAAAAGACCGCCGCGCCGCCGCGCGACGGACCGCCTGTCGATGCGCTTCCCTGGCCCGGCGGCTCGGCGAAATCCTGCGGCGCCGGTTCGATTGCCCGGACCTTGCCTTCGTAACGCGTGTCGGGATCGCCAAGCACCGTGAAGTGGACGCGATCGTTCGGGGCGACGCGCAGCACATCGGCTTCCGATACCTGCGCCTTGACCGTCATCGTGTCGAGATCCGCGAGCTTCATAATGACCGGGGCTTGCTGCTCCGCGATGACCGTTTGCCCCTGGCGCGTCACGATAGCCACGACCTCACCCGACATCGGCGCGACGATTCGCGTATAGCTCGCGTTGGCCCTCGCCTTATCCACTTCGATGCGCGCGGCTTTGCACCGCGCATCGAGTTCTTCCCGATTGGCCCGTTCGACGTCCCACTGTGCGTCGGCGCGTTCGAGCGCTTCCCGGGAGGTGGCCTCGCGTGCCCAAAGCGCTCGCTCGCGCGCGGCAGCGAGCGCGGCTTGGCGCAGGCGCGCCTCGGTCGCCGCGCGCTGCGCAAGCAGCGAACGCTCTTCGGCTTGCGCTTGTTTGAGCGCATGTTCGAGCAATGTGGGATCGATCTCGGCGAGCCATTGCCCTTCTCGCACCTGGTCGCCAAGCCCCACCTTCAGCGACTTCAGTTGCCCCGACACTTGCGCGCCGACATCGACTTGGCGATGTGCGGAAAGCGTACCGACCGCCAGGACGGCGTCCTCGAGATCGGCCCGCTCGACGCGTGCGGTGAGATAAGACGGCGCGTCTTTGGCCGTGAGGTGCCGGTAGCCGGCAACGGTAAGGACGAGCACGGCGAGCGCGCTCGCACCGGCTACAAGCCGGCGATCTCGGAGTTTGGGCATGCGTTGATCATGGCGCCGCGGTATGCGGCGAACATCGCACCGGCAGCCTTTGCAGCGCCGGCTGGCGGTAGTGACATGCCGCGGCGCCATGCATCACGCTATGGCGCCGCGGATCGAGCGGGAAACTGTAATCGTCTCGAAAATCTCGAGAGACGCCAGTGTTGTTACCGAATGTTAATGAGAGAAGCGCGCGTGATCGAGCTCACGCGTAGACACTGAAACGGGACCGACTTACCGGGCCGCGATATGATCTTCGGCGAATTTGAAGAAGAACCATGTGCGCTGCGGCTGCCCGTTCGCGTCTTTGCCATAGACTGCGAGTGCGCCGTCCTCATCGGCGTGCTGCACGTTCAGATGCGTGTCGTGAATGCCTTTGCCGCGCGGACCGCCATCGTCGAAGACGAACCCGTAGACGGCGACGAAGGTCGACTGCGCGAGCGCGGCTTCGAGTTGCTGGCGAATGCGCAGGGAATCGGCAGGCTCGAACATGGCGTCGGCAAGGCCGATTGCCGCATAGCTCAGCGAAGCGGCGAACACGCCGTATTGCGGCGAGCCGAAGGGCTCGTCGGGCGTGACGCCGGTGGGATCCAAATTCTCCGCGCCGACATACATTTCGGTCGCTTCGCCGTCGCTCGATTGGATATTCACGTCTACTTGGTAGCGAACGCCGTTGCCCGTATCGACATAGAACTGCCAGTGCTCGCCGTCGCGGCCGGTAATCTCGTGTTCGGTCGAAAGCGCGGCCGTCCCGACCACGGCGGCGTAACGCTCGGGGGTTCTCGCAGGAGTAAGATCGCGCGGCTCGAGGTAGCGGTGCTCGGTGTAGTAGTTCATGGCATGCATCCTTTCGTGGGGGCGATGAGCGAAGGGTCGCGGCGCACACTCGCGCTGCGACGATCGTACGCTTGGACCGTCAAGCGCCCGCCAAGCTCCCACGATTTGCCGCCGCCGTACTCCGCCCTACTCTATAGCTGGGCCAAGACCTGCTCCGAACGCATTCGCACTACGCCGGCGGCGTCCAGTTGCCGCCAGGCGCGCGCGAGCGATCCGTCCATATCGATCGCCCTACAAGCGTCTTCGATCACGATCACGTCGAACCCGGCCGCTCGTGCGTCTAGCGCGGACCATGCCACGCAATAATCGGTCGCGAGCCCGCAGCACCAGACACGCTTTACGCCATGCTCGTGCAGGTAGCCTGCGAGCCCTGTCGGCGTCGTTCGGTCGGCTTCGACAAACGCGGAGTAACTATCGACGTCGCGCCGGTATCCCTTACGGATCACGAGTCTGGCGTGCGGTATGTGCAGTCCGTCGTGCAACGCGGCCCCCGGCGTGTCCTGTACGCAATGAACGGGCCACAGCACTTGCTCGCCATAGCTCAAACTCACCGTCTCGAACGGCTGCCGTCCTTCATGATTGGCGGCGAACGAGCGATGATCGCGCGGGTGCCAATCCTGCGTCAGCACGACATGTTCGAACGCGGCGGCCAGGCGGTTCGCGATCGGAACGATCTCGTCTCCATGCGGCACCGCGAGCGCACCGCCCGGCATGAAATCGTTTTGCACATCGACTACGAGCAGTGCGTCGTCAGGTCCTTTCATGGGTGCTCACCCCTCCTTCGTTACGCGCTGCCCGGGCAGGCTAGGAGCCAAAGCGCCGCCCCAAGCGAGCCAAGTCGACGAGCAGCGGCGCGATCTCCCAACCGTCCCCGTTCACCTGCGACGCATATCGGCGAATCGCCTGCGCCACGTGCTCGAGCCCGACATGGTCGGCGTAGTACATCGGCCCACCGCGCGAAGCGGGAAAACCATAACCGTTCAAATAAACGACGTCGATATCGGATGACTTCGACGCGATCCCTTCCGCCAATATCTTCGCGCCTTCGTTCACGAGGGCATAGACCAAGCGTTCGACGATCTCCTCATCGGCGATGGCTCGCCGCGCGCAGCCGATGCTGGCCGAGTGTTCGACGATCATCTCGGTGACGACGCTCGAGACGCGCGGCTCGCGTTGACCGGTTTCGTAGTCGTACCAGCCGGCGCCCGTCTTTTGCCCGAAACGGCCGGCCTCGCATAAGCGATCGGCCACGCGCGGGTAATGCATCGACGGCAGTTCGCGGTAGCGGCGCTTGCGGATGGCCCAACTGATGTCGTTGCCGGCCAAGTCGCTCATCCTGAATGGCCCCATCGCAAACCCGAAGCGCTCGATCGCCCCGTCGATTTGTTCGGGCAGCGCGCCCTCTTCGAGCATGAACAACGCTTGCCGAAAGTATTGCTCGATCATCCGATTGCCGATGAAGCCGTCGCATACGCCCGAGACGACCGCCGTTTTGCCGATCGTCCCGGCCACGTGCATGACCGTGGCGAGAACGTCCTTCGATGTCGCCTCACCGCGCACGACCTCGAGCAGCTTCATGACATTGGCGGGGCTGAAAAAGTGCATGCCGACGACGTCTGCCGGCCGCTTCGTGAAGCCGGCAATGCGGTTGACGTCGAGCGTCGACGTGTTCGACGCGAGGATCGCGCCCGTTTTGGCATGCGCATCGATCGCGTGAAACACCGCTTCCTTGACACCCATTTCCTCGAATACGGCCTCGATGACGAGATCGGCATCGGCGATCGCCTCATACGCGAGCGTAGGCGCAAGCAGCGCCATGCGCCCGTCGCGCTCGGCCTCGGTCAATTTGCCCCGTTTGACGGAGACGTCGTAGTTGCGCCGGATCGTTCCGAGGCCGCGCTCGAGCGCTTGCGCGTTCGTCTCGACGAGGGTGACGGGGATGCCCGCATTGATGAAGTTCATGGCGATGCCCCCACCCATCGTGCCGGCGCCGATCACGGCGACGCGCGCGACGGTTCGCAAGGGGGTGTCGGCCGGGACGTCCGCGATCTCGCGCGCCGCGTGTGCGGCCATTCGAGCATGCTCCAACGCACGGCTTTCCAGAATCTGCTGATCTGCCATCGATGTGCCTCCCTGTCGAGCGGCGCCCCGAGCGGGCCGCCTATCCTATGGATGCCAGCTAGAATACACACAATCGAACGACCGTGCATTTTATGGATCGTAACGAGACGGGCCGGCATCGCGACGGCTCTGATCCGGGGGCGTCCAATTGATGAGACTGCTCTGCGCGCAGGCGCGGCGGCGTCCTAGTGCCCGCCGCATTGCGGCATTAGGTTAAATAGTCGGATCATCGTTCACCGTAGGAGCCTCGGCATGCCCGATTCGAAGCCAATCAAAGCCTATATCCGCGATGCGTCCGGCGAGTTGACCCCGCTCGCAGCCGAGACGGTTTATTTCGAATTTCCCTCCGGCGATTCGATGGAGATCGCTTGGGACGAGCCGCATCCCGACGATCCCCGTCCGCCGTGCTTGCAATTGTGGGGCGGAATTCGCGCGGCTCAATGCATCCGCGAGGACGACGCCGAGATGCGAGCCCAAGTCAGGTGGATCACGATCCTACCGTCGGCAGCGAACCTCGTGCTCGTCCATCCCTATCCGATCCGCAAGCGCGATGAACTCGCGGCGGACAGTGCGCGTCAAGCCGATGCCGCGCCCGACGTCGGCAGCACGTGATCGCGGAACATCTCCCGCAGCTTCAACTTGAGCAGCTTGCCGGTTGCCGTATGCGGCAGTTCGGCAACGAATACGACGTCGTCAGGAACCCACCATTTGGCCACTTTGCCCTCGTAGAAGGCGAGCAGCGCCTCGCGCGTCACGGTGGCGCCGGGGCGTTTGACGACCACGAGTACCGGCCGTTCGTCCCACTTCGGATGACGGCAAGCGATGCATGCGGCTTCCGCCACGTCCGGATGCGCGACGGCGACGTTCTCGAGTTCGCTCGAACTGATCCATTCGCCGCCCGATTTGATGACGTCTTTGCTGCGATCGGTGATCTGAAGGAAGCCATCCGGATCGATCGTCGCGACATCGCCGGTCGGAAACCAGCCGTCCACGAGCGGAGAAGGCTCGTTCGGCGCGTCGCCGCTCGAGAAGTAATGGTCGATGACCCACGGGCCGCGCACGTGGAGATCTCCGAATGCCACGCCGTCGCGGGGCAACTCGTGTCCGTCGGGGCCGACGATCTTCATGTCGACCCCGCAAATCACCGTGCCCTGCTTTTGCAATAGGCGCCGCTGCTCCGCCAGCGGGCGCTGCGATTGTTCCCAATTCAATCGCCCGAGCGTCCCGAGCGGCGACATTTCTGTCATCCCCCACGCGTGGATGACACGCACGCCGTACTCGTCCTCGAACGTCTCGAGCATCGACGGCGGGCAGCACGAGCCGCCGATGACGGTGCGCGCAAGCGACGAAAAGCGCCCACCGATCGACTTCACATGCGCGAGCAAACTCATCCAAACCGTCGGCACGCCCGCGGAAAACGTCACGCGCTCGGCCTCCATCAGTTCGAACAGCGACTTGCCGTCGAGATCTTTGCCGGGCAGCACGAGCTTGGCACCCGTGAGCGGCGCCGCGTGCGGGATACCCCATGCGTTCACATGAAACATCGGCACGACGGGTAGTACCGAGTCGCGCGCCGACAAGGCCATGGCATCGGGCAACGCGGCGCCCATGGCATGGAGATAGACCGATCGATGCGAATAAAGCGCGCCCTTCGGATGCCCCGTGGTACCCGACGTGTAGCAAAGGTACGACGCAAGCCGTTCGTCGAGCACGGGCCATTCGAAGTCGCCGTCTTCGGCATTCACGAGCGACTCATACCCGAGCAGCGGCGCGTCGAGCGCCGGCACGTGGGCGTCGTCGGCCAAAGCGATCCAGGCTTTGACCTTCGGGCAATGCGGCGCGAGCGCGGCGACGAGCGGCGCGAACGTCGTATCGAAGAGCACGTAGCGGTCGTCGGCGTGATTGACGATATAGGCGATCTGCTCGGGAAAAAGCCTCGGATTGATCGTGTGGCAAACCGCGCCGAATCCGGTCGTGCCGTAGTAGGCCTCGAGGTGTCGGTAGCCGTTCCAGGCAAGCGTGCCGATTCGGTCGCCTTGCGCCACGCCCAGGCGGATCAACGCTTGCGCGAGTTGCTTCGCACGACGCTCGCAGTCCCGGTAGGTATAGCGGTGAATATCGCCTTCGATGCGCCGCGACACGATCTCGGTCTCGGCGGCGTAGCGCGCCGCATGCGTCAGCAACGTCGATACGTTCAACGGTACATCCATCATCTGGCCCAGCAACGGCATTGGCATGTAGCGGTCTCCTTGCGCGGTCGTACGGTTAGGGCCCGTCAAGCTTGATTTGTCGTGCGTTCGCGCCGTCTGAGCCGTGCTCAGCACGCCGCGAAGCGGCGACTTACAATATCGGGTAACCCAGAGGCCCTCAATATGTCGTTTTCCCCAGGCGTTGCCGAGCCGTCGGCAAGCATTTCGTCGTTGACCGACGCGTTATCGACTCGACGCCCCGGCGCATTCGCCGCGCTGGGCAGCGCATTCCATACTCGGCTGCCGGCTGCACCGTTGCCGGACCCTTATCTCGTGGGCGTCAGCCGCGAGGTCGCTTGCATGTTGGGGCTCGATCCCGCGATCGCGTCGGAGCCGCGTTTCGCCGACCTATTCGCCGGCAACGCCTCGCGCGAATGGCCGAGCGAAGCGTTGCCGTACGCGTCCGTCTACTCGGGCCATCAGTTCGGCGTCTGGGCAGGCCAGCTCGGCGATGGCCGCGCGCTCTCGCTCGGCGAACTCGAGCACGAGGGCAAACGCTTCGAGCTTCAACTGAAAGGCAGCGGACGCACGCCCTACTCGCGCATGGGCGACGGCCGCGCCGTGTTGCGCTCGTCCATCCGCGAATTCCTCTGCTCCGAGGCGATGCATCATCTCGGCATTCCGACGACGCGCGCCTTATCGATCGTCGGCTCCGACCTGCCGGTGCGCCGCGAGGAAATCGAGACGGCTGCCGTCGTGACGCGCGTCGCTCAAAGCTTTGTGCGTTTCGGTCACTTCGAGCACTTTTACGCCGCCGATCGACCCGATGAGCTGCGCGCGTTGGCCGAGCATGTCATCGACCGCTTCTATCCCGACTGTCGCGAAGCCGACGATCCGTTTCTCGCGCTGCTTGCCGCCGTGGTCGAGCGCACGGCCCTGCTCGTGGCGCAATGGCAGGCCGTCGGCTTTTGCCACGGCGTGATGAACACCGACAACATGTCGATCCTCGGGCTCACGATCGATTACGGTCCGTACGGTTTCGTCGACGGATTCGATGCGGGCTACATCTGCAACCATTCCGATACGCAAGGCCGCTACGCCTATCGGATGCAGCCGCAGATCGCCTACTGGAACTGCTTTTGCCTCGCGCAAGCGCTGCTGCCGCTCGTCGGCGAACGCTATGACGAAGCGGCGCGTGCGGAGCGATCCGTGGCCGATGCGCAAGCCGTTCTTGAGCGCTTCAAAGAGCACTTCGCGCCCGAGCTCGAGCGTCGCTTTCAAGCCAAGCTCGGTCTGACCGGTCAGCGCGACGGCGATCCGGCTTTCGCGGACCGGTTGCTCGCGCTCATGCATGCGAGCCGCGCCGACTTCACGTTGACGTTCCGGCGGCTCGCGCAGATATCGAAGCACGACGCGAGCGGGGACGCTCCGGTGCGCGATTTCTTCCTCGATTTGCCCGCGATCGACGGCTGGCTGGCGGATTATCGCGCTCGGCTCGCGCTGGAGCAGGCCGACGACGCAACACGGCGCGAGGCGATGAACCGCGTCAATCCGAAGTTCGTGCTGCGCAATCACCTCGCGGAAACGGCCATACGGCGAGCGAAGGAAAAGGATTTTTCCGAACTGAAACGGCTCGCCGCAGTGCTGCGCCGCCCGTTCGACGAACAGCCCGAGAACGAGGCCTATGCCGCGTTGCCGCCCGACTGGGCCGGCTCGCTCGAAGTGAGCTGCTCGTCGTGAACCTGGCCGGCGCGACGCTGTCTTGTCCTTATCGTGCGGCGTCGCGGCGTGCATCCGAACGCCCCTTGCCGACGTATTAACCGATAGGCCGCGCCGCCCGGCGCCATCGATCGCGACACTCGATCATCGCGCCGCGCGGCCGACGCCCCTTACCCGGCGCGCCACAAGCTGCGCCGTCATCGTCCAACGGAGACACATCTCATGAACGAACGCCCAACTGCTTTGACCGACTCCTCCGACGCCTCGCGCGATACCTACGAGGTCAAGAAAAGCGATAACGCTTGGCGCGAGCAGTTGTCCGATATCGAATACGAAGTGACGCGCCACGCCGCGACCGAACGGCCGTTTTCGGGCCGCTATTGGGACCATTGGGAAGGCGGTATCTACGAGTGCGTCTGTTGCGGCTCGCCGCTGTTCGAATCGTCGACGAAGTTCGATGCCGGCTGCGGCTGGCCCAGCTATTTCAAGCCGATCAACGGCGAGGTCATCGAGGAGAAAACCGATCGCTCGCACGGCATGCTGCGCATCGAGGTGCGTTGCAACCAATGCGGCGCCCATCTCGGCCACGTATTCGAGGACGGCCCGGCGCCGACGGGGCTGCGCTACTGCATCAATTCGGCTGCGCTACAATTCGAGCCCAAGTAGCGCAACCCGCGCAAGTTGCCTTTGCCGCGCCGTACCGGCGCGGCGACGAGCGCGCTAGGCGCCGGGCGCGCCCCGTCCATCGACGCTTTCGGACTCTTCGGCCTTCATGAAATTTCTTTTCGACCTATTCCCGATCATTCTGTTTTTCGTAGCATTCAAGCTCTGGGGCATCTTCACGGCCACCGCCGTCGCTATCGCGGCGACGCTCGTGCAGGTCGCGTGGGTGGCCTTTCGCCATCGGAAGGTCGATCCAATGCTGTGGGTCAGCTTGGGCGTCATCGTCGTATTCGGCGGCGCCACGCTTGTGCTGCACAACCAGAAATTCATCCAATGGAAACCAACGGCGCTGTATTGGCTGTTCGCCGTCGGCCTGACCGTCGCGCGTTATGGCTTCCGTAAAAACGTCATCGAATCGATGATGGGCAAGCAGCTCACTTTGCCGCACGCCGTCTGGGACAAGCTGAACATCGCGTGGGCGCTGTTTTTCGTCGCGCTCGGCGTGGCTAATTTGTACGTCGTCGGCAACTTTACCGAGGCACAGTGGGTCAACTTCAAACTGTTCGGTACGACGGGGGCGATGGTCGTATTCATCGTCATCCAAAGCCTTTGGCTCGCGAAGTACATGAAGGAGGAGGAACAATGAGCACGCCCTCCGAATTCATCGATGCATCGCCGAACGCGCGCATCGCGTTTATCGAAGCCCGGCTCCAAGCGGCACTCGCCCCGGAGTCGGTTGCCGTGCGCGACGATAGCGCACAACACGCGGGCCACGCCGGCGCGGCCGCGGGCGGGCATTACACGGTGACGATCGTGGCCGCGGCATTCGCGGGCAAGCCCCGCGTGGCGCGGCATCGGCTAGTGTATGATGCGCTGGCCGACGTTATGCAACGCGGGATTCATGCGCTCGCGATCATGGCCTACACGCCCGAGGAATTTGCGCAGCTACCCGGCGCGTGAAACTCGTATCGTCGCAGGGTTGAACCTCTAGCGCCCCCCTCTTTTGGCGGAGGCGCGCTGACTGAACCGATTCATTTCGACAGGAACGCTAGGAACTTCCGATGACCCACAAAAAGACCCGTCTCTGGGTGATGCTGGCTGCATTCGCTGCCGCCCCGGCTTTCGCACAGAACATCGCCGTCGTCAACGGCACGGCCATTCCGAAATCGCGGGCCGACGCACTGGTGAGCCAACTGGTCAAGCAAGGCCAGCAAGATACGCCCCAACTGCACCAAGCCGTTCGCGACGAACTCGTCAATCGCGAAATTCTCATGCAAGAAGCCGTGCGTGAGGGCATCCCGAATCGCCCCGACGTGAAGGCGCAAGTGGCCGTGGCTCAGCAAAGCGTCGTGCTGCATGCGCTCATCGAGGATTACGCGGCGAAGAATAAGCCGAGCGATGCCGAAGTGAAAGCGCGCTACGACGATCTCGTCAAGCAAGCCGGCGGCAAGGAATATCACTTGCACCACATCCTCGTCGACAACGAGCAGCAAGCGAAAGACTTGATCGCGAAGATCAAGGGCGGCGCGAAGTTCGAAGACCTGGCCAAGCAATTCTCGAAGGATCCGGGATCGGGTAAGAACGGCGGCGACCTCGACTGGGCGAATCCGCACACCTACGTGCCCGAATTTGCCGCCGCAGCCGAGAAGCTGCAAAAAGGCCAGATGACGGACACGCCGGTGCATACGCAATTCGGCTGGCACATCATTCGTGTCGACGACATCCGCAACATCACCCCGCCGCCGCTCGATCAGGTCAAGGGGCAGATCGTCCAGCAGATCCAGCAGGAAAAGGTGCAGGCGTTCGAACAGAACCTGCGCTCGAAGGCCAAGATCCAGTAAGTTTGGTCGGCCGTTAGGCATCGAAGTCAGCGCCTGGCGCTGACTTCGCCTCGACGTTTGGCGTGATTCCAGCGTCGGTCTTAAGTACTCCAAGCACTCCACGCACTCCCCCATCCACCGGCTCGACTAATCGACTTTCCGGCGACACCATTCGCCCTCCCTCACAGCGGATCGGCCACGAAATCGCCGTAACGCACAGCAAGCACGCCACCTCACATAGAGAAAACGCGTTGAACGCGAGCGCCATTGATCGCTTGCAAAATCGAGCAGGCCAATTACATTACCGAGAATTAGATTGAAAATGCGCTTGGTGCGATGTTTTCAATTCACTTCCTGTAATCGAGGCACGCTCATATTCGAGGTGAGGACGGTTTGGGGCATTGGACCGTTCGCATAATGATCGACGTCCCGTGCGCTTCCATCGGACCATCCTCCAAAAAAGGCGAGTCGCCTGCGGACTACATCTGTATCCGCGTCCTCGATACATTGCTTCGAGAAAACGTTCGCGAATGCGTCAGCCGCGCCACATTGGTTCGCCGCGACATCTCGTCCTTTTGCGCACCGGCGGGTTTCGACGTCGATCGGTATTGGCTGCGTGTATGCCATCTCGGGCCCGCGCCGCTCTGGATTCCCGTCGTCCCTACACGGTATATGCAAGATTGGCGGGCGGCAGCCCCGGTAGTCGTGTGCGAAAGCGCTGAAGGATGGGTCGCATTGCGCGACGTCGATTCCATCTTGGCGGCGTTCGCTAGCGGACTTCCCGATGAAACGGCTCGAGCATTCACTGCCTACGCTGACGAGTGCAAACTCGCCTGCGATCATCGGAGTGCGGCGCTGGCTGAACGTGCACGATGGTACGCATCGCCGCGAGGTGCCGCCGATTCCAATTCATCGCGTTGGGACCGTCGCATGCTTTATTACGAGCGACTCGCCTCGTTCGTAGACCACCCGTTTTACCCCAGCGCCCGAGCCAAAGTTGGTTTTGCCGCAAGCGATCTCGCGCACTACGCGCCCGAATTCGGCCCCGTGTTCGAGCTCAACTGGCTCGCTGTCCCTCATGAGCTGCACCAACCCATCGGGCTCGTGCGCCCGGCGCATTGGCCACGATTCCCCGACGTCGGGCTGGCATCGTCTTTATCGACCACGCATGCGCTTATCCCCGTTCATCCATTTGTCTGGCGCCGTCATCTTGGCGCCCTATTGGAAAGAGCCGGTTTAACCGGCAAAGCGATTCGAGCACCGAGCGCCTATCTGCAAGTGAGCCCGACGCTATCGGTTCGGTCGTTGATTCTTCTGAAGGAGCCGGAATGGCACATCAAGGTGCCCCTCACCATCCGCACGCTCGGCGTGAAAAATATCCGAACGATCAAGCCCAGTTCGATCACGGATGGGCAGCGGATCCAAACGCTGCTTCAAGCCATTACCGAACGGGAGCCCGCAATTCAAGGACGGATACTGCTCACTGACGAGGGCAATGGTGCAGACGTCGACAAGCGCCCTTTCCTGGGTTTCATTCTGCGCCGCTATCCCGTGGCCGCACTCACCGATGCAACGGTTGTACCGGTTGCAGCCCTACTCGCCGAGACCAGCGCGGGCAAGTTGGTTGCCGTCGAGTTGGCCGAACGCTTCCGCTACCGCAACCTCGACGCTTGGTTTGACGACTACCTGGAACTGACCCTGCGCCTGCATCTAACGCTATGGCTGCGCTACGGTATCGCCCTGGAATCGAATCAGCAAAACTCCATGCTGGCCTACGGGGATAACGGCTTGCGGTTGCTGCTGAAAGACAACGATGCGGCGCGTATCGATCGTGGGCTGCTTGCAAGCCGTTGGCCGGCGCTCGATGTGCATTTGCACGGCTTAGAGGACCTACGGATCGAGGCCGCCGATCGGCTCGCACTGGCCCAAATGTTTACCACGATTACGCTGCAATTGAACATCGCGGCTCTGGTCGAGGGTTTCGTGCAGCGCATTGGCACGGATCGGGTGGCTGCCTATGCACGCGTGCGCGCTCGGATAGAGTCGATACTTGCCGACCTTGCCGCCGAGGGCGAAGACATCGCATTCGCGCGCGAGGTCCTGCTGGCGGACGACCGGCTATACCTCAAATACCTGCTGACCGCCGCGTCGCTTTTCGAAAGGACGGAAACCGGCGCGAGAGATATCAACAAATTTTATGGCAAACGCGCACCGAATTTCCTGAAGGGAAAATCGTGAGCCGAACTACGGGACGATCGAACCGCCGCCTTTCTAGCCATGAAGCAGCTACGCAGCGGCTATCGTGATGATCGTAACTATCGCGGCTGACTGCGCGATCGTCCCCTCATCCCTTAACCCAGCCAGCGCCGCGCATTGCGGAACACGCGCATCCACGGGCTGGCCTCGCCCCAGCCCTCGGGGTGCCAGCTCATCGTCACGGTGCGGTGTACGCGTTCCATATGCGGCATCAGCACCGAGAAGCGGCCGTCGGGTGTCGTGACCGACGTAATCCCCTGCGGCGAGCCGTTCGGGTTGAACGGATAGCGTTCGGTTGCTTCGCCATGGTGGTCGGCAAAACGCATCGCCACGGCCACGCGCGAGGCATCGCCCTGCTGCGAGAAGTCGGCAAAGCCTTCGCCGTGCGCGATCGCCACCGGAATACGAGACCCTTCCATGCCGGCGAAGAAGATCGACGGCGACGATTCGACACGCACGAACGAGAAACGCGCCTCGAATTTCTCCGACTTGTTGCGTGTAAACTTCGGCCATGCATCGGCGCCCGGGATCATCGAAGCCAAGCTGCTCATCATCTGACAGCCGTTGCAGATACCGAGCGCGAACGTATCGGCTCGTCCGAAGAACGCCGCGAACATATCGGCCAGTTGCGGGTTGAAACGGATCGTCTTGGCCCAGCCTTCGCCGGCGCCAAGCACGTCGCCATACGAGAAGCCACCGCAAGCCACCGCACCCGTGAAATCGGCCAGCGTGGCGCGACCCGAGAGCAGATCGCTCATATGGACGTCGTACGCGTCGAAGCCCGCGCGATCGAACGCGTACGCCGTTTCCAAATGCGAATTCACGCCCTGCTCGCGCAGAATCGCGATGCGCGGACGCGCACCCACGTTCAAGAACGGCGCGGCGACATCTTCGTTCGGATCGAACGTCAGATGCGGCGCAATGCCCGGGTCGGCCGCATCGAGCAGCATCTCGTATTCGGCATCGGCACAGGCCGGGTTGTCGCGCAAACGCGAGATGCGCCAGCTCACTTCGCTCCAAGCGCGATGCAACTCGGCGCGCGGGGCGTCGTAGATCTTCTTCGCATCGCGATAGATTTCGATGACGTCGCGCTCGTTCAGCTTACCGATCACGTGCGAACACGCGCCCAAGCCATGTTCGCGCAACGCGGCCAGCACGGCATCGCGATCGGCGGCGCGCACTTGCACGACAGCACCGAGCTCTTCCGAGAACAGTGCGCGCAACGTTTGGTCGTCGCGGCGGCCGCTCGTTTGCTTCGCCCAATCCTTCGCATCGCCGTAGTCGAACTCGTGCGCCGCGTCGAGCGTCAGCATGTCGACGTTCAGCGACACGCCCACATGACCCGCGAAGGCCATTTCGCAAACGGTCGCCCACAAGCCGCCGTCCGAGCGGTCGTGGTAAGCGAGCAGACGATCGTTCGCGTTCAGTGCTTGAATCGCCGCGAAAAAGCGCTTCAGGTCTTCCGGATCGTCGACATCGGGCACGCTGTCGCCCACCTGCTGCGTGACTTGCGCGAGGATGCTCCCGCCGAGCCGATGCTTGCCGCGGCCGAGGTCGATAGCGATCAAGACCGAATCGCCCACCTCGTCGTGGCGGCGCAGTTGCGGCGTGAGGTGGCGGCGGACGTCCTCGACGGGCGCGAACGCCGAAATGATCAACGAAACGGGGGCGACGACTTCCTTGGCCACGCCCTTATCGTCCCACTTCGTCTTCATCGACAAGGAGTCCTTGCCGACCGGAATGCTGATGCCGAGCGCGGGACACAGCTCCATCCCGATCGCCTTCACCGTATCGAACAGCGCGGCGTCTTCGCCGGCCGTGCCGCAGGCCGCCATCCAGTTCGCCGACAACTTGAGCTTGTCGAGCGCCGCGATCGGGGCGCTGGCGATGTTCGTCACGGCTTCGCCGACGGCCATGCGGCCCGAGGCCGGCGCATCGATGACCGCAAGCGGCGTACGCTCGGCCATCGTCATCGCCTCGCCGCGGAAACCCGCGTAATCGGCCGCCGTAATGGCGCAGTCGGCAACCGGCACTTGCCACGGCCCGACGAGCTGGTCGCGCACGCTCGTGCCGCCGACCGAACGGTCGCCGATGGTGATCAAGAACGATTTGCTTGCGACCGTGGGGTGCTTGAGCACCGAGACCGCCACTTCGGAGAACGCAAGGCCGGTCACGTCGACGCTCGGGCGCTCGGCCGCAACGCGCGCGACATTGCGGTGCATGCGCGGCGCCTTGCCGAGCAGGACGTCCATCGGCATATCGACGGGATAAACGGCCTCGCCTTCGGCTTGCGCGTCGATGAGCTGCAATTGGCGCTCCTCGGTCGCGACCCCGACGACGGAGAGCGGGCAACGCTCGCGCGAGCAGATCGCTTCGAACGCGGGCAGATCGGCCGGGGCGATAGCCAAGACATAGCGCTCCTGCGCCTCGTTCGACCAAATCTCGCGCGGAGAAAGACCGCTTTCCTCGAGCTGCACTTGGCGCAACTCGAAGCGCGCGCCCTTGTTGGCGCCGTCGACGAGCTCGGGGAACGCGTTTGAAAGACCGCCCGCGCCGACGTCGTGAATGCTCAGAATCGGGTTGTTCGCACCGAGTTGCCAGCACGCGTTGATAACCTCCTGCGCACGGCGTTCGATTTCGGGGTTGCCGCGCTGGACGGAGTCGAAATCGAGCTCGGCCGTATTCGCACCCGTGGCCATCGAACTGGCCGCGCCGCCGCCCATGCCGATGCGCATGCCGGGGCCGCCGATTTGAACGAGCAGCGAGCCCGCCGGCAGATCGTGCTTATGTGTATGCGCGTCCGAGATGTTGCCGATCCCGCCCGCGATCATGATGGGCTTGTGATAGCCGCGCACCTGACCGCCGACGTTCTGCTCGTAGACGCGGAAATAGCCGCCGAGGTTGGGTCGGCCGAATTCGTTGTTGAACGCGGCGCCGCCGAGGGGGCCGTCGATCATGATCTGCAACGGCGACGCGATGCGGTCCGGACGGCCGTATGCCGCGTGCTGCTCGTTCGGATTGCGCAGCGTGGACGGCTGCGCGCAATCGCGTGCGTTCTCCCACGACTCGATCGCGCCGGGCAATTCGAGGTTCGACACCGTGAAGCCCGTGAGGCCCGCCTTGGGCCGTGCGCCACGCCCGGTCGCGCCTTCGTCGCGGATTTCGCCGCCCGCACCGGTGGCCGCGCCGGCGAACGGCGAGATCGCCGTGGGGTGGTTATGCGTCTCCACCTTCATGAGCGTATGCGTCAGTTCGACGTGGCGACCGTAGCGTTCGTCGAGCGCAGCGCTTTCGCCGGCCTGCGCGGGACGCGGGAACCAGCGCTCCGCCGGACCGCCCTCCATGATCGCCGAGTTGTCCGAATAGGCGACGATCGTGCCTTGCGGATTGAGCTTCTCGGTGTTCTTGATCATTTGGAACAGCGAGATGTCTTGCGGCTCGCCGTCGATCGTCCACTGCGCGTTGAAAATCTTGTGCCGGCAGTGTTCGCTGTTCGCCTGCGCGAACATCATGAGTTCGACGTCCGTCGGATTGCGGCCGAGCTTCGAGAATGCGTCGACGAGGTAATCGATTTCGTCGTCCGCCAGCGCGAGGCCGAGTTCGCCGTTGGCACGCTCGAGCGCCGCGCGGCCCTGCGCGCGGATGTCCACGGCGGTGAGCGGCTTGGCCGGCAACTCGTCGAACAAATGCAGAGCATCCTCGCGCGACGCGACGACGCTTTCGGTCATGCGGTCGTGCAGCGCCGCGGCGACGGCCGCACGCGCTTCGTCGGACAACGCCTTCTTGCCGCCGAGCAGGCCCGTCAAGCCCGTTTTCAGGATGACGGTGAATTCGATCCCGCGCTCGATACGGCGTAGCTGCTCGAGGCCGCAGTGGTGCGCGATGTCGGTGGCCTTGCTCGCCCACGGCGAGACGGTGCCGAGGCGGGGCAGCACGAGGAACGTTTCTTGAGCACCGCGCCCCTCGCCGGCCGCGAACGGTTCACCGTAGTGCAGGAGCGCTTCGATCCGCTCGTTGTCCTGCGCCGACAGCGGGGTCAGCGCGTTGACGAAGTGCAGGTACTGGCCGCGCACGCCGACGATGTTCGAGTCGATGCGGGCGAGCGTTTCGAGCAGGCGGGTTTGACGGAAATCGGAAAGCGCCGAAGCACCGGGGAAGCACGAGAAGTGGGCCATGGAAGGACGTAGGCGTCGATGAGTCGCGCATCGCGCGGTTCGCGCGCGCATGCCACGACGTGAGGCGAAATGAAGACCGAGATTATACCCGGAAGTCGGTCCCCCATAGGCGCTTGTAAGCCATTCGGACGGGCGCGGGCGCGACGCCCGCATGGTTTTTGCACCGTTTTGCGAGCCATCCGAATGCGTTTGGCGCTATCATGCGCGGTTTGCCTCATCCCATGCGGATGAGCGAGCGTCACGGCCCTCGCCTTGCGTCTCGCTTGCGTCTTGCATTCGGCACGGCGCTTGCCGCGCCGATGCGCCGTGGCTGTCCGCAGTGCACCGTACCAGCTCTCTCATGGATGTCATCGTCATCGGCGGCGGAATCGTCGGCGTCGCCACCGCCTACCAGCTTCGCGCAGCCGGCCACCGGGTCTGCGTCGTCGAACGTCACGCGACGGTCGCCCAGGGCGCTACCTACGGCCACGGCGGCATCGTTCTGCCCACGCCGCTCGACGCCTGGTTCGGCCCCACCTTCCTCGGCAGCCGCCGCGGCGTGGTGTATCGGCCGGGCTTCAATTCAAGCGCACGCCGGTTCGCCCGCGAGCTCGCTCGCCTGCAAGCGCCCGACGCGTTCCGCGATCAATGGCTGCGCCTGCGCCCGCTCGTCGACCTCTCGCGCGAAGCCATCGCATCGATCGAAGCCGGCTTCCACCTCGAATTCGAGCAGCGCGAAGGCGTGCTGCACGTGACGCGTCTTCCCCGGGAATGGGAACAGGCGCAAAGCGCGCTCGATCTGCTCGGCGAATTCGAAATGCATCACAACGTGCTGTCGGCCATCGAATGCGCAGAAGCCGAGCGCTCCGTGCCGGCCGAACCCGCGTTTGCCGGCGGCGTGCTGTTCCCGCAAGAGCGAACGGCCAACTGCCCCCTATTTACGAAGCTCGTGAAACAAGTGCTCGACGAGCAAGGCGGCGTCCAGTTCCTGTTCGGTCGGGCCGTCGAGGCGATCCGGCTCGAAAACCACCGCGCGGCGGTCGAACTCGCCCCCGCCGAGGGCGAGCGCAAGAGCAGCCGCGAAGTGGACGTGATGTCGTGCGACGCGATCGTCGTCGCGGCCGGCGCGGGGAGCAAACCGCTGCTCGAACGGCTCGGGCTCACGCTTGCGCTGCATCCGATCCGCATGCTCTCGCTCACGGCGCCGATTGCCTATGAGGAATGCGTGCCGCATATGACGGTTGTCGATTCCGTGCGGCGCGTCTCGATGACGCGCATGAATCAGCGCATTCGCGTTGCCGGCGCCGCCGTACTGCAACCCGAGCGCGAACTCGCCAAACCGCTCGCGGAATCGGTCTTGGAAGCGGGCACCGCGCTGCTCGCGCAGGCGACGCACGATTGGATTCCCGGGGCCGCCAGGATTTCCGCGGCTCACGCGTGGGAAGGCTTGCGCCTGCTGTCCCCCGACGGTTTGCCCGTTGTCGGCAATGCGCTTCACCCGCGCCTGTTCGTCAACGCCGGACACGGCCCCGCCGGTTGGGGGCTCGCGTGCGGCTCTGCTAAAGTGGTCGCCGATCTCGTCTCGGGCACGCCGCCGAGCGTGCCGCCCGATACGCTGGCGGCACTGCGCGTCGATCGCTTCGCGACGCAGGCGGCCCGATAGGTTTTCGCGAGGCGCCCGCTTGGGCGCCGACGCTGCATGCCGCCCCGCGCTCGCGCGCATGCGTGCTGCGGCCGACTTCGGGCGCCGCCTTGCGTGCGCGAGATGCGGGCTCTCACTGGATTGCGCCGACCATGACCCACGTTCCCAGCTCGCCAGCCGTCCCGCCCTCGCTGCTTTCGCCGGCCGATCGGCCGCTCCCGTTATCGACCGTGACCGAGCTACGCGCGCTGGAAGCGCAAGGCGCCGCGGGCTTGCCCGAGCACACGCTGATGGCGCGCGCGGGCGCCGCGAGCGCGCAATATCTGCTCGAGCGGGCCGCTCACGACGGCTCGCTAGCGGCCGAACACCCCGTCTGGATCGCCGCGGGGCCCGGCAACAACGGCGGCGACGCGCTCGTCGCGGCCACTCGGCTCAGACAGGCCGGCATCGCCGTCGAAGTTTGCATGCCGGTCGAAGTCGTGCCCGATGACGCACGCTGGGCGCTCTCGGAAGCGCGAGCCGCCGGCGTGCCCATCTCGCATATGCCGCCGGCATCGCTCGAACATTACCCGTGGATCGTCGACGGCCTGTTCGGCATCGGATTGACCCGCCCGCTCGAGGGCGTTTTCGCCGACCTCGCGACACGGATCGGCCACCGTGCGGAAAACGGGGGGCGGGTGCTGGCGCTGGACGTCCCGAGCGGGCTCGATAGCGATACGGGAAACGTCGTCGGTGGCGGGAGCGCCGTGCATGCGACCGAAACGGTGACGTTCCTCGGTGCGAAGCCGGGCCTCTATATGCTTCACGGTCGCGACCTGGCCGGCGCCGTGACGCTTGCCCCGTTGGGCGTGGATCTGCCGGCAGCCGACGACGTCCCGAGGCTGAACGCGCCCGCGCTCTTCGCGGCCCATTTCCCCGCCCGGACATTCGCGTCACACAAAGGGACGTTCGGCAGCTTGGCGATCGTCGGCGGCGATAGCGGGATGTGCGGCGCACCGATTCTCGCCGCGCGCGCAGCGCTGCACACAGGCGCGGGCAAAGTTCACGTCGCCTTCGTCGGCAAGGGTGCGCCGCCCTACGATCCCCCTTATCCCGAGTTGATGCTGCATCCTCCCGGTTCGCTGAGCTTCGAGGCGATGGATGCGCTCGCGATCGGCTGCGGCATGGGCAGCGGCCCCGGCGCCGTATCCGCGCTCGCACGGGCGCTTGCCTGCGAGATTCCGCTGCTGATCGACGCCGACGCGTTGAACTTACTCGCGCGTGAAGCAACATTGGCCGACGCGTTGGCCGCACGCGGCGCATTGCAGGCCGGCGGCGACACGGGCGCACGGCCGTGCGTATTGACGCCGCATCCGCTCGAAGCCGCGCGGCTCACGGGATGCGACGCCACGCAGATCCAGCGCGACCGAATGGGCGCGGCACGTGCGCTCGCCGCGCGCTTGCACGCCGTCGTCGTCCTGAAGGGAGCGGGTACCGTCATCGCATCGCCCGACGGCCGGGCAGCCGTCAATCCGACAGGCAATGCGGCGCTGGCGACCGGCGGCACGGGCGATGTACTTGGCGGCATGATCGGCGCGTTGCTGGCCGAGGGGTTGCCAAGCTACGAAGCGGCCTTGGCCGGGGTCTATCTACACGGCCTAGCCGCCGAAACCCTCACCGCGGCCGGCCGCGGTCCCGCCGGGCTCACCGCCGGCGAACTCGCACCCGCCGTGCGCGAATTGCTCAACCGCTTGATTTACCCGGCGCGCGATTGAATTCGGAGCCGGCCGGCGCGCCGAAGCACCGGCCAGGCGGCCGTCACTGCGCGGCGGCCGCCTGCGGACGCTCGAGGATTTGCCCGTTCATGTAGGCGAAATGACGTTCGCGCGGCACAGTCGGCGGCACCGCCATCGGCTCGTCGGCTTTACGGTCGAGGTAGCTCACGACCAAGTCGTCGCCATTGATCGCGATCGAGATCGGCTGAATTCGATCGCCGATTTTGAACGTGGTACCGCGCCCGTCGTTGAACGCCAAGGCGACGTAATAGAACGTCCCGCTGCCCCCGCCTTCTTCGGAAAGAAACACGGCCACGACATTGCGCCCGCCGAGCTTGCCGGCCGCATGCGCGGGCGGCTCCACGATATGGGTCACGTCTTGTGCCGACGAATCGTCCGCGGCCGGCTGGGCGTGCTGACCTTCGAGCAGCGTTACATCCTTGTCGCCAACGTGATAGATCGCGTTCTTATAGTCGATCGAGGGCGCCGCCGGCTGGCTTTGCGCGGGCGCCGCCGTGACGACGAGGCTTAGGCGTGCGAGCGCGCTATCGCGCAAGGCGTCGATGCGGTTTTGATAAGCCTGCGTCAGGCATGAGAGTTGCGCGCCACAAGCGTCGCGCGTGTCGTGTTGCCACTTTTGCTGTTCGGCTTGGAGGCCGTCGCGGAAGTCGTGATACGCCTTCGTGTCGGCAGCCGGCTTGGCCTCGAGCAAGATCGAGTAGTAGGCGTTGGTACGCGCGTCGAGTGCGCGCAGCGCCGCGTTATTGCAGACCATGCGATCGACCGGCTGGTGCGGTTTCGTGCAATCGGTCTCGACCGTTTGTGCAAACGCGATCGTCGATGCACATGCGAAAAGCGCCGCGACGGCGGCGCATAGGCCCATATTTTTCATTTCGTTCGTCGAATTGCGGGGGATGAAAAACATCGGATGATAGCGCGCCTTCGACGCCATCGGACGGGCATTTGCCTTTGTGTCGGCCCGCTGTCGGCTGACTGTCGGCTAACCGTCGGGTCGGTTTTTCGTGGTCCGTACGAGGCACGCATGCGGCGGTCGCGGCCATAGGCACGATGCGCAAGCGATGCTTCGAGGAACCGCGCAACACCGCTATACTGACCGACCTCGAGCGTCACTGCACGCCGCGCGCGAATCGATGTAACGACAGACGACGAGCTTGGTTTATCCGGTTTGCCCGGCCATCCCAAGCTCATGGACCGAGCCCCTTCGTTAGACCCACGCCCATGACGCACAAGACGCTGAACTCGCTTTCCTCTTGGTCCGCGCTCACCGCGCATTACGAACAGATCCGCGACGAGCGGTTGCGCGATTGGTTCGCCTCCGATACCGGCCAACCTTCGCGCGCCGAACGCTTCACGATCGCAGGTGGTGGGCTCACTGCCGATTTCTCGAAGAACCGGATCACGGACGAAACGCTGCGCCTCTTGATCGCGCTCGCCGACGAAGCGGGCGTCGCCAAGCGGCGCGATGCGATGTTCGCGGGCGAGGTCGTCAATCCCACCGAGGGTCGCGCGGCGCTGCATACGGCCTTGCGCGCGACGCAAAGCGACGCCCCGTTCCATGCGCAAGTGGCGGCCGAGCGCGCGAAGATGGCCGAATTCGCCGAACGCGTGCGTAGCGGCGCCTGGACCGGCCACACGGGCAAGCGCATTCGCCATGTCGTCAACATCGGCATCGGCGGCTCCGATCTCGGTCCGAAGATGGTCGTGCATGCGCTCGACCACCTTGCGCATCCCGATATTTCGAGCTATTTCGTCTCCAACGTCGACGGCGCCGATCTCGCACGCGTCATGGCTCGGATCGACCCCGAAGAGACGCTGACGATCGTCGTTTCGAAGACGTTCACGACGCTCGAAACGATGACGAACGCGCGCTCGATGCGCGACTGGTTCGTGCAAAACGGCTGCCCCGAAAGCGCGCTTGCCAAGCACTTCGTCGGCGTATCGGCCAATCCGGCCGAAGTCGTGAAGTTCGGCATCGCCAAAGAAAACGTCTTCGAGATGTGGGATTGGGTGGGCGGGCGCTACTCGCTCTGGTCGGCCGTCGGCTTGTCGATCATGATCTCGGTCGGCGCGGCGAACTTCGACGCCTTGCTGGCCGGCGCCCACGAAATGGATCGGCATTTCCGCGAGGCGCCGCTCGCGCGCAACCTGCCGGTGCTGCTCGGCATGATCGGCATTTGGTATCGCAACTTCTTCGGCCTACAGAGCTATCTGGTCGCCCCCTACTCCGAAGCGCTGCACTTCCTGCCGTCGTATTTGCAGCAGCTCGAGATGGAGAGCAACGGCAAACAAGCGCGACTCGACGGCGCGTACGTCGATTACGCCACGTCAGCCGTGACGTGGGGCGAACCGGGCACGAACGGGCAACATGCGTTTTTCCAGATGCTGCACCAAGGCCCGACCATCGTCCCGATCGACTTCATCGCCGTGCTAACGCCCGAGCATCCGCTTACGAACCATCATCCGAAGCTGCTCGCCAATTGCTTCGCCCAAAGCGAAGCGTTGATGCTTGGCCGCACCGAAGAGGAAGCGCGCAAGGTGGCGGGCCCGGACAAGCCCGAACTCGTGCCGCACCTCGTCTTCCCGGGTAACCGGCCATCCACGACGCTGTTGCTCGATTCGCTCACCGCCCATTCGCTCGGCGCGCTGATCGCGCTGTACGAACATAAGGTCCTGGTGCAAGCGGCGGTTTGGAACGTCAACCCGTTCGACCAATGGGGCGTCGAACTCGGCAAGATCCTCGGCAAAGTCGTCGAAGCGGATTTGACGAGCCCGGCGTTCGACGCGAAGCGGCACGACTCGTCGACCTCGGCCCTGATCGAACGTGCGCGTAAGGCTGCGCAACGCGGCTAAGCGCCATCCCGGCCGGGTGCGACGACCCGGCCGGCTTCGATCGTCACTCTGCGGGCACAGCGGCGCGCCAATTCGATGTCGTGCGTGACGAGCACGAGCGTCGCCCCATGCGCCGCGTTCAACTCGAACATCAAATCGATGACCGCGTGCCCCGTGGCGGCGTCGAGACTTCCCGTGGGTTCGTCGGCGAATAGAATCGCCGGCCGCGTCACGAACGCGCGCGCCAAGGCGACGCGCTGCTGTTCGCCGCCCGAGAGCAGCTTCGGATAGTGCTGCATGCGAGCCCCCAACCCTACCCGTTCGAGCAGCGCGCGCGCACGCTCGGTCGCCTCGCGCGCATCGATGCCGCCTTGCAACTCCAGCGGCAACCGCACGTTTTCGAGCGCGGTCAGATGCGGCATCAATTGAAACGACTGGAAGACGAAGCCGATCGAGCCGTTACGCAGCCGCGCGCGCTCGTCTTCCGATAGCGTCGAAAGATCGTGCCCGAGCAAGCGAACCGAACCCGAGCTGGCGTTGTCCAAGCCCGCGAGCAAGCCGAGCAACGTCGACTTGCCCGATCCCGACGCGCCGACGATCGCCACACTGGTGCCGGCGGCCACGTCGAAATGCACGTCGTCAAGTATCGTCAGCTCGCCTGTTGCATCCTTGACCCGCTTGCATAAACTGCGCACTTCGATAACGGCATTGGTGTTTTCTGGCATGAACAAGCGTCACTGGATTTTCGGTACCGCGGCCACGGCCGCACTGGTGGCCTCCGGCCTCTTTGGACTCACGTCGCTGCACGCAACGCCCGCGCGCAGCGCGGAGACGACGCGGCCCGTGATCGTCGTGCTCGGCGACAGCATTTCGGCCGAATACGGACTGCCTCGCGATACGGGATGGGTCGCCTTGTTGCGCAAGCGGCTCGCGCAGGAGCGAATCGATTATAGCGTCGCGAACGCGAGCATCAGCGGCGACACGACAAGCGGCGGGCGGGCACGCATGCCCGAATTGATGGCGAGACTCAAGCCGTCGATCGTGATCGTCGAGCTAGGCGCGAACGATGCGCTGCGAGGCGTGCCGCTCGCCACGAGCGAGGACAACTTGCGTACGATCGTCGAACAGGCGCAGCAAGGCCACGCCAAGGTCGTGCTGGTGGGGATGTACGTGCCGTCGAACTACGGCCAGGCTTATACGCAGCGCTTTCACGCCATGTATAACTCGGTGGCGCGCGACATGAACGTGCACCTCGTGCCGTTCTTGTTGGCCGGTATCGAAAACCGGCCGGAAATGTTCCAATCCGATCAGATGCATCCGGCGCAACAAGCCCAGCCGGCACTGCTCGATAACGTCTGGCCCGTTTTGTCTCCGCTGCTACGGAAGTAGCCGATCGCCGCGCGGCGATCGGCATCGGGAAGCTCGCTTATTGCGAATCGGCTTGCGAAGATTCGAGCGAACCGTACAGCTTGACCTTCGAACGCTGGCGCAGCGATGCCACATACGCCTCCAACTGCGTCTGCGCATCGACCTGCGCCAAATCGCGCTGGGCGGCCGCAAGGCGCGTGGCGTCGATCGGCGCGGGCGGGACGACGGCGTTGACGCGATAGATCGCGTAGCCATCCTTGCCGAGGTCGACGCCCACATACGCCGGAAGCTTCGTGTCGTCGGCCTTGAAGATCGCGCTGAGCGCGAGCGGCGACGTACCTTGCGCGTCGGTGCGCGACACCTTCTGCTCGGCGCCGAAACCGGCCGTCGATTTCGATTTTTGCAGATCGGCAAGCTTCGCTTCGCCATCCTTGCGCGCAAGCTGCTCGGCCTGATCGGCCACATACTTGGCACGCACCGCATCCTTGATCGATGCCAGCGGCGGCGTCGCGGCCGGCTTGTACTCGTTCACGTGCGCCGCGATCAACGTGCTGCTGCCCACGTCGATCGCTTGCGTGTTGTTGTGTTTCGTGATCGAGTCATTGGCGAAGACCGCCGCGAGGAACTTCGGATTGTTCAGCGGGCTGTCCGGGGGCAGCGCCGAATTGGCGGTCGGCGTCACCGTAGCCGTTTGCACCGTCAACTTGTACTTGTCGGCGGCCGGCTTCAGGCTCTTAGCCTGCTCGTAGACGGTCGACGTAAAGCCGTCGGCATCGTCGCTGAACGCCTTCGCCGCAAGCTGCGTCTTCAGATCTTTGAAGATCGAGTCCTTCACTTCGTTGAAAGGCTTGGTCGCAGCAGGCTTGGCGTCGGTCGCCTCGACGATGTGATAGCCGAACGACGAATGCACGAGCGGGCCGATCTCCCCCTTGTTCAAGGTCATGGCGGCCGTATCGAACGACTTTTCGCCCGTCAACACGCCGTTCGTCGACCAGCCCAGGTCGCCGCCCTTCGCCGCCGAGCCGGGATCTTGCGACTCCTTTTGCGCGATCTGTGCGAATTGGTCCGGATGCGCCTTGACCTCGGCCAGGACCGACTCGGCCTTCGCCTTAGCCTTCGCATCGTCCGCAGGACTCGCCGACGTGGGCGAAGCGATCAGAATCTGGCTCACGCGAACCTCGCGCGGCGTTGTATACCGGGCGACGTTGTCGTCGTAGTACTTCTTCGCGTCCGCATCGCTCGGGGCGGCACCGGTCGCAAGCGTCGCGGGCGACAAGACGAGGTAGTCGATCGTCGCCGTGGCGGGCGTCGCGAAATCCGCGCCGTGAGCCGCGTAGTAGGCCGAAAGCTCGGCGTCGGTCGGCTGCACCTTCGACGCGTAGTCGCTTGCATGCAGGACGAGCGGCTGCACCGTGCGCTGGGCCTCGGCCAATTGCGAGATCCGCTCGGCCAGCGCCTTCGTCGTGAAGGCTGTCGTCTCGATGCTCTGCGGAATTTGGTCGATGGCGAGCCCATAGCGCACGCGCTCATCGTATTGCTCGGGCGTCATGCCCTGCATCGCGAGCAGTTGCTTGTAGCGATCGACGTCGATCGAGCCGTCGGGCTTGCGCAGCGATGCGATAACGGGATCATGGAGCAGCGTGCTCCGCACGGCGTCGTCGGATGCCGTCAGATATTCGCGTTGCGTTTCGTCGGCCAGCGCGCGCTGCTGAATCAGACTGTCGAGCAAATCGCGGCGGCTAGCGGGCGTATCGAGCGTCTTGGCATCGAATTTCGCGCCGAGGAACTGGCGCGCCTGATCGAGTTGCTGCCGCATGGCACCGTCGAACTCGGTCCGGGTGATCTTGTGTCCGTTGACGCTCGCGACGTTCGCACTTTCATCGAAAAAGCCGCGAAAGCCTTGTATGCCGAGAACGCCCAGCCCCGGCACGATGACCAGGACGAGTATGAGCATCATCAAGCGCTGATGGTTGCGAAAGAAATCGAGCATGCGTGACCGGTTACGTTGGACAAAAACGCCCAATAGTACAACAGGTGCGGTGCGACTCGGCAATTTGCACCGAGCACGCCCCCCGTTGACTGAAATCAATCTCGCCGGCGCCCGGGCGGCTATCGTCGAGACATGGGGTCAAGCCGACGGCACGCCCCGTTCGAAGGAGTGTTCCATGACCTTAACCCCTTGGCTCACCTACGCCCCCTCTCAGGAGGCGCGCATCCGGCCCGCACCGAGCGAGGCGCCCGCCGCGATCGATTTGCCCCGGCCCGACCTGCGCTCGGGCGTGCCGTTGATGACGGCGCTATCGTTTCGCTCGAGCACCCGCGAATTTCTGCCTCGTCCGCTTTCGCTGGCAACGCTGGGCGAGCTCTTTTGGGCCGCCGACGGGCTGAACCGTCCGCTCTCGGGCGGACGCACCGCGCCGTCGCCGCACGGCGTGCAAGAGATCGACGTCTACGCCGCGCTGCCTCAAGGCGTCTATCGCTACGATGCCGCGACGCATCGGCTGATGCTGAAACATGCCGTCGACGCTCGGGGCATGACCGGATACCAGGATTTCGTCGGCGAGGCGCCGCTCGATCTGATCTATGTCGTGCGCGGCTCGAAGCTGCTCGACATGCCGGCATCGCAGCGCGAGACGTTCTCGGCCGTCACCGCCGGCGCCATTGCGCAGAACGTTTCGCTGTACTGCGCCTCGGCGGGGCTCGCCACGGTCGTGCGCGGCTGGATCAACCGACGGCTTTTGGCCGAGGCGCTCAGCTTGAACGAGGACGAGACCCCGATCCTTGCGCAAACGGTGGGGTTGCCAGCCGATCTCGGCACTGCGCAAAATAGCTGAGCGGCAGTCTTTGCCGCATGCGGGGCCGGACCGCTCGCGCCCGCTGACGACGCGCCGCATCTCATGCACCGGCGTCGCGCCGCGCACACCCTGCAACGCGGTACCCGGCCGGAGGCGACGATGCTTTACCAATGGCTCGAAACCCAGCGCGCGCTCATGCGCTCGCTCGACGCGTGGACCGCGCTCGCCGCGGCGCCGTGGGGCGTTTCGCCTCCGGCGCCGACCGATGCCGAGGCAGGCGCCCCCTACGAGGGCGATGCGCGCTTGGCCAGCGTCGCGCTGCCCGGGTGCGATTGGATGTATCGGCTGTTGCAAGCCACGCCCGAACCACCGCCGTTCGGGATCGACTCGGTGCGAATCGGGGCGCGTCGTGTGCCGGTGAGCGAAGCGGTCGTCGACCGCACGCCCTTTTGCACGCTGCGCCGGTTCGAGCGGCGGTTCGAGCCTGCGTCGTCCGAGCACCGATCGACATCGGAACTCGAGCTCCCCGAGCGGGCGCAAGCTTGCGTACTCCTCGTCACGCCGCTGGCGGGACATCACGCCGTCATGCTTCGAGAGACGGTCGAAACCCTGCTTGAAGATGCCGACGTCTACGTCACCGACTGGGCCAACGCACGCGACGTCCCGCTTAGCGAAGGCCGGTTCGGTCTTTGCGATTACGTTCTAAGCGTCGAACGCTTCTTGCGCATGCTTGCCGCGCGAGGGGTCCATCTGCTCGCGATCTGCCAAGCGGCACCGCCGGCGCTCGCCGCATCGGCGCTCGCGGCCGCCACCGACGAACATTGCGCCCCGCTCAGTATGACGCTGATGGGCGGCCCGATCGACACGCGTGTGCATCCGACCATGATCGACCGCCTTGCGGCTACGCACGATATCGAATGGTTTCGCCATACCGTGATCGACGTCGTACCGCCGCGCTACCCGGGCGCGGGGCGACGAATCTATCCGGGCTACGTTCAGCATGCGGCGATCGTCGCCGCGCATCCTCACCGCCAAGTCGCGCTCGAGTCTCGATATTGGACGAGCCGTGTCTCGGGCGACGAAGCGGCGATCGCGACGAGCCTGCGCTCGCTCAAGGAATACTCGGCCGTCCTCGACATGGACGAAGACTATTTTCTCGACACCTTGCGCATTGTGTTCCAAGAGCAGCGCTTGGCGCGCGGCACCTGGTCGGTCGGCGCGCGCCGCGTGCTACCCGAGGTGCTGACGGCGACGGCGCTGTGCACCGTGGAAGGCGATCGCGACGACATCACCGGCGCCGGACAAACGCATGCGGCACATGACGTATGCCGCGCGATCCCCGAGACGATGCGCCGGCGCATGACCGTCGACGATTGCGATCACTACGACCTATTCACGGGGCCGCGCTGGCATGACGTCGTTCACCCGGCGCTACAGGCGTTTTGGGCCGAGACCGGGCAAGGCGCGCGGCTTGCGGCAAGTCACCCCTCGAATACATAGTCGCCCGGCGCATCGGGCCAATGGGCCTCGAGCGCCCTCGCCTTCACCGCTGCGCTCGAGCGCTCGTCGAGCCACTGCGTCCAATAGGGCCACCACGAGCCTTCGATCGGCGCATTCTCTGCGACGAAAGCATCGGGACTGCGGTAAGGCGCATCGAGCGAGCGCGTGCCTACGCGGTAGTGCCGGCCCGGGTGCCCTGGCTCGGAGACGATGCCGGCATTATGGCCTCCCGCCGTCAGCAAGAACGTCAACGGTTGATGGGTGAACAGGTGCAGCTTGTAGACCGAGCGCCACGGCGAGACATGATCGCGTTCGGTGCCGACGACGAATAGCGGCGCCTCGATATCGACGAGCGCGATCGGACGGCCGCCCACGCAGTACCGTCCCTCGGCCAAATCGTTCCCGAGAAAGAGCTGCGTCAAGTACTGGCTGTGCATCCGATAGGGCATGCGGGTCGTATCGTCGTTCCACGACATGAGGTCGCTCGACTTCGAGCGCCGCCCGAGCAAGTACTCGCTCATCATGCGCGACCAAATCAAATCGCGCGCATTGAGCAATTGAAACGCCGCGGCCATTTGCGAACCGTCGAGATAGCCCTGCTCCCACATCAGCGCATCGAGCGCCGCGAGTTCGCTCGCATCGATGAAGTTGCCCAGTTCTCCCGGTTCGCTGAAGTCGGTTTGCGCGGCGAGCAAGCTGACCGAAGCAAACGGATCGTCGGCGGTATCGGGCTTGAGTTTCGCCTCGCGGGCCAGCGACGCGGCGGCAATCGAAAGCAAGGTGCCGCCCAAGCAGTAGCCCACCGCATGCACGCGCTCGCCGTGCGTGCGCGCGCGAGCCTCCCGCAGAGCAGCCAACAAACCTTGCTCCAAATAGTCGTTCAGACCGAGATCGCGGGCCGTGCTCGAGGGATTGCGCCACGAGATCATGAACACCGTATAACCGGCGTCGACCAGATAACGCACCAACGAATCGTGCGGTTTCAAATCGAGGATGTAGTACTTCATGATCCAAGCCGGAACGATGAAGACGCTCTCGCGTGCGACCTTCGGCGTCGTCGGCGAATATTGCAGCAGCTCGCACAGCGGGCCTTGCCAAACGACTTTACCGGGCGTCGTCGCCACGTCCCGGCCCGGCTTGAACGTAGGCTTGGCTTTGCGGCTCGAACCCGACAAGCGCTCGACCCATTGCCCGTAGTCCTCCAGCCAATTGCGCTCGCCGAACGCGAAGTTCGCCCCGCCCGTGCGCATGGCTGTCGAGAGCACGACCGGATTGGTCGCCGCGAAGTTGCTCGGCGCCAACGCATCGAGCCACTGGCGCGCGAAAAATTGCACGAGCCGCTGATGATGCGGCTCGACGCCGCGAACGCCCGAGCTCGCTTGCTGCCACCAAGCCTGGGTCAATTGAAACGCGTCCCGGTAAGCATTGAACGGCCATGCATTCCAAGCGGCATCGGCGAAACGAGGATCGGCCTGGTCGTCTTCCTTGGCCGTACGCGATGCCGCGAGGCCGTACGTCCATTCCGGCCAAGTTCGCAGCCAGTCTTGCATGGCTTGGACCGCGAGTGAGGCATTCTTGCCCGGAGAGACCGCCAGATGCACGGCCCAGTCGATCCATGCGAGTAGTGCCGAGGCCGGCGAAAGCCCGCCGGTCGCCGCGGCGATCAGGGCGTGCGCGGCGCGATCGAGCGCATCGGCGGGCGTGGCCTGCGGCGATGCGCAATCGCACGTCGGGTCCGCTTGCACCGCGCGGCCCGCGCCTTCTCGCATCCGGGCGTCCAACAGCGCGATCGACGCGTCGTCGCCGTCGGCGTGCGCGATCGTCCCGCGGTCATACTCGCGGCGAATATCCGGTGTGCTGACCGGCTGCGTTTGTCCATCCGTCGAGTCGCTCATTGCATGTGCATCCCGCCGTTTACCGCCAAATCCGCGCCTGTGATGAATGCGGCATCGTCCGAGCAAAGAAATGCAACCAGCGCGGCGACTTCCTCCGGGCGGCCCAGGCGGCCGACGGGGATTTGGGGCAACACCTTTTTCTGCATGACGTCCTCCGGCACGGAAGCCAGCATGGCCGTGTCGAGATAGCCCGGCGAGACCGTGTTGACCGTCACCCCATGGCGTGCGCTCTCGAGTGCGAGCGTGCGCGTGAACCCGTGGATGCCGGCCTTGGCCGACGCATAGTTCGCCTGCCCGTACGCGCCGCGCGAACCGTTTACCGAGCCGATGTTGACGATGCGCCCGAAGCGGCGCTCGAGCATGCTCGAGAAAAACTGCTTGGTGACATTAAAAAGTGCATCGAGATCGGTATGCATCACCTCATCCCATTCGCGCTTGGTCATCTTCGAGAACGTCGCATCGCGCACAATGCCCGCATTATTGACGAGCATATCGACCGGACCCAACTCGTCCAGCACGCGCCGCGCGCAACGCTCGCACGAATCGAAGTCCGCAACGTCCAATTCATAGGCGTGGAAGTGGCGCCCGGCCTCCGCCTCGCGCGTAAGCCACGTCGAGACGTGATCGTTATGCTCGGAATGCGACATCGCGACGGTCATGCCGGCATCGTGCAGACGGCGGCTGATGGCGGCGCCCAGGCCGCCCATCCCCCCGGTTACGAATGCGATGCGTCGAACTGAAGCGGACATGGCTGCTCCTCGAAGTAGTGAGAAGACCCCGGAAACGCGGAAGCGAAGTGGGTGCCGCATCCGGCCAATAACAACAAAGGGTCGTGCTCCACTCTAGTGGCCTCGCAAGGTCTCTGGGTTGATCGGCGTCAACGGGGTCAGCCGCCGCGCCGACTACAGTCCCCGCCATATCGACCGACTAAAGGAGTGAAAAAATGCCAGAGCAGCATGCCGTTCTCGTCCTGAATGCGGGTTCATCAAGCATCAAGTTCGGTTTGTTCGATTGCTCTTCCGGCCAAGCGGGCAGGCTCGCCCTTGCGAGCGGCGAAGTCGAGGGAATCGGCGGCACCGACGGCATCGACGGCGAAATGACGTTCGTCGTCGACGGCGCCGCGCCGCGCACGCTGGCGCGCAGTAACGGCGCCCCAAACGTTGACCCTTATCGCGAGGCGCTTACGCCCGTCATCGAATGGCTGCGCCGCGCGTGGCCCGATCTGCGCTTGGCCGCCGTCGCGCATCGCGTCGTGCACGGCGGTCAGCACTATTTCGAGCCCGTTATCGTGAACGACGACGTGCTGAGCGAGCTGCGCACCCTGATTCCGCTCGCACCGCTGCATCAGCCGCACAATATCGATGCGATCGATACGCTGCGCGCAGCCTGCCCCGGCGTCCCGCAAGTGGCAGTATTCGACACGGCGTTTCATCGGACATTGCCGCGCGTCGAACAATTGCTGCCGCTTCCGCATTCTTGGTTCGACGATGGCGTGCGGCGTTACGGCTTCCACGGTCTGTCGTACGAATACCTGTCGATCGCACTCGACGAGGCGTTCGGCGAACTCGCGCATGGCCGCGTCATCGCCGCGCATTTGGGCAGCGGCGCGAGTCTATGCGCATTGCACGACCTGTCGAGCGTAGCGACGACAATGGGCTTCTCCGCGCTCGACGGCTTGATGATGAGCACGCGCTGCGGATCGATCGATCCCGGCGTCGTGCTCCATCTAATCGAGGTGTGCGGCCTGTCGCACGAGGAACTCGGCACGTTGCTCTACCATCACTCCGGATTGCAGGGCGTATCCGGCTTATCGGGCGATCCGCGTGTACTGCTCGCGCAAGAACACGAAAACGAACGCGCCAAAGAAGCGCTTGCCCTATATGTCCATCGCATCGTGCGTGAGACAGGCGCGCTCGCTGCCGCCCTCGGCGGCTTGGACATGCTCGTCTTCACGGCCGGCATCGGCGAGCATAGCGCCCCGATTCGGGCGCGCATATGCGGCGCGCTCGGACTCTTCGGGATCGAACTCGACGATGAGGCCAATCGCGCGAATGCGCACGTCATCTCGCGCCCGACCAGCCGCGTCAAGGTCGTCGTCGAGCCGACGAACGAAGCTTGGATCGCCGCGCGCGCGGCCTGGTCGCTCGTGGGCGAGCGCACGCGGCTCGCTTGATTTGGATCAGCACACGCCAGTGCGTTGCCGCCGATCATAAAGGCGTTACTTCTTATTAAACGACGAGGCACCGACATGTATAAACGCATTCTCGCGCCGATCGACGGCAGTGAAACGTCCGCGCGCGCATTCGATTCGGCCCTGCGCCTGGCACGTGAATTCAACGCGGAAGTGTTCCCGCTTTACGTTGTCGACGTGCCGCTCGTCGGCGCCGACGCACCCGGCTACGATCCGTCGATCGTGCGCGACGCGTTGTTCGAGGAAGGCTCGCGCGTGAACAAGGAGGCCCTCGCGAAGATGGAACGCGAAGGCGTGACCGGCACCCCCAAAGTCGTCGAAACAAGCGCACTCGGAGACGATATCGCGCACAGCATCTTGCGTGTCGCCGTCGAAACGGGCGCCGATCTCGTCGTCATGGGAACGCATGGCCGCCGCGGATTTCGCCGTCTCATACTCGGTAGCGTGGCCGAGCGCTTCCTACGCATCTCGTCGCGCCCTGTGCTATTGGTTCCGGCGCACGACGCCACGGCAGAAGTCGCTCCCGCACCGGCTCGATAAACTTCGCACGATTCGATGCGAAGCGCCCGCACCTAAACTTAAACGAACTGCGCCGGCCCATCTCACGATCGGCCGGCGCAGTTTCGTTATCGTTGCCATGCGGATTTCGTCTCGAGCCGAGTCCGGTTTGATGGCACTCGGCCCTATCGCGCAACGATTAGAGGGTATCGGCTTGCTCGTCGGCCTGCTTATCGGGCGTATGCCTTACGAGCAATACGGGTATATGCGCTTTGCGTAGCAGCGCCTCGGCCACGCTGCCGAGCAGCACGCGACGCATGCCCTGCCGGCCGTGCGTGCCCATGACGATGAGGTCCGCTTCGCACTCGTCCGCCGCGCGTGCGAGCACCTGGGCGATACCGTCGCCGTAGGCGTCGAGCGCGCGCGCGACGCCGCTCACGCCATGCTCGCGCAACAACTCGCGCGCTTCGTCGAGCGCCGCGGTCGCCGCATCGACTTGCACCGTATCGGCGCCTTGCTCGGGCATATAAACCGCACCGACGTCGACAAGCTGCGGTGCGTGTTCGACCACGAACACGGCGACGATTTCCGCACCCGACGCCTTGGAGATCTTGATGGCTTCATCGAGGGCGAGACGCGCGCCACGACTGCCGTCCACGGCAGCCAGGATCCGTTTGTACATAAGTTATTCCTCCTGGGCCTATCGCCCATGGTTTTTATGCTTACGGCATACAGTCTGCGTCCGCTACGGAACATCGGACTTGACGGCGATCAACGGTCCATTCGTCGGGCTTATTACATTTACCACGCGTTGATGTAGGACAACCCTTACAAAGCTTCCACAACACTTACCGCAGTTTCATACGCCGCCGATTTCTTTATAGCGCCCGACCTCCGATACTGCCAATCAAGAGATGGACTTCTCGCGCTGCTTTGCGCTCGCGCCGCCCTTTTGAGGAGGTCGTATGTTCAACGAAGCAACCTTCGCCGCCGATGTCGCGACGGCGCCAAGAGAATCCGCCTCGGCTTGCGCGCCCCCCAAGGGAGTCGAACGCCGCACCGCGCAGCATTGCGCGAGCTGCTCGATGCGCTCCGCGTGCATGCCGCAGACGCTGAGCGCACAGGAGCTGACGCGCTTCGATTCGATCGTCAGCGCAACGCGCATCATCAAGCGCGGCGACGCGCTGTATCGCGCAAACGATACCTTCCAAAGCATCTACGCGATCCGCTCCGGATCGTTCAAGACCGTCGTCATGCATCGCGACGGCCGCGAGCAGGTGACGGGCTTTCATTTGGCGGGCGAAGTCCTTGGGCTCGACGGCGTGTGCACCGAACACCATAGCAGCGACGCCATCGCCATCGAAGACAGCAGCGTATGCATCATTCCCTACGCGCTGCTCGAGTCGATGTGCGCCGAGTCCAAACGTCTTCAACAGCAGGTTCTGCGCATGATGAGCGGCGAAATCGTCCGCGAATCGTCGCTCATGATGCTGCTCGGCACGATGAGCGCCGAGCAACGCGTTGCCGCGTTCCTCCTGAACATGTCGAGCCGCATGAAAGCGCGCGGGTATTCGGCGGCCGAATTCAATCTCCGGATGACGCGCGAGGAAATGGGCAACTTCCTCGGTATGAAACTCGAGACGGTGAGCCGCATGTTTTCCAAATTCCAGCGCGACGGACTCGTGCAATCGCACGGCAAGCAAATCCGTATCGTCAATCTCGACGAGTTGGGGCGCGTATGATCTCCGCCCGCCCTTGCGATGGTATCAGTTGCTCACGGCGAGCACTGCCGCGCCTGCGAGTCGTCCTTCTCTCAGGTCGGCCAACGCCCGATTCGCTTCGGCCAGCGGGTAGACCGTGGTCGCGATGTCGAGCGCGATCGTATCGGCGAGCCGCATGAATGCGTGACCGTCGTCGCGCGTGAGATTCGCCACCGAGACGATACGGCGCTCGCCCCAGAGCATGTCGTAAGGGAACGACGGGATATCGCTCATATATATCCCGCCGCAGACCACCACCCCACCCTTGACCACGGCGCGCAACGCCGTGGGCACGAGCGCGCCGACCGGCGCGAAGATCAGCGCCGCATCGAGCGGGCGAGGCGCGGCCTCGTCGCTCGCGCCGGCCCAATTCGCGCCTAACTTGAGCGCGAGCGCCTGCGCCGCGGTATCGCCCCGGCGCGTGAACGCATAGACCTCGCGGCCCTGATGACGCGCTACCTGCGCCACGATGTGCGCCGCGGCGCCGAATCCGTAAATGCCGATGCGCTCGGCATCGCCCGCCATCGACAGCGTTCGATATCCGATCAACCCCGCACAGAGCAGCGGCGCGGCCTCGATGTCCGAATAACGCGCCGGCAGGCGAAAGCAATATCGGCTGTCGGCGACCGTTCGCTCGGCGTAGCCGCCGTCGATCGTATAGCCGGTGAAGCCCGGTGCATCGCAGAGATTTTCCTTGCCGCGCGCGCAAAACGGACAATGGCCGCACGAATGCGCGAGCCAAGGTACGCCGACGCGTTCGCCCAAAGCGAACTGCGTCACCCCTTCGCCGAGCCCCGCCACGATCCCGACCACCTCGTGCCCCGGCACGAGCGGCGTCTTCGGGTGCGTCAATTCGCCGTCCACGACGTGCAGGTCGGTACGGCAAACGCCGCAGGCGCGCACGTCGATCAGAACTTGCCCCGGCCGTGGCCGCGGCTCGGGCAGATCGCGCAGTTGCAACACGGGACTACGTCCATCGAAGACCATTGCTCGCATTTCGCTGCCTCCCTCGGAAACCGACGGTTGCCTGAAGTGTTTCACCCGCCTCGTTCGCCGTTCATTTCAGCGCAATTCGTCTGGTTTGTCTTGATGCAGAGCAAAGCGATCGCCGTGCGCACGCGTCACCATCGTTCATGACGGGTGCGGTGCGCCGCCAACGTCGCGGCAACGACGACGGCCATGAGGCCAGTACTCACCACATGCATTCCTCTAGGAGGCTTTGCGATGGATACACACATTCAAGACGCTTGGTCCGTCGATGCGAGCGCACTGGCGGCCGATGCCACCCCGGCCGAGAAGCTGCGGTTCGCGCTGCGATACGCGGTACTCGCACCGTCGAGCCATAACACCCAGCCGTGGCGCTTCATCGTCGACGGCGATACGGTCACGTTGAACGCCGATCGCCTTCGCGCACTGCCCGTGGCCGATCCGTACGACCGGGAGCTCGTCATCAGTTGCGGCGCCGCGCTGCTCAATCTTCGCGTCGCCTTGAGCCGCTTCGGGCTCGCCTATGCCATCACGCTGTTTCCGTCGCCGGCCGACCCGGACATGTTGGCAAGCCTGCGGCTCGTACCGGGCGGACATGTCGACACGGGGCTCGCCGATTTATTCGATGCGATCACGGCGCGGGTCACAACGCGGCTCCCGTTCTCAGAAGCTCCCATCGCGCCGGAAGTCGGCGCGCGACTGACGCAAGCGGTCCAGGCCGAGGGCGCCGAGCTGGCCTGCGTCCATGCCCACGAGGCGCGCGTGCGGCTCGCGGAATGGATCGCCGAGGCCGATCGACGGCAATTCGACGACCCGCGCTTTCGCCGCGAGCTAGCCGGCTGGATCCATTCGAGCCGTCACGACGACGGAATGCCCGCTTATGCGGAAGGCTTGAGCGCATTGCTCGATTTCGCCTCGCCGCTCGTCTCGCTCGCGATCCGCACGTTCGACATCGGCGGGGGCGTGGCGGCCGCGCATCAGGCGCTGGCGACCGGGTCGCCGTTAATCGCATGCATTGCAACCAGCGCCGACGATGCCCAATCGTGGCTCGCCGCCGGACAGGCGTTGGAGCGGTTGCTGCTCACCGGCGTCACGGAGGGTCTCACCGCGTCGTATCTGAATCAGCCGATCGAAGTCGAGTCGATGCGCGAACGGCTGCGGGTGACTTTGAGCATCGACGGCGCGCCGCAACTGCTGCTGCGCCTCGGGCGCGGCCCGCGTATCGCTCACGCGCCGCGGCGCCCGTTGTCCGATGTCGTCTCCTAGCCTTGCAAGGCGCAAGCGCGCCTGCCCTCGCGCCGCAACGCAGCCGGAGCGCCCCTAGCGGGCGCCCCGCGCTTATCCGTTATGCGTTGTAGAAACGGAAAAAACCGCTATGCAATAGGACGGGCTTTTTGCCGATCTCGGCTAAAAGCTCGCGCGCCGCGCGCTCGATTTCGCGGCGATGCCCCTCGAACGCGCTCACAAGGTCCTGCTCTCGCAGCGACGCGGCGCCGAAGTGATCCTCGAGCGCCTCTGCGGTGATCGCGCATTGCACGCGTTCATCGTCGACGATCGCGGGAAACGCGAGCACGAGATCCCGGCCGCAGTATTCGGCCGGCTCTTGCGGAAAGCTGATCTGCATGTCTGCCACCTCGAAGAATGCGGCCCAGTACGGAGCCGCCGTCGAGTCAAGCATAGTCGATGCGGCGGCCGGCGACGCTTGACCTGGGTCAACCCTGTCCGCCTGCCACGCCCCTAGACTGTTTTCAAGGTCGACGAACGGCCACGAACGCAGGAGTTCAAGCGATGAACGCGCATATACGTAGGGCAGTGGCGAGCTTGGCCGCTTGCGCCGCCGCGGCGACGAGCGCGCTCGCGCAGCCGCCCGAGCCCACCGCGCTCATCGACCATCAGCATTGCATGTTCTGCCATACGGTCGATAAACCGTTTCTCGCGCCGTCGTTCCGCCAGATCGCCGATCGCTACCGCGACCAGCCGCATGCGAGTGCGATGCTCGAAGCGAAACTTAGGCACGGCGGCAAAGCGCACTGGGGCGATATGTCGATGCCGTTGCCGGCCGAACGCGGCGGACCGCTCTCGGCCGAGGACGCGCATACGCTGGTGCAGTGGGTGCTGAGCCAGTAAGGCGGCGCCCCTTATCGATTCAACCGAACTTACCTACGGCGCAAACGAGGATACGACGATGCGCATCACGATCCATCTCAGCACGTTCGAGGAAACCAATCCCTGTGCCTACGCGATCGTCTGGATCGATCGCGACGCGCAGCGCTGGTCTCGCGAGAGTCATTTCGGGCTCGACCTACCGACATGGGGCGTCGTCCACGCCCGCCCGGACGCGACGCTGCTCTGTAACCCCCATGACGGCACGCCGCTGTGCGAACTGGATGGTCTAGAGCTGGAAAGCCAGGGCGGCCCGTTCGAGGGCGAAGCCGGCAGCGCGCGCTTGTGCAGCGCCAAGGCGCGCGGCCATTGGCACGTTCAATGCGTCGACGAAGAGCTGGCACTGCCGGAGCACAGCCTATTCGCCGACGAAGAAGGGCTGTGACGCAGCCGGCGTAGAGCCCAAGCGTTACTCGGCCGCCACGGTCCGTTGCAATTGCTCGCCGAGCCCGGCGATACCGAGGCGCATCGTCTGCCCGGCCTTCAGGTAGATCGGCGAGGGTTTGATGCCGAGCCCGACGCCGGGCGGCGTGCCCGTCGAGATGACGTCGCCCGGTTGCAAGCTCATGCAGCGGCTCAAGTAAGCGACGACCTGCGCGACGCCGAAGATCATCGTCCGCGTGTTGCCGTTCTGATAGCGATGGCCGTCCACTTCGAGCCATAAGTCGAGTTGCTGCGGGTCGGGCACCTCGTCGCGCGTGACAAGCCACGGACCGATGGGGCCGAACGTGTCGAAGCCCTTCCCCTTGTCCCATTGCCCGCCTCGCTCGATCTGCCATTCGCGCTCGGAGACGTCGTTGACGACGCAATAGCCGGCGACATAATCGAGTGCATTGGCCGCCTCGACGTTCTTGCAAGCCTTGCCGATCACAACGCCGAGTTCGACCTCCCAGTCCGTCTTGGTCGACCCGCGCGGGATCTCGACGTCGTCGTTCGGGCCGACGATCGCGCTCGTCCATTTGTTGAAGACGACCGGTTCGGTCGGCACCGGCAGGTTCGATTCGGCCGCATGGTCGGCGTAGTTCAAGCCGATGCAGACCATTTTGCCGACGCGCCCGACACAAGCGCCCAGCCGCACGCCGTCGGGAACACGCGGCAGCGCCGACGGATCGAGACCGCGCAGCCGGGCTAGGCCGGACTCGCCGAGCACGTCGCCTGCAATGTCGTCGACGACCGCCGAGAGGTCGCGCATCACGCCGTCGGCGTCGAGAAGCCCCGGCTTTTCCTGGCCCTTGGGGCCATATCGAAGAAGTTTCATCTGTCGCTTAGTTCCAAAGATAGCTAACCCAAGCACCGCGCCTACGCGGCACCCAATCGATCAATTCGACCAACCGCCGTCGACGAGATGAATCTGTCCCGTCGTAAAGGCGGCCTCGTCCGACGCCAGGTAAGCAGCCAGCGCGGCGATTTCCTCGGGCCGGCCGATGCGTCCCATCGGCTGACGCGCGACGAACGCGGCCTCGATTTCCGCCACCGACTTGCCCTGCGCCAGCGCCTGCTCGGCGATGCGCGCCGTCAGCGACGGAGAGGCAACGGTCCCGGGGCAAATCGCGTTGCAGCGGATGCCGCGCGTCACGAAATCGGCCGCCACCGATTTCGTCAACCCGATCACGGCCGCCTTGGTCGTGCCGTAGACGAAACGGTTGGGCACCCCTTTGACGCTCGATGCGGCCGAGGCCAGATTCACGATCGAGCCGGCGCCCCGCTCGAGCATCGCGGGTAGAAACGCCCGTATTGTCCGATACATCGACTTTACGTTCAGATCGAACGAAAAATCCCAATCGGCCTCCTCGCATTCGAGCACGCTGCCCGCATGCACGAAACCCGCACAATTGACGAGGACGTCGACGGTGCCGATCGCCTCGGCCAGCGCCGCGATCGCGGCACCGTCTCGCACGTCGAGCGGACGGCATTCGAACGGCGCGCCGTCGAGCAACTCGGGGCGCACGTCGGTGGCGACGACGCGCGCGCCCTCTTTAGCTAGGCGCTCGGCACAGGCACGGCCGATGCCCTGCGCGGCTGCGGTGACAAGCGCCGTTTTACCGGCCAGGCGCGCGCCCGGCTCGGGGAAGTTCGTGGCGATAGCGGTCATTGCGTACGAGGCTCCGTGTAAAAAAGACGTTCAAATACCGTAGCAAGCGCGTGCGGTGCCGCCGAACAGCGCGGCGCGTTCGTCGGCTCGCAGCCGCTCGGCAAAACGCATGGCGCAGGCGTGCCAGGCGAGATAACCGCCGTTCATGTCGACGACGGGCCAATCGCTGCCCCACATCGTCCGAGCAGCGCCGAAACGCTCGATGAGGTGCGCAAGGTAAGGCTCGAGCATCGAATCGGTGCACGCGGCGGCAGCCTCGGTCACGAGCCCGGACATTTTGCAGAAGACATTGGGCAGCGCCGCGAGTTCGGCGACGCGCTCGGCCCACGGCAGCCAACCGGCGGCGCCGTCGACGATCGGCGGCTTCGCGCCGTGATCGAGCACGATTCGCAAACGCGGATGCCGCCGTGCGAAAGCCGTTAGATACGGCAAATGACGCGTCGTCACGAGGGCGTCGAAGACGAGCGCCCGTTCCACCAGCGCATCGATCGCGCCGTCCAACTCAGGACGAACGATCCAGTCGTCCTCGGGCAGGTCCTGCAACATCGGCCGAACGCCCTTGAACTTCGCGTCGCGCGCGAACTCGGCGATCGCTGCGTGCGCATCGGCGCCATCGAGCGGCACCCAGCCGACCACACCCGCGATCGACGGATCGTCGCGCGCCAAGTCGAGCAGATAGCGCGTCTCGGCGAGCGTCGGGGCCGCCTGCACGACGATGCTTCGGCCCATACCCGCGGCCCGCGCGAGCGGCCGCAAATCCTCCGGCGAAAAATCGCGATAGAGCGGCGCCAGCGCCGGCGTCAGCCAACCGTAGTCCCCGCGTGCGAGTTGCCAGAAGTGCTGATGTGCGTCGATCGTGTCCATCATGGGTCGGCTTCGGTCGGTTTCGGATAGCACGTTTCGGCGAGTCGGTGCGCGTGTCGGTTATGCGCCGGGCGTAGGCGCGCGGGCATCTAGCAACCCCTGCTCGCGCAACGCTTGCCAAAAACCGGTGGGAATCGGCGCCGAGAAGGCGGCCGCATTTTGTTCGAACTCACCCGCGCTACTGGCGCCTGTCAGCACGCTCGCGACCGCATCGTGTGCGTACGGAAAGCGCAAGGCGGCGCTCGGCAGCGCCACGCCGTGCGCGTCGCACACAGCCTCGATCCGCTCGACGCGTTCCACGATCGCGCTCGGCGCCTCGCCGTAATCGAACTTGAGCGCGCTCGATCCGGCGCCGGGTGCCTCGCGCAGATGCCTGACGCCGCGTGCGAGGATGCCGGAGTTGAACGCGCCGCCCAGGAGGATCGATACGCCGCGGCGTTCGCATTCGGGCAGCAGTCCGTTTAGCGTGCCTTGTTCGAGCAGCGTATAGCGGCCCGCCAATAGCGCGCAGTCGATCTCGAACTCGCGCATCGCGTCGAGAACGGCGGCCTCTTCGTTGACGCCGAGTCCTACGGCGCGAACTGCTCCCGCCCCCCGCAGCGCATCGAGCGCCTTGAACCCGCCCTCGCTCAGTTGCCGCCAATAGTGCGCATTGCGCTCGCCATGCGTGAACGTGCCGATATCGTGCACGAGCAAGATGTCGATGCGGGCCACGCCCAGCCGCTGCAAGCTGTCGTCGAACGAACGCATGATGCCGTCGTACGAGTAGTCGTAGACGGGTTCGAACGGCAGCGGATGCGCCCAGCCGTCGCGCGGCGCGCGCGCACCATCGCCGCGGTCCGGCCGCATGAGCCGGCCGGCTTTCGTCGACAGGATGTAGGCGTTGCGCTCGCGTTCGCGCAACGCCGCGCCGACATAATGCTCGCTCTTCGTGTAGCCGTAATACGGCGCCGTATCGAATAGCCGCACGCCGGCATCCCAGGCGGCATCGATCGTCGCGCGGGCCTGCGCTTCGGACACATCGCGATACAAGCCCCCAAGCCCCGCGCAGCCAAGCCCGAGCGCCGTGACCTCGAGCGAAGTGCGTCCGATGCGCCGCCGCTGCCCCACTTGCGCTAGCGCGCTGGTATTCATGCGCTCACCCGCACGTTCGTTGCCGGCACGATCGGCAGGCAGCCGGGACCGATCGGATCGAACGCCTTGTAAGTCAAAATGAATTCCTGATGCCCGAGCATTTCCGACTTCGACCGTTCGCCGCGGCCCAACGCCAGCGTGAGATCGAAAATCTCCCGTCCGACTTCGTCGAGCGATGCCCGTCCTTCCAAAATGCGCCCCGCATCGACATCCATATCGCCCGATAAGTTGCGATACGTCGCGGGGTTCGCGCAAATCTTGACGACCGGCGACACGGCCGAACCGACCACGGAGCCGCGCCCGGTCGTAAATAGAATCAGGTGACAGCCGCAAGCGATCAATTCGCCTATTTCCGCGTTGTCGCTAATGTTCGGGAAACCGAAACGCGGTTCGCCGTCGGGCACGACGTCGAGCAGATAAAGGCCGCCGGTCGGCGGTATGTCGCCCGGCTTGACGATACCGACGATCGGCGACGCACCGCTTTTCGCGTAGGCGCCCAGCGATTTCTCCTCTTGCGTCGTGAGCCCGCCATCGGCATTGCCGACGGCGAAGCTGCCGTGCCCCATGATCGTGTAATAGCGCGCGGCTTTTTCGACGCACGCGACGATCGCCTCGCCTAGCTCCGGGCGCGCCGCGCGCGCCTTCATGTGGTGCTCGCAGCCCACGAGTTCGCCCGTTTCCTCAAAGACGCAAGCGGTCCCGCGCTCGATCATGGCGTCGAAGGCCCGTCCGACGGCAGGATTCGCCGTAATGCCGCTCGTGCTATCCGAACCGCCGCAGACGGTGCCGACGACGAGTTCGTCGAGGCGCATCGGCACCGGGCGCATCTGGGCCAGCGTCGCCCGCGCTTGCCGCACCCACTCTACGCCGCGAGCGATCGTACTGCGCGTGCCGCCGCGCTCTTGAATCGTCAGCACCTCGACCGGCCGCCCGCTGTCTTTGACGATCTCGGCCAAACGATGCTTATTCATGCTTTCGCAGCCGAGCGACACGAACAGCACCGCGCCGACGTTCGGATGCGTCGCGATCCGGGCAAGCATCTTTTGGGCGTAGGCGTTCGGATAGCAGCCGGGGAAGCCGATCAAGTGAACCTCGGGCGGCGCCTCGTGTGCGTTGCGTGGCTCGAAATCGTCGTCAGACGAGCCGGTCTCGCCGCCATCGAAATCGGCCAAACGCGGCGCGAACTGCGAGACGATGGCGCTCGCGACGTGATGCGCGCACTCGACGAGATAAGCCACGGCAACGACATTGCGGATGCCCTTGCGGCCATCGCTGCGCGCATATCCGAGAAGCGGTGCGCCGTCGGTGTGAATTTCGTTCATGAACGTCTCGGCGAATAGGTCAAGAAGCGGTTACGACTTGTCGCGCTCGACGTAGGCATGGCCCGCATCGAGCGTGTACGTCGGGAGATAGTCGCTTTCCAGGTTGTGCGTATGCAGGTGCTCGCCCTTGGCGATAGCGCGCGTCACATGACCGATCGGCGCGCCGTAGCGCACGACCTTCTCATCGGCAGGCAAGGCGCGGCGGGCGAGCTTGTGCCCTAGCGCGATCGTCTCGGCGAGCACGACCGTATCGCCTTCGATCTCGAGCGCCGTACCCGCGGCGAGCGTCGTCGCGGCAATAAGGCAGTTGTCCTCGGGCGACAGCAAAAGTAGACGTGAATCGAGCGTCATCGTTCGTCACTCCTGGCTGCCGGCTACGCGAGCGATCATCAGCGAGCCGAGGATGATCGCGCCGTAAATCGCCTGAATCCAAAACGAAGGCACCTGAGCCAGCGTCAACAGGTTCTGTACGACGCCTAGCAGCAGCACGCCGGTAAGCGCGCCGAACATCGTCCCCTTGCCGCCGTCGAGCGAAATACCCCCGATCACGGCCGCGGCGAACACGGTGAAGATCATCCCGTTGCCTTGATTGGCGTTGATGGCTCCGACATAACCGGTCACGATGAGCCCGCCGATCGACGCAAGCGCACTGCCGAGCACGAACACGCCCCAGATCACGCGCTCGACGCGAATACCCGCCGCTCGCGCCGCCTGCGCATTGCCGCCGATCGCATAGAGCGCGCGGCCGAGCCGGTGATACCGCAGCATGAACGCGGCGAACGCGAAAGCAGCGGCCGCGAGCCACACCGAAAGCGGCAAACCGAACAAGGTCACGGTGGCGAGCGCGAAAAACGACGGCGGCATATCGAACAGCGTGCCGCCCTTGGTTGCACCGACGAGCATGCCGCGCAAGACGATCAGCATCGCCAGCGTGACGATGAATGCATTCAAGCGCAGCCGTACGACGAGCAGCCCGTTGACCCAGCCGATGAGCGCGCCCACGGCGACGATGACCGCAAGCCCCGCGAGCGGCGGCCACTGCCAGCCGAAGCCCGCCGAACTCGCCGGCATCACGAGCATGGCGCCGAGCGCGGGCGCGAAGCCCACCGTGGATTCGAGCGATAGATCGAACTTGCCGACGATGACGATCAACGACTCGGCGAGTACGACCAGCGCGAGCGCCGCCGATGCGCCGAGTACGCTGACGAGGTTTGCGCGCGTCAGAAAACTCGGGCTGACCCAGGCGCCGACCGCGATCAATACGGCCAGCGCGGGCAATAGCGCCAGATCGCGCCAACGCGCGAGATCGATGCGAGCGCGGATCGTGCGATCCCTGCTTGCGACGGCAAATCCGGCCGCGCGTGCCTGCGGCCCCGGGCTCGAGAAACTAGGCTTCATTGAGATCGACTCCTTCGATCGATGCGATCATTTCTTGATCGGCCCATCCGGCCGTGAACTCGCGGGCGATGCGTCCGCGGAACATGACGAGTACGCGATCGCAGCCGCGCAAGTCGTCGATTTCGCCGCTCGCGACGACAACGGCGCGGCCCTCCTCGCGCGCGCGTTCGGCCATCGCGAGCAACGCCTCTTTCGACTTGACGTCGACGCCTGCGGTGGGATCGATGAGCACGAGCACGCGTGGATTGGTCGCCAATGCGCGCGCCATGACGACCTTTTGCTGGTTGCCGCCCGATAAACCGGACACCGGGACGAGCGGCCCTGAAGCGACGATGCCGAGCGTATCGATCGCGTCGCCGGCGAGCCGGGCCTTGACCGAGGGGCGCACGAACCCGAACCGAGCCAGTTTGCGCGTGAGCGTCATCGTGGCGTTTTCGGCGATCGACTGCGAGAGCACGAGGCCCTCGCGATGACGATCCTTCGGCACGCACCCGATTCCCGCATCGAGCGCGGCCGGCACGTCGCCATAGGGCAGCGTCACGCTGGCCGCGCCGTCGGCCGGATGAACGCGAACGGCGCCGGCTTGGGGCCGGCGTAGCCCCGCTATCGCTTCGGCGACGCTCGTGCGTCCGCTGCTCGTTGCGCCGGCGAGGCCGACGACTTCGCCGCGCCGTACGCCGAACGAGACCGCCTCGAAATCGGCACCGCCGAGCGCGTCGACCTCGAGCGCAACGGCGGCGCCGGTCAGCGGGGCCCGGCGCGAGGCATCGGCGCACGCGACGCCACCGGCCTCGCCCGTCATGGCTTCGATCAACGCTTCCCTCGGCAATTGCTCCACGCGCGCAGTCAAAATCCGGCGCGCATCGCGCAACACCGTAACCGCTTGGCAAATCTCGTAGACCTCTTGCAAGTGATGCGAGATGAACAAGAAAGTCACGCCTTCGCGCTGCAACTCCTCGATGCGACGGAAGAGCCGCTTGATCTCGTCGCCGTCGAGTTGCGCGGTGGGCTCGTCGAGAATGATGAAGCGTGCGCCGTGCGACAAGGCGCGTGCAATCTCGACGAGTTGCCTCGCCTCGACGCCCAGATCGCCGCAGCGCGCATCCTCGCGCACATCGATATGCCAATGATCGAGCAGTGCGCGCGCTTCGCGACGCATCGCCCGCCAGTCGATCATGCCCCGCCGCACCGGTTGCCGATTGACGAACAGATTCTCCGCGACGCTCAGTTCCGCGATGACGGTGGAATGCTGATAGACGCAGGCCACGCGCTCGCGCCAAGCATCGCGATCGGCGATAGGCGGTGCACTCTCGCCGCCGAAACGGATTTCGCCTTGGCAGGGCTTGCGCAGGCCCGTCAGCAGCGAAACGAGCGTCGACTTGCCCGCTCCGTTGCGGCCCACGAGCGCATGCGACTCGCCCGGCATAACACGCAGATCGACGCCGGCGAGCGCCGTGGTCGAACCGAAACGCTTGGTGGCGCCGAGCGCCTCGACGACCGGCGGCGTCGAAGGCTCGGATGCTTCGCTAAAAAGAGGAACGGCTCCCATATCGGCTCGCTTCAAACGGTGGGTCGATGGCTGTCGCGTTCGCACCGGGGATACGCCCCGGTCACTTGAGCGTATTGCCCCACAAGCTCTTATCGTCCACGTTCGCTTTCGTGACGAGCGGAGCCGGCAATTGGTCTTCTAAGATGCCGGGCGCCAGTTGAACGATCGTGCTGCCGTGATCGGTCGGGCCAGGCTTGAACGTTTTGCCGGCGAGCGTTTCCTTCATGTACCAGAGGCCATACTTGGCGTAGCTATCGGCCGGCTGCGAGACCGTCGCATCGATCTCGCCCTTGCGGATCGCATCGAACTCTTGCGGAATGCCGTCGTTACTGACGATGACGATATGTTTCGCGTCGCCCACGGGAAACAGCATGTTTTTGCGACGCAGCGTTTGCAGCGTCGGAGACAGATAGACGCCGCCCGCCTGCATATAGATGCCTTTGACGTCGGGGTTCGCCGTCAGCAAGCTATCGAGCGCGGAAGCGGCGACATCGCCCTTCCACGCCGCCGGAATTTCGAGCACTTGCAGCTTCGGATAGTGGCTCTTGATGCACGACCGGAACGCTTCCGACCGGTCGCGGCCATTGACCGAAGCCAGATCGCCCATGATCTGCACGACCTTGCCCGCGCTGACGTGATCGCCGATGTACATGCACGCTTTTTCGCCGTAGGCGCGGTTATCGGCGCGCACGACCATCGCCACCTTGCCCTGCGTGGGCGCCACGTCGACCGCCACGACGGGCACCTGCTTGGCCGACGCCGCAGCCAGCGCGCGGCTGATGGCGGCCGAATCGAGCGGTCCGGTCACGATGCCCTTCACGCCTTGGTTCAGCAAATTGTTGATGTCGGTGATCTGCTGAGCCGGGTCGCCGTTGGAGTTGACGGGGGCGAGCATGTCGAGCCCGAGCTGCTTGGCGTATTGCGGCAGGTAGTTGTTGTAGGCCTGCCAGAAGGGCGAAGTCAGCAACGGCAGATTCGCGCCGATGGCGTCGCTTGCCGCGTTTGCCACCCCCGTCGCGCTGCCCGCGACGAGCGCCACGGCCAGTATCGAGGCCGCGCGCCGCGCCCGTCCCTTGGCGGGCGAAGCGGATCCGCCCCTACGCATCGGCGCACTCAAGCGCTTCGATGCGAAACGAACTGCACGAACTACCCAACGCCCGGCGCTAACCGGTTCCATGCTCGGTGTCATAGTCGTCTCCTGGCTCAAATGCGCGCTTTCACGCTGCCTTGAGCTCCATGCTTCGCGATATTGCGTCGGCAAGACGCAACGGGGGCGGGCCGATCTGGCCCGATCTTATGGTCCGCTCTACGGCGGCTTCGTTATGCTGCTGCTTTGGGCATCGGAGGCGACGAAGATGCGTCGGTCCGTGCCGTGCGCCGGCGGCGATCGTCGCCGATGCATTGATTCATGGATGAACTTATTATTCATATACGGACGGTCGAACGTCAAGACCGACGCTTGCCCGTGTTTTCCCTTAAGTACCCCTATGTTCCGAGGCTGCGCTCTGTGAAATCCGCGAAATCCACTCCCTCGGCCGACAGCACCGTCGACGCAGCGCTCGACGAAGCGGACCGTTACCGTGCCCCGGCGCTCGATAAAGGACTCGACATCCTGGAGTTGTTGTCCGAACAAAAAGACGGCCTAACGCGCGCCGAAATCATGAAAGCGCTCGGCCGCAACGCGAGCGAGATCTACCGGATGCTCGAGCGCCTGGTCGCGAGGCAATACGTCGTGCGCTCCGCGGGCGGCGATCGCTACTCGCTCAGTTTGAAGCTGTTCGCGCTGGCGCATCGTCACCCGCCGATGAATCGCTTTATCTCGGCAGCGCTGCCCGTCATGCAGTCGTTCGCCGACGAGGCCGAGCAGTCGTGCCACTTAACGGTCTACGACCGCGGCAACTTGCTCGTCATCGCCCAAGTCGACGGGCCCGGTACCTGGGGACTGTCGATTCGGCTCGGCTCGCACGTGGGGTTGATCGATACGGCTTCAGGGCAAGTCATGCTGGCGTTCCAAAGCGAGGGCGAGCGAGCGCGCATGCTGGCCGAACACACGAAGGTCAAGGGTGAAATCGCGCTCGACGAGAACGCGCTCCACTCGACGTTGGCGTCGATCCGCGACCACGGCCATTTGCGCAAAGACAGCGCGCAGACGTTCGGGGTGACCGACGTGACGTTCCCGATCCTGGGTCCGGCGGGCCATGCGATCGCGTCGCTGACGACGCCGTATATGCGGCGCATCGACGAATACGTCGCGCCTTCGCTCGACCAGGTGACGACGATGCTGGAAGCGGCCGCAGCCAACTTGTGCATGCATGAGGCACACTAACGCCGGCCTGCGAATGGGGCAATTTGCCGCTTCGTTCCCGCCTTTAGTTTGGATGCCGAGCCGCCGTTAACCGAGATGAGAACTTCCATGCGGCATCACCGCATCGCCCGATGCTCATCGCCGAAAAGCGCCCTATGAAATCAGCCACATTGAACGAAGGACCGGCCCTCGACGCATCGAGGGTTGCCCCGCTCGACTTATTCGATCTCACACCCACGTCGTTATGGCTCGAGGATTACAGCCTCTTGCGCGCCCTGTTCGACGCCTGGCGCGACGAGGGCGTCACCGATATCCGCGCGTTCCTCGAAGCCGACACCCAGCGCGTCGCACAATGTTCCGCCTGCATCCGGGTGCTCAAAGTCAACCGCCGGACGCTAGCGCTGTACGGCGCGCGCGACTTCGACGAACTCTCGTCGCGCCTAGCGGACGTGCTGCGCGACGACATGCTCGAAGCGCATATCGAAGAGCTCGAACAAATGTGGTCGGGCAGCCTGACGTTCGAGAGCAAGAGCGTCAACTACCGGCTCGACGGCCGGCGCCTCGACATCATGCTCAAGGGCGTCATCATGCCGGGGCACGAAACGACCTGGGATCGCGTGCTCGTCGCCATCGACGACATCACCGACCTCGAAGACGCACGCCGGCGGGCGCTTGCAAGTCATCAGTACGCGCAAGGGCTGTTCGAGCATGCCCCCGTGTCGTTGTGGATCGAGGATTTCCGCCGCATCAAGACGCTCCTCGACGAAGTACGCGAGCAAGGCATCAGCGACTTTCGCACGTTCACCGATGTTCACCCGGAATTCGTCGAGCGCTGCATGGAGGAAATCGTCGTGCTCGACGTCAACCGCTACACGGTCGACTTGTTCAAGGCGGACGACAAGGCCTCGCTCTTGGGCCGCCTGCCTGAAGTCTTTCGCGACGACATGCGCCCGCACTTCCGCGAGCAGTTGATCGATCTCTGGGAGGGCCGCCTCTTTCAGCAACGCGAGGTTTTGAATTACTCGCTCGACGGCAGCGAAGTGCATTTGCACCTGCAATTCTCGGTCTTTCCGGGCCACGAGCGCGACTGGGATCTCGTGCTGCTCGCGCTCACCGATATCACCGCGCGGAAAAAGGCCGAGGCCTACCTCGAGTATCTCGGCAAGCACGACGTACTGACCAAGCTGAAGAACCGTTCGTTTTATGTCGACGAATTGAACCGGCTCGAACGTAAGGGGCCCTTCCCCGTGAGCGCGATCATCGTCGATTTGAATCATCTGAAGACGGTCAACGACCAACTCGGCCACGCCGCCGGCGATGCCTTGCTGCGCCGTGCCGGCGAGGTGCTCGCCAAGGCGATCCACAAACCGTATCAAGCCGCGCGCATCGGCGGCGACGAGTTCGCTGTGTTGCTCCCCGGCGCCAACGAGCGCGAAACGGAGGTTGTGGCCGACGGGATTCGTCAGATCGTCGAGCTGAACAATCAATTCTATTCGGGGCCGACTTTGAGCTTTTCGATGGGTTGGTCGACGTGCGACCGCGGCGAACGACTCGAAGACATGTTGCGCGAGGCCGACGTGGCCATGTACGAGGACAAGCGCCGGCACCACGCGCCCGAGACCGAATCCGAGGCCTAACTTCGACTCGACGCACAAAGCGCTTGACTATCTACCTACTAGTAGATAAAGTACGCCACATGGAAACGACGAAGACAGTCCGCGAGCAAATCCTCGATCACGCCGTCACCCTAATGATGTTGCGGGGTTACAACGGGTTTAGTTATCGCGACTTGTCGGACCTCGTCGGCGTGAAGACGTCGAGCATTCACTACTATTTCCCGTCGAAAGACGACCTGGTGCTCGAAGCCGTTCAGGCCTATACGCGAGAAGTGCAGGACGCGGTGCAAACGATCGATGCCGGGCTTTCGGCCGAGGGCAAACTCGCGAAGTTCGCGAAGATGTTCGGCCGAACGCTTGGTGACGGCGACCAGATTTGCCTATGCGGCATGCTTGCCGCCGATATCGAAACGTTGCCGGAGCCCGTTCGTCTCGCGGTGCAAGCGTTTTTCAAGGCCAATGAGGCTTGGCTGGCGAAAGTTTTTGCCGAGGGCGCGCACGACGGCACCCTGACAACGCAAGCCGAGCCCGAACAAGCGGCACGCGCTTTCTTCGCGGCACTCCAGGGCGCCGGGTTAGCTAGCCGACTGTTCCGCACTAAGAGCCGGCTGGAGGAAGTCGAAGCGACGTTCAAGTCGTCGAAGTAGAGGTAAAGCGGCATCACTAGAAGTCGGGGCGTGTTTTGGCGCCCTTTCTGTTGGCTCGATTATCTATCTCCTAGTAGATAGATATAATATCGACGCAGTAGTGGTCGAGCAGTTCGCAGCAACCGGCAGTGTTGTATGAATGGCCTGGCTTGAATCGGCTGGGCGACTGAACCCTCAACATTCAATTACCGATAGGAGTTGCATCATGTCGATCGAAAAAGTTCTCTACCGTGCTCACGCTCGTGCAACGGGTGGCCGTGACGGCCGTGCTGTGGTGGCCGACAGCAGTCTCGACCTGCGCTTGACGACGCCGCGCGAGTTGGGCGGTGCCGGCGGCGACGGCGCAAACCCCGAGCAATTGTTCGCGGCGGGCTATAGCGCCTGCTTCATCGGCGCGATGAAATTCGTGGCGGCACGCGACAAGATCGCCCTGCCGCAAGACGTATCGATCGAAGGCAGCGTCGGCATCGGCGCGATTCCCAACGGCTTCGGCATCGAAGTGGAATTGAAGATTTCGTTGCCCGGCATGGACCGCGAGAGCGCACAAGCGCTGATCGAAAAAGCGCACATGGTCTGCCCGTATTCGAACGCCACGCGCAATAACATCGACGTGACGCTGACGCTCGTCTAAAGCGCGTACGAAGAAAAAAGCCCAGGCCGAGATGGCCTGGGCAAACACCACCGGGAAACCCAGCGGCTCGGAGACATTGAGCTACGCTTGCCCGGCCCTGACAGGGGCCGGGCTACTTGCATTGCGTCGCAGGTCGAAAGGACGAAAGGACGAAAGGACGAATACGCCGTTTCCGGCGCTACGCCAACTGGGCGATGCCTCAAAAGCGCATCGCCCAGTTGCTTAACTTGTGCAAGCTCGAGTGCTTAGTTGTGCTGATAAATCGGCGGCGAGTACGAGCTAGCCGCACCGCTGCTTACGCTGTGGCCCGCTTGCGACGTGCCTTCGACGCTCGGCCCGTAGCCGCTCGTATTGGCCGCGCCTTGTTCGGCGCTGACGCGTTGTTCCGCGGCTTGAACGTTTTCCGGGTAGTGCAGCCAGTCGCGCGGGTTGTAACCGGCGTGCTCTAGGCGCACCAAGTCGGCACGCACTTGTTCGCGCGTGAGCGGTTGATTCGACTGAGCGAACGACGATGCGACAGGGGCGACGAGCGCGACGGCAACGACGAGTTGCTTGATGAGCGTATTCATGATGACGACCTCCGACTACTGTTATAAGGAGCTGCGAACACAGTCGTGTGCAGCAGGTGAATGCAGTGTAGGCTTAGGGTCTTCCCGGATAAAGCCGCTTTTCCGGAATTCATTGGTGCCGCTGGGATAACAATCGGCGGGCGTGGCTGGCATGCTCGGCGCAGCACCGCGCGGCTGTCCGATCACGAGCCATTGGGCGGCGATAAAAGAACGATACGGAGGGAGTCAGGTCATGGACCGCTTCTTTGCAATGAAGGTGTTCACGCGCGTTGTCGAGTCGCGCAGCTTCGTCAAGGCGGCCGAATCGCTGCAATTGGCAGCGCCGCAGGTCTCGCGCACGGTGCAAGCGCTCGAAGCGCATTTAGGCGCCCGTTTGCTCAATCGCACGACGCGCAGCATTAGCGTCACGGACGACGGCGAGGCCTACTATCAGCGCAGCATCCGCGTGTTGGCCGAAGTGGATGAAATGGAGGCCGAACTCACGCACGCGAAGCTGAACCCCAAGGGAAGGCTGAAAGTGAATCTGCCCGCGCTGATCGCAAAGATGATCATCATCCCCGCCCTGCCCGATTTCTTCGAACGCTATCCGGATATCGAAATCGAAATGGGCTTGAGCGACCGGCAAGTCGACATCGTCGAGGAAGGTGTGGACTGTGTGATACGGACAGGGGAGCTCGAGGATTCGGGGCTGGTGGCGCGGCGCATCGGCAATATGCGGCGCATCACATGCGCATCGCCTAAATACCTCGAGAAATATGGCGAGCCCAAAACGATTGCCGATCTTCACACCCACATTGGGGTGAACTACGTTTCGAGCAACACGGGTCGCGTGCGCGGCTGGGATTATGTCGTGGGCGGCGTCGTCGAGACAGTCGACATGCACGGGCTGATTGCCGTAAACGACGTCGACGCTTATATCTCTTGCGGCCTACATGGGCTCGGGCTGCTCAAGAGCGCGATCTATCCGATCGCGCCGCATCTGGAGAGCGGTGAGCTCGTCGAAATCTTGAAAGACTACTGCTCGCCGCCGCGGCCGATTTCGATCATGTATGCGCGCAATCGACACTTGCCGCGCAAGGTGCGTGTGTTCGCGGATTGGGTCGCCGAAGTATTCGCGCGAGAGCCGCTGATGCAGACGGCGGCTCGTACTAAAGCAAGCGTGGGGGCGCAGGCGGCGTAAGCGCCGCGATTCCGGCGCGAACGGATTTCGCCGCTCGCGTCGTCGACTGCTCACGGAAGATTCAAGTGGTAGAGGTCCCGTTTGCCCATCGGCTCAAGAACGCCGCGATCTTTTCTTCGATATGGCTCTCGACGGTTCGCAAGCGAAGCAAAGCAATGCCGCCCTTTTCGAGGATGCTGTTTTTTAGCGCATCGCGCTCGGTCTGCTCCACCGTGTCATGCATGCCGCCGTCCACTTCGATCACCCCCAACGGCATCTTCCCCACCTTGAAATAGACGACGAAATCGCAGCTCGCGCGGTTTTTCATGAAGGAGCGCTCGCGCGGCGTCAATGCCACGTTGGCCGACGAGACCAATTGAATCAACGGCACTTGCGCGTGATACATCATCGACTGATGAGCCTTCACGGAAAGCGCATCGCGCAATAACTGCGCCGCGATTTGCTCCGACTTGAATTTCGAATCGCTCGGTCGCAGCCGGGCATTGAGCCGCTCCAGCGATCGATCGTATTCCTTATAGAGCAGGTCGAAGGCGGAGATGACCGGGGCGCGCAGGATCTGCTGCTCGTGAGCGTAGTATTCGATGTAGCGCACCAAGGCGGCGATGTGTCCGTTGTTGTGCGCGAAAACATTATCGCCCGTCACGAGGGTGAACGCGTTCTTCGCTCTCGATACCGCTACATTGACTAGGTGAGGATCGTCGACGAACCCCAAGCGGGCCTGGCTTGCACGCTTCTTATCGAGCACCGTGGAAAATACGATTTCATCGCACTCCCTGCCCTGAAATTTATGCACGGTGTTATTGACGAAATCACCGGGCAATTGCGTGCGCGAGAGCGCGACTTGCGCGTTGTACGGCGCGATGAATCCCCTACTGTTCTCGCCGTCCCAGTCCGCCTCGTCCACCTTGTCCAACCTGTCGAGCAACGAATCCAACTCGCGCCGGTTCGTGTTGCCTCGCGTGTGATTTCCCTTCGCGGTGACGATGAGCTTCAAGGCGGGCTCGCCGGCGTCACGGGTCATCGGGATAAGCTGATTGTCGTAAAACTGTTGATTGCAGAACTGAATGATTTTCGGGTGGCACCGATAGTGTTCTTTCAGCAGCGTGATCGGCATCGCATCGTTGAATAGGCCGACGCACGAATCGAGCAAGCTGTACTTGTCACAGTCGTAAAATGGGTCGGGCGGCGCAATGCAGAGCTTGGCCGGAATATGCGGAAGCTGCTTTCTATCGCCGACGACGATCAGGTTCCGCGCACAGCCCAACGCCAATATGCCGGGCACGATATCTTGCTGCGAGGCTTCATCGATCACCACGTAGTCTAGGATCGCCCCGCCGGCGATAGAGTTGACGATGGAATGCGTGCTGCTGCCGACAATCGGGTAGCGCTTGAGGAACGCGTCGAAGTTTCTCCGGTAGGTTAGCGAATCGAATACTTCCTCGCCGGAGATATGTCGATGGAGGTAGTGCTTGAGATACGCCATCGATCCCCGACGTAGCTCGTATAGCAAGGCCTCGAAGTTGCCGCTTTCCAAAACCGCTTGTTGCGCCGTCAATGCCGATCGCTTCTCCCGCAGCGCCTTTTCGTAGAATTCCAGTTGCAACGCATAAATTGCGGACCGTCGCTGCTCAGGTTCGCCGAACGGCTTCGCGCGAAAAATTCGGAAGTTGAGCAGCAGATCGATCCTGTCCTTCAGGCTGATGCGCTTCTCGGCGAGGTACGTTAGATAGGCCATCAAATCGGCGCTTTTCCGCGGGGAGAGCTTGTATTTCTCCAGCGAGACCGGTCCCGCTTCCATGTTCTCTAGCTGCCATTGCTGCAAGTACCGCTGCTCTACCATCAGTTCATCGATCGAGGCTTGTAAGCGCGCCGCCTCGTTTTGGGCTTGTAAAAGCCGTTTGAGCTTGGTCAGTACAGACTGGATGCTGCTCGTGCTGGGCGCGGGCTCGGGCGGCTCCGACGGCATCGCGGCCAGGTCGGCGAAGAAATCGGCTCGGTTCTCGGCGTTGCCTAGCTTAGCGACGAGATATTCGAGGCCAACCTTTTCGAGTTTTTCGTAGACATTCTCGACCGCGGCATTGTTGTTCGACACGATCGCGACGCTCTGCCCGCGCACGACTATATTGGCAAGGATGTTCAATATCGTTTGCGTCTTCCCCGTGCCCGGCGGACCTTCGATCAAGCTGATCTGGGAAGAGAAAGCGCGCTCGACGGCCTTCAACTGGCTCTCGTTTACGCCGAATGGATAGATGAGGAAATCATCCGCTTGCACCCGCGGTTGATTTTGACGCGTGCAGTAGGCATGCAGCGCCGTGTCCTCATGAGCAACCACCGTCTCGAGCTGCCGCAGGACATTGGCCGCAATATTCTTATCGGTTTTTGCCTCGTCCGCTCGAGCCTGCGCGACGGAGAGAAAGTACTCGAACGGCGCCTCGTTCTTGAACGACGCCTCCGACATGAACGCGATGCCATCGGCAGGCATCACATAGTTTTTCGGATTCCCTGCGTATTGGACGACGGCATATTTGCCGCCATAAATGACGGCCTTTTCGACGGCACTGAATATGGCACTTCCCTTCTTGACGAGGTATCTGCCGGTCGCCACCTCGGTGGGGACGATCTTGCACTCGCTGAGCGGACGAAAGTACGATTTTCCCGAGGGAAAATGACAGGTCAGCATCAACTCGTCGCGCTTATCACCCCACCAAAGCTCCCAGTCGCTGATCTGAGCTGTTTTGTCTTTCCCGTCGACGAAGACGGATGCATACCGCTTGTCTTGGGACATACATTGTTCGATCCGCATGATGACTGCGTTTATATTTAATTGGAATTCATCAATAAATATAAGCGCGCCATCCGTCAACCTGTAAGGTTTCGCGGGTGCGTGGGCATCTGCGATGCTGGCGGCGATGGCGGCATGCGGCGATCGCTCCTCGGGAGCCGCCGTGGGTGCTTCGATTGGGCAATGCTGGGCTGCGACGTGAGACTGCCGACGAAAAAGCCGCGCCCCAAACAAAAAACCCGCGAGGCCTAAAATGCCGACGCGGGTTTCCGGGTACCACGCTAGATCACCAAGGACCTAACTGAATCAATGCGAACGGTGGTGGGTGCTGAGAGGCTCGAACTCCCGACCTACGCCTTGTAAGGGCGCCGCTCTACCAACTGAGCTAAGCACCCCGTTCGCTTGCTGATTTCGCCTGGGTTGCGAGCGCTTGAACATTCACAACCAGCGAGCCCGCTAGTTTAACGCATCTTTCAGCGCTTTGCCAGGTTTAAATTTCGGAACCTTCGCGGCCTTGATTTTGATGGCTGCGCCGGTGCGCGGATTGCGGCCGGTTCGCGCCGTGCGTTTGCCTACGGCGAACGTGCCGAAGCCAACGAGCGTTACGGTGCCGCCCTTCTTGAGCGTGCCTTTCACGCCGCCGATCACGGCCTCGAGCGCCCGGCCCGCCGCTGCCTTCGATAGATCCGCTTGTTGTGCGATGTGGTCGATCAGTTCCGTCTTGTTCATCCGAATCCCCGATGATGATTGTTTCCCAACATCTGAATGGGCCCGTGAGCCGGCCGCAAGAAAGCGCAATCAATGCTGCGCGCGCTCCATTAAAAGTAGCCGAAACGGGAGTGTCAACGGGGGTTGTGCCGGATGTGCGCCATGCCGTTGCCGTCGCATTCGATATGAGCGGCGCGGATGCATAAGCGACGAAAGCCTTTGCAAAAACAAATAAAAAAACCCGCTAGCGTTGCATGATGCATAGCTAGCGGGTTTTACCAGCCGCACTTAAGCGGCCGTTAAGTCTCGTTAATGCTTCACGACGTCCGTCGCCCCCGCATCCTTCGCTGCCTCGCCAACCGGCGCAGCCTTCACCTCTTCCTCAACCAGCGGTTCCGGCGTACGTTCGAGGGCAAGCTCGAGCACCTTGTCGATCCACCGGACCGGCACGATCTCGATCGCGTTCTTCACGTTATCGGGGATGTCGGCCAAGTCCTTGACGTTCTCCTCGGGGATCAGCACGAGCTTAATGCCGCCACGATGCGCCGCCAGCAACTTCTCCTTCAACCCGCCGATCGGCAGCACTTCGCCACGCAGGGTAATTTCACCCGTCATCGCCACGTCAGCCCGCACGGGGATACCCGTGAGCACCGACACGAGCGCCGTCGTCATCGCGATACCGGCAGACGGACCGTCCTTGGGCGTCGCGCCTTCCGGCACGTGGATGTGAATGTCCTGCTTCTCGAACGCTTCGTCCTTGACGCCAAGGCGACGCGAGCGCGAACGCACCACCGAACGAGCCGCTTCGACCGACTCCTTCATCACGTCGCCGAGCGAACCCGTACGGATGACGTTGCCCTTGCCCGGCATCACCGCCGCTTCGATCGTCAGTAGATCGCCGCCCACTTCCGTCCAAGCGAGACCCGTGACCTGACCGATCTGGTTTTCCTTCGCGGCCAGACCGAAATCGTACTTGCGCACGCCGAGGAAGGTGTCGAGATTGCTGCCGTCCACCTTCACGGCGCCTTCGGCCTTCTTGAGCAGCAACATCTTCACGACCTTACGACAGATCTTCGACACTTCGCGCTCGAGCGAACGTACGCCCGCCTCACGCGTGTAGTAGCGAATGATGTCGCGGATCGCGGCTTCGGTAACCTCGATTTCGCCGTCGCGCAGGCCGTTGTTCTTCTTCTGCTTCGGCAACAGATAACGTTGCGCGATGCTGACCTTCTCGTCTTCCGTGTAGCCCGACAAGCGGATCACTTCCATCCGATCGAGCAGCGGCGGCGGAATGTTCAGCGAGTTCGACGTAGCCACGAACATCACGTCCGACAGATCGAAATCGACCTCGACATAGTGATCGGCGAACGTATGGTTCTGTTCGGGATCGAGCACCTCGAGCAGCGCCGACGACGGATCGCCGCGGAAATCCATACCCATCTTGTCGACTTCGTCGAGCAGGAAGAGCGGATTGCGCACGCCGACCTTCGTCAGGCTTTGCAGGATCTTGCCCGGCATCGAACCGATATACGTCCGGCGGTGACCGCGGATCTCGGCTTCGTCACGCACGCCGCCAAGCGCCATACGCACGAACTTACGGTTGGTCGCACGTGCGATCGACTGGCCCAGCGACGTCTTACCGACACCCGGAGGCCCGACGAGGCAGAGAATCGGCGCCTTCACCTTGTCCACGCGCTGTTGCACCGCGAGATACTCGAGAATACGTTCCTTGACCTTTTCGAGGCCGAAGTGATCTTCGTCGAGCACGCGTTCCGCGTTCGAGAGGTCGTTGTTGACCTTGCTCTTCTTACGCCACGGCAAAGCGATCAGCGTGTCGATGTAGTTGCGCACGACCGTGGCTTCCGCCGACATCGGCGACATCAGCTTGAGCTTCTTGAGCTCCGAATCGGCCTTCTTCTTGGCTTCCTTCGGCATGCGAGCAGCTTCGATGCGCTTCTCGAGTTCCTCGAGATCGGCACCCTCTTCGCCTTCGCCCAGCTCCTTCTGGATCGCCTTGACCTGCTCGTTCAGGTAGTACTCGCGCTGACTCTTTTCCATCTGGCGCTTGACGCGGCCACGGATGCGCTTTTCGACCTGAAGAATGTCGATTTCTGCTTCGAGCTGAGCGAGCAAGTGCTCGAGCCGTTCCACAACCGGGAACATCTCGAGAATGTGCTGCTTTTGATCGAGCTTGAGCGGCAAGTGCGCGGCGATCGTATCGGCCAGACGCCCGGCTTCGTCGATGCCCGCGAGCGACGTAAGAATCTCCGGCGGGATTTTCTTGTTCAGCTTCACGTACTGATCGAACTGCGACACGATCGCGCGGCGCAGCGCTTCGGTTTCGGCGCTATCGGCGTGATCCGGCTCGAGCGGCATGACTTCGCAGGAAAACTGCGTTTCCTGCTCTTCGATCGTCAGCGTTTTCGCGCGCTGCAAGCCCTCGACGAGCACCTTTACGGTGCCGTCGGGCAATTTCAGCATCTGTAGGATGTTGGCGATACACCCTACTTCATACATGTCCTTTTCGGTCGGCTCATCCTTGGCCGCGGTCTTCTGGGCGACGAGCATGATGTGCTTGCCGCCTTCCATCGCGACTTCAAGTGCCTTGATCGACTTGGGCCGCCCCACGAACAGGGGGATAACCATGTGCGGGAAAACGACGACGTCGCGCAACGGCAGCAACGGGAGCGTAATGCGCTCTTGAGGGAGGAGTTGGGTTCCTGACATTTCATTTCCCCATGAGTGGAATCAGTTCGTTCGGTAGTTGAGGCCCGCGGTGCGAATTGCAAGCCTGCGCGTGTGGGAAAAGTTCGATGTGTGCAGAAGCAGTCAGTGTTACCCACAAGATAAACGAAAAAAGCCGTTCACGTCTCCATGAACGGCCATTCCTGCGAAAGGTTTAGGGCTAATCAATTCGAGCCCGCAACCTTAGGCGATTCTTCATAGATGAGCAGGGGCTTGCCGTCGCCGTCGATAACGTTATCGTCGATGATGACCTTGCTGACCCCTTTCATCGCCGGCAATTCGTACATGACGTCGAGCAACGCCTGTTCCAGAATCGAACGCAGGCCGCGTGCGCCCGTCTTGCGGCGAATCGCCTTACGCGCCACGGCTTGCAACGCCGCCGGACGAATCTCGAGCTCGACACGCTCCATCGCAAACAGCTTGTTGTACTGCTTCACGAGGGCGTTCTTCGGCTCGACCAAGATCTTCATGAGCGCCGCTTCGTCGAGCTTGCCGAGCGTCGCCACCACGGGCAGACGGCCGATCAGTTCGGGGATCAACCCGAATTTGATCAAATCCTCGGGTTCGACTTCGCGCAGCACCTCGCCGGCGTCGCGCTCTTGCTTGCTCTTCACGCTCGCGCCGAAACCGATACCGGTTTTCTCTGTGCGGTCCGTGATGACCTTTTCGAGACCGTCGAACGCACCGCCGCAGATGAACAAGATGTTCGTCGTATCGACCTGGATGAAGTCTTGGTTCGGATGCTTACGCCCCCCTTGCGGCGGCACCGAAGCCATCGTGCCTTCGACGAGCTTGAGCAGGGCCTGTTGCACGCCCTCGCCCGACACGTCGCGCGTGATCGACGGGTTATCCGATTTACGGCTGATCTTGTCGATTTCGTCGATGTAGACGATGCCGCGCTGCGCCTTTTCGACTTCGTAGTTACAGTTTTGCAGCAGCTTCTGAATAATGTTCTCGACGTCTTCGCCGACGTAGCCGGCTTCGGTGAGCGTCGTTGCGTCTGCGATGACGAACGGGACGTTCAACAGCCGCGCGAGCGTCTGCGCGAGCAAGGTCTTGCCCGAACCGGTCGGTCCGATCAGCAGAATATTGCTCTTCGAGAGCTCGACTTCGTCTTTCTTGTCGAGATGCTTGAGCCGCTTGTAGTGGTTGTACACCGCCACGGCCAAAATCTTCTTTGCGCGCTCCTGCCCGATCACATATTGATCGAGGATGTCGCGGATCTCTTGCGGGCTAGGCAAATCGGATTTCGACAAGCCTGCGTCCGTGCCAGCTCCCGCGGCTTCGTCGCGAATGATCTCGTTGCACAAGTCGATGCATTCATCGCAGATGAACACAGACGGGCCTGCGATGAGCTTTTTGACCTCATGCTGGCTCTTGCCGCAAAACGAGCAATACAACAGCTTTTCGCTGTTCGAACCTTTCTTGTCCGCCATGGATATACGAGCCTCCGGACACTCGAATGACTGGCACGCCGTTCGCCGCCCTACCGCAGGGTCGGATCGAATCGGCTGGCCGGCGCGACGGCATATGCAATGACGTCAGCGCCCAGACCTATTATCGACCATTTATAACATCGCTTGAGTCGGCCGTCGCCCCTAAGAACAAACTCGGAGAAGCGCCAGCCCACGCACGATGCATCAAGGGCGCTTTTGGAGGACCTGATCGATGAGGCCGTAAGCCTGCGCGTCGTCGCCCGACATGAAATTATCGCGATCGGTATCGCGCGCGATACGCTCGACCGGCTGCCCCGTATGCTGAGCGAGCAACTGATTAAGCCGTTCCTTCAAATACAGGATTTCGCGCGCCTGAATCTCGATATCGGATGCCTGGCCACGCGCGCCGCCGAGCGGCTGGTGAATCATCACGCGCGCATTCGGCAATGCGAAACGCTTGCCCTTCGCGCCCGATGCCAGCAAGAACGCACCCATGCTGGCCGCGAGGCCCATGCACAGCGTCGAGACGTCGGGCTTAATGAACTGCATCGTGTCGTAAATCGCCATCCCGGCCGACACCGAGCCGCCGGGGCTGTTGATGTACAGGCTGATGTCCTTGTCGGGATTCTCGCTCTCGAGGAACAGCAATTGAGCCACGACCAGGTTAGCAGTTTGGTCGTTCACTTCGCCGACCATGAAAACCACACGCTCTTTGAGCAGGCGCGAATAAATATCGTACGAACGCTCGCCGCGGCCGCTCGTTTCGACGACGATCGGAACGAGCCCCAGCGCTTGCGCCTCGAAATCGCGCGGCGCGTGGGAAGCCAACGTGTCCAACAGTTGAGCGCGAGAGATCATGCAATGGATCCTTGTTCGGAATGGGTCTAGAAACGGCAGGAAGACAGCGCGCGCTCGCTGCGACGCAACAAATCCGCGCAGCATAAAAAACGGCGTGCGGCCGTCGCCTCGACAGCCTGCACGCCGTTTCGGGCGATGCTTTACGCTTGCGCCGAGGCGCTCGCCAGTGCTTCGAAGCTGACTTCCTTATCCGTCACCTTCGCCTTGCCGAGTATGAATTCGACGACGTTGCTTTCAACGACGTACGCTTCCATTTCGGCGAGGCGCTGTTTGTTCGAATAATACCAGCGGATCACTTCCTTCGGGTCTTCGTAGCTCTTAGCGAATTCCTCGACTTCCGCGCGGATTTGCTCGGGCTTCGCCTCGAGGCCGTTTTCCTTGACCAGCTCGGCCAGCACGAGGCCCAGCTTCACGCGACGTTCGGCTTGTTCCTTGAACATTTCGGCCGGGATCGGTGCGTCGGCTGCGTTCGGAACACCGCGTTGCGCGAGATCTTGACGCGCCATTTCGACCAGACGCTGCTGGTCTTGCTCGATCAGCGCGTTCGGCACTTCGAGTTCGGAAACCTTGAGCAGCGCATCCATCACCTGGTTCTTCACCAGCGACTGCGTGCGGCGCTTGGCTTCGCGTTCGAGGTTTTCTTTGATCTCGGCGCGCATCTTAGTCAAATCGCCGTCGGCGATACCAAGCGTCTTCGCGAATTCGGCGTCGACTTCGGGCAGGTGCGGCCATTCGATCGTCTTCATCGTGATCGTGAACTGAGCCGTTTTGCCCGCCACATCCTTGCCGTGGTAGTCGTCCGGGAACTTCAGATCGAACTCGCGCTGCTGGCCAACCGACAGACCCGTCGCGGCTTGCTCGAACTCGGGCAGCATCCGGCCTTCGCCGAGTACGAACGCGAAGTCTTCGGCCGTGCCGCCTTCGAATGCGACGCCGTCGAGCTTACCGACGAAATCGACCGTCACGCGATCGCCGCTCTTGGCCGAGACGTCGGCACCGCCGTCGCCGTGCTCGCCGGCTTCGCCGCGCGCGTGGTAGTGCACGCGCTGCTTGCGCAGGATGTCGAGCGTGCGATCCACTTCGGCTTCCGAGATCTGCGTAACCGAGCGTTCCACTTCGGCAGTGGCGAGGTCACCGATCTTCACTTCCGGGTAGACCTCGAACGTCGCGTCGAACGCGTAGATGTCTTCGGCCGCACCCTCTTTCGGGCTGAAGCTCGGCTGACCGGCCACGCGCAGATTTTCGGCGCGGCTGATGTCGAAGAATTGCTTGCCGACCTTGTCGCTCAGCACTTCGGCTTCGACTTGACCAGCGTATTGCTGCGTCACCATCTTCAGCGGCACCTTGCCCGGGCGGAAGCCCGGCATGCGGACGTTCTTCGCGAGTTGGCGGATGCGCGAATCGATTTCCTTCTGCACCGTGTCTTTCGGCAGGGAAATCGTTACACGGCGTTCAAGCTTGCCGAGGTTTTCAACAACGTTAGCCATGGCTTCAATCGTCCTAAATTGTTCAAGCGAATCAGTTATCTCTCGCCGTGCCCACGTGTTGCGTCTTGCCCTGGGGGATGCCGCAATCACCGCCCCAGGCTGCTTGAATCTTGCCGCCTTCGGCACGGGTTGGATCGGAAGAATCGGACATTCTAGCAAACTATTGATCGGTACAACCCTGATTTGGGGCTTGCCGCAACGCGGAGCCTACCGAGCCGAGCCGCCGCCGCGCCCTTGCCCTTCTGCGAAGCCGCCTTAAAAGCCTTAACGCCGCGCGATGCCTGACATGCGCTCGCGTATATCCAACGAGGCGCGCGCACTGATAAGCTCGCGTTCGAGCACACCGCGAAAAAACCGAGCGCCGAAGCGTCAACGCCCTGCGCCACCCTCATCCGGAGACACCATGCCTCGCAGCACACCCACCGTCGTCATCGCCCCCGATTCGTTCAAAGGCTCGCTGAGCGCTCAAGCGGTTGCCGAAGCCATCGCCGAAGGCGTGCGGCGTGCCCTGCCCGATGCGACCGTGCGGTTGTGCCCGATGGCAGACGGAGGCGAAGGCACGCTCGACGCGATGCTCGCGCGCGGCGGCGAGCGGCGCATGCTTCGCGTACGCGGTGCGGCACGCGCCGAACGCGAAGCGGCCGTGGGGCTCTTGCCCGACGGTAGCGCCATCATCGAGACCGCGGAAATCGTCGGCATCACCGATGAGCCAGCGATGCAAACCGGTGTCGAGGCGCGCGGCACGCGCGGGATGGGCGAAGCCGTTCGGCTGCTACTCGACGCCGGTGCGCGCCGCTTTTTCGTCGCGCTCGGCGGCAGCAGCACGAACGACGGCGGCGCGGGTCTGCTCGTAGGTCTCGGCTTGAAACTGCTCGATGCCGACGGGCGCGAGCTCGAACCGACGCCTGAAGGGCTCGCCAAACTCGCGAGCGTGGATGCCGGCGAGCTCGATCCGCGACTCGCGCAAGCGTCGTTCGTTGCGATGTCCGACGTCGACAATCCGTTGACCGGCGAACACGGCGCCACCGCCGTCTTCGGACCGCAAAAAGGCGTGACGCCCGAGCGGGTCGGCGTGCTGGATGCCATCCTTGGCCACTTCGCCGAACTCGCCGAGCGCACGCTCGGCCGCGAAGGCCGTGCGTTGCCGGGCGCCGGCGCCGCCGGCGGGCTCGGTTTCGCGCTGCATCTGCTCGGCGCGCGCTTCGAGCCGGGCGCCGAAGTCGTGGCCGCTCAGGTCGGGCTGGACGCGGCGCTCGACGGCGCGAACTGGCTCATCACCGGCGAGGGCCGCTCCGATGTCCAGACGCTGCACGGCAAAGCACCTTTCATCGCATGTCGCCATGCGCGCGCGGCCGGCGTGCCGGCCACCTTGCTCTCGGGCGGCGTCGATTCGAAAGCGCTCGCGCGCTTGAGCGAACATTTCAGCGGATGTTTCTCGCCCGCGCCCGGGCCGATCTCGCTCGACGTCGCGATTCGCGATGCGGCGCACCTGCTCGCCAACGAAGCCGAGCAACTCGCGCGCTTGAAGTTCGGCGCCTGAGCGCCGGCCGGCGCGTCTCCTACGAGCCTGCGCGCCGGCCGCCACCGGGAAAGACCGCGTTGACCGAGCGCGCCGGATGCGGCAACAATCACTGCCCCAACGCCTCTTTCCCGCCCACTCTCGACGAGATCGATACGACCTATGAAGGCCGCAGCCAAAGCCGGGCTCGAGCAGTTTCTGACCTACCGCATGCACGTGCTGAACAAGCTCTCGGATCGAGGCATCAGCGAACGCTATCAAACCAAGCTCGGGATTACGTTGCCCGAGGCGCGCGTCATCGCATCGGTCGGCTCGTTCGGGCCGTTCTCGATCATGGACTTGGCCAAGCACGCGAATCTCGACAAGAGTCAGGCGAGCCGCGCGGCCGAAGCGCTGATCCAACGCGGCCTCGTCGCCCGAGCGCCGAGCCCCGAGGACGGACGTTCGGTCGTCATTTCGCTCACGCCCGAGGGCCGAGCGCTCTTTCGCAAAGTGATGCCGATCGCGCGCAAATGGAATGCCGATTTGTTCGCTTGTCTCGACGAAGCACAGGCGCAAGCGCTCGGGCAAGCGCTCGATAAAGTGATCGCGCATGCCCTGACCGGCAGCCAATGAATCGCGGCGGCGCATCGCGGATTCGGACGAGATTCAGACTCGGATTCGCTCGGTAGCCGCCCGTAGGTCCACGCTCGCTTGCCGAAATCGTCGACACAACGCGCGCAGATAGGTTAGAATCTCGCGCTTACGCTTTCGCTCACATGGAGCGCCGCTAACGCGGGCTCATGCAGTGAGATGGAAGCAAGCCACACATCGAAGCGCACGATATGTGCCGCTTCGGCGCGAGGATGGCGAAATTGGTAGACGCACCAGGTTTAGGTCCTGACGCCAGCAATGGTGTGCGGGTTCGAGTCCCGCTCCTCGCACCATCTCTTTCATCGGTTCACCCCCGCATATCGCCTACCGGCAGACGGTACTCAACCGCCTGCCGGTAGGCGTTTGTCGTTTCGCCCCCGCCTCTAGCTCCCGCTTCGTTCGATCCCTAGATCCGTGCCGCTCGATCCACGGACAGCCCCGCGCCGTGCGCATGCCAAACTAGTTGTGCGCGCAACTAGTTTGAACTATGCTGGACCGGACCCGCGCCGCATCCCGGCGCTTAGGAGATGGTCATGAACGACACCGAACGTGCGTTGCGCATCGAACTCGCAGGCACCTATCGCATCTTCGCCATGCTCGGCTGGACCGAGTTGATCTACAACCACATCACGCTGCGAGTCCCCGGCCCCGGGACGCAATTCCTGATCAACCCGTTCGGGCTGCACTACACGGAAGTCACCGCCTCGAATCTTCTCAAGATCGATCTAGCGGGCAATGTTCTCGAGCCCTCGCCTTACAGGTTCAACCCGGCCGGGTTCGTCGTTCATGCAGCAATCCACGGCGCGGTCGACGACGCCCACTGCGTCATGCACACCCACACGACGGCAGGCTTGGCCGTCGCGTGTTGCGAACAAGGGCTCGAAAACGCCAACTTCTATTCGGCCCAACTCGACGGCATGGTCGCCTACCACGACTTCGAAGGCATCACGGTGCGTTCGGACGAAGGACCTAGGCTCGTTGCCAATCTCGGCGCGCGGCGCCTCATGATCTTGCGCAATCACGGCTTGCTCGCGGTTGGCTCGACGATTGCGCAGACCTTCGCGCGGCTGTGGACGCTCAATCGCGCCTGCGAGATTCAGCTTGCCACGGCGGCGCTCGGCGGCGCTCGAGCGATCGCGCCCGACATCACGGCCCGCTGCACGCGCGACGCATTGCAATTCGATCCCGCCCACGGAGCCGGCCAAGACGTACTCGACGCCCTATTGCGTCAGGTGGATAAAATCGATCCGTCATACAAGGAGTAAGCGAATGGACGTGCACAATCGAAACGGCATGCGCCCGGTGCGGAGCTGCGTCGTCGGCGCCGGTGCAATCGGCGCGCTACTGGCCGCCGCGCTCGCGCATGCGGGTCAACAGGTCTCGGTATTGGCCAGAGGCCGGACGCTGACCGCGATTCGAGCGCACGGAATCCGAATCCTTCTTGAAGACGGACCCGCCGACGCAGTGCATGTCCAAACAGAGGACCGGGCCGACCTCATCGGCGAGCAAGACGTGGTGGTCATCGCACTAAAAGCGCAAGCGCTGCCCGAACTCGCCGAGTCGCTGCGGCCGTTGATCGGACCCGAGACGCTCGTCGTCAGTGCGATGAATGGGCTGCCGTGGTGGTTTGCGCACGGACTGACGGGCTTCCCGCGCAGCGAGCCCTTGCAAGCCGTCGATCCCGATGGGCGCGTGTCGGCCGTGCTGCCCGCCGAGCGAGCCATCGGCTGCGTCGTCCATCTGTCGTCGACCAGCGTGGAGCCCGGACTCGTCAAGCGCGGACGCGGCAATCGCCTTGTCATCGGCGCCGCCGACGCGCGATGCGCACCGGCGGCGCGCGAGCTGACCGCGGCGCTCGCGTCCGGCGGATTCGATGCGAGCGCAACCGACGACATTCGCAACGAGATCTGGGCCAAACTTTGGGGCAACATGAATATGAATCCGCTCAGCGCGCTGACGGGTTCGACGGCCGATCGTCTGCTCGACGATCCGCTCACGCATGCGCTCGTTTTACGGATGATGGAGGAAGCCGATACGATCGGCCGGCGCCTCGGTCTCTCGACGGGCATGTCGGCCCCGCAGCGCGTGGCCGTCACGCGTGAACTCGGCGCCTTCAAAACCTCGATGCTGCAAGATGTCGAAGCGGGACGTCCGCTCGAAATCGACCCGATCCTCGGGGTATTCCCCGAACTCGGACGAAAGCTCGACGTGCCGACGCCCTTTTGCGACGCCGTGCTCGGGCTCTTGCGTCAGCGCGCCGCGTCGAGCGGACTCTGAGGTTGCGATATCGAGCGCGATGCTAGAGATCCAATTGCTCGTAGGCGTCGCGCCCGGCGCGCATGAGATCGCGCCATACGGTGGACGGGCACGGATGGCCGGTCGCGCGTCGTTCGAGCAGGTGATCGCACACCGTCGACAAACGCCGAATCGCCGTCGTGGCGTCGTCCTTCGCATCCTCATGGGCCTGCAACGCCGTATTCGCATCGCGCGCGGCCTGCGCCAGCGCCTGCCATTGGCTGTCTTCGACACGCAAGCCGTGCGCGCCGAGCTGCGCGGCCGCGCCCGACACGAGGTACAGCGCCTTGAAGGCAGCGCGCACCGAGGCGGCGCACGTGCCGTTCCGATCAATCACGGTCGATTGCATAGACGAAGTCGCAAGAGGACAGACAGACTGGAGCGCGCAAACGTTAGCGCGATGTCGAAGCACGAATACCGGCCAGCATGGCTCCATAGGATTACGGCGTCCGGCCCTAATACTTTAGGTCCGCGTAAACACCTAGGGCTGATTCAGTTCGTCGCCTTCCTCCCCGAACCCATTGCGTAGCGCATAGCGGATCAGCGCCGCATCGTTCGCGAGCGCGAGCTTCTCGAGGATCCGCTTTTTGTGCGTGCTGACCGTTTGCGGCGTGAGATCGAGTACCTGCGCAATACGCCGGCTCGTTTCTCCCGCGGCCAGACGGCGCAGCACGTCGCACTCCCGGCTCGTGAGCACATCCTGCGGCCGGCGCACCGCCGGCCGGTCGACTTGCGCCCCGTGCCGGGCGCCGCCGGGGTCAGCATACAACTCGCCGCGCGCAATCTTGCGCACGGCGGCTACAAGCTCCACACCGGCGCTTTCCTTCGTCAAATAGCCCGAGGCGCCCGCTCTGAAGGCCCGCTCCATCACGTGAGACTCCACGTGCATGCTCAGTACCAGCACGCGTAGATGCGGATTTGCGGTCCGCACGCGTTCGATGAGCGCGATGCCGCCGCCCGCCGGCATCGTCAGATCGAGCACGAGTACGTCTGCATTCGTCTCCCGTACGAGTGCGAGCGTCGATTCGCCGTCGTGTGCCTGGCCGGCCACGACGAACGACTGCGCCGCTTCGAGAATGTGCAGCAGACATTCGCGCATGACCGCATGGTCATCCGCGAGGAGCACACGAATCATCGGAGGACTCCTAACGAATTGGGCAGCCACTTGGCCATGCTTTCATTCTAATTTCCCCCCACCGGGCCAGCACGCCCATCGCCTGACGCGCGACGTTTTGACGCCGTCGGCCGGCCGCGCGCATTCCTCCTATCATCCGACAACTCGAACGATTCCTACGCACGGGCAGCCATTGCCGACGCGAAACGGGGCAAGCGACCGATAGTCCGGCCGAAAGCTTTCGGAGAAACTGCAAGAACGCTTCATTGAAGGCATCTTGCAAGGTTGGATCGCAAGCCCGACTCGCCCCTCTCGCATACAGGAGCCCGCCTATGTTGTCGCCGCACGAACTCGCTCAGCTCTTCGTCATCGTCTATGAACCCGAGACCGCCGATACCGCGAGCCCCGAACTCGAAGCGCTTGTCGAACACGACCTCATTCAGTGCGTGTCGGCCCCCGGCGAGCGCGCGGCGCTGCGCGTAACACCGCACGGCGCCGAGGTGCTCGCGCGTCTGTCGCGCACCGGCTGGCGCTCGGCCGGTACGGGCAAGCACGCGTAAGACGGTGCGGCCTATACGGCATTGCTCTCTCCTCCTCCCGCGAATCGCGCCAACTTTGCCGAATTTCGATAACAGGGCGAAATATGGCTCCCTACTATCGATCCTTATGCCGCTTGGCGTTTGCCGCCCCGTCCTCACCGGAGAGAGATCCATGACGCCCGACTTAAACATCGCCCCCGCGCGAGCCGTCAATCATCACGAACTGAAGCAAACGCTCGGTACCTGGCAGTTGTGGGGTATCGCCGTGGGACTCGTCATCTCGGGCGAGTACTTCGGCTGGAGCTATGGCTGGGCGAGCGCCGGCACGTTGGGATTTATGGTGACGTCGCTCTTCGTTGCGGCGATGTATACGACGTTCATCTTCAGCTTCACCGAGCTGACGACCTCGATTCCCCACGCGGGCGGGCCATTCGCCTATGCGCATCAAGCATTCGGACCGTTCGGCGGATATCTGGCCGGGATGGCAACGCTCGTGGAGTTCGTCTTCGCGCCACCGGCAATCGCGCTCGCCATCGGCGCCTATCTGCACGTGCAGTTTCCCTCGCTCGAGCCCAAGCATGCCGCGCTCGCCGCATACCTCGTGTTCATGGCATTGAACATCGTGGGCGTGCAAATCGCCGCGGCGTTCGAACTCGTCGTGACGTTGCTCGCCATCTTCGAGTTGCTCGTATTCATGGGGGTCGTCGCACCGGGATTCAGTTGGAGCCACTTCGCGCACGGCGGCTGGGCCGGCGCGCAGCACTTCCAAACCGGTGCGTTCCACGGCATGTTCGCCGCGATCCCGTTTGCCATTTGGTTTTTCCTAGCGATCGAGGGGGTTGCCATGGCCGCCGAGGAAGCCCGCAACCCGAAGCGATCGATTCCCATCGCCTACGTCAGCGGGATCCTTACGCTCGTCGCGCTGGCGCTCGGCGTCATGATCTTCGCCGGCGGCGCGGGCGATTGGACGCGCCTGTCCAACATCAACGACCCGCTGCCGCAAGCGATGAAATACATCGTGGGCGAGCACAGCGGCTGGATGCATATGCTCGTCTGGCTCGGTCTCTTCGGCCTCGTCGCCTCGTTTCACGGCATCATCCTCGGCTATTCGCGTCAGATCTTCGCGCTGGCGCGCGCCGGCTACCTCCCCGAATGGCTGGCCAAGGTCCATCCGCGCTTCAGAACGCCGCATCGGGCGATCATCGCGGGCGGCGTGATCGGCATCGCCGCCATCTATAGCGACGAGCTCGTCCAATTCGCGGGCCAAACGCTCACGGCGAACATCGTCACGATGTCGGTCTTCGGCGCGATCGTCATGTACATCATCAGCATGCTTTCCCTGTTCAAGCTTCGTCGCGCGCAGCCGGCGCTCGAACGGCCGTTTCGCGCGCCGCTGTTCCCCTATTTCCCGGCTTTTGCACTGGCCGCCGCCGTCGTCTCCCTCCTGGCGATGGTCTATTACAACCAGGAAGTGGCAGTCGTATTTGCGCTCTTCGTCGCGCTCGGCTACGGTTACTTCTTGACGACACGCCATCGGCGCGCCCTCGCGCCCGCCGACGCACTCATCGAAGACTGAGCATCGACGGGAGTCATTCGCATGGGCTACAAGGAGACGGTCGGCGCACGCGTATATCGGTTCGCCGATTTGAAAACGATGCTTGCCAAAGCGAGCCCGCAGCGCTCCGGCGACGAACTCGCAGGTCTAGCCGCCGCGAGCGAGGAAGAACGCGTCGCCGCCAAACTCGCGCTCGCGGCCACCCCGCTGCGTACGTTCTTGAGCGAAGCGGTCATCCCCTATGAGGACGACGAAGTCACGCGTCTCATCGTCGATGGGCACGATACCGATGCCTTCTCCGAAATCGATCATCTGACTGTGGGCGATTTCCGCGATTGGCTGCTCTCGGATGACGCCGATACCGCCGCGCTGATTCGTATCGCACCGGGGCTGACGCCCGAAATGACGGCCGCCGTATCGAAGCTCATGCGCAATCAAGATTTGATCTCGGTTGCGCGCAAGCGGCCCGTCGTCACGCGCTTTCGCAATACGATCGGGCTGCCCGGCCGCCTTTCCGTGCGCCTGCAACCGAACCATCCCACCGACGACGTCAAAGGCATCGCCGCCTCGATGCTCGACGGCCTCATGTACGGCTGCGGCGATGCCGTAATCGGCATCAATCCGGCCACCGACAGTTTGACGGCAATCACGACGCTGCTCGTCATGATCGACGAGTTCCGCGAGCGCCACCAAGTGCCGACCCAATCGTGCGTACTCACCCACGTGACGAACACGATCGCGGCGATCGAACGCGGCGCACCCGTCGATCTCGTCTTCCAATCGATCGCCGGCACGCAAGCGGCCAATGCGAGCTTCGGCATTTCGCTCGCGCTGCTCGGCGAAGCGCATGACGCCGCGCGCTCGCTCGGTCGCGGCACCGTCGGCGAGAACGTCATGTACTTCGAAACCGGACAAGGCAGCGCACTCTCGGCGGTCGCCCATCACGGCGTCGATCAGCAAACCTGCGAGGCACGTGCCTATGCGGTGGCCCGGCGCTTCGAACCGCTGCTCACCAATACCGTGGTGGGATTCATCGGCCCCGAATACCTCTACGACGGCAAGCAGATCACGCGCGCGGGACTCGAAGACCACTTCTGCGGAAAACTGCTAGGTGTCCCGATGGGTTGCGATATCTGCTACACGAATCACGCGCAAGCCGACCAGAACGATATGGACGCGTTGCTGACGCTGCTCGGCGTGGCAGGCGTCAATTTCATCATGGGCATTCCCGGCGCCGACGACATCATGCTCAACTACCAAAGCACGTCGTTTCACGATGCCCTGTATCTGCGCGACGTATTGGGTCTACGTCACGCACCGGAGTTCGAGGCTTGGCTCGAATCGATGCGCATCGTCGATGCGCGCGGCGCCCTCTTGCCGGCCTCCCCACGCCAGCCGCTGCTGGAGAGTGCATCGGCTTGGGTGGACTCGCCATGAATCGCTCAATCGCCCCCGATCCGTGGCACGCGCTACGCCGCTTCACGCGCGCGCGCATCGCCTTGGGCCGAACGGGACACGGCCTGCCCACCGAGGCACTGCTCGCATTCGAACTTTCGCATGCCAAGGCCCGCGATGCCGTGCATCACCCGTTCGCGATCGAACCGTTGCGGACGGCGTTGGAAGACGCCGGCTTCGCCACGCTCGATGCGCTGAGCGCCGCCGGCGATCGCGCGCAATACTTGCGACGCCCCGATCTCGGACGGCGCCTCTCGCCCGAGAGCCGCAGCACGCTGGAACAGGCGCGCGCCGATGCGCCGGAACTGACGTTCGTCGTGGCCGATGGGCTTTCCGCCTTCGCCGTTGCCAATCATGCGCTCCCCGTTCTCGTGGCCGCGCGCGAAAGGCTCGCGCGATGGCGCATCGGTCCCGTCGTACTCGCTCAGCAAGCGCGTGTCGCGCTCGGCGACGAGATCGGCGAAGTCCTCGGCGCAAACATCGTGGCCGTCCTCATCGGCGAGCGCCCGGGTTTGAGCTCGCCCGACAGTCTCGGCATCTATCTAACGTACGGTCCCCGCGTGGGACGCACCGACGCCGAACGCAATTGCATTTCAAATGTTCGGCCCGAAGGGCTCGGCTATGCGCAGGCCGCGCATAAGCTGCACTATTTGCTAACGCAAGCGAGGCGCCTCGCGCTGACCGGCGTCGCGCTAAAGGACGACAGCGACGCGCTCGAAGCCTCTGGCGTGGCTCTTGCATCGCAGCGGCCATGACGCCCACTTCCCCTCATTCGCTGCCCTGCTTCGATGCGCCGCACCGCAGCGAGGCCGGCGGCGCCCAGCCGCTGTGCATGTCGATCGCGCACGATGCCGACGAGCACGCCCGCAATTTGCACGGTTGGCATCAGACCTACGATCAGTTGAGCGCCGGGCGCTTCACGGGCACGCTTGTCGAACTGTTCCTCGATCGCATGACCGTCTTTCGCGAAACGACGAGCCATACGCTACGCCAAAGCTGCGAAGTGAAATCGGATGCCTATTGGTTCGGCATTCCCGTCTGCGATGCGGGCGCCGGTCGTATCGACGGACAGCCGATCGGGCAAGACGCCCTCGCGCTGCGGCCCGGTGGCGTCGAATTCGAACTCTTCACGCCCGCGCATCACGAATTTTTCGGCATCGTCGTCAAAGGCGAGGCGCTGCGGCGCTATGCATCGGACGTCGAACACCTTGCGCTCGGGCAGCCGCTATTCGACGGCTCAGTCGTCGCGATCGGCGCCGCGGGCAAGGCACGGCTCGTGGCGTCGCTACGCACGATCCTCGATCACAGCGCACACCTCGGCGCGCCACCGAGTGCGTTTTCGCGCAATCAATTGCAATCGTCGGTGCTCGAGGCGCTCTTCGATCTATGCGTTACACAACCGCGCGCCGAGAACGAATCGATGCGCACATCGACCTATCGCCGGCGGCTCGCGCTCGTGATGGACGCACGCGATTATGCGATCGCCCATCGCGATCGGCCGATCGGCGTGCCCGAGTTGTGCGAGCAATTGCATGTGAGTCGTCGCACGCTGCAATACTGCTTCCAAGACGTCGCGGGCCTCGCACCCGCGGCTTACCTGCGCGCGCTGCGACTGAACGGTGCTCGCCGCGAGTTGGCCGAGGCCGCTCAGGCCGCGCCGCATGCGTTTTCGGTACAAGACATCGCCACCGCCTGGGGCTTCTGGCATTTCAGCCAATTCTCGGCCGATTATCGCCGCCTATTCGGCGTACGCCCCTCCGACACGCTCAAGCAGGCGCATCCGCTCGCTTGAGTTGATCTGCCTCAACCGCGTAGGCGGCCGAGGAATCGATACTGGCCATCTCTCCCAACCGAATAGGAGTCGGCGATGGCCCGAGTCATGAAAGCTGCTGTCGTGCATGCATTTGGCGAACCGTTGAGTATCGAGGAAGTCCCGGTCCCGACACCCGAGCCCGAACAGGTGCTCGTCAAAATCGAAGCATCGGGTGTCTGCCACACCGATCTACACGCAGCCGACGGCGATTGGCCCGTCAAACCCGCGCTGCCGTTCATTCCGGGGCACGAAGGCGTGGGCTACGTCGCGGCCGCCGGATCGCGCGTCAAACACTTGAAGGAAGGCGACCGTGTAGGCGTGCCCTGGCTGTACACCGCCTGCGGCCATTGCGAGTACTGCCAGACAGGGTGGGAAACGCTTTGCCACGATCAGCAGAACACGGGCTACTCGGTCAACGGCAGCTATGCCGAATACGTCGTGGCCGATCCGAACTATGTCGGCCACCTCCCAGCCAATGTGGCCTTCGACGAAATCGCCCCTATTTTGTGCGCCGGCGTGACGGTCTATAAAGGCATTCGCGTGACAGACACGCGTCCCGGCCAATGGATCGCCATCTCGGGCGTCGGGGGACTCGGGCACGTAGCCGTGCAATATGCAGTGGCCATGGGCCTGCATGTCGTTGCCGTCGACGTCGCGGACGATAAGCTCGAACTCGCGCGCAAGCTCGGCGCGACGTTGACCGTCAACGCGGCCACCCAAGATCCGGCTGCCGTCATTCAGCGGGAAATCGGCGGCGTGCATGGCGTGCTCGTCACTGCCGTCTCGCGCAGCGCATTCGCTCAAGCGTTGGGGATGGTGCGGCGCGGGGGCACGATTTCGCTGAACGGCCTGCCGCCCGGCGATTTTCCGCTGCCGATTTTCTCGACCGTACTCAACGGCATCACTGTGCGCGGCTCGATCGTCGGCACGCGGCGCGATCTTCAGGAATCGCTCGATTTCGCGGCGGAAGGCAAAGTGCGTGCGCATATTCACCACGACCGCCTCGACAACATCAACGCCGTATTCGCCAAGCTCAAAGAGGGTAAGGTCGATGGGCGGATCGTGCTGACCGGTTATTGAGTATCGAGTATCGAGTCGTATTCGATCGCTCGGCTCGTTTCGATAGATACGAGCCGAGCCGAGCGATCCGGTTCGGCTTGCCGCGTTCAGTCGGTCTTCAAGGCAACAGCCGAATCTTTCCCTCCGGCTTCGCTGCGCTGTGCGAACATGCTCGTACCCGCCGTACCCTCGACGAGCGCGGCAACCTCGGTCAACGCGCCGATACTGGCCCGACGCCCCGTGCGTTCGGCGAACTGCGCCGCCGCCTCCACTTTCGGACCCATCGAACCCGCCGCAAATGCACGCTCGCGCAATACGCTCGGCTCCAAATGCCGCAATAGCGTCGCGTTGGGCGTGCCCCAATCGGCGAACACGCCGGCCACATCCGTCGCGATGACGAACAAATCGGCGTCGATCGCCTCGGCCACGAGCGCTGCGCTGCGATCCTTGTCGACGACCGCTTCGATCCCGCGCAACGTGCCGTCTTCGTCGGCGACGACAGGGATGCCGCCCCCGCCAGCACAAATGACGATCGCGTGCTGTTCGAGGAGCCAACGCAGCGGCGCCAATTGCACGAGGCGTTTCGGGCTCGGACTCGGTACGACGCGCCGGTAGCCCGTACCGTCGCGAGCGATCGACCATGCCTTCGCCTTTGCCGCCTCGAGCGCACTCGCCTCGGTCATCATGGCGCCGATCGGTTTATCGGGACGTTCGAACGCACCGTCGCCGGCGTCCACTTCGACCATCGTCAACAGCGTCGCGCATACGCGCCCCTTCGGCAGACAGTTGCGCAATTCCAGTTCGAGCTGATAGCCGATCATCCCTTCGGTTTCGGCATCGAGGACGTCGAGCGTAAAACCCGCACTTGTACTGGCCTCGCGCTCCTGCGACGCCAGCAGCCCCACCTGCGGCCCGTTGCCGTGCACGATCACGACTTCGTTGCCCTCGGCCACCTGCGCGAGTTGCGCCGCCGCCAGCCGAATGTTGGCGCGTTGCGCCTCGGCGCTAATCTTCTGCCCGCGCTTCAATAGCGCGTTGCCGCCCAATGCGATCACGATTCGCATAGTGTCGTTCCTCGCGCCGCGCTTACATCGCCAACGTGGCGACCAAAATCGCCTTGATCGTATGCAGCCGATTCTCGGCCTGATCGAAGACGATCGATGCGTCCGATTCGAACACCTCGTCCGTGACTTCCACGCCGTCACGCAGTCCATAGGCATCGGCGATTTGCTTGCCGACGTGCGTATTCGCATCGTGAAACGCCGGCAGGCAGTGCATGAACTTCACGCGCGGATTGCCGCTGGCCGCCATCAAGGCGGCGTTCACTTGATACGGGAGCAACTGCTCGATGCGCTCGCCCCATTTCTCGAACGGCTCGCCCATCGATACCCAAACATCGGTATAGATGAAGTCGGCGCCCTTCACCGCTTCTTGCGGGGCTTCCGTCAACGTCAGACGTGCGCCCGTCGAGGCGGCGATCTTGCGGCACTCCTCGACCAGCGCCTCTTGCGGCCATAGGTGACGCGGCGCGCACAACCGCACATCCATGCCGAGCTTGGCGCCTACGATCATGAGCGAGTTGCCGGTATTGTTGCGGGCGTCGCCGATATAGCAATAGGCGATGTCGTGCAGCGGCTTGTCGCTGAATTCGTGCATCGTCATGACGTCGGCGAGCATTTGCGTCGGATGGAATTCGTCGGTCAGGCCGTTATAGACGGGCACGCCCGCATAGCGCGCCAGCTCCTCGACGATTTCCTGCCCGAAGCCGCGGTATTCGATCGCGTCGTACATTCGGCCCAGCACGCGCGCCGTATCTTTCATCGACTCCTTGTGACCGATCTGCGAGCCCGTCGGATCGATATACGTCACATGCGCGCCTTGATCGTGCGCGGCCACCTCGAATGCGCAGCGCGTGCGCGTCGACGTCTTTTCGAAAATCAGCGCGATGTTTTTGCCGGTCAGCCGCGGCGTCTCGATACCGGCATACTTGGCGCGCTTCAAGTCGCGCGACAAATCGAGCAGATAACGGATCTGACGCGGCGTGTACTCCATGAGCGACAGATAACTACGATTGTGGACATTGAACATGTGATTTTCCTTAGCCTTGTTTCGGGTTGACCGGCTCGCGTCAGATCTCGATCGGATCGCGCGCGATCGGGCAGCTCATGCAATGGCTGCCGCCTCGGCCGCGGCCTAGCTCGCCGCCTGGGATTTCGATGACTTCCACGCCGGCCTGGCGCATCTTGCGATTGGTGTAGACATTGCGGTCGTAAGCGAGGACGACCCGCCGATCGAGCGCCAAGACGTTGTTGCCGTCGTCCCATTGCTCGCGCTCGGTTTCGTACGTGTCCCCGCCTGTCGTGAGCACGCGCAGCGAACCGATGCCCAGCGCGCCGGCTACCACGGACAAGAACGGTTCGTCATGACGCTCGTAGCGAATGCGGCCCGGCTCGTCGCCGGGGTAAAGGCTCGTGCACTGAATGCCTTGCGCCACATCGGGATAGATGCTGACGAAGTCGATGTCGAGGAACGAAAAGACCGTGTCGAGGTGCATCGACGCACGCGCCTTCGGCAACTGACAGGCGATCACGCGTTTGGCCGCATGCGCGGCGAACAAGCGGCGCGCGACTTGCGTCACCGCTTGCGGGCTCGTGCGCTCGCCCATGCCGATCAGCACGACGCCCGCGCCGATGGGCATGACGTCGCCGCCTTCGAGCGTTTGCGCCCCGTGATCGACGTCCGGATCGCCCCACCACGTCCGCACCTGATCCGCGAACCGGGGGTGGAAGCGATAGACGGCCGCAAGCAGTAAGGTCTCCTTGCGCCGGGCGGACCAATACATCGGATTGAGCGTCACGCCGCCGTAGACCCACGAACTCGGGTCCCGCTGAAAGATCAAATTCGGCAACGGCTGAACGACGAAATCCGAGCGCTCCAAGTAGCCGCCGAAGAGTCCGCGTGCGTCGAACGGCAACTGCGCCTTCGCAATGCCGCCGATCAAGCAATCGGCCAACTGTTGCGCGGGCATCTCCTCGAGCCAGAGTCGCAATTCGCGCAACATACCGGTGCCGACCTCTTCTTCGACAATGCGCCGATCGAGAATCCAATCGCGCGCGCCACGATCGAGCAGAACTTGAGAGAGCAGATGATGAAATTCGAGCACTTCGATACCGCGCTCGCGCATCGCGCCGACGAGTACTTCGTGATCCTCGATCGCGCGATCGACCCAAATGACGTCGTCGAACAAGAGGCTGCCGCAATTGGCCGGCGTCAAGCGGCGATGCGCGAGGCCGGGCTTGCATACCATCACGGTGCGTAGTTTGCCGGCTTCGGAATGGACTCCAAGCGTCATGCGTTTCTCCAGAATCAAGCGTGAATGACGTACGTGTAAAGACGTACGCGGGAATCGGCCTCGACCTCGCGGTAGATCCCTTGAATTTCGTTTTCGAAGCCCGGGAAACGGTTGCCCGCTTCCTCGATGGCCAGGAAGTAGTCGAGCATCGGCTGCGCGCGCTCGTCGAAGCGCTCGCCCGGCACGACGAGCCCGATTCCGGGCGGATAGACGAGCGCAAGCGTGGCGGCCACGCGGCCACGCGCTTCGCTCACCGGCACGAGCTCGACGTTGTTGCGCACGAGTTCGTGCATCGCCTCTTGCGGCGACATCACGACTTCCGGTAAATGCGCGTCGGCGAACGACTCGCGCTGTAGGCGGCTGATCTGATGCTCGCGATAGAAGTCGTGCATTTGCGTGCACAGATCACGCAAGCACATATCGCGGTATCGGTCGCGATAGGTATGGGCGAATACCGGCAGTGCCTGCTCGAGCGGCGCGTTCTCGTCGTAGAGCGTCTTGAAGCGCAAGAGCGCCGACAGCAGCGTGCCGGCCTTCGACGATTCGAGCCCCGGCGTCAGCAGAAACAGCAGGCTGTTGAAGTCGTTCTTCTCGGGCACGATGCCGCACTCGCGCAGGAACTGCGCGACGATCGCAGCCGGTATGCCCTCGCGCGCATAGGCGCCCGTCGCCCGGTCGAAGCCCGGCGTAAGCAGCGTGAGCTTGTTCGGATCCGTCATCGCATAGCCGGCCGCCGGCACGTCGAAACCGTGCCATGCGGCCCCGGGTGCAAGCTGCCAATAGCGCGAATCGCTGGCCAAAGCATCGGTCGGCACGTCCTCCCATCGCTGGGTGCGTCCCTGCCATTGCACGACGTCGGGTACGAACGGATCGAAGAACCAGCGGCGCGAGACATCGTCTTCGCTTCGGTCGACCTCATGCTTGAGCGCACGCAGCTTCTTACGCAATTCGATACCGAGCCGAATCGTGTCGTCCCACAGGACCTCGCCCGAGCGCCCCTTCATCATCTGCGCGCCGACGTCGAGCGACGCGAATAGCGGATAGAACGGCGAGGTGGACGCGTGCTGCATGAACGTCTCGTTCAGCCGGCGATGGCTCACCTGCCTGCGCTGCCCGGCAAGATGGGCGTCCTTGACGTGGATTTGCGACGCCTGCGAAAAACCCGCGAGCTGCTTATGCGTGGATTGCGTAGCCATCAATCCCGGGGAATCGGCACCCAGCTCCTTGACGCCCATGGCAAACCGTCCCGCGAACAACGGATGAAACTTCATGAAGCCCGCCCACGCTTCATCGAACAGGATGTAGTCGCACAAGGGCCCGAGACGCTCGACGAGCAACTGCGCATCGTAGATCGTCCCATCGTAGGTGCATTGCTCGATGACGGCCACGCGCAGCGGCCGCGGACGCCGCCAGGCCTCGGGGTCTTTGACGAGCGGATGACGGCGAATCCGCTCTCGGATCGAGGCTTCGTCGAGCGAGGCATACTCGATCGGCCCGATCATTCCGTGCGCGTTGCGTGTCGTGGGCAGATAGATCGGCACGCCGCCCGCCATCAACAACGCGCCGTGGTGCGCGGCCTTATGGTTGTTTCGGTCGAAGAGGACGAGATCGCCCGGCGCAACGAGCGCGCCTAGCGCGATCTTGTTCGATGTCGACGTACCGTTCAGCACGAAGTACGTTCGCTCGGCGCCGAAGATGTGCGCAGCCGCTTTTTGCGCGGCCAGCGCGGGACCTTCATGCGTGAGCAGGTCGCCCATTTCCGTCACGGAATTGTCGAGGTCGTTGCGAAACACGGCCTCGCCTAAGTGCTTGACGAACGCACGGCCGATCGGGCTCTTTTGATAAAAGACGCCGCCGTTGTGCCCCGGACACGTCCACATCTGATTTGCGCGATCGGCGTAATCTACGAGTGCGCCGAAAAACGGCGTCCTCAAACTAGCCGCGTAATCGCGCAAGTGAGTGGCCAAATTGCGTGCGACGAACTCGGGCGTGTCTTCTTCGATGAAAACGGAGCCCGTCACTTGCCCCAGCACGGAAACGGGGATTTCCTCCAGCAGGTGCCGCTCGACCAACACGAAGATCGGCACCTCCAAGCCGCGAGCCCGCACGAAATGGATAAGCCCTTCCACCTCGTGTTCGCTTTCCGTCAGCGACCATTCGACGACGATGCACCCCACCGATGCATCGCTGCGCACGGCCGTAGCCGCCTCGTCCGTCGTCGCGGTCACCGTCGTGACGTAGCCGAGCCTATTCAACTCATCGACCATGCGTTGCAACCGAGCGGACGCAATCGTCGGTGCGGCAGGCCGCGCGCAGCAAAACAGGAATCCGAACAACGTTTCGTACGACATTGCGCTCTCTCGTCGGTTAAGGCTGCAAAAGAACAGCGTCGATCGTCATGCGTCTAAAGGGGCTTTCAGTCAGCCGAGCTTGACGATGCCCGCCAAGAACAGCGACAGCGCGACGATCGCAACGAGCACGAGCAGCACGGCCGCGGCTTTCTCGCGCGGCGTAAGCGCGGCCTGCCCAGGCGCATGCTCACGACGCGCCCACCAAAAGACGGGGATGCCGAGCGCAAACAAGATCGTCGACATAAGAAGGAATTGCGGGCCCGCCGCATAGAGCAACCAGACCGAATAGACCGAAGCGAGCACGCCGGTCCAAATCGACTCGCGTGCGGTCTCTCCGTGCGAGGAGCGGTAATCCGGCTGCGTGGCATAGCGCCAGAGGAACAATGCGCTCGATAGATACGGCGGCAAAATCATGACGCCGGTGATCGAAATGAGCCAGTTCCACGCGTTATTCGCGAACAAGACCACGAACACGGCGGCTTGCATGGTCGTGCTGGACAGCCAGAGCGAAGGCGCCGCTGCATGCCTGCGGTTTTCGCGAGCAAGAAACTTCGGAAACACGCCGTCTTTCGCCGCTTCATACGGCAATTCCGCAACGAGAATGGTCCACGCGAGCCAGCAACTGAGCAGCGACAACATCAACGCGATCGAAATGAACACGGCGCCCCACTGCCCCACCGCCGCTTTGAGCACGTAGGCGGCCGAGGGCGACGCCAAGCCGGCGAGCTGAGCTTGATGCATGACGCCGAACGGCAGCGCGGAGAGCAAGAAATACAGCGTCGTGCACATCAACAGGCCGAGAAAGGTGGCCCTGCCGACCTGAGCGGGCTTTTCGGCGCGATCGGACACGACGACGGCGCCTTCGATGCCGATGAAGACCCAGAGCGTAACGAGCATGGTGCTCTTCACCTGCCCAACTAAGCTGCCTAGATGCTGCTCGGTGCCCCAGAAGTCGTAGGTGAACAGGTTGGCCTTGAACGCGACGACCATCGAACTAAGCGCAACGACGATCGAGCCGATATTCAGGACGCTCGAGATGACGTTCATGATGGCCGCGCGCTTCACGCCCGAGAGCACGATGAAATTCATGACCCAGACGAGTGCGGAGGCGCCCAGAATCGCCGGCCAATTATTGCCGCTGCGAAACACGGGGATAAATACGCCAAGCGTTTGCATGAATAAAATTGCGAACGCAATATTGCCGAACGCGGCCGACAACCAATATCCCCACGCCATTTCGAAACCGGCGAACGCGCCGAATCCTTCTCGTGCGTACGAATAGATGCCGGCCTTCAAATCGGGGCGCTTATCGGCGAGCGTGCGAAACGTATTGGAGAGAAAGAACATGCCGACGAGCGTAATGACCCAAGCGACGATGACGGCGCCGAGTCCCGCGCCTTGCGCCATGTTCTGCGGCAAATTGAATGCGCCGCCGCCGATCATCGAGGCAATCACTACGCCCGTTAGCAGCGTCACACCGAGCCTGCGCGTACTGGGCTGCACCGTGGTGGCGGTCCCCGCGCCCGCGGCGCCGACGGGCAAATCCTTGGGTCTATCCATTCTTGTTCTCCTATTGAGCGATGCTCTATGGGAGAGTGTATGGGGGCATTCCCTTACTCGGTTGATCCCGATCAAGTCCGCCACGATTGCATCGCATAACTTGTCATTCGAGGGTGCCGACGATTGTCGATTTGCAATCTCATTCGGCATTTCGAATAAACCTTTCAACTCAATTGCTCCGATGCATATTCGAGAAATTCAGGCGAAGATCAAAAGCATAGGCACGACGCGCAAAATCACGCGCGCGATGGAAATGTTGGCGCGAGCGAAAGCGCCGACCGCGCGCAAGCGGGCGGGCTCGTTTCGCCCCTACGCGGAACACATGCGCGCGATCGCGCTACACATGCAGGCGGCCAATCCTGAATTCGTGTCGCCGTTCCTGCGTCAGCAGGTGCCCGTGCGGCGCGTGGGCTTGATCGTCGTCAGCACCGACCGCGGGTTGTGCGGCCCGCTCAATAGCCGCTTACTGCTGCAATGCGTCGATCGGCTCGCCGCATGGGACGGGGACGGCGTAGAAGCTCGGGTGAGCATCATCGGCGCCCGCGGCATGGCGCCGCTCGCGCGATGCGGCGCGGACGTCGTCGCGCATAGCGGCGCGCTCTCGAAAGAGCTTCACTTCGAATCGTTCTTCGGCACGATCTCGGTCCCGCTCGGCGAATTTTTGCAGGGTGAATTGGACGAAGTCCATATTGCCTATAACCGCACGACGCAAGTGCCCGCGTTCGAGCCGCGCATCGACCGCATTTTGCCGCTCGACGCGCTACTCCATCCGCCGGGCGCGAGCACGACGCCCACGCCCGATTACCTCTACGAGCCCGATGCCGGCGCAGTCATCGAGACGCTGCTGCTGCGCTACGTCGAGGCGTTCATCTATCAAGCCGTCGCGGAAAACAGCGCCTGCGAGCATTACGCAAGGATGATGGCGATGCACACGGCAACGGAAAACGCCGATCGACTCATTCGCGACCTGACGCGCGTCTATCAGAAGACACGTCAAGCGCAGATCACGACCGAACTGTGCGAGATCATCGCGGGAGCGGCCGCACTATGAACGACGAGACATTGACGCCGGCGCGACATCACGGCTTGCAGGTCGATATCGTCAGCGTGGAGGCCGAAATCTATAGCGGCACCGCCTCGTTCGTGGTACTTCCCGGGGAAGCGGGCGAGCTCGGCGTCTATCCGGGCCATGTTCCGTTGCTGACGCGAATCAAGCCGGGGGTGGTATCGATCTGGGACGGCGGCGCCGACCCGATCCATCGGGTGTTCGTCGCGGGGGGCGTGGCGGAGGTCCTGCACGAACGCGTGACCGTGCTGGCCGATCACGCACTGCGTACGCCAGAACTCGATGCGGCGAGGGCCGGCGACGCGCGGCGCCAAGCGGCTGCTTTAAGGTCGCGCTACCCCTCGCGGCCGGAAAAGACGTTCGACTTCGCAGCCGCGAAAGCCGAGTTGGCCGACGAGTTGCGCCGCTTCTTTCTGCTCGCGTTTCGGCAATCGAAGCATCAATAAGCGATCGATCCGCCCGCGAAGCGGCGCGGATCGGCCCGCTCGCATGAGATCGTCGTGCCGGCCGTTCCGTCCACGAGCCGCTCGACGTCGGCCAATGCACCGATGGCTGCGCGCCGTCCGGTGCGTTCGACGAAATACGACGCCGCCCGTAGCTTCGGCCCCATCGCCCCTGCCGTATCGGCGAATTCGCGCAGCGCATGCGGATGCCCGTGGCGCAACAACTTCGAATTGGCCGTGCCCCAATCGAGAAACACACCGGCCATCTCCGTGACGATGACGAATAGGTCCGCTTCGATCGCCTCGGCGATCAGCTCGGCGGCAGAATATGGATCGACGACGGCCTCGACGCCATGCCACGCGCCGTCGGCCTGCGCGACGACCGGTACGACGCCTCCCGCGCAAATGACGACCGTCCGATCGTCGACGAGGCGGCGCAGCGCCTCCGATTGCGGTAGCCGCACCGGCCGCAGATTGGGAACGACGCGCCGATAGCCGACGCTGTCCTTGGCGATACTCCAGCGCTTCGCCCGCGCGTCGGCCAGCGCCTTTTCTCCGACGAGGACAGCGCCGATCGGCTGGTTCGGGTGCTCGAACGCAGGATCGGCTCCATCCACCTCGACCATCGGTAGCAGCGTTGCACAGGCCCGCCCACTCGCCAGACAATTGCGCAATTCGAGGTCGAACCGGTTAGCCGGATTTCCGTCGATGCGTTCAGGCAACCCGTCGTGCGCGCCCACCGCATCGGTACGGTGGACGCACGCGGCCCATGCCGGAATATCGGCGGGCAGCCCGATATCGTGCACGACGACGACATCGTTGCCGTCCACTACGCTAGCCAAGTTCGTCGCAGCGGCCCGCACCGCGTGCATATCGCTGCTCGCGCCATTGTGTTCGCCGCGTTTGCGCAGTGCGTTGTCCGCCAATGCGATTACGATTCGCATATTCCCCTTCCGCCGGCATTGTTCGATCGGATTCGCGCATTGCGCGTCGACATCCAAGACATAGATATAGAGGAAGTCAGCCCCGCCGACTGCGTCCTGGGGCACATCCAGCGCCGATCGGCCGCGGTCACGTCGGAGGAAACGCTGCCGCCCGATTCAAGCCATCAATGCAATCGTCTTGCGAAACCGAGCAAGCGACAGCGCGAACAAAATCGATCCGATCAGCGCTAACGCTAGGAACGGCTGCCAAACGGCATCGAGACCCGCCCCGCGATAGAGAATTGCCTGCCCCAATTCGACGAAATGCGTCGTAGGTGCGGCGAGCATGATGTCGCGCACGAGAAGCGGCATGCTTTCACGCGGCGTCACGCCGCCCGACAGCAGCTCGAGCGGAATCAAGACGAGCACCATCAGCATTCCGAACTGCGGCATGCTGCGCGCAAGCGTCGCGAGAAAGATCCCCATCGACGTAGCGGCGAATAAATGAAGCGCGGCGCCGCACATGAACAAGGCGACGGAGCCCTGGATCGGCACATGCAACGCGCCGCGCACGACGAACGTCAGCGAGGCCAACGCCGCGACCATGACCACGAGCCCCATCGACCACACTTTCGCGACCATGATTTCGAGCGGCGTGACGGGCATGACCAGCAGATGCTCGATCGTTCCATGCTCGCGTTCCCGAATCAATGCCGCACCGGTAAGGATGATCGACAGCATCGTCACGTTGTTAATGATTTCCATCAACGCGCCGAACCACGCATGCTCGAGATTCGGATTGAAACGCACGTGCATCGCCAAATCGACGGGCGGCGCCGCGGTGCCGCGGTAGCGCGCAACGAAGTCCGAAATCTCACCGCTTGCGATCTGCTGCACGTAGCCGCTTCCCGTGAAAGCCTGGCTCATGCGTGTGGCATCGACGTTCAATTGAATCTGCGTCTGCCGCCCCGCCAGCACATCGCGTTGAAAATTCGGCGGAATGTCGAGCGCGAACGTGAAGCGCCCCAAATCGAGTCCATGATCCACCTGAGCCGTATCGACCAGCATCGGCGGGCTGAATTGCGGCGGAAAGAACGCCTGCACGATACGTGCGGAGAGCGGCGATGCATCCTCGTCGACGATCGCGATCGGCGCTAGATGCAGCGTCTCGGGCTGTGCTGTCGCGGCAGCATAGATCGATACCGTGAACGTATAGACGATCAAGACCAGCATGGTCACGTCGCGCGCCAAGCTCCAGAGCTCTTTGACGCCAAGGCGATAAATGGTGGCGAACGTACGCATTTACGTCTCCTGCTTGCGCAGCAGCGCAATCGTCGCGCCGAGCACGACGGGAATCGCCAATGCCAGCGGCAGGAAATGCGCGCGTAGGTCGGCGAAGCCCAAGGCCTTGTTGAACACACCTCGGCTGACCGCAAACATGTAGGTGGCCGGATAAATCTCGCCAACCCAGCGCCCCGCGCCCTCCATCGACGAAACGGGATTGATGAGACCGCAAAATTCAACGGCCGGGATCAGCGTCGAGATCAACGTAAAAAACAACGCCGCGATTTGGCTGCGCGTGAATGTCGAGGCGAGCAGGCCGAAGCCCGTCGAGACGATGTTGAACAGCAAGACGGCGGCAAGCAGCGTCAGGATGCTGCCCTTGAGCGGCACGTCGAACCCGAAATGCGCGAGCAGCGCCATCAAGACGAAATTCAGCATAGCCAGCACCACGTACGGCACCTGCTTGCCGACTAAAAACTCCGTCCGCGTGACGGGCGTCACGTATAGATTGACGATCGAGCCCAGCTCGCGCTCGCGCACGACGGACAGCGCCGTCAGCATCGCGGGCAACATCAAGAGCAGCAGCGGAATGACCGCCGGCACCATCGCAGGCAGGCTCTTCACATCGGGGTTGTAGCGGAACCTCGTTTCGATCGTGACGCGATCGACGGCCTCCATCCCCAACCGATGACGCATCTGATCGCGCAGCCACTGCTCGTGCATGCCGAGCACGTAGCCGCGTATCGTTTCGGCCCGCAACGGCATCGCACCGTCGATCCAAATGCCGATCTGCACCGGGCGAGCGTGCGTCAAGTCACGCGCAAAGCCGGGCGGAATCTCCACGGCCAGCGACAACCTGCCGGCACGCATGCGGCGATCGAGATCTTGATAATCGACGATTTGGGGCTGCTCGATGAAATACCGCGAGCCCGAGATACCGAGTGCATAGTCGTGGCTCAACCCCGACTGATCGCGATCCAATACAGCAAACGTCAGGTTCTCGACATCGAGGCTAATCCCAAGACCGATCACGCACATGAGGACGAGCGAGCCGAGCAGCGCCAATGCGGCGCGCACCGGATCGCGGCGCAACTCCAACGCTTCGCGCCGGAGGTAGGTGAACGCGCGCGCGAGACTGAAGGCCCGCCGCCTCTTGGGGCGCGCTTCGGTCGCTACCGGAGCGGGCGCCTTGGCTTGCTCCGTGTCGGGCTCGGCCGCTCCGCCCGCATCGACGAGGTAGCCGACGAAGGCCTCCTCGAGCGTGGTTGCGCCCCGCTCACGGACGAGCTCGGCCGGCGCGCCGCTCGCCAACACGCGCCCGGCATGCATGAGCGAGATCCGGTCGCAGCGCGCGGCTTCGTTCATGAAATGGGTGGAGATGAAGATCGTGACGCGATCGCGCCGCGCCAAATCGATCATCAAGCGCCAAAAATTGTCGCGTGCGACCGGGTCCACACCGGACGTCGGCTCGTCGAGAATCAGCATCTCGGGCCGATGCACCATCGCGACCGCCAGCGACAACCGTTGCCGGATACCCAGCGGCAATCGATCGGGCAAAGCATCGAGCACGTCCGTCAATCCGAAACGCTCGCACATCTCGCGCACGCGATCGTCGATCTGCGCCGGGTCGACCTGAAACAACCGCGCATGCAAAACGAGGTTTTGCCGGACAGTCAATTCGCTATAGAGCGAGAACGCCTGAGACATGTAGCCGACGCGGCGCCGCGTATCTAGGTCGTTCGCGTCGACTTGACGGCCGAACAGCGTGGCCTTGCCCTCGGTCGCACTGAGCAGACCGGTGAGCATTTTCATCGTCGTCGATTTACCGCAGCCATTCGAGCCCAGAAAGCCGAAGATCTCGCCGCGGCGGATGCGAAAGCTCACATGATCGACCGCCACGAAATCGCCGAAGCGCATCGTCAAACCGTCGGCTTCGATCGCCGCTTCGTCGCCGTCGCCCCCCTGCCACGGTTCGACGACCACCGGCTGATGATCGCGCCGCTTGGCCTCGGGAAGCAGCGCGATGAACGCCTGCTCGAGCGTTGGGGCCTGTGTGCGTGCAAGCAGCGCCTGCGGCGTGCCGCAGGCCAGTATGCGGCCGGCGTCCATCGCGACGAGCCAATCGAGCCGCGCGGCTTCGTCCATATAGGCCGTGGCAACGATGACGGTCATCGTCGGCCGCGTCGCGCGCAAGGTCGAAATCAGGTTCCAAAACTGCGCGCGAGCGAGCGGATCGACGCCCGTCGTCGGCTCATCCAGGATCAAGAGATCGGGATCGTGAATCAACGCGCAGCACAGACCGAGCTTTTGCTTCATCCCACCTGACAGCTTGCCGGCGGGCCGCGACAAAAAAGGATAAAGCCCCGTGCTATGCGTCAACGCATCGATGCGGCGGCGGCGCTCTAAAGCCCCATGCCCGAACAAGCGCGCGAAAAATTGCAGGTTCTCCTCGACCGAGAGCGTCGCGTAAAGGTTCTTGCCGAGCCCTTGCGGCATATAGGCAATGCTTGGGCAAACCGTTTCGCGGTGGCGGGCCGAGCGCATGTCGCCGCCCAATGCATAGACGCTGCCCGATTGAATCGCGCGCGCCCCGGAGGCCAGCGCCAGGAGGCTCGATTTGCCCACCCCGTCCGGTCCGATCAACCCGACGATCTTGCCCTTCGGGATATCGAGCGTGACGTCGTCGAGCGCGACGCTTTTTCCATAGCGTAAGGACACACCGCGCATGCTGACGACGGGCGCCTCGCCGTCCGCCATCGCGGTGCCCGCCTCGACGCTCGTCGTGTCGGCGAACTCGGTCACTGCGGAACCTTGACTTCGAGTTGCCGGGGCCATACGGCTTTCGGATCGACCTTGACCCAGGCGACACCCGGCACGCCGGTCTTGACGATCTTCAGATGGCGCAACAATAGATCGCGGTTAATGCGCGCCTTCACGCGAAACATGAGCTTCTGACGTTCGCTTTGCGTCTCCACCGTCTTCGGCGTGAATTGCGCGGTGCTGGAAACGAACGATACGGTCGCGGGAATCACGTACTGCGGCGCCGCATCCAACACCAAGTGCACTTCCGCGCCCATCGGCACCTTGCCGGCCACCGTCTCCGGCAAGAAGAACGTCATGTACACGTCCGACAAGTCGACGAGGTTCAGCACCTTCCCGCCGGCCGGCAACACTTCCCCGGCCTGCGCCACGCGGTACTGTACGCGACCGTCGCGCGGCGCCAAGAGCCGGCTGTCGTCGATATCCGATTGCACGCGCTGCACCGTCGCTTTGGCCGCCGCCACGGTCGAACGTGCGGCAACGAGTTGCGCGCGCGTCGCATCGATCGCCGCTTGCGCGGCGGCCACTTGCGCCTGCGCGGCGCGCACCGTCGCTTCCATGCCGCGCACCCTCGCCCGGTCGTCGTCGCGCTCCTGCATCGACGACGCCCCTTCGCGCGACAGCGTTTCGGAGCGCGCCAGACGGCGGCTCGCCGCGTCGAGCTCGCTTGAACGCTGCGTGACGATCGATTGCGCCGCGATCTTGTCGCTTTCGCGCTGCACGACGAGCGCAGCGACGCTCGCCACCGTATTGATCGCTTCTTGCTCGCGCGCCCGTGCCTCGTCGAGTTGGGCATCGAGCGACTGCACTTCCATCTTCGCGAGCGGCTGTCCGGCTTTGACGAAGTCGCCCTCGTCGACAAAGATGTCGTCGATGCGACCGGGCAGCTTCGTCGCCACATCGATCTCCGTCGCCTCGATCCGGCCGTTGCCGCTCGCAAAGCCGTCGCCCGGTCCCGTATTGCGCCAGTTCAGCCATGCGTAGCCGCCTGCGAGCGCGACGGCGGCGGCCACGGCAAGCGCGATCAGCGCCGGTTTATTGGTGATTTTCATGGTTTGTGAGGGAGTTGCGCACGGCCGCGATACCGTCCGAATCGTTCGCGTGACCTGCGGTTGCGGTGGCGCCGCCGAGCGCCGTATAGAGCGCGACACGGCTCGAGAGCAGCGCACGGCGCGTTTGCACGAGCTGCTGTTCAGCATTCAGCCAATCGCGCTGCGCGTCGAGTACTTCGAGAAACGGCGTGGCCCCGTCGTCGTAACGCAAGCGAGCAAGACGCGCCCGCTCCGTCTGCGCATCGAGCGTCGCACGCGCACTCTGCACTTGCGCGGCGAGCCAGGTCGTGGCGGATAAGGCATCGGCTACGTCGCGAAACGCATTTTGAATTGCCTGCTCATACTGCGCGGTCGCCTCGTCGCGCTGCGCTTTCGCCAGCGCAAGATTCGAACGGTTGCGGCCCGCATCGAAAATCGGCAGCGTGAGGTTCGGGATGAACGCCCAAGTTCCTGCGCTCGTGGAAAACAGATCGCTCAATTGCGTACTGCTGCTGCCGATCGAACTCGTCAGCGCGATGCGTGGGAAGAACGCCGCCCGCGCCACGCCGATGTTCGCGTTTGCCGCACGCAAGCGCTGCTCCGCCGCGACGATATCGGGCCGAGCCTCGAGCAGCGAGGACGGCAATCCGGCTTCGATTCGAGCCATGACCGCCGCATCGTCGAGCGGCCGATCGCGCGTCTCCCATTGCACCGGCGCGCCGACGAGCACGTTCAATGCATGCGCCTGCGCGGCGCGCGCTTGGGCAAGCTGTGCCTCCAACGTGCGCGCTTGATCGAGCAATATCTCGGACTGCTCGAGATCGAGCTTTGACGTCGCACCGACTTCGTAACGGCGCGAGAAGATATGCCGAGAGCGTTCACGGCTCGCGATGGTCTCGCGCGTGAACGCCAGACGTTCGTCCAACTCGCAGATGCCGAAGTACGTGTCGGCCACGTGCGCGATCAAACTCAACGCCACGGCGTCACGCGTCGACTGCGCCGCGAACAGCGTATCTAGGGCAACCGCCTTCGCATTGCGCACGCGGCCCCATAGATCGATCTCCCACGTACTTTGAAGAAGGCCTACGTCGTAGAGATCTCCGACGATGGGCTTCGGGCTCAATAAACCGGCCGGCAAGCGATAGCGGGCCGCGGTAGCCGTTGCATCAACACTGGGAAACTGCGCGGAACGGCGCAGGCCGACGACCGCGCTGGCCTCATCGATTCGAGCCGATGCAATCCGCAAGTCGCGATTGTTCGCGAGCGCCTGCTCGATCAACGCGCGCAAACGCGGGTCGAGAAAGTAGTCGTGCCAATCGGGAAGCGCCGGCGCCGCGAGCCCGGCGCCGGCCGTCGCCGGGCTCACGCCCGTATCGGCTGGATAGCTGGCGGGCACAGGCAGCGCGGGACGTGTGTAGTTTGGGGCGAGCGAAAGGCATCCAGCCAGCATCCCGATGCCTGCGGCCGCGATCGCCCATCGGGTGCATGAACGACCGATGCGATGGCGAGACGTTGGCGCGTGCTCGTGCTCGGATGACGCGGGATGGCGCATGGCGGCGGCTTGTCGGTTACGTTAAGTGTGCCCGGCCCGGGAATGGCCGATCGCTCCTGCGGTTCGTACGATCGTTCGTTCGTTCGAGCCGCATGCACTTTATATCCGAGGAAACCCTAGTGGGGTCTTGATCCACGTCAAGCGCGAACCCTCCCCGCCTTAACCGGCGGCGCAAGGCAGCCGCGCTACAGCCGCCTCTGGCCTAGCTTCGACACGAACCAATCGCGCGCGAGATACGCGGCTTGCTCCAGCGTGCCGGACTCCTCGAACAGATGGGTTGCGCCCGGCACGATCGCGATGCGGTGTTCGCAGTGCATCTGCGCAGCCGCAAGTTGGTTCAGGCGGATAACCTCATCGTCGAACTCGCCGACGATGAGCAGCGTGGGGGCCGCGACGCGGGCCAGCGCCTCGCGCGCGAGGTCCGGACGGCCGCCGCGCGAGACGATAGCGTCCACCTCGGCTTGCCTCGCCGAAGCGGCGACGAGGGCCGCCGCCGCGCCGGTGCTGGCGCCAAAGAGACCGATCCTCAGCGAACGCGTATCGGCCCGTGTGCGCAGCCAATCCAGCGCGCCTTCGAGCCGGCGCGCGAGTAGCGCAATGTTGAAGCGGTACTCGGCCGATACGACATCGAGCGCATGCTCTTGCGCCGTCAGCAGATCGAACAGTAGCGTGGCGAAGCCTGCCTGCTCGAGCACCTGGGCCACGTCCTGGTTGCGCGGACTCAATCGACTACTGCCGCTACCATGCGCGAACACGACGATCGCGTGCGCATCGGGCGGCACCGTCAATAGGCCTTTCAGTTGGACATAATCGTCCGCGACGTCGACTTCTTGCGTTTGCATGCGAAGCTCCGAAAAAGCGCGCGCGCGTCAAAGCGGCTCGGCAATCGCGCACCGCCCGCAAAGGCCACGATTCGCGCCCGGCAACGAGGATGCAGGCATAGGACGGCGAGCACGGCGAACGCGCCGGGCAGCGTCAGAATGCAGAGGAATACGATTCGCTTGGCCATCGCTCGTCGCTCGTATGGTGGCGGTGTTAAGCCAGTCTAGGCCGCCCCCTCGAGGCCTCGTTGACGAACGTCAAGGCCGCTCCACGGCAACGGGGCACGCCTTTTCGTAGGACAAGGAAGCGTCAAGGAGCGGCTCGATCGATGCGGTGAGCTCGCCCGGTTGATCGGCGTCAACCCGCATTTCGCGTCTGGGGCGAACAATGGAGACGCTAACGGGCTTCGTCCATCGCATGAGGATGAGCCCACCCGCACCGATGCGCGCGGGCATGCCTTTGTCATCCATTAACGAGAACAGATATGAAACTACCCTTGGAGATCTCTTTCGAAGGGCTCGCCCGTTCCGAAGCCCTCGAAGCCGCGGTGGCCAAACAGGCGGCCAAGCTCGATCGGTACTATGGCGAACTCATGCGCTGCCAAGTCCGAATCGTCTGCGACGAGAAGCACAAGCATCAGGGCAAACCGTTTGCGGTTCGAATCGATCTGACGCTGCCCGGTCACGAAATCGTCTCGAATCGCGAGGCGCACGAAGATGCCTACGTGGCGCTGCGCGACGCCTTCGACGCTACGTCGCGGCAACTGGAAGAAGTCGTGAGCAAAATGCGCGGCGAAGTGAAGACGCATGCCGAGCCGCCGTACGGCAAGGACGCTCGCTAGTCAGTCGCGCGCTACACCGAGGAAAGAACGACTACGCCGCCGCGGCACTCGGACGTTTCCGGGCACCGCGGCGGCGTCTTTTTGTCTTCTTGTTCGGCGTTCGTTCAGCCTGGCCCGTCGTCCTCAGGCTCTTCCGCTTGCAAGATGTCGAATACGCGAGCGGCCTTGCCATGTAGCTCGTAGTCGAGCTTTTTCTCTTGCAATTGATCCGATCGATAGCGCGTGTAGGCGTCGAGCACTTCGGCGCTCGTCGCGCCGACGTCAACGATACGCGCGATGACCTCGTCTTCGAGCGGACCGACGATCCCACGGATATCGCTAGCCGTGGCAGCCGGCAATTGAGGGCTTGAATTGGCACTCATCATGCTTCTCCAATCGACGTTCGCGAGACTAGAACAAGACAATGCAAGCGAGGCGGCCCGAAGGCCGCCGCGGCCTCAAACGCCGCGCCCCATCCCATTACGCCGGGCCGCCGGACCTAACCGGCGCGAGCGCACGAGCTGGTACGGACGCAACGCATAGGCTAGCGTACCGAAGCCGCTCCAAATATGCACGAGGCGCGTGAACGGAAACAACAAAAATACCGTCATGCCGAGCACAAGGTGAAGCTTGAAGGGCCATAGCACCGATGCCATCGCGCTCGCGTCGGGACGCAGCGTGACGATCCGCTGTGCCCAATCGGCCAGCACCAGCATCTCATGAGCATCGGCGCGTTGCGCATAAGAGAACGGCAGCGTCAGCAGCCCCAAGCACAACTGCACCCAAAGCACGGCCAAAATCGCGATATCGGTCGAACGGCTCGTCCTGCGAATGCGCGGATCGAACAAACGCCGATGCAACAACATCGTGAGCCCGATGAAGCACAGCGTGCCCGCGGTGCCGCCCGAAACGATGGCCAGCATCTGCTTTTGCGAGGCCGTGATGAACGCCGAATACAATGCGTGCGGCGTAAGCAAACCCACGGTATGTCCGAACAGCAGGAACAGCACGCCGATGTGGAACAGATTGCTGCCCCAGCGCAGTTGAGCGTGCCGCAGCAGTTGCGACGAATCGCTTTTCCACGTGTATTGCGCGCGCTCGAATCTCGCGAGACTGCCAAGCAAGAAAATCGTCAGGCAGATATACGGATAAACGGAAAAGAAAAACGTATCGAATGCGGTGCTCATGCCCGTGCTCCTTGGGCGGCGCTATGCGCTGCGGGTGAATCGGCGGCGGCCCGGCGCACGATGTGCACCGGCTGCGGTTGCCCCGCCCCTGGTTGGCCTTGCCTGCCTTGTTGACCTTGATTGCCGCAGCCGTCGAAGGCGGCGGGTTCCTGCCAGCTTGCATCGAGGTCGGGTTCGGGCTCGGGCTCGTGTTCGGCCTGCGCCGCGGCGTCGGCGCGTACGCCGGCCAGGTCGAGCAGCGCGCCGATGACAGCCGAATACGCGCTGCCTCGCTTGACCACGGCACCATGGATGCGCTGCAAGATGTGCGCAACCTCGCCGAGCAATGCCACCGCCGCTTCACGCGGTTGCGTGGAGGCGTATTCGAGCAACACCGTCAAATGGTCCGGCAGCTCATCCGTGCGCAATGCAAGCCCGGCTTGCTCGTAGGTGGCGATCAAATCGAGCATGGCCGGCCCCCGCTCGCGCGAGTCGCCGTGAACATGCTCGAACAGATGCAGCGCGGTCCCTCTCCCGCGATCGAAGAGTTCGACATAAGCCGCTTCGGCGTCGAGTTGCTCGGCTTGCGCGATCGAGGCGATCAACGCCTCGACTTGCGCGAGACGAGCGCGGCTCAATGCGCCGGCCTCCCGCAAGGCTTCGCCCACCTCTTCCAAATAGACACGCCATTGCGTATCGGGATAGCGCAGCAAATAGGCGAGCGCACGCAACGTCATCGAAAAGCCGTCGTCGGCTCGATCGTATTGAACCATGATCAGTTCTCCACCTTGATCGGAATCGTGCGCTTACCCTCGCCGCCGAATAGGCTCGAGTCGTCGCCATGGTTGCAGCCGTCGCCGAAGCTGAAGCCGCAGCCGCCGCGCATGTCAAACGCATTCTCCGCATACTCGCGATGCGAGGTCGGGATGACGAAGCGGTCCTCGTAGTTCGCGATCGCCATCACGCGGTACATATGCTCCATCGTTTCCACGCTTAAGCCCACTTGACGCAGCACCGCGTCGTCCGTCACGCCGTCCACGTGCTTCGCGCGTTGATAGGCGCGCATGGCGAGCATCCGTTCGAGGGCGCGCACGACCGGGCCTTCGTCACCCGCCGTCAAAAGGTTGGCCAGGTACTTCACGGGGATGCGAAGCTGATTGACGTCCGGGATCGCGCCGTTCGCGCCGATATGGCCGGCTTGCGCCGCGCCCGTAATCGGAGAAAGCGGCGGCACATACCAGACCATCGGCAGCGTCCGGTACTCGGGGTGCAGCGGCAACGCCACCTGCCACTCGACGGCCATCCGGTACACGGGACTGTTACGCGCGGCCTGTAGCCAGTTTTCCGGCACGCCGTCGCGGCGCGCCGCTTCGATCACGGCCGGATCGTTCGGATCGAGGAAGACGTCGAGCTGCGCTTGATAGAGCGCCTTCTCGTCTTCGACGCTCGCGGCGGCCTCGATGCGATCCGCGTCATAGAGCAGCACGCCGAGATAGCGAATGCGTCCGACGCAGGTTTCCGAGCAGACGGTCGGCTGTCCCGCCTCGATACGCGGATAGCAGAAGATGCACTTCTCCGCCTTGCCCGACTTCCAGTTGTAGTAGATCTTCTTGTAGGGGCAGCCGCTCACGCACATGCGCCAGCCGCGGCATTTGTCCTGGTCGATCAGGACGATGCCGTCTTCCTCGCGCTTGTAGATCGAGCCCGACGGGCACGACGCCACGCAGGCCGGATTCAGGCAGTGCTCGCACAGCCGCGGCAGGTACATCATGAACGTGTTTTCGAACTGTCCGTAGATGTCCTTTTGGATCTGCTCGAAATTGCTGTCCTGGCTGCGCTTCGAGAATTCGCCCCCGAGGATTTCCTCCCAGTTCGGGCCGCCCGTGATCTTTTCCATCGGTTGGCCCGTGATCAAGCTGCGCGGCTTGGCCGTGGGCGCCGCCTTCATTTCGGGCGCGCTTTGCAGATGATCGTAGTCGAACGTGTACGGTTCGTAGTAATCGTCGATCTGCGGCAGATTCGGGTTGGAGAAGATCTTCGACAAAACCTTCAGCTTGCCGCCCTGGCGCGGCTCGATCGAGCCGTCCTTCTTACGAATCCAGCCGCCGTTCCACTTCTCCTGGTTTTCCCATTGCTTCGGGTAGCCGACGCCCGGCTTGGTCTCCACGTTGTTGAACCAGGCGTACTCCACCCCGGGCCGGTTCGTCCACACGTTCTTGCACGTTACGCTGCACGTATGGCACCCGATGCACTTGTCCAGGTTGAGCACCATACCGATTTGGGCGCGCACTTTCATTGTCCTGCTCCTTGCATTTGACCTGGGCTGCCCGCGGCGGGCTCGTCGAGCCAATCGACGCGGCGCATCTTGCGCACGACCACGAATTCGTCGCGGTTCGTGCCGATCGTTCCGTAATAGTTGAAGCCGTAGCTCAGTTGCGCGTATCCGCCGATCATGTGCGTGGGCTTGAGTACGATCCGCGTCACCGAGTTGTGAATGCCCCCGCGCACGCCCGTGATTTCCGAGCCCGGCGTATTGATGATCTTTTCTTGCGCGTGGTACATGAGGACCATGCCCGGATTCACGCGCTGACTGACCACGGCTCGGGCCGAGATCGCGCCGTTGACGTTGAAGAGCTCGATCCAGTCGTTGTCCTCGATTCCCGCGCGGCGAGCATCGTCCTCGCTGAGCCACACCACCGGGCCGCCGCGATTGAGCGTCAGCATCAGCAAGTTGTCGCTGTAGGTGCTGTGAATGCCCCACTTCTGGTGCGGCGTGATGAAGTTCAGCACGATCTCCGTGTTGCCGTTCGGCTTGACGCCGTTCATCAAATCCGTCGCCTTCAGATCCACGGGCGGACGGTAGCTCGAGAACCCTTCGCCGAACGCGATCATCCAAGGATGGTCTTGATAGAACTGTTGCCGGCCCGTCAGCGTGCGCCATGGGATCAGTTCGTAGACGTTCGTGTAACCGGCGTTGTAGCTCACGGTTTCGCTTTCGATCCCGCTCCAAGTGGGCGAGCTGATGATCTTGCGCGGCTGAGCCTGCACGTCGCGATAGCGGATCTTCTCGTCCTCGCGCGGCAACGCGAGATGCGTATGGTCGCGGCCGGTCGCCTTCGAGAGCGCTTCCCATGCTTTGACGGCAACGTGGCCGTTCGTTTCCGGTGCGAGCTGCAAGATCACCTCGCACGCGTCGATATCGGTCACGATGCGCGGCATGCCCTTCGTGACCCCTGCCTCTTCGGTCACGCCGTTGAGCTCGCCCAACTGCCGGACCTCGTCCTCGGTTTTCCAGGCGATGCCCTTGCCGCCGTTGCCGACCTTCGACATGAGCGGTCCAAGCGCGGTGAAGCGCTTGTAGAGGTTCGGATAATCGCGCTCGACGAGCGTGATCTGCGGCGCCGTCTTGCCCGGCACGAATGCGCATTCGCCCTTGCGCCATTCGCGCACGTCGAACGGTTGCGCCAATTCCGCGGGCGTATCGTGCATGAGCGGCGTCATGACGACGTCCTGCTCCACGCCCAAGTGGCCGTCGCACACGTCGCTGAACGCCCTCGCGAAGCCCTTGTAGATCTCCCAATCCGAACGCGATTGCCAAACCGGGTCCACGGCCGCCGATAGCGGGTGGATGAACGGGTGCATGTCGCTCGTGTTCAGGTCGTTCTTTTCGTACCAGCTCGCCGTGGGCAGCACGACGTCCGAGTAGAGACACGTGGTGCTCATCCGGAAATCGAGCGTGACGAGCAGATCGAGCTTGCCCTCCGGTGCCTGGTCGTGCCAATTTACTTCGTGCGGCTTCGCATCGCTCGGCCCCAAGTCTTTGCCCTGTACGCCGTTGCTTGTGCCCAGCAAGTGCTTGCAGAAGTATTCGTGCCCCTTACCGGACGAACCCAGCAGGTTCGAGCGCCAGACGAACATGTTGCGCGGCCAGTTTTCGGGAGCATCGGGGTCTTCGCAGCTCATCTGCAAGTCGCCGTTCGTGAGCCCTTGAGCGACGAAGTCGCCGATGCCCTGGCCGGCGGCCTTCGCCATCGGGGCGAGCCGCAGCGGGTTCGTCTTCAATTGCGGCGCGCTGGGCAACCAGCCCATGCGCTCGGCGCGCACGTTGTAATCGATCATGCTCGAGCCGAACTTGGACGTATCGGCGAGCGGGGAGACGATCTCGCCCGGATTCAGCCTTTCGTAACGCCACTGATCGGTGTGGGCGTAAAAGAAGCTCGTCCCGTTCATTTGACGCGACGGACGCGACCAATCGAGCGCGAACGCGAGCGCCGTCCAGCCCGTTTGCGGCCGAAGCTTCTCTTGGCCGACGTAGTGCGCCCAGCCGCCGCCGCTGCGGCCGATACAGCCGCACATCATCAGTAGGTTGATGACGCCGCGGTAATTCATGTCGGCGTGGTACCAATGATTCATCGCGGCGCCGATGATGACCATCGACTTGCCGTGCGTCTTGTCGGCGTTCTCCGCGAACTGCCGGGCGAGCGCGACGATTTGCGAACGCGCGACGCCGGTGATCGATTCTGCCCACGCAGGCGTGTACGCCGCGTCCACATCGTAGTTCGCCGCACCGCTGCCGAAACCGCGGTCGACGCCATACTGCGCCGCCTGCAAATCGAACACCGTCGCCACATAGGCTTCTTGATTGCCGCCCTCGCCGGCCAGCGTCAGCCGTACGGCCGGCACGCGGGCCACGTTGACGCGGCCGTCTTGCTCGTTGGACGGGAAATGCGGGTTGTGCTCGCCGCCGAAATACGGGAACGCGACGTCGACGATTTCGTGCGACTGCGTGCCGTCTTCGGTCACCGACAGCTTCAGGCGCGTCTGCTCGCCGCCCTGCGCTTCCTTGTCCTCCAGGTTCCACTTGCCGATGTCGTCACGGCCCTCGGCACCCCAGCGAAAACCGATCGAGCCGTTCGGCAGCACCGTGCGGCCCGTGCGATCGAAGGCCACCGTTTTCCACTCGGGATTGTTCGTCTGCCCAAGATGCCCTTCGAAGTCGCTGGCACGTACATACCGGCCCGGCACGAGCGTCGTGCGCCCGTCGGGCAATGTTTGCCGTTGCAGCATGACAAGCATCGGCATGTCCGTGTAACGGCGGACGTAGTCGTCGAAATAGGCGCTGCGTTTGCGGAAGAAGAACTCGGTCAGCACAACGTGGCCCATCGCCATGGCGAGCGCGGCATCGGTGCCTTGCTTCGGATGCAGCCACAGATCGGCGAGTTTGGCGACCTCGCTGTAGTCGGGCGTGATCGCGACCGTCTTCGCACCCTTGTAGCGCACTTCGGTAAAGAAGTGCGCGTCGGGCGTGCGCGTTTGCGGCACGTTGCTGCCCCACGCCACGATGAACGTGGAGTTGTACCAGTCGGCCGACTCGGGCACGTCCGTCTGCTCGCCCCACACTTGCGGGCTTGCGGGCGGCAAGTCGCAATACCAGTCGTAAAAGCTCATGCAGACGCCGCCGATCAGGCTCAAGTAACGGCTACCTGCCGCGTAGCTGACCATGCTCATCGCCGGGATCGGCGAGAAGCCGATGATGCGGTCGGGCCCGTGGCGCTTGATCGTATAGACGTTGGCGGCGGCGACGAGCCGGTTCACTTCCTCCCAGGTACTGCGCACGAAACCGCCCATGCCGCGTACCTGTTGGTAGTCGCGCCGCGCGGCGTCGTCCTCGACGATCGACGCCCACGCATCGACGGGATCCGCATGCACCGCGAGCGCCGCGCGCCAGCGCTTGAGCAAGCGGCCGCGCACCATCGGGTATTTGACGCGATTGGCGCTATACAGGTACCACGAATAGGACGCGCCGCGCGCGCAGCCGCGCGGTTCGTGATTGGGCATATCCCAGCGCGTGCGCGGGTAGTCCGTCTGCTGCGTCTCCCACGTGACGATGCCGCCCTTCACGTAGATCTTCCACGAGCACGAGCCCGTGCAGTTCACGCCGTGCGTGCTACGGACGATCTTGTCGTGCGACCAGCGATTGCGGTATGCATCCTCCCACTTGCGGTCCTCGCCCGTGGTCACGCCGTGTCCTTCCGAAAAGCGCTCGGACGGCAGCGCGAAGTGAATCAGTCGATTGAGAAAATGACTCATGGATGCTCCGAAATCAGCAAGGCATCGGTGCGCCGCGGCGGGCGTATTGCCACCAGGTGACCGCAATGCAGACGACATAAAAAGCGATGAAGAGGTACAGCGCCGCCTCGGGACCGCCCGTCAGGGCAATCGCGCTGCCGTAACTCTTGGGAATGAAGAAACCGCCGTATGCGGCCATCGCGGCGGAAAAGCCGAGCGTGGCGGCTGCCTCGGTATTGCCTTGGCGTGTGGCGGCCTCGACCGCCTCCCGATCGCTCGACTTAGCTTCGCGCAGATTCAACGCGAGGAAGATCACGGGAATCATCCGGAACGTCGAACCGTTGCCGATGCCGGTCGTGAAGAACAGCACGAGGAAGCTCAAGAAAAAGCCGCCGAAGTTGCCGCCCGAGGGGCCGGACGGCAGGAAAAACAGTACGCCGCCAACCGCCAGCGCCATGACGACGAAATTCCACATCGTCACGCGCGCGCCGCCGAGCTTATCGGCCAGCCAGCCGCCGAACGGACGCACGATCGCGCCGATCAGCGGGCCGAGCCAGGCATAGGCCAGCGGATTGATGCTCGGAAATTCATTCTTGATGAGCAGCGGAAAGCCCGCGGCGTAACCGATGAACGAACCGAAGGTTCCGAGGTAGAGCAGGCACATCAGCCAGTTGTGCTTGCGCCGGAAGATAGCCGCTTGCGTCGCGAACGAGGCCTTCGCCTCGGCGATATCGTTCATCCCGAACCATGCCGCGAGCGAGGCGATCGCGATCCAAGGCACCCAGATGAAAGCCGCGTTCTGCATCCAGACTTGCGTCGTATGACCGGCCTTCACGATCGTTTGCGGCGCCCCGCCGAAGATGCCCAACACACCGGCCGTCACGACGAGCGGGCTCAGAAACTGCACCACCGACACGCCGAGGTTGCCGAGCCCGGCATTCACGCCGAGCGCAGATCCTTTGCGCTCCTTCGGGAAGAAGAAGCTGATGTTGGCCATGCTCGAGCTGAAATTGCCGCCGCCGAAGCCGCACAACAAAGCAAGCGCGAGCATCGTGCCGTAAGGCGTGGTGTTGTCTTGAACGGCGAAGCCGATACCGAGCGCCGGGACGAGCAGCGAGGCAGTCGAGATCGCCGTCCATCTGCGGCCGCCCACCAGCGGCACCATGAACGAATAGAAGATGCGCAGCGTAGCGCCGCTAAGCGCCGGCGCGGCAGCCAGCCAGAAGAGCTGATCGGTGGAGTATTTGAAACCGAGCGCCGGCAGGCTCACGGCCACCACGCTCCACACCTGCCAGATCGCGAAAGCCAGGAACAATGCGGGCACCGAGATCCAGAGGTTGAGCTTGGCGACGGCCTCGCCCTCGCGCTCCCAAAAGGCCTTGTCCTCGGGCGTCCAGATTTCCAGCGTGTGACCGCTTCGCTGAGTCAGCGAACGGATGTTCATGACGGTTCCCCTATCGGTTCATTGTGAACGTCAGTGCAAAGCACTCGACGTTTGCGTCGGACGCATATGCGCCGACGATTCACAAACTAACCGGTCCGCCCATCCGTCGGATTGATGCCGATCAACTACATCAAAGAGTGATATTTCGTGCGACAACGTGTCGGCGAGCGATACGTCGCGTCGATGACCGACGTTGATGCAGGTCAACTGGGCGGGGCCCAGCGAGGGGAAATTTAAATAATGCGGGACAGCTTACCGCGCAAGCTTCATTGAGGTAGATAGGGCGAAAGGTGCTTGAACGCATTGTCCACGTAAGCGGCCTTCTCGCCGACCGGCGCTACGTAGTGCAACGCCTCTTTAGCGGCTTGCACGCCTTCCGTGCGGGCGATGATCCACGCCGCCAGATACGGCGAAGCCAGGCACCCGCCCGCCGTCGCGACGTTGCCCTGCGCGAAGAACGGCTGATCGAGCACTTCGACGCCGGCTTCTTGCACCCAAGGTTTGGTGGTCAGATCTGTACAGGCGGGAACGCCGCCGAGCAAGCCGAGCTTCGCCAGAATCAATGCCCCCGAGCACTGCGCCGCAATCAATTGTCGCGACGGATCGAGCGCAAGTCGCGACATCGTCTGCGCATCGGCCACGATCTCCAGCGTTTTCGAGCCGCTGCCCACCAGTACGGCATCGGCGTCACTCGCCTCCTCGAGCCGCGACTGGACGCGAACGACGAGTCCGTTCATCGACGTCACTTCCGGACCCGGCCCGCACAACGACACGCGCCATTGCGGCTTCTTGATGCGATGGAGAATACCGAACGCGATAAGGGAATCGAGTTCGTTGAATCCGTCGAAAGAAACGATGGCGATGTGCATGGCGCAGCCCTGGATAGTGGATCGTTTGGATGAATACGCCCGCTATCCTATGAGCAAAAGCCAATACAATCAAAAAAATAATCCTCGATATATCGCCCGATGAACCGGGATCCAAGAAAAATCGCCGGACGCGCGATCAAGCCGCCAGTGCGAAATCGAGCGGCCAGCGCTTGCGTAAGCATTCGATAATGTTGAGGTCGAGCGCGGGCGATGCATAGGTCCACTCGAGCGGCGTCTCGGTGAATTTCGGCAGTTTGTCGCAACGAATGCCGACATGCTCGAGCGGAAGGCTGCGCGCGCGATACCACTCGACATCGGCCGCGTGCGCCTCATCCTCGCTGAACACGAGCCATTCCGCGACGAAGGCCGCTTGAGCGCGCTCGAGCTCGTGTCCCACGCCCTGGGGCAGCGGCGAGCGTGGGCCGAGCCCGATATCCTTCGGCGGATAAGCGAGTACCCAATCGTCGTATACGTCGTCGCCGACGCTGTGATAAAAGGCCGTCTCATGAATCGAGTAGTAATGCTCGAGCATGAAGAACGCCGAGACGTACTGCCCGCGCAATGGGCCCGCATACCAGCCGTAGACGTCGCTCCCGTCGACCAGCACCATCACCGCGCACACGAGGCCATGTCCAAGCGGTTGGTACGCGATATAGGCGGCAGGCTCATTCATTTCGCTCTCCCTTCTTGGTCTTCGCGCTTGCGCGCGCGTAGCTGTTTGCGGCCGCGTGCCACTTGTGGCGCAGCATCGTCGCGCGGATCGGTTGCGCGAACGCGCGACGGGCCGCAGCGTAGTTCGCGAGCTTCGCACACACGCGTGCGTTGACGGTATCGGGCGTGAATGCGCCTTGCGCGTCGGCCTGGCCGGCCGGCACGCCCGTTAGCAATTCGATCGCTTCGTCCACCGACGTGACGGCATAAACGTGAAACCGCCCCGCCGCCGAGGCTTCGACGACGTCTTCGCGCAACATCAAATGCTTGACGTTCGCGCGCGGAATGACGACCCCCTGCTCGCCCGTCAGGCCCCGTGCCACGCACAGATCGAAAAAGCCCTCGATCTTCTCGTTGACGCCGCCGATCGCCTGCACTTCGCCGTACTGGTTGATCGATCCGGTCACCGCGAGCGATTGCTTGATCGGCACCTCGCCGAGCGACGACAGCAGCGCGCACAACTCGGCGACCGACGCGCTATCTCCTTCCACCTCGCCGTAGGTTTGCTCGAACGTTAGGCTCGCCGAGACGCATGGCGGTTGACCGCTCGAATACCGCGCCGTGAGGTAAGCCGCGAGCGTCATGACCGCTTTCGAATGGATATTGCCGCCAAGCTTGGCCTCGCGCTGAATATCGACGACTTCGCCTTCGCCTAGATGCGTGCGCGCCGTGATCCGTGCCGGCTGGCCGAATGCCGCGCCGCCGAACTGCGTCACCCACAAACCGTTGACTTGTCCCGCGCGAGCGCCCTCGGTATCGATCAAGAGCGTGCCGCGCAGCATCGCCTCGCGCAAACGCTCGCGAATACGGTCGTGGCGCGCGAGTTGGGCGGCGATTGCTCGCACCACATCCTGACGCTCGACGGCCGCAGCCTTGCGCTCGCGAGCATGGAAATCGGCCTCGCGCAGCAAATCGGCAAGCGTTCGCATATGCAACGAGAGCTTTTCGGCGTCGCCGGCGCTGCGCGCCTGCTGTTCGATGACACGCATGACCGCTTCGCGATCGAGCGGCAGAAGCCCGTGCGAGCGCGCGACCGATGCGAGCAACCGCGCATAGCGCACTTGATTGTCGCCGTCGCGCGGAATATCGTCCTCGAAGTCGGCGGGAACCTTGAACAACTGGGCAAAGTCCGGATCGAGTTCGTACAACAAGTAATAGAGCCAACGATCTCCGAAGAGCACGACCTTGACGTCGAGCGCGATCGGCTCGGGTTCGAGCGATACCGTGCTGACCATGCTAAACATCTCGGCCAGCGATTCGATGCGGACCTCCCGTTTGAACAGCGCTCGCTTGAGCGCGTCCCATGCGAACGGCTGGCGCAACACCTTGTCCATTTCGAGCAACAGATAGCCGCCGTTCGCGCGGTGCAAATCGCCCGGCTTGATCAAGGTGAAATCGGTGACGAGCGTCCCGAACATCGCGCGATGCTCGACTCGGCCGATCAGGTTTTGATAAGACGGAAAGTCTTGAAAGACCACCGGTGCGCCCATCGCCGCGTCTTGATCGAGCAGGACGTTTACGCGATAGCGCGCGAAGAGCGATTCGCCCGCCGTCATGTCGCCTTCGGGCGTCTTGCGAAACGCATCGACGTTGTCGAGCACGTCGAGCTGCACCGCGTCCAAGTAGTTCTGCACGCGCGGTAGATCGACGAAGCCGCGTTTGACGTCGTCGACGAGGTGCGACACCGCGGCCAGCGCCAGATCGCGATTCAACGCGCGGATCCGCTCGCGGCGCTCCTTATGCCAAACCGGCACGAGCCGCAGCAACTTCTCGAGTTGCTCCTTGAGCCCGCCGATACTCGCCTCGATGGCCGCCCGCTCGCTCTCCGGCAAGGCTTCGTATTGCTCCTCGTTCAGCGTATCGCCGCCATGCATCGGCGCGAGCGAAAAGCCCATCGACGTACGGATCAATGCCACGTTGTGCCGCTGCGCTTCGTCGCCGAGCTCGGCGAACGCGTGTTCGTGCCGTTCGTTGAACTCCGCGTCGATCCGCTCGGCGCGCGCACGATACGATTCGCTTTCGAACGTCGCCGGAATCACGACTTTCAATTCCTCGACGAGCTGGTCCATCTCTCGGTGCAACGTCGTGGCGCGGCCCGGCGGCAAACGCAACGCATGCGGTTTGTGCGGCTGCTCGAAATCGTTCACGTAGCACCAGCCGTCGGGTGCAGGCTCGGCTTTCGCGCGGTCGCCGATGATACGCTCGAGCAAGGTCCGCTTGCCGGCGCCCGTGGGACCGAGAACGAATAGGTTGTAGCCGTCGTGTCCGATACCGACGCCCACCCGGATCGCCTCGAGCGCCCGGTCTTGTCCGACGATTTCGTCCAATTCCGGCAACTCTGCGGTCGTGCCGAAGTCGAATTGCTTCGGATCGCACGTGCGGCGCAGGCAATCGGGTGTAACGCGCAATGATTGGGTCATGGCAGCGAGCTAGGCATGCAAAGCGATGTCGTCCATCGTGCCGCGGCGGCGCTCGCGCCCCTTGATCGTCGTCAAGCAAGCGCACGCTCTGCGGCGATTCGCCCGGCTTGATGCCGATCAACAGCCGTTTCGCCGCGCGTGCCTACGATGACTATCATCGTCCCGTGAGCCCGTGGCACCGAGGCGCGTACCAAAATCGAGGGCCGCATCGATGCGGCAAGGAGCATCGTATGGACGAGAACCACGAACGCCGAGCCTTGCTGTTGCACTTGGGCGGCGTTCTACAGACGACGAGCCTGCTGATGGAGCATGAGGGCGCCGAGCAGACGCTGGGCGAGTTGATGGACATTCAGCCGCTATTGGCCGACGTCCCGTTACTCGAATATGCCTACGAACGCATGACCGTGCCCGAATTCGCGGCCGCCGCGCTCCGGGCGTTCTGTCTATGGCCGCAACTGCTGCTGGAAACGCCGCTCGATCATGCGGCGCTGTCCGCGCCTGTGCGCGAGCACTTGTTTCCCGGCAACCCGCAGGGCTGGTCCGCCTACGCGGCGTCGCTGCAAAGCGAAGTCCCTTGGTTCGGCAGGCCGACGGCCGTACCGAACGGCCACAGCGACGATGTGGACATTCGCCGCACCGCCTAGCGCGACAATCCGCCCCGGGGCGGTCGGCATGGGCGGGCCACGCTCGCCCGATTGAAGTTGCGCCGCTCGCCCCCACATGCGGTTCCGTACGAGAGCAGCGGCATCGCGGGCGTCCGCGTTCGCGCCTCGCTTTCGTTAGGGATCCTAACCGGTTGCGGCATGCAGCCTGCGGTTCGTCGTCTCCTTGCTTGAGCGGGTCGTGCCCGTCGATCATATGAATCTGCATACGAATGCGTCATTCGACGCGCCCTTTCTGCGTCGGAGCGCGACGCTCGCCGAGCCATCCGTCGATTCCGACACGCTAGCCCAGCTACTCGAGCTCGCCCGTCGCCAAGGCTACTTGACCGAAGCGGACCTGGCCGATGCGCTTCCCGACGACCCCGATCTCGTCGAGCGCCTGCTCGTCGCATTATCGGAGGTCGGCATCGCCGTACTCGAGGAGCGGCCGCTCGAAAACGGCTTCGAGATCGAGGACACCGCCGCATATGTGGACAGCGATAGCATCCAACACGCGAGCGCGGTCCTCGAAGATGCCGCGGCGGGTGCACGCGTCTCGACGGACCCGCTGACCATCTTCACGCGGCGCATGCATTCGGTGCCGCTGTTGACGCGAGAGGACGAAGTTGCGCTGGCAATCGAAATCGAAGCCGGGCGTGAAATTCTGAGCAATGCGGCCGGTACCGCGCTTAACGACCCGGCGCGGCGGCGCGAAGCGGCCGCCGCCGAGGCCCGTGTCGCGCGCGCGACCGCCCGTATGGTGGAAGCCAACTTGCGGCTCGTGCTGTCGATCGCCAAGCGCTATCAACACCGCGGGCTCGATTTGGCGGACCTCGTCCAGGAAGGAAGCCTGGGGCTGATGCGTGCCGTCGAGAAATTCGAGTATCGACGCGGGTGGAAGTTTTCGACGTATGCGACCTGGTGGATCCGTCAAGCCGTCTCGCGAGCCGTCGCCGATCGGGCGCGCACGATACGCGTGCCCGTTCATGTGGGCGACGAGGCGAGCCGCGTCTGGCGCGCCGCGCATCAACTGCGTCAGCGGACGGGCACCAAGCCCAGCCTCGACGAACTGGCCAAACTCACGGGGCTTGCGCAAGACAAGCTACGCGCATTGCTGGCGTTGCCGGGCGAACCGATGTCGCTTGACGCCCCGGTGGCGGAGGGCGAGGTGTCGCTGGTCGATGCGATCGAGGATGAAACCGGCGTCGATCCGTTCGAAGCGCTTGCGGGCAGCCGCCTGAACGCTTGCGTCGCTGCGCTGCTACAGACGATGCCGCCGGCGCAGGCCGACGTACTGCGCCAGCGCTTCGGGATCGGCGACGACCAGCCACGCACGTACGATGAAATCGCGCAGCGCACCGGCTTAACGCGCGAGCGTGTCCGCCGTATCGAAAAACAGGCGCTGAGCGCGCTGCGTGCATCGGAGAAGGCGCGCGCCGCGCACGCCTTCATCGAGGCGGCTTGATCCTCTCCTCGGCGCCCGACGAGGCGTAGAGGCTGCGCGGCGCTTGTCCGCCCCGGAAACATCCGAAGGCGGACAAAGCGGCTTAGTGCGACTTCGGCTGGAAGGCGCTAGCGCCGGTCTGCCAAAGCGCAAACGCCCATTCGTCCGCAAAACGGTCGGCCGTTTGCTTCACGCTCGAGCCGATGCCGTGCCCCGCGTCGTAGTCGACACGCAACAGCACCGGGCGACCGCTCGACGTAGCCGCTTGCACGCGCGCCGTCATTTTGAGCATGTGCCACGGCGACACGCGCGGATCGTTCGCCCCCGTCGTGAACATGACGGCCGGATACGGCGTGCCGTCATGAATGTGCGCGTAGGCGCTCATCGAGTACACGCCGTGGAAACCGGCTTCCGTCGCCGTCGAGCCCATTTCGGGCACGTTCGGCGGGCCGTTCGGTTCCGTCTCGAAGCGCAGCGTGTCGGACACGCCAACATCGTCGAGCACGACCCGGAACAAGCCCGGATCGATCGTCAAGGCGCCGCCCATTACGATCCCGCCTGCGCTGCGGCCGTTGGCCACGAGGTATTGGCGCTGGGTGTAGCCGTGGTCGATCATGTAATGCGCGCCCGCGAGGAAGTCGAACATCGTGTTGATCTTCCACTGCTTTTGACCGGCGCGATGCCAAGCGTCGCCGTACTCGCCGCCGCCGCGCATATGCACGACCGTCATGATGCCGCCTTGCTCGAACCAAGCGCGCCAGGCGGGTTGGTAGTTCGGATCCATCGAAAGGCCGTAGCTGCCGTAGCCGTAGATGATCGTCGGATGCGTGCCGTCGGCCTTGATGTCCTTCTTCGAAATGATCGACACGGGAACGCGCGTACCGTCATAGCTAATGGCGAAGCTCTCTTGGGCCTGCAAGTCGTCCGATTCGGTCTTCGACGGCGGAATCAAGCCCGTGTCGGCCGCGCCGGCCGCGCCCGGCGCATAGGCGAGCTCGCGCGGCGATTTCGTCCAGCTATGCAGCGCGAACATCACGCCGGGCAACTTCGTATCGGTGGCGAGATCATGGATCGCTCCCGCGAACGGCAGCGCGATCGTCGTATCGTTCTTGCCGTCGAAACCGGCGCGATGCAGCTCGAAGGTCGCCCCTGCGCGTTCGGCCAGGTAGATGCCGTCGGCGCCGAGCGTGAACGAATCGATGACGTTGGTGCCCTCGGGCACGACGACTTGGGCCCGAGCGAGATCGGGATGCGCGAGCGGCGCCGAAACGATCTTGAAACGCGAGGCGTCTTTACCCGTCAGCGCGTAAAGGCGGTCGCCATGCAGCTGCACGTCGACGACGCCGTCCTCGGGGCTGGCGATCTTCCGCCACGGCGTGTCGGCGCCATGGATATCGGCGATGCGCGTCACGTAGAACGTATTCGGATTGTTGTCCATGTTGTGATTGGCCACCGCCACCGCGTACGGCGAATCGGGCGAGACCATCACATAGGCGGCTTGACCTTCGGGCACATCGATCTTCGGCGAGACGCCGCGGCCGAAAACGGCCACATCGCCGTCGCCGTTCTCGTTTTGCCCCAGCACGTGCACGTGTGCAACGGCGTTGTACTCTTGCAGCGCCGGCGGCGTGTCGGGACCGACCTTCGGATAGCGCAGGTAAAAGAACGAGCGGTTGTCGTTACGCCAGGAAACGATGCACGAGCTTGTCCGATCGATCGACTCGGCGAGCTGGCGGCCCGTCTGGACGTCGATCACGTGCAACACGCTTTGCTCCGAGCCCCCTTCCGAAATCCCGTAGGCGACATAGCGGCCGTCCCATGACGGCATGTACCAATCGAGCGCGAAATGGCGCGTGCTGTCGGTCGAAAGCTTCGCCGGATCGACGAGGACGTGTTCCTCGCCGTTCACGCCGTCGCGATAGGCCAGCTTGAGCAGGTTATCGCCTGCGGCGGCCGTTTGATAGAACAGCCGATGGCCGCGGCGCGTAAAGCTCGTGCGGCGCAAGTCGCCGCCCATCAACGTCTCCACGCGCTGAGCCAGCCCCTCGCGCGCCGGAATGGCGGCGAGCGCGCGACGCGTGTAATCGTTTTGCGCCTTCATCCAATCTTGAACTTCGGGGTCCTTCAGATTCTCCATGTAGCGGTAAGGGTCCACGAACGGCGTGCCGAAGTAGACGTTGGTGACGGGACGCACGGGGGCGACGGGGGGAAGATCGGCGGACCAGGAAGCGCTCGAGGCGGTCAGACAGGACAACAGTGTTACGGCTAACAACGGATTGTTTTGTTTCATTGTTGTGTTCGCTCCAAGTAACGACGCGCAAGATTAACGTGTCGCGCGCAACGGCGATAGTAGAGCCTTTGCTCGAGTTTCGGCGCGAACCGCGCATTGCCCACGGCAACGGGATTCACGACGCTTGATCGAACGCCTGCGCGACGGCCTCGATGAACGCCTGAATCCGGGCAGTCTTGTACAAATCGGCATGCGCCACGAGCCAAACGTCGAAGCGGTCGGCCCGGTTGCCCATGACGCGCACGAGTTCGGGCTCCCGATCGGCCCGGAAGCACGGCAGCTCGGTCACGCCGAGCCCGGCGATCGCGGCCTCGAACAGCATCATGGTGGACGAGGTTTGGAATGCCACGCGCCCCCGATGCGTGGACTCGCCGCACAACGCCTCCCACATCGACGGCACGAGATTGCGCTGGTACATGAGCAGATCGTGCCCTTCGAACGCCGCACCCTCGCTGGGCGAGCCGCGCGCCGCCAGGTAGGCGCGCGAGGCATAAATGCCCGATTCCAGCTGGGCCAGGCGCCGAACGATCAAATCGGGCGATTCGGGCCGCAGCGTGCGGATGGCGACGTCGGCCTCGCGCCGAGTCAAGTTCGCAAGGCCCGGCGACGTGACGCAAACCACTTCGATGCCGGGATGCGAAGCCCGGAGCATTGCAATCGCGGGCACGACGAAGCGTTTGCCGAGCGAGTCGGTCGTCGCGACCCGAATCGTGCCGCACAGCTGGTCGTCCATGCCGACGATGCGCCGCTCGATCTGATGGACGGCCTGCTCCATCGCCTCGGCCGGCGCAATCAGCGCCTCGCCGGCGCTCGTCAGCACGTACATCGCCGGGGTGCGCAGAAACAGCCGCGCCGACAGCGCCTCTTCGAGCGCGGCGATACGCCGGCCGACCGTCGCTTGATCCACGCCCAAGCGCGATGCGGCGCCGCGCAATGTGCCCGTGCGCGCGACAGCCAAAAAGAAGCGCGCGTTGTCCCAGTTCGTCATGGCGATTTACGAGTATTCGTAGCGTTTTCGATCGAATTTTTATTGATGCATTTTTGCATCATCGGCTTGCAGATTCACCGCTTTAACGCAGCACCGTCAGTCTATAGACTTCGGTCAGAGTCGGCATCGCACGATGCCGCAAAACGGAGGAATTCATGACGGACTGCGCAGTAGAACCGATCTTTCCCGACCCGGCACGCGAGCGCGCAGATGCCGTGCGCCGGCGCATGGCGCTCGTCCTCGTGGCAAGCGGCATGTTCATGGCGGTCCTCGACACGACGATCGTCAACGTCGCCCTGCCCTCGATGCGCGCGCATCTGAACGCGTCCGTGGCCGGTCTTGCATGGATCGTCGACGCCTATACGCTCAGTTTCGCCGCGCTGATCCTTGCCGGCGGCGTGGCGTCCGACCGGTTCGGTGCCAAATCCGTCTATCTTTGCGGCCTTGCGCTGTTCGTCGCCGCGTCCGCCGCATGCGGGCTCGCGCCGTCCGTCGGCACACTCGTCGCGGCGCGTTTCGCCCAAGGCACCGGGGCGGCATTGTTCCTGCCCGCCTCGCTCTCGATCGTGCGCGCGACGTTCGACGATCCGGCGGAACGTGCGCGCGCCATCGCCGCCTGGGCCGGCATCGCATCGATCGCGGCGGCAATCGGGCCCGTGGCCGGCGGGCTGCTCGTCGACGGGTTCGGCTGGCGCAGCGCGTTTCTCGTGAATGTACCGACGGGCATCGTCGCATTAGCCGGCGCTTGGGCGATCGTTAAGGCGGGTAGCAAGGCCGTCCGTCGAAGCGGCTTCGACCTTCAAGGCCAAGTTGCGAGCACGATCGCACTGGCGGCACTCTGTTTCACGGCGATCGAGCTACCCACGCGAGGCCTAGCCTCCCCCGAGGTTTGGGTGGCGATAGCCGTGACCGTCATATCCGCCGCGGCATTGGCCGCCGTCGAACGACGCGCCGCGCACCCGATGGTCCCGCTCGCTTGGTTCGGCAACGCGAAGTTCGTCGCGATGAACGCGAGCGGCACGCTCGTCTATATCGGCTACTTTTCCGTGCTGTTCCTGCTGAGCCTGTATCTGCACGGCGTACGCGGGCTCGACGCGCGGCACACGGGCCTCGCGATGTTGCCGATGGCCGCGAGCTTGTCGCTCGGTAACGTCCTGGCCGGCAAGCTGCAAGGCCGCGTGAGCGCCACGGGCATGATGACGATCGGTCTTGGGGCGGCCACGCTCGCCGGGCCCGCGATGACGGCGCTATTGGAGACGAACGCACCTTGGGCATGGGTGGTCGCGGCGATGGCCGCCTTCGGTGCGGGCACGGCGCTCTCGGTGCCGCCGATGATTTCGACCATTCTCGAACAGGTGCCGGCCGAATCGGCCGGGGTCGCGTCGGGCTTGCTCAATGCGTTGCGCCAAGCGGGCAGCTTGCTCGGCGTTGCGTTCGCCGGCGCGGCCGCGGTGCTGGCCACGCATTTGTCGACGGCCTTGACGGTCGTGGGCGTGCTAGCGGGAGTCACGTACGCCGGCGCGACGTGCCTCGCCGCCCGATCGACAAACGCGCGCGTTCGCGATTAAGCCGACTCGGGTCCAACCTTGCGCTGCCGCCAAAGGCACAACAGATCGCAGGCGACATGCGCCGCGGCGATCGCCGTGATCTCGGCGTGGTCGTAGGCCGGGGCAACTTCTACGACGTCGGCGCCGACGATGTTCGCTCGACCGAGCGCACGCACGATCGCAAGCGCCTGCGCCGACGACAGCCCACCCGCCACGGGCGTGCCGGTGCCCGGCGCGAATGCGGGATCGAGGCAGTCGATATCAAACGTCAAATACGCGGGCCGCTCGCCCACTACGGCTAGGATCCGCTCGACGGCGGCCCGGGTACCGTGTTCGTGCACCCAGGGCGCATCGAGCACATGCATCCCCATGAAGTCGTCGTTCCAAGTGCGGATTCCGATTTGCACCGACGTGGCCGGATCGATGAGTCCGTCTTTCACAGCCTTGTAGAACATCGTGCCGTGATTGAGGCTATCGGGCTCATCGTCGGGCCAGGTGTCGCAATGCGCATCGAAATGAATCAGAGACAACGGCGCGCCATATCGCTCGGCATGCGCAATCAAAAGCGGATACGTGACGAAATGATCGCCGCCGAGCGTCAGCATCTTCGCGCCACTACGCAAGATGGTCCGTGCGTGCTCGACGATCGCGGGTTTGATCGTGAGCGGATTGTGCGCGTCGAGCCAGCAATCGCCGCAATCGACGACGGCGAGATCGTCGAACGGATCGAAGCCCCACGGATAGGGATTGAGTTCGGCAAGCTGCACGCTGGCGGCGCGAATCGCCGCGGGTCCTAACCGTGCCCCCGAGCGGAACGTCGTGGCTAGATCGAGCGGAATACCGGAGATGGCGACATCGACGCCGTCAAGCTCGCGCGTATAGCGGCGGCGCATGAACGAAAGCACGCCCGCGTAAGTGTTTTCGACCGAAGAGCCGTAATTTGAAGAACGTCGAATGGCGCCGTCGCCGTGAACCCGATCCGTCATGAGAAAAACCTAATATCGTTCAATGCAGCCTAATGAGCGTGGATTTGAGCTCGGAGTATTTTACGAGCGCATGCCTCGATCGCATACCTGCACGCAAGCTCGACCGCCTGCGATCGCCGTCGATCGAAGCGGAAAATCGATCGTTATCCAAACCGTCTCGAAAAATGGGATGTCGCGCAATTTTTCCTGAACATTCTAATCAGATGTCGGTACCGGCGGATCGGCGAACTTTAATGACGCGTATCGGTCGAACGGGAGGTGCTCGCCCGAAGCTGGGCACGCACTGCGGTGCACCATGCATTGCGCGTAAAACCGTGCCCGATTTTTTGGAAAGGGATTGACGGCACGCTTAGCTCATATATGCTGACAGTCAGGTTTCGGCCTTTTTTGTGCGGAAGTACGTCCCCGCGCAACGATTGCACATGCCGAGCGGATTCGCGTGCCGGCGCCGAAACCTTCCGCCTTGTCTCGCGGTTCGCGATGTGTGCCGCGAAGCGAGGCGTGCAATACCCTCCTTGTCACCGAGTCGAGTCATACCGTGAGAGTCCGAGGCCCTTTGGTTAGATGGAACCGTAAGCAGGTCGCGAATCGTATTCGCACCGGCCGCGCCATCGCCGACGGCAGCAACGGCCCGCTTGCGTTCCGCCGGTTCCTGTCCGTCTTCACGATCTTGTCCCGCCGCTGCGTTCGACGTCACAACGTCACGTCCGCACGCGCATACATCGCCGTCCACCTCGACGACGTCGCCTCACTGCTGCCGTAGCGCCTCCTTCCCGTCAGTCCAACGTTCGCATCGTCGCCGGCGCCTCTTACGCGCTCGACTCGCCGCCTATTCGCGTCTTTCGCGAGGCTCGAACTCGCGTAACGCCGGCGCAACGATGCTCACGCTGCGCCTCGCCTGTCGTCGGCTTCGATGTCGACTGCGGCCCACGCACGCATTCGCGCCCAATCAAAATCAATTAGTTAGTTATGCTAAGCAAACCGCTCATCGGCGTGACCGCCGACACCTCTGAAATCGGCATGCATCTCACGCATGTCGTCGGCGACAAGTACCTCACGGCGGTTGTCGAAGGCGCCGATGCGCTCGCACTCGCCGTTCCCGCGCTCGGCGAACGGCAGTCCGCTTCGGCGCTCCTTCATGCGCTCGACGGTCTGCTGTTCACGGGCAGCCACTCTAACGTCGAACCGCGTCATTACGGCGGACCTGCCAGCGCGCCGGGCACGCTACACGACCCGGCGCGCGACGCCACGGCGCTACCGCTCCTTGTTGCCGCCGTCGAGCTTGGCGTCCCTGTACTCGCGATCTGCCGCGGCTTTCAAGAAATGAACGTCGCTTTCGGCGGCACGCTTCATCAAAACGTGCACGCGATCGATGGCCACGACGACCATCGCGAAAATCTGACGGACCCGCTCGACGTTCAATACGGCCCTGCGCACAGCGTGCGCCTTTGCGAAGACGGGCTATTGCATTCGCTCGCCGGCGCGAGCGCCGAGGTACGGGTGAACTCGCTGCATGCGCAAGGCGTCGACGCGCTCGCGCCGGCACTGGTTGCCGAGGCCGTCGCGCCCGACGGTTTGATCGAAGCCGCGCGCGTGGCCGGCGCGAGCGCGTTCGCCCTCGGCGTGCAGTGGCACCCGGAGTGGCGCTATGCGAGCGATCCGCTTTCAAGCGCGATCTTCCGCGCGTTCGGCGCGGCGTGCCTAGCGAGACACACCGCGCGTGCGAGCGCGCGCGGTTAGGCGGATGGCGTTCGAACGCTCATCGCCCCTATCCATAACAACGAAGCGAGGACTCTCATGTACGAGATCGACGAATTTCTCAAGAAGCACCATATCACCGAGATCGAGGCGATCATCCCCGATATGGCCGGCATCGCACGCGGCAAGATCATTCCGCGCAGCAAATTCGAATCGGGCGAATCGATGCGCCTGCCGCAAGCGGTCATGATTCAAACGGTGACGGGCGAATATCCCGATGACGGGGGGTTGACCGGAGTCACGGATCCCGACATGGTCTGCGTGCCCGACGCCTCGACGATCCGGCTCATCCCCTGGGCCGTCGATCCCACGGCGCAGGTGATTCACGATTGCGTCCATTTCGACGGATCGCCCGTCGAGATCTCGCCGCGCCGCGTCTTGCGCCGTGTGCTCGATCTATACAAAGCGAAGGGCTGGAAGCCCGTCATCGCCCCGGAACTCGAGTTCTACCTCGTGGAGATGAACAAGGATCCCGACTTGCCGCTGCGCCCGCCGGTGGGCCGCACGGGGCGTGCGGAGACGGGACGTCAGGCCTATTCGATCGAAGCGGTCAACGAGTTCGATCCGCTGTTCGAGGACATCTACGAGTATTGCGAGATCCAAGAACTCGAAGTCGATACGCTGATCCACGAAGTGGGCGCGGCGCAAATGGAAATCAATTTCCTACATGGCGACCCGCTCAACCTGGCGGACCGCGTATTCCTCTTCAAGCGCACCGTGCGGGAGGCCGCCCTGCGCCATCATATGTACGCGACGTTCATGGCCAAGCCGATGGAAGGCGAGCCCGGCTCCGCCATGCACGTGCACCAAAGCGTCGTGGACATGGAAACAGGCCGGAACCTGTTCACGGGACGCGACGGCGCACCGACCGAGATGTTCTATCAGTACATCGCGGGTCTACAGAAATATACGCCGGCACTGATGCCGATCTTCGCGCCGTACATTAATTCCTATCGGCGTCTGTCGCGTTTCATGGCCGCGCCGATCAACGTGCAGTGGGGATACGACAACCGTACGGTGGGGTTCCGCGTACCGCATGCCTCGCCCGATGCGCGACGGATAGAGAACCGCATCCCGGGCGTGGACTGCAATCCGTATCTCGCCATCGCGGGCACGCTGGCCGCGGGCTATCTCGGCCTCACGCAGCGGCTCACGCCCACCGAACCGCTCGCCAACGACGGCTACCGAATGCCCTATCAATTGCCGCGCAATCTCGAGGAAGGCCTCACGCTGATGGCGGCGTCCGAGCCGCTCGCTTCGATCCTCGGCGACGCATTCGTCAAGTCGTACCTTGCGCTGAAGGAAACCGAATACGACGCGTTTTTCCGAGTGATCAGCTCTTGGGAACGCAGGCACCTATTGCTGCACGTTTAAACGCTTCAGCCACTCGTTTCCCTGGAGGCTATATGAATCACGATTTCGATCCGTTCACCGCCACGGTCCAAGAACGCACGCATTCGCCCAGCACCGCCGACTACCGCGCGCTCGATGCCGCGCATCACCTGCATCCGTTTTCCGACATGGGCGCGCTCAATCGCGCCGGCAGCCGCGTGATCGTCAAGGCCGAGGGCGTCTATCTATGGGACTCCGACGGCAATCGCATCATCGACGGCATGGCCGGGCTCTGGTGCGTCAACGTCGGATACGGCCGCCACGAACTGGCGCAGGCCGCCTACCGCCAACTGTGCGAACTGCCCTTTTACAATACGTTCTTCAAGACGACGCATCCGCCCGTCATCGCATTGTCGGCGCTGCTCTCCGAGCTCACACCTGCGCCGTTCAAGCACTTCTTCTACTGCAACAGCGGATCCGAAGCCAACGATACGGCGCTGCGCGTCGTCTATCAATATTGGGCGGCCCAGGGCAAACCGTCGAAAAAATACGTGATCTCGCGCAAAAACGGCTATCACGGCTCGACGATCGCCGGGGCGACGCTCGGCGGCATGGATTACATGCACGAGCAAATGCCCTCGAAGGTCGAGCACGTCGTTCATATCGATCAACCCTACTTTTTCGCCGAAGCCCCCGAGCGGATGTCGCCCGAGCAATTCGGGCTCGAGCGCGCCCGGCAGCTTGAATCCAAGATTATCGAGTTGGGACCGGAGAACGTTGCCGCTTTCATCGGCGAGCCGTTTCAAGGCGCGGGCGGCGTCATCTTTCCGCCGTCAACCTATTGGCCCGAGATCGAACGCATTTGCCGCCGCTACGACGTGCTGCTGATCGCCGACGAAGTCATCGGCGGCTTCGGCCGCACGGGGGAATGGTTCGCGCATCAGCATTTCGGGTTCGAACCCGATCTGCTCACGCTCGCGAAGGGACTGACGAGCGGCTACGTGCCGATGGGCGCCGTCGCGCTGCACGAACGTATCGCGAAGCCCATCGTCGAAAACGGCGACTTCAACCACGGGTACACGTACTCGGGCCACCCCGTCGCGGCGGCGGTCGCCGTCGCTAACCTGACGCTGCTGCGCGACGAAGGCATCGTCGATCGCGTCAAAAACGATACCGGCCCTTACTTCCAATCGAGCTTGCGCGAGGCGTTCGGCGATCATCCGCATATCGGTGAAGTGGCCGGCGCCGGCCTCGTCGCAGGCATCCAGTTCGCGCAGTCGCGCAACGACCGAAAACGCTTCGGCGACGGCGGCGAAATCGCCCTAGCCTGCCGCGATCGCTGCTTCAAAAGCAATCTCGTCATGCGCGCCTCGGGCGACCGCATGCTTCTGTCTCCGCCGCTCGTCGTCTCGCACGCCGAAATCGACGAGATCGTCGAAAAAGCGAAACATGCCGTCGATACCGCGTTGCGCGAATTGGGCGTCGTGTAACGCGCGACGAGAGCGACACCGGCTAGCCGGGCCGCCCCTCGTCGAGCCGCCGCGCCAGTTCGCGCAGGCCGTCGGAGATCGCGACAGGGTATGGCTCGTCGACGTCCAACGAGCGCTGCGCGCCGGGCAGCGCCCGTAGTTGCCGACGGGCATGTTCGCGTGCGCACGAAAGCGTGACCGGCTGCTCGCAGCGCACCCCGCCTCGCATGACGGGTTCGAGCAGCGGCTCGCCGTCGCGGCGCTCGCGCGCCAGCGTGATCCAGTCGCCCGCCATGACGCCGTTGGGTCCCCAGAGCCGATAGACGGCCTTGCGGGCGGGCCACGTCGCCTTGCCCTCCGAACGCTTGCGGCGCGGCTCGCCCGCATATTCCACGAGCTTGTATGCACAATCGAGATACGGTGCATCGGCCGAGGTGTTCATGCGCGTGCCCACGCCGAACCCGTCGATGGGGGCCTGCTCGGCAATCAGTTGACGCAGGCGGTAATCGTCGAGATTGCCGCTCGCGAAGATCGTCACGCCGGTCAGCCCGCCGTCGTCGAGAATTCGACGCACCCGCCGGGCATGCTCGCCGAGATCGCCGCTATCGAGGCGCACGCCTTGAATGACGATACCGTCGCGGGCGAGCAACGGCGCCAGCGCGACGACCTTACGCGCAGCCGCTTCGGTATCGTAGGTATCGAGCAAGAGCGTCGCATTGGCCGGTTGCGAACGTGCGAAGGCTTCGAAGGCGAGCGCCTCGTCCGCATACGCCTGGACATACGAATGCGCCATCGTCCCGTAGATCGGAATATCGAACGTGAGCCCCGCAGCAACCGTCGCGGTGCCGCCGAAGCCGGCGAGATACGATGCGCGCGCGGAGAGCAATGCAGCTTCCGCCCCATGTGCGCGGCGCAAACCGAAATCGACGAGCAACTTGTCGGGTGCCGCGAGCACGCAGCGTGCGGCCTTGCTTGCGACGACCGTTTCGAAGTGGGCCAGGTTCATCACGCGGCTCTCGATCAGTTGCGCTTCGCGCATCGGCGCCGTGATCCGCAGGATCGGCTCATCGGGGAAAAACACCGTGCCCTCGCGCATCGCATCGACGTCGCCCGTAAAGCGCAGGTGCTCGAGCGAGCGAAGAAACGGCACGGGAAATCGCCCCGTCTTGGAGAGCGCCGACAATTCCTCGGGGGCGAACCGAAGCTGTTCCAAATACTCGATCACCTGCTCGAGGCCGGCCGCCATGAGGAAATTGCGGTGCATCGGCAAAGCACGCACGAACAATTCGAACGATGCCGTTTCGTTCACGCCGGCATCGAAGTACGCTTGCAGCATCGTCAATTCGTAAAGGTCGGTCAGCAGCACCGTGCCTGGCGGCAGCTTCATGAAGTCCTCTCCAATCGCGACGCCGACGCCCGCAACAATGGCCGCAGTGCGTCGAGCCCTCGCGTGTTCAGCACGTCTTTCGTTTCGAGCCAGCCGCGGCGGGCCTGATCGACGCCATAGCGAAGATCGTCGAAACCTGCGCTGTCGTGCGCATCGGAATCGATTGCAACCAGCACGCCCTCGGCTTTGGCCATGCGGCAATAGGTGTCGGTCAAGTCGAGGCGATTGGGTTGCGCGTCAAGCTCTAGATGGCAGCCCAATGCGCGCGCCCGCCGCATCACGCGGACGAGATCGATGTCGCATGGCTCCCGCTCGCCGATCAACCGGCCCGTCGGGTGCGCAAGGATCGACATCGACGGATGTTCCAGCGCGCGAAGGACGCGCTCCGTCTGCCGCGCGCGCGGCAAGTCGAAACCGGTGTGAACGGCGCCGACTACGATATCCAGCCGCTCGAGTATGGCGTCGGGCAGACCGAGCCGGCCGTCCTCGAGAATGTCGACTTCGATGCCCTTGAGTAGCACGACGCCGTGCAGCGTTCGATTCAGCGCGTCGATTTCATCGATTTGCCGGCCGAGGTGCGCCGCGTCCAAGCCGCGCGTGCCGTCCGCCCCACTCGAATGATCCGTGACCGCCAAATACTGCAACCCGCGCTCGCGTGCGGCGAGCGCCATCTCGAGCAAGGACGCGCGTCCGTCGCTGGCACGCGTGTGCGCGTGCAAATCGCCGACAAGGTCCGCACGCTCGATCAAGCACGGCAATGTGTGTGCGTGGGCCGCTTCGATCTCGCCGTGGCGCTCGCGCAACTCAGGCGGCACCCAATCGAGACCGATCGCGGCATAGACCGATTCCTCGGTGCGTCCCGCGATACGATCCTCGCCGCGAAAAACGCCGTATTCGTTGATCTTGAGCCGCAGTCCCTGGGCGATCCGACGCATGGCGATGTTGTGTGCCTTCGAACCGGTGAAATAGACGAGCGCCGCCCCGAAACTTTCCGGCTCGACGACGCGCAAATCCACTTGCATCCCGCTTGCGAGCACGACGCTCGATCGCGTATCGCCTCGCGCGAGCACCTGGCGGACCTCGCCGTAGCGCACGAAATGCTCGATCACTGCCCGGCCGTCGCGCGCGGTCGCGAGGATGTCGAGATCGCCGACGGTTTCGCAACGACGTCTGAAACTGCCGGCGACGACGGCCTGCTCGACGCCCTTACCTGTGCGCAGATGCGCCAGCAACGGCAGAGCGTCGCGCTCGGCGAACGCGAGCGCAAATCGCCGCGACTTATGCGCATGCGCTTCCAAGCGCTCGAGGATATGCGCCTGCGTCTTCTCGCCGAAGCCGGGGACCGTGCGAATCAATCCTTGTTCGGCGGCCTCGCGCAATTGCTCGATCGTTTGCACATGCAGGGCGTCGTACAGCGCGCGTACCCGCTTCGGCCCGAGCCCCTGCACTTGCAGCAATTCGGTGATGGCCGCCGGCATTTCCGCGCGTAGGCGCGTGAGCAACTCGCATGTGCCGGTCGCGGCGATCTCGCGTAGTTTGGCCGCGAGGTCGTCGCCGATTCCCGCGATGCGTTTCACATCTTCGTTTTGCTCGATCATCGCGGGCACGCTCTTGCCGAATTCGCCGACCGAGCGCGCGGCATTCCGATAGGCCCGCACGCGGAAAGGGTTCGCACCTTGGATTTCGAGCAAATCGGCGATCTGCTCGAACACCGATGCCATCTCGGCGTTATGCAGGGGCATGATGACTCACCTGGCGCCAGGCTTTCAGCGCGGTGGCGCACATTGACCGGCACCGCGCTTGCGATCGTACGCGAAGCGTACCGTTGCGAAAAATCAGCGTCGCCAATGGACCCGCGCGAGATCCTGATCGCGGCTGTATTTGATCTCGAGCGTGCCCTGAAAAGCCGACTTCAACGCCTCGCCTAGATCGCGCGTGTAATGCAGGTCCGTCGTCTCGACAACGGTCGCACCATTGCTCGCCTCGATCGACATAATGCGTTTCATCGGATGTTGCGCACGTGTCTTCGCTTCGTCGCGTCGCAACAAGTCGATGATTTCAACCTGATGCTGGGCGGCGAACTCGCCGTCGATCGTCAGATAGCCCGCCGGCAAGCGGTCCGCCGTGCGGCGGCACGCGATGCATGCTGCCTCTTGGGCGTCGGCCGGGCGCGCAAGCCATTGCCAACGCCCGCCCGTATACACGACGCCGCAACTCGGACACACCGACGGTTCGTGTAACTTGCCGCGCAGCCGATAGGGATCGTGCCCGAGCCCAGGAAAGACTTCTGCGTGCTCGCCCGTTTTGAAGGGCCTCGTGTGATCGCTCATAAGAATGCTCCTGGTCGTGACTTGCGCGCGTTGCGCCGATATCGGGGGGAGAGGAACGTAAACGTCGCCCGGCATGGTCAGCCTATGACGCGCACCGCCGGCCGGATTGACTTGCGTCAACGAAGGCCCAGCCGATATCCGCGGCATCTATGGCGTGCCTAGCTTCGGCCCTTTTGCTCGAACAGCGTCTGACGCATGCTGACGTGCCGCAAATCGTCGAGCAAGGTCGTGATCGCGTCGAGCAGATCGTCCGCGCTCGCGACGCCGACGAGTTCTCCGAGTGCATTCGTGACCGGCACGCGCCGCACGCCGTGCAGCCGCATTCGGCGCAGCACATGTTCGATGCCTTCGGATTCGAGTGCGACGACGAGCGGCGCGGACATCAATTCGGAAACGAACACGCTCGCCGGGTCGACTTCGTTCGCGATGACAGCAAGCACGAGGTCCCGGTCGGTTAGGATGCCGCACAGCACGTGCTTGCCTTCACGTTCGTCGCGCACGAATACATCGCCGACATGGCACGTGCGAAGCAATTTCGCGACGTCGAGCGCCGTATCGGTAGTCCGGCACGTCACGACTTCCCGCGTACAGATCGCGCCGATATTCATGGCCCGCCACCGCTAATGACGTGAGGCGTCGCGCGCGCCTTTGCGTCCGCGCTTCGCGCCGTCGGCGGCTCGCAACCCGCGGCGCGGGCGGCGCTGTACATCGAGACTGACATAAAGACCGCCTCCCGCGAGTTCGGCGACCGCGCTCGAAAGCTCGCTCTCGACCGTGCTGTCCCAGAGGTAGCCGCTTGCGCCGGCTTCGAACGCATGCGCGGCGAAAGCTCTTTCCGCATGCGCGCTGACGACGAGGATCCGCACGGTGGGCGCCGCCTCGCGCAATCGTCTGATCACATCGAAGGTATCGCTCGCCGATGCCGCCAGATAAATCGCGAGCACGGGGGCGCCTCGCTCGAGCGCATACGTTGCGGCCTGCGCCGCAAGCGGTGCTTGCCCCGCCAACTCGATGCCCGCAGTGGATTCGAGCAAGGCGCGCAAATTCGCCAATGCCGGGCTTTGCGTTCCAGCCAGGACGACTTTGATCATCAACCGGTCCTCGACATATCGAGGCCTCGCTGTTCGATTTTAGTTCGTCTAAGGGCATGCGGAATGTGCGTTCGCCCCTGCGCTGCGTCGAGAAAGTATTCGCAATTCGGCGAATTGCGGCCGGGTATGGCTTTTGACGAAAATCAACGGCTCACTGCCCATCGCTTACTAAGCTGCCGCTATCGAACACCGCCGAGGCGGCGCAAATGCGCTTGCCCGGCAACTGCATACGCAGCTTGGGGAGATCGCCATGACCGCGAAGGTGCTGATCTATCATCAGGACGCTCGTCATCTACTGGTGCGCGGCGTCAACGCGCTAGCCGAAGCCGTGAAAGTCACGCTCGGCCCGGGCGGGCGCAACGTCATCGTCGAACGCCCGGATGCGGCCCCGCTCGTGGCGAACTCGGGCGTGATCGTCGCCAACCACATCGATCTCACCGATCCGTTCGAGGAAATGGGCGCGTGCCTGCTGCGCGAGGTCGCGACCAAGACGAGCGAGGTTGCCGGCGACGGCACGACCACGGCTACGACGCTGGCCCAGGCGATCATCGTCGAAGGCATGAAATGCGTCGCCGCGGGGCACGATCCGATGGAATTGAAGCGCGCGATCGAAGCGGCCGGAAAACGCGTGTTGGCGGAGTTGCAACAGCTTGCCAAACCCTGTGCGAGCATCGAAGAGATGCGGCAGATCGCGACTATATCGGCAAGCGGCGATGCGAGCATCGGCGAGCTCGTCGCCCGCGCGGTCGAACGCGTCGGCAACGACGGCGCGATCAGCATCGAGGACGGATCCAAACTCGAGGACGAGCTCGAGCTAGTCGACGGCTCGCTCGTCGAACGCGGCTACATCTCGCCGCTTTTCGTCGAAGCGTCGGGCCGCGAGCTCGTCCTCGACGAACCGCGCGTCTTGCTTGCCGATATGAGCGTGACCTCGGTCGCGCATTTGCTCCCCGTGCTGGAGGCCGTCAGTGCAAGCACGAAACCGCTCGTGATCTTCGCCAACGAGATCGAGGGCGAGGCGCTCGCGACCCTCGTCGTCAATCATCTGCGCGGCACGCTGAAGTCGTGCGCTATTCGTTCGCCCGGCTTCGGCGAACAGCGCACGGAGCAGCTTGCCGATCTCGCCGCGCTGACGGGCGCGACCGTCATCTCGCCGCAGTTGGGCCGCACGATCGAACGCGCGACGCTCGACGATTTGGGCACCGCGCGCCGTATCGAAATCGCGCGCGATACCACGACGATCATCGCCGGCGGCGGCGATCGCGCCCGTATCGATGCGCGTATCGCACTCATCAAGGACCGGATCGCGAACGCGAAGAACGACTACGAGCGCGATACGTTGACAAAGCGGCTCGCCAAACTCGCCGGCGGCGTGGCCGTGATCAAGGTCGGCGCGGCCACCGAGGCGGCGCTGCGCGAGCGCCGCAACCGCTTCGACGATGCGCTCCATGCCACGCGCGCGGCGGTCGCGGAAGGCATCGTCGCGGGCGGCGGCGTCGCGCTCGTGCGGGCGCGGCGCGTGCTCATGAACGGTAACGGCGCCGCGGATATCGAGCGCATCGGGGCATCCATCGTCAGTCACGCGCTGACTTGGCCGCTGCGGCAGATCGCGCAGAATGCGGGCGCGGATGGGCAAGCCGTCGTCCACGCCGTCGCCGAGGCCGCCGGCACCTACGGCTATGACGCCAAGGCCGCCCGGTACGGCGATATGATCGCGTTCGGTATCGTCGATCCGCTGAAGGTCACGCGCTCGGCGCTGCAAAATGCCATTTCGGTCGCATCGTTGATGTTGACCACGGATTGTATGGTCGCCGCGCCCGTTGCGATGAACGGCAGGTTGCGGCCGGCGCTGGGCGGCGGCTACGGCGACGGTAGCGGCGCATACGAGTAAGGCACGGAATCGGGCACGATCTATCGATGCGCTCAGCACACGCTCCACGCCTGCGCGATCGCGCACGCAACGTGCGATTGACGGCGACCGAGCTTGCCCGTCTCGAGCGGGCCCTACGGGCGCCCGGCGCTTATGCCCATCGCACGGGCCGTTTGCGACGAATGGAAACGCATATATCGATCATTTACCTCGCCGGGCCTTTCGCTTATAAGCGCTGCAAGCGCGTCGATCTGGGCTTCGTCGACTTCACGCGGCTCGATACGCGCTATCGCGCTTGCGTCGATTCCGTACGCTTAAACCGGCGGCTCGCGCGCCCGCTCTACGCCGGCGTGGTGAAACTGACGGGCACGCCGGGCACCTGCCGCTTCGCCGACGGGCATCCGATCGTCGATTATGCGGTCAAGATGCGGCGCTTTCGCCAAAGCGACCTTCTCAGCAGCCGCGCCGCACGCGGCGTCCTACGGCAAGCCGAAATCGAACGAACCGCCGAGCGCATCGCTGCCTTCCATCGCCGCGCGAATGCGCGCTCACCGGATCGGCGCTTCGGATCGGCCGAGCAAATTCAAGGGCAAATCGAGGATGTTCTTCTCGGCCTTCAACGCGAGGCGCCAGGCTGCTTGCCGCAGACCGTCGCCCAGTCGCAACGGCGACTCGCCGAAACGCTTAGCGAGCACTTCGAGCGCCGCCGCGCTCGGGGATTCGTCCGCGAATGCCACGGAGATCTCCATCTCGAGAATATCGTTCGTCGCGGCAATGACGTTGCGCTCTTCGATTGCGTCGAATTTTCTCCGGCGCTGCGTTGGATCGACGTCACCGCCGACTTGGCCTTCCTCGTGATGGACTTGCTCGCGCATGGCCGGGGCGATCTGGCCACGCGGCTCGTCAACCGGTGGCTGTTTGCCACGGGCGACTACGACGGCCTGCGCGCGCTCAAGTGCTATGTCATCTATCGCGCGCTCGTGAGGGCGCTGGTGTCGATCTTGAAAGCGCCTGGCCATCCCGGGGCACGGACGGTCCCGGCTTCAGCCGTGCGCTACTTGGCGCTCGCCGAACGCTTGAGCGCGGCGCGCCCCGTTTCCCTTGTGCTCTGCCATGGGTTCTCCGGCTCGGGCAAATCGGTTGTCGCGCACGAACTGGCCCCTTTCGTAGGCGCCATCGTCGTCAGCAGCGACGTCGAACGCAAACGCAGCGCGACGCCGTTTGCCGCCCCTTCTCGCGAGCCGATGCCGGCCACCGCGTATTCGAGCGCCGCGGTCGACGCGAACTATGGACGTCTCGCCGCCCTCGCCGACACGCTGCTAGCGGCCGGCCTTCCCGTCATCGTCGACGCGAGCTTTTTAAAGCACGCTCACCGATTGCAATTTATCGAGCTGGCCGGGCGGCACGCGGCGCCTGTGGCGATCGTCGATGTCGTTGCGCCGCTTGCGCTGCTCATCGAGCGACTGCGCGAGCGCGCGAAAGTGCGCGACGAACCGTCGGATGCCGACGAAGCCGTACTGCATCGGCAAACGATCGAGGCTGAGCCGATGGATCTGTCGGAATTGTCGATCTGCATCGCGATCGACGCGGCAAGCCCGCGTGAAAGGATGCAACGAGTCGATTTTTGGCAACCGGTGCTGACTCGCTTGGGAACACTAGGCTGGCTCGCCGGCGCGGACGGCGCACCGGCGAGCATGCGTTCTAAACCGAATCGTTAAATCCGATTCAACCCGGTTTGCCGTCGATTCGCGGCGAACCGAGGTAAGGAACGTAGCGAACCAGATAAATCACGAGCGACGCGCACCATAAGCCGCCGGCGACGTCGATCCATACGGCGGATGCATCCGCAAATGCCATGGGCCCGAACACACGGGCCAGCGCCGCGGCGATCATCAGCCAGTAGGCGGCCACTTCGACGGGACCTGCGACGAGCTTGCGCCCGGTGTGTCCCAGCGCCGTTCGCGTGATCATGGCGACGATTGCGCCGCCGATCGCGCCGACCGTCAGCGCATGCATGGCCAACGAATGCGACACGGATCCCGCCGCGCTCAATGCGAGCAGCGCAAATCCGATCGGGATCCATAGACATGCGACATGCAAGATCCACAAAATCGGCCGAGCCCCCACGCGCCATGAACGCCATCCGAAAATTCGGGCCGCATGCAAGAACGCGGTTGCGAGCGCGCACGCCGCCACGAGTACGGCGGGCGCACCGAGCGCATCGACGAGCATCGTAACGAGCGGCGCGACCGCCGAGCCGTTGTCGACGAACTTCCAGCGCTTGAGCGTGAACCCTGCGATCGCATTGGTCGTAAACATCGGCACCACGCGGCCCGTGATGACCGAAACGAACATGATGATGACGCCCGTGGTCGCGTAGGCGACACGCAAGGCGAGATCGAGGCGCCCGTCCCAAGCGTACCAATGGAATAACGCGTTCAGCAGCCCGTATAACCCGAGTGCCGCCGCCAAGAACATATTGCGCTTATTTTTCGCTGCAATCAGAACGCGCAGCAAGACGATGGCCGAGACCGGCAAAAACGCGACGTCGACGATCGCCGCCGCCGGTTCGGGCCCTGTCCAAACGAGCACGCGTCCCGCCGCCCAGAGCAGCCATAACGCGCCGAGCGACGCGCCCGTGGGCGTGGGAAGCGACGTCCAAGCCCGCACCGCCGTCAACAAAAAACCGACAACGATTGCGCCGACGAATCCGAACAACATTTCGTGCACATGCCAGGCGACGCCCGATAGCGCGCCCCGCCCCGCGGCAGCGGCGCCATGCAGCGCGGCAAGCCATAGCGCGACGGCCACCAAGCCGAACAGTGCACCGCCCAGGTAGAAGGGACGGAAGCCGAGCCGCAACAACGGCAGCCCCGAGGCTTGCTTCGATTCGCCGCGCCCGAGCGGCTCGCTGATCTTCATCATGCTGTTTCCCCTCGGCGGCTTGGCCGCCTCAGGCTTCGATGTTGGGCGCGCCGTGCGCGCCGGCTTCGCGATTCCGATCGACATCGGATAGGTCACGACTTGATATGAATATCGTCAGCATAGCGCGCCGCGGCGCCCCATTCGGCACCTGCGACAATTCGCGCGGTGCCATCCGCCGGACACGTTCTATCTTGATAGCACATGCCATTGGATCCGCCACGGAGGAAAAACATGCTCAGTCCGCACGAATTCGCCGCGCTGCTGCTCGTGGGCGAGCCGCGGGCCTTGGACGACCTCGATCGAGACGATCTCGCCTCGCTCGTCGAGAGCCAACTCGTTGCATTGGAGGAAATGACCTCGGGTCACCGTTTGCGTTTGACCGAACGTGGCAACTCGGTGGTCAAGGCCGTCACGCGACGCCCGCATTAAGGTCGACAGGGAACGACGGGCGGCCGGGCCGAAGCCACGTTCGGTCGAGGCAGCGAAACTGAGGTAGTATCCGCACCGAAGCGCATCGCCGCGATGGCGCCTTGGACGCGCGCGGCGCGTAGCCTGCTTGCCGATAAACCGATTTCGCCGATCTTCCCGTTTGCTCGCCGTGTCACAGCCCCCGATTTCAGCCCCCCAGAATTTCGACGAATACTGCGCGCAAAAGGCTGCCCCTGCCGGTTCGAGCGCGTATTACGCGCTGCGGCAAGCGCCCGCGGCGCGGCAACCATTTCTGACCGCACTCTTTGCATTGCGCCGCGAACTCGAAGAGACGGTCAAAGACACGAGCGATCCGACGGTCGGACGCACCAAGCTCGCTTGGTGGCAGAAGGAGGCGGCTGCGCTGAGCGCAGGGCAACCGTCGCATCCGGTCTCGCACGCGCTCGTCAAACATTGCGCGGACATCGAAGCCGAAGCGCCGATGTTGCGCACGCTCGTGGCCGGCTTCGAAATGGATTTGGACCAAGCGCGGTATTTGGACTTCCCGAATCTCGCTCGCTACATCGAACGCGTCGGCGGCTCGTTTGCCGCGGCAGTGGCGCGCGCGACCGCGCGCGAAACTCAGCGCGTCGACGAATGGGCCCCGGCGCTCGGCAATGCGCTCATGCTCGCGCAGTTCGTTCAAGAACTCGGCAACGATGCGCGCCATGGCCGCATCTATCTGCCGATCGACGAGTTGCAACGCTTCGGCGTAACCGCGGCCGAGATCGTCAATCGCAGATACAGCCCGGCGTTCTCGGAGCTCATGCGTTTTCAAACCAATCGCGCGCGCGAAGCGCTGCATACCGCGCTCGGCGGCATTCCGGCCCCCGAGCGGGCGACGCAGCGGACGTTGAAGGCACAAGCGGCGATGGCGCTGGCGCTGCTCGAGGAGATCGAGCGCGACGACTTCCAAGTACTGCATCAACGCATTGCGTTGACGCCGATACGTAAGCTTTGGATTGCCTGGCGAGCGGCACGCAAACGTTGATAGCGTAGCCGGTTCGCGATGAGCGCCATATCGGACGAACGAACCGGCGCCGACCATCGTGCGCCGCGAGCGCGGCAAACGTTTTCGTCCCCACGCTACGCTTGAGTCTCGAATGTCAGTTAGCGCTTATAGAGCTCGCGCACCGCGTCTTCGATATGCTGACGCAACAGGCGGCGCTCTTCGACCGTCATGTGACCGTCGCGCTGATGCTCGCCGAATTCGGCGGGGGACGAGGCCGTACGGACGATGGGTGCGGGCGGCGGCGCACTGGCCGGCGTGGAATGAGAGGCGGCCTCGGACGGCAAGTAACGATGATGGAACGAACGGGACGGCTCGGCGCGACGCACGTGCAGCGGCGGCTGCGCCTGCACGTCGGCGGCAACGACCAGACTCGCGACAGCGCCCGCGATGGCAACCGCGATGATCCGCGCTCGCATGCGCGGCACCGCGTATCCCACCGTCATCTTGTTCCCTTCGTCATGCGGCAACCGGCTACCTCGAATTACGTGTACTGATGCTCGATCCATCATCGAGCGCGAGAGAAGAGGTGTTAATGGGATGAAGTATCCACCGAACAGCCGCTATCAGTGAAGAAGTTTATGTGCGGACCGTTTACGACGCGCATCAACACGGGTAAATTTTGTAACTGTCTGTAACCCGATAAATCGCACTTTCGCGTCCCCCTTTGCAATCGCGCTAAGATGCCGCCCATGGAAACGAAAAACCCCTCGAAGATTCTGGTCGTCGACGACGACCCCCGCTTGCGTGATCTGCTGCGCCGCTACCTCGGCGAGCAAGGCTTCAACGTCTATGTCGCGGAAAACGCGCCGGCGATGAACAAGCTTTGGGTGCGCGAGCGGTTCGACTTGCTGGTGCTCGATCTCATGTTGCCCGGAGAGGATGGGCTGTCGATCTGCCGCCGCCTGCGCGGCAGCAACGATCGCACGCCCATCATCATGCTGACGGCGAAAGGCGAAGACGTCGATCGTATCGTCGGCCTGGAAATGGGCGCGGACGACTACCTGCCGAAGCCCTTCAATCCGCGCGAGCTCGTCGCGCGCATTCACGCCGTCTTGCGGCGCCAGTCGCCGTCGGAGCTCCCGGGCGCCCCGTCGGAGACGGCCGAAGTGTTCGAGTTCGGCGACTTCGCGCTGAACCTCGCCACGCGCACGCTGACGAAGGCCGGCCAGGAGATCCCGCTCACCACCGGCGAATTCTCGGTGCTCAAAGTCTTCGCCCGCCATCCGCGCCAACCGTTGTCGCGCGAGAAGCTGATGGAGCTCGCGCGCGGCCGCGAATACGAAGTGTTCGATCGCAGCCTCGACGTGCAGATCTCGCGTTTGCGCAAGTTGATCGAGGTCGATCCCAGCAGCCCGCGCTTCATTCAAACGGTCTGGGGCCTCGGCTACGTGTTCATTCCCGACGGCTCCGCGTGACGTACGCCGTATCGCTTCGCACGCCACGATAGGTCCTCATGCGCATTAACCGGCGATTTCTCGCCCACGCATTCGGGGGCCTGTTTTGGCGCACCTTTTTGTTGATCGCGCTGCTCATCGCGGTCAGCCTTGCCGCGTGGTTTCAAAGCTTTCGCGTAATCGAACGCGAGCCGCGCGCGCAGCGCGTGGCCTTGCAGCTCGTCGCGGTCGTGAAGCTCACGCGCACCGCACTGCTCTACTCCGATCCCGATCTGCGCCGGGCGTTGCTCCAAGACTTGGAAAGCAACGAGGGCGTGCGCGTTTATCCGCGCGAGAGCACGGATAAATTCACGCTGCAACCGGACGAATCGCTGAACCGCCTTATCGAACACGATATCCGCGGCCGGCTCGGCGACGATACCGTCATCGCGCAATCGGTCAACGACATCCCGGGCGTATGGATCAGCTTCAAGATCGACGACGACGATTACTGGGTGGCCCTCGATCGCGATCAGCTCGATAACGTCACGGGCCTGCAATGGGCCGGCTGGGGCATTTTCGCGCTTGCGCTCTCGCTATTCGGCGCGGCGTTCATCACGAGCCTCGTGAATCGTCCGTTCGCGCGCCTCGCGGCCGCCGCGCGGCGAGTCGGCTTGGGGCAAGCGCCCGAACCGTTGCCCGAGCAAGGCCTCGGCGTCGCGGCCGAGACCAATCGCAGCTTCAATCAAATGGTGCGCGACCTCGAGCAACTCGAGGCCGACCGCGCGCTCATGCTTGCCGGCATTTCGCACGACTTGCGCACGCCGCTCGCACGGCTGCGGCTCGAGACGGAAATGAGCCCGTCCGATCAAGCGACGAAAGACGCCATGATCGACGACATCGAACAGATGGATTCGATTATCGGGCGCTTCCTCGACTACGCCCGTCCGCCGCAGCACTTCTCGCGGCCGGTCGATCTTTCCATCGTGGCGGGCGACATGGCCGCGCGCCTGGCCAGCGAAGACGGCGTGCAGCTCACGGTCCGTCTCGCCGAGTCGGCCGTCATCGAGGCCGACGAAACCGACTTGCGCCGTGTGGTCGGCAACTTGCTTGAGAACGCGAGGAAATACGGCATCAGCGAAACGGACGGCATCCCGCATATCATGGTCGAAACCCGGGTCTCCCACTCGCGCGCGGAGCTTTCCGTGCTCGACGAGGGCCCCGGTATTCCCGAAGACCAAATCGGCCTCGTCACCCGTCCGTTTTACCGCGTCAATTCGGCGCGTACGCAGGCCAACGGAACGGGCCTCGGCATGGCTATCGTCCAGCGCCTCGTGAGCCGCCATCGCGGGCAGCTCAAGCTGCGCAATCGTACCCCGGGCCCCGGGCTCGAAGTCACGATTGACTTTCCGCTGGCCAAGAGCAGCTAGGCCGTCCTCCCCCGAATCGTTTGGGGGCGACCGGCCCCAGAACAATCCGAGTCCGCACCGCGGGAACGGATTGCCCGAATGGTTAGTTATTTTCTATGTCGACGAAAATACGATAGCCAAATATTTTTAGGAGTTGCGGCGTAACGAATTCGTTACAGCGAGCAGGTAGTTTTGAACAACGTCTCACCCTTCTTCAACCAGACCTAGGAGTCACCGCATGAAAACCGTGGGCGATAAACTCGAAGCGTTCACCGTCACGGCCGCCAAGCCGGGCTTCAACCATCACGAAGAAAACGGTCAGTCGGCGTTTGAAGAGATCACCGAGCAATCCTTCCCGGACAAGTGGAAGATCATCTATTTCTATCCGAAAGATTTCACGTTCGTTTGCCCAACCGAAATCGTCGAATTCGCCAAGCTTCAAAAGGATTTCGAAGAGCGCGACGCCGTGCTGCTCGGCGGCAGCGTCGATAACGAGTTCGTGAAGCTCGCGTGGCGCCGCGAGCACAAGGATCTCGACAAGCTGAACCATTACGCGTTCGGCGACGTCAAGGGCGAGCTCATCGATCAACTCGGCGTACGTGACAAGGAAGCGGGTGTGGCGCTGCGCGCGACGTTCATCGTGGACCCGGACAATACGATCCAACACGTCTCCGTCAACAACCTCAACGTAGGCCGCAACACCCAAGAGATCCTGCGCATCCTGGACGGTTTGCAGACGGACGAGTTGTGCCCTTGCAACCGCGCGGTCGGCGGCTCGACGCTGTAATCGCAACCCCGCCTCGAAGCCCGCCATGGTTTGACCGAGCCGGCGGGCTTTTTTATCGGTACGTCCATAGGAGAAAACGATGGATTTCGTGAATTCGATTAAGGCATGTATCCCCGATTACGCGAAAGATATTCGCTTGAACCTGGACGGCACGATCGCGCGCTCCTCGCTCGAAGGGAACGATGCGGTCGGCGTCGCGTTGGCGGCGGCTTTCGCGGCGAAGTGCCGGACCATCGTCGAGGCCATTCGCCACGGCGGCGTGCTGACACCCGAGGAATTGAACGGCGCCCAAACGGCGGCGGCGCTGATGGGTATGAACAACGTCTGGTATCCGTTCGTCGAGATGGCCGACGACGCCGACTTGAAAACGCAGCGTGCTGAACTGCGCATGGGCGCCTATGCGTCGCACGGCGGCATCGATAAGCGTCGCTTCGAGATGTATGCCCTCGCGGCATCGATCGTCGGCAAGTGCCACTTCTGTGTAAAGTCGCACTTTGCGTTGCTCAAGAATGAGCAAGGGATGTCAGTGCAGCAACTGCGCGATGTGGGTCGAATCGCGGCGGTCGTGAATGCCGCGGCGCAAGTTATAGCGGCGGAAGGCAAGTGATCCCTTGACTAAGCGAGCAGGATGGCGCGAACGATCAATGGCGAGCCTTGGGGCTCGCCCGTTTAAATCGCCACTTAAACTACAATACGGCATCAGAAGAAGTTAGCTACCAACAAGATAGGTAAATACCCAACCATTGTAAGGGTCAAAAGGGGACTCCCCGAAAACCGGCTTTATCGGCTTATCGCGGGTGACATTAAGCAGCATTTCTAGCTCGCCTTGATAAACTTGGATCGGGTAACCGGTTGCCGCACCACCCCAGTCGGCGCCAAGGAAGTGGCTGAATAGAAAATCATCGGTGCTCACGAGAGCGAGGTCATCCTGCGATTGGATGTCCAGAGTACCGGTGGCGCTGCCTATCCACCCATATTGGCCAAGAATCGGCGATTGGAACGCATAGTCAATGACATCTTGAGCCGTAGCGTTAAGCGACCAGGGATACGGATTATCGAACAAAACGATAGTGTCGTTCATTTCCCACAAGTAGAGGCCAGAGCTGACATGTTGGATTGAAACCTCGACAGACATAAGAGTTCCTTTAAGTTTTCACCGGGGTGGGTTCGTGAAAAACTTTCGGCCCCGCGCAGTCAGCATAGCCCCCCAGCCCTCGGCGTCAATAACAAGAAACGCATGACATCGCCGTCCAACCCAAATAGATTGGGCTTTAAACACTTACGATGAAATCACTGCTAGTTGGGGAGGGGCGCGAGGCGTTCCGCCCGGCACGACTGGCACGACTGGCACGGAGGCATGGCAGCCCCATCGGCGGAATTTTTATTCACTGGCTGCTCGTTGCCCTGTTGATCAACCAACGAGCGCAAATATCCAATGACTGTCACCGCTCGAATCGTCGTATCCGAAAATCGGCATATCTCCATTGACATTAAGCTTCATGCCCCCTTGGGCGACTTGAATTGGACAATCTTTCGCTGGATTGCCGACACTTAAGTTAGGGGCGCGACTGAATATAAAATCACGGAGATCTGCATCCCTTATAATCGGGTTAGGTTGCTTCAACGAACCGCTCTAACCCCCAATAAATCGACCCATGTCATCTATCGTCGAGTTAAATGTATAGTTCTCGACCTCCTCCTGGGTAGCACGAATATTCCAAAAAAATCATTCAGAGCTCAAACAAATTCTCGACTCAATATCGCCGACCATATATTTTTTGCTCCTTGCGTGCAAAATCGTAATAGCAATATCCATCGAATATTCTTCGCATTTTCAAATGAGTGGCGAATCGACTAAGTAGCAAAGTCAGCATAGCCCGCGACTCTTGAAATCAAGATCGGGATGCACGAAACGCTGCGATCACTATCAAATAGTGCCGCCTCGGGCGCGCGCAATACAAACGCAACGGGGCCGAGTTGCGCATGGCCACCTACGCATCGCACGGCGGCGTGGACAAGCCGCCGCTTCGAAATGGTTATTCTCGAATAGAACCGCTAACGCCCACGCGGTCTCGTGCCAGGCTCGCTCGGCGCGGCCACGAGCGCTCGAGCATTGATATCAGACCGCTCGGTCCGGCCGATCTAACAGCACGATCGCTTGCGCCTCGATCCCTTCCCCTCGACCCAAATAGCCCAACTTTTCATTCGTCTTCGCTTTGACGTTCACGCTTGCAAGCGGCAGCGCCAAATCCTCGGCGATATTCGCCCGCATCGCCTCGATATGAGGCGCGAGCTTCGGCGCTTGTGCAATCACAGTGCTGTCGACGTTCACGATCGTAAAGCCCGCTTGCTTCAACCGCGCGGCGCACTCGCGCAGGAGCACGCGGCTGTTGGCCCCGGCGAAGCGCGCGTCCGTATCGGGAAAATGGCGGCCGATATCGCCCAGCCCCGCCGCGCCGAAAAGTGCGTCCGTCACGGCGTGCAACAGCACGTCTGCGTCGGAGTGACCGAGCAGGCCCCGCTCGTAAGGCACCGTTACGCCGCCGATGATGAGCGGGCGGCCCGCGACGAGTGCGTGGACGTCATAGCCTTGTCCGATTCTGAAATTCATTTGCAAGTCTCGCTGCTGTCGCGGCCGGCTGGCCGCGGTTGAGTAATAAGGGATGACGAGGGCCGCTGCGGCCCCACCATGAGCGGATCAAACGGATCAGCGGCGTGAATCGTGCGTCAAGATCGCCTCGGCGAGCGCGAAGTCTTCCGGATACGTAACCTTGAAATTGCGCAAACTGCCTTGGACGAGACGCGGTGCATGGCCCAGCCACTCGATGGCGCTCGCCTCGTCGGTGAGGTCGTGCCCGTCGCGCTCGGCCCGTGCGATCGCCTCGCGTAACATACCGATGCGAAACATCTGGGGCGTTTGTGCTTGCCATAGGCCGTTGCGTGCTTCGGTGCGCGCGATCCTGTCGCCGCTTGCCGCATCGACGCGCTTGAGCGTATCGGCAACGGGCAGCGCCATGATGCCGCCCACGGCGTCGTCCGCCAAAGCCGAGATCAGCGAACGGATTAGCTCGGGCGTAATACCGGGGCGCGCCGCATCGTGCACGAGCACCCAGTCGTCGTCGCCGGCGCCCATCTCGCCGAGCGCATCGAGCCCGTTTCGCACCGACGCTTGCCGCGACGCACCGCCGCAACGGCGCACGTCGAAACGCAGCGGCGCGAAACGCCCAGCGTCGAAATGGGTGTCGTCGGGCGAAATCACGACGAGCGTTTGCGCCAGTTCCGGGCAGGCGTCGAAGGCGGCCAGCGTGAAGTGCAGCAGCTCGCGCCCTGCCACGGAGCGGTATTGCTTGGGCATCGGCGCGCCGGAACGGCTGCCGGTGCCGGCGCAGGGAATCAGTGCGAAAAAGCGGGAAGTCACGAGGTCGGAGTCGGGCCTTGCTGGGCCGCCAGTCAAAAATGGACGACGGATTTTATAATAGGCGCTTTGTTCCGGGCATCTCGTTTGCGATCGATGCGAGGCCCGGCGCTCGAAACCCCGCCGCCGCGGGCTTTCGCCACGTTCAAGCTAAGGCCGCACGCCCTTCGTCATGCCGCAATCCGATCCCTCGTTAGCCTCGTCCAATCTGCCGCTCGCACTCGTCAAAGCCGGTCAACGCTTCGCGTTCGACGGCACGCACGGCTCGTCCGACGCCCTGCTGATCGCGCGCTACAGCGAAGCTGCGCGCCTGCACGCGACGCAAGGCCAGCAACCGCAAGGGTCGCCGCCTAAAGAGCGGCAACCGCTTCTCGCCGTCGTCTGCGCCAGCGCCGTCGACGCCCAGCGCCTCGCCCAAGAGATCCCCTGGTTCGCACCCAACGCGCGCGTTCGGCTGCTGCCGGACTGGGAAACGCTACCCTACGACACGTTTTCGCCCCACCAAGATCTCGTGTCCGAGCGGCTGGCGACGCTGCACGACCTAGGCGAAGGACGCTGCGACATCCTGCTGGTGCCGGCCACGACGGCGTTGTACCGCATGCCGCCCGCGGCATTTCTGGCCGCCTACACGTTCTCGTTCACGCAAGGCGAGCGGCTCGACGAGGCAAAGCTCAAAGCGCAATTGACGCTCGCCGGTTACGAGCACGTGAGCCAGGTGGTGCGCCCGGGCGAATACTGCGTACGCGGCTCGCTGATCGATCTGTTTCCGATGGGCTCGCCGCTGCCGTATCGGCTCGATCTCTTCGACGATCAAGTCGATTCGATTCGCGCGTTCGATCCGGACACGCAGCGCAGCCTGTACCCGGTGCGCGACGTACGCCTGCTGCCCGGCCGAGAGTTTCCGTTCGACGAAGCGGCACGCACGGCATTTCGCAGCCGCTGGCGCGAGGTGTTCGAAGGCGATCCGAGCCGTTCGTCGATCTACAAGGACATCGGTAACGGCGTGCCCTCGGCGGGTATCGAGTATTACCTGCCGCTTTTCTTCGACGAAACGGCCACGCTCTTTCACTATCTGCCCGCGGATGCCCATCTCGCATTCGTCGGCGACTTGGACGGCGCCATCCGCCGGTTTACGACCGATACGAAACAGCGCTACAGCTTCCTCTCGCACGATCGCGAACGACCGATCCTCGAGCCGCAGCGCCTGTTTTTGTCCGACGACGATTTCTACACGCTCGCCAAACCGTTCGCGCGTCTGGTCTTGCCCGCGGGCGGCGACGGCGCGTGGTCGACGGCGCTTCCGATGCTGGCGATCGACCGGCACGCCGACGACCCCGTCCTCGCACTGCGCCGCTATATCGAGGGCAGCGGCCGGCGCGTGCTGTTGGCGGCTGAATCGGCGGGCCGCCGAGAGACGATCGCGCAACTTCTGGCCGAACACGGCCTGCGCCCCGAGTCGATCGACAGCTTCGAGGATTGGCTGACGAGCGACGCGCGCTTCACGCTCGGCGTCTCGCCGCTGACGAACGGTTTCTCGCTGCCCGGCGAGGGCATCTCGATCGTCACGGAAACCGAGCTCTACGGCGCCCTTGCACGCCGCGCCGGCCGCCGTCGACAAGAGCAGGCGAGCAGCGTCGATTCGATGGTGCGCGACCTGTCCGAATTGAAGGTCGGCGACCCCGTGGTGCATGCCCAGCACGGCATCGGCCGTTATATGGGCCTCGTGACGATGGACCTCGGCGAAGGCGAAACCGAGTTCCTACACCTCGAATACGCGAGCGACAGCAAGCTCTACGTGCCGGTCGCTCAGTTGCATGTGATCTCGCGCTATAGCGGCGCCGACCCCGAAAGCGCCCCGCTGCACGCGCTCGGTTCGGGCCAGTGGGAAAAGGCCAAGCGCAAGGCGGCGCAGCAAATTCGCGATACGGCTGCCGAGCTGCTCAATCTCTATGCGCGCCGCGCCGCGCGCGAAGGCCACGCGTTCAAGCTCGAGCCGCGCGATTACGCCAAATTCGCGGAAAGCTTCGGCTTCGAGGAAACGCCCGACCAAGCCGCCGCGATCGCAGCCGTCATCGGCGACATGACGACGGGACGACCGATGGATCGCCTCGTGTGCGGCGACGTCGGCTTCGGCAAGACCGAGGTAGCGTTGCGCGCCGCCTTCATCGCCGTGATGGCCGGCAAGCAAGTCGCGCTGCTTTCGCCCACGACGCTGCTCGCCGAGCAGCATACGCAAACCTTCAGCGACCGCTTCGCCGATTGGCCCGTGCGCATCGCCGAGCTTTCGCGATTCAAATCGACGAAGGAAGTGAACGCCGCCGTCGCGCAAATCAACGACGGGTCGGTCGACATCGTCATCGGTACGCACAAGCTGCTTTCCTCCGACGTGCGCTTCAAGCGTCTCGGGCTCGTCATCATCGACGAAGAGCACCGCTTCGGCGTCCGCCAGAAGGAAGCGCTCAAAGCGTTGCGCGCGGAAGTGGACGTGCTCACGCTGACGGCCACTCCGATTCCACGTACGCTCGGCATGGCGCTCGAAGGGCTGCGCGATTTTTCGGTCATCGCGACGGCGCCGCAAAAGCGGCTTGCGATCAAGACGTTCGTGCGACGCGAGGAAGACGGCGTCATTCGCGAGGCTATGCTGCGCGAATTGAAGCGCGGCGGGCAAGTCTACTTCCTGCACAACGAAGTGGAGACTATCGAGAACCGCCGTGCCATGCTCGAAGCGCTCGTGCCCGAGGCGCGCATCGCCGTGGCGCACGGTCAAATGCACGAACGCGAGTTGGAGCGCGTCATGCGCGAGTTCGTGGCGCAACGGGCCAACGTCTTGCTGTGCACGACCATCATCGAGACCGGCATCGACGTGCCGAGCTCCAATACGATCATCATTCACCGTGCCGACAAATTCGGTCTCGCGCAGCTCCATCAATTGCGCGGCCGCGTCGGGCGTTCGCATCACCAAGCCTATGCGTACCTGCTCGTGCACGATCCGCAAGGACTGACGAAGCAAGCGCAGCGCCGGCTCGAGGCCATCCAGCAAATGGAGGAGCTGGGCTCGGGCTTTTATCTCGCGATGCACGATCTCGAGATTCGCGGTACCGGCGAAGTGCTCGGCGACAAGCAATCGGGCGAGATCCACGAAATCGGCTTCCAGCTTTATTCGGATATGCTCGCCGACGCCGTGAAGGCGCTCAAGAACGGACAAGAGCCCGACCTGACGGCCCCGCTCGCGGCCACGACGGAGATCAACCTGCACGCGCCGGCGATTTTGCCGGCCGATTATTGCGGCGACGTGCAAGAGCGGCTTTCGATCTATAAGCGTCTCGCCAGTTGCGAAACGAGCGATTCGATCGACGACATCCAAGAGGAACTGATCGATCGTTTCGGCAAGCTGCCTGCGCAGGCGCATGCCCTCGTCGAAACGCATCGGTTGCGGCTCGCCGCGAAACCGCTCGGTATCTCGAAGATCGACGCGGGGGAAGCCGCCATCAGCTTGCAGTTCGTTCCGAACCCGCCGATCGACGCGATGCGCATCATCGAAATGGTGCAAAAGAACAAGAACATCAAGCTCGCGGGGCAAGACAAACTGCGCATCGAAACACGCAGTCCCGACTTGTCCGTGCGGCTCGCGACCGTGAAGGAATCGCTGCGCGCGCTGGGGGCGCCGGCACGGCAAAGCGCGGGGGCGACAGCGCGCTGAGCCCCGCCCGATGGCGCAGTGCACAAACGAGAAGGATGCCGCCGCCGAGGCCCTTCTCGTTTTTTTTCGGTATGATCGGAGCCACTTAAAGGCTGGAGCTTCATCATGTCGCAGGCTGCTGAAACGGCACCGCTTTCCTCTCCTTCTTCGTCCCGGCCCGCTTCGGCCTCTCCCGCCTACACGGAACTCTCGCCGCTCGGCCTCTCGTGGGTCCAGCGGCTCGTGTCCATCGATACGACGAGCCGCGTCCCGAACCTCGGTCTCATCGAGATGGTGCGCGATGGGCTGGCCGAGCAAGGCATCGTCGCGACGCTCACGCACGATCACCGTGGACAATGGGCGAACCTATTCGCCACGATCCCGGCGCACGACGGGACGACGAACGGCGGCGTGGTGCTCTCCGGGCATACGGACGTCGTGCCCGTCGACGGTCAAGCTTGGGATAGCGATCCGTTCAAGCCCGAGGTGCGAGACGCTCGGCTCTACGGGCGCGGCACGTGCGATATGAAAGGCTTTATCGGCATTGCACTCGGGCTCGTACCCGAGATGCGAGCGGCGAAACTCGCGAAGCCGATTCACCTCGCGCTCTCGTTCGACGAAGAGATCGGCTGCGCCGGTGCGCCGTATATGATCGACGAGCTTGTTTCGCGTGGCTTGAAGCCGGAAGGATGCATCGTGGGCGAGCCGACGAGCATGCGCCCCATCGTGGCCCATAAAGGCATCAATGCCTATCGCTGCTGCGTGAGCGGCCACGCGGCCCACTCTTCGCTGACCCCGAAGGGATTGAACGCGATCGAGTACGCGGCGCGGCTCATTTGCCATATCCGCGACTTGGCCGATGCGATGCGCCGCGACGGCCCGTTCGACGAGCACTACGACGTGCCGTTCACGACGGCGCAAACAAGCACGATCGAAGGCGGCAATGCCATCAATACCGTGCCCGCGCAATGCCGCTTCGCGTTCGAATTCCGCAACCTGCCGACGCTCGACCCCGAGGCGATCTTCGCGCGCATCGAGCGCTATGCACAGGAGACGCTGCTACCGCAAATGCGTCGCGAGCATCCCAGCGCCGCCATCGAGTTCACGAAGATCGCCGCGGCGCCGGGCCTCGACGCATCGGAACAAGCCGCCATCACGGAACTCGTACGAGCCTTGACCGCCAATCGCGAAACGCGCAAGGTCGCCTATGGCACCGAAGCGGGACTATTCGCACGCGCCGGCGTGCCGAGCATCGTCTGCGGGCCTGGCGACATCGAGCAGGCGCACAAGCCGAACGAATACGTCGAGATTGCGCAACTCGCGGCATGCGAAGCGTTTCTGCGCAAATTCATTCGCAGCATGTCGGTCGGTACGCAAGCATAGCGCGCCGAACGCTCCAAGCCATGTCCACCGCTACCCCACAGCCCTCGAACCGAACGATCGACGCAGAGCCGATCCCGACGCTCGACGCGATCGCGACACAGCACTTCGCGCTAACGCCCTGGGTATTGCGCACGCCCGTGTTCGAGCGGCACGATTTCCCGTCGCTCGAAGACACGTCCGTCAACTTCAAGTTCGAACTGTTGCAGGCCGGCGGCAGTTTCAAAGTACGCGGTGCGTTCACGAATCTGCTTGCGCTCGATGCTGCGCAACGCAGTGCCGGCGTGACGTGCGTGTCGGGCGGCAATCACGCGGCGGCCGTGGCGTATGCCGCGATGCGGCTCGGCGTCAGCGCGAAAGTCGTCGTACCGCGCACGACGACCTTAGCGCGGCTTGCACTGTGTCAACAGTATCGCGCCGAAGTCGTCCTGGCCGATACGCTCGCCGAAGCGTTCGATTTGGTCCGCCGTATCGAGGCGGAGGAAGGCCGCTTCTTCGTCCATCCGTTCAATGGATATCGAACGGTGCTCGGTACCGCGACACTCGGCTACGAATGGGCCACGCAGACGCCCGATCTGGACGCCGTGATCGTGCCGATCGGCGGCGGCGGACTCGCCGCCGGTGTGTCGACCGCGCTGCGCCTCGCCAATACGCGCGTGCACGTATTCGGCGTCGAGCCGGAAGGCGCGGACGTGATGAGCAAGAGCTTTGCCGCGAACCATACGGTCAAGATGGGTGCCATGCACACGATCGCCGATTCGCTCGCGGCGCCGCATACCGAGCAATACAGCTACGAGCTATGCCGCCGTCATATCGATCGGATCGTCACCGTCTCGGACGATGCATTGCGCGACGCGATGGCAAAGCTATTCACGCGCCTGAAGATCGCGGCCGAGCCTGCCTGCGCAGCGCCGCTGGCCGCCCTGCTCGGCCCGCTGCGCGAAACGCTGCAAGGCAAGCGGGTCGGCGTGTTGCTGAGCGGCTCGAATACCGATCCAGCCACGTTTGCCGCACAACTGGAGCAGGCACCGCGACAGTGAGCGCTGCGAGGCTTCAGACGCAGAAAAGCTCTCCGCTCGGGCCCTTGAGGCCGAATGGCAGTCCGCTCACCGTCTTTTGGTACGCGATATATCCATTCTTCGCTAGTCTCGGCACTACCGGTCGGCACCATTTGTGTCGCCGACCAACTGTTCATATCGTCGATTTCAGTGGTCGACGCGTAATAAACGTTGCTACCGCCATCGCCTCGGAACGCGACATAGAGTTGACTGTCGAAAACCGTCATTGCCGGCGAGATAACCGCCGCGCGGCACGCGTGGAGCGCCGATGTCGAGACCGAAGCACCGCGGACGAGTCGGCAGTTATCCCCAGATTGTGTTGACAGACCTGTTGATAAGCTTGGGGCGATGATCCTAAGCGGTTGTCCGCACAACGATTTTTCTACCGCGCACGATTTGCATCACTTCGCGTATCGAAGCGCCGAATCGTAGAAATCTCGATACGCTCAAGCGCCGGGCGCGGCGCGATGAACGGCGATGCCTTCCATCGGATCCATCGTCTCGCGCCATGGCGCGCGTTCGAGCATGCCACGCGTATCGTCGTAACCGGCCGCACGCCGACGCTCGATTCCGCGCGGAGAAAAATCGATGTCCTTGTGCAGATCGTCATCGCCGAAGCTCGGTGCATCGAGTTCGACCACTTGCATCGTCGTGCCGCAACCCCAAGCAAGCAAGTCCCGCACGGCCTGCTGATCGCGCATCGGCTCGGCAATGTATTGCTCGAGTTCGCGAATGACATGGCGCAATCGATGGATTTGCCGCTGCCGTTCGAGATGGCTTTGCGCGCGGCTCGAATACTGGATGTCGCGCTGACGAACCATGGCTTCGACGATCGACTCCGGCTCCCGCCCGTTCGCCGGCCAAAGCTGCACCGCAAAGATCACGGAGCTGCGCCGCGGCCGATCGTCGAGCACGGCCTCGAGCGGCGTATTCGAATAGATGCCGCCGTCCCAATACGATTCGCCGTCGACCTGCACCGATGGAAAACCAGGCGGAAATGCAGCCGATGCCATCACGTGTTCGACCGTGAGCGGCGCATCGCGATTCGTGAAGTAATGCATCCGCGCTTGCGCGACGTGCACGGCCCCGACCGTCAGCCGGACGTTGCGCGCATTGAGGTAGTCGAAATCGACGAGCGTATGCAGCGTCTCGCGCAGCGGCTGCGTCGTATAGAACGCGGCATGCTCTCGTCCGAGCGGCGTATTCAACGCCCACCATGCGTACGGAGACGGCGTAAAAAACGCCGGGATGCCTTGCAGAAAGATCGACGCGCGGCGCCACCAATCGTCGAACGTCGGCAGCCATCCTGACGTTGCGCCGCCCGCCGCCGCGACGCGGGACCAGAAGGCATCGAGCCGAGCTAAGCGATGTTCCGGCGGATTGCCGGCGATGATCGCGCCGTTGATGGCGCCGATCGACGTACCGATGACCCAGTCGGGCTCGATACCCGCGTCATGCAGCGCTTGATAGACGCCCGCCTGATAAGCACCGAGCGCCCCGCCGCCCTGCAATACGAGCACGATCTGGCCGGCGATGCCGGCCCGGCTCGCGCCGCTCTCGAGCGGCATGTCGGCGCCGCCCACTTTGCTCTCGTCCATCTGCCCCTCCGTCGCATCGCGCGAAGCAATCTGTCCGATGTACGCAAGCGAGCGGCGCTCGGATGCGCCGAGCCTTAGGGCCGGTTGTCCTCGAAGAGATTGAGGATCTGCTTTTGCTCTTGCTGCGTCACGTCAGGCGGCGGCGCGGCCATCCCGGCCGGCCCGACCGAGCCGACGGCAGCGCTCGCGTCGCTGGCGCCGCCGGCCAACGCCGTACCCGAATCCATGCCGATGCTGGCCAAGAAGCCGTTGCCCGGCACCTTGTCGGCTAGATAGACCTCGCCGTCGATCGACACCACGTCTTGCGGCATCGGCATCGGCTGATCCGGCACCCCGCGCAACGCACGACCCATGTATTCGACCCAAATCGGCAGCGCGAGCTGAGCGCCGAACTCTCGGCTACCCAAGCTCTTGGGCTGATCGTAGCCCATCCATGCCACGGCGACGAGCGTCGGCTGATAGCCCGCGAACCAGCCGTCCTTCGCGTCGTTCGTCGTCCCGGTCTTGCCGGAAAGATCCGAGCGATGGAGCGCGTTGGTGCCCGCGCCCGTGCCGGCGGTCGCCACCGAATGCAGCAAGCTGTTCATCAGGTAGGCGTTGCCCGCACTGATCGCGCGCGGCGCATCGCGGCCCGCGACGATCGGTTGGGCCTTCGAAATCGCCTGGCCGCGTGCATCGTCGACTTCGGCGATCAGATAGGGATTGACGCGATAGCCGCCGTTGGCGAACACCGAATACGCCACTGCCGACTGCAACGGCGTGACGAGACCGGCACCCAGCGCCATCGGCAGATACGGCGGCGTCTTGTCGGCGTCGAAGCCGAAACGCTGCGTCACGTAGTCTTGCGCGTACTTGGTGCCGATGAAGGACAGGATCCGGATCGAAACGAGGTTTTTCGATTTCTCGAGCGCGACGCGCATCGACATCGGCCCTTCCGGATGATCGTCGTCCTTCGGCTCCCACGGTTGACCGCCCGGCGTGCTCGGCGGGAAATAGAGCGGCGCGTCGTCGATGATCGTCGCGGGCGCGAGGCCCTTTTCGAGCGATGCCGAGTAGATGAACGGCTTGAAGCTCGAGCCCGGCTGACGCCACGCTTGCGTCACGTGGTTGAACTTGTTTTTGTTGAAGTCGAACCCGCCCACGAGTGCCCGCACGGCACCGTCTTGCGGCGCGAGCGAGACGAGCGCGCCTTCGACCTGCGGCAGTTGCGTGATTTGCCAGTTGTCCTTCGCGTCGGGCATCAAGCGCACGATCGAACCCGGGCGGATGCGCTGTTGCTGCGACGCGCGCGCGCCGAGTGCAAACGCCGCGAACCGCAGACCTTCGCCGGTCACTTGCGCCGTCCCGCCGTCGACGAATTGCACCGTCACTTGCTTCGGGCTCGCATCGGTCACGACACCGGCGACGAGTTCGCCGTCATCGGGGTGATCGGCGAGTGCGTCGTCGATCGCCTCGTCGCGCTGATCGCCCGCCGCGGGCAACTCGACGAAGCCCTCGGGCCCACGATAGCCGTGGCGGCGCTCGTAATCCATGACGCCCTTGCGCACGGCGCGATAGGCCGCGTCCTGATCGGCCGAGTCGATCGTCGTCGTGACCGTCAAGCCGCGCGTGTACGTTTCGTCCTTGTACTGCGCGTACATCATCTGCCGCACCATTTCGGCGACGTATTCGGCGTGCACGCTGTATTCGTTGCCGGCGACCTTGGTATGGATCGGCTCTTTGACGGCTTCGTCGTATTGCGGCTGCGTGATGTAGCCGAGCTCGAACATCCGCTTCAGGATGTACGCTTGCCGGATCTTCGCGCGTTTCGGATTGACGATGGGGTTATAGGCCGACGGCGCCTTCGGCAGCCCGGCCAGCATCGCGGCCTGCGCCACCGTAATGTCCTTCAGATCCTTGCCGAAGTAGACGCGAGCCGCCGCGGCAAAGCCGTAGGCGCGCTCGCCCAGATAAATCTGGTTCATGTACAGCTCGAGGATCTGATCTTTCGTGAGCGCGCGTTCGATCTTATACGCGAGCATCATTTCGTAGATCTTGCGCGTGTACGTCTTCTCGCTCGAAAGGAAGAAGTTGCGCGCCACCTGCATCGTGATCGTGCTCGCGCCTTGCGAAGCGCCGCCATGCATCAGATCGGTCGTGCCGGCACGCAAGATCCCGACGAAATCGACGCCGCCGTGCTCGTAGAAGCGATAGTCCTCGATCGCGAGGACCGCTTTTTTCATGATGTCCGGGATGTCTTGGAACCGCACGAGGCTACGCCGCTCCTCGCCGAACTCGCCGATCAGCACGTGATCGGCTGTATAGACGCGTAACGGGACTTTCGGGCGATAGTCGGTCAGCGCGTCGAGCGAGGGCAACTGCGGCGCCATGACAATCAACGCGTAGCCGACGATCAGCGCCCCGACCACGGCTAGCGCGGCCACGAGCCCCGCGAAGGTCAACGCGATGCGGGTGCCGAGGGAGCGGCGGCTATCGGGAGCGGATCGGGAAGGTTCTCGGTCGTCGACCGGACGGTCGGCGGAAGGCGGTCGTTTGATAATAGGCATGACGGCATGAATGGCGCGGCTCTCAGCGCCTTACTCGCGCAGGCGGTATCCGCTGCGCAACTCGTAGTAGTCGTGTGGTCGGCCGTGCTCCGGCTCAACCGCCGGGGACGGGCCAACAGCGCATTCTAATGAAATCGCCGCGACCGCATCGGAATTTTTTTGTAAGAATTAACCCAAAGCGGCAGATTCGCCCGATAGTCGGAAGTTATCAACAGAAAATGTTGAAAGACCTGTGGAGAATGTCCAGAAAACGCGCCCAAGTCATTGATCGGGCACGGATTGCGCTGTCGCTTACGTTTCGAGGCAGCGCGCCGCTTTATGATGGCGAATATCGCCCCTGCGCGCGCCGCGCCGCGCGTGCCCTCCTTGCGAGCCGACCATGAACGCACCCAGCGAACGCCTCGTCGACTTCGTCACACCCGCGCAAAAGCGCGTGCTCGCGGCTCGCGCTGCGCGCATGGGCATTAGTTTGAGCGAGCTCGTACGCCGTGCGGTGCTCGCCTTCGACGATACGGGCCAGGAGGTGCGCGCAGCGGGACTCGTCGATCGGCTCGGCGCGGCCAGTGCCGCTCGTGCAGACGATACGCTACGACGCCTCGCGCAAGGCCGGCCGGCAGGCGATGCGCACTCGCATTCGGCGTCGAACGACCTGAATGCGCCAAGCTCTGCGCCGGACAGGCTCGCAAACGAGCCCCCCGCACCGCCCGTGGCCGCCGCGGTTGCACGGGCCCTAGCGCAACAGGCGGACGCGCCGAGCGACGAGCAGCTCGATTTGGAAACGCAAGCGCTCGTTGCCCGCGTGATCGCGCACGAAGCGCCTGCCGGTGCGGCCGAAACGGAACCCGTGCCCGGCCACGGTGAGGCGAGCGCGGCAACCGGCCGTTTGGCGTGAACCGTCGCATAATGCGGCCGTCGAAGCGCCGTCGCCGAGCGACGGCGGCGCGTTCGATTTAAGCGGGCTTTAACGAACGGCTGTTGTACTATCCGCGGGCGGTAAAAAATAGGAAGCGATCGCGACGCATCTCTTGCAATCGCACCGCGCGCCCCGACATTTGGGCAGGCTACGCCGCGCCGCCCACAGCAAGGCGGCGTAGCATGTAGACATCGGTACTTGACGAACGGCCACACGCTCGCGCTCGGCGCCGACTTAATTTCACGGAGGTTTTCATGTCGTTGTTCGACTCTATTTCGCGTACCGTCAAAGGCTTGCTCAATGATGCGGCCGATTCCGTGCAGGACCCTTCGCGCGACGCGCGTCAGATCGTACGCGAGCTCGACGAGAGCATCGGCAAGGCCGAAAACGCGTTGATCGAAATCGAGGCGCAAGTGGCCATGCAGCAAAGCAAGCGCGACGCCGCTGCCGAGAAAGCGAAGAAGTACGAGGACGGCGCGAAGCGCGCGCTGCAATCCGGCGACGAAGGGCTCGCGCGCGAAGCATTGGCAGCCCAAGCGAACGCCGAATCCGAGCGCGATGCGCTGGCTAAGGAACTCGCCACGCTCGAGCCTTCCGTCGATCAGCTCAAGAGCCAAATCGCCGATATGCGTCAGCGCCGTAACGATCTGAATGCGCGCTCGAACATTCTTCAGGCGAAACAAGAGATTTCGCAAGCGAAGGACGTTGCGGCGACCGCGCTTGGCGGCATCGGCGGCAAGAACCTGTCCGAGGACTTCCGCAAGCTCGAAGACAAGGTCGCGCTCTCCAACGCGCGCTCCGATGCACGGCTGAATTCGGCCGATACGTCGTCGGGCAAGGCGCTCGAAGATAAGCTCGCGGCGCTCGATCGCGGCCCTTCGGTCGAGGATCGTCTCGAAGCGCTCAAAAAGCAGATGAATTCGAATACGCCGGCGCAATAGCGCATGGCGATGCGGGCGGGCCGCCTCGGCTTGTCCGCTCGAACAGGTCGATGGTTATGGAGACGGGCGCGGTTCGCCCGGTTCAGGCAATGAAGAGATTTCTCGCAGCTTTGGGGCTCGCCCTGATGTTCGTTTCGAGCGCGGCGTTGGCCGTGCCGAGCGTCACCGAAGTCGAGCGCGCGATGGCGCAGGGTCGTTGGCAGCAAGCCGATGCCGAGCTTTCGCAAGTGCTTGCGGCTCACCCGAACAATGCGCACGCGCACTATCTGTACGGGCAGGTGCTCGAGAGCGAGGGCCGGTACCCAGACGCGCTCGCGCAAATCGAGCAAGCCAAGACGCTCGATCCGCAGATGCGTTTCACGAGCCCGGGGCGCTTCGCGCAAGTCGAGGCCCGTATTCGCTCGGCGGCAACCCGGACAAGCGCGCCCACGCCGAGCACGCATAGCGGCGGCAATGCGCTCACAAGCGCGCTGCCTTCGGCACCCGCGCCGACGCATCGCGGACCGTCGATCGGGATGTGGATCGTGCTCGCGGTGCTGATCGTCGGCGTCGTGTTGATCCTGCGCTGGACGTTGCGCCGGGCCCGCTCGAATGAAGACGGCCGCGCCGACGAGGAGCGCCGCGCGCAACTGAAGCGCGCCACCGAGTTGCTCAACGCCACCCGTTCGCTGAAACTCGATGCACGGCTGTCGACCGCACCCGGCCATGAAACGCTCGCAAGCGAGATCGAAAACGTCGAAAACCAACTCCGTGCGCTCGTCGAATCGCTATCCAACAACGGTAATCCGGTGCCGGCCTACCAGCTCGACGATCTCGCTCGTCAACTCGATAGCCTGCGGGCTCGCGCCGAAGGCCGGCCCGATCCGAACGCGCAAACGCCGGGGGCCGGCCCCTCCGCCTATGCGCAAGAAGCCGAGCGTCTTCAGCAACAGCAGGCGCCGTACGGTGCGCAGCAACCGTACCCCATGCAGCAACAACCCCCGATCGTCGTTCAACAAGGCGGCGGCGGCATGGGCGGCTTGCTGACCGGCGTGCTGCTTGGCGAGGCGCTGTCGCATGGCCGCGATCGCGTGGTTGAGCGCGACGTGTACATCGACGACGACGAAGCGCGCCGCCGCGCCGCGGAGCGCGGCGATGCCGGGAACATCGATTTCGGCCAGGGCTCGAACGACTGGAACGACGGCGGCGGCAGCGACGGCAATGTCGATTTCGGCAACAACGACTCCGGTGGATGGAGCGATAACTGAGCGTGAGCGGTTCGAGCAAGATCCCGCTGCGCGTGGCGATCGTCGGCAGCGGGTTCGCCGGCATCGGCATGGCCATTCGGCTGCGGCGCATGGGTGTCGCCTCGTTGACGGTCTACGAAGCGGCGGCCGACATCGGCGGGACTTGGCGTGACAACGCATACCCGGGCGCCGCGTGCGATATCCCTTCGCATCTTTACTCGTTTTCGTTCGCGCCGAACCCGTCGTGGTCCCGCACGTTCGCCTCGCAGCCGGAAATTCTCGATTACCTGAAGCGTTGCGCGCACGAATACGGCATCGCGCCGCTAATCCGTTGCAACACGCGCGTCACGGCGGCGCGCTTCGACGACGACGCATGCGTCTGGCGGCTCGACCTATCGACGAAGCAAGCCGGAAACGATGCGTCCGAGACGAGCGAAACGATCGAAGCGGACGTCCTCATCGCGGCAAACGGCCCGCTCTCGCGTCCGGCGTTGCCCGAGATCGCCGGGCTCGAACGTTTTCGCGGCAAACGCTTTCATTCTGCGCGCTGGGACCACGCGTATTCGCTCGAGGGCAAGACCGTGGCCGTCATCGGCACCGGTGCGAGCGCCGTGCAGTTCATCCCGCACGTCCAGCGGCACGCGGCTCAACTCAATGTATTTCAGCGCACCCCGCCGTGGATCATGCCTCGGGGCGATCGACCGATCAGCGAACGCGCGAAACGCGCATTTCGCGTCTTGCCGCTCGCGCAACGGCTCGCGCGCTGGTCGATCTATTGGCGTCACGAGGCACGCGCCCTCGCCTTCATCGTCAATCCCCGGTGGATGCAAGCGCCGATGCGCTTCGCGTCGAACTACCTCGAACGGCGCGTCAAAGACCCGGTGCTGCGCGCGAAGCTCACGCCCAACTATCTGCTCGGCTGCAAACGCGTCCTGCTATCGAGCGATTACTATCCGGCGCTCACGCAGCCGAACGTCGATGTCATTACAGTGCCGATACGCGAAATCGTCGAGGACGGCCTAGTAACCGAGGACGGCCGCCACTGGCGCGTCGATGTCGTCATCTGCGGTACCGGCTTTCAGGTGGCCGATGCAGGGGCGCCGTTCCCGATTTTCGGGGCGCAGGGCGCCGACCTCGATGCGCGCTGGCGCAATGAGGGACCCCAAGCGTATTTAGGCGCGACGATCGCCGGCTTTCCGAACTTGTTCATGATGATCGGCCCCAACACCGGTCTCGGCCACAACTCGATGGTCTACATGATCGAGTCGCACATCGCCTACATCGCGAGTTGCTTGCGAGCGCTCACCCGGCGCGGCGCTCGCACGATGCAAGTGCGCGAACCCGTGGAGCATGCGTTCAACGAGCGGATACAGCAGGCATTTCGTAAGACTGTTTGGTCGAGCGGCTGCCGCAGTTGGTATCTCTCCAAGCGAGGCAGAAACACGGCGCTATGGCCCGGCTTCACCTTCGCATTCCGGCGGCTCACTCGGCGAGTACGTGCCGACGATTACATTTTCGACAAGTGACGCTCGCGATCGGCTGCGCGCAGGGAGCGAATTAGACCTCGAATACCGCCTCTAAAGCACGACGCGCGCTTACGTTCGCCAACACAATAGCGAACTGGTTCGGCACGACATCAACGCATGCCGCTCGACGCCACTGCTTCGAGCACAGGGAGAGGACCATGCAAGCCACGCCGTCTCGCGCCGCGTTACCCCGGCGCTCATGGCTCGAGCGTTTGGGGGTGATTAGCCTCGGGCGCGACGAGCTCGTTCGCCGTTATGGCCGTCCGCATTCTCGCTGGCTCTCGCTCTTGGGTGCCCGCGTCCACTATTTGGACGAAGGCCCGAGCGGCGACGGCGGCTCGCCCATCGTTCTATTGCACGGGTTCGGCGCATCGCTCGATACGTGGGACGGCGTCGCGGCAGCGCTCGCGCGCGAGCATCGCGTCATCCGCGTCGATCTGCCGCCGTTCGGCATCACCGGTCCGCTGCGCGCGGCATCGGGCGAGATCGCCACGATGGATCTGCCCATGTATCGCGCCTTCATCGACGCCTTCGTCGCGGCGCTTAACATCGAACGCGCAACGTTCATCGGCAATTCGCTCGGCGGCCTCATCGCGTGGGACTATGCGCTGCGTCACCCGGCGGGCGTCGAGAAGCTCGTGCTCGTCGATGCCGCGGGCTTTCGGATGAAGCTGCCTCGGCACATCGCACTCTTTACGCAGCCGCTCGTGCGGCTGACCGTTTCGCATTGCATGCCGGATGCGTTCGTCACCGACGCGATTCGTTCGGTCTACGGCGATCCGCGCCGCCCCGATGCCGCCACGCTACGACGCTACGCCGACTTTTTTCACGGCGAAGGCACGCGCGAAGCGGTGGTCAAGATGGTGCCGACGCTCGATTTCGCCGCGCTCGATGTCGAAGCGCTGTCGCGCCTGGCGGTACCCACACTCGTGCTATGGGGCGGCAAAGACCGCTGGATTCCGCTTGCGCATGCGAACGAGTTCGCTCGACGTATTCGCGGTGCGCATCTCGTGATCTACCCCGAGCTCGGCCATATCCCGATGGAAGAAGCGCCCGAGCGCGTTCTCGCCGACTTACACGCGTTTTTCGAACGGACGACCGGCGCCGCGTTGCGCGTCGCCGGTTAAGCCACACAGGCGGCGCTCGATAGGCGGCCCGCCTGCTCGTTTTCGAACGCGCCTTTCGGCGCGCATCGCTCAGGCCGCCAGCGCGGGCTCGACGCCAAGCGGCTCGCGCGCAAGCCGAGAAGCGGCGATACGCGACGAGTAATCGGCCGAATGGCCCTGCACGTGGAAGACCGCGACGGCCGCGTCGAGTTGAGCCGCTTGCTCCTGGAGCGAAGCGGCTGCCGCGGCGGCTTGCTCCACCAACGCGGCATTTTGCTGCGTGACCGAATCCATCTGAACGACGGCGAGGTTGATCTGCTCGATGCCGCTCGATTGCTCGCCCGATGCCGCGCTAATCTTGCCGATGATGTCCGTCACGCGATGCACGGCGGCCACGACTTGATCCATCGTTTCGCCCGCACGGCCCACGAGCGCGCTGCCGTTGTGCACCTTGTCGGCCGAGGCCGCGATCAGCGATTTGATTTCCTTCGCCGCGCTCGCGCTGCGCTGCGCGAGACTGCGTACCTCGCCTGCCACCACCGCGAAGCCGCGCCCCTGCTCGCCGGCGCGGGCCGCTTCCACCGCCGCGTTCAGCGCCAAGATGTTCGTTTGGAACGCGATGCCTTCGATGACGCCGATGATGTCGCCGATCTGATGCGAACTCGAGGCGATATCCTCCATCGTGCGCACGACGTCGCCCACGACCTCGCCGCCACGCGTCGCGGTATCGGACGCATCGCGGGCCAAGTCGCTCGCTTCGAGCGCGTGCGAGGCATTGAGCTTCACCGTGGCCGTCAACTGCTCCATGCTGGACGCCGTCTCTTGCAACGAGGCGGCTTGCTGCTCGGTCCGCTGCGACAAATCGGCGTTGCCGGTCGCGATTTCACGTGCGCCGTGCATGATCGCTTCCGAACCGGTGCGCACACGCGACACCGTGGCCACGAGCGCGACCTGCATCTGCTGTAGCGCCACGAGCAAACGCCCCATTTCGTTTTGACGATCGACCGAGATCGAGCCCGTCAGATCGCCCGCGGCGATACGCTCGAAGTGCTTGATGACGGCATCGATAGGCCGCACGACGGCCGACACGAGCGCCCCGCGTGCGAATAGACCGATCACGAGCGCGAGCGCAGCGATAGCCGCGGCGCCCGTGGCCAGATCGTGGAACGTCGCTTGAGCATCGGCGTAGCGAGCCTCTTGATGCGAGACCTGCAACGCCTCGAGATCGGCGATCGCCTTCTCGTAGCGCCCGTACAGCTCGTTCGCCGTCTGCCCCTGAATCGTGCGGAAGGTGTTGAAGTCGTTTTGCTCGAGCGCCTGGAATTCGGGATTGATCGCCTGCTGCACAAGTGCGGTGCGCGCCGCGCCGACGGCATCGGCCAGATGCGCTTCATTTTCGTCGCGCGGTTTGGCGAGGTAATCGTTCCACTGCGCGTCGCTGTCCTTCAGCACGCCGTGCGCCTTCGGCAACAAATCGTCGCCGGCTTTACCCATCGAAAATAGGGTCTCATAGCTGCCCAGCGCAAGCCGCACTTGCAACATGCGCTCGGAGCTCGTTTTCAAATGGGTCAGCGCGGCCGTATCGGTCGCGTACATCTGCTTGAGCGCGTCGTTGCTTTTTTGCAGGCCCAGCATGCCTGCGCCCATTGCCGCAATCAGGGCGAGCGTATAGCCCGCGATCGTGAGCGTCAGCCCACCGCGAATCGTGAAACGTTTAAACATGGCATCGACGTGCGCGCGCTCTCGACGAGGCGTCGCACGGTCCCCTCCGTGGTGGTGGTAAAGCGCGCACATGCGGCTCTCTGCGGAGCGTCGGATGGACCCGGCCTGCTGCGAGTGGTGTCTGGATCGGGCGCGTCGTGCGTGCGAAGGTTCACGCGCAATCTAAGCGTTTCGCGGCGATTGCGCAATGGCTGGAAGCACTATCGTCATACTATCGTCATCCCCCCTTCAGCCCGGCCGCTCATCGTCCGTTAACGCAAAGGAGAGCCTATCGACACGAGCAGTCAAGCCTCGTTTGCACGGAGCGACACCTGCCCTTGCGCGCACGTACAAGGCGTAAGTACCGCGTAAGTGGAATCGGATAGATATGGGCGCGCACGTGCCGCCGGTTTCCGGCGGCGGCAAAACTACGAATGACGCGCGAATCAATAGCGAATAGCGAATTCGCGCCAAGGAGACAGCATCATGCGCTTGACTTTGCGTCGGCCGGGGGCCGCGCGTTCGATCGTCGGCGATATCGCCGAATATGCCGGCAAGCTGGGCATCGAAATCTGCGACGTGTCCGGGCATGTGGAGGAAGTCGCCAATCGGGTGGCCCAACATGCGAACGTCTGCCGCTCGCTGCGCGAGTCGGCGTCGGTCACGATGCAAGGCAATCACCGTATCGCGCAGGCCGCGCAGCAAGTTCGCGTGGTTAGCAGCGAAGCCTCGAGTGCGGTCGAACAGTCGCGTCAAACGCTCGATGCTTCGCTCGCGGACATTCACGGCCTCGTCGAAGGCGTCACAGGCATCGCGACCCAAATCGAAGCGCTGCGTGAAGCGCTCGACCATGTCAGCACCGTCTCCGAGGAAATCTCGCTGATTGCCCGGCAAACGCATCTGCTCGCGATCAACGCGGCGATCGAGGCTGCCCGTGCCGGCGAGTCGGGCAAGAGCTTCGCCGTCGTCGCGGCCGAAGTCAAAAACCTGTCGAGCAAGACCGCGCAGGCGACCGCCCAAATCGAAGCGACGCTCGCGCGCCTCACCCAGCAGACCGAACAACTGATCGCAGACGGCGCCGAAAACACGGCGCGCGCGCATCGCGTGAAGGAAGGCTCGGCGACGATCGGCGGCATCGTCGAATCGACGGGCACGGCAATCAACCAGTTGCACGAGGAAGCCGAACAAATCGCAACGTTGACCGGCGAGATAGAGACGCAGTGCCACCACCTAGAGGAACAGGTGGGAGACATGGCGACGGGCGTCGAGCATTCGAGCGAGAACTTCCTCCAAGCGAAAGACCGGCTCTCCAACCTCTTGTCCGTCTCGGAGACGCTGATCGAGCTCACGGCTGCCACGGGCGTGGAGACACCCGATACGCGCTTCATCTCGGCCGCGCAACGCACGGCCGACGCGATCGGCAAGCGCTTCGAACAAGCGCTCGCGCGCGGCGAAATCACCGAGGCTGCGTTATTCGACGCTCAGTACGTTCCGGTCCCCGGCACCGATCCGCAGCAGTTCATGACGCAATTCACCGCGTTCACCGATCGCGTGTTACCCGAGATTCAAGAGCCGTTGCTTGCGTTGGACGCACGCGTGGCGTTTTGCGCCGCCGTGGACGTGCGCGGCTATCTGCCCACCCACAATCGGAAGTTCTCGCAAGCGCAACGCCCAGGCGACCCGGTTTGGAACGCGGCCAACTGCCGGAACCGCCGCATCTTTCCCGATCGCACGGGGCTCGCGGCCGCGACGCACACGAAGCCGTTCTTGCTGCAAACGTACCGACGCGACATGGGCGGCGGCGCCTACGCGATAATGAAAGACGCTTCCGCGCCGATCTACGTGAACGGCCGCCATTGGGGCGGCTTACGGCTCGGCTATAAGAGTTGACGCTCGCGCCGCAAGCGAAATTTCCTCCCGTTACGATCGGCCGTTCGCTATCATGGCCGCGATGGCATGCGCCTTGCAATCTCGATGCAGTTCGCATGTATCCCGTCAAGCAAGGAGGAAAAACAATATGGGTATCGTCAAGGAATTCAGGGAATTCGCCGTCAAGGGCAACGTGATGGATTTGGCCGTCGGTGTGATCATCGGCGGCGCGTTCTCGACCATCGTCAATTCCATCGTCAAAGATCTGATCATGCCGATCGTCGGCGTGGCCACGGGCGGCCTCGACTTCTCGAACAAATTCATTCGACTCGGCGATATACCGCCTACGTTCAAGGGCAACCCCGATTCCTTCAAAGATCTGCAAACGGCCGGTGTAGCCGTATTCGGCTACGGCTCGTTCATTACGGCGGTCATCAACTTCGTCATTCTGGCCATCATCGTGTTCGGGATCGTCAAGCTCATGAACACGATGCGCAAACGTCAAGAAGAGGCGCCGGCCGCGCCGCCGCCCACGCCGGAAGACGTGCTGTTGCTGCGCGAAATCCGCGACTCGCTCAAGCAACGCTGAGGCGGCCCCGAGCAAGCCCCGGCAGGCGCCAAGCGGGCCCCAAGCATGCGAGCCGGTCTCGATCCGAAGGCCGGATCGACTCGACGGCGCGCCCGCTAGCCGCCTTGCGTTTTTCGCTCGGCCGCGCGTTGAATCAGCACCTCCAGTTGCGCGAAATTCACGGGCTTCGTCAAATGCGCCGTGAAGCCGGCGGCGAGACAACGCCGGATGTCTTCGTCCGAGCCGTACCCCGTCAATGCGATCGCCGGGACCTGCGAATGCTTACGCACGGCGCTCACGAAATCGAGTCCCGTGCCGTCGGGCAAGCCCACGTCGCTCACGATCAAATCGAAGGTGCGCGCCCCCGTCGCGGCCAGTGCCTCGGCCACCGATGCCGCGACGGCCACGTCATGCCCCAGCGAGCTCATCAGGTGTGCCATGACGTCGGCCGTATCGGCATGATCCTCCACGAGCAAGATCGCAATCCGCTCCTTTCCGGCGGCTTGCGACGACATGGCGGGTACCGGCTCGAGCGCGGGCAAGGCTGTCGTCGGCAACGCGATCGTGAAGGTCGCCCCGCAATGCGGTCCGGGGCTGCGCGCGCTCACCGTGCCGCCGTGCGCGTCCGTTAGGGCCTTGGTGATGGCCAGCCCTAGGCCCAGGCCGCCGAACTGCTGCGTCATGCGCTGGCTGCCCTGCTCGAACGCATTGAACAGCTTGCCGATCTGCTCGGGGGCGATGCCGATACCCGTGTCCTCGATTTCGATCTCGATGCGCATGCGCGCATCGCGCGTGCGCACGTAGATGTGACCGCCGTCGGGCGTAAACTTCGCGGCGTTACGTACGAGGTTCCATAGCATCTGCTGCAACCGGGCCGGATCGGCCAGCACGAAATGATTCTCGGCGCGCTTTTCCACATGCACGTCGAGCGCCTTGACCTGAATCTCGGCGCGAAACAGCTCGAGCACGCTATCGACGACGTCGTGCACGTCGACCGTTTCCAGTGCAAGGCGCAGTTTGCCGTTCGCGACGCGAGTCAAGTCGAGCAAGTCGTCGATGAGCCTAGCCTCGAGTTCGATGTTGCGCCGGATCATCTTCACGCTCGATTGCGCCGCGGCCGGCAGATCGGGCATCGTCTCGAGCACGCGCGTTCCCGCGAGCACCGGGGTGAGCGGCGTACGTAACTCATGCGACAGCATGGCGAGGAACCGATCCTTCGCGCGATTGGCCTCCTCGGTCGTCTGCCGCGCGCATTGCTCGGCCGCGAGCAAGCGTTCGCGCTCCTCCATGGCCTCGCGCTGCGATTGGATGTCGGTGCAGCTCGCGAACCACTTGCCGACGCGGCCGTTGGCATCGCGCACGTCGGCCATCCGCATGTCGAACCAGCGATACGTCCCGTCGACGGCGCGCAACCGAAGTTCATGCCGATAGCCTGCGTCGACGGCACCGCCCACGGCATCGAACCACGATCGCCGCAACGCGTCGCGGTCGTCGGGATGGACGGCATCGAGCCAGCCGAGCCCGCGCGAAGCCGCTTCGTCGAGCCCGGTGTAGGCATACCATTGCTTCGAGAAGAAGTCGCACTCGCCTTTTGCGTTGCTCGTGAAAACGAGGTGCGGCAACGCCTCCGACAAACTACGATAGTGCGCCTCGCGATCGCGCAGCAACAGCGCCTCGGCCGATGCGCGCTGCAATCGGACTTGCGCGAGTACGCGCTCCACGGCCTCCGGCAAATACTCCAAGTAGCCGCCCGACTTCGGTACGACATCCGAAATGCCGGCACGCAAGGCCTCGATCACGCGCGATTCGTCGGTAAAGCCCGTCACGAGAATCGCGGGCAGCACGGTCCCCTCGTCGCGCAAACGGCGGAAGAAATCGAGCCCGGTCTCGGCGCTGTCCAACTGGTAGTCGAGCACGAGCAGATCCGGCGCATCGCCGGGCAATCGAGCATACGCCGCGCGCGCGCTCGAATAGGCGAAGACGCGGCAGCCCGCGCGTTCGAGCGACTTCCGCGCAAGCCGCAAAATGCCCTCGTCGTCGTCGACGATCAGCACGCGGGCGGACTCTTGGCGAGAAACGTCGGTCATACAGGTTTATGAGTTCGTTCGGCGCCACGCATGGCGCGTCAAGTCATCCGCAAGGGTTGCTCGGGCAACGTCACGTAAAAGGTCGAGCCGATGCCTTCCGTCGATTCGACCCAAGCGCGTCCCCCGTGCCGCTCGGTTACACGGCGTACGAGCGCAAGACCGATACCGTCGCCTTTCGCGCGATCGCCGTGCAACCGTTGAAACGCGCTGAACATTTTCGGCATGCAGGCATCGGGAATGCCAAGGCCGTTGTCGCGTACGAAATATGTACGCATTCTAGGCGCTCGTTCGCCGTTTTCGTGCGGCGCCTGATCCAGTGTGCCGATCTCGATCCGGCCGGCACGCGACGGATCGAGATAATTCACGGCGTTGCCGATCAAGTTGGCGAAGATTTGTTCGATCGCGGTCGGATCGCCCCAGACAGGCGGCAACTCGCCCACGGATACGGTCGCGCCGCGTTCGACGATCGCCTGATGCAGCGATTCGACGACGCGCGCCACGGCCCGCGCCACGCTCACGCGCTGCCACTGATACTCGAGCCGGCCCGCCCGCGAAATGCGCAGCAGTGCATCGATGATCGACGCCGAGCGTGCGACCGCGGTGCGCAAAAAGTGCAGCGCTTCGCTCAAGTTCCCATCGAGCACGCGCGTAATGCGCGTGCGCTCGGCCTCGGGCAAGCGGGCCGCATCGATCATCGAGCGCAACTCTTCGCAGGACACCTGAAGTTCGCGCGAAAACCCTTGCAGGTTGACGAGCGGCGATCGCAAATCGTGCGATACGCTATAAATGAACATATCGTTGTCTTGCTTTTGCTGACGCAAGTTGTCGTTGACTTGGGTCAGCTCTTGCGCGCGCGATTCGAGCGTGGCTTGGAGCGCGGCTTGGTCGTGCTCCGACTCCGTGAGCAATCCGCTCGTCCGGTGCAGCGCCGCATCGAGATCGGCGAGCTCGTCGTTGCCCGCGAGCGGCGCGCCTAGCGCCTGCGCGCGACCGAGCCGTTGCGCATTGGCCGTAAGCGTGCGCAGGCGACGCCCAATGTTGCCCGCAAACGCGAGCGCCGCAATGGCCCAAATCAGCATCGAACCGGCGATCGCGGCAATGAGCGCGTCGCGCTGCTGTTCGCGCGTCGCAGTCAGTTGCGTGCTGCGTTCGCCGTCGAGCCGCGACTCATCCGCGACGAATGCACCCAGTTCGTCGCGAAACGCCTGTATCGCCGGCGGCAACGGCGTCGCATCGAACGAAGCCAGTTCGACCGGTCTGCCGTCGTGCAGCGCACGATAAGCCTCGTCCGTCTGTGCACGAAACGCATCGACGGCCTCGCGCATGCGCCGCACCCGCTCCACTTGCAGGGGATCGTCCGCCACCAGTTTTTCGAGTCGGGACAGCCGATCGCCGAGATCGACCCAAACAACCTGCCGGTCGACGAAGGACGCATCGCCGAGAATCAAGCCGGCGCGCACGCGCGAGGCCTCGCGCAAAAGCGGATCGACGATAACCGATGCTTGATAGAGCACCTGTTTGCTGTGCGATGCCCATTGCGCCGCCTGCGTTGCCTGCTCCTGCGTTTTCGACAACAAGCCGACAAGCGCGAGCTCGACCAAGCTCGGCACGGCGATCAGCAGCAGCCCCTTCGTGAATAGTTTCATGCGTCCTTGGCGGCCCCCTCGACTCGCGCGCCTCTCTCTGGCGCGGCACGGCGCTTGCGTTGCACGACGTGCAACAGTGAAACCGGACCATTATCCGTGCTGTTCCGAGATATTTCAACGGACGATATCGAGGCGCGTGTGCGCACAGAAGTTGGCATTTTTTATGAGTTAGGTCATCACTTCGGTGAAACTCGGGCCTATTATTGCCATAGATGTCGAGTTCGGTGCGACGCACGCCATGCACGGCTTCGGCATGACTGCGTACGAGCGTCGGGAATATGGCCGAAACGGTGCTCGGTCGTGAATGCGACGATTTCGTATGCTATAAAAGATCGGACGTGCGGCGCGCGAGAGCCGGGAGTGGTCGCATGAGGACGCTGTGTTTCTTGCAACTCTTTTTCAGGCGAATGTTTATGTCCTTCCCGAGAAAGCGCAGGCGCGCGAGTGCGGACAGCAAAGAATCGTTTCTCGCCGTCCTGCGCCAGTTCAAACCCTTTGTTCAGCTCGATACGAAGATCGCCCGTGCGCGTGCGCAGGACGAGCCCGTGCTCTATGAGCACGTTCTGCCCGGGCTCGACGTTCTGCTATGCACCGTGCGTGGGGCGCAGCCGCCCTATCCCGACGTCGACGAGTTGCGCCGCCGCTGTATCGAATCGATCGCGAACGCGCTCGAGCAGCCGCTCGAAGGGCTCGAGAACGGTGGGTATTGGTACGAGACGAACGGGTTTGGTTTCCTCGTCTTCGCGAGCCGCGCACGCGCGAAAATCCTGCCCGAATTCGGCGCGGGCGCCGTGACCCGAGGCACGCGCAAGCAGAACGCCGGCGACGCCGCACCGCGCTCGTTTCGCTAACGCCTATGCCCGCGGCGCTTGCCGCGGCGTCGTTATCGCGCGCGCCGTCGCGTTCGGTTGCGGTCGCACGATATCGATAAATGCCGCCAGATCGGCATCGGAAAGCCCCATCGCCGCGCCCAAGCGCAGTACCTGCTGTACGGCGCCCACCACGGGCATCACAGCGCCCGCCCCGCGCGCCGCGTCGGCTACCGTATCGATATCCTTTTGAAACGTTCTCAGCGACCCGAGCGGCGCATGCCCTCGCTCGGTCATGCGCGGCACGAATGTTTGCAGCAAAACCGAGTCGGCCCAGCCGCCGGCCAGCGCCTGCGGCAACCTGGCCGCATCGATGCCTGCCGCTTGCGCGAGACCGACGGCCTCGGCGATCCCGGCCACCGTTGCGCAAACGATCGCCTGATTGCAGAGCTTGGTCATCTGGCCCGCGCCCGCCTCGCCCATATGCGTGACACGAGCCGCATAGGCGCGGATGACAGGCTCCAATTGCGCGATGTCTTGCGCCGCGCCCCCGGCCATCACCGCGAGCGTGCCGGCTTGCGCGCCCGGCACGCCGCCCGAGACGGGCGCATCGACCCAGCCTATGCCATGACGCGCCACCCGCGCCGCGTATTCGCGCGTCGCCGCGGGTGCGATGCTCGAATGATCGACGATCCAACGCACGGTACCCGCGTTCGTTTCGCCCCGGTCCTCTCCGAGTAGTCCACCCGACCCGAACACGACATCCTCGACGGCCTGGGTATCGGACACGCATAAGAACACGACCTGGGCATGCGCGCACAGATCGTGCGGAGTATCGACTACGCGAGCGCCGTCGGCGACGAGTGCCTGCGCTTTCTCGCGCGTACGGTTCCATACCCATACGATATGTCCGGCGCGCAGCAGGTGCCGGATCATCGGGGCGCCCATCAGACCCGGTCCGCAAAATCCTATGTCCATCGTCGCTTTCCCTCTCGATGAAAATGAAGCATGCCGCGGCATCGACGGTTCCAGCCCCGCGATGCACGCCGGCATGCTCGAGCGTCGTTGCCTATACTGGTCTATCCATTCTCGCCGAGAAACGGAGAACGCTCATGAACGACCATGTCTACAAGTACATTGAATTGACCGGTTCGTCGACCAAGTCTTGCGACGACGCGGTTCGTTGCGCGATCGAGCGCGCCTCGAAGACGCTGCGCAATTTGAACTGGTTCGAGGTCACCGAAACACGCGGGCACATCGAAAACGGCACCGTCGTCCACTGGCAAGTGACGCTCAAACTGGGCATGCGGCTGGAAGATTGAAAACGGGCGGACGCGAAGCGCCGCCCGTGGGCTTGCGTTAGTGCGGCAGCGTACCGTCCACGCCTTCGACGTACCAATTCAAGCGCTGCAATTCGGCGTCGGTCAGCGTCGTGCCGGCCGGGACCTTGACCGCACCGGCTTGATCCTTGATCGGGCCCGTGAAGACGTCGCGCTTGCCGCTCGCGATCGCGCTGCGCGCGTTCTTCTCGTCGGTCAACGCGCTTGCGGGCACGGCCTTGTTCAGATCTTCGAGATCGACGGCTTGCTGCGGCAGGCCCCACCAGACCGGGTCGTTCTTCCACTTGCCGTCGAGCACTTGCTGAATGACGGCCCGATAGTAGACGCCCCAATGGGCGACGACCGAACCGAGCGCCGCGTCAGGCCCGAACTTCTTCATGTCCGAGTCCCAGCCGAAGGCATGCACATGCTTCTCTTGCGCGGTCGCGAGCGTGGCGCTCGAATCGGTGTTCTGCAAGAGCACGTCGGCGCCTTGGCTGATCAGCGTTTCGGCCGCTTGCTTTTCCTTGCCCGGATCGAACCAGCTGTTGATCCAGATGACCTTCGTATGCACCTTCGGGTTGACCGAACGCGCACCGAGCGTATATGCGTTGATGTTGCGCACGACTTCGGGGATCGGTACCGATGCGACGAAGCCGAGCGTGTTCGTCTTCGTCATATGACCGGCCACGATACCGGCGAGATAGGCGCCTTGATACATGCGAACGTCGTAGGTGCCGAAGTTCTTGCCCTTCTTGTAGCCCGTTGCGTGCAGGAACACCGTATCGGGGAAATCCTTGGCAACCTTCAGTTCGAAGTCCTGATAACCGAAGCTGGAGCCGAAGATGATCTTGTTGCCCTTGCTGGCCAGATCGCGGAACACACGCTCGGAATCGGCCGACTCGGGTACGTCCTCCACACGCGTGATCTTGATCTTCTTGCCGAACTGAGCCTCGGCCTCTTTCGAACCTTGATCGTGTGCGTAGGTCCAGCCTGCATCGCCGGGGTTGCCCAAGTACACGAACGCAACGCCCGGTACGTCGGCCGCTTGCGCGGCGGGCGCGAGCGCCGCGCCCAACGCGAGCGCCGCTCCGGCGGCGAGCGAGGTCAAGGTTTTTCTTTTCATCGGACTTCTCCAGTGGTGTGGGGTGAAACGGTCGATCGGGCGCATGCTTCGCGGTCAGCTCGTCGCGTAAAAAGGCTTGCCGAGCGATGCGGGCGCATTGAGCTTGATCGTATTCGGATTGCGCGAGATCACGGCCAGCACGACGACGGTCGCCACGTACGGCAGCATCGCGAGAAATTGCGTCGGGACCGGTACGCCCACGGCTTGGGCGTAGAACTGCAAGCCGGTGACCGCGCCGAACAGCAGCGCGCCGACGAGCAATCGGGCCGGCCGCCAGGTGGCGAACACGACGAGCGCGAGCGCGATCCAGCCACGCCCCGAGGTCAATTGCTCCTGCCAAAGATGCAGGTAGACGATCGAATAATAGCCGCCGGCAAGCCCCGCCATGCCGCCGCCGAACAGCGTCGCACCATAGCGCACGCCGATCACGGGAAAACCCACCGAATGCGCGACGCTCGGCGATTCGCCGACCGAACGCAACACGAGCCCCGCGCGCGTGCGATAGAGGAACCATGCCACGAGGCCGAACATGACGAACGCGAGATACCCGAGCGGCGTCAGGGAAAAGAACGCGGGCCCGAGCACCGGCACATGCGCGAGTCCGGGGATCGGCCAAGCGCCGATCGTGGCGCTGACCGACGCCGACGTATACGGCTTGCCGACATAGGCGGACAGACCTGTGCCGAAGATCGCGAGCGACAGCCCCGTCGCGACTTGGTTGGCGAGCATCGTCAGCGTCAGAAACGCGAACAGCAGCGCCATCGCGACGCCGGCGCCGATAGCCGCCGCCACGCCGAGCCACGGATGGCCCGTGATAACGGTCACCGCGTAGCCGGTCACGGCCCCCATCAGCATCATGCCTTCGACGCCCAGATTCAAGACGCCCGACTTTTCGGTGACGAGTTCGCCCACCCCGGCGAACATGAGCGGGATGGCCGCGACGACGGCGCTCGATGCAAGCGAGCCGGCTTGTTGAATATCCATGGTCGTTCTATTTCGATTGGCGAGTCATTCGATGGCGAGACATGCGCTCGTTCGTGATGTAGGTGCGTTTAGCTTTAGCCGTGCGCGACACGCGACACGCGGCGGACACGATAGTTGACGAACAGGTCGGCACCTAGCAAGCAGAACAGCAACAGCCCTTGAAACACGCCCGATAAAGCCTGCGGCAATTGCATCGAGGTCTGCACCGCTTCGCCGCCCAGATAAAGCAAGGCCATGAGCAAGCTCGCGAGCACGATCCCGATCGGATGCAGCCGGCCGACGAACACGACGATGATGGCCGTGAAGCCGTACCCAGGCGACCATGTCGCTTGCAGTTGCCCGATCGGTCCCGCAATCTCGCCCATGCCCGCAAGGCCGGCTAGCGCCCCGCTGATCAGCAGCGAGGTCCATACGGTGCGTGAATCGGAAAAGCCCGCGTAGCGAGCGGCGAGCGGCGCGAGCCCGCCCACGTTCATGCGAAAACCCGCGAAGCTCTTGCGCATGAAGAGCCAGACGGCGGGGATGGCCGCCAACGTCAAGAAGACCGACGCATTGAGCCGGGTTCCTTGCAGCCAGTGCCAGCGCCAGTCGCCGCCGAAGGTCGGATAGAGCGCATCGCCCGAGAACATCTCCGAAATCGGGAAGTTCATCCCTTGCGGATCGCGCCAGGGGCCGCTGACGAGATAGATCAAAAGCTGCGTGGCCACATAAGTGAGCATGAGGCTCGTCAAGATCTCATTCGTGTTGAAGCGCGTTTTCAGGAACGCCGGGATCGACGCCCACAACATCCCGCCGATGACGCCCGCCCCCATCATCAAGAACAAGATCCACGCCCCGCTCGCTTGATCGAAGTGGATCGCGACACCGCTCGCCGCGATGCCGCCCGCCAGCATCTGTCCCTCGGCGCCGATGTTCCAGACGTTCGCACGATAGCCGACGGCGAGGCCGAGGCCGATGAGGCACAGCGGCGAGGCCTTGAGCAGCAACTCCGACCAGCCGTTCGTATCGGCGAGCGGGTCGATGAAGAACGCGCGCATGGCCTGCACCGGATCGCGTCCGACGAGACCGAAAATCAAAAAGCCGATGGCGAGCGTAAGCACCGCAGCGATGACGGGCACGGCCAGCCGCATCGTGCGCGAGGGGGTCGGTCGGGCTTCGAGTCGATATGGAAAATACATGGTCAATTCAAGCGTGGGTTATTCGTGTCCGATGCGTTGGACCGCGATCGTTCGGTATGGGCGCGCTCCGGATGGCAACGAAGCGGTGCCTAAGCCGCGTCAAGCATGCACAGGCTGCTCGGCGGGCGGCGCCGCGCCGTGATCGCCGAATAGGCCGGCCATCCATAGGCCGATCTCTTGCGCGTTCGTCTCTCCCGTTTTGCGCGCGGGCGAGAGCCTGCCGCGCGCGAGGACGGCGATGCGGTCGCAAATATCGAAGAGCTCGTCGAGCTCCTCCGAGATCACCAGCACCGCGACGCCCTTCGCCGATAGATCGAGCAACTGCTGACGAATGAACGCGGATGCGCCCACGTCGACACCCCAAGTCGGCTGTGCGACGACGAGCACCTTCGGCGCTTGCAGCACCTCGCGGCCGACGATGTACTTCTGCAAATTGCCGCCCGAGAGCGACTGCGCAAGCGCCTCGGGACCGCCGCAACGCACGTCGAACGCTTCGATGCAGCGAGTCGCGAACGCGCGCATCGCACGCGCGCCGATCCACCCATGTTTGAGCATGCCGGGCTGACGATGCGCGGTGAGCAACGCATTTTCTTCGAGCGACATTGCCGGCACCGCACCGCGTCCAAGCCGCTCCTCCGGCACGAAAGCAAATCCCAGCCGGCGGCGCGCCCCGGCCGACAGCCGCGCGGCGCGCTTGCCGCAAATCGTCACGGCATCGGGCTCCACCGCACTGCGTTGCTCTCCCGATAGCGCCGCGAGCAGTTCGGCCTGGCCGTTGCCCGACACCCCGGCGATGCCGAAGATCTCGCCCGCGTGCACGTCGAACGTCACGTTCTCGAGCGAGGTGCCGAACGGATCGTCGCTCGGCACGCACAGGCGGTTGACGCTCAGCAACGCGTTGCCCGGCGCGTGCGCGCGACGCGTGTACTCGGGCAACGCATGACCGACCATCAACTGCGCGAGCGACGCATTCGTTTGCTCGCGCGGCTTCACATGCCCGGTCACCCGGCCGCCGCGCATGACCGTTGCCGTATCGCAGAGCGCGCGGATCTCATCGAGCTTATGGCTGATGTAAAGCACGCTGCATCCTTGCGATGCCAGCCGCTTGAGCGTTTCGAAAAGCTTGAGCACGGCTTGCGGGGTCAGCACGGACGTAGGCTCGTCCATGATCAGCAGCCGGGGATGCTGCAAGAGGCACCGGACGATCTCGACGCGCTGGCGCTCGCCCACCGTGAGGCTGTGTATATGCCGCTGCGGATCGATGTCGAGACCGTACTCGGCCGATACGGCGCGAATTCGCTTGCCGAGGGCGGCCAAATCGAACGGCTCGTCCAATGCGAGGGCGATGTTCTCGCCGACAGTCAGCGTCTCGAACAGCGAGAAGTGTTGAAAGACCATCCCGATCCCGAGCTTGCGCGCTTGCGCAGGGCTCGCGATATCGACGAGATCGCCTTCCCAGCGAATCTGCCCGGCATCGGGCCGCACCGAGCCGTAGATGATTTTCATCAGCGTGCTCTTGCCGGCGCCGTTCTCGCCCAGCACGGCATGGATCTCGCCCGGCGCGACGACGAGGTCCACGCCGTCGTTCGCCTTGACGGACGGATATTGCTTGCTGATACCTGTCAGCTCGAGCCGCGGCACCGCGTGCACGCCGGCATCCGTCCGGCCGCTATGAATAGATTGATCGCCCATGAGATCCGCTAAACCTGCTTGACTTATGTTCCCCGATGCGACGCGCCGATCGCGCGTCGCGCTCCCCGTCGACGTGCCGCTTCGCGCCGTCCCACCGCGCGGCCTGGCCCGACGATACCCAAATCGTGCGCGAGCGTCGAGCCGACAATATCGTACGAACACTCGATTTGGCCGATGCGCCACACGGGTATGTGCGCCCTTGACGCAAGTTCATGCACATATTAAAAGTCTGATACCCCCACCCCTCATCGATCAGCCGAAACATATATCGGAGCAATACATGAGTCAGCAACGCGAGGCGATCGACACGTATCTTTTGCGCGTCTTGCACACCCTCTTGATGGAGCGCAGCGTCACGCGCGCCGCCGTCAAGCTCAATCAATCCCAGCCGGCGATCAGCGCCGCGCTGCGCCGCTTGCGCGACATTACGGGCGATCCGTTGCTCGTGCGCGGCAAGTCCGGCATGGTGCCGACCGAGTACGGCCTGCGCCTGCTCGAGCCCGTGCAGAACGCGTTGCGCGAAATCGAGCGGATCCGCTTCCAACAGCACAACTTCGATCCGGCCACGTCCATCCGTTGCTATCGCATCGGATGTCCCGACTACCTGAACGTGCTGTTCGTGCCGACCGTCGTCGAACGCTTCCGGCAAGCGGCGCCCAACGCTCAACTCGAATTTCATTCGCTCGGACCCTCGTTCGACTACGAGCTCGCGCTCGAGGACGGCAAGCTCGACGTCGTCATCGGCAATTGGCCCGAGCCTCCCGAGCAGTTGCATCTGTCGAACTTGTTCGTCGACGAAATCGTGTGCCTGATGAGCAACACGCACCCGTTCGCCAAGCGCGGGACGCTTACGCTCGATCAGTACCTGAACGCCCCGCACCTCGCGCCCACGCCGTACTCGGTGGGCCAACGCGGCGCGATCGACGTGCATCTCGCGCGCGAACGGCTCAAGCGCCATGTCGTCGTCACCCTGCCGTACTTCAATCTGGCCCCATACGTGTTGATCAAGTCGGACCTGATCTTCACGACGACGCGATTGTTCGCCGATCACTACGCCAAGTTCCTGCCGCTGACGGTCCTGCCTGCCCCGCTCGATTTCCCGCCCATGCAGTACTACCAGCTCTGGCACGAGCGCTGCCACTATTCCGACGAAGTGCGCTGGCTGCGCAGCCTCGTCGCGGATGCGACGCGCACGCTCGTCGATCGCGTTTAGGCGCGCGCCCTGGCGCAAGCCGCCAGTCGCGCACCCGCCGTTACGCGGCGCGCGCCGCCTCCGCCAGCGAAAAGGCAAGCGCGTTGTGACGCTCGAGCAGCGGCGACAGCTCCAGCGTGGCCAAACGCCCGTCTTGCACGACCACCTTGCCGTTGATCACGCTCAGCGACACCTGCGACGGCGCACAGAACACAAGTGCCGCCACAGGGTCGTGCAGCGCACCCGCGAAATTCGGCTGGCGCAGATCGAACGCGACGAAGTCCGCCGCCATGCCGGGGGCGAGCGCGCCGATATCGTCGCGGCCCAACACCGCGGCGCCGCCGAGCGTGGCGAGCTCCAATGCCTCGCGCGCACTCATCGCGTCGGGGCCGAACCCTACGCGTTGCAACAGCATCGCCTGCCTAGCCTCGCCCACGAGATGCGCACCGTCGTTCGATGCGGAGCCATCGACGCCGAGCCCGACCGGTACGCCTGCATCGCGCATGCGCCGGATCGGGGCGATCCCCGAGGCGAGCCGCATATTCGAACAAGGACAGTGCGCAACGCCGGTTCGCGTGCGCGCGAACAGCGATATGCCGGGCTCATCGAGTTGGACACAGTGCGCGTGCCATACGTCCGCCCCGACCCAGCCGAGATCCTCGGCGTACTGCGCGGGCGTCATGCCGAAACGCTCGCGGCTGTAGGCCACGTCGTTGACGTTCTCGGCGAGGTGCGTATGCATCGATACGCCGTAATGCCGTGCCAGCGTGGCCGATTCGCGCATCAGATCGCGGCTGACCGAGAACGGCGAACACGGCGCCACCACCATTCGCAACATCGCGTAGCGGCCTTCGTCGTGATAGGTCTCGATCAATCGTTGCGTGTCGGCGAGGATCTCGTCTTCACGTTCGACGAGCGAATCGGGCGGTAATCCGCCGTCCTTTTGTCCGACGCTCATGCTGCCGCGGCTCGCATGAAAGCGCATGCCGATGCGCGCCGCCGCGCCGATGCTGTCGTCGAGCCGGCTACCGTTCGGATACAGATAAAGATGATCGCTGGAGGTCGTACAGCCCGACAGCAGCAACTCGGCCATCGCGGTCAACGTCGATACCTCGATCATCTCGGGCGTCAAGTGGGCCCAGATCCGGTACAGACTGGTCAACCAGCCGAAAAGCTCCGCGTTTTGGGCGGCCGGCACCGCTCGCGTCAAGCTCTGATACATGTGATGGTGCGTATTGACGAGCCCCGGCATGACGAGATGCCCGCGCATATCGAGAACTTGATCGGCCGCGTTGGGCAACTCGCTCGTCGGGCCGACGGCCACGATGCGGTTGTCTTCGATGAAGAGTCCCGCATCGCGCAATTCGCGGCGTGCGCCGTCCATGGTGACAAGCACGTCGGCGTGCTTGACGAGCATCGTTTTGGGGCGCGCCGCACCGGTTGCGTGCAAGGGCTCATCGTTTGTCATTGTCTATACCGCGTTCGCGTTTGGGTGAGAGATGACCATAACGATCAGGAGCCAAAATACCGCTGGCAATGTACGATGGAGCGATACTCGCCTTCACCGTTTCGATATATTGGGTGCGTGCTTTCGTCCACATCGTCGAATTCGTCCGGTTTCGCGGCCATGTCGCCCGCATCGCCTCATGCGGCCGCCCTTATCTTTCCTATCGCGCGCGCGCGAGCGCTCGTCTACTTCTTAGAATGACGGCACGGCGCTCGCATCAAATCGCCGACGGGTATGTAGCCACGTGACGTGGAGCCTCGATCCGCCGCTTGCGTATTGGATCGGGTTGCCCACGTCACTTTTCGCGTTCATCACAAGGAAAACTGCGAATGGGAAAGCTCACTACCCACGTTTTGGACACGGCGCACGGCCGTCCCGGCGCCGGTATCGCGATCGACCTGTACAAGCTCGACGGCGACGCCCGCAGCCTGATCAAGCGCACGCTCACGAATGACGACGGCCGGTGCGACCAACCGCTGCTCGAAGGCGATGCGTTGAGCGCCGGCGAATACGAGCTCGTGTTTCACGCGGGCGACTACTTCGCCGCGGCCGGGGTACACGTGCCGCAGCCGCGTTTCGTCGACCGCGTCGTCCTGCGCTTCGGCATCGCCGACGCCACCGCGCACTATCACGTGCCGCTCCTGGTCTCGCCGTGGGCTTACAGCACCTATCGCGGCAGTTGACCCAACTTATACCAACGATCAATCAGGAGTTCGGAGGCGTTTCATGGAAGGCTTTATCACCGACTGGCTGAATCTCGCGATCCGCTGGCTGCACGTCGTTGCCGCGATCGCATGGATCGGCGAATCGTTTTACTTCGTCGCGCTCGACAACAGCTTGAAGAAACCGAAGGATTCGGTGCTCCTCGAGCGAGGCGTGTTCGGCGAGCTGTGGCACGTCCACGGCGGCGGATTTTACAACATGCAAAAGTACATGGTCGCGCCGGCGCAGATGCCGGAGGACCTGCACTGGTCGAAATGGCCGTCGTACACCACGTGGATGTCCGGCTTCGGATTGTTCACCGTGCTCTACCTGTTCTCGCCGAGTACGTACCTCATCGATCCCAATGTGCTGCAAATGGGGCCTGTCGTCGCCGTCGCCGCGGCATTGGGCTTCCTCGCCGCGGGCTGGATCGTCTACGACTCGCTGTGTCGCGTGCTCGGTCACAACGATCGCCTGCTCGGGATCATCGTCGGTCTGTACGTGCTCGTCGCGGCCTGGCTTGCCTGCCATATCTTCGCGGGACGTGCGGCCTATCTGATCGTGGGCGCCATGCTCGCGACGATCATGTCGGCCAACGTGTTCTTCGTGATCATTCCGGGGCAGCGCAAGATGGTGGCCGCCATGCTCAAGGGCGACGCGCCGAACCCGATCTACGGCAAGCGCGGCAAACAGCGTTCGGTGCATAACACCTATTTCACGCTGCCGGTCGTATTCGCGATGCTGTCGAATCACTACGCGATGACCTATACGCATCCGTATAACTGGGCCGTGTTGGTCGTCATCATGCTGGCCGGCGCGTTGATCCGTCAGTTCTTCGTCATGCGCCATCGCGGCCAGGTGCTGTGGTACCTGCCCGCGGGCGGCGTCGCCCTGCTGGCGCTCGCGCTTGCCGTTACGCTGCCCAAGCCGGTCGTGCCCCAAGCGCAAGCAGCCAACGCACCGGTCGTGAAGCTCGCCGATATCCAGCCGATCCTGCAACAGCGCTGCGCCGCCTGTCACTCGGCGCATCCGACGCTGATGGGCAGCGCACCGGCCGGCGTGCTATTCGACACGCCTCAAGAAATCTCGACGAACGCTCAGCGGTTGTATGAGCAGGCAGTGGTGCTCAAGGCGATGCCGCTCGGCAACGTCACGAAGATGACGCCCGACGAGCGCGAAAAGATCGCGGCTTGGTTCAACTCGGGCAAGCAGCAGTAATAGCGGTGGTAGAAGCAAAAAAGAAAAACCCCGCGAGGCGTGAATCGTCACTCGCGGGGCTTCAATGAAAGGGTAGCGGCGGCTTGCGGGCCTGCGCTACCCTTTCGCGTATTCGGGGAGACGTTCGATCGCCGATCGTCGCGCCGGCGGTTACGCAGCTTGCGCCAGCAGCTCTTGGACGTGAGGCGCGCGCACGGCGGGCGCAGCCAGCGTAGAGAGCATCGAGCGGTCGTTGAACCGGAAAAAGCAAACGAGTTGACTACAGGCGGCCAGCTTCAGCAGTTGCGGCCCCGACAGATCGGCGATGACGTCCGCCACTTCCGTCGACAGTCCGAGCCGTTGCATACCGGCGGCACGATCCGCGCGCAGCAGGCGCTGCGCCAGCGAAAGGTAGGACAGATTGATTTCGCGGATCGATTCGAGGTTTTCTGAGCCGTTGTTCATGACTATCTCTGCCTGGGTATCGTGATTCGAATTTAAAAATCGGGCGGTAAGCGGCGATTCCGGGTAGATCGCTTTCAGTATTCGTCGCCCAAGAATGCGTTCTGTGCGAAACGTTTGCGTCGGCGAGCGATCAGCAGCCGTCGCGCTCGTCGGCGACGCCCGCCGCGATCAAGTTGCAGGCGATTTCGCGCAGCAGGTGCTGGGTCAACGCACCGGAACCACCAAGGCAAAGGCGTTGAAGTTCGATGAGGTCTTTGGCGAAGCGGCTCATGGCGATCTCTCCGTAGCTCGAGGTCCGAAACGTCCGTCCGGTGTTGCTTGGTACGAAGCGTTTTCCTGTGATGAAAGTATCGGCGAGCGCCTCTCGGAAACAAATCAGCCGCTGCTGAACCTTGCGTAATATCTGACAGCGCACTTGTCAGCGTTTTCCTACATCGTGCGTCCGCAAGGGCTACGCCCGAATCGACAAGCAAAAACGCCCGTGGGAATTCACACGGGCGTTCGAATCGGCAAGGCTTGAAGCGGCTATCGGAGCGCGTCGGCTAAGGCATCCTGCGTCAACCACAGCGACTCGGGCAGCGCCTGCTCGTCGCAGTTGTGCCCCTCCCCGCCCCGATCTACCACGATGAAATCGCTGACGACATCGAGCGCAATCAGCGGATGGTGCCAGACCCCTTTCGTATAATTCACGCCCTGCCAGCCCGAGGTCACGAACGCGCGCACCGCGTCGAACTCGAGTTGGCCGGCCGGCGCCACGACAACCAGATACGGTTTGTCCGTGAGCGGGACGAAGGCCTGCGAGCCCAACGGATGACGCTCGAGCATCGTCACTTCGAACGGCAGCGTGCGCGGTTGACCGCGAAACAGGTTGATGAGCGGCCGTCCGCCCGCCTCGTCCACATCGACGCGGGCGAGATCGTGGTAACGAATCGTCGTGCCGAGGTTGATCGGGATTTGGCGCGCGCCGTCGAGCTCGATGACGTCGCCGAACGGCGCGAACGCCTCGCGCGTCAGGGGCTCGATCGTCAGTGCCTTCATCAGTGCGCCGCTCATGCAAGCACGCCCCACGCGCGCAAGCGTGAAACGCCGCCGTCCGGAATGATGTTCAGACGCAGGTGAGTCACGGGGCCGAGTGCCGCCAGTTCGGCTTCGAAGTAATGCTGCTTGTCCATTTGCAGCTTCTGTTCGCCGAGCAAGACCGGCCAGAACATCGCCTGCGTGACGAGCGAGCTATCGGTTCCGCCCTTGACGTAGGCCGCTTGGATCGAGCAGCGGTCAGGATAGTTGCCCTTGAAGAATGCGGTGTCCACTTCGATCTTCGTAATCGTGCCCGGCTGCGCCAGTGCGATGATCGTCCAGTCGTTGCCCGGCTCGCGTCGACGGCGCGTTTCCCAGCCGTCGCCCATGTTCACGCCCCGGCCCGGCATCAGCAAATTGGATGCGGCCCCGAAATGCTGATTGTTGGCGGCGACGATATAGGCCCCATTTTCCATCGCGGCCAAATCGACGGGCGCGCCGCGGCTTGCCTTCGTCCAATCGACTTGCGGCTGCCCATACACGCGCAACCGCGCCACGCCGCCGTCCGGGTACAGATTCAAACGAAGGTGCGTATAGGCTTCGCCGTCGGCGACATCGACATAGTGATGCGTATTGCCTTGCAACGTCATCGACGGAACGATTTCCTTCCATTGCGTCGAGCCGCCCGGCTGCTCGCCGGCCGGCACGTACGCGGCCTCGACCGACGCCGCGGGCGGGAAATTGCCGGTGAAGTGGCTCGTATCGATATCGAGCCCTTTAATGACGCCTGCGCGCGCCAGTTTGACGATGCACCAGTCGTAGCCGGTCGTGCGCTTGCGACGCGTTTCCCAGCCGTCCATCCATTTGCCGTTATCGTCGTATTTACCGGGAATGAACACGGCAGGCTCGGGACTGAGCATGCGCTCCTTCGGCGCGAAGAATTCGTCGCTCGCCTCGAGCGCCTGCGCCCCCAAGCGCGGATCGGCCAGGTTGACGTAGCGGCGTGTGAAGTCGGGAGCGTTGGGGTCGAGAATCGGGAGAGCCATTGTTGTCGTCCTTCGTATCTGTCGGTTCGTACTGCGAATCAAACGTCGTATCGCCGCATCAAGCGGTCATTGCCGGCGCCGCATGCTTCTTCTCGGGCTTCATGCCGTCACGAGATCGTCTATGCGAAACCTTGCGATGCGGTAAATCTGCTCCAAGCTCGTGCGCAATTCTTCGTCGCGCGAGTTGTTCACGCGCGATTCGAAATTGGCGATGATCCCGGCCCGGTCGTAGCCGCGTACGGCGAGAATGAACGGAAACCCGAACTTCTCGCGATAGGCCGCATTCAAGCGGTGCAGCTTGTCGAATTGCTCTTGCGTGCAGGCGGCGAGGCCGGCGCCGCTTTGCTCGCGCGTCGATTCGGCCGTCAACTCGCCCCGTACCGCCGCCTTGCCCGCGAGTTCCGGGTGAGCGTTGATGAGCGCGAGCTGACGGGTATCGCCCGATTGCGCCACGATTTCGCGCATCTTCGTATAGAGCGCATCGACGCTCGCGAACGGCCGCGCATCGGCCGCCTGTTCGGCTACCCACGGCGAGTGCTCGAAGATGCCCGATAGCGCCGCCTCGAACGCATCGCGCGGCATCGAATTGAGTTGTTCAAGCGAGTATTGCATCGGCTTCATGCGCGTGAGCTGTCCGTTTGTGGCTGATAAGGATGACGGTCGCGCCAATGGCGCGCGATATCGACGCGGCGCGTCACCCAGACGCGGTCGTGCCGTTCGATGTGATCTAAAAACCGCTGCAACGCGCGAAAACGCCCGGGCCGCCCGAGCAACCGGCAGTGCATGCCGATCGACAGCATCTTCGGCGCCTCGTCCCCTTCTTCGTAGAGCACGTCGAAGGCATCGCGCAGATAGGTAAAGAAGTGGTCGGCCGTGTTGAAGCCCTGCGGCGTCGCGAATCGCATATCGTTCGTATCGAGCGTGTACGGCACGATCAGTTGCGCTTGCGCCTCGCCGCTCGATACCGTCACGTCCGTCCAAAACGGCAGGTCGTCGCCGTAGTAGTCCGAGTCGTACAGAAAACCGCCGTATTCGGCCACGAGTCTGCGCGTATTCGGGCTATCCCGGCCCGTATACCACCCAAGCGGCCGTACGCCCGTCACGCGCTCGATCGCTTCCATGCCGAGCCGCATATGTTCGGCTTCCCGCTCGGGAGACATGTCTTGGTAATGGATCCAGCGCCACCCGTGGCAAGCGATCTCATGACCCAACTCGACGAACGCGCGCGCCACCTCGGGATGACGCTCGAGGGCCATGCCGACGCCGAATACCGTCAGCGGCAAACCGCGCTTTTCGAATTCACGCAAAATGCGCCAAACGCCGGCTCGCGATCCATATTCGTAGATCGATTCCATGCTCATGTGCCGAGCCGGATAAGCCGCCGCGCCTACGATCTCGGAGAGAAACTGCTCCGATGCCGGATCGCCGTGCAAAACGCAGTTTTCGCCGCCTTCTTCATAGTTGAGAACGAACTGGACGGCGACGCGCGCGCGGCCCGGCCAATCGGCTTGGACCGGCTGCCGGCCGTAGCCGATCAGATCGCGCGGATAGCGGGAGTCGGATGTCATGGCAATGATTCGAGGCAAGCGTTGGTGGGCGATCCTCGCGGCCGCCGCGATACTTAGGCGGCTGCCGCAATGGGTTTATTCGGTGGAATCAGTGTATAGAAAAGGCCGGTGCGCGCCCATACAGGTAGGCCGATAACGGGGGTCACCGCAGACGTATGTCGTGCCGGGCCGGGTCGCCGTGCGAACGACCGGCCGGCTGGGCGCGTCAAGCGTCGCGCGGGCTGAAATCGGCCAGCGGACCGTCGTAGCGTTTCGCAAGCGGGCGCGCGTACTCACCCCGCTTAGCAGTCGACAAACCGAGGCCCGCGAGCGCCTCCACCCACTTGAGCGCCGCGGTGACGCCTTCGACGACGGGTGCGCCGATCTCGTCTTCGATCGCTCGCGCGAGGTCGGCCATTCCGGCGCATCCGAGCACGATCGATTCGGCCCCGTCATCGTCTAGCGCACGGCGGCACTCGTCCGCGATCAAACGACGCGCGGCGCTGCCCGGACGATCGAGGTCGAGCACCGCGAGATCCGTCGCCCGCACGTTGCGGCAAAAGCGCTTCATGCCGTAACGCTCCGCCAGGTGCCAGGCCATCCCTGTCGTGCGCGCGAGCGTCGTCACGACGGCGAAGCTCGGTGCAATGACGCTCGCTGCGTGCATCGCCGCTTCGGCGATGCCGACCACAGGACCGCGCGCGAGTTCACGCGCGGCATAGAGCCCGGGATCGCCGAAACAAGCGATCACGTAGCCGTCGGCGCCCTCGCGCTCGCCGGCCGCTACCTCGGCAAGCAGCCCCGGCAGCGCGAGCGACTCGTCATACCAGCTTTCGATCGACGGCGGCCCCATGCGCGAGGTGGCCGCCAAAATCTCGGTGCCCGTTGCCGCCGCGGCCCGCGCGCAACTGACCATCGTCTCGGTCATTCGAGCGGTCGTGTTGGGATTGATGAGCTTAATCTTCATCGCCCTGCCCTCCGATGCTTGAACGTTGCCCGTCAATCGCGAGCCATACGTGCCGCGAACGCGTAGAACGTCGCACCAAGCGCGACGCCGATAAACCAAGAGAAGTTGGCGAGCGAGGCCAAAGCCGGCGTCATCACGCACAGGACCGCGATGACGGCCGCCGCCAAGACGGCGAAGACGGCGCGCCGGTTCACGCCGCCGCGATACCAATAGGCGCCCGATTCGGACATCGAATAGAGGTCGTCCAAGACCACATCCTGACGTTTGACGAAGAAGTAATCCACGATCAGCACGCCGTAGAGCGGCCCGATGAACGAGCCGAGCACATCGAGCGTGTAATGGATGACGCCCGGGTTGTTGAACAGATTCCAAGGCGTGATGAAAACCGACGCGACGGCAGCAAACATGCCGCCGGCGCGCCAACTGATGTGCTTGGGCGCCACGTTCGAGAAATCGAATGCCGGGGACACGAAGTTGGCGACGATGTTGATGCCGATCGTTGCGATCATGAACGTTAGCGCGCCGAGCACGACCGCGAACGGATGATCGATGCGAGCGACGGTCGCGACCGGATCCGTGATCAACTCGCCGAACACCGGAAGCGTGGCCGACGTCGTGACGACCGTGACGAGCGAAAACGCGAGAAAGTTGACAGGCAGTCCCCAGAAATTCCCGCGCTTCACGCTGCGATAGCTTTCGCAGTACCGGGAAAAGTCGCCGAAGTTCAGCATCGGCCCCGAGAAATACGATACGACGAGCGAAATCGCCGTGATCGTGACCGGCAGCGCTTCCCAACCGTGATACTTCACGGTGCCGAGGTTGAGCCGAATGTTCGAGATACCGGCGCGCGCCACCATGTAGCCGGCCAGGATGAACATCACGACGTAGACGGCCGGGCCGGCGAAGTCGATGAACTTCTTGATCGTCTCCATCCCGTTCCAAAACACGAGCGCTTGCAAGACCCAAAGCATCATGAAGCCGGCCCAACCGAGCGTCGACAAACCGAGCCAGCCATGTTGATGGAGATCGGCGTACGGCATCAATTGAGGCGCGAACTTGAGCAGTACGATGACGAATGCGCTCGATGCGAGATACGTCTGAATCCCGTACCACGCGACCGCGATCAAGCCGCGAATGACGGCCGGAATATTGGCGCCGAGCACGCCGAACGTCGCTCGGCAAATGACGGGATACGGCACCCCGTTGCGCTGGCTCGATTTGGCGATCAGATTGGCGAAGAGATTGACGATGCCGATGCCCACGAGCAACGCGATCAGCACCTGCCAGCTCGTCAGGCCGAGCGCGAATAGGCTGCCCGCGAAAACGTAGCCGCCCACGCTGTGCACATCCGACATCCAGAACGCAAAGATGTTGTAGCTCCCCCAATGCTGATCGCGAAGCGGCGCAAGATCGGCATTGCATAAGCGCTCGCTATAGCCCGCGGGCTGTCGCGTCTCGAGGGGCACGGCCGATGGGCCGACGGGCCCGGCATCGGTTGGAACAGTCAGGTCAGGCATGAGCGTCTCCGGTGAAAGACAAGAGCGGGCTCGCGCGGCACCTCTCATGCCGACGCGGTTGGGCGCCTCGAACGACGGGTCGCAGTCGGCGCGTTCTGCGGCCATCACTTCGGGAGATGCTTAGTTGTCCTAAGCAAATACATGAAACCGTTCGAGAGATGCCGCCTTAACGGCGCGGGCGCCGGTTAGGCGCCGAACACCTCGCGCAGGTCGGCCGCGCCGCGCGCAGGCCGATCCAGCATCTTCAATTCGACCGTCTCCAAATGCCGCACCATCAACCTTGCCGCGCGATCCGAATCGCCGGCGCTGACCGCCTCGACGATCTGAGCATGTTCGTCGAACGAGCACGGGCTGCGTCCGAGCGATTCGTAAAGCGCCGAAATCAATGTGGAGCGAGCCACGAGACCGGACAAGCAATCGCAAAGCACCTGGTTGCCGGTCAATGCCGCGAGCGACGTATGAAATTCACCCGACAGCCGAATCCACGCGCGGAAGTCGCGCTGCTCAAACGCGCTACGCTCCCGCTCGATCATTTTCGCGATGGCCTTCAAGTGCCCTGCTCCCTCGCCGCCACGATCGCGGCATACGCGCTCGATGACCGCGCTTTCGATGATGCGGCGCATTTCGAATACCTCATGCACCTGCTTGAGCGACGGGCTTGCCACGAAGGCGCCGCGGTTCGGCTCCAAATCGACTAGATGCTCGCTGGCCAGCAGCGATAGCGCCTGGCGCACGCTGCCGCGCTTGACGCCGAACACGTCGCACAACTGCGCCTCGGTCAGCTTCGCGCCGGGCTCGAGACGATGCTCGAGGATCGCGTCGCGGATACGGTCGGCGATGGCCGTGGGCGTGGCTGGCTCGGACAATTTCGGCTTCGACATGTTGGGTATAGTAGATTCGACATAAAGATTGTCAACAATTTATTTGGCCAAACGTCATATCGCCCGTTCGCGGAATCGACCGACAAATCCGCTATTTGGTGCACGCACGCCCCATCTGAGCGCATTGGACGTCGGGCCATGCACTGCCTTTCCGCGTGATAGCGGAGGAAAAATTGTCAACAATCTGAAGAGGTACGCCGCTACCGCGTCGAACTAAAGCATCGAAGACGGATGTTCAGCGCAGCGTGGGGTGTCCCGTCACCGTAAGGGAGAAGCCGTCGTGCCCGGCTTGCAGCCGCGCTTTTGCACCAAACGGCAGCGTGACGAGGTCGGCGCCGTGGCCGAAACGCAGACCATCGACGATCGGCAGCCCGCTGAATGCACGGACTTGGTCGAGCATCGCCGAAAAGTCGTAGCCGTTGTCGTACGGCGATAGCTTGCCGCCCGTGAAATCGCCAAGCACGAGCGCCTGCTGGCGGCCGAGGATGCCAGCCAGGTGCAGTTGATAAAGCATGCGCTCGACACGGTACGGGTGCTCGTTGATGTCTTCGATGAAAAAAATGCCGCCCTCGATGCGCGGCATATACGGCGTGCCGACGAGCGCGGCGATCATGGCGAGATTGCCGCCCCAGAGCGTCCCTTCCGCCTCGAATCGCTCGGTCTGAGGGGACGTTTCGCGCACCGTGAATTCCGGGGATTGCAGGGCGCGCCAGAAATGTTCGGTCGTGAAAGCGCTTAGCGCCTCGGCGCCGAAATTGCCGGCTAACATAGGAGCGCCGAACGTCACGATGCCGGCGCGCGCGAACAGCGCCAATTGGATCGCCGTGAAGTCGCTGTGACCGCAGATCGCAACCGGCGCGCCGGCCAGCCGGCGCTCTAGCCCCGCGTAGTCGAGCAGATCGAGGAGACGTACCGCACCGTAGCCGCCACGCACGGCGAGAACGATGTCGGGCAACGGATGGGCGGGATCGGCTAACCGATTGAGATCATCGGCACGCTGTGCGTCGGTGCCCCCGAAGCGCAGATGACGTCGCTGCGCAAGCTCGTCGCCGAGCACTTGGTGACCGTCGGCCCGCAATCGCGCGATCGCGCGTTCGAAAGCGGAGACGTCGGGCGGATAGCCGGAAGGAGCGACGATTTCGATGGTGCGGGCACGGGTCATGGGCCGCATTTTAAACGATGATTTCCCCGCCTTGAGCGGTGACCGACATCAGACCGGCTGTTCCGGCATGCAGGCTTGCGCGCGTGCCGCCGCTGCGGCACGTTCGGCGCGAATCGCCTCGCGCCGATGCGCGAAGAACGACTTCAACGCGTCGCCGCATTCCGTGGCCAGCACGCCGCCCGCGACTTCGGTATGGTGATTGAGCTGACGATTGGCGAACGCATCGACGACGCTGCCGCACGCGCCCGTCTTCGGGTCGTGCGCGCCGAATACGACGCGCGCGATCCGCGCATGCATGATGGCGCCTGCGCACATGAGGCAAGGCTCGAGCGTCACGTAGAGCTCGCAACCGGGGAGCCGGTAATTCTGTAGCGATTGGGCGGCTGCACGCAGCGCGGCCATCTCGGCATGGGCCGATGGGTCGTGCCCGCCGATCGGATGATTGAAGCCGGTGGCGATGACGTCGTCGCCGCGCACGAGTACTGCGCCCACGGGCACCTCGCCCGCCGCGCGAGCCGACTCGGCGGCGTTCAGGGCCATCGCCATGAAACGCCGGTCGCGCTCGGAGACGACCACGGCCGATTCCGGCTCCGCGCTCGTCACCCCATCGAGATTATGGGCGTGGGGTGGCGAGAGAGCCGGTGCGAGCGGTCGACTCACGACAGTCCCGCCAGATGGGCGCCTGCCGCGTCCTCTTCGCCGGCCAAGACGCGCTCCGAGAGACGTTCGGCAATCCGCCTGCAATATTCGCGCGGAACCACGGTGGGCTCCCCGCGAAGCGATTCGAGCGCCATATCTAGCGCGAGCAGCTTGGCTTGAAGGCGGCAACGCGTGGCGTTGTCACCCGCCGCATCGAGTTCGTCTCTCAAGTGCCGCAGCGAGCGCAACTGCTCGACCGCGGGCGGCACGAAACCGGCGTTTTTCAGTATGCGATTGGCAACGCGAACTTCCTCGGGCACGAGCAAGTCGTCGTCTAGTTCCTGCGGCGCCCCTGCACCCGGCAAGTCGTCGAACTCGCCACGCGCGGCGGCGGCGGCAATGCGCTGTTCGACCAAGGCATCAAGCAATTTCATCTGCGATCCACTACATTGCGGCGAGCGCATTTTAGCAGGGAGTCGAGCCCGGTTTGGTGGAGCGAGCGCTCGGGACCGCTCGGCGCGGCTCCTTGAAGGCCGCCGCGCCTTACTGGGCCGTGGGTTCGCGCGTAATGCGCGAAGCCGGCCCGGCGGCCGCCCCGCTCGCTCGCGACCGGTCACTTACCCACTTTCGACCGCAACTCGCGCGCCGTCTCGAGCAACCCTTCATATCCCGCGCGGCTATGTTCCGGCAGGTCGGGGTCGCCCACCAACGCGCCTAGCGTCTCGATGAGGCTGTAAAGAATTCCTTTGGCGGCGCTGACGGCGATGTTGCCCGACGAGAGCAACGTATCGACGTGATTGAGCGCATCGTTGAGATGGGCCAGATCGGGGGTTTTCGAATCTTCCTGCGGCCGGTTCGGGTCGGGCGTCATAGTGGCATTCCTATCGGTCTGTTCTTGGTGAGCTAGGCTCGTTCGACTCTTATATACCGGCTCAGCGCCATCGTCCACTGCTCAAGGCCCCTCTTTAGGCCGAACGCCGCGCGGATCGCCCCCACGTCAATCGCTCGGATTCGGGCCGACGACGACCGGGCACGCGTCCTTTCGCCGCATGGACGCCCCGCGCACCCACCTAGCGCCGCGCAACCGACGCGCCCGCGCCGCGGGTTCTCGCCTCGATTGCCTTCACGACAGCGACCATATCCTGTGCGCCCAGCCCCAACGCACGCGTATTGCGATAAAGGTCATGACAGACGTCGAGCAGCGGCGAGGCGATGTTGGCGGCCCGCGCGGCGGCGGCGATGAGCCGATTGTTGTCGAGCACGTTCTCGATGCTGGCTTGTTCCGTGAAATCGGCATTGAGCAGCTTCGCCGCTTTCACGCGCGATACGTCGCTCGCCATCGGCCCGGCGTCGACGATTGCGACGAATTGAGCAAGGTCCAGGCCTTGCTCGCGGGCGAAATGCATGGCCTCCGCGAGCCCCGTTACCATCGTGATCAAAAAGATATTCACGGCGAGTTTCATCGTCAGCGCCGCAGGCACTTCGCCGCAATACTCCGCGCGCTTGCACATCGCCGCGAACAGCGGACGCACCGCTTCGGCCGCTTCCCGCTCTCCGGCCAGCATCGCGACAAGCTGAGCGTCCTCGGCCGGTTTGCGCGACCCCGATACCGGCGCCTCGACGTAGCGGCCGCCCGCCGCACGAATGGCTTGTTCGAGCCCTCTCGAATAGGCCGGCGACGTCGTCCCCATATGCACGATCGTGCGCCCCCGCACTCTGTGCAGGAACTGAGGTTCGCCGCGAGCAAGCACGAGATCGATCGCCTCGGCGTGAGCAAGCATCAACAACACGGTCGCGCACACTTCGAAGACCTGAGCGCAATCGTCGGCCACGCGCGCGCCCGCCTGCGCGAGACGGGCGCGCTTGGGGGCAGAGCGATTCCAGACCATCAGCTCGATCCCCGCCGCTCGAAGATTAAGCGCCATCGGCTCGCCCATTGCGCCTAGCCCGATAAAGCCGATCGGCGTGTTCGACTGATTCATTTCATCGTCCCTTTTGCGGTTTCAATTCGCGATTTTCGAATCGCGGTTTGCCTATGCTAGGGATCTGCTAATGTTCTGAAAATCGAAAAATTCGAAACCGCCACTTCAGGAAAACGGAAATGGGACAGCCGCTTAACTTCGACATGGATGCGCTGCGCACCATGGTCGTCGGGGTGGAACTGGGTGGGTTCTCGCATGCGGCGACGCGTCTGCACCGCTCGCCGTCTGCGATCAGCATGCAACTGCGAAAGCTCGAAGCGCAGGCCGGCCAGCCGCTCTTCAAGCGGCGCGGACGCGGGCTCGCGCTAACCGACGCCGGCACCGTTTTGCTCCGATACGCTCGTCGCGTCCTTGCGTTGAACGACGAGCTCGGCAACGCCCTTGGCGCATCCGATACGCGCGCGGCGATTCGTTTGGGTATCCCTCAAGATTTCGCCGACGTCATCCTTCAGGCGCTATTGATCCGTTACGCCGCATCGCGGCCATATGTGCAATTGGAGATCAAGGCGGGACGAAACTTCGAACTCGCTGCCGATGTCGCCAGCGGCAAACTCGACGTCGCCGTTGCCTTCGCCGCCGTTTGTCCGCCAGGCGCCGAACGCATCGCAACGGTGCCGGCCGTGTGGCTGGGCTGCGCGCCGAGGTTGGCGCGAACCGACGCGGCCTCCAGCGTGCCGCTCACCGTGTTCGACGGCCCGTGCTTGTTCCGCGACATGGCGATCGATGCGCTGTCCCGCGCCGGCATCGCCTGGCGTTTGACGATGACGACGCCGAGCCTCGCGAGCCTTTGGTGCGGGATGCAAGCGGGCCTCGGCGTGACGGTGCGCACGATGCTCGGCGTACCCGAGCGCCTATCCATGTTCACCGGCGCGCCGCCGCTTGGCCCGGTCGAGATCGTTTTGCATCGCGCGAGCCGTTGCAGCGACGACGCTCATGTCCTGGCCGATTTGCTGCAAGACGCCATTCGCAGCCACTACGCCCGGCAGCAACGTCAGCCGCATTAATGCGCGATCGCGATCTTCCCGAAATGTTGTCCGCCTTGCGCCAGATAGTCATAGGCTTGGGGAACATCGCCGATGCCGAAAGTCGTGTCTACGATCGGCACGATCTTGCTCGCGGAGATAGCCCGCGCAACATCGCGCAAGTCGGACACGGGTCCCGTGTTGTTGCCTTGCACATTCAACGCCTTGGTCATGATCGTCATGAGGTCGGCGGGTGCGCTCGTCCCCGTTACGAAACCGATCACGAACACCGTGCCGCCAACCGCTGCCGCATTCACTGAACGACCGAAGGTTTGCGTGCCGCCCGTCTCGACGATCAAATCGGCCCCCTCGCCGTTCGTCAGTTCGACTACGGCGTCGTCCCATGCGGGCGTGCGCCGGTAATTGATCACATGATCGGCGCCGAGCGCCTTCGCGCGTTCGAGCTTCTCGTCGGACGAAGAAGTGATGATGACGGTCGCGCCGGCCGCCTTCGCCAGCTGAAGCGCGAATACGCTGACGCCGCCCGTACCGATCAATGCGACGACGGAACCGGGACGAACGTTCGCCGTGCGCAAACCGCGCCAAGCGGTGGTCGCCGCAATCGGCAGCGTTGCCGCCGCCGTCTCGCTCAAATGCGCGGGCGTGGAAACGAGCGCACTCGCGGGCAAGACCACGTACTCGGCCAATGAGCCGGGCAGCACGACACCGCGCGTGGCCCCGCTGACCGCTGCCCGCGCGGGTCCTCCCACCCAAAGGGGCTTCGAATGCGGGATGACACGATCGCCGATCGCGAATTCGGTCACCCCCGCGCCGATCTCAGCAACCTCGCCCGCCCCGTCCGCAACCGGCACGATCGGGAAACGCGGCACCTTGTAGCGCCCCGTTGCTACGGCGAGATCGATGAAATTCAGGCTCGCCGCGCGCATGCGCACCAGCACCTCGCCCGGACCCGGATGAGGTTGCGGCAACGTCACGGTCCGCAGGGCGTCAAGAGAAGGGGCGGAAAGTTCGATGGCTTGCATGGCTGTACTCCTCAGTTGGTATGTTCCGAAGCTTACTCATGCATTCAAGCGGTATAAACTATGCCAATCACACGACACTCATGCACCTCATGCATCAATGGCCGGACGGAAATGAAATCGCCGAGATTGCGGCATTCGCGGCGGTCGCCCAGCAAGGCTCCTTCACCAAGGCAGCCGCCGTGCTTGGCCGCGACGCGACCGTGCTATCGCGCCGAGTGCAGTCGCTCGAGCAGCGTTTGGGTGTGCGGCTGTTCACCCGCACCACGCGCCACGTCGCATTGACCGAAGCCGGTGCCGGCTTTCTCGTCAGAGCGCAGGCGATCGCCGGCGCCCTGGCGGATGCACGAGAGGAAGCATCGACGTATGGCCGCGGAGAAGCGCGCGGCACGCTCAGATTGGCACTACCCGGCACGTTCGGGCGAATGTGGATCGCGCCTTATCTCCCCGAGTTCATGGCCGCGCATCCGCAGGTGCGCATCGACGCGTCCTACTCCAATCAATTCGTCGATCTTGTAGCCGAGGGCTTCGACGCGGCCGTGCGCTTGGCGGAGCTGGCGGATTCGCGACTTGTAGCGCGGCGCATCACACCGCGCCGGCGGCTTTTGTGCGCCGCGCCGGCTTTCCTCGCACGCCACGGCGCGCCGAGCCGCCCCGAAGATTTGGAACGCCTGCCCTGCCTGGCTTTCAGCGGCTTGGCTTCGCACCCGAACTGGACGTTCGTGAACGCGCAAGACGAGCGCGTCACGGTCCGAGCGGACGGGCCGCTCGTGTCGGACGACGCCCAGGCGCTCGTGCACGCGGCCGAGCAGGGGTTGGGAATTATGCTGAGTACGGACTGGCTCGTTGGCCGAGAGTTGGCAACCGGGACACTGGTGCCCGTTCTTGGCGAATGGCTGCCGCACGACGACGGGGCCATCTATACCGTCGTGCCTTCGAACCGCCTGCTACCCGCTAAAACACGGGCCTTCATCGATTGGATCGCGGCCCGGTTCGCTCCGATTGCACCTTGGCGCTCGGCCTTCACGCCGCCCATGGATCGATGACGGCAATACCGCAATCGACAAAATCTTTGACGTTCCGTGTTGCCAGCGTCGCGCCCGTGGATCGCGCTACCGCCGCGATCATCGCATCGAATTGGCTGATCTGTTTTCCCGCGCTTCGGCGCGAGACGGCGATGGTGGCATAAAGATCGGCTGCATCGCTATCGAACGTCAGAAGCCGGCCCGCGAAATCCTCTTCGAAAATCGCCTGGACGGCCGCCGACAACGCTTGTTTGCGCGGACCGTCGGCCAATAACCCAAGGCCGTACAGAATCTCCGCACGCGTGATGGTCGTCGTGAAGAGTGCAGCACGCCGCTGAGCACGAAACCATTCGATCACGCGCGGATCCGGCGCCGACCTCAACGTTTCCGAGAGGACGTTGGTATCGAGGACGATCATGCGCCGAAATCCACGCGCTCCGGAATCGTCTCCCGAGCCGGCAAGCTCAGATCGACACCGCCAAGCGGTGAAATGCGGGAGCGGATGGAGTCGATCAAGCTTTGCCGCGCGGCATCGTCCTGCGTCGACAGCGCGGCACGCAAAATGTCCCGCGCCTCGTCTTCCATCGATCGCCCATGGTGCGCCGCTTGCACTCGCAAGCGGGACTTGAGCTGCTCGTCGATATTGCGGATTGTCATACTCGCCATGGCCAGGCCCTCCATTAATCATTGATTGCAGTTTAATCAATGATTGCAAAAGGGGCAACCGAAGGCGCCCGCAGCGCCCGTGCACGGCATGCCGGCGGCCGGCCCACCAGGGCCGCGGAGCCATGCTGGGCGCGAGCCCCCGGCGCACTCTCGCACGCATCGAACCGCGCAGATCCACCCCCGCGGGGCGTGCGCCGACAACCGTTTTCATCTCGTATTTCATCGCTCAATCGATCCTTGCCGCGTTGGGTTCATCGTGCCGGCCATAGATCGTGAAGCACACGAAAGAGATGAGCCGACAGACGATTCTCGCGCGCATGGCGTTCGAGTCGATAGCCGTCCGAATGGCTAATGCAGCCGCGCCTATGCCCTCACCCGCTCCGTGTCGGAGATATGGTATTTGCGCATTTTTTCCCAGAGCACTTTCCGGCTGATGCCAAGGTATTGCGCCGTATCTTGACGCCGCCATCCATTGGTCGCGAGCGCGTCGAGCACGCGGGTTCGATCGGCCATATCCCACCGCGGGTGCTCGGGCGAGCCCAGCCACAGCGCCGCTTGGGTCTTTTGCACCTGCGCGAGCAGCGCTTGCAGACGCTGCGGATCCCAAGCGCGCATCTGCTTCACGGTCACGCCGATGCGCTCGGCCAGGTTGCGCAGCTCCCGGACGTTGCCGGGAAAGCGCATGTTCGCGACGGCATCGGTCAGCCAGGACGGCAAGTCGGGCAGCGTTGCGAGCAACTCCTCGCCGAACAACGAGCCGATCACAGACCTGAAGATGCCGATCTTTTCGCCGCTCCCGCGTTCCTGAAGCGACGGCACGTACATTTCGATGACCGCCAGCCGATAGTAGAGATCGGCGCGAAACATGCCCGCCGCGACTAGGCGAGGCAAATCCTTGTTGGTCGCCGCCAGCACGCGCAGATTCACGCACATCGGCACGGCCGAGCCGACTCTGGTCACGGCGCCGTCCTCCAGCACGCGCAAAAGCTTGACTTGCTGATGCAACGGCAGATCGCCGATCTCGTCGAGAAAAAGCGTTCCTCGATCCGCACGCTCGAAGTAGCCTTCATGCGCGCTGACAGCACCCGTGAACGCGCCTTTCGCGTGGCCGAAAAAGTGCGATTCGAACAGGCCGTCGGGAATGGCACCGCAATTGACCGCAACGAAAGCGCCTTGGCTGCGACGCGAATGCTTCGTATGCAACAGCTTGGCGACGCGCTCCTTACCGACACCCGTTTCACCGCGAATCAATACGTTCGTATCGCAATCGGCGAACATGTCGACCTCATGCAGCAATGCACGCATGCATTCGGAGTGGGCGATGAACGGGCTTGCCCTCGGGGTGTCCGATTCGTGCGCATGCGCCCGGGCGGTCAGTTTGGCGATCGTGCCGCCCAACGCCGCGCAGGTGAATGCCGACGGCAGCACATGCAGATCGGCGCGCGGCGCGCGCTCGCCCGATGCGTCCAGCTCACCGACCCAGATCACAGGCATGACGCTCGCACGCTGGCATTGCGCGAGCGTGGCCGCCGAACTGCCGACGGCGCTCATGGCGATGACGGCGACAGCGGCCCGCGCCGCTGTCGCGGCCGGGGCGACCGTCAAATCGTCGATCGGGATGACGTTCACGTCGACGCGATTGAAGCAACGGCTCACACGGCTCACCAGATCGGTGTCGCCTTGCAAGACATAGATATCCAACGCACCGAATTTTTCGACGCCTTTCATCGTTTGTTCGCCAGTTGTGCGGACGCGCCGAAGGCGAGCGAATGCCACGCTCGGTCGGCGCGCCGAAGCGCGGATTCGATTCGTCCGCTAAAAATCGATGAATCGCGAATGGCTACCGGGTCGAATCCGTACTCGCCAACGCATGCAAGGCGTTGAAACGGGACGACCGGTATTCGACGGGACTCATGCCGAATTGCTTCACGAAGTGCTTGCGCAGATGGTCCCCGTTGAAAAGCCCGCAGTGACGCGCGATCTTATCGACGGGAAGCGCGGTGGTGATCAAGAGCTTGCGCGCATTCTCGAGACGAACCTTCGACAGATACTCATGCGGCGTATGACCCATCTCCGCACGGAACCGGCGCAAAAAGTTTCGCTCGCTCATCAGGGCGCGCTCCGCCATCGCCGATATCGAAATGCGGCTGCCGTAATGCTCGCCGAGCCACTCCACCGTGGCCCTGATTCGTTCGCTGGCCGAGGGCTGGTCGACCAATACACCGGCCGGCGATGCGTCGGCCGGCGTTTCCGCGAGCCTCTCGGCGTGTGCGCCGTCCCGCTCGGAGCGGTCCTCGGCAACCTCCGCGGTCGTTTGCGCACCGGCATGTACGGGTGTCGTCTCCGCTGCGCCCCATACAGGCTCCCGTGTCGTCGCGACATGGCCCGCATCGAGGGGTAGCTCGATTAGCTTCACGGCGGCGCCGGCGCGCGCCAACCATGCAACGATTTCCGGCCGCGGCTCAGGCGCTCCACTGCCGGATTTGGGTACGACGAAGTAATTGAAATCGAGCGGGTTGACGTCGCAAATCGCCTCGCACCATACCGGCAGACGTGCGTTCTCGCGCAGGACGAAACCGCTACGGCCGGCAATGATCGTAATGCTCATCTCGCCGCGTTTGCGTGCCTTGCCCGGCTCGCCGCCGAAGTGCTCGCATGTCTTCGCCAAGACTTTCGCCACGTCGCTCGACGAGCAATCGTCGCTGATCACGACGCCGATACGGCAGCCGCTCCCACCACCGGCGATGACTTCGTGAAAACCTTGCGGCTTATCCTGAGTTAAATGCTGCCCCCTTGGAGTCGCCGGCAGCGTATCAGTCTTGCCCAGATACATAACTCCTCCGGTCAGATCGTGAATTTGCATTGCTGAGCGGCATCAGTCTAGCGTCCACCATTTCCTCACTGGAAAATTTGTCCGAAGCGTAGGCGTCGTTGTCGTGATTGTCGGGCGCACTCGCAGCGACTTCGTCCCAATCGGCCACGACGGCGCGCTCTCGGTTCGTATCTCGCGGCCAAACTTCGTTTCCTGGCGCCACCTGATGTAGGTGACCGGATCGACCTTGTGCCTCGGCGTCGTCGTGTGACGCCGAACGGCCGCCGCGATCAAACCGTGGCGAGTGCACGCCCCTCCTCGCAGATCAACTGGCTCTTGAGTTCCTCGACGCGGGCCTTATAGCGAGCTGCGTCGTCGGGCGACAATGAGGCGCCCGTCCAGCGTAGATAGCATTCGATTTCATGGATCCGATGCCCGGCCGCGGCCGGATCGCGATCGATGAACAAATGGTCATGGACCGCGATCGAGCGGATGGCGAAGAACGGAACATCGGCGCGCAGCGGGCGAATCGCGTTTGAGTGAGCCCCCGTCGCGGTACTCGCGGGGTGAAATTCGCCGATCATCAATCCGGCCACCATGTAGATCGGCTTCAGGATCGAATGCGCGCAATCGATGAACTTGTAGTACGCACTAGCCGGCAGATTCACCGGAAAAATGCAAAGCGATAACAAGTCGCGACGCGTCTCCACCTGCTCGGCGATCCGGCCGTAGAGCGCCGGCACCTGCATCATCGCTTCCAGAAAAGTCTCGAAACCAATGTTCCGGCAATCCATCGAGCAGAAATACAAACGCTTGTCCTCATGCACCGGCTGCACGAATGGACATACCGCGCCCTTTCGCCCGAGCTGAGGATGAGATTTCATGACGAATCGGTCCATCCATTCGAACCCGGCTTGAAACGCCGTCCGCGCGTCGTCGTTCCGAACCGAAGCGATATCGGCCGATAAACATAACGACCGTTCCATCTCTAGCAACGTCTCGGCGATCGCCAGTCGAATCGGATCGAGGTATGTCCGGGTCATCATGTCGTAGGGAAGATTCGGATCGTTTTGACGTTCGCGCGCACACCCGGCTGGGCGAAGTCCCGCCGTGCTTCGCGTGGAAGTACGCGGCAAATATCCCGGTTTGCCGAGTGCGGCGCAACATCGACACCGGAAATTGGCCAATAACGCCTAAGCCTGGCGCCGTCATCCGGTTACGTTAGATCGCCGCCCCCGTTTGCACGACAACCTCGACAATTAATCCGAAGACGCTCGAGCGGGCGGAACCGAGCCGAAAATAAATGTGATTTTTTTAAACTACGGACCTCATTTAAATCCAGCGGCCGGCGACTATGCGTTTCGCGATCGCCCTCGAGCGCGACTACCTGCCGACCGGACCGTTCCAATCGGGCTCAGCCGGTCGAGGCGTCCTTGCATCCCTCGACGACGAACCATCCGCCGCCGCAGGTCGGTCGATGCGAGCGATCGCATCCGCGTGGCAGAAAATCATAATTTTCTGGCGAGAAGCACCATTGATGCCAACGGAGTGCGTGCTTATCGTGACATCCTCTCAATCGAGGACGGTGTCCATGAAAACAAATAAAAGAATCTTGATTTCCGGGGCGGGCATTGCCGGCCCGGCGCTTGGCTTTTGGTTGCATCGATATGGTTACTCGGTCGTCATCGCTGAAAAAGCCGATGCCATCCGGGACGGCGGCCAAAACGTCGACATCAAAGGGGCGGGACGCGATGTCGTCAAAAGGATGGCGCTAGCGGAGAGGATCGAAAGCAAGAACACCTTGGAACAGGGACAAAAGTATGTGGATGCGCGAGGAAAATTGATCGCCAGTTTTCCGAAGGGTGCGGTGGGCTCGCTCACTAGCGAATTCGAAATTCTACGAGGCGATCTCGCAACGATTTTGTACGATGTCACCAAAGATCGCTGCGAATACCGGTTCGCTACTTTCGTTTCTCGCATCGAAGAAAACGAGGGTTACAGCACCGCCACCTTCAACAACGGAGACAAGGAAGATTTCGCACTGATCGTTTGTGCGGAAGGCATGTCCTCGTCGACCAGAGACATGGTGCTTCCGGGCCAAACCCGCTTTCGGTACCTCGGCGCCTACATGTCGTTTTTCAAGATCCCGAAGCGACCGGAAGATGATCACTGGGCCTACTCGGTCAACGGCTCGGGAGGTACCTTGATCGTCATGCGGCCGGGCGACGAAAAGACCACGACCGTGCTTGTCACCTTTCCGGTCCCGGATGCCGACGCCAGCGTCGCCGGCCAGTCGCATAGGAAAGCGCTCCTGCGCGAAGCGCTGCGCGGGCGAGGCGCACTGGCCGATCGAATACTCTCGGAGATCGACAACGTTCAGGATTTTTATTTCGGCCCGATGAGTCAGGTCAAGACGGCATCGTGGTCGAAAGGCCGCTTCGCGCTACTCGGCGATGCCGCTTACTGTCCCACGCCGTTCACCGGACAAGGCGCGGCACTCTCCCTCGTGGGCGCCTACGTTCTCGCGGGAGAGATCGCGAATCACGATTCACCGAGCGATGCGTTCAACGCCTACGAGAAGATCGTGCGGCCGTATGTCGAGACCGTCCAAGCTCAACTGAGTCCCGGTATGATCCGGCTCATCCATGTGCGGTCAACGCTGGGCATTTCCGTTTTGCGTGTCATACAAAGGATTTTCGCCAGCCGTGCGATACAAAGATTGATTCGTCCGATCGCGCAGCGAAGCGAGAGGTCCGGCCCGGACGCGTTCGTGCTTCCCGAGTATTCCTGCCTAGCAGGTAACACACGCTGATCTGGCGCCTCGCCTATGCGAAGGCGGCGTTGCGCTCCCAGCCAGGTTCGAATTCCTCACCATGCCCATTTTGCGCGACCTCTCCGATCTCGACCCCGCCCGATGGCCCGATGCCGATACGGTACCTCGCCCGCTCGTGACGATCGGCGCCGATAGCGCCTTGTGGGAGAAGGTCGATAAAGAGGTCATCGCTAGCCTGAAGCGGCAAGAAGTCGACTTCCATCGGCACGAGAAACATCAACTTGTGCTGTCGTTGCGGGGCGTTATCACCTGCGAGGTCGAACATGGACTGTGGCTCGTGCCGCCTCAAAGCGCCATCTGGGTGCCCGGCGGCCTGCGTCATAGGCTCGAGGCGAGCGGTACCGTAGAGTGTTACGTATCGCATATCGATCCACGCGCCGCCGCGCACCTTCCTTCCATTTGCTGCACGCTCACGGCGAGTCCATTGCTCAGGGAATTGCTCATTCGCTCGGCAAGCATGCCCGTGCTCTATGAAGAAGGCGGCACGGAAACTCATCTAGTCGCGTTGCTCCTGAGTGAAATCGCGATCACCCCCATAGGCAATCTTCATTTGCCGATCCCGGCCGACACGCGGCTTCGAAAAATCGTCGACATGATCATGCGCGATCCCGCCGATCGGGGAACGATGCAAACCTGGGCCCGGCGCATCGGCATGAGCGAACGGTCCCTCGCGCGCCTGCTCGACCGGGAGACAGGCATGAGCTTCGGCCGCTGGCGCCAGCAACTGCATCTCATGCTCGCTGTGAAGTGGCTTGAAACCGGCGCTTCGGTCCAACAAGTCGCCGTCGATCTCGGCTACGAGAGCGCGGGAAATTTCGTGACGATGTTTCGCAAAGCGCTGGGGTCCTCACCCGGGCGCTATCTGGCTGGACGACGCGGTCATAGCGTTCCGTGTCAAAATGCGTAAGTTGGCTCCGCAACCTATTCGGCGCGCGAATAACCGGCGATCGGCTTCGCGTCGCTAAGCCAGTAGTCATGCCATCGGGAGTGATCGGATATGCGTAACGACGGGAAAGTCGAACAGGCCAACTTACCGCCTGCCTCGAGGCTGATGTCATCCTACGGTCGCGCCGATTTTGCCGACGCATTTTCGGTGGACCTGTCGGAGACTGCATCGGATGACGTGGAGTCGCTCGCACGACATATCTTCGCTCATCAGCCCGAATGGATCGCGCTGATGCTGAGATTGCGGGATGTTCTCGTTCGGCCGTTCGGTCTCAAGCGCGCCGCAGATCTCCTCGCCAAGGGCGGCGACCGCATAAGCATTTTTCGCGTATTTGGACGTTATCCTGACGAGGTCATTCTCGGGGAGGACGACGCGCATTTGGACTTTCGGCTGTCGGTCCTCGTGCGCCCGCCCTCAGGAACGGCTCCCCGCCAGCTGACCCTCACGACGCTCGTCTTCTACAATCGCCTGCTGGGTCGCGCCTATATTGCCCTGATTGCGCCATTCCACCGCATGGTCGTGCGAGCCTCGCTCCGTCAGGCACAGAAGGCCGGCTGGCCTCACGCATAACAATGCGGGGCAACGCGTAGCCGCTTACTCCTCGTCGTCGACCACCCAGTGGCGGGCAGGCCAGACGTAAAGAGCGGCCACCCCGCGCCGGCCTGCTCGACGCAGTGACGCAATCGCGCGCTCCCTGAACAGGAATGTGTTCGAAACGACGACAGCGCCCGGCCTCAAGCTTCTATCGAGCAGATCGCTTACCGCCGGCATCACGGACGTGATCAGATAACAGACGATCGCGTCCGCGCGCCGAAAATCGCAACGATAAAAATTGCCCCATCTCAGCGATACATTAGGCAAGCCATACGTTCTCAGACGAGATATCAGATGCGCAAGCAGCGATATTTCGATGCCTTCGACACTCGCTTCGGGAAACGCTCGCGCCAACGCAACAACTAGCGCGCCCCACCCGCTTCCTAAATCGACAATCACCGCGCGCCCGGGAAGGTTCGCCCGTTTGAGCAACGCGATGACTTCGTCTATTTCATCGCGTCTCGACGAAAGCGTGGGCACGCCCGTGAGCACCGTAAAAATCACGAGAGACAGCGCTGCGAGCACGGCGAGAACAACGGCCGCAGAGGATAGCCACGTCGTCATCGTTGCGCGATACGCGGCAGCAATGAGTACGACGCGTGGTCCCCACCCGTCGCAACCGCATTCATTCCACCATAGAGCACGTCAATAAGCACTCCTAATCGATTGACACTGAACGCACGCGTCACCGTTTGCGATTTTTGCCTCACGCGTGGCGCGATCGACGTTTTAGCGATGTCGATCGCGCAAGAAAGCCGCAATGTCCGTCATCAATGACGGGTGCCGCGGCAGCCAAGCCAAGCGCTCCCGCGTGATCTGGCTGGAGGCAGGATTGTCCGCCCCGACAAAAGGCGCAAGCCACCCGAAATGCTTCGCGGCATCTTTGGCCGACAAAGACACGACAGGGACGTCGAGATCGCGCCCAATCGCCTCGGCAATATGGCGGAACGCCATGCCTTCCTCGGCTACGGCGTGATACCGGGCACCCGCTTCGCCGTTTTCGAGCGCCAGTCGAAAGAGCCGCGATGCATCGAGCCGGTGAACGGCCGCCCATCTGTTGTGCCCCTCGCCGAGATAGGCGGACATCCGCTTTTTCCGTGCGATCTCGATCAACCGGGCAACGAGCCCAAGCTTCGTCTCGTCATGCACCGACGGCGGTAGCCGAACGACCTCGGCGTTCACGCCGGTCCGGACGAGAGACAGCGCCGTCTGCTCGGACAGCGCTCTCGCACCGCCCACCGCGGTGCGATCTGCGTTGTCGGTTTCCTGCGCCGGTCGCCCCGCCGCCATCGCCATCGTCGGGAAGGCGATGACGAGCTTGCCGCGCCTTGCGCCAAGCGCATCGCCGAACGTCTCGATGGCGCGCCGGTCCGCGTCGACGGCCGCTGCCGCGAATCGCGCGACGATACGAGCCGGTGGGCCGCCAAACAATATCCGAGCTCGCGTGCCGAGGCTGGCATGGGATAACGCGTGGAAAAAAGCGGTATGGATAACGCCGTCCGCCGCAGCAGCCTCCCGTTTCAAAACCTCGCGATCTTCGATCGTCCCGCGCGAGGCCTTCGCGCCAAGCGCCCCGAGCGACGCGACGCCGGCCGCCGAACGCGCGAGGCCTGTCACGTCATGGCCCGCCTCGACGAGTTCGCGAACGATGGCGGACCCGATGAACCCCGTCGCGCCTGTGATGAAAATCCGCATCCCTAGACTCCTGTTCCGTGTGCTGGACAGGTTAAGGCGTTGAACCAGGACGATCTATGACTTATAGTCCGCCTTTAGTATTCAATCGTTCGAGATTCCGTAAATGGACACGCTATCGGATGTCTTGTCATTGCTGAAGCTCAGCAGCTATGTCTCCGGCGGCTTCGATGTGAGTGGGGATTGGGCGGTGCAATTCGGGCCGTTCGAGGGCATCAAATTTCATGCGATTTCGCGGGGCCAGTGCTGGGTCTGCGTCGACGGCGAGCCGGCGCCCCTTAAAGTCTCCGCAGGCGAGTGCTTCCTGCTGGCGCGCGGAAAGCCCTTTCGCATGGCGAGCGATCCGTCGGTGGAGCCGATCGATTTTCGATCGCTCGTTTCACAGGTCAAGGACGGCCGCATCGTGACCTACAACGGCGGCGGCGAATTCCTCAGCATGGGCGGATATTTCACGCTGGCCGACGGTCAGGCCGATCTGCTCTTGAACATGCTGCCGCCCGTGATTCACGTCCGCGACGAAGCGGGCTCGTCCACGCTGCGATGGTGCATCGAGCGCATGGGCGACGAGTTGCGCGATCCGCAGCCGGGCGGGCGCATCGTCGCACAACAGCTCGCCACCATGGTGTTGGTGCAAGCGCTGCGGCTCCAGCTTTCCGGCGAGCGTAGCGAGGGCGTCGGCTGGCTTTTCGCTCTGGCGGACAAACGTATGCGCGCAGCGATCAGCGCGATGCACGAAACGCCCGGCGCGAAATGGACTCTGCAAACCCTAGCCGAACAAGCCGCTATGTCGCGCACGACTTTCGCGCTCAGGTTCAAGGAGCTCGTTGGGCTTTCGCCGATGGACTATCTGACGCGCTGGCGAATGACGCTCGCCGCGAATAGATTGACGCAGTCGCGCGACTCCGTCGCCGAGATCGGGCTCGAGCTCGGGTATGAATCGGAAAAGTCTTTCAGCACCGCGTTCAAACGGGTCATGAATTGTTCGCCTCGCCGGTACGGCCGCAGACAAACCCAAGACGCGCAGAGTGCGCACGATGCTGCGAAAGACTCCGCTACGTCCGCCCGATAAGCCGCGCAACGAGGTGGCTGACGGAAGTCACATTCATCTTTTTCATCAACCGGGCGCGATGCGCCTCGACCGTCCTTGGGCTGATCCCGAGTTCGCGCCCCATCGTCTTGCTCGACTTTCCGGCCACGAGCAACTGTGCGATTTCCCGCTCACGCGGCGTGAGTTCTGTCGTGACCGGCCAGCGCGCAGAGAGGTCTTCGAACACCCAGACCGCCTCCGCGAACGGCGCTTCCTTGTTCAAGGCCCGGCCCGAAACATGACACCAGAATGGCCGTCCCGACTTGTGGCGCATGATGCGCTCGTCGCCGTAATTGCCCTGCTCGCGCATGATCCGCGATGCGCGATCGCCCACGTGCTCGAACTCCTCGTGCGAGGGATATAGCTGCTCTAACGACTGACCGGCGAGTTCTTGCTCGTCGTAACCGAACATCGCCGAGAACGCGGTGTTGTACCGATGGATGATGCGTTGCCGAGACAACATAAGCCCCACCGGCGCCATCCGAAAAGCGAGCGTCAGGTCGTGTAAAGCGTCGGGATTGCCTATATCCATCGTCGACTCGTTAGGGTTTGCACCTAGCGTAATTTTGCGACTGTCCGTCATAGACGCGCGCAGGTAAGTTTGAACGGATTTCATCATCCATGGACGAATGAAAAATGGGCGTTTCTATCGTGGGCTGGGCACACGCTCCGTTCGGCAAATTCGACGGACTCGATCTCGAGTCGCTGATCACGAGCGTGGTGCGACAAGCAATCGATCATGCCTCAATTTCGGCGGAGCGGGTCGACGGTATTTGGCTAGGCAATTTGAACGGCGGCTTTATTCCGGACGTATTCTGTGCGTCGCTGACGCTGCAAGCCGACGACGCGCTGCGATGGAAGCCCGCCGTCCGCGTCGAAAATGCCTGTGCGTCGGGCTCGGCGGCGATATATGGCGCGATCGACGCAATCCGCTCAGGCGCGGCAAAGATCGCGCTCGTGGTCGGCGCGGAAAAGATGTCGTCGGTGCCCGGCAAAGAGGCCACACGAATACTCGGCAACTGTTCGTACGTCAAAGAGGAATCCGCAATCGATCAAGGTTTTGCGGGCATCTTCGGCCGAATCGCCACGGCGTACTTCGAACGATACGGCGATAAGCGCGCAGCGCTGGCGAGGATCGCGGCCAAGAACCACGCCAACGGAACCTTGAACCCTTGGGCGCATATGCGCAAGGATCTCGGCTTCGAGTTCTGCAACACCGTGTCGGACAAAAACCCGCTAATTGCGGGGCCGTTGCGCAAGACCGATTGCTCGCTTGTATCGGACGGCGCGGCCGCATTGGTGCTTGCGGACGATTCCCTGCTGGCGGAATTCGCGCGCGGAGTCGGTTTTCGCGGCACTGCGCACGTCAACGATTTTCTGCCCATGTCGCGGCGCGATCCCGTGGCGTTCGAAGGACCGCGGCGAGCTTGGACGCTTGCGCTTCAGCGCGCCGGAGTCGAGCTCGACGATCTATCGTTTGCGGAGGTGCACGACTGCTTCACGATTGCCGAGTTGCTGAGCTACGAAGCGATGGGCCTCGCACTCCCGGGCCAAGGCGCTTCGGTTATCGACGAAGGCCTCGTCGCGAGGGACGGCGCACTCCCCGTCAACGTCTCCGGCGGCCTCAAAGCAAAGGGCCATCCGATCGGCGCCACGGGGGTTTCGATGCACGTGTTGTCGGCGATGCAGCTTTGCGGTGAAGCCGGCGACATGCAGCTCGCGAAAGCCGAACTCGCCGGCGTGTTCAATATGGGCGGCTCGGCCGTCGCCAATTACGTCAGCGTTCTCGAACGCAGAAAGTGATGCGCGTGCGCGGCCCATGCGGCCGCGCACGCGCAGCTCGCCTAACGCACGATGCGATTGCGCAATACGCCGATTCCCTCGACCTCCAATTCCACCGTATCGCCGGGTGCGAGGAAGCGCATCAGTTCCAGCCCGCACCCGCCCTCGACCGTGCCGGAGCCGATGAATTCGCCGGGATACAACGTCTCGCTGCGCGAGATATGAGCGATGACGTCCTCGAACGACCAGTACATCGTGCTCGATCTGGCGCGCGTCCACTCCTCGCCGTTCACGCGCGCGATCATGGAAAGGTTATAGGGGTCGGTGAGTTCGTCGGCAGTGACGAGGCACGGGCCCATCGGATTCGCGGTATCGAAATCCTTGCCCTTCGCGGGCCCGAGTTGTCCGCCCATTTCGGCGGTCTGCGCGTCGCGGGCCGTCACGTCGTTGAAGATCGTATAGCCGTAGATATAGTTGCGCGCTTGTTCTTTGGACACGTCCGTGGCGCGCTTGCCGACGAAAAACCCGAACTCCAGCTCGAAGTCCAAAAAGTTGCTGTAGGAGGGCCAGCGAACGTCGTGATCGGTGCCGATGACGGCCAACCGGTTCGCCTTGTAGTAGATCGGCTGCTCGTAGAACGTCTTGGGGACGGCCAACACACCCTCGCGCTCCATCTCGGCGAACTTCGCTTCGGGATCGGGAAATTGTTGCGCACGCAACTTCCTGGCATTACGGAAAGCCTGAATCAAATGGCCTTCGAAGCATAGGCAATCGCGCATCTGTACCGGCGGTTGAACCGGGGCGTCCAATATCGCTTCGGCACGCGGCACCCGGGCGCTGGCCGGCGCGCTCCGGACAAGCTCATAGGCCCGCTCAAGCGCCGCATCGGCGCCGCCTATCATCGCAAGGACGCTGTCGAAGCGGGGATCGGCGACGCCGCGAGCGTCGGCGTGCGCGCTGGCCGCGCTCAAATCGATAATGCTTGCGCCATCGTCAACCAGCGCACCGGCTCTGAAGCCGCGTTCGCCGCGGCGGTATGTCACCAGCTTCATTCCGTTTCCCTAAGTAAATAGCGTTTATCGCCTGCGTAACCCGTCGAGCAAAATCGCCAACAGGTGACGCAGGGTTCCGTCTACATCGTCAGGATCGGCTTTCCCTTCGCTCAAGCGACTGATGCGGCCCACGTCCACCATCACATAGACCATGATTCCGATCACGGATTGATAGGCCCAGTGGATTTCCGCCTCGGTGCGCTCGGGCAACGTGATGCGCAGTTGATCGATGAACGCCTTGGCGATCGGATCGAACATCTGCTGGATGATCCCGCGCTCGGACGAGCAGGGATCGTTGACCTCGCGCGCCATGATGATCCCGAAGTGTTCGCCACCCTCGGTGGATCGCAGCTTCAGCATGGGCAGCAGCAGCGCCTTCAGAATCAATTCGAGCCGGCGGTCGGGGTCCTCTTCCATCACGGCCAGCGCGAGGCCCGCCTTGCGCTGCTCGACAATCGCCGGCACGCGCGCTTCGAAGATCGCCTGATACACCCCCAGCTTGCCGCCGAAGTGATAGCTGACCAGACCGACGGGCACGCCCGATTGCTGGGCGATGTTGCGCAACGACACCCCATCAAAACTGAGCCGCGCGAAGAGCGCCTCGGCCGCCGCAACGATGCGCTCACGCGTACTGCCGCGCTCGGTTGCCGGGACTTCCGCGTTGCCTGGTTTCTGCATGTCTTGCTCCTGATCTGTGTTCGATGCAGACCGATGCACTTTAGCGCGCATCATGTCGATTGACCAATTATATATGTTAAGTGGTAAACCTAATTGAACACTTGTTCAAACGGCGCAGAATCAGCCTCATTGAGTCCGACGGTGAGCTTGTCCGTCCTGCTCAATCGAAGTTCGGCCGCGCACGGCCGGCTAATCAGCCAAACGAGGATAAACACATGGTTCTAAAAATTCGCCGCGTGGTCAGCGGACACGATGCTCAAGGCCGTTCCACAGTGCTGTTCGACGGTTACGCGACCAGCGTCAAGGAGATGGAATCGATGCCCGGTCTTGCGCTGACCGACCTATGGGAAACCGATACGTCTCCTGTCGACAATCGTTCGGACGACGACGCCGCCGCCCGCCCCGTGCGGCTGGAGCCGCCCGCGAACGGCTCGATCTTTCGGATGGTCGAGTTCCCCCCTGACGGCGCCTGGCGCGGCACCACGGATGTGGAGAAAGCCTTCGGATCGATCGGCGCGCCGACCGCGCATCGGAAAGCGTCCGGGGATCCGTTGATGCATAAGACCGACACCATCGATTATCTGATCGTGGTGAAAGGCGAGATCTACGCGATCTTGGATACCGGCGAGGTGCTGCTCAAGCCCGGCGACGTCTTCGTGCAGCGCGGAACCGTACACAGCTGGAGCGTGCGGACAGACGAGCCTTGCCTGTTGGCGGCCATCTTGATCAACGCGCATCCCGTCTAGATCGGTTCGACGCGGCGCGCCTCGCTTCCCCGGGGTGCCGGTGCCAAGACCGCTTTGCATCGAAGGCTTGTTCCGTCGTCCCGCGGCTCATTCCATTAATTTAGGAATGCTAAGTAAATACCGAAAGAAATTGTCGGATGCCGGCCGTCGACGCCGTGCGCCGAATGTATCCGCGGTCGGTAGATCGGCAAAAAGCAGGAAAGACAATGAAGGAGACAAATCGTGAATAGCCGCTGGACGGCCCTTGCCGTCATCTTCTTTTCGTTCGTTCAATTCACGTTGAACTGGTTCGACGTCGTGCCCACGTTTTCGGGCGTCGCGACGGAAATGCATCTGACGCCCGCCCAGATCGGCATGATCGTTGGACTCTTCATCGCCGGATACGGCGTCGCCCACATTCCCGGCGGCATGATTGCGGAAGCCTTCGGTCTGCGTTTCGCGATGTTGCTCGGCATCGCCATAGAAACGGGCGGCGCCGTGGTGTCGGCGCAGGCCGGCGGGTATGAGGTTTTGCTCGTAGGCAGATTCCTATGCGGCATCGGGGGATCGATTTATCTCGGCAGTGCAATCGGACTGACCGCGGCTTGGTTCCGCAACAACGAACTGGCGACCGCCAACGGGCTGATCACGGGTGTTGCGTTTACAGTCGGCGCCGTGTTGGGCCTGCACGGCTGGAGTCCACTGGTGGCCGACTACGGATGGCGCACCGCACTGTCGCTGGGCGCGGCCTTCGGTGTGGCCACCTTCATCGTGCTGCTATTCCTGTTTCCCGAGCCGCCGCCCGCCGAGCGCGAGCAAATCGGCGCGCATCATTTGAATCTCGCCTCGCTCAAGCGGACTTTCGGAAACCGGAACCTGTGGATGCTCGGCATCACGTTTTCAGGCGGCTACGGCAGTTACTTCACCGCCGCGCAGCTTTTACCCGCCTTCGCAGCCGAACATCTTCAGCTTACGCCCGACATCGCCGCCACGATCGCGGCCCTGCTGCTGGTCAGCGGCATGGTGGGCGGCATCCTGGGCGGCTGGCTTGCCGATAAGGTCTTCGGTCCGACAACGACGATGACCGGCGCCTTTATCGTGGAGAGCATCGCCCTTCTTCTCGTTCCGCATCTCGGACTGGCCGGCCTGATGGTCGCAGCCGCTGTGATCGGGGCGTCGGCGATCTTGGGCTTTGTCGTATGGATCGGGTTTCCCGGGCTCTACCGTAGCGAAATCGAAGTCGCCGATATTCCTACCGCGGCTGGGCTCATGCTGACCATCGTTGCAATCGGCGGCGTCGTGGTGCCTACCTTATACGGAAAACTGGTGGAGGCGTTCGGGTACCTGCACGCATGGACTTTCCTCGGCCTCGCCACACTCGTTGCGACGTGTGCTTGCCTCGCAGTGCGCAAGCCCGAGTCGGCACACGTTGCCGGCCGTCAGCAGACCGACGTCATTTTCAAGTAGGCGCGCGCTGAGGCGGTGTGGGCTTCGGCTGCGAGAATTTGGCCGCATAAAGCTTAGTTATCCTAATCGATTATAAATCACGCCTTGCCGGCTGTATTGCATCGATCGCGCCCGCCCAGCCCGTCAGTGCGCACGCAGATTTACAAGAAGCAATCCGCTAAAGCATTGGAGGAGACATCCCATGTCCATCAGTTTGCATTCCAAGGTTGTCATTACCGCCGCGATCGCGGCTGCTTGCTGGTCGGGTGAGGCGCCGGCGTCCGAAAACGCGAGTCCTTATCAACCGGGCGTCACGACCGGCTCGCCTGCCGGCGCCCTACCGCCTGCCGGCTTTTACACGACCCAGGACTTCTATATCGCGCGAGGCGGTACGCTGGTCGACGGTGCCGGACACGGCTCGCCGCTCAGAGTGCAAAACACGGCGATCTCCCCCTCTTTGCTATGGGTTCCGGGCTGGAAACTGTTTGGTGCGCAATACGGAATAGGCCTGGTGCAGGTGTATGCGGAGCACGACGTCGACACGACCGCGCTAGGCGGCAAGTCCACGAAGACATCGGGATTCTTCAACACCATTCTGACGCCTGCGATCCTGTCGTGGGATCTCGGTCACGGCTTCTTCACTTCCGCGGCGATGAGCGTCTACCTTCCCAACGGACATCACCAATACGTGAACGGTGCGCCGGCGCAGACCAGCTATGCCAACGACTACTGGACGGCCGAGCCGAGCTTCGCGGTCAGCTATTTGTCGAACGGCTGGAATTTCACCGTCAACAACGTGTTCGATTTCAACCGGACCAATGCAACCACCGATTACCGCTCGGGCAGCGCGTACTACATGGATTTGACGGCAACGAAAACGATAGGCCACTGGAGCGTCGGCGTCATCGGCAATTATTCGCGACAGTTTACCGACGACTACCAGTACGGTCAGGTGGTCGGCAACGGCAACCGATTCGAGCACGTCTTAGTCGGTCCCTTGTTGGGCTACAACTTCGGCCGTGCGCAAGTCACGCTCAGGTACCTGCAAAACATCAAGACGCGCAACGACATCGACGTGTCGTTCTTTCACGCTTCGGTTTCGTTCAAGTTTTAGATCCGTCTCGAGGTCATAAGCCACCCGTGAGCGGACCGTGCCGGCCCGTTCACTACCGCCCTGCCTCGCCGGCTGTGCGGGCAGCCGATCGGCGTCCGCACTCGTCCCATCCTCGAGCTGTTCGTGCAAAAGGCCTGCATGGGCTGGGTCTTATCCACCGGCACGCGTGGCCAGGCAACCCACTTGCTGCGGCGGCAATCTCGCGACACACTACCCGGATGTCATCGGCCCGGGCACTGCCCCGTCTAAAGCAACGAACAAGATGGATTTACTCGAAGATCTCCGGGCACTCGTTTTGGTCGCAGAACACAAGAGCTTTTCGCTGGCCGCGAGGCGCATCGGTACATCGCCCTCCGTGATGATCAAGCGGGCAAACGCCGCGGAATGGCGCCTCAAGGTTCAAGTATTGAAGCGAACCACGCGCAATGTGACGCTAACGGACGCCGGGCAGCAGCTCATGCCGCGGCTCCAGACACTCGTTCAAGATTTCGACGCCCTGCTTGTGTCTCTTCGACAAGAAAACCCGGAAACGACCGGATTCGTTCGAGTCAAAGTACCGTCCGAACTCTCCGATACGTTCGGTTCGATGCTCAGTCAGTTTCTGCGGGAGCACAACGGCGTCAGCATGGAAATTGCCCGGTTGAACCGAGCCGTGAATCCGGAAACGGAAGGCTTCGACGTTGCCATCGATATTCAGTCCCTTACATTTCCGAACGTCACCGAAATCCCGCTGTTCAACCTTGAATTCGTGCTTTGCGCGGCACCGTCCTACCTATCTTCCCACGAGCCGCCCGCGCATCCACGCGAACTACAGCAGCATCGGACGCTCGCCCTAGAATCCTCAGGAAGGAAATGGGCCTTCAGCGGCCGTAACCGAAGACTGACCGTTGACGTTTCCCCTCGACTCCTCAGCGCGGACGCCTACAGCATTCTCGGCGCCGCAATCGACGGCAGCGGGATTGCATTGCTGCCGTCCTACCTCGTCGAACAGGCGCTAGCGGCCGAACAGCTATTGCCTGTGATGAGCGCATACCCGCCGGTAGAAACCTGGGCGACGGCTCTCGTCCCGGATTCGAAACTGAACACAAGTAGGATCCAAAGCCTAATCGACTGGCTGCGGAGCCACCCAACGCCACGTGGCATCGACGCGTGAGCAGGCTTTACGACTGTCGCGAAACTCATCGGCCGATGTTCGACAGCTCCTCCTTTAGGATCTCGAGCAGCGATCGCAGCGCGAAGTCGGCCGCCCGATGGGTTGGGACAACGGCTCGAATCTCACTCGGCGGGACATTCCAGTCCGGCAGCACTCGCACGAGTTCTCGCTCTTTCAATGCGCGGCTAACGACATAGTCCGGCAGCAGGCTAAGCCCGTTCCCCTGCACCGCGGCAGTCAGCAACAGCAGTAGGTCGTTCGACGAGAATTTCGGGCGAAGCATCATGCGGACCGAAGTCCCCTTCTTCTCGAATCGCCATTCAGGCTGCGTAGAAGAAAACGTCATGCAGTCGTGGTTTGGCAACTCATTCGGGTGAACCGGCATGCCCTTGCGCGCGACATAGTCGGGGGCAGCGCACAGCACAAGGCGAAGCGGGCACAGCACATCTTCGATCACGCCGCCCGGGTGCAGTTGAACGACACCGATCGCCAGGTCGTAGCCGTCCTCGACCGGATCGATCTGACGATCGAGCAACGCGATCTCGAGGTCGACCTTTGGGAACATATGCTGGAACCGCGCGAACGCCGGCCTGAGCCGGGTGGCCGCGAGCGCTGTAGGCGCCTTCACCTTCAGACGGCCAACGATGTCCTCGGGGCGCGCAGCGGGACCTCCGATCAGTTCGTCGAGTTGGCCCAGCAACTGTGCCGCCCGCGAGGTGTGACCCGCAGCGAGCGATGTCGGAGCGACCGATCGGGTCGTACGCTCGAATAGCGGCGCACCGATACTCGCCTCGAGTTCGTTGATCCGTTTTGTTACCACCGATGGAACGACGTTCAGTTCGCGCGCGGCGGCGGAAAACGAACCGTGCCGTGCAGTTGCGACATAGGCCCTCAAGCTGAGAATCTTGTCCACAATTATTCTCTTTTCTTCATAAGTGATCGCTCGATTTACCGCATTGTGGACGATCTATGCCGGAATTACCATGCTTGCCTGGACACCCCGTCATAGGCCGAAGAATTGAGGCACACGGGGTTTCTCAACGCATTCACTTGCTGCTCGCTTGAGAGCGCAAAGGAGAAAAGATGTTTGCAGTCACCGGTGCAAATGGAAACCTCGGGCGCCTTTCGATCAAGGCGCTTCTAGACATCGTCCCGCCGACCGGGATTGTCGCCGGCGTAAGAAATCCCGATCGGGTCGACGATTTGCGCGCTTTAGGGGTTCAGGTGCGCACGATGGATTACGATCGTCCGGAAACGCTTTTGCAAGCGCTCGAGGGTGTCGAAAAGCTGCTGCTTATTTCGGCGGTCGTGCCCGGCGAGCGCTTCCGACAACATAAGGCGGTGATCGATGCCGCGAAGAAGGCCGGTGTGAAGTCCGTTGCCTATACGAGCATGTTGCGCGCCGACACGTCTACGCTGACGCTCGCGGGCGAACATAAGGCAACCGAAGACTATCTGAAAGCGTCGGGCCTCGAGTACGTACTGCTGCGCAATGGGTGGTATCTGGAAAATACGACGGCGGCCCTGCCTTCGGCGCTCGAAAGAGGCGTCATCGTCGGCAGTTCGGGCCAAGGGCGTTTTGCGTCCGCTACGCGCGCCGATTACGCAGCAGCCGCAGTCGCCGTTCTGACGCAGCCCGGTCATGCGAACAAGACCTACGAACTCGCAGGCGACCACGCTTTTTCGATGACCGAATTTGCCGCGGAGGTCTCGAAGCAAGCGGGTCGATCCATCGTCTATAACAACTTGCCGCCGGCGGAGTACGAGACCGCACTGCTTCAAGCCGGGCTGCCGAAGATGATCGTCGACGTGATTATCGACGCGGATTTGAAAGCCGCTTCAGGGGAACTGGATAGTTCTTCGAAAGACTTGTCGCTGCTGATCGGCCGAAATACGACGCCGTTTTCTGACGCGATTCAAGCGGCGTTACGGACCTGAGGAAGGCGCGCAGAGGGTTGGTGTTTGTCATGTTCGCGAATCGCTATGAGGCGTAATGTCTCACGATGATGACATTTCACTAACCGCGCAGGAGCTGACCGATCGGCTCGACGCCAGCCGCTCTATAGGGCAAATCGACGTCTTTAGGCACGGGCCTGACGTCAGACGAGACGGTCGCGAAAAATGCAAACGTAGTCGATCAATCGCAATAACGCTTCCCGGCGCGTGCTTAATTAACTCGGGATGCTCCGGGCCGCCCGTGCTTGCAGATTCGTCAATTCAGCAATTGCGTCCGCTGCGCGCTCCACGGGTACAAAAATGTGATCGTGAAAAGCTGCGGCTACGACGTTGCAACTGATACCGGCCTTCGTCAGTGCCTCCGCCACCGCTGCGGTCAATCCCACGGCCTGCAAATCGGAATGGACAGTCAGCGTAATCCAAGCCGCACGGAACAGGACCGGCAGCCCGTGGAGCACCGCCGTCGGTTCATCGATGATCACAGTCAGCCCTTCATGCTCGCGAAAAGTCGCTAGGGGTGAGAATTGCGAAACATCCGTATTCGGGTGAACGGACGAAAAAACATAGACACCATCGTTCAGCGACGGCTGCATCGTCGCCAACAATTGCTGAAGATCCGAAACCGGTTGGCTCATGGTCACTGTAGCGCCCACTCGAAAGTCGAAGACCGTCTACTGTAGATCAATATGATGTCTATGGCTCAAGACTTCGCAACTGTATGCGCGGCGATCTTGTACCCGAACGAGGGATAGGCGAGACCGGAAACCGAGTGCGGCCTGTAACGGATCCGATGCCGGGTTCCGCGCCGCACTCAAACATTGGCTAATGCCTCGATCGTCGCATCCAGAAGTGCACGAAGCCGCGCGACGCGACGCAGATCACGGTGATAGCCAAGCCAGACATCACGCCCCGGCGGCGCTTCGCCCAGATCGATTCGTCGAAGTTCAGGCGTGGCGTCGCCAAGCGGGCAAGGCAGCACGGCAAAGCCGCTTCCTTCGGCACACATGCGCGCCTGTACGCCACGATTGTTGCTGCCGAACACAATCTTCGCGTTGGGCAGCATGCGCTTGACCCACTCGACATCGGGCAGCGAGCCGAACGCGCTGTCCATGCTGATCAATCCATAGCCGTCGCCATCCCCGCGCGAAGGCGGGACGAGATCGACATGCCCGTACAACGCATAGTCCATGCGCATGAGCTTGCGCTGGATGATGTCGGGCTCGTCGAAAGGGGTAATACGGAACACTAAATCCGCTTCGCGCCGAGCGAGGTTGTAGAGGCGCGAATCCGTGACGAGTTCAAGCGAGATACCGGGATGTTTCGCCAGAAATCGCGCGAACACCGGCGTCAGGATGTGTATGCCGAACCAGTCCGACGAAGAAACTCGCAACTGCCCCGTTAGCTGCGTTTCCTTGCCGGTCAGCGCACGCGTGAAGCCAAGCGCTTCCTCCTCCATTCTCTCGGCATAGGACAGCACGGCCGCGCCTTCGTCCGTCAGAACGAAGCCCTCGGTGGTGCGCTGAAAGAGCGTGTGCCCTAATGCTTCCTCCAGTGCGCGCAACCGCCGGCCCATGGTTGGCTGGGTCTGCCCCACGTGCTTTGCGGCCGCCCCGAGCGTGCCGCAGCGGGCAATCGCCAAAAAGATGCGGACATCGCTCCAGTCCAGCGCCACCTCATTCATTTTTGTTTGGATCCCGTGCAATAACGTTGATTTACATGCACCAAAGCATGCGCCATTCTGCACGCATCTACTTGTTTTTCCCATCGAAAAGGAAAGGATCATGTCCATGCACGCGCTAGTCCTCAGTCGCTACAACGGTCCGCTCGAATTGACGAAGATGGCAATGCCACAGCCAGCGCATGGCCAGGTGCGGGTGCGCATCGCCGCGAGCGGCCTCAATCCGCTCGACGCCAAGATACGCGCCGGAAGCGCAGCGCACGCAAAACATCCGCTGCCTCTGGTGTTAGGCATCGATATGGCCGGCGTAGTCGACGCCGTTGGATCCGGCGTCACAGCATTCAAAGTCGGAGACAAAGTGTACGGGATGACAGGCGGCGTCGGCGGCATTCAGGGCTCACTAGCTCAGTACGCGGTCGTTGATACCGACCTACTCGCGATCCAGCCTGCCAATCTTTCGATGCGCGAAGCCGCAGCCCTGCCTCTCGCCTTTATCACATCGTATTCCGGCATCGTCGACCGGGCGCATCTTCAACCTGGGCAAACCGTGCTGATACAAGGAGGAGCAGGCGGTGTCGGCCATGTCTCGGTACAACTGGCGCGCGCACTCGGTGCGCAGGTGTTCGCGACAGCGAGTTCACGGGACCAGGATCTCGTTGCGCGTCTCGGCGCTACGCCGATCGACTACCGGGTGCAGTCGGTCGAGCAATACGTCGTATCGTCGACGCAGGGTGAAGGCTTCGACCTGGTGGTAGATACCGTTGGCGGTCCAACGCTCGATGCTTCGTTCGCCGCCGTCAAGCATTTCGGCCATGTGGTCAGCGCATTGGGTTGGGGTACGCATTCGCTGGCTCCGCTGTCGTTTCGCGAAGCGACGTACTCGGGCGTGTTCACCCTTTATCCCCTTCTGACGGGCCTGCATCGCGCGCACCACGGCGCGATCCTGCGCGAAGCGACGCGCCTTGCGGAAGCCGGCAAGCTCACGCCGAATCTCGATCCTCGCCGGTTCGATCTAGGATCCGCAGAGCTCGCCTATGACGCGATAACGAACGCCACCGCACGCGGGAAAATCGTGGTGGAGATCGAATGAGGCGCGCTTAGCCAATATGGAATATGACTGAAGATAGCAGGCAAGCGCCCGATCAACCTGGTCATCCGACGCAGGCGAGGATCGCTGAACCTAACCGTGGCGATGCGATGCCGTAGCAAGCAATCGTTGTGCACGCAAGACTACGGGACGGTCGATCATCTTGCCGTCAAGCATTGACACGCCTGTCTCCCCTCGCGACGCCGAAGCCACCACTCGCTGGGCCCACTCTATCTCGTGCTCGCTGGGGGCATAACACGCATGAACCGTCGCAACCTGCTTAGGGTGAATACACAGCTTCGCGCCGAAACCGAGCCGCTTGCCGTTTTGTGCGTCCGCAGCTAAGCGGTCGGGGTCGTGAATGTCCGGCGTGACGCCGTCGACAGGCGAATCAATTCCCGCCACGCGTGAAACGAGAGCAAGTTGCGTACGGTAATAATTCAAAGCCTCGCCGTGATCGTCCGTTCCCATCTCCGCAATGAAATCGAGCGTGCCGAACATCAAGCGCGATACGCAAGGCGCCTTTGCGATCTCCATCGCCGACCACATCCCTTGGGCGGTTTCGATTAGCGGAAATATCGGCACTCTGCGTTTCGCCGCCGCAACAACGTCGACGACGTCCCGCCCCCCTTCCGCCTTCGGCACGACGATACCTGCCACGCCGTTGAGCGCCGCGATTCGCACGTCTCGCTCGAACCATCGCGTTCCGCGAGCATTGATCCTGACCAGCACCGGATGATCCCGCGATACCCAAGCGGCGACGGTTTCGCGCGCGGCATCCTTTCCATCCGGCTCGACCGCATCTTCGAGATCGACGATAACGGCATCGGCACCGCTCGAAAGCGCAGTCGAGAAGCGTTCCGGTCGATTTCCCGGCACGAAAAGATAAGACTGAGGCGAGCATGCAACTGGGGATGACATAACCGGTTCCTGAATCATTTCCCTTACCGTGCTGACAAGTCGCGGGCTTGCATCGCACTCTTGCTACGCCCGAGATAAAGCGAGGCAACGGCACTGACGAAGGATACGAAGGAGAGATACGCAGCAACGGCATAGACGGTATGGAACGTCTCGAATAGCCAGAGCGAGATCATCGGCGCGGGTCCCCCGGCGATAATCGACGCTCCCTGATAGCCGAGCGAAGCTCCGCTGTAGCGGATATGCGCAGGAAAGGACTCGGCGATGAACGACGCCTGAGAGCCGTACATCGATGCGTGAATGACCATGATGACGACAGTCCCCACGATCACCGCAGCGGGAAGCCGCGTGTTCAGCAACGCAAAGTATGGAAACGCGAACAGCATCATACAGACCGCGCCGGTCGAATAGGTCTTGCAACGTCCGATTCGATCAGCGATATAACCGAAGCAAGGCAGTGCGAAGCAAGCGACGATGGCGGCAATCAGCACGGCATTGAGAATGAATTCCTTCCCCAGTCCGAGGTACTTCGCGCCATAGAGTACGGCAAACGTCGTGAGCGTATAGAACGCGGTTTGCTCGCTCGGACGAATGAGCGCACAGAGAAGAATCGCCCGCCATTCTGTTCGGATCGCCTCCGCGATCGGTCCCTTCGTCCGTTTCGCGACCTTATTGGCCTCGATGAAGTCGCGCGTCTCCGGCACGCCGAAACGAATGAGCAGTCCGACCGCCAGCATTACGCCGCTCGCCAGAAACGGAATGCGCCATGCGTCATTCAGCAGCGCGTCGCCAGCCCAATGGCTGCACGCGCTCCAGACGATGACCGAGATCACCAGCCCGAGCGGGACACCAACGTTCGGCAGCGAGGCCATCAACCCGCGCCGATTGCCCGTATGCGACTCCATCGACAAGAGAACGGCCCCGCCCCACTCCCCGCCCACGCCGATGCCTTGCAAGAACCGAAGCCCGACGAGCAGCCATCCCGCGAGCGGCCCGAGGGTCTCGGCAGTGGGCAACAAGCCAACGCACAATGTCGCGACGCCCATCAGCGTCAGCGTCGCGACGAGTGTGGACTTCCGCCCCACCCGATCGCCCATGTGGGCGAACAGCGCGCCACCCAAAGGACGCGACACGAAACCGACGAAGACCGTCGCGAACGATGCCATCAAGCCCTCGGCATTGCCGTGCGCAAAGAACAGCTTCGGGAAGACGAGCGCGGCAGCGGTCCCATAGATGAAGAAGTCGTACCACTCGATCGTCGTGCCGATGATGCTTGCAACGGCGGCACGGCGTTCGATACGGCGCGCATCGGCGGCATGATGCGCGGTGACTGAATTTGATGAGTAACTCGGGTGCACTGTTTGTCTCCTGAATATTGGAATCGAATCATGTTGCCAACCAAGCGCGAACTAGAACCCCGCTTCCGCGCGCATCGATACGTTGCCGTCCGGTAGCGCGATCCACAGTAGGAGCTGATCGCCGTCTTGCGCGGCATTGATCGTCAATTCGTCGCCGAGAACCGATGGTTTCAAGCCGCGGTATCGGAACTGCTTGAGCGGGCGTCCGCTCACTTGCTCGGCAAAGCCGGCAAGCAGCGTCGCGTTTAGCGGACCGTGAATGACGAGATTCGGATAGCCTTCGACGTCGCGACAGTAATCGGCGTCGTAATGGATTCGATGGCCGTTGAACGTCAATGCCGAGTAGCGGAACAACATCGTCGAGTCCGGTTTGGTCCGACGACTCTGCTGGGCGACCGGCATCTCGACAACGGCCGCTGCGGACCCGGTCGCGGTCGCGCCCTTGTATACGATGTCGTGGTATTCGGTGATGATCGTTGCGCCGTCATGCAGCAACTCATGCTGCACTTTGACGAACACCAGATCGCCGCTACGTCCCCGCTTATGATCGACCGCCATAACGGTCGAACGCTTTTCCACTACCGCATCAAGACGCGCGGGAGCGTGGAATTCAAGCTGGCCTCCTGCCCACATCCGGTTCGGCAACGTGACCGGCGGCAAAAAACCCCCGCGTGCGGGATGGCCGTCACGCCCGAGCGCGGACGGTGCCTCGCCTGCCAGAAAGTACAACCAGTGCCAAAGCGGCGGCAGCGCCGCACCTTCAACATAATCCGATTGCGGCAGCCCAAGCGTTGCCGCCATCAGCCGCGCGTGACGCGACGCAAGGACGTCGCGATCCGTTTGCGATTTACCTACCCATTCGCGAAGATGCGCAAGATCGATCGTACTCATGCCGATACTCCAGCCGGTTGTGTAAAGAACTCCGCCCGAAGGCGATCGCTGTGTTCGCCGAGCGCGGGCGCTGACGCGAACTGGCCTGTATCCCACGGGGCACGGACAGCGGGTGCAATCATCTGCAACGTCTTGCCACCGACGGTCATCGGCCAGGTCCGCAATGCCGGGTGTTGTGCCATCTGAGCAACTGAACGCACCAGGCCGTATGCGGTGTTCGCGTCGGTTAGACGGGCTAGCGCTTCATCTACCTCGAGCGCCGCGAACGCTTCGGCAATGAGACTTTCGAGCACTTCACGGTTGCGCACGCGGTCGGAATTCGAGGCAAAGCGCGGGTCCATACCGAGATCTCTCCGGCGCAAGAACCGGTCGCAGAATTGCTGCCATTCGCGCTCGTTCTGGATGCTGATCACGATCTCGTTCGCATCGCGCGTGGCGAACACGCCGTACGGTGCAATCGACGGATGTTTGAGGCCCAGTCGTTGGGGTGCACCCCTTCCGTACATGTGATGAAGGTAAGGAGTCGACATCCAGTCCGCCACTCCGTCGAACAGCGATACCGATACACCCGAGCCGCAGCCCGTTCGCTCGCGCAGCGCGAGGGCGGAAAGCACGGCAATCGTTGCATTCATGCCTGCGCCGATATCGCAAATCGACACGCCGATTCGGCCACAAGCCTCCGGCGCCCCGCTGATGCCGGCAAGACCGCTTTCGCACTGCACGAGCAGGTCGTATGCTTTGAGCCCACTCGCTGCGTTATCCGTGCCGTAACCGGTGATGTCGCAGGTAATCAGACGCGGATAACGCCCACGCAGCGCCTCGCTGCCAAAACCCGAGCGCGCGAGTGCGCCGGGCGCGAGGTTTTGAACGAACACATCGGCTTCGGCCAGCATCGCGTATAAAAGCGCCGCGTCCTCCGGGTTCTTGAAGTCGAGGACGAGCGACTCCTTGCCGCGGTTGGTCCAGACGAAATACGACGACGCGCCGTTCGCGGCGTCGTCGTAGCCACGCGCGAAGTCGCCTTCGGCGCGCTCGATCTTGATGACGCGCGCTCCCATTTCCGCGAGACGCCCCGTGCAGAGCGGCGCGGCGAGCGCCTGCTCGATCGAGACGATAAGCAAACCTTCCAGCGGCTTCGCCCGCGATGGGCCATTCGCCTGACTGTTCATCCAACGCTCCTCTTCGTCCTGAATCAATGACGTCGAGTATCGAGAATCGGCCGGCGCGAATACAGCGGGATTTTTCAAACGTAGTGTTCGAAAAAGACAAAAACACGGGTCGCAGGATGCAGAAAATGGCAGACATCCAGCCACCAGGGTACGATATCCGTTCATATATTCGGATTTATCGAACGCTATGCTGTACGACCTGACGGACCTACAGGTGTTTATCGCCATCGCTGACGAAGGGAATGTGTCGCGGGGTGCCGAGCGATGCCACCTCGCGGCATCGTCAGCAAGCTTGCGGATGAAGAATCTCGAGGAGGCGGTCGGCGTCACGCTTTTCAAGCGCCAAGCAAGAGGCGTGACGCTGACCGCGGCTGGCCATGTGCTCCTCGAGCATGCGAAGCGCTGCCTCGCGCAACTGGAGCAGATGCGCGCGGATCTCGTTCCCTACGGTCAGGGAATGACCGGACATGTCACTGTGTTCGCGAACAACAACGCGATCAGCACGCATCTGCCGGACGACCTAGCGCGCTTTTTCAAAGCTTATCCGGGCGTACGAATTACGCTGGAAGAACGCTTGAGCCACGATATCGTCGGAGCAGTCGTCGACGGTCGCGCGGAGATCGGCGTCGTCGCACTCGAAAGCGAACATCCGGCGCTCGAATTTTTGCCGTATCGAAAAGATCAATTGGTGCTGCTCACACCGATCGATCATCCGCTTGCGGGAAAGGGTGCAACCAGTTTTGCGAGTTGCCTTGGTCAACCATTCATCAGTCTGCAATCCGGTGCGGCGTTGCACACATTTCTGATGAATCATGCGAACGCGCTCGACGGCCGCCTCGATGTTCGCGTGCAGGTCTCGGGCTATCGCGCTATCGCGCGCCTCGTCGCATCGGGTGCGGGAATCGGGATTGTTCCTCGCACCGCGATCGAAAGGTCCGACCGTGGTCGGTTAGCCATCGTCGAATTGGTCGAGCAGTGGGCACAGCGCGATCTGCGCGTCTGCATTCCTAAGCAGCCGAGTGAGAAGAACGTTTATCGCGATAGGCTCGTCGATATTCTTTGCCATTTTGGCAAGCCGCCTGTCGTGGGGCGAGCCAGTTCAACCGGTTAAGTTTGCGGGTCCTCGATACGGTCACAACCGCAATGCAGCGCTAAGATCGTCGTGCTCGAAGGCGCTCGCCATCCGTGCGATTACGGACGCGTCTCCCTTCCCGTTCGGCTTGCCTACGCTCCGCACGCTGCATGAGGCGGCGCCCCCAGCTGTCCGGCGCCGAATCGCCGATCGAACCCAAAATGGGTTGGTCAGCCGGCGGTGGGAAAAGGCCTCGCGTCAACGCCAGCGCTGGCTCGATCGAGAAGCGCTCGTCGTCGGCCAGCCAGGTCTCGTCATATTCGAACGTGACCGTTTCTTCCCGGCGCGATGCATGGCGCAGGAGCAACCCTACTGGTCGGGACGTGCCATCGAGATCGATATATACCTCGACATCAGCCATGATCGCCCTTCCCTCTGGCGCGTGGGAGTCGGACACGCTGCGGCAATGCCGCCGTAGCCAACGACTGTCCCACCGTATCATGAGTAGCGTCCGCAACATCCTGTAGGCCGCTTAGAAGGCCAAGCGCCAGCAGCACGGCTGCATAGATGCCAATGCTCACGCCCGGATCTCCAGCCTCAACGCGCTGCAAAGTCGCTCTCGATGTGAAAGCTCGATCGGCCACCACCGCCATGGTCAGCCGGCGGCGGCGACGCGCGTCGTGAATATCGGCACCCAATTTGCGCAGCGCCCGTCGGACGCCGGCTGAAGGAACGTGAGGGGTTGGCATTTTGCTATCTTCATAAGTCGCTATATGCGTTAATGTAAAGCGAAGATGACATTTCCACGCAGTGAACGAGAACTAGCTCAACGGCTCGACGTCGTATGCATGGGGACAGCAAGTCACCGCAAGCGACCATCTGATGCCCCCGAGCCCCGCGGATTGCAGTGATCAACTCATCCCGGACACTGCGTTAAATTTTCTTCCGCGACGGCCGGAGCCAGTCCGTCATTGAACTGATGCGGCCGTATCAAGTTGTACCGGCGCAGGTAGTAGCTGATATCCCGATGCGCTTCCTGCGCCGACATGTAACCCAGGGACGGCTGCCATTCCGTCTTGAAACTGCGAAACAGCCTCTCCATCGGGGGAGTTATCCCAACGATTTCCACGGCGACTCATGCTCTGCCGCATCCCATAGCGCCATAGGCACTGACGGAATTTCCGGCTCGTATACTGGCCGCCTTGATCTGAGTGGAACAGCAACCCTTGCGGTCGGCCACGCTGTTCATAGGCCATTTCCAACGCCTGCACGACCAGTTGTACCCAGCGGCGCAGCACCGTCTCGCCGACGCCAACCGAGCGACCCGCCTCCATATAGCTATAACCCTGGTCGAGCACCGGACATGCGGCCTGCTGTTTGAACTCCGCGGAAAACGTACGGCGTTGCTTGGTCATCAGACACCTCTCCATGGCGAGCATTCTCGCCCAATTCAGTGTCCCGGATCGATTAGACCACTGCAAGACCGCTGCAATGGCGATACCGTCAGGCTCCTTCCAAGGCGATCCTTTCTGAGCCTGTCGGTGCCGCAATCTTGGGTCGATGCGGGCGTTTGATATGCCGTAACCCATAAGTTACAATCCAGGACGTGACGAAGCTGATCATTACGCCCGAATTTGACACTTGGCTCTCCCGCGTGCGGGACCGCCAGGTGGCGACGGCGATCGCCGGTAGGCTCAGCCGGGCACGGTTAGGTAATCTTGGGCACTGGCGTGCGGTCGGCGACGGTGTCTCGGAGATGAAAATCGATATAGGCAAAGGCTACCGTGTCTATTTCACGCAGCGTGGCAACGTGCTGGTGATCATCTTATGCGGTGGCGACAAATCCACGCAGGCCGCAGATATCAAGCGCGCCAAGGCCATCGCGAAAGTGTTGGAGTTTTGATATGAAAGTTAGCGAATTGATGGAGTTCGATGCGTCGAAGTACCTGAAGGATGAAAACGACTACCGTCTGTATCTCGCGCAAGCGTTTGAAGGCGGAGATCCGGTCGAGATCCAGGCGGCACTTGGCGATGTTGCCAAGGCACGTGGTATGACGGCACTTGCACGCGAGTCGGGCATCGCGCGCGAAGCGTTGTACCGCGCGCTCTCCAACAAGGGAAATGCCGAGTTCGCGACGATCATGAAGGTGATCGGGGCGATGGGGCTGCACCTCACGCTAGCAAAGCCCGAAGCAGTGCCCAAGGCGGCCGCCAAAGCCAAAACGGCGAGGAAGGCCGTAGCTGCAAAGAAAGCACGGCGGGTCGCGAAGCGAGGGGGCAGCACGACCTCGAAGAGCCGTACCCGAGCCAGCGGCGCAACACACGCCTGACGCCCAATCCGTCGACCCTCCTCACGGTCCGCCGAACGGCCTCACAGGCTTCGTCGTCACTGTACTCACAATCCGAGCAGCCTTACGTGAATCTGGGCCAACCCAGCTTGCAAATCGCGGGCTTGAAACTCTGGGTCCATCATCGTCAATTGCCGTTGGCGCAAGATTACTGGGATGGAAATTGGTTGCACGCAACCGCGCGATGCGACTCTGCAAGCTCGTCTGTTTCGACAGTCGGCCCCATCCTCCACTTAGGTGAGGTGGCGAGGCTACTTGACGAATGCGAGCGCCTTTACAAATCCCTATCCGGGGTTGCGAAGCTTGATTGCATCGAGCCAAACCTTGCTGTTACGTTGACCGCCAAGACAAGTGGGCACATCGACGCGGAGATTCACATCACGCCCGACCACATGTTCGAGAGGCACGAGTTCAAACAATCGTTTGACCAAACGTTCTTGCCGGCGATCATCTTGCAGTGCCGCGAGATCCTGACCGAGCACCCGGTTCGTGGGCCGGAAAACGAGAACTGATTTACGCAAGCCGATTCGCGCTTGCCGCGAACCTGTACCGTCGACTCATTAGCCTGCTTCGAAACGAACCCTTCGCGAAACTCCGAGGTTTGGCCGTCTCTGCCGAAATCAAACTTCGCGATTCGCACCGCATGCCGCACAAAATCTTGCAACAGGCGTGCGTACACTGCCAGAAACACCCTGTGAATCGTTCCAGAGCGGAGCCTCGCAAAATTGGGACGACAGTCGGGTAGGATAATCGTCTTTCGAGCCACAGCCGGCGATCTCCTCAAGGGTGCCGCCCCGTCTTCTTGCACCGATGCCCCTCGACTACCCTACCCTCGACACACTGCGCACGCGTCATCCCGCTTGGCGCCTCTTACGCTCCGACCACGCGCCGCTCGCTGTCAGCTTTCTGCACCGCGTGTTTGTTGCGCCGAACGTGCGCGAGGTGGCGGCTCCGCTCCTTGCCGAAGCACTCGAGGACGAACTTTACGCGTTGCGCGAACTACTCGGCGACGGCGCCTTCCCGAAGCCTGCACTGGAGTATTTGAACGACTGGGCCGGCCCCGACAAAGGATGGTTGCGCAAGTTCTATCGCCAGGGTTCCGATGAACCACAGTTCGACCTAACCCCCGCCGCGGAGAAAGCGATCGCGTGGCTCGGCACACTGACGGAACGTAGCTTCGTCGGCACGGAATCACGGCTCTTGACGCTTTTCGAACTGCTGCGGCAGATGGGTGAAGGTAGCGAGGCAGACCCCAACAAGCGTCTTGCCGAGCTCCACGCGCGGCGCAACCAGATCGACGAAGAAATCGCGCGCGTTCAGGCCGGTGACGTTCGGTTGCTCGATGATGCCGGGCTCAAGGACCGCTTTCAGCAATTCACGCAGATGGCGCGAGATCTACTCTCGGACTTCCGCGAAGTCGAACAAAATTTTCGGCTATTGGACCGGCACGTACGCGAACGAATCGCGCTCTGGGAAGGATCGAAAGGCGCGCTGCTCGAGGAAATCATGGGCGAACGCGACGCGATCGCCGATTCCGACCAGGGCAGCAGCTTCCGGGCATTTTGGGACTTCCTGATGTCTCGCCGCCGTCAAGAGGAACTCTCCGAACGGCTCAAACGCGTCCTAGCGCTGCCGGCGATCACGGAAATGAGTCCGGACGCGCGCATGCGGCGGGTCCATTACGACTGGCTCGAAGCAGGCGAGCATACCCAGCGCACGGTCGCTCAGCTTTCGCAGCAGCTTCGGCGCTTCCTCGACGATCAAGCATGGCTCGAAAACCGCCGTATCATGGGCATCTTGCGCGGTATTGAAGCGAAAGTGCTCGCGCTGAGGGAAGCGCCCCCGCCGGGCGCCGTGATGGAGATCGAGACCGCTTCCGCGGATATCGAGTTGCCGATGGAGCGCCCCCTTTACGCGCCGGTGCTGCGCCCGATCATCGCCAACATTGCCCTCGAGACCGGTGAGGCGGACCTCGATGCCTCGGCACTCTACAATCAAGTCGTCGTCGATCGCGCGCGCCTCGCAGGCCACATCCGCCGGTGCCTCCAAGACCGGCTGCAAGTGACGCTGGCCGAACTGACCACTTCGCAGCCGCTTGAGCATGGGCTCGCCGAACTCGTTGCCTATTTGCAATTGAGCGCCGAAGCCGGATCGTTTCGCGCGACTGTCGACGAGACCCTCTCCGATACCATCGAATGGCAGGCGAACGACGCCGACGGAACACCAATCATCAAGCGCGCGACGATGCCGCGCGTGATTTTCACAAGATAGAGATGACGGAAGAACAGCAAGCCTCATCGCTCGGCCGGAGCGACTTGCCGACAGTTGCGATTGCGCTTCTGAAGGGCGTGATTTATCGGGATTTAAACGAGCGCCTCTGGGCCGCACTGCTCGAATTGCAGGCGCAGGCGCGTGACTACGTCGCCGTGCTTGGGCTCGAGCTCGTCGTGGACGAGGCAGAAGGCTATGCCTTCGTGAAGAGCCGCGCCGAACACGACACCAACGGCGACGGAGACCAGGCGAAGCTCCCCCGGCTCGTCGTGCGGCGCCCACTCTCATTCCCCGTGAGCCTACTACTCGCGCTACTACGGAAGAAGCTAGCGGAATGGGACGCCGGCGGTGGCGACACACGGCTCGTCCTCGCGCGCGAGGATATCGTCGAGCTTGTGCGCGTCTTCCTTCCCGCAAGCACCAACGAGGCGCGCCTGGTCGACCAAATCGATACTCATGTGAACAAGATCGTCGAACTCGGATTTTTACGCAGGATGAAGACCACGAGCGGACCGCCGACGTTCGAGGTGCGCCGGATTCTCAAGGCGTTTGTCGATGCTCAATGGCTGCTCGATTTCGACGCGCGGCTCGCGGGCTATCGAACGCATCTGCATGATTCGACGGCCTCAGACCAACAGGAGAGCCGCGATGAATGAGCCGCGCACACTCGGTCTCGATTTCGCCGCCGACGACACCCTGACGGGCTTTCGCCTCGAACGGCTAGAAGTGTTCAACTGGGGAACCTTCGACGAACGGGTCTGGTTGCTACGCGTAGATGGCCGCAACGGCCTGCTGACAGGCAACATCGGTTCCGGCAAGTCGACGCTCGTCGATGCCGTCACTACCCTCCTCGTCCCCGCGCAGCGCATTGCCTACAACAAAGCGGCAGGCGCGGACAGCAAGGAACGTACGCTGCGCTCGTATGTTCTCGGCTACTACAAGTCAGAGCGCAACGAGGTCACGGGGACAGCCAAGCCCGTCAGCCTGCGCGACCATAACAACTATTCGGTGATCTTGGGTGTATTCCGCAACACGGGATACGACTCCACCGTCACGCTCGCGCAGGTGTTCTGGATGAAGGACGCGCAGGCGCAACCCGCCCGATTTTTCGTCTGTGCCGAACGCGATCTCTCCATCGCAGCTGACTTCTCGAGCTTCGGCACCGACATCGCACAGTTGCGCAAAAAGCTACGCGGGCTCGGTGCCGAAATCGAGGACACGTTTCCGAAATACAGCGCCTGGTTCCGGCGGCGGTTCGGGATCGAAAACGATCAAGCGCTCGAACTCTTTCATCAAACGGTATCGATGAAATCGGTGGGCAATCTCACCGATTTCGTGCGCAGCCATATGCTCGAGCCGTTCGACGTCGCACCGCGCGTCGACGCGCTGATCGCTCACTTCGACGATCTGAATCGCGCGCACGAGGCGGTACTGAAAGCCAAGCGCCAGGTGGAACTGCTATCTCCACTTGTCGACGACTGCGACAGCCACCGCGAGCAAGGACATGTGCTCGAAGGCTGGCGAGCGTGCCGTGAATCCTTGAAGCCCTACTTCGCCGGGCTCAAGCTCGGCCTCATCGAGCGCCGCCTTCAATTGCTAGATGAAGACCACGCGCGCGCAGCCTCGCGAAAGACGCGGCATGAAGAAACGCGCGACCAATCACGCCAGCGCGTGGACGATTTACGCCGCGCCGTGGCCGAGCAAGGCGGCGATCGCATCGCCCGGCTCGAAGTCGAGATCCGCGAGCACGAGCGAGAAAGCTCGCGCCGCCAGGAACGCGCGCAACGCTATGCCGCCATCGTTATGCTGCTTGGCGAAACCGGCGCTACGGATGAGGCCGCGTTCGTTTCCCAACGGCAACGTCTGGCCGAGCGGCGCAGTTCGGTAGTCGACGACGAAGCGCAAAAGCAAAATACCATTACCGAATGGAGCGTGGCATTTCGTGAAGGCAAAACGCGGCGCGACCTGTTAGAGGGCGAAATCGCCAGCCTGAAAGCGCGACGCAACAACATCCCGAAGGAGCAGGTTGCGATGCGCTCCAGTCTATGTTCGGCGCTAGGTCTCGAGGAAGACGCTTTGCCGTTCGCGGGCGAACTCATTCAGGTGCGCGAGGATGCGCGCGACTGGGAAGGCGCCGCCGAGCGCGTCCTACGCAACTTCGGCCTGTCGCTGCTCGTGCCCGACGAGCATTATGCGAACGTCGCAACGTGGGTCGATCGCACTCATCTCCGGGGGCGACTGGTCTATTTCCGCGTGCGCTCCGAGCGTGCCTCGCGTGCAGCCGAGACTATCGAGCTGCACCGCGACTCGCTCGCGCGCAAGCTGGCGATCAAGCCCGATTCGCTATTCTATGACTGGCTCGAGCGCGAACTCGGCCGCCGTTTCGACTATGCGTGCTGCGATACCCAGGAGCAGTTTCGGCGCGAAACTCGCGCGATCACGCGTGCGGGCCAAACGAAAGCGCCTGGCGAGCGTCACGAAAAAGACGACCGCCACGCGCTTGACGATCGCAGCCGCTACGTGCTCGGTTGGAGCAACACCGCCAAAGTAGCCGCACTCGAGGGGCAATGCCGACTGATCGAGGGCCGACTGAGCGAAATCGGGGAAAAGCTCGGGAAAGCCCACAACGAGCACGCCAAAGTGCGAGAGCAACTCGAAGCACTGGCGCGAGTCGGCGAGTTCGTCGAGTTTCGAGAAATCGATTGGGCGAGTTGCGCCGTCGCGATCGCGCGTCTGGTAGACGAAAAGACACGCCTGCAATCGGCAAGCGACGCGCTCGCGGAGCTGACGGCTCAATTGGAGACGGCACAAGCAGCGTTGAAAGAAAACGAAACGGCGATCTCGGCAACCGACGCCGAACTGGGCGGCATCCTGGCCAAGCGGGAGGCAGCGCAAGCGTTGCGCGACGAGACATGCGCGCTCGCGGCGCAAGTGGCTGCCGCGCTTGCCGAACGGATCGAGGCCCTGCGAGCAGAGATCCTCGGCGAACACCAGCTTTCCGTCGAATCGTGCGACAACCGCGAGCGGGATGTGCGGGAAGCGTTGACCGCCCGCATCGACAATGAAACGAAGTCGCTCGGCCGACTTGCCGAAAGAATCGTGAGGGCCATGGCGGCCTTCAAGGATGCCTACAAGCTCGAAACGGCCGACTTCGATGCAAGTCTCGACGCGAGCTCAGAGTACCGCGACATGCTCGCGCGGCTGCAAGCGGACGATCTTCCGCGTTTCGAAGCCCGTTTCAAAGAGCTGCTCAACGTCAACACGATCAACGAGATCGCCAACTTCCACGCCCAGCTCGCGCGAGAACGAGAGACGATCAAGGAACGCATCGAACGTATCAACGAATCGTTGCGACAAATCGACTACAACGCCGGACGATATATCGTCCTCGAAAGTCAGCCCAGCCCGGACATGGAGATCCGCGAATTTCAGGGCGACCTGCGCGCTTGCACCGAGGGCGAACTCACCGGCTCGGACGATAGTCAATACTCGGAGGCGAAGTTCCTGCAAGTCAAACGCATCATCGACCGCTTCCGCGGCCGTGAAGGGTTGACCGAGCAGGACCGGCGCTGGGGTGCCAAAGTGACGGACGTGCGCAACTGGTTCATGTTCGCTGCAAGCGAGCGTTGGCGCGAGGACGACAGCGAATACGAGCACTACTCGGACTCGGGCGGCAAATCGGGCGGCCAGAAGGAAAAGCTCGCCTATACGATCCTTGCCGCGAGCCTCGCCTATCAGTTCGGCCTCGAATGGGGCGCCGTGCGTTCCCGATCGTTTCGCTTCGTCGTCATCGACGAAGCGTTTGGCCGAGGCTCCGACGAATCGGCGCAGTACGGCCTCACGTTGTTTCAGAAAATGAACCTGCAACTGCTGATCGTCACGCCGCTACAGAAGATTCACATCATCGAGCCGTTCGTTTCCAGCGTCGGATTTGTTCAGAACGATGGTGGACGCGCGTCGAAGCTGCGCAATCTGTCGATCGAGGAGTACCGAGCGCGCAAGGCGGAGTTCAAGCAATGAGTTGGACAACGGCGGCCGATTTGCGCTCGCGGCTCCAGCGCCTATGGGAACGCGGCGAATGGCTGCGAAGCCTAGTGGACGGCACTGAGGGGCTATTCCCGCTACGTTTGGTGATAAAGGGCCCGAGTTCGGCAGAGCTAGCCGAACGCTTCGACGCGGTACGCTCATGGATCGCCGAGATTGCAGCGACGCCGCGCGTGCGCATCGAATGGCGAGAAATCAATCATCGAATTCTCGGCCCGCAGCGTTTGCCACTAGCTGCTTGGGTCGACAGTCTGGACGATGCGCTCGCTATCTCCGGCAAGCGCCGCGATGCAACGCAGTTCGAGCGACTGCTCGAGATCACACGTTCTCGCCAACCAAAGCTCATCACTTGGCTTACGCAGCGCCCGTTGCAAGCGCTCGAATTCGCCGACGATTGGGAACGACTGCTGGCCGTCGTCGATTGGCTGCAAGCACATCCGCAGCCGGACGTATATCTTCGCCAAGCCGAAATCGCCGGCGTCGACACGAAATTCATCGAGGCGCGGCGCGGCATCCTCGCTCAATGGCTCGATCTCGTGCTGCCCCCCGAGGCAATCGACAGCAGCCGGACAGGCGCCGCCCAATTCGCTGCGCGCTACGGGTTCCGCGACAAGCCACCTCGGATTCGATTTCGCGTGCTCGATGACGCACTCGCCGTTCTACCCGGTTTAAAGCGACCCGACATCGCACTCGACGCGGAGAGCTTCGCGCGCCTGGCGCTGCGGTGCCGCCACGTGTTCATTACGGAGAACGAAACAAATTTTTTGGCGTTTCCCGACGTTTCGCAGTCGATCGTGCTCTTCGGAGCGGGCTACGGTTGGGAAACCCTAGAGCAGGCGCGATGGCTCACGGACTGCCCGCTCCACTACTGGGGCGATATCGACACGCACGGTTTTGCCATTCTCGATCAATTGCGTTGCCGATTCCCACACGTTGGCTCGTTCTTGATGGACCGCGCAACGCTGATGGCACATGAAGCGTTCTGGGGAGATGAAGGCGATCAGCTTGTACGCGATCTGCCGCGACTCACGGCTAAAGAGCGGGAACTCTTCGACGACCTCCGCGACAACCGGATTCGCCACGGCTTGCGGCTGGAGCAGGAGCGCGTGGGATTCGGTTGGGTCAGGGCTGCGCTCGAAGAGCGTGCTTGCGCCTAGAACTTACCCATCTCAGCGCCAGGCACAACTCGAATGCGACTCGAAGAAGCCTGCCCCGACTCCCAGGTTCGGCGACTTCGGTTTGCGCTGCCGTTGCGCAGCAGAGCATCCGAGATGGTCGACAGCACATCAGCCAGTCGTCTTGCCGTCTCGGGAGATGGCAGCGGCAATCTGAGACTTCCTCACCCGTCACGCCATCGCGCTCGACCCACGGTGTGCGGCAAGCGCGCCATCGCCCGGCCCACTCAACGCCGACGCCAGCAACGCGCCGAACTGAAGCAACCCTGACCACCGTTCGAAGGACGCGCCTCGTTGCGCTGTATTGACGGTCGAAGCTTGAGGGCGCTCTCCGGCATCAGCGAGGTCGGTGTCCACGACGCTCGCCTCACGCGCATATCGGTTTCGGGGATGCCGGCACGCCAGGACCTGAACCCGTGAACTATCCCGTGCTGCTCAACGGATCTGCCGGCTCCACAACTGCGGGCCTATCCGAAGTACACCGTGGTGGCCGAGAAGTTTCACGCAGTGTGCCAACTGGGCATGGCCAACACCCGCATGAAGGATTACTTCGATCTCGGGGTATTGCTGACCGAGGAGATCTTGGACCCTGCCGAGCTGCATCGCGCAGCCCAAGCCACGTTCGCCCGGCGAAGGCTGGCCATGCCCGAAGCAACCCAGGTCGCGGGACTGCTGCGCAATGAGCTCCCGCGACTTCAAGTCCGCTGAAAGTAGCCTCCCCCGTTCAAACGACCGAGCGTGCATACGGTAATGACTACGCTATGTGTGGGACGCGGAGAGCGCACGACGACTGGATCGGATGCCGAACACCGCGGCAATCCTGGCTCCCTGCCGTATTCGCAAGCCAGCAAGCCAAGCGTCTGCTGTAGCGCTCGAATACCGTCAACGCCGCTGACGGTATTAAGCGAGCATCCGTACATACTGCTCGCGTATCCCGTCAGAAATACCGTCAAATTGCGGTTGCTCGGCCTCCCCGCAGGCGCGGACGCAGGTTAAGGATTCCCATACTAATCAAGGGCTTACAGACCTGCGTCCGGCAATTTAGAATCGGTCGCGCGTTATCTATCGCCCCCCTCAACCTATTGATTCAAAAAGGAATTTTAAAAACCCCCTACTCCCACTCAATCGTCGCCGGCGGTTTCCCCGAGATGTCATAAACAACCCGGTTAATCCCCCGCACTTCATTGATGATCCGATTCGACACCTGCCCGAGCAGTTCATGCGGCAGATGGGCCCAATGCGCGGTCATGAAGTCCAGCGTCTGCACGGCGCGCAGCGCCACGACATACTCATACGTACGCCCATCGCCCATCACGCCAACGCTCTTAACCGGCAGGAAAACGGCAAACGCCTGACTCGTCAGGTCGTACCACGACTTACCCGTTTCCTTGTCGATCGTATTGCGCAGCGTCTCGATAAAAATCGCATCGGCGCGACGCAACAGGTCGGCGAAATCGCGGCGCACTTCGCCGAGAATCCGCACGCCAAGCCCCGGTCCCGGGAACGGATGGCGATACACCATCTCGTGCGGCAAACCAAGCTTCACACCCAACTCGCGAACTTCATCCTTGAACAGTTCGCGCAGCGGCTCGAGCAGCTTCAGATTCAGCGTATCGGGCAGGCCGCCAACGTTGTGGTGGCTCTTGATCGTGTGCGTCGCCTTCTTACCCTTGCCCGCCGATTCGATGACGTCCGGGTAGATCGTGCCCTGTGCGAGCCACTTCGCATCGGTCAGCTTGCCCGCTTCCGTCTGGAACACTTCCACGAACTCGGCGCCGATGATCTTGCGCTTTTGCTCCGGATCGGTGACCCCAGCCAGCTTCGACAGGAACGCCTCGCTCGCATCGACGTGAATCACACGCACGCCGAGGTGATCGGCGAACGTCGCCATCACTTGCTCGGCTTCGTTCAAACGCAGCAAACCGTGATCGACGAACACGCAAGTCAATTGATCGCCGATCGCACGATGCAACAGCGCAGCAGCCACCGACGAATCGACACCGCCCGACAACCCGAGAATGACGTGCTCGCTACCCACTTGCTCGCGAATCTTCTCGACGGCTTCGTCGATGTAATGCCCCATCTCCCAATCGGCCTTCGCGCCGCAGATCTGTAGCACAAAGCGCTCGAGCATGGCCCGGCCCTTCACCGTATGCGTGACCTCAGGGTGCCATTGCAGCCCGTAGAAGTGCCGTGCCTCGTCGGCCATCGCCGCGATCGGGCACGATTCGGTCGATGCCATCAGCACGAAGCCTTCCGGCATCTGCGTGACCTTATCGCCGTGGCTCATCCACACCTTCAGCATGCCGTGGCCTTCAGGCGTGCTGAAATCCTCGATGCCTTCGAGCAGGCTCGTATGGTTGCGCGCGCGAACCTCGGCATAGCCGAATTCCCGGACGTGCCCCAAGTCGACCTTGCCGCCAAGCTGCTCGGCCATCGTTTGCATGCCGTAGCAAATGCCCAGCACCGGCACGCCGAGTTCGAATACGGCTTGCGGCGCGCGAGGCGCATCCGCCTCGGTCACGGAACTCGGGCCGCCGGAAAGGATGATGCCTTTCGGGGCGAATTCACGGATAAACGCGTCGTCGACGTCGTACGGATGGATCTCGGAATAAACGTGGGCTTCCCGAATACGGCGCGCAATCAGTTGAGTGACTTGCGAACCCATGTCGAGGATCAGAATCTTGTCATGCATGGCGAGCACGGATCGATAGTGAATGAAGACGGACGCAGCACTTACAGCGCTGCGAATAAATGATCAAATGCGAAGCGTCGCGCGACCGGCGCGCGAGCGCAAAACAACGTCGAGGTGAAGGCGCGAAACGAACGCGCTCAACCATGAAACGGTGGCCGCGGCGCGGACGCGGGCTGCGCCGCGCGCACATCGCCGCTACCGCTTGCGGCAGCCGAGGTATCCTCCGAGCCGACGCCCGAAGCCGGCGACGCCGAAAACACCCGCTCGGTCCTAGGCCCTGTCTCAGCCATGCCGACCGGCTGCGAAGGCTGCAACACCGGCTCGACCGGCACGGCGGTAGCCGGTACCGGCTTGCCCCGCTCCTTGGTCTTCGCGACCTCGTTCGAAGCCTTTGCGGCTTTGCCGATTTCGCGCCGACGCACCGCCCCGGCGAAGCGCGCACCGCCCAAGCCAACGACGACCAGCAATCCACCGATCAATAGATTCGGCACGATGCCGAGCGCCGGCAACCACAGCTTATGCGGACCGATCGTCCACGCCAGCACCAGAGCACCGGCCAGCCAAGTCACATGGCCGACGATCTTGGCAACGCCCACTGTCATAGCGCCGTCCAGCGCGCCACGCAGCGAGAGCCAAGCCAACCCGAGCAATGCGAGGCCGAGCATTTGCCCGACCATCGCAGGCTCGATCGGGGTCAATTGCAGCGCGCGCTGCACGCCGGCAAGCGGCGACAGCAGCAACGCCGCGCCGGAGCTCAAATAGAGCCCCGCATCGACGATCAGAACGGCTCGCAGCAGCGGCTTCATCGGCGGTTAGTCGATGTGATAGTTCGGTGCTTCCTTCGTGATCTGCACGTCATGCACGTGGGACTCGCGCATGCCCGCAGCCGTGATCTGCACGAACTGAGCTTTCTCATGGAGCTCGTCGATCGTACGGCAGCCGCAATACCCCATACTCGCACGCACGCCGCCGACCAGTTGGAACAGGATCGCGCCAACCGAGCCCTTATAGGCCACACGCCCTTCGATACCTTCAGGGACGAGCTTGTCGATATTCGCCGAGTTGTCCTGGAAGTAGCGATCGGCCGCGCCGTCCTTCATCGCACCGACCGAACCCATGCCGCGATACGACTTGTACTGCCGGCCTTGGAACAAGAACACGTCGCCCGGCGCCTCTTCGGTGCCGGCGAACATGCTGCCCATCATGACCGCATTCGCGCCGGCTGCCAGCGCCTTGCTGACGTCGCCCGAGAAACGCACGCCGCCGTCGGCGACCACCGGCACGCCGGTGCCCTTCAGCGCTTGCGCGACATTGGCGATGGCCGTGATTTGCGGCACGCCGACACCCGCCACGATCCGCGTCGTGCAGATCGAACCGGGGCCGATACCGACCTTCACGCCGTCCGCGCCGTATTCGACGAGCGCACGCGCCGCGTCGGCCGTCGCGATGTTGCCGCCGATCACCTCGACGTGCGGGAAGTTCTTCTTAACCCAGCGCACGCGCTCGAGCACGCCCTTGCTGTGGCCGTGCGCCGTATCGACGACGATCACGTCCACGCCGGCCGCGGCCAGCGCCGAGACGCGCTCTTCGTTATCGGCGCCGACACCGACCGCCGCGCCCACGCGCAGCTTGCCGTGCTCGTCCTTGCAAGCGTCCGGGTGTTCCGTCTGCTTCGTGATGTCCTTGACCGTCATCAGGCCGCGCAGCTCGAATGCGTCGTTCACGACGAGCACGCGTTCCAGACGATGACTGTGCATCAGCGCCTTTGCCTCGGCGAGCGCCGTGCCTTCCTTCACCGTAACCAACCGCTCGCGCGGCGTCATGATCGTGCGGACCGGCTCGTCGAGCCGCGTCTCGAAACGCAAGTCGCGGTTCGTGACGATACCCATCAACTGCGCGCCCTCAACCACCGGGAAGCCCGAAATGCCGTGTTGCAGCGACAACGAGATGACGTCGCGCACCTTCATTTGCGGCGGGACCGTGATCGGATCGCGCACGACCCCCGATTCGAACCGCTTGACCTTCGCCACTTCGCGAGCTTGTTCGTGGGCCGTCAGATTCTTATGGATGATGCCGACGCCGCCTTGCTGCGCCATGGCGATCGCGAGGCGCGCTTCCGTCACCGTATCCATTGCGGCGGAGACGAGCGGCATATTCAGGGAAATATTGCGGGTCAGCCGGGTTTTGAGGCTGGTGTCGCGCGGCAGAACGTCGGAGAACGCCGGGACGAGGAGCACGTCATCGAACGTGAGTGCTTTTTGGATCAGACGCATGGCAAATCCTATGGGCGCAAAAGCGAATTATACGCGATACCACCCTGCTTTTTCACTGTGCGAACAGCAAGTTAGCGTTTTTTCTGTTCGAAGCGGCCGCGGTGTTTCGCTTTCCGGTTCGAGCCATGTTCGCAAAAGTTTCGTTTGCCGCAGGTGCGCGTTCGAGCCCTCTGTCGCGTCCCCGCGCAGAAAAAGCGAATACGCGTGCGGCCGCAAACGAGGTGCTGACGATTGCAGGATCGAACAAGACGACACCCGCGCACGGGACGTAAGCTTGGCGCTTCCGATGAATGTCGAAGGGGAGCGAGCATGCGGCGTGGGGTGATGTACGGGGTGATGGCGGGCGCGATTTGGGGCACGGTCTTTCTCGTGCCGCGCTTGCTGCCCGATTTCGCGCCGCTTTGGCTCGGCGCGGCACGCTGCATGATGTACGGCCTCGTCTCCATCGCGGCGGCGCTGCCCATGATGCGCCGGCTCGCGGCCAAGCTCACGCGCGAGGACGTCTTCGCCATCGGTCGGCTCGCCTTCGTCGGCAATCTCATCTACTACATCTTCTTGACCGCCGGCGTGCATCGTGTGGGCATCGGCCCGACCTCGTTAATCGTCGGCGTACTGCCCGTCACCGTGACGCTGGCCGGACGCCGCGACGCAGGCGCCGTGCCGCTCGCCCGCCTTTATTGGCCGCTGCTGCTCGTGGCCGCGGGCATTGTCTGCATCAACGTCGACGTATTCGCGGCCGAAGGCGCGTCGTCCGGCGCTGCGGGTGTGATGGACAAGCTCATCGGCGTGGCGTGCGCCGCCGGCGCACTGCTGAGCTGGACTTGGTTCGCCGTCGAAAATACCCGCTACCTGCGGCGCAATCCGCATTTCGACGGCAACGAGTGGTCGGTATTGCTCGGGCTCGCAACCGGCCTTTTCGGCGCCGTTGGATGGGCCGGTTGCATGCTGGTGCCGGCCACGGCGCACGCGGGCGTCCACGTCGACGCCCGCTGGACCGTGTTCTGGATACTGAATCTGGGACTTGCCATCGGCCCGTCCTGGCTGGGCACGGGCCTGTGGAACGCCGCATCGAAGCGGGTGCCGCTCACGCTGTCGGGCCAACTGATCGTTTTCGAGACGCTGTTCGCCCTACTCTACGGCTTCATCTACGACTGGCGGCTGCCCCGCCCCTTGGAAGCCGCGGCGATCGCGCTGCTGCTGGCTGGCGTCACGTGGTCGGTCCGGCGGCACGACGACGGCGCCGGCCACCCGGCACCGATCGACGCCCAGCTCAGCGCGAATCCTTAGGCAGCCACTTGCGGCCTTCGATCGAGCCGGCGCGCCGCGTTTTTTCCACACGGCGCTGACGGGCCAGCTTCGGATCGACGATCAGCGGCCGATAAATCTCCACGCGATCGTGATCGGCAAGCGGCGTATCGAGCGAAGCAAGCTTGCCGAAGACGCCGATCTTCGCAGCCGAAAGGTCGATCTCGGGATGCTGGCGGGCAATGTCGCTTGCATCGATCGCGTCCCGAACGGTAGCGCCGGCCGGCATTGTCACGGCGATCAGCGTCTGAGCGTCGGCTCGCGCGTAGCAAACCTCGATGGAAAGCGTTGCACTCATGGCCGGCCGTAGCGCTCGTCGGCGCGCTTGACGAACGATTCGACGAACGTGTTCGCGATGTGATTGAACACGGGGCCGATGATCTTTTCGAGGATCACGCTCGAAAACTCGTAGTGGAGCGCGAATTCGATCTTGCAGGCATCGGTACGCAGCGGGGTGAAACGCCAATAGCCCGTGAACTTGCGAAAAGGGCCGTCGGCGAAATCCATGTCGATCCGCGTCGGCCTTTCCTGCGTGTTGTGCGTGGCGAAATGCTGCTTGATGCCCTTGAAGTTGATGTCGATCCGCGCCTCCATCTCGTGCTCGTCCTGCCGGCGTATTTCGACACCGCCGCACCAGGGCAGGAAATTGGGGTAATCGGCCACGTCGGTGACGAGATCGAACATTCGCTCCGCCGAGTGGCGGATCAAGACGGTTTTTTGAACATCTGCCATAAGAAGCACTGCGCGCGGCGAAAGGGGCGAGCGTGGCGGGCTCGATGGGCGCCGCTTTGCTAAAATCGTGATTTTAAACGAGTTGGGCGCCTTCCATATTCATGAGCATCATCGACAACAGAAAGGCCTTCTTCGATTACTTCATCGAGGAACGCTACGAAGCGGGGCTCGTGCTAGAGGGATGGGAAGTCAAGGCGCTTCGCGCCGGGCGCGGCCAGATCAAGGAAGGCTATGTCGTCATTCGAGACGGCGAGCTGTTCTTGATCGGCGCGCACATCAGCCCACTGCCCGAGGCATCGACGCACATCAAGCCCGATCCCGTGCGCAAGCGCAAGCTGCTCTTGCACGCCGACGAAATCAAAAAACTGATCGGCAAAGTCGAGCAGCGCGGCTACACGCTCGTGCCGCTGAACTTCCACTACAAAGGCGGCCGCGTGAAATGCGAAATCGGGCTCGCCAAGGGTAAGAAGCTGCACGACAAACGCGAAACCGAAAAGAAGCGCGACTGGGAACGCGAGAAAGCGCGCATCATGCGCTCCACCTGAAGAAAAGATGGGACACGCGGCCGATCTGCGTCAATCGGCCGCGCCCGTTCGCTTATCCCCCTCACCGCCCGTCCGGCACCGCGCTGCTTTTGCCGCGATTGACGATCGCGAGCGCCGACGCCACCATCGAACCCAAATCCGAGAGATTGCCCGGCACGATCAACGTGTTGCCCGCTTTGGCGAGATTGCCGAAGGCACTGACGTACTGCTCGGCCACCTTCAGGTTGACCGCGTCCATGCCGCCCGTCGATTGAATCGCCTGGGCGATCTTTTGAATGGCTTGCGCGTTCGCTTCGGCCACCGCCAGAATCGCCGCGGCCTGCCCTTGCGCCTGATTGATCGCCGCTTGCTTTTCCCCCTCGGATTTCTGGATCGCCGCTTCGCGCCCGCCCGAGGCGATGTTGATCTGCTCTTGCTTACGCCCCTCGGACGCGGCGATCAACGCACGCTTCTCGCGCTCGGCCGTGATCTGGGCCTGCATCGCATGCAAGATCTCCTTGGGCGGCGTCAGATCCTTGATTTCATAGCGAAGGACCTTCACGCCCCAGCTCGACGCGGCTTCGTCCAGCGCCGAAACGACACTGTGGTTGATGAGGTCGCGCTCCTCGAACGTTTTGTCGAGTTCGAGCCGGCCGATGACCGAGCGCAGCGTAGTCTGGGAAAGCTGCGTAATCGCCTGCACGTAGTTGCTCGAACCGTACGAGGCCTTCATCGCATCGGTCACTTGGAAGTAGAGAACGCCGTCGACTTGCAACTGCGTATTGTCGCGCGTGATGCAAATCTGGCCCGGCACGTCGAGCGGAATCTCTTTCAACACGTGTCGGTAGGCGACGCGATCGACGAAAGGCAGCACGATGTTCAAACCGGGCACGAGCGTCGCGTGATAACGGCCGAAGCGCTCGAGCACCCAAGCGTGTTGCTGCGGCACAATCTTGATCGTCTGAGCGGCCATCGCAATCACGATGATGAGCAACACAACCCCGACAATAGTCATATCCATTGTTCACTCCTTTGTAGTCGATACCGAATGATGCGAGGCGTGACGTCGCTCCACCAAGACGAGCCGATTGGCCCGTACGGCCGCAATCTCGTAGGCGAGCGCATCCTCGCGTTCGCCGGGGGCGAGTTCGACATCCCACTCGGCGCCGCGATACGGCACGCGCGCACGGCGGTTATGCCATACGCTCACCTCGACGGGCGCGCCGACATCGAGCAGAACGTCGGGGTTCGCCGAGGCATCGCGGCGCTGCCGACGACCGAAGCGCGAGCGGCGCAGCGCCGCGATGGCGGCCAGGGCGACGAGCGCCGCCCAGACGCATTGCGCGGCCAAGCTTCCGCCGTTTAGCTTGACGAGCGCGCCGGCGAGAAAGCCGAGCGCGACCATCAGCAAGTAAAACGTGCCCGTCAGCAGTTCGGCAACGATCAGCGCCCCCGCACCAATCCACCAAAGAAAATCGTTCGGCGCCATTTAGGTCTCCTCGAAAAAAAACGCCCCGGCTCACACCGGGGCGTTATAGCACGAAGCGGGGCCCGTTTTGGTGGGCGGGCCCTCAACATGAGACCGTTACTTCGTGGATTTAGCCAACGCTTGCCAAGTATCGATGATCGTATCGGGATTCAACGAGATCGACGCAATCCCTTCGTCGGCGAGCCACTGCGCGAAGTCCGGGTGATCCGACGGGCCTTGGCCGCAGATACCGACGTACTTGTCCATGCGGCGGCAAGTTTCGATCGCACGCTTGAGCAGGAACTTGACCGCTTCGTCGCGCTCGTCGAAATCGACCGCCAACAGCTCCATGCCGGAATCGCGATCGAGACCGAGCGTGAGCTGCGTCAAGTCGTTCGAACCGATCGAGAAGCCGTCGAAGTGCTGCAAGAACTGCTCGGCCAAGATCGCGTTGGACGGCACTTCGCACATCATGATGAGCCGCAAGCCCTTCTCGCCGCGCTTCAGGCCGAACTTCTCGAGCAATCCGACCACGCGCTCGGCTTGCTTCACGGTCCGCACGAACGGCACCATGATCTCGACGTTCGTCAAGCCCATGTCCTCGCGCACGCGCTTGAGCGCCATGCATTCCATCTCGAACGCTTGCGCGAAATCCTGCGCGATGTAACGCGACGCGCCACGGAAGCCGAGCATCGGATTTTCTTCGTCCGGCTCGTAGCGCGAACCGCCGATGAGCTTCTTGTACTCGTTCGACTTGAAGTCGGACAGACGCACGATCACGGGACGCGGATAGAACGCCGCCGCGATCGTTGCAATGCCTTCCGTCAGCTTGTCGACGTAGAACGCACGCGGCGATGCATGCCCGCGCGCCACGCTTTCGACGGCTTTCTTCAGGTCCTGATCGACGTTCGGGTACTCCAGAATCGCCTTCGGGTGGACGCCGATGTTGTTGTTGATGATGAACTCGAGCCGTGCGAGACCCACACCGGCGTTCGGCAATTGCGAAAAGTCGAACGCAAGTTGCGGGTTGCCGACGTTCATCATGATCTTGACCGGAATCGGCGGCAATTCGCCGCGCGAGACTTCCGTCACTTCCGTTTCGAGCAGCCCGTCGTAGATCTTGCCCTCGTCGCCTTCGGCGCACGACACCGTCACGAGCGAGGCGTCCTTGAGGACGTCGGTCGCGTCGCCGCAACCGACGACGGCCGGCACGCCCAGTTCACGGGCGATGATGGCCGCGTGGCAGGTACGGCCGCCACGGTTCGTGACGATCGCCGACGCGCGCTTCATCACGGGCTCCCAGTTCGGGTCCGTCATATCGGCCACGAGCACGTCGCCCGGTTGCACGCGTTCCATTTCCGACGGGTCGTGGATCACGCGAACGCGGCCCGCGCCGATCTTTTGACCGATCGCCCGGCCCGTCGCGAGCACTTGCGATTGCCCGCGCAGCTTGAAACGCTGCTCGACCTTACCGGCGCCTTGGCTCTTCACCGTTTCGGGACGCGCCTGCAAGATGAAGATCTTGCCGTCGCGGCCGTCCTTGCCCCACTCGATGTCCATCGGACGCTGGTAGTGCTTTTCGATGATGACGGCGTATTTGGCCAGCTCGATCACGTCTTCGTCGGTGATCGAGAAGCGATTGCGCTGCTCGTGCGACACGTCGATCGTCTTCACGCGGCCCGGCTCGCCCGGCTTCGTGAACTCCATCTTGATGAGCTTCGAACCGATGGAGCGGCGGATGATCGGGTACTTGCCCTGCTCGAGCGTCGTCTTGAAGACGTAGAACTCGTCCGGATTCACGGCGCCCTGAACGACGGTTTCGCCCAAGCCGTAGCTCGACGTGATGAACACGGCGTCCTTGAAGCCCGATTCCGTATCGAGCGTGAACATCACGCCGGCCGCGCCGACGTCGGAGCGCACCATGCGCTGAACGCCGGCGGAGAGTGCCACTTCCGCATGCGTGAAGCCTTTATGGACGCGATAGGAGATCGCGCGATCGTTATAGAGCGACGCGAAGACGTGCTTCATGCGATCGAGGACGTCCTCGATGCCGACCACGTTGAGATAGCTTTCCTGTTGCCCGGCAAACGAAGCATCGGGCAAGTCCTCGGCTGTCGCCGACGAACGCACGGCGAACGACAACTCTTCGGGCGAGCTGCTTTGGAGCGTCTCGAATTGAGCGCGGATTTCGGACTCGAGGCGCGGCTGCATCGGCGCATCGACGATCCACGAACGGATCTCCTTACCGGCGGCCGCGAGCGCCTTGACGTCGTCGACGTCCAGCGTTTCGAGGCGAGCGGCAATGCGTTCGGTCAGATTATTGTGGTTGAGGAAATCGCGGAATGCGAGCGCGGTCGTGGCGAAACCCGTAGGCACGCGTACCCCCGCCTCAGCCAGTTGGCTGATCATTTCGCCGAGCGACGCATTCTTGCCGCCCACGATCTCTACATCGGTCATCCGTAGTTGTTCGAACGGAATTACATACGCCTGATCCTTCGTGACGTTTGCTGCGTTAGTCATACAAGCCCCTAAGTGTGAAAAAAATACTCGGTCGCGCGTGTGGGCTTGGTGCGCGCGAGCCATTGGAACCCTGCGCGCAGCACGTGCAACCTGTTGGAGAAACGATCGCAGGCCGCAGCCGATCGCAATCGCTTCTCCAACAGGTTATCGCCATTCTACCCTGCTTCTACGGCGGCGCTTGTCCCCGCGCGCCACCGCGACGACAAAATGACTCGCGTCAGGCACCGTTGCGCGCGAAAACGCGCGACAATCGCGTTTTTCTCCCCGCAGCGTCCCGCACCAGACGCCTTTGCCGATGCCGCCTACCGTATTCATCGTCTCCGACGGGACAGGGATTACCGCCGAGACGTTCGCGCACTCGATCCTGTCCCAATTCGACCAAAAATTCCGCCTGGTACGCGTCCCGTTTGTCGATTCGGTCGACAAGGCCTACGCGACGATCGAAAAGATCTCCGAATCCGCCGAGCTCGACGGGCGCCGGCCGATCGTCTTCACGACGCTGGTCGACAGCGCCTCGAATGCCATCGTCAAGAACTCGAATGCGCTCGTGCTCGACATCTTCCAGCAGTTCGTCGAACCGCTAGAGCAAGAACTGGAAATGAAGTCGACCCACGCGATCGGCCGTGGGCACCAGAACGCCGATACGGACGAATACAAGACGCGGATCGAGGCGATCAACTTTTCGCTGGCCCACGACGACGGCCAGTCGAATCGCAATCTGGCCGATGCGGACGTCATCCTCGTCGGCGTCTCGCGCAGCGGCAAAACGCCGACGAGCCTATATCTCGCCATGCAATACGGCGTGAAAGCAGCGAACTACCCGTTGATCCCCGAGGATTTCGAGCGCGGCAAGTTGCCGACGCCGCTCATCGCGCACCGGGAAAAGCTGTTCGGGCTGTCGATCGATCCGCAGCGTCTATCGGAGATCCGCAACGAGCGGCGTCCGGGCAGCAAATATGCCGCCCCGGAGAATTGCCGCTACGAAATCAACGAGGCGGAAGCGCTGATGCGCCGGGAAGGGATTAAGTGGTTGTCGTCGACGCACAAGTCGATCGAGGAGATCGCGACGACGATCCTCCAGGAAATCAAGCTCGACCGGCCGACTTACTGAAGCCGGACCGACGCTAGCCGGCGGCGCGCTGCTGCCGGCATTGCTCGAACAGGCAGATCGCGGCCGCGGCCGCCACGTTCAGCGATTCCATGCCGCCCGGCTGCGGAATCGTCAGACGATGCTCGACGGCGGCGCGCCATGGCGCCGATACGCCCGCGCCTTCGTTCCCGAACACCCAAGCGATCGGCCCCGCCAGATCGCAGTCATAGAGCGCTTGCGGCGCATGCGAATCGGTGATGGCAGCGGGCACCGCCAAGCGCTCGATCAGCGTAGCCGCCTCGACGTCTTCATGGATATCGAGCAGGAAATGAGCCCCCATGCCCGAGCGCAGCACCTTCGACGACCAGGCGTACGCCGTACCGGGCGCGCAAAACACCTGGCTCACGCCGGCCGCCGCGGCGCTACGCAGAATCGATCCCACGTTGCCCGCGTCTTGAACGCCATCGAGCACGACGCAGGTCGCCTCGATACGCTCGGGTAGCGCAGCGGCCAGCTTGCGCACGACCAGCAGCATCCCCACGCCATGCACGACGTTCGACAATTGTCCGAAGAGCGCATCGGGCAGTACGACGACGCGCTCGGCGTCGATCCGCGCGACGATGGCCTGAGCCTCGTCATGCCCCAATGCCCCTTCCGTCACGACGCAGGTCTCGGGTTGGCCGGCTACATCGAGATAGGCGCTCGCCAGGTGAAAGCCCTCCAGCAACGCTTGGCCGCCCTTCTTTTGCTGATGCGTGGATGCGGCGAGCGCCTTGAGGCGCTTATAGAGCGGGTTGTCGCGGGAAGTGATCGCTTTCACGAAAATAGACTGAAAAATGGCGGCCTAGCGACCGGCAAGGAAGCGCATTGGGCCGATTTGGCCGCGATACGCTCGATTATTGATCCGCGCCGGCGCTAGCGCCGGCCGTACCGATCTCGGAAGCGTCGTCGAGGATACCGAGTTCGCCGAACGCATCGTCGCCGATCTCGACCTCAACCACGGTGGCCGATGCACTACCAGGCAGCGTCGCACCCGCGCCAAGCCGTGCGAACGCCGCTCGAACGGGCGCGAACGAACGGCGATGATGCTCGCATGGCCCATGCTCGGCCAGCGCCGCCAAATGCTGCGGCGTGCCATAGCCGGCATGCGCATTGAAGCCGTAGACGGGAAACCGCTCGTGCAATTCGAGCAGCATCCGGTCGCGCGTGACTTTGGCGAGGATCGAAGCCGCCGAGATGGCCGGCACGAGCGCATCGCCGCCTATCACCGCTTCGCTGCGAACGGAAAGCTCGGGGCATCGGTTGCCGTCGATACGCGCAAGCGTCGGCAGCAGCGAAAGCCCTTCGACGGCCCGCTTCATGGCGAGCATCGTGGCATGCAAGATATTGAGCCGGTCGATTTCCTCGACGCTCGCCGACGCAACGCAATAGCTCAGCGACCGCTCGACGATCTTCTCGTACAGCTCCTCGCGCTTCTTCGCACTGAGGGCTTTCGAGTCGTCGAGCCCGCGAATGCGCCGCTTGGGATCCAAAATGACGGCGGCCGCGACGACGGGTCCGGCCAACGGCCCGCGCCCCGCCTCGTCGACGCCGCAGACGATGTCCAGCGGCGAGTTGAACTCGAGCGCGCCTTGTGTCGACGCACTGCCCCGGCGCGCGGGTCGCGAACTCGTCATGGACGCGGCTTCCTCGCTTCGATGACGCGCGCAACCGCCTCGGCCGCGCGCTCGGCCGTGTTCCTGCGCAGCGTCACATGCATCTGCGTGAACACCTCCGTGAGCGTGCGCCGATTCGCGTCGTCGTGCAACTGGACGAGCGTCGCGTCGGCCAACGCCTCGGGCGTCGCGAAATGCTGGAGCAATTCAGGGACGACAAAGCGCTCGGCCAAGATATTGGGCAGTCCGACGTACGGCAAGTACCCCTGCCGGCGCATGATCTGGCCCGTCAACCAAGGCACCTTGTACGAAATCACCATCGGCTTCTTGAGCAGTGCCGCCTCGAGCGTGACGGTACCGCTTTTGACGAGCACGGCATCCGCCGCGGTCATCGCGCGCTGTGCGTCGCCGTCGGTGAGCGTAAGCGCGAGCTGGGGATGGGCGGCAACGAGGGGCTGCAACAACTCGCGCAACGCGGGCGTGGCCGCCGGCATCACGAACCGCAGGCTCGGCTCGCGCTGCTGCATGATGGCCATCGCCGCAAAGAACGTCGGACCGATCAGCCCGATTTCCGAGCGGCGGCTCCCCGGCAGCACGGCGACGATGGGCCCCGTCGCGGGCAGACCCAGCGCCGCGCGAGCACCGGCGACATCGGGCTCGAGCGGGATTTCGTCGGCGAGCGGATGGCCCACGTAGGAGGCCGATACGCCGGCTTTTTCAAGCAGCGCCGTCTCGAACGGAAACACGCAGAGCATGTGGTCCACGGACTTCACGATCGTCTTGATGCGTCCGCCGCGCCAAGCCCAAATCGAGGGACAAACGAAGTGGATCGTGGGAATGCCGGCCCCGCGCAGCGCCCGCTCGAGCCCGAAATTGAAATCGGGCGCGTCCACGCCGATGAAGACGTGCGGCGGCTCCGCCAACAATTGATGCTTCAGTTCGTTGCGAATACGCAGAATTTCAGGGATATGGCGCAGGGCTTCGACATAGCCGCGAACGGCGAGCTTGTCCATCGGCCAGTGGGCCTCGAACCCCTGGGCCGCCATACGCGGCCCGCCGATGCCGTAATACTGCGTCGCGGGCGGCAAGACACGCGTGAGACCGCCCAGCAGCGAGGCCGCCAGCAGATCGCCCGACGGCTCGCCCGCCACCATCGCGACGCGCAACGCATTCGATTGCAACGTCATCGCTTAGCGGATGATGCCGCGGTGCGACGTTTCGATGAAGGCAATCAGCTTACGCACGGGCTCATCGCCGTCGCCGCCCGCGGAAGCCAGATCGGCGAGTTGCGTCTTCGCTTCCTCGAGCGACAAACCGTTCTTGTACAGCAGCCGGTAGGCGCTGCGCAGCGCCGAGATCGCATCCGCCGAAAAACCGCGCCGGCGCAGTCCCTCGACGTTGATGCCGTGCGGCTCCGCCTTGTTGCCCGCCGCAATGACGAAAGGCGGGATGTCTTGCACGAGCGCCGATGCGCCGCCGAGCATCGAGTGCTCGCCGATTTTGACGAACTGATGCACGCCCGACATACCGCCGACGATCGCCCAATCGCCGATGATGACGTGACCCGCCATTTGCGCGTTGCTCGACAAAATGACGTGACTGCCGACATGGCAATCATGGCCGATATGGACGTACGCCATGATCCAGTTGTCGTCGCCGAGCGTCGTCACGCCGCCGTCCTGCACGGTGCCCGTGTGGATCGTCGTAAATTCGCGAATCGTATTGCGCTCGCCGATCTCGAGCCGCGTGGGCTCGCCTTGGTACTTCATATCCTGCGGCCGGCCGCCGACGTTCGCATAGTGGCCGATTCGATTGTCGGCGCCGATCGTCGTATGCCCTTCGATCACGCTGTGCGAACCGACGCTCGTGCGCGCGCCGATCGTGACGTTCGCGCCGACGATCGCATACGGCCCGATCTCGACGTCCTCGCCGAGCTGCGCGCCCGACTCGATGACCGCTGTGGGATGAATCCTGCTCATGCGCTTATCGCCCTTCTTTATGCTCAGTTGCGACGTATCGGCCGCCGCGGCCCGCCTTCGGTTGAGGCTCGGGCCGGATGGGCGCCCGCGACCGGCTGCGCTGGGGCAGCCTCGTCACTCGTTCGTTTGCTTGACCGTGCACATCAGCTCGGCCTCGGCGGCCGTGACGCCGTCCACTTCGGCCCGCGCCTTGAACTTCCAAATGCCGCGCATATAGCGCTCGAACGTCACGTTGAGAATCAGTTGATCGCCCGGTTCGACGACGCGCTTGAAGCGTGCGCCGTCGATCCCGACGAAGTAGTACAGCGTCGTTTCCGGATCGTGCGGCTCCTCGGCGAACGTCAGCAAAGCCGCCGTCTGCGCGAGCGCCTCGAGAATCAGCACCCCGGGCATCACCGGCCGTTGGGGAAAGTGCCCCATGAAGTACGGTTCGTTGATCGAGACGTTCTTCAGTGCCTTGATGCTCTTGTGCGGCTCGAGCTCGAGCACCCTGTCCACGAGCAGGATCGGATAGCGATGCGGCAGCAGCGTGAGGATCTTATGGATGTCGAGATTGATTTTTTCAGTGCTCATGGTGTGTCTGCTCCACGCAAAGGTCTCGCGCGGGTGATTGACTGCGGATGCTGATCGCGGCGCGCGATGCGCCGCCTGCCGGAGCACCGCCTTGCCAGGCGTTGCCCCAGTGCCTGCTCAAGCGTTGCCACCTCGCTCGGCAAGCGTTGCTTCGAGTGTCTTGATGCGTTCGCGCATCTTATCCAGATTGCGCACGAGTGCGGCGCTCTTATTCCATTCGGCATGACCGACTGCTGGGAACGTGCTCGTGTAGATGCCCGGTTTGAGCAGCGACTTCGATACGCCCGACTTCGCCGTCACGATAACAAAATCGCCGAGCGTCACGTGCCCGGCAACGCCGACGGCGCCGCCAATCATGCAATGACGGCCGATCGTCGTGCTGCCCGCGATGCCTGCACAGCCGGCGATCACGGTGTACGCGCCGATCTTGCAGTTGTGGCCGATCTGCACGAGGTTGTCGATCTTCACGCACTCCTCGATGATCGTGTCGGCCATCGCACCGCGGTCGATCGTCGTATTGGCGCCGATTTCGACGTCCGCGCCGATCGTCACCCCGCCCACTTGCGGAATCTTGACCCAGCTGCCCGTACGGGCGTCACCTTCGCCCTCGAAGTCGGGCGCGAAGCCGAAACCGTCGGAACCGATGACCGCACCCGCATGCACGATGGCGCGCGGCCCGATCTCGCAGCCGTGGTAGACCGCAACGTTCGGATACAGATGCGAGTCCTCGCCGATGCGCGTGCCCCGTCCGATCGTCACGTTGGCATCGATCCGTGCGCGCGCGCCGACGACGGCGCCGGCCTCGATTACGACGTGCGGTCCAACGACGGCGTCCGGCGCGACCTGCGCGCTCGGATCGATGACCGCGCTCGGATGCACGCCGGCCGGCGCTTTCGGCGCAGCCAGGTCGATGAACAACTGCGCCACGCGCGCGAAATAAGCGTACGGGTTCGGCGTGACGATGAAATTACGCCCCTCGCGCGATGCAAGCTTCGCCAGATCGCTCGGCGCGATCAAGACGGCGCCGGCTTGCGTCGTCTCGACTTGGGCCAAATATTTGGGATTGGCAAGAAACGCCAATTGATTCGGCTGCGCCTGATCGAGCGGCGCCAGCCCCGCGACCGTCAAAGCCACGTCGCCGACGACTTCACCGCCGAAGCGCTGCGAGATTTGCTCGAGCGTCAATGCCATTCGCGTACCACTCCGTCGTTCAGTTCGTCGCGCTCGCGCTCGAGGCGGCCAGCGCCTTCAACACCTGATCGGTGATGTCGATACGCGGGCTCACGTAGACGGCTTCCTGCACGATCAGGTCGTAGTGCTGCTGCTCGGCGATCTGTTTGATCACCTTGTTCGCCTTATCGAGCACGGCCGCCAGCTCTTCGTTACGACGCTGATTCAAGTCTTCGCGGAACTCGCGCTGCTTGCGCTGGAATTCGGTGTCGAGATTCGACAATTGGCTCTGCTTGGCGGCACGGTCGGCCGACGACATCGACGCCGCGTTCTTGTCGAGTTGGTCGGACAACGACTTCAGACGGCTCGCCATGTCTTGCAGATCTTTGTCGCGCTTCGCGAATTCGGCCTCGAGCTTGAGCTGGGCGGCCTTGGCCGATGCCGATTCGCGCAGGATGCGATCCGAGTTGACCGCTGCGATGCGGGCCTCTTGCGCTTGCGCGACGCCCGCCACGAGCGCCCCCGTCAGCGCCGCCACGCCCATCGCGCGTCTGAAAAACGTACCAGTTTGCAAAATCTTCCTCTCGATGCTGGACAGGGTATGACGTGTCGTTAGAACGCCGTCCCGATCTGGAATTGGAATTTCTGGTATTGATCGCCCGTGTGCTTCTGAACCGGGAAGCCCAAGCTCACCTTGAGCGGGCCGATCGGCGAAATCCACGCGAGACCCAAACCGTAGCCGTAGCGCAAGCCGTTCGCGCCAATGCTCGAACCCTCCGTACCCCAGACGTTACCGCCGTCAAAGAACGTGAACACACGCAGCGTTCGATCGTAACCGGTGCCCGGCAACGGGAACGTCAACTCGATATTGCCGACGACCATCTTCGAGCCGCCGATCGGATCGCCCGTCGTCGAATCGCGCGGACCGAGCGAGCTCGGCTGATAGCCGCGCACGGAGCCGATACCGCCCGCGAAGTAGTTCTTGAAGATCGGGAACGGTTTGTTGCCGATCCCGTTGCCGTAACCGCCCTGGAAGTTCAGACCCAGCACGAAGCCGCGCGAGAACGAGTAGTAGTACTGCGCTTGCAAATCGGCCTTGTAATACTGGGCCGCGCCGACCGGCGTACCGTATTCGGCGTTCGCTTGCGTGAAATAGCCGCGGCTCGGCACGAGCGCGCTGTCACGCGCATCGCGCGACCAGCCCACCGTCAACGGGACGTTGTTCGAGACACGGCCGAAGTTCGTGACGTAGTCTTTGTAGACCTGCGGCGTCGAGTCGTCGATATCGAGACGGTTTTGCTCGAAGCCTGCGCCGAAATAAACCGTATCGACTTCCGAGAACGGAATGCCGAACTTCAAGTCCCCGCCCGCCGTGATGATGCGGAAGCTCGAACTCGTCGAGTAGTACAGCGGCTGGGTCGTCCGATAGTAGACATCGGTGATCCGCTTGATCCCGTCCACGGTGAAGTACGGATCCACCTGGGTCACGGTCAGCGTGCGGTACGAACGCGCCGTATTGACGTTCACGGAAAGGCTCGTACCCGAGCCGAACACGTTGTCTTGCGAGATACCCGCCGAGAGCACCACCTTGTCCGTCGAGGAGAAACCGGCGCCGAGCGTGATCGCGCCCGTCGGCTTTTCCTTGACCTTGACATCCACGTCGACTTGGTCGGACGTACCGCTCACCGGCACCGTCGTCACGTCCACATCGGTGAAGTAGCCGAGGCGGTTGATCCGGTCCTTCGAGAGCGCGAGGCGGCTCGAATCGAACCACGAGCTTTCGAGCTGGCGCATTTCACGGCGAATGACTTCGTCGCGCGTGCGCGTATTGCCCGTGACGTTGATATGGCGGACATAGACGCGGCGGCTCGGATCCACTTGCAGCGTCAGCGCGACCTTGTGATGCACCTGATCGATGTCAGGCTGTGCGTTGACCGTGGCAAACGCATAGCCGTACTCGCCGAGCTTATTGACGATCGCCTTAGTCGTCGCTTGCAGCTTTTCGGCCGAAAAGCGCTGACCCGGCTTGATCGTCACGAGCTTTTTCAACTCGGCTTCGCGATCGAGCAGGTTACCGGCGAGCTGGATGCTCGAAATCGTATAGGGTTCGCCCTCATGCACCGTCAGCGTCAGGTACATGTCCTTCTTGTCGGGCGAAATCGAGACTTGCGTCGATTCGATATTGAATTCGAGATAGCCGCGGTTCAAGTAGAACGAGCGGACGTTCTCGAGATCGTTCGTGAGCTTGTCCTTCGAATACAGATCGTTCTTCGTGTACCACGAGAACCAATTCGGCGTGGACAACTGCATCTCGTCGCGCAGCGTGCCCGTGCTGAACGCCTTGTTGCCGATGAAGTTGACCTGGCGGATCTTTGCGCTCGGACCTTCGGTCACGGCGAACAGGATCGAGACGCGGCTGTTGTCGATCGGCGTGACGGTGGTCGTGACCTCGGCGGCGTAGAAGCCGCGCGTCAGGTACTGACGCTTGAGCTCCTGCTCGGACCGATCGACGAGCGACTTGTCGTAATAGCGGCCCGGCGACAAACCGACGCTCTTCAGCGCCTTGGTGAGCGCATCCTTGTCGAACTCGTGCAAGCCCGAGAAGTCGATTTCACCGATTGCCGGACGCTCGGCGACGTTGACGATAACGACGTCGCCTTCGGTCGCGATGCGCACGTCGCTGAAGAAGCCGGTCGCGTAGAGTGCACGAATCGCCTCCGACGCTTTGTCGTCCGTGAACGTATCGCCCCGCTTGATCGGCAGGTAAGAGAACACCGTGCCGGGCTCGACCCGTTGCAAGCCCTCGATCCGGATGTCTTTCACCACGAAAGGCGCCGTCGCCGCATGAGCGACGAGCCCGTGAGCGGCAACCGCCGCGATGGCAACCGTCTTAGGAACAAAGCGATGAGGTTTGAACAACATGCATCCCCAGAGTTTTTAGCTACATCTGTCCGTCGCGGCCGCGCTCTCGCGTACCGCCGAACACTTTAGAAATGGATTAAACGAGCCAGATCGTTGAAGAGCGCTATCGCCGACAAAACGACGATGCACACGAGACCCGCCCTTTGCAAAACGAGCTGCCAGCGTTCCGATACGGCTTTGCCGGTCGCGGCTTCAACCAAATAATATAACAGATGCCCCCCGTCCAATACCGGAATCGGCAATAAGTTCAACACGCCGAGGCTGATGCTCACCAGCGAAAGAAACGACAAAAACGGCGCCCAGCCGAGCTGCGCGCTCTTGCCTGCGTAATCCGCGATCGTGACGGGGCCCGATAAATTCTTCAGCGACGCCTGCCCGGTCAGCATCCGACCGAACATGCGCAGCGAGTATACGGCGATGTCCCAGGTGCGCCGCGCGCTGCGTGCGACGCTCTCGGTCAGGCTGTAGCGCACGCGCAGGGTTTGCACGTGCGTTTCGAGCGCGGCGCCGATGCGGCCCGAGGTCGCGCCCGTCTGCACGTCCTCGCGCGCATCGGGCACGACGGTCAGCGTCAGCTGCCGAGCCGGCGCACCTCGCTCGATGCCGAGCGCGATCGCCCGCCCGGCCCGTGCCTTGACATAGGCAATGAACGCTTGCGCGCCGTCGATCGGGGCGCCGCCCGCCGTGCGCAGCATATCGCCGGCTTGGAGTCCGGCGCGCTGCGCCGCACTGCCCGCCTCCACGGCCGCGACCGTCAGCGTGCCGCCTTCGTCGAAGCCGAGCTTGGTCAAGAAATCGTCGTCGAGATCGTGTCCGCGCACATTGCGCAGGTCGACCTGGAAGTCGTACGTACCGCGTCCGTCGTGCGCTTGCAGCACGATCCGGCGATGATCGAAAGCCGCATCGAGCAGCTTCCAGCGAAGATCCGACCACGAACGCACCGCCTCGATGTCGGCGCCGTGCTCGTCGCCGATCGCCACGACCGTTTCGCCGCCCTCGAAGCCCGCACGCGCTGCGACGCTGCCCGCGGGCGGCGTGGCAAGCGTTGCCACGGGCTCGGTGACGCCGGTGACGAAGACGATCGAAAACAGCGCGATCGCCAGCAAGAAATTGGCAAGCGGTCCCGCCAAAACGATGGCGATGCGCTTGGCTACGTGCTGGCGGTTGAACGCATAGGGCAAATCCGACGGTGCAATGCCGGGCCCCGGATCGCGCTCATCGAGCATCTTCACGTAGCCGCCGAGCGGCAACGCCGAAATCGTCCATTCGGTGCCGGTTTTACGCCCGACCCAGCTCAAAAGCGGCCGTCCGAAGCCGATCGAAAAACGCAGCACCTTCACGCCGCAAAGCCGCGCCACGCTGTAGTGCCCGTACTCGTGTACGACCACGAGTACGCCGATCGCTACGGCGAATGCGGCGACTTCGATCAGCACGTTCATCGATGTCTCACTGCACCGCGCGATCGACGGTGCCCGTGCGGGTGGCCGCCGGTGCCACGAACGTGCGGCCGGCGATGAATTCGCTCGCTGCGCGACGGGCGTCGGCATCGGCGCTCAGTACGTCGTCGAGTCCGCTCGGCGTGCGGTTCGACAATCCGTCGAGCACGGTGCCGACCGTGCGCGCGATATCCATGAAGCCGATCCGGCGCTCGAGGAACGCGTCGACGGCAATCTCGTTCGCGGCATTCAACGCCGCGCTGGCGACGCCGCCCGCCGCCAACGCTTGCATCGCCAATGCGAGGCACGGGAAACGCTCGTAGTCGGGCTTTTCGAATTGCAGCATGGCGATCTGAGCCAGATCGAGCTGCGCCACGCCCGAATCGACGCGCTCGGGGAACGCGAGCGCGTGCGCGATCGGCGTACGCATGTCCGGGTTGCCCAGTTGCGCGAGGACCGAGCCGTCGGCATACGAGACGAGCGAATGAATCACGCTTTGCGGATGAATCAGGACTTCGATTCGGTCGCCCGGCAAAGCGAAGAGCCAGTGGGCCTCGATGACCTCGAGACCCTTGTTCATCATCGTGGCGGAATCGACCGAAATCTTGCGGCCCATCACCCAGTTCGGATGCTTGCACGCTTCGTCCGGCGTCACGCCGACGAGCGTCGCCGGCTCGCGCGTACGGAACGGCCCGCCCGAAGCCGTCAGGATGATCTTCGTCACACCGCCGTGTCCGGCGGCGTCACGCGGCAGGCATTGGAAGATCGCATTGTGCTCGCTATCCACCGGCAACAGGGTCGCGCCATGGTCGCGCACCGCATCCATGAAGATCGCGCCCGACATCACGAGCGCCTCCTTGTTCGCCAGCAAGATGCGCTTGCCGGCGCGAGCCGCCGCCAACGTGGGAGCGAGGCCGGCCGCCCCGACGATCGCGGCGACGACGGTGTCGCACTGCCCGCTTTGCGCCACTTGCACGAGTGCATCTTGACCGTACGCAACTTGCGTCTTGCAACCGGCGGCCTTCAGCTGCGCTTCGACGCTCGCCGCCGTCTCGGCATCGCCGACGACCGCGACTTCGGGCTTGAAGCGCAAGCATTGGGCAACGAGCTTCTCGCCGTTACGATGCGCGGTCAGCGCATAAACGGAGAAGCGCTCCGGATGACGGGCGACGACGTCGAGCGTGCTATCGCCGATCGAGCCCGTGGAACCGAGCAGTGTCAGACATTTTTTCATATCTAAAATCCTTAGCGCTCTAGCCAATGAGCAGCATGGCCAGCGGCAACACCGGCAGCAGTGCGTCGATTCGGTCCAGCACCCCGCCGTGTCCCGGCAACAGCGCGCTGGAATCCTTCACGCCCGCCTGACGCTTGAGCATCGATTCGAATAAGTCGCCGACGATGCTGAATGCCACCAGCACCGTCAACACGAGTAGCGTGCGCGCTACGCCGATGCGTTCGCCAAGCGCCGATACGAGCGTTGGCGCGAATGCATGCGACGCCATGACGGCGAGCGCGACCACCACCACGGCAAGCCAACCGCCGACCGCGCCTTCCCAGGTCTTGCCCGGGCTGATCGCGGGCGCGAGCTTGTGCTTGCCGAACGCCTTGCCGGCAAAGTATGCGCCGATATCGGCCAGCCAAACGACTAGCAGAACGGACAACACGAACGATACGCCTAGAATGCGTGCGGCGACGAGCGCGTGCCAACAGGCCACCAGGACGACCAGGCCCGCGAGGACGAGAAACAGCCGCCACGCGCCGTGCGCGAGTGTAGGTTTGCGGATGAGCACATAGGGGCCCGCCAGGACCCAGAAGACGGCGGCCGCTTCGAGCAGCGGGCGCGCCGCGCGCGATCCGAGGCCCAGGCGCGTGCTAGCAGCCAGCGCAAGCGCGGCAACCAATGCATACGCAAGCGGGGCGTACCCCGGCAGTTTGAGCAGGCGAGCCCACTCCCAGGCGCCCAGGACGAGCGCAACCGCGATCAGTGCGCCGAAGGCCGCCACCGGTGCGAACAGCGTGACCGGCAGCAGCACCGCCAGCAGCACCACGGCGGTGATGACGCGGGTTTTCAGCATGGAAGAGAATCGGCGTCTTGCGATTGAGGCTCGAGCTGCGCGCTCGTGCGACCGAAGCGGCGCTCGCGGCGGGCATACGACGCGATCGCATCGGATAGCGTCTTTGCGTCGAAATCGGGCCAGTACGCGTCCGTGAAGTAAAGCTCGGTATAAGCGAGCTGCCAAAGCAGGAAGTTACTGATGCGCGTTTCGCCGCCGGTGCGAATGAAGAGATCGGGCTCGGGCGCATAGGCGAGTGCCAGGTGCTGCGCGAAGCTTTCTTCGTCGATGGTGACGGCCTGCCCCTCGCTGGCCGATTGCTCCGCCAGCTTACGGGCAGCTTGCATGATGTCCCAGCGGCCGCCGTAATTCGCCGCGATCGTCAACGTCAAACGTGTATTGCGTGCGGTTTTGGTCTCCGCCCGGCGAATGAGATCCTGCACGCGCGTATCGAACAGCGACAAATCGCCGACCACGCGCAGCCGGATGCCGTTGGCGTGCAGCTTGCCGACTTCGCGCTCGAGCGCGGTGACGAACAGGCGCATCAAGAACGACACTTCGTCGACGGGACGGCGCCAATTCTCCGAGCTGAAAGCGAACAGCGTCAGATATTCGACACCGGCACGCGCGCATGCTTCGACGGCCGTGCGCACGGCTTCGACACCGCGCGTATGACCGGCCACACGCGGCAAACGGCGCTGCGTGGCCCAACGGCCGTTGCCGTCCATGATGATCGCGATGTGCCGCGGTACAGCCGCGATATCAGGCACGCGAACGGTAGAGCTGGTATAGGTCATGGCCGCCGAGACTCAAACTACGAAAAAGTGAAGGACGCGTCGAGACTGGGAAGCCTCAGACGGTCATGATCTCGGCTTCTTTCGAGTGGACGAGCTTGTCGATCTCGGCGACGTATTTATCGGTGAGCTTTTGCACCTCATCGCCGGCGCGACGCTCGTCGTCTTCCGAAACCTCTTTGTCTTTGACGAGCTTCTTGAGCTGTTCGTTCGCATCGCGACGCAGATTGCGCACGGCAACCTTCGCCGTTTCGCCTTCGCTCTTGACGACCTTCGTCAGTTCGCGGCGACGCTCTTCGGTCAGCGCGGGCATCGGCACACGAATCAAATCGCCTTGCGTGGCGGGGTTCAGGCCCAGATCCGATTCGCGAATCGCCTTTTCGACGATAGCAACCATCTTCTTTTCCCACGGCTGCACGCCGATCGTGCGCGCATCGATGAGCGTCAAGTTGGCTACTTGCGAGATCGGCACGTTCGAGCCGTAGTAATCGACCTGGATGTGATCGAGCAGACCCGTATGCGCACGACCCGTGCGGATTTTCGCCAAATCGTTCTTGAACGCTTCGATCGAACGCTGCATCTTTTGATCGGCGCCCTTTTTGACCTCTGCTACGCTCATTTAGACCTCCAAAACTTCATCATTGTGCGGTCTCGCCCGCGCAGCGCCACTTTTGTGCGCCTCGGGCGAAACACGCCCCGCTTCTCTCACGGGAGTTTACACGTGGACGAGAGTGCCCTCGTCCTCACCTTGTACGATCCGCTTGAGCGCGCCCGGCTTGACGATCGAGAACACGCGAATCGGCAGCTTCTGGTCGCGGCACAGCGCAAACGCCGTCGCGTCCATCACTTGCAGATTGCGGCCGATCGCTTCGTCGAAGCTGATCGTCGAGTAGCGCGTCGCGGACGGATCCTTCTTCGGATCCGCGGAGTATACGCCGTCGACCTTGGTGGCCTTGAGCACAACCTCCGCCCCGACTTCCGAGCCGCGCAGCGCGGCGGCCGTATCGGTCGTGAAGAACGGGTTGCCGGTGCCGGCGGCGAAAATCACGACCTTGCCCTCTTCGAGCTGGCGAATCGCGCGCGGCCGAATATACGGCTCCACGACTTGGTCCATCCGAAGCGCCGATTGCACGCGGGCTTCGATGCCGGCGTGACGCATCGCATCTTGCAAAGCGAGCGCGTTCATCATCGTCGCGAGCATGCCCATGTAGTCGGCCGTCGCGCGGTCCATGCCCGCCGCGCCACCCGCTACACCGCGGAAAATGTTGCCGCCGCCGATCACGACGGCCAGTTGGGTGCCGAGCCGAACGACTTCGGCAATATCGGCCACCATGCGTTCGATCGTCGCGCGATTGATGCCGAACGAATCGTCGCCCATCAGAGCTTCACCGGAGAGTTTGAGAAGAACGCGTTTATAGGCTGTGGGCATAGCGGTATCCGATCGCGCCGAAGAGATCACGACAATGTGGAACTGTAGGGGTGAAACATAGCGCGGGGCAAGCTCGGCCGCCGCCACCCAGAAGGTTGCGGCGGCCCGGGTGAGCCCCGGTCGGTTCGCCGGGCGAACCTGCCGCGGGCGAGCATGGCGCTCGCCGCGGGTACGGCAAACTGCGAACTTACTGCTGCTTTGCTGCGGCGACTTGCGCAGCCACTTCGGCTGCGAAATCGTCTTGACGCTTTTCGATGCCTTCGCCCACCACGAACAGCGCGAACTTTTGCACCGACGAGCCGGCTGCCTTCAGCATTTGCTCGATCGTCTGCTTGTCGTTCTTAACGAACGGCTGGTTCAGCAGCGACACTTCCTTCAGGTACTTTTGCACGCTGCCGTCGACCATTTTCGCGACGATTTCAGCCGGCTTGCCCGATTCGGCCGCCTTCTGTTCGGCAATGCTACGCTCCTTGGCGATCAGTTCGGCCGGAACGTCGTCCGACGACAGCGAAACCGGCTTCATCGCCGCAACGTGCATGGCGACGTCCTTACCGACTTGCTCGTCGGCGCCCGTGTATTCGACGAGCACGCCGATGCGCGTGCCGTGCAGGTACGCAGCCAGCTTGTTCGACGTTTCGAAACGCGCGAAACGGCGGATCGAGAGGTTTTCGCCGATCTTGCCAACGAGTGCGAGGCGCACCGCGTCAACCGTCTCGCCGTTCAGCGGCAGGGCCGACAGCGCAGCCACGTCGGCCGGGTTTTGCGACACGACGAGTTCGGCCACTTGCTTGGCGAACGCGTTGAAATCGTCGTTCTTCGCAACGAAGTCGGTTTCGCAGTTCAATTCGATGAGCGCGCCGGCGTTGCCGCCGATGGACGAGGCGATGATGCCTTCGGCCGTGACGCGCGAGGCCGCCTTGCTGGCCTTGTTGCCGAGCTTCACGCGCAGCAGCTCTTCGGCGCGGGCCATATCGCCGTCGGCTTCCGTCAGCGCCTTCTTGCATTCCATCATCGGCGCGTCGGTCTTCGCGCGCAGTTCAGCCACCATGCTTGCGGTAATTGCCGCCATCATTCGCTCCTTGAGTCTGTCTTTCACACGCCGCTCGCATTCGATGCAAACGGCAGGCATTCGTTCGCGGCGCATCGATCGCGCCACACGTTTCGCCGACACTTAAAAAAAGGGGGCCTATCGAGAGCCCCCTTTTTTGCCGGCGACGGGGTTGCGTTACTGCTCCCCGCCCACCTCGACGAACTCGTCGCCGTCGGTGCCGCGCGCAGCCTGCACGACTTCATTGACCGCGTTGGCACGGCCTTCCAGGATCGCGTCGGCCACGCCTTCCGCGTACAACGCAACAGCCTTGCTCGCGTCGTCGTTGCCCGGGATCACGTAATCGATGCCTTCCGGCGAGTGGTTCGTATCGACCACGGCGATGACCGGCACGCCGAGCTTGTTCGCTTCGGTCACGGCAATCTTGTGGTAGCCGACGTCGACGACGAAGATCGCGTCCGGAATGCCGCCCATGTCCTTCACGCCGCCGATCGACTTTTGCAGCTTGGCGATTTCGCGTTCGAACAGCAGCGCTTCCTTCTTGCTCATCTTCTCGAGCTCACCCGCCTCGACCGCCGCTTCCATATCCTTCAGACGCTTGATCGAAACCTTCAACGTCTTGAAGTTCGTCAGCATACCGCCGAGCCAACGGGCGTTGACGTACGGCATACCGGCGCGCTGCGCTTCTTGCGCGATCGTGTCGCGCGACTGACGCTTCGTGCCCACGAACAGGATCGTGCCGCGGTTAGCCGCCAATTGACGCGCATACTTCAGCGCGTCGTTGTACATCGGCAGCGTCTTTTCGAGGTTGATGATGTGAATCTTGTTGCGATGGCCGAAAATGAAGGGGGCCATCTTCGGATTCCAGAAGCGCGTTTGGTGACCGAAGTGCACGCCGGCTTCCAGCATTTGACGCATGGTGACTGCCATGTAATTCTCCGCGAGGGTTGGGTCTTAAGCCGGCTGCCGTACCAGCCGGGCCCGCAAACGCCAAAGCATTGCAACGGACCGCGGCTCGGCACCCTGGGTGCGCCGGCTTGCGAATGAGTACTTCCGGGTACTGCCAACTACTTCCAGCCGCGGGCGGGCACGAGCTTCACGCGAATTCGAGGCAACACATCGCGCACAACATCAAGGCCCAGCAACGACTAGCCCGAAAGTATACCACGCAAAAGCCCGCTCCCTCAAGCCGCTCGACCGCTCGAACGACAGGTTCTCGCTGCGGCGCACCATCGGCATGCGCTGCGGCGGCCCGTTGCGCGAACCGCGACGCGCTGCCACGGGGCGCATATGGTGCGATAATCGCGGGCATTCACATACGTACATACCGCTTTTAGGCCCGGAATCCATGGCTATCACGATCAAAAACGAAGACGACATCGCGAAAATGCGCGTCGCATGCCGTCTCGCGAGCGAAGTGCTCGACTACATCACCCCGTTCGTCAAGCCCGGCGTGACAACGGCCGAACTCGACCGGCTCTGCCACAACTACATGCTCGACGTGCAGGGAACGGTTCCGGCGCCGCTCAATTACCAGCCGCCCGGCTATCCGCCCTACCCGAAAGCTACCTGCATTTCGGTCAACGACGTCATCTGTCACGGCATCCCGGGCGACAAGATCGTCAAGAACGGCGACGCACTGAACATCGACGTCACGGTTATCAAGGACGGTTACTTCGGCGATACGAGCCGCATGTTCATCGCCGGCGAGGGCTCGATCCTCGCCAAGCGCCTCGCGCAAACCACCTACGAATGCATGTGGCTCGGGATCGAGCAGGTGCGGCCCGGCGCGCGGCTCGGCGACATCGGTCACGCCATTCAGCGCCATGCCGAGGCAAGCGGCTACAGTGTGGTGCGCGAATATTGCGGCCACGGTATCGGCACGGTCTTCCACGAAGATCCGCAGATCTTGCATTACGGCCGCCCCGGCACCGGGCTGGAACTGCAAAAGGGCATGATCTTTACGATCGAGCCGATGATCAACGCCGGGCGTCGCGAAATCCGCACGATGCCCGACCAATGGACCGTCAAGACGAAGGATCGGAGCTTGTCCGCGCAGTGGGAGCATACGGTGCTCGTGACCGATACGGGCTACGACGTATTGACGGTATCGGCGGGCACGCCGGCCAAGCCGTCGATCGCCGTCGCGGCCTAAGCGGTCCCGCCGTAGGCTCAAGCGGCCTCGCGTGCGGCGCCGGACGGCGCCCGCGGCCGGCCGACGAAGTGCCGGCGCGGACCGGCTGCCGGCGCTTGCGCCCGAGCGAAAGGGCACGCAAGCGTTCACCCACCAACGTATCAACCGGTTCCTAGCCGTTCACGCCAGCCTATGAGCGCCCCCGCCGTCATCACCGATCCGGCATCGGTCAAAGCCGACTACCGTGCCGCCAAGGCGGCCCTCCTCGCGCGCTTCAAGACGGCAAGCCGCGTCGAAGCGCTCATGCAAACGCTCTCGCGCACGACCGACGATGCCCTACGGCGCGCTTGGGAGGCGTGCGAGCTGCCCGCGTCGAGCGCGCTCGTGGCCGTCGGCGGGTATGGCCGCGGGGAGCTCGCGCCCTACTCCGACATCGACATCCTCGTCCTGCTGCCCGATAACACCCCGCCCGAACTCGATGCGGGAATCGAGCGCTTCATCGGCATGGCTTGGGACTTGGGACTCGAGATCGGCAGCAGCGTGCGCACGGTCGCGCAATGCATCGAGGAAGCTGGCAACGACATCACCGTACGCACCTCGCTGCTCGAGGCTCGGCGCATCACCGGCAGCACCGCGCTCTTTCAACGTTTCGTCCTGCGCTTCAACGACACGCTCGATGCGCGCGCGTTCTTTCAAGCCAAAGTGCTGGAGATGCGTCAGCGCCATGCGAAGTTCCAAGACACGCCCTACAGCCTAGAACCGAACGTGAAGGAAAGCCCCGGAGGCTTGCGCGACCTACAGTTGATTCTGTGGATCGCGCGGGCCGCCGGCTTCGGGCGAAGCTGGCGCGAACTCGACGAGCGCGGCCTCATCACGGCCCGCGAAGCGCGCGAGCTGCGCCGCAACGAGGCGTTCTTGAAGATGCTGCGGGCGCGGCTGCATGTGATCGCGGGGCGGCGCCAAGACGTACTCGTATTCGACTTGCAGACGAGCGCTGCCGAAAGCTTCGGCTATAGTGCCACGCAAGCGCGCCGCGCAAGCGAACAGCTCATGCGCCGCTATTACTGGGCGGCCAAAGCCGTCACGCAGTTGGCGACGATTCTCATCCAAAACATCGAAGCGCAGTTGTTTCCTCGCACGAGCGGGATCACGCGCGTGCTATCGGAGCGCTTCGTCGAGAAGCAAGGCATGATCGAAATCGCGAGCGACGACGTATTCGAGCGCACGCCCACGGCGATTCTCGAAGCATTTTTGCTCTACGAAACGACGCGCGGCACGAAAGGTCTCTCGGCCCGGACCCTGCGCGCGCTTTACAACGCGCGCGAAATCATGGATTCGCGCTGGCGGCGCGACCCGGAAAACCGTCGCCTCTTCATCGAAATCCTCAAGCAGCCGCAAGGCATCACGCACGCCCTGCGGCTCATGAACCAAACGAGCGTGCTCGGACGCTACCTGCTGAACTTCCGGCGCATCGTCGGGCAGATGCAGCATGACCTTTATCACGTCTACACGGTCGATCAGCACATCTTGATGGTGCTGCGCAATCTGCGGCGTTTCGCCCTGGCCGAGCATGCGCACGAATATCCGTTTTGCAGCCAATTGATGGCCAACTTCGAGCGGCAATGGGTGTTGTACGTCGCCGCCCTGTTCCACGACATCGCAAAGGGCCGCGGCGGCGATCACTCGACGCTCGGCATGGCCGATGCGCGCCGCTTCTGCCGAGATCACGGGATGTCGAGCGACGACACCTCGCTCGTCGTTTGGCTGGTCCGCCAGCATTTGACGATGAGCCAAGTCGCGCAAAAGCAAGATACGAGCGACCCGCAGGTCATCAAGCAATTCGCCGAACTCGTCGGCGACGAGCGGCGGCTCACGGCGCTTTATCTACTGACCGTCGCCGACATTCGTGGCACAAGTCCGAAGGTCTGGAATACGTGGAAGGGCAAACTGCTCGAGGACCTATACCGGATGACGCGCGCCGTGCTCGGCGGCGCGCGCCCGGACGAGCATTCGGAGCTGAAGACGCGGCAAGAGCAAGCGCTCGCCCTGCTCCGCCTCGAAACCGTCCCGGAAAACGCGCACCGCGCGCTGTGGGACGAACTCGACGTCGGCTACTTCCTGCGTCACGACGCCGCCGATATCGCTTGGCAAACGCGCGTGCTCTACCGGCACGTGCGCACCGATGCGCCGATCGTGCGGGCACGGCCGTCGCCGATCGGAGAGGCGCTGCAAGTGCTCGTCTACGTTCCGGATCGCTCCGATCTGTTCGCCGGCATCTGCGCTTATTTCGACCGCAACGCCCTCTCGGTACTCGATGCGCGCATCAATACGACGCGCCACGGCTACGCGCTCGATAACTTCATCGTTGCGCATACCGAGGACGACGTGCAGTATCGCGACATCGCGAATTTAGTCGAGCAGCAACTCGCCGCTCGTCTGTCGACCGACACGCCGCTACCCGAGCCCTCGAAAGGCCGCCTCTCGCGGCTGTCGCGAACCTTTCCGATTACCCCGCGCGTGGACTTGCGAGCCGACGAACGTGGGCAGTACTACATCCTATCCGTGTCGGCCAACGACCGGCCGGGGCTTCTTTATTCGATCGCGCGCGTGCTGGCGGAGCATCGGATCGGCGTCCACGCGGCGCGGATCAACACGCTCGGCGAGCGCGTGGAAGACGTGTTCCTACTCGACGGACGCGGCCTTTCCGACAACCGCTTGCAGATTCAGCTCGAAACCGAGCTGCTGCGCGCGATCGCAGTGTGAGACTTTATGCGCGTCAAATTGACAGCCAAGCATCCGCGTCCGGCCTCGCCGAGCCGCGCCCCCGTTCGTGCCGGCAGCCCGTCGGCACGCAAGACGCCGCGTGCCGACGTGACCCACTCCGCCCCCGCGCCGAAGGCAGCCGCGCCTCGTTCGGGCGCTAAAGCGGGCGCGCCGGCATCGGCCGCGCCTAGACGCGACAGCGCGGCGGCAAAGCCTCCGCGGACCGGGGTGCGACCCAGTCAACCGCGGGACGGCAGGGGCTCGAGTGAGAAGCGCGGTGCCCGCGACACGACAGACACTCGGTACGCCCGCGGTCCTCGCGACGCGCGAGGCAGCCGCGATGAAAGCGGACGGGACGAGACGCGACGCAGTCCTCGCGCCACCGGCCACAACGACGCCGCACCGGGACGCCGGAGCGACGACGCGCCGCGCCGCTCGCCTCGCAGCGACCGTCCGCCACGCGATGCGGGAAGCCGCCCACCGCGCGATGCGGGGAGCCGTCCGCCGCGCGATGCGGGAAGCCGTCCGCCCCGCGATGCGGGAAGCCGTCCGCCGCGCGATGCGGGGAGCCGTCCGCCGCGCGATGCGGGGAGCCGTCCGCCGCGCGATGCGGGGAGCCGTCCTGCACGCGAGCCGGCCACCCGCTCCCGACGCGGGGAAGACGACGCGCAAACACGCACATTCGCACGCCCTGTCAAGGGAGGCGCCTCATCGCCGAGGTCAGCCGAACCGCGCCGTGAAAGCGGCTTTTCTCGTACGGGAATGGGTGCGGGTGCGAAACCGGGCACTCGTGAAGGCCGTGGGCCGTCGGAGGCTCGCGGCCGGCCGTCAGAGACCAAACGCCCGGCTGCCGCCGATTGGAAAACGGGCGCGCCGCGGGCGGCCAAGCCCCTGAAGGCGTTGCCGGTCGCAACCGGTCGAGCGGGCGGCGGCGCCGACGCCGAGGCTGCCGATGGCCTCGTTCGGCTATCGAAACGCATGTCGGAACTAGGCCTGTGTTCGCGCCGCGAAGCGGACGAATGGATTGAAAACGGCTGGGTCCGCGTTGACGGCGAGCGCATCGATACCCTCGGTTCGCGCGTGCGTCCCGATCAGCATATCGAGGTCACCCGCGATGCCCAAGCTGCGCAATCGCGCCAAGTCACGATTTTGCTGCATAAACCCGTAGGGTATGTATCGGGCCAGGCGGAGGACGGCTATGAGCCGGCCATCACCTTAATCACGGCGGCCAATCGCTGGGAGGACGACCGCGCCACGACCCGGTTCGTTCCGAGCCAGTTGCGCGCGCTCGCACCGGCAGGCCGCCTCGATATCGATTCGACGGGCTTGCTCGTGCTGACGCAGGATGGGCGCATCGCCAAGCAGCTCATCGGCGAAAACTCGAGCGTAGAAAAGGAGTATTTGGTTCGCGTCAACTACGGCGATCACACGACCGATGTGGCGGACCATTTCCCCGCCGAGAAGCTCGCCCTCCTTCGCTATGGGCTATCGCTCGACGGCGCGGCGCTCAAACCCGCAAAGGTAAGCTGGCAGAACGGCGAACAACTGCGGTTCGTGCTGCGCGAAGGCAAGAAGCGGCAGATCCGGCGCATGTGCGAACTGGTCGGCCTGCACGTTGTCGGGCTCAAGCGGGTACGGATGGGCAGCGTCGTGCTCGGTGCGCTGCCGCAGGGGAAATGGCGATACTTGCTACCGAACGAAGCATTCTGAGCTAGTCGGCAAACGATCGACGCGGCACGAATTGGCTGCGAAGCACGGCCAGGAGCTCAGGGTACCTGGGATGCTGGCCGTGCAAAATGGCATTCTCTCGATTGCCGCGATCGGCAAGACTAGGATGAATCGAGAAGCGATCTCATTTGCGCAGCCCCTTGGCTTCCATCGACATACAATCGTCGATACTCGAGCTATATCACTTACTCAGTCACTGACGTTATGGTTTGAGCAATAGGATAGCCGCCGGCCAAGCAACCATCCCAATAAATTGTTCCCGAATTGTCGGACAATGTGTACGAAATCCCTGGCGCGATCATGATCGAATGAGAATGCGCACCGCCGCTGAACGTACGGTTCACTATAAATTCCACAACAATAAAGCCGGAATCTTTGACCGACGCACTGGGGGTCACGTCGGTGACCGAATAACTCCAGCCATCCTGCCAATCCGTTAGCATCGCGATATCAATTCCGCTCATCGCATCCAGTAACGTATAAGTCGCCACCCCGGCATTGTCGAAATGAGAGTTATCTTGATTCCATATCCTATAGACTAACAGTATGTGACATCCCTCCTTCCCACATACGACAGTGTCATCCTTGGGGCCATTAGATTTAAAACATTGCACCCCAAAAGTCCACGGCGATTCATTCTTTGTTTCGGCTTGCATATCTCAATTTTTCATCTTAGGTTGAATGAGAAAATCCGAAAAACTTCAGAGTTCGATCTTCGCGGCTGCATCGGCGCAGCGATACGTCGAGCGCGTATTCAATGATGGTAGCGCGACAACTCCGTTCACACCCAGATCTTTTTGAATAAAATCGATGATTGGGTCTAAGACATTCGCGTCATTTCAGAAGTTTGCATTGCCCCCCGGGCTCGTTAACAAGAATCGGAGACGACCATATTATAGTAATCACAAGCCTTGTAATGGCTAATATCACAATGACCACCAAATCAGGTGCTATAGCACGGAGTGCATCGAGGATTATCTCCAAACGGGGGATCGCCGCAGCAAAAATAACCCTTACCACAATCACCCGATATCCTTATTCCAAAATTCAGTTTTGCAAAATCTCTGGAGCTCGCCTTTACCACCACATCGCATTGCAAAGGCAAATTCATTTTATCTCTCCATCAATTCATGTTTTGCTATCGATGCTCCCCCCTAACATCCATCGGAAGGAATCATCTTGTAAGTCGCACAAGTAATGGCTTCGTTCACAATACAATGACCAAAAACAGTGACATGACAAGCCTTACAATAGGAGACACCTAAATTTGATAAGCTTGCACAACAAAAATGTCCTTTCGGACATCCCCCGGACATTTCGACACCGGAAAGGGGCTGCCCCAATCCCCTACGCCCGTGAGAAACGACAGATCTATATTGCATTGGCAAATTCATCATCACTCCTTCAATTAATCAATAAATTGCATCATGCCATCGGGTTCAAGGGTTACATCCACCACCAGTGCAACGATCCGACACACGCAGACCTTTCCTGTGGCAAGTCGTTTCTTGATGCTCGTCGCACATTCCAAAGATCGTGCTATGACACTTGTTGCACGAGGGATTTCCATTCTCGTCCTCGCAACACCAGCACTCTTTCGGGCATCCGTCGTCTACAGACGCCGCAATTGCGCCATTCTTCCCGTGCACGACAGCACTAACGGGCCGACACTGAACTGGCAAATTCATATCTAGCTCCATTCCATCTATTAATCAAATCCCTCAAATTTAAAAAATCACCCCCTCTTCTTACCAATGTTTATTTTAAATATATTATTTATAGCCCTCTCCCGAGCTTTACATCCGTCACAAGAAGGCATACCTACCCGGTTGAGTACTCGTCGAAGTACCGTGCCCACTCCCGTCTCTTCTTTGCTCTTAGCATTCGAGGGGCCGGTTTGATCGGGGAGCTGCATCTTCAAGCCTCGCTCCAAGCCCGCACCTGCCCAACGGAGATCGGCACGACATCGCTTACATCCACCGTGAAGCGGAAAACGCGCCTCGCTCGAAGGACGTTGTCGGGATCGAAGAAACGCAGCTTCACGTCGTAGAGATCCTCTCCGGAACGATCGAGAACGCTCTTCTCGACCTTGATATTTTCGAGGACCCGCCCCTCTTCGGTCGCACGCTTTAGCACGTCGACAGCCTGAAAAAGATTGGTTGCGGCATAGTTCAGCGCCCGCTCCCGTGGCGAGCTCCCGGCATTGCGAAAATCGTGATATATCCGGTTCAAGAAATCTTCCACATGGTCTCTCAGGCCTGGGTCTTCCTTGCCGTCCACAACGAGGTCAAGCAGCGCCTTGGTCGACCAACTGAAGATGCCGCGCTCCGCGGGAACCAACATCGGCACTTGCTCACCGGACAGCAACGTCACTGAGCCTCGTTCAATCGAATAGCCGGGAATCGAAATTCTTTCAATCTCGTCATCGAGGATGAAATCGATCATTTTTTGATACAGCACGTGGGCAAATGGCCCAACCGGATTAATCACATAGATTGCAGTGCCATCCAAGCTCAACACCCAATGAACCGATGACGCTTCATCGGGGTGCTCGCGCAAATATTGCCGAATATCCCCTCCGTTCAACGCTTGGCCGAAGCCTTTCCGCGAAGAATCGGTCTTGAATTCGATAGATAGTTCACCCAAAGCATAAACGAGCTGCGGCCCATTGCATGTCGAGCAACTCTCGGCCGATTGGTTCGATTCCGCAGGCTTTTCCGCAGCTGAGGCGGATGAGCGCTGCGCGTCCGCCGACGGCGAAATCAATTCCTGATCATTGCTTGAAGCACGAATCCCCGTGGCAACGTTGAGCACTTCGTTATTCAAAATAGACGGATCTTGAACTGCATATCCCAATCGCACTTCCGAATCGAGCTCATTGAAATCCGACATTATTCTCTCCTTTGAATGAGTTTTTGCAATCAGATTTTCAGCCTCATCGACGTCGATCACCCCGGCCATGCATTTTTGCGATAAATACGTGTCACCGGCGAGGCGGCAAGGCTGCGAACCTTCAATCAGCGCAGCATAAACGGCCGAGGCATCGACCTTTCCGCTCATCATGTATTGCCGGCTCATAAGCAATGCAGCAACGCCCGCGACAATCGGCGTCGCGAAGCTGGTGCCGCTCATTCGATTGATGCCCCCTCCCGGAGCCGCGCCGAGAATGTTCGCCCCTGGGGCGAAGATGCCTTGTCGCCGATACGCATTTCCCCAGTTGCTGCTTTCCAGCGGTAACCCGGCATTACCCAGCGCACCGACGGCCAACACACCCGGCAACGCAGCCGGTATGTGCTCACAGGCACAACCGTCATTACCCGCTGCCGCAATAACCAAAACATCGCTTGCGGCGCAGTTTTCCAACGCATGCACCAGCAAAGGGTCTGCGTCTTCCGCGCCGAGTCTCGCTAGCTGTCCACCGCTAATCGATATGATGTTTGCGCCATGATGGATCGCCAGATTTATCGCATGAGCCAAATAGGATTGAGAGCATAGATTGCCCTTCGCCGAAGCGCGATTACCGAAGATATTGACCAAAAATCCCCGACATTTCGGCGCGATCCCACTAACCGAGCCTCGTCCGAAAATCACGCTTGCAACGTGAGTCCCGTGCGAATAGAACGCCTTGTTATTCGACAACGGCGGGATATCGCCTCCCCCCCGGCTAAGCGCGGCACCGGCAAAACAAGGATGCCGCAGATCGACAGGGCCGTCCAACACGGCGATACATACCGCTGGCTCCCCTAAAGTCCGCTTCCGCAAAGAGGCAATATCAAGCCAGATCCTTTCTACTGGAGCCTCGATGTCTATGGGTTTCATCTTTGTCAGCGGACAGGCACATTGGATTTCGAGATATCGTGAAACCCATGCTACTCGACAGGCTCGTGCGCGAACCTGTTAATTGATACAAGGAAGGAGATGCAGCAGAGGGCCGCGCATTTCACCGTTGTAGGTTGGACGCGGGCTGCTTGGACGGGATATGAAGTGAATCGAGAGGCCGGGTATCGCGCTCCGGCCTCTTCTTGCGGTACTGTGGGTTGCGTCGCTCAAATACCCGCGGCAACCCGTTTGAATCGACGGTTTTACATCAATCGTCGCTATTCGGATCGAGGTCCGGGAACAAGACCTCCGTAAAGCCGAACTTCGAGAAATCGGTAATGCGCATCGGATAAAGCTTGCCGATCAAATGATCGCATTCGTGTTGCACCACGCGCGCATGAAAGCCCTCGGCGACGCGATCGATCGGCTGCCCGTATTGATCGAAGCCGTGATACCGAATCATTGAAAAGCGGTTCACCACCCCACGCATGCCCGGCACCGACAAACACCCTTCCCAACCTTCGTCCATATCCTGCGATACGGGCGCGATGGTCGGATTGATGAGCACCGTTTCGGGCACGGGCGGCGCCTCGGGATAACGGTCGTTATGGCCGAACCCGAAAATGACGACCTGCAAATCGACGCCGATCTGCGGGGCCGCCAATCCCGCGCCATTCGCATGGTGCATGGTCTCGAACATATCGGCGATCAGTGCGTGCAGTTCGGGTGTATCGAAGTGTTCGACGTTTTGGGCAATGCGCAATAGGCGCGGATCACCCATTTTGAGAATGTCACGAATCATGGATTTTCACCCTCCAGGAGCTTGCGCATACCGTCTTCGTCGAGAATCTTAATGCCGAGTTCCTCGGCCTTCGTGAGCTTGCTGCCCGCCTCGGCGCCCGCCACCACGTAATCCGTCTTTTTCGACACCGAGCCGGCCACCTTCGCGCCAGCCCCTTCCAGCATTTCTTTTGCTTGCTCGCGGGCGAGCGTCGGCAACGTCCCCGTCAGCACGACCGTCTTGCCGGCCAGCACGCCTTGTGGCGCGCGCGGCGCCGGGGGGCCTTCCGGCCAACTCACGTTCACGCGCAATTGGTCGATGACCGTCCGATTGTGCTCCTCGGCAAAGAACTGGTGAATCGACTCCGCCACGATCGGACCGATACCCTCGACTTCCATCAACGTCTCGACCGAGGCATCCATCACGGGATCGAGCGACCCGAAATGGCGGGCAAGGTCTTTCGCCGTCGATTCGCCGACGTCGGGAATGCCAAGCGCGAAGATGAAACGCTCGAGCTTCGTATGCTTGGCCTTCTCGATCGCATCGATCAGATTTTGCGCCGATTTGTCGGCGAAGCGTTCGAGCGCGACAAGCGTCGAGAAACCGAGGTTAAACAGATCGGCCGGCGTTCGGACGATGTTTTGTTCCACGAGTTGATCGATGATTTTTTCGCCCAGCCCGTCGATATCGAGCGCCCGGCGTTGCGCGAAGTGCTCGAGCGCCCGCTTGCGCTGCGCCGGACATACGAGGCCGCCCGTGCAACGCGCCACGGCCTCGCCGGGCAATCGCTCGATCGCCGAACCGCAGGCCGGACATTCGGTCGGCATGACGAACGCTTGTGCGTCAGGCGGCCGGCGCTCGAGCACGGAGCCGACCACTTCGGGGATCACGTCGCCGGCGCGGCGCACGATTACGGTATCGCCCGCGCGCAAGTCCTTGCGATGAACCTCGTCCTCGTTGTGCAGCGTCGCGTTCGTCACCGTTACACCGCCGACGAAGACCGGGGCCAACCGCGCGACGGGCGTAATCGCGCCGGTGCGGCCGACGTTCACGCCGATTTCGAGCAACTCCGTCAGCGCTTCTTCCGGCGGGAATTTATGGGCAAGTGCGAAACGCGGCGCGCGCGACACGAACCCGAGCGTGTCTTGATCGGCTCTGCGATTGACTTTGTAGACAACCCCGTCGATGTCGTACGGCAATGACTTGCGCTTCTCTCCGATACGCCGATAGAAGGTGAGCAGCCCCTCGGCGCCCTCGACGGTCGCACGCTCCGTGCACACGGGCAGGCCCAGGACCGTATACCAATCGAGCACGGCATCGTGCGTATCGGGCATATCCATGCCTTCCAGCTCACCGATACCGTACGCGAAAAACGATAGCGGCCGCTGTGCCGTGATGCTCGAATCCAACTGGCGCAAACTGCCCGCCGCCGCATTGCGCGGATTGGCGAACTCACGTTGACCGGCCTCGCGCTGGTGCGCGTTGAGACGATCGAAATCCCGCCTGAACATCAGCACTTCGCCGCGCACTTCGAGCACGCGCGGAATCCGCTCCCCCTTCAAGCGCAAGGGAATCGAGCGCACGGTGCGCACATTCTGCGTCACGTCCTCGCCGGTCGAGCCGTCGCCGCGCGTGGCGGCCTGCACGAGCCGGCCGTCTTCGTAACGCAACGAAATCGCCAGTCCATCGAACTTCAATTCGCACGAATACTCGACCGGCGAGCGGTCGAGCCGATCGCTCACGCGCTTGTCGAATGCGGTCACGTCCTCCTCGGTGAAACCGTTGTTCAACGAGAGCATCGGCAGCGCATGGACCACCGAGGCGAAGCCGCTCGCGACTTGGCCGCCGACGCGCTGCGTCGGCGACTCGGGCGTGATCAGGTCGGGATGGTCGGCCTCGATCGACTGCAACTCCGAAAACAGCCGATCGTATTCGGCATCCGGAATCTGCGGCTGATCGAGAACGTAATACTGATAGTTCGCCCGCTCGAGTTCGGTGCGCAGCCAAACGGCGCGTTCGGCCGGTTGGTCGGCGGGCGGAGGCGATTCGGCGTGGTTGCGAGCCATATCGTTCGTGTTGTTGTGGATACGTTCTCGAGCGAGCGCGCGTTACTGGCTAAAGAGCCGCCGCGTCGCCGGCGAGCCGGCGGGAATGCCGGCTTCCTCGAGCCGAGCGTAAAGCGTCATGAGCTGCTTTTCGATCGCGAGCAGTGCCTGCTCGGGCAACGGCCTGCGCTGATCGTCGACGACGCGGCCGCCGATACGCTCCGCCAACGATTTGGCGTAATCGCACATGAGCCTAAACGGCAAGATGTCTTCTTCCGCCACGGGCACATCGAGAATCAACGTGATCATCTGACCGCCCTTGTAGGTCAGATCGTCGCGCAGGAAATTCGTATCGCCGAATTGCAGCATGAAGACGGGGCTTTGCTTAGCGTCGAGTTTGACGAAGCGCGTGCCGTCGCGCGAGAGCAGCAAGCCGTCTTGCGAAGCGACCGCCTGCACATAGTTGGCCGACCAAGGCGCACCGTCGGACAGCACGTTGATCGACAACTGCGCATCGCACTGAGCCGCGAAGCCATCGAGCTCGCGCGCCATCGATACCGTTTCGAGCATGTCGGGAAACTCGGGCGCGCCGTCGATCGCATCGGCGAACTGCTGCACGCCCGATACGAACTCGGAGAACTCGAGCTCGTTGAGCGGGCCGCCGCGGTTCGCGAGTTGAACGGCGGCGCGCAACTCTTCATAGCGCTGCGCGTTTTGCAGCAACTCCCAGCCGGTACCGCCTTCGGGCTTGCCTTCGATGTAGACGGGCTTGCTGCCGGCGCGGCGCAGCCGCTGCGCCAGCGGCGACGCTTTTTCGCCCGCGATCGGGCCGGACAAGCGAATCGGGACGACGCAGTCGATACGGCGATCGACGATATGCGGCGGCGCGGCCGAAATCGTCGTCGCGGCAGGCGTCACGGCTTGCGTGTCGCCCGCTGCGTCCTCAGTGCCCGCGGCTTCGGCCGACGGCTCGGGCGTGAAGCCGTTCGGCGTCGTGGTCTCCGCTTGAATGTCGGCCGGAATATCGAGCGGCGCCGAGACGCCGAAGCTCGGCTCGATACGCGCGGCTTCGCCATCGGCTGCCGCATCCGGCATGGCGTTCTCGCGCCGCGCGGCACCGCGCGCCGGCTCGATGAACGGCCTATCTTCCTCGTGATCGTGGCGCGCGGGCCCCTGCTCGGCCTCGGTCGGCATCGGGCGCGGCATCCTGCGGCGCACCTTGGCGCCTTGCCACGCGTTATATACGACCACCCCTCCCACCACGACGGCGCCCGCGCCGATCAATCCGAGTGTCAACTCGTCCATGCACGCTCCATGAAGCATTCCTGTAGCGCGGCCCGCGCCCGGTTCGTCCGGCGCGGCGCCGCTCGTTAGACGATATTCTGGGCGAAACCCGCGGCCGTTTCCATGTCCACGGCCACGATGCGCGAAACCCCTTGCTCTTGCATCGTCACGCCGATGAGCTGCTGCGCCATTTCCATCGCGATCTTGTTGTGCGAGATGAATAGGAACTGCGTCTTATCCGACATCGCGCGGACGAGGTTCGCGAAGCGCTCGGTATTGGCGTCGTCGAGCGGCGCGTCCACTTCGTCGAGCAAACAGAACGGCGCGGGATTGAGCTGGAACATGGCGAACACGAGCGCGGTGGCCGTGAGCGCCTTTTCGCCGCCCGAAAGCAGATGAATCGTCGAGTTCTTTTTGCCGGGCGGCTGCGCCATCACCTGCACGCCGGCATCGAGGATTTCGTCGCCCGTCATGATCAGCTTTGCCTGCCCGCCGCCGAACAAGCGCGGGAACAGCTCGCCGAAATGCCGATTGACTTCGTCGAACGTGCCCTGCAACAGCGTCCGCGTTTCCTGATCGATCTTGCGGATCGCATCTTCTAGCGTTTCGATTGCGCGCGTCAAATCCTCCGACTGCGCATCGAGGAACGTCTTGCGCTCCTTGGCGGCGGCCAATTCGTCGAGCGCCGCCATGTTCACGGGCCCAAGCGCCGTGATTGCGTTGTTGATGCGCGTGACTTCGCCTTGCAGATACGACGGTTTCATATCGGGCGAGAGCTTCGTCTGCAATTGCGCCTCGTCCACGCCCGCCGCCTGAAGCTGCTCGACGAACTGCTCGCCGGCGATGCGCGCCGCCTGCTCCTTCAATTGCAGTTCGGTAATCCGATCGCGCAGCGGTTGCAGCGATCGTTCCGCGCTGAGCCGCGTTTCGTCAGCCTGGCGCAGCTTCGCCGTCAAATCGTCGAGTTCGAGGCGTGCCGCCGACAGCGCCGCTTCCTTCTGCGCCCGCACGTCGAGCGCTTCTTGCAGGCCCGTATGCGTCGTTTGTTCGTTGATCGTTTCGAGTTCGGCGCGCGAGTCTTCGAGTGTGCCCGCGACCCGCTCGCTTTGTTCATGCGCGACCTGGATGCTGCGCTTGAGCTCGTCGATGCGGGCCGCCATATTGCGCGCGGCGAAGCGTGCATCGGACGCCGCACGTTCGAGATCGCGCGCTTGCGTGCGCGCGCCCGACAGCGATTCGTCGAGCGATTCGAAAGCAAGCTGGTTTTCCTCGAAACGCGCCTGCAATTGCGCGAGCTCGCCGTCATGGCGCTCGAAATTCGCCTCGGACTCGGCACGCTGCGCGCGCTGCTCTTCGATTTGCGCGGTGATCTCTTCGAGTTCTTCGCGGATCTGCGTGCTGCGTTGCGTATAGCGCTCGTGCGCTTGCGTGAGCTTGAGCACTTCCAGTTGCAGCCCATGCACGCGCTGCGTCGCGCGCTCGACTTGCGCACGCGCATCGGTCACGGCTTGCGATGCCTGAGTATGCGCCGCCTCCGCCCGAATCGCCGCCGTCTTGGCTTCGTCGGCGAGCAACGTCTGCGCGCGCAATTGGCGCGTCAGATTTTCGATTTCCTGCTGACGGGCGAGCATGCCGGCCTGCTCGGAATCGGCGGCGTACAACTGCACGCCCACGCGCGTCACGACGTGGCCGGCCTTGACGACGAGCATCGCCCCTTCGGGCAATTGCGCGCGCATGGCGAGCGCCTGCGTCAGATCGTCGGCGACGTAGGCGCCGCCGAGCCACTCGGTCAGCACCGCTCGCAAACCGGCATCGTCGATACGCACGAGCGAGAGCAGCGGCGTAAAACCAGCCGGCGTTTCACGCGGCGCGCCGGCCGCGGGCGGTGCGTAAAACGCGAGTTTCGCCGGCGGCGCATCGGTCGCGAAAGCCCGCACCCAGTCAAGATTCGAGATTTCGAGCGCGGCCAGCCGCTCGCGCAAGATCGACTCGAGTGCAGCTTCCCAACCCGCCTCGACATGGAGCTTCTTCCACAAGCGCGGCAATGCTCCGAGCTCGTGCTTATCGAGCCAGGGCTGGATCTTGCCCTCGGTCTGCACATTCTCCTGCAACTGCTTGAGCGCGACGAGCCGTGCCTCGAACTGATGAATCTGCGCGCTCTCGCTTTGCACGCGCTCTTGCGCGTCGCGGCGCTCCGCCTCGATGCGCGGCAGCGTGTCTTGCGCCGTCGCGAGAAGCGCCTGCGCGTCGCTCAGGATCTCTTCCTGCTCGGCCAATTGCATGCGCTGCTCTTCGAGCTGCGCTTCATCGGGCGCGTCGAGCCCGCCCGCCTCGGATTTAAGGCGCTCGTGGCGCTGCTGCAATTGCTGCAACTGCTGATCGGCGTTGCGCTGGTGCGCCGCCTCGAGCTTCAGTGCCTGCTCCGTCTGAGCAATGCCGCCGCGCTCCTCGTTCAGCTGAGTTTGCGCATCGCGCCAACGCGCTTCGAGCGCGGGCAGCTCATCGTGCTTGGCGGCCGCTTCGTCTTCCGCGAGGGCGGCCTTTTCCTCGGCGACGGCCAGTTGCTCCTCGGCTTGCTCGAGGTCGTCGCGCGCCTTTTCCGCCTGCGCCTGCCACTGCTCGCGCTGCGCAGTCAGCGCGGCGATCTGGGCTTGCATGCGATTGCGCGATTCGATGACGAACTTGATCTCGGCTTCGAGCCGGCTCACTTCGGAATTGGCCTCGTACAGCGAGCCTTGCGCGCCTTGCATCGCATCGCTCGCCGCATAGTGCGCGACGCGCAGCGTTTCGAGATCGGCCTCGACCTCGCGCAGCTTCGCCATCTGCGCCTCGAGATCGATCTGCGCCTCCGAGATGGCGCGCTGTTGACGCCCTTGTTCGGCGGCCGCCTCGTTCTTGCGCAGCAGCCACAACATCCGCTGCTTCTCTTCGCCGTCGGTCTGCAATTCCTTGAACTTGGTCGCGACGATCGCCTGTGCCTCGAGCTTTTCGAGGTTGGCGCCGAGCTCGCGCACGATGTCTTCGACGCGGGTCAGATTCTCGCGCGTGTCGTGCAAGCGGTTCTCGGTTTCGCGCCGGCGCTCTTTGTACTTCGACACGCCCGCGGCTTCTTCGAGGAACACGCGCAGCTCTTCCGGCTTCGCCTCGATGAGGCGCGCGATCATGCCCTGCCCGATGATTGCATAGGCGCGCGGGCCGAGACCCGTGCCGAGGAAGATGTCCTGAATGTCGCGCCGCCGCGCGGGCAGATTGTTGATGTAGTAGCTCGAGGTACCGTCGCGCGTGAGCACGCGCTTCACGGCGATCTCCCCGTATTGCCCCCACTGCCCGGCCGCACGCCCCTCCGAGTTGTCGAACACGAGTTCGACGCTCGCCCGGCTACCCGGCTTACGCGCGGTCGAGCCGTTGAAGATGACGTCTTGCATCGATTCGCCGCGCAGCTCCGAGGCGCGCGACTCGCCGAGCACCCAGCGCACGGCATCGATGATGTTTGACTTACCGCACCCGTTCGGGCCGACCACGCCGACAAGCTGGCCGGGTACCTGGAAATGGGTGGGATCGACGAAGGACTTGAAGCCAGCGAGTTTGATCGAGGTCAGACGCACGGCGATATCGCTGTTTTGATGAGGGTCGAACAAAAACGCGGCCGGCCGAGCCCACGCATGACACCGCGACCGGCGCAACCGACGCCGCCGCGGCGCACGCGCGGCGAGCCGCCGCCGCGATGCTTTTGGTATCGCGAAACGCCAGGCGCGGCCGAGGCCGGGCATGCGAGCCGCGAGTAAGTGGCAATCATACCATCGCGTGCCCGCCGCGCCCGCGCCGGCGCACCGCAGCAGCCCCGCCGGCGCTCGCGTGCCAAGCTATAATGACGCCCTTTTCCCGCGCAGGGGCGGCTTGCGAAAATCGCATGCAAGACGCACCCTCGTAACCGTGCCCGCCGAGCCCGACGTGAACCCTCTACTCGACCGCCTCCAGCCCTATCCGTTCGAAAAGCTGCGCGTGCTCTTCAAAGATGCAACGCCGCCCGCGCAATTGCCGCACATCAGCTTTGGTCTAGGCGAACCGAAACACGCAACGCCCGCCCTGATCCGCGAAGCCGTGGTCGGCGCGCTCGATACGCTGTCGAACTACCCGGCTACGATCGGCTCCGTTGCGCTGCGCGAAGCCATCGCCGGATGGGCCATGCGCCGCTACGGCCTGCCGGCGCTCGATCCGGCCACGGAAGTGCTCCCCGTTTCGGGCTCGCGCGAGGCGCTGTTCTCGCTTGCGCAGACGGTCGTGGACGGCAGCAAGCCCGGCGCGATCGTCTTGTGCCCGAATCCGTTCTACCAAATCTATGAAGGCGCCGCGCTGCTCGCGGGCGCCGAGCCGTATTTCGCCAATAGCGATCCGACGCGCAACTTCGCCTGCGACTATGCGGCGGTGCCGCAGGACGTGTGGGCACGCACGCAGCTTCTATACGTCTGCTCGCCGGGCAATCCGACGGGCGCGGTACTCACGCTCGACGATTGGCGCGAGTTGTTCGCGCTGTCGGACAAGCACGGGTTCGTGATCGCGTCGGACGAATGCTATTCGGAGATCTATTTCGACGAAGCCAACCCGCCGCTGGGCGGCTTGCAAGCCGCGCACCAGTTGGGCCGCGGCTTCGAGCGGCTGATCATGCTCTCGAGCTTATCCAAGCGGTCGAACGTGCCCGGCATGCGTTCGGGCTTCGTCGCGGGCGACGCGGCGCTCCTAAAGCGCTTTTTGCTCTACCGCACCTACCACGGCGCGGCGCTATCGCCCGTCTACCAAGCGGCGAGCCTCGCCGCCTGGAACGACGAGACGCACGTACGCGAGAATCGGGCCAAATACGTGGCCAAGTTTTCGACGGTAACGCCGATGCTCGAGCAAGTGCTCGACGTACGCTTGCCGGACGCCGCGTTCTACCTCTGGGCCAACGTCGCGCGCACAAGTCTGACCGATACCGAGTTCGCCCAGCGCCTGTACGCCGACTATAATGTGACGGTTTTGCCCGGCTCATATCTGGCGCGCACCGCGCACGGCGTGAATCCCGGCCGCGATTTCGTTCGCCTGGCGCTCGTCGCCGACGTGGACGAGTGCGTCGATGGCGCCAAACGCATCGTCGATTTTTGCCGCAGCCTGGCGCGCTGATCCGCGCCCGCGGCCCCGCGTCATCGGCCGGCGCCCCGCACAGCCCTTGCACCGCACCCGTCACCTAGACTTCACTTAGCGAAACTACCGACATGTCGCAACATATTCAGAGCATCATCGACAACGCCTGGGAAAACCGTGCCGAGCTCTCGCCGAAGGCAGCGCCCGCCGAAGTGCGCGACGCCGTCGCCCACGCGATCGAGCAACTCGACAAGGGCGCTTTGCGCGTCGCGGAAAAGAAGGACGGCCAATGGGTCGTCAATCAATGGCTGAAAAAGGCGGTCCTGCTCTCGTTCCGGCTCGAGGACAACGTCCCGATGCCGGCCGGCGGCTACTCGCAGTTCTATGACAAGGTGCCCTCGAAGTTCGCGAACTACACGGCCGAGGATTTCGCCGCGGGCGGCTTCCGCGTCGTGCCTCCCGCAATCGCGCGCCGTGGCTCGTTCATCGCTAAAAACGTCGTCTTGATGCCGTCGTACACGAACATCGGCGCTTACGTCGACGAAGGTACGATGGTCGACACATGGGCGACGGTCGGCTCGTGCGCGCAGATCGGCAAGAACGTGCACCTTTCGGGCGGCGTCGGCATCGGCGGCGTGCTCGAGCCCCTGCAAGCGAACCCCGTCATCATCGAAGACAACTGCTTCATCGGCGCGCGCTCGGAAGTCGTCGAAGGCGTGATCGTCGGCGAAAACTCGGTCATCTCGATGGGCGTCTATCTCGGACAAAGCACGAAGATCTACGATCGCGAAACGGGCGAAGTCACCTACGGCTACGTGCCGCCGGGATCGGTCGTCGTCGCGGGCAATCTGCCCTCGAAGGACGGTTCCCACAGCCTGTATTGCGCCGTCATCGTCAAGAAGGTCGACGCCAAGACGCGCGCGAAGGTCGGCTTAAACGAGTTGCTGCGAGGCGACTGATGAACGCGGCCCGCACCGTCGTCTACGGCATCCCGAACTGCGACACCGTCAAGAAAGCCCGCACATGGCTGGAATCGAACGGCGTCGCGTTCGAGTTCCACGACTTCAAGAAGGCGGGCCTCACGGCTTCGCTCGTCAAGGGTTGGCTTAAGGACGTCCCGCTCGAGATCTTGCTCAACCGCCGTGGCACGACCTGGCGCGGCTTGCCCGACGATACCAAGGCCGCTGCCGAAACGCAGCAAGGCGCGATCGCGCTGATGGTGGACAAGCCTTCCGTCGTCAAACGGCCGGTGCTGGTCGTGGACGGCCGCGTCAAATCGGTGGGCTTTTCCGCCGACGAATATGCCACGCTGTTCGCTTGAGCGGCGAGGGATGCCCGTGCCTCGTGCGCGGTCGTACCCTAGCCGTTCGGTAGGGTAGATTAGCGCCGACCCACGGGTCGCGAGACAATGCGAGCATCGCCCGCCGGCGCCTGACCGCCGGCATTTTTTTATCAAGAACGAATCGGCTTTTGAATCCATGTCCGGCACCCTTGCCCTTACCGAAGAACTGATTGCCCGAGCGTCGGTCACCCCCGACGATCAACACTGCCAGAAGCTCTTGATCGAGCGGCTCGAAGCGGCCGGCTTCACCTGCGAAACGATCGAATCGCACGGCGTGACGAACCTGTGGGCCGTCAAGCGCGGTACGGACGGCGCGCACGGCAAGCTGCTCGCGTTCGCGGGCCATACCGACGTCGTCCCCACGGGACCGCTGGAGCAATGGAGCTCACCGCCGTTCGTGCCCACGCACCGCGACGGCAAGCTTTATGGCCGCGGCGCGGCCGACATGAAAACCTCGATCGCGGGGTTCGTGGTCGCGAGCGAGGAATTCGTCGCCGCGCATCCGAACCATCGCGGTTCGATCGCGTTTCTCATCACGAGCGATGAGGAAGGTCCCGCCACCGACGGCACGATCAAAGTCGTGGAAGCGCTACAGGCACGCGGCGAAAGGCTCGATTACTGCATCGTCGGCGAACCTACTTCGACGCACACGCTCGGCGACGTCGTTAAAAACGGCCGGCGCGGCTCGATGTCGGGCAAGCTCGTGATCAAAGGCGTGCAAGGCCATATCGCCTACCCGCACCTTGCGCGCAACCCCATCCATCTGATGGCGCCGGCGCTGGCCGAGCTCGTGGCCGAGCATTGGGACGAAGGCAACGAGTATTTCCCGCCCACCACGTGGCAAGTATCGAATCTGCATAGCGGCACGGGCGCGAGCAACGTTATCCCCGGGCGCGCCGAACTCTTGTTCAATTTCCGTTTTTCCACGGCGAGTACGGTCGAGGGCCTGCAACGGCGCGTGCATGCGATCCTTGACAAGCACGGCCTCGAATACGACCTCGATTGGACCGTCAGCGGGCTCCCGTTTCTCACGCCGCGCGGCGAACTGTCGGACGCGCTCGCGCGCGCGATCAAGGACGAAACGGGCGTGTCGACGGAACTGTCCACGACAGGCGGCACGTCCGACGGCCGCTTCATCGCTCGCATCTGCAAGCAAGTGGTCGAATTCGGTCCGCCGAACGGCAGCATCCATAAGATCGACGAGCATATCGAGCTCGCATTCGTCGATCCGTTGAAGAACATTTACCGGCGCGTGCTCGACGCGCTGATCGCATGACCCACCCCCGCACAGCACGAGGAGATGCCGCGATGACCACGCCGTTTCGCACCGTTCGCGACTTGCTACGCTATGCGGTGTCGCGCTTCAATCAGGCCCAGCTCGCCTTCGGGCATGGCAGCGCCAATGCTTACGACGAAGCCGCCTACCTGATTCTGCATACGCTGCACCTGCCGCTCGATACGCTCGATCCATTCTTGGACGCCCGCTTGCTCGACGACGAAGTCGACGCCGTCATGAAGGTCATCGAGCGCCGTGCCACAGAGCACGTGCCGGCGGCCTACATCACGCAAGAAGCGTGGATGCACGGCCTGCGCTTTTTCGTCGACGAACGCGTCATCGTGCCCCGTTCGTTCATCGGCGAATTGCTCGAAGACGGCCTACAGCCCTATGTGGCCGATCCCGATGAAGTCGGCGCCGTGCTCGAGCTTTGCACGGGCTCCGGGTGCCTAGCGATTCTGGCCGCGCACGCCTTTCCGAATGCCGACATCGACGCCGTCGATATCTCGGCCGACGCGTTGGAAGTCGCGCATATCAATGTGGCCGATTACGCGCTCGAGGATCGCATCGCGTTGTTCGAGGGCGACTTGTTCGCGCCGCTGCCCGAGCGCCGTTACGACGTCATCATCGCCAATCCGCCGTACGTAAACAGTGCTTCGATGCAAGCGTTGCCGGACGAGTACCGGCATGAGCCGCAATTGGCGCTGGCCGGCGGCGAAGACGGCATGGACGTTGTGCGTCGCATCATCGGCCAAGCGCGCAACTGGCTCACCGAGAACGGCATTCTCGTCGTCGAGATCGGCAATGAACGGCCCAACGTCGAGGCGGCATTCGGCGGGCTCGACCTCGTCTGGCTCTCCACGAGCGCCGGCGACGACACGGTCTTTCTGATTCAGGCCAGCGATTTGCCGGCCGTCTGAGCGCCGCTCATGTCCATGTCCAAATCGCCGCTGTCGGGGCCGAACGACGAAAGCGACGGAAACGACGATGACGCCGGGATCGGCGACAGCCTCGCCCTGTTCGAAAGCGCCAGGTCTCAAACGCGGCGGTTATGGGTGCTGGCAGGCGGCGCCGCGCTTGCCTACGGCGTGTCGCTGCGAGGCGCGCCCTATCCCGATCAGGCGGCGGCCAAAGTCTTGATGTGCGCGCTGCTGTTCTTGGCCTGCGCTCGCCACGAAGCGCCCCGCGAACGGCTACGATTGATGATCGCGTTGGCGGCCTCGGCCGTCGGCGATGCGCTGTTGGCGTTGCCGCAGCTCACGTTCTCGTTCGTGGGCGGACTCGGCGCGTTTTTAGTCGCGCACTTGGCGTATTGCGCACTGCTCGCGCCAAGCGCCATACGCCCCGCCGGGTTGTGGCGCGGCGTGCCCGGCTGGCGGCAAGCGCAGGTCCCCTTGCTATGGGCGACCGCTCTCGCGATGTATTTCGTCTTCCTGCCGCATCTGGGCCCACTCGCCGTCGCGGTCGCCGTCTATATGCTCGCGCTGTGCGCAATGGCTAGCTTGGCGCTGCTGGCAAAGCCCGGCGGCATGGCATTGTCGCTAGGCGCGCTCGCCTTTGTCGCCTCCGATGCAATGATCGGCATCGACCGGTTCCTGAGCCCCTTTCGAGGCAGCGAGTATGCGATTTGGTTCTCGTATGCGATCGCCCAGCTTTCGATCGCCGCCGGCGTCCTACTTTCCGGGGAATTGGAATAGGCGAATCGTCCGTTCGCGGCCGATACCCCCTCATGGCTCAAGAGAACCCTGCCCCAAATCCGGCGCTTAGGTAAGATGCTTGCGGACGGCGCGCAGCCAAGGCGCCGCGCATCCGATACCGGACAGACGCCTGACCAACCTCTCATGCAATTCGATTGGCTTTCTTTAGGCAGCCTAATTTTCGCCGCGCACGTATTGGGCGTGATCGCCGCCGGCCATGCCATCTTAAATACGCGGACCTCGCAAGGCGCTATCGCCTGGGCCGTGTCGCTCGTGGCCGTGCCCTACGTCACGCTTATTCCGTATCTGTTCCTCGGGCGCAGCAAATTCAAAGGCTACGTCGATAAACGTCGCATCGAAAGCGAATTGCTGCGCACACGCGCGCATCCGAGCGCTTGGGATACGGCCGCTTCGTCCATGGGGCGCCCGGCCGATGCGCTCGGCCATGCCGTCGTGCGCGCGTTGACGCGTCTATCCGGCATGCCGTTTCTGCCGGGCAATCACGTGCGCACGCTCGTGAACGGCGACGCGACGTTCGCCGCGATTCTCGAGGCGATCGAGCACGCACGCCACTATGTTTTGATTCAGTTTTTCATCGTCCGCGACGACGAGCTCGGCGAACGGCTCAAGGATTTGCTGCTTGCTAAGGCGGCTCAAGGCGTTCGTATCTGCTTCCTCTACGACAGCATCGGCAGTTTCGATCTACCTCAGCGATACATCTCGGCGCTGCGCGAGGGCGGCGTGCAAATGCATCCGTTCGCCACGAACCGGCGGTTCGTCAACCGTTTTCAGCTCAACTTCCGCAATCACCGCAAGATCGTCGTCGTCGACGGGGAGCGCGCGTTCGTCGGCGGTCACAATGTCGGCGTGGAATATCTCGGTCGCAATCCGCGCCTGTCGCCGTGGCGCGATACGCATATCGAACTGCGCGGTCCCGTCGTCGCGAGCGTGCAGTTCGTCTTTATCGAGGATTGGCATTGGGCAACCCAGAGCCTGCCTCGCCTCGAACCCTCGCAAGCGGAGCAACCCGAGCGTGCCGGAGACGCCGACATGCATTGCCTTGTCGTCGCACCGGGGCCGGCCGACAAAGAAGAAACGGGTTCGCTCTTTTTTGTCGAGGCGATCAATGCGGCGCAAAGCCGAATTTGGATCACCACGCCCTACTTGGTACCCGACGAAGCAGTCTTTTCGGCCTTGCGTCTTGCGGTCATGCGCGGCGTGGACGTGCGCATTCTGATTCCGAGCCGGCGCGATCACTATGTCGTTTTCGAGGCCTCGAAGCTCTACGCGCACGACCTGATCCGCGCCGGCGTTCGCATCTTCCGCTATAGGCCGGGATTCTTGCATCAGAAAGTCGTTCTGATCGACGACGTAGCCGCCGCGATCGGCAGCGCCAATCTCGACAACCGGTCCTTCCGGCTCAACTTTGAAATCATGGTGCTGACGATCGACCATACCTTCGCCTTGGAGGTGCATGCGATGCTCGAACGCGATTTCGGCGAAGCCTGGGAAGTCGATCGCAACGAGTACCGCAACGCGTCGGCATTGCGGCGCATCGTCATGCACGTGGCGCGGTTGTTTTCCCCGATCCTTTAATACGGGACGGTGCGCGAAGCCCGTTCTTCAAAGCAGACGTTCGATATCGGCCGCCACCGCCTCCGGAGGCGTCTTCGGGGCATAGCGCTTGAGGACGTTGCCGCTGCGGTCGACCAAAAATTTCGTGAAGTTCCACTTGATGGCCTGGGTACCGAGAATCCCCCGCCGCTCCGCCGAGAGATAGCGAAACAGCGGATGAGCGCCGGGGCCTTTGACGTCGACCTTTTCGAACATCGGAAACGTCACGCCGAAGTTCTTCTCGCAGAAACTGCCGATTTTCGCCGCATCGCCGGGCTCTTGCTTGCCGAACTGGTTGCATGGAAAGCCGAGTACCTCGAATCCGCGCGCGGCGAACCGTTCGTGCAACTGCTGCAACCCGGCGTATTGCGGCGTGAACCCGCATTCGCTCGCCGTATTGACGATCAGCAAGACCTTGCCGCGGTACCGTTCGAGGTCGAGCGCCTCGCCCCCTAACGTGCGGGCGGAAAACGTGTAAACCGTGCTCACCGTGTCGTCTCCAAGGAAAAACCGCAAGTCTATTCGAAAGCATGGCGCAATGTCCGGCACAGGCCGTGCTCGCGAACGTCTAAAATAGCGCTTTTCGAGCAGCCGGCCCCGCCCGTGATCCGTTTCAATCAATTTAGCCTCGCCCGCGGCGTCAAGCCGCTTTTCGAAGCCACCTCGTTCACGCTGAACCCCGGTGAAAAGGCAGGTCTCGTCGGTGCCAACGGCGCCGGCAAGTCCACCCTCTTCTCCGTGTTGCGCGGCGAGCTGCATCCCGACGCCGGCGATTTTTCGTTGCCGCCATCGTGGCGCATCGCCCATGTGGCGCAGGAAACGCCCGCGGCCGAGAAGACCGCGCTCGAGTACACGCTTGACGGCGATGCGGCCCTGCGCGAAATCGAAGCCCAAATCGCCCAGGCCGAAGCCGATCACGACGGCGAAGCGCTGGCGCATGCACACGCGGCGTTCGCCGACGCCGACGGCTACACGGCCCCGGCTCGTGCCGAAGCGCTACTGCTCGGCCTCGGCTTTACGCTCGCGCAAACTCGGGAACAGGTGGCCAGTTTCTCGGGCGGCTGGCGGATGCGGCTGAATTTGGCGCAGGCGCTCATGTGCCGCTCCGACCTGCTGCTGCTCGACGAGCCCACGAACCACTTGGACTTGGACGCCATCGTCTGGCTCGAAGACTGGCTCGGACGCTACCCCGGTACGCTCGTCGTCATCTCGCACGATCGCGAATTCCTCGATTCGGTCTGCAACGTCACGCTTCACCTCGAAAATCGTCAGGTGAAACGCTATGGCGGCAACTACTCGCAATTCGAAATTTTGCGTGCGCAGCAATTGGCGCTTCAGCAAAACGCGTTCGACAAGCAGCAAAAGACGATCGCCCACTTGCAAAGCTTCATCGATCGCTTCAAGGCCAAGGCGACCAAGGCACGGCAAGCGCAAAGCCGCATGAAGGCGCTCGAAAAAATGGAGCGCATCGCTCCCGCGCACGCGGCCTCGCCCTTCACGTTCGAATTCCGCACGCCCGACGCCGCGCCCAACCCGATGCTCGTCATGGAAGACGTACGCTGCGGCTATCGCACCGACGACGGCATCGAGATCCCGATTCTCGACGGCGTCACGCTATCGGTGCAGAACGGCCAGCGCATCGGTTTGCTCGGCGCCAACGGCCAAGGCAAGTCGACGCTCGTCAAAACGCTGGCCGGTACGCTCGAACCGCTCGGCGGCACCATGCGCGCGGGCCGAGGACTCGTGATCGGCTACTTCGCGCAGCACCAGCTCGAGACGTTGCGGCCGGACGACTCGCCGCTTGCGCATTTGGCCCGCATCGCGCCCGACACGCGCGAACAGGAACTGCGCGATTTCCTGGGCGGCTTCAACTTTTCCGGGGATATGGCCAGTTCGCCGATCGGCCCATTCTCGGGCGGCGAAAAAGCCCGGCTCGCACTTGCGCTGATCATTTGGCAAAAGCCGAATCTGCTGTTGCTCGACGAACCGACGAACCACTTGGATTTGGAGACGCGACACGCGCTCACGATGGCGCTCGCGCAATTCGAAGGCACGTTGGTCCTCGTCTCGCACGATCGGCACTTGTTGCGCGCGAGCACCGATCAATTCATGCTCGTTGCCAAACACCGCCTACAACCTTTCGACGGCGATCTGGACGACTACCGCGATTGGCTGCTACAGCATGCGGCCGAGACGCGTGCCGCGGCCAAGGCGGCAGCGCCCGGCGAGAACGCGCGCGAGAATGAGACAGCGGCGGGCAATCGCAAGGATCAGCGGCGCCAGGAAGCCGAGGTCCGCCAAAAGCTCGCCCAATTGAAGAAACCGCTGCAAACGCGCATCTCGAAACTCGAAAAGGAGATGGATGCGCTGAACGGCGAAAAGGCCACGCTCGATGCATTCGTCGCCGATTCGGCGAGCTACGAGCCGGCTATGAAGACCAAGCTGACCGACGCGCTCAAACGCCAGGCCGAAGTCCACGCGCGCCTCGAAGCGCTCGAAGCCGAATGGCTCGATGCGCAGGAAGAATTGGAACAAATCGGTTAGGATGCACCGCGCATAGCCGGTGCTCGCGGCCCTTTCGCGCTAGGGCCGAGCCGTGACGATGGATCGACAGGAGGTGTACGTTGACGACCGACGCTCCGCTGCAAGGCCTGCGCGTGCTCGATCTCACGCGCTTGCTGCCCGGCCCGCTCGCGACATTGCGGCTGGCCGAACTCGGCGCCGACGTGCTCAAGATCGAAGAGCCCGGTGCCGGAGACGGCGCGCGTACGATGATGCAAGCACCGGCCGACCGGGCAAGCGGCGTACCGAGCAGCTTTTATCGTCTCGTCAATCGCGGCAAGCGCGAGACGCGGCTCGATCTCAAGTCCGAAACGGGCCGAACCGTCTTGCGCGCGCTGGTGCGCGAGTCGCACGTACTCGTCGAAAGTTTTCGGCCCGGGGTCATGGAAAAGCTGGGCCTCGACTACCGCAGTCTCGCCAAGATCAACCCGAAGCTGGTCTATTGCGCAATTACGGGCTATGGCGCGAGCGGCCCCTTCTCGCAACGGCCGGGACACGATCTGAACTACCTCGCCTACGCAGGCGTACTCGATCAAATCGCCACTTCGGACGGCACGCCCGTCGTCCCGAACATCCAGATTGCCGATTTGCTCGGCGGCGCGCTGCCGGCCGTCAACCGCATCCTCGCGGCGCTTTGGCAAGTCTCGCGCGGCGGGGACGGCGCGTTCGTCGACATATCGATGACGCATTCGATTCACGCCAGCAACATCGTCGCGCGCGCTACGCTCGAAAACGCCGATCGGGGCGCACCGGCGGGTCTCGATGAATTGCGCGCGGGCCACGGGCTCCTCAACGGCGGCGTGCCCTGCTACAACGTCTACCGAACGGCCGATGACCGCTGGCTCGCCGTCGGCGCGCTCGAACTGAAATTTTGGGAACGGTTGTGCCGCGCCTTGGGCCGCCCCGATTGGGCCGCGCGCCACTGGAGCCTAGGCCAAGCCATCGGTGGCCCCGACGCCCTGGCCTTGACCCGGGAACTAGCCGATCACATCGCGACGCATCGGCTCAAAACGTGGATCGAATTGCTCGAGCCTCGCGATTGCTGCGTATCGCCCGTACTCACCGTCGACGAAGCGCGCGAGCACGTGCTGTTCCGAACCGTCGCCGAGAAACCCGCAGCAACGCAACCGTCCGCGCCTCAGGCACAACCGGCGCAAGCGCTGTGGCCCGGCGGCGATCTTTGACGGCCGCGGCCCGGCGGCTCGCTATTCGAGTTCCTTGATCCGGTCGATCGCCTGCTCGATACGATCGACGGCGAGCACCTGCAACCCTTCGATCGGCTGCTTCGGTGCGTTGGCCTTCGGAATCAACGCCGCGGTGAACCCGAGCTTGGCGGCCTCTTTCAGTCGCTCCTGTCCGCGCGGCGACGGTCTGATTTCCCCCGCGAGCCCCACTTCGCCGAATACGATCAGGCCCTTGGGCAGCGGTTTATTGCGCATCGACGAATGAATGGCGAGCAGCACCGCCAGATCGGCCGCGGGCTCGGCGATCTTCACGCCGCCCACGGCGTTCAAGAACACGTCTTGGTCGAAACATCCGATGCCGGCATGCCGATGCAATACCGCCAGCAGCATCGCCAGTCGGTTCTGTTCGAGCCCCACCGCCAGCCGTCGAGGATTCGGCACTTGCGCCGTGTCCACGAGCGCCTGAATTTCGACGAGCAACGGCCGCGACCCTTCCTGCGTGACGAGCACGCACGATCCCGGCACGATCTGTTCGTGCTGCGACAAAAACAGCGCCGAGGGATTGGCCACGCCCCGCAAGCCGCGCTCGGTCATCGCGAATACGCCGAGTTCGTTGACGGCGCCGAAGCGGTTTTTGAACGCGCGCACGAGCCGGAACGACGAATGCGTATCGCCCTCGAAATAAAGGACCGTATCGACGATATGTTCGAGCACGCGCGGCCCGGCCAGGCTGCCCTCCTTCGTCACGTGCCCGACCATGACGATGGTCGTACCCGACTGTTTGGCAATACGCGTGAGCTGCGCCGCGCATTCGCGAACCTGCGCGACGGAGCCCGGCGCGGAGGTGAGCGCATCGGAATAAATCGTCTGGATCGAATCGACGACGGCGACGTCGGGCTGCTCGGCCTCGATCGCGGCTTGAATCTTCTCGAGCTGAATTTCGGCGAGTAGCTTCAGATCGGCCGCATGCGAGCCGGGCTCGACCAGCGCGAGACGCTGCGCACGCAGGCCGATCTGCGCCGCCGATTCTTCCCCGCTGATATAGAGCGCCGTACGTTCCTGCGCGAGCGATGCGAGCGATTGCAGCAATAGCGTCGATTTGCCGATACCCGGATCGCCGCCGATGAGAACGACCCCGCCCGCGACGAAACCGCCGCCGAGCACGCGATCGAACTCGCCGATCCCCGTCGAGAAACGCGGCACGTCGGCCGCTTCGATATCGGCAAGCCGTTGCACCGGCGCGCTCTTCGCAAGCGATTGAAACCGATGCGCGCCCGCGCTAGGCGCCACGGCCTCGACCAACGTATTCCAAGCGCTGCATGAGGGGCACTGCCCCTGCCACTTCGGCGTTTGACCGCCGCATTCCGTACAGGTGTACACCGTCTTTTGTTTCGCCACGCGCGGTCCTTAGCCGTTGTGCCCGATCGTTCGAGAAAACGAGAGTGAAAAATGAGACGAATGCACGCTCACTCGGCCAATACCGGCACGCGCTGCGCAACCGCGCACATCAACTCGTAGCCGATCGTGCCGCATGCTCGCGCGACGTCGTCGATCGGCAACTGCGCGCCCCACAGTTCGACGCGCGACCCTACGTTCGCCGTCGGGCAAGGCGTTAGGTCGACCGTCAACATGTCCATCGACACGCGGCCGATCAGGCGGGTGCGTACGCCGTCGACGATGATCGGCGTGCCCTCGGGCGCGCACCGCAGGTAGCCGTCCGCATAGCCGCAGGCCACCACGCCGATGCGCATCGGCGCAGGTGCGGTGAACGTCGAACCGTAGCCGACGGTCTGTCCCTTTGCCAGCGTTTGTACGGCGATGAGCTCCGACGCAAGCGTCATGGCGGGTTGCAGGCCGACGTCTTCCACCGACGACGTCATGCCCGTCGGCGATGCGCCATATAGGACGATGCCGGGGCGAACCCAGTCGAAGTGGGCACGCGGATGCCAGAGCGTCGCGGCCGAATTCGAGAGGCTGCGCGCGCCGGCGATGCCTTCGGCGCCGCGCTCGAACGCATCGATCTGGTAATCGATGCCTCGTTCGCCGTCCGCGTCTGAAAAATGGGTCATGAGCACGATTTGCCCGACGCCGGGGCAGGCGCGCGCACGCTCCCACGCCGCGCGAAACTTCTCGGGCGTGTAGCCGAGCCGGTTCATGCCGCTGTTCATCTTCAGTTGAATATTGACGGGCTTGGACAGGCGCGCCATTTCGAGCATGCGCAATTGCTCGTCGCTATGGACCGTGGTGGTCAAGCTGTACCGGTCGATGACGTCGATATCCGTCGGACGGAAAAAACCTTCCAGCAGAAGAATCGGGCCGGCCCAACCGAGTTCCCGTAGCTTTACGGCCTCTTCGAGGTCGAGCAAGCCGAACCCGTCGGTCGCCCGCAAGCCGGGGAACGCCCGGGCGAGCCCGTGGCCGTAGGCGTTGGCCTTGACGACGGCCCACACTTTGGAATTAGGGGCGCGCAAGCGGACACAAGCGAGATTGTTGGCCAGAGCTGCGGTGTGGATGGTGGCGAGAAGCGGGCGCGGCATGACGTTTTCGTATGAGGCACGGGGCCTATCAGGATGGGATGGCGCGTAATCGGACGCTTGGCGGGTAGCCATGCGCCGCTCGGGCGGCGCGCCGGCCGTCCGAAGCCACCTATTTTCGTGATATAAAGCCGTGCGCACAACCCATTTCGAACGGCCTAAGTCCTAACGCGTCATTCGCGTCCGGGGAGGACGCGCCGCAAAGGACCGCAACGCATCAGATGAAAAAAGGTTTTTACTCCATCATGGCCGCGCAGTTTTTCTCGTCGCTGGCCGATAGCGCCCTTCTGATTGCCGCCATTGCTCTACTCAAAGATCTCCATGCCCCGAACTGGATGACGCCGCTGCTCAAGCTGTTCTTCGTCCTGTCGTATGTCGTGCTCGCCGCGTTCGTCGGCGCTTTCGCCGATTCGCGGCCCAAGGGGCGGGTCATGTTCGCGACCAACACGATCAAGATCGTGGGTTGTTTCTTCATGATGGGCGGCGCTCACCCGCTGGCGGCGTATGGGATCGTCGGCTTCGGCGCGGCCGCCTACTCGCCGGCCAAGTATGGGATTCTGACGGAGTTGCTGCCGCCCGAACGGCTCGTTGCCGCCAACGGGTGGATCGAGGGCACCACGGTCGCCTCGATCATCCTCGGCACGGTGCTGGGCGGCGCCTTGATCAGCCCGCATATCGCCGCGCACGTGCTCAAGCATCGGATTCCCCTCGTTCATACGCCGGCCGAAGCCGCGATGCTCGTCATCATGGGCATTTACGTCATCGCCGCCATCTTCAATCTGCGCATTCCCGACACGGGCGCCCGCTACCCGAAGCAGCAGCACGGGCCGATCAGACTCATCACCGATTTCGCCGACTGTTTTCTGGCGCTGTGGCGCGATAAGCTCGGCCAAATTTCGCTCGCCGTCACGACGCTGTTCTGGGGTGCCGGCGCCACGCTGCAATTCATCGTCCTCAAGTGGGCCGAGGTCTCGCTGGGCATGTCGCTGTCCGAAGGCGCCATCTTGCAGGCGATCGTCGCCGTAGGCGTCGCGGGCGGCGCCATCCTCGCCGCGGCGCGGGTGCCGCTCAAGAAGTCGCTGACCGTTTTGCCGGTGGGCATCGTCATGGGCCTCGCCGTCATGGCCATGGCGTTCTATACGCGGCAACTCGTGCCGGTCAATTGGGGCTTTTATTTCGGCCGCGTCCACGTGCCGGGTTATCTGATCATCGCCTATATATTCTTGATGTTCGTCGGCGCGCTCTCGGGCTTTTTCGTCGTACCGATGAACGCGCTTTTGCAGCACCGCGGACACGTATTGCTTTCGGCGGGCCACTCCATCGCCGTGCAAAACTTCAACGAGAACCTATCGGTGCTCGTCATGCTCTGCCTCTATGCGGTGCTGGTATGGCTCGACGTGCCGGTTTCGGTCGTGATCGTCTTGTTCGGCACCTTCGTCTGTCTCATGATGTGGCTTGTCATGCGCCGCCATCAAGCGAACCAGCGCGCCTTCGATTCGGTCGCGCTGATCGGCGAAATCAAGCACTGAGTTGCATGGCCGCGCGCGGCCTTCCGCCATGACCCATCGTGTCCACAATGTATTGACGATCGCCGGCTCGGACAGCGGCGGAGGCGCCGGCATTCAAGCCGATCTGAAGACGTTCTCGGCACTGGGCGCGTACGGCGCCAGTGTCGTGACGGCGCTCACCGCGCAAAATACGCACGGCGTGCGCGCCGTGCATGCGCCCGATGCCGCGTTCGTCTCGGCGCAGCTCGACGCCGTCTTCGAAGACATCCGCATCGATGCCGTCAAAATCGGCATGCTCGCGAATGCCGACATCGTACGCGCCGTCGCCGATGCGCTGCGGCGCTATGCCCCACCGCGCATCGTGCTCGATACCGTCATTTTGTCCAAAAACGGTCACCCGCTCCTTAGCGCCGATGCGATCGCGGCACTACGCGAAGAGTTGATCCCCATCGCGGGACTCGTGACGCCTAATCTCGATGAAGCCGCGGTACTCGTCGGCGCCGACTCGGTGGCGACCGACGAAATCGGCATGCGCCGGCAAGGCGACGCCCTGCGGGCGCTAGGCGCGCGCGCCGTCCTCATGAAAGGCGGGCACCTGGGCGGATCGCAAAGCCCCGATTGGCTCATCGACGAAACAGGTGAACATCGGCTCGGCGGCACGCGGATCGAGGTCAAGCACACGCATGGCACCGGCTGCACGCTCTCGGCCGCCATCGCGGCGCTAATTCCTCAAAGGCAGGACTGGCTTTGCGCCGTCACCGACGCCAAAGCTTATCTGGCCCAGGCATTGCGCGAAAGCACGCGCCTTCAAGTCGGCACCGGCATCGGTCCACTCCACCATTTTCATCGATGGTGGTAGCAACCGTTTGGGAGCGGCGCGTTCGCCGTGCAACGGCCTTTACGCGTTACGCGCTAGCCTGCGCGTAGGATCTAGCCTGCTCCGGCCAATCGTCCGGTACGACAAACCCGCGCTCGGTCTCGTGCCAACGCCCAAGGACGGAGGCCTGCCGCTCAAACGATGCGACCATGATCGGGCCGGCTTGCTGCGCGAGCCGTTCGGTCAGCGCGTCGGATGTCGAAAGCCCCGCGACATCGACGTCCTCGTTCGCGATCGGCGCTCGAGGAGCAAGCCAATCGAGCCGCGGCAGCACCCGCCAACGCGCGGCGGCGCGCGCGGCGCCGAGCGCCGGCCATTCGCCGCTCGGCACCCAGAAACCACGGCAATGCGAAGGATCGACAGCCTCGGGGATCGGCGGCGCTTCACCCCAGCGGTAGAACAACCAGCCCTTGACGAACATTTGCGGCCGCCACGGTCCCATGTGACCCAGGGCCGCAAATTCTTCGCGCGCCGAAAGCGGCAACTGATGTCCAAGCAAATGCGCGAGTTTCCGGTCGAACCGATCCTGCAAATTCGGACCGACATAGTCAGCCAGTTCGGCGCGGGTACCGCCTGCGTGCAAATAACATTTGACGGCCAACTCCCAGTGCAGCCTACGCCCGCTCGCGCTCTCGACTAGAAAATCGCATTCGCCGATCGTTCGACCGGCGAGCCGCAGCGCGACATTCGCCGCGACTAGCCGGGCCGCCGGACCGTGCTGAAGAAAAAAGGCGAGCAGGCACTCGGCGTAGCGCCCGAGGCGCGCGATCCGCGTGACCGCGAGCGCTTGCTTCAACGGGCTAGGATCGCGGTCGAGCTCCAACAGCCATGCAGCGATCGCAACCGCTTCACGCTCGCTTTCGAAAACGGTCGCCAATTCGCCCACGGGCGGGTGCGCCCGCAACAATGGCGCGCCGGCGAGCAACCAGGCCAGATCCCGCACGGCAGGATCGGACAACGCGCCTTGCAGCGCGTCGAGCGCGGCGGCACTGGCGGCAGCCGGCTCGAGCACGCTCATGACCGCGCCTTATCGTTAGGGATAGCTTGGCGGTAGGTGTCGTAGGCGAGGCACAGATCGACCCACGCCTTGGCCTTGTCCGGCAAGCTGCGCAACAGGTAAGCCGGATGGTACGTGACGATGACGGGCACATCCTCATAGCGATGCACGCGGCCGCGCAGCGACGAAATACTCGCATCGGTCTTGAGCAGGTTTTGCGCGGCGACGCGTCCGAGAGCGATGATGAGTTTGGGCTTGACGAGCGCGACCTGACGCTGCAAATACGGCTCGCATTGCGCGACTTCGTCGGGTTCCGGATTGCGGTTGCCAGGCGGCCTGCACTTGACGACGTTGGCGATGTAGACATTTTCGCCGCGTGCCAGCGAGAGCGCACGCAACATGCTGTCGAGCAGCTTGCCGGCCTGGCCGACAAACGGCTCGCCTTGCTTGTCCTCGTTCTCGCCGGGCCCCTCCCCGATCAACATCCAATCGCCGGCGCGATCGCCCACACCGAACACGGTGTTCGTCCGCTTCTCGCACAACCGGCAGCGTTCGCAATTCGACACGCGCGCTTCGAGGGCTTCCCAGTCGAGTGCGGCGATATCGGCGCTACGGGCCGCGGGCGCAGACGCGGGAGCCGGATCGAAGCCGACCGGGGGCACGGGCTCAAAATCGTCCCATGCCGGTTCGTCTAGCGGCTCGGGCTCGGGCGCAGGCGCGATTCTGATCGTCTTCGCCGTCTCGGGCGGTACCGGCCTCACCGGCGTATCGCCCGGCGCGGATTCTGTCGGCGCGGCGGAAACCGATTGCGACTCGGGTTCGCGCGCAACAGGCTTCGCTTCAACGCTTTGTACGGCTGCGGGCCGCGCGGCCGGGCTTGCCGTCTCGTAAGCGGCCGCTCGCGGTTCCTCGAGCGCCGGTTCGTCTTCTACGACGCCCTGGCCGCTCGGCGCCCCGCGCCGCACCCACATCGTCCCGAGACCTAGCGTCTCGAGCGCGGCTTCATCGAGCGCCATCAGTCGCCCTCCTTCTCGAACGTATAGCGCATGACGAGCGCATCTTCGCGGCTATGACGCCGCGCCGGGTAATAGTTCTTCCGACGGCCGATCGTCGCAAAGCCGAAGCGCTCGTATAGCCGCAACGCGCGGAGATTGGACGGCCGCACTTCGAGCAGCAGACCGCTCAGCCCTTTTCCGCGCGTGATGCGCACGGCTTCGCGCAGGAGGGCGAGACCGGCGCCCGAACCCTGTGCCGACGGCGCGACGCATAAATTGAGCAAATGCATTTCGTCGACGACCGGCATCAGCACGCAATAGCCGACGAGTACGCCCGTCACGTGCCGCATGCAAATCCCAAAATAACCGTTGCGGAGCGAATCTTCGAAATTACCGCGCGACCAGGGAAATTCGTAAGCGTCATGCTCGACGGCCGCGATTTCGTCCAGATCGGCTTCCGTCATCGGCGACAGATAGCGGTCGGCCAGCAACACCCCGCTCATCGCGCCTCCTGCCCGCCTCGCGCCGCGCGCTCGGCCAGCCGCTCGGCACTCGTTTGCGCGACTTTGTCGCGCACGTACTCGGGTGCCGCAAGCTCGGCCGCGACCGTTCGCCCTGCGCGATAGGCGCGCAGCGCCGCCCACGCGAGCGGCTCGGCATGCGGCAGCGCGTCGCCGTCGATCGTTCGAGCCTGGCTGGCCGCCGCCAGACGCGCACCGAACGCATCGGCGGCATTGCCGGCGAGAACGAACGGCGCCGATGGTGCGACCAACGCTTCGGGTGCGCTGAGCGCGGGCGGCGAGAGCGTCTGCCATTCTCCGCCCGCCTCGTCCCACGCGTAGTCGGCCCAATAAACCTCGTCCATGCGTGCGTCGAGCACGGCCAACACACGCGTGGTCGACGGATCGCGGCGCCGGGCATGCTCGGCGCAAACGAGCAGCGTACTGACGGGCACGACGTTCACGCCGAGCCCGAACGCGAGCCCTTGCGCCACGCCGGTGGCCGTGCGCAAACCCGTGAACGATCCCGGGCCCGATCCAAAGGCCACAGCGCTACACTGAGCGAGCGAGAGACCCGCTTCGTCGAATAATTCGCGCACGGCAGGCAACACGCGCGTACTGGAAACAGCGCCGGTCAGTTCGTGGCGCGTCCAAACGCGCGCCGCAGCGGGTTCGGAGGCGGCCGATTGCGCCTGAGCGCAGAGCAATGCGACCGAACAGTATTCGGTCGAGGTATCGAGAGCAAGCAGCACGGTTGATGTCATGGGCGCTATTGTAATGCGGGTCATGCGCCAGTCCGCCGCCCAAGCGCGGGGCCCCGCGTTTGGAAGCATCGCTCGAGCTTTCCGGCGCCAACGCTTGCTATGATCGGCGGCCTTATCGTTTTGCACTGGAGAGAGGATCGTGAGCACCGTCGACACGCAGTTCGAACAAGCCCAAGTGGACGTGAAGGCCCTGCCCGAAAAACCGGGCAACATGACGCTGCTGCGTCTTTACGCCCTGTTCAAGCAAGCCACGGAAGGCGACGTGCACGGCGATAAGCCCGGATTCACCGATATCGTCGGCAAATACAAGTACGACGCGTGGGCCTCGCTCAAGGGCACCGCTCAAGACGTGGCGAAACAGCAATACGTCGAACTCGTCGAGTCGCTGAAAGCCGGCACGGCCAACTGAGCCTCGTCGGCACCGGCGGGGGGCCGCGGACGGCGCCCGCCGAGCCCGCCGTCGACTCATCGATGCGCAACCCCAGCCGGCGGCAGTGGCGCGCCGCAGCAAAAAGCCTTATAATGCGCTCTGCGTTTCACCTGCCGGCCCGCATTAGGTTGTAGGCGTGTGCGGCGCACCGTAGCGTTTTGCTCCAATCTAGTTTAGAACCTGTCCCCTTCCGCCTAGGCCCTTACAAGGCCGTCTCATACCAGGCTGACGGCGATGCCATAACGGCGTCCCGTATCCGATACAGCTTCTAACGAAAAGCTCGCACCGATTTGCGAGCTGCCCCCGTTTTTCGATTTGCTCGCGTGCGTCCGTGCATGCTGAATCCGACGACTTGGGTAATGCCGATTGGCGCCGACGCCTTATTTGCCGTCTTCTTAGGATTCTCATGACTTCGAGCTTCGATTCCAGCCCGCTGAACGCCATTGCCGATCTCGCCCTAGGCCTTCCCGCCGAGGATGCCGCCCCGGCAGACGAAACGGCGGCGGCGCCGTCGGGCCCCACTTTCGCCTCGCTTGGCCTGTCGCCCGAAATCGTTTCGGCGCTGACGGCGGCGGGCTACGCAGCCCCTACCCCGGTGCAGCAGCGCGCGATCCCCGCCGGCATCGCGGGCCGCGACCTGCTCGTCTCGAGCCCCACGGGCTCGGGCAAAACGGCAGCGTTCATGCTGCCGGCCATCGAACGATTCGCGCAAATGCAAAAGACGCAAGCCGCGCAACCGCGTGAGCCGCGCGAAGCGGGCGGCGATCGCCGTCAACGCCGCGGCCCGCCCGTTGCCCGTCCGGGCCTGCTCGTGCTGACGCCGACGCGCGAACTCGCCATGCAGGTGACGACGGCCGCATCGACTTACGGCAAGCATCTGCGCCGCCTGCGCACGGTCAGCATCCTGGGCGGCGTCGCATACGGCCAGCAATTGATGTTGCTCGCGAAGAACCCGGAGATTCTCGTGGCAACGCCGGGGCGTCTGCTCGACCACCTCGAGCGCGGCCGAATCGACTTGTCGCAGTTGCAGATCCTCGTTCTCGATGAAGCCGACCGCATGTTGGACATGGGTTTCATCGACGACATCGAAACGATCGTCGCGGCCACGCCGGCCACGCGTCAAACGATGCTCTTCTCGGCTACGCTGGACGGCAAGATCGGCTCGCTGACGAACCGCTTGCTGAAGGATCCCGAGCGTATCGAAATCGAGCATCGTATCGAATCGCGCGCGAACATCGCACAGACGGTTCACTACGTCGACGACCGCGATCATAAGGATCGTCTGCTCGATCATCTGCTGCGCGACGATGCGCTCGACCAAGCCATCGTTTTCACGGCTACGAAGAGCGACGCCGACCAATTGGCCGGCCGCCTGGCCGATGCCGGCTTCTCCTCCGCCGCTTTGCACGGCGATTTGCCGCAAGGCGCGCGCAACCGGACGATTCGCGCATTGCGCGAGCGTCGCGTGCGCGTGCTCGTAGCGACGGACGTCGCCGCGCGCGGCATCGACATTCCGGGCATCACGCACGTCTTTAACTACGACCTGCCGAAATTCGCGGAAGACTATGTCCACCGTATCGGCCGCACGGGCCGCGCGGGTCGCTCGGGCACTGCCGTGAGCCTCGTGCATCACGCCGAGCAGGGCGCGCTCAAGCGTATCGAGCGTTTCGTTCGCTCGCCGCTGCCGGTCAACGTGATCGAGGGCTTCGAGCCGCGTAAGGCACCGCCGGCGCGCACCGGTAACGGCCGTGGCCGTCCGGGCGGTAACGGCGGCGGCCGGCGCTTCGGCTCGGGCGGCGGCAACGGTGCTTCGCGCGGCAACGGCGATAACCGTGGCGGCGGGAACAGCTACGGCGGTCGCGGCTCGAACAACGGCTCGCGCAGCGGCTATGGTTCGCGTGACGGCTACAGTGCTCGCGACGGACAACCCCGTCGTACCGACGGCCAGCGCAGCGGCGCACGTCGCAGCGGACAATAAACACTTCGGCGCTGTCGCGTCAGTTCGAAAAACCGGTGCTCGCACCGGTTTTTTTTTCGTCCCTATCAAGCGCACGGCACCCATGTCGTCCTTGTTCGAGCCCCTTTTTCACGATGCGAAAAGTTTTTTTGCGTCGTAAAAATTTGTGTTGCGTGGCACAACCCGATGCGTTGCAAGATGGAAAATGTCATTTCTTATCGCGAAATGAATGTCTTAATCAATTGATTTTTATAGATTAAATGCGTTCGAAAAACGTTCGGATGCGCCTATTCCCAAGGCTTCGAATTGCCTAGACTCTTATATAAGAGTTCGCGATCAAATCGGTCGCGATAAGCGAGATTCCGTTCTTCTCTCTTTCAAGCAACAAGGAGCCCCACCATGTCACGCCAACAGCAAGCACAGCAACTGCATCAGCAATGGGAAACCGATCCGCGCTGGAAAGGTATCAAGCGCACCTACAAGGCCGAGGACGTCGTTCGCCTGCGCGGCTCGATTCAACCCGAGCATACGCTCGCCAAGCGTGGCGCAGAAAAGCTCTGGAGCCTCATCAATAACGAGCCGTTCGTGAACGCGCTGGGCGCGCTGACGGGTAACCAAGCGATGCAACAGGTCAAGGCCGGCCTGAAGGCGATCTACTTGTCCGGCTGGCAAGTCGCGGGCGACGCGAACCTCGCCGGCGAGATGTATCCGGACCAATCGCTGTACCCGGCGAATTCGGTGCCGCAAGTCGTGAAGCGTATCAACAATACGCTCACGCGCGCCGACCAGATCCAATGGTCCGAAGGCAAGAACCCCGGTGACGAAGGCTACATCGACTTCTTCGCTCCGATCGTGGCGGATGCGGAAGCCGGCTTCGGCGGTGTGCTGAACGCGTTCGAACTGATGAAGGCCATGATCGAAGCGGGCGCATCGGGCGTGCACTTCGAAGACCAGCTCGCGTCCGTGAAGAAATGCGGTCACATGGGCGGCAAGGTGCTCGTGCCCTCGCGTGAAGCCGTCGCGAAGCTGTCGGCGGCGCGTCTGGCGGCCGACGTCTGCGGCGTGCCGACCGTTCTCGTGGCGCGTACGGATGCCGAGGCAGCCGACTTGCTCACGTCCGACGTCGACGAAAACGATCGTCCGTTCTTGACGGGCGAGCGCACGGTCGAAGGCTTCTTCCGCACGAAGGCGGGCCTCGAGCAAGCCATCTCGCGCGGTTTGGCCTACGCACCGTACGCCGACATGATCTGGTGCGAAACGGGCAAGCCCGACCTCGAGTACGCCAAGAAGTTCGCCGAAGCGATCCACAAGCAATTCCCCGGCAAGCTCTTGTCGTACAACTGCTCGCCGTCCTTCAACTGGAAGAAGAACCTCGATGATGCGACGATCGCGAAGTTCCAGAAGGAATTGGGCGCGATGGGTTACAAGTTCCAATTCATCACGTTGGCGGGCTTCCATGCGCTCAACTATTCGATGTTCAACCTCGCGCACGGCTATGCCCGCTCGCAGATGAGCGCCTTCGTCGAACTGCAACAAGCCGAATTCGCGGCGGCCGAAAAGGGCTTCACGGCCGTGAAGCACCAGCGCGAAGTGGGCACGGGCTACTTCGACGCCGTCACGCAAACGGTCGAGCGCGAAGCCTCGACGACGGCATTGCACGGTTCGACCGAAGACGAACAATTCTTCGACACGAAGAAGGTTGCATAACCGAAGGGACTCGCGAGAGGGACCAGGCTGAACGCGAGCCCCGCATGCGCCTAGCATGCGGGGCTCGCCGTTTCACGCCCGAGGGGAGCCAAGGCAGAAGGCCCCCAAGCGCCCGTTCGTTCAGCGATAAACGATCACGGGAATCTTCGTATGCGTGAGCACCCGCTGCGTCTCGCTGCCGATCAGAAGGCTTCCGAGCCCTTTGCGCCCATGCGAAGCCATGAAGATAACGTCGCATCCCGCGCTTTCCGCGGCTTCGATGATGCCGAGATAGGGTGACGGATGCACGCTGGTTCGACTCGTACACGCGACGCCGGCGCGCTGCGCGGCTTCTTGCACTCCATCGAGATGCTCGCGGGCTTCGCGCTCGCTACGTTCCTGAAAATCGTCGGGCTGCTCGACGATGACCTCCGCGAACGGCGAGTACGGATACTGAGGCAAGCACGCATAGGCGGTAATGCGAGCGCCGACCGTGCGCGCAAGATCGATCGCACCGTCGATCGCCTTTTGCGACAGCTCGGAACCGTCCGTCGGGACCAGGATGTGCTTGAACATGACGCCCCCTTCTCGACATTTGCCGTGTTCGGCACTCAACCACACTCAAGGGAACCCGGGTGCACGCGTCGCCACGCGAACGGGCTCAAATCGATTGTAGTGCCGCGCTCGGTGCGCGACAGGCCTGCCTCTGGTCTGCCCGCATATCGGAAACCCGCGCTCGGCGGGGGCCGCACGGCGCACCACATCGCAGCCGGTCACTATTGCCAGTAGCCCGGTCGCTCATAGGTATGTTTAAGGAAATCGAGAAACAATCGAACGCGCAGCGGCAAATGCCTGCGCTGCGGAAACACGGCATGGATGCCGATCGGCGGCGCGGCGAACGCGTCGAGCACGGTGACGAGTCGCCCGGCGGCGATGTCCTCCCCCGCTTCCCACGCCGAACGCCATGCCAGGCCATGCCCGGCGAGACACCATTCGTGCAAGACGGCGCCGTCGGAGCATTCGAGCGTGCCCGACACCTTGATCGAAACGATCTTCCCATCCTGTTGAAACGTCCACCCGCGCTGCTGGTTCACGCCCGCTGCGAGCGCGAGGCAATTGTGATGGGCGAGATCGGCCAGCGTGCGCGGCATGCCTTGGCGCGCCAAATAAGTGGGGGCGGCCACGCAAACGCGGCGGTTTTCGGCAAGCCGCAACGAGACCAACGAGGAATCGGGCAACTCCCCGAACCGAACCGCGCAATCGAAGCCCTCGTTGACGAGGTCGACCATGCGATCCGACAAATCGAGCGCGATCGACACTTCGGGATGAGCCGACGCGAACGCCGGAATCACGGGCGCCACATGCTTGCGTCCGAAACCGGCCGGCGCCGAAATACGGACATGGCCGCTCGCCTTCACGCCGCCCGCGGACACGCTCGCTTCGGCGTTTTGCATGTCGTTCACGATCCGCTGGCAGTCCTCCAGAAACGCCGACCCCTCGAACGTCAGCGTCAGTTTGCGCGTGGTGCGCACGAGCAGCTTCACGCCAAGCCGCTCCTCGAGCGCATCCAGCCGGCGGCCGACGACGGCCGGTGCGACGCCCTCGGCTTGCGCGGCGGCCGACAAACTGCCCTTCGTCGCCACGGCCACGAAGGTTTCGATTTGTTTGAAACGCGACATACGGTACACCTGTCGAGAAACGATCGATCGGCAGATTATGTATCAAAAAGTCAAAGATCATGTGACTTCCGGTACCTTTTTCATCCCATCAAGTCACAAATAGAATACGTTCCTGACCTTAAGTACAGGGGTATGCGGCCATGACAGCGTCACGACGTTTCCCGAAAGCCGTGCTATTCGACGCCTACGGCACGCTGTTCGACGTGCATTCGGTGGTGGCGGCGGCCGAGCAGTTGTTTCCCGGACAAGGCGACGCGCTCTCGCAGTTGTGGCGCCAAAAGCAAATCGAATACTCGCAGTTGCGCACGCTCGCCGATCTGAACGGGTCGCACTACAAGCCGTTCTGGGACGTGACGCTCGATGCCCTGCGCTACGCGGCGCGCCGATTGGGCTTGCCGCTCGATGCGGCCGGCGAAAAGCGGTTGATGGACCAATACGCGTGCCTGTCCGCCTTCCCCGACACTGCCCCCGCCTTGCGCGCGCTACGCGAATACGGCGCGGCGTCGAGCGGCCGCGCGCTGGGATTGGGGATTTTGTCGAACGGCAACCCGGGCATGCTCGAGATTGCCGTCAAAAGCGCCGGCATCGCCGACTTGTTCGATCACGTCCTCTCGGTGCATTCGGCCCGCGCCTACAAACCGGCCCCCGCCGCCTACGCGCTCGGTACGCGCGCATTCGATGCGAGCGCGCGCGAGATCGTCTTCGTCTCGTCTAACGGCTGGGACGTCGCCGGCGCCGGCTGGTTCGGCTACACGACCTACTGGATCAACCGAGCGGGCGCGCCGTTCGAAGAACTCGATGCGAAGCCGCGAGGCGTCGGCAACGGTATGTCCGATCTCGTCGATTTCGTCAAAACGCTTGCACTGACCGAAAAGGATTGAAGCGGATGTCCTCGCCCGCCACAGCCCCGACGTGCGAGAACGTCGCCCCCAATTGTTGCCATCTGACCGACCAAAGGAGACTTTCCATGGCGAACACGTTGTCGTTGCCCCAAGGTATGCAAATCACCGGCGCAATCGAGCCCGGTTTCGAGACGATCCTGACGCCGGAGGCGCTCGCGCTCGTCGCCGATCTGCACCGCACGTTCGAGCCGCGCCGCCGCCAATTGCTGCAAGCGCGCGCCGAGCGCACGCAGCGGCTGGACGCCGGCGAGCGGCCGGATTTCCTCGCGCAAACGAAGGCCGTGCGGGAAGGCGATTGGAAGATCGCCCCGCTGCCGAAAGACCTCGAATGCCGGCGCGTCGAAATCACCGGCCCCGTCGAACGCAAGATGATCATCAACGCGTTGAACTCGGGCGCCGACTCGTACATGAGCGACTTCGAGGATTCGAACACGCCTAGCTGGCACAACCAGATCACGGGCCAACTGAATCTGAAGGATGCGGTGCGCCGCACGATTTCGCTCGAGCAAAACGGCAAGACCTATAAGCTCAACGACAAGATCGCAACGCTCGTCGTGCGCGCACGCGGTTGGCATCTCGACGAAAAGCACGTGACGGTGGATGGACAGCGCGTGTCGGGCGGCATCTTCGACTTCGCCCTGTTCTTGTTCCATAACGCGAAGGAGTTGCTCGCACGCGGCAGCGGCCCCTACTTCTATCTGCCGAAGCTGGAAAGCCATCTCGAGGCGCGTTTGTGGAACGACATCTTCTTGGCGGCCCAGGAAGCGATCGGCTTGCCGCGCGGAACGATCCGCGCGACGGTGCTGATCGAGACGATCCTCGCCGCGTTCGAGATGGACGAGATCCTGTACGAGCTGCGCGAACACAGCGCCGGCTTGAATGCCGGTCGTTGGGACTACATCTTTTCGGCGATCAAGAAGTTCAAGAACGACACGGAGTTCTGCCTCGCCGATCGTTCGCAAATCACGATGACGGTCCCGTTCATGCGCGCCTATGCGCTGGAATTGCTTAAGACCTGCCACAAGCGCAATGCGCCGGCGATCGGCGGCATGAGCGCGCTGATCCCGATCAAGAGCGATGCGGCTGCCAACGAGAAGGCCATGGGCGGCGTGCGTTCGGATAAGAAGCGCGATGCGACCGACGGCTATGACGGCGGTTGGGTCGCCCACCCGGGTCTCGTGCCGGTGGCGATGGAAGAGTTCGTGAGCGTGCTCGGCGACAAGCCGAACCAAATCGCCAAACAGCGCGAGGACGTGCAAGTCACGGCGAAGGATCTGCTCGACTTCCGTCCGGAAGCCCCGATCACCGAAGCGGGACTGCGCAACAACATCAACGTCGGCATCCACTACCTCGGCTCTTGGTTGGCGGGCAACGGTTGCGTGCCGATCCACAACTTGATGGAAGATGCGGCGACCGCCGAGATCTCGCGCTCGCAAGTGTGGCAATGGATCCGCTCGCCGAAGGGCAAGCTCGAAGACGGCCGCAAGGTCACCGCCGAGCTCGTGCGCGCGCTGATCGCCGAAGAGCTGCCGAAGATCAAGCAGGCGGTGGGCGGCAACACCGAGTCGTACGATCGCGCCGGGACCATCTTCGAAAAGATGTCGACCTCGGAAACGTTCACGGAGTTCTTGACGCTGCCGCTTTACGAAGAAGTTTAAACACGCCGAAAAAAAGGCGGCCCGCTTTGACGCGCGGCCGCCCTTCAGGCCGGGCTGTCGCGAACGCAACGACAACCCGGCCTTTTCTTTTCTCTCTGGTCTCTTTTCTCTATTGCACTTATCGGCCGCCGTATTACAGCACCGCGATCGAGTCGCGTGCGAGGCGATAGCTGATCCAATCGCCCGCTTCGATACGGGTACGCCCACCCACGGACACATCGTCGACCGGATAGAAAAAGCATTGCAGCGCGCGGTCCGCGACGGTCACCGTCAACGGGCGCGATTTGAAGACGCTGTCGACGCCCGGCTCGATGCCCTCGATCCGATCGAGGACCGGTACGAGCGCCTCGTCGATCTCATAAACATCCCCGCGCACCGGACCCGCGGCCTCGTCATGCACGAGCCCCGGATAATCGCCGAGATCGTATAAGCGCCCCATTACCGCCGCTCGTCCCACCAGCCTAGGCGCGCCAATCCCATTGCGCGCGGCCGCAGCCCCAATGTCGTTGATCTCACCCGCGCGTAGCGTGCCATAAACGAATACGTATCGCATTTGCCCTCGTCCCTTTGTTGTGTGGAGATGCACGTCGCCGGTTGCATGGCTCGGTTCTATGCTTTGGACTTCGCCGGCGAACGTTTGGCGCCTGCATGATGCGGTAACAAAATTCGTCCCACACATGTTCGGCAATCGGATTATGCATGTCGAATAAGACGGCTGCGAGTGTCGCGCGCAAGCGTGGCAACGGCCCTCGAGCGGGACGCACATACAATATCGATCGGCTCCCCGCTTTCCCGATGCGGGTATCTTTAATCTTTCACTTCGCCAACAAAACGCCGCCGTGAATTCGAACGAACTCGTCGCGCCGACATCCACCGCGCGCGTGCGCCTGATCGACATTCCAGCCTCGGTCGCGCCCACCGCCACGCATCCGATTCGCGTGCGGGCGCGGCCGATGCCGGCGGGCGAAAGCATCGCTCTGCACCTGCATGCCTGGGCGCAGCTTGCCTATGCCTCGCGCGGCGTCATGCGTGTCGCCGTCGAAAGCTGCACATGGATGGTTCCGCCATCCCGAGCCATTTGGGTCCCGCCGCGCGTACCGCATGAAGTGGTCATCATCGAAGATGCCTATCTGCGTACGCTGTACATCGACGAATCTGTCGTGCCGGCGGGGCTCGATGCTTGCCGCGTCGTCGATGTTTCCGGGCTGCTGCGCGAGGCGATCGCCGCACTCGACGCGCAGGACCTGGATACGCCGCGCGAGCGCTTGCTCGGCGCGCTCGCGCTCGACGAAATCACGCGCTCGGAACCGCTGCCGCTTTCGGTGCCCATGCCGACGGAAAAACGATTGCGGGCGCTTTGCGAAGCGCTGCTCAAGGATCCCGGTAATGTGGATTCGCTGGAATACTGGGCGGCGAGCGTCGGTGCGAGCACGCGCACGATCGCGAGGCTGTTCCGCCAAGAACTCGGGATGAGCTTTTCCCAATGGCGTCAGCAGGCCGTGCTGGCGCGGGCTATTCCGCTGCTCAATCGCGGCCGCGCGCTATCGCAGATCGCCCACGAACTCGGCTATCAAAGTCAAAGCGCGTTTTCGGCGATGTTCCGGCGCGCGTTCGGCGAAAGCCCGCGCGCATTCATGATGCGCGACGGCGAAGCGGCACCCGAGCGCTCTGGTGCCGACGACGATTTGGAAGGGCTCACGAACGAGTAAGCGCTTTGGCGCTTGCGACGAACAGGCGGCTTGCGCGCGTTAAACGCGGCGCGTCATATGCCGAATGGCGCCGAGCTGTGCAAGCCGAGGTCCTGCCACGCGATAGCCCATTCGCAGATACAACCGTGCGGCGGGGTTGTCGACGAATACGCGCAATTGGAGTTCGTGCAATCCGCGCTCTAGCGCCCAGCGGTGCGACGTCTCGAGCAGGAACGTGCCCGCCCCTTCGCCCCGATGACCTTCGGCGATTTGAACATCGCGGATATGCAGCGAGTCGCCCTCTTCGGTGAGCCGCAGCACGCCGATCGGCTCGTTGCCTACCTCGAGGATGAAGTTTTCGGATTCCTGCCAGCTCGCCAGAAACAGATCGGCGCGCCAAGCCAGGCGGTGCCGCTCGTAGTAGCGACCCATATTGACGCGTGTGAGCGCCTCCGCGAAAGCGAAATCGCTCATCGACGCTTGGCGCAAATGAAACGGCGATGGCGCATGGTGCAAAGGCGCGTCGGTCGGATCGAACATCGTAGCCGGAACGAAGAGAAACCGTGATCACAGTAAGGCAGCAGCGTACGACTTGCAATGGCGGATTGTCCGGGCTCGCACGAAACCGTGGACACGCGGGCGAACCGCTGCTGCGGGGACGGCCATAGGAAGGCGTAAGAAAAAAGCCCGTTCGAATCTGCTTCGAACGGGCTTCTTATTTGGCGGAGTGGACGGGACTCGAACCCGCGACCCCCGGCGTGACAGGCCGGTATTCTAACCGACTGAACTACCACTCCAGTCTTGCATCTTCGCTCGCGGACGTCGGTTATTTTCCGCAAGCTGCCGCGCTTCCTTCAATGCAAAGCGCCGCCGATATTTTGGCGTCCCCTAGGGGATTCGAACCCCTGTACTCACCGTGAAAGGGTGATGTCCTAGGCCTCTAGACGAAGGGGACAACAGGTACTGCTCAATATACTGCTTACATCTTTATTGAAAAAGCCCGTTCAAGAAACCCTGAACGGGCTTTGTCTGGCGGAGTGGACGGGACTCGAACCCGCGACCCCCGGCGTGACAGGCCGGTATTCTAACCGACTGAACTACCACTCCTTAACTTGCCCATCATACTCACGAGCGTCGGTTTTGTCTCGTAAGCTGCACCGCCTCACTTAAGAAGCAGCGCGATGTTTGGCGTCCCCTAGGGGATTCGAACCCCTGTACTCACCGTGAAAGGGTGATGTCCTAGGCCTCTAGACGAAGGGGACAAAATCTTTTCACCTGCCGCACTTCGCTTTCAACTTTCGTCAACGGCGAAGAACGCTATTCTAACTCGTCGATTGGCGTTTGTGAAGTTTTTTCTTTCAGTTACTGCGCTTCGAAAGCACTTCACAGTCGCCTGCCGACCGTATCGCGCAATATCCAACTAAACGCGACACCTCGAACAGCAGAGCCTCGCATTATACGCATACGATGTCCGGCTGCGCAAGCGATTTCGGCGGCTTGTGAGGCGAACGGAGCACACTATCCATCGGCGCTCGGGCCATCGGCACGCGCTCGCGGTGCAATAACCGGGCGTTCTTCCTACTGGCCGTCCGCGACATAGGGCGCAATATCCGCTGGTAGCTCGTTAAAGTACGTCAATGTTCTAACGTGTGGGGTCTTTATCGCCTCGGAAAGGTCCGGCCTGTAGATCACCTTGAGCGCATTCGATCTGACAGTAGATAACGGGACGGTATAGCCGAATAGCCTAGATGTTTCTTCCATACCGGGGTAATCCGGCAGATCGGCCACTGTCACCCCCTTACGCTCCATTTCGTCCACAAAACTGATCGTCCGCCGAGTTGCAACGCTCTGCTTCTCTGTCCCACCTAACGGGCGCGACAGAACCGCGTTATATAGCGACGTGAAGGTGGGTGGCGGTGATCCCGGCGGCAGTGCGGACGATGCCGCCGACGTAGAGGGGCCTGCGTCAGCGAAATGCGCCGCGGACGAATCCACGGATACGGGCGGGATCGACGGACCGGCCAAGACGTTGGCGGGCGAACCGGCTGTGGGACCTGATATCGGCGGCGTGCGTAACGGTTCAGGAGAGTGAGGCGCCTTTGTCGAACTCGCCGCATGTACGGCGGCAGTCGAAGTCGAAGGCTTCGAACTCGACACCTTATTGGGCGCCTGCGCCACGCCACGCATGTCGCCATGTATTCGTTTGTCGAGGCGAAGCCCTACTTCGAGATGAGTCTCAACATGGATCTGATCCGCTTCCGGCACATAGAGCGCGTTCAAAATCTTCAAAACGTGCCCGGTCGGGTCGCCGAAATTGATCGGATCGCAGCCGCAATAGGTGTAGGGATTCACACCTCCCCGGCCAAATGGACTCCATGCGTCCGGGGCGCCGAAACGCATGAGCGCCGGTAGGTACCATCGATAGCCATTCCCTAGCGGGTAGCCGCCGGAAACGGGATCCTGATTTCTACCCGCGAATCGCAATACACTTTCCATCCCACCCATCCCCGCGCGTTACGCTATGTCGACCGCAACCGCATACCGATTCAACTGAAGCTAGACAGAAATCGACGTGTCGGCCCTAGAACTTTTGTTAGCGCGCGTGCACGGGCGCGTGTGCGGATAGTCGCCCCCTCTGCTTACAGGTCAAGATTTGTCATCATTAGAAGCCGTTGCCCGTGCGGGCAACGATCGGATACTGCTGGCCGTGCTCTCGATGTCGGTATGCTTCGTCGGCGCGTTCGCAATAGGCGCCATGGCGATGCCGACACGTCGCCCTGTCGCCACGGCCCACGAAACCCGCGGCTTTAGGTGGCTCGGGAATTCGAACGTTATGCGCCCGCTACTCGCGAAAGGTTTATGGAATGGAACTGGCGTATCCGCCTTCCTGTTGTCGGGAGAAGTGTTGCGTCACCGCTATCAGCTCGACGTCGCCCATGTTGGGATGAGCGCGACCGCTTTCGGCGTCGGCCTCGCGATCGGCAATCTCTCGGCGGGGAAGCTGCGGAGGCTGACTGGCAGCGAGGAGCGTTCGCTGGTCGTCGTAACGAGCCTTTTAATCGCTTGCGTCACCGCATTTCATCTTCCGTCGCTACCGGTGTTCGGCGCGCTCGTCTGCCTCGTCGCATGGGGCGCAGCGCTCGGTGCGGGGGCCCCTTCGGCGACGACTGTACTTGCCGAACGTTCGGGTCACGACAAGGGTGTGGTTCTAGCGACCGCCGAGACGCTCAACAATGTCGTCATCCTATCGGTCGTCCCGATCGCCTCCATGATGATCGCGAGTGGGACATTCGCCATGGCCGCAGCGGTGTTCGCCGTGACCTTAAGTCTCGGCGCTGCGCTAACACTGTACGACGCGCTACGTGGAATTTCGCGGAAGCAGTAGAGGCTCATTGGCCCAGGGTCGCGCACGCGAAGTCGATCGATGCATCGGCTCGGCGCCTATCCGCGCTACGGATTCTAGAAAAAGAAAAAGCCCTGGAAACCAGAGCTTTTCTTTGATTCTGTCTGCGATGTTTGGTGGAGGTAAGCGGGATCGAACCGCTGACCTCTTGCATGCCATGCAAGCGCTCTCCCAGCTGAGCTATACCCCCTTGCAGAACAGAAATGAGATTATATGGACCCTTTTCCGTCTTGTAAATACCCCTCGCCAATCTTTTCGCATATTTTTGCGAGCCGATGCCGAAGGGTGACGACGACTAGGCCGCGAGCCCCGCTTCGATGCGGCTCACCACTCGCTCGCGTCCGAACAAGACCAATACCGCATCGATCGACGGCGTATGCGTCGTACCCGCCACGAACAACCGCACGGGCATCGCGAGTTGCGGCATCTTGAGCTTGTGCGCACCGAGCGTGGCCTTTAGCGCGGCTGCGACGCCCTCCTTCGTCCATTCGCAGGTGCGCAGCGCAGCGGCCAATTCGGCGAGTGCGGGTCGCACCGCATCGGTCACATGCTGCGTCAGTGCCTCGGCCTCGGGTGCCGGCGTGCGATAGAACATCGCCGCGTTCTCGACAATCTCTTTGATGGTCGTCGCACGGTCTTTCATGAGCCCGATGACCGAAGCCGTGTCGGGACCGCTCGCGAGCGCAGCCTCGTCGATACCGAGTTCGGCGAAGAACGGCTTGGCCAATTCGGCCAGGCGCGCGTTGTCCGCTTCTTTGATGTAGTGATTGTTGAGCCAGTTCAGCTTGTTGTGATCGTATTGCGCGGGCGACTTGCCCAGATGCTCGAGGTCGAACCACTCGACGAACTGCTCGCGCGAAAAGATTTCGGCATCACCGTGCGACCAGCCCAGGCGAGCCAAATAGTTAAGCACCGCTTCGGGCAGATAGCCGGCATCGCGGTACCCCATTACGCTCATCGCGCCGTGCCGCTTGCTCATCTTCTCGCCGGCTTCGTTCAGCACCGTCGGCAAGTGTGCATAAATCGGCGTCTGGCCGCCGAGCGCGAGCAAGATGTTGATCTGGCGCGGCGTGTTGTTCACGTGATCGTCGCCGCGAATCACGTGCGTGATGCGCATATCCAGATCGTCGACCACGACGCAGAAGTTGTACGTAGGCGTGCCGTCGGGACGCGCGATCACGAGATCGTCGAGTTCGTCGTTCGCGATTTCCACACGGCCCTTGACCGCGTCGTCCCAAGCGACGACGCCGTCGAGCGGATTCTTGAAGCGAATCACAGGTTCGACGCCGGCCGGCGGCGTCGGCAAGGTCTTGCCCGGTTCGGGGCGCCACGTGCCGTCGTAGCGCGGCTTCTCGCCGGCTGCGCGTTGACGCTCGCGCAGCGCTTCGAGTTCTTCCATCGACATATAGCAACGATACGCGAGCCCTTGCTCGAGCATCTGAGCGACGACTTCGCGATAGCGGTCCATCCGCTGCATCTGATAGAAGGGGCCTTCGTCGAAATTCAGGCCGAGCCAATCCATCCCTTCGAGAATCGCGTCGACCGATTCGGACGTGGAACGCTCGACGTCCGTATCCTCGATACGCAGGATGAACGTGCCTTGCATTTTGCGCGCGAACGCCCATGGGTAGAGCGCGGAGCGAATGTTACCGAGATGGATGAAGCCGGTGGGACTCGGAGCGAAGCGGGTACGGACGGTGGTCATAGATAGCGTCGATGGTTCGATGGCGTGTACGCGGGCGGCATGCCGTCGAGCGAATAGAAATAGAGCGCAATTATACCCGGCATACTCGGCGCCTCGCCCTGCTCGCTCAGCACCTAGCAAGCCGCGCAGCCGTGCCGGATCGCTTTGCCGTATGATGTGCGCGCGCCGCTTCATGACGCGGCGTGCCGGTGCTGCATAGGTCCCAGTCCGGCGCATCGATGCGCGCCGATTCCGGTGCGCCGCTGGAGATACCGTTGAAACCGTCTTCCCCTCGTCTCACCCGCCGCGGCTTTTCCGTGGCATGCGCATCGGCGCTGCTCGCCGCCTGCGCCTCGCCGACTGTCCAGACGAACGAATCGAGTCTCGCCCCAACGCAGCCGCCGGCTGCGCCGCCCAAGCCGCTTCGCATCGGGCTTGCGCTCGGCGGCGGCGCGGCCCGAGGCTTTTCGCATATCGGCGTGATCAAAGCGCTCGAAGCGCGCGGGCTGCAAGTCGATATCGTCTGCGGCACGAGCGCGGGTTCGGTCGTCGGCGCGCTGTACGCGTCGGGAATGACCGGCCTGCAAATCAACAAGCTCGCGTTGACGATGGATGAAGCGTCGATCAGCGATTGGGCCATGCCGTTTCGCACGCGCGGATTCTTGCAAGGACTGGCGCTGCAAAACTACGTCAATACGACGCTACAGCATCGCCCGATCGAAAAGATGGTCAAGCCGCTCGGCATCGTCGCGACGGATCTTCGCAGCGGCCAACCGATCTTGTTTCAGCGCGGCGATACCGGCATCGCCGTACGCGCTTCGTGCAGCGTTCCGTCGATCTTCGAGCCGGTCAAGATCGCCGGTCACGAATATGTCGACGGTGGACTCGTGAGCCCCGTGCCCGCTTCGTTCGCGCGCAAAATGGGCGCCGATTTCGTCATCGCCGTCGATATCTCGGCCAATCCCGAAACGGCACTGACGCAGAACTCGTTCGACGTGCTTTTGCAAACGTTCACGATCATGGGACAAACGATCAAGACGTACGAATTGGAGAAGTACGCCGACTTCGTCATTCGCCCGAATTTGGCTGCGATGAGCGGGAGCAACTTCGGCCAACGCAACGAAGCGATTCTCGCCGGAGAAGCGGCCGTTGCGCGGCTGTACCCCGATTTGCAGCGCAAGCTGGCCGAGCGGCGTGCAGGCGTGGCGGCAGCCGCCTAATCGAGAGATGGCGCGCCGGGTTGCGCGCCTCGCTCGCCGCGGCAACCCGAGCCGAAGCAGAACGAAAAAAGAAATGCCAAAACAAAAGCCCGCTCGAGAGCGGGCTTTGTCGTATGCAACGCCAGCATCGATCGATGCGGCGTTCGTTCGCCGAACGTCTATGCGCCCGGCGACCGGGTATCGGTTATCAGTTGCTGCCGAGCGTGCCGGCGTCACCACCGGCCGAAGCATCGCCGCCGATCGTCGCGCTCACGCGCTTGCGCAGGTCCTCGACCTTCACCGGAAACTGCGTTTCGATCCGGCGCGCGCCCGTGAAGCGCTTCTCCCAATAACCGTCATCAAGATCGTCGACTCGAATCGTGCTGCCCGTAGAAGGCGAATGCACGAACTTGTTGCCGCCGATGTAGATGCCGACGTGCGAGAACGTACGGCGCATCGTGTTAAAGAAGACGAGATCGCCCGGTTTCAAATCGGCCATCCGGACCTTTTCTCCCACGCGGCTCATTTCCTCGGCGCGACGCGGCAGGGCCATTCCGAGCGTGTCTTGAAACACGTAGCGCACGAATCCGCTGCAATCGAGCCCCGAATCGGGCGAACTACCGCCCCAGCGGTAACGGACGCCGATCATATTCAGCGCACCGACGACAACATCGCCGGCCTTACCCGCGACGCCCGACAGGAATGCCCTGGCTCGACCGCTCGTGGTCGTATCGGCCGCTTGGAGGTTACTCGTGCTGGAAGCGAGAGAAGAGGACGAAGCATCCGACTCGATGCGAGCCGGAATGGGGGATGCGATTTGCTGGGAACTGCTCGTTTCGTCTGCGAACGCGCCGGCAGCTGCCGTCATCAACACGCCAATGAACATCCCGGCGACGACGCGCGTACAAGCCTGGGCAAAATATCGGTGCTGCATTGGTCGGTAGGTTTTGCTTAAGAATCAGAGAACTGCGAAAAGTTTGGACGATACTAGCCACGATGTAACCGATTGTCAAAACAAATTAAAAAAAACAATCGGGGTACCGTCATAATTGCCGCCATTCACTCTTGAAGGCTCGCATCTAAGAGTTTTCGCGTATACGGATGGGCCGGATTGGAGAAGATTTTTTCGACGTCGCCCGTTTCGACGATGACCCCGTTTTGCATGACCGCCACCCGGTGTGCCATCGCGCCAATCACCGCCAAGTCATGACTGATGAATACGAAACCGAGGTTGTACTTGTGCTGAAGCGCAGTAAGCAGGGTCAAAACCTGCTGCTGAATCGAAACGTCGAGCGCACTCGTCGGCTCATCCAACACTAATAAACGCGGTTCCAAGACCAGCGCGCGGGCGATCGCGATGCGTTGCCTCTGGCCGCCCGAAAACTCGTGGGGGTAGCGCCCCAACGCGGTTCGATCGATCCCCACTTCGCGCAGCACCGTCGTGACTTTGTCGCGCCGGGCGGCCGCATCGAGTTCCGGCCGATGAAGCGCGAGCCCTTCCCCGACGATGCGCTCGATCGTCTGTCGCGGCGAAAGCGAACTGAACGGGTCCTGAAACACGACCTGCATGTTCGAGCGCAGCGTCGTCTGCTCCCGCCCCCGATAGCTGGAAAGCGCCCGTCCTTGGAACTCGATCGATCCACCCGCCGTGCTTTGCAGGCCGAGCAGCGCCATCGCAAGCGTCGACTTGCCTGAACCCGACTCCCCCACCACACCGAGCGTTTCGCCCTGCCGCACGCTGAGCGAGGCCTTGGAAACAGCGTCGAAACGATCGGAGCGGAACCAACCGCGTACGCCCGACGCCTTGATCGGGAACGACACCGATACCTCGCGGGCATCGAGCAATACCGGGGCGATCGGCAGCACGGGCGTTACGTGGCGCTGTGGCCGGCTCGCAATCAGCCGTTGCGTATATGGGTGCTGCGGCGCCTCGAAGATGCGCTCGACCGGACCGCTTTCGACGAGCACGCCCCGCTCCATGACCGCTACGCGCTGCGCAAAACGGCGCACTAAATTGAGATCGTGCGTGATCAATAACACGGCCATGCCGCGTTTTTTCGCCTCGTCACGTTGAATTTCGAGCAGCAGATCGACGATTTGCGCCCGGATCGTCACGTCGAGCGCGGTGGTCGGCTCGTCGGCCAATAGAAGCCGCGGACGGCAAGCAAGCGCCATTGCGATCATGGCGCGCTGGCGTTGGCCGCCCGAGAGCTGGTGCGGGTAGCTCAGCACTCGCTTTTGCGGCTCGGTCACGCCCGTGCGGGCAAGCAGCTCCACGGCACGAAGGCGCCCCTGCTGCGGCGAAACGCCCTCATGGGCGACGATCGTCTCCGCGATCTGCTCTCCGACCGTAAAAAGCGGGTTGAGCGCCGTCATCGGCTCTTGAAAGATCATCGCGACTTCCGAGCCGCGCAGCCCCTGCATGGCCCGCTCGCTCTTGGTCAGCAACTCCTCTCCCGCAAAACGGACGGCGCCCGTCACGCGCGCCTCGCCGAGCAGCCGCAGGATCGCCAGCGCGGTGACGGTCTTGCCCGAGCCGGACTCGCCCACGAGCGCGACGCGCTCACCCTGGGCGATCGCGAACGTCAAATCGTCGACGGCGACCGTGTCGCCGAACGTCACGTGCAGGTTTTCGAGTTCGAGCAGCGGCGTGCCGACGGCATCCCGAGCATCCTGTCTCATCGGCTGCGCGCTCATTGATTCCCTCCCGCCCGCATCGCCTCGGCAATGCGCGTATCCAATGCATTGCGCAGCGCGTCGCCCATGAACGTCAGCAGCAAGAGCGTGACGACGAGCACACCGAACGTCGAGAGCGAGATCCACCAGGCATCGAGGTTGGCTTTGCCCTCGGAGAGCAACTCGCCGAGACTCGGCGTGGGCGCAGGCACGCCCAAGCCGAGGAAGTCCAAGCTCGTCAAAGCGAGAATGGATCCGCTCATGCGAAACGGCAGGAACGTTATGACGGGCGTCATGCTATTGGGCAAAACGTGGCGCCAGATGATCTGCCAGTTCGACAGCCCGATCGCGCGCGCAGCGCGCACGTAATCCTGCGAGCGATTGCGCAAGCATTCGGCGCGCACATAATCGGACAAGCCGATCCACCCGAATAGCGACAACAAGACCACGAGCAGCAGAAAGCTCGGCTCGAAGATCGAGGCGAAGATGATGAGCAAATACAGTTCGGGCAACGCGCTCCAAATCTCGATGAGGCGCTGCCCCACGATGTCGATGCGACCGCCGAAGTACCCCTGCACGGCGCCGGCGGCGATGCCGAGCACGCTGCCGATCAGCGTCAGCACGAGCGCGAATTCCACCGATACCCGAAAGCCGTACAGCAGCCGCGCGAAAACGTCGCGCCCTTGGGCGTCCGTGCCGAGCCAGTTCTCGCGCGAGGGCGGCGCCGGATTGGCCGCGCGCGAGAAGTAGTTCAGCGTGTCGTAGTAGTAGTGGTTCGGCGGATAGACCGCGAAATTGCCCGGCAAAGCGAGCCGCTGTCGCACATACGGGTCGAGGTAATCGGCCGGGGTCGGGAAGTCGCCGCCGAACGTGGTCTCCGCATACGTCTTCACGATCGGAAAATAGTAATGACCGTCGTAGCGAACGACGAGCGGCTTGTCGTTCGACCAAAGCGGGCCGGCCAAGCTAGCGGCGAACGCGACGACGAACAGGATGAGACTCCAATAACCGAGGCGTTGGGCCTTGAAGCGTTGCCAAACGCGCCGCATGGGCGAGCGCGAAGCGAGGACGCTAGGCAATGCGCTGCGCGTCACGGCATCGGCCCCGGTTCGGGGGCGGGCTTGACTCAACGTTAGCGCTCCAGTCGTTCGAATTGAATGCGCGGATCGACCCAGACGTAGCACAAGTCCGAGATGAGCTTCGTCGCGAGCCCGATCAGCGTGAAAAGATACAGCGTGCCCAGCACGACCGGATAGTCGCGGCGCACGACCGATTCGTACGAGAGCAGCCCAAGGCCGTCGAGCGAAAACAGCGTTTCGATCAATAGGCTCCCGGTGAAAAAAGCGCCGATGAACGCGGCCGGAAACCCGACCACGAGCGGCAACATCGCATTGCGGAAGACGTGCTTCCAGAGCACGCGCTTTTCGCTCAAGCCCTTGGCGCGCGCCGTGAGCACATACTGCTTCTTGATCTCGTCGAGAAACGCGTTCTTGGTCAGCATCGTGACGACGGCGAAGCTGCCGACGACTGACGCCGTTACGGGCAGCGCGATATGCCAAAGATAATCGACGATCTTGCCCGGCACGCTCAACTGCGAAAAGTTGTCGGAGAACAATCCGCGCAGCGGGAAGATCTGCAAGAACGAGCCGCCGCCGAACAGCACGAGCAGCAAAACGCCCAGCACGAACCCGGGAATCGCGTAACCGACGAGCACGACGAGGCTCGTGGCGACGTCGAACGGCGAACCGTTGCGAACAGCCTTGGCAATTCCGAGCGGCACTGAGATCAGATAGGTCAGAAAGAACGTCCACAAGCCGATGCTGATCGACACCGGCAGCTTCGACACCACGAGCGACCACACGCTCTGATGGTGAAAGTAGCTTTGCCCGAGATCGAATCGGGCAAACCGCTCGAGCATGAGCCCATAGCGTGTCAGCGGCGGCTTATCGAAGCCGTACAACGCCTTCAACTGAGCGAGCTGCTGCGCGTCGACGCCCGAATGCGCGCGCAGCCCGAAAGGCGGCGCATGTCCTTCCAACTGCGTGCCCTTGCGCAATTCGTAAGCCGCTTGCTCGACCGGGCCGCCCGGCACGAACTGAATGACGGCGAACGTCACGGTCAGCACGCCGAGCAGCGTCGGGATCATCAGCAGCAATCGTTTGAGAATGTAGCCCCACATAGTCGAACACCCGTGGATAAGCGAAAACCAAGCGAAGGACGACGGCGAGCGCGCGATCAGCGCGCCGCCGCCCCCTCCTCCGACGACGGCGCGAGCCACCAGTTCGATACGATCCAATCTTCCGCCGAATAGTACAGCGGCAGCGTGGCCGGATAGCGCAGCGTGCGTTTGTAGGCGACGCGATGTGTGGCGCTGTACCACTGCGGCACGACGTAATAGCCGTGCATGAGCACCCGATCGAGCGCACGCGCCGTATCGACGAGCTGCTCCTTCGTTTGCGCATGAACGAGCGAGCGCAAAATCGCATCGATAGCCGGCGACTTGACGCCCATGAGGTTGTCCGAGCCCTGCTCGTCGGCCGATTTGCTGCCGAAGCGCGAGACCTGCTCGGTACCGGGCACCTGCACGCCCGGGTAGCGCAACATGGTCATGTCGAAGTCGAAGGCGTCGTAGCGCTTTTGAATCAAGGCGAAATCGACCGCGCGATAGGCAACCTCGATCCCAAGCTTGCTCAGGTTGCGAATATAGGCGCTCATGATCGGCTGAATCGACGCGCTTTGCCCCGAGTCGTCGAGGATCTCGAACCTGAACGGCTGCCCTTGCGCATTGCGCAGTGCACCGTCGCGGTAGTGCCAGCCGGCCTGCTCCAACAGCGCTCGCGCTTGAAGCAGATTGGACCGTAGGGAGCCCGGTGGATCGGTATCGGGTTGAACCGTCATGGGTCCGAATACGGCCGGGTCGAGCTCTCCACGCAGCGGGTTCAAGATGGCGAGCTCGCCCGCGCTCGGCATGCCCGTCGCCTGTAGCGGACTGTCGGCAAAGTAGCTGTCGAGCCGCGTATAGGCGCCGAAAAACAGTTGCCGGTTCAGCCATTCGAAGTCGAATGCGAGATCGAGCGCCTTGCGCACGCGCACATCCTTGAACAGCGGGCGCCGCAGATTCATCACGAGACCCTGCATACCCGCGCCGTTGTGCTGGCGAAACTCGCGCTTGACGAGTTCGCCGTCGTCGAAGCGCTTTCCCACATCGCGTCGCGCCCAATTGCGCGAGATGTACTCGACGAGCGCATCGTACTCGCCGGCCTTGAAGGCTTCGAGCCTCGCGGTGCTGTCGGCGTAGAGCTTATAAGTGATCGCGTCGAAGTTGTCCGTTCCGACGCGCACCGGCAACGTGGCGCCCCAATACGACGGATTGCGTCGATAGGTGATCGTGTGGCCGCCGTCATATCGATCGATGAGATAGGGGCCGCTCCCGATCGGCGGTTGAAATGCCAGCTGATCGAGCGGCACGTGCGTGCCGTCGGGATTGAGCCCCCACTTGCGCGAGAACACCGGGACCGCCCCCGCGATCAGCGGCAGCTCGCGGTTCGGCTGCCGGAACTCGAAGCGGATCGTAGCCGCATCGACGACCACCGCACGGGCGATGTCGCTATAGAAAGCGGCGAATTGCGGCGCCGCTTGCGGGCTCTTCAGCGTATCGAACGAGTATTTGACGTCCTCGGCCGTCACCGCGTCGCCGTTCGAAAACCGCGCACGCGGATTGATGTGAAACGTCACCGAGAGCCGATCGGGCGCGACCTCGATGTCGTCGGCCAGAAGCCCGTACGCCGAAGCCACCTCGTCGCTGCTACCGGTGGTCAGGCTTTCGAACAACAGGTCGATGCCGGGCGCCGTATTGCCTCTAAGCGTGAACGGATTGAACTTGTCGAAACTCGTGAGCCGGCTCGGATTGGAGAGCACGAGGGTGCCGCCTTTTGGCGCATCGGGATTCACATAGTCGAAGTGCGTAAATCCGGGCGGATATTTGGGCGCGCCGAATTGGGCAATCGCATAGACGGCATGGGCCGGGGTCGCGCAGCCCAGCAGCCAGGCTAGCGCACACGTCAACAGCAGATGCCGGGGGCCGAGTTTGCGCTCGGCGCGCGGCGTGCGTAAGCGTCGGACAATCGTCGTCGTCGCCTTCATCGGGAGATCGGAAGTGGGCAATGTGAGAGAATTCTACCCAAACCCGTACCCGCCACCGCCGTGCAGCGTTGCGCGCACGCCGCGGGGCACCGATAACGCTAGGAGAATTCATGGGCTTTCTCGCTGGAAAACGCATTTTGCTGACCGGTCTTCTGTCGAACCGCTCGATCGCCTACGGCATCGCGCAAGCCTGTAAGCGCGAAGGCGCCGAACTCGCTTTCACGTATGTCGGCGACCGCTTCAAGGACCGTATCTCCGAATTCGCCGCCGAATTCGGCAGCGAACTCGTGTTTCCGTGCGACGTCGCCGACGACGCGCAAATCGAAGCGCTCTTCACCTCGCTCGGCCAGCATTGGCCGAAGTTGGACGGTCTCGTGCACTCGATCGGCTTCGCGCCGCGCGAAGCGATCGCCGGCGACTTCCTCGACGGCATGACGCGCGAGAACTTCCGTATCGCACACGACATCTCCGCCTACAGCTTCCCCGCGCTGGCCAAGGCCGCGCTGCCGCTGCTGTCCGAGGACGCATCGCTGCTGACGCTCTCGTACCTCGGTGCCGAGAAAGTCATCCCCAACTACAACACGATGGGCGTCGCCAAAGCCGCGCTCGAAGCATGCGTGCGCTACATGGCCGGCTCGCTCGGCGCCAAGGGCACGCGCGTGAATGCGATTTCGGCCGGCCCCATCAAAACGCTGGCCGCGAGCGGCATCAAAGGCTTCGGCAAGATTCTCGACTTCGTCGAGCACAACGCGCCGCTCAAGCGCAACGTGACGATCGAGCAAGTGGGCAACGCAGCTGCGTTCCTGCTCTCGGATCTCGCGAGCGGCGTAACGGGCGAAATCATGCACGTCGATAGCGGCTTCAGCACGGTCGTCGGCGGGATGACGCCCGAAGCCGCCGAGTAAGGCTGAGCTTGGACGCTCGCTCTTGCGCGCTCACGGCTCGAACCCGGTGAGCGCGCGCATCGCCGAGCGCTGCCCCGAATGAAACAAAACCGCCTGCGGCGCATGCCCAGGCGGTTTTGTTTTTCTCCGATCGATGGCCCGCTTAGGCGCTTGCCGGAGTCTCCCTGATTGCCAGCCGTTTACCGGTAGCCCAATCCAATATCAGTGGTCCCAACCATGGCCGTGACCATGGTCATGGCCCCAGTCGCGGCCGCGGTCGTGGTCCCAGCCGCGATGGCGCCACTCGTCGCGGCCCCACCAGCGACGGCCGTCCCAATAACGATCGCCATGCCAGCCGATCACCACCGCAGGGGCCATATACACGGGAGCCGGCTGATAGACGACCGGCGGCGGAGGCGGCGCATAGACGGGAGCCGGGGCAACATACACAGGGGCCGGAATGCCGATGTTGACGCCGATGTCCACCCTCGCCATCGCCGAAGTGGAGACGCCGACGGCAAGGGCGCCGACGGCCAACGAGACCATGGAGAAAAGCGATTTCACGGTGACACCTTTAAATACGTAGCGTGGTTGGATGGAACTATAGCGCGGGGTGTCCGATAGTCGTATTTCAAACTTGTAACTGTTGATGCAGAACATCTTTACAACTCTCGAGCGGCCGGGCGCCCCGTAATGCCAACCTACTGAGACGCGCCCGGGCACTTATGCGTCCGCGTACGGAAACCTATAGAGCCTTACAGGTCGTCGGAAGAAATCGAACTGGTGTAATCGGTGCATCGATCGATGATGGAGTACGCCATGCCGACCGCTTGCGATCCGCCCCGCCGCCCGCCGGGCGTCGCCGATGTCCCCCGCCTGACCGTCGACATGCTCGATGCCGATCCGCATGCCGTCTATCGGCAATACCGCCGCCAATTTCCGTTCGTCGAGCACGAAAAAGGCGGTGTCCTCGTCCTGCGATATGCGGACGTCGCACGCCTCGGCAAGGACCCGCGTCTCGTCTTTACGGAAACGGCGTGGCCCGAAAAACACGGCATTGCAACCGGCGCGATCTTCGAGTTGTGCCGCATGATGTTTCAAAACAGTCGCGAGCCGCATCGGCGCCGACGCGAAGTGTTCAATACGGGCTTCTCGCCGCGAGCGATCGACGCGTGGCGCCCCACCATCCGCAAGATCGCCGATGAATCGATCGATCGTTGGCACGAGGGCCAACAGATCGAACTCGTCGAGCATTTCACCTCGGAGGTGGCCGCTCGATCCACCTGCGAACTGCTCGGCTTGCCCAGCGGCGATCGGGCACTGCTGACCCGGCTCGCGTGCACGGTGTCCGAGTTTTTCGACGTCAGCGTCACGCAAGCGCAACTGCCGGGCATTCAAGCGGCGACCGAGGAACTCGTGCATTACCTCGCAGCGGTGGTAAAGGAGCGCCGGCGCACACCTCGCGATGATTTGATCTCGCGTTTCGTGGCCGAGGACGAGGCCGACTCATCGTCGGCGGAACAGGTCGGACTGCAACTGGTGCCCCCTCTTCTTGCGGGCATCGACACGATGCTCAAGGCCGGAGCGATCCAAGTGGCGCTATTGCTCCAGTACCCCGAACAATGGCACGTCGTTCGCCGCAGCCCAGAGCGGATTGCCGATGCCGTAACCGAGGCGCTGCGCTACGAACCGACGGTCAGCAGCTTGTGGCGCACCACGACGCAGGACATCGAACTCGACGGATCGACGATACCCGCGGGGCAGTTCGTCGAGCTCGCGACCATGTCGGCGATGCGCGACGAAAGCGCTTACATCGCCCCGGACGTGTTCGATATTCGTCAACAAAGGCCCGTACAGTCGCATCCGGCTTTCGGCTATGGCCGCCACCGCTGTGTGGGAGAGGCACTGGTGCGCACCGAGCTGGAAGAAAGCCTTTCGGCACTGGTCACGCGTCTACCCGGCTTGCGTTTGGTCGAGGCGCCGCGGATCCATGGCCATGCGGGAATACGACGCATCGGCCCCATGAAGGTCGCTTGGTGAGGGGCGACGATAGGTCGCGGCACGCCTTATCGAGTCACGCGGCGCAATACCTGACGATCGCCATTGGATTGCGCGACGACCGTCCAAAGCGTATCGCCGTCGAACGATGCCCCCGTCGCCCGGTCACCGAGATCGTGCGTGGCGACGATGGCGCCTGCCGCCGGATCGATATCGAGCAGCAGCGCAGCGTGCTTCTCGCCGCAACCCGTACCCACGATCTGTAGCGTCGCCGCCTTGACACCGAGCGCATCCACGCTGCAAATCGTGCTTTTCATCGACATCCGCCGCGCGACGCGCCCGAACGCATCGATCACGGAGATCGACAGACGATCGCCGCTCACGCCAACGTCGGCGATGCCGCCATCCGGCAGCGAGACCGCGCCTTGCGCGTCAATGTTCGTCGGATAAACGAAGGTCGACCATAGGTATCGCATCTTGCCCAGATCGATCTTGGACACGGCGTACCCTTCATGAAGGGATGCGCTCGCACCGGGATTGGCGAGGAATTGCCCTGAAATGAGCAGGCTCGTCCCATCGAGCTTCGCGTAACTCCCGGTCCAAAACGCGCCCGTCGGCAAAACGACGAACTGCTTGCGTGCGAGGTCTTGGTCGAACCGGACAAGAAACAGGCTGCGCTTGCCGCCTCGATCGACCCCATCGGTGCTTGTGCCGCCGACGATCGATAGCCCATCGGGTCCCGCCTCGAACAAGTTCTCCCATACGTCGGCACCGACGTCGACGCGCTGCGCCTTCAGCAACTTGCCTGTCGACGAAATCTTGCTCACGATCAATTGAGTGTGGCTCTGGGCGGCGAACGAATCCGTCCGCTCCTCCGTGAGCGCGTAGTAGAACTCGCCGTCGCGAATGCACTTCATCCCCGCGTTTTCGAAGTGATCTTTCGCGTAGGGAATATCGGTCTTCCAAAGCACACGCCGCGCGTGCGTATCGACGAGCAGCATCATCGCGCTATGGTTCGGAACCTCGTCGTGATAGACGTCCCCCGAGATGCAATAAAGCCCCTCGCCCGCCGCGGTAATCGAGGAAGCCGTGAACTCCGCAGGAACGTCCAGCACGATGTCCGCCGATGCCGCGAACCCACGCGGCGCGATCAACGATAGGGATAGAAATAGCGCTGCCGATACCCGCGCACGGATGTGCTTCATGTTGTTTTCTCTCTTGTTCTTGTTTTGACGACGACGGCGCTCAATCGCGCGCCGCCGGCTCCGTGAGCGCCGTCGCATACCGGGCGACCGCATTGGCGATACGTTCGGAGGCGGCCGGATCGCGCACGGCGCGCGCAAGCGTAACACCGCCCGCCAGCAACGACAAAAGCGCGATGGCGCGATCGTCATGGTCGTCGCCCGGCAAGTCACGCAAGCCGGAGGACACTTCGTCGACGATCGATGCCAATACCTTTTCGTAGGCATCGCGCGTCTCGTCGTCCGCGCGCATCACTTCCGGGGAAAGGCTCGCGAGCGCACAGCTTTCACCGAGATCGCACGTGCGCCGCTGGCCGAGGTAGAACGCGATGAATGGACGGCACCAGCGCGGGCCCTGTTCGGTTTTCAGCGCCGCGATGGCGTCTTTGAGTTGTTGCATGCCCGAGAGCACCACGGCGCGAAACGCCTCGCTCTTCGACTTGAAATGGCCGTAGAACGCCCCGTTCGTCACCCCGGCTTCTTTCGTCAGCGGGCCGATGCCTGAACCACCATACCCTTCGCGACGAAAGAGCCTCGCGGCAGCGTCCAGAATCCGTTCGCGGGTCTCGTACTTGTGTTCGATCGAGTAACGCATAAATGTTTTATAGAGCATGTGCTCTCTATTGCATAGAGAGCGGTTGGTATGTATTCTATAGAGAGCGATCGCTATTTATATCATGTCCCAGCCAACCGACCTGGAGGTATTGCTATGCCGATCACATTGACCGTTCCCGAAGGTGTTTTCAACGCCGATGCCGAGGCGAAGGTATTCGCCGCACTCACCGATACCCTGCTCGAAATCGAAGGGCTGCAAGACAACGCATTCATGGTGCCGAACGTCGTGGGCACTTTGAGCGTGTTGCCGCGCAATCGCATCTTCTCGGGAGGGGTAGCCGCGGATGCCGCGTTCGTCGAATTGAAGCTGCCCGCGGTAGCGCTGGCTTCGTCCGATGCCAAACGGCGCTTTATCGAGCGGGCGACACAGATCGTGTCGAACGCTTCGGGCGGCCGCTTGGTACCCGAGCGGGTTTGGGTGAATGTCGTTTATGCCGCCGATGGGGCATGGGGTATCGGCGGACGCGCCTACGACAATGCGGCACTGGGTGGAGCGATTCAGGCGGCCGCGCGGTAACGCTGTCATGTGCCCTACACCTGCGTGATCCCGTCGAATGGACGTGGACTGTGCGCGTGCGGGCAGGGCCAAGGCCCCATGGGCTTAAACCCTGTCCGCAACGCGCGTTTGCGAACGGCGTAAACTCGACGAACAGCCACGCAAATACGCCGTGCGGGCCTTGTTGGCGTTTGAACGGCTAGACCAGCAAAACGCTTGCGCTCCTCGCGCCACCCTATGTATCGCTCGAGATAGGAGGTCGTTAGCCATGAGTGTCGCTTTGAACCACACCATTGTCTACGCGCGCGACCGCGACGCATCCGCCGCATTTCTCACCGAAATTCTCGGGCTTGCGGAGCCCAAACCGTTCGGCCCGTTCCTTACCGTCCATCTAAGCAACGATGTCACGATGGACTTCATCCAAGCCGAGCACACGCCAAACGCGCAGCATTACGCATTTCTCGTCAGCGAGGCCGAATTCACGGAAATCATGGGCCGGATCGAGGGCCGCAAGCTACAGTACTGGGCCGATCCGGCCAAGCGGCACGAAGGCGAGATCAATACACGCGACGGTGGGCGAGGCGCTTATTTCGAGGATCCGAGCGGCCACTTTCTCGAGATCCTGACGCGTCCGTATGGCGGGCACTAGAGCGCGAAAGCACTGGAACACGACACCGCTAACACGCAGCCCCGCGGCCATTGCGAGGCTGCCCGCCCCGTGTCTCGGAAGTCCTGCCTGCATAGGTCCGAGCCAGGTAGGACAGCAGCCCTCTTACTGAGACTCGTCCGCAAACAGCCCGTTGAGTTGTGCGCCCGACGCGGCATCGCCGAATCCGTCGAAACGCCCTTGCACGAGCGACTGCGCGGCGCGCATGAAGCCACCCCAAGCCGCCCGTGCGAGCGCACCGCCCACGCTGACACGGCGCACGCCGAGCCCCTCGAGATCGGCAAGCGTCATCGGCGAATTCGCGCCGATGAGCACGTTGACGGGCTTGGGTGCCACGGCTTGCACCACGGCTTTGATTTGCTCGGCCGTCTGAATCCCCGGCGCATAAAGGCAGTCCGCGCCCGCCGCCGCATAGGCCTTCAGACGTGCCAGCGTATCGTCCAAATCGGGTACCCCGACGATGAAATTCTCCGCGCGGCCGATCAGCAGCGTATCGCCGCCGCTTGCATCGATTGCACGACGCGCGGCCTTGAGCCGCGCCACGGCCTCTTCGATCGGAAACAGCGGAGCGCCGGCAACGCCTGTGGAGTCCTCGATGGAGAGGCCGGCTACGCCGGTTGCAATCGCAAGTTTGACGCTCTCGCCCACTTCGTCCGGGCTTGCGCCGAAGCCGTTTTCGAAGTCGGCGTTGACCGGCAGATCGGTCGCTTCCACGATCGTCCGAAGATGTGCAAGGACGGCCTCGCGGCTCACATGATTGTCGGCATGGCCATTGGACCAAGCGAATCCGGAACTAGTCGTCGCAACGGCTTGGAAACCCTGGCTTTCGAGATAGCGGGCGCTACCGGCATCCCAAGGATTCGGCAGCACGAAGCAGCCGGATGCGTGCAGAGCACGGAAGGCAGCGCGTTTTTCAGCAACGGTACGTGGCATGGCGGCTCCAAAAGAGAAAGAAGGCGGCGAACCTCGTTTCCCTCGCCCCACCTTCTCGCGCCATTTAAACCCATTTATGCAAATCTCACCGCGAGTTGGGCAATTGGAGGATGGGCTTGTGCTGCGCGGCCTCGATCGAGGCGGCGCCCCAAAAGGAAAAGCCCCGCGAGTCCTAGAACTCGCGGGGCTTTGTCACCGCCTATTGGCGGAGACGGAGGGATTCGAACCCTCGATCCAGGTTTTGGCCCAGATGCTCCCTTAGCAGGGGAGTGCCTTCGACCTCTCGGCCACGTCTCCCAAAATCGCCGTCGCACCGGGAGTGCAGTGCAACGAGACCAAGATATTAACGGGAATGATTACGTAGGTCAAATGATGCGGCGCATTTTTTTATCGCACCGCCCATTCTCCCGGCGTGGCCGCACCGGCCTCACCCCGTTCAAGTACGCGGTGCCTTACGCTTGCTCGAGTTCGAACGCTTTATGCAGCGAGCGTACGGCAAGCTCCATGTACTTCTCGTCGATCAGCACCGAAATCTTGATTTCCGACGTCGAGATCATCTGGATGTTGATGCCCTCTTCCGACAGCGTGCGGAACATCTTGCTCGCGATGCCGACATGCGAGCGCATGCCCACACCGACGACCGAGACCTTCGACACGCGCGGATCGCCCACGACTTCCTCGGCGTTCACGTGACCCTTCACGTGATTGACGAGGATATCCATCGCGCGTTGGTAGTCGCCACGGCCCACCGTGAACGTGAAATCGGTCTTGCCGTGCACGCTCTGGTTTTGGATGATCATGTCGACGTCGATGTTCGCGTCGGCAACCGGGCCGAGGATCTGGTAGGCGATGCCCGGCTTATCGGGCACGCCGCGCACAGCGATGCGCGCTTCGTCGCGTTGGAACGCGATGCCGGAGATGACTGCTTTTTCCATGGTCTCGTCTTCTTCAAAGGTGATCAGCGTGCCCGATTTCATTTCTTCCTCGACCGGAATCATCGGGTCGGTCAGGCTCGAGAGTACGCGCGTTTTCACACGATACTTGCCCGCGAATTCGACCGAGCGGATCTGGAGCACCTTCGAGCCGAGGCTGGCCATTTCCAGCATTTCCTCGAAAGTGACGCGATCGAGCCGGCGCGCCTCTTCCACCACGCGCGGATCGGTCGTATAGACGCCGTCGACGTCGGTGAAAATCAAGCATTCGTCGGCTTCGAGCGCCGCCGCCACCGCCACCGCGGAGGTATCCGAACCGCCGCGGCCGAGCGTCGTAATGTGCCCTTCCGGATCGACGCCTTGGAAGCCCGTGATGACCACGACCTTGCCGGCGTCGAGATCGCGCATCACGCGTTCGTCGTCGATTTCGTTGATGCGCGCTTTCGTGAACGCGCTATCGGTCTTGATCGGCACTTGCCAGCCGGCATAGCTCACGGCTTCCACGCCGATCTCTTGCAACGCGATCGAGAGCAACCCCACGCTGACTTGTTCGCCCGTCGCCGCAATGACGTCGAGCTCGCGCGGGCTCGGTTGGCTCGAAATCTCTTTGGCGAGACCGAGCAAACGATTGGTTTCGCCCGACATCGCAGAGGGCACGACAACCATTTTATGCCCGGCCTGATGCCATTTCGCGACGCGCTTGGCGACGTTCTTGATGCGCTCGACCGAGCCCATCGAGGTGCCGCCGTATTTATGTACGATGAGTGCCATTGTCGTTCTGAACTGGAGGAGAAACCGCGCCGATGCGCCAAGAGCAGAACCGCAAGACTGCCCGTTCGGTCTCGCGGCCTCGTGAGCACTACGACGACGAAGGATGGCTGCGAAAGCGTGAGCGCAGCGTGCGCGGATTGCCCAGATGCGAAGCGCTTGCTGCGCGTGCCTATCGCCGGTGCGGGTAGCGAGGCAATAGGCGACGAATACGCGCAAAGCGCGCAAACGGCTGCGAAAGCGGATCGGGCGAGCCTTCGAGCGTACTTGATCGAGGGCGAAAAGACAAGCGCGGGAAGCCGCGGGTGTCAATCGGGCGCGACGCCAAGAAAAGGCGCCTCGGGCCGCGGAGCATTCATGCGATCAGCAAGTCCTCGCGCCATTCGAGCCGCCAGCGTCCACCGCGCCGCTGCGACGGCGACAGCGCTTGCTCGGCTGCGCCGTTGATGCCCACGCGCGGCACGAACAGCAGCGCCTCCCCCACGTAAATGAGCGGCACATCGCGCTCCCACGCGGGCACGCCGAGCTCCTGGAATAAGTTCTTCAAGGTGCGCGCCGCCCCGCCCGGCATGCGCTGCACGCGCTCTCCGCCGGTGCGCGCCCGCGCAAAGAGCGGCGCGCTGGCCAGCAGCGCTTCGGCGACCGTATCGGGGCCCGCGTCGTCCTCGGTCGTGGGCACGAATACGACCGATCCGCGCCATTGCGCCAAGTGCCACACCTGCTGACCGCTCCAGGCCAGCCGCTCGGTGCGTTTCGCCTCGCCCATAGGGCGTTCTGCGTCGACGGCCGCGTGCGCCGAGTCTCGCTTGGCGGCGTCGTTTCGCCGCCGCTCCTCGCCCTGCCCCGTCGGCCGCAGCACACGTTGGGCTGCGCGCTGTTCCCAATAAATCTTGTCCCGGTACATCCGCAAACAGGCGCCGCCGTGCATGACGCTGAGCCCGTGACCGTCGCGCGCCTGGCGCAATTGCCGCAGCATGTCCGCCAAGCGCGCGGCCGACGGCGTGGGCAAAGCCGCGGTGCGGATCCACACGCGCATGAGATTGGTCGCGCGCGCGTCGTCGAGCGCAGTCAACGCCTTACGCGAAAGCGCCACACCCTCGTCGCGACCGACCGTGCGCAGGTCGATCTGCGCCAAATCGTCCAGCAGGCGTTGCGCGGCGGCAGCATGACGAGCGGTACGCGCAAGCGCGTCGCGATAACCGGGAAAGCGCGTACTGAGCGCCGGCATTACGTCGTGCCGCAACGCATTGCGCGCATAGCGCGTATCGGCGTTGGACTCGTCCTCGATCCAGCGCAAGCCCCGAAGCGCCGCATAGCGATTGAGTTGCGCGCGCAACAAGGGCAAAAAGGGACGCACGCGCCGCACGGCCGACGACTCGTCGACGCGCTGCGGCGCCATCGCAGCGAGCCCCGCCACGCCGGCCCCGCGCAGCAGCTGAAGCAATACCGTTTCGGCTTGATCGTCGGCATGATGCGCGAGCCATAGCACCGCTGCGCCGTTGCGTGCGCACATCGCGTCGAGCGCCTGATAACGGGCCTCGCGCGCGGCCGCCTCGAGACTCTCGCCGTTGTCGCGCCGGACGCGCACGTGCTCGGCATCGAAGCGCGCCGCGAGCGAAAGCGCCGAGGCTTCGCAATGAGCGAGCCAGCGATCGGCGTTCGGACTGAGACCGTGATGAACGTGCAAGGCGACGCAGCGCGCCGCGCCCGCGACGCGTACCGCCGCATCGAGCAGCACCGTGGAGTCGAGGCCGCCGCTATAGGCGATTGCGATTGTCGCGTCGGCAGGGACAGTAGAAAGCACGCCGCCGAGGGCATCGAGAACGATGCGCTCGGCGGCGATGTCGACGGAAACGTTCACGTCAGGGATTAGGTATGGATCCCGTGTTCGGCCATGTTCGCCGAACGCGGTCCGGGGCTCGGCTTACGCACCCGGGAACGATTCCTTGTACTTGCCGTAGCTCATCAAGCGCTCGAAGCGACGCTGACGCAAGTCGGCCACGCTCATACCTTGGAATTGGCGCAGCGAGTCGGCCAGTGCACGGCGCAGCAACGCCGCCATGCCCTTCAGGTCGCGGTGCGCACCGCCCAACGGCTCGTTGACGATCTTGTCGATGAGGCCAAGCGCCTTCAATCGATGCGCCGTCAAGCCGAGCGCTTCGGCTGCTTCGGACGCTTTTGTCGCACTCTTCCACAGAATCGACGCACAGCCCTCGGGCGAAATCACCGAGTACGTCGAAAACTGCAACATCAGCACGGTATCGGCGACCGCGATCGCCAGTGCCCCGCCCGAGCCGCCCTCGCCGATCACCGTCGTGATAATGGGCGTCTTCAGCTCGGCCATGACGTACAAGTTACGGCCGATGGCTTCCGATTGCCCCCGCTCCTCGGCGCCCACGCCGGGGTATGCACCGGGGGTATCGACGAACGTGAAGATCGGCAAGCCGAACTTCTCGGCAAGCCGCATCAGCCGTTCGGCCTTGCGGTAGCCTTCCGGACGCGGCATACCGAAGTTGCGCGCTGCACGTTCCTTCGTATCGCGGCCCTTTTGATGGCCGATGACCATGCACGGATGGCCGTTGAAACGGGCCAAGCCGCCGACGATCGACAAATCGTCCGCAAACGACCGGTCGCCGTGCAACTCGTGAAAGTCCGTGAACAGCTCGCCTACGTAGTCGAGCGTGTACGGGCGCTGCGGGTGTCGTGCGATTTGCGTGACCTGCCACGGGGACAGATTCGCATAAAGGTCTTTGGTGAGCTGTTGGCTCTTCTTCGACAACCGCTCGATCTCTTCCGAAATATCGACAGCCGAGTCGTCCTGGACAAAGCGCAATTCTTCGATTTTCGCTTCGAGTTCCGCGATGGGCTGTTCGAAATCCAGAAAGGTCGTTTTCATATGTTCGTTCCTAGAATCCTGCGGCAGCGCGTATTCTAACCGCGCCGGCTCCGTGCTGAATCAGGCAAAACTATCGTATACAAAAACTGATAGTTTTATTCGGCAAGCCCGTCGAGGCTACGCCACATATACCACGTTGCCACCGTCCGCCACGGCTCCCAGTTCGCCGCGACTTCGCGCGCTTCGCTGCGCGTGACGGGCTCGCCGCTGAAGTAGTTCACGCTGATGGCGCGAATGAGGCCGAGATCGTCGAGCGGCAGCACGTCGGGACGCGACAAATTGAAAATCAAAAACATCTCGGCGGTCCACCTGCCGATCCCGCGAATCTGCGTGAGCTCGGCAATCACGGCTTCGTCGTCCATCGACATCCATTTGTCGACGTGCAAGGCGCCCGAGAGAAAATGCTCGGCGAGATCGAGCAGATAGTCCGACTTGCGCTTGGACAGCCCGCAGGCGACGAGCTTCTCTTGGCCGAGCTTTTTAAACTGCTGCGGCGACAGTTTAGGACACGCCGATTCGATCCGCTCCCAAACCGCTTGCGCGACCTGAACCGACACTTGCTGCCCCACCACGGAGCGCGCGAGCGTCACGAACGGATCGCTGCCGTTCACGAGATGAACGGGCCCGAACTTCGGAATCAGCCGCTTCAAGATTCGATCGCGCTTCACGAGATCCGCGCACGCGCGATCCCAATACGCGGGTCGAGTGACCGCGGGCTCGAGCCCGCCGATCTGAACCGGCGCCGCGGCGCCGTTCGGCTTGACCGCGCTTTCCTTCTTCGTGCCGGTGGCGCGCTTCGCGGCCGCCTTCTCATTCGTGTCATTCGGTGCCGACGCCACGGTCGCGCGCGTGTCGCCCTTGCGACTGGCGCGTGCGGGCGCCTTCCTGGCCGTTGCCATCTTGCCTCCTGCCTGGCGAGTCGATCAGCGCGACGTGCGGTGCACGGTCGTCATACGCGGCGCCATTCGGTCAGCCCGCCCGGTTTGTCTTCAAGCGCAACACCGGCATCGAGCAACTCGGCTCGAATCCGATCTGCCTCGGCGTAGTTCTTCGCATGCTTGGCGGCCGCGCGCCCGGCGATCTTCGCTTCGATCGCGGCAACATCGAGACCTTGCGCATCGAGTGCGCCCGCTGCCTTTTGCAGAAATTCCCGCGGCTCGCGGCCAAGCAATCCCAATATGCCCGCCAGCGCGCGCAGTTGCCGTGCCGCGCCCGCATCGCGCGTGCGATTGACTTCGGTGGCGAGTTCGAACAGCACGGCCACGGCAACGGGCGTATTGAAGTCGTCGTTCATCGCTTCGCGGAATCGCTGCGCATGCGCCTCGCTCCAATCGAGCGGCGCGCTGTCGGGCGCCACGTCCTTGAGCGCCGTGTATAGGCGCGTGAGCGCGGCGCGCGCATCGTCGAGATGCACGTCGCTATAGTTGATCGGCGAACGGTAATGCGCACGCGCGAGGAAGAATCGAACCACCTCGGGATCGTATTTCGCGAGCACCTCGCGGATCGTGAAGAAGTTGCCGAGCGATTTCGACATCTTCTCGTTATCGATCTGCACGAAGCCGTTGTGCATCCAATAGTTGACGAACGTCTGGCCCGTGGCACCCTCGCTTTGGGCGATCTCGTTCTCATGATGCGGGAATTGCAAATCTTGCCCGCCGCCATGCAGATCGAAATGCTCGCCGAGCAGCGCGCAGCCCATCGCGGAACACTCGATATGCCAGCCCGGTCTACCCGGGCCGTAGTTGGAGTCCCACGTGCATTCGGCCGGTTCACCCGCCTTCGCGTGCTTCCACAGGACGAAATCGAGCGGATCTTGCTTCGCATCGCTAGTCGCGACGCGCTCGCCCGCGCGCAGATCTTCGAGCGACTTGCCGGAGAGCGCGCCGTAGCGTTCGAATTTGCGCACGGCGTAATTCACGTCGCCGTCTTTCGCCTGGTACGCGTAGCCGTTCGCCACGAGCGTATCGATCATGCCCAGCATCTGGGGAATGTAATCGGTCGCGCGCGGCTCGATATCGGGGCGCATGACGCCGAGCGCGTCCGCATCTTCGTACATCGCCGCGATGTAGCGATCGGTGACGGTCTTGATCGTTTCGCCGTTTTGAACGGCGCGGCGAATGATCTTGTCGTCGACGTCCGTAATATTGCGCACGTATGTCACTCGGTAACCGAGCGTGCGCAGCCAACGCTGAACGAGATCGAATACGACCAACAGCCGCGCGTGCCCGATGTGGCAGTAGTCGTAGACGGTAATCCCGCAGACGTACATCCGCACCTCGCCTGCACGGCGCGGCACGAACGATTGCTTGTCACGCGCGAGCGTGTTGTAGATGCGCAGTGATTCCATAGAGACGATGCGTGAGCCTTGAGCAATCCGCACTCGGCGACGTGCGCTTCGCAGCACTTTCGCGATGAAGCGCAAACGGCTTGCGCGGTGCGAATGTCTTCGCGCGACGAATGCTTCGAGCGAGCGGCGCGAAAGGCGACCACGACGGGCGGAAGACCGTTTGCCGTTGGAGGAAACCAGCAAACGTTTTGTTAGAATGGGCCGGAGTATAACACCCAGACACGAGCCTATGAAACCTTCCAGCGGCCGCACGCACCGTAGCGCGGCCCTCGTCGCCGCCTCCGTCCTGAGCCTTGCGCTCGCGGCTTTCAGCAGCGTGGCGGCACATGCGCAGAGCGCCCCGGCGGTTGCCGACGGCACGCCTCAAATCGACGCATCGATCGCCTCGCAAAACTGGAGCGCGGCACTCGTCGAACTCGACGCGCGCATCGCTTCGCATCCCCGGGACATCCAAGCGAAGTTCAAACGCGGCACGGTCCTCGCCCGCTTGAACCGCGACGACGATGCGATCCGTCAGTTCACCGAGCTCACGCAGCTCTACCCCGAGCTGCCCGAGCCGTACAACAATCTGGCAACGCTTTATGCCAAGCACGGGCGCTATCAAGAAGCGCGCACGGCGCTCGAGACGGCCGTGCAGGCCAACCCGAGCTATGGGCTCGCCTACGAAAACCTCGGCGACCTATACCTGCATCTAGCCGAACAATCGTATCGTCGTGCGCAAAGCCTCGGACAAGCGAGCGCGGCCGCCGCGCAGCGCGTGGCGCAAATCGATAAGATCGTATCGCCGGCCCCGGCCGCCGTGTCGGTCCCGGCCCCGGCCCCGAAGGCCGCGCCGACCGAACCGCGGACGACGGTCCCGGCCCTGACCGCGCCGGCCGTCGAATTCGGCGGGTCGAACGGTCCGTTCCCCATTCAGCCCTACGTCGCGCCGTCGCACTAGCGCGGCTTTCGCCCCGATCTCATCCACGTTGAGGACACCCATGAAAAGCTTTTGGTTGGCGCTCGGCAGCGCCGCTCTCATCGCGAACGCTCCCGCCTTCGCGCAAACGAATGCCGCTGCCGCGCACCCGCAAGTGCTGCTGAAAACGACGGACGGCGACATCAAGCTCGAGCTTTACCCCGAGCAATCGCCGAAGACGGTCGCGAACTTCCTCGACTACGTGAAATCCGGCCAATACAGCGGCACGATTTTCCATCGCGTGATCAAGGGCTTCATGATCCAGGGCGGCGGTTACACGGCAAGCTTCGCCGAGAAGCCGACGCGCGCGCCGATCCCGCTCGAAAGCCGTAACGGCCTGAAGAACACGACGGGCACGATCGCCATGGCGCGCACGAGCGACCCGAATTCGGCGACGGCTCAGTTCTTCATCAATACGGTCGATAACGCCGGGCTCGACTACCCGAATCCGGACGGCAACGGCTATGCCGTGTTCGGCAAGGTCATCTCGGGCATGGACGTTGTAAAGAAGATCGAAGCGACGCCCACTACGTCGCGCGGGCCGATGGCCGACGTGCCGCAACAGCCGATCGTCATCCAGTCGGCAACCGTCGTTTCGAAATAACGCGCTCCGGCGCCGGCGCGGTTCAGGCCGGCGGAGCCCCTTTAGTTAGTTTGGTAAGTAGATAAGGAAAGGAATTCATCATGGTCGAACTGCACACGAACCACGGCGTCATCAAGATCGCCCTCGACGCCGAGAAGGCCCCGAAGACGGTCGAAAACTTCCTCAATTACGTGAAGAAGGGCCACTACGACAACACCGTGTTTCACCGCGTGATCGACGGCTTCATGATCCAAGGCGGCGGCTTCGAGCCCGGCATGAAGCAAAAGCCGACGGACGCCCCGATCGACAACGAAGCGAACAACGGTCTGAAGAACGTCAAGGGCTCGGTGGCAATGGCGCGTACGAACGATCCGCACTCGGCCACGGCGCAATTCTTCATCAACGTCAACGACAACGACTTCCTCAATCACACGTCGCCGACGCCGCAAGGCTGGGGCTACGCGGTGTTCGGCAGTGTCGTCGACGGGCTCGATGTCGTCGAGAAGATCAAGAAGGTCCGCACGGGCTCGAAGGGCTTCCATCAGGACGTACCGCTCGATGACGTCGTCATCGAGAAAGCGGTCGTGGTCGATTGAACACGAGCATCATCCGAGATGCCGGCATCTCGGCGCGGCAAGACACGGGGCCTCGCAACGTCGAGGCCAGTGTGCCGCACGAGCACGGCCGCACGCGCCCCCATGCGCCGCGGCCGCTCTTGCTCATCTCCGATCTGCATCTGAGCACGTCGATTCCGCGCACGGTCGACGCGTTCGAGCATTTCATCCGCGTGACGGCCGATAACGCCGATTCGGTCTTCGTTCTCGGCGACTTGTTCGAGTATTGGATCGGCGACGACATGCTCGAAGCCGACCCGTTCGCGGCACGCATTGCGGCGATTTTGCACACGTTGTCGGAGCGCGGCATTGCCCTGTATGTGATGCATGGCAATCGCGATTTTTTACTGGGCAAACGATTCATGAAGGCAGCCGGCGCGATTTGGCTGCCCGACCCCTTCGTGATGACCGCATTCGGCGCGCGCATCGTGCTCGCGCACGGCGACGCGCTCTGCACGGCCGACCGCAAGTATCAAACGTTTCGTCGTGTCGCGCGCTGGCGCGCCGCGCAACTGCTGTTCCTCGCCTGGCCGTTCAGGTGGCGCCATGCGCTCGCCGAACGGATGCGGGCGTCGAGCGAGGAAGGCCGCACGCGTCCGCCCTCGCCGCTTTACGACGTAACGCATCAAGGCGTCGAGGAGTTGTTTCGCACGAGTCATACGACGACGATGATTCATGGGCATACGCATAAGCCCGCGCGTCATCTGGAGGCGAGCGGCACGCGCTGGGTGCTGCCCGATTGGGACCTCGACCACGGCCCGCGCCGCGGCGGCTATCTGCGTATCGACGCCGAAGGCATCCACGCCTTTCCGCTCGATTGAACGGACCGAGGGCAACGATCTCAGTTGCCCTCTCCCGCGCGCCCATTCGACCGGCGTGCGATTGACCTTCCCCTTAGCCTACGTTCGCATGCGTCTCTGCGCTCGCGGGCGCGGCGCCTTGAATCGCGGCGGACAGACGCTGCAAATCGACGACGGCCGCATCGGCGCCTTGCAACGCCTCGAGCCGAGCGCCGAGGCGCTCGAGCGCCGCGACGATTTCATCGACGCGTTGCTTTTCGTTCGCGGCATGGTCAATGAGACCGTGCAACGCGAGCGAGACCGGATCTTCCGCGTTAGGCGTGATGCCGTAAGCGCAAAACGCCGCATGCTCCGGCGAGCGCTTGCGATCGGCGGGTTGGATGACGCGTGCCGGATTGCCGACCGCCGTGGCGCCGGCAGGCACGGGTTTGACGACCACAGCATTCGACCCGATCTTCGCGTTTTCGCCGATCGTGAAGCCGCCTAGCACCTTGGATCCCGCACCGACGATCACGCCGCGCTCGAGCGTCGGGTGGCGTTTGGCGCCGCGCGTAAGCAACGTGCCGCCGAGCGTGACGCCTTGGTAAATCGTGCAGTCGTCGCCGATCTCGGCCGTCTCCCCCACCACGACGCCCATGCCGTGATCGATGAATACACGCCGCCCGACGGTGGCGCCCGGATGGATTTCGATTCCGGTCATGAACCGGGCGACTTGGGAAATAAAACGTGCCAGCCAGCGACGGCCGGCGCGCCAGCATGCATGCGACAACCGATGCGCCACGATCGCGTGTAGCCCCGGGTAACAGGTGAGCACTTCCCAAGCACTGCGAGCGGCGGGATCCCGCTCACGGATCGTGGCAATGTCTTCGCGAAGTCTCTCGAACATGTTGGGGCTCGCTTATTGAAGGGGCCGTGGGGTGGACGCGACAAGGCGCACGTTATGACGTCGCGCGATTTGCTTATGAAGCGCCGTTCGATTGTAGGAGGAAGATGGGCGGCGTGCAGAACGTAAAAGATCCACCCTGCACGCAACAGGGGCATTAGCGGCGGCAGGCGCCGAGTCTTAGCGCTTTTCAGCCAAGCGGCCCGCTACTGCCCTTAGAGCCGTCAGCCCATCAAGAAGAGGACGAGCGATCCCGGGTATGCGCCTTAAGCAAGATGTGTTTCGCGATCCCGCGGACGATGTTGACTTCCTCGCGCTCGAGGCCGGCGCGCGCGAACAGCCTACGCAATCGCGACATGAGCTTCTTCGGATTCGCGGGATCGAGAAACTCCAGCGAGATCAGCGCGTTTTCGAGGTGCACATACATGCGTTCGATATCGTCGTTCGGCGCGCGTCCGCCGCCGGACGCGTCGTCGGCGTCGGACACCGCTTCCCCTTGCTCGGGCGTCAGATAAGCGATACGCAACTCATAAGCAAGCACCTGCACCGCCTGAGCGAGATTGAGCGAGCTATAGGCGGGATTGGCCGGAATGTGAGCCAGTGCGCTACAACGCTCGACGTGTTCGTTGGACAGCCCAGTCCGTTCGTTACCGAAGACGAACGCGATGTCTCCGCCCTGTCCGTGCACGCGAGCCTCGGCTGCCGCCTCGCGCGGCGCGAGCTGCGGCGGGCCGTATTCGCGCATGCGCGCCGTCAGCGCAACCGACCAAGTGACGCCGGCCAGCGCATCGGCGATCGTCGGCACGATGCTTGCCGAGGCCAACACATCCTCCGCGCCGCTGGCCATGGCGATCGCTTCAGGGTCCGTTTGCACATGCGCGACGCGCGGCGCGACGAGCACGAGCCGCGAAAACCCCATCGTTTTGAGCGCGCGCGCGGCCGCACCTACGTTGCCGGGATGGCTGGGCTCGACGAGCACGAACAACGTCGAGGTGAAACCGCCCTGGGGACCGGATGCGCAGGTGTGCACGGTGGCCGACGGCGAATGCGAGATTGAGCGATTCAAGATGACTAGCTGGACGAAAAACCGAAAACGGGAAACAGGCGAATGAGCGGGTGTGACCTCCCGCTATGGTATCGCGCCCGCCGCCGCGATGCGAACCGGGGGCCGGGCAGGCGCCGCCGCGTCCTCGCAACGTTCGAGCCGAGCCGCCCCGGACTCAGGTAAAATCCCGGTATTCGTGCCCTTGCGCCGGGATGGTAGTCCGCCTGCGCATGCACATTGCTCTTCTTCAATTCGCTTTCGTCGACGGAATGCCTGCGCATTCCGGGCGGTTTGGCCCACCCGTCGCAGCGCTCGCACCGCCGCGGTACAAGGAATCCGTTTTATGCACCCGATGCTCAACATTGCCGTCAAAGCCGCCCGCCGCGCCGGACAAATCATCAACCGCGCCTCGCTCGATCTGGAACTCGTCCAAGTCAGCAAGAAGCAGCACAACGATTTCGTCACGGAAGTCGACAAAGCGGCCGAAGCGGCCATCATCGACACGCTTAAGACGGCGTACCCCGATCACGCGATTCTGGCAGAAGAATCGGGCCGTTCCGAAAACGAATCCGATTACGTGTGGATCATCGATCCGCTCGACGGCACGACCAATTTCATCCACGGCCTGCCCTATTACGGCGTCTCGATCGCATTGGCGCATCGCGGTGTCGTGACGCAAGCCGTCGTCTACGATCCGAATAGCAACGATCTGTTTACCGCCTCGCGCGGCCGCGGCGCCTATCTGAACGATCGGCGCATTCGCGTGGGCCGCCGCGACCGCCTCGGCGACGCGCTGATCGGCACGGGCTTCCCATTCCGCGAAGACGACCGGATCGAAGCGTATTGCCGCCTGTTCGCCGACATGACGCGCGCGTGCACGGGCCTGCGCCGCCCCGGCGCGGCGGCGCTGGATTTGGCCAACGTCGCGGCGGGCCGTCTCGACGGCTTCTTCGAACAAGGCCTGAGCCCGTGGGACATGGCCGCGGGCAGCTTGCTGATCACGGAAGCCGGCGGCCTCGTGGGCAACTACACGGGCGATTCGGAATTTTTGAACGTCGGCGAGATCGTCGCGGGCAACCCCAAGATCTATGCGCAAATGGTGCCGATCTTGAGCACCTACAGCCGCGTGGTGCAAAAGGATTAAGGGTCGGTCGACGCGCGCCGCGTTCAGGCGCCGCGCAACGTGCGACGAAAGGCGGCTGCGGCCGCCTTTTTCCATAAAAGTCTCCTTTTTTCGAGTGCGCTCACGGCTCGGCCCATCCGATGAAAAAAGGCTTCTACACGATCATCGCCGCGCAGTTCGTTTCGTCGCTCGCCGACAACGCGCTGCTGATCGCCGCGATCGCGCTGCTCGGCGCCATGCATGCGGCCAACTGGTTCACGCCGCTGCTACAGATCCTGTTCACGATGTCGTACGTGCTGCTGGCGCCGTTTGCCGGCGCTTTCGCCGATGCGCTGCAAAAGCGTCACGTGATGTTCGCGGCCAATGCCATGAAGGCGCTCGGCTGCGCGATGATGCTGGCGAACGTACACCCCATGCTCGCCTACGGCGTAGTCGGTATCGGGGCAGCCGCGTACTCGCCGGCCAAGTACGGCATCTTGACGGAGCTCTTGCCCGCGCCGCGGCTGGTGGCCGCCAACGCTTGGCTCGAGTCTGCGACCGTCTTGTCGACGATCCTCGGCACCGCGCTCGGCGGCGCGCTCATCAGCCCGCTCGCGCAGCGCTTCGTGAGCGAACGGCACTGGCCGTTGGTTCACAACGCCCCGGATTTCGCGATGTTTGCCGTGATGCTCGTCTATGCGGCCGCCGCGCTCGTCAACATCGGCATCCCCGATACGGGCGCGCGTTACGTGAATCGTCTCCGCGAGCCGCAGCGGCTCGTGGGCGAATTCGTCGACGCGTTCAATCTGCTTTGGCGCGACGAACTCGCGCAAATCGCGTTATGGGTGACGACGCTCATGTGGGGCGCCGCCGTCACGCTGCAATTGCTCGTGCTTAAGTGGGCCAATGTCAACTTGGGACTGTCGCTCTCGAAGGCCGCGCTGATGCAAGGGGCCACGGGCATCGGAATCGCGCTCGGCGCGGGTGCCGCCGCCGCGTTCGTGCCGCTCGCCCGCTCGTTGAAGGTGCTGCCTGTCGGCATTGCGGCGGGCGTCGTGGCGGGTGCGATGGCGTTTTACGGCAAGTGGCTGTTCCCGCCCACGGCCGGCCTTCATCTGGGCGCTCACTTCATCGCCGCGTATATCGTCCTCGCCTACCCGCTCATGATCGCGCTCGGTGGCCTGGCGGGGTACTTCATCGTGCCGATGAATGCGTTATTGCAGCATCGAGGCGCCACGCTGATCACGGCTGGGCACTCCATCTCCGTGCAAAATTTCAATCAGAACCTCGCCGTGCTGTTGATGCTCGGGGCCTATGCCCTGCTGCTGGGCGCAAACATGCCGGTGCAGTGGATCATCGTCACGTTCGGAACGTTCGTGTGCGCGATGATCTGGCTGGCGAAGCGACGCAGCGCGGTCAATGCGCGCAGGGTCGATGTGCGGGCGATGATCGAGGAGTGACGTCACCGCAGATCGCGCGGTTTGAGAGATCCCGAATCCCCTAGAATGTAGGGCTTGTTTCGGACTTCGCTTCGAATAAGGTGCGCATCCGCTCGATATGCCGCACCCCGACTGTACGGGGATAGATTGGCCTTTCGGCCGAACCCGTGCCGGTTGCGTCACGCAGTATATTCAGCGAAGCGTTGCCGCTCGCCTAGCGTTGCGGACACTTTGCGCGAACGTTCGAAGATCTAACGCGATAGTCCGCACCCGAACACGTTTTTCCGATTACGACGAATGAAAACCGAAACCAGCGTCGATGCTCCGGCGGAATCCGCGCTCGCGAAGCACACGCCCTACATGCAGCAGTACTTGCGCATCAAAGCCGACCACCCCGGCACCCTGCTGTTTTTCCGCATGGGCGACTTCTACGAGCTCTTCTTCGAAGATGCCGAGAAGGCGGCGCGCCTGCTCGATCTCACGCTCACGCAACGCGGCGCTTCCGCGGGCAATCCGATCAAAATGGCGGGCGTGCCCCATCACGCCGTCGAACAATACCTCGCCAAACTCGTCAAGTTCGGCGAGTCCGTTGCGATCTGCGAACAGATCGGCGATCCGGCCACCTCGAAAGGGCCGGTCGAACGCAAGGTCGTGCGTATCGTCACGCCGGGCACGTTGACCGATGCCGCATTGCTCTCGGACAAAAGCGATGTCTATCTGCTCGCCGCTTGCCCCGCGCATAACAAGCGCGGCGTGCTGACAGCGATCGGCCTGGCTTGGCTCAATTTAGCCAGCGGCGCATTGCGACTTGCCGAAGTCGCGCCCGGAGAAGTCGGCGCGGCGCTCGAGCGCATTCGCCCGGCCGAGGTGCTGGTAGCGGACGGCGCGGGAGAAGCAATCCCCGGCATCGCCAGCGCGATCATGACGCGCGTGCCGGCCTGGCACTTCGACGTCGCCTCGGGCGTGCAACGGCTGTGCGATCAACTGAACGTCGCAAGCCTCGACGGCTTCGGCGCCGAGGGGCTGACGAGCGCGTGCGGCGCGGCGGGCGCGGTCCTGCTTTACGCTTCCTCGACACAAGGCCAGCAGTTGCGCCATGTGCGTAGCCTCAAAGTCGAAACGGAGTCGGAATACATCGGCCTCGATCCCGCCACGCGCCGCAATTTGGAATTGACGGAGACGTTGCGCGGCGGCGAATCGCCCACGCTGTGTTCGCTGCTCGATACCTGTTGTTCGACGATGGGTAGCCGTCTGCTGCGCCACTGGATCCATCATCCGCCCCGCGCGACGGTGATCGCGCAATCGCGTCAGCAAGCGATCGGCGCGCTGCTCGATGCGCCGCACGGCGCGAGCCTCGATATGCTGCGCGGCGCCCTGCGCAAAATCGCGGACGTCGAACGGATCACGGGCCGGCTCGCCCTACTCTCGGCGCGCCCGCGCGATCTCTCGAGTCTGCGCGATACGTTTGCGACATTGCCGGCCTTGCGCGAGCTCGTCATCGCGATGGCGGCCGGCACGCCGGCGCTGGAGCGCATCGGCATGGCGCTGGAGCCGCCGGCCGGCTGCGTCGATTTGCTCACGCGCGCGATTGCCGAAGAGCCGGCCGCGATGGTGCGCGACGGCGGCGTCATCGCGCGCGGCTACGATCCCGATCTCGACGAGTTGCGCGACATTTCCGAAAACTGCGGCCAATTTTTGATCGACCTCGAAACGCGTGAACGCACGCGCACGGGCATCAACAATTTGCGCGTCGAGTACAACAAGGTTCACGGGTTTTACATCGAAGTCACGCGCGGCCAAACGGACAAAGTCCCCGACGACTATCGGCGCCGGCAAACGCTGAAAAACGCCGAGCGTTACATCACGCCCGAGCTCAAAGCGTTCGAGGACAAGGCGCTCTCGGCGCAAGAACGTGCGCTCGCACGCGAACGTGCGCTGTACGATGCCTTGCTGCAAACGTTGCTGCCGTTCATCGAAGACTGCCAACGCGTGGCGGCGGCGCTCGCCGAATTGGACGTGCTCGGCGCATTCGCGGAGCGTGCGCAGGCTTTGAGCTGGGTCGCGCCCGAATTCACCGAAGACGGCGGCATCGAGATCGAGCAAGGCCGGCATCCGGTGGTGCAAGCGCAAGTCGAGCAGTTCGTCGCCAACGATTGCAGCTTGAACGCACAGCGCAAACTGCTTTTGATCACCGGACCGAACATGGGCGGTAAATCGACCTTCATGCGGCAGACGGCGTTGATCGCGCTGATGGCCTATGTCGGCAGTTACGTGCCCGCGCAACGGGCCTGCTTCGGGCCGATCGATCGGATCTTTACGCGTATCGGCGCGGCGGACGACCTCGCCGGCGGCCGCTCGACCTTTATGGTGGAGATGACCGAGGCCGCCGCGATCCTGAACGATGCGACCGAGCGAAGCCTCGTGCTGATGGACGAAATCGGCCGCGGCACATCGACGTTCGATGGCCTTGCTCTCGCTTGGGCGATTGCGCGGCATCTGCTCTCGGCCAACGGTTGCTACACGCTCTTCGCGACGCACTACTTCGAGCTGACACAGTTGCCCGCCGAATTCGCGCAAGCGGCCAACGTCCACTTGTCGGCCGTCGAGCATGGGCACGGCATCGTGTTCCTGCATGCAGTCAGCGAGGGGCCGGCCAGCCAGAGCTACGGCCTACAAGTCGCGCAGCTCGCAGGCGTGCCGCCGGCCGTCATCCGCGCTGCGCGCAAACACCTGGCGCATCTCGAACAGCAGTCGGTCACGCAAGCCACCCCGCAACTCGACTTGTTCGCGGCGCCAGCCTATGCCGAAGATGCGCCCGACGAGATCGGCGATACGCACACAGGCACGCACTTGTTCGGCGAGCACCCGGCGCTTGAGCGGCTCAAGGGCCTCGATCCGAACGAGCTTCGGGCACGCGAAGCGCTCGATCTGATCTACGAATTGCATGAGCTTGCGATCGCCGCAAACGAGAGCGACAGTGCGGAGCACAAGCGGTGACGATGCGCCGGCGGGCGTCATCGCAATGGCGGCGATTCGGTGCGCTCGCTTTCGGGCTGGCCGCACTTGCCTCGTTCGCTGCGCCTGCCCGGGCAGCCGAGCCGCGCTTTTCGTTCGCCGTTATTTCAAGCGTGATGAAAAGCGCGGCGGACGAACCGTTGGCTCAACGGCTAATCGATGCCATTGGGCTCGATCAGCGCCTGTCGTTCGTTGTTTATGACGGCAACATCAAGGGCACAGCGGAGCGCTGCGGCGATGCGCTATTCGATCGCCGCCAGCAACTGCTCGCGGCTTCTGCCATACCGCTGATCCTGCTTCCCGGCCAGCATGATTGGGCTGATTGCGCGAGTGCGAGCGGCGGCGGCTACGACGCGGCGGAACGGCTGGATTTTCTGCGGCAGACGCTCTATTCGGATACCTCGTCGCTGGGCCGGTCGACGCTTTCCCTGACCCGCGAAAGCGAGGTCGCGCGCTTCCGCGCGTTTCGCGAAAACGTTCGTTGGGAGGCCGAGGATACGGTCTTCGTCGGCCTGAACGTCGTAGGAGGCAACAACCATTACTCCGACGCTGGTGGACGCAACGGCGAGTTCGACGATCGCGCGATCGCATCGGCGTTCTGGCTCGAACATGCGGCGGAGTACGCGAAGCGTCGTCGCGCGAAAGCGTTAGTCGTGTTCGTCGAAGCGGATCCGAATTTCTCGCGCTACGAAGAGCACACCGACCGGTTCCCGTGGCTGCGCTTCGCGCGGCGCCGCAAGCCCGACGGCTACCTCGAATTCAAGCGCAGCCTCGTCAACGCGGCACGAACGTTCCGCGGCCCGATCGTACTGATCCACCACGACAGCTACACGCTTGCGAGAGGTTTCTCGATCGACCAGCCTTTGTTTAACGATAAAGGCGAGCGCGTCGCGAATTTGACGCGCATTGCGATCGCGCCGCGCGATGCGACGACGCAATGGATCGTGTTGGATGTGAATTACGCGCGCCCCGCACCGTTTCGTGTGAGCGTTCGCGTGATACCTAAGACATTGCCGGTGCCGCCCGCGGCACCGGCCATCTCGACACCGATGCCCGCATCGGCCATCGGCACGCCGGGGCCCGCCATCGAACCGCTGCCGGGTATCCAGTATGTGCTGCCGGCACCGCCGGCGTCGACGCCGCCGGCACCGCAACCCGAGCCGCCTTTGCTGCCCGACACCGCAGGGAGCGGGTCGGCGCCGCGCATACAGAGCACACCGGCCTCTCCCGCGTCTTCCACGGGCTCACCGGCAGCGCCCGACGACACGGCGCCGGGCGCGAAGCCCTAGTCAGTGCAGGGTGGGGGCTCCTGACGCGCCCGCCTCATCGTCATCGTCTTCATCGACGATTTCGATGCCTTCGGCGCCATGTACGTGCGCGTGCTCGATTTCATCTGCCGTGGCTTCGCGCACTTCCTTGACGGTCAATGCGAAACGCAAGGCCATACCGGCCAACGGATGGTTGCCGTCCAGCACGACTTTGTCTTCCGCCAGATCGGTCACCGTGTAGATGAGCGAATCCATCTCGTCGTCGCCATCCTCGGGGGTGCCTTCGAACTGCATGCCCACTTCGAGGGGCTCGGGAAAGCGATTGCGCGGTTCGATCTTCACGAGTTCCGGATCGTATTCGCCGAACGCGTCTTGAGGTTCGAGCTGGATCTGCGTTTCGAAGCCCGCCTCGTGTCCGTCAAGCTCTTCCTCGATTTTAGGGAACGTGCCATCATAGCCGCCGTGCAGATAGACCATCGGCTCGTCGCTTTCCTCGATGAGATTGCCCTGGGCATCCGAGAGCTTGTAAGCGACCGAAACAACGGTGTTCTTTGCGATTTTCATTCGAGTCTCCAAAATACGGTTCCATTATACGATGCCCAAGCGGCCCCTCGACGATCGGGCCGGTACGGCCGCCACGTCCACCCCATCCGTGGCGCTCGCCGCGCCCCCTTCCCCCGACGTGCCGACACCGCTGCTCGGCGGTCTCACGCCGTCGCAATTCATGCGGCGCTATTGGCAAAAAAAGCCTCTGCTGATTCGTGGCGCCATTGCCGACGTCACGCCCCCGCTCTCGCGCGATGCGCTCTTCGACCTCGCTTCCAGCGACGATGCCGAAGCGCGCCTCATCTCGCAGGTACGCGGACGCTGGAATCTGGAACACGGTCCGTTCGATCTCGACGCGCTACCGAGCATCAAGCGCCGCGAATGGACGCTGCTCGTCCAAGGCGTGGACCTGCACGACGATCGTGCGCGCGCCCTGCTCGAGCGATTCCGCTTCGTGCCCGACGCCAGACTCGATGATCTGATGATCTCGTATGCGACGGACGGCGGCGGCGTGGGCCCGCATTTCGATTCCTACGATGTGTTTCTATTGCAGGTACACGGCAAGCGCCGCTGGCGCATTTCGGCGCAACGCGATCTCACGTTAAAACCTGGATTGCCGTTGAAGGTTTTACAGCACTTCGAGCCGGAGCAAGAATGGCTGCTCGAGCCCGGCGACATGCTGTACCTGCCGCCGCATATCGCGCACGACGGCATCGCGGAAGGCGAATGCATGACTTGCTCGATCGGCTTTCGCGCCCCCTCCGCGAACGAGTTGATCGGCCAGTTTTTGTACTATTTGGCCGAACGGGGCGAGGCTGCCCACTCCCCGGCGGGCGAGCGGCTCTATCGCGATCCGAAGCAAACCGCCGTCGCCCATCCGGCCAAGCTGCCGCAAGCCATGGTCGAAGAACTTGGCGCGATCCTTGCAAGGGTGCGATGGACGCAGCGCGACTTGGTTTCGTTCCTCGGCAGCTATTTGAGCGAGCCCAAATCGCAGGTCGTGTTTGACGCGCCCGATCGGCCGCTTAACGAAGCGGCGTTCATCCGGCGCGCGCAGACGTCGGGGATCCGGCTCGACAACAAAACGGCGCTTCTGTATGGCGAGCGGACCTACTTTATCAACGGTGAAGAATCGGCACTCGGGACCGGCAAAAAATGGCTCTTCGAATTGGCCGATGTTCGACGCATTGAGGGGAAACGCTTTGTAACACTCTCGGCCGATCGATCGATGACAGCGTTGCTGTACGAGTGGTATCGTGCCGGCTGGGTACGAGTCGGCGCAATTTCATGAAGCCGGCCGCCCCAACCTATCAATTACGGTTAAATTCTGTATGAGAAAGGCAACGTATTGACCCTGCTTTGTCGACGGTCGGTACGAAAGTGCATATAATTTCCGCCCAAGCCGTGGGGAAGATTCACGCTCTGAAGTGCATCCCACCAGCGGCCTAGGTTGGTGTTGGAGCACATTACCGGTATTATTTCGCGCTGTTGCTTACCTTTAACCATAAAAGGACGTGATCATGAAGAAATCCCTCCTCGTAGCATCCCTGTTGGCGGCTGTTGCACTCGCTGCGTGCAACAAGAGCAGCGACCAAAACGCTGCCGCTCCGGCTAGCGACGCCGCTGCCGCTTCGGCTCCGGCCGCTGCTGCTTCGGACGCAGGCGCTGCTGCTTCGGGCGCTGCTGCTGCTGCGAGCGACGCCACGGCTGCTGCGAGCGACGCAGGTGCTGCTGCTTCGAGCGCTGCTGCCGCTTCGGACGCTGGCGCTTCGGCTGCTGCTCCTGCTTCGGGCGCAAGCCAGTAAGCATCTGCCTGCTGCAAAGAGGCAACAAAAAACCGGCCATGTGCCGGTTTTTTGTTGCCCATACGGGTCGTTGATCCGTGTTTCTTCCTTCCCGCCTAGCCTGCCCCGCAATCGAGCCAATCGAACCCGAGTTCTTGCGAGGCGACCATGATATCCCCGGCAGTGGTACCCAATACGCTCGCAAGCGCGGCCTGCGCGAGTTCAGGCAAGTTGTTTTGCTGGCTCAGATGCGCCGCAACGACGTGCGTCAGCCGTGACCTATCGAGCGCCGCCAGGATTTGCGCCGCCGCATCGTTGCTGAGGTGCCCGTGATTGCCGCCGATGCGCGCCTTGAGCGACTGCGGATAACGGCTCGTCGCCAGCATGCGCGTATCGTGATTGCTTTCGAGCACGAGCGCATCGCAGCCGCTGAGCATAGCCGTGATATGCGGCGTCGATGTGCCGACGTCCGTCAGGACTCCTAAGCGACGCGCACCGTCGGAGAAAACGAATTGAAGCGGCTCGCGGGCATCGTGAGGCACGGTATAGGGCATGACCTCGAGATCGCCGATGGCGGCCGTCTCGTCGCCCCACAGCACGTGTAAATCGACGTCGGCGCTATCGGCGCCCACGGCCTTGGCCGTCCCCCAACTCATGTAGAGCGGCAACGACCACTTGCGGGCGAGCGTCAGCGCACTGCCGATATGGTCGCTATGTTCGTGGGTGACGAGAATGGCATCGAGGGCATCGATGCCGTATTGAAGCCGCGCCAGGCGCCGCTCGAGTTCCTTTGCGGAGAACCCGCAATCGAGCAGCACGCGCGTGGTGGTTTGACCGCTGGCGGCCTCGACGACGAGGGCGTTGCCCTCGCTACCGCTGCCGAGGCTTGCAAAGCGCATAGCGTGGCGTTCAGTTCAACTGCGCGTGCAGGAGCGAGATAAGATTCTTGGCGTCGGACGAAGCGTCGAGCTGACCGTTCGCGTCGAGAACCGATACCTCGGTTCCCGTCCCGTTAGGATGCACGTTGACGAGGAATTCCTTGCCGGTCTTTTGTTTCGAGGCCCCGCTGAAGAACAGCTTGCCGAGCAAGCCGTCACGCTTGAGTTCTTGCGTCGAATCGGCATACCGAACGTAGTAGACGCCCTTTTCGCGATCGCGATTGTCGACCGTGAAGTTCGTGCGATCGAGCGCCAGACCGACGCGCAACCAAGCAACGTCGAATCGATCGGAAAGAGCGAGGGTTGTCGACCCGGCGTTCATATCGATCGTCGCGGGCGCCGAAGTGGAGCGCGCGTCCGTCAGCAATTGCTTCGACTGCGCATCGGTCAAACCGAATTGCTGCATCAGCTTGGCGAGGAACACGGCTTCGAGTACCGGGTTGCGCGGACGCTCGACCCAACGCGACGAATCCTTGTCCTGCCCCGTCAGCACTTCTTCGAGGGCGCTGTGCGTAATCGAAATATCGGTCGAGCCGTCGCCGCCTTGCACCACCAACGTGCGGAAGCTATCGCGCGTACCCGACGAGTACGCGAAATCGATGAGGTGACCGATCGTGCGGCGGAACCAGTCGTCGGGGATGTTAGCGCGGTTCTCGGCCCAATCGGTCGTCATGATGCCCGTTGCCGGCGCATCGGACTTCAGCGCGAAACCGTTGTCCTTCCAGAACTCCTCGAGCTGCGGCCAGAGTTGCTCGGGCGTGCGCCCATCGACGACGAGCCAGCGGCGATCGCCGTCGCGTTCGATATGCATGCCGAACGGATCTTGCGCCGTCGGCACGCCCTCGCTCGAATTGCCGGCGACGGTCATGTTGCGGGTCGGCGCGCCGCCGAGTGCGGCGCTGACGGGCGGCGCCGTGTACTGCGACTGCACCTTGGCCTCGTTGAGGTCGCTCGGTACCTTCAGCGGCGGAGCCGAACCCGTTGACTTGTAATCGACGCGGTCGGAGGCGAACCAATCGTTGAGCGTATCGCAGCCCGCGAGCGAGGAGATCGCGAGCACAAGCGCCGCTGCGCGGATGGCATGGATGGAGAAAGCGGAACGTTTCATGAGGTCCTTCGTGATGCGCAACCGACGGCGCCGAGCGTATGGTCTCAACGCGGTTATCGACGTCGATGAATGCTATGAATCCGATGCGGCCGCGACGCTGCCCGCTCGGCCCTATTAGGCCAGCAGGCCCGCTTCGACGAGCGCGGCGCGTACCGTCTCGTGGCACCGCGAATCGAGCGGTGTCAGCGGCAGCCGAATGCCGCCCTTCATCCGCCCCATCTGCTCGAGCGCCCATTTAACCGGAATCGGATTCGACTCGATAAACAGGTGCTTGTGCAGCGAAAGCAGCTTGAAGTGGATATCGCGCGCCGTCTTCACGTCGCCTGCGAGCGCGGCACGGCACAACTCGCTCATCGCGCGGGGCGCCACGTTGGCCGTCACCGAGATGTTGCCGTGACCGCCCAGCAGCATCAGCGCGATCGCCGTCGGATCGTCGCCGCTGAAAATCGAGAAATGCGCGGGTGCCGCTTTGATCAGCTGCGCCGCGCGGTCGATATTGCCCGTGGCGTCTTTGATGCCGATGATGCCCGGCACTTGGCTCAAGCGCAGCGCCGTCTCGTTCGACATATCGGCGACCGTGCGGCCCGGCACGTTATAGAGGATGACGGGCAGCTCGACCGATTCCGCGATTTTCTGGAAATGGCGGTAGATGCCCTCTTGCGTCGGCTTGTTGTAGTACGGCACGACTTGCAGCGTGGCGTCCGCGCCGAGGGCCTTGGCTTGCTTCGTCAGCTCGATCGCTTCGACGGTCGAGTTGCCGCCCGCGCCCGCGATGACGGGAATGCGCCCGGCCGTGTGCTCCACGGCCGTCTTGATCATAAGAATGTGCTCGTCGACCGACAACGTGGCCGATTCACCGCTCGTTCCGACGACCACGAGCGCGTCGGTCCCTTCGCCGATGTGCCAGTCGATGAGCTTGCGAAACGCCGGCAGATCGAGCCCGCCGTCTTCGAGCATCGGCGTGACGATCGCAGGAATACTGCCGCGAATGCGCAGGCCGCCTTGGGTGCCGCTGGATGTGCCGTTAGCCATGAAACGCCATGAATTCAAACGTGAAAGCGCGATTGTAGCGGATTAGCCGACCAAATCGTAACGTGCGAGCGCCGTACCCTCGATCGCGCTCTGCGCGGACGCGGATGCCGGCAACGCGGCGCACATGCGCTGGACGAAAGCGGGCCGAGGCACCGCCACGTAACCGTCCTCGTAGGCAACGACCCGAAGCTGCCCGTAAGCGGCCTCCAGCAACTCGCCCGGCGCCAGCAAAAAAGCCGGGTTCGAAGGCTTGCCGACCGTTTCGTTGCCGCGCGCGAACGTCTCGTAAAGCAGGATGCCGCCCGGCGCCAAAAGCTGTGCGAGCCTCGGCATCAAGGGCCGGTACAGGTAGTTCGTCACGACGACGGCCGCGAAGCGCCGCGTTTCGGGCAACGGCCAAGGACTGCCGTCCTCGAGATCCGCCGCCAAGGCTTCGACGCCCTCCATGGCCGCGAGCGCGGCCAGCGCCGGTTGCGCGCGATCGATCGCCACCACGGGATGCCCCCGGCTCGCGAACCAGCGTGCATGACGGCCGCTGCCCGCGGCGATGTCGAGCACCGCGCCGCCCGGCGCGACGAGGTGCGACCAGCGGGCGATCCACGCCGAAGGCTCGCCGGCGCCTTCCGTCGCCGGAAGCACCGGCGTGTCGCTCAGGCCCGTCATACCCGCGCGCCCCCGCTATGACGACGCCGCAGGTGCGTCATGAGTACGACAGCCCCATCACTTCGCGCACGTCGCGCATCGTTTCCGTCGCGAACTTGCGCGCCTTGTCGCAGCCGTCGGCCACAATCGCACGCAGCAGCGACGGATCGTCCATATATTTTTGCGCGCGCTCGAGCATCGGCTGCTGTTCGCGCAAGATGCCTTCGATAACGGGCTGCTTGCACTCAAGGCAGCCGATTCCGGCCGAGCGGCAGCCCTTTTGCACCCATTCGTGCGTCGATTCGTCGGAGTAGACCTGATGAAGCTGCCAAACCGGGCACTTGTCCGGATCGCCCGGATCCGTGCGGCGCACGCGCGCCGGGTCGGTCGGCATCGTGCGGACCTTCTTCGTGATCGTCTCGGCATCCTCGCGCAGACCGATCGTATTGCCGTAGGACTTCGACATTTTTTGTCCGTCGAGGCCCGGCATGCGCGACGCTTTCGTCAGCATGACTTGCGGCTCGACGAGGATGATCTTGCGCGAGCCTTCGAGATAGCCGAACAGCCGTTCGCGATCGCTCATCGACAGGCTTTGCGATTCTTGCAGCATCGCGCGCGCTTGTTCGAGCGCCTCGTCGTCCCCGTCTTGCTGGTATGCGACACGCAACTCGTGATACAGCTTCGCGCGCTTGCCGCCGAGCTTTTTCGCCGCTTCGAGCGCTTTTTCCTCGAAGCTCGGCTCTCGCCCGTACAGGTGATTGAAACGGCGCGCGATTTCGCGCGTCATTTCAACGTGCGGCACTTGATCCTCGCCCACCGGAACGAGCGACGCGCGGTAAAGCAAAATGTCGGCCGCCATCAACACCGGATAGCCGAGGAAGCCATAGGTGGAAAGGTCCTTGTCCTTGAGCTTTTCGATTTGCTCTTTATAGGTCGGCACGCGTTCGAGCCAGCCGAGCGGCGCGCTCATGCCGAGCAGCAGCGCCAATTCGGCGTGCTCGGGCACGCGGCTTTGAATGAACAGCGTCGCCTGCGCCGGATCGATGCCCGAGGCAAGCCAGTCGATCAGCACTTCCCAAACGTTCTTTTCGATAACCTCGGGCGTCTCGTAGTGCGTCGTCAGCGCGTGCCAATCGACCACGCAGAAGAAGCACGGATATTCCGACTGAAGCCGGACCCAGTTCTTGAGTACACCGTGGTAGTGGCCGAGGTGGAGCGACCCGGTGGGGCGCATGCCGGAGAAGATGCGGTCTGGAAACATGGTGTCAGTTGAGAAGCGAAGCAAGAGGAGTCAGGATGGTCGTCACGGCATCGTAGCCGATCGAAACGAGCGGGCGCAGCCAAATCTTCGTCAACAGGCCGGTCATGACGAGCACCATGACGATAAAAAAACCATACGGTTCCAAGCGGGCCAACGCGATCGCGGGGCGCGGCGGCAACAGCGCCGTCAGCACGCGCCCGCCGTCGAGCGGCGGCAGCGGGAACAGATTCAGCACGCAGAGCACCAAGTTGACGACGACGCCCGCCTCGGCCATGCGCGTGAAAAACGGCTCGTCGACGCCCGCGACGATCAGCAGCACGCCGAGCAAACGCCACAGGAGCGCTTGGATGAAGTTGCAAAGCGGTCCGGCCAGCGCCACCCAAAACGTGCCCCAGCGAGGATTGCGCAAATTGCGAAAGGCGACGGGCACAGGCTTCGCGTAGCCGAACATGAACGCGCCGCCCGTGGCGAAATAAAGGAGCAACGGAATCGCGATCGTACCGAGCGGGTCGATATGCCGCATCGGGTTGAACGACACGCGCCCCATCAAATAGGCCGTGTTGTCGCCGAGCATCCGTGCGACATAACCGTGCGCGGCCTCGTGCAGCGTGATCGCGAAAATCACCGGCAGCGCGTAGACGACGATCGTCTGGATCAAAGAGGGATTCATGGAAGTATTGTAACAAGCACCGGGGCGCGCCCCGCCCCCGCCCCGAACGGGCTCAAGTCGCCACGAGCCCGAACGGCTCGAGCGCTCCGCGTCCGGCTCGGACGAGCACCGGGTCCTCGCCGGTCAAATCGATGACGCTCGACGGTTCGCGTGGGCAGGCACCCCCATCGATGACGAGATCGATCTGCTTTTCGAGCCGCAACCGGATTTCCTCCGGATCGTTCAACGGTTCGTCCTCGGAGGGCAGAATCAGCGTGGTGGCGATGAGCGGCTCGCCGAGCGCTTCGAGCAGCGCCAGCGTGATCGCGTGGTCGGGAACGCGCAGCCCGATCGTTTTGCGCGACGGATGCGAGAGGCGCCGCGGCACCTCCTTGGTCGCCAGCAAAATAAAAACGTAGGGACCGGGCGTGACGGATTTGATGAGGCGAAACTGCCGATTGTCGACCATCGCGAACGTCGCGAGCTCCGATAAGTCGCGCACGAGCAGCGACAAATGCTGCCGCTCGTCGAGCCCGCGAACGCGGCGCAGGCGTGCCACCGCGTCTTTGTCGTCGAGCCGGCATGCCAACGCGTAACTCGAGTCGGTCGGAAGTGCTATCACGCCGCCGTCCTTGACGATCTGGATGGCCTGCGCGATCAGCCTAGGCTGCGGATTGTCTGGGTGAATCCTAAAGAACTGGGACATGAGCGAGCAGTCGGTGAGCCGGCGGAAACGGCGATGCCCTGCCGTGGGTCTCGCATGGCGCCTTGGACAAACAAGCGGGCCATGCGTACTCCGGAGCGAAGACGCGAGCGCTAGAGCCAGCGCTCCCAAACCGGCTTGAGATCGGGCGGCAACGGCGGCAGCTTGCCGAGTTCGGTGCGCCCCTCCGAGGGGGCGTGGAAATCGGACCCGCGCGATGCCTCGAAACCGAAGCGGCGTGCGACATCGGCATATTCTCGATACTGATCGGGCGTATGGCTGCCCGTCACGACTTCGATGGCCTTGCCGCCCAAATCGAGGAACTGGCCGAACAGGGTATCGAATTCGAGTTGCGAGTACTTGTAGCGGCCCGGATGGGCGATGACGGCAACGCCGCCCGCCGCTGCAATCCATTGCACGGCGTTCTCGAGCGATGCCCAGCGGTGCGGCACGTAGCCCGGCTTGCCTTCGCCGAGATAGCGCTCGAAGACGTCCGGCGTGGATGCCGCGTAACCGCGCTCCACGAGGAAACGAGCAAAGTGCGTGCGGGAGATCAGTTCGGGGTTCGACACGTAACGCAGCGCGCCTTCGTAGGCGCCCTCGATCCCGAGTTCCGCAAGGGCGTCGCTCATGGCCTGCGCGCGTGCGCCGCGCCCGTTACGCGTTGCATAGAGACCGGAGAGCAGCGTCTCGCACGACGGGTCGATACCGAGGCCGACGATATGTACGGTACGCGACGCCCACGTGACCGAAATCTCGACCCCGCTCACGTAGGCCATGCCGAGCGACTCGGCTTCGCTACGCGCCTGCGCCTGCCCCGCTACTACGTCATGATCGGTCAATGCCCACAGCGTGACTCCGCCGGCATGCGCGCGTTGCGCGACTTCGGCCGGCGTTAGCTGACCGTCGGAGACGTTCGAATGGCAATGGAGATCGGCGTTCATGCTGTCGGTATCGAGTGATACCGACATTTTACCCGCAACGCCCGAAAACAGCCGGCCAGCCGTTCGGCCGATAGCGCGTTCGGCCGGTCCCGAGCCGAAAGCCCGGGGCTGCGATCACGCGCAAAAGGCTTCGATCAGCGCCGCCACTTGCTCGGGCTGATCGTGATGGACCATATGGCCCGCCTCTTCGATCAGCTTTTCCCGCCAGTCGGGGAACGCAGCGAAACGCGCCTTGTACTCGGTAAGCGGAATGGCGCCGGCCAACATCGCCAGGGTCGGCGAGGCGACGGCCTCGACGTGAAGCACTTTGGCGGATACCCGCGACCAGACCGCCATGACTTCGTCCAAACGGTACAACATCGGCCCGTGATGTTTGTGCGCCGGATCGGCCAGCAGCATATAGCGGCCGTCGTCGCCGAGCTTGGACCAGTGACGCGCCAAGAAGCCCGCGCGCTCAGCAGCGAGCCTCGGATTGGTCTTCATCAATCGCGCGGCCACCTCGGCGAGCGAGGCATAGGTCTTGAGGCGGGCCGGTTCGCGGATGTCGTCGAGCCAGCTGGTCAAGCGGCGCGGCCACTCGCTCGGATGCGCGGGCGCCAGCCCGAACCCCTCGAGATCGACGACGCGCCGCACCCGTTCGGGGCGCGCACCCGCGTACAAGCAGACGACGTTCGCCCCCATGCTGTGTCCGACGAGATTGACTTGTCCCGTCGGCGCATAGTGATCGAGCAGCGCATCGAGGTCGGCCAGATAGTCGTGGAACCAGTAGTGGCCGCCGCCTCGCTCGGCCACGGGCCAATCGGAAAAACCGAATCCGCGCGCATCCGGCGCGATGACCTGCCAGTCGCCGCCGAGCGCATCGACGACGAATTGAAACGATGCGGAAACGTCCATCCAGCCGTGCAGCATAAACAGGGTCGGCGCATCGGGACTGCCCCAGCGCCGTACGTGAAGCTTGACGCCACGGACGGTGACGAAATCGGATTGTGGGTTGTTCATGGTCAGTGTCGGCGAGCATCGAAAAACGAATGGTCGTTCGATTATATCGGGGTCTCGACGTTTTGCTCTTTATGCCGCTTCAGAAACGATTAGATGAGGCGCTCGATTCCCGCGCCGCCTGTTTGGCGCACCTCACTCGTCGGCCGGGGGATATTCGCGCGCCTTCCCCGCATTCGTGTGCCCGGCCGGCTCGGTGCCCGCCCCATACGCTTCCAGCGCTGCAAGCTCGTCTTCGTCGAACCCTGCCTCGCGCCGCGCATCGAAATTGAACGGCCCGCGCAAGCGCGGCGCGCGGTAAGCCTGTGCAAGCTGGGCATAGGTGGCGTGCGGCTCGAGCGAGCGCTCAGCACATAGATAGCGAAACCAATGATTGCCGATACGCACGTGACCGATCTCGTCGCGCAGAATCACATCCAAAATCGCCGCCGACGCGTGGTCGCCGGCCTGCACGAGGCGTGCGCGAATCGGCGGCGAAGCGTCGAGCCCTCGTGCCTCGAGCGTGCGCGGCACGAGCGCGATCCGGGCCAATACGTCATCGCGCGTTCGCGCACACATATCCCATAGCCCATCGTGGGCGGGGAAGTCGCCGTAGCTGTGGCCGAGTTCGAGCAATCGCCCTTGTAGCAGCCCGAAATGCCGCGCTTCTTCGGCCGCGACGCGCAACCAGTCGGCGTAAAACGCCTCGGGCATGCCCGCGAAGCGCCAGATCGCATCGAGGGCCAAGTTGATCGCATTGAATTCGATATGGGCAATCGCATGCAGCAAAACGGCGCGCCCTTCCTCGGTCTGCATGCCGCGGTGACGCAGCGCCCGCGGCTCGACGAGTTCGGGCTTGGCGGGCCGCCCCGGCAAGCCGGGCGGCTCCTCGATCGACGTCTGCGGCCGGCAGAGCGCTTCGCCGGCCCGGTATCGCTCGTCCAGCGCGCCCACCGCGGCGAGCTTCGCGCCCGCCTCGCTTTCGCAAAGCGCGGCCAGCGCCAAGCGGCGCATATCGGAATCGTCGAGGCAAGCGGAGTTGGATCGAGGACGGCTCATCGAGAAAATGATCACGTAGCGGGACACGGAACGGCCACCCTGGCTGCGACGCCGGCTCGAACGAGGGCGGCGTATGGGCGGACCGTTTACAATATGCGATTCGACACCTGCGCGTGGCCGTGCCCAAATGCCGCGGCATTGTACCGCCGTGCCCCGCTCGACCAAGGAGACATTGTGCCGATCTACAAGCTGGGAGAACACGCTCCGACGATTCACGAAAGCGTCTTCGTGGCCGATACCGCCACGATCGTCGGCAAGGTTACGCTCGAGGAAAACGCCAGCGTATGGTTCGGCGCCGCCATTCGGGGCGACAACGAACCGATTACGATCGGCTGCGGCAGCAACGTGCAAGAAGGCGCCGTTCTGCATACCGATCCGGGCCGGCCGCTTTCGCTGGGCCGCGACGTAACGGTGGGACACCAAGCGATGCTCCACGGATGCACGATCGGCGACAACTCGCTCGTGGGTATTCAAGCGGTGGTCTTGAATGGAGCGGTCATCGGCCGCAACTGTCTGGTTGGCGCGGGCAGCGTCGTTACCGAAAATAAAACGTTCCCCGACCGTTCGTTGATTTTGGGTTCACCGGCGCGCGTCGCCCGGGAATTGACGGATGAGGAGGTCGAACGCCTCGCACAGAGCGCCAAGAGTTACGTCGAGCGTCGCGCGCTGTTCAAGGCACAGCTCGTGCGAATCGGCTAAACCGAGGCGCCGCTTCGCCGCCGATCGCATCGGCGGCATCGATGATTGAAGGAAGAGTTGTGGACGATCAGTTGCAAAAATTCTTGTTCGCCGCCGCGCCCGTTCGCGGCGAGATCGTTTCCCTGCGCAACACCTGGCAGGAGGTGCTCGCGCGCCGGCAGTACCCCACGGCCGTGCGCGACATTCTCGGCGAGATGATGGCGGCGTGCGCGTTGCTGTCGGCGAATCTGAAATTCGACGGCACGATGATCATGCAGATTTTCGGCGACGGCCCGATCAAAATGCTCGTCGTGCAATGCAGCTCCACGCTGACGATGCGCGCGACCGCGAAAATCTCGAGCGAGTTCGATACGACGCTCGGCGAACGCTTATCGTTCGTCGAACTGCTCAATGCAAGCGGCCATGGGCGCTGCGTGATCACGCTCGACCCGAACGATAAAGTGCCCGGCCAACAGCCGTACCAAGGCATCGTGCCGCTGAACGGCCACGAGGGTCCCCTGCAATCGATCGCGCAAGTGCTCGAGCACTACATGCACCACTCCGAACAGCTCGATACGCGGCTCTGGCTTGCGGCCAATACCGAGCGCGCTGTCGGCATGCTGCTGCAAAAGCTGCCCGGCGACGGCGGCATCGTCCCGCATGCGGGCGAGCACGACGCCGATACGTGGGAGCGCGTTTGCGTACTCGGCGGTACGCTCTCGCAAGACGAGTTGTTGAAGGAAGAGCCGCAAACGCTGTTCCGGCGCTTGTTCTGGCAGGAAAACGTCCAGCATTTCGCACCGACACTCACGCGCTTCGAATGCAGTTGCTCGCGTGAACGCGTCGGCGCGATGCTCAAGCTGCTCGGGCGAGAGGAAGTCGATAGCGTCATCGTCGAGCAAGGCCAGGTGGAGATCCACTGCGAGTACTGCAATCAGCGCTACGAGTTCGATCCTGTCGACGTCGCTCAGCTATTCGCGGCGAGCGAGGTATCGGCCGGTGTCGCGCCGGTCCAGTCGCAGCGGCACTAAGCGCTGCCGGCCCAAGCATGGTTTTGCTTGGGCTCGCTCGAGTTCGTATGAGTTCGCATCCGGAGTTCGACTTATGAACGCTTTACTCCGTCCGCTTCAGTCGCTTGCGCGCGTACCAAGCCGCATGGCGATACCGGCCGCCGGCGCCGCAATGATCGTCGCGCTTTCGGGGTGTGTCGTCGCCCCGCCGCCCGGGCCCATATTGAGCCGCTTGGCGCCGAACCAGCCCGGCGCAGCCGACAGCGCGCATCCGCTCAGCCCCGAAGAGCAAAAGCGTTACGCCGAAATCGACAAGCAAGTCATTCGCGAACAGAACGAAGCGATCGCAGCCGATGCTTGGGCGCGCTATTACGCGCCCACCTATTACTCGGCGCCGGTCACGTTTGGCGGGTATTACGGCGGATGGAACAGCGGCTGGGGGATGAGCTACTACAGTCCCGGCTACTACCCGGGCTGGTGGTGGTAAGCAGCCTGTATAAGAGACTAAAGAACGCCGCTTAGCGCGCGCGCCGTTGCGTTGAGACGCCGCGCCCTACCGATGCTTCGGCTCGGCGGCGTGCTTGGACTTCTCGGCAGCGTGCTTCTTTTCGCCGCGCTTCGGTTTCTCGCGCGAAACGGGATTCGGTACGACACTGACCGGTGCAGCCGAGACTTCGCCGCGCGTGGAGGTATTGCTCGGCACGAGTGTGGCAGGCACGCTCGAGTTCGCGTTCGGCGAGACGAACTGAACGAACACTTCGCCGCCCTTCACCATTCCCATCTCGTAACGCGCACGTTCTTCGACTGCGGCCGTGCCGTTTTGCAAATCTTGAACTTCGCCCTCGATCCGTTCGTTGCGCAGTTTTTCGTCCGCGTTCTTTTGCAATTGCGCCGCCAATTCACCACGCAACTCGTGAACGCTCAACCATCCGCCGTGGCCCCACCAAAGCGGATACTGAATCATCGCGAGCAGAGCGAGAAGAACAACCGTAACGATGCGCATTCAAAAGGCCGCGGATTCAAAATCGCCCCGGCTGCCCCAAAGGAATTTTCCTCGGGGGTCGAGCACGGGGCGCAATGCTAAACGAACGAGCTAGATTAAGCTAACAGCGCATCAACGCAGGTTGTAGAACGTCGACTTGCCCGGGTAGCTGGCGATGTCGCCGAGATCTTCCTCGATACGCAGCAACTGGTTGTACTTCGAGATGCGATCGCTGCGCGAGAGCGAACCGGTCTTGATCTGGCCGGCGTTCAGGCCCACGGCGATATCGGCGATCGTCGAGTCTTCCGTCTCGCCCGAACGGTGCGAAATCACAGCCGTATAGCCGGCGCGCTTGGCCATCTCGATCGCGGCGAACGTTTCCGTCAGCGTACCGATCTGGTTGATCTTGATGAGGATCGAGTTGGCGATCCCCTTCTCGATGCCTTCCTTCAAGATGCGCGTGTTCGTCACGAACAGATCGTCGCCGACGAGCTGGATCTTCTTGCCGAGCTTGTCGGTCAAGAGCTTCCAGCCGTCCCAGTCGCTTTCGTGCATGCCGTCCTCGATCGAGACGATCGGGAATTTGTCGGCGAGGGTCGCGAGGTAGTCGGTGAATTCAGCCGACGACAGTTGCAGACCTTCGCCCGCCAACTGGTACTTGCCGTCGTGGTAGAACTCGCTGGCCGCACAGTCGAGCGCGAGCAGCACGTCTTCGCCCGCACGGTAGCCGGCCTTCTCGATCGCTTGCAGGATCGCCGAGAGGCACTCGGCGTTGCTACCGAAGTTCGGCGCGAAGCCGCCTTCGTCGCCCACCGCCGTGCTCATGCCGCGGTCGGACAGGATCTTCTTCAGCGCATGGAACACTTCCGCGCCGCAACGCAACGCTTCGCGGAACGTCGGCTGGCTGACCGGAACGATCATGAACTCTTGAATGTCGAGGCTGTTGTTCGCGTGCGCGCCGCCATTGACGATGTTCATCATCGGCACCGGCAATTGCATCGCACCCGAACCGCCGAAGTAACGGTACAGCGGCAGGCCCGCTTCCTCGGCCGCGGCCTTGGCGACCGCCATCGACACGGCCAGCATCGCGTTCGCGCCGAGACGCGACTTGTTGTCGGTGCCGTCGAGCTCGAGCAGCGTCTTGTCGAGGAACGCTTGCTCCGACGCGTCGAGGCCCATGATCGCTTCGGAAATCTCGGTGTTGATATGCTCGACCGCCTTGAGCACGCCCTTACCGCTATAGCGGCCGGCTTCGCCGTCACGCAACTCGATCGCTTCGCGCGAGCCCGTGGACGCGCCCGACGGCACGGCCGCACGGCCCATCGTGCCCGATTCAAGCAGCACATCGCATTCGACGGTCGGGTTGCCTCGCGAATCCAAAATCTCACGGCCGATGATATCTACGATTGCACTCATGATTTCCTCTTAGATAACGATGACTTCTCTTTCTTGACGGGTGCAGTCAGTTGAAATCGCGCTCGATGAACGGAGTGCGTTTCACGACGGTATCCAAAGCGACGAGCGTCTCCAGCAGGTCGCTCATGCGCCGCAACGGCACGGCATTAGGGCCGTCCGACAGCGCGCAGGCGGGATCGGGGTGCGTCTCCATGAACAAGCCCGCAACGCCCACGGCGACGGCCGCGCGCGACAGAACGGGCACGAATTCGCGCTGCCCGCCCGAGCTTGTACCCTGCCCGCCCGGCAACTGAACCGAGTGGGTGGCGTCGAACACCACGGGTGCATTCGTCTCGCGCATGATCGCGAGCGAACGCATATCGGAAACGAGATTGTTGTAGCCGAACGAAACGCCGCGCTCGCAGGCGAGGAAGCGGTCTTCCGACAGACCCGCTTCGCGCGCCGCTTCGCGCGCCTTGTCGATCACGTTCTTCATGTCGTGCGGCGCGAGGAACTGGCCCTTCTTGATATTGACAGGCTTGCCCGAGCGCGCGCAGGCATGAATGAAGTCGGTCTGGCGGCACAGGAACGCCGGCGTTTGCAAGACGTCCACGACCGAGGCGACTTGCTCGATCTCCTCGACGGCGTGCACGTCGGTCAGCACGGGTACGCCAAGCTGACGCTTCACTTCGGACAGAATGCGCAAGCCTTCGTCCATACCGAGCCCGCGGAACGACTTGCCCGAGCTGCGATTGGCCTTATCGTACGAAGACTTGTAAATGAACGGGATGCCGAGCTTCGCGCAAATCTCCTTGAGCCGGCCGGCCGTATCGATCGTCATCTGCTCCGATTCGATGACGCAGGTGCCCGCAATCAGAAAAAACGGCTTATCGAGACCGACCTCGAAGTCGCACAGCTTCATGCCTTCTCCTTGCGCGCTTCGTGACAGGCCAGCGCCGCTTCGACGAACGACTTGAACAGCGGGTGGCCGTCGCGCGGCGTCGACGTGAATTCGGGGTGGAACTGCACGCCGACGAACCACGGATGCAGGCTGCGCGGCAGCTCCATCATTTCCGGCAAATCTTCGCTCGGCGTGCGCGCGCTGATGATAAGGCCACCGGATTCGAGTTGCGGCACGTAACCGTTATTGACTTCATAACGGTGACGATGGCGCTCGTTCACATCCTTGCCGTAAATCTGTTCCGCAAGCGTGCCGGGCTTGATCGGGCAGCGCTGGGAGCCCAGACGCATCGTGCCGCCGAGATCCGATTCCTCGGTACGCTTTTCGACACGGCCTTCGCGGTCGTGCCACTCGGTGATCAACGCAACGACGCGATGCGCCGTGGCAGCGTCGAACTCCGTGCTATTCGCGCCTTCCAGACCGACGACGTCTCGGGCGAATTCGATGACGGCCAACTGCATGCCGAGGCAGATGCCGAGATACGGCACCTTCGCCTCGCGTGCATAGCGAATCGCCGCGATCTTGCCTTCCGTACCGCGACGGCCGAAGCCGCCCGGGACCAACACGGCGTCGAGGTGCTTCAGGCTGTCCACGCCCTGCGCTTCGATTTCTTCCGAGTCGATGTACTCGATGTTGACCTTCGTCGACGTATGCACCGACGCATGGCGCAGCGCTTCGATCAGCGACTTGTACGATTCGGTCAGATCGACGTACTTGCCGACCATGCCGATCGTCACTTCGTGCTTCGGGTGTTCGAGCTTGTCCACGATCGCCGACCACATCGACAGATCGGCCGGCTTCGGTTGCAGCTTGAGCTCGTCGCAAATGATGCTGTCGAGACCTTGGTCGTGCAGCATCTGCGGAATCTTGTAAATGCTATCGACGTCCCAAACCGAAATGACGGCGTCTTCCGGAACGTTCGAGAACATCGAAATCTTCTTGCTCTCGTCGTCCGGGATACGGCGATCGGCACGGCACAGCAGCACGTGCGGCAAGATCCCGATCTCGCGCAGCTTTTGCACGCTATGCTGGGTCGGCTTGGTCTTCAACTCGCCGGCCGTCGCGATGAACGGCACGAGCGTCAAATGCACGAAGCAGGCGCTGTTGCGGCCCAGACGCAGGCTCATTTGCCGGGCGGCTTCAAGGAACGGCAGCGATTCGATGTCGCCCACCGTCCCGCCGATTTCGACGATCGCCACATCGGGCTCGCCGCAGGTGGCCGATGCCGCCCCGCGCTCGATGAACGCCTGAATTTCGTTCGTGATGTGGGGAATCACCTGTACCGTCTTGCCGAGGTAGTCGCCTCGACGCTCCTTGCGGATCACCGATTCGTAGATCTGCCCGGTCGTGAAGTTGTTCGCGCGGCGCATCTTCGTGCTGATGAACCGCTCGTAATGACCGAGGTCGAGATCCGTCTCAGCGCCGTCTTCGGTCACGAATACTTCCCCGTGTTGAAACGGGCTCATCGTGCCGGGGTCGACGTTGATGTAGGGATCGAGCTTAAGGAGGGTGACTTTCAGACCGCGCGATTCGAGAATCGCGGCGAGAGAAGCGGCGGCAATGCCCTTGCCGAGGGACGACACTACGCCGCCGGTGACGAAAACAAATTTGGTCATCGCTGGATGCTCGCGGGAAAAACGGATTATACCTTAGGGTCCGCCCTCAGTTGGAACACACATGCGTTGCAACGAGAACACAACCGCAGGCCCGCGCTTAACTGCGCACCCGGCGCGCCGTAGCCGCTACCCGGCTTCGCGCAGCGTTCGCAGCATCCGTTGCAGCGCCCGCGCCGTTTCGATCGGCCGCTCCATCGGAAACAAGTGACTGCCCTCCATCCATTCGAGGCGCCCGCGCGCCGCACGCCGCGTCGCATCGAGCCCTACCTGGCGGATTTCCTTCGAATGAGTGCCGGCGATAAAGCCGAGCGGCACCGGGGCGCCGTGCGCGAGCCGAGGACCGAGCGTACGCGGCAGCGTCCGGTAGATCCGGTATTCGATATCGCGATCGAACGCGAGCGTACGTTTGCCGTCCGCCGAGCTTTGCGGGATACCGAAATCGATGTAGTCGGACAAAACGCGCTCGTCCCACCGGGCGAAGGCGCTCTTGGCATGAAAATGGCGCCAAGCCTCTTCCCGGCTAGCCCATTGCGTGCGCCGCGTGCGCGTGGCGGCAGCCGGCGAAAGGCGCTCGTCGAGCCCGGTCCATTGCGTGAAACGCAAGACGTTCGCGCGCCAGCCGGCGATGACCGGCGAGTCGAGCATGACGACGCCGCGTACCCATTGCGGGTGCTTGAGCGCGGCCATCAGCGAGAGGTAGCCGCCCAGCGAATGACCGACGAGCCAAACGGGCCGCTCGTAGCGTCGCCCGATATCGGCCAGCAGTTCGTCGACGAGATGCGGCCAGTCGCTCGTGACCGGATAGTGGGGGTCGTGGCCGATGCGCTCGATATAGCGAAGCTCGTAATCGTCGGAGAGTTCGGCGAACAACGTCCGGTAAATCGATGCCGGAAAGCCGTTCGCATGCGAAAAGTGGATGACGTCTTTCAAGCGCCGCTGCCTCCAGGTTCGTTCGTTTTTTATCGGTCCATCCAATACCGAGCGTGCGACGCCCGATAACGCTCGAGCTTCAGCCGGCCCGCGTTCGCGACGATCCGCACCGCCCCGTCGCGATCGGTCCGCGCGAGCACGATGCCGCGCGCCTCGAAGCGCGACCATACGTGCGGATGGGGATGGCCAAAGCGATTGCGATAGCCTATCGCCCCACAAGAGCTAGGCATATCAGCTAACACAATGATTTTTAAACACAAACCCCGCGCCGGTCAGCAAACGGGATTTGACCGACTTTCAGATTTTTAGGGCCTTTCGGGACCGTATTGTATCGGTGCGGTCACGTTTTGGTCACATGCCACACAGGACCATACCAAATGAAGAAGACCACCCTCACCCTCGTTCTCATTCTCACCACCGCGGCCTTATCGGCCTGCGGGGGTGGCGGCAGCGACGGCAGCGGCCAAGAAGTCGTCCCGAAGGCCGTCTACCCTATCCCGCTGCGGCCATGCGAGACGACCGGGCCGACGGCGCCTACGTGTGCCGCCAGCCAATCGGCCGGCACGCACTAACGGGGCGCGCTAGCCCCGATTATCGGTAGGTAGTAACGGGTTCGCCTGCATCTTCCCGCGGAAGTAGCTGGCGATCCCGAGCACCGGCGCCATGGTAGCCATCACGGCCGCCTCGGCGCCGAGCATCCCCGGCAACTGGCCGAGTACTCCGGGATTGACGCGAAAGAACATCACGCCGAGATATGCGATCGCGACAGTGACACCGGATGCCAACCCGAGTAACCCGAAGCAGAAGCCGACGAACGGACGCCAGCTATACGTCGGCCAGTGATCCGCCTTCGCCTCGGTCTGCATCGTTTGATTGATGGCTGCGGTATTCGCCGTGTCGGCCGCCAATTCGGCTTTCTCGACGTCGGCCGCGATCTCGGCGAGGTGCGCCTGCTGCTCGAGCACGGCCTTTTGGAACTGCATGGCCAGATTCGGATCGGCCTGGATCGCTGCGAGTGCGGCATCCGGCGCTGACTGTCCGGTGACGGTCTGAGCGATGCCCACGACGTGTTGCGCGACCGCCTCGGCCTTGGATCCACCGAAGAGGCCCGCGATCATGGGCGCGAATTGGGCGAGCGCCATAGCGATAGGGATAAGCGGCATGTCAGTTTGCTCCTCGTTTCAGGTTGTCGGCGATGCGATTGGTCCAGCCCTTGCCGAACGTCGACCACGTTTTCAGCGACGTGTAGTAGCGCAGGCGCAGCGAGTTCCAGCGCAAGATGAACTTGAGCGGATCGGTTGCGCGCACGGCGAAAATCGTCGCGGGCCCGAGCAGCCCGTCGACGGGCGTGGCCGCCGCGCCCTGCATCCAGATCACGGGGTGGCCGCCGTTGTAGTTCGCATCGAAGATTTGGAACCCCACGCGCGGGTCGAACTCGTCGAGATGCAACGGATCCCAATAGAGTTTTTTGGCAATCGCCTTGGCGGTGTCGCGGGGCAGATCTCGCATCGGCCCGGCATAGCCCTGCGCACGCGCGACGCGCTCGGTAACACCCCAGCAGGTCGCGCCGCCGGGGTCCTTCGGGTTATCTACAAAGCCGCCCTCGTTGCCGATGAGCGCATCGAAAGCGTCGTCGAAGCTAGTCATTGCGGGCCTCGCTGAAAAACTTGCGCCATCCCCATACGAGCTGCGACAGGATGAGGATGACCGTGAGCAGCGTCACGATATGCGCCGAATTGGGATCGATGAGCCAGAGCCACCACGAGCTTGTTACGCCGACCGCACTCGCTGTGCCGTTCGTGGCCGCCGCGACCATTTCTTTATGCATATTTTCCCCGTTAGGTTGACGGATAAACCGTCAGGTGATTAGCGGTGCCGTTCGGCGGGACCAGGCTCGCACTTCCGGTCCCGACCCAAGTGCTTAGATTTGATTTTGTGAGCACGACGCTAAGGCCCGCGGTCACATTCACCACTTTGATATTTCCTGTCCAGTTCGGATAGACGCCGCCAGGCGGAATGAGAAAACTGAGCGTGATCGAACCGGACTGATCGGTTATCACCGAAAGCGTGCCGCCAAAGAATTTAGATCCGGTCGGAAATGGAGCCGAACTGGTGCCGCCGCCCCCATTTCCGGTGACATTTCCGTCGAAATGGCCGGACTGGCCGAGTAGGTCGCTAAAACTGACAGGCAGTGCGCTTTTGAATGCCAGCGCGATCACCCAAGGGTGATTTATCGACAGCGGCAATGTAAGGCCGAGTTCGGTCGCGACATCGGACATGGAAAACGGGAACGAGGCTGGAAGCGTCACGGCGTTTCTCCGTGCTCTTCAAGCAAGCGCAATACGCACGGGATAAGCTCGAGCACCGTGACGAGTGCGGCGTGGCCATATGCGACCGAGAGCATGCCTTCCGCATCCTCATGCACCGCCTCTGGGAACACCTCGCGCAGCGACGCCGCGCCGACGCCCGCGCTCCTGATCCGGTCTTTCTTCCATGAAAAGGTGCCATGCAGCACGCCGGCCATGCGCTCCAGAAAGTCGCGCGCCATCGGGCGCCAATCTTCCTTAAGACGCTCGTCAGAACTGCCCGTGATATTTGACCCGCTGACAACGCCGTTTGCCACGACGTTGCCCGTGTTGTCGATAGACAGCGTAACCAGCGAACCCGCTGAATTGAGAAACTGGATCGTCGCGTTTCCCGAGTTCGATCGCATGGACGGTGAATAGCCGTTCGCATTCAAAATGAGGCTAGGGCTTGTCGATCCGGTGGAATTCAACGAGGCGTTTCCGTCAAGCGACAGCGATCCCAGGTCAGATATCGTCGCGAACGTATTGCCGGCATTAGCCCCCGTCGCTATCTGAAACGGCAGTTTCCAGCCGGTGCCATCCCCGAACTTGATGGGGGCTGTGTTGCCGCCAGAAATGGTGCTAAGCGTCAAGCCGGATGACGTTGAAATTTCCAGTGACGGAAAGGTCGCACTTCCGGCGCTCCCTCCGAGTAACGTCAGCCCGGCACTTTGCACTTGGGAAACCGTCGCATACTCGGTGGGATATTGAGCATTCGCTACATTCGTATGCCGGAAGCCGCCCATCGGCAGATTCGCCGTTGCCGTTTGCTGGCCGTCCTTCGTAATGCAGTTCGACAGGCCCGACGCAATATCGGCATCCTGGCCTTGCATGCGCGATGAGCTAATATCTAAACCCTGGGCAGCGTCGTTCTGCCAGTTGTAGATCAAGTTGAACTGCCCCGAACCGTTAAACGGCATGGTGACCCCCTATGCAAAATTCCATCACTGCCCTCGCACCGATCATGTGTGTGGCCATTTACGTGATCCTCAAATCAGGGGTTTCCGCTTGGCGTTCGCTGCGCCGAGTTCAAGAGAAGCGAGCCGAGCGCGCTCTGCGCCGGCGCACCGCCGGGCTGTTGGACGGCCGTATCCGATAGACGTGCGGCTAGGGCTCGATTCACGAACATGCGGTTTTGTGCGTTGTCGACTAGGCCCCCCACATACGGAATCTTCTTCACCCCCGCGCCTACGAGCGACGCGATCGCCGAGGCGGTGTTCGACGTATTGACGGGCGCCGCAGACGGGAAGGCATTCATATACGCGCCGACGCGCCCGATCGCGTTCAGTTGAGCGAGTTCGTCGGGCGTATAGAAGGCCGCGAGCTTAGTCGGGCCGAAAGCCTGCATCTGCTGCATATAAGGCGACGGATTAAACCGCGCATCGCCCGCAGGATTGGCGCCGAAGCCCTTCGCGGCGAGTTGCGCGCCGATCTGGCTGCGCATCTCCTGGAAGGCATCCGGCGCGTGTTGCTGGAGCAATTGCGCCATCGCCGAGACGTCGTCCGTCTTGCCGCCAACGACGAAGCGCTTCACGAAGTCATCAGGCGCGACGGTGTCGGCGGATGCGGCTTGCAGCGCCGGGATCTGATCCTGTAGGGCGAAGCGCTGCGCAGCGAGCGCGCGGGCCGGTGCAAATACTCCGCCCTGGTCGTCGGCCGAAAGAATCGCGTTCTTCACGCTATTGCGGAGTTGCCCGAGCGCTGTATTAGTCGCCGGATCATTGCTCTGATTGGCGTTGATGACTTTGAGCAGGTTTTCGGCATTCTCGATCGAGAAAGTCTTCTGCTGCGTGCCCCCCATGAGCCCGAGCTGATTGAAATTGTTGCGCACGCCACTCGGCACCTTGTCGCCGAAATCGTTCAAGACCTGCGCGTAATCCTGGGCGACACCTTGCAGCGGGACGTCGAGATTCTTGCCGCTCGAGGCGCGCGCGGCCGCATAGGCGTCGCTGACCTGCTGCCCCATCTGATTATCGATCGACTGGAGTGCCCCCCTTAATCGCGCCGCCCGCCTGATAGGCATCCGCAGGTGTGCCGGTAAGTCCCATCAGCGCCTGTTGCAATTGCGCATTTTGCTGATTGAATCGATTTGCGATCGGCGCGCCCGTCGGAGCGCCGCGAATGTTCATTTCCTGGGCGTACTGAATCGGATCGCGTGTGATCTGTCCGAGCGTCGGCTGCATGCCGAGCGTTTGAAAGTCCTGCGCCCGCATCACGGCCGCCGGATCTACCTGCGGGTTTTCCTGAATCGCTTGCGCAATGCGCTGCTGGAGCGGCTGAAACGTGCCGAACTGGCTCGATGCGGTGGGCATCGGCTGGGCGGCAGCGGGCTGCGTCGGCGCTGGAACATTCGGCGCCCCAGGCGCGGCCGCCTGCACTCCATCGCTCGGCGCAGGCGCTCCAAGCGCGGGGCCTACTGGAACAGGCTCGGGCTGCTGCATCGGTGCGTAGGCCTGACGCGCCTGCGGGCCGAGGTCATTGAGCATTCGCTCGACGGCGCTGTCCGCGCGCGAAGCTGCGGCCGCCGGCGGGATCGAAGGCGCCGGCATCATGCGATTCGCCGCGGCGCGCACGCCGGCCGACGCAAGCGAGCCGGCGCCGACACCAGCCGCGCCCCCAAGAAGTGCCGCGCCGATCTGATAGCCGGGCCCGAGGCCGAGTTCGCGCGCCGTGCCGCTCCCGGCCCCCGCACCCGC